>NZ_JACCHK010000001.1:0-4800000 GCF_013410645.1 Micromonospora jinlongensis | reverse complement strand
TCGGTGGAGCGCGCCAAGGCCGCCCGCGGTGAACAGCCCGCCCGTGCTGGTGGCGGTGGTGGCGAGCCGACGCCCATCTCGTCCGCCCGGTCCGCGCAGAAGGCAGCCGAGAAGAAGGCGGCCAAGGCGCCCGCGAAGAAGACCGCGGCGAAGAAGACCGCCGAGAAGAAGGCGACCGAGCCGGCGAAGAAGACAGCCGCCAAGAAGACCGCCGCGAAGAAGGCGGAGCCGGCGAAGAAGACCACCGCGCGCAAGACCGCACCCCGCAAGAGCGCCTGACCGTACGGCAGCGACGGCGGTGTCCGCCGGGCCGGGTACGCTCCGCCGGCCGCTGGCCACCGGAGGAGCCCCCATGCCGTACACCCCTGATCTGGACCGGTTGCTGACGCCCGGTGCCCGCTTCACCGACCAGCACGGCGGATACCTGATCGAGGTCCACCCGGTGGGCGACGTCGTGTTGCCGACCGGTCAGGTGGTCGGGTGTGACCCGCTGGTCTGCCCGGAGGCCGAGCCGTTCACGGTGGCCGTGCCGCCCGGTCGGCATCCCGCCCGCGCCTGGGTGGCGGTGGTGCTACGGGAGGACGCCGAGGTGGACCGGCGGGTGGCTGCCCTGGAGCTGGTCGTCTCGGACGAGCCGACCACCCGTTGGGAACTGGCCGTCGCGGGCGACCAGGACGTCGCGACGCTCGGCGCGGACGACTACTTCGGGTACGGGGTAGACGCTGGCGCGGGCACCCTCGCCGACCCGACGGCGCTGGCAGTTCTGGAGGACTGGGACGAGGACCGGGTCGAGGAGGTCTTCATCCCGACGGAGCTGCCCGCGTCACCGGTCCCGGGGCTGATCACCGCCGTCCTGGACGAGGCCACCGGTGCCAACGTCGTCACCGTGGCCACCGGTTGGGGAGACGGTTGCTACGGCACCTGGATCGGTCGCGCCGCCGACGGTCGGGTGACCTCGTTCGTGACCGACTTCATGGTCGTCCCGGAATAACCGCCCGCGAGGCCCCGCAACTGCCTCGCTGGGCGATCCGAGGCGTCCGCGGCGGGCACGGTGGGCCGCGATGCGGGTACCGTGTGCGTCGGCTTTCCCCCCGGCACTGGGTGCCGGCCACACCTTCGCAGCAGGGAGTCGACGACGTGAGCGAGCGGACGCAGCAGAACCGGTCGGCGGGCGACCAGAGCCCGGCGACCAAGTCGGGCCGCCGGCTGGCGGCCCAGCTGGCGGCGAAGAAGGCTGCCGACGCGAAGCGACGTCGCCAGGCGTGGGCGGGCGGCCTCGCCGGCGTCGCGGTGATGGCGCTGCTGATCGGCGGTTTCGTGTGGATCGACCGGAACCGGAGCGACGACAAGCCCGCCAACCAGGCCGGCGCGACCCCGTCCGCCGCCGCACCGGCCGCGGACGCCCCCACCGCGCCCCCCGCACCGCAGCTGCCCGAGGGTTCCGACCCGGCGCTGGGCAGCAAGCCGACGGTGGCGAAGGGCACTGGCGACCTCAAGAAGCTCGCCGTCACCCCGCTGATCAAGGGCAAGGGCGCGGCCGTGCAGAAGGGCCAGACGATCACCACCAACTACGTGGGGGTGTTCTTCAAGGACGGCAAGGAGTTCGACTCCTCCTGGAGCAGCGGGCAGCCGGCCACCTTCCCGATCGGCGTCGGTCAGGTCATCCCCGGCTGGGACCAGGGCCTGGTCGGCGTGACCGTGGGCAGCCGGGTGCAGCTCGACATTCCGGGCGAGCTGGCGTACGGCAACGACGAGGCCGCCGCCGGTGGACGCCCGACCGGTCCGCTGCGCTTCGTGGTGGACGTGCTCGCCGCCCAGTGACCTGCCTGAATCGCCCCGGTTGTCCCCCGGTCGCGATGGAGTTGTTCACATGGGGCTTCCGACCCGTTACCCAGCGGCAGTAGGTTCGGCGTCACCCCGGGCGGTTCGCCGCCCGGGGTGAGCATCCGGGACCGGGACACGGAGGTGCATGTGACGGCGCTGGACGAGGCTGGACGAACTGCCCGCCTGATGTGGGTGCACTTCGAGCCGGTGCACGCCGTCACCTACTTTCACCCCCGGGCGCGGGCCGCGTACGAGGCGGTCGGGCTGCGCGGCTACTGGCGGGGTTACTTCGCCGGCCGGTCCGCTCCACTGGGCGCCACCGAGGCGGGTCCGGTGATCGCCGCCTTCTTCTCGTTCGCGCCGCCGATGGTGACCCGGGCGCTGCCTGCGGTGTGGCGGTTGGCGACCCCGCAGGAGGCGCTGCGTGCCCGGCTGACCGGCGCGGTGCAGGCTCTCGCGGAGCTGACGTACGAACTGCCGGAGACGCACCTGGCGGAGGCCGCCGATCTGCTGGAGCAGGCCGCGTCGGCGGCGCAGACGGCAGGCCGGGTGCTCGGCGCCGCCAACGCGGCGCTGCCGATCGGGGAGTATCCGCTGGCCCGGATCTGGCAGGCCAGCACAACACTGCGCGAGCACCGGGGCGACGGGCACGTGGCGGCGCTGGTGGCCGCCGGCCTGGACCCGGTGGA
This sequence comes from Micromonospora jinlongensis, assembly GCF_013410645.1. Lineage (NCBI taxonomy): Bacteria > Bacillati > Actinomycetota > Actinomycetes > Micromonosporales > Micromonosporaceae > Micromonospora > Micromonospora jinlongensis. The sequence goes on along the minus strand of NZ_JACCHK010000001.1, from coordinate 4,797,487 downwards.
GACGCTGGCTTACAAGGTCGCGGTGGACATGTCACCGGTGAACCTGCTGGGCCGGGGCTGGTCCGAGGAGCAGTGGCACGCCGCCCGCGAGCGACTCACGCAGCGGGGCTGGCTGAGCGGAGACGGCACGGTTACCGACGTCGGCCTGGCCGGGTTCGAGGCGGTCGAGGAAGCCACCGACCGGGCCGCCGCGCATCCGTGGCAGGCGCTCGGCCAGGACGGCACGGACCGGCTTCGGGAGCTGCTGGAACCCATCGCCCGGTCCTGCCACACGTTGATCCCGGCGGGAAGCCCGATCGGGCTGCCCGCACTGCCCGGCTGACCGGGCACCCGCCCATCGGGCAGGATGGGCCCGTGGCGGATGCGGTGGTCTTCGACCTGGACGGCGTGATCGTGGATTCCGAGCCGGTGTGGGAGGAGGTCCGCCGGGCGTACGTGGCGGCGCACGGCGGGACGTGGCAACCGGACACGCAACGTCGCCTGATGGGGATGAGCACCGGGGAGTGGGCCCACTACCTCAGCGGCGAGTTGGGCGTCGACCGCACGGCCGAGCAGGTCGCGAGCGAGGTCGTCGAGGAGATGACCCGACGCTATCGGGACCACGTACCCCTCATAGACGGCGCCGATCAGGTCGTCCGCCGGCTCGCCGCGCGCTGGCCGCTGGGGCTGGCCAGCTCGTCGCCGACCCGGCTGATCGAGGCGGCACTGGCCGCCACCGGCCTGACCGACGCGTTCGGCGCGACCCTCTCCACCGAGCAGACCGAGCGGGGCAAGCCCGCACCGGACGTGTACCTCAGCGTCGCGCAGCGCCTCGGCGTCGACCCGGCCCGCTGCGTCGCGGTGGAGGACTCGTCCAACGGGGTGCGCTCAGCGGCCGCGGCGGGTATGCGGGTGGTGGCGGTGCCGCACGGTTCGTACCCGCTCGACCCGGACGCCGCCCGGCTGGCCGTGGTGACGCTGGGAGCGATCGGTGAGCTGACCCCGGAGCTGGTGGACGACCTGGGTTGATCGAGGCTGAGCGGGGTACCGCAGCCGGCGGTGCTCGGCGCGGATGCCGCGCATGGTGAGGAGATCACGGATGAAGGCCATCGTGTACGAGCGCACCGGCGACCCTTCGGTGCTGGAGCTGGTCGACAGGCCGGTGCCGGAGCCGACTGCGGGCGAGGTTCTGGTGCGGATGGCGGTCGCGGGGGTGAACCCGACGGACTGGAAGTCCCGCCGCAGCTCCCCGCCGAACGGGTGGCAGATTCCCGGGCAGGACGGCGCGGGGGTGGTGGAGGCGGTCGGCGAAGGGGTCGACCCGGACCTGATCGGTGAGCGCGTCTGGATCTGGGAGGCCGCCTGGCAGCGGCCGTGGGGCACGTCGGCGGAGTACACGTTGGTGCCGGTCCGGCAGGCGGTACGCCTCGGTGACGCCCCGTTCGAGCTGGGAGCCGCCCTGGGCATCCCGTTCCTCACCGCGCACCGCTGTCTGACCGCCGGCGAGTTCATGCCGGACACGCTGCGCGCCGGTGCGCTGGCGGACCACACAGTGCTGGTGCAGGGCGGGGCCGGCGCGGTGGGCAACGCCGCGATCCAGCTCGCCCGTTGGGCCGACGCCACGGTGATCGCCACGGTGAGCAGCGCGGAGAAGGCGCAGCTCGCGGCGGCGGCCGGCGCCTCCCATGTCATCAACTACCGGGAACAGGACGTGGTCCAGGAGGTCCACAGGATCGCCCCCGACGGGGTCCACACGGTCGTGGAGGTCTCCCCCGCCCGCAACGCCTCGGTCGACGTGCAGGTGCTGCGGCACGGCGGCGCGGTCTGCATGTACGCCGACGACGGCGGGGACGAGGTGAGCATCCCGATCCGGGCGATGATGGTGCCGAACGCCCGGTGGCAGTTCGTGCTGGTCTACACGGAGCCGAAGGCGGCCAAGGCGCAGGGTGTGAAGGACGTGGCGGCGGCGGCCAGCCAGGGTGGGATCCGGGTCGGTGCGGACGCCGGCCTGCCGCTGCACTCCTACGCCCTGGCCGAGACGGCGGCGGCGCACCAGGCGGTGGAGGACTCCGCGGTGGGCAAGGTGCTCATCACCACCAGCGACGCCTGATCGGGTCGCTGACCACCCGATTTCCCCGTCATCAGGACAGAGGCGAACAAGTTTCGCAACAATGACGGTGCGGGTAACCCCGCGTGGAACGGGCGGCCCCGGCGCGGTGCGAACGCCGGGGCCGCCCCCTGGGGAGGGATCTTCAGGAGTTGCCCCTGCCCCAACAGGCGACAGTGCCTGGGAAAACGTTACGGGGCTGTCAGCTCCCGGACAGTCAGCTCACCCTCGGCGTACTGCGAACGGACGACCTTCTTGTCGAACTTGCCCACGCTGGTCTTCGGCACCGCGTCGATGAACGCCCAGCGCTCGGGCAACTGCCAACGCGCCACCGAGCCGGCCAGGAAGTCCCGCAGCTCCTCGGCGGTCACCGAGGCGCCCTCCCGGACCACAACGGTGGCCAGCGGTCGTTCGTCCCACCGCTCGTCCGGCACACCCACCACACATGCCTCCAGCACCGCCGGGTGGCCCATCAGCGCGTTTTCCAGCTCGACGGAGGAAATCCATTCACCGCCGGACTTGATCACGTCCTTGGCGCGGTCGGTCAGCGTGATGTAGCCGTCCGGCGAGAGGGTGCCCACGTCGCCGGTGCGTAGCCAGCCGTCGCGGAACTTCTCCTCGTCCGGGGCGTCGTCACCGACGTACCGGGCGGTCACCCACGGCCCACGGACCTCCAGCTCGCCCACGGCCCTGCCGTCGGCGGGCAACGGCTCGGCCGACGGGCCGACGATCCGCGCCTGCACCCCCGCCGGCACCCGCCCCTGGGTGTAGCGGTAGCGCCACTCCTGCTCCCCGGTCGCACCGGCGGGCGGACGCGAGACCGACCCCAGCGGGGACATCTCGGTCATCCCCCAGGCGTGGATCACGTCGATGCCGTGCCGCTCGTCGAACGCGTGCATCAGCGCCGGCGGGCAGGCCGAGCCACCGACGATCACCTCGGTGAGCGAGGACGTGTCGACGTCGTGGCTGTCCAGGTAGGCGAGCAGATCGGTCCAGATGGTCGGCACCGCCCCGGCCAGGGTGGGCCGCTCGGCCGCGATCATCTCTGCGATCGGCGCGGCCTGGAGGAACCGGTCCGGCATGATCAGCGACGCGCCGGAGAGGAAGGCCGCGTACGGCAGGCCCCAGGACATCGCGTGGAACATCGGCACGATGGCCAGCTCCCGGTCGGTCGGCCCGAGACCGAAGCCCTCCGGCATGCAGACCTGCAACGAGTGCAGGTAGATGGACCGGTGCGAGTAGGCCACGCCCTTCGGGTTGCCGGTGGTGCCCGAGGTGTAGCAGAGGGCCGCGGCGTCACGCTCGTCCACCTCGGGCCAGTCGTACACCTCGGGCCGGTCGGCGAGCAGCGCGTCCCAGTGGTGCACGGTGATCCGGTCGCCGGCCGCAGCCACCAGCGGCGCCGGGTCGCCACCACCGACCACCACCACGTGCCGCACCGTGCTCAGCTCGCCGATCACCCGGGCCAGCAGCGGAATGAGCGTGCTGTCGACCAGCACCACCCGGTCCTCGGCGTGGTTGGCGATGTAGACGACCTGGTCGGGAAAGAGCCGGATGTTGAGCGTGTGCAGCACCGCACCCATGCTCGGCACCGCGAAGTAGGCGACCAGATGCTCGTTGTTGTTCCACATGAAGGTGGCGACCCGCTCGTCACCGGTCACCCCGCACTCGTCGCGCAGCGCGTGTGCCAGCCGGGCGGCGGTGCGACCCACCTCGGCGTACGTCATTCGGCGGGGCTCCGCGCCGGTCCAGGTCACCACCTCGGCCATGCCGTGTACGCCTGCGCCGTGGTCGAGGATCCGGGAGACCTGAAGGGGGGCGTCCATCATCGTGCTACGCATGGGTAACAAGCTAGTGTCGGCGGTCACACGTTGGGAACCCCCGTAAGTTGTCGCAGGTGAGCATCTCCTGGGCCGACTCATACGTAGGGCAGTTACGCGCGATCGCCGGAGACCGGACGCTGATGTTCGTCGGCGCTCGTGCCGTGGTCAACGACAACGCCGGGCGGATCCTGCTGATCCAGCGCTCGGACAACGGGCAGTGGGCCATGCCGGCCGGTGCGATGGAGCTGGGTGAGTCGATCGCCGACTGCGCGGTCCGCGAGGTCCGCGAGGAGACCGGGTTGCGCGCGCTGCGGGTCTGCGCGTTCGCCCTCTACACCGGCCCGGACCGGACGAGCACCAACATGTACGGGCACACGTACCAGGTCTTCACGACGGCGTTCAAGGTGGAGGAGTGGGACGGGCAGCTCGCCCGGGTCACCGACGAGACCACCGACGCCGGCTTCTTCCCCCGGGACCGGTTCCCCGCCCCGCTCTCCGCCTCGGTCGCCGAAACGCTGGCCGATCTGGACGTCTTCGAGCAGACCAACCGGCTCATCCTCAAGTAGGGCGGCCCCCGGGTCGCCTTACTGCGGGTAGCGCTGCCCGGCGAAGAACCCCTCCTGGATCCAGTTCGGGTACGCGACCGGCAGCTTGGTGGCCTCGTCCAGCTCGGTGAGGTCCTGCTCGGTCAGGGTGAGATCCGAGGCGGCGATGTTGTCGACCAACTGCTCGTGCTTGCGCGCACCGACGATCACGCTGGTCACGGCCGGCCGGGACAGCAGCCAGGCCACCGCCACCCGGGCCGGGCTCACCTCGTGCCGCTCGGCGACACCCTTGAGCACGTCGACCACGGCGAAGGCGTGCTCCCTGTCGAACGGGGTGAAGCTGGCGTAACCGGGCTGGGCGCTGCGCGCGCCGCTGTCGGCGACGGCGCCGTCCCGGCTGACCTTGCCGGAGAGGAAACCACCGGCGAGCGGGCTCCACACGGTCAGCCCGACGCCCGCGTCGAGCGCCATCGGCACCACGTCGCGCTCCACGTCGCGGCCCAGCAGGGAGTAGTACTCCTGCACCGAGACGAAGCCGGCCAGCTTCTCCCGGGCGGAGATGCCCAGCGCCTTGGACATCTGCCAGGCGGCGAAGTTGGCGGCGCCGATGTAGCGGACCTTGCCCTGCCGGACCGCGTCGTCCAGCGCCCGCAGCATCTCCTCCATCGGGGTGACCTGGTCGAAGTTGTGGATCTGATACAGGTCGATGTGATCGGTGCCCAGCCGGCGCAGGCTGTCCTCCAGGTTCTGCATGATGTGCAGCCGGGAGGTGCCGACGTCGTTCGGGCCGGGGCCGGTCCGGGAGTGCACCTTGGTGGCCAGCACCACGTCGCGGCGCCGCTTGCCGAGCGCCTGGCCGAGCAGTTCCTCGCTCTCGCCGTCGCTGTAGCCGTCTGCGGTGTCGATGAAGTTGACCCCGGCGTCCAGCGCGGTGTCCACCATCCGCTGGACGTCCGGCAGCGCCAGCCCGCCGAGGGTGCCCCAGAGGGGGTGTCCGCTGCCACCGAAGGTCATCGCGCCGAGCGAGATCTCCGAGACGTACACCCCGGTGGTGCCCAACAGTCGGTACTTCACGTGTTGCTCCTCGCGGTGCGGGGGTCGGAGGCCGCGGTCGGGCGCTCCCTGGTCAGAGTGTCGGACAGTGTGTCCGGCAACGAGCGTACGTCGCCCACCCCGCACCCGCCCACCTAGGATTCCGGCTATGCCTTCGATCACCCGCCGTCGCCCGCGCAACCCCGATGGGCGGGCCGCCGTCGAAGCGCGGGTGCTGGCGGCCACCGAGCGACTCCTCCAGGAGGGGATCCGCTTCACCGACCTCGGCGTGCAGCGCATCGCCGCCGAGGCCGGGGTGGCGCGGTCGACCTTCTACACCCACTTCCGGGACAAGAGCGAACTGCTCATGCGTCTCGCCGGCACCATGCGGGAGAGCTCCTTCGGCCGCACCGGCGAGTGGAACCCCGCCGGGCCGGGCGATCCGCTCGCGTCGCTGACCGAGATCTTCGCCGACGTGATCCGGATATACCGGACACACGCTCCGGTGCTGGCGGCGGTCAGCGAGGTCGCCGCGTACGACGAGGTGGTCCGGGAGTACTGGGCGGCGGGGCTGGAACAGTTCGTGGCGCGCACCGTGCAGGTGCTCCGCGCCGAACAGGAGGCCGGGCGTACCCCTGCGAGCATCGACGCGGTGACCGCGAGCCGGCTGATCGTGATCGGCGGCGACCGCTTCCTCGCCGATCACGTCAGCGCCACCTCGGCCGACCCCGACACCGACGCGTCGGCTGCGAGAGAGTTGGCCGCGACCTGGTGGTACGGCGTCTACCGCCGCCCCGCCTGACCGACCCGGACCGACACCGACCTCGCTCAGATCATCGTCTGGGACTTGGCCTCCATGTCGGCGGCGGCCTCTTCCTTGGACTCGCGGGTCAGCGGCTTGCCGCCCGATGCCGGGGCCTCACCGCCGAGCGGGTCGGCACCGCCGGTCGCGCCCTGCGGGCCGGCGCCCCGCAGTTGCGTGTTGGGCAGCGTCAGGGTGACCACCACCGCCACGATGGCGATCAGACCGGCGGTCAGGAAGACCATGTCCAGCGCGTCGACGAAGGCGCCCTGGATGGCCGCGCGGACCGGCCCCGGGAGGGCCAGGATGGTCGCCGGGTCGTTGATCGAGATGTTGGTGCCACCACTCGCCGCCACGGCGGCCTGCTCCTGCGGCGGAAGCTGCGCGATGGCACCGGGCAGCCGGTCGGAGAGCCCGCTGGCCAGCCGGGACGACAGCACCGTGCCGAGGATCGCCACCCCGAACGAACCCCCCAGTGACCGGAAGAAGGTCGCCGAGGAGGTGCCGGCCCCCAGGTCGCGTACGGAGACCGCGTTCTGCACCGCCAGGATCAGCGACTGCATACACAGACCCAGCCCGACGCCGATCACCACCATGAACCCGAACGCCACCCAGAGGGAGGTGGCCACCTCCAGTTGGGTGAACAGGAACATGCCGACCAGCAGGGTCACCGAGCCGGCCACCGGAAACCACTTGTACCGGCCGATCCGGGTCATCGCGCGGCCGGTCAGGATCGAGGTGATGATGATGCCGGCCATCATCGGCAGCATCAGCAGACCGCTGCGGGTCGGCGAGGCGCCCTTGACGATCTGCAGGTACAGCGGGATGAAGATGATCGAACCGAACATCACCAGACCGATGATGAGCAGTGCCGAGTTGGCCAGCGCGAAGGTGGCGCTCCGGAACAGTCGCAGCGGCAGGATCGGCTCGGCGACCCGGGCCTCCTGGAGGACGAAGAGCACCCCCAGCACCGCACCGACGACGAAGAGCCCGATGATCACGCCGGAGCCCCAGGCGTACTCGTTGCCACCCCAACTCAGCGCGAGCAGCAGCGAACTCACCCCGGCTACCAGCAGGCCGGCGCCGAGCCAGTCGATCGAGTGGTCCCGGCGTTCGAAGGGGATCAACCGCATCACGTGGTAACAGACCACGATGGCCAGGATCGCCAGCGGCACGTTGATGTAGAAGATCCACCGCCAGTCGGTCTCCGCGAAGTAACCACCGACCAGCGGCCCCGCCACCGACGAGATCCCGAAGACGGCGCCGAACAGACCCTGGTAGCGACCACGCTCCCGGGGCGACACCACGTCCGAGATGATGGTGAACGCGAGGGTCAGCAGACCACCGGCTCCGAGGCCCTGGATGCCCCGGGTGACGATCAGCTGGGTCATGTTCTGGGACAGCCCGGCCAGCAGCGACCCGACCAGGAACGTGCCGATCGAGAAGAGGAAGACCGGTCTGCGCCCGTACAGGTCGGCCATCTTGCCGTACAGCGGCGTGGACGCGGTCGAGGCGAGCAGGTACGCGGTGACCACCCACGAGTAGTGGTTGATCCCGCCCAGCTCGCCGACGATGGTCGGCAGGGCCGTACCCACGATGGTCTGGTCGAGCGCGGCCAACAGCATGCCGGTCATCAGACCGAACATGAGCAGCCGAATCTGCTGACGATTCAGCACCGGCGCGCCGGAGGCTTCGGTGGTCATGTGGCCTTCTATCCCGGACAGCGCGGAACATGCGCCCAACCACAAAAAACCCACCCCACCCGGACCCCATCCGGATCGTTGATCATGAAGTTATCGTCACGACACGCCGAGCTGGAGGGCGATAACTTCATGATCAACGGGGACTGGGCGGGGTGGGGTGGGGTTTCGTTAGGCGGCGAAGGTTTTTGTGATCTCTGCGCAGAAGGCCGGGAGGTCGTCGGGCTTTCTGCTGCTGGTCAGGTTGCCGTCGGTTACGCATTCCTCGTCGACCCAGGTCGCGCCCGCGTTGGTCAGATCGGTACGCAGGGTGGGCCAGGAGGTGATCCGTCGGCCCCGCACCACGTCCGCCTCGATCAGCGTCCACGGGCCGTGGCAGATCACCCCGACGGGCTTGCCCGCGTCGAAGAACGCCTTCACGAACCGCACCGCGTCCGGGTCGCCACGCAGGAAGTCCGGGTTCGCCACCCCACCGGGCAGCACCAGAGCGTCGTAGCCAGCGGCGTCCGCCGTGTCCGCGGTCACGTCCACGTCGTACGTCTTCGACTGGTCCAGATGGTTGAAGGACTGGATGGAGCCGGGCTTGAGCGAGACCAGCTCGACCGTCGCGCCGGCGTTCTCGACCGCCTCGCGCGGCTGGACGTACTCGACCTCCTCGACGCCGTCAGCGGCCAGGAAGGCGATCCTCTTGCCCTGCAGTTGCGCTGCCATCTCGGTACATCTCCTTTCCGGGGTTACCTCAGTTCCCTTCCCGACCCGGAACGCCCGAAACAGGTCCGACAGGTGCGGAACCGCCGAAGGCCGGACCGAGCGTCGCGCAGGTTTGTCCCGGAGGGCGGTGGGGACCCGGGGAGGCATGGCAGGAGCAGCAGCGGAACAGCGCCGGCTGGCCACCGTCGTGGAGAGCTGGCTCGGGCGCCCAGTCCTGATCGTCGGTGATGCCATGTTGGACGAATGGCGCTTCGCCGACTCCGACCGGCTCTGCCGAGAGGCACCAGCTCCGGTCCTGACCCTGCGCAGGCGGATCTCCGCCGCCGGTGGCGCCGCGAACACCGCGGTCAACGTCGCCGCCCTGGGTGGCCGGGCGGTGCTGGTGGCACCGGTCGGCGCCGACGTGGCCGGCGACGAACTGCACGACTGTCTGGACCGCGCCGGCGTCTGGGACCGGACGGTCAACCTGCCGGGACGGCCCACCCCGGTGAAGCGGCGGATGCTCGCCGGCAACCAGATCCTGCTGCGCGAGGACTCCGGCGACCCGGACGACGCACTCGACCCGGAGGGCGTGACCCGGCTGCTCACCGCCCTGAGCTGCGCCACCGAGGAGCTGCGCGCCGCCGCCGGTGGGGAGGCACCGACCCTGGTGGTCTGCGACTACGGCCTGGGTGCGCTGCCCGCGCCGGTCCGCGCGTGGCTGGTCGAGCAACGCGAGCGGTACGCCACTGTCGCGCTGGACGCCCACGACCTCGCCGACTGGCGGGGGCTCGCGCCGACCGTCGTCACCCCCAGCTTCGCCGAGGCGACCCGGCTGCTGGCCCGGGCCGGCGGCACCAGCCGGACGACCACGGGGACCGGACTGCACCTGGAACACCCCGACGGCGACCCGGCCGACGGACCGTCCGAACTGACCGTCGGCGCCGCACCCGGTGGGGTACGCGCCGACGACAGCACCGCCGACCCGACGCCGGAGCCGTCGCCGGCCGATCGCCCCGGGCCGGTCGGTGAGCCCGTTCCGGGCGAGGGTCGGGTGGCCCTCACCGGCGACGGTCTCAGCGTCACCGGCACCGGCGTCACGGTCAACACCCAGGCCGGCGAGGGCGTCGACCGGGCCGTCCTGGCCGAGTCGCGGCTGGCCGAGTTGCGCGCGCACACCGGCGCCGACGTGGTCGCGGTGACCCTGGACACCGAGGGCGCGGTGGTCGGCGGCGCCGACGGGGCGCCGCGACGCAGCCACAGCACCCCGGTCCCGGCGAGCCACGCCGTGGGGGCCGGTGACGCGTACCTGGCGGCGATGACGTTGGCGCTGGCCGCCGACGCGCCGCTGCCCACCGCCGCCCAGCTCGCCCAGTTGGCGGCCACCATCACCGTCTCCGACACCGGCACCTGCGTGTGCCGACGGGAGGACCTGCTCACCGCGCTCGAACAGCGGACCGAGTCCACGGGCCATGCCGCACTGGTCGACACCGACGAGTTGGACGCGATAGTCGCCGAGTACCGCGAGGCGGGACGGTCGGTGGTGTTCACCAACGGCTGCTTCGACGTGCTGCACCGAGGGCACGTGCGCTACCTGGAGCAGGCCCGCGCGCTGGGCGACCTGCTCATCGTGGCGGTCAACTCGGACGGCAGCGTACGCCGGCTGAAGGGCACCGACCGTCCGGTGAACCCGGTCGAGGACCGGGCTGCCCTGCTCGCCGCACTCGCCTGCGTGGACCACGTCGTGGTCTTCGAGGAGGACTCGCCCGCCACGCTGATCGAAGCGGTACGGCCGGACGTGTACGTCAAGGGCGGGGACTACCCACCGGAGCTGGTCCCGGAGGCACCGCTGGTGCGCCGGCTGGGCGGCCAGGTGCGCACCCTGGGGTACGTGCCGGACCGGTCCACCTCCGCGATCATCGAGCGGATCAGGTCACACAGCCAGGATCCGTCGGCGCACCCCGTCGACCGGGAGCCCGACCCGTCGCTGAGCACCCGCACCCAGGCGTCGTGAACCGCCCCCTCGTCCTCGGCACGCCGGAGGAGTTCCGCGCCGACCGGCTGCTCGACGTGCTGATTCCGACCCGGAACCGCCCCGCCGAGCTGGCGGTCACCCTCGGCGGGCTCGCCGCGCAGGACGGCGTACCCGGTTTCGGGGTGGTGGTCAGCGACCAGTCCGACGGAGATCCGGCGTACGCGCATCCCGCCGCAGCCACCATGGTCCGGGCGCTGCGTCACCGGGGTCACCCGGTGCTGCTGACCCGTCGGCTGCCCCGACGGGGGTTGGCCGAACACCGGGCGTACCTGCTCGCCGCCTCGGCCGCCCGTTACGTCCTCAGCCTCGACGACGACATCTGGTTGGAACCGGGGGCGGTGCACCGGCTGATCACGGCGATCGGCGAGCTGGGCTGCGGGTTCGTGGGCAACGGCGTGCACGGGCTCTCGTACGCCGACGACGTGCGGCCGGAGTCGCACGGGCACTACGAGGAATGGATCGGCCCCCCGACACCGGAGCGGATCCGCCCGGACACCCCGGAGTGGAACCGCGCCCGGATCCACTCGGCGGCCAACCTGCTGCACATCACCCAGCACTTGGCGCTGCCTCCGGGGGCGTGGCGGGCGTACAAGGTCTCCTGGATCGGCGGGTGCGTGCTCTACGACCGGGCCAAGCTCGTCGACGCCGGTGGCTTCGACTTTTGGCGTCGGGTGCAGGAGAAGCACCAGGGTGAGGACGTGGCCGCGCAGCTCTCGGTGCTGGCCCGGCACGGCGGGGCGGGCATCCTGCCCAGCGGCGCGTACCACCTGGAGTCCCCCACCACCGTCACCGACCGGGACGTGGAGGCGTGGGAGGTCGTATTGGCCGACGAGGACAGCCCTCAGCCGGCCTGAACTACGGGGTGAGCAACTCCCGGGCGGCTTCCAGCACCTCGATCACCGGGACGTCAGCCACGAAGGAATCCTGGTGCGGGCACTCGCCGTCGCCGGGCCGGTGCGGGTAGATGCCCGGTGTGCAGTCCACCCCACAGACCGGGCAGTGCACCATCCAGGAGCAGATCGGCCGGTGCCGGCCGCGCAACGGATTCGCCGTGTTGATCAGGTTGCCGACCCAGAAGATGCCCACCGTGGGCGCGCCCACCGCGGCGGCCACGTGCAGCGGGCCGGTGTCGTTGGAGACGACCAGCGCGCAGTCGGCGTAGCAACCCAGTAGCCCGCCGAGGCTGAGCGTGCCCACCTGTGGCCGCACCGGCACCCCGGCCGCCGCGACGACGCGGTCTACCACCTCCTGCTCGGAGGGTGTGCCGGTGACCAGCACCTCGTAGCCGTCGCCGTGCAGCTCACGGGCCACCTCGGCGAAGCGTTCGGCGGGCCAACGTCGGCGGGTGTCGCTGGCTCCCGGGTGCAGCGCCACCCGGGGTCGGCTCGCCGGGCCGAGCACCCGGGCTGCCTCGGCCCGGTCGGTGTCGGTCACCGCCAGCGTCGGCACGATGGTGGTCGCCGGTGCTCCCACCAGCGCCACCACCTCGAGGTAGCGGATCACCTCGTGCTGGTAGTAGACGTAGCGCAGCCAGCGGTCCAGCGGCGGCGCGTCGTCGGCGCGCAGGCCGACCGTCACCCGGGCACCGAGGCGACCAATGATCGGGTTGGAGTTCGCGCCGCCACCGTGGATCTGCACCGCCAGGTCGAAACCCTCACGCGTCGCAGCGGCCAGGAAGTCGTCCATCGACGAGTCCGCCTCGCCCGGGTCGGGCGCACGAATGCCGGGTGCCGGCGGCACCACCAGCACCCGGTCCACCGGGCCGGGCCGGTCGCGCCAGAGCTTCGCGTGCCACGGCGCGCCGAGCAGCACGATCTCCGCCGACGGGTACGCGGCACGCAACGCCTCCAGCGCCGGCAACGCGAACACGAAGTCGCCAAGTGCGTTGGCGCGCAGCACGGCGATCCGCCGCACGTCGGGGAGGCGCTCGGCGGTCGGGCCGAGCAGAGCCGGGGTGACCACGCAGGCCGCTACGGCCGGTCGATCTCGGTGTCCGGGCGGTGCAACTCCCGGTCCGCGGCGGGATCGGCCGGCATCGGCGTACCAGTGGAGAAGTCGCCGGAGCGCGGCCCGGTGCGACCGACGGTGATGGTGCGCGGCGCGGGCCGGGTCGCCCGGGGCAGGCGGACCCGGAGCAGGCCATGGTCCATGACCGCGTCGATGGCTTCCGGGTCGACCCGCGACGGCAGGTTGATGCGGTACTCGAAGCCCCGCGTCTCGAAACCGCCGGGGATGCCCTGGTCGGCGTTGACCTCCGCCTCGGAGCGGGCCCGCACGCACAGTTCGAGGTCGTCCAACTCGACCGCCACCTCCTCCGGTGCCACCCCGGGCAGCCGGACCACGACCTCCCAGCCGTCGGCGGTCTCGCTCAACTCGACGTCGGACGCGCCGGCCCGGCCGCCGACCAGGCGACTCAGCTCGGAGCGCAGCGACTGAAGCTCACCCATCGGGTCCCAGCCCTGCTGCCGGCCGCCCCGCCAACCCCGGCCGAAGCCGCCGGACTGCTGCTCGCTCATCACACATCTCCGATCCGCTGAACGGCCGCGGGCGGCCGTAGGGAGCTGGGCGCGTCCAGGCCGGCATCGCGGTCGACGCCCACACCGAGCCGGTCGACCAGCTCGCCGCCGAGCCAGGCGCTGATGCCGAGGATCGCCAACGCGACAATCTCGACGACGAGCAACGCGCCGCCAGCGGCGCGGGAGTCGGCGTTGAGCCGGACCACCCAGATCGCGGCGAAGAGCAGGATCACCGCGAGGTTGGCCCCGGCGTGCAGCAGGCCCACCCGCTTGGCGCGGGTGCCCGTCGGGATCGCCAGCAGGTCGAACGAGCCGGCCACCGCGGCCAGCAGGCCGCCGACCAGGCCGACGGTGATGTTCCAGTACGCGACCTCGCCGAGCAGGTCCGGCCCGCCGACGGTGTCCACCACGTCGAACAGCACCGCCGTGGCCAGCAGCGCGACCGGGAACATGACCAGCATCGGATGGACTGGGTGACCCAGCACCTTGAGTCGGCTCTCCATCTCCCGGCCTCCACTGATCGGCGTCCTGCGAACGGTCTCGTGCGGTGGGCGCGTCGGATGAGGCCGTACCCCCGGCAACCGGGCACAAACCTCGCGCTGGTCACGGCGGCCTAGGCTGACAATGGCGGGGCCCGCCAACGGGTCAACGCCTGAGGGAGGATCAACGTGACGGTGGAGATCACTTCGCACGAGGAGTTACGCGAGCTGCTCGGCGTGCCGACCGCGCGGGCCGTCGACAAGGAACGCACCCGCCTGCACGAGCGGGACCGCGAATGGCTCGCCGCCTCGCCGTTCTGCCTGGTGGCCACGGCCGGCGCGGACGGCAGTTGCGACGTCTCCCCCAAGGGCGACCCGGCCGGGTTCGCCCTGGTGCTGGACGACAGGACCGTCGCGCTGCCCGAGCGGCCCGGCAACAAGCGGGCCGACGGCTACCGCAACATCCTCGACAACCCGCACGTCGGGCTGCTCTTCCTCATCCCGGGGCGGACCGACACCCTGCGGATCAACGGGCGCGCCCGTCTGGTGAGCGACGCGCCCTGGTTCGACGACATGGTGGTCAAGGGGCACCGCCCGGTGCTCGCCGTGGTGGTGGAGATCGAGCAGATCTTCTACCACTGCGCGAAGGCGTTCCTGCGGTCCGCGCTGTGGCAGCCGGAGACCTGGCAGCCCGACGCGCTGCCGTCCCGAGCACGCCTGATCAAGGAGGTCGAGGCGCCGGTGGAGAGCCTCGAAGACCTGGAACGGCACTACGGCCCGGAGTACGCCACGAAGATCTACGTCTGATCGCGGACCAGATCAGGCCGACCAACCGGCAGGGTTGCCGAACGACTCCCGGGAGATGCCGGAGCCGGTCTCCGGCCATGAACCAAACCGGTCGTTGTGCAGATGGGCGAAGAAGTAACACATGCTTTCGCACTCGGCGTCCGGCAGGGCCATGGCGGGATCGGCGCAGACCGCCTCGTAGTAACCCCGGCCGAGCGCGACGATGAAGCCCCGGCAGTAGAGGAAGCCATCGTCTGACCCGTCGGTCACCTCGTGGACATCCTCCCGATCAATGTCGTGCAGCTTGCGCTCCACCACCCGGTCGAGGTCCGTCAACTCCGGCCCGGTCAGCTCGGCGCACAGGTGCCCGAGCCGGTCCAGGAACCGGTCCAGCCAGTCGTCCATCGCGTAGGACGGGGCGTCGTCGCCGGCATCGTCGGCGGGGTCGCGCTCGACGAGGGCCCGCCGCAGCGCCAGGGGCTCGGGGCCCAGCTCGGCCCACGCCGCCTCGATGAGCGACCACAGTCGGGCCTCGTCGGCGGAGGTGGGCATGGTCGGCGGGGCATCGGTGGTCACGGTCACCGCCGGACCGTATCGACCACCACCGACACTTCCGGTCGCCTGGCGGCAGGCTCACTCCGGGGCGGTCGACACCATCCACAGGTGACCGTCCGGATCGGCGAACACCGCCGCGTACCCCCAGGGTTGGGCTTGCGGCTCGGTGACCACCTCGCCGCCGGCGGCGCGCGCCCGCTCGACGATCGCGTCCGCGTCGGCGGGCGAGGCGACGCCGAGGCTGAGCACGCACTCGCTCTGCCCCCGCGCGGCGACCTCGTGCCGGCCGATCACCCAACGGAAGCCCCCGGTCGGGACCAGCATCAGCCGCAAACCGTCGTTGACCACGAACTGCAACGGCTCCGGGAGGCCGTCGTCGGCCAACTCACCGACGGCGTCGAGGCCGAGACCGTCGCGATAGAAGCGGTACGAGGTGGCACGGTCGGCGATGGGCAGGCTGACGGTCACCGGTACGAAGGTCATGGGCGGACGCCTCCAGATCGTCGGACGGGCACCGGGCAGGATGAGCGCTTCGGGCCCGGTCCGCGGAGTCACGATAAGACGTGGCGGCCGATGTCGCCGCTCCTTCATCCTGCGCGGAGCCGGCCGACCAACGACTGCCGGGCAGGGAAGGACGACGAGTTGGAAAGGCACCGCTGGATCACGACGGGCTACGCGCATGGCTCCTGGCTCACCCGATTGGGAGGGTGTCGTCTGGCATCACCCGGACGGCCGGATGGCGAAGCTGAAGCGTCGCGACTTTCCCGTCTGATCTAGCGTCTCCGGGGTGGACGTTGACGGCTGGTTGGCAGACACCCGCACCTCCTACGACACCGTCGCGGCCAGCTACGCACACCTGGTGAGCGGCCTGCTGGCGGAAGCTCCGCACGAACGGGCGGCTCTGAGGCTGTTCGCCGAGCTCGTGGACGGCGTCGGTGGTGGGCCGGTCGCGGATGTGGGCTGCGGGACGGGCCGCATCACCGCCCACCTGCGCACGCTCGGCGTCGATGCCTTCGGGATCGACCTCTCACCCGGGATGATCGCCGTGGCCCGCCGCGATCATCCCGGCCTGAGGTTCGAGGTGGGCTCGATGACCGATCTCGACCTGGCCGACGGGTCGGTCGCCGGCCTGATCGCCTGGTACTCGCTCATCCACATCCCGGACGACCAGCTCGGCGCGGTGTTCGCGCACTTCCGGCGGGTGGTGCGTCCCGGTGGTCCGCTGCTGCTCGGCTTCCACGTGGGCGACGAGACGACGCTCAAGACGGCGGGCTACGGCGGCCACCCCATGAAGGTGCACGTCCATCGCCGCCAGCCGGCCCAGGTGGCGGCCTGGCTGCACGACAGCGGATTCCGGGTCGAGTCACAAACGACTCTCACCTCACCGGAGAGCAGGCTCGGCGGCATCATCTTCGGACGACGAGAGCCCTGATCATCGTTGCCGGCGCTCCGTGACCCCTGCTAACCTGAAACTGCGAACGCTGTTAGCGGTTTGCCGACCTGAATGAGGAACTGATGACGGACGACGCGCGGCCCGTCTGGGTGCTCGGTGGCGGCGGAGTGACGGGCATCGCCTGGGAGGTGGGCGTCCTCGTCGGACTCGCGGACGAGGGGGTGACCGTGACTCCGGAAGCAGTACTCATCGGCACGAGTTCCGGCGCTGTCGTGGGCGCCCAGATCGTCAGCGGAGCTCCGCTGGGCGAGCTCTACGAACGTCAACGCCAGGGCGTGGCCCACGAGACCTCGACCGCACTGAGCCTCCTTCACCTCCTGCGCCTCGCCCGAGCGCAACTGTTCGCCCGGAGCCCCGAGCAGGCCGCTCGCCGCCTCGGTCGCCTCGCAATCGCCACGTCCACCCCCGACCCGTCACGACAACGCCGGATAGCTGAGGCCCGCCTGCCGAGTCACACCTGGAAGGACGCGGACCTGCGCATCGTCGTCGTCGACGCGGAGTCGGGCAGCAGCCGCACCATCACCCGGCACGACGGTGTCTCCCTCGTGGACGCCGTCGCCGCGAGCTGCGCCATGCCGCTCTCCAGCGCGCCGGTGACCATCGACGGCCACCGGTACATGGACGGGGGCATGCGCTCGACTCTCAACCTCGACCTCGCTCCCGGGGTCGGCCCGGTGGTCGCCCTCGCGCCCAGCACCGCCGCCATCGGGCCGTGGGCGCGCATCGCGAAGCAGCGAGCCGCACTGGGCGAAACCCGCCGGGTGGAGCTGCTCCTGCGGGATCCAGCGTCCAGACGAGCGCAGGGAACGAACGTGATGGACAGATCCGTCGTGCCCGCGCTGGTCGCCGCCGCCCGAGACCAGGGTCGGCGCGAGGCGTCACGGGTGGCTGCCGCACTGGCCACGACCAGCCACTCGTAGGCTGCACGGCTCATCACGCAGCGGCCCGACAACCAACCCGAGCCGGTCAAGTAGCGGCTGTCCAGACTGCTGCCACCACCGGCAGCGCCGACCTTGTCCGCCGCGGCAGATCCGCTGGCGCATCGAACCCGGCCTAGCTGGGGCCGCCATCGGCGAGAAACATCAGGCCGGCGGTGGCCGCGACCCCTAGCGCCCAAGGGTTCGTTGAGGCGCGCCGGCGCGGTGGTGACGTCGTCGACGGGCCCGCCGCAATCGAGCCTGTACGCAGTGCTTCGTGCGCTCGCGCGCCGAGCAGCGTGCAAACCCGCTCGTACCTGCCCAGGCACACGCCGCCGCGACGGAAACGGCGACGCGGGGCCAGACCCGCCAGTCCTACGGAGATCGAATCGTCAAACGCGCTGAGCAGGTCAAACCCAAGGTGTCGAGCAGGGCCAAGCCGGCAACATCGACGCGGCGAAGGCCACCTTTGAGAAGGTGCTTTCCACCGAGGCCGACAACAAGTTCGCCTGGTTCAACCTGGGCTTCATAGCGCAGTCGCGCAACCAGCCCGACGAGGCGATCGGCAACTACGACAAGGCATTGGCGGCTGACGCCGACTACAAGCCAGCCCTTTACAACAAGGCCATTGTCTTGGAGAGCAAGGCTCCGACGACGTCGATAGACATCTACCGCAAGCTCGTGTCGATCGACGACAAGTCGTCAACCGCCTACCTCCGGCTCGGCATGTTGCTGTCCCAATCCGGTGACGAGGGAGCGGCGCGGGACGCCTTCAAGGCGGCAATCCAGCTGGACAAGGGGCTCACTTCAGCGGTTCCGGCGAAGTACCGCGCGACCCCTGCCCCTCGGTCCTCGACACCGGCGGGTAGGTGATTACCTCAATGCGTACACCGCGCGTAACGGTCTTCACGGGGAGCAATCGCACCCGTTTCATCGACGAATGCTCCCGATCATTGCTCGCGCAGACCTTCACCGACTGGGAATGGGTGGTCATTCTCAACCAGGGGTCTCGTTGGCGGCCCGAGACGCAGGACGACCGAATTCGCCTCATTGTCCAGGACAACCTGAACGGCGTTGGAGCAGTGAAGGGGTACGCCTGCGCCCAGGCTGCCGGAGAGATCCTGGTAGAGCTTGACGACGACGATCTGCTCAGTAGCGACTGCCTGCAACAAATCGTTGACGCCTTCGACGCCAACCCGGCGGCGGGGTTCGTCTACAGCGACACCGCACAGATCCAGGAGGACGGCGGCCGCTGTGAAGACCGCTTCGCGAGTTCATTCGGCTGGCGGCACTACGACGAGGAGGTGGACGGCCGCGACGTGCTGGCCTGCCGTGCATTGCCGCCGACGCCGCACAATGTGAGCTACATCTGGTACGCCCCCAACCATGTGCGAGCCTTCCGCCGGGACATCTACGAGAAGGTCGGCGGATACGACGAGTCACTCGACGTGGCGGACGACGCCGACCTTATGGCTCGGATCTACCAGGTGAGCGAATTCCATCACATTCCCAAATGCCTGTACCTGCAGCGCATGCATGCCAAGAACACGCAGCGCGTTCCAGATCTCAACGCCCGCATCCAGCAGCGTACTGTGGAGATCTACGACCGAAATATTCAACAGAATGCGCTGACCTGGTCGCGGCGACAGGGACTTCTGGCGCTCGACCTGGGTGCCGCTCACAACAAGCCGGAAGGGTATGTCGGCCTGGACTACCACGACGGGCCGGGCGTCGACATGGTCTGCGACGTGACGAAGGGAGTCGACCTTCCGGACAACAGCGTCGGGGTAATTCGGGCCGTCGATTTCCTGGAACATATCCCGGACAAAATCGCACTGTTCAACGAGTTGTACCGACTGCTCGCGCCGAACGGGATGCTGTTGTCGCTGACACCCAGCACCGACGGCCGGGGCGCCTACCAGGATCCGACGCATGTGGCGTTCTACAACGAGAACTCGTTCTGGTATTTCACGGACGCCACCTATTCTCGATTCGTACCTGAAATCAAGTGTAGATTCCAGGCGTCGCGCTTGGTCACCTACTTCCCGAGTGAATGGCACAAGACACACAGCATCCCGTACGTCTCAGCGAATCTCATCGCGATCAAGGACGACGCCCTCCGCAACGGCGGCCCGTTGAAAATATGACTGGGGGTGGGGTGACGTTTTCGCTGGGGTGATCTCGTACCACCGCTGCCGCAGCTGCCCGCCCCCTGGAGCTGACTCCACCGGTCCGTACGGTGCCGGCGGGCAGGTCCGGGAACGACCCTCGACTCCCGCTCGGGCGGGCACGGCGGGGACCATCCGGCGCCTCGGCCCATCTAAGTCCGCCCAGCTTACAAAACCTCCCAACGACATGATCCAGGCAATGGGCCTTACATCCCTTGTGGAGGGATTTGAGCAGGGACGCCGCGCCGCGGGTTACTCAGCGCAGTCGAGGACGTCCATCTAGGTCTTGCTCTTCCGCTCGCTGACGGTAATATCTCCATGTTTTTGCTTGCAACGGGGAGGAAGACCACATGCGATGGAAGGTCCCGGCTGGCGCCCTATTGGCGCTGGCCTTTTTGATTCCGGCGGCACCGGCGATGGCTCAAGTCGAATCGCCCGGGCTGAACGCGGCCTGCCAGACGGTCGAGCGCAAGGTGCACAAGGACATCCGCAAGCTTCTCGCCGCCATCGACCTGGATACCGCCACCACCGTACAACTGCGGGTGTTGACCGCCCAGATCCTGGCCGATGCAAACGCCAACAAGTTTCCCGTTCTGCCTGGCGTAATACAGAAGCGACTGGATGGCACCACGGATGATCTCCGCGCTTTCCTCAAGACGGACGTGCAGAAGGCCTGGTTGACGGATCTGCGGATCTCGGTGGTCCGGACGTTGACGGACGCCGGCCCCAACGTCAAGGCGGCCACGCAAAAGGTGCTCGACGAGGGTGAGATCGATGCGTATCTGGCTTACCTGAACGACGGCCTGTACGCCGCGCGTGCGCTTGACTGCGCGTCTCAGCCCACGCCGACGCCGACGTCTCAGCCGACGCCGAGCGCCACGCCCAGCGCCACGACGACCGTTGCACCGACCCCCACTTCCTCCGCCAGCCTGGGCGCTCCCGGCGGCGAGAACGGTGAGGGCGGTGGGCTGCCCGTGACCGGTGCCAACACCGCAATCGTGGCCGGCGTTGGCGGTGCGCTTCTGCTCCTCGGCGGCGCGGGCTACCTGATCGGACGCCGACGCCGTTCCAGCTTCGTGGCATAGACACCCGATCGCGCCCGGTTCGATGCTTCATCGGGCCGGGCGCGATCGCGCTGTTCTGACGAGGTTCGTCCGACCCAGCCATGACGCTCCTCAGTAGCGACGCCCAGGTTCCGGTTAGGAGGTGGGAGGCACCCACCGGCCGAACCTCATGTCGTCAATGCGGTCGCCGCGGAGCATTCCGGTGTCGACGGCTTCCAGCTCGCTAAGCGAGACCTCGGGGAGCTGTCCGCCGCCCGCTGGCCACGGTCTCCCGAGTCCGTTCTCGTTGCGGTCACCGATGCTGTCGGCATCGATCGCCCCGGACGGGTGTTCGCCGGTCCGGTTGGACCCGCTTGTGTGCTCAACTCCGCTCAAGTCGACTGGTCAGCTCGGTCACGATCTCTTCTGTTGAGCGGGTGGCGTCGACGTTGATCAAGGAGCCTGCGGCGCGGTAATGGGCCAGGACGGGGGCACTGTGCTTGTGGTAGACGCTCAATTGATGTGCGACGGCGGCAGGGGCGTCGTCGTCACGATGGAACACCTTGCTACCGCACCGGTCGCAGACGCCTTCGACGAGCGTCGGTAACGACTCGATGTGCCAGATCTTCCCGCAGCCCCGGCACGTGCGGCGTCCAGTCAAACGCCGCGTTGCCTCGGCATCGGCCAGGACAAGCTCGACCGCTTGAATCCCCAACGTCTCCATCGACCGCATCACCGACAGCGTCGGGAACTCCGTCCAGTAGACGAAGCCGCCGACCGCGTCGGGCTCGCCAAGCCGGCGCTGCACGATCGCGGCGATGAGCTCGGGCGCTGGAAGCTGTTCGGCGTTCATGCTTCGACGCAGATCGTCGCCGAGCTCCGATCCCGCACGCACCGCTGACTGAATCGCGTCCCGAATGGAGATCGAGGGAAGCCCGAGCCGCGCGGCAAGATGATCGGCCACCTCAGCCGTCTCCGCACCAGGTGACCCGATCAAGACCAGCCTGGTCTCCGCCAACGCCACGGCTCGATCCTATTCCGCTGGAGTCGATAGCACTTGACCCACCGACCCCACACTGCCATGGGATCTCTCGAGCTTCCCTGGCCTGGCGTCGCCCCCACCTGTGGCCAGGCATCGCCCTGGACCGGCTGCTCCAGCTTTCACACGAAGGTCGCGCGGGAAGCTGCGGCACAACTGGAGGGGCGCTGTGGTCCGGTGAGTAGGGGTCTGCTGCTCACTTGGCTGCTCGGCCTGAAGACGGCAAGCAAAAGGCCCAGGTCATGATCGGCGTTCAAGCCGGTGACCTGGGCCTTTCCATGGAGCCGCCTGACGGAATCGAACCGTCGACCTACGCATTACGAGTGCGTCGCTCTAGCCGACTGAGCTAAGGCGGCAACGATCAGCAAGTGTACGGCACCACCCGCCCTCCGCTCGAACGGGATGCCCCTGGCGGTCCCGCCGTCGCCAACCGGACATCGGCCGCCATCTAGCCGTTTACCGGACAGCGGGTGATCGAATGCGGGACTACGCTGCGGCGGGTGAGCGACGAACGCGACGATTCCCCCCAGCAGGAGCGTCCTGCCCGCCCCCCGGGTGGCGAGCAGGAGCGTCCTGCCCGCCCCCCGGGTGGCGAACGCGCCGCCCACCGTCCGCGTAGCACCGACCCGCTGGAGCTGGGCTTCACGCCGCGCAAACCGGTGCCGTGGCTGGCGCCGTTCCTGCTGATCAGCACCGGCATCCGTACGCTGCTGGCCGTGCTCTTCGGGGCTTACCTGGACAAGCGCGAGTTGCAGAACGCGTTCGGCGACGACGTCTTCCGCCAGGTCGGGCCGGACGGCGGGCTGTGGCTGGACTATGTTGCCGACCTGGGCGACGGCTTCAACGCCACGTACTCGGTGGCGTACCTCCTGGCGCAGCCGGAGCTGACGGTGGACGGGCACCGGTTGGCCCGGGCGCAGACCCTGGTGATGGGTGGCGACCAGGTGTACCCGTCGGCGGCCTACGCCTCGTACGAGGACCGGTGCAAGGGCCCGTACCAGGCCGCGCTGCCGGTGGCACCGCCCGAGAAGCCCACACTCTTCGCGGTGCCGGGCAACCACGACTGGTACGACGGACTGACCGCTTTCCTGCGGTTGTTCGTCCGCTCCCGGGACCGGAACTTCGCCGGGTGGCGCACCGGGCAGTCACGGTCGTACTTCGCGGTGGAGCTGCCCGCCGGCTGGTGGCTTCTCGGCGTGGACGACCAGTCCGGCTCGTACCTGGACGACCCGCAGTTGGCCTACTTCGACGAGGTCGCCCGGCAGCTCGGCCCGGAGTCGAAGGTGATCATCGCGGCGCCGGCACCGACCTGGGTCAAGGCGGCCGACAACCCCACGGCGTACGACTCGATCGACTACTTCATCCGGACGATCATCGACCCGACCGGGGCACGGGTGCGGCTGCTGCTCTCCGGCGACCTGCACCACTACGCCCGCTATTCCGGGCCGGACCGGCAACTGATCACGTGCGGCGGCGGCGGGGCCTATCTCTACCCCACGCACAAGCTGCCCGAGCGGATCGAGGTCCCACCGCGGGACACGCTGGCCCGCCGGGCCAGCTCGGCCCAGCCGTACGACCTGGTGGCCCGTTACCCGGACGCGGCGCGCTCCCGGCGCTACGGCTGGGGCATCTTCACCCGGCTGCCGTTCCGCAATCCCGGCTTCACCACTCTGCTCGGGACCCTGCACACCCTGCTCATGCTGGCCATGGCGGGCGCCACCGCGAACTGGGCCGACAGCACCAATCAGCGGCTGTTCAGCGTTCCGCTGGTGTTGATGGTGCTCGTGACGGTGCTGGCGGCGATTCTGTTCGCCAAGCCGCCCAGCGCGAGCGGCAAACGCCACGCACGGCACGGCATCCTGGGCGTCAGTCATGGCGTGGCGCATGTGGCCCTGGCGGCGGCCGGCACCTGGGTGTGGTTGGCGCTGCCGTTCTACGACTGGCCGTGGCCGCTGCCGGCGGTCGCCGCAGCGGTTCTCTACGGCCCGGTGATCGGTCTGGTGGCCAGTCAGCTGGTGGCGGCGTATCTGTTGGTGGCGGGTTCGTTCGGGGTGAACGTCAACGAACTCTTCGCCGGGCAGGGCATTGAGGACTCCAAGGTGTTCCTGCGGATGCGCATCGACCCGGACGGCACGCTGACGATCTACCCGATCGCGGTGGACCGGGTCTCCCGCGACTGGCAGGTGAACCCCGACCAGGCCCCCACCCAAAGCTGGCTGACCCCGAAAACCCGCCTGATCCCCCACCTACCGGAACCCCCCACAGTCCTGCACTGACCCCCTCCCACCCCCTCTCCTTCCGTTGACCATGAAGTTGTTGCCCCGACACGCCGGTCTGGTTGGCAATAACTTCATGATCAACGGGGACAGGGACAGGGGTGGGGGTGGGGGTGGGGACAGGGTCAGGGGGTGTAGTGCTGGTCGTGGGCCTGGCGGGGGGCGCAGACGGAGGCGCGGGAGCAGGAGCAGCGGGAGCCGTCGGCGTCGAGCCGGACCGTCACCGCGTCGCGCGGAACGCTGTGGCCGACCACCCGGCCGTCGCCCTCGGGTGTGGAGACCCGGCTGCCGACCGCCGGGGCGGTCTCCTGGAAGCGCTGGTACAGCGGATGTTCGTACTTCAGGCAGCACATCAACCGGCCGCACGCGCCGGAGATGCGCAGCGGGTTCAGCGGCAGGTCCTGGTCCTTCGCCATCCGGATGGTCACCGGCTCGAAGTCGGTGAGGAACGTGGCGCAGCACAGGTCCCGACCGCAGGAGCCGATGCCGCCCTGCACCCGCGCCGAGTCGCGGGCGGAGAGCTGACGCAGCTCGACCCGACAGTGCAGGGTGGCGCCGAGGTCACGGACCAGGGAGCGGAAGTCCACCCGGTGCGGGGCGGTGAAGTAGACGGTGCTGCGCTCGCCGCCACCCTCGGTGGAGCCGAGCACGTGGTCGACGGCCACCACCTTCATCGGCAGGCCGTGCGAGCGGATCAGCCGTTTCGCGGCGACCTTGGCCTCGGCCTTGCGGCGACGCAGCGCCTCGTCCCGGCGCAGGTCGTCGTCGGCGGCCAGCCCCACCAGGCGGGGAAACCCGTCGGTCTCCTCGGTGACCCACTGGGCGGCCCACACGCACTCCGCCACCTCAGGCCCGTCGTCGGTGGGCACCAGCACCTTGTCGCCCACCTGTGGGCGCAACTCGCCGGGGTCGAGGTAGTAGAGGCGCCCGTACCGGTTGAAGCTGACCGCGCAGAGCATGCCCATCCCCCCACCCTACGACGGTCCCGGGCCGAGAGGCACGTCGGCCGTCGCCGGACGACTACGCCCCGCTGCCATTCACGACCGTCGACTTGACCTATTGCCGGGCGGCCCGTCGTGCCGTTGCTCCTCGCCCGGACGGTTGATTCCGTGCCGGGGCACGAGACAAGACGCACCCCGGAGGCGTTGAGTGGAGGCATACCTGCGGGGGGTGCAGGGGGAAGACCACGGCGTCGCCGTGGGGCCGGCTCAGGTCAGGCGCCCGCGAGCGACGCCGTGGCCTGTCCGGGACCCGGTGGGCCCCGGCCGGGGATCTGGCTACCAGCCGACACGGGTGGGCTGGTCGTAGCGGGGTCGCCCGTCAACCGGCGGCCGCCACGCAGCCTCGGCGAGGCTCGGCGCCCACTGACGCAGCAGCGTCTCCGCACCGTCGTACGCGACGCACAGCACCGCCAGCACCCGCGCGCCGATCTCGGCAGCGTCGGCCACACCCGGCCCGATCGGCCCGGGGCGTGTCGACACACCAGCGGCGGTGGCGGCGACCACGGCGACCGCCTCGGCCGAGCGGAGCACGTCGGCCAGCGTCCGGGCGAGCGCGAGACGGCTGCCCTCCACCCAGTCGGCGAGGGCATCGGCGTAGCCGGCCGTGGACTCGAGTCGCCCGACCAGGCTGTCCGGGCCCTCGTCGAGGTGGCGCAGCAGTGCCGCCCGCTGCTGCCCGTACGCGGTGGCGGCCGGGCCGGACCAGAGCACCCCGTCGGTGAGCGCGGCGGAGACGTCGTCGTATCCCCGGACCAGCCGGCGCACCGCGTGCCCGGCGCCGGCGAGCGGCGCGGGGTGGAGGTCGAGGAAGCCGCGGACGGCGTCGCCCGGCAGCACCTGCATCCGGCGCAGCAGCGGCCAGACCCGGTGCCCCTCGGGGACACCCGCGGCGATCAGCGCGTCCACCCGGCGCAGCAGGTCGAGGCCGGGCTCGGCGAGCCGGTCCAGCGCGTCCATCAGGGCTCCCCGGCGAGCCGGCGGCGGGCCGCCCGGTCGACTTCGGCATAGCGGTCGGCGGCCTCCCGCACCGCCGCGGCGGCGGCGGACAGTCGACCGGCGGCGGCGCGGGCCTCGCGGGCCCGGTCGTCGGTGGCGGTGGTCCACTGCCGGTGCAGCGCGCGACCGATCTCGCCTGGGCGACCCGGGGCGTCGGTGCCGAACGCGGCCTGGGCCGGGTCGGTGGCGGTGACGGTGCGCGAAACAGCGGTGAGCGTGGCGCTCGCCTCGTCCAGCCGGGCGGAGAGCGCGCGCAGTGTGTCCATCTCAGGCTCCCGCGAGCGGTCGGTAGGCGGCGAACGTCTCGTTGTGCAGCTTTTCCCGGGCCCACTCGGCGGCATCGGCCGCCGCGGTGACCGCGGCCTGCACGGAGCCGGCCACATCCCGAGGGCTGCGGGTGTGCAGCGGCCCGAGGAAACGGACGTCGGTGATCCGCCCACCGGCGGTGACCACCACCTCGACCAGACCGTCCGGCGACCGGACGGTCACCTCGACGGTGGACACCGCCTGGTCGAACTCGGCCTGGAGGGACTCGATCCGGCGGTAGCGCCGCACCGCCTCCTCGATCCAGGCTTCGTCGATCTCCCCCCGCGGCATCGGCCGACTCCTCCCGGGTGATCCATCACTCAGCGTGCTGCCACCGTCACCACGGCACACCGGACCGTACCGCACAGCAATTGCGCGTGTCGATGCCTGTGGATGACCAGTCCGGCCAGCGGGACCAGGCCCCCGAGGGTGCGGGTCAGCCCTTCCAGAGGGCGAGCATCATCGCCTCGACCGCGATCCGCGGTTTGACGTTCGCCTCGATCGCCGCGCGGCAGGCGAGCACGGCCTCCAACCGCCGCAGCGACCCCTCGGCGTCCCACTTCTGCGCGCCAGCGCCGGCCAGCGCGGCGGTGTCGGTGTGCACCGGGGCGACGGGCGCGCGCAGCGCCATGGTGAGCGCGTCCCGGTAGAAGCCCGCCAGGTCGACCAGCGCCCGGTCCAGGGCGTCCCGCTGGGCCCGGGTGGCCCGCGACTTCTGCCGCTTTTCCAGCTCCTTGAGCTGGCCGGCGGCACCCCGGATCGCACCGGACGCGCCCCGCCCGGTGCCGCCCGCGCCGAGTGCGGTCTCCAGCGACGCCCGCTCGGTCGTGTCGGATTCGGTGACCGACGCCTCGGCCTCCGCCTCGGCCGCCTCGATCAGCGCGGACGCCGCGTCGAACGCCGCGCCGACACCGGTCAGCCGGCGCGGCACCGCGAGCACCGCCTCGCGCCGCTTGCGGGCCTCCGGGTCGCGGGCCAGGCGGCGGGCCCGGCCCACGTGCCCCTGCGCGGCAGCCGCCGCCCACTGCGCCACGTCGGGCGCGATGCCGTCCCGACGGACCAGCACCTCGGCCACCGCGGTGGCCGGCGGCTGCCGCAGGGGTACGACCCGACAGCGCGACCGGATGGTCACCGAGATGTCGTCCGGGTGGGTGGACGGGGCGCAGAGCAGGAAGACCGTACGCGGCGGAGGCTCCTCGATCGCCTTGAGCAGCGCGTTGCCGGCGGCCTCGGTGAGCCGGTCGGCGTCCTCGATGACCACCACCTGCCAACGCCCGCCGGACGGGGTGCTGGCCGCGCGGAGCACCAGCGCGCGCATCTCACCGACGCCGATGGAGAGCCCTTCCGGCACCACCAGTCGGACGTCGGCGTGCGTGCCGCCCATCGTGGTGCGGCAGCCGGGGCACTCGCCGCAGCCGGTGCCGTGCACGCACTGGAGTGCGGCGGCGAAGGCGCGGGCGGCGACCGAGCGGCCGGAGCCGGGCGGCCCGGTGAAGATCCAGGCGTGCGTCATCCCGGCGGACGGGTCAAGAGCGCCGGTCGCGGCGTCGTCGGCCGCCAACGCGTCACCGCTGACCGGGCCGGCGGCGACCAGAGCGGTCGCGCCAGCACGCAGCACGGCGGCTGCCGCGGCTGCGGCGCGCCGCAGCTCGACCACCGCCTCGTCCTGACCGACCAGGTCGGCGAAGACGTCCGGCATCAGGTCTTGTGCTCCATCGTCACCAGCTCCGCGTCGGATAACTCGGGCTGCACCGACGTGTCCGGGCCCTGCGCCGGCCGGGGGTGCACGATGCCGCCCGGCTTGCCGAGCATCTCCTCGACCCGGCGGACCACCTGCCGGTTGATCTCCTCGACCGACCGGGACGCGTCGAGCACCAGGTAACGCTTCGGGTCGGCGGCGGCGAGGTCCAGGAACGCGTACCGGACCCGCTCGTGGAAGGCGACCGACTCGGCCTCCAGCCGGTCGGTGCCGGTGTTGCGTGAGGCCACCCGGGACAGGCCCGTCCTCGGCTCGACGTCCAGCAGCACCACCAGGTCGGGCTTGAGCCCGCCGGTGGCCCACGAGGACAGCCAGGACACCTCGTCGACCGGGAGTGTCCGCCCCGCGCCCTGGTACGCCAGGGACGAGTCGACGTACCGGTCGCTGATCACCACGCCGCCCCGGACCAGCGCGGGCCGGACGACGGTGGCCACATGGTGTGCCCGGTCGGCGGCGTAGAGCAGCGCCTCGGCGCGCGGTGACGGCGCGTCGTCGCCCGAGGTGTCCAGCACGAGAGACCGGATCCGTCGACCGACGCCGGTCGCACCCGGCTCGCGGGTGACCACGACCTCGCGTCCGTGGCCGCGCAGCCGCTCGGCGAGCGCGGTGAGCTGGGTGGACTTGCCCGCGCCCTCGCCACCCTCGAAGACCACGAAGAGCCCGGCGGAGACGAACGGCTCGGCCGGCATCAGCGGACGGCCCCGGATTGATCCCCAGAGGTCGGCGAGGACCGGCACGCCCTTCTTGTCGTCCATCTGGCCGAAGGCGCTGATCCCGGCGAAGATGCCGGCGGCGCCGGCGGCGAGCAGCAGCAGCCGGGTCGAGGAGATGGAGATGCCGAGGTCGGCGATCGTCAGTTTGCGGGAGCCGCCGACGCCGACCAGCACGCTGCTCAGCCCGATGGCCAGGATCAGCACCAGCCGGGTGCCGATCTGCACCACCGCGAAGACCCGGCCGCGCACCTCGTCGGCCACCTCGCCGCCGAGAAGCGTGGTGCCGGCCAGGAAGGCCATTCCGGCGCCGGCGCCGACCAGCACCGCGCCGACGATCGCCATGGACAGGTGGATGGCGAAGGCGAGGGTCATCACGGCGGCGCTGGCCAGCACGATGCTCATGCCGAACCAGCGACGCCGGGACATCTCCTTGACGACCATCGGGCCGAGCCCGATGCCGAGCGCCAGGCCGACGAAGATGGCGCCGAAGAGCAGTGAGAACGCGGCGTCACCGGCGCCCAGCGAGTTGGCGAAGAACTTTGCCGTGCCGACCACGATGCCGCCGCCGGCGAACGCGCCGAAGATGCCCAGCACCAGACCGCGGACGAGCGGTGTCTGGCCGATGTACTTCCAGCCCTCGGAGAACTGCCGGAACATACTCTGCTCGGAGCGTTCGGCCTCACCGCGCTGCGCCTCGCTGATCTCCTTGATCCCGAATGCCACCACCAGTGCGGTGGCGAGCCGGGAGAAGGCGTTGAACCAGAGCGCGAGCTGGGCCGGCTCGGCCCAGGACGGCAGGTCGCCGCCGACGGCACCGCGGACGCCACGGTCGAGAACGGCGAGGCCGATGGCGGCGGCGACCGGGGTGAGGCCGTACGTGGTGATCAGGGTGAGCTGGTTGGCCGCCTCCAGCCGGGCCCGCGGGATCAGGTTGGGGACCGCGGCCTCCTTGGCCGGGATCCAGAGCAGGGTGAGCGACTCGATCAGGAAGGTGGCGATCAGCGCCCAGCCGACCACCAGGCCACCCGCGGCACCGGAGAGGGCATAGAGCGGAATGGAGGCGAAGAGCACGAAGCGCAGCAGGTCACAGATGACCATCGTCCAGCGCCGGTCGAACCGGTCGGCGAAGACGCCGGCCACCGGGCCGAGCACCAGCGCGGGCAGCAGCCGGATCGCGGTGACCCCACCGAACGCGGCGCCCTGGGCGGTGCTGCCCTGCACCTGCGAGGCGGCGAACAGGGCGGTGGCCAGCAGGCCGAGCCAGTCACCGAAGGAGGCCGCGCCGAGCACGATCCAGAGCCGCCGGAACGGCCGGATGCGCAGCACGGAGCGGATCGCGGCATAACCGGACGGATCAACCTGGCCGCCGTTGGGCTGCTTGGCGGCGTTGCCCGCCTGGTCGCCCGAGTGCGACACGCCGGGCGACTCGCCGCTGTTCTGGCTTTCGATGGCCGTACCTCCACGTGCCGGCCCATCGCTGGGCACCTCCGGTGGAACACTCTAGACCCGGTGGGGGGCCACCCCACGGGCGACATTCTCCTGCTCGCTGAGCCTAGGCCGCTGGAGGTACCGGCCGCAGCCCGGACGTACGCGAGGGTATTTCGCATTCTTCGTCGGACAGTTAGCGTGCACACGTGGCCATCGAAAGCGACAAACTTCGCGAGCGCCTGGATCGGGCGACCGCACACCTCGACCCGCCGTACGCGGTGGTCGACCTCACTGCCTTCGACGCCAACTCGGCCGCCCTGGCCGACCGCGCCGCTGGCAAACCGGTCCGGCTGGCGAGCAAGTCGGTCCGCTCCCGAGAGTTGATCAACCGGGCGCTCGCCCGACCCGGCTGGCGGGGAGTGATGGCGTTCACCCTGCCCGAGGCGATCTGGCTGGTCCGCGCCGGTGTCAGCGACGACGTGCTGGTCGCGTACCCGAGCGTGGACCGGGCGGCACTCGCCGAGCTGGCCGCCGACCCGGCTCTGGCCGCCGCGATCACCCTGATGATCGACGGCACCGGGCAGCTCGACCTGATCGACGACGTGCGCGCCCCCGGGCAGCGCGCCGAGCTGCGGCTCTGCCTGGATCTGGACGCCTCCTGGCGGCCGATGCGCGGGCGGGTGCACGTCGGCGTCCGCCGCTCACCGGTGCACAGCGCACGGGCGGCCGCCGCGCTCGCCGCCACCGTCGCCGGGCGGCCGGGCTTCCGGCTGGTCGGGCTCATGTCGTACGAGGCGCAGATCGCCGGCCTGGGCGACGCGCCGCCGGGGCAGACGCTGCTGGCGGGCGCGATCAGGCTGGCCCAACGCGGGTCGTACCGCGAGTTGCTGGCCCGCCGGGGTGCGGCGGTGGCCGCGGTACGCGAGCACGCCGACCTGGAGTTCGTCAACGGCGGCGGCACCGGCAGCGTGGCGGCCACCAGCGCCGATCCCGCGGTCACCGAGGTCACCGCGGGATCGGGCCTGTACGGGCCGACGCTGTTCGACGCGTACCGCGCCTGGCGGCCCACCCCGGCGGCGTTCTTCGCCTGCGCGGTGGTCCGCCGGCCGACGCCGGAGTTGGCGACGGTGCTCGGCGGCGGCTGGATCGCCTCCGGCCCGGCCGCCGACAGCCGGTTGCCCCGACCGTGGCTACCGGCCGGGCTCAAGCTGGTCGGCAGCGAGGGCGCCGGCGAGGTGCAGACCCCGTTGTCCGGCGCGGCCGCGGCCACCCTCCAGGTCGGCGACCGGGTGTGGTTCCGGCACGCCAAGGCTGGTGAGCTGTGTGAACGGGTCAACGAGCTGCACCTGGTCGAGGGGGACGCGGTGGTGGCGACCGTCCCGACCTACCGGGGTGAGGGGCAGGCGTTCCTCTGACCTGCCGCCCGCCCCGGGCCGGCGAGCACGGCTCAGGCGGGCTGGGCCACCTCGACCGGTTGCTCGGCGGTGGCCCGTTCGCTGTCCGGGCCGTCGACCTGGCGATGCAGGTATTCCCGGATCAGGGCCTTCGCCTCGAGCAGCACCCGCTCGTCGCCGTCGGACCTGCGCCGGAACGCGAGTTTGATCAGCGCGTCCGCCGCCTCGACCGCGATCTCCAGGACGAAGCGCAGCTTCGGTACGTCGGTGAGCCCGAAACGTTCGGTGAGCACCCGGGCCAACTGGTCGGCGATCACGCCGTTGTTGTCCCGCTGCTCGTCGAGCAGGTGCAGGTCGACCACGTCGCCGAAGTGCAGGGTACGGAAGCCGGGCACGGTGCGGTGCATCGTGATGTACTCGTCGATCCCCGCGTCGACGCCGTCCCACCAGTGGGTCATCTCGTCGGAGGCGAACCGCTCGTCGAGGCGCTGGAGGTAGGACTCCATGGTGCGCAGGGTCAACGCCTGCACGATCGCCCGTTTGTCCGGAAAGAACTGGTAAACCGACCCGATCGCCACTTCGGCTCGTTCGGCGAGCAGGGTCGTGGTCAGCCCCTCGTACCCCACCTCGTCGACGAGTTCGGCGCAGGCATCCAACATGCGCTGTACCCGCGCGACACTTCGACCCTGCACCGGTACGCGGCGCAGCGGCCCGGTCGTGGCGGCTGGTGTGGACACTCGGCGCCACCCCCCTTCGACGGATGAACATATCTCCACGTCACGAGTCCGTGACTACCGGTACAACGAGCGGATCGCAATTGCGGTATTTACCAGGTACAACGTTCCTGATATGAAGTCAGTTCATATTCATGAATGAGGAGCGCGCATGGCCGGCACCGCATCGCTCACCGCCAAATGGTCCAACTGGGCCGGCAACCAGCGTGGCAGCGCCACCGCCATCCTGCGCCCAGGCTCGCCGACCGAGGTCGCGGAAGCTGTCCGATCGGTCGCGGCCGACGGCGGTCGGATCCGGGTCACCGGCAGCGGCCACTCCTTCACTGCCGTCGCGCTCGCCGACGACCGCCGGATGGAACTGTCCGAGCTGGACAGCACCGTCAGCGTCGACGTCGCCCACCGCCTGGTCACCGTACCGGCCGGAATGACTCTGCACGCGCTCAACGGCCTGCTCGCCCGGCACGGCCTCGCGCTGCCCAACCTCGGCGACATCGACGCCCAGACCGTCGCCGGGGCGATCTCAACGGGCACCCACGGCACCGGTGCCGGCTACGGATGCCTGTCCACCTTCGTCGAGGCGATCACCCTGGTCACCGGCACCGGCGAGGTGCTGCGCTGCTCCGCCGACGAGAACCCCGACGTCCTCGCCGCCGCCCGGGTGTCACTCGGCGCGCTCGGCGTCCTGGTCGAGGTCACCCTGCGCTGCGTGGACGCCTTCGTCCTGCACGCCCATGAACGACCGGCCGAGATGGCCGACGTGCTCGGCGACCTGCCCACCCTGATCGGCGGGCACGACCACGTCGAGTTCTACTGGTTCCCCTACACCTCCCGGGTGCAGGTCAAGACCAACGACCGGGTCCCCGCCAACGACCGGCCACTGCCCCGCTGGCGCGGCTGGTTGGACGACGACTTCCTGTCCAACACCGTCTTCGCGGGCGCCTGCCGGCTCGGCCGGGCCATGCCCGCGCTGGCACCGGGAATCAGCGCGGTCTCCGCCCGCGCCCTCACCGAACGCCACTACACCGGCCGCTCCGACCGGGTGTTCTGCACCCCGCGTCGGGTCCGCTTCGTGGAGATGGAGTACGGCCTGCCCCGCGAGGCGCTGCCCGAGGCGCTCGCCGCCCTCCGGCGGATCGTGGACGGGCTGCCGTTCAAGGTGCTCTTCCCGGTGGAGGTGCGATTCACCGCCGCCGACGACATCTGGCTCTCCCACGGCTACGGGCGGGACAACGCCTACATCGCCGTGCACCAGTACGTCGGCATGCCGTACGAGCCGTACTTCCAGGCCTTCGAGAAGGTGGCCGCCGAGCTCGGCGGTCGTCCGCACTGGGGCAAGCTGCACTACCGCGACGCCGCCTCGCTGGCCGACGCGTACCCCCGCTTCGCGGACTTCCAGGCCGTCCGCGACCGGCTGGACCCGCACCGGGTCTTCACCAACCCGCACCTGACCCACGTCCTCGGAGTCTGACGGCTTCGCTAGAGCGCGAGGTCGTCCAGGTTGACGGCAGCGGCCATGGCCTCGGCGCCCCTGTCGTTCAGGTGCATGCCGTCGCCGCTGTCCAGCGCGGGGGTGGATGTGGTCGGGGGCGTGTGGGTCCGCGACGGCACGCTCCACGTCGAACACGGCGTCGAAGGTGTCCGTCGTACGGATCCACTCGTTCACCTCGCGCCGGACGGCAAGGCCCTCCGGCGTGCTGATCTCGGGGCCGGCGCCCGCGAACGGACCGATGGTGGCGGCGAGAATCCTCAGGCCGGCGCTGTGGGCACGGTCGGCCAGAGCGCGGAAGCCCTCGACCAGGTCGTCGGCGGTGACGGGGGGTTCGCCCAACATGCCGGGAAGACCCAGGTCGTTGATGCCGAAGTGGACCAGAACGTGGGTCAGCGCCGGTATCGAGAGGACGTCCCGGTCGAAGCGTGCCAGCGCGTGTTCGCCGACACCGTCACGCAGCAGGCGGTTCCCAGCGATGCCCTGGTTGACGACCCAGCCGCGCTGCAGCCGCCGGTTGAGAAAGTCGACCGGGTCGGTGACGGCTTCTTCGCCCGACGGCACGACACCGCGCTCGGCGCCGCCGAAGGTGAGGACCGCCCGCCGGTCGCCGACGGCGACAGTGGCGGCCCCGATGGTCAACGGAGTACGGCCGTAGCGGTTCGTCAGCCGTACCCGGAACGCCTCCCCGCCGCCGGCCAGGTGCAGCACCTGACGAACGGTCTGGTCGGCGAAGCCACGGGGTTCGCCGAACTGGAGCGGCTCATACGGGCTCAGCACCCCGGTACGGAACCCGGCGATCCAGATCACGGCTGGGTTATGGCAAAGATCTGTGACGCGAGGCACGGCACCCGTGCCGTGCCTCGCAGCCCGCCAGAGATCTTGGACAGTTTCCGTTCAGCGCGGACGGAAACTGTCCAAGATCTCCGGAACCGGACACGCCGCTGGCCGGCACCCGGAGTTCGGGGTGCCGGCCAGCGGTCGGTGGTACGGAAAGTCAGCTTGGGAGCAGTGTCACTCCGTGCTGGTGGCAGCCTTACGCGGGGCGGCCTTCTTCGCCGGCGCCTTCTTGGCCGCCGCCTTGGTGGTCGTCGCCTTGGCCGTCGTGGTCTTCTTCGCGGCCGTGGACTTGCTGGCAGCGGCCGTCTTCTTCGTCGCCGTGGCCTTCTTGGCGGGAGCCTTCTTCGCCGCCGCCTTCTTCTTCGGCGCCGGGCCCTTCGCCCGCTTCTCGGCCAGCATCTCGGATGCTTCCTCGATGGTCAGCGCCTCGGGAGTCTGCCCGCGCCGCAGCGACGCGTTGAACTCGCCGTCGGTGACGTACGGGCCGAACCGACCGTCCTTGATAACCATCGGCTTCTCGGTCGCCGGGTCCACGCCCATCTCGCGCAGTGGCGGCGCCGCCGCCCGCCGTCCACGTGCCTTCGGGGCGGCCAGCAAGGCCAGCGCCTCGTCCAGCGTGACGGTGAACATCTTGTCCTCGGAGTCCAGCGAACGGAACTCCTCACCCTGCTTGACGTACGGGCCGTAGCGGCCGTTGTTGGCGAAGACCTCGACGCCGTCCGGCGCGACACCGATCAGCCGGGGAAGGCTGAGCAGCTTGAGCGCCTCCTCCAGGGTCAGCGAGTCCGGCGTCTGCGTCCGCAGCAGCGACGACTTCCGCTCACCGCTGGACACGTACGGGCCGAACCGGCCGGACTTGAGCACGATCGGCTCGCCGGTCGCGGGGTCGTCGCCGAGCTTGCGCTCGCCGCTGCCACCGAGGAACAGCTCGTGCACCTTCTCCGGCGTCAGCTCGTCCGGGGCCAAGCCCTCGGGGATCGGCGCCCGGTCGCCCTGGGAGCCGCCCTCCTCGCCCTCGGCAGCCGGTGCCGGCTGCTCACCGCCGGGCAGTTCCCGTTGCAGGTACGGCCCGTACCGGCCGACCCGCACCACGACCTCACGGCCGTCGTCGTCGGTGAAGAGCGGGATGGAGTTGACGCTGCGGGCGTCGATGTCGCTGAGGTTCTCGGTGACCAGCTTCTTGAGCCCACCGGAGCGGGCGATGTCCTGGTCACCGGCACCGTTGGAGCTGCCGAAGTAGAACGCGGTGAGGAAGTCGACAGCGGCGTGGTCACCGCCGGCGATCTCGTCCAGCTCGTTTTCCATGGTGGCGGTGAAGTCGTAGTCGATGAGGCGGGGGTAGTGCCGCTCCATCAGCCCGATCACCGCGAAGGCCAGGAAGGTCGGGATCATCGCCTGGCCGCGCTTGGTGACGTACCCCCGGTCCTGGATCGTCTGCATGATCGACGCGTAGGTCGACGGGCGGCCGATGCCCAGCTCTTCCAGGGCCTTGACCAGCGACGCTTCGGTGTAGCGCGACGGCGGCTGGGTGTGGTGGCCCTGCGCGGCCAGCTCGTCGGCGGTCAGCGGCTGGTCCTTGACCAGGGTCGGCAGCCGGCGCTCGGCGTCCTCGGCCTCGGCGTTCTCGTCGTCGCTGGACTCGACGTACGCGCGCAGGAAGCCCGGGTCAGTGATCGTCTTGCCGGTCGCGCCGAAGTCGGCTTCCTCCTGGGAGGTGGAGACCGCCCGGATCCGTACCGACACGCTGGAGCCGACCGCGTCGGTCATCTGCGAGGCGATGGTCCGCCGCCAGATCAGCTCGTAGAGCTTGAACTCCTCGGCCGACAACTCCTTGGCCACGTCACCCGGGGTGCGGAAGTTGTCCCCCGCCGGGCGGATCGCCTCGTGTGCCTCCTGCGCGTTCTTCACCTTGCCGGTGTAGCGACGCGGCTCCGGCGGCACACTGCGCTCGCCGTACAGCTCGACGATCTGCCGGCGGGCCGCCGAGATCGCGGTCTCCGACAGGTTCACCGAGTCGGTACGCATATAGGTGATGTAGCCGTTCTCGTACAGCCGCTGCGCGGTGCGCATCGTCTGCTGCGAGGACAGGCGCAGCTTGCGGGCCGCCTCCTGCTGGAGGGTCGAGGTGATGAACGGCGCGTACGGGCGGCGACGGTAGGGCTTCTCCTCGACCCGGGTGACGGTGAACGGCCGTCCGTCGAGTCGGGCCGCGAGACCCCGGGCGCCACTCTCGTCGAGGTGGACCACCCCGGCGCCGGCCCGGACCCGACCGGTGGTCGGCTCGAAGTCCTTACCGGTGGCGATCCGGTCGCCGTTCAACGCGATCAGGGTGGCGTTGAAGGCGCGCGGGCCCTCGCCGGCGTTGGCCACGGCGAGAGTGGCCAGGATGTCCCAGTATTCGGCGGTGCGGAAAGCCATCCGCTGCCGCTCCCGCTCGACCACGATGCGGGTCGCCACGGACTGCACCCGGCCGGCCGAGAGCCTCGGCATGACCTTCTTCCACAGCACCGGGGAGACCTCGTAGCCGTAGAGCCGATCGAGGATCCGCCGGGCCTCCTGGGCGTCGACCAGGTCGCGGTCTATCTCCCGGGGGTTGGCCACGGCCGCCTGGATCGCCGGCTTGGTGATCTCGTGGAAGACCATCCGCTTGACCGGGACCTTGGGCTTGAGCGTCTCGACCAGGTGCCAGGCGATCGCCTCGCCCTCGCGGTCCTCATCGGTCGCCAGGAAGATCTCGTCGACTTCCTTGGCCAGCTTCACCAGTTTGCTGATCTGCTGCCTGCGGTCGGCCGAGACGACGTAGAGCGCCTGGAAGCCGTTGTCGACGTCCACGCCGAGGCGGGCCCACGACTCACCCTTGTACTTGGCGGGCACGTCGGCGGCGTTGCGCGGCAGGTCGCGGACGTGACCGAAGCTGGCCTCCACGACGTACCCCGGGCCAAGGTAGCCCGAGATCGTCTTGGCCTTCGCCGGTGACTCGACGATGACCAGACGGGTGGTTCCAGCTTCGCTTGGCACGTCTCTCCCCGACCTCACTCCTGCTCGTGGCCTTCCGGCGCCCGGACAGCGACCGCTTTCGACCCCGCCGTCGCACCGGCGGTCCGGATGTCCAACGTAACGCGCCGCCCGCGTTTCGGGTTTCGCGGGCCGCAATCCGCTTCAACGCGGCGGTGGACGCCGCCTCGCCGCGTTCGGCACTGCCGGACGGCGCCACCGTACACCGTGGGTAGGGCTCGAAGCGGGTCACTGTGACGATGGCGGACTGACGGCCGAGGTCCGACCCGCCCGTTTTCCGCCTGGATCAACCCGCCAGCTGTCCGGCACCGGACACGGAAAGCCCGCCCCCGCCCGCGTCGATCATGGACTTGTGGTGGGCGTTTTAACCCCGGACGAGAAGTACGTCCACCGCCACAACTCCAAGATCGACGGTGTGGGGCGGGGCGGGGCGGGGCGGGGGTTAGGTTGGCCAGGCTTCTGGCGGTGCCGCTCGCGGGGGTTCGCCGACCAGCTCGGCCAGCCGGGCGAGGCGGCGGCGGCCGGTGATCCGGTAGGCGGGGCCACCCTCGTTCGGGCTTAGGAGCGTGCCCGCGAGCCCGGCGGCGGCGAGCGCCACCCCGATCGGCTCCCAGCACTCCTGGTCGTTCGCGCCGAGCCGCAGCAGATAAGCATCCGGAGGCTCCGGCGTCCCGGCGGCGGCGAGCCACAGCCGCAGCCGCCGGCCGGTCAGGTGGAAGGTGGCCGGCGGGCGTAACGCCTGCCCGTGCAGCCACGCAGCCGCGAGCGGCTTCAACACCCGGGTGTACGACGTACGGACGGCGTGTCGCTCGCCCTCGGTCGGCTCCCAACTCGCCGCGAGCCCACGCGCCGCCAGTTCGGCGACGAGCACGTGCACCCGCCACGCGGCGTCCACCTGCACCGAGAGACGGGCGGTGCCCCCCATCCGGACAACCTC
Organism: Micromonospora jinlongensis; assembly: GCF_013410645.1. Classification (NCBI taxonomy): domain Bacteria; kingdom Bacillati; phylum Actinomycetota; class Actinomycetes; order Micromonosporales; family Micromonosporaceae; genus Micromonospora; species Micromonospora jinlongensis. The sequence continues at coordinate 4,758,933 of NZ_JACCHK010000001.1, read as the reverse complement.
GCCCGGCCCGGCGAGCAACCCGGCCAGGTCCGCGACCGTTGGTTCGGCCGCCTCCGCGCCGAAGAAGACCAGTTGCCGGCCCGCCTCGTCATCCTGGGCAGGAGGAGGACCGTTGCGAGGCGCGCCGCCGCGCCGCCGGGCGGGTACGGGCGCGTCCGACTCGGGCGCGGGAAACAGCGCCGGGGGCGGCTCTGCCTTCCCGGTGTCACCGAGCCCGCTCAGCGACACTCCGGCACCTCGTCGAAGGCTTGTTTCAACTCCTCGGAGTTGAGCTTGCTGGTGTCCAGCGCGCTGGCGTCGTACTCCTTGTTGAGGGTCTCCACCGCAGCCCGCACGCCGTCGTAGAAGGCGGTCGGCTCGCCGGTGCCCAACCCGTCGATGGTGTCCCGGGCGCGACCGTAGGCGTCCCGCATCTTCCCCAGTGAGCTGGCGAAACCGGCGGAGATCGCCTCGCCGTTGTCGGTCTCCGGGACGCCCGCCTGCTCCACCTTGCGGCGGGCGGTCTCGCTGGCCTTCTCGGCCCCACCGAAGAGCCGCACCAGGTTCTCCTTGGCCTGCGCGGGCGTGGTCTGCGCGGTCATCTGCTCGTCGGTGCTGCTGGTCAACTTGCTGATCTCGGAACGCCACGGGGTGAGCGCGCCGCAGACCGAGGCCGCCCAGGCCCGCGGGCTGGGACCCCCGCCGCAGCCGGCGAGCACGACGACGATCGTGGCCAGGACCACCGTGAGCTTTCCGGCGGCAGACGCCCGGCACGTACGCATGCGTTGCAGCGTACGGCCTTTGGCCAGGTGTGGCACCGGTCCGGACGGCCGGGGTCCCCGGCCGACGCGGACGTCGACCGGGGACCCCGGGCCGTTGACGGGTCAGGCGTTGACCGTCTCCGGACGGTGGTCGGTGCTGCCGGCGCCGGTGTTGCCGTCGGCGTCGGAGTCGGACATCGCGATGCCCTTGCGCTTGCTGAACACCACCGACGCCACGATGATCAGCGTCGCGACCAGGGCGATACCGACCCGCAGGCCGACGTTGCGCTCGTCGCCGACGCTCCACGCCACCACGGCGGGAGCGATCAGCAGCGAGACCAGGTTCATCACCTTGATCAGCGGGTTGATCGCCGGACCGGCGGTGTCCTTGAACGGGTCACCGACGGTGTCGCCGATGACCGTTGCGGCGTGCGACTCGGAGCCCTTGCCGCCGTACGCGCCGTCCTCGACCAGCTTCTTGGCGTTGTCCCAGGCCCCACCGGAGTTGGACAGGAACACCGCCATCAGGGTGCCGGCACCGATCGCGCCGGCCAGGTACGCCGCGAGCGCGCCGGGCCCGAGGCCGAAGCCGACCGCGATCGGCGCCAGGATGGCGAGCAGGCCGGGGGTCATCAGCTCGCGCTGCGCGTCCCGGGTGCAGATGTCGACGACCTTGCCGTACTCCGGGCGCTGGGTGCCGTCCATGATGCCGGGCAGTTCACGGAACTGCCGGCGGACCTCCATGACCACGGCGCCGGCCGAGCGGGACACCGCGTTGATGGCCAGCCCGGAGAAGAGGAAGACCACCGCCGCCCCGATGATCAGGCCGACCAGGTTGCGCGGGTTCGCCACGTTCAGCGCGTTGAGGATCTCGTTGCCGACGTCGCCCACGCCAGCGGTCGCGTACGCGCTGCGGAGCGAGTCGGTGTACGAGCCGAACAGCGCGGTCGCCGCGAGCACCGCCGTGGCGATCGCGATGCCCTTGGTGATCGCCTTGGTGGTGTTGCCGACCGCGTCCAGCTCGGTGAGTGTGCGAGCGCCGTGCTCGTCGAGGTCACCGGACATCTCGGCGATGCCCTGGGCGTTGTCGGAGATCGGCCCGAAGGTGTCCATCGCGACGATCACGCCGACCGTGGTGAGCAGGCCGGTGCCGGCCAGTGCCACCGCGAACAGCGACAGCGTGATGGAGCTGCCGCCGAGCAGGAACGCACCGAAGACGCCGGCGCCGATCAGCAGCGCCGAGTAGACGGCCGACTCCAGGCCGATGCTGATGCCGGCCAGGATCACCGTCGCCGCACCGGTCTGCGAACTCTTGCCGATGTCCTGCACCGGGCGCCGGTTGGTCTCGGTGAAGTAGCCGGTCAACGCCTGGATCGCGGCGGCCAGCACGATGCCGATGACAACCGCGCCGATGGCCACCAGTCGCGGGTTGCCGGGCGCGTCGGTGAGCCCGCTGTCGAACTCGCCGAAGGTCGCCGGGAGGTACGCGTAGGCGGCGATCGCCACCAGCACCGCGGAGAGCACCGCCGACAGGTAGAACGCCCGGTTGATCGCGGTCAGGGCGTTGCGGTCGGACGCGCGCAGCCGGGTGATGAAGACGCCGACGATCGCGATCAACACACCGATGGTGGAGATGATCAGCGGGAAGACCAGGCCCTCCTCGCCGAACGCGGCACGGCCGAGGATCAGCGCGGCGACCAGCGTCACCGCGTACGACTCGAACAGGTCGGCGGCCATGCCGGCGCAGTCACCGACGTTGTCGCCCACGTTGTCGGCGATGGTGGCGGCGTTGCGCGGGTCGTCCTCGGGGATGCCCTGCTCGACCTTTCCGACCAGGTCGGCGCCGACGTCGGCGGCCTTGGTGAAGATGCCACCGCCGACCCGCATGAACATCGCGAGCAGCGCGGCGCCGAAGCCGAAGCCCTCCAGCACGGTCGGCGCGTCACCCCGGTAGAGCAGGACGACCAAGGCGGCGCCGAAGAGGCCGAGGCCGACGGTGAAGAAGCCGACGACGCCACCGGTCCGGAAAGCGATCTTCATGGCCGCCTCGCGGCCACCCTGTCGCTCCCGGGCGGCGGCGGCCACGCGCAGGTTGGCGCGGGTCGCCAGCCACATGCCGGCACCGCCGATGAACGCGCTGAACAGCGCGCCCACCACGAAGAAGAGTGAGCGGCCGATCTTCACCGCGAGCTCACTGCCATCGGTGTCGTGCACCGGAAGCAGGAAGAGCAGCACGACGGCGATGACGACGAAGATCGCCAGGGTGCGGAATTGACGGAGCAGGTAGGCCGAGGCGCCCTCCTGGACGGCCCCCGAGATCTCCTGCATCTTTTCGGTGCCCTTACCGGCGGCCAGCACCGTTTTCGTCAGGGCGGCAGCGAAACCGAGCGCCACCAGCGCGACAACCGCGGCGATGACGACGTAGGTGACATTGCTTCCGGTAAGGGAAAGCCCGCCGCCGTCGGCGGCCAAGGTCTCGGACATCTGTGTCCTCCTGTTACCGAACAATCGCGCCGGTGAGTGGAGACGCACTGACCGACGCCTGGATGCGGACTCGCAAGCGCGCGCCAACCCACCAGCGGACCAGCGATGACCACCCATACCCGCTGGCTGCGGGATGGGTCACTTGCTGACAACCCGGGTACTGTAGCCCTCCGCAGTGTTGGAGGTCACACCCAGGTGGCACCGTGTCGCGATGATCTTCGTCGCTGTGTTATGAAACGAAATCTGATATAGGGCCCGATCCATGCAAAGAAGGCCGCATCCCCCCAGCTGGGGGGATGCGGCCTTCGAACGGGAACGGGTCAGTGGCCGACCGGCCACACCATCCGCACCTCGGTGCCGATGCCCTCGTCGACCGGGCGCACCTGCAGGTCCTCCACGAAGCCGGCGAGCAGCGCGAAACCCACGCCGGTGGTCAGCGCCTCGTCGGTGAGCGACTCGTTGGCCAGCTCGTCCGGCGGCAACGCGGTCAGACCGATGCCAGCCTCGATCGGCGCCCGGTCCACCACCCGCACCGCGTACGAACCGCCGTCGGACATCTCCACCAGCACCGGGTCGGCCAGGCCGTACTGCCGGTGCAGGGCCACCGCCCGGGTGCACGCCTCGCCGATGGCCAGGCGCACCTCGTCGAGCAGGTCCTCCCGGACCCCGGCACGGCGGGCGACGGCGACGCCGACCAGGCGGGCGGTGCGCACGTGCACCGGGGCGGGCGAGAACGAGAGCTTGACTGTCGCCATCACGCGCCGGCGCCCGCCGAGTCGGCGCTGATCGCCGCGTCGACAGTCGGGTGCAGCGGAAAGACCTGGTCCAGCGCGGTGATGCGGAAGATCTTGAGCAGTGGCTCCTTGTCGCAGACCAGGGCGAACGAACCGCCGGCCGAGCGCAGCCGCTTGAGCGCGCCGACCAGCACGCCCAACCCGGTGGAGTCGAGGAAGTCCACCCGACCGAGGTCGACCACCACGTGACGGGCGCCACCGTCGATCAGTTCGAGGAGTCGTTCGCGGAGCCGGGGCGCGGTGTAGACGTCCACCTCACCACCGACCTCAAGCACCGTGTGCTCGCCCACGGTGCGCGTCGCCAGCGACAGCTCCATCGGTCCTCCTCGCCAGAGCCGTAAACTCTCGTGGGCATCTAACCACTACCGCCTGCGCGGCCTGCGGACGCCAGTGGAGGCTTCCCCTTACCCCGGTGTCCGACTTTTCATCTCCGAACACCAGTGCGAGAGTGCAGGGCGTGACCTCCAACGACTTCAGCACGGCGCATCCCGCGTCGCGCCCTGAGCTGGAGTCGTCGTCCGCGGCCACCGTATCCGCTGGTCCCAGCCTCGGGCCAACGCCGGCCGACCTGCTGCGCCGGCTCCGGGCCCGGGGTGCCGCCGACCCGGTTACCCACGTCGAACGGGTGCCGGCCCGCCCCGGGGTGCCCGCGCCGTGGCCGTCGTGGGCCCCGCCGGAGCTGCGCGCCGCGTTCGCCCGCCGCGGCGTGGTCGCGCCCTGGCAGCACCAGGCCCAGGCGGCCACCCTGGCGTACGAGGGTGAGCACGTCGTGGTCGCCACCGGCACCGCGTCCGGCAAGTCACTGGCGTACCAACTGCCGGCGCTGGCCACCCTGCTCGCCGACCCCCGGGCCACCGTGCTCTACCTCGCGCCGACCAAGGCGCTCGCCGCCGACCAGCTGCGGGCCGTCGCCGCGCTGGAACTGGAGGGGGTACGCCCAGCCTGCTACGACGGGGACACTCCGCGCGCCGAGCGGGAGTGGATCCGCCGGCACTCCCGGTTCGTGCTGACCAATCCCGACATGCTGCACCACGGCGTCCTGCCCGGGCACGCCCAGTGGTCCGGTTTCCTGCGCCGGCTCGCGTACGTGGTGATCGACGAGTGCCACACCTACCGGGGGGTGTTCGGCTCGCACGTGGCGCACGTGCTGCGTCGGCTGCGGCGGCAGTGCGCCCGGTTCGGGTCCACCCCGGTCTTCGTCCTCGCCTCGGCGACCTCCGGTGACCCGTCGACAGCGGCTGGACGGCTGACCGGCCTGCCGGTGACGGCGGTCACCGAGGACGCGTCGCCGCGCGGCGGCGTGACCTTCGCGCTCTGGGAGCCGCCGCTGCTGCCACCCGACTCGGGCCCCTCCACCCCCGTGCCACCGCAGTCGACCGGCGACCACGACGACCTTCAACAGGTCCGCCGGTCGGCGCTGCGCGAGACCGCGGACCTGCTCGCCGACACGGTCGCCGAGGGGGTACGCACACTCGCGTTCGTCCGTTCCCGCAAGGGCGCCGAGGTGGTGGCGGCCAACGCGCGCCGGGCGCTGGACGACGCGGTCCCGGGGCTCGGCGACCGGGTGGCCGCCTACCGGGGCGGTTACCTGCGCGAGGAGCGGCGCGAACTGGAACGGGCGCTGCTGCACGGCGACCTGCTCGGCCTGGCCTCCACCAACGCGCTGGAGCTGGGCGTGGACCTGATCGGGCTGGACGCGGTGCTGATCTGCGGCTACCCGGGCACCCGGGCGTCACTGTGGCAGCAGGCGGGCCGGGCCGGGCGTTCCGGCCAGGAGGCCCTCGCCGTGCTGGTGGCCCGGGACGACCCACTGGACACCTACCTGGTGCACCACCCGGAGGCGATCTTCGGCGCGCCGGTGGAGGCGACGGTGCTCGACCCGGCCAACCCGTACGTGCTGGCACCGCAGCTCGCCTGCGCCGCGTTCGAGGCCCCGCTCACCCCGGCTGACCTGGCGCTCTTCGGTGACGGGGCGAAGGAGGCCGTCGACCAACTGGTGGCCGCCGGGGCGCTGCGGCAGCGGCCCACCGGCTGGTACTGGCGGCACCGGGAGCGGCCCGAGGTGGACCTGCGCGGGGAGGGCGGCGCCCCGGTCTGCGTGGTGGAGTCGTCGACCGGCCGGCTGCTCGGCACCGTCGACGGTGGCTCCTCGCACTTCCTGCTGCACTCCGGCGCGGTCTATCTGCACCAGGGCGTCTCGTACGTGGTCGACGATCTCGACCTCGTGGACGGGTGCGCGCTGGTGCACGCCGAGGAGCCGGACTGGTCCACCCACGCCCGCGACGTCACCGACCTGTCCGTGGTGTCGGTGCGCTCCTACGTGGACGCCGGGCCGGTCGGCATGTTCCTCGGCGAGGTGGACGTGACCAGTCAGGTCGTGTCGTACCAGCGGCGGCGGATCGCCACCGGCGAGGTGATCGACACCCGGCCACTGGACCTGCCCGCCCGGGAGCTGCGCACGGTGGCGGTCTGGTTCACCCTGTCGCCGCAGTCGTTGACTCTTGCCGGGGTCCAGCCAGCCGACGTGCCCGGTGCGCTGCACGCCGCCGAACACGCCGCGATCGGCCTGCTGCCGCTGATGGCCACCTGCGACCGGTGGGACATCGGTGGGCTCTCCACCGCCGTGCACCCGGACACCGAGGCGCCGACCGTCTTCGTCTACGACGGGCACCCGGGTGGCGCCGGGTTCGCCGAGCGGGCGTACGGAACAGCGTCGGCGTGGCTGCGGGCCACCCGGGACGCGATCGCGGAGTGCGGCTGCGAGAGCGGCTGCCCGTCCTGCGTGCAGTCGCCGAAGTGCGGCAACGGCAACAACCCGCTTTCCAAGCCGGACGCCATCCGGGTGCTCGACGTGGTGTTGGCGAACCTGCCCGAGTGAGCAGGTTGCATGAATCGACTCGGCGCGGGGCACAATGTGTGGGAGCGCTTCCATCGATGCCTTTGTTGCTGATCGCCCCCCGTGCCCGAGGAGAAGCCGTGGCCGACACCATCGCTGAGACCGTCGACCTGCTCTACACCATCGACCAGGACAAACTCACTCTCGACCAGCAGATCGCGCTCGGAACCGCGCTGGCCGCCCTCGCTCAGGCGGAACGGCTGGAGCAGATCAACGAACGGCTGCGCGTGATCCACCAGGTGCTCAACACCTGGGCGCTGCGCGCCGCGACCACCGCCGACGGCCGCTGATCCTCCATTCCCGGTCGGCACGGGCACCGGGATGCGGGGCGGTCGCCTGGCCGCCCCGCATCCTGTGATCATCGATGGCGGGGAACGCGACGGTTGTCGGGCTGTGCGAGACTCCGGCGCACGAACCCCCTGAGGAGATCAGATGCAGCTTGACAACTTGCAAGGTCAGCACCAGTTCCACATCCGGCAGCGACTGCGCATGATGGTCAACCAGTACGAGGTCCGGGCCGTCTCCCCGGACGGCACCGAAGGCGAGCTCTTGGCGTTCGCGCAGCAGAAGCGGCTCGCCTTCAAGGAGCAGGTGACGATCTACACGGACGACTCGAAGCAGCAGCCCCTGCTCGGCTTCAAGGCCCGCCAGCGCATCGACCTCGGCGCGACGTACGACGTGACCGACGCGGCCGGCAACCCGATCGGCCTGTTCCGCAAGGACTTCGCCCAGTCGCTGCTGCGCTCCACCTGGCACGTCGAGCAGAACGGCCTGCCGCAGGTGACGGGCCAGGAGCGCAGCATGCCGGTGGCGCTGCTGCGCCGGTTCGTCGACTCGCTGTCCTGGTTGCCGTACCACTTCGACTTCACCGCGGGCGGCCAGCCGGTCTTCACCGTGGTCAAGAAGTGGGGCCTCCGCGACAAGTACATCGTCGAGGTGCAGCACCCGCAGATCGACCGTCGCCTGGTCATCGCGATGGCCGTCGCCCTCGACGCGCTCCAGGCCCGCTGACCCACCCGGCCCGCCTGGCCACCCGTTCCTCGGCCGCTGGCCGGGACGCGGCTCTCAGCCCTGATCCCGGCCAGCAGGTCGTCGGCAGATGCGGCGCGGCTCGCCGGCTCCTGCCGGCGCGCTCGGCCCATCTGCCGCTCGGCGTGCTGGCCCGCTCGGGCCGCCCGCTCGGGAGCCGTGGGCCCGTCCCGCCGACGGTCTCCATGCCCGCTCGAAATCCCGGCGGGGAACCCGAGCAGTCTGGGTCCCTTTGGAGCTGATGTCGCGAACGCATCGCGCCTGATGTCGTAAACGGTTCAGCTCCACAGCGCTTGTCGACGCGCTGCCCAGCCCATCTCGTCAGCTGCGCACCGGGCCGGCGCGGGCCGTCGAGGTGGCGACCCGGGTCAGGCCGGGAAGTGGCGTGAACGTCACCTCGACGGTCACCAGCACGTCCGGTCCGTCGAGGTGACAGCCGACCAGCCGAGCAGCGTTGCGCCTGACGATGTCGGCGGCGGATGCGCAGGCCACCGCGTCGCCGTCGAGCGCCTGGGCAGCTCCGGCCAGCGCGCCCAGATCGGCCGCCACCATCGCCCGCTGACCGGCCATGCCGGCGGCGGCGATGGCGGCACCGAACATCCCGAACAGCACGAAGACCAGCCCGATCGCCAGCAGCAGGACGGTTGCACCACCCCGCTGCGCGTCCGACGGCCCGTCATCGGGTCGCGCAGCGTCCGGTCCGTGGCCGAGACGGTTTTGCCAACCCATCACCAATCCCCCTCGGCAGCCCCTGGTTCCACGGCTGCGACTGCGGTCGCGACCACGGTGACCCGTGGTAGCCGGCCGCCCAACGTTCGGACGGGCGCACGTACCGTCGCCTGCACCCGGTTGCCGTCGACGGACACCGTCACCGACGCCCCCGGCGGTGCCGCACGCCCGGCCGCCGCGCTGCCGTCCCCGCCTCGGGCGGCGGCCAGCGCCGCCTCCCGGGCCGCGTGCAGGCAGCCGGCCTGTGCGGTGACGGCGTTGACTGCGGTCAGGCCAGCCAGCAGGAGCAGGAGCAGCGCCGGCAGGCCGGCCGCCAGTTCGGCGGTGAACGACCCACGGTCCCCACCAGCGGCGCGTTCGACGAAGCGGGCTCTCCGCTCGCCGCCACCTACCAGCCCGGGGATGCCCGACCTTGGACCGCGACCGGCCTGCCGGCGCCCGGTCACTTCAGCGCCCGGTCGATGACGGCGGTCAACGCCGACTGGACGTTGCCGGAGGTCAGCACCTTCAACAGGATCCCGGCGAAGGCGACCGCCGCAAGCGTGCCGACGGCGTACTCGGCCGTGTTCATCCCGGCGTCGCCGCGCAGGCGGGCGATCAGTTTGCGCATGACTGTTCCCTTTCTCGATGGGGTCAGAGCACGTCGCCGAGAACGGCGACGATCACCGGCACCAGGCCGGCGAGAATGAACGCCGGCAGGAAGCAGAGCCCCAGCGGCAGGACGATGAGCACGCCGGCCCGGCGTGCCGACGCCTCGGCGGCGGTGGCACGGTCGGCGCGCAGGTCGTCGGCGAGCCGGGTCAACGCACCGGCCAGGGCGGCACCACTGTTGGCTGAGCGCAAGGCCGCCGCGGTCAGCCGCTCCGCGCTAGGGATCCCGTCCAACGCCGACCACGCCTCCGGCGGGCCACCGCCGAGCAGCAGCGTGCGGCCGACCCGGGCCAACCGGCCGGCGAGCGGTCCGTCGAGCGCCTCGGCGACGGCCAGCACCGAGCGATCCACCGGGGCCCCCGCCCGCATCGCCGCAGCCAGCAGATCAGCGGCGAGCGGCAGGTCGGCGGCCTCCTGGACCCGCCGCTTGCGCTCCGCCGGCGGCTCGATCCGACGTAGGAGGAAGTCCAGCAGGAATGCGGTCGGGACCGCACCGAGCAGCCCGAACCACCCTCCGACGACCACGGCTACGGCGAGCCCGGACAGAGCCGCGGCGAGCCGGATGGCGTCCGGTCGTCGGCCGCTGACCGAGTCGCGTCGAGTCGCCGGGACCCGGGACGTCATCCGGCCCGTCCCGGTGCCGCGCCGAGCCGTTCCGCCCAGAGGAGGCCCACGACCTGCAGGGCGACCGCGAGAACGGCACAGGCTCCACCGACCCTGCTGTGCAGGAGCACTGCCACCGGGTCGACGCCTATCCCGTACCCGAGGGCGATCCCGCCGACCGGCAGCGCCGCCAGCAACCAGGCCGTGGCCCGGGCACCGGCCGCCTGTGCCGCTGCGGCGGCCAGACCTCGGTCGGTCGCCCGAGCGTCGGCCTCGATCCGCTCGACGAGTTCGGCGAGCGGCGCGCCGGTCCGGTCCGCCAGTCGCACCGCCGCTGAGGTCAGCTGGCGCAGCCGGTCCGACTGCCCGGGACCACCGGCGGCGGACTCAAGCGTGTGCGGGACGGGCAGGCCGGCCCGGAGGTCCGCCGCGAGGCCACAGAGTTGGTCCAGCCCACGTCGTCGGACGTGCTCGGTGCGCTGGTTCGTCCGCCACCGCAACACACCGCGTACGGCCAGCGTGCCGTAACTGGCCAGCGCGACAGCGGCCACCGGACCGCCGACCATCGCACCGACGCCGCCTCCCAGGAGGCTGACCAGCGGTAACACGCGTGCCCTCGATCGCACGGCAGGCGCCGCCGCGACAGCACTCGGCCCAACGGCTGCCATGTCGGCCAGGTCGGCGGCCGTCATCTCCGCCGGGTCGCCATGGTCACGGCGGTCGACGTCGCCGCGCCCCTCGGCGCCGAACACGGCACCTCGACTGTCCGCCTCCACGTTGGTGCGATCAGCGGTCGGCGCAGCGCCTGGGACGTCGACCCCGCGGTCGGCTGCCACGCCTACGCCGTCGATCGCAATCGCGGCCACCGACGTGCCGCCCCCACGTCCCGCGTCGGTGGTCGTGACCTCCGGCCCGGCGGTGCCGGCCGGACGCCGAGGATCCCGACGGATCGGCGGACGCGTCGGCCCCGCCGGACCCTTCGACCCCACCGACCCACCCGGCGCCCCGGGCCAGCTCGGTCTCCCGGTGATGTCCCGGGCTGGCCAGCCGAGCGCCGTCCGTCTCGTGCTCGAACCCACGCCGGGTTGCGGCTGGTACGCCATGCCGACCGGACGACCCGAGGTCAGCGAGTCGCCGGCCCCGTCGACCGGCCCGTCCAACGTGCGACCGAGTTCCCGGATCCACTCCACCAGTGCGTCGTCCGGATCGGGACCGGCGCTCCCACGTCCCGGCGTCAACACGCGACGTCGGCGGGACCGGATGGTCTGCACAGGCCACGCCACCAGGGCAGCGGCGACCAGGAGCAGCGCCGCCACCAGCAGCGCCCCGCCGGTCATGCCGGACCTGCCGATCCGGGCCACGGCTCGCTCAGGATCGGCGGCACCGTCACCCCGCGCGTCCGCAGCAGCGCTCCGAGTGCACGGGCGGCCAGCCCGAGCCCGCCGCCGCGCACCCAGGCAGGCACAACGGTCACCAACCGATCCGGCCCCTCGGGCAGCAGCAGGCAGACCGACTCGAGGACGCGCCCCTGGTCGCCGCGTCGCACCTGGAACAGCACCTGCAACGCGGCGGCGACCTGGGCGTGCAGCGCGGCGCGGGGTAGCCCTCCCAGCATGCCCAGCGCCTCAAGTCGGGCCGGCACGTCGGACGGGGTGTTGGCGTGCAGCGTGCCAGCGCCTCCGTCGTGGCCGGTGTTGAGCGCGGCCAGCAGGTCGACCACCTCACCGCCCCGGCACTCCCCGACCACCAGCCGGTCCGGGCGCATCCGCAGCGCCTGCCGGACCAGGTCTCCGAGGCTGACGACCCCCGATCCCTCCACATTGGCAGTACGCGCCTGAAGCCCCACCACGTGCGGATGCCCCGGACGCAACTCGGCGGCGTCCTCCACGAGCACGATCCGCTCGGTGGCCGGCACCATCCCCAGCAACGTGTTGAGCAGGGTGGTCTTGCCTGACCCGGTTCCGCCGGTCACCAGGTACGCCAGCCTGGCCGCGACGACGGCGGAGAGCAGCGGTGCCACCGGTCGCGGCACGGTGCCCTGGCGCACCAGCTCATCGAGCGTGAACGGCCGGTGCCGGAAGGTGCGCAGGGACAGGTACGGGCCCTCGGTCGCCACTGGTGGCAGCACGGCGTGCAGTCGAGTGCCGTCGGGGAGCCGGGCGTCCGCGTACGGAGACCCGTCGTCGAGCCGGCGGCCGGCGCTGGAGATCATTCGCTGCGCCAACCGGCGGACATCCTCCAGCGAGCCCACCGGGACCGCGACCTGTTGCAGCCCCGAGCCACGGTCGACCCACACTCGGGTCCCGTTGACCAGGACGTCGGTCACCTCGGGGTCGGCGAGCAGCGGGGCCAGCGGCCCCGCGCCGACGAGGTCGTCGTGCACCCGGTCGGCGATCCGCAGCACGGCGGTGTCGCCGAGCACCGCGGCGGTGGGTTCGGCCCGTACCGCGGAGACGATCGCCGCCGGTGTGACCGGGGTGGTGGCGGAGGCGATGCGCTGCCGCACCCGGGCGGCAATGCCGCTGTCCTCCGGCCGGCCGGTCATGCCGCACCCGTGGCCGGCGCACCGGTGAGGTCGGCGACGATCCGTTGGCAGAGCGCGGCCAACGGGCCCTTGCCCGCGGCGGCTGGCGCCTCGCCCCGTTCCAGCCCACGGCAGAGCCCCGGCTCGGGGCGCAGCGTGCCAGCCAGTGGGAGGCCAAGAGCCCGTGCCACCTCGGTCGCACGCAGCCGGCCCGGGGCGGGACCGCGCACCACCACCGAGAGCGCGGCGCAGTGCGGGGCCGCGGCGGCAACGACACGAGCGGCCGCAGCGGTGGCGCGCAGCTCGGCCGGGACGACGACGAACGCCTGGTCGGCCGACTGCAACGCCACCACGGCCGCGTCGTCCAACTGTCGGGGCAGGTCGACCACCACGAAGTCCCGCCCACGACGGGCGGCATCCACGGTTGCCGCCATCGCCGCCACTGGCAGCGGCAGCATCTCGCCGCGGTCCCAGGAGAGCACCACCAGGTCACCTCGGCTGGGCAGAGCCTGCACGAGCGCCGGGGCATCGACCCGCCCATCGGCACCGGTGAGGGACGGCCACCGCAGCCCTTCCAACTGCTCCCAGCCCAGCACGAGGTCGAGGCCACCACCGAGCGGATCGGCGTCGACCAGCAGGGTGCGCAGCCGGGCCCGGGCTGCGGTCACGGCGAGACCACCGGCCAGCACGCTCGCGCCGGCACCGCCCCGACCACCGAAGACCGCGACGATTCGAGCGCCGACGCCGTCCGGACGGCCGGGACATTGCTCGGCGAACCGATCCACCAGCCACGGCTCCGCGGTGGGCAGCACGGCGACGTGTTCCGCCCCGATCAGCTCAGCGATCCGCCAGCCCGGATCGAGCTGACCGGCCCGGCCGACAAGCACCAGCCGGGGCCGCTGCGGCAACCGGGCGCGCAGACACGACTGCGCCTGATCGGCGCCGAGCAACACCAGCGGCGCGGGAAGCCAACGGGTACGGGCGGCCGCCGGATCGCGGGCGAGGTCCACCTCCGTCCCGCCTGCGGCGGCGAGCCGGAGCACATCATCGAGCAGATCGTCATCGCCGGTGACGACCAGCGGAAGCCGACGGATCGGCGGAACGGAGGTACGGGGTGGCATCGCGGCCTCCAGCGGTCGGGCTCTGGTATGCCGCCGACCCTGCTCGAAAACCGCTCCGCGAGCCGCCCTGACCGCGTCGCCTGTGGACAACTTCGTGGGCTGTGGACAACGCCCGCCGAGGCAGTTGATCTGCTACGGGCGCGGGCAACTCCGCAGCTCCTGCCGCTGTGGGAAAAACAGCGGGGCCGCCCCCCGGAGGGAGCGGCCCCGCAAATGGGTGGTCAGCCGGGCTGATTTGTCCAGGCCGCATCGAGGATCACCTTGTACGAGCTGATCCGCACCGGCGACAGCGTCAACCGCTCATGGGCGAGCAGTTCGCCCGTCTTCGGATCGAAGACCAGGAGAGATTGCCCCTCGTTCTCGCGGTCGTCGAAGGTGACGGCGACCCCGTTCCGGCCGGCGCGGTCCGTGACCTGCCCCCGCCAGCGGAAGCCGGGCACGTCGGCGAGGACCCGCAGGATCGCCGCTCGGGTCGCACGCGGTACGACGTACCGCCCGTAGAGCGTGCCGACCTCCTTGCTCGCCGCCCCCGGGCCGTACTCGACCTTCAGCAGTTCCCGCAGCTCGGACGGGACGGCCGACGGGGCCCTGAGCTCCCTGGGCGGCAGCGGAATGACGCTCGCTGCGGGGGTGCCGGTGGCTGCTGGTCGGGCAACGTTCTCGCGCTGCCAGTAGTCCCGGGACTCCTGGTCGGGGTACTGCGGCTCAAGTTCGGTGCTGACCTGGTTACCGGTCCCGTCGGCGGCCTGCCAGACCTTTGTCTCGCGAGCGAAGGCCACGTGGTGGCGGCCGTCGGCAGACGTCATCACCGGATCGCCCCACAGCTTCGTGTGGTGATACATGTAGCGACCGCTCTGGTGGTCGTACGCCGCGTCTTTGATCTTGTTGGCCAGCATGCGCAGCTGCGGGCCGGCCGGCGGCGGATCCGCGTCGAACTGGTACGCGACCGGCACGAGCACCGACCCCGCTGCCGCCGGCGGCTCGCCGGGAGCGTCCGATGCAGGCTCGTCGAACGGCTGGAGGACCGCCACGGCACCGGCCGCGACCGCCAACGTCCCGGCCGTCAGGACCAGCCGGCGCGTCGGGCGTACGCGACGGCGCCCGGCGACCGTCTCGGTGGCGTCGGCTCGGTCGATCAGTTCGCGCGCCAAGACCAGCGGCGGCTCGATGGTGGCGTTCCGGGCTGGGTCGACCGGGCCGAGGAGAGTACGGGTTCGCTCTGCTCCGAACATCACAGATCCTCTCGAATGGTCACCAACATCGGGCGGTGCGGGGACCGAGCGGGCCGGTCCGACATCGCTTCGGCGAGACGGCGGCGGGCACGATGCAGGCGCACCGCCGCGGTCGCCCGGGTACAGCCGAGAACCTGGGCCGCCTCGGACACCGTCAACTCCTCCCAGCCGATCAGCCGGAGGATTTCCTGATCGAGTTCGCTGAGGACGGCCAGGGCGGCCCGGACGTCGGCGACCCCGACGGTCGTGTCGGCGCCTGACGAGCCGGGCACCCGCGCCAGGTCAACATCCGTGATCGGCAGGACATCGGGGGTGCCACGCCGCGACCGCCACTGGTTCGCCAGCAGGCGCCGCGCCACCCCGTACAGCCAGGGCAGGCTGCGGTCCGGCACCTCGCCGCGACGCCGCCAGGCGACGACGAAGACCTCCTGTGCGAGCTCAGCGGCCGCGTCGCCGTCCGCGAGTCGGCGTAGGCCGTACCTCACGATGTGCGCGTACTCGGCGGCGTAGAGGCTGGTGAACCAGCCCTCGTCCTGCCTCTTCGGTGGACCCACCCGAACCCCCATTGCCTCGGCGACTCTCACTCTGCTTTATGTCGCTGAAGACCCGAGGATTACCGCTCTGCCGGTGGCCGACCTTGCGCTCCGCCGGGCGGGAAGCGGGTCGAGCAGCGCGTCGTCAGCAGCCGCGCTGACACGCCCAACAGGCTCTCTCATCAGAAACCACCTGACCAGCCACAACGCCGGCGAGACAATCACGGCGACCGCAACGGCCAGCAATTTCAGGAAGATCACAGAAAATCCCAAGCTTTGACGCTGGCGAATTCGATACTTGCGCTCTCAACTTTCCCGGTGGTAACTTTCATCGACCGATTCCTCTGGGAAAGAGAGAACTGTGCGACTGAAAACCCTCGCCCTCGCCCTGTCCACCGCAGGCCTGCTGGCTGCCATCCCCGCCGCGCCGGCCTCAGCCGACGGGCCGTGGCCGGACGAGGAGCCGTGGCCGCCCGGCAACTGTCAGCAGGGCACTTTCTGCGCCTGGCCGAACTGGGCTCCCGTGAATTCCGGCCCCACGGAGACCCCGTCCCTGGTGACCACCGGCCCGTGGACCGGCAGCGCCCCGACGAAAACCTTCTACAACTACACGACCGCGAACGTCGAATTGGAATACCACCACGCATGGCAGGACGACTCGACGGTCATCACGCACTGCGCCACCCCGCGCGGCAACATCTTCTACCTTCAGGTAATCGTGACCAAGGTAAATTGGCACGGTTCCTGCTAGCGCTTCGCAATGAGGAAACCGCGCCGCCGTTCATGGTCGCGGATGCGGTGCAGCTTGCCGGCGGTCAGGTTCAGAGCGGCGAACCCGTGCCGCACACCCGGGTCACGGGCGTAGGCGGCCCGTAGTCACACCGACCGGCCGACACGCCCGCCCCGGTCGAAGTTGCAGGTTCAGCGGCCCTGATTCATTCCGCGCCGGGCGATGAGCAGATCCAGTCTCGGGTCTGCTCATCGTTCCGTCTCGGCGCGCAGGTTAGCGACACCTGGACGACCACGCCGCCCACAGCCCGCTGGCTCGGCGGCCTTTCTGCTGCTTTCCAACCGCACAAAACGCCGTCCGCAAACGGCCTGGCCGGCCAGCGGACGGCCTGCGACCAGCGGTGGAGCGTTTCCAGCAGAAAGGGACGACCCCCGTCGGGGGGAGACGGGGGTCGTCGAAAGGTTCGGCTCCGGGGGGGTCGAGCCGAACCACTCAGCGGTCACGGGGGGTGCAACCGCTGAGGGTCTTGTCTGTTTTCGGAGATGTGAAAACTCGTCGTACGGACAAGTCTGCCTGAGCGGGCCCGTCACGTCGAGTGGTGCCGTCTCCACTCACTGCGAAAATCTCTTCGCAGAGTGTGAGCACGGTCACGCGGAGCGGAGGTGGTGGTGCCTGCCCGCAGGTCTGAGGGGTGGCCTGACCCCGGGCACCCGCCGACGATAGACCATCCGGCTAGACTTTCGCGCCGTGGGCCGAAGTGCCGCTTTCTTCGATCTGGACAAGACCGTCATCGCCAAGTCGAGCGCCCTGGCGTTCGGTCGCCCGTTCTACCGGGACGGGCTGATCACTCGACGTGACGTGGTCAAGTCGGCGTACGCGCAGCTGATGTTCCGGCTGGGCGGCACCGACGAGCAGACCATGGCCCGAACACGGGACTACCTGGCCGCGCTCTGCAAGGGCTGGCAGGTGGAGCAGGTCCGCCAGATCGTCGCGGAGACGCTGCACGAGCTGATCAACCCTTACGTGTACGCCGAAGCCGCCGTCCTGATCGCGGAGCACCAGGCGGCCGGGCGGGACGTGGTCCTGGTGTCGGCGTCGGGCGAGGAGATGGTCCGGCCGATCGGCGAACTGCTCGGGGTGACCGACGTGATCGCCACTCGAATGACGGTGCGCGACGGCCGGTACAGCGGCGAGGTCGAGTTCTACGCGGCCGGCCCGAGCAAGGTCGAGGCGGTCAACGAGTTGGCCGCCGCCCGCGACTACGACCTGGCCGACTCCTACGCCTACTCCGACTCGTACAGCGATCGCCCGCTGCTGGAGTGCGTCGGCCACCCGAGCGTGGTCAACCCGGACCGGCAGCTGCGCAAGCTGGCCTCGGAGAACGCGTGGCCGGTGCTGGAGTTCCGGCACCCGATCCCGCTGGGCCGTCGCCTGCGGGAGCGGCCCGCCGTCCCGGTGGCCGCGGCGGCGCTCGGCGTTGGGGTCGGTGTGGCCATCGGGATCGCCTGGTACGGCCGGCACCGTCGCACCCGCACCGCCGCCACCACCGCCTGAGCCTGACCAGGCCGGCAGGGCGCATCAACCAGTACCCGCCCGTCGGGGCGACGATGAAGGCCGTCCAAAACCACACCACCAGCGCTCTCGCTCCTGCCTGAGCGCCGGATTGAGCGGTCGCTCAAATAGCCGTACCCTCCGTTTAAGCGACCGCTCAACACGGGGAGTTTCGGATGGATCATGACGATGAGTCGGCACCGCAGCGGACGAGTGCACACTGGACCCTGGCCGGCCTGATCGCGGTCTTCGGACTGGTCCTCTTCGTCGGGGTGGTTCGCGAGGGCAACGCCGACAGCGCCGTGCTCTTCGTGGCGCTCCCGGTACTCCTGGCGGCAGGGCTCGCGCTCACCCCCCGCCGGACGGCCCACGGCCAGGTCTTCGCGGCCACCACGGTGGCCCTGCTGCTCGCGGCGGTGGCACTGCACGAGGGCGCGGTCTGCGTCATCCTGGCCGCCCCACTGGTCTACGGGGTGGCACACGGCGCCACCGCGCTGATCCGCGCCCTGCGGGAGGCCAACCGGCCGTACGCGATCATCGCCGTTCCGCTGCTGCTCCTGCCCGGCCTGGAGGGCAGCGGCATCGCTCCCCGGGTCGACCCGGAGCAGACGGTCGAGGTGGCCCGGGTCGTCGGGCTCCCCGTCGACCGGGTCGCCGACCGGCTCGCCACCGGCCCCCGCCCGACCGCCGTCCGGTCCGCGCCGCTGCGACTCCTGGGCGTGCCCACGCCCGGCCAGGTCAGTGGCGACGGGCTCGATGTCGGCGACCGGTGGATGTTCGGCTACCACGGCAGCGCGCACGGCCCGGGCGGCCACCTGCTCGCCGAGGTGGAGACCGTCGCGCCGGGGCGGGTGGGCTTCCGTTTCGTCGAGGACAGCTCCATCACCGCACGATGGTTCACCTGGCAGCACGCGGAGCTGACCTGGCGGGCGATCGACCCAGGGCACACCGAGGTCCAGGTCCGGGTCGACTACACGCGGGGACTGGACCCCTCCTGGTACTTCGGCCCGGTGCAGCAGGTGCTGCTCGGTGCCGGCATGCGGCACCTGCTCGACATGTTGGCGCTGCGGTGACGGTCGCCCGCTGGTTGAGCCTGGCACTGCCGCTCCTCGCCGTGCTCGCCGTCGGCGCGCGGGAGCGGGACCGGGCCGTCCGGGCTGCGGCGCTGCTGGCGTTCCTGACCGCCGGGATCGGCATCGCCGCGCTGCACGAGGGCGCCGGCCTGGCCGACTGGTACGCCTTCGCGCCGGTCGACGGGTCGTACCGGGGGATGCCGGTGGACCTGTGGATCGGCTGGGCCGCCCTCTGGGGTCCGCTGCCGGTGCTGCTGCGCCGGGTGCTGCCGCTGCCGGTCGCGCTGGGTCTGCTGCTCTGGGTCGACGCGGTGGCCATGCCGGCGCTGCACCCGCTGGTCAGCCTCGGCCCACACTGGCTGGTCGGGGAGGTGGTCGGGCTGCTCGCGGTGGCCCTGCCCGCCCAACTGCTCGGTCGGTTCTGCGCCGACGGCCGGCACCTGGGTGCGCGTACGTTCCTGCAGGTGGGCGTCTTCAGCGCCCTGCTGCTCTGGTTCGTCCCCACGCTGGCCTTCGAGTTCGGCGACGGGTCGTGGGCGGCACTGACCGAGTTGGACCGCGCCAGGATGCTGGTCGTCGCGCAGTTCGCCCTGCTGGCGGCCACGCCGGCGCTGGCTGCCGTCGCGGAGTTCGCCGCGCGGGGCGGCGGTACCCCGTACCCGTGGGACCCGCCGCGTCGTCTGGTCACCACCGGCCCGTACGCCTACCTGGCCAACCCGATGCAGGTCTCCGCCGTGGTGTTGCTGCTGTTCACCGCGGCGGTCACCCGGAGCGTGGCCCTGGTCCTCGCCGCAGCGTCGGCGTGCGCGTTCGGAGCAGCCGTGGCCGGGCCGCACGAGCAGCACGACCTACGGGTGCGCTACGGCGTCTCCTGGCGGTCCTACCGGCGGCAGGTGCGCGACTGGTGGCCTCGGTGGCGGCCGTACTCCTCCGGGCCGCCTGCGGTGCTCTGGCTGGACGACGACTGCGGGCCCTGCGCGGCCACCTGGCGGATGTTGGCCCGGCGACATCCGGTGGGGCTGCGGATCCGGCCCGCCCGGCAACACGAGCACGTGCTGTGGCGGGCGGAGTACGTGGGCGGCGACGGTCACACGGACCGGGGGGTGGCCGCCGTCGCCCGCGGACTCGAACATGTCCACCTCGGCTGGGCGTTGGTCGGCTGGACCCTGCGACTGCCCGGGGCCACCTGGCTCGCCCAACTGGTCACCGATGCGATGATCGCAGCGCCGCACCCGGCCCGCCCGGAAGGAGAGCCATGTCCGACACCAAGCAGCGTCTCCTCGACGGCACCATCGCCGCCATCCGCGAGCACGGCATCGCCGGCGTCTCCGCCCGCACCATCGGTGCCGCCGCCGGAGTGAACCAGGCACTCGTCTTCTACCACTTCGGCACTGTCGACGACCTGCTCTCGGCGGCCTGCCGGGCCAGCACGGCCGAGCGGGTCGAGCGCTGGTCGACGCGGCTGGCCTCGGCCGGGTCGCTGCGCGAACTGCTCGCCGTCGGGCGGGCGCTGCACGAGGAGGAACGCCAGCTCGGCAATGTCACCTTCCTGGCCCAGATGTTGGCGGGGGCGCAGGCGGACCAACGGATGGCGGCCCCTACCGCCGGGGCGCTTCAACTGTGGGTGGACGAGATCGAGGCGGTGCTGCGGAGGCTGCTCGCCGGGTCCCCGTTCGCCGAGGTGGCCGACGTGCCCGGCCTGGCCCGCGCGGTCTCTGCCGCGTTCATCGGGCTGGAACTCTACGACGGGGTTGACCCGGCGGGCGCCGACCAGGCGATGGCAGCGCTCGACCAGCTCGCGCTCCTCATGGAGATCGTCGACGACCTCGGGCCGATCGCCCGCCGGGCGCTCCAGGCCAAGGTCAACCGGGCGACCCGACGGGACTGATCGCGGCTCAGGTGGCGGCGAGGATCTCGTCGCCGATGACGGTGAGCTGGTCGGCGCCGACCTCGACGGCCGCCATGTAGTGGCGCAACCAGGAGCGCAGCCCGTCCGGGGTGCCGGTGGCGAAGGCGCCGGCCGAGCCGACGTACTCCGGCTCCCGCTCGCGGTGCCCGACGTCGACGGCGAGCAGGCCACGCGGGTCGAGGCCGCTGGCGAGCAGCACCAGCCGGGCGGCACCCCGGGCCACCACGCCGGACGGCCCGGCGAACGGACGCAGGTTCAACAACTCCCCGTGTACGACGGCAGCCAGCACCAGCGGCGACACCTTCGTGCCACCGGCGACCAGTCCGGCAAGCCCATCCAGCCGCGTGGCGACCACGGGATCGGCCACCGGGCGGCCGAGCTCGGCTTCCGGCACCAACTCCCGGGCGGCGAGGACGTGCAGCTTCGCGAGAGCCTGCCGGGGGGCCTTCGGCCAGAGTTCACTCAGGCCGGGCAGCGCCCCGGCGACCCGCAGCGCCCCCTGGAGCAGCGGGTCGGTGACCGTGCCGGCGCGGACCGCCTCGCGTTCGTGCACGGCCCCTTCGAGGGCGGCGCTGGCCACTGCGGAGCGCAGGCTGACCTCGGCCGCGACCTGACCACCGTGCCGGCGCAGCGCGCGGTGCCCGAGCGCCTGGTCGAACCGCTCGCGAGCCTGCTCGACAGCAGCGGCGATGTCGGCGAGCGCGAGCAGCGGGGCGAGCGGATCGGTGGTCACCCCCGTCACGCTAGCGACCCCGCCCGGCCGGTCGGGCCGCACCCGGCCGCAACGCGACCCGGACCACCCACCCCGGGCGCACACCGGAGCCGGCGCCCAGCCGCGGCGTCCAGCCCGCACCCCACCCGAGTCGACGTCTCGCCTTGATCAACACGAGTTTGGTGAATTCGGGGTATCCCATCGGCTCCGACACCGCGATTTCAATAAACCCGTGTTGATCAAGGCCGCCGGGCGCGTGGTGAGGGCCGCTCGGCGCGAGGGGGCGGGCAGCGGTCGCCCGTCGAGGGTCCCCCGACTACCCTCGTGCCAACGCAGGTCACCCCGAGGACCAGG
The DNA here is from genome assembly GCF_013410645.1 of Micromonospora jinlongensis. NCBI lineage: Bacteria > Bacillati > Actinomycetota > Actinomycetes > Micromonosporales > Micromonosporaceae > Micromonospora > Micromonospora jinlongensis. Next base: position 4,737,268 of record NZ_JACCHK010000001.1, on the reverse strand, counting down.
TCACCCCGAGGACGAGGAGTCACGGCATGAGCGAGGCATTGGCAAATCTGCTGAACGAGACGCGCCAGTTCCCCCCGCCGGCCGAACTTGCCGCGCACGCCAACGTCACCGTCGACGCGTACGCCGAGGCCCAGACCGACCGGCTCGCCTTCTGGGCGAAGCAGGCCGACCGTCTGGCCTGGTCGAAGAAGTGGGACGAGGTGCTCGACTGGTCGAACCCGCCGTTCGCGAAGTGGTTCGTGGGCGGGCAGCTCAACGTGGCGTACAACTGCCTCGACCGGCACGTCGAGGCGGGGCTCGGCGACAAGGTCGCGATCCACTGGGAGGGCGAGCCGGGCGACACCCGCACCCTCACGTACGCCGATCTGCACGAGCTGACCTGCCGGGCGGCGAACGCGCTCACCGACCTGGGGGTGACCGCCGGCGACCGGGTGGCGATCTACCTGCCGATGATCCCGGAGGCGGCGGTGGCCATGTTGGCGTGCGCCCGGGTCGGCGCGGCGCACAGCGTGGTCTTCGGCGGCTTCTCGGCCGACTCGCTGAGCAACCGCATCCAGGACGCCAGCGCCAAGGTGGTGATCACCGCGGATGGCGGTTACCGGCGGGGCAAGCCGTCGGCGCTGAAGCCCACAGTGGACGAGGCGGTCGCGAACAGCCCGTCGGTGGAGCACGTGCTGGTGGTCCGCCGCACCGGCGAGGACGTCGCGTGGTCGGACAAGGACCACTGGTGGCACGAGACGGTGGAGACCGCGTCGCCCGAGCACACCGCTCAGCCGTTCGACTCCGAGCACCCGCTGTTCATCCTCTACACCAGCGGCACCACGGCCCGGCCGAAAGGCATCCTGCACACCACCGGCGGCTACCTCACCCAGGCCTCGTACACGACGCACGCGGTCTTCGACCTGAAGCCGGAGACGGACGTCTACTGGTGCACGGCGGACATCGGCTGGGTCACCGGGCACTCCTACATCGTGTACGGGCCGCTCTCCAACGGCGCCACCCAGGTCATGTACGAGGGCACCCCGGACACCCCGCACAAGGGCCGGTTCTGGGAGATCGTCGACAAGTACCGGGTGAGCATCCTGTACACCGCGCCCACCCTGATCCGCACGATGATGAAGTGGGGCGAGGACATCCCCGCCGGCTTCGACCTGTCCTCGCTGCGCCTGCTGGGCAGCGTCGGTGAGCCGATCAACCCCGAGGCCTGGATGTGGTACAGGCAGTACGTCGGCCGGGGCGAGCTACCCGTGGTGGACACCTGGTGGCAGACCGAGACCGGCGCCATCATGATCTCCCCGCTGCCGGGTGTGACCGCGGCCAAGCCGGGTTCGGCGATGACCCCGCTGCCGGGCATCGTGGCCGACGTGGTGGACGACCAGGGCCAGTCGGTGCCGAACGGTGGTGGCGGCTACCTGGTGCTGCGCGAGCCGTGGCCGTCGATGCTGCGCACCATCTGGGGTGACGACGACCGGTTCATCGACACGTACTGGTCGCGGTTCGAGGGCATGTACTTCGCCGGTGACGGGGCGAAGAAGGACGACGACGGGCACATCTGGCTGCTCGGCCGGGTGGACGACGTGATGCTGGTGTCCGGGCACAACATCTCGACCACCGAGGTGGAGTCGGCGTTGGTGTCGCACCCGTCGGTGGCCGAGGCGGCGGTGGTCGGTGCGACCGACCCGACGACCGGTCAGGCGATCGTCGCGTTCGCCATCCCGCGCGGCAGCACGGACATCGCCGGCGAGGCCGGTGAGCAGCTCATCGCCGACCTGCGCAACCACGTGTCGAAGACGCTCGGCCCGATCGCCAAGCCCCGGCAGATCATGCTGGTGGCGGAGCTGCCGAAGACCCGCTCCGGCAAGATCATGCGCCGGTTGCTGCGGGACGTGGCGGAGAACCGGTCGCTGGGCGACGTCACCACCCTGCAGGACTCGTCGGTGATGGACCTGATCTCCTCGGGGATGAGCGGCACCAAGTCCGACGAGGACTGACGGCAGGCGTACACATCGGAGGGTGGCGGTCCGTGCGGACCGCCACCCTCCGTCATTTTCTTACGGGTACGGCACGCACGGCCTGGCCAGTGTCACATCGGTCGGTCGGTGGAGCCGGGGGAGCTGAACGGACACACGAGGCGGACCACCCCTGTCCTTTCGGCCGGTTGTGATTTAGGTTCACGCAGGTTGGCAGAGTTCGACGCTCATCGCATCGATGGTCGGCCACGCCAACGTCCTCCTCCCCATGCCCGAGAAATGGAGCGGCATGAACCACAAACCGCAGTCCGGGGCGCGCCGACGACTACTCGTCGCGCTACCCGCCATCGCCCTCGCGGCCACGTCACTGACCGTGACCGGCAGTGCGGCGGCCCAGTCGTCCTCCCCCACCCCCCGGGCGGTGATCGGGGCCGACGAGCACTACATCAACTACGCCGAGCCCGAGGTGCAGCCGGACACCACCGGCCGTGAGGTCAAGGGCAAGGGTGGCGTCTACACCCCGGCCGTGGAGTCCGCGCGCGAGTTCGACCAGAAGCACGCCCGGGGCAACCCGGTGACCGCGCGGCAGCTCGCCAAGGACGAAGCCCGGTCGCTCAAGACGGGCAAGAACCCCCGGCAGTTCAAGAAGTCGCCGACCACCCAGACGGCGAAGCTGCTCACGCTGCTGGTGGAGTTCAACGACAAGGCCAACGACGACTTCACCGGCGTGATGGTCCCGAAGACGGTGTTCGAGGACCGGACGTGTGTGCCCGGCACCGTGCAGAACGGCCCGAAGCACAACAACATCCCGAACCCGGCGACCCTGCCCCACGAGGACAACAACTCGATGTGGGTGCCGGACTTCTCGCCGTCGCACTACAACAAGATGCTCTACAGCAAGAAGGGCATCACCGAGCGGGTCCGCACCGACCTGCGGGGCCCGGACGGCAGGAAGGGTGTCGACCTCTCCGGCCGCACCATGCACAACATGTACCTGGAGATGTCCAAGAACGCGTACACGGTGGACGGGCAGGCCAGCCCGTGGATCACCGTGCCGCACTCGGAGGGCTGGTACGCCGCCAACCGCTGCTTCCAGGACGAGACCGGCGCCTGGGTCCCCGGCCGTGAGCAGTCCATGAACGGCCACCCGGACAACCCGGCCGGCGCGGGCCGCCTGGCGACCGACGCGATCGACGCGCTCGTCGCGAAGGACCCGAGCTTCCCGTGGGCCGACTACGACATCGAGGACCAGGCCGACCGCGACGGTGACGGCAACGTCTACGAGCCGGACGGTGTGATCGACCACCTCGTGCTGGTGCACGCCGGTCAGGGCAAGTCGCGCGGCGGCGGCGCCGAGGGCGTGTACGCCGTGTGGGCGCACTCCTCCACGGTCGCCGGTGGTTACACCATCCCGGGCACCAACCTCAAGGCGTCGAACTACATCGTGCAGCCCGAGGACGCCGGTGTCGGGGTCTTCGCCCACGAGTTCGGCCACGACCTGGGCCTGCCGGACCTCTACGACACGTCCGGCAACGCCGACTCCGACGTGGACTTCTGGGACCTGATGGCCTCGGGATCGCACTCCGGTGAGATCTTCCAGGCGCTGCCCACGCACATGGGCATCTGGGACAAGTGGGTGCTCGGCTGGGCCGACCCGCTGACCATCCGCCCCGGGTCGAACCCCCGCGAGGTGAAGCTCGGCCAGACGTCGCGTACCCCGATCGACTCCGAGGACGGCATCAAGGTCGACCTGCCGGACAAGGTGACGACGCTGGCCACCCCGCACAGCGGCACCAAGATGTGGCACAGCAACAACGACCAGGAGTGGGCCGACGTCAAGCTCAGCCGCTCGGTCGACGTGCCGGCGGCAGCGGACTCGAAGTTCTGGATGTGGAACAACTACATCATCGAGGAGGACTGGGACTACGGCTTCGTCGAGCTCTCGACCGACGGCGGTACGACCTGGACCGAGCAGAAGGTGTACGACGAGGGTGGCACTGTGGTCACCACGCCGGACGGCTACCCGGACCCGAACGGCCGGATGAACGACTTCGGCGGCAAGAAGTACGGCCTGACCGGCAGCACGAACGGCTGGCGCCACGACTACGTCGACCTGTCGGCGTACGCGGGCACGACCGTGCAGCTGCGGTTGCGCCAGGCCACCGACGAGGCGTTCGAGGAGCGCAACTGGTTCGTCGACGACTTCTCGGTCACCGGCGGCGGCGCCACCACGTGGAGTGACGACGTCGAGGGCGGCGCCAACGGCTGGACGGCCACCGGTGGCACCTTCGTGGACACCACCGGCGGGGGCTGGAAGATCTCCAGCGGCACCGAGGTCCACGCCCAGTTCTACCTGGCGGAGTGGCGCAACTTCGACGGCTTCGACAAGGGCCTGAAGTACGCCTACGACACCATCTACTCGCACGACGCGTGGAAGGTCGACCGGATCTCCTACAACGCGCCGGGCATGCTGGTCTGGTACCGGGACAGCGCTCTCGGCGACGTCAACCACGTCACCGGGCAGATGACCGCGCTGCCCAGCTACGGCGCGAAGGGTGGGTTGCTCATCGTCGACTCGCACTTCGACCCGTACCGACGTACCGGTGAGGCGGCGGTGAAGGACCCGTCGGTGACGGACAACCTGCCCAGCCGTCCGCAGTCGGCCAACGCGGCCTTCTCGCTGAACAAGACGTACCCCTTCACCGAGTGCCTGGAGGCGGCGGACGAGCCGTACAGCGCGTACTGCACGAAGTTCAAGGCGCAGGCGCCGGTGAAGAGCTTCACGGACGCCAAGACCTGGTACCCGGGCATCGAGATGCGCGACGGGGCCCCGTACGCGCGGGACAACGACGCCTCGGTGGTGGTGCCGTCGCGGAACAACGCGCCGTACACCACCCGGGTCACCCACCCGGACGGCAGCCCGGCACCGGAGTTCTACGGCACGACCCTCGGCGGTGGCGCGATCGTGCTGGGCACCGGTAACCCCGGCGACCAGGGCGTGAACTACGGCGTCTCGCTCACCATCAAGAAGGCGGCACGGGACAACTCGTCCGCCACGATCTTCGTCACCCCGGCGAGGAAGTAACGGTTTCGCGCATCAACAACTGATGGTGGGGCCGGTGGCGGAGACGCCGCCGGCCCCACTGTCGTACATCGATCAAGCTGATCGAAATGAATCGTTGTATACGACGGTTTCGGCGTCCTCGCTGGTCAGCGTGGCTGCTGAAGCCCGGGTGTGTGACGGTGAAAAGCATTCCCAACAAAATCTTGCAACAAATCGACGCGTGCATCTTCCCACCCGTCCCGGCAGTGTCTATGTTCACCATTGGTCCCACTAGTGGGATCGATCTCCCACCGGCCCGTACCCCCGTTGGGTCGGTTCCCTCACACCGGAGGTACCACGTGCGCAAAGTCGCAGTGGGTCTGCTCGGGCTCTCACTGACGGCGACAGGCCTGGCTTTCGGCCCGTCCGCCTCGGCGGCGCCTCAGCCCAAACTGCCGGTAGCAGCACCGGCCGCTGCCGAACCGCAGGCGTTGCAGGACGAACTCCCCGACAAGCTCGAGGACAAGCGCCGCGCGTTGCGTCAGCAGGGTCTCAGCGATGTGCTGAGCGGTCGCAGCAAGCCGATTCAGCGCAACGGAAGCACTGTCGTCAAGGTCGGTCAGGTCGGCAAGGCGGGCACCAACGCCAACGCCCGTTCCGCAGCCGCCGCCCAGCCGACCCAGGATCAGTACGTCGAGCTCCAGCGGGAGCGCACCGACAAGATCTTCGTGATCCTGGCCGAGTTCGGTGACGAGCGACACCCGTCCTACCCGGACAAGGACATGAACCCGGACATCGCCGGACCGGCGACGTTCGACGGTCCGCTGCACAACAAGATCCCGGAGCCGAACCGGGCGGTCGACAACTCCACCATCTGGCAGCCGGACTTCAGCCCGGAGCACTTCCGCCAGATCTACTTCGGCACCAACCCGGGCGACGAGTCGCTCAAGCAGTACTACGAGGCTCAGTCCTCGGGTCGCTACACCGTCGAGGGTGAGGTGACCGACTGGGTCAAGGTCCGGTACAACGAGGCCCGCTACGGTCGTTCCGACGACCCGAAGGCCGACGACGACCCGACCGGCGACCCCGCCGTCTGCGGCGACAACGTCTGCTCGAACACCTGGGCCCTGATCCGCGACGCCGCGAACCAGTGGGTCGTCGACCAGAAGGCCAAGGGCCGCACGGACGCGCAGATCGCCGCGGAGATGAAGTCCTTCGACCAGTGGGACCGCTTCGACTTCGACGGTGACGGCGACTTCAACGAGTCGGACGGCTACATCGACCACTTCCAGATCGTCCACTCCGGCGGCGACCAGGCCGACGGTGACCCGCAGCAGGGTGAGGACGCCATCTGGAGCCACCGTTGGTCGGCGTTCAACAGCTCGCCCGTGGGCCCGCCGAACTTCCCGATCGGCGGCACCCAGATCGGCAACACCGGCGTCTGGATCCGCGACTACACGATCCAGCCGGAAAACGGCGGCCGCAGCGTCTTCTACCACGAGTACGGCCACGACCTGGGCCTGCCGGACGACTACGGACCGGCGGACAACAACAACGAGCACTGGACCCTGATGGCCCAGAGCCGGCTCGGCGCGAAGAACGACCCGGCCATCGGTGACCGTGGCGGCGACCTCGGCGCGTGGAACAAGCTCCAGCTCGGCTGGCTCGACTACGAGGTGGTCGTGGCGGGGCAGAAGCGCACGCTGGACCTCGGCCCGCAGGAGTACAACTCGGAGAAGGCACAGGCCGCCGTGGTGGTGCTTCCCCAGCGGGAGTACACGTTCAACTACGGCGCACCGTTCGAAGGATCGAAGCAGTACTTCTCCGGTAACGAGGACGACCTCGACAGCAAGATGACGAGGACGTTCGACCTCACCGGCAAGTCTGCGGCGGCGATGTCGCTCAAGGGCAAGTACAGCATCGAGGCCGGCTACGACTACCTCTACTTCGAGGCGTCGACCGACGGCGGTCAGACCTGGACCGACCTGGACGGCACGGTCGGCGGCAAGCCGATCGGCGTCGACGGCGCAGGTCGTCCGGCCCTCGCCGGCAGCAGCAATGGCGCCTGGGCTGACATCAACATCCCGCTGACCTCGGTCGCCGGCAAGGTGGCTCAGGTTCGCCTGCACTACGTCACCGACGGTGGTGTCTCCGAGGGCGGCTTCTTCGGTGACGCGATCACCGTGACCGCCGACGGTCAGACCGTGCTCAGCGACGGTGCCGAGACCGACGCGGGTTGGGCTCTGGAGAAGTTCGAGGTGGTCGGGGCGACCTACACCCGGCTGTTCGACAACTACTACATCGCCGGCAACCGGTCGTACGTCTCGTACGACAAGTACCTGAAGACCGGCCCGTACTTCTTCGGCTACGCGAACACCCGCCCGGACTGGGTGGACCACTACGCGTACCAGGAGGGCCTGCTCATCTCGTACTGGAACACGCGGTTCTCCGACAACAACACCGCTCCGGTTTCGCCCAGCAACCCGGGTGGTCACCCGGGTGAGGGTCGGAACCTGTACATCGACGCGCACCCGCGCCCGATCTACAACCTGACCGGTGCTCCGTGGCGCGCCCGGGTCCAGGTGTACGACGCACCGTTCAGCCTCAAGAAGGCTGACTCGTTCACGCTGCACCTCAACAGCCAGCCGCAGTACATCCGCGGTCAGGCCGCTGAGCCCGTGTTCAACGACACCAAGAAGTACTTCTACGAGGAGCTGCCGAACCACGGCGTCAAGCTCCCCGCAGCCGGTGTCAAGATCGAGGTCAAGGAGCAGAACGGCACCTCGATGAAGATCCGGATCAGCTGACCACTGATTCAGCAACACCCAGCGGCGCCCGGGCGGGTCACCTGCCCGGGCGCCGCGCTTTGTCCCATCGACAGGCGGAACCCGGCGACCTGCTGGAACGTCCCATCACCGTGCACCTCCCCTCACGCGTCACCCTCCTCGCCGCGCTCCTTCTGCTGCCCCTGACCGCGTGCGCCGACCCGGAGGGCGCCGGTCCCCTGGCTGCTCCCTCGGCTTCCGACACCCCGACGGCGGACGCACCCACCCCCGGCGCACCCAGGCCCGCCCAGCCCGCAGCCCCGCCCTCACGGGCCTTCACGCCGCCGCTGTCGCGCACACTCCCGCCATCCATCGGCACTCCGCCAAAGCCGCCCAAGCCGACACCGCCGACCGACCTACGAGACAGCGGCCTGATCGCGGGCCACATCACCCGGGGCGGTTCCGGCCCCTGCTACGGCCTCGTGGCCGAGGACGGCCGCGCGTACGCCCTGCACGGCCCGGGTGCCGGCAACCTGACCGAGGGAAGCTTCGTCACCCTCCGCGTCGTCTCCCGGTCGTCCGACATCGACTGCGGCCCGGGCATCCGCGTCAGCATCGTCGCGCCGTGACACAGCGACCCGCCACCTACCGCCGGTAGGGGACAACCCGGGCTTCTCCCTGTTCAACGCGACCACCGGGGCCGTCAGCGGCAACCGGGCCCTAGGCTGTCTGCCATGACCGACCAGCGCGGCGGAGCCGTCGACGAGTCCTGTGTCCTCACCGAGGGGCCGTGGACGCACCGCTTCGTCGGCGCCAACGGCAGCCGGTTCCATGTGGTCGAGGCCGGCACCGGCCCGATGGTGCTCTTCCTGCACGGCTTTCCGGAGCACTGGTGGGCGTGGCACCAGATGCTCCCGGCGGTCGCCGACGCCGGCTTCCGGGCGGTCGCCGTCGACCTGCGCGGTTACGGCGCCAGCGACAAACCACCCCGGGGGTACGACGGCTACACCCTCGCCGCCGACATCGCCGGATTGATCCGGGCGCTCGGTGAACGGTCGGCGACGATCGTCGGCAGCGGCCTCGGTGGCATGGTTGCCTGGACGGTGGCCTCGTTCCACCCGTCCCTGGTCCGCCGGCTCGTGGTGCTGGGGGCACCGCACCCGCTGCGGCTGCGCACCGCCACCTTCGCCGACCCGCGCGGGCAGTTCGCCGCCTCCACCCTGGCGCTGAAGTTCCAGCTACCCCGCTACGAGCACGTGCTGACCCGGGACGGCGCGGCGGCCATCGGGGAGATCCTGCACCGCTGGGGCGGGCCGCGCTGGGTGGCCGGGTCGGACTTCGAGGCGTACGCCGAGCGGTGTCGGGAGGCGATGTGCATCCCGCAGGCCGCGTTCTGCGCCCTGGAGGGATACCGCTGGGCGTTCCGTTCGCTGCTGCGGCTGCACGGCTACCGGTTCATCCGCCTCATGCAGAAGCCGCTGTCCACTCCGACCCTGCAACTGCACGGCGCACTGGACGTCGCCTCCTTGCCGCGCACCGCCCTGGGCTCCGGCCGCTACGTCGTCGCCCCGTACGAGTGGCGGCTGCTCGACGGGGTGGGGCACTTCCCGCACCTGGAGGCACCGGAGCTGGTGCTCGGCGAAATCCTGCGCTGGGCCAAGACCTGACCGGTCAGACCCGCTGCTCCCGCAGGTCGGTGACCTCGGCGGCCGGTGCCCAACCCTGGTAGACGCCGAAGTCGAAGACCTCCAGCCGCATCGCCTCCGCCACCGGCCAGCGGCCACCGGTGTATTCCACCCGCAGCCAGGCGTCGTGCTCGCCGAGCACGATGAATGGCTGCCCCTGCCACGTGCAGGTGGTGCGCACGTACGCCAGATCCTCGATGTCGCTCGCCGGTAGCACCCGGACGTACCGGCCCGCGCGGACCTCCTCGAAGCCCTCGCCCGGCTCGGGCTGGTAGAGGCGGACGTTGTCGCCGTCCGGGCTGGCCTGGTATTCCCGGCCCTGCCAACGGGCCACGTAACCGTCGCGCATCACGCCTCCCCGACCCGTCGCCAGACCACCGCGTCGGTGTCGAGCTCTGCGATGACCCGCTCGGTGCCGTCCGCACCGACCCGCCACAGCTGCGCGCCGTGCGGGAGGCGCGCGCTGTCCACCTTGAACTCGGCCACCACGTCGCTGCTCTCACCCGGGGCGAAGCCGTTGCCCCGGAACGGCGGGCGCTCGATGACCCAGCCCTCCATGGCCCGCATCGCCGGCTCGTTCTGACCGCCGTACGGGATCCGGTAGAGGCTCGGCCGGTGCGCCGGCCAGCGCAGCACGTAGATCTCCTCGGCGTCGCGGGAGAACGGGGATCCGGGGTAGCTGAGGCCGAGCGCGTCGTGCACCTGAGCCGGCGTGGTCAGGTGCGCCAGCTCACCGGCCCGGTGCACGAAGCCGGAGACCCGGTCGTAGCCCCGATCCAGGTAGTAGGCGAGCTGGCTGGGCGCGATCGCCTTCTGCATGACAGTCGGTCGGGTCGGGTCGACAGCCGCCGGAGCGTACCGGGGGCGGGCGGCGGGTTCCGCCACGGCCGGCGCCTCCTCCTGGTCCACCTCCAGGTCGTCACCGAGCCCGACCTCGGCAGCCCAGTTGGCCAACGCGATGATCTGCTCGCCGGGCAACTTGGCACCGACCGGGGTGCCCGGGTTGACGGCGAACGACCAGTCTTCGTCCGGCCAGCGCCGGATCAGTTGGGCGAACTTCACCCGGACCGTGTCGACGTCGCCCTCGAAGTGGTCGGCGAGGCGCTCCGGCGACGTGTAGACCACCACGTACGTCTCGCCGTCGAGTTGTGCCGTACGCCAGACGAAGCCCGCATCGCCGGGGCGGCTTCCCCGCAGCGATTCGGGTGCCGCCGGCAGCAGGACACGGGCCAGCAGCAGGGTGGACAGGAACGTGTCGGTGCTGCCGGAGCCGGCGGCGCCGAGCAGGTCCTCCTCGACCGTGTTGGCCGGGTCGAACTCGACCACCGCCGGTTCGTCGGCCGGCGGGCGCTGCCCGTCACCGCCCTCGTTGGTGGCGCTCTCGCTGGTCGGATCCGTGCTGGTCACGCCGACCGACGGGCTGTCGGTGTCGGCGCGGTCGGCACCGACCGGGTCGCCGGCGCGGACGTCGGTGTGCACACCGCCCACGTCGCCGTCCTCCGCCGGACCTGTGGGGCGGGCGGTGGACGGGCCCGGGGCGGGGTGCGCGGGGACGAACGACGCCGGACCGGACGGGCGGGGACCGGCAGACGACGGCTCGAACAGACCCGGCCCGGAGTGCGTCGTGCCGAACGGTGGCGGGGCGGTCTCGGCGGGGCGGGGCCCTCGGGGAGGGGCGGCCGGGCCGCTGGTCTCGACCGGGTCGGTGAGGTCGCGGGACTCGATGATGGTGCCCTCGATGACGATGGGCGTGAAGCCGCGGCGCGGTGCGGGCGGACCGGAGACCGGTTCCGCGGCCGACACCTCCTCCACCGGGGCGAACCGGTTCGGCAGGTCGCGGGGAATCGCCTGGGTCTCGTCCGCCGGCGGGCTCGGCCGTGCCGACGACCGGGTCGCCGGGGACTCACCGGTCATCCGGAAGGCGCGGGTGACCTCCTCCGCCGCCGGGTCGGGCCGGCGGGGAGGCAGCGGCTGGGTGACTTCCTCACCGGGTGCCGGTGCGCGTACCCCTCGGGACGTGCCGAGGTCGCCCGCCGGCTGCCGAAGTGGCCGGGTGGCGTCCGGATCCGCCATCGGGAAGGCCCGGGTCGCGTTCTCGTCGGCGGGCCCGTCGGCGGGACGGCGGCGTGGGAACGGCTGGCTGCCTCGCCCGAAGCGCGTCGGTGGTGCCGCCCGGTCGCCGGGGCGGCCCCCACTCGCGTTCGGGTCCGCTGCCCGGTCCCGGACGGGGGTCGGTTCGAAAAAGGAACGTCGAGCGGCCTGGGGACCGCCGTTGCCGTTGCCCCCGGTCAGGCCGTCGTCGCCCGGCCGGTCCGCCGCCGGCCAGCCCGCGCCGGGCCTCGACTGGTCGGCAGTGGGACGTTCGGCGGGCGTCAAGGGTGCGAACCGGGACGGGCGAGCGGAGCGGGGAAGGGCGCCGGTGCCCGGCAGGCCGGGTCGCGGCGGCTCGGTCGGGGGGCGCTGACCGGCGGCCGGCAGGTTCTCCTCGCCGGGTCGGCGGGACGGATCAGCGGGGCCGGGCGTCCAGGGCGCCGGGGCAGCGACCCGAGGCGACACACCCTGCGGGGGCCTCCGAGGGGAGACCGACGCAGAGGGGACCGCAGCGGGCGGCACCGCAGCGAGCGGGCTCGGGGCGAGCGGGCTCGGCGCAGGCGGAACCGGGGCAGGCCGACCTGGGGCGGCCGGGGCCGGCGGGACCGGCGGGACCGGCTCGGACCCGGGCGACGACGTACCCGCCCCGGAGGGCCGACCAGCGGCTGGTGCGGTGTCCCGGCCGGGCGGGCCGGTCCGGCTGCGGGCGAGGGTTTCGACCCGCTCCAGGCGGGCGCGGGCACCCATGGCGCGGCCGGGCAGTCGCACGTCGCCACGGGAGAGTTGAGCCACGAACCAGGCCGGCAGGTAGCCCTCGATCGGCAGACCGGGGTTGACCGCGAGCCACCACTCGTGGTTTGGCCAGCCGACGGCGAGGTCGGCGAAGGGGACACGTCGGTTGCTGCCGGGGTGATCGCCGAGGCAGGCCCGCAGTGCGGCCGCGGAGGTGAAGGCCAGGACATGCGTCCGGCCGCCGGTGGTCCAGGTGCCCCAGCCGGCAGGTGGCTGGCCGGGTTGCGTCGGGGCGGCGACCGGCAACAGCAGATCCGTGCGGGACAGGAGTCGGAAGTAAAGCTCCTGGTCGTTGGCGCGCAGCGCGTCGCGCATCGCCACCTCGGCCTCCGTGGCCGGCTCCCATGCGGTCACGGCCACCTCCCCTTCCGAGAACAGGCCACAGGTATCGCGTACAACCTACAAGGTGGTACCAAGATCACAATGGCTGGCCGTCGGCGGCCCGCCGGGGCGCGGATGAGGCGATAACATCCCGTCCCGGAGCCGACACGATACGGAGGCTGTCGATGTCCCGATCGATCGCGCGCCCGGTCCTCGCAGGTCTGGCCGCCGGCCTGTTGACCGTACCGGGCCTCCCGACCGTCCCCACCACCGCCAGGCTCCGTGCGGCACCGGTCTGTGCGACCCCGCTCGCCCCGGCCCGACCGGTCACGGCAGCACCCTGGCCACAGCAACGGTACGACCCCGCCCGGCTCGCGCCGCTGGCCACCGGCGCCGGGGTGACCGTCGCGGTGGTCGACTCCGGGGTGGACCGGGCGCACCCCCAACTGGCCGAACGCGTGCTGGCCGGCACCGACCTGCTCGACCCCGGCGGGGACGGCAGTCGGGACTGCGCCGGGCACGGCACCGGCGTGGCGAGCATCATCGCGGCGACACCCCGCGCAGGGGTCGCCTTCCACGGTCTCGCACCGGATGCCCGGATCCTGCCGGTGCGGGTGAGTGAGCAGCAGGTGGTGCAGGGGCGGGAATCGGGGCGAACGGTCAGCGCCGACGAGTTCGCACAGGCCATCCGCTGGGCCGTCGATCACGACGCCGACGTGGTGAACCTGTCCGTGGTGCTGTACGCGGACGACCCGGAGGTCCGCTCGGCCGTGCGGTATGCGGTCGACCGGGACGTGGTGCTGGTGGCCGCCGCCGGCAACCTGCACGACAGCGGTGACCCTCAACCGTTTCCCGCCGGCTACGACGGGGTGCTCGGCGTGGGGGCGATCGGGGCGGACGGTGGACGGGCGACGTTCTCGCAGACCGGGCCGTACGTCGACCTGGTCGCGCCGGGCAGCGAGGTGCTGACCGCCGCCCCCGGCGCGGGCCACCATCAGGTCGAGGGCACCAGCTACGCGGCACCCTTCGTGGCCGCCACCGCCGCGTTGCTGCGCCAGTATCGACCGGAGTTGACCGCCGCCCAGGTGGCGGAGCGGATCATCGCCACCGCCGATCCAGCTCCCGGCGCGGGCCACGGCGGCGGGTACGGCGCCGGCGTGCTGAACCCGTACCGGGCGGTCACCGAGACCAGCGGCAGCCGTGCGGGGGGCCCTCGACCGGTCACCGCGCTCGCCGACGACCGGCCCGACCCGGCGGTGCTCGCCCACCGGGCCCGACGGGCGACGGCACGGGACCGGGCCCTGCTGGTCGGTGCGGTGGTCGGCACGACGGCGGCCACCGTGGTGCTGCTCGCCCTGGTGCTGCCCCGTGGTGCCCGCCGACGCTGGCGCCCAGCCGGCCAGGCCTGATCCGACCAGCCCACCGCCCTGGCCGCCGCGTGGCGGCGGCCGGGGCACCGACCTGGACATGGTCAGCGCTCCCGGCCCACCGCGCTCACTGGAACAGCCCGGCGTTTTTCTTTTCGGTGTCCAGATAGTCGTTGGCGGAGTCGCCCACCGCCAACTTGATGTCCCGCAGCATCGCCTGGAGGTCCTGCGAGGCGGAGCGCCACCGCGCCTGCCGCTGCTCGTAGGCCTCGCGGGCCTCGCCCGTCCAGCTCGCCACCAGTGGAGCGGCGTCCCGCTCAAGCTGACCGAGTTGCGAGTCGAGCCTGTTCAGGGCCTTGTGGATGTCGGCGCCGGCCTGCTGAAGCGCGGCGAAGTTGACGACCAGCACACCATGGTCCATCGGATGTCCTTCCCGGGCGGGATCAGAGCGGCAGCTGGATGCCGCCGCGGTTGGTGCCGGCTACCCGGCTGGCCACCTCGTCGTCGGAGGCGTCGTACTGCCGGCCGGCGGTGCGGATCGCGCCGGCGGTCTCCCGCAGCGCCCTGTGCAGCACCGCCTGGTCCTGTGACCACTGCTGCTTGACCTGCTCGAACGATCGGCCGCCTGCGCCACGCCAGGCCTGCTGCAACACCTCCAGCTCGGCCAGCAGGCCGGTCAGCATGGACTGCAACGACTGGTCCACCTGCTCGAACTTCGCGGCGGTCTGCTGCATCACCGCGGCTTCTGCCTGCGTCTGGGACACCCCGATGTCACCTCGTCTCTCTGATCGCGCCTGGCCCTCGAACGCGCCCGCCCTGGGGGCGCGTCGTTCGCTTGGCCCGGTCGTCGAGCACTGAGACACGGGTCAGCGACGAACTCCGTGGCTGACGGTAGCGATCCCGTAGCAGTTCTGCTACCCCCCGCCTCTCCCCTGTGGACAACCACGGCAGCCATCGGTCACTTACGATGTGCTGCAGCCACGTCGCGGCGCGTGACGGGCCGTCCGAGGGCGGCCGACCGCCCGACCCGGTCCCGACTGATCGAGGAGGCGCGGTGCCGGCGATCACCACCGGAGGGCCGCACCCGGCGACACCGGTGAGGTCAGGGCCGGGTGCCGTCCCCCGGGCGATCGGGCCGGGTGCGCCGGGCCAACCCCCCGACCGCAGCCCAGGCTCGGCCGATCAGCGCGCACCGCGTCGGCGCTCGCCGTTGCGCCGCTGGGCGTCGCCCGCTCCGCGCACCCGTGCAGGGGTGCGGGCCGGTCAACTGGTCGCCACGCAGGTCGCGACGGCGCTCGTCCTCACCGCCCTCGGCCGGCCCGCACCGGTCACCGCGGCCGCCGCACTGGTCGCGGTGCTGCTGGTGGCCGTCGCCGTGCTCCGGGTCCGGGGCCGGTGGCTCTTCGAGTGGTTGGGCACCGCCGCCGGGCATCTGACCCGTCGTCGGGAGCTGACCGGGCCGGCCGGAGCGGCCGACCTGCTCGACCTCGTCGCACCTGGCACCGTCGTCCAGTCGACCGAGCTGACCGGCGGGCCCGCGGCGGTGCTGGAGGACACCGAGGGCATGGTGGTGCTCCTGGAGCTCGGGGACCCCGGCGATCTGCTCGGCGACGCGTCCCGGGCCATCCCGGCGCCGTCCATGTTGCTGCCCCAGACCGGGCCGCACACGCCCCCGCTGCGGGTCCAACTGCTGTTCAATGGATCACCGGCACCGGTGCCGGCCGCGGGTGGCACCGTCGGGACGTCGTACCGGCAGCTCACCGACGGGCGGCTCGCCGGGCGGGAACGGGCGGTGCTGGCGGTACGGGTGCTGCGCGTCGACGGCTGGTCCGAGGAGGACCTGCGCCGGGTGCTCGCCGGCACCGTACGCCGGATCGTCCGCCGGCTCGGGTCGCTGACCGCGCGGCCGCTCGGCGTGCCGGCGGCGCTGTGCGTCCTGGGCGAGCTGGCCCATCACGACGGCGACCGGGTCCGGGAGTCCTGGCCGGCGCTCCGGTCCGGCACCCTGATCCAGGCCACCTTCCGGCTGATCCGGTGGCCGGAAGGCACAGGTGCACGGCGGCTGGTGCCCCGGCTGCTCGCGCTCCCGGCAACCGCGACGACGGTGTCGATCTCCGCAGGGCCGGCGCCGGTCGCCGGCGCCGGGTTGCCGACCGAGCTGACCGTACGTCTGGCCGCTCAGACGGCGACCGAGCTGACCGTGGCCGCCGAGGCCCTGGAGCGCCTGGTGAACGACCTGGGCGGGGAGCTGCGGCGGCTCGACGGCGCACACCTGGGCGGGCTTGCCGCCACGCTGCCGTTGGCGTTGACCACCCGGGAAGCGCAGCCCCGCCCCGCACTGGACGACTGGGATCTCACTCTGGGCGATGCCGGGATGATGGTCGGCACCAACCGGCACGGCGGGGCGGTCACCGTCCGACTGTTCCGGCCGGAGAGCACCCGGGTGCTGCTGGTCGGTGGGGTGCGCGCCGCCCAGTTGGTGTCCCTGCGCGCCCTGGCGCTCGGTGCCCTGGTGGTCGTGCAGACCTCCCGACCGCGCGCCTGGGAGCCGTTCGTCCGGGGGGTGGGCGCACCGGGCGGGACGATCCCGTTGATCCCACCCGGTCGACCGGTGGCCGACGGGGTGGGCAGCGCGCTGCGCCCGTTGCTGCTGGTCGTCGACGCCGGGTCGGTGCCGGCCGATGCCGAGCCGGGCCCGCCGTGGCGCGCCACTCTGGTGGTACGCGACGAGCTGACCCCAGCGGACGTGGACGCGTTGAGCCGGGTCGACCTGGCGCTGCTGCAACCGCTGAGCGTCGCCGAGGCCGCGCTGGCCGGCACCGCGCTGGGGCTGGGTGGGTCGGCCGAGTGGTTGACCCGGATCCGGGACGACATGGTGGCCGTGGTCAACCGGCGGGCGCTCCGCTGGGCTCTGCTCTCCCCCACGCCGATCGAGTCGCAACTGATCGGGCGTCCGGCGCGCGGCTGATCCGCCGTGGTGGTCACCTGGCGGGTTACGTGGGTGCGTGGTCCGTGGCACGATCCCCGCCATGGGTTTTCTGAAAGGTCTGCTGATTCGGCTGGCCAGCACAGCGCTGGCTTTCTGGCTGGCCACACTCCTCATTCCGGGCATCTCTCTGGAGTCGAACTCCGCTGGAGAGACGGTGACCACGCTGCTCCTGGTGGCGGTGATCTTCGGCGTGGTCAACGCGGTTCTCCAGCCGCTCATCAAGACGGTCGGCTGCGGCTTCTACCTGCTGACCCTCGGTCTCATCGCGCTGGTGGTGAACGGGCTGCTGTTCCTGCTCACCAGCTGGATCGCCGACCAGGCCGGGCTGCCGTTCACCGTGGACGGTTTCTGGCCGGCCGCTGTGCTCGGTGCCCTCTTCGTGAGCATCGTGACCTGGATCCTGGGCGCCGTCCTCGACCGGGACTGACCGCCGAACGCACCGGCCCGCCCGGGGCTCCGGCCGGGGCCCGGGCAGGCCGGTGACCAGAGTTCGGGAATTGGCCGGCACGGGTCCCCACCTGGGCGGTTAGCGTCGCATCGTGTTCACGCTGACCCGCACCGACGGCTATCTGCTCAGCACCGACCCGGCCCTGCTCGACCTGGGCCTGGTGCACCACTGGTTGTCCACCGACGCGTACTGGGCACTCGGACGCGACCGGGACACCGTCGACCGGGCGTTCGCCGGCTCCCTGCCGTTCGGCGTCTACCGGCCCGAGGACGGCTGCCAGGTCGCGGTGGCCAGGGTGGTCACCGACCGGGCCACCTTCGCCTGGCTCTGCGACGTGTACGTCGACCGCGCCGCCCGTGGTCGCGGGTTGGGCGGGTGGTTGGCCGGCGCGGCCCGCGACCACCTGGACGAGCTGGGCGTACGCCGGATCCTGCTGGCCACGAACGACGCACATCAGGTGTACGCGCGGGTGGGCTTCACGCCGCTCGACGTGCCCGAGCGGTGGATGAACCTCGACCGGCGAATCCCGGTGACCCCGGTCACCGGAAAGGAACAAAGGGACGGTACGCCCCTTACGGTGGAGGCGTGACGCCTCTCCGCCTGGGATACCTCTACGGCCTCGGCGCGTACCTGCTCTGGGGTTTCTTCCCGCTCTACCTGAAGCTGTTGCGGCCCGCCGGCCCGCTGGAGATCCTGGCCCACCGGATCGTCTGGTCGGTGGTGTTCGTGGCCCTGCTGCTGGCCGCTCTGCGCAACGTCGGCTTCCTGCGGGCGCTGCTGCGTCGGCCCTGGGCGATGGCCGGGATGGTCGCCGCCGCCGCGCTGATCGCTGTCAACTGGGGCACCTACATCTACGGTGTCAATTCCGACCGGGTGGTGGAGACCGCGCTCGGCTACTTCATCAACCCGCTGGTCGTGGTGCTGCTCGGGGTGACGGTGCTGCGGGAGCGGCTACGCCCGGCGCAGTGGGCGGCGCTGGGGATCGGCGCGTCGGCGGTCGCGGTGCTCACCGTGGACTACGGCCGGTTGCCCTGGCTGGCGTTGACCCTGGCGTTCAGCTTCGCCGGCTACGGCCTGGTCAAGAAGCGGCTGGGGCTGCCGCCGGCGGAAGGGCTCTTCGTCGAGTCGGCGGTGCTGGCGCTGCCGGCGCTGGGTTACCTCGCCTGGCTGATGGCGAGAGCCGATTCGACGTTCGGGCACGTCTCGGCCGGGCACACCGCACTGTTGGTGCTGGCCGGTGCGGCCACGGCGATCCCGCTGCTGATGTTCGCCGGGGCGGCCAACCGGCTGCCGCTGAGCAGCCTCGGCATGGTCCAGTACCTGGCACCGATCCTTCAGCTCGGCTGCGGCGTGCTGATCTTCCACGAGCCCATGCCACCGGCCCGCCTCGCCGGCTTCGCGCTGGTCTGGCTCGCCCTGATCGTCTTCACCGCTGACGCGGTGCGCAACTCCCGCCGCACGCGAGCGCACCGACCCGAACCTACGGTCGATCATGGAGTTGGGGTGCCCGCCCGGCCATAGTTCGGGGGATTTGTCACCCACCACAACTCCATGATCGACCCCGGCCCGCGGGGCGGGGCGGTCAGGGGACTGCGTAGGTGAGGAGCGGGGTGCCGTCGGCTTTCTGCAGCTCCACGCTGGCCAGCTCGGCATCGGTGAACCTCGTGGCGCCGGTGAAGCTGAGGTCGTCACCGGGGGCCGCGAGCCAGGAGCCGATCTGCTCGGTGGCGCCGTTCGGGCCTCGCGCCACCAGCCGGAACGGGTACGCCTTGCCGTAGCTCGTCCGCGCGTCGTACCCGCACCGCATGGTCACTCGGGTGCCCCACTTGGTGCCGACCAGCCCAATGTCGGCGTGCACCGGCCCGGCCGCCGCCACCGGCCGCATGGCGACCATCGACACCTGCGGGCCAGGGGTGCCCTGTGCCGTCGGGGGCGGTGCGACCGGTCGGGGCAGCGCCGCGGCGGTACCGACACCGACGACTAGGGCCAGCCCGGCGGCGGCCAGTGTGGTCAGCGCGTACCGTCGGCGGTCCGCCGAGCGTTCCCGCCTCCGGCGACGTCGGGCCTCCTCGATCAGCGCGGGCACCCGGGGCGGGGCCGGCGGCGGCAGGATCTGCTCCAACCCCGCCGGGTCGAGACGCCCCAGCAACCCGGGCAGGACGGCGATCTCGGCGACCGCCTCCCGGCAGGAGGCGCAGCCGGAGAGGTGCCGCTCGTAGGCCGCCCGCTCAGCGGGGGCCAAGGCGCCCAGCACGTACGCGCCATCGTCGTACGCGAACTCGCACTGCGTCATCCCGTCACCCCCATCTCGGCCAGCACCAACCGTAGAGACCGCAGCGCGTAGTGGGTGCGGGACTTCACGGTCCCCGGCGGTACGCCCAGCCGGGATGCCGCCTCGGCCACCGACCGCCCTTGGTAGAAGCACTCGACCAGCACCTCGCGGTGGGTCGGGCTGAGCCGGTTCAGCGCCTCGGCGACGGTCCACGCCTCCACCGCCCGCTCGGCCTCGTCGATCACGTCCGGCGGTTCGGGCAGATCGTCGGTGAACACCTCGCCGACCCGGGTGGACCGCCGCCGCCAGGCGTCGATGGCCAGGTTCCGGGCCGTGGTGAACAACCAGGACCGCACCGAACCGCGCTGCGGGTCGAGGGATTCCGGGTGTCGCCAGGCTCGCAGCAGCGTCTCCTGCACCAGGTCCTCGGCGCGCTGCCGGTCCCCGTTGACCAGCCGCAGGGCATGGGCGTACAGCGCCTCCGCGTGCTCGTCGTGCAGCGCGCGCAGCAGTTGGGCGTCGTGGTCGCTGATGGCGGTCTCCTCGCTTCCGGCGCGCGTCCGGCGGTGCGTTCGCTCGGGAATACGTGCCGTCACGCCGATCGGTTCAGCCCGAGGTCAGACCGGTTGCGTGCCGGTTGCCGCCCGCGAAGGTGTTCATGCCCGGTTCACACAGTGGCCGACGTGCGCTCACCACGTCCTCCTAGCGTCCGGCGGGTACGCCGCCTGTCGTGCCACCGACTCCCTGGAGGCTTCTCCCATGAGCGACCGCCCCCGGCTGCTCCCCCTGTTGACCGGCACCCGCCATGGCACCCGCGACGCCATGACCTGTCTGTACCGCTGCGGAAACGCCTGTGACCACCCGGTACCGAACACCTCCGACAACGCGTACTTCGGTGACGTGGTGAACGCCGAGGTCACGCGGCGCGGCGTGGTCCGGGCCGGGGCGGTCGGCGCCCTGGTCCTCGGTTTCGGCGGCGCGGCGGCCGGGGCGCTCGCCGGCGCGGCCCCCGCCATGGCCGCCCCCACCACCCCGGACGTCCCGGAGGCCTTCGGCTTCGGTCGTCCCAGCACCGGTGTCGGCAGTGGCGCGCTCACCTTCAAGCCGATCCCACCGAACAAGCTGGACACCCTGGTCGTGCCGAACGGCTACGACCACGCCGTGGTGATCAAGTGGGGTGACCCGGTGCTGCCGGGCGCGCCGGAGTTCAACCTGCACCACCAGACCGCCACCGCGCAGTCCAAGCAGTTCGGTTACAACAACGACTTCGTGGGCGTGCTGCCGCTGGACAAGCAGGGCAGGCGGGCGCTGCTCGTGGTCAACCACGAGTACACCAACGAGGACCTGATGTTCCCGGCCTTCCCCGGCCTGGACGGGCTGTCGGTCGAGCAGCTGCGCACCGCCATGGCCGCGCACGGCATGTCCGTGGTGGAGCTGGAGCGGGTCGCGGGCACCGGGCAGTGGAAGCCGGTCGACAAGGGCCCCCGGGCGTACAACCGGCGGGTCACCGCGCTGAGCACCAAGTTCGACCTGACCGGCCCGGCCGCCGGCTCCGCCTGGCTGAGGACCGCCGCCGACCCGAAGGGTCGTACGGTCGTCGGCACGTTGAACAACTGCGCCGGTGGCGTGACACCGTGGGGCACGGTGCTCTCCGGCGAGGAGAACTTCAACCAGTACTTCGTGGGCGCCGACGCCGCCCCGGCCGAGCTGAGGCCGAAGCTGGACCGCTACGGCATCAGCACCGCCAGCCGCTACCCCAGCGGCAGTCGCAAGTGGGAGCGCGCCGACGAGCGCTTCGACCTGGCCAGGCACCCCAACGAGGCGCACCGGTTCGGTTGGATCGTCGAGATCGACCCGTTCGACCCGGAGAGCCGCCCGCGCAAGCACACCGCGATGGGCCGGTTCAAGCACGAGGGCGCGAACGTGATCGTGGCCAGGGACGGCCACGTGGTCGCGTACATGGGCGACGACGAGCGGTTCGACTACCTCTACAAGTTCGTCTCGGACCAGAAGTTCATGAAGGGCAACTCCTGGGCTGCCCGCAAGCACAACCTGACCCTGCTGGAGTCCGGCACGCTCTTCGTGGCGAAGCTCGACCAGACCAGCGCCGCCGAGATCGACGGCACGGGCAAGCTCCCCACCGACGGCGCGTTCAACGGCCGGGGTCGCTGGGTCAAGCTGGTCAGCGGCAACCGGTCGTTCGTCGAGGGCATGACCGCCGCGGACGTGCTCACCTTCACCCGGCTCGCCGGCGACAAGGTCGGCGCGACCAAGATGGACCGCCCCGAGGACGTCGAGCCGAGCCTGCTCACCGGCAAGGTGTACGTGGCGCTGACCAACAACACCAACCGGGGTGTGGGCAGCAACCCGAAGGCCGACGAGGCCAACCCTCGGGTCGCCAACAAGCACGGGCAGATCCTGGAGCTGGTCGAGGACCGTAACGACAACACCTCGGAGACCTTCGCCTGGTCGTTGCCGATCGTCTGCGGCGACCCGACCGACGCGTCGACCTTCTTCGCCGGGTACGACAAGACCAAGGTCTCCCCGATCTCCTGCCCGGACAACGTCGCCTTCGACGCCACCGGCAACCTGTGGATCTCCACCGACGGCAACGCGCTGGGCAGCAACGACGGCCTGTTCGCCACCGCCGTCGAGGGCCCGGAGCGGGGTCACCTGAAGCAGTTCCTGACCGTGCCGCTCGGCGCGGAGACCTGCGGCCCGTTCATCACCGGCGACAACCGGTCGGTCTTCGTCGCGGTGCAGCACCCGGGCGAGATCACCGGCGCGTCGGTGGAGAACCCGGCCTCGAACTGGCCGGACGGCGACTACGCCAAGCCGGGCGTGGTGGTCACCTGGCGTCTCGACGGCGGCCCGGTGGGCAGCTGACGCCACACCCGCGGCCGACCGGCCGCTGACGTTGCCCAGCCGGCCGACCGGCCGCTGACGTTGCTCAGGCGGTCCGGCGCTGGACCGCCGCGAGAGGCCCTCTCCCAGATCGGGAGAGGGCCTCTCGCCCGTGGTGCGTCAGTTGTCGGAGGCGATGCCGTCGGCGACGCTGCGGGCCACTGTGAGCAGCTTGGCCCGCACCACCCGGGCGGAGGTCATCATCTCGCTGGCCGGCAACGCGCAGGCCAGCACGACACGGCGTTCCATGTCCTTGTCCGGCGCGACGAGCACCGCCGCGCAGGCCACCCCCTGTCGGAACTGGCCCATCTCCAACTGCATGCCGCGCCGGTCGCCGGCGGCCAGGTCGGCCTCGAACGTCTCGGTGGTGGTCAGCGTGGCCGTGGTGAACGGGCGCATGCCGTACTCCCGCAGGTAGCGGTTGCGCTGGTCGACCGTGAGGGTGGCGAGCAGCGACTTGCCGAGGGCTGTCGCGTGCGCCCCCTCGTCGAAGCCGGGGACCAGGTCCTCCAGGTAGGGCGAGCGGTGCCCCTCGGCGACCGCCGTGAGGGCCACCTGACCGCCGACGAAGCGACCCAGGTAGTGGCTGTAGCCGGTGTCCAGTGCGGCCCGCCGCAGCGTCTCACCGACCGCTGGCGGGCCCCGGAACGCGGTCACCAGCTCCCGGTAACGGTCGGCCACCTCCAACCCCACGATGTACGTGCCGTCCTCGCGACGGATCACGTAGCCCTCGTAGGCCAGGGTGCGGACCAGGTGGTAGGTCGTGGCCACGGTCAGCTCGCACCGTCGGGCGATCTGCTTGACGGTCAGGCCTTTCGGGGCGCGACCGACCGACTCCAGCACCCGCAGCGCTCGGGACACGCTGCGGATCAGGTCCGAAGGTTCTGCCAAGGGGTCGCGCACAACCACCTCCGCCGCCGGGGACTTACACCATATGAAAAACAGGCCCGGTGCGAAATGCCTGTTCGGGTCGAGGATGCCAGATCACCATCCACTCGTTGTGCCCCGACCATCACCGGGAGTGGTCTGAGCGAGTCTCACGTAGGTTTGCCGGACGATGACCAACAACGCCATCACCCCCGACCCGACCGTCGCCCCCTCCCACCCGATCAGGGCGAGCGCCGGCGCAGTGGCCACCACCGTGGCCTGCGTACTCCCCGTCTTCCTGCTCGGTGGTCTCGCCGTGCAGATGGGCAGGGACCTCGACTTCTCCCCGGCCGGCCTCGGCCTGGCCGTGTCCGTCTACTTCGGGGTCAGCGCGCTGGCCTCGGTGCCCTCCGGTCGCCTGGTCGAGCGGTACGGAGCGGCCCTGGTGGCCCGCTGCGGCATCGTGCTGGCCGCCGGGTCGATGCTGGCCGTGGCGGCCTTCGCCCGGTCGTACCCGGTGCTGGTCGGGTTGCTGGCGCTCAGCGCCGCCGCGAACGCGCTCGGCCAGTTGGCCAGCAACGCCGCACTGGCCCAGCACGTGCCGGCCCGACGGCAAGGGCTGTCGTTCGGCGTCAAGCAGGCCGCCATCCCGGTCTCCACACTGCTGGCCGGGGCGGCGGTGCCCACCATCGCGCTGACCGTCGGCTGGCGCTGGGCGTTCGTGGCGGCGGCCGTGGTCGCGACGATGACGCTGGCTGCCGTACCCCGGCAGGTGCCCCTCCGGGCGCGGCGGGCCGGCGCGACGCGCGCTGGCCGGGCCACGGCGGCGTTGGTGGTGGTCGGCGCGGCGGCGACGTTGGCCGCGGCCGCAGCGAACGCGCTGGGCACCTTCCTGGTGGACTCCGCGGCGGCCCGGGGCATGTCGCCGGGCCTCGCCGGCCTCACCCTGACGCTGGGCAGTGCGATCTGCGTGACCGCGCGGGTGGGTGCCGGCTGGCTCGCCGACCGCCGCGTCACCGGTCACGTCGCCGTCATCGCCGCGATGCTGGTCGTCGGCGCGGCCGGGCTGGGCCTGCTCGCGTTGACCGGCCCGGTGCCGCTGGTGGCCGGCGTGGTGCTCGGCTTCGGCCTGGGTTGGGCCTGGCCCGGCCTGATGACGTTCGCGGTGGTCCGGCTCCACCCGCAGTCACCGGCCGCCGCCACCTCGATCACCCAGACCGGGGTGTACGCGGGCGGCTGCCTCGGCCCGTTGACCCTCGGCCCACTGGCCGCCCACCTCGGCTATCCGGCCATGTGGACCGCCTCGGCGGTGTCCATGCTGCTCGCGGCCGTCCTCATGCTCTGCGGCGGCCGCCTGTTGACCCGCGTCGCCAGTGCGGCGAGCCGGGGCGACGATCAGCTGGTGCGGTCGGCGATGTAGTCGCAGAGCGATTCGAGGGCGTGCCGGGACGGGCTCTCGGGCAACGGGGCGAGGCGC
The DNA here is from genome assembly GCF_013410645.1 of Micromonospora jinlongensis. Lineage (NCBI taxonomy): Bacteria > Bacillati > Actinomycetota > Actinomycetes > Micromonosporales > Micromonosporaceae > Micromonospora > Micromonospora jinlongensis. The sequence goes on along the minus strand of NZ_JACCHK010000001.1, from coordinate 4,712,277 downwards.
GCACGGGCGTCCTCGGCGTAACTGCGCACGGTCTCCCGGGCACGCTTGAGCGCGGGGCTCTCGCGCAGCAGACCCAACGCCTCGGCGTGCAGCGCGTCGTCGGTCAGCGGGCCGGTCGCCAGGATCTCCCGCAGTCGCACCGAGGACGCGTCGGAGTCGTCCGCCGCGCGGGCGTAGAGCACCGGCAGGGTCGGGACGCCCTCGCGCAGGTCCGTGCCGGGCGTCTTGCCCGACTGCACCGACTCGGAGGCGATGTCGAGCAGGTCGTCGGAGAGCTGGAAGGCGACGCCGATCGTCTCGCCGTACCCGGCGAGGGCCTCCACGTGCTCGGCCGGCGCGCCACCGAACATGCCGCCGAAGCGTGCCGAGGTGGCGATCAGCGAGCCGGTCTTGTCGGCGATCACGTTGAGATAGTGGGTCACCGGGTCGTCGCCGGCGCGCGGCCCGACCGTCTCCGCGATCTGGCCGTGCACCAGCCGGGCGAAGGTGCGCGCCTGCAACCGGACCGCCTCGGGGCCCAGGTCCGCGGCGATGTCCGCCGCACGGGCGAAGAGATAGTCGCCGACCAGGATCGCGACCGAGTTGGTCCAGCGGGAGTTCGCGCTCGGCGCGCCCCGGCGAACGGCGGCCTCGTCCATCACGTCGTCGTGGTAGAGGGTGGCGAGGTGAGTGAGCTCCATCACCACGGCAGCCGGGACCACCTGCGCACCCGTGGGATCACCGAACTGCGCACCGAGCGCCACCAGCAGCGGCCGGAAACGCTTGCCGCCGGCCTCCAGGAGGTGCCGGGCCGCCTCGGTGACGAACGGGTCGGCGCTGGACACACTGGCCCGCAGCTCGACCTCGACCGTGTCCAGCAGACCCAGCACGGACGCCTCGACGCGGGGATCGGCGAGGTTGAGGCCGAGCGCGCCGAACTGACTCGTGCTCGCCCGACCCCGCCGACCGCCGGAGCCGGAGGCACCTGAACGCTCGCCCGCCGGATTCACCACACCATCAACCATGCCACACCCGTTCGACCTGCTCCGGGTCGGGGATACGCACCGGGGGCCGGCACGTGAACACGCGCCGGCCCCCGGTGATCGATCCTTCGGTCATCGCACGAATTCGGCAGCTCCGGTGGCCAGATCGAGCAGCGGCGCCGGGGCGATGCCCAGCACCAGAGTGGCCAGCACACCGATCATCAGCGCGGCGGAGGTGAGCCCGCCGGGCACCATGACGGTCGGGGTGGACTCGCCCGGCTCGGAGAGCCACATCATCACCACGACCCGCAGGTACGGGAACGCCAGCACCATGCTGGTCAGCACACCGGCGATCACCAGCCAGGCCTGACCACCCTCCAGGGCCGGCCCGAAGATGGCGAACTTGCTGGTGAAGCCGCTGGTCAGCGGAATACCGGCGAAGGCCAGCAGGATGAAGGTGAACAACCCGGCGAAGAACGGCGACCGTCGACCCAGCCCGGCCCAGCGGGACAGGTGGGTGGCCTCCCCGTCGGAGTCCCGCACCAGGGTCACCACCGCGAACGCGGCCAGCACCGAGAAGCCGTACGCGACCAGGTAGAACATCGTGCCGGAGAGCCCGTCGCGGCTCGGTGCCAGCACGCCGACCAGCAGGTAGCCGGCGTTGGCGATCGAGGAGTACGCGAGCAGCCGCTTGATGTCGGTCTGGGTGACCGCGAGCACGGCACCGATCAGCATGGTCAGCACCGCCACCGCGCCGAGGACCGGGGTGAAGTCCCAGGAGGCGTCGGTGAACGCGACGTGGAAGACGCGCAGCAGGGCACCGAACGCGGCGACCTTGGTGCAGGCGGCCATGAAGCCGGTGACCGGGGTCGGTGCGCCCTGGTACACGTCCGGGGTCCAGACGTGGAACGGTGCCGCAGCGGCCTTGAAGAGCAGCCCGATCGAGAGCAGTGCCATGCCGGCGAAGAGCAGCACCTGGCTGGCCGGGGACTCGCTCACCGCCGCGTGGATGGTGGCGAAGTCGACGCCGGCCGTCCGGCCCGGGATGCCGGAGGTGAAGCCGTAGATCAGGGCCACGCCGAACAGGAAGAACGCGGAGGCGTACGCGCCGAGCAGGAAGTACTTCATCGCCGCCTCCTGGCTCAGCAGACGCCGGCGACGGGCCAGTGCGCAGAGCAGGTAGAGCGGAAGGGAGAAGACCTCCAGCGCGATGAACATGGTCAGCAGGTCGTTCGCCGCCACGAAGATCAGCATGCCGCCGATCGCGAACGTGGTGAGCGGGTAGACCTCGGTGAGGCCGTTGCGCCCCTCGGCCTGCCGCCGGTCGTCGGCCGACTCGGCGGTCACCGCGGCCTGGGCGACGAACGCCCCGCCCCGCTCGACCGAGCGGTCGCCGATCAGCAGCAACGCCATCGCCGCCAGCACCAGGATCGCGCCCTGGAGGAACAGCGTCGGCCCGTCGATCGCGAGCGCCTGGCCGGCGGTGATGATCCGCTCATCGGCGTTGAGGACCACCATGGTCAATGCCGCGAGGACCGCCAGCAGAGCCAGCGTCAGCTGCACCACGTGCCGCCAGCGCCGGGGCACGAGGGCCTCGACGAGCACGCCGAGCAACGCGGTGCCCAGCATGATCAGGATCGGGGAGAGCGCCGCGTAGTCGATCGACGGCAGTTTCAACTCGGTCACTTTGCCGCCTCCTGGACGGTGCCGCCCACGGACGGCGCCGGGTCGGTTCTGCCGATGTCGTCCATGGTCGCCTGGACGGCCGGGTTGATCACGTCAGTGACCGGCTTGGGGAAGAAGCCGAGCAGCACGATCAGCGCGATCAGTGGGGCGACCACGACCTTCTCGCGCAGGTTGAGGTCCTTGCGCATCCCGTCGACCTCGGTGAGAGCCGGGTTGAGCGTGCCCTGGGTGGTGCGCTGCACCATCCACAGCACGTACGCGGCGGCCAGGATGATGCCGAGCGTGGCGATGATCGCCACCGGCTTGTTCACCGTGAAGGTGCCGATCAGCACCAGGAACTCGGAGATGAACGGCGCCGTGCCGGGCAGTGCGAGCGAGGCGAGACCGGCGAAGAAGAGCACACCGGCGAGCACCGGGACCAGCTTGCCGGCGCCGCCGAAATCGCTGATCAACGACGAGCCACGCCGGCTGATCAGCATGCCCACCACCAGGAAGAGCAGACCGGTGGCCAGCCCGTGGTTGAGCATGTAGAGCACCGCGCCGGTGCCGGCCTGGGTGGTGAAGGCGAAGATGCCCACCCCGATGAAGCCGAAGTGCGCGATCGAGGTGTACGACACCAGCCGCTTGAGGTCGTTCTGGCCGACCGCCAGCAGCGCGGCGTAGACGATGCCGATCACGCCCAGCGCCAGCGCCCACGGCGCGAACCACTTCGACGCCTCCGGGAACAGCGGCAGGCAGTAGCGCAGGATGCCGAACGTGCCGACCTTGTCCAGCACACCGACCAGCAGTGCCGCCGCGCCCGCCGGGGCCGCACCACCGGCGTCGGGCAGCCAGGTGTGGAACGGGAAGAACGGCGCCTTGATGGCGAACGCGAGGAAGAAGCCGAGGAACAGCCACCGCTCGGTGCCGGTGCTGATGTCGACCTGGGACAGCGCCTGCCAGTCGAAGGTCTTGCCACCGACCACCCACAGGCCGATCACCGCGGCCAGCATGAACAGACCGCCGACCAGCGAGTAGAGGAAGAACTTCACCGCCGCGTACTGCCGCTGGTGGCCGCCGTAGCTGCCGATCAGGAAGTACATCGGGACCAGCATGACCTCGAAGAACACGTAGAACAGGAAGACGTCGGCGGCCGCGAAGACACCGATCATCGTGCACTCGAGGACCAGCAGCAGCGCGAAGTAGACCGGCACCGACCGCTTCGACGACTCCGCGTCGTGCCAGGAGGCCAGGATCACCAACGGCACCAGCACCGCGATCAGCATCAGCATCACCAGCGCGATGCCGTCGGCGGCGAAGGTGAAGCTGACGCCCCAGTTCGGAATCCACGAGTACGACTCGCGGAACTGGAACCGGTCACCGCCTGCGTTGAAGCTGACCCACATCACCACCGAGAGCACCAGCACGAGCAGCGACCAGGCGAACGCCACCTGCTTGGCCAGCTCCGGCCGGTGGCGCGGCAGGAAGGCCACCACCAGGGCGCCCACCAGCGGCGCCACGGTGAGCACCGAGAGGAACGGGAAGTTGGACATTATGCGGCCTTACCTCCGTCGTCACTGCGTGGTCCGCCGGCGGGGGCGGCCGGGAACAGGTCGATCACGCCAACCACCCGGCCTGCACCGCCAGGAACGCCGCCATCACCAGCAGCGCACCGGCCAGGATCGAGGTGGCGTACGAGCGGACGAAGCCGGTCTGCATCCTCCGGAGCCGACCCGAGCCACCGCCGACCGCGGCGGCAAGCCCGTTGACCAGCCCGTCGATGCCCCGGTTGTCGAGGTACACCAGCGCCCGGGTGAGGAAGATGCCCGGCTTCTCGAAGACGGCTTCGTTGACCGCGTCGGTGTAGAGGTTGCGCCGGGCGGCGGTGACCAGCACCCCGGCCGGCTGCGGCGCGGTGGCCGTGCCGGCCCGGAACAGGATCCAGGCGAGCCCGGCACCGAGCACGGTGACCAGCAGCGACAGGGTGGTGATAACCGCGTGCGAGAGGACCGCCTCGTGCTCCCCGTGCTCGCCGCCCAGACCAGCGGTGGCCGTCAGCCAGTCCGGAACGGACGTGGAGAGCAGGAAGCCGGCACCGACCGAGCCGACCGCCAGCAGGATCAGCGGGATCGTCATCAGCTTCGGCGACTCGTGCGGGTGCTCGATGTCCTCGGTCCACCGCTGCGGCCCGTGGAACGTGAGCACGAACAGCCGGGTCATGTAGAACGCGGTCAGTCCGGCACCGAGCAGCGCCGCACCGCCGAAGAGCCAGGCGGTCCAGTCCTCCCGCTCGAAGGCGGCCACGATGATCGGCTCCTTGGAGAAGAAGCCGGAGAACGGGAACATGCCGATGATGGCCAGCCAACCCATCATGAAGGTCAGCCAGGTGATCTTCATGTGCTTCGAGAGGCCACCGAAGCGGCGGATGTCGACCTGGTCCTTCATGCCGTGCATCACCGAGCCGGCGCCCAGGAACATGTTGGCCTTGAAGAAGCCGTGCGCCAGCAGGTGCACGATGGCCAGCGCGTACGCGCCACCGCCCAGGCCGACGCCGAGGAACATGTAGCCGATCTGGCTCACCGTCGACCAGGCGAGCACCCGCTTGATGTCGTCCTTGGCCGCGCCGATGATGCAGCCGATCAGCAGCGTGAGCGCGCCGACGCTGACCACGACGAGCTGGAGCGTCGAGTTGGCGGAGAAGATCGGGTTGGACCGGGCAATCAGGTAGACGCCCGCGGTGACCATGGTGGCCGCGTGGATGAGCGCCGACACCGGGGTCGGGCCCTCCATCGCGTCCGGCAACCACGCCTGGAGGGGGAACTGACCGGACTTGCCGGCCGCACCGAGCAGCAGCAACAGGCCGAGGACCAGCACGGTGGTGCCGGTCAGCGCGCCGACGCCGTTGAACACCTCGTCGTACTGGGTGGTGCCCAGGGTGGCGAACATGATGAAGATGCCGATGGCCAGGCCGGCGTCGCCGACCCGGTTCATCAGGAACGCCTTCTTGCCGGCGGTGGCCGCGCTCGGCCGCTCGGTCCAGAAGGAGATCAGCAGGTACGACGCCAGACCGACGCCCTCCCAGCCGAAGTAGAGCATCACGTAGTTGTTGCCGAGCACCAGCAGCAGCATCGCCGCGACGAACAGGTTGAAGTACGCGAAGAACCGCCGACGGCCCGCGTCGTGCGCCATGTACTCGACCGCGTACAGGTGGATCAGGAAGCCCACCCCGGTGATCAGCAGCACGAAGACCGCGGCCAGCGGGTCGAACAGCAGGCCGAAGTCGACGCGCAGGTCACCGACCGCGATGAAGTCCCAGAGGCTCAGCTCGACCGACTTGTTCTCCAGGCCACGCAGCTGGAAGAAGAAGGACAGGCCGAGCACGAAAGCGGCGCCGATGGCGGCAACACCCAACCAGTGCCCCCAGCGGTCGGCCCGCCGGCCGAGCAGCAGCAGGATGGCCGCGCTGAGCAGCGGGATCGCCACCAGCAGCCAGACGCCCCCGAGCAGCCCCGTGGCCTGGGCGTATTCCACAGTCTCTTCCACCGGTGGACCCCTCTAGTACTTGAGCAGGTTGGCGTCGTCGACACTCGCCGAGCGTCGCGTCCGGAAGATGGACATGATGATCGCGAGCCCGACCACGACCTCGGCCGCCGCCACCACCATCACGAAGAACGCCATGATCTGGCCGTTGAGGTCACCGTTGATCCGGCTGAAGGTGACCAGCGTCAGGTTGGCGGCGTTGAGCATCAGCTCCACGCACATGAACAGCACGATCGCGTTGCGCCGGATCAGCACCCCGGCTGCGCCGATGGTGAACAGCACCGCGGCGAGCACGAGGTAGTAGGTCGGCTCGACCGAGAAGAACGTTCCCATTACTTGTCCGTCCCCTTCAGCGAGGTCTCCTCGGCGGTCAGCTCGCGCTGCGGAAGGATCGCCGGGGTGCTGCGGTCGGTCAGGCGGCCGTCGGGCAGCCGGGCCGGGGTGGCCACCGAGGACGAGGTCGCGAAGACGCCGGGGCCCGGCTTCGGGCCGGGGTAGTTGCCCGGAGCGAAGCGTGCCTTCATGGTCGACACCTGGTCGACCTTGTCCTGCTTACGCCGCTCGACGTGGGCCAGCACCATGGCACCGACCGCCGCGGTGATCAGCAGCGCCGAGGTCAGCTCGAACGCGAAGACGTACTTGGTGAACAGCAGTCGGGCGATGCCCTGCACGTTCCCCTCGGCGTTGACCTGCTCCAGGCCGACCGCGCTGGTCCGGTCCAGCGCCTGGTACAGGCCGGTGCCGACCAGGCCGGCGAAGCCCAGGCCGAGCACGATCGCGGCGACGCGCTGGCCGCGCAGCGTCTCGATCAGGGAATCCGTGGAGTCCCGACCGACCAGCATCAGCACGAAGAGGAACAGCATCATGATCGCGCCGGTGTAGACGATGATCTGCACCATGCCGATGAACGGACCGGCCTGGAGGACGTAGAACACGCCCAGACAGAGCATGGTCAGCACCAGCCACAGCGCCGAGTGCACGGCGTTGCGCGCGGCCACCATCCCGATCCCGCCGAGCAGCGCGAGCGGGGCGAGGATCCAGAAGGTGACCGCCTCGCCGGTGGAGACCGAACCCGCCGCGGCGAGCACCGTAGACGTGGTCATGCTTCCTCTCCCTTGCCGGCAGCCGCGCGCTGGGCGGCCTGCTCGGCCCCCGGGAACGTCACGCCGGGGTGCTCCTCGACCTGGTAGCGGCCGGGACCCATCGGGGACGTCTCCGCACCGGCGGAGGTGCCCGGGTTGTCCAGCGCGCCGACGTAGTAGTCCTTCTCGCTGTCACCCAGCCGCATCGGGTGCGGAGGCTGCTCCATGCCCTCCAGCAACGGCGCGAGCAACTGCTCCTTGGTGAAGATCAGGTCCTGCCGGTTGTCCCGGGCCAGCTCGTACTCGTTGCTCATGGTGAGCGAACGGGTCGGGCAGGCCTCGATGCACAGCCCACAGAAGATGCAGCGGGCGTAGTTGATCTGGTAGATGCTGGCGTACCGCTCACCCGGCGAGAAGCGCTGCTCGTCGGTGTTGTCGCCACCCTCGACGTAGATCGCGTCCGCCGGGCAGGCCCAGGCGCACAGCTCGCAGCCGATGCACTTCTCCAGGCCGTCGGGGTGCCGGTTGAGGATGTGCCGCCCGTGGTAGCGCGGCGCCGACACCGGCGGCTTGAACGGGTAGTCGGTCGTGACGACCTTCCTGAACATGTGCGAGAAGGTGACACCGAATCCCTTGAACGTTCCGGTGATCGCGCCCACGTCACACCTCCCTGGAGTCCGAGCCGGCAACGATGTTGGCCGGCTCCCGCTCGGCGACCACGCGCGTGATGCGCGGGCTCGGTGGTACCTGAAGATCCATCGGTGGCAGCGGGAAGCTCCCGTACGGCCGGTTGTCGACCTGTTCCTGAGCCGTCGGCTTCGGCTGCGGCCGGCGGCTGGGCCAGAACAGCGTGGCGATCAGCAGCAGGCCGGCGGGGATGCCGACCGCGATCACCTTGCCGCGGGTGTCCCAGTCCTCGATGGAGCGCAGGCCCGACAGGACCAGGATCCAGACCAGGTTGATCGGCAGCAGCACCTTCCAACCGAGGCGCATGAACTGGTCGTAGCGCAGTCGGGGCAGCGTGCCGCGCAGCCAGACGAAGACGAAGACCAGCGCGATCACCTTGCCGAAGAACCACAGCATCGGCCACCAACCGGAGTTGGCGCCCTCCCAGATGGTGATCGGCCAGGGCGCCCGCCAGCCACCGAGGAACAGCGTGGTGGTGACCGCGGACATGGTCACCATCGCGACGTACTCGCTGAGCATGAAGAGCGCGAACTTCAGCGAGCTGTATTCCGTCATGAAGCCGGCGACCAGCTCGGACTCGGCCTCGGGCAGGTCGAACGGCGCCCGGTTGGTCTCACCCACGGTGGCGATGAAGAAGATGATGAAGCTGGGCAGCAGCAGGATCGCGTACCAGCCCGGCGCCGGGATCTCGGTGCCGAAGATGGTCAGCCGCGTGGCGTCGCCCTGGGCGGCGACGATCCCGCTGGTGCTCATCGTGCCGGCGGTCATGAAGACCGCCACGATGCTCAGGCCCATGGCGACCTCGTAGGAGATCATCTGGGCGCTCGACCGCAGACCACCGAGCAGCGGGTACGTCGAGCCGGAGGCCCAACCACCCAGCACGATGCCGTAGACGCCCATCGACGAGCAGGCCAGCAGCAGCAGCACCGCCACCGGCACGTCGGTGACCTGCAACGGCGTGTGGTGGCCGAAGATGCTCACCATCGGGCCGAAGGGCACCACCGACAGCGCGGTGACCGCACAGATCACCGAGATCGTCGGGGCGAAGAAGTAGACGACCTTGTCGGCCGCCTTCGGCAGGATGTCCTCCTTGAAGGCCATCTTCAGGCCGTCGGCGAGGGTCTGCAGCAGGCCGAACGGGCCGACCTGGTTGGGGCCGGGCCGCACCTGCATGTAGCCGACCACGCGCCGCTCGAACCAGACACCGAGCAGGGTGGCCAGCAGACCGAAGGCGAACGCAAAGACGATCTTGCCGAGAACCAGCCACCACGGATCCCGGCCGAAGTCGGCCAACGTCGGATCCTGGGCCAGGACGATCGGACTCACTGGTTACCCCCGGAGTTGAGGAGCGGACCCGGGAGACCGGTCTCGTCGGCCGCCACACGCCCGGCCGGAACGACCGCGCTCGGTGCGGGAACGGAGATCCGGACGACAGTGCCGGACGTCGCCCCGAGGCTGCGTCGCACGGTCGAGCCGGGTGAGTTGGTCGGCAGCCAGACCACGCCGTCCGGCATTTCGGTGAGCTCCGCCGGCAGGGTCAACGCCCCCCGGTCGGTGCCGACCGTGACCGCGTCGCCGTCGGCGACACCGAGTGCCTCGGCGGTGCCCTTACCCAGCCGGACCACCGGCGGGCGGGCGGTGCCGGCGAGGTTCTCGTCGCCTTCGGTCAGGCTGCCGAGGTCCACCAGTTGGTGCCAGGTGGCCAGCACGGCCTCCCCGGCACCCGGGTGCGGCACCCGGCCCGGCGCCACCGACGGTGCGGACGGCCGGGACGTACGCGTCGCCGGCAGCGTGCCCAGCTCACGACGCACGCTCGGCACATCCGCCGTGCCGAGCCGCACGTCGAGCAGCGCGGCCAGCGCGTCGAGCACCCGACCGTCGGTCATCGCGGCGGTGTTCAGCACGGCCTCGAACGGGCGCAGCCGCCCCTCCCAGTCCAGGAAGCTGCCGGCCTTCTCGACCACCGGGGCGACCGGCAGCACCACGTTCGCCCGGCGGGTCACCGCGCTGGCGCGCAGCTCCAGACTGACCAGGAACGGCACCGCGTCCAGGGCGGCCTCGGCCAGTCGCGGGTCGGCCAGGTCGGCCGGGTCGACGCCGCCGACGACCAGCGCGCCGAGCTGCCCGTTGGCCGCCGCGGTGAGGATGCCGTCGGTGTCCCGCCCGGCCTGGCTCGGGATCACCCCGGCCGGGATGTCCCACGCCTCACCCAGCTCGGCGCGGGCGGCCGGCTCGGTGACCAGCCGTCCACCGGGGAGCAGGTTGGGCAGGCAGCCCGCGTCAACCGCACCGCGGTCACCCGCGCGCCGCGGCACCCACACCAGCTTCGCGCCGGTACGCCGCGCCACGTCCGCCGCGGCGGAGAGCCCGCCCGGCACAGTGGCCAGTCGCTCGCCGACGATCAGGATCGCGCCCGGTGCGCTGAGCGCCTCGGTGACCGTGGCGTGCTCGGCGAGCACGCTGGCCTCCTCGCCCGGCACGACCCGGGCCAGCTTGGCACCGAGCTTCTCCAGGCCGCGGGTGGCGAACGGCGCCAGCGCGTACACCGTCAGGGTCTTCTTCAGGTACGCCTTACGCAGCCGCAGGAAGAGGATCGGGCACTCCTCCTCCGGCTCCAGGCCGACCAGCACCACCGCCGGCGCGTTCTCCACGTCGGTGTAGGTGACGTCGGTGACCCCGGCGACCGAGCTGGCCAGGAAGTCGGCCTCCTCGCGGGAGACCGGCCGGGCCCGGAAGTCGATGTCGTTGGTGTTCAGGGCGACCCGCGCGAACTTCGCGTACGCGTACGCGTCCTCGACGGTCAGCCGGCCGCCGGTGAGCACCGCCGTGCCCTGCCCGCTCTCCCGAGCAGTGTGCAGGCCCTCGGCGGCCACGGTGAGCGCCTCGCTCCAGGACGCCTCGCGCAGCTCACCGGTGTGCTCGTCGCGGACCAGCGGGGTGGTCAGCCGGTCGGCGGCCCGGGTGTACTGGAAACCCCACCGGCCCTTGTCGCAGTTCCACTCCTCGTTGACCTGCGGCTCGTCGCCGGCCAGCCGGCGCAGCACCTTGCCGCGCCGCCAGTCGGTGCGCTGCCCGCAGCCGGCCGAGCAGTGCTCGCAGACGCTCGGGCTGGACACCAGGTCGAACGGGCGGGCCCGGAAGCGGTACTGCGCACCGGTCAGCGCGCCCACCGGGCAGATCTGCACGGTGTTGCCGGAGAAGTAGGAGTTGAACGGGACGTCACCGGCGTCGCCCTCTTCGCCGTACGCGTCGTCCCGGTAGATGTTGATCTCCTCGGCGGACGACCGGCCCATCAGGTCGATGAACTTGTCGCCGGCGATCTCCTCGGAGAACCGGGTGCACCGCTGACAGAGCACGCACCGCTCGCGGTCCAGCAGCACCTGGCTGCTGATCGCCATCGGCTTCTCGTACTCCCGCTTGTGCTCGTGGAAGCGCGAGTCGGTGCGGCCGGTGGACATCGCCTGGTTCTGGAGCGGGCACTCACCGCCCTTGTCACACATCGGGCAGTCCAGCGGGTGGTTGAGCAGCAGCAGCTCCATCACCCCCTCCTGCGCCTTCTTGGCCACCGGGGAGGTGATCTGCGTACGCACGACCATGCCGTCGGCGACGGTCTGGGTGCAGGAGGCCACCGGCTTGCGCTGGCCCTCCACCTCGACCAGGCACTGCCGGCACGCGCCGGCCGGGGCCAGCAGCGGGTGGTCGCAGAACCGGGGGATCTCGGTGCCCATCTGCTCGGCGACCCGGATCAGCAACGTCCCCTTGGGGGCGGTGACCTCGACGCCGTCGATGGTGAGCGTGACGGTCTCGGTCTGCTTTGCTACGTCGGTCATTAGTGGGCTCCCACCAGCTGCTTGTCCGACAGCTTCGGCGCGGTACGTCCCTCGATGTAGTCGAGGTAGTCCTGCTTGAAGTACTTCAGTGACGAGGTCACCGAGCTGGTGGCGCCGTCACCCAGGCCGCAGAACGAGCGGCCGAGGATGTTGTCGCAGGTGTCCAGCAGGGTGTCCAGGTCCTCATGGGTGCCCTGACCTGCGAGGATCCGCCGGTAGACCCGAACCATCCAGTAGTTGCCCTCGCGGCACGGGGTGCACTTGCCGCACGACTCGTGGTGGTAGAACTCCAGCCACCGGTACGTCGCGTAGACCGGGCAGTCCTGGTCGGAGAAGATCTGGGTGGCCGTGGTGCCCAGGATCGAGCCGGCCGCCGCCACCCCCTCGAAGTCCAGTGGCACGTCCAGGTGCTCGGCGGCGAGCAGCGGCGTCGACGAGCCGCCCGGGGTCCAGAACCGCAGGTTGTGACCGGGCTGCATCCCGCCGGCCAGCTCCAGCAGCTCGCGCAGCGTGACACCCATCGAGCACTCGTACTGGCCGGGGTTGACGATCCGACCGGACAGTGAGTAGATCATCGGCCCGGAGGACTTCTCGGTGCCCATGCTCTTCCACCAGTCGGCCCCACCGAGCACGATCGGCGGCACGCTGGCGATGGTGCCGACGTTGTTCACCACCGTCGGGCTCGCGTACAGACCGTGGGTGGCCGGGAACGGCGGACGCAGCCGGGGCTGCCCCCGGAAGCCCTCCAGCGAGTCCAGCAGCGCCGTCTCCTCGCCGCAGATGTACGCCCCGGCGCCGGAGTGCACCACCAGCTCCAGGTCGTAACCGCTGCGCAGGATGTTCCGGCCGAGGTAGCCCTTGTCGTACGCCTCCTGGACCGCGTTGCGCAGCCGACGCGCGGCGTGCACCGCCTCGCCCCGGATGTAGATGTAGGCGCGGTTGGCCCGGATCGCGTACGACGCGATGATCACGCCCTCGACCAGCGCGTGCGGGTCGTGGGTCATCAGCGGCAGGTCCTTGCAGGTGCCCGGCTCGCCCTCGTCGGCGTTGACCACCAGGTAGTGCGGCTTGCCGTCGCCCTGCGGGATGAAGCCCCACTTGAGACCGGTGGGGAAGCCGGCGCCACCCCGGCCGCGCAGCCCCGAGTCCTTGATCAGCTGGATCAGGTCGTCCGGGTGGGCCTTGAGCGCCTTGCGCAGTGCGGCGTAGCCGTCCAGTTGCTCGTAGGTGCCGATACGCCAGGCGTCCGGCGACAGCCAGCGCTTGGTCAGCACCGGCGTCAGCTTGGCCACGGTCTCCGGGCGGGGAGTGGTCACTTCTGGGCCCCCGTTTCGTTCGCGTCCGCCGGTCCGGCGCCGTCGGCGTCCGTGCCAGCCTTCGCTTCGGTGAGGTTGCGCTCCTGCGCCCCGGCGTCGTCGCCGGCGGGCTTGCCGTCACCGGCCGGCGCGTTGGCCGCCACACCGGCGGCTTCGGCCGACCGTGCGTCGCCAGCCTCGGGCGCGGTGCCGGTGCCGTCCGTGGGGACCTTGGTGCCAGGGGCGTCCGGCACCGCCGTGCCCGCGTCCGGCTGCCGGGTCTCCGCGGTACGCACCTGCGGCGACTTGTCGTCCGGTGCCTTGACGTCCCGGGTGGTGCTGCCGCTGGCGGCTGCCGGCTTCGCCGACTCGCCGACCCCGGCCGCCCCCGTCGGGGCGGACGCCCCGTCGCCACCCTTGACCGGTGCCGCGCTGGCCTCGACGGGCGCCGGCTTGGCGGCCTCCGCCTTCGCCTTCGCCTCAGCGGCGGCCTTGTCGGCCTCGGCCTTGCTGCGGATCGGGGTGCTCGGGTCGAAGCCCGGCACCGAGACGCCGTGCTCCTGCGCCAGCCGCAGCCCGCGCAGGGTGGGCTCGCCCGGCCCACCGTCGGCGACCGCGCCCTCGCGCTCGTCGGCGAAACCGGCGAGCTGCACCGCCATTTCCTTGAGGGTGCAGAGCCGGGCACCGCGGGTCGGCATCGGCCGCCCGCCCGCCCGCAGCTCGTCGACGACACCGACCGCGGTGGACGCGTCCACGCCGTCGAAGAAGTCGTAGTTGACCGTCATCACCGGGCCGTAGTCGCACGCCGCCAGGCACTCGGCGTGCTCCAGCGTGATCGTGCCGTCGGCGGTCGTCTCGTCGTGCCCGACGCCCAGGTGCTCGGAGAGGGTGTCGTAGACCTCCTGGCCACCGAGCACGTTGCACATGGTGTTGGTGCAGACGCTGACCAGGAAATCACCGGTCGGCTTGCGCTTGTACATCGTGTAGAAGGTCGCCACCGCGCCGACCTGGGCCTTGTTCAGCCCCAGAACCTCGGCGCAGAACGCGACCCCGGCCGGGGAGACGTACCCCTCCTCGGCCTGCACCAGGTGCAGCAGCGGCAGCAACGCCGAGCGGGACCGGTCCGCCGGGTAGCGGGCGATGATCTCGCGCGCCCGCTCCCGGGTCTCGTCAGTGAAAGTCGTCATCGGTCACAACCACCCATCACGGGGTCCAACGAGGCACCGCCGGCGATCACGTCGGCGATCAGACCGCCCTCGGCCATCGCCGGGAGGGCCTGGAGGTTGACGAAGCTGGGCTCGCGGTAGTGCACCCGGTACGGCCGGGTGCCACCGTCGGAGACCGCGTGCACGCCCAACTCGCCCCGGGGAGCCTCGATGGCGACGTACACCTGGCCCGGCGGAACCCGGAAGCCCTCGGTCACCAGCTTGAAGTGGTGGATCAGCGACTCCATCGACTGACCCATGATCTTCGCGACGTGCTCCAGCGAGTTGCCCATGCCGTCCACGCCGATGGCCAGCTGCGCCGGCCAGGCGATCTTGCGGTCGGCGACCATCACCGGGCCCGGGCGGAGCCGGTCCAGGGCCTGCTCGACCAGCTTCATCGACTCCCGGATCTCGGCGAGCCGGACCTGGTAGCGGCCCCACACGTCACCGTCGGGGTGGGTCGGCACGTCGAACTCGTACGTCTCGTAACCGCAGTACGGCATGGTCTTGCGCAGGTCCCAGGCGAGACCCGCGGAGCGCAGCACCGGCCCGGTGATGCCGAGGGCCACGCAGCCGGTCACGTCCAGCACCGCGACGTTCTTCGTCCGCTCGGTCCAGATCGGTTGGCCGGAGAGCAGGTCCTCGTACTCCTTGAGCTTCTTCGGCATCATCTTGAGGAACTCGCGGATCTTGACGACGGCCTCGTCCGGCACGTCCTGCGCCACACCGCCCGGCCGGACGTACGCGTGGTTCATCCGCAGACCGGTGATGGTCTCGAAGATGTCGAGGATGTACTCCCGCTCGCGGAAGCCGTACAGCATGATCGAGATCGCGCCCAGCTCCATGCCTGTGGTGGCCAGCCAGACCAGGTGCGACGAGATCCGGTTGAGCTCCATCATCAGCACGCGGATGGTGGTGGCCCGCTCGGTGATGTCGTCGGTGATGCCCAGCAGCTTCTCGACGGCCAGGGCGTACGCCGTCTCGTTGAAGATCGGGGCGAGGTAGTCCATCCGGGTCACGAACGTCGAGCCCTGAACCCAGTTGCGGTATTCGAGGTTCTTCTCGATGCCGGTGTGCAGGTAGCCGACGACGGACCGGGCCTCGCGGACCGTCTCGCCCTCCAGCTCCAGGATCAGCCGCAGCACCCCGTGCGTGGACGGGTGCTGCGGACCC
Organism: Micromonospora jinlongensis; assembly: GCF_013410645.1. Lineage (NCBI taxonomy): Bacteria > Bacillati > Actinomycetota > Actinomycetes > Micromonosporales > Micromonosporaceae > Micromonospora > Micromonospora jinlongensis. Next base: position 4,696,838 of record NZ_JACCHK010000001.1, on the reverse strand, counting down.
ATGTTGACGACGATCCGCTCGTCGTTGATCGGGTCGGTGCCCGAGACGATGGTGTCCCAGTCCCCACCGGTGACGGTGAAGACCCGACCCTCGTCGGTCTCGCGCTCGCTGGCGTAGTTCGACGTCGTCACAGTGCCGGCCCTCCGATCGCGACTGCGGGGCTCCGCTCCGCTGCACTCCTCGCGCTCACTGGTACGACCTCCGCTCGTTCGGCGGCTGGATCTCCGCGCCCTTGTACTCGACGGGGACGCCGCCGAGCGGGTAGTCCTTGCGCTGCGGGTGGCCCTCCCAGTCGTCCGGCATGAGGATCCGGGTCAGGTTGGGGTGGCCGTCGAAGACGATGCCGAACATGTCGTACGCCTCGCGCTCCTGCCAGTCCGCCGTCGGGTAGATGGCGGTCACGCTGGGCAGGTGCGGGGCCTCGACGGAGACCGCGGCCTCCAGCCGGACCCGCCGGCGGTACGTCATCGAGGTGAGCAGGTAGACCACGTGCAGCCGACGTTCGTCGGCGCCCAGGTAGTCCACGCCGGACACCGACGAGCACAGCTCGAACCGCAGCGCCAGGTCGTCGCGCATCACCTGGCAGACCTCGGCGATCCGTTCCGGGCGGATGTGCAGGGTCAGCTCACCCCGGTCGACCACGACCTTCTCGACCGCGTCGCCGAAGGCCGGGTACGCCTCCTCCAACGCGTCGCGGACCTCGTCGAAGTAGCCCCCGTACGGCCGGGACGCCTCCTCGATGGGCTGGCGCTGGCGGACCAGGCCGCCGTAGCCGGACACGTCGCCGGTGCCCTGGTTGCCGAACATCCCGCGCCCGGCCGGGCTGGCCGGCGGGTACTCGGCCGGGGCGGTGCTGCTGGCGCCGACCGGCGTCACCGGGACCGGCACTCCGCCGTCGTTGGGCTTGTCCGTGGGTGAGGTCATTTGGGGCCTGCCTGCGGGTGGAGGTGGTTCTGAGCGTTCATCCAGTTCTCGATCCGCAACTGCTCCTCGCGGCCCTCGCGGACCGCCCGGGTCCACTCGGCACGCCGGGCCTTGTCGCTGCGGTACGAGGAGGGCATGGAGCCGTAGGGCACGACCGGAACGTCGCCGCGCTCCTGGCGGGCAGCCAGCATCTTGCGGCCGTTCGGGCCCAGCGGCTCATACATGATCTTCTCGCGGAGCTTGAGGATCGCGTCGATGAGCATCTCCGGCCGGGGCGGGCAGCCCGGCAGGTACATGTCGACCGGCACCACGTGGTCGACGCCCTGCACGATCGCGTAGTTGTTGAACATGCCGCCGCTGCTGGCGCAGACGCCCATCGAGAGCACCCAGCGGGGCTCGGCCATCTGGTCGTAGATCTGGCGCAGAACCGGGGCCATCTTCTGACTCACCCGGCCGGCCACGATCATCAGGTCGGCCTGCCGGGGCGACGCCCGGAAGACCTCCATGCCCCAGCGGCCCATGTCGTAGTGCGGACCACCGGCTGCCATCATCTCGATGGCGCAGCAGGCCAGGCCGAAGGTAGCGCCCCACACGGACGACTTCCGGGACCAGTTGACCAGCTTCTCCACCGAGGTGAGCAGGACGCCGGCGGGAAGCTTCTCCTCGATGCCCATCTGACGTTCCTTCCTCAGTCCCAGTCCAGGCCGCCGCGCCGCCACACGTAGGCGTACGCAACGAAGACCGCGACGATGAACAGGACCATCTCCACGAAGCCGAAGATCGGCAGAGCGTCGAACGAGACCGCCCAGGGGTAGAGGAAGATGATCTCGATGTCGAAGACGATGAAGAGCATCGCCGTCAGGTAGAACTTGATCGGGAACCGGCCGCCGCCGACCGGCTGTGGGCTGGGCTCGATGCCGCACTCGTAAGCCTCGAGTTTGGCTTTGTTGTAGCGACGGGGACCCGCGAAGCGGGCGGCGCCGACGGAAAACAGCGAGAACGCCGCGGCGAGGGCGAACAGCCCGATGATCGGTGCGTAAGGCGAGAGCGACATCGTTTTCTCCTGCTCGTCCTTCCCTGCCCTCGGTGCTTGACGAAAATCACACTATTCACGTCCCTCGCAGTGGCAGTCGGCGGGGGTCGATCTTTGTCGGCGTCGGGGCTGTGACCAGCACCGATGCCGTCCTACTTATACGGCTGGAGCTGCCTTCGTCATCGCGTTGATGACCCGGTCCATCGCATCCCCGCCACGCGGGTCGGTCAGGTTGGCCAACAGCTTGAGGACGAAACGCATCAGCGTCGGGTGCGGCATGCCGTGTTTGGTGGCGATCCGCATGATCTCCGGGCGGCCGATCAGTTTCACGAAGATGCCGCCCAACCGGTAGTAACCGCCGAGTCGGGCCTTCAGCTCGTTCGGGTACGCCATCAGCGCCCGCTCCCGCTCCGGGCCGGCCGGCCGGGCCAGAGCCTGGACGATGGCCTCCGCGGCCAGTTCGCCGGACTCCATCGCGTACGCGATGCCTTCGCCGTTGAACGGGTTGACCATGCCGCCCGAGTCACCGACCAGCAGCACGCCACGGGTGTAGTGCGGCACCCGGTTGAAGCCCATCGGCAGCGCGGCGCCGAGGATCGGGCCGTCGGCGTTGGTCTCGTCGGTCATCCCCCAGTCCTCGGGGGTGTTGGCGAGCCAGTCGGTGAGCAGCCGGCGGTAGTTGGTCTTGCCGAACGCCGAGGAGGAGTTGAGCACGCCGAGACCGACGTTGACCCGACCGTCGCCCAGGCCGAAGATCCAGCCGTACCCGGGCAGCAGGTTGTCGCCGCTGTCCTTGCTGCGCAACTCCAGCCAGGACTCCAGGTAGTTGTCGTCGTGCTTGGCCGGCGAGCGGTAATAGCGGCGGACGGCCACGCCGATCGGCCGGTCCTCCCGCTTGGCCAGCCCGAGCGCGAGCGGGAAGCGGCCGGAGACCCCGTCCGCCGCGACGACCAGCGGGGCGTGGAAGGTGGTCGGCTCCTTGCCCGGCCCGACCTCAGCCTCGACGCCGGTGACCCGGCCGTCGCCGTCGAGCACCGGGCCCAGCACGTTGACGTTGGTCCGCAGCTTGGCGCCGGCGGCCACCGCCTGCCGTGCGAGCAGGTCGTCGAAGTCGAGTCTCGTACGCACGAGGCCGTAGTTGGGGAAGCTCGCCAGCTCCGGCCAGTCCAGTTCCAGGCGCACCCCGCCACCGATGACCCGCAGGCCGCGGTTGTGCAGCCAGCCCGCCTCGGGCGAGGTGTCCACACCCATCCGGATGAGCTGACGGACGGCGCGCGGGGTCAACCCGTCGCCGCAGACCTTCTCCCGCGGGAACTCGGTCTTCTCCAACAACAGCACCCGTACGCCGTGCCGGGCCAGGTGGTACGCAGTAGCTGATCCACCGGGACCGGCGCCCACGACAATGACGTCGGCGTCGTGTTCCACCGGGGTCATTCGCGCCTCCTCCCGCACGCTCGTGAAATGCTTCACAAGCCAGACGGGACGAGTGTATGACCGGCGTCATACCAGCGCAGGATCAGGGGTACCTAACTCGCCGATGTGACAGTCCCCGACCGTCCACAGCAGTCAGGTGTCAGGCCGAGCTGGAGGCGTCCAGCCCCGCATCGACCCGGATTGCCTCCGGCAGATGCTCACGGAGCGCGCCACCCGCCGCCCGGTCCAGTGCCGCCAACACCTCGGCGACCACCTGCCGGACCTCCACCGGGTCGGCCCCTGCCAGATCGCGCAACTGCGCGATGAGTTCGGCCGCGTCGTCGTCGGTGGCGGCCACCGGGTCCGCCGGGTCTCCTCCGGTCATGCGATCGAGCGTACGGGGCAAAGTGGACTAAAGACCGATATTCACGAAACCTGAATAATGTCCGTGCCGTCCCGTACCGGTCGTGGACTACTCGCGGATGCCCCGATGCAGGGCCACCACACCACCGGTCAGGTTGCGCCACGCCACTCGTCCCCACCCGGCCGCGGCGATCCGCCCGGCAAGCGCGGCCTGCGCCGGCCAGGCCCGGACCGACTCGGCGAGATAGACGTACGCCTCGGGGTTGCTCGACACCGCCCGGGCGACCACCGGCAGCGACCGCATCAGGTACGACAGGTAGACCGTCCGGAAGGCCGGATTGACCGGGGTGCTGAACTCGCAGACCACCAGCCGCCCGCCCGGCCGGGTGACCCGGGCCAACTCACGCAGGGCGGCGTCGGTGTCGTTGACGTTGCGCAGCGCGAAGGAGATGGTCACCGCATCGAAGCTGGCATCGGCGAACGGCAACCGCAGCGCGTCGCCGGCCAGCAGCGGCACCTCGGGCCGGGCCCGCTTGCCGGCGTACAGCATGCCCAACGACAGGTCGGCACCCACCGCGTACGCCCCGGACTGCGCCAGCTCCCGCGTCGAGACGCCGGTGCCCGCACCCACGTCCAGCACCCGCTCACCCGGCCGCAACCCCAGTGCCGCCCGGGTGGAGCGACGCCACGAGCGGTCCTGACCCAGCGAGATCACCGTGTTGGTCAGGTCGTAACGCTCCGCCACGCCGTCGAACATCGCGGCGACCTCGTGCGGCTGCTTGTCCAGACTGGCTCGCTGGCCCTGCGGGGTACGGCTCACCCCTCCACTCTGCCAGCCGGCCGCCGAGCGCCGCCATCTGGGTGCGGTGCCGTCGCACGGGTACGCGAAAGGGCGGGGTGGTCGCCCACCCCGCCCTCACGTCGTGCCAGGTCCGCCGCCGTTGCGCCTCGTGTCGAAGCGCCTCTGGTCAGCGGCGCGGTGTCGTCAGTCGGTCGACTTCTCGTCGCCCGGAGCGACCAGGACGACCTTGCGCCGGCGGGAGAGCACCAGCAGCGCCCCGCCCACGAGCAGGATGATCGCGCCGATGCCGCCGATCAGGCCGACCTGCACACCGGTCACCGGCAACCCACCACCGCCGGAGCCACCGCCACCGGCACCCGGCGACGTGGTCGTGCCGGGCGTCGTCGTGCCACTCGGGCTCGGCGTGCCGTCCGGCGTCGGCGTGGCGGTGGGGGTCGGGGTCGCGGTGGGCGTCGGGGTCGCGGTGGGCGTCGGCGTGGGGGTCGGCGACGGCGGCGCGGTCAGGTCGACGAAGACGTCGAAGATCGCCTGGTTGTCACTCTCGTCGACCTCGGTGAAGGCCTTCCGCTGGGCGCTGGTCGCCGGTTCGGGCTCCTCCTCGGACTGACCCGTCGCCGCGTCCAGACCGTGCGCGACCAGCTCACCAACGCGCAGCACCGGCTGGGTGACGTTCACGCCGACCGTCACCTTGATGTCCGCCGTGTAGTACTCACCAGGCAGGATCACCGCGCCGTCGTCCTGGCAGAGCGCCTGGGCGACGCCGCCGAAGGTCTGCGCGACGCAGGTGTCCGGCAGGGTGGCGAAGGTGACCCCGGCCGGGAGCGTGAGCACGTAGGAAAGGCCGGTCGCCGTTTGACTGCCGTCGTTGTAGACCGCCCAGTCCAGTGGCACCGTCTCGCCGCGCCTGACCGGCCGGAGGTCGGGGTCGTCGCCCTGGACGCCGTTCACCACCACGTTCGCGTTGACGTCCTGCACCCAGCTGGTCAGGTCGTAGCCGGGCTTCGCGACGGTGATGTCGTGCTCGACCGTGTTGTCCTTACGGTGGGGATCGGCGGTGGCCGACCTGATGGTGACCACCAGCGTGCCGGCCTCACCACGACCACCGGTGGAGAAGAGCGGGACGCCGAAGTCTTCGCTGGTGCCGGCGGGCACGTCGCCGAGCTGGCAGGTGAAGGTCCTGCCCTTGACCTGGCAGCCGTCGGGCACCGCGACCCCGACCAGGCCCTTGCGCAGGTTGCTGGTGTCCACGGTGTAGCTGACGCCCTTGGCGGCGACCGTGCTCCGGGTGTTGTCGACCAGGAACTTGAACGGCTTGGCCTTGGCCGCGTCGACGCCCTCGGCCAGCTCGTAGCTGAGCGGCACCAGTGCCAGGTCAGCCTGGTCGGCGGCCTGTGCCGGGGCGGCCACGGTGGCCAGGCCACCGGCCGCGAGCAGAGCCACAACGCCAGCGCGCGCCAGGGTCGAGCGGTGGAACGCTGTCATCAGTCCCCCGGGGGTAGGGAAGAAGAATGGTTGCGGAACGGAGCGGACGCTATCGAAGGTCGATCTCTTACGCCAGCGGGCGAGGGTGTTTTCATCCGTCCGGCCCGAGCTGCGCAGACGCTACGGGCGGGATGGTCACCCATCCCGCCCGTACCGCCGTGCGTTATATGAACGACCCTCAGCGGGCCGATGGAGGACAGCCCACAGCCATCAGACCATCTGCCACCAGTACCGTCGTGCCGTTCTCGGCGACCGACTGTGGCAACGGATACGAGGCGCGACGCTAGCCGTCGACGATCATCTCCACCAGCCCTGACCGGGCAGCCTGACGCTGCGGCGACGGGGACCACCCGTACCGCCGGGACGACGCGGCAGGAGCATGAGCCCCGGTCAGCCGAACGGCCCGACGTCGACCCGCGTCAGTTGACCTCGACCAGCGGCAGGGCCTTGCCCGCCCCGCCGCCGGGCAGCGCGATCGAGGAGAAGTGCGAGACCACCCGCTCGTCGGTCGGGTCGTCGGCCGGCGTGTGGTGCACGGCGAGCCGGTTGTAGAGGGTGTCGCGCTGCGCGGGGATCCGGTCCGCCGAGCGGATCATGCCGATCAGCTCGTGCAGGTTGGAGCGGTGCCGGGCACCGGCGGAGGAGATGACGTTCTCCTCCAGCATGATCGAGCCGAGGTCGTCCACGCCCATGTGCAGCGAGAGCTGCCCGACGTCCTTGCCCGTGGTCAGCCAGGACGCCTGCAGGTGCGGCACGGTCTCGAAGAAGAGCCGGGCCACCGCGACCAGCCGCAGGTATTCCAGCGTGGTCGCCTGGGTGCGGCCTTTGAGGTGGTTGTTCTCCGGCTGGTACGTCCACGGAATGAAGGAGCGGAAACCGCGGGTGCGGTCCTGCACGTCACGGATCATGCGCAGGTGCTCGATCCGCTCGGCGTGCGTCTCACCGGTGCCCATCATCATGGTGGCGGTCGACTCGATGCCCTGCCGGTGGGCCAGCTCCATGACCTCCAGCCAGCGCTCGCCCGACTCCTTGAGCGGCGCGATGGCCTTCCGCGGCCGCTCAGGCAGCATCTCGGCGCCAGCGCCGGCGATCGAGTCCAGACCGGCGGTCTTGATCCGGGCGATCGCCTCGTCCAGGCTCACCCCGGAGACCTTCGCCATGTGCAGGATCTCGCTGGGGCCGATCGAGTGGATGACCAGCTGCGGGTACGCCTGCTTGACCGAGGAGAACAGCTCCTCGTAGTACTCCACGCCGTAGTCCGGGTGATGCCCGCCCTGGAGCATCACCTGGGTCGCGCCCAGCTCGACCGCCTCGCCGCACCGGCGCAGGATTTCCTCGGTCGGGTGGGTCCACCCTTCCTTGTGCTTGGGCGCCCGGTAGAACGCGCAGAACTTGCACGCCGTCACGCAGACGTTCGTGTAGTTAATGTTGCGGTCGATCAGGTACGTGACGACGTTGTCCGGGTAGCGCCGCCGGCGCACCGCGTCCGCCGCCTCGCCCAACGCGTGGAAGGGCGCCTCGGTGTAGAGCAGCAGCGCCTCCTCGGGCGTGATCCGCCCGCCGTCCGCGCCGCGCTGCAGGATGTCGTCGATCTCCCGGCTCACCGTCACGCCCCGAGCTTACGCCGAGCTACCCGGACGGCTCAGCGCAGCCACCTGCCGGGATGCTCGCCCCGGCGCGAGTGATCCGGTCACCCCGGCAGGCACCCGGCCCCAGCCTCGGGTGAGGCTGGGGCCGGTGCCGTTCGGTGCGCGTGGGATCAGAAGATGCGCAGGATGTCGGCGGAACCCCAGTTGCCCTCCCCGCGGGGCGGCTGACCCGAGACGTAGAGCTTGTCATCGGCCGACAGATCACCGGTGGCCCGGAAGCTCGACAGGCTCCCGACCGACTGCTGAGCGACGAGGTCGGTCCGGCCGTCCCCGGAGAAGTCACCCACCATGATCCGCGGCCGGTTCGCGGCGCTCCAGTTCGCGCCCACCTGCCGGTACGGCCCGGGGAAGAGAACTGTGGTCAGATCGCCGGTCGACCGGTAGGCCCGAAGGGTGCCGTCGGCGCTCTGGGCCACCAGATCGGTGATCGCGTCGCCGTCCACGTCGCCAGGCAGGATGCGCGGGATGGCACTGCTCGTCCAGCCGGTACCGACCACCTTCGCCTGCTGCGTCGACGGGAAGAGCCGCAGGTTGGCGGAGAGGTCCCCGCTCGACGGGTAAGCCTTCATCGAGCCGTCCGCGTACTGCGCGATGAGGTCCGTGCGTCCGTCACCGTTGAAGTCGCCGGTCAGGATCCGGAGCACCGCCGTCGCTGTGAAACCGCTGCCCACGTCGCGAGGCGCGCCGGAGAAGAGCCGCCCGTCGGCGGAGAGATCGCCGGTCGAGGCCCACACCCGCAGCGTCCCGTCGGCCAGCTGCGCGAGCAGGTCCGTCCGCCCGTCACCGTCGAAGTCACCCGGAAGGAGCTGTGGAATGGCCGAGATGGTGAAACCGTTGCCGACCACGGCACTCGCACCCGCGAAGAGTTTGTAGTTGGCGGACAGGTCACCCGTCGACGCCCACGCGGTCAGGGTGCCGTCGGCGACGCCCCCGATCAGGTCCGACCGGCCGTCGCCGTTGAAGTCACCGACGAGCACTCGCGGGCGGGTGGCCGCCAACCATCCGCTGCCCACGTACGGGGCCGCCGTCGGCTCGGGATAGACAGTGCCGGACAGGTAGCTGCTCGGGAAGAGCCGGAGCCGGCCGTCGGCCGGTTGCGCCAGCGCGTCGGCACGGCAGTCGCCGGTCCAGTCGCCGAGGATGGCGATGCTGCCCTGGTTTCCCGGCACGGCGGTCCCGCCACCCGCGTTGCAGGTGGACACGCTGTGCTGGCGGACCCAGGCCGCCAGGTCGTCGGTGCGCGCCTCGACCGCGTTCCGACGGGTCTCCGTCTCGCCCAGGCAACCGCCCTGCCAGGAGGTGTCGTGCAGGGCCACCAGCTGCGGGGTGCCGCCGCCCAGGCGGACGGTGGGCCCGCCGGCGTCGCCCCGGCAGGTCGTTGGGCCGCCGCTCTCCGGGCTGATGTCGATGCCGGTCGCCGACACGGCGTCCGCCGTGACGAGCACCCCGTGCAGCTTGTCCGGCACCCATTCGGTGGCCGTACGGCCGAAGCCGAGCGCCTGGAACGTCTCACCTGCGGCCGGTGCCGTGGTGCCGAGGACGACGGGCGTGACCCCGACCGCCCGCCCGGCGAGCCGGAGCAACGTGACGTTGCGGCTCGGATGCGGCACCACCCAGGTGGCCCGACGGACGTGACCCGCACTGCTGGTCAGGTCGAGCCGCCCCACCGTCACCGTGATCGGCTTCGCCGGGGCCCCGGTCACGACCGGCGCACCGGTGGCGCTCAGGCAGGACTTGGTTGTGATCACGTACTGCGGTGCCACCAGCGCGGCGGAGCAGCCGCTGACGCCGTCGAATGACACCTTTGCCGCGAAGGCGAAGGTGTCATCGGTGATCGGCGTGCCACCACTGACCGCATGCGCTGGTGTGCTGGCGACCAGGCCTGCCCCGGCCAGAGTCACCACCCCGGCCAGCAGCGCGCGCCAGCGCCCTGATTGTCGACCCACTCGATTGCCCCCGTTCAATCAAACGTGCCGTGCCCGGGCGAACGGGCACGGCACGCGGAAACCTGACTGTCGAGCGTGCGACGACGCGCCGCTCCGATGCCAGGCGTTGACGATCGGCAATATACGCGATCGAATTGAGATCCACTATCCCTCGTGCGGCAGCGCTGTCAGGCGTGCGATCGACCGTTCAGGTCGGCCCGCCTGCACGGGCGGTCGAAGGCGCAGCGGCCCAAACCACGCGCAGGTACGCCTCCCACCACGAAGCCGACCGGGTGCTGCCCCCGGTGACCTCGGCGAACCGCTCAACGAACTACCGGCTGTTCGGCGCCGTCATGCGTCGTAGTCGACAGTCAGCTTGTCGGTCGTCGGGCTGGACTGGCAGGTCAGCACGTAGCCGGCGGCCAGCTCGTCGGGCTCCAGGGCGTAGTTGCGGGCCATCGTGACCGCGCCGTCCACGACCTTCGCCTTGCAGGTCGAGCAGACACCACCCTTGCAGGCGTACGGCAGCTCGCCGCGCACCTTCAGCGCGGCGTCCAGCACCCGCTCCTCGCGACCCATCGTGAAGCTCGACGAGCGGCCGTCCAGCACGATGGTCACCTCGGCCCCGGCGCCCACCTGGTCGGTGGGTCGGCGGACCGGCTCCGGCGGCGCGTCGACGTGGAACAGTTCGGTACGCACCGCCGACTCGGGGAGCCCACGCGCGGTCAGCACGTCCCGGACGTCGACCACCATGCCGTACGGGCCGCAGAGGAACCATTCCTCGACCAGGTCGCCCGGCACGATGCTGCCCAGCAACCGGCCCAGCCTCTCGGCGTCGATGCGCCCGGAGAGCAGCGGTGACTCGCCCTGCTCCCGGGAGAGGACGTGCACCAGGTGCAGCCGGGTCGGATAGCGGTCCTTCAGGTCGGCCAGTTCCTCGGCGAACATCACAGTGTTCGCCGTGCGATTGCCGTACACCAGGGTGAACGTGCTGGCCGGCTCGACGGCCAGGGCGGTCGCGACCAGCCCGAGCACCGGTGTGATGCCGGAGCCGGCGACGACCGCGCCGTAGTGGCGCACCCGGTCCGGCGCGAAGGCCGTCGTGAAGGTGCCCAGCGGTGGCAGCACCTCGACCGTGTCGCCGCCGCGCAGCGCCCCACAGGCGAACGCCGAGAACGCGCCGCCGGGGATCTCCCGCACCCCGATCCGCAACCGGCCGTGCCGGGTCAGGTCGTCGGGGGTGGAGCAGATCGAGTACGACCGGCGCACGTCCGAGCCGTCCTCGGCCACCCGCCGCACCGTGAGGTGCTGGCCCGCCTGGAACGCGAACGTGTCCCGCAACTCCTCCGGTACGGCGAACGTGACCGCCACCGAGTCGTCGGTGAGCCGGTCGACGGCGGCGACCGACAACGGGTGGAAGGCCGGCCGGCGACGGACCGGGCGGGTGATGGTGACAGTCACAGCGCCTTCAGATGGTCGAAGGGTTCGGAGCAGGAGCGGCAACGCCACAGCGCCTTGCACGCGGTGGAGCCGAACCGGCTGACCTGCTCGGTCTCCGGCGAACCGCACTGCGGGCAGCGGACCGCGAGGGTCAACGACACCACGCCGGCGGCCGGCACCGGGGCCGGCGGGGCGATCCCGGCGGCGGCGAGCTTCGCCCGCCCACGGTCGGAGATCCAGTCGGTGCTCCACGGTGGGCTGAAGACCGTGCGGACCTCGGCGTCGGCGTGGCCCGCGACCGCGAGCGCGCGGCGGATGTCGGCCCGGATCACGTCCATCGCCGGGCAGCCGGTGTAGGTCGGGGTGATGGTGACGGTGACCCGACCACTGGCCGGATCCTCCTCGACCGCCCGGAGGATGCCCAGCTCATCGATGGTGATCACCCGGATCTCCGGGTCCACCACCGACGCGGCCGCCTCCCTGGGGTTCACCACTGCGCTCCGGGGTGGGCGCGGTGCAGCACCTGCATCTCGGCGAGCAGATAGGCCAGGTGCTCGGTGTGCACGCCGGTTCGTCCACCGGCCGGCGCCCAGCCGCTTCCCGGCAGGGTGAGCGTCGCCTCGGCCAGCACCGCGCCGACGGTCTCGTCGAACGCCGACCGCAGGGTGGCCGGGTCGACCGGCGCCGCCGGGTCCGCGGCGAACAGCTCATGGGTGTACGGCCACACCTGGTCGACGGCGGACTGCATGCGACGGTGCGACTCCTCGGTGCCGTCGCCGAGCCGCTTCACCCACAGCGCGCCGTGGTCGAGGTGGTAGGCCGACTCCTTACGCGCCTTCGCGCCGATCGCGACCAACCGCTCGTCCGCGCAGCCGGCCAGCGCCGTGTACAGCGGCAACTGGTACGCCGCCAGGAAGAACAGCTTCGCCATCGTCACCGCGAAGTCGCCGTTGGGCAGCTCGACCAGGAGCGCGTTGCGGAACTCGCGGTCGTCGCGCAGGTACGCCAACGCGTCCTCGTCCCGACCCGCGCCCTCCAGCTCGCCCGCGTACGACAGCAGCAGGCGGGCCGCGCCGAGCTGGTCGAGGGCGATGTTGGCCAGCGCCACGTCCTCTTCCATCTCCGGCGCGCGGGTGGTCCACTCGGCCAGACGCTGCGCGGCGATCAACGCGTCGTCGCCGAGGCCGAGGGTGAAGTCGAAGGGCCCGTTCACAGGTGGGCCACCCCGTCCGGCACCTCGTAGAAGGTGGGGTGGCGGTAGACCTTGTCGGCGGCCGGGTCGAAGAAGGCGTCCTTCTCGTCCGGGCTGGACGCGGTGATCACGCCGGCCGGCACCACCCAGATCGACACGCCCTCCTGGCGGCGGGTGTAGAGGTCCCGGGCGTTGCGCAGGGCCAGCTCGGCGTCGGGGGCGTGCAGGCTGCCGACGTGGGTGTGCGACAGCCCGCGCCGCGCCCGCACGAAGACCTCCCACAGAGGCGAGTGATCCGTCATGCCGCTACCTTCTCCCGCTGTTCTGCCCGCTTCGCGGCGTACGCCGTGGCGGCCTCCCGTACCCATGCGCCGTCGGCGTGCGCGGCCCGGCGGTGGGCGATCCGTTCCCGGTTGCACGGCCCGTCGCCGGAGATGACCCGCATCAGCTCGTCGTAGTCCGGCTGGGTGTAGTCGTACGCCTGCCGCTCCTCGTTCCAGCGCAGGTCCGGATCGGGAATGCGCAGCCCGAGGATCTCGGCCTGCTGGACGCACATGTCGACGAAACGCTGCCGCAGGTCGTCGTTCGAGAAGCGCTTGATCTTCCAGCCCATCGACTGGGCGGAGTGCGTGGAGTCGCCGTCCGGCGGGCCGAACATGGCCAGGGACGGGTACCACCAGCGGTCCACCGCGTCCTGGGCCATCGCCTGCTGCCCCGGGGTGCCGTGCGCCAGGGTGTGCAGGATCTCGTAGCCCTGCCGCTGGTGGAACGACTCCTCCTTGCAGACCCGGATCATCGCGCGGGCGTACGGGCCGTAGGAGCAGCGGCACAGCGGCACCTGGTTGACGATCGCCGCGCCGTCCACCAGCCAACCGATCGCGCCCACGTCGGCCCAGCTCAGGGTGGGGTAGTTGAAGATGGAGCTGTACTTCTGTCGCCCGTCGAGCAGCAGCCGGACCAGCTCGTCGCGGCTGATGCCGAGGGTCTCGGCGGCGGCGTAGAGGTAGAGGCCGTGGCCCGCCTCGTCCTGCACCTTGGCCAGCAGGATCGCCTTGCGCTTGAGTGACGGCGCCCGGCTGATCCAGTTGCCCTCCGGCTGCATGCCGATGATCTCGGAGTGGGCGTGCTGGGCGATCTGCCGGATCAACGTCCGGCGATACGCGTCGGGCATCCAGTCCCGTGGCTCGATCTTCTGCTCGGCGTCGACGACCTCGGCGAAGTACGCCGCCAGGTCCTCGTCCGGGGCGGGGCCGCCACGCCGTCCGCGCGCTGCCGCCGCGCGAAGCTCGGCCTCGGCGGCCTCGACCTCACCCAACAGGCCGCTGCCGGGGGCGTCGTCCGGGGCGCCGTTCGGGGCGGAGAAGTCGTTGCCATACATGACGCTAAGTGTTACAGCTTGCGCCACGTTGCACCAGGGGGTGTAACAGGAATCCGAGGATCCTATCCGTAACGGAATGAGCGCTTTGCGTCACCTGGGTCGCCGGAAGGTGACGTGACTTAGGCCACGAAACAAAGGTGAATCCCCGCAAGAAACGCATACCGGTCCCATATCGCGTCTTTATGGCGGCGTGCCTAGTGTCGGACTCTGGCGGGTCCGGCAACCGGACGTAGACTTTCCGCCGTCACACCGATCGGCTTCAAACGATCGCCGTACGACAGAGGCCACCTCCCCCGGCCTCGGCGATCAGCCGGTTTGTCCGGACAACAAGCCGGTCCCCCCGGCCCTGACACCTGGAGCTCACCCACTCATGCGATCTCGCGTGACCATGGTGCTCGCCATCACGGCGGTCCTGCTCGGCGGCGTCCTACTGGTCCCCGCCGCGTACGCCCGCCTCTCCGACGGCGACAGCAGCGGAGTCGGAGGCGGCGGTGCCGCCTCGACCGTCGCCGCGCCCGCGCCCACCCCGCCGCCGCCGCCCACGCTGGCGGCCGGACCGGTGTCGGTGAGCTTCCGGGGTGAGTTCTTCTCGTGGGCGCTGCTGGATCGGCAGACGGGCACGATCTCCGGATCGCCGAACATGACCGCGACCAGCTCCACCGAGTCGATGATCAAGGCGTGGATCGTCTCGGACTACCTGCGGCAGCTCAAGGACAGAGAGCCGCCCGCGGCGATGAAGGAGATGGCTCGAGTCGCCATCGTCGACAGCAACGACGGGGCGGCCAACAAGGTCCACGCCGCTGCGGGGGGTTCGTACAAGCCCTCCACGAGCAGCACACCCGACGCGGTGATCCAGCGGGCGATCACGATCTGCGGGCTGACCGACACCAAGCGCGGCAACGTCAAGCCGTACACCGGGTACTGGAGCTTCACCCGGATGTCCCCCCGCGACGCGGTCCGGCTCGGTGACTGCATCGCCGACGGCAAGGCCGCCGGCCCCAAGTGGACCAAGTGGGTGCTCGACCAGATGAGCAAGGTCCAGGGCACGACCGCCAAGAAGGACCAGAGATCAGACTCCGGCGGTGGACGCTGGGGGATCATCGACGGTCTGCCCAAGTCGATCACCGCGCAAGGCCCGGTCAGCATCAAGAACGGCTGGACCCCGATCAACTACGACGGCAACTGGCACGTCAACTGCCTTGCCGTCAACGACAAGTGGAGTCTCGCGGTGATGCTGCGCTACCCGCAGAGGAGCGGTCTGGACTACGGCGCGAAGGTCTGTGCCAGCGTGGCCACTCAGCTGGTCACCCCGCAGCCCGGTGCCGCGCTCAAGGTGCCGCAGCAGCCGGTCGGGAAACTCTGATGGCCGGCAACCGTCGGGCCACCCGGCGCGAGGGCGCTGACGCGTCCCCCCTTCGGCTGGTCGCGATCGCGGTCATCCTGATCGGGCTGGTGCTGGTGTCGCTGCGGCTGCTGCCCGGGTCGCCGTTCGAGTCGTCCGCCGCCGCCAAGTGGGGCAACGCCGGCACGACGACCAGCGACCGGTCCACCGGCAAGCCCACCGACCGCAGCGCCCGCCAGCCGGCCCCGCCGTCGCCAAGCCCCAGCCCCTCGCTGGCACCGCTGCCGTTCGCGGCCAAGGACCTCGACCTGGACATCGAGGGCTGGTACGCCTGGAGCGTGCTGGACCGCCGGACCGGGCAGATCATCGGCTCCAAGAACATGGGCGAGACCAGCACCACCGCCTCAATGATCAAGTCGTGGATCGTCGCCGACTACCTGCGTCGGGCAGCCGACGCCGGGCAGACGCCGAGCGACGCGAAGCTCGCCGACGCGACGCGGATCATCCGGGACAGCGACAACACCCGGGCCGAACAGTTCTACAACCTGGTTGGCCGGGACGCCTCGATCAAGCGGCTGATCTCCATGTGCAAGTTGACGGACAGCAGCGTCGCCCCCGACAAGGGTTGGAGCCGCACGGCTCTCTCCCCCCGGGACACCGCCCGCCTGGGCAACTGCATCGCCACCGGCACCGCTGCCGGGCCTAAGTGGACCAAGTGGCTGCTCAACGAGATGAAGCTCGTGCGCGGCGCCGGTGACTTCGGCATCCGCAAGGCCTTCCCGGCCGCCGAGCAGAAGCAGATCGCCATCAAGAACGGGTGGATCGACCGGACCAGGGAGCAGGAGATGCACATCAACTGCCTGGCCATCGGCGACACCTGGACGATGGGCGTGATGGTGAAGTATCCGATCGACAAGGGCTACGACTACGGCATGAAGAACTGCGAGAAGATCACCGAGGCGCTGCTCCGCCCCGGTGCCTGAGCCGCGCCGGCCCCGACCGGCTGCTCAGCCGGCTTGCGCCGGCTGAGCAGAGACCCCGGCCGGCTGCTCAGCCGGCGAAGAACTCCGGGCCGCCGTCCGGCAGCGCCGGGGCCTCGCCGATGGCGGTAGCCCGTCGGGCCCACTCGCGCAGCCCGGCGACCTGACGGTCGCCAAGGGAGAAGTCCAGGGTCCGGAAGTACGTGGCCAGCGTCTCCGCGTCGAACGTCTCCCAGCGGGCCGCCGCCTCGGCGACCTGGTCCAACTCGGCCAGGCAGAGGTCCCGCGAGCGCAGGAACGCCTCGTGCACCTCCTTGACCATGCCCGGATGGGCGGCGGCGAAGTCGCGGCGGACCGCCCAGACGGCGAAGACCATCGGCAGTCCGGTCCACTCCCGCCACGCCTGCCCGAGATCGGTGACGGTCAGGCCCCGCTGGGGCGCCTCGTAGTACGCCCGCAGCGCCACGTCACCGATCAGCACCGCGGCGTCGGCCTCCAGCAGCATCTGGGTCAGGTCCGGCGGGCAGCGGAAGTAGTCGGGCCGCACGTTGTACTGCTCGGTGAGCAGCAGTTGAGCCAGCATGACCCCGGTCCGCGAGGTTGAGCCGAGCGCCACCCGGGCGCCGTCCAGCTCGGCGAGGGGTCGGGTGGAGACCATGTTGACCGAGAGCACCGGCCCGTCGCTGCCCACCGCCAGATCCGGCAGGAGCAGAAGCTCGTCGGCGTGCTTCAGGTACTCCAACAGGGTGATCGGGCCGATGTCGAGGTCGCCGGCGACCAGCGCGGCGCTCAACCGGTCCGGTGAATCCTTGTGCAGGTCGACGTCGAGCAGGGCGCCGGAGCGCATCAGACCCCAGTAGATCGGCAGGCAGTTCAGGAACTGGATGTGCCCGACCCGCGGGCGTGCGATGCGCTCAGCCATGACCCGACCGTATCCCCGGCCTCCGGATCCGGCTCGGCGGGCCGACCCGAAGTGGTCAACCCCGCATTCGCTCCGCCTGGTTGTGGGCACTGCGGTCCGTCCGGGTCGGCCAGCGATTGCCGTCGTACCGCCGAGGCCACGACCGGCACGAGGACCAGCACCACCAGCAAACCGGCCGCACCGGCGCCGGCGATCAGTGGCCTGGGCGGTACGACCGCGAGCAACGCCCCGCCGACCAGAAACCCCGCCATCGAGCCACCCTGCACCGCCGCGCCATAGCTGGCGTACGCCCGAGCGCGCATCGCCTCCGGCACGCGGCGAGCGGTGAGCAGACTGGCGAACACGTTCTCGCCGCCGTTGGCCGCGCCACCGACCAGCCACAGCGGCACCAGGAGACTCGCCGCCGGCACCGTCGCGGCGAGCAGCACCATCAGGCTGCACACGACCAGCGTGGCCAGCACACCACGTACCAACGCACCGTCGTCGTCGAGCCGCTTGGCGAGGCGCGCGGCGAGCCAGGTGCCCGGCAGCATGCCGGCCAACCACGCAGCGCTGACCAGGCCGTACGTGGTGGCTGAACCGTTCAGCGTCTCCCGAATGAAGAAGACCTCGATCACGTTGATGCCGCCGATCGCCGCGACCACCGCCGCGGTACTCACCACCATGACGAGCATCAGCGGGTCCCGGCGCAACTGCCAGCCGATCTCCGTACCCCCTCCGCCGAGGGCGGCCGCGCCCGCCCGGGTGACCTGGCCCGGCGGGGTGACCTGGCCCGGCGGGGTGACCTGGCCCGGCGGGGTGGTGGCGCCGTCTGGGCTGCGGTGGCCGGTGGGAGCGGCGGCAGGCCGTCGACCGCCGCGACGAGTCCGCAGCAGCAGGCCCGCGACCACGAGCGCCAGGTAGCTCGCGGCGTCGATCAGCAGCGGTACGCGGGTGCCGAACTGCCCCACCAACAGGCCGGCCAGCACCGGGCCGCCGAGCGCGCCGAGCGAGACGGCGGTCTGACTGATCGCGCTCGCCCGTGGCAGGTCGGCCGGACGGACCATCGCCGGCAGTAGCGCTGCCAGGCACGGCTGGGTCACCGCGAGTCCGCAGGCCAGCAGAGTGACGAGCCCGACCACCAGGACCGGGTGGTCGACGACGGCGAGGAGCCCGCAGATCGCGGCCTGCGCCAACCCGATGGTCACCAGCAGGGTACGGCTGTCCACGCGGTCGGCGAGCCGGCCAGCGAGCGGGGCGAGCACCACCAGGGGCAGGGTGGCCGCCAGCAGCAGCCCCGACACGGCGAGCCCTCCGGCGCCGGCACCCTGCAGGGCAAGCGCCAACGCCGTGGCGGCGAGGAAGTCGCCGCAGATGGTGGTGCCTCGAGCCGTGGCGGCGAGCCAGACATCCGACCAGCGCGACTCGACAGTTGTGAAGGACATACTTCGAAAATATTACTTCACAACTGATGGGCGCAACCCCCATCTATGCCAGCGGCACCGTCCGGTAATGCACGGCGACACTGCGCGCCCCCGGCGGCGGATCAGCGTGACGCCGCCGCGAGTGGTACGGCCTGAGCAGCGCCAGAACCGCCTCGTTCAGCCCGGCCAACTCCTCGGCGGTGAGCAGCAGCAGCGAGTCGTTGAACAGCGCCTTGTCGTACCACTCGGCGGGCTCGTCCCCGGCGCGCCGCGACCAGTCCCGAATCCGCTCAATCCCCCGGACCGCGTGCGCCTCCGCCAACGCCTGCTCCGCCGCCCGCGCGGCGGGTCCAGCCTCGCGGCCCGCGTCGACCATCCAACTCGCACTCACCACGCGCCAGACCCGCTCGCGCGCGTCGCCCCGACTCGGCGCCTGCTCGACCAGGCCGAACTTCGCCAGCGCCCGCAGGTGGTAACTGGTCGCACTCGGCGACAGCCCGGCGATCTCCGCGAGCTCGGTGGCGGTTCCGCCGCTCTCGCGGCTGCTCAGGTGTTCCATGATCGCGATCCGGGCCGGATGGGCCAGGGCCCGCATCACCTGCGGGTCACTGATCGTCATCCGGCGCGCATCGGGACGGGCCTCGGTCATAGGCCCATGATCCCGGCAGCTCCCCCAACCTGCCATCACCGGTGGGGCAGAATCACCGGCTCCTCCCAGTGATCGACTCGGCTTCCTGGAAACCGGGGCATCGCACGGACCCGGACACCGCGACTTCATGAAAACCGAGTCGATCACGGCGCGGGCGTACGGCGCGGGCGTACCGCGACACGCCATCTCGTACGGATGGTCGCATGGGTAATTCGGTGGAACGGACGGGCTCGGGAGCGTAGGGTTGCAGCCCGCTTGACGGCCGAGGTGAGCTGCACCGGAACGGACGTCTTCGCGCCGGGCGGCCGGCCATCCGCCCCCGGACACGCGAGCGCGCAGCAGATGTGAACGATGGGACGTCAGCATGCCCGCACTTGACCTCGACACCCACCTCGACACGGATCTGGCCGCCGAACGCACGCACCTCGCAAACTCGCGGGCAGCGCTACGCCGGATGCGGGAGCGGGCCGAGGCCCTCTTCTCGACCGGTGACCAGGTTGCCGGCGACGCGTACGCGGCCGAGACGCTGGGTCGCACCCTGGCCCGCCGGGTGGCCGAGCTGGCGGACGACCCGACCACGCCGCTCTTCTTCGGTCGCCTCGACTTCGCCGGAACCACGGACCGCGAAACCACCGACAACGAGGTCATCGGCAGCGGGACCGCCGACGGCCGCCCGGCGTTGGGCGCAAGCCCCAACGCCAACGCCAACGCCAACGCCAACGCCAACGCCAACGCCAACGCCAACGCCAACGATGATCATGAAGGTCGGCGGTACCACGTGGGGCGGCGGCACGTCACTGACGAGCTTGGCGAGCCGTTGGTGCTGGACTGGCGGGCACCGGTCTCCCGGTCGTTCTACCGGGCCAGCGCGCGGGATCCGCAGGGCGTGGCGGTCCGGCGGCGGTTCGGGTTCAGCAACGGGGTGCTGACCAGCTTCGAGGATGAGCGGTTGGATCGGGGCGAGGAACTCGGCACGACCAGCCGGATCCTCACCGCCGAGATCGAACGACCGCGCGTCGGGCCGATGCGGGACATCGTCGCGACCATTCAGCCGGAGCAGGACGAGCTGGTCCGGGCCGACCTGGCCGACTCGATCTGTGTGCAGGGTGCGCCGGGGACCGGCAAGACGGCTGTCGGCCTGCACCGGGCCGCGTACCTGCTGTACCTGCATCGGGAGCGTCTGCGACGGGCCGGTGTGCTGATCGTCGGGCCGAACCGGGCGTTCCTGTCGTATATCGCGGCGGTGCTTCCGGCGCTCGGCGAGGTCGAGGTCGAGCAGGCCACGGTGGAGGACTTGATCTCCCGGGTGCCGGTTCGGGCGGTCGAGGAGCCGACGGTCGCCGCGCTCAAGCACGACGTACGCATGGCGAGCGTGCTGCAACGCGCGGTGCGGGCACAGATCGGTACGCCCACCGAGTCGATCACCGTGTCCGACGGTTCGTTCCGGTGGCGGATCGGGCTGGAGCCGTTGCACCGGATCGTCGAGGAGACCCGTCGGGAAGGTCTGCCGTACGGCACCGGCCGGGAGCGGGTCCGGGCGCGCGTGGTGAGCCTGCTGCAACGGCAGGCCGAGGCCCGTCGGGCCGAGTCGCCCGGTGATGCCTGGCTGCGTCGGATGAGCCGCTGCCGCCCGGTGGTCGACTTCCTGGACGCGGTCTGGCCGGCACTCACCCCGGAAGGGCTGGTGCACGGCCTGCTCTCCGACCCGGGCCGGCTGGCCGCAGCGGCGGACGGCCTGCTCAGCGACGCAGAGCAGGCGTTGCTCGTCTGGGCGAAGCCGGCTCGCACCCCCAAGGCGACCCGCTGGACCGCCGCGGACGCCGTGCTGATCGACGAGGCGACCGGGCTGCTGGAACGACCCTCCGGGTTCGGGCACGTGGTGGTGGACGAGGCGCAGGATCTCTCCCCGATGCAGTGTCGGGCCATCGCCCGGCGCAGCGAGCACGGCTCGATCACCCTCCTCGGTGACCTGGCCCAGGGCACCGCCCCGTGGGCGGCCACGGACTGGAAGGAGTCCCTCGCCCACCTGGGCAAGCCGGACGCCGTGGTGGTCCCGCTGACGATCGGTTTCCGGGTGCCCGCCGCGGTGGTCGCGTTCGCGAACATGCTCCTTCCGGCGCTCGCGGTGGACGTACCGCCGGCCGAGTCGCTACGGCACGACGGTGGCCTGGACGTGCGTACGGTGACCGATCTGACCTCGGCGACGGTGGCGGAGGTGCGCGCGGCGCTCGTGCACGACGGCTCGGTCGGTGTGATCGCCGCGGACGACGCGGTCGACGGGTTGCGCGCCGCTCTGGCCGATGCCGGTGTCGCGACCGCGACCGCCGACGACGTGGCGGCCGCGCAGCGGGTCACAGTGGTGCCCGCGACGCTGGTGAAGGGCCTGGAGTACGACCATGTGGTGGTGGTCGAGCCGGCCGCGATCGTCGCGGCCGAACCGCGCGGGCTGCACCGGTTGTACGTGGTGCTCACCCGAGCGGTGTCCCGTCTGGCGGTGCTGCACGTTGCGCCGCTGCCCGCCCCTCTCGTCGGCGGGTCAGCGGGCTGACAGGGCCGCCGCGATCTCCCGCAGGGGGCGGCCGGAGTCAGCCAGTGGCACGTGGAACGACAACCACGACCCGTCGGCAAAGTCGATCCGCAGCCGCTTCCAGTTCAACCGGTACCGGCCGACCCGGGCGGTCACGGCCGTGCGCGGCACCGACCCGAGCAGCTCGATGTCGGCCTGCGCCCGTTCGTCCGCCGCTGAGCTGGAGAGCAACCCGACCGGTGCTGTCGCGCCGACCAGCAGCCGCTGGTCGGTGACCCCCAGCACGATGTCGCGGACGCCGGAACCCTTCGCCGCCACGGTCAGGGCGTGGTGCAGCAGGGAAGCCTGCGAACCTGGTTCGCCTCGACCTCCGACGCCGAAGAAGAGCCAGTCGACGGCGTCGTCCGCTCGACCGAAGGTGATGTTCGGCGACAGCACGTTGAGCAGGGCACCCAGGAAGCCCGGCCCACCCGGGGCGGGTGGCGCCGACGGCTGCGGGGGCGCCGCCGGGGTCAGCCCTCCGCCCGCTCGGACCCGGGCCACCGCACGCACCTGCTCTCCGGCCGCTAGCAGCCGGGTGATCCCCTCGACGTACCGCGCCTGACTGCCGTCGACCGTCATCGGCGCTCCTCGTGGTCGCCGGGCCGGCGCGGGCCGGCACCTGGCTCCCCGATGACCTCACCGACCAGCTCCCGGACCTGGGCCGCAGCGGCCTCCTGCGCCCGGTTGGCGGCCGCGGTGAACTCCTCGGCCAGGCTGTAGGAGTCCAGACGCATCGCCCGCGCGTTCAGCTCCGCAGAAACGATCTTCCCGTCGGCGGCGGCGGTGACGCGCACCAGGCCGGAGTCGCTCACCCCCTCGGCGCTGGTCTGCTCCAGCTCCGCCATCCGGTCGGCGAGCTGCCGCTGCCAACCGTCCAGGTTGCGGGCCAGCGCCTCGATGCGGTCCAGGGCGGGGAAGGTCATGGCTGCCTCTCAGTTCACGATGGAGTCGAAGACATTCTGCACACTCTTGGTGTAGGGGCCCAGGTCATCGCTGTACGTGCCGTCCACAAGGTAGTTGCGGTCCTTCTGCCCGTCGGAGATGTCGTGCAGGCCCACACCGGTGTCCAGCAGTGCGCCGCCGAAGCCGGGGATGTTGACCGGCGAGACCTGGTTGATGACGAACTTGCCGGGAAAGAGAGTCTTGAACTTCTCGATCTGGAAGGCACGCCCCTCCGGCGTCCAGCCACCCTTGGTAAGCAGCTTGTACTGCTTTTTCCGCTTCTTGAGCTCCATGACGGTGTTGGCGTACTCGCGCAGCTGCCCGGCGACTTTGCCCAACCGGGTGGCGAGGCGGGTGAGCACCTCGGCGAACCGGGCGACGATCTTGACCATCCGACCCACGGTGGTGGCCAGCCGGGCCAGCACCCGGACCACCGTGGCGGCCAGCGAGACGCCGGCGCTCAGCGCCGCGGCCACGGCCGCGATGATCACCTCGGTGAGGAACCAGAGCAGGAACTCGAGGATCAGCTCGACCAGCAGGTTGAACGCGTCGACCGCCGCGTTGGCCGCCTCGACCAGCACGTCCTTCGTGCCGTCGAGCCCTCGGGCCAGCTCCTCGATCGCCTTCTCCACTGACTCCATCGAGGCATGGAAGCTCTCTGCGGCGTCGCCCTTCCAGTTGCCGCGCAAGCGGGCCCGGTCGGCTATCTGGTCGCCTGCGATCTCCCGGACCGCCGCGCCGGTGTCCAGGCAGACCTGCGCCGCCCGCATCAGGTCGTCCGGTTCACCGGCGACCAGTTCCAGCAGTTGCTCGAACGGCCAGAGCACCGCGTTGGAGAGCGGCTTGAAGGGCTCCGGAGTGCCCGACACGATCTGCTCGAAGTAGGTCTTGTTGCGGTGCAACGCCTCCGTGCTCACGCGGGCACCGGCCCGCTCGGAGCGCTGGTGCCGCCCGACCAGGGGCCGGGGGCGATGACGTCGGGAGCTGGCGGGCGGCCGGGCACGAACATGTCGGTGTTGGCCACGTCGGTGCCGGTGTAGGCACCGGCGGTGTCGCTGACCCCCTCCGCGATGTCCGCCATCATTTCGGCGCCGTCGGCGAGCCCCTGCAGGCACGCCTCGAACTGCTCGGCGTACGCGGCTGCGAGGCCGAACGACGCCGGCATCACCCCGAACGCGTGCCGAGGTACGTGCCCGTCGCCAAATGAACGGTGCAGCTCGCGGAAGCGGGCCGCCCGGTCGTTGGACGTCTTGGCGAACGCCGCCAGCGCCTCCGGCTGGACCTCCAGGTCTCTGCTCGGGCTCGACACGGACCCTCCCCTGTGTCCTGTGCGACCGGTCAGCCGCCACGGTTCACCACCATAGGCACTGCGCGCCGCTGTCGTAACCCGGACGTCGAGCGGGACACCGCGTTGGGACTTTGCATCGTAAAGTAGTTTGTGTGGACGTAGACGATGACCTTCCGCCCGCCGACGCGGCAGCGGCGCTCCGGCTGATCCAGGACCAGCGGTCCGCGACGGCACGGCGCCTCGATCCCGACGCCCGCCTGCTCTACTGGCCCTGGGGAGTCGCCTGGCTGGTCGGTTTCGGGCTGTTCTTCCTGCGGTTCTCCCCCGACGACCGGGAGCTGCTCCGGCTGCCGAGCTGGCTGCCGCTGACCGTTCTCTTCGCGCTGCTCCTGGCTGCCGGAGTGATCCAGGCAGTGGTCAGCACACGGGCCTACGGCCAGGTGATCGGTGACTCCGCCCAGCGTGGGCGCTGGTACGGGTGCACGTGGGCCCTCGGCTCCGTGAGCATCTACGCGGGGCTCGGCCGGATCTCCGAGCACCTACCGGACGATCTGGCGGGTCTGGTCTGGTCAGCGACCGCCGTCGGGCTGACCGGCGCGCTGCACATGGCCGGTGGCGCGATCTGGCTGGATCGGGACCTTTTCCGGCTGGGCGTCTGGATCAGCGTGATCAACCTGGCCGGTGTGTTTGCCGGGCCCGGCTGGCACGCGCTGGTCATTGCGGTGGCCGGCGGCGGCGGGATCCTGGTCGCTGGCGCGATCGCCCGACGGCGACAGCGACACCGCCGATGAGCGAGCTGGACCCGGTCATCCACGCGCAGGCCCGGCTGCGGGTGGTCGCCAGCCTCTCTGCTCTCGGCGACGGCGACCTGATCGCCTTCCCCCGGTTGCAGGAACTGCTCGCGATGACCGCCGGCAACCTCTCCGTGCACCTGCGCAAGCTCGAGGACGCCGGCTACGTGGAGATCAGCAAGACCCACCGTGGACGCACCCCGGCAACCCTGGTCCGGCTCAGCCGGCGGGGCCGGCTGGCGTTCGAGGAGTACACCGAAGCCATCCGCACCCTGCTCGACCCCACCCCGTCGAAGGAGCAGTCATGACCCTCGCCCGCGCCGACCAGGCCAGTCGCCGGTACGGCGACGTCCTCGCCCTCGACCGTGTCGACCTGGACGTCCGGGCCGGTGAGCTGGTCGGCCTGCTCGGGCCGAACGGCGCCGGCAAGAGCACACTGATGAACCTGCTGGTCGGCCTGCGCCGCCCCAGCTCGGGACGGGTCGAGCTGTTCGGCGGCGACCCCCGCGACCCGGCGAACCGGCGGCAGATCGGGGTCACCCCGCAGGAGACCGGCCTGCCGGGCACACTGCGCGTCCGTGAGGTCGTCGACTTCGTCTCCGCGCACTACCCGGACCCGGTGCCCCGCGGTGAACTGCTCGACCAGTTCGGCCTGGGCGACCTCGCCCGACGGCAGACCGGAGGCCTCTCCGGGGGCCAGCGCCGCCGGTTGGCGGTGGCTTTGGCATTCGTCGGCCGACCCCGACTGGTGCTGCTCGACGAACCGACCACCGGCCTGGACGTTGCCGCCCGGCACACCCTCTGGGAGGCGATCCGCGCGTTCCATGCCGACGGCGGCACCGTGCTGTTGAGCAGCCACTACCTGGAGGAGGTGGAGGCGCTGGCGCACCGGGTGGTGGTGATCGGGCAGGGCCGGGTGCTCGCCGACGACACCGTGGACGCCGTGCGCGGCATCGTCGGCGTACGCCGGGTCAGCCTGGTCGCCGACCACCTGCCCGACCTGCCCGGCATCGTGCGCACCGAACGCATCGACGGCCGGCTGCACCTGCTCACCACCGACGCCGACGAACTGGTCCGAGCGCTGGTCACGGCCGGAACGGCCTTCACCGACCTGGAGGTACGACCGACCTCGCTGGAGGAGGCGTTCCTCGCCATCACCAGCGGGGGCGCGCCCGCCGGGGACCAGCCGGCCACCGAAGGCCGAGCCGCCACCGCCGCTGCCGGCGGCCAACCCACCACAGTCTGAGGAGGCCACCGTGCAGCTCGCCCTGGTTCACGCCCGCTACCAACTACTGGAGATCATCCGGATCCCGGTGGCCGTCGTCGGCAGCGCCTTCTTCCCGGCCGCCGCCATGATCTTCTTCGTGGTGCCGTTCGCCGGCGAGGACTCGGCCGGTGCCACCTACGCCACCGCGTCGATGGTCACCTTCTCGGTGATGAGCGCCAACATCTTCCAGTACGGCGTCGGCGTCGCCGAGGACCGCGACCATCCCTGGGACCCGTACACGCGAACCTTGCCGGCCGGGCCCGCGCCCCGGTTCGCGGGCCGGGTGCTGGCCGGCCTGGCACTGACGTACCTCTCGCTGATCCCGGTCGTGGTGATCGGCGCGACGCTGACCGCGGCCCAGATCACCCTGCCGGCCCTACTGCTGACCATCGGCACCGTGGCCGTCGTCTCGGTGCCGTTCACGCTGATGGGCCTCGCGATCGGCTACTCGCTGCCCAGCAAGGCGGCGATCGTCGTGGCGCAGGTCGTCTTCCTGCCGCTCGCATTCGGTGGCGGCCTGCTCTCCGCGCCCGGTGACGCACCGGGGTTCATCGAGACGATCGCGCCGTTCCTGCCCACCCGGGGCGCGGCCGAGCTGATGTGGTCGGCGGTCGGCAAATACCGCGTCGAGCCGCTGGCGATGATCATGCTCGGCGTCTGGGTGGTGCTGCTCGCGGCGCTCGCCGGCTGGGCGTACCGACGGGACGAGGGTCGCCGGTTCAGCTGACGATTCGTCCGTTTCCGCCCCGGGCCGCGGCGGGACGGTGCCAGGATTCCGGCAGGGGGTCGCCGTGACCACCCGGGCCGAGAGGGGTCTTGACGTGAGCACCGTCCCGCCGGGTACGCCCTGCTGGGCCGACCTGGCCACCCCGGACCTGACCGAGGCGCGGCGCTTCTACCCGGAGCTGTTCGGCTGGACCGGCCGGGTGACACCGGAGCCCGAGGCGGGCGGCTACACGGTCTTCCTGCTCGACGGCAAGCCGGTGGCCGGGGCCGGGCCACCGGCGATCCCGGACCAGGTGCCGATCTGGTCGACGTACCTGGCCACCGACGACGCGGAACTGGTCGCCGGCCGGGTCGAACGGGCCGGCGGGCAGGTCGTCGTGCCGCCGTTCGAGGTCTTCGACCGGGGCTGGATGGCGGTCTTCGCCGACCCGGCCGGCGCCACGTTCAGCGTCTGGCAGCCGCTGGCCATGGCCGGCGCCGAAGTGTTCAACGTGCCGGGCGCGATGAGCTGGAACGAACTGGTCACTCCCGACCCCGAGGGCGCGAAGGTCTTCTACGAGCTGGTCTTCGGCTGGCAGCCGGACGACCAGGCGGTGGGCCCCATGACGTACACCGGCTGGCGGCTCGGGACGCAGATCGTCGCCGGGATGATGCCGCCGCTGGCCGACGACTTCCCGGCCGACCTGCCCGCGTACTGGACGGTGTACTTCGCGGTGACCGACGCGGACGCCGCCGCGGCCCGCGCCGCCGAGCTGGGCGGAACGATCCTGGTCCCGCCCCGGGACATCCCGGCGGGCCGGTTCGCAGCCCTACGCGACCCCCAGGGTGCCCTCTTCTCCGTCATCGACCTCGGCCCCTGACCTGGACGACCTCGCGCGGGGGCGGACCGGGACCACCAGTGGGCCGTGGGTGCCGGGGACCACCCGGACGCTGGCCCGGTAGTGGGTCGCCAGCAGGTGCTCGGTCAGCACCTCGGACGGGGTTCCGGCGGCCACCACCTGACCGCTGGCGAGCATCACCATCCGGTCGGCGTACTCGCCGGCGAGGGAGAGGTCGTGCATCGTGGCGAGGACGGTCAGGCCGTGCTCGCGGCGCAACTGGTCGACCAGTTCCAGCACCTCCTGCTGGTGCCCGATGTCGAGTGCGCTGGTCGGCTCGTCGAGCAGCAGCAGCGTCGCGCCCTGGGCGAGCGCCCGGGCGAGGAACACCCGCTGTCGTTCGCCTCCGGAGAGGGTGGCCAGCTCACGGCGGTGGAAGCCGGTGAGGTCCAACCGGCCGAGCACCTCGTGCACGGCGTCGAGGTCGGCGGTCGACTCCCGCCCCAGTGTGGGGATGTACGGGGTGCGGCCGAGCAGCACGTAGTCCAGCACCGACATGCCGGGCGGCACCACCGGCGACTGTGCCACGGTGGCCACCACCCGGGCGCGGTCCCGGCGGCGCAGCGCGGTGCTCGCCGTACCGAACAGGGTGATCACCCCCGGCGCGGGCAGCAGGCCGCCGACGGCGCGCAACAGGGTGGACTTGCCGGCGCCGTTCGGGCCGATCACGGTGACCCACTCGCCGACGGCGACGGTGAGGTCGACGCCGGTCAGGATCGGTGTGCCGCCGAGGTCGACGTGCAGCCCGCGCACCTCGACGGCCGGCACACCGCCGTCGCCACCCACGGACGAAAGACTCCCGGACGGAAGACCCCCGGACGGAAGACCGCCGGACGGGCCGGCGGCGGGCTCGCGGCTCACGTGAGCACCCGTCGGGCGGTCCGCAGCACGATCACGAAGAACGGGCCGCCCAGCAGGGCGGTCACCACCCCGATCGGCACCTCGGACGGAGCGGCGACGGTGCGGGCCACCACGTCG
Organism: Micromonospora jinlongensis; assembly: GCF_013410645.1. Taxonomy (NCBI): domain Bacteria; kingdom Bacillati; phylum Actinomycetota; class Actinomycetes; order Micromonosporales; family Micromonosporaceae; genus Micromonospora; species Micromonospora jinlongensis. The sequence continues at coordinate 4,668,502 of NZ_JACCHK010000001.1, read as the reverse complement.
GTCAGCGCCAGGAACGCACCGCCGAACAGCAGTGACAGCGGCAGGATCGCCCGGTAGCTCGACCCGGCGAGCAGCCGGACGGTGTGCGGCACGATGATGCCGACGAAGCCGATCAGGCCGGTCGCGGAGACCGCCGCGGCGGTGCCCAGGGAGGCTGCGGCGATCAACAGGTAGCGGGTGCGTTGCGGGTGCAGGCCCAGACTTCTCGCCTCGTCGTCACCGACCGCGAGGACGTCCAGCTCGCGGCGGTGCAGCAGCACCACCACCGTGGTCAGAGCGGCGTACGGCAGCACCAGCAGCACGTCGTGCCAGCCGGCGGTGGCCAGCCGGCCGAGCAGCCAGGAGTAGACCGGTTGGATGCTGTCGGAGTGTCGTTGCAGCAGGTACGTCTGCCCGGCGGAGAGGAACGCGGAGACCGCCACTCCGGCCAGGATCAGCATCGCCGGTGAGCCGCCGCGCCCGCCGGCCGCGCCGAGCACGTAGGTCATCGTGACGGCGAGCAGTGAACCGGCGAACGCGGCCAACGGGATGGTCATCGGCAGCCCGGAGATCGCACCTTGCCGGCCGGCACCGCCGAGGGCGATCGCCGCGGTGACCGCGAGGCCGGCGCCAGCGGCCACGCCCAGGAGGTACGGGTCGGCGAGCGGGTTGCGGAACACGCCCTGGTAGCAGCCACCGGCGAGGGCGAGCAGCCCGCCGACCAGCAGGCCCAGCACCACTCGGGGCAACCGCAGCTCGGTGACGATCGCGATCTCTCGCTCGGAGAGGCCGCTGTCGAGGTGCACCCCCGGGATCAGGTTGAGCAGCTCGGCCGCGACGCTGCCGGCGGGCAGGCTGACCGGGCCGAGCGACACCCCGGCGACGAGCGCGACGAGCACCGCGAACACCCCGGCGACCAGCCATCGCTTGCGCAGCCCGGCGGGCCGGGCTGTTGACGGCAGCCCAGCGGGCCGCGACGCGGACGGCGGTCCGGCGGACCGGGCCGCGGGAAGCGGCCCGGTCACCGAGCCGTCTTTCGTTCGCGACTGCGGGGCTCGCAAACCCGGCTCACTCCTCGCTCACCGACGGACGACGGTCACGCGGGCACCCTGGCGACCGCGTCGATGATGACCCGGAGCAGGTCCACGACCCGCGGCCCCCAGCGGGAGGCGACGTCGTCGTCCAGTGCGATGACCTGGTTGTTCTTCACCGCGGTGAGCCCGGCCCAGCCGCTGCGCGCCTTGACCGAGTCGGCGTTCTGCTGGCAGCACTTGGAGTCGGCCAGGAAGACGAAGTCCGGGTTGGCCTTGACGATGAACTCCTGGGACAGCTGCGGGTAGCCGGCGTTCTTACCGTCCGCGTCGGCGGGGTCGGCGATGTTGGTCAGACCGACCTGGCTGTAGAGCGTGCCGATGAAGGTCTTGCTGGTCGCGCTGTACAGCTCGGGGCCCAGCTCGTGGTAGTAGGTGAGCTTCTCGGCGCGCTGCGGCAGGTCCTTGACCAGCTTGGCGATGTCGTCCTTCATCCGGCTGGCGACGTCGGTGGCCTGGTCGGCGTGCCCGGTCAGCGTGCCCAGTTCGGTGATCTGCCGGTACGTGTCGTCGAGCGTGGTGGCCGCCGGGGTCTGGTACACCGGGATCTTCAGCTTGCCGAGCTGCTCGACGATCTTGTTGCGGTCGTCGGAGAGCACCACCAGGTCGGGGTTCTTACCGGCGATCGCCTCGGCGTTCGGCTGGAAGGCGGAGAGGTCGCTCTTGGGAGCGTCGGCCGGGTAGTTGGACTGGTCGTCGACGGCGGTCACCTGCGGGCCGGCACCGATCGCGAAGAGCATCTCGGTGGCGGTCGGCGACAGCGCGACGATCTTCTCGGGGCGCTTGTCGAGGGTGAGCGTGCCGACCGTGACCGGGTACGCGGCGGCCGCGGTGCCGGTGGTCGGCTTGTCGTCGGCCTTCTCGGCGCAGGCGCCGAGGGCTAGCGCGGCGACCGCGAGGGTCGCGGCGAAGAGCCGAGGGGTACGTCTGAACATGGGGCCTCCTGTCGGTCGAGGAGTGTGGTGCTTCGCCGACAGGGACTTTCGTACGCCCGCCCACGAGGCGCCCTTCCTCGAGAGCGCGTATCGCGACCGATCCGCAGGCGACCTGGCTCGTCCCCACCGTCGGGTGGGGCATCACAGTTGCGGGACAGCGCCGGGTTTAGCACCGGCTTCGCTGCGGACTGGTCGGTAAGACGGTAGCGCACCGCCGGGACGTGCCGGATCGATCAAGGGGCGATCGGTGCCGGACGATCGGAACCGCGACACAGTAGGGATATGTCCCGTATCTGGAGGCTCGGGAGCGGGTGGTGGGGCCCCGCCGGGGCGGAGCGGGACCCCACCCGATCAGGAGGACGTGATGGTGACGTTGTCCACAGCCGCCTCGACCAGGCTGGCGCCGGAGGCATCCGCCGCCTCGACGAGGATGCGGACCGACTGCCCGGCGTACGGGGTGAGGTTGAGGTTGGCAACCGCCCAACTCCCGTTGCGGTTGGTCGCCGCGCCGGCCTGGGTGAGCAGCGCGGTGGTGCCGCCGTTGTGCACGACACTCACCCGCAGGTAGTCCGCCGACGAGGCGTTCGAGCCGTGCGCCAGATACCAGGCCAGCGAGAGATTCAGTGTGCCGGACGACGGCAGGGTCACCGCCGGGGACCGGGCACTGGTCACGCCGCCGTCGAGGTCGTAGTCACCCGCCGCCGAGCCGGCGAGCCGGCCGGTGACCAGGTCGTTGGATCCGGCGTACGGGGTGAGCTGCTTGGCGCCGGAGGACGTGGTCGCCTGGGCGGCGCCCCGCTCGAACGCGCCGACGGTGGCGGTGTCGGTGCCGGACGGGTTGATGGTCCAGCCGGTGGCGGTCTCGAAGGTGTCCGACCAGACCGTGGTGCCGCCACCACCGCTGCCGCAGTACTGCGCCTGCTTGCCGATGGCCCGGTACGGGCAGTCGGCGTACTCGCTGAGCAGCAGCACGGCCTCGCGGTTGCGGCTGGTCTGCGCGGGGATCACCTCGTCGGGCGGGTAGAAGCCGCCGCCGCCGGACGAGCCCGGGTACATCTCGAAGGTGTACGCCCAGATGTTGTGGGTGGCCCACATCCAGTCCAGGCTGTCCCCGTCGGTGATGTAGAGGTCGCTGGACTGTTCCGGGGTGTAGTTGTTGGTCGCCGCCATCTGCTGGCCGATGGTGGCGAAGGTGTTGTACTGGTCCGCGTTCATGCCCGTCGCGGTGTTCGCCGTCGTGTAGCCGTACGGCCAGAGCACCAGCTGCGAATACGTGTGGAAGTCGATGTTGGCCTTGATCTGCTGCACGCCACCGACCACCCGACCGTTGACGAAGTTGCGCAACGCCTGCGTTTCCGGGGCGGAGAACGCCGACGGCCCCCGGTAGGTCTCCGACGAGGTGGAGCCGGACGAGCCGCCGCAGCAACCCCAGTTGTAGCCCCAGTTGCGGTTCAGGTCGGTGCCGACGTTGGACGAACCACTGTTGGGCTGCCGGTTCTTGCGCCAGGACCGGTACGACCCGGTGGCGATGTCGTACTCGCTGCCGTCCGGGTTGACCGTCGGCACGATCCAGATCTCCCGACCGTTGACGATGTTGGTGATCCGGGAGTCGGAGCCGTAGCTGTCGGTGAACAGGTTGAGCAGGTAGATCGCCATCTCGACGGTCAGGTGCTCACGGGCGTGCTGTTGGGAGTTGAACAGGATCTCGGGTTCGTTCTCGTCGGTGCCGACGTTGTCGGAGATCTTCACCGCCATAAGGTCGCGGCCCTCGTACGACGAACCGATGCTGATCTTGCGGGCGATCGCCGGATGGTCGGCGACGACCTGGTTCACGACGGCGGTCAGTTCCGCGTAGTCGTGGTAGTTGGAGTCGGCGGGCGGGAAGGCCATCGTGCCGATCTCGCCGGCGCCGCGCTCGGCGTTGGGTGGCGGCGCCAGCGGTTCCAGCCGGAAGCCGAGCTTGCCGATCGCGGCGGCCTCACCCGCGGTCGCCGAGATGTGCAGCACGCCGTGTTCCGAGTAGTCGATGGCGGCTCCGGTACGGGCCACCGCGTTGCGGTCGGCGAGGGTCCGGGGCCCGAGCACCCGGTAGCTGGCGGCGGCCGGCTCGGTGGACCGGTCCGGTGCGGGTCGGGCGGCGACCGGACCAGCGGCGACGGTGACGATGCCCAGCCCGGTGACGACGGCGAGCACCAGGACGCGGCGGAGAGGGATGGGCGTGCGGAGGGCCATGGACTACCTCCTCGATGAGCGGGAGATCCCGCTTGGTGAAGGACACTTCACCACCTGTCACATGGTCATATCAATATCCTTCGCTGCCTTGTCCATCCCGAGCCGATCATCCCGGCGGCAATGATTTTCCACTCAGGAACATCTGGCGAAACTTCCCTCCAAGCGGAAAACTGACCAACGACGATGCCCCTCTCGACACCGCGGAGCACCCATGGCCAGATCCCGCCTGCACGCGGCCGCCCTCGCCGGCGTCACCGCGCTCACCCTGCTCGCCACCAGCGCGCCCGCGACGGCGGCCCGCCCGCCCGCCGCCACCCACGACGAGCAGATCACCTTCCAGGACTGGTCCGGGCCCGCCGACTGGCACCGGGGCAGCCGGTCCGGCACCCGCGTGGTGCCCGGCGCCCGAGCGGGCCTCACCCTCGCCCGTCCGGCCGGCACCACCGAGTACGCCGACCCGCACACCGGCACCACCCGCACCTGGGAATACGGCACCTGGACCTCGCCGGTGACCCGGATCGGGTTCGACGCCAGCGAGTTGATCGCCTCCTGGAACGCGGAAACCCCCGCCGGCACCTGGATCCAGGTGGAGATGCAGGGCAGCTACACCAGCGGCGACCAGACCCCGTGGTACGTGATGGGTCGCTGGGCGTCCGGCGACACCGACATCAAGCGGACCAGCGTCAACCGGCAGGGTGACCCCTGGTCGACGATCTGGACCGACACCTTCAGCATCGACGACGCCACCGCCGGGGTGCTGCTGCGGTCGTACCAGCTGCGGCTGACCCTCTACCGGGCACCCGGGCAGACCGCCGCACCGGTGGTGCGGATGCTCGGCGCGATGAGTTCCACAGTGCCGGACCGGTTCACCGTGACCCCGAGCGCCGGGCACATCGCCTGGGGCGTGGAGCTGCCGGTGCCGCGCTACTCGCAGAACGTGCACTCCGGGCACTACCCTGAGTACGACGGCGGCGGCGAGGCGTGGTGCTCACCCACCTCCACGGAGATGGTGGTCGAGTACTGGGGCCGCAAACCCTCGGAGGCCGACACCTCCTGGGTGGACCCGACCTACCCCGACCCGACGGTCAACCACGCGGCCCGGATGACCTACGACTACGCGTACGACGGTGCCGGCAACTGGCCGTTCAACACCGCGTACGCGGCCAGCTTCCCCGGCCTGGAGGGCCGGGTGACCCGACTGCACTCTCTGGACGAGCTGGAGCGCTTCATCGCCGCCGGCATCCCCGTCGTGACCAGCCAGTCCTTCCTCGCCAGTGAGCTGGACGGGGCGAACTACGGCACCTCCGGGCACCTGTTCGTGGTGGTCGGCTTCACCGCCGACGGCGACGTGATCGTCAACGACCCCGCCTCGTCCAGCAACGACGTGGTGCGCAACGTCTACAAGCGCGCGCAGTTCGAGCAGATCTGGCTGCGGACCAAGCGCACCAACGCCAGCGGCGGCGTCTCCGGCGGCTCCGGCGGCATCGCGTACCTGATCAAGCCCACCTCGAAGCCCTGGCCCAAGGTCCCCGGCTCCACCAACTGGTAACCCAACCCACCCAGTGCGCCGTTGATCATGAAGTTATTGCTCCGACACGCCGAGTGGTCGGGCAATAACTTCATGATCAACGCGGAGTATCGGGGCCTTCAGCCGGGCGGGTGGGGTTGGGGTTGGGGTCGTCTTCGCCGGCCAGGGCGGTGCGGAGGCGCTCCTTCTCGGTGCGCCGGCGCTCGGCGGCGGTGCCGATCTCCTCGGCCATCTCGTCCCGCCAACCGCGCAGCAGGAAGAAGGAGAGCGCGGCGGAGAAGGCCAGCGCCAACATCAGCTTCAGGAACACGTTCATGTCGATCAGCCAGAGGCCCGCCAGCACGGCGACGAACAGCCCGATCCGGCCCAGCGTGTACTTGAGCGCGGCGCTCACCCGTACCACTCCGTTCTCTCCGTCGCCCGCCGATGTCGGCGGGAGGGTCGATCCGCCCGGCGGGCGGTCGCGGTCAGCCGGTTCGGCGGGACAGCCAGCGGACGCCCGGGAACCAGAGGGCCGCGTACGCCACGGTGAACGCCGCCGCTGCCAACGCGCCGGAGAGCAACGGTGGCAACCCGGAGCCCAGACCGGCGATCAGCAGCCCGACGAACACCCCGACGGCGGCGGCGACCAGCGCCGCCACCACCCGGGCCGCGCCGAACTCCCAGGCCCGGAAGTCATCCCAGAACAGCCACGCCGGCAGGATCACCGCCAGCCAGCCGTTGGTGTGCCCGAAATCACTGGCGCCGATCGAGGCGAACGCCCAGTCGAACAACACCAACGCCAGCACGCCGATGACCAGGCCAGCCAGGCACACCCCGAGCAGATCGCCGAGGGTACGGATGCGCCCCTCGGCGTCCCGGCGGGGAAACCCACTCTGCTGCTCAGGTTCGCGTTGCTCGGTCATCGACTGCGAGGGTACGTGGTGGCTCAGGCCCAGACCTGCTGCGGCTCGGCGCGCCGCTCGGCCAGCGACGGGGCCTTGTCGTACTCCCGGACCACGTTGTAGCGGGTGTCCCGCTCGACCGGCTGGAACCCTGCGTCCCAGATCAGGTGCAGCAGGTCCTCGCGGTGCATCGTGTTCGGGGTGCCGTACGAGTCGGCGTCGTGCGTGATCTTGTATTCGACGACGGAGCCGTCCAGGTCGTCCACGCCGAAGTTCAGCGAGAGCTGGGCCACCGACAGCCCGTGCATCACCCAGAAGTTCTTGACGTGCGGCACGTTGTCGAAGAGCAGCCGGGAGACGGCGAACGTCTTCAGCGACTCGGCCGGCGAGGCCATCGTGGTGCGCGCCTGGATCCGGTTACGGATCTTGCCGTCCGCCGAGTCCACGAAGTCATGCTGGTAGCGCAGCGGGATGAAGACCGCGAAGCCCCCGGTCTCGTCCTGAAGCTCACGCAGCCGCAGCACGTGGTCGACCCGGTGCCGGGGCTCCTCGATGTGGCCGTACAGCATCGTCGCCGGGGTCTTCATGCCCTTGCGGTGCGCCAGGGCGTGGATGCGCGACCAGTCTTCCCAGTGGCAGGCGTGGTCGACGATGTGCTGCCGGACCTCCCAGTCGAAGATCTCCGCGCCACCGCCGGTCAGCGACTCCAGGCCGGCGTCCATCAGCTCGTCGAGGATCTCGTCGGCGCTCAGACCGCTGATCTTCTCGAACCACTGCACCTCGGTCGCCGTGAAGCACTTGAGCTTGACGTTCGGCAGCGCCGCCTTCAGCTCGCGCAGCACCTTGGGGTAGTAGCGCCAGGGCAGGGTCGGGTGCAGGCCGTTGACGATGTGCAGCTCGGTGAGCTGCTCATCCTCCATCTCCTTGGCCTTGCGGACCGCCTCGTCGATGCGCATCGTGTATGCGTCCTTCTCGCCCGGCTTGCGCTGGAACGAGCAGTACGCACAGGACGCCGAGCAGACGTTGGTCAGGTTGAGGTGCCGGTTGACGTTGAACATCACCCGGTCACCGTTGAGCTCGGTGCGCTTGTGGTGCGCCAACCGGCCCAGCCACGTCAGGTCGTCGCTGTCGTAGAGGGCGACCCCGTCCTCCCGGGTCAGCCGCTCACCGGCGTACACCTTCGCTTCGAGCTCACGCTTGAGTCCGGCGTCCATGGCACGTCCCTTCCACCTGCGGTCCTCGTCGAGCGTACGTCGGGACGCCGACAGCCACGGCGGCACGGTCGCCGGCAGCGATCCACTTCACCAGACTCTCAGCCTCCTGTAACCCGGGGATGCATCGACATCACTGCCGCCGTGCGGTAAGACAGAACGGGGCGGAACCACACACTGGTACCGTCCCGACCGCCGCGCCCACCAAGCGCGGTGACGGACTGCGGGACGGGGAGCGGAATGGTCGACAGCGGGCGCGGGCGACGGCAGCGACGACGGAGCCCGGTGATCTCGCCGGTGCTGCGTCCGAAGCTCTGGGCCGCCCTGCTCGGCGCGATCGCCGCGGCCGTGCTGTCCACCCCCGCGTACGCCGAGCCCGGACTGCCGACCACCGTTCCGGACACCGGTTCCCGCCCCGCGGTGACCGGTGCGCTTCAACTGCCCGGTGGCGCTCCCATCGCCGGTGTCCCGGTCCCGCCGGTGGTCAACGTCGGCACGGGCCCGCTGGCCGCCGCCATCTCCGCCGGCGAGGCCCAGGTCGGCGCGCTCGGTGAGACGCTGTTGCTGACCAAGCAGAAACGCATCGACGCCAAGGCGCAGCTCGACGCGGCCGGCAAGACACTGGCAGCCGCGCAGGACGCCCTGCTCCGGGCCCAACAGGCGGCCGACGCGGCCGCCGCCGACGCCGTCAAGGCAGCTGCCGCGCTGCCGGACAGCGACCTCGCCCAGGACATCCGCGAGCTCAACCGCCTCCAGCAGATCACCCGGGGCCAGAAGGTGGACGGCGGCACCACCGGCGTGGCCGGGGAGCTGTCCCGGGCCCGCAGCAACGAGCAGCTCGCCTACCAGGCGCACGCCGCCGCCAAGACCCGGGTCGACTCCGTCGAGGCGGAGTTCACCGCCGGCGAGGCATCGCTCCGCACGGCCGAGGCGAGCCTGCTCAAGTTGCGCCGCGACAACGCCGCACAGCTGATCGAGATCGAGCGTCAGCAGGAGGCCGCCGAGCAGCAGATCGGCGCCGGCTACGTCTCCAACCAGAACATCAGCGGCATGGCCGCCCACCCGCGGGCACTTGCCGCGGTCCGGTACGCGCTCGCCCAGCTCGGCGACCCGTACAAGTGGTCCGAGGAGGGGCCGAACCAGTTCGACTGCTCCGGTCTGATGTGGGCGGCGTACCGGTCTCCCGGCGCCGACTACTTCGACCTGCCCCGGGTCTCCCGCGACCAGTACGCCGCCACCCGGGCGCGGACGGTGCCGCAGAGCGCGCTGCTCCCCGGCGACCTGCTCTTCTTCGCCTCCGGCAGCAGTTGGACGACGATCCACCACGTCGGCATGTACATCGGCAACGGCAAGATGGTGCAGGCGCCCACCACCGGCGACGTCGTCAAGATCTCGGTCGTCAGCTGGTCCCGCCTGTACGCGGCGACCCGGGTCATCGGCGCGGTGCCGGGACCGATCGTGTCGATCCCGACCCCACCGGTCACGACGCCCAGCGTGCCGCCCACCGTGAAGCCGACGCCCACCCCGACGAAGTCGGCTACCCCGACACCGACGGCTTCGGCCACGCCGAAGCCGACCGACAGCGCGACGCCCACGCCGAAGCCGACGCTGACGCTGACGCCCACGCCGACCGGGAGCACCTCGCCGAGCTCGTCAGCCACCCCGAGCAACACGCCGTCGACGCTGCCCCCGCCACCGACCAACGCCCCGAGCAGCTCGTCACCGGCGACCACTCCGAAGGCCACCACGAGCGCGTCGGGCGGCGACAGCCCGTCGGGCAGCCCCAGCACCGCTGGTTGATCCGCCACGACCGGCTCCGGCTGTCCGGTCGGGGCGATCTGTGGCACCGTGACAACCAGGCACATCCGACTCGACGTCACGGGTCCGGGTGCGAGCATGGCGCGGAGGGCGGAGATGGCCGAGCAGAAAGATCCGGCGGAGACTGTCGACCCTGTGGTCGACCAAGCCGACCCGCCAGGGCTCGGCACCGGCGACCCGGTGTCTCCCACCGAGGCCGCCCCGGTCGACCCTCCCGCAGCCCCGGCCGCCACCGGCACAGCTTCGGCCGCCAGCGGCACGGCCTCACCCGCTGCCGGCACGGCCTCGGTCGCCACCGACACAGCGCGGGCCGCCAGCGGCACGGCCAGGACCACCACTGACGACACCCCGTCCCCCCGTGGCGACTCAGCCGACACCGCGCCCGCCGACGCCGACGCGGCCGACGCCGACGCGGCCGACGCCGACGCGGCCGACGCCGCTTCCGACGGCAGCGGCGTCGACACGGACGGTCCCGCCGTCGGCTCCGGGCAGGCCGCAACCGCCGACGCCCGCCCGGACCAACCCGCCGCACCGGTACGGGCCAGGGCCAGCGTCGCCACCGCCGGGGCCCTCCGCAGTGACCTGCCGGTCAGCGCCCCGGTCACCGCCACCACCTATCGTGCGACCGGCTCGGCCAGTCCGGCCGACGTGTCGTTGCCCGGGCAGCGGAACGACTCGGCCGCTCCGGCCCGGGCCAGCGCCACGGTTCCCGGCAGCAGCCGGGTCACGGCCGGTGCCATCGGCACCCCGACCTCCCGGGGGAGCACGCCCACCGTCTACGGAGCCGGGCCGGTGAACCCCGAGCCGCCCGAGCCGGCGCAGCCACCGGAGCCGGCCCAGCCGCCGGAGCCGTCGACTCCGGAACCGGAGCCGTCACCCACGCCACCCGGCCCCGGGCCGACCCAGCCGTCACCACCCGAGCCGGAGCCCGCGCCGGATCCGGGGCCGTACCCGCCCGGCCCGATGCCGACGCCAGGGCCCCGACCCACGCCGCCGCCCGGTCCGGTTCCGCCCGTCCCGGGTCCACCCGTGCCGCCGCCCTCGCCGGTGCCGCCCATCCCGGGCCCGCCCTCGCCGCCCATCCCGGGCCCGCCCGTGCCGCCGCCCGGTCCGCCGGTGCCCGCGCCGCCGGGTCCACCGGGCCCGATGCCGGCACCGCCGTTTCCGCCTCCGCCGGCGATGACCGACACGCCCGGCGTACGAGCGACCGCATCGGTTTCCGCACCGCCGGCCGGATGGCAGTCCACCGCCCAGGCGACCCGCCCCGCAGCGGGCGGCGGCTGGGCCGAGGCACCCGTCTCGGCACCGCCGGTGCCGGCGCCAGCGCTGCCGAGCTGGCCGCCGTCCAGCGTCGGCACTCCCCCGTCGACGGGCAGCGCCGCCGGAAACTCCCGATTCACCGGACCGCCCGCAGGCCCTTCGGTCAGCTCCGAACAGGGCACGGCCGGCGCTCGTGGTGGGCGACACAGTGGCGGCACCGACCTGGCCGGAACCGTCTACGGCAGCGGCGACGGGCCGGGTTTCACCACGATCGCGATGCCCGCCAACGCGGTGGAGAACTCCGGCTCGCTGACCGGGCACATCCTGGCCCAGGGCTGGGCCGACACGCCGTCCGAGCGGCGCAGCAACGCCAAGGTCATGATCGTCCTGGCCGCCGCTCTGGGGCTTTTGGTCGCGATCAGTGTCATGATCGTCCTGCTTGCCGGCGACGCCTTGGACGGTCTGGTCGGCGGCGCGCTCAACGGGTGAGTCATCGGGCGGGCGTGATGGTGAGTCCGCCCACTACCGCCGGACAACCGACTGGCGGGTTCGCCGGACCGCCGTACACTGGCATAGATCACTGACCCGGCGCGCGTGGTGTGCGCCCATGGGCGATCTTGCGGGCGATCCGGCGGCACAGCCGCGGCAGGCCATCGCGAAGATGCGCCCCGCTCGAAAGGCATTTGTTGACCACCTCTGCTGACCCCAGCATCGTTACGTCCGTTTTCCACTCAACCCCGGCGACCGACACCGCCTCGGAGCCGCTCGACGCCGCTCTGAGCGAGGCCGGCACCGCGTCGGCGACCGCCGCACAGCCGGCCGAGTCCGCGCCGGCCGAGTCCTCCGCACCGGTCGACTTCGCCTCCCTCGGCCTGCCCGAGCCGCTGGTCCGCGCGCTGGCACAGCAGGGCATCACCAGCCCGTTCGAGATCCAGCGGGCCACCGTGCCGGACGCGCTCGCCGGCCGTGACGTGCTGGGCCGCGGGCAGACCGGTTCGGGCAAGACGCTCGCCTTCGGTCTGCCGCTGATCGCCCGGCTGGCCACCCGCAACCGGGCCCGGCCGATGCGCCCTCGCGCGCTCATCCTGGTTCCGACCCGGGAGTTGGCCATGCAGGTCAACGACGCCCTGTTGCCGCTGGGCAAGGCCGTCGGCATCTTCCTCAAGACCGCCGTCGGCGGTGTTCCGTACGACCGTCAGATCGACGCGCTGCGGCGCGGCGTGGAGATCATCGTGGCCACCCCCGGCCGGCTCGGCGACCTGATCGAGCGGGGCATCTGCCAGCTCGACGACGTCGAGGTCACGGTGCTCGACGAGGCCGACCAGATGGCCGACATGGGCTTCCTGCCCGAGGTGACCGAGCTGCTGGCGAAGACGCCCGCGAACGGTCAGCGGCTGCTCTTCTCAGCCACCCTGGACGGCGACGTCGACGCGTTGGTCCGGCGGTTCATGACCGACCCGGTGACCCACTCCACCGCGCCGTCGACCGCCTCGGTGTCCACCATGGACCACCACATGCTGTTGATCCCGCCGCACGAGAAGTTCCCGGTGGCGGCCTCGATCGCCGCTCGGGACGGTCGGACCATGGTCTTCGCCCGCACCCAGCTCGGCGTGGACCGGCTGGTCGAGCAGCTCGCGGCGGTCGGCGTACGCGCCGGTGGGCTGCACGGCGGCAAGACCCAGCGGATGCGCACCAAGACTTTGGCCGAGTTCCGTGAGGGCCGGATGAACGTGCTGGTCGCCACGGACGTGGCGGCTCGGGGCATCCACGTCGACGGTGTCACCCTGGTGCTGCACGTCGACCCGCCGAAGGACCCCAAGGACTACCTGCACCGCGCAGGGCGTACCGCGCGGGCTGGCGAGTCCGGCGCTGTCGCCACGCTGGTGCTGCCCAAGCAGCGCCGCACCACCCTGGCGATGATGGAGAAGGCCGGCGTCGCGCCGGCCGAAACCCGGGTCCGGGTCGGCGACCAGGCGTTGGCCGAGTTGGTCGGTGCCCGGGAGCCCAGCGGCGTCCCGGTTCGTCTCGAGGCGGAGCCCCGGGGCTACGGCGACCGCTCCGGCGGCTCGCGTCGGTTCGACGACCGTTCCGGCGGCCCGCGTCGGTTCGGTGACCGCACGGGCGGCGAGCGCCGCTACGGCGATCGACCCACCGGTGAGCGTCGCTACGGCGACCGGCCGCAGGGTGATCGCCAGTACGGCGACCGCCCCCAGGGCGAGCGCCGCTACAGCGACCGGCCGCAGGGCGACCGCCAGTACGGCGACCGCCCGACCGGCGAGCGCCGCTACAGCGACCGGCCGCAAGGTGACCGCCAGTACGGCGACCGCCCCCAGGGCGAGCGCCGCTACGCCGACCGGGACACCCGGGGTTACGGCGACCGGCCGCAGGGCGAGCGCCGGTTCGGTGACCGCCCGCAGTTCGGCGACCGGGACGGCCGGCCGACCGGCGAGCGGCGCTTCGGCGACCGGGACGGCCGGGGCGACCGGCCGACCGGTGACCGGCGCTTCGGGGACCGCGACACTCGGGGTGGTTTCCGCCCGGAGAGCCGTGTTCGGGACGACCGTCCCCGCGACGACCGGCCCCGTGAGGACCGTCCGCGTGACGACCGGCGCGGTTTCGGCGGGCGACCGCCAGCGCGTACCCACTGATCCACCGAACGCCGTCGCGGAGCCCAGGCTTCGCGGCGGCGTTCGCGCATGCCCTGCCGATGTCCTCCTGGTCGCGTAACGTCCGGCTCATGCCGACCATGCCGAAGACGATCTTCTGGTCCCGGACGGACACCGCCGGCAGCGAGCAGGTGCTGCTCGACGACAGTCGCGGGTTGGCGGCCCGGGGCACCCTGCTCGCCGTTGACCCGATCCCCTGGACCGCCCGTTACCAGCTGACCACCGCGCCGGACTGGACCACCACCCGGGTCGAGGTCGAGGCGGAAGGGCTGGGCTGGCTGCGCAAGGTGACGCTGGAGCGGGCGACGGACCGCTGGCGGGTGACCACCGCCGAGCAGGGCGACCTGGACGCCGCGCTGGTCGCGGCCGGTCATCCCCGGGCCGGCCTGCCGGGCACCGACGACCCGGACCGGCTGGCCGACGCGCTCGACGTCGACCTGAGCGGCTCACCGCTGTTCAACTCCCTGCCGGTCCACCGGCTGGGGTTGGCCGCCGAGCCGGCCGACCTGGCACACCGGATCACTGTCGCCTGGGTGCTGCTGCCCGGTCTGGAGGTGGTGGCGGCGGAGCAGATCTACAGCGGGCTCGGGCCGGGCCGGGTGCGCTTCGCCAGCGGCACCTTCACCGCCGACATCGATCTTGACGACAGCGGCTTCGTGGTGCGCTACCCCGGGCTTGCCGAGCGGATCGACCCGCGCTGACCGCGCCCGCGTGACTCAGACGGGCCAGGTGCCGCTGGTCAGGAAGCGTTCGATCGTGGCCAGGTAGGGCGTCAGGTCGAGGCCCTGGGCGGCCACCCAGTCGTCGGCGTAGTACGTGTCGGCGTAGCGGTCGCCCGGGTCGCAGATCAGGGTGACCACCGAGCCGGTCCGGCCCTCGGCGAGCATCGCGGCGATCAGGCCGAACGCACCCCACAGGTTGGTGCCGGTGGAGCCGCCCACCCGGCGGCCGAGCACCGCTGAGCCGGCACGCATGGCGGCCAGTGACGCGGCGTCCGGCACCTGGACCATCCGGTCCACCACCGAGGGCAGGAACGACGCCTCCACGGCGGGACGGCCGATCCCCTCGATCCGGGAGCCCTTTCCGGTGCGCACCGACCAGTCGGCGGCCAGCCAGGCCGGGTAGAACGCCGAGTTCTCCGGGTCGACCACGCAGAGCTTGGTGGCGAGCCGGCGGTACCGGGCGTACCGGCCGATGGTCGCACTGGTGCCCCCGGTGCCGGCGCCTACCACGACCCAGGTGGGAATCGGGTGCCGCTCAAGCTCCAACTGGGCGTAGATCGACTCGGCGATGTTGTTGTTTCCCCGCCAGTCGGTGGCCCGCTCGGCGTAGGTGAACTGGTCCATGAAGTGCCCGCCGGAGTCCTCGGCCAGCCACCGAGCCTCGACCACCACGCTTGCGGGGTCGTCCACCAGATGGCACCGGCCGCCCTGGAACTCAATCTGCGCGATCTTCTCGGGCGAGGTGGAGGCCGGCATCACCGCGATGAACGGCAGCCCGAGCATCCGGGCGAAGTACGCCTCGGAGACCGCCGTGGAGCCCGAGGACGCTTCGACGATCGTGGTCTGCGGCCCGATCCAACCGTTGCAGAGGCCGTAGAGGAACAGTGAGCGGGCCAACCGGTGCTTCAGCGAGCCGGTGGGGTGGGACGACTCGTCCTTGAGGTAGAGATCGACCCCCCAGGAGCGGGGCAGCGGGAACGGCAGCAGGTGGGTGTCGGCCGAGCGGTTCGCGTCCGCCTCGACGGCGGCGATCGCCTCCGTCACCCAGGTCCGGCTGGCATCGTCGCAGCGGTCGAGATGAGTCACGCTCGGAAACGTAGCAAGCAGGCCAGCGGTGGTCAGCGCCGGTCCGGCGGCGTGCTCCTACGGTGTTGGCGGCGCTGACCTGCGCGGCCGGCGGCCTGGACGATCGGGGTCAGCGCGACGGCCAGCCCGGGTAGGACGTCCAGCAGGCGCACCTGCGCTCCCCGCCACCGGGGCAGGCTGACCACCGGGCGGGGTCGGCGGGCCAACCGGACCGCCCGGGCGGCCACCTGTTGCGCGGTCAGCATCGACCCGGTGAACGAGGCCACCGCCCCCGGGTCGTCCAGCCGGTCGTGCAGCATCGGCGTCCAGATGCCGTCCGGGCAGAGGCAGGAGACGTGCACCCGCCGGTACCCGGCCATCCGCAGGTCGGACAGGGTGCCGAGGCTGAACGCCAGCAGGGCGTGCTTGCTGGCCGCGTACACCGTCTCGCCGGGCGCGGCGATCAGCCCGGCCAGCGAGACGACGTTGAGCACGTGGCCGTGACCTTGCGCGCGCATCACGGCCAGCGCGGCGAGCGTGCCGTTCATGGCGCCGAGGGCGTTGACGTCGAACACCCGCTGACGGGTCGGGCCGTCGTGCTCCCACGACGGCCCGGTGACCAGGATGCCGGCGTTGTTGACCCAGAGGGCGAGCTCGCCCCGGCCCGCAGCGGTCGCGGCGACGGCGGCGCAGGCGCCCTCGTCC
This sequence comes from Micromonospora jinlongensis, assembly GCF_013410645.1. Lineage (NCBI taxonomy): Bacteria > Bacillati > Actinomycetota > Actinomycetes > Micromonosporales > Micromonosporaceae > Micromonospora > Micromonospora jinlongensis. Next base: position 4,652,406 of record NZ_JACCHK010000001.1, on the reverse strand, counting down.
CGGACGTCCAGGGCCGCCGACCAGCCGCCGAGGGGTGCCGCGGCGGAGGCGACCGCCGCCGGGTCGAGGTCGGTGAGCAGCACCGACCAGCCGTCGGCGTGCAGCGCGGTGGCGATGGCGCGGCCGAGGCCTCCGGCAGCGCCGGTCACCACGGCCACAGGACGCACCGGCGGGGTCATCGGCGCACGCTACCGCCGGCGGGGCGGGCGACACCAGGGGTACGCGGCGGTCAGGCCGTGGGCGGGCCGACCGGCTGCGGGCGGTTCTCCCACTTCGTGGAGAGGGCGATGGCAGTGCGGGTGGAGGCGACCCCGGGGGTGCGGTTCAGCCGCACGATCAACTGCTCCAACTCGGCGATCGTGCCGACCCGCGCCTTGAGCAGGAAGGACTCCACGCCGGCCATGAAGTAGCAGGACTCGATCTCGGGCAGCACCCGCAGCGACTCGAGCATGTCGTCGCTGTCGGCGCCGGAGTCCTCGACGATGCCGATCAGCGCGGTGACGCCCAGCCCGATTGACTCCGGGGCCACGTCCGCTCGGTAGCCCCGGACCACGCCGCTGCTCTCCAGCTTGCCGACCCGTTCGTGCACGGCCGGGGCCGAGAGGCCCACCTGTCGGGCCAACTCGGCGTACGAGAGGCGAGCGTTGCCGCGCAGCAGGTCGACGAGGTTCAGGTCGATGGCGTCCACAGAGAGTGACCCTAACCGCTGAGGCATAACGCGAGGTGTTCGGCATCCGTTGGACTGAGCGGTGAGTCACTGTTCGCAAACCGCCGGTCAAGGCAGAGGTAGCACCAGTACCATTACTAACTCCCCACTCAGTGCATTTTTCGCGTTTGGGCGGACAGGCCATGTCCCTGGTGCTGTAATTGCCATACGTCCCTCATGACGGCTCTGGGCTACGCACCAGCCGGGGGCAGTGTGTTCAGCCGGGGGCTTCGTCGACGCGAGGAGGGGGCTGTGGACACTGGAGATCGCCTGCTGACACCGGGTGAGGTCGCCGCGCTGTTTCGGGTAGACCCGAAAACTGTGACGAGATGGGCGGCGGCCGGCCGGATAGGAAGCATCCGGACTCCAGGCGGGCATCGCCGGTTTCGGGAATCCGAGGTGCGAGCCCTGCTTGAGGGGGAGGGCATGCTGGACGAGGTGGATGAGGTCGGAAAGCCACGCAATGTGGGGCCGGCCGCATCCACGGGGCCGGGTCCGGCCAACGCTGGCATGTACTGAACTGGTGCGGACAACGCTACGCGGACCGGACACCAGTCCGGTCCGCGTCCCGCTACGACCGACGAGCGGTGTGGCGGCACGAATTGAGCAGTAGGCCGGCTCAGGTCCGGGTCGCGCCGAGCTGCCCGGACCACCGACGGAACAGGGTGTGTGGGACGCCGAGCGCGTCGAGCACCTTGCCGGCCACGAAGTCGACCAACTGCTGGGCGGTGGCGGCGGCGCCAGCCCCGTAGAAGCCAGGGCTGGCCGGCAGCACCACCGCGCCGGCGTCGTGCAGCGCGATCAGGTGCTCCAGGTGGCTGCGGGTCACCGGTGTCTCCCGGGGGACCACCACCACCGGGCGGCGTTCCTTGAGGTTGACCTCGGCGGCGCGCTGCAACAGATCCTTGGAGAGCCCGATCGCGATCCCGGCGCAGGCTGCCGTGCTCGCCGGGACCACGGCCATCCCGCGTACCCGGTAGGAGCCGCTGCTCGGCCCGGCGGCCAGGTCGCCGGCCGGCCAGTGCCGCACATCCGCCCCGGTCAGGTCCCGGTCGAGCCAGGCGGACAGGTCCTCGGCCCAGTGCCCGTCGCGGAACGATCGGCCGGTCTCGTCGAGCACGGTGAGTCGTGCCGCGCGGGACACGATCAGGTCCACGGGCTCGCCCGCGTCGAGCAGTCCGCCGATGACGGCCGCCGCGTACGGCGTACCGGAAGCGCCGGAGACTCCGACCACCCATGGTTCGCGCATGCCCCCAGCCTGCCTGGTCCGGCCGGGCGCCGTGCCGTGGCCCCCCGCCCTCGCCCCTCCGCCGTCCTCCCGGCCCGCGACGGACATCATCGACAGCCGATTTCTGACATGCTCGGATGGGGGGAAAACCTCTGTGCGGCAACCGGAGGGACGGTACGACCGATGACGGTGGCGGCAGCCCGCGCACTACGTGCCGAGTGTCCCCTTCCCCCGCGGTGCTCGCCGCATGCCGAGGCGACCCAGGAGTGGCTGGCGGGCTGGGTGCGCCGCTTCGACCTGCCGCTGGACGACGACGAGCTGTCTCGGCTGGATGCCGGTCGCATCGCCTGGTACGCGGGTCGGCTCTACCCGGACGCCAGCGCCGCCGACCTGCGTACGGTCGCCGCCCTCTGGACGTGGTTCTTCCTGCTCGACGACGCCTGCGACGGACCGCACGGTGCGAGTGGCGCGGACGTCGCTGCCTTGCGGGACGGCGTGCTCCACGTGCTGCGCCACGGCCCCGGCGCCCGCACGCCAGGGTTCCGGGGACCGCTGCGCCGGATGCTCGCGGACGCCTGGCAAGCGCCGCGTGCCCGGATGCCCCCGCCCTGGCAGCAGCGCTTCGCCGACGCGGTCGCCCACCACCTGGCAGGCGACCGGACGGAGGCGGAGAACAAGACCAGGGGCCACGTCCCCGCTGTCACCGAGTACGTTGCGCTGCGCCGCGCGACCTCGGCGGCGTACGTGTCGTACACCATGATCGAGTTCGTGACCGGTCACGCGCTGCCAGACCCCGTCTACCACCACCCGGCGCTACGGGCGCTGGCGGCAACCGGCAACGACCTGCTCTCCTGGTTCAACGACCTGGTGTCGTTGGAAAAGGACCGGGTCACCTCGGGCGGGCACAACCTGGTGCTGGCCATCGCACGGGAGCAGCGCCTGCCGGACGAGCAAGCCGTGGAGGCGGCGGTGGCCCGCTGGCGCACGGCGATGGGCCGATTCATGGAGCTGCGAGCCACGATCCCGTCCTTCGGCCCGGAGCTGGACCGGGCGGTGGCCGCGCACGTCGAGGGAGTCGCCCGCTCGGTGCGAGGGACGATCGACTGGTCGATGGAGAGCGCCCGGTATTCGGCATCCCGGAGCTGACGGGTCGAAGGGTCCGCCGATGAGGACGCAGGCCCTAGGCGCGCAGCCCCAGCCGCACCACAAGATCGAGCAGGGCGAAGACGAACAGCGCGATGCCGACGAAACCGTTGGCGGTGAAGAACGCCCGATTGACCTTGCTCAGGTCGGTCGGCGTGACCACCAGGTGCTGGTAGCCGAACGCGACAGCGGTCAGCACCAGCCCGATCCACCAGAGCCAGCCGAAGCCGATCAGCGCGCCGAACCAGACGAACAGCCCGAAGGTCACCACGTGCGCGACAGTGGAGGCGTGCAGGGCGAAGCGCCGACCGTACCGGGCCGGCACGCTGTGCACGCCGATCTCCTGGTCGATCTCGGAGTCCTGGCAGGCGTAGATCAGGTCGAAGCCGCCGATCCACAGCCCGACCCCCACACCGAGCAGCCAGGCCGGCCAAGAGCCGTCCAGGGTGCCGGTGACGGCCAGCCAGGCGCCGACCGGGCCGACGGCCTGGGCGATCCCGAGGATGGCGTGCGGCCAGTTGGTGAACCGCTTGGCGTAGGGGTAGACGACCAGTGGCACCACGGCCAGCGGCGCGAGCACCAGGCAGAGCGGGTTGAGCAGGGCGGCGGCGGCGAGGAAGACCACCAGCGCGACGGCCGCGCCGGTCCAGGCCGTCCGCACGCTCACCGCCCCGGTCACCAGTTCCCGGCCGGCGGTACGCGGGTTCCGCGCGTCGATCCGCCGGTCGAGGATCCGGTTGGCGGCCATCGCGAACGTCCGCGCCCCGACCATCGCCACGGTGATCAGCAGAAGGTCCCACCAGCGCACCCGCCCGCCGTTGACCTGCATGGCGCTCAGCGCCGACAGGTACGCGAAGGGCAGCGCGAACACCGAGTGCTCGATCGCGACGAGCTTGAGGAAGGACTTGACCCGGCCCGGCTTCTCGGCCGGTGCGTCGAGGACGGCCATCAAAGCCCGTACTCCTTCCAGCGCTTGTCGACCAGGGCGGTGACTTCCGGGCTCATGCGCATCTCCTCCGGCCAACCGCGGGTGTAGCCCTCGGTGGGCAGCTTGCGGGTCGCGTCGACGCCGGCCTTGCCACCCCAGAACTGCTGGTACGACGCGTGGTCGAGGTGGTCGACGGGCCCTTCGGTGAGCAGCAGGTCGCGGCCGTAGTCGACGTTGCCGAAGGCGCGGAAGGCGACCTCGTTGTAGTCGTGCACGTCGCAGTCCTCGTCGACGATCACGATGAGCTTGGTCAGCGACATCATGTGCGCGCCCCAGATCGCGTTCATCACCTTCTGGGCGTGCTTCGGGTACCGCTTGCGGATCGACACGATCGCGCAGTTGTGGAACACCCCGGCGGCGGGCAGGTCGTAGTCGACGATGTCCGGGATCAGGAAGCGCAGCAGCGGCGCGAAGATCCGCTCGGTGGCCTTGCCGAGACCGTGGTCCTCCTGGGGCGGCTGCGACGTGACGATCGAGTGGTAGACAGGGTCGCGCTGCATGGTCATGCACTCGATGTGCATCACCGGGAACGGCTCCACCGGGGTGTAGAAGCCGGTGTGGTCGCCGAACGGGCCCTCCGGCAGCCGCTCACCCGGCTCGATGTAGCCCTCGAGGACGATCTGTGCGTGCGCCGGCACCTGCAGCGGCACGGTCAGGCAGTCGACCATCTCGACGCGCTCGCCGCTCAGGAACCCGGCGAACAGGTATTCGTCGATGTCGGCTGGCAGTGGCGCGCTGGCCGAGTATGCGACGGCGGGGTCGGCGCCGATGGCGATCGCCACCGGCAGGCGCTGCCCGAGCCGCTCAGCGACCGCGTGGTGCGCCGTGGAGTTCTTGTGGATCTGCCAGTGCATGCCGATGGTGTTGCGCGAGTGCTGCTGGAGCCGGTAGAGCCCGAGGTTGCGCTTACCGGTCTCCGGGTGCTTGGTGTGGGTCAGCCCGAAGTTGTGGAAGATCCCGCCGTCACCCGGCCAGATCTGCAGGCCCGGCAACCGGTTGAGGTCGACGTCGTCGCCGCGGTAGACCACCTGCTGGCAGGGGGCCGTCTTGACCTTCTTCGGCGGCATCGACTTGAGCTGCATGACCTTGCCGAGCCCGCCCATCATGCCCGAGAAGCCCTGCGGCAGCTCCGGCTTGAGCAGCTCGCCGATGCGCGCGCCGATCTCGTCGAGGTTCTCCACCCCGAGGGCCATCGCCATGCGCTTCTCGGTGCCGAACAGGTTGATCGCCACCGGCATGTCGCCCCGGGTCGGGCGCTCGAAGAGCAGCGCGGGGCCGCCGGCCCGCACCGTGCGAGTGACCACCTCACTGATCTCCAGGGTGGGGTCGACCGGGACGTCGACCCGGCGCAGCTCCCCCGCGCGCTCCAGCGCCGCGAGGAAGTCCTTGAGATCGGTGTACGGGAAGCCACGAGCCGCCATGTCGCCAGTCTCCCGCACGGGGTACCGAACGGCCCAAGCCGGGTGCTGTGACACTCGCGATGACCCAGTCGGCTGCCGGTCAGGAGGCTCGGCCCGCATCTTGATCCACTCGCGTTTCCGGAAGTCGGGGTGTCCACTGACCCGGGATGACCCGACTTCCTGAAACGCGAGTGGATCAACGGTCAGGACGCAGAACTCGCAGGCATGGTGGGCGGTCGAGCGGGTAGCCGGGCAGCCGGCGGCGGGCAGCCGGCGGACGGAGGCGGCGATGGACGCGGAGCGGGTTCCGGCGGGGTTCACCGAGCAGCGGGCGCGGGTCGGCCAGATCTCCATGAACTACGTCCGTGGCGGCAGCGGCCCACCACTGGTCCTGCTGCACGGGTATCCGCAGTGCTGGCACATGTGGCGGAACCTGCTGCCCGAGTTGGGCCGATCCTTCGACGTGGTCGCACCCGACCTGCGCGGCTTCGGGGGCAGCGACGCCCCGGCCGGCGGGTACGACAAGAAGACCGTCGCCGCCGACCTGCACGGGCTGCTCGACCAGCTCGGCCTGGTCAGTGACCTCCGGTTGGTCGGGCACGACCTGGGAACCATGGTGGCGTACGCGTACGCCGCCGCCCATCCGCAGCGGGTGAGCCGGCTGGCGCTCACCGAGGCACCGATCCCCGACGAGACCATCTACACGTTCCCCGCGCTCACCTCGGCCGGACCCGGTGTGTGGAACTTCGGCTACTTCTCGATCGGCAACGGGCTTCCGGAGGAGTTGGTGCGTGGGCGGGAGTCGCTCTGGGTGGACAAGTTCACCGACGCCCTGATGGTGCGCAAGGGCAGCATCGCCGCCCCCGACATCGAGGAGTTCGCCAACCATCTGCGCGACCCGGCGCATCTGCGGGCCAGCTTCGCCTACTTCCGTGCGTTCGAGCAGGACATCGCCGACAACGCGGCGTACCGGGACACGAAGCTGACGATGCCGGTGCTGGCCGTCGGCGCGGCGGCCAGCCTCGGCGGGCAGGTCGCCGAGCAGGTTCGCCGGTACGCCGACACTGTCCGCGGCGAGGTGATCGAGGACTGCGGGCACTGGTTGTACGAGGAGCGCCCGGACGAGATGCTCGCCCTGCTGCGGGACTTCCTGGTGTGAGCCTGGGCAGCGACCCCGTCGCCGCCCGTCAGCGGTCAGGCTGCGGGCGTCCAGGCGTGGGCGGACAGGGGCGGGTCGAGCGGCGCGCGGGTGAGCCGGTTGGCGAAGGTGGACATGGTGTACGCGCCGACGCCGAGCACCACGTCCAGCGCGTGCCGGGGCTGGTAGCCGGCGGTCAGGAAGTCGTGCAGCTCGTTGTCGGGCACCGCGCCCCGGTGCTTGAGCACAGCCAGCGTAAATCGGCGCAGTGCCTCCAGTCGTGGGTCGGGCAGCTCGGCGTCGGAACGCAGCGCGGCGATCAGCTCGGGGGTCGCGTCGAGTCGGGTGAGCGTGCCGGTGTGCAGGGCGACGCAGACGTGGCACTCGTTGGTGGTGGCGACGGCGAGGACGACCACCTCCCGCTCCAGGGGCGTCAGATCGGTCTGCTCGAAGCCCGCGTTGGCGGTCAGGAAGCCGGCGAGCAGTTGTGGTGACTCGGCCATCAGCGCCACCGGGGTCGGCAGCCAGCCGAACCGGCCCTGCACCCCCTCGATGGCCCGCCGGGCGGCGGCGGGTGCGGTTTTGGCGGTGTGCTCGGTGAAGACGGACACGGTTACCTGCTTTCGACAGCGTCGGTCGGGAGGGTCAGCGCCACATCCCGTAAGATAGTCAACGTGGTTGACGAAATAGTAAACGTGGTTGACGAACATGGCAACCGCTGATCCCGCGCGCCCCGGGTTCCACCTGCCACTGCTGCTGCTGGCGGGCTTCCGGACGCTGATCGACGACCTGCACTCCGAACTGGCCCGGGAGGGGCATCCGGAGCTACGGCCTCTGCACGGGTTCGTGCTCCAGGCCGTCGGCGCGGACGGCACCACCGCCACCGAGCTGGGCCAGCGGCTGGGCATCTCCAAACAGGCCGCCGGCAAGACGATCGACCGGCTGGTCGCCGTCGGCTACCTGGAGCGGGCCGACGATCCCGACGACGCCCGACGCCGGCTGGTCCGGGTGACACCGCGCGGTGCCGACGGGCTACGCCGCTCGGCCGAGATCTTCGACCGGCTGCGCGCCCAGTGGGCCGACACCCTCGGCCCGGACCGGGTCACCGCCATGGAGGACGACCTCCGCACGATGGCCTCGGCCAACTGGTTCCGCGTCGACATGCCGGGCTGGTTCGGCGGCTGACCGCGCCAGGTGACGCACGGCGGACCGGCACCTCGATGGACGTCCGCGACCAGGGCTCAGCAGGATGACGCTCTGGGCGGTGAGGCCGAGGACCATCCGCCGCACGCGTCATGCACCTGATCGACACCAAGCCGCCGATGTGGCGGTCGCCGGGCGACCCGGACCGGGTGCTGCGAGGCCTGGAGCCGCCCAGCTCAGCGGACGACCAGGGCGTGCGGGCCCGCACAGCGGAGGACCAGGGCGTGCGGGCCCGCTCAGCGGAGGACCAGGCGTGCGGGCCCGCTCAGCGGAGGATCAGGGCGTGCGGGCCCGCTCAGCGGAGGATCAGGGCGTGCGGGCCCGCTCAGCGGAGGACCAGGGCGCGCGGGCCCGCTCAGCGGAGGACCAGGGCGCGCGGGCCCGCTCAGCGGAGGACCAGGGCGCGCGGGCCCGCTCAGCGGAGGACCAGGGCGCGCGGGCCCGCTCAGCGGAGGACCAGGGCGCGCGGGCCCGCACAGCGGAGGACCAGGGCGCGCGGGCCCGCACAGCGGAGGACCAGGGCGCGCGGGCCCGCACAGCGGAGGACCAGGGCGCGCGGGCCCGCACAGCGGAGGACCAGGGCGCGCGGGCCCGCACAGCGGAGGACCAGGGCGCGCGGGCCCGCACAGCGGAGGACCAGGGCGCGCGGGCCCGCACAGCGGAGGACCAGGGCGCGCGGGCCCGCACAGCGGAGGACCAGGGCGCGCGGGCCCGCACAGCGGAGGACCAGGGCGCGCGGGCCCGCACAGCGGAGGACCAGGGCGCGCGGGCCCGCACAGCGGAGGACCAGGGCGCGCGGGCCCGCACAGCGGAGGACCAGGGCGCGCGGGCCCGCACAGCGGAGGACCAGGGCGCGCGGGCCCGCACAGCGGAGGACCAGGGCGCGCGGGCCCGCACAGCGGAGGACCAGGGCGCGCGGGCCCGCACAGCGGAGGACCAGGGCGCGCGGGCCCGCACAGCGGAGGACCAGGGCGCGCGGGCCCGCACAGCGGAGGACCAGGGCGTGCGGGCCCGCACAGCGGAGGATCAGGGCGTGCGGGCCTGCTCGACGAAGGCCCGCCACGCGGCCGGCGTGAAGGTCAGCAGGTCACCGTCGCGGTCCTTGGAATCGCGGACGTGCACCCGGCCGGGCAGATTGTCGGCGACCTCGACGCAGGCGCCACTGTTGTTGCCGCTTCGGGTGGACTTGTGCCAGCGGGCTCCGGTCAGATCCATGGCTTCACGATCTCCTCGAGCAGGTCGATGGACTGCTGCCGGGGCAGCGCGTCACTGCGCAGACTCTCCCACCTTCCGAGCAGGGTCGCCACCTCGTTGATGTCGTCCACGGCGGTGCCACCGGTCTGGTTGTCGAGGAAGCCGAGCCAGCTGCCGTCGGCGGTGCGGCCGAGGATGAACGGCCCGAAGAGGCCGGCGTGCAACCCCACCCCCTGCGGCAGCACGTGCACGCTGATGTGCGGACGGCGGGCGCATGCCACCAGGTGCCGGAGCTGCTCGGCCAGCACACCGGCGCAGCCCTCCGCGAAGCGTTGCAGCGCGGCCTCGTCGATCACGGCGGTGAGCTGCGGCGGGTGCTCCCGGTCGAGGATCGCCTGCCGTTCCAGCCGGGCGGCCACCAACTCCTCGACCCGGTCGACGGTCAGCCCCAGGTCGAGCCGGAACACCGCACGGGCGTAGTCGGCGGTCTGCAACAGCCCCGGAATCATCGTCGCCTCAAAGCAGCGCAACTGGGTGGCGACCCGCTCGACCTCCAGCCAGGGGCGGAACCAGACCGGCTCGCCGTCACGCCGGCCCAGCTCGCGCAGCGAGACCAGCAGACCACCGGTGTCGAGCACCTCGTCGGCCCGGGTCAGGTAGGCGAGGTTGGGCGCCGCCTGCCCCAGCTCGACCGCCGACACCATGGACGGCGAGTAGTGCGCCCGTTTGCCGTACTCCTCCTGGGTCAGCCCGGCCGCGAGCCGCGACCGCCGGAGCTGATCCCGGATCAGTGCCGCAGTGGACACCACTGTGGTCATCACGCCCGCCTTCCGCCGTCGATGAAGAGTCGCGTCGACCCGTCTGCCGCAAGGTAGCGAAATCGCGACGCTGCGTCAGCACACGACGCGGATATCGGGGTAACGCGAGCACCAGTGAGGCTCACGTCGGTCGCGGGGCGGCGTACGTTTCCCGCGTTGCGGCCCAGGTCCAGACCGACCCGACGCCGCGGCAGCCGCATTTCGGATATCCGTGGCAACGCCAGCACCCGCCGGGGCACACAGTGCGTCGCGTGCGGCCTAGATCCACTCGACTTTCATGAAATCGGGCTTTCCTGCGGCTGGGATAGACCGATTTCACGAAACCCGAGTGGATCACCATGGCGAACCACCGTGACGAGCGGCGTGGCGGCGGAGCGGCGTGGCGTGGCGGCGGAGCGGCGTGGCGGCGTGGCGGCGTGGCGGCGTGGCGGCGTGGCGGCGTGGCGGCGTGGCGGCGTGGCGGACCACCGTGGCGGAACGGCGGGAGCCGGGTGCAGGGTGGTGGGTATGTCGGATGCCTACGTCGTCGGCGACCCGGACGGGTTGTCGCCCCTGCTGGTCGCGCTTCGCGACACCATCGCCCGGGAGCTGCACGCCCAACTGGCGCTGCGTGGTGAACGGATCGAGCTGGCCGACCTGCCGGAGGTTTCCTACCAGGTCACGGTCCAGGTCGAGCGGGCGCTGCACGCGTGGCGGCCGGGCGACAGTCCACAGTGAAGGTCCGTTCCGACGGCGAACGACGCCCGATCTACTGATCGAGAACTGTCATAGGTGATCTTTAGGATCAGGGGTGCCGGTCGGGCCCGGGGCGGAGCAGCCCTGGCTTCTTCCGACCGGCTCACCCCTCACCAAGGACGGACGAATCCGTGACCGGCCCGCACACCGTTGTCCAGGTCAGTCCAGCCCACCGTACGAGTGCAGGCCGGTGAAGAAGATGTTCACGCCGAACAGGTTCATCAGCATGGTGAGGAAGCCGAGCACCGCGAGCCAGGTGGCCACGTTGCGCTTCACGCTGGGCGTGGCCCGGGCGTGCAGGTAACCGGCGTACACGACCCAGGAGATGAACGCCCAGGTCTCCTTCGGGTCCCAGCCCCACGGCCGACCCCAGGCCGCCTCGGCCCAGATGGCACCGGCGATCACCGCGAAGGTGAAGATCGGGAAGGCGAAGGCGTGCAGCGTGAAGGTCAACCGCTCCAGCCCGACTGCGGCGGGCAGCCGCTTGGCCAGGGTGTACGGGAAGCTCCGCTTGCCGTTCTCGTACCCGTTGCGCATCAGGAAGCCGACCGCAGGCACCGCACCGAGCAGGAAGATGCCGGACGCGAACACGATGGTCGAGACGTGGATGATGAACCAGTACGAGTTCAGTGCCGGCACCAGTGGCACGATCGGCACGTACAGCACCAGCTCGGCGGTGGCGACCAGCAGCACCATCACCAGCGTGAGGAACAGCCCGAGCTTGCGCAGCGACGGCCGCTTCCAGAGCACCACCAGCCAGGCCGCGACCCCGATGAACGTCACCGTGAGCACGAACTCGTACATGTTGCCCCACGGCATCCGGTCGGCCGCGAGGCCACGGGTGACCAGGGCCGCCAGGTGCAGCACGGCGGCGACCGCGGTGGCGCCCACCCCGATCAGGCCGGCGAGGCGGGCCCGTCGCGCGGAGCGGTCGGCCCCGGGCTGCGACGGAGCGGGCGCGGGCGGCGTCGGCACGATGCCGCCGCCGGCACCCACCAGCTCGCGCACCGGAGCCGCAGCGGCGACCCGGGTACGCGCGTTGCCCAACGCGTACTCCACGGCGTGACCGATCATCGCGACCAGGTACGCCAGGATCGCGAAGGTCACCAGATTGTCGGAGAGTGCGGACATCACTCGGCTCCTTCTCGCACGCCGGCCCGGTCACTGGAGTCAGCGCCCGTGCTGGCCCGCTCAGCCGCCCGTTCGTCGCCGTTGACCTCGGCGATGAGCTGGGCGAACTCGTCGGCGAACCCTGGATAGTCGGTGCGCGGCAACCCACCGGCCTCCATCAAGCTACTACCGCCCGTCGGAGATCCTTCCGCCGGGTCGGCCGGCACCACCCGGAAGAACACCCGGCGGCGTCGCCCGAACAGCGAGCCCATCAGGCCGACCAGCAGGAAGCCGCAGCTGATCAGCAGCGGCGTCGCGCCGGGGTCGTGTCGGATGGAGAGGGTGACATACCGCTCGGTGCCCAGGAACTCGACGGTGGTGCCGTCGTCCAGCTTCCAGGTCTCGCCCTTGCGGAGCAGCTTGGTGCCGACCTCCTGGACCTTGCCGGTCCGCACCTGCCGCTGGTCGAGCTGGTAGACCGAGCCGGGGATGCCGGCGTCCAGGCCGAGGTTGCCCCGGTAGGCGACCAGGTTAAGCGCCGGGTTGCGCTCGGTCGGGTACTCCGAGCGGACGAACGGCGCCTGCTCGGGTGCGGTGGGCAGGTAGATGCCGGTGAACGCCATCTGCTCGTCCGGTGCGCGCTGGCCGGTGGCCGGGTCGACGTTCGCGTCCGGGAAGGCGGCCAGCCCCTCACTCGTCAGCCCCATGTCGCCGGTGGTGAGGAACGGTTCGTCGCTGATCTGGCTGTTGCCGAACCGGTCGGTGTAGCGGATCACCGGGGCGTACCCGTGGCCGAGCAGGTAGACGCTCGCGTCGGCGAGGCGCAGCGGCGAGTTCACCGAGAAGTTGGCGCTGCGGGTCGGCTCGTCCGGGCCGTCGACCGTGACCGTGGCGTTGAAGAACTCCGGCTGACCGGACGGCAGGAACCGGGCCTCGAAGTCGTCCAGCCGCAGGCAGAAGCGGGGCAGGTCGGCGCTGTCCACCTGGGGGCCGAGTTTCGCCTCGGCGTACTGCTGCCGGGTGTTGCAGAACGCGTTGTCCGCGCCCGCCACCAGCAGCCGGTTGCCGCTCCAGCCGTACCACGAGCCGAGGGCGACGCTGATCAGCACCGCGATCAACGACGTGTGGAACAGCAGGTTGCCGGTCTCCTTGAGGTAGCCCTTCTCGGCGGAGACCTCGTCGCCACGTACCTCCACCCGCCAGCGACGCTTGCGCAGCACCTCGGCGATCGCCGCCGCGCCGCCGGGCGGGGCGGGCAGCACGGTGTGCTGCGGCAGCCGCGCCATCCGCTTCGGCGCGGCCGGCGGCCGGGACCGCAACGCCCGGACGTGGTCCCGCAGTCGGGGCGTGATGCAGCCGATCAGGGAGGTGAAGAGCAGCAGGTAGATCGCGGAGAACCAGACCGAGCCGAAGACCTCGAAGGCGCCGATCCGGTCCAGTCGGGGGGCCCAGTCCGGGTGGTCGACGAAGTACTCGTTGACCTTCTCCGGGCTGATCCCGCGCTGCGGCAGCACCGAGCCGGGGATGGCCGCGATCGCGAGCAGGAAGAGCAGGATCAGCGCCGTACGCATGCTGGTCAACTGCCGCCACGAGTTGCGCAGCAGCGCCAACAGCCGATTCGGCCGACGGCGTGGCGCCGGCGCCACGGTCTCCGGCCGGTCGTCGACGACCGTCATCAGATGCTCACCTCGCCCACCCCGACGGTGGTCTGCAACCAGATCACGAAGCTCTGCCATCCGCCGGTGACCAGCGCGAGGCCGATCAGGATGAGCAGGGCGCCGCCGACCCGGGTGACCCAGCGGCTGTTGCGCCGGACGGCGCGGAAGACCCCGAGCAGGCGTTGGAAGCCCAACCCGAAGACGATGAACGGTATCCCCAACCCGAGGCAGTACGCCACGGCGAGCACCACGGCGCGGTCACTCTGCCCGGAGGCGGTGGCCATGCCCATCACCGCGCCGAGGGTGGGGCCCGTGCAGGGCACCCAGCTGAGGGCGAAGACCGCGCCGAAGACCGGTGCGCCGAGCAGCCCCGCCGACGGCAGCCGGGAGATCCGGAACTCCCGTTGCAGGGCGGGGATCATCCCGAGATAGCCGAACCCGAGCACGATGATCAACGCGCCGACGACGATTTCGAGCTGCCGCTCGTACTCGAAGAAGACCTGGCCGATGCCGGCGAACAGGATCGCCGTGGCGACGAAGACGGCGGTGAAGCCGGCGATGAAGAGCAGCGTGCCCGCGAGCACCCGGCCCTTGACGGCACCGACCTGGACGATCCGCTCCCGCACCGCCACATTCCCGCCGCCACCGTCGGGCTCGACCGGGGTGCCGTCCGCCGCCGGACGCGGCGCACGGCCTTCGAGGTCGGAACCGGCCAGGCCGGTGACGTACGAGAGGTAACCGGGAACGAGTGGGAGCACACACGGGGAGAGGAAGCTGACCAGGCCGGCGAGCGCCGCCGCGCCGATGGCGAGCAGCAGCGGCCCGCTCAGGGCCAGCTCCCGGAAGGTCTCGCCCATCAGTTGGGCGCCGGTTTCTCAGCCGCGATCCGCTCGACGATCGGTTGCAGGCCCTCCTGCTTGACGGCGGCCCGGATCACCGAGGCGATCCGACCGTCCCGGTCGAGCACCACCGTCGCCGGCACACTGTTCGGCGGGATGTCCAGCGCGAGCGCCGTCTTGCTCGACGGGTCGAACAGGCTCGGGTAGGTGACCCGGCCCTTCTCGAACGCCTTGGCCTTGTCCCGCGAATCCTGGACGTTGATGCCGAGGAAGGTCACCCCGGAACCCTTGGTGGCCTGGTAGACGGCCTCCAGGTCGTCCGCCTCGGCACGGCACGGCGCGCACCAGGAACCCCAGAAGTTGACCACGACCACCTGCCCGCGAGCCTGGCTGACGTCGTAGGTGCCGCCGAGAAGCAGCTCGCCAGCGACCTTCGGGGGTGCGGAGCGCTGGTCCGGTGCGCACTCGAAGATCCCGTCGGTGGTGGTCGTGCAGGTCTTCTCCTGCCCCTTCGACGACGTGCAGCCGACCAGCGCCACCGCGGCGACGGCGGCGAGCAGACCGGCGGTCCACCTCCGGGCGTTCATCAGGCCCCCTTGGCCGTCCGGGCGGTCGCGGAGAGAGCGATCAGGTGCGCGGCCGGCTCGCTGTAGCCGATGCCCACCACCTTCGCGTCGTCGAAGTGGAACGAGGTCAGGCTCGCCAGCCCACACTGCCGCTTGCGCGGGTCGTGCCAGAGCCGCTTGCGCTCGACGTAGCGGCGCAGCGTCCAGATGGGGAGCTGGTGCGACACCAGCACCGCCTCGCGCCCCTCGGCGGCGACCCGGGCGGCCTGCACGGCGGCGAACATCCGCTCGGCGATCACCCGGTACGCCTCGCCCCAGGACGGTGTCACCGGGTCGCGCAGCACCCACCAGTTGCGCGGGTCCCGGAACGACCCGTCGCCCGGCGACACCTTCTTGCCCTCGAACCAGTTGGCGCTCTCGATCAGCCGCTCGTCCACCCCGACCGGGAGCCCGAACTGGGCCGCGATCGGCTCGGCGGTCTGCTGCGCGCGCTCCAGCGGACTGGCCACCACGTGCACGATCTCCCGGTCGGCCAGGCCCTGCGCGGCGGCCTTGGCCATCTGCACACCCAGCTCGGAGAGGCGGAAACCGGGCAGCCGACCGTAGAGAATCTGGTCGGGGTTGTGCACCTCGCCGTGCCGAAGCACGTGGACCACCGTCTTGCTCAAGGCTTTCTACCCCCCGTGACCAGCCGCTGCCGCCGCATTCGCCGCCGTGGGCAGCGCGTCGGCGATGTGCTCCAGAGCGGCGTCGTCGATCGCCGCCGACACGAACCATGACTCGAACGCGCTCGGCGGCAGGTAGACGCCGGCGGCGAGCATCGCGTGGAAGAACGCCTTGAACGCCGGCACCTGCTGGGTGCGGGCGCTGTCGTAGTCGACCACGTCGGCGTCCGTGAAGAAGATCGAGAACATGCTGCCCGCGTACGACAGTCGGTGCGGGACCCCGGCGGCGCCGAGCGCGTCGGACGCCAGCTTGCCCACGACGGCGGCCGTGTCGTCGAGCTTGCGGTAGAGCGCGTCGTCGGCGAGACGCAGCGTGGCCAGGCCGGCAGCGCACGCGAGGGGGTTACCGGAGAGCGTGCCGGCCTGGTAGACCGGGCCGGCCGGGGCGAGTCGCGCCATGATGTCCGCACGCCCGCCGAAGGCGGCGGCGGGCAGGCCACCACCCATGACCTTGCCGTACGTCCACAGGTCGGCGTCGGAGGCGTCGAGGCCGTGCCACCCGGCGCGGGACACTCGGAACCCGGTCATCACCTCGTCCACCACGAGCAGTGCGCCGTGCGCGTGCGCGATCCGGGCGAGCTGCTGGTTGAAGCCGTCGCGGGGAGCGACCACACCCATGTTGCCGGCCGCCGCCTCGGTGATCACCGCTGCGATGTGCGGGCCCTCGGCGGCGAAGGCCTCCTCGACGGCCCGGATGTCGTTGTACGGCAGCACGATCGTCTCGCTGGCCGCCGCACCGGTCACGCCGGGCGAGTCGGGCAGGCCCAGGGTGGCCACGCCGGATCCGGCGGCGGCGAGCAGGGCGTCGACATGCCCGTGGTAGCAACCAGCGAACTTGATGATCTTGGAGCGGCCGGTGAAGCCGCGAGCCAGCCGGATCGCCGACATGGTGGCCTCGGTGCCCGAGTTGACCAGGCGAACCTGCTCCATCGGGGTGCGGTCGACCAGCTCGGCGGCCAGCTCCACCTCACCCGGGGTGGGAGTGCCGAAGCTGGTGCCCCGGGCGGCGGCAGCCTGCACGGCCTCCACCACCTCCGGGTGGGCGTGCCCGAGGATCAACGGACCCCAGGAGCAGACCAGGTCGACGTAGCGGCGGCCGTCGGCGTCGTACAGCCACGGGCCCTCCCCACGGACCATGAAACGTGGGGTGCCGCCGACCGCCTGGAAGGCGCGCACGGGGGAGTTCACCCCGCCCGGCACGATGGCGCGGGCGCGGTCGAACAGGGCCTCGGAGGCCGGCGCCTCGGCCGGGTAGCGGCCGGATCCGGCTGGAAATATGTCGGTCACGATGCCGCCATTGTGTCAGCGGCGAACGGCCCACCAGCAGCCACCCCGCGGTGGGGTTACCAGGCTCACCTGTGGCCGGCACCCGCCAGCAGCGTCGACATGCGGGGGGCTCGGCCTGGACGGCGACGGCTCGCGGCCTCAACAGGCCGGACCGGTTGGATCGCGCTAGGCTGACCGGGTGGATCGTGCTGAGCTGTCCATCACGCTACACCGGACGGGTGACGAAGCTGTGCTTCGCCTGGCCGGTGAGATCGACATGCTCACGGCCGCGCAGCTCTCGACAGTGGTCAACGAGGTGCTGGCCGACCCGCCGCCGAAGATCGTCCTCGACCTCGGCGGCGTCACCTTCTGCGACTCACAGGGCCTGGGCACCCTGGTCGTGCTCAGCCGCAAGGCCAGCCACGCGCAGAGCCTGCTGATGCTGACCCACGTGGGTGACTTCCTCATCCGCGTCCTGGACATCACGGGCCTCCGCAGCGCCCTGATGATCCGCAACGACCAGCCCACCGGCTGACCCGTCCCGCCGCGTCAGGCGGTGTTGCCCCAGCGGGCCTGCTCCAACATGCTCACCGCCCGGTCACGGGCCTCCCCGTCGTCGGACCGCAGCAGGGTGGTCGCCTCGTCGACCGCGTCGGTGAGCCTGCGCCACTGCGTGTCACGCTCCCGGACCAGGTCGGACTGGGCGGCCAACTGCCGGGTCTTCACCCACAGCTCGACGAAGACCGACACCTTGGCGCGCAGCACCCACGGGTCGAACGGCTTGGTCAGGTAGTCCACCGCGCCCACCTGGTAGCCCCGGAGAGCGAGCTGGGCGTCCCGGTCAGCGGCCGTCAGGAAGATGATCGGCACGTGCCTGGTCCGCTCACGGCGCTTGATGTGGCTCGCCGTCTCGAAACCGTCCATGTCCGGCATCTGCGCGTCGAGCAGGATCACCGCGAAGTCGTCCACCAGCAGCTGCTTGAGGGCCGCCTCACCGCTCTCCACCGCCACGGACTGGACCGGCAGGCCCTGGAGGATCGCCTCCAGGGCCGTCAGATTCTGCCGCCGGTCGTCCACGAGCAGCGCCTTGGCCATCTGGGTCACGAAGTCTCCTCGGTCCGGCTGCCGTTGATCCAGGACGACATCAACTCGATCAGGTCGTCCAGGTCGACCGGCTTGGTGATGTAGTCGCTGCCCCCGGCAGCGAGCGCCGACTCCCGGTCACCCGGCATCGCCTTAGCCGTCAGGAACACCACCGGCAGGTCGGCGAAGCGGTGGTTGCGGCGGATCTGGCGGGTCGTCTCGTAGCCGTCCTGGTCGGGCATCATGGCGTCCATCAGCACGATGTCCACCTCCGGATGCTCGGCCAACAGACGGACACCGTCCGCTCCGTTGTCCGAGTACAGCACGGTCATCCCGTGCAGCTCCAACGCGCTGGTCAAGGCGAAGACGTTGCGGACGTCGTCGTCCACGATCAGCACGGTGGCACCATCCAGTTGGCGGGTCGCCGGTGCCTCCGGCCGCTCCGACAACAGCTCCAGCGGCGGCATCAGCAGCGACGACGGCAGACCGGCGCGCTGCGGAGACGGAGTCTGGGGCGCGACCACCGCGTCCGGAGCCAGCACCTGCGGCACGAACAGGGTGAACGTCGAACCCTGACCGGGCGCCGACGACACGGTGATCGTGCCGCCGATCAGCCGAGCAAGATCGCGACTGATCGACAGGCCCAGGCCGGTGCCGCCGTAGCGGCGGCTGGTCGTGCCGTCCGCCTGCTGGAACGCCTCGAAGATGATCGACAACTTGTCGTCGGAGATGCCGATCCCGGTGTCGATCACGGTGAACGCGATGACCTGCTGGGCGTTGGTCAGCGCCGGCACGTCGAAGACCGCGTTCTCCGCCGCCGGGGCGATCCGCAGCGTCACCGCACCGTTGTCGGTGAACTTCACCGCGTTGGAGAGCAGGTTGCGCAGGATCTGCTGCAACCGCTGCGCGTCGGTCACCAACGCCGGCGGCAGATCCTTGCTGACCCGCACCTGGAAGTCCAGGTTCTTCTCCTCGGCCTGCGGCGCGAACGCCTGCTCGACGTAGCCGCGCAGCTCGGCGAAGCGGATCTCGGTCGGCTCGACGTCCATCCGGCCCGCCTCGATCTTGGACAGGTCGAGGATGTCGTCGATCAGGCGCAGCAGGTCCGAGCCGGACCCGTGGATGGTCCGGGCGAACTCGATCTGCTTCGGGCTGAGGTTCTGCTCCGAGTTCTCCGCCAGCAGGCGGGCCAACAGCAGCAACGAGTTCAGCGGCGTACGCAGCTCGTGGCTCATGTTGGCCAGGAACTCGGACTTGTAGGCCGAGGCCCGGGTCAGCTGCTGCGCCTTCTCCTCCAGGCCGAGTCGGGCCAGCTCGATCTCCCGGTTCTTCGTCTCGATGTTGCCCTTCTGCTCGGAGAGCAGAGTGGCCTTCTCCTCCAGCTCGGCGTTGGTGCGCTGCAACTCCGCCGACTGTTCCTGCATCTCGTGCGCCAGCCGCTGCGACTGGGCCAACAGCTCCTCCGTACGCCGGTTGGCCTGGATGGTGTTGACCGCGATGCCGATGGTGAGCACCAGCCGCTCCAGGAACGCGAGGTGCAGGTCGGAGAAGGCGGACACGCTGGCGAACTCGATCACGCCGAGCAGCTCGCCCTCGAAGAGCACGGGGAGCACCACCAGGTCGGACGGGGGCGTCTCGGCCAGACCCGAACGCAGGGTGAGCCGGCTGTTCGGGGAGGCGCTGACCCGGATCGTGCGGCGGGACAGCGCGGTCTGCCCGACCAGCCCCTCGCCCGGCCCGAAGGTGACGTCGTTGCCCCGCGCCACGTACCCGTACGAGGAGGTCAGCCGCAGCCGCATGCTGCCGTCGGTGTCGTCGGCCAGGAAGAAGGCACCGAGCTGGGCTTCGACCAGCGGGGTCACCTCCGTCATGATCATGCGGCAGACCTCGCCGAGGTCGCGCTGGCCCTGCAACAGGCCGCCGATGCGGGCCAGGTTGGAGTCCAGCCAGCCCTGCTCGGCGTTCTTCTTGGTCGTCTCCCGGAGGGTGACGATCATCTGGTTGATGTTGTCCTTCAGCTCGGCGACCTCGCCCTGCGCCTTCACGGCGATCCGCTGGGTCAGGTCACCCCGCGTCACCGACGTGGACACCTGGGCGATGGCCCGCAACTGCGTGGTCAGCGTCGAGGCGAGCTGGTTGACGTTCTCGGTGAGGTCCCGCCAGGTGCCGGAAACACCCTTCACCTGCGCCTGACCGCCCAGCTTGCCCTCGATGCCGACCTCACGGGCGACCCGGGTCACCTCGTCGGCGAACGACGACAGCTGGTCGACCATCGTGTTGACAGTCGACTTGAGTTCCAGGATCTCGCCCTGGGCGTCCACGGTGATCTTCTGCGACAGGTCACCCTTGGCCACGGCGGTGGTCACCGAGGCGATGTTGCGGACCTGGCTGGTCAGGTTCGACGCCATCGAGTTCACGTTGTCGGTCAGGTCCCGCCAGGTGCCACTGACGCCCTTCACCTGCGCCTGACCGCCGAGCTTGCCCTCGGTGCCCACCTCACGGGCCACCCGCGTCACCTCGTCGGCGAACGACGACAACTGGTCCACCATCGTGTTGACGGTCGACTTCAGCTCCAGGATCTCGCCCCGCGCGTCCACCGTGATCTTCTGCGACAGGTCACCCTTCGCCACCGCCGTGGAGACCTGCGCGATGTTGCGGACCTGGGCAGTCAGGTTCGACGCCATCGAGTTCACGTTGTCGGTCAGGTCCCGCCAGGTGCCGGCGACGCCGCGTACCTGGGCCTGGCCGCCGAGCTTGCCCTCGGTGCCCACCTCACGGGCCACCCGGGTCACCTCGTCGGCGAACGACGACAACTGGTCCACCATCGTGTTGACGGTCGACTTCAGCTCCAGGATCTCGCCCCGCGCGTCCACCGTGATCTTCTGCGACAGGTCACCCTTCGCCACCGCCGTGGTCACCGAGGCGATGTTGCGGACCTGGCTGGTCAGGTTCGACGCCATCGAGTTCACGTTGTCCGTGAGGTCGCGCCAGGTGCCACTGACGCCCTTCACCTGCGCCTGACCGCCCAGGTTGCCCTCGGTGCCCACCTCACGGGCCACCCGGGTCACCTCGTCGGCGAACGACGACAACTGGTCCACCATCGTGTTGACGGTGTTCTTCAGCTCCAGGATCTCGCCCTGGGCGTCGACCGTGATCTTCTGCGACAGGTCGCCCTTCGCGACGGCGGTGGAGACCTGGGAGATGTTGCGGACCTGGCTGGTCAGATTGCCGGCTAGCTGGTTGACGTTCTCGGTTAGGTCCCGCCAGGTGCCGGAGACGCCCCGCACCTGGGCCTGCCCGCCCAACTTGCCCTCGATGCCCACCTCACGGGCCACCCGCGTCACCTCGTCGGCGAACGACGACAACTGGTCCACCATCGTGTTGACGGTGTCCTTCAACTCCAGGATCTCGCCCTGCGCCGCCACCGTGATCTTCTGCGACAGGTCACCGCGCGCCACCGCCGTCGACACCTGGGCGATGTTGCGGACCTGGGCGGTCAGGTTCGACGCCATCGAGTTGACGCTGTCGGTCAGGTCCTTCCACGTGCCGGCCACGTTCGGCACCTCGGCCTGGCCGCCCAGCTTGCCCTCGGTGCCCACCTCGCGGGCCACCCGGGTCACCTGCTCGGCGAAGAGCCGCAGCGTGTCGGTGAGGTAGTTCATCGTGGCCGCCAACTCGGCGACCTCACCGCGCGCGCCCACCGTGATCTTCTGCGACAGGTCGCCCTTGGCCACCGCCGTCGCCACCTGCGAGATCGACCGCACCTGGCCGGTGAGGTTCGACGCCATGGTGTTCACCGAGTCGGTGAGGTCCTTCCAGGTGCCGGCGACGCCCCGAACGTCGGCCTGGCCCCCCAACTTGCCCTCGGTGCCGACCTCACGGGCCACCCGGGTCACCTCGTTCGAGAACGAGGACAACTGGTCGACCATCGTGTTCACGGTGCGCCCGATGCGCAGGTACTCACCGCGCAGCGGCCGGCCGTCGATCTCCAACGCCATGTGCTGGGACAGGTCGCCGTCCGCGACCGCCACGATGACCCGGGCGATCTCCGTGGTCGGTCGGCCCAGGTCGTCGATCAGCGAGTTGATCGCCCGCTGCCCCTCCGCCCAGGAGCCGTCCAGCCCCTCGTCGTCCAGCCGCTCGGTGAGCCGGCCGTCGCGACCGACGATCCGGCTGATCCGCCGCAGGTCCAGGTGATGCCGCTCCTGGAGCGAGACCACCTCGTTGAAGGCGTCCGCCACCTCACCCGCTTTGCCGGCGCGGCGGGGAAGCCGGACCTTCAGGTCGCCGCGACCGATCCGTCGCAGTGCCTCGGTCAACTCACCGAGGAGCGCCTCGTGGTCGGGCGCGGACGGATCCGCCACCGACTGCTTCGCCGTGGTCATCATTCCTCGCTCAACTCGGGGGGCGCCGGTCCGTGCGGACACACCGGCACCCCATATTGTGCCCGCGCGAGCCGTAGTGCCAGGGTGCGCGACCCGCCAGGTGGCCCGGATCGCCATCCGGACCGGCTCGACGGAGGCCGATCCGGCACAGCCCGCCGCAGACCTCGCAGCGGTGCCGAACCCGCCCGACGGACGCATACCGGTGAAGGGTGCGCTGGCCGGAAGGGGCCCCTGCTCTACTGGAAGCGTTGATACGGTGCGTGCGCTTCCTCCGTCACGGAGGGAGGCGCGACAAGGTGATCAGCTTGGCACCCGGCAGGGGGACGGTGGAGGATACGGGGGTGTCAGCCGAGGCGGGGCCCGCGACGGCCGGGGCCCGGGACGGGGCGGTCCGGCGTGTCCGCCTGCCCGCAGACCGTCGTACGCCGGCCGCCGCCCGCGCCGTGGTCCGCTCGGTGTTGACCGAGTCACACCTCGACGAGCTGGCCAACGAGGCACTGCTGCTCACCACCGAGCTGACCACCAACGCCGTGGAGCACGCGCGCACCGAGTTGGACATCGAGGTCGTCGCCGACGAGATCGGGCTGACCGTCACCGTCTCCGACTTCGCGCCCGGCTCCGGTGACGAGCTGACCGTCGGCGCCCGCAACGACTCCACCGAGATCAACGAGGTCTCCGAGCGGGGCCGGGGCCTGCTGCTGGTCGACCACTTCGCCAGCCGCTGGGGCACGACGTACCTGCCCACCGGCAAGGGCGTCTGGTTCCGGCTGGACCGTCCCGGCACCGAGCCGCCGGCCGAGGGCACCGCGGCCGGCGGGTCGACCCCGGCCAGCGCCGGGCCCGCCACCAGCGCGGACGGGTCCGCGCCGAGCGCCAGCGCGATGAGCGAACTCATGCAGACCGCCCCCGACCTGTACGCGGACGACCCGCTGCCCGACTTCGCCACCAACCTGCTCAGCCGCGTCGCCGAGATGGTGGGCGCGGCCGGGGGCTCGATCCGCCTCGACCGGGGCGACGGGCAGGGCCGTCAGGTGTTGGCCCGCTTCGGTCGGCCGCCCCGCCCCGGCAGCGACCTGCTCCGGGTGCCGTTGACGGTGCACCGCCCGTACGCCGGGGAGCTGGAGCTGGACGCGGCGCCGTCGGCGTACGCCCGGCCGTTGGCGGTGCTGACCGCCGAGCGGCTGTCGCTGCACCTGGAGAACGACCGGCTGCGCAGGACCGACATCCGCCGGCAGGTGTGGCTGACGTTCCTGGCCGAGGCCAGTGAGCTGCTCGCCCAGTCGCTGGACGTCGACCTGACCATGGCGCTGGTGCCGCAGTTGGTGGTGCCGCGGCTCGGCCAGTGGTGCGCGGTGCACACCACCGACGAGTGGGGCCGGCTGCGGCTGGCGGCGGCCAGCCACGCCGACGAGTCGATGCTTCCGCAACTGCACAAGGTGCTGGCGGAGACCGGGCCGGATTCGATCCAGGCTCGCCTGCGCGAGGCGTCCCGCAGCGCGGCGCAGATCCCCCTGGGCGGCCCGATGGAGGGTTTCGCGGTGCCGCTGATCGCCCGCGGGCAGCGGCTCGGCACCCTGGCGGTGGGGCGGCACCAGCGACACCGGCACGACCCGGACGAGGTCGCCGTGTTGGAGGACGTGGCCCGCCGGGCCGCGCTGGCGATCGAGAACGCCCGGATCCACGCCGAGCGCCGCCGCGTGGCGCAGACGCTCCAGCAGTCCCTGCTGCCACCGGTGCTGCCGCTCGTGGACGGGATCGGTTTCGCTGCCGAGTACGTCCCGACCGGCGACGACGCCGAGGTGGGCGGCGACTTCTACGACGTGGTGCCGCTGCCCGACGGGCGTTGGCTGGTGGTGATCGGCGACGTCTCGGGCAAGGGTGTCCAGGCCGCTGCGGTGACCGGGCTGGTCCGGGACGTGATCCGGGTCCTCGTCGGCGACGGCAAACCGCTGCCGGAGGCGTTGGCGCGGCTCAACGAGACGCTGGTCGAGCGGGGTGGCGGCCGATACTGCACGTTGGCGCTGGCGGCGGTCGGGCCGGGCGCGGGCGACCAGCTGGACGTGTCGCTGCACCTGGCCGGACATGACCGGCCGGTGCTGCTGGCCGGTACGGGCGGCGCGGGGTTCGTCGGCACCGGCGGCACCGCACTCGGCCTGCTCGACACGATCACCTCGCCGACCGCGAAGATCGCGCTCTCGCCAGGCGACTCGCTGATCTTCTACACCGATGGCGTCACCGAGCGCCGGCGGGGCCGGGAGCTGTTCGGCACCGACCGACTGCGGGACGCGGCAGCGCCCCTGGCCGGTTATTCAGCCGACGTGGTGGCCGCCCGGCTGCGCGCCGCCGCGATCAACTTCTCGGTCGAGCCACCCCGGGACGACATCGCCATCCTGGTGCTCCGCAACGACGCGACCTGACCGACGTTTGCGGCAGACTCACAGACCGCCGGGGAGGCGCCCGGGGGCGAGGCGGTGTTCCGGATCGAGGTGCTCCTTGGCGGCCCGCAGTTGGGCCAGGCCGGCCAGCTCGCCCCACAGGTCGACGGACCTCCGGACAGCCGTCGGCGCGGAAACCACCACGCAGCGACCCTGCCGGGCCAACAACACCCCTCGGACGGCGGCCAGGATGGACGCCACCCGATCGGGGGCCATCGCCCCGGGCAGTGCCGCGTGCACCACGCCCAGACCGGCGGACCCACGCACCGGCACCGGGGCGCCGGCCGCGTCGCGCAGCGCGTAGACGGCGGCGTGCAGGTCACCGATCGGCACCTCCAGGCGCAGCGCCGTGTCGCCGGGCGCGAACGGGTAGCGACGCCACCACGTCGGGGCGGAGTGGGCGATCGTCGCCTCCCCGTGCAGCAGGCCGACCAGGCGCTCGGCGCGTTCGGTGACGTCGGCGGGGCCGCCCTCCAACAGCACCACCAGGCTGCCCGCCCGGGACGGCGCACCGGCCCGGCCGGACATCGACGGGTGACGCTCCCGGGCGGTGGCCGCCGGGTGACCGGGCGGGTAGGGGGTGCGCGGCCGTGGCGTGCCTCCGGGCAGGTCCAGCTCGATGGCCGACGGCTCCAGCCGGGCGGCGAGGATCGTCCGGACCAGGTCGTGCACCTCCAACGGTGTCCACACCGGGCGGGACACCCAGAGTCGGCTGGCCGGCACCGGCTGCACCCGCATTGTCGCCGAGACCAGCACACCGAGCGCGCCCTGGGAGCCACAGAGCAGCCGGGCCAGGTCGAGCCCGGGCGCTCCACCCCCGGCGCTCACCAGCTCACCGTCGGCGGCGAGGTAGCGGACACCGAGCAGTTGGTCGCACGGGCTGCCGTGGCGGTGGCGCAGCGGGCCGGCCTCGCCCGCGGCTAGCACCCCACCGAGGGTCGCGCCAGGTGAAGGAGCGTCCATCGCCAGCCGCTGCCCGGTGCGCTCCAACGTGGCCTGCACCGCCCGCAGTGGGGTGCCGGCGCCCACCTCGGCCACCATCGCGCCGACCGGCTCGTGGCCGATGCCGGCCAGCCGGCCGGTGTCGAGCATGATGTCGACCTGCACCGGCGTGGCACCCCAGTCGATCTTCGTGCCGGCGCCTCTGGGCACCACCGCCAGGTCGTGCGCGGCAGCCAGCCGCAGCACCTCGGCAGCGGCGTGCGGGCCGCCCGGCACCGCCACCCACCGCGCCGGCCGCCCCGCCACCTCGTCGGCCGGCCCACCCGGCCGGGAGAACGGCGGGCCACAGATCGCCGCCAACCGCCGGGTGATTTCGAGGGCTCCGGACCGGCCGAGGGAACTCGCTGCTGCCGCCATGGCGCTCATCGTACATGTGTTCGAAAGCCGTGGTAGAGGCTATCGGGATGCCGCTGGTCCGGCGTACAGCGGGTGCCGGCCGGTAACGTGGCCGCCGTGACCACCGAGACTGCCCCGCCCGCGGCGAAGCGGGTGCCCAGCGAGCGCACCCACCACGGCGACACCGTCGTCGACGAGTACGCCTGGCTCGCCGCCAAGGACGACCCGGAGACGATCGCCTACCTGACCGCCGAGAACGCGTACACCGACACGCGTACGGCGCACCTGGCCGAGCTGCGCACGACGCTGTTCGAGGAGACCCGCCAGCGCACCAGGGAGACCGACCTGTCCGTGCCGACCCGCAAGGGCGGGCACTGGTACTACACCCGGACGGTCGAGGGCCAGCAGTACGGGGTGCACTGCCGCCGCGCGGTCCGCGACGGCGAGATCGAGCCACCGGTCAGCGCCGACGGCGCCCCGCTCGACGGCGAGGAGGTGCTGCTCGACGGCAACCTGCTGGCCGAGGGGCACGACTTCTTCTCGCTGGGCGCGTTCGACGTCAGCCCGGACGGTCGCTGGCTGGCCTACTCCACCGACTTCTCCGGCGACGAGCGGTTCACCCTGCGCGTGAAGGACCTGACCACCGGCGAGTTGCTGCCCGACGAGGTGCCCGACACCTTCTACGGCACCGCCTGGTCGACCGACGCCTCGGTGCTGTTCTACGTGACAGTGGACGAGGCCTGGCGGCCGAACCGGGTCTGGCGGCACACCGTCGGCTCGGCCGCTGCCGACGACGTGGTGGTCCACCAGGAGGACGACGAGCGGTTCTGGGTGGGCGTGGAGCTGACCCGGTCGGAGAAGTTCGTCCTGATCGACATCCACAGCAAGGTGACCAGCGAGGTGCTGGTGATCCCCGCCGGCAACCCGACCGGCGCCCCGGCCGTGATCGCCCCCCGACGCCAGGGCGTCGAATACGCGGTGGAGCACCACGGCCACCGTTTCCTGATCCTGCACAACGACGGTGCGGAGGACTTCGCGCTGGCGTTCACCTCCGCGGACGCGCCGGGCGACTGGGTGCCGGTCATCGAGCACACCCCCGGCACCCGGCTGGAGGCCGTGGACGCCTTCGCCAACCACCTGGTCGTGTCGCTGCGCACCGACGGGCTCACCGGGCTGCGGGTGTTGCCGGTGGGCAGCGACGACTCGTACGACATCGACTTCCCCGAGCCGCTGTACAGCGTCGGTCTGGACGCCAACCCGGAATACCGCACCGGGCAGGTCCGCCTGCGGTACTCCTCCCTGGTCACCCCCGACTCGGTGTACGACTACGACCTGGTCACGCGGCAGATGGTGCTGCGCAAGCAGAAGCCGGTGCTACCCGGCCCGGACGGGCGGCCGTACGACCCCGCCGAGTACGAGCAGCACCGTGACTGGGCACTCGCCGACGACGGCACCCGGGTGCCGATCTCGCTGGTCTGCCGCGTGGGCACGCCCCGGGACGGCTCGGCGCCCTGCGAGCTGTACGGCTACGGCTCGTACGAGGCCAGCATGGACCCGTGGTTCTCGGTGGCCCGACTGTCCCTGCTGGACCGGGGCGTGGTCTTCGCCGTGGCCCACATCCGGGGCGGTGGAGAGCTGGGCCGGCGCTGGTACGACCAGGGCAAGATGCTGACCAAGAAGAACACCTTCACCGACTTCGTCGCCTGCGCCCGACACGTGGTCAAGGCCGGCTGGACGGCCAGCGACCGGCTGGTCGCGCGGGGCGCCTCGGCCGGCGGCCTGCTGATGGGCGCGGTCGCCAACCTCGCGCCGGACGCCTTCACCGGGATCGTCGCGCAGGTGCCGTTCGTGGACGCGCTCACCTCGATCCTCGACCCGTCGCTGCCGCTGACCGTCACCGAGTGGGAGGAGTGGGGCAACCCACTGGAGGACCCCGAGGTGTACGCGTACATGAAGTCCTACACGCCGTACGAGAACGTGACCGCTGTGGACTACCCGGCGATCCTCGCGGTGACCAGCCTCAACGACACCCGGGTGCTCTACTCCGAGCCGGCGAAGTGGATCGCCCGGCTGCGGGCCGTCGCCCCGGGCGGCGACTACCTGCTCAAGACCGAGATGGGTGCCGGGCACGGCGGTCCGAGCGGTCGCTACGACGCGTGGCGCGAGGAGGCGTTCATCAACGCCTGGATCCTGGACCGGATCGGCCGCGCCTGACCCGTCGGGTCGGCATGATCGCGCTCGATGGTGGGAGTGGTCCCCTCGGCGGCTCGGGGAGGCACCACTTCCGCGATCGGGCGCGATCATGAGTGGGTCGCGCGTGTGCGAGCGCCGCGCGGCCCGGAGTCCCCGGGCCCGGGCCGATGTCGGGGCCTAGACTTCCGGGGTGACCGGGACCACGGATGGTGACGGCGGGGCCGCCGAGGACGTCCGCCGGCCGAGCGTCGCGGCGGTGGCGCGGGATCGCCGGGTCTGGTTGATCCTCGCGGTCGTCGCCGGTCTTCTGGTCTGCTGCTGCTCGGCGGTGGTGGGCACGCTGGTGGCACTCTCCTCCGGGCTGCTCACCGCCTGACCGGGCGCGCGGTGGCTCAGGTCATGCGCAGCTCGTCCAGGGCCGTGCTGGCGCGCAGGAAGAGCAGGCCGACACCGACCGTCACCAGCACCGCCGCCAGAGCGCCGGCACCGAGCCAGGCCAACTGCTCCAGGGGTACGGCAATGGCTCGCTGGATCGCGGGGGCGTACACGATCCGGGTGTACTGCTCGCGGGTGGCCGGGTCGTCACACAGCGCGGCCGTGGCGTCGCAGATCTCCGTCGACGAGACACCCGTCGACACCTCGCCGACGAGTCCCCGGCCGAGCATGGTGCCCACTGTGAGCGCGAGCAGGATCGCCGGCACCGCCGGGGCCAGCGCCTGCCAGGCCACCGAACGGCTCAGCGTCGCTCGGGGCACCCCGGTGGCGACCAACGCCGCGTAGGCGCGTCGGCGGGCGACGATCCCCTCGACCAGCGCGACGATCAGCCCACCCGTCGCGATCAGGATGGCCACCGCGACCGCGGCATCGACCAGGTTCATGGTGGACAGATAGAACGGATCAGCGCCTGCGTCCACCCCGGCGAGCCGGTTCTGCTCCCGGTCGAGCTGGTCCTTGGTGGCGAAGTAGGCGCGCTGGGCGGCCGCACCCCCGCCGAAGATCAGGGCGGCGAGCAGCGCCGCGAACGTGCGGCTGCCCGCCCACGGGTCGGCCATCAACCGGCCCGCCGCGAGCAGCGCCGCGGGCCGGCGGGCGTGCCGACGCAACAACCGCCCGCAGTTGTACGAGATCCAGCCGGTGCCGATCACCACCCCGATCATCGCCGCGAGCGCACCCACCGCGAACAGCAGCGGCACCAGCCAGCCGAGCAGCTCGTCCTTGCCCTTGAGTTGGTAGGTGGCCGGACGGACCGCGAGGAACGAGGCCAGGCCCAGCCCGATCAGGAGCCCGGCCCACGGGCCGGGACCGCGCTCGCGGGCGGCCTTGCGGCTCACCCCGAGCGGGCTCATGGTGACCGTACGCAGCATCAGGGCGGTGGCCAGTGCCGCGATGACCGGCAGGCCGAGCACCACCGCGGCCACCGCTGCGGGCGACGGCAGCACATCGGTCGGCAGGGCCAGCCGACCTTGCGCGTCCGGTCGGTGCAGCACCTCGCGGCCGACCAGGTAGGCACCCAGCCCGACCAACGTGCCGAGCAGAGCGGCCATGCCGGTCTCCAGCACGGCCAACCGGGTGACCTGGCCGGGGGTGGCGCCGGCGAGCCGGATCGCCGCCAGCCGGCGATCCCGTGCGGGTGCGCCGAGCCGCGCGCACTGGCCGGCCAGCGCCAGAACCGGAATCATCAGCATGAGCAGCGCGAACGCCGTCCCACCGCGCAACCCGGGCTCCCGCAGCAGCGCGTTGTGGTACTGCTCGGACTGCGCCCAGGCGTCACCGGGGGGTTTCTCGATGGCCAGCACGGTGAGCGCCGCGAGCCCGGCCAGGGTCGCCAGCAGGGCACTGAGGGCGGTGAGCACCACCCGGGCGGTGTCGGTGCGGCTGCCGGCGAGCGCGAGCCGGACCAGCGTCGCCGGTCTCACCGGGCGCCACCGGCCATCGGCACGTCGAGCCCGAGGCCCGTGTGGTCCACCAGGCCGTCGCGCAACACGATCTCCCGATCGGCGTACGCGGCGATTCGCGGCTCGTGGGTGATCAGCACGACGGCGGTGCGCTGCTCACGGGCGAGCCGGACCAGATGGGTCAGCACCTGCTCGCCCGCGAGCGTGTCCAGCGAACCGGTCGGCTCGTCGGCGAAGAGCACCCGTGGCTCGGTCACCAACGCACGCGCGGTGGCGCACCGCTGCTGCTGACCACCGGACATCTCACCCGGCCGGAGGTCGGCCACCTCCCCCACACCGAACCGGTCCAGCCAGGTCAGCGCCGCCGTCCGTGCCTCTCGCCGCCCCGTGCCGGCGAGGAGCAGAGGCAGTGCGACGTTCTCCGCCGCGGTCAACTCGGCGACCAGTTGGCCGAACTGGAACAGCACCCCGAACTCGGTGCGTCGCAACCGGGAACGGGCCGCCTCCGACCAGGTGTCGATGCGCTGCCCCCGCCAGGTGACCTCGCCGGCGTCCGGCCGGAGGATCCCGGCCAGACAGTGCAGCAGGGTCGACTTTCCGCAGCCGCTCGGGCCGGTGACGGCGACGATCTCACCCTCGGCCACGTCGAGTGTCACGCCGCGCAGCGCGGGTGTCGGGCCGTACGCCCGGACCACGCCGCGAGCCTGGAGTTGCGTCACGGATGCACCTCCCGGTGCCAGTCGGCGACCCGGCCCAGAGTGGCGTGCAGCCACCGCAGGTCCGCGTCGAGGTGGGCGATCGCGAAGTCGGCCGCGACCACGTCGCTGAGAGTGGCGGCCGGGTCGGCCTTCACCGCGGTCAGCTCACGCAGCCGTGCGGTGTGCGCGGCGCGCTGGGCGATCAGGTAGGACCGGGCACTCTCGACGTCGGCGACCAGGAGCGCCACCACGACCTTGGCGAAGAGGGTGCTGGCCACGTACGGCATGGGTGGTTCCACAGTGGTGAGCCACTGGTCGAGCGCGGCTCGCCCCTGGTCGGTCAGCGCGTACGCCGTGCGATCCGGCCCGGCCGCGCGGTCCTGCCCGGCGGTGACCACCAGGCCGTCACGTTCCAGGCGGCCAAGGGTGGCGTAGACCTGCCCGAAGGCCAGTGGTCGAGCCCTGGGCAGCCGCTCGTCGTGCGCACGCTTCAGCTCATAGCCGTGCCGGCTGCCAGCAGCCAACAACCCGAGCAGAACATGCGACGTGGACACACCCGCAACTATTCACCGAGCGAATACCCAAGTCAACAACCCACCCCACCCCCACCCCTCGGTTGATCATGAAGTTATTGCCACGACACGCCGTGGAGACGCGCAATAACTTCATGATCAACGGGCGGAAGGGGGGTGCGGGGTGGGGTGGGGTTAGGGGGTTTGGGGCCAGGTGGGGGTGCGGCCGGTCCGGGTCAGCAGGTGGGCCAGCTCGGGGGTGGGGGTTGGGGGTGCGGGGGTCGACACGGGCTCGGCGAAGACGCCCATCTTGCGGGCGGTGGGGCCCAACTGCTCGACCAACCCGTGCAGCTCGGCGACTGCCTCCGGGGCCGGCTGGTAGGGCTGGCCGGTGGCGACGGCGAGGTCCCAGCCGTGCACGGTCAGGTCCAGCAGGGCCATGCCGCCGACGACGGTCTGCGGCATGCCCATGCCCGGCGACACACCCTCCAGGGTGGACGGGTCCGACCAGGCGGCCACCAAGCGACCCGTCTCCGCCTCGAACCGGTCCCGCCAGCCGTCGCCCAGGTGGTCGGGCTTCTCGGCCCACTCCACTGGCCGCTTCACGGCCAACTCCTGGAAGTTGACCACCACCTCGAAGAGGTGGTTGAGCAGATCACGGACCACGTAGTCGCGGCACGGGGTGGGCAGATCGAACTGGTCGTCGGCGATGCCACGCACCACGTCGACGGTTCGCGGCGCGGCAGCCGCCAGCAGGTCGCTAGTCTGAGTGGTCATAGGACCAGCGTATGAGGGTGGTCTTGAATAAATGCGACAGCGACCGCGTGGCGACAGCCGGGGGATCCTCGACCCCGGGCGGATGCTGCGCGAGGTGCGCTTCCGTCGGCACCTGCCGGCGGAGCCGCTACGGCGGTGGGTCGAGCACTACTGGTTGATCGACTGGGAGTTGAGCACACCGTTCGAGCAGCGGGTGGTGCCGCACCCGGCGGTGAACGTGGTGTTCCGGCGGGACGGCGACGGGCCCGAGTCCGGCGAGGTGGCCGGGGTGGGCCGCGACCTGTTCCGGATCACGCTCACCGGCACCGGCCGGGTGGGCGGGGTGCAGTTCCGCCCCGGCGGCTTCCACGCGTTCTGGCGCCAGCCGATCAGTGAGCTGACCGGCCTCCGGGTGCCACTGCCCACGGGCCGGCTGGCACCCCCCGACTTCCCGGTGTGCGCGGCCGCCGACGACGAGCGTTGCCGCGCCATGGACGCCCTGCTCACCGCCTGGGACCCAGCGCCGGACCCGATGGGCGACGAGGCCATCCGGCTGACCGAGGCGATCCGCACCGACCGGACGGTGCTGCGGGTCGACGACTTCGCGGCGCGGCACGACCTTCCGGTCCGCCGGTTGCAGCGACTCTTCCTGGAGTACGTGGGGGTCGGGCCGAAGTGGGTGATCCGCCGCTACCGGCTCCAGGAGGCCGTCGAGCAGGCCGCCGGCGGCCCACTGGAATGGGCGGCCCTCGCCGCCGACCTTGGTTACAGCGACCAGGCCCACCTGGTTCGCGACTTCACCGCCGTTGCCGGGGTGTCACCCGCCGCGTACGCCCGCTCGGTGCACTGAGGCCGCACCGGCTCAGCGGCGGCGCAGGACGACCACGGCGACGTCGTCCTGGATCTCCGGTGGGGCCAACTCGACCAGCAGCCGGGAGCAGAAGCGGTCCAGGTCGTCGTCGACAGTGGCGCAGACAGCGGCGAGGGCTGCCAACCCTTCGTCGATGGTCGCGTCCCGCCGCTCGATCAGCCCGTCGGTGTAGAACACCAGCGTGGCCCCGGCCGGCACCACGAACTCCAGGTCGTCCGGGCGAGGTGCGCGGACGCCGAGCAGCGGCGCGGAGTGCTGCACGAACTCGACCTTGCCGTCCATGCTGAGCACCGGCGGAAGATGCCCGGCGCTGGCCAGGCGGACCCGGCCGGTCGGTGGGTGCAGCAGAAGCACGCACAGTGTGGCGATTTCGTTGGGCAGCAGGGTCCGCATCAGCTCGTTGACCCGGTGCAGGATCTCGCCAGGCTGGTGCCCCTCGACCGCGTACGCCCGCACCGCGTGCCGCAGCTCGGCCATCACGGTCGCCGCGTGCAGCGAGTGGCCGGCCACGTCCCCGATCGCCAGCAGCAGGTGCCCGTCGAGCATCACCAGTTCGTAGAAGTCGCCGCCCACCTCGGTCTGTGCGCTGGCCGGCTCGTAGCGCACCGCGAGGTCCAGGCCGGCGACGGTGGGCAGCCCGCGCGGGAGCAGGCTGCGTTGGAGGGTGACCGCGATCCGGTGCTCCTCGTCGAACGAGCGCTGCCCCTCCACGGCTGCCGCCACCGCCTGAGCGAGCTGCTTGAGCACCGGGGTCCGCGCGGTCTGGGTGGCGGTCGGAACCACCACGTACAGCGGGGCGCGGTCCTCGCGCAGCCGGGCGGCGGCGACTGTCACCGTGTCGTCCGTCGGCCACTCGACCAGCGCCCAGCTCTGCGGGGTCTGCACCCGGACCGTGGCGCCGGTCGGCACCCCGGTGTCGTCGACGACCCACGGCACCACTGTGGCCACCGCGCCGGGGCCGGCGCAGATCCCCGCGAGGCAGTCACCGTCGAAGGTCTCGGCGATCACTGCCGCCGGGCTCTTGAAGATCTGCGCGGCGCCCTCGGCGGCGGCCTCCAGCAGACGCGCGAAGGTGGGTGCGGCGTGCACCGCCACTGTCGTGTCGGCCAGCCCGAGCAGCCGCTCGGCGAGCAGCTCGGCGCGTTGCCGGGCCTGGTAGTAGCGCAGGACCGCCCGGGTGGTGGCGATCAGCTCTTCCGGCTCGATCGGCTCGGTCAGGTACGCGTCCGCACCCCGGGTCAGCCCCTGGGCTCGGTCGGCGACGTCCACGGCGTGCGCCGACACGTGGATCACCGGCATCGCCGGATGCCGGGCCTTGATCTGTTCGCAGACCTCGTACCCGCTCAGGTCCGGCAACCGGACGTCGAGGACGACCAGGTCGATGCGGTCCACCTCGACCCGAGCCAGCGCCTCGGCGCCGTTCTCGGCCTCCAGCACTGTGAACCCGGCCCGGGTCAGCCAACTGACCAGCAGGTAACGCTTGGTACGACTGTCGTCGACGACCAGGATGGTTGTCGGCATGCCGTCCATGCTGTCACGCCCCGCCGGTGGGCAGGGAGACGGTGAATGTGCTGCCCCGGCCCGGCCCGCTGGTCAGCTCCAGCGTCCCGCCGAGCAGTGTCACCAACCGCCGGGCGTACGGCAGGCCGAGGCCCGTGCCACCGACCCGGGTGGCGCCCGGCACCTGGTAGAACTCCTCGAAGATCCGGTCGTGCAGCTCGGGGGCGATGCCCGGCCCGGTGTCGGTGACCTCGAAGTTCCAGCGGTCGCCGTGCCGGCGGGCCCGCAGTCGCACCTCACCGCGCTCGGTGAACTTCAACCCGTTGTGCAGCAGGTTGCGCAGCACCTGGCCGAGCAGCACCTCGTCGGTGCGCAGCAGTGCCGGCCCGGCCGGCTCCTCGACCACCAGCTCGACCTCCGGGCGGGTGGCCAGCGCGCGCAGTGTGCCGCGCAGTTGACCGAAGACCGGCCGCAGGTCGACGTCCGTCAGGTCCGGTTCGATCCGGCCGGACTCCGCCTTGGCCAGGTCCAGCAACTCGTTGACCAGGTTGAGCAGATCCGCCGCCGAGGAGCGGATCAGATCGACCTGGCGGCCCTGCTCGTCGGTGAGCGGATCGGAGGCGGAGTCGGTGAGCAGCCGCCCCAACCCGATGATCGCGGTGACCGGGGCGCGCAACTCGTGGCTCACGTTGGCGAGGAACCTGCTCTTCGACTCGCTCGCCGCACGGAGCTGGGCCGACTTCTCGTCCAGCTCGGCGTAGAGGGCGACGACACCGCGGTTGGTCTCCTCCAACTCCTCGGTGAGCTGGTTGTAGAGCGCCAGCACACCCCGGTTGGTCTCGGCCAGTTCCTCGTTGAGGACGGCCAGCTCGTCGCGCTGGCTGCGCACCTCGTCGAGGGCGGCGATGAGCTGCCCGTTCTGCACTGTCAACTCGTCCAGCGCGCTGGACGGCGCGGTACGACCGAGTTCGGCGCGGAACTCGGCGAGCCGCTCCGGGGTTGGCGTCGGCGCGCTGGCCGGAACTCGTCGGGACATCCTCACGACCGTAACCCCCCCGACGGTCGACACGCTCAACGTGTCGACCAGTCGGGACACCGCGCCGGACTGCGGCTGGTAGCGGCCGTCCGGGAGCGGAGCCACCGGGGCCAGGTCGGCGACCAGGTGGAACCGGCCGTCGGCACCCGCGTCGATGTGGAAGGAGACGTCCGCACCGCCGGTCGTCCGCAACAGGTCCCGGGCGACCTCGCTGAGCGCGGTGGCGATCCGAACCTGGTCCTGGTGTTCCAGACCGACCACCGCCGCCACCTCGCGGCCCCGCTGGCGGATCACGAAGATGTCCTGCTCGACCCGCAGCGCCATCTGCAACAGCGGCAGCGCGGCCGGCTCGCCGGTCATGTCCAGGACCTCGCGACCAGTACGCAGGCGTCGTCACGTCGCACACCCGCGTCGCGCAGGAGGGTCGCCGCCATGACCAGCGGGGATCGCTCCGCCAGGCCCGGGTAGTCGGCCAACCGCCAGCGGTCGACCACCCCGTCGCTGTGCATCACCAGTCGGGCACCCGGAGCGAGTGGGTAGTCGTACTCCCGGATCGTCGGCCGCTGGTGACCGGCGATGCCGGGCAGCGACACCAGCCCTCGCCGGTGACCGTCGCCCTCGACGACGACGCCGGCGATGTTTCCCAGTCCGGCGTAGTGCAGCACACCGGCCGTCGGTGCCAGCTCGGCGACCGCGAGCGCCGCGCCACGGGTGTGCGACATGCTCCGGTGCAGGTGACCGACCACCACCGCCGGTGGGCCGGCCGGGGCGTCCCGGAACGCGGCCAGTGCCGCTTCGGTGGCGGCAGCGGCCAGCGGGCCGTGCCCCAACCCGTCGCTGACCAGCACCTGGTGCCGTCCGTCGGCGACCCGGACGGCGTACCCGTCGCCGCTGACCGTCTCACCGGTCAACGGTCGGGTGAGGGCGCCGGCCCAGGACGGCCGGGCCGGCTCCGCCGGCCAGACCTGCACGGCGAGGACGGTGCCCTTGCCCGGCAGGGAATATCCGTCGAACCAGCTGGCCTGCCGCACGATGGCACCCAGACCGATGCCGAGGGTGCCGGTGGTGGAGTGCCCGTCCTGGGACGAGACGGTCAGGTCGGCCATGCCGGGCCCGGAGTCGATGGCGATCAGTTCCACGCCGGCCTGCCCGGCACGGCGCACCGGCCGGAGCAGCAGCACACCCTCGTCGGCGTGCTTGACCAGGTTGCTGGTCAGCTCGGCGGCGACGATGGCCAGGTCGGCGATGCGCGCCGCACCCATTTCGACCTGCGCACCGAGGCGCTCGGCGGCGCGTCGGACGGCGCTCGCCGCGCTGCTGGCCTCCACCCGGAACCAGATGCCACTGTCGGTAACCGCCTCGGCGTTCACCGGGACCACTTGGTGACCGTGATCCGCGTGCCGGTTTCGGGAGAAGTCTCGATCTCGAACTCGTCGACCAGCCGGCGGGACCCGCTCAGCCCGAGGCCGAGCCCGCCGCCGCTGGTGTAGCCGTCGGTCATGGCCAGATTCAGATCGGCGATGCCCGGCCCGGAGTCGGCGAAGACGATCCGGACGCCCTTGCGTCGGCCGTTGTCCACGGTCGTCACCTCGACCGAGCCGCCACCGCCGTACACCAGGGTGTTGCGGGCCAACTCGCTCGCCGCGGTGACCACCTTGGTCTGGTCGACGAGGGACAGCTTGACGGCCACCGCAACGGCGCGAACCAGCTGCCGGACGCGCACCACGTCCTCGTCGCTCTGGATCGCCTGTGCCTGCGGCTGGCCCAGGTCGAGGCCCGTGGTCACGGCGTGGCCGTCTCGGCGTCCGGATCGTCGTCGAGCTGGTCATCGAGCTCGTCGGCGTGGGCAGCCGCGATCAGCTCCATGCCGCGTTCGACGTTCAGCGCGGTACGGATGCCGTTCAGCGACAGCCCCAGTTCGACAAGGGTGATGGCGACGGCTGGGCGCATCCCGACCACCACCGTCTCCGCGTCGAGCACCTTGGAGATCGAGGCGATGGTGGAGAGCATGCGCCCGACGAAGGAGTCGACGATGTCCAGCGCGGTGATGTCGATGATGACGCCGTGGCAGCCGGTGTCCACGATCCGCTCGGCGAGATCCTCCTGGAGCTGGACGGCCGTCTGGTCGGACATGTCCAGCTGGATCGAGACGAGCAGGATGTCGCCGATCTTGAGGATCGGAACGCGCTCCATCAGATGCCCCGACGCGGCTGGCGACGGGCGGTTTCCACTCCGCTGAGCCGCAGCACGTGACGCAGCGCGTCAGCGAGGCTCGCCTTGGTGGCGATGTCGCCGAACTCGATGCCGAGCGCGACGATGGTCTGCGCGATCTGCGGGCGGATGCCGGAGATGATGCAGTCGGCGCCCATCAGCCGGGCGGCCACCACGGTCTTCAGGATGTGCTGGGCGACCTGGGTGTCCACCGCCGGGACACCGGTGATGTCGATGATCGCGTACGGGGAGCCGGTGTCGACCAGGGTCTGGAGCAGCCGCTCCATCACCACCTGGGCCCGGGCCGAGTCCAGGGTGCCGACCAGCGGAACGGCGACCACACCTTCCCAGAGCTTGACCACCGGCGTGGAGAGTTCGAGCAACTGCTCGGCCTGGTCGGCGATCAGGCTCTCCCGGGTGCGGACGAAGCTCTCGAAGGTGAACAGGCCCATCTCGTCGACCAGCTTGGAGAAGGCGACGAAGTCGTGCAGCGCGGTGGCGCCGCCGGCCTCCTGCACCAGCTCGGCCAGCACGTCCTTGAGCGCGAAGATGCTGATCGTGGTCTCGGCGGCCGAGAAGCCCTGCCGGGCCCGACCACGGGACAACTCGGAGAGCGCGGCCCGCAACTCGGCCGCGTTCTCGCCGGCCAGGTCGATGTCACCCTGCTCGCCGGTGGCGACGATGGCGTTGTGCAGATCCTGGACCTGACGGCGCAGCTCGGCCTGGCTCAGCCGGCCTCGCAACGAACTGGTGACGATCTCGGTCCATCGAGTCGTGACCCGCTCGGCCTGCCCGCTGAGCAGCGCGGCGAGACGGTGACTTTCTTCGGTGCTCAACGCCATTTGGAACCCCCTTGACCTGGACCGGGCGGACTCTATCACCGGGACCTGATCAACTACTTGCCCCGTAGCAACGGAATGACGTCGGCCACCGGATCCCGGCTCCCCTTCTGCGTACGACCCCGGTCGTGGGATACCGTTCCCCCCATTAACAGGAGGTCTGGCGAATGTCCTTGACGGTGCACACGGAACAGCGCGGCGACGTGGTCGTCGTGTCGGTCGCGGGCGAGCTGGACATGGCCACCGCACCGCAGCTTCAGGACCAGATCACCGACCTGCTCGACAAGGGCCGCAGCCGGCTGGTGTTCGACCTGGCGGACGTCTCGTTCTGCGACTCGACCGGGTTGTCGGTCTTCGTCCGCGCCAAGAACAGCTGCGACGAGGCTGGCGGCGTGGTCCGGCTGGCCGCACCGCAGCGCGGGGTGCTGCGCATCCTCGAGGTGAGCGGGCTGGTCGAGGTGCTGCACACCTACCCCACGGTGGATGAGGCAGTCGCCGGCGAATCGACGCCGGCTTCCTCCTGACCGCTGTGGTTTCACTCGTCCTCGACGTAGCGGGGACGAGCGATCGCCATGCCCGCAATGGTCTGCACGGCGAGGGCACCCAGCAGGAACCCGATCGGCGCGGTCCAGCCCCCGGTCACCTCGTAGAGGATGCCGACCATCAGCGGGCCGAGAGCGGCGATCACGTACCCGGTGCTCTGCGCGAACGCGGAGAGCGCGACGGTCCCCTCGGCGGTGCGGGCACGTAGTCCGATGGCGGTCAGGATCATCGGGAACGCGCCCTGCCCGATTGCCAAGAGGGCGACCCAGAGCAGCGCGGCGCGGTGCGGCGCGAGGGCCAGACCCAGGTAAGCCAGCGTCGACGCGGTGGTCAGCCCGAGCACCAGCGGGCGCAGGCTCCCCAGCCGGCCGGCCAGGGTGGGCATCAGCAGCGCGATCGGCACGCCGAGCGCGGTCACCCCGGCGAGCAGCAGCCCGGCCGACTCCGGCTGGTAGCCGGCATCGCGGAACAACTGGGCCAGCCAGCCCATGATCGCGTACCCACTGAGCGACTGCGCCCCGAAGTAGACGGCCATCGCCCAGCCGAGCCGGGTGCGCGCCGGGCGAACCCGCACCGGCGCTGCGGCGACCGCCGTCGGGGTCGCCCGCCGCGCGCCCGCCCGGGTCCGCAGCGCCAGCGGCACCCACGGGAGTACGGCCACCGCGGCCATCGCGGCCCAGACGCCGAGCCCGGCCCGCCACGACCCGAAGGCGTGCGCGATCGGCACCGCGGAGGCGGCGGCCACCGTCGTGCCCACTGTCAACGCCATCGTGTACGCGCCGGTGACCAGGCCGGTGCGGTGCGGGAAGTGCTGCTTGACGAGCATCGGCAGCAGGATGTTGGCGACCGCGATGCCGGACAGCGCGAGGGCGCTGGTGAGCACGAAGACCCAGGTCGAGTCGGTGATGACGCGGAGCACCTGACCGACGGCGAGGGCGAGCATGGCGACCACCAGCACCCGGGCCGGCGCCACCCGGCGGACCAGCCACGGGGTGAGCGCGCCGAGGCCGGCGAACGCGATGGTCGGCAGGGTGGTGACCAGGCCGGCGGTGGCGCCGGAGAGGCCCAGCCCGTCGCGGACCTCGTCGAGCAGCGCGCCGAGGCTCGTCACCACGGCACGCAGGTTGAGCGCGACCAGCAGCATCCCGACCAGCACGAGCGCGCCACCGGTAGCCGGGTGCGTCCGTCGACCCGTGTCGGGGTCCCGCGGCGGGCGAGGGTCGACGGCGACGGGAGCGGGCGGCGCCGGAGCGGCGGTCGGTGGCGGGGTCATGGCCTCTAACCTACAATCATGGGATGAATTTGGGACCGGTGATGTAACCAGTGCCACCGTCGGTTGATTTCCCCTCGGCGCCGCCGGTGCCGCCCCCCGGCCAGCCCGCCGTGCCGCCCCCCGGCCAGCCCGCCGTGCCGCCCCCCGGCCAGCCCGCCGTGCCGCCTCGCGGCCACCGCGTCCGGCAGACGACCGAGCAGCTCCGCGCCCGGATCCTGGGCGGTGAGTGGCCGGTCGGCGGGCGCATCCCCACCGAGCCGCAGCTCGTCGCCGCGCTGGGCGTGGGGCGCAACACGGTCCGCGAGGCGGTCCGAGCCCTGGTGCATGCCGGGGTGCTGGAGTGCAGGCAGGGCTCCGGCACGTACGTGGTGTCCACCGACGAGCTGGCACCGGTGGTGGCCCGCCGCCTCGGCGACGACCGGATGACC
Source organism: Micromonospora jinlongensis (assembly GCF_013410645.1). Classification (NCBI taxonomy): domain Bacteria; kingdom Bacillati; phylum Actinomycetota; class Actinomycetes; order Micromonosporales; family Micromonosporaceae; genus Micromonospora; species Micromonospora jinlongensis. The sequence continues at coordinate 4,611,693 of NZ_JACCHK010000001.1, read as the reverse complement.
GAGGTCATCGAGGTACGCCGGGCCTTCGAGGTGGAGGCCGCCCGGCTCGCCGCGCTGAGGCGTACACCGGAGGACCTGGCGGCGCTCGACGGCGCGCTCGCCGAGCGCGAGGCCGCCTGGCACGGCGGCCTGGTCGACGCGTTCGTCGAGGCCGACGCGGCGCTGCACACGGCGGTGGTCGCCGCCGCGCACAACGCCATGCTCGCCGAGCTGTACGCCTCGGTCGGCACAGCCCTGCGCAGCACGGTCGCCGAGGCGATGGGAGGCGCGCTCACCCCAGAGCGCTACGTCGACCACACCCGACTGGTCGAGGCGATCCGGGCCGGTGATCCCGGCCGGGCCGCGCTCGAAGCCGGCGCTTTTCTGGAACCCGCCGAACGGGCATAGGTTGTGCCGGACAGAAAAGCGGACACCTCAGGAGTACGAATGCTCAAGGGCTTCAAAGACTTCATCATGCGCGGCAACGTCGTCGACCTGGCGGTTGGCATCGTGATCGGCGCCGCGTTCACCGGCGTGGTCACCCAACTCACCAAGTCGTTCCTCGAACCACTGATCAAGGCAATCGGTGGGGGCAGCGGTCTCACCGCCGGGAAGTGGACGATCAACGACCAGATCTTCGACTGGGCGGCCTTCATCAACGCCCTGATCACGTTCGTGCTCACCGCCGCGGTGCTCTACTTCTTCGTGGTGTTCCCCATGAACAAGCTGGCCGAGCGTCGGCAGCGGGGCGAGGAGCCGCCGCCAGCGGCGCCGAGCGAGGAGGTCAAGCTGCTCACCGAGATCCGGGACGCGCTGGTTTCCGCCGGTCACACCACCCCGGGCCAGCAGCGTGGGGCACTGGACGACGTGCTGGGCCGCCGGACCGAACCCCCGGCGCCGCGCTGACCCGAACGAGATGCACATCGGCCCCTGCGGGATTCCCGCAGGGGCTGCATCTTCTCGTACGTGTGTTCGATAGAGTCCCGCCATGGAGCAGCGAAAGCACTGGTGGAACGGGAAGTGGGGGCGACTGGCCCGGCGGGACGTCTTCCTGCGGGTGGACGCGGACCGGTGGCACGTCGAGCAGCGGGCCGGCGGCGCGGAGGGCATCTCCCGGTTCTACGAGTACGGCAGTGCGGACGAGGCCGAGGACACCGTCCGGGCGCTTCTCGACGGCCCGGACACCTGGCGGGAGCTGTCTCCACGCCCGCCGGGCGGTTGGACCCTCCCGAACACCTGAGCAACCCGGACGCTGCCCGGGCTGCGGGTCGGGCGGTGACGGCGTTTAGCGGCGTATCGCCCTGGGAACCGCGGTGGGATGGACCAGCAGGACGAGCAGCAGGCGACCATCTCGCGGATCACCACCGGGATGCCGGTGATCGACTCAGCCGGCACCGAGGTCGGGACCGTGGACCTCGTCCAGCGGGGAGACCCCAATGCGGTGACCGTCCAGACATCGACCGCCGACCCGGGCAGCAGCCTGGACGAGCTGATCGAGGCGACCGCCGTCGAGGAGCCGGACGTCCCGGCCGACCTGGCGGCGCGGCTGCTGCACAGCGGCTACCTGAAGGTCTCGACCGAGTTGACCCGCACGGGCGCGGTGTACGTGCCGGCCGACCGGATCGGGTCGGTGGCCGACGGCCGGGTCCTCCTCGCCGTCGGTGTGGCCGACCTGCCGCCCGAGGAGTAGCCCCGCCACCCTGATCGACTCGGGTTCAAGGAAATCGGGGCGTCCGGGGCCTTAGGACACCCCGATTTCATGAACCCCGAGTGGATCTTTCCGGCGCTGCGAGCGCGGGCTGGTCCGGCGTGATGGGGGTGGGTCGCCCCAGCGCAGCGGGGTCGGGTCGCCCCAGCGCGGCGGGAGCGGGCTGCTCCGGCCCAGCGGCGGGAGCGGGCTGCTCCGGCCCGGCGGCGGGTGGGCGGCGGCGGCGGAAGAGCAGCAGCATCAGGCAGCCCGCGACCAGGCCCCAGAACGCGCCGCCCACGCCGATCAGCGTCACCCCGGAGGCGGTCACCACGAAGGTGACCACTGCGGCCTCCCTGGTCTCCGGGTCGGTCACCGCCGAGGCGAGCGCGGTCGCGAGGGCGCCCAGCAGAGCCAGCCCGGCGACCGCCTCGATGAGGATCGGCGGGGCGACCGCGACCAGCGCGGTGGCCACGCCGGCACCCAACCCGAGCAGGGCCAGCCCGACGCCGGCGGTGACCGAGGCGACCCACCGGCGCTCCGGGTCCGGGTGCGCGTCGGGGCCGGCGGCGAGCGCGGCGGTGATCGCCGCGAGGTTCACGGCGTGCCCACCGGCCGGGGCGGCGAGCAGACTGGCCAGGCCGGTGGCCCGCAGAGCGGCGCCGAACGGCGGCCGGTAGCCGTAGCCGACCAGCACGGCCATGCCGGGTACGTTCTGCGCGGCCATGGTGACCAGGAACAGCGGGAGGGCCAGCCCGACCAGCGCGGACGCGTTCCAGGACGGCGCGGTCAGCGTGACCGACGGGACCAGCGCGGCACCGGTCAGACCGGCCGGCGGCGTGGTCAGCGCGATCGCCGCCACCGCCACGACCAGCGCGCCGGGCACCGCCCAACGGCGGGCGAACCGGTGCAGGAGCAGCCAGCCGACCACCACCGGCCCGGCCACCAGGGGCAGTTCGACCAGCGCGCGGACCGGGGCGGTGCACAGCGGCAACAGCACCCCGGCGAGCATGGCGCCGGCCACCGGCTTGGGAATGGCGGCCACCGCGCGGCCGAGTGGTGGGAACAGCCCGGCCGCGACAACGAGCGCACCGGAGACGAGGAAGGCGCCCACCGCGACCGGCCATCCGCCCGGGGGCGGCCCGGTCGCGACCAGCAGCGCCGCGCCCGGCGTGGACCAGGCCACGCTCATCGGTATCCGGTGCCGCCAGCCCAGCCAGGCGGCGGCGAGCCCGCACGCCACGCAGAGGGCCAGCAGCCCGGAGGCGGCCTGCGCGTCCGACGCGCCGGCCGCGCGGAGCCCGGCCAGCACGACGGTGAACGAGCTGGCGAAGCCGACCAGCGCGGTGACCACACCGGCCAGCACCGGTTGCACACGTCCGGTCATTCCCACCCTCCCCGGCCGTTCCGTTTACGGAACGGCAGCGTGTAGCACGATAGCCGGGTGCCGCACCCACCACCAGCCCGCCGCCCGGACCTCGATGTCGACCCCGCCGTCGTCGGTCGACGGGTCCGCGCGCTGCGCGAGGAGCGGGGGATCTCGCTGTCCGCACTCGCCCGACTCGCCGGCGTCGGAAAGGCCACCCTCTCCGGCCTGGAGCACGGCACCCGCAACCCGACCCTGGAGACGCTCTGGGCGGTCACCGCGCAACTCGGCGTACCGCTGACCGCCGTGCTGGCCGAGCCGTCCGACGAGCCCACCGTGCACGGCGTCGCGGTCAGCGCCACGCTGCTGGAGGTGTTCACCGACACCGACGCGACCTACGAGCTGTACCGGATGCGGGTCGCACCCGGGCCCGGGCAGCTCTCCCCCGCCCACCAGGCGGGCGTCACCGAACACCTCACCGTCTTCGCCGGGGTGTTGCGCGCGGGCCCGGCCGACGCGCCGCTGATCGCCTCGGCCGGCGGTCACCTCCGCTGGGTGTCGGACGTGCCGCACACGTACGCGGCGGTGGGTGACGAGGAGGTCGCCGCCAGCCTGCTGCTGCGCTATCCGCGCCGCTGATCGCCTCAGTCCACCGGGGCGGGCACCGGCGGCCGGCGGCGTACCGCCCAGAGCGCGACCTCGGTCCGCGACGCCGAGCCGGTCTTGCGCAGCAGGTTCGACACGTGCACGGTGACCGTGCGCACCGAGATGCCGAGCGCCTTCGCGACCTGCTTGTTCGACATCCCGTCGACAAGGCAGCCCAGCACCTCGACCTCCCGGGCGGTCAACTCCCTGTCGACCGCGGCCACCGGGTCCACCGCCGCGATCGGTTCGACCGGTGGGCGCGGCTCGGGCAGTCGCCGGAGCAACGCCTCCGGCCCGTCTCCGGCGTGTGCGGCCAGCAACTCGGTCAGCGCGTACGGGTTGCCGCCGGTGCACCGCCAGAGCGAGGCGACCAGCCGGTCGGACGGGTCGCAGCCCTCGTACACCTGGGTGAGGACCTCGGCGACCTCGGCCTGGCGCAGCGGGCCGAGGTGCTGGCGCACGGCTCCCCGGACCCCACTGAGCCGGGCAAGCGCACGACGGGTCAGCTCCGGCGCCACCGCGTCGGCGGCCGGCCGGCTGGCCACCACCAGCAGGGCGGGCAGCTCGGCCACTGTGGCCAGCTCGCCGATCAGGTTGACGCTGGCCGGGTCGAGCGCGTGCAGGTCCTCCACCACGAGCACGGCCGGGCCGGCGCCGACCAACAACTGGACGGTACGCACGGCGAGGCGCAGCAGGGTGCCGGGCGCGTACCGCTCCCGGGGTGCGGTGGGCTGCTGGGCCAGCCACGCCAGCGCGTCCGGCGGCAGGGCGAGTCGACCGGTGTCCCGCCCGGTGAGCACGGCGGCCAACCAGTCGTACGGGGCCGGGCCGTGCACCCGGGCGGCCCCGGAGAGGATCATCGCGGGACGAGGCGTGAGGGCGTCCACAGCGGCGGCGACCAGCAGACTCTTGCCCACTCCCGCCGCGCCGGTGATCACCGCGACGGTCGGCGTCGAGCGGCCGGCCGCCGACACGACGGACCACGCGCGGTCGAGCTCGGCAAGCTCGCCGGCGCGTCCGACCATGGACACCGGCATCATTTCTCAACCCTACGCAGTAGTGCGTAGAGACGAAGGCAGGGTCTTCTTGGCAAGCTTGACCCCATGACGCTGATCCTCCGCTCGGTCATCCTCAACGACATCGGCTTGGTGCGCACCAACAACGAGGACTCCGCCCTCGCCGGTGACCGCCTGATCGCCGTCGCCGACGGCATGGGCGGGCTGCCCGCGGGCGAGGTGGCGAGCGAGATCGTGATCCGGATCCTGGACGAGCTGGCCCCGCCCACCGAGCCCGACGCCGCCGCCGACGCCCTGCGTGCCGTGGTCAGCACCGCCAACCAGCGCATCCACGCCGCCATCACCGTCGACCCGACCCGTGACGGGATGGGCACGACGCTCACCGCGGCACTGCTGGCCGGGGAGACGCTGGTGCTGGCCCAGGTCGGCGACTCCCGCTGCTACCTGCTGCGCGACGCGGAGCTGACCCAGCTCACCCGGGACGACACGTTCGTGCAGGCGCTGGTCGACCAGGGCACGCTCTCCCCCGACCAGGCGCGTCACCACCCGCAGCGGTCCCTGGTGACCCGGGCCGTGCAGGGCGCCGACACCCCACCGGCGATCGGGGTGCTCACCGTGGTCCCCGGCGACCGACTGCTGCTGTGCAGCGACGGGCTCTCCGACTACGTCGAGGACGAGGCCATCGCGGCGGCGCTGGGCATGTACGCCGACCGCCAGCAGTGTGGTGAGCAGTTGGTGAAGCTCGCGCACCACGCCGGCGCACCGGACAACGTGACAGTCGTCGTCTCCGACGTCGTCGCCCGCTGACCTCGCGGACCTGTTCGACGGTTTCGCGGAACCGGCCGGACAGGATCCGGTCGACCCAAGTAGGTAGTTGTGCCATCTAGGTTGCGCCGCTACTGTCCGACCCGTGGATTCCGACCGGCGCGGGCAGTGGCTGCGGGGGGTGCTCGACATCTGCGTGCTGGCCCTGCTGTCCGACCGCGAGTCCTACGGCTACCAGCTCGCCCAGGCGCTCGACGCCGCGGGCGTCGGGCCCATCCAGGGCGGCACGCTCTATCCCGTGCTGCTGCGCCTGCAGAAGACCGGCCTGGTCACCGCACAGTGGCGGGAGGGCAGCGCCGGGCCGGCCCGCAAGTACTACCGGCTCACCGACGACGGGTACGCGGCACTCCGCGCGGGCGGCAGCGCCTGGCTCACCTTCGTCCAGCCGGTGAACGACATCGTCACGAAGGGGGTCACCCGGTGAACGCCGACGATTGGCTGCGAACGCTCACGGTCGAGCTGCACCAGCGCCGGGTCGCGGCGGACGCCGCCCGGCACGTGGTCGCCGAGGCGGCCACCCACCTGCGCGAGGGTGGTGGCGACCCCTGGGTCGTCTTCGGTCCACCCGAGCAGTACGCGGGCGCCGTCGTGGAGAGCATCGGCACCGCGCCCGGACCGCGCCCCGGGCCGGTCCGGCTGCACGCGGCGGGCATCACCAAGCGGTACGGGCGGCGAACGGTGCTGCACGACGCCACGCTGACCGTCCGGGCCGGACAGATCGCCGCCGTCATCGGTGCGAACGGCTGCGGCAAGAGCACCTTCCTGCGGATCTGCGCCGGCCTGATCTCACCCGACGCCGGTGAGGTGACCGTCTCCGGACAGCTCGGCTACTGCCCACAGTCCGGCGGCACCGCCGACTTCCTGCTCCCCGACGAGCACTTCGTGCTGGTGGGCGCCGGTCAGGGCGTGTCCCGGGGTCCCGCCCGCCGGGCCGGTCGGGCGGCAGCACGCCAGCTCGGTTGGGAGGCGGGCGGGGACGTGCAGGCCCGCCACCTGTCCGGCGGCACCCGGCAGAAGCTCAACCTGACCATGTCCACGCTCAGCGCCCCGGACGTGCTGCTGCTCGACGAGCCGTACCAGGGCTTCGACCAGGGCACCTACGTCAACTTCTGGGACCAGCTCAGCCGACTGCGCGACGGCGGCGCGGCGATCGTCGTGGTGACCCACCTGCTCAACCAACTTGACCGGGTGGACATCGTGCTCGACCTGACACCTGCACAGGACGCCGGGTGGCACGCGCCCGGCGTCCAGGGAGGCCACCCGTGAACCGGCTCCTGACCGTCGCCGAGATGACCCTGCGGGAGCTGCTGCGGCGTCGGGGCGTACTCCTGCTGTTGTTGTTGATGCCGTTGACCTTCTACCTGATCCGGCGGGACGCCTACCTCGGGCAGTCGGTCCGGTCGCTGCTCCTCGGCGTGGGTTGGGCGGTGAGCACCGCCGCGCTGTTCGCCACCACCGCGGCTCGGGAGTTGGAGCCGCGGCTGCGGCTGGCCGGTTACCGTCCACATCATCTCTACCTCGGCCGGGTGCTGGGCCTGTGGACAGTGGGGCTGGTCATCTCCGTGCCGTTCTTCCTGCTCCCCATGATCGACGGCGCGGACCTGCGGTACGGCGGCCTGGCCGCCGCGCTGCTCTGCTCCGTCGCGGTGGCGGCGCCGTTCGGGATGCTGATCGGCGCGCTGCTGCCCCGCGAGATGGAGGGGACGCTGCTGCTGCTCACCGTGGTCACGGTGCAGATGTTGATCGACCCGGCCGGGTCCGGGGCGAAGTTGACGCCGTTCTGGTCGACCCGGGAGATCGCCACCTGGGCGGTGGACCACACCGACCAGGGCTACCTCTCCCGTGGCGTGCTGCACGGGCTCGCCGTGACCGTCCTGCTGGTCGTCGGTGTGGCCGCCGTGGTCAGCGTCCGCCTGCGCCGCCGCCGGCACCTGCGGCACCTGCCGGTCGGATGACCGGTGTGCCGGCCGGCGTCGAGCGCCGCGCCGGTGGCACGGATCCCGCCAATCGGGTTGCTGCGACCTGTACGGCAGGCTGAGATGGGCGAATGACCATCCGCCGGGTGACCGCCGACGACCGTCTCACCACCAGCTTCCCGCTGGCCGCGTACGCCTTCGAGTCCTCGCCGCTCAGCGCGGCCCGGATCGACGAGTTCCGCGACTACCTGCCCTACCAGGAGGGCAACCGGACGCTGATCGCCGAGGAGGGCGGCGCAACGCTGGCCGCCGTCTCGGCCATTCCGATGCGGCAGAACCTGCGCGGGGTGGTGCTGCCGATGGCCGGTGTCGCCGGGGTGGCGACCCACCCGCTGGCCCGCCGGCAGGGGCACGTCCGGACGCTGCTGCACCAACTTCTCGACGAGATGCGCGACGAGGGGCACTCGCTCAGCGCGCTCTATCCGTTCCGTCCCAGCTTCTACGCCCGGTTCGGCTACACCGGGCTGCCCAAGCCGCGCCGGGTCACCTTCACCCCGGCCAACCTGGGGTCACTGCTCCGGGTGGACCTGCCCGGCGAGGTGAGCTGGGAACGCATCGCCGCCGGCTATCCGGCGTGGCGGGCCTTCACCGAGCGCAACCTCCAGGAACGACACGGCTTCTCGATCTTCCCGGACTACCGGGCGGTCGGCATGCGCGACCGGGACGAGTACTGGCTGATCACCGCCCGGGTGGGCGGGGAGGTCACCGGCGCGGTGACGTACCGGATCGACGAACACGGCGGCACGCTGCACGGCAACGAGCTGCTGGTCGCCGACCCACTCGCGCGGGCGTTGCTGTTGCAGTTCTTCGCCCGGCACGTCGACCAGATCGACCGGGTCACCGTCCAGGTCCCGCCCGACGAGCTGCCGGAGCTGTGGCTGACCGACCTGGACGTGCACGTCGAGGCACGGACGGCAGTGCCGGGTTCCTCGGCTCCGATGGCCCGGCTGCTGTCGCTGGACGCGTTGCGTGGGCTGCCCGCCGGCCCCGGCCGGGTACGGGTCGAGCTGACCGGGGACCGCTGGCTCGCCGGCACGCACCTGCTGGACGGCACGACCGGCGCGCTGGAGCTGGTTGGCGACACCGCCGACCGCACGCCGACCGCCACCCTCACCGCAGCCGGGCTCTCCGCCCTCGCGTACGGGGTGCTGGACCCGGCCGAGCTGCCGTTGCGCGGTCTGGGTGAGGTGCCGGTGGACGCCGCCACGGAGCTGCGCGGCATCTTCCCCCGCCGGGTGCCGTATCTCTTCGCCGACTTCTGAGCCTTCCTCACGATCGGGTTTGTCGCCCCGGCGGGCGTGGGTAGGGTCCCGCGAATGCCGGAGTGGTTACAGGCGGGTGGGTGGGGGCTGCTGGCCGGGTCGGCTCTGCTGGTCGGGGCGGCGGTCGGCTGGTTCGCTCGGGTGCCGCAGCGCGTCACCGCGTCGATCATGGCGTTCGGGGCGGGGGTGCTGCTCTCCGCCGTGTCGTTCGAGTTGATCGCCGAGGCACACGACCAGGGCGGCCTGCTGCCCACCGCGCTCGGCGCTGCCGGCGGAGCGGTCGTCTACACAGTGGCCAACGTGGCCCTCGCCCGGCACGGCGCCCGGCACCGGAAGCGGTCCGGCGACCAGCAGCCCTCCGAGAACGAGCAGCCCGGCTCCGGGTCGGCGATCGCCGTGGGCGCACTGCTCGACGGCATACCGGAATCGGTGGTGATCGGCGCGAGCCTGCTCAGTGGCGGCGCGGTCAGCCTGGTCACGGTGGCCGCGATCTTCCTCAGCAACGTGCCGGAGGGCCTGTCCAGCGCGGCCGGCATGCGACAGGCCGGCCGGACCCGGCGGTACGTCTTCCTGCTCTGGACCGGGATCGCACTGATCAGCGGGGTCGCGGCGCTGCTCGGCAACACGTTGCTGGGTGGTGCCCCGCCGGAGGTGCTGGCCGGGATCACCGCACTGGCAGCCGGCGCGATCCTCGCGATGATCACCGACACCATGGTTCCCGAGGCGTTCGAGGACGCGCACCTGCTGGTCGGTCTGGTCACGGTCGCCGGCTTCCTGACCGCGTTCGCCCTCTCCCACAGCTGACCACCGAACACGCCGCCACAAGCGGCGCGGCGGTCTGCGGGCGGGCGGGCGGCGGGCGTGGCTTAGCGGTGCATTAATCCGGCCTGGCGGATTCGTCGTGATGCCGTCGCGACTCCTAGCATCACCGGGTGCGCATGACGTCGCTTGCCGCTCTGGTCGTCCTCGGTGTCGCCACCGCGACCCTGCCCGCCTGCGCGCCCAATGACCCGGCCCCCACCTTCGAGGCCGGCTCGTCCGCTTCGCCAATGGCCCCGACCAGCGGCCAGGGCGAAGCACCGGAGGCCCGCGACGGCCTCGGTGGCCCAGGGGCCAGCGCGAGCCCGAAGCCCGCCGAGAAGGTCCTCGCGGCCGGCAACCCGAACGGCAGGGCCAGCGTGCCGGCGGAGGCCCGGGCGGTGGACACCTCGAAGCCGACCCGGACCGTCGGCACCGGCACCCCGGCGAGCTGCACCTCCGCGGCGGTCGTGAAGGCCGTCGCGGCCGGCGGTGTCATCACGTTCAACTGCGGGCCGGCCCCGGTGACGATCAAGATGACCGCCACCGCGAAGGTCCGCAACGCCAACGGGCCGAAGGTCGTGCTGGACGGCGGCGGCACTGTCACGCTGAGCGGCCAGGGCCAGCGCCGCATCCTCTACATGAACACCTGCGACGAGGCCCAGGGCTTCACCACCTCGCACTGCCAGAACCAGGACCACCCGCAGCTCACCGTGCAGAACCTGACGTTCGCCGACGGCAACTCCACCGGCGACAAGGCTGAGGGCGGCGGCGGTGGGGCGATCTTCGTCCGCGGTGGGCGGTTCAAGGTGGTCAACTCGCGCTTCGTCCGCAACCGCTGCGACCGTACCGGCCCCGACCTGGGTGGTGCGGCCATCCGGGTGCTCAGCCAGCATGAGAACAAGCCGGTGTACGTGGTGGGCAGCACCTTCGACGGCGGTTCCTGCTCGAACGGAGGGGCCCTGAGCAGCATCGGCGTCTCGTGGGTGGTGTTGAACAGCCTGCTCAAGAACAACGAGGCGATCGGCAGCGGCGCCAACCCGGCCAAGTCCGGCACGCCGGGAGGCGGCAGCGGTGGCGCGATCTACTGCGACGGCAACGAGTTCACCGTCCGGATCGCCGGCACGATCATCGAGAACAACAAGGCCAACGAGGGCGGCGGTGCGGTCTTCTTCGTGAGCAACAACCGCACCGGCACCATGAAGATCGAAAACTCGACCCTGCGCCGCAACCCGAGCGGCAAGTTCGAGACCCGCGGCTTCCCCGGCATCTTCTTCCTGGGTGCCCAGAACCCCACAGTGACCGCATCCAAACTGACCTGATCCGCCCCGCGCTGCGCGTCCGCGCTGGTGATCAAGAGGTTTCGGTCACCGGGGCCGCGTTTCCTGACCGAAACCTCTTGATCACCGCTGCCTACCGGCGGGTTGGGGTCAGTAGGGGTTGCCCTGGCCTGGGGGGCGGGCTTCGAGCAGGGCGGCGGGGCGGCCGGGCAGGTCCCGTGCGCCGGACATCGGTGGGCTTCCCGTGTGGGCGCCGTCGGCCATTCCGGCGAAGAGCTCCTTGAGCGCCGTGAGGGCGCTGATCGTTGGCTGCCAGCCCAGCTCAGTCTCGGCGCGCTCGCTGGACATCAGCGGGGCGTTCAGACCCAGCTCCACCCAGCCCGCGTCGACCGGCTGTAGCCGCGCGCGCCAGGTCAGCGCCGCCGCGACCCGCAGCACCGGCGCGGCGACCGGCACCGTCCAACCGTGGAAGTGCCGGGCCACCAGCTCCGGGGTGAGCACCGGGTCCGCGGCGACGTTGAAGGCGCCGCGCGCATCACCCAGCACCGCCCGGGTGTACGCGTCGGCCACGTCATCGGCGTGCACCGCCTGCATCCGCAACCGGCGGTTCGTCGGCACCAGCGGGATCCGCCCGAAGCGCAGCAGCCGCACCGGTGCCAACGGGCCGAGGAAATAGCGGGTGATCTCCGTGCCCGCGGCCCGCTGGAAGATCAACCCGGGTCGCATCCGCACCACCCGCAGTGCCGGGTGTTCGCGCTCGACCCCGTCCAGCAGCGCCTCCACCTCGGCCTTGTGCTCGCTGTACGACGAGCCGGGCACACCGGTGGCCGGCCACCGCTCACTGATCGGATGGTCCTTCGGACCGGACGCGTAGACGCCGACCGACGACGCGTACACCAGAGCCGGCACACCGGCCCGGACCACCGCGTCGATCACCGCCCGGCTGCCGTCGACGTTGGTCCTCCGCAACACCCGCTGGTCGTGGCTGGGCTGGATCTGCCAGGCCAGATGCACCACCGCGTCCGCACCGGCGAACACCTCGGCGAGCTGCCCCGCCGCGCCCGGCGCGCCGATGTCGCAGGAGTGCCACTCAACCTGGTCGTACGGCTCGCCGGCATCCGGGCCGGGCAACCGCCGGACCACCCCGGCCAGCTCCACACCCCGCTCCCGGCGCAGCCGCCACAGCAGCGCCGTACCGACGTTGCCGCTCGCCCCCACCACCACGATCCGCATGCCCGACCCCGTACCCGCCCAGCAGCAGCTCAACCGCCCACCCACGCGGTTGGCGCGCCCGGCGTGCCCGGCGTGCGTGGCGGTCTTGATCCATTCGGCTTCCTGAAAGTCGCGGTATCCCGGCGGGCACGACAGCCCGACTTCCGGAAACCCGAGTCGATCAAGGGCGAGGAGAGTCCCGGACCCAGCCGTGCTTCTCCGTCCCCCGCCGGCCGGTGGTAGCGGCCAGGCAACGCGGGCAGATCCAGCCCACCGCGTCAGCCTCCGTGAGCACGTCGGTGCCCGAGTAATCGAAGGGCACATGCGGGAATCGACGCAGTCGGGTCCGGCTCAGAGCCAGGCCGCACACGGTCTGGTTCTGACCGGGCCGCCAGGCATGCACCTCGCCACCCGGCTGGCGTACGCCGTCCGGCCCGATCTCCTCGCCCGACGCCGCCACGGCCGGGATGCTGCTCGCCCTCATGCCCATCCCGGTTCCCCACCGTCGCCTGATCAACCTCACCCCGCCGGGCCTTTCGGTGACCGGGTGGTGATCAGGCGAGCGCCGGCTGACGGCAGGCATCGACGGCCGGCCGGAAGCCGAGAGTCGCCGCCGCTCACCGTCGGGTAACCTGAGCGCGCGGGCCGCTAGCTCAATGGCAGAGCTGTGGACTTTTAATCCATAGGTTCAGGGTTCGAGTCCCTGGCGGCCCACTTCTCCGCAGCTCAGCGACCCCCTGCGGGCCGCTGTTGCCACGAGTGTGGCCGGTGGAGCAGCGAAGCGCAGCAGTAGCCGCTTACCGGTCCAGCGTGCCCAGCGGATCACGGCCCGGCCGTGACGTGTCCGCCTAGGTGATCACCCGGCAAGCTGGGCAGTGATGACGCCGCTGCCCATCTTGACTACCGGACTTCCGTCGAGACCGGGTCGAGGAAGAAGAGGCACTGGGCGGGTTTGAACTCGCCTACCTCGGCGACGAAGCGGAACTTGGCGCCTACGCCAACGGTGGCGGGGATCTGCTTGCCGGTTAGTTTCAGGTCAAGGATGTTGACGTCCTCGTACTTGAAGGCCGGGCCGACCGTCGTGTTCGGCCCCTTGTCGCCTGGTCCCAGAAGGAAGTCGTAGCGGGTGTCGTGGTCACCGCGGGGCACCATGTTCACGATCGAGCCGTTGAACGCGACCGTCTTACCCTCGTGCCTGGTCGCGAAGGCCAGGTTCGCGTCGTCGCAACTGTCCGCCTTCAGCAGCGCGGCGAACTCCGGATTGTTCTGCGGCGTGATCACGTCAGTGGCAGCCGACTCAACAGCGGTCGGAGCCGGCATAGCAGACGGTTTCTCACTCACAGCAGCCGTCGACTTGTCTGACTCGTCCTTCTTTTCATCTCCGCCGCTGAGTGCAGAGGCGGTGCCGATGACGACGGCCAGGATCACGAGGACGGCGGCCGCCGCGCCGATCAGGAGCCACGGCTGCGGCTTCTTCGGCCGACGGAAGTCGACGGTGGAGCGAAGCGCGCCTGGGGCCTGTTGCACGAGCTCCCAGCCATCCTTCTGCATCTTCGAGATGACCCAGCCGTCGGTGCCGCGAACTGGCCGTACGGTCTTGTACTCATACTTGATCTCGTCGGCCATGCGGCTCCGCGCTCCCTGAATGGACTGCTCACACCAACTGCCTGGCGCAGCATAAAAGACAGGCACAACTGACACCGGCTCTGTGTAACGCCGGAGTGATCGACGACGCCGGATGAGTGGAGATCCTGATCTCCAATACGGCCTTCACTCTCCTGGGAGGGCCGTCACCTGCGACGTGAGGAACCTATGCGCCCTCGTTCCCTTTCCCGCTCGATCCGACGTACCTTCTCCACCTCGCTGGCCACCCTTGCCCTCGTCGGGGGTGCGGCGGCGCTCGCTCCGGCCGACGCGGTGGCGGCCGGGCGACTCCAGCCCGATCTGGTCGTCGAGTTGATGATGACCAACGTGCTGAACCCGGCGGAGGGCGAGACCTTCTACGCCCAGATCGACATCCGGAACAACGGCACCGGCGCGTCGGACCCGATCAGCGCCACGGTCGCGGTGCCCGTCGGGCTCAGGACCACGACCCCGTCGGTCGGTGACCCGGGCTGGACCTGCACGGCAGTGAGCACGACGAGCTACACGTGCTCGCATCCGCAACTGGCGGCTGGCGGTCGGGCGAGCCGGCTGTCCGTGCCGTTCGTCGTAACCGGCGCGGCGCCGGGCAGCAAGGTGCCCATCACCACGAGCATCACCCCGCAACGCCGCGAGGCGAACACCGACTACAACACCGGCTCCGTCACGGTGGCGATCTCGGGTACGTGCGTCATCCGCGGCAGTGTGTGGCACGACCTTGACCGGGATGGGCAGCGCGAGGCGGATGAGCCGGCCATCGCCGGTGGCCCGGACGGCGTGTTGGACGTGCGTTTGTGGAATCGGCAGGGACAGGCAATTGGCGGTGGCTCGGCCACCGTCAACCCGGACGGAACCTGGTCGATCACCGCCCGCACCGAGGTGCTGTACGAGGTCCGGTTGGAGGCAGCCGCCACCTACGGCCGGACTGTCGCAGATGTGGGTGACGACGCTACGGACTCGGACATCGTGACCTCGTACCAGTTCGAGCCGACCCTGCTCGTCGCCAGCGCGGAATTCGAGGCCGTGCACGACGGAGAGTACGTGGTCGACGCCGGCCTGGTCAGCCAGAGCTGAGCCCCTCGCCGCCCGCCCGAGATGTTTCGGGCGGGCGGCGATCCGGACAGACAGCAGCGGCTGTTGATCGCCGCGCTGTCCAGACAGCTCCAATCGACGACGAGTTCGGCCCCTGGCGCCGGGAGCTGGCGCAGTTATCCTCTTCAGGTGCCGGCCCGTGTGGAGATCGTTGACATGGGTCCGGCACTGCGAAGGGACTATCGACATGCCCCGTGTGGTACCGGCGGTCATCCGCGCGCTCGACGTCCTCGAACTGTTCCTGGACTGCCCCCAACTGTCGGCCCGCCAGGTGATGGAGCGGCTCGACCTGCCCCGTACCACCGTCCACGAACTGCTCGTCACGCTCGAGGCTCGCTCGTACCTGATCTCCGTTCCGGGCCAGCCGGTGCAGTATCGGCTGGGCATGCCGCTGTTCCAGCTCGGCGCGGCGTTCGCCGGCCGGCTTGACCTGGTTCGCGAGGCGCAGTGCGTCGCGCGGGACGTGGCCGCCGCCTGCGACGAGGCGGTCCACGTGGCCGTGCTCGACGGCGCCGATGTCATCTACCTCGTCAAGTTCGACAGCACGCACCCGGTTCGGATGGTCTCCGCGGTCGGGCGGCGGCTGCCGGCCCACTGCACGGCGGTCGGCAAGATCCTGCTGTCCGCCCTCGATGAGGCCAGCCTGGACGACGTCCTGACGAAGGGCGACCTGCCGGGCATGACGCCGGACAGCATCACCGACCCGGACCGGCTCCGCGAGCATCTCGAGCGTGTCCGCGCTGACGACGTCGCGGTCGACATCGGTGAGTCTGACAGCGCCATGCGCTGCGTGGCTGCGTCGATCCGAGACCACTCCGGCACCACGATCGCCGCCATGAGCCTGTCCGCGCCGATCATTCGCTGGACCCCCGAGGCGCACGTGGAGTGGACCGGGCTCGTTCGCGAGGGCGCTGCCGCGCTGTCGGCCCGGATGGGTTACCGGGCCCTGCCCCGATAGCCCACCTCCCGTTTTCGGTTCGAAACACCATCGAAACATTGACATTCTTCTCCTGGCTGTTCTAGCGTCGCGACCACTTGATGCGGTATTTCGAACTAAGTTCGAAATTTCGAACGGCGGTGGTCCCGTGGCCCGACCGAACTGGAACATCAGCGCCGCTTTCTCGGCCCGGTCCCCGATCGCCTCATTGCACTGACCGATGCGGGCGACGCGCATCCGTGGTCGCCGTCATGAAGACACACCTGTTGCACGAGCTACGCCCTCGGCGTGCCGTGCTACGGGGACTTGAAGGAGGCGAATGTCAATGGAAATCAATCCGGCCTGGTCACGGCGCGGCTTTCTGGGGATGGGAGTCGGGGTTCTCGGCGCAGCCGGCCTGGCCGCCTGTGGCGGCGACTCCGACTCGCCCCCGAAGGTGCAGCCGGAGGTTCCGCAGGAGCTGATCGACGCCGCGGCGGCGATGAAGGGCTCCTCGATGGGGATGCTGTCGCAGAAGCTGTACTCGACGGCCGCGAACGACGCCCTCGACAGCTCGATCAAGAAATTCGCCGACACCACCGGCACGAAGATCGAGAACAGCCTGGTCCAGGCCGACGCCGGTGACGTGGTGGCCAAGATCCACGCCGAGGTCAAGGGTGGGGTGGCTCGTGACCTCGCGTTCATGACCGACTCCCGCTTCGTCGCGCAGTTCCAGGCGCTGGGCGACCTGGAGGACGTGACGGACGTCGTCCAGGCGCTGACCGCCAAGTACGGCGAACCCTGCGCCGAGGCCAAGAACTTCTGCGTCTTCGACGGCAGGTGGTTCGCGATCCCGTACCACTTCATCGGTATCGGGTCGTTCCTGCGCAAGGACTGGATGAAGGACAAGGGCATCACCCCCAAGGACATCTACAGCTGGGAGGAGCTGCGCGACCTCTGCCTGGAGATCTCCGACCCGGCCAAACGCCGATTCGGCTGGGGCATGACGGTGAACCGGTCGGGTGACGGCAACGGCATGATCGAGGCATTGATCAACGCCTACGGCGGGTCGATCGCCTCCAACGACGGCCGGAAGGTCACCTTCAACTCCCCGGAGACGGTGCAGGCCGTGACCTTCCTGGGCGACATCTACACCAACCCCAAGTACAAGCCGATGCTGCCGCCCGGGGTGGCGAGCTGGACCGACACCAGCAACAACGAGAACTGGCTCGCCGGGGTCGTCGGCTACACCCGCAACCAGTTCAGCGTCTACGCCGACTCGAGGACGAAGAAGAACCCGGTGTACGCGAACACCCACGTGTTCTCCGACTGCATCGGGCCGGCGACCAACAACCCCCTGTTGCTCGGCCAGTCGCAGGGGTTCGTCGTCTTCAAGGGTGCCAAGAATCCCGCGCTCGCCAAGCTTCTGGCGCAGTACCTGGTCAGCGCGCCGGCGCTGCTCGGGGTGGCGAAGGAGGCGCCCGGCCTGGTGATGCCCGCCTGGGAGAAGGTCTGGGACGCCGACCCGTTCTTCACCAGCGGCGACCCGGCGTTCCCGATGCTGCGCAAGATCACAGAACTGTCGCTGCCGCTGAACACGAAGAACGGCCTGGCCTTCCCGCAGAAGGCCAGCGCGGGCCAGCAGGCCGTCGGCGCGGCCTACGTCCTCACCGACATGATGCAGCAGATCGTCCAGGGAACGGCGCCGGCGCAGGCCGTGACGACCGCCCACGCGAAGATGGTGCAGATCTTCAACCAGCAGGGGCTGCCGCAGTGAGCTCGGTCCGTCCTGCGCGGGTCCCGGCGGCGAGGAAGTCCCCGCCGCCGGGACCCGGCTCTCTCACGGCAACCCAGCGGCGGCTTGGTCGTGACTGGCGGCTGGGCGCACTGTTCCTGGCGCCCATGGCCGTGCTGGTCGGCAGTCTCGTCCTCGTGCCGATCGCCCGGTCGATCGTCACCAGCACCACGGAACGGCACGGGCAGGACACCGTGTTCGTCGGCCTGGACAACTACCTCGCCCTCGTCGGCGACGAGCAGTTCCACACGGGCGTCGTGAACTCGTTCGTCTTCACCGCGTACGCCGAGATCTTCAAGGTTGTGCTGGGGTTGTCCGCGGCCCTGCTGCTGCATCATCGGCGTCGCGGTCGGGCCCTGCTGACCGGGTTGCTGCTCGTGCCGTGGGTCGTGCCGACGGTGGTGACGGCGTTCAGCTGGCGCGCGCTGCTCGACCCGATCTTCGGCAGCGTCAACACGCTGCTCACCGCCACCGGGATCGGGCCGCTGCTGGCCAGCGCGCACCTGGTCGACAGCTGGCCCGCAGGCTGGCTGTCCGACCCGTCACTGGCCATGCCGTCGGTGATCCTGGTCAACGTCTGGAAGGGGGTGCCGTTCTTCACCGTGTGTTTCCTCGCCGGGTTGAAAGCCATCCCGGCGGACCTCTACGAGGCGGCGACCATCGACGGCGCCTCGTCGTTGCAGCGGTTCACCAACGTGACGCTGCCCGGGCTGCGCCACGTGCTCACCGTGACGGTGACCCTGTCGTCGATCTGGACGTTCAACAACTTCGACCTCGTCTGGTTGCTGACGCAGGGCGGCCCGGGCGACGTAACGGCGCCGTACGTGCTCGTCGCGTACTCGAAGGCAATCTTGCAGTTGCAGTACGGCGCCGGCGCGGCGGTCACGCTCGTCATGCTGCCGGTCATCGGTGGGCTGGTGTTCGTCCTGGTCCGGTTGTTGCGCCAGGACACCAACATCAGACTGCCCCGGCGACGCCAGGCGGCGTGGCGGATCGGGGCTCGGCGGTGGGCCGGGACGGCTCGCAAGGCGCTGCCGTGGGTCGTCACGGCAGTGGTCACCGGTCTGCTCTTCTGGGCATCGCCAGAGATCTTCTGGAAGGCGGCGGTGGTCCTCGGAGTGATTCTGCTGATCGCGGTGGCGGTCGGTCGGGTGGTCTCGACCCTGCAGTCCCGGGGCGGTCGACGGTCGTCGTCGGCGGTGTCGGGTCTGGGGTCCTGGGTCGCGCTGGCCGGGTTGCTCTTCTTCGTGCTGGGCCCGCTGTACTGGATCGCCGTCACGGCCTTCAAGTCCGAGGGCCAGGTCGTCATGCGCACCGACGACCTCTGGCCGACGCC
Organism: Micromonospora jinlongensis; assembly: GCF_013410645.1. Lineage (NCBI taxonomy): Bacteria > Bacillati > Actinomycetota > Actinomycetes > Micromonosporales > Micromonosporaceae > Micromonospora > Micromonospora jinlongensis. The sequence continues at coordinate 4,592,867 of NZ_JACCHK010000001.1, read as the reverse complement.
GTGGACCCTGGAGCAGTTCGGTGCGTTGTTCGACAACCAGCCCTTCGGCCGCTGGTACCTCAACACGCTGCTGGTGTCCGCGGCGTCCACGGCGGTGGCACTGGTCTGCGCCGCCCTGGCGGGTTACGCGCTGGCCCGGCTGCGGTTCCGCGGTGCGCAGGGCTTCACCGTCACGGTGCTGCTCACCTACGTGATGCCGGGTGCGCTGCTGTTCATCCCGCTGTACCAGATGCTCATCGGCGCACGGCTCACCGACTCGTTGTGGTCCCTGGTGGTGACGTACCCGACCTTCACGCTTCCGTTCGCCACGTGGCTGCTGGTGGGGTATTTCTCGTCGATCCCCGTCGAGCTGGAGGAGGCCGCGCTGGTCGACGGTTGTAGCCGCGTCCAGGCGTTCGGGAAGGTGGTGCTGCCGCTGGCCAAGCCAGGGCTGCTGGCGGTCGCGCTCTTCACCCTGACCAACGCCTGGAACGAGTTCCTCTTCGCCTTCGTGTTCATCACGAAGGACGAATACAAGACGCTGCCGGTGGGGATGCAGTCGATGATCGCCGGAGACGTCGTGCCCCAGGGACAACTCGCCGCGGCGTCACTGCTCGTCAGCATCCCCGTGGTCGTCATGTACGCCTTCGGGCAGCGCTTCCTGACCGAAGGGCTCACCGCGGGCGCGGTGAAGGGCTGATCGGGTAGATCCGGCCGCTCGGTGCCGTCACCGTGCCGCACGAAACAGCCAAAGAACGCACGAGACAGCGCAAGACAGTCCTTTGACCATGAACGGCCCTGACGAATTACGGTTGCGCGCCACAGCTATTCTCGGCGGAAAATCCATCGAGAAATCTTGTTACACGGGGGATGGCACATGACATCTTCGCGCCTCCGCGCGCTAGTCACGACCGTGGCCGCCGCCGCGCTCGCCCTGTCGATCACCACACCGGTGATGGCGGCGCCGGCTGCCGGCCCGGTTCTCGAGATCACGTCGATCGCCTTCGACCGTACGCAGGTCGACGCCACACAGGACTTCGCTGTCGCCCATCTCAGCTGGACGATCACCGACCGGGCCGCCAGGGCCCAGCGGGTCAGCGGCGCGGTCGAGCTGCGCCAGTTCGACGGGGACCAGCAGATCGGTCAGCCCCGCACGGTCACGTATGACCTGGAATGGGGTCGGGCGCAGATCGGGGGTTCCGGGACCGCACAGGAGTCCACCTACTCCTACGAGTTCGTGGTGCCGCGCTACTCGTCCGCGGCCCAGACGGTCTGGCGGGTCACGAAGGTGACCATCGCCGACGATGTTGCCCATGCCCGCACGGTGCGCGACCCGGGCCCGGCGGCGCTCACCGTGACCCAGCTCGTCGACTCCGAGGGGCCACTCGCCGAGCAGTTCTACTTCGACTTCGACCAACCGCGCGGCTTCTACGACGACGGCTCCGGGGTGACGTTGCGCTACCGGGTAAGTATCGTCGACGAGTCCGCGTTCAAGAAGGGCAAGATCACGCTCACCGGCCCGGGCGGTAATCGGGTCACCTCCTCGTTCCAGGTCACCCAGAGCGGTTCGCAGTGGTCCTGCAACGGTGAGACGGCCTGGGAACTGACCAGGGTCACCTGTCCTGTCTCGGTCGCCATGCCGGCCGGCTCGCCGTCCGGCACGTGGCGGGTCTCCCGGCTCGACCTGACCGACAGTTGGGGCAACACCCGGGCCGACACCTCGCCGGATGGGCCGGCTCCCGTCCAGGTGAGCCGCAACGACGTCGTCAGTGCGTCGGACTTCGCCCTCACCGTGCCGCAGGTGAACAGCTGGCGCGGGCCGGCGTCGACGGCGCTCACCTTCACGCCGCGCGGTGTGGTCGGCGGCCTGACCTCCGTCGACGTCGACCTTGACTCGTGCTCGCAGCCGTCACGCACGCCGGTGGTGGGTGACGACGGCACCGTCTCGGTGGAGATCGTCGTGTCGTCGGGCTGGGCCCGCTCCTGCACGGTTCGCGGGGTCAAGCTGACCGACGAAGCGGGCAACGTCGCGTTCTACGGCACGGCCTATGGCGCTCCCGACCTTGGCATCACCATCACCCAGGTGCCCGACGAGAAGGCGCCGGTGGTGCTCTCGGCGACGCTGCCCAAGGCGACGTGGACACAGCAGGAGACCGAGGACGCGTGGGGCCTCGGCTTCGACGTCACGTTCGAGGTGGACGAGTTCGCCCCTATCACGGGGTTCAGTGCGACGATCTACGACAGCACCGGAGCCCCGAAGGGCGGCATGTACGGCGGTGAGCACGACGACGGCAGCGGTGTCCTCCACCTGGCGGTGTCGACCGACCGGCTGGAGCCCGGGCAGTACACGATCGGCTTCTCGCTGAACGACGAGGCCGGGAACACGAGCATGTGGAATTATCCGAACAACGCCGGGAACCCGATCCCCAACGGGCCACTGGTCCTGACCGTGGTCGCCGACTGACCTCCGGTCCGGTCCGGTCCGGCCCGTGTGGCCTGGCCGGGCCGGCCCGGGGGTCAGTCGCCGTGACTCGAGAACGCCCATCCTGGTACGCACCGCCCGGTACGTGTCCGGGTCCTCGCGCCAGTCGGCGGGGATGAAGCGGCCGTATCCGGGAGGACCGCGCCGGGTGCCAGGACCTGCTTCGCGGCGGTCTCGTACAACGCCTGCGCCACCTCGGTGAGGTCTTCGGCACCGTCGTCGACGTCGAGGATGTCCAGCAACAGCGCAGCGGCGTCGTCGCCACGGCCCCACTAGGCGACCCTGGCCAGCAGGCGGTCGCCGCGCAGGGCCACCCACATCCACTCCGGTCGGCGGCGCTTGTCGGCGAGGTCGTCGTCGAGCTCGTGGTTGATGGTGTCTACGGCAGGCGGTTGAACAGGGGAATCTCGTCCGGCCCGGTGATGGGACGGATCGTGACGCCGCCGGGGGATGTGCTCATGCCGGCTCGTTCCCGGTCTGTGCGCGCGTGTAGGTGAGGAAGAGAGCGCCACTGTCCAGAACGGTGTGGTCGGTCAGGCGCCAGGTGGTGGGCGCGAAGACGGCGTCGCGGCCGAACAGCGGGATGCCGGCGCCGATGGTCAACGGGGCAAGCTTGATGATCAGCTGGTCGATCTCGGGGTAGAGGGCACCGGCCAGGGCGCCACCGCCGATCACCCAGACGTCCCTGCCGTCCTGGCGCTTCAGCTCTCGTACGGTGGCAACGGGGTCCTCGGCGATGACCTCGACGGCCGGGTCCGGGCTGCCACCCAGCGTGCGGGAGAACACCAGGTGGCGCAGATGCGGGTACGCGTCGGTGACGCCGGCCTTCACGCCCACCTCGTAGGAGTGGCGTCCTTCCAGCACGGTGTCGAACCGGCTGCCCTGGTCGGTGATGCCGAACGCCTGCCGGGCCGGACCGGGCAGGGTCTCCGGATATTCGCCGACGAGGTGGCGCAGGTAGTCGTCCGGGATGGGCCAGAAGCCGTCGGGGCCGGTGGGGTCGGCGCCGTCGGGACCGGCGATGAAACCGTCCAGGGTGGCGGCGATGTAATACACGAGCTTGCGCACGACGATCTCCTCGTTCAGGGTGCCGATGCTGTTCCGCACCGACGTCCTCAGCCTGCCCGGCGGGCCCCCGGGCTACAAGATCACATCTGGCAACGTGCCATAACTCTTCGCTGATGCGTGGATCGGTGACAGTGATGGAACTCCGCCACATCGAGATCTTTCTGACCCTGGCGAGGAAAGGTCTGCGCTAGCCGACGGCCAGCCACACCAGGAAGACAAGCCCGACGAGCAGCCCTGTCGCACCCCACATCCGGTACGACGAAAGTTCGCCCCTCAGCTCGCCGGCCAGCGGAGTCGCGGTGCCGGGAAGTTCCGGGAGAGACGAGGGTCGGAACACCACCGCGCCCACCCGCCCCTCCGACACGGGGACAGAACTGCTGGCCCGTCGCCCCGGAATGCCGCTGCGAAGGGGCAGCCAGGCCACGACCTCGACGGTCCCGGCCGGCACCGCGACGTCGTACGGATCCCACCCGGGCAGCCGGTGCTCGATCCCCTCGACCACGACAACCGGCTTGGTGTCGTCGGCATAGGCGTTCGGGTCAAGCCACCACTGGGGCTTGACCGGGATAATCCGCAGCACGCCCTGCCCGGACGCGACCGGAATCGTGGCAGATACCGCTTCCATCGCCACCAACTCGCGTATCACACCCGGGGTGAGGGCCTTGCTACGTACGAAGAACAGCTTCTCGAACAGATCGGGCCCCAGCACGACAGCGAGAAGGCAGTACGTGAAGAAGAACGCCCCGCCAACTGCGGCAAGACGCCCGAGCATGCCGAACAATCTGCCAACAAGCGGGATGTCGTTGGAGAGGTCGGCCAACACCCAGAAGCCGAGCGTCAACGCTCCAAAAACGCCGACGACGCCCACCATGCCGACGAGGCCGCCGCCGAGGAACCGCCAACGGCTCCCAGCGGCGTCACCTTCCACTCCTGAAACCGTAACGATGGTCGGCAAGGCGGTACGCGACCCACCGACGACTGGCGCCCCCCGTTCACGATGCCGGCAGTTCGCCGTCACCGTCGCAGCTGTTTTTCGAACCAGTGGTGGGCGTAGCGCTCGGTGTTGTACGCCTCGATCTCCCGGTAACCGGCCGCCCGGTACATGGCGATCGCCTCAGTGAGGTTGCGGTTGGTGTCCAGCCGTACGGCCGTCGCGCCACGCTCGGCGGCATACCGTTCCAGCTCGCCCAGCAGCCGCCGCCCGACGCCGAGCCCGCGTACGGCGTCGGCCACCCACACGCGTTTGATCTCGGCGGGCGCGTCGGGGTGGAGTTTGACCGCGCCGCAGCCGATCGGTTCGGTGCTGAGGGTGGCGAGCAGGAGCACGCCGGCGGGCGGGACGAGTGCCTCGTCGTGAAGCGGGTTGCTCAGCGCCGGGTCGAACCCGTCGTCGAAGCGGCGGGCGATGTCCCGGGCGTACGCGCGCAGGCAGGCGCGGGCCCGCGGGTCGCTCGGCGGGCACGCCTCGATGACGACCATCGACCCGACGAGGAGGCGTTCGACCTCGGCCATGGCGGCGACGAGTCGTTCGCGCCGGTGCTCGCTGAGCGGTTCGAGGATCGAGGTGGCGAGGTCGTCCGACCGCTCGTCGAGGTCGACCCATGCCGTACGGCCGGCGTCGGTGAGCGTGGCCGTGCGGACCCGGCCGTCGCCGCCGGCCTGGTCGGCCGGCCCGACGGTGATCAGGCCGTCGTTCTCCAGGGTGCGCAGGAGTCGGCTGAGGTATCCGGAGTCCAGGCCCAGCCGGGCGCGTAGCGCGGCGACCTCGGCGCCGGCGGGGCCGATCTCCCAGAGCAGGCGGGCCTGCCCGAGGGGTCGCCCCTGGGCCATGTACTCGTCATCGAGCGCACCCACCCGTTGGGTGACCGTCCGGTTGAACCGCCGTACGGCGGCGATGAGCGTGGAGTCCATAAGCCTGACTTTAGTCAGAGGTTCGGACGCGGCGGTAGGAGAGGATGCCGGCGTGGTCCAGGACGACCACAATGAGCACCACCACGGTGGCGACCGCGCTGACCGTCAGCAGCGGCAGTCGCAGGACGGCCGTGCCGACGGCCAGCACGAGCAGGGCCACCACCCGCGGCCAGGAGAGCCGTCGGTGGATCGACAGCGAGAAGAGGATCCGCCCGACGAGGAACAGCATCGGACCGCCCAGGATGACGACGGCCGCGGTCATGTCGGCCGCCTCGGTGGGGTGGGCGATGCTCAACTCCGCCCCGACGGCGGTGACCACCAACCCGGCGATCATCACGAGGTGCAGGTATCCGGTGATGACGCCGAGGCGGGACGGGTCGGCGTGCTCGATGGCCGGGCCCAGGCGCTGGCCGGCGGGCGTCACGTAGAGCAGGCCGGTCAGCACGGCGGTGGCGAAGACCAGCAGGAAGGCAGCGGTCTGCGGGAGGTCGAGGTCGGTGCCGGCGTACGACAGACCGGCGACGAGGACGAGTTCGCCCAGCGCAATGATCATGATTTGCTGGTACCGCTCGGCGAAGTGCTCGCCGGCGAGGTGCAACTCCTGCCCACTCGTCCGCCCGAGCCGGGGGGTGGGCCAGCCGATGCGTGGGCCGGTGACGTCGAGGGCGAGGGCGAGCACCCAGAGCGGCACCCGCCACTCCGGCAGGAACCCACCGACCAGCCACGGTACGGCGGAGACACCGAACCAGCAGAGGATCCGCACCGCCCTCTTCTGGCGGGGGTGACCGCGCAGCGCGAACGCGGTCACCGTGCCCCGGGCGATGTGGACCGCGACGTACGCGCCGGCGAAGAGCAGGCCGCGCCCGTCCAACGCCTGCGGGATCGCCACCCCGGCCAGCAGGCTGCCCAGCGCGGCGCCGACCAGCAGCCACCGGACCAACGGGCTCTCCGGGTCGTACCAGTCGGCGAACCAGGTGGTGGTCACCCAGATCCACCAGACCCCGGCCAACAGCAGTGCGGTACGCAGTGCGCCGGCCAGGGTGAGGTCGTGCAGCAGGTGCCCCGCCAGTTGACTGAGGGCGAGCACGAACGCCAGGTCGAAGAAGAGCTCCAGGAACGAGGCGCTCAGCGGGGAGTCACTGCCCCGCAGCAGCCGTTCGGGCCTGCTCGCCATCGGCGCTCCTCCCGGTGGCACGCACGCCCTGCGTCCGTCGTACCACCCGAGGCCGGTCGACGGAGCCGAAAACGTCTGGGCGACGACCCGCTGGCCCTTCGTGTCGTTGATCCGGCAGCGCCCATGGTCGTCGCTGACCACGGTGGGGGCACCGACTCAACGAGGAGGGACGCCGATGACCGCTCAGCGGGAGACCGTGCAGGTCGATCACGACCTGTTCCGCGCCGTGTACGACTCACCCGCATCACTGCCCGGCCGACACCGCTGGACCACCCCGGAGTCGGACGTCCGGCGGCTGGAGAAGCTGCTCGGCATGCCGGCGCGCAGCATCGGCGCCCCGCTCTGGGTCAGCGGCGACGATCCGGACTGCCCGAAGTGCGGCCGACGGGTCACCTGGTACGACATCGTGTCGTCGGCGCTCTCCGGCCTGCACGACAAGACCATGATCGCCACCGTCATCCTCGGCGAGCGCAAGTACGTCAACACCGAGATCCCGGACGCCATCGCCGGCGTGCGCTGCGCCGACTGCCACACCGCGATCGACGGCTTGCGCAGCTTCAAGTGCCACAACTGGGCGTACGCCTTCGAGGAGTTGGAGGCCGTCCGCGAACGGATGGCCGGCGGCCTCCCGCCGACCTGACCGAGCCGTCGGCCCCTCCCGTCGGCCCGGCACCGGGCCGCCGTCACCGGGCCGGCGGTCCGAGCTGATGCGGGAGTCGGTCGAGGCGGCTCAGCCGGCCGAGCGACGGGTGGGACGGCGGCCGGGCGGGGAGGGCGGCTCCGGCCCCGGGTCGGGCACCGGGGGCATCGGCCGGGTGACCGGCTCCGCGCCGGTGACCCGCACCGACTCTCCGTGGTGCCGCAGCTCGACCTCGATGTCGGCGGCGGCGTCGGGCAGTTCGTAGCGGGCCTCGGTGGGGGTCAGCGTGACCCGCAGCCGGTGGCCGCGCCAGCGCAGGCTGAAGGCCAACCGGTCGATCCGACGCGGCAGCCGGGGGTCGAAGGAGAGCACCGCCCGGTCGTCGCGCAGCCCGCCGAAACCCTGCACAAGGGCCAGCCACGCACCGGCCAGCGAGGCCAGGTGCAGCCCGTCGGCGGTCTTGTCCCCCAGATCCGCCAGGTCCTGGAGGACCGACTCGGCGAACAGGTCGTACGCCAGATCCAGGTGCCCGACCTCGGCGGCCAGCACCGCCTGCGGGGCGGCCGACAGCGACGAGTCGCGGACCGTGCGGGCCTCGTAGTAGGCCAGGTTGCGGGCCTTCTCGGCCGCGGTGAACTCACCGGGGCAGAGCTGCATGGCGAGCACCAGATCGGCCTGCTTGACCACCTGCTTGCGGTACAACTCCAGGTACGGGAAGTGCAGCAGCAGTGGGTAGTCGTCCTCGCTCGTGTTCGCGAAGTCCCACTCGGGTTGCTGGGTGAAGCCGGCGGCCTGCTGGTGCACCCCGCGCTCGTGGTCGTACGGGACGAACATGGCGTCGGCGGCGGCCCGCCAGCCGGCCACCTCGTCGTGGTCCACGCCGAGCCGACCGGCCACGTCGGGGTGACGCTCGGCGGCGTCCGCCGCTCCCCGCAGGTTGCGCTTGGCCATCAGGTTGGTGAAGACGTTGTCGTTGACCAGCGCGGCGTACTCGTCCGGGCCGGTCACGCCATGCAGGTGGAAGTCACCCTCGTCCGACCAGTGCCCGAAGCCGTGCCAGAGCCGGGCGGTCTCCGCCAGCAGCTCCAGCCCCGCCTCGGCGAGGAACTGCTGGTCGTCCGTGGCCGCCAGGTAGCGCAGCACCGCGTCGGCGATGTCGGCGTTGACGTGCAGCGCCGCGGTGCCCGCCGGCCAGTAGCCGGATGATTCCCGGCCGCCGATGGTGCGCCACGGGAAGGTGGCGCCGGTCAGCCGCAGTTCGCGGGCCCGTTCCCGAGCCTCCGGAAGGTGGGCGTGCCGCCAGGTCAGCGCCGAGCGGGCCACCGCCGGGGCCAGGTAGGTGAGCACCGGCAGGACGTAGCTCTCGGTGTCCCAGAGGACGTGCCCGTCGTAGCCGTTGCCGGTCAATCCCTTCGCCGAGATGGTCCGGCCCGAGTCCGGGCGGCCGGCCTGGATCAGGTGGAACATCCCGAACCGAACCGCCTGCTGGAGATCCTGGTCGCCGTCGAGCTGCACGTCGGCGACCTGCCAGGCCGCGTCCAGGGCGGCACGCTGGTCGGTGAGCAGAGCGTCGAAGCCGTCCGCGCGGGCCGCGTCCGCCTCGGCGACGACCAGGGCCGCCAGCTCGTCGGCCGGTGTCCCGTCGACCGATGCCCACTCGTACGCGGCGAACTTCGTCAGCCGCAGCCGCTCCCCCGGGTGCAGGCGACCCGTCACGGTCAGCCGGACCCGGTCCGGGGTGCAGTCACCGGCGGTGGTGAGTGTGTCCGGCCCGTCCAGCAGGTGACTGACCGCGACCGCGACGCGCTGACCGCTGCGCTCGGTGCGGTGCACCAGCATCCCCTCGAGGCCGGTCGCGCTGTACGACTCGGCGGTCAGCGGGTCGGTGGGCACCGAGGCGGCCCGGGGGTCGTCGGAACGCTCCGGCACCGTCTCATTGGCCAGCAGGTCCGAGCAGACCCGCAGCTCGACGGGGGCGCCCAGCGGTTCGACCTCGTACCGGACGGCGGCCACCGGGCGACGCGGCAGGGACACCAGCCGGGTGCTGCGGATGCGCACCGCCCGCCCTGCCGGGGAGATCCACTCGGTTTCCCGGCGCAGCACACCGTTGCGCAGGTCGAGCACCCGTTCGTGGCGGCGCAGCGTCCCGGTCCGGATGTCCAGCGGCTCGTCGCCGACCCAGAGCCGGATCAGCGCGGCGTTCGGCGCACTGATGACGGTGTCGCTGGCCTGCGGAAACGCGTACCCCTCCTCGGGGTAGGTCAGCTCCCGGCGCTCGTGCAGGCCGTTGACGTAACTGCCCGGCATCCCGCAGGGTGCGCCCTCGTCGAGCACACCACGCCAACCGACCCACCCGTTACCCAACGCGAAGATCGATTCGGTTTCGCCGAGCCGGTCCAGATCGGCCTCCGTACGCCGAATCTGCCAGGTCTGGTCGTCCACCGTCCCGGTAACGGGCGGCGGTTGGTCGGTGGCCGAACTGGTGTGCACGAAGCCTCCTGTGGATGCCGACGTCCTTGACCAGCCAAGCAGAGCCGGCTGAACGAATCCTGGACGAAGGTCGTGAAGCCGACCTGACCTTCGACGGCTGCCATGCCCTCTGCCGTGTTCCTAGGGTGTCCCCCAGGTGAACAAGGTATGAACGTGAAGTGAGGTGATGCATGGTCCACAACGGCAGCATGGACGTTCCGGAGATCAGCGCTGAGTGGTACGACGATGTCGTCGACGCCGCCGCCCGCAGCCCAGAACCGGTGCAATGGTTCGTCGGACACGCCACCGAGGGGGTGATCCTGCTGCTCGGCGTGCTGCTGCTGATGGCCGCGCTGAGCCGCCGTGGCGGCGGCCCGCACGACCGGGCACTCGCGCTGATCGCGCCGGTGCCGGCCCTCCTGGCGTACGTGGGCAGCGAATGGTTCAAGACTGTGGTGGACGAGGATCGCCCCTGCCGGACGATCGGGCGGGCGATCATCGCGGGCGTCTGCCCACCCCCGGGTGACTGGTCGTTTCCCAGCAACCACGCCACCGTGGCCGGCGCGCTGGCGGTCACCACGCTGCTGCTCTCCCGCCGGCTCGGTCTGATCGCGCTGCCGCTGGCCGCGCTCGGCGCCTTCTCCCGGGTCTTCGTGGGAGTGCACTACCCGCACGACGTGGTCGCGGGCGTGCTGTTCGGCGCCTTGGTCGCCGTGGTGGCAACCCCGCTGCTGGCCCGAGCCACCGCCGAGGTGCTGCGCCGCCGCGCCGACCGCGCCGACAGCCCGGTTCCCAAACTGGCGAGCCGCTCCCGCCCCTGACCCGGTCAGAGTGCCAGTGCGAGGGCACCTACCGTGCCGAGGAGCAGGAACGGGCCGAACGGCAGGTGCGTGCTCCAGCGGGCGCGCCGCGTGGCCAGCAGAGCCAGGCTCACCAGGGCGGACAGCCCGAAGGCGAGCAGCAGCCCGAGGAGCAGCGCCGGCCAGCCGTACCAGCCGAGCAGTGCTCCCACACTCAGCGCCAGCTTGGCGTCGCCCAGCCCGAAGCCGCGACGACCGAGCAGCAGCGTGGTGCTGGCGAAGAACAGCGCCAGTCCTGCGCCGCCGATGACGGCTCTCAGCCAGTGCCCCGGCTCGGCGTCGAGCGCGGCGACGCCGAGCAGGAGCCAGGTCCCGGCTGCCGCCGGCAGGGTGAGCCGGTCCGGCAGCCGGTGCACGGCCAGGTCGACGAAGACCGCCGGGATCGTCCAGCCGAGCCACCAGGCCAGCGCCGGGAGCGCCCCGCCCGAGGGACCGACCAGGGCCAGCAGCACCACAGCGGCGAGCAGGGCCAACTCGACAGTGCCCGGTGGCGGCCCGGCCCGCGCCCGGCAGCGACCGCACCGGGCCGCCGGGCCGAGCGCCGGCCAGGGCCGGGTCAGGCCGAGCGGCGCGCCGCACGCTTCGCAGTCGGTGCGGCTGGGCATGCCCGGGGGTACGGCGTAGCGCAGCGCGGCCATCCGCATCAGTGGACCGATGGCGAGGATCGCGAGCACGGTGGCGAGTCGGGCGCGGGCCCCAGCCGGAACGCGCTGCGCGGTTGGTGAGCGATCCGGAGGGGGCGCTGCCCGGTCAGCGGGGTTCGTCGTGTCGCCGGTCGGTGGGGATGCCGGGCTCCGGTCGGGTGGGTTTTCCCGCCCCGGGACGGCTGCCGGGGGGCCGGTCAGCGCCATGCCACGTCCGTGTCGTCCGGGTGCTCCCCCGCGAAGGTGAACACGGATCGTGATGGAACGATCGCTGTGGTGTAGCGAATGGCGCAGAAAGCGACCTTGCCGCGCGGCCCTCGGACGGTGCTTTCGACCGGCCTCCCAGTGGGCGTCTCGTCGGAGGAGGTGACCCTCCGACGGATCGGCAAGTCCGCTGGGATGCCGGGATGAGGCCGCGATGTCCTACTCCCGGGACCGGCGACGGGACGTACCGGACCCCACCCGTCCCGACGACGCCAGGTCTTCGACGAACCCCTGCTCGGCCACTGCCTCGGGCGCAGTGCGGACACCCGCCACCACCACCTGTCATCACTGAGAGTGTTCACTTGAATTACCTCTGTTGCATCGGCGAACGTCAGCCTATGCTCGCCCCTTGGGTGTGACGCAAGCCTCACCTCGACAACCGGAAGACACAGGACCTTGCATTTGTAGAAGATCCGTAACGGTGAATGCAGAAGCGCAATGAACGACTCCGGATGTGCTGATCCGGGCGCGCTTCCGCATGCCCGGCGGCGGTGGACCGACACCGCGCGGGGCGACCACGAGGAGGCTCGACGGTGCGCGGACGGCAGCTCAGACGAGCGGCAATCTGCCTGCTGGCGGTCGTAGCGGCGGTGCCGGTCACCGCCTGCGCCAGCGGACAGGAGTCGGTCGGACGACCGGCGGCAGCCCGTGAAGACGGACAACCGGCCGATCCCGACGCGGAACGAAGAGCTGCCGAAAAGGCGGCCCTCGACGCGTACTCCGGTTATCTCGCGGCCTCGCGAACGGCGAGTGGGCGCAGTGACCCACGCGCGCCGGAACTCGCCCGGTATCTCGCTGACCCACTTCTCAGTCGGGTCCAATTGTCCATTCGCGACGCTAAGGAGCACGGCGCCATGCGTACCGGGACGGTGAAGTCCGACCCGACCGTGACCGCGGTCAGCCTCGACGCGAAGCCGGCGACCGTGGAGATCCAGGACTGCCTGGACACGACCGGCTACCGACTGGTCTACGCGAAGGACAAGCGCGTGGTCCCGGGCAGCGGGGGCGGCAAGCACCTCTCCACCGCCACCGCGACCCGGTATCCCGACGGCCGCTGGCTGATCAACTACGGCGCGACGCACCGGGATCAGCCGTGCTGACGTGGCAGGAACGCGTCGCTCCGACCCGTACGCGTCGGGCTGGCGCCACCTGGCGGGCGATCGCCGGGATCGGCCTCGCGCTCCTGTTGGTGGCCGGCGCGACCCCACCGGCCGCCGCCGCTGGCCGCGCCGACCCGGGAGCCGGCTGCCCACCCGACCAGCCCGACTGCAGCGTGTGGGACGACGAACCCGGCAACCCGGGTGACCCGGGCGGCGGCGGTGACGACGGTGGAGACGACGGCGGCGGTGGCGGAGGCGGAGGCGTCTGCCGGTGGGACGGGCGGACCATCCCCTGCTACGACGAGTTCAAGGGCTGGTTCAGCAGCAGCGACGGCTGCTACTACAAGCTGGCCTCGCCGCAGAACGAGGCACCCGAGGGCCAGCAGTGGTACGTGCAGACCTGCAACGGCGGCGCCGACGTGGGCAATCGGAACATGGTGCTGCGGGCCGAGCCGCCACCCGGTTACGGCGCGCCGCCCAACCCGGAGGAACTCGCCCGTCGCGCCCTGGCGTCGATCAAGCTGCTGCCGGCACCGCTGAAGGTCGCGCCTCGCAAGGGCATCGGCCCCGGCCTGGTCGGTCTGCCGGTCTGGATGTGGGCGGACCCGGGCGAGAACTACTTCGGCCCGTTGACCGCCAAGGCGACCGACCGGGACGTGACCGTCGAGATCACGGCGAAGGTCGACCGGACCGTCTGGGACATGGGCAACAAGGAGACGGTCACCTGCTACAGCGCGGGCACCGAGTACAAGCGCGACGGCGAGCGTGCGGGCGGCACCTCCCCGACCTGCGGCTACGACAACGGCTACCAGAAGGCCGGCACGTACCGGATCAGCGCCACCACGCACTGGAAGGTGACCTGGCGCGGCGGTGGCCAGACCGGAGAAATCCTGGTGACCCGCCGCAGCGGCATCGTGCAGATCCAGATCAACGAGCTTCAGGTGGTGACCCGGTGAGTCAGCCCAGTGTGCGAGCCCCGCGAACGGAGATGACGCAGTGAGCCTCGCGACGCGCAACGGAACCGGGTCGGTCGACGCGCCGGTCACCCCACCGACGGTGGTCCGGCAGCGCCGGGTCCGCCCGGGGTTGCTCGGTCTCGCCGTACTCCTGATCGCCCTGGGTGGCCTGGGCGCGGCGTTCGCGGTCACCTCGGTCCGGGCCACCGGGAGCTACCTCGCGGTGGCTCGGCCGGTGGAGGTGGGCCGCGAGATCAGCGCCGCTGACCTGGTCAGCGTGCAGGTCGCCGGCGGTCAGGGGTTGCGCCCGGTGCCGGCCGGCCGGCTCGACGAGGTGATCGGCAAACGGGCCGCGGTGGCGCTGGTCCCGGGCACCCTGCTCACGCTGGGGCAGGTCACCGACGACCCGCTGCTCGGCCCCGGCCAACAGCAGATCGCGCTCGGTCTGAAGACCGCCCAGGTGCCGGCCCGCGAACTGCACCCCGGTGACAAGGTCCTGCTGGTCAGCACACCGGACAACAACGCCACCGGGGACGCGGCCACAGCGAGCACCCGGTTCACGGCCACTGTGATCGACATGGTCAGCCCGGCCAACGACGACAAGGTCCTGTACCTGGCGCTGCCCACCCGCGATGTCCCGGCGGTGGTGGCGCTCGCCGCACAGGAACGGCTCGCCGTCGTGCTGACCGAAGCGGCCTGAGCATGGCGATCATCGCGCTGGTGTCCGCGAAGGGTTCGCCCGGCGTCACGACCTCGGCACTGGCCTGCGCGCTGGCCTGGCACCGGCGGCTGGTGCTCGCCGAATGCGATCCGGCCGGCGGCTCCATCCTCGCCGGATACCTCGGCGGTCAGCTGGACGGCCCGCGCGGCATCGGGGAGCTGGCCGTCGGTGAGCTGCGCGACGGCAACCTGGAAACCGCGTTCTGGTCCCAGCTCGTCGACCTGGACGCGCCCCGTCGGGAACGCCTGCTGCTGCCTGGGCTCGTCGACCCGGCCCAGGGCGGCAGCGTCACCCCGCTCTGGCAGCGCTTCGCCGACTACTTCGACGCCCTGGACCGTGGCACCCCCGGCTACGACGTCCTGGTCGACTGCGGCCGGCTGCACGTCAACGGGCCACCGTGGCCGGTGCTGCGGGCCGCGTCGGTGGTGCTGCTGGTGACGGGGGCGCAGCTGCCGGACCTCTCCGGCACGCGGGCGGTGGTCACCGCTCTCCAACGGGACTTCGCCGAGCACCGGGTGCCACCGGGCACCCTGCGGCTGCTGCTGGTCGGCGACGGGCACGGGCGCACCGAGATCAGCCGCGCCCTGAAACTGCCGGTGATCGCACGGCTGCCGCACGACCCGCGTACCGCCGGGGTGCTCGCCCTGGGCGGCACCGTCCGCGCCGGACGGCCGCTGATGCGCGCGGCGGCCGCGCTGGAGGTGCCGATCGGCGCGCTGCTGGAACGGCGGCGGGCCCGGCTGGCGTGGCCTGTGCAGCAGGGGGTGCCGGATGCGGTTTGAGCCGGTCTCCACCGACCCGCGCCAGCAGCCGCCGGGCGTCACCTCCACCGTGCCGCCACTGACCCCGTCGAACGGGCGACACCAGCAGGCCGGGCCGATGCCGCAGTCACCGCCCACGGCCACGGCACCGCCGGAGGCGGCACCCCGGATGGACTTCCAGGTGGTCCGGGAGCTGCGCCGGGAACTCACCGAACGGCTCACCCTGTGGCAGCGCGGCCGGGAGTTCACCGTCGACGAGGAGGACACCGAACGGGCGCGGCTCGCCGTCGGGGTGGTCGCCGCGTACGCCGACTCCGTGCGCCGGGCCGGCACACCGATGGCCGCCGGTGAGGAACGTCTGCTGCTCGACCAGGTGACCGCCGAGTTGGTCGGGCTCGGCCGGCTACAGACCCTGTTGGTCGACGAAACCATCGAGGAGGTGCACATCCTCGGCTGCGACCAGGTGCGCATCACCCGGCACGGCGGCGGGGTGGACTGGGCCGAGCCGATCGCCGACAGCGACGCCGAACTGGTGGAGATCCTCCAGGCGGCGGCCCGCCGGGCGGGCGCGACCGAGCGGTCCCTGTCCACAGTGAAGCCGACCCTCGACCTGCAACTGCCCGACGGCAGCCGGCTGGCAGCCGTGTTCCTGGTCAGCCACCGCCCGTACGCGGTTATCCGCAAGCACAACACACTGGACGTGAGCCTGGACGACGTCGCCGGTTCCCGAGGCGACCTGGACGAGATGATCGACCCGCTCCTGCGCGACTTCCTCCGCGCGGCGATGCGCGCCGGGCTGAACATCATGGTCGCCGGGTTGGCCGGCGCCGGGAAGACCACGATCATCCGGGCGCTGATGAACGAGATCCCGCCGGACGAGCCGTACGTGCTGCTGGAGGAGAGCCGGGAGCTGTTGCCGGCCCGCCGTCGGGAACGGCACCGGGCGGTGATGAGCTTCGAGGCCCGGGAGGGCCATGGTGAGCGCGGCTTCGACGGCCGCCCGGCCGGTGAGGTGACCATCGCCGACCTGATCCCGTTGTCGCTGCGGATGGGTGTGCTGCGGATCATCGTGGGTGAGGTGCGGTCCCGGGAGATCGTTCCGATGCTCCAGGCGCTGACCACCAGCCGGGGCTCGATGTGCACCATCCACGCCCGCACGGCGGCAGGCGTGGGTGAACGGATCGTCGAACTGGCGTTGGCGCACGGCCGCGAGATGACCGTCGACCAGGCCCGCCGCATGGCCGGCAACGCCCTCGACCTGATCGTCTACGTCACCGTCGAGGACGAGACCGCGATCGGCGGGCGTAAACACCGGTTCGTCTCCCACGTGGAGGAGGTGATCGGCGCCGGCGAGGGCGGCCGGATCACCACCACCACGGTCTTCGGCCCTGGCCCGGACGGTCGTGCGGTCCCCCGGCACCTGCCGGAGCGGGTGCGTGACCAGTTGCTGCGGGTGGGTTACGACGTACGGCTGCTGACCCGGTGGATCGAGGCCGGCGCCGGTGCCTGGCGGCGACCCCGGCAGACCCGACTGGCCCGGCGGTGACCTGATGTTGAGCCTGGAGTTGATCGCGGTGGTCTCCGGGGCCGCCTGTGTGGCCGGACTGCTGCTGGCCGTGGTGGCACTGGTCGGCACCCGACGGCCTCGCGGGTCCCGCCCCGGTGGCGGTTCAGGTCTCGATCGACTGTGGCGTGGGCCCGGCGGCACGCCCTCCGAGCAGCGGTCCTACCAGGCACTGCTGCTCGCCGCGTTGGTCGCGGGGGCGTTGGCGTTCCTGCTGACCGGGCTGCCGGTGGTGGGTCTGCTGGTGGCGGTGGCGGTGCCCGGCACCCCGTGGCTGTTCGGGGTGGGTAAGGCCGAACAGCGGGCGATCGCCCGGATCGAGGCGGTCGGAGAGTGGACCCGACGCCTCAAGGACGTGTCCAACACCGGGCAGGGCCTCCAGCAGTCGATCATCGGCACGATCGGCAGCGTGCCACCCGGCGTCGAGGACGAGGTACGACTGCTCGCCGCCCGTCTGCAGGCCGGCTGGGTGGCCCGCTCGGCGCTGCTGGCGTTCGCCGACGAGATCGCCGACCCGGTCTGCGACCAGGTGGTCGCGGCGCTGATCCTGCACCTGTCCGACCGGGGTGAACGACTGGGTGACGTGCTCGGCTCGATCGCCAGCGCGGCGTCCGCCGAGGTCGCCACCCGCCGGGAGATCGAGGCCAAGCGCACCCAGCCCCGGTTCGCGGTCCGCTTCCTCACCGGAATGACCCTGGCGACCCTGGCGTACGGGCTGATCAACACCGAGTACATCAAGCCGTACGGCACCCCGGTCGGCCAGGTGGTGATGGCCGCCCTCGGTGCCGCCTTCATCGCCCTGCTGGCCTGGGTGCGGTCGATGAGCCAGCCGCAGCGGCCGGCCCGGTTCCTACCGGCGCCCGACCCGAGCGAGGTGATCGCGTGATCGTCAACTGGCAGTTGGCCATCGCGGTGTGTGGTGGTGCCGGGGTCGGGCTGGGCGTGTTCCTGGTGGTCCGGGAACTGGTGCCGGCGACCCCGGCGCTCGGGCCGGCGCTGCGTCGACTGCACCAGCCGCCGGGCAGCGGCCTGGTCGCCACTCCCGCCTCCCGCCGGCTGGACTCGCTGACCGGGCTGTCCCGTTGGCTGCGCCCGCCGCATCGGCAGCTCGCCCTGATCGGGCAGACCCCCGAGCAGTACGCCCTGTCGGTGCTGCTCTCCGCGCTGATCGGACTGGCCACGCCGACCCTGCTCGGGGTGGCGCTGCTGGTGCTCGGCGTCTCGTTCCCGATCGTCATACCGGTGCTCGGCAGTCTCGGCCTGGCGCTGCTGGGCGCGTTGCTGGCGCACCGCGCCGTGGTGACCAAGGCCGACGCCGCCCGGGACGAGTTCCGCCAGGCGGTCTGCACCTACCTCGATCTGGTGGCGTTGCAGCTCTCCGCCGCACACGGACCGGTGCAGTCGCTGGAGCGCGCCGCGGCGGTCTGCGACGGCTGGGTCTTCGATCGACTCCAGGAGTCGCTGCGCATCGCCCAGATGCAGATGCACGCCCCCTGGGACGAGTTGCGCGACCTCGCCGACAAGATCGGCATTCCGGAGCTGGGGGACGTCGGCGCGATCATGCGCTCCTCCGGCAGCGAGGGCGCGCAGGTGCACGAGACCCTGCGCAGCCGAGCCGACTCGCTGCGCGACCAGATCCGCACCGACAACCTCGCTCGCGCCGAGGGGATCACCAGCCGACTCGACATTCCGGGCGCACTGCTCGTCTTCGTGCTGCTCGGTTTCGTCGTCTATCCGTTCATCGCCCGTATCTGACCCCACCCCCTGAAGGAGCACGCCATGTCCATCCTCAGCTACCTGCACGTGGTGATGACGACGCGCCTGGCCGAGCTGCGCCGCGACGGCGAGCGCGGCGACAGCCCGGTGCCCACCGCGGTGATCATCTTCGGGCTGGTCTTCGTCGCCATCACTGTCACCGGCCTGGCCCTGAGCAAGGCCAACGACTGGATGACCAGCATCCCGAACCACGTGAACCCCAAGTAGCGGGCATGCGCCGAGCCGCAATGCCGAGGTGGCGCCGGACGGTCACCGCCGTCCGGCGCCACCTGGCGGCCGGCGACCGGGAGCGAGGTGCCAACCCGGTGGAGCTGGCCGTGATGATGCCGCTGATCCTGGTGCTGCTCTTCGCCTCGATCCAGATCGCGGCCGTCTTCCTCGCCCGCTCCACCGCGTTGAACGCCGCGCAGAGCGGCGTCAACGCCCAACGGACGTACCAGGCGAGGGACGGCGTCGGGGTGGACAGCGCCACCCGCTTCCTGAAGGCCGCCGGCGGCTGGCTGGTGGGTTGGGACAAGACCGGCCCGACCTGCGTCGTCATCAACGACGACACGGAGGTGACCTGCACGGTGAGTGGCCGATCCCTGTCGGTGGTGCCGGGCGTGGACTTCGCCGTGCGGCAGACCGCCCACGGGACGGTGGAGAGGGTGACCACACCATGAACCGCACTGCCGAGCGGGGCTCGGTCTCCATCGAGGTGGCGGTGCTCGCGCCCGCGTTCATCGCGCTGATGGTGCTGGCCGGTGTGGTCGGGCGCACCGCGCTGGCTGCGGAGGCCATCGATGCCGCCGCGCACGACGCCGCCCGCGCCGCCTCGATCTCGCGAAGCTCGAGAACCGCCGAGACCGCCGCGCTCGAAGCCGCCCGGCAGCAACTGGACTGGTACGGCCTGGCCTGCACCAACGAGCTGGCACCCTCGTTCAGCGGCACGGTGGCAGGCGAGCCCACCACCTTCGACGTCGCCTTCAGCAGCGCGGTCGGTCAGAACGCCACCGTGACGGTCGAGATCATCTGCGAGGTGTCCTTCAAGGACATCTCGCTCGACATCCTGCCCGGCATGACATCCGGGAAACAGATCAAGTCGAAATTCACCTCGCCGCTGGACCGATACCGCGGCAGGGCCCTCGGGCCCGGGGCGGTGGGCGTGGGTTCCGCGCCGGACGCGAGTGCGGGTGGCGTCTGATGAACGCCGACAGACAGTCGGGCCTATCCGCCGACGCGGTCCAGCTCGGCACTGAGTGCCGCCGCGAGGTCGTCTCGTCGCTGCTCGTCGACGTGCTGCTCCTCCGGTGCGCCCAGGTAGGCGAAGACGCGAGGGCCGCGCCGGTCCGCGGGGAGGTCCGGCATTCGAGGCACGACGTGGAAGTGCACGTGGGCGAAGCCCTCCTTCTCGGCGAACTGCACCACGTAGGTCTTGGCACACCCGGTCACCACGTGCAGCGCCCGGGAGAGCCGGACCTGCCAGGTGCCGAGGCTCGCCGCTTCGGCATCGGTGAGGTCGGCGATCGACGTCACGTGCCGGCGCGGGACGAGTATCAGCCAGCCCGGCAGGGCCGAGTCGAAGGCGTGGGCAACCCGCCAGTGGTCGTCGGCCGCGACGAGCTCACGTGGCGGCAGCGAGCCGAGCCGCTCGTTGTTGTGGCAGGTGAAACAGTCCATCGTCGAACACTAATGCCTTCGCACGGTGAGCACGGCCGGGTGAGCATCTTCCTCGCGGTGACGATGATCGGCGTACTGGCCATCATCGGCCTCACCTACGACGGCGCCGGGCAGTTACGCACCCTGCAAACTGCCGAGAACCTGGCCGCCGAGGCGGCCCGGACCGGCGGTCAGGCCATCGACCGGGCCGTCGCCATCGAGGGCGGGCCGAAGCGGATCAAGGAGTCCGAGGCACGCGTGGCGGTCGACAGGTACCTGGCTGCCGCAGGCGTCTCCGGCCACACCGTGAGCTTCCCCGTGGTCGGCGGCGAGACCCTGATCCGGGTGACCGTCCCGATCACCTATCACCGCACGATGCTCGGGCTGTTCGTTCCCGAGAAGACCGTCACCGTCACCGGCGAGGCGACCGCGCGAGCCATCACCGCAACACCGTAGGAAGGAAGGCAGCCATGCCCGTATCGGGTGGGTCCGTCGTACGACGGACCGGACGGATCCTCACCGGCATCGGCGCCCTGGCCGTGCTGTGCGCTCTGCTGGTCGGCGCGCCGATCGCGCTCCTGGCCTTCGCCGGAAACCCGCTGCCCGATCACCTCCCCACGGTCAGCGAGGTGGGCACCGCGCTGACCAGCCGCGACGACGGCCAACTCTTCCTGCGCGCCCTGGCTGTGGCCGGCTGGTTCGGCTGGGCCACGTTCGCCTTCTCCGTCCTCGTCGAGTTGGGGGCACAGAGCCTGCGCCGACCGGCGCCGAAGTTGCCCGGGATGGGCCGCCAGCAGAAGGCCGCCGCCGCGCTGGTCGGCTCGGTCGCGCTGATCCTCGTCGCCAGCCCGGCCGCCGCCAGCGCCGCTGCGGTCTATGGCGCGCCGGCGTACACCGTCGCACCGGGTGCCAGTGCCCTGGCCGCGCCGGCCCGCGCGGGTGCGACACCCGACACGGCGGCTCCGCTGGCCCGCAGCGGGCCACTCGGGTTGGCCGGGACAGAGCGGGCCGCATTCGGCGGCTCTGCGGCGAACAACGAGGCCGCGCCGGTGTACCGGGTGGCGCGGGGCGACTACCTCGGTGAGGTGGCCGAGCGTTACCTGGACGAGTTCGGCGACTACCGACAGCTCGCCAAGCTGAACAAGCTCGACGACCCGGACCGGATCCGCCCCGGCCAACTGCTCCGGCTCCCCACCGAGGCCGCCGACCAGGGGGCCCGGCAGCACGCCACCGGCCGCCTGGTCGACCGACCCGCGGTGCCCAAACCGCCCGCGCCTCGGCCGGCGCCCGAGCGGGCCGCACCGGAGCGGGTGGACCCGGCACCCCCCAGCGGTACGCAGTCAGCAGGCCAGCCACCCGCCATGACCGTCGGCGCAGCCCGAGCGGGCACGGCCGACCGGGTGAATCGACCGCTGGCGGTCTCCGCCGTCCTGGCCGTGGCGAGCATCGTCGGAGCGCAGATCGGTGCGGTGCTGGGCCTGCGCCGACGCCCGGCGACCGCCGGCGCGACCCCCCGACTGGCCGCCTCCTCGCGCAAGCCCCGAGGCAGCACGTCGCGAAGCGCAAGCGGCACATCGCGAAGCACGAGCAGCGCGGAGCGGGGCGCCAGCAGCACTGGCCGCAGCACAAGTGCCACCCGGCGGACCGCCGGCGGAGCGGGTGGCAGCGGTGCGGCCTGGGCCGCCAGCCGGGCAGCCGCAGCCATCGAGGCTCCGACATCGCCGGCCGGTCGGACCGCGACGAGCGTCAACGGCACCGGCCTGCGCGGCGCCGGCCTCCGCGGCAGCGGGCTGGAGCCTTCTGGCGTGCCGGACCCTTCTGGCGTGCCGGGTCGGGGCGGTGACGACGGTTGGGCTGGTGACGGTGGCGAGGGTGGGCTGTTCACCGGCGGGCACGGTCTGGATTCGGTACCGGACGGGCCACCGGTCGGCCGCCACCGGCGCAGCGGAGCCGGACAGGATCGGGGATAGCCGGACCCTGCACGATCGAGACCCGGCCCGATCGAGACCCGCCCGAGCTGGTGTCTCCGTCGCCCCGGCGACCCTCGCAGCAGGCCCGGAGGCGCGGTATCCGGCGAGCGATATACCTCTGAGTCATATTCATGACTCAGAGGTATAAGCGTTGAGAGCACAACCGCCGCCCGGGCGCGGAGCAGCACCACCGCCGCGACCTCGGCGTCGCGCAGCGCCAGGGCAGGGAAGCCCGGGTACGGCCGATCAGGGCAGGCGGGTCTGGAGTACGCCGTCCTGGATCCGGGTGGGCAGGATCTGCTGGTCGTTGCCGGACGGTCCCTGCACGACCTCGCCGCCGTTGAGCCGGAACGCGCTGCCGTGCCACGGGCAGACCACGCAGGCGTGACCGTCGATCTCCTGCACCTCACCCTCGCCGAGCGGACCGCTCTGGTGCGGGCAGCGCTCCAACATCACGGTCACCTCGTCACCGTGCCGGTAGAGGATCACCGAGATGTCGTCGTCCACCTCTCGGGTGATCAGGGTGCGCTGCGGCAGCGTCGCCATGTCGGCCAACGAGTGCCAGCCGTCGGTCATCCGGTGCAACTCGGAGATGCTCTGGTTGACCTGCGCCCCCTGCTTGTAGGCGAGGTGCCCCCCGATGTAAGCCCCCAGGCTGACGGTGGAGAGCCCGAGGAAACCGAGGGCGCGCCCGACGCCGTGCCGGCCGGACAGCCGTGCGGCCAGTGACCCGGCGTACAGCGTCAAGCCGACGGTGTTGGCGGCGGCGTGCACCAGGCCGACCCGGCGCTGGTCACGGGCGAGTGCCGCCCAGTCGTTCAACCCGGCGATCGCCGCCGGCAACGCGCTGGCGGTGCCCAGGCCGACCAGCACGGTGGCGGGTCGGCGTTGCCCGGGCATCAGGTCCAGTACCGCGGCGCTGATCCACGCGCCGACCGGCACCTGCACCATCGCCGGGTGCAGCGGATGCCCGAGGGTCACCCCGTGCAGCAGGTCCCGCAGCCGCCGCGGACGCAGCGTGCTCAGGACCACTCGCTGCAACCGGTCACCCGTCCGGTCGAGGCTGGATGCCTGCTCAACTTTCGTCAAAAGTGCTCGCACCCGTACCGACTTCCCGGCGAAGGGGGTCGCAAACCGGTCTCGGGCGACAAATTCGTCACTGAGCGCGATCTTGCGGTTGCTGCCCCGGCAAACCGCCCACGCCTGGCCGAACCAGGGCGGCGGCGACAAGATCGACGGGGATTGTGGGTGCGGGACGGTACGGGCATGCTGAGTCGATGGGTGTACGGGTGGAGCGTGCCGGGCCGGTGACGACCGTCGTGCTGGATCGGGTGGCTGCTCGCAACGCCGTCGACGGGCCGACGGCTCGGGCGCTGGCCGACGCCTTCCGGGCCTTCGAGGCCGACCCCGACGCGGCGGTGGCCGTGCTCTGGGGCGCCGGTGGCACGTTCTGCGCCGGCGCCGACCTCAAGGCGATCGGCACGCCGAGCGGCAACCGGGTCGAGCCGGAAGGGGACGGGCCGATGGGCCCGACCCGGATGGCGCTCAGCAAACCGGTGATCGCGGCGATCTCCGGGTACGCGGTGGCGGGCGGCCTGGAGTTGGCGCTCTGGTGCGACCTGCGGGTCGCCGAGTCCGACGCGACGCTCGGGGTGTTCTGTCGCCGCTGGGGAGTGCCGCTGATCGACGGCGGAACGGTCCGGCTGCCCCGGTTGATCGGCGAGAGCCGGGCGATGGACCTGATCCTCACCGGCCGCCCGGTGCCGGCCGACGAGGCGTACGCGATGGGGTTGGTCAATCGGTTGGTGCCACCCGGCCAGGCGCGGGCCGCGGCCGAGGAGTTGGCGGCGGCGATCGCCCGGCACCCGCAGACCTGCCTGCGCAACGACCGGGCGGCGCTGCTGGCCGGTGCGGGGCGAGGAGAGCCGGAGGCGCTGGCGACCGAGTTGGCGTACGGGATGGACTCGCTGGCCACGGACGCGGCGGCCGGCGCGGCCCGGTTCGCGGCGGGCGCCGGCCGGCACGGCACGATGCCGCCGGGAGAGGGGACCCTCCCGGCGGCACCCGGTGCGAGCTGAATCAGTTGCGGTTGATGGTGAAGGTTGACGTGGGGTTCTGGATGTCCACCGCGTTGTTGCTCAGCCGCAGGTTGTTGAAGGTGACGGACCCGACGGCCGGCCCCTGCCCGGCCTCCGGCATCGGGTTGGCCCAGACGGCGAAGCCGGACTTCGCGTCGTAGGCGTCCCCGCTCTTACGGGCCCCGCTGATCGAGATGTTCGTGAAGACCGTGTCGGTGATCGGGTTCTGCGGCTGCCCGCCGACGTAGTTGGTCTGGAACATGATGCCGCTGTAGGTCGGATCGACGATGTCGACGTCGCTGACCCGGATGCCCTGGAACACCTTCGAGGCGGAGAAGACCCAGATCGCCGGGAAGGTCTGCGAGCCCCAGAAGTGCCCACCGGCCCGCACGATCGAGATGTTCTCGAACCGGGTCGGCGGGTTGGCACCGAAGCCGTTCATCGGGTAGCCGAAGTCGAGCGAGCTGATGGTGATGCCCGAGTAGACCAGGGTGTCCGCGATGTAGATGTTGCGGAACGTGTTGCCGTAGCCGCCGTAGACGGCAACACCGGCGGCCCGCCAGGTCAACGTCGACGTCAGGTTCTCGTAGACGTTGTCCCTCATGTCGGCGCCGCCCGCGTCGATCGCCGAGAACAGCGCGAAGCTGTCGTCGCCGGTGGCCCGGGCGTCGTTGTTGCTGACCAGGTTGTTGGTGCTCCCGTTGGTCATGTTGATGCCGTCGGCGAACATGTTGCGGATCCGGGAGTTCTTGATCGTCATGTAGTCGGTGTTCGCGCCCCAGTAGAGGCACACCATGTGCTCGTTCCAGATGTTGTCGATCACGATGTTCGACACGTTGGAGAAGTCGAACACCTTGCCCGGACCGTCGATCCGCGAGGTGTAGTTGCCGAAGTAGGCGAAGTTCTTGAAGGACGAGTTCGCCGCCGAGTTCTCGGCCCGGAAGCCGATGTCGGTGTTGTCCTGCCCCGACGGCGCGTTGAACCGGGTGTACCAGGGGCCGGCGCCGGTCACCTGGACCGCCTTGCCGTACACCTGGAACTTCGACGAGGTGGAGTAGTTACCGGCCGGCAGGTACACCCCGATCAGGTTGCCGGTGGTGTCCATCCGCACCCGGTCCAGGGCGTTCTGCACGTCCTGGTGGGTGAAGCCGGTCGGCGTGGTGTAGCGCGCCGGGTCCGGGTTGGCGATCGGCGCCACCTGCTCCGTGTTGATGAAGTCGATGGCGTACGTGGTGGTGTTGGCCGGGTCCTTCTGGAGGCGGATCTTGCTGCCGGCCGGGACGGTGGAGTTGAGCATGACGTTGGCTTCGTCGTAGATGTGCCGCGGCCCGCCCGCGCTCGGCGAGTTGCCCGGGCTGGTTTCGTTGCCGTAGAGCCAGGCGTACCGGGACGTCAGGTCGATGGCCTTGTGGAACGTGCCGTTGACGTAGACGTTCAGTGTCGAGTTGATCCCACCGCCGCCCGGGGCGTCCGGAATGGAGAAGCGGGTGACCAGCGTGTTGGTGCTGGCCCGGGTGGTGAACTCGACGTAGCTGCCGGTCGAGTTGAGGGTCACCGCCCGCCGGCCGGACGCCTCGCCGGCCAGGTCTCCGACCTCCCGGTTCGGCCCGACGACGCTGGCGCCGCCGCCGACCGCGCCGTCCTCGGCCTCGTACATGTCGTACGGCATGTTGGCGCCGCGACCGACGAAGAGCGGGCGGTCACTGGTGTTGTTGGCCTGCTTGACCGGCAGCTCGTTGCCGTCGGCGGCGAGCACCACCCGGACGGTGTACTTGCCGTTCGCGGCGGTCCAGGTGCCCAGGTTGATCGGGCCGACCGTGGCACCAGCGTTGATCACGCCGGAGTACGAGCCGGTCAGGGTACGGACCACGCTGCCGGACTCGTTGAGCACGGTCAGGGTGATGCCGTGCGCACCGGACGCGGAGGCCTGGTTGCCGGCGTTGCGGATGGACACGGAGAAGGTCACCGTGTTGCCCGCCGACGGGTTGCCCGGCGACCAGGCGACCGCCGAGGCGACCAGGTCGGAGCTGGCGACCGCGGCGACGACCAACGGGCTGGGGTTGGTGTAGCTGTTGTTGGTGTCGTCCTGCTCGACGACTGTGTTCGACTCGTCGACCTTGGCGCTGAGCGGGTAGCTGCCCGAGTCCCGGGTGCCGATGCTGGCGCTGACAGTGGTCGAGGCGCCGGCCGCGAGACCGCCGACCGATGCCGTACCCACCCGGGTGGAGCCCAGGTAGAAGTTCACGTTGGTAGCGCCGGAGGCCGCCGAGCCGGCGTTACGCACTGTCGCGGAGAGCGTGATGGTGCTGGTCTCCACGGGTGCGGACGGGCTGAACGACATGCCGGTCACGGTCAGGTCCGGGTTCGGCGCGGGGGTGCCGAAGACCTGGAACTCGGCCACCTGCCCGGCCGGGGCGCCGGTGTTCGAGGCGATCGAGAGCCGTACGTCGGCAGCGGCACCGGAGACCGGGATGGTCACCGTGTTGCCGCTGCCCGGGCTGAAGGAGTAGTTCGCCGCGCCCACCAGCGTGGTGAAGGACGACGAGCCCTGGTCCCGGCCGAGAACTGTGATGTTCTGCGTACGCGCACCCCACGCCGAGTCCGGGTTCAGCTTCACCACGACCTGGCTGAGGCTGGCGTTCGCGCCGAGCTGCACGGTCAGCGTGCTCGGGTTGCCGTTGCCCTCCCAGTAGGTGGCCACGTTGTTGTCGTTGGCGTTGGTGGCCACGAAGGTGTGCACGTACCCGGAGGCGGTGATCGGCTTGCCGATCGCCAGGTTGGAACCGGTCGGCGGGTTGCCGGTGCCGGTCCGGGTCACGGTGTTGCTGTTCGCCGACTGGTTGCCGGCCGCGTCCTTGGCCCGCACGTAGTAGGAGACCGTGGTGCTGGCCGACTGGCTGTCGGTGTACGTGAGCGTCGAGCCGTTGACGCTGCCGCGCAGCGCGCCGTTGGCGTAGACGTCGTACCCGGTCACCCCGACGTTGTCGGTCGACGCCGACCAGGTGAGCCGGATCTGCCCACTGGCCGGCTCGGTGTACGCCAGGTTGCCGGGGACGCTCGGGGCCTGGGTGTCGGTGTTGCCGGCGGCGCCGTAGACCTCGACCTCGGAGAGCTGGGCGGCCGGCCAACCGGTGTTGCCGGTGACCTGCACGCGTACGTAGCGGGTGCTGGCGGCGGTGAAGCTGACCGTCGCGGTGTTGCCGCTGCTCGGGTTGAACGTGTAGCCGGCGGACGCCTTCAGGGTGGTGAAGGACGAGCCGTTGGTGGAGCCGAGCACCGACAGCGTCTGGGTGCGGGTCTGCCAGTCCGACGCGGGCGGCAGCTTGAGCACCACCCGGTCCACGCTGACCGTGGCGCCCAGGTCAGCCTGGATCCACTGCGGGAAGGCGTTGTTGGCGCTCTCCCAGTAGGTCGAGGCGTTGCCGTCGTTGGCGTTGCTCGCCACGTAGTTCTGGTTGTAGCTGCTGGCGGTCATGGTGGCGGACAGCCCGGCGAGCATGGCGACGCGGGCGGCGGCCGCGACCGGGTCGGCCACCGGTGCCGCACTGGCCGCCGCGGGGGTGACGACCGGTGCGGTGACGAGGAGCATCCCGGCGAGCACGCTGGAGAGCAGCCGCCGGCGGCCGGAGCGGGTGGTGCCGGGGACGGGAGTGGGCGCGCCGGTCGGCGGCGTGCCTCGTCTGGTGCCGTTTCTGGACATGGGGTCGCTACACCTCTTTCGGGGGTGGGTGTGGGTGCGTTGCCCGGCGACGGGTGCAGGGGTACGCCCGTCGTTCCGCGACAGGTGGGGGACGGTGCGGGTTGGGGGACGGGGTGGGTGGCCGGCGCCGCGTTGCGTCGGACCGCCCGGACCGGGGAGCCCCCACCCTGGGCGGGCGGGGGCACCCGGCCTAGCTGGAATAGACCTCGAACTCGCTGAGCTGACCGGCCGGCCAGCCGGTGTTGCCGGTGACGGTCAGCCGCAGGTACCGCTGGCTGGTCGCCGTGAAGGTCACGGTGACCGTGTTGCCGCTGGCAGGGTTGAAGGTGTAGCCGGCGGACGCCTTCACCGTGGCGAACGTCGAGCCGTTGGTGGAGCCGAGCACCGACAGTGTCTGGGTGCGCGTCTGCCAGGCCGATGACGGTGGGAGCTTCAGCACGACCCGGGACACCGTGCGGTTGGTGCCCAGGTCCACGGTCAGCGACTGCGGGAAGGCGTTGTTGGCGCTCTCCCAGTAGCTGGCCGCGTTGCCGTCCACCACGTTGCCCGCCGTGTAGCTCTGGTTGGCGCTGGTCGCGGTCGCCGGCCGGTTCAGGGCGAGGTTTCCGCTGGTGGGAGGCGGGGTGGTCGGGGGCGGAGTCGTCGGGGGCGGAGTGGTGGGCGGCGGGGTGGTGGGTCCACCGCCCCACTGCGGGTTGGGCCACGGACCGCAGTACGGGGTGGGCGTGTACCAGCCGGAGTTGCCGCTGCCCTGGGTGATCTGGAAGCCGCCGCCCACGCAGTTGTGCATCGGGTTGCTCTGCGCGATGTTGGTGGCCCGCACGTTCGTGAAGGACACCTGGCTGGGTGCCTGCACCTGGAGCGCGTACGTGCCGGCGCCGTCGATCCGCACGTTGCTCAGGTTGATGCCGCTGGTCTGGCCCTCGATCCAGTGCAGCGCGGCGTACGAGCTGTCCAGGATGTCGGTGTCGGTGATGTTGACGGTGGCCTGCTGGAACGCCTCGTTGAGTGCGGAGAACCAGATCGCGCCGACCCCGAAGTTCCAGTTGTAGTCCGAGTTTCCGTTACGGATCAGCGTGTTCCGGGCGATGGTCCAGGTGCCCCGGACTGCGGTGTCGCCCTGCACACCCGGGTAGCGGTTGGCCACGTGAATGCCGCCGCCGTTGGTCACCGAGTCGGCTGTCACGTTGTCGGTGATCTTGATGTCCCGGCCGCCGTAGCTGACCAGATGGTTCGCCAGCAGGGTCACACCGATGGTGTTGTGGGTGAAGGAGTTGTTGACGTTCGGCACGCTCTGCGCCCACATCGCCAACGCGTCGTCGCCGGTGTTGCGCACGAACGTGTTGGTCACCGTCGAGTTGGTCACACCGGTGTGGAAGTTCACCCCGTCCGCAGTCTGGTCCAGGATCCGGCTGTTGCGGATGGTGAAGTTGTCCATCGGGCCGTCCATCCACGCCCCGACCTTGGTGTTCTCCAGCCAGAGGTTGTCGACCACCGAGTTGGTCATCGCCCCGCCCAGGGCGTTGACCTGGTCGTCGTCGATCCGCTCGCGGATGTCGCCGATGATGGCGAAGTCCCGCAGCGTGACGTTGCGGCTCGGCCCGTTCGCCTCGTGCGCGCGGACCGGGCTGGTGTAGCCGCCACCGGGGACGTACTTGCCGTAGATGCCGACGGACCTGTTCCGGTCGGTGGGGTGCCGGCCACCGAGCACCGAATACCAGGGCCCGGCGCCGCGCAGTGTCACCCCGTCGACCACCACGTGATCCCAGAGGGTGAAGGTCCCGGTCGGGATCCAGACGGCCCTGCCCTGGGCCTTGCCGGCGTCGACCGCCGCCTGGAACTTGGCGGTCGAGTCGGCCGCGCCGCTCGGGTCGGCGCCGAAGTCGGTGACCACGTCGAGCACACCGGCGGGCTTCGTGATCGCGGGGGCGACCAGCTCGAAGTCGGCCAGGTCGATGGTGAACGTGGGCGACTGCGCGGTCGAGGAGACCTGGAGCCGGATCTTGGTGCCGGCCGGCTGGGTGCTGCCGAACAGCGCCCGGGTCTCGTCGTAGAAGTGGTGCGGGTTGGTGTCACCCGGGTTGTTGTTGAACGGGTATCCGCCGTAGTACCAGCCGTACCTCGACGTCACCGGGACCGACTTCAGCAGCGACCCGTTGGCCCGCAGGTCGATGGTGGCGTCCCGGCCGGTGCCGGACGGGCTGTCGGGCAGGCTGTACCGGAAGGTGACCGCGTTCGCCGGCGCGGTGAGGGTGAACTCGACGTACTCGCCGACGGCGTCGAGGGTGACCGCCTCCCGGCCGGACGCCTCGGACGGCAGCGTGCCGTAGCGCCGGTCCGGGCCGATCTTCGAGCCGTTGTGGGCGGCCTCCTCCGCCTCCTGCTCGATGAACGGGACGGTGGCGCCTCGATTGGGGATGTCGAAGGGGGACAGTCCGGCTGCCGAGGCCGGCGTTGCGGTGCCGGTGACCGCGAGAGCGGTCACCGTTGTGGCGGCGAGCACTGTGGCGGCAATGGCGGCCAGCCCTGCCCGGGTCGGGTGTCGGTGGTGCGGGGTGCCGGTGGTGTGGTTGGCCATGAGCTGCGCTCTCCCTTTCGTCAGGCAGGCCAGGTCCCCCCGTGTCGGTGCGGCGTGGCGCGTCTCCCCCTCGTTCTCCTTTCCTTTGGTGGCGTGGTGCCGGCGGCCGGGACGGGCCGCCGGCACCACGGCGAGCAGAGTCAGGTCAGCCCGGGTCCGTCCGCCGCTCGCGGTCCGTCCGCCGATTCGGTGGTACGCAGCCAGACCGCGGTGTCGGACGGCAGCAACCCGTCGTCGAGTGGCCCGCTGGCCAGCAGCAACCGTCCCTGGGCCGGCATCGGAACCGGCGTGTCGGACAGGTTGACGAGGCAGGTGAAGCCACCGCCACGGCTGAAGGCGAGCACCCCGTCCGGGGCGGGCAGCCAGGTCAGCTCACCGTCACCGAGCGCCGGGTCGGCCTTTCGAGCCCGGATCGCCGCCCGGTACAGCTCCAGCATCGAGGCCGAGTCGCCGGTCTGCGCGCTGGCCGTCCGGTCCTTCCAGTCGGCCGGCTGCGGCAGCCAGGGCGCCGCGGCACCCTCGGGGCTGAACTCGAACGGCGGCTCGTCCCCGGCCCACGGCAGCGGTACGCGGCAACCGTCCCGACCCGGGTCGATCCGGCCGGACCGTTCCCACATCGGGTCCTGACGCAACGCGTACGGGATGTCCTCGACCTCGTAGAGGCCCAGTTCCTCGCCCTGGTAGACGTAGGCGGCGCCGGGCAGCGACAGCGACAGCAGCGCGGCGGCGCGGGCCCGGCGGGTGCCCAGCTCAAGGTCGGTGGGGGTGCCCTCGCGCTTGGCGGCGAAGCTGAACCGGGTGTCCGCCCGACCGTAGCGGGTGACGTGCCGGGTGACGTCGTGGTTCGAGAGCACCCAGGTGGCCGGCGCGCCGACCGGCGCGTGCGCGCTCAGCGTCCCGTCGATGCTCTCGCGCAGCGCCGAGGCGTCCCAGGCGCAGCCGAGGAAGTCGAAGTTGAACGCGGCGTGCAGCTCGTCCGGGCGCAGGTAGTTGGCGAACCGCTGCCGGTCCGGCAGCCACACCTCACCGATCAGGGCCCGCTCGCCGGGGTAGGAGTCGGCGACCCGCCGCCAGCCCCGGTAGATGTCGTGCACCCCGTCGAGGTCGTGGAACGGGTGCGGGTGGTCCGGTCGGACCTCGGGCAGCTCCCCGTCCTTGACCAGGAGCCCGGCCGAGTCGACCCGGATGCCGTCCACGCCCCGGTCGAACCAGAACCGCAGGATGTCCTCGAATTCCGCCCGTACCCGGGGGTGGTCCCAGTTGAAGTCCGGCTGCTGCGGGGCGAACAGGTGCAGGTACCAGTCACCGGGGGTGCCGTCCGGGTTGGTGGTGCGGGTCCAGGTCTCGCCGCCGAACTCGCCGATCCAGTCGGTGGGCCGCTGGTCGCCGTTCGGGCCCCGGCCCGGCCGGAACCAGAACAGGTCCCGCTCGGGCGCGCCGGGCCCGCCGGCGAGCGCCGCCTGGAACCAGGGGTGCGCGTCGGAGCAGTGGTTCGGCACCACGTCGACGATGGTCCGGATGCCCAGCTCGTGTGCCTCGGCGATCAGCGCCTCCGCCTCGGCCAGGCTGCCGAAGACCGGGTCGATGTCGCGGTAGTCGGACACGTCGTAGCCGGCGTCGGCCATCGGCGAGGGATACCAGGGACTGAACCAGATCGCGTCGACGCCGAGCGCGGACAGGTGGTTCAGCCGGGACCGGATGCCGGCGATGTCACCGATGCCGTCGCCGTTACCGTCGGCGAAGCTCCGGGGATACACCTGGTAGATCACGGCTCCACGCCACCACGGACTTCTGTCAGCTGTGGACACGAGCACCTGCTTTCTGCGTCAGTACGTCGGCGGGTTCGCCGGACCTGGATATTTGTCGGGCGAACGGTCGTTGTTCGCCGCGCGGAAGGATGCGCTGGTGGCTATCCCTTGATGCTGCCCGTGGTCAGACCGGACATGATGTTCCGTTGGAAGATCAGGAAGATGATGACAGTCGGGATCGCGGCGATGACCGACGCGGCGATCACCACGTTCATCGGTGTGCCGCCGGCGAAGGTGTAGATGCCGACGCTGACCGTCCGGGTCTCGGGCGAGGGCATGACCAGCTTCGGCCAGAGGAAGTCCTTCCACACCGCCGTCACGGCGAAGATCGACACGACGCCGAGGATGGGGCGCGACAGCGGCAGGATGATCGACCAGAGCGTGCGCAGCGACGACGCCCCGTCCATGAGGGCCGCCGCCATCAGCTCCTCGGGAATCGAGTCGAAGAACCGCTTCAGCAGGAAGATGTTGAACGCGTTAGCGACCATCGGCAGCCAGATCGCGAACGGCGAATCCAGCAGGTTGATGTGCAGGATCGGCAGGTCCAGCACTGTCACGTACTGCGGGACGATGAGGACCATCGCCGGGATCATCAGGGTTCCCAGCATCAGGGCGAGAATCGTGTTGCCGAAGATCGGTCGAAGCTTGGACAGCGAGTACGCGGCCGCGCTGTCGAAGACCAGTTGGAACAGCACCGCGCCGATGGCGTAGTAGAACGTGTTGAACAGCAGCTTGGCGAGGGCCAGGTTGTTCCACGCGTCGATGTAGTTCTGCGGCTGGGGATCCTTCGGGAACAGCGAGGGTGGGGTCTGCGCGATCTCCTGGCCGGACTTGAGCGCGCCGGTGACCATCCAGTAGAGCGGTCCGAGGAAGACGAGCGTGAACCCCGCCACGACGACGATCAGCAGCGTCCAGTAGATGACCTTGCCGCGCCCCCGGCTGAGCTGGGAGTGGGAGATGAGGGTCCGGGTTCCGGAATCCTGTGCCATTCCTCGCCGTCCTAGTCCTGTTTCGCAGTCAGCCGCACGTACACGGCGGAGAAGCCGGCCAGCACCACGAGCATGATCACGCCCAGGGCGGCGGCGCCGTTGAGGTCGTTCTGGAAGAACCCGTGCTGGTAGATGAGGTACGCCACCGAGGTCGCCGAGTCCTCCGCGCCCGCCCCGTTGGCGAGGATCAGTGGCTCGATGAAGAGCTGCATCGTGGCGACGATCTGCAACATCGCCAGGAGCGCGAGGATCAGCCGGGTCTGCGGGATCGTCACGTGCCGGATCCGGCGCCAGATCCCGGCGCCGTCGAGCTCGGCCGCCTCGTAGAGCTCGCCGGGGATGTTCTGCAACGACGCCAGGTAGATCAGCACCGCGCCGCCCATGTTCATCCAGGTGGAAGCGATCACCATCGCCGGCATCGTCATCTCGGGCGACTGCATCCACTGCGAGGTGGGCAGGTGAAGGGCCTTGAGGATCGCGTTGAAGAGCCCGGCCTCGCTGGGGTCGTACGCGTAGAACTTGAAGAGGAACAGCGCCGAGGCCGGCGGCAGCATCACCGGCAGGTAGACCAGGATCCGCAGGTACCCCTTGGCGTGGCGGAACTCGTTGAGCAGGATCGCCACGAAGAACGGCACCGCGTAGCCGAGGACGAGCGCGAGCGCCGTGAAGTAGAACGTGTTCTGCCAGGCCGTCCAGAAGCTGGGGTCGGCGATGATGCGGGAGTAGTTGTCCCAACCCACCCAGGTGGTCTCGCCGCGCCGGGTCCGCTGGAAGCTCATGACGATGCCGCGGACCATCGGGTACCAGGAGAAGACGACGAAGCAGAGCACCGCGCCGATCAGGAACGCGTGCCCGGTGAGGTTGTCCCGTACCTTGCGGCCGAGGCTCGTACGCTGCGGCCTCGCCGAGTACGGCGACGGCGGACGGCCCGCTTTCCGAGGGATCGGCGGGACGGTGGTGATCGCCAAGGCAACTCCTGGGTGAGTCGGTGACGTCGTCGATGTGGCGTGGACGGTGTGGGGGCCGGGTCGGCGTCCCGGCCCCCACACGCTCGGTCAGCTCTCCGCGGTGAGGAGCTGGTTGACCTTCTCCTCGGCGGTCTTGAGCAGGGCGTCGATGTTCGAGTTCGGGTTGGTCAGCACACCCGACATCGCGGCGTCGAGCACCGCGTAGATCGCCTGCGCGTTGCGCGGCTCACCCTTGATCGGCACCGGGGTCGCCTCGAAGATCGCGAAGTTCGTGGTGTCGACGTTCGCGTTCGCCTTGCGCAGCTCGAGTTCCTGCTTCTGCGCGTCGCTGCCGTTGGCGAAGAGCAGCGGCTGGGGCAGACCCACCGGGTAGTTCTGCGGCTTGGCCCGGACGTAGTCGAACTGGCCCTTGCCCGGGGTCAGCTTCTGGTACGCGATCCACTTCATGCCGGCCTTGACCTGCTCGGGGGTGAGGTCCTTCTTGAAGAAGTAGCCCTCGCCGCCACCGAGCGTCCCCTTCGCCAGACCGTCCTGGCCGGGCAGCGGGCTCATCGCCCAGTCCTGGAACTTGCCCTGGAATTGGCTGACGATCGCCTGGGTGCTGTCCGGCGCGCCGATGAACATGCCGACCTTGCCCGCGCCGGCGTTGGTCAGCAGGTCACCCCACTGGAGCAGTTGGCGGGCACCCATGCTGTTGTCGCCGTACCGCATGTCCTTGAGGTTCTGCAGGACCTGCTTGCCCATGGGGTTGTTGAAGTCGGCCTTCTTGCCGTCGGCCGTGAGCACCTGGCCACCCTGCGAGTAGAGCAGGGAGGTGAAGTGCCAGCCGCCGGTGTTGCCGGCGCTGTACTCCGAGTAGCCGGCGATGCCGTTGCCGAGCGCGGAGATCTTCTTCGCGGCGGCCCGGACGTCGGCCCAGGTCTTGGGCGGGTTGCTGGCGTCGAGGCCGGCCTGCTGGAACAGGACCTTGTTGTAGACCAGGCCCATCGAGTAGTTATCCACCGGAACGGCGTAGAGCTTGCCGCCGTCGGTGAAGACCTCCTTGAGCGCCGGGTCGACGCTGTCCCAGGTCGGGATCGTGTCCTTGTTGGCGTACTGGCTGATGTCCATGGCCTGACCGGAGTCGAGCACCTGCTGGAGATCGGTCATGTAGCCGTAGAACACGTCCGTGACGGTGCCGCCGGCGAGGCGGGCGGTGAAGTCCGGCGGGTTGTTGCACTGCTCGCCGACGCTGACACTCTTGATGACGATGTCCGGGTTCTGCTTCTGGAACTCGGCGACGTCGTCGTTCCAGTTCTTCAGCAGCTCTTTCTGAGCGCCGACCGGCTGGCAGTCGACAGTGATGGTGACCTTGCCGCCTGCGGTCGCGTCCTTGTCGTCACTCTTCGTGGAGCATGCCGTGAGGCTGAGCCCCAGGCCGGCCACGAGCGCAACCGCCGCAGCCTTTCGGTATTGCGGTACGGACATCTGTCCATCCCTTCGGGAACGGGTGTCTCCAATGACCTTCGCTGATCTGCGGTGATGCGACCTGACGCCCAGTAGCTGCGTCGGAGCCAGGTGTGAGTGGAGTCACTGTAGCGTGGGGGACTCATTTCGGCAAGGTATCGACCCTGTCCCGAAAGGACACGACGTGACGACGGCAGATGTTGGCAAACACTTGAAAGCAGCCAGATATGTAGGCCTTTGGTCCCTTATGGCGGGGCATTCGGCGAGGTCGATGTCGCTCCCGACGAGCAACGACGAAAACGGCCGCCGACCGCATGGAGCGGTCGACGGCCGGAGCGTCGTCTGGTGTGGTGCCTAGCGACCCGGGGCGGGAGCGGTCGAGCCGCGTACCACCAGCTCGGGCTCGAACAACAACTCGTCGTGCAGCACGCCGGCGCCTTCGATCTGGGTGACCAGCAGATCCACAGCGGCCTGCCCCATCGTCTCGATCGGCTGCCGGACCGTGGTCAACGGCGGGTCGGTGCAGGTCATGAACGCGGAGTCGTCGAAGCCCACCACCGACACGTCGGCCGGCACCGAGCGACCCAGCCGCCGGGCCGCACGGATCGTGCCCAACGCGAGCACGTCGCTGGCGCAGATGATGCCGGTCACGCCACGCTCGACCAGCTTCGTCGCGGCGACCCGCGCACCCTCCATGGAGAAGCTGGAACGCTCGACGCACTCGGCGTCACCCTCGTCCCAGCCGGCGGCCCGGATCATCGCGTCCAGCTTGCGCCGGGACGGCACATGCCCCTCCGGGCCGAGCACCATCCCGATCCGTTCGTGCCCGAGTGAGCGCAGGTGCCCGTACGCCTGCTCCACCGCCACCGCGTCGTCAGTGGAGACCCGGGGAAAACCCAGCTCGTCCACACCCGCGTTGACCAGCACCACCGGAAGCCCTCGGTCGGTCAGCCGACGGTAGTGGTCGTGTTTGGCGTCGGCGAGCGCGTACGAACCACCCGCGAAGATCACGCCGGAGACCTGGTGGTCGAGCAGCATCTCCACGTAGTCCATTTCGGAGACACCGCCGATGGTGCGGGCGCAGAGAGCGGGGGTGTAGCCGCGCTGCGCGAGGGTCCCGGTGACGACCTCGGCCAGCGCCGGGAAGATCGGGTTCTGCAACTCGGGCAGCACCAGCCCGACCAACCGGGCGCGCTCGCCGCGCAGTTTGGTCGGCCGCTCGTAACCGAGCACGTCCAGCGCGGTCAGCACGGCGGTGCGGGTCGCCTCGGAAACCCCGTCGCGGCCGTTGAGCACCCGGCTGACGGTGGCCTCGCTGACGCCGGCCTTCTTGGCAACTTCAGTCAACCGCTTGGTCACGGCCGCAATCGTACGTCACCAGGATGAAAGAAATGAACAGCAAAGTGGCCGGCGTTTGCTGGCTTGCTGCCGCATTCTTCCGCAATCGACCACCGGTCGTGATCGACTCGGCCTTCATGATGTCGCGGTGTCGAGAGGCCCCGAATACCGCGACTTCCATGAAGGCGAGTGGATCACGCCCGGTGTACGCGGGCGTCAGGACAGGTCGTGCAACGCGGACTCGATGGCCCGGTGGAAGGTCGGGTACGCGTAGATCATGTGCCGGAGCTGGCTCAGCGGCACCGCCGCGTGCACCGCCACGACCAGCGCGGAGAGCACCTCGCCGCCGGCCGGGCCGACCGAGGTCGCGCCGATCAGCACGCCCTGGTCGGCATCCGCGACGAGCTTGATGAAGCCGTCGTCGCCGACCCGGTGGATCCAGCCCCGGGTCGAGCTGCCCAACTTGGTGAAACCGACCTGCACGTTGATGCCACGCTCGCGGGCCTGCTGCTCGGTGAGCCCGACCGCTCCGACCTCGGGATCGGTGAAGGTCACCCGGGGCAGCGCGCGGTAGTCGGCTCGCGGGACGGTGCCGGCCGACCCACTCGACCCGCTGGCGGCCAGCGAGCTGGACGCGCCCATCGCACCGCCGACCACGCTGGAGGTCCCGCTGGCGTCCGCCCCCGCACTCGCCTGCCGGGCGCGGGCCAGGATGTCGGCGATCACGATCCCGGCCTGGTACATGGCGATGTGGGTGAAGGCGCCCTCGCCGGTGATGTCGCCGACCGCCCAGACCTGGTCGGTGACGTGCAACCGGTCGTCGACCGGCAGGTAGCGCTGGCTGTCGTCCAGGCCGATCGTGTCCAACCCCAGCTCGGTCAGGTGGGCCTTGCGCCCGGTCACCACCAGCAGACGGTCGGCGGTGAACGCCGAACCGCCGCTGCCGCGCAGTGTGAACCGGGTGCCGTCGTGCTCGACCCGTTCGGCGCGTACCCCGGTGTGGATCTCCACGCCGTCGGCGCGCAGCGCCGCGGCGGCGACCTCGGACGCTTCCGGTTCCTCGACGGCCAGCACCCGGTCGAGCGCCTCCACCACCGTGACCCGGACCCCGAAGCGGGCGAAGACCTGTGCCAGTTCCAGACCGATCGCGCCGCCGCCGAGCACCAGCAGCGACTCCGGCAGCTCCTCGACCTCGATCGCCTGGTGGTTGGTCCAGTACGGAGTGTCGGCCAGGCCGTCGATCGGGGGCACCGACGGACGGGTCCCGGTGCCCAGCACGACCCCGTGCCGGGCCTGGAACACCTGGTCACCGACGCGGACCCGGCCCGGGCCGTCGAGGCGGCCACTTCCCCGGACGAGCCGGCCGCCCAGACCCGTGAACCGGTCAGCGGCAACCGTGTCGTCCCAGGTGTCGGTGGCCTCCTCGCGGATGCGCTTGGCCACCGGCGCCCAGTCCGGCTGGACCTGCGCCGTCCCGGCCAGCCCGTCGACCCGGCGCGCCTCGGCGAGGGCGTTGGCCGCTCTGATCATCATCTTGCTCGGGATGCAGCCCCAGTAGGGGCACTCCCCGCCGACCAGGTCCCGTTCGATGCCGACGACGCTCAGGCCGGCCTCGGCGAGCCGCTCGGCCACCTCCTCGCCGCCGACCCCGAGCCCGACCACGACCACATCCACCAGCTCCGGCTCTGCCACCCCGACAGCATCCCCCAGCGACACCAGCCCGACCACCGGGGTCGGAGAAAAGTCGGCACCCTCACCGGTCCGGGACGCCTACCGTTGCGGGATGCACGCACGCTTCGCACCGGTCCGGGACTGCTTCCACGACCTGCTCACCTCCGGCCGGGAGACCGGTGCCGGCCTGGTCATCTGGTACGACGGCCAGCCCGTCGTCGACCTGATCGGCGGAACTCGGAACGCTGCCGGTCCGGACGGTGAGCCGTGGCGGCCGGACACGCTCGTCAACGTCTACTCGGTCGGCAAGCCGGTGGCCGCGCTCTGCCTGCTGATGCTCGTCGACCGGGGGCAGGTGGACCTCGACGCGCCCGTCGACCGGTACTGGCCGGAGTTCCGCACCCCCGCCACCGTGCGACAGGTGTTGTCGCACACCGCCGGGCTGCCGGCCTTTCCGGTACCCCGGCCGGCCACCGCAATCGCGGACTGGACGCTGCTCACCAGCGACCTGGCCGCCGCCGACCCCGAGTGGGCGCCGGGTTCGGTGGCCGGGGAGCACGCCTGGACGTACGGGCACCTGGTGGGCGAGGTGGTGCGTCGGGTCGACGGGCGCTCGGTGGGCCGGTTTCTGGCCGAGGAGATCGCCGACCGGTGGCAGCTCGACCTCGGCTTCGGGCTGGCCGACGCGGATCAGCGGCGCTGCGCCGACCTGCGCTACGGCGACCCACAGTGGCCGGCCCGCAAGCTCGGTGAGCCAGGATCGCTGCGGGCGCGCGCGCTGGGCAACCCGGCCGGAGGGCTGGACCTGGCCGTGCTGAACAGCCCGCTCTGGCGTGCTGCCGAGATGCCCGCGGTCAACCTGCACGCCACCGCCTCCAGCCTGGCCCGGCTCTACGCCGGTCTGCTGGCCGGTGGTGTCCTGGACGGTGTCCGACTGTTCAGCGCGGAGTTGCTGGCGGAGGCGACCCGGGTCCAGTACGACGGGCCGGACCTGGTGTTGGACCGCCAGGTCCGGTGGACGCTGGGCATGCAGTGGGAGCCGGACGGCAGTTGGGGCATGGGCGGCATCGGCGGCAGCAGCGCGTGGGCCGACCCGGAGCGCGGTTACACCTTCGGGTACGCCACGGCGCACCTCGCCGAGCACGACCGGGTGGACGAGCTGGTCGAGGTGTTGCACTCCTGCCTCTGATCAGCGCAGCCAGACGGGGTCGGTGCCCGGCACCGAGAGCGGCGGCGGATAGTCGAGCGTCTGGCGGAGCGTGTCGGGCAGTCGCCACGGTTGGTGCACGGCCTTGCCCCGCACCTTCGCCAGCTCCGGCACCCACCGGCGCACGTAGTCGCCGTCCGGGTCGTACCGTTCGGCCTGCCGGACTGGGTTGAACCCCCGGTACGGCTTGGTGTCGTTGCCGGTGCCGGCGACCCACTGCCAGTTGCCGGAGTTGTTGGCCACGTCCCCGTCGAGCAACCAGCGGAAGAAGACGGCCACCCCGGGTCGCCAGTCCTGCCCGAGGTGCTTGGTCAGGTAGCCGGCGGTGATCAGCCGGGCCCGGTTGTGCATCCAGCCCTGCGTACGCATCTGCCGCATCCCGGCATCGACGATGGGCATGCCGGTCCGACCCTCGGCCCAGGCCGCCAACGCGTCGTCGTCGTAGCGCCACTGTTCGGTGGCGCCCCGCCGGTACGCCGACGTCGAGATCTCCGGGAAGGCGGCGGTGACCTGGTAGTAGAAGTCCCGCCAGCAGATCTGCCGGACGAACGGCCCGGACCGGTCCCCGGCCCGGTTGGCCACGGCCAGTGGGGACACGCAGCCGAACCGCAGGTACGGGCTGAGCCGGGACGTGTCGTCGCCGGCCATGTCGTCGTGCTGATCGTCGTAGCGGTCCAGGTCGGGCAGCCAGTCGGTGAGCCGCTGCCGGGCAACCCGCTCGCCGCCGACCGCCGCTTCCGGCGAGTCCCCGACCGGCGGCTCCGGCAGGTTTCCCACGCTCACCCCGCCGGGCAGCTCCACCCGGTGCGGCGCGGCCAACTCCGCACGCCACTGACTGGCCGCCCAGGCCCGGTGGTAGGGGCTGAACACCCGGTAGTGGTCGCCGCCGCCACCGGGCCGCAACGCTCCCGGCTCGACCACGGTCAGGCCGGGAAACAGTCGCAGGTGCAGCCGGTGCCGCTCACACTCCGCGCGTAGTCGTCGCTCGCGGCGCCGGGCGTAGTGGCTGACGTCGGCGGAGAGCGCGACGGCGGTGGCGTCGACCTCGCCGGCCAACCGGATCGTCTCGGCCACCGGGTCGCCGTGGCGTACCACCAGGTCACCGCCGCGCTCGCGCAGCTCGGCCCGCAGTTCAGCGAGCGCCTGGTGCAGAAACCGGGTGCGGTTGGCCGACAGGGCGGCCAGTGCCGGGTCGAGCACGTACAGCGGAACCACCCGGTCGAAGGCCGCGCAGGTGGTGGCCAGCGCCGGGTGCTCGTGCACCCGCAGGTCGCGGGTGAGGAGCACGATCGCGGTGCTTGCGGTCACCGGGTCTGCGGGTGGACCGTCGGTCCGGGGATGGTGACCGGCGTACCGGTCGAGGTGAGCAGAGCCCGTGCGGCCACCGCCATCCGTCGCCGCTGCGGCACCAGTGCCCGCCGGGTGAAGACGTCGTAGTCCTGCGCGGCCACCTCGTCGAGGATGCCGCCGTACAACGCGTACGCGGTGCGCATGCAGGCCTGCGAGGCTGGCGCCAGCATGGTGATGCCCGGCGCGGCGGCGGCGTAGTGCGCCTGGGCGCGGGTCACCTCGTACTCGATCAGCTCGCGGGTCCGGGGCGTGCCGCGGCCCCGGGCGCAGGCCTCGGCCAGCTCCTCGCGGGCGACGCCGAACTTCGCCAGGTCCTCGTCCGGCAGGTAGGTGCGGCCCCGGTCGAGGTCCTCGGCGACGTCCCGGATGAAGTTGGTGAGTTGGAACGCGAAGCCGAGCTGCCGCGCCGGCTCCCGTGCCGCCACCGGGTCGGAGGTGCCGAGGATCGGCAGCATCATGGTGCCGATGACCGCCGCCGAGCCCTCCATGTAATCGAGCAGGTGGTCGTACGTGGGGTACGAGGTGACGGTCAGGTCCATGGCCATGCTCTTCAGAAACGACGCAAAGTCGTCCCGGTCGAGGTCGAAGACGGCGATGGTGTGCAGCACGGCCGGCAGCAGCGGGTCGTCGACCGACGCACCGTGCAGGCCGGACACGAATCGGCTGGCCCAGTCGTCGAGGCGGGCGGCCCGCTCGACCTGCGGTAGGTCCTCGGTGCGGTCGACGATCTCGTCCGCGTACCGGGTGAACCCATAGAGAGCGTGCACATGTCGTCGTTTCCATGCGGGGAGCAGCCGGGTGGCGAGATAGTAGGTGCGGCCATGGCGTTTGTGCAGCTCACGGCACCGGTCATAGGCAGCGGTGAGATCAGTGTCCACCGGCCCTCCTTATTTTATCGACGCACCAATCGACGCAACTCGTAGCCTAGGGTACGCTCAGTCGCATGGCCAACGACGCAGTTGCGGGCAATGCGACCCGTGTGGCGCAGCGGGGGCCGGGGGACGGTGACGATCCGGTCCGCGCCGTTCTGGCCGCGTACACCCATGACCTGATCACCGCGGTCGATGAGACCCTGGCCACCTTCCTCACCGCCGAGGTCGACTCCCTCGCCGAGATCGACATCTCGATGGGCCGCTTCGCCGCCACCGCGCGGGAAGCCGTCCTCGTCGGCGGCAAGCGGATCCGCTCCACGTTCGCCTACTGGGGGTGGCGCGGGGCGGTCGGCGGCACCGAGGCACTCCCACCCGTCCTGCCCGCGCTGGCCGCGCTGGAGCTGCTGCACACCTTCGCCTTGGTGCACGACGACGTGATGGACGCGTCCACCACCCGCCGGGGCCGGCCAACGGCACACGTCGCGCTCGCCGAACAGCACATCGCCGCAGGCCACCGGGGTGATCCCGGTCGATTCGGCGAAGCCGTCGCCGTGCTCATCGGTGACCTCTGCATGGTCTGGGCCGATCGGTTGCTGGCCCAGGCCACAGTGCCGTCGGCCCGGCTGCTCGAAGTGCGGCGCTGCTATGACCAGATGCGGGTGGAGACGGTCGCCGGGCAATATCTCGACGTGCTCGGCGAGAACGACCCGGCGAGCTGGTCGGTCGACCGGGCGCTGCGGGTGGCCCGCTACAAGACCGCCAGCTACACCGTCCAGCGACCACTGCTCTTCGGGGCCTGCCTGGCCGGGGTGCCCGTCGACGACGCGCTGGTCTCCGCGTACACCCGCTATGGCCTTGCCGTCGGCGAGGCGTTCCAGCTCCGCGACGACCTGCTCGGCGTCTACGGCGATCCCGCCGACACCGGCAAGCCGGCCGGCGA
This sequence comes from Micromonospora jinlongensis, assembly GCF_013410645.1. Lineage (NCBI taxonomy): Bacteria > Bacillati > Actinomycetota > Actinomycetes > Micromonosporales > Micromonosporaceae > Micromonospora > Micromonospora jinlongensis. Next base: position 4,549,945 of record NZ_JACCHK010000001.1, on the reverse strand, counting down.
CGACCTCCGCACCGGCAAACCGACCACGCTGCTCATGCTGGCCCGCGAGCTGTCCACGCCCGCGCAGCTCCGGGCGATGGATCGGGCCGGCGACGGGCCGGTCGACCGGCTCGCCGAGCTGGTCGTGGAGACCGGCGCGGTGGCCCGGGTGGAGCGGATGATCGCGGAGCGGGTGAGCGACGCGCTGGCCGCGCTCGACGCCGCACCCGTGGACCGGACGGCGCGGACCGCGCTGACCGGGCTGGCCACCGCCGCCACCAACCGGCGGGCCTGATGAGCGACTTTCTGGAAGAGGTGGTCACGTGCGGACGGTGACAGGACGGACGGACCGGGTGGTGGTCGTCGGGGCCGGGCTGGGCGGGCTCGCCTGCGCGCTGCACCTGGCCGGCAGCGGCCGGCAGGTGACAGTGCTGGAACGCGAGCTGGTGCCGGGCGGGCGAGCCGGCCGACTCGGGGTCAACGGCTACGAGTTCGACACCGGCCCGACCGTGCTCACCATGCCCGACCTGATCGCCGAGGCGCTCGGCGCGGTCGGTGAGGAGCTGCACGACTGGCTCGACCTGACCCCGGTCGACCCTGCCTACCGGGCGTACTACCCGGACGGCTCCACGCTCGACGTGCTCACCGACACCACCCGGATGGCGGCGGAGATCTCCCGGGTCTGTGGGCCGCGCGAGGCCGACGGCTACCTGCGTTTCGTCGACTACGCGCGGGAGCTGTGGCGCCTGGAGCGAGCCGACTTCATCGACCGCAACCTGGACGCGCCTACCGACCTGATCACCGGCAACCTCCTCAAGCTGCTCGCCAGCGGAGCCTTCCGGCGCCTCCAGACGAAGATCAACCAATTCTTCCGGGACCCGCGTACCCAGCGGATCTTCTCCTTCCAGGCGATGTACGCCGGCCTCGCCCCGCACGACGCGCTGGCCATCTACACGGTCATCGCGTACCTGGACTCGGTGGCCGGGGTCTACTTCCCGCGCGGCGGCATCCACGCGGTCTCCAAGGCGATGGCCGGCGCGGCCGAGAAGCACGGCGTGCAGATCCGGTACGGCACCACGGTGACCCGGGTCGAGACCGCGAACGGCCGCGCCACCGGTGTGCTCACCGCCGACGGCGAACTGGTGCCGGCGGACGTGGTGGTGCTCAACCCCGACCTGCCGGTCGCCTACCGGGACCTGCTCCCCGCCGCCCCGCAGCGCCGGCTCACCTACTCCCCGTCCTGCGTCGTTCTGCACGTCGGCTCCCGACAGGGATATGAAAAGATCGCCCATCACAACATCCACTTCGGACGCGCGTGGAAGGGCACCTTCGATGAGGTCATCCGGCGGGGCGAGCTGATGACCGACCCGTCGCTGCTGGTGACCAACCCGAGCCGGACCGACCCGTCGGTGGCCCCACCCGATCGGCACACCTACTACGTGCTGGCTCCCGTGCCGAACCTGCACCGAGCCCCGTTCGAGTGGCGCGGCGACCTGACCCGGCGCTACAGCGATCAGCTGATCGGCACCCTGGAGGAGCGCGGCTACGTCGGCTTCGGTGCTGGCGTCGAGGTGCTGCGGGCGATCACCCCGGCCGAGTGGGAGGACCAGGGCATGGCTGCGGGCACGCCGTTCGCCGCCGCCCACACCCTCTTCCAGACCGGCCCGTTCCGCCCGTCGAACCTGCACCGCAAGCTGTCGAACGTGGTCTTCGTCGGCTCCGGGACCCAGCCCGGCGTCGGCGTACCGATGGTGCTCATTTCCGGCAAGCTCGCCGCCGGTCGGATCACCGGGGAAGGCCGATGAGCAGCCGCGAGGACCACCTCGTCGAGCTGGTCGACGAGAACGGCGAGGCCCACGGCGAGACGACCGTCGCGGCCGCGCACCAGCCTCCGGGGCAGTTGCACCGTGCCTTCTCGGTGCTGCTGGTGGACTCGGACGGCCAGGTGTTGCTCCAGCGGCGCGCCGCCGTCAAGACCCGGTTCCCGCTGCGCTGGGCCAACGCCTGCTGTGGCCACCCCCAGCCCGGCGAGTCTCTCGCCGAGGCGGCCAACCGGCGACTACGCGAGGAGTTGGGCGCGGGCCCGGTCGAGCTGACCGAGGTCGGCGTCTACGTCTACTACGCCGAGGACCCGGCAACCGGTCGAGTCGAATTCGAGTACGACCACGTGCTGCGGGGCGAATTTCTGCCCGGAGCCCCGCTCCTGCCGGACCCGGACGAGGTCGAGGAGCTGCGGTGGGCCGATCCGACCGCGCTGGAAGCCGAGCTGGATATCGACCCCCGGTCGTACGCGCCCTGGCTGGGCGGGGTGGTGAACCGGCTGCTGCACCCCTCGGGCTCCGCGTCCGGAACACCCGGCCTGGCCGTGACCCCGCCTGGTCTGTCGGCGGATGACTCGGCGGAGCGGTCGGGTGGTCGATGAGGCGCTGAGCGCGGGCGCGGTCGCACGCAGGTTGGGGGTCGCGGTGACGACGCTCCGCACCTGGCACCAGCGCTACGGGCTCGGGCCCAGTGAGCACATCCCCGGTCACCACCGCCGGTACACCGCGACCGACCTGGCCCGTCTCGAAATCATGCGACGGCTCACCGCCGAGGGGGTGAGCCCCGCCGAGGCGGCTCGCTGGGCTCGCCAGGCACCGGATCCGACGCCCGCCGGCACCGCCGGCACCGTCCGGGTCCACCCGTCCGCCCGCGACGGCGGTGGCACCATCCCGGTCGGCCGCGCCGGCCCGGCAGCCCGTGGTCTGGCCCGCGCCGCCATGCGGCTGGACGCGGCGGCGATCAGCGAGACGATCGCGCACGCCCTGGCCACCGTCGGGGTCGTCGCCACCTGGGAGGGTCTACTGCGCCCGGTGCTCGCCGGCATCGGCGAACGCCACGCCGCCACCACCGGCCTGATCGAGGTGGAACACCTGGTGTCCCGCTGCGTCTCGGAGGCTCTCGCGGCGGCCAGTCGGGCCAAGGTTCCCACCGGTCCGGCCCGGATCCTGCTCTCCTGTGCGGACGAGGAGCAGCACACCCTGCCACTGGAGGCGTTGGCCGCCGCGCTCGCGGAGGCCGGGATCAGTTACCGGATGCTCGGCGCCCGGGTGCCGGTGGCCGCTCTCGTGGAGGCGGTCAACCGGACCGGTCCGGCTGCCGTGGTGCTCTGGTCGCACACCCGGGCCACCGCCGACCCGGCCCAGCTCAGCGCGTTGCTCGCCGCACCCCGCCGCCCGTTGTTGGCGCTCGCCGCCGGCCCCGGCTGGCGTGCCGACACGCTGCCCGCCGGGGTGGTGCGGCCGGTCGACCTGGCCGAGGCGGTCTCGCTCGCCGTCGCGGTCCGTGACTCCCTGGACCAGTCGAGGCGTGACTGATCGCACTGTTGCCCGGTGACCGCGTGAACTACCGTCGGGCGGGTCCGCCTACCCCGACCCCTCCGGGAGCGAGCAGATGCGAGCCCGCGCCGTCCTGGCGTCCGTCCTCGCCGTGGCACTGGTCTTGTCCGGCTGCGCGGGGCCGGACCACACCATCGCGCCCGCCGGCGCGCCGCAGCCGGTGGAGTCCACCACTGCGCCCACCCCCACGCCGTCACCGCATCCCACGGTCGCCAAGCCGCCCAAGCCTCCGCTGCGGCCGCTGCCGGCCAAGCTCCCGGCCGGCCTGCGGCGCAACAGCGGCGTACGCCCGGTGGTCCTGACCTTCGACGACGGGCCCAGCCCAACCTGGACGCCCAAGGTGCTCGACCAACTGCGGGCAGCCAAGGTGACCGCCACCTTCTGCGTGGTGGGTCGCGAGGTGCAGCGCCATCCGGAGCTGGTCCGACGGATCGCCCGCGAGGGGCATCAGCTCTGTAACCACAGTTGGCGGCACGACCTCGACCTGGCCCGACGGCCCGTCAACGAGATCAAGGCCGACCTGGAACGCACGAACAAGGCCATCCAGGCAGCGGCACCCGGCGCCAAGGTGTCCTTCTATCGGCAGCCGGGCGGCCGGTGGACGTCGGAGGTGCTGGCGGTGGCGAAGGATCTCGGCATGCACCCGCTGCACTGGTCGGTCGACCCCCAGGACTGGGACAAGCCGAACGCCGCCACGATCGGCAAGCGGATCCACACCGCCGCCCGCCCCGGCGCCATCGTGCTGCTGCACGACGGGGGTGGCGACCGGGCCGCGACGCTCGCCGCCTGCCCCCACCTGATCGCCGACCTGAAGAAGCGCTTCGGCATCACCAAACTCCGTTAGACCGGCTTTGACCTGCGGTTATGACTCTCCCGAAGCCCTTGCGGATACCGATTTTGTCGACCGACCGGGCATCACGTATGCTTTCCAAGCCTCCGGCGGGGCCGGATGGGAGCAAGTCCGCTTGAAGTTGCGAGTGTGCAATGATGGCGGGGCCGCCCTCATCGTCTAGCGGCCCAGGACGCCGCCCTTTCAAGGCGGTAGCACGGGTTCGAATCCCGTTGGGGGCACGACCGGCGCAAGTCGGAGCAACACAAGCTAGGTCCTGTGGAGCAGTTGGAGTGCTCGCCGCCCTGTCAAGGCGGAGGTCGCGGGTTCAAGTCCCGTCAGGACCGCAGCGCTGACGCCGCGCCTCGCGCGGCGTTCTGCGTATCGGAGCAGGTCGCCCTGCCACCGGTTCGTCCGGTTGCCGGGTAGCATGAGCCGAGCAGCGATACGGCCAGGTAGCTCAGTTGGTACGAGCGTCCGACTGAAAATCGGAAGGTCGGCGGTTCGACCCCGCCCCTGGCCACATAGCCTTTCGCCGGGCTACAAGAGCGGTGACCAGCGGAAACGCGGTCACCGCTCTTCTTTTTGTCCGCTTCATTCATTGATGGAAGTCAGCCCAACCATGAGCCCCTCGTGAGCCCAAGGGCTCAAGTGCGCGAGACATGCCGCGTCGATCTAACTGAAGGTGAGCAGAGGGGCACGGTTAGATCCCGTCTACGCTTGTAGACTGCACTTGGATGTGAGGGGGATCACCGGCGGCGAGAACGTGACCGCTGCCCCATCGGCCAGCGACTGCCAAGCCATCGAGAGGACAGGAGGCGACCGTGAACCGTGATGAAGCTGTCCGGGCAGCACAAGAACCCATCGACTGGTCAGGTGCACACCTGGAGCCCGCGTCGCGCAAGGTGACCATGGTCTACTCAACCCGCCTACCTGACGATCTTTCTCGATGGTTGGTAGAGGAAGCGAGCCGTCGAGGCACCAATCCATCGGTGATGCTGCGGGGTCTGGTCGCTGACGGAAAGCGCGCCGCGGCAGAAGACAGGGTGGTCACGGTCCGCCTATCGGACCTACACCGGGCGATCAGCCATGTCACGGAGGGAACGGCGTGTGACCGCTAGAGCTACACCCCACGCGCTTTTCTGCTCTTACTGCGAGTCTGCGGCCCTCCAACGTGGCAGGCTGGGTAATCGGTGGCAAGATCGCAGACGATGCCGGAAGTCGTCGCTACCGCGGAGAGCGTGGCAGGGCTGAGGATGAAGAGCCAGGTACTTGCGCAGCCGACCGGTTTGATCGGAGTTGGCTACCAGGGGCGCGATATTGCCAGCTTCGCGGACGGACTCGCCGAGGCGCAGTTCAGTCGGCTCGTGGATGTACGACTCACTCCTTTATCGCGTAAACCGGGCTTCAGTAAGACAGCCTTGACCCGCGCGCTTGCCGCCGTAGGCGTTGCGTACGAACACCGGCCTGAGTTGGGTAACCCCAAGAGCAACCGCGCAGGCTTCGCCGGCTCGCCAGCCGAGCTTGCCGAGGCCCGCCATGTCTTCGCCGCGCTACTAAGCCGACCGGAGGCCGCTGGTGCGCTCGACGCCTTAGCTGCTGCCGGGGCTGCCGAGCGGGTGGCGGTGCTGTGCTTCGAGGCCGATCAGCACCGCTGCCACCGAGACGTGGTGCTTGCAGAAGCTGTTCGGCGGTCAGTTAGCGTTCGGGGTAGTAGACGCCCAGCACACTGAAGACGTGCCGTCGTTTGGCCTGGTTGCCGACGTAGAAGGCGACGTCGCGCTTGGGCGCGCACATCATGTCGAGGAACTTTTTCTTCAGTTCATCGCGTGCTTCCTCGTCCGAGCAGTGGCTCAGACGTCGTTGGAGCGCCACGAACTCCCAGTCCAACAGGCCCTGCTCATGCCCCCGGCAACGCCTGTCCCAGCATCGATATCGATAGGCGCCCCGGAACCTCGGCGCCTCCAGTGGTGTTCGGTCCTGGTCATCAAGGAGGTCGAGCTGGTTGACGTAGGCGTCGATCTTGCGTTGTTCCTCTTTAGTCCAGCCCTCATGCAGCCTGATCTTCAAGTCCCCAACCTCGCACGGTTGCACTAGGGCCAAAGACTGGCTGTCCGCCGTGTTCCGCGCACCCTGGTTGAGTTGACACATCGAAGGTTGGACGTACGTATCCAGCCAGGTCCTTCGCTGCTTCCAAGGAGGTAGGCGCCGCTCTCTTACAAGTGTCCCCATTAGTGGCCGCCAACTCTCGCGCCGCTGGTCACCTCCCCGCGCCGGGATGGCGTCTACGCTGACGATGTCGTACTTGTCGAACTTCTCCGTCGAGTCGAGATAGCGGAAGTTGATCGGGTAGAGGCGGACCCATCCCGGATGCTCAAGCTCCGCCCGCACCCCTGCTACACACACCGTCTCCCCGTACCTCTCTGACGGATTTGGTGCAGCTTTGACGGTTACGAGTACACGCAGCCGTACGACTTCGTCGCTGGCAGGCTTTGGATTCACCTCTTCACCTGTTGGTCCGAAGAGTGATAGTTGAGCCACCCGACACCCCCAGATTCCACGCGATGCCTGCACGCACCCCTTTCGATGGCACCACAGAATGTGGTCTTGCGGAAGCTCGGAGTCACTGACTTCTCTCGGCTGAGCTCCCGCCCGGCAAGCTGCCGCTACGTGGTCTGAGGGATTTCGGCAGCGGGGTGCTTCACTCAAGCCCAGGCATGTCGGGTAGCCGACAGGAGCGGGATCAGCACTTGACCTCGATCCCCGCGGGATGAATAACTCAAATTGGTCATTTCTAACAGGCGGCCATCGGCGAAAATCCAGATACCGCGTTGCGACAAGAGATGATCATCTTTGGTGTGATAGACCCACTCGTGTGTCACTGGCGGACAGCAGCGCCAGTACGGAAATTTCCTGTGACGAGGTGACCAGCGTGCGTCTTGAGTCAGTCCTGGTGTCCGGCTTCCGAAGCTTGGCGCTAGTCGGCCCTATACCGCTGGGGGCACCTACAATCCTCACGGGCCATAATGACGGGGGAAAGACAGCTACCCTCGATGCAATCGGGTTTCTACTCGGCCCCTATACGCTCCAGAACGCGGACCGCTCCTTTCTTCGAGCCGCAAGCACGCCAACTAACTCCGCAGAGATCGAACCCTGCGATCCCCTGCCAGGCGCCCAAGAACCGTCAGTTGATGGCGGGGATCGGGTTGACCACACTTGGGTCGAAGGATCATTCACCCTCAGCCCGCTGGAGCAAAGCCAACTGGGCTTACCCCCAGTCGCTCGCATACGCCGGAGCACCTTGGGTAACTGCTCGCCGCTACTCGAAGTCTTCAAAAGAGTGCCGGCGGATTTGGAGCTGAGGAACCTACCAAGCAAGAAAATTGCCGAACTGCGTGAGTTAGCGGAGAAGTTTTCGGTTCCAATCGACAAGACTCCGACCAATAAGCAGGCTTGGCTGGACCTACTGGAACAGTTCTCTCGCGAGCGGCCTCACGTCGATGGCTGGGTTACTGCTTCGCCGGCCGTCGAGGAGCGGCTGCCACGTCTTCTCCGATTCGGCGGCGAACAGACCTCGGTCGACACTGCGGTCAAGACGATCTTGAATGCTCGATATAAGGGGCATCTAGAAGACCCAGACCTCAACGTCAGAGTTCGTGAGCTTGAGACGGAGCTGAGCGAACGCTTGCAGGCGGATGCAACCGAGCTGTGCGAGCACATCAAGCAACGCTGCCCAGACCTCGTCCAGGTAGAAGTTTTGCCCACAGTCTCCTTTTCAAGCGGCTTCAAGTCCGCGCAGCTTCGCCTCGCTCGAACAGACGGCGAAGCCGTCGCTGTGGATGCCGCCGGGGCAGGCCGAGCCCGACGGATCAGCTTGGCCGTCTGGGAATGGGCTAGCGAGCTCCTGAGGAATGAGACCGAAGCCCCGCCCTCCGCGCTGGGAGCAGGGCCTTGCTCACGCCCGGATCATGTTCTAGGCGAGAACCCGGATACCGAAGACGAGACCAACTCAGATGTCCTGATCGCCTACGACGAGCCGGACACGCATCTGGACTACTACCACCAGCGCCGCGTAATGCAACTTATTCGGGAACAGTGCGCCCTTCCGCAAGTCCGCATGATCATTGCTACGCACTCTATGAACTTGATTGACGGCGTTGATATCTCCTCCATCGTTCATCTCACATTGGTTGATGATCGCACCGTCATGGAGCGCCTGGCGGACGACTCGGGGCACGAGGAGGTCGACCGCCACCTCTCTGGCATCGCTACGGCGCTAGGGCTGCGCAACAGTGTATTGCTGCACGAGCGGCTATTCGTAGGTGTTGAGGGGCCGACGGAGCAACAATCATTGCCCGTGCTCTTCCGCTTGGCCGCGGGAATACCACTGCAATCCGCCGGGATCGCGCTCTGGGCATGTAATAACAACGAGGGCGCCCTGATGTTTGCAAAGTTCCTCGCGACCCACAACCGACGTGTAGCCCTCGTCATCGATGCAGACAGCCGCGAGAAGCAGAAAATCTTTAGCGACGATAAGATAAAGCAATACGGCCTTGATCCCGACAAAGACAGGTTCATGATCGGCGGTGACGACCGAGAACTGGAGTATCTGTTCTCGGACGAACAGTGGGCCACTACCGCCAATGAGAATTGGCCGAGAACCGACGGGAACGCGTGGACCCCTGAGCTGATCGCAGAGAAGCGCCAAGAGAAGAAGTTCAGCGATGCTCTCCTGAATGAGTTTAAAACCGAGAGCATGGAGGGACCGCAGCGCAAAGCCGAGATGGTTTACGATCTGGTTGCGACGCTCCAACGTCCGGAGGACGTTCCAGAGGAACTACGCGACGTCTTTACTGCGCTGATCGATTTGGCCAATCCGCCCGATGCGTGATGCACGCCGTGATCGCATGCGCGCGAGACGCTGCTGCGATGTCGGCGTCGTCCACGTATGCAACCCGGCACCCCTGGTCCACCGCTGTCCATGAGAGCGCTGCTCGACGCCACACCACCGACATCCGTTCGGGGCCGGCGCAGTCGCGTGTCGAACCTGGTAGTGCACGGCGGCAGCCATCGCATACCTCCAAGAGCCGACTGAGTCAAGAATGACACGGGGGTACGACATCTTCCAGCCGTCCAGAAGGATCGATCCTAATTTCTTCATCGTCCGCAATGTGGACAAAGCCCCTGAAACGCCGGAAGGGTGCTTTCCGGGGGGAAGTTCGATCTTGATGCGCGAAGCGACTACGACATCAGGGCATTCATGATGAGGAAGCTTTGGGTGCCGCTCCGGGTTGCGGGCTACTGCAACAGTGGGTCCACTACGCTCAGTCCGCCCGTTGGGTGCTGCGCATCGCGTAGCGACGGACTGAGTGTAGTGGGCCTGTCAAGCCGTCGCATCCCGCGCCGGAGAACGTGCTGTCCGGACGACCTACTCGTCTTCGCCCAGGTTCTCCTCTTGGTCGATGTCGTCCTCGTCGGCAACCTCTTCCGTGGCCGGCTTCGAGCGCATCCCGGCTAGGGCAGCAGCTGCCTCCTCGTCTGAGTCCGGCATCAGGTGGCCGTAGATCTCGCTGGTAATTGCTAGGGTGGCGTGTCCGAGCCGGCGTGACACAACCAGCGGTGGCACGCCCCGAGCGAACATCCACGTCGCACACGAGTGGCGCAGCCGGTGCGGGCCGCCGTCGGGAACCTCCAGACGGAGTACCTCTGGACAGTCACAGTCCGATACCGCATCTGGGTCCGGCCCGATGTGATTGACGCACCGGTTCCATCCCGGCGACAGCCACGCCCCGCAGGGTTTGCCCTGGTCGTTGGTTCCGCCGTGGTCTCGGCACCGGCCCTTTAGCCCCGGAATTCGCTCGCCGCGCATCCCGGGCGGATGCGACGGGCAGCGCTGCGCTTCGACCATCGCCGGGCGCCACACCCGGTGGTAGAAGTTCGAGTAGTCGATCATCTGGCCCTCGTCGCCGCAGAAGACCAGGTCCCCCTTTTTCTTCCCGTTCAGTAGGGGCTTGAGTTCCTCGAAAAGCTCCATGCCGACCGTCAGCTCGCGTCGGCGCCGGCCCTTCGTAGTGCCCAGGTACCGCTCGGCGCCGAGACCGCTGCGCTTCCACGCCCGGTAGATGCGCACCTTCGGTTGCGGTTTGTCCGCCGATGGGGCGACGATGTGCTCTGTCGCGACCGCGGTCGCCTCGGACCACCGGGCGCCGGTGTAGGCGAGGAAGTTCAGCAGCGGGTGCCACTTCTTGTCGAACCGCTCGCGCAGTAGCTCGAAGTCGTCGTGGGCGAAGGCCCCAACCTCATCCTCGCCGGTGTCATCGTCGGCAGTCTGGTTGCGGACGAAGTCGGTGTCCTTGCAGGGGTTACGGTCGATGTGACGCGCCCGGATCGCTGCATCCAGGCACTGCTGCAGCAGGGAGAAGTCTCGGGTGATCGTGGTGTTCTTCGCACCCTCGGCCCTGCGACGGTTCACCCATCTTCCGACATCGAGCGCCGTGATCTGACCCAACGGCATGGCGCCAAAGGCGGAGTTGATGTGATCACGAAACTGCTGCTGATAGGTTGCCCGGGTGCCTGGTGTGATGCGGGTGATGGCACCGAGCCACTCATCGAACCATCTCGCGAGGGTAGGGGTATCCGGCATCGAGTGGTCGATGGATGGTCCGAGGATCTCGTCCTCCACCTGCCGGGCTGTCCACGAGTGGCGGTGTCCCTCGGCGATGTCCCGGGCGCGCTTTGCCAGCTTCTCCGTCGACCAGGTAGTGGACTGGTAGGAGGGCTTCCCGTTCGCATCCCGGATCAGCCGGCCGCCGCTGTCGCATAGCCGCCAGGCCACCCGATAACGCCCGGACCTGGGTTCGATCTTCGCCACTGCACCTCCGTCGACGCCTTGTGAGCCCAAAGGGCTCGCAATGAGGAAAAGACGCAGTGTAGCGTCACGCTGCGTAGATTTTGTTTCATAATAAATCGGTTTAAACAGCCACACACCCGCCAATCGTGGGACTGGCTAAACACATATGAAAGTCGGAAGGTCGGTGGTTCAGCCCCATCCCTGGCTCTAGCCTTCGGTCGGGCTACAGGGCGGCGGCCAGCCAAAGGCCGTCGCCGCCGTCCTTCAGCCGAGCGCGCACTGGCGATCTGCTAGGTACCCTCAAATTTGAGGCTGAGCTGCACACCGCCCCCTTCGGCTTCGCGCCCCCATGGGGGCGCTGAAAGCGATAAGGGTGCGGCCTACTGTCACGTTCTGTAGAAGTTGATACATAGGAAGTCCGGACAAACGGCTATTGGCGCTGGCTAGGAAATCAGTTCACTGCGCACTGAAAATCGGAAGGTCGGCGGTTCGACCCCGCCCCTGGCCACATAGCCTTTCGCCGGGCTACAGAGGTCCCCACCAGCGGAAACGCAGGTGGGGATCTTGCTGTTTACGGCTGTGGACCGGCCCGTTACCGGTGTGATCCACTCGACTTCCCGGAAATCGGGGCATCGGAAGCTGCGGAATACCGCGCTTTCCTGAAAAGCGAGTCGATCATGCCTGGGCCACGCGCGGATCGGTCGCGGGGATCGGTCGCGGGGATCGGCCGCGCGGATCGGTCGCGGGGATCGGTCGCGGGGATCGGCCGCGCGGATCGGTCGCGGGGATCGGCTGCGCGGCGTCACTGGTCCGGTTGCGCGGCGTCACTCGTCTCGGTGCCCCTGTTGGCGGTGCTGCGCCACGCCGCTCTGGATCGCCTCCCACACACTGCGCCCGGCCTGCCGCAGGGTTTCCCCCGCCTGCTCGGCGAGTTGCGCCGCGCTCTGCGCCCCGCCCAGCAACCCACCACCGCCGTCACGATCGCCGGACGGGCTGGGCCCGGGGCCAGCCGACTGGTCAGGTCGGTTCCCACGCTCCCCGGTAGACGACCCCGCCGGACCCTCGGCGTCCCGCTCCGCGCCGGCCGGCCGTTTTCCCTCACCCGGGGCTGCGGCCCGCTGCCCCTCGGGGTGGTGCCGCTCTCCGTGCCGCCGCCCCTCAGCGTGGCGTGGCTCCTCGTGCGGCCGGCCTTCCGCAGCCCGGCCGCCCTGCGGTGCGCCGGACTCCGGCTGCGACTTCTCGCCCGACCCGGGGCCACCAGCTTGAGACCCGGGTCCGCCCGCACTGGGTCCCGGACCTCCGGCATGGGGCCCAGGGCCCCCGGCGCCCGCCCTCTCGCCACCGGGCCCCGCCCCAGGCCGACCCGGACCAGCCCCGGGCCCACCACGCACCGCCTCTAACCGACCAGAACCCGAACCTTGCCCACCCGGACCCGCTCCTGGCCCACCCGGACCTGCTCCTGGCCCACCCGGACCCGGCCGACCCGCACCCGGCTGACTTGCATCCGGTCCCGGACGACCGGGGCCCGGCTGGGCACGGTCGGCGACGGGCCCGGCCGCACCCGCTTGCTGACCAAACTCCTGGAGTACGCCGTTGGAGCGCCGCGCCGCGGCCCTGACCTCAGCGGCTCCTGCGGCCAACTGCTGCGCGCTGCGGTTCACGTCGTCGACGGTGGTGGCGGCCGTCCGGGCGAGCGCCTCGATGATCTGCGGGTTGGTGTCGAGTGTGTCGAGCGCCCGGCCCAGGATCCTGGTCAGCTGCTCCAACCGCACCCGCAACTGCGCCTCGGCGTGCACCCCGTTGATGTCCAGCTCGCCGCCGTTCAGGTGCACCCGTACGCCGGCGTCGACCTGGAGCAGGTTGGCCACCCGGGCCCGCAGCGACAGGTCGGCGTCCAGGCCGTCGACGGCCAGCCGGATCGAGTCGACGGAGACCTTCGGGATGTCGAGCAGGACGTCGGGGTCCCCGCTCTCGACGTTCCGGTCCGGCCCTCGCTGTTGCGCACTCTCGCTCATGATCTCCCGCCCCGCCTGCACACCGTCCCGGTCGTCCGGGCGTTCGGCGCGCTTACCCGCTTTCCGGCGGGGCATCCCGTCCGTGACGAGTCGGCGACCCTCTGTCTGGAACCGGGCACCGCGCGAAGCTGCACACGCGGGCATCAGCCGGTATGGTCCGGGCCTATGGGACAGGAAATGACTGATCCGGCCGACATCCGGCAGGACGTCGACCGGTTCTCCCTACGGTGCAGTCTCCTCGTCCCGGGCGCCGCCGAGCACGCGTTCGCGGTGTTCACCGACGAGCTGACTGACTGGTGGGTCACCGAGTACACCTGGTCCGGCCCGGACGCGCTCGCGGAGCTGGGCATGGAGCCGCGCGCCGGCGGGATGCTCTACGAGATCGGCCCGTACGGTTTCCGCGCCGACTGGGGTCGGGTTCTCACCTGGGATCCACCGCGGCGGCTGGTCTTCGTCTGGCAGATCGGCCCGGACCGGGCGCCGGTGCCGGACCCGGCCCGGGCCAGCGAGGTCGAGGTGCTGTTCCTTCCCGAAGGGCCGGAGCGCACCCGGGTCGAGCTGGAGCACCGGCACTTCGACCGGCACGGCGAGGCTGCCGAGGGTTACCGCAAGGCGCTCACCGCCGGCTGGCACGAGCTGCTCACCCGCTACGTCGCCACGGTGTCACGCGGCCCCGGCACTTCCGCCTGACGAGCGCACGGAGTCACCGACCGAGCTGCCGGTCGCCAGCGGAGCGGCCGCCGAGGTCCCGACCTCCCAGGTTCGCGCGTTGGCCGGCCTCCGCTCCCGAACCGAAGCCGGTGCCACCGAGCCGGCGCGGCGGTGCGGTGCGCAGCCGTGGGTATTCCTCGGTGAGCCGTCGCTGCACCCGGTCGGACCGGTCGGCCAGCACCAGCGCCACCGACGGCGTGCCCGACTCGCTGGCCGCCGCCGTCTCGGCCGCCCAGAGCCGACCCCCGATCACCTCCGCGAAGCCGGCAAGCCAGGAGCGGCGGAAGGCGGCGGGGTGGTCGTCCGCCGGCACGGCGGTGGCGGCCAGGCCGTGCGCCGCCTGCACGAGCAGTGAGGTGAAGAGCAGGTCGACCCGTTCCAGGTCGCTGGCGAAGCCGAACAGGTGCAGCGCGAAGCCGTTGCCCTGCCGGCGGCGCACGCAGCGGCAGCGCAGTGGCTCGGCGACCGCGGCGAGCAGGCCGACCTTGTCGCGGGCGTACGGGGCGACGATGTCCAGCACCCGGTCACCGACGGGGTCGGTGGTCGGGTCACGGACGGCGAGCAGCGCCCGGTCCACCCCGTAGCGGGCGATCAGCTCGGTCGCCTTGGCGGTGAACGCGGCGGCCTCGGCGGGCGTGCAGGCCGGGTCCTCGGCCTGGGCCAGCAGCTTGCGCACCTTGCTGAGCATCGCCTCGGACATGCCTACAGAGCTACCACACGGGCCGGACATCACCGGGGTCACGCCGACATTGATCGATAAGTATCATCGTCACGATCGGATGATCAGTCCAATACGGACGGTCAGCCACCCGCTTCCGGAGGCACGCATGTCATCCCCGACCGCTCGCCTGTTCGCCGTCGCCACGGCCACCACCATGCTCTTCGCCGGCACACCCGCGCAGGCGGAGCCGACATCACCGACCGCACCGGTCAGCTCCGGGACGAACGCGTTCGCCCCGCTCGCCACCTGTTACGGCGGGGCGGTCCGGTCGTACTTCGAGACGGGCCGCTACGGCGGCTCGGCCGGCCAGTACCGCACCACGACCCGCTGCCGCGACATCAACGTCCGCAACGCCAGCGTGTACGCCACCGAGGCGTGCGTGATCTTCGTGGACAAGACGAGTGCCTGCAACTACTGGACCTACCTGCCGGCCAACTCAGGCTGGATCACGGTGGCGACCGACGTCCGGGACGGGGTCAACTTCCGAGTCCGCTTCGAGAACCTGCGCTACGAGTACGAGCCGCTGATCGCGTACCACGCGTTCTGAGGGGTCCGCGCGGTCGCGGCGTCCGCCCCCCGACGGACGCCGCGAGCCGGCTTCCGGTCACCCGGCGCGGCTGCGCAGGGTGGCGATCGTCGAGCCGGCGAGGGTGAGCAGGCAGTCGGGCAGCAGCCCGTCGGCTGCCGCGGCACCGAACAGCGCCTCCCCGGTCGGCTCGTCCCGGTTGGCGTACGCGCTGACGAAGCGGGCCACCCAGCGGGTGTCGTACTCCGCCTGGTCGATTCCCGGGAAGTCCAGGGCCGCACCGCTGGCCGCCGGCGCGTCACCGAGCATCGTCGCGGCCAGGCACCACGCGACCCCGTACGCGCCGCTCAGGCCGGCCCGGTCGACGACCGCGTCGAACGCTCCCGCCACCGCTTCTCCATCCCCGTTCAGCGCCGAGTGGAGCACGGCGGCCGCGTCGTCGAACGTCTGCTGTGGTAGGTCCGTCACCCAGCGCACAGTAGGACGCGTGGTCAAGGCCCCCGACAACCGTCACTGTCCGTGTTCAAGGCGAGCTACCTGCGCATTACGCCACCTCCACGGTCCCGCCGCCGGCCTCGGCACGCTAATGTGCGCAGCGGACCTTCGCCGGAGGAAGGACGACCATGCTCGTATCACGCCGCTCGCGGGTGGCCTCACTGGCTGCCTGCGCGACGATCCTGCTCGCCACAAGCGCTTGCGGGGATGACAAGGCCAAGGAGACCAGCGCCCAACAGGTGCGCCTCTACGGCACGGACGGCAACATGCTCAACACCTACCCCGCGGAGTTGAAAGAACGCGCAGGTCTCGTGGACGGGATGAAGGGCACCACGCCACTCGTCCCGCTACCCGAGGACTTCAAGAGCCGGCTACGGGCCGTCAGTCCGGCGCTGACGGACTACGTGTACTCGGCCGAGACGTACGACGCGGTGGTGATCGCCGTGCTCGCCGCGCAGCTGGCCGGAAGCACCGACCCGGCTGCCATCGCGAAGCAGATCGTCGCGGTGACCAACGACGGGCAGCGCTGCGAGGACCCGGTCAGCTGCCTCACGCTGGCCCGCAACGGCCAGGACATCGAGTACCGCGGCGTCTCGCTGACCCGCGCGGGCTTCACCGACAAGGGGGAGCCGGCCACCGCGAGCTACGCCACGCTGACCTTCGACGGGCAGCAGATCAACGACGGCAAGACCGAGTTCGTCGGCGCGGGCATCGAGTCGGCGGCGAGCACCAAGACGCCGCCGAAGCCGAAGAAGCAGCGCCCGGGCGGCGACCCCGAGCAGGAACCGTTGATCCTGGGCGGTCTGCTGCCGAAGACCGGTGACCTGTCGATCGCCTACCCGCCGATGGCCGCTGGCGCCGCGCTGGCGATCAAGGAGATCAACGCCGCTGGCGGCGCACTGGGCAAGCCGGTGACGTGGCTGGACGGTGACGACGGCACCAACCCTGAGGTGGCCAAGGCGACGGTGGCCAGGCACGCGACGGCTGGCGTCAGCGTGATCATCGGCGCGGGTGGTTCGGGCATCTCCCGGGTCGTGCTGCCGGACGTGGTGCAGGCCGGGAAGATTCTCTTCTCCCCGTCGAACACCGACAGCAGCCTGACCGACGTGGACGACCAGGGCCTCTACTTCCGCACCGCCCCGCCGGACAGCCTCCAGGGCCGGGCGTTGGCCGACGTCATCCTCCGCGACGGCTCGCAAAAGATCGTCATCGTGGCTCGCAAGGACTCCTACGGTGAGGGCCTCCAGGGCACCGTCCGGGACGAGCTGGAGAAGGCCGGTATCGCTGCCGATCGACTCAAGCTGCTCACGTACGAGCCGCCGGCCGACGCCAAGGCGGCACCCGTCGACTTCAGCCGGGGCGCGAAGGAGATCAAGGACTTCGGCGCGGACGCCGTGCTGATCATCGGCTTCGGCGAGTCCGCCCAGGTGATCCGCGGCCTGGCCGACGCCGAGGTGCAGATCCGGCAGTAGCACGACCACAGGCACACGAAGGCCGCACCGGCGCTCGCCGGTGCGGCCTTTCGTTTCGAGGAGTCACCGCGGCCGGCGGCGCTCCAGGAAATCGGTCATCCGTCGGTGCTTCTCCTCGTCCTCGAAGAGCACCGCCTGACTGACCAGGTCGAGCTGCGGATGCGCGGCGGCGGGCGCGTCGACCGCGAGCTTGGTCAGCCGCAGCGCCAGCGGCGAACCCAGGGCGATCTCGTCCAGCAGCGCGTGCGCCACAGTCAGCAACTCGCCGGGCTCGTCCACAACCCGGTTCACCAGGCCGATCCGCAGCGCCTCCGCGGCGTCCACCCGCCGGCCGGTGAAGAGCAGCTCCTTGGCCCGGCCCTCACCCACCAACGCGGGCAGCCGGTGGGTCGCGCCAGCGCCGGCCAGGATGCCCAACCGCACCTCCGGCTGGCCGAAGACCGCCCGCGCCGTGCACACCCGCAGATCGCAGGCGTACGCCAGCTCCGCGCCACCGCCCAACGCCGGGCCGTCGACGGCGGCGACGGTGGGCATCGGCAACGCCCGGATCCGGGCGAAGGCAGCGGAGTTGATCGCGGCGAGGGCATCGGTGCGGCCCCGTTCACGAAGCTGGCCGATGTCCGCGCCACCGGCGAAGATGCCCGCCGCGCCACCGGTGAGCAGCAGCAGCCGGGGACGCGCCTCCAGCTCGGCGCAGACCTGGTGCAGCTCGGCGATCAACTCGGCGTCGATGGCGTTGCGCTTCTCCGGCCGGTCCAGGGTGACCACCAGCCGGTCCGGCCGCTCTTCGATCCGCAGCCCACTCACTGCTTGGCACCTCCGTCCCACCGATAGAAGCCCTGCCCCGACTTCTTCCCCAGCCGCCCGTCGGCCACCATCTCCACGAGCAGGGGCGGCGGTGCGAAGCGGTCGCCGTACGCGGCCTGGAGGGTGCGGGCGATGTCCAGCCGCACGTCGAGGCCGACCAGGTCGGTGAGTTCCAACGGCCCGACCGGATGCCGGTAGCCGAGCACCATGGCCTTGTCGATGTCGGCCGGGCTGGCCACCCCGTCGGCGACCATCCGGATCGCCTCCAGCCCGAGGGTGACCCCGAGCCGGGAGGTGGCGAAGCCGGGCATGTCGCGTACGACGACGGGGTCCTTGCCCAGCCGGCCGGCGAGCGCGACGGCCGCGGCGGTGGTCTCCTCGGCGGTGGCCGGGCCGACCACGATCTCCAGCAGCGTCATCGCCCAGACCGGGTTGAAGAAGTGCAGGCCGAGGAAGCGCTCGGGCGCGTCCAACCCGGCGGCCAGCTCACCGATGGCGATGCTGGAGGTGTTGCTGCCCAGCAGCGCGGGGCGCAGCGCGGCGGCGTCCCGGAGCACCGCACGCTTCAGATCGAGGCGCTCCGGCACCGCCTCCACGATCACCTCGGGGGCGGGAGCGACGTCGGCGAGCGTGGGACGCAGCGTGACCTGCTGCCGGTTCGCGGCGGCCTCGTCGGCGCTGAGCTTCCCGCGCTGCACCGCCCGCTCCCACAGGTCGGCGAGCCGGTTCAGCGCGGAGGCGCCCCGCTCGGGGTCCACCTCGACCAGCTCCACGGCGTGCCCGGCCCCGGCCGCCACGTACGCGATGCCGAGCCCCATCGTGCCGGCACCGACGACCACGAAACGATCGCTCATCACGCCTCCCTGTCCCGCCCGTCGGCGCGCGGGGTCCCCGCCACGCCGACCGGGGTGTTCCGCCCGCTCCGCTCGCTCATGGTGCGACCCTAGACAGCTCGACGACCCGGCTCATGCGTGGGGGAGCGCGGGATCGGGTAATGACGGCCCGTCAACCGAGGGAAGGACCACCGAGATGAGCCAGGCACCGGAGAGCGTCACTGACGGGGAGATCGTGGAGACCCGGGGCGACGAGCGGGTCGAGCTGCTGCGCGCCGACACCAACAACGACGGCAAGACCGACGTGTGGGTGGTGGACACCGACGGCGACGGCAAGGCCGACCTGTTCCAGTTCGACACCGACGGCGACGGCAAGGTGGACATCACCATGGTCGACATCGACGAGGACGGCCAGCCGGACGAGGTGGTCGACGGCGACGGCGGCCTGCCGCCCGAGCAGCTTCCCCCGACCGTCCAGGTCTGAGCCGTACGACGGCCCCTGCCCTCCGCGATGCGGAGCGCGGGGGTCGTCGCTCAGTCGGCGAGCCGCAGGGTGGCCAGGTAGTAGGGCTTGTCGCGGTCGTCCACATCGGTCAGCCGCCAGCCGGTGCCGTGCACCAGCGAGGCGAACTCCTCCGCCGAGCAGACCAGATAGTCGAACCACTCGGTGCTCAGCTCCCGGTAGCGCAACCGGAGCCGGAGCTGGCCGCCGAGCCGACCCCGACTGCGGTTGCGCTCGTGGTAACTCGTGTGCACCGGGTCCCGGGTGCCGTACGGGTCTGTGCCGTGCGCGATGATCTGCGCCCCCGGTCGGGCCAGCGCGGCGAGCGCGGCCAGGAACCCGGGGGCACGCTCCCGCCCCTCGAACAGCCCGAGGTTGTTGCCGAGCAGCAGGAACGTGTCGTACCGCTGCCCGTCCGCGACGTGCGTGTCGACGGTGCCGTGCACCAGCCGCCGGACACCGCGACGCCGACTCACGGCCAGCGCGCCCGCGGAGGTGTCCAGCCCGGTGACCGGTACGCCGCGCTCCTGGAGCCGCAGGGCGATCCGGCCGGCGCCGGTGCCGATGTCCAGCGTCTCGCCGCGGGCCCGGTCCACCGCGCGGTGGTCGTACGGCTGCCAGTCCTGCGGACCGTCCAGATAGTGGGCGGCCGGCGCGCCGTTGATCAGACCGTCGTCCCGCTCGATGATCTCGATGACCGGCCGGGGCAGGCGCCCACCGACCAGCGGTCGAGGGCCCACCCCGCTGGCCACCGCGAGCGTGTCCCGCAGCAGTTCGCCGACCACGTCACCGATTCGAGGCTCAACCGTCACGACGTTCACGCTATCTGTCCACTCAGCGGCCGGTAGCGGCCGTATCCTGGCGGCGTGACCACGTTGGACCGGCTGTCGGCCGAGAAGTACATCCTGCTCACGACCTTCCGCAAGGACGGTCGAGCGGTGCCGACCCCCGTCTGGGCGGTACGAGATGGTGAGGCGTTGGCGGTCTGGACCCGGGCCGACTCCGGCAAGGTGAAGCGGATCCGCCACAACGGTGAGGTGACAGTGGCCCCGTGCGACGTGCGGGGGCGGCCACACGGGGCGGAGGTGCCAGCCCACGCGACGATCTACGGCAACGGCGACACCGGTCGGGTGCGAGACCTGCTCAAGCACAAGTACCGCCTGCTCGGTCGACTCAGCCTGCTCGGCAGCCGGCTTCGGCGCGGCGAGGGCGGCACGGTCGGCATCCGGGTGACCCTGACCGAGACGCGGAGCTGAGACGCGGCGGCGGTCACTGGAGGACATGGAAAGGGGCGGCGGATCGAGATCCGCCGCCCCTTTCCGGAAAACTATTGCCGCTTCAGTCGCCCTGCCGCTGCTGCGGGATCTGACCCTGCAACAGCGCCCTGACCTCCGACTCGCGGTATCGACGGTGGCCACCCAGGGTGCGGATGGCACTGAGCTTGCCAGCCTTGGCCCACCGGGTCACCGTCTTCGGGTCGACACGGAACATCGACGCCACCTCGGCCGGCGTGAGTAGCGGCTCTGGTTCGTGCGTTCGCGATGCCATCGGTCACTCCTCCACATGTATAGACATCGGCCGGGGTCCCGCCGGCCGACGCGTCTCCCATGGTCCGGCTAGTCCCCGATGTCCGACATGGGCCGAACGGATGAAGGTCCCTAGACGGACGGATGAACCATGCCCGATTTTTACGACTTTTACACGGCAGAAAGTACCTTATTCGGACTCATGATCACGGTTCGTGATGCGTCAACTACGAGCATACCTCACCTTGGGAGCGCTCCTCGGGCGATATGCCCCTAGTTGCACCGCTCCAGCAACTGCACCGCACGCCACCGCGCCACCAACGTGTCGTACGCGGCGGACGCCTCCTCGGCCTCACCGCGCGACAGCCCCGCGAGGCCGGTGGCGACCAACTCGGGCGAGTCGTCCGCGGTGAGGGTCTCGTCGGAGAGCAGGTCGACCAGGCCGCCGTAGTCCAACTCGACCACCGAGCGCGGATGGAACTCCTCCAGCCAGCGCGCCGCCTCCTCCACCGCCTCGGTGATCGGCGCCTCGCCCACAGACTTGCGCAGCACCGACAGCGCCCGTGAGGACCGGCGACGGGCCTTGGAGATCTCGGTCCGGTAGCGCAGCGCCCGCCGGCCCGGCTGGGTGACCAGGTCCCGCTCGGCCGGCTCGAAGAGCACGAACCACCGCAGAGGCACCCCCCAGGTGGCGATCTGCTCGTGCACCCGGGGCACCCCGTGCTCCAGCACCCGGGCGCCGC
Organism: Micromonospora jinlongensis; assembly: GCF_013410645.1. NCBI lineage: Bacteria > Bacillati > Actinomycetota > Actinomycetes > Micromonosporales > Micromonosporaceae > Micromonospora > Micromonospora jinlongensis. The sequence goes on along the minus strand of NZ_JACCHK010000001.1, from coordinate 4,528,559 downwards.
TGCGCCAGTCGTCGACGACCGCCCTGGCCTGCCCGGCGAGCACCGGCGGCACGAAGGCGTCGGCGAGCACCGAGGGCACCCCGTCCCGAGCGCTGAGCGCCGCCTCAGCGACCCGGATCCGCAGGTTCCATGGGCAGACCAGCAGGCTGTCGTCCGTCTCCAGGACGTACGCCTCCTCCGGCAGGTCCGGCAGCCGGGTCCAGCCCGCGCCCAGCGCCTCGATCACCGCCGTCCGCTGTCGGCCGGGCCCCTCGACCGGGGCCACCGCCCGCCCCTCGGAGACGTAGCGGCGCCAGTAGCTCTGCCGGTCCCGGTCGAAGGCGGTCAACGGTTCGTACACGCGCAGGTAAGAAGCGAAGAGCGACGGCACGGCGCGATCCTCCCACGAACCACAGCCGTACGCGGTCAGCGGCCGGACCACGCGCGCCGCAACGTGGGACGGCGGCGGCGCGTCGAGCACCCTCAGGGCGGCCGATACTAGGCTCGATCTCACCGGCAGCATCCCCGCCGGGGTTCACCAGGTCCGCGTCCCACAAGGACGCACACCACTCCAGGAGCCAACCATGGGCGTATTCGCGAGCACCGACGATCCGGTATCGACCGGTCACGAACAGGTCGTTTTCTGCCAGGACAAGCAGAGCGGCCTGAAGGCGATCATCGGGATCTACTCCACCGCGCTGGGGCCGGCGCTCGGCGGCACCCGCTTCTACCCGTACGCCAGCGAGGACGACGCTCTCGCCGACGTGCTCGACCTGTCGCGGGGGATGGCGTACAAGAACGCGCTCGCCGGACTGGACCTGGGCGGTGGCAAGGCCGTCATCTGGGGTGATCCGGAGCAGATCAAGAGCGAGGCGCTGCTGCGCGCGTACGGTCGCTTCGTGGAGTCGCTGGGCGGTCGCTACTACACCGCGTGCGACGTCGGCACCTACGTGGCGGACATGGACGTCGTGGCCCGGGAGACCCGCTACGTGACCGGGCGCAGCGTGGAGCACGGCGGTGCCGGCGACTCGTCGATCCTCACCGCCTGGGGTGTCTTCCAGGGCATGCGGGCCGCCTCCGAGCACGTCTGGGGCACCCCGAGCCTGCGAGGCCGCCGGGTCGGCGTCGCCGGTCTGGGCAAGGTCGGCAAGTACCTCACCGGCCATCTGCTGGAGGACGGCGCCGAGGTGGTCGCCACCGACGTCAACCCGAAGGCGCTGGCCTGGGTGCGCAGCAACCACCCGCAGGTCAGCCTGGTGGACGACGCCAGCGCGCTGGTCGCCGCGGACATCGACGTGTACGCGCCGTGCGCGCTGGGCGGCGCACTGAACGACGACACCGTGCCGGCGCTGCGCGCCAAGGTGGTGACCGGTGCGGCGAACAACCAGCTCGCCCACCCGGGCATCGAGAAGCTGCTGGCCGACCGGGGCATCCTCTACACGCCGGACTACGTGGTCAACGCCGGCGGTGTGATCCAGGTCGCCGACGAGATCGAGGGCTTCAACTTCGACCGCGCGAAGCTGCGGGCAACCCGGATCTACGACACCACCCGCGAGATCCTGAGCCTGGCCGACGCCGAGGGCGTGCCGCCCGCGGTCGCCGCGGACCGGCTGGCCGAGCGACGGATGGCGGAGGTCGGCCGCCTGCGGGCGATCCACCTGCGCTGAGCATTCCCGGAGGCGGATCGACGGGATCCGCCTCCGGGCCCCCTGTGCCGGCGTGGCTCGGTAGGCTGAGGGCCGGATCGAATTTTGATGCGGTTTGTCCGGTGTCACGGGCGCTAACCGTTCCGCCCCTTACCCGGTACACTGGGTGACGGCCGGATCGACGCGACGCGCAGAGCCGGCTGACGGTAACCCGAGGTGCCGAACGATGGCATCCCCATGTACCGTAAGAGCCACGAGAGATGCCTGACGTCATCGGGGCCCGCCTTCGGGCTGCCCCGCATTCTGTGCGAGGGGGTCGAGCCATGGGGCGCGGCCGTGCTAAGGCCAAGCAGACAAAGGTGGCCCGGGAGTTGAAGTACCACTCCCCGAACACCGACCTCACCGCCTTGCAGCGCGAACTGGCGGGTGCTGGTAAGTCTGAGCACCACTTCAACGACGACTCTAAAGAGCTCGTCGACGACGATGATGAGGATCACGCGGACGACGATCCGGATCCCTGGGTCCGTCCGGCCCGCTGACCTCTCGACGCAGCTGAGCACGCGGTGTACCCGCGTGCTCACGCACGTCCCGTGCAGGTGCAGTTGCCGACGATCAGGGGCCTGACCCGACCGGAGTTGTTCCGGCCGCTCGACAGGCCCCTGTTCACGGCTCCCGTCAGCGCGGGCGGTTGTTCCAGTTGTAGAAGGTCGGGATGTTCTCGAAATGGTTCCAGGCGCAGACCGCGCTGGCACCATCGCCGCCCGACACCTCCGAGCGCAGCCGCCGGGCGTCCTCCGCCTCCTGTAGCAGCGCGACGAGCGCAGGGGCCGCCTCCCGCACCCGCTCGTTGACTCCGTCATCCGCCTCGCGCTCAGGCCGCCGGTTACTGGTGCTCTCGGGCATGCTCCAACACTCCATCCAATAGGCGGATCTTGCTGTTTCGGCAGTGCTCGGTCTCCGTACCGTCAAAACGCCCCAGCTCGAAGTAACGGTTGGCCGCGTGGCCACCGCCACAGAAGCCGAAGTACGGGCAGGACACCCGACAGGCCTCCACCCCGACCAGGAACTCCCCCACCCACGGGGTCGCCGCCGCTCCGCCGAGAATCTCCGCCAGCGGAGCGTGCAGGACGTTGCCGCTGCTGAAATCGCCGTAGCGCGGGTCCGTGAAGCCCGCCAACTCCGGGGACAGCACGGTCACCGAGCCGTCGTGACCGATGGTCGGGATCGGGTCCAGTTGGCGGGGCAGCACCCCGTCAGCCGAGTTGTCGAGCACCGCCGCGGCGTAGCGCAACGTCCACTCGACCTCGCGGAGGTGGATCCGGGGTTCACGGCGCCACGCCGCGACCAGCTCCGCCCAGAACGCGGTCACCGCTGAGGAGTCGTGACGGTTGTCCCGGGTGTTGACCCCCTCCGTCTCCTCGATGTTGATGCCCAGCACGTCGCAGCCCAGTTCGAGGAAGTAGTCGTACAGCTCGGTGGCGAGCCCCGGGCCCGGCTGGGACACCACGGCCAGGGCGGAGAAGGGCAGACCATGACGGCGCAGCGCCGCGACGCCGCGCAGGATCCGGTCGTACGCCGGCTGGCCGCCCCGGTTGACCCGGTCGCCGTTGCGGGCCCGCGGGCCGTCGACGCTCACGCTCACCCGCATCTCGTGCCGGGCGAAGAAGTCGCACCAGCCATCGTCGATCAGCGTGGCGTTGGTCTGCACGTGATGCTCGACCTCGGGGTCGAACGGCGCCATCAGGTCGGCCAGGTGCTCCCGGCCGGCCGCCAACGGCTCGCCGCCGTGCCACACCACCGAGAACCGGCCGGCCGCCGCCCACGGGTTGACCGCCGCCGCCACCGCCTCGGCCACCGCCACCGGCATCCGCTGATCGGTGGCCCGAAACGGCAGATAGCAGTACGCGCAGTCGAGGTTGCAGAGGGTGGTGGGCTGCATGACGACGTACGACGGGACGGTGGAAAGACCCCGCATCCCGCTGAACGACTGTCCCCGAGCAGCCATCGCCCTCCTCCGCCAAGCCTGAGCCCTTCAGGCTAGGCGGCATAGGCCACTCGGGTGAAGCCCTGATCAGGTGTCCGTATGATCACCAAAACGTGATCATCCTCGGGTGTGCTGACCAACCATCTGCACGTTGCCGGTGCCCTCGATGATCTCGCCGGCCTGCCACGCCTCGACCCCACGGCCGGTCAGCGTGGCCAGCGCCCGGTCGGCGTCCTCGGCCGACACGATCGCGAACATGCCGACGCCCATGTTGAAGGTCGACTCCATGTCCTGGTCGTCGATCCGACCCTTCGACTGGATCAGGTCGAAGATCGGCTGCGGCTTCCAGGTGGAGCGGTTGACCACCGCGTCGACGTGCTCGGGCAGCACCCGGACCAGGTTGCCGGGGATGCCGCCGCCGGTGATGTGGGACAGCGCGCGCACCTCCGCCTCGGCGATCAGCTTGAGGCAGTCCTTCGCGTAGATCTTGGTCGGGGTGAGCAGCTCCTCACCCAGGGTCCGCTGCCGACCGAAGTCGTCGATAACGATGTCCAGGCGCATGCGGGCCGCGCCGAGCAGCACGTGCCGGACCAGCGAGTAGCCGTTGGAGTGCAGACCGGAGGAGCGCATGGCGATCACCACGTCGCCCACCTCGACGCGGTCCGGGCTGAGGATGTCGGCCTCCTCGACCACGCCGACACCGGTCGCGGAGATGTCGTACTCGTCCGGGCGGAGCACGCCGGGGTGCTCGGCGGTCTCCCCGCCCAGCAACGCGCAGCCGGCGTAACGGCAACCGTCGGCGATGCCCGCCCCGATCTCGGCGACCTTGTCCGGGACGACCTCGCCGGTGGCGATGTAGTCGAGCAGGAACAGCGGCTCGGCGCCGCAGGCAACCAGGTCGTCCACGACCATGGCCACCAGGTCGATGCCGACCGTGTCGTGGATGTCCATCTGCTGAGCGATCACCAGCTTGGTGCCCACCCCGTCGGTGGAGGACGCCAGGATCGGGCTCTTGTACTTCTTCGTGTCCAGCCGGAACAGGCCAGCGAAACCGCCAAGGTCACCCATCACCTCGGGCCGGCGGGTCTGGCGCACCTTCGACTTGAGCAACTCCACGGCGCGGTCGCCCGCGTCGATCGAGACCCCGGCGTCGGCGTACGAGACCGAGCGTTTGCGCGCCTGACGGCCGGCGCCGGCCGTCCAGGGCTGGCGGTCGCCGCCGGCGCCGGTCGGGCTGCTTCCTGCGCCGTTGCGCTCGGACACGTGCGTCACGGTTCTCCCCTTTGGTTCTCGGTGCCGCGCCGGCGGTGGCCGGGCCGCGCCGGTTGGTGCTACGGGCGGTTTGCGGTAACGCCACCCGGAGTGGCGACGAACGAGCCGTTGGTGTGCGGGGCTTCCGGCGCCGAGTTGGCGACCCGTCGACCCACCCCTTCGAGCACGTGCTTGCCGATCAGGTTGCCGGCCGGCAGCTCGATCGGGTACTCCCCATCGAAACACGCCCGACACAGCCTGGTCTTCGGCTGCTCGGTCGCGGCGATCAGGCCAGGAAGCGAGACGTAACCCAGCGTGTCGGCGCCGATGGAGCGCCGGATGCCGTCGTTGTCCAACCCGTTGGCCAGCAACTCCGCCCGGGTGGCGAAGTCGATGCCGTAGAAACACGGCCAGCTGACCGGCGGCGAGGAGATCCGGACGTGCACCTCCAGCGCCCCCGCCTCACGCAACATCCGCACGATGGCGCGCTGGGTGTTGCCGCGCACGATCGAGTCGTCCACGACCACCAACCGCTTGCCCCGGACGTTCTCCCGCAGCGGGTTGAGCTTGAGCCGGATGCCGAGCTGACGCAGGGTCTGCGACGGCTGGATGAAGGTGCGCCCCACGTACGGGTTCTTCATCAGGCCGGCGCCGTAGGTGATGCCGGACGCCTCGGCGTAGCCGATCGCGGCCGGAATGCCGGACTCCGGCACACCAATGACGAGGTCCGCCTCGATCGGGTGCTCCTTGGCCAACTGCCGGCCGATCTGCACCCGCGTCGCGTGCACGTTGCGCCCGGCGATCGTGGCGTCCGGGCGGGCAATGTAGACGTACTCGAAGAGACAGCCCTTCGGCTCCGGCGCGGCGAACCGGGTGGAGCGCAGACCGTTCTCGTCGATCGCGATCAGCTCGCCGGGCTCGACCTCGCGCACCACGCTGGCGCCGACGATGTCCAGTGCGGCGGTCTCACTGGCCACCACCCAGCCACGCTCCAAGCGGCCGAGCACCAGCGGGCGGACGCCGTGCGGATCGCGGGCCGCGTAGAGGGTCATCTCGTCCATGAAGACGAAGCTGAACGCGCCACGCAGCTGCGGCAGCACCTCCAGTGCGGCCGCCTCGACCGACAGATCCGGTCGGCTGGCGAGCAGCATCGTCACCAGGGAGGTGTCGTTGGTCGAGCCGTCCGCGACGAGGCCGCGCTCGGCGACCTCCTTCTCCAGCTCGGCGGTGTTGACCAGGTTGCCGTTGTGAGCCAGCGCGATGGTCGTGCCGGAGGTGGTCGACCGGATCGTCGGCTGGGCGTTCTCCCAGTTCGACGCGCCGGTGGTGGAGTAGCGGGCGTGCCCGATGGCCAGGTGGCCGCGCAGGCTCGCCAGGGTCGGCTCGTCGAAGACCTGGGCCACCAGCCCGAGGTCCTTGTAGACCACCACGCCCGAGCCATCGCTCACCGCGATGCCCGCCGCCTCCTGGCCGCGGTGCTGCAGGGCGTAGAGGCCGAAGTAGGTCAGATTGGCAACCTCTTCGCCGGGGGCCCAGACGCCGAAGACGCCACAGGCATCCTGGGGGCCAGGTCGTTGGGGGTCAAGGTCGTGGCTCAGCCGGCCGTCGCCTCGGGGCACCTACCGCTCCCTCATGCTGGTCTGGACCGGCCGGGCGGGATCACGGGCGGATCCACACTTCTCTGCCGGGACCACTGTCGTCGCCTGACAGTGTACGCGAATTGCTGTCAATACAGATAGTCACGATTCCTGCGCAGGCCGTCACTGTGAGTGGGACTCGGAGATAATTAGAGGGGCAGATACGCCGAGAGGTCCGCACGGACACCACTCATCTGGACGCGACCCTCGGCGACTGCCTCGACCCACTCGATCCTCCCGGTCGCCAACCGCAACCAGGTGTCGGGAGCCATCTCGACGACGTTTGGTGGGTTTCCCCTGGTGTGTCGAGGTCCGGGTACGCACTGGATCGCCCCGTATGGTGGGACGCGCACCTCCACCGATCGGCCGGGGGCGCGCTCCGCGAGGACGGCCAACAACGACCGGACCGCCTCTCGGAACACCGGCCGTTCGGGCGTACGCCCCTCGTCAAGCGCCAACAACGCCGCCGTAACGGCAGCGGACTTACTGTGCGGAGAGGACACGACGGGACGATACGACCCGCAGGCCAACTACCTGACGCTGGCCCTGGGTCGCGCCGATCCGGTCGGACAAGGCATAGTTGCCGACGGCGTATTCGAACCGTGATGATCCCCGGCCCGGCGCCCCGCCGGTCAGAGGGAAGTCAGCCCGGAAGGCGGTGGACGTGTCAACACACCGACGTGCCTGGAAGCAGCGGGCCGGTGTGGTCGTAGCGCTGGTTGCCGGCGCTCTGCTCGCCGTCCCCGCCACACCAGCCATGGCCGCAGATGTCCAAGTTTCCCCCGGCTCCGTCACCGTAAACGCCGGAAGCGATGCCACGGTCACCGTGCGCGTCAACGGCGGTAACGAGGACAAGGAAAAAAAGGGAAAGATCAGTCTCTCTGGTCTGCCGTCCGGCGTCAGCTGCGCCAGCGGTTGCGGCGATTTCGACTTCCCTGGCGGCCTGGGCAACCCGTCAAAGACGGTGCTGGTCAGGATCGCGGCCAACGACAACGCTGGCGACGCGACAGCAACGATCACGGTCGCTGTTGAGGCCGATTCGGGCCCGAACACGGCCCCCGTCGCGCTGACGGTCAAGGGCAAGGCCGCCGCGCCGCCGCCGACCAAGCAGACCGTGCAGTCGGTCTCCGGCAAGGTGGTCGCGCAGGCCGACAGCAAGGCCGTGCCCAACGCGGTGGTCATGCTGCTGGACAGCACCGGCAAGACCTTCGACACCACCAGCGACGGCAGCGGCAACTTCCGCTTCACCGGCACCACGGCCAACCCGATCGCACCGGGCCGGATCGACCTGGGTGCGACCTTCGACAACGTGGTGGCCCGCAAGACCATCAACGCCGCCGCCGGGCAGTCCATCACCGGGCAGCGGATCAGCCTCGCGATCAAGGTCGAGACGACGCCCAGCCCGACTCCGTCGGCCAGCACCGAGGCCACTCCCACCGAGGAGGCGACCGATGAGGGCGCCGAGGACCAGGCCTCCGAGGACCCCAGCCCAGGTGCCGCGGCGAACGCCTCGAACAACGAGGACAGCGGCGGCGGCATGGGTTCGTACCTGATCATCCTGCTCGGCGGTCTTCTGGTGGCCGCTGGCGTCGGCACGATCGTGCTGCTCTGGATGAAGCGCAGGGAGAACGGCGACGACGACGACGCCCCTGCGGCGGCTGGCGGCGGCGGTCCGGTCCCACCTGCGCGGGGCGGTTTCCGTGGCGCCGAAGAGACCCGGGTGGTCGGTGGACGGCCCGGCGGCGGGGCGGACCCGACCATGGTCGGCGGCGCGGCGCTGAGCGATGCGCCGACGATGATGCACCGCCCGGTGGTCGACGACGTTCCGCCGGACCCGTACGCTGCGCCGGCCCAGGCGTACGGCGGTGCGGGCCAGCAGGGCTGGGGCGGCGCCGGTTACGGCGACGAGCCAGCACCGGGCGGGTACAGCGGCTACGGCAACGCCCCCTCGTCGGGTGGTGGCTACGGCAACGCGCCCGCCTCCGGTGGCGGCTACGGCAACGCGCCCGCCTCCGGTGGCGGCTACGGCACTCCGGCAGGTCCCGAGGGCGCGTACGGCGCTGGCGCGGCCGGTGACGGCTACGGCGCCGCACCCGGTTCCGGCGCTGGCTACGGCGGCGCACCGGCCTACGGCAACGCTCCGGCCTCCGGTGGCGGCTACGGCAGCCGTGACTACACCGCGCCGGCCGGGACCACTGCCTACCCGCCGGCTCCCGCTGGCGGAGCGGCCTACGGCGAGCGGTACGACGAGCCGACCGGCCGTTACACCGGCGACAACACCCAGTACCCGGCTCCGGCCGACCCGTACGCGACCGGTGTCTACCAGCCGGAGCAGGGGCAGGGGTACGCCCAGCCGGACCCGGCCCCGTACGGCGGCCGGGCAGCCGAGCCGACCGGCGGGTATGGCGGTCAGCCGGCCGGCGGCTACGACCAGGGTGGCTACGGGCAACAGGCCGGTGGGTACGACCAGGGCGGCTACGGCCAGGAGCCCCCACCGCCACAGCAGCGCGGCGGCTACGACGACCGGGGCTACGACCAGGGCGGCTACGGCCAGCAGGCCGGTGGGTACGACCAGGGCGGCTACGGCCAGGAGCCCCCACCGCCACAGCAGCGCGGCGGCTACGACGACCGGGGCTACGACCAGGGCGGCTACGGCCAGCAGGCCGGCCGGGCCCGACCGGAAACCCCGCCGGCGACCGAGCGGGGCGGTCGACGCCTCGACTGGCTGGACGACTGACCGACCACAACGCACGGAAACGGCCACCCGGATCCACGGGTGGCCGTTTCGTTTCGTCATGGCGTCAACCCTCGGAAGATCCACTCGCGTTTCAGGAAATCGGGGCATCGCCCGGACCTGGACACGCCGATTTCCTGAAAGCCGAGTCGATCACCGCCGACGGCGGGCCTCGTTCAGGCGGCGGAGAAGACGCCCTGGCTCAGCACCGGGACCACAGTCGACACGCCCACCTGGACGGCGACGTCCACGTCCCCGGCGAAGCCGCTCTCGGTCAGCTCGCGTCCGGAGACGCTGCCGCGCACCGCAGCCGGCACGTCGGGGGTGCTGGCCAGCGCGGCGAGCGCCATGGCCGCCTCCACGGACAGCCCACCCGGCACGCCGGAGAGGGCGTCCAGCACCGAGGCGGCGCCGAGTTGGTCCTCCACCGACGGGCGCAGCGAGCCGTCCGGCCACTGCTCCCCCGAGGCGATCACGCCGATCGGGGCGTCGAGTGTGCCGTACCCCTGGCGGCGCAGCCAACGCCCGACGGCGGGTGCGTTGCGCAGACACGCCGCGACCACCGGCAGGCCGGTGGCGCTGGCGGCGGCGCTGATGGCGGAGCCGTTGGGTGAGGGCAGGACCAGGTCCGCCACCACCGGCGCGGTGCTCAGTGCGGCGGGCGACAGCGACCACGGATGCTCCGCGCTCACCCGTCGCCGCCCCACCGCAGCGGTCGCGCCGACCCGCACCGCGTAGTCCGCGGCCTGTTCACCCCAGGGGAACGGGTGCACCCGCATGCCGCGGGCGACCGCCACCTCCACCGAGGTGGTGAACGACAGGACGTCCACCACCACCAGTGCCGCGCAGACCCGTCCGAGCTCGGCCGCCCCGGTCAGCCCCCAGTCGAACCGGGCGCCGGAACCGGGTTGGCCGTGGACGGCGGCCGCCAACGCCTCAGCGCTCGTCAGGCGACGGCTCGGCGACACCGGGGTCAGACTCGGCGGCGGTGCCCGGCTGCTCCGACTCGATCGGCTCGACGGCACCGGTCTGCGGGACCGGCCCGAACGAGGCGATCGGCTCGGAGACCACCTCTGCGGGATCGACCGGCTCGGCCTCCACGACGGGCAGCGGGACGGCCTCGACCGCACCCGCCACGCCGGCGGCCGGCGCGGGCACCTCGACGGCGGCGGAGCCCCCGAAGAGGCGCGGCAGCGTCTCCGTGTGCGCGGTACGCAGCTCGTCCAGGCTGATCCGGAACTGGCCGTGCACCTCCAGCGCGCCGCCGGACGGGTCGGTGACGCCGATCAGCTCGAACGGCACCCCCCGCTCGGCGCAGAGCGCCGCGAACGCCTTGTCGTGGCCGCGCGGCACCGAGACCAGCGCCCGGGTGGCGGACTCACTGAACAGGTAGACGAACGGCATCGAGCCCTCGGTGAACTGCTCCGGCACCGCGACCCGCGCACCGACGCCGCGCCGCAGGCAGGACTCGACCAGGCTCTGGGCGAGACCGCCGTCGGAGAGGTCGTGCGCGGAGGCCAGGTGACCGACCCGGGCCGCCTCGGCCAGCAACTCGGCGAGCGCCTTCTCCCGGGAGAGGTCGACCTGCGGCGGGATGCCACCGAGGTGCTCGTGCGTCACCCAGGCCCACTCCGAGCCGGACAGCTCCACGTTGGTCTCGCCGAGCAGGTAGAGCTGGTCGTGGTCGCCACCGGCGCGCGGCACGAAGCCCATCGGCACCCGGTCGGCCACGTTGTCCAGCACACCCAGCACGCCGACCACCGGGGTCGGGTGGATCGGCGCCGCGCCGGTCTGGTTGTAGAAGCTGACGTTGCCGCCGGTCACCGGGATGCCCAGCTCCAGGCAGCCGTCCGCCAGGCCGCGCACGGCCTCGGCGAACTGCCACATCACGCCCGGGTCCTCCGGGGAGCCGAAGTTGAGGCAGTCGGTCACGGCGATCGGCTTCGCGCCGGTCACCGCCACGTTCCGGTACGCCTCGGCCAGAGCCAGCTTGGTGCCGTTGTACGGGTCCAGTCGGGCGTACCGGCCGTTGCCGTCCACCGACAGCGCCACGCCGAGCCCGGTGCGCTCGTCGATCCGGATCACGCCGCCGTCCTCAGGCTGGGCGAGCACGGTGTTGCCCAGCACGTAGCGGTCGTACTGCTCGGTGACCCAGGTCTTGTCGGCCAGGTTGGGCGACGCGATCATGCGCAGCACGGTCTCCCGCAGCGCCTCCGGGTCGGCCGGGCGGGGCAGCGTCTCGGCCCGGTCGGCCTGGAGCAGGATCAGGTCGGCCGGCTCGCGCATCGGTCGGGCGTAGACCGGGCCGTCGTCGACCAGCGAGCCCGGCGGCACGTCGACGACCAGGTGGTCCTGCCAGGTGATCAGCAGTCGACCCGGGCGGCCGTCCGGCTCCGGTGCGGTGACCTCACCGATGGCGGTGGCGAGCACGCCCCACTTCTCGCAGGTCTTGAGCACCGCGTCGAGCTTGTCCGGCTCGACGACCAGCAGCATCCGCTCCTGCGATTCGCTGGCCAGGATCTCGTGCGGGTCCATCGAGGGCTCGCGCAGCGGAACCCGCTCCAGCCAGACCCGCATGCCGGTGCCGGCCGCCGCGGCGGTCTCGGTGAGCGCGCAGGTCAGCCCGGCACCGCCGAGGTCCTGGATGCCGGCCACGAGCTGGGCGTCGTACAGCTCCAGGCACGCCTCGATCAGCAGCTTCTCGATGAACGGGTCGCCGACCTGCACGGCGGGACGACGGGCTTCGCTGCCCTCGTCGAAGGTCGCGCTGGCCAGCACCGACACACCGCCGATGCCGTCCCGGCCGGTCTTGGCACCCATCAGCACCACGACGTTGCCGGGACCGACAGCGGCCTTGTTCTGCAGCCGGCTGACCGGAAGCACACCCAGGCAGAGCGCGTTGAGCAGCGGGTTGCCCTGGTAGGAGGGGTCGAAGACCAGCTCGCCACCGATGTTGGGCAGGCCCAGGCAGTTGCCGTAGCCGCCGACGCCAGCGACCACGCCGGTGAGCACCCGGGCGGTGTCCGGGTGGTCGGCCGCACCGAAGCGCAGCGGGTCCATCACGGCGACCGGGCGGGCACCCATGGCGAGGATGTCCCGGACGATGCCACCGACACCGGTCGCCGCCCCCTGGTACGGCTCGACGAAGCTGGGGTGGTTGTGCGACTCGACCTTGAAGGTCACCGCCAGCTCGTCGGAGATCTGCACGACACCGGCGTTCTCACCGATGCCGGCGAGCAGCCGGTCGCTCTGCGGGGCCTTCTCACCGAACTGGCGCAGGTGCACCTTGCTCGACTTGTAGGAGCAGTGCTCGCTCCACATGATCGAATACATCGCGAGCTCGGACTGCGTGGGCCGGCGGCCGAGGATCTGCCGGATCCGGTCGTACTCGTCGTCGCGCAGACCAAGCTCGGTGTACGGCTGAAGCTCGCCCGGGGTGCCATCGGCGCGCGGAACGGTGTCCACGCCCTCGGTCCAGACGGCGGGAGCCGGCTGGGCGGGGGCGGTGGGTGCCACGGGCTGCGGCAGGCTGGGCTCCGCCGGCTGCGACGGGGCGGAGTACGCCTCCGGGGTGTCGCGTACCGGGTCCGGATGGGTGGTCATGACCTCTCCTCGCTGCGCTCGTGCCCGCCAGGCCGGCGGTTGAGCAGACCGATGATCGTGTCGCCGGTCACGCCGGCGCCCCCACCAGGTGCTTGAGGACCGACGTGAAGAAGCCGAGGCCGTCCAGCGAAGGGCCGGTGAGCGCCTCCACCGCGTGCTCGGGGTGCGGCATGATGCCGACCACGTTGCCAGCGGCGTTGGTGATCGCGGCGATGTCGCGCTGAGACCCGTTGGGGTTGCCGCCGACGTAGCGGGCGACCACCCGGCCCTCGGCTTCGAGCTGGTCCAGGGTCGCGGTGTCCGCGACGTAGCAGCCCTCGCCGTTCTTGACCGGGATGAGCACCTCCTGGCCGGGCTGGAACGCGTTGGTCCACGCGGTGCCGGCCGACTCGATGCGCAGGACCTGGTCCCGGTTGCGGAAGTGCAGGTGCTGGTTGCGGGTGAGCGCGCCGGGCAGCAGGTGCGCCTCGCACAGGATCTGGAAGCCGTTGCAGATGCCGAGCACCGGCAGACCGCCCTGGGCGGCGTCCACGATCGTCTCCATCACCGGGGCGAACCGGGCGATGGCGCCACACCGCAGGTAGTCACCGTAGGAGAAGCCGCCGGGCAGCACGACCGCATCGACGCCGTGCAGCTGCGGGTCGCCGTGCCAGAGCCGGACCGGCTCAGCGCCGGCGATCCGGACCGCTCGGGCCGCGTCCCCGTCGTCCAGCGAGCCAGGGAAGGTGACCACACCGACCCGGGCGGTCACGAGCGGGCGTCCGCGGTCTCGTCGGCCTCGACCAGGCGGACGGTGAAGTCCTCGATGACCGGGTTGGCGAGCAGCTTGTCGGCAATCTCCCGAGCGCGGTCCAGGTCCGGTTCACCGGTGAACTCGATCTCGATCCGCCTGCCGATCCGAACCGAGGCGACGTCACCGACGCCGAGCCGGGGCAGCGCGTTTGCGACGGCCTGGCCCTGCGGATCGAGGATCTCGGGCTTGAGCATGACGTCGACGACGACGCGAGGCACTGGGCACTCCTGACTGTGTACGCAGTTGGGTGCCGACCCACAACGGGCGAGCGCAGCCAGCGTACCTGGCAGATACGGCCGCGGACGCACCGGCCGCCTGCAGTTCAAGCAGTGATCAACATTACCGGCGCTCCGAGCGGCTCCACAGGCGGGGCAGGTGGCCTCAGCAGGGCATACACGGCGCAACGGGAGGCTGAATCGTTACATTGGCGATCCTCAATCAGGTCCTTGATAACGGCCGGCTCGGGCCCTACTGTACATCGACGTAAGTCGATTCAGGCGGCAGAGGGGACCTCCCGCTGTCGCCATCCACACCCGGCGACCCCGGGTCCGCCCCGCCCAAGGAGTCCACCCGATGCGCATCCGCCCCCTGCTCGCCGTACTCAGCATCGCGCTGGTCGGAGCCCTCGGCACCGCGTCCGGCGCGTCCGCCGCCCCGCCCGGCCCGCAACCCATCATCGGCGGCACCACCGTCTCGTCCGCCCCCTGGGCGGCGGCGGTCATGAGCAACGGCTCGTTCACCTGCTCCGGCAGCGTGATCTCCCCGCAATGGGTGCTCACCGCCCGGCACTGCATCAGCGGCACCATGTCCGTCCGGGTCGGCAGCGTGTACCGCTCCTCCGGCGGCGTCACCCGTACGGTCAGCGCCACCTACACCCGCAACGACCTCGCCCTCATGCGGCTCTCCAGCACCGTCAGCACCTCGACGGTCAGCCTGGCCAACAGCAACCCGCCCCTCAACTCGACGAACTCGATCTACGGCTGGGGCATGACCTGCTACAGCGGTTGCTCCGCGTCGAGCCAGCTGAAGACCGCCACCGTGCGGGTGACCAGCAACAGCGTCACCGACGCGTACGGCGGGCAGGCGATCCGGAGCACCGAGATCAGCGGCAACGCGTGGCGGGGCGACTCGGGTGGCCCGCAGTTCTACAACGGCCAGCAGGTCGGCGTCGCCTCCACCGCCGACGGGCAGAGCATCCAGAACTACGGCAGCGTTGCGTACAACCGGGCCTGGATCACCTCGGTGGCCGGTGTCTGACGGTTAGCGCCCGGTGCGGCGCGGATGGTCGGCGTCGTGCCGGCCGTCCGCGCCGCGTCGTTTTGCAGCATCCGATCAGGTGAACAATGCACCCGATCGGGTCACGCCACTCCTGACAGCATCGGAAACGTGCTGGTCGTGACGACAGAGCAACTGCCCGGCTACGAGATCCGCCAGATTCTCGGTGAGGTGGTGTCATCGATGGCCAGGACGCGCAACCCGTACCGCGAGGGGGTCAAGAACCTGCGCGGTGGCGCGTACGACCCGATGGCTCCGGACAACCTGACCCGGTGGCGCACCGACTCGGTGGCCCGGCTCGGCGAGGAGGCCCTGCGGCTCGGCGCGAACGCGGTGATCGGCATGCGGTTCGACAGCCGGGACTGCGGTGAGATGTGGATGGAGATCTGCGCGTACGGGACGGCCGTGGTCGCCGTACCCAAGATGCCCGAGGTCATGCCGGCCGACCAGCCGGCGGTCGCCGCGGAGACCGCGGAGGTAGCGGGCTTCACCGGGTCGCCCGGCGGCATCGCCGAACCGGCCAGCGCACCCAACCTCCGCACCGCCGCCGAAACCCCAACCGGCGAATAACCCACCACCTCACGCACCCACCCACCCAGGCCTCCACCTCAGCCCTGTTGATCATGAAGTTATTGCCTGCTACATCGGCGTGTCGTGGCGATAACTTCATGATCAACGGACGACAGGGGCGGGGCTGCGGGTTGGGGTTAGAGGATGGGGGGCGGGCTGTAGGTGGCGGCTTCGGGGTGGGTTTCGACCACCTTGGTGATGCGGCTGGTTACCGCTGCCACCTGGGCTTGGGCGGCGCCGACGAAGGCGGAGCGGTCGGCGACCAGGGTGTCGATGTCGGCGCGGGACAGGCCGAGTCGGCCGTCCGCTGCCAGCCGGTCGAACAGGTCGTTCTCCGGCGAGCCCTTCTCACGCATCGCCAGGGCCACCGCGACCGCGTGCTCCTTGATCACCTCGTGCGCGACCTCGCGGCCGACGCCACGCCGGACCGCCGCCACCAGGATCTTCGTGGTGGCCAGGAACGGCAGGAACCGCTCCAGCTCCCGGTTGATCACGGCCGGGTACGCGCCGAACTCATCGAGCACGGTGAGGAACGTCTGGAACAGCCCGTCGGCGGCGAAGAACGCGTCCGGCAGGGCCACCCGACGGACCACCGAGCACGACACGTCGCCCTCGTTCCACTGGTCGCCGGCCAGCTCGCCGACCATCGACAGGTAACCCCGGATGATCACCGCGAAGCCGTTCACCCGCTCCGACGAGCGGGTGTTCATCTTGTGCGGCATGGCGCTGGAGCCGACCTGGCCCGGCTTGAAGCCCTCGGTCGCCAGCTCCTGGCCGACCATCAGCCGGATCGTGGTGGCCAGCGACGACGGCGCGGCGGCGGTCTGGGCCAGGGCGGCCAGCACGTCGAAGTCCAGTGAGCGCGGGTAGACCTGCCCGACGCTGTTCAGCACGCGGGAGAAGCCCAGGTGCTCGGCGACCCGCCGCTCCAGCTCGGCCACCTTGTCGGCGTCGCCGTCGAAGAGGTCCAGCTGGTCGGCGGCCGTGCCGACCGGGCCCTTGATCCCCCGCAGCGGGTAGCGGGCGATCAGGTCCTCCAGCCGCTCGTACGCGATCAGCAGCTCCTCCGCCGCCGACGCGAAGCGCTTGCCCAGCGTGGTCGCCTGCGCCGCCACGTTGTGGGAACGGCCGGTCATGACCAGGTCGGTGTGCTCGTACGCGAGGAAGGCGAGCCGGGCCAGGGTGGCCACGACGCGGTCCCGGATCAGCTCCAGCGAGGCGCGCACCTGGAGCTGCTCGACGTTCTCGGTGAGATCCCGCGAGGTCATGCCCTTGTGCACGTGCTCGTGCCCGGCGAGCGCGCTGAACTCCTCGATCCGGGCCTTCACGTCATGCCGGGTGACCCGCTCCCGCTCCGCGATCGAGGCGAGGTCGACCTGGTCGAGCACCCGCTCGTACGCCTCGACCACACCGTCCGGCACCGCGACGCCCAGATCCCGCTGGGCGCGCAGCACGGCGAGCCAGAGCCGCCGCTCCATCCGGACCTTCTCCTCCGGAGACCAGAGGGCGACCAATTCGGGCGAGGCGTACCGGTTGGCCAGCACGTTGGGGATCGTCGTCACGTACCTCATTGTCCCGCACCCGCCGACCGGCACCTGGACCGGGCCGGGCTCCCCGAGGCGGTCAGGAGCCGCCGACGTCGTAGACGGTGACCGAGCCGGCGACCAGCCGAACCTGAGCCAGCCGGGCCAGCTCCGGCGACACCGCGCCCGCCCTGGTGTCGGCGAACAACCATCGGACCCCGTGCCGTGTGCGGAGGCGGTCCAGGTCGGCGGCGGTCGGCGCGGTGAACACGCCGTCGTTGAGCGCGAGCAACTCCTGATCGGGGAAGTCCTGCCGGGCGTACCCCAGGTTGTCGACGCCGTGCGCGGCCACGACCGCGTCGGTGTAGCCCCAGCTCTCCACCACCGTCCGGTGCCCGCCCAGCCCGGTCACCCAGAAGGCCCGGGCATCGCAGTGCGGGGTGGTCCGCACGGGACGGCAGTGCACGTTGGTGGCGACCACGTCGTCGTCGGCGGCGTGTTCGTCCAGCCAGAGCGCGGCGCGCATCTCGTCGACGGTCAGCGCGTACGGCTGCGGGCCGGTCGCCGGCACCGGCTCGGCCAGCACCGAGCGGACGACTCCGCCGACCGCGACGGCGGTGCTGGCGCCGAGCATCGCTGCGGTGACCCCGGCCACCGCGATCGTCGCCGCCCTCCGCCGTCCTCCCGGTGCGGGCACCCGGCGACGCCACAGGGCGGCCACCCCCACGGCGAGCGTGGCGGCCACCACGACGAACAGCACATACCGGAGCGCCGAGGCACCGAGCACCAACAGCCAGCCCTCGATGGTCCGCGTTGGGGGACGGGCGATCCTCGGCAACGCGAAACCCACCACCGTGCCGGCCGTGGCGAGCGCCGTCACCGCGCCGGCCACGGCGGGCACCACCAGCACCGGCCAGGGTGCCCGGGCCGCGGCGAGCGCCCAGACGGTCAGCACCGCACCGACCGGGATGACACCCATCCAGAAGTAGATCTGGCTGATCGACGGGTGCTGGAAGACCCAGGTGGTGGCGGCCCCGGCGAGCACCGTGCCGGCGAGCAGCCAGACGGCCGGATCGGCCCGGTGCCCACTGTCGACGAGCATGCTCATGCCCACCCACCGGGGTGCCTGGCCCAGCACCCACCAGGCGACCACGGCGAGCGCCAGCAGCCACCCGAGTACGCCGCCGTCGTTGATGCCCGGCGGCAGCGGCGCGTCCGGCCAGATCCCGTCACCCCCGCCGAGGGTCTCGGCGTACGGGGCGATGAAGTGCAGCAGCGCCAACGCCTGTACCCGCAGCGTGGACGCCCCACCGCCGGCGAACAGCCGGAACCCGAGCGCCATCGCCGCCACGAGGCAGGCCAGCGCCACCAGGGCCGGCCGTGGGACCCGCCGCTCCCACCACCAGAACACGGCCGCGGTGAGACCCAGGCCGGCGATCAGCGGTGGCAACGCGCTGGACTTCGCTCCCGCGCAGACCAGGCCGAGCGCCGGGACCAGCGCCCAGGCCGGGCCGAGGGAGCGCCCCCGGGCCACGTCGACGCAAAGCCCGGCGAGCAGCAGCAACGGCACCAGCACGTACGTCTGGGACGGGCTGCCGTACGACAGCGGCATCTCACCGGACACGCCCACGGCCGAGCCGAGCGTGAGCGTGCTGCCGACGAAACCAGCTACGGCGACCACCGGACCGGTCCAGACGACACCGCTCAGGTCGCGGGCGAGCCCGGCCGCGAGCACCACCGCCGTGCCGACCACCGGCACCAGCCAGAGTCGCAACAGCACCACCGTCGGCGCGATGCCAGTGATCATGCTGCCGCTGGCGATGTGGGCGTCGGAGAGGTAGTGGTAACGCAACTCCTCCCCCGCGACGTGCGGCAACTCGAACGGCATCGCCCGGGTCAGCTCCTGCACCAGACCCAGGTGGTAGAGCACGTCCTGGTAGTAGCCACCGGACACCGGAGGCAGGGGGACCATCCGCCACTGGACGTACCCCCAGGCCAGCACCACCAGCAGCGCCGCGCCCATCGCCCAGTGCCAGGCGACCGGCAGCGGGCGCCGCTCGCCGACCCGCCAGTGCCGGCGCAGCCCGGGAACGGCGGCGAAGGCGGCGAGTACGGGCAACGGCCACCACCGCAGCAGGGACTGCTGGCCGGTCGCCGCGGCCGACGCCCAGAAGACGATCTCGAGCAACAGGCCGGTTGCCGCCCCGTGGGCGAGGTCCTCCGGGAGGTTTCCCCGACTGCCGCGTACCGCGCGGTGCACCAGGGTCCCGGGGAGCACCAGGGCGAAGATCCAGTACGCGGAGAACCGGGCGAGGTCCGCGACCGGCACCCCGCCGCGCGACCAGACCAGGAGCAGGGCGGCGACGACGAGCGCCCACGGGAGCGTCGTGAGGCTCGGCAGGAGAGGGTTCCGACGCGACGCCGGGGCCGGGGCTGGGCTGCCGGTCCGCTCGGCCAGCAGGGTGTCAGCCACGGGCGCCGACCACCGGCCCGAAGTCGGCCCGCTTCTCCGCCACCGTCTCGGCGGCCGGCACCTCGTCCAGCGAGTCGAACCCGACGTGGAAGGCGGGTCGGTTCTGCACGGTGGCGTAGATCCGCCCGACGTACTCGCCCAGCAGACCGAGGCAGACCAACTGCACCCCACTGAGCAGCAGCACCGCGACGAACATCGAGGTCCAGCCGGGGATCGTGGCACCGGAGACGTGGACGACCACGCCGAACACGATCAGCGCGAGGCAGAGCAGGAAGCTCGACATTCCCAGCCAGGTGGCCAGTCGCAGTGGCGCGGCGGAGAAGTTCGCCGCGCTCTCCCAGGCCAGGGCCACCATCCGGCGCAACGGATACTTCGTCTCCCCGGCGGCCCGCGCCGCGCGGTCGTAGCGCACCTCGGCGCTGGGGAAACCGAGCGACGGCACCAGCAGCCGGTAGACCGGGGCCCGTTCGGGCAGCCGGCGCAGCACCTCGACGACGTCGCGGCTGAGCAACCGGAAGTCACCGGCCTGGGCGGGCAGGTCGGCGCCGACGAGCCGGCGCATCACCCAGTAGTAACCGCGGGCGGTGTTGCGCTTGAAGACCGTGTCGGTGCTGCGGTCGGCGCGGACGCCGTAGACCACGTCCACACCGTCCTCGCGGGCCACCCTGAGCATCTCGGCGATGGTCTCCGGCGGATCCTGGAGGTCGGCGTCGAGGCTGACGACCCACTGGCCGCCGGCCCGGTGCAGACCGGCGGTCAACGCCGCCTGGTGGCCGCTGTTGCGCCGCAGCCGGAGCACTCGGAGCTGTGGCCAGTCCCGGCCGTGGTCGAAGAGCACCGACACCGTGTCGTCCCGGCTCCCGTCGTCCACGGCGACCACCTCGTAGTCGACGTCGAGCGCGTCCAGCACCGGCCGCAGCCGGGCGACCAGGGCCGGGATGACCGCGGTCTCGTTGAACATCGGGATGACCACCGAGAGGGTGGTCGTCCGTGGGACGACGGACTCCATGGTGATACGGCCCCGTTCCGCACGCAGGAGTGATCGATTCCGCGCCCCGGGGCGCGGCAGCGATCACCGTTGCGCGGCGAACTCTCCGCCAGCGGGCCGGCTACTGAACAGACCGTTAACGTCTGTCGGCAGGTGCTCCGGTAAGGGACGTTCCGCTCAACGCTCCAGAATGGCGGTCACACCCTGACCGCCGGCCGCGCAGATGGAGATCAGCCCGCGTCCGCTGCCCCGCTCGGCCAGGAGCTTGGCCAGGGTCGCCACGATCCGCCCGCCGGTGGCGGCGAACGGGTGTCCGGCGGCCAGCGACGAGCCGTTGACGTTGAGCCGGTCGGTGTCGATCGCGCCCAGCGGCGTGTCCAGGCCGAGCCGGTCCTTGCAGAACTCCGGCGACTCCCAGGCGGCGAGGGTGGCCAGCACCTGGGACGCGAACGCCTCGTGGATCTCGTAGTAGTCGAAATCCTGCAACGTCAGCCCGGCGCGGGCCAGCATCCGGGGCACCGCGTACGCGGGGGCCATCAACAGCCCCTCGTCGCCGTGCACGAAGTCCACCGCTGCCGTCTCCGACCAGCTGAACCAGGCCAGCACCGGCAGGTTGTGCGCGGCCGCCCACTCCTCGCTGGCGAGCAGCACGGTGGACGCCCCGTCGGTGAGCGGTGACGAGTTGCCGGCGGTCATCGTGGCCTGCTCGGCGTCCGGGCCGCGGGTGCCGAAGACCGGCTTGAGCGAGCCGAGCTTCTCCACGCTGGTGTCCGGGCGCAGGTTCGCGTCGCGGGTCAGCCCCAGGTACGGCGTCATCAGGTCGTCGAAGAAACCCCTGTCGTACGCGGCGGCGAGCCGCTGGTGCGAACGCAGGGCCAGCTCGTCCTGGGATCGCCGGTCGATCTGCCAGCGCACCGCGGTGCGGGCGGCGTGGTCGCCCATGGACAGGCCGGTGCGGGGTTCCGCGTTGCGCGGGATCTCCGGCTTGAACGGCTGGAGTGGGCGCAGCTTCGCCGCGACCTTGAGCCGTTCGCCCAGCGTACGGGCCGAGTTGAGCTTGAGCAGCGTCCGGCGCATCTCCTCGTTGACCGCGAGCGGCGCGTCGGAGGTGGTGTCGACGCCGCCGGCGATGCCCACGTCGAGTTGACCGAGGGCGATCTTGTTGGCGACGAGGATCGCCGCTTCCAGGCCGGTGCCGCAGGCCTGCTGAATGTCGTACGCCGGGGTGTGCGGGTCGAGCCGGGAGCCGAGGACCACCTCGCGGGTGAGGTTGAAGTCGCGGGAGTGCTTGAGCACCGCGCCGGTCACCACCTCACCGACGCGCTGCCCGGCCAGCCCGTACCGGGCGATCAGGCCGTCCAACGCGGCGCCGAGCAGGTCGGCGTTCGACGCGTCCGCGTAGCGCGAGTTGGAACGGGCGAAGGGGATGCGGTTGCCCCCGATGACCGCGACCCTCCGGATGCTCTGCACGATCCGCCTCCTCGACATGTGTTGCTCGAACCCTACTCGCCAGTAGGCTACGCCTATGACCGACAGGTACGCGAGCTTCGTCCAATCGACTGCCGGCCGCACGCTGGTCAAGCGACTCGGGCTGCCCGACCCGCCCCGTCTGCGCCGGCACTCTCCCGGCGACCCGCTGCTGCCCGGGCCGGCCCTGCTCGGCGCGGCCACCGGCGGCCGGCTCGCCGAGCCGGTCGGCAGGATCCTGACCGCCGCCGGGGTCGAGCTGGCCGACCCGGCCGCCAGCGCAGGACCCCAGGACCGCTTCGGAGCCCTGGTGTACGACGCCAGCGGCATCACCGACTCCGCCCAGCTCCGCCAGCTGTACGACTTCTTCCACCCACAGGCCCGGGCCGTGCTGCCCGGCGGTCGGGTGATCGTGCTGGGCACCCCACCGCAGGAGTGCCCGACGCCCCGCGAGGCGACCGCCCAGCGCGCCCTGGAAGGTCTGGTGCGCAGCATCGGCAAGGAGTTCGGTCGGGGCAGCACCGCGCAGCTCGTCTATGTAACCCGGGCCGAGGACGGCGTCCTCACCAGCCTCGAGTCGACGCTCCGGTTCCTGCTGTCCGGGCGGTCCGCGTACGTCTCGGGTCAGGTGATCCGGGTCGGCGGCGGCGAGGCGACCGCCCCGGCCGACTGGGACCGCCCACTGGACGGGCAGGTCGTGCTGGTCACCGGCGCCGCCCGGGGCATCGGCGCTGCGCTGGCCCGGGTGCTCGCCCGCGACGGCGCACAGGTGGTGGCACTGGACATCCCGGCCGCCGGTGACGCGCTGGCCGCGGTGGCGAACGACATCGGCGGTACGGCGGTGCAACTCGACCTGACCGCACCGGACGCACCGACCCGGCTCGCCGATCACCTGGCCAGCCGACACGGCCGGGTCGACGTGGTGGTGCACAACGCCGGTATCACCCGGGACAAGACGCTCGGCCGGATGGACGCCGACCGGTGGGACCAGGTCATCGACGTCAACCTCTCCAGCCAGGAACGCATCAACGACGTGCTGCTGGAGCGGGGGCTCATCCCGACCGGCGGGCGGATCGTCTCGGTCTCCTCGATCGCCGGGATCGCCGGCAACCGGGGGCAGACCAACTACGCCACCAGCAAGGCCGGCGTGATCGGCCTGGTCGACTCGCTCGCCCCGGCCCTGCGGGAGCGGGGGATCAGCGTCAACGCGGTGGCCCCGGGCTTCATCGAGACCCGGCTGACCGCGCGTATCCCGCTGGTGGTCCGCGAGGCGGGCCGACGGATGAACAGCCTGGCCCAGGGCGGGCTTCCGGTGGACGTGGCCGAGACGATCGGCTGGTTGGCCTGGCCGGCCAGCGGTGCGGTCAGCGGAAACGTGGTCCGGGTCTGCGGCCAGAGTCTGCTGGGGGCGTGATGGGCACTTGGAGGCAGCCAGACGACGACCTCTCCCTGCACGAGCTGATCGACGGCCCGACGGAGACACTGTCGGCGGAGATGCGGGCCGCGGCACTGCGGCCGGAGCCCGCCGGCCGTGACCGGGTCGAACTGCCTCGGATGCCGGCGGCCGGGGCGCTCTACCGGCGGGCGTTGCTCGGCGCGCTGCCCGGCCTGGGCGGCGGGCGGCGCGGCACCGGCGTGCCGGGCGTCGAGTTGGCCGTGGGCGGGGTGAGCGTCGACCGGGCGCACCTGGCCGCCTACGACCGGGTCTGCGGGTTCCGGCTCACCGATCGCCTGCCGGGCACGTTTCCGCACGTCATGGGCTTCCCGCTGACCCTGCGGCTGATGACCGCGCCGGACTTTCCCATCCCACTGATCGGTCTGGTGCACGTCGGCAACCGGATCACCGTGCACCGCCCGATCACCGCCGACGAAACCCTCGACTTCACGACGTACGCGGAGAACCTGCGCCCGCACGACCGGGGGCGTCAGGTGGACGTGGTGCTGGTCGGCTCGGTCGCCGGCGAGAAGGTCTGGGAGGGTGTCTCGACGTACCTGGGTCGGGAGCGCAAGCCTGGCGTGGGCGACCGCAGTGGACGCCCCGAGCCGCCGGCGGGCACGTCCCGCTGGCGGGTGGAGCCCCGCGTCGGCACGGAGTACGCGCGGGTGTCCGGGGACCACAACCCGATCCACACGTCCCGGGTCGGGGCGCGGCTCTTCGGCTTCCACCGGCCGATCGCGCACGGCATGTGGAGCAAGGCGCGCTGCCTGGCCGCACTGGGGAACCGGCTGCCGGACGCCTACACCGTCGAGGTCACCTTCAAGCTTCCCGTCCCACTTCCGAGCACTGTGAGTTTCGCCCTCCTGCCGGACGGCGGGTTCGCCCTGCACGACTCGCGCGGCCGACCGCACCTGGCGGGTCTGGTGCGCTGACGGGCACCCCTCTTGGCAGGGGCGCTCGCATGCGCTAAGTTGTTCTCACAGCGAGATGTTCTCAGAATGAGAGAGACGCGATGAACGAGCAGGAGTTCCTGGCCGCGTACGACCCCCGGGCCTATCCGTCGGTCGCGGTGACCGTCGACGTGGTGGCGCTGACCATCCGCGACGACGCGCTGCACCTGCTGCTGATCCGGCGCGGCCAGGCACCCTTCGAGGGGCACTGGGCGCTGCCCGGTGGGTTCGTCCACCCCGACGAGGACCTGACCGCTGGCGCCCGACGCGAGCTGGCCGAGGAGACCGGGCTCGGCGGCGAGGGGCTGCGCCGCGTACACCTGGAGCAGTTGGGCAGCTACGGCGCGCCCGACCGCGACCCGCGGATGCGCGTCGTCTCGATCGCCCACCTCGCGTTCGCCCCCGACCTGCCGGACCCGGCCGCCGGCACCGACGCCGACGAGGCGATCTGGCTGCCGGTGACCGCGCTGACCAGCCGGCAGCTCGCCTTCGACCACGGCCGGATCATCGACGACGCGCTGGAACGGGCCCGGTCCAAGCTGGAATACACGCCGCTCGCCACGCGCTTCCTCGCCGCCGAGTTCACCATCAGCGAGCTGCGCGCCGTCTACGAGACGGTCTGGGGTCACCCGCTGCACGCCGGCAACTTCCACCGCAAGGTGCTCTCCGTGCCGGGCTTCGTGGAGAGCACCGGCGCCAGCACCGAGCGCGGTGGCGCCCGGGGCGGCCCGCGCGCCCGGCTCTACCGGGCCGGCGACGCCCGACTGCTGCACCCGGCTCTGCTGCGCCCCGCCCGCGAGGAGACGGTGCGATGAGGACGGCGGAGGCCATCGCCCTGGTCGCGGCGGCCCGCACCGACGCCGACCTGTTCGGCGCGGACCAGCCGGCCCGCCGCTACCGCGAGCTGGTCGCGGCCCTGCACCCCGACCGCCTGCCGGCCGACCCGGCGGTACGCGCCGAGGCCACCGACGCGTTCATCCACGTCACCACCCGGTGGCAGGCCCGGCAGGTCACCGTTCTCGGCGACTACCGGCTCGGCGCGCCGGCCCACTCGGGTGACCTGGCCGACCTCTACGACGTCGGCGCCGACCGACTGCTCAAGCTCCCCCGGCGGCCCGCCGACAACGACCTGATGGCCCGCGAGGCACACGCCCTGCACACCATCGCCGAACGCGGCGACCCGCGCTACCTGCCGTACGTGCCCCGGCTCGTCGACGAGTTCCCGCACCGCGACGCCGCGACCGGCGCCGAACGGCGGATCAACGTGCTCGCCACCGCGCCCGGCCTGCACGACCTCGACGAGGTGCGGCGCGCGTACCCCGACGGGTTGGACGCCCGCGACGTGGCCTGGATGTGGCGGCGGCTGCTGGTGGCGCTCGGCCTGGCCCACAGCGCCGGCATCGTGCACGGCGCGGTCCTGCCGCGACACGTGCTGATCGAGCCGGACGCCCACGGCGTGGTGCTCATCGACTGGTGCTTCTCCGCACCGATCGGCGGCACGATCCCGGCGATGGTGCCCGGCCAGGAGGACTGGTATCCGCCCGAGGTTTTCCAGAAGCGGCAGTGCGGACCGGGCACCGACATCTGGATGGCCACCCGCTGCATGACCTCGCTGCTCAACCGCCACGCGCCCCGCGAGCTGCTCGACTTCGCCCAGGGCTGCCGGCACCGCTTCCTCGCCGACCGTCCCGACGACGCCTGGCGTCTGCTGCGCGAACTCGACCAGGTGCTGGACCGGCTCTACGGGCCGCGCACCTTCCGACCCTTCACCCTCACCCCCTAAGGAGCTGTCATGGGCAGTGGAATCTGGTCCACCGACGTGTACGACGCCGCCGACCGCTACCGCCGGTCCACCGGCAGGAGCGCGTTCTCCTACAGCGACAGCGGGGCACGCACCGTGCACCCCGCGCTCGACCCGCGCGACGCGATGCGCGAGAGCCGCGACTCCGGCGAGCACCCGCAGTCCACCCCCGTCGCGGTGCTCTTCGACGTGACCGGCTCGATGCGCACCGTGCCGCGCGTCCTGCAGACCAAGCTGCCGCAGCTCCTCGGGCTGCTGCAACGGCAGGGCTACGCCAGCGACCCGCAGATCATGTTCGGCGCGATCGGCGACGCCACCTGCGACCGGGTGCCGTTGCAGGTGGGCCAGTTCGAGTCGGACAACCGGATGGACGACGACCTCGGCCGGATCGTCCTCGAAGGCGGGGGCGGCGGGCAGATGAGCGAGTCGTACGAGCTGGCCATGTACTTCATGGCCCGGCACACCGCCACCGACAACTGGGAGAAGCGCGGCCGGCGCGGCTACCTGTTCATCATCGGCGACGAGCTGGCGTACCCGCAGGTGAAGGCGCGGGAGGTGGCCCGCCTGATGGGCGACGACCTGACCGAGGACGTACCGCTGCGGCAGATCTTCGACGAGGTGACCCGCCGCTGGGACACCTACTTCCTGCTCCCCGCCGGCAGCCACTACGCCGGCAACGCCAAGGTGCTCGACTTCTGGCGGGGCCTGCTCGGGCAGAACGCCGTGGTGCTCGACGACCTCGACGCCGTCTGCGAGACCATCGCGCTCACCATCGGCCTCGGCGAGCAGGCCATCGACCTGGACGAGGGCCTGCGCCACCTGGACCACGCCGGTTCCAGCGCCACCGGCACCGTCTCGAAGGCCCTGGCCCGCCTCGGCCGGGGACGGCGGGCCGAGGTGTCGACGTTGCCCGCGTTCACCGACACCACCGGCGGGGTGACCCGGCTGTGAACCACGTGGCGGTGGTCGACCTCGGCTACGGCGACGCCGGCAAGGGCACGGTGGTGGACTGGCTCTGCGCCACCCGGCCCGTGCACACGGTGGTCCGCTTCAACGGGGGCGCGCAGGCGGCACACAACGTCGTGCTGCGCGACGGGCGGCACCACACGTTCGCGCAGTTCGGCGCCGGCACCTTCCATCCCGGTGTCCGTACGCACCTGTCGCGGCACGTCGTGGTGGATCCGCTGGCGCTGGCCACCGAGGCCGACCATCTCGCCACGGTCGGGGTGACCGACGCGCTCGACCGACTCACGGTTGACGGGGGCGCGCTGCTCGCCACCCCGTACCACCGGGCCGCCAACCAGGCCCGGGAGATCGCCCGGGGAGCCGACCGGCACGGCTCCTGCGGGCTGGGGGTGGGCGAGACCGTCGCGTACGGTCTCGCCCACCCGGACGACGCGCCCCGGGTCGCCGACTGCCGCAGCCCGGCGCTGCTGCGTCGGCGGCTGACCGCCCTGCGGGAGCGGCTGACCGCCGAGCTCGGCCCACTGGACGCGCCACCGGTCGAGGACTGCCTGCCCGCGTTCACCGGGTTCGCCGGGCGGGTCGCGATCGTCGACGGGAGCTGGCTCGCCGGGGCGCTGCGCGCGGGGACCTGCGTCTTCGAGGGGGCGCAGGGGGTGCTGCTCGACGAGTGGCACGGCTTCCACCCGTACACGACGTGGAGCACCACCACGTTCGCCAACGCCGACAGTCTGCTCGCCGAGGCGGGCCAGCCCGGCGACGCGACCCGGATCGGAGTGCTCCGGGTCGTCACCACCCGGCACGGGGCAGGTCCGCTGGTGACCGAGGATTCGAGCCTGCCGCTGGCCGATCCGCACAACCCGACGAACCCGTGGCAGGGCCGGTTCCGGTTCGGTCACTTCGACGCGGTCGCCCACCGGTACGCCCTCGATGCAGCCGGTGGGGTCGACGGCCTGGCGGTGACCCACCTCGACCTGGCCGGTCCGGGCCTGCGGATCTGCCGCCGGTACGACACCACCGACCGGCTCACCCCCGGCCCGCCCGGTGACCTGGACCGGCAGGCAGCGCTCACCGCCCGTCTGCTGCGTTCCCGCCCGGTCTACGACGACCCGCCGACGGACTGGGCGGCGGCGGTCAGCGCGGAGTTGGGCGCGCCCGTGGTGCTGACCTCGCACGGCCCCACCGCCGACGACAAGACCGCGCACGGTCCGCTGCTCGCCCCACCGGCGCTGATCGGCGCCGGCTGACGCGCGAGACCGGAGGGGGTGATCCGCCGACTCGGCCACCGGGCGGCTCGTACCCCGCGAGCATGGGGGCATGGACGCCCTGCTCGACCTCCTCCGTGGGACGGTCACGTCGCCGTGGGTGTACCTGCTGATCTTCGGGCTCACCGCGGTCGACGCGTTCTTCCCCGCAGTGCCGGGCGAGGCGGCGGTGATCACCGCAGGGGTGCTCGCGGCGAGCGACGGGCACCCCAGCCTGACCCTGGTGATCGTGAGCGCCGCCATCGGCGCGCTGGTCGGCGACCACATCTCCTACGCCATCGGTCGGGGCGGCGGCGCGCACCGGCTGGCCCGGCTGCCCGACGGCAGCCGTCGGCGGGCCAGCTCCGAGTGGGCCCGGCGCGCGGTGGACCGGCGCGGCGGAATCATTCTGACCACCAGCCGGTACGTGCCGGGCGGGCGAACCGCAGTCACCCTGACCATGGGCGCGGTGCGCTATCCCCGCCGGGCGTTCCTGCTGTACGACAGCATCGGGGCGGTCACCTGGGCCCTGTACTGCGGGCTGCTCGGCTACTTCGGTGGGCTGGCCTTCGAACGCGACCCGGTGAAAGGCGTGCTGGTCGGCGTGGGGCTGTCGGTGGCCGTCACGTTCGGCCTGGAGGGGATCCGGTGGCTGCGCCGCAGGGCACACCGCCGCCCCGCCGACCGACGTTGACGGCCACACATGTCACAGCAGGTCGGCGTCGTGCACCAGGATGGCCAGTTGCACTCGATTGCCGGCCTGGAGTTTCGCCAGCGCCCGACTGACGTGTGCCTTCACGGTGGCCTCGCTCATGGTCAACCGTCGGGCGATCTCCGCGTTGCCGAGGCCGCGCGCCACCTCCCGGACGATCTCCAGCTCGCGCGCGGTGAGCGGGGCGAGCCGCTGCCGGGCCGTGTCCCGACGGGCCGGACCACGCTCGGCGAACGAGCTGATCAGGCGCCGGGTCACCGTCGGGGCGAGCATCGCGTTCCCGGCAGCCACCGTACGGACGGCGGCGGCCAGCTCGCGGGGCGGAGTGTCCTTGAGCAGGAATCCCACCGCCCCGGCCCGGAGCGCCCGGTGCACGTACTCGTCGAGGTCGAAGGTGGTCAACATGATCACCTTCGGTCCGGCGGAGACCACCTCGGCCGCGACGGTCAGCCCGTCGACGCCCGGCATCCGCACGTCGAGCAGCACCACTTCAGGTCGTAACCGGTGGGCCTGCTCCAGCGCGCCGGCAGCGTCCGCCGCCTCACCGACGACAGTGATGTCCTCCGCCGCCTCCAGGATCAGCCGCAGACCGGCACGGACCAGTTGCTCGTCGTCGACCACCACCACCCGGATCACGCCGCACCCCCCAACGGGATCAGGGCCCGGACCAGGAACCCGCCGTCCACCGGTCTGGCCTCCAGCCGGCCGCCGAGCAGCTCCACCCGCTCGCGCAGCCCGAGCAACCCCTGGCCGGCGCCGGGCAGCGCCGCCCCGCCCTCGGAGGGACCGTTCCGGACCATCACCTCCAGCCCGTCGGGCAGGTAGTGCAGGCCGACGACCGTCTCGGCGTCGGCGGCGTGCTTGCGCACGTTCGTCAACGCCTCCCGGACCACGCGGTAGGCGGTACGCCCCAGCGTCACCGGTAGTGCCGTCGGCACGCCCTCGTCTCGCCGGGACACCCGCAGCCCGGCGGCGCGGGACTCCCCGATCAGCTCGTCCAGCGCGTCGATCCCGCGCTCCGGCACCACGGCCGGACCGGCCTGTCGCAGCACGCCCAGCACCTCGCGCAGGTCGGTGAGCGCCTGCCGACCGGTCGTCCGGATCAGCGCGGCGGCCTCGACTGTCGCCGGGTCTGCGGCGGTCACCTCCAGCGCCCCCGCGTGCACGACCATCAACGAGACCCGGTGCGCCACCACGTCGTGCATCTCCCGGGCGATCCCGGTCCGTTCCTCGGCACGGGCCCGGTCGGCGCGGGCCTCCTGCTCGCGTTCCAGTCGCTCGGCCCGGTCCCGCAGTGCGGCGACGGTGTCCCGGCGCGCCCGCACCCAGAGGCCGAAGACCAACGGGAGGCCGACCAGACAGGCGGCGAGAAGCAGCACGTTGCCGGTGGTGGCGGTGGTGATCCGGCGTGTGCCGCCCACTTCCAGCCCGACCAGCACCCCACCTGCGAGCACCAGGGCCGCGGCGGCGAGGAAGCCGGCGAGCCGTCGACCACGTAGCCGCAGACCCGCCTGGTACGAGGCGACCACCCCGGCCGCCGCAGCGGCGAGCACCAGCCAGCCCACCGCCGCGGCCAGGAACAACGGCCAGCGGCGCGTGCGGATCGTGCCGGCGGCCCACCCCGAGGCCACCGCGAGGACCAGCGCGACGACGCCCGGCAGTGGTGAACGGACGCCGATGTCACCGGTCGAGCTGGCCCAGACGGCTGCCGCGACGGTGACGGCGAGCAGCACGGAGGCGTACCGCTGGACGGCCCGCCGGACGGCGACGGCGCTGGAGGCCACGCAGCGAGCTTAGGGCGCTGCGGACGGATCGGGCCCTCCCGCGCAGCCAGACCGGGGTGGGGTGAGGGTTGACCCCGAGCCGCCGTCGGGGCCGGATGCGACCTAAGTAGTGGTGCCCGTCTGACCACTGGCCGATGGCGGGAGCCGCAGCCCACACCAGCATCAGGATCATGGATCTACTCGACCTGCTGCACGAGACGATGTCCTCGCCCTGGGTCTACCTGGCGATCTTCGCGATCGCGGTGCTCGACGGCTTCTTCCCGGTGGTGCCGAGCGAGACGGCGGTGATCACCGCTGGAGTCTTCGCAGCCTCCGGCGCGCCGTACCTGCCGGCGGTGATCCTGGTGGCCGCCGCCGGGGCGCTGGTGGGCGACCACGTCTCGTACGCCATCGGGCGGGGCGGTGGCGCGCGGCTGCTCGACCGACTGCCGCCCGACGGTCGACGCCGGGCCGCCATCGACTGGGCCCGGCGGGGAATCGCGACGCGCGGCGGGCTGATCCTCACCGTGGCCCGCTACGTGCCGGGCGGCCGGACCGCGGTCACCCTCACCATGGGCGCGGTGCACTATCCCCGCCGACGCTTTCTGGCCTTCGACGCGCTCGCCGCCGGCTCGTGGGGGCTCTACTCGGCGCTGGTCGGCTACGTGGGCGGGCTGGCCTTCGAACAGGACCCGTTGCGCGGACTCCTGCTCGGCCTGGGCCTCGCACTGACGGTGACGCTGATCGTCGAGGTGGTGCGGTGGCTCCGCAACCGCCGCCGTACGGCGCGGGCCGGCGAGCCGGGCACCGACGCTGTTCCCGCCGGGGCCGTCAGTCGGTCGGCGGACGCCAGGTGACGCCGTGCAGCAGCTGGGCGGCACCGAGCCAGGCCACGTTCATCATCCGGGTGGCTGTCTTCTCCGGGTCGGCGTCCGGGTGGTCCGCGAGCCAGTCGGCCAGCGACTCGGTCGCGCCGACCAGGGCGTACGCGACGACCTCCAGGTCGACGGCGGTGATCTCACGGCCCTCGGCGCGCAGCGCGTGGTCGAGCATCCCGGCGACCACCTCGACCAGCCGGGCCCGCATGGCGGCCAGCTCCCCGGCGAACGGCTGTTCGCCCCGGGCCTGCCGGTAGAGCACCGCCCAGCCGTCCCGGTGTGCGCCCACGAAGCCGAAGAACGCCCGCAACCCACGCCAGAGCCGCTCGTCGGCCGGCAGGTCGGGGGCGGCGGCTCCCGCGATGGCCTGCATCATCCGGGTGCCCTCCCGGTGCAGGCAGGCGACGAAGAGCTCCTCCTTGGTGCCGAGGTACGCGTACACCATGGGCTTGGAGATGCCGGCGTCCTCCGCGATCTCGTCCATGCTGGCGGCGTGGAAGCCGCGACGGGAGAAGACCTTCACGGCCGCGTCGAGCATCTGCTGCTCGCGGACGGCGCGTGGCAGGCGCTTGAAGGCGGGGACGGTGGACACCTTGCGAGCATACCTACTCGTGCGTAGGGTTACGCACGAGTAGCCAATCTTTCGGAAGGCACACCTGATGACTGACTTCGACCCGGCCACCTTCGCCAACGTCGGCCCCAAGGAGTTCGCCCAGCTGGTCAAGTCCACCCCGGACGACAAGATCGCTCAGGTGATGTCCGGTGACATGCGCGACAAGGTCCTGGGCGAGGTGTTCGGCCGGATGCCGTCGCTGTTCCGCGCGGACCGGGCCGGCTCGACCAACGCGGTCATCCACTGGGTCATCACCGGTCGCCCCGACGGCGGCAGCGACACCTACGAGGTGGTCATCGCCGACGGCACGTGCGTCGTGAACGAGACCCCGCAGCACGACCCGAAGCTGAGCCTCACCATGGGCCCGGTCGAGTTCCTGAAGATCGTCTCCGGTGGCGCCAACCCGGTGATGATGTTCATGACCGGCAAGCTGAAGGCGAAGGGCGACCTGGGCCTCGCCGCCAACATCGCCAACCTGTTCGACATCCCCAAGGCCTGACATGGCTGAGTTCTCGCTTGACCTGACCGAGGAACAGCGGGATCTACGCGACTGGGTGCACGGCTTCGCCGCAGAGGTCGTGCGCCCGGCCGCCGCCGAGTGGGACGAGCGCGAGGACACCCCGTGGCCGGTGATCCAGGAAGCCGCCAAGGTCGGCCTCTACGGCTTCGAGTTCCTCGCCACCTGCTGGGCCGACCCGACCGGGCTCTCCCTGCCGATCGCCAGTGAGGAACTCTTCTGGGGTGACGCCGGCATCGGCCTCTCCATCTTCGGCACCTCACTCGCCGTCGCCGCCATCTACGGCGCCGGCACCCCCGACCAGATGGTCGAGTGGGTGCCACAGTGCTTCGGCGACGTCGACTCGCCGGCCGTCGCCGCGTTCTGCACCAGCGAACCCGAGGCCGGCTCCGACGTCGGCGCGATGCGCACCCGGGCCGTCTACGACGAGGCCACCGACGAGTGGGTGCTCAACGGCCAGAAGGCGTACGCCACCAACGGCGGGATCGCCGGCGTGCACGTGGTCACCGCCTCCGTCGACCCCACACTCGGCTCCCGAGGCCAGGCGGCGTTCGTCGTACCGCCAGGCACCCCCGGCCTGGCCGCCACCCGCAAGCTGCGCAAACTCGGCCTCCGCGCGTCACACACCGCCGACGTCTTCCTCGACGACGTACGCGTGCCCGGCCGCTGCCTGCTCGGCGGGCGGGACGCCCTGCTGGAACGCCTCGACCGGGCGCGCTCCGGGCAGCGGGCCAGCGGACAGGCCGCGATGCGCACGTTCGAGCTGTCCCGACCCACGGTGGGCGCGCAGGCGCTCGGCGTTGCCCGGGCCGCCTACGAGTACGCCCTGGACTACGCGAAGGACCGCGTCCAGTTCGGACGACCCATCATCGAGAACCAGGCGGTCGCGTTCGCGCTGGCCGACATGCGGATGGAAATCGACGCGGCACGGCTGCTGGTCTGGCGCGCCTCGTGGATGGGCCGCAACAACCGCCCGTTCACCGCGGGCGAGGGCTCGATGTCCAAGCTCAAGGCCGGCGAGGTGGCGGTGTCGGTCACCGAGAAGGCGGTGCAGTTGCTCGGCGGGGCCGGCTTCCTGCGCGACCACCCGGTCGAACGCTGGTACCGGGACGCCAAGATCTACACCATCTTCGAGGGCACCTCGGAAATCCAACGACTGGTGATCTCCCGGGCGATCTCCGGGATGCAGATCCGCTGACCGCCGTCGGCCCGGCGCCTCTACAAGGGGGTCGGGCCGACGGTGGCCCGGACTCCACGATCTGTGCCGTCTTCGTCACCCCGCGCCGACGCCAACTGGGCCTTCAGCCACCCCCAGTGCATGATCAAGGAAGAAGCCCCTGATGGACGGGCAGGTCACTGCCCCGTCCGCGCACCACCCCTAGGAGGTCTGCGGCATGGACCTGCCGTTCACCGTCGCCACCCTGACCCGTCGCGGACTGCTCACCCCCGGCAACCCGGTCCGGATCGCCGCGCAGCTCAACGCCCTGCGTACCTGGGGGTGGAGCCTGGCTGGCGAACTGCGCCAGGCGGCTGCCCGGGACCCCGGCCGCGTGGCGGTCATCGACGAGGACGGCGTCGAGCTGACCTACCACGACCTGCTCGACCGGGCCGAACGGATGGCCAGGTCGATGCGGGCCGGGCTCGGCGTGCAGGCCGGCGACCGGATCGGCGTGCTCTGCCGCAACCACCACGGGCTGATCGAGACGATCGTCGCCGCCACCCTGCTCGGCGTCGACGCGGTGCTGGTCAACACCGGGCTCTCCGCGGCCCAGCTCGGCACCGTCGCCGAAGAGCAACAGCTGCGACTGCTGGTGCACGACGACGAGTTCGCCGAGCGGGTCCTCGGACTCCCCGCCGAGCTGCCCCGGCTCGACGAACGCGCCCGCGAGGAGCTGGTGGCCGGCGCACTGCCGGGTGACCTGCACCCGCCGGAGCGGGACGGCCGGATCATCGTGCTCACCTCCGGCACCACCGGTACGCCCAAGGGCGCCCGTCGTCGCACGCCGAGCGGCTTCGGCCCGCTGGTGTCCATCATCGGCCGCATCCCGCTGCACACCAGGGACCGGGTGATGATCGCCGCACCGATCTTCCACACCTGGGGGTTCGCCGCCCTCCAGGTCTGCTTCGCCCTGCGGGCCACCATCGTGCTGCACCGACGCTTCGACCCGGCCGCCACGCTCGCCGCCCTGACCGCCAACCGGTGCGACGCGCTGTTCGCCGTACCCGTGATGGTGCAGCGACTGATGGAGGTGCCCCCGCCGGACCCGCGCCCCCCGCTCAAGGTCGTCGCGGTCAGCGGCTCCGCCCTGCCCGGCGGGCTGGCGCCGAAGTTCATGGATGCCTATGGCGACGTCCTGTACAACCTCTACGGCTCCACCGAGGTGTCCTGGGCGTCCATCGCCGACCCGCAGGACCTGCGCCAGGCACCCACCACCGCCGGTCGGCCGCCGCACGGCACCCGGCTGGCAATGCTCGACGACGACGGCCAGCCGGTGCCGACCGGACGGGTCGGGCGGATCTTCGTCGGCAACGAGATGCTCTTCGAGGGCTACACCTCCGGTGCCAGCCGGGAAACCCGCGACGGTCTGCTCGATACCGGTGACCTCGGCCGGCTCAACGCCGACGGGCTGCTCTTCGTCGACGGACGGGCCGACGACATGATCGTCTCCGGTGGAGAGAACGTCTTCCCCTCCGAAGTGGAGGACCTGCTCGCCCAACTGCCGCAGGTTCGCGAAGTGGCCGTGATCGGCGTACCCGACCCCGAGTACGGCCAGCGCCTGGCCGCGTTCCTCGCCCTGCACCCCGACGAGACGCTCGATCCCGATGCGGTACGCGAGTACGTCCGGCACTATCTCGCGCGCTTCAGCGTCCCCCGGGACGTGATCTTCGTGAAATACCTGCCCCGCAACGCCACCGGCAAGGTGCTCACCCGCGAACTGCGCCGCTACTTCGGCTGAGGCGCCGCCCAGCCGACGGTCCAGCGGCTGCTCAGCCCGGCGGCTGCTCAGCCCGGGATCGTGATCCGGCCGTCGATGGCGGCGGCGGCGATGTCGGTGCGATGCTGCGAGCCGGCCAACTCCACCCCGTCCACCAGCGCGTACGCGGCGTCCCGCGCAGCGGCCAGATCGGAGCCGGTGGCCGTACCGCAGAGGACCCTGCCTCCGGCGGAGAGCAACGCGCCGTCGCTGGCCCGGCGGGCGGTGCCCGCGTGGATGATGCCCGGCCGGTCCGCGCCGGTGATGACGTCGCCGGTGCGCGGCGCGGCCGGATAGCCCGCGGAGGCGAGCACCACGGTGACAGCGCTGCCGTCGCGCCACCGCAGCGGCGGGTGTTCGGCCAGCGTGCCGGTGGCAGCCGCGTGCAGCAGCCCGCCCAGCGGGGTCTCCAGCAGCGCGAGCACCACCTGGGTCTCCGGGTCGCCGAAGCGCGCGTTGAACTCGATCACCCGGGGGCCGGCCGCGGTGATCGCGAGGCCCACGTAGAGCAGACCGGCGAACGGGGTGCCACGGCGGCGCATCTCCGCGAGCGTCGGGTGGACCACGTCGCGCATGACATCGTCGACCAGGCCGGGCGGTGCCCAGGCCAGCGGCGCGTACGCCCCCATGCCACCGGTGTTCGGCCCCGTGTCACCATCGCCGAGACGCTTGAAGTCCTGAGCCGGCAGCAGCGGCAGCGCCGCCTCGCCATCGGTCACCACGAAGAGGCTGACCTCCGGGCCGTCCAGGAACTCCTCGACCACGACCCGGCCACACTCGTTCGCGTGGGCCAGCGCGGCGGACCGGTCGTCGGTCACCACCACGCCCTTGCCGGCGGCGAGTCCGTCGTCCTTCACCACGTACGGGGCGCCGAACTCGTCCAGCGCCCGCGCGGTGCTCTCCTCGTCGGTGCAGACGTACGCCCGGGCGGTCGGTACGCCGGCGGCGGTCATCACGTCCTTGGCGAACGCCTTGGAGCCCTCCAACTGCGCGGCCGCACCGGATGGACCGAAGACGGCGATGCCCTTGGCACGGACAGCATCGGCCACCCCGGCGACCAGCGGTGCCTCCGGCCCGATCACCACCAGGTCAGCGGCAGTCTCCACGGCCAGCGCCGCCACCGCCGCCGGATCGGAAGCGTTCACGGCCCGCAACTCGGCCACCGAGGCGACACCCGGATTACCAGGCGCGGCAACAACCGCGGAAACAGCCGGATCCGCCACCAACCCGAGGGCGAGCGCATGCTCCCGCCCACCACCACCAACCAGAAGAACCCGCACGACCGAGATCCTACTGTCCCCCACCACCGGTGCTGTTGATCATGAGGTTAGCGGGCCTTTTGGTGATCCACTGACCCGTCAACCTCATGATCAACGAGAACGGGCGGCGACGAGTGCCTGGCGGACCGTCCAGGGGATGTAGTCGGGGCGGAGGGTGTCTTGCCAGGTGAAGCGCAAGACGGTCCAGCCGGCGTTGACCAGGCGATTCTGGCGGCGGCGGTCGGCGAAAGCGGCCTCTACGGTGGCGTGCGGGTCTCGGCCGTCGGCCTCGGCGATCACCTGCGGTCCGCGCCAGCCCAGGTCACCGATGCCGAGCAGGTATCCGTCGTCGTCGCGCACCTCCAATTGAAGGGCATCTGGAGGCACGCGGCCGTCAACGCAGCGGAGCCGGGTACGCGTCTCCAGCGGCGACTGAGCCCGACCGTCCGCCTCAGCCAGATAACCGCGTGCCGCGATCGCGCCACGCCGGCCCCTGATCAACACTGCGATGGCCGCCAGGCATTCGGTCGTGATCAATCCCCGGTTGAGCGCGGAGTCGAGCACGGAGACCGCAGCATAACGGCGCTCTCGCAGGATGATCTCTGCGACGGTCAGCCGTGGCACAGTAGCCGCGATCCCGTTCACCTGCACCACCTTCCCCGGAGGGTGTTCGAGCTGGTGCAGCACGATCGCGGGGTCCGACACCCGTGTCCGCTTGGCCGCCCTGCCCGGCAGCGCCACGTGGATCTCGTCACCACGCGGCAGACCGGCAATGCCGTGCAGCTCAGCCGCTGTGCCGAACACCGCGTGAGCCTGCGGGCCCAACGAGAGCACAGCGGCGCGGACACGACACTGACGGGCGGGCGATTCGATGGACCGGCTGCGGACCAGATAGACCGCTCGTGCGAGTGGTCGCCACCGCCCGACGGTCACCAGATGGTCGATGTCGTGTCGACTGAATCCGGCACGCAACGCCTGCGCCCGAGTGATCAGGCCATCCTGGCCGCTGGCGATGACGCGTACGAGGTCTGTGCGATCCACGACGACCACGCTGACCGCTCACCAGCCACCCCACCACCCCTGTGGACAACTCTGTGGACAACACCCGCCAGCCCTGCCGTCGATCATGGGGTTGACGGGGCATTCGTAGATCGAACACTCCGTCAACCTCATGATCGACGAGGGAGTGGAGTGGGGTGGGGTGGGGTGGGGGTGAGAAGCAAGCCCACGGGGTTAGGGGAGGAGGGGGTGGAGGACCACGTTTTCGTCTCGGCCTGGGCCTACACCTACGACGCTCACCTTGGCGTTGCAGAGTTCCTCTACCCGGGCGATGTAGCGACGGGCGTTCTCCGGCAGGTCGGCGGCGGTCCGTGCCTTGGTGATGTCTTCCCACCAGCCGTCGAGCTCCTCGTACACGGGCTTGGCGTGGTGGAAGTCCGTCTGGCTCATCGGCATGTCGTCGACCCGGACGCCGTTGATCTCGTAGCCGACGCAGATCGGCACCTTGGGCATGCCGGTGAGCACGTCCAGCTTGGTGATGACCAGGTCGGTGACACCGTTGAGGCGGCAGGCGTACCGGGCGACGACCGCGTCGAACCACCCGCACCGGCGCTCCCGCCCGGTGGTCGTGCCGTACTCCGCGCCGATCTTGCGCAGGTGGTCACCGTTGGCGTCGAACAACTCGGTCGGGAACGGTCCCGCGCCGACCCGGGTGGTGTACGCCTTGCTCACCGCGATGACCTTGCTGATCGCGGTCGGCGGGATGCCGGCACCCACGCAGGCACCACCGGCGGTCGGGTTCGACGAGGTCACGAAGGGGTACGTGCCGTGGTCCATGTCGAGCATGGTGGCCTGGGCACCCTCCAGCAGGACCGTCTCGTCCCGGTCCAGCGCGTCCCAGAGCATCGCCCGGGTCTCCGCGATGTACGGCTTGAGCCGCTCCGCGTACGCCAGGTACTCCTCGACGGTCGCCTCAAGGTCGATCGCCTTGCGGTTGTAGACCTTGAACAGGATCTGGTTCTTCTCGCGCAGCGCGAGTTCCAGCTTCTTGCGCAGGATGCCCGGGTCGAGCAGGTCCTGCAGGCGGATGCCGATCCGGGCGACCTTGTCGCCGTACGCCGGGCCGATGCCCCGGCCGGTGGTGCCGATCCGGGACGAGCCGAGGTAGCGCTCGATCACCCGGTCCAG
Organism: Micromonospora jinlongensis; assembly: GCF_013410645.1. Lineage (NCBI taxonomy): Bacteria > Bacillati > Actinomycetota > Actinomycetes > Micromonosporales > Micromonosporaceae > Micromonospora > Micromonospora jinlongensis. Next base: position 4,489,336 of record NZ_JACCHK010000001.1, on the reverse strand, counting down.
CGCCCGGTGGTGCGGCATGATCAGGTGCGCGTCACCGGAGATCCGCAGTCGGGACACGTCGACGCCACGCTCGGCCAGGCCGTCGATCTCGGCGAGCAGCACCTTCGGGTCGACCACCACACCGTTGCCGATGACGATCATCGCGGTCGGTGAGAGCGCGCCGGACGGCATCAGGTGCAGCGCGTACTTCTGGCCGTCCGGGGTGATCACCGTGTGGCCGGCGTTGTTGCCGCCGGAGTAGCGCACGACGTAGTCGACCCGCTCACCCAGCAGGTCGGTAACCTTGCCCTTGCCCTCGTCGCCCCACTGAGCGCCAAGGAGCACGATCGCTGGCATCTTTTCCGCCTCCAGAAGGCTCGGGTGCCAGGTGGCGACCGGTTGGCGAGCCCGGGGTGTCAGGTTAACAAGTAGTGACGGCGCGGCCGGCAGGGGTCGCGTCGAGAGGCAGGAGGCTCCTTCCGTGTACGACGTGGTGCTGCTCACCCTCGGTTCGGAGCGGGACGCTCCCGGGGGCTGTGGCAGCGGCGGGGCCTGCTGCGGCGGTGCGGCCGAGGCCGCCACCGACCCGACGAGCCAGACCGACAACGGCCAGACCGACACCGGTCCGACGAAACCGACCGAGACCGGCCAGACCGACACCGGCCAGGCCGACACCGGCCAGGCACCCCAGGCCCAGGCCGGCGGTGACACCGAGCGGTGCGCCACCGAGCGGCCACGGGTGCCGGTGCTGGCCTGCGCCGACGCGCTGAACGCCCGCGGCGCCCGGGTGGAGATGGTCACCGCACGCTCGGACGCGGAGATCGACGCGGTGCTGGCCCGGCTCGACGGTCCGGCCCGGCCGGACGGGCTCACCTGGCCGGACCCGGACGGCAAGACCCGGCTGGTCGTCGCGACGGCCAACGACGGGCAGTTGCGCGCCGTGCTGCGCCGGCTGGTCCGGCGGTACGCCCCGGCGCCGAGCAAGCGCCCGGCGGATCTGCCCGGCAACCGCACCCTGCCCGACCTGCCACCGGTGGGCGTACTCCCGCTCGACCCGGCCCGTGGCGGCACCCACCGCGACCTGGCCGCGCAGCTCGGGCTGCCCCGTGACCCGACGGTGGTGGCCGCCGCGGTGTTGGACGGCACGCCGCGCCGACTGGACCTGCTGCGCAACGACGGTGGCTCGGTGACGCTGGACGGCGCGTTGCTCGGTGCCGCCGACGACGCCGGGCGGCCGCTGCACTGGCGGGCTCGGGTGGAGGTCGACGACACCATCCTCACCGACGGTGATGAACCACTACTGGCCTGCGCGGTCGCCAATGCCGGCGGGTACGCGACGCTCGACGACGTCACGCTGCTGACCGCACCGGACCCGGCCGACGGCCAGGTCGAGGTCGCGGTTGCCGTGCCGGTGGTCGTCCGCTCGACGTTCGGCCGCAAACGGGTACGCCTCGAAGTTCGGCGGGCCCGTGGCCGGGCGGTTTCGGTGCTGCCCAGGGAGGGGAAGGTGCCGTACCTCGACGATGGTGTCGAGGGCGAGCTGACCCGGAAGCGCTCCTGGTGGGTCGAGCCGGGTGCCTGGGCGGTCTGGTCGATCTGATCTCGGCGGCGCGGAGCGGCCAACCTCGGTTGCGCCGCCCGCCCCTCGCGGGCGGATGCGCCTATCCTCGCAGGAGGACTGGGGAGGGCCCTAATGGACGAGAACGCCGACCGGGCGCAGGCGCACGGCCAGCAGCCGGTGCCGGAGCGGGACATCGAACCACTCTGGCCACCGGATCCGACCGACCGGGGCGCGGGGACCGTCGTACCGCCCTGGGCGGCGGTCGCCGAGCAGCGGGGCGCACCGCCGTCGGCCGCGCCCGGGCCGGTTACGCCGCCGGTGGCGGCGCCGCCGATCAGCCGGCCGCCGGTCCCAGGACAGCCCGGAGCTGCCCCGCTGCCGCCACCCTCGCCGTCCGACTACCCGTCGCTGAGCGGAGCCGTTCCGGCACCCGGGGGTTGGGGCGCCGGCGGCGCGGCCGGCGGAGGGTCGGGCTGGGGGCCGCCGCAGCCGAGTTGGCCACCAGCGGCCGCTCCGACCGCCGCGGCGACACCGCCCGGTCCACCCGCGACGGGCACGCCGCCGGCAACGGGTACGCCGCCGGCGGGCAACGCTCCGGCGGGCAACGGCGTCCCGGGCGGCACCGGGGTTCCTCCGGCACCGAACACCGCCTTCGGGCCGGCGGACAGCCAATCCGAGGGGGCGAGCACCGCAGCCGGCGCGACGCAGGCGCAGCCCGTTGACCGCGGTACGGCCGCCGTCAACGTCCCGCCGGTCAACCCGGGCGGTGTCGACCTGGACCTGCCGTTCACCCTGGACAATCCCACCACCGGTGCCCCGCCCACCGGCCGCGCCACCGTGCCAGAGCCCACCGGCCGCACCGCAGCCGCAGAGCCCACCGGCCGCACCGCCCCGGCAGCTCCGGCGACGCCGGATTCCGCGACGGCCGGACCAGCGCCGCAGGCTGGCGGGACCGGGGAGGACGGGCCCGCTGCTGGAGCGGCACGACCGGCCAGTGAGTCGCCCTGGGCGTATCCGCCGCAACGGCCGGCCGGCGCAACCGCACCGACCCACGACGAAGGCGCCACCGCGACGCCCCCGATCCCGGCCCCGCCGCAGCCGCACTCCGGCGTCCCGCAGGCCGGCCCCGGTCAGACCGGCCAGTCGTTCGACCCGGCGATTCCCGGTCAGGCTGGCTCGACGCCGATCCCACCCCCGCCCGACCTGACGCAGTTCAGCAACCTGCCGCCGCAGGTTCCCCAGCAGGCCGCACCGCCCGGGCCGTTCCCGCCGTCCCCCGGCTGGTACCCACCGCCGTGGCAGCAGGGCCCGCCCGGCGTACCTCCTGGTCAGCCTTACCAGGAGGCCGAGGGGGTGGCCCAGGTGCCGACCACCGGATACCCGGACGCGAGCTGGACGCCGGAGTCCACGGCGGTGCCGACCGCCGAGGACTTCAGCAAGCGCCGACAGGTCCGGCCCGCCGACCCGGTGGCGACCATGGGCGTACGCGCGGTGGTCAACAAGATGGGGCTGCTCCGACTCTCTCCCGGGCGGCACGAGCAGGAGCTCAAGCGGGACATCGAGATGGTGCGCCGCAACTTCGGCGGGCTGCGGCAGGTGACGGTGGTCAACCCGAAGGGCGGCGCCGGTAAGACGGTGGCCATCCTGCTGCTCGCGATGACGTTCGGTCAGAAGCGCGGTGGCTACGTGCTGGCGTGGGACAACAACGAGACCCAGGGCACCCTGGGGATGCGCGCCCAGCAGGACTTCCACTCCCGCACGGTGCGGGACATGCTGCGTGACCTCGGGCAGTTCCAGGGCGCGCACGGGCGGGTCGGCGACCTGTCGCAGTACGTGCGCTCGCAGGGCGAGGGGATGTTCGACGTCCTGGCCTCGGACGAGTCGGCCACGGGTGGCGAGATGTTGACAGCGGCCGCGTTCGCCGAGATCCGCGAGGTGGTCAGCCGGTTCTACAAATTGATCTTCGTGGACACCGGCAACAACGTGCGGGCGCAGAACTGGCAGGCCTCGATGGACGCCACCGACCAGTTGGTGGTCACCATGTCGGCCCGTAACGACTCGGCGGAGACGGCCGCCCGGATGCTCGACCACCTGGAGCAGAGCGGCCGGCAACGGCTGGTCCGCCAGGCGGTGACCGTGGTGTCGATGCCGCCGTCCCGTAAGGAGATCGACCTGCCGGCCATCCAGGAGCACTTCGCGGCCCGCACCCGGGCGGTGCTGCTGGCCCCGTACGAGCGGCTCATCGACACGGGTGAGCCGATCCGGTACGGCGGGCTCTCCTCGGCCACCCGGGACGCCTGGCTGAAGATCGCCGCCGCGGTTGCCGAAGGGTTGTGAGCCGCCGACGGCCGGCCCGATGTCGGGCCGGCCGTCGGATCGGGGTCAGTTGCTCGCGAGCGCGTCCGCCGCTGCCGGGTCGCAGTCACGCAGGAACTGGGCGCAGCGGGCTGCCTCGTCGGCCTCGCCGATCTCGTCCGCAGCTCGGGACAGCACGTAGAGGCAGCGGAGGAAGCCCCGGTTGGGCTCGTTCGACCACGGCACCGGGCCGTGCCCCTTCCACCCGCTGCGGCGCAGCTGGTCGAGGCCCCGGTGGTAGCCGGTGCGCGCGTAGGCGTACGCGGTCACGACCTGGCCCTGCGCGAAGGACCGGGCCGCGAGCTCCGCCCAGGCCGCGCTGTAGGTGGGAAAGCCGGCCGCCACGCTGGCGAACGCCTCATCGGTGCCGGCCTCCTCAGCGGCAGCCAGGGCGGCGTCGGCCTCGGCGTTCGCGGGCAGGCGGGTGGCCGGTGGCTCTGGCAAAAGGTTCTGCATCGCCCCATTCAACCCGCTGGACAGGGCGACACGCGAGCGGGTCGGCCGACACGTTCCGCTGAACGGCTGAGGAGTTGGTCACGCCTGCGGCCTATGCCGCTGCCAGGTGTTTTCCATTACAACTAATGGTCCGGAGCCTCCCCAGGAACCGGTAACGCAGGAGTCCGGTGGCCACGACCACCGGGCTCCTGTCGTTCCACCCCGGGCCCGAGGTTTGGCCGCCCCCGGTGCGGGGGCAGGATGGCCCGGTGCCGACCCCACCTCCTGCGGACGTCATCGAGCCGCACCTGCACGCGGGCGAAATCCAGACCCGGGACGAGTTCGACCGCCAACTGGCCACCGGCCGGCTGAGCGGGCTGACCGTGCAGGGCCTGCGTCTCGACCTCGCACCGGTGCCCGACCTGACCGGCGTCGACGTCGCCGGCACCCTCTTCGTGGGCTGCCGCTTCGCGTCCCGGGACGTCGGCGCCGACCTGGTCCGACGCGGCGCGAACGTGGTGCCGCCGTTCTCGGGGCTGCCGTACCCGACCCAGCCGACACACCTCTACACCCCCGAGGACCTGGCCGAGGGCTTCGCCGAGGGTGGGTTCACCGGGATGTACGACACCCGGGTGTACGACCACTACCGGGCGCACGGCGGCGCGCTGCCGGACGTCAAGGAGGCGCTGGGTCAGCGGCTGCACGACCACGGCGTGGACAACGCGTTGGCCGACGCCACCCGGGCCTGGCTGGCCGGGCACGGGCCGCAGTCGGTGGTGGGCATCATGGGTGGGCACGCGGTGCGGCGCGGCAGTCCCGCGTACCGGATGGCGGCAGTGCTGGGTTGGGAGCTGGCGCGGGCCGACCGCCTGGTGGTGACCGGCGGCGGTCCCGGGGTGATGGAGGCGGCGAACCTCGGCGCCTACCTGGCGGACCGGCCGGCGACCGACGTGACGGCGGCGATCGACCTGCTGGCCACCGCACCGGACTTCACCGACCACCACCGGTACACGGCCACCGCGCTGACGGTCCGGCAGCGGTACGCGGGCGTTCCCCGGCAGCGTGGCGACGACCTGGGCTGGGCGCGAGCCGGTGGGCTGGCCATCCCGACCTGGCTGTACGGGCACGAACCGGCGAACCTGTTCGCCGGGCGGATCGCCAAGTACTTCTCCAACGCGATCCGGGAGGACACCATCCTGCGACTCGCCCGGGGCGGCATCGTCTTCGCGCCGGGGCGGGCGGGCACGGTGCAGGAGGTGTTCCAGGCGGCGACCAAGACCTACTACGGCACCGACGGGGCCAGCGGCGCGTACATCTTCCTGGACCGCGCGTACTGGACCGTGGAGTTGCCGGTGGAGGCGCTGTTGCGTCCGCTGCTGGCCGCGTCCCCGTTCGGTGACCTGTCGTCGACGATCCACCTCACCGACGACGTTCGCGAGGCCGTCCGCCTGTTGACGGCCTGACGACAACGGCCGGCCCCCACCAGGGGAGCCGGCCGTCGGTGGTACGTCGTTACTTGGTCATCGTGGTGCCGGTGGAGCGAAGGTGCTCGCACGCCTCGACGACCCGGGCGGCCAGGCCAGCCTCGGCGGCCTTGCCCCAGGCACGCGGGTCGTACTGCTTCTTGTTGCCGACCTCGCCGTCGATCTTCAGCACGCCGTCGTAGTTGCGGAGCATGTGGTCCGCGACGGGCCGGGTGAAGGCGTACTGGGTGTCGGTGTCGATGTTCATCTTCACCACGCCGTAGTCCAGGGCCTCGCGGATCTCGCTCAGCAGGGACCCCGAGCCGCCGTGGAAGACCAGGCTGAGCGGCTTGTCCTTGCCGTACTTGGCGCCGACGGCGTCCTGGATCTGCTTGAGGATCTCCGGACGGAGCTTGACGTTGCCCGGCTTGTAGACGCCGTGCACGTTGCCGAAGGTCAGCGCCGCCATGTAGCGGCCCTTCTCACCGAGGCCGAGCGCCTCGACCATGGCCAGGCCGTCATCGGTGGTGGTGTAGAGCTTGTCGTTGATGGCGTTCTCGACGCCATCCTCCTCGCCACCGACGACGCCGACCTCGATCTCAAGGACGATCTTGGCCTTGGCGGCCTCGTCGAGGAGCTGGGCGGCGATCTCCAGGTTCTCCGCGACCGGCACGGCCGAACCGTCCCACATGTGCGACTGGTACAGCGGCTCCTCGCCGCGCTTCACCCGCTCCTGCGAGATGCCCATCAGCGGACGCACGAACTTGTCCAGCTTGTCCTTCGGGCAGTGGTCGGTGTGCAGGGCGATGTTGACCGAGTACTTCTTGGCCACCTCGTGCGCGTACGCGGCGAACGCCACCGCGCCGGTGACCATGTCCTTGATCGACGGGCCGGAGAGATATTCGGCGCCACCGGTGGAGACCTGGATGATGCCGTCGCTCTCCGCGTCGGCGAAGCCCTTGAGCGCCGCGTTCAGCGTCTGGGAGGAGGTCACGTTGATCGCGGGGTACGCGTACCGGCCAGCCTTGGCGCGGTCCAGCATCTCCGCGTAAGCCTCGGGGGAAGCGATGGGCATGTTAACGCTCCTTACTTACCACTCTCGGCCGTGCTGGCCGCTGTTGTTCATTTGTGCGCCGGACCGCGCTGTCCTCCGCCCGGCAGTATCCCGTAGGTGAGGTGTGGCGGAACAACCGACCCGGGTGCTAGCCGTTCACCGGCGGTCCAGGTTGTCCGGCACGATGACGCTGATCAGCCAGGTGACCACGGTCATCACGATGGCTCCCCAGAACGCGGCCCAGAAACCGTCCACCTGGAACGGCAGGTCGAGCCCGCGGGCGATCCGGTCGGTGAGCAGGAACAGCAGGGCGTTGACCACGAGCGCGAACAGGCCCAGGGTCAGCAGGTAGAACACGCAGCCGACGACCTTGATCAACGGCTTCAGCACGGCGTTGATCACGCCGAAGATCAGCGCCACCACGATCAGGGTGAGCGCGGTGTTGCCACCCGAGCGACCGTGCACGTCGACACCGGGCACGATCAGGGTGGTTATCCACAGAGCGACCGCGGTGATCGCCAGTCGAATGAGGAAGCCCACGGCACCATCCTGGCATCGGCTCGCGTCGTCGAGGGCTGATTCCGCCTACTCCGCTTCCGGGCGCGGCGCCGGCGCAACCCGTACGGTGGGTGGGAACCGTGCCCCGAGACCCCGGGAGGGACGATGGGTCAGCCCGACGAGGACTTCATTCCCGGCGACCACCTCGCCCCGGACGAGCGCGACCCCGAGGCCGATTCGGCCGACGCGGTCGAGCAGGCCACGGTGGTCGACCCCGCCGACGCAGACGGCGAGCCCCAGCGCGGCCTCGAGGTCGACGACTGGGATGCGATGGAGCAGGCCCGGGTGGTCACCGGCGACGAGGACGACTACCGCTGACCCCGTCGCGGGGTCGGCTGTCCGTTGCATCAAACCTGCTCAGCCGTTCGGGTCGTTAGACAGTCGTCGATCCGACAGGGCTGTCGGAGGAGCCGGGGTCTGCCTAGGTTGGAGGGGCGCCACCTGCATCCCACGGGAGGACCCCCATGCTCAAGCATTCGCTCCGCTGCCTGGTAGGGCTCGGCGCCGCCGGCGCGTTGGTCGCCGCCTCCGCCACCCCGGCCGTCGCCGCTGCCGAAATCGAGCCCTACTTCCAGGACACCACCCTGGCCGTCGGCTCGACAAAAACCAACCGCCTGCTCCTGTACGCCGACGAGCCGACAACCCTCAACGACGTCTCCGTGCGGTACGACTACCGCTCCCTCACCAACAAGATCACCATCGCCCCCGCCGATGGGCAGGAGTGCACCGCACCGGAGCCCGGCGTTCTCGTCTGCGAGGAGCGCTACGGCGTCTCCCTCAGCGAGCTGCCGCCTCTTGGCAGCGGGATCCACCGCGGCGTGACCCAGCAGGTGAACATGGCCGCCACCCAGGACGCACAGGTCGGCGACTCTGGCGACGTCGTGGTCAGCTTCCAGGCGGCCGGCGGGCAGCGGGGCAGCTACACCTCGCAGGTCCGCATCGGCGAGGGGGTGGACCTGGCCGGCGGGCCGTTCACCACCCACTCCTCCAAGCCGGGCGGAAAGGTCAGCGTGCCGCTGGCCGTGTCCAACGCCGGCAAGAAGACCATCACGGGCTTCGTCGCGGTCTTCGACCTCTCCTACTCGATTCGGACCAGGGACAGGTTCAGCAACTGCCTCTACTCCGACGACCACCTGATCTCCTGCGAGTTCGACGAGGAGATCCCGGTCGGCGAGGGACTGTCCACGACGCTGAACCTCGAACTCGCGAAGGACACCTACGCACCCACCAACCAGGCCGGCTACGCCGAGTTCATGACCAAGGCCGACTTCGAGGACCTGACCCGCGTACGGGAAGCCGTCGGCAGCCGAGCTGCCACGGCCGGCAACGGTCCGAAGCTGACCCTGGCCGAGGCACCCATCCGGGCGCGGCAGGCCGACCAGACCGACGTCGGCCCGGGCTACGACTACACGGGTTGGACCATCAAGGTCACCGGCAGGAACGGCACCGACCTCGCGGCGATCGGCGACGCGCTCAGGGGCAGGGCCGGTGCCGTCGTCACGGCCACCGTCGGATTCCGGAACAACGGCCCGGCGACGCTCGACAAGGTGAACGCGGACTGGGAGGCCGCCACCCACACGGTCGTCGAGCTGCCGCCCGGCACCACCGCCGTCGGGGTTCCCGCCAGCTGCCAGCTGCGGGCGGGCACCCGGACGTACCAGTGCGCCTCGGAGATGCTCCTGGTGGCCGGGAAGACGTACACCGTGGAGTTCCGGCTGCGCATCGACAGGGTCATCCCCAACGCCCGGGGCGCGGTCCTGGTCAACGCGCCCTGCGAATGCCCCGCCGGCGGCAGCTTCGAGGACGACATAAAACCGGCCAACGACAGGGCCACGATCGTGGTCAACGCGGCTCAGGGCGGTGGCGGTGGCCAAGGCAGCGGTGGCGACAGCAGCGGTGGTGGCGGTGGCGCACTGCCCATCACCGGTTCCCCCACCGGCCTGATCGCCGGCATCGGTGGCCTGCTGCTCGTCGCCGGCGTGGGCGTCTGTGTGCTCGCCCGGCGGCGAACCAGCCGCTTTGTCGCCTGACCCGTCCGACCGCGACGGTGCCCCTCCGACCCCTATCTGGCCGCCGGGGGCACCGCCGCGATCCGTCCGGATCGCCATTGAGCGTCACCGCGCATCGCAACAGCGTGGCCGGTCGCCGTCACCGGGCAGGGTTGACCTGCTCGGGGTGACGGGCCACCCAGTCGCCGAGCCGATCCTCGCGCAGTGCGGTCAGGAACTCCGGGGCGAGCTTCGGGTCGGCCTGCACGAAGCGACTGGGCCCGGTGGGCTCGCCGACCGGCAGACGCACGAGAGGACGCGTCCGGGTCCACGGTGCGACATCGGTCGAGCCGTTCGGACCCCTGCACGTGGGTAATGCGCTGGCGGGTGGTGAGGTGCCGGTCCGGCGCGGCCCGAGGCCTGGGCTTCGGTACCCTTTGTGGCCGTGGACACAGCTGAGCAGACCCGCGCTCTCGTGGAGAGCGTCGCCCTGAACCCGCTCGACCCCAAGGAACTGTTGCAGACCTTCGGGCTGATCGGCGTGTGGGTGATCCTCTTCGCCGAGACCGGCCTGCTGGTGGGCTTCTTCTTCCCTGGCGACTCGCTGCTGTTCCTCGCCGGCGTGGCCTCGTCGCCGGTGGCGGACGCGATCTTCGGCGACGGCACCCGGCTCTCGCTGGCCGGCCTGCTGATCGGTGGACCGATCTGCGCGATCGTCGGCGCCCAGTTGGGGCACTGGCTCGGCGCCCGGTACGGCCGGCCGATGTTCGAGCGGCCGAACTCCCGACTCTTCAAGAAGGAGTACGTCGAGAAGGCCGAGTACTACTTCCAGAAGTTCGGCCCGGCGAAGGCCGTGGTGCTGGCGCGCTTCATCCCGATCGTCCGGACGTTCCTCAACCCGGTCGCGGGTGCACTCGGCATGCCGGCCCGGAAGTTCCTGCTCTGGAACATCGTCGGTGCGGTGCTCTGGGTGGACGGCATCCTGCTGATCGGCTACCTGCTGGCCGAGCAGATCTACCAGGCCATCGGCGACAAGATCGACCACTACATCCTGCCGGTGGTGGCCCTGATCATCGTGATCTCGGTGCTGCCGATCTTCTTCGAGTTCCTCCGCGACCGGCGCGCCCGCAAGCGCGGCGAGGCGGTTGCGGTAGTTGCCGCGGCCAGCGCCGCCGGCGCGGTGGAGGCAGCCCGCGAGGCGTTCGACCACGACGGACACCAGCACGGCCGCCATCGCCCGGAGCACGGCCAGGACCGCTGACGTCCCGGTACGACGACGACGGCCGGCCCCCTGGTGCGGGGGTCGGCCGTCGGCATGTCGGACCCGGCCTCCGGCGGTGCGGCCGGGGACGAGCAGGTGTCACTCACCGATGGCGCCACCCCTGGCTCGCCACCGGACGCCGTCCCGGCGCGGGACGGCGTGCAGCGCCTATTTCAGCGGGCCTTCTTGGTGGCCCGCTTACGCGGCGGGGTCAGCAGGTCGGCGATCGTCGCGATCGCACTCGGGACCAGGCTGTAGTACGCCCAGACACCGCGCTTCTCCCGCTGCAGCAAACCGGCCTCGGTGAGGATACGCAGGTGATGACTGACCGTCGGCTGAGAGAGGCCGAGTGGCGCCGTCAGGTCACAGACGCACGCCTCGCCCTCGGGGGCCGACTGGATCAGGCTGAGCAGCCGCAACCGAGCAGGATCAGCAAGGGCCTTGAGGACCCCGGCGAGACGCTCGGCATCGGCACGTTCGATCGGCTCGCCGTTAAGCGGCGAGATCTGAGGCATAGTCATTTCGGCCAACGCAGTTCCCACGTATTCCATCCTTCCACCAGCAGCATCGATCCGCCTGCATATCAGCAGATCCGAATCGGCAAACTTTTACGCCACAAGGCCGAGGTCAGCCAACGTATAGGCCGCCCGGTATGGCAATCCGGCGGCTCGCACCGCGTCGCCGGCGCCTCGATCAACAATAACCGCCACGCCTACGACTTCCGCCCCGGCCTCACGAAGTGCCTCGACAGCGGTCAACACACTTCCGCCTGTCGTCGACGTATCCTCCACCGCCAACACCTGACGGCCGGCCACCTCCGGTCCTTCGATCCGCCGTTGCAGACCGTGCGCCTTGCCCGCCTTGCGCACCACAAAGGCGTCCAGGGCCCGACCGGTCGGAGCGGCGGCATGCAGCATCGAGAGCGCGACAGGATCCGCGCCCAGAGTGAGGCCGCCGACGGCGTCGTACTCCCAGTCGGCGGTGAGGTCGAGCAACACCCGGCCGACCAGAGGAGCGGCCTGGTGATGGAGCGTGACGCGCCGCAGATCCACGTACCAGTCTGCCTCGCGCCCCGAGGAGAGCACGACCCGTCCGTGGACCACAGCCAGGTCGGTAATGAATTTACGCAGGTCGTCGTGGTCCCCCATGGCGATAGAGGTTACTGCGCAAGTCTGAACGCCGTGTGTGGGGTCCACCCTGATCAGCCCGGCGGGGCACCGATGGTTGGCGATGTTCGACTACGCTCAGCAACTGGCCCGATAGCGGCGCGCCAGCACCGCCCCGACGACCTACGGGGCCTGGTGGGCCGGTCGAGGCTCAGTGCTCGTCGCGACCGATCCGGCCGCGGGTGTCCCGGGCGACGGCCTGGAGCAGCCGGCGGGGGGCGTGCCGCATGCCGGCGACGACCATCTTGTACTTCCATGCCGGGACGCTGACCATCTTGCCTTTGCGCAGGTCACGCAGGGCTTCGTCGACCACATCCTCGGCCCGCAGCCACAGCCACTCGGGCGTCTTGGACATGTTGATGCCGGCCCGTTGGTGGAACTCGGTGCGGGTGTAGCCGGGGCAGAGGGCCATCACCCGGACGCCGAACGGGCGCGCCGAAAGGCCGACGGACTCGCTGAAGTTGGTCACCCACGCCTTGCTGGCCGAGTAGGTCGAGCCGGGCATCGCCGTGCCGAAACCGGCGACCGAAGAGACATTTATCACTGCCCCATTCCGTCGTTCGGTCATCGGTCGCAACGCCGCCAGGGTCAGCCGCATGACCGCGTGCACGTTGAGCCGCAACAGGCGCGCCTCGTCCTCTGCCGTGGAGCGGAGGAACGGTTTGTTGAGGCTGATGCCGGCGTTGTTGACGAGCAGGTGCACGGGGCTGCCGTCGGCGAGCCGCCGCTCCACGACGGCGCAGCCGTCGTCGGTGGACAGATCCGCCGGGATCGTCTCCACGGGGCGGCCGGTGGTGGAACCCAACTCGGTGGCCAGCTCGGTCAGCCGGGCCGTGTCCCGGGCGACCAGCACCAGATGCCAGCCGTCGGCGGCCAGTCGCCGGGTGAACGCCGCGCCGATGCCTGCGGTGGCCCCGGTGATCAGAGCCCGCCGCTCGGCAGTCGTGGGGTCGAGCGTCACGGAGTGGTCCTCACCTGGGCGGGTACGGGGGCGCGGGCGGCGGCTGGTGCGGGGCGTGCGGGAACGCCGGTGGTGCGGGTGGGACGGTCGGCGCGGTCGAGCGGTGGCGACCGAACCAGGCGTTCGCCGCCGGCAGGGCCAGCAGCGTAGCTACTACAAGGTAACCGAGCCCCTGCGCGACGGAAAGCCCGGCGTTGAGCGGAATCCACCACGACGGGTACGCGTCGCCGATCAGCCCCAGCAACTCGGCGACAGCCTGCTCACCGGAGCCGAGTTGCAGTGGTGCGGCTCGTTCGCCGATCAGCACCGCCACGCTGCAACAGCCGGCGAGCAGGCCAAGCCCACTGACGACCCAGGTGGCAACCCGTGCGCCGTTGCGACCGGCCAGCAGCCCCAGGGCCAGGCCGGCGAGCACCGGCGCGGAGAGAGCGGCCACCACCGCAGACAGCACCGCGGACGCGCGGAGCAGGGTCACCACGTCGTCGATCTGCTCCGGGCTGGCCGAGGTGTCCCGGGCGGCGGTGCGGAACGCGTCGACGGTCCCGCCCAGCACCACCAGGTCGACCACGGCGTACGCGAGCGCGGCGACCGCCATCACCAGCAGCACGCCCGCAGCCATCGGGACGACGGCGGGCCGGCGGGCCGGTGCCGATTCCGGGTACGACACGACGAATCCCTCCGGTAGGCGTCGGGTTGCAACCTACTCGGAGGGATCGTCGGCGTCGTGCTTATCTGTCGGTCAACTCGTCGACGGCGGGGTTGACCCCGGACGGTCCGCCGGCGGCGTGTCGTCCGGCCGGTTCGTGGCCGGTGGCGGTGGGTAGCTCGGCTCCCCACTCGACTGCGGGTAGCCGGGCTCACCGGACGACTGCGGGTAACCGGGCTGACCCGGAGCCTGCGGGTAGCTGGCCCCCGGGGTCGGCGGTTCCCACCCCGCGGTCGGCTTGCGGAAGAACGCGTTCGCCTTCGGCATCGCCAGCAGGATCAGCGCCGCGAGCAGCGCGATCAGGCTGATCACGCCGAGCAGCAGGCTCACCGCGGTGGCCCAGGAGGGCAGGGCCTCCTCCAACCGGCGCTGGACCTCTTCGCTGCTCGGCCCGTTGGCACCGGTGTCTCCACCGGCGGTGAAACCACCGGCCGCATTGCTGAGCAGGCCACCACCCACGCAGCAGACCATGATGCCGCCGACGATCCAGGTGGTGATCCGGGCACCGTTGCGGCCCTGGTTGTTGAAGAGGGCCAGGACGCCCAGCACGACCGCGAGCAACAGCACCAGAATGGCGCTGCCGAGGCCGATGGCGTAGAAGACGTCACCCACCTGATCGGCGTTCTCGACGTTGCTGCCCGCGTACGCGTCACGAAGGGCGTCGCGCGTCTTACCGATGGTGCTGAGCGTGATGATCAGACTGATCACCTGGCACGCCAGGAACAGGAAGAGCAGGTAGCTGGAAATCGACACAATGGATGGCCGCTGACGGGCCGGCGTGCTCTGGGAATCGACCACGATTCTCCTTCCCTAAGATCGCGCCCACACCGTATCGACAACAAGCCAGTTCGGCATGCCGCGTCGACCCCGCGCGTCCCGCCCGGTTCGGCTCAGTGCTCCTCGGACGTGGGACGGATCGTCAGGTCGACGGGGTCGAGCAGGTCACCGCGGGCGACCCGCCAGCCCTCTTCGCCGTACGCCTCGAAGGAGAGCCGCGCGGCGCCACCCGACTGGTAGTCGTGGTAGCGCATCGTCCCGGCCGACGGCAGCCCGGTCTCCCCGGTGGCGGTGTAGCGCGCCTGCCCGGTCTCGGCCCACGTGTAGCGCCGGCCGCCGAGGTCGATGGTCGGGGCCCCCGGGGTGACGGTCGCGCCCGGCTCGGCCGTCCACAGCACCAGCTCCAGTTCCGGGCCGTCCTCCACGGAGAGCCGGTGACGGGTGCCGGAGCCGTCGTCGAGCAGGTGCTGCACCCAGCTCCAGTCCCCCTCGACCAGGCGGACCGTGCCACTCACCACGTACTCCTGGTCCTGGATCCGCACCCGGTCGCCCAGGGCCAGGCGGAGCGGGCCGCCGCCCGGCGTCCCCGCCGCACGGCCGGGTGGCAGGGTGCCGTCGGGCCGGGCCGCGGCTCGCAGCCGGGCCCGCACGACGATCACGACCACTACCGCCACGAGTACGGCAAGGGCCACCACCAGGTACACCGCTGACCCGCTCACCCGACCACCTCCCCAGGTACGTCGGCGCAGACGGTAACAACCGCGGGCACGATCCGGACCCGTACCGTGACGGACAGCTCAGCTACCGACGGCACCCGTGATGTCGCCCGGTGTGCACCCTCGCACCGTGGATGGCGGATGACTCACGCCGCAGAGAGGCGCTGGGTGGCGTAGTTCCCGATGGTTTCGCGGTCCATCACGCAGCCGACGAAGGTGGTGAACTCGCTCGGGTCGTCGCGCAGCGACGTCCAGGCCGCTCGGGCCGCCGCCGGGTCGATCCGTTCCAGCAGCGTCGCCGCGTACGCCCGGCCGGCGGGTGTGCCGTCGGCGAGCACCCGGTCGAGCTGGCGGCGTACCTCCTCGGGGTGGTCGTCGAGGGCGGCCTCGACCCGCTGGTACGCCTCGGTCACCGGCAACAGTTTGCCGGCGAAGCCGACCCCACCGAAGGCAAGCGTGTCGGCCGCGACCAACGTGTCGACGTCCGCACCGAGTTCCCGCTCCCAGGCCTTGCGCATCCCGAACATGCCCCCACCCTTTCCCCGCCGGCCTCCACTCCACCCTGTTGATCAAGAGGTTTGCGTCATGAGAAGACAGCGCCATGACGCAAACCTCTTGATCACCGTGTCAGGCGGGGGTTACCGCCAGGGCGTTGGTGGTGGTGTTCAGCTCTACCTTCACCGTTTCGCCGTCGCGGATCTGGCCGGACAGGAGGGCCTTCGCCAACTGGTCGCCGATTGCCGTCTGGATCAGGCGACGCAGCGGGCGAGCGCCGTAGATCGGGTCGTAGCCGTGCTCGGCGAGCCAGTCCCGAGCGGCATCGGTGATCTCCAGGCCGAGCCTGCGGTCGGCCAACCGCCGCCGCATCCGGTCCAACTGGATGTCGACGATCGAACGCAGATCGTCGCCCAGCAGCGAGGCGAAGACCACGATGTCGTCCAGGCGGTTGAGGAACTCCGGCTTGAAGTGCGACCGCACCACGGCGAGGACGCCCTCCCGGCGCTGCTCCTCGGCCAGGGTCAGGTCGCTGATCACCGACGACCCGAGGTTGGACGTGAGGACCAGGATGGCGTTGCGGAAGTCCACCGTGCGGCCCTGACCGTCGGTGAGCCGACCGTCGTCGAGCACCTGGAGCAGCACGTCGAAGACGTCCGGGTGGGCCTTCTCCACCTCGTCCAGCAGGATCACCGAGTACGGTCGGCGGCGCACCGCCTCGGTGAGCTGGCCGCCCTCGGTGTAGCCGACGTAGCCGGGCGGGGCGCCCACCAGGCGGGCGACCGAATGCTTCTCGCCGTACTCGCTCATGTCGATGCGGACCATCGCCCGCTCGTCGTCGAAGAGGAACTCGGCGAGGGCCTTGGCCAGCTCCGTCTTGCCGACACCCGTGGGCCCGAGGAAGAGGAAGCTGCCGGTCGGGCGATCCGGGTCGGCGATTCCGGCCCGGGCACGGCGTACCGCGTCGGAGACCGCGCCGACCGCCTCGGCCTGGCCGACCACCCGGCCGCCCAGTGACTCCTCCATCCGCAGCAGCTTGGCTGTCTCGCCTTCGAGCAGGCGGCCGGCGGGGATGCCGGTCCAGGAGGCGACCACCGCGGCGATGTCGTCCGCGCCGACCTCCTCCTTGAGCATGGCGCCGTCGGCCTGGAGCTGGGCCAGCTCCTCCTCGGCCTGCTTCAGCTCGACCTTGAGGGCGGGGATGCGGCCGTAGCGCAGCTCGGCGGCGCGCTCCAGCTCACCGTCGCGCTCGGCCCGCTCGGCCTCGCCGCCGAGGCGCTCCAACTCCTCCTTGGCGGTGGAGAGCTTGGTGATGTGGCTCTTCTCCGTCTGCCAGCGCTCGGAGAGCACGGTGAGCTGCTCGCGCTTGTCGGCCAACTCCTTGCGCAGCCGCTCCAGCCGCTCGGCGGAGGCGGCGTCCGGCTCCTTGGCCAGCGCCATCTCCTCGATCTCCAACCGGCGGACCGCCCGCTCGATCTCGTCCACCTCGACCGGCCGGGAGTCGATCTCCATCCGGAGCCGGGACGCGGACTCGTCGACCAGGTCGATCGCCTTGTCCGGCAGGAACCGGTCGGTGATGTAGCGGTCCGACAGTGTTGCGGCGGCAACCAGCGCGGCGTCGGTGATCCGTACGCCGTGGTGCACCTCGTAGCGCTCCTTGAGCCCCCGCAGGATCCCGATGGTGTCCTCGATCGTCGGCTCGCCGACCAGCACCGGCTGGAAACGGCGCTCCAGAGCCGGGTCCTTCTCGACGTGCTCGCGGTACTCGTCCAGCGTGGTGGCGCCCACCATCCGCAGCTCACCACGGGCCAGCATCGGCTTGAGCATGTTGCCGGCGTCCATCGAGCCCTCGCCCTTGCCGGCGCCGACGACGGTGTGCAGCTCGTCGAGGAACGTGATGACCTGCCCGTTGGAGTTCTTGATCTCCTCCAGGACGGACTTGAGCCGCTCCTCGAACTGCCCCCGGTACTGCGCGCCGGCGACCATCGCGCCAAGGTCGAGCGAGATCAGCTTCTTGTCGCGCAGCGACTCGGGCACGTCACCGGTGACGATCCGCTGGGCCAGTCCCTCGACGATCGCTGTCTTGCCGACGCCGGGCTCACCGATCAGCACCGGGTTGTTCTTCGTACGCCGGGAGAGCACCTGGATGACCCGGCGGATCTCGGAGTCACGGCCGATGACCGGGTCGATCTTGCCGTCCCGGGCGCTGGCGGTGAGGTCGACGCCGTACTTGGTCAGGGCCTGATAGGTCTGCTCCGGGTCGGCGGTGGTGACCCGCCGGTCGCCACCCCGCACGGTCGGGAAGGCCGCGACCAGGGCCTCCTCCGTGGCACCGGCTGTCTTCAGCGCACCGGACACCGCGCCGCCCACCCGGGCCAAGCCGGCGAGCAGGTGCTCGGTGGAGGTGTACTCGTCGCCCAACGGTCGGGCGATCTGCTCGGCGGCGCCGATGGCGTTGACGAACTCCCGAGCCAGGGTCGGCTCGGCGATGCTGGAGCCGCGGGCTGCGGGAAGGCCGTCGACCGCGCGCTGGGCGGCCCGGCGCAGCTCGGTCGGGTCGGCCCCGACGGCGCGCAGCAGACCGGTGGCGGTCGAGCCGTCGGTGTCCAGCAGTGCCAGCAACAGGTGCCAGGGCTCCACTGTGGCGTGACCACGCTGGTTGGCCAGCGCGACGGCGCCCGTGATGGTTTCGCGGCTCTTGGTGGTGAGTTTTTCGGTGTTCATGGGCTCCCCCGGATCGGCGTTGTCCACTGAATTGGACACAACCAGAGTTGAGCGTATTCCGCTCAACCTTAGCGCGTGATGCCCATCACTCCCGTCGCCGCCACCGCCAGTCGAACTCTCCCGCCGCGGGCGGTGGGCCGGGCAGCGGGTCCGTGGCCGGCCCGGTCGACAGACCTGCCAGCAGCACCGCGAGCTGGCGTCGGCGCAACTGCCCGGTGCGCTCCGAATCGGGTACGCGCACCGCGGCGCACGCCTCCAGCAGCAACCCCAGATCCTGTACGACCGCGTCCGGGCGCAGCCGCCCGCTGGCGCGGGCCCGCTCGAACAGGGCGGTGGCCAACTCGTTGGCGCGCATCGCGTCCCGACCCATCTCCTCGGTTGGAGTGAACGTGCCGGCCAGGTGGACGGTGAGCGAGTGCACGTCGGCGTCGACCACCCGGGCCAGGAAGGCGCTGAACGCGGTCCAGTCGTCCGGCTCGGCGAGGGCGGCCTCGGCCTCGGCGACGTACCGGCGCAACCCGTCGTGGCAGAGCTGGCGCAGCAGATCCTCCTTGCCCGCGTACCTCCGGTACAGGGCACTGATGCCGACCCCCGCGCGTTCGGCGACGGCGGCGATCGGCGCCTTCGGGTCGTCCAGGAAGACCACGCGGGCGGCTTCGAGGATGACCTCGTCGTTGCGGGCGGCCTGGGCGCGGCGGCCGGCCAGCGTCTTTCCGGGGGAATTCGGCATGACCTCAGACTACCAGTGGAACGGATCATTCCGGTCTGCTACTCTGATTGCAGAACGAAACATTCCGTTCCGAAGGAGCATCAGATGACCGGCACCGCGATCCGCCCGTTCCGCGTCGAGATCCCGCAGACCGCACTCGACGACCTGGCCGACCGGCTGGGCCGCACCATCTGGCCCGCCGACCTGCCCGGCACCGGCGACTCGTACGGGATGAGCATCGACCGGGTCCGCGCCCTCGCCGAGCGGTGGCGGGACGGTTTCGACTGGCGCGCCGTCGAGACCCGCCTGAACGCCCACCCGCAGTTCGTCACCGAGATCGACGGCGAGCAGATCCACTTCCTGCACGTCCGGTCGACCCGGCCGGACGCCACCCCGCTGGTGCTCACCCACGGCTGGCCCGGGTCGGTGCTGGAATACCTCGACGTGATCGCCCCGCTCACCGAGCCGACCGACCCGGACGCGCCGGCCTTCCACGTGGTCATCCCGTCGCTGCCCGGCTTCGGCTTCTCCGGCCCGACCCGCAGCGCCGGGTGGAACCGGCACCGCACGGCCCGCGCCTGGGCCGAGCTGATGAACCGCCTGGGGTACGCCAGCTACGGCGCGGCCGGCAACGACGCCGGCTCGATGGTCGCGCCGGAGTTGGGCCGGATCGACCGCGACCACGTGCTCGGCGTCCACGTCACCCAACTCTTCTCGTTCCCCTCCGGCGACCCGGAAGAGTTCGCCGGGCTGTCCGAGGCGGATCAGGCGGCGCTCGGGCACCTCCAGTGGTTCTACGAGAACAAGTTCTCCTTCAACCAGGTGCACAGCCAGCAGCCACAGACCCTGGCATTCGGCCTGGCGGACTCCCCGGTCGGGCTGCTCGCCTGGAACGTGCAACTCTTCGACGAGAGCCTGGACGCGGACTTCATCCTGGCCAACGTGGCGCTCTACTGGCTCACCGGCACGGCCGCCTCGGCGATCCGCTTCTACTGGGAGGACGCGCACGCCGAGGAGTCACCGACCGGGCCGACCACCGCGCCGACCGCGCTGGCCATGTTCCCCGGCGACTTCCAGTCCATCCGCCGCTTCGCCGACCGGGACCACGCGAACATCGTCCGGTGGACCGCGTACGACAACGACGTCGATGGCCGCGGTGACGTCGGCGGTCACTACGCCGCCCACCAGGCCACCGACGTCCTGGTCGCCGACATCCGGGAGTTCTTCGCCAGCCTCCGCTGACCACGACGAACTCCGGTGCCCGCGCCCGTTCCACCGGGGGCGGGCACCACCACGTCCCGCCCCTCTGCGCGCCCCGGCCGACCCGGCCCGGTTGATCCACTCGGGTTTCAGAAAGTCGGGGTATCCGGACCGCCAGGACACCGCGACTTCATGGAAACCGAGTCGATCATGGTCAGTTGGACGTGTCGGGGCTGGTCGGAGGGCCGAGGGCTTCCAAGATCTGCCTTCTGTTCACGAAGCGGTAGCCTTGGTGGGTGCGAGTACGTGTCGAGCAGACCGCTTTACCCGGGATCGGGGTACGCCACGATCTGGTGACGGAGTCAGGACGCCGTTTGGGCGTCGTCTCCCACCGCAATGGCCGCCGTGATCTCGTCCTGTACGACCCCGACGATCCCGACGCCTGCCAGTCGGACATCCCGCTGACCGACGACGAGGCTGAGGCCCTGGCCGACATCCTCGGCGCGTCGCTGATGCTCGGCCAGCTCTCCGGGCTGCGTGAGCAGGCCGCCGGTCTGCTCACCGAGCAGATCGCCATCACGGCCGGGTCGCCGTACGTCAACCGGAAGCTCGGCGACACCAAGGCGCGTACCCGCACGAGCGCCTCCATCGTGGCGGTGCTTCGCGAAGGCGAAGTCATCGTTTCGCCACTTCCCTCCTTCCGCTTCGCGGCCGGCGACGTGGTGGTCGTTGTCGGGACCCGACGGGGTCTCGACGGCGTGTCCGCCATCCTCGCCGACAGTGACCCGGACGGCTGAGGCGGATGCACGATTCCACCACTCTGCTCGTCGAAGTCGGCGCGCTGCTGCTGCTGCTTGGCGTCCTCGGTCGGCTCAGCCGCCGGGTAGGCCTGTCCCCCATCCCTCTCTACCTGTTCGCCGGGCTGGCGTTCGGGCACGGCGGGCTGCTTCCGCTCGCCGCCAGCGAGGAGTTCTTCGCGGTCGGCGCCGAGATCGGCGTCATCCTGCTGCTGGTGATGCTCGGCCTGGAATACTCGGCCAACGAGCTGGTCGGCAACCTCCGATCGGCGGCCCCGGCCGGGCTGATCGACGGCGTCTTCAACGCGCTGCCCGGCGCGGCGTTCGCCCTGCTGCTCGGCTGGGACTGGGTGGCCGCCCTGGTGCTCGGCGGCATTACCTGGGTCTCCTCCTCCGGCGTGATCGCCAAGGTCCTCGCCGACCTGGGACGACTCGGTAACCGGGAAACCCCGGTGATCCTCTCGGTCCTGGTGATCGAGGATCTGGCGATGGCGCTCTACCTGCCGCTGGTCACCGCCGTACTGGCCGGCACCGGTCTGCTCGGCGGCGGCATCGCACTCGCCGTCGCGGTGGGCACGGTGCTGCTGGTGCTGGTGGTCGCCATTCGGTACGGCCACCTCATCTCGTCCGCCCTGTCCGCGAAGGATCCGGAAGCGCTGCTGCTCGGCGTACTCGGCCTGACCCTGCTGATCGCCGGGCTCGCGGCGAAGTTGCAGGTGTCGGCGGCGGTCGGCGCGTTCCTCGTCGGCATCGCGCTCTCCGGCCCGGTGGCTCACCACGCGACCGAGTTGCTCTCCCCCCTGCGGGACCTGTTCGCCGCTGTGTTCTTCGTCTTCTTCGGCCTGGTCACCGACCCACGGGACATCCCGCCGGTGCTGTTGCCGGCGCTCGCGTTGGCCGTGGTCACCATGGCGACGAAGACGCTCACCGGCTACCTCGCGGCGCGTCGGGTGGGCATCGCGGAACCCGGCCGATGGCGGGCCGGCCTCGCACTCGTACCCCGAGGTGAGTTCTCCATCGTCATCGCCGGACTCGCGGTGGCCGCCGGGAGCGTCGAGCCGCGGTTGGCCGCCCTGGCCGCGACGTACGTCCTGATCACCGTGGTGACCGGGCCGATCCTCGCCCGGCTGCCGGACTTCCCGTGGTTCAAGCGGTGGCTGCGCACCCGCGCGGCGGCCCAGCGGGCGGCACCGGTCCCGATCCACGACTGACCGCGCAGCCCCGACCCCAACGGTTGCTGAATTGCTCCCCACGGGGACTACCGCAGCACTCGACGGCGGGTTACCGTTTCGCCCCAGCAGCCAGGGTCCGCAGGCAGCGCAGCCAACGCGGGCGAGAGCGGAAGGTCGGCCGGTGAGCGTGCAGGAATCGACGTTCCACGGCTTCGCCAACCCCGTCGATCCGAGTCCGGCGGAGTTGCGAGCTTGGGCGTACCAGCCTGATTCGGTGCCGTTGGCTTCGATGCCGCCCGACTGGGACCTGCTGGTCTCCGGTGATCGACTGGTGTTGACGCTCTTCGAGTTGGCGATGGACCCGTCCTGCCCGGCGCGGCGGTTCGCGTTGCACTGCCTCTACATCTACGCGGCCGACGGCATCCGGACGAACTTCCGGGCCCACCCGAAGCGTCGCTTCCGCAAGCTCGTCGAACAGGCCGAGCGTGACGGCGACGAGCTGATGAAGATCTGGGCGCACAACGGCCGGGTGCTGCTGGCCCGACCGGATCTCTTCGTCTACCGGGACTGGTGCGAGGGCGGCCTGGTCCGCGAGAACCGCCGCCTCGGCTGAGGTAGCGTCCCGGCCCGCACTCTATTGACGCGAACGGGCCGGGACCCCCCGTGGGTCCCGGCCCGCACGTCGGTCACCGGTCAGTCCTGCCGCCGTTCCGTCTCGGCTCGGTCCTTCTCGCCGCCGTGGTCGTCCCGGCTGGCGAACCGACCCCCGACGACCCGGTCCCGGTAGGTCCCCTCGGTCACCTTGTCGAACTTCTTGCGGACGGTCTCGGCCAGTTCTTCCAACCGTTCTTCCGCCTGCTGGGCAACCTTCTTCGCCGGCTCCGCCATCGCTCCCCCTCGCCATGCCGGTAGGTCCGTATTAAGCCGATTGGACCGTATCGACAGGCTAACCGAAGCGGCCCGGACCGCGCCGGGAAATCCGGTACGGTCCGGGCCGAAAGACAGCGCGGGGTGAGCGGTTGGTCAGCGATCGGGCATGCGGCGAGGTCGCCAGACAACCAGCGCGGTGGACGTGCGGTTGGTCGGCACCAGGTCCCGACCCGGGAAGCGGGCCAGCGACTCCAGCTCGGCCACCCGGCGGTACGCGGCGTCCAGCTCCGCCTCCAGTCGGGCCACCCGCTGCTGCGCCTGCTCCAGCAGCCGCTCCAACCCGATGATCCGCTTGACGCCGGCCAGGTTGATCCCGTCGTCCTGACTGAGCCGCTGGACCTCGCGCAGCAGCACCACGTCGCGCACGCTGTACCGACGTCCGCCACCAGCGGCCCGGCCGGGCTGCACCAGCCCCAGCCGGTCGTACTGCCGCAGGGTCTGTGGGTGCATCCCCGCCATCCGGGCCGCAACCGAGATCATCAGAACCTTGGCCTCGTAGGCAGGGTCACCCGAACCGATGAACTCGCCCGACATGCCGCTCACCTCCGCGTCCACTCCATCGGACTAACTGACCCGACGCACCCGAGCGTCGAGATGTTCCCGGGCCGCCGGCGGGCTCTGCTCGGCGAACGCCTCCAGTGCCGCGCGCGCCTCGTCCGACAGTCGGGCCGGGACAACCACGTCCAACGTGACCAGCAGGTCACCGGCCTGCCCGTCGCGGCGGACCACACCCTTGCCGCGGGCCCGCAGCACCCGCCCGCTCGGCGTCCCGGGCGGAACCCGCAGGGTCACCGCGCCGTCGAGCGTGGGCACCCGCAGGTCCGTTCCGAGCACGGCCTCCGCGAAGGTCACCGGCACGGTCAGCGTCAGGTCGTCACCGGTACGCCCGAACAGCTCGTCCGGCCGAACCTTGACCTGCACGAAGAGGTCACCAGCAGGGCCGCCGCGCTCGCCTGGCTCACCGCGCCCGGCCAGCCGGATGCGCTGACCGTCGGCCACCCCGGCCGGGAACCGTACGTTCATGGTGCGGGTCTTGGTGACCCCGCCGCTGCCGTGGCACTCCGGGCACTTCTCCTCGACCACGGTGCCGACGCCCTGGCAGTTGCGGCACGGCTCGGAGAAGCTGAACGCACCCTGGTCGCGGGTGGTCACCCCGGCGCCGTGGCAGACCGTGCAGGTACGCGGCTGGGTGCCGGGCTTGGCCCCGTTGCCGTGGCAGGTCTCGCAGACTCCGGGGGCGCGCAGCGTCAGGGGCAGCGTCACCCCGCGTACGGCGTCACCGAAGTCCAGTGCCACCTCGGTCTCGACGTCCCGACCACGGGCCGGACCGCGCGGGGCGGCCTGCCCACCGGCCTGGCCACCGGTGAAGATCGAACTGAACAGGTCCTGGAAGCCGGCACCGCCGAAGCGACGGTCGCCGCCTCCACCGCCGCCGAACATGTCGGAGACGTCGAACGGCATGCCACCCGGCTGGCCTCCGCCCCGGGCGCCGCGCCGGAACGCTCCCGAGCCGAACAGCGAGCGCATCTCGTCGTACTCGCGACGGCGACCCGTGTCCGACAGGACGTTGTAGGCCTCGGACGCGGCCTTGAACCGCTCCTCGGCCTTCGGGTCGCCCGGGTTGTGGTCCGGGTGCGACTCCCGGGCCACCTTGCGGTACGCCTTCTTGATGTCATCCGCGGAGGCGGCCTTGTCCACGCCGAGCACGGCGTAGAAGTCCTTCTCGATCCAGTCCTTCGAACTCACCGGTCCACCCCCTCTCGACCCTCGAGGCCCGGCCGTCCCGCCCACCGCTGCGCGGTGGACGGGACGGCCCGGTCACTGTCTCGCACTATTCCGGATCCGCGACCGCGACCAGCGCGGGGCGCAGCAGCCGCTCACCGAGCTGGTAGCCGCGCCGCATGACCTGAACGCAGGTCGGCTCGCTGACGTCGGCCGAGGTCTGGTGCGCAACCGCCTCGTGCCGGGTCGGGTCGAACGGGTCGCCCTGCTCGCCGAAGGCGTTCAGGCCGAACTTGCCCAGCGCGGTGGTGAGCTGTTCCGCCACCGTGCCGAACGGCCCGACCAGGTCGCCGTGTTCCCGGGCCCGGTCCAGGTCGTCCAGGATCGGCAACAGCGCGGCCAGAACCGAGCCGGTCGCCTGCTCCTGCACCAGGCTGCGGTCCCGGTCGACCCGCTTGCGGTAGTTGGCGTACTCCGCCGACACCCGCTGCAGATCCCTGGTGCGCTCGTCCAGCTCGGCCCGGAGCGCCTCCAGCTCGGCGCCGAGCGAGGTGCCCGCGCCGCCGCCGTCGACCGGCTGCGCCGGGGCGTCCACCACCGCCGGGCCGGATGGTTCCGGACCGTCGGTGGCGTTGACCTCGACCTCGATCTCGTCGACCACCACCTCGGCGTCCTCGACCAGGCCCTCGGCCGGTACGCCGGTCTCGGCGTCGGCTGCGGTGCCCTCAGGCTCCGACGTGTCGACGAGCTTGCGGTTGTTGCGGATGACGACCCGCTCCTTGTCGCCGGTGGTCGGCTCCGTGGGCGCGGAGCCACCCGGCGTCGACCCGGTGTCGGCCGGGTCGGCGGCTCGTGGCTTCTGCGTCATGCGGCTACCTCATCCCCTTCGCCGTGGATACGTGTCCGAGGCCGGTGGTCACTTCTTGCCGTCCTCGTCCACGATCTCCGCGTCGACCACGTCGTCGGCCCCACCGGCCTGCGTGCCGGTCGCACCGGTCGCGCCGGTCGCACCCGGGCCGGGCTCGCCACCGGGCTGCTGGCCCTGCTCGGCCTGCTGCGAGTAGAGCAGCGAACCGGCCTGCTGGGAGACCTGCGCCAGCCGCTCGTGCGCGGACTTGATCTTCTCGATGTCCTGGCCACCGAGGGCGCCACGCAGTTCGCCGAGCGCCTCGTTGAGCTGCTCCCGGTTTTCGGTGGGCAGCTTGTCGCCGCTCTCGGCGAGGAACTTCTCGGTCTGCCACTGGAGCGCCTCGGCCACGTTGCGGGTCTCGGCGTCGTCGCGGCGGCGCTTGTCCTCCTCCGCGTGCTCCTCGGCGTCCCGGCGCATCCGCTCGATGTCGTCCTTCGGCAGCGAGGAGCCGCCGGTGATCGTCATCTTCTGTTCCTTGCCGGTGCCCAGGTCCTTGGCGTGCACGTTGACGATGCCGTTGGCGTCGATGTCGAAGGCGACCTCGATCTGCGGCACGCCGCGCGGCGCCGGCGGGAGGCCGGTCAGCTCGAAGGTGCCGAGCTTCTTGTTGTAGGCCGCGATCTCACGCTCACCCTGGAAGACCTGGATCAGCACCGACGGCTGGTTGTCGTCCGCCGTGGTGAAGACCTCGGAGCGCTTGGTCGGGATGGTGGTGTTGCGCTCGATCAGCTTGGTGAAGATGCCGCCCTTGGTCTCGATGCCCAGGCTCAGCGGGGTCACGTCGAGCAGCAGGACGTCCTTGACCTCACCCTTGAGCACACCGGCCTGGAGGGCGGCGCCGACGGCGACGACCTCGTCCGGGTTGACGCCCTTGTTGGGGTCACGACCGGTGAGCTGCTTGACCAGGTCGGTCACGGCGGGCATCCGGGTCGAACCGCCGACCAGGATGACGTGCTCGACATCGGAGATCTTGATCCCGGCGTCCTTCACGGCCTGCTCGAACGGGCCCTTGCAACGGTCCAGCAGGTCCTGCGTCATCCGCTGGAACTCGGCGCGGCTCAGCGTCACGTCGAGGTGCAGCGGGCCGGCCGCGCCGGCGGTGATGTACGGCAGGTTGATGTTGGTGGTGGTGGCGGCGGACAGCTCGATCTTGGCCTTCTCGGCGGCCTCACGGAGGCGCTGAAGGGCCATCTTGTCCTGACCGAGGTCGATGCCGTGCTCACCACGGAACGTCTTGACCAGGTGGTCGATGATCCGCTGGTCCCAGTCGTCGCCACCGAGATGGTTGTCACCGCTGGTCGACTTGACCTCGATGACACCCTCGGCCAGCTCCAGCAGCGACACGTCGAAGGTGCCGCCGCCGAGGTCGAAGACCAGGACGGTCTGCTCCTTGGAGCCCTTGTCCAGCCCGTACGCCAGGGCGGCCGCGGTCGGCTCGTTGACGATCCGCAGCACGTTGAAGCCGGCGATCTCACCGGCCTCCTTGGTGGCCTGGCGCTGGCTGTCGTTGAAGTAGGCCGGAACGGTGATCACCGCGTCGGTGATCTGCTCGCCCAGGTACGCCTCGGCGTCCCGCTTGAGCTTCATCAGCGTCCGGGCCGAGATCTCCTGCGGGGTGTACTTCTTGCCGTCGATGTCGACGGACCAGTTCGTGCCGACCTCGCGCTTGACCGACCGGATCGTCCGATCCGGGTTGGTCACTGCCTGACGCTTGGCGACCTCGCCGACGAGCACCTCGCCGTTGCGGGCGAACGCGACGATCGACGGAGTCGTCCGCGACCCCTCAGCGTTGGCGATGACGGTGGGCTCACCGCCCTCGAGAACGCTGACGCAGGAGTTCGTCGTGCCGAGGTCGATACCGACCGCACGTGCCATGTTCGCTTCCTCGCTTCGTAAGGTTGTGCAGGTGACGGGCTCTGCCCGCGGCTGCCTGGCGAGCACCGCCCGCAGCGGGCCCCACCACAAGTTGAGTGAACTTGACTCAATAGTGCCACGCGTTGGCGAATCGTCAAGTTGGGTTGAGTCAACCCGACGCAACCTACCCGTTATTACCGTCCGGTTGTCTTCCCTTGCATCGGTCGGGCACGCTTTAGCGGTGACGACGCACGGCGATTCCGCCACCCGTTCCGGCGCGCCCGCCGTCGCATCCCGCACCGGCCCGCCGGACGCCGCGGAGGAGCCGCCCGCCACCACCGGGGACGACAGCCTCCCCGGCGCGCTGACGGGCCTCCGGGAGGCGATCGGTGCGACCCGGTACCCCCTCGCGCTGCCCTCCGCCGGGTCCGCCCGGCACAACGCCACCGCCCTCACCGACCAACTCGACGACTATCTGCTGCCCCGGCTCGCCCGGCTGGACGCCCCACTGCTCGTGGTGGTCGGCGGTTCCACCGGCGCGGGCAAGTCGACCCTGGTCAACAGCCTGGTCAAGGCCCGGGTCAGCGCCGCCGGCGTGCTCCGGCCGACCACCCGTTCGCCGGTGCTGGTCTGCAACCCGTCCGACGCGGCCTGGTTCCGGCAGGGTGACCTGCTGCCCGGGCTGACCCGCACCACCGAGCCGAGCGAAGATCCGCGCGCCCTGCACCTCGTCACCGCGCCGGCCCTGCCCGCCGGGCTGGCCTTCCTCGACGCGCCCGACATCGACTCGGTGGTCGACGCCAACCGGGCGCTCGCCACCCAACTGCTCGCCGCCGCCGATCTCTGGCTCTTCGTCACCACCGCCGCCCGGTACGCCGACGCGGTGCCCTGGGAGCTGCTGCGCAGCGCCAGGTCGCGGGGCGCGGTGATCGCCATGGTGCTGGACCGGGTGCCCGCCGAGGCGACCGACGAGATCGCCGCGCACCTGAGCGAGATGCTCGCCGAACAGGACCTCGGCCGGGCACCGCTGTTCGTGCTGCCGGAGACCTGGGTCGACGGGCAGGGGTTGCTGCCCGAGGGGGTCACCGCATCGCTGGCCGACTGGTTCGCCCGGCTTGCCGGCGACGCGGACGCCCGGGCGGCGGTGGTCCGTCAGACGCTGGACGGGGCGCTGGCCGCCCTGCACCCCGCCGTCGAGGAGCTGGCCGACGCCGCCGACGAGCAGCTCGCCGCCGCCGACGGGCTGGACGAACGGGTCCGGGCCGCGTACCGGGGTGCCGAGCGCACCGTCGAGCAGGGGCTCCAGGATGGTCGGCTGCTCCGGGGTGAGGTGCTCGCCCGCTGGCAGGAGTTCGTCGGCACCGGCGAGCTGTTCCGCACCCTGGAGGCACGGATCGGCCGCCTGCGGGACCGGGTCGTGGCCGCCGTCACCGGCCGGCCGGCGCCCTCCGTCGAACTCCGCAACGCCATCGAGTCGCAGCTGGTGACACTGCTGCGCGGGGTGGCCTCGGAGGCCGCCGAATCCGCGTACACCGGGTGGAAGGCACACCCCGCGGGCGCCGACCTGCTCGAACCGGCGCTCGCCCACCCGAGCGCCGACCTGCCCGAACGCGCCGAACGGATGGTCCGGGACTGGCAGCGCGGGGTGCTGGAGCTGGTCCGGGTCGAGGGCGGGGACAAGCGGTTCGTGGCCCGCACCGCCGCGTACGCGGTCAACGCCACCGGGCTGGCCGTGATGATCGCCGTGTTCGCCTCCACCGCGTTCATCCCGACCGGGCTGGAGGTGGCCACCGGGGCCGGCACCACCGTCGCCGCGCAGGCCGTACTCCAGGCGATCTTCGGCGACCAGGCGGTGCGTACCCTCGCCGCCAAGGCCCGCACCGACCTGCTGGACCGGGTGCGGACGCTGCTCGACGCGGAGGCCGACCGTTTCCTGAGCCGCACCGCGGACGCCCGCCCCGCCGCGGACGCCGGTGACGGCCTGCGCCGGGCCGCGGGCCGGGTCGAGCTGGCCCGGCACCGCAGCGGCCTGTCCGCCGCCGGCAACACCCCGCCGGCCGCCGACGAGGAGGGTTTCCGGTGACGAACATCACCGGCCGGGTTCGCGAGGCGTTCCGCGGGGACCAGCGGGTCGACGCCGACGCGCTGATCGCCCGACTGGACGCGGTACGCCGGTTCCTGACCGCTGTCGACGGCCTGCTGCCGGACGCCGAACTGGTGCCCGCGCACACCCTGGTCGAGCGGGCCGGCACCCGACTCGCGCTCTCCCGGGACCACACCGTGGTCGCCCTGGCCGGCGCCACGGGCAGCGGCAAGTCCAGCCTCTTCAACGCGCTGGCCCAGCTGGAGCTGTCGCCGGTCGGGGTCCGTCGGCCGACCACCGGCGTCACCCACGCCTGCGTGTGGGGCCCACTGGAAGGCGCCAACCGCCTGCTCGACTGGATCGGCGTGCTGCCCCGACACCGTTTCGTCCGGGAGAGCGCCCTGGACGCGGACGACGAGACGGCGCTGCACGGGCTGATCCTGCTCGACCTGCCCGACTTCGACTCGGTCCAGCGGTCCCACCGGCTTGAGGTGGACCGACTGCTCGGCCTGGTCGACCAGGTGGTCTGGGTGGTCGACCCACAGAAGTACGCCGACCGGGTCATCCACGACAGCTACCTGCGCGAGTTCCACCGGCATCGCGACGTCACAGTGGTCGTGCTCAACCAGGCCGACCGGCTGCCCCCGGCGGAGGTGCCCCGGGTCCTGGACGACCTGCGCCGACTGCTCGACACGGACGGGCTGACCGGTGTGCCGCTGATGTCCACCACCGCCATCGACCCGGCCGGGATGGTCGGGCTGCGCGGTGCCCTGGAGCGGACCGTCGCCGAGCGGCAGGCTGCGCTGCGTCGGCTCGCCGGCGACGTCGACACGGTCGTCGCCGGGCTGGACGAGCTGGTCGGCTCGGCCCGACCGGCCGGTGGGCCGGACGACTCGACAGTCGATGGCTTGAACCGGGCGCTGGCCGGAGCTGCCGGCGTGCCCGCGGTGACCGAGGCGGTGCAGCAGGCGTACCGGCACCGGGCCGTCGCGGCCACCGGCTGGCCCCTGGTCCGGGGCTGGCGGCGGTTGCGACCCGACCCGCTGCGCCGGCTGCACCTGCCCGGCCCTGCCGACGCGGGGGCCGACCCGGCGGAGAGCCTGGTCGCGGCCACCTCCGTGCCGGACCCGACGGCAGCCCAACGCTCGGCCCTGGGTCTGGCGATCCGCGCGGTGGCCGACCGGGCCGCCGCCGACCTGCCCGCCGCCTGGCCCGGCGCGGTCACCGCCGCCGCCCGGTCCCGCCTCGGCGACCTGCCGGACGCGCTGGACCGCACGATCGCCGGCACCGACCTCGGCCTCGGCCGTCGACCGCTGTGGTGGCGGGTCGTCGGCGGTGTGCAGTGGCTGGTCACCCTGGCAGCCGTGGTCGGTCTGGGCTGGCTGGTGCTCGGCTACGCGCTGCGGGCACTCGGCCTGCCCGCGCTGGACAACCCGATGGTCGGGCAGGTGCCACTGCCGACCCTGCTGCTGCTCGGCGGTCTGCTGGCCGGGCTGCTGCTGTCGGCGCTGACCCGACCGGTGGTGCGCTGGGCCGCCCGGCGTGCCCGGGCCCGGGCCGAGCAACGCCTGACCGCGAAGGTGGCCCGGGTGGGCGAGGAGTACGTGCTCACACCCGTGCGGGTCGTGCTCGGCTCGTACGCGCAGGCACGCGACGCGCTGAGGGATGCCGCCCGCCGCTGACGCTCCGCACGGCTCGCTACCGCTCTGTGTACGCCCCGGGCGGCGTAGGGTCGGAGCATGGCCACGCCTCAGACCCCCTACGACGCGGTGCTGCACGCCGCACGCGACGTGACCAAGCTGGAGTCCGCCCTCGACGCCGAGATGCTCGGCAGCGCGCTGCTGGGCAGTGTCTACGCGATCGCGGAGACCGACCGCGACACCGCCGTACGGGAGTTCGTCACCGGGTTTCTCGCCGCCACAGCCCGTCGCCGGGTCGCGGCCGCGACCACCATCCGGCAGGTCTTCGCCACGCTCGTCCCGGACGCCGAGGGCACCGGCCGGGTGCGGCCGGGCAGCCAGGCACCCACCTGGACCGGCCAACTCGGTCGGGTGCACCTCACCGGCACGTGGGCGTACGGCGACGTCTACGGCGACCAGACGTCCTACCTCGCCACCTTCGCCTACGACGACGCGTCCGGCGGCTCGGAGCACGCGCTGGTGGCCCTGGTGGACCACAACATCGGGATCACCAAGGACATCTTCGTCGGCGGGCCGGCGGAACGGATCCTGGACCAGGTCCGCCAGATGTGCGCGGACGACGAGCTGACCTGGTTTCGCACCGAGAATCCGGCCCGGCTCCGTGGCGAGGTGGCCCGCCATCTCGCGGTGACCGACGAGCTGAGCGAGTTGCCCGGCGAGGGTTCCCTCGCCACCGACCGGGCGCTGGTCGGTGCCCGGCTGGCGCTGCTGCCCACCGCGGCCGACCCGACCGGCCCGGCGGAGGTCGAGCCACTCTCCGCCGCCGAGCGCACCGACCTGGTGCGGCGGTTCCTCGCCGCGCCGGAGGCCACCCGCTTCGGGCTGGATTCCGTCGACGGCCCGGAGCTGGCCTCGCTGCACTTCTGCCTGAGCCTGCTGCTGGACCACTCGGCGACCTTCCCGGATGCCGACCCGATGCGCTGGAGCCCGGCGGTGTCCGGGCTCTTCCTGCTCGACTGGGTGCACCGCCGTGCCGTGCTGGACATGGACGACGCCGCGATGCTGCCCCGGGTGCTGCGTGCCTGGGCGCGGTACGCGTCCCGCCAGCGCGGTCTGCCCGAGGCGGCGGCCACGCGCACCGACGAGGCGATCGAGGAGATGGTGCCGGAGTTCGCTCGCCTGTACTCCACGGGTGAGCGACGCAGCGCCGCCACCGCCGCTGTGGCGCAGCTGATGGCCGACGGCGTGGACCCGGACGACCCGGCCGCCCTGGACGCCTGGATCGAGGCGAACCGGCACCGCCTCGCCGACGACGGGGCCTGACGACACCCGAGGCCGGGCGGCATCGCGCCGCCCGCCTCGGCCCCGGCCGAGCGGCTCGGTCGGCCCAGCGCGCCCGAGACCGGCCGGCGTCTGCGGCCGGTCTCAGCGCAGTGGGCCGAAGACCGCCGCGGCGATCAGCGCGCCGAGCACACCACCGGCGAGCACCTGCGGCACCGTGTGGTCCCTCAGCCGCACCCTGGACCAGCCCACCAACGCCAGCAGCGGCGTAGCGACGAGCACGCGCGTCCCGAACGTCAGGGTCAGGATGACCAGGGTGCCGGCGGACACCGCCGAGTGGATCGACATCTTCCACCAGTGGCTGACCGACACGGCGACCACGAGGCCGACCAGCCCGGCCACCGCCAGCGCCAGCAACGGGCGGGGCGCGCCGAGCACGGCGAGCAGGGCGAGCCCACCCGCGACCGACCCGAGGCCGACCAGCAGCGGCACCCGTCGCTGCTCCCGACGGCCGATGTGATGGTCGGTGAGCCGGCCACGGCGTACGCCGCCGACGATGTAGGCGAACGGGATGCCGGTGACGAAGATCGTGGCGAGCAGACCCCAGACGAGGCCCTGACCCGGGCGGCGTGCGCTGTGCCAGCTCACCGTGATGATCAGCAACGACACGAGCACGGCCGGTGCGGTCACCTCGGTGACCAGCCGGGCGATCCGCCGCCCCGGGCCGGGTCGGCTGGTGACCGGGCGGATTTCGGTACCGCCGCCCACGCCACCCCCTCCGGTTTGCGCCTACCGCCGAACACCGTCGGCACCGGATGGGCCGCGCCTGTTCGTCACCGTACCGCCGGGGACACCGTCGGGTGCGTCGGTCCGGCCAGCGATGCCAGGCCGGCCGCGAACGTCGGGAGATCGGTCGGAGACGACGGGACCGTCGGGCTGGGCCGGCTGGTCGGCACGGCGGGCGTGGTGGGCGGCGCAGGCCTGGTGGCCGGCACGGACCGGGTGCTGGTCGGCGCGGGGGTGGTGACCGGCACCGACCGGGTGCAGGTCGGGACGGCGGTGGCGGTCGAGGCGTCCGTCGGCGTGGAGGTCGGCTCCAGCGTGGAGGTAGGAGTCAGCGTGGGCGTCGGGTCCAGCGTCGGCGACGGATCCAGCGTGGGCGACGGATCCAGCGTCAACGTCGGGGCCGGAGTCGGGCTGGGGCTCGGCGTCGGATCGGGGCCCGGCGGGTCGGTCGGGTCCGGGTCGGTCGGGTCCGGGTCGGTCGGACCGGGGTCGGTCGGCGAACCGGTCGGCGACGACGGGGGGACGGGAGGGGTGACGGCCGGTGAGGTGCCCCGGGGAGGCTTCGGCGCCACCGGCGGGTGCGGCGCCCGCCGGGCGGGCCCCAGGTCGGCCACTGTGGGCCCCGACCCCGGCCCTTCCCGGGTACGCCGGGGAGCGGCGGGCAGCCAGCCGCTGGCGGGGCCGACGCTGGGTGAGCCGGGCGGTGGGAGTTCCGGCTGGCTGGTCATCGGCAGCGGAATCAGCACCGGCCCGACCGACGGGGTCGGGATGAACGGGATGCTGCTGTCCGGCAGCGCGGTGCTGCCCGGGGTGGCGGAGCCGGCGCTGATGGCGGCGAGGATCGGCATGGACGCGGTGCCGGCCAGCAGCGCGACTGTGAGCAGGTAGCCCCGGGTGGGGCCGCCCGCGCCGGGAGCGCGGTGCACGCCGACCACCCGGCGGTAACCGCCGGCGGAACGGTGCCGGCCGAGCGCTGGTGTGCCGGGACCATCACCTGGCTCGTGCACCGCACACCCCTTGTCGTCGAACGTCGGAGGACATGGATGGACGCCGCCGGCCCTGAAGCCGGCAAATAACTCGATAGGCGCGATCCTGCGGGAATCAGCCTTACGTAGTCACCCTCCGTCGTCCAACCTCCACCGCGTGTCGACACGCGGTGCTGACCGAACGGTGACGAATCATCGCCGGATCGCCCTGGAAACGCAGGCCAGCATGATGGCGACAAACGATGGCAAAGCGTGGGGGGTCGGAACGCGGGGCAGGCGTACTGTGGGCGCGCTCACCTGCTCTGCGAATATGGAGCACGACGGCAACGCAGCCGTGACCTCCGCGCACCCTCGCGGCAGGCGCGGTTGAGCGCCGGCACTCCCGATCCGGGTTCGGCCAGAACCCGGTTCACGCCGTGCGGCAACCCCCACCGGGGCTAGGCGCGGCCGCCAGGAACCGGCCCGGCAGCAGCCGGGCAGGCGCACGAGTTGCGCGGCCGGGTGACCCCCCGGTGCCGACGCAGACACGACAGGGAGAGACCGATGGCAAAGGGCGACCCCGGGGGCACCACCCGCAGCAGGCGGCCTGCACCCCGCTCCAAGAAGGGCGCGGCCGGTAATCCGGAGCTGGTGCAGCTGCTCACCCCGGACGGTGAGCGCATCGACAGCGCCACCGGGCCGGACGGCACCGAGTACCGCGTGGACTTCACCGACGAGGAATACCGCGGCCTCTACCGCGATCTGGTGATGGTCCGCAAGCTGGACGCCGAGGCGACCGCCCTCCAGCGCCAGGGCGAGCTGGGCCTATGGGCCAGCCTGCTCGGCCAGGAGGCCGCCCAGGTCGGCTCCGGGCGGGCGCTGCGATCGCAGGACATGGCTTTCCCGACCTACCGGGAGCACGGCGTCCTCTACTGCCGGGGCATCGACCCGATCATGCCGCTGGGCCTGTTCCGCGGTGTCGACCAGGGCGGCTGGGACCCGAACGAGTTCAAGTTCAACATGTACACGATCGTCATCGGTGCGCAGACCCTGCACGCCACCGGTTACGCCATGGGCATCACCATGGACGGCAAGATCGGCAACGACGACGGCGAGGCCGCGATCGCCTACTTCGGCGACGGGGCCACCAGCCAGGGCGACGTGAACGAGGCGTTCGTCTGGGCCAGCGTGTTCAACGCCCCGCTGGTCTTCTTCTGCCAGAACAACCAGTACGCGATCTCCGAGCCGCTGGAGCGCCAGACCCGGGTCCCGCTCTACCAGCGGGCCGCCGGCTTCGGTTTCCCCGGCGTACGGGTGGACGGCAACGACGTGCTGGCCTCGTACGCGGTGACCCGCACGGCGCTGGACAACGCCCGGCACGGGCAGGGCCCGAGCCTGATCGAGGCGTACACCTACCGGATGGGCGCGCACACCACCTCCGACGACCCGACCCGCTACCGGATCGCCAGCGAGGTCGAGTCGTGGCAGGCCAAGGACCCGATCACCCGGGTCAAGGCCTTCCTGGAGAAGCAGCAGATCGCCGACTCGGCCTTCTTCGCCGAGGTCGACGAGCAGGCCCGCCGCGAGTCGGTGCACCTGCGCGAGCGGGTGCTCAACATGCCCAACCCGGAGCCGGTGACGATGTTCGACCACGTCTACCCCAACGGCTCTCCGCTGCTCGACGAGCAGCGCGCGACGTTCAACCGATACATGGAGTCCTTCGAAGGGAGCGCCCACTGATGGCCACGGAGACGCTCACCCTCGGCAAGGCCCTCAACACCGGCCTGCGTCGCGCCCTGGAGACCGACCCCAAGGTCATCATCATGGGCGAGGACGTCGGCAAGCTCGGCGGCGTCTTCCGGATCACCGACGGGCTCCAGAAGGACTTCGGCGACCAGCGGGTGATCGACACCCCGCTGGCCGAGTCCGGCATCATCGGCACGGCGGTCGGTCTGGCCATTCGCGGCTACCGGCCGGTCTGCGAGATCCAGTTCGACGGTTTCGTCTACCCCGCGTACGACCAGATCGTGTCGCAGGTGGCGAAGATGCACTACCGCTCGGGCGGCAAGCTCAGCATCCCCATGGTGATCCGGATTCCGTTCGGCGGTGGCATCGGCGCCGTCGAGCACCACTCCGAGTCACCGGAGGCGTACTTCGCGCACACCGCCGGCCTGAAGGTCGTGACCTGCTCCAACCCGCAGGACGCGTACGTGATGATCCAGCAGGCCATCGCCTCGGATGACCCGATCGTCTTCCTGGAGCCCAAGCGGCGCTACTGGGAGAAGGGTCAGGTCGACCTGGACGCGCCGCTGTCCGAGGCGTACCCCCTGCACTCGGCCCGGGTCGTGCGGCCCGGCACCGACGTCACGGTGCTGGCCTACGGGCCGATGGTGCGGACCTGCCTGGAGGCGGCGACCGCCGCCGCGGAGGACGGTCGGGAGCTGGAGGTCATCGACCTGCGCTCGCTC
This sequence comes from Micromonospora jinlongensis, assembly GCF_013410645.1. Classification (NCBI taxonomy): domain Bacteria; kingdom Bacillati; phylum Actinomycetota; class Actinomycetes; order Micromonosporales; family Micromonosporaceae; genus Micromonospora; species Micromonospora jinlongensis. The sequence goes on along the minus strand of NZ_JACCHK010000001.1, from coordinate 4,452,620 downwards.
TCCCCGCTGGACCTGGGCGCCGCGTACGAGTCGGTGAAGCGCACCGGCCGCGCGGTCGTGGTGCACGAGGCGCCGTCCAACATCGGTCTCGGCGCCGAGTTGGCCGCTCGGATCACCGAGGAGTGCTTCTACTCCCTGGAGTCGCCCGTGCTGCGGGTGACAGGTTTCGACACCCCCTACCCGGCCGCCCGGGTGGAGGAGGAGTACCTGCCGGACCTCGACCGGGTGCTCGACGCCGTCGACCGCACCTTCGGCTGGTGATCGACATGTCCCGGATCAAGACGTTCAACCTGCCCGACCTGGGCGAGGGGCTGACCGAGGGCGAGATCCTGGCCTGGCTGGTCAAGGTCGGCGACACCATCGAGCTGAACCAGCCGATCGTCGAGGTCGAGACCGCCAAGGCGGCGGTGGAGATCCCGGCGAAGTGGGCCGGCCAGGTGCAGGCGATCCACCACCCGGAGGGCACCACCGTCGAGGTCGGTACGCCGATCATCGCGATCGACACCGACCCGGGTGCCGGCCCGTTGGAGGCGCCGTCGACCACGGCCACTCCCAGCAGTGACCTGCCCACCCCGTCGGCGGCCTCGCTGGCGGCGGTGGAGGTGGCGCCGGCCGAGGGCATGATCGAGCCCGGCCTGATCGGCGGAGCGGCCCCGGGTGGGCGGACGGCGGTGCTGGTCGGTTACGGCCCGCGTACGACCGCCGCGAAGCGTCGCCCGCGCAAGGGCGGCGTCCCGGCGCAGGCCGCTGCGGCACCAGCTCCGGCGGCACCGGCTCCGCAGCCGGTGGTCGCGCCAGTGGCGGCTCCGGCTCGTAACGGGCAGGCCGCGACGGCGACCGGCGGGCTGGTGCTGGCCAAGCCTCCGGTGCGCAAGCTCGCCAAGGACCTCGGGGTCGACCTCGGCACGGTGACCGGGTCGGGCCCGTTGGGGTCCATCACCCGGGAGGACGTGCAGCAGGCGGCGAGCGGTGCCGTGGCCGAACCGATCGCGACCCCGTCGGTGACGACGAGCGCCGCGAGCTTCGGCACGGACCGCGAGCAGCGCATCCCGGTCAAGGGGGTTCGCAAGCTCACCGCCGAGAACATGTCCCGCTCGGCGTTCACCGCCCCGCACGTGACGGAGTTCCTGACCGTCGACGTGACCCGGGCGATGAAGGCTCTGGACCGACTGCGCGGTCGACGGGAGTGGCGCGACGTACGGGTCTCGCCGCTGCTGCTGGTGGCGAAGGCCGTGCTGCTGGCGGTGAAGCGTCACCCGATGGTCAACTCGACCTGGGCCGGCGACGAGATCGTGGTCAAGGACTACGTCAACCTCGGTATCGCGGCGGCCACCGAGCGTGGCCTGATCGTGCCGAACGTCAAGGACGCCGGCCGGCTCTCGCTGCGGGAGTTGGCGGACTCGCTGAACGGCCTGGTGCAGACGGCCAAGTCCGGCCGTACCTCGCCGGCGGACATGTCCGGTGGCACCTTGACCATCACCAACGTCGGGGTGTTCGGAGTGGACACCGGCACGCCGATCCTGCCGCCGGGCGAGTCCGCGATCCTGGCCTTCGGTGCCGTGCGGGAGATGCCCTGGGTGCACAAGGGCAAGGTCAAGGCGCGTCAGGTCACCACGCTGGGGCTGAGCTTCGACCACCGGATCATCGACGGTGAGCTGGGCTCGAAGTTCCTGCGCGACATCGGCGACTTCCTCACCGATCCGGAGGCGGCGCTGCTCGCCTGGACCTGATCGTTCGCGACGCCAGCCACGGCCGGTGTGCCACGGGTTAACGCCCGGCACACCGGCCGTGTCGTTTGGGCGACGGAAACGTCGGCCAGATCGACTGTTGACCTTTGATTGTTAGGCAGGTGTCCCAGCTCACCTACTAATCGATGGAAGTTGGCCGGGTTCTGCGGTTAAATAGACGCATCAGGGGCTGACAACCGAATAGCTAGGGGGACCCACCAATGAGCATGATCGAGCGAATCCGCAACCACCGCGATGCGACCCGCCGCGCCCGTGCCATCGAGCACGCGCTGCGCTCGGCGAACTCGCCGGCGGTTCGCGAGGAAATCCTCGTCATCGCCCAGCGTCACATGAGCTGACGCTCCTCGACATTCACACCTCCTCCAGATCGATGGCCCACCCGGTCCGCCGGGTGGGCCATCGGCGTTTCCGGCCACCGGCCACCGGGATTCCGCCCTGCCGCAGCGCCCGGTACGGTGGGCTTCGGTCGCCGCCCGCCGACCCGGCAGGGGCCGAGCTGACAGAAGCTGCTCGACACCGACCGGCCACGCAAAGTGACGACCGGTGCTCCTTGGACGGGCCGTGCCACCACCCGATACCGTGCGGGGAGCCGGCACAGCGGTACGCCGGCGACGCCGGCAGCCATGCCGAGGAGACCGATCGGCACCGGCGAGCCGACATGTGATGGAGGAGGCGCACCCATGACGTCCGAGGGCCCGCACCGCCCCGGCCAAGAGCCGGACGAGGTGTCACCGGGCGCCGGCGGACCGGCGCCGTACGGCGACCGCCCGGCGCAGCCGGACAACGGCCACAACGCCGCCAGCCCCGACCTGGGCTGGGCGCCCCCGCCGGCGACGCGGCCCAACCCGTCGACGCCAGCATGGGCGACCCAGTCCGAGCAGCCACCGGCCCCCGCCTGGGGTGCCGCCGCGGCCCCGCAGCCCAGCGATCCGGCGCAGCCCGCCTGGGCGGCCGGCGGCACGAGCGAGCCGCCGCAGCAGCAGCCCGGCGCCTGGCCTGGCAACGACGGCACACCGGCCCCCGCGCAGCCTGCCCCCTGGGCGGCGCAGCAGGGCTGGACGCCGGCCGAGCAGAGCGCACCCGCACCGAACTGGACTCCGGACGCCGCTGAGCAGCCCGAGTGGGTGCAGGCCCAGCCGGCCGCGCGAGGCGCCGCACAGGTTCCTCCGGCCACCGCTGCCTGGCCTGCCCAGGAAGACCCGGCCCGAGCCGGAGGCTGGGGTGGGACGCCGCAGGCCAACCCGCCCGCCGCTGACTGGCACGGCGCCGAGTCGCAGCAGCCCGAGACGCCACAGGCCGGTGGCTGGTCCGGCGGCGCTCAGCAGGACGATGCGGCCGGCAACGGCGGTTGGCCCGCCAGCAACGCCGCCGCGCGCGACGACCAGCCGGTGTGGACGCCGGCTGAGCAGTCGCCGCCGGCCTGGGGCCAACCTGCCGAACCGACCGAGCAGCCCGCCCCCGGGTGGGGACCGGCCGCCCAGCCCGGTTCCGCCCGTGGCGCGGCCCAGGTGCCGGCACCGGCGACGAACTGGCCCAGCCAGGACGACCCGGCCCACTCCGGTGGCTGGGCCGCACAGCAGCAGGCACAACCCGCAGCCTGGAATGACGCCGGCGACGCGCGGCAGGACCAGGCCGAGCAGCCGGCTGCCTGGGGCGGGGCCGAGGGCCGTCCGCAGCAGCCCGACTGGGTGCTCGCACCCCAGGACCAGCCGGCCGAACGGCCGGAGCCGGCCGGGTGGAACCCGGCGGAGCAGAGTGGCCTGCCCGCGCGTGCCAGCGTCAGCGTGCCCGGCAACGACGGCGCGCCCGGCTGGGCCGCCAACCCGGACAACGCGGCGCAGGCCAACCCCGGCGTGCCGGCGGTCGAGCCATGGGCACCCGGTGAGGTGTGGGGACGCGCCGAAGCGGAGGCTTCCGCCCAGGCCCGCGGTGGTTGGGAGGCGGACCGCGGCGACGAGGCACCGGCCTACCAGCCCGGGCCCGCGCCGGGCATCTCGCCCGCGAACGCCGTGCCGCTGCCCCCACAGGAGCAGCGCGTGCCGGGCGCCAGCCTGGCCGCCGCCCCGCCGGCCGACTACGCGCCGCCCCAGGCCCAGTTCGCCCCGATCCCCGAGCAGCCCGCGTACGCCGAGCGGGAGGCCCCGGACGCCGCCGCGCAGTACGAGGCGGAGCCGGCCGGCTGGGGCCGCGCCGGGGACGCTCCCGCCAGCGGCGGCGCCATGGTGCCTGCCCCGCGTACCTCTCCGGAGTCCGGAGCGGGCCGCGCGGTCGTGCCGGTGTCGGAGGCCGACTCGGCGGACGGCGCGGCCGCCCGCGCCACGGCGAGCGCTTCGGTGCCGCTGGCCAGCCGGGTGATGCCACCGACCGACCAGGCCATCCGGCCGACCGGCACGGCGACACCACAACCCCGGGTGTACGGCCGCCCGGCTCGACCCGAGCCGGAGAACGAGCCGGAGCCGGAGGTGTTCCAGGGCGACCCGGGAACCGACCGGCAGGCCGCACCGGAATGGCAGAGCGACTCCCAGCGCCAAGGCGCACCCGAGTGGCAGAACGACTCGCAGCGCCAAGCCGCACCGGAGTGGCAGAACGACTCGCAGCGCCAGGCCGGTCCCGGCTGGGGCGGCGAGTCAGCGGTCGATCCTCGCTTCGACGACCGGCAGCCCGCACCGAACGCGTTCGGTGAGGCCCCGTCGGCGCCGCCGGCGTTCCCGCCCGGTGTGCCGTCCTTCGTCGACACGCCCGGCAACAACCGACCGATGAACGGCACGCGGCCGCACGCCGGTGCCGAACGACCGGTCGACCAGTTCGGCGGCCCCGGGTCGCCTGCCGCTGGCGCCGCCGCGGTGAACGGCGCGTCGGCCTTCGGTGGGTCGAACTTCGGCGGGCCAGGGCCCGGCGGGTCCGGCTTCGGTGCCGGTCCGGCGACCGAGCCGGTGCCGGGCGGAAACTTCCCGCCATCGTTCCCGCCCGCACCTCAGCCCACGTCGTCCTGGGGCCAGGAGGCCGGCCAGTCGGACCAGGGCCGGTTCGACGCGTTCAAGCCGGACGCCGACGAGCCGAAGGCGGAGCCGCCGACGCCGAAGGTCCGCAACGGCCGGGTGCTGGCCGCGGTGCTGATCGCGGCGGTGTTGATCCTGGCGGTGCCGCTCGGCCTGCTGATGCTGCTCGGCAAGTTCGGCGGCGGCGACGACGGTCCGTCGTTCGACCCGGCGGTCGGCACCTGCGTGAAGCAGTCCGGTCAGGGTGGCGCCACGGCGGCGGACTGCGGCGAGGCGGACGCTTTCACGATCGTCTCGAAGGTGGACGTCAAGGAGAAGTGCACCGACACGACGCAGCCGCACGTGGTGCTGCCGGGTGACGGCACCAACCGGGTGCTCTGCCTCAAACCGGCCACGAAGTAGCTCGACCGGCGGCGGGGTTCACGGGCGACCGTGACCCCGCCGTCGTCGTACCACCCGGGCGCTGCCTGATTCGGGCACGTCGTCCCGTTGATCGTTGGCAGCTGAGCAACTCGACACGCTGAGCACCGCACTGCTGAGTTGCCACCGATCGAAATGTTGACTGTCGTCCGGGTCACGACGACCGATACGGAGAAGCCTCGCCGTGGCAGGCTGACAGCATGGGAACGACTGCACGAGTACGGGCTCCAGAGCTGCACGGCCGGGGTTGGCTGAACACCGGTGGACGCGATCTCAAGCTCGCCGACCTTCGCGGCAAGATCGTTTTGGCGGATTTCTGGACGTTCTGCTGTATCAACTGCCTGCACGTTCTCGACGAGCTGCGCCCGTTGGAGGAGAAGTACGGCGACGTGCTCGTCGTGATCGGTGTGCACTCGCCGAAGTTCGAGCACGAGAAGGACGCCGACGCGCTCGCCGCCGCCGTCGAGCGGTACGGGGTGCACCACCCCGTACTCGACGATCCTGAGATGGAGATGTGGCAGCAGTACGCCGCGCGGGCCTGGCCGACCCTGTCGGTGATCGACCCCGAGGGTTACGTGGTAGCCACCATGGCCGGCGAGGGGCACGCCGAGGGGCTGGCCCGGTTGATCGACGAGCTGATCGCCACCCACGAGGCCAAGGGCACCCTGCACCGGGGCGACGGTCCGTACGTCCCGCCGCCGGCGCCGGAGACCGCGCTGCGTTTCCCCGGTAAGGCGGTGCAGCTGCCGAACGGCAACCTGCTGGTCTCGGACTCGGCCCGGCACTCCCTGGTCGAGGTTGCCCCGGACGGCGAGACGCCGGTACGCCGGATCGGCTCGGGCGAGCGGGGCCGGGCCGACGGGCCCGCCGCCGCGGCGACGTTCTCCGAGCCGCAGGGCGTGTGCCTGCTGCCCACGCATGTCGCCGAGGTCGCCGGCTACGACCTGGTGGTGGCCGACACGGTCAACCACCTGCTGCGCGGTGTACGGCTGGAGTCCGGCGAGGTGGTCACCGTGGCCGGCAGCGGGCGGCAGTGGCGCGCCTCGGTCGACGACCACGCCCACGACGCGTTCGCCGTGGACCTCTCCTCCCCGTGGGACCTGGCCTGGTACGACGACAAGCTCATCATCGCGATGGCCGGCATCCACCAGCTCTGGTGGTTCGATCCGATCAAGCGGACCGTGGGCATGTACGCCGGCACCACCGTCGAGGCGCTGCGCGACGGCCCGCTGGCCGAGGCGTGGATGGCGCAGCCGTCGGGGCTCTCGGTCTCGGCCGACGGCACCCGGCTCTGGGTGGCCGACAGCGAGACCAGCGCCATCCGGTACGTGGAGAACGGCGTGCTGGGCACCGCCGTCGGGCAGGGCCTGTTCGACTTCGGGCACGTGGACGGTCCGGCGGAGACGGCGCTGCTCCAGCACCCGCTGGGCGTGTGCGCGCTGCCGGACGGCTCGGTGCTGATCGCGGACACGTACAACGGCGCGGTGCGCCGCTTCGACCCGGCCAGCAACCAGGTCTCCACGGTCGCCGACGGGTTGGCGGAGCCGAGCGACCTGGTGCTCACCCCGGCCGGTGAGGTGCTGGTGGTGGAGTCCGCCGCGCACCGGTTGACCCGGCTCGCCCCGGGTGCCCTGTCGGCGGCGGGTGCCAGCACGGTGGACGGGCCCCGGCACCGCACCGAACGCAAGCCGACCGACGTCGCGGCCGGTGAGGTCACCCTGGACATCGTCTTCACCCCGGCGCCGGGGCAGAAGCTGGACGAGACGTACGGACCGTCGACCCGGTTGGTGGTCTCCGCGTCTCCGCCGGAGCTGCTGGTGGACGGCGCCGGCACGGGCACCGAGCTGTCCCGTCGGCTGGTGCTCAACGGCGAGGTCACCGCCGGGGTGTTGCAGGTGACCGCCCAGGCGGCGACCTGCGACGCGGACGTCGAACACGCGGCGTGCCACCTGACCCGGCAGGACTGGGGCGTACCGGTCCGGGTGGTCGACGGTGCCGTGACCCGGCTGCCGCTGGTGCTCCGCGGCCTGGACGCCTGACGTTCCCGGAGGGGCCTTCGGGGCCCCTCCGGTCAGGCGAACGGGGCCAGCGGGATGTCCGCGTCGATCAGGGTGGCGCGGACCAGCTCGGCGGCGGAAACCGCGCCGGGGGTGTCGCCGTGCAGGCAGATCGAGTCGACCGAGCAGGGGATGACGGTGCCGTCCACCGCCACCACGCTCCGTTCGACGGCCATGCGCACCGCCCGTTCGGCCACCTGCTCCGGGTCGCTGATCACCGCGCCGGGGGTGCCGCGCGGCACCAACGCCCCGTTGGGCAGGTAGGCGCGGTCGGCGAAGGCCTCGGCGACGACCGGCAGGCCCGCGCCGACGGCGAGCTGAGCGAGCGTGGAGCCGGGTAGGCAGAGCACGGGCAGCTCGGGGTCGTACCCGGTTACCGCCGCGACCACCGCCGCCGCCTGGGACTCGTCGGTGCTGGTCGCGTGGTAGAGCGCGCCGTGCGGTTTGAGGTAGCGGACCCGGGTGCCAAACAGCCGGCAGAACGCGTTCAACGCCCCCAGCTGGTAGGTCACCTCGTCGCGTAGCTCGGCGAAGTCGTACGCGATGTGCCGTCGACCGAAGCCGGCCAGGTCCCGGTAGCCGACCTGCGCGCCCACCGCGACCCCGCGCCGCGCGGCGCCCTCGCAGACCCGCCGCATGGTGGACGGGTCACCGCCGTGGAAGCCGCAGGCGACGTTGGCGGAGGTGACGAGGCCCAGCAGTGCTTCGTCGTCGCCGAGTCGCCAGATGCCGAATCCCTCGCCCAGGTCAGCGTTGAGGTCCATGGAATCTGACGGTAGTCCCTGGGCGGGCCTGAGCGAGCGGGGTCACGTCGGTGACCACCCCGATGACGGGGTATCCGCCGGTGGTCGGGTGATCGGCCAGGAAGATCAGGGGTTGTCCGTCGGCCGGCACCTGCACCGCGCCGAGCACGATGCCCTCGCTGGGCAGCTCGCCGGCGACCGCGCGGGGCAGCGGCGCGCCGGCGAGTCGCGCGCCGACCCGGTTGCTCACCGGGCTGACGGTGTACGCGGTGCCGAACAGCAGGTCGAGTGCGGCGGGTGTGAACCAGTCGTCACGAGGACCGAGGCTGAGCATCAGGTGCAGCTCCGGTGGGGGCACGGAGCAGACGGTCAGGTCCACCGGCGCGGGTGCGTCGAGCGGCTCGCCGAGCGGCAGCCGGTCGCCGTCGCCCAGCCGAGGCGGGCCGAGCCCGGAGAGGGTGTCGGTGGCCCGGCTGCCGAGCACCGGCGGCACGTCGATGCCACCCGCCACCGCCAGCCAACTCCGTACGCCCGCACGGGCGGGGCCGATCCGCAGCACCGTCCCGGCCGGCACGGTGAGCGGGCGCCCGGTGTCGCCGCGCCGATCGCCCGCGTGGACGGTCACCTCGGCGCCGGTGACCGCCACTGTGGTGGCCCGGGTCAGCCGCAGCGTGCAGCCGGTCAGGGTGATCTCCAGGCCGGCGGCGTGCTCCGGGTTGCCGACCAGGCGGTTGGCCAGCCGCAGGGCCCCCGGGTCGAGGGCACCGGACCGGGGAACCCCCAGGTGCGCCCAGCCGGGCCGACCCAGGTCCTGCACGGTGGTGAGCGCACCGGCGCGGAGCACCTCGATGACGGACGGGCGGATCATGCCGCGGCCATCCGGACCGGGGTGCCCGGGCCGAGTCGGGCCGGCGGGTCGGCGTGGACGTCGAAGAGGACCAGGTCGGTGCGGCCGACCAGCAGCCAGCCACCGGGTGACGCGCCCGGGTAGATGCCGGCGTACGGGCCGGCGAGGGCGACCGAACCGGTTGGCACCCGGGGGCGGGGCGTGGCCAGCCTGGGCAGCGCCAGCTCGGCGGGGAGCCCGGTCAGGTAGGGGAAGCCGGGGGCGAAGCCGCAGAATGCGACCCGGAACCGGGTGCGGGTCAGCCGGGACAGCACGGCGGGCACGTCCACGCCCCAGTGCTCGGCCACCGCCGGCAGGTCCGGTCCGTCGAAGTCGACCGGGACGACGGTCTCCGTGCCGTCGTTGTGCTCGCCCCTGCCGCGACGGGCGGTGGCGGCGATCACAATGGCCGGCTCCCACCGGATCAGCCGCTCGGCCGTGACGGCCGGGTCGGGCAGGCCGTCGAGCAGGACGGTGCTGGCCGCCGGCACGATCTCGACGGCGGCCAGGTCACCCTGCTCCCGACGCCGCCACAGCTCGGCTCGCCATGCGTCGACCAGGTCGGCCTCCGGCACGCCGTCGGGGCTGGTGCAGTCGAGGAGCAGGGCGTGCGCCCCGACGGGCCGGATCCGCATCGGCTCATCTTCGCCGATGGCCGGCGGTCGCGGTGTTCACGGCGACGGTGCCGGGTGTCACCGGCGTGACTACTTGAAAGTAACCTACGGTGCCGTAACCTGAGGAGGTGACCACCTCCGCCCCGCTTCGCCTGAAGCCGGTCGACATCGGTAAGCCCCGGATGCGCGGCTGGCTGCACACGTACGCCTTCTTCGTCGCCCTGGTCAGCGGCATCGTTCTCTGCTCGATCGCCGCCACCCGACCGGGCTGGGCGCCCCTGGTGAGCTGTGTCATCTACAGCCTGACCGTCTGCGGGCTATTCGGCACCAGCGCGCTGTACCACCGTCGGGTGTGGTCGGAGCGCGGCTACCAGATCATGCGCCGGATGGACCACTCGATGATCTTCGTGTTCATCGCCGGCACGTACACGCCGCTCTGCGTCATGCTGCTCGACCCGCGACCTGCCACCGTGATGCTGGTCCTGGTCTGGGGCGGCGCTCTTGCCGGCGTGGCGCTCAAGTTGGTCTGGCCGCACGCGCCGCGCTGGGTTTCCGCGCCGCTCTACCTGGCGCTGGGCTGGGTGGCGGTGGCCATGTTGCCGGACATCCTGCACGGCGGCGGCGTCACCGCACTGGTGCTTCTGGTCGTCGGCGGCGCGATCTACAGCGTCGGCGCGGTCTTCTACGCGTTGCGGCGGCCCAATCCGTGGCCGACCGTCTTTGGGCACCACGAGTTCTTCCACGCCTGCACGCTGCTGGCGGCGCTCTGCCACCACATCGCGATCTACTTCGCGCTGTTCGCCTGAGCGCCGAGCCGGCGCTGTTCGCCTAAGCACTGAGCCCGCGCTGTTCGCCGAGCGCCGAAGCCGGCGCGCGCCGGGGGCAGACGCGAGCCGGGGCCCCGCGACGCTGCGGGACCCCGGAGTTTCGCGAGCGAGGTTCAGACCGGTCGGCCCGGCCGACGCACCTCGCGGTACTCCTGCACGACCTGGTCATCCTGGACCGGCACCACCCGGTCCGCCACGACGCGCTGCTCGCGCACCGGCGCGGCGACCACGGTGCGGCGGCGGCTGTTCCAGAAGTAGAGGGTCGTGATCAGGCCGGCGACGCCGGCCAGCATCAGCACCCAGCCGACCACGGACAGGTCCAGCCAGCCCAGATCGGCCTCCACGGCGAATGCGAGGATCGCGCCGAGCGCGATCAAGAAGATGCTGCCACCAATGCCCATGTCTCGCTCCTCGGCTCAAAACCTGGCGTACGACGCGCCGCGGCCGTCGGTAGGGGTGCGGCATCCATCGACTTACCCAGGCACGGAGATCGCCAATCGGGCAAGCTGGGAGCATGACGGACGCCGACCCCGATACCCGGACGCTGGTGTTGTTGCGGCACGCGAAGGCCGAGCAGGGTAGCGACGCGGCGGACGACGCCGAACGGCCGCTCAGCGCACGCGGGACCGCAGACGCCGCGGCAGCCGGCGCCTGGCTGGCGCGCCACGGGTTGCTACCCGACGTGGTGATCTGCTCGACGGCCAGACGCACCCGCCAGACCTGGCACGGGGTGGCGATGGGAATGACCGGTTCGCCGCCGGAGGGTGGCCCGACTGGGCCACGGCCGACCGTCCGTTACGAGCCCGGCGCGTACGACGCGCACCCCGAGGAGTTGCTGGCGCTGGTCCGCACGGTCGACCCGACGGCTCGCACGGCGCTGCTGATCGCCCACAATCCGGGCATCTCACTACTCTCCGCGCTCCTTGATCCGGAGGGCGCGGCCGACGAAGGGCTACGCACCGCGGAGCTGGCGGTGCACCGTGGCCCACTCGGCTGGACGGAACTGGGTCGGTCGGGCGCTCCGGTCACCGCGCGGCACACCGCACGCGACTGAGCCACCCGCCGCTTCTCGACGGGTGGCTCAGAGGGACGCGCCCAGGTCCAGCTCAGGACGGCGGCGCGGTTGGTGGCGGCGGGTCCGGCGGCGGCGGCATCATCGCGGTCGGATGAGAGAGCCGGTTCTCCTCCACGATGAGGGTCCGAGCCCGCTTGCGCCGGTCCTGCCAGAACCAGAGCGTGGTCAGCAGTACGGCCAGCCCGGCCAGGATGAAGACCCAGCCGACGGCCCGTACGTCGATCCACCAGACGTTGGCTCTCAGCGCGAAGGTCAGGATCGCGCCGATCGCGATGAGAAAAATGCCGCTTCCGACACCCATATGCGCTGCACTCCCCCGTGCGGTGGCTCTGGGCGTTCCCTTTCGAGGTCACGCGACGGTTACCCGCCACGCGACCGGCATACCCGGCCAGGCTCGCCCAATACCCGGCCAGAGGAGGAACCGACCGGTGGTCCTTGCCCCGGAACGGGACGTCGGGGCCGGGAGCAGAGGGAGTCGCTGACCCCCGGACGCGGCGACGGCCGGTGGGGCAGCTGCCCCACCGGCCGTCGGTGTCGGTCCCAGGTGGTGCGACCCGGGACCGGTCAACCGTGCCGTGGCACGGTCAGAAGGCCTCCTCCGGGAGGTCCATGATGTCGAGGTCGGTGTTCTCGATGATCCGCCGGTCGGCGCCGATGCGGGGCAGCACCTCGCGGGCGAAGAAGCGGGCAGCGGCCACCTTGCCGGTGTAGAAGGCCTTGTCGCTGGCGGAGACCTCGCCGGTCAGTGCCTTCAACGCCACCTCGGCCTGCCGCTGGAGCAGCCAGGCGACAACCAGATCGCCGATCGCCAGCAGGAACCGGCGGCTGCTCAGCCCGACCTTGTAGAGCGCGCGGGTGTCGCCACCCTGCGCCTCGCCCAGCCAGCCGGTCATCACACCGAGGATGTTCTGCACCTCGGCCAGCGCCTTGCCGAGCGCCTGCCGCTCCTCCTTGAGCTGGCCGTTGCCCGCCTCGGAGGAGATGAACTCCTGGATCTCGCTGGCGACCGCCATCAGCGCCTTGCCGTTGTCCCGGACGATCTTGCGGAAGATCAGGTCCAGGCTCTGGATGGCGGTGGTGCCCTCGTACAGGGTGTCGATCTTCGCGTCGCGGACGTACTGCTCCAGCGGGTAGTCCTGGAGGAACCCGGAGCCACCGAAGGTCTGCAGGGACTCGTGCCCGAGCATCTCGTAGGCCCGCTCCGACCCGACGCCCTTGACCAGCGGCAGCAGCAGGTCGTTGACCCGCTTGGCCAGCTTGGTGGCCTTCTCGTCGCCGGCGGCCTCGGCGATGGCGACCTTGTCCTGCCAGGAGGCGGTGTAGAGAACCAGGGCACGAAGACCCTCGGCGTACGACTTCTGCAGCAGCAGCGAGCGACGCACGTCCGGGTGGTGGGTGATGGTGACCCGCGGGGCGGTCTTGTCGGCCTGCTGGATCAGGTCGGCGCCCTGCACCCGGCTCTTCGCGTACTCCAGGGCGTTGAGGTAGCCGGTGGAGAGGGTGGCGATGGCCTTGGTGCCGACCAGCATCCGGGCGTACTCGATGATCATGAACATCTGGCGGATGCCGTCGTGCTTGTCGCCGAGCAGCCAGCCCTTGGCCGGTACGCCGTGCTCGCCGAAGGTCAGCTCGCAGGTGTTGGAGACCTTCAGGCCCATCTTGTGCTCGACGTTCGTGGTGTAGACGCCGTTGCGCTCACCCAGCTCGCCGGTGGTCTCGTCGAAGTGGAACTTCGGCACCACGAAGAGCGACAGGCCCTTGGTGCCGGGGCCACCGACGCCCTCGACGCCGACCGGGCGGGCCAGCACGTAGTGCACGATGTTGTCGCTCAGGTCGTGCTCGCCCGAGGTGATGAAGCGCTTCACGCCCTCGATGTGCCAGGAACCGTCGGGCTGCTGGATCGCGCGGGCACGGCCGGCACCGACGTCCGAGCCGGCGTCCGGCTCGGTGAGCACCATTGTGGAGCCCCACTGCTTGTCGATGAAGAGCTTGGCCCACCGCTTCTGCTGCTCGTTGCCCTCGACCTCCAGGACGTGCGCGAAGGAGGGGCCGGAGGCGTACATCCAGATGGGAGCGTTCGAGCCGAGCACCAGTTCGGCGAGGGCCCACCAGAGGGCGCGCGGCGCGTTGGTGCCGCCCAGGTGCGGCGGCAGGTCCAGGCGCCAGAACTCGGAGTCCATGAATGCCTGGTACGACTTCTTGAACGCCGCCGGCAGCGGCGCGGTGTGCGTGGCCGGGTCGAAGACCGGCGGGTTGCGGTCGCTGTCCGTGTAGCTGGCGGCCAGATCGCCGCGGGCGAGGCGGTCGAGCTCAGCGAGGAACGTGCGGGCGGTGTCGGCGTCGAGTTCCGAATAGGGCTCCTGGCCGAACGCCTGGTCCGCCCCGAAGACCTCGAACAGGTTGAACTCAAGGTCCCGCAGGTTGCTCTTGTAGTGGGTCATGCTCGCTGGCCCCGCTTCCGGACAGGTGTTACCGATCAGTAACCCACACTGTATTACTCGCGGGTAGCCAGCGACAAGCGGATCACCCAAGTGACGGCGATTACACACCTCCGGGCCGCGCTGACCGGATCAGCTCTCGGCGGCGCCGACCTCCCAGCTCGGGACCGCTGCGGTCACGCCGGTGCGGGCACCGACGTACTCCATGAGGACCAGAGCGATGTCGTCGTCCAGACGACCATGGACCCACTCGATCAGCGCCGTCTCCAGCGAGGCCAGCCCGTTGGCGACCGTGCCGTGGCCGAGCAGTCGCCAGGCCCGGTCGGCGGTCGGGAAGAACTCCCCGTCCCGCCGCGCCTCGCCGAGCCCGTCGGTGAACAGCAGCAACCGGTCGCCGGGCTCCAGGCGCTCGACCCGGGGGCGGACCACCGGCATGAACCCGAGCGGAGGAGCCGGCGCCGGCGGCTCCAGCGGGATCACCGCGCCCCGACGCAGCAGCAGCGGCGGCGGATGCCCGCAGTTGACGATCGTGAGCGTGCCACCGCGCTCCTCGACCAGCGCCGCGGTGACGAAGTCCTCGTCGCCCACGTTGCGGGCGACCGCGCGGTCCAGGTCGGCGACGACGGCGCGCAGGTCGGCCCGCTCGTACGCCACGTGGCGATAGGAACCGAGGACGATGCTCGCCAGCCGGACCGCGTCCAGGCCCTTGCCGCGCACGTCACCGATGATCATGCGTACGCCGTAGGGCGTGTCGATCGCCTCGTACAGGTCACCGCCGATCTCGGCCGTGGCAGTGGAGGAGATGTAGCGACCGGCGACCGAGAGCGTGCCGACCTGCGGCCCGAGAGGGCGCAGCACCGCCTGCTGGGCCACCGAGGCGAGTTTGGTCAGCTCGACGATCCGGTCCGCCTGCCGCTGGCGGACCGACGTCACCGCCACCGCCAGCCCGGTGGCGAGCGCGACCCAGACCACGTTGACCGAGGTGACCAGCAACATCTCCGGATCGAGCAGCGCGAAGGCGACCCCGATCACTGTCGCGGCGACACCCACCCCCAGCACCACCGGCCACGCCGCCAGTGCGGCGGCCAGGATCGGTGCGGCCGCCAACAGTGCGACGTAGTTCGCCGAACGCCCGTCCGCCGCCTCCACCGCCGACACGATCGCGAGCAGAACGAGGGCCGCGCCGAGGCCGGCGCGGGATCCGGGGCTCAGCGGGCGACGGCCCGACTGAAGGAGTCGCGTGGGTACGAGAGACAGTTTGCCTGATCGGCGTGAAACGGTGAATGAACCTGACCCGTCGTCCGAGGAGGTTCTGACCGGCCGGTCCGATCGACCGGCCGAATCGACGTCACGTGCCCCGCTCAGCCGAGTACCTCGTAGCGGACGGTGAGCGCGCCCACGTCGACCGAGGCGATGGTGGCGAACGCGGCGCGGGAGAGGTCCAGGCAGCGGCCGTCGATGAACGGGCCGCGATCGTTGATCCGCACCACGACCGACTTGCCGTTGGCCGGGTTGGTCACCCGGACCTTGGTGTTGAACGCCAGCGTCTTGTGTGCGGCGGTCAGCGCGTTCGGGTTGAACGACTCACCGTTGGCGGTGAGCTGCCCGTCGGAGTAGAACGAGGCGCCGCAAGAGCCGCTGTCCAGCACCTTCGGGGCGGCGGTGGTCTTCTTGGCGGTCGGCTTCGGCTTCGGCGACGCGGTGCGCTCCTTGCCTCGGGAGGCGGCCTGCTGCGACCGCGTGGCCGAAGGGCTGGCGGACGCGCTCGGGGAGACGCTGGCACTCGGGGAGGCGGCCGGGGAGTTGGGGGCGAGGCTGCTGGCGGCGGTGGTGGGGGCGAGGTCGAGAGTCGTCTGGCCCGACTGAGCGGAGCCGGAGGTCAGCTGCACGGCACCGAACGTGCCCCCGACGGCGAGGGCGACGCCGACCGCCGCGGTGGCCACGATGCCCGCCGGGGAGGAGAAGATGCGGGTACGGGAGTGCTTACCTGCCACCGGCCCGGTCCTTTCGTCGACTGAACAAACCGGGTCGGACCGTAACGAGAGAAGCACTTCCGAAGTCAACGTGATCATAGTGGTATGCCCGTATTTGCACTGGTACGTGTAGCCGATCATCCGATCCGGGGTGGGCCGGCCGGCCCGGGCGTCGGCACGTCGACCGGCCGTGCCGCAAGATGAGTGGATGCCCGCTGAGCTGACCGAACGCCTGGCCGCCCTGTTCCGGTGGATCGACCCCGGTCCGGGCACCAGTCACCTGGTCAGCGACATCTCCGGTTGGTGGCGCGACCCGACGGTGCTGGCCGAGCTGGGACCGGCCCTGGTCGCGCCGTACCGGGCCGCCCGGCCCACGGTCGTGCTCGCCCCGGCGGTCACCGGGCTGCTTCTCGGCCCACTGGCCGCCACCGCCCTCGGGGTCGGCTTCGTGGCCGCACACAAGCCCGGCGACGGCCGACTGCCGGCCGGCCCGCTCACCTGGGCGCAGAGCCCACCGGACTACCGGGGACGGCAGGTCGACCTGGCCGTGCGGGACCGGCACCTCGGCCCCGACGACCGGGTGCTGGTGGTGGACGACTGGGTGCGTACGGGCGCGCAGGTCCGCGCCCTCTACGACATCTGCGCGACGCGTGGCGCCGAGGTGCTCGGCACCGCCGTGGTGGCCGTCGACTGCCCGCCCGAGGTCGCGGCCGACCTGCGGATCACCGGCCTGATCGACGCCGCCGATCTGCACGCTTGACCTGAACCTCGGTTCACGTCCGACGATCGATGCATGAGTGACGGCATTCTCGACGAGGCGTACGAACGACTGCATCGCACCGGCCCCGAATACGAGGGGTGGCTCTCCAACCACGGACCGATGGCCGTCGAAGCGCTGACCCGAAACGGGCACCAGGGACAGGTGCACCGTTGGCTCGACGACTACCTCGGCCGACTCGACGAACTGCCCCGGGGGGTGCACCCGATCGACGACTGGCGAGCGGCGCTGGGCGATCCGAAGCGGGCCGGTGACTGGCTGGCGTACTTCGACCGGCAACTGCGCGAACACCCGTGGCGCGACGTGCTCGGCACCTGGTGGCCCCGCCTGCTGCCGGGCATCGCCGCCGGCGCCACCCACGGGGTGATCCGGGTCGGGCACGCCGTACGCGTCCTCGAAACCGACGACGCGAACCCACCTCGGCTCACCGAACTGGCCCAGGCCCTCGGCTACTGGGCGGCCCGCTGGCAGCCGATCCCCGGCACCGACCGTGTTCTCGACGGCCACCCGGCCGGCTGGGAGCAGATGGATGTGGACGCCGCGCTGGCCGGGCTGCCCCGGATCGACGACCAGACCGGCGGCGTCCGGGATCGGCTGGTCCAACTGCCGGGCGTACCCCGGTGGGAGCCGGCGCTCGCGGCGCTGCGCCCCGCGCGGAGCCCGGACGAGGCGAAGCGCGGGCTCACCACGTTGGTGCACCGCGCCGGCCTGGACTACCTGCGCTTCGGGCACGCCGCGCCGGTCATGCTGGTGCACGCGGTCACCGCGCCGACCGCGGTGCTGCGTACCCTGCCTGCCCTGGACCGGGCGCTGTGGGCGCCGAGCCTCGCCGCGGCCTGGACCGCGACGGCGGCCATGACCTCGGTGTACGCCCCAACCGACGGCATCGCACCACCGACCGTGGCCGCCGCGACCCCGGCGGAGGTCTTCGCCCGAGCGGCTCGGCACGGCGACGAGCACGTGGTCAAGCTCGCCGACGCGGTGCTGGACGCGCACGCGGCGACCGGTGACGAGCGGCTGCTCACCGCCGCCGGCTACGCGGGTCAACTGATCTGAGCAGCGCCCCGGCGCAATGCGGCGGCGGTACGGGGCGCGCTGGCCTAGCCTCGGCAGGATGTGGCCTCGGATCGGCGAACTGCGCACCCTTGCCCTCGGCACCCCCGGCGAGCTGCGGGCGACCCTCAACACCCTCGTGCTGGCCGGCGTGAAGACCGCGACGGCCGGCCGGCTCGCCGAGTATGCGGAAGAGGGCGAGGAGCTGGAGCAGGTCGGGGAACGGCTGGCCCTGGTCGACGACGGCGACGCGCTGGCCGGCGTCGTGGAGATCACTGGAGTCGAGGTGGTCCGCTTCGGTGACGTGCCGTGGGAGTTCGCCCGCGCCGAGGGTGAGGGCGACCGTTCGATCGAGGAGTGGCGCGCCGGGCACTCCGCCTACTGGGCGCGGCTCGGCACGCCGGTCGACGACGACAGCCCGATCGTCTGCCTACGTCTGCGACTGGTCTCCGGCGGCGAGGGTGGAGTCGCCAGCGGCGACCTCGGCACCTGACGAGGTCACCTCTGGCCGCGCAGCTCGGGCAGCAACCGCGTCGCCACGTCCGCCAGGATGGCCTCGTCGCCGGCGTACCAGCTGCTGGCGCGCGGCCAGTGCGTCACCACGTCGGTGAAGCCCAGCTCGGCGGCCCGACCGACCTGGTCGGCGAAGAACTGCGCGCTGCTGAGCGAGAACACCGGCGCCGCGTCCAGCGAGAGGTAACGGTCCAGAGTGGCCGGATCCCGGCCGGCCTCCTCCAGCGTGCGATCCATCCGCGCGGACAGCGCGGACACGGTGTCCCACCAGCCCGACACGTCGTCGGCATCGGTGCCGGTGGTCACCCAACCCTGACCGAACCGGGCCACCAGCCGCATCGATCGCGGCCCGTTGGCGGCCACCACGAAGGGCACCCGGGGCTGCTGCACGCAGCCGGGGTTGTTGCGGGCGTCCACCGCCGCGAACCACTCACCACGCCAGGTGGTGCCGTCCTCGCGCAGGACGAGATCCAGCAGCTCGGTGAACTCGGCGAACCGGTCCACCCGCTGACGCGGCGGCAACGTCTCGCCGCCCAGCACCGCCGAGTCGAAGCCGATGCCACCCGCGCCCAGGCCGAGCAGCAGCCGACCGTCGGAGACGTCATCCACGGTGGTGATCTGCCGGGCGAACGCCGCCGGGTGCCGGAAGTTCGGCGACGCCACCAGGGTGCCCAACCGGATCCGGGAGGTCACCGTCGCGGCGGCGGTCAACGTGGCCATCGAGTCGAACCACGGGCCGTCGACCAGGTCCCGCCAACCCAGGTGGTCGTACGTCCAGGCGTGGTCGAAGCCCCACTCGTCCACCTGCCGCCACCGACGCTGTGCCTCCGCCCACCGCTGGTCCGGCAGGATGACGATGCCAATCCGCATGATCGCCAGCCTAGCCGGGGACAGCACCACCACTGGTTGTCGATCCACCGGTTGCGGTCAAGTCGTACCCTCCGGGAATGCCCGCCGAAGCGCCTGCTGCCCGCGTACCACGGGATCGCCGCTGGCGCACGATCCGCACGGTGGCCATGACTCTCGCGGTGGTTGTCCCGTCCTTCCTCCTCCGCGACCTGTTCGAGTCCCGGTTCGGTAGCGGGCCGATGGCCGACCTCAGTGCGATCGCACTGCCGATGGCGGCGACCGCGTGGCTCGCGCCGTACGCCTCCTATCGGCGACGCGACGCCCTGCTCTGGCTGGCCGGCCCGGGCTTCTACGTCTTCATGGTGATCGCCTGGCGGGTGGCCCTCGCGCCCTACCGGGACTGGCGGCCCCGCCCGGAGGAGTTGCCCCGGATGCATTGGTCCCGCGACCCGGAACACGCCGGAACCTGGTACCTGGCCGAGCCAGCGGGTGACGCACGTCACACTGCTCTCCGGTAGGGGTCCTCCGTTCGGTTCCGACCCCTTGGCGAGCTGCACCCGTCGGGGGTGTGACCGAGGAGAGGACCAGCGCGATGACCAAGGTGACCGCACAGCTGTCGGTGTCGGTGGACGGCTTCTACGCCGGCCCACGGTTCGAGGGCGACGGCAACTGGATGGACTCGGCGGAGAGCGCCGGGTTCTTCCGGATCACCCGCTGGGCGACCGAGGCGTCTGCGTGGCGTGAACGACAGGGCCTCGCCGGTGGTGAGCAGGACACCAACTCCGAGGTCATCGCCGAGTCGTTCGGGGCCGCCGGCGCGTACGTGATGGGGCGCCGGATGGCCGACGGCGGTGAGGTGCCCTGGGGCGAGGAGCCGCCGTTCCGGGCGCCGGTCTTCGTGGTCACGCACCGCCCCCGCCAGACTCTCCTGCGGGGCGGAGGCACCAGCTTCACCTACGTCACCGATGGCGTGGCCAGTGCCGTCGAGCAGGCGCGCGCCGCAGCCGGCGGCAAGAACGTCGCCGTGGCCGGAGGCGGCAGCCTGGTGCGGCAGGTCGTCAAGGCGGGGCTGCTCGACGAGTTGGAGCTGCACGTCGTACCGGTCGTGCTCGGCACCGGCCTGCGACTGTTCGACGCGGACCTCGACCTCGGCGACAAGGAGGCGATCGAACTGACGCCGACCCGCGTCCTGCACACCCCGCAGGTCACCCACATCCGGTACGAGGTGAACGGTCGCGCCCCACTCGTGCTCGACGATCGGGGCAGCGGCGGCGGCCCGACGGTGACCAGGTGACACCGTCGTTCCAGGAGGAGATGAAGATGCCGCAACTGCTGCGGGTGCAGTGCTTCAACGTGTCGCGCGACGGGTTCGGCACCGGCGAGGGGCAGAGCCTGGAACGGCCCTTCGGCCACGCGGACCCCAACCCGCTGTTCTCCTGGCGGGCCGCCACCGCCAGCTTCGTGTATCGCACCGAGCCCGGCGGCACTCGCGGCCTCGACGACTATCTGACCCGCGACGCCGAGTGCAACATCGGCGCAGAGATCATGGGTCGCAACAAGTTCGGCCCTCAGCGTGGCCCCTGGGAGAACCACGACTGGCAGGGCTGGTGGGGGGACAACCCGCCGTTCCACACGCCGGTCTTCGTGCTCACCCACTACGAACGCCCGTCGTTCACGCTGTCCGACACCACGTTCCACTTCCTCGACGCCAGCCCGGCCGAGGCGCTGGCCCGGGCGAAGCAGGCAGCCGACGGTCGGGACGTACGCCTCGGTGGTGGGGTCGCCACCATCCGCGAGTTCCTCGATGCCGACCTGGTCGACACGATGCACATCGCCGTCGCGCCCGTGGACCTCGACCGGGGTGAGCGCTTGTGGGACAGCCCCGACGAACTTCTCGACCGCTTCCACCTCGAGTCGGTGCCCAGCGCCAGCGGAGTCACCCATCTCCTGTTCTGGCGACGCTGACCGTTTGGCGCCTCAGATCTTGGACAGTTTCCGTTACGCCTGAACGGAAACTGTCCAAGATCTGTGCAGGCCCTAAGCGAGGCGGGACAGCACCAGCATGCGGTTGCCGTCGGGGTCCGTGACCCGGGCGGATCGCTCCCCCCACGGCTGGTCGACCGGTTCCTCGGTGACCGTGGCACCGCCCGAGCGCAGGGCGTGCACGGCGGCGTCGCAGTCGTCGGCGTAGACGCACAGCTCCCAGCGGTGCGATTCGGCCGGCCCGCCGGCCTCCGGATTCGCGGCCAGGCCCAGCTCGCTGTTGCCCAGTCGGAGTGCGACGAACTCCGGAACGCCCTCGTCCGGGAACCGGTAGGTCAGCTCGAAGCCGACCACATCCCGGTAGAACCCGATCAGTCGTGGCAGGTCAGGTGTCGTCACGATCGGAAAAGCTTCGGTGAACACGGACCACCTCCAGAGCGGACACTAACGGACGCCCTTGGTGATCGGGAGCAACCGTTTGGGAGGCCACCTCCGTCGAAGAGCGGTTTTCGAGTGCCGGCATTCCGGCGACGCTGAGTTCGGAGCGCGACCGGAGGCTGCCCGAATGTAGTTGAGCTGAGCACCGCTCCCAGGTAGGAACGACCAGATGCGACCAGAGCCTGGGCAAGTGCTGCATTTCTCGGAAGATCCGACGATCACGCGGTTCGTTCCGCATGTCGCCGCGACCGCTCAGCAACCGGGCGCGTACGTGTGGGCCGTCGACCAGGATCGGGCTCCCGATTACTGGTTCCCGCGCCAGTGCCCCCGGGCGATGGCCTGGGTGCTGCCGACCACCTCTCTGGCGGATCGTGATCGCGTCGTCGGAGCGGGCTGCGGCGAGCGAGTCCACGCGATCGAGTACGGCTGGCTGGAAGCGATGCAGAGGGCGCGACTGTTCGCGTACCGGCTACCAGCCGATCGCTTCCAACCCTTCGGCGCTCCCGAACCACACGCGCTCGTGGCAGTCGAGCCCGTCACACCCCTCGGTCCTCCCGAGCCGGTGGGTGATCTGCTGCGGTGCCACGCCGAGGCGGGAATCCAGCTGCGCGTGCTGGACAACCTCTGGTCCTTCTGGGACGTAGTGATCAACAGCTCGGTCGGCTTCAGCGGCATCAGACTGCACAACGCAAGGCCCCGCTCCTGATCCTCCCCGGAAACCGGAAGGAACGAATGGGTCACCGCCTGGGGTCCCTTGACGGCTGTGGGAGTCTCGCCGAGTGCTGGTTAGAGCAATCGTCGGGGCCGTCATCACCGCCATCGGGTGCGCGGGAGCGGTTGTCTTCGCCTATGCCGTGATCCTGGTCGGCGTGAAAGGCCAACGCGCCAGCGAACGGGCATGGGGGCGGGCGGCCAACCTGCCCCGAGCTGTCTTCGCTGGCTATTTCGGCGCTGCCGGTCTTGCTCTGCTGTCGACGGCGCAGCTGGTCCTGTTCTACCGCGACGAAGAGTGGTTCTGGCTGATCGCGCCCCAACAGGGAGCGATGGTGCTGTCTCTTGCGGCGGGATGGCTCGCGATGCACAGGATGGGCAGGTCCGCGTACCAGTAGCGGCCGCAGCAACGTCGAAGGCCCTGGCGGGGACTTGCGTCCTGACCAGGGCCTTCGCAGTGGAGCGGGTGACGGGAATCGAACCCGCACTGTCAGCTTGGGAAGCTGATGTTCTGCCATTGAACTACACCCGCAGGCGGCACCACTGTACCCGAGTGGTCGATCCGGTGCACCCAGGCACCCCCGCGAGCCCGCCACGCCAGGCGCCCAGGAAGAAGTTTCCGGACGGCAACATATGGCCGTTCTCAAATGCGTCGATGGGTTGTAACGTCTGCCACACGTTGCCAGCCACGGCGTGACACACTCCCTGCCGCGCCGCCAGAAAGAGGTGGGCCCATGGGACCCCGTCCCAACCTGCTGACCCGGCGTGCCGCCGGTGTCGCGTCGACGACCCTCGCGCTGCTGCTCAGCACCGCCGCGGTGGGCGTCGTTCCGGCCGCTTCGGCCTTCTCCGCGGCGCCCGGCGGCGCCTGCGTGGAGCCAGCCGACAGCCACTCCAACGCCCGGATCAAGCCCGGTGCCGCGGCCAAGCACGACCCGAACGAGCTGACCGCGCAGCAGGTCCGCGAGCGGGACGCGGACCTCGCCGCTGCGTTGCGCGAGCGCGCCAACTTCCGCACCGGCGCCGGCGCGACGGCGCTGGCCACGGTCACCATCCCCGTGGTGGTGCACGTGATCCAGGAGAACAGCACCCGGGCCGGCGGCAACATCCCCGACTCGATGATCACCTCGCAGATCACCGTGCTCAACCAGGCCTACGCCGGTGCGACCGGCGGAGCGGTCACCGCGTTCGCCTTCCGACTCGACAAGATCAACCGGGTGACGAACCCGTCGTGGTACCCGATCGTGCAGGGCTCGTCGGCGGAGCGCTCGATGAAGTCCTCGTTGCGGGTGGGCGGCAAGAACACCCTCAACATCTACCTCGGCGAGCTGAGCAACGACCTGCTGGGCTGGGCGACCTTCCCGCAGCGCAACCTGAGCAGCATGGACGGCGTGGTCGCGCTGAACGAGTCACTGCCGGGCGGCACCGCCACCAACTACAACCAGGGCGACACCGGCACCCACGAGGTGGGCCACTGGCTGAACCTCTACCACACCTTCCAGGGCGGGTGCGGCGGCTCGGGTGACAGCGTCAGCGACACCCCGGCCGAGGCGTCGCCGGCCTACCAGTGCCCGACCGGGCGCAACACCTGCTCGGCGACCGGGCTGGACCCGATCACCAACTTCATGGACTACACCTACGACTCGTGCATGTACCAGTTCACCCCCGGGCAGGCCAGCCGGATGCTGACCGCGTGGAACGCGTACCGCGCGGCGTAACTTCCCCGCGTACGACCGGTGCCGGCCCCGTCACGACGGGGCCGGCACCGGTGTCTTTCTCCCCAGGACCAGACTCAGGCGGCCGAACACTGGACGTTGCGGCTGCGGCGGGCCGGGCGAGCCTGCGGTACGGCTGAAGGTGCGGCCGGGGCCAGCGGGTCGAGCCACACCTGCACCTCCGGCCCACCGACGGCGACGCCGAGGCCGTGCTGCTCCCGGCGGGCCAACATCGCCACGTCGACGGTGAACTCGAACAACCGCCAGTCGACCTGCGGCTCCGCCCGGGCACCCTGCGCCAACCGTGCGAGCTGGAGCGGATCGGTCACCGGACGGGCGCGACCCGCCACGTACGCCTCGTCGTCGCTCTCCTCCGGAGGGAACGAGTGCAGCGCGTAACGGCCGTCGCGTTCGAGATCGCGGCGCTTCGGAGAGTCGACGATGAAGCAGAACAAGCCCTCGTCGGTGATGACCGGGGAGACCGGATGGACCCGGGGCCCGCCGTCGGCGCGGACCGTGGCCAGGTAGCCGAAGCCTGGCCCGTACTGCTGGAGGAGAACGCGGATCCCGTCGGCGAGTCGGGGCTCGTCGGCGGCGAATTCGGACCAGGAAGCCATGTGGGCATTCTATCGAACAAATGTACGAGCAGCGACCTCGACGCGCTGGTCATCGGCACCGAATCCTGGCACTTTCGACAACAGCTATGGTGGTCCGATGCTGCTCTCCGACCGCGACCTGGTCTCCGAGCTCAAGGCCGGCACGCTGGGCCTGGAGCCGTTCGAGCCCACCCTGGTCCAACCCTCCAGCATCGACGTCCGACTCGACCGGCTGTTCCGGGTCTTCAACAACCACCTCTACACGCACATCGATCCGGCGATGCAGCAGGACGACCTGACGTCGGCGGTCGAGGTGCCAGACGGCGAGCCGTTCGTGCTGCACCCGGGCGAGTTCGTGCTGGCCTCGACGCTGGAGGTCATCTCGCTGGGCGACCAGCTCGCCGGCCGACTGGAAGGCAAGAGCTCCCTGGGCCGGCTCGGGCTGCTCACACACTCCACCGCCGGCTTCATCGACCCGGGGTTCTCCGGTCACGTGACGCTGGAGCTCTCCAACGTGGCGAACCTGCCGATCACCCTCTGGCCGGGCATGAAGATCGGGCAGCTCTGCATCTTCCGGCTCTCCTCGCCGGCCGAGCACCCGTACGGTTCAGCGGTCTACGGCTCGCGCTACCAGGGCCAGCGGGGGCCGACGCCCAGCCGCGCCTGGCAGCACTGGCGCACCTGGCCCACCCGCTGACGGGCTGAGGCACGACGGTCAGACGACGAGGGCCCGCCGCGACGGATCGCGACGGGCCCTCCTGGTCACCCGGGGTCAGCCTGGGCGGCCGTAGCTGTGGATCGGGCCGTCGTCGACCTTCTTCATCTTGACCGGCTGGCCGGCCTGCGAGGCGTGCACCACCCAGCCGTTGCCGACGTACATGCCGACGTGGTGGATGTCGCTGTAGTAGAAGACCAGGTCGCCGGGGCGCAGGTCAGCCTTGCTGACATCCTTGGTGACGCGGCTCTGCTGGGCGGCGTTGTGCGGCAACGACACCCCGGCCTTCGCCCATGCGGCCAACATCAGACCCGAGCAGTCGTACGAGTTCGGGCCCTCGGCACCCCACACGTAGGGCTTTCCGATCTGCGCGCAGGCGAACTTGACCGCCGTGCCGGCGGCGCCGCCGGGGTAGCTCGCCGGACAGGGCGCGGGACGCAGCGGACCGCCGCCCCCGTTGCCGTACACCTTGAGGCGCAGCTTCTGCAGCCGGTCGATCTCTTCGTTGATCTGCTTCTTCTTGGCCGCCAACTGGGCCTCGGTGCGGGCCAGCTGGGCGACCATCTCGTCCAGCGGCGCCTTCTGCGCGGCCAGCTCGTCGCGCAGGTCGGCGACCTCGCGTACGTCCTGCTGCTGGTTGTGCGCGAACCGGTCGAGCATTTCGAGCTGGCTGACCACCTCGCTGGGCGACCGGCTGCCGAGCATCGCGTTGACGGTCGAGACGGTCTCGCCCTTGTACGCGCGCACGGCCAGCGCGCTGACCTTGTCCATCGCGGCGTCGACCTGCCGCTCCAGCGGGGCGATCCGGGCGGCCAGCGCGTCCGCCTGCTTGCGCTTGGCGGCGAGGTCGGCCCGGGTGGCGTTGTGCCGTTCGATGATGGGTTCGAGTGTGTTCCAGTCGGCGTCGATCTGGCGCTCGATCTCGGCGACGGACGGGTCGGCGTGGGCGGCCGTGGCGCTGCCCGTCAGGACGACGGCGACGCCGACCAGTGCGGCGAGAGCGGTGGTGAAGCGGGACCAGCGTGGGCGCGGCACGATCGACGTCGGGACGGCGAATGCCGACCGCTCGGACGACGGCCGCGGGGCATGGAGTGCCACCGGGGTTCCGTACTCCTTCTTCCTGACCGCCTACCGGGTTAGCTGACGGGTTCGGGCGGGAAGTCGGCGCCCTACCGCAGTGGCTGCGGATTCACCCCGAGGGACGTGGGTCCCCGGTTCGCTCGGAAACGACTCGGCGGTGTCGGTCCGTTACCGCCCGGGATGGGCAGAGCTGCTGTCGGGCCGACAAATGACCAGAGTAGAGACGCCCGTTACCGATCCGCAACCCGTACGGCCGTGACACTCCGTACCGATCGGATGGGGGTCACCGACCGTGTATGAAGATTTCTTTCTGAACAAGTCGATAGATGGAAAGGTATTGACGCGGACTCTCCAGCGGCGCGATGGTGACCTGACCTCTACCCGCGAGAATCTAGGGGGTTCGATGCACCATCCAACAGTGTCGGCCGGCTGGCGCGCACTGCTCGCCACGACCGTCGTCGCCGCCGCGAGCGCGGTGCCACTCTCCACGGCCGCCACCGCCGCACCCACCGCCGATCGCCAGCAGCAGTACGCGACCGCGGCGACCGAGTACGGCGTGCCGACGGGCGTGCTGCTCGGCGTCTCCTATCTGGAGTCCCGCTGGGACAGCAACGCCGGCACACCGAGCACGAGTGGCGGCTACGGCCCGATGCACCTGACCGACGCCCGCCACGTGACCGCTCTACCCGGGCGCGGCCACCACGACGCCGGCGCCGAGGACCCACGCGGTGACGACTCCCGGCCCTCCCGCGTGCCCGCACCCCGACCCGTCGAGGCCCCCGCACCGACCGCCGCCGCGTTGCAGACCGTGGACGCGGCGGCCGCACTGACGGGTGCCACCCCCGAGGCGCTGCGCACCGATGCGGCGGTCAACATCCGGGGTGGGGCCGCGTTGCTCAGCGCGTACCAGCGGGAGTTGGGTGCGCCGGTCGGCGCGGACACCGACCCGGCGGCCTGGTACGGCGCGGTGGCCCGCTACGCCGGTGCGGACAGCGCCGACGCCGCCGCGGCCTTCGCCGACGAGGTCTTCACGACCATCGCCGCGGGCGAGTCCCGGGTGACCGACGACGGCCAGCGGATCACCCTGCCGGCACGCGCGGTACAGCCCGAGCGCTCCTGGTTGGACCGGCTGGGCCTGCGCCGGTTGGCCCGCCCGGACGGGCTGGAGTGCCCGCGCACCGTCTCCTGCGAGTGGATCCCGGCGCCCTACGAGGCGTTCGGCGACGGGGACTACGGCAACCACGACCTCTCCGACCGGCCCGCCCGGCAGAAAATCGAGTACATCGTCATCCACGACACCGAGGCGAGCTGGGCGACGACCCTGCAACTCGTCCAGGACCCGACCTACGTGAGCTGGCACTACTCGCTGCGCTCCGTCGACGGGCACATCGCCCAGCACGTGAAGACCAAGGACGTCGGCTGGCACGCGGGCAACTGGTACGTCAACGCCAAGTCGATCGGTCTCGAACACGAGGGCTTCGCCGCGCAGGGCACCTGGTACACGGAGGCGATGTACCGGACCTCGGCGAAACTGGTGCGGCACCTGGCGCTGCGGCTGGGCATCCCGCTGGACCGCCAGCACATCATCGGCCACGACAACGTGCCCGGCACCGTCGCCTCGACCGTGCGGGGAATGCACTGGGACCCGGGCCCCTACTGGGACTGGACGCACTACTTCGACCTGCTGCACGCACCTCGGCTGGACACCGGCACCCCGGCCACCGGGCTGGTCCGGATCGACCCGGACTACGCCACCAACCAGCCGGCGTTCGTCGGGTGCGTCACCCCTGGTGTGCCGTGCACGCCGCGCGGCTCCTCGTCGGTGATCCTGCACAGCGCGCCGTCCGCAGACGCGCCGCTTGTCAACGACATCGCCCTGCGCCCCGACGGCACCCCGAACACCATGGAGGTGTCGGACCATGGGGCCCGGGCATCCGCCGGGCAGACGTACGCGCTCGCCGGGCGGCAGGGCGACTGGACCGCCATCTGGTATCTCGGGCAGCGGGCCTGGTTCCACAACCCGGCGTCCGCGCCGACCGCCAGTTGGACCGTCGGCGTCGTGGCCACGCCGAAACCCGGAAAAACGACCATCCCCGTGTACGGGCGGGCGTACCCGGAACAGGCGGCGTACCCGGACGGGGTGCCCTACCAGACGATCTCGCCGCTGCAGTACACCCTGGCCGCCGGACAGCGGTACGCCGTCGGCGCGGTGCTGGCCGGCGAGTACTACCGGGCCAGCACGTTCGACGGCTCGTCGCCGGGCGACTGGACGGTGATCCGCGGCAAGAACCGCTACGCGCAGATCCAGTTCGGCCACCGGATCATGTACGTCGATCTCGCTGACGTGCAGCTGTTGCCCTCCCCGGTGGGCGCGCCCCGCTGACGAACAACGACGGCCCCCGGTCGGTGACCGGGGGCCGTCAGTGCGTGATCTGGATCAGCCAGGTCTGCGGAACCCGGCGACCGGCATGGTGTTGATGCTGGACACCTGCACCGGTTTGCCGGCACGTGGCGCGTGCACCATCTGGTTGTTACCCAGATACAGCCCGACGTGACTCAGCCCGGAGAAGAAGAAGACCAGGTCACCGGGGCGAGCGTCGGCTCGCGCAACCGCCTTGCCCTCGTTCCACTGGTCACCCGTGTGGTGGGTGAGGTAGATCCCGGCCGACTTGTAGGCGTACTGGGTCAAGCCCGAGCAGTCGAACGAGTTCGGCCCGGTGGCGCCCCAGACGTACGGATCACCGACCTGTTGGCAGGCGGTCTTGATCGCCTTCTGGGCAGCCGTGCTGGTCACACCGTTGATTGTCGGGCAGCCCTCGGTCTTGACCGTGGTCTTGGGCATCGACGCCTCAAGCTGCTTGATCTCGGCGTCGATCTGCTTCTTCTTGGCCGCCAGCTCGTTCTGCTGCTTGGTCTGCGTGACGATCAGCTCGTCCAGCTTCTGCTTCTCGCCGTCGTACTTGGCCCGCACGGCCAGCACGCCCTCGACCTCCTTGCGCTCCTGCGCAGCCAGCCGATCGAGCACGGTGAGCTGCTCGGCGAGCGTGTCCGGCTTGACGCTGACCAGCAGGGAGCCGATGTCGTGCGACGGCCCGGAGATGTAGTAGCGGGAGGCGAGGTCGCCGACCCGGTTGAGCGCCAGCTCGCTCTGGAGCGCCAGCGGCGCGATCTTCTTCTGCAGATCCGCCGACTTCTGTCGATTGACCTTCAGCTGCGCCCGGACCTTGTTGTACTGCTCGATGGTGGGCTCCAGCTGCTCCCACTTCTTGTCGATCTGCGCCTCGATCTCGTCGACCGTCGGATCGGCGTGAGCCGGTGCGGCGAGCAGACCGGCGCCGACTGCGGCGGCGGCGACCAGGACGAGCAGACGGTGGACGCCGCGGCGCAGGCCACCTGGCCGAGCAGACGTGTTCAGGCCGTGACGATGAGGGGGCATGGTTGCCACCGGCATCGACTCCTTTGCAACCGACCGCCGGGCGCCTCGCGTGAGGGAAGGGCCGAGGCAGACGACCCACAGCGGTCGGTGCCTCACATTAGGGAAGCTCGGAGCGGTAATCAAGGTGAGCGCAGTAACCATCACTGTCGTGCAACCGCTTGCACACCAAGGGTATTCGCTGATTAGCCAACGATAGCGGTCAATACGTCGTCGAGAGTGACCACACCGAGAGGGCGCCGGCCGTCGCTGACCAGCACCATGTGTCGCCGCTCGCGGCGCATGGCCAGCAGCAGATCGGCCAGCGTACGCTCCGGCGGCACCACCGCCAGCGGTCGGTAGACCCGGGCGGGCACCGGCGACCGACGACCCTGCCCGGCGTACCCGAGGACGTCCTTGACGTGCACGAAGCCGAGCACCCGACGGGTCGACCGCTGCACCACCGGAAAGCGGGACCGGCCGGTCCGGGTCGCCAACACCTCCAACGACGCCGGTGAGACGTCCTCGGCCACCGTCACCACCGTCGACCACGGCTGTAGCGCGTCCGCCGCCGTGCGGCTGTGCAGGGCCAGGGCGCCGGTGATCCGGGCGTGCTGCTCCTCGTCGAGCAGACCCTCCGTACGCGCCTGGGAGACGAGCCCGGCCAGTTCCTCGGCGGTGAACACCGTCTTCACCGCCTCGGACGCCTCGATGCGCCAGAACGCGAGCACCCGACGGGCCGCCCATTTCATCGCGAGCAGCAGCGGCTTGGTGGCCACACAGAACGCCAGCATCGCCGGGCCGAGCCACAGTGCCGAGACCTCCGGACCGGCCAGCGTGATGTTCTTCGGCACCATCTCGCCGACGACGGTGTGCAGGAAGACCACCACGCCCAGTGCCAGCACGAACGCCACCGGGTGCACCGCCCGCTCGGGCAGGCCGGCCGCGTGGAACGGAGGCTCCAGCAGGTGGGCCAGCGCCGGCTCGGCGATCGCGCCCAGACCCAGCGAGCAGACCGTGATGCCGAGCTGCGCGCCAGCGATCATCAGCGGGATCTGGTTCATCGCCGACAACGCCCAGCTGGCCCGTTTCGATCCGGCGGCCAGCGGCTCGATCACCGTCCGGCGGGACGCGATGAGCGCGAACTCACTGCCCACGAAGAACCCGTTGCCGAGCAGCAGCAGCACGGTCACCAACAGCTCAGTCATCGTCGTCCGGCTCCGCTGGGCGCAACACCCGGACCTGCTCGATCCGGTGCCGCTCCACCTCCACCACTGTGAACTCCCAGCCGTCGGACTCGACAGTCTCGCCGGCCAGCGGGATGTGCCCGAGCCGAGCCATCAGGAACCCGGCCAACGTCTCGTACGGGCCCTCGGGCAGCCGGAAGCCGGTCTGCTCGGCCACCTCGTCGGAGCGGAGCACCCCGTCGACCAGCACGGTGCGCTCACCGCCGGGCACGGTCAGCTCGCCCGCGTCAGCGTCGTCCACGCTGGCCGGGTCGAACTCGTCGGCGATCTCCCCGACCAACTCCTCGACGAGGTCCTCGATCGTCACCACGCCGTCCGTCCCGCCGTACTCGTCGACCACGATGGCCAGATCGGCGCCGGCCGCCTTCAACGCGGCCAGGACGCCGTCCAGGTCGAGGCTCTCCGGCACGTACACCGGCTCGCGGGCCACCGACCCGACCATGGTCGACGCACGCTCGGCCAGCGGCACGCCCAGCGCGTCGGGCACACCCGCCACGCCGGTCACCAGGTCCAGCGTCTCCTCGTACACCGGGAAGCGGGTCCGTCCGGTCCGCCGGGACTCCTCCAGCAGCTCGGCCACGGTGGCCGTGACGCGCAGCGCGACCACGTCCACCCGGGGGGTCATCGCCTCGGCGGCCCGCTTGTCGCCGAACCGGATGGTGCGGCGCAGCAGCATGGCGGTGTCCGTCGGCAACGCGCCGGCCCGGGCCGAGATGGCCGCCAGCAGACCCAGCTCCTCCGGTGAGCGGGCGCTGGCCAGCTCCTCCTGCGGCTCGACACCGAGCGCTCGGACCAGTCGGTTCGCCGAGCCGTTCAATCCCCGGATCAGCCAGCCGAACGTCCGGGAGAAGGTGTGCATCGGCCCGGCCGTGGCCAGCGCCGCCGGCATGGGCCGGGCCAACGCCGCGTTCTTCGGCACCAACTCACCGAAGAGCATGGAGATCAGCGTGGCCAGGGCCAACGCGAGGAACGGGGTGTAGCGCCCGGTGTTCTCCCCGACAAGCGGGCGCAGCAGCGGGGTGAAGAGTCGGGCCAGGGCCGGTTCGGCCAGGTAGCCGGTGAGCAGCGCGGTGATGGTGATGCCGAGCTGTGCGCCGGAGAGCTGGAAGGAGAGTTCGCGCAGCGCGGCGCGTACCGTCAGGGCCGCCTGGTCGCCTGCGGCGGCCCGCCGGTCGATCTCCGCGCGGTCGACCGTGACCAGGGCAAACTCGGCCGCGACGAAGAACGCGTTGCCCGCGGTCAGGGCAACGAACCCGACCAGGGGTAACAGCGTCGTCAAGAGTAGGCCGTCGATGTCGCCTCACCTCGGCGAGATTCTTGCACGACGGCGGCGGCCCCTCGGGGGCCGCCGCCGTCGATGTTCAGATCCCAGATGTACGCGCCTCAGCCGACCGGTGCCGTCTCCTTGCCGCCCTGCGGCTGCTCCGGCTTGACCGAACGGAGCAGCACGCTCGCCACGTCGATCACCTCGACCTGCTCGCCGGCACCCTTGCCGTTGACGCCGTCGTTGAGCATCGTCGAGCAGAACGGGCAGCCGACGGCGACCGTCTTCGCCCCGGTGGCCATGGCCTCCTCGACCCGGTCCACGTTGATCCGCTTGCCGATCTTCTCTTCCATCCACATCCGGGCACCGCCGGCGCCGCAGCAGAAGGAACGCTCGCTGTTACGCGGCATCTCGGTGAGCTCGCCCTCGATGGCGTCCCCGAGCACCTCGCGGGGGGCCGCGAAGATCCGGTTGTGCCGGCCCAGGTAGCAGGGGTCGTGGTAGGTGACGCCACCGTCGACCGGCTGCACCGGGGTGAGCTTGCCGGTGGAGACCAGGTGGGCCAGCAACTGGGTGTGGTGGACCACCTCGAACTCGCCGCCGAGCTGGCCGTACTCGTTGCCCAGGGTGTTGAAGCAGTGCGGGCAGGTCGCAACGATCTTGCGCTTGGCCTTCTCCCGACCCTCGAACGCCTCGTTCAGCGTCTCGACGTTCTGCTGGGCGAGCATCTGGAAGACGAACTCGTTGCCGATCCGCCGTGCCGGGTCACCGGAGCAGGTCTCGCCCTCGCCCAGGATCGCGAACTTCACCCCCGCCTCGTTGAGCAGGGTGGCCACGGCGCGGGTGGTCTTCTTGGCCCGGTCCTCGAACGCGCCGGCGCAGCCGACCCAGAACAGGTACTCGAAGTCGTCCACCTCGCCGACCCGGGGCACCTCGAAGTCCAGGCCCTTGGTCCAGTCCTCGCGGGTGTTCTGCGGGGCGCCCCACGGGTTGCCCTTGTTCTCCAGGTTGCGCAGCATCACGCCGGCCTCGGAGGGGAAGCTCGACTCGATCAGCACCTGGTAACGGCGCATGTCGACGATGTGGTCGACGTGCTCGATGTCCACCGGGCACTGCTCGACGCAGGCGCCGCAGGTGGTGCAGGACCAGAGGACGTCCGGATCGATGACACCGCCCTCCTCGGCGGTGCCGATCAACGGCTTGTCGGCCTCGGCCAGGGCCAGCACGTCCAGGTGCGCGAGCTGCGCCTGGGTGGCCTTCTCCTCGCCGGTCAGGTCCTTGCCGCCACCGGCCAGCAGGTAGGGCGCCTTGGCGTAGGCGTGGTCGCGCAGGCTCAGCACGAGCAGCTTGGGCGACAGGGGCTTGCCGGTGTTCCAGGCCGGGCACTGCGACTGGCAACGACCGCACTCGGTGCAGGTGCTGAAGTCCAGCAGACCCTTCCAGCTGAACTGCTCGACGTGGGCCACGCCGAACTGGTCCTTCTCGGGATCGGCCTCCTCGAAGTCGAGCGGCTTGCCCTGGCTCGTCATCGGGCGCAGCGCCCCGAGGCCGGACCCGGCCGGTCGGGTCGGCTCGCGCTTGAAGAAGATGTTGGGGAACGCCAGGAAACGGTGCCAGGCGACACCCATGGTGACGTTCAGCGAGATGACGATCAGCCAGGTCATCGAGATAATGATCTTGATGACAGCGGCGACGCTCGTACCGTCCTGCCAGGCGGGCAGCACCGCGCCAACGGCGTGGCTGACCGGGGTGGCCCAGAACGGGTACTCGAAGTGGTCGGTGGCGACCTTGAAACCGCGGATCAGCAAGCCGAAGATCAGGACCAGCAGCACGATCCACTCGACGAAGTAGCCCTGCCACATCGTCGAGCCGGTGAACCGGGAACGACCGCCCGGCCGGTTCGGCCGGTTGCGCAGCCGGATCGCCATCAGTACCAGGATGCCGACCAGGCCCAGCACGGTGATGACCTCGGTGGCCAGGCCGAAGATCGTCCAATGCCCGATGATCGGCAGCCCGCCCGTCGGGGTGACCACCTCGAAGTACGCCTCGAGCACCAGCAGTGACAGCACGATGAAGCCGACCATCACGAACCAGTGGGCGGCACCCACCACGCCCCACTTGAGCATCCGCGTGTGGCCGGCGGTCTCCACCAGCATCGTCTTCGTGCGGGCGCCCTTGTCCGTGAACCGCTCCGGCGCGGGCTGCCCGAGCCGGATGACTGCCGTCATCTTCAGGACCGCACGCACTGCAAGCCACACCGCCACAGCGGTGATGGCGGCCGCGAGGATCGTGGTGACGATCTGGACGCTGCCCATCGAGTTGGCCTCCCCGGTCTGCTGCCTGATGACCTCGCTGCGCTCGGTCATGCAATGCAGCCTACGCGAAGGTTACCCAGCAGTAACGTGAGTCATCTCGCAGTAGGCCACGCTGCCTGCGGACACCATAGGGTGCCCCATCCGATCCTGCCGGGCAGGGGCTCGATGAGGTGATGCGCAACCGCCGGTGCGGCGACGCCGAGCCGGCTCAGCGCCAGCGAGAGAGCAGCGCCAGCGAGGCGACCATCGCGCCGAAGCCGACCGCGAGGTTCCAGTACCCCCACGCCATGACCGGGTACTCCTGCTCAGACAGGTAGTAGACGACCAGCCAGCCGATCCCGGCGACGATCAAGGCGACCGCGGTGACCGGCAACCACACCGGGCTAGGCTTGCGCGACGAAGCCGTCGTCGTCGGACGGACGTCCGTCGGCGGGGTGTACACCTTCTTCTTACGGACCTGAGACTTGGGCACGGCGCTCTCCAGAGGGGTGACGACCTCGTCCGGCCTGACAACCGGGCGCGGGGGCGACGGTCCATGGCCAATAATGTTCGAGAGCTAGCGTAGTCCCGATTGCCCGCCCGGACCACGAATGGGGTCAGGCCGGTGCACGGAGTGACCGAAAGAGGCGGGACTGTTCGCATCACCGGCCCGGCCGGGGCGGACCGATCCCTGATATGCGGAAGGAACGCTCGGTGGAGTACACATCCGGCGCAACCTCCTGGCAGAAGGTCCTGCGCCGGGCCGCCGCCGGGCTGCTGCCCCGGCGACCGCGTCAACGGCGTCCGGGCTGGTCGATCGGGGTGCCCCTGATCGCCGCCGCGGCGGGGCTGCTCTTCACCACTTCCGCGACCACAGCCGACGGCACCGCCCTGCGCGAGGACCGGCGACCCCAGCTCAACCAGCTCATCGAAGACCGGCGCGAGCAGGTGGCGGCGAGCGAGCGACGGGCCGCCACGCTGCGCGGCGAGGTCGAGCAACGCACCAACACGCTCGCCGGCTCGGACACCCCGATCAAGAGTCAGCAGAATCGCGCCCAGGGCAGCCTCCAGGCCGCCGGGTTCACCGCCCTCGCCGGCCCCGGGGTGACAGTGGAGCTGAACGACGCGCCGCAGCTCGACCAGACCCAGCCGAACGCCAGCAACGACGACCTGGTGGTGCATCAGTCTGACGTACAGGCGGTGGTCAACGCGCTCTGGGCCGGCGGAGCGGAGGCCATGTCAATCATGAATGTCCGCGTGCTCACGACCAGCGCGGTACGCTGCGTCGGTAACACCCTGCTGCTCCATGGCCGGGTGTACTCCCCACCGTTCAAGATCGTGGCGATCGGCGATCCCGCTGCCCTCCAGCAGGCCCTCGCCAGCTCTGAGGGAGTCCGGTTGTTCAAGGACGCGGTCGACGACTACCAGCTCGGTTACAAGGAAACGACCTCCACGGTGGTGCGGGTCCCGGCATTCGAGGACTCAACCGCCCTGCGCTCGGCTACGGTGCCCAAATGAGTGGGCCGGACGAGCGTCGCGACGGGCGACACCGGAATCAGACCGACGAGCCGACGGATTTCCTTCCCAAGGTCGACCGTCCCGAGCCGGCACCCCGCCCGACCCCGGCCGGCAACTGGCCCGAGCCGGTGCTGCCGAGCCGACCCGCCGCGGCGCGCCCGCCGACCAACCCCGAGCCTCCCCGCGCCACTGAACCTCCCCGCACTCCAGAGCCGCTACGCGCCGCCGGGCCTCCTCGGGACGACCGGCCTGCTGTGCCGCCGCCTGGCCGCACCGATGATCCCGGACGTGTCGACCATCCGGGACGACCGGGCGCCAGCCGACCCGACCCGGCCCCGGGTCGCCCAGGTGTCGAAGCGCCCCCGCCCTGGCCGGGCAACGCGGCGCACAGGCCGAGCCCGCACGGTGGGGCCGGTCTGCCCCCTTCGGCGCCCCCCGGCCCACCGCCGACCCCGACCAACCAGGGCCCGATTCGGCCCGCTGCCCCCGGCAGCGCCCCGACCCGACCTTCCTGGCCCAGCGCCTCGTCCACCCGACCGGCCGGAGCCGCCTCCACCCCGCCACCGGCGACCGGGGACCGGCCGGGTGCGGCCCCGACCAGCCCGGGCGCTGCCGGCGGGCCAACCCACCCGACCTCGGGCGCGCCGGGCCGGCCTGCCCCGTCCGGCCCCTCGACCCCGCCGGTTGCCGATTCGCCGACCGCGTTCATACCCCAGGTCCCCGCACGCCCCACCGGCTCCCCGGCCGTGCCGATCTCACCGGCCGCCCCCGGCCGCGTGTCGGCAGCCGGCCAGGACAACTTCTTTCCGACCGGGCCGGGCCGTGTCCCGCCAGCCGGGCCCGGTCGGGTCCCTCCCCCTGGGCCGGGCCGTGTCCCTCCCGCCGGGTCGGATCGCGCCGTCGACCCTGCCGCCACCGCCTTGATCCCGACGGTGCCCGCCACACCCGCCACCCGGCCGCCGGCCATGGACTCGACGCAGCTGATGGGTGCCGTGCCCCGCGCCTCGGTCCCCGACGAAGAGACCGGCGGCGGCGACAACCCCGCCGAGCCTCCTCGACCCCGGCGCGGCGAACGGGTCGTCCAACTCCGGCCACACCAGACCGGCGAGGGCTACAAGAGCGTCTACTCCGAGCTGACCCGGCCGTCGCTCGGCTCCCGGATCCGCACCGGCATCCGCGTCACCGGCGAGGTCCTGATCACCTTCGGCCTCGTCGTGCTGCTCTTCGCCGGCTACGAAGTCTGGGGCAAGTCGGCCATCGTCGACGCCCACCAGAACGACCTCAACAGCCAACTCGCGCAGGAGTGGGGCCCGACCGACGACCCGACGGTGGCTCCGTCGGTCGGCCCGAGCGTCAAACCGTCTCCACCGGTACGCGGCAAGCCGCTCGCGGGCCTCTACATCCCCAAGCTCGACAAGAACTGGGTCGTGGTCGAGGGCGTCACCCAACAGGACATCCGCTACGCCCCGGGCCACTACCCGGCCAGTGCGCTGCCCGGCCAGGTGGGCAACTTCTCCGTCGCCGGCCACCGCAACCGGGCCACTTTCTGGCGACTGGACGAGCTCAATGACGGCGATGCGATCGTCGTCGAGAGCAAGACCGACTGGTACGTCTACCGGGTGTCGCAGTCGCGGATCGTCCGGCCCACACAGGTGGAAGTGGTGGCACCGGTGCCCGGCGATCCGGACAAGAAGCCGACCAAGCGGATGCTCACCCTGACCACGTGCAACCCGAAGTTCGACAACTACCAGCGCCTGATCATCCACGCCGAACTGGACCGCACCCAACCCAAGTCAGCGGGCCGCCCGGCGGAGCTGGGAGGCTGATCCGATGTACGCGTTCATCTGGCGCAAGCTGCCCTTCGGCCTGGTCGGAAAGCTGACCGGCTCGGTGCTCCTGGTGGCCGCCACGGTGGCCCTGCTCTGGTATGTCGCCTTCCCGTGGGCCGAGCCCCTGCTGCCCTTCGACGACGTGCAGGTCGAGTCCGGCGTTCCCGCGGAGTCGGGCGACAACGCCCCGGTGACCGGTGACACCCCGGCCGGTGACGAGCACGAGCTGCCGTACGACACCGACCAGAACAACCCCGTGCCGTCCTCCCCGAGCAGGTGACCATGCGGGTTCTGGTGATCGACAACTACGACTCGTTCGTCTTCAACCTCGTGCAGTACCTTGGCCAGCTCGGCGTGGACTGCGAGGTCCGCCGCAACGACGAGATCGACGTCGCGGAGGTGGGCAAGGTCGGCGCGGACGGCATCCTGCTCTCACCGGGGCCGGGCAGCCCCGACCGCGCCGGCATCTGCCTGGACGTCATCCGGGAGTACGCGGGCGAGCTGCCCATCTTCGGCGTCTGCCTCGGCCACCAGGCGATCGGCGAGGCGTTCGGGGCTACCGTGACCCGCGCCCCCGAGCTGCTGCACGGCAAGACCTCCGAGGTGCGGCACAACTCGGTGGGCGTCCTCGCCGGCCTGCCCGACCCGTTCACCGCCACCCGGTACCACTCGCTCGCCGTGCTCCCCGAGACGCTCCCCGACGAGCTGGAGGTGACCGGCTGGACCGGCTCCGGCGTGGTGATGGCGATGCGGCACCGCACGCTGCCCATCGAGGGTGTCCAGTTCCACCCGGAGTCGGTGCTCACCGAGGGCGGCCACCTGATGCTGGCCAACTGGGTGGCGGGTTGCGGTCACCCGGAGGCGCTGGAGCGGGCACCCGCGCTCGCCGCCGAGGTCGACGCCCGCCGCCGGGCCGCATTCGCCACCAGCTGAGGCTCCGCCGTCCGGGCCTGCTCAGCTCCGCAGCGCGTTCTGGACCGCCGGGTCAGCGGGCGAGCGGACCGCCGGGGCGCGACCCCGGAGCGCGTCCCACGCCGCCTTGCCACTGGCGAAGTAGTCCCGGACCGACTTCTCGGCCAGCAGGGCTGGGCCGCAACCGTCGCACCGGGCGACCACCCCGTCGACGTCGAGGCCGAGATGTCGACACAACGTCACCGCCCGGGACAGGTGGTAGGACTGGGTCACGATCAGGGCCCGCTCGACGCCGTACACCTCGCGCGCGCGGGCGCAGCTGTCGTAGGTGTCCAGACCGTACGGGTCGGCCACGACGCGACGTGGGTCGACGCCGCGCTCGGTGAGGTACGACGTCATCACGGCCGGCTCGTCACCCGATGTGCCACCGCCGTCGCCGGAAACGAGGACGACAGTGGCCCGTCCACTGGTCACCAGTGCGGCGGCGGTCTCCAGGCGACCGGCGAGCCGATCACCTGGCCGCTGCCGATCGGCCGACACGGCGGTGCCGAGGACGATCACCACGTCGGCGGACGGCGCATCCGCCTCGTCGTGCACGTGGCCGCGCGCGGCGAAGGTCGTCCACAGCCACGGAAGGCTCGCGAGAACCAGCACGGCGACGGCCACGACGGACAGGCGTCGAAGGCGACGCGGCCGTCCGCGCACGGGAGCGCCGGAAGGCTCCACGTCGGTCATACCGGCTTCGAAACCCTGATCTAGTTCTCGGGAAGCCGGCCCGGCGGGGGCGGGAACGGCAGACCGACGCCGCCGCCGTTGCCGGGAGTGGTCGGCGTGGCCGTCGGTGTGCCGGACGGCGTCACGGTGGGCGTCGGGTCGACGACCTTCTCCGGGATGCCGATCTCGATGGTCACGGTCTTGTCCTTGGCCAGTTCGGTGCCCGCGTTCGGGCTCTGCTTCTGGACCCGGCCGGCCTGGTCGGCCGGCACCTCGTCACCGTCCCGGAACTCGACCTTGTAACCCGCCTCGCGGAGCTCCTGGGCGGCCTCGTCCCGGGTGGAGTTGACCACGTTGGGCACCTTGTTGACGTTGCCCCTGGAGACCTCGACGATCACCTTGCTGTCCTGCGGGACGGTGGTCCCCGACGGCGGGGTGACCTTGAGGACGGTGCCCTTGGCCGCGGGGTTGTCCACCGACTTGTCCTGGACCACCAACCCCAGATTCTCGAGCTGAGGCTTGACGTTCTCGAGCTGGGAATTGATCAGACCAGCGGGGATCTTCACGTCGGGCTTGCCGCCGCAGAGCTGGATGGTCACCGTGCTTGCCTGCTTCAACCGTGTGCCCGGCTCAGGATTCTGCTTGGCGACGGTGTTCTTCGTGCAGTCGTTGGCCAGGACGGGGTCGCCCACCTGCGGTTGAAGCTCGGCGCCGCGGATCGCGGCGACCGCGGCGGCCTGGTCCTTGCCGACCAGGGTCGGCACCGACTTGTTGGCCTTGCCCTGCTGCTGGCTCCAGAGCAGGGCCGCGACCAGCGCGATCACCGCCAGCACGCCGACCGCGCTGAACGTCGCGATCAGCCAGGAGGACGCCTTGCGTTGACGCGGGTCGCCCACCCGGGCCATCTGCCCGGTCTGCGGCCCAGCGGTGGGAGCCGGGTAACCGCCCCGGCCGCCGGCAGGGGCCATCGCGACCGTCTCCGCCTCGCTCATGACCGGGGTGGCCAGCACGGGCCGGCCGGCGGCGGCACGGAGCAGGTCGGCCCGCATCTCGCCAGCGCTCTGGTAGCGGTTGAGCGGGTTCTTCGACAGCGCCTTCAGGACGATCGCGTCGATCGCCGGGGTGACGTCCGGGTTGATGTCGCTCGGCGTCGGCGGCGTCTCCCGTACGTGCTGGTAGGCGACGCTGACCGGGCTGTCCCCGACGAACGGCGGGTGCCCGCAGACCAGCTCGAAGAGCACACAGCCGGCCGCGTACACGTCGGAGCGGGCATCGACGGCCTCGCCGCGCGCCTGCTCCGGGGACAGGTACTGCGCCGTGCCGATCACCGCGCTGGTCTGCGTCATGGTGGTCGCACCGCTGGCGAGCGCGCGGGCGATGCCGAAGTCCATCACCTTGACCTGGCCGGTCTGGGTGAGCATCACGTTGCCCGGCTTGATGTCGCGGTGGATGATGCCGTGCCGGTGGCTGAATTCCAGGGCCGCGCACATGTCGGCGCAGATCTCCAACGCCCGGCGCGGCTGCAACCGCCCCTCGGCGCCGAGGACCTCCTTCAAGGTCCGCCCGTTGACGAACTCCATCACGATGAACGGCAGTGTCTCGCCGGTCGGCGCGGTCTCCTCGCCGGTGTCGTAGACCGCCACGATCGCCGGGTGGTTGAGCGAGGCGGCGTTCTGCGCCTCCCGACGGAATCGCATCTGGAACGTCGCGTCCCGGGCCAGGTCGGTACGGAGCATCTTGATCGCGACGTCCCGACCGAGCCGGAGGTCGCGACCGCGGTGCACCTCGGCCATGCCGCCGTAGCCGAGCAGCTCGCCGACCTGGTACCTGCCACCGAGCAGGCGGGCCTGCGCTGTCATCGCGTCTGTCGTCCTTCGCTCGTCGTCGTCCCGCCGTTGCCCGGCTGGAGTCGTACCTCCCGACGGTACGACGTTCGGGTCGGATCGTCGCGCCCGTCGAGTCGTAGCGCGCCGGACGTCACGGCACGTGGAGTCATCCCGGCGTGTTCACCGGCCTGCGACTGCTTCCGCAGGTTGTAGGAAATCACGCCGGAGCAGAGTAGGACCAGCACGGCCAGCAGGATGGCCAGAAGGACCATCCCCGGCCGGGACCGGCGGGGACCGGGCGACGGCACCGACGGGCCGGCCTGCCGGACGTACGCCGGTGGGTGTTCCTGGCGGGACGGTGCCGACGGCACCGAGGCGGCACCGCGCGGATATCCGTTCGGTGCCATCGGCGGCCGGGCTGGCTGGACTGCCGGCGCGACGGCGGTGGGGCGCGGCTGCTGCTGGGCTGGCACGACCGCTGTCGGCCTCGGCCCGGCGGCGGATGGGCGGGCACCTGGAGGACGCATCTGGTGCGCCTGCGGCACCTGGGCCCGGCCGGGCGCGGCGGGCGAAGCCGGCGCCGCGGAGACCGGCCCGGAGTTGCCACCGGCCCGGGCCTGCTGGGAGAGCGTGACCTTGAGCTGGCGGGCGACCCCGGCGAGTGCGGCGGCGCTCGGCCACCGGGCGGCCGGGTCCTTGGCCAGGGCCCGTTCCACCACCTGACGCACCTGCGGCGGGATGTCGGCGGGCAACGGTCGGGGCTTCTCCCGCACGTGCTGCATCGCGATGTCGAGCGGGTTGTCGCCCTCGAACGGGCGCCGACCGGCCAGGCACTGGTAGGCGACAACGCCGAGCGCGTACACATCGGATGCCGGGGTCGCCACACCGCCGGTGGCCTGCTCAGGCGAGATGTACGAGGCGGTGCCGAGCACCGAGCCGGCGGCGGTGAGCTGACCGACGAGGTCGGAGCGGGCGATGCCGAAGTCGGTCAGCACCAGCGTGCCGTTCGGCCGGACCAACAGGTTGCCCGGCTTCACGTCGCGGTGCACGATGCCCTTCTCGTGCGCCGCGTGCAACGCGTCCGCGGCCTGCGCGACGAGGGCCATCGTCCGGGCCGGGGTGAGCCGGCCGACCCGGCTCAGCGTGGACGACAGGGCGTCGCCCTCGACGTACTCCATGACCAGGAACGCGATCTGCTGGTCGTTGCCGAAGTCGTAGACGTCGACCACGCCGGGGTGGTTGATGGTGGCCATGGTGCGAGCCTCACCGCGGAACCGCTCGGCGAAGTCCGGGTCGTCGAGCAGGGCGGGGAGCAGGCTCTTGACCGCGACCGTCCGGCCGAGCACCTGGTCGGTGCCGCGCCAGACGTCGCCCATGCCGCCGCTGGCGATCCGCTCGTCGAGACGGTAGCGGTTGCCGAGCTGAACGCCGGGGCTCAGCATCAGCGACCCCCGGGGTCGGCGATGGCGGCCCGCATGACCTGGCCGGCGATCCGGGCCGCCTCGGCGCTGCCGCCGGAGCCGGCCTGCTCCAACATCACGCAGACCGCGGAGACCGGCGTGCCGTTCTTGTCCAGCGCGAAGCCGATGAACCAACCGTGGTCGGGCCGGTCCGGAGCGGACTGCGCGGTGCCGGTCTTGCCACCGACCGTGTAACCGTTGATCGCGGCCTTCCGCCCGGTGCCGTTCTCCACCACGCTGACCATCATCTCGCGCAGGTCGGTAGCGACCTGCGCGTCGACCGGCTGGCGCAGCTCACGGGCCTTGGCGGTGTAGTAGCTGGTGGTCCGGTCCGGAGCGAGCAACTGCCGCACCAGGTACGGCCGCATCTGACTGCCGTTGTTGGCGACCGCACCGGCGATCATGGCGCCTTCGAGCGGGGTCATCGTGACGTTGTTCTGGCCGATCGAGGACTGGGCCAGCGCGGCCGGGTCGGTGCTGCCGTCGGGGTTCTGCATGTCCCCGGTCCGGCTGGGCTCCGTGCGCAGGCCTCCCTCGCCGAGCTGACCGACGGTGAGGTCCTCCTGCTCGAAGCCGAACTGCCGGGCCTTCTCCTTGATGGCGTCGGCGCCGAGCCGCACACCGAGCTGAGCGAAGCCGGTGTTGCACGACTCGGTGACCGCCTCCATCAGGGTCACCTTCGGCTCCGGGCAGATCGACGCAGCGGCGTTGCGGATCGGGCTGCCCGAGGTGGGCGGGGTGTAGCTCGAACCGGCCGGGATCTGGGTCGTCTTGCTGATCCCGTTCTCCAGCGCTGCCGCGGCGACCACGATCTTGAAGGTGGAGCCCGGCGGCAGCGTCTCGGAGAGCGCGCGGTTCTTCAACGGCTCGGCCGGGTCCTTCTCCAGCTTGTTGAACGCCGCAGTTGCCTCGGCGCCGTCGTGGCTGGCCAGCGGGTTCGGGTCGAAGCTGGGCATGGAAACCAGCGCCTGAACGGCGCCGGTACGCGGGTCGATGGCGATCACCGCGCCCTTCTTCGCCCCCACCTGGTTGTTGCCCAGCTGGTCGTACGCCACGTCCTGAGCCCGCTTCGAGAGCGTGAGCAGCACGTTGCCGCCACCGGTGTCGTCGCCGGTGAACATGTCCTTGAACCGGTCGCCGATCAGATTGTCGCTGGTGCCGGCCAGGAAGTCGTTCTCCACGCGCTCGATGCCGGTCTCGGCGAGGTTGACCGGCTTGTAGCCGAGCACGTGGGCGTACTTCGCGCCGCCCGGGTAGCTGCGCTGGAACTTCAGCTTGCCGGTGGTCTCCTTGCTGGTGGCCAGCGCAGTGCCACCAGCCTCGATGTTGCCGCGCTTGCTCTTGTAGTCGGCGACCTGGACCCGACCGTTGTAGTCGCTGGTGCGGTATTCGTCGGCCTTCTGGAACTGAACCCAGTTGAGGTTCGCGAAGAGCAGGCCGAACAGGACCATGACGACAACGCCGACGCGGCGCAGTGGTGCGTTCACGGCTTGATCACCTCCGTGGGAGCACCGTGCAGCTGCTCGGGCGGGCCACCGGCGGGTCGGGCAGCCTTGCTGGCGCTCCCGCCCACCGGCCGGCGGGCCCCGTCGGAGACCCGCAGCAGCACCGCGATGAGCAACCAGTTGGCCATCAACGACGAGCCACCGGCGGACAGGAACGGGGTGGTCTGACCGGTCAGCGGGATGAGCTTGCTGATCCCGCCGACGATCACGAAGACCTGGAGGCCGAGGGTGAACGCCAGACCGCCGGCGAGCAGCTTGCCGAACGAGTCCCGGACCGCGAGCGCGGCACGCAGCCCTCGCTCCACGATCAGCAGGTAGACGACCAGCAGCGCGGAGAGACCGAAGAGGCCGAGCTCCTCACCGAGGCCAGCGAAGATGAAGTCGTTCTGCACCTCGGGCAGGATCTCCGGCTGACCGCCGCCCGGCCCCGCACCGAAGAGCCCGCCCGTGCCAAGGGCGAGCAGCCCTTGGACGAGTTGGTAGCCCTTGTCGGTCGGGTCGGCGAACGGGTCCAGCCAGATCTCGGCACGCACGTAGAAGTTGGCGAACGGCCCGCCGACCGTCGAACCGAGGACGTAGGCGAGATAGGCGCCGCCGAAGAAGAGGACCAGGCCGATCAGCAGCCAGCTGACCCGTTCGGTGGCGATGTAGA
Source organism: Micromonospora jinlongensis (assembly GCF_013410645.1). Classification (NCBI taxonomy): domain Bacteria; kingdom Bacillati; phylum Actinomycetota; class Actinomycetes; order Micromonosporales; family Micromonosporaceae; genus Micromonospora; species Micromonospora jinlongensis. The sequence continues at coordinate 4,407,776 of NZ_JACCHK010000001.1, read as the reverse complement.
GCGTCACCACGAACATGCCGAAGTAGAGCAGCGAGGTGCCCAGGTCCTTCTCGAAGACCAGGACGAGGAGGCTGACCAACCAGACGCCGACCACCGGGCCGAGGTCCCGTCCACGGGGGAAGTCGATGCCGAGGAAGCGTCGACTGGCCAGCGAGAGCACCTCGCGCTTGCGGACCAGGTAGTAGGCGAAGAACACCAGCAGCGCCAGCTTGGCGAACTCACCCGGCTGGATGGAGAAACCGCCCACCCGGACCCACAGCTTCGCACCGTTGATCTCGGAGATGCTGGCCGGCAGCACCGCCGGGAGCATCACCAGCACGATGCCGGCCAACCCCAGGGTGTACGCGTACCGGGAGATCGACCGGTGGTCGCGCATCAGGGCGAGCAGCCCGGCGGCGAGGATCACCGAGGCGAGCGTCCACGCGAGCTGCCGCCCCCCGATCCCGGCGAAGATGGCCAGGCTCTCGCGCTCGGGCACGGGGGCTTCGCCAAGGTCGATCCGACGCAGGAAACCCACCCCGAGCCCGTTGAGCAGGGCCACCGCCGGCAGCAGGGCCGGGTCGGCGAACGGGGCGAGGAACCGGATGACCAGGTGCAACCCGAGGAAGACCGCACCGAGCGCGGCTGCGGGCATCCAGAAGTCCGGGGTGACCGTGTCCAGCAGGTTCGCTTCGACGGTCGCCCCGTACGCGGCCACCAGCACCATCGCGAGCAGCAGCAGGGACAGCTCGGCGTTGCGGCGCGACCGCGCCAGGCGTACGCCGGACTGCTCGCCCGCGGTGGCGGGCGAGGGTGCCGGTGTGGCCGCTACGGTCACGGGTGGAGTCCTCTGGATCTCAGCCGACGCTCACTCAGGAGACCGGCAACCGGCCGGGTCGAGCGCCGGTGTGGCCGAATCGGAGGGCGTGACGTCGGGTGTGGTGGTCGGGCCGGTCGCACCGACGGCGTCGGTGGCACCGACGGTCGGGCTTGCGCTGACAACCCCGTTGGGGGTCACCGACGCATCGGCGCTCGGGCTGCCGTTCGGGGTCGGCGTCGTGCCGGTCGGCGGGGGCGTCGGAGTGCCGCCCACCGTGCCGGTCGGGTCGGGGGGGCAGAGCGGCTTCAGGTTGGGGTTGCTCGGGGTGTCGCTGGTCAGCTCGGCGAGCTGACGCTCGGCGTCCGGCTCGTTCTTGGCCCGGATGCCGACCTTGACGGTGTCCTGCGCGGCGACCGTGAGGTCGTCCAGTCGGGTGCCGCTGCGCCGGTGCACGGTGGAGAGGTCCATCCCGGCGATCTGACCCTGGACGCCACGGAAGACGGCGACCTGGCCCTCCTCGGTGGCTCCCACGTAGTACTGCCGCTGGGTGTACGTCCAGCCGCCGAAGGCTGCTCCGCCCACGATGATCAGCAGGGCCAGGGCCATGGCTGCGGTCCGCGCCGGGCGGCGCTTCGGCCGGTCCGATTCGTCGTCCGACGCTGCCGGCTCCTCCGGCGCGGGCGGGCGCGGCGCGGAGAGCGCCGATGCCCGTGCGGCCGGGGTCGAGTCGTCCGCGGAGGTCGCCATGCCCCGGTCGCGGGCGGCGGCGCCGCCGACGATCGGGGTCGCCTCGACGATGTCCTGATCCGTCGCGTCGGCGATGATCACCGTGATGTTGTCCGGACCGCCGCCGCGCAGCGCGAGTTGCACCAGCCGCTCGACGCACTTCTGCGGGTCGACATATTCCCGCAGGGTCTCGCCGATGGTTTCGGCGCTGACCACACCCGAGAGGCCGTCGGAGCAGATCAGGTACCGGTCGCCGGGCAGAACCTGGCGCACCGAGTACTCCGGGTCGATGTCCCGGCCGTCCAGCGCTCGGGTGAGCAGCGACCGCTGCGGGTGGCTGCTCGCCTCCTCGGCGCTGATCCGACCTTCGTCGACGAGCATCTGGACGTAGGTGTCGTCCTTGGTGATCTGCGCGAACTCGCCGTTACGCAGCAGGTAGGCCCGCGAGTCACCGATGTGGACCATTCCCAGCTTGCTGCCGGTGAAGAGGGTCGCCGTCAGTGTGGTGCCCATCCCCTCCAACTGCGGGTTGGCGTCCACCGTGTCGCGGAGTTGTTGGTTGGCGGTGCCCACGGCCGAACGCAACGCATCGACGAGGGCGTCCCCCGGGACGTCCTCGTCGAGCGGCGCCATGGCACCGATGACGATGTTGCTGGCGACGTCACCGGCGGCCATACCGCCCATGCCGTCGGCAACGGCGAGTAGCCGCGGCCCGGCGTAGACGGAGTCTTGATTGCCGTCTCGGATCAGACCGCGGTCGCTGTGGGCCGCATAGCGCAGGGTCAGAGTCATGGCCGTAATTCGAGGGAAGTGCGGCCGATCCGGATCGGCACGCCGAGGGGGACGGGGGTTGGTCCGGTGACCTTAGCGCGATCGAGGTACGTGCCGTTAGTCGAGCCAAGGTCCTCGACGTACCACTGCCCGTCACGTGGCACGAGCCGGGCGTGTCGCGCGGAGGCGTAGTCGTCGGTGATGACCAGGGTGGAGTCCTCGGCTCGACCGATGGTGATCTGCGCTTCACCCAGAGTGATCCTGGTGCCGGCCAGTTGCCCGGCCGTCACCACCATCTGGTGTGCCGCCCTACCCCGTTTCACCTTCGCCGGCTTCGCCCCCTGCCCGGTCGAGGCTCCGACCGCGCGTGGTGCGGCGACCAGACGACCGGACCGGGCGCCCGCGAAGAGATCCCGGCGGATCACGCCGACCACCGTGAACACGAAGATCCACAGCAGGATCAGGAACCCGAACCGGGCAACCGTGATGACCAGTTCCGGCAAGGCGGGTCAGCCGTCCACGCGGAAGGTCAGCGTCGTGGTGCCGAGCTGGACCATGTCACCGGGGTTCAGTGCGACGGCGGAGACCCGCTGCCCGTTGACCATGGTGCCGTTGGTCGACCCCAGATCGGTCAGCACGACCTGACCCCCGTCGAAATCCAGCCGGGCGTGTCGCCGGGAGATGCCGACGTCGGGCAGGCGCAGGTTGGCCTGGTCGCCGCGACCGATCACCGTCGACCCCATCTGGAGGGGGTAGGTGCGACCGTCGCCGGAGACCAGCCGCACATTGCGACCGCCACCGTGCCCAGGCGGGGGGCCGTAGCCACCGCCCTGGTCGTACGCGGGGTAGGCGGGCGGGCCGGCGTCGTAGCCGGGTGCCGACACCGGGGCGACCTCGCCGCCGGTGTAGACCTCGGCCGTGACACGGAACATGCCCGTGTCCAGGCCCTCGCCTCGCTCGATCTCGACGATCACGTCGCCGTAGACAGTCCAGGCCTGCTCGCCGATGAACTCCGCCTGCGACTGGGCCAACTCCTGGGCCAGCGCAGCGGCGTACGGCGCCAGCCGACTGTGGTCGAACGGCGAGAGATCGATCACGTAGCGGTTGGGCACCAACGTGCGCCCACCGGCCAGGATCGCCTTGTGCGCCTCGGCCTCCCGCTGCATGGCGTTGAGGATCTCCACGGGGTGGACCACCCCTTTGAAGACCTTGGCAAAGGCCCCTTCGACCAGGCCTTCCAGACGCTTCTCGAAGCGTTGCAGCACGCTCACCGGCTCCTCCTCGGGTCCCGAGGACATGATGGTATCCGGCCGGCGCGCGCGCAGCTCACACGCCGCTCGGCCGCCTGCTCTCGACCCGTTCGGAAGGGCCGGGACTGTCGTGCTAATCTTTCGTCCGCCACGAACGGTAACCGCTCGTGGCGAGCGCCAGGGACAGCGTAGTATTCCCGAGGCCCGCTGGAGACAGGGGGACCGGGGCGGCTACAGTGTTCCGGGTCGTGCCACGGGGATGTGGCGGAATGGCAGACGCGCACGGTTCAGGTCCGTGTGCCCGAAAGGGCGTGGGGGTTCAACTCCCCCCATCCCCACCACAGACGAGGGCTCCGCTTGATGCGGGGCCCTTCCGTCATATCGGGACGTGCCGGACGCCACGCTATGCTGCGATGGATTCTGCCTCCGATGGACCAGGAGTGGCGTGTGAGTGTCGCGTTGGTGACAGGGTCGGGTGGCCTGATCGGCTCCGAGGCGGTCCGGCACTTCGCCGGCCTCGGTCTGGACGTCGTCGGCATCGACAACGACATGCGCCGGTACTTCTTCGGCGAGGACGGCTCCACCTCGTGGAGCCTGGAGCGGCTCCGCCGTGACCTGGGCAACTCGTACACCCATTTCGCGGTGGACATCCGGGACCGCGACGGCCTGGAGCAGGTCTTCAAGAGGTACGGCTCGGACATCGCCGTGGTGATCCACAGCGCCGCCCAGCCGAGCCACGACTGGGCCGCCAAGGAGCCGTACACGGACTTCGACGTGAACGCCGGCGGCACTCTCAACATCCTGGAGAACACCCGCCTGCACGCGATCGACGCGCCGTTCATCCACTGCTCGACCAACAAGGTCTACGGCGACCGGCCCAACAGCCTGCCGCTGGTCGAGCTGGAGACACGGTACGAACTGCCCGAGGACCACCGCTGGCACCAGGGCATCACCGAAGAGATGTCGATCGACCACTCGCTGCACTCGGTCTTCGGCGCCTCCAAGGTCGCCGCGGACGTGATGGTCCAGGAGTACGGGCGCTACTTCGACATGAAGACCGCCTGCTTCCGGGGCGGCACGCTGACCGGCCCGGCCCACTCCGCGGCCGAGCTGCACGGGTTCCTGGCCTACCTGATGCGCTGCGTCATGGAGGGCCGCACATACAACCTGTACGGCTACAAGGGCAAGATGGTCCGCGACGCCATCCACTCGCGGGACGTGCTGACCGCGTTCGAGGCGTTCTTCCGGGCCCCGCGCTCCGCCGAGGTCTACAACCTCGGCGGCGGCCGGCACTCCAACACCTCCCACATCGAGGCGTTCCGGATCGCCGAGGAGATCACCGGCAACGAGGCACGGATCAACTACGTCGAGCAGAACCGCACCGGCGACCACCAGTGGTACGTCAGCAGCATGGCCCGGTTCGAGGAGCAGTACCCGGACTGGAAGATCACATACGACGTGCCGATGATCCTGCGCGAGATCTACGAGGCCAACGTCGGCAAATGGGTGCCCCAGTCATGACTACGCCACGGACCAAACGCAACGTCCTCGGTGTCCTGGTCGACGCCACCGACTACGCCACGGCGACCGATGCGGTGGTGACCGCGGCGCACGAGCGGCGCCCGCTCGCGCTGACCGCGCTGGCCGTGCACGGCGTGATGACCGGAGTGCTGGACCCGGCGCACAACGCGCGGCTCAACTCCTTCGACGTGGTCACTCCGGACGGGCAGCCGGTGCGCTGGGCGCTCAACCTGCTGCACCACGCCGGGCTCACCGACCGGGTCTACGGGCCGACGCTGACGCTGCACGTGCTGTCGCGCTTCGCCGACGAGGGCCTGCCGGTCTACCTGTACGGCTCGACCGAGGAAACCCTCGCCAGGTTGATCCCGGCACTGGAGCGGATGTTCCCGGCGCTGAAGATCGCCGGGGTGGAGCCGTCGAAGTTCCGTGCCGCCCAGCCCGGTGAGGATGCCGAGATCGCCGACCGGATCCGTTCCAGCGGTGCCCGGCTGGTCCTGGTGGGGCTCGGATGCCCGCGCCAGGAGGTCTTCGCGTACGCCATGCGACCGCTGCTCGACATGCCGCTGATGGCGGTCGGCGCGGCCTTCGACTACCACGCCGGGTTGCTCCGCCAGCCCCCGCCGTGGATGCAGCGCGCCGGCCTGGAGTGGTTCTGGCGTCTGGGTCTGGAGCCGAAGAGGCTCTGGCGCCGCTACGTCATCCTCAACCCGGCCTACCTGAGCCGGCTCACCGCGCAGAAGACGGGCCTGTGGAAGGCCCGCCCGCCGGCGCCGGCCACCGAAATGCCGGCCACCTTCTCGGTCTGACCCGATCCCTTACGGCACGAGGCCCCACCGGTCTTCCGGTGGGGCCTCGGCCGTGGGAGACCGGTCAGACGGTCAGGGTCCAGGTGTTGATGTAGCCGGTGTCGGCCGAGTAGGTGTCCCGCACCTGGAGCCGCCAAATGCCGTCGGCGGCCTCACCGGACACGTTGACCGTGTACGTGGCGTTCACGTTGTCGGCGCTGTCCGAGGTGCTGCTGTTCTTCAACCGGTACGCGCTGCCGTCCGGCGCGAGCAGGTCGATGACCAGGTCACCGCGGTAGGTGTGCACGATGTTCACCGCGACGGTGGAGGTCGACGAGGCGTTGCGTCCACAGCCGGAGATGGTGATCGAGCTGGTCACCGCGGCGCCGGCGTCCGGGATCGACACGTCGGAGCCGTTGGTGCCGGTGCAGCCGGTGGGCGGCGGCGGGGTGGTGCCGGTGCCCACGTTGAGCAACAGGTTCGGCGAACCCGAGCCGGGGTTGGAGACCACGTTGGGGGTCGCGTTGGCCACCAGTTGGTTGCGGACCTGCGCCGGGGTCCAGCCCGGGTTGGCGCTGGCCACCAGGGCCGCCGCTCCGACCACGTGGGGCGTGGCCATCGAGGTGCCGCTGATCGTGTTGGTGGCGGTGTTGCTGGTGTACCAGGCTGACGTGATCGACGAGCCGGGCGCGAAGATGTCCAGGCAGGTGCCGATGTTGGAGAACGACGAGCGGGCGTCCGTGTTGGTCGTCGAGCCGACCGTGATGGCTTCCGTGGTGCGCGCCGGTGAGGTGTTGCAGGCGTTCGCGCCGCTGTCGTTGCCGGCCGCCAGGCCGTACGTCACACCCGAGGCGATGGAGTTGCGGACGGCGTTGTCCAGCGAGGTGTTCGCGCCGCCGCCGAGGCTCATGTTGGCCACGGCCGGCTTGATCGCGTTCGCGGTGACCCAGTCGACACCGGCGATGACCCCGGCGTTCGTGCCACTGCCGGAGCAGTTCAGCACCCGTACGCCGACGAGCTGGACGGCCTTGGCCACCCCGTATGCGGAACCGCCGACGGTGCCGGCGACGTGCGTGCCGTGCCCGTTGCAGTCGTCGGCCGAGCCGCCGTCCACCGCGTCGTAGCCGGAGGTCGCCCGGCCACCGAAGTCGTTGTGGGAGAACCGGATGCCGGTGTCGATGATGTAGGCGTGCACGTTGCTCGCCGTGTTCGGGTAGGTGTAGGAGCTGTCCAGCGGCAGGTTGCGCTGATCGATCCGGTCCAGGCCCCAGGAGGGCGGGTTGGCCTGCGTTCCGGAGATCGACACAGTGTGGTTCTGCTCGACGTACGCCACCGCCGGGTCGGCCGCGATCCGCGCCGCCGCGCTCGCGCTGACCTTGACCTCGAAGCCGCGCAGCGCCGCGCCGTAGGTGCGGGCCAACGTGCCACCGTGGCGGCCGGAGAGCCGCTTCGCGGTGTCACCGACCCGGTCCCGGGCCACCGCGCTGTCCTTGAGTACGACGATGTAGCTGTCCGGCACGGCGGTGGCGCCGCCCGCGGCCCGGACCGCACCGGTGGGTTCGGCGGCCAGCGCTGGGGTGCCGACGGCCAGAATGGTCGCTGCGGCCACCCCGACCAGCACGGACCTTCGTGGAAGACCCATTTCCTACCTCCCTCCGACCGGCGGCGGAACGCGACCGCCAGTCCCCTGAATCAATCGACCATTGCCGATCCAGCTGAGGGTAGATCAGGGCCCAGGCAGTTGGACATGTCGAAACGTCCATAACTCCAGGAGGATGCCCCCTACGGGCACGACGTCCGGGGCGAACGGGGGACCGGCCCGGATTCGCCTCGCCGCGATCCGGGAAAGACTCTCGAACATGGAGAGTCAGCTCACCATCCTGCTTCCGGTCGCCGCCCTCTGGTTGGCCGCCGGCGTCGTTGCCGACGGCCTCCCTCGGCTGCACAACACCCGCGTGCTGCGCCGGCGTACCGGATGGTTGCTGGTGTTGACCCTCACCGGGGTGGCGCTCACCGCGGCCGTGCTCGGCGGCGGTCTGGTCAGCGCCGGCACCACGCCGGTCGACCGGGCCGCCGCCGGGCTCGGCCTGGCGGCCGGGCCGGCGCTCGTGGCCGCGGTCTGCTCGGTACGCCGGGTCCGCCGGCTGTGGGCCGGCGCGGGCGCCTTCGCCAGCGCGCCCGCGACACCCGCGCCGCACGGGCTGCGCGCCGCCGCGGCCCACCCGCTGCTCGGGCTGCCACTGCAGGTGACCGCCCTGGCCACAGTGCCTGCGGTGATCGCGGCGATCGGCACCGACCTCGGAGCCGATCCGGGTGTCACCGGGCCGGCGATCACCGTGGGCGCGCTCGCGGTGGCCGCCATCGCGGTCCGGCACGCGCTACGCCACAGCCGTCTCGCCGAGCGGGCCCAGCCCGACGTGCCACGGTCAACGCGGGCGACCAACCCCCTGCACGTATAGCAGCTCCAGGATTGCCCTGGTCGCCTCGAACCAACGGTCCAGCCAGTCCTGCGGGGGAGCACTGCCCTTCGGCGGCAACTCCATCAGGAGGCCACGCAGCAACGGATGATCGGCAAGGGAATCGGTGGACTCCATCGGCCAGCCGGCCGGCGGAAACGACGGCTCGATCAGCGGATTCGGGTCCAGCGAGGGCAGTGAGAGCGGCGGATCCGTCGACTCGGAGGATCCCTCCCGCCCGCTCAACTCCTGGTCCGTCGAAACCACCTCGGTCAGAACGGTGTCCCGACGGGCGCCGCGGTACTTGCCACCGAATCGTTCCGGCTTGGCCGGACCGTTGGTGAGATTGTCTGAACCGATCGTCGTCATCCGTCTCGCCTACTCGCTCGGTTGCGGGTCGGTGCGGCAGACCGTTGACCATCGCCGTACCGACCGGTTCAACGAGACGGGCGCGTTGTGGCGACGGGATTGCCAACGGAACCTCACCCACCACCCTCGCGAACCGACCTCCCACCAGGGCTTTTCCCCGGGCGCGGCAAAGTCCCCGTCCGGAGGACCGGACGGGGACTTCGTTGACCACTCGGTCAGGCCACGCCGAACGCACCGCCCCGGGTGCCGGCGACGAAGGCGTGCCAGTCACCCGGCGCGAAGACCAGGGCTGGGCCCGCCTTGTCCTTCGAGTCCCGCACTCCGACCGCCCCCGTCACGTATGCCACCTCCACGCAGTTGTCACAGTTCGGCCCGCTCTTCGAGCTCTTGAACCATGCTGCCTGCGCCAGGTTCACGGGGAACCCCTTGGTCGCCATTTCCACAACGGCTCCTCTGCCAGTTTTGCGATGTGTGCGACGGACTCCTCCGGACGTATGGCCGCAGCGCGGATGTGATCGAAGATGAAGCTGTACTTCTGTAGTTCGTCGCTCTTCTCGAGGAAAAGCCCACCCGTGGCGTTCTCCGCGTACACAACATCCGGATCACCGGGCTCAGGGAAGCTGAGGATCGTGAAAGTGCCGTCCATGCCGGCATGCGCACCAACCTCGAACGGCAGGATCTGCAGCGTCACGTTCGGCAACTCGGCCACCTCGACCAACCGCTTGAGCTGGCCGCGCATCACCTCGTCCCCGCCCACCGGCCGACTTACCACCGCCTCATCGAGCACCACCCACAGATCGACCGGATCGTCCTGGGTCAATAACGACTGACGGCCCAGACGGACACGCACCCTCTGGTGCACCTGATCAGGGGTGAAGTCCGGCCGAGCGGCGCGGATCATGGCGCTGGCGTACTCCTCGGTCTCCAGCAGACCCGGCACGACCTGCTGCTCGTACGCCCGGATCGAACTCGCCGCCGCCTCCAGCCCGACGTACGCGCCGACGAGCACCGTGCTGTACGGGTGCCACCAGCCCTTCTGGCGCGCCTCCCGGGCGATCTGCACGAGCTCGTCGCTCTCGGCACCGACCACCCCGTAGATCCGCAGCATGTCCCGCACGTCGCGAGGGGTGGCCGTGGTGTGGCCGGTCTCGATCCGGGAGACCTTCGAGGCGGAGCACTCCAACTGCTCGGCGACCACCTCGATGGTGATTCCGGCGGACTCCCGCTGGCGGCGTAGCTCGGCACCGAGCCGTCGCCGTCTGATGGTGGGACTGCGCCTCTCACTCATGGCGCAACCCGTGCGCCACTGGTCCCCGCCGCTGGCTGCTCGACCCCACTCGGGCTACCTCCGGTCACGCGCCACTGGGTGACACCCGCCGGGGGCGCGACCGTCGACCGGCGAGCGTTCGCGACGAAGGGGGGTGGTGCCGGTCCTCGGCCGGCCGCGACGGCGATACCGGCCCTCAGTGTGCCGTCCGGACGCGGATGGCTTCAATAGGCCTTTCGCGCGACACGCTCACGTATCGGCAAAAGTCGACGTGCAACTTGCATGAAGCACGTCCCTGATGCACTCTGTCCGTATGGCACGGATCACTCAGCGTCTCCGTCCGGTCCCTCGGAGTGGTGACCCCACCGAGCCGGGGAAGCCGGACACGACGCGGACCCGGCCGACGATACCCAGACCTGCTCCGGGGTGATGACCCCGCCGCTGCAAGCCGGCAAGCTGCGGCGGCGGGCGCGGTTCCCGGAAGCAGTCGGGTGGTGGTCGGGTGGCGGCACGTCACCAGCGGAGTACGGCCCGACCACCACCATCCGCACCACCGGTTCACGAGGCACGACCCCGTCACCGGCCGAGACGTCCCCCGTTCAGGCACCGCCGGCACCACGGCCGGCCGATCCTCCCCAGGAGCCCATGTGCTTCCCCGCACCGGTGACGTACTGCACGTGACTCGCGCGGCGAGTGTCCAGTTCCTCAGGCCCATCAAGTTCCGGGTGATCCGGTTGCTCGACTGGCCCACCTATGACGGCTGGCTCTGGCTCGACGGCTACGAATTGAACGCCGCGGGCGACGCGGTCAACCGACGCTCGATCTTCGTCCAGCGGGCCGGGCTGGAGCAGCTGCAGGCCGCCCCCGAGCCCCGTCCGCACACCGTGCGGGCCCGGCGGCCGGTCGCCCGTACCCCACTCCGGGTGGGCTGACCGACCCGATCCGCCGCCGGTGGGCGTGCCGTCGCCATAGAATCGGTACGCCCACCCCGGCACCGTTCCACCCGTACGTCCAGGACCCTGACCCTGGGATGGTCATGGTCAATCAGCCCGCCCTGCGGCGGCACCACCGCTCCCGTATCGCCTACGCATTCGGACTACTCGCCCTCCTCGGGGCGATGGCCACACTGCTGGTCCTCGTCCGCGACCCAGCGATGTCGTCCACCCGGCTGACCGCGCCGGTGCCCGCACCGGAGATCACCGTGGTCGACGTCGACCCTCCGTCCGACGAAGATCCATCGGTGCGCGACGACCCCGGCTGGATCGGCGCCGACGCTCGGAGCAGCCACGCCGGAGTTGCCGACCCGACCGCCCCGGTGGCCGGCCACGGCGCCGGCGGCCAGTCCGACGGGCGTCAGGAACTCACCGAAGCAGCTCCGTCCGGGCACACCGCGACGGACGTCCGCCGCTCCCTGTTCTGGTCCGGGATCTTCGGCCTCACCATCTCGCTGGCCGGCCTCGGCCTGGTCGGCACCCGCCGCCGGATGTGGTGACCACCGGTCACGGCGTGTTCGTCACCGTGGGGCGCGGCGTCGTCGGGCTCGCCCCGGTCGAGGGTCGGGCCTGGGAGATCACCAACAACACCTCGTCGTCGGTCGACACCGACGTGCCCGCCTCCGGCTCGGTGCCCACCACGGTCCCCGGCGGCAGTTCCGACGGCCGGTACACCACCCGGTGGGCGAGGCCGAGCCGGTCCAGCAACCCCTCGGCGGTGGCCTGCGGCAGGCCGGTGAGTGGCGGCACCGGCACCTCCTCCGGTGCCGTGGTGGTCGCCGAACTGCTCGGCGTCTCGCTGGTCGGCGCCGCCGAGGTCGGGGACGCGCTGGTCGGCGCGGCGCTGGTCGCGCTGGCGGACGGGAGCGACGGGGTTGACCCCGGGTCGTCGCGATCCTCCTCCCGGCTGGAGAGCACCAACCAGAGGGCTCCCCCGAGCAGGGCGACGAGCAGCAACGCGAGCACACCCCAGAGGATCGGCAGCCACCATCGCCGGCCACCCTGTTCCTCGACGTACCACTCCCCGGCGGGTTCCGCCGATCGTGGCGGCCGCACCTCGGCCCGTCCAGACCACGACGGCGGGGTCGGCGGCGGGCTCGGCGTCTCGGCGGGGAACCGCCTCGTCTGGTCGCTCGGCGCGCCCGACGGCGTACCGGCGGAACGATCGATCGGCATGGTCTGGTCCGGCGACAGGGCGGGGCCAGCCGGCTCGGTGCGGTCGATCGGCGCGGTCTCATCCGGAGCCGCAGGCCGAGTCATCGGTGCGGTCTCATCCGGCGCGGGGGCAGGTCGGGCCGGTTGCGGTGGTTCCGGCCGGTCGGCCGGTGGCAGAGGGCGGGTCCGGTCGTCGTCGTGCTCGCCGGCGGGAGGCTCCTGGCGGTCGTCGCTCATCGCTCGTCCCTTCCCGGACCGGACGGGCGTCATGGCCCTCGACCGTCAACCTAGCCGGCCGTAGCGCCATCGGTGGGGATCAGCGTGTCGCGTCGCGCCTGCTGCCGACCCGGACGCGGCATACCGATCCCCGGCGGAGCCGCGCAACCCGTCGCCGAGAATCAGCCCGCGTCCGAGGTCAGGGGGTGGGCTTCGTGGTCGGCTGTTCGGGGGCGTCCGCCCCACACCAGATGCTGACCTCGTCGTTCCAGCGGGCAGGGCCATCCTCGGCCGGCTCCTGCCGGGTGACCTTTCCGCTGCGTCCGCTGACGTAACGCGGGTAGAGGCCCTCGTCGATCAAGTCGTTGACGGCCTTGTCGCAGTTGTCCCCGACCACGTCCGGCACCTCGGCCGCTGGCGCCGGCCCGGACACCTGAAGTTGCACCGTCGTACCCCGGGTGACCTCGGTGCCGACGTCGGGTGAGGTGCTCTCGACCGTACGACCGGTGCCGCCACCGAAGACCAACCGCCAACCCAGCCGCTGCTTGCGCAACGCGTCCCGGGCCTGCACGAAGTCGGTGCCGATCACCGGTGGCACGGTCAGGCCCGCCCCCTTCGTCGCGGTGGCGGAGGTCCTGCCGGCCGACGGTGTGGCCCGGCCGGTGCTCGGCCGGGAAGCGGTGGCCCGGCTGGTCGGAGAAACGGTCGTTGCCACCGCCAACGGATCCCCCGAGGATGCGCCGTCCTCGTCGGCCAGCAGCCAACCGCCCGTCGCGCCGACCGCGGCCAGCAGCACCGCGGCCAGCCCACCGCCCAGCAGCACGCTGGCCCGGCCCGCGCCGCCGCCGTCCTGACCACCGACGGCATCCTGTCGGCCCGTGTTCGTGTCCGTCATACCGTCCACCGCCTCATCACCGGCGACCGTACCGCCCGCCGCCCAACCTGTTGCGCCGGGCCGTTCATACCGGCGGGTCGTGCGACTCGCCGCGCCGACGACGGGACGTTACGCTGCCCGGCATGGCCAGACAGGGCTGGGGAGTGTCGATCGCCACGGCGATCGGGGTCGCTGCCGGCGCGGGCGCCGCCCAACTGGGCTTCGGCTACGGGCTGGGCGTCATCACCTGGACGCCCACCGATGCCGGGGCCACCGACACCGCCTGGGCGGATGGTCTCGCCTGGGCGACCTGGCTCGCTGCCAGCTCAACGGTCCTCGGCGCGGTCTGCGCGCAGCGACTGCACCAACGCACCACACCGACGACAGCCGAGCCGCAGGTGACGGAGCCCGCCACCGTGCCGGAGCAGGCGACGCAGGGCGGCGGAGTTCCGCCTGCCACCGATGCCGCCGACCCGCAGACGAACCAGGTGACCACGCCCGACGACCGAGGTGGTCTGCTGCGCCGGGTTGCCCTCGCCCTCGGCGCCGGAGTCGGCGGCCTGGTGACGGTGCTGCTGATCGCCGTGCCCGCGCGGGTCGCGACCGGCGCGGACACCGGCGCACCGCAACGGACCGCCGCCGTCCAGGCGACGCTGGGCATCCTGCTGGGCGTACTCGTCGCGGTCTGGGCGCTCCGCTCCCGGGCAGCCGCGGTCAACGTGACCGCGACGGCCGCCTGGCTCTGGCTGCTCGCGGTGGTCTCGGTGATCGACGGGGTACGCGTCGGGCGAGGGCTGACCGGTGCTCAACTGGGCACCTGGCAGCTCGACCCGGACCACCCGCGGTACTGGATCGGTGACCAGCTCTACTGGCCCGGCGCGCTGCTGGCACTCGTACCCGCGCTGCTGATCGGTCTGCTGGCCGCCCGGCGGGCCGCCCGCCCGGCCGGGCACCGCGTCGGCGCGGCAGCCTCCGGCGCTGCCGGCCCGGTGCTCGTCGCGCTCGCCTACCTGACCACACTGCCGCACTGGTCGACGCTGGGCCCCGCACAGTTGTCCACCCAGCTGATCGCCCCGTACGCGGTGATTGCGGGGGTCGGCGGCTCGGTGCTGGCCGCCGTCCTCGCCGAGCGGGCCGAACGGCACCGGGCGGGACACCGCGGCGCGGCCTCGCCGCGTACGACCACCGGCCCGACCTCGACCGTTGAGCCCGAACCGACCCCGGCTACCGCCGGCGGGACGACTCCGACCACGCGGGCCACGCCCACTCCGGTCGCCGAAGCCGACTCCGCCCCACCGGCCCCCGAATCGTCGACCCGCACCGCAGGTCGGCGTGGCAGGGCCGACGCCGCACCGCAGGCAACCGAGGCAGGCTCCCCGCCGAACGAGGGTCCGACGCCCAGGGTGCCCGCACCACGCGTGAACCCGGACGTCCCGGTTGTCGCCCCATCCACCACGGAGGATCCGACGTCCAGCGCCCGGCGCACCCGCTCAGCCCGCCGCACCACCCGCCCCACGGCGGACTGAAAACCGCCCCACCCGGGCCTGCCCCACCCTGTTGACCATGAAGTTGTTGCCATCCCTCCCGGCGTGTCGTGGCAACAACTTCATGATCGACGCGGGTGGGTGGGGGGTTAGGGGACTGGCCAGGTGTGGACGGGGTTGTTGGTGCGTTGGAGTTCCAGGTAGCGCTGGACCATGTGGTGCAGCGCGTCCTTCCGGTCCATGCCGTGCCGCCGCTCCGCCGCCCAGACCGCCTCGGTCTGCCACACGGCGCCGTTGCGGCCGGTCCGGCAGCGCTGCTCGATGATGCCGAGCAGCCGGTCCCGCTGGGCCGGGGCGACACCGAACCCGTCCAGGCCGACGGCGGCGGTGGGCAGCAACTGGTCCAGCACCAGCTTGGTGACCGGCACTTCACCGAGCCCGGGCCAGTGCAGCACGGCGTCGAGGCCACGTCGGGCGGCGGCGTGGAAGTTCTCCTCGGCGGAACTGAAGGTGAGCTGACTCCAGATCGGGCGGTCCGACTCGGCCAGACCGCGGGCCAGCCCGAAGTAGAAGGCCGCGTTGGCGAGCATGTCCACCACCGTCGGACCGGCCGGGAGCACCCTGTTCTCCACCCGCAGGTGCGGGCGGCCGTTCATGATGTCGTAGACCGGGCGGTTCCACCGGTAGACCGTGCCGTTGTGCAACCTCAGTTCCCCGAGCTGCGGCACACCGCCGGCGTGCAGCACCTCCACCGGGTCCTCGTCCTCGCAGATCGGCAGCAGCGGCGGAAAATACCGGACGTTCTCCTCGAACAGGTCGAAGATCGAGGTGATCCACCGCTCGCCGAACCACACCCGGGGTCGTACGCCCTGGGCCTTGAGTTCATCCGGACGAGTGTCGGTGGCCTGCTGGAACAGGGCGATCCGGGTCTCGGCCCAGAGTTGGCGGCCGTACAGGAAGGGGCTGTTCGCGCCGACCGCCACCTGCACGCCGGCGATGGCCTGGGACGCGTTCCAGTAGTCGGCGAAGCTGTCCGGTGCCACCTGGAGGTGGAACTGGAGGCTGGTGCAGGCCGCCTCGGGGGCGATCGAGTCGGTGTGGGTCCGGAGCTGTTCGACGCCACGGATGTCCAGCTCGATGTCCTCGCCCCGAGCGCCGACGATCTGGTCGTTGAGCACCCGGTAGCGCTCGTTGGTGGAGAGATTGTCCTCGACCAGGTGCCCCTCGGTGAGGGTGGGCAGGATGCCGACCAGGACGATCTTCGCGTCGGACCTGGCCGCTCGCTCGTCGGCCCGGGAGAGGCTGCCGCGCAGGTCGTGCTCGTATTCGGCGAAACCGGCGCCCTCGATCAGCCGGGGCTCGGCGTTGAGTTCGAGGTTGAACTGCCCCAGCTCGGTCTGGAAGAGCGGGTCGGCGATGTCGGCGAGGATCTCCTCGTTGCGCATCGCCGGCTCGGCCGCCGAGTCGACCAGGTTGAGTTCGATCTCCAGGCCGGTCATCGGTCGGTCGGCGTCAAACCCGAAGTCGTCCAGCATCAGGGCGAAGACGTCCAGGCACCGCCGCACCTTCTGCCGGTACCGGACGCGATCATCCCGGGTGAAGGCGCCCTGCGAGACGTCCCTGCCCATGTGGTGTCCTCCCGACAACCGGCGCGGTCGGGATCCTGCCGTCCCGGAAAGCGCATTGTGAACCATCACGGTAAGAGCGCCCACCTGACCGGGGCCAGAGGCCAATGGCGGTCATCCGACATCGACCCGAGCGGACGCTGCTCGTGGCGCCATCTGTACCCCGCCGCCAGCCGCCAGGACCCGGTGGCGGCGAGAACAACTCGTGACAATTACCACGACCTCGGCACCGGACGGCAGAGACGACGCAGGGCCCGCGCCGACGTGCGGCGCGGGCCCTGCGTGGTGATCCGGGAGGGATCAGGCCTGACGGACGGCCTCGCCCTCGATCTCAATCTTGATCTTGCGGCTGACCAGCACGCCCCCGGTCTCCAGGGCGACGTTCCAGGTCAGGCCGAACTCCTCGCGGTCGATCTCGGTGCTCGCCGAGAAACCGAAGATGTCCTGGCCGAAGGGGCTGCGGCCGACACCCTCGAACTCCACCTCCAGCTCGACCGGGCGGGTGACGCCCTTGATGCTCAGCTCACCGGTGAGCACGAACTCGTTGCCGCGGCGGGACTTGACCCCGGTGCTGCGGAACTCGAGCGTCGGGAACTTCTCCGAGTCCAGGAACTCGGGGCTGCGCAGGTGTGCGTCCCGGTCGGCCTGCGTGGTGTCGATGCTGGCCGCCTGAATGGTCGCGACGACCGACGACTGCAGCGGGTCCTCGGCGACGGTGATGGTGGCGGTCGCCTCGTTGAACTCACCGCGAACCTTGCTCACCATCATGTGCCGGGCAACGAAGCCAACCCGCTTGTGCGCCACGTCCAGCGCGTAGGTGCCGGCCGTCGGGATGGTGAGGCCGTCCCAGTCGCGGGTAACCGCATCGATGCTGCTGGTCATGCTGCTGTCCTCCAGGAGATTGTTTAGTAGCCCAACGACTGCCTGAGCAACTATAACCACTGCAATATTCCCCGTGTCAAGTACTGCTACCATGAACGGGTGACCAACGTCTTCGACGATCCCCGGATCACCGCCGTCGGCCTGCTCTTCGAGGCACACGCCGGGCTCTCAGCCCGGTTCAACGCTCAACTCGAAGAGCACGGCCTCTCCGCGGTCGAGTTCGAGGTCATCACCCGTCTGGCCCGCTCACCGGGCAACCAGCTACGCATGACCGACCTCGCCGCGCAGACCTCCCTGTCGACCAGCGGAGTGACCCGGGTGGTGGACCGGATGGAACGTGACGGGCTGCTCACCCGGCGCGCCTGCCCGAGCGACCGGCGCAGCTCGTACGCGGTGGTCACCGCCGCCGGGATGCAGCGACTGAACGAGACGCTGCCCGGGCACCTACAGATGATCGAGCAGTGGTTCACCGGCCAACTCGACCCCGAGGCACTGGCGGCCCTTCTGGACGGGCTGCGCCGGGTCCGCGACGCCGCGCATCCGTGCGCCACCGCCGGCAGCGACGACACCAGCTTCGAGCAGCAGACCGACGCCGCCCGGTCCTGAGCACACCCGAGGCTGGGCGCGGTGGCAGCACCGGCAGAAAGACCGGCAGAACTGGCTGAGCCAAGCTGGATGATCCGGGCGAAGCCGGCTTTCTGCCGTCGCAGCGGTGGCAGGCTTCGTGCACCGGGGATCACCGGGGGGTGACGGCGCGGGCGATCAGCGAGGGGTAGCACCAAGGGGGCTCTTCGCCCGCGCCACTCTCTCGCCCCCGGTCGTCCCCGGCCGCGTCCGAGGCATCCAACCCCTCCGGGCTACTGCGGCGCCGCCGGCCCTTCCCGAGCGGCGGTCAACGCGTAGAGCAGTCCCGTCTCCTGCGGCAGCAGCTGGATGCCGCTCTCCCGGCAGGCCTGGGCGAGCCGGTCGAGCACTGCACGGTCGGCAGTGCTCGCGGCCAGCCCCACCAGCGCTTCCACCACGTCCCGGCGGTCCTGGCCCGCCTCGTCGGCGGCGGCGGCGAACCACTCGGCAGCCAACTCCCGGTCACCCCGGTGCAGCGCGAGATTCCCCTCGATCAACGCGCAGAGCCCGGCGTCCGGTCCACCCCAGGGCAGTGCCGTGTCACCGGAGCGCTGTCGCGGCAGGACTCGCCCCGACCCGGCCGCCGCAGCCTCGGCCACCCCGGTACGCAGCTCGGTGAGCACCTCGGTCGCCTCGGCAGCACGCCCGTCCTGGGCGAGCGCCAACCCGACCGTTCCCAGCACCCGGCGGCGGTGCCCGGGATCGCCCAGCTCGGAGAACCCCGCCATCGCCCGTCGACCATGGTCGACGGCGTCCGCGTACCAGCCCTCCAGGCGGGCGACCTCGGCGCGATTGGCCCAGGCCAGCACCCGCAACCGCTGCTCTCCACTCTCGGCGGCGAGTCGGTCCACCGCGGCGAGCCGGCGTCGGGCCGCAGCCAGGTCGCCAACCCGGATCTCGTGCCAGGCCAGGCTGTTCTGGGCCACCGCCAGGTCCCGGGTCCGCCCATTGCGGGCGGCCAACCGCAGCACCACCTCGGCCTGCTCGCGAGCCTCGTCGTGCCGGCCGACGGAGATCAACAAGTTGCCGAGCACGGTGCGCGCCTCCAACTCCCCGGTGACGTCGCCGGCCTTCAGGAAGGTGTCCAACGCCGCGCGCGCCGTCGGCAGTTCCTCGGCGCTGGCGCCGTGCTCGGCCGCGAGCCGGGCGACCCCGAGCGCGGCCCAGCCACGCAGGACCGGATCGGCGTCGGCGGTACGCGGGTCGGCCAGCAACCGGTGCAGCCACTGTCGTCCGACGATGTCGCGCCCACGGAACCGCCACCAGCGGGTCAGACAGGCCGCCAGCCGCAGCGCGGTCAACGGGTCGTCGGTGGCCGCGTGGGCCAGCGACGAACTGATGTCGCTGCTCATCTCGTCCAGCCGGTGCACCGCGTCGGACATTCGTGGGCCGACCAGGTCGATCGCGGTCCGGGCCACCAACCGCGCGATCACCTCCGCGTGCCGCCGCCGGATGCAGGTCAGCTCACCCTCCCCGGCCGCCTGCTCCACGGCATAGTCACGGACCGCGTCGAGCAGCCGGAACCGGAACGACCCGGTACCGCGTACGCCCAGCAGCCCCAGCTCGACGAGCCGGTCCAACAGCGGAACACTGTCGATCGCCACCGTGCCGTCCCGATCGGCCTCGTCGGCGAGCATCTCCTCGGCCAACTCCACCGACCATCGGTTGCCGAACACGGCGAGCTGTCGCAGCGCCGCCCGCTCGTCCGGTGCCAGCAGTCGGTAGCTCGTCGCCACCGCGTCGCGCAGGGTGACCGTGGCCACCGCCGGGGTGGTGTCCGGCCCGCCTGGCACCGGGGTGAGCGCGTCCGGCGCGTCCCAGCCGGGGTGGACGGCGGGATCGGCGGGAGTGGCGAGGTCGAGCACCCGGTCGCCGTACCGGTCGAGGAGCTCGGTGAGGTCGAGGAGCCGGCCGCGGGCGGCCATCAGCTCGATGGCCAGCGGCAGCCCGCCCAGGCGACGAACCAGTGCGGCAAGGGCTGGCAGCTCGTCGGGTGTGGGTGTCTCCCGGCGGACCTGAGCGAGCCGGGCGGTGAACAACGCGACCGCCGGCCACGATTCGAGCGTGGCCAGTCCGGAGCGTTCGGCGTCCGGTGGCGGCACGTCGAGCGGGGCGACCGGCCAGACCCGCTCGCCGGGTAGGCCAACCGGGTGCCGTCCGGTGACCAGCACCCGCAGCGAGGGCAGGGCCGCGAGCAGCCGGTGCAGCGTCGCGGCCACCGGGCCCGGTGCGCGTTCCACCGCGTCCATCACCAGCAGCGCCGGCTGCCCGGCGAGCCGGGCCACCAGGTCCGGCAGCCGGGCCGCGCCGAGCACGGACATCGAGGCGGCGAGCACGTCCGGCCCGTCCGAGCCCTCGCCGATCAGCACCCCGGCCACTCCGGCCGGGTGGGCCGAGGCCACCACGTGCGCCACCGACGTTGCCAGGGAAGTCTTGCCGACCCCGGCCAGCCCGACCAGGCTCACCAGCCGGGGCCCGCGCTCCGCCGTCAGCATTCCGGTCAGCTCGGTGAGGTCACGGTCCCGGCCGATCAGCGTTACCGGTGGTGGGAGGGTGACCGGCCGGTCGGCGGACGTGGTTCTGCCGCTGACCGCGAGCGCAGTCGAGGTGGTGTCCGGCCGGGCCAGCTCACCAGCGGCGCCGCGGGCCGCGGCCAGGAACGCCGCCCGGCCGGTGTCGGTCAACGCCAGCGCCGTGGCGAGCAGATCCACTGTGGTGCGCTGCGGCCGGACCGCCCGACCGCGCTCCAGGTCACGCACCGTCCGCACACCCACCCCGGCCCGGGACGCCAGCTCGGCCTGGGTCAGGCCGGCGGCGCGTCGATGCTCGCGGAGCAGCTCCGACAGGGCGGTACGACCAGCCGGGCTCCGCGACCGATCATGAGCCGGAGTCATGGGCACGAAGAGTACGGATCGACTCCGACGCTCGGCAGTCGAACGTCGGGCTATTGACGCCCACCCGCCGAAACCCGACAGCCGTACGGGCGGTCCACCCGGTGCGGGTGTCCGGCTGGATCTCTCAGAGGCCCAGATCGCGGGCGATGATCATGCGCTGCACCTCACTGGTGCCCTCGCCGATCTCCAGGATCTTGGAGTCCCGCCAGAAACGGGCCACCGGGTACTCGTTCATGAAGCCGTAGCCGCCATGGATCTGGGTGGCCTCCCGGGCGTTGTCCACAGCGATCGTGCTGGCGTGCAGCTTGGCGATGGCAGCCTGCCGCTTGAACGGCTCGCCGGCCAGCATCCGGGCGGCGGCGTCGTAGTAGGCCAGCCGGGCGGTGTGCGCCTTCAGCTCCATGTCAGCGATCTTGAACTGGATCGCCTGGTTGGCACCGATCGGCCGGCCGAAGGCGTGCCGCTCCTTCGCGTACTTGATCGACTCGTCGACGCAGCCCTGGGCGAGGCCGACGGCCAGCGCGGCGATGGCGATCCGGCCCTCGTCGAGGATTCGCAGGAACTGGGCGAAACCCCGGCCACGTGCGCCGAGCAGGTTGGCCGCCGGCACGCGACAGTCGTCGAAGGTCAGCTCGTGGGTGTCCGAGGCGGTCCATCCCACCTTGGAGTAGCCCGGCGCCACGGTGAACCCGGGTGTGCCGGTCGGCACGATGATGGTCGACAACTCCTTGGAGCCGTCCGGGTTCGTGCCGGTCACCGCGGTGACGGTCACCATGGCCGTGATGTCGGTGCCCGAGTTGGTGATGAACGCCTTCGAGCCGTTGATCACCCACTGGTCGCCGTCCAGCACCGCCCGCGTCTGCGTGCCGGCGGCGTCGGAGCCGGTGCCGGGCTCGGTGAGACCGAAACCGGCCAGCGCCTCGCCGCTGAGCAGCTTGGGCAGCCAGGTCGCCTTCTGCTCCTCGGTGCCGAAGCGGTAGATCGGCATCGCGCCCAGCGAGACCGCCGCCTCCAGCGTGATGGCCACGCTGGAGTCGACCCGGGCGATCTCCTCCAGGGCCAGGCAAAGGGCGAAGTAGTCGCCGCCCATGCCGCCGTGCTCCTCGCCGAAGGGCAGGCCGAACAGGCCCATCTTGCCCATCTGCCGGATCACCTCGTACGGGAAGGTGTGCTGCTCGTAGTGCTCGGCGATGACCGGGGCGACCACCTCGCGCGCGAAGTCCCGCACGCTGTCCCGCAGCGCGGCTTGTTCGTCGGTGAGCCGGAAGTCCATCTCATCCTCCTGTAAGGACGGTCCCGCCCGGCGCTCGTGACGCCGGGGCGGGTCGCTGTGCGGGGCCCGGATCGAGGATCAGACCGGGGTGACGCCGTGCCGACGGCGGGAGAAGTGCCGATCCTTCGTACGCGCCGCCGCGAACCGACGGACCAGCTCGGTGCGCAGGTCCTGCGGCTCGACGATGGCGTCCACCACAAGCTCGCTGGCCAGGCGGACGACGTCGATGTCCTGCTCGTACTCGGCCCGCTTCGCGGCGACGAAGGCGGCCCGCTCGTTCTCGTCCGCGATGGCGGCGATCTTGTTGGCGTAGACCGCGTTCACGGCGGCCTCGGCCCCCATCACCGCGATCTTCGCGGTCGGCAACGCGATCGTGGCGTCCGGCTCGAACCCGGGACCGGCCATCGCGTAGAGGCCGGCGCCGTACGCCTTGCGGACCACCACGCAGATCTTCGGCACCGTCGCCTCGGAGATCGCGGTGATCATCTTCGCGCCGTGCCGGATGATGCCCTGCTTCTCCACCGCGCTGCCGACCATGAAGCCGGGTACGTCGCTGAGGAACAGCAGCGGCACGTTGAACGCGTCGCAGAGCTGCACGAACCGGGTCGCCTTGTCGGCCGAGTCGACGAAGAGCACGCCGCCCTTGAACATCGAGTTGTTGCCGACCACACCGACGACCTGGCCGTCGAGTCGGCCGAAGCCGATGGTCAGCTCCTTGGCCCAGAGGGCCTGGATCTCGAAGAAGGAACCCTCGTCGAGCAGGCCCTTGACGTAGCGCCGCATGTCGAACGCCTGCCGCTCGCTGGCCGGCACGAGCGCGGCAAGGTCGGCCTTGGCGGGGGCGGCGACGGCCGGCGCGGTCGGCGGCGCTTGCGTCCAGTTCGCCGGGAGGTACGACAGGTAGGTCTTCACCACGTCGAGCGCGTCGGCCTCGGTCTTGCAGAGGAAGTGCCCGACGCCGGATTCGGTGGTGTGCACCTTGGCCCCACCCATCGCTTCCAGGGTGGTCTTCTCGCCGGTGACCATCTCGACCATCCGGTCCGAGCCCAGATACATGCTCGCGTTGCCGTCGACCAGGGCGACCACGTCGCAGAACGCCGGAATGTACGCCCCTCCGGCGGCGCTCGGGCCGAACAGCGCGCACACCTGCGGGATCGAGCCGGAGGCGCGCACCTGGTTCCAGAAGATCTTGCCGGCGCCACGGCGGCCGGGGAAGAGGTCAACCTGGTCGGTGATCCGGGCGCCGGCCGAGTCGACCAGGTAGACCATCGGCACACCGGCGCCGTACGCCCGCTCGATGATCCGAATGATCTTCTCGACGGTGCGGGCGCCCCAGCTGCCGGCCTTGACGGTGGAGTCGTTGGCCATCAGGCAGACCTGTCGGCCGTCGATCGTGGCGGTGCCGGTGACCACCCCGTCGGCGGGCAGCCCTTCGGCCATCGTGTTGGCGTAGAGGCCGTCTTCGACGAAGGAGCCCTCGTCGACCAGGAGCGCGACCCGCTCACGGGCGAAGAGCTTGCCCTTGGCCGCGTTGGCCGCGTGGTACTTGTCCGCGCCGCCGGACCGGGCCCGCTTGCGCAGTTGCTCCAGTGCCTCACCGTCGAGCGTCACGCCGACTCCCTCGCCATTACGACCTGAACGATCGTTAGGCTAGCGCATCGGCGCGACGGTCGGCGACCCATGGGCGGATCAGACGGCGAAGCTTGACGCAAGACATTGAAAAAGATGAATGCTTGTCGCTAGGCTCCTGACACCCCCTCCCAGATCGGAGTCAGCGATGACCTCACGACTCAATCGGCTCGCGGTCGCGTTCCTCGCGACGGCACTCGCCACCCTCGGCGTCACGGTCGCCAACCCGTCGCCCGCGTCCGCCGCCATGACCATCTGCTACAACACCAGCCAGGCGGGAAGCTACGCCAGCGTCGCCAACCAGGCCGCCTCGATCTGGAACAACGCCACCGTGAACCTGACCCTCTCGGCGAACTGCGGCTCCAACCTCCGCATCTACCGGATCACCGGCGGTGGCTCGTACGCCGTGCGGACCAGCCTCGGCAACGGCCGGGTCTACATCGACACCCAGCAGGCCGCCCAGTACAGCGTGCTGCGGATCATGACCCACGAGATCGGGCACATCCTCGGCCTGCCGGACAACTACAACGGCAACTGCGCGCTGCTGATGTCCGGCGGCAGCGCCGGCACCAGCTGCACCAACGCCTACCCCAGCTCCGCCGAGGCGAGCCGGGTGAGCAACCTCTTCGCCGGCACGTTCAGCGCCACCGACCGCAGCGCGGACATCTTCCGCGACAGCTGGCCGAGCGCGCTCACCTCGGTGAGCTGATCGACCTGGCACCAGGAAGGGGCCGGCGCGTGCGCCGGCCCCTTCGTCGTGTCCGAACCGGTCAGCTCGGCATCGGCGTCAGGCGGGTACGCGGGCCCGCCCGCAGCACGCCGGACGGGAGCTTCTTGCCGAGCAACTCCTCGGCCAGCTCCGCCGCCCCGATCAGGGCCGCCAGGTCGATGCCGGTGTCGATGCCCATGTCGTGCAGCATGTGCACCGCCTCCTCGGTGGCCAGGTTGCCGCTGGCCCCGGGCGCGTACGGGCAGCCGCCCAGGCCACCGACGCTGGCGTCGAACTCGGTCACCCCCAGCTCCAGCGCGGTCAACAGGTTGGCCAGCGCCGTACCCCGGGTGTTGTGGAAGTGCAGCAGCACCGGCACGTGCGCGTTGCGGTCGCGTACCGCGGTCAGCAGCTCGCGGACCCGGCGTGGGGTGCCCATGCCGGTGGTGTCGCCGAACGCGACACGGTCCGCGCCGTCGCGGACCACCCGGTCGACGATGCCGGCCACCCGCGCCGGGTCGATGTCACCCTCGTACGGGCAGCCGAAGCTGGTCGCCACGATCACCTCGACCTGCGCGGACGCGCCGTGCAGCAGGTCGATCAGCTCGGCGATGTCGTCCAGCGACTCGTCGGTCGACCGGTTGACGTTGCGCCGGTTGTGCGTGTCGCTGGCGGAGACCACCACTTCGATCTCGGTGAAGCCGGCGGCGAGGGCCCGCTGGGCGCCCCGGGTGTTCGGCACCAGCGCCGAGTACCGCACCCCGTCGGCCCTGACCGCCCGCTGCCACACCTCGTCGGCGTCGGCCATCTGCGGGATCGCCCTCGGGTGCACGAACGACACCGCCTCGATCCGGCGTACGCCAGTGCCGGAGAGCGCGTCGAGCAGCCGCACCTTGGCGTCGGTCGGGATCGGGTCCTCGTTCTGCAACCCGTCCCGCGGCCCAACCTCACGGATCGACACGGAATCTGGCAAATGGCTCATCGGTCACCTCGCTGTGACGTCGGATCGGGACAGCATGTCGGCCGCTTTGCTCTGCTGCCTTATATGCGACGGCCACTGTCGGCCATGCTGTCGCATATAGGTAAGCAGAGCAAAGGGCGCACCAACCAGTCTCGCCGGCAGGCCAGGCCGAGCCAGGCCAGGCCGAGCCCGTCAGCGCATGCGGGAGACGATGCCGGTGTCGTAGGCGCCGGAGAGGAACTCTTCGTTGGTCAGGAGCTCGGCGAAGAAGGGGACGTTGTTCTTCGGGCCCTCGATCTGGAAGGCGGCGACCGCTGCCTTCGCCCGCTCCAGCACCTCGTCACGGGTGGCGCCGCTGATGATGAGCTTGGCCAGCAGGCTGTCGTAGAACGGGGTGACCGTGTTGCCCTCGGTGTAACCGGAGTCGACCCGGACACCCTCGCCGGTGGGCTCCACCCAGGTCCTGACCACGCCGGGGCCGGGCAGGAAGCGCTTCGGGTCCTCGGCGTTGATCCGCAGCTCGATGGCGTGGCCGCTCGGCGCCAACGCGTCCGGGTCGAAGGTCGGCGCCAGCCCCGACGCCACCCGCAACTGCTCCTCGACCAGGTCCACGCCGTAGACGTACTCGGTCACCGGGTGCTCCACCTGGAGGCGCGTGTTCATCTCCAGGAAGAAGAACTCGTTCGTCTCCGGATCGAGCAGGCACTCCACGGTGCCCGCGTTGCGGTAGCTGACCGCCTCACCCGCGCGTACCGCCGCCGCCAGGAGGCGAGATCGCAGCTCCGGCGACACCGCCGGGGACGGCGACTCCTCGACCAGCTTCTGGTTGCGTCGCTGCACCGAGCACTCCCGCTCGCCGAGCGCCACCACCCGGCCGTCGGCCAGACCGAGAATCTGCACCTCGACGTGCCGCACCCGGGGGAAGTACCGCTCGATCAGCACCGAGCCGTCGCCGAACATCCGCTCGGCGAACGCGCGCACCTTGTCGTACTCGGTGCGCAGCGCGGCCTCGTCGACGGCGACGCCCATGCCCATGCCGCCGCCACCGGCCGCGGCCTTGACCATCACCGGGTAGCCGATCCCGGCGGCGGCCGTCACCGCCGCGTCCAGGTCGGCGGCCGGGTCGGTGGTGCCGGGCGCGACCGGAACGCCGGCCGCCGCCATCAGGTTCCGGGCATTGATCTTGTCGCCCATCGCGGTGATCGCGTCAGCGTCAGGCCCGATCCAGATCAGGCCGCTCGACTCGACGGTACGGGCGAACTCGGCGTTCTCCGACAGGAAGCCGTACCCGGGGTGGATGGCCTGCGCACCGGTCGCCTTCGCGGCGGCGAGGATCGCCTCGGCGTTGCGGTAGCTCTGCGCCGGGTTCGGCGGGCCGATGAGAACGGCCTCGTCCGCCTCGGCCACGAACGGGAGGTCGGCATCGGCCTCCGAGTACACAGCGATCGCGCGGATGCCGAGCCGCTTGGCGGTCCGAATGATCCGGCGGGCGATCTCGCCCCGATTGGCGACCAGCAGTGACTCGATCATGTTTCCTCCCGGCGTCCGGATGGTGGGACGGTAGTCAGGGAATCATGACCGGTGCGGTTCTGACGAGTCGGCTCAGGCGAGCAGCGCGGCCAGGGTCGCGCCGCGCAGCAGCTCGGCACGGCGTCGGCGGTCCACCTCGCCACCGAGGAACGGGGTCGAGTTCATCAGACCGAACGCGGCGTGAGCGAGCACCCGGGCCTCACCGTCGGGCATGCCCGGGTGCAGCGCGGTGAGCACTGTCACCCACTCCTCGACGTAGAGCCGTTGCAGGCGACGGATCTGCCGTCGCGGCTCCTCCGGCAGGCGGTCCAACTCGTGCAGGTGCAACGCGATCACCGCCGGGTTGGCCAGCGCGAACTCGACGTGGAAGTCGATCAGCGACTCCAGCACACCGCGCGGGTCGTCCGGGCGGCCGGCGGCACGTTCCCGCCCACCGGCCAGCAACCCGTCACTGACCGGGATCAGCGCGGCGGCCAGCATGGCCTCCTTGCCGGCGAAGTGGTGGTAGAGCGCCGGACCCGTGACCCCCGCCGCCGCACCGATGTCGTCCATCGACACACCGTGGTAGCCACGGGCGGCGAACAGACCGACCGCGATCTCCAGGATCTCGTCCTTGCGGGACCTGCGCCGGCCCGCGCCCGCCGCACCCCGTGCCTGCTGCTCCACCGTCACCGGGCAAGCGTAGACCCGCGAGCAGCCCTCGGTGGAGCAGCGGTGACGACGTCCACGGCTTGACCCTCGACCCGGTCGAACCCGCACGGTCACCGGATGACCTCCTCAGCTCTGGGCCGGGACTTCCGGCTGCTCTGGTCCGCCGCCGTCTCGTCGCGGTTCGGGGACGCGCTGCGTACGCCGGCACTGGCCCTGCTGGCGGCGACCGTGACCCGCGACCCGCGGGTCATCGCGGCGGTCACCGTGGCCGGTCAGTTGCCGCCGCTGATCTTCGGTCTGCTCGGCGGCGTGTACGCGGACCGCTGGGACCGTCGTCGGACGATGGCCCTGGTCGACGGCATCCGTGCCGTCGTGGTGGCGGCACTGGCCGTGACTGTCGCACTCGACCGCGTCGGTGTCGTGGTGCTGCTGGTCGCGGCGTTCCTGCTCGCCACACTGGGCACGCTCTTCGAC
Organism: Micromonospora jinlongensis; assembly: GCF_013410645.1. NCBI lineage: Bacteria > Bacillati > Actinomycetota > Actinomycetes > Micromonosporales > Micromonosporaceae > Micromonospora > Micromonospora jinlongensis. Next base: position 4,379,859 of record NZ_JACCHK010000001.1, on the reverse strand, counting down.
TCGGCCTCGTTCGCGCTGCTCCCCGCGTTGGTGCCACCGGATGCGCTGCCCCGGGCGAACGGTCGACTCCAGGCGGGGTCGGCGGTCGCCGGCGGTTTCCTCGGGGCGCCCGCCGCCGGTGTCCTCTTCGCCGTCGCCCCGGCTCTCCCGTTCGCCCTCGACGCCGTCACCTTCGCCGCGGCGGCGCTGCTCGTGCTGGCCCTCGCCCCCACTCCCGTCGCGAGCGTGCAGGCGCGGTCCGGCACTCGGCGCGGGTCGGTGTGGGGCGAGATCGTCGAAGGGCTGCGTTGGCTGCGCGCGCACCGGACCCTGTGGCGGGTCACCCTGCTCACCGCCGCGAGCAACCTGGCGATCAGCGGGATCATGGCGGTGCTGGTGCTCTATGCGCTGGACGTGCTGCGGGTGCCGCCAGCCGGGTACGGGCTGTTCGCCGCCGCCGCGATCGTCGGGGGCGTGGTGGGGGCGCTCGGGTCCGGTCGGCTCGCCGCCCGACTCGGCACGGTGCCGGCGCTGTGCGTGGTGCTCGCCGCGGAGACCGTGGCGCTGACCGGGTTCGCGCTGGCCCGACATCCGGTCCCGGGCGGCTTCGCGTTGGCCGTCTTCGCCGCCGGGACAGTGGTGTGGAACAGCCTGTGGGCGTCGTACGGGCAGCGGAACGTGCCGGCCGGGCTGCTCGGCCGGGTCGGATCGGCCCAGCGGATGGTCGGCCTGCTCACCGCACCGATCGGTGCGGCGCTCGCCGGGCTGGCCGCCGCCGCGTACGGGACGGCGCCGGTGGCGGGTGCGGCGGCCGGCATCTTCGCGCTGGTCACAGTGGCCGCGTGGCGGACACTGCGGCCGGCCGGCCCGCCCGCGGGTGCCCAGCCGGTGCCGGTCGCGCGAGACCTGATCCCCTAGTGCGGTCTAGCCCGGCGTGCGTTCCCGGTGGGACAGCCCGGACAGGCGCAGCGCGATCCGTCGGCGCCACGGTGGCACGGCACCGAGCAGCCGCAACAGCACGTCACGGGCTGGCCGGCGGGCCGGGGAGACGGTGGCCAGCCGGGTCAGCCCGGCGGCGAAGCTGAGCACGTCCTCGGCCATCGGGCGCTGCCGGGCGGTGTAGTCGTCGAGCAGCGCGTCCGGACCACCGTCGAGCACGTCCGCCAGCGCGGTGCCGAGGGCGACCGCGTCGCAGATGCCGAGGTTCATGCCCTGCCCGCCGGCGGGGCTGTGCACGTGCCCGGCGTCTCCGGCCAACAGCACCGGCCCGGCTCGGAACGTGTCGGCGATCCGGTGATGCACCCGGAACCGGGAGCCCCAGAGCACCTCGGTCACCCGGTCGGGTCGTCGCGCCGGACCGCGCTCGTCGAGCAGCGCCTGGAGGTACGCCTCGTCCGGCTCGGCCGGGGCCGTCGCCACGGCGGCGACCAGTCGGACCACCCCGTCCGGGAGCGGGGCCCAGATCAGCGGCCCGGGGCGGGCGAGGAAGAGCGCCGCCTCGTCGCGGGGCAGAACGCTTCGCACCCGTACGTCGGCGAGCACGAAGGACTCCTCGTCGCTGGGGCCGGTGAAGCCGATGCCGACCAACTGACGGACGGTGCTGTGCAGCCCGTCCGCTCCGACGACGAACCGGGCGCGCAGCGTCTTTCCGTCGACCTGCGCGAGCACCCCGGCACCGGTGGTGGCCAACCCGGTCAGCCGGCACGGTCGCCGCACCTGGACGCCGAGGTCGGCCAACTGCCCGGCGAGCACCGCCTCGGTGACCGACTGGGAGACCAGCAGCGCGTAGGGGAACCGGGACGGCAGCTCGTGGAACGGCACCGACAGCAGCACGCGGTCCCGGTCGCGCACGGTGAAGCGCGGCGTCCGCACCCCCTGGGCGTCCAGCGGCGCCGCAGCGCCGATCCGGTCCAGCACCTCCAGGGTGTACGCGTGCACGACGGCCGCGCGCGAGGTGATCGGCGGCTCGGCCAGTTGGTCCAGCACTGTCACCTCGATCCCGCGCCGGGCCAGCGTCAGCGCGGTGGCGAGGCCGGTGGGGCCTGCGCCCACCACCAGGACGTCGGTGCTCGTGGGCAGCATGGCCACCTCCAGAAGACCATTGCCAACATGTGTTGGCAAACACTTGTTGGCGACGCTAGAGGCCTGTCGATTGCGTGTCAACAGGTGTTGGCCTACGGTCGTTGACATGACAGCGTCTGCCCAACCGACCTCTCCCCGCCGCTCGGACGCCACCCGGGCGGCGATCCTGCGCGCGGCCCGGGAACGGTTCGCGGCGGACGGCTACGAGCGGGCCACGATCAGGGCCATCGCCGCCGACGCCCAGATCGACCCGTCGATGGTCATGCGCTACTACGGCAGCAAGGAGGGACTCTTCGCGGCGGCGGCCGAGTTCGACCTCCGACTGCCCGACCTGGCCGCGGTGCCACCCGACCAGCTCGGTGAGACGCTGGTCCGGCACTTCCTCACCCGCTGGGAAGGCGACGAGACGCTCGTGGCGCTGCTGCGGGCCGCCAGCACCAACCCCGGTGCCGCCGAACGGATGCGCGGCATCTTCGCCGACCAGCTCACCGCGGCCGTGGCCACGTTCGGCACCGACCCGACCACTACCGCCCGGCGCGCCGGCCTGGTGGCCAGTCAGATCCTCGGCCTCGCCTACACCCGGTACGTCGTTCGCCTGCCGCCGATGGTGGACACCACACCGCAGGACCTGGTCTCCTGGGTCGCGCCGACCCTCCAGCGCTATCTGACCGGAACGCCGGAGGGCTGACCCAACCTTTTCCCCCTTCCCGTGCGTCTGCCAGGTGACGCGCATCGCGACGGCCGGAAGGGGGGCGGATGGCAGCCACGAGAAACGACGGACGCGACGGCTACCTCGCCTTCGTGGAGAGCCACCAACACCGGCTGCTGCGCGCCGCCTACCTGATCTGTGGCAACCGGCACCAGGCCGAAGACCTGCTCCAGGACGCCCTGCTGAAGCTCGCGCTGCGCTGGTCCTCGGTCCGCGACGGCGACCCCTCCGCGTACGTGCGGGCCATCCTCTACCGCGACGCGGTGTCGTGGTGGCGTCGCCGGCGGCGGGAATGGCTCAGCGCCACACCTCCGGAGCAGGTGGCCCACGACCGGGACGGCGCGTTGCGGCTGACGCTGCACGACGCGTTGGGCCTGCTGCCGCCACGGCAGCGGGCCGTGCTGGTGCTGCGCTACTACGAGGATCTGACCGAGGTCGCCACCGCCGAGGCGCTCGGGGTGACCGTCGGCACCGTGAAGAGCCAGTGTCACGCGGCGCTGCGCCGACTCCGCGAGGTCGCTCCGGACCTGGCCCGGGATGCCCGACCGAGCCAGCGCCCCGCAGCGTCCGGCGACCTGGCGACCGGCGTGGAGGTGAACCCGTGAACGAGCAGGACCTGCGTCAACTGCTGACCGTCAGCGTCGAGGACGTCCGGCCCAGCCACCCCGCGGTGACCGGCTGGGAACGGGCCCGGCGCACTCGGCGTACCCGCCGGGCCGTCGGCGCGGTGGCAGTGGCCGTGGTGCTGATCGGTGGCGGCACTGTCGCTGCCCTACGACCGCCCGCCAACCCACCGCCGGACCACTCGGTGGCGCCGACCGTCGTGCCCAACCACGCCGGACCGGTGGTGCGCGCCCCCGCCGAGCTGACCTTCCCACCTGACCCGCTGGCCCGACTCGGTGACCCGGCGACAGTGCCGCTCTCCGCCCGACCGGTCAAACGGGCGCTGGCGCTGTTCCAGCCGTTTCACAGCGAGGAGTACCGCGCGGACGGTCCCGTCCGGGTGCTCGGGGACGACGGTGTGGTGCGCAGTCTCGACGTGGTGACCCCGGCCCCCACCCGGGACGAGGGCGGCAACCAGGCGCCCGCCCTGAAGTCGGGAGTGCTCTCGCCGGACGGCCGGTCGGCCGCGTTCGCGCAGACCAATGAGCTGATCATGGTCGACCTCACCACGGCGACCGTGCGCCGCATCCCCCTCGATGGCTACCTGGAAATGGTGGTCTGGGCGGGCGACCGGGTGCTGGTCGGCGGCGACGGCCGGACGTACGCGGTGGACCGGGCCTCCGGCGCGGCCAGCCAGCTCAACGTCTCGCTCTGGGACCTGGTCGCGCCCGACCCGGCGGCCGGCCGCGAGGCGGCGCTCGTCGAGGTGAGCGGCATGCGGGACAACCTCACGCTGCGCAGCCGTACCGCCCGCGAGGGCACGGTTCGTTCCGAACAGAAGGTCACCGGCGGCCCGCTACCGGTGCCGTACCAGGTCAACGAGTTCTACGGCCGGGGCTGGCTGCACGGCGAACGCCTGGCCCGCTCGGCGTGGATCACCAACAGCGAGATCGACGGTGCCGAGGGGGTGGCCGTGCTGGATGCCCGGACCGGTGCGGTGGCCCACGTGCTCGACCTCGGCCGTGACCGGTGGAAGGGTTGCTGCGAGGTGCTGGGCTGGGACAACCGGGGTGCCGTCCTGCTCCGCCTGCAGCCGGGCGGCCTGGTGCGCTGGCATCCGGAGACCGGCGAGGTCACCGGCGTGGTCCGCGAGCTGACCGGCATGGTGGCACTGGCCGGCTGAGCCCTCGTCCCCGCGCGGCCGGGTGGTCGCGCGGGGACAGGGCCGGCCGGCTTGGTCAGGCGGCGAGGCCGCCGGGCTGGTCGCCCTTGACCACGGGTGCCCGGACCAGGTTGCCCCACTCGGTCCACGAGCCGTCGTAGTTGCGCACCTGCGGGTAGCCCAGCAGGTGCCGCAGCACGAACCAGGTGTGGCTGGACCGCTCACCGATCCGGCAGTACGCGATCACGTCGTCGTCGGGGCTGAGCCCGAGCTGGTCCGCGTAGATCGCCCGCAGCTCGTCGGCGGACTTGAAGGTGCCGTCCTCGTTGGCGGCGGACTTCCACGGCTTGCTGACAGCACCCGGGATATGGCCGCCACGCAGCGCGCCCTCCTGCGGGTAGTCCGGCATGTGCAGCGTCTCGCCGGTGTACTCACTCGGCGACCGGACGTCGACCAGCGGCCGTCCGGCGGCGATGTGCGCCATGACCTGCTCACGGTAGGCGCGAAGCGGCGCGTCGTCCCGCAGCGGCACCGGGTAGTCGGCGGGGGGCCGAGCCGGCTTGTCGCGGGTCACCTCGCGGCCCTCGGCGATCCACTTCTGCCGACCACCGTCGAGCAGTCGCACGTCGGCGTGGCCGAAGAGCGAGAACACCCAGAGGGCGTACGCGGCCCACCAGTTGAAGTTGTCGCCGTAGAAGACGACGGTGTCGCCCCGGCCGATGCCCTTCGCGGCACACAGCTCGGCGAAGCTCTTCGCGTCCAGGTAGTCCCGGGTCACCTGGTCGTTCAGCTCCAGGTGCCAGTCGACCTTCACGGCACCGGGGATGTGACCGGATTCGTAGAGGAGCACGTCCTCGTCGGACTCGACAACGACGAGGCCCTCGTCGCCCAGGTGCTCGGCCAGCCACTCGGTGGTGACCAGCCGTTGCGGGTCCGCGTACGACTGGAGGCGGGGATCAGGATCGCTCGGCACAGACATGATCCCCAAACTACGCCGCGACACGACCGGACGGCCCGCCATCGGGGATCGGGGGCCACAGATGTGGTGCGGGGAACGTTGATAGTGCCGTTCAGGCGCGGCGATGGACGATTCGTCCGGCGACCACGGTCACCAGGCAGACACCGTCGACACCGTGGACCGCAAGGTCGGCGCGCCCGCCCGGAAGCAGCACCCCCGACACCGCGACGGGCAGCACCAGCAGGTCGCTCCTGTCGACGGCAGCCCGCAGCAGCGGGTCGGTCAGGTGCTCGGCCAACACCGCCGTCACTCCGTTTTGCAGCAGGGCGTGCACCCGCTCGCGTGGGGTGGGTGCCGCCGGCAGCGGGCCGTCGTGCAGCAGACCCGGCCCCAGGGTGCCGGGCCACCGGCGGACCCGAACGCCCGGGTACGCGGCGGTCAGCTCGGCCAGCGGTCCGACGGCCTCGATCCGGTCGCCGCCCACCAGGACGGCGTGCTCCGGCACCGCCTCGCCGGCCCGGTCACGCCACAGCAGCGGCGCGGTGTGCAGGGTGAGCATGCTCAGTCGACGATCGGCCCGAGCAGGGGACGCTTCGCCGTCACCGTGTCGCCGGACGACCGACCGGTGAGCCGTCGCCGCACCCACGGTGCGAGGTGCTGACCGGCCCACCGCAGGTCGGCGGCGCGGGCGGCCAGCCACGGCGACGGGGCCGGGTGCGGCGGGACCATCAGCCACTCCTCGTCGCAACCAACCCCGAGCGCGTTCAACACCTGCCCGGCGACCCGCCGGTGGCCGGCCGGGGAGAGGTGCAGCCGGTCGGTGCTCCAGAGCATCGGGTTGAGGAAGGTGTCGTCGGCGTACAGGTCGACCATGATCGCGCCGTGCCGCTCGGCGGTCTCGCCGACCGCCTGGTTGAGCAGCTGCACCCGGGGAGCGACGAGTCGCTGGCCGGGCAGTCGGGCCATCACGTCGGCGAAGCGGAAGAGCAGCACGTCCGCGCCGCCCGAGCGCAGTTGCCGGACCACCTCGTCGAAGCGGGCCACCAGCGTGTCCGGGTCGAAGCTGCGGCGCAGCACGTCGTTGCCGCCGGCCGCGAAGCTGATCAGGTCGGGTTTCATCGCCACCGCCGCCGGCACCTGCTCGGCGACCACTCCGGGGAAGAGCCGGCCGCGGATGGCCAGGTTCGCGTAGCGGAAGTCGGGGCCCGCCTCGGCGGCGAGCCGGGTCGCCACCAGGTCCGCCCACCCCCGGTAGGTGCCGTCCGGGTACGCGTCGTCCATTCCCTCGGTGAAGCTGTCCCCGACCGCGACAAAACTGCGCCAGCGCACCCGCGCCTCCCTACGCCATTCGTTGCCTGCGGCGACCAGTCTGTCACCGGAGACACCACCGGCACCGCCCCGAATGACGGACGTGGCGGAGGTCATGGGCCAGCCGCGCGACACCCATGTCGCCCAATCCTGGCGGCCCGACCCGAGACAGTGGCGGCCGGGTCGACAGGAGGGACCGGCCACCCCCGTGAGCGGCCGGTCCCTCGTCGTACCGATGGAAGTCCACCGGTTGGCTCAACCCAGCAGGCCGCCTCGCGGCTGGCCGGCGGGAACCGCCGTGTCGGCCTGCACCCGGCCGTCAGCGCTGTAGCGGACCAACCGGTACGCCGGCGCGTCGTCCGCAGGCGTCGCGGTGTCGACCTGGACCACCAGGCCACCGTCGGCCAGAGCGACAGCCTCGACGGCCTGGCCGTGGCCGGTCGGCTCGCTCCAGGCCCGCTCGAGCGGGGTCAGCTCGGTCGCCTTCCCACTGGCGGCGTCCACCCGGTAGGTGCGGAACCGCCAGCCGCATCCGCATTCACCGGCGTTGGGCACGTGGGTGCTGATCACCAGGAACCGACCGTCGCGGGAGATCCCGGCCACCCCGTCGATGACGAGGCCCTTCGGGACGCGCGGGGTGATCGAACGTTCGGCGCCCCGCTCGTCGCGGACGTGCACCGCTCGATGGGTGAACTGGGCGATCCACCCACCGGACACCGTCGGGCAGCTCGCCTGCCGGGTGGCGACCACCTTCCGGCCGGTGCCGTCGGCGTTGACGGCGACGATGGTCCAGTCCTTCTCCCTGCCCAGGCCGAACAGCACCCGGTCGGAGTCGAGCCAGCTCGGGGCGCAGGTCTGCTGGCCCTGCGTCGGAACGGCGTGCTGCTTCGTGCCGTCGAAGTCGCTGATCACCAGCCGCTTGACGGACGCCTCGGCCCACGCGGCCCGTCGGCCGTCCGGCGCGACGGCGATCTGCCCGGCGGCCGTACCGTTGCCCGGCCGGCCCGCACGCACCAACTGCCAACCTCCATTTGCCGTACGCCGCCAGACCCGAGCCGGATCGTTCTGCTTCTGGCCGTACTCCTGGGCGGTGTACCAGGTCAGCTGCGGCCACTGGGACGAGCCGACGGCCGGGCCGGCCGGAGCCGCGGTGACGGGGGCCGCTTCGGACCCGGAACCACCCGCCCCGCCGACCGAGGTGTCACCGGTCGCGGGAACTCCACCGTCGGTTCCGGCGGGAGCGGACGCGCGGTCCGGCCCGGCGGGACCGCAGGCCGTGGCACCAAGCGTCAGGAACAGCAGGGCGGCCGTACAGACGAGGACGCCGGAACGACGGGCGGGCTGGGTGAACGGGCCGAGGTTCATGGTGTTACTCCTTTATGGAGGTTCGCTCCCGGACGGGACACCACCCAAGACGAGCCCCTGGTCGTGCTGAGTTGTCGCCGCCGGACGCCGCTATCCGACACTCGGATCCGGCCGCCCCGGCAACCATTTCCGCAGATCACCGACGGTGATCAACGCCCTGCGTCGATCGGCTCGGAGGCCGCGGAGGGCGGGCCACCCGAGGTGACCCGCCCTTCGCCTTGCTTGCCGTCAGCTCACGACGGCGAGGATCTGCATGTCCTTCAGAGCCGCCGGCTCGGCGGTCTCGGAGATCTTCCTGCCGTCCTCGCCGACCAGCAGCACGGCGTACCCGTTGCCGCCCTGGACCCGGACGACCATCGACCCGTCGGTCTGGAAGTAGACCTGCCGCAGCGTGCGCCCACCCAACGGCAGCGCCATTGATGTGCCCGTGCGGGTGTCCCACACACCGTTGACCCGCAGGTCACGGGCGACGTCGCCATCGTCCCCACCCGGCTTTTCCCGCAGCAGGGCGACCCGGGAGCCGTCCGGGGAGAGACTGGCGATGTCGTTGCTACGCCAACCGTCCCGGGAGAAGCCGGGAACGACTCGCCTCGTCGCGCCGTCCTTGCCGTAGAGCGTGACCCCGAGGTTGGTGTTCATGGCGATGGTTTGACCGTCGGCCGACCAGAGGGCGTGACAGGCGTCAGGTTCAGTGGTCCACCAGCGCACGGTCTTTGCCGTCGAGCGCACGTCCAGCACGCCATACCGGCCAGGTCCACCCGCGTCGTTCGCCTTTGTCTCGCGGAACAGCAGTTGCCGCCCGTCTGGCGACCAGACCGCGGTGACGCAGTACGGATCCACATCCGAGCGCACCTTTTGCTTGTCGGAGCCGTCGGCGTTGGCGACGAAGAGGTTGTTGCTGGTGCCATCGCTGTCCACCCAGGCCACCCGGCGGCCGTCCGGCGAGACGCTCACGTTGCCCTTCAACGCGAGTTCGGGCAGCGCCAGCAGTCGCACGGGGTTGTCGCCGGGGCGCCAGGAACGCAGGTTCGCGTTCTGGGCGCCGGTGATCTCGGCGGGCCCGTAGAAGAGCTTGCCGATCTTCACCGTCGACGTGTTCGTGCTGGACCCGCTACTGGGCGGTGAGGCCGGTGCGTCGCTGGTGCTGGTGGACGGCGTCGGGTCGGCCGACGGCGTCGGCGACGCCGTGACCGACGGGGTGTCGGCCGGCAGCGGGGGCGAAGACCCGTTCGGTCGGATGGCGAAGGCGGTGCCGGCCGCCGCCGCGATCAGCACCAGAGCGGCGGCGGAGGTGGCCACCGCCCGTTGGATGCCGAGCCGTCGGGACGTACGCAGGGTCCGGTCCCGCAGGTCGACCACGGTGACCTCCTTGGCCAGCTCGGTCAGATCGAGCCGGAGGCGCTGGTCGTTCATCGGGCGCTTCCTTCCAGGACGTACAGCTCGGCGAGCTCGGGCGCGACCACTCGCAACTTGGCCAGCGACTTCGCCGTCTGGCTCTTCACGGTGCCGACCGTGACCCCGAGCAGTTCGGCGGCCTCCACTTCGGTGCGGTCCTCGAAGAACCGCAGCACCAGCACGGCACGTTGCTTCGGCGAGAGCTTCGCCAGCGCCGCCCACAGGGTGAGCCGCAGGCTGGTCTGGTGGGCATGGTCGGGGGCCGAGTCGCCTCCGCGTGGCTCGGGCAGGTCGCCCGGCATCGACTCGGGTACCCGGCGCCGCCGCCACCAGGACACCTGCAGGTGGTACATGGTCTTGCGGGTGTAGGCCTCGGCGTTGCCGCTGTGGTGCAGCCGGTTCCAGGACCGGTGTGTTCGGGCCAGCGCCGACTGGACGAGGTCCTCGGCCAGGTGCTGGTCACCGGTGAGCAGGTAGGCCGAGCGCAGCAGCGCCGGCGTGCGGGTACGGACGAACGAGTCGAACTCACTCAGCAGAGGGTCCACACGGGCCGGTCCTTTGGGTCGTGGTGCGTGAGGGACGTGATGCCTCTCCAGACGTCGCCCCGGGCAACAGTGGTTGCCGGCACGGACGGGCCATTTTTGAGGATTCCCGGGCAACGGCCCGCGACGCACCGGACGAATTGGGTCGCTCGGGCGCTCGGCACGGCTCTACGCTGCGCGCATGCTGCTACGCATGTCGACCCTGCTGCTGCGGACCCTGCGCGAGGATCCGGCCGACGCGGAGGTGCCGAGCCATCGGTTGCTGCTGCGCGCCGGCTACATCCGTCGTGCCGCACCGGGCGGCTACACCTGGCTGCCGCTGGGCAAGCTGGTGCTGGATCGGATCACCGACGTGGTGCGTGGCGAACTGTTCGCGATCGGCGACCAGGAGGTGCACTTCCCGGCGTTGCTGCCGGCCGATCCCTACCGGACGAGCGGCCGCTGGGCGGAGTACGGCGACGACATCTTCACCCTCGCCGACCGGCGCGGCGCCGAGCACTTGTTGGCGCCCACCCACGAGGAGATGGCGGCGCTGCTGGTCAAGGATCTGTTCACCTCGTACCGGGACTTCCCGGTGACGCTGTTCCAGGTGCAGACGAAGTTCCGCGACGAGGCCCGGCCCCGGGCCGGTCTGCTGCGCGGCCGGGAGTTCCTGATGAAGGACGCGTACTCCTTCGACCTGGACGATGCGGGGCTGCGGGACGCGTACGCACGGCATCGGGCGGCGTACCGGCGGATCTTCGACCGGTTGGGCCTGGACTACACGGTGGTGCGGGCGATGTCCGGCGCAATGGGCGGGTCGGCGTCGGAGGAGTTCCTGGCGGCGACACCGGTCGGTGAGGACACCTACGTCGGTTGCACGGCCTGCGACTACGCAGCCAACACCGAGGCGGTGGTGACCCGGGCACCGGCCACCGGCGACCCGGGCGCGCAGCCGTCCGTCGAGGTGCACGACACACCCGAGACCCCGACGATCGCCAGCCTGGTCGAGCTGGCCAACACCCGCAGGTTGGGCGGTCGGGACGACTGGACCGCCGCCGACACACTGAAGAATGTCGTGCTCTCCGTCCGCCAGCCGGGCACCGACCGCTCCGAACCTCTGGTGATCGGGCTGCCGGGTGACCGGGAGGTCGACCTCAAGCGGGTCGGGGCCGCCCTGCACCCGGCCCAGGTGGCCGTCTTCGAGGAGTGGGCCGACCATCCCGAGCTGGTACGCGGGTACATCGGGCCGCAACTGCTCGACAAGCTGGGCATCCGTCTCCTCGTCGATCCGCGGGTGGTGACCGGTTCGGCCTGGTTGACCGGGGCGAACGAGCCGGGCCGACACGCGACCGACGTGGTCTGCGGTCGGGACTTCACACCGGACGGCACGATCGAGGCCGCCGAGGTGCGGGCCGGCGACCCCTGCCCGGCCTGCGACGACGGCGAGCTGACCATTCGGCGGGGCATCGAGATCGGGCACATCTTCCAGCTCGGCCGCCGGTTCACCGACGCCTTCGCTGTCGACGTGCTCGGTCCGGCCGGCAAACCGGTCCGACCGACCATGGGCTGTTACGGCATCGGGGTCTCCCGGGCGGTGGCGGCGGTCGCCGAGCAGCACCACGACGACCGGGGGCTGGTCTGGCCGGCGGCGATCGCGCCGTGCGACGTACACCTGGTGGTTGCGGGCAAGGGCCTGCAGCTCGACGCGGCGCTGGCGCTCGGCGAGCGCCTCGCCGCAGCCGGCCTGCGGGTGCTGGTCGACGACCGCACGCACGTCTCGGCCGGGGTGAAGTTCACCGACGCCGAGCTGATCGGCATCCCCCGGGCCGTCGTGGTCGGCCGCCGACTCGCCGACGGGTACGTCGAGCTGCGTGAGCGGGCCGGCGACGGGCGCACCGAGCTGCCGCTGGAGGGTCTGGTGGACCAGCTCGTCCACGAGGTACGCCAGGAACGTGCGAGCCTGGTGTAGCTGTCGCGTCACGGGGTAGTGCAGTCGGATCGGGTGGATACGTCTTCGGAGGGCTCTCATGACCGGTTACCGGGTCAGTGATGTGATGACCAAACAGGTCGTGTACCTGCCGGCCGAAACCACCCTGGACGAAGCGGCCAGGGTGATGAAGGAGGCGGACATCGGCGACGTGGTGGTCACCGATGGCGCCAGCCTCGCCGGCATGCTCACCGACCGGGACATCGTGGTGCGGGCCGTGGCGGAGAACAGCTCCCCTGCGGCCACCACCATCGGCTCGATCGTCACCCGCGAGGTGGTCATGATCGAGCAGCACTGCACCGCGGGTGAGGCGGCTGCGCTCATGCGCGACCGGGGCATTCGGCGTGTGCTGGTCTGTGACAGTGATCGCAAGCTGGTCGGGATCGTCTCGCTCGGCGACCTGGCCATGCAGCTCGACCCCACCAGCGCTCTCAGCGAGATCAGCGAGCAGTCGCCAACGGCATGACGAACGGGCCGGCCAGGCGCGGTATGCGCCGCCGGCCTGTTCACAACTGACCGGCGGTAGCCTCGACGCATGGCTGACATGCCGGCCCGACTGGCCGAGATCGTCGACGAGTTCGCTGCCGCCCCGCGCGACCTGGTGCTGGAGATGCTCCTGGAGTACGCCGACGTCATTCCGGTGCTGCCGGAGGGCGCCGCCGCACGCGAGGGCATGGAGCAGGTGCCGGAGTGTCAGACGTCGTTCTTCCTGCGCGCCAGGGTGACCCCGGAGGGCACCGTGGAGACGGTCTTCGACTGCCCGCCGGAGGCGCCGACCACCCGGGCGTTCGCCGGGATCCTCGCCGAAGGGCTGGCGGGCGCGAGCGCCGAGCAGGTGCTGGACGTGCCGGACGACCTCTACCAGCGGATGGGCCTGGCGCAGGCGATCAGCCCGCTGCGGATACGTGGCGGCACGGCGATCCTGGGCCGGCTCAAGCGTCAGGTGCGGGAACAACTCGGCTGACCGCGAGGTTGCCACCGATCATGGAAATCGAGATCTACGCGGACGTCATCTGCCCGTGGTGCTACATCGGCAAGCGCCGCCTGGATGAGGCCCTCGCCCGTTACGAGGGCGAGGTGACGGTCCGTTACCGACCGTTCCAGCTCGACCCGTCACCGGTGCCCGAGCCGCTCCCGCTGGTGCAGGCGTTGGCCGGCAAGTTCGGCGGCCCGGAGCGCGCCCAGCAGATGGTCACGCACGTGACCCAGGTGGCGGCGGCTGACGGCCTGCGGCTGGACTACGACCGCGCGGTGATCGCCAACACCTTCGACGCGCACCGGCTGGTCTCCTACGCCACCGACCACGGTCGGGCGGCCGAGATGGTGGAGGCGCTCTACCAGGCGCACTTCAACGAGAGTGTCGACGTCGGCTCCCGAGAGGCGCTGGCCGCGGTGGCCGGTGGGATCGGCCTGGACGCGGTCGACGTCCGCCGCTTCCTCGACTCCGACGAGCGCGTCACCGACATCGCCGCCGAGTTGGCCGGTGCCCGGGACCTCGGCATCACCAGCGTGCCGACCTTCGTCCTGGCCGGAAAGTACGCGGTCTCCGGCGCGCAGGAGGTGCAGACACTGCTCGCCGCGCTCAGCGAGGTCGAGCAGCGCGAGGCCGCGGCACGCTGAGCCACCGGGGCACCCGACATTGATGATCACGATGTTTCACGTGCAACAACATCGATGCCGGTGCCTGCTCAGGCCGGCCTGGCCAGCCCTTCCACCACCTGCGCACCGGGCAGTGCACCCAACGCCGGCCCCGGCAGTGCGATCTTGCTGTGCCGTACGCCGGACCCGATGATCACGTGCGGAGTGGCGATCACGCGCGCGTCCACCAGGATGGGCCACTGCGCCGGCAGCCCGATCGGGGTGATGCCGCCGTACTCCATGCCGGTCAACTCGACCGCGTCGTCCATCGGCGCGAAGCTCGCCTTGCGCACGTCCAACGTGCGGCGGGCCACCCCGTTGACATCGGCCCGGGTGGTGGCCAGGACGATGCAGGCCGCGTAGCGCACCACACCCTCACGCTTGCCAGCCACCACGACGCAGTTGGCCGACACGTCCAATCCCACCTCGTACGCCGCGCAGAACGCGGCGGTGTCGGCGAGCTCGGCGTCGATCGGCGCGACCAGCACATCGTTGACGTCCACGGGCGCGTCGGCGGGCCACTGCGCGATGGCCTCCGCCACCGGCGGAGCGAGCAGGTCGAGGCGGGCGCGGGCCGGTTCGGTCTTCAGCGTTCCCATCACGGGTGCGATCCTCGCATCCGGCATGCCGAACCGCCCGGCGGCTCCCGGGCCGTCCCGGGACACCGCCGGCCTCGGCCGGACCGAACCGGTGCTCAACTGCCGGAGAGGAAGGCGTTGTCGCGCATGAAGGAGCGGTCGCGGGCGGCCGCCAACTCCTCCTCGCGGTGGGCCTTGGCCCGTTGCAACTCCAGGTCCTCCAACGCGTGGCGGACACCCAGCCGGATCACGCCGTAGAGGAAGACGAAGCCGAAGACGTAGAGGATCACCGTGGTGACGACAGCGAACATGGCGTCACCGTAAGACGAACGTGAACCGTTGTTGCTCTCATCTCCGCCCGGTTCCCCCGTACGTGTCAGCGAGGTGGTCGGCCGGTGCTGGACGGCGACTGATGACGGGTTGTGGATCATCCCGACCGCACCAGATCCACCATGGTCAGCAGTGCGAAGAAGCCGATCAGCACCTCGTCGACCACCCAGGAGTGCCCCTCGGCCCAGTCACGCATCCGGGTCAGCGACCGCACCGCGCGCGGCCCGAGCACCACCCGAGCCAGCAGCGGAACAGCGAGCAGAAGGACCGTGACCAGCACGAACGGCACCAGGTTCCACCACGGCAGGTCGTGCCGCGCGACGCTCGCTCCCACTGCTGCCATGGTCAGGTCGTCGCTGGGTGTCACGACGAAGAGCAGCGCGCAGAGTCGCGCCGCCCGGGCCGGACCGGCGTGGTTGAGGTCCCCCAGCCACCGCGGCTGCCCGGCCCGATTCCGCCGCAGCCACACCACCACTGCCAGACTGGCCAGCAGGACGAGCACCACCAGGTCGATGGCCGGACCCCGGTCGATCCGACCGGCGACGGCGCCGGCATCCATGGCCAGACCGCCCACGAGCCGGGTGACCAGCCAACTCACGGTCACCCCGGCGGCTACCACCAGCCCGCCGCCGACGAGGAACCCCAGCGACGCGGCCCGAGGGCGGTCCGCCGAGGCGAGGAAGACCGCCACGACCACCTTGGTCCCGGCGACCATCACCACGGCCAGCGGCAGGACGGTCAGGAAACTCATCGCCCGCCATCCTTCCGGCCGACCAGCGTCGGGCGGTGCCGAATCTGCGGATCGTCAGCCCGGCTACGCGCCCCTGCCCACCACGACCCGGCCGGCCAGCAGCGCCCCGAGCAGCGCCAGGCCGGCAGCCACTACCAGGGTCAACGTGTAGCTGGCCGGGCCAGGTGCGCTTCCCGCCGCCAGCACCGCCCCGGTGAGCGCCAGCACGGTCGCCGCGAACAGGTTGTCGCCCAGTTGCAGCGACGAGCTGTTGCGGCCCTGCTCACCGGGGGCGGACAGCTCCAGGGTGAGCACCGACAACGACGGGTAGAGCAGCCCCATGCCGAGGCCGGCGACCGCCCAGCCGAGCACGGCGACCATGATCGGCAACTCGGGAAGGACGGCCAGCGCCACAGTGGCGGTGCCGACAGTGATGCAGGTCAGCCCGGCACGCGGCAGGCTGGCCCGGGAGGCCGGCACCGGAATCCGGCCCTGCAACCAGGAGCCCACCGACCACGCCAGCGCGCCGACCGTCAGGACCAGCCCGGCCGCGGTCGGCGAGAGGCCCCGCTCCCGGGAGAGCATCAACGGGATGACGACCTCGGCGCCGACGAACGCCGCCGACGCCAGCCCGCGCAGCCCGACGACGGTGGGCAGCCCTCGGGCCGCCCGGAGGAATCCGGCCGGCAGCAGGCGGGGAGCGCAGACCAGCAGGCCGACCACGGCGACCGCGATCAGCACCAGGGCGGTGACGCCACGCTGCTGTCCCCCGATGTGCAGCAGTGCGGCACTCACCGCGGCCCCGCACGCCCAACCGATCCGTGCCGCCGCACCGGCCGCCGGGCTGGTCGCCACACTCCGAGCCAGCGACCGTAGGCCCGGATGGATCAGCAACACCGCCGGCACGGCGACCGCCGGGACCGCCAGGAAGACCCACCGCCAGCCCAGGTACTGCACGATCAGACCCGCGATCGCCGGCCCGACCAGCGACGGTACGACCCACGCCGCCGCGAACGCCGCGAAGATCCGCCGGTGCAGATCCTGCGGGTACGCCTGCCCGACGATCACGTAGAGCGCCACCGAGAGCAACCCGGAGCCGAACCCCTGCACCGCCCGCCCGACGACCAGCGCACTCATCACGGGCGCGGTTCCGGCGATCAGCAGCCCGACCACGAACCACGCGACGCCGTGCCACATCGGCCCCCGGGGCCCTCGGGCGTCGCACCAGATGCCCGAGACCACCATGGCCAGCACACCCGTGGCGAACGGACCACCGAACGCGATCCCGTACAGCGCGAGCCCGTCCAGGCTGCGGGCGACGGTCGGCATCGCCGTACCGACCGCCAGTGCCTCGAAAGCGAGCAACGAGATCAACGCGACGCTGCCCACCGTCATCGCTCGCAGCCGGGGTGCGAACAGTCCCGCTGCGGCGGGTATGGCGGGGGCGACTGTGCTCTGCATGGACCGAGCATCCGACCTCAACCCGGATTCATGTCAATCGCCGTGACCCGGCTCTCGTCAGGCGTCCTGCAGCGCCCTCCCGACCCCGCGCGCCAGTCCGGAAAAATGCTGGTCTGCCAGCAGGTGGCCGGCGGTGACCACCAGAGCGATCGGCCACTCGATGACCTGCAGCGCGGCGAGCACGCCGATCCCGGCGTAGTAGGTGACCTTGTCGGGTGGCGGCAGGGCCACCTCGCCCAGCATCGGTAGGTCCATCCGCCGGCTGTACATCTGGACGTTCTCCTGCGAACCGTTGAGGTGTCGCGTCAGCATGCTCATTCCGGCCTCCCCATGTCCGGTGATGGTCGTCGGATTCCACCGCCCCACCCGTCCATGCTTCGGCGAGGGCGGAAAGTTCCACCACCCGCAGGGCATAACGGACGGCAGGTCGGGAAGCCAGGCCGCCGGACGTGAGGCGGTGGGAGGACGAGATGGCCAAGGTCAGGACCAGCAGCAACAGGGAGCCGGGCCGGCGCCCGTCCAGCCGTACGCCTCGATGACGGCGGCGGGTCGCGCTGCCGGCCGCATCCTGCCCTCCTTTGGCGTGCCGCACCTGGTCGGCGAGGCGTCCCGGACCGTCGGGTCGGCCGCGACCCGGCTGGCCCGGTCGGTCGGGCTCGCCCGGCGTCGGGTCTGGTCCCGGCCCGGTCGCCACCACATCGAGGTGCACGGCGTGTGCCAGGAGGGCGGCGACCAGCTCGCCCGGCAGGTGGAGGGCGCGCTGGAGCGGATGCCCGGGGTGGCGTGGGCCAGGGTGAACGCGCCATCCGGGCGGGTGGTGGTGGCCGTGCAGGCTCCCGAACCGGCTCTGGGTGACCTCATCGCCACGATCAGCCGGGTCGAGCGGACCTGCGACCACGAGCCCGACCCGGAGATTCCGCCCCCGCACCCGCCGGAGGAGGGCCCACACAACCCGCGCACCCTCGGCGCGCTCGCCTCGGACGCGCTGGGTCTGACCCTCTGGGCGGCCACCCGGATCCTGCCGTTCGCACCGTTGCCCGGTGAGGTGGCCGGCGTGCTGTCGGCGGTCGACCTGCAACCGAAGCTGCACGCGTTCCTCGGCAAGGCGTTGCGCTCCGACCCGCGCGCAGAGGTCCTCTTCCCCCTGGCCGAGGCCGTGGTGCAGGGCCTGACCGGCCGCTGGACCGGCATCGTCCTCGACAGCGTCCAACGGTTCGTCGAGTGGGGCGAGGACCGGGCCCAGTTCTCCGCCTGGGAGAGCGCCGAACCGCGGTTGACCGGCGACCCCGAGCGTGCCGTCGCCCGGTGGCCGATAGCGGACCGTCCCCGACCCAAGCCGCACGGCCCGGTCGAGCGGTACATCAACCGGTCACTCGCCGCCGGTACGGCGGCCGGCGCGGCGGCGGCGCCCTTCGCCGGGCGCAAGCGGGCCGCCGCGCTGGGCCTGTCGGCGCTGCCGAAGGCGCCCGGCAGCGGACGCGAGGGGTACGGCGCCCAACTCGGCCGGATGCTGGCCCGGCGCGGGGTGATCGCGATGGACCGCAGTGTGCTGCGGGAGTTGGACCGGATCGACACGCTCGTGCTGGACGCCGCGGTGCTCGGCTCGGACCGGGGCGTACTGGCCGATCTGGCACCCGCGCCCGGTGCGGACGTCGACCAGGTGGCGGAGCGGGCCTTCGCGCTGTTCGACCCCGACGATCCGGCTGCCTCCCGGACGGCGGACGGCTGGCGGCTCGGGCCGCTGGACCAGATGCCCGCTCACGACTCCGGCAACGTCCCGGACGGCGACCGGTTGCGCTCGGCCGGCGGCAAACTGCTCGGCCTCGCCCACGGTGACCGACTCGCCGCCCTGTTGCGTGTCGAGCCGGAACCCGCACCCGGCGTCGACGGGCTGCCGGCCGCCGCGCGGCGGGCCGGCCTGCGGCTGGTCGTGGCGGGCGGTGACGAGCAGCGGTACGGGTTCGCCGATGCGATGCTGCCCGGCGGGGACCGGCTGGCCGAGTCGGTACGCGCGTTGCAGCGCGACGGCGCGATGGTGATGCTGGTTTCCGCGGACCGCAGGGCGCTCGGCGCGTCCGACTGCGGCCTCGGGTTCGCCCCGCCGGAGGACCTGCCGCCGTGGGGCGCGCACCTGCTCGTCGGTGCCGACCTGCGGGTGGTGGCCCTGGTGATCGAGGCGACCGGGGTGGCTCGGCGTACGGCCCGGCAGAACATCCGGCTGGCCATGGCCGGCACCGGCCTCGGGGCGCTGGGCGCGTTCACGGCACCGCCGACCGAGCTGCCCGGCCGGTCGCTCGTCGCGGTGAACGGCGCGGCCGGGTTGGCCTTCGCGAACGGGGTCTGGCAGGCCCGCCGGTTGCACGACCAGTCGGACACACCGGCACCCGTCACGACCCCCTGGCACCTGATGCCCGTCGGCACCGTGCTCGACCACCTGCACACCACGCCGGACGGTCTGGCCAGCGCGGATGCGCAGCGCCGGCACCACGGCACTGGCGGAAACGGCGATGCCGGACCGGGCAGCGGAGGGCTGCTGCGTGCCTTCGTGGACGAGTTGTCCAACCCGCTCACCCCGGTGCTGGTGGCCGGGGCGGTGCTCTCCGCGTCGTTCGGGTCGCTGGTCGACGCCGCGCTGGTGGGCAGCGTCGTCGGCGGGTCCGCCCTGATCGGAGCGGTGCACGAACGCAACACCGAACGGTCGCTGGCCGAACTCCTGTCCCGTTCGGCGGTGACCGCACGGGTCCGCCGCGACGGTGCCGAGCAGGTTCTCGCCGCCGAGGACCTGGTCCTCGGAGACGTCATCGCCCTTGAGCCAGGTGACTCGGTGCCCGCCGACTGTCGCGTCCTGGAGGCGGTGGGTCTGGAGGCGGACGAATCGTCACTGACCGGTGAGTCGTTGCCGGTCGCCAAGTCCAACCGACCGGTGGTGGCCGCCGCGATCGCCGACCGGCACTCCATGTTGTACGAGGGCACCACCGTCGCCGCCGGGCATGGCACTGCCGTGGTGGTGGCGACCGGGCCGGACACCGAATCCGGGCGCAGCCTCGCCCTGGTCAAGCAGGCCCCACCCGCCAGTGGGGTGGAAGCCCGGCTCGGCTCGTTGACCCGGGCGGCCATCCCGTTGGCCGCCGGTTCGGCGGTGGCGGTGGCCGGCGCGGGCCTGCTTCGGGGCGTACCCCTGGCCGAGACGGCGGCGACCGCCGCGAACCTCGCGGTGGCGTCCGTGCCGGAGGGGTTGCCGTTCCTGGTCAGCGCGGCGCAGCTGGCCGCCGCCCGGCGGCTGGCCGAGCACGGCGCCCTGGTTCGCAACCCGCGCACCATCGAGGCGCTGGGTCGGGTGGACGTGCTCTGCTTCGACAAGACCGGCACTCTCACCGAGGGCAAGCTGCTGCTCGCCGGGGTCGGCGACAGCACCGGTGACCGGTACGCCCCGGTGGACCGACTGGACGACCGACTCCAGTTGACGCTGGCCGCGGCGCTGCGGGCCACTCCCGCCGCGACGAAGCCGGAGGAGTTGGCGTTGCAGACCGACCGGGCCGTGTGGCGGGGTGCCGGCGAGGCTGGGGTGGTGGAGCAGACCGGTGCTGCCGGTTGGCAGGCCGCCGGTGGGCTGCCGTTCGAGCCGTCCCGCGGCTACCACGCGAGCGTCGGGGAGACCGACGGGCGCCTGTTGTTGAGCGTCAAGGGCGCTCCGGAGACAGTGCTGCCCCGCTGTTCGGCCCGGCGTACGGACGGGACTCAGGAGCCGCTGGACGATGCCGGCCGCGCGGAGTTGGAGCGGATGCTCGCCGACCGGGCCGGGGCGGGCAACCGGATCCTGGCCGTCGCCGAGTGCAATGTGGCCGATCCGAAGGTGACCGATGCCAGTGTTCGCGGGCTGACCTTCGTGGGTTTCCTGGCCCTCGCGGACGGGGTCCGGGAGAGTGCCGCCCCGGCGGTACGCCGGATCCGGCAGGCCGGCGTGCACACCATCATGATCACCGGCGATCACCCCGCCACCGCCGAGGCGATCGCCGCCACCATCAGCGAGCACGACGAACAGCGGGTGGTCACCGCCGGCGAACTCGACCAACTGGACGACGACGCGCTCGCCGAGCGGTTGGCCAACACCGACGTGGTGGCCCGCTGCACCCCGGCGCACAAGGTGCGGATCATCCAGGCGTTGCAGAAGTGCGGGCGAACCGTGGCGATGACCGGCGACGGTGCCAACGACGCCCCGGCGATCCGGCTGGCCGACGTCGGCATCGCCCTTGGCCAGCGAGGCACCCCGGCCGCTCGCGCCGCCGCCGACCTGGTGGTCACCGACGACCGGTTGGAGACCATCATCGCGACCCTGATCGAAGGGCGGGCGATGTGGTCGTCGGTGCGGCACGCGCTCAGCATCCTGGTTGGGGGCAACCTCGGCGAGATCGCTTTCAGTGTGCTCACCGCCGCGGCGACCGGCCGTTCCGCGCTCACCGGGCGACAACTGCTGCTGGTCAACCTGCTCACCGACCTGGCGCCGGCTCTGGCCATCGCGGTCCGGCCACCAGCGTCGGACCGCACCGATGCGCTGCTGCGGGAGGGCCCGGACACGGCGCTCGGCGAGAGCCTCACCAGGGAGATCGGGCTGCGGGCGGCAGCCACCACGCTGGGCGCGACCGCCGGCTGGACGTTGGCCCGCTACACCGGCCGCCGCCAGCGAGCCGGAACGGTCGCCCTGGTCTCCCTGGTCGGCACCCAGCTCGGCCAGACCATCCTGGCCGGCGGCACCAGCCCGGCCGTGCTGGCGTCCACGGCGGCGTCGCTGGGCGTGCTGGTCGTCGTGGTGCAGACGCCGGGGGTGAGCCAGTTCTTCGGCTGCACCCCGCTCGGGCCGGTCGGCTGGAGCATCGGGGCCGGGTCGGCGCTCGGCGCCACCTTCGCCAACGGCGCGCTCACCAAGCTGATGGAACACGTGCCGCAGGCCCGACCGGGCAGGGACGGCGCGAGCGGTTCCGAGAGCTGAGCACCGAACCAACCGCATGCTCACGGCTCGCCGGGGTACCGCAGCCGGAGGAGGTGGGCAGGATGGCGGAGCAACCACAGGTGACGTTCATCGGTACCGCGACGACGGTGCTGCGGATCGGCGGGTTCACCCTGTTGACCGACCCGAACTTTCTGCACCGGGGCCAACGGGCGTACCTGGGCAAGGGTTTGTGGTCGCGCC
This sequence comes from Micromonospora jinlongensis, assembly GCF_013410645.1. Taxonomy (NCBI): domain Bacteria; kingdom Bacillati; phylum Actinomycetota; class Actinomycetes; order Micromonosporales; family Micromonosporaceae; genus Micromonospora; species Micromonospora jinlongensis. Next base: position 4,357,862 of record NZ_JACCHK010000001.1, on the reverse strand, counting down.
GACGCACGGACCCCGCGCTACGCATCGCCCAGCTCCCGGAGCTGGACGCGGTGGTCCTCTCCCACCTGCACGGCGACCACTTCGACCGGGTGGCCCGCCGGGAACTGGACCGCGACCTGCCCATCGTCACCACCCCGGCGGCGGAACGCAGGCTGCGTCGCTGGGGCTTCCAGGCCGCCCAGGGCCTGCCGACCTGGTCGTCCCGAGAGCTGCACCGCGACGGTACGACGCTGCGCCTGACCTCGATGCCCGGACAGCACGGACCGGGTGCTCTGGACCGGCTGATGCCCGACGTCATGGGCACGATGATCGACGTGGAGCGCTCCGGGCGGCGCGAGTTCCGGCTCTACGTCACCGGCGACACGCTCAACCGGCCGCTGCTCACCGCCATCCCCGAGCGCTACCCGGACATCGACGCGATGCTCATCCATCTCGGCGGCACGAAGGTCGCCGGGATCCTGCTCACCATGGACGCCCAGCAGGGCGCCGACCTGGTGGAACTGGTCCGCCCGAAGCTGACCGTGCCGATCCACTACGACGACTACCCGGTGTTCCGCTCGCCGCTGGCGCACTTCGTCGACGAGGCCCGCCGCCGTGGCTGGGTGAAGCAGGTACGCACCATCGCCCGCGGGGAGACCGTCCCGCTCACCCCGTTCTCCTGACCGCCTCTGTCGCTCTGGTCCTCCCGACCGCCGATCGGGTAGAGCCCCGACACGTCGATCGCCGCCCACCCGGGGCGGCGATCGAGGAAGGGTGCGACGGTCAGCTGCGCTCGGAGATGGCCTCGATGAGGTCGCCCACCGGGCGCTCCGGCAGGGAACGGGCCACGTCGGCGACAGCCACGATGCCGACCAGCTCATGCCCGTCGATCACCGGCAGCCGGCGTACCTTGTGCTGGCCCATGGTCCGCAGGATCTCGGCCGCGTCGTCGTCCGCGCCGATGGTCACCACCTCGCCCTGGGCCAGCTCACCGGCCGTCACGTTCGCCGGATCGCGGCCCTCGGCCAGCACCTTCACCACGATGTCGCGGTCGGTCAGCATGCCCTTGAGCCGGTTGTCGTCGCCGCAGATCGGCAGTGAACCGACCCCCAGCTCCGCCATCTGCTTCGCGGCCGACTTCATGTCGTCCTGCTCGCGGACACAGGTCACGTCGTTCGTCATGATCTCGCGTGCCGTAGGCATTGGTGACACCTCGCTTCCGGGGGGTTGTTGCCGTTTCTCCTACCCCGGTCGGGCACGGCCATGCCGCCCACCTTGTCCTCACCGTGCCCGCGCCGTCACCGCGCCCAGCCCTCACTGCTCGTCCGAGCGGAACGGGTCCCGGGCCGGGCCCTGCTCGGCCCAGCAGAGGCCACCGCGAAACTCCACCCCTGGGATGCCGTCGGCAAGGTGGCTGATGTCCACCACGCTCGACACGGAGGCGGCGAGGTCCGATCGAAGCTCCTCGACCGCCGCCTCCAGGTCGTCCTCCTCTGTGGACCAGTCGATGTCGGCTGCACGCAGGTCGGCGACCGCTTGACGGGTGACCGCCGCCGGGTCGGTGACGATCACATCGATCCGGCAGTAGATGTGCATGGTGACTGGTGCCGACTGTGGATCCATGCACGGATCATGACAAGGGCCGCTCGAAAGTGGCAGGTCCCTTCGAGCAGACCTCGCCGGGGAGTCACCCCCGACTTTCGGCCTCACGGATCATGGCGTCCGTCTCGGGGTCGGGCATGAGCTCCCGGACGTCCTGGGCGCAGCGGCAGGCGGCGGCCATCTTGGCAGCCCATGCAAGCGCCTCCTCGCGCGTTGCCACGTCGACGACCGAGAACCCGCCGATGACCTCCCTGGTCTCCGGGTAGGGGCCATCGGTGACCGTCCCATCGGTGGCTACGACGCTCGCCTGCTGCCTTTCGAGTCCGCCGCCGTACACCCACACGCCGGCGTTCACGGCCTCCTGGACGACCGCGTGCGAGGCCTTGCCCACGTCGGGCATCTCCTCGGCGGGGATGTGGTCCATCGCGCCGTCATTGAACGAGATCAGGTACTGCGTCATCGCCATGACTCCCTTGTCCCGGCGGCCTCCTCCGGCCACCTCTCGTCTGATCTACGAACGCCTCGCCTCGGATTCGACACTGTGCCAGAAAAACGTCGCGGGATCTGTCCGCTCCGCTCTCGCTGCTCGTTTGGCTTTCGCGTGAGCTGGGACGTCTCAGGTTGCACCCCTGGTGATGGTCACCACGCCTCCCAAATGATCGCCGATAGGGTGCCCGCGTGGACCAGTCAAGACCGGTGGTGTTTCTCCTCGTGGGGCTGCCGGGCTCAGGGAAATCGACCTACGCCCGGGCGCTGGAACTGACCGGGGTGGTTCGACTGTCGGTAGACGACGTCCTGCAGGCACGGCACGGTCGACTCGGGAAGGACTACCCAGCCGAACGCCATGTCTCCCTGTTGGATCCTGCCGTCGAAGATGTGCGACAGCAGCTCATCGAACTGATCCGGAACGGCCGCTCGGTCGTTCTAGATCACGGCCTCGGGCAACGCCGCGAGCGCGACGACTACAAGCAGCTTGTTGAATCGCTCGGTGCTGGCTGGCGTCTGCTGCACTTCCGCGTCGATCAGGCCGAACTGAGGCGGCGCCTCGCCATCCGGAATGAGGACGCCGCGTGCGGCATCATCCCGCCCGAAACATTGGACTGGATGGCGGACGTCTCGGAGGAACCACATGGCGAGGGAGAAGAGATCGTCACCGCAACCTGGCCGATCGAGCGGGTCACCGTCGTCGGGCTGCCTCGGCCATCGATCGTGGAGGGCGAGGAGGGGAAGGCGTAACCGCTCGGCTGCACTCGGACCGAGATCAACCGGTGAAAGTGCTGGTGGAGCCCAGGGGACTCGAACCCCTAACCCCTGCCTTGCAAAGGCAGTGCTCTGCCAGTTGAGCTAGGGCCCCGTGAGTGGCCGTGGCGTCGATCGCTCGTCGCCGGGCCGGACGTCAGCGCAGGTCGGGTGCGGTGGTCGCCTCGTGCCACAGGGCACGCTCGTCGTTGGCGGCCTTGACCTTGTTGAAGACGACGGCAGCCACGCCGACGACGCCGGCCAGGATCAGCAGCTTCTTGAACATGGGGCGACCCCTCGCGCTCGACTAGCGTCGGACGACAATGCGGTGGGGCTAGATGGAATCGAACCATCGACCTCAGAGTTATCAGCTCTGCGCTCTAACCGACTGAGCTATAGCCCCGCGTTGCGACGAGCAAGATTAACCCATCCACTCTGCCGGCCCCAAATCGGGGTCCGACCCTGCGAGCCGGGCCGTCGCCGCCTGCAAAACCTACCCGAGTACGGGACGCCGGAGCGACCGCATTCCGCGGCGCCCCGGCGTCCCGGTTGCTCAGTCGCGCTCGGCGAGGGTCAGCTCGATCCCGCCGACCAGGTCGGCGCAGACGTTGTAGACGAACGCTCCCAGCGTGGCCAGCGCGGTGAACAGCACCACGTTGACCAGGCCGATGAGCGCCGAGCTGAGGATCACGCCCTTGGCGGTGATCTGGAACCCGCTGGTGCTCTCTCCACCGCCGGCGTTGACCAGGTCACTCAGGCTGTCGTTGACGCTCTGGAACACGCCCATCGCGTCCAACGCCAGGTACAGCACCGAGGTGGCGACCACCACGACGATGAAGAGCACTACCGAGACGGCGAATGCGAACTTCATCACCGACCACGGGTCGATCCGCTTCAGGTTCAGCCGGGCCCGGCGCGGTCCGCGGGAAGCGGCCGAGCTGACCGAGGTACGCGCCGCGCGTACCGCATCGCCAACGCGGGCTGCCCCGACGGCGGACGCGTTGCCGATGCCGGGCGGCAGGCCACCACCGCTGGCCGGACGGCCGGCAGCGGACGTACGCGTCCCGTCCGGCTGCGTCATGCCCGGTGTGATCCGCGGCTGGGTGCCGGTGGACCCGGTCGACGCCGCCTGACCGGGCCGGACGTTGATCGGCTGGGTGGTCGCCGGACGAGCCGAGGGTGGCGCCGCCGCACCCGAAGGTGTGGCGGCTGCCGACGTCGGCGCCTCGGCACCGGACGTCTTCTCGGCCTTGTCGGCGGCCCCGGCGTCCTCACCGGCCGGCTCCGGCGGGGGTGTCATGCCGGGAGCCCTCGTGAATTTCGGGGCAGGCGCATCGGCGGGGACCGTAGCCCGGCCCACGGCCGCGCGGCCGGTCGCTGGTGTGCCGCCCTTGGCGGCCTCCTCGTCGACCGGGTTGGCCGAGGTCCCCGTGTTCCCCGACTTCGCCTGTGTCTCCGTCATTCAACTAGTCCTGTTCGTCAGGCTCGTCGGCATTGCGAGCAATCGCCACGATAGTCACGCCGTCCGGGAGGTCCATCAGCTTGACCCCCATTGTGTTCCGGTCACGCGTACGGCGTACAGGCTTCACCGGAGTCCGAATGACACCACCATTGCTGGTGATCGCGAACAGCTCGTCGTCCGGATCGATCACCACCGCGCCGACCAGACCACCGCGCCGCTCGGTGATCTTCGCAGTCAACACGCCCTTACCTCCCCGGCCCTGCACCGGGTATTCCTCGATCGGGGTCCGCTTCGCGTATCCCCCGTTCGTGGCCACCAGAACGTCCAGGCCGTCCCGGACGACCTCCATGGCGAGCAGGACATCGTCGTCCGTGAAGCGCATGCCGATCACACCCGAGGTGGCCCGGCCCATCGGCCGCAACGCCTCGTCCGAGGCGTTGAACCGGATCGCCTGCGCCTTCTTGGAGACCAGCAGCAGGTCGTTCTCCGGCGCAACCAGCGCAGCACCGACCAGCTCGTCCTCATCGCGCAGGTTGATCGCGATGATGCCGCCGGAACGGTTGGAGTCGAACTCCTCGAGCCGCGTCTTCTTCACCAGGCCGTTCTTCGTGGCCAGTACCAGATAGGGGGCTACCTGGTAGTTCGGGATCTCAATGATCTGCGCTATCTGCTCGTCGGGTTGGAAGGCGAGCAGGTTGGCCACGTGTTGGCCCTTGGCTACCCTACTGGCCTCCGGCAACTCGTATGCCTTGGCCCGGTATACGCGTCCCTTGTTCGTCAGGAACAGGATCCAGTCGTGGGTCGAGCAGACGAAGAAGTGGCTGACGATGTCGTCCTGCCGCAGCGTGGCGCCGCTGACGCCCTTACCGCCGCGTCGCTGCGAGCGGTAGAGATCGACCTTGGTCCGCTTGGCGTACCCGGTGCGGGTGATCGTGACGACCACGTCCTCGCGGGCGATGAGGTCCTCCATCGAGACCTCGCCGTCGAACGGGATGATCTTCGTCCGCCGGTCGTCGCCCCACTTGGCGACGATCTCACCGAGCTCCTCGGAGACGATCTTCCGCTGCCGCTCCGGCTTGGCGAGGATGTCCTTGAGGTCAGCGATCTCGATCTCGAGCTTGGCCAAGTCGTCCACGATCCGCTGCCGCTCCAGGGCGGCGAGGCGGCGCAGCTGCATGTCCAGGATCGCGGTCGCCTGGATCTCGTCGATCTCCAGCAGCCGGATCAGGCCCTGCCGGGCGTCGTCCACTGTCGGGGAGCGCCGGATGAGGGCGATCACCTCGTCCAGTGCGTCCAGCGCCTTGCCCAGACCGCGCAGGATGTGTGCCCGCTCCTCGGCCTTGCGCAGCCGGAACGCGGTCCGCCGGCGGATCACGTCGATCTGGTGCTCGACGTAGTAGCGGAGGAACTGGGCCAGGTTGAGCGTGCGCGGCACCCCGTCGACCAGCGCCAGCATGTTGGCGCCGAAGGTCTCCTGGAGCTGGGTGTGCTTGTAGAGGTTGTTCAGCACGACCTTCGCGACCGCGTCGCGCTTGAGCACCAGGACGATCCGCATGCCGGTACGACCGGAGGACTCGTCGCGGATGTCGGCGATCCCGGCGAGTTTGCCCTCCTTGATCAGCTCGGCGATCCGCTCGGCGAGGTTGTCCGGGTTGACCTGGTAGGGCAGCTCGCTGACGACCAGGCAGGGGCGGCCCCGCTTGTCCTCCTCGACCTCCACCACGGCGCGCATCCGGATCGAGCCGCGACCGGTGCGGTAGGCGTCCTGGATCGCGGTCGTGCCGACGATCAGGCCGTGGGTCGGGAAGTCCGGGCCCTTGACGATGCCGAGCAGGGCTTCGAGGGTGGTCTCCTCGTCCTCCTCCGGGTGCTCCAGGCACCACTGCACCGCCGCACCGATCTCCCGCAGGTTGTGCGGCGGGATCTTGGTGGCCATGCCGACCGCGATGCCCTCGGAGCCGTTCACCAGGAGGTTGGGGATCCGCGACGGCAGGATGGTGGGCTCCTTGGCCCGGCCGTCGTAGTTGTCCTGCAGGTCGACGGTGTCCTCGTCGATGTCCCGCAGCATCTCCATGGCGAGGGGGTCGAGCTTGCACTCGGTGTATCGCATGGCGGCGGCAGGGTCGTTGCCCGGCGAGCCGAAGTTGCCGTTGCCGTCGACCAGCGGGTAGCGCAGCGACCAGGACTGCGCCATCCGGACCAGCGCGTCGTAGATCGCCGAGTCGCCGTGCGGGTGGAACTGACCCATCACGTCACCGACGACGCGGGAGCACTTCACGTAGCCGCGGTCGGGACGGTAGCCGGAGTCGAACATTGCGTAGAGGATCTTGCGGTGGACCGGCTTGAGGCCGTCCCGGACGTCCGGCAGTGCGCGACCGACGATGACGCTCATCGCGTAGTCGAGGTAGGAGCGCTGCATCTCCACCTCGAGCCCGACCGGTTCGATCCGGTCGTGCGCGACCACCGCGGCGATGGCCTCGGCGGGGACCTCGGGCTCGTTCGGTGTGGACTCGGGAGAATCGGTCACTGTATACCCTTATCAGACTCAGAGTCGTTTTCGTGCTGTGGATAACCGCTGTGGATAGCGGCCAAGCTGTGGATAACTCTGTGGATCGGTGGATCGACCGGGCAGCGCCCGGCCGATCCACCGCGATCCGTCAGATGTCCAGGAACCGCACGTCCTTGGCGTTGCGCTGGATGAACGACCGGCGCGCCTCGACGTCCTCACCCATCAGCACACTGAACAACTCGTCGGCGGTCGCCGCGTCGTCGAGAGTGACCTGACGCAGGGTACGCGTCGCAGGGTTCATCGTGGTTTCCCACAGCTCGGGATAGTTCATCTCGCCGAGGCCCTTGAAGCGCTGGATGTCGTCCGGCTTGGCGTTCGGCTTCTTCTGCTGGCGCAGCGCGATCAGACCGTCCCGCTCGCGGTCGGAGTACGCGTACTGGGCGTCGTCGCCCTTCTTGTTCCACTTGATCTTGTAGAGCGGCGGGGCGGCCAGGTAGACGTTGCCCATCTCCACCAGGGGACGCATGAAGCGGAACAGCAGCGTGAGCAGCAGTGTCTGGATGTGCTGGCCGTCGACGTCCGCGTCGGCCATCAGCACCACCTTGTGGTACCGCAGCTTCTCCATGTCGAAGTCGTCGTGGATGCCGGTGCCCAGTGCCGTGATCAGCGCCTGGACCTCGTTGTTCTTGAGCACCCGGTCGATCCGGGCCTTCTCCACGTTGAGGATCTTGCCGCGGATCGGCAGGATCGCCTGCGTCCGCGGGTCGCGGCCCTGCTTGGCCGAGCCGCCGGCCGAGTCGCCCTCGACGATGAACACCTCGGACTCACGCGGGTCGGTGGACTGGCAGTCGGCCAGCTTGCCCGGCATCGAGCCGGACTCCAGCAGCGACTTGCGCCGGGCCAGCTTGCGCGCCTGCTGCGCGGCGATCCGGGCCCGCGCCGCCTGGGAGGCCTTCGTGATGATCATCTTGGCCTCGGCCGGGTTGCGGTCGAACCAGTCGACCAGCCGGTCGTTGCAGACCCGCTGCACGAAGCTCTTCACCGGGGTGTTGCCCAGCTTGGTCTTGGTCTGACCCTCGAACTGCGGGTTGGCCAGCTTGACCGAGATGATCGCCGCGAGCCCTTCGCGAATGTCCTCGCCGGAGAGCTTCTCGTCGCCCTTGAGCAGCTTCTTGTCGGTGCCGTACCGGTTGACCACGCTCGTCAGCGCGGACCGGAAGCCCTCCTCGTGGGTGCCGCCCTCGTGGGTGTTGATCGTGTTGGCGAAGGTGTAGACCGACTCGCCGTACGACTCGTTCCACTGCATGGCGATCTCGAGCGACATGCCCTCCTCCTCGGCGCCGAACTCGACCACGGTCTTGTGGATCGGGCTCTTCGAGGCGTTGAGGTGTCGGACGAAGTCGGCGATGCCACCCTCGTAGTAGAAGGTCACCTCGCGCTGCCGGCCGTCCTCCTCCTCGGCCACCCGCTCGTCGAGCAGGTGGATGCGCAGGGCGCGGTTGAGGAAAGCCATCTCCTGAAGACGTCGGTAGATGGTCTGGAAGTCGAAGTCGACGGTCTCGAAGACGTCGGGGTCGGGCCAGAAGGAGACCGCCGAGCCGGTGCGGTCGGTGGCCTCGCCCTTCTCCAGCGGGCTCGGCTTGGAGTTGGTGTAGTGCTGCCGCCACACGGCGCCGGACTTGTGGATCTCGACGAACATCTTGGTGGAGAGGGCGTTCACCACGGACACACCGACGCCGTGCAGACCGCCGGAGACCGCGTACGCCTTGCCGTCGAACTTGCCACCCGCGTGCAGGATCGTCAGCGCGACCTCGACACCCGGCTTCTTGAGCTTCGGGTGGAGGTCGACCGGGAAACCACGGCCGTTGTCGGTGACCCGCACGCCGCCGTCGGCGAGCAGCACCACGTCGATGGTGTCGCAGTATCCGGCGAGCGCCTCGTCGACAGCGTTGTCCACAACCTCCCAGACGAGGTGGTGCAGACCGCGCTCGCCGGTGGACCCGATGTACATACCGGGCCGCTTGCGGACCGCCTCCAGACCCTCAAGAACGGTGATCGACTCTGCGCCGTACTCCTGCTTGTCCTGCGCTGCCACCCTCGGCCACTTTCTCGCGTCAGCCGCGCCGGTAGGGCGCGTCGGGCGCGGGTTCGGCGGACAGGACGCGACGTCGGCGCGCGGACCGGTGCCGGAGACCTCCGGACAACGGGTCGAACGCGCCGGTCGCCGCGGTTGCCCGCGGATCGCGATCGGCTCGACCCGACGTGGAGAATGAATCTGGGGCCACCGGCCCCGTCCCTCTCCCACACCGGGTCTTCGTCTCGCTGTCAATCCTACTGTGCGTGGGGGACAGAACCACCACTCGGCACCCTCAGAGAGGCGGCTGAGATGTCCGTAGCCGGCAGAACCCCGCTGCCCGCGACTCCCCCCACACGCCAGGGTCCGATCGCACGCGCCGTCCCCGGACGGGTTGACCCGCGCCCGGGCGGGTCGGGGGTCGCGGCCGAAGCATCCGTGCCGTACGTTTGCGGCGCCCCGGAACCAGCCTTGATCTTTACCGGCCGGAACCGGGACGATCGACCCGATCGACCCGACACGTGCTCTTAAGAGGTGACAGATGGGGCTGGACAACGTCGCGGTGCACTGGCCGCGGACCGGCCGCTTCTACGATCCGGTCGCACCGGCCGAGTTCGTCGACTTCGGCGAGATCGTCGACCTGCCGCGAATCTCCGCGCCGACGGCCGCGCTGGCCGAGCTGATCGCGAAGACCGGCACCATCCGGGCGACCGCGTACACCGAGCTGGTGGATCTGCTCCTCGGCCTGGAAGGTGTGTTGTACGCCACAGACGCCGCCGCTGAGGACGAGGACCCGGTGATCGACCCGGACGGCTGCTCCTGGATCGCCAGCGGCATCGAGAGGTTCGTGGCCGGGCACCGTCCTTACGGCGAGGCGGTCACCTTCGAGTCGGTGAGCACGGTGCTGCGTTCTCTGCTCGGCGACGGCAGGCTGGCCGAGCAGCAGCTGCGGTGGTTGGAGACCCGGCTCGACGCGCTGCGCGACGAGCGCGGGGACCCGCCGCAGTGGAACTTCACCTGCGCGGAGCTGGGCGTGCTGGCCGCGTTCTACCGGCGCTGCGCCGAACGTGGTTTCGCCGTCTACGCCGACGCCTGAGCCGCCGCGCCGGCCCCCGGCGAGGTCGGGTCGCCACCCGATCGGTTGGCCGCCGCGATCACCTGCGTGAGCACCGCGTTCAGGTGTTGCAGGTCCTCGACGGGCAGCCCGAGCCGCTGCACGATCGCGGCCGGGATCAGCTCGGCCCGGCTTCGCAGTGCGGCGCCGCTGTCGGTGAGGGTGACGGCGAGGCTGCGCTCGTCGCTGGGATCGCGCTCCCGGCGCAGGTAGCCGGCTGCTTCGAGCCGCTTGAGCAGTGGTGACAGTGTGCCCGGATCGAGCTGCAACAGGCGGCTGAGGTCGCGGCCGGACAACGGTGCGTGCTGCCAGAGCGCCAACATGACCAGGTATTGCGGATGGGTCAGCCCCATCGGCTCCAGGAGTGGGCGGTAGACCGCCACCACACTGCGCGCGGCCACCGAGAGGGCGAAACAGACCTGCTGCTCCAGCGCCAGCGGGTCGACGCCCTCCGGTCTCTCGCTCATCGGTTGCCCTCCTGATGCACGATAGCTATCGTACCAATCATTGGTGTACCAACCATTGGTAGGCCAACAGTTGCGGGACCACACGACGCGGGAGAGTGCGGCAGATGAGCGAGGACGGCGCGGTCACCAGGGCCCCGGGCGAGGGCGGCCGACTCCTGAGCTGGGCCTTCCGGCATCTCGCCGGCCCCGCCGAGGGTGTGAAGGGCGCGGTGCAGGGCGGCTCGGCCGAGGCCCGCGACGCGTGGAAGCGCGACCTGGCCGAGCGCAAGCGCTTCACCCGGGAGCAGCGCGAGCGTAAGCGGGCCGACCGCGAGGCCCAGCGGCGGAGCTGAGGCGCCCTCAGCCGTACGTGTCGCGTGGGCCCCGCCCGCGTACCCGGCGCGGCCCCTTCGCCCAGGAGGGCGCGGCCGGGCCGTGGATGTGCAGCTTGCGCACCACGTTGTGGCCGACCTCGCTGGCGATCTGCTTCAGCAACGAGCCGGCGAGCAGCCGCAGCTGGGTTGCCCAGGCCGTCGAGCGCGCCTCCACGGTCAGCTCACCGTTCTCCAGCTTGACCGGGCGACTGTTCTGGGCGACCTCCGCGCCGACGACCCGCTCCCAGGCGCCGAACACGGTGGCCTCGGCCGCCGGCTGCTGCCAACCACGCGCCTTCACCAACCGGTTCAGCACCGCGCTGAGCGGCTGGGGATCGCGCGGGTCGGGGCCCGGGCCGGAGTAGCCCCGCAACCGCCGCCCCGAGCCGCCGGCAGCGTCGCCGCCTCCGCCGCCGGGGGCACGTCGGGCGCGCGCCGCCTGCTGCCGCCGGGACAGCGCAGCGTCGAGCACCGCCCGGGCCAGCTCCGGCCCGCTGGCGGCCGCCGCCGGCTCACCGCCCGTCGACTTTCCCCCGGGGGTACGCGCGGCGTCGCCCTTTCCGGCCCCGGGACTGTTGGTGCGTGGCTCATCCGACACGGCGTACCGTCCCTTCGCCGACCTGATAGCGGGTGCCCCGCAGAGCGGCCGGCACGTCGTCGTCCACGGCGCAGGTGACGAGCAGCTGACTCGCCCCACCGACCAACTCCGCCAGCCGCTCCCGGCGGCCGGTGTCCAACTCGGCGAACACGTCGTCGAGCACCAGCACCGGCTCGATGCCGTCGGCGCGCAGCAGGTCGTAACCGGCCAGCCGCAGCGCGAGCGCGAACGACCACGACTCGCCGTGGCTGGCGTACCCCTTGGCGGGCAGTGGCCCGAGGGTCAGCGCCAGTTCGTCGCGGTGCGGGCCGACCAGGGTGGTGCCCCGTTCGATCTCGGCGGAGCGGGACGCGGCCAGGGCGGCGGTCAGTGCATCCGCCAACGCGGCCCGGTCGGTGGTCGGCTCGGCCAGCTCGATCGAGGGCCGGTAGGCGATGCTCGCCGCGCCCCGACCGGCGGCCACCGCGTCGTACGCCTTGGCGACGTGCGGGGTGAGCGCGGCGACGAGCTCCAGCCGGCCGGCGAGCAGCTCCGCGCCGTGCTGGGCCAGGTGCGTGTCCCAGACGGCGAGGGTGCCGAGGTCGCCGCCCCGGGACCCGCCGGTCTTGCGAGCCAGGTACGCGGTGCGCAGCAGGGCGTTGCGCTGCTTGACCACCCGCTCGTAGTCGGCCCGCACCCCCGCGTACCGGGGTTGGCGGTTGACCAGCAGGTCGTCGAGGTAGCGGCGGCGCTCGGACGGGTCGCCCCGGACCAGCTCAAGATCCTCCGGGGCGAAGAGCACGAGTCGTAGCGCGCCGAGCACGTCCCGGGCCCGCCGTGCCGGTGACCGGCCCAGCCGGGCCCGGTTGGCCTTGCCGGGCACGATCTCCAACTCGACCAGGAGTTCCCGCCCGTCGTGGGCCACCGCGCAGCGGATCACCGCCGACGCGGCGCCCATCCGGACCAGCGGCGCGTCGGTGGCGACCCGGTGGGAATCCAGGGTCGCCACGTAGCCCAGCGCCTCGACGAGATTGGTCTTGCCGACGCCGTTGGCGCCGATCAGGACGTTCGCCCCCGGCTGGAGGTCGACGGCCACCCGCTCGTACGAGCGAAAGTCGACCAGTTCCAACCGTTGGACGTACACAGGGTGTGGATACCGCTCAGCGCTTGTGGACGGCGTGGCCACCGAACTGCTGACGCAGCGCGGAGACGGCCTTCATGGCGGGCGAGTCGTCCTGCCGCGACGCGAACCGGGCGAACAGCGAAGCGGTGATGACGTTCAGCGGCACGGCCAGCCGGACCGCCTCGTCGACCGTCCACCGGCCCTCGCCGGTGTCCTCGGTGTAGCCGCTCAACTCGGCCAGCTCCGGGTCCTCGTCCAACGCCCGGTCCAGCAGGTCGAGCAGCCAGGAACGGACGACGGTGCCCTCCCGCCAGGACTTGATCACGCCCGGCACGTTGGTCACCAGCTCGGAGGCGGCCATCAGCTCGTAGCCCTCGGCGTAGGCGTGCATCAGGCCGTACTCGATGCCGTTGTGCACCATCTTCGAGTAGTGCCCGGCACCGACGGGGCCGGCGTGCACGAAGCCGAACTCGCCCTCCGGCTTGAGGGCGCTGAAGATCGGCATCAGCCGGTCGACGTGCTCCTGGGCACCGCCGACCATCAGCCCGTAGCCGTTCTGCCGGCCCCACACGCCGCCGGAGACGCCGACGTCGAGGTAGCCGATGCCCCGCTCGTTGAGCCGCTCGGCCCGGGGCGCGTCGTCGCTGAAACGCGAGTTGCCGCCGTCGATGATGATGTCGCCCTCGCCAAGCACCTCGGCCAGTTCGTCGATCGTCGCGTCGGTGACACCGGCGGGCACCATGACCCAGACCGCGCGGGGCGACTCAAGCTTCTCTGCCAGGCCCGCGAGGGTCGTCACGTCGCTGATCTGCGCGTTGTGGTCGAAACCGACAACCTCGTGACCAGCGGCGCGCAGCCGCTCCCGCATGTTGCCGCCCATACGGCCGAGTCCTACAAGGCCGAGCTGCATGTGTTTCTACCTCCGTGGATCTGGGTGTTGCTGGGCGCGATCAGCGAGAGACGCGGATCGGCATGATGAGGTACCGGTACCCCGGAATTACCTCGCCATCCTCGTCGGCGGGAGAGATCACCGCGGGCTTGAAGGCGTCGACGAACGAGAGAACGGCGGTCTGGGAGCCCAGGTTGGCCAGGCCGTCGATGAGGTACTGCGGGTTGAAGCCGATGGTCAGCGCGTCACCGGTGAAGGTGGCCTCCATCGCCTCGCTGGCCCGGGCCTCCTCGGAACCGCCGGCCTCGACCACCAGGCCGTCGGCGCTGAAGCTCAGCAGCACCGGGGTCGTGCGCTCGGCAACCAGCGCGACCCGCTTGACGACCTCGATCAGGGTGCTGACCGGCACCCGGGCCGCGGCGTTGTGGGTGGCCGGGAAGAGCGAACGCACCGGCGGGTAGTTGGCGCCGTCGAGCAGGCGGCTGGTGGTGCGTCGGGTGCCGCCGGCCAGACCGACCATGCCCTCGCCCGCAGCGCCCTGGGCGAGGGCGAGGGTGACCTCGCCGCCCAGCGGGCCGAGAGCCTTGGCGGTGTCATTCAGGGTGCGGGCGGGCACCAGGGCGTTGATGCTCACGTCGGGGTCGTCCGGCCGCCACTGGATCTCGCGCAGCGCCAGCCGGTAACGGTCGGTGGCGAGCATCGACAGCGTGTTGCCGGACAGCTCGACGCGGACGCCGGTCATCATCGGCAGGGTCTCGTCCCGGCCGGCCGCGATGGCTACCTGGGAGACCGCCGTGGCGAACGCGGCGGCGTCGACAGTGCCGGCGCTCTGCGGCATCTCGGGCAACGCGGGGTAATCCTCCACCGGCATGGTGGGCAGGGTGAACCGGGCGCTGCCGCAGACCAGCTCGAGGTGGGCACCGACCGCGGCGATGTCGACCGGCTTGGCCGGCAGCGCCTTGGTGATCTCGGCGAGCAGGCGACCGGAGACGAGAGCGGCGCCGTCGGCGTCACCCTGCACCTCGACGGTGACCTGGCTGGAGACCTCGTAGTCGAACCCGGAGACCCGCAGGTTGCCGTCGGTGACGCGGAGCATCACCCCGGCCAGCACCGGTACGGATGGCCGGTTGGGCAGGCTCTTCGCGGTCCAGGCCACGGCCTCAGCGAGCGCGTCGCGCTCTACTCGGAACTTCATCAATGCCTCCGCGTCGACGTCAGCGACAACTCTCTCATGCCGACCGCTGCCTACCGTCCCGCCCAACCGTGCGGGTACCCATCGCACCTTAGGGCGCGTAGGCATCGGCTGTGCGCCCGACCCCATGGATCGTGTCGGTGCTGACCGGCTGATCCGGCAGCGTTCGGCCCGATCCACAGAAAGCCCAACGGTGATGATTGGTTTTTGTTCTCTTAGAAGAGATAACTCATCGTCTTCATCGCACCTGTGCAAACTGTGGACAACCCGGGTCTGCGCAGCTCAGAGAGGGTATCCACCGGTGATTTAGCTGTGGAGAACCGGGGGTACAACTGGCTCGCGTGTCCACAGGCCGCTCCGGCCGGCCGGTTGTCCACCGTTGTCCACCGGTTGTCCACCGGTAATCCACCGACTTTCTCCCCAAGCCTGTGGATCACGGTGAAGATCACCATTGCCGTCATCCCCAGAACCTTCAACAGCTCGTACACAGGTCGACGGTCATCGGTGGATAACGTGACCGTTGTCCCCAGGCGTCCACAGCTCCGTACACAGGGTTTCTCCACAGCCTGTGGGTAACCGGCGAAAGACGGACCGTAGTTATCCACCGACGGTGGACAACGAGCTGTGGACAACGAGTGGGCGTCGAGGCGGTCACGGCCTCGATGCTGTGGTCTCCACCATGTCGAGAGTCCAGCCGAGGACGAAAAAAAGACCGCCCGGCCGGAGATCCCGGCCGGGCGTGTCCCGAACTTCGTGCCGTCGCGACGGCTGGCGTACGCCTCAGCTGTTCTGCTTGATGCGGTTGGTCAGCTCGGCGATCTGGTTGTAGAGCGAGCGGCGCTCCGCCATCTGCTGACGGATCTTCCGGTCGGCGTGCATGACCGTGGTGTGGTCCCGCCCACCGAAGGCCTGGCCGATCCGGGGCAGTGACAGCTCGGTCAGCTCCCGACACAGGTACATGGCCACCTGGCGGGCGTTGACGAGCACCCGCGACCGGGACTGACCTCGCAGGTCCTCCAGGCTCACCCCGAAGTAGTCGGCGGTCGAGGCCATGATCTGGTCGGCGTTGATCTCCGGTCCGGCGCCGTCGGGCATGAAGTCCCGAAGCACCTCCTCGGCCAGGGACAGCTCGACGGTCGACCGGGTCAGGCTGGCGAACGCCGTCACCCGGATCAGCGCCCCCTCCAGTTCCCGGATCGAGTTCGACACCCGGGACGCGATGAACTCCAACACGTCCGGCGGGGCGTACATCCGCTCCTGCGCCGCCTTCTTCTGCAGGATCGCGATCCGCGTCTCCAGGTCCGGCGGCTGGATGTCGGCCAGCAGCCCCCACTCGAACCGGGTTCGCATCCGGTCCTCAAGGGTGGCGAGCTGCCGCGGCGACCGGTCGGAGGTGATCACGATCTGCTTGTTGGCGTTGTGCAGGGTGTTGAAGGTGTGGAAGAACTCCTCCTGGGTGCGCTCGCGGTTCTCCAGGAACTGGATGTCGTCGATCAGCAGGATGTCGACGTCGCGGTAGCGCCGCTGGAACGCACTGGTCTTGTCGTCCCGGAGCGAGTTGATGAAGTCGTTGGTGAACTCCTCGGTCGAGACGTACCGGACCGAGCGGGCGTTGCCGAGCGTCGTGGCGTAGTGCCCGATGGCATGCAGCAGGTGGGTCTTGCCCAGGCCGGAGTGACCGTAGATGAACAGCGGGTTGTACGCCTTCGCCGGCGACTCCGCCACCGCCACGCTCGCCGCGTGCGCGAACCGGTTGGACGAGCCGATGACGAACGTCTCGAACATGTACTTCGGGTTGAGCCGGTTGCCGCCGGTGTCGGCGCCGGGCAGCCGGCGGTCGTCGCGTCCACCCGCGCGATGGTCCACACCGCTGCGACCCGGGCCGCTGTCCGTTCCGCTGTCCCGGGGCAGCGCGCGGATCACGTGCTGGTCGCGCGGCGACGCCGATTCTTCCCGGTAGCGGGGCTCGTAGGGCCTGGTGTCCGGGCCCGGCGGATCCAGGCGACCAGCCGGCTCGTCGTAGCCGCGCCGGTCCGCTCCAGATCGGGGCGACCGCATCGGCTCCGCGAAGGAGGCACTGAACAGCGCCTCCTGCCCGTCCCTGCTGGCGGGGATCATCCCGGGACGATGCGCGTCGACGCTCGGCGCGAGCGGCGGACCCGCGGGTGCGGGTGGCGCGGCCGGCTCGGGCGTACGCGGCACGTGCGACTGCTCAGGGATCAGGGCATCGGCATGCGTCCGAGCGTCCTGGTCGTCATCGAAGGGTGCGGCAGCCGGACCCTCGACGTCGAACGGACTGGTCTCCGGAGCGCTGCGGTAGACGGTGCCGGCGGGTCGGCCCGTGGCGTCCTCGGCGACCCGAACGGTGACCGCCACCTGGATCGGTCGGCCGAGCCGGCGGGTGAGAGCCTCGGTGATCGCTGGACGCAGGCGGGACTCGATCACGTCGCGGGTGAACGCGTCCGGGACGGAGAGCAGCGCGGTGTCCTCGACGATCGCCCGCAGCCGGGTCAGTCGGAGATAGGCGCGCTGCTGGGCGGAGATGATCTCGTCGGCCAGCTCGTCGGTCGCCGCTAACCACACTGCGGCAAGGTCGGTCGTACCGGCCACCGTCGTGCCACCCCCTCGCCTCTGCTCCCGGCCGCCGCTGTCTGCCAGCCGGCCGTCCCGGGCCCGCCGCGTTCGCGGGTGGAACAACACCCACCTGACGGTCGACCGGTGGTCATCCACAAGTTATCCACAGCCTGTGTACCGACCGAATTGTGGCCGCCGCCGGACGCGGGTGGGACCTGCCCCTGCCTGAACGGGCGCTGAAGCGGGTTCACCGTGCCGAACGATTCACTGCCTGGTCCGGTCTTGCCTGTGCGACGACCGGAGCTTCCGACGCTCACCGCAATCGGGCACGGTAACAGCGTTGTCCCTGCGCCATCAACCGGCGACGCGGCGGGGCCCTTCTCGGCATCAGCGAAAACCGCCCTTCGGCTCGGGCGCGTCCCGTTGGCCGCTCCTCGGGGTGTTTGACGGTCATTGCACCCCTGCGTAGGCTGGAACGGTTGCTTTCTCGCCCTCTGCTAGGGTGATGGGTGCTTGCTGTCCGCGGTCGCATCCCCGCACCGCCGAGGTTCCGCTCCGCCGGGCAGCACCGATCGTGGGCCACCGTCGAGGTGGCCTGGACCACCACACGACCCCGGCGATTCCGTCGCGCGGGGCGCGTACGAAAACGGAGAGCCTGACGTGAGCAAGCGCACCTACCAGCCGAACAACCGCCGGCGCGCGAAGACCCACGGCTTCCGGCTGCGCATGCGCACCCGTGCCGGCCGTGCCATCCTCTCGAGCCGTCGCGCCAAGGGTCGCACCACCCTGTCGGCCTGAGCCGACCGGGCCGGTCCAGGGAACGTGGGCAGTCGTGCTGGCCGCCGCGCAGCGACTGCGGCGCAGCACTGACTTCGCCGCAGCGGTCCGTGGTGGCCGGCGCGCCGGACGTGGCGCCGTCGTGGTCCACCTGACCATGCCGGTGAGCGCCGACCCGAGCACACCGACCTCGTCGCAGCCGGTGCGGGACACCAGTGTGGAGCAGTCCTCCGCGCCGTCCCGCGCCGGCTTCGTCGTGTCCAAGGCCGTCGGCAACGCGGTGACCCGTAATCAGGTCCGGCGCCGACTACGGGAGCTGGTCCGAGAGCGGCTCGCCGCTCTGCCCGAGGGCAGCACCCTGGTCGTTCGAGCGTTGCCCGCCGCGGCCGAGGCGTCGTACCCCCGACTCGCCACCGACCTGGACGCCGCCCTCGCGGTTGCCCGGTCGTCCCGAGAGCGGCGGTCCCGATGAGCGCCGACCCGACGACCCCGCGCCCCACGTCAACCGGTGCCAGGGTGCTGATCGCACCCATCATCGCGTACCGTCGGTGGATAAGTCCGGCGCTGCCGGCCCGCTGTCGGTTCTACCCGTCGTGCAGTGCGTACGCCCAGGAGGCGGTGGCCCGGCACGGTGCCCTCCGGGGAGCCGCGCTCGCGGTCCGGCGGCTGTTGCGCTGCCACCCCTTCCACCCTGGTGGACATGACCCGGTGCCGGAGCCGGGCGGTCGCCGCCGCGCCGATGTGACTGGAGCCTGAGAATTGTTCAGTCTTGACTGGATCTACTATGCGATTTCGTGGATCCTGCTGACCTGGCACTCTGCCTGGGACGCCATCGGGGTGCCGGTCGGCGCGGTCATCGGCACCAACTTCGCCTGGATCCTGTCCATCGTCTTCCTGGTGGTCACCGTCCGGGTGATCCTGTTCCCCGTCTTCGTCAAGCAGATCAAGTCGCAGCGGGCGATGCAGGCGCTCCAGCCCAAGGTCAAGGAGCTTCAGGAGAAGCACAAGGGTGACCGGGAGACGCTCCAGAAAGAAATGATGGAGCTGTACAAGAAGGAGAAGGCCAACCCGCTGATGGGTTGCCTTCCGATGTTCCTTCAGATCCCGGTCTTCCTCGGCCTCTTCCACGTGCTGCGCCGCCTCGACCCGGACAAGCAGAACCAGACCCTCTACGGCTGGACCGTCGACCAGTTCCAGAGCGCCTCGCAAGCGAAGCTGTTCACCGCCCCGATTGCCGGCAAGTTCGGCTCCACCGCGGACGAGCTGGCCAGCCTCGGCGCCAACGGCACCACCGTGAAGATCATTGCTGGCGTCCTGGTCCTGATCATGATCGGCACCACCTACCTGACCAGCCGTCAGATGATCCTCAAGACCGGCTGGGCCGAGGACCCGCAGCAGCGGATGATCCAGCGCCTGATGCTCTACGGCATCCCCGCGTCACTGCTGATCTCCGGCGCGATCTTCCCGATCGGTGTGATCATCTACTGGGTCACCAACAACCTCTTCACCCTCGGCCAGCAGCAGTGGGTGCTGCGGAAGTTCCCGCCGCCGGTGACCGCCAAGAAGGCCGTGGCCCCCGCCGCCAGTCGTAACCCGGTGCAGCCCGCCAAGACCGGCGGCCTGTTCGGCCGCGGCAAGACGGCTCCGCCGGCGCCGGTCAAGGCGGCCGCGCCCAAGGTGGCCGGGCCGAAGCCGGGTGCCAAGCCGACGAACAACCCGAAGAAGAACCGCCCCGCCAAGCGGCAGGGCTGACCTCTGAGGGCCGCCACCAGGTGACTGGTGGCGGCCCGTTCCGCACTGTGCAGCCGCCGTGAGGCCGGCGCCGGGCGGAACCGACCGCGCACCGCGCGGCCACGGGCGACACTGCCCGTACAGACGTGCCTGTGGGCACCGGCGACCTCCCGCCGGCCCCGGGAAACCAGTCGGACCCGACGGTCCGGCCGAGCGAGTACGGAGATGAGACCGTGACCGAGACCAGCATCCCCCGCGCCGAGCAGTCCCTGGACGAGGAGGAGACCGCAACGCTCGCGGTGAACGGCGACGACACCGAGGACGACGAGACCGAGGACGACGACACCGAGGCGGACGACGACACCGGCACCGCCGCTACCGGCGGTCGGACGAAGAAGGCCGTCGGCGAGGGCGACCTGTTCCGGCAGAGCGAGATCGCCGCCGACTACGTCGAGGGGCTGCTCGACATCCTCGACTACGACGGCGACATCGACGAGTTGGTCGCCGCGGGCCGTCCCATGGTCGAGGTGGTCGGCGAGCGGCTCCAAAATCTGGTCGGTCAGCGCGGGGCGACCCTGGAGGCCCTCCAGGAGCTCACCCGCCTCGCCGTCTTCCGGCAGACCGGGACGCCGAGCCGCCTGCTGCTCGACGTCGGCGGCTACCGGGCGAACCGTCGCAAGGAACTCGCCGCGGTCGCCAAGAACGCCGTCGAGAAGGTCAAGGAGTACGGCGAGCCGGTCCGGCTGGACGCGATGTCCGCGTTCGAGCGCAAGTGCGTGCACGACGTGGTCAACGCCATGTCCGGCGTGGCGAGCGAGTCCGAGGGTGTGGAGCCGAACCGGCGCATCGTCGTACGGCCGGCGGACTGACCGGGTGACCCACGACGACATCACGGCCGACGCCGTGACCGGCCCGGGCGGCACGCCGCCCGGGCCGTCCGCTGTCCAGCCCACCGACGCCGACGCTGAATCGACCCGACCCGACAGCGCCCCGTCGCCAGCGGACGCGGCTCTGCCGCCCGAGTTGGCACCGGCCGCACTGACCCTCTTCGGCGACCGTCTCGACCTGGCCGCCGCGTACGCCGAGCTGTTGGCCACCGACGGCGTCGTCCGCGGTCTGATCGGCCCCCGGGAGGCACCCCGGATCTGGGATCGGCACATGCTCAACTGCGCCGCGGTCGCCGAGCGGATCCCGTCCGGCGCGACAGTGCTCGACGTCGGCTCCGGCGCCGGCCTGCCGGGTCTGGTCCTCGCCATCGCCCGTCCCGACCTCACGGTCACCCTGATCGAGCCGCTCGCCCGACGTACCTCGTTCCTGATCGAGGTCGTCGAGCGACTCGGCCTGGCGAAGTCGGTGCGGGTCTTCCGGGGTCGGGCGGACGAGGCGGCCACCGGATCGAGTGGCCGGGACCCGATCAGCGGGGACGTGGTGACCGCCCGCGCGGTCGCCCCACTGGACCGGCTGGCGGGCTGGAGCCTTCCCCTGGCAGTTCGGGGCGGCCGACTGTTGGCGCTCAAGGGGTCGTCCGCCGCAGCGGAGATCGAAGAGCACGCCGAGGTGGTGGCGCGACTCGGTGGTGGCGAGCCGACCGTGCAGCTGTGCGGCGTCGGGGTCATCGATCCGCCGACCACCGTGGTGGAGATCGTGCGCGAGCGAATGGTCGGCCCGGCTCGCCCGGCGGCCAGCAAGCGCTCGCGGGCCGGTCGCTCCCGCCGACGCTGACGATTCGCGCCATCGGGCTTCCGGCTGGTGGGTTGCCTCGTTGTACCGGTACGGATGGACGAGGAGATGACAACCCGACGTGGACCGGCCGCGCCCGTCCGCCGTAGGCTGACCGCGCGTCGATAGTGTGGAGCGGACGGTGGACGTCGCGGGTCTCCGATCGCTCCCGAGGGCCGTACGCTCCGGGATGCGGGCGTGGTGTGGCCAAAGTTGACCGGGGCGCGGACCGACCATCCGAAGCGGGCAGGGATGACAGGTGCATGACGACGGCAGGTATGACGATCCACGCGTGACCGGGTCAACCAGCGATCCCGTTTCACGTGAAACCGACTACCCGAGCTGGTCGCCCGACGCGACCGGGTCACCGACCGGTCCAGCGGACGGCGATGCGCCGGCAGCACACGATCAGTCCCCGGGCTCGGGGCGACCGGAGGGCGCGGCCATCCCGGATCCGGCGAGTGTTCGTCGTACGCCGGAGGGGGTGAGCCGACCGGTCAACGCCGCCGAGGTGCGGTCGACCTCGGGCCGCCGCAACACCGCCGCAGCGGTTCGTTTCGAGCCCGCGGTTCCGCACCAGCCCACCGCCGCAGTCGTTCGGGATGCCGCACCTGTGGTTGCCGAAGCACCGGTGGCTTCTACCGAGTCGTTGGCCGCCGTGGTGGCCGACCCCACGTACGTTTCACGTGAAACCCCGACGCGCGAAGAGGATGACCCACCGTTGGCTATGGAGGCGATGCGCGCCGTGCAGATCCTGAATCCCAGTGGCGAGGTGACCATGCCTCGACCGGACCGGACCCGGGTCATGTGCGTCGCCAACCAGAAGGGCGGCGTGGGTAAGACCACCACCACCGTCAACCTTGCGGTGGCGCTCGCCCTGCACGGCAACCGGGTGCTCGTGGTGGACCTCGACCCGCAGGGCAATGCCTCGACCGGGCTCAACGTTCCGCACCATACCGGCATCCCGGACGTCTACGACTGCCTGATCAACAGCGTTCCGCTGGCCGAGGTGGCGCAGGCGGTCGAGGGCATCCCCAACCTCTGGTGCGTCCCCGCGACCATCGACCTGGCCGGCGCGGAGATCGAGCTGGTCTCCGTGGTGGCTCGGGAGTCGCGGTTGGACCGGGCGATCGCCGCCTACCCGGGCGAGTTCGACTACGTCTTCATCGACTGCCCACCCTCGCTCGGTCTGCTGACGGTCAACGCTCTGGTGGCCGCGCAGGAGGTGCTGATTCCGATCCAGTGCGAGTACTACGCACTCGAAGGGCTCAACCAGCTGATCAACAACATCAACCTGGTACGCCAGCACCTCAACCCGAAACTCGACGTCTCCACCATCCTGCTGACCATGTACGACCGCCGTACCCGGCTGGCCGACGCCGTCGAGCAGGACGTCCGGAACCACTTCGGCGACAAGGTCCTCCAGGCGGTCATCCCCCGCAACGTCCGCGTCTCGGAGGCGCCGAGCTACGGCCAGTCGGTGATGACCTACGATCCCGGTTCGCGGGGAGCGACGAGCTACTTCGAAGCCGCCCAGGAGATCGCGGAACGAGGCGTCAAGGAGCCGGTGGGCCGGAATGCGTAGTGCGGATGAGTCGCTGGGAGGCGTGGCATGAAGAACCGTCCTCGGGGCGGTCTGGGTAGGGGCCTGGGGGCACTGATCCCGACCGGGCCGGCGCCGGCTGCCGCTGGCACCGCGACGGCCGAACCGGAGAACGAGTACGTGGACGACGCGGCGACCGAGGCCGTCGCCGCGGTGCCCGTCGGGGCGCCGGTCCGCGAGCCGGAGCCCGTGCTCAGCCCGGTGCCGGGGGCACGGTTCGCCGAGATCCCGGTCGACGCGATCCTGCCCAACCCGAAGCAGCCGCGCCAGGTCTTCGACGAGGAGGCTCTGGAGGAACTCAAGACCTCGATCCAGGAGGTCGGCTTTCTCCAGCCCATCGTCGTCCGGCAGCTCGACGACGAGAAGTACGAGCTGGTCATGGGCGAGCGCCGCTGGCGCGCCGCTCAGGCGGTGGGGCGGGAGAACATCCCGGCAATCGTCCGGGACACCCGCGACGACGCCATGCTCCGCGACGCCCTGCTGGAGAACATCCACCGGGCCAACCTGAACCCTCTGGAAGAGGCCGCCGCTTACCAGCAACTGCTGGAGGAGTTCGGGGCCACCCACGAGGAGCTGGCCCGCCGGATCGGTCGGAGTCGTCCGCAGATCTCCAACACGATCCGACTGTTGAACCTGCCGGCGCAGGTGCAGCGCCGGGTGGCCGCGGGGATTCTGTCGGCCGGTCACGCCCGTGCCCTGCTGAGCCTCGACGAAGCAGAGGCACAGGAACAGTTGGCATTGCGGATCGTGGCCGAGGGCCTGTCGGTCAGGGCGACCGAGGAGATCGTGGCCCTCACGCTCAACGACGGGCCGGCGAAGGGGCAGGCCGCGAAGCGCCGGCCGAAGGCGCACGCGCCAGCTCTGACCGATCTCGCCGACCGGCTGTCCGATCGGTTCGACACCCGGGTGAAGGTCGACATCGGGCGGAGCAAGGGCAAGATCACGATCGAGTTCGCGACCGTGGACGACCTTGAGCGGATCGTCGGGATTATCGGAGTGCAGCAGGAGGAGAGCGAGGGCTGAGCCCCCTCTCCCCGCCGACGGCCGCGCTACCCCTCAAGGGTGCGCGGCCGTTCCGTATCCCGCTCGTCACGTTTCACGTGAAACGGCCGCCGTTTCACGCCGTACCGATTGGCGGCCCACGACTCGGACGCCTGAGGCTCGCCCAGCCCGAGCCGCGCGGCGTCTCGCCTCCCGATAGCTGCGCCGGTCGACGTCAGCCGGTGGGCGAAGGCCCGAGGCTCTGTTTCACGTGAAACAGGAGGGGTGCCGAGGATGGTCGAGGGCCGACCGCACCTGATTCATCGAGAGCGCGGCTCGGTCACCGAGATCCACGGTGGTGCGGAATTGGATGCCAGTCCCCGAACCTCCCTCTAGGTAGATGCTCATGGAGTGCCCTGCGCGCCGCTCAGTTGCCCGCTGCCGCATCGTGTGCCGCAGAGGGTGCTTGTGATCGACCGGAGCGCCGGGCGGCCTTCTCAGGGCGCGTGGGCATCATGAGGCGGTGGCCGACAGCAAACGCGGCGCCCACTTCTCCCCCTGCCATCGTCCGTGTATCTCGGCCTCGCGCTGTGCGCGCCCCGGTCTGTGCGCGCCTCGCTCTGCGCCTGCTCCCTCTGGCGTCCGGCGATCCGCAGGCTTGGGGTGCCTCTGTGGAAACCTCCCAGGGCTGAGCCCGGTGGAAACTCCACGCGAATGAGGGCAGCGGTTCGAGCCAGGACCTCTTCGGGCACCACGGCAGTGCGGCCTTCCCCCGCTGGGGCGGCATCCGAAGCTCCAGCGCAACCGGGTCGAACGGCAGCGCCCGGATGCCCTCGGCGAACCGTCGCGAACGCCCGTCGGGCAGTTCGCGGACAACGACCGACTCGCCGAAAAGTTATCCACACCCTTTGTCCACAGGCACCCCCTGTTTCACGTGAAACAGCGCGTGGGAGCGGGTGCGAGCCTGTGGATGACGGCCTGTGTTGAGGATCTCGGCAGCCTGTGGATATCGCTTCACGGCGCAGTGGTGACACCGTGTGCCCGGTCGACGACGGGCACTGATTCGGCAGGCCCGGACCGATCATTCAGGTAGGGACAGCGGTGCCAGACTCGGTTAGGGTCAGCGTCGTGCACGACACCCCTCCCTCAGTCCCGGACTTCACCCAGTGGCCGTCGTTCCCCTTCGAAGGCGACCTCCACGTGAAGCAACTCGATGATCCGGTCCCGGTCGAACCGCCCCGGAAGGGCGAGGGTCTCCGGGAATGCACCGCCTGCAACGCACCCGACGACGCCTACATCTGGGTGGGAGAGCGCTGGCGGGTACGCGCCATGGACCGCCCGACCGGGCTGCCCATGGTGCTCATCCTGGAATCGCGGACGCACCTCGATCTCGGTGACCTGCCGAATCTGCTCGCCGCCGAGCTGGGCGTGATGACCGTTCGTCTGGAGCGGGCCATCCGGTCCCTCGACGGGGTGGCGCGAGTCCACGTCAACCGGTGGGGAGACGGCTCGGCCCACCTGCACATGTGGTTCCTCGCTCGCCCGTACGGTCGACTCCAGCTGCGGGGCACCTTCCTGTCATTGTGGGACTCGATCCTGCCGCCGATCTCCGAGGCGCAGTGGCGGGAGAACCTGGCGCTCGTCGCCGCCTGGCTCGCCGAGTTTGGCGGCCGCCCGCTCGCCGAGCCGCCCCGCATCCAGTGGCAGGCACCGTCCAGCCTCCTGGCTCAGTCCGAAGCTGCCGATGCCGCTGCCGCCGATGCCGCAGCGGCTGCTGCTGCCTCGGTCATCGAGGCGGCGGAGGAGATCCCCGAACCAGGGGGCTCCACTCCCAGCGTCGATCCGGCCGACGGCGATACGGCACCATCAGCGGATCCAGTGGACGGGGACGCCGACGCCGGGTCCACGGTCGCCGACGCCGCTCCGACGAGCGAAGCCGCCAGCCCGGCACGAGACGGCAACGCGGCAAGCAACGCACCCGCCGGCACGACATCGTCCGGCACGACACCATCTGTTGTCTCGGAGTCCGGCACACCCACGTCCGGCGTCGCCAGCGCGGTGCCCGCCAACGGACCCGCGGTCCTCTCGGGAGCCGCGGTCCGGAACGATCCGGCGGATGACGCTGCTGACAAGGCCACCGCCGGCGCTCTGGACGAGGCACCCCGCAAGGCCGCCCCGAACAGCGACGCCTAGAACATCGGTGCCTCGTTGTTGTGGGGCGCAAGGTCGACGACACGCGCGCCGGGCGGAAACCGGTTGCGTGGTGACCGGCTGGTTTGAGTAGTGTCTGCGCCATGTCGAGCCCTGAGGCATCCAAGGTGGGGGCTTTCGGTCACGCCGTCAGCCCCGTGAACCACTGAGTTCATAGTCCGCTCCCAGCAGCCTTCGCTGCATGGGCATTTGAGCGCACCCTTGGGCGCTGGCCGCGGTGACGAGACGTCTCCTCGTTCTCTCTCACCTCGGAGTTCTTGATGCCTCTGCCGCTCTACCTGCTTGCCGTGGCGGTCTTCGCCATGGGCACCTCGGAGTTCATGCTTGCCGGCTTGGTGCCGGACATCGCCGCAACCTTCGACGTGTCGGTCGGGGCCGCCGGGCTTCTGACCTCGACGTTTGCCCTCGGGATGATCTGCGGCGCGCCGCTCATGGCGGCGCTTGCGCGCTGGTGGCCTGTCCGGGCCAGCCTGCTGTGCTTCGTGCTGGTTTTTGCCGTGGCCCACGTCGTTGGCGCTCTCACGACGAGCTTCGCGGTTCTGCTCATCACTCGGGTGATCGCCGCCCTGGCCAACGCGGGCTTCCTTGCTGTGGCACTGAGCACGGCGGCCACGCTCGTCGCATCTGATCAGAAAGGGCGTGCGCTGGCGGTGCTGCTCTCGGGTACGACGGTGGCCACCATCGCTGGAGTTCCCGGCGGCGCAGTCCTCGGTACGGTGCTTAGCTGGCGGGCAACCTTCTGGGCGATCGCACTGCTCTGCCTTCCCGCTGCGTTCGGTGTCATGAAGGGCATCCCGGCCCGTGTCGGAAAGACCGCTCGGGACACTCCGGCTGGCTCGTCTCTTCGGATTGAGATTGCCCAGCTCGCGATGCCCAGGCTGGTCCTGGTCATGCTGCTCGGTGCCCTCGTCAACGCTGCCACCTTCGCCACATTCACCTTCCTGGCACCGATCGTGACTGACACCGCCGGCATGGGCGAGCTGTGGGTCTCGGTCGTGCTGGTGCTCTTTGGTATTGGGTCCTTCCTCGGCGTCACCCTCGCGGGACGGCTCTCCGATCAGCGTCCCGGTCTCGTGATCGCAGTCGGTGGCCCGTTGCTGTTGCTCGGCTGGTTCGCGTTGGCGACCCTGGCTACCCAGCCGGTGGCGCTGCTGCTCCTCGTGTTCGTGCAGGGCACGCTTTCCTTCGCGTTGGGGAGCACCCTGATCGCCAGGGTGCTCTATGAGGCAGCAGGCGCCCCCACCATGGGCGGTTCGTATGCGACCGCGGCGCTCAACATCGGTGCCGCTGGCGGCCCCGCCGTTGCAGCAGCGACCCTCGGGGCCAACGCCAACGACCTTGGCCCGGCATGGGTCAGTGGCTTCCTGGTTGCGGTCGCACTGCTCATCGCCCTGCCGCTGCGGCGATTCATCGCACCTCGCGTCGGCCAGGCGATTCGATGACCCACGCGAACGCTCCGAACGTCCGGCCCTCATACAAACGTCCTGGACAGCACACCTGGGACGGGCCCGCTGAGGCAGCGGGATCGCAACCTCAGACACCCCGACAGGGGTGTCTGAGGTGAGCAGATCAGGAAGTGGTGAGGCGAGCCGCTGCTCGGGTGACCAGCGTGCCGAGGAGCCGGCCGAAGTCCAAACCTGCCGCCTGCACGGCGAGCGGCAGCAGTGACGTCTCGGTCATGCCCGGCGAGACGTTGACCTCCAGCACGTGCGGCTGGCCCGAGGCGTCCACGATCACGTCGACGCGGGAGAGGTCCCGCAGGCCGAGTGCGGTGTGCGCGGCGAGCGCCACGTCGGCGACCGTGGCGGCCACCTCCGGGTCCAGCCGGGCCGGCGCGTGCCACGTGGTCCGGCCGGCCGTGTAGCGGGCGGCGTAGTCGTACACGCCGTTGCGCGGCACGATCTCCACCGGCGGCAACGCCTGCGGTCCGTCGCCGAGGTCGACCACGGAGACCGCCACGTCCATGCCGGGCACGTACCGCTCGACGAGCGCCGTGGAGTCGTACGCGAAGCAGCCGACCATCGCCGCGGGCAGTGCCGCCGCGTCGCGGACCACCGCGCCACCCAGCCCCGACCCGCCCTGGGCGGGCTTGACCATCAGGGGCAGGCCCAGCCGGTCGACGATCCGGTCCAGGACGGCGACCGCACCCAGCTCGGAGAAGCGATCATGTGGCAGGGCCACCCAGTCCGGGGTGGGAATGCCGGCCTCGCGAAGCACGGCCTTGGCCGAGGGCTTGTCCCAGGCGACCCGGGAGGCGCGGGCATCGCAGCCGACGTACGGGATGTCGCACAGGTCCAGCACCCCGCGCAGTGAGCCGTCCTCGCCGGTCGCGCCGTGCAGTGCGATCACCACCGCGTCCGGTGGGTCGGCGGCCAGCGACGGGAGCAGCGCCACGTCGGCGTCGCGCAGCTCTGCTTCCACCCCTACGGCGCGCAGTGCGTCGAGCACCCGCCGACCGGAGCGCAGTGACACGTCCCGCTCGTAGGAGAGCCCACCCGCGAGCACCACGACGCGCAGGTCGGGCGAGGCGACGGAATCGGTCACGAGGAGGCGCTCAACGGCGGTCGTACCCATGCCGGCATCATGCCAAGTCGGGGCCTGGCACGTCGGAGCCGGCCCGGCCGCGTCGGCCGGCGACGCCGCCCACAGCACCGAAGACGCGGCGCATCGCGATCTCCTGCTCCATCACACCGGCCAGCCGGCGGACGCCCTCGCGGATCCGTTCCGGCGGCGGGAAGCTGAAGTTCAGCCGCATCGCGCCGGTGCCGGTGCCGTCGGCGTAGAAGCCGGTGCCGGGCACGTAGGCGACCCGGGCGGCGACCGCTCGCGGCATCATGGCCTTGGAGTCGAGCCCCTCGGGCAGGGTGGCCCACACGAAGAGACCACCGGCCGGCGTGGTCCAGCTGGTGCCTTCGGGCATCAGGTCGGTCATCGCGTCGAGCAGGGCGTCCCGGCGCTCCCGGTAGACCTCGCGGTAGACCTTGAGCTGCTGCCGCCAGGGCATCGTGCCCAGGTAGGTGGAGACGGCGGCCTGGGCGTAACCGCTGGGGCACAGGATCTGGGCCTCGCTCGCGATGACCAGCTTGTCGCGGACCGCGTGCGGCGCCAGGATCCAACCGACCCGCAGCCCGGGCGCGAAGGTCTTGGAGAAGGTGCTGAGGTAGAAGACCCCGTCCCGGCGGCGCGCCCGCAGGGGCGCGGGGGCCTCACCCTCGAAACCCAACTGACCGTACGGGTCGTCCTCGACGACGAGCAGGCCGGCGCGCTCACAGATGTCGAGGACCCGTTCCCGGCGTTCCTCGCTGAGCGTCACGCCGGTCGGGTTCTGGTAGGTGGGGATCGTGTAGAGGAACTTCACCCGGCGGCCGGCGCGGGCGAGGTCGGCGATGGCCGCCTCCAGCGCCTCCGGGACGAGCCCGTCCTCATCCATCGGTACGTGCACGACCTGCGCCTGGGCGGCCTGGAAGACGCCGAGCGCACCGACGTACGTCGGACCCTCGGCCAGCACCACGTCACCGGGGTCGAGGAAGAGCCGGGCCACCAGGTCCAGGGCCTGCTGCCCGCCCACGGTGACCACGACGTCCTCCGGAGAGGCGCCGCACGCGGCGTCGATCCCGGAGAGCGACATCACCTCGCAGATGCGCTCGCGCAGCTCGAGGGTGCCCTGACCGATGCCGTACTGGAGGGTGGTGACACCGTGCTCCGAGCCGAGCCGGCCGAGCATCTCACCGACAGCGTCCAGCGGAAGGGCGGCGATGTATGGCGCGCCACCAGCGAGCGAGACGACCTCCGGACGGCTGGCGACCGCGAACAGTGCTCGGATCTCCGAGGCGGTCATCCCGCGTACCCGCCGGGCGTACCGGTCGGTGTAGTCGTCGAGTGTCGTGCCGGTCATGACCTCACCTCGATCGCTGCTCGGGTGGCTCTCGCCCCGGGTACCCCGCACGCCGCTGACCATGGCGGCGGGACACCGATTGTCGATCCTAGTCCGCCGAAGCCACCCTGCGACCGTGCCGAGACGGATCGACCACATGGCGGACCGTGTCCGGCGTCCCCCGGTGAGGTGGGCATCTGCGCGTCCCTTCCCGCATCTCCGATCCGCGGCGTACGATCGCTCGTCGGGGGCAGGAAGGCGGCGCTGTCGTTCCATGCCGGTCTCACCACCGAGCCTATTGTGGGGATGCTCCATATGTCGCGACGTCTGGTCAGCCTGACCCTCGACACGTTGGAAGACCTCCCGCGACCGTGCCGGCAGTGCGTCTACTGGGAGCTCGATCCGGTCTCCGCGGAGCGGGCCTGCGCCGCCGGCGATCCGGGCCTGGAGAAGGAGGCGTGGGTCTCCCAGACGCTGCTGGAGTGGGGCTCCTGCGGCAAGCTCGCGTACGTCGACGGCATGCCGGCTGGCTTCGTGATGTACGCCCCACCCGCCTACGTGCCCCGCTCGATGGCGTTCCCGACCTCGCCGGTCTCCGCCGACGCGGCACTGCTGATGACGGCCAACGTGGTTGCCGCGTTCGCCGGTGGCGGGCTGGGCCGGATGTTGGTGCAGGGCGTCGCCCGGGATCTCACCAAGCGGGGGATCAAGGCAATCGAGGCGTTCGGCGACGCCAAGTTCGGCGACGCGGACGACCCCTCGGGTGGCTGCGTGGCGCCGGTCGACTTCTTCCTCTCGGTGGGGTTCAAGACCGTACGTCCGCATCCACGTTTCCCCCGGTTGCGCCTTGAGCTGCGTACGGCGCTGAGCTGGAAGTCCGACGTCGAGTACGCGCTGGAGAAGCTGCTCGGCTCGATGAGCCCGGAAACGCTGCTCCGCCCGGTCCGTCCCGCCCCGGCCACCCGTTCCACCAACGGCTGACCGCCGGGCTCGTGCGGCGACCGCGCTCAGGCGGAGGATCAGTCGACCACGGTGCCGGCGGCCACGACGGCCCGCAGTTCGCTGACGTCCAGCGAGCCGGTCGGAACGTCCCGTTCGATCGGGTAGTACATCCGCTGCACGGCAGCCACGATCGCCTCCACCACACGGTCACGGAACCGGGGGTCGACCAGTTGGGCGCGGTCTGTGGGCGAGGTGAGGTAGCCGACCTCGACCCGGACGGCGGGCATCCGGGTCAGTCGCAGCAGGTCCCACGTCTTGGCGTGGGTGCGGCAGTCCCGCAGCCCGGCCCGGGCGACGATTTCCCGCTGCACGAGCCCAGCCAGACGCTCACCGGTCGCCGAGGTCACCCCGTTGTCGGTGCCGTAGTGGTAGGTGGCGACGCCCTCCGCATCCGGGTTGGCGTGGCCGTCCAGGTGCAGCGAGATGAACACGTCGGCACCGAGCGAATTGGCCAGCTCGGCCCGGTCGGTGTCCGGCAGACAACGGTCGGGCGACGGCCCCCGGGTGAGCTGCACCCGCACCCCGGACGCGGCGAGCCGCCCTTCCAGCCGGCTGGCGAGGTCGTGCACCAGGTCCGCCTCCGTCCAGCGCAGCGGCCCGTCCGGCACCACCATCCCGGGGTCGGTGCCACCGTGCCCCGGGTCGATGACCACCGTCTTGCCGACCAGCGCCGGCCCGGACTGCCGGATCGCGTCAGACTCGCGTAGCCACTGCGGGCGGCCACCGACCACCTTGCGGCCGATCCGGCGCAGCGCGTTCATGGTGTGTGGGCCGCAGGAGCCGTCGGGGGTGAGACCGACCTCGCGCTGGAACTGGGCCACCGCGCGGGACGTCCGGACGCCGTAGATGGCGTCCGCGCGGCCCACGTCGTACCCCATCTCCAGCAGTCGCTCCTGCAGTGACCGGACGTCCTCGCCGGTGAGCGGCTCGGGGACCGCGTGGTAGAGGGTGCGGGCGCCGAGCCGCCAGCGGGCGGCGTCCAGGGCGCGCCAGGTCTCCGCCCCGACCCGGCCGTCCACGCTGAGCCCTCGGGACTGCTGGAACGCCCGGACGGCCCGCTCGGTGTCGAGGTCGAACTCGTCGGCATGCGGCCCGGCTGCGGCGAGCAGGTCGAGGCCGACCAGGATGGTACGAATTTCCGTGACCGCGGGTCCCCGGTCACCGGGTCGGATCGGACGCACGCACGACCCCCTCTGCACGACGCTGGCTGGCCGGGCGGCCCAGGCTTGAGGCTATGCGTTCTCCGGCGGTGAGGTGGCTGGGGCCAGGAAAAACGTCGCCGGTGCGGCCCGGGAGACGACGAACCCCGCACCCGGCGAGCGGGTACGGGGTCCGGTTGGTGTTTCTGCTGGTCAGAGGGCCGATTCGATGAGCTTGACCAGCTCACCCTTCGGCTTGGCGCCCGCGATCGACTGCACCGGCTGGCCGTTCTTGAAGACGGTGAGCGTCGGCACCGACATCACCCGGTAGGCCCGCGCGGTCTCCGGGTTCTCGTCGATGTTGAGCTTGACGATGGTGACCTGGTCACCCATCTCGCCGGCGATCTCCTCGAGCAGCGGCGAAACCTTGCGGCAGGGGCCGCACCACTCGGCCCAGAAGTCCACCAGAACCGGCTTGTCAGCCTGCAGCACGTCGGCGACGAAACTCGCGTCCGTGACGGCCTTGGTCTTTCCCACTATGGCCCCTCCTCAGATGTGTTCGGTTGCTTCAGCTGAGCGTCGCGATGAACCGCTCGGCGTCGAGCGCGGCGGCACAGCCGGTGCCGGCCGCGGTGATCGCCTGGCGGTAGGTGTGGTCGACGACGTCGCCGGCGGCGAAGACACCGGGCACGTTGGTGCGGGTGCCGGGGGCCTGGACCTTGACGTAGCCCTCGTCGTCCATCTCGACCTGACCACGGAAGAGTTCGCTGCGGGGGTCGTGACCGATGGCCACGAAGACGCCGGTCACGTCCAGCACCTTGGTCTCGCCGGTGTGCACGTTGCGGACCCGTACGCCGGTGACCTTGCCGTCGTCGCCGAGGATCTCCTCGACGGTGCTGTTCCACTCGACCTTGATCTTCTCGTTGCTCAACGCCCGGTCGGCCATGATCTTGCTGGCCCGGAACGAGTCGCGCCGGTGGATGATCGTGACCGACTCGGCGAAGCGGGTGAGGAAGCTAGCCTCCTCCATCGCCGAGTCGCCGCCGCCGACGACCACGATGTGCTGGTTGCGGAAGAAGAAGCCGTCGCAGGTGGCGCAGGAGGAGACGCCGTGGCCCAGGTATTCCTGCTCGCCGGGCACGCCCAGCGGACGCCAGGCCGAACCGGTGGAGAGGATGATGGATCGCGCCCGGTAGGCGGTCTCGCCGACCCAGACGGTGCTCACCGCGCCGGAGCCGGCGTCGCCGGTGTCCACCAGCTCGACGCGGGTCACGTCGTCGGTGAGGAACTCGGCGCCGAACCGCTCGGCCTGCTTGCGCATGTTGTCCATCAGCTCGGGGCCGAGGATGCCGTCAGCGAAGCCGGGGAAGTTTTCCACCTCGGTCGTGGTCATCAGCGCGCCACCGGACTGCACGCCCTCAATGATCAGCGGCTTCAGGTTGGCGCGTGCGGCGTAGACCGCCGCCGTGTAGCCGGCCGGCCCGGAGCCGATGATGATCAGGTTGCGGACCTCGTCCACTGCCGTCTCCCGAGTTGTGTGTGTTCGGCGTCGGCGCGAGCACCGATGCTGATCCGAGTTGCCGACGCCTGGGTGGGGCCGGCAGCTGACTTCCAGAACGTCATCGTACGAACCGGGGATTCCCGAGCCGGGCATCCGGTGGGTCAGGTCACGTGGGCGGTCATCGTGCCGTTGACCGTGGATTCACCCTACCCGCGCCGAATACCGGCTGTCCGAGCCGGACCCGGGCACCCCGCACTCCGGGCCGCTCACCCAGGCCCAGCGAGCGCCGGTCGCGTCGGTGAAGCGGATGACCAGGGCCTGCTCGCCCTGGAACCGCGCGTAGTCGAGCACCTCGACCGTCAGTGGTGCGTTGCCGTGCTCGGCCGCCACGTCGGCCAGGCAGGTCGCCAGCGCGGCCTCGTCGGTCAGCCGGGCCAACTGGGTCAGCCCGTCGCCGGCGGGACGCCGGCCTTCCTCGTCGTCCTGCGGCTGGGCGCCGGGGGTCTTGCTGGTCACTCGGCTGGGAGTCGGCGTGCTCAGCGTGCCGACACCCGGCTCGGTGCCGAGGATCTGCGGGGTGTAGTCCGTACCGCTGCGCAGTGCGGGGCCTGTGGTGCGGACCGCGCCGGCCGCCGCGGCGTCTGCGGGTGCTCTGGCCGGCCGGTCCTGGGCGCTGGTGGCACTGGTGCCGTCCGAGACGTTCGTCGCCAGCTGGTTGAGGCCCAGCGCGACCGCGACCACGGCGACCGTGGCGGCGGCCACCGGTGCGCCGCGGCGGGCCCATTCATGCCAGCGACGACCAGGGCCGGTGGATGCGCGGCGTCCTGACCTGGAGAAGGTGGGTGTGGCGGGCCGGCGACCGGCCCCGCCCTGCACCGGTACGACCAGCGGCGACCCGGTGTCGGCGGCGTCGACCCCGGGCGCGGTCTGCTCGACGGAGGGGTCGTCCGACGTCGGCTCCGCGGCGGCCAGCGCGGCGGAGAGGCGGTCGACGATCGCCTGCGGCATCTCCAGTGACGGCTCGGCCCAGCGGGTCAGGCTCGCACTGACCTCCGTCAACGCGGGAGCCAGCAGTGCGTACGCCTCGGCCCAGGCCGGGTCCGCGGACACCAGTTGGGCGACTTCCTCCTGCTGCGGGGTGCCGTCCAACGCCCCGCCGAGGTAGTCAGCGAGGAGGTCGTCGTCGACCTCCCGGAACCCCTCGGTCGTCACGTGTCCTCCTGGTTGGCGTCCCGCCGGTACCGGCTCGACCCCGATCCGACGCCCTCGGTCGGGCCTGGGTTCCCCGGCGTGACGCCCGGCACGTCACCGACCATCCCGGCCGGGTCCGATCGTGCCGAGGGCGTTGCGGCCACCGCAGGGCGGAGATGCCCGAGCAGCACCGCCAGACGGGCCCGGCCCCGGGCACACCGGCTCTTCACCGTCCCCTCGGCGACGCCGAGGATGCGGGCGACCTCGGCGACCGGGTAGCCCTGCACGTCGACCAGCACCAGCGCGGCGCGTTGTTCGAGGGGCAGCGCGGCGAGCGCCGCGCGGACGACCAGCACGGTGTCGTGGTCCTGTGCCACGGCGGCCGGCTCGATCCCGCCGGTGCCCGAGCCGTCCTCGGCACGGTTGCCGTCCGGCAGCGGCACTGTCGGGTGTGCCTGCCGGCGACGGATCCGGTCCAGACAGGCGTTCACCACGATGCGGTGCAGCCAGGTGGTGACGGCGGAGTCACCGCGGAACCGGGACGCCGCCCGGTGCGCGGAGAGCAGCGCGTCCTGGAGTGCGTCGGCTGCCTCCTCGCGGTCACCGAGGGTCCGCAGGGCGACCGCCCAGAGCCGGTCGCGGTGCCGGCGGAACAACTCGGCGAAAGCGTGTCGGTCGCCATCGACGTGGGCACGCAACAGCTCCAGATCGGTAGCTGTGGCGTGCCCGTCCATCACCACGTCCGGTGGAAGCAGTGCCACGGAGGAGGCGCCGGGCTCACGACCCCTGGACCGTGATCTCCTGGACGTCGACCTGGAAGCCCCGCTCGCTGGCCGGCAACTCGGTGATCCAGAACAGCAGGTACTGGTATTTCTGGTCGGCGTCGAACCCGTTGAACGTCATGGTGGTGCCGTCGTGGTCCTCGAACGGCTGCCCGATGGTGGTGTTCGGGGTCTTGTAGGCCTGGACCATCTGCTTGTCGCCGTTGGAGGACGACGGCGGTGCGGTGGTGCCGGTGAGCAGCTCGGCGGACGCGCCGGTCGCGGACAGCACCGCCTGCACCGACTTGACGCTGTGCGGCTCGCCGAGGTCGAGCCAGACCCCCATGCCGGACTTCTGGTTGCCGAACTTGGCCGCCGTGTACGTGTCGGTGCCCCAGCCCTTGTCCGCGTCACCGTCGATGATCTTGTCGGCACCGCCCAGCTCGTCGCGCTTCTGGCTGTCCGGATCGATGATCCGGACGCTCTTGACGGCCAGCTTGCGGACCGCGGCGGCGGCCGGGGTGGCATCACCGGCCGGGGCGGTGGAGGTGGGAGCGGGAGGTTGGTTGGCCTGCGGGTCCTTGTCGCCGTCGTCGCCCAGGGTGTTGATCCCAATCAGGAGACCCACCAGGGCGACCACCAGCAGACTGGCGATGCCCAGGGCGACCTTGCGACCCCCGGCCGCAGCCAGTGGCGACGGCTCTTCCTCGGTGTCGGCGGCGAACCGCAGCGGCCCGCTGTTGTCGAGGTAGTGCTCCTCCTCGGCCGGCACGTCCAGCCGGGCCAGCTCGGCGGCGAGCACATCGGACGACGGCGGCGCGATCTCGGCGTCGAGCAGATCCATGGTCAGGTCGTCCAGGTACGCGGGAACACCCGCCCGGACCTGGCGAGGTGCCGCGATGGCGCCCCCGGCGTCGCGAACGGCGTCCGGGATGGCGGCCCGGCCGTGGCCGGCGGTGGCGCCACGCAGCGGCGCCTCGGCGTGCGGCCAGTAACCGGTCAGGGCGAAGTAGAGGACACCGCCGACCGCCCGGATGTCGTTCTCCTGGCTGTCGTCGCCATCGGTGCGGGCATCCGCCAGGACCACGCGGCCCTCGTCACTGATCATGACGGTGCCGGGGTGGACGTTGCCGTGCACCATGCCGGTGGCGTGCACCGCGGCGAGAGCGCTCGCGACGGCGTTGCCGATCGCGGTGGCCCGGGCCGGGTCCAGTGGACCGTCGGCCGCCAGGTCCCGCAGGGACTGCCCGTCGACCCACTCGCGCACCACGTACGCGCGGTCGGCCTCGTCGATCGCGTCGTAGACGCCGACCAGGTTGGGGTGGATGACCCGGCTGGCCGCGACGGCCGCCTGAAGCATTTCGGTGGCGGAGTCGCCGCCCGGGTAGCGCAGCACCACCGCGACGGGACGACGCAGGATGACGTCGACCCCGCGCCAGACCAGCCGACCCGCGCTGTCGTTGTTGATGTGCTCAACCAGCTCGTACCGCTCGGCGAGGACTTCACCGGCCGTGGGAGCACCGAAGGTCATGACCGGAGGAGCGCTTTCGTCCGCCTCCTGACCCTCGCCGACCTGGGTCACCCGTCCTCCCTCGGTGATCGTGTCGATCGATGGACCCGCACTGCTGGGCATGTGGCTTCCCGCTCTGCCGTTGAAGGAACCGGCCGACCGGTGTCGACGCGCAGCGTCGGCCCCTGCCGTACCCGTCGAGAGCGACCTTACCTGGGTTGCCCGTCTCCCCGACATGTCATCTTCCCGCCGTACCCGGCGGGTTCCCGGCAGTCGAAGAGCTCGTCCGGTTACGACCGTTGTCAGCCACGTTGCTGGCACATGTACTAGCTAATCTACGGCTTCACCGCAAGTGACCGACGCCGGGGCTGGGCTGGCGCGACCCCTCCCTACAACTGGCATGTTCCCACCGATCGGCCCGGCACGCTCAGCCGTACGGCTGGTTATCCACAGGCTGATGCGGTGGTTGACCGGCGAATCGCAGAGTTATCCACAGGTGCATCCCCAGCCTGGTGATCCGCGGTCACAGTCCGTGCCTGCAGAAACTTTTTGTGAACAGGCGCTGACGGTCAGCGACCCAGGCGGCGGCGGACCATGCCGACCACCTCGGTGATCTCACTGATCCGCAGCAGCATGGCCAGACCCAGGTAGCTCCCGCCGATCACCGCGCCGCCGATGACAAGCTGCACCACCGCTTCGAGCCGGCTGGGCGTGTCGTCACCGGGCAGCAGCTTGACCACCAACAGGCCGACGAGCGCCGCACCCAGTGCAGCGAGGGCGACCCGTCCCAGGGTGCGCATGATGCCACCCAGGCCGATCCGGCCGACGCGCGGGCGGAGCAGCCAGGCTGAGGCGACGGCGGCGGCGAGGTACGAGACCGCGTTGCCGATCATCATGCCGGAAGCGGCGAAGCTCGCCGAGAAGGCCGCGAAGAGCACGATCTGGACACCGGCTCGCAGCGCCACCACCGGAATGTTCACCAGTGCCGGAGTGCGGGTGTCCGGCAGCGCGTAGAAGGCGAAGGTGAAGAGCTGACTGATCGCGAACGGCACCAGGGCGACGGCGGCGAAGAAGAGCACCGGCGCTACCGACCGGGCGTTCTCGTCAGTGAACGCCCCGTACCGGAAGAGGGTGAAGGCGATCGGCGTGGCCAGCACCGCGTAGCAGACAGCGATGGGGGCGAGCACCGCGGAGACGGTGCGTGTGCCGCGGGAAAGGTCAGCGGCCAGGTCGGCGAAGCGGCCGTCGGCTGCGGCGGCGCTCATCCGGGGCATCAGCGCAGTGATGATCGAGACGGCGATGATGCCGTGCGCCATCATCAGCAGCAGGAAGACGTTGTTGTAGATCAGCGCACCGGCGGAGTCCTTCGGGACCCGGCTGAGCAGGTTGAAGACCACGATCAGACCGATCTGGCTGACCGCCACGTAGCAGAACATCCAGGCACCGAGACGGCCGAGTTCACCGAGGCCCAGCGCCCGGAAGTCGAACCGGAACCGCCAGCGGAAGCCGACCTTACGCAGCGCCGGCAAGAGGCCTGCGGCCTGCACGGCCACACCGATCAGGGTGCCCCCGCCGATCAGCAGGATCTGCCCGGTGCTCATCTCCTCGGGATCGAGGACCTTCGCCCCGAAGATCATGATGTAGAGGCCGGCGGTAGCGATCACCACGATGTTGTTCAGGATCGGCGCCCACATCGGGGCGGCGAAGTGACCCCTGGTGTTGAGCACCGCGCTGATCAACGCGCTGAGGCCGGTGAAGAAGATCATCGGCAGCATGAGCCGGGCCAGGGCGGTAACGAGATCCTGATAGTCCTGGCTCGACTCGTCACTGGCATAGAGCGAGGTCAGCACCGGTGCGAGGATCACCGCCACGATCGCGGCCGCGCCGAGGGCGAGCACCGCGAGGGTCAACAGCCGCTGGGTGTACGCCTGACCACCGTCGGTGTCGAACTTCCGCCGGCGTACCAGCACCGGGATCAGCACGCTGGTGAGGATGCCGCCGAGCAGGAACTCGTAGACCATCCCGGGCAGGATCTGCGCGGTGGTGTACGCGTTGCCGATCGCCGAGCCCAGCGCGGCAGTCAACACCAGCGTGCGGAGGAAGCCGGTGCCGCGGCTGACCAGGCTGCCGATCGCCATCACCGCGCTGTTCGTCGCCGCGCTCGCCTCGCCCACCTGTTCCTGCGGTGGCGCGGTCGACTCCAGGGCCGGCTGGTTCAGCGGCTCGGCGGAGATGAAGGTGGCGCCGTCACCCGGACGCGCGCTGCCCCCGGGCCCGCCGTCGTGCGCGGCGTTGGCGCTGCGGTAGAGCCCGCCGCTCATCTCCAGCCTCCCAGGGGTACGTCGAGCCGGACACCGACCCGCACGCCACAGACCATAGTCAACCCCCACCCGTTACCCGCGCCCGGCGGATCGGATCACACCCTGGCCCGATAAGCTGGCGATCCCATGTCCGAAGCTTCCGCTCCTCACGCCGCCGACCGCCGCGAACTCACCGCCGCGCAGCGCAACGCCGTCGCCGAACTGCTCCGGGTTTCCCCGGTCGCCGACGAGTTGGGCCGCCGCTTCGTCCGCGCCGGTCACGAGTTGCACCTGGTGGGCGGTTCGGTGCGGGATGCCCTGCTCGGCCGACTCGGGGACGACCTCGACTTCTGCACCGACGCGCACCCCGACGAGACGCTGCGGGTCCTCAAAGGCTGGGCCGAGTCGATCTGGGAGACCGGTCGGGAGTTCGGCACCATCGGCGCCCAGCGCGACGGCCTCCGGCTGGAGATCACCACGTTCCGCGCGGAGTCGTACGACCAGGTCAGCCGCAACCCGGTGGTGGTGTACGGCACCAGTCTCGACGAGGACCTGAAGCGGCGCGACTTCACCATCAACGCGATGGCGGTCAGCCTGCCGGAGCACCGGTTCACCGACCCGCACGGCGGGCTGGACGACATCTCGGCCAGGATGATCCGTACCCCGAGCACCCCCGGGGAGTCGTTCGGCGACGACCCGTTGCGGATGCTGCGGGCCGCCCGGTTCGCCGCCCAGTTGCGCTTCGCCGTGCACCCGGACGTGCACCGGGCGATGAGCGAGATGTCCGCCGACCTGGACCGGATCACCGCCGAGCGGATCCGCGACGAGTTCACCAAGCTGCTCTGCGGCGCAGACCCGATCACCGGGCTGCGGCTGCTGGTCGACACCGGGCTGGCCGAACGGTTCCTGCCGGAGCTGACCGGGTTGAAGCTGGAGATCGACGAGCACGCGCAGCACAAGGACGTCTACGAGCACACCCTGACGGTCGTCGAGAACGCGGTCTCCTACGAGGAGGAGGGCTGCGACTTCATCCTGCGGATGGCCGCCCTCATGCATGACGTGGGCAAGCCGGCGACGAAGGCCGCTGCCCCCGACGGTCGGGTCAGCTTCCACCATCACGAGGTGGTCGGCGCACGGCTGACCAAGGCCCGGATGAAGGCGATGCGCTACCCGAAGGAGGTCATCGCCAAGGTGACCGCGCTGGTCGCGCTGCACCTGCGCTTCTACGGGTACGGGCGGGGCGAGTGGACGGATTCGGCGGTGCGCCGTTACGTCGCCGACGCCGGTGACCTGCTGCCCCGACTGCACAAGTTGACCCGCTCGGACTGCACGACCCGTAACCGGCGCAAGGCGGCCCAGCTCGCCGCCGACTACGACGCCTTGGAGGACCGGATCGCCCGGATCGCGGCCGAGGAGGACCTGGCCCGGGTCCGTCCCGACCTGGACGGCAACGCGATCATGGAGTTGCTCGGCGTACCGCCGGGGCCTGTGGTCGGGCGGGCCTGGAAGCACCTCAAGGAACAGCGCCTTGAGCACGGCCCGCTGGACCGTGACGCCGCGGAGGTCGAGCTGCTGCGCTGGGCCCGCGCCGAGGGCCTGATCAGCTAACTCCACAGCCTGGCCTTGATCGACTCGGTCTAACGGAAATCGGGGTGTCCGGGTCGGCAGGACACCCCGATTTCCAGGAACCCGAGTGGATCTGACGGGCGCCGCCCCCGAACCGGGAGCGACGCCCGTCGGCGTACGTCGTCAGCGGGTCTCGACGGCGGTCCCGTCCACGGCCGGGGCGCCCTTGCCGGCGGAGGTGCCGTTGCCGGCCGCGGACGCCGAGCCGAGCCGGGACAGCAGACCGGCCAGGTCGATCCCGGTCAGGTCGCTGCCGAGCTGGAGCCCCTGGGCCACGTTGCCGGCCACCGACTTCGTCAGCGACGACGCGCCGTCGGTGGAGATGACTGTCATCTTGTCGATCGCCCCGATCGGCGCGCTGGCCGCCTCCACCACCTGCGGCAGCACCTTGACCAGCAGGTCCAGCACCGCCGCCTCGCCGTAGGCGGCGAACGCCTCGGCCTTGCGCGCCATCGCGTCCGCCTCGGCCTCACCCTTGGCCAGGATGGCCGCGGCCTCGGCCTGACCCTCCCGCTCCACCGCCTCGGCGATGGCGGAACGCCGACGCTGCTCGGCCTCACCTTCCTTGGCGCCCTCGATCGCGTTCGCCTCGGCGAGCGCGGCACGCCGAGCCCGCTCGCCCTCACCGGTGAGCCGCGCCTGTTCGGCGGAGGCCTGCGCGGCCGCGATGACCGACTGCCGCTGTGCGTCCGCGTGCAGCACCGCCGCGGCGCGGGACGCCTCGGCCTCCTGCTCCACCTTGTAGCGGGCGGCGTCGGCGGGCTTGCGCACCTCGGTGTCCAGTTGGCGCTGCTTGAGTTCGGCGTTGCGTTCGGCGACCTTCTGCTGCTCGGAGAGGATCGCCTGGTCCCGCTCCGCCTGGGCGAGCGGGCCGGCGGCGGCGGACTTCGCCTTCGCCGCGTCGATCTCGGCCTGGATGCCGGCCTGCTTGAGAGCCAGGTTCCGGTTCGCCTCAGCGATGGCCTCTTCGGCGAGCAGCCGTTCCTGCTCGGCCTGCTGCCGGGCCCGCGCCTCGGCGATGGCCGCGTCCTTGAGCACCCGGGCGGCCTCGGGCCGGCCCAGGTCCTGCAGGTAGGACCCTTCGGCGAGGATGTCCTGAAGTTGGAAGGTGTCCAGCACGAGACCCTGGTTGGTCATCGAGTGCTCGGCCTCCTCGGCCACCGCGCTGGCGAACGCCGCCCGGTCGCGGATGACCTCCTCGACGGTGAGCCGGCCGACGATCGAGCGCAGCGCTCCGGCGAGCACCTCCCGGGTGAAGTTGTCGATCTCGTCCTGTTGGTGCAGGAACCGCTGGGCAGCGGCCCGGATCGCGTCCTCGGTGCCGCCGACCTTGACGATCGCCACGCCGTGCAGGTCGGCGCGGATGCCCTGCTTGCTCACCGCGCCCCGGATGCCGACGTCGATCCGTCGGCTGGACAGGTCGAGCGACTGGAGCTTCTGCACCACCGGCAGCACGAAGACCGAGGCACCCAGCACGACCTTCTGCCCGGAGTTGTCGGTCGAGCGCCCGCCGTCGGCGGTCTGTGTGGTGCGACCCTTGCGACCGGTGACGATGAACGCCTCGTTCGGTCCGGCCACCTTGATCCGGGAGAGCACGAAGAGCACCAGGATGAGCACGAGGAGGACTGCGCCACCGATGGCGATTAGCAGGGCCATATAAAGGAGTCCTGTCTGCGAGGGGAAGTCAGTAGGTTTCGACCTGCACGCTGGTCTCGCTGAGCGCCTGCACCACGAAGACCTGGGCGCCGACCGGTATCGGCTGGTCCGCACGGGCGCTGAGCTTGACCGGTTGACCGGCGAGACGAATCCGTACCTCGCCGTAGCCGTCAACCGGCACCGGGGTGACGACCAGGCCGAGCGCACCGACCAGATCGTCGCGGGTGGGGGTGGGGTCGGTGCGCATGTTCCGCGCCGCCCGGCTGAGTCGGGACGCCAACCAGGCGGTGGGCACGGCCGCGAGCACGCCGCCGACCGCCGCGCCGACGACCATGCCGGGGGTACGCGCACCGAGCAGTTCGTTGACGATGGCCGCACCGAACCCGAACGCGCCGGCGAAGCCGGCGACCGTCTCGACCGAGATCGGCCCGTCGACGTCGGCGTGCCCGAACTGGAACAGCTCGGTGCCGAGCAGGGCGAGCGCGAGCACACCGATGCCCGCTCCGCCGATGATCAGAAAGATGAGCGTCCCCATTGCCACGACCTGCACGGTATCGATGCTGCGCAAGCTCTGACCCCAGCAGGACGCAAAGATGATCTACCACTGCGGGTCGTCGACGCTGACCGAAAAGGGGCAGTGCCGATAGATCTTGGTGAGCTGTCTTCTGCCACGGCCGATTTGCAATCGGACCGCGCCGAGCGGGCCGCGGCGGCGGAGGCCATCCGGGCTGCCGAGGAGTGGCGTTCGGCCCGACGCTGACAGCCGGGCGGGCCAGCAAGTCAGAGACAGGGAGAATGGGTGGATGCGTTGGACCGTGCTCGACTCACCGATCGGCGAGTTCTCCGTGGCCAGCGACGGTGCGAGCGTCTGCGGCGCGCACTTCGGCCGGGTCGACGCGGCAGCGGACGATCCCGACCACGCGCTGTCCCGGCAGGCCGTAGCTGAGCTGCGGGCTTACTTCGCTGGTGAGCTGACCGGGTTCACCGTCCCGGTGACCATCCCCCGTGGTTCGGATTTCGAGCGGGCCGTGTGGCGGGAGATGACTCTGATTCCCTACGGCGAGACGCTCACCTACGGCGAGGTGGCGCGCCGGGTCGGCGACTCCGGGGCGGCCCGGGCGGTGGGGGTGGCCTGCAACCGCAACCCGATCCCCGTCATCGTGCCGTGTCACCGCATCGTCGGTGCCGGCGGGCGGCTCGTCGGCTTCGGGGGCGGTCTGCCGCGCAAGGTGCACCTGTTGGAGTTGGAAGCCCGGGTGGCTTTGCAGCAGGCGTGGTCCTGACCGGTCCCGGCGGGCCGATCTGTATTCATCGGCCGATCGGTCGATGTGGACACCCTGTCCCATCCGCCATGATCGGGCCTCATTTCACCGACTCTACGGGGGAACTTTTGACCGAGAACCAGGACAAGACTGTCAACCGCCGTCGGCTGCTGCGCCGTGCCGGCGCCGTCGCGGCTGGCGTTGCCGGAACAACCGTGGTGGGTGCCGCTGCCGCCACGCCCGCTCAGGCCGCGCCCGGCGACCCGGTAGTCCAGGGTGCCACCAACGCTGCGGGCAACAGCACCACGGCGT
This sequence comes from Micromonospora jinlongensis, assembly GCF_013410645.1. Lineage (NCBI taxonomy): Bacteria > Bacillati > Actinomycetota > Actinomycetes > Micromonosporales > Micromonosporaceae > Micromonospora > Micromonospora jinlongensis. The sequence goes on along the minus strand of NZ_JACCHK010000001.1, from coordinate 4,313,552 downwards.
TGACCAGCACCGGGACCGGCGCCACGCTGCGACTGGAGAACACGAGCACCACCACCTCGGGCGACACGGTACTCGCCCGGCCGGCGCTGCAGCTGACGCCGAGCGGCGATCTGCTGCACCCCGATTCGCCCGGCGGCTCGATCGGCATGGGCACCGACAGCAACATCCAGGTGGTCGCGGAGTACGGCGGCGGCAAGTACCTGGAGTACGTGCACACCACCGGCAACTCGAACCAGATCGTGCCGGTCTCGCCGCAGCGGGTCATCGACACTCGGTCGGCCGCTTCACGCACCCGGATCCTGAACGCGTCGTCGACCACCCTGGACAGCTCGGGTCGCCTGCGGGACGGCCAGACGATCCACATCAACCTGAGTGACTTCGTCTACTTCGGCGACGCCGTCTTCGGCAACCTCACCGTGACCACCGCGGTCGCCTCGGGCTTCGTGCAGATCTTCCCGTACGGCACCCCGCGTCCGGCGAACTTCTCGAACATCAACTACCTGCCCAACCAGGTGGTGGCGAACTCGTTCATGTCGGGAATCGGTTACCAGAACGACAACGCAACCGACGTCATCTCCGTCTACGCTGCCCGGACCACCCACATCATCATCGATGTGGTGGCGTTTGTGGTCGGCGTCGGTGCGGTCTACCCGGATATCCTGCCCTTCGCCGCGAGCGCGACGGCGCGAGGCGCCGAGTCGGCCGAGGAGCGCAGGGCGAAGCGTGCGGCGAAGGCCCAGGCGGGCACGCCCAGCTGGAAGTAAGGCGGTCGCAGGACCAACGGCGAGGTTTGTGAACGCGGCGAGGGCCGGGCCCTTTCGGACCCGGCCCTCGCTGGTGCTTGCTGTTTCAGCGGGTCAGCGCGCGACCTCGCCGGCGATGAACTCCTCGACGGCCTGGTGGGCGTCGTGGTCGGCGTACTGCACCGGCGGGGACTTCATGAAGTACGACGAGGCCGACAGGATCGGGCCACCGATCTTCCGGTCCAGCGCGATCTTCGCGGCCCGGACGGCGTCGATGATGACGCCGGCCGAGTTCGGAGAGTCCCACACCTCGAGCTTGAGCTCGGCGTTGAGCGGGGTGTCACCGAACGAGCGACCCTCCAGGCGGATGTACGCCCACTTGCGGTCGTCCAGCCACGGCACGTGGTCCGACGGGCCGATGTGCACGTCGCTCTTGCTCATCTCGTGCGGGATCTGCGAGGTGACCGACTGGGTCTTCGAGATCTTCTTCGAGACCAGCCGCTTGCGCTCCAGCATGTTCATGAAGTCCATGTTGCCGCCGAAGTTGAGCTGGTACGTGCGCAGCAGCTCGACGCCGCGGTCCTCGAAGAGCTTCGCGAGGGCGCGGTGCACGATGGTGGCGCCGACCTGGCTCTTGATGTCGTCACCGACGATCGGCAGGCCAGCGTCGGTGAACTTCTGGGCCCACTCCGGGTCGGAGGCGATGAAGACCGGCAGGGCGTTGACGAACGCGCAGCCGGCGTCGATCGCCGCCTGGGCGTAGAACTTGGCGGCCTGCTCGGAGCCGACCGGGAGGTAGCAGACGACGACGTCGACCTGCGCGTCGCGCAGCGCCTGCGCCACGTCGACGGGCGTGGCGTCGGACTCCTCGACGATCTCGCGGTAGTACTGGCCCAGACCGTCGAAGGTCGGGCCGCGCTGCACGCTGACGCCGGTCGGCGGCACGTCGCAGAGCTTGATGGTGTTGTTCTCGCTGGCGACGATCGCCTCCGCGAGGTCCATGCCCACCTTCTTGGCGTCCACGTCGAACGCCGCGACGAACTCCACGGAGTTGACGTGGTAGTCGCCGAAGGCGACGTGCATGAGACCCGGGACGCGGTCGTTCGGGTTGGCGTTCCGGTAGTACTCGACGCCCTGAACCAGGGACGAGGCGCAGTTACCCACACCGACGATGGCGACGCGGACGGAGCCCATAGCGTCTGCCTCCTTCTTTTCTGTCACGGCCGCTCATTCCTGGTCTCTCCAGGCGGAGGCGGGCTGTTGTCTTCTCGTCGGCCGCCGGCTGTCCCGATGTTCGGGACCGTCGGGGCTCGGCCGGAGCGCTCGTTGGCGATGAGCTCCTCCAGCCAGCGGACCTCGCGCTCACAGGCATCAAGGCCGTGGCGCTGCAGTTCCAGCGTGTAAGCGTCGAGGCGCTCGGCCGCCCGGCCCAGCACGTCGCGAAGCCCTTCGCGACGCTCCTCGATCTTGCGGCGGCGACCCTCCAGAATGCGGAGGCGGGTCGCCTGGTCGGTCCGGGCGAAGAACGCGAAGTGCACCCCGAAGCCCGTGTCGTCGTACGTCTCGGGCCCGGCCTGTGCGATCAGCTGGGCGAAGCGTTCCTTGCCCTCCGCGGTGATTTTGTAGACCACCCGACCTCGTCGGCTGGTCAGCGCGGGGACCTCCTCGGCAGTGGCGGGTGTCTCAGCAGCTTCGGTGATCCATCCCGCCGCCTGCAGCCTGCGTAGCGTGGGGTAGAGCGAGCCGTAGCTGATCGCCGCCCGGATCGCGCCGAGTTTGGCGGTCAGCTCCTTGCGCAGCTCATAGCCGTGCATCGGAGACTCCTGCAGGAGGCCGAGGATGGCGAACTCAAGCACTGGCCACCCTCTCTTTACCCTCCGGCGTGGAGCAGTAACCGCCGCGATGTATCGGACCGATACATCGCACGTTAGCGGGTCACGCGGGCCAGGGCAAACCCCCGCTCCGAGAGGATGTCGTCACGGATTGTGAGCGTGGTCGCCTGCTCGGGCCGGACCGCGTACCCTTCTTCGCATGCGTACGCAGCGCCAGGTCGTCGACTACTCGCTTCAGAAGCGAGCAGTGCTGCGTGAGCTCCTGGCCGGCCGGGTCGGCACGTACGACGTGTGCGACGCATCGCCGTACCTGAAGAACGCCGCCCGGTTCCACGGTGAGCCGACCGACCGGCGCTGCCCGATCTGTCGCAGCGAGAACTTGACTCTCGTCCACTACATTTACGGTGACGAGCTCAAGCAGTCCGCCGGGCAGGCCCGGACGCTGACCGAGCTGCCTGTGCTGGCGATGACGCTGCGTGAGTTCCAGGTCTTCGTGGTGGAGGTGTGCCTCGGTTGTGACTGGAACCATCTCGTCGAGCAGTACCTGCTCGGCCGGGACGGTCTGGCCGGCGACAGCGACGGCACCGGCGAGCAGGACGTGGCGGCCGCCGAAGGTGCGGGTCGGCGGAGGCGAGAGGCGCAACGGTGATCACAGCTGGTTGGACCGGCCCCGGGGCCGTAGACGAAACCCGGGACGGTCAACCGCTCGTTGGTCCGATTAGCCCTATTAATACGGCAAGTCCCCCGGTGAAACGGCACCCCCGTGCCGGTTTCCCGGGTGAAGCAACTCACGGCAACCCGGTGGCGGCGCAGTCGCGCCCCACCGCGACCGGCAGGGTGTGAGGAATGAACTCGTACGGCGATCCCAGTTCTGCGCGTGGACGGGCCCAGTACTCGGGCCCCGAGGGCGACACCGGGAAGGGCGCGGACGACGCGTACCGCCGCCCCGGCGGTGACTCCCGCGGGAATGGCTGGTCGGCCCCGGAGGGTGGCACGGCGACCCCGGGCCGCGCTTCGGTGACCCCACGGGCCGCCGGTGGGCGGGCCACGGTCGGCGGATCGGCCTCGGTGCCGCCGCGCGGCGCTGCCGCGGCCGGTTCCGCCTCGGTCGGTTCGGCGACCCCCGGCCGCGCCGGGCGGGCGTCGGTGCCGGTGTCGCCGGCACCGGGTGTGGCCGCCGGACGGGCCGGTGCGGGCCGGGCCTCGGTGCCCGTGTCCCCTGCGCCAGGCGCCCCGGCAGGCCGAGCCGTGGTCGGCGCCGCCGCCGTCGGTGCCGCCCCGGCGGGCCGGGCCAGTGTCGGCTCCGCGTCGGTGGGTGGCCGTGCCGCTGTCGCCCGGGCGAGCGTCTCGCCGGTCTCCGGTGGTCCGGGTGGTCCGGGTGGACCGAAGGGTCCGGGCCGGGGCGGCCGTGGTGCGGGTGACCCGGGCGCCGCCGGACGGGCGAAGAAGCGCAAGCGGATGAACCTGCTGATCGCCGGTGTCGCGGTCTTCATCATGCTCGCCGGTGTCGGCGTGGTGGGGTTCACCTACTACTCGACCAACGTGGTCATGCCCGAGGAGATGCCACTGCCGCTGTCCACCACCGTGTACGCCAAGGACGGCAGGACCCAGTTGGCCAAGCTGGGCAGCGAGAACCGCAGCTTCGTCACCATCAACCAGATCCCGCTGCACGTGCAGCACGCGGTGGCGGCAGCCGAGGACCGCAACTTCTACCGGCACTCCGGCGTCGACTACAAGGGCATCGTCCGAGCCGCGTGGAACAACGTCTCCGGTGGTGACAAGCAGGGTGCCTCGACGATCACCCAGCAGTACGCACGCAACGCGTTCGAGAACCTCCAGGACGACACGTACGGCCGGAAGGTGAAGGAGGCAATCCTCGCCTCCAAGCTGAACGAGAAGTACGACAAGCCGGAGATCATGCAGCACTACCTCAACGTGATCTACTTCGGACGCGGTGCCTACGGCATCGAGGCCGCGGCATGGACGTACTTCGGCAAGGCGGCGAAGGACCTGACCGTGGGCGAGGGTGCGGTGCTCGCGGCGGTCATCAAGCAGCCGCAGCCAAGCGAGACCCACCAGGGGTTCGACCCCGCGGTCAACCCGACCGACGCCAAGTCGCGGTGGGACTACGTGATCGCCGGCATGAAGAAGGAAGGCTGGGTGGACGCCCCCGGCCAGCCCGCGTCGCCGACCGAGTACCCGAAGGTGCAGGCGCCGAAGAAGGGCGGGAACGGGTTCGGTGTCGACAGCCCGCGAGGCAACGTCATCAACTACGTCCGCCAGGAGATGGACGCGATGGGCCTCTGCTCCGACACCGGCGCGGAGGGCAAGACGAGCTGTGTGGACGCGCTGCGCGACGGCGGCTACCGGATCACCACCACCATCGACCCGAAGCTGCAGTTGGCCGCCGAGAACACTGCGATGCAGTCCAAGAAGGGTTCGGAGCTCAACGACCAGCCGAAGAACCTGATGGCAGCGGTGGTGTCGATCGACCCGTCGAAGGGTCGGGTGCTCGCCTACTACGGCGGTGACAGTGGCGCCGACTTCGACTACGCCGGCAAGAACACCGACAAGAACGGTGACCTGACCGGTGGACACCAGCCGGGCTCGTCGATGAAGGTGTACACCCTGGCCGCCGCGATCGAGGCGGGCATCTCGGTCAAGTCGCACTGGGACCCCACGCCGTACAAGCCCGAGGGCTCGGATGTCGCGATCGGCAACGCCGGCCGCACCAACCTCAAGTGCGGCAAGTACTGCACCCTCGAAGAGTCGACGGTCCAGTCGTACAACGTGCCGTTCTACTGGGTCACCAAGGAACTCGGCGCTGCCAAGGTGGTCGACATGGCCCGGAAGGCCGGTGTGACGACCATGTGGGGTGTCGACCCGCCGCAGGCCTTCGACCTGTCGAAGAAGGGGCCCAACCCGTTCGACAACTACACCGGTTTCGGCAAGTACCCGATCACCGTGTTCGACCACGCCAACGCCCTGGCAACCTTCGCCAATGACGGCAAATACATCAAGGCCCACTTCGTCGTCAAGGTGGAGCAGCAGGACAAGGTAACCGGCAAGTGGAAGGTCGTCGGCAGCGAGCGCATCAAGCCGGAGCAGCGGATCGCCAAGAAAGTCACCGACGAGGTCACCGGCGTCCTGAAGCAGATCCCGCGCCCCAACAACATCTCGCTGGAGAACGGCCGCCAGGCTGCCGCCAAGACCGGCACCTGGGAGTACGACAAGGACGACAACTCGCACGCCTGGACGGTCGGCTACACCCCGCAGAACGCCACAGCGGTGTGGGTCGGCAGTCGGGATCCGAAGAAGCCGGAGATCCGGCTCGCCAGCGGCAAGGACATCGGTGGTTCGACGCTCCCCGGCCCGATCTGGGAGAAGTTCATGAACGCCGCCCTCAAGGGCCTGGATGAGCTCCCCCTGCCCAGCGTCACCGGCGAGGGTGACGTCACGAAGGGCAACGGCAAGGAGCCGCCGGTGGCGCCGACGATCCCGGGTCTGCCGGGCGGTCCGGGCGGTCCGACCTGTGACCCGCTGACGGACCCGTTCTGCCCGCGTGTCGGCGGCACCCCGGGCGGCAACCCCGGGGGTAACCCGGGAGGCAACCCCGGAGGTAACCCGGGCGGCAACCCCGGTGGCGGCGGAGGCGGTGGTGGCGGACTACTGCCCGGCCTACCGCCCAACCGGGACTGACCCGCACCGCTTCATGACGCCGCCGCTGGCCGGACGACCTGTCCCGGCCGGCGGCGGCGTTTTCCTACCCGGATCTCCGCGCCGGGACGGGACGGACACCCCCGTCGTACGGCAGGATGCCTCTTCATGAGCACCCAGTCGACGCCCGGCATCGACGACGCCGGTACCACCGACCACCCGTCCCGCTCCGACGGGTTCGTCCGCGGCATGTCCAGCGCGATCGGCGGCCCGCTGGGCGACCACGCGACCGCACTGGACCGGCCAGCAGGCCAGGAACGTCGCTTCTGGACCGCGGTCCGGATCGTGCTGGCGCTGGCGTGTCTCACGCTCGCGCTGCACTGGGTGCAGAAGTCCCCCTGCCAGGACGGCGCCTGGCAGAACAACGTCCAGTACACCCGGTTCTGCTACACCGACGTCCTCGCCCTCTACTACGCCGAGGGGCTCAACGAGGGCAAGGTGCCCTACCGCGACCACCCGGTCGAGTACCCGGTGCTGACCGGCTACTTCATGGGGGCGCTGGGCCTGCCGGTGCACTCCATCGGCGAGGGCGACCCCAGCATCAACCAGGCCCAGTGGTTCTACAACCTCAACGCCTTGGTGCTGGGCGCCCTCGCGGTGGCCACCGTGGCGGTGATCCTGGCCCTGCGCCGCCGACGACCCTGGGACGCCGCCTTGTTCGCGCTGGCCCCGGCGCTGCTGCTCACGGCCACCGTCAACTGGGACCTGCTCGCCATCGGGCTGGCCGCCTTCGGTCTGCTGGCCTGGGCTCGGAAACGACCGGCGGTGGCCGGTGTGCTGCTCGGGCTCGCCGGTGCGGCGAAGCTGTGGCCGCTGTTCCTGCTCGGGCCGCTCCTCGTCCTGGCGCTGCGGGCCGACCGGGTCCGCGCCGCGCTCGTCGCCACCGGTACGGCGATCGCGGCGGTGGTGCTGGTGAACCTGCCGGCCGCCCGGGCGTACCCGGAGAACTGGGACCGGTTCTTCGAGCTGAACACCACCCGGCCCATCGACTGGGGCACGCTCTGGTACATCGGCCGCTACCTGGACGGCAAGGTCGGCAACGACCCCGCCCAACTCGGGCCGTTCGAGTGGCTGAACGCCAACATCCCCACCCTCAACACCATCTCGTACGCGCTGTTCGGGTTGGCCTGTCTCGGTGTGGCCGTGCTGACGCTGCGGGCACCGCGTCGCCCGCGGTTGGCGCAGGTCGCCTTCCTGGTGGTCGCCGCGTTCCTCATCTTCAGCAAGGTCTGGTCTCAGCAGTTCGTGCTGTGGCTGCTGCCGCTGGTGGTGCTGGCCCGGCCCAAGTGGGGTGCCTTCCTGGCCTGGCAGATCGCCGAGGTCTGCTACTTCGTCGCCTTCTACGGAGAGCTGCTCGGGGCGGCGACCAGCCGGCCGGTCTTCCCGGAGGGGGTGTTCGTGCTGGCCTCGACGTTCCGGCTGACCACCGTGGTGGTGCTCTGCGTGCTGGTCGTCAAGGAGATCCTGCACCCCGAGCGGGACGCGGTCCGGGCGACCTATCCGGACGACCCGGACGGTGGCGTGCTCGACGGCGCACCAGATGCCCCCTGGCTCGACCGCTGGCGCCGCCAACCAACCAGTGAACCCTCACGAGAGCCCGCAACCGCCTGACCCCTCAAGGTCGAACGAGGCCGGACCACGTCAGGATTTGCGGGGAGCCCGCCCGGCGCAGGGATCAAGCCTGACCGCCCGGAGCCGGGTGGGCTCCCCGCAAATCCGCCTTAGAGATCAGCCACGTCTCAGAGCCGATACACGACCGCGTCGCCGACGTCCTGCCGAGTGATGCCCAGCGAATCCACCGGTGCGTCGATGGTGATCTCCCACGGAGTGCCCACCACCTGCCCGCGCAGCAACACCACGGAGCGGACCCCGAGCGTGCGCAGGTAGTCGACGCTGGTCTGGTCGGGGAACGACTGGCTCACCCGACGAACGTCGTCGAGCTGGCGCGGAGTGAAGCCACTGCCGCCATTGACCACGTCGGGGAAACCACTCGTCGACCACAGCATCACGTGCTGGTCCAGACTCTGGTTGCTCGGCAGCACCAGCAGCGGCCCCTCGGCGGAACGCATCGCGGCCGGTTGGGTCGGCACCACCGGATGAGGCGTGGTGTTCAGGCCCTCGACGGCGACCAGCAGCAACGGCAGCAGGGTGGCCGTCCGCAGCCACGGCCCCGGCCACGACGGGATCCGCTGCGCGGTCAACTCGCGGACCCGGTCGGTGAGCGCGGTGACCGCGCCCGCCGCGAGCAGACCGAGCAGCAACGTGGTCCACAGCATCAACCGACCGGGGGTACGCAATCCGTTCCAGCCCGGCAGGTGCTCGAAGAGCGGCACGTAGGTGAAGGTGCCGTCGAAGAAGCGGGTGCCCATCGCGAAGGCCATCGTCACCAGCACTCCAGCGAGCAGCAGCAGTCGGTGCCGCAGCCGCCAGACCGAGAAGATCAGCCCACCAGCGGCGAGCGCGTAGAGCACGAACCCGGGCAGCAGGGTCATCTCCGGGTGCCACGGCAGCGCCGCGCGTGCCCCCTCGTGCAACCCACCCCAGATCCGCGACTCGGCCGGCGCCGTCACGAAACCCGTCGCCGGCGGCGAAAAGATGCTGATGTCGCCGATGGTCCGCTCGGCGTACGGGTGCAGCTCGGTCACCTTGAAGAACGGGAACGCCATCAGCAGACCCACGCCGGCGAACAACAACCCGCCGAGGAGGTCGGCGAGGAACAACCGGCGACCGAAGGGCGCGGCCTTGCCGGTGCGCAGCCGGCGCGCGCAGTAGAGGACGGCGGTGACGATCACCGCGCAGCCCAGGAGGTACGCGAACGGCAGCCCGATGCCGAACCCGAGGCTGAGCTGCCAGGCCGCCACCAGCCAACCGGCGTAGACCCACCCGTCGTGTCGGCGCTCGGGCCGGTAACCGTGCCGCAGTGACCAGCCGTGCCCGCGGGCCAACATCGCCAGTGCCAACGGGATCCCGCCGTTGGAGAGCACGTGCAGGTGCCCGGCCTGGGCCAGCAGCCACGGCGCGTACGTGTAGCTGACGCCGGCGACGGCGGCGCCGATTCGGCCAGCCCCGAGCTGCCGGGCCAGCGCGTACGCCCCGAGCGTGGCGAGCGCGTGCGCCAGCACGAACATGATGTTGTAGCGCAGCACCGCGTCCTCGGGGCCGCTGCCGAGCATCCCGGCCGGGGCGTACCCGAGCAGCGTGTCGGAGAACGCGAAGCTCCACAGCTCGGGGAAGAACGTGTTGGACTGCCACAGGCGCGCCGGCTCAGCCAGCAGGATGTGCCCGGACCAGGCCATCTGCCAGGCCTGCAGGCTCGGGTCCCAGTAGTCCTGCGGGAGCGTGTAGCGGGGATAGCGCAACGTCGGCCACGTCATGAGCACAGCCAGTGCCAACGCGCCGAGGGTGGCCAGGGTCCACTCGTGGATCAGGAACCGGCCGACGGCTCGGCCCGCCCGGGTGGCGATGGAGGGCCGCGGCTCCGGGGCGGAGGCGAACGCCTCCCAACGATCGGGGTCGTCCGGCTTGGCCTCATCGGTCCCGGTGTCACCGTCGGTCTTTGCCTGACCGTCGGTCCTGCCCGCTCTCCTGCCCCTGCTCCACCACCTGCCCTTGCCCGCGCCTGTGCCCTTGACCGGGACGTCTTCCGAGCCGCCGTCCGTGCCGTCCTTCGCCGGGGCGCCGTCTTTGGCCGGGTTGGTCGTCGTGCTGTCGGCCTTGGCGGTGCTGTCGGCCTTGGCGGTATCGCTGTCCTTGGCGGTGCTGTCGTTGGCCGGGCTGCTGTCCGTGGCGGTGCTGTCGCTGGTTGCGCTGCCACCCTCGGTGCCGCCGCCCGTGGCCACGCTGCCCTTCCGGCCGCCGCCCTCGCCGGTGGCAGCGTCTGCGGCGGTTTCCTTCTTGGCACCGCCGCTCTTCGAGGGCTGCGGGTCGCCGCTCGTGCTGGCTCCGGTCGTGCCGCCGTCGCTCGACCGCGGCTGGTCCGCGACGGCCCCCGTGCTCGGCGGATTGGTCTCGGCGGTCGGCGCGGGAGTCTTGCCGGAGACGGCGTCGGAGGTGCGAGCCGGCTGTGCCGGGGTGCCCGAGGCGGATCGGGTCTCGGCGTCCGTGCCGGTGGGGGTGGGCCGGGCCTTCCCGGTCCCGGGCTGTCCGGTCGTCATGCTGCCGGGCTCGCCGTCCCGAGCTGCTGGCGGAGGAAACCGATGTCCGCTGTCTGGCCCTCCACGCCGCCCGGTGTCTCGACGACCACCGGGGCTCCGGCAGCCCGGATCACCGCCACGACCAACTCCGGGTCGATCGTGCCACCGCCCAGGTTGTCGTGGCGGTCCTGGCCGGAGTTGAACGCGCCCTTGGAGTTGTTGGCGTGCACCAGGTCGATCCTTCCGGTGATCGCCTTGACCCGGTCGACGAGGCCGAGCAGATCCTCGCCGCCCGCGTACGCGTGGCAGGTGTCCAGGCAGAAGCCGACCTCGTAGTCGCCGATGGCGTCCCAGAGTCGGGCGAGCGCGTCGAGTCGCCGGGCGCACGCGTTGTCGCCGCCGGCGGTGTTCTCGATCAGGACCGGCACGCCGAAGCCGCCGGAGTCGGCCGCGTACGCGAAGGTCTTGCGCCAGTTGTCGAAGCCGACGGCCAGGTCGTCCCCGGCGTTGACGTGTCCACCGTGGACGATCAGACCCTTGGCGCCGATGGCGGTGGCCGCGTTGGCGTGCCCGAGCAGCAGCTTTCGGCTGGGAATCCGGATGCGGTTGTTGAGGGTGGCCACGTTGATGACGTACGGCGCGTGCACGTAGAGGTCAACCTCGGCCGTGCGCAGCCGCTCGGCGTCCTCGCGGGGCTTGGGTGCCTTCCATCCCTGTGGGTCGGAGAGGAAGAACTGCACGGTGTCGGCGGACCGGGCGGCCGCCTCCGCCAGCGGGTCGGTCGAATCGACGTGGGCTCCGATACGCATGCGAGCGAGCCTACGTCGCGACCCCGACTGGCGGGTGACGGCCGGGGCGGTGTCGCGTGCGGTCGCGTCACCGGACGGACCGACGATCGTTGATGGAATTGAACCGGCGACCAGCATTCGGTGCCGCCAGCGGCGCAAGCCTCGCAGATGGCGACCGGAGGTCGACGGCCGACAGCGAGGTCACCTCCGCCCTGCGGCCCGGCGTGGCGGAGGGGACCCCTCGCACAGCGATCGCCCACCGATGAAGAATCTCGGAAATTTGTGCTTTTTCCCCCGACAAGGTACGAGTGCCGTTGTATCGTCAGGTAACAACACGATAAAGCTCCGCGGGGCGTCTTCGGTCCAACCTCATCGGTGTGGTCGTTCCTCCCCAGGTCCCACCCAAGGAATGCGGACCGGACGCCCCGCGGCCTCGTAGACGGGGGTTCACCACCGACCGGTTGACGGTCGGACGGTGGGCCCCCGTCGGCACGTCCGGGCCCGGACCCGGCCGCCCCGGGCATGATCGTTGGGACCGGGTATCCTGGTCAGGTTGTCCGCGTCCGGCCGGGTTCCCTCGGCGCGTGCGGGCAGCGACACAAGACCTCCTGCCACGGAAGGACCGTGGCCGCTTAGCCCACAGGAGGTGAGCACGTCTTGCGTCACTACGAACTAATGGTCATCCTCGACTCCAGCCTCGAGGAGCGCACCGTCGCACCGTCGCTCGACACGTACCTGAACGTGATTCGGACCGCGGGTGGCTCGGTTGAGAAGACCGACGTGTGGGGCCGCCGGCGCCTCGCGTACGAGATCAACAAAAAGGCAGAGGGCATCTACGCCGTCATCGACCTGCAGGCCACGCCTGCTGCGGTGGCCGAGCTGGACCGTCAGCTGCGACTCAACGAGTCCGTGTTGCGCACCAAGGTCATCCGACCGGAAATGCGCTAAGCCTTCAAACCCCCGGTTCGTCCGGATCAGCCTCCGCGACTCTGTCGGAGGGCTCTGAGAGCCTGTACGACGAGACGCTGAGTGCGCGAGGAGATGGTCATGGCAGGAGACACCACCATCACGGTCATCGGCAATCTGACCGATGACCCCGAGTTGCGGTTCACCCCCTCCGGGGCTGCGGTCGCCAAGTTCCGAGTCGCTTCGACGCCCCGTTTCATGGACAAGGCGTCGAACGAATGGAAGGACGGCGAACCGCTGTTCCTCGCATGCACCGTGTGGCGTCAGGCCGCCGAGCACGTCGCCGAGTCGCTGCAGCGCGGCGCCCGGGTGATCGTGTCGGGCCGGCTGCGTCAGCGGTCGTACGAGACCCGCGAGGGTGAGAAGCGCACAGTCATCGAGCTTGAGGTCGACGAGATCGGCCCGTCGCTGCGCTACGCCACGGCGAAGGTGCAGAAGATGTCCCGCTCCGGCGGCGGTGGCGGCGGCTTCGGTGGCGGTGGTGGTGGCAACCAGGGCGGCGGCGGAGGCAACTTCGACGACCCCTGGGCTTCGGCCGCTCCCTCTCCCGCGCGTGCCGGTTCGGGCGCCAATTTTGACGAGGAGCCACCGTTCTAATGGCGCCTAGCGCTCGCGATCGCAAACCAGGAGCACGTGCAACGGCCAAGGCTGCGGCACTGCGCAAGCCGAAGAAGAAGGTGAACCCGCTCGACAAGGACGGGATCGCCTACATCGATTACAAGGACACCGCGCTGCTGCGCAAGTTCATCTCCGATCGCGGCAAGATCCGCGCTCGTCGGGTGACCGGCGTGACCTCGCAGCAGCAGCGGCAGATCGCCCGTGCGGTCAAGAACGCCCGTGAGATGGCGCTCCTGCCGTACACGGCCACCACCCGCTGAGAGGAGGCACCGATATGAAGATCATCCTGACTCAGGAAGTGTCCGGCCTCGGTGCCCCGGGCGACATCGTCGAGGTCAAGGACGGCTTCGGCCGTAACTACCTGCTGCCGCAGGGCTTCGCGATCGCCTGGACCAAGGGCGCGGAAAAGCAGGTCACGGTCATCAAGCGGGCCCGTGGGGCCCGCGAGATCCGCGACCTCGACCACGCCAACGAGGTCAAGGCTCAGCTCGAGGGTCTCAAGGTCAACCTGAAGGTCCGCGCCGGCGACGGCGGACGGCTCTTCGGCTCGGTCACTCCGGCCGAGATCGTCGACGCCGTCAAGGCGGCCAGCGGCCCGGTCCTCGACCGGCGTCGGCTGGAGGTGCCCGGTCACATCAAGTCGACCGGCACCTACCCGGTGAAGATCAAGCTGCACCCCGAGGTGACCGCGTCGTTCAACCTGAACGTCGTTCAGGGCTGACGTCCGCAACACCACCACGAAGGCCCGCACCGAGCGATCGGTGCGGGCCTTCGCGCGTACGCCGTCTGAGCCCGCGCCGCGAGGACACCCGATCCGTGCCACCCTCACCCGCAGGGCAGGTCACCCGATCGGCTGACCGGTCACCGCGCTGATCAACACCGTGGAAAGGCCGCCGCCCACCACCGCCGCGGCGAGCGCGATGGTCGCCGAGCGCCACGTCGTACCCACCCGACGCAGCAGCGCTGCCACCACCAGACTGCTCACCAGCGCCAGACCGAAGCGCGGCGAGCCGGCGAGCAGCGACTCCAACGCCCGCGACCGGGCCGATTCGCAGCCACCCCCGCTGATGTCCGTCACACAACCAGCCGGCGCCTGGCTGTCCAACGTCAACAACCAAACGAAGATCAACATCGCCGGCACCAGGTAACAGGCCGCGGTGAACAGCAATGGCCGGAAGGGCCCACCCGGATCCGGGTCGAGCAGATCGTCCTCCAGGCGCCGCGAGAAGGCACCGCTGGCCGCCGACTCGACCCGCTGACGCACCGACGCCGCCCCGACCGCAGGCCGGTCCGACCGACGCCGCGGCGCTCCACCACGCGGCACCGGCGCACTGCGCGGTCGCGGAGCGGTGTAACCCACCACGGGCGACCTGGGCGCCGACGTCGCCGGATCCATCCACCGGGGGTCGTCATCGGCCAGCCGCGTGCCGGGCCAGAACCCGTCGTCCCGTGCCGGCCAACCCTCCGCCGCCACGGACCGGTCCGAGCGCGGCGGCAGCGTACGGTCCCACTGGTCGTCCTCGATCGCGGACCGCTCCCACTGGCCGGTGCGGTCGGACCGCTCCCAGCCACCGACGCTCTCCACGGCCGACCACTGCCCGCTCAGATCCGTGCCGTCCGCCCCGGCGGCCGGCGGCCACGCGTGCACACCCGAGGCATCCCAGGGATCCACAGCGGGCGGATACGACGGCTCGGGCTCAGCCACCCGGTCGGACCCGCGCACCCACGCGTCGGCCGCCGGACGGGACCAGGACTCCTCCGCCGCACGACGGCTACGCCGGGTGGGGCGGCTCACGTCCGGTTCAGGCGCGGGCTCACTCGGAGCGGACTCCAGATCCCCGCCCGACCAGATCACCTGGGGACGGCCAGCGGGGGCGCGGCGGGGGCGACGGTCCCGGATCGCACCGGAAACCGGCTCGTCCTCCCCGGCGTCGGCGCGCCGACGGCCGGCGTACCCCTGGTCCTGCGGACGGTCGAGCGTCCACTCCCGAGTGTGGTCCGAGTCCGGTCCGGCACCGATCGCCGCCTGTTCGCGCCAACCCGCCTCGCTGCGCCGACCTCGGCCGCTCGACGCCTCGGCAGAGCGTCGGCCAGCACCGGAGGTTGGCCGCTCGCGCTCGTCCTCGTCCGGTGCCGCGTGACGCCCGCCGCCGTCAGCGTGCCGGACACCCGACTCCAACGCCCACCGGGGCAGGTAGGCGTCGACGGGCTCGTCCTGGCCCCGGTCCAGTGCACGCCGCCGACTGGAGGTGCGGTATCGCCCATCCTCGTCGTACGGGTCGACCGGAACGGACGCCGCGCGTTCACCCCACGAGGCGGTCGGCTGGCGCTCGCGCGGGCTGCCATCCCCGCGTCCCCAGTCCCGGTAACTCACGGCCGGAGTGTGACCCTTCTGAACCGAAAGCGGAATCCGCTGTCCAGGTGTAGCCGTTCGCTGGAGATAGTACGGGACGATCGTGTCACAGGCCCGACCGAAATATCTTCCTCCACAGGCTGGGGAGCACGTTTCCGCAGGTCAACGAGTTATGACGAAGAATTCCCCAACAGTTTTCCACAGGCTGTGCACACACCACGCACATGCTGTCCCCCGGCATCCACAGGTTGTCCCAAGGCTCGTCCACCGGCGTTGTTGAGTCTCTGACCTTGGGGTCCGTATGGTTGGCCCTCGACCGCCGGCGCGATGGCCCCCGATCGACCGGCCCGGTCGGACGGAAGTGTCGCACCCCAGCGGTAGAGCTGGAATCAGATCCGGCGCAGTGGAGGGGGGACCCGTGTCGGTCACCGACGACATGCGGGCAGAGTCACGCTCCGGCGGAGGCCAACCACCTGCGCCGCGGGACGGCCATTTCGACAAGACTCCGCCCCAGGACGTCGCCGCCGAGCAGTGCGTCCTCGGCGGCATGCTGCTCTCCAAGGACGCCATCGCCGACGTCGTCGAGATCCTCAAGACCAACGACTTCTACCGGCCGGTGCACGCCACCATCTTCGACATCATCCTGGACATCTACGGCCGGGGTGAGCCGGCCGACTCGATCACGGTCGCGGCGGCGCTCGCCGACTCCGGCGATCTCGTCCGGATCGGTGGCGCGCCCTACCTGCACACCCTCATCGCCAGCGTGCCCACCGCCGCGAACGCGGCCTACTACGCGCGGATCGTCAGCGAACGGGCCGTGCTGCGCCGCCTGGTCGAGGCCGGCACCAAGATCGTGCAGTTGGGCTACGGCACCGCCAGCGGCGGCAGCCGCGACGTGGACGACGTCGTCGACCTCGCTCAGCAGGCCGTCTACGACGTCACCGAACGCCGGGTCAGCGAGGACTTCGCGATCCTGGCCGACATGTTGCAGCCCACGCTGGACGAGATCGAGGCGGTGGGGGCGACCGGCGGCATGATGACCGGCGTGCCCACCGGCTTCAGCGACCTGGATCGACTGCTCAACGGCCTGCACGCCGGCCAATTGATCATCGTGGCAGGCAGGCCCGGTCTCGGGAAGGCGCTCGCGCTGGACACCCCGCTGCCCACGCCTGACGGCTGGACCACGATGGGCGAGGTCAAGGCGG
The DNA here is from genome assembly GCF_013410645.1 of Micromonospora jinlongensis. NCBI lineage: Bacteria > Bacillati > Actinomycetota > Actinomycetes > Micromonosporales > Micromonosporaceae > Micromonospora > Micromonospora jinlongensis. The sequence continues at coordinate 4,297,197 of NZ_JACCHK010000001.1, read as the reverse complement.
GCGATCAGCTACTGGCGGCAGACGGCAGACCCACCACGGTCACACACGCCTTCGACGTCATGCACGACCGCCCCTGCTACGAGGTGGAGTTCGCCGACGGCACGGTCATCGTGGCCGACGCGGAGCACTTGTGGAAAACCACCAGCCGGGCTGGTCGGCGGCAGGAGCCGGCGCGGCGAAGGCGACACTGGCCCGAGTCGTCACTCGCCAACGTACGTGCGGCACATGAGCGGCTGAGCTCCCAACGGAATCAGCCGATCACGCTCTTCGACACGATTGAGCAGGTGGGGCCGGAGTTCCGGCATGTCCTGCACAGCGTCGCCCACGAGGTCGGGTCGGTTGGCCGGATCAGCCGTCCCATCGTCCGCAACGGCAAGCCGCAGAACTGGACTGCGCCCGGCTATCCGGCCGGTCCGCTTCTGAGCGCGCTCCTTGAACGAGCCGAGCGGGAGGTCAATGCCGGCAGCCGGGCCGACCACGACGGCGTCGTCACCACTGCCGAGATCGCGGCTACGCTGCGTACTGACACCGCCCAGCGGCGGCTCAACCATGCCGTACGGAATTGCGCTCCCATCCAACTCCCGGACCGTGATCTGCTGGTCCCGCCCTATACCTTGGGGGCGTGGCTCGGCGACGGGCACAGCGACGCCAGCCGCTTCACCACGGCAGATCCGGAGATGGTCACGCACGTTGAGGCGGACGGCTTCGTCGTGCGGCCCAGCGGGCCGATGGTCTACACCATTCTGCTGAAGCCCACGTCCGCTGCTCCGCGGAACGGTGTCTGCGTGGACTGTGGCGTTTCCACCAGGGCGTTGCGTGAGAATCCAGCGACCAGGAAGTGTGCCGATTGCCGTCACCGGAACGGTTCCTTCCTCGGGCTGTTGCGTCAAGTCGGGGTAGCGGGCAACAAGCACATCCCGGGCGTCTATCTGCGCGCCTCGGAGGGTCAGCGCAGGGCGTTGCTCGCTGGGCTGATGGACACCGATGGGACCGTCGCACCCTCCGGCAACCTCCAGTACACGTCGACCTCGAAGCGGCTGGCTGATGGCGTGCGGGAACTCATCGTCAGCCTCGGCTACCGCTGCACGGTCAACGCGAAGCCGGTGCGCGGCCGCACCCGCGAGTCGTCGATCGCGTACACCTTGAACTTCTCCACGCCGGACGTCATCTTCCGGCTCGGGCGCAAGCAGGATGCACACGCCGCACGCCGCCGCACGGCCTCCGATGTGCGAACGACCTCGCGGTTCATCGTCGACGTCCGGCCGGTCCCCAGCGTTCCGGTGCGGTGTGTGACCGTCGATAACGACGAACACCTGTACCTGGCCAGCCGGGCGATGATCCCTACCCACAACAGCACGGCTAGCATGGACTTTGCCCGAAATGCTGCGATTCGCGCCAACCAGGCCGCCGCGATCTTCTCGCTGGAAATGAGCAAGGTCGAGATCGTCATGCGACTGCTCTCCGCCGAGGCGCGGGTGCCGCTGCACGTGTTGCGCAGCGGGCAGCTGTCCGACGACGACTGGACCAAGCTGGCCCGATGCATGGGCGAGATCAGCGAGGCGCCGCTCTTCGTCGACGACACGCCGAGCATGAACCTGATGGAGATCCGGGCGAAGGCTCGACGGCTGAAGCAGCGGCACGACCTCAAGATGATCGTGGTCGACTATCTCCAGCTGATGACGTCGCCGAAGCGCACCGAGAGCCGCCAGCAGGAGGTCGCGGACCTGTCCCGTGGCCTGAAGCTGTTGGCCAAGGAGGTCGAGTGCCCGGTCATCGCGGTCAGTCAGCTGAACCGTGGCCCCGAGCAGCGCACGGACAAGCGACCCCAACTGTCCGACTTGCGTGAATCAGGCTCAATTGAGCAGGATGCTGACGTTGTCATCCTGCTGCATCGTGACGACTACTACGACAAGGAGTCGCCGCGGGCGGGCGAGGCGGATTTTATTGTTGCCAAGCATCGGAATGGGCCAACCGACACCGTAACGGTGGCAGCGCAGCTGCACCTGTCCCGTTTCGTGGACATGGCCATCGGCTGACCGCTGGGACGACCCGCCGTCGGTCAGCCGAGCAGCGGAAACCAGCCCGCCGACTCGCCCAACTCCAGCCGGTCCCGTTCGGTGAGGGGCACGCGCCCGGTGGCCTTCAGCAGGAAGTCGTGGTCGTCCCAGGCGGTGGGGCGGACGGTGTCGTCACTGAGCAGACCGTCCATGGTCGCCACCGCGACTCGTACTGCCAGTGGGCCGGGCGGCGGCGCGCCGGGCAGGTCCACGGTCAGGTCCAGGTGATGCACGACGGCTTCGGTGGTCAGGGTGGCGAGGAAATCCGGTACGCGCAGCACGTGCCCCTGTGTCGTCACGTACCCCTCGGGGTCGGCTGACGCGGCGGCGCGGACCGCCGCCGGGGCGGTCTCCTGCCAGAGCCGGACGATCCCGGTCGGACGGTCGAAGGCGGCGGCCGATCGGCGGACCCACCAGGCGTGTCGGGCGGCGTTGTCATCGCCGCCGGGAAAGTCACGCCAGTAGCTCACGTCGTCGACGTCGGCGGGACCGTCGACGGGGCTGGCCAGCGCGACCAGTGCCCGTTGGGCGTCGCCGAGCACGTGCAGCAGCAGGTCGGCGATGAGCCAGCCCTGACAGCGGGTGGTTCGTTGCAGGCCGGCGTCGTCCAGGCCGTCGATGGCCGCGGTGATCCCGTCGTACGCCTGGGCCAGCGCCTCGTCCGGTCGGATCACGGTCATGCGAATCACCCTCGCATGGACGATCGCGCCCGCCAACCATCGACGGGGTGGGCGATGTGCCCGGGCCGACACGTCGATCGACCCGGGCGGGATGTCGGCTCTGGGATCAGCCGAACATCTCGTCGAGGAAGCCCTTGCGCTTCTTCTGCCGGTAGTGCCCGTGGTAGCCGTGGTGCTGTTGCTGCTGGTGGCCGTACGCTGGCTGCGGCGGGTAGCCGTGGGCGGGCGGGGGCGGCGGCGGGACGGCACCGTAACCGGGCTGGTGCGGCGGCGGCGGGGGCGGGTAGCCGGCCGGCTGCTGGGCGGGCTGCGGCGCACCCCCGGTCTGTTGGCGGCTCCAGTTGGCCTCCGCCTCGAACAGCTTCTCCAGCTCGCCGCGGTCCAGGAAGATGCCTCGGCACTCCCCGCACTGGTCGATGACGACGCCGCTGCGCTCGTATTGGCGCATTTCTCCGTGACACTTGGGACAGGTGAGACTACTCATCGCCCGACGGTACCTGGTGGACCTAGGCAGTTGCTGTGAGCGCCTCGGTGACTTCCTCGTCGGACACCTCGTGGAAGTCGTCGTAGTAGACGCTCACCGCGCCGAAATCCGCTGGGCGTTGGGCGCAGATGACCTGGTCCGCCTCGGCGGCGAGTAGTTCGTAGGCTTCCTGCGCGCCGACCGGGACCGCGACCACGACGCGGTGTGCCCCGAGTTGGCGGACGACCTCCACTGCGGCGCGGGCGGTCGCGCCGGTGGCCAGGCCGTCGTCGACGATCACAGCGGTACGCCCGGTGAGGTCCAACTGTGCGCGACCGCCCCGGTAGAGGCGTTCCCGGCGTTCAAGTTCGGCCTGTTCCCGACGGCTGACCTCGGCGATGTCGTCGCTGCTGAGTCGGCTGGCCACCGCGTCGTTGAGCACCTGGACACCACCCGGCCCGAGCGCGCCGAAGGCGACCTCCCGGGCCCATGGCATGCCGAGCTTGCGGACGACCAGCACGTCCAGTGGTGCGCCGAGTCGTTCGGCGACGACCCGTGCGACGGGCACGCCGCCGCGGACGAGGCCGAGGACGACGACGTCGGGTTCGCCGATGAGCGCGGTGAGCCGGTCGGAGAGCACCCGGCCGGCGTCGGCCCGGTCGCGGTACGTCGTCATGCCTTCAGGTCTACGCCCTGACGCGCCGTTCCGCCCGCCAGTTACGCGGAAGTGGCCCGACCGGGCAGGTGGTCGGGGACCGGGGTCGGCGGTGTGTCGACCGGGCCGCGCAGGGCAGGTGCCCAGGTGAGCAGGGCGAGCGGGTACAGCAGGTAGCCGAAGCGGGTCGAGGGCATCAGGGCGATGGCGACGAGCAGCCCGTACCCGCAGATGAGTGCGGCGGCGACGGCGGTGCGGGGCGGGCGGCGGGCGAGCCGGACGGCGATGGCGACTCCCGCCGCGACCAGCAGTGCGGCGGCGATCAGCCGGCCGGCGGGCAGTGCGGTGGCGATCAGGTAGCCGGGGAACGGGGACTGTGCGGGGCTGGTGACCAGGCCGTGGCCGAGGGGGAAGCGCAGCACGTTCTCGGTCAGCGCGTCCCGGTCGACCAGCATGGCGGGCAGGAGGGCGGCGACGGGAAGGCCGATCGCGCCCGCGGCGACTCGGGTGCCGGCGCGCCGGGTCAGACCCCAGACGATCAGGACCAGGGCGACCGGCCAGGCAAACAGCTTCAGTGCGCCGGCCAGCCCGACCGCGAGGCCGGCCCGGCCGGGTCGGTCGGCGGCGGCGAGTGCGAGGGCCAGCAGGCAGAGTGCGAGTACGGGCAGGTCGTCCCCGCCGGTGGCGAGGGTGAGGGCGCAGATCGGCAGTACGGTGGCGGCCTGCACGCCGCGCAGCAACGCGGCGTCCCGCCGGTGGCCGGTGTCGACCTGGTCGGTGGCGGCCGGTTTTCTGCGCAGGGCGGCCACGGCCAGGGCGAGCGCGAGTGCGGTGCCCACCGCGAACCAGACCCGCGAGTCGGTCCACCAGGTGTCGGCCAGCGCTCTGGGCAGGCCGAACATCGCCATGCCGGGCTGGTACGGGGTGTAGCCCATCAGTTGCTCGCCGGGTGGCAGGGCGGCTATCGCGTCGGGCCCGAGGTACGGCGTGCCGTGCTCCAGGAGCCGGGTGCCGGCCCGCTCCACGACCAGCACCTCCTCCTGGGCCCGGTCGGTGCGGCCGCCGGCCCGGTCGATGCTCTGCCAGAGCAGGGGCAGCAGCGCGGTGCCCGCCCAGGCGAGACCGGTGACCGCCCAGCGGGCTGGCAGCCCGACCAGGGGTGAGGTCGGTGAGCGCCGACGCAGCAGGAGTTGGACGAGCGCCACCAGCGTCGCGACCAGGTATCCGACGGCGGCGACGGCGCCCCACGCCCGGTGCGGCAGCAGGGTCGACGTGACCGCGGTGATCGCGGCGAAGACGGCGGAGGCGGCGTAGAGGCCCAGGTCGAGGGCGAGTCCGCCGCCGGCGGCGTCGAGCGTTCGCCAGTGCCAGCGACGGCGGCGGGCGGTCGGGTCGTCGGCGATCACGGCGCCAGTCTGGCAGACCGGCCTGCGTCGGCACCCGGCCGATGCTGGGTCAGGCGGGCAGGTGCGGGAGGCGGTCGGGGCGGGAACGGCCGGCCTGGCGGCGGTTCTGGCTCAGCCGGATCACCGCGCCGGCGTCGTGCAGTGGCGCGGCCAGGGCGCCGGGTCGGCCACCCGAACCGCGCTGCATCGCCGCGAGCAGGGTGCCGGCCGGCATCGGCCGGGCGAACAGGTGGCCCTGGCCGGCGACGCAGCCCAGCTCCCACAGGGCCCGCCGCTGCGGTTCGCTCTCCACGCCCTCGGCTACGACGTCCAGGTTGAGGCTGCGACCCAGGTCGAGGGTGGAGCGGATGACGGCGGCGGCCTCCGCCGAGCTCTCCATCGTCGTCACGAAGCTTCGGTCGATCTTCAGCTCGTGCACGGGGATTCGGGAGAGCAGCGAGAGTGATGAGTAGCCGGTGCCGAAGTCGTCCAGCGCCAGCCGGACACCCTCGTCGCGGAGCCGGCTGAGCACCCGGTCGACGACGTCGAGCTGGCTGAGGGTCAGCGTCTCGGTCAGCTCCAGCACCAGCCGGTCCGGCGGCAGGTCGTGGGCGCGCAGGCGGGCCAGCACCGAGCCCGGGAACCGCGCGTCGAGCAGGCTGCGTGGGGACACGTTGACCGCGACGGGTACGTCGAAGCCGGCGTCGCGCCAGTTGGCCGCCGCGATCAGCGCCTGGTCGAGGATCGCCTCGGCGAAGGCCGGCAGCAGGCCCGAACGCTCGACGGCCTCCAGGAAGCGCAGCGGGTCGATCATGCCGTGGGTGGGGTGGTGCCAGCGGGCCAGCGCCTCGGCGCTGGTCACCTCGCCGGTGCCCAGGTCGACGATCGGTTGGAAGTTGACGACGAACTCGTGGTCGGCGACCGCCCGGGGCAGGTCGCCACCGAGGGTGAGGCGGCCCAGGTCGGCGGTGTCCCGGGTCGGGGCGTACGTGGCGATCCGCTGCCCGGCCCGCTTGGCCTGGTACATGGCGACGTCGGCGCGGCGCAGCAGCTCGGCCATGCCACCGCTGGACGGTGCGACGGAGATTCCGCCGCTGGCTTCGACGCTGATCCGCATGCCGTCCAGCTCGAACGGCTCGTGCAGGGCGGCGAGCAGGGTCTCGGCCCGGTGTGCGGCGACCGCCGGGGCCGGCAGCCCGCGCAGGAGTACGGCGAACTCGTCGCCGCCGAGGCGGGCCACCAGGTCACTCGCCTGGGCCGCGCCTCGCAACCGGTCGGCGACCTGCATCAGCACCTGGTCGCCGGCGGCGTGCCCCAGCGTGTCGTTGACCTCCTTGAAGTGGTTGAGGTCGATCAGCACCAGCGCGGTCACCCCGTCGGCGTGGCGGGCGCTCAACTGCTCGGTGCCCTCGTCGAGGAGGTGTCTGCGGTTGGCCAGGCCGGTCAGCGCGTCGTGCGCGGCCGCGTACGCGTGTTCGTCGGCCACCCGGGCCAGCTCGGCGTACGCCTGGGCGTTGCGAACGGCGGTGCAGAGCGCGGAGGCGAAGGTGCGCAGGGTGTACTGCTCCCGCTCGGAGAGTTGCACCGGGCCGCGGAAGCGCAGTCGAAGTACACCGACGTCGACGGTGCGGTCGTGTCCTTCCAGCGGTGCGGGGACGATGGTGCCGTCCACGTCGGTGGGCGTGCCGGTCGGGCCGTCGAAGGTGATGCCGCCGGTGCCGCCGCGGACGGTGCGATCGCCGAGGCGCAGCTCGATCTCGACCTCGTCGGCGGAGAACAGCTCGGCGGCCTGGGTGACGGCCGTGGTGAGGACGGTGTCCAGGTCGACCACGTTGAGCGCGTCGGTGGTGCGGGCGAGCCGCTGCCATGCCTGCTGTTCGGTGCGGCCGCGGATGCGCGCGGAGTAGGCCAGATGGAGGCTCAGGACCAGGGGCGGAACGGCGAGCAGTAGACGCTGATCCGCCTGAAGGATGATCAAGGTCAGGGCGGCCACCACGAATCGGACGGCGAATCCGGCCAGCCGCAGGTCGAAGTGGGTACGGAACTGCCGGACGATCCGCGTGCCCGACGCCAGGGCGATGACCGGAATGGCCAACAGGTCATCGAGTACTGCGGCGACGAGGTAGACCGCCCCGAGCAGTATGAGGTGATTCCAGAGGCCGTCTGGCGGCCAGCGCTGGCCGAGAAGCATGATCACTAGAGTGGCGCCGCCGGCCACGAGGGTGTGCTTGGCGATGGCGAAGGCTGCCTTGATCGCGGTCAGCCGGTTGACGAGTGACACGCAGGCGATGCCGATGCCCGTGGACAGGATCACCCAGGGTGGCGGGGCCAGCGCGAGTCCGAGGACGATGGCCGTCTCCACCCAGGCGAACGAGAAGGTCGTCGACCTGATCCGCAGGCGTGTTTTGACGACTGCCCCTAAGGCGATCATCAGGACGAGCGCGGAGATTGTCGAGACGTCTCCTGCGCTGTCTGGCACGTTGCGTGTCGTTGCGATCGCTGCTGTCACGGCGACGACGGTTGCCAGCGTCACCATCAGTCCGACGAGGCTCAGCAGGCGTGGGTCGGCTCCCCTGTGACGACGCGTCGTCCGGCTCACTCAACCTCACCCGTAACCCACCGTCGGTGTCCGCTGACGGGCAGCGTACCGCTGTGTCGCCACGGTGATAAGGACTCAGTCCCATTCGGTGCTACGCATCTGACACCCCTTCAGCGTCGAGGATTTGCATCGGGCTGAAGGTGGACTAGTCCCACTCGGTGCTGTTGCGCATCGTTCGACCTCCCTTGCCACCACGGAGCGCCGTGTTGGGCGCCATTCGTTCGTAGGGCTGAGAGTAGGAGGACTCATGGGTGGGAAGGAACAATTAATGTCGGTATGCGCAACATTAGCCAAGCTGGAGCGGATATGTCACTTTCTGTCCGCACTCCTGAGCGGAGCGCTCAACCCTCTCGCCTGGCTGGTCGGGACGAATCGACCATTCGTGGCGGGCCCGGGCGCGTATTAGGTGTGTGGGAACCCGCAGGCGGGTTCAACCGCAGTTCGTGCCCCATGGGAGGCGAATCGGATCGCTCCTGAGTGAGTGTCTAAGCAGATCATTCCAGTTGACGGTCAAGCTGGCGACGTCGGCAGGGTCGGTTCCGGTCCGTAAGCTCCGTTGCGTGGTCGACTGGATACATGACTGCCGTTGAGGTCGGGGTCTGGTGGAGATTCGAGTTCTTGACGGCCTCTCTGTGCAACTGCCCGCTGGCACTTTGCAGCTGGGTACGCCAAAACAACAGGTAGTCTTCGCGCTGCTCACCGTTCAGGTCGGCCGACTGGTGACAGTGGATGAACTCGTGGATGAGTTATGGGCCGATCGCCCACCGCGATCAGCCATAGCTAATGTGCGGACCTATGCCGCCAATCTGCGTCGGACTTTCGAGGCTTCCCCGGCCGGGCGCGGTGTCATCGAGCGCCAACGCAACGGCTATCGACTCGTCGTGGACCCGGACCAAGTCGACGTCTTTCGCTTCGAGCTGGAGCGGAACGCGGGGCGGGAAGCCCCGGCGGTTGGCGACCTGGACAGCGCACGGCAGCTACTCGAGCGCGCCCTGGCTCGGTGGCGGGTCCGATGCTCGCTGGCATCCCGCTCGGGCCTGTCCTCACCTCCCGAACCGTTGCGGTCGAAGAGGAGCGGCTGCTGACCGTGGAGCTCCTCGCCGACGTCCAGCTGCGCTCGGCCCTGGACGACCTGGCGATCCCGCTGCTGCGTGACGTGGTGGCTCGCCACCCTCTCCATTTCTTATCGCCACACCCGGTAGCTTCTCGGCCGTATCGACGAACGGGGGCGGTTCTGCCCCGGGGCAGAACCGGGTCGTCGACACGTACCCGCTGCCAGGTCCCCCCAGCGACCTCGGTGGCGGGTCGGTGAGGAAGGAGCGGCGTCCGACCGGTGCGCCGTCAGCACCCGGCGCTGCGGTCGACGCGACGCCGCTCCTTCCGAACGCCGTCGTACCGCACCGATAGGCTCACGACCGTGACCGAACCCGCACAGCTCAGCCACGTCGATCGTGCTGGCGCGGCCCGCATGGTCGATGTCTCCGCCAAGGCGGTGACGGGCCGGCTGGCCGTCGCGGCGGGCCGTCTGCGGACCACGCCCGAGGTCATCGACCTGTTGCACCGCGACGGGTTGCCCAAGGGTGACGCGTTGGCGGTCGGTCGGCTGGCCGGGATCATGGGGGCGAAACGCACTCCCGATCTGATCCCGCTGTGCCACCCGATCGCCCTGCACGGCGTCACTGTCGACCTGCAACTGACCGCCGACACCGTGGAGATCACGGCCACCGCCCGCACGGCGGACCGCACGGGGGTGGAGATGGAGGCGCTGACGGCGGTTGCCGTCGCCGGTCTCGCTCTGATCGACATGGTCAAGGCGGTCGACCCGGCGGCCTCGGTGGAGGCTGTCCGGGTGCTGCGCAAGGAGGGCGGCAAGACCGGCGAGTGGGTCCGGCCGGAGGACCGGCCGTGATCCGGGCGCGGGTGATCGTCGCGTCCAACCGAGCTGCGGCCGGTGTCTACGCCGACACCAGCGGTCCACTGCTCGTCTCCGGCCTGCGCGAGCTGGGGTGCGAGGTCGACGAGCCGGTGGTGGTGCCCGACGGGGAGCCGGTCGGTGCCGCCTTGCGGGCCGCCCGCGCCGACGGTGTCGACGTGGTGGTGACCAGTGGTGGCACCGGGGTGACCCCGTCGGATCGCACACCGGATGTGACCCGGGGCCTACTCGACTACGAGGTCCCCGGCATCGCCGAGGCGATCCGCGCGCACAGCCGCGACCGGGTGCCCACGTCGGTGCTGTCCCGGGGTCTGGCCGGGGTGGCTGGTCGGATGCTCGTGGTCAACCTGCCCGGCTCGACCGGCGGCGCCCGCGACGGCCTGGCCGTGCTCGGGCCGATCCTCGGGCACACCGTCGACCAGTTGCGCGGCGGCGACCACTGAGGTTCCCGGCTCCGCCCACCGACCGGTCCACGCCAGGCCCCGACGGGTGTCGGTCCGTGCCGATAGGCTCGGTCGGTGAGCACGGAAACCGCACCCACCGCGGATCGGGTCGTCGCACCCCCACCAGCCGGCTGGGAGGAAGCGCGGTCGCGGGTCTACGCGGTCGGTCTGGCCGCCGCGCTGCCCGCCGTCGCCCGCCCGTTGGCCGACATCGACGGGTCCACCCTTGCTGAGCCGTTGACCACCCGCACCGACCTGCCCGCCTTCCCGACCTCCAGCGTGGACGGCTGGGCGGTGCGCGGCACCGGCCCGTGGCGGGTCATCGGCCGAGTGCTGGCGGGCAGCACCCCCGCGCCGCTCACCGAGGACGGCACGACCGTCGAGATCGCGACCGGAGCCATGGTGCCCGAGGGTGCCACCGCCGTGCTGCGCGTCGAGGAGTCCACGACCGTCGACGGTCTGGTCCACGGCACTCCCCGGGAGACGCCCGAGTGGCGGCAACCCGGCGAGGAGGCGTACGCCGATGAGGAGCTGTTGCCGGTCGGCACGCCGGTCGACCCGGCGCTGATCGGCCTGGCGGCCTCGTGCGGGCACGACACGCTGCGGGTCCGGCGAGCGCCGCGCGCCGCGCTGCTCGTCTTCGGCGACGAGCTGCTGACCGCGGGCCCGCCGGCAGCCGGTCGTGTCCGGGACGCGTTGGGCCCGGCGGTGCCCGGGTGGCTGCGACGGTACGGCTGCCAGATCCGCCCGTCCGACGTGGTCGGCCCGGTGGCCGACACGCTGCCCGCGCACGTGGCGGCCCTGCGCTCGGCGTTGACCGGTGCCGACCTGGTGTGCACCACCGGGGGCACGATGAACGGCCCGGTCGACCACCTGCACCCGACCCTGGAGGCGCTGGGCGCCGACTACGTGGTCAACACGGTCGCGGTCCGGCCGGGCTTCCCGATGCTCCTGGCCCGGCTGGCCGGCCACGACGGGCGGATCCGCTTCGTGGCAGGGCTGCCGGGCAATCCGCAGTCCGCCATCGTCGCGCTGGTGTCGCTGGTGGCGCCGCTGCTCGCCGGTCTGCAGGGCCGCTCGATGCCGGTGCTTCCGCAGGCCACCCTGGCCGAGGCGGTGCCCGGTCGTGGTGACCACACCCACCTGGCGCTGGTCCGACTGGACCGGGCCGCCGGCACCGCGTCCCCGGTGCGACACGTCGGTTCGGCGATGCTGCGTGGCCTGGCCGGCGCGGACGGGTTCGCCGTCATCAGGCCCGGCACCAGCGGCGAGCCGGGTGACCGGGTGCCCATCGTGCCACTGCCGTTGCTTCCTGGGGAGCGTGCTTCATGACCGCACCGGCGATCACCTTCGGCGAGGTCACCGACCAGCCGCTCGACCTCGCCACCCACGAGGCGGCGGTCGCCGACCGTCGGGCCGGCGCCGTGGTCTCCTTCCAGGGCGTGGTCCGCGACCACGACCACGGGCGTCAGGTCACGAGCCTGGAATACGAGGGGCACCCGAGCGCCGCGCAGGTGCTGCGCGAGGTGGCCGCCGAGATCGCCGCGGAGCCCGACGTCTACGCGGTGGCGGTCTCGCACCGGGTCGGCCCGCTGGCGATCGGTGACGTGGCGCTGGTCGCCGCGGTGAGCACCGCACACCGGGCGGCGGCCTTCGCGGCCTGCGCCCGGCTGGTCGACGAGGTCAAGGCGCGCCTGCCCATCTGGAAGCGGCAGGTCTTCACCGATGGCACCGAGGAATGGGTCAACTGCCCCTGACCGCTCAGCGGCGGCCGTTGACCAGCACGGCCCTGGTGATCCGGTCGCCGTAGAACGCCGGCTCCGCACCGGGGCGCCAGGGCAGCGCGGCGACGAGCACGATCAGCGCGACCGCGAGCGAGTTCTCCATCAGCGCTCCGAAGAGACCGTCCTGGTAGTGCGACATCTCCGGTAGCTGGTGCTCGTACGGCCAGATCGGGGAGATCAAAAAGAGCAGATAGAGCCCGATCGCGGCGACACCGTGACGGAGCCCGGTCAGAGTGGGATACCAGATCGGTGGGCGGAGCCCGTTGACCCCGGGCAGCCCGCCGAACACCGTCCCCGGGCCGGTGCGCTGTGGCATCCCCCGACTCGCCTCCCGGCGGCGCACGGCGGCGTCGGCCAGCACGATGATCGCCGGGATCACCCAGACCAGGTGGTGGGTCCAGGAGATCGGGCTGATCACGTTCGCGGTCAGGCCGACCAGGGTGAACGCGGTCAGCTCGTCACCGTCGGCACGGGAACTCGCCGCCCGGGACAGGCCCAGCGCCAGGATCAGCACCGAGAAGGCGAACCAGAGCAGCCCGGGGGTTTCGATCGAGTCGTACAGCCGGGCGAGCAGACCGGCGAGGGACTGGTTGGGTGTCATGTCCGCCGCGCCGACCCGTTCGGTCTGCCAGAGCACACTGCCGAAGTACGCCCGCGACTCGTCGCCGACGATGGCGAAGCTCGCCACCGTCACGCCGATTGTGGTGCCGATGGCGGTGGCTGCCACCCGCCACTGGCGGGTGATCAGCAGGTAGGCGATGAACAGTGCCGGGGTGAGCTTGACCGCGGTGGCGAGGCCGATGCCCGCGCCAGCCCAGGCTCCGCCGTAGAGGAAGCGCAGCAGGGGACCGTCGGTCGTGGCGTAGTGGGTGCCCCGGCGGGAACGCCAGCGCAGACCGATCAGGTCAGCCATGATCAACGCGAACAGCAGGATGTTGACCTGGCCGTAGCCGAGGGTCTCCCGGGATGGCTCGATGGCGACCGCGAGCGGCACCGCCAGCGCCACGGTGAACCACAGTGGCCACCCCAGCCGGTCCACGATGGGACGAAGCAACCCGGCCAGCACCAGCGCCAACGCGGCGATGCTGGCGGCTGCGTTGACCATGCCGGCCATGCCGATCGGGAGCTGTGCCATCGGCAGCATGACGAGGCCAGCGAAGGGCGGGTAGGTGAAACCGAGCGTGGTTCCGGGCGCGATGAACTCATAGAGCTCGTGACCGCTCGCCCACCACACCACGGCACCGTGATAGATCTTCATGTCGAAGAAGTTGTACGGCCGCCCGAAGGTGCCGATGGCAAGCCATGCGGCGTAGGCGACGGCAGCCACGATGGCGCCCCGTACGACGTTCCTGCGATCGATCCCACGCGTCACGCGTTGGATTGGGGCGAGGCGGTCCGCCCGTCTACCGACAGCCGTCGGCATGGCGTGGCCACCCCCGTACCAAGGTCGTCCTACCCGTCCAGGTCCTGCACGGAGCCTAGAACGGCGCCTCACGTCAGTGCCTCCCGCGTTATGCGACCGTGTCCGATCCCACACATGTTTTTGACATTTCCACCGCGTTAACGCCTACCGGGTGGTTCAGGTAATTCGCGGCCTTAGCGGGGGGTGGGGGTGGCACGGAGACGGATCGACGCAGGTCAGCCGGGGAGTCGACGTGCGGTGGAGGCGGATCGGACGGCGATCCGGGCCTCGCGGCGGGCCGTACGGACGGCGCGCTGCATGGAACGTCGAGAGTGGCCGATGCGGTGGCCGGTGCGCCAACGCAGACCCGGCTTGCCCTCGGTGTCGGCCGCGGCCAGCAGCAGACCCCCGAGGAGACCGAGGTTCTTCAGGAAGTGGACCTTGTTCGTGTCACGGGTGACCGGGTCGTCGTCGTTCCAGAAGGGATGCCCGGCGATGGTCGTCGGCACGATCGTACCGGCGAGGACCAGCGCGGCGGGCCGGGTGAGCCGGCCGGTGGCGAGCATCAGCCCGGCGCCGAGCTGCACCGCCGAGTTGAGCCGGATCAGCTGCACGGTGTCGGTGGGGAGACGGGGGTTCATCTTCTGCAGTGCCGGGGCCACCCGGTCGGTCACTGGCGCGGCCTTCTTGGCCAGCCGCTCCGGGGAACGGAGGTTGCGGTAACCGCTGACCACGAAGATGCCGCTCAGCATGACTCGGGCGAGGGAGCGTACGGGCGTCATGGATCAGTCATACCCCTTCACGACGTTTGCTACCCCGCCAACGGCCGGATCGGATCGGTGCTCGTACACGTGCGCCACGCCGATTCGAGCGGCCGTCACGGATGGACCGGCTGCGGAGGGTAACGTCGCGCGGGTGACCACGCTGCGGCTACGCCCCGAGGACCCGGCCGATGCCGGCCCGGTGCGCCGCGTGCTGGCCGCCGCCTTCGCCCGCCCCGACGTGGCAACGCCGCCGGAGGTGATCCTGGTCGACGAGCTGCGCGGCACCCCCGCCTGGCTGCCGGAGCTGGCGATGATCGCCGAGTACGGCGGTGAAGTGGTCGGATACGCGCTGCTCACCCGGGTGCGTGTGCGGCCGGAGCGAGGCTCGGACGTGCCCGTGCTGGCCCTCGGCCCGGTGGCGGTCGCGCCGCACCGGCAGCGCGTCGGGCACGGCACGGCGGTCGTGCAGGCCGCTCTGGACGCCTCCACCGAGCTGGGTGAGCGGCTGGTCGTGGTCCTCGGTGACCCGGCCTTCTACCGCCGGTTCGGCTTCAGCCCGGCAACGGAGCTGGGCCTGACCGGCCCGTGGGCTGGCCTCGGTGAGCCCTGGCAGGCGTTGGTGCTGCCGCCGTCCACCAGTGAGGAAGGCCCCCCGCCCCGCGGCGAGGTGCTCTTTCCGGCGCCCTGGTCGAAGGTCTGACCCGTCGGCGGTCAGGCCGGTTGGGTGCGCAGGTATCTGCCGAAGTGCGGCACGGTGAAGGCGACAGTGCCCCGCTCACCGGAGTAGATCAGCCCCTTCTTGATCAGCGCGTCCCGCGCCGGGGAGAGGCTGGCGGGCTTGCGACCGAGGGCCCGGGCGATCTCGGCGGTGGGCACGGCCGCATCCATGTCGTCGCGGGCCACCGCTCCGGACTCGCCCTCGACCGCGGACATCGTGGCCATCGCCCGCATGTACTCGCGTTCGGCGGGGGTGGCCCGTTCGAACCGGGAGCCGAAGAACCCGACCGCCAGCTCGGCTTCCGCCTCGGGCGCGGCGACCCGTACGTCGGCGGCGGTGATCGGCGAGCGCGGGGCGTGATCCCAGGTCGCCTTGCCGTACGCCTGGACGAAGTAGGGATAGCCGCCGGACTTCTCGTAGAGCAGGTCGAGTGCCTTCTGCTCGTACTCGACCTCCTCGCGCTCGGCGGGCGCGCAGAGCGCCTGGTCGGCGGCGATCCGGTCGAGCCGGTCGATGCGCTGGTAGCGGAACAACCGTTCGGAGTAGGACTTGGCGGCGCTGAGCACCGCCGGCAGGTGCGGCAGGCCGGCGCCGACGACGATCAGCGGCGCGCCGAGCTGGGACAGCTCGTGACAGGCGGCGCAGAGCGCCGACACGTCCTCCGGGCCGAGATCCTGCATCTCGTCGATGAAGATGGCGATGCCGGTGCCCACGTCACTGGCCACGGCGGCGGCGTCACTGAGCAACTCGACCAGGTCGATCTCGATGTCGCCGGAGTCGGCCCGGCCGCTGGCCGCCGGCACGTCGATGCCGGGTTGCCACCGGTCGCGCAGCTTCGGGGCGGCACCCGCCCGGCCGGTCGGGGCGGATCGTTGGGCGAACGCCTTGAGGACGCCGAGGAACGCGTCGATCCGATCGGGCGCGCGGTGTCGTGGCGCGAGCTCCCGGACCGCCATGTGCAGCGCGGCGGCGATCGGGCGACGCAACGACTGGTCCGGACGTGCCTCGATCTTGCCGCTGCCCCAGAGGCGGTTGATCGCCTGCGACCGGAGCGTGTTGAGCAGGACCGTTTTGCCGACGCCACGCAGCCCGGTGAGCATCAGGCTGCGTTCGGGGCGCCCCCGTGCGATGCGTTCCAGCACGATGTCGAAGACGTCCAGCTCCCGCCCCCGCCCGGCGAGTTCGGGCGGGCGCTGACCGGCGCCCGGCGCGTACGGGTTGCGGACCGGATCCACGCATCGGAGAGTATCGGGCCATCTAGCTGCGGGGCTAGACATGGATAGATGGGGCTACCGGCGTGTCGACCCCGTCGAGACAAAACTAGGGCTGTCTAGCCTGGACGCTAGACAACCCTAGTTTCGGCAATCGTGAGCTACCGCTTCTTCAGACAGAGCACGTAGTCGAACAGGTCGACCGAGTTGTCGTGCACGTAGTTCGCGGTCGCCTGCGGCGCGAGCGTCTCGCACCGGTCTCCGTCGGTGGTCGCCGGGATCCGCAGCAGCACCTGGTAGGTGCTCGGACCGCACGGCACCTTGCGCAGCTCCGCGTTGTCCTCGGTGCCCTCGTTCAGCACGCAGTCGCCCCTGGCGAACTCCTGGTCCGGGGTCGGTGCCGCCGACGGCGGTGCGTCGCTGGGCACGGCGGGTGGAAAGACCGGAGCGCTCGACGACGGCCTGGGCGCGACCTCGTCGCTGGCATCGGCGATCTTCCAGACCGCCCAACCGGCCAGGCCGAGGCACGGGCAGAGCACGAGCAGCACCACCAGCGTGACGATGAGGGCGATCCTGCCGCCGGTCTTTTTCACCGGCGCGGGGGGCGGCATCCCGTAACCGCCGGGAGCCGGTTGACCCCACGCCGCTGGTTGCTGACCCGGCATCGGACCGGTGGGCGGGAACGGACCCGCCGGCGGGAACGGGCCGGGCGGCGGGTAACCCGGGCCGGAGGTGGGCGGCGGCGCCCACATCGGCGCGGTGGGCGGCTCCGGGTTGGCGGGCGGTGGTGCCCACATCGGCGCGGTGGGCGGCTCCTCACCGCTCGGTGCCGGCCCCCACTGCTGCCGGGTCGGATCCTCGGAGGGCGGCGGTGGGCCCCACTGCGGCACTGTCGGATCGACCGGTGGTGAGCCGTCGGACCCGGTGGGCGGGCGTTGGTAAGGGTCGTCCGGCTGACCGGAACCCGCTGGTCCGTAGGTTGTCATGTCATCCCCGGGTGGTCTCAGCGTTGCTTGAGGCAGAGGACGAAGTCGAGAGTGTCCAGCTCGCTGTCGAAGAAGTACCAGTTGGTGTAGCCCTCGACCTTGCCGCACTTGGCCTCGGCGTCCCGCTCGCCGCTGGTGGCGCCGTCGATCCGGCTCAGCACCTCGTACGACTTCGCGGCGCAACCGCTGATCACCAACTTGGGTTTGCCGCCTGCGGCGCCCTCGTTACGGACGCACTGGCCGACCTTGGCGAAGCGCGGATCGGCCGACGACTCCGGCGCGGCGGCACTCGGCGCCGGCTCGGCCGCGTCCGCGCTGGGCTCACCGGCGACGGCCGAACCGGACGGCGCGGCCACCGGCGCCGGGTCGTCGCCCTGCCCGCGCAGGAACCAGAACGCACCGCCGGCCACCACCAGCAGCAGTACGACGGCCAGCACCGCGATCAGCGGCCCTCGACCGCGCCGGCCCGGTGCCGGAGCCGGATCGCCACCGTAGGGATCGCCGCCGTAGGGATCGCCGTCCGGCCGGTACGGCTGCCCGCCGTACGTCGGGTTCACCCCTGTCGACCCGTACGAGCCGCCGTAGGGCGCACCGGGCTCGCGACCGTAGGGCGTCTCGGCCCCGCCGTAGGGGGCGCCCTGCTCACGGCCGTAGGGCGTCTGCGCTCCGCCACCGTAGGGCGCGGCGGGTGGGCCGTTGTACGGCCCGGGATGCCCCTGGGGTGCGCGCGGATAGGACGGGACCGCAGGGGGGTAGGGCTCGGCTGCTGGCGGGTACGGCTGCTGCACCGGCCGGCCGGGCGTCTCGTCGGGTCGTTGCCCACGCCACGGTCCCGGGTTGCCGCCACCCGGTGGTCCGTAGTTCGTCATGCCGCCCTCCTGCACGAGTGGTGAGAGGCCGGCCACCAATGCGGGACGCCGACTCCGAGGTCACCGTAGCGTGGTCCACTGATGAGCTCACCTCCACCGAGCGCCGCAGCCCTCGCCGGCCGCCGCGCAGGCGCCACGCCGACCCTGATCTGGACCGCGTTGATCGTGGTCTACCTGCTCTGGGGTTCCACCTATCTGGCCATCCGCATCACAGTGGAGACGCTGCCGCCGCTGCTGTCGGCCGCACTGCGGTTCGCCGTGGCCGGGCTGATCCTGGCGGTGGTGCTGCGGCTCCGCCGAGGGCCCGGCGCACTGCGGGTGGACCGCCGGCAACTCGGCTCCGCCGCGCTGGTCGGGGTGCTCCTGCTCGCCGGCGGAAACGGCCTGGTGGTGCTCGCCGAGTCCGGGCCGCCCGGGGTGGCGGTGCCCTCCGGCATCGCCGCGCTGCTGGTCGCGACCGTCCCGCTGCTCGTGGTGCTGTTGCGCTCCGCCAACTCCGACCGGCCGCCGCTCTGGACGTTCGCCGGGGTCACAGTGGGTTTCGCCGGTCTGGTCCTGCTGGTGCTGCCCGCCGGCAACTCGGACGCCGTACCGCTGGTGGGGGCGTTGACCGTGGTGGCGGCGGCCACCTCCTGGTCGGTCGGGTCGTTCCTGTCCGGACGGATCCGGATGCCGGCCGACCCCTTCGTGGCCACGGTGTACGAGATGGTGGCCGGCGCGCTGGTGTTGGCCGTCGTCGCCGCCGGTCGGGGCGAGTTGGGGGACTTCCACCCGGCCGCGGTCAGCACCCGGTCCTGGCTGGCGTTGGGCTACCTCATGGTGGCCGGCTCGCTGGTGGCCTTCACCGCGTACGTCTGGCTGCTGCACAACGCGCCCATCTCGCTGGTGTCGACGTACGCCTACGTCAACCCGGCGGTCGCGGTGGCGCTCGGCGCGCTGCTGGTCGCCGAGCCGATCACCCCGCAGGTGCTGCTCGGCGGCGCGGTCATCGTCGCCGGGGTGGCCCTGGTGGTGAGCACCGAACGCCCCCGTCGGGTGAGCGCGGAAGCGCGATCGGGGACCGCGCCGACGGGGGACCGCAGCTAACGTCCGGCTCATGCCGACCGCCGTACTGGTCGGGGTGGCGTTGCTCGGCGGGCTGGTCGGTCTCGTCGTACCCTCGCTGGCCCGGCGTTTCGCGACCCCGCCGGCCCGGCCGCGACCTGTGCGCGGTGCCTGGGTCCTGCTCGGCCCGACGGTGGCGGCCAGCGTCTTCGCTGGTCTCGTCGTCGCTGTGGGTGACGACCCGGCGCTGCCGGTCTTCCTCGCGATCGCGGCGGTCGGTCTGGTGCTGGCTCGGGTTGATCTCCTCTGCCTGCGGCTGCCGGACCCGTTGGTCCTCGCCGCAGGGGTGTCGGCGCTCGGTGGCCTGACCGGTGCGGCGCTGTTGTCCGGGACTCCCGGCCGACTGGTCGGGGCGCTGGGCGGCGCGGCGGTCGCGGGTGCGGCGCACGTGCTGCTGGCCCTGCTCCCCGGGTCTCGGCTGGGCTTCGGGGACGTCAAGCTGGCCGCGGTCCTCGGCGCACCGCTCGGCTGGCAGGGCCGGGACGCTCTGCTGGCTGGCCTGCTCCTGCCTCACCTGCTGCATGGTGGCCTGGTGCTCGGCCTGCTCGCCGCACGGCGGGTACGCCGGGACACCCTGCTGCCACTCGGGCCGGCCCTGCTCGCCGGCGCGTGGCTTGGCGTCGTCCTGGGCTGACAGTGCCGAACCCCGTCGCCTGGTCACCGTCGGTGACGCCGTGGGTGGCGCTCGCCCGCATGAACGTGATACCTCACGGGCATGTTTATGACTCTGAGGTATCCCGCTCTTCGAGATGAGTCGGCCCGAGCGCGCCACGCCGGTGGCCCGTCGGCGTCCGGTGGCTCAGATCAACCGGAGCTGCCGGTCCTTCGGGCGGCGCGGCTCGGCCTCACCGAACCGCTCGAACAGGCCGGGGTCGATGACGCCGAGGAACGGCGACGGGGCGCAGTCCCGCTCCACACCGTGCCGGGTCCGGCGGGCGGCGTGCGTGACGTACAGCCGGTCCTGGGCGCGGGTCAGGCCGACGAAGAAGAGCCGGCGCTCCTCGGCGACCGCGTCCTCGTCGGGTGTCGAGCCCGGCCAGCGCAGCGGCAGCAGCCCGTCCTCGACGCCGACCAGGAAGACCACCGGGAACTCCAGGCCCTTCGCGGCGTGCAGGGTGAGCAGCGTGACCGCCTCCGCGCGCGGATCGAGCGCGTCCACCTCCGCTCCGGTGGCCAGTTGCGACAGGAACGTCTCCAGGTCGTCGCCGCAGCGCCGGGCCAGCGGGGTCAGCAGGTCCACGGCCGAGCGGACGTCCTCGGGACGTACCGTGCTGGCGGCGCCGTCCAGGGTGGGCACGGCGAACCGCTCCGCGACCACCTGGCCGGCCAGCCGCACCCGGGCGGCCAGCGAGCCGGCCAGCCCGTCGGCGTGCCGCAGCTCGCGGGCGATGGCCGCGACCCCGGGCCGGTCCCGCAGCCGGTCGTGTGACCGCTTCTGCACCGGGATGTTGGCCCGGGTCAGGGCGTCGACGACCGGCGCGGCCTGTGCGTCGGTGCGGTACAGCACGGCGATGTCGGAGAAGGACAACGAGGTGGACCGGCCGTCGATCCGGCCCGAGTCCAGCGAACGGTGGGACAGCCCGCCGACCAGTTCGTCGACGGTACGGACCACGAAGTCGGCCTCCTCGGCCACCGACGCCGCCGGGTAGCGCCCGACCAGCGGGGCCTCCGGGTCGAGCCGGGCCGGGTCCAGCCGCCGGCCACGAACCAGCGAGGACGGCGCGATGGCCTGCACGGCGGCGGCCAGGATCGGCGCCGATGAGCGGTAGTTGCGGTTGAGCCGCACCAACCGGGCGTCCGTGAAGTCCTCGGAGAAGCGCAGGAAGTAGCCGACGTCGGCGCCCCGGAACGAGTAGATCGCCTGATCCGGGTCGCCGATCGCGCACAGGTTGCCGTCCGCCGGGCTGAGCAGCCGCAGCAGCTCGTACTGCGTCGCGTCCACGTCCTGGTACTCGTCGACGAAGATCCACCGCCAGCGGTCCCGGTAGCGTTCGACCAGCTCACGATCGGCCCGCAGCAACTCCACCGGCAGGCTCACCAGCTCGTCCAGGTCGACCAGGTCCTGCTTGCGTAGCAGCGCCGCGTAACTGGCGTTGTCGTCGCCGGCCTCCGCGCGAGCGGCCGCTCGCTCGGCGTCGTCGGCGATGCGGAAGTCGGCCGGCAGACCGGCGGCGTCCGCGTTCTCCCGCAGGATGGTCAACCCCAGCGCGTGGAACGTACCGACGGTGACGTCCTCGGCGACCGGGCCGAGCAGGCCGTCGAGGCGGTGCCGGAGCTCCTCGGCGGCCCGGCGGGTGAACGTGATCGCCAGGCAGTGCTCGGGGAAGACGTTCAGCTCCGCGCAGAGATACGCGATCCGGTGGGTGAGAGTCCGGGTCTTGCCGGTGCCCGGACCAGCCACGATGAGCAGCGGACCACCGGGTGCGGAGGCGGCCACCCGCTGCATCGCGTCCAGCCGGTCCAACAGACCGGTGCCGACCTCCTCCATCCCGGAGAGCATCGGCTCGAACGGTTCGTGGGGAGACGGCGGCGACGCGATCGGCGGCGCCGGCGCCGGGGCCGGCTTGCGCTTCGGCTCCGCCTTGGCCGCCGCCGGGCGCTTGGCCGCGGCCCTGGCCGCCGGCTCCGCGGGTCGCCGCTGCGCCGGCACGGGTACGTCGAACAGCGTCTCCTGTGCCGTGCCCGCGTGGGCGCCCAGCTCGGCCGGGTCGAAGAGGGTGATCACCCCGTACTCGCCGTCGTAACCCGGCACCCGGCGGACATCGCCGCGCCGCAACCGCCCGATGCCCTCCGCGAGCAGCTCGCCACCCGCCTGCGCAATGTCGCTCAGTGGCGTCGTGGTCAGGATCTCCAGCTCAGGGCCGAGCGCGGCGAGAAGCTCGTTGAACCGCCCCTCGACCTTCTTCGACCGGGCACCCACCTTGTTGATCTCGCCGAGGATCTCGGCCAGCGGCACCAGGTGGGTGACGTCCCGGGCGTGTGACGGACGGTGCCCCTGCGGTCGGTCGGCCAGCTCCTCGATGCGGCTGAGTACGCCCACGGTGAGCGGCTTGCCGCACTCGGGGCAGCGCCCGTCAGCCGCGCGGGTGCGCTCCGGGGACCAGTTGACCCCACACAGCCGGTGCCCGTCCGCGTGGTACTTGCCCTCCTCCGGGAAGAACTCGATCGTGCCGGCCAGGCCGTCGCCGGTCCGCAGCGCCTCCCGGACGGCGAAGTAGTCCCGCTCGGCGGTCAGCACTGTCGCCTCCCGGCCGAGGGCGGGCGGTGAGTGCGCGTCCGAGTTGGACACCAGTTGGTAGCCGTCCAGGCTGCCGACACGCCAGTTCATCGCCGGGTCGGAGGAGAGACCGGTCTCCACGGCGAAGATGTGCTCGGCCAGGTCGGCGTAGCAGTCCGCGATCGCGTCGAAGCCCGACTTCGAGCCCAGCGCGGAGAACCACGGCGTCCAGATGTGCGCCGGCACCAGGTAGCCGTCCGGGCTGGCCTCCAGGGTGATCTCCAGCAGGTCGCGGGAGTCCAGGCCGAGGATCGGCCGGCCGTCCGAGCCGAGGTTGCCGATCCGGCCGAGCGCGGTGTTGAAACGCGCCACCGCGTCCAGGTCCGGCAGGTAGATCAGGTGATGCACCTTGCGGGTCCGGTCGTCCCGCTTGTAGATGGTGGAGATCTCCACGCTCAGCATGAACCGGACCGGGTCCGCTTCCGCCGTCCCGGCGAGCCGCGGCGGCAGCCGGCGTGCGACGTCCCGTTCCGCCTCGGCGTCCAGCCGGTACAACCCCGGCTCCGCCGGGCGCAGGGTCTCCCGCAGGTGGTCGTACCAGGCGGGGTGGGTGAAGTCGCCGGTGCCGAGCAGACCGATGCCCTTACGCCGGGCCCACCACGCGAGATTCGGCAGCGTGAGGTC
Source organism: Micromonospora jinlongensis (assembly GCF_013410645.1). Classification (NCBI taxonomy): domain Bacteria; kingdom Bacillati; phylum Actinomycetota; class Actinomycetes; order Micromonosporales; family Micromonosporaceae; genus Micromonospora; species Micromonospora jinlongensis. Next base: position 4,274,243 of record NZ_JACCHK010000001.1, on the reverse strand, counting down.
ACGGCTGCACGCGCGCGAGTACTTCGAGTGGATGTGCAGGTCCGCGACGAATGGCCGTAGGCCACCGGGGGGTACGGCGCTGAACGGAGGCACGCCGCATCCTGTCACGCCCGCCGCGCCGGCCGCCCGCCGCCACGCGCGGACGTGACGTCCGCTATGCCGAGCGCAACTCGACCAGACTGATCTGCGGCTCGGCCCCGACCCGGACGGGCGGCCCCCAGAAACCGGCGCCGTTGGTCACGTAGACCTTGGTGCCGTCGACCTCGCCGAGCCCGCTGACCACCGGCTGCTCCAGCCGCACGGCCAGGTCGAACGGCACCATCTGCCCACCGTGGGTGTGCCCGGACAGTTGCAGGTCGACGCCGTACCGGGCCGCCTCAACAGCGGCCAGCGGCTGGTGGGCGAGCAGCACCACCGGGCGACTCGGATCACGGTCACCGAGCGCGGCGGCGAAGTCCGGCCCGGCCGCCAGGCCACTGTCTCCCGTGGCGTCCAGGTCGTTCACGCCGGCCAGGTCCAGCACGCCACCCCGGGCCTGGATCTCCTGGCGCCGGTTCTGCAGGACCCGCAGGCCCAGACGGTCGACCTCCTGGACCCACTCCTCCACCCCCGAGTAGTACTCGTGGTTGCCGGTGACGAAGAAGCTGCCGTAACGGGAGCGTAGGTCGCGCAGCGGGGCCGCGGCCGAGCCGAGTTCGGCGACGGAGCCGTCGACCAGGTCCCCGACGACCGCGACGAGGTCCGCGTCGAGGCGGTTGATCGCGGCGACGATCCGCTCGGTGTGCGCGCGGCCGCGCAGCGGACCGAGGTGGATGTCGGAGACGGTGGCGATGCGCAGGCCGTCCATGCTGCGGGGGAGCTTGGCGAGCGGGATCTGCACCCGGTCGAGGCGTGGTGGGCCGAGGGCGGTCCGGACGCCGTACCCCACGGTGCCGGCGGCGGTGAGGCCGGCGAAGATGGCCGCCCCACGGGCCAGCAGCAGCCGGCGGCCCGGGTCGTGGTCCGGTGCCGCGACGGCACCGGCGGCCGGCGGGTCGGTCGGCCCGGCGGCACCGACCAGCACCGGCTCGGGCGCGGCGGCGGTCGGCTCCGCGGCAACCACCCGGCGACGCAGCACCAGCCGGGTGACCAGCATCGGCACTTCGAGCACGATCAGCACGACGAGCAGGTAGAACATCAGCGCGAGCCACACGTAGCCCGGCCAGGCGAGCCAGTAGAGCCCGGCCTGCGTCCCGGCGAGGGTGACCGGCACGAGCAGCGCCAGCACCAGGGCGGCGATCGCGCCGATCCGGCGCCAGCGGCCCGGTGTGGTGGTGTCCCGAACGAGCCGCTTCCACAGGTAAAGGTGGATCAAGCCGGTGATCAGGGCCAGGACGGCCACGAACCCCAGAACCGCCAACATGCGTGCGCCTCCCTCAGCCACCCGCGAACGGGGGCAGGACGTCGATCGTGGCCCCGGCCGGCAGGGGTGCCTGACGATCATGACAGGTGACGCCGTCCACCAGGAAACTCGCCACTCGCAGCACGGCGGCGAGCCGGTCGCCGTGGCGTCGCACCAGCTCGGCCGTGAGGTCGTCGAGGGACCGGCCGGCGGGCAGGACCTCCTCGGTCTGGCCGGCGGCGGCGCGGGCGCCCGCGAAGTAGCGGACGGTCAGCGGGCTCGGCGTCACGGCTCAGCCTCCGATCGCGGACATCGGCCGGGTCGGCTGGAGGAAGGTGGGGTCGTCGATGCCGTGCCCGGCGCGCTTGCCCCACATCGCGGTGCGCCAGCGCCGGGCCAACTCGTCGTCGTCCGCGCCGGTGCGCAGCGCGGCACGCAGGTCGGACTCCTCGGTGGCGAAGAGACAGGCGCGGACCTGGCCGTCCGCGGTCAACCGGGTGCGGTCGCAGTCTCCGCAGAAGGGGCGGGTGACGCTGGCGATCACGCCCACCCGGGCGGGGCCGCCGTCGACCAGCCAGGTCTCCGCGGGTGCCGCGCCGCGCTCCGCCGGGTCGGGACTGAGATCGAAGGTGGTCCGCAGGGAGGCCAGGATCTCCTCGGCGGTGACCATCGTGCTGCGGTCCCAGCCGTGCTGGGCGTCCAACGGCATCTGCTCGATGATTCGCAGCTGATAGTCGTGGTCGAGGGCGAAGCGCAGCAGGGCCGGCGCCTCGTCCTCGTTGACACCGCGCATCAGCACGGAATTGATCTTCACGGGACGGAGCCCGGCGGCCGCCGCACCGGCGAGCCCCGCCAACACCGCGTCGAGGCGCGGACGGCGAGTGAGTCGGGTGAACCGGTCCGCGTCCAGAGTGTCCAGAGAGACGTTCACCCGGTCCAGGCCGGCGGCGCTCAGCGCCGCGGCCACCCGGTCCAGGCCGATGCCGTTGGTGGTCAGCGAGATCCGGGGGCGGGGCTGCAACGCGGCGACCGCGGTCACGATGCCGACCAGCCCGGGCCGGATCAGCGGCTCACCGCCGGTGAACCGCACCTCGGTCACGCCGAGCCGCTCGACGGCCACCCGGACCAGCCGGACGATCTCCTCGTCGGTCAGCAACTCGGGGCCGGCCAGCCAGGGCAGACCTTCGGCCGGCATGCAGTAGGTGCAGCGCAGGTTGCACTTGTCGGTGAGGGACACGCGCAGGTCCCGGGCGACGCGGCCGTACCGGTCGACGAGGACCCCGTCGGTCCCCGGGGCGGCGCTCACCTGTCGACCGTAGCGCGCTCGGCGCCGCCCAGGGCGGCACGGGCGGTCTGGACCACCGCATCTCGGTAACTGCCGCCGAACAGCGCGGTGTGCACGAGCAGCAGATGCAGTTGATGCAGTGGCACCCGGTCGCGCCAGCCGTCCGGCAACGGCCAGCTCTCCTGATAGGCGGCCAGCACCCGATCCAGGTGGGGGATGCCGCCGAAGAGGGCGAGCTGGGCAAGATCGGTTTCCCGGTGCCCGCCGTGCGCCGCCGGGTCGACGAGCCAGGCCCGGTAGTCGGCCCCCCACAGCACGTTGCCCGGCCACAGGTCGCCGTGGATGCGGGCGGGCGGCTCGTCGCCGCCGAGCCCGCCGACCCGATCGATCACTCGCTCGATCAGGATGACGTCGGCGCTGTTCAGCGCAGCGGCGTCGACCGAGCGCCGCAGGTAGGGGGTGAGGCGTCGCTCGGCGAACCACGTCGACCAGGGCCCGTCGGTCGGGGTGTTGTCCTGGGGAAGTGACCCGATGAAACCGGCCCAGGCGGCGCCGAAGGTGGCCGCACCAGCCCGGTGCAGCTCGGCCAACTCACGGCCGAAGCGGTCCGCGGCCTCAGGCGTCGGCTCGCCGGGCTCCACCCAGTCGAGCGCCAGCAGGTCCGGCAATGCCACGACCACCTCGGGTACGGCGACAGCGCCGGCCTCCCGCAGCCAGCGCAGGCCGGCCGCCTCGGCGGCGAAGAAGCCCTCCGGTGCCGGTCGGTCGGCCCCTTCCGGCCAGGACTTGGCGAAGACGGAGTGGCCGTCGTCCAGGGTGAGCCGGGCGGCGGCACAGATGTTTCCGCCGGCCACCGGCGTCTCCCGGAGCCGCTGATGGGTCCGGAAGGTCGGCAGGTGTGCCGGGTGCGCGCGCAGGTACGCCAGGTCCATCAGCGCACGGTAACCGCTCCCCACGACAGCACGGTCCCGTCCGAGGACACCGGCGCCGTTCCGGCAACCCGTAGGTGCGGGCTGAGCAGGGTAAACACGCTGAGTAGCTGTGGATAAGCCGCGTGTCATCCACAGGGTCTGTCGAGCCGGGCGGACCCGCCGCACGCTTCCGTCATGACCTCGACCGAACGCCCCAAGCTCGCCGTCCGCTCACCCGCCGACCTGATCGCCGCGGTGCCGTACCTGCTCGGTTTTCATCCCACCGACAGCGTGGTCGCCGTGGCGTTGCTCGGCCGGCAGATCATCTTCGCCGCCCGTGCGGACCTGCCCGACCCGTCGACCGACCAGGTCGAGCGGGCCCGGCACCTGGCCGGCGTGATCCGCCGGCAGGGCGCGGAGGCCGCCACCGTGGTCGGCTACGGGCAACCCGATCGGGTGACGCCGGCCGTGGACGCGGTGCGCGCCGCACTGAGCGCCGGCGGGATGGACGTGCTCGACGCGCTGCGAGTGACCGACGGCCGATGGTGGTCCTATCTCTGCACCGAGCCCGACTGCTGCCCGCCCGAGGGCCGGCGCTACGACCCCGATGCCAACCCGTTGACCGCATCCGCTGTCTTCGCCGGCCAGGTCGCACTCCCCGACCGGGCCGCCCTCGTGGCGCAGGTGTCGCCGGTGGACGGCCCGGCCCGGGACGCGGGGCGCGCGGCCACCGACCGCGCCAGGCTGAGGCTGGCCGAGCTGATCGAGCAGGCGCCCGAGAGTGATCTGCTCGGCGGTCGTGCGGTGCGTTCCGCCGGGGTGACGGCGGTCCGCGAGGCCCAGCGCCGGCAGCGACGTGGTGAGCGGCTCGACGACGACGAGGTGGCCTGGTTGAGCCTGCTGATGACCCACCTGCCGGTCCGCGACCACGCCTGGGAACGCACCGACGGTCGGGACCGGGACATCGCCCTCTGGACCGACGTGCTGCGGCGGGTCGAGCCGGAGTTGGTCGCCGCTCCGGGTGCGCTTCTGGCGTTCGCCGCCTGGCGCGCGGGGCAGGGCGCGTTGGCGGCGGTCGCGATCGAACGCACGCTCAGCCTGCACCCGGACTACTCGCTCGCCGTGCTGCTGGACGACCTGCTCCGCCGCGGCGTGCCCCCGTCCGAGCTGGACGGCTGGCCGTCGGTCGGAATGCCCGGCGTGGTCCGTCCCCGCAGGCGGAGCCGACGTGGCCGCCGCTGACCAGCATGGTAATACCGTGGGTGCTACCAGAATGGGTAGGCTGCCGGGTATGACCGTGAAGCGCTCCGTGAGCCTCCCCGACGACGTCGCTGAGTGGCTCGACCGGCAGCCCAACGTCTCGGCCGCGATCACCGCGGCGGTGCGCGCCCAGATGGCCGTCGTGCACGTCCACGAGGTGCTGCGACGAGCCGGCATCGAGCCGACCGAGGCGGGCCGGGCGCGGTGGCGGGAGCGGCTGGCGACACCCATTCCGCCGGACGCCCTGGCCGAGGGCCGCCGGATGTTGGGAGATGCCGGATGAGTGATCGGATCGCGGCCGTGTTCGACGCGTCGGCGTTGACGGCCTACCTCGACGGCAACGTGTCGGTGGGGGAGTTGATGCTGGAGGTTGCCGACGAGGGGCGGCAGGTGGCGGTTCCCGCGACCTGCCTGGCGGCCGCCCATGCGAGCGTGGGTGACGAGATCGACGCCGCGCTGCTGGCGCTGATGATGAGTTCCCCGATGATCTGCCTGCTGCCGCTCGATGCCGGTGATGCGCAGGACACGGGCAGGCTGGCCCGGGCGGTGGGTGGAGACATCTCGCTCGGTCATGCGGCCCGTGTGGCACTCACCCACGGGGCGCACTACGCGACCGTGCAGTCCGCAATGGCGGCGAAGGTGCTGCCGACCAACTGGAGCATCCTGGACCTGGCCTGACGGCAGCTGGCAGAAACCAACCTCGTCGGCAGGAGTCAACGTCTCGCCGGGCTGGATGAGGCGAAGCCGACCGTTTCACCGATCCGGCGCAGCTTCGGATATCCCCGGACGCCCAGGGTCCGTCGAAGGATGTAGCGGACGTTCGTTCCACGGGGCGAGTCATCGCGCCTGCCGTCGCCGCAGAATGATCAGATGCCCCTACTGAGCGAACGCCCCACATGAGCGTCGGACTGCTGCTGTCGCTCGCAGGCCTGGCCCTGATCGACAGCACCAGCATCGGGACTCTCTTCATCCCGATCTGGTTGCTGCTCGCGCCCGGGACGGTCAACGCGCGGCGGATCCTCGTCTACCTCGGCACCATCGCCCTCTTCTACCTCGCCGTGGGGCTGCTGCTCGCCGTGGGTGGCAGCCAGTTGGCCGACGTCCTCGGCGGGGCGATGGACAACCGGCCGGTGCTCTGGGCGCAGCTCGTTCTCGGCGTTGGGCTGTTCGCTCTCAGCTTCCGGTACGACGGGAAACGACGGCCACGCGGCGGCGGGGTACTGCGGTGGCGGGACCGGGTCACCGCCGGCGACTCCTCGATGCGCTGGATGGTGGGGTTGGCGCTGCTCGCCGCGCTCGCGGAGGTGGCGACGATGTTGCCGTACCTCGGTGCGGTCGGCCTGCTGACCACCTCCGGCATCGGTGCGGCGGAGATGGTGGGGCTGCTCGCCGGTTACTGCCTTGTCATGGTGTTGCCTGCGGTGTTGCTGCTCGGGGCGCGAGTGGCGTGGCCGAGGCTGGCCGAGCCGGTGCTGGTGCGGCTCAACGGCTGGATCGCCCGCCACTCCGGCGGCATGCTTGGCTGGGTCCTCGGCATCGCCGGCTTCCTGCTGGCCCGCGACGCCGTGATCCGGCTGGGCCTGCTCGACGAGCTGGTGATCAGACTGTGACCCGTTCGGGGCGGGCGTAGACGTTCATCGTGTTGCCACGAAGGAAGCCGACCAGTGTCATGCCCGCCTCCTCGGCCAACTCGGCGGCGAGGGTGCTCGGGGCGGACACCGCGGCCAGCAGCGGCAACCCCGCCATCCACGCCTTCTGGGTCAGCTCGAAGCTGGCCCGCCCGGAGACCAGCAGCAGGTGCCCGGCCAGCGGCAGCCGCCGCTCCCGCACCGCCCAGCCGATCACCTTGTCCACGGCGTTGTGCCGGCCCACGTCCTCCCGGAGCACCACCAGCTCACCGTCCGGGGTGAACAGCCCCGCCGCGTGGAGTCCGCCGGTCCGGTCGAAGCCGCGCTGGGCGGCGCGCAGCCGGTCCGGCAGCTCGGTGAGGAGGGCGGCCGGCACGCTGAGCGGGTCCTCCGAGACCGGGAACAGCGACCGGGTGCGGACCGCGTCGATGCTGGCCTTGCCGCAGACCCCGCAGGAACTGGTCGTGTAGAAGTTGCGGGACGGGTCGGTGGTCGGTTCCGGCACGCCGGGGGCGAGCACCACGTCCACCACGTTGTAGGTGTTCGGCGTCTCCGCGCCGGCGCAGAGCTGCGCGGTCAGCACGTCATCGGTCGAACGGATCAGCCCCTCGGTCAGCAGGAACCCGATGGCCAGGTCCAGGTCGTCACCCGGGGTGCGCATGGTGACGGCGAGCGGCTTTCGTCGGCCCGGGCCGGCCGCGCCGACTCGGATCTCCAGCGGCTCCTCGACCGCGAGCGTGTCCGGTCGGCGGACCGACCCGCGCCCCGCGGTCGCAGCGTCCAGGTCAATGCGGAGTACGCCCCGTCGATCAGTTGCCCGTCCCATCCCGCCATCCTCCACCCGACGCCGGTACGCCCGCACGGCCACCAGCCATCGGGCACCGGCAGCGAGCGCGTCGGGGCATCCACACGACCAGCCGCCGTCGGGCATCCACGCGGCCAGCTCTGTCGGGGCGTCCACACGGCTACGGTGGCCGGGTGGAGACGTACGCCGCTGTGGTGCTCGCGGGTGGGGCCGCCCGGCGGATGGGCGGGGTGGACAAGCCCGCGCGCCCGGTCGGTGGCCGGCCGATGCGCGACCGGGTGCTGTCCGCCGTCAGCGATGCCGCGCCGAGGGTGCTGGTCGGTCCGGCCGACGCCGTCCCCGCAGGCGTGCGCGTCATCCGGGAGGACCCACCCGACGGCGGGCCGGTCGCCGCGGCGGCTGCCGGCCTGGCGCTGCTGGATCCCGACACGGCACTTGTCGCGCTGCTCGCCGCCGACCTGCCGCTGCTCACCCGGGAGGCGATCGGTGACCTGCTGAATCAACTCGGCGGCGACGAGCAGGGGCCCGATGGGGCGTGCTTCGTCGACGGGGACGGGCGGCGGCAGTCGCTCTGCGGTGTCTGGCGTGTCGCCGCGCTGCGGGCCGGGCTGGACCGGCTGGCGGTGGAGCGTGGCGGCAGCCTGAGCGGGGCGCCGGTCCGGGCGTTGCTGGCCGGTCTCGTCGTACGGGAGGTGCCCTGGTCCGGCGACGGCCCGCCGCCCTGGTTCGACTGCGACACTGACGAGGACGTACGCCGGGCGGAGGAGTGGGCGCGATGACGGTGATGGACGACTGGGTCACGGCGGTGTGCACGGAGTTGGATCTGGACCCGGCCGGGGTGCCCGTGCCGGCGGTGCTGGATCTGGCCCGGGACGTCGCCCACCAGGTGCTGCGGCCCGGGGCGCCGGTCACCGCGTACCTCTTGGGGTTGGCGGTTGGTCGAGGGGCGGACCCGGCCGGCGCCGCGGCCCGGATCAGTGCGCTGGCGGGCACCTGGCCCGTCGAGCTGGGCGCCGACCCCGCGGACCCGACGGTGCCCTGACCGCCGTTGTCCGATCCCGGTCCGGGCTGATCCGGCCCACAGGCGGCGTGGGTAGGGTGATCGTGACGGACGGAGGCGATCATGACGGCTGACCACCCCTCGGCGCCGCACGGTGAGCTGCCCGGCGCTACGGCTGAGCCGGTGGAATCGATCCTGCTCGACGAGCCCAGCACCACCGACCTGCGGGCGAAGGTGACCGAGGCGTGGCAGGAGTTCGCCCGCGCGCTCGCCGTACGACTGCGGGACCTTCCGGTGGGGGCGCATCTCGACGTGACGCTGGACCCGACCGCCTCCGGCACCGGAGACGCCGTCTACTCGATCAGCGTCGACGTGGACGCTGGCGGCGTGCTGTCCGCCCGCGCTGTCGGAAACGCCACCCTGCCGGCGGGCTACCGACTGGACCGGGGCGCGGTGGCGGACATGGTCGCGCTCGGTTGGTCCCCTCCGGGGGTGGTCGCCGGCTCCGGCGGTTCCTTCGGGCTGAACGCCACGACGGGCGAGTCGACCCGGGTCGCCACGCTGCTCTCCCGCACACTGCGTGACGTCTACGGTGCTCCGCACCCGGCCTTCCTGGTCTATCTGGTGCACGACGCCGAGGGTGAACCGCTGTCCTCGGAACCGCTGGGCACCGCGCGCAGCGAGTTCGGCCCGGACGCCGATGTCGAGGCGGACCTGGAGGAGGCGCTCGCCGAGGCCGCTGCCGCGCAGGTCGAGCGGGACGACGTGCTCGACCTGGCGGACCGGGTCCGTACCGTGGTCTCCACGATGTTGAAGTCGGACACCGACCGGTTGCAGATCGACTCGGACGGCGACATCACCATCCGCGCCGGCTCGGCGATGGTCTTCGTGCGGGTGCGGGACAATCCGCCCCTGGTGGACGTCTTCTCCCCGGTGCTCACCGAGGTGGAGCCGACCGAACGCCTCTACGTCAAGCTCTCCGAGTTGACCAACCGGATGCCGATCGGCCGCCTCTACTGTGCCGACGACACGGTCTGGGCGTCGATCCCGGTCTTCGGCCGCAACTTCCAGGCCACCCACCTGATGTTGGCGGTGCAGGTCATGACCGGTCTCGCCGACGAGTTGGACGACCGTCTGCACGGCGAGTTCGGCGGCAAGCGGTTCTTCGGTGAGGGCGACAAGCCGGTCCGGCGCGACGAGTCGGAGCACCGCACCGGCATGTACCTGTAGGGCGCGTTTCCTAGGACACGTCCAGCAGGGTCTTGCCGACCGTCGCGCGCGCCTCGATGGCGGCGTGCGCGTCGGCGGCGCGGTCCAGCGGGAATCGCTGGCCGATCATTGGTCGCAGGCGGCCGGCCGCCGCGTCCGCCAGGGCCTGCTCGGTGTACGCCCGCAGCCGCGCGGGCGGCACGTCCGGCCGGATCACTGTGACCTGCCGTGCGGTGGCTGCTTCCTCCGACACCGGCGACCACTCTCCGCTGGCCAATCCGAAGCTGACCATGCGGCCACCCGGGTCCAGCAGCTCGAATGCCGCTCGGGCCACCGCCCCGCCGACCCCGTCGAGCACCACGTCGGCCCCGCCCGTCGCAGCTCGGACGCGGTCGGCCCAGTCGGGCAGGCGGTAGTCGACGGCCAGGTCGGCGCCCAGGCCGGTCAGCAGCTCCACCTTGCGGGGCCCGCCGGCGACGCCGATCACCCGGGCACCGGCCCGGGACGCGAGCTGCACGAGCAGGCTGCCCACGCCGCCAGCGGCAGCCTCCACCAGCACCCGGTCACCGGCGTGTACGCCCACCGCCTCGATCAGCATGGTGGCGGTACGCCCGTCGGCCAGCAGTGCCACCGCCTCGTCCAGCGCCAAGCCGGCGGGCACCTCGATCGGTGCGGACACGTCCACCACCGCGCGTTCGGCGTAGGCGCCGGAGCCGCCGGTGGCGCTGACCACCCGTCGCCCGATCAGTGCCGGGTCGACGTCCGGCCCGACGGCCGTGATGATCCCGCCGACGCCGTTGCCGGGGATCAGCGGTGGGGTGACCTGGAACGGCCCGGGGCGACCGGAGCGCTGCTGCGTCTCGACGAAGGTGATGTTCACGTGCGCGATGTCGATCAGCACCTGCCCGGGGCCGGGCGTCGGGTCGGGGGCGGTGCCCGGCACCAGCACGTCGGGCCCGCCGAACTCCCGCAACCAGATCGCCCGCATGTGGTCCCCCTCGGCCGTGGCGGGCCTCGCGCCACGCCACGACCATTGCACGTGTTGAAGCGGGCTTGAGGTCAAGGTCGGGTGGAGGGACCCACGCCCGGGGATTCGACCAGCCGGGAGAGCACGATGGTGCTGCGGGTGGAGGTCACGAAGGACTCGGCGCGCAGCCGCTCCAGCGCCGCCTCCAGGTGGGCGATGTCGGCGGCGCGCAGGTGCACGAGGGCGTCCGCCTCCCCGGAGACCGTGTACGCGCCGACGACCTCCGGGTGTCGACGTGCGGCCACCCCGATCTGTGCGGGGGTGGTCCGGCCGGCGCAGAACAGCTCGACGAACGCCTCCGTGGTCCACCCGACGGCGGCCGGGTCCACGACGGCGGTGAATCCCCTGATCACGCCGGTGGCCCGCAGCCGGTCGACGCGACGCTTGACAGCCGGGGCGGAGAGTGACACCCGGGTACCGATGTCGGCGTACGACGCACGGGCGTCGGCGACGAGTAACGCAATGATCCGCTGGTCTACCGCGTCTATCTGCAACGTTCCGCCTCTGGGAAGCAACGGTTGTGGCTGTTACCAAAGTTCAACGGTACCTACTCTTGGTGACCGTGAACCAGCACCGAGTCCCGCGAAAGCGGACATATCTCATGTGCTCGCCGGAGCACTTCGCGGTTGAGTACGCCATCAACCCGTGGATGGACGTGACCACCCCGGTCGACAGGGACCTGGCCGTCAAACAGTGGGACCGGCTGCGCGAGACGCTGGTCGGCCTCGGTCACGAGGTGCACCTGCTCACTCCCGAGCAGGGCCTGCCCGACATGGTGTACGCCGCCAACGGCGCCTTCACGGTGGACGGCAGCGTGTACGGCGCTCGGTTCAAGCACGAGCAGCGGGCCACCGAGGCCGCCGTTCACCACGCCTTCTACGAGTCGCAGGGCTGGCGGTTCATCGCACCGAGCGAGACCAATGAGGGCGAGGGCGACTTCGCGTACGTGCCGGAGGCGCACGGCGGGCTCATCCTGGCCGGGCACGGCTTCCGCACCGAGCTTCCGGCGCATGGTGAGGCGCAGGAGGCGTTGGGCCGGCCGGTGGTGTCGCTGCGTCTGATCGACCCTCGCTTCTATCACCTGGACGTGGCGCTCGCGGCCATCGACGACTCGAACGTCGTCTACTTCCCGGGCGCGTTCTCCGCGGCCAGCCAGCGGGTGCTGACCCAGCTCTTCCCGGATGCGGTGATCGCCGACGACGAGGACGCGATGGCCTTCGGGCTCAACCTGGTCAGCGACGGCGCCAACGTGGTGCTCAACAGCGAGGCCACCCGGCTGGCCGGCAAGCTCAAGGCCGCCGGCTACAACCCGGTCGCGGTCGATCTGGCCGAGCTGAAGAAGGGCGGCGGCAGCGTGAAGTGCTGCATCGCCGAGTTGCGGCCCTGACCCGCGAACGCCTCGGGGCCGGCCTCCCACTGGGAGACCGGCCCCGAATCGTGCTCCGGGTGGGCGTTCAGCCCAGCGTGGCCAGCTCGTTGATCAGCACGTTCGACATGACCTGACCGTCGCGCTGCACCTCCCGCAGATACCACTTCTGCTGGGGCGTTCGCGGCTGGTTGAACTGCCAGATGCCGCGCGGGCTGTCGATCTGGCCGATCTTGCCCAGGGCCAGGTTGACCTGCTGCGGCGTGGGCTTCCCGCCGGTCAGCTGAATGGCCTGGTCGAGGACCTGCGCCGCGTCGTAGGACGCCATCGCGTACGTGGTGGGGGTGACCTGGTGCTTCTTGCGGTAGGCCGAGGCGAAGACCCGGTTGGACGTGTTGTTCAGGTCGGCCGAGTAGTTCAGCGCGGTCTGGATGCCCAGCGCGTTGTCCCGCAGGTTCTCCAGCACGGTGCCCTCGGTGAGGAAGCCGGGTGCGTAGACCGGTCCGGCGAACTTCTCCCGAAGCTGCTTGATGAACTCCACAGCGGCAGCCCCGGCGAAGAAGCAGAAGACGACGGTGGGCTTCTTGGCCAGTGCCTTGGTGATGTCCGAGGCGTACGTCGTCTTGCCCGGGTTGGGGGTGGCGTTCGTGTAGGTCACCGGGTCGGCGATGCGCGGGTCGGTCGCGCCGAACTCCTGCCGGAAGCCGCGGACCACGTCCGGGCTGCCGACGTTCTCCGGCATGATGATCGCGACGCGGCCGTTCGCCGGCAGTTGGTCGCGCAGGTAGCGGCCCAGCGCCCGGCCGGCCTCGTCCAGCACGTACGACGTCCGCCAGATGTAGAAGACGCTCTGCAGGCTGCTCGGTGAGGCGTTGGAGCCGATCAGCGGGACGCGGGCCTCCTCGACGGTGTCGCGGATGCCGACCATCACCGCCGAGTTGACCACGCCGGTGAGCGCCAGCACGCCCTGCTTGAGCAGGCCTTCCACGGCGGCCTTGCCGGTCTTGGCGGTGTCACCCTCGTCGGCGGTCAGCAGGTCGACGGGGTGGCCGCCGAGCCGCTGCTCGTGCAGGTCGAGGAAGAGCTGGAAGCCGTTGGTGATGTCGTCGCCGATGCTCTTGAGCCCGCCGCCCTGCGGCGTGATCAGACCGATCTTGACCGGGCTGCGGTCGGCGGTCGGCTGGGCGTCGGTGTCGGAGCCACACGCGGCGACGAACCCGGTGGTACCGAGCGCGGCCAACAGTTGGAGCGCCCGCCTGCGATTCATCTGCGACACCGAGTTCCTTCCAAGGAGCGTTGCAGGGCCGAACACCGCCCCTCCGGCGTTCTACCTGGTCCGCGACGCTGCGTCAATGGCTATAGATCATCGTGCAGGGACCGCAACACGTTGAGAACCTCAGGCCAGGCGGACGACTCGGGGTCGATCAGCCCGAAATGCTCGCGTCCGGGCAGTTCAACAAGGGAGATATCGGACCCTGCGCCGCGGGCTGCTGTGACGAAGTCGCGGCTCATCTCCACCGGAACCTGTTGATCCTCCGAGCCGTGCATGACTACGGTGCGTGTCTGAATGGGTACCAACATTCGTGGATCCGCCGCCGCGTACCGGTCCGGGACCTCCGTCGGGCCGCCGCCGAGCAACGCCGCCACCGCGCCCGCGTCCAGGTCCCGCCGGTACGCCTCGCCCAGGTCGGCCACCGGGGCCAGGGCGAGCACCCCGGCCACCGTCGCCGGGGCGGTGGCCGCCACGTACATCGCCAGGTGGCCGCCGGCAGAGTGCCCGAGCAGGATCGGCGCGGCCCGGGTCACCCGGTCGGGCAGCGCCTCGGCGGCCAGCGCCGGCAGCTCGGCCACCCCGGTCAGCACGTCGGTCAACGTGCCCGGCCAGCCGCCGCCCGGCTGCCCGGTCCGCCGATATTCCAGCTGCCCCACCGGGTAACCGCAGGCAGCGAGAGCGGCCGCGAGCGGGCCGGTGTGCCGCCGGTCGTACTCGGCCCGCCAGAAGCCGCCGTGCACCACGACGACCAACGGTCGCGCCGGGCCGGTCCCCGCCGGGAAGCGCAGGTCGGCCACCTGATCCGGGTGGTCGCCGTACGCGACGGTCCGGTCGGGTTCCGGCGCGGGTCGGGTCAGCACGGCGCGCGGGTCGACAGGCATGGCGCGACGGTAGCGCGCCCCGCCCGGGTGTTTCGGCCCCGGGAGTAGGTCCCGGGCGGCATGGGTCGCGCTCGCTGGGTAAAGATGGACCCCATGACCGAAGCGCGCTCCGCTGGACAAGACGACGAGCCCGGCCCCGACGACTCCGGCCACTCCGGCACCGTTGTGGTGGTCGGCCCGGACGGCCGGCCGATCGGCACGATGCAGACCGACGAGGGCCAGGGCGAGGACCCGACCCGCCTGGTCGAACAGCCGGCCAAGGTGATGCGGATCGGCAGCATGATCAAGCAGTTGCTGGAGGAGGTGAAGGCCGCACCCCTGGACGACGCCAGCCGCAACCGGATGCGGGAGATCCACGAGCGGTCGATCGTCGAGCTGAAGGAGGGCCTCGCCCCCGAGCTGCGCGACGAGCTGGAGCGCATCTCGCTGCCCTTCGCCGAGGACAAGGCTCCCAGTGAGGGCGAGTTGCGGATCGCGCACGCCCAGCTCGTCGGTTGGCTGGAGGGCCTGTTCCACGGCATCCAGGCGGCCCTGGTGGCCCAGCAGATGGCCGCCCGGGTCCAGTTGGAGCAGATGCGCGGCGGCCGGCAGGCGCTGCCCAGCGGCCCCGGCGGGATGGTCCCCGGGATGCCCGGCATCGCCCAGCCGGGCGGCGGTGAGGGCCACAACACCGGCCAGTACCTCTGACCGACCGGTCGCGGCCCGCTCAGCCCAACCCGAAGACCTTCTCCAGGTACGCCGCCACGCCGTCCTCGGTGTTCGCCGTCGTCACCTCGTCGGCGACCGCCAGGACGGCGCGGTGCGCGTTGGCGACCGCCACGCCCCGCCCCGCCCAGGTGAGCATCGGCACGTCGTTGGGCATGTCGCCGAAGGCCAGCACGTCGGCGGCGCTCACGCCGAGTCGATCGCAGTACCAGTCCAGGCCGGCAGCCTTGGTCACCCCGGCGGCGGAGATCTCCACCAGGCCGGAGGACGACGAGTGCGTGGCCTCCGCCAGCCCCGCCACCGCTGACGCGATCAGCTCGGCGAACGCGTCCGGATCCTGCTCGCCGGCCCGGGCGAGCAGCTTCACCGCCGGCAGCGAGAGCAACTCCGCCGGCGTCTCGATCGGTCGGATCCCCTCGGGGTCGACGTCCCAGCGCAGCGGATAGTGCGCCTCATGTCGCATCTCCCGGCTGTTCAGGATCTCGACGGCGAAGCTGATGCCGGGCACCTCGGCGCGCAGCCTCCGGGCCACCTCGGCCAGGTGCTGCGGCGCCAGCGGGTCAGCCCGCAGCACCTCGTCGGAGAACGGGTCGTAGACCACGGCCCCGTTGGCGCAGACGGCCGGCAGAGGCTCGGCCAGTTGGTCGTACACCATCTTGAGCCAGCGGACCGGACGGCCGGTGACCAGGACGACCGGCGTGCCCTGCGCGGAGATCCGCGCGAGCACGTCGGCGGTGCGTGGGCTGACGGTGTGGTCGTCGCGGATCAGCGTGCCGTCGATGTCGGTGGCGATCAGGCGGGGTGTCTCTTGCATCACCGGGACAGTAGCCGGTCGAGGTACACCGCCACTCCGTCGTCGTCGTTGCGCAGGGTCACCTCGTCGGCGGCGGCCCGGACGTCGGGGTGCGCGTTGGCCACCGCCACCCGCGCCCAGCCGGCCCACTCGAACATCGGCAGGTCGTTGGGCATGTCACCGAAGACCAGCACGTCGGCCGGGTCGACCCCGAGGGTCTGCGCCACCACGGTCAGCCCGCTCGCCTTGTCCACGCCGGGCGGGCAGATCTCGATGAAGCCGAGCCCGGCCTGGGTGAGCGTGGCGACCTGCGGTGAGACGATCCGGCGGGCCACCGCGAGCAGCTCGTCCACGTGGTGGTCGGCGGTCCGGGCGAACGCCTTGATCACATCACAGGAGAGGCACTCCGCGCGGGTCCGCGCCTCGAACCGATCCTGGTAGGGCCAGCTCTCGTGGTAGTCACCCCAGAGCGGCGCGTCATGCTCGTCGGACGCCTCGACCATCACCGTCAGCGGGCCGACAGCGGCTTCCAGGTCGGCGAGCAGCCGGGCCAGCACCTCGGCGGGCAGCCGCTCGTCGCGGAGCACCAGCGGGCCGGTGGGGTCGCTCTGGTCGACCACCCGTCCGCCACCCGCCATCACCAGGAAGTCGGCGGCGCGGATGTCGTTGCGGGTCAGTTCGGTCAGCCGAGGACCGCGACCGGTCGCGCCGACCACCGGAATCCCGGCGGCCCGCACCCTGTCGAGCACCCCATGGGTGTACGCGGAGACGGTCTCGTCGCTGCGGACCAGTGTCCCGTCGAGGTCGGTCGCGATCAGCTTGGGTAGTCCCGGGCGGGTCATCGTTCCTCCTTCGCCCGCCGCCGTCGCAGCCTGCCGTGCGGTCGGAAAAGCCGAGGCCCGGCGTGACGGCGGGCAGCAACCGTACCTCGCGGAACGGGTCGCATCCATGGCTTCCAGGCGAATCGGACGCCAACGAGCGGCAGCCGTCCGGTGTCCGTCGAACACGGCGCGGCGGGGACAGCCGTTGCCGGGATCCCCGCAGCTCAGGCCGGGGTGTCGGGGCGCGCGAAAGGCGCGGCGGGGGTGACCGTCAGGTCGGCCGGTGCGGGCAGGCCGTCCTCCTGCACCGGGTCGCGGTCCCGGCGACGGCGCCAGGCACGGGCCGCCGGCGCGTCCCCGGCCCGGTGGTCCTCCGGCGTCCCGGCCGGGGCCAGCCGCAGGGCCGCACCGAGCAGCACACAGGCGGCGAAGGCCATGATCAGGCCGCGACCGTACTCGGCCTTGAAGCCGTCCTGTGCCGAGTAGAAGAAGGTCCGCTGACCGGAATCGTTGAGGGTGGCCGTGGCGGCGACCAGCAACGCCAGCAGCGCACCGGCCAGCGTGAGGCCGGCCAGCCGGGCATTCGACCGCACGGACGCGGTGCCGCGAAGCGCCAACACCACGGTGCAGACCAGTGCGAGAAGCCCCACCAGGTAGCCGACTCCGAATCCGCCGACCTCGGACACCCCGGCGGGCACCTCGATCGTGGCGTCCCCCTCGGGCCCGCCGTTCGGCAGGCTCATCACCAGCCACTCACCGACCATGGAGGCGACCCCGGCCACCGCGCCCAGACCAGCGAGCAGCAGAGGCAGCCGAGGGTCCTGGGTGAGCCCGGCCAGGGACCAACCGAACCGGCGGCGCGGGGCCGGGTCGTCGTCGGCACCCCACTCGATCACGGCCAGACCGTCGGAGCGGTCGCCCTGCCGTGGGATGGGAAGCTCCTCGGACATCGGTCATCCTTCCGCCCGGGTCACGGACCTGGGTCGCATCATGGCACAGCCAGCTGTGCGTGACGGGGATCGCAGGGCGGGCGTCCGCCCCGGTCGGTCGCTCGGCGGTCACCTTTCCGCTAGCGTTCTCCCCATGCCTATCCGTACCGCTTCAGCACAATGGCAGGGCAATCTCACCGAGGGCGCCGGCACCGTCCGCACCGGTAAGGGCGGCCTGTCGGGCAACTACTCCTTCAAGTCGCGCTTCGAGGAGGGCGAGGGCACCAACCCCGAGGAGCTGATCGCCGCCGCGCACGCCGGCTGCTTCTCGATGGCGTTCTCGAAGGCCCTCGCCGACGCGGGCTCGACGGCCACCTCGGTCGAGACCACCGCCAAGGTCCACCTGGACAAGACCGACGCCGGGATGACCGTGACCCGGATCGACCTGGAGACCGTCGGCCAGGTCCCGGGCATCGACGACGCGGAGTTCCAGAAGCTCGCCGAGGCCGCCAAGGCCAACTGCCCGATCTCCCGCCTGCTCTCGCCCGGCGCCGAGATCACCCTCAACGCCCGCCTGGCTTCCTGAGCCGGTCGACCCACGCACCGCTCGACCACGGAGAGAGTCCTCGCCCACCTCGGGAATCACTCTCTCCGTGGCCCCGCGGGTCCCTGCGGTGCTCCAACTGACCGGGCCGGGCACACCCCGCATCGGGCAGAATGGGTGAGGTGCCGGTGGAGATGACCCGCGAGCGCTTCGAGGAACTGGTCGGCGATGCCCTCGACGAGGTGCCCGAGGAACTGCTCGGCCTGATGAGCAACGTGGTGATCCTCGTCGAGGATGACCCACCGCCGGGCGAGGCAGACCTGCTCGGTCTCTACGAGGGTCACGCCCTCACCAGCCGCGGCTGGGACTATTCCGGCGTCCTGCCGGACCGGATCTTCATCTACCGACACCCGATCCTGCGGATCTGCGACAACGACGACGACGTCATCGACGAGGTGGCCGTGACAGTGGTGCACGAGATCGCCCACCACTTCGGCATCGACGACGAGCGGCTGCACGCGCTGGGCTGGGGCTGAGCGCCACCGGTCAGCGGCAGGCGGACCCCACAGCGCGGCCGCTGGCACGTGGTTGCCCGGGTCGCCTACCTTCGGTGCAGCGACCGCAACCCTGTCAGGAGGCACCCTTTCATGCGCAGCGAGCTGTTCTCCTCGGAGAATCTGGAAAAGGAGTCCGCACAGCCCGGCATGCGGCTGCAGAACTCCAAGATGTTGAAGATCGAGCTCAACGGTGAGGCGATGGCCCGGGTCGGGTCGATGGTCGCCTACCAGGGAAATGTGCAGTTCCAGGCGTTGGGCTCGGGTGGGCTCGGCAAGTTCCTCAAGCAGAAGCTCACCGGCGAGGGCGTCCCGCTGATGAAGGTCTCCGGCCAGGGTGACGTCTTCCTCGCCGAGCTGGCCAAGGACGTGCACATCGTCGACCTGGAGCCGGGCGACGCCCTCTCCATCAACGGCTCCAGCGTGCTCGCCTTCGACTCGACCCTGCAGTACGACATCAGGATGGTCGGCGGTGCCGGGATGGCCTCGTCGTCCGGCCTGTTCAACTGTGTGTTCAGCGGCTACGGCCGGATCGCCATCACCACCAAGGGCACGCCGGTCGTGCTCAACGTGGACGCCCCGACGTACGTCGACCCGCAGGCAGCGGTCTGCTGGTCGGCCAACCTGCAGACCGGCTACCACCGGGCCGAGCAGATGGGCCTCGGCACCCTGCTGGGCCGACGCACCGGCGAGTCGTTCACGATGAGCTTCGCCGGCCAGGGCTTCGTGGTGGTGCAGCCGTCCGAGGAGCCGCCGGTCCTGGGCAGCGGCCAGCAGCAGCAGGAGGGCGGTCTGCTCGGCGGTCTGCTGAGCTGACAGCGGCGGTGCGGGCGACCCCGATCTGTTGAGTTGATCGGAGCGGTGCGGGCGCTCCCGAACTTCGGGGGCGCCCTGCCCGGTCAGGTCAACTCGCCCGTGCGCAGTCGGGCCAGCCAGGCCGCCGCGTCGGCGTAGTCGACGTCGGAGAGGCCGGCCGGTGCGGGCACCGGCCGCTCGCCCGCCGACTCGGCCCACCGGTGCCGGGGATACGAGCCCAGGAAGCGGACGTCGGCGCAGACCCGGCGGAGGCCCTGCAACGCTTCGCCCAGGCGTACGTCGGCCACGTGACCGGTGCAGTCCAGGAAGAAGACGTACCGGCCCAGCGCCTCCCCGGTCGGGCGGGACTCGATGCGGGTCAGGTTGACCCCGCGTACGGCCAGCTCCATCAGCACCGACAGCAGCGCGCCGACCCGGTCGTGGGCGATGTAGACCGCGAGCGAGGTGAGGTCGTCGCCGGTCGGCGGCGGGGGCGGCCCGGGACGGGACACCAGCACGAACCGGGTCACCGCGTCGGGATGATCCGCGATCTTGTCGGCAAGTACCGCGAGCCGGTGCCGGGTGGCCCCGATCGGCGCGCAGATCGCCGCGTCGTACTCACCGGCACCGGCACCGGCGGCAGCCGCGCCGTTGGACAGCACGTCGACCACGACGGTGTCGGGCAGGTGGTCGCGCAGCCAGCCCCGGCACTGGGTGGACGCCTGAGGGTGGGCCGCCACCGTCCGGATCGAGGTCAGCGACGTGCCGGGTCGGGCGCCGAGCACGAACTCCACCGGCAGGATCACCTCCCGGGTGATCACCAGCGGCTCGCCCTCGGCCATTTCGTCCAGCGTGACGCCGACCGCGCCGCCGATCGAGTTTTCCAGCGGCACCAGCGCGGCATCGGCGTCGGAGTCACGGACGCTGTCCAGTGCCTCACCGACGCTGCGGGCGGGCGTACGGGTGCCGCGCTCGGCGGCGGGGACGGAATGTAGGGCCTGCTCGGCGAAGGTGCCCTCCGGCCCGAGGTAGACGAAACGTGTCGGCGGTGTTCCCGGCATGCCGATCAGCCTACGCACCTGGGAGGGCGGCCGGACCGGCCTCACAGGCGAGGGCACGGATCCCGGCGGGGCCGGTGGCGCGTACCTCGATGGTGCAGACGTCCGTGCCGGCCGTGACCAGCGTCGGTGCGGCTGGTTGGCCCCGGGTGACCACCTGGAGTTCCTCGTGGCCGGTCACCTCCAGCACGGTGAACTGCCAGTCGGCGGCGCAGAGCGGGCCGGTGCGGACCTGGACCCGGACGTTGGCCGGGAGGACTCCCGCCCGGCCGCGCAACAGCTGCACCACCCGCTGCCCGGTCGGCCCGTTGCGGCAGGCGGTAGCGACGAGCCCGGCATCGGCGGTGGGTGTGACCGCAACCGGCGGCGGTGCGCTCACCTGCGGGGTGGGGGGAGCGGTGCTCGCGCCAGGTGGCGTCGGGGCCGCGGTGCGGGTGGGCAGGGCGGTCGGCTCCCTCAGCTCGGGTGGGGCGCCACAGCCGGCCAGCACCGTGACGACGAGCACCGCGAGTGCGACCGGCAGGACCCGGGCGGCGGTCCGCGTGGGGACGCGACCGGTCGACCGGCCACGAGTCGCCGGTGAGGTGTGGATCGTGGCCCGCGATGGGGGAGACGCGGGGCTGGGTGGGGTGAACGGCACGGGCCGATCCTCGGGACATCGGAGAATTCGTCGCGGCCGGGGTGGCCGAGCCCATCGTAGGGTGAGCGGCCGGTGGGGTGAAGCTCAGCCGGTGACGCGGTGCCCGGCGCGCTGTAGCGCGGCAGTGCCCTCGGTCAGCCGGACGGCCGGCACCAGCAGATAGTCGGTGTCGAAGGTGGAGAACGTGACCACGCTGACCCGTGCCTCGGCCAGCGGGTCTACCAGCGCGGCCAGGCTGCCGATGGCGGCCATCCCCACCGGGGCAGTGACCCGTAGACAGCGCCACACGGTTTCCACCACGGCCTGTGCCGGAGCCCGGTCGGTCGGGCAGATCACGGAGATCCCGTCGGAGGTCCAGCTCACCGTGACCACGTCGCTGTCGCGAAGCCCGCTGGACAACGCGTACGGCAGGGTGGTGCCGGCGGCCAGGCGGCACACGGCGTAGTCCCCCGGCAGCAGCGCGATATCGAGCATGAGGGCACCCTACGGCCTGCGCGCGGGCTCATCCCAGCAACGCCGCGTGCGGTGAACAACACACTCCGCCGCAGGTCAGACCTCGGAGAAGAAGGTGAGCGAACCGGCGACGGTGCCGTCGGTGAGCACCGGAGTGGAGATCGCGTCAACGGTCGCGTCGGAGCTGTTGGCCGAGGCGGCCTGCACCCGGAGCAGCCCACGAGCGAGTCGGCCGGAGGAGAGCGCCAGCAGGGGCGGGATCTTGTCGGCCTCGGCCTCGGTCAGCTCGCCCCGGTTGGCGGTGAAGTCGAGCAGGCGCAGCCCTCCGTCGAGCAGCGGTCGCCCGATCAGAGCGCCCGGCTCGCCCAGGCAGAGCAGCTCACAGCCGGCCGTGGAGATCGCCACGACCCTCGTGTGGGCGTCGATCAGCAGGCACGGCTCGTCGGCCCGGGACACTGTCGAGGACCATTGGCCGACATTGTCGGACTCCGGCTCTGTCGAGGCCCGCGCCGCCGGCACGAACGCTTCCGAGAGCGAAAGTTCGACGTGGGCCACCGCGCCTCCTATGTGCACCGATCGACTGTCCACGCTAGCGGGTCGCCGACGAATCACCGAGCGCACCGGGTCACCCAGGCCGCGCAGCCTGAACCGAGGCGGCCGGTGACGGCGCGGGAAGCCGGTGAGGTGGACGGGGGGACCGGAGCCGCGTGGCGTCGCCGGTGACGTTACCGGCGACTGGCCGGCTTGTCAGCGGCCGTTCGGCCCTCGTCATACCACCGGTAGTCGGCAGCTGGACGGTACGTGCCGTTCAGCCAGGTGCCAGGGTGCTGTGCGACCCGGGACAGCTTCTCGGCCGTGGCAGGGCTGATCCGACTGCCACCGGCCACGAGAAGTCGATCCAGCTCGCGGTGGGTGGCCATCAGACAGTCCTTCGGAAGGCCGTAGACGCTGATCACGCCGGAGCCGACGAAGGTCAGCACCGGCGTCACCGGAACGGGCAGCCCCACCGCGTCGGAGAGGGCCTTGCTGGCCCGCCTGGCGTCCCGGCGGGACTCGGCCACGTACGGCGGTCGCTTGCCGTTGATCTGCACGACGTCCCCGGCGACGAGCACTCGGGCCCGGCCGTGGTCGGCGATGGTCACGGCGAAGAGGCCGCTCGGCCCGATGGCGAGGAACCCGGCGCGCTCGTCCTGGCCACGGTCGAGGACGTCTGTCACGTCGGTGCGCGGCCACTCGATCACGTGCCAGGCGGGCCCGAGGTGATCGAGTTGGCCCAGCGCCCGCGCCCCGGCCGCCTCCAGGCGGCGCGCCCCCCGCTCGGCCCGACGGCGGCGGGCCCATTCGAGCGGTGTCGGACGGACTGGTTCGAGAACCCCCGTCGACTCGGCACGGGGGTGTGGCACCGCGACGGGCGGCAGTGCCCGAGCGGACGGTACGGCTCGTCGTGCGGGAAAGACAGTCATCGTCGACCTCCGGCAAAAGGTCCCTCGAAGTTATGTCCCCACTACCCTACGTTGCCACTACCGGGGTTCGGCAAGCCGGAGCGCCGGAGTGACTGTGGATGAATGCCATATTCATCCACAGTTCTTTTCTCGGATGCCGCCAAACCCTGACCTACGCTGCGGGAGTGACCCACTACGTCGACAGTGAAGTCGGGCGCCTCGGCACCGTACTGCTGCACCGGCCCGGCCCCGAACTGGCCCGGCTCACCCCACGCAACAACGACTCGCTCCTGTTCGACGCGATCCCCTGGGTCGGGCGGGCCCAGGAGGAGCACGACGCGTTCGCCGCCGCCCTGCGCGAGCGCGGGGTGGAGGTGCTCTACCTCGCCACCCTGCTGGCCGAGACGCTTGCCGTCGCGGACGCCCGCGCCGAGCTCACCGAACAGGTGCTGCGCTCCCGGCGGCTCGGCGACACCCTGCGGGCCCGCGTCGCCGACCATCTCTCCTACCTGGACCCGGCGGCCCTGGCCGACGTGCTGACCGCCGGACTGGCCCACGAGGAACTGCGGATCAGCTCGGAGCGGCCCGGCGGCCTGGTCTACACCCTGATGGATCGGCACGACTTCGTCATCGACCCGCTGCCCAACCTGCTGTTCACCCGTGACTCGTCGCTGTGGATCGGCGACCGGGTCGGCGTCACCAGCCTGGCCATGCCCGCCCGCCGCCGCGAGACCACGCTGACCGACGCCATCTACCGGCACCACCCGCGCTTCGCCGGCACGGAGTTCGTCTACCGCCCCAACCTAGAACACCTCGAGGGCGGGGATGTGCTGCTGCTCGCACCCGGGGTGCTGGCGGTCGGGGTGGGCGAGCGGACCACACCGGCCGGTGCCGAACGCCTCGGCCGGCAGGTCTTCGCCGCCGGCCTGGCCCACACCATCCTGGTGGTGCCGATCGCCCAGAAGCGCGCCACCATGCACCTCGACACCGTCTGCACGATGGTCGACGTGGACGCCGTGCTGATGTACCCCAACATCGCGAGCACGCTGTCGGCGTACACCGTCATCGCCGGCGCGGACGGTGAGGACCCGCGGGTGGACGGGCCGGCGCCGTTCCTGCGGGCCGCCGCCGACGCGATGGACCTCGACCTGCTCCGGGTCATCGACACCGGGCTGGACCCGGTCACCGCGGAACGCGAGCAGTGGGACGACGGCAACAACACCCTCGCGCTGGCGCCCCGGCTCTGCGTGGGCTACGAGCGCAACACCGAGACGAACGCCCAGTTGGAGCGAGCCGGCATCGAGGTGATCCCGATCGCCGGCTCCGAGCTGGGGTCCGGTCGGGGCGGGCCGCGCTGCATGTCCTGCCCGATCACCCGCGAGCCGCTGCCGGCCGGAACGGGCCGGGTCGGGCTCAGCGGAGGGTGAGCTGGCGGCCGAGCAGCCCCTGACGGGCGCGTCGGCCGGCGGCGTCCAGCGGGTCGGTGGCGGCGAGCGCCTCCGCGTACCGCTTGGCGAACTGCGCCACCGGGTCCTCCCAGTCGGCCGCCGGAGTCTCCTCCGGCAGGTCCCAGACCGGCACCAGACGGCCGTGCGCGCGGAACATGCCGGCGAACTTGGTCTGCTCGCCGAGCGTCAGCGAACCGGCCGCGCCGAGTCGGGCCAGCGCGTCCAGGGCGGCGTCCTCGTCCTCGGGCAACACCCACCGCACGTGTGCCTTCTCCGGGACCTGACACCAGTACGCGGCCTTCGCGGCGGTCAACCGCACGGTCGGGTAGATGGCGGCGTTCGCCCGCTCCAGAGACGCCTGGACGCTCGGATCATCGCCGGCCCCGGGGTCGAGCCAGAACTCGAAACCCTCGTGCATCGTGATGTCCAGTGGACCGTCCGCGAGGATGTCCTGGAGGCGTGGGCCGGGGCCGGGCAGCGGCGGCACGGCCACCTGGCCACCCGGCTCGGTCCGTAGTGCGCAGAGCAGCGCCTCGGCCAGGTCCCGGGAGACGTCACCGGACTGCTGGTGGCGCTGGAGGCCGATGAGCACCCGACCGTCCGGCTTGGTGATCGCCGGGGCGGCCATCGGCAGCACCGTGGCGAGCGTCGCCGACCGGTCGCCGAACTCCTCGACCAGGGCGGGTGCCAGTCGCAGCGGCGCGGAGGCGGCCGGCACCAACTCGCGCAGGGCGATCCACTCGGGTTCGTCGACCAGCCCGTCGAACGGACGCGGCACGAAGATGTCCCGCACCTTCTCCCGGCGGGGGGCGGTGTCGGCTGCGGTGCGCTGGCTCTTTCGACGCTTGCTCACGGCGTCACAGCCTAGAGCCCCGACCGGCTCGGCGTGGGCTGGACCCACCCAACCTCCGCCCGTCGATCACCGAAGGCGCCACCACCCGGGGCGGCGGCGACCGCACGACCGCGGGGCTCAGCCCGCCGGCACCAGGTCGGGTCGGGGTGCCGGCACCGGGTCGAACTCGGCCCAGACGCGCTGGCCCATGCCGTCGCGCTCGACTCCCCAACGGCTGGCCAGACCGGCCACGATGTGCAGCCCTCTCCCGTCCGCCGCGTCGAGGCTGGTCGTCCGCATCCGCGGCCCGGTGCTCGCACCGCCGTCGGTGACCCGCAACTGAATCAGAGCGCCCTCGGCCGCGGGGCGTAGGTGCCAGGCCACCCGGATGACTCCGCCGGGCAGCGGCCGGGCGTGCCGCACCGCGTTACCCACCAGCTCCGCGAGCACCGCGATCAGATCCGCGAGAAGCGTCGGGGGTACGACGTCCGCCAACTCGCCGGCGAGCCGGTGCCGGGCCAGCCGTGCCCCGACCGGGTGGTGGGGAACCACCACGCACCACGCCCGTTCCCTCGCTGCCGCTGCCACCGTCGCCTCCACGTCGCGCCACCTCGGTCAACCGCGTGGTAGCCGCACCTCTGCGACCGTACCGCCGCCGGTCCTCGGACGTAGGGATACCCATCCATTCTGTTGTTCAACGATCCGGCGGACGAGATAGAGGCCGAGCCCTGCCCCTGGATAGCCGCGCCGGTCGCCGGACTCGCCCTGCCAGAACCGGTCGAAGGCCCGCTCCACGTGCTCCGGTCGGATGCCGATGCCCCGGTCGCTGACCCGGAACGCCACCAGTTGACCGTCCACCGAGGCGGTGATCTCGATCGGGGAGTCCGGTGCCGAGTACTTGCCGGCGTTGGTCGTCAGCTCGGTCAACACAGTGGCCAGGCTTGGTCGGTGGCCGAGTGCCTTGGGCAGGTCGGTCGGGACGAGCAGCACCAGCCGGCGACGCAGGTCCGCGGGCAGGTCGCCGACGGCGGAGCGCAACGCCTCGCCGAGGTCGAACGGGGTGGCGGGGTCGTCCCCCGGCCCCGCCTCGGCGGCCGAGGAGAGGAGACGGTCGACCAACCGGGCCAACTCGTTGGCGCGCTGACCGATCACCCGGGCGGCCTGCCGCCGGTCCACCTCGTTGAGCGACTCCCAGTGGTCGGTGAGGGTGTCCGCGTACCCCTTGATGACGGTGACCGGGGTGCGAAGCTCGTGGCTGGTCACCGCGACGAACAGTTCCCGGTCGTGGTCGCGGCGCTGCTGGTCGGTGATGTCGCGAAAGGTGACCACCCGCAACGTGCCCGGGCCCGGCAGCTCGCCGGAGGTGATCCGCAGCCAGCGGCCGTCCGGCATCCGGTGGTCCCGGACCTGGCCGGAGGGGGGCAGCGGGAACGGCAACGGCGCGCTCAGCGCCTGCTCGACCGACCGCCCGGTGACCTGGGCGGCGGCCGGGTTCCAGAGTCGGACGTGCCCGTCCCGGTCGACGACGGCCAACCCGTCGGCGAGTGCCGCCACCACCGGGCCGTCGCCGTGCACCGGCAGGCCGCTCTGGTCGCCGTACATGTGCGCCACGCAGGAGGCGAGGTAGCCGATCACCCCCTGCTGGTCGGGGCCCGGCTCGTCGTCGTCCGAGTAGAGCGCGTGCAGGCTCCCGACGATGTGGCCGCCGATCTCCGCCCGGGAGACCACCATCCAGTGCAGGTCGCTGCCGCTCAGCTCGCCGGCCAGTTTGCCGTTGAGGTGGTCCACCTGTACCTGACGTACCCGTGGCCCGGCGAGCAGACAGGCAGTGTCCGGGTCGTCGGCCGCCAGCGGACGACCGAGGGCCCATTCCGCCGCGCCGGTCGCGGAGATCACGCGACCACCGGTCGGACCGAACTCGACGAACGCCATACCGGTCGCGCCGAGTGCCGGCTGGGCCACCCGGAGGAGCTGGGTGAGGACCGGCAGGCCGGCGTCCCCAGAATTGATCATCTCGATCACGACGGTGTGGCCGGCGAGGAGAGCGGGGAAATCAATACGCTCCGGCATGGGGCGAGTCTGCCCCGTCGACCCGGATTTGGGCACCCCCGCCCGTCAGCGGCCCAGCCGGGCGAGGGCGTACGCCGGCCGGTCGGTGATGATCCCGTCCACCCCGGCGGACAGCACCAGCTCCAGGTCGGTGGGCTCGTTGACCGTCCAGACGTACACCTGGTTGCCGGCCGCGCGCAGTGCGGGCAGGAGCTGCGGACGGCCCCGGACCAGGCCGATGCCCGGCCCGGCGATACGGGAGCCGAACGGCAGCCGGCCCAACCGCAGCCAGCGCGGCAACACCTCCAGCAACAGCACGGTGGGCAGCGTCGGAGCGAGTTCGCGCACCCGGCGGACCGCCAGCGGGGAGAACGACATCACGGTGACCTGCACCGGGTCGTCCGGCGCCGGGTCGGCCAGCCCGTACCGGCGCAGCAAGCTGACCAGTCGCCGTTCCACGTTCGAGCCGTAGCGGGACGGGTGCTTCGTCTCGACCAGCAGCCGGACCGGCCGGCCGGCGTCGAGCACCGCGTCCAGCAGCCGGGCCAGGGTGAGCAGCCGGGTGTGCGAGTCGTCCGGCGGCAGGTCGCCGCCGGGTGCGCTGCCCGGATGCCACGAGCCGAAGTCCAGTGCGTCCAGCTCGGCGAGGGTACGCGCGCTGACCAGACCGCGACCGTTGCTGGTGCGGTCGAGTCGACGGTCGTGTACGCAGACCAGGTGCCCGTCCCGGGTCAGCCGGACGTCGCACTCCAGGCCGTCGGCGCCCTCGTCGAGAGCGCGAAGGTACGCGGCGAGGGTGTGCTCGGGAAGGTCGTACGAGGCGCCGCGGTGCGCGAAGACCAGTGGCCCGCCCATCCCGCCCGCCTCAGATGACCTGGCCGGGCTGCCCGTTCGCGTCGACCACCGGTCGGCCGACGGCAGCCCACTGGCGCATCCCGCCGTCGGCGTTACGCACCTGCTCCCAGCCGTTGTTGATCAGGTAGGCGACGACCTGGGCGGAGCGCCCGCCGGAACGGCAGACGACAGCCACCTCCCGGTCGGTGGGCACCTCGGCCAGCCGTGCCGGCAACTCCATCATCGGCAGGTGGTGAGCGGTGGGGGCGTGGCCGGCCGCCCACTCGTCGTCCTCCCGCACATCCAGCAGGTAGGTCTCGTCGGCGATCTCGGTCACGGGCACGGTGGGAACCTGGGGTCCGAACACAGGAAGCAACACTAGATCCTCGCCGGCCGGTTCGGCACCGACCCGGCCGTCGCCACTGTCACAACCGGGTCACCCAGCGGGGGTTGGCCTGCGCCCAGGCCGGCACCCGGGTGCCGCGAACCGCCTCGAACAGCCCGTTGCCCCCGTTGTCCAGCACCACGTACGAGACCTCGTCGATGGTCTGCGGTGACGAGGGCACCTGGACGCCGCGCATCCCGTCGGGCGGCAGCGCGCGCAGCGCGAGGAGCAGGTCCTCCAGGGGTACGCCGTTGGTGTCGACGGTCAACGACCCGCCGACCGCCCGGAGCACCTGGTCGAGCTTGATCGGGTTGTTGCGGAGGTCCGCCCTGCCGGCGCTGTCCAGCATCGCCCGGAGCAACTGTTGCTGGTGGTGCTGCCGGTCGTAGTCGCCGCCGGGCAGGTCGTAGCGCTGCCGTACGTAGTCCAGTGCCTGTGCCCCGTCCATCTGCTGACAGCCGACGGGAAAGACCCGGTTGGTGTGGATCGAGCGGACCTCGGTGTCCACGCACATCTGCACCCCGCCGAGCAGGTCGATGACCTTGCGGAAGCCGGAGAAGTCGATCAGTGCGGCACCGTCGAACCGGATGCCGGTGAGCCGCGTCAGCGTGGCGGAGAGCAGTTGGGCGCCGGCCTGCCCACCGCCGCCGTGCTCGTACGCCGCATTGATCTTGTCCTGGCCGCCGCCGAAGCCGTTCCCGGCAGGGATGGCGACCAGGAGGTCACGGGGAATGGAGACGAGGTAGGCCTCCCGCTGCCCGGCGGGTACGTGCACGATGAGGATGGTGTCGGACCGTTGGTCCGGCCCGCTGCCTCCGGGGCGGCGGTCGGAGCCGACCAGGAGGTAGTTGAGCGGCCCGTCCAGGTCGGTGCGGGCGGTGCGGGCGTCGGCGTCGAGCAACTGCTCCTTGGTCACCGTTCGCTCGTACCTGTTGCTCAGTGCTCTGATCCCGGCCACGGCGAGCCCGGCCAGCAGGACGAGTACCAGGCCGACGCCGAGCATGATCCGCGACCCGCGGGCGTGGCGTGCTCGGGCCGACGGGGCCGCTCCGGCCCGGCCCGCCGCGTTCCGTCCCCACCTGGACGTGACCGCCTCCCCGCAGCCGATACGTGAAACCTGCTCACGTCAGGCTACGGGCGGTGACGATGCCGTCGCTGGGTTTTCGCGACTCCCGGCCGTCACTTGCGGTTGGAGATCACCTCGGGGTGGGTGAAGACGAACTCGGCGAGCTTGTCCTGCTTGACCGCCCGGAACATCTCCTTGGTCTCCTCGTTCAGACCCTCGGTGTTGTTGCCGTTGGCGTGGAAGGTGCCGTTGTTGGTCTTGAGCATGGTCAGCTCGTTGCCGGTGACCCCGCGCATGGTGAAGATGAAGTCCTCGATCGGCACGCCGCCGGTGTCCAGCACGGACGCCTCACCGGCCGCCTTGATCAACTGCTTGATCTTGGCCGGGTTGGTCAGCATCCCGCGGTCGGTGGCCTTCTTGGCCATCGCCTTGATCAGCTGCTGCTGGTTCTGCTGGCGGTCGTAGTCGCCGTTGCGGAGGGTCTTGCGCTGCCGGGAGTAGTCCAGCGCAGCCCAGCCCTCCATCTCCTGGCAGCCCTTCTTGTGCACCACCGGGGTGCGCGGCTTGCCGGTCTTCTTGGCGTCGGCGTTCCACATCGGCTTGCCGTCGACGTACGACATGTGCAGCGACTTGACTTCCTGGGTGACGCAGATGCGCACCGTGCCCAGGGTGTCGATGACGTTCTTGAAGCCACCGAAGTTGATGATCGCCGCGCCGTCGAAGCTGATCCCGGTGAGGCGCTTGATCGTCTGCGCCATCAGCTGCGCGCCACCCTCCCAGCCGCCACCGTTGCGGGCGCCCGCCTGGAACGCGGCGTTGATCTTGTCGGTGCCGCCGGTGAAGCCGCTCTTCGGGAAGGCCGGGATCTGTGCCTCGGTGTCCCGGGGGATGGAGATCAGGTACGCCTGGTCGTGCGTGGCCGGGATGTGCAGGATGATGATGCTGTCCGAGCGGACGTCGTCGGCGGCCCAGCGCTCCCGGGCGTCCACGCCCAGCAGCAGCATGTCGATCGGCCCGTCCAGGCTCGCCCCGCCTTCGGCGTCGGACTTGCCGGCCCCACCCAGCAGGTCGCGCTGGGCGATGCCGCCGGTCGCCTGCCCGATCACCACCTTGCTGCCGACGATGGCCGCCCCGCTGCTGAGCATCAGCACCGCCCCGAACACCACGGTCAGCCGGGCCCAGAGGGGGTCCTTGCGCTTGGTCCGCTTCTTCGCCGACCCACCGCCACCGGCGCGGCCGCTGCCACCCGAACTGCCGCCGTCGCCGCCGCCGGGCGGACGACCGCCCGGTCCGCCGCCCGAGGGGCGCGGCTGCACTGGTATGGCCGCAGCGATCCGGCCGCTGGGCGCGGCGGACCCGGAGGAGGAAGGGCGACGACTGGCCTGAACCGGCATGCGTGCTCCAGCTCGTGATCAGGAGGGGGCGGCACCACTGTACGGACATGAAAACGACTTGGCGAGTTCATCTCGGATCAATCGGATGTCGATCTCCCCGGATTCAGTCGATCGTCGCCACTCGATGACCCGAACGGCGGGTTCGCCGTCGGGCCGTCGGCAGCGGGGTGCCCGCCACGGTCAGCCGCCGGCGTTGCCCTTCGGAGGGTTGGCCTTGACCCAGTCCGCCATGGTGTCCGCCGACATGGCCTTGTACATGGCAAGCGCCTTCTCCCGGTCCGAGACAACCACCGACTCGCCGTTTCTCGTCTCGCTGCCCGAGTTCGGGCTGGTCACAAAGGTGAGGTTCTGGCCGCGCAGGTTGCGGAACTGCAGCGCCATGTCTGTAACCGAGAAACCCTGGTCAACGGTTACGGCCGCGGTCACCGACTGGAGGAAATCGTTGAGCTTCTTCGGGTTCGCCAGCGTGCCGCTGCTCGCCGCCTTGTCCATCAGTGCCCGAAGGAACTCCTGCTGGTGCCGCATCCGGGCGAAGTCCCCATCCGGGAACTGCTTGCGCTGCCGGATCCAGTCCAGAGCCTCCGCGCCGTCCATGTGGTTGGTGCCCTTGGTGAACGTCCGGTACGGCTTGTGGATCGAGGTGACCGTCCGCTCCACCTTCAGGTCCACCCCGCCGAGGGCGTCGGTGACCTCCTTGAACCCGCCGAAGTCGATCGCCATCACATGGTCGATCCGCACGTCGGTGAAGCACTCCACGGTGCGTACCGCCAGCGGCAGCCCACCGAACGCGAACGCCGCGTTGATCTTCGCGCGCTCACCGGAGTCGCAGTCCGCACCGGCGCTCTCCGGGATCGGCACATAGAGGTCACGCGGAATGGAGACCAGGTAGGCCTCCTGGTGGTCGGCCGGAATGTGCATCACGATGATCGTGTCGGCGCGCCACTGACTCTTGGTGTCGACAGGTGCGTCCGGGTCCCGTGAGTCGCTGCCGACCAGCAGGATGTTCAGCGCGCCGTCGACGGCCTTGACCGGCCGGCCACCGGTGATCTCCGCGAACGGGTCGGTGCGCGCCAGGTCGCTGTTGAGGTTGCGGGCGTAGAGCCAGGCCCCCACGCTGCCGAGCAACGCCAGCACCAGCACCGCGACCCCGGCCACCAGGGCGATCCGACCCCAGCGCGGTCGCGGGCCACGCCGCCCGGACCCGCCGGCACCACCCGGGCCGCCGGGCCCACGTGGCCCCGCCGGGCCGCCGGGCCTGGGCTCCTCCTCGTCGTACGACGGGTAGAAGCGTGCCTCGGTCGGACGGGCACGCCCGGAGGCGCCCCGATCGGGGCCGGGCACCGACGCGCGCCCGGCGCTGCGGTGCAGGTACGGATGCGGGACGCCGGCAGACGAAGTCGCGGACATGTAACTCAGGGTACGTAGCGGGAGCCACCGCCGCCTTCAGGCGACACTCAGCGGCAGGCGGTACGCGGTGAACTGGTTACCCTAGCCGTGCCCGGAAGTGCTCGATCGTGCGTCGCAGGCCATCTTCGGGCGCGACCGCCGGTTCGTATCCGAGCAGTTCACGGGCGAGCGTGAGATCGGGGCGGCGCATCTCCGGGTCGTCCGAGCTGCGAGTGACGTAGGTCACCTCGGAGTCGCTGTCGGAGAGCGACACGATCAACTCGGCGAGTTGCCGCATGGTCAGCTCGTGCTCGGTGCCGCAGTTGACCGGGCCCGTCTCGGTCGAGTCGAGCAGCAGCAGGATGCCCCGCACCAGGTCCTCGACGAAGCAGATGGACCGGGTCTGGTTGCCGGTGCCGTGCACGGTGATCGGCTCGCCGCGCAGCGCCTGCGAGATGAAGGTGGGGATGGCTCGGCCGTCGTCCGGGCGCATCCGCGGGCCGTACGTGTTGAAGATCCGGACGATCGCCGCGTCGAGCCCGCGGTAGCGGTGGTACGCCATCGTCGCGGCCTCGGAGAAGCGCTTGGCCTCGTCGTAGACGCTGCGGACCCCGATCGGGTTGACGTTGCCCCAGTAGGTCTCGCGCTGCGGGTGCTCCTTCGGGTCCCCGTACGCCTCGGAGGTGGAGGCCATCAGGAACCGGGCGCCGTCGGCGACCGCGCGCTCCAGCAGGTGCAGGGTGCCCACCGAGCCGACCCGGAGGATCTCCACCGGCAGTTGGGCGAAGTCGGTGGGGCTGGCCGGCGAGGCCATGTGCAGGATCGCGTCGAAGCGCTCGGCCAGCGCCGGGTGGTCGGTCGGCAGGCCGTCGGAGAGGTCCGCCTCGACGAGCGTGAAGGTGGGCCGGTCCAGCAGGTGGGCGACGTTCTCCTTGGAGCCGGTCACGAAGTTGTCCAGCGCCACCACCGTGCAGCCCCGGGCGATCAGGGAATCCACCAGGTGCGACGGGACGAAACCGGCGCCGCCGGTGACGAGAACGCGGTGACCGGAACCGAAGCGCTCAGCAACCTTCATGCCGGTCAGCCTACCGACCCCCATTTGCACGAAGAGGCCCCCTGTTGAGCACAGGGGGCCTCTCGTGACGAGCGCTCGGATCAGTGGGCGCCGGAGCCCGTGAGGGCCCGCACCTCCAGCTCCGCGTACTTGTCCTCGTCGTGCTCCTTGGAGATGACGGTGCCGATCCACCCGCACAGGAAACCGAACGGGATGGAGAGGATGCCCGGGTTGGACAGCGGGAACCACTGCCAGTCGTGGTCCGGGAACATCGACGTCGCCGCGCCGGAGACCACCGGCGAGAAGAACACCAGCAGCACGGCCGAGAGCAGACCGCCGTAGATCGCCCACACCGCGCCGGAGGTGTTGAACCGCCGCCAGAAGAGGCTGTAGAGGATCGCCGGCAGGTTGCCCGAGGCGGCGACCGCGAAGGCCAGCGCCACCAGGAACGCCACGTTGAGGTTCTGCGCGAAGATCGACAACAGGATGGAGATCGCGCCGATCACCAGGGCGGAGATCCGGGCGACCCGTACCTCCTGGCGCTCCGACGTCTCGCCCTTCTTCAGGACGTTCGCGTAGAAGTCATGCGCGAGACTGGACGACGAGGCCAACGTCAACCCGGCGACCACCGCCAGGATGGTCGCGAAGGCGACCGCCGCGATTATCGCCAGCAGAGCCGCCCCGCCCAGGTCGCCGCCGAAGAACTCGAGGCCGAGCGCTTCGGCGAGCTGCGGTGCGGCCGTGTTGCCGGCCTTGTCCTGCGCGGTGATGGCCTCGCTGCCCACCAGCGCCGCCGCACCGAAGCCGAGGGCCAGGGTGAGCAGGTAGAAGGTGCCGATGATGCCGATCGCCCAGAGCACGCTCTTGCGGGCGGCCTTCGCGGTCGGCACCGTGTAGAAGCGGATCAGGATGTGCGGCAGGCCGGCGGTGCCGAGCACCAGGGCGATACCGAGCGAGAGCAGGTCCATCTTGTTGTAGAAGGTCTGCGTCGAGTTGCCGGCGACCTCGACGCCGTACCGCAGGCCCGGTTCCAGGAGTTTGTCACCCTTGCCGGAGGCTGAGGCGGCAGCGCCGAGCAGCTCCGACAGGTTGAAGTTGAACTTCGCCAGCACGAGGATCGTCATCAGCAGCGCGCCGCCCATGAGCAGGAACGCCTTGACGATCTGCACGTAGGTGGTGCCCTTCATACCACCCACGGTGACGTAGATGATCATCAGTGCGCCGACCATGATGATGGTGGCGATCTTCGCGGTGTCCGCGTCCATGCCGAGGAAGGTCGTCCCCGGCCGGATGCCGAGCAGCAGCGCGACCAGCGCGCCGGCGCCCACCATCTGCGCGAGCAGATAGAAGATCGACACCGTGATGGTGGAGACCGCCGCCGCCGTACGCACCGGACGCTGGCGCATCCGGAAGGCCAGCACGTCGGCCATCGTGTACCGGCCCGAGTTACGCAGCAGCTCCGCGACCAGCAGGAGGGCCACCAGCCAGGCGACCAGGAAGCCGATCGAGTAGAGGAAGCCGTCGTAGCCGTAGAGCGCGATGATGCCGGCGATGCCGAGGAACGACGCGGCCGACATGTAGTCGCCGCCGATCGCCATGCCGTTCTGGAAGCCGGAGAAGGACCGGCCGCCCGCGTAGAAGTCGGTTGCCGTCTTGGTCTGCCGGCTGGCCCAGATCGTGATGGCCAGGGTCACCGCCACGAAGACCAGGAACAGCGTGATGGTCAGGTTGCGGGCGGTGTGATTGCCCGCCTCAGCCGCGAGGAACGTCTCAACCGCGTGAACCGTCTTCACGGGTCACCTCCCCGATCTCGGCACGGATCCGGTCGGCGATGGGGTCGATCTTCCGGTCCGCGTACCGGGAGTAGAGCCAGGCGATCAGGAACGTGGAGACGAACTGGAGCAGGCCGAAGACCAGCGCGACGTTGATGTTGCTGCCGAACAGCTTCGTGCCCATGAAGTCCCGGGCGTACGCGGAGAGAATGACGTAGAGCGCATACCACAGGAAGAACGCGACGGTCATCGGGAAGACGAAGCCGCGCAGCGCACGCCGCAGCCCGGCGAACTCGTCCGACCGTTGTACGGCCAGGTACTTGTCCGACTGGGAAGCGGCCGGAGCGGGTGTGTCCGTGGACATCTGTGGATCACCACCTTCACAGGCGTCAGAGGAGTTTCGCGCACCGTAAAGAGCGCGCTCCCCGACGGGGAAGGCCGAGATCGACGCCGGTCGTCGAGTGCGCCAAGCGGTTGCCTGGCTGCGCCGAGTGACTCAGATCACCCCGGTGACCGGTCGGTCCCCGGGGGTCGCCCGTTCAGCTCGGCAGCTCGTGGTACCGCCCGCGATAGTGCAGCAGCGGAGCGGCCTCCTCGGCCAGGTCGACTGCCTCGATGGTGGCCTCCACCAGCAGGCCCCAGCCGTACTCCCGGGCGGTGTCCAGCCGGCACGCGGCCCAACCGCCCGCGTCCGCCGGCACCGGCCCGTAGGGCGTCTCGATCCACGTGTCCGCGGCGAAGAGCCCGCCCGGAGAGGGGAACAGGCCGGCGAACCGGTCGGCGAGCTGCCGGTGCGGCGGGCCGAGCGGCGTGACCGCGAACCGGCCCGCCTCCTCGGCTGCCGCCCAGAAATCGGACTCCGCGTCGATCAGCCCGACCAGCCGGTCCGGCTCCCCCTCGGCGACCAGGGTGGACGACACCGTGAGCCCGGCCGGGCCGGGGGCCGTCCAGAGAGTCACCGGCGCGGCGAGCCGGCCGCGCAGTCGACGTACCGGCGATCGCTGCCCGCTCGGCACCGCGAACGGATCGGTGGAATGGATCTCGGCGCCCGGCTCATGATTCACGTGAAACATTGTGCCGCCCCGGGCCCTCGCCCAACCAAGGAAGCGTTCGTGCAGGTCGGCGGGGCGCCCGTTGAGGCGGGCGAGTTGATCGCCCGCCTCCGCCATCAGCGTGCCCAGATAGAACAGCAGCGCGGTGCGGTCGTGCCGGTACTCGGCCAGCAACGCCAGCCGCGCCGGCTGGCACGGCCAGAGCGCGCCGCAGCCCCGACACCGCCACAGCGGCCGCATCGGCAGATGTGGCCGGCTCACCGGTGACGCTCCACGTCACACTCCAAGATCCGAGCAACTTCCCGGATGTTGCTGCCTCCGACACGCGGAAGGCACCAACAACCCTGATGTTGCGCGGATCTTGGCCACGAGCGCTTGGCGCGGGCGTCCGCGCCGGTGGCGGGGTGCTTCCGGACGGCGGAGCTCACCACCGGCCACCGTTCGCGCGCCAGGTCTGCGCGGGGGTCAGCCAGCCGGCCCGGCCGGGTCGCGGCAGGGCGACCGTCGGCCCGTTCGCCCACGCGGGTGGTCGATTCGGCGGGCCTGCCGACCGCTCCGATCCGGTCGCGCCCGGCACGGCCGCCGGTGCCGCAACCTTCCTTCTCCGGTACGACCACCGTGCCCCGTTCCTGCCACGGATGAACCCGAACATGGCTGTCTCCTCCCGGTCGACGAGGGCCGCCCCGATCGGGGGGATGACCGGGGCGGCCCGAACGCAGGACCGGACGCCGGGACATCGCCTCCACCGACCGGGCCGCGTGTCATCCACCCTGGACTGAGAGGCGCGGAGAGGGGAGGATGCCAGGGCTTACTACGCAGCGGGGTCACGTACTTACCGGAGAGGTAAGGATGAACGTCGAGATGTGGGTACGGGCGTTGAAGGCCGCCCGAGCCGGTGCCGAGGTGTCCCAGGAGGCTCTGGCTGCGCTGACCAAGTGGAGTCCATCCACGGTGGCCGCCATCGAGACCGGGCGGCGTCGGCCGACCATGGAATTCGCGGTCGCCGCCGACGAGGCCCTCGCCACCGGCGGCCTCCTCGCCGAACTGTTGCGGGCCGCTGATCGGCAGCGGCTGCCGACGTGGTTCGTCCCTTGGCGCAATCATGAGGAGCAGGCGATCCGGCTCTGCGAATTCGAGCCGTGCCTGATTCCGGGACTCCTGCAAACCGAGGACTACGCGCGCGCGGTCATTTCCGCCGGTGGCCTGAATCCGACCAGGGTGGTGGACGAGCTGGTCACGGTTCGGATGGATCGACAGCAGTTGTGGCAGCGGGCAGAGTCGCCGCAATGCGTCTTCGTCCTGGACGAGACGGCTCTACGCCGCCCGATCGGCGGACCGGCGGTACTGGACGCTCAGCTTGGTCGGCTGATGGAACTCGCCATAATGCCGAGCGTCAGACTGCACGTCGTGTCGCTCGACGCCGGAGCCCACGTCGGGTTGACGGGCGGCTTTCTGCTCGCTGAACTGCCCGACGGTGAACGGGTCACCTATGTCGAGGACGTTGCTCGTGGACACGTCATCGACGACCCGGACGTCGTGCGTCTGATTGGTCGGAAATGGGATAGCCTGCTCGGCGAAGCACTCTCCACAAGCGCCTCGCTGGATCTGATCCGGAAACTGAAGGTGACGCCATGACCGTTCCTCAACCCCGCTGGCGGACGTCGACCAGGTCCGGCGACACGGGTGGTGCCTGCGTCGAGGTGGCGGACAATCTGCCCGGCGTCGTGCTGGTTCGGGACAGCAAGGACCGCTCCGGCCCGACCCTCACCTTCGCTCCGGCCGCTTGGCGTGGCTTCGTCGCCGGCGCTGCCCTGGCCCCCAGCCGACACACCGGCTAGCGGCGTGGGGTGACCGTGGCCAGCAGCTCCGGTTGGCGTCGGTCCAGG
The DNA here is from genome assembly GCF_013410645.1 of Micromonospora jinlongensis. Classification (NCBI taxonomy): domain Bacteria; kingdom Bacillati; phylum Actinomycetota; class Actinomycetes; order Micromonosporales; family Micromonosporaceae; genus Micromonospora; species Micromonospora jinlongensis. The sequence goes on along the minus strand of NZ_JACCHK010000001.1, from coordinate 4,236,325 downwards.
ACGTCACCGGCCAGGTACGCGCCCAGCAGCGCCGCGCCCAGCCCGTACGCCGCACCCACCGGCAGGGCCAGCCAGAGCCAGGCGTCGCCGAGCAGTGCAGCGGCCACGACCATCGGCACCGCCGCGACCGCCGAGGCGAGCATGGTCAACAGGGTGAGCAGCCCCTTCGTGAGGCCCGCGCCGCTGTTCATCGCGAACGGGTTGCTCGTCTCCGGCAGCGAGTACGCCCCGAGCACCGAGACCAGGCTGTTCACCGCCAGCCCGGCGCCGTAGGTGGCGACCAGGCTACCGAAGGTGAGCCCGATCCAACCCGGTCGACTGAGCAGCACCGACAGCACCACCGATACGAACGCCAGCATCGGCAGCACGTACAGCGAGAAGGCCGTCATCCGCGCCCGCAGCTCCACCCGACCGGGCACCCCGGCCACCACGTTCGCGGCGTACGCGCTGCCGTCGAAGCCGAACTGGTTGGCCAGGGTGGCGGCGGCGAGCACACCCACGAGGACCATGGAGATGGTGACCACGACCGGTGAGCTGTCGCTGGCAGCCCCCGTCAGCCCCCCGCTCTCCATGGCTGCGAAGTCCCCGCCCGTGACGTTGATGAACACGGGTACGAAGATGCCGACCACCGCGATGGTGATCAGGTTGGCCCGGCGGCGAGCGTCCCGCCACCAGTAACGGGACTCCCGGGCGACCAGGGCGCCGAACCGGTCCCGGCGCGCCCACCCAGTGACCCGGGGGAACAGTTGGGCGACCGCGCCGCCGGTCACCCCGCGCCGAGCGGGGGCCTTACCGGCGCTCGCCGCGCCCACCATGGCCGACTCGAGCGACCGCGACCACCAGGCCAGCAGGGCGCCGAGCGCCACCAGCGTGATCAGCAACTTGACCGGTGCCGCCCACACCCGTCCCTGGGCCACGTCGATGCCGGCCGTCCACGGCGCGCCGAGCGGCGTCCAGCCGATCACGGTCGCCGCGCCGGTCAGCCGGGTCAGGTCCGCCTCCCGCAGCGCGGCGAGACCGAAGACCTGCAACGGGCCGAGAAGTGCGGCCACCACCGCCAGCAGCACGGCCGCCAGGTCCCGAACCCGCCGGGACCGCAGCATGGTGGCGAAGGCGCTGGTCACCGCCCGGCTGGCGGCCACGCAGAGCAGCAGCCCCGCGACCACACCGACCACGGCCACCAACCCCGCCGACCAACCGCCCAGCGACCAGGAGGTGAGCACCAGCCCGAACGACGCGATCAGCACCGCCAGCACCGGCACGCTGAGCAGAGCCGCCGCGAACAGCCCGGTCACCAGGGTGCGGCGGGGCAGCGGCAGCAGCGCGAACCGGGCCGGATCCAGTGTCTCGTCCACGCCGAAGAAGACCAGCGGCAGGAGCAGCCAACCGAGCACCAGCAGCCCACCGCCGGCCGCCGCGACCAGCACCGCGTACTGGCCGTCACCCGTCAGGCCGGGCAGGGCAAAGAGGAAGAAGCCGCTGGCGGCGAACCAGAGGCCGAGGAACACGCCACCGATGAACAGCGCGATCCGCCAGCCCTGGCCACGGAAGTTGTTGCCCATCACCCGCAGCTTGAGCCGTACGAAGTGCCGGGCGGAGACCGTGCGTACGGGCGCGGAGTCCGTGCTCACCGGGACAGCCACGACAGCTCCTCGCCCGTCGCGGTGCGCCCGCCGACCACCTCGACGAAAACCTGCTCCAGCGAGCGGTCACCACGGACCTCGCCGATCGTCCCGACCCGCTTGATGGTGCCGCTGGCCAGGATCGCCACGTGCGAGCAGAGCCGCTCGACGACCTCCATCACGTGACTGGAGAAGACCACAGTGCCGCCGCCGGCCGCGTACCTGGTGAGGATGTCCCGGATCAGCGCGGCGGAGACCGGGTCGACCGCCTCGAACGGCTCGTCCAACACCAGCACCCGAGGGCCGTGCAGCAGCGCGCAGGCCAGGCCGATCTTCTTCTTCATGCCCGCCGAGTAGTCCACCACCAGCGTCCGACCGGCGTCGCCGAGGGCCAGCACGTCCAGCAGCTCCGCGGCCCGCTGGTCGACCACCGCCGGGTCCATCCCCCGCAACAAACCGTTGTACGCCAGCAGCTCCGCGCCGGTCAGCCGGTCGAACAGGCGCACACCGTCGGGCATCACGCCGAGCAGCCGTTTGGCGGCCACCGGGTCCTGCCAGACGTCCTGCCCGAGCACCCGGGCCGAGCCGGCGTCCGGGCGCAACAGCCCGACCGCCATCGACAGGGTCGTGGTCTTGCCGGCGCCGTTCGGGCCGAGCAGGCCGTAGAAGGAGCCGGCGGGGACGTCCAGGTCGACGCCGGCCACCGCGATCGTGCCGTCGAACCGCTTGGCCAGGCCACGCAGTGCGAGCGCGGGGTGCTCAACAGTCATGCGCCGACGTTATCCGTCGATCGCCAGCTCTGTCGTCCCGCGACGGGCGGACCCGAGATCATCCCCGAGGCGGACGGCCCCACAGCAGGAGCGGGTCACATCCGGAGGGCTTCCGGGGTGTGCAGGCGGAGCATGGTGGCCGCGACGTCGGCGGGGGCACGGCGGCGGGTGGCCATGGACACCGCGACCATCACGGTGAAGGCCAACGGCACCGTCCAGGCAGCCGGCTGCGTGGTGAGCGTGGCCGGCCAGCCGGACAGCGGAGGGCCGAGCACGGTGACCAGCACCGCACCGATCGCCGCCCCGCCGCCGACCAGCACACCGGCGGCGGCGCCCAGGTCGGTCAAACCACGCCACCAGATGCCGAGCACCAGCAGGGGGCAGAAGCTCGACGCGGCGACCGCGAAGGCCAGCCCGACCACCTGCGACACGTCCAGTCCGGAGACGTGCAGCGCCAGCACCGTCGGCACCGCTCCGGCGATCACCGTGGCCAGACGGAAGCCGCGTACCGAGCCTCGGCCGAGCACATCCGTCGAGATCACCCCGGCGACGCTGGTCAGCAGCCCGGACGACGTGGAGAGGAAGGCCGCGAACGCGCCCGCCGAGACCAGCGCGGTCAGCAGCCGCCCAACCGTCCCGTCGCCGAGGGCCGCGCCGGGCAGCAGCACCACCACCGCGTCGGTCTGCCCGCTGACCAGCAACTGCGGGGTGTAGATCCGGCCGAGCACCCCGTACAGGGTGGGCAGCAGATAGAAGGCACCGACCAGCGCCAGCACGACCAGGGTGGTCCGGCGGGCCGCCGCGCCGTCGGGGTTGGTGTAGAAGCGGACCAGCACGTGCGGCAGGCCCATGGTGCCCAGGAACGTGGCAAGGATCAGCGAGTACGTCCCGAAGAGCCCTCGGTCGTCGTCACCCGCGGCGCTGGGCAGCAACCAGTCGTTGGCGTCGGCGGCCACCCCGGACACGTCCGGCACCGGGTCGCCGGCGGCGAAGGTCAGCTCGTCGCCGGGGCGTACCTCCCGGATCTCGCCGTCGGGCAGGGTGAGGGTCGCGCGGTGCTCGACCACGACGGTGGTGGCGACCCGGAACGTCGGCCCGTCGGGCGGGGTCACCGCCGGGCGGCCGTCGGCCTGCCACTGCAACGCCAGGAAGATCACCGGTACGGCGAGCGCGGTCAGCTTGAGCCAGTACTGGAACGCCTGCACGAAGGTGATCGCCCGCATCCCGCCCAGCGCCACGTTCGCGGTGACCACGGCGGCCACCAGCAGGGCACCCACCGGGTACGGGGAGCCGGCCACCGTTGCCAGCGTCAGCCCGGCGCCCTGGAGCTGCGGCACCAGGTACAGCCAACCGATGAAGATCACGAAGGCGGTGGCCAGGATGCGCAGCCGGCGGGACCCCAGCCGCAGCTCGCAGAAGTCGGGCAGGGTGAACGCGCCGGAGCGGCGCAGCGGTGCCGCCACGAAGAGCAGCAGGGCGAGGTACCCGGCGGCGAACCCCACCGGGTACCAGAGCACGTCCACGCCGTACTTCAGAACCAGGCCGGCGATGCCCAGGAAGCTCGCCGCCGACAGGTACTCCCCGCCGATCGCGGCGGCGTTCCACGTCGGGCTGATCGCCCGGGACGCCACCAGGAAGTCCGACGTGGTCCGGGCCAGCCGCAGCCCGTAGAAGCCGATCCCGACGGTCACCAGGGTGACCGCCACGATGGCCGGAACCACGAAATCGTTGCTCACCTCAGCGCTCCGGCCGCTGCACCAGGTCGCTGAAGTCCTGCTCGTTGCGCTCGGCCAGCCGCACGTACGCCCAGCCCACCCCGATCAGGAACGGGAAGGAGGCAACCCCGAGCAGCAGCCAGGGCAGGTTGACACCGGCGATGGTGGTCCGGCCCAGCGAGGGTGCGATCGCGAACAGCCACGGCAGCCCGCCCAACCCGATGACCACCACCAGCGAGAGCCGCAACGCCAGCGCGAGTTGGGCCCGGACCAGGCCGCGGACCAGCGCCTCACCGACCTGGGTCTGCTGGGCCAGCTCGGCGCGGGTCCGTTCGGCGCGGGTGTCCTGCCGGGTGATCTCGGCCAGCACGATCCGAGCCCGCCGGGGCGGCGGTACCGCACCGCCCGACCCCACGTCAGGGAGTTGCTTGGCCACCCCGGCAGTCTCACCCGCCGCGCGGGATTGTCAAGCCGCGACAGTCACCAGGACCGGCCACCGTTGCAGTCGGCCCGCGCGGTCAGCGGGATGCTGCTGAGTTCACGCCGCGCCCGATCCCGGCCGAGGTTCGTCCCCCAGAGGCCGTCCGAGGGCAGCTCGGCGGCGATCTGCCCCAACGCGCAGACGCGCATCGGCTCGGGCAGCCGGGCCAGTGCCGGTACGGCGTCCGCCGACAGCCCGGACAAATAGGTGACGTCCAGCCGGCCGGTCTGCAGGTACCGGTCGACGTTCCGGTCGGCGATCAACCGGTCCGGGTTGACCAGGGCCAGTCCGAGCAGAGCCAGCACCGCCGTGCCGATCACCAACCGGGGCAGCCAGTCGGCCCGCAACCGCACCACCGCCACCCCGACCAGCACGAAGAGCAGCCCGAGCCAGAGTTCGACGGTCGCCACCACGAGCCGTAGCCGGGTGGCGCCGTAGGCGTCCGCGTAGACCTGCATCCGGTACAGCGCCGAGGCGACGATCACCAGGGTGAGCCCGGTGAGCGTGCCGAGCAGGACGCGCACCAGCAGGCGGTCCGCCCGGGTGGCCTTCGGTGCCCGGCGGGCGGCGATCGCGATCACCAGCAGGGTGAGTGCGGTGACGGCGAGCAGCTGCCAGAACCCGCCGCGGGCGTACTGGGCGTAGGTGAGCCCGGCCGTGCGCAGGACGTGCCCCGCGCCGCCGAACAACACCGTCAGCTGAACCAGCACGAACACGCTGAACAGGGCGACCAGCAACACCAGCGGGAGGGTCCACTCCAACCGGTGGGCCGGTCGGGGTGGTGCCGGGCGCAGACCCTCCAGATCGGGTGGACGGCTAACCAGGAACGCGCCACCGAGCAGGGCTCCGCCGATCAGCGCCAGCCGCGCCAGCCAGCCGAGCACTCCGACCGACGAGACGTCCGGCAGCAGGCCGGTGACCAGGTTCTCGAAGACCGCGTCGGCGGAGGAGAAGAGCAGACCGAACAGCAGCAGCAGACCGGCCGAGACCGCCAGGCTGGTCAGGATGCGCCCGAGCGCCATACCCGAGGTGGCTGGCTGTCCTACCCGCAGCCCGCGTACCGCCCAGGGGAGCGCCCGTACCGTCGCGGCGGGCGGCAGCGTCGCGGCGACCAGCATCCCGAGCGGGCTTCGCCCACCGGTCACCGCGAGCGTCCCCGTCACCGCGGCCGCGAGCAGGCAGAGGGCGAAGAGCCAACCGGCTGCCCGGACCGTGCCGACGGCGACCAACGCGATCGTCGCGGCACCCCAGGCGACCTGCGCCGCCCGCCCCGGTGCCCCCGTGGCACCGGGACGGGCGGTGGTCGCCGCAGCTGGCGGAGCCGGCGTGGCGGTGGTGTTCAGCGCGGCGGTGACGAGGGCGGCGGTGCCGGCCAACGCGGCCACCAGCCAGCCGAGCCCGGGACGAACCATCGTGAGCGCGGACGCGCCGACGACGGTCGCCGCCGTCAAGGCCGCCAGGACCAGAGGTCGGGCGGAGCCGGACGGCCCTGGCCAGCGCCGCGCGATCAGCGACGGCGGCCTGGGCAGGGCCGGCGTGACCGGCCACGGTTGGGGCCGACCGGTGGCCGCCGGGGCAACCGTGCCGGGTCTGACGGGCGGGGGGACCTGCGCTCCGGTCGGCCCGGTGGCCGGAACGGGAACGCTGCCAGGGCTGGTCATGCGGCCTCTTTTCGGTGTGGCCCGTCGATCGGGATGGTGACCTGGATGCGACAGCCGGGCTGGTCTCCCCGGTGCGGTCCGACCGGATCGAGGACCCGGATCTGCCCGCCGTGCAACTCGACGACCCATCGCGCGATCGCCAGACCGAGACCCGTCCCGCCGCCGGCCGACCGGTCGCCGCGGGTGAACCGCTCGAAGACCCGGGAACGCTCGTCCGCCGGAATGCCCTGGCCCTCGTCGCTCACCTCGAACCGGAGCTGGTCACCGTGGTCCTCGGCGCTGACCCGCACGACGCCGCCGGGTGGGCTGTGCCGCGCCGCGTTGTCGAGCAGGTTCGCGAACACCTGGTGCAACCGCCACGGGTCCGCGTTGACCGTCAGCGGTGTCAGCAACTCGCGAAGCTCGAAGTGCACGTCCATGCCGGCGCCGGACGCGCTGGCCGTCGCGTGCTCCACCGCCTCGTCGAGGAAGTCCCCCACGTCCATCCGTACCCGGCGCAGCGGCACCACCCCGGCGTCGAGGCGGGACAGGTCGAGCAGGTCGGCGACGAGGTGTCCGAGCCGTTCGGTCTGGGCCAGCGCCGAGCGCAGCGCCGCGGGCTCGGGATCGGCCACCCCGTCCACCATGTTCTCCAACACGCCCTGCAACGCGGTGATCGGCGTACGCAGCTCGTGCGAGACGTTGGCGATCAACTCACGTCGACGCTGGTCAGCGGCGTGTAGGTCCTCGGCCATCTTGTTGAAGGCCTGAGCCAGCTCACCGACCTCGTCCCGGGAGGTGGCGCGTACCCGTCGCGTGTAGTCGCCCCGGGCCATCGCTCCGGCCGCCGCTGTCATCTCCCGCAGCGGCGAGGTCATCCCGTGGGCGAGCACCTGCGAGGTGACAAGACCGATGCAGATGCTGGTGACCGCTGTGCCCGGCGGGAGCCAACCGATGCCGTACCAGAAGTAGCCGATGGCCACCGCCCAGGAGGCGACCAGCAGGACGCCGAGCTTCATCTTGATCGAGCGGACCGGATCCAGCGGGCGGGGAAGAACCTGGTCCAGCCAGGCCACGAGCCGGCCGGTCACGCGGGAAGGTCCAGGGCGTACCCGACTCCGTGCACGGTGCGGATGAGATCCGCGCCCAGCTTGCGGCGCAGGGCCTTGATGTGGCTGTCCACAGTGCGGGTGCCGCTTCCGTCGACCCACCCCCAGACCTCGGCGAGGAGTCGCTCTCGCGGCAGCACCGTGCGGGGCCGCCCGGCGAGGTGGACCAGCAGGTCGAACTCGGTCGGGGTGAGGTGCACGTCCGCACCGTCCAGGCGCACTCGCCGTTCGGCCTGGTTGATCTCGATGCCGCCGATCCGGATGGCGGGCGGCGCGGCACCGGCGGCCCGCTCCAGTCGGCGTAGCAGGACGTGCACCCGCGCGGCCAGCTCCCGCATCGAGAACGGTTTGGTGAGGTAGTCGTCCGCGCCGACTGCGAGCCCCACCAGCAGGTCTGTCTCGTCGTCGCGGGCGGTGAGCATCAGCACCGGCACCGCACGGTCGGCCTGGATCCGCCGACACACCTCCAGGCCGTCGAAGCCGGGCAGCATCACGTCCAGGACGACGAGGTCCGGCTGGCCGGCGTGGAACTGCGCGACGGCGCTGGGCCCGTCCGAGGCGATCTCCACCGTGAAGCCCTCTGCCCTCAGCCGAGCCGCGATGGATTCGGCGATGGTCCGTTCGTCCTCGACCACCAGTACCCGGCGTTGCGTCATGGGTCCCGACTGTAGGGAGCCGCCGTGGAGATCAGTGGGTGGCGTTGTGAATAACCTGTGGAGAACGGTTCACGGCTGTGGATAACTCCGCCACCATGCCGGCTGGCCGCTGCCAGCACCTCTCTTCCCCGGGCACGGAGCGGGGCCGGTGGCGCATGCCACCGGCCCCGCCACGTCGAACCGTCAGCTGGTCGGTACGACCAGGTCCACGGACAGGCTGCCGCTGGCCGGAACGCTGAAAAGCCCCAGCTTGCGGGTGCCGTCCGGCTGGGTGACCAGGTAGCGACCGTCGAACTGCTTCTCACCGAGCGTCGTGTTGTAGGTGAAGAAGATCCGCTGTGGTCCCTTGAGGCGCAGTCTGAACTGGCCGTCGGTGAACCACACGTTGCCCGCGACGTCACCGGTGTCGGCACTGCGGGCGATGATGAAACCGCTGGTGAAGGGAGTGCCGTCCGGCGTACGGAAGGTGCCGGTCAGCTCGACGCCCTGGTCTAGTTGAACGTTGTGGGTGGCGGCTGCCCCGGCGGTCACCGTCACCGGGGTGGCGGTGAACCGGCTGGTCTTGTCGCCGGACCACTCACTGGCGTACGGGTTGGCGGCGACCACCAGCGGCCACGCGTACGGGCCGAGCCGCTTGAGCGTGTAGACACCGTGCTCGTCGGTGGTGGCGTCCTGGGCGCCGACACCGGGGTGAGCGGTCAGCACCGACACGCCCGCGTTCGGCACCGGCTGCCCCGTCGGGTCGGTGACCGTGCCGGTGATCGTGCCGGCCCGGTCCATCTTGACCTGCGGCCCGGTGACGACCTGGCCAACGGTCGCGGTGACCGCCACTGCCTGTCGCTCGTCGCCGGTGCCGCCGTCGGCACCGACCCACTGGCGGCCGTAGGTGTCGCTGAGCGGCACCGCGAGGAGCTTGTAGTTGCCGGCGGCGAGTGGTCCCACCTGGATCTTGCCGTTGCGGTCGCTGCAGTCGCCGTAGCCGTCCCCGAGCGACGCCTGCTTCGGCAGGAAGGTGTCCAGGCAGATGTCCGCCACCGGTGCGCCGCTCTGCCGGTCGACGATGGTGGTGCTGATGAGCGCGCCGGGCCGCATCTTCACGGTCAGCTTGGTGTCGCCGTTCGCCTTTACCCGCACCCCGGTCACCTCGCGGGAGAAGTGGAGCCGGTCCGGAGCGTCCAGGTAGAGGGTGTGGCGGCCCTGCGGCAGGTCGGTGACGGTCACCGTCCCCGTGCCGTTGCTGCACACCGACTGGGCGCAGAAGTCGGCGATGGGCGCGCCGGTGACCGAGTCGACCGCCTGCAGGGTGATCGAGCCGGTGCCCAGCAGTGAGTCCGTGATCGTCGTCTGCTGACCGCCCCGTACCTCGATGTGGTCGGCTTCCTCGGACGTCAACTTGCCGCGGTAGTACTGCTGCCGGTCACCGGCGAACACGCCGACGATGTAGGAGCCCGGGAGCAGTTGCGCGCTGAACTCACCGTTCGCGTCGGTCTGCAGGTAGACCGCGCTGGCAGCGGTGGTGGCGCTGACGATGACCTGGGCGTCGGCGAGCGGGGCACCGGTGGCAGTGGTGAAGCGGCCGCTGAGGCCGCCCGCCGGCAGCGCCGTCTCGTTCACCACGGTCGTCTCGTCCGTTTTCACGTCGAAGACTCTGGCGCTCTCCCGGTCGGTCGTTCCGGGCACGTACTGCACCTGGTCGGAGCCCTGGATCGGCTGGAGGCTCAGGATGTAGCGGCCCGGCCGCGTGACGAAGGTGAACCGACCCTGGTCGTCCGTGCGACCCCCGGTCAAGGCGTCCGTGTCGACCTCTCGGGCGTCGATGGCCAGGTCGGGCAACGGGTCGCCTGCGGCGTTGACGATCTGGCCGCTGATGGTGCCGGTGCCGAAGAGCTGATCGTCGGCCCTTGCGGTGCCACCGGCGGTGACGGTCACCGGGGTGGCGTCCCAGATGGTCGCCTGCTGGCGGTAGTACTGCCCAGGTTGCTCGAGCGGGAAGTAGCCCACCAGGTACGAGCCTGCGGGCAACCCGGAGAGGGTGTAGTTGCCGTCGGCGTTGGTGCTGGTGTCGTCGACGTAGTTCCAGCTCTCAGACTCGTAGACCAGCACTTGGACCTCGGCGGCGGGTGTGCCGGTGCTGGTGGTCAGTCGTCCGCTGATGGCACCCGTTGCCGCGGCCTGTGCCGGTGTGGCACCGGGCAGCACGAGTGCCGCCACGATGGCACCGGCCAGCAGGGCGCGGCGGGCTGGGAACAGCTTCATGGATTTCCCCACGTGAGGGTGGCGGGGCGGCCTGAGCAGGCTCCGCCCACACCGACCCTGCGCCCCGTAACGGAATCGGCACTCGGAGAATAGGCCATCGGCTATGTCAGCCGGGAGGGCCGGTCGGACGAAACCGCGCGACCGGTCATCCCTCCTCAGCGGACGGTCACTCCAGGCCGACTCGCTCCGGCCGAGCCGACGCGGAGCCGAGCCAGGTGTGCGGGTTGCCGTACCAGCACCAGCCCAGTTTCGGCGCGCCCTGGCTGATCCAGAGCGCAGGCACCCGCTTGTCGCCGCAGCGGGACCCGACGAGCGAGAAGCACCGGTTGCTCGCCAGCGCGGCCGGGTGCAGCGTGACGAAGGCCAGCCCTTCGTCGATGGTGAGCGGCAGCCGACCCTGGGCGGTGATCCCCTCCATGGCGGTGGCCGGTGCCAGGTTGCGGAACTCCTCACCCCGGTCGACGTCGAAGAGCAGGTACGCCGGCCCGGCTGGCACCTCCAGCTCCTTGATCGGGTCGAAGCGCGGCAGGTCGTCCTCGGCGTAGTGGCGGTCCAGGACGCCGGGCTTGCGTTTGCCGGCCAGCGTGGTGAGCTCCAGTCGTTCCTGCACCCCGACCAGGTCGCGGGTGATGACCAGCAGGAAGGGCACCCGGGCGTCGGTGGGGGCGGACAGCCCGCCGGCACCTTCGATCGCCCTCGTGCGCAGCGGCGCGACCAGGTCGCGGAAGGCGCTCTCGGGCAGCCCGGCGAGGGTGGGGTAGCCGAGCTGGACCAGTCGGTCGACCTGACGGTCGAACTCGGTCTCGGCGTCGAACGGGGAAACATTCACGGCAGCCTCCGGAAGTCGTACGGACTAGCGTACAACGTACGGCAGCTGTCGTCCCATTCCCGGATCAGCGACTCCAGTCCTGCTTCGCGGCCCTGACCAGCTTGTCCTTCAGCTCCCGGGTGTGCCGCCGACTCACCGGCAACTCGGTGGAGTCGATCACCACGACGTAGCCGGAGTTGACCAGCCGCAGCTCTGCGATCAACTTCAACTGCACCAGGTACGACCGGTGCACCCGGACGAAACCGGCATCCGCCCAGCGCTCCGCCAGCGTGGCCAGCGAGACCCGCACCAGGTGCGACCCCTCGGCGGTGTGCAACCGCGCGTAGTCACCCTGCGCCTCCACCCACCGCACCGCCGAGCGGGGCAGCATCCGCGTGGTGCCGGCCAACTCGATGGGGATGGTCGGGTCCTCCTCGGCGCGTGCGAGGGCCGCCGGATGCGACGGCACCACCCGCGACCCGATCACCCGACGCAGGGACTCGGCCAGCCGGTCGGCGCGAACCGGTTTGCGCACGTAGTCGGTGGCACCCAGGTCGAAGGCGTCGACCGCGCCGTCGTCGTACGCGGTGACGAAGACGATCGCCGGTGGTCGGGCGAACCGGCGCAGCACCCGGGCCAGCTCCATCCCGTCCAGCCCGGGCATCCGGATGTCCAGGAAGACCACGTCCACGTCACCGTCCCGGAGCAGCCGCAGCGCCTCCGTCGCGTCACCGGCCGTGTGCAGCCGGGCCACCCGGGGATCGGCCCGCAGGTGGTACGCCAGCTCGTCGAGCGCGGGCGGCTCGTCGTCCACCGCCAGCACCCGCAGGAAACCGGACGCGTTCACCGCACCCGTCCCCGTTCGCTCGCTCACGACCCTGCCCGTACGCCGGGGTGGAACTTCGGCACCCGCATGCTCACCTTCGTGCCCGAGCCCAGCCCGGTCTCCACGACCAGGCCGAACCGGTCCCCGAAGACCGACCGCAGCCGCTCGTCGACGTTGGAAAGACCGACGTGCTGGCCCGTGTCGTCGCCCGGGTCGCCAGTGCCGCGGGCCAGCTCGGCGATGCCGGCGGTCAGCGTGGTCGGATCCATTCCCACTCCGTCGTCCTCCACCGTGATGTGGCATTCGGCGCCCGCGTCCCGGGCCTCGATGCTCACCATGCCCGTGCCCGGCTTGCGGGACAACCCGTGGCGAACCGCGTTCTCCACCAGCGGTTGCAGGCAGAGGAACGGCAACGTCACCGGCAGCACCTCCGGGGCGATCTGCAACCGCACCTGCAACCGATCGCCGAATCGAGCCCGCTCGATGGTCAGGTAGCGGTCGATCGAACGCAGCTCCTCGGCGAGAGTGGTGAACTCCCCGTGCGCCCGGAAGGAGTACCGGGTGAACTCCGCGAACTCCAGGATCAGCTCCCGGGCCCGCTCCGGGTCCGTGCGGACGAACGACCCGATCGCGGTCAGCGCGTTGTAGATGAAGTGCGGGCTGATCTGCGCCCGCAACGCGCGGATCTCGGCGCGGGCCAACCGCTCGCGGGACGAGTCCAGCTCGGCCAGGGCGAGCTGGTTACCGGCCCAGTGCGCCGTCTCCAGGGTGGCCTGCACCAACCCCGGTGGTGGTGGGCTGTCGGCGATGGCCACCAGCGCGCCGACCACCCGGCCGTCCGCCCCCTGCAACGGCGCGACCACCGCCCCTCGGATCGGGCAGTCGACCCGGTCGCAGTGCAGCTCCTGCTCACCGAGCACCGTCGAGCGGCCGGTCTCCACCGTCCGCTGGGCCGCCGCGAGCAGTTGCTCGCCGTGGTGCGTGCCACGTCCGTCGAGGGCCAGCAGCCGGTCGGCGTCGGCGAGCGCCAGCCCGGCCGCGCCCACCAGAGCCCGCAGATGGCGTACGGCCTTCGCCGCGCCCGCCTCGCTCAGCCCCGCTCGCAGCGGCTCGGCGGCCAGACCGGCGGTGTGCAGCACCTCGTAGGTGGCCCGTTGGGTGGCGGTGGCGATGCCCCGGCGAGCCCGCAGACGCAGCACCGCCAACAGAGCGGCGGTCAGCGCGGTGACGAGCGAGACGACGCCGACCACGGCGGAGAGGTTGGCACCCACGCAGCGATCCTTGCCCCTGCGGGCCGGCGCGCCAAGCCCCTAGTACGCGCCCTTGCGAGCGAGCACCACCCCGACGGTGCGCCACAGGATGCTGAGGTCGTACGCCAGCGACCAGTTGTCGACGTAGTAGAGGTCCAGCCGGACCGACTCGTCCCAGGACAGGTCGGAGCGGCCGGAGACCTGCCACAGCCCCGTCATGCCCGGGCGGACCAGCAGGCGGCGGCGCACGTCGCCCAGGAAGTCGCCGTCGTCGGCCGGCAACGGACGGGGCCCGACCAGCGACATCTCACCCCAGAGCACGTTGATCAGCTGCGGCAGCTCGTCCAGCGAGGAGGCCCGCAGGAAGCGGCCGACCGGGAAGACCCGGGGGTCCTGCTTCATCTTGAACAGCATGCCGTCGGTCTCGTTGCGGTCGACCAGGCTGGCCAGCCGATCCTCGGCGTCGACGTACATGGTCCGGAACTTCCACACCCGGAACGTGCGCCCCTCGTGCCCCACCCGCGGTTGGCGGAAGAACACCGGCCCCCGGTCGGAGATCCGGATCGCCACGGCGATGCCCACGAAGAGCGGGATCAGCAGCAGCAGGCCCAGGCCGGCGGCGACCCGGTCCATCAGGTTCTTCGCCAGCAGCGCCGGCCCGGAGAGGGTCGGTTCCTCGACGTGCAGCAGCGGCAGACCCTCGATCGGGCGGATGTGCACCCGAGGGCCAGCGATGTCGGTCAGCTGCGGTGCGACCACCAGGTCGACGCCGGAACCCTCCAATTGCCAGGCCAGCCTGCGCAGCTCGCCCGGCTCGGCGCTGGCCGACCCGCAGACGGCGATCGTGTCGCCACCGACCTCCCGGACCAGGGCGAGAACGTCGCGACCGGCGTAGATCGGAACCGGGGTCGGCATGCCCCGGGCCGCCGCGTAGCCGTCGGTTATGTGGATGGCGACGGGCACCAACCCGGCGGCCGGGCTGCGGGTGACCGCCGCGTAGACCTCCAGGCACTCGGGCAGGGTGCCGACCAGCACCATCCGGTGAGCGGCCTGACCGGCCCGCCGCCGGATGTAGTGCAGCGCCCAGCGGGCCACGAACCGGCCCCACAGGATCAACAGCAGCGCCCCGAGCAGGGCCGTGCCGACCGTCCAACGGGACAACGCGGTCTTGGTGGCGAAGGCGAGGAACGAGACGCTCGCCGCGACCGTCACCGCGGCCCGGATCACCCGCTTGAACTCGTCCGGGCCCAGCCCCAGGTAGCGCCGGTCGTACGCCCGGTTGCTCCAGAGGATGACCACCCAGCCGAGCGGGAGCAGCAGGTAGGAGATCGTGTGGAACCAGGTCGGGTCCTGCTGGGTGCCAGAGAACCCGGAGGCGGCCTGGTCGAAGAGCTGGATCGCGATCCAGCTGGCGAACGCCGCCGCGCCGAAGTCGAGCAGCAGCAGGATCGCGATGTAGGGGCGGTGCCAACGGGAGACACGACGTCGCGCCCTGGTCCACGCCGACCGGGGGACGCCGTTGTGTGACGGCGGCGTCGGCGGCTGGATCTCGAAGCTGTCGACGTGCCGCACGAGTCTGCTCCGGCCTTCGTTGGTTACCGGGCGCTGGAGGCTTGCCGTCACCTCACCCATGTCCTCCCGCATGACACGGGCTGCTCACTCGCAGTGAGGGCCCGGGTCGCCCACCGTCCCAGTCTCCCACGCGGACTCCGACCGGTCGCCGCCCAGAAGGAGATTGACGACCGATGGTGCCGGCGGGATCTGGCCGGCTCCGCACCATTTCAGAAGCCGGGGACCGGGCCACTATACCGATGGATGCGCGCGTGGCGAGAATGGCGGACCGGAGCTTCCGCTCAGTAAGGGCGATTCCGCTCCGTAGTCGCGGAGTGGAATTACTCACCGTACGAGACGGGACAACCGTCGGTCAGCGAGCGGCTTGCCGCCGGTCTGGCACGTCGCGCAGTACTGAAGGCTCGAATCGGCGAACGACACCTCGCGTACTGTGTCCCCACACACAGGGCAGGGCAGCCCGGTGCGGGCGTGCACCTTCAACCCGGACCGCTTCTCGCCCTTCAGCTCCGCCGCCCGCTGACCGAGGGACCGCTCGACCGCGTCGCCGAGCACCTGCCGGGTGGCCGCGTGCAGGGTGGCGATCTGGTCGTCGGTGAGCCGGTTGGTGATCGCGAACGGGGACAGCTTCGCGGCGTGCAGAATCTCGTCGGAGTACGCGTTGCCCACCCCGGACAGCACCGACTGGTCGGTCAGCACCCCCTTGACCTGCCCCCGCCGGCTCCGCAGCCGCTCGGCGAAGGTGGGCAGGTCCGCGGCGAGCGCGTCGGGGCCCAACTTGGCCACCCCGGGCACCGTCGCCAGGTCGGTGACCAGGTACGCGGCCAGCTTCTTCTGGGTGCCGGCCTCGGTCAGGTCGAAGCCGGACCCGTCGTCCAGGCGTACGCGCACCGCGATCGGACCCTTGCCGGGACGAAGCGGGGTGGTGGACGGGAACGCCTCCCGGTAGTGCAGCCAGCCAGCCCGGGCCAGGTGCACCACCAGGTGCAGGTCGCCCTCGAAGAGCACGTCGAGGAACTTGCCGTGCCGGCTGGCATCGACCACCGCTCGACCGGCAACCGCTGTCGGTGCCGGTTCGTACGTTTTCAGGGCGCTGATCGCGGCGATCTCCAGCCGGTCGACACGCCGCCCCACCGCGCGCTGTCGCAGGTAACCCGCGAGCGCCTCAACCTCCGGTAGCTCGGGCACGACACAACGGTAGCCTTCTTTCCGGTGAGCGTGCGGAATCAGCTCGCGAGTCCCTGTCGCGAGCGCGGGGGCGTGAGCCTGCGAGCCCCGCAGACGTGATCTTGCGAGCCTTCGCGCAGGCGGGGGGCAGAAGCCGGCACGGCCGCGAACGAAAGGCAAGGCTCCGTGAAAATCGTGGTGGCGCACAACCGGTACCGGGAAGCACAGCCCTCCGGCGAGAACACGATCGTCGACTCGGAGATCGCTCAGCTGACCGCCGCCGGCGTCGAGGTGCTGCCGTTCATCCGCAGTTCGGACGAGATCCCGTCGATGTCGAAGGTGGCGAAGGCGCTGCTGCCGATCTCGCCGATCTGGGCGCCGCGCGCCCAGCACGACCTGAGCCGGCTGCTCACCGAGCACCGACCGGACGTTCTGCACCTGCACAACCCGTACCCCCTGCTGTCGCCGTGGGTGGTGCGGACCGCGCACCGCCACGGCGTGCCGGTGGTGCAGACGGTGCACAACTACCGGCAGGTCTGCTCCTCGGGGATCTACTTCCGTGACGGTGTGATCTGCCAGGACTGCAAGGGCCGGGCGCTGGGTGTGCCGGCGATCAGGCACCGCTGCTACCGCGACTCGGCGGCCCAGAGCGCGTTGATGGCGACCACCCTGGCCGTGCACCGGGGCACCTGGCGCTCCGTCGACCGGTACGTCGCGCTCACCTCGGCGATCGCCGATCACCTCCGCGACTACGGCATACCGGACGAACGCATCGTGGTGAAGCCGAACTCGGTGCCCGACCCGGGCCGGCCGACGCCGCTCGGTGACGGGTTCCTCTACATGGCCCGGCTCTCCCCGGAGAAGGGCGTCGACCTGCTGCTGGACGCCTGGCGCCGACACCCGGTGGGTGCGCTGGGCACGCTGCGCGTGGCGGGCGACGGTGAGCTGCGCCCGCTCGTGGAGGCAGCGGCCGCCGAGCGGGCCGACGTCGTCTACCTCGGTCAACTCGACCGTGCCGGGGTGCGGGCCGCGGTCGAGGCGAGCGCGGTGGTGATCGCCGCCTCCATGTGGCACGACGTACTGCCGACCGTGATCCTCGAGGCGCTGGCCAGCGGCCGGCCGGTGCTCGGCACGGCGTTGGGCGGCATCCCCTACCTGGTCGGAGCCGACGCCCCGCACGAGCCCGCCGGCACCGGTCCGGCGCAGGTCGCCTCCGCCGTCGCCGGCGGTGGCGGGTCGCCGATGCCGGCCGGGATCGGTCTGGGCGATGCCGGCTGGGTCGTCGCCCCGGAGCCCGCCGCGCTCGCCGCCGCCCTGCCGGTCGCCCGGGCCGGCGCCCCCGGGCTGGCGCTGACCGCCCGCGCTCGCTACGAGCGCACCTTCCACCCCGACGTGGTCACCAAGCAGCTCATCGACATCTACGCGGGCGTAGCCCGCACCCCCCACCACGTCTGAACCGCGCGTGCGCTTCCGCGCGTGCGCTGGCGTCCGCGTGCGGCCTCGCGCCGAGCGCGGGGGACCGCCGCGCGGGCAATCTTGGGACCGCGCCGGATCGCGTCGCGCCGCAGGTGTCGGTGGCGGTCAGCGCAGGGAGGCGCGGGCGGAGAAGGCGATGCTGGCGAGCAGGAAGCCGCCGTTGACGATGGTGAACGCGACCATCACCCAGAGGACCAGCGCGGGGGCCACGGCCAGCACCAGGGCGGCCACGAAGATCACCGCGCCGTAGTCGCGGATCAGCTTCACCACGCGGACCGGCAGCGAGGTCGAGGTGACCATGCTGGCGGCGTTGGGGCCGGCCTGCATCACCGAAGTGACCAGGTTGACCATCCAGGTGCCCGCGAAGGTCGCCACCAGCCAGGTCGGGGTGGAGGGTTCCTGCGCCACGGCGGTCGCGGCGAGCGCGGCCACCAGGGCGATCTGCGCGGCCACGTCGCAGAGCACGTCGATGCGCGCGCCGGCCGCGCTGCCCTGGCCGGTCACCCGGGCCAGCTGCCCGTCGGCGCAGTCGAGGGAGTACGCCACCTGCCAGCCGATCAGGGCGAGCAGGCCGACCGCCCAGGCCGGTACGTCGCCGTCGGCGACCGGGCCGGCGAGCGCCACCACGGTGACCGAGGTGGCCAGCCCGAGCACCAGGTTGCTGATGGTCAACGCGGTGGGGCGCAACCCGAGCCGCTGGGCGACCAACGCGAAGACGGCCCCCAGCCACTGGCTGATCGACTCGCTGAACAGGCCGCCGCCCCGGTTCACCCGGTGGAAGTCGGCGACGGTGGGACGGGGGTCAGCCAAGCTGGTCGCGGATTGCACCGGCGTAGTCTGCCAGCCGCTCCCGCGTCTCGGTAGGCGACAGCGCCAGGTGCTCCAGGATCGTGTAGCGGTCCGGTCGGGTACGCGGCGCGAACTGCACCGCCTCGATGAACTGGTCGTCGGTGAGCGCCACCTCGGCGGGAAGCCGGGGCAGACCGTGCCGGGCGAGGCAGGCCGACATCTCCCCGAACCGGCGGAGGTCCCCGCGCAGCCAGGTGCAGAACAGCGCGCCCAGCCCGGCCAGCTCGCCGTGTGAGGCGGTGCCGGGGAAGAGCGAGTCGACCGCGTGCATGATCTCGTGGCAGCCGCCGCTGCACGGTCGGCTGGTGCCGTCGACAGCCATCGCCAGACCGCTGGAGATCAACGCCTCGGCGAGGACGATCACGAAGGCGTCGTCGCTCATGTCGCCCGGGTGGTTGAGCACCGCCTCGGCGCCCGCTCGCGAGAGCGAGGCGGCCAGCCCGTCGACCGGCTCACCGCGTACCTGCCGGGACAGCTCCCAGTCGGCCAGCGCGCTGATGTTGCTGATCACGTCGCCGATGCCGGCCCGGTTGTGCCGGTCCGGACCGCTCTCCACGAAGTCCAGGTCGACGATCACCCCGATCGGGATGTGGACCCCGTAGGAGCCCTTGATCCCGTCGGTGATCAGGCTGGCCACCGGGGAGGCGATCCCGTCGTTGGCGAGGCTGGTCGCCACCGACACCATCGGTAGCCCGCGACGGGTCGCCGCGTACTTGGCCACGTCGATGGTCTTGCCGCCGCCGATGCCGACGACCGCGTCGTACGACCGGGCGCGGAGTTTGCCGCCCAGGTCGTCGGCGGCGTCCAGCGTCCCGCCGGAGACGGTGAAGACATCCGCCGAGCGCAGCGAGGGTCGGATCAGCTCCGCGATCTGGGCGCCCTGACCCGGGCCGACCACCACCGCGACGTCGCCCCCGGAGGAGATCCGCCCGTCGGCCAGGATCGCGCCCAGGTCGGCGACCGCCCCGCGTCGCACGTCGATGTGCAGCGGGGTGAGGACGCTCCGAGCTAGTAGCGGCACGCGATCTCCCGCGCGCGGGCCAGGTCGGCGTGGTTGTCGACCTCGACCCACGGGACGTCACCGATCGGCGCCGCCCGCACCTCCCCGCCCCGGTCGGAGAACTCCTGGTAGCCGTCCTCGTAGTAGAGGTTCGGGTCCCGTCGCCAGGTCGCCTCAAGCGCGTCGGCGAGGGCGTCGGCGACCTGCGGCTCGATGAGCGTGGCACCGATGTACTCCCCGTACGCCTCGCCCGGGTCCATCAGCTTGGTGATCCGGGTGAGCTGACCGGCGGCGTCGAAGGTCGTCTTCATCTCCTCCTCGGCCAGCGGCTTGAGGGTGTCCACGGCGAGCAGGATGCCCGGGCCACGCTCGGCGAGCAGGGTTTTCTCCACGCTCACCGGGTGCACGGTGTCCCCATTGACCAGCAGCACCCCGCGCGCGAAGTACTCCCGGGCCAGCCAGAGCGAGTAGGCGTTGTTCCACTCCTCGGCCTTGTCGTTGTGCACCAGGGTGATCGTGACCCCGTACCGCTTCTCCAGGTCGGCCTGCCGCTCGCGGACCGCGTCCGCCGCGTAGCCGACCACGATCACCACGTCGGTGAGCCCGACCTCGGCGAGGTTGCCCAGCGCGATGTCCAGGATCGTGGTCTCGCCGTCCACCGGCACCAACGCCTTGGGCAGGGTGTCGGTGTACGGGCGCAGCCGGCGTCCCGCTCCGGCCGCGAGCACCATTCCGATCATCGCGACATCCTCCCTCGTCCTGCTCCCCGTCATCGCTGGAGGATAGCGCCGGTTGGTCGGGCCGCTCTGGTCAACCGGGTCAGCCGGGCAACGCCGCCAGGTCGGCGAGCATCGTCAGTCGCTCCTCCGCGCCGAGAGTGACGTACGGGCCGGCCGCCCGGCGATCGGTCTCCAGCTCGATGGCGGTCCGCTCGGGGCCGGCCGGCAGGGCGGCGACGCTCGATGCGGTGTGCCCGGCGGCTTCCCAGGCTGCGGCGTGCGCGTCGGCCCGGTGGTATCGCAGCGTGCCGAGTCGGTTGAGCAGCAGCACGCCCGACGGTGTGCCGTCCGGCTCGTGCGGGGGTGCCATCGCGGCGAAGGCGGAGCCGCCGCGGTCTCCCTCCTCGTCGGCCAGCACCAGGGCGTACGACAGCAGCCGGCCGAGGGCTGCCACCAGGCGTGACACCCGTTCGCCGTGCCCGTCCCACAGTTCCTCGGTGACCTCAGCGTGCACCTGGTACAGCTCGGTGAGGAAGGCCGCCCCCCGCTCGGTGGCGGAGAGTGTGCCGTCCGGGCCGCGGTGGAGCATCCCGTACGCCACCTGCTTGTCCACCGTCCGCCGGCAGACGGCCGGGTCCTGGTAACGGGTGATCGCCGCGAACCCCGGCCCGTCGACAGTGCCACCGGGTGCCGCCAGTCGGGTCCGCAGGTCGACCAGGAAGCCGGTCGCCGCCACTCCTCCGTACCGCTGGGACAGAACGGCCCCGCCACCGTCGCGGCCGGCCAGCATGCCGGCGCGGAAGGCGCGGTCCACGGCCGGGGCGAGCAGCCCGGCGAACCGGTGCGGCGCCAGCTCGACGGTGTTCACAGACCGATCGACCGCAGGACGGCGAAGCCCTCTTCCGCGATCCGCCGGATCAGCCCGTCGTTGACGTGGCGGTGCTCGTCCAGCAGGCTCACCTCGTCCTCGGCCAGCCAGCGGTATTCGGTGTGCTTGCCGGCCTCCAACCTCGGGCGGTCGAGGTCGCCGTCGACGCGGACCAGGAAGTCGTACTCGATGCGGGCCAGGCCGTCGTCGCCGACGTAGCGGTATTCGCCCACCTGGCCGAGGACGTGCGAGAGGACCCAGCCGGTCTCCTCGGTGATCTCCCGGCGCAGCGCCTCGTCGATGTCCTCGCCGGGGTCCAGGTGGCCGCCGACGATGTCCCAGCAGTTGGGGAAGAGGCGCCGTTGGGGTGAGCGGCGCTGGAAGAAGATGCGGCCGTCGTGGTCGACGATCAGCGCGCCGGCGCAGCGCAGGGGCTCGGTGGACACCGTTCGACAGTAGCGAGCGTCCGCTGTTGCGCCGAGGCTCGGTCTTGTCCCGGAAACATCCACGGACGACCATGTCGGTACCGGATGCCACCGTCCCAAGGGAGTGATGTGTGATGCAGGTACGGGATGCGATGTCCAGCCAGGTCCTCGTCGTCGGTCCGGAGCACACGCTCCGCCAGGCGGCCCGGATGATGTCGGCCCGCGGTGTCGGGTCGGCGGTCGTGATCGACCCGGACTCCGAGGGCGTCGGGATCATGACCGAACGCGACGTGTTGAAGGCCATCGGCGCCGGCCTGGACTGTGACGTGGAACGCACCGGCGCCCACCTGACCTGGGACGTGGTCTACGCGGGGCCGGAGTGGACGGTGGCCGAGGCTGCCGCAGCGATGGCCCGTGGCGGGTTCCGGCACCTGGTGGTGCTGGACGGTCGGGAGGTGGCCGGGGTGATCTCGGTGCGGGACATCATGCGGGTGTGGGCGGAAGATCAGGCCGCCGTCTCCACTACCTGACCAGGCGGGGCCGGAATCTCGGCCCGCGCAGGTGTGCCTGGCCGGATAGACGGGTAGGGATTCCTCGCGGGCGCGGAGATGCCGCCGCCCGCGGGGGAGGTCCCGATGCGCGACGCGGAGCGGCTGGTCGAGCAGCAGTACGCCATGCTCCTGCGTCGGGACGTGGCCCGTCTACCGGATCTCTACGCCCCGGAGGCGTTCTACGCCATGCCGGGCGTGACGGTCCGTCCGATCGAGCTGCCCGCACTCCTGCGCACCTGGACGGGCGCCTTCCCGGACCTCCGGGTCGACCCGGTGGGCGCGGTTCGCACCGGCGGTGGCGCCGCCGTCGAGCTGCGTCTGACCGGCACCCACACCGGCACGCTGCATTCGCCGTACGGCACCGTCGCTCCCACCGGTCGGACGGTGAGCTGGGAGGTGGCCGACGTGGTCCGGGCCCGCAAGGGTCGGATCACCGCCTGGCGTTCCTACTTCGACTGGAGCCAGCTCCTCGACGCGCTCGGCGTGCAGTTGGAGGGCCTTTCCCGGGAGGCGCACCACGACGCGCTCGCCCTTCCGGTCTGATCTGTCGCCGACCGGTGGAGTCGGGTCACCCGTCCCGGTGGCTCAGGATGCGGACATCGCCGTGCCGTCCGCGCGTCCCCCACCGCCGCCCGTACGCTCAACATCCATGACCGCCGAGCAGTTGATCTCCTTTGCCCGTGGGGCTCCCTCGCTGGACATCGTCGATGTCGAGGGGCTCAAGGCCGCCGCCGTCCGCGCCTTCGACGCCGACCCTGCGGGGGTCACGGCGTACGGCACCTCCGTCGGCTACCTTCCGCTGCGGAAGTGGATCGCCGAGAAGCACGGGGTGGAAGCCAACCAGGTGCTGGTCACCAACGGGTCGCTTCAGGCCGACGCATTCCTCTTCGACCACCTGGTCCGCCCGGGCGACGCGGTGGTGGTGGAACGCCCGACGTACGACCGGACGCTGCTCAACCTCCAGCGGATGGGCAGTGAGCTGCACGGCATCTCGGTCCAGCCGGACGGCCTGGACACTGCCGAGCTGCGCAAGCTGCTGGAGTCGGGGGTCCGACCCCGGCTCGCGCACGTGATCCCGAACTACCAGAACCCGGCCGGCATGACGCTCTCGGAGGGGAAGCGTCGGGAGTTGCTCGACCTGGCCGCCGAGTACGAGTTCACGATCTTCGAGGACGACCCGTACGCGGACATCCGCTTCCGTGGTGAGGCGCTGCCGTCGATGCTCTCGCTGGACACCCGCAACGTGGTGGTGCACGCGTCGAGCTTCACCAAGACGGTCTGCCCGGGTGTCCGGGTCGGTTATCTGGTCGGCCCGGCGGACCTGATCGCCGACATCGCCAAGAACGCGACCAGCCTCTACATCTCGCCCGGCATGGTGTCGCAGGCGATCGTGCACCAGTTCTGCGTCTCCGGTGACATCGACCGCTCGATCGAGACGGTCCGCGCGGCGCTGGGCGAGCGGGCTCAGGTGCTCGCCGAGTCGTTGCGCCGGCACCTGCCGCAGGCGCGCTTCGTGGAGCCCGACGGCGGCTACTTCCTCTGGGTGGAGTTCCCGGAGGACGTGCTGGTCGACCGGCTCGCCCCGGCTGCCGCCGAGCGTGGGGTCGCCGTGGTCAAGGGCAGCGACTTCGTGCTGGACGGTGGGCAGCACGCCCTCCGGTTGGCCTTCTCGGCGGTGACCGCCGACCGGATCGACGAGGGTGTCCGTCGCCTCGCGGAGGCCGTCGAGGCCGTCCGCGCCTGAGCCAACTGTCGGGTTCCTGACAAAACGACGATGCTGGCCGTCCCGGGACTCCCGTCCGGGGCGGCCGGCGGCCCACAATGCTGCGAGCGTCACCCGTGGATGTAGCGGAGATCACCGCCCGGCCTCCGGGTCGGCCCCCCATCTCGGGTGACGCGGCAGCACAACCTCCCGCCCCCACCGGTGCCGGGTGGGCCGTGTCGTCCCCGCACACCCCCCGATGCGGCCCGGCCCGCCCGGCACCACCCCCACGCGACAGCCGTCACACATGTCCTCGACAGCAGTCGGCGTAGCCTGCAAGCCGCAGCCGAGCGTGGGAGGTGACGCGATGACGGATCGGACAGAGCGGGACCGGACGGCGTCGTCCACCCCCGGTCGGGTGTTGCGACCTCGGGCCTGGCCTTCCCCGGTCCGGGCGATGACCCGGATCCTCAACGCCGACGGCTCGCCGCCCGTGCCGACCCCGACCGGCACCGACCGCAGCTCGGTGGTCGACTGCGCGCTGTACGTCGACGGCAAGCGGCAACCCGGCGAGTGGACGTACGCGGACGCCCTGGCGGCGGCCCGCCGCGAGGAGCACGGCTTCGTCTGGCTCGGTCTGCACCAACCGGAGCTGGCCGAGATGACCGCCATCGCGGAGACCTATGGTCTGCACGAACTCGCCGTCGAGGATGCCGTCAAGGCCGAGCAGCGCCCCAAGCTGGAGCGGTTCGGCGATGTCGTCTTCCTGGTGCTGCGTACCGCGAGGTACTGCGAGCACGCCGAGCTGACCGAGAACTCCGAGGTCGTGGAGACCGGGCAGGTGATGCTCTTCATCGGCCCGAACTTCGTGATCAGCGTCCGGCACGGCGACGCCTGCCGGCTCGCCCCGATCCGCGCCGACCTGGAGACCAAGGAGGATCTGCTGCTCCAGGGCCCGTGGGCGGTGGCGTACGGGGTGACCGACCGGGTGGTCGACCTCTACCTGGAGGTGGCCGACCAGCTCGAGGACGACCTGGATGTGCTGGAGGCCGAGGTTTTCGACCGCCACAGCCATGGGCGGATCCAACGGATTTATCAGATGAAGCGGGAGCTGGTGGAGTTCAAGCGGGCGGTGGTGCCGTTGCAGCGGCCCCTGATGACGCTGACCTCCCAGGTCAACCGGGACGTTCCCAAGGAGATCCGCCGCTACTTCCGGGACGTGCAGGACCACCTGAGCCGCACCGTGGAGCAGGTCAACTCCTACGACGACCTGCTGAACTCGATCCTCCAGGCGCGGCTCGCCCAGGTCACCGTCGACCAGAACAACGACATGCGCAAGATCGCCGCCTGGGCCGGTATCGCCGCGGTGTGGACCGCCATCGCCGGTATCTACGGGATGAACTTCGACAACATGCCCGAGCTGAAGATGACGTACGGCTACCCGGTGGTCCTGGCCATCATGCTCGGCGTCTCGTTGGCCCTCTACCGCTGGTTCCGCCGCAACGGCTGGCTCTGACCGCCGGGGGCGGAAGCACCCGCCCTGCCATGTGATCAACTCGGCTTTCGTGAAATCGGGGCATCCCGTACACCTGGATGCCCCGATTTCAAGGAAACCGAGTGGGTCTTGCTCGCCGCTCACGCGGGGCGCGGGGCGCGCGGCGAGCGCCGGCATGCGACAGCGCCGGCGAGCGGGGGTGACCCCCGCTGCGCCGGCGCTCGATGCTGTCGCTGGGTCAGCGACGGCCGTTGGTGCGGGCCGTGTCCTTGCCCAGTGCCTTGGTGAGGTCGTCGGTCGGCCGGCCGGAGACGTCCGTGGCGCCCTCGGCGACCGAGGGGACCTTGTCGGTCGGCCGGACGCTCGTCGGCTTGGCCGTGCCGGTGGTGCTGGCGCTGCTGCCGCCGGCCACCGCCGAGCTGCCGGCACCCGTCATCCCTGCCGCACCCGTCATGGCGGACCCGCCGGTCATCGCGGACCCGTCGGTCCCCTTGGTGGCGGACGGCGTGCGCACCTCGATCGAGTCGACCTCGTCGCGCATCGGCTCCAGGGTGCGGGTCGGGTCGTACTCGGCCCACTCCTGCTGCTCCCGGCGACGGCGCATGGCCACCGCGCCGGCCAGGCCGGCGACGACACCCGCTGCCAACAGGCCGGTCATCATCGAGCCGCTACGGCGCGGCTGCTTCTTCTTACCGGTGATCCGCATGGTCTTCGACTTGGCCTTCCTGGTCAGCGGCCCTGCATGCGCGGCGCCGTCACGGGCCGCCGCGGCCAGCGGTGCCAGCGTGGTGAGTGTCGTCCCCCAGCCGGTTGAGGCGCGGTCGCGCACCTTCGCCGCGGTCGGCGCCACGTAGCCACGGGCCACCTGGACCCGCGGACCGACGGTTGCGCCAGCGCCCTTCGCTGCGTGGTTGGCTGCCTGCATCAGGTGGCTGATGCTCTGGTTCAGCTCGGCCTTCGCCAGCTGCCCCTGGGACTTACGCCGCCCGAATCCAAACACGGTCCTACCTCCTGGGAGTTGTTCCTTCGTCATCCTCCACCTTCGGATGCCTCCGCGATGCCAGATCGGGCACATGGGAGGATCCGCATGGAACTGACCAACGAGTGAGGAGTACCCGTGGCCGAGGCTGTCTACGCCACCCTGCACACCAACGCTGGCCCGATCCGGCTGGAGCTCTTCCCGAACCACGCGCCGAAGACGGTCCGCAACTTCATCGACCTGGCTGAGGGCAACCGGGAGTACACCGACCCGCGCACCGGTCAGCCGGGCAGTGGGCCGTACTACGACGGCACCATCTCGCACCGGGTGATCAGCGGATTCATGGTCCAGATGGGCGACCCGACCGGCACCGGCCGGGGCGGGCCGGGCTACAAGTTCGCGGACGAGTTCCACCCGGAGCTGCGCTTCGACCGGCCGTACCTGCTGGCGATGGCGAACGCCGGACCGGGCACCAACGGTTCGCAGTTCTTCATCACCGTGTCGCCGACGCCACACCTCAACAACCGGCACACCATCTTCGGGCAGGTCGCCGACGAGCAGTCGGTGAAGGTCGTCGACTCGATCGCCAGCACCCCGACCGGCCCGAGCGACCGTCCGCTCCAGGACGTCGTCATCGAGCGGGTCGAGATCGAGCGGTCTGCTTCCTGACCGACCGGCGAGGTACCTTTGCTCGCATGATTGAGCGCTCCGGAGCACCGCACCGGCCTGCGCCGGTGGTTCGCGCGGCGGTGGACGGAGGGTCGGCCCGGTGAGCGAGTCTCCGCCGACCACCCCGGTCTGCTACCGGCATCCCGGCCGGGAGACCTACGTCCGGTGCACCCGCTGCGACCGGCCGATCTGTCCGGACTGCATGCGCGATGCGTCGGTCGGGCACCAGTGCCCGGAGTGCGTCAACGAGGGACGTCGCAGTGTCCGGCCGGCGCGTACCGCCTTCGGTGGTGGTACGGCCGGCCGGCACGGCTATGTCACGAAGACCCTGATCGCGGTGAACGCGCTGCTCCTGCTGCTCTCCATCGCCTCGGCCCGGGGTGGGGACGCGGCGATGGGGGGCTCCGGTTTCGGTGGCCTCATGGGTGGCAGCACGCCGCTGACCGAATGGGGTGCGGTGCTCGGCCGGGCGTACCTGTCCGATTACACGCTCGGTGGGATCGCCGAGGGCCAGTGGTACCGGCTGGTCACCGCGATGTTCCTGCACTACGGCGTGCTGCACCTGCTGCTCAACATGTGGGCGTTGTGGGTGCTCGGTCGGTCGCTGGAGGCCAACCTCGGGCGGGTTCGTTTCGCCGCGCTCTACCTGATCGCCGGCCTGGGCGGCAACGTGGCCGCCTATCTGTTCAGCAGCCCGAGGGCCGCCACCGTCGGGGCGTCGACCGCCGTGTTCGGTCTCTTCGCCGCACTGATCATCATCGAACGCAAACTGGGTCGGGACATCTCCCGAATCATCCCGATCCTGGTGATCAACCTGGTGTTCACGCTGGCGGTGCCGGGCATCTCGATCCCCGGGCACCTCGGTGGGCTGGTCGTCGGCGCGCTGATGGCGTTGGTGCTCGCGTACGCGCCGCGTGGCCGGCGCACGCTGGTGCAGGTCGCCGGCGGCGCGATCATCCTGGTGGTCCTGCTCGCGCTCGTGCTCTTCCGGACCGCCCAACTGCTCGGCTGACAGCTCAAGGGCGCGGGCGGGCGGCACGCAGTGCGGCGGCCACCTCTTCCGGGGTGGCACCCAGGTCGTACCGGCCGAACAGGTGCAGCGAGTTGCCCGCGTCGATCTCCAGGGTCTCGCTGGTCAGCCCCAACCGTGGCCGACGGTCGACGGCGATCGCCTCGACCGCCGACCAGGGCAGCAGCCGCCGGCCCGCGAACCCGTGGATGACGGTGAGCCCCGCCGGGTCCACCGCCAACCGGACCGGCACGACCAGATCGCGTACCGCCCAGACGGCCACCGCGACCGCGGCCAGGATCGCCACCACCAGGCGGACCGGGTCGCCGTCGGCGAAGAGCAGCCCGAGGGCGACGAGCAGGACGGCGCCGGCCAGCTTCGCCGCTGGCAGACTCGACGGCACTCGCCACTGCCGGGCCCCGGTGATCTCATCCACCCGCCCAGCATGCCAGCGGCGGTCGGATTCCGGCATCTCGTGATGGTGTGGCCGGACGGTCGGTCCGGGGACGACGTAGGATCGGGGCAGCCCAAGTTACCGGGGAGTAAACATGAGTGACGCGGTCATCGTCGGCGCGGTACGTACCCCGGTCGGGCGGCGCAAGGGCAGCCTCGCCGGCGTCCACCCGGTCGATCTCTCGGCGCACGTGCTGCGCGCCCTCGCCGAGCGCACCGGGCTCGACCCGGCGCAGGTCGACGACGTCTTCTGGGGCTGCGTGTCCCAGGTCGGCGAGCAGTCGTGGAACATCGCCCGCAACGGTGTGCTCGCCGCCGGCTGGCCCGAGACGGTCCCCGGCACGACGCTGGACCGGCAGTGCGGCTCCAGCCAGCAGGCACTGCACTTCGCCGCCGCGACGGTGCTCTCCGGCCAGGCCGACCTGGTGGTCGCCGGCGGGGTGGAGTCGATGACCCGGGTGCCGATGGGCTCCAGTGTGGCCGGCGGCATGCCGTTCAGCGACCAGCTCCGGGACCGTTACCGGGGTGTCGAGGGCTTCGCCGACGACGCGCCACTGCCGTTCAACCAGGGCGTCGGTGCCGAGCTGATCGCCCGGCGGTGGCGCCTCTCGCGTACCCAGCTCGACGAGTTCGCGCTGGCCAGCCACGAGAAGGCAGCCGCCGCACAGGACGCTGGCGCGTTCGACCCGGAGCTCACGCCGGTGCCACTCGGCGATGGTGGCAAGTTCGCCGCCGACGAGGGCATCCGCCGGGACACGACAATGGCCAAGCTCGGCGAGCTGGCCACGCCGTTCCGTGCCGACGGCGTGGTGACCGCCGGGTCCGCGTCCCAGATCTCCGACGGCGCCGCGGCCCTCGCGGTGACGACATCCGAGTGGGCCAGCCGGCACGGCCTTCGGCCGCTTGCCCGGATCCACACCGCCGTGGTCGCCGCCGACGACCCGGTCACCATGCTCACCGCCCCCATCCCGGCCACCGCGAAGGCGCTGCGCCGCGCGGGGCTGGGCATCGAGGAGATCGGTGTGTACGAGGTGAACGAGGCGTTCGCCCCGGTGCCACTGGCCTGGCTGGCCGAGACCGAGGCGGACCCGGAGCGGCTCAACCCGCGTGGTGGGGCGATCGCACTCGGTCACCCGCTCGGCGGCTCCGGTGCCCGGATCATGACCACGATGCTCCAGCACATGCGGGACAACGGGATCCGCTACGGCCTGCAGACCATGTGCGAGGGCGGCGGAATGGCCAACGCCACCATCGTCGAGCTGGTCTGACACCGCTGGGGGAAAACGCCTCGCCCCGGCCCGGGAGGGCCGCCTAAGGTGCCCAGCGTGACGACGATCGCCGGTGAGCGTGCCCCCGACTGGTCCAGTGAGCAGTGGCAGGTGCGGGCCCGGTCCTGGGTCGACGAGCGGCTGAGCCGGGCCGGCCGGCGGGTGACCGGTCTGGTGGAGCCTCGGGTGCGCCCGTGGTCTCTGGTCTGGCGGGTGCCCACCGACGACGGCCCGGTCTGGTTCAAGGCCAACAACCCCGGCACGGTGCACGAGGCCGCCCTGATCGCGACGCTCGCCGAGCTGACGCCGGAACGGGTGCTGACACCGATCGCGGTGGACCCGGAGCAGGGCTGGTCGCTGCTGCCCGACGGCGGCGAGTCGTTGCGCGACCTGCTGGCACGCGATCCCGATCTGGCGCACTGGGAGCGGGCACTACCCGGGTACGCGGCGCTCCAACTGACCACCGCGCCGCGCGCTGACGAACTGGTCGCCCTGGGCGTGCCGGACCACCGCCCCGAGGTGTTGGCCGGGCTCCTCGCCGAGCTGCTCGACGATCGCGAGGCGCTGCTGATCGGTGCCGAGGGCGGGCTCAACCCCGACCTGCACGAGCGGCTGCGAGCGGAGCTGCCGTCGTACGCCGAGCGGTGCCGCCGGCTCGCCGACATCGGCATCCCGGCCACGGTGCAGCACGACGACCTGCACGACGGCAACGTCTTCGCGGGCCCGGACGGCTACCGCTACTTCGACTGGGGCGACGCCTCCGTGGCGCACCCGTTCGGCACGCTGCTGGTGACCCTGCGGTCCATCCGGCACGCGAAGAAGCTGGCGGCCGACGACGCGGGGTTGGCGCGGTTGCGCGACGCCTACCTGGAGGCGTGGACCGACCGGTACGACCGCCGGACCCTTGTCGAGGCCGCCGACCTCGCGATCGGCCTGGGGCCGGTGAGCCGGTCGCTGTCCTGGCGGCGAGCTCTGGACACCGTCGACGAGTCCCGCGCCGAGTACGCCGACGCGGTCCCCGGTTGGCTGGAGGAGCTGTTCGCCGCAAGTCCCCTTCAACCGGACTGCTGACCACGATCCGTCCAAGTCGGAAGTCGGACAGGCAGTGCGACCTGCGGCGTGGAACTTCCAAAAAACCCGCGTGACCCACGTCACCCCGCCGAAGACGTCGTTGGGCAGGTCATGGACGTCTTCTCCCGAACGTTCCTTCCGGCCGCCGCTGAGGCTGGCCTGGCCGTGCAGACCGTGAGCCGGCACATGCCGGTCTTCCGGCGCTGCGTCGGCTCCGGTGACGCCACCATCCTGGTCACCCGTTGCAGCCGCCCCGACCGTCCGGTCACCGGCGACTACCTGCTGCTGCTCACCCACCGACGACTGGTGGTCACCCAGCAGACCCGACTACTGCACCGTCTGCGCCTGCATCTCAACACCGAGTTGCGCGAGCTGAGCAACGTCACCTGGAGCCCGGACCCGCGACTCCAGTCGGTCGAGATGGCGGCCACGGCGATCGACGGGATCCGCGAGCGGTTCCTGATCCGCACCAGTCACCCGAAGCAGGTCTGGCAGCTCGACGCGCTGCTCAACCATGCCTTTCGGACCCGCCTGCGGGTGCCCCGTGAGCGCATCCTCGCCACCATCGGTGACGCGCCGGCCGCCGCGCGGCCCAACGCGTTCCGTCCCGCCGTGGTGAGCTGACGCCCCACCGGGCTTTGCGTCGCCTTTACCCAACTCGAACACGCACCGATCGCGCCGGGTCCACCGGGTCGGCAATCATGGGCCGGTGACCGTCGAACCGCCGCACCGCGGGCTCGTCCTCGTGGTCGAGGACGAGCCGGCCATCGCCGACCTGGTCCGGCTCTATCTCACCAGGGACGGCTTCGGCGTCCACCTGGAACGGGACGGGGCGGCCGGTCTGAGCGCCGCCCGCCGGATCCGCCCGGTGGCCTGCGTCCTGGACATCGCCCTGCCGGGCCTGCCCGGCACCGAGATCTGCCGCCAGCTGCGCGAGGCCGGTGACTGGACCCCGGTCATCTTCCTCACCGCCCGCGACGACGAGGTCGATCGGATCGTCGGTCTGGAGTTGGGCGCCGACGACTACGTGACCAAGCCATTCAGCCCCCGTGAGCTGGTCGCCCGGGTGCGCGCGGTGCTGCGTCGTTCCGCCGGCGGCCCGGAGGGCGCGGACCGGCAGCGCGTCGTCGGCCCGGTGACGCTCGACCCGGCCCGCCGAACGGTCACCGCCGCGGGCGCACCGGTGCAGCTCACCTCCACCGAGTTCGACCTGCTGGCCCATCTGATGGCCCGGCCCGGCCGGGTCTTCACCCGCGAGGAGCTGCTGGCGGGGGTCTGGGGGTACGCGGCGCACGCCGGCACCCGCACGGTGGACGTGCACGTCGCCCAGGTGCGGGCGAAGCTCGGCCCGGCCAGCGTGATCCGGACCCACCGTGGCGTCGGGTACGCGGTCGATGCCTGACCACTCCGGGCGCGCCGGGTCGCCGACCATGTCGCTGCCGGTGGTTGGCACCTCCCCACCCGCCGCACCTCGACGTGGCGGCCTCGGCCGTACGCTCACCGCCCGGGCGGTGCTGGTCACCTGCGCGGTGGCACTGGTGTCGGTGCTGGTCACCGCGATCGTGGCGGTGCCGTTGGCGATCCGTGGCGCGGAGCGGCGCGACCAGGAGGCGCTCGCCGCACAGGCCCGGCTCGCGGCCGAGGTGCTGCGCACCCGCCTGGACCGGGGTCGCAGCGCCGACGAGGAGCGGCTCATCCAGCAACTGCGCAACCAGGACATCGACGCGTACCTGATCCGGCGCGGAGCGGTCGACCGGCCGGGGCTGCCACCTCGGGTGGTGCAGCGGATCGGCCAGGGGCGCAACGTGTCGGTCCGGCGCGTCGTCAACGGCGAACGTGCCCTGGTCGAGGGCCGGGCGCTACCCAACGGCAACGGGGTGGTGCTCTCCCGCCCCTCGGCGAACGGGCTGTGGGCCCGGGTGCTGCTGAGCCTCTGGTTGCCGCTGCTGGCCGGGTTGGCCGCCGGTGTGGTGGCCGGGTTGCTGCTGGCCCGCCGGCTGGCCCGGCCGATCCGCGTCGCGGCCACCGCCGCCGCCCGGCTGCGCGCCGGCGACCGCGCCGTCCGGGTGCCGGTCGAGTCACCGGACGAGGTCGCCGACCTGGCCGAGGCATTGAACGGTCTGGCTGGCGCGCTGGCCACCAGTGAGGGGCGGCAGCGGGAATTCCTGCTGTCCGTCTCGCACGAGCTGCGCACCCCGCTGACCGCGATCCGGGGGTACGCCGAGGCGCTCGCCGACGGGGTGCTCGGCGCGGACGACACCGTCGACACCGGTCGGACGATGCTGGCTGAGGCCCAACACCTGGACCGGCTGATCGGGGACCTTCTGGCGCTGGCCCGGCTGGAGGCCGCCGACTTCCCGCTCGAACCGGTGCCGGTGGACCTGACCCAGTTGGCCGTGGACGCGGAGCCGACCTGGTCCGGCCGGTGCGCGGCGGTGGGCGTGCCGTTCCGGTTGGAGACGCCAGGTCAGCCGGTGCCCGCGTACACCGATCCGGGGCGGATCCGGCAGGTGCTGGACGGGTTGCTCGAGAACGCGCTGCGGGTCGTACCCCCGGGGTCGCCGGTGGTGCTCGCGGTCCGGCCGGCGGGTGCGGAGCCGGCCGCCGGCGGTGAGCTGGAGGTCCGGGACGGTGGGCCCGGCTTCACCGACGACGACCTGGCGGTGGCGTTCGAACGCGGGGCGCTGCACCAGCGTTACCGGGGGGTGCGCAAGGTGGGCAGCGGGCTGGGGTTGGCGCTGGCCGCCGGCCTGGTCCGCCGGCTCGGCGGGGAGATCGCCGCCGGGCACGCGCCGGAGGGCGGTGCCGCCTTCACGGTCCGGCTGCCCGGCGATCCTTACCTGGCTCGAACATCGGCCTGACGCTCCGCTCGTCCTCGACGGAGATGCTGAGGGCTCCACGGACGAGAGGGAACGTCATGCCACGTTGGGGATTCGCCACCGGCACCACGGCACTGCTCGCGGCGGTCACGTTGGGCGTCAGCGGCTGCGGTGCGGCCGAGGTGGCCAGCCAGCCCGCCCGCGAGGCCGCCGTCGAGGTCGCCGCCGCGATGGGCGTGGAAGGTCAGGCGCTGACCGCGATGGGCTTCGACGCCGACGACCTGGACGTGCAGACCGTCGCCGCGCCGGCCACCCCGACGCCGGGTGCCTCCCCCACCGCCAAGGACAAGGCCCGGGAGAAGCGCGGCGAGGAGTGGCGCAAGCGCCGCCAGGCCCGGGTGCTGCTGCGAAAGAACACCCTGCACGGTGAGGCGGTCGTGAAGACGAAGGACGGCGGTACGCAGACCGTCGCCGTGCAGCGCGGCGAGGTGACCGCTATCGACGGTGACTCGATGACCGTCAAATCTACCGACGGCTTCACCATGACCTGGACCTTCGGCGACGACCTGCGGGTCGTGGAGCGGCGCGCCACCGTCCAGCCGAGCGAGGTCAAGGTGGGCGCGACACTCGGCGTCGCCGGTGCGAAGGACGGCGACAAGGGCGTGGCCCGGCTCATCCTCATCCCTCGCGCCAAGTGAGCGAAGGGGCCCCTGAGTCGGTCAGGGGCCCCTCGTTCCGTCAGTAGACGCGGGAGCCGATGAAGTCGTCGTGACCGTAGCCGACCGGGTTGGCGGCGGTACGGGCCTCGAACGACCACTGCTGCCGGGTGCTGGTGGAGCAGGTGGCCAACCGCAGCCGGGGAGCGCCCGACGACGGGCTGTCGAACGCCACGCAGAGGTTGCTGGCGGCGGCCGGCTTGATCTGGTTGCCGACGAAGGCGAACTGCTGGGCGGCAGTGCCGTTGCAGTCGTAGATGTTGACCGCCGTGCCGGAGGTCATCGATCCGCCGGCGACATCGAGGCAACGGTCGTGGGACAGCTCCGAGTGCAGTGACCGCTTGGCCGAGTCGTACCAGAAGCCCTGGTTGCGCCCGCCGTGGCAGCCGTACGACTGCTGGGCGGTGCCGTTGCGGGAGTCGTAACCCTTGCCGTCGACGCAGGTGTTGGTGGCGGGGTTGCGCAACTGCTTGAACTGCATCAGGCCCGGGTAGAGCACGCCGGCGCCGGTGCTGGCCGGGTCGACGCAGGTGGCCTGGTTCTGTCCGGAGTTCCAGAACTGGGTGATGCACTGGGCGAACATGCCGTGCCCGCGGGCGTTGGGGTGGAACGACTGCCGGGCGGCGTTCTCGTTCCAGATCCCAATCTCGATGTTGAGGCCGCGGACCGAGGTGTTGTCGGTGCACACCTCGTGGCCGTGGAAGAGCCGGCTGGCGTCCAGGTAGCGGGTGCCGGTCTGAGTGGCCGCCGCGCGCAGCGCCGACTCGAACAGCGGCACCGCCTTGTTGCGGGCGAACGCGGCATCGGCCAGGTATAGCAGGCAGCCGCCGGAGTACCAGCCGGGGAAGTTCGGGTTGTCCTCCACGTCCGGGCTGGCCGGGCTCGGGTACGACATGAGCACCAGTTCGTAGTCCGTGCGCAGGTAGCCGGCCCTGGTCATGGTCTGCCGGATGTCGGTGAGAGCGTCAGCAACCGCCCGGCGGCTGCCGTCGGTGCGGATCGTCCACTGGTCGGTGTAGTCGGGGTAGCAGTTGCCCTGGAGGAAGACCCGGCTGACCGCGCAGTCGGTGGCGACCGGGCCGAACTGGATGGTGCCGTCGCCGTTCGCGCCGACCACCACCCAGATCAGCTTCACGTGCGTGTTGCGCGCCTTGATGCCCAGGTAGTCACCCTGGTTCAGCTCGTTGTGCTGGGTCGGGCCGCCGGCGATGAGGTTCCACGGGGTGGCACCGGAGCAGGCGATGTTGTATCTCGCGTCCGACGGGATGCCGGTGCGGAACACCGCCTGGTCGTACGAGCGGTCGCACCAGTTGCCGTCCTGGTGGGTGCCGGGCACGTAGTTGCCGACCCCCTCACCGGAGATCTGGCTGTCGCCCATGGTGATCAGTGCGGTGCGGCGTTGCTCGATCGGGCGGATCGCGGGGGTGCCGTAGAGGGCGGTGGCCTCGGCGGCCCGGATGGCCTCGAGGTTGGCGGGGAGTGGTTGGACGGTTGGACGGTCGGCGGCGGTGGCGGGGGTGGCCGGTCCGGCGAGCATCGGTAGGACGAGGGCGGCGACGGCCACGGCGACGGTGATGGCCCGTCGTCGGGTCGCGCGTTCGGGCCTGGCGGGGATTGCAGGCATCGACGCACTCCTTTCGGCTCAGTCGCGGGACGTCGACTGAGTTACCAGACGGTAACGTGCGGATCAATGGATGTGAATGCGTCTCGGATCCTTGGGCGCGAGCTGCAGAACCGCCCGGATCGGACTATCCGGGCGATCGAGATGCGCCGAAGCGGACCGCCGGGTCAGCGGCCCGGCGGCAGGGCGTAGCCGACGTAGCCGCGGAATTCCAGCCGCCAGCCGGCCGGGACCAGCTTCGTGCAGGCCGGCCGGCTGCCGGTGCAGACGATCGCGTCGACCGAGGACGGGTCCGCCGGCGGTCGCTCCGGCAGCACCGACTGCAACGCCACCAGGTCCGGCGAACCCCCGTCCGGCTGCCGGAGCAGCAGCCACCACGGGTACTCCCAGTTGTCGTTCTGCTGCACCAGCCCGATCCGTCCGGCACCGCTGTCGCGGACCGCCGTGGCGGCCCAGCGGAACTCGTCGGCCCACTGCGGGCGCCGCAGGAACCGGGTGTCCCAGTCCGAGGTGGTGAAGACCGAACCGGCACCGACCAGCCGTCGCGGAAAGCCGTACGACAGCGCGAGCACACCGGCCAGCGCCGAGGTGGCCAGCACGGTGACCGCCGTCAGCGTGGCCACCGACCGGCGGGCTCCCGACCGGCCCGGGTTCGCGCGGCGGCGGCGGAAGAGCGCATCGAGCCAGAGTCCGGCCAGCGGCACGGCAAGCACCACGGCGTAGAGGATCAGCCGGTTGCCCCACGGCTGCCACTTGATCATCGAGGTGTGCAACAGGACGGCGGCCAACACCACCACCGCGTACGCGCGCAGCGGCCCGGCCTGCTCGGGGTCTATCCGGCGCGGACGGGCGAGTGCGACGACCGCACCGATGAGCACCAGCGCCCCGGTCAGGGGGAACGCCACCCGGTCCTCGTCCGGATACCAGGCCGGCTCCGGAAATATCTCCCGACCGAAGGTGATTGCGCGGTCCTGCGGGTCGACCCCGATCGCGCCCGCTCCGTCGATGATCGCCTCGGCTCCGACCCGGCGCAGGGGTGCCAGCGGCGTGTCGAACGCGGTGTGCCCGATCCGCAGAGCGTTGACCACTATCGACGGCGGGTCGTGCCGTTCCATCGGGATCGACTCGCGCAGCCGGGGCGGCCCCAGCGGGTGCCCGAACTCGGCGGTCACCCGGGCCAGGAACGGGCCGACCACCACGGCCGCGACCAGCAGGATCAACACCGAGGCACCGACCGTGCGGGCCAGCCCGCCGACCGGCCGAGGCCGCCGACCTCCGCCGGCCGCCGTCGGGCCGGGCGATGCCGCGCCGGCTGCCGTCGGGTTGGGTGATGCCGCGCTGGTCGCTGTCGGGTGGGGCGTCGCCGTGCTCGCGGCCCGAGCCAGCCGGAGCTGGGCCAATCCCCAGAGCAGCAGCAGCGGACCGACCGCGATCAGACCGCTGGTCTTGGTCACCGCGGTCAGACCGGTGGCCGCCCCCAACCCGAGCACCGTGCCCCAGCCGGTCCGCCGACGCAGCCCGTCCAGCACCAGGGTCGCCGCGCAGATCACCCACGCCGCGCAGACCAGGTCGGTCTGCGTGCTGGTCGCCTGGAGCACCACCATCGGCGTGGTCGCCAACACGAACGCGGTGAGCAGTTGGGCCCGCCGGCTGCCGCCGAGCTGCGCGGTGATCCGTGCGGCCACCAGGAGGCAGAGCACTCCGGCCGCCCACTGCACCAGGTTGTGCAGGTGGTCCCCGCCGGTGAGGAGGCGAAGGTGCAGCAGCAGATACTCGGCTCCGGGCGGGATGGTCACCTGCCGGTGGATGGCGGTGGGCCAGAAGTCCAGGTCACCCTGAGCGACCCAGTGCTCCACCTTCGGCAGGTGATAGGTCTGTGAGTCGAAGTTGTTCGGCTCCGCCAGCAGCGCGACCAGCAGCTCCAGCAGGACCAGCCCGCCGATCGCGCCGACGAGCAGCCGCTCGCCGCGTCCCGCCGTACGCCAGGCGTCGAGGGCCACGGCGAGCAGGCCGGACGGTGCCTGGTCGGCGCGGGTCGGCGTGGGGTCGGGCCCGGTCGCACCGGGCTCGACGGCGGCGGGCGGGTCGGCGCTGCGGCCGGACACCACGGCGCCGACCGGCACCGGTCGCGGCGCGGCCGTGAGCGTCGGCGCGGTACGGGTCGCGCGTCGCTGCCGCAGACCGGCTGCTGTCGCGGCGGCGGCAAGGAAGAGCAGCCACGCGGCGGCGAAGGCCGGCCGGGTCAGCGCGTGCAACGCGCCGAGGAGCTCGACGACGAGCACCGCGTACACGCCGGTGAGCAGTGCGGCGCGCACCACGGCGAGCCGTAGCGGCGCGACCGCGCCGACCTCGCGCGGCCTCATCGCGACGGTGAGCAGGAGCGCCCCGGCGGCGGGAACCGCCGCGAGCAGAGAGCCGGCAGCCGACATGGCGGGTAGTAAACACCATTCGTCTGCGCCCGCCACGCCGACGGCCCGTGGTGGCGGCACATCGAAGGTCAACCAGCCAGGCTAGGCTATGCCCGACGTGTTGTCGCCACCGTGGAGATTCCCGTGAAGCTCTCGATCCTCATGCCGGTCTACAACGAGGAAGAACGCATCGCGGATGCCCTCAAGCAGGCGTTGGCGGTTGACTATCCCTGCGAGATCGAGTTGGTCGTCGTCGACGACGGCAGCCGGGACGGCACCGGCGAGGTCCTCGGCCGCGCCGACGACGCACGTCTGCGTGTCATCACCCACCAGCGCAACGCCGGTAAGGGTGCCGCCATCAAGACGGCGGTCGACAGCGCGGAGGGTGACTACATGGTCATCCTCGACGCCGACCTGGAGTACGACCCGCAGGACATCCCCAAGCTGCTCGACCCGGTGCTCGACGGGCGGGCCACGGTGGTCTACGGCAATCGCACCTTCGGCAGCCACAGCGCCTACAGCTTCTGGTACGTGATGGGCAACAAGGGCGTCACGATGGCGGCCAACGTGCTGTTCAACTCGTACATCGGCGACCTGGAGACCTGCTTCAAGCTGATGCCGGTGGCGCTCTACCGGTCGCTCGACGTGCGCTCGCGCGGCTTCGGCATGGAGGCCGAGGTGACCGGCAAGCTGCTGCGTCGCCGGATCCGCCCGTACGAGGTGCCGATCAGCTACCGGGCTCGTGGCCGGGAAGAGGGCAAGAAGATCACCTGGAAGGACGGCGTCGAGGCGATCTGGATCCTCGGCCGCGAACGCGCCCGCCGTCGTTCCACCGCTCCCGCGCCGCGCTGACCGACGGCACTCGGACGGGCCGGCTAACCTTGAGTTGAAGTGCACTTCAACTCAAGGACCTGGTGATGCAGGATCTACTGACGATCGGTGAGTTGTCGGTCCGCTCGGGCGTGGCGCCGTCGGCGCTGCGCTACTACGAGCGACTGGGGCTGATCCGCGCCGATCGGACCGGCGGCAACCAGCGCCGGTACGCCCGCGCCGAGTTGCGGCGGGTGGCCTTCATCCGGATCTCCCAGCAGGTCGGCGTCTCGCTCGACGAGATCCGTGCGGCACTGGACTCGCTCCCCGAGGCCCGTACGCCCAGCCCACAGGACTGGGCGCGGCTCTCCGCGAGCTGGCGGAGCCGGCTGGACGAGCGGATCCGGCTGCTCACCAGGCTCCGCGACGACCTGGACGGCTGCATCGGCTGCGGCTGCCTGTCGTTGCAGCGCTGCACGCTCAACAACCCTGGGGACGCGCTGGCCGGCGAGGGCCCGGGTGCCCGGCTGGTGCTGCCCCGACCGGCCGACGACCCGACACCGGCGGGCTCGCCCGCCTGACGCCGGCTGCTCACCCGAGGGTGAGCAGCACCTTGCCGAAGTGATCGTTCGACTCGACGAGCCGGTGCGCCTCGGCCGCCTCGGTCATCGGCAGCCGCCGGTCCACCACCGGTCGGACCCGGCCCGCCTCGATCAACGGCCACACCTCGTCCCGTACGCCCTGGACGATCTCCGCCTTCTCCGCGATCGGTCGAGACCGTAGGGAGGTCGCGGCGACGGTCGCCCGCTTGGTCAGCAGCGCGCCGAGATCCAGCTCAGCCTTGCGCCCACCCTGCATGCCGATCACCACCAGCCGACCGCCGGTCGCCAGCGCCGAGACGTTCCGGCCCAGGTAGGACGCCCCCATGATGTCCAGGATCACGTCCGCGCCACGACCGTCGGTGACCCGCCGGACCTCCTCGACGAAGTCCTGCTCGCGGTAGTCGATCGGGTGCGACGCGCCCAGCTCACGCAGCCGGGAGTGCTTGGCCTCCCGGGCGGTGGTCACGACGGTCGCGCCGAGGGCCGCCCCGAGCTGGACCGCGAAGGTGCCGATCCCACTGCCCCCGCCGTGCACCAGCAGCGTGTCGCCCGCGCCGAGCCGCCCCACCTGAACCAGGTTCGACCAGACCGTGCACGCCACCTCGGGCAGCCCCGCGGCGTCAACCGAGTCGCAGGCCGGCACCGGCAGCAACTGCCCGGCCGGGACCGCAACACGCTCGGCGTACCCGCCGCCGGACAGCAGCGCACAGACCTGCTGCCCGACCGCCCACCCGGCGACCTCCGAACCGACCACGGTGATCACCCCAGAGCATTCCAACCCGGGGTACGCGGACGCGCCCGGCGGTGGCGGATAGTGCCCCTGCCGTTGCAGCAGGTCAGCGCGGTTCACCCCGCTGGCCCGCACATCCACGATCACCTCGTCGGGGCCCGGCTCCGGGTCGGGCACCTCGGCCCAGACCAGCGCTTCGGGTCCACCGGGCTGCGGGATGGTGATCGCCTTCATGGAGTCAGTCTTACCCGATCTCGCCCGGCACCGCAGGCGCACCCTCCAGCCCACTGTGGACGCGGCGGACCGCTTGGCCGGCGCATTCGGGGAGGGACGCCGGGCCGCCCGATGGGAGCCGTGGCAGACTGTGCGTGGCCGTACGCCTGCGGGTGGCGGCCTGGGAGGGTTCGCCTAGTGGCCGATGGCGCTGGTCTTGAAAACCGGTAAGGCAGCGATGTCTTCGTGGGTTCGAATCCCACACCCTCCGCCACGAACAGGGTTGATCGACTCGGTTTCAATGAAATCGGCGTATCGGGCCGCCCCGGAGACCGCGACTTCCATGAAGGCGAATGGATCACGGCCGGGCGGGCCCGGCCGAGACACCGGAACGCGCCTGGTTCCCGGTCACTCCGGCGGGTCTGTGGGCCGTCGGGCCTCGCGGATCGTCTCCTTGGCCAGTCGCTCCACCGCGCGTCGGCGTTCCTCGGCGATGGCCTGATCGTCCCGGCGGCGGAACGCGGTGAAGACGGCTGCCACGAAGTCCCGCCAGATGCCGGCCACGGTGTCCCCCTGAGGAACGTTGCCCGACCTCAACGGTAGCTCTGGCAAACCACCCCCTCGGTGAGCGCGTACTTCCGGTCGTTGGAGGGGCTGCGGCGGGGTAAGAAGGGGCTGGTAACTCCGCACACCGGAAGGACGCGTCCCGATGACCCTGGAACGACCGATCGCCCCGGACCCGTACGAGCTGCTGCCGACGCTGCCCTCGTTCACGCTGACGAGTGACGACGTGCAGAACGGCGAGCCGATGGATGCCCGGCACGCGCATGACAGCACCGGGGGTGACAACGTCTCGCCGCAGCTGACCTGGTCGGATTTTCCCGCCGAGACGAAGAGTTTCGCGGTGACCTGCTACGACCCCGACGCGCCGACCGGCAGTGGTTTCTGGCACTGGGTGCTGGTGAACGTGCCGGTCGACGTCACGCAGTTGCCCAGCGGCGCCGCCGGCGCGGCGGGCACCGACCTCGGCGGGGCGTTCTCGGTTCGCAACGACTACGGCCAGCAGGGCTACGGCGGGGCCGCTCCGCCGGCCGGTGACCGCCCGCACCGGTACGTCTTCGCGGTGCACGCCGTGGACGTCGACCGGCTGGACCTGACCCCGGACGCCACGCCCGCCTACGTCGGCTTCAACCTCACGTTCCACACCCTGGCCCGAGCGGTGATCCGCCCGACGTACCAGATCAAGGAATGATCCGTACCCCGCGATCTTGCACTTGATGGCGAAACACAGTGCAAGATCGCGGGGCCGGGTGGGTCAGGAGGGGACGCGGGCCACCGCGAAGACGGACTGCCCGAACGGGGGCCGGACGAGCTGCTCGGCGGCCTTGGTGGCGGGCAGGACGACGGTGTCGTACACCTTCACCATCGGGCCCTCCTTCGGCATCAGCCGGAAGACCTTGGTGGCCATGAAGTAACCGATCAGACCCAGCGCGTTGGCGTAGTGGATCTTCTCGACGGTCAGGCCGGCCTCGGTCATCGCCGCCTGGAGCGTCTTCTTCGTGTAGCGGCGGACGTGCCCCGTGGCGATGTCGGCCGGGCCCATCGCGAACTGGAAAGCCGGCACGATGATGATCACGGCGCCGCCGGGTCGGACCAGGTCACGCATGCTGCGCAGCGCGCCCACGTGGTCCTCGATGTGCTCCAGGACGTTGTACGAGACGGCGGCGCTGTAGT
This sequence comes from Micromonospora jinlongensis, assembly GCF_013410645.1. Lineage (NCBI taxonomy): Bacteria > Bacillati > Actinomycetota > Actinomycetes > Micromonosporales > Micromonosporaceae > Micromonospora > Micromonospora jinlongensis. The sequence goes on along the minus strand of NZ_JACCHK010000001.1, from coordinate 4,194,269 downwards.
CGCCCCCGTCCTCGTGCGGCAGCAGCATCTGCCGGACGTCGATGTTCGGCCGCGCGGCGAGGCGCTCCTTGAGCTGCACCAGCCGGTCCGGGTCGGCCTCGGTGGCGGTGAACCGGGGCAGGCGCTCCGACCATTCCAGGGCGTAGTCACCGAGGCCGCTGCCGATCTCGATCGGGTCGTCGCCGAGGTACGGCACGGCCAGTTCGATGAACCAGCGGCGGTGGTTGACAGCGGTGGCCAAGCCTTCCAGCACCTCGGACTGCACGCGCTGATCCCCAGTGATTTCTGCCATGCGTCGATTCCTCACGATATGAACTCGACCCGTGCCTGGACCGACAGAGTGAATCATCCGCTGGGACGGCAGAAGAATCGGGGCATCGGGGGTGGCCGAATTGTGGTCGGGGGGTGGGTTCGTGATCGGCGGTCGGCGAACCCGGCACATAGTACGGCAGTACCCCGAAACATGTCACGGCAGCGCCATGCCCTGACTACCCTGTGAATTGTCATGACTACTCCCGAACCGGACGTGCCCAGCGACGGTCCGGCCGCCGCGTCGTCGGCGCAGGGGGCCTCTGGTGATGCTCGGCCGTCCCGCAGCGGGAAGTGGGCCGATCTGACCGCCGTGCTGAGCTTTGTGGTGCTCGGCTTCTGGGTCACCGGTCGGCTCTGGTTGGACCCGGGCAGTGATGTGCGGGACAACCAGTCAGATCAGTCGCAGTTCGAATGGATGATGGCGCACGGTGCGCGGGTCGTCACCCATTTTGTGTACCCGTTCCATTCCGACCAGATGAACGTCCCGGACGGCGTGAATCTGATGGCTAATACGTCCGTATTATCCATTTCATTGCCGTTGACGCCGATTACTCTGCTGTTTGGGCCTCGGGCGGCATTCCTGGTCTTTCTCACCGTCGGCATGATTGCCACCGCCACGGCCTGGTACTTCCTGCTCTCCCGGGTCCTGATCGGCACCCGGGGGCCCGCGTGGCTGGGCGCCGGCTTCTGCGCGTACGCGCCCGCCATGGTGTCGCACGCCAACGGGCACCCCAACATCGTGTCGCAGTTCGTCGTCCCACTGATCATCTGGCGCACGCTGCGACTCGGTGAACCGGGCCGTTGGCTGCGCAACGGGGTCCTCCTCGCGCTCGTGATCGTCTGGCAGGCCTTCCTCAACCTGGAGATCCTGCTGATGACCGCGATCGGGCTCGGCGTGGTCGTCGGCGTGCTCGCCCTCGGCCGCCCGGAACTGCGATCGCGAATCCGGCCCTTCCTCGCCGGCCTTGCCGTCGCCGCCGGGGTCGCCGGGCTGCTGCTCGCGTACCCGCTCTACGTGCAGTTCTTCGGGCCGGGCGCGTACTCCGGGCTGTCCCGCCTGATCCGTGGTTACTCCAGCGACCTCGCCTCGTTCGTCGCGTACTCCCGGGAGTCACTCGCCGGCAGCCCGCGCACCGCCGCCGGCCTGGCCAAGAACCCGACCGAGGAGAACAGCTTCTTCGGTTGGGCGCTGGTGGTGCTGGTGATCGCCCTGGTGTGGTGGATGCGCCGCTCGGTCGTGGTGCTCGCGCTCGCCGCGCTCGGGCTGCTCTTCGCGGTGCTCTCGTTGGGCCGCGAGGTCCGCTTCGACAACCGGGGTACGGGTGTGCCCGCTCCCTGGGCGGCGCTGGAGAACCTGCCCATCCTGCACTCGGTCGTGCCGACGCGGTGGGCGTTGGCGATCACCCCGATCGTCGGGCTGCTGCTCGCCTTCGGTGCGCAACGCGCCCACGAGCTGGCCCGCTCGCACCCGGCCGCTCGTGGGCAGATCCGCTTCGTCACCGCCACAGTGCTCGTGATGGCCCTGTTGCCGATCGTGCCCACTCCGCTGCCCGTGGCCCATCTGGACCCGGTGCCGACCTTCGTGACGAGTGGGGCGTGGCGTCCGTACGTGACGGGTGGGCGCAGTGTGGTGACCCTGCCGTTGCCGGACACCACCTACGCGGAGCCGCTGCGCTGGTCCGCCGAGACCCGGCTGGACATGCCGCTGGCTCGTGGCTATTTCCTGGGCCCGGACACCCGCCCGAACGCGGACCCCCCCAAGGTCGCGCTGTTCGGTGCCCCGCCGCGCCCCACCAGCAGCTTTTTCTCCACCATCCGACGTACCGGGGCAGTGCCGCCGATCACCCCGCAGGACCGGGTCAAGGCGGTCGACGACCTGCGGTTCTGGCGGGCCGGCGTGGTCATCCTCGGCCCGCACGAGCACGAGGCAGCGCTGCGTCGGGGGATGACCGAGCTGACCGGGATCCAGCCGGTCTTCACCGGCGGTGTGTGGGTGTGGGACGTGCGGCCGTTGACCGACTGAGTCAGCTGTCTAGCGGACGCAGCAGCCCTGGCAGACCTTCGGTCGCGGCAGGGTGAAGGCGAGGCAGCAGGTGCGCCGCTGCACGCTCGGCTCGCCGGTCGGCCCCGGCACCAGCTCGATCAGGTCGGCCAGGTCGAGTGCGCCGAGCAGGGTGTCGATGCTCTGCACCGTGGAGCCGGGCAGGCCGTCGGCGGCCCGCAGGATGCCGTGTGCGATGCCGGAGGCGACCGAGCCGAGCAGCGTCCGGGTGCCCACCCGCACCTCTGACTGGATCGCCGTGATGAGCGGTGCCAGGTGGGCGTCGAGCAGGGAGGCGCGCAGTGCGCCCAGCAGCTCCGCCTCGTCGGCGACGACCCGCACCTCCGGCAGGCCGGCGAGCGCCAGTGGGTCGTTCGGCAGCACCGCCACGGTGATGCCACGGCGCAGGCCCATGGTGAGCAGCTGCCGGTGGTCCTCGAAGTGGATCAGCACGTCGGCCGGGTCGAGCAGCGGCACCCGCCGGGCGGAGGCCCAGCCGAGCACGACCGGCAGCGCCGTCCAGTAGCTGTACGACTTCCAGGCCAGCGCGGCGCAGGCGTGTGGGGTGCCACCCCAGCGGACGGCGGCGCCGTTCAGCAGCTCTGGCAGCCGACTGCCGTCGATCAGGGTGGTGGCGGGCGCCCAGCCGAGCTCGTCTTCGACCACCAGGCCCCGGGCGAGCCCGGGGAGATCATCGGTGCCGAACATGGCGCGGAGCGCCGCGGTGACGGGGGCGAGTGGCGTGGCGGTGGCGTCCCGCCTCGGCAGCACCGCTGTCACCTGAGGTCCCCCGTCCGCGTGACCGAGGCGCGAGCCTCGGCGGACGACCAGTGCCGTCCTGAGCTAAGGCTAGCCTAACCATGCCCTCTGGTCTAAGGGAAGCCTCACCTTGGTCAAGTCGGGAGGCCCAGGTCACGCCGATCTTCCGGCGGGAACAGCGCTCCGTGCCTCGCGTACTACCCGGCGTCAACACGGGGAAACGCTGCCGGAGGATCGACGTTTGTCGGTGGATTGTCAAGCAGTGTGTCGGCAAGGTGCCAGATGCGTGTGCGCTCGGGCACAGAACGTGAAACTTATAGCCCCGGCCACGAGGAAGCTGATGACGACCTCACCCCTCGAACGGGCTGCCGACTCCTTCGCGGCCGAGCTCGCCCGGCAACGGACTGGGCGAGGGCTGTCCAAGAAGCAACTGGCCGTCCTGATGGGGTTCGACCCGTCCTACGTGAGTCACGTCGAGGGGCGCCGGCACCGTCCGACCGAGGACTTCGCCCGCCGCGCCGAGGCCGTCCTGGAGGCCAGCGGCGCGATCTGGCAGCGCTTCCGGGAGTACGACGACCTGCGGCACGCCCGCGCCGGTCAACCACACCGGGAGCCGTACCTGCCCGGTCAGTGGCTGCCGCCGGGCACCGGCCTCGTCGTGGAGCGGGAACTCGCCTCCCTCACCCACACCGACGAGGGCTACCGGTGCGTGATCCACCGCGAGCTGTACAACGCCGGCACCGAACCCGTCACCCGGTACCTGGCCCGGGTCGCCGTCGACCGCTACCCGAACGACCCCGGCCGCTCCAACCGGCACCACCGGGAGCACCCGCTGACCTTCGCCGAGCTGCAACTACAGGCCCGCAGGGACGACGGCGGCGGCGACCCGGAGCCGATGCACTGGCGGGCCAAACACGATCGGGACGCGTTCAAGGAGATCTGGCTGCTCTTCGAGAACGGGGAGCGGCGTTTCCCGCTCTACCCGGGCGACCGGGCCACCATCGAGTACGCGTACAGCGTCGGGCACGAGAAGTGGGGCCCCTGGTTCCAACGCGCCGTCCGGCTGCCCACCCGGCAGCTCGCCGTACGCCTGGACCTGCCGGCGACCCTCGACCCGCAGGTCTGGGGGGTGGAAACCTCCCTCTCCGCGGAGGAGGGCCCGCTGCGGACGGCCCCGCAACGGCACGACGAGGGCGACCGGGCGATCTACGACTGGCAGACCGACGACCCACCGCTGAACGCCCGCTACCGGATGCAGTGGCGCTTCCGCGCCCGACCGGAGACCGAACCCGACAGCGGCCCCGGCGCCGCCCGCGTCCGGCCCAGCGACCGAATGCGTGGGCTCGGCATCGTGCAACGCGGCGCCGACCTGCTCCGCCAACGCGTCCGGCCGCTCGACCTGCCCGTCGATGAGCCGGTTGCCCGGGACCTGGTCGACCGGCTCGTCACGGCCCTGGCCCGGCTCGACGAGCTGCACCCGTTCAGCAAGGGGGTGGGCGTGGCCGCCCCGCAGCTCGGCATCGACCGGGCGGTGGCCGTGGTCCGGCCACCGGACCGGTCGGCGGAGCCGGTCGTGCTGCTCAACCCCCGGGTGGTCGACGCCGACCCGGACACCGACGAGCAGTACGAGGGCTGTCTTTCCTTCTTCGACTTCCGGGGTCTGGTGCCCCGGCCGCTCCGACTGGACGTGGAGCACGCCCAGTGGGACGGCAGCCGGGTCATCACCTCGTTCGAGTTCGGCATGGCCCGGCTGGTCGCCCACGAGATCGACCACCTGGAGGGGCGGCTCTACGTCGACCGGATGGCCCCCGGCGTGCCGTTGGTGCCGGTGGAGGAATACCGCGAGACCGGGCACCCCTGGCGCTACTGACCAGGAAGGGACCGGGGCGCGTGCCCCAGGGGGCAGGGGCACGCGCCCCGGTGTGGGGGGAGGAACGTCTAGAGGTCACCGAAGGTGTCGTAGCGGATCTGCGGAGGCGGAACGTCGTCCGCGGCGAGCACCCGCAGGGTGGACCGGACCATCCGGGCCGAGCCGGAGACGAAGCAGTCGTGCGTCGTCCACGGGCCGTAGCGGGCCACCACGTCCGCGATGTCGCCCTGCTCACCGTCGAAGTCCGGGTCCTCACTGCACGCCGGGGTGACCGACAACCACGGGTGTACGGCCACCAACTCCTGCAACCCGGCCAGGCCGTACAGGTCCGCCGCCTGCCGGGCGCCGTAGAAGACGTGCACCCAGCGGGTCCGGTTGTAGCTGGCCAGCTCCTCCACCAGGGCCTTGATCGGCGCCAGGCCGACCCCGCCGGCCACGCAGAGGATGTCCCGTTCCGACGAGCGGTCCAGGGTCATCGACCCCATCGGCGCCGCGAGGCGGAGCAGCTCACCCGGTCGCACCCGACGCACCAGCGCACCGGAAACCCAGCCGGCACCCGGCGACCGCACGTGGAACTCCAGCACGTTGTCGTCGTTCGGTGCGTTCGCCACCGAGTAGTTCCGCCACACCCGGGGGTGGTGGCGCGGCACCTCCAGGCTCACGTACTGACCAGCCTTCCAGCGCAGCGGATGCTGCAACGCCCGGCAGGTCAGCACGGCGGTGTCCGGGCCGTACCGCTGGTGGGTCAGCACCTCGGCGTGCCAGAACGGCGGGTCGTCGTCGGCCGCCGCCCCGGCCACCATCAGGGCGGCGATCGCGGCGTACGCCTCGCGCCACGCCTGGTCGTACTCCAGGTTCCAGCCGTCGCCGGCGGTGCTGCGCAGCGCGTCCAGCAAGGCGACTCCCATCGTCGCGTAGTGCCGGTCATCGACGTGGTACTTGCGGTGGTCGCGGCCCAGCGCCCGGAGGAACTCGTCGAAGCTCTCCGGGTCGTCGACCGTGTGGATCGCCGCGATGATCGCTTCCAGCAGGCGGTCGCCCTGGCCGGTCATCTGCACCGGGAAGAGTTGCCGCAGGGCGGGGTCGAGCAGGAACAACCGGGCGTAGAAGTGCCCGCTCAGCCGGACCCGGTCGTCCTCGACCAGGGTCCAGCTCTCCTTCAGCAACCGCGCGAGGTTGTCCACGGGGCGCTCCTTCTCCAGACGGCAGCGGATCGGGCGCCCATAGAATCTCCACGGAGAGTGTCGACTGGTCGCACAGAATGTGCGATCGGCTCATGCTGGCCGGTCGGCCGTGCTCCGGGTGCCGCCCGTCGGGCAGAGTGGTGCGGTGACCGTTGAGCTGACCCGCCCGGTATCCCGCCGACTGCTGGGCACCGAGACGCTGCTGGTCCTCGGCCTCTCCCTCGGCCAGTCAGCGGTCTACGCGGTGGTCTCGATCATCGCGAAGCTGACCGCCGAGGGTCCGCTCTCCAAGCAGACCGCCTCGCTGAACACCTCGGCGTCGACCCGACCCTGGCTGGACCTCACCTACCAGTTGCTCGGCATCGTCTTCGCGCTGCTTCCGGTGCTGCTCGCCGTACACCTGCTCACCCGGGACCCCGGCGACCCGGCGCGGGCCCTCGGCCTGGACGCGCGACGGCCCGGTCAGGACCTGGCCCGTGGTGCCGGCCTGGCGGCGCTGATCGGCCTGCCCGGGCTGGCCCTCTTCTGGGTGGCGGCCCAACTCGGCATCAACGCCACGCTGGTGCCGGCGGCACTGCCGCAGGTCTGGTGGACGGTCCCGGTGCTGATCCTCGCGGCCGTGCAGAACGCCGTGCTGGAGGAGGTGATCGTGGTCGGCTACCTGGTCACCAGGCTTCGCCAGCTCCAGTGGCGGCTCGCCGCGATCATCGCGGCCAGCGCCCTGCTGCGCGGCTCGTACCACCTCTACCAGGGCTTCGGCGCGTTCGTCGGCAATGCGGTGATGGGCGTGGTGTTCAGCCTCTTTTACCTGCGCACCCGGCGGGTGCTGCCGCTGATCATCGCGCACACAGTGCTCGACGTGGTCGCCTTCGTCGGCTACGCGCTGCTGCCCCGGGAGTGGTTCGACTGGCTCTGACGGCTCAGCGCCGGTCGGGCCGGTAGACGGCCACCGCTCGAGACGCGAGCCGGTCGGCCGCCGCCGCGTCACCCAGCGCTGCCGCCAGCACCGCCGCGCCCGGAAGCAGCCGGGCCACCAGCCGCAACGCCACCCAGCCACCGGCCTGCGCCGTGAGCGGGGCGGCCAGCCGCCAGGCGGCCTCCGCCGCCCGCGGCCAGGCCCCCTCGACCGGGTCGCCCGCCGCCTGCGCGGCGGCCAGGGCCACCTCCGCGCTCGCCGCGTCCGGGTGCACCTGCGTGAGGACCAGCAGCTCGACGGCCCGGTCGGGATGCGCCGGATCCCTGCCGTACGCCGCCGCCAGGTGCAGCACCAGGTTCGCGTGCGTCCACAGCACCGAGGTCAGCTCGGCCAGCGGCGCGAAGAACCCGGCCAGGGCCGCCGTCGCCCCACCCGCGCCCGCCGAGCGGACGAACCGCCGGGTGGCCAACCGGGCCAGGCCGTCCGCGGGCGCGTCCGGATAGCGGGCGCGCAACCGCGCCGCCCAATCGGCCGCGCCGGGCCCGAGCGCCCGCACGGCCGCCAGGGCCAACAACTCCGGCGCGAAGCCCGGGTGGTCGAGCACGCGCGCGGCGACCGCCCGCAGCTCCGATTCCGGGGTACGTGCCAGAGCGGGCTCGACCTGCTGCTCGGCGGAAGATGCCAGTGCCGTGTGCTGCTCGGCCACGGGCTCGGGGACGGCTTTCCTCGGCGTGGTGCTCTTACGGGGTGATGCCGTGCGTTTGGTGGGACTGGCGGCGCGCTTGCGCGGTGCCGGTGTGGTCGGGGTCACCTCGACGGTGGTCTCGGCTGCCTTCTTCGGGGCGGCCGTCTTCTTTGGGGCGGCCTTCCGAACGGGGGTGGTCTGGGCCTTGGGCTCGACGCGTGCTGCTTGTCGTGGTGGGTCGGCGTCCGCCGTGGCGGCCTGCGGGCTCGGCCGATCGCCGGTTGCCGGGCGTGGCTGCTCGGCGTTCACCAGGTGTGGCTGCTCGCCGGTTGCCGGGTCTGCCTGCTCGGCGTTTGCCGGGTCTGGCTGGCTGGTGCTCGCGTCGACGCTCGGGGGACTCGGTCGGTCGCCGTTCGCGTCGCCGGTCGGCGGCTGTGGCTGCTCGGCGCCCGCGTCGCTGGTCGGGGCGCGCCTGGCCTGGCGGGGCAGCGGCCGGTCCGGATCCGGTGGTTGGAACAGCACCGCCGGGGCGGGCTTCGCCCGGCGAGGGCGCTGGCTCGCCGGAGCGGCTGGCGGCGGTGCCGCCGTCTCTGCGGGCTGCTCGGCGGCAGTCGGCGGCGTGAAGGTGGCCCGCGGGGAGCGCCGACGCGCTCTTTCAGCAGGCTCTCGACGGGTCGGCTCGCTGGGCGGCTGCTCCTGCATATCGATGGAGCGTAGTCCCGATCACGCCGCCGCACAGCGGTGAAACACGAGGGCGGGCGGTCCCGGTGGGCGTACCCCGGAAGTCGTTTTGCTCCCGGTGGGTGCCGACCTGTATCCTCGGGCGCGGTGGTCTGCGGGCCACCAGGGAGACTTCGCCTAGTCTGGTCTATGGCGCCGCACTGCTAATGCGGTTGGGGTCTTAAAGCCCCTCCCGGGTTCGAATCCCGGAGTCTCCGCGCGAAAGTCAGGTGTGTACACTGGCTGAGCACGAGCGCCCGTAGCTCAATGGATAGAGCATCTGACTACGGATCAGAAGGTTAGGGGTTCGAGTCCCTTCGGGCGCACAAGATCAAGAGGGGCCTGGGCTGTGGAAACGCAGCTCAGGCCCTTTCTGCTGTCCGGCTTGTTCGGACGATGGGTGTCACGTGGGTGCCACTCGGGTGTCATCACGCTCCGTGACGGCGGGTTCTGTCGGGGTGTTTACCTGGGGTTCCTCATGCTTGACGGGTGCCTGAGGGTCGGAGTATTAGCCTCTGGTCGGGTTGCGGGCGGTTGCAGCGGCCGTTCTTGCGGATCTTCGCGCGGGTCTCGTTAGCGTTGTCGGTGGTCGCGCAGGACCCGGACGGTGCGTTTGTCCAGCAGGTCGATGTCGGTCCACCGCAGTCCGCACATCTCGCCGCGGCGGAGGCCGCGCAGCGCGGTGAGCCACCAGAACGCGAACAGCGAGTCGGTGACGTCGCCGAGGAAGGTGGCGAGCTGGTCGGCGGTCCACACCGCCACGGCCGGCCGGACGCCGGTGTGCTGCCACTGAGCCTTTCCAATCTGATCTTGCAACTCGCGACGGGCGCGGCAAACCCGGTGATCGATGAGTGCGAGGCTCCAGGTAGGACAGCTGTCGACCAAGACTCGAAGCCCCGACCGGGAGCCTCGCCATGCTGTCCTGCCCCGCCACGATTCCATTGTCCAGCCGCACCCTGAACCACCTCGCCGTACGCATCCGCAGCCACCGCAACCAGCGCCGATCCCGGTGGCGGCACCTCGAACCCGGCCAGCAGGCGCTGCTGACGCTGGCTCACCTCTGTATCGGCGACCCCTACACCCGGCTCGCGGCCGGCTTCGAGATCGGCGTCGCTACCGCCTGGCGGTACGTCCAGGAAGCGATAGCCCTGCTCAGCTCAGCAGCCGACGACCTGGACACCGCGATGCGACGCATCCGGCTGCTGGCTGTACACGATCCTGGACGGCACCCTGATCCCGATCGACCGGGTCGCGGACCAGAAGCCGTACTACTCCGGAAAACATAAGCACCACGGCGTGAACGTGCAGGTCATCGCCGATGCCGCTGCCGGCTGGTCTGGGCTTCACCAACGCTGCCCGGTTCGGTCCATGACCTGAGCCCAGCCCGAACCCACGGCATCATCAAGGCACTGACCAAGGCAGACGTGATGCCTTCCCCGACAAGGGCTACCAAGAGCCCGCGGCAGCGTCCGCACGCCGTTCAAGCGGCGCCGCTTCCGCCCAAAGCTGTCACGCCGGCAGAAGGCCGTGAACCGCACCCACCCGAAAATCCGCGCCCGCGGCGAACGCGTGATCGTCACCCTCAAGACCTGAAAGATCCTGAACAAGCTGGGCTGCTGCCCACGGCGAACGACCCCCATCGTGCAGGCCATCCTCGTTCTGCACCGCGTCGAAGCAACCGCTACCCAGGATGAAAAGGCTCATTCTGTTGAAAGAACCTGTCGACCGATGGCTCCACGTCTTTATCCCATGCTGTCCGCCATGGACGTTACGACCCTGTCATCCCGAACCGGGCTCTACGCCTCGCTGAGATCACCTCACTGACTGACATGCTGTATCTCACGATCGACGGTGGCACCATGCCTCGAATGCCATGCAAGGTGTCCGAATTGGCGTGGAAGGAGATTAAATGCACTCATATTTGAGCTGCGCAGGGATCTTCTCTTCCTGTGATCATCGGCTACAATCTTGCGCGCACGGGGGATAGCCGTGGTCGCTACGGCACGGGGGGAAATCGTGAGCACGTCTGTACGTCACAGCGGGAGTGTGTTCTCCCGCGGCAATCCTGCATACCCCAGGCGACCCGCTCCGAACCCGAGACTCAACCACCGCATTTCCGCGCCGAGCTATAACACGGTCGTCATCGTTCCGGCGCGGAATGAAGAGGCCGGAATCTTGCTCTCCCTCAAGTCGCTGCACAGGCAGACTCGGCGTCCGGATCTCATCGTCGTGGTGGTCAACAACTCGACCGACAACACCGAGCAATACGCCGCCGGGTACGCGGGTGACCCGAAGACCCCACCGACAGTCGTTCTCACGCTGAACAACAATCCGCACAAGAAAGCCGGCGCCCTCAACTACGCCATGGAGTGGCTGCGAGTGCGGGTGGGCGGTCGCTTGGACGCCGTCCGGCACGTCCTCGCCATGGACGCCGACACCGAACTGCATCCCAACTTCCTCGAGCGAGCCATCAACGTGATGGCCTCCGACCAGAAGATCGGTGGGGTCAGTGCCGCCTGCTTCGGCCGTACCGGCCTGTGGGGCAGCCTCTGGCAGCGATACCTGCTCGGCATGCAGATCCTTGAGTACGGCCGTGCGGCACACGCGCGGTATCGAACCAACGTCCACACCATGTCCGGCGCCGGGTCCTTCTACCGGGGTACCGCCTTGCAGTCCGTCATCGATCGGCGGGGTCAGGTCTTCTGGGAGGACCACCGCAACCTGGTCGAGGACTACGAGACCACTCTGGCGCTCAAGGAAGCTGGCTGGAAAGTGACAGCGAACGAGTTCTGCATCGCCTACACCGACCTCATGCCGACCCTGCGCGAACTGGTTGTCCAGCGCGAACGCTGGGCCCGCGGCACTGTCGACGCGCTCCGCCTGCGGGGGTGGAGCGAGTTCACCCGGCGCGCCATTGTCACCCTGTTCTTCAACTTCTTCGGCTTCGCGTGCTTCCTGATCTGGGGGTCGGCGTACTGGACCTCGCTCGCCGGAGGTAATTTCCAGCACTGGCCGGCCATCTTGCTCCTGACTGCTTTCTGGGCCGTTTATTCGGCAGTGGCGGTCCGTCAGCTCGGATGGAAAGCGATGCTCGTCCAAGCGTTGCTGATTCCGAGCATGCTGTACACCATGCTCAACATTTACTGGTCCATCTCCTCCGTCCTGAAGTCGTATTTCACTCCTGTTCCCGCGTGGAAATAGGGGCGGTCCGGGGATGAATTCGCTCAAGGGTGCGGGTGCCATCGGGTTGCTCGGCTTGATTGCCGTTGCGATCAAATTCGCGGCCGACGTTCCTTATCTTGTATTCGTCGTGACGGCCATGCTGATGGTTTCTGCAATGTTCGTCTACCTTGCGTCACGCAAGCGTAACCGTCAGGATTTGGAAGTCGCCGAGTTGTCCGGCATTACGCGGATGCTCGGATTGGACGGAATCGCCAAAGCGAGGCGGGGGCGTGGCGCGCGACGACGTGGCGGGTCGGTGTTCGTGCCGGCGCTGCTCGTCGTTCTTCTCGTCGCCGGAGTAGGTCTCACCGGGTGGAACCTCGTGCGCCCCGAGTTCGAAGGGGCGGATCCCGATGCCGCGTCCGTGGACGGTCCGCTCCCCGGCCAGCCCTCGACGAAAACCAAGAAGCTCCCCGGGCATCCGGACGATACCTTCTTCGACAACTTCCATTACCGCGCCCACGACGACCCCGCGCTCGCCGCGAACGGGTGGCAGGTTCGCACAGAGGGCGGTGGTCCCGGTATCGCCGACTCCTGGACCGCCGACACGCTCAGCTTCCCCGTCGACAAGAGCGCCAAGGGTGGCAAGGCTCTTCAGTTGCAGGCCTCGACGGACGGTACTAAAGCGGGCACGCGCCAGACCGAACTCTTCACCACGGAAAGCGGCTTTTTCCGAGGTACGGTCGCGGCCCGCGTGTTCTTCACCGACAAGCCAGTGACCGGGCGCGATGGAGACCATCTCAACCAGGCGTTCTGTACCATCTCGCCCTTGCATGACTCGGCCAACTACAGCGAGCTCGACTTCGAGTATCAGCCGAACGGGGGCTGGGGTGCCGTCGGGTCCAAGATCGACATGGTCAGCTGGCGCAGCTCGACGCCGGGCGACCGGGCGACGGACGACTACAAGGGAAGCCTCGCCGGTTGGCGCACCCTGATGATCACCGTCACGGACCAGAAGGTCACCTACTCGATTGACGGACGCACGCTGTTCACCAGCACAGGCAAGAGCGTCCCACGCGAATCGATGCGGATCATGCTCAACACCTGGTTCATCGATCTGCCCTTCAAGGGCCGCCGCACCTACAACATGCGGGTCAACTGGGTCTACGCGAAAGCGAACCAGGTGATGTCGGTGGCTCAGGTGCGGAAGGACGTCGACCAGTTTTACACCAAGGGCGACAACCACATAGACACCCTGGCACCGAGCTGAGCTCCCTCGGCAACCTGGCCGGCATCCGCGAAGAACATCCTGGCTCGGCCCGGGCGGCCCTGGATCACATCTTCGACCCTTACCTGGCCGTCGAGCACCGTGACCATCCCGAAATCGGCCGCGCGTCCGCCGCGTTGGTCACGGACGTCGGACGTGAAGGCGTCGCGGCCCAATCCGAGTACCAGCACGGGCTCGAGGGCTTCTTCAGTGTCATCACAGAGATGGTGCTTGAGAACGCCAGTCAGTCCGGCACTCACCTGGATGCCGAACAGGCCCGCGAGCAGGCCATTGCTCTGTTCAGCCAGACGGTCGGCGCGCTCGTCGTCTCGCGAGCGGTCGTCAGGTCCTCCCCCGCCCTGGCGGACGAGATCCTCAAGGCGAACAACTCTCGGCTCAAGCAGGCTTGAACGGCCTCTCAGTCGGTGCGCCCGCGAGAGGATCAGAGGCCAGCAGGTGCGTGCTGCGGACGTCATCGTCTCCTCCGCGTCAGAGCGGGTGCGCCACACGCGGTCGACGAGGCTCACGTCGATCTCGGTGTCGCGATGCTCGAACCGCAACGCCATGGCCTTCTCCGTCTTCAATCTGCCGAGGTTCCCTCCTGAGGCTAGCGACGTCGACAATCAGCACCGACAACCTTCAGAAGCGCAAGAAGTACGACCGGAGTTCCGTGGGGGGACCGGTCCGAATCGTCGAGGAGACGGGAAGCCGGTCGCGGCTTGGACCAGAAGATCATAAAAATCGTCGAACGGTACGGGCAGGGGCGTTCCGCTGTCTGCATCACCATCGGCAGCGTTATCTATGGCGCTTCCGTTGGTGCTCGGATGCTGACCGATCTGCTCACCTGTTGGTGTTGAGACGGACGATGGCACCGTTGAGGGCGGTGGCGAAGAGCGTCCACGCGGCGTACGGGGCCAGTGCGACGGCCGCAACGCGGTCGGTTTGCGAGGCGCGGCGAAGCAGCACGAAGTTGGAGGCGTTGAGCGCGGCGATTTCGGCCAGCGCGACGGCGGGCCTGTGGGCCTTGAAGAACAGCGCGCTCCACCCGAAGTTGAGGGCCAGGTTGAGTGCGTATGCGCGGGTGAACGCGGCACGGTCGGCTTCGCTGGTGCGGTCCAGCACACGGGCACCGGCCACTGCGATCAACGCGTAGAGCGGCGTCCAGGCCAGCGGGAACGCAACGGGTGGGGGTTGCCAGGTCGGCTTGCGGAGCCGCTGGTACCAGCGCGAGGAAGCGTCGGTGACCGTCGCTCCTGCGGCGGCCGTCACGGTGACCGCCGCTGCGGTCTTGACCAGGGTTGGTAGTCGCATGATGTTCAGCTACCCGGCCTGCGACGGATCAACCGCGCCCGGTTACCGACGCGACGTCCGACTGGCGCCGCCGTCTCGATGCCGACGCCCGCTACGGTCCGGCAGCCAATCGGTGTTCTCGCGGGCTGACACCTCGGTTGCGTTTGAAGGCTGTGCTCAGGGCGAAGGAACTGCCGTAGCCGACGTGCCGGGCGACGGCGCCGACTGTGGCTCCCGGCTCACGGAGCAGGTCGGCTGCCAGGGCCAGCCGCCATTCGGTGAGGTACGACATGGGCGGTTCGCCGACGAGCGCGGTGAAGCGGCGGGCCAGCGCCGCCCGGGAGACCCCCGTCTTGGCGGCCAGCGAGGCGACGGTCCAGGGTTGGGCCGGGTTGTTGTGGAGCATCTGTAGAGCCCGGCCGACGATCGGATCACTGTGCGCTCTGTACCAGCCGGGGGCTTTGGCCGCAGGTCGGGCGAACCACTCGCGCAGCGCGGCGATGAGCAGCAGGTCGAGCAACCGGTCGAGGACCGCTTCCTGCCCCGGGTCGTCCTTGACGATCTCGGCGGCCAGCAGCGGGACCAACGGGGAGTCCCAGGAGTGGCCCGCGACCACCAGCAGCGGTGGCAGTGCGCTCAGGAGTCGCTGGCTGACCTCGCCCCGCATCGTGTAGGTGCCGGTGAGCAGCATTGTCGGGCCGTCCGGGCCGTTGCCCCAGGTGCGTACGCCCAGCTCCATCATCTCGGGCAGCTCCTGCCCGTCCGGGGTCGTGCAGAGCTGGCCCGGATGAATGATGACCTGCGGCGCCGTGGCCGGGTCGTCGGCGACCGTGTACGGGTCGGGGCCGCGAATGATCGCCAGGTCGCCGGGACCGAGGTGTACGGCGGCACTCTCGTCGGCAAGGACCCAGGCGTCACCCTGGACCATGGCCACCAGGGTGAGCGGCGCCTGGTCCTCGATCCGCATCGACCAGGGCGGGGTCAGGACCGAGCGGAGGAGGAACGCGCCCTGGGCTCGGGGTCCGTTGAGGAGGCTGGCGACTGCGTCCATGTAGACGATTACACACAGAGTCGCGAGCTTTGGCTATCCACAGTCTCACGCCGCTGCATTTCAATGATCCCTATGACGAAGGAACGAGAGCGGAAGACGGTCCTGGTGCTCGGCGGAACCGGCAAGACCGGCCGCCGCATCGTCGAGCGGCTGCAGGGGAGCGGAATGCCTGTTCGGGTGGGCTCCCGCTCCGCTGCGGAGCCGTTCGACTGGGCGGACCGGGCGACCTGGGCACCGGTGCTTCAGGGGGTCGGATCGGTGTATGTGTCCTACTACCCGGACCTGGCGGTGCCGGGTGCGCCCGAGTCGGTCGGGGCGTTCACTGAGCTTGCGGTGGCGTCCGGCGTCTCCCGGCTGGTGCTGCTGTCCGGTCGCGGTGAGGACGAGGCACGGGCCAGCGAGAGACTCGTCCAGTCGGCCGGGGTCGAGTGGACGATCCTGCGGTCCAGTTGGTTCAGCCAGAACTTCAGCGAGGACTATCTGCTGGAGCCGGTGCTGGGCGGCGAGGTCGTCCTGCCGGTGGGGAACGTGCCCGAGCCGTTCGTGGACGTCGACGACATCGCCGAGGTGGCCGTGGCGGCCTTGATCGAGGACGGGCACGCGGGGCAGGTCTACGAGCTGACCGGTCCCCGGCTGCTCACCTTCGCTGAGGCGATCGCCGAGATCTCCACAGCGACGGGCCGCCGTATCGATTTCGTCCAGGTGCCCCCCGACGACTACGCGGCGGCGCTCACCGCGGAGGGCACGCCGCCCGGGGTCGTGGAGCTGCTGATGTACCTGTTCACGACCGTGCTGGACGGGCGCAACTCCCATCTGGGCGACGGGGTCCAGCGCGCCCTGGGTCGAGCGCCCCGCGACTTCGCCGACTACGCCACCGACACCGCCGCCACCGGCATCTGGGACAAGGGACAGACATCATGAGAGTTGCGCAGCAGGTGTCGCTGATCGCCGCCACCATCACCAGTGGACTCATGGCAGGGCTGTTCGCCGCCTTCGCCTACGCGGTCATGCCCGCACTCAGGTCGGCTGACGACCAGACGTTCGTGGACACGATGCAGCGGATCAACGTGGCCATCGTCAACGGCTGGTTCATGCTGAGCTTCCTGGGCGCACTGGTGTTCGCCGCACTCTCGGCTCTCCTGGCCTGGCGGGGAGACGGCCGCCCGGCGCTGCCGTGGATCATCGTCGGGCTCACCCTGTACCTGGCGATGTTCGTCATCACCACCGCCGTCAACGTCCCGCTCAACGACAAGCTGGCGTCGGCCGGCGATCCCGGCCACATCGCTGATCTAGCAGCCGTACGTGAGCACTTCGAATCGAGCTGGGTCACCTGGAACATCGTCCGCGCGCTGGCCAGCACGGCCGCCTTCGGCTGCCTCTCCTGGGCTCTGGTTGTCTATGGGCGCGCCACCGGAGGTTAGGGGTTCGAGTCCCACCTACGGGTGGAGTTCGAGGGTGAGCAGCGGCTCGGCGAAGACGGGCGCCGGCGAGTCGGGGTCCGCGGCGACGGCCTCCTCCAACCGGCGGAAGCCGGCCTCCAGGTCGTCGGGGCTGAGCTGCGCGAAGAACGAGAGGGTACGCAGGCGCAGCCGTTCGAGCATGTCGCCGTAGGTGCCGGAGGACGGCTCGGTGACCGTGTCGAAGCTGGCGACGCGCCAGCCGAGGGACGTGAACGTCGCGATGACCTCGTGTAGTGGCTGAAACAGGGCGGCGTCCGCCTCGTACCCGTTGGGGAAGTGCGCCAGCCACCACGGTCGGGGATGGTGGTCGCTGAAGTTCGCCCGCAGCAGCAGCCGGCCGCCGGGCCTGATCACCCTGGTCAGCTCCCGGGCTGCCCGGGGCTTGTCCTGGACGTGGTGCCAGGACAGGAACATCAGGGCGTAGTCGACACTGTCGGACGGCACCGGCAGGTCCTCGGCGGCGCCGGCCAGATACCGCACGTCGGGGTGCTGGGGTTGCGCCTGTGCGACCTCGCGCATCCGGACCGATGGCTCGACCCCGGTGACCGGCCCGAACGCCTCCGCCAGCGCGGGTGTGAACCTGCCGGTCCCCGAGCCGACGTCGAGCCCCGTGAGCGGACGCCGGTCGGGCAGCACCGCTTCGAAGGCTCTGATCCATTCGCGCAGTTGCGGCTGGGCGAGCGCCCGGCCTCGCGCGTAGTCCTGGTGCTGCTCCGTGTCGTAGTCGATCGACCTCATCGCGCCTCCCGAATCAAACGGGCGACCGGAGAGCGCCGCCTCGATATATCAAGCCGATACATCGGGACGATATTCGACGCCCCCTCACCGCACAAGGTGTCTCTGCGCCTGGAGCCCGGCCGCGCGCGGCTTACGCGCTACCGGTAACCGGGTGTTCGGGCAGGCGTCACCGAGCCGAGCCCAGGCGACAGTCGAGGGCTTCGGGTGGTGTTCTGAATCCTGATGCGGGTCTGGCCGTTCCGGCCGGCCGCGCTGAGGCGGTCGCTCTGCGGACGTTCCGCCTCATGGGCAGCCGTCGATGTTAACGCGCACGAGCTGCCTCGCTCAAGGGTCCGGGTGGCGCCTGGGCCGGACGGAGGGGGCGGTGCCTGCGGAAGGTGATCACGTCCGAGGACCACCGTGCGCCATCGACCGATGTTCCCAGCAAGTTACGACTTGACGAACGCCATGTTATCGCTCACAGTCGATGCTTAAGGACGACGACACCTCTGGCTTACCGGGCGAGCCTGCCTCGTCGACCTCGAATCAGGCGTGCGCCAGGGCATGCAGACGTCTTGTTAGCGCTAACTACTACGACGCATGTGCCCGGCCACGCGTCGCGGTGCGCCCATCTTCGGGCAGGCCGCTCGGCTCTTGGTCATTGAAGGAGGATCATGTCTGCCCTTGATAGGTCTCCATCGATCGCGCCGCCGGCGCGGCGGCGATGGTGGTTGCCCCGAGTTCTCGCTGCTGGCGCGATGGCGGTGATGGTCGGCGGTGTCGCCGCGGCAGTGGTGTCGTCACCCGCCGCCGCGGCGACGGTCGACACGACCGCGTGGTACGTGTTGGTCAACCGCAACAGTGGCAAGGCCCTGGACGTGTACAATCTGGCCACGAATGACGGTGCCCGGATCACCCAGTGGGCCCGCAACAACGGCAACCAGCAGCAGTGGCAGTTCGTCGACTCCGGCGGCGGCTACTACCGGCTGAAGTCCCGGCTTTCCGGCAAGGTGCTGGACGTCTACAACTTCTCGACCGCCAACGGCGCCAACATCGTGCAGTGGAGCGATGGCAACGGCACCAACCAGCAGTTCCGGTTGGCCGACTCGGACAGCGGCTACGTTCGGTTGATCAACCGCAACAGCAACAAGGTGGTGGAGGTGCAGGGCGCCTCGACCGCTGACGGCGGCAACATCGTGCAGTACGACGACTGGAACGGCGCGAACCAGCAGTGGCAGCTCGTCCGCGTCGATGGTGGCGGCAACCCCACCACGCCGCCGCCGACGACCCCGCCGCCGGGCGGCACGTGCGACCTTCCCTCGACGTATCGGTGGTCCTCCACCGGGGTGTTGGCCAACCCGAGGTCGGGTTGGGTGTCGCTGAAGGACTTCACCGTCGCCCCCTACAACGGTCAGCAACTGGTCTACGCCACCACGCACGACTTCGGGTCCAGCTGGGGTTCGATGAACTTCGGCCTCTTCTCGAACTACTCGCAGATGGCCTCGGCCAGTCAGAACGCGATGAACTCGGGGACTGTGGCGCCGTCGTTGTTCTACTTCGCGCCGAAGAACATCTGGGTGCTCGCCTACCAGTGGGGTGGGCCGGCGTTCTCCTACCGGACCTCGACCGACCCGACCAACCCGAACGGTTGGTCATCGCCGCAGACGCTGTTCACCGGAAGCATCACCGGCTCGGGCACCGGTCCGATCGATCAGACTCTCATCGGCGACGGTACGAACATGTACCTGTTCTTCGCCGGGGACAACGGCAAGATCTACCGTGCCAGCATGCCGATCGGGAACTTCCCGGGCAGCTTCGGCAGCAGCTACACGACCATCATGAGTGACACCACGAACAACCTGTTCGAGGCCCCGCAGGTCTACAAACTCCAGGGCCTGAACAAGTACCTCATGATCGTCGAGGCGATCGGCTCGCAGGGCCGCTACTTCCGCTCGTTCACGGCCACCAGCCTCGGTGGTTCGTGGACGCCGCAGGCCGCCAGCGAGAGCAACCCCTTCGCCGGCAAGGCCAACAGCGGCGCCACCTGGACCAACGACATCAGCCACGGTGAGCTGCTGCGGACCAGTGCCGACCAGACGATGACCGTCAACGCCTGCAACCTGCAACTGCTCTACCAGGGCCGTTCCCCCAGCTCCAACGGCGTCGACTACGGCCTGCTGCCGTACCGGCCGGGCCTGCTGACCCTGCAGCGCTGACGGCGGGCCTGGCGACCCTGCAACGCTGATCCGTGAAAGGCGGGCCCGCGACGGACATTTCGTCGCGGGCCCGTTCACGAGAAAAGGCCTGTTGGGCGCTGCACCGCACACGGTCGGCACCCCCGGCGGATTAGCGGGCGTGGATAGAATCGGCTCGTGGCTCGTGAATACGACACCCAGCTCATCGAGTCGGTCGCGGTCCGCCGCGCCCGGATGCGTGAGCTGCTGCTGTGGGGCCGGCAGCGTCGGGTCCGTGCCACGGGTGACGGGTTCAGGTGGCTGCGGATCGGGCTCGTGTTGGCGGCCGTGGCCTGCGCCGGGTGTGTGGGCTGGTCCTTCCTCAAGGACGTCATCGCCGATCAGCAGAAAGCCCGCAACCCTCCGACGGTCCAGTCGGAGGGCACGCGATGACCCAGGCGCAGACGCCCACCGCCGCAGGCCAGCTCAGCCGGGTGACCCTGGCCGGCGCCCGCCGACGCATCGACCTGGTGCTGCCGGCCGACGAACCGCTCGGCCTCCTCCTGCCCGAGATCGTCGCCATGGTCGGTCACCGACCGATGGACGATTCGCGGGGATACCAGATCAGCACCCTCGACGGCACGGTGCTCGATCCGGCCGGCAGTCTGCGACAGGCGGCCGTCCCGGACGGCGCGATGCTACGGGTCGACCCGATCTCCGAGGCACCGCCGGCGGCGATCGTGCACGACGTCGCCGACGAGGTCGGTGACGACCTTTCCCGGCGGTACGGCCGCTGGGGCGTTGCCGCCCGGATGTGGACGGCCACCGCCGTGTGCCTGCTCGCCGCCACGATGGCGGCCGTGCTCGCCGCCCCGCGACTCGGGGCCGCGCTGGTGAGCGCGATCGGCGGGGTGATCGCGCTGTCCGGTCTCCTCGTCGGGCTGACGGCCAAGCGGGCCGTCGGGATGGCGGTGCTGCTCAGCGGTGCCGCGATGGTGATGAGCATGGTGCCCGGGTTGACGAACGGGCAGACCTTGCGCTGGGCGCTCTGGGCTGTCGGCGTCGGCTGCGTCGTGCTCGCCGTGGGCGCGGTGACCGGCAACCGTCGCGCCGGCGTCCTCGGTGGCGGCACGGTGCTGGCCCTGGTGGCTGGTTGGGGCGTACCACTGGCGCTCGACATGCCCGCCGAGCGTGTCGCGGCGGTGCTGGCGATCGTGTCCGTCGGAATGCTGGGGCTGCTGCCCCGGATCGCGATGATCGCGTCCGGGCTCACCCGCCTCGACGACCGGCGGAGCAACGACGAGCTGGTGAGTCGCGTGACGGTGGAGGCCGCTGTCGACTCCGCGCACCGCGGGCTGGCCGTGGCCGCCGTCGCGACGGCGACGTCGGCGACGCTCGGCGGTCTCGTCCTGGCGGCCACGGCGGGCCCGTGGGCGCTGGTGCTGGCGGCCCTGGTGGCCAGCGCTCTGCTGCTGCGGATGCGGGCGTTCCCGCTGGCCGTCGAGGTGGTGGGGCTGGTGACCGGCGCTCTGGTGATCGTGGGCGGCCTGCTGACGCGCTGGGTGCGGGACACGCCCGACGCGTGGTGGGGTCCGGCGCTCGCGGCGCTGGCCGTCTGCGCGGTGGCCCTCGTGATCCTGGCGTACCGGCCGCCACCGCACGCGCTGGCCCGAGCCCGGCAGTACGCCGACCGCGCCGAGGCGCTGACCGTGATGGCACTGGTGCCCGTGGCGGTCGGGGTGTTCGGGCTCTACTCGCGACTTCTCACCACGTTCTGATTGAGGCGGTGGCATGAGCGCTCCACCGGTGCCCGGCCCGACCCATTCCGGGGGACACGGACCGTACCCACCACAGCGGCGGGTGCAGGAAAGCTCGACCACCCCCGCTGCCGCTCCTCGGCAGCCGGCGTCGGCACCACAGGCACCGCCGCAGCCCGCGCAGGCACCCCGACCGGCACCGACGCCCCGGGCACCCGGCGAGCCGGCGGGGTCGGAGCCGAACGACCTGTCGATCGTCCGGCGGATCCGTGCCGGCGATCCGCCACTGCGGCGAATGTGGCGCAGCGCCAGCCGAATGTTCACCAGCAGCCGGGCGACCCGGGCGCTCGCCGACCTCGCCGCCGAGGTGCAGGTGCCGGTGCACACCGGCCGGCGGATCGCGGTGGCCTCCGTGCACGGTGGGGCAGGAAAGACCACGGTGGCGGCGGTGCTGGCATCGGTCTTCGCGGCGCGCCGGTCCGATCCGGTGCTCGCCGCCGACGCCGACCCGTACGAGGGCTCGCTGACCTGGCGGCTCGGCGTGCCGAGCGAACCGCCCCTGGACCGGCTGGCACCCGACCTGATCGCGGCCCGGGGCGGTGATCTCCGCGCGCTCGAACCGTTCCTTCCGCGCACCGGCACCGGCCTGTGGGTGTTGCCGAGCGGCACCGCGAACCCGACCCTGTGCAGCGAGGTGACGCGGTCACTGTCGCGCCTCTTCGCTGTCGCCGTCATCGACTGCCCACCTGGCCTGGAGTCGCGGACCTCGGCGGCGGCCATGTCCGACGCGCACTCGGTGGTGCTCGTCGCCGCGGCGACGCCGGACGGGGTCCGGGCCACCTACCAGGCACTGCGGCGGATCATCGACAGCGGGTACGGGTCGTGGCTGGCACGTGTGGTGGTCGTCCTGAACGCCAGCAACCCCGACGGCCGAGCCGCCCTCGTCGACGACGCCGCGCGTGAGCTGATCGAGCAGACAGCCGTACCGGTGGTGGTGTTGCCCTACGACCGTCACCTGGCGGCCGGCGCGCTCATCACGCCGTCACGGATCGGTGAGGCCACGCTCGTCGAGGCGACCCGCGCGGCCGCGTTCGCCCTGGCTGCGGCCAGGCGGATGTAAGCGGAGGACGCCCGATGTCGACGCGCATGGTGCACCGACCCACCCGAATGGCCCGCCCCGCGTCCACCATGGAACCACTCGTGCTGGACGCACCACCGCAGCTGCCCGACGGCCGATCCGCGGTGGGGCTCCAGGCGCTGCTGCCGATGGCCGGCGCGGGGGTGGCGATGAGCATGATGATGTTCATGCGCGGCTCCGGCTTCGCGGCGTTGGGTGCGGTGGTCATGGTCGTCGCGCTGGCCGCCGCCGGGGCGATGTACCTCACCCAGCTCGGCAAGGCCGGTCGGCAGCGTCGGGTCCAGCGTGAGCGGTACCAGGACTACCTGGAAGAGCTACGCGAGCAACTGCGCGAGGACGAGCAGCGCCTCCAGGAGCAGGCGACAGTGCTCGACCCGCCGGTCAGCCGACTGCTCGACGTCGTCCGCAGCCCGGCGCGGCTGTGGGAGCGCCGCCGCGCCGACATCGATTTCCTGCGGGTACGGGTCGGCATGGGCGCGCTGCCCGTCCGGCCGATCCAACTGCGCGAGCAGAGCACACCGACCAACCCGCTCGACCCGTTCATGCGCCACGAGGCCCACTCGCTGATGCGCCGCTTCGAACTGACGCCGGGGCTGCCGCTGCGGGTCGACCTGGACTGCGCCGGCGATGTCAGCGTGATCTCACCGGACCACCAGGAGGTGGTGGCCCTCGCCAGCGCCATCCTCGTCCAGGTCGCCGCGTTCCACGCCCCCGACGACGTGACGCTCGCGATCGTCACCACCCCGGAGCGGGCGGTGACCTGGCAGTGGGCACGCTGGCTGCCGCACCTGCTCGACCGGGCCTCGATCGGCCCGAGTGGCCCGACCCCGCTGCTGGTCACCGCCCCCGAGACGCTCGCCGAACTGCTCGCCGTCGACCTGGAGGAGCGGGCCACCAACGCGCTCAAGTCCTTCCGCCACAACGCCGGGCGCGCCGAAGCCCGTACGCGGTCGAGGTTGCTGGTCATCGACGACGCCCACGGCGAGGTCGCACGTGGGTTGGCGAGCCCCGACCAGTTCGTGGGCCTCGGGAGCCTCGGTGTCACCGTCGTGCACCTGCTCGCCGACCGGCTGCACGAGCCCGGCGACATCTCCCGCCGGATCACCATCGACGGCAGCTCACTCGTCCTGGAAGACCTCACCGCGTCGCCGCCGATGACCGTGACCGGCACGGTCGACGAGGTGCCGGTGCCGCTTGTCGAGGGCCTCGCCCGGGGGATCGCGCCACTGCGGCTGTCGGCCGACTCCTACGACGACGGCACGGGCACCCCTCCGGCGGACTTCCAGGATCTGCTGGGGCTGTCCGATCCCACGAACCTGGACCTCGCCGCGCTGTGGCGGCCGCGGGGCGAGCGCGACTTCCTGCGCGTACCGATCGGGGTCGACCCGGTGGGACGCCCGGTGCTGCTCGACCTCAAGGAGTCCGCGCAGCTCGGGATGGGCCCGCACGGGTTGTGCGTCGGTGCCACCGGGTCGGGCAAGAGCGAGCTGTTGCGGACGCTCGTGCTCGCCCTGGCGGCGAGCCACCCGCCCGACCGGTTGGCGATGGTGCTCGTCGACTACAAGGGTGGCGCGACCTTCGCACCGTTCGCCGAGATGCCGCACGTCTCCGGGCTGATCACCAACCTGGTCGCCGACGCCGCGCTGGTGGAACGGATGTACACCAGCCTCGACGGCGAGGTGCAGCGCCGCCAGCAGTTGCTCGCCGACGCGGGCAAGGTCACCGACATCGTCGAGTACCACCTGCTCCGCGCGGTGCAGGGCGAACGCAGCACCCTTCCCCCGCTGCCGCATCTGCTCGTGCTCATCGACGAGTTCGGCGAGTTGCTCGCCGCCAAGTCGGAGTTCATCGACCTGTTCCTCCGGATCGGGCGGATCGGCCGGTCCATCGGGGTGCACCTGCTGCTGTCCAGCCAGCGGGTCGAGCAGGGCAAGATGCGCGGCCTGGAAAATTACCTGGCCTACCGCCTCGGGCTGCGCACGCTCACCGAGATGGAGTCGCGCACCGTTCTCGACACGGTCGACGCGTTCCAGTTGCCGCCGTTGCCCGGCAACGGGTACCTGAAGGTCGACGTCTCGATCTACCAGCGATTCAAGGCCGCCTACGTGTCCGGCCCGTTGACCGACGGCGCCGATGCGGAGCTCGCCCCGATCGTCGGCCCGTTGGCGAAGCCGATGCCGGTGTTCGGCACCGTCCGCCGGGACACCGATGACGGCATACCCGAGGAGCCGAAGGCGACCAGACGCACCACCGGCCCGACGCTGCTGTCGACAGTGGTGGAGCAGATGTCGATGAGCGACCAGCGTGTCCAGGCGATCTGGCTGCCGCCGCTGCCGCCCGCGCTCACCCTCGACCAGGCAGCAGGTGGGATCCGCAGCACCCCCGAAGGGCTCCGCCTGGACATCGCCGAGCAGGCCGCCACCGGGCTGCCGGTGCCCCTGGGCCGCCTCGACGACCCGGCCCGCCAGTGGCAGGGCCCCTGGCTGATCGACCTGGCCGTGGGCGGGGGCAACGCCCTCGTGCTCGGTGGGCCCGGCACCGGCAAGACGACCGCGCTGCGCACCCTGGCGCTGGGTCTGGCCACCACCTACCGTCCGACCGACGTCGGGATCTACGGCATCGACCTGCTGGGTAACGGGTTGGCCGGCCTGGCCGAGCTGCCCCACGTCGGGGGCGTCGCCAGTCGGGAGGACCGCGAGCGCATTCGCCGCACCGTCGACGAGGTGCACGCCATGCTCGCGCAACGTCAGCGCGTCTACACCCAGCACCAGTTCGACACGATCAACGACCTGCGTGCCGCCGACGAGCGCGTACGCGCGGAGGTCGGCTGCGTCGACGTGGTGCTGTTGATCGACGGGTACGGCCAGCTCAACGCCGAGTTCGAGAGCCTCGAACCCAAGGTGCACGACCTTCTCGCCCGGGGCGGCCGCTACGGCATCCATGTGATCGGCACCGCCCGGCGGTGGAACGAGGTGCGCGCCGCGCAGCAGGTGGCCTTCGCCAACCGGATCGAGCTGCGGCTCACCGAGCCCGCCGAGTCCAGCATTGACGGCAGGCTGGCCCGGGGCATCCCGGCGGACCAGGCCGGTCGGGCGCTGACCAGCGGCAAGCTGTTCGCCCAGGTCGCCCTTCCGCGCCTGGACGGCCAGCCCGACCCGTCGAACGCCGGCCTGGTCGCGGCCGTGCAGTCGGTACGAGGATCGTGGTCGGGGCCCGTGCCGCCACCCGTCCGGGTGCTGCCCGCGGTGCTGCCGGTGGCCGACCTTGCCGGCACGCCGGCCGGGCACGGGGTGGTGCCGTTCGGTCGGTTCGAGAGCGACTTCACCCCTGCCGTCCTCGACCTCTTCGGCCGCGACCAGCACCTCCTCGTCCTCGGCGATCCCCGGACCGGCAAGACGAACCTGCTGCGGCTCGTGGCCGAGGAGCTGATGGGGCAGTACACCTCCGACGAGCTGGTGTTCGCCGTGTTCGATCCGCGTCGAGGGCTCGCCGACGTGGTGCCGGAGTCCTACCTTGGTGGGTACGCCACCAACGCGACACTCGCCCAGCAGTTGTCTGCGGCGGTGTGCAAGGAACTGGCGAAGAGGCAGCCGTCCGAGGCGGCACGTCCACGGATCGTGCTGCTCATCGACGACTACGACATCCTCGCCGCGTCGGCCAGCCAACCGCTCGGCGCGTTCGTCCCGTACGTGGCGGCCGGGCGCGACACCGGGCTGCACGTCGTGATGACCCGCCGGGTGGCCGGCGCCTCACGTGGCCTGTTCGAGCCGTTCCCGCTGGCCGTGCGCGAAGCCGGCTGCCTGGGCCTGCTCATGTCCGGTGACCGGACGGAGGGGCAACTGTTCACGGGCGTACGGCCGATGGTCCTACCGGTGGGGCGCGGGCAGCTCATCCGCCCGGGGCAACCCCCACGCATGACCCAGACCGCGTACCTCGGCGAGACCAAGGAGCACTGATGACGTACGACACGGTGGCCCTGTGCCGCGCCGAGCCCGACGCTGCCGCGACGCTCGGCGCCCTGCTCGCGGTCGGGTCCGACCTCAAGATGGACACTGTCGACTCGGCCGGGCTGATGCAGTTGTTCGACCCCGGCGACGGGCGGCTGCTGCTGACCGTCGAGACCGCGCGACTGGTACAGGTGCCAGGGGAGGCGGAGCGGCTGCTCGGGGTCACGCTCGACGACTCCTTCGGCGGCCGCGTCTGGTGGGTGGAGAGCCGGGCGCCCGACGACGACCCGCAGGCCGCCGAGGTGACCCGCCGTTTCACCGCCGCGCTCGTATCGATAACGGGAGGGCTGACATGGGCGGACCGATGACGGGGACGACCGACACGATCAGCGACAAGGCCGTCGTCCTGCACCAGCACCGTAGGGTGGTCGGCCTGTCGCCCTGGCTCGCCGAAGCCGCTGTCGACGCGGTCCGCAACGGGCTGATGCTCCAGTTGGTCACTCCGGCCGACGGCTTCATCACGTACCCGGTCGAGGTGATGCTCGCGCAGGCACAGGGGCAGTGGGTGGTGCGCGCCGGCGACCAGTACCGCGACGGGCTCACCGGCCTGCCGCTTCAGTGGGACGGCCACCGCTTCTCGTCGGCCAACGGCTCCCAGGGCGCCGGCGCGCTGCCGGCCTCCGAACCGTGGACCGGCGGCCTGGAGATCCAGATCGTCACGCTGCACCCGGCCACCGAGGCCCTGGACCTCGGCGCCAGCACCGAGGCCGCCGTGCGCGCTCTCACCGGCAACGACCCGGTCGGGTGGGGCGTCGCCGAGCCGGTGACCGATCCGTGGTCGCGCCGCGACCTCACGTCGTTCTGTCGTACGCGCGCACCGGCACCGACCAGCGTGGTGATCGTCGGCGGCGACAACCGGTCGGCGCTGCTCGGTGTCCTCACTGTCGAGCGGGTCGACGTCGGCGTTCGCGAACAACTCCGGCTGGCCGGCCCCCCACTGTCGACGGTTGACGAGGCGACGATCGAGGCGCTCGCCGAGAAGCTGGCGCCGACCGTCCGCAGCATGATCGTGGCCGTGCACCCGGGCCGGTCCGGCGGAGTACGGTCCAGCACGCCGAGCCTTCCCGCGCTGCCGTGGGGCATCCTGGTCGGACGTCAGGAACAGGCGCTCGACTCCGAGCCCGAGGTCGTCCCGGGCCGGGCGCTCGGCCGGGGCGCGCGGCGATCCTGGTGGTACAGAGTGGACAGCGGCCCGGGCGCCCCGTACGAGAACCTCGCGGCAGTGCTGCGCAGGTACGGCCTGCGTACCGACCGCCAAGGCACCGGCTGAGGGATCCACGAGCCGTTGCGCCCGGGCCGGCGTCAGCGGCAGCGCCGGGCCGACCGCATGGGACACGACTCGGTCTGGATACGCCGGACGAAGGCGGTCGGCGAGATTCTTCGCCGACCGCCTTCGTCCAGCATCACCTGCTCAGCTCTCTGCTACATAGCTCTCGATCGGGGTGCCGTCCTCGGCCCAGCGATGGCGGCTGAGCAACTTGCCCTGGTCGTCGAACTCGACACGGGCGGCGGGGTTGCCATTGCGGTGCCACTCCTCGTGGACGCCGACAGCCGTGCCATAGCGCACACTGCCCTCGGCCTTGAGTTCGCCACTCGGGTACCACTCGGCGGAGAGACCGTCCTCCATGCCGTTGAAGTACGTGGTGACGGCGATGACCTGGCCCTGCGGCGAGCGCTCGACCACCTCGCCGGTGAAGAGTTCGCCCTGGTAGGTCACCCGCAGGTCGTCCTCGGTCTCAACGTCGTCGTACTCGACTCGCATGGTGCCTACTCCGGGGTGGCCGCCGCACTCGCGACGGCCCTAGATCGGCTCGTGTGCGCGGTCGATGAACGAGCTCACACTCTCCGCCTCGGCACGGGTCTTCTCGTGCAGGCCCTGTTCGTTGGCCAGACGATCGAAGTAGCTCTTCTGGTCGGTGCCCCCGAGATCAAGAATCGTCGGGATGGTGATGATCGTCAGACGCCACTGCAGACGAGGAGTGGCCTCCTTGAGCAGGTCGACCACTCGGGCCCGTTCCGAATCGTCCAGATGCTCAGGCCCAACGCCGCGGAGCCATCGAACCAGACTCTCCGTCGCCCCTTGCACGATGAAGAAGACCCACGACCGACCGATGCTGTCAACGACCTCGTCCGGAGGCGTCGTCCAGGTGGCACCGAAGACGTCCTCCGCGTCCAGGGACGCCTCGGCCCAGTCGCGCACTCTCTCGGGCGTGACGTCGGCGAGGGTCGGCATCGACTGCTTGAGCCTCGCATAAAGGATGAACCAGTAGTCGTCGAAGAACGCCTTGGGGAGTCCCCAGTCGGTCTCGTCGCCGTAACGGTCCCTGACGTCCACCAGATAGGCGAGAGATGTCTCCAACGCCTGTATTGCTTCAGCCCGCTGCTGCGGGCCGGGCAACAGCTCTCGCGTCGCCTTGCCACGCTCGACGGGATCAGCCAGCCGCCACGGAACTGGCAGGGCGGCCAGCAATTCGGGGGCAACCCAGGGACCGGTCACAGGAAATCAACTCCGTAGGGCCTGAGGAAGTCACGCGCCGCGTCGAGGTTCGGCAGATGCTCGCCGAACCATGCAGCCGGCTTCTTCATCGGGTGCGCCGGGTCGGCCGCAGCCCGTTCCACCGCCTGGTGCAGCGCGGTCAACTGCTCACCGGACAAGGTACGCCCGCCGATCGTAATCGGTACGTTCTGGTCGGCGAGCCGTTCGATCGCCATTTGCGGCGGGTCGTTGCCAGCGCGGCTGAAGAGCCCCGTCCAACCCTCGTCGGTGCCGACCCGGACGCTGACCTCCCGTCCCGGGGCGCCGTCACGCCAGTCCAGCATGCGCTCCAACTGGGCCGGGTCGGATCGGAACTTGTTGGCCACGGTCTGCGCGGTGGCCTTGACCTCGACCACATGCACGTTGCCGTCAGCGGTCTGGTAGACGAGATCGGCTTCGGGGATGCGACCGGTGTCGACGACCGTGCCGTTGCCCAGGTTGACCCGTTCGCCAGCGACGACATTCAGACCGATCCGGCTGCCCGGCGCCAGGTCACCGCTCTGGAGCACATCGTTCGCGGCGCGCAACTCCGTCGCCGCGCCCTCGAAGGCGGAGCGGTCCCCGCTGAGGTTGTCGAGCATGTCGCGGAAGATGTCTCCCTGCCGGTCGACGCTTCCCGCCAGCCGCCCGGAGTCCTGAAGGTCCATGAAGTCCCGGACGGCCTGGTTGGCCATACCGTCCGGCAGATCGGTACGGGCGAGCAGGTTCTCCACCTGAGTCCGCGCTGCAGGACCGAGCCGGTCGGCCTGATCGACGAACCGCTGCTGCTCGGCCGGGGTGAGATCCCGCCCCCGGTCAGGGTTTCCCCCGCCCGGCGTCGTGTCGTCGGGGACGTTGCCGGGGGTGGTGTCGTCGGGGACGTTGCCGGGGGTGGTGTCGTCGGGGACGTTGCCGGGCGTCGTGTCCTCTGGAAGGTTGCCGGGAGGCGTGTTGTCCTCCGGCACGTTCCTCACCGGCGGGTTGTCCTCCGGCAGGTTGCTGACCGGCGGCTGGTTGTCTTCGGGCAGGTTCCGCACGGGTGGCGTGTCTTCCGGCCCGTTCCGCACGGGTGTGTTGTCGCCGGGGAGGTTGCCGGTGGTCGACTCTCCCGGGGTGCGCCCACCGGGTGTGTTGCCGGGGCCGTTGCCGGCGTCCATGTTCATCGGGTTGCCGCCGCGGTCGTTCGGCATCTCGACGTCGAAGCCGCGTCCGACCGGCACGTCGCCGGCAATGGCGGGCAAGGGCCCGATCTGCGGAATCTGGATGTCGAACTTCTTGGCGAAGTTGATGGCGACCTCGCCCACCGTGGGCAGGTTGTCGAGCCAGTTGCCGGCGCGGACCAGTCCGGCGCCGATTCGGGCGGCGGTCGCGCTGCCCCGGATGCTGTTGACCGCGGCACCCGCGCCGCGCACGCCGGATCCGGCGCCCTTGGTGCCGACGATCGCGGAGACGATGTTGAACGTGGCGAGGCCGCCGGCCCTCGACTTGTCCTCACTCCACATGTCGTAGGCGATGATGCTCTTGCCGGCGTTGAGGAGGAGGTTGCCCGCCTCGCGCTTCTCCATGAACGGCATGCCGACCGTCTGGTCGATCACGATGGTGACCGGGTTGATGTAGATGGAGACCGCCCAGACGAACTTGCCGAGACCCAACCATGACTGGCCGGCGGTGCCCCAACTCCATTCGCCGGTGGTCGGGTCGCGGCCGATCAGCCCGCCGAGGTCTTCGAGCATGGTGACGAAGCCTTCACCGATGCCACCGAAGAACGCGCCCACGTCACCGAGGAACCCGCGGTCGTGCTCCTCGTTGCTGCCCCACGGCAGGGCGCCGTCCTCGCCGGCAGCGGCGTTGAGCGTGTCGGCGTTGAAGCCGTACTCGCCGTCGTCGGCTCGACCGTCGGCGTTGTCGGCCCGGTACTGGCGGCCCCCGTACAGGGCGTTGATTGTGTTGGCGCACTTGCGCTGCGCCTCGAAGAACGCCGCGACCTGCGTGTTCACCGCAGAGATCAGGCCGTTGTGCTGGTTGACCTTGCCCTCGTCCTCGCGCCAGTCGTCGTCGTCCTTTGTCGACTCGACGAACTGCTCCGCCTGGCCCTTCAGCGCCGCGAGTTGGGCCTTGATCTCCTTGACCTCGCTGGCGTACGTGGCCAGGGCGGTGCCGACGGCCTGGACGTCCTCGCCGACCGAGGCCGACACGGTGCGTATCGGGCCGGAGGCGGCGAACAGCTGTGCCGCCTCCGGTGCCTCGTATACCGCGGCCAACCCCTGCCAGGTGGTGTCGATCGCCTGACCGGTGTTGGCAAAGTCGACACCGGTCGTCTTGATCGTCTGTGCGTGGGTGGCCAACTGCTCCATGTTGCCGGGGATCTGCGGAATCTCCCCTGGATTGATCATCGCGGCACCGCCCCACGGCCCGGCCCCGGCATCGTCGCCGAGGGGTCGGGTGCCGCCGAGGCACTGCGTTGCGCGTTGGCGGCCATGTCCAGATCACCCTGGACGTAGGCGTTCGTCGCCTGTGCCGCCGCATTCATGCACGCCCCCGTGCGAGTGAACACGAACTGGAGGTCCGTTTTGATCGACTCAACGAAGCCCTGAAGTGCCTGGCCGACGATCTCCGAACTCGACTGGACGGCGGAACCCTCCAGCGCCGAGTTGAATGTGGTCATCTGCCCCTCGAACGGGGCGGCCGCGGCATGGGTGCGATTCAGGACGTCGCGCACTCCACCGGGGGAGATGTCCCAGGCGCTCACGCTTGTGCTCCCTCGTCAACACTCGATGGAAAACAACTCAGCCGATGGACTGCACCGCCGTGCGCGCCTTGGACAGCGTGGTCGTCGCCGTCTCGTCGTTCTTGACCATCGTGGTCTTGACCAGATCGATGATCGTGCGCACCTCGCTGGCGGCGCGGTTCCACCGATCCTCGACGGTCCGGTATTCCTCGGAGACGCCGTCGGCCTGGAAGTCGGCCATCGCGGCCGACACGTCGGCGCTGCGCTGCGAGATCACGGCCTCCAGCCGGGCGATGATCCCGGCGAGGTCGCTCTGGACCTGCTGCGAGGTGCCCACGTCAAAGCTGCGTCGATCTGTGCTCATGATCTGTCACTCCCCCGGGGTCAGCGGCTGCTCGAGAACCTGGCCGCGTCGAAGTTGGCGGTGCCCGCCGCCGACGACGCGTTGTCGGCCATCTCGGTGTCACCCTGGCCGAACGCGGAATCCATTCCGCCCTGACCGCCCAGAATCGCGCCCAGCGCGGAATTGAGAGAGGCGGTGATCGAATCCGCGTTGGCCTTGAACGAATCGAATGCCACCCGCCCGGCACCGTTGAAGTTGCCCTGCAGCGGCTCAGCGGCAGCGATCAACTGCTTGATCAGGCTGCCGAGATCATCAGACGATCCCTGGGTCTGCTTGGTGAGGCTGCCGAGAGTCTGCGCTCCCATGTCGAACTTCATGCCGCTCCTCCCCGTGCCGGGATGAATAACGTTCGCGGTCAATGCTACGTCACCCACGCCACCTGGTTTGACATCCACCGACCGCGATAGATCAAACAGCGGTTGTCTCGGCGGGGTCCCGAAGATGACGACACGGCATCCGCAGATGCACGACTCAGTCGATTGGTGTACCGCTCACACAGGTGAGCACCTGGCTCTTACCGCGAGTGGCGCTTGCTGTGGTTGTCGCGAACCCGTGGGCTTCGAGCAGCATCGTGGTCGAGGTGAGGTTCGCGGTGGCGTGTGCGGCTGTGGGCCGTTCGCCGAAAACGTAGAGCCGCCCACCAGGCGTCAGCAGGCTCCGCATCCGTTCGATCTGCTGGGTTGCGTCGCCCAGCCAGAAGATGCTGACGTTTACTGCGAAGATCTTGTCGAAACGGAGCGAATCGAGGTCTGCTGACTCGAATCCGACACATTGAATTTCAGCTCGGCCGGCGTTGATGTGGGCAATGTTCCGTTTGGTGGCGAGTCGCACCATCGTCGCGGCCCGATCGATGGCGACGATCCGGCCGGTAGTGAGTCGGCTGGCGACCAGAGAAACGGCGGCTCCCCGACCGCATCCGATCTCCAGCACCTTGTCGTCGGATGCGACTGCCATCGTCTGGATCGCCCAGCGCTGCCGGTGGGCGGTCGTCGGCCGCACCGGTTCGTCCGGCGAAGAGGCGGCATCGCCGGTGGCGGAAGCCGGATGGCGGATGGGCAGAGTGCGCTTCACAACGTCACCCGTGGTGCCTGCTCCGCTCACGCATCTGATTCCACCCTGCCGGACGCGCCGGTGCACCGTGTCCTCGGTCACCGGCGGCGAGTCCGGCACGCGGAGTCGCGCCGATCAGTGCGCGGGGTAGGGCGTGATGTCCGGCAGGCAGCCGGGCGCCGACGTGGCCCCGATGGCCTTGCGGCACCGCCGTCGGCATGAACGCCAGGCCCGCCAGCACCGAGGCACTGAGGCGCTGAGGTCCGGTCCGGGGCGGCGGCTCAAGCGGCCGCCACCCCGGACCGGGCAGTGTGTCAGGCGATCCGGTATGCCCGCTGGATCGTCTCCGTGACCGTGTTGCCGGCGGTGTCGGTGGCCGTCAGTCGCAGCGAGACGAACCCGGCTCGCCGGGGGTGACTGATGAGGGCGACGTTCCGGAGCACCGGCAACGCAATCCACGTCCTGCCGTCGTCGAACGACGCGGACACCCCGAGAGTGCGGTTGGGCGCCGACGTCGAGCCCGCCCGCGTGATCGGCCCTGGCGCCGACCAGGTGCGGGCCGCCAGCAAGCCGGGCACCGACGACGTGTCGCTCTGGGTCGGGCGCCCGCGGGGCGACAGGTACCAGATCGTGTCGGCGGTGGCGGTCTGCATGACCGTCGTGCACGACGCCGCGCCGGGCAGCGTACGCGGCCGGGGGTGCGACCCGGCCGCCGAGACGCAGCTCTTCCGGATCGACCAGGTCCCCGACGGCAGCTACTCGATCTTCCAGGGCAAGCGCTACATCCAGGTGGTCGACGGCACCAACGCCCTGGTTCCCGACCTGCCCGAGGGCCTGACCACCACGTACGAGTTCGAGGATCGCGGACCCGCCCCGAGCTGAGCCGAACTGGACGCTGTTTACCGAAACGTTTCGATGCCCCGTGTTCGGGGCGTGAACTCGGGCACCGACAGGTCGACGCCCTGCCGGCCTTGACCCGTCTGCCTGAGCTGCGTGCATCTGCACCCCCACGGGCAACGGCGGTGGGCCGAAAAGACCGAAACTTTCGGCTCAGATATTGACACTTTCCGATAACCGAACCCAGACTTGACGTGGCTGGCATTCGCGATCATCGATCGCGTTTCGTTCCTTCCCTTCACCACCACCGCACTCGGAAGGAGAGCCTGATGAACATCAGCTCGGGCCGCTCTGGGATCCGTTCGGCGGTCGTCGCGCTGGCGGTAGCAGCGCTCACGATCGCCGGATCGGTATCAGTAACAACAAGGACGACAACGGCACACGCCGCCACCGGCGTCATGGCCGCCGCAGCAGTGGAGGACGAGGGCGCCGACTGCGCGGTGTCCGGTCTGCCGGACCTGGGCTCGCTGCCCACCAACGCCAAACTCCCCGATCCGTTCAAGAAGCTGAACGGCCAGACCATCACCTCCAGGTCCGACTGGCGCTGCCGTCGGGTCGAGATCAAGGAGTTGGCGGAGAAGTTCGTCTTCGGCGACAAGCCGGCAAAGCCGGCCACCGTCACGGGCACGGTCTCGAACAGCACCGTCACCGTGAACGTGTCGCACAACGGCAGGAGCGCCAGTTTCTCGGCGCGCGTCGAGCTGCCCAGCGGCACCGGCCCGTTCCCGGCCGTCGTGGTCGTCGGCGGCTTTGGCGCGGACACGGCCACCATCAAGGCCGCCGGCGCCGCCGTCATCAGCTACGACCCCATGGTCGTCGGCCGTGAGGGCACGCCCCGCAACAACAAGCAGGGCGCGTTCTACAGCATCTACGGCGCATCGAGCAGCACCGGTCTGCTCGCCGCCTGGGGTTGGGGCGTGAGCCGGATCATCGACGTCGTCGAGCAGTCCGGCAACGGGATCCTCAAGGCCGACGCGATGGGTGTCACCGGTTGCTCACGCTACGGCAAGGGCGCCTTCGCGATCGGTGTGTTCGACCAGCGCATCGCCCTGACCATGCCCATCGAGTCGGGCAGCGCTGGCGTTCCCATCTTCCGGGGCATCCCCGGGGAGGGTGCCCAGAGCCTGAGCAGCGCGTACGGGGAGCAGCCGTGGCTGGGTGACGCATTCGGGTCCTTCACCGGCAGCCCGAACAGGCTCCCGGTGGACACGCACGAGATGGTCGCCATGGTGGCGCCACGGGGGCTGTTCATCATGGACAACCCGCACATCGCCAACCTCGGTCCCCGGTCGGCGAGTGTGGCGGCCCTGGGTGGCGCGGAGGTCTACCGGGCGCTCGGTGCCGGCGACAACATCACCTACTGGTCCGACGTCCAGGACGGCACCCACTGCGCCAACCGCCCCGAGTGGCGGGGCCCCCTGCAGAACAACATCCGGAAGTTCCTGTTGAAGACGGGAAACGAGCCGGGTGTGATCCGGATTTCGAGCAGGGCGCTCGGCCGGTTGGCCGACTGGCGGGACTGGCAGACACCGGTCCTGGCTGATGGCCCGACCACCCCGCCGCCGACCACGCCGCCCCCGACGACACCCCCTCCGACCGAGCCGCCTCCGACCACGCCGCCTCCGACCGGTGGTGGCTGTGCGGCGACGGCGTCGATCAACCAGTGGACGGGCGGTTTCGTCGCCACGGTCCGCGTGACCGCCGGATCCGCGCCGGTCAACCGCTGGACGGTCACCATGACCCTGCCGTCGGGCGCCAGCATCACCAACATCTGGGGTGCCGGTCGAAGCGGCAGCACCGGCACGGTCCAGTTCACCAACGTCGCCTACAACGGCGCCATCGCCCCCGGCCAGTCGACCGAGTTCGGCTTCCAGGGCACCGGCAGCGGCACGGGAATGACTCCCACCTGCTCGGCCGCCTGATCTGCGGGCCCGGCGCGGAGGCCGCACGCCTCCACGCCGGGCCCTGCGGCCCTGCTGAGCGTCAGAGCCAGACGACGATCCCGGTCAGGTCGTTGAGGACCGCGGCCACGCCGGCCCGAATGGCGGCCGCGCAGCGCTCGGCCGTGAACGACTTCGGGTCGTACGTCGAGGACGCGCCCAGCCCTTCCCCGCGGAACGACGCGCCGTCCCAGTCGACCGCGGTGACGTTGTGGGTGGGCTCGGCCAGTTCCGCGCCCACCACCAGGAACTTCTCGTCCAGGTGGCTCGGGGTGACCAGCGCGAGGGGGTCGATGAGGTCGTTGCCCGCGCCGACGATGAGGTCCGGGCTCATCTCCATGGCCTCGGCGATGCTGGAGACGGCGTCGTGCGCAGTGCCGACGACGATCGTCCGGAGGTCGACGTGCTCGTCGTCGGCCCACTCCTTGACGGCTGTCACGAGCACCTTGGTCGGGTCGTCGTCCCCGGAGGTCAGCAACACCACCCGGTAGTCCTTCGGCGGGTGGACGCCGTCCCATGAGCCCGGCTGCGGCGTGATCGTCGCCTCCGGAGCGGGTGTGGTGGAGGGGGCGACGAATCCTGGGCCGAGAGTGCCGATGGCGGCGGGCTCGGGGTGTGGCTGTGACCAGTCGTCGCCGGAGTCGCAGCCGGTGATCAGGGCGACGGTCGCGGCCAGCATGGCAACGGCCCGGAGCGGGGGGCGCAAGGCGATCGTCCTTTCGAGTGGTGGCGGAAAGTGCGCGTACGTCTTCGTATTCCTATCTCAATTCTGGTCGCCAACTATCCGTGGGTGGCCGCTCGGGGTCTTTGTTTTCCGGCGGTTCGTCGGCGCGCGGGTTGATGTTCACCCGGGCCGTGCAACGTGCACTGGCCAACCGAGGGAGTCGCATGTCAGGGCGCGTCCGCCGTACCGTAATCGTCGCCGCTGTCGGGATCGCCGCAGCGGTGATTCCTTTTCTGGGCGCTGGAACCGCGTCCGCGCATGGCTTTTCGTCGACCGTGTATGCGAAAATCTCAGCGGGAGACGAGGGTCACATCCGCACGGCGTTGGAGTTCGAATACGACCTCCTCGTGGTGTCCGCCGCCGATTCCGCTGACGCCGATCCGCTCTTCCAGGCGGGAACGGCCGCGTTCGAGGCGGGTGACGCCACCGCCCAGGCGACGGCCCTGAAGAGCCATGCCTCGACGGTCCTCGGGTACGTCGCCGACCGCTTCTCGGTCACCTCGGGAAGTGCGGCCTGCCGACCGACCGAGGTGGGCGACGCGTCGATCGGCGAGCGCGAGGGCGTGCCGTACGCGGATCTGCTGTTGGACTGGACCTGCCCCGAGAAGGCCGACGAGCACGAGGTGCGCAGCGGTCTCTTCCCCGATGGCGAGGGTTACGTCAAGGGCACCAAGACGATCGTCACGTACGAGATCGACGGCCGGTCGGGCAGTGCGGCGCTCGACGCCGACCACCCGACCTTCTCGACCGGGCAGGCCTGGTACCAGCGTTTCGGCGAGTTCTTCCTGCTGGGCGCCGAGCATCTGCTCTCCGGGATCGATCACATCCTGTTCCTGCTGGCGCTCATCGCCGGGTCGCGGCGGCTTCGGGAGATCGTGCTCGCGGCGACCAGCTTCACCCTGGCGCACTCGGTGACGTTCATGCTCGCCGCCCTCGGCCTGGTCGAGGTGCCGGCGGCGATCGTGGAGCCGGTCATCGCGTTGTCGATCGTCGTCGTCGCTGGCTGGCACCTGTGGGGGATCTGGCGGCGCGGTGCGCACGCGGCCGACCTGGAGACGGCCGGGGCCGGTCACTTCAGCCTGGACCGGGCCGGCTGGATCCGCCTCGGGGTGGTGTTCTGCTTCGGCCTGGTGCACGGTCTGGGCTTCGCCGGTGCGTTGGGCATCGACGAGGCATGGTCGTGGACCCTGCTGTGGTCGCTCCTGGTGTTCAACGTCGGCATCGAGGTCGTTCAGTTGACGATTATCGCTGCCGTGTTCCCGCTGCTGTTCGTGCTGCGCCGCCGTGCGCCGAAAGCCGGTCTCTGGGCGACCGGCGCTGTTTCTGCGGGCGTGTCCATTATGGGGTTGATCTGGTTTGTCCAGCGCGTTTCTGGATCATGAGTAGGGCTAAGTAGTTCGTGAAGTGCAGTTTTTCGCAAGATCACGTTCATGGTCGGTTCATCAGGCGGCGAAACCGTGGATTTGCTTCCCCAGTGTCGGGTGAAGGCACAATCCATTTCTCTATTTGAAAAGGGAACAATGTCGATGACATTGAGCACCTCGACACGGGCCTCCGGGCTCGTGCGGCGGCGCCTGGTCGCCGGGGTCGCAGCCGGTTTCCTCGGAATGGGCGCGGCCCTCGGCAGTGGCCTGATGGCCACCGCGAGCGCGGCCGAGTCCACCACGATCACCAGCGTGGTCCTCGGCGTCGGCGCCAACGAGACCCAGCGCATCGTGAGCTGGTACTCCTCGGCCGACACCGCGCAGAAGATCCAGCTCGCCCCGACCGCCGAGATCGTCAACGGTGAGTTCCCGGCCGGCGCCGTCAGCTTCGACGCCGTCGGTGCGGCGAACACCTCCACCACCGGCTTCAATCGGCACGCCACGATCAGCAACCTGCGGGAGAAGACGGCCTACTCGTACCGGGTCGGCGCCGAGGGCAGCTGGTCCCCGACGTACGCCTTCAAGACGCAGGACTTCGAGGGCGACTACGACTTCCTGTTCTTCGGCGATCCCCAGATCGGCTCCTCCGGCGACCGGCTGAAGGACCAGGCCGGCTGGGAGGACACCCTGAAGGTGGCCACCGCGGCCAACCCGAACGCCGAGCTGCTGGTGTCCGCCGGCGACCACGTCGAGAGCGCCAACGACGAGGGGCAGTGGACCTCGTTCCTGGCCCCCGACCAGCTGCGTCAGATCCCCCTCGTGGCCACCATCGGTAACCACGACGTCGGTGGCAAGTCGTACGAGCAGCACCACTTCACCCCGAACACCGACCGCTCGTCTGCGTACTACAACGGGGACCAGGCCACGCGGTCCGGCGGCGACTACTGGTTCATCCACAAGGACGTGCTGTTCATCGACCTGAACAGCAACAGCTACGTCAACCCGGCGGACGGCTCCGCCGGCGGCGACGCGGCGCACGTCGCGTACGTCACCGACGTCATCAACAAGCACGGCTCCGAGGCCAAGTGGAAGGTGCTGGTCTACCACCACTCCATCTACTCGCCGGCCAGCCACGCGACCGACACCGACAACAAGCAGCGGCGGGAAGACTTCACCACCGCGTTCTCCAACCTCGGCGTCGACATGGTGCTTCAGGGCCACGACCACAGCTACACCCGCAGCTACTCCATCAAGAACGGCCAGAAGGAGAACCCGGCCGAGAAGCCGGGTTCCGCCGACGTGTTCCCCGGCCCGGGTGGCGTCATCTACGTGACGGCCAACTCGGCCTCCGGCTCGAAGTACTACGACATCAAGAAGCCGGACAACACCGGCACCGGCATCCGCGGCAACGGCCCGGACCCGCTGGACCCGAACAAGTACTGGTACAACTCCGTGCAGAACCAGGAGCACGTCCGCAGCTACGTCAAGGTGCAGGTCCGCGGGGACAAGCTGGTCCTCGCGAACGTCCGCAGCGGCACCTGCGCGGCACCGAACGCGGCGGTCGAGAAGGGCCTCTCCTGCGTCAACACCCCGGACGGCCAGCCGGTCGGCTCGATCGTCGACAACGTGACAGTGCACCCGTTCCACGGTGACGGCCAGGCCATCCAGGTCAACGTGCCGTCCCCGGCTCCGGGCGAGTTCGGCTGGACGATCGACGGCTACAACGGTCTTGTCGACCTGGGTACCGCGCAGGAGCGCAACGGCACCTTCTTCGAGGCAACCGGCAAGATCAACCCGATCCTCGTGTCGGACAGCCGCCGCTCGCTCGCCCCGTGGTCGATCTCGGCCAACGTCGGCGACTTCTCCGACGCCGAGAAGAAGTTCTCCGGCTCCTACCTGGGCTGGACCCCGTACGTGCTCGACGGCGGCGCGGGTGCCGAGGCCGGCGCGCCGATCCTGTCGTCCTACGACGACCAGGGCAAGGGCCTCTCGGTCTCCAGCGGACTCGGCGCGGCCGCGCAGGGTCACCCCCGGGGCGGCGCCAAGCTCGGCGCTGACCTGGATCTGAAGATCCCGGACAGCATCGCGAAGGGTAGCTACCGCACCACCCTCACGATCACTGCCCTGAGCAGCTGACCGGACCGTTCCACTCGGCGGGGTAGGCACCTTCGGGGCCTACCCCGCCACCCATGTGCCACCCTCCCAAGATCACCTCAAGGAACCGACATGTATCCGTCCGTAACGCGCTGGAAGACAGTCCTTCGAACCACCGCGCTCTCCCTGCTCGCCGCCGTCGCGACCGTCGGTGTCGGTGCCGGCCCCGCCTCGGCGGCGGACGGTAACGTCGCCTGGACGGTCCGGACGGCCTCCAACGGCTACGGCGAAGCCCGGTCCAGCTACAGCTACAACGTCAATCCCGGTGGTGCCGTCGAGGACGCCATGGTCGTGGCCAACCGCGGCCCGTCGCCGCTGACCCTGTCCGTGTACGCCGCCGACGGCTTCACGACCGACGCGGGCCAGCTCGACCTGCTCACCAAGGACAAGAAGTCCGTCGCGATCGGCGCCTGGGTGAAGGCGAAAGCCGAGAGTGTCGTGATCCAGCCCGGGAAGACCGCGCAGGTCCCCTTCGCGATCAGCGTCCCGGACAACGCCACGCCCGGTGACTACGTCGGCGGCATCCTCACCGCCCTGACGCAGGCCGACCAGGCCGAGGGCATCAACGTCGACCGTCGCCTCGGCATCCGGATCAAGTTGCGGGTCGGCGGCGAGCTGAAGCCGAACCTCGCGATCGAGGACCTGCACGTGACGTACGCCGGCTCGGCCAACCCGTTCGGCAAGGGCGACGCCACCATCACCTACAAGGTCCACAACGTCGGCAACGCCGCCCTGTCCGGGCAGCAGGCGGTGTCGGTCTCGGGCCCGTTCGGGTTGCTGCGGGTACGGGCCAAGGACATCGCCGCGCCGCCGGAGCTGCTTCCGGGTGAGAGCTGGAACGTGACGGTGCCCGTGCACGGCGTCGCCCCTGCCATCTCGCTGGCCGCGACCGCGACCCTCACGCCGCTGCTCACCGACGCGTCGGGCTCCACCACCCCGCTCAAGCCGGTCACGGTCACCGCGCACGGCTGGGCCCTGCCGTGGACGTTGGTGCTGGCGCTCGTCGTCCTGGTCGCCGCGCTCGTCGGGGCGTACCTGTACCGGCGTCGCAACCGGACGCAGCGCAAGGTGCGCGAGGACGCGCGGGTGCGCGACGCCGTCGCGCAGGCGCTGCGTGGTCAGGAGCCGCAGACGTCCTGATCCCGACTTCCGTCAGCGCCGCTGGCGGTGGTCGCCGGCGACGCTCGCGCGGCGGGCCAGGCCGACGGCGACCGCGACCACCGCGATCACCAGCGCCGCCGCCAGCGCCGGTGCCCAGGTCGGGGCGGTGCGCAGCAGCACCGTGCCGAGCACGGCGCCGAGCACCAGCCCGGCCAACCGGCCGACGCCACCCACGTCGGCGAACCGGTGCGGGTCGACGATGCGACGTCGGACCAGCTCGGTCAGCGAGCCGGTCAGATAGGTGGTCGACGCGCCCTTCACGCCGGCGCCAACGGTGATCACGCTCTGGATGCCGCTCGACACGGCGGCCATCCCCAGCAGCACCAGCCCGAAGCCGTACCCGGGACGGGCCGAGCAGGCCAACCAGCCCACAGTGAAGCCGAGCAGCAGCACCGCCTCGGCGAGGGTCACCACCGCGGTACGGCCGTTCCACCCCGGTGGGGTGCGACGCAGCGGCAGCGTGGCGGCGGCCACCCCCACGGCGTAACCACCGACCGCCACCACGGCACCCATCAGCGAGCGGGTGTCCGCCGTGGCGAGCGCGTGGCCGAGGTGCACCAGGTTTCCGGTGACCACGCTGGCGAAGTACCCGTTGAGCCTGGTCAGGCAGATCACGTCGATGCAGCCGGAAGCCGCGGCCAACGTCACCAGGAGCCAGGCCGTGGCCCGCGTCGAAGGAGCGCGCACGGTGCTGCCTCCCGTCGTCCTGCCACCAGCCCTGGCCCGGCGCCGGCCGCCTCCGGTAGGCAGCCATTCCCGTGCCCGTCCTGACTACGCCCGCCGAGGCGCGCCGGGAGCGGACGGTCGCCC
Source organism: Micromonospora jinlongensis (assembly GCF_013410645.1). Classification (NCBI taxonomy): domain Bacteria; kingdom Bacillati; phylum Actinomycetota; class Actinomycetes; order Micromonosporales; family Micromonosporaceae; genus Micromonospora; species Micromonospora jinlongensis. Next base: position 4,152,013 of record NZ_JACCHK010000001.1, on the reverse strand, counting down.
TTGTGGGTGAACGGCACCCGGCGGCGGGGTCACGTCTGTCCCCGAGCCGGCATGCTGCGACGGTGACGCCGGCACGGGAGGGGAATCCACATGGTTGACGGGGATGTGCCAGAGCGGATGCAGGCCGCGGCCCTGGACGATTTCGGTGGGCCGGAGGTGATCACCCTCCGCAAGTTGCCGATCCCCGAGATCGCCGACGACGAGGTGCTGATCAAGGTCTGGAGCGCCGGCGTGGGCGTGTGGGACGTGTACGAGCGGCAGGGTGTGCTCGTACCGGAGGGCTCTGCCCTTCCGATCGTGCCCGGATCCGACGGTGCCGGCACCGTCATCTCTGCCGGCAGCAAGGTGTCCAACGTCGCTGTCGGCGACCTGGTCTACGTCTCCGCCACCACCCGACCGAAGGGTGGCTTCTACGCCGAGTACGCGGCAGTCAAGGCGGAGTACGCGGCGAAGGTGCCCGATGGCGTACCGGCCGAGCACGCCGGGGCCATGCCCACCGACGCGCTGACCGCGCTGGCCGGACTCGACACCGTCAGCCTGTCGGCCGGCGACTGGTTGCTGATCTTCGGCGCGAGCGGCGGTCAGGGACACCTGGCCGTGCAGCTGGCCAAACGGCAGGGACTGAACGTGATCGCCGTGGCATCCGGTGCGGACGGCGTCGCGCTGGTGACCCGGCTCGGCGCCGACGTTTCCCTCGACGGCCACGGCGACATGACCGACGTGCTGGCCCGAATCCGGGACGCGGCGCCGGACGGGGTGAACGCCATCCTGGCGATGGCCGGCGGTGCGACCCTCGACCGGCTCACCGAGGCGCTGGCCGACGGCGGGGTGGTCGCCTTCGCCCACGGGGTGCGGCCGGAGCCGCAGGAACGGCCGGGCGTCACTGTGCGGGCCTACGACGGCGAATCGAGCCCTCGACAGTTGCAGCGCCTCAACGAACTCATCGAGGCGGGGCCATTCGTGGTGCACATTGCGGAGAAGTTCCCGCTGGGCAAGGTGCGGGACGCGCACCAGCGCCTGGAGACCTCCTACGCCGGCAAGCTCCTGCTGACGGTGGCCTGAGACCTCAGGGCGTGCGCTGTTGCGGCACGCGTACCGATGCCATGCCGGCCGCGGTCGCGGCCTGGATGCCCAGGTCGGTGTCCTCGAAGACCAGGCACGACTCGGGCGCTACGCCGAGGTGTTCCGCCGCGAGCAGGAATGCCTGCGGGTCGGGCTTGGCCCGCGTGTAGTCGTCGGCGCAGACCAGCACGTCGAACCGGTCCAGCAGACCGAGTGCGTCGAGGGAGGCGGTGACCGAGGCGCGGGTGCTGCCGGAGACGACGGCGAACGGGACCCGCCGGTGCGCGTCGTGGATGTGCGCCAGCACCTCGGGCACGGCCGCGAGCTGCGGCAGCAGCTCCTCGTAGTAGCTCTCCCGCCGCTCGACGACCGTCGCCACCGGCATGCTCAGACCCTGCTGCTCGTTGAGGGCGACGATGATGTCGGCGGTCGGCCGGCCGCCCCAGGCGTAGAAGAGGTCCTCCGGGAACTCGCAGCCCCACTCGCCCAGGGCCCGCTGCCACGCCAGGTAGTGCAGCGGCATCGAGTCGACGATCGTGCCGTCGCAGTCGAACAGGTACGCGGCGAACTCACCGGGAGGCAGAGGCAGAGTCACCGAGGAAGGGTACAGCGCACGCCGGCCATCGGGCTCCGCTCACGGGCGCCCCGTGACGGCTTCCAGCTGGCGCAGCAGGAACACCCGCTCCGGTTCCGTGCCGACCAGCGCCAACGCGGTGCGGTACGCCGCCGCGGCCTCGTCGTACCTGCCGAGCCGGCGCAGCAGGTCGGCCCGCGCCGCCGGATAGGGATGGTGGCCGCGCAGCCGCGGCTCGTCGGCCAACTCGTCGAGCAGGACGAGCCCCGCCTCCGGCCCGTCCCGCATCGCCACCGCGGCGGCCCGGTTCAGCGCGACGACCGGTGAGGGCAGCAGGCTGAGCAGGACGTCGTAGAGGGCCACCACCTGCGGCCAGTCGGTGCTCGCCACGTCGGCGGCCTCGTCGTGCAGCGCGGCGATGGCGGCCTGCACGCCGTACGGGCCGGGCGCCGGGCCGGTCAATGCGACCACCACCAGCTCACGCCCCTCCTCGATCATCGGGCGGTCCCAGCGTCCGCGATCCTGGTCGTCGAGAAGGACCATGGCACCATCCGGCCCGGTACGCGCGTCACGTCGGGCATGGACGAGCAGCATCAGGCCGAGCAGCCCGGCGACCTCCCGCTCGGCGGGCAGCAGCCGACGCAGGATTCGGCCCAGCCGGATGGCCTCCTCGGCCAGGTCGACCCGTTGCAGATCCGGGCCGGAGCTGGCGGCGTACCCCTCGGTGAAGACCGAGTAGACGGCCTGGAGCACCGTGGGCAGTCGACCGGGCAGTTCGTCGTCGCCGGGCACCCGGAACGGGATGCGCGCGTCCCGGATCTTCCGCTTGGCCCGGACCAGCCGTTGGGCCATGGTCGCCGGTGGCACCAGGAAGGCCCGCGCGACCTCGGCCGTGGTGAGGCCGGCGAGGAACCGCAGCGTGAGTGCTCCCCGGTCCTGCGCGGCCAGGGCCGGGTGTGCGCAGGTGAAGAAGAGTGCCAGCCGGTCGTCGGGCAGGTCGCGGTCCGCGTCGGCGGGTGGGGCGTGGTCCGCCCGCTCGGCCTCCGCCCGAAGGACGGCGAGCCGGGTCGCCAGCACCCGGTCGCGGCGCAGCCGGTCCACGGCTCGACGCCGCGCCGTGGTGAGCAGCCAGGCGCCCGGCCGGCTCGGGACGCCGTCGGTCGGCCAGTGCACCAGCGCCGCCTCGATGGCCTCGGAGGCGACCTCCTCGGCCAGGTCGAGGTCGCCGAAGCGGCGCACGAGCGAGGCGAGCAGTCGGCCGCGTTCCTCCCGGAACACCGCCTCCACCGACGACCCGACTGCTGCCCTCTCACCCGGCACGGTCAGGCCTGCATGTCGATCTCGAAGATCGGACGGACCTGGACCGACCCGGTGCCGATGGCCCCGGGACTGCGGGCCGCCCAGTCCAGCGCGGCGTCGAGGTCCGGCACGTCGATGACGTCGTACCCGCCGAGCAGCTCACGGGTCTCGGCGAACGGCCCGTCGGTGATCGTGCGCTCGCCGTCCGGGCCCACCTGCACCGTGGTGCAGGTGGTCAGGTCCTGCAAGGGGTGCCCGGAGACCCAGACCCCGGCGTCCTTCATCTCCCGGTCGTAGCGGATCCAGTCCTCGAAGCTGCACCCGTTGTCGACGACCTCCCCGTCGACCATGGGGCTCATGAACAGCAGCATGTACTTCACGTTTCGGCTCCTCTCGGTGCGGCGTGTCGCCGTACAGCATGACGACGAACGACCCACGGGGATGTCGACACGGCACGTCAGGTTTTTCCGCGCGGAGTTCACGCGAGGCGTGGCTGTGCCGAGTCGCGTCCGTCGACCCGCCGCTCGAACCAGGTGACCCCGATCAGGAAGACGGTCAGCAGGGCGAGCGCCGCCAGCGGGGCAGGGACCGGCCGATCGGCAGCAGGGCCAGTAGCAGGATCGCGGATCGGGGTGCCGGCCTCAGGCCGAGGCGTCGGTCCGCCGCCGACTCCGCTCGGCCCGCCGCCGCACCTGCTGGTACGCGCCGGTCAGCCCCATCGCCCGGCGTACCTCGACCAAGGTCTGGCGTACCTCCAGGCGGGTCCGCTCGGTGCCCTCGACAATCAGCCGGTCGACCAACCCCCGGTCGGCTTCGATCTCGGCCCGGCGCTGCCGGATCGGCGCCAGGAATCCCTCGAGCGCGGCCACGAGCCGTTCCTTGCCCTCCACGTCACCCACCTGCCCGGCCCGGTAACGCCGGGCCAGGTCGGCCACCTCGTCGCGGTCCGGATTGAAGACCTCGTGGTACGCGAACACCGGGTTGCCCTCCACCATGCCCGGCACGTCGGCCCGTACCCGGTTGGGGTCGGTGTACATGCCGAGCACCTTCCGACGCACGGTGGCGGCATCGTCGGAGAGCGCGATCGAGTTGCCCCGGCTCTTGCTCATCTTGGCCGCGCCGTCGGTGCCCACCAGGCTCGGTGTGTCCGCCGGGATCAGCTCGGGCACCGGGAAGACGGGGCCGTAGAGGTGGTTGAACCGCCGCGCGATCTCCCGGGTCACCTCGACGTGCGCGGCGTTGTCCCGACCGACGGGGACCACCTCGCCCTTGACGCAGAGGATGTCCGCGGCCTGGAGCACCGGATAACCCAGCAGCCCGTACGGCATCTCCTCCTTGCCAGCGTCGCGGGCCATGTCCTTGAGCGACGGCACCCGTTCCAGCCGGGGGACGGTCACCAGGTTCTGTAGGAGGGTGTTGAGGTCGCCGACCTCCGGGATGGCCGACTGGAGGTAGAACGTGGCGCGCTCCGGGTCGACGCCGGCGGCGAGGATGTCGGTGACCATCTCCCTGGCGTTGCCGGAAACCTGGTCGATGTCCTCGCGGCGGTTGCGCGTGGTGAGCATGTGCAGGTCGGCGATGATGAAGAAGCTCTCGTAGCGTCGGTGCAGCCGCACCCGGTTGGCGATGCTGCCGACGTAGTGACCGAGATGAAGGCGGCCGGTGGGCCGGTCGCCGGTGAGCATTCGTGCGACGGACATGGTGGTGTGCCTCTCGTATCCGAAGGTTGGGTGACGCGTGGGCGCGCGCCGAGTGGGGCCGACGTTCAGGCCCCCTCGGTCAGCGGGATCGACTCAGCGAGCCGTCCGCCATCGCGCGCCGGCGCGGTACCGCAGACCACCGGCACGGAGGACGTTCAGAAGTTGCTCACGGCCGTCGCCGGAGCTGGTCGGGATCCTGGGCACCGCACCGAGCGGGAGGCCGTCGACGTTGTCGACCGCCTCCGACGCGCAGCTGCCCATCCGGACCACGGCCTCACATTACCCGCGGGACGGCGCCGGCCGGGGGAAGGTGACCGTCGGCGTAGTAGCTGCCGACGCGCTCCCGGTACTCCGGGTCGGCCGGATCCGCATCGAACGGCGGTGCGTCCTTGATCTGCTCCTTGGTCCGGTCGACGTGCACGACGCGTTCCTGGTGATCCACCCGCTCCACGGTGCCGGCGGGCAGCAGCACCTTCCGGCCGAAGATCCAGGGGCCGGTGTCCACCACCAGGTACCCGGCATCCGCCTCGTTGCTCGCCTCGTCGATGGTGCCGATGCGCCCGTCACTCGCCTGCACCTGGTAGCCCACCAGGTCCACCGGCGTGCCGGGGCCGGGAGCGTCCGGACCGTCGTGTCCACCGTCCTGGTCGTCGGGCGGGGTGACCGATGGGGTGGTCTGCGTGTATCCGCCGGCCAGGGCGGACGGGTCACGCCAGGCCCAGGGATTGAATATCGAGGGTTGCATGGGGCACCTCCGGGGGGACGGTCCTCAGCTGTCCTGTTTCGAAGTGCCCATCCCGCCGCCGTCGGAAACAGACCGGGGCGCCTCCCCCTGCTGGCGTGTCTCTGCTGATCGGCCAGGTCAGCAGGTGCGCTGGCATACTCGGCTGCCATGGTGCTGTCGCGAGGGTGGGCTGTCTTTCTGGTCGGGGTCGGGATCTGGACCTGGGTGATCTGGCCGAGGTTCGCAGTCGCCATCTGGCAGGACCCGCGGTCCTGGGCGTCCGGCACTGTCGCCGACGGCGCCGCCACCAGCTTCCTGTGGGTGCACGCGCTGCTGATCGCGGCGTCTCTCGCCATTGGTACGACGGTCGGTGTCCTCGGCATCCGCGCCTGGTTCGCCGCTCGTCGGCGGCAAGCGGCCTGACCTGCCCCGCGTCTCGTGGCAGCGGCTGTTGCGGAACCGATCGGGCGTCGGTCCGAACCGGGGGATCGGCAGACGACGCGAATGTGACGCGCGCCGCTACCCGTGGATTTGACGATCAAACCCGCGGACGCGTAACTTTCTCTCTGTCAGCGCGAACGGGGCAAACGGGACGAAAGTTCTGAGGCCCCGGGAGCTAGCTGGCAACCGGGTCAGGCAGGGGTTCGCTCCTGCGGGACGCGGTCCGGGCGGGGCTTGCCGGATCGGCTGCGAGGCGGATTTGGTGCGGCGAAGCCGACCGGGTAAGGTTCATGACCGGCAGGGCACCGGGCGAGACTGCGGGAGACCGCAGCGGCCGGTTCTGCCAAATCCGACGACCTGACGCAGCGGTTCGCTGCTGCGTGAGTGCGCCGGTGCCAACCCGTACGAAGCATGACAGACCGGGACACACGGTTTGACACGGCGAAGACGGTGAGGTAACGTAGTAAAAGTGCCCGGCGCGAGAGCGACGGGGACACGGAACGGAAAGCCCCGAACGGGGTTCCACTGAGGTGGGGCTTCTGGTCGGTGTGTGGTTGTTCTTTGAGAACTCAACAGGGTGCTTGTAAAGCCAGTGCCAATTATGATTTATACCCCGGACTGGTCAGTTTTTGCTGGCTGGTTGGGATTCCTTTGGCAACATTTGTTTGTTGCCGGGATAGCTGTTCAACTAATTTTTTGTTGGAGAGTTTGATCCTGGCTCAGGACGAACGCTGGCGGCGTGCTTAACACATGCAAGTCGAGCGGAAAGGCCCTTCGGGGTACTCGAGCGGCGAACGGGTGAGTAACACGTGAGCAACCTGCCCCAAGCTTTGGGATAACCCTCGGAAACGGGGGCTAATACCGAATAGGACTTCCGGCCGCATGGCTGGGGGTGGAAAGTTTTTCGGCTTGGGATGGGCTCGCGGCCTATCAGCTTGTTGGTGGGGTGATGGCCTACCAAGGCGACGACGGGTAGCCGGCCTGAGAGGGCGACCGGCCACACTGGGACTGAGACACGGCCCAGACTCCTACGGGAGGCAGCAGTGGGGAATATTGCACAATGGGCGGAAGCCTGATGCAGCGACGCCGCGTGAGGGATGACGGCCTTCGGGTTGTAAACCTCTTTCAGCAGGGACGAAGCGAGAGTGACGGTACCTGCAGAAGAAGCACCGGCCAACTACGTGCCAGCAGCCGCGGTAAGACGTAGGGTGCGAGCGTTGTCCGGATTTATTGGGCGTAAAGAGCTCGTAGGCGGCTTGTCGCGTCGACCGTGAAAACTTGGGGCTCAACCCCAAGCCTGCGGTCGATACGGGCAGGCTAGAGTTCGGTAGGGGAGACTGGAATTCCTGGTGTAGCGGTGAAATGCGCAGATATCAGGAGGAACACCGGTGGCGAAGGCGGGTCTCTGGGCCGATACTGACGCTGAGGAGCGAAAGCGTGGGGAGCGAACAGGATTAGATACCCTGGTAGTCCACGCTGTAAACGTTGGGCGCTAGGTGTGGGGGACCTCTCCGGTTTCCTGTGCCGCAGCTAACGCATTAAGCGCCCCGCCTGGGGAGTACGGCCGCAAGGCTAAAACTCAAAGGAATTGACGGGGGCCCGCACAAGCGGCGGAGCATGCGGATTAATTCGATGCAACGCGAAGAACCTTACCTGGGTTTGACATGGCCGCAAAACTCGCAGAGATGTGAGGTCCTTCGGGGGCGGTCACAGGTGGTGCATGGCTGTCGTCAGCTCGTGTCGTGAGATGTTGGGTTAAGTCCCGCAACGAGCGCAACCCTCGTTCGATGTTGCCAGCGCGTTATGGCGGGGACTCATCGAAGACTGCCGGGGTCAACTCGGAGGAAGGTGGGGATGACGTCAAGTCATCATGCCCCTTATGTCCAGGGCTTCACGCATGCTACAATGGCCGGTACAATGGGCTGCGATACCGCGAGGTGGAGCGAATCCCAAAAAGCCGGTCTCAGTTCGGATCGGGGTCTGCAACTCGACCCCGTGAAGTCGGAGTCGCTAGTAATCGCAGATCAGCAACGCTGCGGTGAATACGTTCCCGGGCCTTGTACACACCGCCCGTCACGTCACGAAAGTCGGCAACACCCGAAGCCGGTGGCCCAACCCTTGTGGAGGGAGCCGTCGAAGGTGGGGCTGGCGATTGGGACGAAGTCGTAACAAGGTAGCCGTACCGGAAGGTGCGGCTGGATCACCTCCTTTCTAAGGAGCACCTTCACCTGAAAGGGTGCAAGGAGCCCGCGGCCCACGGATGTTGGGTCGGGGTGCTCAGATGGCGGAGACACTGGCAAGTTTTCCCTCGGCAACGGCCGGGTTCCTTCTAGTACAGCCGCTCTTGGGTGGTGGGAACGAAGTCCCTGGTGCGGCTGAGGAAGAATGTGAGCACCCTGTTGGGTCCTGAAAGAACAACCATCGTGTTGTTGTTTCAGAGACTTGGCCGGCCTCCTGTGTGGGGGCTGGAAGTCTGCCAGGCATGGCCTGGCCCCATATACCGCCAACTGTTGTTGGTTTGGTGTGGGGCGGATCGGGTTGTGGGTTGGTCGTTTGTTGAGAATTGCACAGTGGACGCGAGCATCTTTGTGGTCAAGTTGTCAAGGGCGAACGGTGAATGCCTTGGCACCAGGAGCCGATGAAGGACGTGGGAGGCCGCGATAGGCCTGGGGGAGCTGTCAACCAAGCTGTGATCCCAGGGTGTCCGAATGGGGAAACCTGGCACCAGTCATGTGGTGTCACCCACACCTGAACACATAGGGTGTGTGGAGGGAACGCGGGGAAGTGAAACATCTCAGTACCCGTAGGAAGAGAAAACAATTTAGTGATTCCGTGAGTAGTGGCGAGCGAAAGCGGATCGAGGCTAAACCGGCTGCGTGTGATACCTGTCAGGGGTTGCGTGGTCGGGGTTGTGGGACCCTGCTGAACAAGCTGACACTTGTTCGAGAAGTTACAAAGTTAGTGGCTAGTCGAACAGTCTGGAATGGCTGACCGTAGACGGTGAAAGTCCGGTAGGTGAAAGTTGCTGACCTTCTGTGGGTGTTCCCGAGTAGCGGCGGACCCCTGAAATCTGCCGTGAATCTGCCAGGACCACCTGGTAAGCCTAAATACTTCCTGGTGACCGATAGCGGACAAGTACCGTGAGGGAATGGTGAAAAGTACCCCGGGAGGGGAGTGAAATAGTACCTGAAACCGTTCGCCTACAATCCGTCGGAGCCTTGCGGGGTGACGGCGTGCCTTTTGAAGAATGAGCCTGCGAGTTAGTGGCATGTGGCGAGGTTAACCCGTGTGGGGGAGCCGTAGCGAAAGCGAGTCTGAATAGGGCGATTCAGTCGCGTGTCCTAGACCCGAAGCGGAGTGATCTAGCCATGGGCAGGCTGAAGCGCGGGTAAGACCGCGTGGAGGGCCGAACCCACCAATGTTGAAAAATTGGGGGATGACCTGTGGTTAGGGGTGAAAGGCCAATCAAACTCCGTGATAGCTGGTTCTCCCCGAAATGCATTTAGGTGCAGCGTCGCGTGTTTCTTGCCGGAGGTAGAGCACTGGATGGTCTAGGGGGCCCACAAGCTTACCGAAATCAGCCAAACTCCGAATGCCGGTAAGTGAGAGCGCGGCAGTGAGACTGCGGGGGATAAGCTTCGTAGTCGAGAGGGAAACAGCCCAGATCACCAGCTAAGGCCCCTAAGCGTGTGCTAAGTGGAAAAGGATGTGGGGTCGCATAGACAACCAGGAGGTTGGCTTAGAAGCAGCCACCCTTTAAAGAGTGCGTAATAGCTCACTGGTCAAGTGGTTCCGCGCCGACAATGTAGCGGGGCTCAAGCACACCGCCGAAGCTGTGGCATTCACATTTTAACCTCGCTTGGACTTGATTCCTTGTGCAGGTGTGTGGATGGGTAGGGGAGCGTCGTGCCGCGAGTGAAGCAGCGGGGTGACCCAGTTGTGGACGCGGCACGAGTGAGAATGCAGGCATGAGTAGCGAAAGAAGGGTGAGAAACCCTTCCGCCGGATGACCAAGGGTTCCAGGGCCAGGCTAATCCGCCCTGGGTGAGTCGGGACCTAAGGCGAGGCCGAGAGGCGTAGTCGATGGACAACGGGTTGATATTCCCGTACCCGCGAAAGAGCGTCCCTGATGAACCTCGTTGTGCTAACCACCCGAACTGGCTGATGTCTTCGGACGGATGTTGGGGAGCGTGGGAACCTGATGGGTAGTAGTCAAGCGATGGGGTGACGCAGGAAGGTAGCTGAGCCCGGCCGGTGGTTGTGCCGGGGTAAGCGTGTAGGCCGTGTTGTAGGCAAATCCGCAACACATATAGGCTGAGACGTGATGCCGAGCCGATTCAGGTGAAGTCAGTGATCCTATGCTGCCGAGAAAAGCCTCTAGCGAGTTCTTAGCGGCCCGTACCCCAAACCGACACAGGTGGTCAGGTAGAGAATACCGAGGCGATCGGGCGAACTGTGGTTAAGGAACTCGGCAAATTGCCCCCGTAACTTAGGGAGAAGGGGGGCCGGAGACGTGAAGCCCCGCGCGGGTGGAGCGTTGTATGGCCGCAGAGAGCAGGGGGAAGCGACTGTTTACTAAAAACACAGGTCCATGCGAAGAAGTAATTCGATGTATATGGACTGACGCCTGCCCGGTGCTGGAACGTTAAGGGGACCTGTTAGCTCTTCGGGGCGAAGCGGAGAACTTAAGCGCCAGTAAACGGCGGTGGTAACTATAACCATCCTAAGGTAGCGAAATTCCTTGTCGGGTAAGTTCCGACCTGCACGAATGGCGTAACGACTTCCCCACTGTCTCAACCACAGGCCCGGCGAAATTGCAGTACGAGTAAAGATGCTCGTTACGCGCGGCAGGACGGAAAGACCCCGGGACCTTTACTATAGCTTGACATTGGTACTCGAATTAGCTTGTGTAGGATAGGTGGGAGCCGGTGAAGTCCATACGCCAGTATGGGTGGAGGCAATCTTGAAATACCACTCTGGTTGATTTGGGTATCTAACTTCGGACCGTTATCCGGTTCAGGGACAGTGTCTGGTGGGTAGTTTAACTGGGGCGGTTGCCTCCTAAAAGGTAACGGAGGCGCCCAAAGGTTCCCTCAGCCTGGTTGGCAATCAGGTGTTGAGTGCAAGTACACAAGGGAGCTTGACTGTGAGACTGACAGGTCGAGCAGGGACGAAAGTCGGGACTAGTGATCCGGCACTTGCGAGTGGAAGCGGTGTCGCTCAACGGATAAAAGGTACCCCGGGGATAACAGGCTGATCTTCCCCAAGAGTCCATATCGACGGGATGGTTTGGCACCTCGATGTCGGCTCGTCGCATCCTGGGGCTGTAGCAGGTCCCAAGGGTTGGGCTGTTCGCCCATTAAAGCGGTACGCGAGCTGGGTTTAGAACGTCGTGAGACAGTTCGGTCCCTATCCGCCGTGCGCGTAGGATACTTGAGAAGGGCTGTCCCTAGTACGAGAGGACCGGGACGGACGAACCTCTGGTGTGCCAGTTGTCCTGCCAAGGGCACGGCTGGTTAGCTACGTTCGGAAGGGATAACCGCTGAAAGCATCTAAGCGGGAAGCCTGCTTCAAGATGAGGTATCCCACCCCACTTTGTGGGGGTAAGGCCCCCAGCTAGACGACTGGGTTGATAGGCCGGAAATGTAAGCCCGGTAACGGGTTCAGTTGACCGGTACTAATAGGCCGAGGACTTGACTACTAAGCTGCTACGCGTCCACTGTGCAACTCTCGATAAACGAACAACAGACCACACATTGTTGGTGTTGGTGTTGTTTGACATGTCGATAGAGTTACGGCGGTCATGGCGGAGGGGAAACGCCCGGTTACATTCCGAACCCGGAAGCTAAGCCCTCCAGCGCCGATGGTACTGCACTCGTGAGGGTGTGGGAGAGTAGGACGCCGCCGGACAATCTTTCCAGAAAGGGTCACCCGTTATCGGGTGGCCCTTTCTGCGTTTACCCTGAGCCTCAGTTGCTCGACTCGGGATGACGTCCTTTGCTCTGCACCTGCGGAGGCGACACTCACGGTCTGTAGCTGGTGCCTCCGCAGGTGCAGAGCAAAGGACGGACGAGAGAGATCATGCGCGACCCGGATGGGTGGCGCATGGCGCGCGGGGGCGAGGCCGTTCAGTGGTCGCAAGGTCGTTGATCGACTCGTATCGGCCCACAGGAGGCCACGGATACCGCGATTTCGGTCGCTGCCGTAGTCAGCCCCAGCTGCGCGGGCCGACATTGGGCACCTGCTTGGGTTGTGGGTCGCCACTACGCTCTGCGGGTGGAACGACGCGCTGACATTACTGGTCTTCTCCGGCTGCATTGCAGCGATCCTGGGGGTCCTCTGTGGTGGCTGGCGTCCCGAGATGCGAGTGCAGGTCGCACGGGTGGTGCCGATGCCGCCGCAGGGTGGCCGGCGCCACGGCCAGGGCCGTGACGCCGGCGACCAGACCTCAGAGCCGGTGAGACGTCAGGAGGGCTTCGGCCCGCAGACGTAGCGGGGCTCCGCGTCGTAGCGCCAGGTGAACTTCTCCCGCTTGACCACCACGCCGCCCTTCTTGATGACCCGGAAGGCGTCCTGGGTGAAGCCGTTGATGCCGTTGGTCGCGATGCACGAGGGGCCGGGCTCCAGGTGGATCAGCTTCGGAGTGGTGATGTTGCGACGCGGCCCGTACTCGGTCTTCACGCTGTCGTAGATCTTCGTGCTCCAGATCGACACGGTGATCGTGCTCGACGTGTACGAGGTGTCGATCAGAACGCCGTACTCGGTGTTGTTGCGGAACTTGAAGTCCAGGTCCGGCCAGAAGATCGTCGACTCGATGACCGCCGGGTACCGGTCGAACCAGTACGAGTGCGGCTTGTGCTCGACGTCTTCCAGCCCGGCGTAGTAGGTCGCGTTGAACAGCGTGGTGGTGAACTGTGAGGTGCCACCGCCGACGCCCGGCACCAGTTTGCCGTTCAGGATGACCGGGGCGTCCCGGTAGCCCTGTGCGTAACCGCGTTCGCCGGTGTGGCCGTTCAGGGAGAACGTCTTTCCGGGCAGGACGACAGTGCCGTCCACGTCCTTGGCGATGGTGGCGATGTTCTGGCTACGCGACGAGGCCAGACCACCGGTGAATCGGGTGGTGAAGGTGGACACCCGTTCCTTGATGCCCAGGCTGGTCAGCTTTTCCGCGGTCAGCTCCGGTGGCGTCGGCTTCAACTCGCCGGTCACCTCACGACCCTCCGACTTCGGCAGCACCGCCAGCAGGTCGCTACCCAGGGTCGCAGTGTCCAGCTGCTGGCCGGAACGCCCCTCGGTGATGGTGGGACGGCCACCGGCGATGGTCACGGTGGCGTCCTTCGCCGGCACCTCGATGGCGTTCAGGTCATCACCGAGCGCTGCCCGCAGCCGCTTGACGTCCACCGACGGCGTCAGTTTTCCGGTCTTGTCGGCGGTGAACCGCAGGCTCTTCGCGATGGCGGCGGGCGGGACCTTCACCGACCCCTTGTTGGTGCGCAGGGTGACCGGCGCGGCGACCGCCGGCTTCGCCAGCTCGGCGACCAGCTTGTCCAACTCCTCCGGCGTCGTCGCCGGGTGGCTCTCCACCAGGGGCACGGTGATCGGTGTCCCGGCCAGCCAGCCGGCGCGGACCACCTCGGCGGATCGCTGCGGATCCAGGGCCAACCCCGGTTTGGGCTGCACCAACTTCGGCGTGGTGCCCTGGTAGCTGATCGCCGGCATCGTCATGCCCTGGGCCTGGTCGCCGAGCACCTTGCGGAGCGCGTCGTCCAGCCGGCCCGCGTCGACGGTGACCACCGGGTCGACGGTGCGGGAGCCGACCAGCCGGCTGACCGGGTGCGCGTTGGCCTCAGCCGCTGCCGCGACGGTCGCCGGCACGTCGACGGCGAGCCCGATGTCGGCCGGGTTGACCTCGGCGGTGCGTCCGTCGACGGTGACCGTCAGCGGCTTGGCGAGCGCTGCCGCCCGCCGCTCCAGCTCCGCCCGCAACTCCCGGTCGGCGTCCGCGCGGCTCCGGCCGCCCAGCTCGGTGCCGAGCACGCTGGTGCCGCGGGGAACGTCCCCGGCGTACGCCCAGGCGCCGGCACCCGCGACAGCGGCGAACACGCCACCGGTGACGCCGGCGGCGAGCAGCATCCGCATCCGCCCGGTGCGGCGCGGGCCGCCCTCCGGCTCGCCGGGGACGGGCGCCGGCCCGGCCGCCGGTCCGTCGTCCGGCCAGGTGACCGCGGTGACCTGCACGGTGGGCCGGTCGTCGGCGGGTGGACTCTTTTCGCCGTACAGCGTCACTGCAACCTCGATCGCCAGGGTGCCGCGGGAGTTTCCCCTCCCGGAGGCACCTACGGTAACGAATGCGCGGCCGTCCTTGGCAGCTACGCCCACCAGGCCCAGCTACCGCGTGTCTCCCGGCGTGTCGCGCTGGCCCCGGGGGCGCTGCCGTTGGCGAACCGCAGACGTGGCACGGTGGCCGGGTGGACACAGCGGAACGGGTGTTGGCGTACGGGGGCGGCTGGCTGGACCGGGCGGGCCCGTTGCGCACCGATCCGGCCCGGATGAGTGCGCTGCTCACCGAGTCGACCACAGTGGTGCTGCCCATGTGGCGGGACCGCTGTCTCGTCGACGGGGACGGGCCCGTCCGGCTCACCGCCGAGCGGGCCTCGCTCGTCCGGTCCGCCGCCGGTGAGACCGTCTTCCTCGGGCTCGACGGGGACGTGGCCGTGTTCGCCGCTGACCTGTCCGGGCTTCCCGAGCGGGCCGCCGTCGAGATGGCCGGTGCGACGCGGTCCGTCGACGTACGGGCACTGGTCGGGCGCCTCGAGCCGGGCGACGCAGCCGTCCAGGCGTACGGCAGGGGCTTGCTGCACTGGCACCGGCAGCAGCGGTACTGCGGGACGTGCGGTGCTGCGGCCGTCGCCGGTGGCGGCGGGCACCTGCGGACCTGCACCGGCGGGGAGTGCGGGCGGATCCTGTTTCCCCGGATCGAACCGGCGATCATCGTGTTGATCGAGGCGCCCGGCCCACCGGGGCGGTGCCTGCTGGCCAGGCACGCGGGTGCGTCGGAGGACGCGTACTCGACGCTGGCCGGGTTCGTCGAGGTCGGCGAGAGCCTGGAGGACGCGGTCCGTCGGGAGATGGCCGAGGAGGCGGGCGTGACCGTCACCGACGTGACCTACCAGGGGTCGCAGGCGTGGCCGTTCCCCGCCGGCCTGATGGTGGGCTTCCGGGCCACCGCCACGTCCGAGGAGGTACGCGTCGACGGCGAGGAGTTGCTGGAGGCGCGTTGGTTCACCAGGGCTGAGCTGCGGGAGCGGGTGGCCTCCGGCCGGAGCCTCGGGCGGGTGGACGCGATCGACCACCAGTTGCTCAGCACCTGGGTGGCCGCTGGAGACTGACTCGGTCTCCCGGCGGCCCTCCCCGGCGGAGGAAACGAAGCCCAGGTCAACCGCGGGTGGGACGGAACGCGAGCCACGTCATCACGGCGGCGGTCACCGCGGCGGTGACCAGCGCGCAGCTGAGCACGCCCCCGACAGTGCGCGGTGCCACCAGCAGCGCTGCCGCGACCAGGCTGGCGGTGGCCACCCACAGCGGGGCGGCCGGCCAGCGGGCACCGGTCGCCACCCGATCGTTCACCAGCATGAACACCACGGCGTAGAGGGCGCCGGTGGCGGCGAACAGTGGGGCCTCCCCGGCCAGGTGCAGGTAGTCCGCGCCGCCCACCAACCGGAAGGCCAACTCGCCAAGGACCGCAGAGGCGACCACCAGCACCACGCCGGAGGACACAATCAGCCCCAGCGCGAGCGCGCGGGCCCGGCGATCGCCCCAGGCCAGCCGCGGCAACACCAGGAGCGTGACCACCTGCGGCGCCCAGAGCGCCCCCTTGGTGAGGACCGAACCGACCGCGTAACCGCCGGAGCCGGTGGCCGGAAGAAGTTGGCGGGCGAGGATCAGGTCGGCGTACGAGATGACGAGCATCGCCAGGGTGGCGGCGCTCGCTGTCATCACCTGGCTGCCGGTCAGCCGCCGGTTCCGGGTATCGCCGACGCTCGTCCCGGTGCCACGTCCGCCGGAGGCCGGACCGCCGACCGTGGATGCGGCGAGCCATGCCAGGACCGGCAGGACGAGAAAGCCGGCCAGCGTGCCGAGGATGAGGGAGCCGACTGGTCCCCACCCGAGGGCGAGCCCGACGATGAGGCCGCCGTAACGGCCGGCGGCGAGCCCGATCATCGCGGCGGACAGCCGCAGGAACCGTTGGTCGCCCTGGAGTTCGCCGAGCCAGCAGCCGGCCAGCACGGTCGCGAAGGTGGTCGGAGCGAGCAGCAGGGTGAGCGCGATCGGAAGTCGGAGCGCCGCAGCGAGCACCGGTGCTGCGGCGAGGGTGACCCCGGCGGTGAACGCGGCGGTGCCAAGCGCCAGTCTCAGCGCTCCGCTGGGCCCCCACCGGGCACGGTGGGCTGCCACCGCGATCTGCAGGCCGAATCCGGGCACCGCCGCGATGGCCCCGAGCGCCAGCACTGTGGCGAGCGCACCGAGGTCGGGGGCGCTCAACTGCCGGGCACCGAGCATCGGGACCAGGTAGGCCAACCCGTTGGTCAACACGGTGGCGGCGGTGACGGCCGCGCCCGCCGCGCCCAGCCCCACCACCCCGTTGTCCCTGGTGGGCCGTTTCGTGGCGTCGGTCCCTGTCGCCGCCTCTGCCCCCATGCGGGTTCCCTCGGTGGTCACTCGGGCTTCGGGGTCAGGTTGCCGATAGTGATCTCGTTCGTACAGAGGGTCAGGTCCAGTCCGAGTGCCGTCAACTCCACCGCGTCGTCACCGCCGCTGATTTCGAAGAAGCGCTGATTCAGCCCCTTCTTCACCGGGAATGTGTGGGTTCCCTTCCCGAGCCGCAGCACCGCCGTGCCGTCGGCCGAACTCAGGTAGCCGATGCGGACGATCCAGAACCAGTCCTCCCGCGGCTTGTCCAGCGGCATCCGGACCGTCTGGCCTGCCGGCACCAGGTATCCGCAGCCCGCCTGTGGACCCGGCACGATGCTGCTGCCGTGGATGGTGGCCACCTGGATCCGTCCGAGATCGTCCAGTACGGAGGCGTTCTCCGTCTCGTGCACGAATTCGGGACGGGAGCCGGCCGCCGCGAAGAACCGGGACTGAAGGTTGTACGGCCAGGAGAGGTCAGGCACCACCCCGCCCGGGACCGGCGTGTCGAAGAAGACCGTGCCGGGCGGTGCGCTGGCCAATTCGATCCGCGCCGTGTCGAGGTAGGACCGGCCGTACTTCTTCGCCCACTCGTCGCCGTAGCGCGACGTCGTCCAGGCGGTGCCGAACATCGCCGCCACCAGCAGCAGTGCCAGACCGGCGCTCACCACCTCGCGGTACCGCTCCGGTACTGGCCCCAGCCAGTCCACTGGTGGGGGTGCCGGAGCCTGCCGCTCCCGCCCTCTGCCCGGGGACGTCTCCGTCACTTCAGGCGCACGCTCACCCGTCGGCTCCGGCCCGGTCCCGGGCGCCGGCTCGACCACGGGGTCGGGGCCGGCCGCCGGCTCCGTGGCGAGCGTCGGACCAGGCGCCGTCGGCGGTTCCTCCGCTGTCGCCAGGTCCGGGTCGTCCGGGGCTTCGGCGTGGATCACCCCGCCCCTGGAGGAGTAGGCCGCAACCACGGAGCCCGTTGCCCCAGCCATCTGCTCCGATTCCGGGTGGGAAGCCGGTGCCCGACGTGCTGTTTCGCTCGCGGCCGGCTCCGGATCCGGCTCGACGTGCGGCCTCGAAGTCCCGGCGAGCGGAGTTGGCTCACCATCGGCCGGCTCGCCACCGGCTGCCGTTGGTCGGGCGATTCCGACGAGGGCGACGCCGATGCAGATGCAGGCGACCACCACGGCGTCGCTGACGTAGCGGGGTACCCCGCCGGCGACCCCGCTGTAGACCGAACCGAGCCGGGTGGCGGCCAGCAGCGCCGCGACGAGGACCAGATAGCTGCCGAAGAGGAGCCAGGATCGGGAGGCTCCGCGGTCCCGCTTGACGGTCAGGATCACCAACGCTGTGAAGACCGACCAGGCGATCCATCGGCCGAGCTCGGGCGGTGCCACCACCGCCGCCCCGTCCCCCGCGCCCAGCCAGCCCCACGGCCCACCCAACAGGCCCGGCACGAGCGTGGAACCGAACAGTTGGGTGAGGAACGACAGCACCTCGCCCAACGACTCCGGTCGACGCAGGGACGATTCGGAGCGCAACAGGTAGACCCCGGCGAACGCACCGACCAGCGCGGTCAGCACGAGCCAGGACGGCCACCACCGGCGCAGCGCCGTCAGCACCGAGCGGATCGGCCCGCCTTCGGTGAAGAAGCAGACGGTGAAGAGGAAGACCAGCGGTACGACCAGCAGGGCCTTCTCGAAGAAGAGCAGACCGAGCAGCACGGAGAGAACCAGCGACAGCAGGTGCCGCTTGCGGCGGGTGCGGACGTACTTGAGCTGGGCGCCGAGGGCGAGCACCATGCTCAGCTGCATCGGCAGCATGTTCGCCCCGACGGCCCACCAGGAGGTCGCCTCGAGCGTCAGCGGGCTGAACAGGAACATGCCGAGCGGTACGAGCAGCAGGCGGCTTGGTCGCAGCAACGTACGCAGCAGCCGGTAGAACGCGACGGCGAGCACCGCCTGACCGGCCGCCATCAACAGCACGTACGGCCAGTAGGTGAGCCCGAAGGCGTCGGTGACCAGCCATGTGAGCAGCCGTCCACCCGGCATGAAGTGGTTGTTGTAGAGAGTGAGAAGGAAGCCCGGGGTGAGGGGCGACTCGGCGGACTGTGTGATCAGCACGTAGTCGTCGGCCGCCAGGTAGCCGCGAGCGGCGATCTGTGCGCGCCACAGCACGCTGACCGCGATCATCACGAGGGCGACGGATCGGATCGGATCGCGGCGCTTCGGTTGGTCTGTCTCGCTGCGCGCCACGCCCACCTCGGATCCGGTCGATGCCATGGCGGGAAGACTGCCACATGGTGGACGGGTCGCCCCATCAGGTCAATGGATGGTTCAGCGGCCGCTCGCGTCCGGCGTACAGTGGCCGCCACCAGCGCGACGGGTGGTCGTGCCGGACCGGGGTGGGGTCGACAGGATGCGCGAACGGCTGGTGCCGCATGGCGTGGCCGCCGCTGTGACGGCGGTGGTCCTCGCGCCGCTGGTGCTTCCCGGATACGTGCTCCGCTACGACATGGTCTTCGTGCCCCGTCAGGCGTTGGGTTGGGAGGTGATCGCCCCGGCCACCGCGTTGCCCCGGGCCGTACCCCAGGATGCCGTGGTGGCACTGGCCAACCAACTGGTGCCGGGTTGGCTGCTGCAACGGCTTGTGCTGGCGGCGATCCTCTACCTCGCGGCGCTCGGCGCGGCCCGGCTGGTCCCGACCGACCGGGTCGCGGTGCGGGTGGTGGCTGCCCTCGGGTACGCCTGGACGCCGTACCTCGCGGAGCGGCTCCTCGTGGGCCAGTGGGGGTTGCTGGTGGCGTACGCCGCGCTGCCCTGGCTGGTCCGGGCGGCGATCGGTGTACGGACCGGCCGGCCCGGCTCGTTGCCGCGGCTGCTGCTCGCCGCGGCGGCGTCGGCGATCACTCCGACTGGCGGAATGATCGCGCTGGTGGCGATCGCGGTGCTGCTGCCCGGCCGGTATCCGGGCGCGGTGCGGGCGGCCTCGACCGCGCTGGGCCTGACGGTGCTGCTCAATGCGCCGTGGCTGGTGGCCGGCCTCGGCAGCTCGGGCAGCGGGCGGTCTGACCCGGCTGGCGTTCTGGCCTTCGCGGCCCGGGCGGAGAACTGGGCCGGGCCACTGGTGGCGCTCGCCGCCACCGGTGGCATCTGGAACGGGCAGACCACACCCGCCTCCCGAGGCTTGGCGGTGGTGCCCCTGGTCACCGTGCTGGTGTTGGCCGTCGCCGGGTATGGCGTCCCGCTGCTGCGCCGACGCTGGCCCGCACCGGTGGCCGGCCGGTTCGGCCTGCTCGCCGCCGGCTCGTGGCTCGTGGCTGCGCTCGGCGCCCTGCCCGGCGGTGCGGGTCTGCTCGGCTGGCTGGTCGCGAACCTGCCCGGTGCGGGTCTGCTCCGCGACGGCCAGAAGCTTGTCGTTCCGTACGCCCTGGCTCTGGCGGTGGCCGGCGCGATCGGAGCGGAACGCCTCGCCGACCGGGTCGCCGCTCGCTTCGACGCGGCGACCGGTCGGGTGCTGCTGGTCGGTGCCGCACTACTGCCGGTGGCGCTCCTGCCCGACCTGGCGTTCGGCGCGGCGGGCAGGCTTCGACCGGTGGACTGGCCCGCGGAATGGGCCACGGTTGCGCGGCTTGTCGAGCAGCGACCTGGCGAGGTGATCTCACTGCCGTTCCAGGAGTACCAGCGGTACGCGTGGAACCGCGGCCAGGTGGTGATCGATCCGGCGCCCCGGTACCTCGGCGTGCCCGTTCTGATCGACGACACCCTGCGGGTGGGTGGGCTGGCGGTGGCTGGTGAGGACCCGCGGGCCGCGCGGGTGCGGGAACTCCTCGCCGTCGGGGCGCCGGTGTCGGCAGCCGGTTCCCGATGGGTGCTGGTCCAGCGGGCGGCGGGGCCGCCGCTGCCCCCGGCGTCGCTGGCCGGGTTGCACGTCGTCCACGATGGACCGGAGCTGACCCTGTACGAGAATGCCTACTGGTCCCCACCGCTCGCGCCGACCCGGCCTGGTCACGTCGGGCTGGCCCACCTCCTTGCCGGACTGGTGGTGCTGGGCATCGGTATTTCGGGCACTGCGCAGGTGAGCTACCGCGTGGTAACGTCCCGGCACGCAAGTCCGGCGGAAGGAGAAGGTGGATGAGGAACCTGCCCGCGTTCGTCGCCGTCGGTGTGCTCGGGGTCGTGCTCGGCCTGCTCGGTAGCGTCGGTCTGGCGAATGCGCTCAGCCCGTCCGCCAAGGAGGCCGCCACCACCAACGTCAATGGTGAGCAGGGCGCCGAGGCTCCGCTGTACGGCACGCGCTAAGTCAGACGATGAAAGGGCGCCCGCTGGTGCGGGTGCCCTTTCGTGGTGCTCGGGTCAGCCGGCCCGCCCGGTCGCGTGGGCCACGAGTTGGGCGAACCGGGCGCCGGTTGCCGCCCAGGTGAAGCGGGACGCGTGGTGCAGCGCCGCCTCACCCATCGCCTTGCGCCGCACGTCATCGGCGAGCAGTTCGCGGACCTGGGCGGTGAACTCCGCCTCGTCATCGACGAGCAGGCCGGTTTCGGTGTCGACCATCGCCTCCGCGACTCCGCCGGCGTAGCGGAAGGCGACCGTCGGAGTGCCGCGCGATGCGGCCTCGACGATGGTGAGCCCCCACCCCTCCTTGATCGACGGGGTGAGCGCCACCCAGGCCGACGAGAGCAGGGTGTGCTTCTCCTCCTCGCTGATGAAGCCCGTGAAGCGGACGCGGTCGGCGATGCCGAGTGAGTCGGACAGCTCCCGCAGAGGTTGCTCCCACCAGCCCTGGCCGGCCACCACCAGCTCCAGGTCGGGCAGCTCGCCGACCAGTTCGGCGACGGTACGCAGGGCGATCTCCACCCGCTTGTGCGGGACCAGGCGGCCGAGCACCACCAGCGACGGGTGTGGGGTGCGCGGCAATGGTGGACCGATCACCGGTGGCGTGCCGTTGGGGACAACGTCGATCCGTTCGGCGGCCACCCCCAGCGCGGCCAGTTCCGTCCGGCTCGCCTCGGAGACGGTGACGTACCGGCAGCGGCGGTAGAGCCGGACGGCGAGCCAGGACTCGATCCACCAGCCCAGTCTGGACATCAATGGGCCGAAGACGACCGGCCACTGCTCCCGGTGCACGTGGTGCACCAACGCGATCACCGGTCGGCTGGCGTACAGCGGCGCGAAGAACGGCACGCCGTTGCAGACGTCGACCACCAGGTCGGGCCGGCCGAAGCCACGCCGGCCGAGCGGGCCCAGGCCGAACCGTCCGGCGAGGCAGGTCAGCGCCACCCGGGCATAGACGGTGTGCCGGGAACCGCGCCGCAGCACGCGGACACCCTCGGCGGTTGTCTCCGCCGGGCTGGCGTTGTCGTGCGCGGCGCAGAGGAGGGTCACCCGGTGGCCCATGGCGACGAGTTCGGCGGCGATCCGCTCGAGGTAGACCTCGGAGCCACCGCCCTCCGGGTTGGTGGTGTCGCGCCAGTTGAGGAACAGGACGTGGAGTGCGGGGGCGCCGGGATTGTCCACGCTGCTCCTACCGGTGAGTAACTGACCACGATCGCGCCACCCTAGGGCGGTCCCGCCCATCGGCGCAATGGGTCGCACCGGCAGCGAAGATCGGATAACCGCTCGTCGATCGGGGGTTTGCCGGCGGCGAAAAACCTTGGCAGGGTGTGCAGCGCAACCGCGTGTGACGGCCGGCGTCCGGGTGACACCGCCCGGCGGGTGCAATGGATTCCGACCTGCGCAGGGACGCGCCGGTACGTGGCTAGGAGGTGGCCGGCGGTGCTGCGCGACGGACTCGCGCCGGTGCGCGCCCTCACTCGTCGCTCCCCGGTGGTGCTGCTCAGCGCGGCACTGGCGCTGCTGTTGGCCGGTTGGGCCGCCGTGGCCTACGTGCGAGCGGACCGGGGTGTGCCGGAGTGCGTCGAGCGTGTCCGGCTGCGGGTGGCCGCTGCGCCGGTGATCGCCCCGGCCCTGGACCGGGTCGTGCGGGCCAGCGTGGGGCGGCAACCATGCGTGTCGGTCGACGTGCAGGCTCGAGAGTCCCCCGATGTCTCCGGGGACCTGGCGAACGCGGTGGACGTCGCCGACGCCTGGCTGCCGGAGTCGACGTTCTGGCTGCGCCGTGCCCGGGCCGGGGGTGCCTTCGAGGTGCCCGACGAGGGCACCTCGGTGGCGAGCACACCGGTGGTGCTCGCGGTGACCGAGCCGACCGCTCGTCGGCTCGGGTGGCCGGCGGCACCGGTGACCTGGGCGTCGCTGCTCGGACCGAAGACCCGACCGGCACCGGTGGGAGTGCCCGACCCGGCCGCCGACCCGGCCGGGGTCGCGGCGCTGCTCGGAGTGCGTGCCCTGGCCGCCGGGGAGCGTGAACCCGCAGCCGCGACGGCGGCTGTGCTGCGCCGGCTCGCGGGTGGGACGCTCGCCGCCGGCGAAGGCACATTGGTGCCCGGGCGCGGACTCCCCGATGGGACGGACGCGGTAGCGGTCAGCGAGCAGGCCGTACTCGATCACAACGCGCTGGCCGGCTCAAACAGGTTGGTCGCCGCGTACCCGGAGATCGACGTTCCGTCTCTGGACCTGCCGTACGTGGTGCTGCCGTCCGCTCGCGGTCACGTCCGCGAGGCCGCTGCGGGCTTCCTGGCCAACCTGCTCACGGTCGAGTCCCGAGACGCGCTGCTCGGTTTCGGCTTCCGTACGGCGGCGGGCTTCCCGCCGGCAATTCCCGCCGACGGGCGTCTGCGGGCGGAGGAACGCCGACCGGTTCCGCTGCCCGCCGAGGAGACGGTCACCGAGGTGCTGACGGCCTGGAGCGGCGTGCAGCGCAGCGCTCGGATCCTCACGGTCATCGACGTCTCCGGCTCGATGGCGGCCCTGGTGCCCGGCACCGACCAGACCCGGCTCGCGGCGACCGTCAAGGCCGCCAAGGAGGGATCGGACCTGCTGCTGGACAACAGCGAGCTGGGGATCTGGGTCTTCTCCACGAAGGTGGAGGGCGACCGGGACTACCGGGAGATCCTCCCCGTCGCTCCGCTTCGTGGCCAGCGGACGCGGTTGGCCGAACGGCTGGCCGACGTCCAGGTCAAACCCGGCGGCGGGACCGGGCTGTACGACGCGACACTGGCCGCGTACCGGAACGCCCGGCAGCACTGGACACCCGGCCGGATCAATCTGGTGCTGGTCATGACCGACGGACGGAACGAGGACGGGGACAGCATCGGCCGTTCCAAGTTCCTTGCCGAGTTGACCCAGTTGCAGGACCCTCGTCGGCCTCTGCCGATCGTCTTCATCGGGCTGGGTCGTGACATCGACCCCGAAGAGCTGAACGCGATCGCACAGGTCACCGAGGGGCAGGTGTTCCGAACCGAGCAGCCCAGCGGCATCCGGCAGATCTTCTTCTCCGCGCTCGCCGACCTGAGCTGCCTGCCCCCGGAGTGCCGCCGATGATCCGGCCACACATCCCTCGGCGGGTACGCGTAGCGCCCGGGACCGCGCTGTCGCTGCTGCTGCTCACCGTCATCGCCTTCGCGCAGCGGCCCGGTCAGGTCACGTTCGACACCAAGCTCGACCTGGCCGTGGATCCGATCCGTTTCCTGGCCCGGGCGCTGCACCTGTGGAACCCGGAGGCGACCTCGGGCGAGCTTCAGAACCAGGCCTACGGCTACCTCTTCCCGATGGGACCGTTCTTCGCCGGCGGGCAACTGCTGGGCCTGCCGCCGTGGATAACGCAGCGGGCCTGGTCGGCGCTCCTGTTGGCGGTCGCCTTCTACGGGCTGCTGAGGCTGGCCCGGGCGTTGAAGATCGGCGCCGAACCGAGCCGGTACCTGGCCGCGCTCGGTTACGCACTGGCACCCCGGATGCTCACCGAGATCGGCGCGCTCTCCTCGGAGACGCTAGCTGCGGCGCTGCTGCCGTGGGTGCTGCTGCCGCTCGTGATGGTCCGTCGCATCGGCTCGCCGCGTCGGGCCGCAGCGCTCTCCGCCCTGGCCGTGCTCGGAATGGGTGGGATCAACGCCGCGGTCGTCGTGCTGGCCCTGCTGCTGCCCGGGGTCTGGCTGCTCACCCGTCGCTGGGACCGGGACCACCTGCGCCTCGTCGGCTGGTGGTGCCTCGGCGTCATCGCGGTCTGCCTGTGGTGGATCGTGCCGCTGCTGTTGCTCGGCGAATACAGCCTGCCGTTCCTGGACTACATCGAGTCGTCCACCACGACCACCGCCGTGGCCTCGCTCTTCCAGGCCGTCCGGGGCACCAACCAGTGGGTGGCGTACATCGTCCAGGGGGACCCGTGGTGGCCGGCGGGCTGGCTGCTGATCGATCACCCGGTGCTGATGGCGCTTACCGCGCTGGTCGCGCTGATCGGGCTGGCCGGGCTGGCCGGCAACCTGCTGCCCGAGCGGCGCTTCCTGGTGCTCGGCTTTCTGGCCGGGCTGACCCTGCTCACCATGGGCTACGTCGGCAGCCTGGACAGCCCGCTCTCGGGCCCGGTCCGGGACCTGCTGGACGGTCCGCTGGCCCCGTTGCGCAACGTGCACAAGCTGGACCCGGTGCTGCGGCTGCCGCTGATGCTCGGCTTCGCGCACGGGGTGGACGCGGTCGTCACCCGGCTGCACAACGCCGCCGTCCGGCGTCGCCCCCGTCTCCGGCTGCGGCCGTTGGCGCTCGTACCGGTGCTGCTGCTGATCCTGGGCGCCGCCGCGCCCGCCTGGCTGGGTCAGTTGCGGCCGGGCCCGGGCTGGTCGGACCTGCCGCCGAGCTGGCGATCTGCTGCCACCTGGCTGGCTGACCGGGACGAGCTGTCCCGGACGCTGATGGTGCCCGGGTCCGGCTTCGGCCAGTACGAGTGGGGACGAACGGTCGACGAGCCGATCCAGGCGCTCGCCGGCGCGCCCTGGGCGGTGCGGAACCAGATCCCGCTCGGCTCGGCCGGTAACACCCGCGTGATGGACACCGTGGAAAGTGTCCTGGCCGGCGGCCAGGGCTCGACAGGGCTGGCCGACTTCCTGGCACGGGCCGGCTTCCGGCACGTGCTGCTCCGCAACGACCTCGACCGGAGCCAGGTGGATGCCCCACCGGTCGCGGTGCTGCGCCGCGCGCTGACCGATTCGCCGGGAATCGCGCGGGTGGCGACCTTCGGCACCACCGCTCCAGGCCGCACGCCGGGCAGCCCCGTGGACGACGATGCCGGTCCGGTGCCGGCCATCGAGGTGTACGAGGTGCAGCGGCCGGTGCCGATCGCCTCGGCGGTGCTCACCGACGACGTTCCGACGGTCAGCGGTGGGCCGGAGTCCCTGCTGCCGCTGCTTGAGCAGGGGCTGGTGGAGCGTGACCGGCCGGTGGTGCTGGCCGGGGACCGTGCCGAGGTGGGGGACGAGCGGTGGATCGTCACGGACGGGCTGCGCCGCCGGGAACGTGACATCGGCCGGGTGCGGGACAACGTCAGCCAGACACTGACCGCCACGGAGCCCGGCCGGCAGGGCCGGGTCGCCCTCGACCTGCTGCCGTTCCCCGCGAAAAGGCACCAGACGGTCGCCACCTATCAGGGGGTGCGGGAGGTGACGGCCAGCACCGCGACGAGTTTCGTCGACAACCTCGCCGCCGCGGACCCGTCGCACCTGCCGTTCGCCGCCTTGGACGGCGAGTACGCCACCGCGTGGCACTCGGCCCCGCTGGCCGGGCCGGTCGGTCAGTGGCTCCAGGTGGACCTGGACACCCCGCGTGAGGTGGAGGCGGTATCGCTGGCATTCGTCAACGATCTCGGGGTGGGCTGGCCGGTCACCCGGTTCCGGATCACCACCGACCGTGGCTCGGTGGACCACGAGGTGGCCGACACGCTGGGCGGACATTCGTACTACACGTTGCCTGGGTCCACCAGCCGGGTGCGGGTCACGGTGCTGGCTGTTGCCGACGAACGGCGCGACGGCGGGGTCGGAATCCGGGAACTCACGATTCCCGGCACCACTGTCCGTCGGGCACTCAGGACACCGGACGATCTGCCCAACGGGTTCGACAGTGCCGTGGCCTGGTCGTTCAGCCGAGGCGCAACCAACCGGCCCGCCTGCTTCCCGACCTCCGCCCCCGGCGCCGGTTCGGACGTGGCGGAGGCCGGAACGGGGAACGGGTCGGCGGGCCGCACTGGGACCCGGCCGGCAGGCTCGGTCGTCCGGTGCGACCGCTTTCTGGCCCGTGCCGGTGAGGAACCACTCGGGGTCGACCGGGTGTTCCGCAGTACCAGCCCGGGCAGCTATCGGCTGGCGCTCACTGCGGTGCCGCGAGCGGGTGGGCAGCTCACCCTGACCGGGGCTCCGGTTGCGGCCACCGTCTCCTCGTACCTGGCTGGTGATCCGGCCGTCGCCGGGTACGCGGCCGTTGACGGCGACCCCGGGACGGCCTGGCTTGCCGATACCGGCGACCTTCGCCCCACGCTGAGGCTGCGGTGGTCCGGGCAACGAAGCCTTGCCGAGTTGCGGCTGCGGCCTGCGGAGTCGCCGGTCGGCTCGCTGCCGACCCAGGTCGAGGTGCTGACCCCGGGCCGCAGCCAGGTGCTGGCGGTCGGGGCGGGCGGGACGGTCCGCTTCCCGGCCGTCCGGACGGATCGGATCGAGATCGTGGTCCGGGACACCGCCACACGGATCGCCGACCGGCGCGGTAACGGCTGGACCGCCACCGCCGGGATCGCCGAGGTGGAGATTCCGGCCCTGGACGACCTGCTTCGCCCGCTCACCGGTGGCACCCCCGTCGCCGAGAAGTGCGGTGCGGGGCCCACCGTCGAACTGGACGGCAAGCGCTACGAGACGTCGGTGGCCACCACCCTCGCCGACGTGCTGGCAGGGCGGCCCGCGCCGGTCACGATCTGCGGATCCACGGGCGCGTCGGTGGATCTCCCGGCCGGTGGGCACCAGTTGGCGACCGTACCGTCGGCTGGCTTCGTGGTGCAGGACGCCACGCTGCGCTCGGAGGCCGCCGTCCCTGCACCCCGGCACCGTGAGGTGGCCGTGCTCCACTGGGCCTCGACTGACCGACTTGTCCGGGTGGCTGCCGGTGGCGAGGCGCTGCTGGCCGTACCGGAGAACGCCAACGCCGGCTGGAAGGCCACCGTGGATGGCCGGACGCTGGCCACGACCCGGGTGGACGGCTGGCAGCAGGCGTGGGTGGTGCCAGCCGGTGACGCCGCCGAGGTGCGGCTGGTCTTCGCGCCGGACCGGACGTACCGGACTGCTCTGGCGGTCGGCGCGTTCTCTGTGTTCGCGGTGCTGCTCCTGGCCGTGTGGCCGGTCCGCCGCCGTGTCGGCGTGGATCGGACGATCCCGGCCGAGGGCCCGGCATGGGCGATCGGCGTACTGCTGATGGTCCTGCTCGCCCTGCTGGGCGGGGTGCTGCCGGTGGCCATCGTGCTGGCCGCCATGCTGCTGCGACAGCTCGCAGTCCGGGCGTTGCCGGTGGTGGTGCTCGGCGGGTTGACGGTCGCCACGGTGACTGCGGTGGCGGGCCGGTTGCAGGGCCATGGGCAGGAGTGGGCGTACGGCCCTTGGGTGCAGGCCGCGATGCTGGTCGCGGTCGGCGCGGTCACCGCGGCGGTGATCCCGGTGCCCGGTACGCCGGTCGCGCGAGCCCGGTCCGAGGGCGGGGACGATGTGCCGGACCCGCCCGACACCACCGATCAGAACGAGGACGGGACGGTAACGGGATGACCACAGCAGACGACGTGGTGACTGATCGGGCGGCGCGCCGACGGTTCGCCACGCTGGGCCGCTCGGTGGCGCTGTTCCGGGCGTTCCTTGTCGAGCAGACCGACCCGGACCGTTTCTACGGCCTACTGGCAGCGGACTCGGTACGCCAGGTGTCCGGCTACACCGCGCTCACCGGGCGGACCTTGCTCGACGTCGGGGGCGGTCCCGGATACTTCGCCGCCGCCTTTCGTGCCGCCGGCGCCCGGTATGTGGGACTCGACCCGGACGTCGGCGACTTCTCCGCCGTCGGTGAGTCCGTCGCCGGCATGTTGCGGGGCAGCGGCACCGCCCTGCCGGTCCGGTCCGCCAGCGTGGACATCGCGTTCTCCTCGAACGTGCTGGAACACGTCTCCGAACCACAACGGATGCTGGACGAAATGGTCCGGGTGACGCGGCCGGGCGGCGTCCTCTTCGTCTCGTTCACCCCATGGTTGTCGCCGTGGGGCGGGCACGAGACGGCTCCCTGGCACTACCTTGGCGGCGACCGAGCCCGGCGGCGCTATCAGCGGAGGATGGGCAGGCCACCGAAGAACCGCTACCGCGAGACGCTCTTCCCGGTCTCCATCTCGGACGCGCTGCGCTGGGCGCGCGGCAACGGCGAGGTCGAGGTGCTGGACGCCCTGCCGCGTTACCACCCGTGGTGGGGCCGCTGGGTGGTCCAGGTGCCCGGCGTACGCGAGGTCGTGGCCTGGAACTTCGTGCTCGTCCTGCGACGGACCGGCCACGAACCGGGCAGCCTGGCGGGAAAAACACAGCTGACCGGGGGTCGCGTTGCTATGTGACTAGGTAGTAACCTCGCGGCCACATCACTGATCGATAGCGGCGAAATTAGCTCCTCCAGGGAGGAAACATGAAGCACCGCGCCACAGGTGCCGTGCTGTTCGGCGGCGGCGTACTGCTCCTGGCGCTGGCAGCCGGACTGGTTTTCGTCGTGAAGCCCGCGATGACCAAGCTGCCCTACGACTTGGAAGCCTCGACGTCGGTGGCGGAGGCGAAGGGTGCCACCTTCCTCCACATCACCAACGGTGCCATCGCAATCCGCCAGGGCGACCTCAAGTCCACTGTCCTGGTGACGCCCAACCGCGAGCAGACCGCGAACCTCAGCGGCGACCTCGATGGCGACACGGTGGTCTGGACGGTCGGTCAGACCGTCAACCGGACGGACACCAAGGAACTGGTCAACGCGTACGGCGCGATGCTGGCGCTGGACCGGGTCTCCGGCGCGGCGGTTAAGTGGGACGGTCAATACCTCGACGACACCGGCACCCGGGAGAAGGTCTCGTTCGCCGGTCAGGTCTACAAGTTCCCGTTCAACACCGAGAAGCGGAGCTACGACGTCTTCGACCGCGATCTGCGGAAGTCTCTGCCGGCCGAGTTCAAGGGCACGGAAGACGTTGACGGGCTCGAGGCGTACCGGTTCGAGCAGGTCATCACCGACCAGCAGCTCAACCTGGCCGCCGACCGGGTCGCCCTGCTGCTCGGGGCGCTCGCTCCCGGCGCGACCCAGGGCAAGATGACCTACAGCAACACCCGGACGCTCTGGATCGACCCGGTCACCGGGTCGTACGTCAAGGTGCGGGAGCAGCAGAGCAAGACCCTGGTGCCGGACGTGGGCACCCCGGTCTCGCTGCTCAACGCCGACTTCGTCTACAACGACGCGACGGTGGAGGCGTCGGTGAAGCGGGCCAACGAAAGCCGTAGCCAGCTCGCCATCCTCGGCGTCTACGCTCCGATCGGGCTGGCCGTGCTGGCTCTGCTGCTGATCGTCGCCGGTCTGCTGGTGACCCGCCGCGGCGGGGCTGCTCCGGCGGCCGAGGCACGCCATCGGGCCGACCCGGTGCCTGCTGACGACCCCGCCCCGACCCGGGTGGACCAGCCGGCTGTGCGGGACGACAAGTCCGGGCGGGACGGGGGTCTGCTGGCCGACGAGATCCCGCCAGCGTCGACGAACTGGAAGTCCGACGATCCGACGGTGCCGACCCAGCGTCCGGCGCCTGGCGAGGTGGAGCAGCGCTGACGCGCGTTTGACCGGAAGCACGTCTGAGGGGTGGGCCGCGATGCGGTCCACCCCTCAGTTCGTTCAGCGGCACCTGCCTCGGACGCCCGTGTGCTTTACATTCGTTACCTAATTGTAATTGCTCGATGCATCCTCACTCTCCGCTGTGCACAGGTGGGTATATGCCGGCTTTGATGTTCTATGCCGCACCCCTGTCTGCTGATGCTTGGACGCATCGTGACGGGGCAATGTCGCTCGGCCGCCCAACTGTTACCGCTGGGTAAGTGGGGGGTTGTGACCCACGCCGCAACGGGTGCACGATCAGGCTCGATCGTTACCCGCCGGTAACAGACGACGGGCCCGATGTGGGCCGTCAGTTGGGGACCGGCCAGCCCGCGCATCCACCTGAGGAGAAACCCGTGCAGGATCGGCTTGAGAATCAGGGGCGTACCCGGTGGTGGCGGTTCGCCGCCATGGCGGTGCCCGCCACCGCCGCCGTCGGCGCCATCCTGTTCGGCATGTCGACCGGCGCCATCGCGTCCGACGTCACCGTGTCCGGGCAGACGTTCAAGATCGGCGCGGCCCGCCTCGAGGGCGACGGCTTCAAGCAGTACGGCGGCGTCGTCCGCGAGAAGGGTGAGGACGGCAGGACCCACCCGATCGCCGTCGCCGAGATCAGCAGCGCAGAGCTCTACAACCTCTGCCAGTCCATCCGCTCCGACCTGCCTGGCCTGCCGGTGGTTCTCACCATCAACGCCGGTGAGGGCAAGGAGCCTGCCCGGGCCAAGGACCTGCTCATCGCCATGGACTCGCTCGACGGCAACGCGACCTTCACCAACATCAAGATTGGCCGGGACGCGACCGACCTGAACGCGACGGCGCAGAAGGGTTCGTTCGGCCAGAACTCCGACCACGTCACCATCACCAACCTCCAGCAGGTGTCCCGGTACACCACGGCGGCCACCTTCAACCTGGTCGGCCTCCGACTCAAGGTCAACGTGGGCGACGACGCCAAGGGCAAGGAGTGCTTCTGAGGTGACGGGGCCCGCGGTGGCCGACCACCGCGGGCCCCGGCCCTGTCCCCGTCCCCGCTCCGCCAGGAGGAGTACGTGACAACCGCCAACGCGTCCCACGCCCGGCCCGGCGGCACGGCCCAGGCGTGGCAGACCTTCCGTCGCTGGCAACGGAGCCGACCGTTCTGGGGTGGCCTCTTCATCGCCCTGGCCGGGGTGGCGATGTTCGCCTCCACCCGGATGACGATCAACGGCCTGAGCTTCCACAGCGGAGCCACCGGTCTACTCTCGCTCCTGATCCCGGTCATCCTGGTGACCTGCGCGCTGCTGCTCTGGTTGAGCCCGGCGCAGCGGCTGTTCTACTCGGTCGTCGCGGCGGTCACGACGGTCTACTCGCTGATCGGGCTCAACCTTGGCGGCTTCTTCGTCGGTCTGCTGCTCGGCATCGTCGGCAGCGCGCTCGCCTTCGCCTGGACCCCGATCCGACCCGCGCCAGCCGCTGCCGAACTGTCCGACACCGAACTGCCCCTCGCCGAACAGGTCGATGCGGATCAGGCGGAGGCGGATCGGCCTGGCGCGGATCAGGCGGACGCGGATCGGCCTGGCGCGGATCAGGCGGACGCGGATCGGCCTGGCGCGGATCAGGCGGACGCGGATCAGGGCCACGCCGAGCAGAGCGGAGTTGAGCGGCTCGACACGGAGCGGCTCGCAGTCGTGCAGGCCGACACGGCCGACGAACGGGTGGACCGCTCGGCGGGCGGCGCGACCGACGCGGGCGCACCGCCCGAGTGGCCGGGACGTTCCGCTGATCCGCGGGTGTTCGGAGTCGCGCTGCTGGTGCTGGGCCTCGCCGCGGCCGGCCTGGCCACCCAGCCCAGAGCGGTGCAGGCCGCACCGACCCGACCCGCCGCGGCCGCCTGCCCGACCCCGTCCCGGTCCGTCACGCCGTCTCCCAGCGCCACCACTCCCACCGGGACGTCGACGCCGACACCGAGCGCCAGCCCGGAGCGGGACGGCAACATCATCACCGACATCCTGGACGGGATCGGGGACCTGTTCACCGGTGGTCGCAGCGAGAAGACCGCGGCGCCGTCCGCTACCCCGACCGCCAGCGCGTCGGCGAAGCCGACAGTCACACCGACGGCCCGCCCCGGGTCCACGGCCTGCCCGTCACCGAAGCCGGGCGGGTCGGGCAAGCCCGGGGCCACGACACCCGACAAGCCAGACAAAGCGGAGCCGGGCAAACCGCTGCCCCGCATCGCCGCCGACCCGAGTCTGCCAATGGTGGGCCAGACGCCGTCCAAGCTCACCGGCTCCAAGGTCACCATGACCGGGCTGCGGTTCGACGGGACCACCGAGCTGCAGACCGAGAAGGGCAGCCTCAAGGTGCTGAAGTTCAGCATGCGGGAGGCGGTGACCGACGACTTCCTGCTGGTCGCCGACGGCCCCGACGGGCGCACCCAGCGGTACAAGACCGACCAGCTGACCGTCCGCGGCAACGTGGCCTTCTACTCCACCCGGTTCGTCGGCAAGCTCCTCGGCATCAAACTCACCCTGACCCCGGACCTGCCGTTGCCGGACGGGATCCCGGTCACCCTGCCGATCTCGATCACGTTCACCGACCCGGTCATGGATTTGGCGTACGTCGCCAGTGACACGCTGACCGCCCGGCCGTCGTTGGCGCTGACCCTCGGCTGAACGGCGCATCCGTCCCGATGGCTCCGGGTGCTGGCAACTCGTCGTACCGCCAGCACCCGGAGCCGTCAGCGGCTCAGAGCCGTGCCAGCGCCTGGCGCAGCGGGTCGAGCCCCAGCGCGCCCAGGTCCAACGCCTGCCGGTGGAACTCGCGCAGGTCGAAGTCCGCGCCCTTGCGGGCCTTGGCGTCCTCGCGGGCCTGGAGCCAGATCCGCTCACCGACCTTGTACGACGGGGCCTGCCCCGGCCAACCCAGGTAGCGGTTCAGCTCGAAGCGCAGGTTCTCGTCCGGCACCCGGCAGTGCGCCCGCATGAACTCCCAGCCCAGCTCGGGCGTCCACCGCTCACCCGGGTGGAAACCGAACGGGTTGTCCTTCGGGATCTCCAGCTCCAGGTGCATGCCGATGTCCACGATCACCCGCGCCGCGCGCATCGCCTGACCGTCGAGCATGCCCAGCTTGTCGCCCGGATCCTCCAGGTAACCCAACTCGTCCATCAGCCGCTCCGAGTACAGCGCCCAGCCCTCGCCGTGCCCGGAGACCCAGCAGAGCAGCCGCTGCCAGCGGTTGAGCAGGTCGGCCCGGACGGCGGTCTGCGCCACCTGGAGGTGGTGACCCGGCACGCCCTCGTGGAAGACCGTGGTCACCTCCCGCCAGGTGGAGAAGTCGCTGATGCCCTGGGGCACCGCCCACCACATCCGGCCCGGGCGGGAGAAGTCCTCACTCGGGCCGGTGTAGTAGATGGCGCCGTCGCTGGTCGGGGCGAGGCAGCACTCGATGCGGCGGACCTGCTCCGGGATGTCGAAGTGGGTGCCGTTCAGCTCGGCGATCGCCTTGTCGGCGAGCTCCTGCATCCAGTCCCGGAACGCCTCCTTGCCCTGGATGGTCCGGGCCGGGTCGGCGTCCAACCGGGCCACGGCCTCGTCGACGGTGGCGCCGGAGCCGGCGATGCGCCCGGCGACGACCCGCATCTCCGCCTCCAGGCGGGCCAGCTCCGCGAAACCCCAGGCGTACGTCTCGTCCAGGTCGACCTTGGCGCCGAGGAAGTACTGCGAAGCCAACTCGTAGCGTTCCCGGCCAGCGGCCTGCTTGTCCCGCCCGTGCGGGGCCACCTCGGTACGCAGGAACTGGCCGAACTCGG
This sequence comes from Micromonospora jinlongensis, assembly GCF_013410645.1. NCBI lineage: Bacteria > Bacillati > Actinomycetota > Actinomycetes > Micromonosporales > Micromonosporaceae > Micromonospora > Micromonospora jinlongensis. Next base: position 4,117,970 of record NZ_JACCHK010000001.1, on the reverse strand, counting down.
CGGTCGCCGCGGTCGCCGCCGCCGCCCCCCGACGCAGCTCCGCGCCGAGCGAGCCCTCCGCGTCCAGCCGCTCGACCAGCCCGTGGAAGAAGTTGTCCCCGGTCGGGTCGACCCAGATGTCGCACTGCTTGGCCACCTCGACCAGCTGCACCTTCGAGCTGACCTGACCGGCGGCGAGCGCTTCGCGCAGCGTGGTCTTGTAGCCCTCCAGCGCGCCGGCGAAGCCGTTGAGCCGGGCCGCGATGTTGGCCTGCTCGTCGGCGGTCTCGGTCGGCATCAGGTCGAAGACCATGCGGATCTCGTGCAGCCCGCTGGTGATGACGCTGACCTCGCTGGTCACCTCGCCGGCGTCGTACCGGGCCAGGTCCAGGCCTAGCCTCTCCTGCATGGCCTCCTTGGCGGTCCGCTCCAACTCGGTTGCCGGCTCGGTCACCTCCAGGTCGGCGAGAGTCCGGCGGGTGAGGTCCGCACGCGCTCGGTAGCCCTCGGGTGAGAGGTCGTCGAGCTGGTCGTCATGGCCGGCGATGCCGACGAAGGTCGCGCCGGTGGGGCTCAGGGGCGCCCACTCGGCCACGTATCGGTTGGCTAGTTCATCAATTCGTCCCACGCTGCGACACTACGTGACCACCCCGCCTCCGTGTCGATGACGTTTGTCGTGTTCAAACACAGGTTCCGACGGGCTGTGACGTCCGAAAAGGCAGGCGACTTTGTCGGGGGGCTGCGGCAGAGTGTCAGGGGTGAACGCCGATACCACTCCTGACAAAGCGCCAATCCGTTCCTGGTTGCCAGGCTTCGTCGCCCTCGCCGCGATCTGGGGCTCCAGCTTCCTCTTCATCAAGGTCGGGGTGGCCGAGCTGCACCCGGTCCAGCTCACTCTCTACCGGGTCGTCGCCGGCGCGTTGACCCTGCTCGTCGTCCTCGCCGTGCTGCGCGACCGGCTGCCCCGCGAGCCCCGGGTCTGGGCACACCTGACTGTCGTCGCCGCGTTCGGTGTGGCCGTGCCGTTCACCCTCTTCGGCTACGGCGAGCAGCGGGTCGAGTCGATGCTGGCCGGCATCTGGAACGCCACCACGCCACTGATCGTGCTGCCGTTGGCGGTCCTGGTCTTCCGCACCGAGCGGCTGACCGCGCGCCGTGCGGTCGGGCTCGGGCTGGGCTTCCTCGGTGTGCTGGTGGTGCTCGGCGTCTGGGAGGGCATCGGCGGGGCCCACTTCACCGGCCAGCTGATGTGCTTCGGCGCGGCCGCCTGCTATGGCGTCGCCATCCCGTACCAGAAGCGGTTCGTCGCCGGCAGCGCGCACTCCGGCCTGTCGCTGTCCGCTGCGCAGCTGCTGCTCGCGGCCGGGCAACTGGCCATCGTCACCCCGTTCGTCGCCGGGATGCCGCCGCTGCCCACCGAGCTGTCGGCGGGTGTGGTGGCCAGCGTGTTGACCCTCGGCGCGCTCGGCACCGGGCTCGCTTTCGTGATCAACATGCGCAACATCCGGGTGGCTGGCGCGAGCACCGCCTCCACCGTCACGTACCTGATCCCGATCTTCGCGGTGCTGATCGGCGCCGTGGCGCTCGACGAACGCCTCAACTGGCACCAGCCGGTCGGCGCGTTGATCGTGCTGCTCGGGGTAGCGGTCTCGCAGGGCGTTTTCGGCCGCCGACAGCTCCGGCCGGTGGTCGGGGTCGGTGCGCCCACCGCACCCGCCGCCGAGCCAGCCCGTCGCTGACGCCGCGCCGCGTCGCGCCGCGTCGTGCCGCGTCGTGCCGCGCCGCAGTGCCGGTAGGTGATCGACTCGGCTTCATTGAAATCGGGGTGTCCATCTGGCCAGGACACCCCGATTTCATGAAAGCCGAGTCGATCATGGCCGGAGCGGCGGCTGGAGGGGGTTGGGCCACCGGCGGGCCGGCCACCGGCGGGCCGGCCACCGGCGGCCGCCGGAAGGCGGCGGGCTGGCCGTCGAGGTCAGACGCGGTTGTGGGTCCAGTCCACGAGTTGCTCCGCGGACCAGGTGTTGACCACGCGGTCGGCGGGGACGCCGCAGAGGGCGGCCCGCTCGCAGCCGAACCGTTGCCAGTCGAGCTGGCCGGGCGCGTGCGCGTCGGTGTTGATGGCGAACCGGCAGCCGGCCTCCAGCGCGCGGCGGATCAGCCGCTTCGGTGGATCCTGGCGCTCCGGCCGAGAGTTGATCTCGACGGCGGTGTCGTGCTCCGCGCAGGCGGCGAAGACCGCGTCCGCGTCGAAGTCGCTCTCGGCCCGGGTCCGGGCCCGGTGACCCCGGTCGCCCGGGCCGGTCACTCCGGCCGGGCGGGACGACACCATCCGGCCGGTGACATGGCCGAGGATGTCCAGGTGCGGGTTGGCGACCGCGGTCAGCATGCGACGGGTCATCTTCGACCGCTCGTCCTTGAGGTTGCTGTGCACCGACCCGACCACCACGTCCAGCCGGGCCAGCAGCTCGTCGTCCTGGTCGAGTGAGCCGTCCGCGAGGATGTCCACCTCGATCCCGGTGAGGATCCGGAAACCCTCGGGCAGCGCCGCGTTGACCTGCGCGACGTGGTCGAGTTGCCGGCGCAGCCGGTCCGCGGTGAGGCCCCGGGCCACCGTCAGTCGTGGCGAGTGGTCGGTCAGCACCAGGTACTCGTGGCCCAACTCCACAGCGGCCAGCGCCATCTCCTCGATCGGCGAGCCGCCGTCGGACCAGTCCGAATGGGTGTGGCAGTCGCCCAGCAGGGCGGCGCGTAGCGCCGTCGCCTCGGCGTCCAGGTCGCTGCCCTCGGTCGCCACCAACCGCCGCAGGTAGACCGGCTCCTCACCGGCCAGCGACTCCACCACACAACGGGCCGTGACGTCACCAACCCCGGCCAGCTCGGTGAGCGTGCCGTTGCCGGCCCGGTCGGCCACCTCGGTCGCCGGCAGGCCGGCCAGCGCCTTTGCCGCCGACCGGAACGCCCGAACCCGATAGGTGGCCTCGTTCGCACGCTCCAACAGGAACGCGATCCGGCGCAGGTCGGCGATGGGGTCCCGGGCCTTCATCCCACCGAACCTAGTCGGTGCCGCCCCGGTCAGGGAGCCTTCGGACAGCCGTGTTTGCGCTGCCACGCGGTGACCTCGGCGGCTGGCTCCCGATTGCCGCCGCGCCGCCAGGAATCCAGGTAGCGGGCCGGCCAGAGCACCCCGCGCCGAATCCACCAACCGTCCTTGCCCGCGCACGGGGGCGAGATGCCGAAGTGCACGTGGCACACGTTGTTGGCGTTGCCGGTGCGCCCCACCTTGCCGAGCTGCTGCCCGGCGCGGACCCGCACCCCGGCGTCGACCCCGCCGGACACGGCACTCAGGTGCGAGCCGTAGTAGCGCACCCCGTCGTCGCCGAGGAGGGAGACCGACAGGCCACCGTTCTCCGGGCCCTGCGGCCCCCGCTTCGAGTAGCGGTCGACCCGACTCACCTCCAGCACCGTCCCGTCGGTCACCGCGACGAACGGTTCACCACAGTCGGCGAAGAGATCCGTGGCCGGATACGCCCCGTGCGTCGGGTGGTAGTCGACGTTGTCGGCGCGTACCGGAAAGACATGCCGCAGCCCGGTGCGCGGTGCCGTCGCCGACGGCCCGGCGGACGACGGTGTCGAGGCCGGGGTCGGGGTGGCAGCCGGCGGCGACGGTGCCGCCGGCTGCTCGGCGGTCGCCCAGACCGCCGGCGGCGTGGGCGCGGCGCCGTCGGCCGGCACCCCCGGCCGGGTTGTCGCGCAGCCGGCGGCCAGCACCGGGACGAGCAGCAGCAGGATCGGGTACGCCGGACGCGCGCGGCGGCCGATCGTCGGCGACGGCATCCGGTCATCCTGGCAGAACCGGTACCGTGGGCACGAGCGACGCGCGTGAGGGGAGGGCAGCGACGGTGACCATCGCCCGACCCGAACCTGGCTCGGATCCCGGTGCCTTCGCCCGCCCGGCGGCGCGTACCCCCTCGGGTCTTTTCCCCGCCGGCCCGCCGGCCCGGCCCACCTACCGCGAGCCGCACCCGGTCACCGGCGGTGGTGTCGCCGCTGGCGGCGGCGCGGCGGCCGGTTGGTTCCTGTTGTTCGGTCTGCTCGGCACCGATGTGGCCAGTTACGCGTGGTGGACGGTAGTGGCCGGTCTGCTGGCGTGGCTGACCGCCCTGGTGCTGGTCCGCTACGGCGACCGAGGGGTCGCCACCGGGGTCGCCATCGTCACGGCGGGAGGCTGGAGCATCGCCGCCGCCGTGCTGGCGGTCCGCTGGGGGACCAGCGGTGACTGGCCGCTGTGGTGACCGCCGACTGCGTCACTGACTGCTCCCGTGACAGTGCCGAAACGGCTCCGAAACGAGTGTCCATGACTGCGCCGTGTGCCCGGTTGGCTGCGTAGCGAACGCCGTCTTGACGTGGCCGCCGAGACTCGGCACGCTCGGCACTATGGCCTGGACCACCCCGCGACAGGACCCGGATCGCAGCCGCCGCCGCCTTCAGTTGTTGGCCGAGTTGGCGGGCGCCCGCGCGGTCCGTCAGCGCAGCCGCCCGCAGCGGCAGCGCACCGAGCGTCTGCGCCAGCTCATCGCCACCCGCCGTCGGGTCGCCGGCTGATCCGACTTTGTCAGGAATGACCGGCGCTTCGGGGCGTTGACCGGTCGCCTGCCGACCCGACCGGCTAACGTGCACGCGTAACGGGTCGGCGTTGTGCCGAGGGGCTATTGGGGGGACCGTGTCGTACTTCGCTGCGGCCGTGGTGCGCGACGACAGTGGCTGGACCGCCGCCGAGGTCAGCCTGCGTGGCGCCACCGACATCGACGAGGTCGCTGACCGACTGCGTGACGTCGACCAGGAGGCCGACGTGTCGCTGCTGTTCGTCGAGGCAGATGACGCCTATCTGGTGGTCCTGCGCCTCGACGAGGGCGACGACCTACGGGTGTTCGGTTCGGACTCCGCGTTCGCCGAGGAGTCCCCTCTTGGTTCGCTGCTGGTCGGTGACCTGAAGACCTCGGTCACCGGGCTCGACGGCGACGAGGAGCCGCGCCCGGTGACCAGCGGTGACGAGGAGAGTGAGCAACCCGTCGTCGACCCGGAGGCCGACCCGGTGGGCGATGCCGACCTGCTGGCCAACCTGGGCATCTCCGCGCAGAAGCTGCTGACGCTGTGTACGCACGAGGGAATGATGCCGGCGGACGTCACCGCCGAGATCTGCCAGGTGCTCGGCTGCGTCGACGAGGTCGAGGAGCTGCGTGAGGTCTGAGCCGGCCGACGCCACCGATCCGTCGCTGGAGTCGATCCGGCCTGGGCAGCCGACCCCCGGTGCGGTGGGCCGCGCCGGCCCGGGCGCCCACGAGGGCTTGGCCGACCTGGGCGAAGTCGGCCGACGGCAGCGGCACGAGCTGTGGATGCGCCGCGCACTGGAGGTCGCCGTCACGGGCGTTGGCGACGCTGCCACCGGTGCCACGGACGTGGACGACGTGCCGGTGGGCGCGGTGCTCTACGGTCCGGACGGGACTGAGCTGGCCATCGGGCGCAACGAGCGGGAGTTGACCGGCGACCCCACCGCACACGCCGAGGTGCTGGCCCTGCGCCGAGGTGCCGAGCAGGTCGGCCGGTGGCGGCTGGACGGCTGTACCCTGGTGGTCACCCTCGAACCGTGCACCATGTGCGCGGGTGCGCTGGTGCTGGCCCGGGTCTCCACCGTCGTCTTCGGCGCGTGGGAGCCCAAGACCGGCGCGGCCGGATCGCTCTGGGACGTGCTGCGCGACCGCCGGCTCAACCACCGCCCCGAGGTCTACGGCGGGGTGCTGGAGGCCGAGACCGCCGCCGTCCTGCGCGCGTTCTTCCGCTGAGGCCGGGCCGCCGGTCAGGCCGGCGGCAGGGCGACCGGCGTGACGTGGCGCGGGTTGGCGCGGCGGGGTCGGGCCGGCCTGATGCGGAAAAGCGTGATGACTGTGAGGCATATTGATGCCACACAGTCATCACGCTCTCCGCGATGACGCCGCCCGGACGGGTCAGGCGATGATCGTGTCGAGGGCGATCTCGACCATCTGGCTGAAGGTCTGCTCCCGCTCCTCAGAGGTGGTCTTCTCGCCGGTCTTGATGTGGTCGCTGACGGTCAGCACGGTCAGCGCGCGGGCCTTGAAGCGGGCGGCGATCGTGTAGAGCGCCGCCGACTCCATCTCCACCGCCAGCACGCCATAGTCGGCGAGGGTGTCGTAGAGGTCCGGCCGGTCGGTGTAGAAGGCGTCCGCCGCCAGGATCGGCCCGACGTGCATCGTGATGCCGCGCCGCTCAGCCACCTCGACCGACGTACGCAGCAGCCCGAAGTCGGCCACCGGGGCGTAGTCGATCAGCCCGTCGAAGCGCATCCGGTTCATGTTGGAGTCGGTGGAGGACCCGATGGCCGCCACCACGTCCCGCAGTTGCAGGTCGGTGCTGAGGGCACCACAGGAGCCGACGCGGATCAGCGTCTTCACGCCGTACTCGTTGATCAGTTCGTGTGCGTAGATGGAGGCCGACGGCATGCCCATGCCGGAGCCCTGGACGGAAACCTCGACGCCGTTCCAGCGGCCGGTGAAACCCAGCATGCCCCGGACCGTCGAGTAGCAGGTGGCGCCCTCGAGGTAGGTCTCCGCGATCCACTTGGCCCGCAGGGGGTCGCCCGGCATCAGGACCCGCTCGGCGATCTCGCCCGGCTTCGCGCCGATGTGCGTACTCATGGCAAAGATCCTGCCAGGCCGGCATGGGCGATACCGGTTCGGCGTCGGAACCAGCGGTCCTGTACCCTCGTCGGCGGTGGCGTGTCCGAGCGGCCTAAGGAGCACGCCTCGAAAGCGTGTGAGGGTTAACGCCCTCCGAGGGTTCAAATCCCTCCGCCACCGCTCGTGAAGTGCGAAAGCGCCCGGACGATCCGCGAGGATCGGCCGGGCGCTTTCGCCAGTGGTCTCAGTCAATGGGCGAGGTGATCGAGTTAGTGCCGGCTTAACCCGGCGTTATCTCACCGCGCGCGAGGCTCGTCCCTGCCCGGGCGGGCGATGGACCCGGTCCGGGTACATCGTCACGGGAGGATCACGCATGCGAATCCGTACCCTAGGGGTGCCCGCCCTGGTCGTCGCGTTGCTGACGGCCGTCACCCCGGCCGCCGCGGCCGCCGCGACCGCCGCGACCGCCGCGACCGCCGCGACCGCCAGCTTCGGCCCACCGGTCGACGTGGCGACCGGCGCCGTGCCGGGTGCCATGGCCACCGGTGATCTCAACGGCGACGGGCGGCCCGACCTGGCGGTCGCGCACCCGGACGCGGACCGGGTTTCGACCCTGCTCGGTCAGGGGGCGACCGGCTTCCGCGCGAGGAGCGTGGTGGCCCTCGGCGGCGCGCCCCGCTCGGTCGCGCTCGCCGACGTCAACGGCGACGGCCGGCGGGACCTGGTCGCCACGGTCGTCGACATCGCTCTCAACCAGGTGGTGATCGCTCTCGGCCGGGGCGACGGCCGGTTCCACGCGCCTCGGGTGATCGACCTGGCCGTGAACAGCATCCCCCGCAACCTGGTGGCGGCCGACTTCGACGGTGACCGGGACGTCGACCTGGCGCTGACCCTCGCCGGGCGGGAACAGGTCCAGGTGCTGCGCAACGACGGTCGGGGCCGGTTCGCCCTCGGTGCGACTCTGGCGGCCGAGCCGACCGCCAACAACGGGCTGACCGGCGCCGACCTCAATGGGGACGGTCACGTCGACCTGGTGGCGACCGGCGGCGTGTACGGCCGGGTGGTGACCTGGCTGAACGCCGGGAACGGCACATTTGCACCGGGGGTGTGGAGGGAACTGTGGACCGCGCGCAACCCGGCCGTGGTTGCCGACTTCGACACGGACGGCCGGGTCGACGCGCTCGTACCGGGAGCCGAGTGGGGTGACGCGCTCTATCTGGCGGGCAATGGCGATGGCACCTTCGCCGAGGAGCGCACCCACTTCTTCGGACAGGGTGAGCGGAACGCGACCGGCGGCGACTTCGACGGGGACGGTCGGGCGGATCTCGCGTTCGGCGGCGGCTACTACGGCGTGCTGGTGGTGCTCGGCAACGGTGACGGCACCTTCCAGGCCCCGATCACCCTGGCCACGCCCAACGTGCCCGGCGTGCCCGTGGTGGACGACTTCACCGGGGACGGGCGCGATGACATCGTCGTGTCGAACGACAGCGGCCTGAGCGATGTCCTCTGGTTCTTCCCGACCGTGTGAGCGCCGAGCCGGGGTGGCGGTAGACGAGCGCCCGGTCGATCCGCGAGGATCGGCCGGGCGTTTCGCTCAGAGCTGCTGCTCGCCGCCATCGACGAACAGCTCGCCGCCGGTCATGAAGCTGCTCTGGTCGGAGGCGAGGAAGAGCGCCGCGTTGGCGATCTCGTCCGGGTGGGCCATCCGGCGCATGGGCACGCCCGAGGCGATGGACTGGAGCAGGCCGGGGGCCTCCTCGGGGCTGGGCGCCAGACCCGCGAGCCCGGGGGTCTCGGTCGAGCCGGGGACCAGGGTGTTGACCCGAATGTTCCGGCCGACCAACTCGGCGGCCCAGGTGCGGCCGAACGAGCGGATGGCGGCCTTGGACGCGGCGTAGACGCTGAACGCCGGGGTGCCGTTGCTGGCGGCCGTCGAGCCGGTCAGCACGATCGAGGCACCCTCGTTGAGCAGGGGCAGGGCCTTCTGCACGGTGAAGACGGTGCCGTAGATGTTGGTGTCGAAGGTGCTGGCGATGTGTTCGACCGTGATCGAGTCGAGCGGGAGGAACTCGCCGCCGCCGGCGTTGGCGAACACCACGTCCAGCCCGGCGCCCCGGGCCTCGATCGCCCGCATCACCCGGTCCAGGTCGTCGAGGTTGCCGACGTCACTCGCGATACCGGTGGCGTTGGTGCCGATGCTGGCCACGGCCTCGTCCAGCGGGCCCTTGCGCCGGCCGGTGACGAAGACGTAGGCGCCTTCGGCGGCGAATCGGCGGGCGGCGGCCAGGCCGATGCCCGTGGTGCCCCCGGTGACGAGGGCGGTCTTGCCGTCGAGCTGTCCCACGATGGATCTCCTTTGACGAATTCTGTACTGAGCGGTACGGATTCGACCGCAGCAACCAGCGGCGGCGTCCGCAAATTTCTGTACCGATCGGTTGGGCCGCGGGTAGGATGGGTCGAGGGAGGTGGTGGCCGTGCCACAGCGAGGGCGACCACGGGGTTTCGACGCCGACGAGGCGCTGGAGCGCGCAGTGGAGGTGTTCTGGCGTCAGGGGTACGAGGGCGCGTCGGTGAGCGACCTCACCGCCGCGATGGGCATCAACAAACCCAGCCTCTACGCCGCCTACGGGGGCAAGGAGGAGTTGTTCCGCAAGGCCGTGGCCCGCTACGCCGAAAAGGACATGGCGTACGCCCGGAGCGCGTTCGCCCAACCCACCGCGTACGAGGTGGTCGCCACCCTGCTGCGGGAGAACGTGCTCGCCGTGACCCGGCCCGACCGTCCGGCCGGGTGCCTGTCGATCCAGGGGGGCACCGCCTGCTCCAGCGAGAACGCGCCCGTCGCCGGGTTCCTTGCCGCCAGCCGCCTGGCCGGCGAAGGGGCTCTCGCCGACCGGTTCGCCCGCGCTGTCGCCGAAGGCGACCTACCCGCTCACGCCGACCCGGTCGCGCTCGCCCGCTTCGTCATGATCGTCAGCGAGGGGCAGGCGGTGCATGCCGCCGCCGGTGTCAGCCGTGAGGACCTGCGACAGGCCGCTGAGATCGCGCTCGCCGGTTTCGCCGCGGCGTCCGGGGCGCGGCTGCCCGAGCAGGCCACCGGGACGGTCTGAGCGCTCAGCGAGCCGCGAACAGCCCGCCGGGTGTTCCCGACACCGAAGCGTCGACCCGACGTGCCGGGCGGGTCGATCCACATCGGATCAGCCCGCCCGTCAGCGCTAGGCCAGCGCGGTTCGCCTCAGCAGGGGCCGACGCCCTCGTCGAAGAGGCGGCGGGCCCAGTCCGCGTACCCCGCGATGGTTTTTCGGACCGTGCGCCCGTCGTGCAGGAACAGGTACGCGCGGTCGCCGCTGCGGGCGAGCAACCCGTCGAGGCGGTGCGTCCCCTGTGGAGCGTCGAGTCTGGTCACCAACTGGTAGCGGGCCCAGACCTGGTCGACGGGCGAGCCCACCGTTATGCCCTCCGGTGTCCGCATCGGGTCGCCGACCCAGAGCAGCACCAGTCTGTCGTCCATGAAGACCGGGCTGACCGTGTCGTGGCCGACGAGCATCGGCCCGCAGGCGTCCAGGCTGGTACGCAGGATGCCGCGCTGGGTCAGCTCATCCTCGGTGTCACCGAACTCGATGTTGCGCAGGCCGTTCAGGTCGATGATCTCCACGCTGCCGGCGGGCCGGCCGTGCGGGATCGACCCGGTTGGCGGTACGCCGCTGCCAGCGATCGAGGCAGCCGTCATCAGCATGGCTATAAAAGCAAATTGTCGCAATTTCATGGAATCCCCCAGTCCCCAACGGAACGAGGGCGCTCAGGTTGCTGGCGATCGCCGAATTACTGATTTTCCCACTGTTCGACCAGCTCATCCCAGTAGTCGGCGCTGAGTCGACGCCGCCCGTGCGCGAGCCAACCCTCGGTGTTGCGCTCCAGGTGCAACCCCAGTTCGGCGAACGGGTCGATCCACTCGCCGGGCTCGACACCGAGCCGGGTCAGCGCCGCGTTGATCGGCCACTGCTCGCGCGGCGCGTCCAACACGTCGTCGAAGCCTGGGCCCCACGACAGCGTCCCGCCCAGCCACACCGCCGCCGACTGGTAGCCGGTGCCACCGCCGAACTCCGCCTCCAGGTAGGCCACCGGCCCCGCCTCTGACCAGCGGGTCAGCGACTCGGTCAGCGTCGGCGACAGCACCAAGCCGAACGGGTGTTCGGCGCTGCGGTCGTCCGTCGTGAAATCCGGCAGCGACCCGGTCAGCTCCACCACCAACTGGGGCGTGACCGGCAACAACCCGAAATCCTGGCGCAGCTCGCCGAGGACCGCGTGATCCAGCTCAGCGGTGTGCTCGCGGAGCAGCTCGGCGTCCGCGACCACCGCGCTGAGCTGGTAAGCCATCGAGCCCTCCGCCGTCCACAGCCTGTGGATAGAACATGTGTACGACGGTTTCCGGCGAGCCGGCGTCGATTCCCGGACCGTACCCGCCCAGCGGCGACAGACTCCCTGCCGGGACCCGTTGTACGGTCCTGGTCATGGCTGACCAACTGACCGTCCCCGGTATGCCGTCCGCGCTCGTGCCCTCACCCGCGGGGCTCTGGCGGGTGGACGAGACGACCGGCACCGTGACGGTGTCGGCGCAGCCGCGCACGGACATCTTCATCGACCCGAGCGGAGTCGGCGTCGACGGGGACGAGAACGCCGCGCCCGTCCTCAACGCGGCGACGCTGCTCGGTGACCTGCCGCCGGAGGCTGACTTCCAGTTCAGCGCCCGGGTCAGCGTCGCCTTCGCCGCCACCTTCGACGCCGGGGTGCTGCTGCTCTGGCGTGACGAGCGGTGCTGGGGCAAGTTGTGCTTCGAGTTCTCACCCGAGGGTGAGCCCATGATCGTGTCCGTCATCTGCCGTGGTGTCGCCGACGACGCGAACGCCTTCGTCGTGGCCGACCGGTCGGTGTGGCTGCGCGTCTCGCGAATCGGCCGGGTCTACGCGTACCACGCCTCGGTCGACGGCAGGACCTGGCAGTTGATCCGCGTGTTCAGCTTCGACGGCGAGACGACCCGCGACCGGATCGGCTTCGCCGGTCAGTCGCCGACCGGCGACGGGTGCAACGTGACCTTCGATGAGATCAGCTTCCGGCCGGAACGCCTCGCCGACCTCCGCGACGGCTCCTGACGCAGGCCCTGTCCACAGCCTGTGGATAGAACATGTGTACGACGGATTCGCGCCCTGGTCAGAGCCGCATGGCGAGCCGGCTCACGAACGCGCGCCAGGTCGCCGGCGCGAAGGTGAGCGCCGGGCCGGTCGGGTCCTTGGAATCCCGTACGCCGATGACGCCGGGCAGATTGTCGGCGACCTCGACACATGCGCCGCCGTTGCCGCTGCTGCGGCTGCTCTTACGCCACCGTGCGCCGTTCAGCTCCATGTCTGCGCCACTTCCCTCATCAGGTCGACCGACTGCCAGTGGGACAGCGCCTCCCCGCGCACGTTCTCCCATGCCGCCATCATGGCCGCGATGTCCTCGGGGTCGCTAGCGACTTGTCCCTGGAGTTGGTTGTCCAGGTAGCCGGCGACCCGGTGGTCGTGGCTGTGCGCGATCACGAACGGCCCGTTCAACCCGGCGTAGGCGCCGACCGTGCTGGGCACGACGTGCACCCGGATGTGCGGTTCGGAGCACGCCGCGACGACGGCCAACAGTTGCTCGCGCATTGTCGATCCGCCGCCCACCGGGCGACGGATGACCGCCTCGTCGACGACCGCCGTGAACTGCGGCGGGTCATCCCGCTTGAGGACGCCCTGCCGGCCGAGCCGGACCGTGAGATGCCGCTCGATGTCGCCCCGGGGGATCAGACCCGCGCCGCTCAGCACCGCCCTGGCGTACGCCTCGGTCTGCAACAACCCCGGCAGCACGGTCGACTCAAACCAGCGCAGTGACACCGCCTCGCGCTCGATCTCCTGCCACGGACGAAACCAGATGGGGTCACGACGTCTTGAAGTGTCCGGCCAGATGTCCGACACGTCCTTGTGGAGGGCCTCCGCTGCCGCCAGGCGGTGCCGGGGGTGCGGGATGCGCCCCTCGGTCAATCAGCGCCCCACGGTCTTCGGGTCGACGCCGACCGTTTCGGCGAGGGATTCGGTGGTGTGCCCGGTGTCGCTGAGCGCCACCCGAAGCGCGTCGTTCACGGCCCCTCCATCGGATGTCTCGAATATCTGAGGACCATATCGCTACGCGGTGTACCTGTCCGGTGACGCGCGCGAGGGTGATCCGCAGAAGACGGCGAGGCCGGTGGAGGCGCAGGAGCCCGGCGGTCGGCGTCAGTCCGGGTGCCGCCCCGACGGGAAGGCGGGGCGGCACCCCTCCAGCCGCGCCCGCTTGCCGCGGCTATCCACACCGCCGCGCTCGCCGAAGGAGGCCTTGCCCATGCCCCGCCGCCGCTACCGGAAGCACCTGCCGACCCGACCCACCTGGCGCTGTGCCGCGTGCGGCATCGCCTGGCCCTGCTCGGCGGCGAAGCTGCGGCTGCTCGGCGAATACCGGCACGACCGGCTGGCGCTGACCGTCTACCTGGCGACGCTCCAAGCCGAGGCGAGCGCGCAGCTCAGCGAGGTTGACCCAAGCCGGCTGACCGGCCGCTTCCTCTCCTGGGCGCGCGCCCGCGCCTGAAGGGCGCCGGGTCGGGGCGGTTCCCGGCCGGAGAACGTCCAGGTGGTGGGCTGACGCCCGCAGAACGACTCAGGGCCGGTCCCCGTGGGGCCGGCCCTGTCGTTGGTGCTGCTCAGGTGAGCGGAGGATACGAGATTCGAACTCGTGAGGGTGTAAACCCAACACGCTTTCCAAGCGTGCGCCCTAGGCCTCTAGGCGAATCCTCCGCGAGCCAGGATACAGGCCTCCGTCGGCCGGGCCACCCCACCACCCCCTGAAGATCGACGGGCGGTCGGGTAGGCTGGGCGGTACCTCCCGTGCGGCGGTATCTCGTGAACCTCCCCAGGGCCGGAAGGCAGCAAGGATAAGCGAGCTCTGCCGGGTGCACGGGAGGCCTTTTTGTCTGTGGGCCGGTTGATCCACTCGACTTCCGTGATGTCGGCTGTCCCGGCCACGCGGACACCGCGGTTTCCAGGAAGCCGAGTCGATCACGCCCGAAGGCCCAGGCGCCGGGGTGGTGGGTGGTCACCCGCGCCCGACCGGCGCAGAATGGCTCGGTCGAGAGGAGGCGGGACGAGTGACGCTGGCGCTCTACCGCAAGTACCGGCCGCGTACCTTCGCTGAGGTCATCGGTCAGGAGCACGTGACCGAACCGCTGTCGCAGGCGCTGCGCAGCGGACGGCTCAACCACGCCTACCTCTTCTCCGGGCCGCGCGGCTGCGGCAAGACCTCCAGCGCCCGGATCCTGGCCCGCTCGCTCAACTGCGAGCAGGGCCCCACTCCCGAGCCGTGCGGCAAGTGTGAGTCCTGCCGCTCGCTGGCCACCGACGGTGCCGGTTCGATCGACGTGATCGAGATCGACGCGGCCAGCCACGGTGGTGTCGACGACGCCCGCGAGCTGCGTGAGCGCGCCTTCTTCGCGCCGGCCAGCAGCCGCTTCAAGATCTACGTCATCGACGAGGCGCACATGGTCTCGACCCAGGGCTTCAACGCCCTGCTCAAGCTGGTCGAGGAGCCGCCGGAGTACGTCAAGTTCATCTTCGCCACCACCGAACCGGAGAAGGTCCTCGGCACGATCCGTTCGCGGACCCACCACTACCCATTCCGGCTGATCCCGCCGAAGGTGCTCCGCCCGTACCTGGAGCAGCTCACCCAGGCCGAGGGCGTCGCCGTCGAGCCGGCGGTCTTCCCGCTGGTGGTCCGCGCCGGTGGAGGCAGCGCCCGGGACAGCCTCTCGGTGCTCGACCAGCTCATGGCCGGCGCAGGCCCGGAGGGTGTCACCTACGCGCGGGCCGCCGCGCTGCTCGGGGTCACCGACGCCGCGTTGATCGACGAGATGTGCGACGCGCTGGCCGCCGGGGACGGCGCCGCCGCGTACGCCACCGTCGACCGGGTCGCCGAGGCCGGGCACGACCCGCGCCGGTTCGCCGCCGACCTGCTGGAACGGCTACGCGACCTCATCGTGATCCAGCAGGTACCGGACGCCGCCGCGAAGGGCCTGATCGACGGCCCGGCCGACCAGATCGAGCGGATGGCCGCCCAGGCGTCGCAACTCGGCCCGGCCACGCTCTCCCGCTGCGCCGACATCGTGCACGACGGCCTGGTGGAGATGCGCGGCACCACCGCGCCCCGCCTGCTGCTGGAGCTGATCTGCGCCCGGATGCTGCTGCCCGGCGTGGACGACTCCACCGGCGGCCTCCTCCAGCGGCTCGAACGGATGGAACGTCGGCTCACCCTGAGCGGCACCGACGCGCCGTCGGCCGCCGCCGGCTCCGCGCCAGCAGCCCACCCAGGGGTACGCCCACAGCAGGCCCCACCGGTTCCGGCTGCCGCAGGCCCGGCACCCACCAACGCCCCGACCTCCGCACCGCCGTGGGAGGTCGACCCGGCGGCGTCCCCGACCCGGAACGCCGCCGACCTGAGCGCCGCGGCGTCGAGCGCTCCGGCCTCGGCCGGCCGGATCCCGACCGCTCCGGCGTCGAACGCACCGGCTTCTGGCGTCCCGACCTCGGGCGCGCCAGTGTCGGGCGTGCCGGCCTCGGCCGCCGACTCGCCCATCCCGGCGTCACCCGGTGCCACCGTCGGGCCGGCATCCGCTGACCAGGGCGCACCTGTCCCGCCCACCGGGCCGGGCACCGGCTCGCCCGCCCAGCGTCGCGTGGTGCCGCCGTCGGCGGTGCTCCCCGACCCGGCCACGCCCGTGCCACCCCGGCCGGGTGCGCCGGCTGCCGCGTTGGACGCGGTCGCGGTCCGCCGCGTCTGGCCCGACGTGGTCGGCAAGGTCAACCGGACCAACAAGCGGATCGCGGCCCTGATGCGCGACGCGGTGGTACGCGAACTCGACGGCGACATGCTGGTGCTCACGGTGAAGTCGACAGTGCTGGCCAAGATGATGGCCGACCACGCGGCTGTGCTGACCGACGCGCTCTACGAGGAGTTGGGCGGGCGCTGGCAGATCCGCTGCGAGGTGGCCGGCGAGCGCGGTGGCGTGTCGATGTCCGGCTCGCAGCGCTCACAACAGGCCGCTCCGGCCCGACCCGCCGCGCAGCCTGCTCCGCCGAACGCGACTGCTGCCGCCAGCCCGACGAGCGTGCCGCCCGCCGCACCCATCGCTACCAGCCCGACGACCGTGCCGCCCGCCGCAACCGACCCCGCCACCGCGCCGGACCTCAACGCCGTCTCGGGGCGGGCGAGCGCGCCGCCCGTCGCACCGATTGCTACCAGCCCGACGAGCGTGCCGCCCGCCGCACCGACCTCGCCCGTCGCTGCCGGGCCGACTCATGCGCCGTCCGGCGCGGCGAATGCGACCGGCGCCACCGGCCCGGGTGCGCGTGGCGCTGTCGGCGTGAACGGGAGCGGCTCCGGTGGTCACGGTGCGGGTCAGCAGGGCGCAGCACCGCGCACCGCTGCGGATGACCACGGTGCGGGTCGGCAGGGTGGAGCCCAGCCCGCTGCCGCAGACGGTCAGGGCGCGGGTGGGCCGGGCGCAGCGCAGCCCGGCGCGGCCGATGACGAGGACGACTGGCCGGAGGCGGCGCGCCCCGGCGGCGGTGCCTCCGCCGCAGCGGCGACCGATGACGAGGACTGGCCGGAGGCCGCCCGTCCCGGCGGCGCGTCGGCCAACGGGTCAGGCGCGGACGCCGCGTCGGGTGGCTCTGGCTCGGCCCCCGCATCGTCGGGCGCGAGCGGCGGCACCGCGAACGGCGGCACCGCGAACGGCGGTGGACCAGGCGTTGCGGGTGGCGCCGGGGCATCGGCCGGTGGCGGTAAGCCGGGTGGACGGGACAACCCGACACCGGCGGCCCGGCAGCCGGCGACAGCCGGTAACGCACCGGTGAGCAGCGCCATCGCCGCGGCTCGCGCGGCGGCGGCGGGGCGGGGTGCGCGTACCTCAGCGGCAGCCCGGCCCGTCGCGGACGCCGAATGGGCCGGCGAGCCTCCCTACGACCCGGACTTCGACGGCCCGACGCGCGGTGGCCGGCCGGGCGGCGCGGCGCCGGCGACCCCGGTCTACGAGGGGTTCGACCCGGGCGACGAGCCGTTGGACGAGGTCATCGACGAGAAGACCGCCCGGGAGTCCAGCGAGGAGCAGGCGGTACGGCTGCTCCGGGAGACCTTCGGAGCGGAAAAGATCAACGAGGTCGACGCCCGCTAAGGTCCGCCCCCGCGCGTCGATCATGGAGTTGTGGTGGGTGACAAAGCGCCCGGCGTGCGTCTATTCGGGCACCACAACTCCATGATCGACACGATCGGGGGCGGGGTTCTGCTTTTCGGCTAGCAGGACGCCGAGGCAGCAGGCCCAGAGGGGAAAGGGGAGCACGGCGACCCGTTCCATGCCACCCACCCCGATCCCGATGCCCTGCTGGGCGAAGAACAACACCGTCCCGACCAGGGCGATGAGCCCGGCGGTGAGGGTGAGCGGTCGCCACCGGCCGAGCGTCGTGGTGCTCGGCGCGAAGCCGGCGAGGAGCAGGCCGACGTTGCCCAGACCCATGATCAGGAATGCGCCGAGGACGTGCAGGTTCTCGTCGACGTCGGCCGGGTAGAGCGCCGCCAGGGCGTACCCGCCGGTGGCCAGGAGCAGGAGCGTCTGGGCCGAGCGCACCACGCCGCCACGACCGAGGAGTCGCCAGGTCAGCAGGAGCCCGGCGGCGAGCAGCACGGCGGTGAGCAGCATCGCGGCGTTCATCAGCGGGTGCCAGGGTGAGCAGACGTAGCGGGGTCTGGTGGTGTCCCAGATGCCGCAATGGGCGTTGCCGAGGTCGCTGATGTTGTGCAGGGCCCAGCTGTAGGTCGGCTCGCGCCACCGCAGGCCGGTGACCAGACTGGCGACGAGGAAGATCGGTGCGGCAGCGGCCCAGCACAGCGCGCCGACCCGGCCGGTGGGGTTGAGATTCATGCCACGAGCACACCAGCGCGACGGGTCCCGGCGCACTACCGGCAGATGCCCGGTTCGGGGTAGTGGTAGCCGTACCCGTTGCGGGTGGACGGCCCCGGCGTGGGCGGACGCCTCCGAGCGGGGCGGAGTCGGTCCCAGCGGATAGGCTGGGCGGCGGCCGAGCAGACGAGTGCGAGAAGGAGCCATCCCGTGCGCCCAGGTGGACAGCCGAACATGCAGCAGATGCTGAAGCAGGCGCAGAAGATGCAGCAGCAGATCGCCGCCGCCCAGGCTGAGCTGGCCGAGGCCGAGCTGACCGGCACCGCCGGCGGTGGGCTGGTCACCGCGACCGTCTCCGGCTCCGGTGAGCTCAAGGCCATCAAGATCGACCCGAAGGCCGTCGACCCGGATGACGTGGAGACGCTGGAGGACCTGGTCGTCGCGGCCGTGCACAACGCCGCCGAGGCGGCCCGGGAGCTGACCGAGCGCAAGATGGGCCCGGTCGCCGGTGGCATGGGCGGCCTCGGCCTGCCCGGTTTCTGAGCCGGCAGATGTACGAAGGTGCCATCCAGGACCTGATCGACGAGCTGGGTCGGCTGCCGGGCGTGGGCCCGAAGAGCGCTCAGCGGATCGCGTTCCACGTCCTGTCGGCGGACCCTGCCGACGTCAACCGGCTGGCCGGCGCGCTGCGTAAGGTCAAGGAGCTGGTGCGGTTCTGCACGACCTGCTACAACGTGGCCGAGTCCGAGCAGTGCCGGATCTGCCGCGACCCGCGCCGCACCGACGAGGTGCTGTGCGTGGTGGAGGAGCCCAAGGACGTGGTGGCCATCGAGCGGACCGGTGAGTTCCGCGGTCGCTATCACGTGCTGGGCGGCGCGATCAATCCGCTGGAGGGGATCGGCCCGGACAATCTGCGCATCCGGGAGCTGCTGATCCGGCTCGGTGGTGGCGGGGTGCGGGAGTTGATCCTGGCCACGGATCCGAACACCGAGGGCGAGGCGACCGCCACCTACCTGGCCCTGATGGTGAAGCCGATGGGCATCGCGGTGACCCGGCTGGCCAGTGGGCTGCCGGTCGGCGGCGACCTGGAGTACGCCGACGAGATCACCCTGGGTCGGGCCTTCGAGGGTCGCCGGGCCGTCTGATTTGTACCCCCGGGGGGTGGTGTCGTCCATGACGATGCCACCCCCTTACGGCGCCTGGCCCGACACGGATCGATGTGTCGCCCTATGTATTCGCCGTGCCGTCGACTGTCAGACCCTCGCCTAAGGTGTCGGCTTGATAGCGATTGCCTAACGCCCGTTCCGCTGCACGTGTGACATGTCATAGCCTCCCGCACACGGACCGAGCCACAACTCGGTGTGGTCATCCGCATGACAGAGGTGAGAGATGCAGGCGAGAAGGCTAAAAACGGCTGTGGCCATCGCGGCCGTTGCCGCTCTGGCGGTCGGCGCGGCCGGCTGCGCGGAGAGCGAGCGCGACGGTGACACTGGCGAAGCCAAGACTGGCGGCACCTTCATCTTCGCGGGTGCCGGCGATCCGAAGAACTTTGATCCGATCTTCAACGATGACGGCGAGTCGTTCCGGCCGGTCCGGCAGATGTTCGACACCCTGGTGAGCCACAAGCCGGGTACGGCGGAGCTTCAGGGCGGTCTGGCCGAGACCTGGGAGCACGACCCGGCCGGCAAGGTCTGGACGTTCAAGCTCCGCCAGGGAGTGAAGTTCCACGACGGCACCCCGTTCAACGCTGCCGCGGTCTGCTTCAACTTCGACCGCTGGTACAACATGAAGGGCGCTGCCGCCCAGTCCCAGATGATCTACTACATGGACACCTTCGGCGGGTTCGCCAAGAACGAGGCCGAGGGCGCCGGCGAGTCGATCTACAACAAGTGCGAGGCCAAGGACGACGGGACCGCCGTCCTGACCCTGAACAAGTACAAGGGCGCCTTCCCGGGTGCCTTCGCGCTGACCTCGCTGTCGATCGCGAGCCCCGAGGCGCTGAAGAAGTACGACGCCGACGCGGTGAAGCAGAACGGCGACTCGTTCGAGTACAGCGCCTTCGCCACCACCAACCCGGTCGGCACCGGGCCGTTCACCTTCGGTGGCTGGGACAAGGCCAAGAACGAGATCACCCTGAACCGCAACGCGGACTACTTTGGCGACAAGGCCAAGGTGGACAAGATGATCATCAAGGTCATCAAGGACGAGAGCACCCGCAAGCAGGAGCTCCGTGCCGGCACCGTCCAGGGCATCGACTTCCCGGCCCCGGCCGACCGCAAGGCGCTTGAGGGCGAGGGCTTCCAGGTCATCAACCGCCCGGCCTTCAACATCCTCTACCTCGGCATCAACCAGAAGAACCCGAAGCTGAAGGACCTGCGGGTGCGCCAGGCGATCGCCTACGCGCTCAACCGTCAGCAGCTGGTGCAGACCAAGGGCCCGGGTGGCGCGAAGGTCGCTGACGAGTTCATGCCGGACACCGTGCTCGGCTACGCCCCGGACGTGCAGAAGTACGAGTACAACCCGGAGAAGGCCAAGCAGCTCCTCAAGGACGCTGGCGCCGAGGGTCTGACGCTCAACTTCTACTACCCGCCGGACGTCTCCCGGCCGTACATGCCGAACCCGCAGGAGATCTTCACCGTCCTCGCCAACGACCTCCAGGCCGTCGGTATCAAGGTCAACGCGACGCCGCGCCCGTGGAACGGTGGCTTCAAGGACGACGTGCAGCAGTTCGGCAAGCACGACCTGCACATCCTCGGCTGGACCGGTGACTACAACGACCCGGGCAACTTCGTCGGCACGTTCTTCGGCCGCGCCAAGGCCGAGTTCGGCGACCAGGCGATGACCGAGATGTTCGACGCCATCGAGAAGGCCGACGCCACCGTCGACGACGCGGGCAAGAAGGCGGCCTGGGAGCAGGTCAACCGGGACATCGCCGCCAAGTGGCTGCCGGCCGTGCCGGTCTGGCACGCCCCGCCGGCCATCGTCGTCACCAAGGATGTCAAGGGCCTGGTGGCCAGCCCGCTGACCGACGAGCGATTCAACACGGTCAGCATCAGCAAGTGACGTCCCTCGGCTGAGGCCGTAGGCGTGATCGGCCCGGGTCCGGGGTTCCTCCCGGCCCGGGCCGATCCGCGATCTTTGAGAGTCTGGTGTGTGAGAGATGTTGCGAGTCATAATCCGCCGCCTGTTGCAGCTGGTGGTGACCCTGATAGCGCTGTCAGCGCTGATCTTCATCTGGCTGCGGAACCTACCCGGCGGCACGGTTGAGGCGTTGCTCGGCGAGCGGGCCACGCCCGAGCGTCGTGAGCTGCTGACCAAGGCGCTCGGCTACGACCAGCCGATCCTGGTGCAGTACGGCAAGTTCATGCAGCGGGTGGTGACTGGCGATTTCGGCAACTCGATCCGGACCGGTGACCCGGTCACCGAGGTCATCAGCCGAGCCTTCCCGGCCACCATCGAGCTGGCCCTCGCCGCGATGATCATCGCCGTCGGCCTCGGAATACCGCTCGGTTACCTCGCCGCCCGCTGGCGCGGACGGTGGCCGGACAACCTCACCATCGCCGGCACCCTCCTCGGCATCTCCATCCCGATCTTCTTCCTGGGCTACCTGCTCAAGGACGTCTTCACCCAGAACATCCACTGGTTCCCGCCGTCCGGGCGGCTCACCACCGGCCTGGACAACACGAACGTCACCGGGTTCTTCGTCCTCGACGGCCTGTTGACCCGGGAGTTCGACGCCAGCGCAGACGCGTTGTGGCACCTGATCCTGCCCGCGATCACGCTCGCCACCATCCCGCTGGCGGTGATCGTGCGGATCACCCGGGCCAGCGTGCTCGACGTGCTCAACGAGGACTACGTACGGACCGCCGAGGCCAAGGGCCTGCGGCACCGCACCATCCGCGGTCGGCACATCCTGCGCAACGCGTTGCTGCCGGTGGTCACCACCATCGGCCTGCAGACCGGTGCGCTGCTCTCCGGCGCGGTGCTCACCGAGAAGGTCTACAACTGGGGCGGCATCGGCACGCTGATCACCGACTCGATCAGCGGCGGCCGGGACTATCCGGTGCTCCAGGCGATCATCCTGCTGGCCGCGCTGGTATTCGTGGTGGTCAACCTGTTGGTCGACCTCTCCTACGCCTTCATCGACCCGAGGGTGCGTGTGCGATGAGTGACCCGATCACCCAGGCCGGCACGCCGGCTCCCCGCCCCGGGGACGACAAGCCCCGCCCCGGCATGAGCGAGCGCAGCATCGGCCTGCTCGGCGACCGCAAGAAGGCACGGCTGGACGAGCTGGCGCAGGCGAGTGCGGCCGACCGGGGCGGAATCAGCCTCGTCCGCGATGCCGTACGCCGACTGCGGCGCAACCCCGTCGCCATCGTCGGGGCCGTCATCGTGGGGCTGTTCGTCCTGGTGGCGCTCTTCGCTCCGCTGATCGCGCCGCACGATCCGGTGCAGCGCTTCGACGAGCTGACGAAGGGCCTCACGGTGGACACCATCCCGGGGGCCAGCAGCGAGTTCCCGTTCGGCTCCGATCCGCTCGGCCGGGACTTCCTGTCCCGCATGATCTACGGCGCCCGGCAGACGCTCTTCGTGGGCGTGCTCGCCACCCTCATCGGTCTCGCGCTCGGCGTGCTGATCGGCGCGATCGCCGGTGCCTTCGGGGGCTGGGTCGACGTGGTTCTGATGCGCCTCACCGACGTGATGCTGGCCCTGCCGAGCCTGCTGCTCGCGATCACCCTGGTCGCGATGGCCAGCCGGTCGAGCCAGTGGACGGTCATCTTCGCGGTGGCCATCGTGAGCGTGCCGATCTTCGCCCGGCTGCTCCGCGGCTCGATGCTCGCCCAGCGGGAGAGCGACCACGTGCTCGCCGCCCGCGCGCTCGGCGTCAAGGAGCGCAACATCGTGCTGCGGCACATGCTGCCCAACTCGCTCACCGCGGTGATCGTGCAGGCCACCCTGACCTTCGCGGTGGCCATCCTGGACGCTGCGGCGCTCTCCTTCCTGGGCCTCGGTGACCCGGACATCAACCGGGCCGAGTGGGGCCTGATGCTCGGTGTCGACGGTCAGCGTTACTTCGAGGTCCGCCCGGAGCTGGCGTACTACCCGGCGCTCGCGATCATCGTGGTCGCGCTCGGCTTCACCCTGCTGGGCGAGGCGATGCGCGAGGCCATCGACCCGAAGAACCGGCGGTGACCGCCGTGCGCGCAACCAGCACGGCCGCACCCTGCCTCGGGCGAGCCCGAGGAGTGAGCTCGCGAGCCCCACAGTCGCGAGCGAAGGACCACAGCAGTGAGGAAGTGACCCGATGAGCCTGCTCGACGTCCGTGACCTGAGCGTCGTGTTCCAGCGGCGAGGCGAGCGACCCTTCACCGCCGTCGACAAGGTCAGTTTCACCGTGGAGCCTGGGCAGACCGTCGGCCTGGTCGGCGAGTCCGGCTGCGGCAAGAGCGTGACCAGCCTGGCCATCATGGGCCTGCTGCCCAAGCGGGGCAACAAGGTCACCGGGGAGGTGCTCTTCGAGGGCACCGACCTGCTGAAGCTGCGCCCGGACGACATGCGCGACCGGCGCGGCCGGGAGATCAGCATGATCTTCCAGGACCCGCTCTCCTCGCTGAATCCGGTCATCCCGATCGGGGTCCAGGTCGCCGAGGTGTTGGAGCGTCACCAGGGCCGGGACCGCAAGCAGGCGCTGCGGGAGTCACGGGACCTGCTCGATGCGGTCGGTATCCCCGACCCGCAGCGGCGGCTCTCGGAGTATCCGCACCAGATCTCCGGAGGTATGCGCCAGCGCGCGCTGATCGCCATCGCGCTGGCCTGCAAGCCTCGGTTGCTGATCGCCGACGAGCCGACCACGGCGCTCGACGTGACCATCCAGGCGCAGATCCTCACTCTGCTCAAGCAGTTGGTTGATGACACCGGCACCGCGCTGGTCATGATCACGCACGATCTGGGCGTGGTGGCCGGGCTCTGCGACACGGTCAACGTGCTCTACGGCGGCAAGGTGGTCGAACGGGAACGGCGGCACGAGCTGTTCGCGCACGCCCGGCACCCGTACACGCACGGGCTGCTCAGCTCGGTGCCCCGGCTCGACTCGCCCCGGGGTGAGCGGCTGCACGCGATCCGCGGGTCGGTCTCCGACAACATCCCCTGGGTCGAGGGGTGCGCGTTCGCGCCGCGCTGCGACAACGTCGTGGACGCGTGCCTGGAAGGGCCTCCGCCGCTCGAACCCACCGCCACCGGCGGCGACCTCCGCTGCAACAACCCCGTCTCCGAGGAGGTGGCGGTCCGATGACCGAAGAGACCACTCCGCTGATCGAGCTGCGCGACATCAAGGTCCACTTTCCGATCAAGAGCGGCCTGCTCTTCGACCGGACCGTCGGTTACGTCTACGCAGTGGACGGCGTGTCACTGAGCATCCGCAAGGGTGAGACGTACGGCCTGGTCGGCGAGTCGGGCTGTGGCAAGTCGACGTTGGGCCGGGGCCTGCTGCGACTCGTCGAACCCACCGAGGGTGAGATCGTCTTCGACGGCACCGACGTCCGTGCTCTCAAGGGCGAGGCGATGCGCCAGGCCCGCCGCCGGATGCAGATGATCTTCCAGGACCCGCTGTCCAGCCTCGACCCCCGACAGTCGGTGGAGTCCCTGCTGGTGGAGGGGCTCAAGGCGCACGGGCTGGCCGGCGACAAGGCGGAGACGAACCGGCGGCTGCGCGAGACGCTGGAGGCGGTCGGCCTGCCCGCGTCGGCGCTGGGCAAGTACCCGCACGAGTTCTCCGGCGGCCAGCGCCAGCGGATCGGCATCGCCCGGGCGCTGGTGCTCAACCCGGACCTGATCGTCGCCGACGAGCCGGTCTCCGCGCTGGACGTGTCGATCCAGGCGCAGGTGCTCAACCTGCTGGAGGACCTGCAGAACGAGCGTGGGCTGACGTACCTGATCATCGCGCACGATCTGGCGGTGGTCCGGCACATCGCCGACACGGTAGGCGTCATGTACCTGGGCGGGCTGGTGGAGGAGGCGTCCAGCGACGACCTCTACCGCGAGCCGATGCACCCGTACACCCGGGCTCTCATGTCGGCGGTGCCGGTGCCCGACCCGCTGGTGGAGGACCGCCGGGAGCGCATCCTGCTCGCCGGTGACCTGCCCTCCCCGACCAACCCGCCGTCGGGCTGCCGGTTCCACACCCGGTGCCCGTGGGCCCAGCCGACCCGGTGCTCCGACGAGCGGCCGGCACTGCGCGACGTGGTCGGCGGGCACCGGGTGGCCTGCCACTTCGCCGAGGACATCGCCGCCGGCCGGATCCGGCCGCACGAGGTCGAGGTCGAGTTGGTCCGTCCGGTGGAGGGCACAGGTCCAGTCGACCCCCCGGGCGAGCTGATCCCGACCCCGTGACACCGCCAGGGGCCGTCCCGTCCCGGGACGGCCCCTGGGCGGTTCAGCCGTGCGGCGGCGGTTCAGCCCTGCGGGCGGTTGAGCAGGCCCACCGCGACGCCGTGCACCGCGTCCAGCCCTGCCGGGTCGGCCAACGCCACCGACGCGCCGGTGACCACGTACCACTCGTCGGCGTCCTTGTACTGCACCCGCAGGGTGACCTTGCCGTCCGCGTACTCGGTGCGCAGGGTCAGGTCGCCGGTGACGACGCCGACCTCGTCGGTCATCACCCCGCCAGGACCGGGCACGATGTCGGCGGTGCGGCTCTGCGGGCCAGCCGCGCCGCCCGAATCGGCGACCATGCCGGCACCCGGCACGGCGGCGGGTGTCTCGGCGGTGCCGTCCGCGGTCATGCCGGCGGCGGCCGGGCCGCTCTCCTCGGCGGCCGTCACGACTCGTTTCCCACTGTGCAGCCCTCCAACATGTCGGTCAGGGCAGCCTTCTCGGCGCTGGTCACCGTCAGCCGCCAGTAGTGCTTGACCGTCACCCAGCTTTCGGCGTACTTGCACCAGTACTCGCGGTTCGCCGGCTTCCACTGGGACGGGTCCTGGTCACCCTTTGCCCGGTTCGAGGACGCGGAAACCGCGAGGAGCTGCGGACGTGTCGTGTCGTTGGCGAAGTCGCCGCGCTTGCGGTCATCCCACTCGTCGGCACCCGAGCGCCACGCGTTGGCCAACGGCACCATGTGATCGATGTCCACATCGGCGGGATCGGCGGCACTGCGGCCGTCGTACACGCTCTCCCAGCGACCACCGACCACGTTGCAGCCGGAGAGTTTCACGTCCTTGCCGTCGCGC
Source organism: Micromonospora jinlongensis (assembly GCF_013410645.1). Lineage (NCBI taxonomy): Bacteria > Bacillati > Actinomycetota > Actinomycetes > Micromonosporales > Micromonosporaceae > Micromonospora > Micromonospora jinlongensis. Next base: position 4,092,078 of record NZ_JACCHK010000001.1, on the reverse strand, counting down.
TGGAGAATGCTGTCCCGCACGTCGCAGTTCTTGCCGGTGTCCCGCCAGTGCGGGAAGTGGTCCCGGCTGTAGCCCTTCATCGAGCCGGCGGTGGCGACGGTGAGCTGACCGAGCTGCTGCACGGCATTGCCGCCGTCACTCGACGGCGGAGTGTCCGGCTCGTCCTGCGGGACGCAACCGGCCACGCCGAGCGCCAGCGTCGCGGCGAGCGCGACCACCGCCGCTCGCGGTCCTGATGTGGTACGCACAGACGACACCTCTCCAGCTTGCGGTCTCCCGGCGATTGCGCACAGTACCCGGGGATGGTTTTGGCATTTCGTGGCGTCTCCCACATCATGCAGGGCAGATTGGTGGGATGACCGCACCCGTACCGGCGTCTGCCCTCCGGATGGGCACTGCCGCCGGCCGTGGGACGCTGCTCGCCGCTGTACTCGCCTCAGGCATGGTCTTCCTCGACAGCACTGTCGTCAACGTGGCGCTGCCGAAGCTCGGGCAGGATCTCGGCGCGAACGTGGCCGATCTCCAGTGGACCATCAACGGCTACCTGTTGATGCTGGCGGCGTTCGTGCTGCTCGGCGGCGCACTCGGGGACCGCTTCGGTCGGCGACGCATCTTCCTCATCGGCGTGGTCTGGTTCACCGCCGCGTCCGTGCTGTGCGGGCTGGCCCAGGGCACCGGTTGGCTGATCGCGGCCCGGTTCCTCCAGGGTGCCGGTGGCGCGTTGCTCACGCCCGGGTCGCTGTCGGTGCTCCAGTCCGGCTTCCACCCGGACGACCGGGGCCGGGCGATCGGCGCCTGGGCCGGGCTGTCCGGGGTGTCCACCGCGCTCGGCCCGTTCATCGGCGGCTGGCTGATCGACGCGCTCTCCTGGCGCTGGATCTTCTTCCTCAACCTGCCGATCGCCGTGCTGGTGGTGCTGGCCGCGATGCGCTGGGTGCCGGAGAGTCGCGACGAGAGCGCCTCCCGGACCGAAGACCCGGGGCGGACCCGACGGCGGTTCGACGTCGCGGGAGCCCTGCTCGGAGCACTCGCGCTCGCCGGCGTCACGTACGCCCTGATCGACGCCCCGGCGCGCGGTTTCGACTCCGCGCCGGTGCTCATCGCGGCGCTGGTCGGAGTGCTGTCGGCGGTGTCCTTCGTCCTGTTGGAACGGCGGCGTGGCGACGCCGCGATGCTGCCCACCGGGCTGTTCAGCAGCCGGCTCTTCTCGGTGCTGAACATCTTCACCGTGGTCGTCTACGCGGCGCTCGGCGGCTTCACCTTCTTCTTCGCCGTCTACCTGCAGAACGTGGTCGAGTGGTCGGCCTTCCGCACCGGCATCGCGCTGCTGCCGATGACCCTGCTGCTGTTGGTCGGGTCGGCCCGAGCTGGGGCGTTGTCGGCCCGGATCGGCCCGCGGCTGCCGTTGGCCATCGGGCCGGTGGTGGCCGCGATCGGTCTGTTGCTGCTGCGCGGCGTGCGACCGGGCGCGTCGTACTGGACCGACGTGCTGCCCGGGGTGCTGCTCTTCGGCATCGGGCTGACCCTGGTCGTGGCACCACTGACCGCGTCGGTGCTGGCCGCCGTGCAGGACCGGTTCTCCGGTGTCGCCAGCGGCTTCAACAACGCGGCGTCCCGGGCCGGTGGGCTGCTCGCGGTGGCGGCGCTGCCGCTGCTGGTCGGCCTGTCCGGGGGCGGGTACGAGCAGAAGGCCGAGCTGACCGACGCGTTCCGGGGCGCGATGGAATGGTGCGCCGGCCTGCTCGTGGCCGGGGCGGTGCTGGCCCTCGTGCTGGTGCACCGACCGCCCCGGGCAGCCCCGCCGTCGCAGCCCTGCCACTCGATGCCCGCCGCGACACCCCCGAAGTAGCTGCCCCGGGGGTGTCGCGCGTCGGTCAGCGGCGGGCGCGGTTGACGGCGCTGGTGACCGCCTTGATCGAGGCGGTGACGATGTTGGCGTCGGTGCCGACACCCCAGACCGTCCGACCGTCCACCTCGCACTCCACGTACGCGGCGGCCTGCGCGTCCCCACCGGAGGAGAGCGCGTGCTCGTGGTAGTCGAGCACCCGCACGCCCACCCCGATCGAGTGCAGCGCGTTGACGTACGCGTCGATCGGGCCGTTGCCGACCGCGGCGAGCGTGCGCCGCTCGTCGCCCACGCCGACCTGGGCCTCGATCTCGACCTTGCCGTCGATCGTGCCGATCGTGTAGCTGGCCAACCGGACCGCCGGGTCGGGCTGGTGGTCGAGCAGGTAGTGCGTCGCGAAGATCTCCCACATGGCGCCCGGGTCGACCTCGCCACCGTCGTGGTCGGTGACCTGCTGCACCACCCCGGAGAACTCGATCTGGAGCCGCCGGGGCAGGTCCAGTTGGTGCTCGCTCTTCATGATGTACGCGACGCCGCCCTTACCGGACTGCGAGTTGACCCGGATGACCGCCTCGTAGGTGCGGCCCAGGTCCTTCGGGTCGATCGGCAGGTACGGCACGGCCCAGGTGTGCTCGTCCACCGGTACGCCGGCAGCCTTCGCGTCGGCGGCCAGGGCGTCGAAGCCCTTCTTGATGGCGTCCTGGTGGGAGCCGGAGAAGGCGGTGTAGACCAGGTCGCCCGCGTACGGGTGGCGCTCGTGCACCGGCAGTTGGTTGCAGTATTCAACCGCGCGCCGGATCTCGTCGATGTTCGAGAAGTCGATCATCGGGTCGATGCCCTGGGAGAAGAGGTTGAGCCCCAGCGTCACCAGGTCCACGTTGCCGGTGCGCTCGCCGTTGCCGAACAGGCAGCCCTCGATCCGGTCCGCGCCCGCCAGCAGGCCCAGCTCGGCGGCGGCCACCCCGGTGCCCCGGTCGTTGTGCGGGTGCAGGCTCAGGATCACGCTGTCGCGGCGCGGCAGGTGCCGGTGCATCCACTCGATAGAGTCGGCGTACACGTTGGGGGTGGCCATCTCGACGGTGGCCGGCAGGTTGATGATCAGCGGCCGGTCCGGCGTCGGGTCGATCACGTCGATCACCCGGGAGCAGACCTCCAGCGCGTACTCCAGCTCGGTGCCCGTGTACGACTCCGGCGAGTACTCGTAGAAGATGTCGGTGTCCGGGGTGTGGATCTCCGCGTACTTCTGGCAGAGCCGCGCGCCGGTCGTGGCGATGTCGGAGATGCCGTCCCGATCGAGGCCGAAGACCACCCTGCGCTGGAGGGTGGAGGTCGAGTTGTAGAAGTGCACGATGGCCCGCTTCGCGCCGCGCAGCGACTCGAAGGTCCGCTCGATGAGGTGCTCCCGGCACTGCGTGAGCACCTGGATGGTCACGTCGTCCGGGATCATGTCCTGCTCGATGAGCTGCCGGACGAAGTCGAAGTCGGTCTGGCTGGCCGACGGGAAGCCGACCTCGATCTCCTTGTAGCCCATCTGGACCAGCAGCTGGAACATCCGCCGCTTGCGCTCGGGCGACATCGGGTCGATCAGGGCCTGGTTGCCGTCGCGGAGATCCACGGCGCACCAGCGAGGGGCGGCCTCGACGGCGCGGGTGGGCCAGGTGCGGTCGGGCAGTTCGACCCGGAACTGCTCCTGGTACGGCTGGTAGCGGTGGTACGGCATCCGGCTCGGGCGTTGCCGAGCGAACGGGTCGGTCTCGGCGTCGGTGACAGGTTGAGCCATCTCAGAGTGCTCCCTGGAACATGTGGCGTCAGCAGATCGGAAGGTGTCGGCGAGATGCCGGGCAACGGTGCGCGGCGGTGCCGAGAAGAAACTCGGATGTGCTGGACGGCGCGATGCAACTCCGCGACGAGGTGCCGGCCGGTCAGGCCTCGTCGCGGCGGCTAAGGAGAACAAGCGCCTGCCACATGACCAGGTCACCCTACGTGATGAAACGGGGGGTGGGAAGGTCGGTCCGGACTATGGGACCGGCGTCATGGTCCGCTCCGGCGCCGCAGCACCCAGCCGCGGTGTCCGCCCGGCCCAACCCACCACGGGTACGATCGCCAGCCCGACCAGCACGAAGATCGCTGCGGCCGGTAACCATCCCCACCCGCCGGTGGTCACCCCGAGCGCGGTCAGACCGACTGGGGCGATCAGGTACTGCACCTGGGAGCCGAGCCGGAACGCCCCCACGTACGCGCCGCGCTGGTCGGCCGGCGGCAGGGTGGCGGTGAGGCCCCAGGCGCCCGCCGACTCGATCAGCTCGGCCAGGATCAGCACCGTCGCGGCGGCCACCAGCACCACCACGGTGAGCGCGCCCCGGGTCAGCCCGGAGATCGGCAGGACCAGGCAGAACAGGGCGATCAGCAGGGCTCCCCGGCGAGAGGCCCGAGCCGCGCCCGACGCGGTGTCGGCGCCCCGGCTGGCGCGTACCTGGAGCAGCACGATCAGGACCGTGTTGAGCAGCACCAGCCCGGCGATGATCGTCTTCGGGGCGTCGGTGTGGGTGAGGATCCACAGCGGCATCACCGTCAGGTAGAGCGTCTGGTGCGCGGTGAGCAGCCCGGAGAGCAGGGACACCACCATGAACGGGCGGTCCCGCAGCACGGCGAGGCGACTCATCGGCTCCGTCGGCCGGGCCACCTGCGGCAGCCGGGGCAGTCGCCGCACGAAGATAGCCGTGACCAGGAAGACCATCGAGATGAACCACACCATCCCCCGGTACGCCTCGATGGTGTCCACAGCCAGCACCAGGCCGCTGATCACCGCTCCCAGCCCGAAGCCGACGTTCAGCGACGAGCGCTGGTACGCCATCGCCGTGACCCGTTCTTCCGGGGCCAGTGCGTTGATCGAGTAGACCTGCACCGCCACGCCGCTCGCCGATTCCACGGCGGCCAGCGCCACCACCACGGCGAGGAACCCGGCGAAGCCGCCCACGAACGGGTAGGTCGCGAAGAGCGCCGCGTCCAGAACCAGCCCGACGATCCAGACCCGCTGCGGTCCGTACCGGTCGGTGAGCCCGCCCAGCGGCACCGTGCCCAGCAGCGACACCCCCGCCGCGATGGACAGCCCCAGCCCGACCTGGGCGGCGCTGAGCCCCAGCGCCCGGGTGAAGAAGACGGCGCTGCCGGCGTGGAACAGGCCGCTGCCGACGGCGTAGACCATCGCCTGCACGGCCAGGGCGCGGGTCAGCCCGGCCGGCGGTACGACGTTTCGGACAGCGATGCGGATGGTTTCTCTGGCCCCCATGGCCCGGCAGTGAACCGTGCCCCCACGACCTCGGTCGAGCCTTTTAGGCTGAGTCAAATCCTGCGCCGGGGGTGCCCTTGTCCGAGTTGCGGTTCAGTCTGGCCGACGTTGCGGGAGTGCGACTCGCCGTGTCGCCGGTCAACGAGACGGTCATGAGCATGTGGGCGCTGGCCAGCCCGATTCACTACGCGGTGCATCTGCCCTGGATCGACCGGGCCCGGGCGACTCTGCGTCGTCCGGAGGTGGCCGACCGGGTCCGACCGCTGGTGGAGCTGGCCCGGCCACGTTGCTGGCTGCCCGACTTCCTCACCCCGGCGGCCCGTCCGAACGTGGAGATCGCCGAGCAGCTCGACCAGATCGCGGCGACGCCACCGGACGTGGTGGTCCAGGATCTGCTGGCGACCACCCCGCGTCGGCCGTTGAGCGCGTACGGGCGGGCACTGCTAGCCGAGCCCCGCGAGCTGCTGCCGCAGCTCGTCGACGCGGTGCGGGTCTGGTACGACGAGGCGATCGCCCCGGACTGGCCGCGGATGCGCGCGCTGCTCGACGCCGACGTGGCGTACCGCGCCGCTCAGCTCGCCGAGGGCGGAGCCGGTCAGTTCTTCGAGCAGCTCCACCCGAGTCTGCGCTGGCACGGTGACCGGGTGGTCAGCGACGACCCGTTCGAGCGGGACTTCGACCTCCGCGGTCGTGGGTTGGCGCTGAACCCGACGGTGTTCACCGAGCGGCGGGTGCTGTGGAACCTGCTGGAGGATTCCATGCCGGCCGGCGCGTATCCGGTCCGCGGGGTCGGGACGCTCTGGGAGGCGACCGGCACGCCGCCCGGCGACCCGCTGGCCCGGGTGATCGGCCCTGGCCGTGCCGCCCTGCTGCACCTGCTCGACGCCGCGGCCACCACCACCGGCCTGGCGCGACTCACCGGGATGTCCGCCGGGAACGTCTCCCAGCACCTGGCCGCGCTGCACGCCGCCGGGCTGGTCCACCGGTCCCGACAGGGTCGGCACGTCCTCTACCGCAACAGCGACGCCGCGAGGGTCCTGCTCCGGGCCAGTCGGGGCGGATGACCGACGGGTTGATCAGGCGAGCAGCAGGTCGGCGACCGGGCGGCGGCGGCGCAGGCCGATCTCCCGGGCACGCAGGTCGGGCGGGAGGGCGAACGGGTCCCCGAGCCGGCCCACGGCGGCGACCACCAGTGGACGGACGTCGCCGGGCAGGTCGAGCTCGGTCGCGAGGCTGGCCTGGTCGAAGCGGGTGAGCTGGCGCACGTGCAGGCCGAGCGCGGTGGCCTGCAACGTCAGGTGGGCGATCGCCTGACCGAGGTCGTACGCGGCCCGCTCGGCGTCGCCGCCGGTGTGTGCGCCGACCACCAGGGTGGCGGCGTGTCGAGCCCATCCCTGGTCGCTCCCCGGGAGGCTGATCAGGATGCGCTTCCATGTCTCGTCTTCCCGGTGGCCCACGGCGAACCGCCAGGGCTGCCGGTTCTCCGCCGAGGGCGCCCAGCGCGCCGCTTCCAGCAGCGAGGCCGCCTCGTCCGGGGTCAGCTCGGCGCTGGGGTCGAAGGCCCAGGGGCTCCAGCGGTAGGCGAGCAGCGGGGTCAGGTCAGCCATGGCATGAATCGTCCTGTATGGGTGATTCGCGGCTCAGGGCGGGTTTGCAAAATGTGGTCAAACGCACCCGTAACGGGACGAAGATCAGGACGTTCCCGCGCTCGGGCTCTCCGACGGGTCCGGGGTCGGCGGCGCCGCGGTGTCGAGCGGCTCCCGGTCGATCACCACCGGGCCGGCCAGCTGCACGGTGGCCGGTGCCGGGCCGGGTGCAGCGGCCAGCCGCAGCGTCCCGGCTCCGGTCCGCACGCCGGTCGGCGTGCCGTCCCGGTCGTAGCAGTAGATGCCCACGTCCAGCGGGGCGTTGAGCGACGCCGAGGTGGACTCCACCGAGTAACAGGTGCCGGTGACGCCCTCCGGCGCGCTGGCCGGGGCCACCGCCAACGGCGCGCGTCGGTCGGTGAGCACGTCCAGCCAGTCGGTGAGCGGATGCTGGATCCGGGGGTCCGACCGGCGCGGGATCGCGTCGTCGCGGTCACCGAGGCGTACGCAGCTCGCCGACTCCGGTCGGCCGGCCGACGGCAGGGCGCACTGGAACAGCCCGTCGGCCGTGGCGGCCATCGAGACGTCGGCGGCGCCACCCAGGGCGCCGCCCGGCACGTCGACCCGCCAGCTGCCGTCGTTCGCGCTGGTGAAGACGATGGTGCGGTCCGGTTGACCCGTCCGGCTGTACACGTACTGCGCCACCAGGTGGCGGTCCTGGGCGGCCGCGGCCAGCGCGGCAAGCTCGTCCCGGGCCGCCTCCACCTCGACCGCCCCGGTTTCCGTGGGCGTCGGGCTCGGGGGCTGCGAACTGGTGCAGGCAATCAGGAGTGCTGGCAGGGCGATCACGAGCGGCCAGAGCACGCGGCCGGTCGGGCGGATGAGGGCGGGCACCGGCCCATTCTGGTGGGTGCCGGCCGTTGGTGGGTGCCGACGCGTACCGGGCTCGTTCCGGCGTGTCGGACGGGGTCGTGCCCGCGTACCGCCCGACCTGGTGGGACCGGCCCTCGCCGGCCCGTGCGGGCCGGATGGTGGGATCACCTGACCCGCCGTCGTCGCCCGCCGGATACCCTCAAGGGGTCTGACACGCGCCGCCGGCCCCGGTTCCGGCGGCGTCGGCACGCTCAGGGTCACTGGGAGGGAGTGCACCGTCGTGGCACTCGTGGTGCAGAAGTACGGCGGGTCCTCCGTCGCCAACGCCGAGCGGATCAAGCGGGTGGCCGAGCGCATCGTCGCCGCCCGCAAGGCCGGCGACGACGTGGTTGTGGTGGTCTCCGCGATGGGGGATACCACCGACGAACTGCTCGACCTGGCCAACCAGGTCAGCCCGCTGCCGCCGGGCCGCGAGCTGGACATGCTGCTCACCGCCGGTGAGCGGATCTCCATGGCGCTGCTCGCCATGGCCATCCACAACCTGGGGTACGAAGCCCGCTCGTTCACCGGCTCCCAGGCCGGCGTGATCACCACCTCGGTGCACGGCCGCGCGCGGATCATCGACGTCACCCCCGGGCGCCTCAAGGGCGCGCTCGACGAGGGTTCGGTGGTCATCGTGGCCGGTTTCCAGGGCGTCTCCCAGGACACCAAGGACGTCACCACCCTGGGCCGGGGCGGCTCGGACACCACCGCCGTGGCGCTCGCCGCAGCCCTGCACGCCGACGTCTGCGAGATCTACACCGACGTGGACGGCATCTTCACCGCCGACCCTCGGATCGTGCCCAACGCCCGGCACATCAAGCACATCACCTACGAGGAGACGCTGGAGCTGGCCGCGTGCGGCGCAAAGGTTCTGCACCTGCGTAGCGTGGAATACGCCCGGCGGGCGGGGTTGCCGATCCACGTCCGTTCGTCATACTCGACCAACACCGGCACGATGGTCACCGGATCGATGGAGGACCTTTCCGTGGAGCAGGCACTGATCACCGGGGTCGCGCACGACCGCAGCGAAGCCAAGATCACGATCGTCGGGGTGCCCGACGAGCCGGGCGCCGCCGCGCGGATCTTCGACACGGTCGCCGGCGCCGAGATCAACATCGACATGATCGTGCAGAACGTCTCCACCGAGGGCACCGGCCGGACGGACATCTCGTTCACCCTGCCCAAGACCGACGGCCCGACCGCGATGGCCGCGCTCAGCAAGATCCAGGAGCCGGTCAAGTTCAAGGGCCTGCTCTACGACGACCACGTCGGCAAGGTCTCGCTGATCGGTGCCGGCATGCGCTCGCACCCCGGTGTGGCCGCCGGGTTCTTCGCCGCGCTCGGCGCGGCCGGGGTCAACATCGAAATGATCTCCACGTCCGAGATCCGGGTCTCCGTGGTCTGCCGGGACACCGACCTCGACGCCGCCGTCCGCGCCATCCACGACGCGTTCGAGCTGGGCGGCGACACCGAAGCCGTGGTCTACGCGGGGACGGGTAGGTAGCGCCGATGACGGCGCTGCCCACCCTCGCAGTGGTCGGAGCGACCGGTGCCGTCGGCACCGTGATGTGTGAGCTGCTCACCGGGCGTCGCAACGTCTGGGGCGAGATCCGGCTGCTCGCCTCCGAACGCTCGGTCGGGCGCCGGGTGCGCTGCCGGGGCGAGGAGATGGTCGTCCAGGCGCTGACCCCCGAGGCATTCGACGGGGTCGACGTGGCCATGTTCGACGTGCCCGACGAGGTCTCCGCCGAGTGGGCACCGATCGCCGTCTCCCGAGGCGCGATCGCTGTCGACAACTCCGGCGCGTTCCGGATGGACCGGGACGTCCCGCTGGTCGTGCCCGAGATCAACCCCGAGCAGGTCCGCAACCGGCCCCGGGGCATCATCGCCAACGCCAACTGCACCACCCTCGCGATGATCGTCGCGGTCGCGCCGCTGCACCGCGAGTACGGCCTACGGGAGCTCGTGCTCGCCTCGTACCAGGCGGTTTCCGGCGCGGGCAAGTCCGGCGTCGACATCCTGCACGACCAGCTCGCCAAGGTCGCCGGCGATCGGGCGCTGGGCTCGCGCACCGGCGACGTACGGCAGGCGGTCGGCGACGACCTGGGCCCGTTCCCGGCACCTATGGCGCTCAACGTGGTGCCGTGGGCCGGCTCGCCGGCAGACGGTGGCTGGTCGTCGGAGGAAATGAAGATCCGCAACGAGTCGCGGAAGATCCTCGGCCTGCCCGACCTCAAGGTGTCCGCCACCTGCGTCCGGGTGCCGGTCGTCACCGCCCACTCGGTGGCCGTGCACGCGGTCTTCGCCACCGAGGTGGACGCCGAGGGCGCCCGCGAGGCGCTGCGCAACGCACCCGGGGTGATCCTGGTCGACGACCCCGCCGCCGGGGAGTTCCCGATGCCGATCGATGCCGTCGGCACCGACCCGTCCTGGGTCGGCCGGATCCGCCGTGCCCTGGACGACCCCCGCGCCCTCGACTTCTTCGTGACCGGCGACAACCTCCGCAAGGGTGCGGCCCTCAACACCGCCCAGATCGCCGAGCTCCTAGCCAAAGAACTCCGCACCCCCTAACCAGCGCTCCCCGCCCCCGCCCCCGCCCCGCCCCCGCCTCCGGGGTCGATCATGGAGTTGTGGTGGGCGATTTAACACCGGCAGCGGCAAATATTCCCCACCACAACTGCATGATCGACGGGGTGGGGGTTGGGCTTACGCGGCGGACAGGTGGACTCCGTCTCGGCCTTGGCGTTTCACCGCGTACAGGGCCTGGTCGGCTCTTCTCAGGGTGCGGTCGGGGGTTTCGCCGGGGCGGGGTAGCGCGACGCCCACGCTGATCGTGCGGCCGACTCGCCGGGCCGCCTCGGTCAGCCGCTCGGCGATCCGGACCGCCTCCTCCGGGCGGCTCACCTCGATTACCGCGACGAACTCGTCGCCGCCGATGCGGTACAGCTCGTCACCGTGGCGCAGCGCCCCCTCCAGCGCCCGGGCCAGCCCGACCAGCACGCGGTCGCCGGCCTGGTGGCCGTACGTGTCGTTGACGGTCTTGAAGCCGTCCACGTCGATCGCCAACAGGGCCGTACGCCCCGGGGTGGCCGCCGCGATCCGCTGCCCGAACGGGCCGGTGTGCCGCAACCCGGTCAGCGGGTCGGAGCTGGCCTGCTCGCGCAGCCGGGCCAGGGTGCGCAGCCGGTCCAGGCTCGTCCAGGCCTGACCGGCCAGCAGTTCCATCAGGCTGACCGTGGTCGGATCCGGGCGCAGTGCCCGCTCGTCGGCGACCAGCAGCACCCCGCCGACGTCCGGCGGCCCGACCGGAACGGCGACCAGCGTGCGCACCCCCGCCCGGGTCAGCGGTCGATAGTCCTCGGTCGGCGGGTGCCCCGCCTCGCCCAGCGTGTACCCCGCGCCGTACCGGTGTGCCCGGTCGACCATCCGGACCAGTGCGGCCGGACCCGCCTCGGTCAGCTCGGCGCGGATCCGGGTCTCCAGGTCGCTCGGGACCGCCGGGGGTGCGCCGAGCTGCCCCGCGATCAGCAGCACCGCTGTGGAGAGGCCGGAGACCTCGCGCGCGGCGCAGGCCGCCACGTCCAGCACGTCCGCCTCGGTCGGTGCGGAGGAGAGGGCGGCAGCGTGCCGGAGAAGCTTCTCGCTGCGGCTCTCCGCCGGTGGGCCACCGAGGGCGGCGATCCGCGCGCCGAGCTGGTCGGCCAGCTGTTGCGTCGTCTCCCGCCACGGCTCCAGCTCGATCGGCTCACTCCACTGCAGGTCGAGGACGCCGATCGCCCGGCCCGTCGGGTCCAGCACCGGTACGCACAGCTCGGCGGTCACGTCCGGGCGTACGGGTAGGTAGTCCGGGTCGACGGTGACGTCCGGGACGACAGCCGGGGTGCCGGTGTCGTACACCCGGCCGACGATGCCGGTCCGCGCCGGCACGGTCGCGAAGACCTGCCAGGCCCCGGTCGCCGCGACGCAGCGCAGGCGGTCGTGGACCGCGAGCAGTACGGAGATGGTCGCCGGGGTGTGGCGGGACAGTGCGCTGACCGTCCACCGACAGGCCTCCGGCGTGCTCGACGCCATCGGCAGGCGGACGGTGACGTCACGGATGACTCGCTGATGATCCACTCGCACGTCGTTCCAGGTAGGGGAGGGAGCCCGGCGTCGCCGAGCCGCGCGATCAAGCGTACTTCCGGCTTCGCGGAGTCGACGGGCGTCGTACACATGTTCTATCCACAGGCTGTGGACGCAGCCTGTGGGCTTCGGGCTTCGGGCTGTGGGTCCTGGTCGCGGGCAACGCGAAACGGTGACCGGCGATAGCGTGGAGATCCCGGCGCGGAGGAGCGACCCATGATCATCGCCCAGCTCAGTGACCCGCACCTGACCACCGGCCTGCTCGCCGCCGCACCGGCTGCGGGCCTGCACCGTGCGCTCGGCCGGGTGCTCGCGTCGCGGCCCCGACCGGACTGCGTGGTGATCACCGGTGACCTGGTCGACCACGGGCGACCCGACGAGTACGCGGCACTGCGCGAGCTGATCGGCCGGTTCCCGCTGCCGGTGCACCTCGTTCCCGGCAACCATGACGACCGGGAGTCGCTGCTCGACGCCTTCGGGGGTACGCCGTGGCTCGGAGGCGGCTTCTCCGCCTACTACCACGTCGACCACGAGGCGGCGACGGTCGTGGTGCTCGATTCGCTCGTCACCGGCAGCGACGGCGGCCAACTCGGCGAAGAGCAGCTCGGCTGGCTCGACGGGGTGCTGGCCGGGCGACCCGAGGTGCCCGCCGTGGTCTGCCTGCACCACCCGCCGGTAGCTGTCGGTTTCCCCGCGGCCGACTCCATCCGGCTCGCCGACGGTGACGCGCTCGCCGAGGTGATCGGCCGGCACCGGCACGTCGTCCGGGTAGCCGCTGGCCACCTGCACCGCGCCGTCACCACGGCGTACGCGGGCACTGTGCTCACCGTGGCGCCCAGTACCTGGAGGCAGAGCGCCCTCACCATGAGCGCCGACGAGCAGTTCGGTTGGGTCGACGAGCCGACCGCCTTCCTGCTGCACCTGGTCGACGCGGGCGGCTGCGTGACACACACCGTGCAGGTGAGCCACGCCGCCGGCCAGACCGGCGGCTTCTGACGGCACCCCTCATGGAGGTCTGGTACGTCGCGTACGGCTCGAACATGCACGCCGCCCGGCTGGCGTGGTACATCGGGGGAGGCTGCCCGCCCGGCGGAAAGCGGACGTACCCGGGCTGCCGGGACCGACGCCCACCGAGCCGGTCGGTGCCGGTGTCGCTGCCCGGCGGCATCTACTTCGCCGGCGAGTCCGGCGCCTGGACCGGCGGGATGGCCTTCTACGACCCGCACCTGCCGGGCGAGGCCGCCGCACGCGCCTACCTGGTCACCCTGGAGCAGTTCACCGACATCGCGGCACAGGAGATGTACCGCCCAGTGGATGACGCCACCGACCTCATCCCGGCGACCGGCGCGGCCATCGACGCCGCCGTCTCCAACGGGCGGGCGACGCTCGGCCCCGGACGGTACGAGACGCTGGTCTGCCCCGGCAGCCGCAGCGGCCTCCCGATGCTCACCTTCACCGCACCCGAGGGCGCGTCCGGCGTGCGTTGTCGGCCACCCGCGCCGACCTACCTCGGCATGATCGCCCGTGGCCTGCGGGAGTCGCACGGCTGGTCGGCCGAGCGGATCGCGAGCTATCTGGCAGGCCGGCCCGGCGTGGCGGACGCCTGGTCGCCGGACGCCGTCGCGGCCCTGGTCGACGAAGCGCTGGTCAGCGAGGCGCTGGTCAGCGAGGTCCTGGTCAGCGAGGCGTTTCCCGAGGGCTCACCGTCGGCGTCAGGCCGGCCCGGCGATTGACGCTGCGTCGCGTGCCGGCCCGGCGGTTGGCCCTGCCGGCGTCGCGCCGGCCCGGCGCTTGAGCCTGCGGCGTCGCGCCGGCCCGGTGGTTGACCCTGCGTCGCGCGCGCCCGGCTGGCGGGCCGTGCGCCGGGGTGGTCGTCAGCCGAGCAGGAACTCGCGCAGTGCGGGAGCGAGCGTCGCGGGCGGCACCTCGTGGTTGCCACCGTCGAGGCTGATGGACCGGCCGCCAGGGACTGCCTCGGCTGCGGCCCGGCTCCCATCCCGCAACCACTGTGGACTGCCGGTGCTGTCCACCGCGAGGGTCGGAGCGGTGATCGCGGCCAGCCGGTCAGCCGGCAGTCGCCCTCCCGCGCTCACGATGGCGTCGTACGGCAACGTGTGCGCGATGGCGGTCAGTGCGCCCCACACCGGTTGTGCCCGCATCCCGGTGATCGCCTCGGCGGGCAGCCCGACCGAGACGCTGAGGAAGGTCTCCACAGCGCCGTCCCGGTCGTCGACGGCGATCAGCTCGATGAGCTGCGCGGTGATGTCCTTCCGGACGCCCAAATGCGAGCCCACCTGAAACGGCGGCTCGAACAGGACCAACCCGGTCACCGGCAGACCCTGCGCCGCGGCGAGGGCGGCCAGGATCGCCCCCGAGGAGACCCCGTAGACAGCGGCGGAACCACCTGCCGCCGCGATCACGGCGGCCAGGTCATCTATCTCGCGGCCGATCTCGTAGGGCAGGGTGTCGCCGCTCTGGCCCCGACCCCGGCGGTCGTAGCCGAAAACGGTGAAATCCGGTGCCAACGCCGCACCCAGTGCGCGGGTCGTGTTGCGGTCGTTGAACGCGCCGCCCACCAGAACCATCGCAGGCCCGGTCCCGGCCCGTTCGAAGGCGATGGGCGTGCCATCCGCGGATCTCACCTGCTCGACCACCGGTGCCGTTCCGCTCACGATGCCGCCTCCGTCCGCGCTGACCGTCCCGTCCTTTCTAGACCCTGGGTCCGACACTGTCTGGCAGACCCACCGAACGGCGGTCGATCCGTGGTCGAGGCGTACCCGCAGCTCTGATGTGCTGCCTGGGTCGACCGGGCGGCGTCCGGATGAGAGGCTGTCGGGGCGGGCGGCCAACCCCAACCGCCGCCAATCGCGACCCTTTCGACGGCGCTGGCCGGCGGCCCGGTCGACCCAGAGGCCGGGCACCGCACGCGCCGATTCTCACAAGGAGATCCATGTCCATAACCAGGATGCGTCGGGCCGCTGTCGGTCTGACCGTGCTTGCGGTGGCCGCGTTCGGCGCGGTCGCCACCAGCCCTGAGCAAGCCGACGCACGGCCGAAGCCGGTCGACGTCACCCTGCTGGCCCTCAACGACTTCCACGGCAACCTCGAACCGCCGAGCGGGTCCAGCGGCACCATCGCCGGGCAGACCGCGGGTGGTGTCGAATACCTGGCGACGCACCTGGCCGAGCTGCGCGCCGCCGCCAAGAAGAAGAACACCATCACCGTCGCCGCCGGTGACCTGATCGGGGCGTCACCGCTGCTCTCCGCCGCGTTCCACGACGAGCCGACCATCGAGGCACTGAGCATGGCGGGGCTGGACTACGCCAGCGTCGGCAACCACGAGTTCGACGAGGGTGCCGCCGAGCTGCTGCGGATCCAGAACGGCGGCTGCCACCCGGTCGACGGCTGCGCCGACGGCACCCCGTACCGCGGCGCCGGCTTCAAGTACCTGTCCGCGAACGCCTTCAAGACCGCGACCGGCAAGCCGCTGATGGCGCCGTACGCGATTCACAAGGTGCAGGGCGTCAAGGTCGGCTTCATCGGGATGACCCTGGAGGGCACCCCGCAGATCGTCAGCCAGCAGGGCGTCGCCGGCCTCAGCTTCGCCGACGAGGCGGACACCGCCAACCGGTACGCCCGTGAGCTGCGCCGCAAGGGCGTGGAGACGATCGTCGTGCTGCTGCACGAGGGCGGCACGCAGGCGGCGACCGGTGGGATCAACGACTGCGTCGGCATGACCGGCCCCATCGTGGACATCACCAACCGGATGGACCCGTCGATCGACGTGGTGGTCAGTGGGCACACCCACCAGGCGTACAACTGCGACATCAACGGCAAGCTGGTGACCAGCGCCAGCTCGTTCGGTCGCCTGGTCACCGACATCGACCTCAAGATCGACCGCCGGTCGGGCGATGTCATCTCCGCCGCCGCGAACAACGTGGTGGTCACCCGGGACGTCGCCAAGGACCCGAAGCAGACCGCGCTGATCGACCGGTACAAGACGGTGCTCGGCCCGGTCGCCGACCGCCAGGTCGGCGAGACCACCACCGCGATCACCAAGACCCAGGAAACCCTCTTCGGTACGAGTCTGGGTGAATCGCCACTGGGCAACCTGATCGCCGACGCGCAGCTCGCCGCCACCGACGACGAGCAGAATGCCGTGGCCGCCTTCATGAACCCGGGTGGGGTCCGGGCCGACCTCAACGCCGGCCCGGTCACCTACGAGGAGGCGTTCACGGTGCAGCCGTTCGCCAACAACCTGGTGACACTCGACCTGACCGGCGCGCAGCTCTACTGCGTCCTGGAACAGCAGTTCGTCACCGGCCGGACGCTGTACCCGTCGTCCACCGTGGCTTACGTGGTCGACCCGAACGGCACCACCGGCACGGTGGCCGACCCGTGCGCCGGCACCCGCGTGGTCCGGGGCAGCCTCACCATCGGCGGCACCGCCGTCGACACCGCCGCCACCTACCGGGTGACGGTGAACAACTTCCTGGCCGGCGGTGGTGACGGGTTCAGCGCCCTCACCGGCGGGACGAACCTGGTCACCGGCCAGATCGACCTGGACGCCTTCGTGGCGTACCTGACCGCCCAGTCGCCGGTCTCCGCGCCGACGCTGGACCGGATCCGCACCACCGCCGAGGTCCCCGCCGCCTGACGGCCGACCCCGCGCCACGTCGGGCCCCGGAGCATCCGCTCCGGGGCCCGACCCGTCCCCCGCCCCGGGCGGACACCCTGCCCCGCACCTGCCCCGCGCCTGCCCGCGGCCGCTCCGCGCCTGCCCGCGCCTGCCCGCGCCTGCCCCGCGCCTGCCCGCGGCCGCTCCGCGCCTGCCCGCGCCTGCCGCGCCTGCCCGCGCCTGCCGCGCCTGCCCGCCCCTGCCCCGCCCTGCCCCGCGCCCGCTCCGCGCCCGCCCGTCCCCGCCCTGCGCCCGCCCGTCCCCGCCCTGCGTCCGCCCGCGCCTGCCCGCGCCCGCTCCGCGCGCCAAGATCGCGCTCGAACGTGGATGTAGTGGTATCAGCGCCCGGGGATGCCACTACATCCCGGATCGAGCGCGATCTTGGCGAGCGGCGAGATGAATGGGGAAGATCCGCACAACATCAGGGATGTTGCTGTCTCCTGCGCGTCGGAGGCAGCAACATCCGGGAAGTTGCTCGGATCTTGGCGCGGGGGCGCGGGGGCGCGGGCGCGGGGGCGCGGAGGCGCGGGCGCGGGGGCTCGGGGTGCCACGGGCCCGTGGAGTGTTCGAGGTCAGGCGGGGGTTGGCGCCGGAGCGGGTGACGCCGGGGTGGTCGTCGTCGTTCGGCCGTCCTGTTCGGCGCTGAGCAGTCGGCGTAGGGAGAGCGCTACCAACGAGGCGACCAGGCAGCCGCCGACCACGGTCGCCACCCAGACCCTGCCGTTGGCGGCGCCGAGGAGCGGACCGGCGGTCACCGGCCCGATCACGCCGCTGATCCCGAAGATCATTGAACTCATCGCGTTGTATCGGCCGCGCAGCTCGTCGGTGGCCAGCGCGTTCGTCAGCGCGGGCATCACCGGCGACAGCATCGTCTCGCCGAAGCCGAAGATCGCCGAGCAGGCCACCACGCATAGTGCGGCAAAGACGGCGTTCTCGGCGCTGACCAGGCCGCCGGCACCGAGGACCAACCAGGCGGCGGCGAACACCGCCCCGACCACGGCGAGTGCGCCGGTGCGGCTACGCCCCTCGATGCGGCGGATCACCAGGAGTTGGGCGAGCACGATCATTACCGTGTTGGCCGCGAGTGCCCAGGCGACCACCTGGGGGGTCACCTCGACGACCCGCACCGCGTACGCGGCGAAGCCCACCTCGATCTGGGCGTACCCGCAGGTGGTGAGAATGAGACCGAAGATCACTAGTCGGCGGAACGGGCGGTCGCGGAGCACTGTCAGATAGCCGCCGGAGGACGGCTCGTCGCTGGCCCTGGGGCGGACGAGTCGGTGGCCGACACCCGGCAGGGTCAGCAGGATCAGCGCCGGCATCAGGTAGCTGACCGCGTCGAGTACGTAGATGATCTGGAACGTGCCCGGCCGGGCGGTGTCGACGATCGCGCCGGACGTCATGCCACCAATGCCGATACCGAGGTTGAGCAGGGCGAAGTTCAGCCCGAACACCCGTTGCCGTTCGTCGTCGGCGGTCAGCGAGGCGAGAATCGTGTTCTGCCCGGACCAGATCGCCGAGCTGCCGATGGCGACCACCGTCATCACCGCGAACGCGGAGGCGCTCGAATCAACCAGCGCGAGCGAGCCGGTGCCGATCGCCTCGATCACCAGGCACGGCACCACGACGCGGCGGGCACCGAATCGATCGATCAGCGTCCCGCCCAGCGGTGACAGCGCCAGGGTGACCGCGCCGTACCAGCCGATCACCAACCCCGCTCGGGTGTCGGTGAGTCCGCGTACGTCGGTGAAGTAGATGAACAGGAACGGCAGGGTCAGACCGCGCCCGATCGCCGACAACAGGGTGCCGATCAGGAGTCGGCGAGCTTCGGAACGGCGGGGCAGGGCGCGGCGCAGCATGTCCGGCATTCTGTTCGCTGGGTACGACACCGCGCGAACCGTTTACCGAGGCGGTGGCTGTCGGGGTGCTCTGCCATGCTGGCTCGGTGAGCGTGACCTGGCGACACCTGCCCGCATCCGCCCGCGAGATCGCCTGCGCCGCCACCGAGGCGGTCGAGACCGCAAAGAGCCAGGACACCGAGGCGTACGAGGTGGCCGTCGGCCGGCTCGCCATGGCCGAACGCTCGGGGCTGGTGCTCGGTGCCGTGGTGCGGCAGCTACTGGAGGCGACCCATCCGGACGGGCTGGACGGCGACGACGTACGGCAGGTGCTCCAGCGGTGCGTCCGCGCGGCGGCCCCCTGGCGACCGGACGTCGACCCGCACGTCGTGCTGGTCCTGCTGGCCGGGGCGCTCGGCGTGTACGACCCCGGTGAGGACGACTCCCCGCCCGGCCCGGCTGCGCTCGCCCGGCACGCCCCACTGCTCGTGGCCGACCTGCTGGCGGTGACGGGTCGGCCGCTCGACGGCTACCTGAGTGCGGCGTTCACCGAGATCGAGCGCACCGAACGGCACGACTGACACGCCCGGCCGAACGGGGGAAGGCGCCGACCGATCGGCGCTGATCACATCGCTCGGCATCACGCTATGCTCGCTCCCGCATGATCGACTTGCACGGGGGTGCGTGATGGAAAGACGGATGTGGGCAGGGCTGGCGGTCGTACCGCTGCTTGGTGGTGTTGGCCTGGTGGGGCCGGCGACGCCCGCGGTGGCGGTGGCCCCGGTGCCGGTCGCCTAGGCGGCGGCCAACCCGGCGAACGAGCTGTACGTGAGCGGCAAGGACTGCGCGTCGGGTGCCGACGGCAGTGAAGGGGCGCCGTACTGCACCATTTCGGCGGCGGCCGCGGTGGCGCAGCCCGGCCAGACGGTACTGGTACAGCCGGGCGACTACCCGGAGTCGGTGACCCTGACCCGGTCGGGTGCCGAGGGCGCTCCGATCACCTTCCGTGCCGTCAACAGCGTGAATGGTCGCATCACTGTCGGCAACATCGGTGAGACCGTCGTGGGTACGGTCTTCCGGTTCAGCGCTGTGCATGACGTCGTGGTCGAGGGCTTCGTCGTGGAGGACACCGACACGGTGGTGCCCGTCGTGGTCGACGCCTCGACGAGAGTCACCATCAACGACATCGCCGCGCGGGCTTATCGTGCTCCGGCAGCCGTGCACGTCACCGGTAACTCCACCGACGTCACGATCAGCCGGGCGTTCCTGACTCAGTCGGCGGCCCCCGCCATCCGGATCGATCCGGGTGTTCGCGGGACGGTGGTCGTCAACAACCAGCTGCACATGGGTGGTCTGCTGGCCACCGATGCTCCGGGCACGGTCATCACCAACAACACGGTGCTCACCAATTGCGTGCGGGGCATCGACGTGGTCGGCAACTCGACCGGGCTCTCGGCTCAGAACAACATCGTGCGCACGAGCGTGGGTCACTTCGCCTGCAAGACGCCGCAGGACGCCATCGCCATCGCGGTCGCCGCGCCGGCCACGGGAACCGTCAGCGACTACAACCTGATCGACCCGATCAGCGGCGGTCCCGTCTATCAGTGGGCGGGCACGGCCTACTCCGACCTGGCGTCGTTCCGGGCCGCGACCGGGCAGGGCGGCAACGACATCACCGCCGACCCGCTGATCGCCGGGAGCACGAGCGGAGGACCCAAGACCTTCTTCCCGGTCAATCCGACCTCGCCCGCCGTGGACTCGGCGAACGCCCTCGCGCCGGGTGTCACGCGTACCGACACGCTCGGCAACCCGCACAGCGACAACCCCGCCGTGGCGAACACCGGCACCGGATTCCACGACCGGGGCGCGGTCGAGGCTCAGGGCTACCCGGGGAACGGGCAGTACGACATCCGGCAGAAGCCCGGTGACGACTCGTTCGCCGTGACGGCGACGGTGACACCGCAGTTCGCCTGGCCGGTGGACGGAGAAGGTGGCACGATCTCCTACCGGTTTGACGGGAAGCGCTACCTCACTGTCACGTCGGCCCGCTCGGTGGCCTCGTCCTTCAAGGAGGCTGGCGAGGGCTGCGTCTCCATCGCGATCAGCTACACCGGGTTCCGGTGGGCCGAGGCGACGAGTGGCAGCGTCTGCACCAGGGTCGGAACGCGGTACACGCCGTCCGCCCCGACGCGGTTGCTGGACACCCGGGCGGCGATCGGTACCGCCACCACCACCCCGGTGCCGGCCAACGGCGAGGTCACCGTGCCGATTCCGGCGGTCAATGGCGTACCGGCGGCCGACATCATCGCGGTGGTGCTGAACGTCACCGTCACCGCGCCCACCATGCCCGGCTTCATCAGCGTCCGCGCCCCGAACGGGCAGCTCGGCTCCTCGAGTGTCAACTTCGTCGCCAACGAGACGGTTCCGAACCTGGTCATGACGCAGGTGAACGGTGGAGTGGTCCGGCTGGTCAACCGCAGCGGCGGCACCGTCCACCTGCTCGCCGACCTGCAGGGGGTCTACAGCCGGCAGGGCTCCGGGTTCAAGACGCTCGACCCGACTCGGGTGCTGGACACCCGTACCGGCACCGGCGGCCCACTGGCCGCGAACGGTGAGCGACGTCTGGACCTCTCCGGAAAGCTGCCGGCGGACGCCACCGCCGCGGTCCTCAACGTCACCGTCACCGCACCGACGACGGCTGGTGTCCTCAGCGTCTACCCGGACGGTTCCCCGGCGCCGCTGGCGTCGAACCTGAACTTCGTGGCCCGGCAGACCATCCCCAACCTGGTCGTGGTGCCGGTGGTGGCGGGCAAGGTGATGATCCGCAACGTCAGTTCGGGGACCACCCACGTGGTTGCCGACCTGGCCGGCTACTTCGGCTCGGCCGCGTCGGGTGCGGACCAGACCTACGTGCCGTCGGAGGGCCGGGTCGCGGACTCCCGCGACGACTCCGGGTGGCTCAGGGTGCTGCACCCCGGCCCGTTCCCCGCCTTCGCCGTGGGTGGTGCCCCGATCTCCAGCGGCTGGTGCGGAACGGGATGTCCACTGGTAACCGCCGGGGTGTTGAACCTGACCGTCACCGCGCCGACGGCGGCGGGTGTGCTGACCGCGTACCCGCGCGGGGCGACGAGGCCGACCGCGTCGAACGTGAACTTCGTGGCCGGGGAGACCGCCTCCAACCTGGTCGTGTCGAAGTCCGGCGGCGACTATGTGGATGTCTTCAACAACAGCTCCGGTACGGCTCACCTCATCGCTGACCAGGCCGGATACTTCATCGCCTCGGCCTACTGAGGCGCGGCGTCCCGCAGCGGCCGGGTATCGGATCGATCCGATACCCGGCCGCTGCGTCGATCGACCCGGATGTCCAGCCGATCGGCCAGCCCGGCGACCCAGTCGGGGACGTCCACATCGGTATTGGTCACGGTATTCTCCGCGAGCTTGAATGATCGACTTTGGCACGGGGGCCAATATGGACATCCGACGTTGGGCGCAGCTTGCGCTCGTACCACTGATGGGCGGCGCGGCCCTGGTGGGTCCCGCGGCGCCCGCCGCAGCAGCGCCCGCGGCCGCACCGCTCACCGCGGCCGCCACCGGCGATGAGCTGCACGTCAGCGAGCAATGGTGTCAGGGCAGCGGCGACGGCAGTGAGCTGCGCCCGTTCTGCACGATTTCCCAGGCGGCGGCGGTGGCCGGCCCCGGCCAGACGGTCCTGGTGCATGAGGGGAATTACAACGAGAAGGTGCGGTTCACCCGGTCCGGCACCGAGTCCGCGCCTATCACCTTTCGTGCGGTGAACGTCAACTACCGGATGGCGCAGGTCGGTGCCGTCAGCGGTGCCGCCAATACCGTCGCCAGCAACCCGGCCATCCTGGACTTCAGCGGTGTGCACGATGTGACGGTGGAAGGCCTGGTCGTCATCGGCGTCAGCTATGCCGACGCCGTGACGGTGCGGGACTCCCAGCGGGTGCGCCTCGACAAACTGACCGTCCAGACTGGTAGCTACGGTCCCAGTGGCGTACGGATCAGCGGCACCTCAAACCGGGTGACCCTCAGCCGGAGCTTCGTCCGCACCTGGCAGGGCCAGTCCGTGTCCGTCGAGCCCGGCGTCACCGACACGACGATCACCGCGAACCAGCTCGACAGCTCCGGACTGGCGGCAGCAGACGCCCTCCGACTCACGATCACAGGTAACACCCTTCACACCGACTGCAGCCAGGGCGTCGTTCTGGCTGGGCGTTCATCGGGTGCCTCGATCCGCAACAACATTGTCGTCACGACCCGGCGGCGCCATGTCTGCGAAACTCCGGCGGACGCCACCGGCATCCGGGTGTCCGCCGAGTCGGCGGAGGGAACCAGCACCGACTACAACCTCTTCGATCCCACCAGCGGTGGTAGGCCCTACACCTGGGCGGGCTCCGATCACCCGACCCTCGCATCGTTCGTGGCGGCGACCGGCCAGGGCACCCACGACCTGTGGGCCGACCCGAAGATCGTCTGGGTGGGCGGAATGAGCCGGAGCTATCTGGAGACCAGGGAGGGCTCGCCTGCCCGGGACTCGGCTGACGCGAGCGCGCCCGGTGTTCTGGACACCGACATGCTCGACGCCTCCTTCGCCGACGATCCGGCCGTCGCGAACACCGGCACCGGCAGGGGGTATCGCGACCGGGGAGCGGTGGAGGCTCAGGGACCCGTCACGCAGGACCCGCTGCGTGTCGAGCGCAAGGTCGGCGGAGGCCCGTTCGACGTGGTCGCGCGGTCGGGTGTGCACTCCGCCTGGCCCGTCGAGCGGGAGCGGGCCCAGTACGCCTTTCTCCTCAACGGCGAGAAATTCTGGCGGGTGAGCACCTCCGCCACTGCGGAGTACACGCTGCGGCGCGCCGGCGACGCCTGCGTCCAGGTGCAGGCATCCCAGACCGATTTCCGGCTGCCCAAGGAGTACGAAGAACCGGTCTGCACCCAGGTCGGCGCGCGTTTCGTCCCGATCACCCCGACCCGACTGCTGGACACCCGTGCACCGATCGGGGTGCCCGCCTCGGGGCCGGTGCCGGGCTTCGGGACGATCGAACTGGGGATCGGCATCATCGGCGGCGTCCCTGACACGGATATCAGCGCGGTCGTGCTCAACGTGACGGTGACCCAGCCGGCTTCCGCCGGCTTCATCAGTGTCTATCCGGGCGGCGACTCGAGTGACGCGTCCAGCGTCAACTTCGTGGCCGGGGAAACGGTGCCGAACCAGGTCACCGTGCCGGTCCGCAACGGTTCGGTGATGTTCCGCAACGCCGGCTCGGGAACCGTCCATCTGGTCGCTGACCTCCAGGGCTTCTACGCCGCGACCGGTTCCGGTCTCGCGTCGGCGCCACCGACGCGGGTTCTGGACACGCGGGACGGTGGGGGAGCACCGATCCCGGGCAAGGCCACCCGAACCCTCGACCTTTCCGGCCGGATACCCGCCACCGCCACTGCGGCCGTGCTCTCCGTGGCGGTCACCGCACCGACCACCAGCGGCGTGCTGACCGTCTACCCGTACGGCTGGACGGCGCCCGCCGCGTCCAGCCTCAACTTCGTCGCCGGGCAGACCATCCCCAATCTGGTCACCGTTCCGGTGGTGGACGGCCAGATCAACATCTTCAACAACAGCTCGGGCACCACGCACGTGATCGCGGACCTGGCCGGTTGGTTCAGTCCGGAGGCCACCCATACGTTCGTTCCGATGACGCCGAAGCGGATCGTCGACTCCCGGTCCAGCCTGGGCCTTCCCGGCCGTACTCCGGCTCCGCTCGCTGCCCGCCAGACCGTCCGGTTCGCGCCGTTCCGCGGCGAGGTGACCTGCAACCCTGCCTGCCCGGCTCCCACCGCCCTGCTGGGGAACGTCACCGTCACCGCGCCGACCACGCCGGGCGTGCTCACGCTGCACCCGGGCGGTGCGGCACGGCCCACCGCGTCGAACGTCAACTTCGTTGCCGGCGAGACGGCGTCGAACGCCGCCGTGGTCGCGGTGGGCTCGGGCGTCGACCTCTTCCACAACAGCGGGGGTACGTCCCACGTCATCGTCGACCAGGCGGGCTACTTCATCGCCGCCGCGTCCTGACCTGATCTGTCCGCTCTCAGAGCCATTTACCTTGGGAAAAGCTTGATGAACCGATCTGTGCTGGCGCGGTTCGCGCTCGTACCACTCACCGTTGGCGTGGGCCTGGTGGTCCCGGCGGTGCCGGCGGCCGCCGCTCCCGCGTCGGCTGCTGCCGCCACCACAGAGTGGTACGTCGACTCGGCCAACTGCCACAACAACGGCAGCGGCAGCGCCACCAGCCCCTTCTGCACCGTCTCGCAGGCCGCGGACGTGGCCCGACCCGGCCAGACGGTCCTGGTTCGGCCCGGTGACTACCGGGAGTCGGTGGTGGTCACCCGCTCGGGGACGGAGGGTGCGCCGATCACCTTCCGGGCCGTGAACGGGCCGGGCCGCAGCGCCACCGTCGTCAAGGTGGGCAAGCGACGCGGCGCCAACGGCAGCGAGAGCGCCTTCACTCTTCGCGGCGTACACGACGTGGTCCTGGATGGCTTCGTCGCGTCCGGTGACGGCGCGGCCGAGGCCGTCCTCGTCGACGGCTCGTCCCGCATCACCCTCGACCGGCTCGTCGCCTCCGAGTACGACGCCCCGGGTGCGGTCCGGATCACCGGCGCTTCCGTGGACGTGACGGTGAGTCGTGGCGCCTTCCGTCCGGGCAGCGGCCTGATGGTGGATCCGGGGGTGCGCGGTGCGCTGGTGACCGCGAGCACCTTCACCCAGAGCGGGATCACCGTGCGGGACGCGCCGGGCACGAAGATCGTCGGGAACACGCTGGAAACTGACTGCACCCTCGCCGTGGACGTCACCGGCACGTCGCCGGGGGTGTCGATCCGCAACAACATCCTGGAGACCGCCACCGGCGCGCTCAGCGACGCGGTGGCCTGCGAGGTGCCCTCCGAGGCGACTGCCATCGCCGTCTCCGCCGGCAGCGTGCCGCAGACCGTGGCGGACTACAACCTGATCGAGCCGGCCAGCGGCGGTCCGCTGTACCGGTGGGGTGGCACCGAGTACACCAGCCTGCCCGAGTTCGTCGCCGCCACCGGTCACGGCGCGCACGACATCGCCGCGACCCCCTGGCTGCGGTCGACGGACGCGTACGACCGGCCGTACTACGAGATCGCCCCGAACTCACCCGCCGTCGACTCGGCCGATGCCACCGCCGAGGGTGTGTCCCGGACCGACCTGCTGGACAACCCGCACACGGACGACCCGGCGAAGCCCAACACGGGCACCGGCTCGGGTTACCACGACCGGGGCGCCGTCGAGGCCCAGGGGCCGGTGACGGTCAAAGATCTGCCGATCCGACGGAAGGCGGGCGGCACACACCTGGATGTGACCGCCGAGCTTTCCATCACCACCGCGTGGACCACCGACGGTCCGTTGGGCAAGGTGTCGCGCAACTGGAGCGATGAGTACAACCGTCGGGTGCTCCCGCTCGGGTCGGAGGACCACCGTTTCCCCCGTGCCGGCCGGGTGTGCGAGGCCCACCAGGTCAGCCTCAACGACTTCCGCCAGTTCCGGGAGACCCCGGTGACGACCTGCCTGGTGCTGGGCGCCGCCTACACGCCGGTGCCGCCGCGGCGGGTGCTCGACACCCGTGCCGGAATCGGAAGGGTCGGTACCGTGCCGATCCCGCCGAAGCAGGCGGTCAACCTGGCGTTCTCGCCGCTCAACGGGGTGCCGGAGCAGGACGTCAGTGCCGTCGTGCTGAACGTGACCGCGACCGCGCCGACCACCGCCGGGTTCCTCCAGGTGTATCCGGCCGGCGGCCCCGCCGGTGTCTCCAGTGTCAACTTCGTCGCCGGTGAGACGGTGCCGAACCTGGTCACCGTGCCGGTCCTGAGCGGCAACGGGGTGGTGATCGTCAACAACTCCAGCGGCACCGTGCACGTCGTCGCGGACCTGCAGGGGTACTACGCGGCGAGTGGGTCGGGGTTCCGGTCGGTGGCTCCGTCGCGGGTGTTGGACACTCGCAGCGCCGGTGGTTCGGCGTTCGCGCCGAACACGGGTCGGAGTGTGGATCTGTCTGGTCGGATTCCGTCGGGCGCGACGGCGGTGGTGCTGAATGTGACCGTGACGGAGCCGACGACCAGTGGGGTGTTGACTGTTCATCCGTACGGCTCGGCGGTGCCGATGGCGTCGAATCTGAACTTCGTGGCGGGGCAGACCATTCCGAACCTGGTGATGGTGCCGGTGGTGGACGGGAAGGTGTCCATCCAGAACGTCAGTTCCGGCCGTACCCATGTGGTCGCCGACCTGTCCGGCTGGTTCGGCGGCGGTGCCACCGACGTCTTCGTGCCGTTCGGCCTACGCCGCATCCTGGACACCCGGGGAGCCGCTGGTGAGGGATGGCCGCAGGCGCCCATCACCTCGTCGGGTGTCCCCGTTCCGTACCTCGATTCGCTCAGCGGGACAGGGGCGAAGCCGACGGCCGTGGTGGCGAACCTGACCGTCACCGCGCCGACCCGGGCGGGCGTGCTCACCGCCTACCCGAACGGAGCGGACCAGCCGACCGCGTCGAACGTCAACTACGTCGCCGGTGAGACCGCCTCGAACCACGCCATCGTGGGCGTCGGTGAGGACGAGAACATCGTGCTGTTCAACAACAGTTCCGGCTACACGCACCTGATCGTCGACCAGGCGGGCTACTTCATCGCCGCGGCGTCCTGACTCCAACGCACCAGTTGCACGGCCGTCCATCGCCTCGGCGACGGACGGCCGTGTCATCCGCTCGGCGTCACACCCATCGGGTACGCCGGCACACGTTCACCACGGTTTGGGATGGTTGATGAGGACTTCTGTTCTGGCGCGTTTCGCGCTCGTACCACTGACCGTCGGTGGGGGCCTGGCGGTCCCGGCGGCGCCCGCGCTGGCGGCGGCAACCGACGCCACCGTGGCGCCGGTGCCGGCTGCTGCCGTCGGAGCCGAGTTGCACGTCAGCAACACGAGATGCGTGACGGGCGGTGACGGCAGCCTGGCAGCCCCGTTCTGCACCATCTCAGCGGCCGCCGCCGTGGTCGAGCCCGGCCAGACCGTCCTGGTCCACCCGGGAGTCGAATACCGGGAGTCGGTGGTCATCAGCCGCTCGGGGACCGAGGGCGCGCCGATCACCTTCCGGGCGGTGAACGGGCCGGGCGAGGCCGCCACCGTCGTCAAGGTGGGCAAGCGTCGTGGTCCCGGCGGCAACGAGAGCGCCTTCACCGTTCGCGGCGTCCACGACGTGGTCCTCGACGGCTTCCGGGCGGCCGGTGAGGGTACGGCCGAGGCGGTACTCGTCGACGGGTCCTCCCGGATCACCCTCGATCGGCTGGTCGTCACCGAGTACGAGGCCCCGGCCCGGGTCCGGATCACCGGTGAGTCCGCGGAGGTCACCGTGAGTCGTGGCTCCTTCGTGGGCGGAAGCGGTCTGGTGGTGGACCCGGGTGTGCGTGCCGCTCTGATCACCGCCAACACCTTCACCGTCAGTGGCGTCACGGTGCGGGACGCGCCCGGCACGAAGATCGTCGGTAACACACTGACGACCAACTGCACGTCCGCCGTGGACGTCACCGGCACCTCGCCGGGCGTGTCGATCCGGAACAACATCGTGGAGACCGCCGGCGGCCCGCTCGATGACGCGCAGCCGTGCAGGTGGCCGGCACTGGCGACCGCCATCGCCGTCTCCGCCGGAAGCGTTCCGCAGACCGTGGCGGACCACAATCTGATCGAGCCGGCCAGTGGCGGTCCCCTGTACCGCTGGGGTGCCACCGAGTACACGAGCCTGCCCGAGTTCGTCGCCGCCACCGGCAACGGCACCCACGACATCGCCGCGAACCCCCGGCTGTCGACGGTGCCCATGTATGACCGGCCGTACTACGAGATCGCCCCGAACTCGCCGGCGGTCGACTCGGCCGACGCCACCGCCGAGGGCGTCTCCCGTACCGACCTGCTGGACAACCCGCACAGCGACGCCCCGGCGGTGCCCAACACGGGCACCGGCTCGGGCTACCACGACCGGGGTGCGGTCGAGGTGCAGGGCCCGACGACGGTCACCGAGGTTCCGGTCCGGCGCAAGCCCGGCGGTAACCCCCTGGACGTGAGCGTCGGCCTCTCCGTCACCACCGCCTGGCCCACCGACGGCCCGCTGGGCAAGGTGTCCCGCAGTTGGAGCGACGAGCCGTTCCGCCGGATCGTTCCGCTCGGGCCGGAGGAGCACCGCTTCCGCCGGGCCGGCAGGGCCTGCGAGACCCATCAGGTGACGTTCACCGACTTCCGGTGGACCTACGGAGCGCCCAAGACCAGCTGCACGGTTGTCGGTGCCGCCTACACGGCCCTGACACCGCAGCGGGTACTGGACACCCGTGCGGCGCTCGGGGTGCCGGGCACCGTGCCGATCCCGGCGAACACCGAGGTCGTGCTGGCGCTGCCGCAGATCAACGGGATGCCGGCCGCGGACATCAGCGCCGTGGTGCTGAACGTGACCGCCACCGCGCCGACCACCGCGGGGTTCCTGCGGGTCTACCCGGACGGCACCACCCTGCCGGACGCGTCGACAGTCAACTTCGTACCCGGCGAGACGGTGCCGAACCTGGTCACCGTGCCGATGTCCAACGGCAACCTGCGCATCCGTAACACCGCCAGCGGTACGGTGCACGTCGTCGCGGACCTGCAGGGGTACTACGCGGCGAGCGGGTCGGGGTTCCGGTCGGTGGCTCCGTCGCGGGTGTTGGACACCCGCAGCACCGGTGGCTCGGCGTTCGCGCCGAACACGGGTCGGACGGTGGATCTGTCCGGTCGGATTCCGTCCGGGGTGACGGCGGTGGTGCTCAATGTGACCGTGACGGAGCCGACGACCAGTGGGGTGTTGACTGTTCATCCGTACGGCTCGGCGGTGCCGATGGCGTCGAATCTGAACTTCGTGGCGGGGCAGACCATTCCGAACCTGGTGATGGTGCCGGTGGTGGACGGGAAGGTGTCCATCCAGAACGTCAGTTCGGGCCGTACCCATGTGGTCGCCGACCTGTCCGGCTGGTTCGGTGGGGGCGCCACGGACGTCTTCGTGCCGTTCGGCCCGACCCGGATCTACGACACCCGTGACGGCGAGGGAGCGCTCGGGCCGAACGGCTGGGGTTCGCTGACCGTGCCCTACCTCGACCCAAGAGACGACAAGAGCGCACCCCAGCCGACGGCGCTGGTGGCGAACCTGACCGTCACCGCACCCACCAGGGCCGGCGTGCTCACCATCCACCCCAACGGACCGGACCGGCCGACCGCGTCGAACGTCAACTACGTCGCCGGTGAGACCGCCTCGAACCACGCCATCGTCGGCGTCGGTGAATACGGGATCGTCGTGCTGTTCAACAACACCTCCGGCTCCACCCACGTGATCATCGACCAGGCGGGACACTTCATCGCCGCCGCGTCCTGACCCGTCGAATACCAGAAGAGCCAGCGCCCTCCACACCCAGCGGGTGGGCGCCGGCTCTTCCTGCCGGAGGGTGACGGGACAGCCGGCACGACAGAGGTGAATATAGGCTGCGTCGAGAATTGCTCGACTTCCACGGGGGACAGTTGATGAAAAGACACAGATCAGTGCAGCTTGCGGTCGTACCGCTGCTGGCGGGTGTGGGCCTGGTCGGGCCCGCCGGGCCGGCGGTGGCGGCGCCCGCGCCAGCGGCGGCCAGGGCCGCGAGCGCCGGCACCGAGGTGTACGTCAGCCGCTCCAACTGCAAGCCGGCTGGCGACGGCAGCGAAGCCGCGCCCTACTGCACGATCGGCGCCGCTCTCGCGGTCGCCCAGCCGGGTCAGACGGTGCTCGTGCAGCCGGGGGACTACGCGGAGAATGTGACGGTCACGCGGTCCGGCACCGAGTCCGCGCCGATCACCGTGCGTGCGGTCAACACCTCGCGGGGCCTCGTCCGTCTCGGTCACTACACGCTCAGCGGTACGCCGCTGACGATCTCCGGCGTGCATGACGTCGTGGTCGAGGGCTTCACGCTCACCGGCCGGGGCGACGCGGTGCCGGTTCTGATCAGCGGAGCCCAGCGGGTCACCGTGGACGGCATCGCCACCGGCGTGGGGACCCTGCCCGCCGTCCGTGTGACGGGCTCGTCCAGCGCTGTCACGGTCAGTCGGGGCTGGTTCTCCGGCTCGGGCACGGCCGCCACCGGCGTGGCCGTCGAGGCGGGCGTCACCGGCGCGGTGGTCACCGCCAACACGTTCTTCAAGACCCGGGTCGCCGTGACCGACGCGCCGGGAGCCCGGATCACCGGCAACACCGTGGTGACCGACTGCACGACCGGGATCGTGCTGGCCGGTGCCTCGACCGGCGCGAGCATCCGGAACAACATCCTGCGTACCGGATCCGGTCCCGTCCCTGCCCCGGGGGCCTGTGCCGACCCGGCGACCGCACCCGCGATCTCGGTTGCCGCCGCCGCCACCGGCAACACGGAGGCCGACTACAACCTGGTCGACCCGGCCAGTGGTGGGGCCGTCTACCGCTGGGGCGACACCAATCACGCCGACCTGACGTCGTTCCGGGCGGCCACCGGGCAGGGCGGCCACGACATCCTGGCCCCGGTCCTGCTGGGAGAGCAGCAGGGCACCCAGCGCGGCTGGATCCCACTGACCGCCGCATCGCCGGCGGTCGACTCCGCCGACGCGACGGCACCCGGGGCCACCCGCACCGACCTGCTGGACAACGCACACGCCGACGCGCCCACCGTGCCCAACACCGGTACCGGTAACGGCTACCACGACCGGGGCGCGGTCGAACTCCAGGGTGGCCGGACGGTGAGCGGGTACGGGGTCCAAAGCAAGCCCGGCGGTTCTTCGCTGGACTACACCGCTCCTCTGACGGTCAGCCACGCGTGGCCCACCGATGGTCCGGTGGGCAAGGTTGCCCAGCGGTTCACCAACGATCGGTTCTACCGGGTGGGTCCGATCGTGCCGGCCGATCGCCAGCTCCAGCGTGCCGGCACCGCCTGTGTGAGCAACGACATCCGGTTCGACAACTTCCGGGTGCTCCCGCCGAGCGTGCTCGAGCCGCTGGGTGGAGACTGCGAGGTCCTCGGCGCGATGTTCACCCCGGTGGCACCGACCCGTCTGCTGGACACCCGCTCCGCCGTCGGGATCAGCACCACCGTTCCCGTCGCGGCCAACTCCGAGATCGTTCTGCCAGTCATGTCGGTCAATGGAGTCTCGGCCTCGAACATCACGGCTGTGGTGCTCAACGTGACGGCCACCCAACCGACCAGCGCCGGTTACCTCAGCGTCTACCCGGACGGGACGACCACACCCCAGGCGTCGAGCGTCAACTTCGTCGCCGGTGAGACCGTGCCGAACCAGGTCACGGTGCCGATGTCCAACGGCAACCTGCGCATCCGTAACAACGCCGGCGGGACGGTGCACGTCGTCGTCGATCTGCAGGGCTTCTACTCCGGCTTCGGTGACGGCTTCAAGCCGCTTGCGCCGACCCGCGTGCTGGACACCCGGGCCAACGGAGGCGCGCCGGTCCCCGCGAACACCTACCGGGTGCTGGATCTCTCCGGGCGGGTGCCGTCGGGTGCCAAGGCCGTCGTGCTGAACGTGACGGCCACCCAGCCGACGGCGAACGGGGTTCTCACCGTGTACCCGGCCGGTTCGCCCGTGCCGACGGCGTCCAACCTGAACTTCGTCACCGGCCAGACCATCCCCAACCTGGTGACGGTGCCGGTGGTGAACGGCCGGCTCGTCATCCAGAACGTCAGTTCCGGCACCACCCACGTGCTCGCGGACCTGGCCGGTTGGTACGGCAGCGGCGCCACCGACGGTTTCGTCCCGTTGGGCCCCCAGCGGATCCTCGACACCCGGTCCGGGAGCAGACTGGCACCGTTCGCGTCGGTCGACCGGATTGTGCCCTTCCTGGACCCGAACGGCAACGACAAGACGCCGAAGCCGACCGCGTTGGTCGCCAACCTGACGGTCACCGGGCCGACCGCTCCGGGTGTCCTCATCGCACAGCCCAAGGGCGAGGCGCCGTCGGCCACCTCGAACGTCAACTTTGTGGCCGGCGAGACGGCATCGAACGCCGCGGTGGTCCGAGTGGGCGCCGACGGTTCCGTGACGTTGACCAACAACAGCAGTGGCACTACGGATGTGATCGTCGACCAGGCGGGCCACTTCATCGCCACCACTCCCTGACCGAACCGATCCGACCCGGAGCCGGCACCACGTGATGGTGCCGGCTCCGGCCGTTCCGGCGACGGTGACCGATCGACTGACGTGACCGGCCGGGCAATGCCGGTAGTCTCCGGCCTGATCATGATCGATAGAAGACGGGGATGGTCCATGGGTGGTCGCTGGTTCGCCGGGTTCCTAGTCGTACCCCTTGTCCTGGGTGCCGGAGGCCTGGCCGGGCCGGCCGCGCCGGCCCACGCCGCCGTGCCGGCCCACGCCGCCGTGCCCGCTCGTGCCGCGGTGCCCGCTCGTGCGGCGGTGCCCGCTCGTGCGGCGGTGCCCGTGACCGCCCAGCCGGTCGCCCAGGCCGTCCCGCCGACCGAGCTGTCCGTGGACCAGAACCGCTGCTCCGCTGGCGGTGGCAGCGGCACCGGCAACGACCCGTTCTGCACGATCTCCGCGGCAGCGGCCGTCGTCCAACCGGGCCAGACCGTGCTCGTCGAGCCGGGGCACTACGAGGAGGTGCTGACGATCACGCGTTCCGGTACGCCCGAGGCACCGATCACGTTCCGCGCCTCGGCGGTCCGGGGCGACGTACGCATCGGCAAGGTCCGGTCCATGGCGGGGCCGACCACCGGCAGCGTCATCATCGTCGCCGGCGTGCACGACGTGGCCCTGCGGGACTTCGTGGTGGAGGGTGTGAGCGGGGCGCCTGCGGTGACGGTGGACGGCTCCACCCGGGTCACCATCGACGGCAACGGCGTACGGGGTGCGACAGCGTCCGGGGGCGTGCGGATCACCGGTGGATCCCGTGACGTCACGGTCAGCCGCCAATGGTTCCTGATCGGCGGCGGGCCCGTGGTGGCCGTCGGGGCCGGCACCGTCAACGCGGTGGTGGTCGGCAACCAGGGCTACAGCCGTGCCGGGATGGTCGTCACCGACGCCCCGGACACCGTGGTCACCGGCAACACCATCATCACCACCTGTGGGAGGGGCATCGACGTGGCCGGCGACTCGCCGGGCGCGAGCATCCGCAACAACATCATCGCGACGGCGGGCAGCGTCAGGCAGGTCTGCGCGGATCCGGCGGCCGCCGCCGCGATCACCGTGTCCGCCGGGTCGACCGCTCGCAGCGTCGTCGACCACAACCTGATCGATCCGGTCAGTGGCGGCCCGTTCTACGTCTGGGGCGGCACCGCGCACACCGCGCGGGACAGCTTCGTCGCGGCCACCGGCCAGGGCGTCCACGACCTGACGACGAACCCGGGGATCGACATCGTCGACATCAACTACTGGCGGAGCTGGATCACGCTCCGGCCGGGATCTCCCGCCATCGACTCGGCGGACGGCTCCGCCCCGGGTGCCCTGCCGAGTGACATTCTGGGCAACCCGTACAGCGACGACCCGGCGGCCGCCAACACCGGCACGGGCAGTGGTTACCGGGACCGCGGCGGCTGGGAGCGCCAGGGGACGCTGGACCCCGGTTCGATCGATATCCGGCGGGCGGCTGGCGGCGGTCCACTGGACACGGTGGCGACCATCACCCCGACCCACAGTTGGCCTGTCGAGCGTGAAGAGGGCCGGTACGCGTTCCGGTTCGGCGACCAGACCGCCCCGCGCATCAGCGACGTGCCGCGAGCCAGCTACACGTACCGCCGGGCGGGGGTGGCCTGCGTCGCCTACTACGTCAGCCCGAACGGATTCCGCCGTGTCAACGGCGGCGTCGGGCGCACCGATCAGGCCTGCACGGTGACCGGCTCGCACTACACGGCGGTCGCGCCGACGCGGCTGCTGGACACCCGCACCGCTCTCGGCATTCCGACCACGGTGCCGGTCGCCGCCGGCGGTCGGGTGACCCTCGACCTGCCCCAGGTGGGTGGCGTTCCGGCCGCCGACATCAGCTCGATCGTCCTGAACGTCACCGTCACCGGCCCCACCACCGCCGGATTCGTGAAGGTCTACCCCGACGCCGGCACTCCCACCACCACGTCGAGCGTCAACTTCGTGGCCAACGAGACCGTGCCGAATCTGGTCACCGTGCCGGTGCGCGATGGCCGGGTCTACCTGGAGAACGCCAGCGGGGGAACGATCCACCTGGTCGCCGATCTCCAGGGCTACTACAGCGCCCACGGCTCGGGCTTCGCGCCACTCGCGCCGAGGCGGGTGCTGGACACCCGCTCGGCAGCTCCGGTCGCCCCGAACGCCGACCGGCACGTCGATCTCTCCGGCGTCCTCCCCGCCGACGCGACCGCCGCGATTCTCAACGTCACGGTGACGCAGCCGACGACCGCCGGGGTGCTCACCGTCTACCCGGACGGAACGCCGGTGCCGGTGGCGTCCAACCTGAACTTCGTGGCCGGGCAGACGATCCCCAACCTGGTCACCGTGCCGGTTGTCGGCGGTAAGGTGGCGATCCGCAACGTCAGTTCCGGCACCACCCACGTCGTCGCCGACCTGGCCGGCTACTTCGGGTCCGCGGCCTCCGGGGCGACCCAGAGCTACGTGCCGTGGGGGCCGTCCCGGATCGCCGACAGCCGCACCGGCGACGGCCTGATCGGTCGCACCGCCGGTCCGCTGGAGAAGCAGGCGGTGGCCAGCCTCGAGGCTTGGTACTACGAGGCGTTCGACGGCGGTGACTGCGGGTCGGACTGCCCCGCCCCCACGGCCGTCGTGGCCAACCTGACCGTCACCGCGCCGACCACCGCCGGCGTTCTCACCGCCTTCCCCTACCGGACGACGCCCCCCACCGCCTCGAACGTCAACTTCGTCGCCGGCGAGACGGCCTCGAACCTCGCGGTGATCAAGACGAGTGACGCGAGCATCTCCCTCTACAACAACAGCTCCGGCAGCAGCCACGTGCTCGTCGACCAGTCGGGCTACTTCATCGGGCCCGCCGCCTGACGACTACCGCAGCGGCCGCCGCCGGGGCTCCGGCGGCGGCCCGTAGGGGTGAGGAACATGGGCACGCCGCACACGCCCGGGTGCGCCCTACTCGTGCCACGTGCTCACCACCAACGGCCGCTGGGCGTTCGACCACGATGGCTGGACGCCCCCGCCCGGGCTGCTGCGCGCCACCGCCGAGCACGATCCGGAGCCGGGGTGGGAACTGCTGCCGATTGCGCGGACCGTGGTCGCCCCCAGGACGCACAAGAGGGCACATCCATGGATCGGACGTGCCCTCTTACCTCTGGTCGGGGTGGCCGGATTCGAACCGACGACCTCTTCGTCCCGAACGAAGCGCGCTACCAAGCTGCGCCACACCCCGAGGCGTGCCGACAAATAGTAGCCCACCCGCCCCGATGGTCAAACTCGGTACCCCCGCGCCCTGACCCCCGGGCGGAGAGCCAAGATCCGCGCAACTTCCCCGATGTTGCTGCCTCAGCGCGGGGTGAGGCAGCAGCATCCCCGATGTTGCGCGGATCTTGAGGCCCGCGCGGCGCGGGAGGGCGGGCGGGTCAGCGGGGGTGGAGGGTGAGGATGCTGGCCTCCGGGGGGCAGGCGAAGCGGATCGGGGCGGTGGGGTGGGTGCCGAGGCCGGCGGAGACGTGCAGCCAGGAGTCCGAGCCCGGCCAGCGGTGCAGACCGCGCGCCATCGAGCGGGGCAGGCCGCAGTTGGTCACCAGCGCACCGAAGCCCGGTACGCAGACCTGACCGCCGTGGGTGTGCCCGGCCAGCATCAGTCCGAAGCCGTCCGCCGCCATCTGGTCGAGCACCCGTGGCTCCGGGGAGTGCGTCAGCGCGATGGACAGATCGGCCGACGACGAGACCGCGCCAGCCACCGAGGGGTAGTCGTCCCGTTCGATGTGGGGGTCGTCCACGCCGACCAGGTCGAGCTGCCGACCGCCGGCCTTCAACGTGGTCCGGACGTTGTTGAGGTCCGCCCAGCCGGCGCCGGTGAACACCTGACGCAGCTCCTCGTAGGGCAGCTCGACGCCCTCGGTGTATTCACGGTCGGGCAGGAAGTAGGTGAACGGGTTCTTCAGGACCGGCCCGGTGTAGTCGTTGGAGCCGAACACGAACGCCCCCGGATAGTCCAGCAGCGGCTGTAGGGCGCGCAGCACCCCGGGCACCGCGTCCGGGTGCGCCATGTTGTCGCCGGTCACCACCACCAGGTCGGGGTCCAGGGCGGCCAGCGACGCCACCCAGCGCTGCTTGCGCGCCTGGTCGGGCATCATGTGCAGGTCCGACAGGTGCAGCACACGCAGCGGTTCCGCGTCGGCCGGCAGCACCGGCACGTCGTACCGCCGCAGGGTGAACATGTTGCGCTCGATGAGCGACGCGTACGCGAGGGTGGCCGCGCCGACCGTGGCGGTTCCGGCGGCAAGCCGGAATAGTGTGCGCTTTCGCATGGCGTTCAGGGTAGTTTGACCGTCCATGAGCACGCTGAAGGACCGCCTCACTGCCGACATGCGTTCCGCGCTCAAGGCGCGCGACGAGCTGACCACCTCCACGCTGCGGATGGCCCTGGCCGCCGTCGGCACCGCCGAGGTCGCCGGCAAGGCCAAGCGCGAGCTCACCGATGACGAGGTGCTCGCGGTGTTGACCAAGGAAGCCAAGAAGCGCCGGGAGGCGGCCACCGCCTTCGCCGACGCCGGCCGCGCCGAGCAGGCCGCGAAGGAGTCGGCCGAGGGTGAGGTGCTGGACCGCTACCTGCCCAAGCAGCTCTCGGACGCCGAGCTGGCCGAGCTGGTGTCGGGGGCGCTCGCCGCGGGCGGCTTCACCGGCAAGGCCCAGATGGGCCCGGCCATGAAGGCGGCCCAGGCCGCGGTGGCGGGCCAGGCCGAGGGCGGCCGGGTGGCTTCCGAGGTACGCCGACAGCTCGGCCTCTGACCCACCAGCGGCACCGCGACTGCCGCCCTCGGAATCGGCGCCGGTAGCCGGTCGACCGGACAGACGAACGGGCGGGCACCCGAGAAGGGTGCCCGCCCGTCGTGTCCTGCTCGTCGGCTCAGCCGCCGGGACGACCACCGGGTCGACCGGGCGGGTTGCCGGGCTGCCCAGGGCCACCGGGACCACCGGTGTTGCCCGGCGTGGTGCCACCACCGCCGTTGCTGACCTGGATGGTGACCACGCCACCCTTGATGGTGCGCCCGTCCGGGCTGGTGCCGTGGGCGGTGCCCGGAGGACAGGAAGACTTGACCTTGGTGTCGGAGACCACCGGCTCGAAGCCGGCACCCTTGATCCGGGACTTCGCCTGATCCAGCGGGATGCAGCTCACGCTCGGGATGCTGCGCTGGTCACCCTCGGAGATCTTCTGGCCAGGCGGCTCGAACTGGATCGCCTTCTTGCCCTTCATCGCGTCCCGCAGCGTCTCCCACACCGGCGGGTTGATGCCGTCCTTCTCCCCGTGCTTCATCTTCACGTTGGTCTGCGGCCAGTCCGGGTCGGCCATGATGCCCGCCACCGCGTACTGCTTGGTCATCGCGACCAGTGCGGCGGTCTTCTCCGAGTCGGTGGTGCCGGACTTGCCGGCCACCGGGTAACCGACGTCGTTGCGGACGTTGCCGGCGGTGGCTCCCGAGCACCGGGAGGACGACGACTTGTCACCGACCGGGCATCGGGCCGCGTCCACCGCGGCGCGGGCCACGTCGGTGCTGAACCGCTTCTCGCAGCGCGGGTTGGCGATGTCGAGCTTGTTGCCCTCCGGGTCGCGGATCTCCTGCACCGGGATCGGTTCGCAGAACGTGCCGTCCGCGGCCAGGGTGGCGTAGGCGTTGGCCAGATCCAGCGGGGTGGTCTGCGAGACGCCCAGGGTGAACGCGCCCCACTGGTGCGCACCCTTCTCCAGGTCCAGGTCCTCCTGGGCCCGGAAGTTGATGCCCAGCCGCTTGGCGGCCTTGACCACGTTCTCCGCGCCGACCTGCTGTTGCAGAGGCACGAAGTAGGTGTTCACCGAACGGCCGAACGCGGTCCACATGTTGTGTGGGCCGGCCATGCTCTCGGTCGAGTTGGTGGGGCAGTAGAAGTTGGTGCCTGGGCAGGCTGCCGGGCCCGGCTGGATGATGTATTCCGATTTGAACTGCTTCTGCGCGTTGATCGGGTAGCTGAGCGGGATGCCCTTCTCCAATGCCGCCACGATCGTGAACATCTTGAAGGTCGAGCCGGCCTGATAACCGGTGATGCCGTCGCCACCGGTGAGCAGGGGGTTGACCGTCGCCGGGTAGTTGCCCCGGATCTTCTTCTTGCTCTTCGCGGGATCGCTGGAGATCTTGTTCTTCGGGTTCTTCGGGTCGTCCAGCTTGAACTGCCGGTTCACCGCGAGCGCCCGGACCCGGCCGGTGCCGGGCTCGACCACCGCGACCATGGCGGCTTCCTTGCTGTTCTCGCTCTTGGCCTTCCGGACCGCCTTGTCGGCGCCCTTCTGCGCCTGGACGTCGATCGACGTCACGACGGTGTAGCCGCCGCTCTTCAGCCGCCGCTCCCGGTCGTACGAGGTCGAACCGAACGTCTCCTGCTGCATCCACCAGCGGTAGAAGTAGTCGCAGAAGAAGCCCCAGCTGTTGACGTTGGCGGAGACGCAACCGTTCGGGGTGCGCTTGTCCTTCACCTCGAGCTTGACGGCCTTGGCCGCGTCGGCCTCCTGCTGGGTGATGGCCTTGATCTCGACCATGTTCTGGATGACGTAGTCACGGCGGTCCAGTGCGAGCGGGTAGCCGGCCTTGGTGGTCGGGTCGTTCGTCGTCGGGGCCTTGACCATGCCGGCCAGCAGTGCCGCTTCCTCGATCTTGAGCTTGCTCGGCGGCTTACCGAAGTAGACCTGGCTGGCGGCGAAGATGCCGTACGCGCCGTTGCCGAACGAGGCGAGGTTGAGGTAGCGGGTGAGGATCTCGTCCTTGGAGAATTCCTTGTCGACCTGGAGGGCCAGCCGCATCTCGCGGAGCTTGCGGGCGCTGGTGTCCTCGGTCGCCGCGACCACGTCGGCCGGGTGGGTGGCCGAGTAGGCGATGGCCAGCCGGACGTACTGCATGGTCAGCGTCGAGGCGCCCTGCCGGCCGGAGCCCTCGGCCTGGTTGTTGACGAACGCGCGTGCGACACCGTTGATGTCGACGCCGTTGTGCTTGTAGAAGTCGTGGTCCTCGGCCGCGATGATGGCCTTCTGCATGTAGGGAGAGATGTCGGCGAGCTTCACGTCGCGCCGGTTCTCGTCGTACATCGTTGCGAGCGGTGTCTTGCCGTCCGAGGCCAGCAGGTAGCTGATCTGCGGCGCTCGGGCCACCGTCAGCTCCGTGGGCAGGTTGCCGAATGTCTCGGCGCCCGCCTTCGCGGCCAAGCCGGACATCGCCACCGCGGGGAAGGCCGCCGCAGCGACCACTACGCCGGCCAACAGGCCACACACGAGTAGCGATGCGGCGTTGGTCAGCACATTGTGGTCACGTTTCCGCATCCAGGTCACCTCAGCAGGGTACGCGAGTAGGGAACGAGGTGCGCTGGGGCGTTCTTTCCCCATTTCCTGCGTGCGCTGCCCTCGTTGTGCTAAACGCACGACCCCCGGTGCTTGGTTGCGTGTGACCTGGCGTGAGTCTCCTCCGATTCAGGGAGGCGGCGCGGCGTTATCGCTGACCTCGGCGGGGTAACCGGCGGTCGAAGGCCCGGGAAGCCGGGAGTGTCCGGAATGATGGATTTCGCCGACAACGTTGCGTAATCGGGTGACTACAGAGCATGATGGGGGCGGCGACAGCGCCACATGTCGTCCGCGCCGCCTTGGGGAAGGCAGGCCGGGCGATCGGGGGGATTGCCGGCTGACGTGCATCGACGAGGTCGGTAGGTACTGCAAGGGGGGACGTGTACACATGGGCATGATCACTGACTGGCCGTCACTGGCGGCATGTCAGAACGGGGACCCGGACGCGTTGTTCGTACAAGGCGCCGAACAGAACGTGGCGAAGCGGATCTGCCGGAGCTGCCCAGTTCGGTACGAGTGCCTGGCCGACGCGCTGGACAACCGGATCGAGTTCGGTGTGTGGGGTGGCATGACCGAACGCGAACGGCGGGCGCTGTTGCGTCGTCACCCGCAGGTGACGAGCTGGCGCAAGATGTTCGAGGCAGCGATGAAGAAGAACAGCAAGGACAAGGCCGGCAAGGACAAGATCCTCGTCAGCGCGGCCACCTGACGCCGGTCACGGCCGGCTGATCGCCGCGCCGATCGTTCGCAGCCCGTCGACGTCGTGCACGTCGGCGGGCTGCGCCGTCACCGACACCGCCGGCACCGCCGGGAACGCCTCGGTGAACCGCGCGGCGACCTGCTGCTCGCGTACCGCCTGACGAGCCAGCGCCGCGTGCGCCCGCAGCACGTCGGCGGTGGCCTCGTGCCCACCCAGCTCGGTCAGCCGCTCGGCGGCGAGCCGGCTCTGCTCGGCGTCCAGCTTTGGCACCGCCGGTCGGTGCACCCGGTTGAGCACCAGGCCGGCGAGCGGCATCCGCTCGTCCCGCAGACGGCCCGCGAAGTAGGCGGCCTCCCGGACCGCGTCCGGCTCGGGCGCCGCGACCAGCAGGAAGGCCGTCTCCCCGGCCTGGAGGATGCGGTACGTCTGCTCGGCGCGCTGCCGGAAACCACCGAACATCGAGTCCAGTGCGGCCACGAAGCCGGACAGGTCGGTGAGCAGTTGTGCGCCGAGCACCTTCTGCACCACCTTCGAGAACATCCCGAACGAGGCCGTGACCAGGCTGAACATGCTCCGTCCGCCGGTGCGGGCCGGAGCCAGCAGCAGTCGCAGCATCCGGCCGTCGAGGAAACGGGAGAGCCGGGCCGGCGCGTCCAGGAAATCCAGTGCCGAGCGGGACGGAGGCGTGTCCACCACGATCAGGTCCCATTCGCCCCGGGCGTGCAGCTGGCCCAGCTTCTCCATCGCCATGTATTCCTGTGTGCCGGCGAAGGTCGAGCTCATCGCCTGGTAGAACGGGTTCGCGAAAATCTCCGCGGCCTTCGCCGGATCGGTGTGCTGGAGCACCACGTCGTCGAAGGTGCGCTTCATGTCCAGCATCATGGCGTGCAACTCCCCGCCGCTGCTCTCGACGTCGATGCCCTTGACCTGGCGAGGGGTGTTGTCCAGCTCGGTCAGGCCCAGCGACTGGGCCAGCCGGCGGGCCGGGTCGATGGTGAGCACCACGGTGCGTCGGCCGTGGTGCTCGGCGGCCCGCAGGGCCAGCGCCGCAGCCGTGGTCGTCTTTCCCACTCCGCCGGCACCGCAACACACGACGATCCGCACGCCGGGGTCGGCGAGGATCTGGTCGACGTCCAGCTGCGGCGCCGCGTCTTCGGAAGGCACCAATCGAGCGTATCGGGCCGCGTCGGTCCATGCGCCGGTGCTGAGCTCAGGTGTGAGTCAATCGGCGCTGACGAGGGCGCGGGCCAGTGTCGTGAGGCCCGCCCGGTCCACCCCGTCGGGCAGCAACGGCAGCTCGACCATCGGCAGCCCCAACTCCACCAGCTCAGCGCGGAGCGAATCTTCCAGTTCGCGACGGATGACCTGGTCCCGGGCCTCGTCGTGCAAACCGGCCACGATGTCCCGATCGGCCGGCAGGCCGGCGGCGACCAGCCCACGCCGCAGCTCAGCGGCGG
This sequence comes from Micromonospora jinlongensis, assembly GCF_013410645.1. Taxonomy (NCBI): domain Bacteria; kingdom Bacillati; phylum Actinomycetota; class Actinomycetes; order Micromonosporales; family Micromonosporaceae; genus Micromonospora; species Micromonospora jinlongensis. The sequence continues at coordinate 4,050,045 of NZ_JACCHK010000001.1, read as the reverse complement.
TGACCGCCCGGCCGGCGGGCAGCGGGGGCCGGGCGCCGTTGACGATCACCTTCCCGATGCCGAAGCCGAGCGAGGTCACGTCGGCGATCGCGTCCACCGTCTCCTGTACCGGCATCTCCTCCAGCAACGTGACCACGTGCACAGCGGTCATCGGGGAGCGCAGCAGTGCGGCGACCCCCTCGCTCTGGGTCTTGATCGGGCCCACCTTGGCCAGCCGGGCGGTCTCGGCCGTGACGTTGAGGAAGCGACCGATCCGCCCGGTCGGCGGGGCGTCCAGCACCACCGCGTCGTACACCCGCCGCTGCCCGGAGGTGCGGGTGGTGGCCTCTTTCACCTTGCCGGTGAGCAGCACGTCCCGCAGCCCCGGCGCAATGGTGGTGGCGAAGTCGATGGCACCGAGCTTGCGCAGCGCCCGGCCCGCCGCGCCCAGCTTGTAGAACATGTCGAGGTACTCGAGCAGCGCCTCCTCGGCGTCCACCGCGAGAGCGCGTACCTCGCCGCCGTCCGGCGCGTCGGCGAGGTGCCGCTCCTCGTAGGGCAGCGGGTCGATGCCGAACAGCTGGGCGATGCCCTGCCGCCCCTCGACCTCGACCAGCAGGGTGCGCCGGCCGCCGGCGGCGAGCGCGAGGGCCAGGGCCGCGGCGACGCTGGTCTTGCCGGTGCCCCCCTTGCCGGTCACCACATGAAGGCGGGCGGACCATCCGGTACCGGCCGGCTCGATCGGCCGCTCAGCTGCACACACCCGTCGAGCCTATCCAGGCCCGGCGGTCACGCGACCTCGCAGACCCACCAACCCGTCTTCTGCACCACAGTGAAGCGCAGGTCCTGGTCGGCCACCTTCTCGTCGGAGGTGGTCATGGTGATCCGAGTGGAGACGGTGGCCCGGTCCCCGGTCTGGTTGTCCACCTTCGGGGTGGTCCACCGGAAACGAGGATTCTGGTGCGCTGAGGCGTATTTCTGCACCTCGGCGACCTTCGCGGCGATCTTCTCGTCGTCGCGGGAGGCGGCACAGACCCGATCGGCAGCCTTGGAGGCGTCGCGATCCTTGTAGACCGCGGTGAGGAACTCGTCGACGGCGATCGCCGGTTCCTTGGCGCCCTCGCCGGTCTCGGCATTGCGCAGGGTCAGGAACGCCACCACGCCGCCGCCCACGCAGAGCACCATGATCACGACGAGTGCGATCGCCGCGATCAGCAGGCCGCGCTTCTTCTTCGGCGCAGCCGTGCCCTGGTAGGGCGGGTATCCCGACGGCGGTGGCGGGATCTCCGGGCTGCCCGGCGGTGTCGGTGCCGCGGTCGACGTGGAGCCACCCGGTCCCTCCGGCTGCCCAGCACCGTCAGCGCCGCCCGACTGGCTGGGGAAGGCCGGTTGGGAGGGAGCGGCCGGCTCAGCGGGGGGCGCCGGCTGGGCCGGGGATGCGGGGAGGGCGAGCCGCCCGACCGGTGCGGCGGGGGCTGGCTGGGCGGGAATGGTCGGAGAGCCGGGCTGACCGGCGGGATCCGGGTGGGCCGGCGGGTGAGCGGGTGGGCCGGCCTGGTCGCCGCTGGGCGGTTGGGTCATGGTCTTTCCCCCGGGGGTGCGGCGCCCGCCGCCACCCCTGGCGCCGAGCGTGATCGAGCGGGCGTCCGGGCGCAGCGCGACCGTCCGACCGGAAGGGTAGCGGTCGGTGAGCGGATCGGCGTTGCCCCTGCCATGCCGCGGGGCTTGCCGGTTCGGGCGGCGATGCGCCTGGCAGCCCATCCCCCGACTGTCGATCTGTCGCATATGTGACTGTTAGTGACCGGTTGTGCGCGTCCTATTGGCGGGACTGCGGCCACCGACCTACCTTCGTCCCGGTGCGGGGGCCGGAACGGACGAACGGGTTCGGACCGGAAGCATGATCCGAGAGGTACGACCGGAGGCAGTGCATGCGCGACGCGGACAACATCCCTCGCACCCAGTTTCCGACCAACGACCGGCCGCGCCGGCCCGGGTCCGTGGTCGAGACCGGCGGGCCCGTCGGCACCCAGCCGGTCAACGAACGGTCGTACCGCCGGATGCCGGAGCAGACGGAGGCGGCTCGAGCGCCAACCCGCGCCGCCGAGCGGGCCCGCGACGACGACGAGGCGGGCTTCGTCATCCACCTGCCGATCCGGGTGCCGAGTCTGGCCGCGGCGACCGTGCTGGCCGGCCGGGTCGCGGTGTCCCTGGGCTTCCTGCCCGAGCTGGACGCCGGCGAGACCACCGTGTCCAACGCCGACGACCAGAACAACCGGCACCGGGTGTTCTGCGACCTGCTGCTGCCCGACCGGTCCCGCTGCCCCCAGGGATACGAGCACGAAGGGCTCTGCGGGGAGCTGCCGGCCGCGCCGGAGCAGCGTCCCGCACCTCGCCCCGCCAGCGGACCGTAGGCTGTCCCTCGAACAATTCCGCACCGAGAGGGAGCCCTTCAGCGATGCAGAAGTGGGAATACTCCACGGTCCCGCTGCTGGTCCACGCGACCAAGCAGATCCTCGACAACTGGGGCGAGGACGGGTGGGAGCTCGTCGCCGTGATCCCGGGGCCCAATCCGGACCAGCTGGTCGCCTACCTGAAGCGGCCCAAGGCGTGAGCAACGGTCCGCACGCAAAACTCGCCGAGCTGGGGCTGGAACTGCCCGAGGTCGTGCCACCGGTGGCCAGTTACGTGCCGGCCGTGCAGTCCGGGCAGCACGTGTACGTCTCCGGCCAGCTGCCGATCGCCGAGGGCAAGCTGCTCGCGACCGGCAAGGTCGGCGCCGGGATCTCCGCCGAGCAGGCGAAGGATCTGGCCCAGCGGTGCGCGCTCAACGCGTTGGCCGCTGTCGACTCGCTGGTCGGCCTGGAGAACGTCGTCAAGGTCGTCAAGGTGACGGGTTTCGTGGCCTCCGCGCCCGGCTTCACCGGTCAGCCGGCGGTGATCAACGGTGCCTCCGACCTCTTCGGGACCGTCTTCGGCGAGGCTGGCCGCCACGCCCGCAGCGCGGTGGGAGTGGCCGAACTGCCCCTCGACGCCCCGGTGGAGATCGAACTGATCGTCGAGGTCGCCTGACGCGTCGCCAGCACCCCGCGATCCGCGCTCAGGAGGGGCCCCTTCCTCGCCATCAGGCGTCGACGGGGCCCTTCCTCCGGGTTCGGTGGGCAAGATCGTGGGGTGTTGCGGGCGGGGTCGTACCATCGCAGCCATGAGCGGGCACGTGACGGCACCGGCTGCGGCGCTGGCCGACGAGCTGCCGACCTGGGTGACACTGCTGCGCGCACCGAATCCGGGGCCGATGACCCTCGACGGCACCAACACCTGGGTGCTGCGCGCCCCGTCGGCCGAGCACGCCGTCGTGGTCGACCCGGGGCCGGCGGACGAGGGACACCTGACCCGGATCGCCGAGCACGGCCCGATCGGGCTGGTTTTGATCACCCACGGCCACCCCGACCACACCGAGGGCTCCGCCCGGCTGAGCGAGCTGCTCGGCGGCGTGCAGGTCCTCGCCGTCGACCCGGCACACACCATCGGCGGCGAACCACTGACCGAGCCGGGCGAACGCCTCGGCGGTTTCGGCTTGGAGATCAGCCTGCTGGGCACGCCAGGGCACACCGCCGACTCGGTCTGCTTCCTGGTCGGGCACGGTGACGAGCGGGTGGTGTTCACCGGTGACACCATTCTCGGCCGGGGCACCACGGTGGTCGCCCATCCGGACGGGCACCTCGGTGACTACCTGACCAGCCTGGAGCTGCTGTCCGCGTACCGGGGGATCCCGGCGCTGCCCGGGCACGGCCCGGCGCTGGCCGACTGCGCCGCCGCCGCCGACTTCTACCTCGCGCACCGTCGCGCCCGGCTCGACCAGGTCCGGGCGGCGGTCGCGGCCGGCGCCCGCACGCCCGCCGACGTGGTGGCGGCGGTCTACGCCGACGTGGACCGCTCGCTCTGGTGGGCGGCCGAATGGTCGGTCCGTGCCCAGTTGGAGCATCTGGGTGTCGACACCGGGGAATCTGCGCCGGGGGTCAGTGGGTTGGAGCACATGTGACCTGCCCCGTGTGTGGAACCGTCGCCGTTCCCGGCGCGCGGTTCTGCCACAACTGCGGTGCCGCGCTGCCGGCCGCCGCAACGTTGCCGGCAGCCGAGCGCCGGGTGGTCACCGTGCTCTTCGGTGACCTCTCCGAGTTCACCTCCTGGTCGGAGGATCTCGACCCGGAACGGGTCGGCGCGGTCACCGACCGGGTGCTCGCCGCGCTCGCCGGCGCGGTGAAGACCTTCGGCGGGCACGTCGACAAGCTGACCGGCGACGGGATCATGGCGGTCTTCGGCGCCCCGGTGGCACACGAGGACGACGCCGAACGCGCCGTCCGGGCCGCCCTGTCCATGCAGCGGGCCGTCCGCCGGGTGCTCGACGACGAGCGGGGCGGCGGCGCGCCGCTCGGGCTGCGCGTCGGGTTGAACACCGGCGACGTCATCGCCGGCATCCAGGCCGCCATCGAATACACGGTCATCGGCGACACGGTGAACACCGCCGCCCGGCTGGCCGACGCCGCAGCGGTCGGCGCGGTCTACGCCGGCGGGCGCACCGCCGCCGCCACCCGACACGTGTCCTCCTGGCGGGCGCTGCGTCCACTGCGGCTCAAGGGCAAGCGGGAGCCGGTCGAGGCGTACGAGCTGCTGGGCCTGCTGGACGCACCGGGCACCCGCTCCGGGCTGGGCGACGAGGCCCCGTACGTCGGTCGGGAGACGGAGATCGGCCGGGTCGCCGGTCGGCTCGCCGAGGTGATCGACCAGGGTGACCCCCGGGTGCTGCTGATGACCGCCGAGGCGGGCATCGGCAAGTCCCGGTTCGCCGCGGAGGTCGAGCGCCTGGCCGCCGGATACGACGTGGGCGCCGGTCGGTACGCGGCGCACACGGGCGCGCGGGTGCTGTCGGTGCGGTGTGCCGCGTTCGGTGAGCGACGTCGGCTCGCGCCGCTGGCCGACCTGGTGCGTGCCGCCGTCGGCCTGCCCAGCGATGCCGCCACCGCACTGACCCGGCCGGCGGTGGACGAGAGGCTGCGGCGGCTCGGTCAGCGACTCGCCCGCTCCGGCGGCGAGACCGCCCCGATCGCCGTCGAGCAGTTGCTCGCCCTGCTCGGGTATGGCGAACTCCCGGCACACGGGGGCACCGACTCGGGCGAGTGGGGTGGGTCGGGCGTCCCGGCCGCGGACGCCGAGGCGGTGCCGAACGCGGTCGCCAATCTGCTCAGCGGGCTCGCCTCGGAAGCGCCACTGGTGATCGTGGTGGACGACCTGCACGACGCCACCGCCGAGACGATCAGTGCCCTCGGGTTGACCCTGTCCAAGCTCACCGGCCCGGTGCTGGTGCTGCTGCTCGGCCGGCCGGAACTGGTGCGTACGGCCGGCGCGCTGACCCGGGTCGCGGACGCCGAGGTGCACTCCCTGCCGCCACTGCGCGGTGCCGACGCGGCGCGGCTGCTCACCAGTTACCTCGGCGGCGGCAAGTTGCCGCAGGCCGACACGGACCGGCTGCTCGCCACCGCGCAGGGCAACCCCTTCTATCTGGCCGAGCTGGTCACCCTGCTCATCGAGCGCGGAGCGCTCACCACGGAGACAGCGCGCGGTATCCGCGCCTCGGAAGCAGCGCATGGTGTCCGCGCCTCGGAGTCGCCGCTCGGTGTCGGCGCCCCGGAGCCGGCGCGCGGTGCGCGTGCCTCGGTGGATCGTCCCGGCTCCGGCGAACGTGACCAGAGCCCGTCGACCGGTTGGCGGCTGGTGCCCGGGTCGCTGGGCAGCCGGCTGCTCTCCCGGGACCTCGCCGCCGTCCTCGCCGCCCGGATCGACGCGCTGCCGCCGGACGCCCGTTCGGTGCTGCGCGACGCCGCGGTCATCGGTGACACGGTGCCGACCGGGGCCCTGGAGGCGATGCGCGAGCAGCGCGCCGGCCGCGACGGCCGGCCGTCGGCCGTGGTCGCAGTGGAACTCGACCGGGCTGTCGAGGAGCTGCTGCAACGCCGGATGCTGCACCGCTCCCGCACCGGCTACTCGTTCGCGACCCCGCTGATGCGGGAGGCCGCGTATGCAGGGGTGAGCAAGGCGGAGCTGGCCGAGCGGCACGCCGCGCTGGCCCGCTGGGCGGCGCCCGCGAACGAGGCCGCCGCCGGTGCGCCGGGCGGGTTCACCGACGAGGCCCGGGACGACTTCGTGGCGATGCACGTCGAGCGGGCCGCCACGCTCGCCGACGCGGTGAAGCTGCGTCCGGACGCGCCGGCCCGGGCGGTGGTCCCGCTCGGCGTCGCCGCGCTCGGCCGGGCCGCACGTCGGTCGCTGTCCGCCGGTGAGCCGGTGCTGGCCGTCGAGTACGCCGAGCGCGCCACCGACCTGGCTCGCGACGGCATGCCGGCGGCCGATCGGGTGGTGCACGCACGGGCGCTGCTCCAGGTCGGCCGGGTCGCCGACGCGCTGGCGTACGCCGAGAAGATCGCCGCGAACGCGGGGGACGAGGTCACCCGGGTCAGCGCGCTGCTGCTCGCGGGGCAGGCCCAGGAGACCCTCGGTGACCAGGGTCGGGCGGTGACCGCCTGGCAGGAGGCGTTGCAGGTGGCCACGGCGGGCCAGTTGCCCATCCAGCGCGCCACGGCGATGCGCCGGCTCGGCATGGCCGACTTCGTGGCCGGCCGGCTGAGTCAGGCGAGCAGCCGGTTGGCTGCCGCGTACCAGGTCAGCCTCGGCGCACAGGACCGACGCGGGCAGGCCTGGTCGTTGCAGAACCTGGCCTGGGTGACCACCACCCGGGGTGACTTCGCCGGCACCGACGCGGTGCTCGGCCGGGCCGCCCGGCTCTTCGCCGAGCTGAAGGACCCGTACGGGCGGGCCTGGCTGCGCGGCACCACGGCGTTCGCCCGACTGCTCGCCGGCCGACTGCGCGAGGCGTGTCGGATGGCGCAGGTGTTCCTGCCCTTCGGGGAGCGGGTCGGTGAAGCGTGGGCGGTGGGCACGCTGCGTGCGGTGGCCGCCTTCGCCACCGCCGAGCTGGGTGACCTGGCCGAGGCGGACCGGGAGGCCCGGCGGGCGTACCGCGAGTTCGCCGCCGCCTCCGACGACTGGGGGCGCGGGTTCGCGCTGGTGGTGCGCGCGGTGGTGGCGCGTGGGCTGGGCGAGCCGGAGCACGCGGCGGACCTGCTCACCGACGCCCTGGCGTACGCGGAGCGCACCTCGCACCCGTTGCTCACCGGGATGGCCGGCACGCTGCGCGGTTTCGTCGCGTTGGACATGGGCGACTGCGAGACGGCCGAGCGGGTGGCCCGCGCCGTGCTGACCGCTGTGGAGCCGCACAACCCGCAGGCCCCGGCGCAGGTGGCGCCCCGGGTGCTGCTGGCGACGGCACGCCTCGCCGCCGGTGACTCGGCGACCGCGGTCGGGTTGCTCGCCCCGGTGGCCACGGCCGCCGCGAACGCGCCCTCGCTGCTCTTCTCCCGTCGCCAGACGATGGCCCAGTACGCGGCGGCGCTGCTCGCCCACGGTCAGCGGGAGCAGGCGTTGGACTGGGCCCGCCGGGCGGTCACCGCGCCGGCCGAGGACGTGCGCAGTCAGGTGATCGCCGCCAGCGTGCTGGCCGAGGCGCTGGCTGCCTGCGGCCAGCCGACGGAGGCTCTGGCCAGCGCAGACGAGGCGGTCCGCCTGGCGTACGCGACCGAGCAGCGCAGCGAACGCGCCGCCGCCGACGCCCTCCGCGCCCGCCTAACCCCCACCCCCACCCCCACCCCCACCTGACCCTCGGTGATCAAGAGGTTTGCGTCAGGAATCAGGCTCCCGGTGACCGAAACCTCTTGATCAACGGGGCAGGCGCGTGGGGGCACGGTTTTTGCCGGTTCTGGGGATGTGGCGGTCGGGGTGAGCGGCTAGCGTGTCACCACCGTGTGCCGGTCCGCCGTGTGACCGTCGCCGTGCCTGGGGGAGGCCCTTCATGAAGCTGCCGCGTTCCATCGCTGGCTGGACCATCGCGGTCTTCGGCGTGTTGGCGCTGGTGATGGGCACGGTCGGGCTGCTCTGGCCGGAGGTGCAGTTGCGCATGCTCGGGTTCGAGGTGCCGGAGACGCGTGCCGTCGGTGACCACACCGGCACGTTCCTGCTGGCGTCCTCGATGGCGGCGTTCAACATGGGCGTCTACTACCTGCTGGCCACGGTCACCGAGTGGCGGGTGTTCTACCGGTTCACCGTCGTCTTCCGGCTGGTCACGTTCACCGTGTTCACCATCGCGGTACTGGCCGACATCGCTCCTGGCCGGTTCTTCGGCGTAGCTGCCTGGGAAGGGCTGGGGGCGGTGGCCACCGCCGTCGGCCTGCGCCTGGACGCCCGCCGGGGCGTGTCGGCGGGCGACGTGGTGACGTCCGACGGTGCCGGGGCGACTGCGGGCGCTGAGGAGGGTACCGGTCCGGCCGGTGCCGCTCCGGCGGACGCGGTGCGCTGAGCCATCGGTCGGGTTGGGTATTTTCGAGCGGTGACCGACACCCCGACCGGCGGCTTGCGAGTTCCGATCGTGCCCGGTCTGACGGATTTGCGGGTATTTGCCCGGGGAGGCTACGCGACCGTCTACCAGGCCACCCAGATCTCGGTCGGTCGCGAGGTCGCCGTCAAGGTGGAGAACCGGACGTTGGACAGCGAGCGGGATCAGGCCCGTTTCCTGCGCGAGGCGCGGGCTGCCGGCCGGATGTCGTCACACCCGCACGTGGTGGACCTCTTCGACGTCGGGGTCACCGTCGACCAGCACCCCTACCTGATCATGGAACTCTGCGACGGCTCGTACGCCGAACGGATGCGTACGTCGCCGCTGGGCCCGGTGGAGGCCCGTGACCTCGGCATCAAGATCGCCGACGCGCTGGCCCACTCGCACGGGGCCGGAGTGCTGCACCGCGACGTCAAGCCCGCCAACATCCTCCACTCGCACTTCAACTCGGCAGTGCTCGCCGACTTCGGGCTGGCCGTGCTCGCCGAGCACCGGGACGCCTCGGTCACCCTGGAGGTGCTCACCCCGGCGTACGCGCCACCGGAGATGTTCAGCCACAGCCCACCGTCGCCGGCCGTCGACGTGTACGCGCTCTGCGCCACCCTCTACGCGGTGATGCACGGCCGGCCGCCCCGCTGGCAGTCCGAGCGCAACCCCAGCCTGGTCACCGTGCTGGAGTTGTTCAACCAGCCGCTTCCCGCCCTGCCCGGCGTACCGGACGAGCTGATCGACGTCCTGCGCCTCGGCATGGCCAACGACCCGGCCGAACGTCCCTCCGCCCTCGAACTGCACGACCTGCTCGCCAACCTGCCCCTCGGCTCACCGTCGGCACCGGTCAGCGGTGCCCCGGTCAGCGGCGGCGTGACCCTCTCCGGCCCGTACGCGGCCAGTCAGCCCGCGCCCCGCCCGCCCATTGAGGACACCCAGCAGGTGGTGACCGGTGGCCGGCGCTGGCGGCGCTGGTTCCTCGGCGGCGCGGGAGTGCTCGCGCTCGCCGCCTCAGCCACCGCCGGGGCCTGGGTCGCCGACCGGGCACCATCACCCACCCCGAGCCCGTCGGTCACCCAGGTCGCCGCCCCGGCCACCGGCCCGCTGCCCGGCTGCGTGACCGGTGCAGGCTCGCCGACCGCCCTGCCCGAGGGCGCCCGCTGCCTGCCCGAGCTGGAGTGCTTCGGCCCGGTACGGATCCGCGGGAGCCGCGCCGAGGCGGCGCGGCTGCCCTGCGCCGGCCGGCACACCTGGGAGACGTACGCCGAGGGGATCCTGCCGGTGGCGCTGGTCGGTGCCGACTACGACGAGGTGGTCGCCGCTGCGCCGGTGCGGCAGGTGTGCAGCGCCACGACGTTCCGGTTGACCACCGGGATCGCCGAGCCGACCGGCTGGCACCTGGAGGTGCTACCGCCGGTCGACGGCAGCATCGACCGGACGTACCGGTGCCTGGCCGGGCGGGGCGTGGACGCGCTTGCCGCGCCCACCCTCACCGGCCGCCGCTGAGCCCGTTCGACCCGCGCCGCCGGTCACGTACCGCATGCAAGGCGGCCCGGCTGTCCAGGGCGTCGAGGGTGTCCGCGTCGATCCCGTACGGCATCAGCTCGGGCGGCCCGACGGTCGCCGACCGGTCCGCCGGCTCCGGGTCTTCGACCTGACGGGCGGCGGAGACGGCGACCCCGGCCACCATGGTCAGCAGGACGCAGAGTAGCGCGAGGACCACGCCGACAAGATCTTGCCGGCGCCAGATGACCAGCATGACGAGCGGCGCGAGGGCTCCCAGCGCCGCGAGCACCGCCACCGTCCGCGCATCGGGTCTGGGCAATCGACTCACCTGTCCAGCATGTCGTCACGGGGCCGGCTGTCAACCGCAGAACCGACCGCCGCGCCGATCGACGTCGATCTGCCGGGCCCGCCGACATGGCCGATGACGTCCACACTCATTGGACAAGAGCCGCTACTCTCGGTGTCCCGCAGGCTCTTCCGGCAGCGAGGTCGCCCATGAACGTAGGCAGTTCGCAGTCCCGGCTCCGCTCGGTCGCGTCCACGCTGGCGGTGGCCCTCACTCTCACCCTTGCCGCCGCCGCTGGGTGCGACAGCCGGCAGGAACCGGACCTGTCCTCGGTGCAGGAGAAGATGCGCGAGACGCACATCTACGGTCAGTCGAAGTTGCGCATCGGCGTCGCCACGAACGAGCCGCTGATGGGTGAGCTGCGCAACGGCCAGCACGTCGGGTTCGACGTCGAGATCGCCAAGTACATCGCGGCCTCCCTCGGCTACGAGGGGGACCAGCGGCTGGAGTTCGTTCCGGTGGCCACCGAGGAGCGGATCCCCGCGTTGCAGGGCGGCACGGTCGACCTCGTGGTGTCCAGCTTCTCCATCACCGAGGAGCGTAAGAAGGTGGTGAGCTTCGCCGGGCCGTACTTCGTCACCACCCAGGAGGTGATGGTGCCGACCCGGCTGAGAGGCAAGATCAGCACCATTGAGGACCTCCGTAACCCGGACTACAAGATCTGCACCAGTGGCGGCTCCACCTCCGAGGCCGAGCTGGGAGGTCACCAGGTCAAGGCCCTGGTCGTGAAGACCGTCGGTGACTGCGTCGCCGGCATTCGGGCGGGCCGCTACGACGCGGTCAGCTCCGACGAGACGATCCTCGCCGGCTTCCTGGCCCGCCACCCGAAGGAGTTCGAGATCGTCGACATGCCGTTCGGCACCAGCGAACTGCTGGGCGTCGGCGTGCCGATCGGTGACCCGGCACTGCGCGACCTGGTCGCGTTCTTCCTGCAGAAGAGCTACCAGCAGGGGCGCGACGAGCAGGCGAGCCCGTGGCAGACCTCGTACAACCGGACGCTGGGTCCGTGGCTCAAGGCCGAGAAGCGCCAGCCGCAGCCGCTGGAGGTGCCGAAGCTGGTCGACTTCGACGACAAGGCGCCCGCGAAGTGAGCGCGGCGACCACCGCCACCGGCGGCGACGGCACGGTCCCGCCGCCCCGCAGCTCCGTGCCGGGCGTCGCAGCCGCGCCGACAATCGACGGTACGGAGTCGGCGTCGCCCGCCGCCGGGGTGGACGGTGTCGACTGGCCAGCCGGTGTGCCCGTCGCCGAACCCGCCAAGCCGATCGTCGCCGACGTCGAGCCCGGGCGGGTCCGCTGGGACCCGGCGGAGCGACGCGCTCGCGCCAGCCAGTCGTTCTGGACCGCCGTGGTGGGCGTGCCGGCGATCTTCTCGGTGCTCCGCCTCGGTGTGGAGGCGGGCGGCGAACTCCAGACCACACTGCTGCTGGTGGCCAACGTCGGGCCGGTCAACCTGCTCGCCGGGTTCCTGACCACGGCGGCCCGGCTGCTCTCCACCGGCCTGGTCGCCGTCTTCGCACTCGGCGCGGTGCTGGCCGTCAGCGCGGATCGACTCCCGCCAGGCACCCGTCGCCGTCCGCTCTTCGCCCGCTGGGCCGACATCACCCCGGCCTGGGTGGTGCTGGCCAGCTTCCTGCTCGCCCTGATCACCTGGCCGCTGCTCTACCTTCCGCTGCTGTTGCCCGCGTTCGTGGCCGCGTTCCAGCTGCGCCCCGCGCGCCTGCACGAACGGGTGCTGCCGAGGCTGCTGGTCATCGTCGCGCTGCTCGCCGGGTACGGCTGGCTGATGCTGCCGACGATGCGCGACGCGATGCGGCAGGGCGACGAGTGGCTGGTGCTGGCGCTCATCGTGGTGCCCCCGCTGCTGGCCCTGTTCATCGCGGGGCCGCTGCCGGGTGTGGTGATCCGGCCGCTGGCGTCGGTGACCGAGGTGGCGGTGCTGGCCACGCTGGTCTGGGCCGCGGTTCCGGTGATCAGCACACCGGTGTTGCCGCTGACCGTCACCACCGTGGGCGAGGAGAACGGGCCGACCGAGGACGTACGCGGGCACGTGGTCACCACGGACGACGTCAACATGGTGATCCTTCAGGAGCAGGGCGGGGTCCGGTACGTCCCGGTCGATCTGGTCCGCGCCCAGGTGCTCTGCCCGAGCGAGGAGGAGCTGCCCCGCCATCAACTGCGCATTCACGACTTCCACGTCGAGGATTCACTGTTGGAGGGCATGGGTCGGCGGGTCCGCCCGGTCCACCGCATCGATGCCACCTGCCGCACCCCGGGCTGACCGTCACGCTGATCGACTCGGCTTCCTGGAAATCGGGGTGTCGCTGGCTCTCGGACACCCCGGAATCAAGGAAACCGAGTCGGTCATGCAGCGTGGGGGTCGCGCGGCCATGGCCCGGCACGACCGCGCGGGCGCGGTGGCCACGGGTCAGTACGACTTGTCCTGGCCCAGGACGTGTTGCGCCACGAAGTTGAGGATCATCTCCCGACTGACCGGGGCGATCCGGCCGGCCCGCACCGCTCCGAGCAGGGTCGCCACCCCGTACTCGGTGGTCATGCCCGCCCCGCCGAGCACCTGGACGGCGGTGTCCACGGCGAGCGCCGCGGCCTCCCCGGCCGCGTACTTCGCCATGTTGCCAGCCACCCCGGCCTCCAGGTCACGGCCGGCGTCGTACAGGGTGGCCGCCTTCTGGATCATCAGGCGGGCCAGCTCCACCTGCACCGCCGCGTGCGCCAACGGGTGCGACACCCCCTGGTGGGAGCCGATGCTCCGACCACCCCAGACCTTGCGGGTGGCGGTGTACTCGCTGGCCCGCTCGATGGCGTACCGGCCGGTGCCGGCCCCCATCGCGGCCACTGTGATCCGCTCCGGGTTGAGCCCGGCGAAGAGCGCCGGCAGCCCGGCGTCCAGCGACTCACCGAGCAGTGCGTCGGCGGGGACCCGCACGTCGTCCAGGTAGAGCAGGAACTGGTTCTCCGGGGACACGATCTCCATGTCCAGCTTGGACCTGGTCAGCCCGGCCGCGTCGGTCGGCACGAGGAACAGAACGGGCTTGAGCTTGCCGGTGGAGGAGTCCTCGGTCCGGGCCACCACCAGGACGTGATCCGCCTCGTCGACGCCGGAGATGTAGCACTTGCGGCCGTTGAGCACCCAGCCGTCACCGTCGCGGCGAGCCACCGTGCCAAGGCGGTGGAAGTTGGAACCGGCCTCCGGCTCGGTGATCGCGAAGACGATCTTCTGGGAGCCGTCGGCGAGGCCGGGCAGGTGCCGTTTGCGCTGCTCCTCGGTGCCGTGGCGGCTCAGCACGGTGGCCGCGATCGCGGGGGAGACCACCAGCAGCAGCAACGGGCAGCCGGCGGCCGCCAACTCCTCGCAGACGATCGCCAGCTCGGTGATGCCACCGCCCCCGCCGCCGTACTCGGTGGGGATGTTGACGCCCAGGTAACCGAGCCGTCCGGCGTCGGCCCAGAGTTCGGTGGTGTGTTCGCCGGCCTTTGCCTTCTCGACGAAGTAGCCGTGGCCGTAGCGACGGCCCAACGCCCGCACGGCGTCGCGCAACTGGTCCTGCTCGGGGGTGAGGTCGAAGGTCATCGGGGGTCCTCCTCGGGATTCGACGGCTCCAGATCGCCGGGTGCGGGGGAGCTGTCGATGACGGCCAGCACGGCGCCCGTCTGGACCTGACCGCCGGCCGGCACCGGCAACTCGGCGACCACACCTTCGGTCGGGGCGAGCACGGGATGTTCCAGCTTCATCGCTTCCAGCGTGAGCAGTGGTTCGCCGGCCGTGACCCGCTGGCCGACCTGGACGTGCACCCGGGTCACCGCGCCGGGCAGCGGCGCGAGCAGCGACCCGGCGGCCACCTCCGCCGTGGGCAGGGGGAGACGCGGCAGCTCGGCCAGGCTCGCCGCCCCGTCCGGGCCGTCCACGAAGACCGCCGACCCCACCCGGTTTACGCGGTACGCGCACCGCACCCCGTCGACGTCGAGCACCACCCGCTCCGGGGTGGCCTCGACCAGCGCCACGCTGGGCTCGACGGCCGGCTCGGGAGCTTCGGGCCCATCTGCGGAGTCGGAGGCTGCCGAGGTGCTGGACCACTCGGCGAGCCGGCCGGCCCGATCCAGGCGGTAGCGGACCTCGATCTCGTCGCCGCCCGTCACGGCGAAGCGGGTGGTCTGGGGAAATGCGGGCACGTTTCGCCAGCCGGACGGGAGCCCGGCGAGCACCGGTGCGGTCGCCCGACGCTGGGCGGCCGCAGCCAGGGCCGCGGCGAGCGCGGCCAGCGGGAGCCGATCGGTGGGCAGCAGCGGGGCGAACACCTCCGCGTGCCGGTCCAGGAATCCGGTGTCGATCTCCACGGCGGCGAACGCGGGGCTGCGCAGCACCCGCACCAGCAGGTCCCGGTTGGTGGTCACCCCGTGCAACTCGGCCCGGGCCAGAGCGGTGGACAACAACCGGGTCGCCTCGGCACGGGTACGCCCCCAGGCGATCAGCTTCGCCAGCATCGAGTCGTAGTGCACCCCGACCACCGAGCCGGCCACCACGCCCGAGTCGAGCCGAAGACCCGGCCGGGTCAGCCCGCCGAACTCGGCTGCCACAGCGGGGACCGTGAACCGGTGCAGAGTTCCGGTTGCCGGCCGCCAACCCGCCCCGGCGTCCTCGGCGCAGAGGCGCACCTCGATCGCGTGCCCGGTGCTGACCGGCAGCGTCGCCGGCAGTGGCTCACCCTCGGCCACGAGCAGTTGCAACCCCACCAGATCGAGGCCGGTGCACAGCTCGGTGACCGGGTGCTCCACCTGGAGGCGGGTGTTCATCTCCAGGAAGAAGAACTCGCCGCCCGGGGCGAGCAGGAACTCCACAGTGCCCGCGCCCAGGTAGTCGACCGCGCGACCGGCGGCCACCGCAGCCTCGTGCAACGCCGTACGCACCTGCTCCGGAACGACCGCCGGCGCCTCCTCGACGATCTTCTGATGCCGGCGCTGGATCGAGCACTCCCGGTCACCGAGGGCCACCACCCGGCCGTGCGCGTCGCCGAAGATCTGCACCTCGACGTGCCGGCCGCGTTCGACGTACCGCTCGATGAAGACCGTGCCGTCGCCGAACGCCGCAGCCGCCTCGCGGCGCGCGGACGCGACGGCCTCGGCCAACCCGGCGGCGTCCCGGACGATCCGCATCCCCCGCCCACCACCGCCGGCGGACGCCTTCACCAGCACCGGGAAGTCCGAGATCCCATCGGTGTCGGTCCAGCTCGGCAGCATCGGCACGCCCGCCTCGGCGAGCATCGCCTTGGCCGCCAGCTTGTCGCCCATCGCCGCGATCACCTTGGCCGGTGGACCCACCCAGGTCAGCCCCGCGTCGGTCACCGCCGCCGCGAACTCGGCGTTCTCGGCGAGGAAGCCGTAACCCGGATGGACGGCGTCCGCGCCGCTGCGCCGGGCCGCGTCCAGGATCTTCTCGATCCGAAGGTACGTCTCGGCCGGCGTGGCCCCCGGCAGCCGGACCGCCTGGTCGGCCTCGCCGACGAACGGCTCGGCGGCGTCCGCGTCCGAGTGCACGGCGACCGTCTCCACGCCGAGCGCGCGACAGGTCGCGAAGACCCGACGCGCGATCTCACCGCGATTGGCAACGAGCAGTTTCCGAATCATCATCAGTTCGCCCCTCACATCCGGAAGATGCCGTAGCCGTCGGCGCCCTTCACCGGGCCGTTGTGGATCGCCGAGAGGCAGAGCCCGAGGACGGTCCGTGTGTCCCGGGGATCGATCACGCCGTCGTCGTAGAGCCGGCCGGAGAGGAACAGCGCGCCCGACTGGGACTCGATCTGCTGCTCGACCATCATCCGCATCGCCGCGTCGGAGTCCTCGTCGTAGTCGCGCCCCCGTGCGGCCGCCGCCTGCCGGGCCACGATGGACAGCACCCCGGCGAGCTGCGCCGGGCCCATCACCGCCGACTTGGCGTTCGGCCAGGTGAACAGGAACCTCGGGTCGTACGCCCGGCCGCACATGCCGTAGTTGCCGGCCCCGTAGGAGGCGCCCAGGTTCACCGTCAGGTGCGGCACTGTCGAGTTGGACACCGCGTTGATCATCAAAGCGCCGTGCTTGATGATGCCGCGCTGCTCGTACTCGGTGCCGACCATGTAGCCGGTGGTGTTCTGGAGGAAGATCAGCGGGGTGTTCGAGGCGTTCGCGAGCTGGATGAACTGAGCCGCCTTCTGCGCCTCCTCGCTGAACAGCACCCCCCGGGCGTTGGCCAGCACACCCACCGGGTAGCCGTGCAGCTCACCCCAGCCGGTGACCAACGCGCCCCCGTACGCGGGCTTGAACTCGTCGAAGTCACTGCCGTCGAGGATCCGGGCCAGCACCTCACGCGGGTCGAACGGCACCTTCAGATCGGCGCTGGCGATGCCGAGCAACTCCTCCGGGTCGTACTTCGGTGGCTGCGGCACCGCCGTACGCGGCGACGGGCCGTGCTTGCGCCAGTTCAGCCGGCGTACGCACTGCCGGGCCAGCCGGATGCCGTCCCGCTCGTCCTCGGCCAGGTGGTCGGCGAGCCCGGACGTGCCGGCGTGCATCGCCGCACCGCCCAGCGACTCGTCGTCGGTGACCTCGCCGGTCGCCATCTTCACCAGCGGCGGCCCGGCCAGGTAGACCTGTGACCGGTCCCGAATCATGATCACGTGGTCGGACATCCCCGGCACGTACGCGCCACCGGCCGTGGCGTTGCCGAAGACCACGCTGACCGTCGGGATGCCCGCGGCCGAGAGTCGGGTCAGGTCACGGAACACCCGACCACCCGGGATGAAGATCTCCGCCTGGGTGGGCAGGTCCGCCCCGGCCGACTCGACCAGGTTGACCATCGGCAGCCGGTTGGCCAGCGCGATCTCACCGGCCCGCCGGGTCTTCGCGAGCGACCACGGGTTGACCGCCCCGCCGCGTACCGTCGGGTCGTTCGCGACGATCAGGCACTCCACGCCCTCGACCACGCCGATGCCGGTGACCACGCTGGCGCCCACCGGGAAGTCCGTGCCGTACGCGGCGACCGGCGACAGCTCCAGGAACGGGCTGTCGGCGTCCACCAGCAGCTCGATCCGCTCCCGGGCCAGCAGTTTGCCCCGCTTGTGGTGCCGGGCCACGTACTTCTCGCCGCCGCCCGCCCGGGCCTGGTCCAGTGCCGCGTCCAGCTCGTCGAGCCGTTCCAGCAGCGCCGCCCGGTTCGCCACGAAACCGGGCGCGGACGGGTCGACCGTGGTGTCCAGTGTGGTCACAGCCCCATCCCCTTCACGATGATCTCGTTCATGATCTCGGTGGCGCCGCCGCCGATGCCGAGGATCCGGGCGTCCCGGTAGTGCCGCTCCACCTCGGCGTCGCGCATGTAGCCGAACCCGCCGTGCAACTGCAACGCCTGGTCGACGACCTCGTCGCAGGCGGCCACCGCCACGTTCTTGGCCATCGCCACCTCGGTCACCACCGGCTCACCGGCCGCCACCCGGACAGCGACCTCGTGCACGTACGCCCGGGCGGCCTCGGCGCGGGTGTGCATCTCGGCCAGCCGGTGCCGGACCACCTGCCGGCTGGCCAGCGGACGCCCGAAGGTCTCTCGGTCCCGGCACCAGCGCACCGCCAACTCGACGCAGCGCTGCGCGGTGGCGTACGCCTGGGTGGCCAGCGAGAGCCGTTCCGCGGCGAAGTTCTGCATGATCGCCAGGAAGCCGGTGTCCTCCGCGCCGATCCGGTTGGCCACCGGCACCCGCACGTCGACGAACGACAGCTCGGCGGTGTCCGAGCAGTGCCAGCCCAGCTTCTCCAGCCGGCGCCCGACCGTGAACCCGGGCAGCCCCTTGTCGATGACCAGCAGGGTGAGCTCGCCGCTGCCGGGGAAGTCGGTGCAGACCGCCGTGGTCACGAAGTCCGCCCGGTGCCCGCTGGTGATGTACGTTTTCGACCCGTTCACCACGTAGTGGTCGCCGTCGCGGCGGGCGGTGGTGCGAATGCCGGCCACGTCCGAACCGCCGTCCGGCTCGGTGATCGCCAACGCCCCGATCATCGTGCCGGCCAGGGTCGGCCGGACGTACCGCTGGACCAGGTCGTCGTCGCCGGGCGCCGAGGTGCCGCCGAGCCGGCCGCCCAGCGAGCCGCCGATGCTCACACCTGCGGCCGCGACCATGTGCGGCAGGGCGATGCCGTGCGTGAACAGGGCCGCGATCAGGCCGGACGAGCCGCCGGAGCGGATCACCTCCTCGGTCACGATGATCGAGTCGAGCAGGTCACCGCCGCTGCCGCCGACCGATTCGGGGAAGCCGACGCCGAGCAGGCCGAGCTTCGCGGCGGTGGCGTGCAGGGCTCTCGGCACCTCGCCGGCCCGTTCCCAGTCGTCCAGGTGCGGCAGCACCTCGCGGGTCACGAAGGCGCGGGTCAGCTCCCGCAGCTGCCGCCGCTCCGGAGTGTCCACGATGCTCATCGCGCCACCCCCGTCGGCACATCGGCGGGCAGGTCGACGATCCGGGCGCGCAGTAGCTCACCGAGCGCCTTGGCCTGCGGGTCGAACCGGGTGGACGCGGCCACCCCCGCACCGAGCAGACCCTCGATCACGAAGTTGACCGCGCGCAGGTTCGGCAGGTCGTAGCGCCGCACCGACAGCGGCGCGGTCTCCGGCAGCAGCTCGGCCAGCCGCGCGACGGTCAACCAGCCGCGCAGCCACGCGTACGCCTGGTCGTTGCGCGCCCAGACGCCGAGGTTGGCGTCCCCGCCCTTGTCCCCGGAACGCGCACCGACCAGCTCGCCGAGCGGGCCGCGCCGGGTCGGACGGTCGTGGGTCGCGCCGCCGCCCGGAGCTGTCTCGGCCGCGGGGATGGACGCGGTGCGGATCGGTGGGGCGATCGGGACCCGTGCGCCGCCGGGTAGCACCGCAACGTGTGGCACCGCGTCCTGCGGCACCACGTCGGCGGTGAAGACGCCGTACGGTGTCGCGTCGCCCGGCAGGGTGGTCAACGTGCAGCCCGGGTACGAGGCCAGGGCCAACTCCACGGCAGCGGCCGAGAAGGCCCGGCCGGCCCGCGCCTTGTCGCCGTCGCGCAGGTGGACGTGCAGCAGGGCGCTGGCCGCCTCGGTGTCGGCGGCGTCCGGGTGGTCGGTCCGGGCCAGCACGAACTCCAGCCCGTCCTTGCCGACCGCCTCCTCGACCTGCCCGCGGACCAGCGCCGCCTTCGCCTCGATGTCGAGCCCGCAGAGGACGAACGTCATCGAGTTGCGGAAGCCGCCGAGGTTGTTGACGCCCACCTTCAGCGTGGGCGGCGGCGGCGTGCCCCGGACGCCGGAGACCCGGACCCGGTCCGGCCCGTCGGGGCGCAACGTCACCGTGTCCAGACGGGTGACCACGTCCGGCCCCAGGTACGCCGGCCCGCCGACCTCGTAGAGCAGTTGTGCGGTGACCGTCTCCACGGTGACCGCGCCACCGGTGCCCGGATGTTTGGTGAGCACCGTCGAGCCGTCGGCGGACACCTCGGCGATCGGGAAGCCGGGCCGGTGCCCGCCGTCGGGCAGCTCGGTGAAGAAGCTGAAGTTGCCACCGGTGACCTGCGCGCCGCACTCGATGAGATGCCCCGCGACCGTTGCCCCGGCCAGCTGGTCGAGGTCGTCGCGGCCCCACCCGTACCGGGCGATGGCCGGGCCGACCACCAGCGACGCGTCGGTGACCCGGCCGGTGACCACCACGTCCGCGCCGCCGTCCAGGCAGGCGGCGATGCCGAACGCGCCGAGGTAGGCGTTGGCGCTCAGCGCGTCCGGGCGTTGGATCGTGTCGCCCTCGACGTACCCCACCTTGGCGGGCAGGCCCAGCCGGGTGGCCAGGGTGTCGATGGCCGCGGCCAGGCCGGCCGGGTTCAACCCGCCGGCGTTGGTCACGATCCGCACCCCACGGTCGAGGGCGGTGCCGAGACAGGTCTCCAGTTGACGAAGGAACGTCTTCGCATAGCCCAGGTCGGGGTCGCGCAGCCGGTCCCGGGCGAGGATCAGCATGGTCAACTCGGCCAGGTAGTCACCGGTCAACACGTCCAGCTCGCCGCCGTCGAGCATCTCCCGCCAGGCGGTGAACCGGTCACCGTAGAAGCCGGAGGCGTTGCCGATCCGGATCACGCTCGTGCTCCGTCCGCGCTGGCCGGCTCGCGGCCGTTACCCGGCGGGCCGGCGAACGCCTGCGCCACGTCGAGCCACTCGTCGGCGACCGGACCGGTGGCGACCAGGGCGAGGTCCGCACGGTGCCGGCGCTGGGTGACCAGCAGGCAGAAGTCCCGTGCCGGGCCGCTCAGTCGGTCGGCGGCGTCCGCCGGACCCCAGCTCCACGTGTCGCCGCCGGGCCCCAGCAGCTCCACCCGGACCGGCGACGTCGGCGTCGCCCGGCCGTGGGCGGCGAAGCCGTGCCCGAGGGTACGCACACCGAGGTGCGCGACGTGCCGGAGCCGGTCAGTGGCGGGACGGACGACGCCGAGCGCGTCGGCCACGTCCTCACCGTGTGCCCAGGTCTCCATGATTCGGGCCGTCGCCATCGAGGTGGCAGACATCCGGGTGCCGTACCAGGGCAGTTTCTCCCCGGCCGGAACGGCGGCCAGCGCGTCGGCGAGCGCCGTCCGGCCGGCCCGCCAGCGTTCGAGCAGCTCCACCGGCGGGGCGAGGAACTCCTCGGCACCCGCGTCGACCAGCCGGGTCGCGTCCGGCGCGGTGGTCACCGTCGCGTAGAACGCCTCGGGATCGGTGGCGGCGAGCAACGCCACATTGTCGGTCCAGGCGAGGTGGGCGATCTGGTGCCCGATGCTCCAGCCCTGGGCAGGGGTGGGCCGTGCCCAGTCGGCGGCCGGCAGCGGAGCCACCATGGCGTCGAGCTGGGCGGACTCGGCGGCCAGATCCGCGAGCAGGTCGGTGAGGTCGACCATGGTGCCTCCGGTCGGTGGTGGCCGGTGCGGCCGGCGGTCAGGGCGTGAGCAGGGTGGCGAGCTGGCGCTTCCAGGTGGTCAACAGGGCGGTACGACGGGCCGAGTCATCACTGAGCAGGTTGGCCACCCCGAGCCCGCGCAGCAGGTCGAGGGTGGCCTGCACCGCCTCGCGGACGCCGGGTCGACGCTCGTCGACGCCCAGCAGAGCAACGGTGAGTCGGTGCATCTCCCGGCCGACCATCGCTTCCAGCGGCACCAGAGCGTCCCGGAGTTCCCGATCGGTGCGGGCGGCGACCCAGAGTTCGAGAGCGGCCACGAACAGCGGCCCGGTGAACGCCACGCCAAGCAGGTCGATGACCCGGTCCAGCCGCTGCGGCCCGGCCGGCAGGGCTTCGGCTTCGCTGCGCAACTCGGCGGCCCGCCGCTCGGCGAGATGGGCAACGGCGGCCGTGACCAGCGCGGCCTTCGTCGGGTAGTGGTGCAGCTGGGCCCCGCGCGAGACACCGGCCCGCGCGGCGACGACGGTGGTCGTGGTGCCCGACCAGCCGTGCTCGATCAGGCAGTCGACGGTCGCCTCCAGCAGCCGGGCCTGAGTGGCGCGGCTGCGTTCCTGTTGAGGGACGCGGGTTGATGCGGGGGACACGCGATCAGCCTGCGGCCTGAGAAACAAACAGTCAAGACTGACTTTTTCTGTGTCGCTCGGCGCGGGCGAAGTGGGACGGGACCTGTGTGGCACAGCTCCTGTAGAGCTGCCCCATGGATGGGGCAGGTGCCGACGTCACTGGCGGAGCGATCCTGCCTTCAGCTGTCCAGTTCGTGGTGCGGAGCGATCCTGCCTTCAGCTGTCCAGTTCGTGGTGCGGAGCGATCCTGCCTTCAGCTGTCCAGCTCGTGGTAACGCCGGTCGGCGATGTCGCGTACTTCGGCCAGATCCGCGCGGGTCTGCAACTCGTGCTGAGTCGCCCCAGATCCGGGGCAGCTCTACAGGCGGCTAGGACCACTCCCTTACGTCCGACCCGTGGCTGAGCCGGACCGTGGAACCGAGGGCGTCTCCCTGGTCGAGGCGGACCGGGTCAGCGGCCGTCGCGTGGGCCGAAGACGGCCAGCGCGTCGGCGTCGCTGTGCTGGGAGCGCAGGTACTCGTCGGCCCACGCGGCGGCATCCGGGAAGGTGGACTCCGCCGCCACCCGGGCGCACGCCGCGTCCACGTCGAAGGCGGTGCGGCGCAGCTCGACGCCCGGTCCGAGCAGTGCCCACCACCCGCCCGCGCCGCCGTACGGCATGCCGATGCTGCCCGGGTTGACCACCAGACGTCGATCGACCAGCCGGGTGAAGGGCATGTGGGTGTGGCCGCAGACGACCGTCGAGACCTCGGCCGGGAGCCCGGCGAACACCTCAGCCCAGCGCGTCATTCGGGAGTCGACGAGCACGACCTCCTCGTCGTCGCGGGGCGTCGCGTGGCAGAACAACGTCGGCCCGAGGCCGTGGATCTCGAACGTCACCGTCGCCGGCAGAGCCGCGAGGCGGGCCACCTGGTCGTCGCGGAGCTGCGCGGCGGCCCAGTTCGACACGTCGATCGACGCCGGCTTACCGGCCCGCGCCTCGACCAGCTCCCGGTCGGCGTTGCCGCCCACCCAGCAGACCCGGTCACCGAGGCCGGCGAGCACGTCCAGCACCTCGACCGGCTGCGGACCGGCCGCAATGTCGCCGGTGAGCACGATGAGGTCGGCGGCGTTCACGTCCGGCTCGGCCAGCACGGCCTCCAGAGCGGGGAGTACGCCGTGGATGTCGGAGAGCACCGCAACGCTGTTCACCATGGCCCCACCCTCACCGCTTCGGCCGCCCCGAGCCAGCATTTCTGCGCCGGGCAGACGAAACGTCCCCGCCGTCCGTCGGTGACGGAAGGCGGGGACGGGACGTACCGCTCAGACGCGGGCGCGACGGGCCAGGCGCTCCGGGTCCAGGATGATGATGCTCTTGCCGTCCAGGCGCAGCCAGCCGCGCGAGGCGAAGTCGGCCAATGCCTTGTTGACCGTCTCCCGCGAGGCGCCGACGAGCTGGGCGATCTCCTCCTGGGTGAGGTCGTGGGTCACCCGCAGGACACCGCCGTCGCGGGTGCCGAACCGTCCAGCCATCTGGAGCAGGTTCTTGGCGACCCGGCCCGGCACGTCCGTGAAGATCAGGTCGGCGAGCGAGTCGTTGGTCCGACGCAGCCGCCGGGCGAGCACCCGCAGCAACTGCTCGGCGATCTCCGGGCGGTTGTTCAGCCACGGCCGCAGCGCCTGCTTGCGCAGTCGCACCAGCCGGGTGTCGGTCACCGCGGTGGCGGTCGCCGTACGCGGGCCAGGGTCGAAGAGCGACAGCTCACCGACCATGTCCGACGGCCCCATCACCGCGATCAGGTTCTGCCGGCCGTCCGCTGCGCGGCGACCAACCTTGATCTTCCCGGACAGCAGGATATAGAGGCTGTCACCGGGCTCGCCCTCATTGAAGACGATCTCGCCCTTACGGACCTCGATCGTCTCCATCTCCTTGGCAAGCGCCTCGGCAGCTTCCGGGTCAACACCCTGGAAGATCCCGCTGCGGGCCAGTACCTCGTCCATCGCGCACCTCCGCTTACGCGTGCCGTCCGTCGGCCGGGTCCGCCGTCCGCTGATCCCCTCGCGCGCCGCCAAGTCTAGGCGCACGTGAGCACGAATCAGAGGTCGCCCCTGGAATCTTGATCGGTGGGCGTAACCTGCCCGACGTGCTGAGCGAGCCGACCCTGACCAGCCGCGCCGAGAATGGGCTTCACATTCCGCTGCTCGTCTGGCGCGCGGAAGTGCCCCTACGAGCTGTCAGCAGCGGCCCACTGGGCGGTGGCATCGGCGTCCGGCACTGGGTGCTGAACGCGACCGTACCGATGTCGTACGACCGGGATGACCCCGCCGCGCACCTGACGGCCCTCGCCGCCGACCTGGCCCTCGACGGGCCCGGGGTAGGCCTGCTGACCGGCGTGGACGTGGGCGAGGTCGTGGCGCGCACCGACACCGGCGTGCGGGCCTGGGCGACGGTCGGGCTCGGCACACCGGTGCTCGCGGCCGCGCCAGCTCCGGCCGGGCTCGTCCAGCGGGTCGGCACGGTCAACATCGTGGTGTACGTGCCGGCACGGCTCGCCGACTCGGCACTGGTCAACGCGGTGGCCACCGCGACCGAGGCGAAGACCCAGGCGATCAGCGACCTGGGACTGCCGGGGACCGGCACCCCGACCGACGCGGTCACCGTCCTCTGCCCGGTGGACGGGCCGGAGGCCGCGTACGGGGGACCGCGCTCCAGTTGGGGCGCCCCGCTGGCTCGCGCGGTGCACGCGGCGGTGCTCGCCGGGGGTTCCCGGGAAGTCGTGCCCTGGTCGGACCAGCTGACCAGCTGAAGATTCGACCGATCGGCTGTCGTCGGCGCGTTTGCCGACCGGTAGGGTCGCGGACGATGTATGCTCCCGCCCCCCTTGCGCCCCGTCCGCGTCGCCGCGTCGCCCTCGGCCTCGCCGCGCTGCTGGCCGCCCTGCTCGTCGCCGGCTGCTCCGACGCGGGCGGCGAGGCCCCCGTGTGGCAACCCGGCGCCGGCGGCGGTGGCACTGGCGCACCGGTGGCCACGGCCGGCCCGGATGCCAGCGGGGGCGCGACCTCCGGCGCGGGTGGCGCGATCTCGCTCTCCGCCACCGGCGACATCATCATGGGCAACGCGCCGAGCCGACTGCCCTCAGCCGGCGGCAAGGGCTTCTTCACCTCGGTCACCGAGGCTCTCAAGGCAGACCTGGTGATGGGCAACCTGGAGGAGCCGTTGACGGTGGACACCGGCACCGGCAAGTGCGGGGCCAACTCCACCCGTTGCTACCAGTTCCGGGCCCCACCGGAATACGCCGCACACCTGCGTGACGCAGGTTTCGACGTGCTCAACCAGGCCAACAACCACGGCTACGACTACGGGCCGAAGGGCTACGAGAACACCCAGAAGGCGTTGGAGAAGTACGACCTCAAGCACACCGGCGCCCCGGACCAGATCACCGTGGTCGACGTCAAGGGCGTCAAGGTCGCCGTGGCCGGCTTCTCGTCGTACGTCTGGTCCAACAGCCTGGTCGACATCGCCAAGGCGAAGACGGTGGTCGCCAAGGCCGCCACCATGGCCGACCTGGTCGTGGTGCAGGTGCACATGGGTGGCGAGGGCGCGGAGAAGACCCGGGTGAAGCCGGGCACCGAGATGTTCCTGGGCGAGAACCGGGGCGACCCGGTCAAGTTCTCCCACGCCATGATCGACGCCGGCGCCGACCTGATCGTCGGGCACGGGCCGCACGTGCTGCGCGGCATGGAGTTCTACCAGGGGCGGCTGATCGCGTACAGCCTGGGCAACTTCGCCGGCGGCGGCAACTCGCTGAACAACGACGGCCGCCTCGGCTGGGGCGGGGTGCTGAAGGTGTCGCTCAAGCCGGACGGCACCTGGGCCGGCGGCTCGTTCACCTCGACGTACATGAACGACGCCGGCAAGCCGACGATGGACCCGAACGACCGGGGCCTGGGCCTGGTCACCGAGCTGAGCCGCACCGACTTCCCCAAGGGTGGCGCCCGGCTCGACGGGCAGGGCAAGATCTCGCCGCCGGCCGGCGGTTGACCCGCCGGGAACGTCCGGGGCGCGACGTAGGCTGACCGTCGTGACCGACAGTCCTCCCGGCGCCAGCGAGACCGACCTCGGGCGCACCCGCCGTGCCCGCAAGATCGGTCGAGTGCTGACCGAAACGCACCCCGACGCGCATTGTGAGCTGGACCACTCCAACGCCCTGGAGTTGGCCGTCGCCACCATCCTCTCCGCGCAGTGCACGGACAAGAAGGTCAACGAGGTCACCCCCAAGCTCTTCGCCCGCTATCCGAGCGCCGCCGCGTACGCCGGGGCCGACCGGGCCGAGATGGAGGAGCTGATCCGGCCCACCGGGTTCTACCGCAACAAGACCGACTCGCTGCTCAAGCTCGGCCAGGCGCTCCTCGACCGGTACGACGGCCAGGTCCCGGGCCGGCTCGTCGACCTGGTGACCCTGCCCGGCATCGGCCGCAAGACCGCCAACGTGATCCTCGGCAACGCGTTCGACGTCCCGGGCATCACCGTCGACACACACTTCCAGCGGCTGGTCCACCGGTGGCGGCTGACCACCGAGACCGACCCGGTCAAGATCGAGCATGCGGTCGGCGCTCTCTACCCGAAGCGCGACTGGACGATGCTGTCGCACCGGATCATCTTCCACGGGCGACGGGTCTGCCACGCCCGCAAGCCCGCCTGCGGGGCGTGCACACTCGCGAAGCTCTGCCCCTCGTACGGCACCGGGCCCACTGATCCCGCAGCCGCCGCGAAGCTTCTCAAGGGCCCTCGGGCGCGTGATCTGGCGGTGGCGGCCGGGGTCGACCCGGAGCTGGTGCCCGCACAGGCGATCGCCGCGGAGGTGCCGTGAACAGGCGGCTCACCCTGCTCGTCCTGCCGCTGCTGCTGGTGGTCGCCGGCTGCACCGCAGGAAAGGCCGACGACGACCCGGCCCCCCGGCCGCCAGCCGCCGCTGAGCGGCCGTCGCCGTTCCGGGACTGCTTTAAGCTCGGCACCGCGCCGACGTCGACCGCGACGACGGCTCCCACCACGACCGGCGCGACGGCCGCCGCCGGTGGGCAGGCCCTTCCGGAGCTGACGCTGTCCTGCTTCACCGGCGGCGCCCCCGTCGCCCTGCGGGACGTGGCCGGGCCGGCCGTGATCAACGTCTGGGCGTCCTGGTGTGGGCCGTGCCGCAAGGAACTGCCCGCCTTCCAACGGCTGAGCGAACGGACCGCCGGCCACCTCCAGGTGGTCGGGGTGAACACCCGCGACAGCCGGGGCGGCGCCCAGTCCATCGGCGAGGACTTCGGCGTACGGTTCCCGATCCTGGTCGACCAGGGCGACGCGCTGCAACGGGAGCTGAAGCGCAACGCCTTCCCGCTCACCCTCTTCGTCGACGCGCAGGGTCAGATCCGGCACATCGACGCCACCGGCGCGCTCGACGATGCCCAGCTCGCCAAGCTGGTCCGCCAGCACCTCGGCCTGGCGGTGCCGGCGTGACCCGTCGACCACCCGAGTGGATCGAGCCCCTCCTGACCCGGCTCGGCACCGCCCGCGCCGAGGACTTCACCCGGCTGACCACCCCGGCCGAGGGCGGTCGGGAGAGCGCCGTGCTGGTGCTGCTCGGCGAGCAACCGGGTGCCGGCCCCGACGTGCTGGTGCTGCAACGCGCCGTCACCCTGCGCAACCACGCCGGCCAGCCGGCCTTTCCCGGCGGCGCTGCCGACCCGGAGGACGCCGACGTCCGCGCCACCGCGCTGCGCGAGGCGAACGAGGAGGTCGGTCTCGACCCGACCAGCGTGACCGTGCTGGCCGAGCTGCCGAAACTGTGGATCCCGGTCAGCGACTTCGTGGTCACCCCGGTGCTGGCCTGGTGGCACGACCCGCACCCGGTGCACCCCCGGGAGCCGGCCGAGGTGGCGCACGTCGCCCGGCTGCCGGTCAGCGAGCTGGTCGACCCGGCCAACCGACTGCGGGTCCGCCACCCGAGCGGCTGGATCGGGCCGGCGTTCTCGGCGCGCGGGATGCTCGTCTGGGGCTTCACCGCCGGGGTGCTGGCCACCCTCCTGGAGATGGGCGGCTGGGCGCGTCCGTGGCCGCACCACAGGGTGGTCGAGCTTCCGCCGAGCGGGGCGACACCCGCGCCCTCGGCGGGCACCGACAACGCGGACGAGACAGCCCTGCGCTGACCGCACGGTCACCTTCGGCAAGCGATGGTCATCTGGGAGGCGCACTGCCCGTACGCTTGACCCGTGTCCGTCGTGGATCTCGTCCTCCTGCTGCTCATGCTCGTGTTCGCGATCAGCGGATACCGCCAGGGTTTCGTCATCGGCATCACGTCGCTGTCCGGCTTCTTCCTGGGTCTGCTGCTGGGCCTCCAGCTCGGGCCGCTGTTCGCCCGACAGTTCGTGGATGCCGGCACCCGCGTGCTGATCTCGCTCGTGGCGATCTTCGGGTTGGCCGTGGTCGGACAGGCGCTGGCCGGTTGGCTCGGCTCGCACCTGCGTAAGACCATCACCAGCGACGTGGGCAAACGGGTCGACGACGTCGGTGGGGCGCTCGTCTCACTGCTCGCGGTGCTGCTGCTCGCCTGGCTGGTCGCGGTGCCGCTCGGCTCGTCCTCGGTGCCCTGGCTCGCTGCCGCGGTGCGCAACAGCGCGTTGATCTCGGTGGTCAACCGGGTCGTGCCGGAGCAGGCCCACCAGCTGTCCACCGCGCTGGAGGACACCGTCGACACCGACGGGTTCCCGGACGTCTTCGGTGACCTCACGCCCACCCGGGCCCGACAGGTCGACCCACCGGACCCGGCGCTGGCCGGCTCGCAGGTCGTCGTCAACGGTCAGCGGTCGGTCGTCAAGGTGCTCGGCTCGGCCCCCAGCTGCTCGCGCCGCATCGAGGGCTCCGGCTTCGTGTACGCCGACGACCGGGTGATGACCAACGCGCACGTCGTCGCCGGCACCCGCTCGGTCGCTGTGGAGCTGGGCGGCGAGCGGTACGACGGCAAGGTGGTGGTCTACGACCCGGACCGGGACCTGGCCGTGCTGCTCGTGCCCGGGCTGCCCGGCCCGTCCCTGCGGTTCGCCGCCGGCAACGCCGGCAGCGGCTCCGACGCCATCGTGCTGGGCTTCCCGCTCGATGGCCCCTACAACGCGCAGTCGGCGCGGGTCCGCGACGTCGACCGGATCAAAGGCCCGGACATCTACTCCTCGGGCGACGTCACCCGGGAGATCTACACCATCCGAGCGCTGGTCCGCAGCGGCAACTCGGGCGGCCCGCTGCTCTCCGCCAACGGCCTGGTGCTCGGCGTGATCTTCGCGGCGGCAGCCGACGATCCGAACACCGGCTTCGCGGTGACCGCCGCGGAGGCCCGCCCGGTGGCGTTGGCCGGCGCCGAACGCAACCGGCAGGTCGCCACCGGCGAGTGCACCTGAGCGTCGCTCGGGGTCAGCCCCGGGCCGGCATCGCCGGCCGCCCCACGGTCGGCAGCTTCGCCCGCCCCCACCGCAGCCCTCGGTCGAGGACGGCACGAGCCATGATCACGACGCAGGTGCCGCCGTTGAGGAAGGACGCCACCACGTCGCTCGGGTGGTGCATACCCCGGTACATCCGCGTCAGCGCCACCCCCAGCGGCACCGTCAGCAGCAGGCTCCACCAGGCGACCTTCGCCCCGGTGCTGCGCACCCGCAACGCCATCAGCACGGCAATGCCGACGTAGAGCGCCACCGCCGCCGAGGTGTGCCCGGACGGGAAGCTCGACGTGGGCGGCGAGACATCCATGTGCTCCACCGCCGGCCGCCGTCGGTCGATCGCCAGCGTGGTCAGCAGGAACACCAGCGCCTGGGCGATCACCGCCGCGCACAGGAACAGCGGCTCCCGCCAGCGCTTCAGCCAGAGCCTCAACGCGAGGGCCACCAGCACCGTGACCACGACGATCATCTGGGTGCTGGCCAGTGTGCTGAACACCAGGGAGACGTCGTTCCAGCCGCCGGTGCGGTCGGCGGCCAACTCCCTGTTCACCGCGTCTTCCACGGTGAACGGCCAGGTCCGGGCGAACACGCGGGTGACCAGCACCCCGAGCAGCACCATGAGGCCCAGCAGGAGGGACACCGGCAGCAGCACCCGCCGGACGATCTGAAGCGCGGTCTCGGACATGCGCCGCTCAATACCCGGCCGACCTCGGCGGCACGCCTCAGGCCGATCCCGGGTGCCGCTCCACTTCGGGAGCGACGCCGTCGCGGGTCGGCCGGACCGGCCGTAGGCCGGTGTGTGCCCGCCAACTGGTGAACGCGGCGGTGGTCGCCGCCAGCACCGCCACACCGAGCAGCCAGCCGCCCAGCACGTCGCTGGTGAAGTGCACGCCGAGCGCCACCCTGCTCAGCCCGGTCACCACGGTGAGCAGCAGCGCGGCGACCCAGAGCGCGACCCGCGCCGCCCCCCGCCCGGCGAACGGCAGGAACACCAGCAGCAGCACCCCGGCGGCCAGGGTGGCGTTCAATGCGTGCCCGGAGGGGAACGAGTAACCGGCGGCCCGTGCCACCGGATCCAGCAGCTCCGGTCGGTCCCGGCCAACAAGCAGCTTGAGGAGGGGACTGAACAGCCCACCGACCACCATTGTGGTGGTCGCCCAGAGGGCCAGCCGGCGGGCACCCCGGCGCAGCAGCCAGATCACCAGGAGCAGTGCGACGGCGCGCAGCGGCATCGGGGCGAACACCTCCGTCCAGATCCGCATCAGCGTGACCCAGGCCGGGTGGTCGAGCGCGTAGCCGTGCAACGCGTGGGTGACCGCCGTGTCCAACCGGTGCAGCGGCGCCCAGGCGCCGAGCACCAGCAGTGTGAGCAGCGCGAAGGGCACCAGCACCAGGAACGCCGCCGTCGCGGCCAGGGTCAGCCGCAGACCCAGCGAATGGTCCGGATCAAGTCGGCGCCGCCGCCAGGACGGCTGGCCGGCGGGGGCGAGGGTGGGCGGCCGATGCGTACTCATGCCTCGGTTCTACCCGACCGGGTGGTCGGTCAGGCCTGACGGTGGGCAGCGATCAGCGGGCCCGTTGACGGAGCCGGCGCACCACCAGGGCGGCGCCCCCGACCAGGGCGACGATGAGCACGACTCCGGTCCACAGCTGTTCCGGTGCCGAGGTGTCCTGGCCGCCCGCCGCCCGGGCCGTCCACCTGGTCTGCTGCCGGGGTGCGGCGAGACCGAGCGGGTCGCTGCCGGCGCCGGCCACCGGGTCGTCGTCGGCCGAGCCGGGAGCCGGGCCGAAACCCGTCACGCCCGGCGACGTCTGATCGTCCAGTGGGTTGGCGGTCACCGGCGGCACCTGAGCGGTCAGCGCGGCCACCGGGTCGACCACCCCGTACCCGAAGCGGTCGTCCCGCCCGGTCGGGCCGAGGTCCCGGGCGGTGGCCAGCAGCCGGTTGACCACCTCACCGGCGGGCATCTGCGGGTAGCGGGACCGGACCAGCGCGGCGGTGGCCGTCACCAGTGGCGCGGCGAAGCTGGTGCCCTGCACCCGCCAGTACCCGTCGGGAGACTTGGCGCCGACGAGCCCGCTGGCGGGAGCGGTGAGCACCGTCGCCTGACCGGTGATCGACCCGGACCACAGGTTGTCGCTGCTGCGTTCGAGGCCGGCGACCGCGATCACGCCCGGCTCGCGGGCCGGGTACCAGACCTTGGTGCTGGTGGAGGTCGCCAGGTTGCCGGTGCAGGCGATCACGACCACGTCCCGGACGAACGCGTAGTCCAGGGCCGCGGCCAGGGCCGGGCTGTCGCCGCTGCCGCCCAGCGACAGGTTGATCACGCGGGCCCCGTTGTCGACGGCCCAGCGGACCCCCTGGGCGACGATCAACGCGTCGTCGTAGCGGTTCTGCTCGTCGAGCACCCGGACCGGCAGGATCCGGGCGTCCGGTGCCAGGCCCACCACGCCTCGTTTGTCGTCGCTGCGCCCGGCGATCAGGCCGGCGACCGTCGTGCCGTGCCCCACCGGATCCGGACCAGCCCCACCCTCGGGGCCGACCAGATCCTTACCGGGCAGCACCTGGCCGACCAGGTCGGGATGATTGCCGTCCACTCCGGAGTCGACCACCGCGACGATCACGCCCCGGCCGGTCGAGCTGCGCCAGGCCGTGTCGGCCCGCAACTCGTCGAGCTGCCACTGCTCGTCGCGGACCTGGTCGGTGCGGGTGACGGTGTCACCGGGGGCGAACGCCATCGGCGCGCCGGCGAGCTGTCCGCCGTTGGTGGGCGCGGCGACGGGCGTGGCCGCCGCGGTCGGGGCCACGACAGCGAGCGCCGCGGCCACACCGAGCAGCGCCCGGCCCGCCGTCCGGCGGGCCACTGACGGACCGCTGTGCCGAACCCCAGTCACATCCTCAGCCATTCATCCCGACAGAACCATGACGATCGGAGATTACCGGTTTCCCCACCTGTCACGGGAAGAACCGGCGAGTCAGGTCATGGTGGCGGAAGTTGTGCGAGCTGAACGAGGCGGACGCCCTCTCGCCGGGTGACCAGTCGGCCACGGCCCGGCGGCAGCGGGCCGGGTCGCACCGGCCCGACGAGCGCGCCCTCCTCGGGGCTGCCCGCCATCACCAGACCGGCGGTGGACAGCTCCCGCAGTCGCTGCACGATCGGCTCGTACTGGGCGCGGCCCGCGCCGCCAGAGCGGCGGGCCAGCACCAGGTGCAGCCCGACGTCGCGGGCGTGCGGCAGGTGCTCCTCCAGCGCCCGCAGCGGGTTCGCCGGACCGGACGCCACCAGGTCGTAGTCGTCCACCAGCACGAACAACTCCGGCCCGGACCACCAGGAGCGGTCCCGCAGCTGTTGCGGGGTGACCTCCGGCCCGGGGGCCCGCCGTTCCAGGTAGCCGGCGGCCGACTCGACCAGGTCGGCGGTGTGCGCCGCGGCGGTGCCGTACCCGATCAGGTGTGGCGTCTCGATGGCGCCCAGCAGGCTGCGTCGGTAGTCGACCAGGATCACCCGGGCCTGCTCGGGAGTGAACCGGGTGGTGATCGACGTGGCCAGCGCGCGCAGGAACGAGGACTTGCCGCACTCCGAGTCCCCGAAGATCACGAAATGTGGCTCGGTGGCGAAGTCGAGCAGTACCGGGCGCAGGTCCGCCTCCGCGATCCCGATCGGCAGGCGCAGCCCGGTCGTCGCGGCGAGGTCCAGATCGGCGTACGGCAGCACGGGCGGGAGCAGCCGGACCCTGGGCGCCGGAGGACCCGTCCACCCGTGGGCAGCCCGTTCGACCAGGTCGGCGGTGTCGGAGTTGGTGGCGGCGAGCTGAGGTAGCGCGGTGAGGAAGTGCAGCCCCTCCGCGGTCACGCCTCGACCTGGGCGCTCCGGCACGTTCGCCGCCGCACGCCTGGCCACGAGCGAGTCGGACGGGTCGCCGAGGCGCAACTCCAGGCGGGAGCCGAACAGGTCCCGGATCGCCGGGCGGAAGTCCAGCCAGCGCAGCGCGGTGGCGACCACGTGCAGCCCGTACGACAACCCCCGGGTGGCCAGGTCGGTGACCAGGGGTTCCAGGTCGTCGTACTCGCCTCGGACGGTGCTCCAACCGTCGATCACCAGGAACACGTCACCGAACGGATCGGTGCCCGGCTGGTTGGTTGTTCCCGCAGCGGCGCGGCGCTGCCGGTACGTGGCCATCGACTCCACGCCCAGCTCCGCGAAGCGGCGTTCCCGATCGGCCAGCAGGGTGGTCATCTCGCCGACGGTGCGCCGGACTGCGGTCGGGTCGGCCCGGCCGGTGACCCCGCCCACGTGCGGGAGGTCGCGCAGCGCGGCCAACCCGCCGCCACCGAAGTCCAGGCAGTAGACCTGCACCTCGGCCGGTGTGTGGGTGAGTGCCAGCGCGCAGATCAGCGTGCGCAGCGCGGTGGACTTGCCGCTCTGCGGCGCGCCCACCAGCGCGACGTGCCCGGCGGCGCCGTCCAGGGCCAGCCAGAGCAGGTCACGGCGTTGCTCCAACGGTTTGTCCACGACGGCCAGCGGCACGCCGAGTGCGCCGTGCAGCTCCGGGTTGCCCACGTTGAGGCCGCGTTGCGGGTCCACCTCGACCGGGCCGAGCAGCTCGTCCACTGTGGGCGGCTGACCGAGCGGCGGGAGCCAGACCTGGTGCGCCGGTGGGCCCTGCCCGACGAGCCGGTCCACCAGCAGGTCGAGCAGTGTGCCCCTGCCCTCCTCCTCGGGGACGACGGGCACCACCGGGGCGGTCGGCTCGGGCACCGGCACGACGTGGGTGGTGAAGGTGAGCAGCCGTACGCCGCCCTCGACTGCGACGCCGGCCGTCGCGCTCCGGCGGCGGACGGCACCGGAGACGTACGCGGCCTTGAACCGGGCCAGCGGATCGGTGCCGGCACGCAGGTAGCCGTGGCCGGGCGAGCGGGGCAGCTCGTGCGCGTCCGGCACCCCGAGGACCGTGCGGGACTCCAGCGCGGAGAAGGTACGCAGTCCGATCCGGTAGGACAGATGGGTGTCCAGCCCGCGAAGCCGTCCCTCCTCAAGTCGCTGACTGGCGAGCAGCAGGTGCACACCGAGGGACCGGCCCAGCCGGCCGATCTGCACGAACAGGTCGATGAAGTCGGGCTTGGCGGAGAGCAGCTCGGAGAACTCGTCGCAGATCAGCAGCAGCGACGGCAGCGGGGCCAGTGGGCTGCCGGCCGCCCGGGCCCGCTCGTAGTCGCGCACGCTGGCGAAGTTGCCGGCGCGCCGCAGCAGCTCCTGGCGGCGGACCAGTTCTCCGTTGATGGCGTCGACCATCCGGTCGACCAGGGGCAACGCGTCGGCCAGGTTGGTGATCACGGCCGCGGTGTGCGGCAGCCGTTCGAACGAGGCGAAGGTGGCACCGCCCTTGAAGTCGACCAGCACGAAGTTGAGCTGCTCGGAGCTGTGCGTGGCGGCCAACCCCAGCACCAGCGTGCGGAGCAGCTCGGACTTGCCGGAACCGGTCGCCCCGATGAGCAGGCCGTGCGGGCCCATCCCGTCCTGGGCGGACTCCTTGAGGTCCAGCTCGATGGCACCGCCGTCGGTGCCCACCCCGATCGGCACCCGCAGCCGCTCCCGGGCAGACCGTGGCAGCCAACCCTGCTCGGCCGTGAAGCTCTCCGGATCACCGAGACCGAGCAGCTCGGGAAGGCCCAGGTCGGCCTGGAGCGGGGCGTCCGGCCCGCGTGCCGTACCGGCGAGCCGGAGCGGCGCCAACCGTCGGGCGACCGCCTCGGCGTCGGCGAGGTCGAGCTGGTCGGCGATGCCCACCTCGGCATGCCCGTCGGACGACCGCGAGTGCAGTCGCCGGCCGTGCAACTCCAGCAGCAGCGCGTACCGGTCGAGCAGCCGGGGCGGCGGAGTGTCCAGGTCCAGCACGGTGACCGCGTCGATACCGCCGTCACCGGTCAGGTCACTGGCCCCGGTCAGTTCGCCGCCGTCGAGGACAACCACCACGTGCGGGCCGTCGGTGGCCGGGCCGGCCGGGCTGAACCGGGAGCGGCTGGCCAGCACGTCGGCCAGCAGCGCTTCCAGTTCGGCGGCGGAGCTGGTCACCAGTCGTACCGGGCCGAGCGCGTCGGTGCGGCTGGGATGGTGGGCGTGCGGGAGCCATTTCACCCACTCCCAGCAGGCGCGGCGTTCCGGTCCGGCGCACACCGCGACGAGCAGCTCGTCGGGGGCGTGGAAGACCGCCAGTTGGGTCAGCACGGCCCGGACCAGCGCCTGCGCCGCCGGGTCGCCGGTGGGTGGCCCGCTGGTGGCCGGCCCGCCACCCCCGGTGCGGCCGGCGGGACGGACGTGCACCCGGGCGAAGCTGCGCAGCGACAGCGCCACCGGCAGGTCCGGCACCACGGAGTACGCGTCCAGGAAGCGACGCAACGCGCCGGCGGTCATCGGCTCCAGCTCCTCCAGTGGCCGGGTGACCGGTGGGACGAGCGGTGTGGCCAGGGTCTGCGGCCCGACGGCGACCCGCACCACCGCGAAGTCCGGGTCGGCGGGGCGCCGCTCCCAGACCCGGTGGCTGTCCACCGTCGACCAGAGCCCGCCCGGGTCCGGGTGCCGGTAGAAGAGCCCGGCCCGCTGCTGCCCGGCGGTGCGCCGCACCCGCCGACGCAGCGTGGCCAGGTGCCGCAGGTACTCCCTGCGGGCGGCCATCATCTCGGACTTCTTCGGGGTGCCGGAGGCGCTGCCCCAGGACGTCACCAACATCGCCAGTGAGGAGAGCCCGAACATCCCACCCACCACGTACGAGTAGGCGCCACCGCCCCGGCCGAACATCATCGCCATCGCCACAGTGCCGCCGAGCATGGGCAGCAGCATCAGCATCTGCTGCCACCGCCCGCCGGCCACCACGGGAATTTCCGGTGGCGCCTCGACCGGCAGCTCGCCGCCGGGGATCTCCGGCGCTGGTCGACGTGGCGGACGCTTGATGACGACGGTGGACACTCGGCCTCCTGACAGCGCTGGGTAACCCGAGCCGGACTCATGGTAGGTAAAGTCCTGTCGTCCGCGCAGCCTCCGATCCCTCTCGATATGGAGACCAGTCGATGACTACCGGGCTGGCCCGCGTCACCATCAGCGCGCCGCAACGACGGGTGGACGTCGCCCTGCCGGAGCAGGTGCCCCTGGCCGAGCTGCTGCCGGACGTGCTCCGGCACGCCGGTGTCGGGCTGGCCGACGACGGCGAACAGCACGGCGGCTGGGTCCTGCGCCGCACCGACGGCGCGTTGCTTGCGACCGCCCAGGCGCTGCTGCCCCAGGGCGTCCGCGACGGCGAGGTGCTGCACCTGGTGCCGGCCCGCGCGCACTGGCCCGAGCTGGAGTACGACGACGTGGTCGAGGCGATCGCCGACGGCGCCCGTCGCCGGGGCGGCGCCTGGTCGCCCACCGCCACCCGGGCCGCCGGTCTGGCCGGTGCCGCCGTGCCGCTCGCCGTCGGGCTGCTCGCCCTGCTCGCCGGTGGGCCGACGTACCGGCCCGGCTGGCTGGCGGCCGCTGTGGTGGCGCTGCTGCTCACCGTGGCCGGTGCGGTGGCCTCCCGCGCCAACGGCGACGGCACCGCCGGGGCGACGCTCGGCGGCTACGCGCTGCCGTACGCGTTCACGGCCGGCGCCCTCGCGGTCGGTTCCGGCGACCCGGTCGTGCCGTTCGGGCCGGCCCGCTGGGTGGGCGCTCCCGAACTGCTGGCCGGCTCGGTGGCGCTGCTGCTGGTGGCGTTGATCGGCCTGCTCGGGGTGGCCAGCCGGCTGCGGGTCTTCGTGGCCGGTGTCACGGTCGGGCTGACCGGCGCCGGCGCAGCGCTCGGCGGGTTGCTGCTGACCCCGGCCGGCACGGCGGCGGTGCTGCTCAGCGCGCTGGTCTTCGCCGTCGGCGTGATCCCGCTGCTGGCCATCCGGCTGGGCAAGTTGCCCCTGCCGCCCATCACCCTGCCGACCTCGGCCCCCGCCGAGGAGCCGGAGCGGGCCCGGGACCTGCCGGACCGGAGTCGGGTCCACGCCGCGGTGACCCGCACCGAGGAGATGCTCACCGGGATGTTGATCGGGCACGCCCTGCTGGCGGTGGCCGCGGCGGTCGTCCTCGGGGCGGTCGGCGGAACGGCCGGACGGGCGCTCGTGGCGGTCACCTCGGCCGTGCTGCTGCTGCGGTCGCGGCTGTTCGTGGCGCTGCGACACCGGGTCCCGACGGTGCTCGCCGGGCTGGCCGGCTACGCGGTGCTGGGCGCGGCACTTGTCGGCCGGGCCGACGACACCGGGCGGCTGGCGCTGGTCCTGGGCGGTGCCGCGCTGGCCCTGGTGGCCGTCGCGGCCGGCACCTCGTACGCCCGTCGGCCGGTCTCGCCGTACGTCGGAAGGGTCGCGGACCTCACCGACACGGCCCTGGTGGTCGCCGTGGTCCCGATCGCCTGCGCGGTGCTCGACCTGTACGACCGGGCCCGGGGGCTGCTCGGTTGAGCGGCCCCCGGGCCCGGTGCGTCAGCGGTCGGTCAGTGCATGGATTCGCCGCGCGCCTCGGCGTCCCGGGCACGCTTGTAGGAGGCGTGGATCTCGGCCTCGGCCTCGGTGCGGCCGACCCAGGTCGCGCCCTCCACCGACTTGCCGGGCTCCAGGTCCTTGTACACCTCGAAGAAGTGCTGGATCTCCAGCCGGTCGAACTCGCCGAGGTGGTGGATGTCGCGCAGGTGCTCCTGGCGAGGATCCTCGTAGGGCACGCAGAGGACCTTGTCGTCCCCGCCCTTCTCGTCGGTCATCCGGAACATGCCGATGGTGCGGCAGCGGATCAGGCAGCCCGGGAAGGTCGGCTCGGGGACGAGCACCAGCGCGTCCAGCGGGTCGCCGTCCTCGCCCAGAGTGCCCTCGATGAACCCATAGTCGGCCGGGTACTGAGTAGAGGTGAAGAGGGTGCGGTCCAGCCGGATCCGGCCGGTCTTGTGGTCCACCTCGTACTTGTTCCGGTGACCTTTGGGGATCTCAACCGTCACGTCGAAATCCATCTGCACGCTCCCTCGTCTGCCCACGCTGGCTAACGGAACCACTGGCGGCCCTCCGGACAGGTGAATGCCCACCCGCCGACTCCGGCCGCCGCATAGTCTTCGGACCGAAGTAGTGTCACCCAAGCCAAATTTCGCTGGGGGAGGAGGGGGTCGTGGGGAGGGAAGATTCACACTACCGCCCGGACGGGGGCTCCGCGCACGGTACCGGACGATCCGGATCCGGCGGTGCGACGGGGCGGGTCCCGGTGCCCGACGCGCACCTCCCACGGGCCCCTGAGCCAGCGAATCCGGCCTCGGAGCGGATGCCCGAGCGGCCCGCGCCGCTGCCTTGGCGCTCGCCGACCGAGTCACCCCCGCCCAGCCCTAACCCGGGTCGCTTTCCGGTGGTCGGTGGCGACCGGCCGGTGAGCGGTCCGTCGCGCGGCAGCGCCTCCGTTCCGGTCAGCCCCGCCGCGGGCGGTCCGTCGCGTGGGAGCGCTTCGGTTCCGGTCAGTCCGGCACCGACCGGCCCGCCGGGCCCCGGTCCGAACGAACCCGGCCGGGTTCCACCGCTGGGTCCGCCGGTCTCCGCGCTGCCCGCGCCCGGTGACGCCGGGCCGGCGCCCGCGCCCGTCGCGTCGCGCCGCCGACGGCTACCTGTGGTGTTGGCGGTCGTGCTGCTGCTGGTGCTCGCCGGCGTCGGAGTCGTCGTCACCCGGCCCGGCCCGGTCGCCGGGTGGCTGGGCGACGACCCCGAGTCTGCGTCGACCGCCGCCGGGGCGACCCCGGAGCCCAACCCGTCGGACGTGCTGGCCGGCCCGGACCCGAACGCCCCGGTGCCCACCCCCGACGGCGTACGCGCCGCGCTCGATCCGCTGGTCGGTGCCGCCGTCCTGGGCGACCGGGTGAACGTCTCGGTGGCCGACGTGATCTCCGGCCAGACGCTGTTCGCCAAGGGGGCGGACGACGGCACCGTGCCCGCCTCGGTGACCAAGCTGGCGACCGGGGTGACCGTCCTGGCGGCCCGAGGACCCGGTTACCGGATACCCACTCGTGCGGTGGCCGGCGCGAAGACCGGCGAAGTGGTGATCATCGGAGGCGGCGACCCGACCCTGGCGATCGACAAGAAGGGCTACTACCCGGGCGCTGCGCGCCTCGACGACCTGGCCGCCCAGGTGCGCACCGCGCTCGGCGGCACCACCCCGACCAGTGTGACAGTGGACGGCTCGGTCTATTCCGGCCCGGTCTACGGCCCAGGCTGGGACGCGGACATCCCCACCGGCGGGTCCGGGGGCGCGGTGACCGCGTTGATGACCGACGGCGGGCGCAGGGACCCGGGCGCCGAACACGGGGCCGCCGAGCGGTTCGCCGAGCCGGACCTGGCCGCCGGCAAGTCGTTCGCCCGACTGCTCGGCGTGCCCGCCGACTCCGTGAAGCGTGGCGCGGCCCCGGCCCAGGCCGCCGCCGGTGGCACCCCGGCACCGGGCACCGAGCTGGGCGTGGTCCAGTCCCCACCGCTGATCCGGATGGTCGACATCATGATCAGTGAGAGCGACAACCTGGTGGCCGAGGCGCTGGCCCGTCAGGTCGCGCTGGCCCGCAACCAGCCGGCCTCGTTCGACGGGGGCGCCGCCGCCATGGACGCGGAGGTGGCCGAGCTGGGCCTGCCGGCGGACGAGATCACCCTCTCCGACGGCAGCGGGCTGTCCCGACGCAACCGGATCAGCCCGTCGCTGCTGACCGACCTGGTCCGGCTGGCGGCCAGCCCGGACCACCCGGAGTTGGCCGGCGTGTTCGGTGGTCTGCCGGTGGGTGGTTGGTCCGGGACCTTGGACGAGCGCTACCGCACCGCACCCGGCACCGCTCCCGGTGCGGGCAGCGTCCGGGCCAAGACGGGCACGCTGACCGCCGTGCACTCCATCGCGGGCCTGGTGACCACCGCCGACGGTCGGCTGCTCACCTTCGCGGTGCTCACCGACCAGGTGCCGGGCGGCAAGGAAACCGCCCAACCGGCGCTGGACCGGATCGCCGCCGCCCTGGCCGGCTGCGGCTGCCGCTGACCGCCGCCGGTCGCGGGTTTCCGCGCCAGCCGCCGACCGCCATCGGCGTCGATCGGGGACGCGAGGCCGGGCCGGGGTGTCGCGGCGCGGGTACGGTGGGTCCATGGCGCAGTTCGTGGACTGGGATCTGGCCGCCGCCACCGCGG
The DNA here is from genome assembly GCF_013410645.1 of Micromonospora jinlongensis. Lineage (NCBI taxonomy): Bacteria > Bacillati > Actinomycetota > Actinomycetes > Micromonosporales > Micromonosporaceae > Micromonospora > Micromonospora jinlongensis. The sequence goes on along the minus strand of NZ_JACCHK010000001.1, from coordinate 4,009,542 downwards.
GGGCGCTGAGCAAGTCGGGCCCCCGGGTGTCGTACACCGAGGCCACCGACGTGGTCGGCGACCTGCGCCGGCTGACCGATGAGGCGGCCGGGCACGTGGCCGACTACACGGGGCTGAAGGCGCAGGTGGCGCACCCACCGGTGCGGGTGGTCGACCGCCGCGACTGGGCCGCGACCAACATCGCCGGTCTCCGTGAGGTGATCACTCCGCTGGTGAGCCGGCTCTCCGGTGACAAGCAGCCGGGCGCGTTGACCGAGGCGATCGGCTCCCGGTTGACCGGGGTCCAGGCCGGCACCGTGCTGGCGTACCTCTCCGGCCGGGTGCTCGGCCAGTACGAGGTCTTTTCGGCCGACCCGGGCCAACTGCTGCTGGTCGCACCGAACATCGTCGAGGTGGAGCGCAAGCTCGGCGCCGACCCCCGGGACTTCCGGCTCTGGGTCTGCCTGCACGAGGTGACCCACCGCACCCAGTTCACGGCGGTCCCGTGGATGCGGGCGTACTTCCTGAGCGAGGTGCAGGCCTTCGTGGACGCCTCGTCCAGCGGCGGCGAGCACATTGTCGAGCGGCTGCGGCGGGGGGTTTCCACCCTGTCCGACGTGGTCCGCGACCCGGACAGCCGCACGAGCGTGCTGGACATCGTGCAGACCCCCGCGCAGCGGGCCGTGCTGGACCGGCTCACCGCGCTGATGACCCTGCTGGAGGGGCACGCCGAGTTCGTCATGGACGGCGTCGGCCCCCAGGTGATCCCCAGCGTGGAGCGGATCCGGGCGTCGTTCAACCGGCGCCGGGAGGCGGGCAACCCGGTGGAGAAGGCGATCCGCCGGCTGCTCGGGGTGGACGTCAAGATGCGCCAGTACGCCGAGGGACGCAAGTTCGTCCACGGTGTGGTGGAGCGGGTCGGCATGGAGGGCTTCAACTCGATCTTCAACTCGCCGCTCACCCTGCCCCGGCTGTCGGAGTTGGGTGACCCGGACGCCTGGGTCGCCCGGGTGCACGGCCCGGCCGGCACCTTCCCGGCCGCTGGCTGACCACCCGCCGGTGGCCGCGCTCGCCCCGCCGGTGGCCGCGATCCGGGTGGCGGTTCGCCGCGCTCTGACCGGTCTGTCGTCCGACGGGCCGGTGCTGGTCGCCTGCTCCGGCGGCGCCGACTCGCTCGCCCTCGCGGCGGCCACCGTGTTCGTGGCGCCTCGGCTGGGCCGCAGCGCGGTGCTCGTCACCGTCGACCACGGCTTGCAGGACGGCTCCACCGAGCGCGCCGAGACCGTGGCCGCCTGGGGCCGCGAGGTCGGGTTCTCGTCGACGACCGTGGTGCCGGTGAAGGTCGCCGGGCGCCCAGGTGGGCCGGAGGCGGCCGCCCGGGAGGCCCGCTACGAGGCGTTGGCCGAGGCGGCCCGGCAGCAGAAGGCGGTCGCGGTGCTGACCGGGCACACCCGCGACGACCAGGCGGAGACGGTGCTGCTCGCGCTTGCCCGGGGCGCCGGCCCCCGCGGGCTGGCCGGGATGCCGGCCCGGCGGGAGTTGGACGGTGTGCCGCTGCTGCGCCCGCTGCTGGAGATCAGCCGGGACCAGACGCGGGCCGCGTGCGCCGTGCTGGGGCTGAGCCCCTGGCAGGACCCGCACAACGCCGACCCGTCGTACGCCCGGTCCCGGGTGCGGGCAGACCTGCTGCCGGCGCTGGTACGCGCGCTCGGGCCCGGCGTGGTGGACAACCTCGCGCGTACCGCCCGGATGGTGGCGGCCGACAACGCCGCGCTGGACGAGTTGGCGGAAACGGCACTGGCGGCGGCCCGGCACCCTGCCGGTGGCCTCTCGGTGCCGGAGCTGGTCGGTCTGGTTCCCGCGGTGCGTGGCCGGGTGCTGCACTTCTGGGCACGTGAGCTGGGCGCCCTGCCTGGGGCGCTGTCGCACCGGCACGTCGCCGCGCTGGACGCGTTGGTCACCGACTGGGACGGCCAGGGCCCGACCGATCTGCCGGGCGGTGTCCGGGTGCTCCGCCGCGCCGACCGACTGTCACCCGTCGACCCGGGCTGAGTCCTGATCAGGCGCTGTGCGTCCGGTCCCGGAAGGTGGTCCGGTAGCTGTGCGGGGTCGCACCGACCCGGCGGCTGAAGTGGTGCCGCAACGCCGCCGCGTCGCCGAAGCCGGCCTGGTCGGCGACCGCCTCCACACTCAACGGGGTCTCTTCGAGCAGCCGTCGGGCGAGGAGCACCCGCTGGTTGGTGAGCCAGTCGTGCGGGGTGGTGCCGGTCTCGGCGCGGAAACGGCGGGCGAACGTGCGGGGCGCCATCCCGGCGCGGGCGGCCAACTCCTCCACGGTGATCGCCCGGTCCAGGTGACCCATCAGCCACTCCAGCACCGGCTCCAGGGTGGGTGCCTCGGGTGCCTTCGGGATGGGCGCCTCGACGTACTGGGACTGACCGCCGTCGCGGTGCGGCGGGACCACCATCCGCCGGGCCAGCCGGGTCGCGGTGGCCGAGCCGTGCTCCTGGCGGATCAGGTGCAGGCAGGCGTCGATGCCGGCCGCGGTGCCGGCACTGGTGAGCAGGCGACCGTCGTGGACGTAGAGCGAGTTGCAGCGCACCCGGGCGAGCGGGTGGCGGCGTTGCAGCTCGTCCACGTACCGCCAGTGGGTTGTGCACTCCCGGCCGTCGAGCAGGCCGGCCTCGCCGAGCAGGAAGGCACCCGAGCAGACGCTGAACAGGTGCGCGCCGCGGGCGTCGGCCCGGCGCAGCGCGTCCAGGACCGGGCCGGGAACGGTGGTGCCCTGGCTGTGCGCGGGGATGGCCACCAGGTCGGCCTCGTCGACCGGGCCGAGGTCGGCGTGCGGGGTGAGGTGGAAGCCGGACGACGTACGCACCGGAGCACCGTCGGGGCTGCACACCTGGAAGCGGTAACCGGGGAAACCGTCGGCGGTGCGGTCCGTGCCGAACACCTCGGCGAGCACGCCGAGCTCGAAGGGGGCGACCTGGTCGAGAGCAAGAACGGCGATGGACCGGAGCATGTGACGAGGGTAACCCGACAGGTGGCAGTAAATCGATGACCAATGGCATTGCTGCCACTGTCCGGTCGGCGCGAGTGGTCGCAGACTGGTCTCAGTCCGGTGCGCACCGGCGGCGAAACCGACAGCAATCATGCGAAAGCGAGCGCCGCCATGGAGTTCCTGCTCTTCCTCCTGTTCCTCGTCCTGCTCGTCGCCGCCTCGGCCGCCGGCCTCACCGTCGACAGCCACGACTCGGCCGACTGGAAGCCCACCGACGACGGCCGCCGCTGGCGGTCACGCACCAACTGATGTGATTAGCGTAATTTGCCGAGAAAATCCCCGGCGGGACCGCGCCAAAAGGTGCGGCCCCGCCGACGGAGGCCATCCGACGTACGGCAGGCTAGGAGTCATGGCTGACGGCTCCTGGTACGACGCCGACATCGACCACGTGATCATCTCGGAGGCGCAGATCCGCGAGAAGACGGCGGAGCTGGCCAAGCAGGTCTCCGCCGACTACTCCCACGTGACTGACGGCCTGCTGCTGGTGTGCGTACTCAAGGGCGCGGTGATGTTCATGGCGGACTTCGCCCGGGCGTTGGGCCGCAACGGCCCGCCGGCCGAGCTGGACTTCATGGCCATCTCCTCCTACGGCCAGGGCACCACCTCCTCCGGGGTGGTCCGCATCCTCAAGGACCTGGACCGGGACATCGCCGGCCGGCACGTGGTGGTCGTCGAGGACATCGTCGACTCCGGGCTCACCCTCTCCTGGCTGCTGCGCTACCTGGAGTCGCGTTCGGCGGCCAGCGTCGAGGTGGTCGCGCTGTTCCGCAAGCCGGACGCGGTCAAGGTGCCGGTCCCGGTGAAGTACGTCGGCTTCGACATCCCCACCGAGTTCGTGGTCGGGTACGGCCTGGACTTCGGTGAGCGCTACCGGGAGCTGCCGTACGTCGGCGTGCTCAAGCCCGAGGTCTACGCCCGCTCCTGACGCGGGACGCGAGCTGTCGGGACAACCCGGCGGCGTAGTGAGGGCAACTCGCATCGGCATCCATCAAGCCGACGTTCAGCGCGCTCTCAGCTCTTGCGGTTACCGTGGACCACGGTGGCCCGGAGGTTACTCCGCGCCCGACCCCCTCGACCGCGTGACCGGGCGTTCAGGTGGCCGGGCAGGACTCCCCGCCACGCCGGTTCCTACCCGGACCCGCCGTACGTTCGGTGCCGGGCTGGTGGGCCTGCCCACGGTGCGTGCCGTCGATCCCGACGGTGCGCCTGGTGCGGAGGCTCGCAAGCTCGCTCCTCGCGTACGCGCGGCTTTTGACGGTGCACGACTGCGGGGCTCGCAAGCTCACTCCTCGCGTACACGGTGTACCGTCGAATGACCGCGGCGCGGCAGTTTCGCGCCTCGGGGTCGAGGCCGGCCCGCACGGCGGCTCCGGCTGCCGCTCACCGCGGCGACACCATCAGACGGTCAGGACGTCGATCAGGAGGATGCGGGCGCCCCGGCGCTCGACAACAGTATGGAACGTACGCGTTTCTTCCGCCGACCGGTGGTCTGGATCATCCTGGTCATCCTCGGCGCCGTTGTGCTCAGTCAGCTGTTCACCGCTGGTCCCAGCTACCACCGCGTGGACACTTCCGTTGCGCTCGATCAGCTGCACACCGCCAAAATCAACAAAGTTGTCTTCCAGGACAAGGAGCAGACGCTCCAGCTCGACCTGGCCCAGAAGACCAAGTTCGGTAAGACCGAGACCAACAAGATCGAGGCTCAGTTCCCGTACCAGGCTGGCGACCAGATCTGGAACGAGGTGCTGGACGCCAAGGCGAACAACCGGGTCACCGGCCCGGCCGACGCCAAGGTCTCGTCGGACAGCATCTGGGTGAGCCTGCTGGTCAACCTGCTGCCGATCGCGCTGCTCGTGCTCCTGCTGCTGTTCTTCATGTCGCAGATGCAGGGCGGCGGCTCCCGGGTGCTCAACTTCGGCAAGTCCAAGGCGAAGATGATCACCAAGGACACTCCGAAGACGACCTTCGCGGACGTCGCGGGTGCCGAGGAGGCCGTCGAGGAGCTGTACGAGATCAAGGACTTCCTGCAGAACCCGGCGAAGTACCAGGCCCTGGGCGCCAAGATCCCGAAGGGCGTGCTGCTGTTCGGCCCGCCCGGCACCGGCAAGACGCTGCTGGCCCGCGCGGTCGCCGGCGAGGCCGGGGTGCCCTTCTACTCCATCTCCGGCTCCGACTTCGTGGAGATGTTCGTCGGCGTCGGCGCCAGCCGGGTCCGTGACCTGTTCGAGCAGGCCAAGACGAACGCCCCGGCGATCGTCTTCGTCGACGAGATCGACGCCGTCGGCCGGCACCGAGGCGCCGGCATGGGCGGCGGCCACGACGAGCGGGAGCAGACGCTCAACCAGCTGCTCGTCGAGATGGACGGCTTCGACACCAAGGGCGGGGTCATCCTGATCGCGGCCACCAACCGGCCGGACATCCTCGACCCGGCGCTGCTGCGCCCGGGCCGGTTCGACCGGCAGATCCCGGTGGACGCCCCCGACATGGAGGGTCGCAAGGCCATCCTGCGGGTGCACGCCAAGGGCAAGCCGTTCACGCCCGACGTCGACCTCGACGCGGTGGCCCGTCGCACGCCGGGCTTCAGCGGCGCCGACCTGGCCAACGTGATCAACGAGTCGGCCCTGCTCACCGCTCGCAAGGAGCAGCGGGCGATCACCAACGACTCGCTGGAAGAGTCGATCGACCGGGTGGTCGCCGGTCCGCAGCGGCGGACCCGGGTGATGAGCGACCAGGAAAAGAAGATCACCGCGTACCACGAGGGTGGGCACGCGCTGGTCGCCTGGGCGCTGCCGCACGCCGCGCCGGTGCACAAGGTGACGATCCTGTCGCGTGGCCGCTCGCTGGGCCACACCCTGGTGCTTCCGACCGAAGACAAGTACACCCAGACCCGCGCCGAAATGATCGACACCCTGGCGTACGCGCTGGGCGGCCGGGCCGCCGAGGAGCTGGTCTTCCACGAGCCCACCACCGGTGCCGGCAACGACATCGAGAAGGCCACCCAACTGGCCCGCGCGATGATCACCCAGTACGGCATGAGTTCCAAGCTCGGTGCGATCAAGTACGGCACCAGCGGAGACGAGCCGTTCCTCGGTCGCAACATGGGCCACGAGCGGGACTACTCCGACTCGGTGGCCGCCGAGATCGACGGCGAGATGCGGGCACTGGTCGAGCTGGCGCACGACGAGGCCTGGGAGATCCTGGTGGAATACCGGGACGTCCTGGACAACATCGTGCTCGAGCTGATGGAAAAGGAAACCCTCTCCACGGCCGACATGGCGCGGATCTGCTCCCGGGTGGTCAAGCGCCCGCCGCTGGCCCCGTACAACGGCTTCGGCAAGCGCCAGCCCTCCACCGAGCCGCCCGTGCTCACCCCCGCGGAGAAGGACAAGCTCAAGGCGCAGGCCCAGGCTGACGGCGCGCAGGCGTCCGTCGGTGGCGGGGCGCCGTCCAACAACTCGGACGGCACGCACTGAGCAACGACCCGACGGCCAGCTCCCCACCCCGGGAGCTGGCCGTCTCCGCGACCGAACCCGACGACGAGCTCGACTTTGTGGCCGCGCGGCTGATCAGCGGCAAGCTGACCGGTCGCCCGGTCGAGGACGCCGTCGACCTGGGCCGGATCGAGAAGGCCGTCCGCGAGATCCTGATCGCCGTCGGTGAGGACCCGGACCGCGACGGGCTCCAGCAGACCCCGGCCCGGGTCGCCCGCGCGTACGCCGAACTCTTCGCCGGCCTGCGGGTCGACCCGGCACAGGTGCTCAGCACCACCTTCGAGGCCAACCACGAAGAGCTGGTGATCGTTCGGGACATCGACGTGATGAGCCTCTGTGAGCATCACCTGCTGCCGTTCCGCGGCAGCGCGCACATCGGCTACATCCCCGGCCCGGACGGGCGGATCACCGGCCTGTCCAAGCTGGCCCGACTGGTCGAGGTCTTCGCCCGTCGACCCCAGGTGCAGGAGCGACTCACGTCGCAGGTCGCCGACCTGCTGATGAGCAAGCTCGCCCCACGCGGCGTCGTCGTCGTGCTGGAGTGTGAGCACATGTGCATGGCGATGCGCGGCATCCAGAAGTCCGGTGCCAAGACCATCACCTCAGCTGTGCGCGGCATCCTGCAGACGGACTCCAAGTCGCGGGCCGAGGCGATGGCGCTGATCATCCCCCGCTGACACCCCTGGACACACCACGGCCGGCCGACCCCTCCCGGGCCGGCCGGCCGGCTCCGTTGCTGGCCGATCTCCCGCAGACCCCGGCCGGTCAGCCGGCCAGCAGGGCCAGCAACAGGCCGGCCGTGACAAGCACCGCCGGCACCAGGCACACCAGCGCGCCGAAGCGCACCGTACGGTCCAGCCGCTCGGCGGGGCCCACACGGAACAACCGCCCGATGCCCACCCAACCGGCGACGAACGCGACCGCCGGCATCGGCAGCCCACAGATCAACGCCGCCACACTGGCCGGCCCGATGCCCGTGGCCGCGTACACCGCGACCTGGATCAGCGGCACCACCAGCGCGAACGGCCCGTACACCAGGAGGTTGCGGGCCCGCGCCGGCCACGACCCCGGCCGGAACCGGCCGCGCGCGGCCAGGGCCGCGTCCGCCGCCTCGGCCCGACCCCGCGCGGCCCGCAGCGCCGCCAACACCGCCGCCGGGCCGCCCGCCATCGACCGGGCCGCCTCGGTCAGCTCCGGCGGCGACGGCACCAGGGAGATCGCCGGTACGCCCAGCTCCCGCAGAAGTTCCTGCTGACTCGCGAGCCCGCTACGGACCACCGTCAGCTCCTCCCGGGCGGCCTCCGCCGACCGGGCCTGCTCACCCGCTGCGGCAGCCGCGCTGCGGCGTACCCCATCCAGCTGACGTGCCGCCGCCAGATACTCACCCCAGGCCGCGCCGGGCTCGACCACCGGCGGCGTGGCGTCTCCGCCCGCCGCAGCGGCACGCTGCCGCCCCGGTCCGGTCACCGTCGCGTTCGGACCCATCTCGACACCCCCCGCTCGCGTCACCGGATCAGCCGGCCTCGTCGGCGAACGGCACCAGGACCCTGCCCCGCTCGTCCGGACCGTCCCAGAGCACCGCCCGGTCGGGGCGGGCCCGCCACTCCACCGGCCGCCCGAAGACCGGAGTGAGCTGCGCGACCGGCACATCCAACACGACCACGGCGGCCAGCTTGTCGACCTCGCCCGCCGGCTCGAACAGCGCGGCGAACGGCGGCACCGCCCGCCACCAGCCCAACAGGTGTCTCCCGGCCGGCGGCCCGTCCCGCAGGAGCGCCCGCAGCCGATCCACCGGCAGCTCCCGGGGGCCCGGCCGGTCCAGACCGAAGACCACCAGGTACGTGGGCAACTCGTCGGCCGGGTCCGCGAGCAGCGCCGGCAGATCCACCATCTCGGCCGAATGCCGGGCCGCCAACTCGGCCGTCAACGCCTCCGCCAGCGCTCGGGAGCCCGGGTCCGGTGCCGCCACCAGGAAACGGGCGGTGCCCGGCGGGTGATGGTCCGCGGTGCTCCGGGCCGCCGTGGCCAACAGCCCGCCCGCTGCGGCACCCGACCCCAGCACCGCCAGGTTGCGCCCGGCCGCAGGCCCCAACGGCACGGCGACCGTCGAGCGGGTCACGTCCACCGCACGGCCCAGCAGAGCGGCCGGACCGTGGGCCTGCCCCGCCAGGGCAGCCCGGTGTCGCGGATCGTTGCTCAACAGGGGTCGGGCGTAACCGGCGAAGACCACCGGTGGCACCGAACCGGCCGGCCGGGCCGCCCACAGCTCGTGCCGCAGCGCCTCCACCACGTCCGGGTGGTCCTGCGGGTCGGGGTGACGGATCAACCGTTCGTGACCCCGGATCGCACCTCGCGGACCACCGAGCCCACCAGCGGTGTTGACCACCGCGCTGCCCACCGGCAGACCAGCCGCCGAATCATTCGTCGGCTCCAGCACCGGGCTGCCACCCGGCAACGCCACCCGCACCGGGAACTGCCCGAGGACCGAATCCCGATGACCGGCATCCGCGCGGGCACTCAACCCCAGCTCACCCGCACCGGCCAGCACCAGATGCACGCCGTACGCCCGACCGGCCCGGGCCAGCCCGTCCAACTGGGCCGCCACCTCGGCCGCCAGCCGGTCCCGTTCGGCGAAGAGCAGCGGCACATTGTCCAACACACAGACGATTCGCGGCAGCTGCCGATGCTGACGCAGCTCCGCGAAGCGCTGCCCGCCAGCCCGCGCACCGGCCTCCGTCCGCCGCTGCACCTCGGCCGTCAGCTCGTCGAGCAGATCCCGGACGTACTCCCGGTCGGCGGCCATCGCGGCAGCACGCACCTGCGGAATCCACGACCGGTCGCGCTCGGTCTGCAGGAACTCCACGAAGGACTCACCGTCGCCGAGATCCACCAGGTAGAGCGCCAGGTCGTCCGGGCCGTACCGGGCGGCCAGACCGAGCAACGCGGTCGTCAGGAACGCCGCGCGACCCCCCGCGGACCGGCCGCTCACCAGCCAGTGCGGAGTCAGCTCGGTGAAGCCCAACGGCACCGACCGGCCCCCGGCATCACCGACCGTGGTCGTCAACCCGTCCGCGGAACTCGACTCCCACAGCCGCTCATCCGTCGCCGGCAACAGGGCCGCCAACCCCAACCGGGAACCCGCCTCCACCTGCTCGGCGAGCCGCCGACAGACCGCGTCGACCAGCTCAGCCGGCGGGTCCGACTCCACGAAGACCGGTGAGTTCAACCCACCCGGGGGATCGGCGCCCGGCCCGGCGAAGGACGCCCCCGGCGGGTCACCGAGCAGCGCGTACGCGTTGCGCAGCGCCAACGGGGTGGTGTGCGGCAGCGGCGCCCGCGCCGAATACGGGCCCGCCGGCGGCCAGCCGGCCACCACCAGGTGCAGCCCCGCCGCAGGCCCCTGCTCGGCCAGCGCCTCGATCCGCGCCAGATCACTCGGACCGGTCGAATCCGGCAGCGCCGCGACCACCAACAACAACGTCCGGTCGTGGCGGCGTCGCCCACTCGCACCCGGCGTGACCCACTGCTCCGCCTCGGTCAGCACCGCACGCAGACCCGCCACGTCCACCGCCGGCGGCGGCAGCAGGCCAGCATCAGCGAGCGCCCCGAACGGCGTCAGCACGACACCCGTGGCATCCACCGCGCGAATCAACAGGGCACCCGCCGGTGCCGCGCCCAACAACCGCAGGAGTACGGCCCGGAGCAACCCCGCCACCCGCGGCTCCCGGGCGTCAGCGTCCACGCTCAGATGACCGGTGCCGACCAGTGGCACCAACGCGGGAAAGCGGGCGTCGTCCAACGGCGCCGCCGTGCCGACCCGGACGAACGGCGGCGGACAGTCACCAGCCGGAGTGTCCACGGTGAGCGAGTCCAGTGCCGCGCCCGACCAACCCGGCGCCAGTCGGGCCGCAACCTCCCGCAGGCGGTCGGCCACCTCGTACTGGCGGCGCTGATCGGCCGGAGCGGGTCGGGTCTCGTCAAGGATCCCGGCAGCGGCGGTCGCGACGGCCGCCGCCCGGCGGTGCAGAGCTGCGGCGCGGTTCGTACGTGCCTTCGGACCGGCCACCGCGTCCACCCCCTCTGCCCGAGGTTGGCAACCCCTCCCCGAGCAGAGACGGTATCCCAGCCGGGTCCGCTCCTCCGGGAGGTGCCTCGGCGATGCGCCGGGGATGTCGTGGATCTCACCAGTGGGGAGGGGTCCGTCACGATCCGCTGGATCTGAGGCTATTGGCTCCGGGGCGTCCAGCCGATAACTTCAGGAGGTGGAATCAGTGCAGCCCCCCGCCGGTTCCCAGGTCTCCCGCGTACCGGCCCAACGGACACCGTCCGAGCAGCTGCCGCCGGCCGCGCCAACGCCGGCGCCGCAGCCGCCGCGCCGCCGAATGCGGACGGTGCTCACGGTCGTGGCTGGGGTGCTGGCGCTGCTCTGCCTGGGCGGGGTCGCTGCGGGATATGTGCTGTACAACCGTGCGGCAGCCCCGGATCGCAGCGCACCCGACGTGGCGGTGGACAACTACCTGCGCGCATTCCTCGTGGATCGCAACGACGCAAGGGCCGCTCTCTACACCTGCGAGCGCGGGTCGCAGCTGGAGGCGCTAGACGCCCTGCGGACCGACCTTCTCGAGCGTGAGAAGCGTTTTGCCGTAGCGATATCTGTCAGTTGGGCGAGCCTCAAAGTCCAAAAGCAGGGCGACAACGCTGCTGTCGAGGTCACATTGATCATTTCTGCTCGTGTGGACGGTATAAATCAAAGCGATCGTCAGCCCTGGCGGTTCGAAACACAGAATGACGATGGTTGGCGAGTCTGCGGCGGCACACGAGCCAGCTGACTCTCATTCGATCCACAACAGATGGACCGGGACCTCCAGCGTGGTGGGTGACTGACCGCGCCAGGCCCAGCGGTACCACTCCACCTCGGGCGTGATCCGGACGCAGATGTCCCCTTCGGCACCGGAGTAGGTCTCGGTGACCGCTCGCAGGTCGCGGTGCTCCAGACCGTTCTCGACGTGCACGACCCGGCGTCCGGTGACGGCGTCTGCCTCGAAGACCGGTGTGGGGGTCCGGTGTGCCGGACCGTCCAGCGAGACCAGCCGGATTCCGGTGTCCCGGCCGCCTTCCGAATCAACCTGCCTGCCGACCGTCTCCACCCAGACCCGCTCCACCGGCACCAGCGGCGCGAACACCTCGACTTGGTCGGCCTCGGCCCGGTACCACTCGTGCTCGGGGATCACCGGCACGTAGGTCCGGGCGCTCTGCACCACCCGGTCGTCCGCGCGCAGGTCGCCGCGCCAGCCCAGGCCCGGCAGCCCGACCAGAACCCGGCGCCCGCGGAGCTCCACCCGCTCGGTCGCGGGGACGATGGACAGCGGACGGGGTGGCCGGGGTGCCCAGTCGGGCTGGTCGGCGAACGGGTCCGGCAGCGGTCCGGTCATCCCCGTGGCGGTCTCACTCGGCGGCGCGCAGCGGGGCACCCCGTGCGCGCATGAACGGGACCGGATCGACCGCGCCCCGACTGGACCGGTCGTTGCGCAGGTGCACCTCGAAGTGCAGGTGCGGCCCGGACGAGTTGCCGCTGCTGCCAACCTGCCCGATGACCTCACCGGCCGGGACGATCTGATGCAGTTTGACGCGGGGCTGAACCACCATGTGGCAGTACCGGGTGATGTAACCGCCAGCGTGCAGCAGGTCGACGAACCAACCGCAGCCGCCCTTGTCGGGGTACCCGTCCACGTCACAGTCCCGCCGGCCCCTGTTGTCCGGGTCGCAGCGGGCGACGAGCACACGACCGGCTGCGGCGGCGCGGATCTCGGTGCCCTTGGCCGCGCCGATGTCCACCCCGTTGTGGCTGGGCCGGCTGGCGGTGCGAAAGCCGGAACCGACGTCGCCAGGGATCGGCGCGGTCCAGCCGGAGGCAGCTATCTCGCCACGCTCGGCCGCGTCGCACACCGCCTTGCCGTTGATCTCGACGGTACGGGCCGCCCCACCGGCCAGCGCATCCACGATCTTGCTGGCCAACTCCTCGTGCTTGGCGTATGCGTCCGGGTAGGCGCTGATCTGAACCTGCTGCGCCACCACCGTCAACGGTCGGCGTTGCCAGCTCCGGACCTTGACGAGTTTCTCGTAGAACTTGCGAGCCGTGTACGAGGGGGTCATCCGCTCGGCGACCGAGCCCCACCCCGGCCGCTGCTGGAACAGCCCCAGCGAGTCGTGGTCCGCTCCGACGCCCTCGTGTGGCAGGGCCAGGGACTCGGGCACGTCACTGTTCGCCAGGTTGCGCAGCGCGGACTCCTGCATCGCCGTCGCCAGCGCGATCACCCAGCCCCGGGAGGGCACCCCCAGGTCCTGGCCGACTTTGATGATGATGGCGGCGTTGCGGACCTGTGCGTCGCCGTACTCGGTGAACCGCGGCAGCTCGCCCACGATGTCCACAGGCCGGACCGGCCCGCAACCCCAGCCGGCCAAAGTGTCCCCGTTCTCCGCATCGCCACCGAGCCCACTGAGGAAGAACGCCGCGGTACCCCCGGTGCAGCAGAGGAGGAGCAGCATACCGGTGAGGATGCTGGCGATCACGCCAATCCGAACCGGCCGCCGGCCGGCGGCGGTCATGGCCGTTCCCAATCCACCACGTCGACCAGCCAGCCGCCATCCGCAGCCACCAGCTCCAGTCGCAGCTGACCGTTGTCGAGCGGCAGTAGTACCTCGACGAACGTCTCGGTGCGCGCCCGCACCGACGGTGGGCCGCTTACCTTCTCGGCCGGGACGCCTTCGGGATCAACACCGGCGAGTTTCTCGGTCAGCGCCGGCGTGGACAACGGCTTGAGGCCGTCCTGCCACTGCTCAGCGGTGATTCCAGGTCGGCCGAGCCAGGCTGCGGCAAAACGGTCGGAGGTCTGCTCCGGCGTGCCGGCGCCGGGCGACGTCACGGGTGACGGTGGCACCGCGCTGGTGAGCACGCCATCGTCGCCAGCCGTCGGGTCCACGGTGGTGATCGGCCGGTTCGGCCGGTTACTCAACCCATCTGCGGGATCGGTCGGGTCGGAGATCAGCCGTGCCGCACCGAGCACACCGAGGACGATCACCGCGATGACCAGGGCCACGCCCAGCCGGGACCGCAGCGCTCGGGTGAAGAGAAACTCCAGGACCCGTCGCATCGCCGTCACCGTGCCTCTGAGCGCACCCGTGGTCCGGTCCGGTCCGGCGCGCGCTCAGAGGAGCCCGGACGGTAGACCACGAACGACGGGTTCTCGGCCGGCACGTCCGGCTCGGTCCACGTCGCCGGCTGCCGGCGGCGAGGTTGGGGGGCGACCGGGCGGCCTCGGCCTTTGGTCTCCTCCGCCGGGGCCTCGTCGGGCCGTTCCCGACCGTCGGGTCGTCCGGCGCCAGAACGCTGGCCCTCGGCAACAACCGTCGGCGTGGAGACCGGGTCCTCCCGGCGGGCCTCCGGGCGCAGTCGGGTCTGCTCCGCGTTCGGCGACCGTCGACGCCCACCCACCGGTTCGGCCGTGCCGCCCGGCTCGGCCACGTCCAGTCTCGCGGCTGTCCGCATGTCCCGGAAGAACCGGCGGTGCCAGGACCCGGCCGAGCTGACCGCTTCGCTGCTGTCCTTGCCGCCGAGTTGGGTGATTCGCCGGTACGGCCGCAGCAGCAGCCAACCGACCACGCCGCAGAGCCAGACCAGCACCACCTGGAGCCAGCCCGGCAGGGTGGGGGTACTCATGATCAAGTCGACGGCGAACAGATAGATGGCAGCCCCGGTGCCGAAGATGGCGATGTTGAAGACCGCGGCGACGACCGCGTTTGCCAGCCGGCGCAGACCAGCACTGGCCGGCCGGAGTAGACCGACCGTGCCGAGGATGGGTGCCGCGATCACCGCCCACCGGAAGATGAGGAAGCCCAGCAGAACCAGCAACGACGCCGTCAGGTCGAACATCGCGAACAGAAACGCGGCCAGCACCGCGATGAAGCCCGCGCCCACCCGATCCATGTCCCGCACACCCTGGAGGTATTCGTACGCCTCCGGGTCTTCGGTCTGGATCTGCTGGGCCACCCGCGCCCACTGCTGCTGCTTGGCCTTGATCGTGGCCTCCCGGGTAGCCGGGTTGGCGCGCAGCTTCTCTGCCTCGTCCCAGGAAAGTGCCTTCGCGTCGTACAAGGCTGGTCCGTACTTGCGAGCGGTCTCGCTGTCGGCGGAGCCGAGTACTCCACGCAGCCAGTTCCGGTAGAGCATCGCCTCGGTGGCTGTGTCACTAGCGCGCACAGCGGGTGGCCGCTTGTCCACACAAGCGTCTGGATTGGGGACGGCGCAACGGTCCGGTGGGGTGTCCCGGGCCGCAGGACCCACGGCGTCATGCACCACACCCAGTGTGGTGACCAGCGTGCCGTCCGCGATGTTCGCCGACTTGACCGGCCAGGCTGCCAGCGCCGTGACCGCGACCATCACGAGCAGCGCCCAGCCTGCGGTGGTCATCGCGTTACTCATGTCCGACTGGCGGGACCGCCAGAGCAGATAGAGTCCCACCACGCAGAGGGTGACGATGCCGAAGACGCTGAAGACCTTCTGGTACACGGCCTTGGTTGCCTGCTCGACCAGCGGATCGGCCCAACCCCACATTGAACGCGGATCCCAGGCCCGCTCCCGCAACGCGTTCGAAGCACCCACGATTGCGGTGGCGATCATGAACTCCCCGTTCGCCACTGTGGTGGTGAACTTGTAGTCCGGATGCAGGACCGACGACGCGCAACCGCCCGGGATGTCGTAGGTCGGGTAGCTGTAGCCGGCGTAGCCGTAGTCGCTGTAAAGCCCCTTCGGTCCGAGTTCCTTGGCGGAGTCCGGCCGGCCGGCGAACCAGCCGGCGAGTCCGGAGTCCGGCGTGCCCGGGGTCGGCGCGTTACGGCACTTGACCTCGTCCTCACTGACCGCTTGAAGCTTTTCCACGCAGGTCCGGAAGTCGGCCTGCCACTCGGCTGTGGTGCAGAGGTCGGCGCGGGCCTGGGTTACGGGCGGTGCGGCGGCTGCGGCCTCCGCTCCTATCAGCGGCCAGCTGAGGGAGGCCCCGGCCAGTACGCCGAGGGCGAGCAGGAACGACACGATCCTCGCTCGGGCCCTCGCCATGTCACGCCTCCAGATCCGGCAGGGGGATGCTCGGCAGTACTCCGGCCGCCGCGGCGATCGCGGCGGGCGTCGTGTCGAGGTGGTCCAGGAGCCCTTCGACGTACGAGACGTCGACGCGGACCTTCTGCACCCGCCCGTCGACGTCGCGCATCACGAACTCGCGGAAGCCGAGCCGGCTGGACGAGCTGGTGTCGGCGGCGGAGAGTGAGGCGAGCGTGGCTTCGTACCCGTCGTTGACGGGCACCCGCAGCAGTCGTAGCGCTTCGGAGGCGATCTCGGCGTCCTCGGCGATCCGGCCGACGAAGACGGTGGAGACGAGGTTCTGCACGTCGAGGCCGAGGATGTCGCGGGGGTTCTGCGAGGCGACCAGCGCGGCGAGGTTCCACTTGCGGGAGTCGCGGGCGAGCCGGACCAGGAACGAACGCCCGGATCGCCAGCCCTCCATGAAGTGCGCCTCGTCCAGGCCGACGAGCTTGCGCGACGACATCGAGCCGCCGTAGCAGCGGCGTACGGCGAGCCGGTGCGCGGTGTGCAGCATCGGCAGGGCCAGTGCCTCCTCGGCTGACCAGTACTCCCGTTCGATCTTGAGATCGGGCAACCGCAGCCCGGCCATGGTGATCACGGTGAGTGCGGCGTCGGCGCCGAGCAGCCCCTCGGGTGGCCGGCCGAAGAAGAGCATGGCCAGGGGCATCTCGGCGGTGTCCAGCAGGAGGTTGGCCAGCTCCTTGCCGGCGTCGTCGTCGAGGCGCCCGAGGCAGCTCACGACGTCGTCCAGGGTGGACGTCTCCTCTGCGGGGACCTGACGGACCGCGTGTCGGAACAGGGTGGCCGTCGAAGCCTCCCGGGCCACCTGCGGCGGAACGAGCATCATGCAGATGTCCTGGACCAGCATTCGCCGTTCGGCCCGCGCGTTGGAGACCGCGATCTCGAACTCCCGGTCACCGGCGGCCCCGGCGCCGAACTCGCTGCGCAGTGGCGTCGGGATGAGCGAGTAGGGCGCCAGGGTGCCGTGCTCCGAGCCGGTCAGGTTCAAGACCCGGGAGTATGGCCGCAGCTCGGGCATGGCGCAGAGTCGGGCCAGCGGCCCGGACGGGTCGAGCAGGGTCACCTGGACACCTCTGCGGGCGGCCAGGTAGCCCAGCGCGCCGAGCAGGGTGGACTTTCCACCGCCCGGTTCGGCGACGAAGACAGCGAGCCCGGAGCGTTCCCGGACCTCCATGGGGAAGTGCAGGTCGAGGAAGACCGGGCGGCGGCAGGTGCCAGCGGTCCGGCCGATGAGGTCGCCCCGCCGGTCGCCCACGTTCGATGCGGCCTGCGGTAGCGCGGCGGCCAGCAGCGGCACCGGCATGCGGCGGACGTAGCCGGTGTTGGCGATCGGCTCGCCGGGGATGAACTCGCGGGCCAGCCAGTCCTGATTTTTCGGGTGTTGCAGCGAGATGCGCAGCTCCCGGGAGTAGAGCTGGATGAGCCGGCGGGCCCGCTCCATGCACTCCTCCCTGGTCCGGCCGCCGACGGCGATCCGGTGCCAGCCGTGCGCGCGGGCCGAGTCGACCGGCAGGCCGGTGGTCATCTCGTCGCCGATCACCAGCGCCCGCTTGGCCAGTCGCTCCAGCTCCGGCGGGGCGTCGATGCCGTGCTCGGCGTAGTCGAGCTGCTGGGAGCGGATCATCCGTAGCCGGTGTTCGAGGTTACGGAAGGAGTCGCCGGAGCCGAGGATGTCGACGCGGGTGGAGATTTCCATCGGCCAGGGCAGACGCTCGTGGAAGTGCAGCCAGGGCTCGTGCCGTTCTGGGATCTCCAGCGGCTCCATCCGGCCGACCGCGAGCACGGCCACGTGTCGTTCCTCGCCGGTCATCCGGTTGACCAGCTTGACTGTGGAGCCGTACGGGGTGCGGTAGCGCTCCACCTGCTCGGTCAGGGCGAGCAGGTCGCCGCGCTCCCAATGCCCGTTGGTCACCGGGGAGAGCCGCCCCGGGGGTGCCATACACAGCGCCACCGAGCGGTAGAGCAGCCATTCGAGTTCCTGTGCGGTGACCCGTCGACCGCGCATGCCGAACGCGCCGAGCACCTCGTCGAACTGCTCCACGGTGCGGCCCAGCTTGCGGCGTTCGCCGTCGGCGGTGCCCCGACCGAAGGTGCGCAGCAGGCGTTCGGTGAGCGAGTCGCCGAGGGACCGGCGGGCGAAGGTGACACCCAGGTAGGTCTGGCCTTCGGCGTGGTTGACCGCCATCAGGTGCCGCTGGGCGGCGACCAGGTGGTCGGCCCAGCCGGTGGTGCCGGGAACGTCGGCGAGCGGTGCGGCGGTGTGGGCGTCGATGGTGCGTGCCCACTCGTCGGCGGGGAACGGCCGGGTGGTGCGGCGAAGGTGCAGCCGGAAGCCGGCCAGGCCGGCGTACTGCTCGGAGATCGCTGACAACAACGCTTCGCGTTCGGCGTCCGGGCGGAACGCCCAGCGAACCTCGGGCAGCCAGTACCAGGCGGTGACCGTGTTGGGAGTGAAGGTCAGGTGACCGGCGATTTCGGTGATGGCCAGCTCGACCGACGGGTCCCGATCACCGAACTTGATCTTTGGGGCGCGGATCCGGGTCGGCTTGGTCGGTCGGTCCTGGCGGCTCGCGCCACGCTCGCGGGGCGGGGCGACCTCTTTCCCGGCACCCTTGGGCCGCTCCGAGCCGGCGGTGCGGCTCTGGCTCCCTGCCAAAGCTGGCCGGCCCGCTCTCGCGGGCACTGCCGGGCGGTCCACCGGGGCGGTTGGTCCGCCAACCGGCGACACTGGCTGGTCCGCATGAGCCGTCGGTCGTTCCGCGGGGGCCGTTGGTCGGCCCGACGTCGTCGCCGTCGGCCGTGCGGTGGGTGCGGTGTCAGGTTGCCGGGTCGTGGGGTCGTTGCGCCTCGACCCGGATGTGCCATCGGCGGTGACGTCGGGCTCGCGCGACGGACGGACCATCGGCAGCCGGTCACCGGCCTGATGCGGCACCCGTGACTCACCGCCCGGGTGAGCGCCACCGTGTCGGGGCTCGACACTGCGGCCACCGGGCTGGTCGTCGGGCGTCCACGGTGGCTCCAGCTCCGGAGTCGGTCGGGCTGGTGCCGGGAGCTGCTGCTGGGGGATCGCCGGCTGCTCCCGGGTGCTCGGGCCGGCCGTGACGGCTCGCGCCCCGGCGGGCCGGGCCGAGCCGAAGAGGTCCAGGAAAGGGGAGTCGATGTCGGCGTTCTCGCCGGCCGCGACTGCGCTCGGCTCGGCGGGCGGCGTCCGGCGCGGAATCGGCCGGGGTGCCTGGAACACGCCGACCGCGCCGTGGCCGGGTGACGTCACCAGCGCGGGGTCGAGCGCCACCTCGTCCTCATCCTCGGTGTAGTCGAACGAGTGCGCACGGTGACCTGCCGACCCGGCCGGGCGGCCGGCCGGAGAACCCGGCGTGGAAGAGCGGCTCATGCGACCGCCTCAGCGACTGTGGGCACAGTGTCACCCGCGTCGTGCGACGGACCGATCGGCGTACGCCCGGTCATGCCAGCTCCTCCCGAATCCTGATCCGGCTGCCGACCAGACGCGGATCGCGCTGCTCGACCGCCGGCTCCCGGGTGCGTCGCCAGTCGGTCAGCGCGGTGCGGATGACCACCCGCGCCGGCCGATCGGGGTCGACGTGCCGGAAGATGAACGACGTGGTCACGATGGCGAGCGCGATCTCCCAGGCTGGGAAGAGCTCGACCGTCAACGTGAACAGCCAGTGGATGAACATGTAGAGGGGGACCAGCAGCATGAAGAGCCCGTACTGGGCGTAGGGCAGGTGGACCGGAAGGGTGTAACCGGGCGGCCCGAGGTAGACCAGGCGGGCCCGGTAGATGTCGTCGTCGGTGCGCAGCCGCATCTGGTGAACGCGCCTATTCGAAGATCAGGTCGATCAGGTAATCGCCGACGAAGAAGAGTGTTGCCGCGCCAGCGATGAACGCGAGCCCGACGATGGCGATGGCGGAACTGGTCAGCACCTTGGAGATCTCGCCCCGGCTGGCGCGACCGATGAAGATGACGCCCAGGACGGCGAGCAGGATCGGCGCGATCTTGCTGGCGAAGAAGGTGACGACACTGTTGGTGTCGATCCCCTTCGGTGCCGGCTCCGCGAGTGGAGCCGACGCCAGAGTGGAGAGCGCGTGGGCGACGCCCGAAGACGCCGTCTCCATGAGCTCGAAGGCGATCACTGGAACCTCCCCATAGCGCGGCCGGCGGTGCCGCGGCGGTGCAATGGACGAGCCTGGCGGGAAATGTGCTCCACAGGGCGCAGCGTTCTTGACCCTGCGTTCGTTACTCACCACGGAGGGTGGCGAGGTTTGGGCGGTTTTCCCCCGCTTCGGCCCTCCCTCCAAGCTTCGCCATCTCGATGCTGGCCAATTCCAAAGCGTACGGGCCGCCCCGGATTGCGACAAGCCGCGAAGGGCCTGCCCGATGCTGCCCGAATGACCGATCGTACACCTGTTCTAACGAGCACGTCAGGGGTGGTGATGGGAGCCCGACCCGGGGCGGCGAACGCCGCTGCCGCGACCGGTACCGTCTAGTCGTGACCGATCTGGTGCGGGCTCCGGGCCCGGTGGTGATGGGCGTCCTCAACGTCACACCGGACTCCTTCTCCGACGGCGGACGGTACGCCGACCTCGAAGCCGCCGTCGGACACGGCGTCCGTCTGCGCGACGCTGGCGCGCACCTGGTCGACATCGGCGGCGAGTCGACCCGTCCGGGCGCCGAGCGGATCGACGCCGCGACCGAGGTCGACCGGGTCCTGCCGGTCATCCGCGAGCTGACCGCGGCGGGCGTCGTGGTCAGCATCGACACCAGCCGAGCGCGGGTGGCGGAAGCCGCCCTGGCCGCCGGTGCGGCGGTGGTCAACGACGTCTCCGGCGGGCTGGCCGACCCGGACATGGCCCGCGTGGTCCGCGACGCCCACTGCCCCTGGGTGTTGATGCACTGGCGGGGGCACTCCCGCACGATGCGCGAGCTGGCCACCTACACCGACGTGGTCGCCGACGTCCGAGCCGAGCTGGCCCAACGCATCGACGCGGCGCTCGACGCCGGGGTGGCCGCCGACCGTCTCGTCGTCGACCCCGGCCTCGGCTTCGCCAAGACGGCCGCGCACAACTGGGAGCTCAGCGCCCGACTGCCGGAACTGCTGGACCTCGGCTACCCGCTGCTCTTCGGGGCCAGCCGCAAGTCCTACCTCGGTGGGCTGCTGGCCGCCCCCGACGGCACCCCACGGCCGACCGCCGAGCGGGAGGCGGCCACCGTGGCCACCAGCGTGCTGGCGGTGGCCGCGGGCGCCTGGGGCGTACGCGTGCACGACGTGCGGGCCACCGCCGACGCGCTCGCCGTCTGGGCCGCGACCGGCAGCCCGCGCCTGGCCGGCGCCCACCACGACCGCCAGCAGGACGCGCGCCACCACCACCGGCAAGAGGTGCAACGATGACGACGGACCGCATCCAGCTGACCGGCCTGCGGGCCCACGGCCGGCACGGGGTGTACGACTTCGAGCGGGCGCAGGGGCAGGACTTCGTGGTCGACGCCGTCCTCGAACTGGACCTCGCCCCGGCCGCCGCCAGCGACGACGTCACCGACACCGTCCACTACGGGGAGTTGGCCGAACGCCTGGTCGCCGTGGTGACCGGCGAGCCGGTCAACCTGATCGAGACCCTCGCGGACCGGCTCCTCGCGGTCTGCCTGGCCGACGAGCGGGTCGGCGTCGCCACGATCACCGTGCACAAACCAGAGGCCCCGGTGCCGCACACCTTCAGCGACGTGGCCGTCACGATGACCCGGGCGCGTGCCCGGTGACCCGAGCCGTGCTGTCGCTCGGCAGCAACCTGGGCGACCGTCTGGAGCACCTGCGCACGGCTGTCGCCACGCTCGGCGACGCCGTGCTCGTGCTCTCCGGGGTGTACGAGACTCCACCGTGGGGCGACGCCGACCAGCCCGCGTACCTCAATGCGGTGTTGCTGGCCCAGGACGAGACCGCGACCCCGCGCGACTGGCTGGAGCGGGCCCGCGACGCGGAGCGCGCGGCCGGTCGCGTGCGTGACCCGCAGCGGCGGTTCGGGCCGCGCACCCTGGACGTGGACGTGATCGCCGTGTGGGGCGACGACGACGAGCCGGTGCTCAGCGACGACCCGGAGCTGACCCTGCCGCACCCACGGGCGCACCTGCGGGCCTTCGTGCTGCGACCGTGGATCGACATCCAGCCGTACGGTCGGCTGCCCGGTCACGGCTGGCTGACCGACCTGCTGACCACCGGCCCCGCGGCGGACGAGGCGCTGGAACTGCGTCCTCGGCCGGAGTTGGCGTTAGAGTCGACGGCATGACCGAGCGGAGCCGGCCGGCATGACGCAGGCGAAGTCCCCACCACCGGGCGGGTCGGGCCCGGATCGGTCCCGGATGGGTCCCACCCGGATCTCGACCCTGGTCGTGGCCGCCCTGGCCGCCGCGGCGGTGGCCTGGCTGCTGATCAGCACTCTCTACTACAGCGGCATCCCCCGGCTGCCCTGGCTGCCGGTGGTGACGCTGGCCGGGCTCGCCGTGCTCGAGGCGTACGCCGCGATCAACACCCGGGGCCGGATCGAGCGCAAGCCCGGCCGGGAGCCGGTCAACCCGCTGATGGTCGCCCGTTTCGTGGTGCTGGCCAAGGCGTCGGCGCTGGCCGCGGCCATCTTCGCGGGGTTCTACGCGGGACTCACCGGCTGGCTCTTCGTGGAGACCACCCGCGCCGCCCTCGACGACCGTCCGGCGGCGGCCGGGGGCCTGCTCGCCTCGCTGGCTCTGGTCGGTGCCGCGCTGTGGCTGGAGCGTTCCTGCCGGGTGCCGGAACGCCCGGACGACGAGCGCGAGCAGGACCCACGCGAGAGCCGCCCCGGCCAGCGCTGAGCAGGGGGTTACGCCCGGCTGCGGGCGCGGGTACGGTGCCTGCGATCGGGGAGCAAGGGCCGCCCCCTGTTCGTCCGCGCGCCGGACCGGGGACGGCCGGCCACTGGGGAGGCGGCGTATGGGGTACGAAGAAGCGGGCCGGGACCGGTCGGCGGAACCCTCGTCAGGGGTGCCCGCCGCCGTTCTGGAGAACGTCTTCGACGACCCCACCCATGGAGAGCCCGGCCGGGATCGGCTCGGCGTGCACCTGGGATGGGAGTTTCTGCTGCTGGCCGGGCTGGCGGCCCTGGGCTGGCTGCTCTGGCAGGAAGACTCGGCCGCCCTGCGCGGCGACAATCTGCGGACGCTGCTGGTCGCTGCGGTCGGGCTGGGGTTGCTCGCCCTGGCTGCCGGGCTGAGCCTGCGGACGGCGGCACCGAACCTGGCCGTCGGGCCGATCGCGCTCGCCGCCGCCCTGCACTACGCCGAGCAGGGCGATCGGGGCCTGCCGGCGTCGGTCGGCCCGGCCGTGGGCGTCGCCGCGCTGGGTGGGCTGGCGCTGGCGCTGGTCGTGGTGGTGCTGCACGTGCCCGGTTGGGCTGCCAGCCTGGCCGGCGCGGCCGGTGTGGTGGTGTACATCGAACGTCGGTCGGCGCCCGTGCTGGTGCAGGGCGACTACGACCCCGGGCGCAACGCCGGGTACCTCATCGCCGGCTTCGCCGCGGTGGCCATCCTCGGCGGGCTGTTCGGCGCCACCCGGGCTGTTCGCCGGCTGGTCGGCCGGTACCGGCCGATCGCCGATCCGGCCCGTCGGCGGGGCACGTTGGCCGCCGTGGTCACCGCTGTCGCGTTGGTCGGTTCCAGCGCGCTGGCCGCCCTCGCCGGCGTGCTGTTCGCCGCCAACGGCCTCGAAGCGGTCGCGCCCACCTCCGGCCTGGACTGGACGGTGCTGGCGATGGGGGTGGCCATGCTCGCCGGCACCAGCGCGTACGGCCGTCGGGGCGGGGTGTTCGGCACGGTGCTGGCGGTCGGCGTGGTCACCCTCTTCCAGACGTACGCGCCGGAGCGTGGCTGGACGCTGAGCAACTGGGCGGTCGGCGGGGTGGCGCTCGGCGTCGGCGTGCTGGTCACCCGGCTGGTCGAGACCTTCGGGCGGCCCCGACCGGGCAGCACCGACCGGCCCGAGCCGGTCGGCGACGGCACGATCAGCACGGGTTGGACCATGCCTCAGTCGCAGCCGGTCGACAACTGGCCCCCGACGCTGCCGACTCCCGCCGCGCCCCAACCGGCCGACCCGTGGCGGGATCCGCGCTGGGAGGACAGCCCACGCCGGTGGGACACCGACGAGCGGTGAGCCGCGTCGCGTCCGCCGGGCCGGGGCTGATCTCGACCGTTAGGCTCGGCGACATGACCGACACACCTGCCGCCGCCCCCGGCGGAACCTCGTTCGAGGAACTCGACGCGTTGTCCACCGAGGAGCTGCGGGAACGGGCGTTCGCCCTGGCCCGGGAGCGTCGCGACGTCAAGTTCTACTGGTCGGTGCTGCGGCACCTGCCGAACGCGGACGAGGCCACGGTGCTGGACGGCGCACCGAACTCGATCGGCCCGACGATCGACGAGGCCAACGCGCTGTGGCGGGAGCTGACCGGTCACGGTTATGAGGAGTCCGCGCCACTGCTGCGGGCCGCCTTCATCGACTACCTGATGAAGCACTGAGCCGCTCGGGACAGCCCAGGTCCGCCCGAACGACCGGTTCGGGGCCTGGGCGGATCACGTCGCTCATGCACCGATCCGGCCCGGTCGGCCGCTACGGCACGGCGGCCGGCACCGGCGCTCTCGCCGTGTTGCTGCTGGTCGGCATCTGTGGCAGCCCGGCCTTCACCAGCTGGGCCGGTACGCAGACCGACCCGAACTCGGCCGCCGCCTTCTACGTGCGCCTGCTTGCGTGGCCGGCCTGGCGGCTCGACGCGGACGGGCAGGCCGGCGGGTTGTTCGCCGCCGACGTACGGGCTGTGCTGCTGGTGGTCCTCGCGGTGGGCCTGCTCTATCTGTTGCCCGCCGCCCAGGTGGCCCGGGTGCCCGGCTCGGTCAGCCAGTTCTTCTCCGGCTGGGCCGCGTACGTGCTGGCCGGCGGGCTCGCCGCCGTGCTCGCGGCGCTGCTCGGGCCGACCCCGTCGATGCTGGGCGCTCTGCAGGATGCCAGCACGGGCGCCGGCTACGGCTTCCTCACCGGGTGGATCATCGGCACCGCCAGCCTCGGCGGTCGCGCCTGAGCCGGTCGGCACGGTCGCCCGGCGGCCACCTGGACGTGACCGCCTCCGGCAGCGGGACCGGGCCGCCGACTGCGGCAGCCCGGTCTTCGTCAGTTCAGTTTGCCGGGCGGCCGAGGTCGAGCAGCCGCTGTCGGCTGAGCGTGCCCACCGGTCGGCCGCCGTCGGTCACCACGAGCTGGTCCCGCCCCGAGGTGAGCAGCACCGCCAGCGCGTCGTACGCGGAGCCGTCCAGCGCGACGGTCGGCAGGTCCGCCGCGGCGTCCCCGGGTACGGGTTCGAGCGACTCCCGGTCCAGCGGAGTGACCGCCAGCCGGCGGATGCCCCGGTCGGCGCCGACGAACTCGCGTACGAACGGGGTGGCGGGTGCGCCGAGCAACGCGGCGGGCGTGTCGTACTGCTCCAGGTGCCCGCCCTCGGAGAGCACCGCGATCCGGTCGCCGAGCCGGACGGCCTCGTCGAGGTCGTGGGTGACCAGCACGATCGTCTTGCGGACCTCGGCCTGGAGGCGGAGGAACTCCTCCTGGAGGCGCGCCCGCACGATCGGGTCGACGGCCGAGAACGGCTCGTCCATCAGCAGCACCACCGGGTCGGCGGCGAGTGCCCGCGCCACCCCGACCCGCTGCCGCTGGCCGCCGGACAGCTCGTGCGGGTAGCGACCGCCGAACTCGGCCGGGTCCAGCCCGACGAGGTCGAGCAGTTCGTCGACCCGTGCCCGGGTCTGGCCCTTGGGCCATCGCAGCAGGCCCGGCACTGTGGCCACGTTGGCCCGGACCGTCTGGTGTGGAAAGAGGCCGACGTTCTGGATCACGTAGCCGATTCGGCGGCGCAGTTGGACCGGGTCCACGTCGGTGACGTCCTCGTCGCCCAGCAGGATCCGGCCGGCGGTCGGCTCGATCAGGCGATTGATCATGCGCAGCACTGTCGACTTGCCGCAGCCGGAGGGGCCGATCAGCACGACCAGCTCGCCGGCCCGGACGTCCAGGCTGAGGTCCCGGACGGCCTCGGTGCCGTTCGGGTAGCGCTTCTGGATGCCCTGTAGGCGGATCTGCGCCGCGCGAGGGGATTCGGCCACGTCGGCAGCCTCCGGGGTAACGTCCACGTATGTCCTTCCGCCTGAGCTACCGGGCCGACCCGGGTAACCCCTGGTTCTCCTGGCAGTACGTGCGGGACAACTCTGACACGATCCTCGCCGCGGTGCGCGAACACGCCTCCCTCACCGGGCGAGCGGTGCTGTTCGCGGTGTTGATCGCCCTGCCGTTGTCCGTTCTGGCGTACTGGTTCCGCCCGCTCGCCGGCCCGATCCTCGCCGTCAGCGGGGTGGCCTACACCATCCCGTCGCTGGCGCTCTTCGCGTTCATCGCCCCCTACCTGGGCACCGGGACGACCACGGTGCTGGTCGGGCTGGTCCTCTACGCGTTGCTGCTGATCGTGCGCAACGTGGTGGCCGGGCTCAACCAGGTGCCTCCGGAGGTCGGCGAGGCCGCCGAGGGCATGGGCTACGGCCGGTGGGGTCGGCTGTTCCGGATCGATCTGCCACTGGCCCTGCCGGGCATCGTCACCGGCGTACGGTTGGCGACCGTCTCGACCGTGGCGTTGGTCACAGTCGGGGTGCTGGTCGGGCACGGCGGCCTCGGGCAGTTGATCTTCGCGGGTTTCCAGAACAACCTCTACAAGGCTGAGATCATGACCGCCGCGCTGCTCTGCGTGGCGCTCGCGCTCGTGCTCGACCTGCTGCTCGTCCTGGTCGCCCGGCTGGTGACCCCCTGGTCCGCCCGGAGGGCACGGTGAGCGTCGCGGACAACCCGATCGGCCAGGCGATCGTCTGGATCAACGACCCACTGAACTGGACCAACCCCGGCGGCATGCTGGACCGCCTCGGTGAGCACCTGACGATCTCGGCGATGGCGGTGGCGCTCGGCTGCCTGGTGGCCTGGCCGCTCGGGCTCTGGCTGGGGCACCTCGGCCGGGGCGGTGGCCTGGTGGTGCTGGTGTCCAACGCCACCCTGGCCATCCCCACCCTGGCGCTGCTGACCATCCTGCCGGTGGTCTTCGCCAGCGGCTTCGGGCGTACGCCGGTCGTGGTGGCGTTGGCCGTCTTCGCCGTGCCACCGCTGCTGGCCAACGCGTACACCGGGGTGCGGCAGGTGGACCCTGAGGCCCGCGACGCGGCCCGGGGGATGGGCCTGTCCGGCGGGCAGTTGCTGCGCCGGGTCGAGTTGCCGCTCGCAGTGCCCTACCTGGCGGCGGGTTTCCGGACAGCGGCGGTCCAGGTGATCGCGACCGCGGCGCTGGCCTCGTTCGTCAACGGCGGTGGCCTCGGCCAGATCATCCGAACCGGCTTCGGTATCGGTATCGCCGCCGGTGGCGGGCAGATCGTCGCCGGCGGCCTGCTGGTGGCCGGGCTCGCGCTGCTGGCCGAGGTGGTCCTCGGCGGCGTCGAACGACTGGTCACCCCCCGACCGCTGCGGCGCGGCCGGCAGCGCCTCGGACGGCCCCGGCCCGCCGACGCCACCGGGAGCGCCTGACCCGTCCGGGTGAGCCCCGCGTCGAGCCGGCGGCCCGTGCCCATCCGATCGGTGACGATGCGGTGACGAAGTCCACCTCAGGTTGTCGGTCGGGTGCGGACAATGTTGGGTGGATATTCGCGGGCGACCGACAGTCAGGATCGCCCGTCGGACACGCGGCCGGCCCGGAACGGGCCGCGCCGGGACACGGAAGGCGGGCACATGCGCGCAGGTTCACGTCTGGCGATCGGCGCTGTCGGCGTCGTCGCCGGGGCAGCGCTCCTCACCGGTTGCGGTGGCGCCGGCTCGTCCGGCACCGACGCACCCGCAACCAGCGCCTCGGGCGCCGGGTGCGCCCCGGTCGCCGGTCAGCAGCTCATCGCTCTGCAGGACGACAAGAAGCTCCAGAACTCCGACAACGTCATTCCCGCGGTCAACAGCAAGGCGGCCAACCCGCAGCTGATCGCCGCACTGGACAAGGTCTCCACCTCGCTCGACACCCCGAAGCTGATCCAGCTCAACAAGGCCGTGAACGAGGACCGCAAGACCCCCAAGGTGGCCGCCGAGGAGTTCGCCAGCGCCAACAACCTCACCGCGGGCATCGCGAAGGGGTCGGGCGGCGACATCACCGTTGGTGCCGGCAACTTCGCCGAGAGCCAGATTCTGGGTGAGCTGTACCGGATCGCGCTCACCGCTGCGGGCTACCAGGTCAAGGTGCAGCAGATCGGCAACCGTGAGCTGTACGCGCCGGCGCTGGAGAAGGGTGAGATCCAGGTCGTCCCGGAGTACGCGGCGACCATGGCCGAGTTCCTCAACACCAAGGCCAACGGCGCCAACGCCCAGCCGATCTCCTCGCCCGACATCAACACGACGGTGACCGCGCTGAAGACCGAGGGCGACAAGGCCGGCCTCACCTTCGGCACCCCGGCCGCCGCCCAGGACCAGAACGCCTTCGCGGTGACCCAGGCCTTCGCCGACAAGTACGGCGTTCGGACCCTGTCCGAGTTGGCCGCGAAGTGCTCCGGCAGCGCGACCGTGCTGGGCGGCCCGCCGGAGTGCGAGCAGCGTCCGTTCTGCAAGCCGGGTCTGGAGAAGACCTACGGGCTGTCGGTGGGCAAGTTCTCCTCGCTGGACCAGGGCGGACCGCTGACCAAGAGCGGCCTGCGCGACGGTTCGATCAGCGTGGGCCTGATCTTCTCCTCGGACGGTGCCTTCGCCACGAGCTGACCTCTCCTGAGGCGCTGAGGACGCCCCCGCCCCGACCCGGGCGGGGGCGTCCGTGCGTCCGGGGACCCGTTCCCTCCGGCGGATCTCCTCGGTAGGCTGCACATCCATGCCAGCCCCGGCCACCTCTGACGCCCGACGTCAACCACAGCTGTTGACCATGCTCTTCTGGGCGGGCGTCGCTCTGGCGCCGGTGGCGGCGCTGATCCTGCTGGTCGCTGACGGCAACGGCCCGCTCCGCTTCGCCGCGGTGCTCGCGATTCTCGCGGTGGTGCTGATCGGTCTCTCCATCGCGTTGCGTCCCGACGCGGAGGGCGCCTCGGCACGAGCCGACGAGCTGCTGGATGAGATCGAGGAACTCCGCCGGGAGTTGCACGCCGAGATCGTGGCCGCCGCCCAGCGCGGCAACCAGGCACTCGACCAGGCGCAACGTGCCCAGGAGGGGATCGTCGCGGTCCGCCGTCGTCTCGACGCCAGCGGTGCTGCCCTCGCCGGCGCCGCCCCCGAGCCGGCAGGCGCCGGGCGGGCGCGGGTGCCAGCCGTCGAGCCACCAGTGGACGACGTGCCGGTGGCCCGTAGCCGGGTCCAGGCACCGGGTGACCCGTCCGCGGGCCGCGCCCGGGTCGCGAGCCCGGCCGAAGCACCCCGGCGGGGTCGATCCGAGCACAGGGAGGACGACGAGCCGGCGTACCCACGGGAGGCCGCCACGCCGCCGGCCGCCTCCGGGATGTACGGCGCGGAACGGCCGGCCGCCGCCGCGTACGGCTCAGCCCGCCCCCGGGAGCACGACCGCCCCGAGCCGGGGCACCGGCCGGGCGTGGTCCGGCACACCGAAACCGTGCACGTCACCACCAGGCACACGGTGGTGGATGGCGGGCCGGCCGAGCCGGCTGGGCGCTACGGCGGTGGATACGCGGGCCAGTGGACCCCGCCAGCGCAGGAGTGGAGTCGAGGCGCCGGCGCGGACGAACGTCCCCGCGCGGCCGGTCGTTCGAGGGGCGAGCCGGAGGAGCGCCCCGGAACCGGCTACGGCGACGACCG
The DNA here is from genome assembly GCF_013410645.1 of Micromonospora jinlongensis. Classification (NCBI taxonomy): domain Bacteria; kingdom Bacillati; phylum Actinomycetota; class Actinomycetes; order Micromonosporales; family Micromonosporaceae; genus Micromonospora; species Micromonospora jinlongensis. The sequence goes on along the minus strand of NZ_JACCHK010000001.1, from coordinate 3,979,977 downwards.
GCCGCACCCCGGTGACGGCCGAGCCCGTCCCGACAACCGCTCCTGGGGTGCGCAGCCCGCGACCCGCGATGAGCCGGAGTGGACCGATCCGCGCGACGCGTACGCCCAGCCCGACGAGCCCAGCCGGTCGCACCGCACCCCGGAGAGGCCCGACGCGCCCTCCTGGGGCAGCCCGGAGGATCGTGGCTGGTCCGAGCAGCGCGATCGGGCGGGTGCCGCACCGCAGCCCGGGCCGCCTCTGCGAGCCGACGACACCGGCGAGTACTGGTCGCAGTTGCGGGCCGGTGACCGGTGGGCTGCCGTCCGCGACGACGAGAACGGCCGTGAGCTGCGGGTCGGCGAGCGCCGGGCCGAGGTGCACGCCGACGCCACCGGCACCGAATACCGGGTGGCCGACCGCTGGGCCGAGGTCCGCCACGAGGAACCGCGCCGCCATGACGCGCCGCGTCAACACGAGGATCCGCGCCGCTACGACGAACCGCGCCGCTACGACGAACCGCGTCGCTACGACGAACCGCGCCGGTACGAGGAACGCGAGTCGTACCACCGGGCCGAGCCGACGGACCGGCCGGCGCTGCCGATGGGTGGCGTCCCGGTGCCGGACGAGTGGCGTCCACCGCGCCAGCGCGGCCACCAGGCCGAACCCGCCCCGGAACGGACCGGTCGACGCCGGGTCGACGAGCGCTACGGCTACCCGCCGCAGGACGACGTACCACGTGCCGGTGGCACCCCGCCCGGCGACCGCTGGCGCTGACCGGTCAGCCGGCCCCGCTCACTTGTCGATGTCGCCGACAACGAAGAACATCGAGCCGAGGATCGCGATCAGATCCGGCACCAGGCAGCCGGGGAGCAGGGTGGCCAGCGCCTGCACGTTCGCGTACGAGGCGGTGCGCAACTTCAACCGCCACGGCGTCTTCTCACCCCGGGACACCAGGTAGTAGCCGTTGATGCCGAGCGGGTTCTCCGTCCAGGCGTACGTGTGCCCCTCCGGCGCCTTGAGCACCTTCGGTAGCCGGGTGTTGATCGGCCCGGTCAGCTGGTCCACCCGGTCCAGGCACTGCTCGGCGAGGTCGAGCGACGCGTACACCTGGTCCAGCAGCACCTCGAAGCGAGCGTGGCAGTCGCCGGCGGTGCGCGTGACCACCGGCACGTCCAGCTCGTCGTACGCCAGGTAGGGGTCGTCGCGGCGCAGGTCCAGGTCGAGCCCGGAGGCGCGGGCCACCGGACCGGACGCCCCGAACGCCGCGGCGTCCGCAGCGGACAGCACGCCCACGCCCACCGTCCGGGCCAGGAAGATCTCGTTGCGCCGGATCAGGTGGTCCAGATCGGGCAGCCGCCGACGTACCTCGCCGATCGCCGCGCGGGCCCGACCGGTCCAGCCGTACGGCACCTCTTCCTTGAGGCCGCCCACCCGGTTGAACATGTAGTGGATCCGGCCGCCGGAGACCTCCTCCATCACCGCCTGGATCGTCTCCCGCTCCCGGAAGGCGTAGAAGATCGGGGTGATCGCCCCGATCTCCAGCGGGTACGAGCCGAGGAACATCAGGTGGTTGAGCACCCGGTTCAGCTCAGCGAGGGCCATCCGCAGCCAGGTGGCCCGCTCCGGCACCTCCATGCCCATCAGGCGTTCCACAGCGAGCACCACACCCAGCTCGTTGGAGAACGCCGAGAGCCAGTCGTGCCGGTTGGCCAGCACGATGATCTGCCGGTAGTCACGCACCTCGAACAGCTTCTCCGCGCCCCGGTGCATGTAACCGATGATCGGTTCGCAGGCGACCACCCGCTCGCCGTCGAGCACCAGCTTCAGCCGCAGCACACCGTGCGTCGAGGGGTGCTGCGGGCCGATGTTCAACACCATGTCGGTGCCGAGTTGCTGGTCGCCGGTGCCGGCGACCAGCCCGGCCCCGGTGCCGACGGTCAGTTCGCGAAGGTCCCCGGCGTCGGTGGTCATGCCCGTCATCGTGCCACGGCCGGCTCCTGCGGGATGCCGACCGGTTGCCGCAGCCACCAGTGCCCGCCGAGCCCGGCCGGGTCGGTCAGCTCGGCCACCGCCGACGCCGCGGCCAACGCCCGCACGTACCCCGCCGGGTCGGTGCCGGCCAGGCTGAGCGGCGGTCGGCCGCCGTCGGCCCCGAGCGCCCGCAGCGCCTCCCGCTGAAGGACCAGGGAGTACGCGCACCGGGCGACCTCGGAACCAGCGGAGGCGACCGAGTCCATGGCCACGTGCGCTGTCACATCACTCGACCCGTCCGGCACCGGAGGCACCTGCCGCCCACCCCGATACCCGGTCAACGTCCCGTCAACGGGCCGGTCGCCGCTCAGGTGCCCGTAGTCCACGGCCAGCGCGAGCCCTCGGCTGATCTTTCCGACCGCGTTGGCCCAGGCTTCGTCTCTCGTCCTTCCGATTTCTGCCCTGAAACCCGACTCGCTGTCGCTGGTCGCGTCGGTCCAGGGCAGCCCCGGCCTCGGGTCACTGTCCGTACCGGGCGAGGGGTCGGGGCTGGACCACCAGGTCGTGAGCCAGTCGAGATCAGCGGGGCTGACCAGCTCGCCAATGGATTCGGCACCGCTGCCGGGGTCGACCAGGACATATCGCCAGCCATCGGCGGTGTGCACCGCCGCGTCCAACGGGACGTTGTCCAGCCATTCGGTAGCGATCAACAGTCCGGTGATCCCCTCGGGAATCTCAGACACCCAGTTGATCTCTTCGGGCAGGTTCTCGGGGCGCTCGGCGTACTCCACAGCTGTGAAGCGGACACGTTCCGCAAGTGACGGACGAACGGTGCCCGACGACGGATCGGAGCCCAACGCACGGGCGGACGCTGCGGGAGTCAGGGTTTCCGGGGAGCCCGCCCACGGAGGGATCAAGCCTGACCGCCCGGAGTGGGCGGGCTCCCCGGAAACCCCCACCGCAACCCCCGCGAGAGAACTCAGCAACTCCCCCCGCCCCGCACCCACGTCGACCACGTCGAGCCGCGCAGGGTGGCCGAGGGCCGCGTCGACCTGTGTGAGCAGGCGCAGCAGGGCGGTGGCGAACGCCGGGGACGCGTGCACGCTGGTCCGGAAGTGGGCGGCGGGTCCGCCGCCGGCCACGAAGAAGCCGCCCGGCCCGTAGAGGGCGTGGCTCATCGCGTCCCGCCACCGGATCGGCATCGTCCTCCTCCAGGTTCAGCATGAGTAGCCGTGCCGACCCTACGGTCCCCGCCGGGCGGCTTCCGGGTTCAGGCCCGAAAGTAGTGGCCTTCGTGCAGGTCGGCGATCAGGCCGGGGTGGGTGGGGGTCCAGCCGAGCAGTTCGCGGGTGATGGCGGACGAGGTGGGGTTGTCGATCTGGACGAACGATCCGAGGAAGCCGAAGTGGTCGTCGGCCTCGACGGGACTGATGCTCCGGACCGGGATGCCGAGGTTGTCGCCGATGGCCGCCGCGATCTGCTGGAAGGGGACGCCTTCGTCGTCGGCTCCGTGCAGGCGCGTACCGGCTGGGGCCTTCTCCAGGGCGAGTCGGTAGAGCGCTGCCGCGTCGAGTGTGTGGACGGCGGGCCAGCGGTTGGTGCCCTCGCCGACGTATGCGGCGCAACCCTTGCGTCGGGCTGCGGCGATGATGGCGGTGATGAAGCCGTTGCGGTCGAGCGAGCTGTGCACAGTGGGCGCGAGCCGGACGATGGAGGAGCGCACGCCGCTGGTGGCGAGGTCGGCGACGAAGTTCTCCGCATCGATCCGGTAGCCGCCGCTGGGGAAGGTGTCGCGCTCGGTGCCGGCGCGGCCGACGACGCCGCCCATCACGAGCATCGCCGTTCCGCCCGTGCCGACGAGGGGCTTGCCGGAGCCGGCCAGGCCGTCGGCGATCGCCGTGAGGGCGTCCAGGTCGGCCTTGGCGGCGCCGGGCAGGTCGCCGTCGACCATGAGGTCGTGGCGGAACGCCAGGTGGATCACCCCGTCGGAGGCGTTCGCCTCTTCCCGCAGCACGTCGAGGTCGGACAGGTCGCCGCGGCGTACCTGGGCGCCGAGCTTCTCGATGGCGGCGGCGGACGTGTCGGAGCGGGCCAGGCCGGTGACCTCGTGCCCGGCGGAGAGCAGTTCCGGGACGACTGCCGAGCCGAGGTGGCCGGAGGCGCCTGTGACGAATACGCGCATCGTAGTTCCTTCGTGAGTGCCGATGTCACCTTGCGACATCACCGTACCTCGGGTGATGTCGCACCGCGACATGCGGCTGGATTTAATGTCGCAGTGTGACGTCGGATACCATCGGCGCATGGCCCGCTGGCAACCGGACGCGCGCGGCCGCCTGGAGGCGGCCGCCTTCGAGTTGTTCCGTGAGCGCGGCTTCGAACAGACCACCGTCGCCGACATCGCCGCCCGTGCCGGTCTGGACAAACGCACCTTCTACCGGCACTTCGGCGACAAGCGCGAAGCGCTCTTCAGCGGCAGCGGGCACCTGGAGGAGGTCCTGGTCCGGGCGGTGACCGAGTCCGACGCCGGCCCGTTCGAGGCTGTCGTCGCCGCCTTCCGCCTGGTGGCGGAGGAGGTCTTCGCGGACCGTCTCGACCTGGTCCGGGCCCGGCAGGCCATCATCGAGAGCAGCCCGGAGCTGCTGGAGCGAGAACTGCGCAAGACTGGCGCACTGGTGGCCGCTGTCACCGCCGCCCTGCGGGCCAAGGGCCTCGACGAGACAACTGCCACCCTGGCCACCGAGTCGGGTGCCACAGTCTTCCGAATCGCGTACGCCCGCTGGGTCGCGCCGGACAGCGCCACCCCGCTCAGCGACCTGATCGCCGAGGTGGCCGCGGAGCTGCGCGCCATCACGTCCGCGTCGACGCCCTGATCCGGACGACCCTGATCGAGCCGTCTCGGCGGTGGTGAAGGTTTTCACACATGCTTGTCCCGGTTCGGCGGGCCGGGCGCATACTTGCGATCGACCGGTACCCCTTCTCGAGGACTGGATCATCGTCATGAGCGCACCGCTGCGCCCGCGTCCGGCCGCCCCACACGGGCCCGCCGCATCGCGGGATCGCGCCGTACTCGGCGCCTCCGCCACCCCCCGCCTGCTCACCGTCGGTGTCATCGGCGCCGGTCGGGTCGGAGCCGTGCTGGGCGCCGCACTCGCCGCCGCCGGGCATCGGGTGGCCGCGGTCGCCGGCGGCTCCAGCGCCAGCCGCGCCCGACTGGCGCTGCTGCTGCCCGAGGTGCCGCGCCGCTCGGTCACCGCCGTGGCCCACGCCGCCGCCGACCTGCTGCTGATCGCGGTGCCCGACGACGCCCTGGCCGGTGTGGTGGCCGACCTCGCCGACCGGGGTGCGCTGCGCCCCGGCCAGGTGGTCGCGCACACCTCCGGCGCGCACGGCCTCGCCGTGCTGGCGCCAGCCGCCGAGGTCGGTGCCCGACCGCTCGCCCTGCACCCCGCGATGACCTTCACCGGTACGCCGGACGACCTGACCCGGCTGGCCGGCATCTCGTACGGGGTGACCGCCCCGGCCGAGCTGCGTCCACTGGCCGCCCGACTGGTCGCCGACCTGGGCGGCGTGCCCGAGTGGGTGGCCGAGTCGGACCGCCCGCTGTACCACGCCGCGCTGGCCCACGGCGCGAACCACCTGGTGACCCTGGTGAACGAGGCGGCCGACCGGCTGCGCGACGCCGGGGTGGACCGGCCGGAGAAGGTGCTGGCCCCGCTGCTGCGGGCCGCCCTGGAGAACGCCCTGCGGCTCGGCGACGACGCCCTGACCGGCCCGGTCTCTCGGGGCGACGCGGGCACCGTTGCGCGGCACCTGGCCCGGTTGGCGGCCACCGCGCCGGAATCCGTCCCCGCGTACCTGGCGTTGGCCCGGCGTACCGCCGACCGGGCGATCGCCGCCGGCCGGCTCCGGCCGGTGGACGCGCAGTCGCTGCTCGGCGTGCTGGCCGACAACGGTAGGGAGGTGGCGGCATGACGCAGCTCGTGCACACGCGCGCCGAGTTGGCCGAGGCTCGGGCCGCGCTGAAGGGCACGGTCGGGGTGGTGATGACCATGGGGGCGCTGCACTCCGGGCACGAGACGTTGCTGCGCGCGGCCCGGGAACAGGCCGACCACGTGCTGGTCACGATCTTCGTGAACCCGTTGCAGTTCGGGCCGAACGAGGACTTCGACCGCTACCCGCGCACCCTCGACGCGGACCTGGAGGTGTGCCGCCGGGCGGGCGCCGACCTGGTCTTCGCCCCGTCGGTCGCCGACATGTATCCGGACGGCCAGCCCCGCGTACGCCTCGACCCGGGCCCGCTCGGCGCGGAGCTGGAGGGCGCGAGCCGACCCGGCTTCTTCCACGGCGTACTCACCGTCGTGTTGAAGCTGCTCCAGCTCACCCGGCCGGACCTGGCGTTCTTCGGCGAGAAGGACTACCAGCAACTGACCCTGGTCCGGCGGATGACCCGGGACCTGGACGTGCCGGTCGAGGTGGTCGGCGTGCCGACCGTCCGGGAGTCGGACGGGTTGGCGTTGTCGAGCCGCAACCGCTACCTGAGCGAGCCGGAGCGGGCCGCCGCGCTGAGCCTGTCCGCCGCGCTGCGGGCCGGTGCGCGGGCCGCCGACGACGGCCGCGACGCGGGGGCGGTGCTGACCGCCGCGCACGCCGCGTTCGGTGCCGGTACGCCCGGCGCCCGCCTCGACTACCTGGTGCTCACCGACCCCGAGCTGGAGCCAGGGCCGGTTTCCGGGCCGGCCCGGCTGGTGATCGCCGCCTGGGTGGGCGCCACCCGGTTGATCGACAACGCGGCCATCCACCTCGCCCCGCGTTCCTGACCCGGCCGTCACCCTCCACCAATCCGCGAAAGGCCACCCCGATGTTCCGGACCATGCTCAAGTCGAAGATCCACCGAGCCACCGTGACCCAGGCCGACCTGCACTACGTCGGTTCCGTGACGGTGGACGAGGATCTGCTCGACGCCGCCGACCTGCTCCCCGGCGAGCAGGTGGCGATCGTGGACATCACCAACGGTGCCCGACTGGAGACGTACGTGATCCCGGGTGAGCGGGGCAGCGGCGTGATCGGCATCAACGGTGCCGCCGCGCACCTGGTGCACCCCGGTGACCTGGTCATCCTGATCTCGTACGGGCAGATGGACGACGCCGAGGCCCGGTCGTACCGGCCGCGAGTGGTGCACGTGGACGCCGACAACCGGGTGATCGAGTTGGGTGCGGATCCGGCCGGCGTGGCACCCGGCATGGCCGGTGACCCGGTGCCCAGCCCGTTGGCTGTGTCCGCCGTCTGACCCCGAGCGGCCCGATTCCGCTCTGTCACCAGAAGGTCATTTGCGGTTACCCTGGGCGCGCTGGCGTAAGCCGGCGGGTGGCTGGGGGAGGCCGCTATATGCGCAGTGCCATGACGACTCTGTTCGCCGCTGCCGTGACGGCAACGTTGCTGGTCGGCTGTGCCGGCTCCGGCGGCCTGGATGGTGATCTGACCGACGACTGGGCGGCCCTGCCGCCACCGTCGGCGTTCACCCCGGCCGCCGGCGTGTGTCAGGCCGCCGATTTCACCGACGTGGTCACCCTCGCCGCCTATGAGCCGGTGGACTGCGCCGGCCCGCACCGGGTGGAGACCGTGCACGTGGGGGCGTTCCCCGTCGAGCGGGCGAGTGCCCCGGCGGGTGGCTCGGCCGAGCTGCGGGGCGCGTTCGCCGAGTGCGACACCCGCGCGACCGGCTACGTGGGCGACGAATGGCGGGTTGGTCGGCTGCGGCTGTCCGTGGCGTTGCCCTCCGGGCCGGGCTGGGCGGCTGGCTCCCGCTGGTTCCGGTGCGATCTGACGGAGCTGACCACCGTGGAGGCGGCGGCCACCGTGGTCGTCCGGTCGGGCAGCCTGCGGGACACGTTGAAGGGGGCCTCGGGGCTGCGGCTGGGGTGCCAGCAGACCGGCCGCACCGCCAGCCGGGTGCAGACGCTGGTGCCAGTGGAGTGCGGCAAGCAGCACGACGCCGAGTTCGTCGGGGTGTGGCGCGCGCCGGACACGGCGTACCCGACGAGGGACAGCGACTGGTCCCCGCTGTACGACGGCTGTCGCAGCGTCCTCGGCCGGTACGTGGGCGTGCCGGACGACGCCGACCTGAGCTTCCGCAGCGGCGTGGTGGTCCGTCCGCCGGGTGCGGGGCGTTGGCGGGTCGGTGACCGAGGCGTCCGCTGCTACCTGTGGCTCAGCGACCGTACGGTGACCGCGTCCCTGAAGGGCGCAGGCCCGGCCGGCCTTCCGGTCCGGACGAAATGACCGCAGGGCCCCGGCTGACGCGGCGTGGACGGCGCCGGACGGGGTAGCCGAAAACACTCGTCCCGCCCCCGCCGCCCCGACCGAGGATCGTTCGGGTTGACTGGGAGGATGGACGTTCCGACCGTCGACCTGCCGGCCCTGCCCGCGTTACTGGCCGCGCCCGCGCCCGGCTGGGTCGAGACCACCGATGTGATCGTGGTGGGCTCCGGGGTGGCCGGGTTGACCGCGGCGCTGCACCTGCGTGAGGCGGGTCTGCACGTCACGGTGGTCACCAAGGTCAACATCGATGACGGCTCGACCAGGTGGGCACAGGGCGGCATCGCCGCCGTGCTCGACCCGACGGACACCCCGGCGGCCCATGCCCGGGACACCGAGATCGCGGGAGTCGGGCTCTGCGACCCGGCGGCGGTCCGGGTGCTGGTCGACGAGGGCCCGACCCGACTGCGGGAACTGATGCGCATCGGCGCCGAGTTCGATCGCCACCCCGACGGTTCGTTGATGCTGACCCGTGAGGGCGGCCACCGGGCGGACCGGATCGTGCACGCGGGCGGGGACGCGACCGGCGCCGAGGTGCAGAGAGCCCTGCACGCCGCCGTGCAGCGCGACCCGTGGATCCGGCTGGTCGAGCACGCCCTGGTGCTGGACCTGCTGCGAGCCCCGGGCGACGGCCCGGACGGGCTCGGCCCGGCCTGCGGGATCACCCTGCACGTGCTCGGCGAGGGCAGCGAGGACGGCGTCGGCGCGCTGCTGGCCCGCGCGGTGGTGCTCGCCACCGGCGGCATGGGGCAGATCTTCTCGGCCACCACCAACCCGGCGGTCTCCACCGGGGACGGGGTGGCGCTGGCGCTGCGGGCCGGAGCGGCGGTGACCGACGTGGAGTTCGTCCAGTTCCACCCGACCGCGCTGATCACCCCGCCCGGCGCGGGGGTGCCCGGTGCCGGGCACGCGCAGCAGCCGCTGGTCTCCGAGGCGCTGCGCGGCGAGGGCGCCTACCTGGTGGACGCCGACGGCAAGCGGTTCATGGTGGGTCAGCACGAGCTGGCCGAGCTGGCCCCCCGGGACGTGGTGGCCAAGGGCATCCACCGGGTGCTGCTGGCCTCCGGAGCGGACAATGTCTTCCTCGACGCGCGGCACCTGGGCGGAGACTTCCTGGCCGGGCGGTTCCCCACCATCGTGGCGTCCTGCCTGGCGATCGGCGTGGACCCGGCGACCGACCTGATCCCGGTGGCGCCGGCCGCCCACTACGCCTCCGGCGGTGTCCGCACCGACCTGAGTGGCCGCACCTCCATCCCGGGCCTGTACGCGTGCGGCGAGGTGGCCTGCACGGGTGTGCACGGCGCGAACCGGCTGGCCAGCAACTCGCTGCTGGAGGGTCTGGTCTTCTCCCGGCGGATCGCCGAGGACATCGCGGCCGGCCTGCCCGAGCAGGCTCAGCCGGCAGACACCGGCGCCTGGCGCGGTGGTGCGGGCTGGGTGCTCCCCGCGGAGGTGACGCCGACCCTGCAACGGGCGATGACCCGGGGGGCCGGGGTGCTCCGGTCCGCGGCGACGCTGGCGGAGACGGCCGCGACGCTGACAGAGCTGGGCGCGGCCCGGGGCCGGCCGCGGACCGCCGACTGGGAGGCGACGAACCTGCTCACCGTGGCGTCGACGCTGGTCGCTGCCGCGTACGCCCGTGGTGAGACCCGGGGCTGTCACTGGCGGGAGGACTTCCCGACGGCCGACGAGCGGTGGCTGGGCCACCTGCTCGGGTCGGTCGGGGCGCAGGGCCGGGTGACGCAACAGTGGGAGGGGAACTCATGGTGAGCGCGAGGAGTGAGCCGGGGTTGCGAGCCCCGCAGTCGCGAACGGAGATGACATTGACGGGGTCGACAGAGGCGGCATTGCGGGCGGCCGGCCTGGATCCGGCGCAGGTACGGCGGGTGATCGAGACCGCGCTGGTCGAGGATCTCGGCCCGGACTTCCTCGACGTCACCAGCGTGGCCACCATCGGTGCGGAGCAGACCGACACCGCCGACCTGGTGGCCCGCGCGGACGGGGTGTTGGCCGGGATGGCCGTGGCCGCCGCCGTGTTCGAGCTGGTGGGCGAGGTGACGGGCTTCGGTCGTACCGTCGAGGTGTCGGTGCTGGCCCGCGACGGCGAGCGGGTGGCCCGCGGCGACGTGCTGGCCACGGTGACCGGCCCGACCCGGCTGCTGCTCACGGCCGAGCGGACGGCGCTCAACCTGCTCTGCCGGATGTCCGGCGTCGCCACCCACACCCGTGCCTGGGCCGACGCCCTGGCCGGCACGAAGGCGATGGTGCTGGACACCCGCAAGACGACGCCGGGCCTGCGGGCGCTGGAGAAGTACGCGGTGCGCGCCGGCGGGGGCACCAACAAGCGGATGGGTCTCTACGACGTGGCCATGATCAAGGACAACCACAAGCTGGCGGCCGGGGGCATCACGGCGGCGTACCGGCGGGTCCGGGAGGCTTTCCCGGAGGTGCCTGTCCAGGTCGAGGTGACCACCGTCGAGGAGGCGGTGGAAGCGGTGGAGGCCGGGGCGGACTTCCTGCTCTGCGACAACATGACGCCCGAGGTGTTGGCCGAGGCGGTGGCCGCGGTGGGTGACCGGGCCGAGTTGGAGGCGACCGGCGGGCTGACCCTGGAGGTCGCGGGCCGCTACGCGGCCACCGGCGTCGACTTCCTCTCGGTGGGCGCGTTGACCCACTCCTCGCCGATCCTGGACATCGCGCTGGACCTGCGCACCGAGTAGTTGTCTAGGCTGCGTGCGTGCTGCTCTGCATCGACATCGGAAACACCAACACCGTGCTGGCGACCTTCGACGGCGACAAGCTGGTGCACTCCTGGCGGATCAAGACCGATGCCCGTTCGACGGCGGACGAGTTGGGTCTGATGTTCCGGGGCCTGCTCGCCGGGGACAACGTCGAGATCACCGGCGTGGCCGCCTGCTCCACGGTGCCGGCGGCGCTGCGGTCGCTGCGCACCATGCTCGGCCGTTACTACGCCGACCTGCCGAGTGTCGTCGTCGAGCCCGGGGTGCGGACCGGGGTGCAGTTGGCGATCGACAACCCGAAGGAGGTGGGCGCCGACCGGGTGGTGAACACCCTGGCCGCGTACACCCTCTACGGCGGGCCGTCGATCGTGGTGGACTTCGGCACCACCACCAACTTCGACGTGATCAGCGGTCGGGGCGAGTTCCTCGGCGGCGCGTTCGCCCCGGGCATCGAGATCTCCTTCGACGCGCTGGCCGCCCGGGCCGCGCAGCTGCGCAAGGTCGAGGCCACCAAGCCTCGCTCGGTGATCGGCAAGAACACCGTGGAGTGCCTCCAGGCCGGCCTGTACTTCGGCTTCGCCGGTCAGGTTGACCGGATCGTCGAGCGGATGACCGAGGAGTTGGGCGAGGTGCGGGCGGTGATCGCCACCGGCGGCCTGGCCTCCCTGGTGATCAACGAGTGTCACACCATCACCCACCACGAGCCGATGATCACGCTGATCGGCCTGCGGATGGTCTACGAGCGCAACCTCTGACCCGGCCCACGCGGAGTCGGTGGTCGCGGTGGTGTCAGCGCCGCCGGGCCCGCAGGACGATCGTGCGGTACGGCAGCTCGACGGTCTCCCGACCGGTCAGTTCGGGGTGGGTGGCCAGGAGCTTCCGCAGCTCCTGGTCGATCGTCGCCCGCCGCTCCGCCGGGGCGGTGAGCCAGTACGAGCGCGTGTGCAGCATCGCGACGATGTCGGCCGGTGTGAGCGTGGTGTGGTGGTTGAACTCGCCCATCTCGATCGGCTCGAACGCGGGGCCGAAGTCGGTGTACCTCTCGATCACGTTGCCGGCGTTGTCCCCCAGGTGCGCGATCCGGCCCAGCTCGGCGACCCAGTCCACCCGATCGTCGCGCATGTTCCAGATCGGGGCGAACGTCCCGCCGGGCCGCAGCACCCGGGCGATCTCGACGTGCGCCAACTCCCGGTCGAACCAGTGGTACGCCTGCCCCACCACCACTGCGTCCGCGACCTCGTCGGGCAGGGGCACGGACTCCGCGCCACCGGCCAGCGCCGTGAGTCCCGGGGTGGCGGCTACCAGTTGGGCGCGCATGGCGGGATCCGGCTCCACGGGGGTCACCTCGTGGCCCAGGGCGAGCACGCCGCGGGTGAGGATGCCGGTGCCCGCGCCCAGGTCGACGATGCGGGCGGAACTCCCCAGCCCGTCCAGCGCCCACCGCACGGCCGGTTCCGGATAACGGGGGCGAAACCGGTCGTACTCTGCGGCCGCCGCACCGAATGAGAGAGCCTGAGTGTGATCCGCCATGCCGGGCAGGTTATCCGGTAACGACCCCCTGAGGGCTTGAGTACGCTCGGGCCTGACCCCTGTATCTCCCGTGACGAGGAAGCGTGCCGTGAGCGAGCAGAACCCCGTGCCAGTGGACCCCGCAGACGACCTTCCCGAGCAGATGAAGGTCCGCCGGGAGAAGCGGGACCGGATGCTCGCCGAGGGCGTCGAGCCCTACCCGGTCGGTTTCTCCCGCACGACCACCCTGGCGCAGGTCCGGGCGCGCTACGCCGACCTGCCGATCGACACCGCGACCGGTGACCAGGTCGCGGTCACCGGCCGGGTGATCTTCGTACGCAACACGGGCAAGCTCTGCTTCGCGACCCTCCGCGACGGCGACGGCACCGAGTTGCAGGCGATGCTCTCGCTGGACCGGGTCGGGCCGGAGCGACTGGAGGCCTGGAAGCGCCTGGTCGACCTCGGCGACCACGTCGGCGTCACCGGTGAGGTGATCACCAGCCGCCGGGGTGAGCTGTCGGTGCTGGCGCAGGAATGGGAGATAACCGCCAAGGCGCTGCGTCCGCTGCCGGTGGCGCACAAGCCGCTCTCCGAGGAGGCGCGCGTCCGGCAGCGTTACGTCGACCTGATCGTCCGGCCGCAGGCGCGGGAGATGGTTCGCACCCGGGCCGCCGCCGTACGTAGTCTGCGCGATTCACTGCACGGGCAGGGCTTCATCGAGGTGGAAACACCGATGTTGCAACTGCTGCATGGTGGCGCGGCGGCCCGACCGTTCGTGACCCACAGCAATGCGTTGAACACCGATCTGTATCTGCGAATCGCGCCGGAACTGTTTCTCAAGCGCGCTGTGGTCGGTGGCGTCGACCGCGTCTTCGAGATCAACCGCAACTTCCGTAATGAGGGCGTCGACTCTTCGCACTCGCCGGAGTTCGCGATGCTGGAGACGTACCAGGCCTACGGCGACTACAACACGATGGCCGAGTTGACCCGCAATCTCGTGCAACAGGCGGCGATCGCGGTCAGCGGCTCGATGGTGGTGACCCACGCCGACGGTCGGGAGTTCGACCTGGGCGGCGAGTGGCGATCCGTGACGCTGTTCGGTGTGCTTTCCGAAGCGCTGGGCGAGGAGGTCACGGTCCGCACCGATCGTTCCCGCCTGGTCGAGTACGCGGACAAGGTGGGATTGGCCGTGGACCCCAAGTGGGGGCCGGGCAAGCTGGCCGAGGAACTGTTCGAGGAGCTGGTTGTCCCCGGCCTTGAGGCGCCCACCTTCGTGCGCGACTACCCGGAGGAGACCAGCCCGCTCACCCGGGCCCACCGCAGCGAGCCGGGTCTGGCCGAGAAGTGGGACCTCTACGTGCTCGGCTTCGAGCTGGGCACCGCGTACTCCGAGCTGGTCGACCCGGTGGTGCAGCGCGAGCGGCTGGTGGCCCAGGCGCAGCTCGCCGCGCGGGGCGACGACGAGGCGATGCGTCTCGACGAGGACTTTCTCCGGGCGATGGAGTATGGAATGCCGCCGGCCGGCGGCATGGGAATGGGAATCGACCGGATGTTGATGGCCCTGACCGGGCTCGGAATTCGGGAAACGATCCTCTTCCCGTTGGTCCGCCCCGAGTAGTCCGGCCCGGCTCACGCCGGGCCGTAACGGCATCCTATTGACGCGGCGAGCGGCGCGCGGGTTATTGTGCTCTCGTTAAGCAGGAGCGCCCTGCTCGAAAGGAATGTGGGACGTGGCCAAGCAGATCATTCACAAGCTGGTCGATGACCTGGACGGCGGGGACGCTGACGAGACCGTCAAGTTCGCCCTCGACGGCGTTCAGTACGAGATCGACCTGTCGAAGGCCAACGCCGCTAAATTGCGCGACGCTTTTGCCGCGTACGTGGGCGCTGGCACGAAGGTCGGTCGCGGCGGCGTCGTGATCGGTGGGCGTGCCGCCCGCGGTCGGGGTGGCGCGACCGCCGATCGGGAGCAGAACAAGGCGATCCGCGAGTGGGCCAAGAAGTCCGGCAAGGACATCTCGGACCGGGGTCGTATCCCGCAGGAGATCGTCGACGAGTACCACGCGAAGCGCTGATCCGTCAGCGACCTGGTGGCTCTTCCGCCACCGCAGGCGACACCGACGCCGGGCCGGAGCACCTCTCCGGGCCGGCGTCGCCGCATCCGCTCAGGTCCGGCCGGGGGCCCGGGAAGCATTCGGCACCCGGCGGCGTTGTCCACAACCAGTGGAACAGCTATCCACAGCCTGTGGACAACCTTCCCAGGGTCGGGCGCGGCGTTCGTCGCGACCTCCGGTCCACCCCCTCCGAGCCCCTCGGAGGGGGTGGACGGCGCTTCCGAAGCCCGGATCGGGCTTCTGTCACGCCAGTCGGATTTCGCTCTGCGCGTAGCGACAGGGCTACCGGAACACCTCCTGAGCGCGGACGGTTGTCCAAAACGACGTGGAACCGACCCAGAGCAGAGACACACGACCTCAGCTGAGTCGGTCAACGACGATAGAGTAAGGAGGCACGGACGCCCGTCCCGGACGTTCGTGCACCGGCCCCGCCAAGATCTTGACCATCAAGGCGCACGGCACGTGAGGAGCACGAGGGCATGTTCGAGCGGTTCACCGACCGAGCGCGACGGGTTGTCGTCCTGGCCCAAGAAGAGGCCCGGATGCTCAACCACAACTACATCGGTACGGAACACATCCTGCTGGGCCTGATCCACGAAGGTGAAGGCGTCGCGGCAAAGGCCCTGGAGAGCCTCGGCATCTCCCTGGAGGGCGTCCGCCAGCAGGTCGAGGAGATCATCGGCCAGGGCCAGCAGGCGCCGAGCGGGCACATCCCGTTCACGCCGCGGGCCAAGAAGGTGCTGGAGCTGTCGCTGCGCGAGGCGCTGCAGCTCGGCCACAACTACATCGGCACGGAGCACATCCTGCTCGGGCTGATCCGTGAGGGCGAGGGCGTCGCCGCCCAGGTGCTGGTCAAGCTCGGCGCCGACCTCAACCGGGTCCGCCAGCAGGTGATCCAGCTGCTTTCCGGCTACCAGGGCAAGGAGCCTGCTGCTGCGGGCGCCGCGCCGGGTGAGGCCGCGCCGTCGACCAGCCTGGTGCTGGACCAGTTCGGCCGCAACCTGACTCAGGCCGCCCGCGAGGGCAAGCTCGACCCGGTCATCGGGCGCGAGAAGGAAATCGAGCGGGTCATGCAGGTGCTCTCCCGCCGTACCAAGAACAACCCGGTCCTGATCGGTGAGCCCGGCGTCGGTAAGACCGCCGTGGTGGAGGGGCTTTCCCAAAAGATCATCAAGGGCGAGGTGCCCGAGACTCTGAAGGACAAGCAGCTCTACACGCTCGACCTGGGTGCGCTCGTCGCCGGTTCCCGCTACCGCGGTGACTTCGAGGAGCGCCTCAAGAAGGTGCTCAAGGAGATCCGCACCCGCGGCGACATCATCCTGTTCATCGACGAGATCCACACCCTGGTGGGTGCGGGTGCCGCCGAGGGCGCGATCGACGCCGCGAGCATCCTCAAGCCGATGCTGGCCCGTGGCGAGCTGCAGACCATCGGTGCCACCACCCTCGACGAATACCGCAAGCACCTGGAGAAGGACGCCGCTCTCGAGCGCCGCTTCCAGCCGATCCAGGTGGGTGAGCCGTCGCTGGCGCACACCATCGAGATCCTCAAGGGCCTGCGTGACCGCTACGAGGCGCACCACCGGGTGAGCATCACCGACGCCGCTCTCGTGGCTGCGGCGACGCTGGCCGACCGGTACATCTCCGACCGCTTCCTGCCGGACAAGGCGATCGACCTGATCGACGAGGCCGGTGCCCGGATGCGGATCCGTCGGATGACCGCGCCGCCAGACCTGCGTGACTTCGACGAGCGCATCGCCCAGGTGCGCCGCGACAAGGAGTCCGCGATCGACGCTCAGGACTTCGAGCGCGCCGCTCAGCTGCGTGACAAGGAGAAGCAGCTCCTTGGTCAGAAGGCTCAGCGGGAGAAGGAGTGGAAGGCCGGTGACCTGGACGTCGTCAGCGAGGTTGACGACGAGCAGATCGCCGAGGTTCTCGGCAACTGGACCGGCATCCCGGTCTACAAGCTGACCGAGGAGGAGACCTCACGCCTGCTGCGCATGGAGGACGAGCTGCACAAGCGCGTCATCGGCCAGGAGGACGCGGTCAAGGCGGTCTCGAAGGCGATCCGGCGTACCCGGGCCGGCCTGAAGGACCCGAAGCGCCCGTCGGGCTCGTTCATCTTCGCCGGTCCGTCCGGTGTCGGTAAGACCGAGCTGTCCAAGGCGCTCGCCGAGTTCCTCTTCGGCAGCGAGGATGCCCTCATCCAGCTGGACATGTCCGAGTTCCACGACCGCTACACGGTCTCCCGGCTCGTGGGTGCCCCTCCCGGCTACGTCGGTTACGACGAGGGCGGGCAGCTGACCGAGAAGGTGCGGCGTCGGCCGTTCTCGGTGGTCCTCTTCGACGAGATCGAGAAGGCCCACCCGGACGTCTTCAACACGCTGCTCCAGATCCTGGAGGACGGTCGGCTCACCGACGGTCAGGGTCGGATCGTGGACTTCAAGAACACGGTCATCATCCTGACCACCAACCTGGGCACCCGTGACGTCGCCAAGGCGGTGTCGCTGGGCTTCCAGCAGTCGGAGGACTCCGAGTCCAACTACGACCGGATGAAGCAGAAGGTCAACGACGAGCTCAAGCAGCACTTCCGGCCTGAGTTCCTCAACCGGATCGACGACACCATCGTCTTCCACCAGCTGCGTCAGACCGAGATCCTCTCGATCGTGGACATCATGATCCAGCGGATCGAGGGCCAGCTGCGCAACAAGGACATGGGTCTGGAGCTGACCGACAACGCCAAGAAGTACCTGGCGGCGAAGGGCTTCGACCCGGTGCTCGGTGCACGTCCGCTTCGTCGCACGATCCAGCGCGACATCGAGGACAACCTCTCCGAGCGGATCCTGTTCAACGAGCTGACCCCGGGTCAGATCGTCGTGGTGGACTGCGAGGGCGACCCGAACGACATCGACAAGTCCAAGCTCGTCTTCCGGGGTGCGGAGAAGCCGGTCGAGGTTCCGGACGCCGTTCCGGCCGACCTCGGTGGCACCGCCGCCGGCACCGCGGCAGCGGCGACGGACGAGGTGGCATAACCAGCAGCAAGGGGGCGGGGCCCCGGTGGCGTGAGCCACCGGGGCCCCGCCCTTTTTGCGCTACCCCCACAGGTCACACGCGCCCGCCGTGCCTGTCCGCGCCCGCCCTCGCCTGTCCGCCCCTGCCGCGTCTATCCGCGCCGCGACACGCAAGATCTACGCAACATCAGGGAAAGTGCTGGCTCGCGGCGTCCGGAGGCAGCAACTTCCCTGATGTTGTGGGCGGAGTGCGGCTGGCGGCGTGGAGTGGTGGGGCCCGGGGTGGCCTTGACGTCCCGCAGAGGCCGGCGACCGCAAGATCGCGCAATATCCAGGATGTAGTGGCCTCCAGCGCGCCCGAGACCACTACATCCAGGATCGAGCACGATCATGCGGCGCGGCGCGGCGCGGCGCGGGACGGGGGCGGCGCAGGACGGGGCGGCACGGCGCGGGACGGGGGCGGCGCGGGACGGGGTGGCGCGGGGCGGCGCGGCGCGGCGCGGGACGGGACGGGGCGGCGCGGCGCGGGACGGGGCGGCGCGGGGCCGCGTGGCGCGGCGCAGGGCGCGGCGGGGCGGCCCAGAGCAGGGCAGGGGCAGGGCAGGGCAGGGCGGGGCAGGTCAGGTGGTCAGGTCGGCTGTCGGGTGGGACGGGCCGTCGCCGACGAGGCGGAAGCTGTCGGCTCCGGCCGGTTCGACCAGCCCGTCCTGCACCAGGCCGGCCAGGGCTCGGGCACGCTGGACGTCATCGGTCCAGACCTGGTCCAACCGTTGGTGCGGGACCGGCCCGGTGGTCTCCCGGAGCACCCCGAGCAGGAGACCGCGTACCTGTCGGTCGGTGCCCGCGTACCGCTGGGGTCGCCGGGTTGGCCCTGCTGGCGCCTCCTGGCCGGAGGCCCGCCAGGCGCAGACCGACTCGACCGGGCAGGCCGTGCAGCGCGGTGACCGGGCAGTGCAGATCACCGCGCCCAGTTCCATGAACGCGGCGCTGGCGAGTGCCGCCGCGGCCGGTTCCACCGGGAGCAGCTCTTCGGTGGCGACCAGGTCGGCTGGCCGGGTGACCGGTCCGGCGTCCGGCTCGCCGGCCACCGCCCGGCAGACCACCCGGCGCACGTTGGTGTCGACCACCGGGTGCCGCTGCCCGTACGCGAAGGCGGCCACCGCCCGCGCCGTGTACGTGCCGACCCCGGGCAGTGCCAGCAGTTGCTCCAACCGGTCCGGCACCTGGCCGCCGTGCCGGTCCACGATCGCGACCGCGCACTCTCGCAGCCGCACCGCCCGACGGGGGTAGCCGAGACGTCCCCACATCCGGATCGCCTCGGCCGGGGTGTCCGCGGCCAGCGCCGCCGGGTCCGGCCAGCGGGCCAGCCATGCCTGCCAGGCCGGTACCACCCGGACCACGGGGGTCTGCTGGAGCATGACCTCGCTGACCAGGATGGCCCACGGGGTGACCCCGGGTGCACGCCACGGCAGGTCACGGGCGTGTTGCTGGAACCACCGGCTGACCAGGGTGGCGAAATCGGGTTGAGTCATGGCGCCGTCGATGATGTCACGCCTGGCGATCCCGCTGGTTGGGCGGCTCGGGCGGGGTGCCACGGCTGCGCCCGACGGATCGGAGAGAATGCCCGGATGAACGAGCTCGCGATCACTGTCATCGGTCGGGACCGGCCGGGCATCGTGGCCGACGTCGCCGAGGTGCTCGCCCGACTGGGTGCGAACCTCACCGACAGCACGATGACGCGGCTGCGGGGACATTTCGCGATGACCCTGATCTGCACCGGGCCGGCCTCCGCCGAGGTCGAGGCCGCGTTGGCGCCGCTGGCCGCCGAGGGGCAACTGCTGGCGACGGTACGCGCGGTCACGCCGGACGGCGAGGTGCCTGCGGCGGGTGAACCGTACGTGATGGCGGTGCACGGTTCGGACCGGATGGGCATCGTCGCGGCGATGACCCGGGTGCTGGTCGACGCCGGCGGAAACGTCACCGACCTGAGTACGCGGCTGGCCGGGTCGCTGTACGTGGTGCTGGCCGAGGTTGAGTTGCCGGTCGGTGTGGCCGACACACTGATTGACCGGTTGCACCGGACGGCTGCCGAGCTGGGCGTGGAGGTCACCCTCCGGCCGGCGGACCCGGATCTGTTGTGAGCGGCGAGGAGAACGGGTCGGACGTCGAGGCGTACGTCGGTCTGGGCGACTGGACACCCGAGTCGCTGGTCGTGCCCGGTGAGGTGCGGCCGGTGGTGTCGGCCCCCCATCCGGTGCTGAGTCGGGCGGCCGAGGAGGTCGATCCGACCGCGAAGGAGACCGTCCAGCTCGCGGCCGATCTGGTGGCGACGATGCGGGTGTCGCCGGGTTGCGTCGGGTTGGCTGCGCCGCAGGTCGGGGTGGGTGCGCGTGTCTTCGCCGTCGATGTGGCAGGGCACCCGAAGGCGGTCACGGTGCACGGCACCTTCGTGCTCTGCAACGCTCGGGTGGTTGAGGCGACGCGGTGGAAGCCCGGCCGGGAGGGGTGCATGTCGGTGCCGGACCTGACCGGGGATGTGAAGCGGGCCAGCCGGCTGGTGGTGGAGGGTGACCTGCCGGGCACCGGTGAGCCGGTCCGGTTGGTGACCGACGGCTTCGAGGCTCGGGCGTTGCAGCACGAGATCGACCACTGCGCGGGGTTGCTCTTCCTGGATCGGGTGGCCGGTGCGCACGCCGTCTACCAGCGCAAGGTCTACCTCTGATCGGCCGCTGCACGGTCGGCAGTTCTGTCCTGAGTGGAGAGTGGATCGGGTGCCCCTCGGCGGCCCCGGCGCGTCGCGCCGCACTGGCCGGGGGAGCGCGGCTACGGTGGGAGGCATCATGCGTCTGACGGTCGGCCCCCTGCCACCCGCCGTGTACTGGCGGCGTCGCGTCGTCGTACTCGGAGCGGGGCTACTTTTCCTGATTGTCCTGCTCTACTCGTGCACCCAGTCGGGTCGTTCCGGCGAGAAGCCGACGGCGGGGGCGACTTCGACGCCGACCTCCGCCGGCACGCCGGCTCCTGGCGGCCCGGTGCTGACCCCGGAGACCGGGGCCCCGCCGCCGTCCGCGTCCGCCGATCCGGCTGCGACGAGTCCGAGCCCCGCGATCACCAGCAACACACCTCCGCTGGGCGCGGCGGCCGGTTCGGAGGACGACGGCACCTGCACCGACGCGGAGATCAGCGTGGTCTCGTCGGCGAGCCCGACCTCGGTCCAGCGTGGGGCGGTGGTCGAGCTGCAACTCAAGATCAAGAACACGTCGGACCGCACGTGCAGTCGGAACGTCGGCGCTGACCTACAGGAGATCTTCATCAAGTCCGGTGCGGAGAAGATCTGGTCGTCGGACACCTGCGGCAAGGTCCAGGGCTCGGACGTGCAGTCCTTCACGCCGAACTTCGAGCGCGCCTACCAGGTGCCGTGGAACGGGCGGGACACCAGCCGGTGCGACGGTGCGCTGGCCGCCGGGCCGTTCCCGCCGCTCGGGTCGTACCAGGTGTTCGCTCGGGTCGGCACGAAGCTCAGTGACCCCGTCAAGCTCACCGTCACCGGCTGAGCCGGGGTCAGACGTACCGTTCCAGGATGGATGCCTCGGCGAGCCGGGACAGCCCCTCACGGACGCCCCGGGCCCGGGCGTCGCCGACGCCCTCGACGGCCTGCAGATCCTCCACGGTCGCGCCCAGCAGTCGCTGGAGGCTGCCGAAGTGCACCACCAGGCGGTCGACCACCGCGACCGGCAGCCGGGGCACCTTGGCCAGCAGCCGGAAGCCGCGAGGGCTGACCGCGGCGTCCAGCGCGTCGGACGCGGCCGGGTAGCCGATCGCCTTGGCCACCGCCACCAGGTCGATCAGCTCGGTGGCGCCGAGCAGGTCCAGCTCGACGAGTGCCTCGTCCAGGGTGCGCGACTTGCGGCCGATCGGGAGGTAGTCCCGGATGACCAGCGTGCGGTCGGCGTCCACGCCGGCCATCAGCTCGTCGAGTTGCAGGGCGAGCAGGCGACCGTCGGTGCCCAGCTCGACCACATAGCCGGCGATCTCGTCGGCGATCCGGCGAACCATCTCCAGTCGCTGCACCACGGCCACCGCGTCCCGTACGGTGACCAGGTCCTCGATCTCCAGTGCGGAGAGCGTGCCGGAGACCTCGTCCAGCCGGAGCTTGTAGCGCTCCAGGGTGGCGAGCGCCTGGTTGGCCCGGGAGAGGATGGCGGCCGAGTCGTCGAGCACGTGCCGCTGGCCGTTGACGTAGAGGCTGATGATCCGCATCGACTGGCTGACCGAGATGACCGGGTAGCCGGTCTGCCGGGCCACCCGCTCGGCGGTGCGGTGCCGAGTGCCGGACTCTTCGGTCGGGATCGACGGGTCGGGCATCAGGTGCACGGCAGCCCGGACGATCCTGGTGCCGTCGCTGGAGAGCACGACGGCGCCGTCCATCTTGCACAGCTCCCGGACGCGCGTCGCGGAGAACTCCACGTCCAGCGGGAAGCCCCCGGTGCACAGGCCCTCGACGACCTTGTCGTAGCCGAGCACGATGAGCGCGCCGGTGCGGCCGCGCAGGATGCGCTCCAGACCGTCGCGTAGGGCGGTGCCCGGGGCCATCAGGGCGAGGTTGGCCCGCAACGGGTCCCCGGCGCTTCCGGCGGCTCCCGCGGTCACGCTCACGCTGATCGGGCGGGCGGGCGAGCCCACGGCGCCGGTGCGGGCCTGGGGCGGCGCGCCGGCTGGCTTGGTGGTTTCGCGGTCGATCGGCACGGGCACAGTCTACGGACTGCCGTGCGGTGGGTGCTGTCGTGGTTACTGTGATGTGTCACGATGCGGCCCTTCCAACCGATTCCCGCTTGCGACGTGCTGTCCGGTATCGCCGTCCCCGTCGGCACGGTGCGTCACTCGGCGGACGCGCGGGCCGCATGGTGCAGTGCCGAACGGACGTCCGTGACCTCGGTCACCCGCATGTGCTCGGGGCCGGCACCGGTGCTGGTCGGCCCGCAACCGGGCGGCACCAGGGCCACCTTGAACCCCAGCCGGGCCGCTTCGGCCAGCCGGCGCGGCACCGCCCCGACCCGGCGCACCTCGCCGGTCAGCCCCACCTCACCGATCGCCACCAGGTGCGGCGCGATGGCCAGGTTGAGCCCGCCGGAGGCGACCGCCAACGCGACCGCCAGGTCGGCGGCCGGCTCCACCACCCGGATCCCGCCCACCGTGGCAGCGAAGACCTCCCGGTCGTGCAGGGTCAGTCGCTCGGTGCGTCTCTGCAGCACCGCGAGCACCATCGCCAGACGCGCCGAGTCGAGGCCGGAGACGGTGCGCCGAGGTGAGCCGGCCACCGTTGCGCCGATCAGGGCCTGCACCTCGGTGACCAGGGCCCGCCGCCCCTCCATGGCCACTGTCACACAGGTGCCCGGGACGGGCTCCGCGTAGCGGGTCAGGAACAGCCCGGACGGGTCGGCCAGGCTGCTGATGCCGCCCTCGTGCATCTCGAAGCAGCCGACCTCGTCGGCCGCGCCGAACCGGTTCTTCACGCCGCGCACCAGGCGGAGCGACGAATGCTTGTCGCCCTCGAAGTGCAGCACCACGTCGACCAGGTGCTCCAGCACCCGGGGCCCGGCCACCTGGCCGTCCTTGGTGACGTGCCCGACCAGCACGGTGGCGATGCCCCGCTCCTTGGCGACCGAGACCAGCGCGGCGGTCACCGCGCGCACCTGGGTCACCCCACCGGGCACGCCCTCGGTGCCGGTGGTCGAGATGGTCTGCACCGAGTCGAGCACCAACAGGCCCGGCTTGACCGCGTCGAGGTGACCGAGCACCGAGGCCAGGTCGTTCTCCGCCGCGAGGTAGAGCTGGTCGTGCAGCGTGCCCATCCGCTCCGCGCGCAGGCGCACCTGACTGACCGACTCTTCGCCACTGACCACCAGCGAGGGGCTGCCGGCGCCGACCGCCCACTGCTGAGCCACGTCCAGCAGCAGGGTCGACTTGCCCACGCCGGGCTCGCCGGCGAGCAGCACCACGGCACCGGGGACCAGGCCGCCGCCGAGCACCCGGTCGAGCTCGCTCACCCCGGTCGGGCGGGCGCGGGCCGGAGCGGCGCTGATGGTGGCGATCGGCCGGGCCGGCTCGGTCGGCATCCGGGAACTGACCACGCGACCGGAGACGGTCGGGCCGGTCACCGTGCTCTCGACCACCGCGCCCCACTCGCCGCACTCCGGGCAGCGCCCCACCCACTTGGGCGGCTGGTGCCCGCAGGCGTCGCACTGGTAGGCCGGACGCGGGTCGCGGGCGGCGGACCGGCCACGGGCGGCACCGGCGGTGCTGCCGCGCGAAGGGGTCGATCGGGAGGTGGTCACATCAGGACGGTAGCCCTCGCGTACGACGAAAACACCCCGGCGTGGTGGTCACCACGCCGGGGCGTTTGTCGATGTGCGGTCGGGTCACTCGTGGTTCGAGCCGCCCGCTTCATCCCCGTAGCCGCCCTCGCGCTCGATGATCGGCGAGGGGGGTGCGGCCGGGGTGAGCGGCACCGCGATCGGCGCCTGGCCGGTGACCGTGTTGCCGTTGCCGAAGTCGAAGGTCACGAGGACGTTCTGCCCGGAGCGCAGCGCCTCGGTCAGACCGACCAGCCGGAGCTGCGTGGTGGCCTCGGAGTTGAACTGCACGTAGCTCAGCGGGGCCAGCTCGATCCGGGCCGGCGTGCCCGGAGCGGAGGGGCTGGCCGAACCGGACGCCCGCGCCGACTCCGGGGCGGACGGGGTGGCCGAGGACGACCCGGTCTCGGACGGGGTCGCCGACGGGCTGGCCGAGCCGGACCCGGAGGTCGACGGGCTGGCCGAGCCGGAGGGAGACGGGCTCGTGGAGGCGGACCCCGAGGCGGACGGCGACGGGCTCGCCGAGCCGCCGCTGATCACCAGCTCACGGGCGCTCTCGGTGGTGACGGTGACCGTCACCGTCTCCTTCGAGTCGTTGTAGATCACCGCGCTGAGCCCAGCGTCCTGGCCGGCCCGGTAGCCCTCGGTGCCCGGGTAGTCCACGAGCAGGCCACGCACGGAGAAGGAACCGTTGTTGGTGGTGAGGCTGACGCCCTGGACCGACGCCTCCTTGGTGGCGGTCTCGGCGATCTGGCCGGCGCCGCAGCCGGATGTCAGCAGACTGGCCGCCGCAATCCCGGACAGCAACAGGGCCGCACGCCGGGATCCCCTGATCGAGCGCGTCACGTCGGTCCTCCTCGTCACAATCCCCACCCGGGCCGCACGCCGGGCACGGTGGCCATACCCGCGCAGACCGCGCTCCAGGGTAGTTGGGGCTGATCGAGGCCCGCACGCGGACCCGGCAATGCCACCTGCCCGGGTGCCGTTCACACCACCCGACCGCTCGCGACCAGCAGGACCACGTCGATGAGGGCCACCAGCATCACCGCCCGGAAGGCCGACACCGGCCGCCGGCCGGCCCGGACCGCCGAGCGCCCGGCGTACCAGCTCAGCGGTGGCACCACGGCGGCCGTGACGACCGCCGCCACCCCGATCGCCGACGGCGGCCCGGGTGGCCCGAGGACCAGGGCCGCGGTCGCCGCGAGGAGCAGGCCGGCCGCCGCGACCCGGCTGCCGGCGGCGCCCAGCCGGTGCGGCAGGCCGCGCACCCCGGTCCGTGCGTCGTCGGCCAGGTCGGGCAGCACGTTGGCGAAGTGCGCCCCGGCCCCCAGGAACGCCGCCGCGACCAGCAGCCAGACGGGTGGGGTCGGCTGACCGGGCAGCGCCAGGACCACGAAGGCGGGCAGCGCGCCGAACGAGACGGCGTAGGGCAGGACCGAGAACGCGGTGGCCTTGAGCGGCCAGTCGTAGAGCAGCGCCGAGACCAGGGCGACGGTCAACCAGAACGCCGCCGTGGGATTCGTGGTCAGCGCCAGCAACGGACAGGCCACCGCGGCCACCGCCGCGGCCCAGGCCGTGGTGCGCCGACCGACCGCGCCGGCGGCGACCGGTTTGTCGGTACGCCCCACAGTGGCGTCCCGCTCGGCGTCCAGCGCGTCGTTGGTCCAGCCGACAGCGAGCTGGCTGGCAAGCACGGCGAGCACGACGGAGACGATTCCGGTCGGCCGATGACCCACTCCCCAGGCCAGCAGGCCGGAAACCGCGGTCACCGCTGCGGCCGGTTCCGGATGGCTCGCTCTGACCAGCCCTAACACCCTCGACGACATAAGGGAAGTCTGGTCGTTACCGAGCAGTCGTGCCACGCTCGGTGCCATGCGAGACGTGGCTGCGTCCGCGGCGTCCACCGGCCCCCGGGTGCTGCCGCGTAACGATCCGCGCCAGTACGACGACCTGGCCGGTGAGTGGTGGCGGCCCGATGGCGCGTTCGCGATGCTGCACTGGCTGGCGGAGGCCCGCGCGGCGCTGGTGCCACCGGCCACCCGTCCGGACGCGCTGCTGGTCGATCTGGGTTGCGGTGCCGGTCTGCTCGCGCCGCACCTGGCCGGCAAGGGTTACCGCCACGTCGGGGTGGATCTGACCCGCTCGGCGCTGGTCCAGGCGGCCGAGCACGGGGTGCGCGTGGTCCAGGGCGACGTCACCGCCGTTCCGCTGCCGAGCGGTTGCGCAGACGTGGTCTCCGCAGGTGAGCTGCTGGAGCATGTGCCGGCCTGGCCGCGTGCGGTGGCCGAGGCGTGCCGTCTGCTGCGCCCGGGCGGCCTGCTGGTGTTGGACACCCTGAACGACACGGCGCTGGCCCGGCTCGTCGCGGTACGGATCGCCGAGCGGCTGCCGACCGTGCCGCGTGGCATCCACGATCCACGGTTGTTCGTGGACGCCCGGGCACTGGTGGCCGAGTGTGCCCGGCACGGTGTCGACCTGCGGCTGCGAGGCATCCGTCCGCAGGTCGGAGGCATGCTTGCCTGGTTGCTGCGCCGGGCCCGCGCGACCCGGACGTCCGGTGCGACGTCCACGGGTCGCGCGCCGCGCATCGTGCCGACCCGGTCCACCGCCGTGCTCTACCAGGGCCGGGGGATCCGCAAAGGATAGTCCGGGCGTGGCGGGGTATGGGACGCCGAGGAGGAGACGATATGACGGTGCAGGCGCTTGAGGCGGCCCGCCGGTTGGCGCCGCGGTTCGCCGCGCGTGCGGCGGAGCACGACCGGGACGGTTCCTTCCCCATCGAGGACTTCCGTGACCTGCGGGAGGCCGGCCTTTTCGGGTTGATGGTGCCCCGCGCGCTGGGTGGCATGGAGGCCAGCTTCGCCGAGTACGCCGCGGTGGCCACCGAGCTTGCCCGAGGCAACGGCGCGACGGCCCTGGTGTTCAACATGCACGCCTCGGTGACCGGTGCCCTGGGCGCGGTCACCGAGGAACTGGCCGAGGCGTTGGGTGTGCCGGACGAGGCGCTGGCCGCCCGGGACCGGCTGCTCACCGCCGCGGCTCAGGGCTCCTGGTACGCGGTCGCGATGAGCGAGCGTGGCGCCGGCGCCCGGCTGTCCCAGCTGACCACGGCGTACGAGGCGACCGACGAGGGGTGGCATCTCAAGGGCAGCAAGACCTTCTGCTCCGGCGCCGGGCATGCCGACGGTTACCTGGTGGCGGCGCGCAGCGCGGCCGACCAGTCGGTGGTCTCGCAGTTCCTGGTGCCGGCCGGTGACGGGTTGACCGTGGAGCCGACCTGGGATTCGCTCGGCATGCGCGCCACCTCCTCCCACGACCTGCACCTGGACGTCACGGTTCCGACCGACCGGCTGCTCGGCGGTGTGGAGGGGCTGGCGCTGGTGGTCGCCCAACTGATGCCGCACTGGCTGGTGGCCAGCTACGCCGCCGTCTACGTGGGGGTGGCCCGGGCGGCGATCGACGCGGCGGCCGAGCACCTCAACGCCCGCAACCTGGCCGGTCTGCCGGCGGTGCGGGCCCGACTGGGCCGGGCGGACGCAGCCACGGCGGCCGCCCAGTTGGTGGTCGCCGAGGCGGCCCGCCGGGTGGACGAGGCGCCGGGTGACGAGGAGACCAATCGCTGGGTGTGGCGGGCGAAGCTGCTCGCCGGCACCACGGCCGCCGAGGTGGCGGCGTCGGTGTTGGAGGCGGCGGGCACCTCGGCGACCCGACGTGGTCATCCGTTGGAACGGCTCTACCGCGATGCCCGCTGCGGCTCGCTGCACCCGGCCACGTCGGATGTCTGCGCCGACTGGCTGGGCATCGCCGCTCTGGGCGGCGACCCGGACCGCGACGGATCGGCACCGCGTTGGTGAGCCGGCCCGGGACTCGCACGCAAGATGGGCCAGCCGAGGCGGCTGGTGGGACGGCCAGGGGGAGGACAGCATCTGACGAGAGGTGGGGATCGTGTCCGTACCAGTGATCGCGGGGCTCGGGACTGCACAGCCGCCGTCCGCTTCGCAGGACGAGTTGTGGGAGGGCTTCTTCTCCCGGCACTTCACCGGCACCACCAGGTCGTTGGCCCAGCGGATCTTCGCGCACTCCGGGGTGACCCGGCGCCAGGCCGCGGTCAACCCGCTGTTGGAGGACGTGTCGGACTGGCCTACCGAGCGCCGGATGCGTCGCTACCAGGTCGAGGCGCTGCCGCTGGGCAAGGAGGCGGTGGGCCGCGCGTTGACCGCAGCCGGGTTGGACGCCAGCGACATCGGGCTGTTCATCGTCTGCTCCTGCACGGGCTACGCCACCCCCGGGCTGGACATCCTGCTCGCCCGGGACCTCGGCATGGCCACGGACACGCAGCGGATGGTCATCGGCCACATGGGCTGTTACGCGGCGCTGCCGGGCCTCGGTGCGGCGAGTGACTTCGTCACCGCGCGAGGGCGACCGGCGCTGCTGCTCTGCGCGGAGCTGACCAGCCTGCACATCCAACCGTCGAGTGCCAGGGTGGACACCCAGCAGATCGTCTCCCACGCGCTCTTCTCGGATGCGGCGGTCGCCGCCGTGGTCACGCCGGGCGGCCCGGGGTACGCGTTGCGCGAGGTCACGTCCGTCACCGACACCTCGACAGCCGACCACATGACCTGGGACGTCACCGACGCCGGTTTCCGGATGGGGCTGTCACCGAAGGTGCCGCAGGTGCTGTCGAGGCACGTCCGTGGGCTGGTCGACGACCTGTTGGCCCGGCACGGCCTGACCAGTTCCGAGGTGGACGGCTGGGCGGTGCATCCGGGCGGCCCGAGAATTCTCAACGTGGTGGAGCGCGAGTTGGCGTTGCCGCCGCAGGGTCTGGCGGCGTCCCGGGCGACGCTCGACGAGCACGGCAACTGCTCGTCCCCGACGGTGCTGCTGATCCTGGACCGGCTGGGCCGTGCGACGCCGGCGGCTCGACGCGTCGTCATGTTGGCGTTCGGCCCCGGCCTCACCCTGTACGCCGCTCTGCTCGATCGACAGGACTGATCAGCTCCTCATCCGGCCGGTACGCTCGCTGGATGGATACGACGGCGGACGACCGACTGCGTTCGGCTGTCCTGGTGGGTGCCGCGGTGGCCGTGCTGGCCGTTGGTGGCTGGTGGTGGCAGGCTGCCGCGCCGGCCTCGACGGCCAGGTCGGCTGCTCCGGCGATCGTGCCGTCCGCCGGGCCGAGTGTGAGCACGGCGTTGGAACGCGCCCTGGTCACCGCGGTGCCCGGTGAGCGGCTGATGATGCGAGTGGACGCGAGCGGCGAGGTCGTCAGCATCCCGGAGGGCGTGCGGCCGGAGTTCGACCCCGAAACCGGCATGATCGTCGACATCCACGGTGATCCCGCTGCGCTCTCCTTCGAGGGCGAGCTGCCCTCGTTCCGCGACACGGTGTGGCAGGAGCGGGCGGCACTCGCTCCGGGGCAGAGCGTGGTCCGACAGGCACCGGGCGACAGTGGCCGTCACCTCCTGCAATACCGGTGCACCAGGCCGGGCACGATGCTGGTGAGCGTCTCCGGGGCCGGGCTCGCCGGGCCGTCCCGGATCGCCTGCGACGGCACGATCGCCAACGCCGAGGTGCTGGCGCACGGCAGGCCGTTCCGGGTGTCGCTGTCGACGGCGGTGGAGCGGGAGATCGATGTGCAGGCGCAGCTCGTCCTCCTGCCCCGCTAGGCCGTCAGGCCGCGCTCAGGCGCGTCGCGCCGGACCCCAGGCGCTGAGCCGCGACCAGGCCGTCCAGGCGCCGAACCGCGCTCAGGCGCCGAGGGCGGTCAGCTCACCTCGGTAGGTGTCGACCGGCCCCAGGTCGGGCAGCACCAGGGTCACCGTGCCAGCGCGGTCGACCAGCAGGGCGGTCGCGACGCCGGGGCGGGCCGGTTGGCCCAGGAACGAGCGCAGCCCTCCGGCGGGGTCGGCCAGCGCCCGGACCTGCGGTCGGTTGGTCGGTGGGGCTGGCGCCGTCCGGCCGCCGCTGATGGTCACCACGGTGACCCCGGCGGGCGCAGCCGTCAGGGCGTCGGCTACGCGGTCCGGGCAGGGACAGCCGTCCAACAGGATGATCATGGCGGGCAGCAGGCCGCGCAGTGGCACCGGTGCCTGGCCGGCGTCGACCAGGTCCAGCGCGGGCAGGGCCGCCCCGGCGAGGGTCGCGGGTGGCGAGTAGGGCGCCGGGGTCGGACGGTCGCTGCGGCTGGCGCGTGGCCAGGTGACCGCGACCAGGCCGGTCAGCGTGGTGAGGACCGCCACCAGCAGGACCAGCAGCGGTAGGCCCAGAGCGCGGCTGCGGGGTCGGCCGTCGGCCCTGCGCAGTTCACGGCGGATCTGGGCGGCCTCGGCGGCGAGCGCGGAGGCGTCGTCGGGAACCACGACCCGGCCCCACTCGGGCGGCAGGCCGGGCAGGCCGTCGGTCGGCCCGTGGCCCTCTGCGTCCGGCTTGCCCATCGGACCTCCTGGAAGCGTCTCGAGAGCGGAGTGCGGCTCGGTCTCCAGGGTCGCGCACCAGGGGCTCCTCCCGCTACACCTGGGCGCAGTCCCGCTGGCCGGGCTACCATGGGAGGAGCGCGTAGCCCTTGATCTCGACGTTCCGTTCACCCGTACCGGGCAGTCATTCGTTCGTTACGGAGCGTGTTCGAACCATTGGTTTGACCGCCTGTCAAGCTGAAGCAACACCTCTCACAGGGCCCCTGAGCTGCGCCAATGGTCAGGACATCGGAGAGACATCAGTGCCTGACCGTGTTACCCTAGACACAGCGAAAGGGGTTTCGAACCTATGGTTTTCAGTGTCGGCGAGACCGTTGTTTACCCCCACCACGGGGCCGCACTCATCGAGGCAATCGAGACTCGGATCATCAAGGGCGAGCCTAAGAAATACCTCGTCCTGAGGGTCGCGCAGGGTGACCTGACGGTCCGGGTGCCCGCCGAGAATGCCGAGATCGTGGGTGTGCGCGAGGTGGTCGGCGAAGAAGGCCTGGGCAAGGTCTTCGACGTTCTCCGGGCTCCGCACACCGAGGAGCCGACCAACTGGTCGCGGCGTTACAAGGCCAACCTGGAAAAGCTGGCCTCCGGCAACCCGCTGAAGGTCGCCGAGGTCGTTCGCGACCTGTGGCGCCGGGAGCGGGAGCGGGGCCTTTCCGCTGGTGAGAAGCGGATGCTGGCCAAGGCCCGCGACATTCTCGTCGGTGAGGTCGCGCTGGCTGAGAAGAGCACCAAGGACGAGGCGGAGACGCTGCTCGACAAGGTCCTCACCGAGGCCTAGTCCGCACAGCATCGTCGTACCCACTTCGTAGCAAAGAAACCACCGAGGACCGTGACGTGACCGCGCAGCTCAATCCGCGCGGTGACGTCGCGGTCCTCGTGCCTGCGGCGGGTGCCGGCGTACGCCTCGGCCCCGGCCGACCCAAGGCGCTGCGCCTGCTCGGCGGCGAGCCGCTCCTCGTGCACGCCGTGCGACGGCTGGCCGCCGCACCGTCGGTGCACACGATCGTGGTGGCCGCGCCGGTCGCCGAGGTGGCGGCCGTCCGTGAGCTGCTGGCCCCGGTCGCGCCGGTGATCGTGGTGGCTGGCGGCGCGGAGCGACAGGCGTCGGTGGCTGCCGCGCTGGCCGCGGTGCCCGCTGGCCCGACGATCATCCTGGTGCACGACGCCGCCCGCGCGCTCACGCCGCCCGAGCTGGTCGAATCCGTCGCCGCGGCAGTCCGTGACGGGCGCGACGCGGTGATCCCGGTCCTGCCGGTCGTCGACACGATCAAGGAGGTCGGCGCCGGCGACGTGGTGCTCGGCACCGTCGACCGTTCCGCCCTGCGCGCGGTGCAGACCCCGCAGGGTTTCCGCCGGGCGGTGCTCAGCGCCGCGCACGCCGCAGCCGGTGACTCCCTCACTGACGACGCCGGTCTCGTCGAGAAGCAGGGCGTCACGGTGAGCTGCGTGCCGGGCTCGGAGTACGCACTGAAAATCACCCGACCGTTCGACCTGGCTCTGGCGGAGCATCTGCTTGCCGCCGGCGGTTGACGCGTACGCTCTGCTCATGATCGTTCCCCGGGTGGCCATCGGCACCGACGTGCACGCGTTCGAGCCGGGTCGGCCCTGCTGGGTGGCCGGGCTGCTCTGGCCCGACCAGGACGGCCTCGCCGGGCACTCGGACGCCGACGTGGTCGCGCACGCCGCCTGCAACGCGCTGCTCTCCGCCGCCGGCCTCGGTGATCTCGGCGCCGTCTTCGGGGTGGGTGAACCGGAGTGGGCCGGCGCGTCCGGTGTGGCGCTGCTGACCGAGACGGCCCGCCGGGTGCGGGCCGCCGGCCTGGAGATCGGCAACGTGTCCGTGCAGGTCATCGGCAACCGTCCCAAGATCGGCAAGCGTCGTGCGGAGGCGCAGGAGGTGCTCTCCTCCGCCGTCGGCGCCCCGGTCACGCTGTCCGCCGCGACCACCGACGGGCTCGGTTTCACCGGCCGCGAGGAAGGGCTCACCGGCATCGCGGTGGCTCTGGTGTACGACGCGCCGGCCGCCTAAGCTCGCCGCGATGTCCAGCGACCCCGCTCCCGACCAGTCCGCCGCCGACGGCTACGTCCAGCGCGCCCAACTCCTCGCCGAGCTCGGCCGCCACGACGAAGCGGCCGGCGAGCTGACCTACGGGCTGGCCCTCCAGCCGGACGACGTGGATGCCCTCACCCTGCTGGCCCGGGTGCACCTGGCCGCCGACCGTCCGGCCGAGGCGCTCACCGCCGCGGACACGGCCGTGGCCACCGCACCGGAGGCCCTCCCGCCGCTGGTCGCCCGGGGCATGGCCCTGGCCGACCTGGAGCGCTACGCCGAGTCGGCTGCCACCGCAGACCGGATCCTCGCCCTCGGCCCGGCCGACGCGTACGCCCAGCGCAGCGCGGCGGCGATCCTGGCCGGCGCCCGCAACGGCCAGCCGGCGCTGAACGCGGCCTGGCGCGGGGTCGAACTGGCCCCGGAGGAGCCGCAGGCCCATCTGGTGCTCAGCCTGGTCGCCGCCCGACTGGACCTGTTCGACCTGGCCGAGCGGGCCTACCGGGAGGCGTTGCGGCTCGACCCGCGCCTCGCCGAGGCCGGGCACGACGTCGGTGTCATGCGTCTGGAGCAGCGCCGCTGGTCGGAGGCGTTGGCGCACGTGGCGGACGCGGTGTCCATCAGCCCGAGCCGAGTCGACTCGCCGCGAACCCTCGCGTCCGGCCTGCACCGCCTCGTGCTCTACGGGGCGGGCTGGTCCCTGGTGGCGGCGGTGCTGGTCGCGGTCGCGGCGTCGGCGAGCGACGGGTTCTCCCGCATGCTGGCGGTGCTCGCCGCGCTCACCGGTGGGATCGTCGTCTGGCAGCTCGCGGCCCGGTTGCCCGGGCTGGCCCGGACCGTCCTGCCCGCCATGCTGCACTCGGACCGCGCGATGGCCCTGGCGGTCTACGCCGTGGCCGCCGCGCCGATGCTGCTGCTGGTGTACGCGGTGATCGGCTCGCCATGGCCGCTGGTGCTGGCCATCGCCGCCACGGCGATCGCCGAGTTCGCCGTCTTCACCAGAACCGCGATCCGCTAGCCGCGCCGCGCCCAGGTCCAGGCGTATCCCTCGTCCTCGCAGCCGGTGGCGGCGTCGCAGAGATCCAGGGGGCGGAACGTGTCGACCATGACGGCCAACTCGTCGAAGTAGTCCGCACCGATGGAACGCTCGGCGGCACCCGGCTGGGGGCCGTGGGTGAACCCGGACGGGTGCAGGGAGATCGAGCCCTGCTCGATGCCGGAGCCGCGCCGGGCCTCGTAGTTGCCGCCGGTGTAGAAGAGCATCTCGTCGGAGTCGACGTTGTGGTGGTTGTACGGCACCGGGATCGCGTCCGGGTGGTAGTCGACCTTGCGGGGCACGAACGAGCAGATGACGAAGTTCGGGCCCTGGAAGGTCTGGTGCACCGGCGGGGGTTGGTGGATGCGCCCGGTGATCGGCTCGAAGTCGTGGATGGAGAACGCCCACGGGTAGAGGTGCCCGTCCCAGCCGACCACGTCGAACGGGTGGTTCGCGTAGACGTAGCGGGTCCAACCACGCCGGTGGCGGACCAGCACCTCGACCTCCTCACCATCGACGAGCAGCGGCGAGTCGGGACCGCGGACGTCGCGCTCGCAGTACGGCGAGTGCTCCAGGAACTGGCCGCGCACGGAGAGGTAGCGCTTGGGTGGGCCGATGTGCCCGGACGCCTCGACGGTGAGCAGGCGGACGGGCTGCTCACCGGTGGGCACCAGCCGGTGGATGGTCGAGGTGGGGATGATGACGTAGTCGCCGGCCACGGCGTCCAGCACCCCGAACGGGGACTCGACCCGCAGGCTGCCCGACTCGACGTAGAGGCAGTGGTCGCCGGTGGCGTCGCGGAACAGCGGTGAGGGCCGGTCGGCGAGCACGTAGCCGATCCGTACGTCGTCGTTGGCGAGCAGGTACTGCCGGCCGAGGACGGGGTCGGAGCCGCCGGTGTCCAGCTTGTGGGTGCGCAGGTGGCGGGGCTTGAGCGGCAGGTTCGGTGCCCGGGTGAACGCGGGCGGGGTGAACTCGTCGGCGGCCAGGATCGCCGTGGGCGCGTGCCGGTGGTAGAGCAGGGACGAGTCGGAGGAGAAGCCCTCCTGGCCCATCAGCTCCTCGGCGTAGAGGGTGCCGTCGGGCTGGCGGAACTGGGTGTGGCGCTTGCGCGGCACGTCGCCGACGCTGCGGTAATACGGCATCTCGCCTCCCGATATGTTCCGTTCACCGATCAATGGCGTCCGATAATCGGACGCTGTTGTCCGTTCCTCGTAGCGTCCCGTACATTCTTGTTCCGTGTCAACGCAGGTGCCCGCACTCCTCGACGGCCTGGTGGACGACGCCGCCGTCTTCCCTCCGGGCAGCGCCACGCTGCCTGACGCGCTGACCTCCCACCGCCGGCACCGCGCAGCCTGGTACGCCAACCTGGTCGGCCCGCTGCTGATCCCCGCCTCAACCGTCTCGGCAGGCGAGCTGAGTGGTCCGGTCGACCCGGGTGAGGGCCTGGTGATCGGGCTGATCGGTGACACCGGGATCGGGAACCTGCCGTTCGCGCTCTCGTTTCTCGCCCCGGACGGCGTCACCGCCCGCCAGGTCGAGGTGGCGGTGGCCAAGCGCGGCGAGGACCCGCTGCCCGGCATCGCCGAGCTGCTGCGGCTGACCGATGCACTGCCGGACGTCGAGGCCGTCTACGCCGAGCTGCCGCTGACCTTCGGGCTGATGGGCGCGCTGGACGCACTCGCCGCGGCCCGGAACGCCGGGGTGCCCATCGCGGCCAAGTTCCGCACCGGTGGCCTGGCCGCCGAACTCTTTCCCACGCCAGCCGAGCTGGCCGCCGTGATCTGCGCCTGCCGCGACCGGGGCCTGCCGTTCAAGCTCACCGCCGGGCTGCACCAGGCGGTCCGGCACCTGGACCCGGAGACCGGGTTCACCCACCACGGCTACGCCAACGTGCTGGCCGCCACCCTGGCAGCCGCCGACGGTGACGGCGTGGGGGCGGTCGCCGAGCTGCTGACGCTGGTCGACCCGCGCCCACTGGTGGAGCGGGCGACGGCGCGACTGGACGTACCGCGCCCACTGTGGGTGGGCTTCGGCTCGTGCAGCATCCTGGAACCACTGACCGATCTGATCCGGCTGGGGCTGGTGAACGGGGGCTACGACGTATGACCTGGGTGACCGGCGCTGACGGATCGCCGTACGGGGTGACGAACCTGCCGTACGGGGTGTTCCGGTCCGACGAGGGCCAGCCGCGGATCGGCGTTCGGATCGGGTCCTGGGTGTTCGACCTGGCCGCCGCGGAGGCAGCCGACCTGGTGCTGGCCGCCGGTGCGCTGCGCCGGCCCACCCTCAACGACTTCATGGCGCTGGGCCGTCCGCAGTGGACGGCAGTGCGGCAGCGCATCACCGAGCTGCTGACCGACCCGGCTCACCGACCCACGGTGGAGCCGCTGCTGGTGCCCCTCGACGACGTGGAGATGCTGCTCCCGATCGAGGTGGCCGACTACGTCGACTTCTACTCGTCCGAGCACCACGCGTCGAACGTCGGGCAGATCTTCCGGCCCGGCCAGCCGCCGCTGCTGCCGAACTGGAAGCACCTGCCGATCGGCTACCACGGGCGGGCCGGCACCGTCGTCGTCTCCGGCACGCCGGTGATTCGACCGACCGGGCAGCGCGCCTCCGCCGAGGGCCCGGTGACGGGCCCGTCCGTACGCCTCGACATCGAGGCCGAGGTCGGCTTCGTGGTGGGCGTGCCCAGCCCATTGGGCCGTCGGGTGTCGGTCGACGACTTCGCCGACCACGTCTTCGGGGTGGTGCTGGTCAACGACTGGTCGGCCCGTGACATCCAGGCGTGGGAGTACCAGCCGCTCGGGCCGTTCCTCGGCAAGTCGTTCGCCACCTCGGTCTCGGCCTGGGTGACGCCGCTGGACGCGCTCGGCGACGCGTTCGTGCCCGCCCCCGACCAGGACCCGCCGGTGGTCGACTACCTGCGGGACGTGCCGCACCTGGGCCTGGACCTCCGACTGGCAGTCGAGTGGAACGGCGAGCAGGTCAGTGAGCCGCCGTTCGCCACCATGTACTGGACTCCGGCTCAGCAGTTGGCGCACCTCACCGTCAACGGCGCGTCACTGCGCACCGGCGACCTGTACGCCTCCGGCACCGTCTCCGGCCCGGACCGATCGCAGGTCGGCTCGTTCCTGGAATTGACCTGGGGCGGGGCGGAGCCGGTCAAGGTGGGCGACGAGAGCCGTACCTTCCTCGCCGACGGCGACACGGTGACCATCACCGCCACCGCGCCCGGTCCGGACGGCACCACCATCGCCCTTGGCGAGGTCAGCGGCACCATCCGTCCAGCCAACTGAGCGGTCGTATTCCATCCGTCTCGTGCACGGGACCGGTCATCGCACAGCTCGTGCGATAACCGGTCCCGGTTGACCCGTTGATCGTCCGGATCCCGTTGCCTTGCCGCGCGATCCGGGCCGGGCTCCGCCCGGCTCTCAGCGGTGGGGCATCCATTGCACACGGAGGTAACGACGATGCACGATCTTACGGGCGCGATCTGGCGTACCAGCAGCCGTTCCAACGACCAGGGGCTCTGCGTGGAGGTCGCGGACAACCTGGTTGACGTCCACGGTCTGGTCGCGGTCCGCGACTCCAAGGACCAGGCCGGCCCCACGCTCGCGGTGAGCCCGCCGGGGTGGACAGCCTTCATCGGCGCGATCCGGGCCGGTCGATTCGAGCACTGACCGGAGCATCGGCACCGGTCGACGACGTCCGGTGCCGAGCAACGGTCCAATCGGACAGCGTGGCCTCCGGGTGGGTGGAAATTCCGTCCCGGGGGCCCCGTCCGGCCCTCACTCCGCGTACCGTCGGGGACACGGGAGGGTGGCATGTCGACGGTGGCGGTTACCGGGTTCATCGAGGCGCACGCTGTCGATGTCTGGCGTCTGCTGACCGACCTGCCCGGCCGTGCGGCCCGGCTGACCGCGGCCGGCCCGATCGAGGTGCTCACCCCGGGGCCGTTCGGCCCGGGCACCGCCTGGCGCGAGGAGCGCGCCCAGCCGGGCGGCGGCACGCTGAGCGAGGAGTTCCTGGTGGTGGAGGCAGTGGCTCCCCACCGGATGGTGCTCTGTTCCTCCGGTGCCGGCGTGGATTACCGCATCACCTGGAGCCTGCGTCCGGTCCGACGTCGCCGCCGGGGTTGCACGGCGATCACCGTCACCCAGGAGGCGGCGCCGACCGACCCGTACGGTCGCGTGGT
Organism: Micromonospora jinlongensis; assembly: GCF_013410645.1. Lineage (NCBI taxonomy): Bacteria > Bacillati > Actinomycetota > Actinomycetes > Micromonosporales > Micromonosporaceae > Micromonospora > Micromonospora jinlongensis. The sequence goes on along the minus strand of NZ_JACCHK010000001.1, from coordinate 3,942,226 downwards.
GGCGCTGCTGCTCGGCGGCCTCGCCGCGCGGGCGGTCGAGGTGGCGCTGCGACGTGATCTCGCCGACCTGACCGTCGCGGCCGGCGTCCTCGGCTCGGTCGAAGCCGCCTGAGCGCCGAAGAATCAGATCCGCCCTCTGCGCGACCGTCGTCGCCGTGACCTGAGCGGGGTGCGGCCGGTTCCGCTGGGTAGGGTGCCGGTCGGAGGTGCGGCATGGGGTTCCCGAGGGGTCGGCGACGGCTCGTGATGGCGGTCGCGGCGCTGCTCGCGATCGCAGCTGTCGCGGTCATCGTCCACCGGGTGCTCGCACCGGCGGAGGTGAGCACGCCGGCGCGGGGGGACTACCCGGCCCCGGCCCGACCGGCCGCCGGAGTGATCGGTCGGCTGCCGGTCGCCCCGTTGATCGTGGACGGGAGACTGCGGGTGTACGCCGCACACCGCCAGGTCTACGCCGACCGGCCGGTCGACGGGCGGTACCGGACCAGCCCGTACTGGTCGTACCGGCGCTGGCCCGCCGAGCTGACCGGGATCGTCGCCAGCGGCAGCACGGTGGTCAGCCGTTGGTCCGACGGCCAACTCGTCGCCCTCGACGCGCGGACCGGCGGGGTGCTCTGGAAGGCCGACGGGCCGAAGCCAGCCGCAAGCACGGCGGTGGTGCGACGTACCTGGGCGGCCCCGGTGTGGGACCCGCGCGGGCTCCAGCTCGCCGACCTCCCGGGCGGTCGAACGGTGCTGCTGGTCAGCGGGGACGCCCAGGCGCGCGGGGTCGAGTTGAGCGATGGTCGGGAGCTGTGGCGGGTCGACCTGCCGGGCAGGTGCCGCAGCGACGTCGGCACCAGCTCCTCCGGACAGCTGATCGGCCTGGACACCTGCGCCGGGCCGGCCACTGTCGAGTTCCGGGACGCCGCGACCGGCGTGGTGCGCGAGCGCTGGCGACCGCCGGGTGGCCCGGACGAGTTGGTGGTGACTCCGCTCGGGTGCCGTACCGGCCAGTCGGACTGCCTGGCCCTGCGGACCTCCGGTCCGGGCGACGAGGGCGGCCGGGGTTGGTTGCTGGGTGCCGGTGTGCCGGTCGCCGCCCCGGCGCTGGATCCGGCCGGCGGGGTGCTGGTCGGTGACCAGGCAGTTGTCGTGCTCGACGGGGTCGCGGTGGGCCGGTCGGCGGCCACCGGCACCGAGCTGTGGCGGTCCGAGGGCCTGGGTGGGGCCCGGGTGCTGGCCGCACAGCCTGGCCGGGTGCACCTGCTGACCGAGGCGAACGACCTGGTGACGCTCGACCCGGCGACGGGTACGCAGTTGTCCCGGTTCCTGCTCAACGTCGGCTCGGACGGGACCGGCTGGGCCCCCGGGGCGGTGGCGGCGGCGGACGGTTACGTCGCAATCGAACGACTCCGCAAGCCGGTCGACCCGGACGGTGACGACCAGCGCTACTACTACACCGGCGAAGCGGTGATCCTGGCTGCCACCTGATCGTGGCGTCTTCGGCACCTGAACCCTCGACTCGCTCATACCCTTTGTCCATAAAGGGTAGGTTTTTCATGGTTCGGGTTCCCGGGAAAGGGGTCGGCGCATGGGTCGGACAGCAGCCAGCTACCTCGTGGGCGGCGCGCTCGCCGCGACCGCGAGCCTCGTGCTGGCGGTCCCGCCGGTGCTGAGCGCCGACCCCGCATCGGCCCGCGGGATCAGCGCCGCCCGGGCCGAGCCGTCGGCGGACACCGGCGTCACCTTCGAGATCCTGCCGGCATCGCCGACACCCACGCCGACGCAACCCGGGCCACCCACGCCCACGCCGACGCAACCCACGCCGGCACCACCTCAGCCCACGCCCAGCCACGGTGGCCAGCTGCCGGTCACCGGTTCGGGCGGGTCGACGTTGCTGCCCACCGGGCTGGGGGTGACCCTGCTGATCGTCGGCGGGCTCGCCGCCCGCCGCCGCCGGACGGTCTGACGTAACGCCGCCGGCGGCGGGTCTGACGTAACGCCGCCGGCGGCCGGTGGGAGCCTGCTGGCGGCCGATCCGATGCGCGGCCGACGGCGTGGTGTCACCGTCCGGCCGGGATCCGCTCCCGTGGCCTGCCGGTGGGGGGCCGAGGGGGCTGACGGGATCGGCGGGCCAGCACCGCGAGACCGATGACCAACAGCAGGCCCGCGACGGCCGCTCCCACGGCCCAGCCGGACACGATCCGGCTGGCGACGCTGCCCCGTTCTCCGACCTGACCCGCAGCGGGGAACTGGATCTGCGCGGTGACGCTCCGCTTCACCAGCCCGCTCTCCAGGTTCACCTCCGCTTTCCAGGGGCCGTTCGGCAACTCGACCGGGAATCGGGCGATGACCTGCCCGGCGTCACCCGGTGCCAGCGTGACGCCCTGGCCGATCGGGAAGGGGCCGGCCGGCTGCCGGCTGGACCGTCGGTCAGGGAGACCGTGCCGGTCAGATCGAGGGCGCGGCCGCCGGTGTTGCGGACCTGGACGGTCACCGACGGGTCACCCTCCGGGCCACGGGCGGGACGTACCTCACCGATCGAGACGTCGGAGGTCGGTTCGCCGCCGAGCCCGATGTCGAGGTACATCCGGACGCCGACCCGGTGGACCTGTGTCACCTCACCGCTGGCCCGGGGTGCCGAAGCGGTGGACGCCCAGAGCACCCCGTACCTCTCGCCCTTCGAGGCGGCCGGCGGCACCGTGACGGTCGCCCGGACCCGGGCCTCGCCCCACGGCTTTAGTTCGACCGCGCGCTGGTCCAGGGTGACCCAGGAGGTCAGCTCGTTCTCGGCGCGACCCTCGCCGAAGCGGAACGCCGAGGCTTCCAGGGTCGCGGCTGCCGGATACACGTCGACGCGACGGGTCTCGTCGGTGCGGTTGACGATCAGCAGTTGCCGATTGATGGTGGTGCCCGGCGGTAGGTGGTCGACGATGTAGCGCAGCGCCCGAGGATCGGTGCGGCGGTCGGCCGGGGCTTCCAACAGTCGGATCCCGATGGCCCCGTCGTCCGACCCCGCGTCCGGTTCGACCGCGCCGGCCCGGGTCGACAGACCCGGACCGGCGAGGCAGAAAAGAGCGAGCGCGACCGCGATGGTCGACCGCCCCCGGGGGCTACGCCACCGAATGCGTCACCGTGCCGGTGTAGACGCCCGCGATGCTGTCCAGCGGGACGTTGACCACCAGGGTGGGGTTCCAGCTGGCGGTGTTGCCGCCGGTGCCGCCGGCGTGGGTGAACGCGGTGAGCGGGGTGACGCTGGACAGCGGATCGGCGTCGCCGGCGGTGGCCTGTCCCGGAGTGAAGCTGCCGTCGCCGGTGGACGCCGTCAGCGGGCCGGACCAGTAGTTGATCTCCTCCGGAAGGACCGTTTCGGGCGGTGAGCCACCGCCGGTCTGGAAGACCGTCGCCGTCACCGAGGCCACCCAGGACGCGTCGGTGGCGCCCCGGGAGTCGGTGACGGTCACCGTGCCGAGCTGGCCGGTGATGGTGCCGCCGGGGGCGCCATCACCGAGGTCGGCGGCGGCCGGCGCGTCGATGTCGAGGGTGCCGGCGAGCACCTCGAAGGTGGTGGTCGTGGTGTCGGTCGGCGCGGCAGCGGCCGGTGCGGCGAGGAATCCCACCATCGCGGCGGCGGCCGCCCCGGCGAGACAGATCTTGGCAGTACGCACTGTTCGTTACCCCGTTTTCTCGAAGTGAGCCGGCGTGGGTCTTCGATACAACCGGCTACTTCGGAAGATAGGGCCGAAAGTGCGCGAAACGGGACAAACGCCGCTTATGTCACGTATTCGTCACAGATGCCAGGCCGACACTCAGGTCAGCGCCGCCTCGGCGGCGGCCAGGAACGCGTCGTTCTCGGCCGGGGTGCCGATGGTGACCCGGACGCCGTCCCCGGCGAACGGCCGGACGATCACGCCACGCGCCTCGCACGCCTTGCCGAACGCCACCGCGCGGTCGGCCAGCGGGAGCCACACGAAGTTGGCCTGACTCGTCGGCACGTCCGGCACGAACTTGCGCATGGCCTCGGTGACCCGGTCCCGCTCGGCGACGACCAGGGCGCAGCGGCGCTCCATCTCGGCGGCCTGGGCCAGCGCGGCAAGTGCACCGGCCTGGGCCGCCGTGCTGCTGGAGAACGGCGTCGCCACCTTGCGGATGGCGGCGGCCACCACCGGCTGGGCGACCAACCAGCCCATTCGCAGCCCGGCGAGCCCCCATGCCTTCGACAGCGTGCGCAGCACCGCCACGTTGGGCCGGTCCAGGTAGTCGAGCCCGTCCGGCACCTCCGGGTCGGTGACGAACTCCCGGTACGCCTCGTCGATCACCACCAGCACGTCGTCCGGCACCGCGTCGAGGAACCGGTCCAGCTCGGCCCGGCGCAACGCCGTACCCGTTGGGTTGTTCGGGTTGCAGACGAAAATCACCCGGGTCCGGTCGGTCACCGCCGCGGCCATCGCCGCCAGGTCGTGCCCGTGCCCGGCGTCGTTGGGCACCCGCACGCTGGTCGCGCCGCTGGTCGCCACGATGATCGGGTACGCCTCGAACGACCGCCACGAGTAGAGCACCTCGTCGCCGGGCAGGCAGGTGGCCCGCACCAGGTGCTCGGCCAGCGCCACCGAACCGCAGCCGGTGGCGATCCGGTCGGCGTCCACGCCGTACCGCTGGGCCAGCGCGTCACGCAGCGCGACCACGCCCATGTCCGGGTAGCGGTGCGAGGTGGTGATCGCCTCGGTGACCGCCTCCACCACGCCGGGCAGCGGTCCGTAGGGAACCTCGTTGCTGGCCAGCTTGATGGCCTCCGGCAGCCCCAACTCCCGAGCCAGGTCGGCAGGGCTGCGCCCCGGCACGTAGTTGGGCAGCGCGTCCAGGTCGGCGCGGGTCAGCCGCAGCGCCGGCTGGTGACGTCCGGAGTCGGTCATGGGGTGTCTCCCGGGGGCTGGTCGCGGTCGTTCGAGGGGGCGGAAGCGGGGCGGTAGGGGACCTCGACGACCACCGTCTGCGCGCGCTTGTCGTGCAGCGCCTGGCGCAGGGGGTGGTCCCAGAGGGGGGACAGGGCATCGACGAATTGCAGCACCAGGCCGATCCCGGCGCAGTACCAGAGCAGCGTCGGCAGGCCCAGCGTGCTCCACCGGCTCAACGCCCGGCCGAAGCCCAACGGCTGGTCAGCGGCCATCGGCACCGCCCGGATCCGCATCACCCGCTTGCCGACGGTCTGCCCACCGGCGGCCATGGCGGGCACCTCGAACGCCAGCCACAGCGCGGTGGCGATCAGCAGGATCACCACGAGGAGCGACCCTGCCTGCTCGCCAGGAAGGGGCAGGCCCTCGGCGGAGGTGTCGCCCCGCGCGGCGCGCCGGAACAACTCCTGCCAGTACGGCGCCCACTCCTGTGCCCAGCGCCAGACGAACCAGCCGTTGACCACCACGTTCAGTGCGAGGAGGAGCGCGAGGTCGATCAGCCGCGCGGTGAGCCGGCGGCCGTAACCGGCCAGCCTGAGGCCGTGCGGCCGAGGCTCGGGCGGTCGTATCACCCAGCCGGGGTGACCAGCCGGAGGCGTCCAGCCGGGTTGACCGGCCGGAGGCGTCCCGGCGGACTGGTCACCCGGAGGGGCCCAGCCGGGAGGGCCACCCTGCGGTCCCCACCCGGGCGGGCCGGCTTGCGGTCCCCACCCGGGCGGGCCGGCTTGCGGTCCCCAGCCCGGGCCGTGACCCGGCGGCGGGCCGTACCCCGGTTGTGGGCCCTGGTGTGGCGGCCAGCCGGGTGCGACGGGCCCCGGGGAGGTCGGGCCGGAGGTTGGGGGCGTGGGCGGCTCGGGCGGCGTGACCGGCTCGGGCGGCGGTGGGCCGTCCGGCGGGGTGGCGTCGACGGGAATGGGCGCGCCGAGCCAACCCTCGCCGTCCCAGTAACGCCGGGTCTCGGTGTCGGCGGGGTCGACGTACCAGCCGGGTTGCACACTCACGCCGTCGCTCCGCTTCGCCGCGCGACGGCGCGAGGCGCCACGCTACTGAGCCTGCTGGTTCGCTCGCTCCGCTCGCTCACGAGGACACCTTAACGACGACCGTTTCGGCGAACTTGTCGTGGAGGCACTGCTGCCACGGCTTGTCCCAGAGCTGCCAGAGCCCATCGAGGTAGCTGCTCCCGGGGACCAGCGAGCCCGCCAGATGCTGCACCACCCACCGTCGGCCGGCCATCCCCCGGTTGAGCGTGCGGGTCGGATCGAGCGGCACGACCCGCAGCTTCATGACCTTCTTGCCGAGCGTCTGACCGCCGCGCTTGAGGTATTCCACGTGGTAGAGCCAGTAGAGCCCGAGCATCACCACGAGGATCCCGAACTGGAGCAACACCATCGGCAGGAAGAAGTCCACGAGGAAGATGCCCGGGTCGGGTTCCACGAAGGTCCCGTCCGGGTTGGTCCGGGTCATCTCGTTGAACATCCGCAACCACAGGATGATGAAGAACGGGCTGAACAACGCCAGCGACACGGCGGTCGCCAGCGCCGTGTCGACCAGCCAGGCCAGCAGCCGGTCGGCGAAGCTGGCCAGCGGCTGACCACCCGGGCTCAGCGGCGGGGGCAGCGGGCCGGGTCGTCCGGCGTGCCACTGCGGCGGGGCGTACCCGGGTGGGGCGTACTGCGGCGGCGCGGCGTACCCCTGCGGGTGTGGTCCGGGCGGCGGCGCGACGGCGCCGACGGCGGGCTGAGGCCCACCGACCGGCGGCGTCGGGTACGACGGAGGCTGCGTCACGCTCGCAAGTGTTACAGGTTGCCGCGGGCTTCCTGCTCCCGCTCGATCGCCTGGAAGAGCGCCTTGAAGTTGCCCTTGCCGAAGCCCAGCGAGCCGTGCCGCTCGATCAGCTCGAAGAAGACCGTCGGGCGGTCCTGCACCGGCTTGGTGAAGATCTGGAGCAGGTAGCCGTCCTCGTCCCGGTCGACCAGGATCTTGCGGGCCTTCAGCTCCTCGATCGGCACCCGCACGTTGCCGATGCGGGCGCGCAGCTCCGGGTCCTCGTAGTACGAGTCCGGGGTGTCCAGGAACTCGACGCCGGCGGCGCGCATCGCGTCGACGCTGGCCAGGATGTCGTTGGTGGCGACGGCGATGTGCTGGGCGCCGGGGCCCTGGTAGAACTCCAGGTACTCGTCGATCTGGGACTTCTTGCGGGCGATCGCCGGCTCGTTGAGCGGGAACTTGACCTTGCGGGTGCCGTTCGCCACGACCTTGCTCATCAGTGCCGAGTAGTCGGTGGCGATGTCGTCGCCGATGAACTCCGCCATGTTGGAGAAGCCCATAACCCGCTTGTAGAACTCGACCCACTCGTCCATCCGGCCCAGCTCCACGTTGCCGACCACGTGGTCGACGGCCTGGAAGAAGCGCTTCGGCTGGATGCCCGCGTCGATCATCGGCTGACGGTTCACGATCGGGCCACGGGCCACGAAGCCGGGCAGGAACGGGCCGGTGTAGCGGGACCGGTCGACCAGGGTGTGCCGGGTGTCGCCGTACGCGGCGATGGCGGCCATCCGGACCGTGCCGTGCTCGTCGGTCACCTCGTGCGGCTCGACGACGCTGGCGGCGCCCTGCGCGACGGCGTGAGCGTACGCGGCGTCCACGTCCGGGACCTCCAGCGCGATGTCGCTGATCCCGTCGCTGTGCCGGGCCACGTGGTCGGCGCCGTCGGCGTCCGGGCGCACCATGCCGGTCAGCACGAAACGGGCCGAGCCGCTGGTCAGCACGTACTGGGCGTGGTCCCGGTAGCCCTGCTCGGGGCCCCGGTACGCCACGCAGGTCATGCCGAACGCGGTGGAGTAGTAGTGGGCGGCCTGCTTGGCGTTGCCGACCAGGAAGTGCACGTGGTCGAGGCCCCGGACCGGGAACGGGTCGTGGCTGATGTCGTGGTCGACTGCGCCGACGAGCCGGTCGACGTCGACGTCCTCGGTCGACTGGGGTCGGTCGATCGCCTGGGTCATGGTGGGCTCCCTCGCGTACCGGCCGGCCTTGTGGGCCGCCGTGGTCGGTTCTTGTGGCGAGGATCGCTGGCCCGGCACCGGGTGGGCAACTGTTGGCGGAAACGCTGGTCAGGTTGCGCATTCGGTATGGTTGACACCCATGAATGGTGAGCAGAATGTACAGCCCGACGGGCTCGATGTGCGCTTGATCGAACTGCTCGCCGAGGAACCGCGGATCGGGGTGCTGGAGTGCTCCCGCCGGCTCGGGGTGGCCCGGGGCACCGTGCAGGCCCGGCTGGACAAGCTGGTCGAGCGGCGGGTCATCGTGGGCTTCGGCCCGGAGATCTCACCGGCCGCGATCGGGTTCGGAGTGACCAGCTTCGTCACCCTGGAGATCAGCCAGCGGCACGGCCACGACCCGGTCACCGCCCACCTCGCCGCCATCCCCGAGGTGCTGGAGGCGCACACCATCACCGGCTCCAGCGACCTGCTCTGCCGGATCGTGGCCCGCTCCAACACCGACCTGCAACGGGTCATCGACCAGATCGTCTCGTCCGCCGGCATCACCCGGGCGTCGACGATCATCGCGCTGGCCGAGCAGATCCCCTACCGCACGCTTCCGTTGGTGCGGAGCGCCGTTCGCGCCGAGGGAAGGGCGCTCTAACACCTCCGAGCCCAGAAAGCGTGGCGACACGGCGGCGCGGGCGTACGGAAGATCCGTGATCGTGGCTACGGTGTGCGGTGTGGCGAAGGGGAGCGTGCGCGGTGGGCTGCTGCTCGGCCTTGCCGTGGTCGTCGCCCTCGCCGCGACCGGCGTGTGGAACCCCTTCCCCGGCCTGTGGGACTGGGTGGACCGCAGCGAACCCATCTCCGAGCCCGACGTGGTCTGGCAGCAACGGGTCGGCGGCACTCCGCGCAGCGTGACCATCGCCGGCGACTCCGTCGTGGTCGAGCAGCGCACCCGGGTGGAGGCCCGCAGCCTGGCCACCGGCGCCCAGCTGTGGGAGCGCAAGGCGGACTGGTCGGCGGTCGCGGGCGGCGACCGTGACCCGGTCGTCGCCGTGGGCAAGCTCCTGGTCAAGGGGTACGAGCTGCTCGACCCGGCCACCGGGGTGACCCGGCGACGCGACGACGACGCGGTGGCCGTGTGGACGTACCGCAACCTGCTCCTCGACGCCCGCTGCACGGACGCCACCGACTGCACCCTGAGCGCCTGGGACCCGCGCGGCACCACGCCACTCTGGACGGCGTTCCTGCCCGGTGTGCACAGCGGCCTGCTCGCCGACAACCCGGGCCTGCGCGGCACCCGTCGGCTCACCACCACCCGGATCGACGACGGGGTGGCCGGGGCGGAACCCGCGCCACCGCTGCTCGGGTTCCCGGTGGACGGCCGGGTGCACGTGGTCGACACCGCCACCGGTCGCGTGTTGCAGAACGTCGAACCCGGCCGGGACGAGCGGCTGTCCGTGGTGGGCGGCCGGATGCTGCGGATCGCCGCCCGATCCCAGGACGGCACCTGCTACTTCGCCATCTCCGCCCGGGACCCGGCGACCGGGCAGGAGGCCTGGCAGCGGGCCGGGGTCAACCTGCGCACCGCCGACTCCGCAGGCTGCGTGCAGCGCGAAGACCCGCAGGGCGCGCGGAACGTGCTGATCGGCGTCGGCCCGGACGGCCGCGAGGCGGTCATCGACGGGTACGACGGGCGACTGCTCTGGGTCGGCGGCTCGGGCACCAAGCTGATCGCGGTCGACGACCGCCTGGCGGTGTTCCGGGCGGCCGACAAGCGGTCGGTGGCCGCCCACGAGCTGGGCACCGAGAAGGTGCTGTGGACCCGACCCGCCAGCGGCAAGGCCGGTGCCGCGCTCACCCCGTACGCGGCTGTGGTCGCCGACGAGAAGCCGTCCCGGTTGGCCGCGCTGGACCCACGCACCGGCCGGGAACTGGCCGTCCTGCGCACCTCGGCGAACGCCCTCGCGGTCGGGTCGCAGGGCATGATCGTCGGCGAGGGGCGGGAGATCGGGTACGTCCGCTTCGGTGCGGCCGGGGGCTCGCCCGCCCGACCGCCCGGCGACGGCGGAAATCCCGCGCCGGGTGGCACCGGGCCGGGCGGGTCGAACAACGGTGACTGCGGGCCGAAGGGGGAACTCTGCCCCGAGCCGGACGGCGGCAAGGACGGCTGAGCGGGCGAGTCACCAGCTGATCTGGACGGCGGGGAGGCGCGGCGGGGCCGAGGCGATGAGAGCGGCGTCCCAGGACCCGCCCGGCGGGTGGGAGTGATCGACCGGTCTGCCCTAGGCTTGCCGCTCATGAGCAGTGCCGCCGCATTCTCGTACGCCCCTCTGCTGCCGACCGGCCCCGACCAGACGGACTATCGCCTGGTCACCGACGAGGGCGTGGACGTCGTACACGGCCCGGGAGGCCGCCGGTTCCTCACTGTGGAGCCGGCCGCGCTCACCGCGCTGACCGCCGAGGCGATGCACGACATCGCGCACTTCCTGCGCCCCGCGCACCTGGCCCAGCTCCGGGCGATCATCGACGACCCGGCCGCCTCGCCGAACGACCGGTTCGTCGCACTGGACCTGCTGCGCAACGCCAACATCGCCGCCGGCGGGGTGTTGCCGATGTGCCAGGACACCGGCACCGCGATCGTCATGGGCAAGCGCGGCCGGCACGTGCTGACCGACGGTGCCGACGCCGAGGCCATCTCCCGGGGCGTCTACCAGGCCTACACCAAGCTCAACCTGCGCTACTCCCAGCTCGCCCCGCTGACCATGTGGGACGAGCGGAACACCGGCAGCAACCTGCCGGCCCAGGTGGAGCTGTACGCCGAGGACCCGGACGGGCACCCCGACGCGTACAAGTTCCTGTTCATGGCCAAGGGTGGCGGCTCGGCCAACAAGTCGTACCTCTACCAGGAGACCAAGGCGCTGCTCAACCCGACGCGGATGATGCAGTTCCTGGAGGAGAAGCTGCGGCTGATCGGCACCGCCGCCTGCCCGCCGTACCACCTGGCCATCGTCATCGGCGGCACCTCCGCCGAGTACGCCCTGAAGACCGCGAAGTACGCCAGCGCCAAGTATCTCGACGCGCTGCCCACCTCGGGTTCGATGAGCGCGCACGGCTTCCGTGACCTGGAGCTGGAGGCGGAGGTGCTGGAGCTGACCCGCAACTTCGGCATCGGCGCCCAGTTCGGCGGCCGGTACTTCTGCCACGACGTGCGGGTGGTCCGGTTGCCCCGGCACGGTGCGTCCTGCCCGGTGGCGATCGCCGTCTCGTGTTCAGCGGACCGGCAGGCGGTCGCCAAGATCACCCCGTCGGGTGTGTGGCTGGAGCGGCTGGAGACCGACCCCGCCCGGTTCCTGCCCGACGTCACCGACGACTCGCTCGACGCCGAGCTGGTGGTGCGGGTCGACCTGAACCGGCCGATGGACGAGATCCGCGCCGAGCTGTCCAAGTACCCGGTGAAGACCCGGCTGTCGCTGTCCGGCCCGCTCGTGGTGGCCCGGGACATCGCGCACGCCAAGATCGCTGAGCGGTTGGACGCCGGCGAACCGATGCCGCAGTACCTGCGCGACCATGCGGTCTACTACGCCGGCCCCGCGAAGACCCCCGAGGGCTACGCCTCCGGTTCCTTCGGCCCGACCACCGCAGGCCGGATGGACGCGTACGTGGAGAAGTTCCAGGCCGCGGGCGGCTCGCAGGTGATGCTGGCCAAGGGCAACAGGTCGGGTCAGGTGACCCGCTCCTGCCAGCAGCACGGCGGCTTCTACCTCGGCTCGATCGGTGGCCCCGCGGCCCGCCTCGCCCAGGACTGCATCAGGCACGTCGAGGTCCTCGAATACGCCGAGCTGGGCATGGAGGCGGTCTGGAAGATCGAGGTGGAGGACTTCCCGGCCTTCATCGTGGTCGACGACAAGGGCAACGACTTCTTCGCCGAGGTCACCAAACCGGTGCTCACCGTCGGCCGCCGCTGACCGACACGTATGCGAGGGGGTGCCGGGCGAACTCGCCCGGCACCCCCTCTGTCGTCCGTGCTCTGCCGACATCGGTGCGCCCGCCCCGATGGGGTGGGGCGGGCGCACCGCCCCCGTCGGATGCCGTCACCGACAACCCGGTGCGAGTCTGAGGTGCACCCCTGTCGATCCGCTCTCACATCACTATCACCGGACTGCGTCAATGTGTGACCGGCGGGTTACGCTGCCGCAAGTTGCAGATCACAGCGGGGGAGCAGATGCGGTTCGGGATCCTGGGGCCTCTGCGTGTCGGCGGTGGCGAGTCCACCGTCACCGCCGGCCGGGACCGGATCGTGCTCGCCATGCTGCTGCTGCGCTCCGGCCGGCTCGTGCCGGTCGACGAGCTGGTCGACGCGGTGTGGGAGGACCACCCGCCGGCCACGGCTCGCGCCCAGTTGCAGACCTGCGTGTCGCGATTGCGCCGCCGGTTCGCCGAGCTGGGGCTGGCACCGGAAATCATCGTCACCGACCCAGCGGGGTACGGCGTCCGCACCGCTTCCACCGACCTGGACGCCGAGGTCTTCGCCCGGGGTGTGGAGGCCGCCCGCGCCGCCGTGGCGGTCGGTCGCCTGGTCGAGGCACGTACCGGTTTCCGCGCTGCCCTGGCGCTCTGGCGAGGGGCGGCGCTCAGCGGCATCCCCAGCCGCAGTGTCCGCCGCCGCGCACAGACTCTCGACGAGCAGCGCCTCACCGCGCTGGAGGAGTGCGTCGACGTCGAGCTGCGCCTCGGGCGGGCCGCCGAGCTGATCGACGAACTCGCCGAGAGCGTCGACCAGCACCCGTTGCGGGAGCGACTGCGGGGCCAACTGATGCTGGCCCTGTCCTCGGTCGGCCGTCAGGCCGACGCGCTCTCCGTCTACCGGGAGGGTCGGCGGTTCTACGCCGACGAGCTGGGCATCGAGCCGGGCGCCGAGTTGCAGGAACTGCACCAGCGAGTGCTCGCCGGTGACCTGGCCCTGGCCGGTCGGGATGCCCGACCGATCGCCCCGGTCCGCTCGCTGCCCCGGGCGATCGGCGACTTCACCGGCCGGCAGCAGACACTGGCCCGCCTGGTCAAAGAGGTGGAGGCCGGCGCGCGGATCCAGCTCATCGACGGCATGGCCGGCAGCGGCAAGACCACCGTCGCGGTGCACGTCGCCACCGTTCTCGCGGACGACTACCCGGACGCCCAGCTCTACATCGACCTGCACGGGCACAGTGAGCGCACCCCGTTGACGCCGACCGCAGCGGTGGCCACTCTGCTGCGGCAGCTCGGTGTGCCCGACGAGCGGGTGCCGGCCAACCAGGACGACCGGTTGGCGTTCTGGCGCAGCGAGCTGGCCGGCCGGCGGGCGCTGCTGGTGCTGGACAACGCAGCCAGCGCTGACCAGGTGACGCCGCTTCTGCCCAACGGCTCGCACTGTCTGGTCCTGATCACCAGCCGTCGCCGACTGGTCGGGGTGGACGAGGGACGGCCGTCATCGCTTCCCGTCCTCGACACCGACGAGGGGGTCGAGCTGCTGGGACGGGTCGTCGGCGCGGAGCGGGTGGCGGCGGAGCCGGAGGCCGCCGCCGAGGTGGTCCGACGCTGCGGCCACCTGCCTCTCGCCATCCGGCTGGCCGGTGCCCGACTGGCGCACCGACCCCGTTGGCGCATCGCCGATCTGGCCGAGCGGCTGAGCACCCGGCCGGATCCGTTGGCCGAGTTCGAAGCCGGCGAACGGTCCGTCGGTCGCGCCTTCGCCCTGTCGTACGCCCAGGTGTCGCCGGTGGCGCAACGCGCGTTCCGGCTGCTGGGCCTGCACCCGGGAGCACGGTTCGACAACTCGGTCGCCGCCGTCCTCGCCGAACTTCCCCTACCCGATACGCAGGACCTCCTGGACGAGCTGATCGACGCGCACCTGGTGGAGGAGGCGGAGCCGGGCCGGTACCGGTTGCACGACCTGGTCCGGGAGTACGCGCGGACGCTGGTGGCAGAGCCGGGGCGGGCGGTCGAGCGGCGGGGCGGCATCGAGCGTCTGCTCGATCACCACCTGCACGTCGCCACGGCGATCGCCCGCGAGAGGGAACTCTCCGCGCTCCGCTCGCTGATCGTGGTGGGGGAGCCGCTCCGCCCTGACCTGGCCATGCTCGTCGCAGAGCAGGGTCGAGCGTGGCTCGACGAGAACCTGGCTGCGTGGACAGCCCTGGTCCGGTTGGCGGAGACCGAAGGGTTTCTCCGCTACTGCTGGCAGTTGGCGAGAGCCTGCTGGTACGCGCAGTTCGAGGGCGGTCGCCTGGATGAACTGATCGAGACACACACCGTCGGCCTGCGCGCCGCCGAGGAGCTGGGTGACGACAGGGCGGTGGGGATGATGCTCAACTATCTCGCCTCGGCCCACTACCGGCTGGGTGATTTCCCCACCTCGATCCGGGTGATGGAGAGGTCACTCGACATCTTCCGCCACCTGGGTCTGCAGTACGAATACCGCAACACCCTGGGCAACCTGGGCACCGCGTACGCCGCCAACTTCCAGTTCCGCCGGGCTCGCGAGTCCTACGACGCCGCTCGGGCGCTGGCGACGCGGATGCGCGACACGACGGCGCTGGCGAACGAACTCAACAATCTGACGATGACTCTGCTGCTCTGGGGACGGTACGACGAGGCGCTGCGCACCGCTCGGCGGCACCTGGGGATCGCCCGCGAGGTCGGCGACACGCGGCGGATCGGCAACGCCCTCGGGCACCTCGGGATGGTCCGACATCGAATGGGCGACGTGGCGCCGGCCGCACGGTTGTTGCGGGTGGCGCTTCGCTTCAAGCGCCAGAGGGGCGCCCGGTTCGGTGAGGGTGAGGTGCTCAACGAAATCGGGATGATGGAACGGGAGGCCGGCCGTCCGGAACAGGCCGCCGACCTGCACCGTGCGGCACTTGTCGCGATGACCGAGGTCGGGGACCGCATCGGCCAGTGCGGCTCGCGCAACCTGTTGGCCCGGGCCATCCTGGATCAGGGGGACGTGACCAGTGCCCTCGACCTGCATCGGCGAGTGCTTGTCGACGCCACCGGACTCGGCGCCCGGCACGAGCAGGGCCGGGCGCTGGAGGGCATCGCCCGCTGCCTGCTGCCGACCGACCCGGCGGCGGCCCGCGCGCACCTGACCCGGGCGCTGTCCCTGTTCCGCCAGATCGAGTCGCCGGAGCAGCACGAGGTGGAACGGCTGCTGGCCGAGTTGGGCTGACGGATCATCTGCGAGTCGGCCACCGGCGCGGCAGGATGGTACGCGTGACGACTCCAGAGGCGACCGGTTACCGCATCGAACGCGACTCGATGGGCGAGGTGGAGGTGCCCGCCGAGGCGCTGTGGCGGGCACAGACCCAACGCGCCGTGCAGAATTTCCCGATCTCCGGCCGGGGCATCGAACCGGCCCAGATCAAGGCGCTCGCGCAGATCAAGGGCGCGGCGGCCCAGGTCAACGGTGAGTTGGGCGTGATCGACCCCAACGTGGCCGCCGCGATCGCCGCCGCCGCCGCGCACGTGGCCGACGGCGGCTACGACGACCAGTTCCCGGTGGACGTGTTCCAGACCGGCTCCGGCACGTCGTCGAACATGAACACCAACGAGGTGATCGCCACCCTGGCCAGCCGGGAGCTGGGGTCGCCGGTGCACCCGAACGACCACGTCAACGCCTCCCAGTCGAGCAACGACGTCTTCCCGTCCTCGATCCACCTGGCTGCCACCCAGTTCATCGTCGAGGACCTGCTGCCGTCGCTGGCGCACCTGGCGGCCGCACTGGAGGCCAAGGCCGCGGAGTTCGAGACGGTGGTCAAGGCCGGGCGTACGCACCTGATGGACGCCACCCCGGTCACGCTCGGCCAGGAATTCGGCGGGTACGCCGCGCAGGTCCGCTACGGCATCGAGCGGTTGGAGGGCTCGCTGCCCCGCCTGGCCGAGCTGCCGCTGGGTGGCACCGCCGTCGGCACCGGGATCAACACCCCGCTCGGCTTCGCCGCCGCCGTGATCGACAAGCTGCGCGAGTCGACCGGGTTGCCGTTGTCCGAGGCGCGCAACCACTTCGAGGCGCAGGGTGCCCGGGACGCGTTGGTGGAGACCTCGGGGCAGCTGCGTACCGTGGCGGTCGGCCTCTACAAGATCGCCAACGACGTCCGCTGGATGGGTTCCGGCCCTCGTGCCGGCCTCCGTGAACTGCGCATTCCCGACCTCCAGCCCGGCTCGTCGATCATGCCGGGCAAGGTCAACCCGGTGGTGGCCGAGGCGATGCGGCAGGTCTGCGCACAGGTGATCGGCAACGACGCGACAGTCGGTTTCGCCGGCTCGCAGGGCGACTTCGAGCTGAACGTGATGCTCCCGGTGATGGGCCGCAACCTGCTGGAGTCGATCCGGCTGCTCTCCGCGGTGAGCCGACTGTTCGCCGACCGGCTGGTGGTCGGCCTGGTCGCGGACGCCGAGGTCTGCCTGGCGTACGCCGAGGGTTCGCCGTCGATCGTCACCCCGCTCAACCGCTACCTCGGGTACGACGAGGCCGCGTCGATCGCCAAGGAGGCGTTGGCCAAGCAGACCTCCATCCGCGAGGTGGTGATCTCTCGGGGGCACGTCGACTCCGGCAAGCTCACCGAGACCCAGCTCGACGAGACGCTGGACCTGCTGCGGATGACCCACCCCTGACATCCGGCCTGCCCGGCTCAGCGGGTGTCGCGTGGTCTGGCCCAGCCGAGGAAGCGGGTGAAGAGCGCTGCGGGCTCCGGGCCGTCGTGTGGGTTGAGCCGGTACAGGTCGGCGGCCGCCTCGTGCAGGACCGCGCACAGGTAGACGCTCAACCCCACCCGGTCGTGGGCGTACTCCCGGCGGAGGGTGAGCCGCGCGACCGGGCAGGGCCAGGGTGCGGCGCAGACCCGGCACAGCCAGAGCGGGCGCAACGGCAGGTGTGGCCGACAGGGCGTCGTGGCGCGGTTGTCCGGGGTGGTCCGGGACATGCTGCTGCCTTCCTTGTCGGGCTGCGCCGGGCCGGGCCGAGTCAAGATCGCGCTCGATCCTGGATGTAGTGGCTTCAGCACGTCAGGACCCCACTGTTTCCACGATCGAGCACGATCTTGCGCGGTCGGTCGAGGTGGTCGACGTGGACGGGGTCTGGGCGAGGTCTGGGTGGTGGGACCGCCCGGCCGGGGGAGCGGGCGGTCCCGTGCGGCGCCGACAGACCCGGGGGACGGGGAGCGGCGCCGCACTTCACAGTCTGGTGATCAGGCGACTACGGTCGGAAGGGTTTGGCCGCGTCGTCACAGTCGCCCTGTTTCGGGTGGCGTCGCCGCTGGCGGCCGGCTGGAGTTGATCGTCAGCGGGGTGGAGGGGCGGCACGGCATGGCCGATGGACAGATGACGGCGGCGGCGTTCCTGGTCGCGGAGCTGCGCCGGGCCCGGGCTCGGCGGGGCTGGAGTCAGGACGAGCTGGCCAAGGCGGTCAACTACTCGGCGTCGATGGTCAGCGCCGTCGAGCTGGGCCAGCAACCGCCCACCGCCAAATACCTGGAACTCGTCGACCGCGCCCTGGACACCGGCGGCCTGTTCGGCCGGATGTCCACCGAGCTGGTCAGCCTCGACAAGGCTCAGGTGTGGCTGCGCGGCTGGCGTGCGATTCTCGCGGAGGCGCGGGCGCTGCGCTGGTTTGACCCGCTGCACGTCCCAGGACTGCTGCAAACCGAAGGATATGCCCGTGCCGTTTTCGAATCGGACCGGCTGCTCGACGCCGACGAGGTTGAGCGCCGGCTGACGGACCGACTGGACAGCCAGCGGGTCCTCTACGAGGACCGGCCGCCGCATGTGGTCGCCGTGCTGGATGAGTCAGTGCTCAGGCGGCGCGTTGGCGGTCGGAAGGTGATGTTGGAGCAGGCGATGCATCTGGCACGCTTGGCGACCGAGCATCCACGAGTTCAGCTGCACGTGGTGCCTCGCTCGGCTGAGGAATATCCCGGCCTGAACGGGCCGTTCATCCTCGCCACCGTGGCGGATCAGAGCGACCTTGCCTACCTTGGTGGCCAGATCGGCGGCCAGGAACTTGATCGGCCCGCGGACCTATTGCGTCTACAGTGGACCTGGGAAGCGACCCTCGGGCAGGCGTTGCCACCGCAGGAGTCGATCGAGTTGCTGAGGGAAGTGGCGGAGTCGTGGAATTGACCCGAGCTTCGTGGCGGAAGAGCAGCCGGAGCGGTTCCAATGACCAGTGCGTCGAGGTGGCGACCAATCTCGGGGACGTGGTCGGGGTGCGAGACAGCAAGGACTTGGACGGGCCCGTGCTGGTTGTCGACGCGTACTCCTGGCGGCTCTTCGTGGTCGCGCCCCCGCGCTGACGCGACCGCCTCGCCCGCGACGGTGGTCGCGGGGTTTGTTGCCCGCAACTTCACGGACGTTGCTGCCTCGTCGCGGCCTGACGCAGCAGCTTCCCCGATGTTGCGCGGATCTTGCGTGCGGACGGGCGCGGGTAAAACGGCTCGACGGTGGGGTGGGGCGGCGGGATGATCCCGTCATGAGTGACCTGCCCTGCACCGAGCGGCTGCGGTTTCGGCGGTTGACCATGGCTGACGTGGACGCGCTGGTCGACCTGGACAGCGATCCCGAGGTGATGCGGTTCCTCAGCGGTGGTGTCGCCACGCCGCTGGCCACTGTCCGCGACGAGCAGTTGCCGAGGCTGCTCGCCCAGTACGAGCGGCATCCCGGGTTGGGCCGTTGGGCGGCGCTCGACCGGGGGACCGGCGACTTCCTGGGTTGGTTCGCGCTCGACCCGTCGGCGGACGGCACCGAGGCCGAGTTGGGCTACCGGCTGCGGCGCTCGACGTGGGGGCTCGGGCTGGCCACGGAGGGGTCGCGGGCGTTGGTCCGGTACGCCTTCGACACCGTGGGGGTGCGTCGCGTCTGGGCCGAGACGATGACGATCAACGAGCGGTCCCGGCGGGTGATGGCGAAGGCGGGGTTGGGCTACCTGCGGACCTTCCACCTTCAGTGGGACGACCCGATCCCGGGCACCGAGCACGGCGAGGTGGAGTACGAGTTGCGGGCCGAGGAGTGGGCCGCCGCTCAGGAGCGACCCGCCGCCCGGCGGGCGCGGTAGGCGGTCACCGCGGCGCGGTTGCCGCAACCGGCCTCGCAGAACCGCCGCGACCGGTTGCGGGACAGGTCGACGACCACGCTGTCGCAGTCCGGGTACTCACAGATCCGAAGCCGGCGCAGCTCGCCGGCGCGAACCAGGTCGGCCATCGCCATCGCCGCCTCCACAGCGATCCGGGTGGCCAGGGGCGCGTCCCGGGGTACGGCGTGCAGGTGGTACGGCTCGTCGTCGTGCTCGATGAGCTGGGGCAGCGCCTTGTGTTCCAGCAGCAGGCCGTTGACCAGCGCGACGATCTCGGGTGGCTCGGCGTACCAGATTCGGCGTAGCTGGGGCCGCAAATCCCGGACGGCGCGCAACTCGGCGTCGGTGTGCTCGTGTCGCCCGCTGTAGGAGTAGCGGACGAAGAACGCGTCCAACGCGGCGACGTCGGGCAGCTGCTCGCCGTCCCGACCCGTCGTGTTGACCAGCGCGGCGGCGGCGATCAGGGAACATTCAGTGTCATGAGCAAATAGCATCTTGACTCCTGTCATGGCTTCCGCCTAACGTCATCGGCACAAGGATAGTTTGCTCATGACACGGTGCCGTCCCGAGGAGCGCGACATGCACTCACGACCAGCTGCCGGCGCCGCGTTCGCGTTGCTCTCCGCAGTCACCTTCGCCACCTCCGGCACCTTCGCGCGATCACTCATCGACGCCGGCTGGTCGGCCGGGTCCGCAGTGATCGCCCGGGTCGGCATCGCCGCCCTGGTGCTGGCGATCCCCGCCCTGCTGTCGCTGCGGGGCAGGTGGGCCGTGCTGCGGAGCAACGCCACGGCCATCGGGCTGTTCGGCCTCCTCGGGGTGGCGCTGGCCCAGGTCTGCTTCTTCAATGCCGTGCGCTACCTGCCGGTCGGTGTCGCGTTGCTGCTGGAATACCTCGGCATCATCCTCGTCGTCGGCTGGATGTGGATTCGGCACGGGCAGCAACCCCGCCGGCTCACCGTGGCCGGATCCGTAGCCGCCCTGGCCGGGCTGGCATTCGTGCTCGACCTCGCCGGCACCGCCGACTTCCACCCGGTCGGTGTGCTCTGGGGACTGGGCGCGGCAATCGGCCTGGCCGGGTACTTCGTGCTCGCCGGGCGGGTCGACCCCCGGCTGCCCTCGGTCGCCCTGGCCAGCGGCGGAATGGCCGTCGGCGCCGCCGTCCTGCTCCTCGTCGGGCTGACCGGTCTGCTGCCGCTGCACGCCACCTTCGGCGAGGTCACCTTCGCCGGGCAGCCCACCAGTTGGCTACTGCCCATCGCCGGGCTCTCGCTGGTGGCCGCCGTCATCGCATACCTCGCCGGTATCGCCGGCACCCGGATCCTCGGCCCCCGGCTGTCGTCGTTCGTCGGGCTGACCGAGGTGCTCTTCGCGGTGCTGATCGCCTGGCTGTTCCTGAACGAGCTGCCCACCGGCTGGCAGCTCTTCGGCGGCGCGATGATCATCGCCGGGGTCGCGCTGGTACGACTCGACGAACTGCGCGGGACGCCGGTGTCGCCCGCGGCGGTGTCGCCCGAGCCGGAGCTGGTGCTCGCCGGTCGGTGAGTGTGCCGGTGCCGGTGCCGGTGCCGGTGCCGGTGACCGGCGGTCGTGCTGGTGCTCGGCGGCCCGCGGTCGGCGGTCGGTGAGACAGTGGGCAGCGTGCTGACCACTGTGGTGTTCGATGCCGATGAAACTCTGCTGGATCTGCGGCCGGCGGTGACGGGCGGGCTGGTGGCCGTCCTCGACGAGATGCGGCGGCTCACCCCGGCGGCGGCCGAGGTGACGCTCGCTGAGCTGGAGTCGGACTGGGGCGCGGTCTTCGGCGAGATGAAGGCCGCGCCGGTGACGGAGATCCGCCGGGCCGCGCTGGCCCGGTCGCTGGCCCGCGCCGGGCTGGACGACCACCTGGACGAGGCCGCGGCCCTCTTCTTCGCCCGCCGATTCGCCCTCACCCGACCGTTCCCGGACGTGCCACCGGCGCTGGCAACGCTGCGCGACCGGTACACCCTGGGCTTCGCCACCAACGGCAACAGCCGCACCGAACGGTGCGGGCTCGCCGGTGAGTTCGCCTTCGAGGTGTACGCGCACGAGAACGGCCTGCCCAAGAAGCCGGCGCCGGAGTTCTTCGCAGCGGTGGTCGCGGCGGCCGGGGTGCCGGCCGAGCAGGTCGTGTACGTCGGAGACTCGTGGGAACACGACGTGGTGGCGCCCCAGCGGGCCGGCCTGCGGTCGGTGTGGTTGAACCGGCAGGGGCTGCCCCGCCCCGCCGGGTGCACGCCCGACGCCGAAGTGTCCAGCTTGGCCGAACTGCCGATCGCGCTCGCTCGTCTGCATGCCGGTGCGGGTGGTGTCGGTGCTGTTGAGAGCGGTGTCGGCGGCGTCGGCGTTGGTGTGGGTGGCTCTGACGTCGAACTGGGTGGATGAAGGAGAGATTCACCGCCATAACGGGCGCTCACCTGGCGCAAAGCCGAAGGTTGTTGTGTGATGGCTGCCACGTCCCTCAACGAGAGGATCTGATGTGGTGAGCAAGCGCTTCACCGTCGGCACGGTCGCAACCACGGCAGTGCTGGCACTTACGGCTTCGGGGCTGGGTGTACCGGCCAGCGCCGCGCCAAGCAACTCCCGCACCTTCACCGTCGTCGCCGAGGACGGCGTCGCCGCCGACACGGCGGTCGCCGCGATCCGGGCAGCCGGCGGCACGGTGGTGTCGCGGTCCGACGAGGTCGGCATGTTCCAGGTCACCAGTGACCGGGCCGACTTCGCGGCCAGGGCGAACGCCGCCCCGACGCTGCTCGGTGCCGCCGAGCAGAAGGCCATCGGCCGTAAGCCGAAGCTGGACCGCGTCGAGCAGGAGCACCTGACGGCCGCTGCCGCCAAGAGCGCCGCTCGTGCCGCAGCCAAGAAGGGCACCAAGCTCGACCCGCTCGACGACAAGCTCTGGGGCCTGGAGATGATCCAGGCCGACAAGGCCCGCAAGATTGAGCCCGGCGACCGTCGCGTGACCGTCGGCGTACTGGACACGGGCGTCGACGCCAGCAACCCGGACATCGCGCCGAACTTCAACTGGTCGCTGTCGCGCAACTTCGCGCCCGACCTGACCGACGTGGACGGCCCCTGCGAGGTGCCGAGCTGCCTCGACCCGGTCGGCACCGACGACGGCGGGCACGGCACCCACGTGGCCGGCACCATCGGCGCTGCGGCCAACGGCTTCGGCCTCTCCGGCGTTGCCCCGAACGTCTCGCTGGTCGAACTCAAGGGTGGCCAGGACTCCGGCTACTTCTTCCTCGACCCGGTCGTCAACGCCCTGGTCTACGCCGGCCGGTCCGGGATCGACGTGGTCAACATGTCGTTCTACGTCGACCCGTGGCTCTACAACTGCACCGCCAACCCTGCCGACTCGCCCGAGGACCAGGCCGAACAGCGGGCCATCATCAAGGCGATGAAGCGGGCGCTGATCTTCGCCCACAACAAGGGCGTCACCCTCGTCGGTGCGCTCGGCAACAACAACGAGGACCTGGGCGCACCCCGGACCGACGTCACGAGCCCGGACTACGGTGCCGACCCGTACCCCCGGCCGATCGACAACAACAGCTGCTGGGACATGCCCACCGAGGGCCCGCACGTGATCGGTGTGTCGTCGGTCGGCCCGTCCGGCAAGAAGTCGGACTTCTCCAACTACGGCACCGAGCAGATCTCGGTTGCCGCCCCGGGCGGTTGGTTCCGGGACGGCTTCGGTACCGACACGTTCCGTACCGACGCCAACATGATCCTCTCCTCGTACCCGAAGCACGTGCTTCAGGAGGAGGGCTCCGTCGACGCCGACGGCAACATCGTCGCCGGCTTCGAGGAGTCGGTCTTCAAGCAGTGCAAGGCCAACGGTGAGTGTGGCTACTACACCTACCTTCAGGGCACCTCGATGGCGTCCCCGCACGCCGCCGGCGTCGCCGCGCTGATCGTCAGCCGGTACGGCAAGCCGGAGCGCCGGGGCGGCTTCGGGATGTCGCCGGACCTGGTCGAGCAGCACCTGTACCGGACAGCAGCCGAGCACGCCTGCCCGGAGCCGCGCCTCCAGCAGTACCGCAACGAGGGCCGGGACGAGACCTACGACGCCTACTGCGCCGGTGGAGTCAACTTCAACGGCTTCTACGGCTACGGGATCGTCGACGCCTACGCGGCGGTGAAGACCCCGCTCAAGCCGAACGCTCGCCCGTAAAGCACCACCTCGGGGCCCGGTCGACAATCGTCGACCGGGCCCTGTCGGTGTGCGTGGCCCTGTCGGTGTGCGTGGCCCTGTCGGTGTGCGTGGCCCGGTCGGTGTGCGGGGCTTCGTTCCTCGCCTTGATCGACTCGGGTTTCTTGAAGGCGGGGTGTCGGGGGCCGGTGGATGCCACGGTTTCCAGGAACCCGAGTCGATCGTGGGCAGGTCGGGGGTCACCGTCGCCATCCGCGGCTGACGAGCGCGTCGCGCACCTCTCTGAGCACCGCCGGAAACTCGGCGTGCAGCCGTCGGCTCGTCACATGCAGGACCAACCAACCCGCGCCGACCAGCAGGTTGAGCCGACGGCGGTCGCGGTGTAGCTGATCTGCGTCGGAGTGCCACTTGCCGTCGTACTCGACTGCGACCCGATACTCCGGCCACGCCAGGTCGGGGTGCAGGACAACGCCGCTGACCAGACGTACCGGATGTTGAACGATCGGCCGTGGCAGCCCACCGAGCACCAGCCGTACGCGCAGGTGTGACTCCGGTGGGGACTGGGCTCCGCCGTCAGCCAGGTCGAAGACCCACCGTGCCCGCCGCCCACCAGGACGCTCGGTGTTGCGGGCAGCGAGTGCGGCCAACGTGTCGCGATCGGTCAGCCCCTGCCCGAGCAGCGAGTCGACGACGGCGACTGCCCGGATCGGGTCGAGCCACACCGCCGTCTCCCAGGCGGCCCGCCCCGGGTCGGAGCGGGGGATCGGGCCGCTCGGGTCCCAGTTGGGCTGGGACGTGACACCCGCTCCGCCCCCGTCGCCCGGTCTGGCGACCGCGATGCTGCCCGGTCCGGCGACCGCGATGCTGCCCGGTCCGGCGACCGCGATGCTGCCCGGTCCGGCGACCGCGATGCTGGCCGGTCTGGCCGTCACCGCTCCCGGTCGGGCAAGCTGCCGAGCTGGGCGTGGTGGTGCTCCCACGGTCGGCGGGCGCACTGCTCCCGTGGGGACCCCTGTTCGCGATGGGCGCGCTACATCACGTGATCGCTCTGCGTCCGGCGACCGTTCTGCGTCCGGCGGACGCCATGTTGCTGGTGAGCGCTCGGATCCTGGTGAACGCTCCATCCCAAATGGATGCACCACGCCTGATGCGCGTCCTGCTTCCAGTGGATGCGCCGACGTTGGTGGGGGTCCTGCGGTCCGTGGACGCCCTGAGCCTGGTGGACGCATTGAGTCTGGCGGGCGGCGCGAGGCCGGTGGCGGCGCGGCGACGGCCGGCATCTCGTCGTCGAGGAGCGGGGTGATGGCGTTGACGTGCACGCGGAGGCCACGCTGTGGGCCGATCCGCATCGGCCGGGGCACGAGGACGTGCACGTCGTCGGTGAAGGCGGCGGCGTGTTCGACACCGTGCAGGTAGGCGGCTGAGGGGCCTCCGATCACTACCCCGGGCGGGAGTCGGAGGAGTGCGGCGCGACAGGCCAGGGTGTGGTCCCGGTCGAGCCGTGCGTCGGCGTAGATGTCCTGGCGCAGCCGCAGCCAGGCGGCGCTGCGCAGCTGGTGTTCGGTGAGCAGGCCATCCCGGACAGCGTCGGAGCCGCGGAAGACCCGCCACGTCAGGGCGTCGGGGCGGTGCGGACGTGGTGGCATGCCGAGCAGCCTGCCGACCACCCATGGACCGCCGAAACCCCTGTGGACAACCTGCCCCGGGCGGCCGTCCGACCCTGTGGACAACCGAAAGTCCGCGCGGCGATCGTGGTATGACTCGATCGCTGGCTGGCCAGCGTTGGTGCACCTCGCGGGCGGACCCTCGGCTGGCAGCTCCAGGGCGCTGCCACCCGGCTCAGTCGGCCCGGTCGGCCCGGTCGGCCCCCAACCGGGCTCAAACCAGCCGACGGCCCGCGAAGCTTGTGCCGGAGTTGGTGATCGCGCTGCTGTCGTTGGGACACCCGGTCTGGTGATCCACTCGCGTTCATGAAAGTCGGGGTGTCGTCGGCACCGGGATGCCGCGAGTTTCAGGAATCCGAGTTGATCAAGCCGGGTGCGAGCCGGTGCGAGCCGGTCCGATCCGGTCCGAGCCCGCCTGCACCGGTCTGAGCTGGTCCGAACAGGCGGATGGCTCGTTTGTCAGCGGAGGGCGTTGGTGATGGCCGTGGCTGCGGCCATCACCTGGGGACCGATGGTGTCGACGTCCAGCGGGGCGAGCGCGACCACGCCGACGCTGGCCTCCAAGCCGGGTACGCCGAGCACCGGCGCAGCCACCCCGTACGCCCCGGCCTGCAACTCCCCGCTGCTGCTCACCGGCGCCGCATCCCCGGTTCGACCGGCCAGGATGGCCCGGCCCGCCGCCCCTCGGTCCAGCGGATGCCGTGCCCCGGCGCGGTACGCGACGTGGAATGACGTCCAGCTCGGCTCGACCACGGCCAGGGCCACGCCCTCGCCACCCTCGACGACGGTCAGATGCGCTGTCGCTCCGGCCTGCTCGGCGAGGCGGCGTAGCGCGGGTAGCGCACCCTCGGCGAGCAGCGGCTGGGCGCGTCGGGCCAGGTGCAGCAACCCGGCCCCGAGGCGCAGCCTGCCGTCGCCGTCGCGGCGCAGCATGCCGTGCCCGATCAGCGGGCTGACCAGCCGGTAGACGGCCGCCCGGCCGATGTTGAGCTGGTTGGCGGCCTCGGTGACGGTCAGACCGCCCGAGGCGTCGGCGACCAGGTGCAGCAGTCGCAGACCCCGGTCGAGGGTCTGCGACGTCTCAACGGCCCGTCCCGCAACGGCGTCAGCCCGCCCGACAACCTCCTCGACCTGTCCGGCTGCGCCGACCTGTCCGGCTGCGCCGACCTGTCCGGCTGCGCCGACCTGTCCGGCTGCGCCGACCTGTCCGGCCGCATTGACATGCCCTGCCGTGCCCGCCTGCCCAGGGACGGCGTCGGCGGGGGCGCTGGGGTTGGCCGGAGTCTCACCCGAGCGTGCGGTCGCATCCACGCCTGGCAGCGTACGACCCGGCACCGCCGGACCCGGACAGGCACGGACAGCTACCCTTGTACGGTGACGCTACGCCTGTATGACACCGCCACCCGATCGGTGCGGGACTTCGTCCCGCGGGAAGCCGGCAAGGTGGGGGTCTACCTGTGTGGTCTCACTCTTCAGGCCCCGCCGCATATCGGTCACCTTCGCTCCGGCGTCAACTATGACGTGCTGCGCCGTTGGCTGCTGGCCGCCGGCTACGAGGTCACCTTCATCCGCAATCTGACCGACATCGACGACAAGCTTCTGGTGAAGGCTGGCGAGCAGGGTCGGCCGTTCTGGTCGATCGCGTACGTCAACGAGTTGCTTCTCGCCGAGTCGTACCGGGCGTTGAACGTGCTGCCGCCCACCTACGAGCCGCGCGCCACCGGGCACATCCCGGAGATGCACGAGCTGATCACGAAGTTGATCGCCGACGGGCACGCGTACCCGGCGACTGACGGTTCCGGCGACGTCTACTTCGATGTGGCGTCCTGGCCTGCGTACGGGTCGCTGTCGGGTCAGTCTCCGGACGCGATGCAGTCGGCCGGGGACGCTCCGGACCGGGGCAAGCGGGATCCGCGTGACTTCGCGCTCTGGAAGGGTGCCAAACCGGACGAGCCGGCGGACGCCTACTGGCCGTCGCCGTGGGGGCTCGGTCGTCCGGGCTGGCACATCGAGTGCTCGGCGATGTGCTGGCGGTATCTCGGCCCGGAGTTCGACATCCACGGCGGTGGGCTGGACCTGACGTTCCCGCACCACGAGAACGAGATCGCCCAGTCCAAGGCCGCCGGGCTGCCGTTCGCGCGTTACTGGGTGCACCACGGGCTGCTCAGCATCGGTGGGGCCAAGATGGGCAAGTCCGCCGGCAACGCGCTCGACCTGGCGTACGTGGACTCGCTCGGGGTCCGGCCGGTGGAGCTGCGTTACTACTACGCCGCCGCGCACTACCGCTCGGTGATCGACTACTCGGAGGATTCGCTGCGCGACGCGGCCACCGCGTACCGCCGGATCGAGGGGTTCGTGCAGCGGGCGGCCGAGCGGGTCGGTGCCGGGCAGCCCGGTGAGCTGCCGGCCGGTTTCGTCGCGGCGATGAACGACGACCTCAACACCTCCGCCGCGCTGGCCGTGCTGCAACAGCACCTTCGGGACGGCAACACCGCGCTGAGCGCCGGTGACGATGTGACCGTCCGCACCACCCTGGCCGTGGTACGGGCAATGCTGGATATCCTCGGGATCGACCCCCTCAACCCGGCGTGGACGGGTGGCGGCCGATCGAATGATCTGCGTGCCGTGGTGGACTCCCTGATCGCGTTGGCCCTGGAGCAGCGCGCGCAGGCCCGGGGCCGCAAGGACTGGGCTGCCGCCGACGCGGTGCGTGACCAGCTCAAGCTGGCCGGCGTGGTGGTCGAGGACACCCCCCAGGGCCCCCGTTGGACTATTGGAGAGCAGGACTGATGGCCGGCAACTCGCAGCGCCGTGGCCGGCGACTGACGTCGAAGGCAAGCGCCCCCAAGGGCACCGGCGGCAAGAACAAGGACTCCCTCGCCGGGCGGGGTCGCACCCTGCCCGCGGACGAGCGTCCCTGGCACAAGGGCTACTCGGGCACCGAGAAGCTGCCCCAGCGCACCGCCTGGAAGCAGGACAAGGAGCGCCGCGCGGCGGCCGAGGAGGGGCGCGCCCCGAAGATCGGTCAGCCCGGCAGCAAGGACACCACCTGGGGCAGGGGCGGCGGTCGGGGCGTACCGGTCGGTCGGGGCGCCAGCGGCGGCGGTCGGGGCGGTAAGCCCGCCGGCCGGTCCGGCCCCCGGGTCGCGCCGGGGCGCAAGTCCAACCCGTCCAAGGACTCCCCGGAGCTGCTGGTCGGGCGCAACCCGGTGCTGGAGGCGCTGCGCGCCAACGTGCCGGCGACGGCGCTCTACACCGCCCAGGGCATCGACATGGATGACCGGATCAACGAGATCATCCGGACCGCCGCCGACCGGGGCATCGCCAACCTGGAGATCAGCCGGGCCGAGCTGGACCGGATGACCGGCGGGGTGCTGCACCAGGGCGTCGGGTTGCAGGTGCCGGCCTTCGCGTACCAGCCCTTCGAGGACATGGTCGCTGCCGCCCTGGAGCAGCAGGCCCCCCTGCTG
Source organism: Micromonospora jinlongensis (assembly GCF_013410645.1). NCBI lineage: Bacteria > Bacillati > Actinomycetota > Actinomycetes > Micromonosporales > Micromonosporaceae > Micromonospora > Micromonospora jinlongensis. The sequence continues at coordinate 3,913,899 of NZ_JACCHK010000001.1, read as the reverse complement.
GTCGCGCTGGACGGTGTCACCGACCCGCGCAACCTGGGTGCCGTGATCCGGTCGGCTGCTGCGTTCGGCGCGCAGGGTGTCTTCGTACCCGAGCGACGTGCCGCCGGAATCACCGCGACCGCCTGGCGGACCAGCGCCGGCGCGGCCGCGCGGGTGCCCGTGGCGCAGGTGACCAACCTGACCCGGTCGCTGAAGGCGTGCCGGGACGCCGGCTTCATGGTGGTCGGCCTGGACGCCGACGGTGACACCGACCTGTACGACCTGGAGGCCGCGGTCGGTCCGCTGGTGGTGGTCGTCGGTTCCGAGGGGCGCGGGCTGTCCCGCCTGGTCGGGGAGACCTGCGACCTGACCGTCAGCATTCCGATGATCTCCGAGGTGGAGTCGCTCAACGCCAGCGTGGCCGCCGCGGTCACCCTGGCCGAGGTCGCCCGCCGACGCTCCGCCGAGCTGTAACCACGTCGACGAGGCCCCCTTCCGCCCAGCGCGGGAGGGGGCTTCGCCGTCAGATCTGACGGGTCCACGCGACGAAGAGCAGCGCCCCGGCGAGCGCCATCAGCGCCACGGTCGGGATCAGCCAGCGCGGACCGCGCTCCCCGTCCAGGCGTCGGGTGAGTCGCTGGTGCACGGCGGCGATGCCGATCAGAGCGGCCAGCCCGGCAGCCGCCATCGGCAGGCCGACGAGGAAGTGCACCACCCACGCGCCGGCCCGGGTCGGACCACCCCAGGAATGGTCGTACGGCCCGGGGTCCACCAGGCCGTACAGCGCGCCGCGCAGCACCATCAGCAGTTGGACGCCGAGCGGCAGCAGAGCCACGGCACCGAGGAGCAGGCTGAGCAGCGCGTGGCCGAGCACCGCGACCGTGCCGGGCCGCCGGCCGGGCACGGCCGTCGGTGGCATCCCGAGCAGCCCGGTACGCAGGGCACGCCAGCGTGCGACGGCGGCGCCGGCCCCGCCCATCGGGGCGGTCACCAGCGCGAGTACGGCGACCGGGGCCAGCGTCGCGCAGTAGGCGAGGCTGCGGCCCGCCAGGCGGACCACCTGGTACGACCGGGCACGCGCGGTCGGGAAAGCGGTGGACTGGGCGGGAACGGTGGGCACGGCGTCTCCTCGGGCTCGGGTCGCCGTGACGGTACGAGCACGGACCGCCGTGCGGAGTCACCCCACAGAGCCACCTCCGCGCTGGCTCCGCAGGGTGAAGAGCCTTTGCCGGTACGACGAAAGGGGCGGCCCGCCGAAGCGGACCGCCCCTTTCGGTGAGGCGTTACGTCAGATCCGGCCACCCGTGGCGGCGTGGAAGACGTGGCTGCGACCGGCGACCGGCTTGACGAACACGGTGTCACCCATGTTCGGCATGCTGCGCCGGTCGGTGCGGACGACGAAGCGCTCCGAGTTGCCACCCAGCGCGGCGTGGCCGTAGACGTTGGCGTCCGAGCCGAGGTCCTCGACCAGCTCGACCACGACCGGCATGCCGCCCTCGGTCGGGCTGACCAGCTCGCAGTCCTCCGGGCGGAAGCCCACGGTGACCTTGCCGTCGCCGCCCTCGGCGCGGGCCGCCGCGACCTGCTCCCGGGTCAGCGGGATCTGCAGCTCGGCGAACTCGGCGCCCTGCTCGTTCAGCGGAACGGTCTTGATGTTCATGGCGGGAGAGCCCATGAAGCCGGCGACGAACACGTTGGCCGGGGTGTCGTAGAGCGCCCGCGGGGTGTCCACCTGCTGGAGGACACCGTCGAGCAGCACCGCGACCCGGTGACCCATGGTCATGGCCTCGACCTGGTCGTGCGTGACGTAGACCGTGGTGACGCCCAGCTTGGCCTGCAGGGACGCGATCTGGGTACGGGTCTGCACACGCAGCTTGGCGTCGAGGTTCGACAGCGGCTCGTCCATGAGGAAGACCTGCGGCTCGCGGACGATCGCCCGGCCCATCGCGACACGCTGACGCTGACCACCGGAGAGCGCCTTCGGCTTACGGCTGAGGTATTCCTCCAGCTGGAGCAGCCCGGCTGCCTCCTTGACCCGCCGGTCGATCTCCGACTTGGAGGTCTTGCGCAGCTTGAGGGCGAACGCCATGTTCTCGTACACCGTCATGTGCGGGTAGAGCGCGTAGTTCTGGAAGACCATCGCGATGTCGCGGGCCTTCGGAGGAAGGTGGGTGACGTCACGCTGGTCGATGTAGATCGAGCCGGCGTCCACGTCCTCCAGGCCGGCGAGCATCCGCAGGCTGGTGGACTTGCCACAACCTGAGGGGCCGACCAGGACGAGGAACTCGCCGTCGCCGATCTCGAGGTCCAGCTCGTTGACGGCGGGACGCTCTTGGCCCGGGTAGACCCGGGACGCCTTGGAATAGGTGACCGTAGCCATGGTGAAGCGCTTCCTTTCACCGGCAGGAACGTGCCGGACGATCCGAGTGAAGGAGCAACCGGCGCGTATCCGTGCCGGTCAGCGGACGGCGGCTCGGTCACGCGGGGGCGCCGGGCTGTCGTCCGTGTGTGAACCGTAAACGTGTTTCCCCTTGCTGCCAAGGTCAGGGACCGTCGAACGTGACATACGGATTACACATTCCGGTCACTCCGGCACGGTCGGACATCAATCGACACACGGCCAGGCGGCGGAAAGGCGTACAGGCGTCGGGTTGTTGACGTTTCCCGTGCTCGGGAGGCCTCGCGAGCGGGATATCCGGACGTCACTCGCTATGCTGACCTCGACGCACGCGCCCCTGTAGCTCAGCTGGCCAGAGCACTCGCCTTGTAAGCGAGATGTCGCCGGTTCGATCCCGGCCGGGGGCTCCAATTCCATCAGGCTTTTCCGACGGCAACAGCGCACTCACCGCGTCGCGCGTGTGCGCCGCGCGGCGACGTAGCGGCGCATCTTCTCCGCAGTTCCGCAGTCGTCCATGCTGCACCAGCGGCGACTGCGGTTCTTGCTCTCGTCGTTGAAGATGAACCGGCAGCCTCCGCAACCCTTGATCCGGTCCAGCGCACCCGTGGTGAGCAACTGGACCGCTGCGTGCACCACTGGCCGCAGAGGTCGGGCAAGCGTGTGGTCGTCTCGCCAGACCCAGTCGAACGTGCTGCCGCCCTCAAGCTGTGCGTGGCCGAGCGCGTCCGCTTCGTCGTCGCGCAGCCGGGCCAGCGCAGACGTGCTCGGGGCTTTTCCAGCGGCCAGCGGCCGGAACACCTCGTCGAGGTAGTCGCGGGTGCGCAGTGCTCGCGAGAACGCAGCGCTGGCGCCTTCTGGGTCGTTGCGGGACAGCCGGCGCAACGCTTTCGCCTCTGTGTCGGTGAGGGCGCCCGCGTGAACCCCCCAGGCGACCAGCTCCGGATAGCCCGTCAGCACGTCGTCGTCCGGGAGCCCGATTGGTGGACCGGAGCGGGTGTTGATGAAGTCCAGGGCGAGGTTGCCGCCCACCAGGTTCATCCGCGTGACGTCCTCGGCTGTTTCCATCAAAACCCACTTTACCAGTTGACCGTCAGCAAGAGGGGTCGCTAGCTTGTTTCTGGCGTAGCTGATTTAGCCGGTAACGATGGGAGGGTCCGATGGGCCACAGGCGGGCAGTGGGAGCACTGATCGGCTTGTCCGGCGGGACGTTCCTCTACACCACAGCCGAGGCGCTGCCGATCGGGTTGCTGCTCCCGATGGCCGCGGACCTTGCCGTCTCACCGTCGCAGGTGGGCATGCTCGTCACCGCGTACGGCGCGGTGGTCGTCGTCGCCTCGATCCCGCTGACGGCGCTGGCCAGGAGAATCCCCCGTCGGCGACTGCTGTCCGCGCTCCTGGCCGGCTTCGTGGTGAGCACCGCGATCACGGTGTTCGCGAGCTCGTTCGCGCTGCTGCTGGCGGCCAGGATGGCGACGGCGGCGACCCACGCGTTGTTCTGGGCGGTGGTGGTGCCGGCCGCGGCCGAGCTGTTCCGACCCGGGCTTCGCGGTCGGGTGGTCGCGATCGTGTTCGCCGGCGGCAGCGTCGCTCTGGTCCTGGGCGTGCCTGCGGGCACCTGGCTGGGCGAACGCGCCGGCTGGCGGGTGTCGTTCCTGGCGGTGGCCGGGCTCGGCGCGATCGTGCTCGTCGCGGTGGCCTCGCTCCTGCCGTCGACGCCACCCAACGAGGGACATGCCGCCCGGGGCGCGACACCCGACGTCTACCGCTTCTGGCTGCTGGTCGCGGTGGCCATCCTCGCGACCGCCGGTGCCATCGCCGGATACACCTACGTCGCCCTCTTCGTCACCGAGGTCAGCGGGTTCGCCGCCTCGGCGGTCGGGGTCATCCTGCTGGTGCGCGGCGTTGCCAGCGTGCTCGGGATCCTCGCCGTCGGAGTGGTGGTGGACCGCAGCCCGTGGCTCGCCCTGGCTGCGACCGTCACGCTCCAGTCGGTGGCACTGCTCGGGCTGTACGCGGTCGGCCACCGGCCGACGGCTGCCGTGGGCCTGCTCGCCCTGGCCGGGCTGGCGTTCGCGGCGTTCACCGCGGTGCTCGGTGGCATTGTGCTCGAGGTTGCGCCCGGGCGCTCCGACCTCGCCGCCGCCACCGTCTCTGCCGCTGTCAACGTCGGTATCACCGGTGGCGCCCTGGTCGCCGGCCTCGCGCTACCGAGCCACGGCGTGCGCAGCACGGTGCTGCTCGGCGCACTGCTCGGCGTGGTCGCTCTGATGGTGGTCGCCGCTGCCTTCACCGGGCGGCGGCGCGCTACCCGACCGGTGAAAGCACCGGCGGTAGCCTGGGGCCGGGCAACGAGGTCGCGATCAAGGGCGAGACCCGGAACGGGGGAGGCGGGCTGACCGTGATCCGTCGCAGCTCGGACGGCCCGTCGACGCTCGTCGCGCTGAACGACGTCACCGACCTGCCGCCCGAGCTGCGTGCCACCGGCCCGCCAGACGACTACCGGATCCGACCGGCGCTCAGCTGAGCAGCTTCACCACGGCGTCGGCCACGGCGCGGGCGGACTGCGGGTTCTGACCGGTCACCAGGCGGCCGTCGACCACCGCGTGCTCGGTGAAGTCCGGCGCCGGTACGTGCTGCGCGCCAGCCTCGGTGAGCTTGTCGGCGAGCAGGAATGGCACCTCGTCGGTGAGGCCGACGGAGGCCTCCTCGCTGTTCGTGAAGCCGGCCACCCGCTTGCCGGCGACGAGCCGGGAGCCGTCGGTGAGGGTCAGGTTCACCAGCGCCGCCGGACCGTGGCAGACGGCGGCCACCACGCCGCCGCGCTCGTAGACCGAGCGGCCGATGCGGGCCAGGTCGGGGTCGTCGGGGAAGTCCCACATGGTGCCGTGACCTCCGGCGAAGAGGATCACGTCGTACCCGGCCGGGTCGACGTCGGCGGCCCTCGGGGTGTCCGTTACGCCGGCGGTGGCGAGGAAGTCGTTCTGGGTGCTGTCGTTCTCGTCCCGGCCGTCTACCGGCGGCTCGCCGCCGGCCACGGACACCAGGTCTACGTCGTAGCCAGCGGCCCGGAACACCTCCCACGGCTCGGCGGCCTCGCCGACGTAGTAGCCGGTCGAGCGGCCGGTGCGGCCCAGCTCGGAGTGACTGGTCAGGGCGATGAGTGCACGAGTCATGCCCTCCATGCTGGCGTGGCCGGTCCGTCCCGGCCATAGGCCGATGTCACAGCGGATACGGGTTTGAAAGCCGGGTCACCGGGGTCGGCGGTAGCCTGGGCCCGGCAACGAGCGGAGCGGACGGGGGCCAATGAGCCGCGCGGTGGAGGAGTCGAACCGGGCGATGTTGCGCGCCCGGGACGCGATGGACCGGGCGTACGCCGAGCCGCTGGACATCCCCGCGTTGGCCCGGATCGCGCACGTCTCTGAGGCGCATTTCATTCGTACCTTCCGGGCCACGTTCGGTGAGACCCCGCACCGCTACCTGCAACGCCGCCGGGTGGAGCGGGCGATGGCGCTGCTCGTGGAAACGAAACGGGACGTGACGGACATCTGCTACGCCGTCGGCTTCGGCAGCCTGGGCACGTTCAGCCGGACGTTCCGGCAGATCGTCGGGGAGTCGCCCTCGGATTTCCGGCGGCACCGCGTCGCGGCGGCCAATGTGCCGTCGTGCTTCGCCAAAGCGTGGACCCGACCCAGCAGTTTTGGATAAGCCGCAGGTCACGGTCGACCTCTAGCGTCATGGGCATGACGATGAACGCGATCAGCCGCTCTCAGATCTACGTCCTCGACCAGGACGCCGCGCTTGACTTCTACGTCAACAAGCTCGGCATGGAGGTCAACACCGACCAGGACCTCGGTTTCATGCGGTGGTTGACGGTCAACCTGCCCGGCGACCCGGAGCGCGAGATCCTGCTGGAGAAGCCGGGCCCGCCCGCACTGGACCCGGCCACCGCCGAGCAGGTCCGGGAGCTGCTCACCAAGGGTGCCCTCGGTGGATACCTCTTCATGACCACCGACGACGCCCGCAAGACGTACGAGGATCTTGTGGCGAAGGGCGTCGAGATCACCGACGAGCCGACCGAGCGCCCGTACGGGATCGACTTCGGCATCCGGGATCCGTTCGGCAACAAGATCCGCATCGGCCAGATGTTCCCGCGGGCGTAGGGGAGCGGACGATGAGCCAGGCCGCACCTTTCCCGCTGGTACGACCGGCCGCCGTCGGTCGGGACCGCGCACTGCTGATCGGTGGTGTGCTGGCCGGCCCGATCTTCGTCGGCTCGGCGATCGTGCAGGCGTCGACCCGGGAGGGCTTCGACTTTCGTCGGCATCCGGTCAGCGTGTTGAGCACCGGCGAGCTGGGCTGGATCCAGATCGTCACGTTCCTGGTCAGCGGCGTGCTCTGTGCGCTGGCAGCCGACGCGCTGCGCCGCCGTACCGTCGAAGGCGGCGGGTCGGTCTGGCTTCCCCGGCTGCTTGCGCTGTACGGGCTGGGCCTGATCGGGGCGGCGATCTTCAGCGCCGACCCGGCCGACGGGTTCCCAGTCGGCACGCCCCGGGGCGCCGGGGAGATCAGCTGGCACGGCGGTCTGCACTTCCTGGTGGCGGCGGTCGCCTTCGTGTCGCTGATCGCGGCGACTGTGGTGGCGGGCCGTCGGGCCGCCCGGCAGGGGGCACGTGGTCGAGCCGCGTACACCCTGGGGATCGGGGTCTTCTTCGCGATGGCCTGGGTCGCCCTGATCGTCCGACCGGCGCCGGCCGTGATGGTGGCGTTCGGTCTGGCGGTGACGGCCGGTTGGCTGTGGGTGTCGGTCACCTTCGCGCGAGCGGCGTCCGGCCAGGCCGACTGAGCTGACGGCCGCAGGCCCGGGAGGTGCGGGGTGGAGCCCGCACCTCCCGTTGTGTTGAGGTGGGCGGCATGGTGACTCGCCTGCTGTACCTCGCCCGACACGCCGAGCAGGACCTGACCGCGGTGCGGGAGTCGGAGGCCGGTGAACCGGACACCGGCCTGACGGAGCGCGGCCGGCAGCAGGCCACGCTGCTCGGCGAGCGCCTGCGGGGCCGCCGGTTCGCCGCCGTCCACCACGGACCGCTGCGCCGGGCCGCGCAGACCGCCGAGCTGATCGCCAGGTCGCTGCCCGAACCTCCGGTGTACGCGACGGAGCTGGCCGGCGACCACCTCCCACACGACACGGACCCGGCCGGCCTGCCGCCCGCGTACGCCACATTCCTGGCGCAGTTCTCGGCGGCCGAGCGGGTCGACGGGCCGCGGGTGACGGCGGAGGCCGTGCGGCGGTTCGCCGGCCCGGTCCCCGAGGAGGCCCCCGATGGCGAGCCGGTCCGCGAGTTGGTCGTGACGCACACCTTTCTGATCGCCTGGCTGGTGCGGCACGCCCTCGACGCGCCGGAGCGGCGGTGGCTGGGCTTGAACCTGCACAACGCGGGGTTGACCGTGATCCGGTACAGCCCCGGTGGCCCGCCCAACCTGATCGCCCTCAACGACGTGGCCCACCTGCCATCGGAGCTGTGGGGCACCGGCCTGCCCGTGGACTACGTGGTCTGAGCGTCGGTGGCCCGCAGCAGCAGCTCGATCAGCGCGCGGGTGGCCGGCAACCGTTGCGCGTCGTCGCTGGGGCAGTCGTCGTACCCGATCTCGATGGTGCCGACGGTCAGCCGGTAGCTGAACACGTCTGTGCAGATGGTCGCGCCAGCCGTCTGGCGGGCCTCGGCGGCCAGCCGGGCGTCGGCGGTCAGCCCGCGCAGCCGGCCGAGGTCGGCGGGACTGAGTTGGCCGGTACGCCGACCGCCGGCGCGGTCCACGGCCGTCCACCGGCCGTCCGGCTCAACGGTCACGGTGTCAGCCCGACCAGCGAAGCCGCCGGAGCGAAACAGCATCACCCGCGTCGACGCGATATCGGTGGCCGGCGGCCCGGTCGGCAGCGTGGAGGCGGGGCTCGCGGTTGGCGGCGGCGGAGCGTCGGTGGCCGGCCCGGTCCGAGCGGGGCCGGCGCTGGTCGGCGGCTGGTCACGAGCGGCCCCGGTGCGGTCGGTGCTGGTGCATCCGGCCAGGAGCGCGACCAGTAGGGCGAACGTGACGCCGGCTGTCGAGGCGGGTCTCATGTCCGTCAGACGTGCTGGGGCAGGTATTGGTTCCCTCGTCAAGCCCCTCAGCCGAACGGCCAATGTCGATGTCTGACATCGGTTCAGGCCTTCTCTTTTCTTCAACACATAGCTATATCTACATGCGTGACTACCTCCGTCACATCCTTCTCCTCTCAGGAGCGCACGTGAAAAGAGCTCTTGCCGCCGTCAGCGCAGTGCTGCTCACCAGCGGCCTGCTGACCTGCGTCGTCACCCCGGCGCACGCGGCCCCGCCCACCTCTCCCGCGCCGGACGCCTCCGCTGCGGCCCGAGCGGCAACCGTCCTACGAGCGAACCCCGGCGCCGTCCAGGGTTCGAGCGCCGAGTCCTACCAGGTGCGCAGCACCAAGGTGGACCCCAGCGGCGCTGCCCACACCCGATACACCAGGACCTACCAGGGCCTACGGGTGTACGGCGGTGACTTCGTCATCCACACCGCGCCGAACGGCACGTACGCCGGCAGTTCGGTCGGGCTGGCCGCGCCGCTGACCCTCGCCACCTCGGCCAGGACCACCGCGGCGGCCGCGAAGAAGGCCGCCAGCGCCCGGTTCGTCGGTAAGGCCGAGGCGGTGGGCACGCCGGAGCTGTTCGTGGACGCCAGTTCCGGGCAGGGTCGACTGGCCTGGGAGACCGTGGTCAGCGGGTGGCAGCCCGACGGGCAGACCCCGTCCCGGCTGCACGTGATCACCGACGCCGCCACCGGCGCGACAGTCGGGTCGTACGACGAGATCGAGTCGGTGGTCGGCAGCGGCCAGGGCATCTACACCGGCACGGTCAGCATCGACACGACGCTCTCCGGCAGCACGTACCAGATGATCGATCCGTCGCACGGCAACGGCCGTACCTGCGACATGAACAACGGCACGTCGACCTGCACCACCTTCACCGACGCGGACAACGCGTGGGGCACCGGGGCCAACTCCAACCGGCAGTCCGCCGGCGTGGACGCGCACTTCGGCGCGGCGAAGACGTTCGACTACTTCAAGAACGTGCACGCCCGCAACGGCATCTTCGGCAACGGCACCGGCGTGCCGAGCCGGGTGCACTACGGCAACAACTACGTCAACGCCTTCTGGGACGGCGCCCAGATGACCTACGGTGACGGCTCCAGCAACTCCCGCCCCCTCGTCTCGCTGGACGTGGCCGGGCACGAGATGAGCCACGGTGTCACCGAAGCGCTGGCCGGCCTGGTCTACTCCGGCGAATCCGGCGGCCTCAACGAGGCCACCAGCGACATCTTCGGCAACATGGTGGAGTTCTACTCCGCCGCGCCGAGCGACCCGGGCGACTACCAGGTCGGCGAGAAGATCAACATCAACGGCAACGGCACGCCGCTGCGCTACATGTACAACCCGTCGCTGGACGGCTCGTCCGACAGCTGCTGGTCCACCAGCACCAAGAACAAGGACGTGCACTACTCCTCCGGCGTGGCCAACCACTTCTTCTTCAACCTCGCCGAGGGCACCGGCGCCACCTCGTACGGCACCTCCCCGGTCTGCGGTTCCGCCCCGGCGGTGACCGGCATCGGCCGGGCCAAGGCCGAGAAGATCTGGTACCGGGCGCTCGACGTCTACTTCACCTCCAACACGGCGTACGTCAGCACCAGCAACCCGGCGAACACCGCCCGCGCCTACAGCCTGCGGGCGGCCACCGACCTGTACGGAAGCTGCTCCACCGAGTACAAGGCCGTGCAGGCCGCCTGGACCGCGGTGAACGTGGCCGGCAGCGACTCGGCCTGCTCGACCGGCAACGACTTCTCGGTCGCGCTCTCGCCGACCGCCGGCTCGGTGAACCCGGGCAGCGCGGTCTCCACCACCGTGTCGACCGCCACCACCAGTGGCTCGGCGCAGACGGTGACGTTCTCGGCGTCCGGCCTGCCCAGCGGGGCGAGCGCCGCGTTCAGCCCCGCCTCGGTGACCTCGGGCGGCTCGTCCACCCTCACCATCAGCACCTCGGCGAGTACCCCGCCCGGCACCTACTCGATCACGGTGAACGGTGCGGGCGCGGTCACCCGCAGCGCGACCTACCGGCTTACCGTGAACGGCACCGGGGGCGGCTGCGCGGCGCCAGGGCAGAAGCTGGCCAACCCGGGCTTCGAGTCCGGTGCGACCGGTTGGACGGCCAGCTCCGGCGTGATCACCACTGCCAGCGGCCAGGCCGCCCGCACCGGGTCGTACAAGGCGTGGCTGAACGGGTACGGCAGCACCCGCACCGAGACGCTCGCCCAGTCGGTGAGCCTGCCGGCCGGCTGCTCGTCGTACGCGCTCAGCTTCTGGCTGCACATCGACTCGGCCGAGACCACCACCAGCGTCGCGTACGACAAGCTCAACGTGCAGGTGCTGAACTCGAGCGGAACCGTTCTGGCCACGCTGGCGACCTACTCGAACCTGAACAAGGCCACCGGCTACAGCCAGAAGTCCTTCTCCCTGGCGGCGTACGCCGGCCAGACCGTCAACCTGAAGTTCACCGGCACCGAGGACTCCTCGCTGCAGACGTCCTTCGTGGTCGACGACACCGCGCTCACCGTCTCCTGACCTGACCGGCAGGCCCAGCGACCGCCCCTCGGGGTGGCCGCTGGGCTCACGCCGTTATGGTCGCCGTATGTCGGACGCGGAGTTGACCGTCGAGGTGACCGGACCGGTCGCAACCGTGGTGATCCACAACCCGGCCCGGCGCAACGCGATGACCGCAGCCATGTGGCGTCAGCTCCCCGAACTGCTCGACCGGCTGGAACCCGACCCGGGCGTACGGGCGTTGGTGCTCACCGGCGCGGGCGACGCCTTCTGCGCGGGTGCCGACCTCGGCGACCTGGCCGAGCTGTTGGACGCAGGCGACGCCAGCATCGCGGTGGCCGCCGAGGAGCGGCTGGCCAGCTTCGCCAAGCCGACCGTCGCAGCCATCCGAGGCGCCTGCGTCGGGGGCGGCGCTCAGCTCGCGGTCGCCTGCGACCTGCGGATCGCTGCGGACGACGCCCGGTTCGGCGTACCGCCGGCCCGGCTCGGTCTGGTCTATCCGGCACCGACGACGCGCAGGCTGACCCGGCTGGTCGGCCCGTCCGCCGCCAAGCACCTGCTGTTCACCGCCGAGCTGATCGATGCCGAGCGGGCCCTGCGGGTCGGCCTGGTCGACGAGGTGCTGCCACCCGATCGGCTCGCCGGGCGGGTGGACGAGCTGACGACGACGATCGCCCAGCGGTCACCGCTGAGCGTCGCCGCCGCCAAGGAGATCATCGATGACCGCGCCGGGCCCGCGCGGATCGCCTGGTGGCACCGGAAGGTGGCGACCACCGGCGAGGCCCGGGAGGGGGTCGCGGCGATGGCCGAGCGACGCACGCCCCGCTTCGCCTGGCGGGCACCCGCCGACGACTGACCAGTTTGAGCCGTCGTCGTCGATGGGTAGTCCCCGATCCACACGGTGATCGGGGGACCACTATGGACGCGGCAGCAACAGATGCGGGGCAGGCCGAGCGGGGACAACGGCGACTCCGTCTGCTTCTCCTCTTCGTGCTGCTGCCCGCCGTGGTCGGCGGTCTCGCGGTGGGTGTCGCGATGGGTGGCCAGAACACCGGCATCTTCGACGGCGACCCGCCGCGCTGGGCCAGCAACCTCGGCCTCGTCCTGGTGATTGTCGGAGTTGTCCTCGAGGTGGCCGCAGCCATCTGGCTGGTCGCCACCGGCCGCTACCGGTCGGGACGACAGTCGCCCCTGATCGGGCTCTGCTGGTCGCACCGTCGTCGGCTGGATCGGCAGGTGCGACGCGACGCACCCGAGGCCGACGAAGACCGGGCTCTGCTCGTGGAGACTGCCAGACAGTTCGTCAGTCAGCGCTATCTTGCGGTGCTGTGCGCTGGGCTGGTGATGACGAGCGTCGGTCAGGTCTTCGTGGGGTTCGCGCCGTTCCACGCGTTGATCGGCGGGTTGCTGCTGGTGATCTGGGTGGTGCTGATCGTGTCGGTCCTCCGGAACGCCCGACGGGGTGAGACGTTCCTCCGCAACCACCCGGATCTGAGCGAGCGGTAGCCGAAGCTCCGTCCCACCCATCGCAACACCTCGATCCGGGGTGGCCCGCTGCCGGTCGGTACGGCAGGCTGTCGGTCGTGCAGCGTGATCAGTTGCTTGCGGGCCGCTACCGGCTCCTGGAACGCCTCGGCAGTGGCGGCATGTCGGCGGTGTACCGGGCGTACGACGAAGTGCTCGAACGGGACGTCGCGGTGAAGGTGCTCGTCGCCACCGACCACAACGCGCGGCAGCGGATCCGGGCTGAGGCCAAGGCCGCGGCCCGTTTGTCGCACCCGCATGTCACCAGCGTCTACGACTTCGGCGAGTCGATGGTCGACGATGCCCAGGTCCCGTTCGTGGTGATGGAGATGCTCGGCGGTCACACCCTCGAACAACGGTTGGCGGCCGGGCCGTTGCCGCCCCGCGCGGGTCTGCGGGTCTGCGCCCAGGTGGCCTCCGCGCTGGCCGCCGCGCACGGCCAGGATCTGGTGCACCGCGACATCAAGCCGGGCAACGTGATGCTCACGCCCACCGGTGCCAAGGTGCTCGACTTCGGCATCGCGGCGGCCGCCGGTGAGTCGGAGATCGACTTCGAGGGGCGGCTGCTGGGCACACCGGCCTACCTGGCTCCGGAGCGACTGGAGGCCGGCGAGGTGCTGCCGGCCTGCGACGTGTACGCCCTCGGTCTGCTGCTGCACCGGGTGCTCACCGGGCGGCTGCCGTGGCCCGCCGAGGCGCAGACCGGGATGCTCCGCGCCCACACGCACGTCCAGCCGGATCCGCTGCCCCCGGTCGACGGCGTACCGCCCGAGGTGCACCGGCTCTACCGCTGGTGCCTGGCCCCCGACCCCGCCGACCGGCCGCCGGCCGTCGAGGCGGCCCGCATCCTGCTCGCCGCCGCCGCCACCGCCGCCGCCACCACCGCCGCCAGCGCAGCGACTGCCGTGGCCGAGGCGGGGGCCGGCGCTGCCGGCTCGGCGGCCGACGGGACCGAGCAGCCCGGCGCCACGCCCGCCGATCCGACCGAGACGACGAGCAAGACGACTGCCGGGCCGACGAGCAAGACGACTGCCGGGCCGTCGGGCGAGACGACTGCCGGGCCGTCGGGCGAGGCCGTCGTCGGGTCCACGTCCCGGCGAGGAGCGTGGCGTCGGGGGCGGGCCGTGCTGGCGGTCAGCGGCGCGGTGATCGCCGCGGTGGCGATTGCCGGGTCGCTCGGTGACTCGCACAACCGCCGGCAGGCGCAGAAGTGGCCCTCGACGGGGACCGGCCCGGGCACCACCACTGTGGGAATGCCGCGCAGTGAGGAGCCGCTCGACACGGCCGACACCGGACCGGCCGCCATCCCGCCGGCCGGGAGCACCGCGCCCGCTTCCCGGTCAGCCCCTCGGACCCGGCCGAGCCCGACCGTCACCACCCCAGGGCCGACCCCGACCAGGGCTGCGCCGACGCCCACGCCCACCCCTGGCTCGGGTGCGTCAGTGGACGCGCGAGGCGGGACGGTCACCATTCGCTGCGTCGGGAAGTCCGTCGAGGTGCTCGCGGTGACGCTCGTGCCCGGGTTCCGGGCCGAGGCGTACGACCCGGGCCCGACGAAGCAGATCCAGGTCGAGCTGGTCTCCTCCGAGCACCGCAGTGAGGTCCGGGTGCACTGCCCCAGCGGCAGCCCGAAATCGAGGGTCAAGGAACGCGCCGTCTGACCGGGGGCCGGCGGGTGCCGCGCCCGGGACGTACCCGGGACGCGGCCCCCCGTTCCCGCCGGCCGGTCCGTCACCGCCCGGCCAGCGCCCCCCACCCGGGGTTGACCGGCTCCCGGCGCAGCGGCATGCCCGCCTCCGCCGGCGTCCGGTCGCCCTTGCGCTGGTTGCAGGCGTAGCAGGCGGCGGTGGTGTTCCGCCAGGTGTTCCGACCGCCGCGCGAGCGGGGCAGGATGTGGTCGATCGTGGAGGCGGACCCACCGCAGTACGCGCAGCACCTGCCATCGCGGCGCAGCACCCCCGCCCGGGACCAGGCCGGCCCGGAGTTGAACCGCCACCGGGTGACCACGAAGCGGACCAGCCGCACCACCCGGGGCATCGGAAAGATCCCGATCACCCGGTCCGGCTCGGCCTCGTGGATCTCGGCCACCCGACGGCAGAGCATCCGTACGGCGTGTTGGACGGTGACCCGGTGCAGCGGGCCGAGGTCGGCGTTGATGACGAGGACGGCGCCCACCGGGACTCCTTTCCAGAGGCTGACGGACAGCGAAGAGCCGCCCGGTCCGGCTGTCGGACGGGGCGGCTCAGCGCATACGGATACGCGTCAGTCGGGCCGGCCCGCCCGGGGATCTTCCGCTCGGCAACCGCCGCCGGGCAGCGTCGACGGCACGGTGGTGACGTGCGACATCGCCATGAGCTGCTCCCGCGGTGGTGGTTGACCTTGCGCGATCACGGTAGGCCGGGACGGGACAGACGGGCAACGGATTTCGATCGGCTGGCCTCGTCGGAACGGCGTTGGCGGCGGGTGGGGGTGGTGGCGTCCGTCGAGATGTGGGCGGTGGTCAGTGGGCGGTTCAGTCGCAGGGCCATCCGCACTGTGAGTTCGCTGTCCAGCAGGGGTCGGTTGACCTCACCGGCGACCGCCAGCGCCGGGCCCGAGACCGACCGCCAGATCGCGGCCAGTCCGGCGCCGAGGCCCACCAGGGCGACGGTGGCCCGGGTGGTCGGTGAGCCGGCGGCTGCGGCGGCACTCACCCCGACGACCGCGAAGAGCACCAACAGCACGGGTACGAGCACCGGCCAGAAGATGCCCCGTGCCGCCTGCGCCACCAGCCGCCGGTCCCGGATCATCAGATTCCTGGCGATCACCCCGTAGTCCTCCTCGTCGAGCAGGTCGCGCGGGTGCAGGCCGCCGGTGAGCACGTCGCGCCAGAGGTCGCCCTGGCCGCGCAGGGCCCGGCTCAGCTCGGCGGGCGCCGGCACGGCCGGGTCCCCGAGGCTGGCCCGGTCGACCGCGCTCGACCAGGCGGTGAGCGACCGGCGCACCACCGCGGCCGAGTACGGCGGTAGGACGGTGGCCAGCTCGTCCAACCACCGGCGGATCTGGATCTGTCGCCCGCCGAACTGCCTCAGCAACTGGGTGGCGTCGCCGGCTCGGACGGTGTCGGCCACCGATCGGCCCAGCCGGTAGGCCAGGCCGACCCGGTGGTTGGTGGCCATCGTCCAGCGGAGCACGTCCACGTTGAGGTCGTCGAGGGCGAGCAGCAGGGGCACCGGGTCTGCGGGGTCGGGCCGGTCCAGGTCGGGGAGCAGGGCCCGGGCGGCGGCCGTGTCGGGCACCGGCCCGTTGTGCCGGGTCAGTTCGGCGATCTGGGCCAGGGCGACGTCCACCCCGTCGAGGTACATCCGCATCCGGCGGTGGGCGGACATCTCGGTGAGGTTGGAGAGCTTGGCCGGGGGCACGGTCGGGCGGGCCTCGACGGGAGCGCCGAGCTCCGCGTGCTGCCCGTGGTGGTAGGCGTCCGCCATCCACCAGCCCAGCCGTAGCGCGGTGACGATGCACGCGCGTTCGTCGCGGATCAGGGGGTACGCGTCGTCGCGGCTGATCTCGTCGTTCGGCGGGGCGCTTTCCGCGCCGACGCGGTGCAGTGGTGACATCTGCCGCTGCCCTCCCGCCCGGTCGATCGACGGTTGATCAATCGAGCGTACGACAGCGGGCCGATGCTTATGGTGCGTTTTGTCGCTTTGGTGCGCTGCGACCGGCGAGCAGTCCCCGCGGTCGGATCGAGCGCACCGGCTCGGCCGAGGCGCCCTCGGCGCGCAGGATGTGGTTCGCCGCGATGATCCCGGTCGCCGCGGAGCGCTCCATCAACGCGCTCGGGAAATCCGTGGCGATGCCGTCCCCGGCCAGGTAGACGCCGGTCGCGTCGGTGCGTACCCCCGGTCGCCAGGCGTGGCTGCCCGGCGTGAACGCCGGTGCCTGCGCCTCGACCCGGGCCCGCAGCTCACGGACCCGCAGGTCGCCGGCCTCCGGCCAGAGCGCGACCAGCTCGCGGCGCATCCGCTCGGCCAGCTCCTCGGCCGGCACCCCGGGCTCGCAGGCGTACGCGTGCAGCTCGATCACCGACCCGCCGGTCTGCCGCGCCCAGCGCCGCGGCTCGTTCTCCAACCGGTGGTAGAGCGTCACCGAGTCCAGGGTGGGCTGCCGGGACACGCCGTTGAACACCGCCCGCTCGGCGGCCACGTCCCCGTCACACCAGAACCGCGCCACCGCGTACGGGGGGCCCGGCTGGCCGAAGGCGGGCATCCGCGCCGCCAGCTCCGGTGCCTGCCCGGTCAGGTCCGGGGAGGCCGCGACCAGCGCGGCGAGCGCCGGCGGGTCGACGGCGAGCACGACGTGACCCGCCGGGTGGCTGCCGTCGTCGGTGGTCGTCACCCGCCAGCCGTCGCCGTCGCGGTGCACACCGGTCGCGGCGGAGCTGGTCAGCACCCGGCCGCCGTGCTTCTCGACGTGCCGGGTCAGGGGCTCCCAGATCGCCGTGGCGTAGTCCTCGTCGGGGCAGTCGAACGCCAGCCCCTCCGGGTTGCCGAGCAGGTAGAAGTGGAACTGGGCGACCATCTCCGCGGCCGACATCTCGGCCTCGTGGTTGAAGAACGAGTGCGAGAAGACCTCGAACAGCATCGCCCGCGCCCGGTCCGGCAGTCTCAGCGACGCCAGCAGCTCGTCGGCGGTGGTGCCGTCCAACTCGGCGTAGGTGCGTACCGGGTCGTAGCTGAGCAGCGGCAGCGCGGCGTCCCGATCCATCAGTCGCAGGTCGGCCAGGCGCAGGCTGGGGCTGCGCAACAGCAGCGCCAGAAGGTTCGTCGGCGGTGCCGGCGGCAGCTTGCCGAACTCCTCGGTCGGCCACTGCTCGCTGAGGATCGGGTAGCCCGGGATGGGCTTGAGGAAACCCAGGTCACTGTCGACCCGGCGGAGAATCGACCGCCAGTTGTAGTACTGCCGGAAGAAGGCGTGGAAGCCGTGCTCGTTCTGCTGGCTGCCGTCGGCGAGCGCCTCCGGCCAGGCGCCCAGTCGACCGCCGAGCGTCGGTGCCGCCTCCAGCACCGTCACCGCCACACCCCGCTCGGCCAGCACCACCGCCGCCGACATGCCGGCGATGCCGCCACCAACCACCACCGCCGTGGCCGGTCGCGGCACTCGGTCCGCGCCACCGCCGCCCGGGTCCACCAGGTGCTGGCGTACGCCGATGAGCCGACCCACCACTTGCGACAGCGCCATGGGCACCTACCTCTCTCGGGCCCAGTCTCCCCTACTCCAGGCAGCGGCGCGCGCGATCGGAGGCGGGCCAGACGTACTCCAGGTCCGCTGGAACGTCGTCGCCAAAGAGGGGCCGGTAGTGCGCCGGGTCCTTGCGGACCAGCGACGATCGGTGGCTCAGGTGCAGGTCGTCGCGGCCCAGCCACGGTGGCAGCTCGCCGTCCCGGGCCAGCTCGTCCTGGGTCCGTACGACGCCGGCCCCGCAGGCGGCGGCGAGGTCGACGGTCATCGTGGTGGCGCAGGTGTCCGCCCGCCCCGGTTCGGTCCACACCGCGCACATGTCCAGCCCGTAGCGGGTGAGCGCCTCCTCGTACCCGGCCCACATCTTCACCGCCGGGTGGTTGCGCCAGCCGTACCCGGGTCGGGTGAGCCCGCGCAGCACCTGGATGGCCTCCACCCGTTGCTTGCCCAGACGCTTCTGGTCCAGCGTCCGGGCGCTGGCCAGAAAATCCGGGTACGGGAGGAACGTCTGCATGTCGCTGCTCTACCCGTCGCCAGGGCGGGCATGCCTGGCCGGGGGATGATCCGGACGGGGTCGCCCACCGTGGCCGTGCTGATTACGATCCGGGCATGGCGGAGCCGTGGCGGGACCGGGCGCGACGGGCGGTCGAGTGGAACTGGCGGCTGCGCTCCGCTGGTGATCCACGCCCGCACTATGTGATCTGCGGGAAGGACGCGCTCGCCTACTACGTGGCCCGGGCGATGCTCGAATCCGAGCTGCCGACGGGTGGGGCCCGGGTGACCGTCGTGGTGCCGGAGCGTTACCGCAGCAACGGGCCGGACGTGGCCGGGCTGCGGGGGGTCCGGGTGGTCCGTTCGGACCGGCTGGACGTGGCCACCTTCGAGGCCGCCGGTCTGGCCGGGGCGACCGGTCTGGCCCTGCTGCACCAGGACGACGTGGGCAACCTGCACGCCGCGCTCTGCGCCCAGGCCGTCGACCAGCGGGTCCGCCAGGTGCTGCGAATGTTCAACGGCACCCTCGCCGACGGTGTGCGCAAGCTGCTCAAGGCACCGGTCGAGGTGCTCTCCGACGCCGAGATGGCCGCGCCGGCCTTCGTGGCCGCCGCGCTCGGCGAGGTCGACCCGAGTTCCTTCCAGCACCGGGACAAGACGCTGCGGGTGGCCCGCCGGGCCGACGTCCGACCGCAGGACGTGGTCTGCGCACTGGCCCACCTCACCGAGGCGCAGGGGGTGGAGCTGCTTCCGGCCGAGCAGGCTGGCGCAGACCTGGTGCTCGCCGAGGCGACCGGGCAGCCGCCGGGCACCGAGGTCGCCGCCCGTCGGCTGGTCCGGGCCCGCCGGCGACGCCGTCCGGTCGCGGTGCTGATGAGGGCGGTACGTGGCTTCGCCACCCGCAAGATCGGCATCGCGGTGATGCTGGTGCTCGCGGTGATCGCGGTGCTGGGGGCACTGATCTCCCGCACCGAGGGTGCCTCCCCACTGGAAGCCCTGTACCTGACGCTGGTGACCACGCTCAGCGGCGCCGACCCGGACACCACCAAGCCAGCCGGCGCGCAGATCATGCAGGTCGTGCTCAACCTGGCCGGGTTGGCACTGATCCCGCTGATCACCGCCGTCGTGGTGGACGGCATCGTCAACGCACGACTGGCCCTGCACACGGGCCAGTTGCAACCCGCGCGGGTCGGGCACGTCGTGCTGATCGGCCTGGGCAACGTCGGCACCCGGGTGATGGCGCAGCTCCGCGAGTACGACGTCGAGGTGGTGGCGATCGACAAGGACCCGGAGCCGCGCGGCGCCGCCCTGGCCCGTCAGCTGGAGGTGCCGCTGATCGTCGGTGACGCCGCGCTGCCGGAGACACTGGTCGCCGCGTCGGTGGCCGACTGTCAGGCGCTGGTGGTGGCGTCCACCGACGACGTGGCCAACCTGGAGGCGGCGCTCGCGGCCCGCGATCTTCGGGGCGACCTGCGGGTGGTGCTGCGGTTCTTCGACGGTGACTTCGCCGAGCGGGTGGAGGAGACCTTCGCCCTCGGCGTCTCCCGCTCGGTCTCCTACCTGGCTGCCCCGGCCTTCATCGGTGCGCTCACCGAACGGGCAGTGATCACCACGATTCCGGTCGACAGGCACGCGCTGCCGGTCGCCGAGGTTCCGGTCGCCGCCGGCTCCGAGTTGGACGGGCGACCCCTGGACATGGTCAACCGGGACGGGCAGGTCCGGCTCATCGCCCGGACCCCGGCCGGTGGCGGCAGGACGATCTGGTGGAAGGACCTCGATCCTCGCCAGGTGATCTTCGCGGGCGACCGGTTGACAGTGGTCGCACGCCGACGCGGGTTGGACTGGCTGACCAGGCAGTGCGCCCCACCCGCCCCTGGAAGGACGTCGATGCCGCAGGGTAACGCCGGCTCGACGCCCAGGCCCGTGCCAATCCCGGCCGCCCCCGCCCGACCGGCGGGCCCGGCGGCCGTCCCTGGTGGGCAGCACGGCCCGCCGCCCGGGCCGAGCGATCGGGAGGTCGCGGCCTCGGCCCCCGGCGCCGCCCACCCGGTGTCGCCTCCCCGGTCGCCCACCGCTGGTGCCGTGCCGTCCCCGCAGAGTGCGGACGGCGGGCACTGGCCGATGGAGCCGGACGACGACACGGGGGTCCGGGACGAACCGGACGCCAGCGCGGCACGCTCCGGGTGACCGTCCGACGACGTGCACCGGCCCCGTCGACCGGTCGGACCGGTTCGTCGGGCCGGCACTGAGTGACAATCAGTGCCATGCGTTTCCGCGTCCTGGGGCCGACCCAGGTGCTGCTGGCCGACGGGCGTGAGATCGCCGTGGGCGGTCCGCGGCTGCGCGCGCTGCTGGTGTTGCTGCTGCTCGACGCGGGCCGGGTGGTGTCCGCCGAGCGGCTGATCGACGGCCTGTACGGCGAGCACCCGCCGCGGGGCGCCGCCAACGCGCTTCAGTCCCTCGTGTCGCGCCTGCGGCAGGCCCTGCCCGCCGAGCACAGCACTGTCGAGTTCCACCCGGCCGGCTACCGCCTCGCCGTGGATCCCGCAGACGTCGACGCGTACCGGTTCGAGCGGCTCGCCGAGGCCGGGCGTCGCGCGCTCGCCGACGGTGACTGGCCCCGCTCGGCGGCCGTGTTGCGCGAGGCGCTGGAGCTGTGGCGTGGTCCCGCCCTGGCCGACGTCATCGACGTGGCCGGCGTACCCGCGCAGGCGGCCCGGCTGGACGAGCTGCGGCTGGCCGCCGTCGAAGATCGGATCGAGGCGGAGCTGGCGCTGGGCGGGCACGCGGACCTGGTCCCGGAGTTGCGGCAACTGGTCATGGCGCATCCGCTGCGGGAACGGTCGCGAGGCCAGCTCATGCGCGCCCTGTCCGTGCAGGGCCGGCCGGCCGAGGCGCTGGCCGAGTTCGAGGACGCTCGGCGCACCCTGGCCGAGCAACTCGGCGTCGACCCGTCGGCGGCGCTGGCCGCCATCCACCTGGCCGTGCTGCGCGGGGATGACAGCTCTGCCGTGCTGCGCGGGCATGACAGTTCTGCCCTGCGCCCGACGATCGAGCCGCCGCTGCCGAGCCAGCTCACCACGTTCGTCGGGCGGGAGGAGGAGCTCAAGCGCGTCCGAGCGTTGCTCGGCGAGCGCAGGCTGGTCACCCTCACCGGCCCCGGGGGAGCGGGCAAGACCCGGTTGGCCATCGAGGCGGCGGGACGCGTCGACGGCGACGTCCACTTCGTCGAGCTGGCCGGGCTGGCCGACGGGTCGGACGTACCGCAGGCGGTGCTGAGCGCGCTCGGTCTGCGTGACGCGGGTCTGCGGGCTCCGGCCGAACCGGGCCGGCAGTCCACCGACCGACTGGTCGAGGCACTGGCCGAGCGGCGGCTGCTGCTCGTGCTCGACAACTGCGAGCACGTCATCGCCGACGTGGCCCGGCTCGCCGCCCGACTGCTGGGCGCGTGCCCGGCGCTGCGGGTGCTGGCCACGAGTCGCGAGCCGCTCGGGCTGGCCGGCGAGGCGTTGTGCCCGTTGTCCGGGCTCACCCTGCCGCCACCCGACGCGTCGACGGACAATGCCGACGGCTACGCCGCAGTCAGCCTCTTCGTCCAACGGGCCGCCGACGTCGCACCCGACTTCACCGTCACGGCGGCCAACGTCGACGTGGTGCTGCGGATCTGCCGCACCCTCGACGGCCTGCCATTGGCGATCGAGCTGGCCGCCGCGCGGCTGCGGGCGTTGCCCGTCGCGGAGGTGGCCACCCGTCTCGACGACCGGTTCCGGCTGCTGTCCATGGGCAGCCGGGCCGCGTCGCCCCGACACCGCACGCTCCGGGCCGTGGTCGAGTGGAGCTGGGACCTGCTCGACGATGCCGAACGCAGACTGGCCCGCCGGCTGACCGTCTTCGCCGGCGGTGCCACGCTGGAGGCCGCCGGGCGGGTCTCCGGCCTTCCAACGGCAGAGTTCGTCGACGCGCTCAGCGGCCTGGCCGACAAGTCCTTCGTGGAGCTGACCGGCGGCCGTTACCGGATGCTGGAGACGGTGCGTGCCTTCTGCGCGGAGCGTCTCGCCGAGGCCGGCGAGGCCGACCAGCTACGTCGTGCGCACACCGCGTACTTCCTGGAGTTCGCCTGGACCGCCAGCGACCACCTTCGGCGAGCCGAGCAGTTGCACTGGTTGCGGCGGCTCGACGCCGAGCGGGACAACCTGCACGCTGCCCTGCGCCGTGCCACCGCGGCCGGTGACGCGTCCGACGCGGCCGGGTTGGTCGCGGCCCTGTCGTTCTACTGGTGGCTGCGCGGCATGCGCGGGGAAGCGGCCCGGTTGGCCGCCAACGTCCTCGACCTGCTGGGGGCCGAAGCGCCGCCCGGGCTGAGCGAGGAGTTCGCCCTCTGCGTCTACAACACCTCGCTCGCCGGTGCCGGCCACCTGCCGTCGCTCGGAACGCAGCGGTCGGTGATCCGCAGCCTCGACCGGCCACCTCGACAACCGTTCCTGCTGTACCTGTCGGGGATCTCGACCGGGCCGCCGTCCGGCGGCGCCGAGCACGTCGAGGAGCTGATGCGGGAGCTGCGGCGACTGGTCGGCCCGGACGTGTGGATCAACGCCCTCGGGGCGATGGGAAGCGGCTCGGCGCTGATGTGGAGTGGCGAGTGGGACCGGGCCAGGAGCGCGCTGACCACCGCGCTGGACGGCTTCCGGAGCACGGGGGACCGGTGGGGCTGCATGATCACACTCGGTGCGCTCGGCGAGCTTGCTGCCTGGCAGGGTGACCCGGAGACGGCGGGCGCCCACATGGACGAGGCGATGGGACTGGTCGAGGCGCTCGGGTCGGCCGTCGACCAGGCCGACATGCTGCGGACCAGGGGCGAGATCCGGCTGCGCGCCGGTGACCTCGCCGCGGCACGGGACGACTTCGCCGGTGCGCTGCTCCTGGCGCAGCGCAGCGGCGCGCCCGAGTTCGTGGCCAGCGCCCGCCTCGGCCTCGCCCAGGTGGCCCGGCTGCGCGGGGATCTGGTCGAGGCGAGACGGCTCTGCGAGGAGGCGTTGGTCGGCGGGCTCACCGGCTGGTACGTCGGCGAGGCCACCCGGTCGGAGATCATCCTCGTGCTCGACGAGATCACCGAGCAGGAGAAGGCCGGAGCCGCGAGCAGGCCTGGTGCGCTGCCGTCAGCGGACGGTGCGTGACCCGTCAGCGCCTGACCGCACCGTGGGGTCATGACGACATACGAGGTGGTCGCCGAGGGTCTGGGCAAACGGTACGGCCCCACCCGCGCGCTCGACAGGTTCGACCTGGCCGTACCGACCGGCACCGTGTACGGGCTGCTGGGGCCCAACGGCGCGGGAAAGACGACGGCCGTACGGATCCTCACCACGCTGCTGCGCTTCGACGCGGGCAGGGCCACAGTGGCCGGGTTCGACGTGCTGCGCCAGCCGGACGAGGTGCGGGCCCGGATCGGGTTGACCGGGCAGTACGCCGCGGTCGACGAAACCCTCAGTGGTCGGCAGAACCTGGAACTGTTCGGCCGCCTGTTCCGGCTCGGCCGGCGGGAGGCACGGCAACGCGCCGCCGAACTGCTGGAAAGGTTCGGGCTTGCCGAGGCGGCGAGCCGCTCCGCCGGTGAGTACTCGGGTGGGATGCGTCGTCGGCTGGACCTCGCCGCCAGCCTGATCCGTACGCCGCGCGTGCTCTTCCTCGACGAGCCGACGACCGGCCTGGACCCGCGCAGCCGTAACCAGGTGTGGGACCTGGTCCGCGCCCTGGTCACCGAGGGGACCACTGTGCTGCTCACCACCCAGTACCTGGAGGAGGCCGACCAGCTCGCCAACCGGATCTCGGTGATCGACGCCGGCCGGGTGGTGGCCGAGGGGTCACCGGACGAGCTGAAGTCGATGACCGGCGGCGACCGGATCGAGGTGGTGGTGCGCGATGCGGCCGACCTGCACCTGGCCGCCCGCATCGTCGCGCCGATCTGCGGCGCGGAGCCTGAGCGTGACCCGGAGATCCGGCAACTCAGTGTGCCGGTGGCCGACCGGGTCGCGGGGCTGGTCGACGTCGTGCGGGCGTTGGACGACGCCGGGATCGCGGTCGAGGACATCGGCCTGCGGCGCGCCACGTTGGACGAGGCGTTCCTGCACCTGACCGGGCATCGGCCCGACGAGGCCCGCGAACCCGTCGGTGCCGGACGAAAGGCGGACGTGGCATGACCACTGCGGTAGCCGACGGTTGGACGATGACCAGGCGCAACATGATCCACGTCGTTCGCCAGCCGGAGGAGGTGATCCTCTACTTCTCACTGCCGATCATGTTCGTGCTGGTCTTCGGGTACGTGTTCGGCAGCGGCATGCAGGTACCGGGCGGTGGCAACTACCGCGAGTTCCTGCTGCCCGGGGTCTTCGTGATGACGATGCTGTACGGCCTGGGGGCCACCGCGACAGGCGTGGCGCTGGACCTCAGCCGGGGTGTCGTCGACCGGTTCCGGTCGATGCCGATGGCACGGTCCGCCCTGATGACCGGTCGCAGCGCCGCCGATCTGCTGCGCGCCCTGCTGGAGATGTCCACCCTGCTGGTCTGCGGCCTGCTCGTCGGATGGCAGTGGCGAGAGGGTGTGGGCAAGGCGTTGCTCGCCGTCGGGCTGCTCCTGCTGCTGCGGATCGCGATCACCTGGATGGGGATCTACCTGGCGCTGCTGGTCCGTAACCCGGACACCGTCGGCGTCATCGTCTTCCCGGCGGCGTTTCCGCTCACCGCGATCTCCAATGTCTTCGTGTCGCCGGAGCTGATGCCCCCGGTCATCGGGACGATCTCGGAGTGGAACCCGTTGTCGGCCACCGTCGCGGCGATCCGCGAACTGTTCGGCAACCCGGGCCTGGGTGGCGACTCCTGGCCGGCGGAGCACGCCATGCTGTTGGCGGTGCTGTGGCCGGTGCTGCTGATCGCGACGTTCGCTCCGCTGGCGGTGCGCCGCTACCGACGCCTGAGCCGCTGACCCCCGCGCGCCGGTGGCCCGCTCAGGTCACCGGCGCGCGAGGCGCAGCGCGTACCAGGCGGCACCGGCGGCGAGCACACCGAAGCCCGCGAGGGCGCTGGTCACGGGCAGGTTGACCGCGAGCAGCAGACACCCGACCAGCCCCAGGCCGGCGAGCACCTGCACCGGCAGCCGCCGACCGGGATCCCGCCCCAGCGTGAGTGCCGCCGCGTTGGTGATCGCGTAGTAGACGAGCACCGTGCAGCTGGAGAAGCCGATGGCCCCCCGTACGTCGCCGAGCAGCACGATCACGATCACCACGGCGGCGACCGCCAGCTCGGCGCGGTGCGGCACCCGGTGCACGGGGTGCACGGCGGCCAGCGCGCCGGGCAGGTCGCGGCGGCGGGCCATCGCGAGGGTGGTCCGGCCGACCCCGGCGACCAGGGACAGCAGCACCCCGACGACCGCGATCGTGGCCCCGGCGCGGACCACCCAGGCCAGGCCGGGCAGCCCGGCGGCGGTCACCACGTCGACCAGGGGCGCGGCGGACCCGGCCAGCCGGTCGGCGCCGAGCACGCCGAGCGTGACCACGGCCAACACCAGGTAGATCGCGAGCACCGCACCGAGCGCCAACGGCACCGCGCGGGGAATGGTCCGCTGCGGGTCGCGGACCTCCTCGCCGAGCGTGGCGATCCGGGCGTACCCGGCGAAGGCGAAGAAGAGCAGCCCGGCGGCGGTGAGCACACCCCGGGCGGAGCCGCCGGGCTCGCCGAGCCGATCCAGGTGCACCGGCCCGCCCGCCACTCCGACGACCGCGACCAGGGCCAGCACCGCGAGCACCAGCGCCACCAGCAGTTTCGTGACGGTGGCCGTCTTGCCGATGCCGCGCAGGTTCACAGCGGTCACCGCGAGCACCGCGCCGACCGCGACCAAACGGGCCTGGCCCGGCCACAGATACGCCCCGATGGTCAACGCCATCGCCGCGCAACTCGCCGTCTTGCCGACCACGAACCCCCAGCCGGCCAGGAACCCGGCGAACGGCCCGAGGCGTTCCCGGCCGTAGACGTAGGTGCCGCCGGACTCCGGGTAGCGGGCCGCCAGCCGCGCCGAGCTGGTCGCGTTGCAGAAGGCGATGAAACCGGCCAGCACCAGCGCGGGCAGCAACCCGGAGCCGCCGGCCGCCGCCGCGGCCGGGCCGAAGACCACGAAGACGCCCGCGCCGAGCATCGAGCCCAACCCGATGACAACCGCATCGGGTACGCCGAGCCGCCGCGACAGTTGGTCCACGGACCGAAACCCTAGGGGTACGAGGTGAACGGCCGGTCCCAGTCGCGTAGCCGGCGGGGGAGCGGGATGTCGTCCCAGGGCACCCGGTGCAGCAGCCGGTCCAGGAAGACCCCGAGCAGCAGGGCCGCCACGCCGTCGGTGAGCCAGTGGAAGTTGAGGTACGTCGTGGTGACCAGCAGGATCGCCGGCGGAGCGAATCGGATCAGTCGGTGCACGCTCGGGTGCAGTCGCCCCGCCGTCAGCGCGGTCAGCAGGACGGCCATCACCCCGTACCAGACGATCGCGTTGGCGACGTGCCCCGACGGGTAGGACAGGTCGTACTCGGTGGGCGGCAGATCGTTGAAGATCCGAACCGACTGGGTCGGCGGCAGGTCCGAGCTGGGCGCCGCCCGGTCGGTCAGGACCTTGAGCGGCCCGACCGTCAGATACAGGAGGACGAACGCCCCCGCCAGCAGCAGCAGTGGCCGGACGGTGCGGCTCCGCCAGGCCACCGCGACGGCGAGCGCCCCGGAGAGCGGCATCAGCAGCCAACCACCCTGCCCGAGGAAGTTGAACACCCGGGCCGTCCAGTAGATCGGCGCGGGGTGATGGGCGTAGGCCCACTCCCGGACCGCGAGGTCCAGACCGAGCAACGCGCCTCCGGCGAGGGCGAGGGTCAACGCGCCGAACCCGACCAGCAGCAGCGCGTCGAACCACCAGCCGGCCGGGCGGACGGGCCGTAGCCGCAGGTCACGTCGTACCGCCGTGGGTTTGAGCACGCGACCACGCTACCGGCCCGACGCCAGGCCGGGGTGTTCGGCGCTGTGGGCCCAACCACGATGTGAGGCGGATGCGGGGGGCGAGGCGTCATGCTTGTGCCCGTGCGGATCACGTCTGCCCTCGTGGACCCGGCGCTGCTCGACCTGCCCTGGTCGACACCGCTGGAGGAGTGGCCTGCCCAACACCTGGTAGCGCTGCCACAGGGCATCTCCCGACACATCGTCCGGTTCGTCCGGTTGGGCGAGTACGTGTACGCCTTCAAGGAGACTCGCGAGCGGATCGCCGAGCGGGAGTACGACCTGCTCAGGGCCCTGGAGCGGATCGACTTTCCCTCGGTCGAGGCGGTGGCGGTCGTCGCCGACCGGCAGACCGAGGACGGTGAACCTCTCGAATCGGTGCTGATCACCCGGCACCTCCAGTTCTCCCTGCCGTACCGGGCGCTGTTCTCGCACACCCTGCGGCCGGAGACGATGAGTCGGCTGCTCGACGCGCTCGCCGCCCTGATCGTGCGGATGCACCTCACCGGCTTCTTCTGGGGCGACTGCTCGCTGTCGAACACGCTGTTCCGCCGGGACGCGGGCGCGTTCGCCGCCTACCTGGTGGACGCGGAGACGGGCGCGTTGCACAACTCACTCTCCAACGGTCAGCGCGGTGAGGACCTGGAGATCGCCCGGGTGAACATCTTCGGTGAGGCGCTGGACCTCCAGGCCGCCGGCCTGCTGCACGAGTCCATCGACCCCGAGGTGGTCTGCGAGGAGGTCGTGCAGCGCTACGAGCGCCTGTGGCACGAGATCACCTACGAGCAGGCCATCGAGCGGGAGGCCCGGCACGACATCGAGGGCCGGATCCGCCGCCTCAACGAGTTGGGCTTCGACGTGGCCGAGGTGGCCATGTCCTCCATCGACGACGGGCGTTACCTGGTCCGGCCGAAGGTGGTCGACGCCGGCTACCACACCCGCCGGCTGCTGCGGCTGACCGGTCTGGACGCCGAGGAGAACCAGGCGCGCAAGCTGCTCAACGACCTGGACGCCTATCGGGCGGAGAGCGACCTGACCGACGAGCAGCAGGCCGCCCACCGCTGGCTCACCGAGGTCTTCGAGCCGGTGGTCCGGGCCGTTCCCGCGCACCTGCGCCGCAAGCTGGAGCCGCAGGAGCTGTTCGCGCAGATCATCGAGCACAAGTGGCTGCTCTCCGAGCAGGCCGGCCGGGACGTCGGGATGCGCCACGCGGTCCAGTCGTACCTGGCCGACGTGCTGGTGCACCGTCCCGACGAGCAGGCCGTCCTCGGCGTGGAAGTCCCCAGCCTCAACTGACCGTCGCCCGGCCGAACGGCCCGACCTGCGCTCGCTCGGGTCGCGCCGGAGTCGGCAGCTTGGTGGTGACGTCCTGTAGAGCTGCCCCAGATGTGGGGCAATTTTGATCGTCAGGTGCCGACATCGATCGTCCGCGGCTCCGCCTGCCTGCCCCATATCCGCGGCTCCGCCCGCCTGCCCCATATCCGCGGCTCCGCCCGCCTGCCCCATATACGCGGCTCCGCCTGCCTGCCCCACATCCGGGGCAGCTCTACAGGCGGCGCAACAGGCGGCCGCAGCGAACGGCCCGGTCACCTCCCGACGCCCACGAGCGTGTTCGACCGGCTCGGCCTCAGTCCACCCAGGAGCCTCGGCGCAGCACCCGGACCACCTTCAGGTCGGCGTCCAGCACCACAAGGTCGGCGCGGAGGCCCACCTGGAGGGCGCCCACCCGGTCGCCCAGGCCGATGGCCCGTGCCGGGGTGGTGGCCACCATCCGAGCGGCGTCGGAGATCGGGATTCCGGCGTCCACGGCGTGCCGCAGGGCAGCGTCCATGGTCAGGGTGCTGCCGGCGATCGACCCGTCGCGGGCGAGCCGCGCCACCCCGTCGGTCACGGTGACGGCCTGGCCACCCAGCTCGTACTCGCCGTCTGCCATCCCCGCGGCGGCCATCGCGTCGGTGATCAGCGCTGCCCGGTCCGGGCCTGCGGTCGCGGTCGCGAAGGTCAACATGCCGTCGTGCAGGTGCACCCCGTCGGCGACCAGTTCGCAGATCACGGTTGGCTCGTCGAGCAGGGCCACCACCGGACCCGGTTCGCGGTGGTGCACGGGGCGCATGCCATTGAACAGATGGGTGCCGACGCTGGCGCCAGCGGCGACCGCCGCGCGGGTCTGCTCGTACGTGGCGTCGGTGTGGCCGACCGCCGCCACCACGCGCTGCGCGGTGAGGAGCTTGATCGCCTCCAGTGCGCCGTCGCGTTCCGGGGCGAGGGTGACCATCCGGACCGCGCCCCGGCCCAGTTCGATCAGCTCGGCCAGCTCGTCGGTCGACGGGTCGCGCAGGTACTCCGGGTTCTGCGCGCCACACCGTGCTGAGGAGAGGTAGGGCCCTTCGAAGTGGACGCCCGCCAGCACACCCTCGTCGACCAGGGGAGCGAACGCCTCGGTGGCCGCGCGCATCAGCGGGAAGGGCGAGCTGACCAGGCTCGCCAGCAGGGTGGTCGTGCCGTGCGCGAGGTGGAAGTCGGCCGCCGCCCGAGCCTCGGCGGCATCCCCCGTGGTGAAGGTGTGCCCACCACCGCCGTGGGTGTGCATGTCGACGAAACCCGGCAGGATCCAGTGCCCGTCGCGGACGGACGGATATTCGGCCACCGCGGTGATCCGATCCCCGTCCCACTCGACGCAGCCCTGGCGGATGACACCGGTCGGGGTCACCACGCGGCCGTTCACCCGTACGGTCATCGTTTCTCCTGGTGGTCACGGACGCGGACGGCGTCCAGGGCGAGCAGGGCGGCACCGAGGCAGCCGGCCTCGTCGCCGAGGGCAGCCGCGACCAGTCGCGGCTCCCGGTGGAAGGTCATCCGCTCGTGCAGCGCTGCCCGCAGGGGGGTCAGCAGCCGGTCGCCGGCCTGGGCCAGGCCGCCGCCGAGCACGATCGTCGCCACGTCGTACAGCGCCTGCCCGGTGGCAAGGCCGTCGGCGAGCGCCTCGACGGCCTCCCGCCAGACCTCGCTGGCGAGTGGCTCGCCGGCCGCGGCCCGCTCGGCCACCTCGGCGGCTGTCACCGGGGCGTCGGCTGTCGCACCGGTGAGTTCGGCGTAGCGGCGTCCGATCGCGGAGGCCGAGGCGATCGCCTCCAGGCAGCCGGGTCGACCGCAGCCACAGCGCGGGCCGTCGGGTCGGACCAGGATGTGGCCGATCTCCCCGGCGGCGCCGCGAGCGCCCACCGATGCCTTGCCGTCCACGACGTGCGCGGCGGCGATGCCGGTGCCGATCGCCACGAACAGCACATGCCCGGTGCCGCGCCCGGCACCCAGCCGGGCCTCGGCGAGACCACCGGCCCGCACGTCGTGGCCGAGCACCGTGGGCAGGCCCAGCCTCGTCGCCGCCAGGTCCCGCAGGGGTACGTCCCGGAAGCCCACGTTCGCCGACCAGACCGCGACGCCGCGTGCCTCGTCCACCACCCCGGGCACGGCGATGCCGACCGCGATCGGGGTGAGGCCGTCGGCGCGGGCCTTGTCGGCAAGCCCTTCGGCCACATCCAGGATCGTGCCGACCACGGCCGTCGGGCCGCGGCTGGCGTCGGTGGGGTGCCGCTCGGTGCGTACCGTGACGCCGTCCGGCCGGACCAGGGCGCACTTCATGCCGGTGCCGCCGACGTCCAGCGCGACGACCACGTGGTCGGCGTCCACGGCGTCGCTCACGCCAGCACCACGGACCGGGTCAGGTGCCGGGGCGCGTCCGGGTCGAGACCCCGGCTGGTGGCGAGCGCGACAGCGAAGCGTTGCGCCAGGATCAGGTCGGCCATCGGGTCGACCGGGGTACGACCGGCGGACCAACTGCCCAGCACCGTGCGCCAACCGTGGGTGCGGCTGTGCACGAAGGCGGCGCCGGTGGCGGCCACGTCCTCCGGGAGGCCCTCGGGCAGCTCGCCGAACGCCCAGACCAGCCGGCCGGGCGCGGCGACCGAGATGGGGCCGTGCCGGTAGTCCATCGCCGGGTACGCCTCAGCCCAGAAGGTGGCCGTCTCGCGACACTTCAGCGCTGCCTCCTGGGCCAGCCCGACCGTCCACCCCCGACCGAGGAAGGTGACCTGCCCGATGGTGGCCGGGTCGATCGGCAGCGGGGAGCGCACCGCCACCTCGGCGTCGGCGGCGAGAGCGGTCACCGGGTCGCCCAGGTGGGCCCGGAGCAGGGCCAGGGCGGTGGTCGGGAAGCGGGTCTGCACCACCGACCGCTCGTCGGCGAAGGGCATGGTCACCGTGGCGGTGGCCAGGTCGACCGCCGGGGACGCCGGGTCGCCGACGATGACGGTGGTGGGTGTGTGCCCGCGCAGCGCGGCGAGCAGGTCCAGCACCTCCGTCGTGCAGCCGGAGCGGGTGATCGCGATCAGCCGGTCGTAGTGGCGGCCGGCGGGGAACTCGGACGCCTGGAACGCGTCGGTCTCGCCCTGGCCGGCCTGCTCGCGGCGGGCCGCGTACGCCATCGCCATGAACCACGACGTGCCGCAACCGACGACGGCGACCCGCTCGCCGGGGCGCGGCAGGTCACCGCGTACGACGTCGGCCAGCTCGGCGGCCTCCCGCCAACAGTCGGGTTGGCTCGCGATCTCCGCGTCCACGTACGCCATGGGAAACTCCTCGCAGGGGCGACCGGTGCGCAATACGGCTCGTTAGACCCGCATTTCGCGCGTTATTCTGCGCGAACGCGGGTGGCCGTGGCAACCGACCAGCCGATCGCGCAGGTCAGTCTTTTGCGCCAGCCTAGTTTCGCGCACTAGTGTGCACGCAATCAATCACCGTCCGTGCAGTTACTGGGAGGGCCTCCGCGGTGGACCGGTACGCCAGATGGAACGCCCTGCTCGAGATGCTGACCGACAACGGCCGGGTCAGCGTGGAGGCGGCAGCCGAGCGGCTCGATGTCTCCCAGGCCACCATCCGGCGTGACTTCGACCAGCTCGCCCAGCAGCAGATGATCACGAGGACCCGGGGTGGCGCGGTCGCCAACGGCGTCTCGTACGACCTGCCCCTGCGCTACAAGACCGCCAAGCACTCGGCGGAGAAACAGCGGATCGGCGCGGCCGCCGCCGCGCTCGTCACGCCGGGCACCGTGGTCGGCCTGAACGGCGGCACCACCAGCACCGAGGTCGCGAGGGCCCTCGCCGTCCGGCCGGACCTCAACACCAGTGCCGAGGGTGCCCAGCTCACCGTGGTGACCAACGCGCTCAACATCGCCAACGAGCTGCTGGTCCGGTCCCGGATGAAGGTCGTGGTGGCCGGCGGGGTGGTGCGCCCGAAGTCGTTCGAACTCGTCGGCCCGCTGGGCGGGGCGCTGCTGCGTGAGGTCACCCTGGACGTCGCGTTGCTCGGCGTGGACGCGATCGACCCGCAGCTCGGCGCCGCAGCCCACCACGAGGGCGAGGCGGCGATGAACAACCTGATGGTGGCCCGGGCCAAGCGCGTGGTCATCATCGCGGACTCGTCCAAACTGGGCGGGCACGCCTTCGCCCGGATCTGCCCGGTCGAACGGGTGGAGACGCTGGTGACCGACTCCGGTGCCGACCCCACCGTGGTGGAGGGGTTCCGCGCCGCCGGCGTACAGGTCATCTGCGCCTGAGCCGTCACGTTCCGTCGATGAAGTAGCCCGATCGGCGCGTCGATGCATACCGCGTATTGCGGTCGTCTGCATACCGCGTATGGTGTCGGCTGTCACGCCCACCCATCGGGGGAGGTGCAGCTTGCCAGCTGTCCTGGAGATCGAAGGTCTACGTAAGACGTACAAGAGTCGTCGACGCGGCACCCGCAACGCGCTCGACGGCTTCGACATGCGGGTCGACGCGGGGCAGGTGCACGGCTTCCTCGGCCCCAACGGATCCGGCAAGACGACCACTCTGCGTACTCTGCTCGGCCTGATCCGGCCCGACGGAGGGCGGATGTCGCTGCTCGGGCACGAGGTGCCCGACGCGCTGCCCACCGTCGCCGGCCAGGTCGGCGCGATCGTGGAGAGCCCGCAGTTCTTCCCGCACTTTTCAGCACGGGACACGCTGTCCCTGCTGGCCGGTGCCGGCGAGGTGCCGGCCACCCGGGTCGACGAGGTGCTGGAACTCGTCGGGCTGCGCGACCGGTCCGGTGAGCGGGTCAAGACGTACTCGTTGGGCATGAAGCAGCGGCTCGCGGTGGCCTCGGCCCTGCTGAAGAACCCGAAGCTGCTCATCCTCGACGAGCCGGCCAACGGCCTCGACCCGGGCGGCATCCGGGAGATGCGCACGCTGATGCGTACCCTCGCCGAATCCGGCATGACAGTGGTGCTGTCCAGCCACATCCTCGGCGAGATCCAGCTGATCTGCGACTCGGTCACCATCATCTCGCTGGGTCGGCGGGTCGCCTTCGGCCCGGTCGACGAGGTGCTCGCGCAGCACTCGTCCAGTGCGGTCCGGATCCGGCTGGAAGCGGTCAGCGACCTGCCGGCGGCCACCGAGGCGCTCACCCGGGCGGGGATCCAGGTCACCGGGCACCCCGACCACCTGATGCTCACCGGCGTCGACAAGCCGGCCTCGGTGACGCGGCTGCTCGCCGAGCAGAACCTCTATGTCAGCGAGTTGGCGCCGATCGCCGTCGATCTGGAGAGCGTCTTCCTCGAACTGACCGCCACCGCACCGGTCCCCGGTCAGCACCGGCAGGTCGACGAGTCCATGAAGGTCGGCGGGGCGGGTCAGCCCGGCCCCGCCGGAGGGGGGTGGGGCGCGTGAGCCTCTTTCGGACGGAGTTGCGCCGACTCGCCAAGCGGCGGTTCACCCGGTACATGACACTGCTCGGTCTGCTGGTGCTTGCCGCGGTGGTGATCGGGGTCTTCTTCAGCAACCAGAAGATCGGCGCCGACCAGCTCGCGCGGGCCGAGCGTCAGGCCGATCAGCAGTACCAGGAGCAGGTGCGCTACATCGAGCAGGAGCGCGTCGCGTGCGAGCAGGCCAAGACGGCCGGCACGCCGAACGACGGCCGCTACCCGGACGACTGCTCGATGATCACGCCGCCCTCGCGGGACCAGATCGAGGCGCAGTGGTTCCTGCCCTCGACGTTCGACTTCCGGGAGACGTTCGACGAGACGCTGATCCCGTTCGCGGCGATCCTCGCCCTGGTCGGGTTCGTGATCGGCGCGTCCTTCGTCGGTGCCGAGTGGAGCACCGGCGGCATGATGAACCTGCTGCTCTGGCGGCCCAAGCGGCTCACCGTGCTGCTCACCAAGCTGGCCGCGCTGCTGACCGGCATCCTGGCGGTGACGCTGCCCGCCGCGGTGCTCTGGTTCGCCGGGTTCTGGGCGGTCGCGTCCTTCCGGGGCAGCACCGACAAGATGACCTCGGGTGTCTGGCAGTCGTTCATGCTGACCGGGGTACGCGGTGTGGTGCTGGTGCTGGTCCTCACCACCATCGGCTTCGCCCTGGCGTCGCTGGGCCGGCACACCGCGATGGCACTCGGCGGTGTCGTGGCGGTGATGGTGGTCGGCCAGTTCGGCCTGGGCATCCTGCTGGCGATGGCGAACGTGCGCTGGGCCGAGGCATGGCTGCTGCCCACGTACGCACTGGCGTGGATGACGAAGACGGTCACCCTCCAGGACTGGAATTCCTGCAACGCGACCTTCTCCGGGTCGTGCGAGCCGGACACCCTGGACATCACCTGGCAGCAGTCCTCCGTACTGCTCTCGGTCGGGGTGGTGGTGATCCTCGGCGCGGCGCTCTGGGCGATGCGCCGCCGCGACATCTCCTGACCGGTACGACGTGACGCGGCCGGCCCGCACCGTCGGGGTTCCCGACGGTGCGGGGCCGGCCGCGCCGCTTGCTGCGTCCCTGGTCGCCCCTGGCTAGGCTGAGCGACATGTCCGCCGACGCCACCCCGGCCGCCCCCGAGCCGTCCACCGACGCTCGTCCGGGTGACGCGGCGGGTGGTGCCGGGCCGACCGTCCCGACTCCCCGGCCGGCACCGCCCATCGAGACCACCGACGAGTCGGCGCTGCCCGTCGAGGCCGTCGACGAGCCCGCGCCGCCCGCTGACCCCACTGATCCGCCGCCCGGGCTGACCGAGCGGGAGCGGGCCATCCTCGCCTTCGAGCAGCAGTGGTGGCGGCACGCCGGCGCCAAGGAGCAGGCCGTCCGGGACACCTTCGGGATCTCGTCGACCAGGTACTACCAACTGCTCAACGGATTGCTGGACAACCCGGCCGCGCTCGCCGCCGAGCCGCTGCTGATCGGCCGGCTGCGCCGGTTGCGCTCGTCGCGCGCCCGCAACCGGCGCCGCTGACCGCGCTGCCCCCTTCGCGCGCCCTCGCGGCTGATTCCTCCGGTTCCTCCCGCTCACGCCGGTCTTTCCGCCCCATGCCGGTCGGCATAACCGCATGCCGGCTGGCCAGGCGGGTAGGCGGGAGGCGTTCCGAGGTTGCTACGCGACCTCGGTCTCAAGGAGGGAGCGGGGTATGACGGCAACGAACCAGAGCGGATCGAGCGGTAGAGGTCAGCAGGCCCGCCAGGAGGCCTCCCGGGTCGGCCACCAGGCCGCGCAGGCCGGGGGTCAGGTCGCCCACACCGCCGCTGAGCAGGGCGGGCACGTGGCCTCTGAGGCGCGGCGACAGGCCCAGCAGTTGACCGGCCAGGCCACTGGGCAGCTTCGTGACCAGGCGCAGGCGCAGCAGCGGCGGGCTGCCGAGGGACTGCGCGACCTGGGTCAGAACCTCAGTTCGATGGCCGAACAGGACGGCGATTCCGGGCTGGCCGGTCAGGTGGTGCGCAAGGCCGCCGACGCCGCCCAGCAGGCCGCCGGCTGGCTCGACGAGCGCCAGCCCAGCGAGGTGCTCGACGAGGTACGCACGTACGCGCGGCGCCACCCGGGGACATTCCTCGCCGGCGCGGCGGTGGCCGGGCTGCTGGTGGGGCGGCTCACCCGTGGCCTGACCGCGCCGGCCTCCGGCAACGGTGGAACGGGCAGCGCAGCCGGCGGGCCGTCGCAACCGCAGCGCGCGCCGGCGGAGGCTGGTCAGCCGTACGTGGGTACGGCACGGGCGCAGAACGTCTCGCCCGCCGGCCGACCGTCGTCCGACCTGCCGGGTGGGGTGGGCACGTGAGCGCCCCGGAGAAGGAACGGACCCAGGCCTCGGTCGGCGAACTGCTGGGCGAAGTGACCCGGGACGTCTCCACTCTGATGCGCAAGGAAGTCGAGCTGGCCAAGGCCGAGTTGCGCGAGGAGGTCAGCCAGGCCGGCAAGGCCGGTGGCATGTTCGGCGGTGCCGGGCTGGCCGGGTTCCTGGCCGTGCTCTTCGTGTCGTACGCCCTGTGGTGGGGGCTGTCCAACACCATGGACCAGGGGTGGGCGGCGTTGATCGTCGCGGTCCTCTGGGCCGCCGTGGCCGGTGGTCTCTTCATCAACGCCCGGACCCAGCTGAAGCGGGCACGAGCGGTTATGCCCCGGACGCAGCAAACTGCCCGGGAGTTGCCGGACGCCCTGCGGGGTCGGTGAACGAGTCGGGAGGGAACAGGTCATGTCCAGTGATCCGGATCGGATCCGGCGGGAGATCGAGACCACCCGCACAGAGTTGAGCTATGACGTCGACGCACTGACCGACAAGGTCAACCCGCGTCGGATCGCCGGTGACCGCGTCGGGCAGGCCCGCGGCGCGTTCACCCGAGCGAAGGAGAAGGTGATGGGCAGCTCGAGTCACATGGGGCAAGAGGCCAGCCAGCGGATGTCGCACATGGCCGGCTCGGTTCGCGACGAGACCCGGTCGCTCGGGCACCAGTCCCGGGAGGCCATGGGATCGGTGCGGGACGAGGCGCGCTCGCTCGGGCACCAGTCCCGCGAGCAGGCCCAGGGCAATCCGGTGGCCGCTGGTTTGGTCGCCTTCGGCGTCGGTCTGCTGGCCGCCTCGCTGATCCCGCCGAGCGGGCGCGAGCGGCACCTCGCCGGGCGAGCGCGGACCATGGTGAGTGAGCACTCTGATCAGCTGCGCGAGCAGGCGAGTCAGGTCGGCCACCAGATGCAGGACAACCTGCGGGAGCCCGCGCAGCAGGCGGCCCAGTCAGTGCGGTCCACCGCCCAGCAGGGGGTGTCCGCAGTCCGCGATCAGGGCCGTTCGGCCGCCGGGCAGGTGCAGGGGGAGACGCATGCGGCCGCCGACGACCTTCGGCAGCGCTGACCCGATCGGCGCGTCGGGGCCGGGGCGGGTGATGCGGGTTCGCTCCGCGTCTGCGCCGGCCCCGGCCCGGCCGGTCAACGAGGACCTGGTCTTCCGGTTCGGTCCGCTGGTCGGCGTCCTGGACGGCGCGACAGTGCCGGACGGTTTCGACACCGGCTGCGTGCACGGGCCCGAGTGGTACGTCCGGCACCTGGCCGCCCGGATCGGTGTCGCGGAAGCGGTCCGCCCGGCGGCCCGGCTGACCAGCAACCTGGCCGCGGCCATCCTCGCGGTACGCGCCGACCACGGCGGGCAGTGCGACCTCGACCATCCGGGCACCCCGTCCAGCACGGTCTGCCTGCTGCGTGACTGCGGCGACCAGGTGGACTACCTGGTGCTCTGCGACAGCCCACTGGTCCTGGACACCGGCGGCCAGGTCAGCGTCGTGACCGACAACCGGCTGGACACGGCCATGGCGGAGCTGCGGGAGACGGTCGCGGCCGTACCGGGTGGCGGGGCGGACCCGGTCACCCGGTTCCGGCACGCCGTGAGCGTCCAGCGGGAGCGGATGAACCGCACCCACGGCTACTGGGTCGCTGCGGCCGACCCCGACGCGGCCTTCCACGCGGTGACCGGGACCCTGCCACGGCACGGCCCGGCGGCGCTACGCCGGGCGGCGCTGCTCAGCGACGGCGCGTCCAGCGCGGTCGAGCAGTTCGGGTTGACCGACTGGGCCGGTCTGCTGGACCTGCTGAGCACCGACGGGCCGGGCGGGTTGATCGACCGGGTCCGGGCCGCCGAGCGCGACCACCCCGACCGGCTGCGCCGGCACAAGCCCACCGACGACGCCTCGGTGGTGTTCTGCGAGTTCGAGTAGGCGGATCAGGAATTTTCTACCCCGACGGGTGACAACGGAGCGTGAGGAGGAACACCGAAGCCGCCCGACCGGCCGGTACGACTGACCGGACCGCCACTGGATGTCCAATGGGGTGGACTTCGAGCATTGAGGCCGGCAGACTGCGGCACGTGGCGGGTGCGGTCCGGCTGGAGCCGGTGGACGAGCAGAACCTGGAGCCGTTGCTCTCCGTAGCGGCTGCTGAGGCCGAGCCGGATGACGTGATGCCTCCGGTCGAGGCGCCCGCAGGTTGGTCGCTCGCCCGTCGGGAGGCGTTCCGCGACTTTCACCGAGCGAGTTTCGGTGGCCTGGACGGCCCGACCGGTTCGCAGATGTACGCGATCCTCGTCGGCGGCGAGGTCATGGGCATGGTCCGGATGACGCGCTGTGACGAGCCCGGCACGGTGGAGACCGGCATGTGGCTCGGGCGCTCGGCCCGGGGCCAGGGGATCGGCGTCGTCGCCCTGCGCGAGCTGCTGAACGCGGCTGCGCGGGCCGGCATGCGGGCCGTCGTGGCGGAGACGACCCGGGACAATTTCGGCGCGGTCGCCGTACTCGAGAAATGCGGCGCGAAACTGCGCGAGGCCGGCGGAAAGGTGCGCGCCGAGATCTGCCTCGATTCGACGCCGCCCGCGCTCTGAGCCCCCGCCGGTCGACGGCGACCGGGTTGGTCGGCGGCGACCGTGGGGGCCACCGCCGACCGCCTGGATCAGGCTGGCACGCGGACGATGTCGTAGTCGGTGTTGGGGGCCGACTCGACGTCCAACCGGCCGTTGACCACGTACACGCCGAGCCGAGCAGGTCACCGGTGGCCGGCGACCGCAGTTGCGGGCCGGTGATCTCCCGCTGGACCACCCCGGCGGTGTAACCGACGTTCATCCGGACCACGGCGATGACGTTGGTCAGGTTGCGGATCACGTAGAGGGTGCGCCCCCGCAGCACCAGCCCGTCGGCCCGTTCCACCGAGTAGCCACCGAGGTCGACGAGGCGGCTGCCGCCGGTACGCGGGTCGACCCGGACGAGCTGGCCGCTGAGCATCTGCGCGACCAGCAGATCCCCGTCCGGCAGCGCCACGATCCCGTTGTGGTGCACATCCGGCGTCGCGGCCGGTGCGTAAGTCCCCCCGCCACACCGCTCCGTCCAAGATAGATCCCACGTACACGGTCGTCCCGCGACCGATCGTCAGCCCTTCGGGGGTGAATCCGTTCGGCAGGGCGATCCGGCCGGGAATGGTTTCGCCGGATGGGGTCGCCGGTGCACCGACCGTGACCAGGGTCGCCGCCGCCACCAGGGGGGCGAGGAGGAGGGAGGACAACGTGCGCAAGGAACACCGCCTGACGTCGGAGTGAACAAGTCCACTGAGGAAAGTGACGTCAAAGGAACGCCCGGGTGTGGGGAAAGGTTGTCCTGCTCTGATCACTCCCGGTTGGCGGCGTACGCGGCCAGCCAGGCGACCTGGGCCGGGTCCAGTGACGGGCGTACCCGTGCTCGCGCGGCCGCGACGTGTTCGGCGGTCACCGTGGCGGCGGCGAGCGACTCACGCATCGCGGCCAGCGCCGCCTCCCGGACCAGCGCCGCGCAGTCCGCCGCGGAGAAGCCGGTCAGTTCGTCGCCGAGGGCGGCCAGGTCGACGTCCGGGGCCAGTGGCACCTGTCGGGACGCGGCGCGGAGGATCTCCGAGCGGGCCGGCCCGTCCGGCGGCGGCACGTAGACCAGCCGCCCCAACCGGCCCGGGCGCAGCAGCGCCGGGTCGACCAGGTCCGGCCGGTTCGTCGCGCCGATCACCACCACGTTGCGCAGCGTCTCCACCCCGTCCAGTTCGGTGAGCAGTGCGGCGACCACCCGGTCCGTGGTGCCACCGTCGGTGGCCTGGCCGCGTACCGGGGCCAACGCGTCCACCTCGTCCAGGAAGATCAGGGTGGGAGCCGCCTCCCGAGCACGGCGGAACAGCTCCCGGACCGCGCGCTCGCTCTCCCCGACCCATTTCGAGAGCAGCTCCGCTCCCTTCACCGACAGCACGTTGGCTCGCCCCGACCCGGCCAGCGCGGTCACCAGATAGGTCTTGCCGCAGCCGGGCGGCCCGTAGAGCAGCACGCCGCGCGGCGGCTGCACCCCGAGCCGGGCGAACGTGTCCGGGTAGGTCAACGGCCACAGCACCGACTCGGTCAAGGTCTGCTTGACCTCGTCCAGGCCACCCACGTCGTCGAGGGTCACCGAGGCCAGATCCAGGGTGGACGCCGCCATCGTGGTCGGCCGGACCACCTCCAGGGCAGCGGTGAAGTCGGCCATCGACACCGTCGGCGTCTCGGCGGACTTCTGCCGCAGCGCCGCGCGTACCCCGGCCTCCCGGACCAGCGCGGCCAGGTCCGCCGCGACGAAGCCGGGGGTACGGGCGGCCACCTCGTCCAGCCGGACGTCGTCGGCCAGCGGCACCTGCCGGGTCAGCACGGTGAGTTGCTCGCGGCGCAGCGCCTGATCGGGGAGCGGGATGCTGATCCGCAGCGACAGCAGGTCGGGCGCGCGCAGTGCGGGATCGGCCGCCTCCGGTCGGCTGGTGGTGCAGACCACGGCGACGCCGGCTCGAATGCACTCGGTGAGCACCTGGCGGAACACCGTCGCCACCGGGCCGGGGCTCTCCGCCGGTGCGAGGGCCTCGACGTCGCTGACCAGCAGGACCGCCGGCCCGCCGTCCCGGGCCGCCGCCGCCGCGCCGCGCAACCGGTCGGCTGCGGCCTGGTTGGTCAACGCGGCCACCTCGGGCGCCCAGAGGGGATGGACGCGGGCACCGACCCGGGCGGCAACGGCCCGGACCAGCGCCGACTTCCCCGAACCCGCCGGGCCGACGAGCAGCACGCCCAACGAGATGGTGGTGCCCAGCCGGCCCAGCACCTCGCGGTGGTGGAAGCCGAGGTCGAGCAGTTCGGTCAGCTCCTCGGCCTGGGCCCGCAGACCGGGCAGCTCGTCCACGTCCGGCGCGTCGTCCGGCACGTCGGCCGCCGGGGCCGCGTCGGCCGTCCCGCGCGGCCGGCCCGGCGCGGTGTCGACCGGGGTGGGCCCGCCGTGGGTGGTCGCGCCATGCTCCCAGGCGATCACCGTGTTCATGGTGACCAGAGCCCCGGCCGACGGTTCGATCTCGACCACGCTGAGCAGGGTGCTGGTCCAGGCGAAGCCGACCGTGTTGGCCAGGCTGCGTCGAGCCGCCTCGACCAGGCTGCGCACCGACGCGTCCGGCAGCACGTCCTGCGGCAGCAGCGACACGTCGTCGCCCGCGGTGAGCACCTTGCCCAGCAGGGCGAGCCGGAGCATCTCCGGGCTGACCGCCGCGACCACCTCCACCGGGCCGGCCAGGACGACCCGGTCCGCCGGGGTCAGCGGCATCGGAGTGACCCGCACCTGACCGCCGTCGCGCAGGCCCAGGTTGCCCAGGATCAGGTCGTCGGCGTACAGCAGGGCGCTGCTAGCGCCCGGCGCAGCCGCCGCCACGATCCCGGCCGTCTCCCGACGGCCGGCAAGCCGGACCGGGTCGCCGGGGCGCAGCCCGAGCGCGGTCAGCGCCTCCGGGTGCAGCCGGACGATGCCCCGTCGGGCGTCCAGCGCGGCCGGCCGAAGGCTCGCCGTCAAGGTCAGGTCGGGTTGCGCCACCGCCCGACCGTAGCCGCCGACGGCCAACCTTGCCGGTCAGCGCCGCGGATCCAGCTCGTCCAACAGCGACGGGTCCCGGCGGATCAGCTCGGCCAGCCGTGCCGCCGGGTCCGGGGTCAACCCGTTCGGGCCGGGTGCCCAGGCGGGAACCGTCCGGCCGGAGAGCGGCCAGGTCGGCGGAGGTGTCACCGGGGCCACCGGCGGTGTCACCGGTGCTGCCGGGGGCACCGGCCCGACCGTGACGTCCGGCCCGTCCCAGGAAACCCGCAACGGGTACGTCCGCCCGGCGTGCTCCACGTGCACGGTCACCGCCAGTCCCGGGTGGGCACCGACGATCTGACGCACCGCCTCGGCCACCTCCTCGACCGGCCCCCAACCGGCCACGTCGGCCGAGGGGTCCACCCCCGCGTGGCGGGGACCGTGCCCGCCCGGCACCGCGTCGCGGGCGTCGCCGCGCGCGAGCTCGGGCTGACCCGAGTGCGGTGTGGTGTCGGCACGGTCGTTGACCCGTCGGCGTTGCGCCTCCTCGCGCCGGGCCAGTCGGGCCAGCGTCTCGTCCAGGTCACCCCTCACCACAGAACTCCTTCCCGCCACGGCCGGAGCCGGTCAGCTCAGGCCCTCCGGTCCCGCGTAGCCCGGTCCCGCGCACGGTCCAGGACGACCAGCAGGGCATCCCGTACCGAGAGCCGGTCCCGGGCATCGAACTGCACCAGGGGAACGTGGTCGCCGATGGCCAGCGCCCACCGGATCTCGCCGAGTTCCAGGGCCAGCCGCCCGTCGAAGGCGTTCACCCCGACCACGAACGGCAACCCGGCCCGCTCGAAGAAGTCGATCGCCGGGAAGCAGTCGTCCAGCCGGGCGCTGTCCACCACCACCAGGGCGCCGAGCGCACCCCGGGCAAGGTCGTCCCACATGAAGCCGAACCGGGACTGCCCCGGCGTGCCGAACAGGTAGAGCTTGAGGCTGCGGTCGATGGTCACGCAGCCGAAGTCCATGGCCACCGTGGTGGTGGTCTTGGAGGATCGGGCACCCGGGTCGTCCACGCCGATCCCGGCGGTGGTCATCTCGGCCTCGGTGGTCAGGGGCGCGATCTCCGAGATCGCGCCCACGGTGGTCGTCTTGCCCACCCCGAAGCCGCCGGCAACCAGGATCTTGACCGGGACCGGCGGCGCGGCGGGTCTTCCGACCGGCGGCGATGACGCCCGCGTACCGGACGGGGGCTGATACGGCGGCGGCGGTGCGCTCGACGGCTGCTCGGCCCGCCCGACGATCGGCCCGGTGCCCGGTGACATGCCGTACCGGGCGGCGGCGCTGTTCGCGGCGACCCCGCCGAGCGGGGCGACCGGCCATTCAGGAGATCGCACGGAGTCCATCAATCACTCGCAGGATGAGGTTGGGGTCGAGAGCGTCGTCGGTGTCGGTGACGTGCACGTCCAGGTGCCCGGCCGCCCGGAGGTCACCGACCAGGACCCGCGTCACGCCGAAGTGCAGCCGGGTCCGGGCCGAGATCTCGGCCACCGAGATCGGCTCGGCGCAGAGCGCGATGATCGCCTGGATCTCCGGTGCCATCAGGACCCCGGGAGGGCTGCTCCACCAGCCGCTGTCCGGGCGGACGGTCACCTGCGTCTCCAGCCCGATCGCCGGGTCGGCACCCGCCACCCGCCCGGAGGTGAGCACGAATGGACGGGGACCGGCCGGCCCACCGCCCCCCTCCTCCGGCTCGGGCAGCGCCGGTGCCGCGACGCCGTCCCCGGCCGGGGACGGCGCGCGCAGGTACGGGCGGATCCGGACCCGGGGGTCCGGGTCCGGATCCTCGCCGGCGACCTCGGGGGTCATTGTTGGACGGCGTTCTTCAACTCGACGATCAACCGCGGGGTCAGGGCGCCACCGGCCCGCCCGGCGAAGAGCGTCATCTCGTACGCGACGGTGCCCAGGTTGGCCGACCGGTCCGCGACGACCCCGAGCACGGAACCGCTACTGATCGCGCTGATCAGCAGGTAGCCGTCGGCCATGTCGACGATCACCCGGTTCAGGCCGCCGAGCGCGTACCAACTGGCCGCCCCACCGGCGAGGCTGGTCATTCCGGAGACCACGGCGGCCAACCGCTCGGCGTTGGACCGATCCTTGATCGCCGACATGGCCATCAGCAGGCCGTCCGAGGAGACCGCGATCGCCTCCAGGACCCCGGCGGTGCTGGAGGTGAAGGAGTCCAGCAGCCAGTTGAACGTACGAGCCTCCGGGCTGAGGTCCCCGATGGCGGCGGTCGGGCTCTGGTCGACGTTGTCGTGCAGGAAGGGGCTGGTCACCGTGATGATCCCTCTTCGTTCCGGTGGTCTGGGCTGACTTCGCGGAGAGCACGGGCGACGCCCTCCTCGAACTCGCTGATCTGATCTCGGACCTCGGCCGGGTCACCGAGGTGGGTACTGGGCGGCTGGCAGGCCGGGATGGCGGTCAGGTTCGCCCCCGGCACCCGCCGGCTCAGCCGGGCCCGACCCGACGTGCCATCCGACGGTCCCGCGTTGTCCGTCACCGTCGGGCCGGCGCCACCCGGTGTGCTCGGCAGGTCGACGGTCACGCTCGGGTCCGCCATGGTCGACCGGACACCGGACGCGGCCTC
Source organism: Micromonospora jinlongensis (assembly GCF_013410645.1). NCBI lineage: Bacteria > Bacillati > Actinomycetota > Actinomycetes > Micromonosporales > Micromonosporaceae > Micromonospora > Micromonospora jinlongensis. Next base: position 3,869,320 of record NZ_JACCHK010000001.1, on the reverse strand, counting down.
GGCCCGGCGTACCCCGGCCTGGAAGGCCTCGACCAGGGCGCGGGCTGCGTTGGGGTCCGCGCCGGTGGCGTCCACCGGCCGGGTCGGCGCGGCGGTGGCGTGCAGGCTGGCCCCGGGCACCCGCTGCCGGACCCGCGGCCCGGCCGGCGTGCCCGACGGCTCCGGCGCCTGGGGTGTGGGAGCGACCTGCTCCGTCTGGCCGGGGCCGAACGCGTTCCAGGACGGGCCGGCCTCCAGGCTGCGGGTGGCTCGGCTGAGCAGGTCCGAGTCGAAGCGGGCCGGCGCGGCGCCGGCCGCCGCGAGGGTCCGCGCGTCGTGGTCGTCGTCCGCCGCGGTGGCCGTACGTCGGTCCCGTGCCGGCACGGCGGCCCGGGCCACGGCGGCCCCGGCCCGGTCGGCGCGGCGCAGCACCAGTGACGCCGACGGGATCTCCAGGTGTGCGGTCACCCCACCGCCGCCGGTGGCGGCCAGGCCCACCTCCCAGCCGTGGCGACGGGCCAACCGGCCCACCACGAACAGGCCCAGCACCTCGGTCGGTGCCAGGTCGAGCCGTTCCCGGCGGGTGAGCCGGGCGTTCTCCTCGGCCAGCCGTTGCTCGCCCATGCCGATGCCGTGGTCCACCACAGTGATCCGGGCGCCGAGGCCGGACGCCTCGGCGGCAACCAGCACCCGCGTGTGCGGCGGAGAGAAGACTGTGGCGTTCTCCATCAGCTCGGCCAGCGCCAGGATGAGGTCACCGACCACCGCCGGCGCGGCCGAGATGCCCGCGGGCACCCGCACCTCCACCCGGGTGTAGTCCTCGATCTCGCCCAGCGCCAACCGGACGACGTCGGCCAGCGGCACCGGCGCGGTGTGCGCGTCGGCCCCGGCCGCGCCGGAGAGCACCACGAGGCTGCCGGCGTTGCGCCGCAGTCGGCTGGAGATGTGGTCGAGGCGGTACAGGTGCTCCAGCCGGCCCGGGTCGGCCTCCTGCTGCTCCAGCCGGTCGATCAGGGCGATCTGCCGGCCCACCAGGTTCTGGGTGCGCCGCCCGACGTGACCGAACATCTGCGCCACGTTGCGTCGGCCGGCGACCTGCCGCTCGACCAGCCGCGCGGCGGTGGTCTGCACCCGGTCGAAGGCCCGCGCCAGGTCGCCGATCTCGTCGTTGGCCCGGACGTCCACCGGCTCCAGCCGGACCGGTTGTGGGCTCTCCGTCTCGTCGTCGGTGACCCGGACCAGTTCGGCCTCGGCGACCCGGGCGACGCGGTCGGCCGAGCGGGTGAGGCGGGTCAACGGTCGGGCCACGGTCCGTGCGACCGCCGCACTGAGCATCACCACCAGCGTCAGGATCAGCGCCGCCGCGGCACCGACCAGGTACGCGGCGGTCAGCGCCCGCCGCTGCTCGGCGGTCACCTCGGTGAGCACGTCGGCGACCAGTTTCTTCTCGACGAACTGACCGAGTCGGATCATCGTGCGGACGGCCGGGAAGAGCGCCTCGATCGGCACGTCGCGGACTGCGCCGGCCGGGTCCCGGGCGCTGGTGACCAGGAAGTCGGGGCTGGTACGCGCGGCCACCGCCGCGTCGTTGAGCTGCGCCACCGCGAGCTGCTCGGGCGTGATCAGGGCGCGGAAGCGCCGACTGTCGACCTGGAGCGCGGCGATGCACGCCACGTAGGCGGCGCTGGTGTCCGGGCTGCCGATGACCTTGACCAGCACGCTCAGGGTGGCGCAGGCGCCCAGGCCCTCGTCGGCGCGGAGCAGCCCGTCGAGGGCGAGCACCTGACGGCCCGCCTGCGTTTCGGTGTCCACACCGAACGCCAGCCGCAGGGAGTCGATCATGCCCACGTTGACCGGACCGAACGCGTCCATCACCTGCCCGGGGTTCGCGGCCCGGGCCAGCACGGCCGTGCGCAGGTCGCTGAGGCTGGACACACCGTCCAGGGCGCGGTCGACGCGGTCGGTCAGCGCGTCGTTCCCGTCGGCCCGCAGGTCGGCCGCCCGGTCGTCCACGTCGGCGGACTTGCGGATCAGCTCACTCCGGTCGACCCGGCCGAGCAGGAAACCGACGGAGAGGATGCGTTCCTGCTGGAGGTCCTGGACCAGGCTGCCGACGCGACTGGCGAGTCGTACCCGGTCGGCGGTGTCGCCGGCCCGCTGTGCCGCGGCCACCCGGTCGAGCATCACGGGCACGGCCAGGCCGACCATGCTGAGCAGCGGGATCACCACGAGCAGCGCGAGCTTGCCGCGGATGCGGAGCCTACCGAGCAGCATCGAACGCCCCCCACTGCGCGGTCTCCGGCTCCCGGAGCGCGCCGGTCGGTTGCAGCTCTCGTGGGTCGGCGGCGGCCGGTTGCCAGGGGTCTCCCCGGGACGGGGTGTCGGGGGCTTCCGACTGGGTCGCAGCCAGGGTGGCCCGGCGTCGGGCCCGGCGACCGGCGCCGATCAGCAGTGCGGCGAGCCAGCCCAGCAACAGCACGGCGACGACCCCGGCGGCGATGGTCAGCCAGCGGTCCCGGTCCAGCCCGTCGATGCGCTCGACCAGCAGGGCGTCCAGTTCGGCGAGGATGACCGGCTGGAGTTGGCGCGCCGCGCGGTGCGTGTTGAGCCCGGCGGCTGCCAACTGACCCTGGTCCACGCCTCCGGCGCCGGGGGTGGAGAACGCGGCCAGCGCCTCCACCGAACGCTGGTAGGTGTCGAGCGGGGTCAGCACGTTGGCGCCGAGATCGGTGCTCTCCGAGCCGTCGACGGCGGAGCGCAGGTTGTCCACGACGTCGTTGGCCGGCGCCAGGGCGGTCACCCGCAGGCCGGTCAGCTCCATCAGGCCACGGGGTTGCTCGACGGCGGGCCGGCGGGAGATCAGCGTGCCCAGGTCGGCGAGCCGGCCGGCGGCCACCACCGCCTCGGGCAGCTCCTCGCCGGCGCTGTCCTGGAGGAAGAAGGAGTCCGTTGCGGGGTCGCGTACCAGGCCGGAGCTTTCCCGGACCTTGCGGTGCAGGGCCAGCAGCAGGTCGGCCGCCTCGCCGTACGCGGTGTAGGCGGACTCCGGGTCGGCGGGGCTGCGGCCGCGCAGCGCCTCAAGCTTTGCGCGTACCCCGGCCCAGCGCTCCTGGCTGAGCAGCTCGACGCCGATGCGGGCGTCCACAGCGGCGGCCTTCTCGACCGCCTGGTCCAACGCCTCCCGGGCGACGGGGCGACCGTTGACCGCGGCCGACTGGGCCTCGACCAGGGCATCGGTGACCCCGGCCAGGGCGCCGAGGTACTGCACACCGAGTCGTTCGCGGGCGGCCAGGGTCCGGTCGTCGCTGGTCTGCCGCCAGGCAGACGTGACGAGCAGACCCACGGGCACCAGCAGTGCCCCGACGAGCAGCAGCGGCAGCAGTCGGCCCAGCGTGGACGGCCGTCGACGGGCCCGCGGCGCGGGGACTGTCATGTGTGTCTCCTCCGGCGGGGAAGCGCGAGTTGGCGCGGTCTCGGGTCAGCCGATAAGTCCCGTGCACCGGACCGGAAAACTAATCGAAACCCCCACCGGTCAGACCTCGGTCGGCGAGTCAGGTTCGCGTCACTTCGAGCAATGTCAGCATTTGTCCGCGCCTCCAGCCCACTTTGTTTCGTCGATGGGTGTGACATGGAGGGATCGAGGTGGATATCCGGCATAGATCGGAATTCACGGAATCCGAAGTCAACTCACTGTGCCGCGTCGGACGTTGCGCGCTCGCACCCCTCTCGACACCGATCGGGGCAACCGGACGGACGTACGGCGGATCTCAGCCAACGCTCAGGCTGCGGGCCGTACCGTGTGCCGCATGACATCGCCGTCGCCGGCCGCGTGGTTCCGGCGTGCCCTGCCCACCCGCCGTCGCGCGATCGCCGCAGCGGCGGTCGTCGTGCTGCTGGCCGCCGCCGTGACCTGGGCGGTGTGGCCGCAGGGGCCGGGCGTACGCACCGAAAGCGCGATGCTCACCGTCCGCTCCGGACCGTCCGGCGACCAGCCGGTGGATCTGGACACGACCTTCTACCTGCCGGACGACGCGTCGTCCGGGCGGAAGGTGCCGGCGGTGCTGCTGGCACACGGGTTCGGCGGCACGAAGGAGTCGGTGCGCTCCGACGCGGAGGAGTTCGCCGGTCGCGGCTACGCGGTGCTCACCTGGACGGCCCGGGGCTTCGGTCGCAGCGGCGGTGAGATCCACCTGGACAGCCCCGACTACGAGGTGCGCGACGCTCAGCGGCTGCTGGACTGGTTGGCCGCTCGGCCGGAGGTGCGCACCAACGCCGCCGGTGACCCGCAGGTCGGTGTGGTCGGCGGCTCGTACGGCGGCGGGTTGGCACTGCTGCTGGCCGCCCAGGACAGTCGGGTCGACGCGATCGTCCCCATGATCACCTGGAACGACCTGTCCCGCGCCTTTCTGCCGGAGAGCACCGGCGGAGCGCCGACCGAGGGCGTGTTCAAGAAGGGCTGGGCCGGTCTGTTCTTCGGTGGCGGCGGCAACGTGGGTTCCGGGCCGGCAGGGCTCTCCGGTGCGACCGCCGCCCAGCCGCAGGGAGCCCCGGAGTCGGCAGGTCCGCCCAGTCCCGGGCCGGGCGCTGGCCCGGGCACCGGTCCCGGTGGTGCCCCGGCCGGTGCCGCCGACCCGTCCTGCGGAAGGTTCGCCGCCGACGTGTGCGCCGCGTACCTGCGGATCGCCACCACCGGTCAGGCCGACCAGGCCGCCGTTGACCTGCTGCGCCGCTCCAGCCCGGCGGGTGTCCTGGACCGGATCAAGGCGCCCACCCTGCTGGTGCAGGGTGAGGCGGACACCCTCTTCCCGCTCGGTGAGGCCGACGCGAACGCGCGCGGCATCGCCGCCGCCGGCACCCCGGTGCGGGTCGCCTGGTTCACCGGCGGGCACGACGGTGGCAGTGGACCCCGCTCGGACGAAGACCGGGTGAAGTTCCTGACCGTCCAGTGGCTCGACCACTACGTCAAGGGCGAGGGCGACGCGCCCGGCGACGACTTCACCTGGTCGCGGATCGCCGGCTTCGACGCGCTCGACCGGGGTCTGGTCGCCACCGGCTTCCGCCGCGCCGACTACCCGGGCCTGACCGGCAACTCCCGCCGGGAGATCCCGGTCGCCGGCCCGGCCCAGCCGATCGCCAACCCGCCCAACGGCAACCCAGCCGCGATCTCCTCGATCCCGTTCGCCGGCGGGCTCGCCTCGCTGCTGGACGGCGTGGCCGGTGACGTGCCCGGCCAGCACGCCCGCTTCGAGTCGGCGCCGCTGACCGAGGCGGTGGACGTGGCCGGTGCGCCGACCGTCACCGTGCGGGCCGCGTCGCCCACCGGCGAGGCGGTGCTGTTCGTCAAGCTCTACGACGTCGACCCGGACGGCGCGGCCACCCTGCCGAACGGGCTGGTCGCCCCGATCCGGCTCACCGGCCTGCCGCAGCAGGTGCAGGACGCCCGCCCGGTCACCGTGACGCTGCCCGGGATCGTCCGACGGGTGGAGGCCGGCCACCGGCTGCGCCTCGTCGTGGCCACCTCCGACCAGGCGTACACCACGCCCGCCCAGCCCACCGTCTACACGGTGGCGGTGGACGGCGCTGTCACCCTGCCCACGGTCAGCGGCGAGCCGATCCCCACCGCCGCGACGCTCTGGCGCTGGGTGCTCGCCGGCCTGCTCGCCGCCATCGCCGTCGGGCTCGTCGTGGTCGTCGCCGTGGTCCGCCGCCGGCACCGTCGCCAGGACCGCTCGGTGCACCCGGAGTACGCGGACACCCCGCTGGCCGTGCGCGCACTGCGCAAGGAGTACGCGGACGGCTTCGTCGCGGTGTCGAACGTGGACTTCGAGGTGCACCCGGGTCAGGTGGTGGGTCTGCTCGGGCCGAACGGCGCCGGCAAGACCACCACCCTGCGGGTGCTGATGGGGCTGACCCAGCCGACCGCCGGGGAGATCTACGTCTTCGGTCGCCGGTTGGTGCCCGGCTCGCCGGTGCTGTCCCGGATCGGCGCGCTGGTGGAGGGCCCCGGCTTCCTGCCGCACCTGTCGGGTCTGGACAACCTCAAGGCGTACTGGCGGGCCACCGGACGGCCGTGGGAGGACGCGCAGTTCGACGCGGCGCTGGAGATCGCCGGGCTGGGCGACTCGGTGCACCGGAAGATCAAGAACTACAGCCACGGGATGCGTCAGCGCCTCGCCATCGCCCAGGCCATGCTCGGTCTTCCCGAGCTGCTGGTGTTGGACGAGCCGACCGACGGGCTCGACCCGCCGCAGATCGCCGAGATGCGCCGGGTGCTCCAGCGCTACGCCACGGACGGGCGCGCGGTGCTGGTCTCCAGCCACCTGCTGGCCGAGGTGGAGCAGACCTGCACGCACGCGGTGGTGGTCAACAAGGGCCGGATCGTGGCGTCCGGGCCGGTGGAGGAAATCGTGGGCGAATCGCCGAGCGTGCTGTTCGACGTCACCGACCCGGTGGCGGCGCGCGCGGTGCTGGACCGGCTGCACGGGGTCCGGGTCCTGCCGGAGAGCGACGGCCAGTTGGTGGTCGACACCAACGGCACGGCCCGCAGCGAGGTGGTGGCCGAGCTGGTGCGTGCCGGCATCGGAGTGGACCGGGTGGTGCCCCGGCGGCGCCTGGAGGACGCGTTCCTCGCCCTGGTGGGCGAGAACTCTCGGGGAAGCGGTGACCGGTGATGGCAGGCTCTTCCGTCGAGACGCCGCTGGGCGTGACCGACCCGGCCGGTGCGGCCCGGGGTTACCGCCCGTCGGCCACCATGCCCTTCGCGGCGGAGTTCCGGCGGCAGGCGTCCCGGCGGCGCACCCAGCTGGCGCTCGGCTTCATGGTGCTGCTGCCGCTGATCATCCTGATCGCGTTCCAGTTCGACTCGGGCGGCGACGACGACAACGGTCGCAACGAGTTCTCCAGCCTGGTCGAGCTGGCCACCTCGGGTGGCCTCAACTTCACCCTGTTCTCGATCTTCGTGTCGGCGTCGTTCCTGCTGGTGGTGGTGGTCGCGCTGTTCTGCGGCGACACCGTCGCCAGTGAGGCGAGCTGGGGCAGCCTGCGCTACCTGCTGGCGATCCCGGTGCCCCGGGCCAGGTTGCTGACGGTGAAGCTGGTGGTCGCGCTCGCGTACTCGGGGCTGGCCCTGATCCTGTTGGCCGGCACCGCGCTGCTGGCCGGGACCCTGCGCTACGGCTGGTCGCCGCTGCGCAGCACGGTCGCCGCCGAGCTGGAACCCACCGAAGGGCTGCTCCGGTTGCTGGCGGTGCTCGGCTACCTGGCGGTCGTACTCCTGGTGGTGGCCGGGCTGGCGTTCCTGCTGTCGGTGACCACGGACGCCGCGTTGGGCGCGGTGGGTGGTGCGGTGCTGCTGTGGATCCTGTCCAGCATCCTGGACCAGATCACCGCCCTGGGCGCGGTACGCGACTTCCTGCCCACCCACTTCAGCACCGCCTGGCTGGGGCTGCTCTCGACTCCCGTGCAGACCGACGACGTGGTACGCGGATGCATCTCGGCGATCAGCTACGCGACGTTGTTCTGGGGGTTGGCGTTCTGGCGCTTCACCCGCAAGGACATCACCAGCTGACGGGCCGGGCTCACAGCCGACTGTCGGGCGGGCTCACCGACGACGGCACGGCGCTCGGCACCGGCGGCGGGGCCGGGCGCGTCGGCGCCGGTGCGGACGGGTCGGCCTTCTTCCATGCGCTGACGCCGATCCGACCGGTGTTGCCCAGGTCGACCGGCCCGTCCGGGTCGACCTCGTGGGGCGGTTGGCCGGCTGCGGGTGCCACCGTCAGGAACTCGCCCGTGCTGGCCACCACTGTCGGGTCGGTGACCAGGTTGCGCCAGAGCACCACGGCGGTGGCCCGCTCGTCGGGGGCGAGGGTGACCTTGCGGGGCGGCTGGTCGAAGCCCGAGGTGATCTCCTTCGCGCCGTTGACCACGCGCAGCATAATCGGCTCGCGCTGCTCGTCGTAGACGTGCAGCACCGGGTATCCGTTGAGCTGGTAGGGGCGGTCGCCGCAGTTGACCAGCTCCAGGCCCAGGGCGCGAAGGCCCATCGCGGCGTCCGACCCGGTCGACCGGATCCGGACGCCGGACGCCGGGCACTCGGCCAGCGGGTCGGTGCTCGCGGACGGGCTCGCCGACGCACCGGGTGCGGTCGGCGGCGGGCTCGTGGGGTCCCCGGACTGGCCGCGATGGTCGCCGGGTGCGCAGGCGCCGAGCGCGAGCGCAGACGCGAACACCGCGAGCGATCGGCCGGCCCGTCGTGCTGCCATCTTGCGGGAGATCATCGACCGATCCTCGCGCACGGGAGGCCTGCCGCCGCTGCCCACCCAGCGCGCCGCTGCCCGCCGCTGCCCACCCTGCCCGTCGCGGCCGCCGCGACCCGCCGCTGCCCGCCTTGATCGACTCGGTCTCCTTGAATCCGGGGCATCCTGGCCCCAGGGATACCGCGGCTTCAAGGAAACCGAGTCGATCACCGGGATCGGCCGGCTGCCCACGTCGGGTCGGCGGGGTAGGCAGGCTGCCCACGTCGGGTCGGCGGGGTAGACAGGCTGTCCACGTCGTCGGCGGGGTGGACGGGCTGTCCACGTCGTCGGCGGGGTCGATGGGCTGTACGGCCCATCAGGCAGGCTGTACCGTCATTCGGGAGCGCTCCCATACTGCGGTTGACGCGGCACTGACGCCAATTTTCCTGCGTAACCGCAGCTCAGAGCGTCGGCACGACGCAGTCCGGCCCCGCCTGCTCGTCGCTGGCGGGCATTGCGCCGACATATTTCAACCGGGGATCTTCCCACCAGCAAGGAATTTATTAACTTCGATATAGCCATGCGTCACGATGGACGGGATCCATCCATTTTCCTCAATGGAGGTCCCATGAACGTCTCTCGGCTCGGCGGGCCGACCCTGTCCCTGTTCCGCATCGTGATCGGCCTGCTGTTCACGTTGCACGGCCTGACCTCGGTCTTCGGGTTGTTCGGCGGCAACCCGATGACCGGCAAGGCGGTACCGCTCGGCACCTGGCCGGGCTGGTGGGCCGCCCTGATCCAGTTGGTCTGCGGCGCGCTGGTGCTGGCCGGGCTCTTCACCCGACCCGCCGCTCTTCTGGCATCCGGCTCGATGGCGTACGCCTACTTCGTGGTGCACCAGCCGGATCACCTGCTGCCCATGCAGAACGGGGGCGAGCTGTCCGCTCTCTTCTGCTGGTCGTTCCTGCTGATAGCGGCCCTCGGCCCGGGTGCCTGGGCGCTCGACACGCTGCTCGCCCGGCGTCGCGCCGACTCCCCGTCGGCACCAGCGCCCGGCTCGGTGGCCGAACCCAGCTCGGTGGCCGTCTGACCGCACTCGTACCGCGCGTCGCCGGGGCCTCGACGAGGCGGCTCCGGCGGCGCGCTCGGCGACGGCGGGGGTCAGGCCGGCGGGCGAGGGCTGAGGACCGCGTCCAGGAGGCCGGGGTAGAGCTCGTTCAGCTCGTCACGCCGGAGTCGGACCAGGCGGCTGGTGCCGGCGGCGCGGGTGCGGGTGAGGCCGGCCTCGCGCAGCACCCTGAGGTGGTGGCTGCGGGTCGCCTTGGAGACGCCGAAGTCGAAGCTGCCGCAGGCCGCCTCGCCACCCTCGGCGAGCGCCCGGACGATCTGCAACCGCACGTCGTCGGCGAGTGCGGCCAGCACGGCGGTGACCGGTACGGCGGTCAGTTCGGGTTCGTGCGGCTCCATGTGAGCAGTGTAACCCTTGTTCGACAATTGTCGAACAAGCTCCTACTGTCAGTTCCGTTGGTTCGACGATACTCGAACATTGGAGCTGACGATGCGATCCCGCGCCGCCGCATACCCGCTGCTCGCCGTCCTCGCCTGGGGAGTGATGTTCCCGGTCCTGGCCACCGCGCTGACCCGGGTCGACCCGCTCAACCTGACCACCGCCCGCTACCTTCTCGCCGCCGTCATCCTGGTCGCCGTCCTCCTGCTGCGTGAGGGTGCCGGCGCACTGCGGTTGGGTGGTCGGGCGGCCGAGGTGGTGGTGCTCGGAGTGGTCGGCTTCGCCGGCTTCAACCTGCTCACCAGCCTGGCCCTCGAACACGCCGCCCCGCAGCAGGTCGCGCTCTTCGTGGCCACCACCCCGGTGATCACCCAACTGGTCCGTTGGGCCCGTGACGGCGTACGCCCGAAGCCGCTCCTGCTGGGTCTCTCCCTGGTGGCGCTCCTCGGTGTCGGCCTGGTGATCACCCGCGGGAGCCTGACCGGGCTCGGCCAGTTCGGTCTCGGTGGGCTGATGATGATCGGCGCGGTGCTCGGCTGGGGCATCTACACCCACGGTGCCAGCCGCTTCGGCGAGTGGTCGCCACTGCGCTTCACCACGCTGACCGCACTCGCCGGCACGGCCGCCATGCTGGCCGCGAGCATCGGCGCCGACGCCGTCGGCTGGCAGCACGCGCCGGCCGCCGCCGACCTCGTGGCGGTCACCCCGCAACTGGCGTACGCGGTGGTCCTGGGCGCCGTGATCGCGGTCCTGGCCTGGAACACCGGCGTGCAGCGACTCGGTGCCGCCAACGCCGCGTTGTTCATGAACCTGGTCCCGGTGACCACGTTCGCGGTGCAGATCGCCCGCGGCTACCGCCCGGAGCCCGTCGAACTGGTCGGGGCCGCCATCACGATCGCCGCCCTGGTCGCCGCGAACCTGGCCACCCGGCCCCGGACCCGCTCCGCGGCGCTGCCCCGGACCACAGCGGTCACGGACCCGGTCGCGGTGATCGACCCCGCGGCGGTGAGCGTCCGCTGACCCACTACCTGGGATCCGCCCTGGAGGCCGCGCCCGGGTTTGCCTAGACTCGACGGCACAACTGCATACCTCATCCAGAGGGGCTGAGGGATACGGCCCGACGACGCCCCGGCAACCACCCCGCGCGCTCACCGCTGAGCGACCCGCGGGGCAGGTGCCAATTCCGTCCCCGCCGCACCGTGCGATGCGGGGAAAGATGAGAGGACTCTCGACATGACGTCGACGCTCGCCGCCTCCGGCATCGACACCTCCGCCAGCCCCGCCCGCGCCCTGGTCTGTCGCGCCTGTTCGGCGCGCTACCCGCTCGCCGCCCAGCACGCCTGCTACGAGTGTTTCGGCCCGCTCGAGGTCGACTACGACACCGCCTCCCTGGCGACGGTCACCCGGGAGCAGATCGAGGCCGGGCCGAAGAACATCTGGCGGTACGCCGCACTGCTCCCCGCCGGTCAGGACCCAGCCAGCCGGGTCACCCTCGACCCAGGACTGACCCCGCTGGTGGCGGCCCCGCACCTCGCCGCCGAGCTGGGCATCACCGCGCAGCTCTGGGTCAAGGACGACAGCGCCAACCCCACCCACTCGTTCAAGGACCGGGTCGTCTCGGTGGCGCTCACCGCCGCGAAGGCGCTCGGCTTCACCCGGTTCGCCTGCGCGTCGACCGGCAACCTGGCCAACTCGGTGGCCGCGCACGCCGCCCGCGCCGGGGTGCCCTCGGTGGTCTTCATCCCCAGTGACCTGGAGCAGGGCAAGGTCATCACCACTGCCGTCTACGGGGGCGAGCTGGTCGCCATCGACGGCTCGTACGACGACGTCAACCGGCTCTGTGGCGAGCTGGTGGAGACCGACGAGTTCGAGGACACCGCGTTCGTCAACGTGAACGTCCGCCCGTACTACGCGGAGGGCTCCAAGACGCTCGGCTACGAGGTGGCCGAGCAGCTCGGTTGGCGGATCCCGGCGCAGGTGGTGATCCCGATGGCCAGCGGTGAGCTGCTCACCAAGATTGACAAGGCGTTCTCCGAGCTGGTGGAGATCGGTCTGGTCGAGGCGCCGGCCGGCGGCTGGAAGGTCTTCGGCGCGCAGTCCGCCGGTTGCAACCCGATCGCCACCGCCCTGCACGCCGACACCGACACGATCACCCCGGTCAAGCCCACCGGCATCGCCAAGTCGCTCAACATCGGCGACCCCGCCGCCGGCCTCTACGCGCTGGAGGCGGTCCGCCGCACCGGCGGCTGGATGGAGTACGCCGACGACGACGAGATCCGCGCTGGCATCCGCGATCTGGCCCGCACCACCGGCGTCTTCGCGGAGACCGCCGGTGGGGTGACAGTGGCGGTGCTGCGCAAGCTGGTCGAGTCCGGCCGACTCGACCCGACGGCGGAGACCGTGGTGTTCAACACCGGCGAGGGTCTGAAGACAATCGACGCGGTGGCCGGTCAGGTCGGGCCGACCCACCACATCAAGCCCTCGCTGCGCGCCGCCCGCGACGCCGGCCTCCTGGGCTGACCCGCCGCCCGGGCGCGTCGCTCGGTCGGTCTTCGCCGGTCGACGCCGGCCTCGGCCGGGCTTGATCCACTCGGGTTTGCGGAAGTCGGGGTGTCCGGGCCGCTTGGACACCCCGACTTCAGTGAAACCGGGTGGATCATGTGCAGGGCCGCGTCGTGCGGGCTGGTTTGACGGGGGAGTGGGCCCGCCCGGAACCGGTCCGAGTCGATCAGTCGGTAACTGGGTTTTAGCTGTGAGTGTGGGAAACCCGCCGCTACGGACTTGACGGCAGGAACCGGACGGCGCAAGATGCTCCGTGCGGGAGGGCATTTCGCCGAAGACTTTTGAAGTTCTTGCGACCCAACGCCGGAGGCGTTGTGCGAGTGTCCCTCCCGACCAACGTTCGATCGGGCCAGCGAGTAATTCGCTGGCCCGATCGCTTTTGTACGGTGCACGCTCACCGCATGAGCATCACCATCGCGTCGTTCGACGGCGCCGACCGCACCTCGGTCGACGAGGCGTACCGGATCGGCGCGGCGGCCATCGAGGTCGACCTGCCGGACTTCCCACCCTTCTGCCGACGCCGCTTCGACGCGCTGTTCCACACGCCGATGCCCGGCACCGAATCGCTCTGGGCGCTGGCCCGGCTGGACGGCGCGCCGGCCGGCTACCTCCAGCTGGACCTGCCGCAGCTCGACAACACCGACAACGCCACCGCCGAGCTGACGGTGCATCCCGAGCTGCGGCGCCGGGGTGTCGGTCGCGCGCTGCACGAGTACGGCGTACGCCTGCTCCGCGAGCGCGGCCGCAAGCGGGTCGTCGCGATGACCGTCTCCGCGCTGCCCGACGGGCCGGCGCGATCAGCGGCGGGAGACGCGTTCGCCGCCACCACCGGCGCCCAGTCGGCGCTGCCCGAGGTGCGTCGCCGCCTCGACGTCGACGCGATCGACCGGATCGCCCTGCGCGCGGCGCTGGCCGAGGCCCGGCCGCGGGCGGAGGGCTATCGATCGGTCTGCTGGCAGGGTTCCACCCCGCAGGAGTACGTGGCGGACATCGCCTACCTGGACGGCCGGTTGCTCATGGACGCGCCCATGGGCGACGTGCAGTGGGACCCGGAGCAGGTGGACGCCGAGCGCATCCGTGGCACCGAGCGCGCCCTGGACGCCCGGGGTCGGCGGCGCTACCACCTCGGGATGCGCCACGAGGCGTCCGGGCGGCTGGTCGCCTGGACCCTGCTGGACGTGAGCGCCTCCACCGACTGGCACGCCTTCCAGCAGATCACCATCGTCGACCCGGCCCACCGTGGGCACCGGCTCGGTCTCATCGCCAAGGCGGAGAACCTGCACCACCTGCTGACCCACGAGCCGACGGTCCGCGTCATCGACACCTTCAACGCCGCGAGCAACAGCTACATGGTGGCGATCAACGAGCAGCTCGGCTTCCGCCCGGTGGACGCCTGGAACAACTGGCAGCTCTCCCTCTGACCCGGGCGGTCACCCGTCCGTCCGCTCCAATCGCCCGACCAGCTCGCGGATCGCGTCGTGGAAGTCGTCGTCCGGGGTGAACCGGTGGCCCTGCACCGGTGGGGGCACGGTGTCGGTCGGTGGGATGAGCAGTCCCTTCGGGTCCCGCACCCGACGGTCGACCCGGGCTGCCGGGTCGTCGGGTCCGTCCAGGAGCGGGACGAACACCGGTCCGCCCACCGCGTCGGTGTACCGCCACAGGTTGATCCACCGCCAGGCCAACCGGCCGCCGACCTCGCGCAACATCTCGTCGCTGACGTACGCCGGGAAGATCCGCCGGTAGCGGTTTCCGAGCGGGGAGCCGTAGGTCAGCAGGGCCACCCGTCGGCGACAGTGGTCGGGGAGTTGCAGGATCGTCACCGCCGCGAGCACGCTGCCGTGGCTCTGTCCGGACAGCACCACCGCGTTCCCGTCGGCGGTGAGCTGCCCGATCCGGCGGGTCAGCTCCGGGACCGCCCGCTCGACGTAGCACGGCGGGGCGAGCGGGTGCGCGGCGCGCGGCCAGAAGGTGGCCAGTTCCCAGAGCACCCCGACCAGCCGGATCGCGCCGGATCGGTAGGCGACCAGTCCCATCACCGCGAGGACCGTGGCGAACAGCCCGATCAGCAGAGCGCCCAGGTCGGTCACGAAGATCACCGGACGGGCCAGCGACTCGCCGCCCAGTCGCAGCGCCAGCGCACCCGGGCCGGGACCGACCACCGAGAGCCCGGCCGCCGCGAGGGTGAGCAGTGCCAACACCACGTACGCGGCGACCAGCAGCGGCCCGAGCCGATCCGTGAGCCGGGCACGCACGATCGCGTCGCGGACGGCCCGGACCCGTTCCGGGGCCGCCCGGGAGGCTTCCGGATAGTCCCGCCGGACCAGTTCCTCGGCCTCCCGGCGGCGACGGCCACGGCGAAGCCGGGGCACGAGCACTGCCGTCATGATCACCAGGAGCACGGCGAGGGAGAAGCCGAGGGTGGCCCAGCGGAAGGCGATCGGCGGCGACAGCGGTGGCGCACCAGGCGGTAGCGGCCGTGCCGGCGTCGGGCTGGAACCACGGTCCAGATACTCGGCGAGCCCGTAGGTCAGGCCCGAGTCGTAGGCGACGCCCAGCCCGATCGCGACGGTGATCAGCACCGGCGCGCCCAGCCCGGCCAGCAGGAAGTGGGGGCGAGGAAGGGAACGCCGCTGCACCACGACCACCAGGCCGAGCATCGCGAGCAGCGCCACCTGCCCGGCGAACAGCCCGGCGGCAAGCATCCCGTACCCCGGCAACATTCCCTCGGCCGTCCACGACGGACGTGGCAGCGACGCGTACCCCAGGGTCAGTGCGGTGAGCGCGACGGCCACCCAGCGGATCGTCAGCGAACTGCGCTGGTCGTGCTCTCCGCGCCGCTCGATCGCCGGTCGGCAGAGCAGCACCACCGCCCCGGCGAGCAGCACCACGTCCGCCGCCAGCAGCAGCCAGCCGGGCACTGTGGCGTCGTGCGGCGCCAGAGCCAGCAGCAGAGTGAGGTTGAGCGTGCCCAGCGCCACCGCGACGTGCACCGAGCGCAAGCGGCGCAGCAGCGACCGAGTGTCCCAGAAGGCGGGCGCGTCGAGCCGGTCCGCACCCACCCCGGGCGCGTGGTCGCTGTCCTCGGGGAGCTGCCAGGTCCGGGCACCGAGCCGCCAGATCAGGACGATCGCGATGATCGGGGGTACGGCCAGCAGCGCGAGCCGCTGACCTGGTGGCACGCCGCCCAGCCAGGAGATCTCCCGCCGCCCCTCCAGACACCTCGGGTAGGCCGCGCACTGCCAGGCGATCAGGTCGAGGGACACCCCGACGGCGGAGAGCACGTACATCGCGGTCATCGTCGCGGCCAACACTCGGCACAGCGCCCGCGCGGCACGGCCTTCGCCACCGGTGACCGGCAGCATCCAGACCGCGATGTTGCTGAGCATGAACGGCAGGAGCAGGACCAGGGAGAACGTCCGGGTCGCGGTGCCGCCGGTCAGCCGGCTCCAGCGGTACGCCTCAAGCGTCACCCCGTCGCGGTCCGCGGGGGCACCGTAGCCGGGCCGCGGTCGGTAGAAGCCGGCATTGTCGTCTCCCGCGACCCGCGCGACGATCGGCCGGTCGAGGATCGTCTCCGGCCCCTTGTCGGCGACCCCGTGCACCCGGATCTCGGTGATCCTCACCCGCCGCCCTCCCGTGGCCGGCTCTCCTGGCCGGAGGCCCGCGGTTACCCGCTGGCGCCGCGGGCAACCGCGGTGCCGTCGGTCATTGGCGCTTCTGCTCCCGAACCCGACTGCGGCATGAGCCGCTGTCGGGCATTCGCGCTACTGCTCGCGGACCGGACTCAGGCATGATGGCGGGCATGACGGAGACCCCGCATCCCCTGTACGACAGGCACGCCGACACCCTCAACCGTGCGCTGACCGCGATCACGGAGCGGGGCTACTGGTCCGCCTATCCCGAATCCCCCAGCCCTCGGGTGTACGGCGAGACCGCCGCCGCCGACGGCAAGGCCGCCTTCGAGGCGTACCTCGGTGGTGACTTCCCGCTCGACCAGCCGGGCGCTGGCGACCGGGTCGCCACCGAGACGAGCCCGTTCGGGGTGGAGCTCGCGGTGCGCTACCCGCACGCCGGCCCCGGCGAGCTGGTGAGCGCCGCCTCCGCCGCACTGCCGGCCTGGCGCGACGCCGGCCCGCAGGCCCGGGTGGGAGTCTGCCTGGAGATCCTCGACCGGCTGCACAAGAACATCTTCGAGCTGGCCAACGCGGTGCAGTTCACCAGCGGGCAGGCGTTCGTGATGGCCTTCCAGGCCGGCGGCGCGCACGCACTGGACCGGGCCCTGGAGGCGCTGGCGTACGCGTACGCCGAGATGACCCGGCACCCGGGCACGGCAGGCTGGGAGAAGGCCGCCGGTAAGGGTGACCCGCTGCGGATGACCAAGACGTTCCACGTGGTGCCGCGTGGGGTGGCGCTGGTGATCGGCTGCAACACCTTCCCGACCTGGAACTCGTACCCCGGGCTGTTCGCCTCGCTGGTCACCGGCAACCCGGTGATCGTCAAGCCGCACCCGCGCGCGGTGCTACCGCTGGCCATCACCGTGAAGTACGCCCGGGAGGTGCTCGCCGAGGCCGGGTTCGACCCGAACCTGATCATGCTGGCGGCCGAGGCGCCCGGTGAGAAGCTCGCCAGCGACCTGGCCCTGCACCGCTCCGTGAAGATCGTCGACTTCACCGGCTCCACCGAGTACGGCGACTGGCTGGAGACGCACGCCCGGCAGGCCTCGGTCTACACCGAGAAGGCCGGCCTGAACACTGTCGTCATCGACTCCACCGACGACTTCGCCGGCATGTGCCGCAACCTCGGTTTCACGCTGACCCTTTACAGCGGCCAGATGTGCACCACCTCGCAGAACATCCTCATCCCCGCCGGCGGCATCGAGACCGACCAGGGGCACAAGAGCTTCGACGAGGTGGCCGGCGGGATCGCCGCAGCGGTCGGCAAGCTCACCGCCGACCCGGCCCGAGGCGTGGAGCTGACCGGCGCCATCGTCAACGACGGGGTGCTGGAACGGCTGGCCGAGGTGACCAGGGTCGGCGAGCCGGTGCTGGAGTCGCGGGCCGTGGCGCACCCGGCGTACGCCGACGCGGTGGTGCGTACCCCGACGATCGTGAAGCTGGCGGCGGACGACGCGGAGACGTACGGCCGGGAGTGGTTCGGGCCGATCTCGTTCGCCATCGCCACCGACTCCACCGCGCACAGCCTGGAGCTGCTGCGCCGGACTGTCGGCGAGAAGGGCGCGCTCACCGCCGGGGTCTACTCCACCGACGAGACGGTGCTGGACGCCACCGAGGCGGTCGCGGTCGAGGTCGGGGTGCACCTGTCCTGCAACCTCACCGGCGGGGTGTTCGTGAACCAGTCGGCGGCGTTCTCCGACTTCCACGGCAGCGGGGCCAACGCGGCGGCCAACTCGGCGTTGACCGATGGGGCTTATGTGGCCAACCGGTTCCGGATCGTTCAGTCGCGGCGTCACGTGTAGTGGTTGCGGTGGGGGTTTCCGGGGCAGCCCGACCCGCTCCGGGCGGTCAGGCTTGATCCCTGCGCGGGTCGGGCTGCCCCGGAAACCCTTTGTGGGCACTGTGGCGCGGGCGCTTCCGGTTTCTTTATGGGGGCATCTCAGTGGTTCTGCCTTGGGATGGGTTTTTCTTTTAGGCGGGTCTGCGCATCTGTAGCTCGTTCAGGGCTGGGATTGTGGGGTGGGGGACTCGTACCCCGGTGTCCTTGAAGCCCAGCCGCTGGTACGCCCGGTAGGCGCGGTCGTTGCCGACCACGACCTCCAGCAGCAGCTCCGGTCGGCCGCAGGCCCGTGACCAGTCGGCCACCCCGTCGATCAGGTCGCCGAGAAGGCCGCTGCCCCGCCAGGTCGGCGTGACGTACACGGCGTAGATCACGGTCAGCCCGGGCTCGTCCGGGGCGACAGTGCCACCGGCATGCCCGACCAGCCGACCGCCCGGGTCCGCGACGAACTGCGCGTTGTTCGGGCCGGCCGAGGTGTACGCGACCCGTGCGGCGTACTCGTTGTGCGGTCGGGCCGCCGCGTCCGCCAAGGTCTCCAGGAAGGCCAACGGTGCGTCGGCGAGCATCTCCAGTCGCAGCGCCCGCATCCGGGCGGCGTCCTCCGGCCGGCCCCGGCGGATCTCCGCCCGACGAACGGAGGTCGAGTCCGTATCGGTGGTCATGCCGCATGCCTATCACAGGGGGCGAACGGCATTTTCCGGGTCGGGCCCGATCTTCACCGGGCCGCGGCGCAGCCTCGATCACCTTCCCCCAGGCACTCACGACGATAAATCCGTCGGATCGCTGCGCCGGGTCGACCGGTGCGGCCGGAGCTGGTGTCGAAGCCACCAGGGCCATGCCCGATTTGTGGTCGTGCGCGGCTGTCAGTCCTCGTGTAGCGTGCGATTTCGGTCACCTGCTTCAATGGCGGTCATCGATTGCCGAGGTGGTGGTCCGAGGGCGCCCGGCCGCTCCGTGCGCCGGGTCAGGCAGCACCGCGCAGAGTGAGGGAAGTGCACCGTGGCACAGGGCAGCGTCAAGTGGTTCAACGCCGAAAAGGGCTACGGCTTCATCGCCGTCGACGGCGGTCAGGACGTGTTCGTTCACTTCTCCGCGATCGAGATGGACGGCTACAAGGCGTTGGACGACGGCCAGCGGGTCGAGTTCGAGATCGCCCAGGGCCAGAAGGGCCCCCAGGCGGAGCACGTACGCGTCATCGCCTGACCGTTCGCACCGGTCGGCCGCCGCCTTGGGGGCTGGCGGCGCGGGCGCGCAGCCGGGAAGATCGTGAACCGTTCCAGCCGATGCTGAGGAGCGTTCATGACCGACCAGCCACCCTCGTCCACCCCGCCCTACGGGCCGGGTGAGCCAGGCCCGTCCGACCCGACGCAGGGTCAGCCTGGCCCGGCCGGTCAGCCGCCTGGCTCCGTGCCGGGTCTCCCGCCGGCTGGTTGGGATCCTGCGCAGGGTGCCTGGGGCCCGGCCGGTCAGCCGCCGCAGGGGTGGGTGTTCCCGCCCACCGGGGGCTACCCGCCGGGAGCGGGGCCCTACGGTCCGCAGCCGTGGCATCCGGGGCCGCCGGTCAACTGGTACCCGCCGGGTTACGGGTACGACCCGAACGACCCCCTGGTCACTCCACCCGGTGCCGGCCTCGCCGGCTGGTTCAGCCGGTGCGGGGGAGCGCTGCGCCGAGGCTGGCGGCAGTTGGTGCCCATCATGCTGCTCACCCAGGTGCTGCCCGCGGCGGTGCTCTCGGTGATCTCGCTCGGGGTGGACCCGTCGGCGAACTGGGCCGCCGAGGCCGAGACGAGCACGACCGCCGCCCTGCCGGACAACTTCGCCGTCGAGCTGGTTGGCCTCCTGGTCGTGCTGATCGGCGGCAGCGTGCTGGTCGGGTTGTTGCAGGCCGTCGGGTGGGCTGCCGGCAGTTGGGTGATCACCCAGCAGGCGGCCGGTCAGCCGGGCAGCCTGGATTCAGCGCTGCGCTACGGCATCCGTCGGGCACTCGGGCTGTGGGGGTGGACCCTGCTGGTCAGCCTGCTCATCGGCATCGGTGTCTGCTTCTGCGTCCTGCCGGGTATCTACCTGGCGTTCGCGCTGAGCATGGCCGGTCCGGTCTACCTCTTCGAACGCCACAACCCGATCGGCCGGTCGTTCCGGATGTTCCACGACCGGCTCGGCCTGCTGCTCGGTCGGGTGGCCCTGGTCGCCCTGGCGGTGATCGTCGGCACCTTGATCCCCGGCGCCCTGGAAGGCGTGGGCACCTCGGCGTTCGGTACGGATCCCTTCGCGTCCCCGGGCAACGCGGTCGGGGCGGTGGTGGTGATCGGGATCACCGCGGTGCTGGCCCTCCCGGCCCACCTCGCCCAGATGATCGGTCTGCTGGTCACGTACGCCGAGCAGCGCGCCCATGAGGCGCCGGTGAACACTCCCGGACTGGCCGCGGAACTCGGCTGAGCGGCCCCATCGTGCTTGCACTCGGCAGGGGAGAGTGCTAAACAAGTCATTGGCACTCGCATACCGTGAGTGCCAACGGTCGGGACGGTGGGGCCAGGTTGTGCCGGTGTGGAGACACCGGGGCAGCACATGGCCGGTCGTCGCGGGCTATCCGGCCCGGCCGAAGGACGTCGTCGTCGCCAGGTGGCGACGTCCCTAGGTGCGCACACCAGGCGGCCCATCCGGGGCACACATCTCGGGTGGCCCGTGAGTGTCCAGGAGGACAACGCCGTATGGCCAAGATGATCGCTTTCGACGAAGAGGCTCGCCGCGGCCTCGAGCGGGGCATGAACCAGCTCGCCGACGCCGTAAAGGTGACCCTCGGCCCGAAGGGCCGCAACGTCGTGCTCGAGAAGAAGTGGGGTGCCCCCACCATCACCAACGATGGTGTGAGCATCGCCAAGGAGATCGAGCTCGAGGACCCGTACGAGAAGATCGGCGCTGAGCTGGTCAAGGAGGTCGCCAAGAAGACCGACGACGTTGCCGGTGACGGCACGACGACGGCGACCGTCCTGGCCCAGGCCCTGGTTCGCGAGGGCCTGCGCAACGTGGCCGCTGGCGCCAACCCGATGGCCCTGAAGCGGGGCATCGAGGCCGCGGTCGCGAGCGTCTCGGAGGAGCTGTCCAAGCTCGCCAAGGACGTCGAGACCAAGGAGCAGATCGCCTCCACCGCCTCCATCTCCGCTGGCGACAGCACCGTCGGCGAGATCATCGCCGAGGCGATGGACAAGGTCGGCAAGGAAGGCGTCATCACCGTCGAGGAGAGCAACACCTTCGGGCTGGAGCTGGAGCTCACCGAGGGTATGCGCTTCGACAAGGGCTACATCTCGGCCTACTTCATGACCGACCCGGAGCGTATGGAGGCCGTCTTCGACGACCCGTACATCCTGATCGCCAACAGCAAGATCTCGTCGGTGAAGGACCTGCTCCCGATCCTGGAGAAGGTCATGCAGTCGGGCAAGCCGCTGCTGATCATCGCCGAGGACCTGGAGGGCGAGGCCCTCGCCACCCTGGTGGTCAACAAGGTCCGTGGCACCTTCAAGTCGGTCGCCGTCAAGGCGCCGGGCTTCGGTGACCGCCGTAAGGCCATGCTGACCGACATCGCCATCCTCGCCGGTGGCCAGGTCATCAGCGAGGAGGTCGGCCTCAAGCTCGACGCCGCCAGCCTCGACATGCTGGGCCGCGCCCGCAAGGTCGTGGTGACCAAGGACGAGACCACCATCGTCGACGGTGCCGGTGACGCCGAGCAGATCCAGGGCCGGGTCAACCAGATCCGGGCCGAGATCGACAAGAGCGACTCCGACTACGACCGCGAGAAGCTGCAGGAGCGGCTGGCCAAGCTGGCCGGCGGCGTTGCGGTCATCAAGGTCGGCGCGGCCACCGAGGTCGAGCTCAAGGAGCGCAAGCACCGCATCGAGGACGCCGTTCGCAACGCGAAGGCCGCCGTCGAGGAGGGCATCGTCCCGGGTGGTGGCGTCGCGCTGGTCCAGGCCGGCAAGACCGCCTTCGACAAGCTCGACCTGGTCGGCGACGAGGCGACTGGTGCGAACATCGTCAAGGTCGCGCTGGACGCCCCGCTGCGGCAGATCGCCGTCAACGCCGGCCTTGAGGGCGGCGTCGTGGTGGAGAAGGTCCGTAACCTCGAAGCGGGTCACGGCCTCAACGCCGCCAACGGCGAGTACGTCGACCTGCTGGCCGCGGGCATCATCGACCCGGCCAAGGTGACGCGCTCGGCGCTGCAGAACGCCGCTTCCATCGCGGCGCTGTTCCTCACCACCGAGGCCGTTGTCGCGGACAAGCCGGAGAAGACCCCGGCTGCCCCGGCTGGCCCGGGTGGCGGGGACATGGACTTCTGAGTCCAGTTCCGACACAGAACGGGGCGGGCCGCTGACGCGGTCCGCCCCGTTCGTCGTCAGGTCGGCAGTGGGCGCTGGTTGCGCCGCTTCTGTGCCCGGTTGTACGGCGGAAGCAGCTGGATCGGCTCGTCCACCATCTCCCGTGGCTCCTCGACGACCGCCGACCCGTCGTCGGTGGTCATCTCGGCCAGTTGCTCGGCGTCGCCGTAGTCGAGCCGGTCGAACGGCAGTTGGCCGGGGAGTTCGCCGACCGGTTTCCAGGTGATCGGCGGGCCGTCCTCGGTCTGGTCGTCATCCGTGGTCATGGCTGCCTCCTCTACCGAAACGGTAGGGGGCGTCGATGACCGACGCGGGCGAATGGATCAATATCCCCTTTGCCCCGGTTACGCCACCGACAGGGTCCGCCGGTACAGGAAGAAGACCCGCTCGATCCGGGCACCCGCGCTGCCCGAGTAGAACGGCACCGGTCCCACCCAGCCGATCTCCGCCCGGGTCAGCCCCGCCGCCTGCTGGTCCCGCAGGCAGCGCCGCAGCAGCACGCCACCGATGCCCGACCCCTCGGCTGCCGGCGCGGTGCCCATCGGCCCGAACCAGCTCGGCCGGGACGACCCGTACGCGGCGAAGCCGAGCACCTCGCCGCCCCGCTCCGCCAGGTGGCAGCCGGCGCCGTCACGACCCACCGACCCGGCCAACTCGCCGTCCCACGTGCCGCCGAAGGTGGACCGGGCGAACGCGGTCAACGCCGGGAGGTCCGCCGGCTCCGCCCGGCGCACTGTGACGCCCTGATCGGCCAGCCGCCTCTCCGCCGCCTCGGTGGACCGCAGTGCCGGTGACCCGTCGTACGACAGGTCGGCGGTCATGTTCCAGGCGGTCCGGTCCTGCTGGTAGCCGAGCGCGAGGGCGGCGCAGACCGCCGGGGTGTAGCGGACGTCGATGCCCGGCCACGCGTAGTACGGCGGGTTCCCGGCCAGCAGCACCTCGGTCACACCGCGCTCGGCCAGCACCTGCTCGGCCCGCCCCAGCAGCGCCCGACCGACGCCCCGGCGACGCTGATCCGCATGTACCGCGACCAGGTCGACATGCCCGATGCCCGGCTCGGTCGACGACACCGAGCAGAACAACACCCCGACCAGGTCCGCACCCCGGTACGCGCCCAGCCCGACCACCGGCCGGTCGGCGGCGGCCCGGGGCCAGAGCACGTCCACGATGGCGGCGGCCTCGGTGGCGTCCTCGGGAAGGTCGAGAGCCTGCTCGCAGAGCCGCACCACGGTGTCGGCCAGGTCGGGGGTCAGCTCGGTGACGGTGATCTCGGCGTCCATGGTCGCCGACCCTAGAACACCGTGTGGCGGCCCGCGCTCCCGCCCGTCGGATCAGGAAGGAAACCTGCCTATTGCTGGGCGGCGCGCACGGCGGCGTACGCGTCCACCTCCCCGGCACCCGTGACGTTCGACGGAGCACCGCAGGCGTCGGACGGGTTGTCGGAGCGGTAGGTGGGCGTCGCCGCCGTGGCGGTGTCCCGCAAAATCTGCCGGGTCCGGGCCACGTCGCCGACCAGCGCCGGGTTCGCCGACCACATCAGCGCGACCACCCCGGCCACCTGCGGGGTCGCCATCGAGGTGCCGTCCAGCGCGGCGTACGTGCCGCCCGGCATGGCCGACACCACACCCACACCCGGCGCCAGCACGTCCGGCTTACTCGCACCCGGCACCGGCCCGCGCGAGGAGAACTCGGCGACCCGGCGCTGCGCGTCCACCGCGCCCACGGTCAGCACGTCCGCGTACGGCGCCGGTGGGTCGTCGATCGACGCGCACCACGGCCCGGTGTTGCCGGCGGCGGCGACCACGAAGATCCCGGCGGCGTCCAGTGCGGCGGTTGCCGGCCGCAGCACGCGCTGGTCGCAACCCTCGATGGGCGGGCAGCCCCACGAATTCGTCAGCACCTGCGGGGCGCGCTCCGGACGGCCGTCGGTCAACGGGTCGCCACCGGTCGGGAAGGGCGCCAGCATGAACTGGAGGCAGTCCAGGTAGTGCGCGGGGCTGCCGAGGTTGCGGTCCAGGTTGACGCAGCCCACCCACTGCGCGTCCGGCGCCACCCCGATGCCGTCGCGTCCCACCGCACTGCCCACCGTGTGGGTGCCGTGCCCACCCTGGTCGGTCGGGCTGCGGGTGTCGTCCCACGGGTCGTACCAGGAGTCGTCTCCGCCCCGGAACCCGGCGCGCAGCGCCGGATGGGCGCCGTCCACCCCCGAATCCGAGCTGCCCACCACGATGCCCGTGCCGGTCACCCCGAGCTGGGACCACACCCGGTCCGCGCCGATCTGGCGGATGTTCCACTCGGGGCCGGTGGGCGTCGGCGCGGTGCCCCGGTTCTGCCCCGCCGGGGCCGGCAGTGGCCGCAGACGTTGGCTGACCAGCACCCGGGCCACCTCCGGCCGGCGGGCGAGCCACGCCCGCACCGCCGGACCGCCGTCGACCTCCACCGCGTTGACCAGGTAGTACGACACCGGATCGAGTCGCAGTCGACGCAACCCCCGGAGCAGGTCGGCCTGGCTCTGCTCGGCGGTCGTCACCAGCCGTCGGTAGACCTCCGTCGCGCGGGCGTCCCGCCCGGCCCGACCCGCCGCGCCGGCCGGCAGACCAGTCAGGTCGGCCTGCGTCCGCAGCACCACGAACAGTCGCTCGCCGTACAGGCCCGGTTGGCCCGGACCCAGGTCGACCACACCGAACGCCACCAACAGCACCACGGCTGCCACCGCGGCGGACCGGCGGCTCGGGGTACGTGCCGTCGGCCGGGCGAGCAGCACCGCGTACCCGATGGCGACCAGGACCGCGACGGCGAGCCCGGCGCCAGCGGCGGCCGCCACCCAGAACGGGATGTCCCGGGTGCCGACCAGCAGCAGGGTGATCTCTTCCGGGTCGGTGAAGGCCAGCGGGCCGAGTGCGGCCAGGCCCACGAGCCAGCCGGTCGCCGTTTGGCCGGCGCGTGCGGCGACGGCCGGGTCGGTGGTGGGTCGCCAGGCCGCGGCCCACAGCGCGGCCAGTGCGAAACCCACCGGGGGCAGGGTCAGCAGCGCCGGCAACTGCGCGCCGGACTGGCCGGTGCCGGCCGCGAGCAGCAGCAGCGCCACCCCGGCGACCAGGCCTCCGAGCAGGACGAGCCGGGCCGGCCGGGGCGGTCGGCCAACCGCGAACCGGGACCAGAAGGTGGCGTCCAACAGTGTCGCGGCCAGCACCCCCAGCGCGGCTGCCGCCAACAGCGCGAGGATGGTTTCCAGGAGCCCGCCGAGTGCGCCCAGCCAGGCCCACGGCAGCAGCAGCGCCAACCCGGCGGCGACCGCGAGCAGCGGGACCGACCCGGTCCGGCGCAGGCGCCGCTGGGGTTCGACCGGGTTCGTGCTCCCGGCGG
Source organism: Micromonospora jinlongensis (assembly GCF_013410645.1). Lineage (NCBI taxonomy): Bacteria > Bacillati > Actinomycetota > Actinomycetes > Micromonosporales > Micromonosporaceae > Micromonospora > Micromonospora jinlongensis. Next base: position 3,843,788 of record NZ_JACCHK010000001.1, on the reverse strand, counting down.
CGGTCGAAGCGGCGTCGACGCTCAGCCCCGGGCTTGCGACGGCCTCGACTCGGGCGACGTCACCGTTCAGCGCCGCACCACCGGTGCCGACGTCCGGCGACGACGCGGTGCCGGCGGGCGCGCTGCCGTCGCCGGGTGATGACGTGCTGGCAGCGGGCGCGGTGGCGTCGCTGGCCGTTGGCGCCGTGGCGTCGTGCGTTGCGCTGGCGACCGAGCCGGACGATCGTCGCGCCGACCAGAGCACGGCGAGCGCGCTGAGCAACGCGGCGCCGGCCAGCCCGGCGAGGTACGCCTCGTGGTGCACCGGCGGCACGACCCGCAGCAGTGTGAGCACGCCGAGAGCGAGTGCCCCGATCAGCCAGGCCCTCCCGGTGGCCCGGACCGTGGCCGACCGGGGCAGCACGGCCAGCAGCAGGGCGGGTGTGCCCACCAGCACGACGGTGACCAGGCCGAGTACCGGCCAGAGCCAGCCGACGCGGTCCAGCCCGAAGCCCAGCAGCACCTGATCGGTGACCCAGCCGCCGGTCTGGGTGGCCGCAGTGACCGCGACCGTCCAGCAGCCGACCAGCACGGCTGCGACCACCGACCAGGGGGAGCTGCGGTCGCTGAATCCGGGTTGCGCGGGGTGACCTTGCATCCGAGAACCTTACGACCGCGGCGAGCGGTTTCAACCCGGCCGTCGCGTTGCGGGTTGACCGAAGAACCCTGCAGATCTTGGACAGTTTCCGTCAGCCGCTGACGGAAACTGTCCACGATTTCCGATCGGTCGGCCGGGAACGGAGCTGAAGGGCCTGGGTGCGATCCGCCCGGAGGGCCCGGCAGCGAGACGTGCCGTGCACACGACGTGGCAGTACCGGGCGGGCGGCGAATGTCGACACGCTGGCCTGGCGGTTACCGTGGACGGGTGCGTGACCCCAACATCTCCCGATCCGTCGCCGGCCAGCTCTCGCCGGTCCGCCGTGCGTCCGACCTGCGTCGACTGCGCGCCGAGCGCTTCGACGTCCTGGTCATCGGGGGCGGGGTGACCGGTGCGGGTGCCGCTCTGGACGCGGCGTCCCGGGGCCTCAAGGTGGCTCTCGTCGAGGCGCGTGACCTCGCGGCGGGCACCTCCAGCCGGTCGAGCAAACTCATCCACGGTGGCCTGCGCTACCTGGAGCAGTTGGAGTTCCACCTGGTGCACGAGGCGCTCACCGAGCGCGGCCTGCTCGCCACCCGGCTCGCGCCGCACCTGGTACGCCCGGTGCCGATCCTGGTGCCCCTGCCCGCCGGGCGAGGGCTGCGGGACCTGCCGGCCCGCATCTTCCGCCGCTCCTACTACGGCGCGGGTGTGGCCGCGTACGACGCCTTCGCCGGAATCTTCGGCGGTGGGCGGGGCATGCCACTGCACCGGCACCTGACCCGCGAGGGGGCCCGACGGGTCTTTCCGAGTCTGCGGCCCGACACCCTTGCCGGGGCGATCCGCTACTACGACGGGCAGGTCGACGACGCCCGCCTGGTGGTGACCCTCGCCCGCACCGCCGCCAGCCTCGGCGCCACTGTGGTGAGCAGCGCCCGCGCCGTCGGGCTGATCCGGCAGGCGCGTGAGGTGACCGGCGTCCGGGTCCGTGACCTGGAGGCGCCGGCAGGCTCACCGGACGCGGAGTTCGAGGTGCACGCCCGTACCGTCATCGCCGCCACCGGTGTCTGGAGCGACGACATGTCGCGGATGCTCAACGACGTGGGCCTGCGGCCCGGCGTCCGGGTGCGCGCCTCGAAGGGGGTGCACCTGGTGGTGCCCCGCTCGGCGATCACCGGCGAGGCGGGGCTCATCCTGCGGACGGCGAAGTCGGTGCTCTTCGTCATCCCGTGGGGCGGGCACTGGATCATCGGCACCACGGACACCGACTGGCGGCTGGACCGCTCCCACCCGGCCGCCTCGGCCAGCGACATCGACTACCTGTTGCAGCAGGTCAACACCGTGCTGGACCGGCCGCTGACCACCGCCGACATCGAGGGGGTGTACGCGGGGCTGCGGCCGTTGCTGGCCGGCGAGGCCGACTCGACGTCGAAGCTCTCCCGTGAACACGCTGTCTTCGAGCCCATGCTCGGGCTGCTGCTGGTCGCCGGCGGCAAGTACACGACGTACCGGGTGATGGCCTCCGACGTGGTCGACCGGGCGGCCCGCCGGCTCGGCGGCACGCGCTCGTCGCGTACCGCCGACCTGCCTCTGCTGGGTGCCGACGGCTACCCGGCGATGTGGCGGGACCGGGCCGACCTGGCCCGCCGGCACGGCGTGCCGGTGGGCGTGGTGGAGCACCTGCTGGAGCGGTACGGCACCCTCACCCTGGACCTGCTGGCCCTGATCGACGCCGACCCGTTGCTCGCGTCTCCGCTGGCGGGTGCTCCGGAGTATCTGGCGGCTGAGGTCGCGTACGCGGCGCGGGCCGAGGGTGCGCTGCACCTGGAGGACGTGCTGACCCGGCGGACCCGGATCTCGTTCGAGACCAGCCACCGGGGGCTGGAGTCCGCGGAGCACACCGCCGAGCTGATGGGCGCGGTGCTCGGCTGGGACGAGGCGACCCGGGCCCGCGAGGTGGAGCACTACCGCGCCAGGGTGGAGGCCGAGCGGCAGTCCCAGTTGATGCCGGACGACGCCGCGGCGGACGCCGCCCGGCTCGGCGCTCCGGATGTGCGGGGTTACGCCGCCGACCGTGGCGGCGACGACGATCAGGCGGAGCTGCGTCCGTCCGCTCGATGACGAATTGCGACGTTACCAATGGGTAACCATCGATACCGACCCGGATGGTGGTTTCGGTCGCTACCTACGGTGGGGTAGGTTTCCGCGCGTGCTACCCCGCGCGCGCCCTCGTCTGCTCCTACCCCTCCTCGCCGTCGCGCTCGTCGGTGCCCTGACCGGGTGCTCGCTGTTCGACCGGGACAAGCCGGATACGACTCTGGCGCAACCGTCCGCCCCGGTGGCGGGAGGCGGATCGCAGCTGGAAATCCCGACCACCGTCGCCGCCGGTCAGGTCAGCCTGCTCCAGCGGCTCGGCGAAGACGGGCCGATGCGCACCCTGAGCGTCGAGCGCAACGGCGCGTGGCAGTGCCTCGACTGCGCCGGCGACGGGGTCACCTCCCGGGGCACCCTCGCACCGGAGCTGACCGAACGGCTCCAGGTGCTGCTCGCCAACCCGAGGTTGGCCGCCGAGACCGATCAGGCCCGGAGGTACCGGACCACCTGCATCGACGCGCTGACGTCCAGCCTGCTCACCTCGACCGGGCTGATCACCTCGCAGGACTGCCCTGGTGAGGAGCGCACACCGGTCGCCGGGGAGATCCTGCTGCTGCTCACCCAGGCGACCCCGGCCGAGGTCAAGGGCTGACCTTCAGCCAGGGTCAGAGCACCTTGCCCGGGTTGAGCAGACCAGCCGGGTCGAGGGCCGACTTGATCGCCTGGTGCACCCGGACGCCGACCGGCCCGATCTCCCGGGCCAGCCAGTCCCGCTTGAGCAGCCCCACCCCGTGCTCGCCGGTGCACGTGCCGCCGAGGTCCAGGCCGAGCCGCATGATCTCGTCGAACGCCCGCCGGCCCCGCTCCACACTCGCCGGGTCGGCCCGGTCGACCACGATGTTCGGGTGCATGTTGCCGTCCCCGGCGTGCCCCACCACCCCGATCGGCACCTCGCACTCCGCCGCGATCCGGGCCACCCCGTCCAGCAGCGCGGCAAGCGAACCGCGCGGCACCGCCACATCGTCGATCACCAGACCGCCGTTGCCACCCGGGTAGGCGTCGGCGGCGAACTTCTCCATGGCGGGGTGGGCCAGCCGGCGGGCCTGGAGCAGCGCCGCCGCCTCCACCGCGTCGGTGGCCGCGTAGACCTCGTCGGCGCCGGCCGCCTCGCACACAGCGGCCAGGGCAGCAAGGTCGTCGGCGGCACGGGTGCCGGTGTCCGCGGCGGCCAGCAGCAGGGCCTGTGCGTCGGTCCGCAGCCCCATCGGCTGGTACGCCTCGATCGCCCGGAGGTGGGTCTGGTCGAGCAGTTCCAACAGGCTGGGCGTGAGCCCGCGGGCGGCGATCTCGGCCACCGCGGCGCCGGCCGCCGCCGTGGACGGAAAGACCGCCACCAGGGTCAGCGACTCGGCCGGCGCGGGCCGCAACGCCACGGTCACCTCGGTGATCACCCCGAGGGTGCCCTCCGAGCCGACGAACAGCCGCGTCAGGTCGTACCCGGCCACCCCCTTGGCCGTACGCCGGCCGGTGCGCAGCACCTCACCGGAGGCGAGCACCACCTCCAGGCCGAGGACGTACTCGGTGGTCACGCCGTACTTCACGCAGCACATGCCACCGGCGTTGGTGGCCACGTTGCCGCCGATCGTCGACGACTCCCAGGAGCCAGGATCCGGCGGATACCAGAGGCCCTGCTTCGCCACCGCCCCGGCCAGCGCCGCGTTGACCACCCCGGGTTGGACCACCGCGATCCGGCTCACCGGGTCGATCTCCCGGATCTCGTCCATCGCCACGGTGCTCAGCACCACCGCGCCGTCCACCGCGTTCGCCGCGCCGGCCAGCCCGGTGCGCGCACCCTGCGGCACCACGGGTACGCCGTGTCGCGCCGCTGCCCGGACCACGGCGACCACCTGGTCGGTGCTGCGCGGACGGGTCACCACGAGCGGGGTGCCGGCGGCGCACAGGTCGGCCTCGTCCCGCTGGTGCATCCGCAGCAGGTCCGGGTCGGTGAGCACGGCGTCGCCACCGAGCGCGTCGCGCAGGTCGTCGAGGAGATTGGTGGGGGCCATGCAGCCGAGGCTAGGTCGCCAGCGGGCGATCATCAACATGATCAACTGTGCCGGATAGCTTGGGCACCATGCTCTACCTGGACCGGCCTGCCTGGCCGTGGCGCGGTCGGCTCTGGTCGCACCTGATCAGCGACGTCTCGTACGCCGAGCTGCACGCCTTCGCCGAGACGCTGGGCGCGCCCCGACGCGGCTTCGACCGGGACCACTACGACATTCCGGCCGACCGGTTCGCGGCGGCGGTGTGGCTCGGCGCGCAGGTGGTGCCGAGCCGGGAGCTGGTCCGGTTGCTCCGCTCCGCGGGCCTGCGTCGCCCGAAGCACCTGGTCAGCCCGCGCCCGCCGACCCCTCGCTGAGCGCGGCCAGCTCGCGGCGCACGTTGTCCCGGGCGGGCTCCTCCCATCGGGCGGCCAGCGGCGGCAGCCGGAACAGCGCGGGCAGCGCCAGCAGGCTCGTCAACACCGCGGCCCGCCCGGCCCGGAAGGCCGGCTCCGGCACGTGCGCGTACTCCCGCCGGATGGCTGCCGCGTACCTGTCGTAGTCGGCCGGCGGCGCGGCCAGCACGGCGAGGTCCGCGTCGCACAGCAGGGCGCCGTCCGGGTCGCCCGGTGCCACCGTGTGCCCAGCGGTGAGCAGTACCAGCCGGCGCGCCTCCGCCGCCGTGGCCGCCGGCACCCCGAGCCCGGCGAGCACGCTCTCGGCCAGCGCGGCGCTGTCGCGTTCGTTGGCGTCGCCGGCGGACCGCGGGTCGTAGACGGCGTCGTGGAACCAGGCCGCCAACCGGACCACGTCGGGCCGGCGGGCCAGGTCGGCGTGCTCGTCCACCACGTCGAGCACGGCCGTCAGGTGGGCCACCGTGTGATAGTGCCGGTGCGGCTCCCGCCACCGGGCGAGCAGCTGCTCCCCGGCACTGGTCGACGTCAGGCCCGAAGGCGCACCGGCGCCCCGGGCCGCGATTCGCCAGCGATCCAGCAGATCAACCACCGCCCGAGTCTGCCGCATCCACCCAGGACGCGCGAGAAAGGGAGGATTCAGCGGGCCCACCACGGGTAGTCGCGCCCATGGCCGTGGCCCGGGACAAGCGACCTCCGATGGTGCGACGCACCCCGTTGCGCGAAGGGCTGGTGGACATCGACGGCGCCCGGATCGCCGAGGCCACCGAGGAGCTGCGCCATCGCGGCCGGGCCACCCTGCACGACCGGCTGCACCGGGTGCGGATGGCCGGCGGACTCGCCGTGCAGGCCGGGCTGGCTGCCGGGCTGGCGTACTTCGTCTCGCACCGGCTGCTCGGCAACCCGCAACCGGTGTTCGCGCCGATCTCCGCGGTCGGCACTCTTGCCGCGTCGGTCGGCCAGCGGTTCCGCCGGACCGTGGAGTTGATCGTCGGGGTAGGGGTCGGGGTTGCCGTCGGCGACCTGCTGATCTACCTGCTCGGCACCGGGGCCTGGCAGCTCGGCCTGGTGGTGACGGTGGCGATCCTGCTCACGATCTTCGCCGGGGCGAGCGTCGCCATCGTCATCCAGGCGGCGGCCACGGCGGTGCTGATCGTCACGCTGAGCCCGTCGACCCAGAACCTGGAGATCCCCCGCTTCGTCGACGCGTTCCTCGGCGGTGGGATCGCGCTGCTGGTCACGGCGGTGCTGCTGCCACTGAACCCGCTCCGGGTGATCAACCGGGCTGCCCGGCCGGCGCTGGACCTGCTCGCCGCCCAACTCGACGCCACCGCCGACGGGCTGCGCAACCGTGACCGCGCCGGCATCCAGCGCGCACTGGACCGGCTGCGCAACAACAAGGAGGAGCTGGCCACCCTGGCCGAGGCGATCGAGGGCGCGAAGGAGACAGCCACCCTCTCCCCGGCCCGTTGGCACCGCCGCGACGAGTTGACCCACTACGCGGAGGCGGCCGACCCGATCGACCGGGCGATGCGCAACAGCGGCACGCTGATCCGCAGGTCAGTCACGCTGATCGAGGACGAGGAGCCGGTGCCCGATCCGATGCCGGACGCGATCAACCACCTCGCCGAGTCGGTCCGGCTGCTCAAACACGAGTTCGCCGCCGGCGAGGAACCGGAGAAGGCCCGCGAGCGGTCGCTGCGGGCCGTCAGCGAGGCCGGGCGAGCGTACGGCGACGGGGTCGGCTTCTCGGGCAGTGTGGTGGTCGCCCAGATCCGGACCACCGCGAGCGACCTGCTGGTGGCCTCCGGAATCGAACAGGAGGAGGCGAACCGGTGGATCCGCACCGCCTTCGGTGAGCAGGAGCGCCCGGTCGGAGAGCCCGCCGAGCCGGGCGAGGCGCCGAGACCACCCACCGCCCCGCCGGTCGGCTGAGCGAGGGCGCGCGGAGGCCTCAGCCCAGCTCGGCGAGCGCGGCGATCAGCCGGTCCACCTGGGCCGCCGTGCTGCCCAGGCCGATGCTGGCACGCAGCGCGGTGGGCGGCAGGTCCCGCCGACCGGTACGCCCCGCCGCCTCGGCGAGCAGCCGCCGGGCCAGCGGGTGAGCGCAGAACAACCCGTCCCGTACGCCGATGTGGTGCTCGGCCGCCAGCCGCGCGGCCACGTCGCTGGACTCCCAGCCGGCGACCACGAACGAGACGATCCCGACGCGGGGCGCGTCCGGGCCGAAGGTGCGCAGCTCCACGACGTTCGGCAGGGCGGCGATGCCGGAGCGCAGTCGAGCCAGCAGCCCCTGCTCGTGGGCGGCCAGTGCGGCCCGGTCGGCGTCGTCGAGCGCCGCACACACGGCTGCCAGCGCCACCGCCCCGAGCAGGTTCGGGGTGCCGCCCTCGTGCCGGGCCGGCCCGGTCGCCCAGGTCACGTCGTGGGTCGCCGGCCCGACGTGGCTGGTGGCACCACCACCGGCCAGGTACGGCGGGGCGTCGTCCAGCCAGTCCGCCCGGCCGATGAGCACACCCGCACCGAACGGCGCGTACAGCTTGTGGCCGGACACGGCCAGGTAGTCGACGTCGAGCGCGAGCAAATCGACCGGGACGTGCGGGGCGAGTTGCGCGGCGTCCAGCACGATCCGGGCGCCGTGCCGGTGTGCCACCCGGGCCAGCTCGGCGACCGGCCACAGCTCACCTGTCACGTTGCTGGCACCGGTCACCGCGACCAGTACCGGCAGCGCCAGGTTGCTGCCCCGGCGCAGCTCGGTGAGGGCGGCGGCGAGGTCGCGTACCGCCGCGTCGGGGTCGGTGGGCACCGGCAGCCGGACCGAGCCGCGTGGCCAGGGCAACAGGTTGGCGTGGTGCTCGGAGGCGTTCGTGACCACCGTCGTGCCGGCCGGCAGGGAGCGCGCCAGCAGGTTGAGCGCGTCGGTCGTGTTGCGGGTGAAGATCACGTGGTCGTCGGCGCGGACGCCGAAGAAGTCACCGACCGTCTGCCGGGCCTGCTCGTAGGCGAGGGTGCAGCGCCGGGACAGCGCTCCCGCGCCACGATGCACGCTCGCGTACCACGGCAGCAGCTCGGCCACCGCGTCGGCGGCGGCCCGCGCGCACGGTGCGCTGGCCGCGTAGTCCAGGTTGATCTCGCCTGGTATGCCGAGAACGTCCAGCGGTCGCGACGAGGCCGGCCGGGCCGCGGCGTCGAGGCGGGTGGGCAGCGAGGGGACAAGGGTGACGGACACGCCGGAACCTCCGGGGTCAGGGACCCCGGGTGCGGCATCGGGACGGGGTCCGCGCTTGCCCAGCACACCGATCGGGCTGGGCCCGGTCATCACCCGGGGCACCCCACCGCGAACTCGACGAGGGTTGCCGGCCAGCAAGCCGGGGCTTGACGCTGGCGCTCGTGACCTGCCGGCAGCATAGCGGCTGCCGATGCGACCGGACCAGCCGGCGGCAGATCGCTACGCTGACCGCATGGCCGACACCCCGCCCGGTTCACCCCTGCCGTCGTCGCCCGCGCCAGCGGCCCCGTCCGTCGGCGAGGCACCCCGGATGCCGCTGCGCCGACTGGGCTGGCGGCGGTTCCTGGCGCTGGCCGGGGTGGTGCTGCTCATCGCCGCCTGTGCGGTGTTCATGGTCTTCACGCTCGGCCAGTCGCTCGGCGTGCAGGCCCTGCTGATCGGGGTGGCCGCCGCCATCCTGCCGGTGCCGGTGCTGGTCGCCTGCTTCCTCTGGCTGGACCGGTACGAACCGGAGCCGTTGAAATATCTGATCTTCTGCTTCGCCTGGGGAGCGTTCGTCTCCACCGCCGCCTCGCTCACCGTAAACGACTTCGCGGCCAACCGCTTCGAGGACTGGGGTCTGCCCGACGCGCTCACCGGGGTGCTGGTGGCACCGTTCATCGAGGAGCTGACCAAGGCGCTCGGCCCGATCCTGCTGCTGGTGTTCCGCCGCCGCGAGTGGTCCGGGATCACCGACGGCCTGGTCTACTGCGGGCTGTCCGCGGTCGGCTTCGCCATGGTGGAGAACATCCTCTACCTGGGCGGGCTGGGCTACGCGTCCGGTGTCGACCGGTACGGCCCGGCCACCGGCATCCAGCAGGTCATCGCGATCTTCATCCTGAGGATCCTGCTGTTCGGGTTCGCCCACCCGCTCTTCACCTCGATGACCGGTGTGGGGCTGGGCATCGCGGCGCGGACGGCCGACCGGCGGGTCCGGGTGCTCGCCCCGATCGGCGGCCTGCTGCTGGCGATGATGTTGCACGGCACGTGGAACCTGCTGCCCACGCTGACCCAGGCCACCGGCCAGGCGTTGATCATGCTGTACGGCTTCCTGGGCCTGATGGTGCCGGTGTTCTTCGGGATGGTGGGGCTGGCGGTGTGGCTGCGCGCCTGGGAGGGGCGGCTCACCGAGCGGACCCTGCCGGACTACGTACGCGCCGGCTGGCTGAGCCCGCCAGAGGTGGCCGCGCTGAGCAGCCTCGGCCGGCGGCACGCGGCCCGCAGGTGGGCCCGGCGGGTCGCTGGTGACGCCGGGGTGCGCGCCATGCGCGGCTACCAGTCCGCGGCCACCCGTCTGGCCCTGCTGCGCGACGGCACCCTGCGCGGCCTGGACCGCAAGCCCGCCGACCAGGACCGGAGCGCGCGAGAGGAGCGGGAGCTGCTGGACGCGATCACCGCGTACCGGTCGTTCTTCGTCGGCCGGGACCCGCAGGCCCCGACCGGGGTCTGGGACGGCAGCCGCTACCACCTGCGCTTCCCGGACGGTACGCAGCGCCCGGTGGACGCGCCGGACGAGCCGGTGGTGCCGATTCCGGTGGTGCTGGCCCCTGCCGCGCCTCCGGTGGGCTACGCCCCGTCCGGCTGGCCCGCTGCCCTGCGACCGCCCGCGCCCTGGCCGCCGCATCACCCCTGACGGCCGGTGCCCCGGCCCAGCTCAGGTCATCAGGGTGGTGAGGAAGTCACCGAAACCCTGGAACATCGCGATCAGGGCTGCCCCGATCGCCTTGAACATCTGCGCGGCGCCGTCCGGCCGGAAGGCCACGAAGTAGATCAGGAACGCGACGCTGCCCCAGGTCAACAACTTCTTAACGAATACCGGCATCGTCCCTCCCCAGGGCCACGGTCGCCGGATGGCTTCCCGTCGTGCGGCCGGGCAAACGGCGCGCGGCGGGGCGTGGTGGCCCGGGGAGGTGCGTCAGAGGTAGAGGCCGGTGGGGTCGTTCTCGATCCGCTCGGCGGCCACGGCGTGCACGTCCCGCTCGCGCAGCAGCACGTACCCACGGCCGTGCAGCTCGACCTCGGAGCGGTCGTCCGGGTCGAAGAGCACCCGGTCGCCGGAGACGATGGCGCGGACGTTCGGGCCCACTCCCACGGCGGTGGCCCAGGCGAGGCGTTTGCCGACCTGGGCGGTCGCCGGGATGACGATGCCGGCGGTGGAGCGACGTTCGCCCTCGCTGCCCTCCATCCGCACCAGCACCCGGTCGTGCAGCAGGCGGATCGGCAGGCCGGCGTCGAGATCGTTGTCGACGGTCACGCCGCAGACGCTACCGTGTGGCCGACGGCCGGCTGCCGGTGGTTACGCCGGTGGTGGCGGGGGCAATGTGTGGCGGAACTGCCCTACGGTGTCGGCAACGGACGTATGCTGTCCGACCTGTCGCCGTGGGCGGACCGATTTCTTCTGCCAGGAGGTGCGCTTGAGCCGCTTCGAGCGGGTACGCGGGCGGCTGCGCCGCGCCTACCAGTCACGACAGGATTCGGCGCCTGCCGACGAGGGCAGCACGAGCGAGGAGTTGAGCGGCGTGTCGGACGCCGCCCGGGTGGCGTCGCCGGCCGTACCGGGGCCGCCCGCACCGCCGAGCGCCTCGGTGTTCGGCGCGGAACCTCCGGTGGACCTGCACAGCTCAACCTCCAGCCGGGATGACGCTGACGTCCCGCACGGGCTGCGGATCGCCGCCGCGTGGTGCTGGCGCCTGATCGTGATCGGTGTGGTGGCCTGGGCCCTGCTCCGGGTCGTCGGCACGATCAAGATCGTGATCATCCCGCTGGCCATCGCTCTGCTGCTCTCCGCGCTGCTCGCGCCGGCGGTGGGCTGGCTGTTGCGGGCCCGACTGCCCCGGTCGCTGGCGACGGCGGTGGTTCTGGTCGGCGGCCTGGCCGCGGTGATCGGCACGCTGACGCTGGTGGTCAACGAGTTCATCCGCGGTGTGCCGGAGCTGAGCGAGAAGTCCTCGGAGGGCGTCCGGCAGATCCAGGACTGGCTGAAGACGGGCCCGCTGCACCTGTCCGACGGCCAACTCGACCGCTACATCGACGAGGCGCAGGCCTGGATCAACGACAACACCTCGAAGTTCACCAGCGGTGCGCTGAGCACGGCCGCGACGCTGGCGGAGGTGCTGACCGGCACGCTGCTGGTGCTCTTCGCGACGTTCTTCTTCCTGCGTGACGGCAACCGGATCTGGCGTTTCCTGGTCCGGCTGCTGCCGGTGGCCGCCAGGTGGAAGGTCGACGACGCTGGCCGCGCCTCCTGGCACACGCTCGGCGCCTACGTCCGTGCGACAGTGCTGGTCGCCTTCATCGACGCGGTCGGCATCGGCATCTTCCTGGTCATCTTCGACGTTCCGTTCGCCTTCCCACTGGCCGCGCTGGTCTTCCTCGGCGCGTTCATCCCGATCGTCGGTGCGGCGCTCTCCGGTGGCGTGGCGGTGTTGGTGGCGCTGGTCGACAGCGGCCCGGTCACCGCGTTGATCATCCTGGGGGCGGTGATCGGTGTTCAGCAGATCGAGGGGCACGTGCTCCAGCCGCTGATCATGGGCCGGGCGGTCGCTCTCCACCCGCTCGCCGTGATCATCGGTATCGCCGCCGGTGTCGTACTCGCCGGCATCACCGGCGCCCTGGTCTCCGTGCCGCTCATCGCGGTGCTGAACACCGCGGTCCGCCGGCTCGCCGCCCGAAGGGTCCCGGACACCCCACCCGACGCCGTGGTGGTCGCCTCCCAGGCCCCCTGACCTCCCAGGCCCCTGACCTCCCGGGCCGCTGGCGTCAAGATCACGCACGATCGTGGAAACAGTGGCCTCCCCGCTCGGGGAGGCCACTGTTTCCCTGTTGTAGCGCGATCTTGGCGGCGCGACAGCGGCGCGCGGGGCGGGGCGTCGCGGCGCGTTGGGTTCAGGACTTGGCGAGGCGTTCCAGGGCGCCGCGGGCCACCTCGGGGCGGGTCGTGTACCAGAAAGGCGGCAGCGAGCGGCGCAGGAACGGCCCGTAGCCCCGGGCCGTCTCCAGCCGGGAGTCGAGCACCGCGACCACGCCCCGGTCGCCGGTCGCCCGGATCAGCCGGCCCACACCCTGGGCCAGCCGGACCGCCGCGATCGGCACGCTGACGGCGGAGAAGCCGGAACCACCACCGGCGTCCACAGCCGCCGCGCGGGCGGCGGCCAGCGGCTCGTCCGGACGGGGGAAGGGCAGCCGATCGATGACGACGAGCTGACAGGCGTCACCCGGCACGTCCACCCCCTGCCACAGCGACATCACCCCGAACAGGCAGCTCGCGCGCTCCTCCCGGAACCGGCGGACCAGCAGCGGCAGGGCCTCCTCGCCCTGGAGCAGCACCGGAAGGTCGGTCCGCGCCCGCAGCAGCTCCGCGGCCTGCTGCGCGGCCCGCCGGGAGGAGAAGAGCCCGAGAGTACGACCACCGAGTGCCTCGACCAGCCCGAGCAACTCCTCCCCGGCGGCCTCGGGGAGCCCGGAGACGCTGGGGCGGGGCAGATGCGCGGCGACGTACAGGATGCCCTGCCGGGCGTAGTCGAACGGCGACCCGACGTCGAGGGACCGCCACCCGGGACCCTCGGTGGCCGGTACGACGGCGCCGGCGGTGACATCTCCAGCGAGGCGACGGCCCGGCGCCTCGGCGGCCGGACGGCCCGGGCCGGTGCGGGCGGCCATCGCGGCCGCGGCGGGAGTCGGCGGGGCGGGCGGCGGCGCGTCCAGCCCGAGGGCGCGGGCCACCGTGTCGAACCGGCCGCCCAGCGCCAGGGTCGCCGAGGTGGCGACGACTGTGCGTTCGTCGTACAGGTGGGTGGCGAGGGTGCCGGCCACCGAGAGCGGCGCGACCACCAGCGCACGACGGCTGCCGCTGTCGTTCTTCTCCACCCAGGCCACGTCGTGGTCGGCCTCCTCCAGCAGCCGCTGCGCGGTGGTGGAAAGCTCGTCCAGTGCGGCCTTGGCCTGCTGCTTGCGGACCGGGTCGGGGTCGTCGGCCTTGATGTCGCCGATCGCGTCCAGGGCGGAGCGGGTTGCCGCGTCGAGCAGCGTGCACGCCTCCCGAAGAGGCGTCGGCAGCCCGGCGGTGAGCCGCCCGGCCGGCGCCTCGGCCAGCCCGACCGCGAGGGCGTCACCGGCAGCGGTGAGTGCCTCGGCGGTCTCCGGCCGCAGCAGCGTACGGGCCCGTCGGGTGGTCCGGTCGATCAGCTCCGGCACCAGCTCCGCCTGGGCCGCGGAGGAGACGCGGTCGGCCAGCTCGTGCGCCTCGTCGACGATGAGCAGCTTGTGCGGTGGCACGATGTGCCGGTCGGCGAGCATGTCGACCGCGAGCAGGCTGTGGTTGGTCACCACGATGTCGGCCTCGCGGGCACGGGCCCGGGACGCCTCGGCGAAGCACTCCTGCCCGAACGGGCAGCGGGTCGCGCCGACGCACTCGCGGGCCGGCATCGACACCAGCCGCCAGGCCTGGTCGTCGACGCCCGGGTCCAGCTCGTCGCGGTCGCCCGTGGCGGTCTTCTCGGCCCAGTCACGCAGCCGCTCGATCTGCTTGCCCAGCCGGCCCGCCTCACCGAGCCACTTCGTCCCGCCGCCGGGGCGGGCCGCCGGGGCGTCGAAGAGGGTGTCCTCCGGCTCCTCCTCGGTGGAGTTGTCCAGTCGGGCGAGGCAGAGGTAGTGGTGGCGACCCTTGAGCACCGCGAAGGTGGGCCGACGGCCGAGCACCGGCTCGACCGCGTCGGCGAGTCGGGGCAGGTCGTGGTCGACCAGCTGGGACTGCAACGCCAGGGTGGCGGTGGAGACCACCACCGGGCCGTCCACGGTGAGCGCCGGCGCGAGGTAGGCCAGTGACTTGCCGGTGCCGGTGCCGGCCTGCACGAGCAGATGCTCGCCGCCGGCCACGCACTCCTCGATCGCTTCGGTCATCTGCTGCTGGCCGGGGCGTTCCGCGCCACCGGGCACCGCGCCGACCGCCGCCGCCAGCAGCTCTGTGCCGCTGGGCCGGGCACCCCTCCGGCGGCCCTTGGCGCGGGCCGACGGGGTGGCGGAACCGGTGGCGGTGCGGGGCGGAGTCACCGTGCGACGGTACCCGTCGTCGCCGACACCGGCCGCGCCCATCCGGCGCGTGGCGAGATGCCGGTACGGCCGGTCGGTCCGGGCCATGCCGTCCGGTTACCGCCGCGCTACGACGCGTGGGCAGTATCGGTTAGGGTGCGAATCATGCCGAGCGACATGGTCCGAGTGATCTACCGCAAGTACGACGGCAGCGCCCACCGCGACTACCCGGCCCGCCGGCTCACCGAGGACGATCTCGGCATCTGGCTCGGCGTGCCCGAGGGCACCGCGTCGGTCTACCACGGCCGGCCATCGGTGGAGAAGATCCCGTTCGTGCTGCTGGTGCCACATCGCGCCTGGTGGACGGCCATGTTCAACCCGCCGCCCCGCACCAGCGAGGTCTACTGCGACATCACCACCCCGGCCCACTGGGAATCCGACGACGTCGTGCACATCATCGACCTGGACCTCGACGTGGTCCGGCGTCGAGCCACCGGCCTGGTGGAGCTGCTCGACGAGGACGAGTTCGCGGAGCACCGGGCCCGGTTCGGTTACCCGGACGACGTGGTGGCCGAGGCCGAAGCCGCAGCCCAGCGGCTGCTCGGGTCACTCGGCGACGGCACCGAGCCGTTCGCCACCGCGTACCGCAAGTGGTTGGCCCTCGTGGTCTGAGGCCGCACGCCCGGTCGGTCGGCTCACCAGCGCGGCGGCCAGGTGTCGTCGTCGCCCAACGGCGCCAGGCCGGTCAGTTTCTCCGGGTTGAGCTGGTTGTAGATGGCGGTGATCCGCCCCTGGTCCACGGCGAACGCGGTGACCAGTCGGATCGGCCGCCCGTCGCTGTGCGCCGTCTCCATCTGTAGGCCGAGCGCGCCGTCGACCAGCACCGGTCGGGACCGTACGCGGTCGGCGTACCGGCCGGCGCGGCCGAACAGGCCGAGCGTGAAGCGACCCACCGCCGCCGCGCCGAGCACCGGCTGCCGGGCCGCGGGGAAGTGCCCGCCGGAGTCGCCGACGAAGACGACGTCCGGCGCGAGCACCCGGAGCAGCTGGTCCAGCTCGCCGGACTCGGTGGCGGCGACGAACGCTTCGAGCACCCGGCGCTGCTCGGCCAGGTCGGCGGTGTGCCGGGGGACGTCCGAGGAGGTGATCGCCCGCCGTGCGCGGGAGGCGAGCTGGCGGGCGGCCACCTCGGTGGTGCCGAGCGCGTCGGCGACCCGGGCGAACGGCACCGCGAACACGTCGTGCAGCACGAGGGCGACCCGCTGCTCCGGCGCGAGCCGTTCCAGCACCACCAGCAACGCCGCGCCGACCTGGTCGGTGCGGACCGCCCGTTCCGCCGGGTCCGTCGCGTACGCGTCCGACGACGGGCCGCCCAACGCGCTCACCACAGGTTCCGGCAGCCACTGCCCGGGGTACGCCTCCCGCCGCACCCGGGCCGAACGGAGCACGTCCAGGCAGATCCGGGCGCAGGTGGTGGTCAGCCACGCGGACAGTTCACGGATCTCGGCGCGGGCCGTCGGGTCGGCGAGCGCCCCGGCGTAGCGCAGCCAGGTCTCCTGCACCGCGTCCTCCGCCTCGCTGCGGCTGCCCAGCATCCGGTGGGCCACCACGAGCAGCCGGCCCCGCTCGGCCTCGAACTCCGTCGCCAGGTCCCGCACGACCCACCACCCTCCCGGTCGGCACCGTCCTGGCGTACATCCTCCCGTCGACCGCACGCGCTGGCAGCCCCGCCCGTCATCCGAGGGGTGGCCCTCGGCGGGCGGATGGCCTGCGGGTGGGCGATGATCCGTGGATGAGCGCACCCCAGCAAGGGCAGATCGTGGCACCGGTCGGTGGCTCCGTGCGGGAGCTGCTGCGGGTCACCGCACCGGTGGATCTCGGCGGGATCGATCCCCGTGCCACGCCCGGCCTGCCGGAGACTGTCGGTCGCGGTGAACGCCGTAAGGCCTGGGCGCGGGAGCAGGTGGAGCTGGTCGGCGGAGAGCTGGGCCGGCAGCAGGAGATGCTCTTCGCGATGGCCAAGACCGGGTCGGAGCGGCCCGCGCACCGGGTGCTGCTGGTGCTCCAGGCCATGGACTGCGGTGGCAAGGACGGCACGATCAAGCGGGTGGCCGGTGCGATGAACCCGCTGGGTCTGCACATCCGCTCGTTCGGGCCGCCAACCCGGAAGGAGTTGCGGCACGACTTCCTCTGGCGCATCCGGCGGGAGCTGCCGCCGCCGGGTTACGTGGGGATGTTCAACCGCTCGCACTACGAGGACGTGTTGATCGCCCGGGTCGGTGCGCTGGTGCCGGAGGCGACCTGGCGGGCCCGCTACGACGCGATCAACTCGTTCGAGCGGGAGCTGACCGAGGGCGGCATCACCGTGGTCAAGGTGATGCTGCACATCTCGTACGAGGAGCAGGGCAACCGCCTGCTGGAACGGCTCACCGACCCGCAGAAGCACTGGAAGTACAACCCCTCCGACATCGACTCCCGGGGGCACTGGGAGGACTACCAGGCCGCGTACGCCGAGGCCCTCAGCCGGTGCACGACGGACGCCGCGCCCTGGTTCGTGGTGCCGGCGGACCGTAAGTGGTACCGGGACTGGGCGGTGGCCCATCTGCTGCGTGAGACGTTCGACACGCTTGATCTGGGGTATCCGGCTGCCGATTTCGACGTGGCTCAGGAGCGGGAACGCTTGCTTGCTGGGGGACCGGGTGCGCGTGGGACGGCCGAGATGAACAGCAGGTGAACGAGCGGTGAATGAGGCTTGGCCAGGGGTGGGCCGGCGAATTCACGGTTCTGTCGGCTCCTAGCATTCACCGAGCGGACGTTCTTCGGGCGCCGCCACCCTTCCACCGACGCGACGAGGTCTGTGCTGTGAAGTTTTCCTTCCGCCCCACCGAGGGCGCCTTCTACGAGCTCTTCACCAGGGCCGCGCAGAACCTGGTCCGGGGCACCGCGCTGCTCAACGAGCTGGCCCTGCCCGGTGTCGACGTGCAGTCCGTGAGCGAGCGGCTGACCGAGGTCGAGCACGACAGCGACCAGATCACCCACGACCTGTACAAGAAGATCAACTCGACCTTCATCACGCCGTTCGACCGGGAGGACATCTACCGACTCGGCTCGCTGCTCGACGACGTGATGGACCACCTCGAGGCCGTCGGTGACCTGCTCTACCTGTACGGGCTGACCGAGCTGCCGGCGCTGCCCCGTGAGCTGCACGAGATGGTGAACGTGCTCGACCAGCAGGCCAAGCTGACCGCCGACGCGATGCCCCGGCTGAAGTCGATGAAGGATCTTGAGGACTACTGGATCGAGTGCAACCGGCTGGAGAACGAGGGCGACCGGATCAACCGGCAGCTGCTCGTCCGCCTCTTCTCCGGCGAGTACGACGCGTTGACGGTGCTGAAGATGAAGGAGGTCGCCGACGAGCTGGAGGCCGCCTGCGACGCCTTCGAGCACGTGGCGAACACCGTCGAGACCATCGCCGTCAAGGAGTCCTGAGCCGGTGTCCCCTGAACTCATCGCCGTGCTGGCGGTGATCGCGGTGGCCCTGGCGTTCGACTACACCAACGGCTTCCACGACGCCGCCAACGCGATCGCAACAAGCGTCTCCACCCGGGCGCTGACACCCCGGATCGCTCTCGGGCTCGCCGCGGTCGGCAACTTCGTCGGCGCGCACTTCGGCGCCGGTGTGGCCAAGACCGTCGGCGACGGGCTGGTCACCCTCCCGACCGGGGTGAACAGCCTCGGTGTGGTCTTCGCCGGGGTGCTCGGGGCGATCGCCTGGAACCTGATCACCTGGTACTTCGGTCTGCCCTCGTCCTCCTCGCACGCGCTCTTCGGCGGTCTGGTCGGCGCGACCCTGCTGTCCACCGGCGGCATCGTGCAGTGGGGCAACATCGGCGAGAAGGTGCTGCTGCCGATGGTGCTGTCGCCGATCGTCGGCCTCACCCTCGGTTACCTGCTGATGCTGGCCATCCTCTGGCTGTTCCGGAAGGGGCAGCCGGGCAAGCTCAACCGGGGCTTCCGCTGGGCGCAGACCGCCTCGGCCGCCGCCATGTCGGTCGGCCACGGCATGCAGGACGCCGCCAAGACCATGGGCATCGTGGTGCTGGCGCTCTACACCGGCGGTTTCCAGGAGAGCAAGACGCACATCCCGGGGTGGGTGTTCTGGACCTCGGCAACGATGCTGGCCCTCGGCACGTACGCCGGTGGTTGGCGGATCATCCGGACCCTCGGTCGCAAGATCATCGACCTGGGGCCGCCGGAGGGCTTCGCCGCCGAGACGGTCGCCAGCGCGGTGCTCTACTTCAACGCCCTGGTGTTGAAGGCCCCGATCTCCACCACCCACACGATCACCTCGGCGATCATGGGTGTCGGCGCGACCAAGCGACTCTCCGCGGTCCGCTGGAACGTCGCCGGCAACATCGTGCTCGCCTGGATCATCACGTTCCCGGCCGCAGCGCTGATCGCCTGCGTCACCTACCTGCTGGTCCGGCCGCTCTTCGGCTGACCCGGCCCCGGGCCCCTTGTCGACGCCTCATGCGTCAACAAGGGGCCCGTTCCGTCAGACGTAGCGCACGCCGATCTGCTCGCGGACCATGTCCAGCAGCGCCATCACCTCGAGGGTCGTGGAATGCGGCACCACCGGGCTCTCGGTCAGGCCGGCGGCCAGGCAGCGCTGCACCTCGATCGCCTCGTACTGGTAGCCGTTGCCGGATCCGTCGGCGACGATCGTCTCCGGCTCCGCGCCAGCCCGGTGCAGGGTCACGGAACCCGGACGGAAGAACGGCTCCGGCAGGTCGATCCGCCCAGTCGTGCCGGTGATCGAGGCGGTCTGCCCACTCAACCCGACCATGCCGCAGCTCAGGGTGGCCAGTGCTCCGGTGTCGTAGCCGAACAGCATGCCGGTGTTCTCGTCCGTCCCCTCCGGGCCGAGCTGCGCCCAGGAGCGGATGTGCTGCGGCACGCCCAGCAGCAGGTGGGCCAGGCTGATCGGGTAGATCCCCAGGTCGAGCAGGGCGCCCCCGCCCAGCGCCGCGTTGCGCATCCGGTGCTCCGGCGGGAACGGCCCGGCCACCCCGAAGTCGGCCCGGACGCCGGTCACCGTGCCGATCGCCCCGTCCGCGATCAGCTCGACCACGCGCAGGATCATCGGATTCAGCCGCATCCACATGGCCTCCATCAGGAAGACCCCGGAGGCGCGGGCGGTGTCCACCAGCTCGGTGCTGGTGGCCAGGTCGAGGGTGAACGGCTTCTCCAACAGCACCGCGCGCCCGGCGGTCAGGCAGGTCATCGCCGCCTCGTAGTGCGCGGAGTGCGGCGTCGCCACGTAGATCGCGTCGATCTCCGGGTCGGCGGCCAGCTCCACCCAGGAGCCGTAGGCGCGCTTCGCGCCATAGGTGTCGGCGAAGCGCTGCGCGCTCTCCGCGGCACGGGAGCCGACCGCGACCAGCTCGGCGTCCGGCACCAGCCGGAGGTCTTCGGCGAAACGGCTGGCGATGTGGCCGGTGGCCAGGATGCCCCAACGAGTCATGTCGGGCACGCTAGCCCAGCCAGGTGAACCACCCGGTGCCCGGCCGCCGACCAGCTCATCCGTCGGGACCTCGGTGCGCTCCGGGCCGCCCCGCCGGCCTGCCCGCACCCCGCGCGAGCCAGCGCCGGTTCGCCGGGGAACTAGGCTCGCGGCATGACGATCGACAGCGACGGTTTCGCCGCCCCGGCCGCCCTGGTCGAGCACGCCCGCCGGTTCCAGGCCGAGGGTGGCACCCCGGTGACGCCGCGGGTCGCGGCCACCGTGCTGCTGCTGCGTCCGACCGACGACGACTTCGAGGTGTACGTCATCCGCCGGGTTGCCGCCATGACCTTCGGCGGGATGTACGCCTTCCCCGGCGGCGGGGTGGACCGCTCCGACTCCGAGGCGCACCTGGACTGGGCCGGGCCGGCGCCCACCGAGTGGGCCGGGCGGCTCGGGGTGACCCCGGACGCCGCCCAGGCGGTGGTCTGTGCCGCCGCCCGGGAGGTCTTCGAGGAGGCGGGCGTGCTGCTCGCCGGCCCGGACCGGGCGACAGTGGTGGGCGACGTCAGCGGCGACGACTGGGAGGCCGCCCGGCAGGACCTGGAGGGGCGCCGGCTGGGCTTCGCCGCGCTGCTCGCCGAGCGTCAACTCACCCTGCGATCGGACCTGCTGTTGCCGTGGAGCCGGTGGATCACCCCGGAGTTCGAGCCGCGCCGCTTCGACACGTACTTCTTCGTCGCCCTGCTGCCGGCGGGGCAGCGGACCCGCGACGTCTCCGGCGAGGCCGACCACACCCTGTGGATCCGGCCGGCGGACGCGCTGGCCCGGGCCCAGGCCGGGGAACTGACCATGCTGCCGCCGACCATGGTCACGCTGGCGCAGGTGGCGGCGGCCGGCGACCTGGCCGGAGTGGCGCGAGCGGCGGCCGAACGGGACGCGGCCACCCCGATCACGCCGCGCCTGGACCTGCCCCCGAACGGCGAACCCCGCTTCGTCCTGGGCTGACCCGGAGTTGCCGCGCTGCCCGCCTCTCGACGTGCGCGGTCCGGTCCCGGTCCCGGTCCCGCCAAGATCGCGCTCGAACGTGGAAGTAGTGGCCTCCGTTTCCGGCGAGACCACTACATCCTTGATCGAGCGCGATCTTGGGTAGGGGTATGCGGCTCAGCCGAAGCGCCCGGTGATGTAGTCCTCGGTCTTCTTCACGCTCGGGTTGCTGAAGATCTTCTGGGTGTTGTCGTACTCGATCAGCCGGCCCGGGTCGCCGGTCTTCTCGATCGAGAAGAAGGCGGTCCGGTCCGACACCCGCGCGGCCTGCTGCATGTTGTGCGTCACGATGATGATCGTGAACTTGTCCTTGAGCTGGAACATCAGGTCCTCGATCGCCAGGGTGGAGATCGGGTCCAAGGCCGAGCACGGCTCGTCCATCAGGACGACCTGCGGCTCGACCGCGATCGTCCGGGCGATGCAGAGCCGCTGCTGCTGACCGCCGGAGAGGCCCGCGCCGGGCTTGCCCAGCCGGTCCTTGACCTCGTCCCACAGGTTCGCCGAGCGCAGCGCCTTCTCGGCCGTGTCCTCCAGGATCGACTTCTTGCGGACCCCGTTGAGCTTCAGCCCGGCCACCACGTTCTCGAAGATGCTCATGGTGGGGAACGGGTTCGGCCGCTGGAAGACCATGCCGATCGTGCGCCGGACCGCTGTGACGTCCACGTCCCGGTCGTAGATGTCCTGGTCGTCGATGGTCAGGCTGCCCTCGACCCGGGCACCCGGCAGCACCTCGTGCATGCGGTTGATCGACCGCAGGAACGTGGACTTGCCGCAACCGGACGGCCCGATGAGGGCGGTGACCGTCTTCGGCTCGACGGTCAGGTTGATGTTCTCGATGGCCTTGAACCCGCCGTAGTACGCGGTGACGTTCGAGGCTGAGACGCGCTTGGCCATGGTGGTACCTCCGGGGTTCATCGGCTGAGCCGGTTGCGACGGGCCAGCAGCTTCGCCGCGATCGTCAGGATGAGCACGAGGGCGACCAGGGTGAGTGCCGCGGTCCACGCCCGTGCCGGTGCGTACTTCGACGCGTCACCGGCCTGCTGGTAGACGAAGAGGGACAGCGACGACTGGTTGTTCTCGAAGGGGTTCGTGTTGATCGCGGCGCCGCCGCCGGCGACCAGCAGCACCGGCGCGGTCTCGCCGGCCGCACGGGCGATGGCGAGCATGACGCCGGTGACGATGCCGGGCAGTGCCGTCGGCACCACCACCCGCAAAATGGTCTTCCACTTGGGTACGCCGAGCGCGTACGCGCCCTCGCGCAGTGGTGCCGGGACGAGGCGGAGCATCTCCTCGGTGGACCGGACGATGGTGGGCAGCATGAGCACGCTCAGCGCGAGCGCGGCGGCGAAGCCGGAGAAGCTCGGCCGGCCGTCGTTGAACCACGGCGACACGACCAGCACCCAGAACGCCAGCACGAAGAGGCCGGAGACGATCGACGGGATGCCGGTCATCACGTCCACGAAGAACCGGATCGCGAAGGCGAACTTGCCCCGGCCGTACTCGACGATGTAGATCGCGCAGAGAACGCCGAGCGGGACGGTGATCAGGGTGGCGATGCCGACCTGCTCCAGCGTGCCGACGATCGCGTGGTACGCGCCGCCGTTGGCGTCCCGGGCCCCGATGTTGTTCATCGAGGTCTGGAAGAAGTTGGCGTCGAACCGCTCGGCGCCCTTGCTGACCAGCGTCCAGACCACCGAGACGAGCGGCAGCACCGCCAGCACGAAGGCGGAGTGGATCAGTGCGCTCCAGGTGCGGTTGCGCGCCGATCGGCGCCCCTCGACCGCGTTGGCGGCGGCGAAGAGCCCGACCAGGTAGAGGATCGCGCCGAGGACGACCACGAGGACCGGGCCGCCGATGTCGGTGCCGTAGACGATCACGGCGGAGAGCACCAGGGCTGCCACGGCGATGGCCGGGGCGGCGTACCAGGGCAGCCGCCTGGCCCGCAGCGAGGCGGGCTGGGCCGGCGGCCGGGTGCGGTGGGAGGTGACGGTTGTGGTCATGCGGCCGACTCCGTGAACTCCCGGCGGCGGTAGATGATCGCCCGCGCCGTGATGTTGACGATCAGCGTGATGGTGAACAGCACCAGGCCGGAGGCGATCAGCGCGCCCCGGCCGGTCTCGTTCGCCTCGCCGAACGCGTTGGCGATGTTGGCGGCGATGGTGTTGCCGCCGTTCTGGATCAGGTTGAACGAGATGCCGAAGGTGATGCCGAGGGTCAGCGCCAGGGCGATGGTCTCGCCGAGCGCCCGGCCGAGGCCGAGCATCACCGCGGCGATGATGCCGGGGCGGCCGTAGGGCAGCACCGCGGTGCGGAGCATCTCCCAGCGGGTGGCGCCCAGCGCGAGGGCGGCCTCCTCGTTCGCGGTCGGCGTCTGGAGGAACACCTCGCGGGAGAGCGAGGTGATGATCGGCAACACCATGATGGCGAGCACCAGGGCGCCCAGCATGATCGACTTACCGAACGGCCCGTCGCCGCCGAAGATCGGGATCCAGCCGAAGTACTCGTTCAGCCAGACGGAGAAGTCCCGGACCGGGTTGATGAAGATGTCCCGCCCCCAGAGGCCGAAGACCACGCTCGGCACGGCGGCGAGGAGGTCGACCAGGAAGCCGAGCGCGGTGCCCAGCCGGCGGGGTGCGTAGTGCGAGAGGTAGAGCGCGATGCCCAGCGCCACCGGTACCGCCATGAGCAGCGCCAGCGCCGAGCTGAGCACGGTGCCGAAGGCGAGTGTGCCGATGCCGAACTTCGGCTGCGTCTCGTTGGGAGACCAGCCCTCGTAGGACCAGAAGTTCTCGGTGTTGGCGCGGAGGGCCGGCACCGCCTTGGCGATCAGGAAGATCGCGATGGCGGCGATGATGACCAGAACGGCGGTGCCGGCGGCCAGTGTGAGACCGCGGAAGGCCCGCTCGGCGCCGAACTTACGGCTGCGCGGCAGTGCGCCGCCGCCGCCCAGTCCGGTGCCGCCCGGGGAACGGGTGCTGACTGGTGCCTCGGCCACACGCGCCGAGACACCGGCGGGCCACTCGTGACTCTGGGTCACGCGCGTCCCGCCGGTGCCGGCGTCGGCCGAGCGGTGAGGGGTTTCACCCATCTGCTCGCTCGATTCGGTTGCGGAGGTGGTGGGGTCGGGTCAGGAGAGGTTCTTGACCGCGGTCTCGACCTTGGTGCGGACCGTCTCGGGCAGCGGGGCGTAGCCCAGGTCGGTCAGCGAGGTCTGGCCCTCGGCGCTGGCGGCGTAGCCCAGCAGACCCTTGACCAGCTTCAACTTGTCGGCCGCGAGGCCCTTGCTGCAGACGATCTCGTACGTCGCCAGGACGATCGGGTAGGCCCCGGCCTCCTTGGTGTTGTAGTCGATCTTCAGCTTGAGGTCGTCGCCCTGGCCCTCGACCGCCGCGCCGGCGATGGTCTTGCCGGCAGCCTCGGCGGTCAGCGCGGCGAACTCGCCCGCGCCGTTTCCGATCTTGGCCATCTTCAGGCCGGCGTTCTCGGCGAACGACCACTCCATGTAGCCGATGGAGCCGTCGGCGCCCTTGACCGAGCTGGCCACGCCGTCCGAACCCTTGGCGCCGGTGCCGCCCGGGGCCTTCCACGCCTTGGCCTTGCCGAGGGTCCAGTCGGCCTCAGCGGTCTTCGACAGGTAGTTGGTGAAGTTGTCGGTGGTGCCCGACTCGTCCGAGCGGTGGACGGTCTGGATGGTGGTCGACGGGAGCTTGGCGTCCGGGTTGTCGCCCTTGATCGCCGCGTCGTCCCACTTGGTGACCTTGCCGGCGAAGATCTTCGCCAGGGTGGCCGGCTTGAGCTGGAGGTTGTCCACACCGCTGACGTTGTAGGCGACGGCAACCGGGCCGATCACCATCGGCAGGTGGATGGCCTTGCCGCCGACGCACTTGGCGTCGGCCTGCGGCTGCTCCTCCGGCTTGAGCGCGGAGTCGGAGCCGGCGAAGTCGGCGGTCCCGGCGATGAACGCCTGGATGCCTGCGCCCGAGCCGGTCGGCTCGTAGTTGATCGTGGTGCCCTGGCACTTCTGCTGGTACGCCTTGATCCACTCGGCCATGGCGTTCTTCTGCGCCGACGAGCCCTGGGCGTTCAGCGTTCCGGTAGCGCAGTCGACCGCGGCGGTCGAGCCCGAAGCGCTGGCGCCGGAGGCGGGCTCGTTGTTGTCCGAGCCGCATGCACTGAGGCCGAGCGTCGCGGCAAGGGCGAGGCAGGCAATAGTGCCGTACCGCTGGAGCTTCACCTGAGGGGTTTCCCTTCGCGTCTGACTTGGCGCCCCGATCCCGGGGCCCGAGGACCGGCACTGACCGGCTGACACGAAAGTTAGAAGTGCCAGGTAGCCGGTTCGCCGGTCACAAGTGAACGCAGGGTGAACACGTACGGCCCGCGAGGTGACCGCTTGCTGAGGGTGAGTTGTCCGTTAAGTGAACCGGGGTACACCTGTCGGAAGTATGGGTATATTTCCGGTTCGACGTTACGGCGCCGACGCCCGGCCGTTACCCGCCGGTGATCGGGCCCAGCCGCCAGCCGCCAGCCGCCCGCCGACAGCCATGAGCCTGCGGCCGGCGGCAGGCGGCCGGCTGAGGGGTCGTGCGGTGACGGCGGTCAGCCCAGGTGGTAGTTGATGTGCGCGGACCAGCGGGCGAAGCCCAGCCGTTCGTAGAGCGCGACCGCCCCGGTGTTCGACTCGTCCACGTAGAGCATCACCCGGTCCAGGCCGCGCTTGTCCCGCAGGTACGCCAGCCCGGCGGTGGTCAACGCCCGGCCGAGCCCACCACCGTGCGCGGTCGGCTCCACTCCGAGGACGTACACCTCGCCGATCCGGGCCGACCCGGGCCGCTCATGCACCTTGGTCCAGTGGAAGCCGAGCAGTCGGCCGGTCGCGGTCTCCTCGGCGAGCAGGAAGCCGGCCGGGTCGAACCACGGCTCGGCAAGCCGGGCCCGGAGGTCGTCCGAGGTCCACCGGCCCTGCTCCGGGTGCTCGGCGAAGGCGCGCGCGTTGAGACTGAGCCAGGTCGCGTCGTCCGCACCGGGTTGGAACGCGCGCAGCGCCACCCCGTCGGGCAGGCGTGGCTCGCCGAGCGGGGCGGCCAGGGGTCGGCGCAACTGCCAGAGCACCCGCGCCCGGGTGAAGCCGAGATCGACGCCGAGGGCGGCGGCGGACGGGTGGTCGCCGTGGGCCCACGCCCGCAGTGGCCCGGTGGCCGAGGCGAGCACGCCCCGGGCCAGGGCGCGGCCGGTGCCCCGCCGCCGGTACGCGGGATGCACCACCAGCTCGACGCCGATGCCACCGACGGGGTCGGTCGTGTCCAGGTGTGCGTACCCGGTCAGGGTGCCGTCGTCGGCGCGGGCGATCAGGTGCAGAGCCGGGGCGTCCGGGTCGCGCAGTCGGAGCAGGACGTGCTCGTCGAGCGGGTCCGCGCCGTCGGTGTCGCCCGCGGAGCTGGCGAGGGCCAGCACGTCGGCGATGTCCGCCGGTGTCAGTCGGTCGGTCCGGGTCACCTGGTCGCTGGTCGGCTCCGCGCTGCTCATCCCGTCACCGTATCCGTTGCGTGTCGTGACGCCCGGACCGTCGCCGAGCGAAAGCTGTGGCTCAGGTCGGGTCGGTGGGCAGTGCCTCCAGGTCGAAGCGCGCGGTCAGGTCGGGCAGGATCCGCCGCAACGCGTCCACGGTGCCCTGCCGGTCGCCGCCCGCGTCGTGCAGCAGCACCACCGAGCCCGGTTCGGCCTGGCTCAGCACCGTTGCGGTGATCTTGGCGGCGCCGGGTAGATCCCAGTCCGACGGGTCGACCGACCAGTGCAGCGGGGTCATGCCGAGCTGCCGCGCCACCGACACCACCGGGTACGTCCAGGCGCCGCCCGGCTGGCGGTACCAGACGATCGGCGCGTTCGGCACGGCCGCCCTGATCGCCTCGTTCGTGCGCAGGAGATCGGCCCGAATCGCGTCGGCCGACCGGGTGCCCAGGCCGACGTCGTGGTGCCAGGAGTGGTTGCACAGGGTGTGGCCGTCGTGCGCGATCGCCTGGACCAGGTCGGGGTGGTTCTGAGCGTTCTCGCCGACCACGCAGAACGTGGCCTTCACATCGAATTCGCGCAGCGTGGCGAGGACCTGCGGGGTGTACCGCGGGTCCGGCCCGTCGTCGAAGGTCAGCGCGAGCCGTGGGGAGCCGGTGGTGGCGTGCGCGCCGAACAGCTTGTCGCCGCCGCCGTCCCGCTCCGACCCGTCCTGGCCGGCCTCGGCGGGGCCGTTGCTGGCGCCGGGGTTCGGAACGCCGTCCGGCTCGCCGTCGCTGGGCTGGTCGGCGTAGTGCGGCCCGTCCGAGTGCGCGGTGACATCGGTGGGATGCCGGGGGGTCGGGTCGACGACGAGGCTGCGGCCCAGCGCGTACGCCGAGCCGAGCAGCGCCGCCAACACCAGCGTCACGATTCCCGTCGCCCGCGCGGTCGAACTGCCCCGCGTCACGGCTTCCGCCCGGTCTGCCGGCCAGGCCGACCCGTCGCCCCCGTGGTCACTGCGCGCACCGTCGCCCCTTTCTCCGACAAACCCGGCAGTCAGAATAGAACCGCCAAGCCGCGCAAAAAGGGCATATAGGAAAGCTGAGTGACTCGCCGATCAGACGGGCAGGGGCGCGTGCTCCGCCTCGGGCAGGGACCGCGACGGCGGGACGACGAACTTGTAGCCGACCTGGCGGACGGTGCCGATCATCGACTCGTACTCGGAGCCGAGCTTGGCGCGCAGTCGCCGGACGTGCACGTCCACAGTGCGGGTGCCGCCGAAGTAGTCGTAGCCCCAGACCTCCCGCAGGAGCTGGTCCCGGGTGAACACCCGCCCCGGGTGCTGGGCCAGGAACTTCAGCAGCTCGAACTCCTTGTAGGTGAGGTCGAGAGGGCGGCCCTTGAGCTTGGCCGCGTACGTGTCGGGGTCGATGGTCAGCTCGCCGGCCCGGATCGAGCCACCGGCGCCGGCGGTCGCGTTGCTCAGGCGGCCGACCGCGAGCCGCAGTCGTGCCTCCACCTCGGCGGGACCGGCCGAGGCGAGGATGACGTCGTCGACGCCCCAGTCGGCGTTCAGTGCGATCAGGCCGGCCTCGGTCACCACCGCGACCAGCGGCACGCCGAGCCCGGTGGCGTGCAGCATCCGGCAGGTCGCCCGGGCCTCGCTCAACTCCGACCGGGCGTCCACCAGCACCGCGTCGGGGCTGGGGCCTGCGACCAGGGTGCGGACGTCGCGCGGCGCGGTGCGGACCGAGTGCGGCAACAGGTCGAGTGCCGGCAGCACAGCCGACGGTTCGCCTGCGCGCGCGGTCACCAGCAGCAGGATCTCCACGATCACCTCCGTCCCGGCGGCGCTTCGGCCGCACGCGACCAGACACACTCGCGGGGGAGTGTGCTGAGAAATTGCGTGGTCCCGGCGTCGCTGACGGGCGGGTAACGGGGTTGAGCGTAACCGATCGCCTCGGCCGCGCCCTCTGGCTATTTCCCGTTTGTCTACCTTGCCCCTGATCGTGGAGCAGATTTTAACGTTGCTGAAACCCGTGACCGTCGTGTCCGGCCGACGGTCTGGCACGATCGGGTCGTGTTTCCCTCCACCTCGCCCGAGGCCGGCCGCGAATCGTGGCCCGCCGGGCCCCACCCGGGCCCGGCCGCCGCAGCGACGCGCGGCAACCCGCCCGCGCCGCGTACCGGTCCGGCCACCACCGACGGCGAACGTCGTGAACGGGGTGGGCCACGCCGAGCCCGTCGCTCCGGCGAACCGGCCCGCCGATCCGAAGACGAGATCGACGAGCCGGAAGAGGAGGTCGTACCCCCGGTCGAGGTGCACCGTCAGCTCGCGTTGACCATCGCCGGCTTCGCCGCGCTGCTCGGCGTCGGCCTGGTGCTCGGCGCGCAGACGTCCGGGCCCGGTCACCGGCTGCCGTTCGCCTTCATCATCTTCGGCGTCCAGTTGCTCTTCGTGCTCGCCTGGACGATTGCCATGCGCCCGCCCGCGATGCTGGTGGTCGCCGGGATCAGCGCCGTGGTCGCGGCACTCGCCGACATCGCCGCGGTGCAGACCGATGTCGCCGGGCTGGCGCCACTGGGCTACCTGGCCGCTGGCGGGTTCCTCGCCGCGGTGCTCGGCCAGCTGGTCCGCCGCGTCGACCGGGTCCGCGTCACCGACTCCCTCGGCGCCACGCTGCTCATCGTGGTCGGGGTGGTG
This sequence comes from Micromonospora jinlongensis, assembly GCF_013410645.1. Classification (NCBI taxonomy): domain Bacteria; kingdom Bacillati; phylum Actinomycetota; class Actinomycetes; order Micromonosporales; family Micromonosporaceae; genus Micromonospora; species Micromonospora jinlongensis. The sequence continues at coordinate 3,814,587 of NZ_JACCHK010000001.1, read as the reverse complement.
GCCTTCGGCACCCTGATCGTGCTCAGCCGGATCCCGGCCGGCACCCAGGCGATCACCGTCTGCCTGACGGCGAGCGGCGTCGCGCTGACCGTCGCCCGGCTCACCGACGCCGTCCTGCCCTGGCCCCGGCTGGCCCCGCAGGTGCCCCGGGGGGCTGCCGGCGTGGTGGCCGGCGCGATGGTCGGCACGCTGACCAGCGCACTTCTCGGCAGCTACCTGGTGGCGCCCTTCACGCCGACCCGGGCCGCCGTGATCGGCCTGGTCGCGGCGGTCACCGCCGTGCTCTCCGACCTCGCCGTCGGGTACGCGGAGGCGGGCCGGCTGATGGCCGGAGAACCGCCCACCATGTGGGTGGCCCGGCACATGCAGGGTCCGCTCGGCGGTTTCGCCCTGGCGGCGCCGGCCGCGTACGCGATGTGCATGCTCTTCCTCTGAGTCACGGTTGAGCCTGGAGCCGGTCGGGTACCTACGGGTGCGCCGCGCAGCGGCACCGGTGTGGAAGACCCGTCGCGGTGCGGCGGGTGGAGACAGGAGGCGGCGTGGCGGAGGACTATCCGGCGGACGGGGCGCGGCCCCGACGGCGAGGCCGCAAGCTGCTCATCGGCCTGTTCGTCCTGCTCCTGGTGGTGGCGGGGTTGCTGGTGGTCGCCGACCGGGTGGCGGTCGGGGTCGCCGAGCGGGAAATCGCGAAGCGGGTCAGCCAGGAGGTCAGCAAGCAGGGGGCGCAGGCCGCCGAGCCCGATGTGAAGGTTTTCGGCACGCCGTTCCTCACCCAGGTGCTCGATGGCCGCTACCAGCGGATCACCATCAACCTGCGGGACGTGCAGGCCCCGGTCGAGGGCGACGTCGTGCGGCTGTCGGTGCTGGACGTGGACGCCCGCAACGTCCGGGCCTCACTGGACACCCTGCGTACCGGCCAGGGTGACATCGTGGCGGACACCGTCAACGGCACCGGCACGATCAGCTACGACAGCCTCGCCGCGCTGTTGAAGCGTCCGGGGCTCACGCTTGGCGAGCAGAACGGCAAGCTCGCCGTCACGGGTCCGGCCGACATCCTCGGTCAGAAGATCACGATCAGCGGCACCGCCGACGTCACCGTCGCAGACAACGGCGCCGTCGCCCTGCGCTTCAACGACCTGGACGCCGCGGGCCTGCCGAACCTGCCGATGGCGCGCGGCCTGCTGAACAACTTCGCCAAGAGCATCTCCATCGACGTGCCCCTGCCCGAACTGCCGTTCCAACTCGCCGTCCGGGAGGTCCGGCCGCTGCCGGAAGGGTTGGCTGTCACCGCCGACGCGAAGAACGTACCGATCAATTCCGTCAGCTGAGTGGGAACCCGATCCGGCAGGTGATCCGGTCGATTCCCGGATGGTGGTCGGCTCAGTGGCAGCCCGGTCACTGGCTGGTAGGCTCCCTGGCCATGGGGACCCACCTCACCAAACGGCGCGCGGTCGACCTGTGCCGCGTGGCCACCTGCCTGTGTCGCCCCGTCATCTGACGGCGGGGCTGTCTCCGGCCGCCTGACGGCGGCCACCGGCACAGGGTTCTCGCACCCTCCGGTGATCCCACCGAATGCCCGGCAGCGGCGCCGTCGCACGAACCCGTGATCCCGTCCTTCCGCTGGGTCCCGCGCGTGGTGCGACAGTTACACCCATCAATGCTCGCGCGTTGGCTCACCATCCATCCTCACCAGGGAGTGATTCGATGAGTCGCGACACCGCACTCGTTTCGGCCGAATGGGCCGAGAAGAACCTCGACGCCCCGGGCGTCGTCTTCGTCGAGGTCGACGAGGACACCTCGGCCTACGACACCGGCCACATCGCCGGTGCCATCAAGATTGACTGGAAGACCGACCTGCAGGACCAGGTCCGTCGGGACTTCGTCAACAAGACGCAGTTCGAGGCGCTGCTCTCCGAGCGGGGCATCAGCAACGACGACACCGTCATCCTCTACGGCGGCAACAACAACTGGTTCGCCGCGTACGCCTACTGGTACTTCAAGCTCTACGGCCACGGCGACGTGAAGCTGCTCGACGGCGGTCGCAAGAAGTGGGAGCTGGATGCCCGCCCGCTGGTCACCGATTCGGTGGCCCGCCCGGCGACGCAGTACGTCGCGCAGGAGCCGGACACGTCGATCCGGGCCTTCCGGGACGAGGTCGTGGCCGCGATCGGCACCAAGAACCTGGTCGACGTGCGCAGCCCCGACGAGTTCGCCGGCCGGCTGCTCGCCCCCGCCCACCTGCCGCAGGAGCAGGCGCAGCGGGCCGGGCACATCCCCACCGCGATCAGCGTCCCGTGGTCCAAGGCGGCCAACGAGGACGGCACCTTCCGGTCCGACGACGAGCTGCGCAAGATCTACGGCGACGCGGGGCTCGACGACGGCAAGGAGACCATCGCCTACTGCCGGATCGGCGAGCGCTCCTCGCACACCTGGTTCGTGCTCCAGGAGCTGCTGGGCCACCGCAACGTCAAGAACTACGACGGTTCCTGGACCGAGTACGGCTCGCTGGTCGGCGTGCCGGTCGCGCTCGGTGACGAACCCGGGGAGGCCTGATCATGACGCTTCCCATCGCCGCGGGTTGCGCCGCACCGGACCAGGCCGCACCGTTGCCGGCCAGTCTGGACCTGGAGAAGGAAACCGTCATCACCGGGATCGTCCGCTCCACCGAGGACGAGCCGGTGCCGGGCGCGTACGTCCGGCTGCTCGACTCGACCGGTGAGTTCACCGCCGAGGTGGTGACCTCGGCCGCCGGCCAGTTCCGGTTCTTCGCCGCGCCGGGCTCCTGGACGCTTCGGGCGCTGTCCCGGCACGGCAACGGCGACACCGCCGTCACCGCTGGCCGTGGCGTCAACGAGGTTGGCGTCACCGTCGCCTGACCCATGCTCTGATCGACCGGGGCCGGTCACCCTCCTGGGGTGGTCGGCCCCGGTCGTGTGTTCGGGCCGTCCCGCCGGCCCGGGCCGCGAAATCAATCGGCATACGTCACTATCTACTGGTGGAAATCACGGGTGAGGGTGGCATGTCCGGCGAAGAGGTTCCGATCGTCGTCTGCGTCAGCGCGGACATGTCGATGCGGGAGCGTGTGCTGCGTCAACTCGACGGCCTCGGCCCGGTGCTCAGCTGTGCCGACCTGACCGAGCTGCGCGAGCTGCTGGCGTCGCCGGCCGCCCCGCCAGCGGCCCGTTCCGCGACCGTGCCGCCCGCCGCTCCGGTCGGTCCCGCGATCGTGCCGCCCGGAGTGCCGCAGGGCCTGGTCAGGTGGGGTGAGCTGGTCGTCGACCGGGCTGGACACCGGGTCACCTGGCGCGGGGACCCGCTCCCGCTCACCCCCACCGAACGGGAACTGCTCGCCCTGCTCATCGGCCCACCGCTGGTGGTGTGGAGCTACGAACAGCTCTTCGCCGCCGTGTGGCGCGGCCCGTACCGGGGCAGCGCCATCCTGCACTCCGCCGTCAAGCAGCTCCGGCACAAACTGCGTGGTCTCCCGGGAGGGCCGCAGGTGCACACCGTCCAGGGGATCGGCTACCGGCTCGATCCACCACCCCGCTCGACCTGACCGCCGGTGGGCCGGCGGCGGACCCGTGACACCATGGCCGGGTGAACGGTGCTGTCCAGACGGGTTGGGCTCCTTCGGCCGGTCCCGCCGCGCCGCCTCCTGCCCGGTCGTGGCGGCGTTGGTTGCTGGCCGCGACGGCGGCCTGGGCCGTGTTGCTGGCCCTGCTCACCTGGACGTCGGTCCGCGACGACCCACCGACCGTGCGCGAGCAGCGGTCCCTCGACCAGGCCGGCCCGGTGGTCGACCGGGCGATCGGTGAGCTGGCCCGGGCGGCCGGTGCGGCCGGTCTGCTGGAGCTGGGTCCGGCGCGGATCGCGGAGGGTTGCCGGGTCACCCCGTTCGCCGACGGGGCGAGGCTGCGGCGTGACGTCGGGGTGGTCGCGCCCACCGGCACCGAGCAGACCGTGCTGAAGGGGATCGCCGAGCGGCTGCCGGCGAGCTGGCGGACCGGGGTGGGCCCCGGGCTGAACGGCATCGAGCTGTACGCCGACGCCGGAGAGTTCGTGGCCGTCCAGGGACGGCCGACCGCGGATGGTCGGGTGCGACTGGTCGTCGACACCGGTTGCCGGCCGGTCGGCTCCGGTTACACACCGGTCGCGGCCACCGCCGGCCCGGAGGCCGCCGCCCTGACCGCGGCGCTGCGGGCGCTCGACCGCCCGGCCGACGCCGCGCCGGAGCTGGTCACCGCACCCTGCCCGGGCGGCGGGTCGGCCCACACCGTACGTTCCGCTGAGGGCCCCGGCCCGGCCGCGTCGACAGCCGCGCTCGCCGCGCTGGCCGGCAACGCCCCACTGCTGGACCAACCCCCGGTGTACGCGTACCGCACCGGCCCGGTCACCGTGCTGGCGGAGCTCAACCAGGACGCGACCCGGCTGGCCGCCACCGTCGGCTGCCCGGGTTGAGTCGGGCGGCTCGTTCGGATCAGCCGCCGCCCGGCTGATCCTCCGGGTCACGGCTGCGACCCAACGCGTCGACCTTTCCCCACCGGCCGGGGATGTCCAGCAGCTCGACCCGGCCCATGCCGGGTGGCACCGCCGGGTCGATGATCAGGTGCTCGCCCTGCGGCTCCAAGCCCAGCATGACCCGGAGCAGCAGCAGCGGAGTGCCGGTCGACCAGGCCTGCGGGCTGCACGCGGTCGGGTACTCCACCGGATAGTCGGTGAGGTCGCGGGCGTATCCGGCGAACGCCTCCGGCAGCCGCCCCTCGAAGTACCGGGACGCGGCCAGCATCGTGTCGCAGATCAGCCCGGCCTCATGCCGGAAGCCGTACCGCCACAGCCCCCAGGCGATGATCGAGTTGTCGAACGGCCACACCGTGCCCACGTGGTACCCGATCGGGTTGTACCGCCCCTCGTCCTCGGCGAGCGTCCGCACCCCCCACCCGGAGAACAGGCGCGGCCCGAGCAGGTGCTCGACCACCTTGCCGGCGCGGGACTCGTCCACGATGCCGCTCCACAGCAGGTGCCCGATGTTCGAGGTGAGCGCGTCCACCTGCCGGCCGTCGGCGTCCAGCGCGAGCGCGTAGTACTCGCGGTCGGCGATCCAGAAGTCGCGGTCGAACCGCCGCTTGAGGTCGGCGGCCTCCCGCTCCAGCCGGTCGGCGTACGCCGGGTCGTTCCAGAAGGTCCGGGCCAGCCGGGCGGCCCGGATCTTCGCGTCGTACGCGTACCCCTGAAGTTCGCAGGTCGCCCGGGGGAAGTCGGGCATCTCGCCGTCGGCGTACGAGATGGCGTCCCAGGAGTCCTTCCAGCACTGGTTCTGCAGACCGGTTTCCGGGTTGCGGGTCTGGTACCAGAGGTAGCCGGTGCCGAGCAGGTCCCCGTACGTGTCGATCCACTGCAACGCCGCGCGGACGTGCGGCTCCAGCCGGCGGACCAGCGCGGAGTCACCCGTCCACCGTTCGTACTCGTCGATCAGGATGATGAACAGTGGTGTCGAGTCGGCCGACCCGTAGTACGGCGAGTGTGGCTGCTCCTCGAAGCCGGCGGTCTCCCCGTACCGCAGCTCGTGCAGGATCTTGCCGGGTTCCTCGTCCCGGAAGTCGTCCACCCGGTGCCCCTGTAGTCCGGCCAGCATCAGGATGGTCGGTGGGACCAGCTCCGGCAGGAACGGCAGCACCTGCAACGAGGTGATGATGCTGTCCCGGCCGAACAGGGTCATGAACCAGGGCAGTCCGGCGGCGATCAGCCGAACGCCCAGGGCGATCGACTCGTAGCGCAGGGCGGCCAGGTCGTTGAGGCTGCGCCGGTACGCCCCGGCCAGTGGCTGGCAGTCGCAGCCGAGCTTGGGCGCCCGGTCGATCAGTTCCTGCTGCTCGGCCCGGATGGCGTCCGCGCTGCGGCTGCCGCCGTAGGGGAGGGTCGCGCGGATGTCCTCACCGCGCGCCCCGAAGACGACGCTGGACACGCGCAGCCGGGTGGTCCACCTGCCGTTGCGGGCTATCCGGATCCGGAAGGTCATCCCGGTGGTGTCGACCTGCGCCGGCGCACTGGTGCTGACCGTCGTCTCCCGGTGGAACGCCTCCCGACGGTAGGTCAGCCGCAACTCGTTCTCCGAGACCGTGACCGTGGTGCGCCCCTTCTTCTGCCGACGGTGTTTGATCTCGAACAGGTCGGCGAAGTCGGCCGCGATGTCGATCCGGACGGTGAACTCGACGTCCGCCTCGGTGTGGTTGAGGACGGTCAGTTCCTCCGCGAAGCTGCCCACGATCGCACGGCTGCGGATCACCGACGCCTTCGCGTCCAGGTAGTGCGTGGGTTCGCCGGGGGCGAGGAAGAACTTGGTGCGGTACGACTCGGTGTCGTCGACGGAGAGGGCGTGCAACCGCTGGCCGTCGAGGGTGAGCATCCACTTGGACAGGAACCGGGTGTCGAAGGAGAACAGCCCGGTGGGGAAGTCGTAGGACGGCTCGATGTCCCCCCGCCGGTCGCTGACCAGGAAGGTGTTGCCGTCCAGAATGCTGACGAGTTCCTTCACGTGAGTCGCCTGGCCGCCCGGCGGGCCACGTCACGGGGGTCGCGGGTGCCGGGTGGGTCGGGGAAGAACCGGCGGAAGGCGAGGAAGAGCACCACGTTTCCGCTGAACGTGCTCTCGTTGCGCAGCACCGCCGCGACACCCTGGGCCTCGCCGGTGATCAGTCGATCGAAGAGGGCGGCGCTGCTGAACCAGATGGCGTCGGCCGGCCCGCGCTCGCGGCTGACCCGCACCGACCCGGGCCGCATCCGGACCAGCCAGTGCTCGGTCCGGTGGTCGCTGCCGAGGTCGATCTGCAGTGTTCCGTCGGCCAGGCCGCCCAGGACGTCAGGGGCGCGCGCCGGCAGTGATTCGAAGAACCTCTCCGCCGCCTCGGTCACATCCGAATCGTAGGCAGCCGTCCGAGATGTCGGGTCGGTATCGGCACTCCGCCCGGATCAGCCCCACCGCGTCGGATGGTCAGTAGACCAGTGCCTGCGCGCCCTCGGCCAACGCCTCCTCGACGAAGACCGCGGCGCCCGCGATCCGCACCCCGGGCAACACGTCGTCCGGGCCGATCTCCCGGCGGGCGGCGCACTGGGTGCAGGCGGTCACCCGGCCACTGGTCAGGATGACGTGCAGCAACTCGGCCAGCGGTGCGGAGTGCGGCAGCTCGAACTCCTGGGCGCGACCGGGCAGCGCGAACCAGGTCGATTCACCGGTCAGCCAGAGCGACACGTCCACCCCGGCCGCGACGGCCGTCGCGGCGACAGTGAATGCCTGCGCGCACCGCTCCGGGGCGTCCGCCCCCGCGGTGGCCTTGACGACGAGAGTGCGGGCCATGTGGCCCAGCATAGGATGGCCGGGATGGTTACCGAGATCGGGTTTGTCAGCCTGTTGGTCGCTGGCCTGGGCGGGCTCGCCGGTGGCCTGGTCTACCTTGCCGTACGCATTTCGAGAGGACGCTGGTGAGCGCGAGGAGTGAGCCGGGCCTGCGAGCCCCGCAGTCGCGAACGAAGGTGGCCCTGTGAGCGACGAGAACCCGCTGCAGCCGCCGTGGCTGAACGCGCCGCCGGTCGAGGAGTACCCGTTCGAGGAGAGCCACGACCTGCGTGTCGGGCCGAAGCTGCACCCCGCCCTGGACGGCCTGCTGCCCTACATCGGGCTGTGGCGCGGCCGGGGCAAGGGTGGTTTCCCCACCATCGAGGACTTCGACTACGCGCAGGAGATCCGGATCAGCCACGACGGCCGACCGTTCCTGCACTACGAGTCCCGCGCCTGGATCCTGGACGAGCAGAGCAAGCCGGTCCGGCCGGCCGGTCGTGAGATCGGCTGGTGGCGGCCGGTGCTGGTGGACGGGCGGGCGACCGACGAGCTGGAGGCGCTGCTGAGCACCCCGACCGGGGTGATGGAGCTGCACCTGGGCAAGCGCACCGGCACCCAGGTCGAGTTCGCCACCGACGCGGTGGTCCGGACTCCGACCGCCAAGGAGGTCACCGGCGGGCAGCGACTCTTCGGCATCGTCGAGGGTGCGCTGCTGTACGCCCAGGAGATGGCCGCCATGGGCCACGGTCTCAGCCCGCACCTCTCCGCCCGGCTCGTCCGGGTCGGCGGCTGACTAGACCGGGAAACCCAGCAGGGCGTGCAGGGCGGGGGTGCGCGGGCAGCGAGCCCGACGCACCCCGTCCAGCGTGTGCACCTCGGCGGCTCCGCGTAGCGACGAGGTGAACCACAGACCGTCCGCGGCGTGCAGCTCGGCCACCGTGACCAGCCGCTCGGCGGTGTTCAGGTCCAGCTCGGCGGCGTGGGCGAGCAACCAGGCGACGGTCGTGCCGGCGAGGATGCCGGTGGTCGCGGCCGGCACGGTGCAGAGCGTGTCGTCGGTGAGCCACACCACGTTGGCCGTGGGGCCCTCCAGCGCGTAGCCGTCGGAGGAGACCCAGAGCACGTCGTCCACGCCGGCCCGGCCGGCCCAGCGCCGGGCGGCGCTGCTGACCGCGTACGACGTGGATTTGATCCCGGCCGGCAGCCAGCTCAGCCCGGGGCGAGCGTCGGCGGGCACCCCCAGCGGCAGGGTGGCCACCCTGATTCCGCTCCGCCGTGCTGCCCGGGAAGGCGCCGGAACCTCGGCCAGCGTGGCGTAGACCGTCGGCGGGCCGCCGGCTTCCGGGCCTCTCGTGCAGACCAGCCGGAGCGCCCCTTCCACTGGCGTCGGCCAGCCTGCGCGTACCTCGTCGAGCAGGTCGGTCAGCGCTGCGGTGGGGGGTAGGGGCAGGTCGATGGCGGAGGCCGCCGCGACCAGGCGGGCCAGGTGCTCGTCGCGCAGCCACGGCCGGCCGTGCCGCAGGTGCATGGTTTCGAAGATGCCGTCGCCGTGCACGACGCCGAGGTCGTCGGGGCGAAGCACGGGGTCGCCGGTCGGAATCAGGCCGCGCCCGAGCACGGCGATCTGCGCGGTCGGGCCGACCGCGCCCTCCCCGCCGGACGACTTCACCATGACCGTCGAGCGTAGCGGCGGTCGATCGCGATGTGAGGAGCAGCCTGGTGGCCGAACTATGATCGGACGGTGTCCGAATCCTCCCTCGCGGAAATGCTGCGGGCCCGTGGGCTGCGGCTGACGGCCCAACGGCAGCTCGTCCTCCAGGCGGTGCTCGATCTGGGGCACGCCAGCCCGGAGCAGGTGCACACCGCCGTCCGGGAGGTCGCGGCCGGCGTCAACATCACCACCATCTACCGCACGCTTGAGCTGTTGGAACGGCTCGGCCTGGTCACCCACACGCACCTGTCGCACGGCTCACCGACCTATCACGCCGCCGGAGAGCACCAACACGTCCACCTGGTCTGCCGGGAGTGCGGCGCGATCGACGAGATCGATCCGGAGCTGCTGCGCCCGCTCGCCGACCAGTTGGCCACGCAGCGCGGGTTCCGGGTGGATATCGGGCACGTGTCACTTTTCGGCGTCTGCGTACGCTGCGAGAACGGGGACGACAAATGATCGACATCGCGGGCGCGGTGGCCGTCGAGGGCATCGACGAGGCCAGCCGTGACCAGCCGGATCCGGCGCATGTCGCGGCCGGGGTGCGGGGGGTGGCCGCACACTACGGCGACCCGCTGCGTGAGCAGCGCACCCTCGACACCGAGGTCGGTCTGGTCGACCGGTCGCACCGGGGGATCATCGCGGTGCCCGGGGAGGAGCGGGCCAGCTGGCTGCACACTGTCACCTCGCAGCACCTGAGCGCGCTCGCCGCCGGTGAGGGCACCGAACTGCTGGTGCTGTCCCCACACGGGCACATCGAGCAGCACGCCATGGTCGCGGAGGACGGCGAGACCACCTGGCTGGACACCGAGCCGGGGTCCACCGAGGGTCTGCTGGCCTACCTGAACAAGATGCGGTTCTTCAGCAAGGTCGAGCCGCGCGACGCGACCGCCGAGCGGGCACTGTTGTCGCTGGTCGGGCCGGCGGCGACGGAGGCGCTGGGCACGCTCGGCGTGACCGGGCTCGCCGAGCCGGACCAGGTCGCGGTGCCGGGTCCGAAGTTCCCGCACGGTGCCGTGCCACCCCGGGCGAGCGCCCGGTACGACGTACGGCCGCTGCCGATCGGTGGCTGGGCCCGACGCGGCCCGCTCGGGGTGGACCTGCTGGTGCCCCGCTCGGCAATGGAGCAGGTCGTGGCGGAGCTGCGCGGCGCGGGCGTGCCGGTCGCGGGGCTCTGGGCGTACGAGGCGATCCGGGTGGCCGCGCGCCAGCCCCGGGTCGGGGTGGACACCGACCACCGGACCATTCCGGCCGAGGTGGACCTGATCGGCCCGGCGGTGCACCTGGACAAGGGTTGCTACCGGGGGCAGGAGACGGTGGCGCGGGTGCACAACATGGGTCGGCCGCCGCGTCGCCTCGTACTCCTGCACCTGGACGGGGTGACCACCGACCAGCCGCCGGCGGCCGGTACGCCGGTGACCCTCGACGGCCGGGCGGTCGGCTTCGTCGGCACCGCAGTGCTGCACCACGAGCTGGGTCAGGTTGCCCTCGCCGTGATCAAGCGGAACGTCTCCGACGACGCCGCGCTGATGATCGGCGAGACCGCGGCGGCGATCGACCCGTCCTGAGCGGGCCGTCTAGGATCGCCGGCATGACGACAGGGACGTTGATCACGGTGGCCCCGACCGGCGCTGAGTCGGCCAAGGCGGAGGTGCCGGCGCTGCCGGTGACCCTCGACGAGTTGCTGCTCACCGCCAAGGAGTGCGAGGCGCTCGGTGCCGCCGTGATCCACGTCCACATCCGCGACGACGAGGCGCGGCCGAGCCTCGACCCGGTGCGCCTGGCCGACACGGTGGCGGCGCTGCGGGAGAGCACCGACCTGATCGTGCAGCTCTCCTCCGGCGGCGCGGTGACCGATCCGGAGGCCGCTCGGCTGGCCGTCCTCGACGCCAGGCCGGACATGGCCTCCTGCACGATGGGCACCGTCAACTTCGGCGACGACGTCTTCCTCAACCGCTGGGAGTTCATCGTCGACCTGCACACCCGCATGCAGGAACGCGGGATCGTGCCGGAGTACGAGATCTTCGACCTCGGCCACCTGTCCGCGTTGCAGCGGTTGCTCGGCAGGTACGGCCTGCCGGCCGGCGGGCACGTGCACGTCGACTTCGTGATGGGCGTGCCGGGCGGTATGCCGGGCACCACCGAGACGCTGGTCGCGGCGCACCGGATGCTGCGGGACCTGCCCGAGGGCACCACGTTCTCGGCCACCGGGGTCGGCCGCAGCACGATTCCGGTACTGCTGGCCTCCCTGTCGACCGGCGGGCACCTGCGGGTCGGCATGGAGGACACCGTGACGTACGCCAAGGGCCGTCCGGTGGAGTCCAACATGCAACTGGTCGCCCGCGCGGTGGGTTTCGCCCAGCTCGCTCAACGCCCGCCGCTGACCACCGCCGAGGCTCGCGAGCTGCTCGGGCTGTAAGGGCGGGCCGGTCCCGCGCTCCTGTCACCCGGGCGGTGGACCTCCTGGTCACCCCGCCGCCGGGCACCCCCGGACCGTCGGTACCGTCCAGCGCGTGACGAAGACGTACGAGGGCGGCGCGCCGCTCGCCGAGGTGGTCCGGTCCGGGTTCGTGGAGGGTGTGCACCGCGGCTCGGTGGTGGTGTTGGACGCCGCCGGTGTCGCGGTGGCGGCCGCCGGGGACGTGACCTCGCCGGTCTTCCCCCGCTCGGCCAGCAAGCCGATGCAGGCGATCGGGATGATCCGCGCCGGTCTGGCCCTGACCGACCCGGCCGACGTGGCGCTGGTCTCGGCGAGTCACGCGGGCGAGGAGTTCCACCTGGCCCGGGTCGGTGCGCTGCTGGAGCGCGCCGGGCTGGACGCGTCGGCGCTGCACTGCCCGCCCGACCTGCCGGTGGGCGCCGCGGCCCGGGAGGCGGTGCTGCGCGCCGGTGGTGGCCCGAGCCGGGTGCAGATGAACTGTTCCGGCAAGCACAGCGGGATGCTGCTGACCTGCGAGGCCGCCGGTTGGTCGCGGGAGGGCTACTGGCGGCCGGAGCACCCGCTACAGCAGCGGTTGCGGGCCACCATCGAGGAGTTCACGGGTGAGCAGGCGGCGGCGGTGGGGGTCGACGGTTGCGGTGCCCCGGTCCTCGCGGTGTCGCTGACCGGCCTGGCCGGGGCGTACCTCCGGCTGGTCGACGCCGAGCCGGGCTCGGTGCCGCGCACGGTGGCCGACGCGATGCGGGCGTACCCGGAGATCGTGGGTGGCACCCAGGCCGACGACACCCGGCTGATGCGCGGGGTGCCGGGGCTGCTGGCCAAGGTCGGCGCCGAGGGCGTGATCGCCGTGGCGTTGCCGGGCGTCGGCGCCGTCGCACTGAAGATCGACGACGGCGCCGACCGGGCCCGGATGCCGGTGCTGGTCTCCGCGCTGCGCCGGCTTGGCGTGGACGCTCCGGTGCTGACCGAGTACGCCGAGGTGCCGCTCTTCGGCGGCGGCGTCCCGGTCGGCGCGGTCCGCCCGCTCTGGTGACTGTCGTCTAGCTCAGGAAGTCGAGCAGCGCGGCGTTGACCGGCTCCGGACGCTCCAGCGGCAACAGGTGTGCGGCGTCCGGCACGTCCGGCAGCCGTACCGCGCCGGGGACCTCGGCGGCGATCCGGTCGGCGAGCCGGCTGATGTCCGGTACGTCGGCGGCGCCGGCGGTGACCAGGACGGGCACCGTCAGCTCGCCGAGGCGACCGATCGCCGGCGGCGTCAGCTCTCCCACCTCCACCGCACCGAGCGCCAGCTCGGCGGCGAGCGCACGCTGGTCCATCTCCTGCGCGAACGCGACGAGCGCGGGGTCGACGTCCTGCGGCTGGCGACCCGGACCGACCACCCAGAACCGCACCTCACCGGCAGCGCCGGCGACGAAGTCGTCGGGGTCGACCTCGCCGACCAGTTCGTCCCAGAGGTCGTTCGCCTCCTCGGACCACTCGTTGCCGGAGACCGCCGTGTCGAACAGCGCGAGCGCGCTCACCCGGTCGGGGTGGGCCAGTGCGGTGTCGATGGCGACCGCGCCGCCGAAGGAACAGCCGACCAGGGCGGCCCGGGGCAGGTCGAGTGCGTCCAGCAGCCCGGCCACGTCGTCGTGGTGCGCGAACGGGGTCGGCGGCAGCTCCGAGTCCCCGTAGCCGCGCAGGTCCGGGACGATCACCCGGTGGCGGGCGGCGAGCGCGGGAAGCTGCCCTCGCCACATCCGTCGGTCGGCGATGCCAGCGTGCAGCAGTACGACGGGCGAACCGGTGCCCGCCTCGTCGTACGCGATGCTTGCTCCATTGACTGTGATCTTGTGCACGGACGGACCGTACGGATCGGGGGAGCGGGGCGCAAACGGGGCGCTGAGACGTTGCTAACTATGGCTAGCGTTTCGCTTGCAGGAGCTAGCGCGGCCGGTTAGCGTCGGAGTCATGGCCACACCGAAGGACCTTCCCGACGTCGGCGGGTTCATCCGCGATCTTCGGCGGAACGCCAAGATCTCGCTCCGGCAGCTCGCCGAGCAGGCGGGGGTCAGCAACCCGTACCTCAGTCAGATCGAGCGCGGCCTGCGCAAACCCAGCGCCGAGGTGCTCCAGCAACTGGCGAACGCGCTGCGGGTCTCCACCCCGGCGATGTACCTGCGCGCCGGGCTGCTCGACGACAAGGAAGGCCACGGCGTGCTCGCGGCCATCGCCGTTGATGCCGACCTGACGATGGCTCAGAAGCAGTCACTCACCCAGATCTACGAGACGTTCCGCCGGGAGAACACCCGGCTGGCCGACGCCCAGGCCCCCGCCGAGGGCAGCGGCACCGGGTCCACCGGCGGCACGGCCGGGGCGACCACCCCGACCGATGTCGGCGATCAACCCGCCGACGTGGCGAACCTGGCCGCCACCGGCCCCACCACCGCAGGCGGCACCCCGACCGAGGCCGTACTCGAGTCGGTCGCCGTCACCGAGGCGGGCACCGCACCCGCCCCGGGCAGCACCAACACCCCCGAGAAGAAGGCCGCCGGTCCGGCGGTCCGCGAGGCCGCCACGGCGGCCGAAGAGGAGACGTCATGAGCGAGCCGAAGACCAACCGCATCCCCGCCCCGATCTACGCCGCCGCTGGCGCCGGTGAGCTGGCCATCGAGCAGTTGCGCAAGCTGCCGGCCGTGGTCGGCGTCCTCAGCACCCGGGTCGTCGCCGACCTGGGCGGCCGGGCCGTGCTGACCGGCTACGAGCTGCGCCAGAAGGCCACCGAGACCCTGCGTACCGCCAACGAGACCGCCGGCACGCTGCGCGAGCGGGCGCAGGCCGAACTGGACCTGGCCAAGCTGCGCGACTCGGCCGAGCTGGCCAAGCTGCGCGAGGCCGCCGACCTGGCGAAGCTGCGCGAGGTCACCGACCTCGACAAGCTGCGCGCTGCCGCGACCCGCAACGCCATCATGGTGTACGCGGGCGCCCAGGCCGCCCAGGAGCGGGCCTTCGCCGCGTACGGTGCGCTGGTCGCCCGGGGCGAGCGCGTCGTCGGCGCCGGTGTGCTGGAGGCCGCCGAGACGGTCAACGCCGACATCGAGGCCACCCAGGGCGTGCCGGCGACCACCTCCACCGCCACCCCGGCTCCCGCCGCCCCGGCCCCGGCCGAGGTGCCGACCCCGGCCGACGTGGCCGAGATCGCCGAGGCCAAGCCGGCCGCCGTCAAGAAGGCGGCGCGGGCGCCGAAGGCCGACAAGCCGGCCGCGACCCCGTCGGCGAAGCTGCCCCGGGCCACCAAGCGGACCCGCCCGGCGGCCGAGTAGTTCGCCATGTCGACGACCCCGGCGGCGTCCTTGTCGGACGTAGCCGGGGTCCTCGACATAAGCTTGCCGGCATGGCCAACGCCGCGCCGATCTTCGCGTTCGAAGTCCGCTACGTGATCGAGCTGATCCTGCTCGTCTTCGCGCTGATCGTTCAGGGCGTCGCCCTGGTCCACGCGATCACCCAGCGCTCCGACGCCTTCCCCGCCATCGGGACACTTCCCAAGGGTGGCTGGATCGCCATCCTGGCGGTCTGCCTCGTGCTGACCCTGCTCGGCTTCGGGCCGATCAGCCTCTTCGGACTGATCGGCATCGCCGCCGGTCTCATCTACCTGCTCGACGTTCGGGTCGGCCTTCGCGACCTCAGCGACGGCAAAGGGTTCTGGTGAGAGGTTTCCGCTGGCCACCCCCACCGGACAGCGGCCCCCGCACCTGGGGGCCCGGTCCCGGTGGGCCGCGTACCGGCCGCCCGGCGCTGCCGGAGCCGGACACCGACCTGGTCGCCACCCCGCACGGCGTACGGCTGGAGCGGCTGGTCACGGGCACCGGTGATCCGGTGACCGTGTTCGCGCACGGGCTGGGCAACGGGATTGCCACCACCCGCCCGTTCGGCAGTGGGGTGACGGGCCGCAAGGTGTTCTTCCAGTTCCGGGGGCATGGCCGCTCCGAGGCCCCGGACGGGCCGTGGAACTACCTGGACCTCGCCCGGGACCTGCGGGCGATCGCGGACCTCGGCGGTGCCAGTCGGGCGTTCGGCGCCAGCCTCGGCGCCGGTGCCCTCTGCCGGCTGCTCGTGGAGAGCCCGGACCGTTTCGAGAAGCTGGTCTTCTTCCTACCCGCGGTGCTCGACCGGCCGCGTGGCCCGGTCGCGCAGGAACGCATCACGGACCTGCTGGAGGCGGTGGAGAGCGGGGACGCCTCGGCGGTCGCCGACGTCGTCACCCTGGAGCTGCCCCCTGCGGTGCGTAACACTCCCGCCGGCTGGGCGTACCTGCGGCAACGGCTCGACCAGTTGCTCCGCGACGGTCTGGCCGGCGGCCTGGCGGGCCTCGCCGAGCAGACGCCGTTGCGCGACACCACCGCCCTCGCGGCGGTGACCGCGCCGGCGCTGGTGATCGCCAACGCGGGCGACGACCTGCACCCGGTCGAGGTCGCCGAGCGACTCGCCGCCGCGTTGCCCCAAGCCACCCTGCACGTGTACGACCGGCCTGGGGTCCTCTGGTCGGAACGCGCCGACCTGCGGGACCGCATCGCCGGCTTCCTCAACGAGTAACGTGCCCTGTCATGGGCGTCACACAACATGGCCGGACGCACCGGCTCGACCTCGCTGACCCGACCCTGCGTGAGTGGACGTGCACGGTCCTGCACGCCGACGCCGAGCAGGGCATCGTGCTGGACCGCTCGGCGTTCTACCCGGGCGGCGGTGGCCAACCGCCGGACCACGGCGTGCTGCTGTGGCAGGGCGTGCAGACCCGGATCGTCGGCACCCGCAAGGGCGACGACCCGTACCTGATCCCCGCCGAGGGTGGCCCGCTGCCGCCGGCCGGCACCGAGGTCGTCGGCGCGGTGGAGGACGAGCGCCGCACCCGGCTGATGCGTACCCACTCCGGGCTGCACGTGCTCTGCGGTGTGGTGTTCCGCGACTTCGGTGCTCTGGTGACCGGAAACTCGATGGAACCGGGCGAGGCTCGGATGGACTTCAACCTCCCCGAGGTGCCCCCGGACTTCAAGAGTCGGATCGAGGAACTGGTCAACGCGGAGGTGGCCGCCGACCGCTCGGTCGCCACCCGGGTGCTGCCGCGCACCGAGGCGCTGGCCCTGCCGGACATCATCCGTACCCAGTCCAACCTCATCCCGCCGGACGAGCAGGAGGTCCGGATCGTCGACATCGTCGGGCTGGACGTGCAGGCCGACGGCGGCACCCACGTCGCGTCCACCGCCCAGATCGGCAAGGTGCAGGTCGTGAAGGTGGAGAGCAAGGGCCGAGCCAACCGCCGGGTCCGAGTCAGACTGGTGGACTGAGACGCCCCGGGCTGGACCGGTCGCGAAATGAGAGACACGGGCCGCTACGCCCTGTAGAGCTGCCTCAGATATGGGGCGCGTGCGGACGGCGAGTGCCGCCCCGTTTGTGGGGCAGCTCTACAGGGAGCGCCGAGGTCTCCCCGCGGTTCGCCAGAGCGGTCCGGGAATTCGGACGCCGGTTGTCAGGTATCGCTGACAACCTCGCAGGTATGACACAACCGCTCGCAGGAAAGATCGCGCTCGTCGCCGGTGCCACCCGGGGCGCGGGTCGGCAGATCGCCGTCCAGCTCGGCGCCGCTGGCGCCACCGTGTACGCCACCGGTCGCAGCAGCCGCACCGGTCGCTCGGAGATGGACCGGCCGGAGACCATCGAGGAGACCGCCGAGCTGGTCACCGAGGCCGGGGGCACGGGCATCGCCGCCCAGGTCGACCACCTGGTGCCCGAGCAGGTCCGCGACCTCG
Organism: Micromonospora jinlongensis; assembly: GCF_013410645.1. Lineage (NCBI taxonomy): Bacteria > Bacillati > Actinomycetota > Actinomycetes > Micromonosporales > Micromonosporaceae > Micromonospora > Micromonospora jinlongensis. The sequence continues at coordinate 3,797,320 of NZ_JACCHK010000001.1, read as the reverse complement.
TCGCCCGGATCGACGCCGAGCAGGGCCAACTCGACGTGCTGGTCAACGACATCTGGGGCGGCGACCCGCTGGTCACCTGGGACAAGCCGGTCTGGGAACAGCCGCTGGACGCTGGCTTTCGGACCCTGCGACTGGCCATCGACACCCACATCATCACCAGCCACTTCGCTCTGCCGCTGCTGATCCGCAAGCCGGGCGGGCTGCTGGTGGAGATGGGCGACGGCACCAAGGCGTACAACGACGACAACTACCGGCTCTCGGTCTTCTACGACTTGGCCAAGGTGTCGGTCAACCGGCTCGCCTTCAGCCAGGCACACGAGCTGAAGCCGCACGGCTGCACGGCGGTGGCGCTCACCCCCGGCTGGATCCGCTCCGAGGCGATGCTGGAGCACTTCGGAGTGACCGAGGACAACTGGCGCGACGGTGCTGCCACCGACCCGAACTTCCTCATCTCGGAGACCCCGGCGTTCGTCGGCCGCGCGGTGGCGGCGCTCGCCGCCGACGACGACAAGGCCCGCTGGAACGGCCAGTCCGTCGACGCCGGCACGCTGTCCAAGGTGTACGGATTCACCGACCTCGACGGCAGCCAGCCGGAGGGGTTCCGGTACATCGTCGAGGTGGTCGACGCGGGCAAGCCCTCCGACGTCACCGGCTACCGGTAGAGCGCCCGGAACCGGTCGGCCGCGTCGGTGAACAACCGCCGCAGCTCGGGCGGGTCGAGGACCTCCACCTCGGGGCCGAGCCCCAGCAGTTGGTGGTACGCGACCTCGACGGACTCGACGGGCAGCCGGGCCACCACCCAGCCCTGCCCGTCGGGTGCGCCGGCGGCGGCGACCAGCTCGTCGTACACGAAGGGGGCATCGACCAGGTGCCGGAGCCGGCGCAGGCCGGCCGGGCTGAGCCGGACGGTGACCTCGGCCCGCAGCATGGTCCGCAGGAACGACCCGGCCTGCTCGCGCCAGTGCCCGGCCAGGTCGAAGCCCTCGTCCCGCTCGAAGCTCTCCTCGCCGACCTCGACCCCGGTCACCCGGTCCACCCGGTAGGTGCGGGTGTCGCCGCCGACCCGGCCGACCAGATACCAGGCACCGCTCTTGAGCACCAGCCCGTACGGCTGGACCCGCCGGGTCACCTCCCGGTCACCGCGCCGGTAGCGCAGCTCCACCACCCGGTCGCGCCAGACCGCCCGGGCCAGCTCGGTCAGCCACGGCGGCGGCGCGGTCTCCCGGAACCAACCCGGCACGTCCAGGTGGAACCGCTGCCCGGCGCGGGCCGGGGCGTCGCGCAGGGCCGGCGGCAGGGCGGCGAGCACCTTCAACTCGGCGGCGGCGACCGCGTCGGCGAGCCCCATGTCGCCGGCCGGGCCGGGCAGCCCGGAGAGGAAGAGCGCCTCCGCCTCGTCCCGGGTCAGCCCGGTCAGTCGGGTGCGGTAGCCGCCGAGCAACCGGTACCCGCCGGCGCGGCCCCGGTCGGCGTAGACCGGCACCCCGGCGGCGGAGAGCGCCAACACGTCCCGGTAGACGGTCCGCTCGGAAACCTCCAGCTCCCGCGCCAGCTCACCCGCCGTCATCGACCCGCGCGCCTGCAACAACAGGAGCAGCGAGATCAGCCGGGAGGCGCGCACCCGCCCATCCTGCCCGGCCCCCGCTCACCGCCCGCCGGGGGTCAGCAACCCCCTGTCGTACGCGGTGGCCACCGCGGCGGCCCGGTCGTTGACCCCGAGCTTGGCGTACACGTGCAGCAGGTGCGTCTTGACGGTGGCCTCGCTGATGAACAGCCGAGCCGCCGCCTCCCGGTTGGAGGCACCACGGGCCACCAGGGTGAGCACCTCCAGCTCACGCTGGCTGAGCGGCTCCTCGACCGGTGCACGCAGCCGGCCCATCAGCCGGCCGGCGACGCTCGGCGCGAGCACCGACTCGCCCCGGGCGGCGGCCCGTACGGCGCGGACCAGTTCCTCGCGGGGCGTGTCCTTGAGCAGGTAGCCGGTGGCACCGGCCTCGATCGCGGGCAGCACGTCGGCGTCCGTGTCGTACGTGGTGAGCACCAGCACGCGGGCGGTGCTGCCGGAGCGGGCCAGCCGGCCGATCGCGGTCACGCCGTTCATTCCGGGCATCCGCAGGTCCATCAGCACCACGTCCGGCCGCACCGTCGCGACCAGGGCCAACGCCTCCGAGCCGTCCGCGGCCTCGCCGACGACCTCGAACCCGGGGTCGCCGGTGAACATCCCGCGCAGCCCGTCGCGCACCACCGGGTGGTCGTCGACGATCAGCAGCCGTATCGGGGCGGTCAACCGGCACCTCCCGGCAGCGCGGGGACGGACGCCGAAATGGCGGTGCCGACTCCCGGTTCGGATTCGACGGCCAACTCGCCACCGACCCGGGCCACCCGCTGCCGCATCGCGGTCAGCCCGTACCCGCCGCCCGGCTCGCGGGGCGCAGGCTGCCCGGCGACGTCGAAGCCCGTCCCGTCGTCACGGACATCGAGAGTGACCACGTCGGTCATGTACGACAGGGTCAGCCCGACCCGGGACGCGGCGGCGTGCCGGGCCACGTTGGCCAGCGCCTCCTGGGCGGCCCGCAGCAGGGTCACCTCGACCTCCGGGTGCAGGGGGCGGGGCGTACCGGTGGTGGCGACCTCGGCCCGTACCCCGTTCAGAGCCGACCAGCGCCCGCCCAGCTCGACGAGCGCGTCCGGCAGCCGGGCTGTCTCCAACGTCTCCGGACGGACGGCCCGCACCGAGCGGCGGGCCTCGGTGAGGCTCTCCCGGGCCAGCGCGAGCGCGTTGTCGACGTGCCGCCGCCAGTCGGCGGAGCGGTCGCGGGTCTGCTCCGCCGCCTCCAGTTGGGTGATGATCCCGGTCAACCCCTGGGCCAGGGTGTCGTGGATCTCCCGCGCCATCCGTTGGCGCTCGTCCAGCACGCCGGCCTCCCGTGCCTGGGCGAGCAGTTGGGCGTGCAGCCCGGCGTTCTCCCGGACCGTCTCGGTGAGTTGACGGTTGGCCTCGCCGAGCTCCGTCATCAACCGCCGGCGTTTGGTGTCCTCCTGTTCGGCGATCATCGCGAACCAACTCACCGAACCGGCCACCAGCAGGTTGAAGAGCACCAGCACCAGCCAGAGTGGCCAGTGCGACGTCACCACCGCCAGACCACCGCCCTGAGACGTGGCCACGAGGGCGGCCGTGGTGACCATCCCGGCGACCCGCCAACGCCCGGGCAGCACCGGGAAGGCGTGGATGTAACCGATCCAGGCGAAGAAGCCGTACCACGGGCTGGCGGCCACCAGCACGGCCGCGAGCGTGAGCAGTCCGGCGTAGTAGACCGCCATCGGCCTGCGCCGGCTCTGCCAGTCGGGGTGCAGGGTCACGAACCAGGCGACCCAGCATCCGGCCGCCACGGCGACCGCGAGGGTGGGCGCCGCCCCGGGGCTGGCGGGTGCCGGTGCGACGAGGGCCAGCAGGGTGCCCAGAGCCAGCCCGCCGTACGGGAACACGCGATAGACGTTCGCCTCGCGCTTTCGCCAGTTGGTCAGACGGTCGTGCCCACCGCTGCTGGTCATCGGATCCCCGCTCACTCCCAGCGGAACAGTTTCGCCGCGCCGGCCCCGGCCGCCACGGCGATCACCGCCATTATCGCCAGGTGCGATGGCTGCGGTGACGCGCCGGTCCAGGCGTCGAGGAGCGCCTGCACCCCGGGCGGCGTGTAGTCGCCGATCCGCGCCACGGCGTCCGGAAGCAGGAACCGGGGCAGATAGACCCCGCCGAAGAACATGGTGAGCAGGAACAGTGGCACGGCCAGGGCCTGAGCCGCCTTCGTCGTCCGGGCCACGGCGGCGACCAGCAGCCCGAGCGCCAGCAGCGCCGCCGTGCCGAGGACGAACGCCAGGATGAAGCCGAGCGGGTGCCGGGGGAGCGGCACCCCGAACGCCAACCGGCCGACGATGATCAGCAGCAGCGCGCTGGCCAGGATCGCGGCCAGGGCCACCACCATCTGGGCGGCGAGCAGAGCGGCCGGGTGCGCCGGGGTGGTCGCCAGCCGACGCAGCACGCCGCGTTCCCGGTAGGTCGCCAGCGCCATGGGCAGCGTGTTCACCCCGACCATGGCGAGGGTGACCACCAGCAGCGACGGGGCGAAGTAGTTGACGAAGTTCTGCCCGTCGAAGTTCGGATCCGGCTCGCGGAGTGAGGGGATCAACCCGAGCACCACCAGGATCATTGTGGGCAGCCCGACTATGGTGAGCAGCGTCGGTAGGTCCCGCAGGTAGAGCCGCGCCTCGATCCTCAGGATCTGACGGAAGGCGTGCATGCTTGCCCCTTTTCAGTCGACGGGCCGGTGCCCGGTCAGCTCGACGAAGGCGTCGTCGAGGGTGGACTGCTCCAGCCGCAGGTCGGCGGCGACGATCTGGTGGCGGGCGAGCACCGAGGTGACGGCGTGCAGCAGGTCACCGGTGCCGGTCACCACCACCTGGCTGCCGGTGCGCTGCACGGCGGACACCTCGGGCAGGTCGGTGAGGAGCCGGTCGTCGACCGGTGCCGAGGGCCGGAACCGGATCCGCTGCTCCGGAGCCACCGCCGACACCAGGCCCGTCGGGGTGTCCAGGGCGACGACCCGGCCCCGGTCGATCACCGCGATCCGGTCACAGAGCCGCTCGGCTTCCTCCATGAAGTGGGTGACCAGCACGATGGTCACTCCGCTGTCCCGGACCTGTTCGATGAGACCCCAGGTGTCCCTGCGGGCCTGCGGGTCCAGCCCGGTGGTCAGCTCGTCGAGGATCGCGATCTCCGGGTTGCCGACCAGGGCCAGCGCGATGGAGAGCCGCTGCTTCTGACCGCCGGAGAGCTTCTTGTACGCGGTGTTCCGCTTCTCGCCGAGGCCCAGCTTGTCGATCAGAGCGGCCGGGTCGGCCGGGTTGCGGTAGAACGAGGCGTACAGCTCCAGGGCCTCGGCCACCCGGAGTCGGTCCGGCAGTTGGCTCTCCTGGAGTTGCACCCCGACCCGCTGCCGCAGCTGCGCCGCGTCCCGGCGTGGGTCGAGCCCGAGGACCGACACCCCGCCCCCGTCCGGGACACGCAGCCCGGCGACACACTCGACTGTCGTGGTCTTGCCGGCGCCGTTCGGGCCGAGCACGCCGAAGATCTCCCCGGCCTCCACGGTGAGCGACACGTCGTCCACCGCCGTCAGATCGCCGTACCGCTTCCTCAGGTGGGTCACCTCGATGACCGACATCGTGCCGCCCTTCGCCGCTGTCCTCGTACCCCCTCAAGGGTTGTCGGGGTGACCCGCCGGCGAATCGACTGGTCGGCGATGATCCCCGGCGTCCCCGGTGGATCAGCTCCGTCAACCAACCGGTTGATGTGGACGCGGAGAGTCACTGCTACGGCTCCACCCGGCGGATCGGATCATCGGTCGATAGGCTGCTCGATCGTGGATGTCAGCAGAGTCGCCAGCCCGGTCACCGGAGTCGTCGGCCGCTTCCTCGCCGGGGCGGGGCTGCTCGTGCGCGGGCTGGGCCTCTATGTCCGCAGCCCGGGGTTGATGCTGCTCGGGGTCGTGCCGGCGCTGATCTCCGGCGCGTTCTTCCTGGCCGCGCTCGGCACCCTGGTGTACTTCGTGGACGACCTCGCCGCGCTGGTCACCCCGTTCGCCGACGACTGGTCGAGCACCGCCCGCAGCCTGGTCCGGGTGATCGCCGGCCTGGCCTTCCTGGGGCTCGGCGGCCTGCTCGGCGTGCTCACCTTCACCGCCGTCACCCTGGTCATCGGCGACCCGTTCTACGAGAAGATCTCCGAGCAGGTCGAGCAGCGGTACGGCGGCACGCCGGGCGCGGTGGACGTGCCCTTCTGGTCGTCGTTGCGGCGTAGCCTCGCCGACTCGGTACGACTGGTGGCGCTCACCGCGCTGGTCGGGATTCCGCTCTTCCTCGCGGGCTTCATCCCCGTGGTCGGCCAGACGGTCGTCCCGGTGATCGGCGCGGCAGTGGGCGGCTGGTTCCTCGCCGTGGAGCTGGTCGGGGCACCGTTCTACCGACGCGGCATGCGGCTGCCGCAGCGCCGGACGATCCTGAAGGCCGACCGACCCACCGCGCTCGGCTTCGGGGTGGCCGTCTTCCTCTGCTTCCTCATCCCGCTCGGCGCGGTGTTGATCATGCCGGCGGCGGTCGCCGGCGCGACGCTGCTGGCCCGCCGATCGCTCGGCCAGTCGATCGAGAAGGACTGACATGGAGATCACCCTGGTCGAGGGGGACATCACCACACAGCAGGTCGACGCCATCGTGAACGCCGCCAACTCGTCCCTGCTCGGTGGCGGCGGGGTCGACGGCGCCATCCACCGACGCGGCGGGCCGGCCATCCTGGCCGAGTGCCGGGCGCTGCGGGCATCCCGCTACGGCAGGGGTCTGCCCACTGGCCAGGCGGTGGCGACCACAGCGGGGGAGCTGCCGGCCCGCTGGGTGATCCACACCGTCGGGCCGGTCTGGTCCGCCAGCGAAGACCGGTCGGCGCTGCTGCGCGACTGCTACGCCAACAGTCTCCGCGTGGCCGACGAGCTGGGCGCGACCACCGTGGCCTTTCCGCTGATCTCCGCCGGCATCTACGGCTGGCCGGTCGAAGACGCGGTCCGGCAGGCCCTGACGGTGCTGCGCCCGGCCACGCCCGCCACCGTCGTCGAGGCCCGCCTGGTGCTGTTCGGGGCGGACACCCATGCCACTGCCTGCCGCGTTCTCGACATCGCCTGATCACTACGCCGGGCGGCCCCTGTCCGCCTGATCACTACCGGCCTGGGTGGCGTCCGCGGTCCGCTCGCCCGGGCTGTTTTCGCAGCGTGCGGTGTGGCGAAGGCATCAGCGGAGCACGTCAACTTTTACCAACAGCGTGTTGATAACATGTCGACATGATGTCGATAACCTACGAGGGCGGGCGCTGATGTTCCTCGCAATTCGTGAGCTGAACTTTGCCCGCCTGCGGTTCGCGCTGATGGGCGCGGTGATCGCCCTGATCGCAGTGCTGATGGTGATGCTGTCGGGCCTGTCGGTCGGGCTGGTCCGCGACGGGGTGTCCGGGCTGCAGAACCTGCCGGTCACCTCATTCGCCTTCGCGCAGGACGTCCAGCGTGACTCCGCGTTCTCCCGCAGCGTCGTCGACCTGTCGGCGGTGGACGAGTGGGACGCCCAGCCGGGCGTCGCGGATGCGGCACCGTTCGGCAACACGCTGGTGAACACGCGTACCGACCGGGGAACCGAGGTCGATCTGGCACTGTTCGGGGTGCAACCCGACTCGTTCCTGTCTCCGTCGGTCAGTCAGGGTGAACGACTGGGAACCGAGGACGGAATCGTGGTCAGCCCCACGGCGTTGGACGCGGGCCTGCAGATGGGCGACACGGTCACCATCGATCGACTCGGCACGCGACTGCGGGTCGTCGGCGTCACCGAGCAGCAGGACACCTTCGGACACGTGGACGTGGCGTACGTGCCGCTGGCGGCGTGGCAGGCCATCAAGTCCGGCACCGCCCCCGGCACGGCGCTGCCGCAGCGTGCCGCAACGGAAATCACGGCGGTGGCGGTTCGCGCGGACGACGGAAAGTCCGTCGACCTGGCCGCCGGGGACACCGCGGCAGGCACCGAGAGTCTGACCCTGAAGGACTCTTACGGTGCCTCGCCGGGATACACCGCCGAGACGACCACCCTGCAACTGATCCAGGGATTCCTGTACGCGATCTCGGCGCTGGTCGCCGGAGCGTTCTTCGCGGTGTGGGCGATCCAGCGCAAGCCGGAGGTGGCCGTCCTGCGGGCGCTGGGCGCCTCGACCGGCTGGGTGTTGCGGGACGCGCTGACCCAGGCGTTCGTGCTGTTGGCGGCTGCTGTCGCCGTCGGTGTGGGGATCGGGCTCGCGCTCGGCGCCCTCATCACCGGCAGCGGTATCCCGTTCGCCCTCAGCATGCCGAGCATCTCCGCAGCCGGTGTCGGCCTCGTCGTCCTCGGCCTGGTCGGAGCCGGCGCGGCGGTCATCCGTATCACCTCTGTCGACCCGGCCACCGCTCTGGGAGGAAACCGATGAGCAGTCGTCCCGCTCCGACCGCTTCGACCACACCCGTCGACGACGCACCCGAGCGGCTCGGGTTGGTGATGCGTGCGGTGTCCCTGCGGCACGGCAACGCCGCCGAGACCGTGCAGGCGCTCGACGACGTCGACCTGACGGTGCGACCCGGTGAACTCGCCGCCGTCGTGGGTCCGTCCGGTGCGGGCAAGTCCAGCCTGCTCGCCGTCGCCGGCGGTCTGGCCCGGCCCGACCACGGAACCGTCACCGTGGCCGGTCAGGACATGACCGTGCCGAGTCGCCGCACACGGACGGAGTTGCGCCGCCAACATGTGGGGTTCGTGTTCCAGTCGGGCAACCTACTGCCGGCGTTGACCGCCGCCGACCAGTTGCGGCTGCCGCTGCGGCTGGGGCCGCGGTCGCAGCGGTCCGGCCGTGACCCGCTGGAACTGCTTGCGGGCGTCGGCATGGCGGACAAGGCCGACCGGCGCCCGCACCAACTGTCGGGCGGCGAACGTCAGCGCGTCGGGATCGCCCGGGCACTGGTCACCGAGCCCAGCGTGCTGTTGGTCGACGAACCGACGGCGGCCCTGGACCGGGCCCGCAGCCACGAAATCGTGCAGCTACTGGCCCGCGAGGCCCGGCAGCGGTCGGTCGCGGTGGTCATGGTCACTCACGACCACGATGTGCTGCAATACTGTGACACCGTCTACGAGATGGTCGACGGCAAGCTCGCGGCCAGCAGCTAGCCACGACGGCAGGGTGCGGGCGCGGCGCACGACCAGACCGGTCACGTCCGTCCGGAACAAGGGGGGCGGCGTGCCGAAGATCCAGGCCGCGACTGTCGCTGAGCACCGGGCCTCCCAACGCGCCGCGCTGCTCGACGCGGCCCGCACCCTGCTGTCGAAACACCCCGAGCAGATCCCTGGTCTGGCCGAGGTCGCCCAGCACGCCGGCCTCGCCCGATCCAGCGTCTACTCGTATTTCAAGTCCCGCGCCGACATGTTCGACGCACTCGTCATCGACACGTTCCCCCGCTGGTCGGCGTACGTCGAGAAGCACATGGACGAGGCCGCCGCCCCCGGGCCGAAGATCCAGGCGTACGTGGAAGCCAACCTGCAACTGGTTGCCCGAGGCGACCACGCACTGGCCCGCGCGCTGGCCTCGGCGGGTAGCAGCGAGACACTCGCCTCGTCCAGTCGACTCATGCACGACCGCCTGGAAGCCCCGCTGCGCGCCGCGCTCACGGATCACGGCTCGTCGGACCCGGTCCGCATGGCAGAACTGGTCCAGTCGATCGTCTACGCCCTGAGCCGGATGATCGAGGGAGGGCTTCCCCTGCGGACCGCAACCGGCCTCGCCCGCGAACTTCTCAGCCCGTACCTCGATCTCGACAACGGCTGAGGGTTCGGCCCGACCGGGCGACGATGATCAGGTCAGGTCAGCTCCGCCAGGCAGGACCACTGGGACGCCACCGGCCGGTAGCCCAGCCGGGCGTTGATCGCCAACATCGGCGCGTTCGCCTCGTCGTTCGAGGTGTACGCGACGCGTACGCCGGTGGCGGCGGCCCGGTGCAGCGCGGCCGCCTTGGCCAGCCGCGCCAGCCCTCGGCCCCGGTACGCCGGGATGCTGCCGGTGTAGTCCGACCACATCCGGTCCCCGTCCCGCTTCACCAGGCTGAACGCGACCACCTCACCACCGACCTCGGCCGCTATGCTGGCCGCCTTGTCCAGCCCGAGGTTGTCCCACACGTCGTACTGCCAGCTCTCGTAGCTCTTCGCGTCGACCGGCACGTCGCCCGGTTCGTCCGCCGCCGAGGCCACGTCCGCCATGTACAGGAGGTGCGGGTCCAGGTCGGCGATCGGAAGCAGCCGTACGCCCGGTGGCGGGTCGGGCAGCGCGGGTGCCGGATTCAGGTCGAGCGCGGAGTAGCGCACCTCCCGACTGGGCTCGTAGCCGTGCCGCCGGGCGTACGGCAGCGCGTCGGGCTGTGCCATGGCACGCACCCGGCGGATTCCCAACGGGCGGAGGAAGTCGGTCGCGGCGGTCAGCAGGGCGGTGCCGATGCCGTGCCGCCGGTGTTCCGGGTGCACGTGCAGCAGGTTGATGCCACCGACGTCCGCCGCCGACGTCGTGCCGATGCGTTCGGCGGACACCCAACCGACCACCCGCTCGTCGACCTCGGCCACGAACGCGGTCCAGTCCTCCTCGGGCGGCGGTTGGGCGATCATCTTCGCGGTCGACTCGACCCCACGCACCAGGTACGGGTAGACAGTCGCCCGCAGGGCCACCACGGCCGGGGCGTCGTCGGGTCGTGCCACCCGGATACGCATGTCAGGCCTCCGTCCGTACGGCGGCGACGGCCTCGACCTCGACGAGCTGGTCGGTGTAGCCGAGCACGGCGACCCCGAGCAGGGTGCTGGGTGGGTCGTGGTCGCCGAAGAAGTCCCGCACCACCTCCCAGACGGTCACCAGATCCTTCTGCTGCGAGGACGCCACGTAGACGGTGGTCTTGACGACGTCGGTGGGGGTGGCGCCGGCCGCCGCGAGGGCGGTCTCCAAATTCGCCATCACCTGCCGGGCCTGTGCGGCGTGGTCGCCCGGCGCGACGGTGCGTCCCTCAGCGTCCAGCGGGCACGCCCCGGCGGTGAAGACCAGCCGGGCGGGCGGCTCGACGACGGCCGCGTAGGCGTACTCGGCGACGTCGGACAGGGCGGGGACGTGCAGCAACGCGACAGGATCCGGCATGCCGGCGAGGCTAGCGACGATCACGCACCCGGGCGACGCATTAACCGCCTGGGCGGCAGCGACCTCACGGGTATGACGGGCTGCTGATTCGCAGCTGGGCCCGGGTGCGCGGAGTGGTCCTTCGCTCTGCTCGGGCCGGGGCAGACATGCGTCGATTCCTTCAGTATTCTGCCCGGGCTGGGTTCGTCACTGCACGGGGGCAAACGACTCGCCGCGTTGACGGCTGGGATTTGAAGTGAGGAAGAGGTAAGGCATGCGTGTGCTGTCCAAGGCTGCGGTGGTTGGCGTGGCAGGTGCCGCGGTGGCGGCGACCTTCGCCGGCGTTGCGCTCGCGGCAAACGATGACTCTCCGACGGATACCAACGGTGGCTCCATCGTGGAGGATTTCAAGTACCCGGGCGCGGCGGCCATTCTGGCCGCACAGAACATCGAGCTGATCTCTGGTGACGGTCACATCGTGCTGGCCGACTGCGGCACCCCCGTCAGCAACAACATCGGCGTGATCAAGGTGTGGACGACCGAGCCGATCGGTCAGTCGAGCGATGGCCTGGTCTGCTTCAAGGCTCTCGCGGCCACCGGCCGGCTTGATCTCAAGGTGCCCGGCGTCTACGAGATCCGCGGCGACGGGCAGACCTCGACCACCGGGCACAACGGGACGGCGACCGTCACCACCGACGCCGGCACGAAGACCACGAAGGACCTGGACCCGAACGGCAGCACCCAGTTCGGGATCGGCGACGGCGGCGAGGAGCCGACCACCCTGCTCCAGTTGACCGTCAAGCCGTGAGCTGACCGGCTGTCGTCCTGGGACGGCTGCCGGCACGCTGGAGCGACGACGGGCGATGAAGGCGCAGTTTGCTGACGGCAGATACACGGTGACGATGGATCGGAACGAACTCGTCGTCATTATTTCCGCACTCGTCATGCTCGATGAGGTGGTGCCGTCGGACGGCGCTCCGAGACTACGTCGGCCGGACGAGGGAGGACTTCAGGCGGCTCACCGACGAGCTGGCGGAAGTCTGCGGCCCGGAGCCGTACCGGCCGGAGGACGATCGGCTGGCCGGGCACTGAGTCGCACGATTCGGGTCGTCCCCTGATACGGGGACGACCCGAGCCGTATCCGGAGGGTGCCCGACCGTCGGCGGGCGGTCTGCCCGACAGGTAGCGGCGTCGGCGGCGACGGCCCAGGACGCGGCAGCCAGGGCGACCGCCTCGGCGAACGAACCCACCAGGTCCGCCGTCTGGGCGCAGGCTTTCGCCACACGGGCCCGAAAGTACGCGACGGACGCCTACGCCTCGTACAAGCGGGCCTACGACCACGCCTCGTCCGGACGTCGACTACGCCGACTCGCGGACGACCAGCTCGGTGGGGAGCATGACGGCCTGTTCGATGGTTTCGCCGGCGGCGAGCCGGAGCAGTTGCCGGGTCATCCGGCGGCCGAGTTCCACGATCGGCTGCCGGACGGTGGTCAGCGGTGGCTCGGTGTACGCGGCCGTCTCGATGTCGTCGAAGCCGACCACCGCGACGTCGTCGGGCACCCGCCGGCCGGCTTCGCGCAGCGTCCGCAGGGCGGCGTGCGCCATCAGGTCGGAGGCGGCGAAGACGCCGTCCAGGTCGGGGTGCTCGGTGAGCAGACGACGCATCGCCGCCGCCCCGGACTCGCGGGTGAAGTCGCCGACGGCGATCAGCTCGGGCAACCCCGCGTCGGCGACCGCGCTGCGGTAACCGCTGAGTCGTTCGATCCCGGCGACCATGTCCTGTGGGCCGGCGATGGTGGCGATCCGCCGCCGACCGATGTCGATCATGTGTCGGACGGCTGTGGTCACCCCGGCCACGTGGTCGACGTCGACGTACGGCACGGGCACGTCGCCGAGCGGCCGGCCGCTGACCACCACCGGGATGCCGAGCCGCGCCAGTGTGCCGGGCAACGGGTCGGCGCCGTGCAGCGAGGCGAACAGCACCCCGTCGACGTGCCGGCCGGTGGTGTACCGCTCGACCCGCTGATGCCCGGCCGGCGAACCGGCGAGCATCAGCACCAGTTGCTTGTCGGCCGCCTCCAGCTCCTGGCTGACGCCACGGATGATGCCGGGGAAGACCTGGTCGTCGGAGAAGACCCGGGTGGCCGCCTCCGGCATGACCAGGGCGATCGAGTCGGTGCGTTGGGTGACCAGGCTGCGGGCGGCCAGGTTGGGCACGTAGCCCAGCTCGGCGACGGCCCGGGTGACCGCCTCCCGGATCGGCTCCGCGACGGTGGTGGAGCCGTTGACCACCCGCGACACGGTGGCGCGGGACACCCCGGCCCGCGCCGCCACCGCTTCGAGCGTCGGCCGCTGCGCCGTCGTCATCGCGCCTTTCCCCCCGCTCGTCACAGCCCGTTCCGGGAGATCACCTCCTGGTACCACCGGGCGCTGGCCTTCGGTGTGCGCCGCTGGGTCAGGTAGTCGACGTGCACGATCCCGAACCGCTTGCGGTAACCCTCCGCCCACTCGAAGTTGTCCAGCAATGACCATACGAGATAACCGCGCAGGTCCACGCCCCGGGAGATCGCCTCGTGCGCCGCGCGCAGGTGCCCGTCGAGGTAGGCGATGCGATCGGTGTCGATGACCTGTGTCGGCCCGTCGGGCGAGTCGGCGCCCGGCTTGTCGGGGAACGCCCCACCGTTCTCGGTGATCAGCAGGGGCACGCCGGGGTAGTCGGTGGCGATCCGTTCCAGCAACCGGGTCAGCCCGGCCGGCTCGATCATCCAGCCCATGTCGGTCAGCGGCCCGGTCGGCGGCACGAAGTGCACAGCGCCCTCGGTGCCCGGGTAGGCGTCGTTGCCGGCGCCGTCGGGTCGGCCTGCCACGTAGCCGGGCGCGTAGTAGTTGATCCCCAGCAGGTCGATCGGTGCGGCGATCAGCTTCTCGTCACCGTCGCGGATGAACGTCGGCTCGATGATCCGCGCGACGTGCTCGCGGACGTCGTCCGGGTAGCCGCCGGCCAGCAGCGGGTCGAGGAAGATCCGGTTGTGCAGGCCGTCGACCAGACGCACCGCGGCGGCGTCCGCCGCGCTCTCCGGGTCGACCGGTCGCACGTCGGCCGGGTTGACGGTGATGCCGACGCTGCTCGCGCCGGCTGACCGCAGCGCCCGCGCCGCCAGGCCGTGGCCCAACAGCAGATGGTGTACGGCGGTGAAGGCCGCTCCCGGGTCCTGCTCGCCCGGGGCGTGCACCCCGTTGCCGTAACCGAGGTAGGCCGAGCACCACGGCTCGTTGAGCGTGGTCCACACGTCGATCCGGTCGCCGAGGCGGGCGTACACGGCGGTGGCGTAGGTGGCGAAGTGCTCGGCGGTGTCCCGGTTGGTCCAGCCGCCACGGTCACCCAGGGCCTGCGGCAGGTCCCAGTGGTAGAGGGTGACGATGGGGTCGATTCCCCGATCGAGCAGGGCGTCGGTGAGACGGTCGTAGAAGTCCAGCCCGCGCGGGTTGGCCGGGCCGGTGCCGTCGGGCTGGATGCGGGGCCAGGCGACCGAGAAACGGTACGCCCGCAGGCCCAGCTCGGCCATCAGCGCCACGTCGTCGGCGTACCGGTGGTAGTGGTCGCAGGCGACGTCGCCGGTGTGACCCTGGTACACCTTCCCCGGCGTACGGCTGAAGGTGTCCCAGATGGACGGACCGCGACCGTCGTCGCGGGCCGCGCCCTCGATCTGGTACGCGGCGGTGGCCGCCCCCCAGAGGAAATGGTCGGGAAAACGGAGTTCCTTCACGCCTTGACCGCACCTTCCATGATCCCGCCGATGATCTGCCGGCCGAACAACACGAAGACCAGTAGCAGGGGCAGCGTCGCGATCGCTGTCCCGGTGAACACCTGCGACATGTCCTGGTAGTAACCGTCCGACAGCGCCCGCAGGGAGAGCTGCACGGTGGGATTCGCCGGGTCGTTCAGCACAGCGTACGGCCACAGGAAGTCGTTCCAGGTGGTCATGAACGTGAGCAGGCCGAGCACGGCGGCGGCCGGGCGCAACGCGGGCACCACGACGTGCCACCAGATCCGGGCGGTGCCGCAGCCGTCCATCCGGGCGGCCTCGATCAGCTCGTCGCTGATGGCCTGGCCGGCGTACTGCCGCATCATGAACACCCCGAACCCGGTGACCAGCACCGGGACGATCACCGCGGGCAGCCGGTCGTTCCACTGCAGCCGGGTCATCAGCAGGTACAGCGGAATCACGCCGAGCTGGGTCGGCACCATCATCGTCGCGATGATGACCAGCAGCAGCGCGTTGCGACCGCGGAACCGCAGCTTGGCGAAGGCGAACCCGGCCAGGCTGGAGAAGAACACCACGGACACGGTGACCGTGCTCGCCACGATCGTCGAGTTGATCAGGCCGGTGGCGAAGTACGCGTCGGTGTTGTCGAACAGCCGGGCGATGTTCGCGCCCAGGTTGCCGCCGGGGGTGACCGGGGGCGGCAGTTGGCCCATCGCGTCGTTGGAGCGGCTGGCGACGACGATCATCCACCAGATCGGGAAGATCGACAGGCCGGCCGCGACGACCAGGGCCAGGTAGGTGAGCGGGCTGGCCCGCCAGAGCCGGCTCATCGCGCCGATCCCTTCCGTGCGTCGGGGCCCGATCCGCCGCCGAGGCGGCGCAGGATCAGCACATTGACCATCGCGACGATCGCGATGAGCGCGAAGAGCAGCCAGGCGACCGCCGAGCCATAGCCGAAGTTGTAGTGCGGGGCGAAGGCGTTCTCGAACATGTACATGGTCAGGGTCTGC
The DNA here is from genome assembly GCF_013410645.1 of Micromonospora jinlongensis. Taxonomy (NCBI): domain Bacteria; kingdom Bacillati; phylum Actinomycetota; class Actinomycetes; order Micromonosporales; family Micromonosporaceae; genus Micromonospora; species Micromonospora jinlongensis. The sequence continues at coordinate 3,781,793 of NZ_JACCHK010000001.1, read as the reverse complement.
GACTCGCGCAGCGGTCCGCCGCGGATCGGGTTGGTGCCGGAGTGGAACATCCGGGGCTCGGTGAAGAGTTGCAACCCGCCGATGGTGGCGATGATGGTGCAGAAGATGATCGTCGGTTTGAGCAGTGGCACGGTGACCGACCAGAACTGTCGGGCCCGGTTGGCGCCGTCGATCGCCGCCGCCTCGTACAGGTCCCTGGGGATGGCCTGCATGGCGGCAAGCAGGATCAGCGCGTTGTAGCCGGTCCACCGCCAGTCGACCATGGCGGAGATGGCCACCCAGGAGGCGAACCGGTTGGACTTCCAGCCGATCGGGTCCATCCCGATCAGGTCGAGCAGCCAGTTGATCATGCCGAACTCGCGGCCGAAGAGCACTCCGAACACGATCGCCACGGCGGCGGTGGAGGTCACGTTGGGAACGAGTACCGCCATCCGCCAGCCGGTACGCGCCCGCAGGCCCCGGTTGAGCAGATTGGCCAGCCAGAGCGCGGCGAGCAGCTGCGGGACGGTGGAGATCACGAAGATGCCCAGCGTGTTGACCAGCGCGTGCCAGAAGTCGGTGTCGGCGAGCAGTCGGGTGTAGTTTTCGGCGCCGATGAACGGGTGGTCGGTGCCGAGCAGGTCCCAGTCGTGCAACGAGACCCAGAAGGTGTAGGCCAGCGGGTAGGCCCCGAAAATCGCAAAGATCAGGAAGAACGGGGCGATGTAGAGGTACGGCGAGAACCGGGTGTCGAGCCGGCTGAAGCGACCTGTCGGACGCGGGGGTGCCGGTGCGACCGGCGGGCGGGCTTCGAGCTGGGCGGTCATGCCCGGGGACTCCTTTCGCCGTGCGGGCGGGACTCCGGTGACCGGGGCCCGCCCGCACGATCGCTCGGGCTACTTGGCGGCGGCCTTCTTGGCGTTGGTCACCGCGTCCGTCCAGCCCTGCGCGGGGCTGCGCTGGCCCAGCTCCACGGTCCGCACGGCGTTCTCCACCTCGGTGCGGACGGCCTGGTTCTTCGGGCCCATGTAGACCGGCTTGAGGCTCTTCGCGCCGGTGCCGAAGATCGAGCCGACGGGCGCCCCGGAGAAGTACGCGTTGGTCGCGCCGGTGATCGCCGGGTCGTCGAGTGCCTGCGGCGAGGAGGGCAGCGGGCCCTTCGCCTTGAACGCGCCGATCTGACCCTTGGCGCTGGTCAGGAACTTGGCCAGCTCGATGGCCTCGGCCTGGTGCTTGCTCTGCTTCGGCACGGCGAGGTGCGACCCGCCCCAGTTGCCGCCGTTGCCGGGCACCTTGGCGATGTCCCACTTGCCCTGGGCGGCCGGGCCGGAGTTCTGCTCGATGACACCGGTCATCCAGGCGGGGCAGGCGATGGTGGCGAACTTCGACTGCTTGAAGGCGGACACCCACTCCTCCGACCAGGAGCCGTACTTGCCGGAGAGGCCCGAGTCGATGATGTCCATGGTGGTGTCGTAGGCCTGTCGCACGGCCGGGTTGCTGTCGACGACCAGCTTCTCGCTGGTGTCGTAGTAGCTGTAGCCGCTGCTGTTGCCGGCGGTCTGCAGCAGGATCGTGTTGAACGTGTTGGTGGCCGCGTCGAGGAAGGACGCCCCGGTCTTGGCCGCGGCGAACTTCTCACCGGTGGCGATGTAGTCCGGCCAGGTGGGCCAGAGCTTGGAGACCTCGTCGCGCTCGGTGGGCAGGCCGGCCTTCTCGAAGAGGTCCTTGCGGTAGCACATGGCGATGCCGCCGACGTCGGTGCCGAGGCCGATGAGCTGCTTGCCGTCGGCGGTCAGGCCGGCGTTCCACTTCCACTCGAGGAAGTTGCCCTTGAGGTCGGCGGCGCCGTGGTCCAGCAGGTTGACGAAGTTGCCGGGGTTGGCCTTGTACTCGACCATCAGCCCCTCCTCGATGGCCACCACGTCGCCGGCGCCCCGGCCGGCGGCGAGCCACTGGGTCAGCTTCGGCGAGTACTCGTCGAGGTTGGTGCCGGTGCCGCGCTCGACGATCTTCACGTCGGGATTCGCGGTCATGTACTCCTGGTAGAGCTGCTCGTAACCGAACTGACCGAAGACGTCGACGGTCAGGGTGACCGGCCCGTCCCCGCTCTGCTCGTCGCCGCCACCGCAGCCGGCGGTGACGAGCAGGGCGGTGGTCGCGGCGAGGGCTACCGCGGCGAGCCGGCGGCGCGGGAAGACAGCCATGGGTTTCGACCTCTCTCAAGGTGGTCGGTGGTGGCAGATGGTTAAGAGAGCGCTCTCACGGACAGGGTGGTGGGACATGTCCGGCCCTGTCAAGAGAGCGCTCTCTTTGATATCCCGACGTGACCCACGACGTGTTCGAGGGCGCCCCCCCGTCAATGGGTGACGCCCTCGTCGGCAAGGCCCGCTCAGTCGGGGCGCAGACCGTCCAGCAGGCCCCGGTCCCCGGCGACATCCAGCGTCTCGAAGCTCACCCGACCCCAGAGCGCCAGCAGCAGGTCGCTCGCCGTGCCGCTGACCTGCGCCCGGGCATGGTGGTCGTCGTGGTCGAAGATGGTCGCGGTGTCGAGCAGCGCCACCCCCTCGCCACGTAGCCGCAGATACCACTCCTGGGCCGCGTCGGTCGCGGAAAGCTGCACCACCCCGTGCCAGTCGCCCGGCACGTGCCGCCGACCCGCCGGCAGCCAGGTGTCCAGAACCTCGCTCACCCCGTCGGCCGCCAGCTTCGCCTCGACCGGGTCACCGGCCCCGATGGCGAGCTGGGCGTCCCAGCGGTGCACCGCCGTCTCGTGAGCCATCCGACGCGGCCAGAAGCCGGCCTTCTTCGGCTGCGGCGCCCAGTTCCACGCCGGTGCCTCCGGGTCGAGGCCGTCGAAGACGGTCAACAGCCGGTCGTACCCCTGCTGCCAGAGCTGGAGCGGGCTCACGCCCGGGTCCGCCTCGATCGGCTCGCGGCGGGCCGGCTGCGCGGTCGCGCCGGAGCCGACGAACGACGACACCCAGTGATAGATGCCAGCGAGGTGCAGTGTCAGGTCGTTGACCGTCCAGCCCGGACAGGACAGCACCGGTGTCTCCGGCGGCGCCTCGGCCACCGCCGCCGCGAATGCCGGACCTTCCGCCCGGAGCGCCCCGATCCAAAAATCCTTGCTGCCCTGCAGTCTGCTCATCGCCATCCTCCCGGGGGTGCCGGGCGACCAGTGGGTGCCACGGCTACTACTCAGCCTAAGGTGAAGGGCGTGCCAGACGCCTCCGCCCAGCCGACAACCGCAGCCGATCGTGCCATCCCTGGTCCACTGGCCAGCTACACGACTCTAGGGATGGGTGGGTCGGCCGCGCGCATCGTCACCGCCGGCAGTGCCGAAGAGATCATCCGCGCGGTCCGGGACGCGGACGAGCAGGTCCTGATCCTGGCCGGTGGCAGCAACCTCGTGATCGGCGATTCCGGCTTCCCCGGCACCGTCGTCCTGGTGCGCTCCCGGGGCCTGCGCGTCGTCGCGGAGGATGCCGGGTCGGTCACCGTACGGGTCGAGGCCGGCGAGCCGTGGGACGACCTGATCGCCGCCACGGTCGCCAACGGCTGGGCCGGTCTGGAATGCCTCTCCGGCATCCCCGGCTCGACCGGCGCAACCCCGATCCAGAACGTCGGCGCGTACGGCCAGGAGGTCGCCGAGACGATCACCGGCGTCGAGGTGTACGACCGGGTCGAGGGCACCCGCCAGATCATCCCCGCCGCCGACTGCGGGTTCGCCTACCGAGGCAGCATCTTCAAGTACGCGGACCGCTGGGTGGTGCTCTCCGTCGACTTCCGGCTCACCCGGTCCCCGCTCTCCGGGCCGGTGCGCTACGCCGAGCTTGCCAGGGCGCTCGGTGTCGAGGTGGGCGACCAGGTGCCGCTGGCGGACGCACGGGCGACGGTGCTGCGGCTACGCGCGGGCAAGGGCATGGTGCTCGACGCCACCGACCCGGACACCCGCTCCGTCGGCTCCTTCTTCACCAACCCGGTGCTCGACGGGGCGACGTACGAGCTGCTCCGGGAGCGCGCCGCCGACATCGGCGACCCGCCCGCCTGGCCGGGAGCCGACGGCATGGTGAAGGTCAGCGCGGCCTGGCTGATCGACAAGGCCGGCTTCACCAAGGGCCACCCCGGCCCGGGCGGGACGGCCATCTCCAGCAAGCACACGCTCGCCCTCACCAACCGCAGCGGCACCGCCCACACCGCCGACCTGCTGGCCCTGGCCCGCGACATCCGCGACCAGGTCCACGCCCGCTTCGGCGTAACCCTCCACCCCGAACCAGTCCTCGTAAACTGCACCCTCTAACCCACCCCCCACCCCCACACCCACCCCCCTCCCATCCGGTCGATCATGGAGTTGTGGTGCTGGGCAAACGGGATACCCGGGGTGAAAACACCCACCATAACTCCATGATCGACCGACCGGGGCCGGGCGGGGGGTTCGGGGCGGGTCGGGCCGGCGGGGGTCAGGGGAGGGGCCAGGGGAGGGTCAACTCGCCCTGGCGCCAACGGCCGGGGCCGTTCAGGATCGGCCAACTGGTCTCGCGGAGGCGGCTCACCGCTCTGAGCCAGCGTTGGCGGGGGCCGAAGGTGGCGTACGGGGCGGCGGCCTGCCAGGCGTCGTCCAGCGCGCGGATCAGATCGTGCACCGGCTCACCGGGAACGTTGCGGTGAATCAGCGCCTTCGGTAGCCGCTCGGCCAGCTCTGCGGGGCTGCCCAGCGTGGTGAGTTTCGCGGCGAGGGTCAGCGTCCGGGGGCCCTGGGCGTCGATCAGCAGCCAACTGGCGAGGCGGCCCAACTCGTCGCACGTGCCCTCGACGAGTGCCCCACCCGGGGCCAGCGCGGCGGTCATCGTCCGCCAGGCGTCCGACACCTCGCTCTCGTCGTACTGTCGGAGCACGTTGAACGCGCGGACCAGCACCGGCCGGAGCCCGGCCAGCTCGAACCCACCCCGGGCGAACGTGAGGCCGGGGGGGTCGGCGGCCGGCGCCGCCGCGGCCACCCGGGCCGGGTCGATCTCCAACCCGACCAGCCGTACGTCGGGACGCACCCCCGCCGCCAGCCGAGCGCGCAGTTCCACAGCGGTCACCGGGGTGGCGCCGTAGCCGAGGTCGACCACCAGGGGGTCGGCCGCCGCCGACAGCCGGTCGGCGCAGGTGGCGACGATCCAGTTGTCCACCCGACGGAGTCGATTCGGGTTGGTCGTGCCCCGGGTGACCACGCCGAGCGGCCGGCGCCGCGCCGCGCCGCTCATACCCGGCTCACTCCTCGCGCTTCACTGGCCGCTTGTGTTCGCGACTGCGGGGCTCGCAAACCCGGCTCACTCCTCGCCCTTCACTGGCTGACTCGGTGCACCTTGTGCTGGGCGGCCTGCGCCCGTGGTCGGACCACCAACCGGTCGATGTTGACGTGCTCCGGGCGGGTGGCGCACCAGGCGATGCAGTCGGCGACGTCCTCGGCGACCAGCGGCCCCGGCACCCCGGCGTAGACGGCGGCCGCCCGTTCCGCGTCACCCTCGAAGCGAACCAGCCCGAACTCGTCGGTCTTCACCATGCCCGGGTCGATCTCGATCACCCGCAGCGGCCGGCCGCACAGCTCCAGGCGCAGGGTGCCGGCAATGGCGGTCTGCGCGTGCTTCGCCGCCGTGTAGCCGCCCCCACCTTCGTAGACGGTCAGTCCGGCGGTGGAGGAGACCACCACGATGGTGCCGGAACCGGACGCCTCCAGTGCGGGCAGCAGCGCCTGGGTGACCCGCAGAGTGCCGAGCACGTTGACGTCGTACATCCACTGCCAGTCGGCGACCGAGCCGGACTCCACCGGGTCCAGTCCACGCGCTCCGCCGGCGTTGTTGACCAGCAGGGTGACCGGCCCGGGTGCCTGCGCGGCGGCCTCGGCCAGCGCGGCCACCGACTCGTCCGAGGTGATGTCGCAGGTCACCGCGGTGGCCTGCCCACCGGCGGCGGTGATCTCGGCGACCAGGTCGGCGAGGCGTTCGGCGCGGCGGGCGGCCGCGAGCACGTGGAAGCCCTCGGCGGCGAGCCGGCGGGCGGTGGCCGCGCCGATCCCGCTGGATGCTCCGGTGACGATGGCGACAGAGGTCATTTCGACATTGTGCCCCGGCCGCACGATCCGCCCCGACCGGGCGCGGGGGCACCCGTTGACGGCGTCCCCTTGATGAGGTCCGTCACCCGTGGGGGCCGCGCCGGGAATTTCCGAAGCCCGATGGGGAAGATGACATCCGGCGCACAGGTTGACCGAGAAGCGCCGGTCGTGCGAGACGGCATCAACCGTGGCGAAGGAGCGGATGTGGCGGAAATGCACACCGGTGTCGGGCGTCAGCGAGGTGCCCAACCGTGGCCCCGGCCTCGCCGCATCGCCACCCTGTCGGTTCACACCTCCCCCCTGCACCAGCCCGGCACGGGCGACGCCGGTGGAATGAACGTCTACATCCTCGAAGTCGCCCGGCGGCTCGCCGAGGCCAACGTCGAGGTGGAGATCTTCACCCGGGCCACCTCCGGCGACCTCCCCCCGGTTGTCGAGATGGCGCCCGGCGTGCAGGTCCGGCACATCACCTCCGGGCCCCTGGAGGGCCTCACCAAGGAGGAACTGCCCGGCCAGCTCTGTGCCTTCACCGCCGGGGTGCTGCGCGCCGAGGCGTCCCGCCCGCCCGGGCACTACGACCTGATCCATTCCCACTACTGGCTCTCCGGTCAGGTCGGCTGGCTGGCCAAGGAGCGGTGGGGTGTGCCTCTGGTGCACACCGCGCACACCCTCGCGAAGGTCAAGAACGCCCAGCTCGCTGCCGGTGACCGACCAGAGCCGAAGGCTCGGGTGATCGGCGAGGAGCAGGTGGTCGCCGAGGCGGACCGGCTGGTCGCCAACACCCGGGTCGAGGCCAGCGACCTCCTCGATCGGTACGACGCCGACCCCGCCCGCGTGTCCGTCGTACAGCCGGGTGTCGACCTGGGCCGGTTCCGGCCCGCGCCGGGCGAGCGGTCCGCGGCTGCCCGCAAGGCTCGCCGCCAGCTGGGGCTGCCGGCCGAGGGGTACGTCGTCGCCTTCGTCGGTCGGATCCAACCGCTCAAGGCCCCGGACGTGCTGATCCGCGCGGTTGCCGCCCTGCGGGAGCGTGACCCGGCACTGGCCGACCAGGTGACCGTGGTCATCTGCGGCGGGCCCAGCGGCAGTGGCCTGGACCGGCCGACCGCCCTGATCGAGCTGGCCGGCAAGCTCGGCGTCACCGACGGGGTGCGGTTCCTGCCCCCGCTCACCGGCGACGACCTGCCCGCGCTGTACCGGGCCGCCGATCTCGTCGCCGTGCCGTCGCACAACGAATCGTTCGGGCTGGTCGCCCTGGAGGCACAGGCCTGCGGTACGCCGGTGCTGGCCGCCGCCGTCGGAGGACTGGTCACCGCCGTACGGGATCAGGTGAGCGGCGTACTCATCGACGGCCACGACCCGGTCGACTGGGCCCGTGCGCTGGGTCGCCTTCTGCCGGACCGGGCACTCCGGGCGGTGCTGGGCCGAGGCGCCGAGCAGCACGCCCGGCAGTTCTCCTGGGACCGCACGGTCACCGGCCTGCTCGGGGTGTACGGCGAGGCGATCGCCGGGCAGCGCGCCCGACTCGCGGCGGACCTGGCCGGTGATCCGGCGCTGTCCTGCTCCTGGTGACCCGGTACACCGGTCGCCAACCGGTGCGTTGGCCGGGTCGGTCGTAGAGTGGGTCCGGTGAGCCCGAAGAGCGATCTTGCGACCCTGATCGAGTCGGTCTGTGCCGAGCGTGACCTGGCCTGGGAGTCGACCGGCCCCGGCTCGTACGCGGTGACCCTGCCGGGCACCCACAAGCTCAAGACGATCTGCAACCTGATCGTCGGCGAGCACGCGCTGCGCATCGAGGCGTTCGTGATGCGTCAGCCGGACGAGCGCCGCGAGGAGCTGTGGGCCTGGCTGTTGCAGCGCAACGCGCGTATGTACGGCGTCTCCTTCTCCACCGACGCCGTCGGCGACGTGTACCTGACCGGGAGGGTCAACCCGGCCGGCGTGGACGCCGACGAGTTGGACCGGCTGCTCGGTTCCGTGCTCACCTACTCCGACGAGTCGTTCGACACGATGCTGGAGATCGGCTTCGGCAGTTCGATCCGTCGGGAGTACGAGTGGCGGGTCAAGCGCGGCGAGTCGACCGCCAACCTGGCCGCGTTCGCCCATCTCTTCGAGCCCTCCGGCTCCGGCCCCGACCCGGCCTGACCGCACAGCGGCACCGCGCTCGGTGCCGCGCCTCCCGCGCCTCCCGCGATGAGGGTGGTTCGGAGTGCTCCTGACGGGTATGCCGCACCGCGCGGTGCGGCAAGGGACCCCCGCGCGCCGAGGACGGAGTGCCAAGGAGCGGAGCATCCCATGGCTCAGCGGAACAGCTCAGGTCGCGGCGCGACTGCGACCAGGACGAAGCGACAGGCCGGTAACCAGACGCCGGGTACCCCGGGAGTCTCCGAGTCGGAGATCTCCCGGATGCGGGTGGACGACATCCGCGGGCAACTGCGCAAACGCGGGGTCTCCGGGATCTCCGCGCTGCGTAAGCCCGACCTGGTGAAACAGCTGGTGCGTTCGATGCGGGCCGGCGCGGGTCGGAGCAGCACCGGCCCGTCGGGTCGGGCCACCGGCACCAGGGCGTCGGCGGGTCGTGCCGCCGCCACCAAGAAGTCGGCGGCCAGGGCGGCGCCGAGCCGGGCGAAGGCCGCGCCGGCGAACAAGAGCGCACCGGCGAAGCGGGCAGCGGCGAAGAAGACGACCGCCGCCCGCAAGTCGACAGCGGCCAAACGGACGACGGCGGCGCAGAAGACGACGGCGGCGAAGAAGACGACAGCCGCCAAGAAGACGACGGCGGCGACGTCTACGGCCGCGCGCAGGACGGCGACGGCCCGTACGGCGCCGGCCCGCAAGGCGCCGGCCAGGAAGGCGCCGGCGCGGCCGGCGGCGAAGCGTACGGCACCGGCGAAGCGCACAACGGCGAAGCGGGCGGCGCCCGCCAAGCGCACCACGGCAAAGCGTGCGGCCCCTGCCAAGCGCACCGCGCCGGCCGGTGGCGGCGCGGCAGCCGGTGGGATCCGGACCGGACGGGGAACCGGACGGTCGGTCCGCAGCTCGCAGGTGATCTCGTCGTTGACGGATCGGCCGGAGCGGCCCGGGCGGAGCCTGATCACCGCGAATCACGAGGTGATCCAGCGCTGGGCCCGGGAACGCGGGGCGAAGCCGGCGACCATCGCCGGCACCGAGCGGGATGGTCGGGCGGGTGTGTTGACCTTCAACATCCCCGGATACCGGGAAAGCAGCCGGATTCGGGAAATCACCTGGGATGACTGGTTTTACACTTTCGACCTGCGCAAGCTGAACCTGATTTATCAGGAACAGATGCGCGACGGCCGGCAGAGCAACTTCTTCCGGACCGAGTCACCCGATCGGGAAGACGGTTAGGCGTTTGCGGGAATGGCTGCCGGGTACGCGGCTGTTGCCAATGACCGAGGCCGGAACAGCGGATACTCGCCAGTTGTGACGGGCGAGACAGCCGATCTGGGTTGAATCCAGAATCCGGGCGAACTAGCTTTATTGCACCGCACCACGCTTGGAAACGTTCGGGGGAGCGGCGGATCGATCAGATCCGCGCACCAGGCGAGGTGCGAGGGGACGGGTGGATAACCGTTGGGGGACGGTGACCACCTGTTTGGACCGGCGGCGTGAGCGGGCGACGCTTACGGGGGTGAGTGTCTGCCCGCCGCCGCCGGCCCCACCGGCGGGCGCCCACCATGACTTTCGGGTCGTGGTGGGCGCTTTGCCGTGGAATGCTGATTACGCGGTTGGCACGCGGTCTGCGGTTGTTGTCAATTCTGGCCGGGCGGCCTGACGCAGCGCGGCGACGTGTCGTTCCCGGGGTGGCCCGGCCAGCAGATGCCCGAGCGCGGCCAGCAGGCCCACCCCACCCACGATCAGCCAGTGCAGGTCGCCGAGGTGCTCAAGGCTCACTCCGCCGAGCGTGGGAGCGATGAAGGCGGCCGCCGGGAACGTCAGGTAGAAGACCGACTGGTAGCGCGCGCGCAACTGCGGCGGTGCCAGGTCGGCGTTGATCTGCGCGTTGGGCGGGGCGGCGAGCATCGAGCCGACCGTCCAGACCACTGCGGCGCCCAGGTAGACGGCCAGTTCGTCGGCGACGGCGAGCACCCCGAAGCCGAGCGCCAGCAGTGCGGTGGAGGCGGCCAGCACGACGTCCTTGCGGTGCCGGTCGATCAGCCGGGGCACGAACAGTTGCCCGATCACGATCAGCGCGCCGCCGAGCGCCACCACCACCCCGTACGCCGACGGGCCCAGGCCGTCCGCCCGCATGGCCAACGGCATGATCGTCGACGTCTGCATGGTGAGTACGGCCAGCACGAAGGTGAGCCCGACGAAGACCAGGAACGTGCGGTCGGTCAGCGCGGTGTGCAGTCCTGGCCGGCGGGGCCGGACGGACCTCGCCGCGGCACGGGCGGCCGGCGGATGGTCGGCTGTGGGCCTGGCCAGACGCAGGGTTTCCGGCACCTTCCAACCGATCACGGCGGCGGCGGTCAGAGTGGCACCGGCGTCAACCAGGAACAGCGCGGTGAAGCTCGCCTCGGCCAGCACCCCGGCGAGCAACGAGGCGACCGCCATGCCCAGGTTGAACGCCCAGAACTGGAGGTTGAAGGCGCGTGAGCGGCGCTCGGCGGGCACCACGTCGACGATCGCCGCGACGAACGCCGGGCTGGGCATCGAGTGGACCACGCCGACGAGCGCGGCGAGCACCGCGATCAGGAGGAGGGGTCGGCTGAAGGCGAGCGCCACCATCAGGGCGGCCGTTGCCAGGTGCGCGGCGAGCAGCGTCGCCCGGCGGCCCCAGCGGTCGGCGAGCACCCCGCCGAGCAGCACTCCGGCGGCTCCTCCGGCCCCGTACGCGCCGACGACAGTGCCGGCCAGCCCGACGCTCGCCCCGCGGACGTCGGTGAGGTACAGCGAGAGGAACAGCATGGCGAAGGCGCCGGCCCGGTTGATCAGTAGGCCGGCCCAGAGGTACCAGAAGGTGGCGGGAAGTCCGCCTGCGGTGTCGTGCCACCAGCGCCGCGCGGCGTACAACCGGCCTCCCTACAGTTCAGCTTCTTAACCGTTTCATCTGCACGGTAGAAAACCCGGGCCGCGTCGCGCCAGTTGAAGCCCGAACCTCGGGCGTGTCGTCAGACGGCGGCCTCGGCGGGCTGGGACCCCCGGGTGGCGGTGACCGGTGTCAGCGCCTCGCCGGAGCGGCGCAGCGCGGCGGCACGCCGCTCCCGGGCCGGCCCCGACACCAGGTGGGCCACGGCGGTCACGACGCCGAGCGCGGCGCAGCCGTACCAGAGCGCGTCGTTGCCGATGTGCTCGCGCACCAGGCCGCCCAGGATCGGCGCGCTGGCCCCGGCGATCTGCCAGGAGAGGGAGAAGACGCCCTGGTAGCGGCCGCGCAGCTCGGCGGGGGAGAGCTCGGCGATCAGGGTGGAGTTGGACGGCGAGTTCAGCATCTCGCCGACCGTCCAGATCAGCACGGTCAAGCCGTAGAACCAGGCGGTGCCGGCGAACGCGGTCAGCCCGAACCCGACGCCCATCACCACGGATGCCAGCGCGAGCACGTGTGAGCGGCTCCGACCCCGGATCAGTCGGGGCACGAAGAGCTGGCCGACCACGATCAGGATGCCGTTCAGCGCGATCACCGAGCCGTAGGTGGCCGGGCTCAGGCCGTCGTCGCCCATCGCGATCGGCAGCATCGAGATGTGCTGAAGGAAGACCAGCGCGGCGAACAGGTTGAGTGCCACGAAGCCGAGGTAGACCCGGTCGGTGAGGATCGTGCGCAGGGCGCCGCGCGGAGCCGCGGTGGTGACGGTGGCGGTGACCGAACGAACCTGCCGGGTCTCCGGCACCCGGCTGAAGATGATCAGCGCGGTGATCAGCATCGTGCCGGCGTCGACCACGAACAGCAGCAGGTAGTCCGCCTGCGCGGCGAGACCGGCGAGGACGGCGGCGCAGGCGAAGCCCAGGTTGATCGCCCAGTAGTTGAGCGAGAACGCCCGCAGTCGGTCCTTCGCCGGCACCACGTCGATCATCATCGCGCCGAACGCGGGTCGGGCCGCCTCGGCGAACATGCCGAGCAGCAGGGCGCCCAGCGCCACCGCCCAGAGGTCCCGGGCCAGGCCGAGGCCGAGCATCATCACGGCGGCGCCAACGTGTGCGGTGAGCAACGTCGGTCGCCGGCCCCACCGGTCCGCGAGAGTGCCGCCGGCAGTGGTGCCGAACGCGCCGCCGACGCCCCACAGGCCGATCACAAGCCCGGCCTGGGAGGCCGAGAAGCCGCGTTCCTGGGTCAGGTAGATGGCGAGGAACACGAGGACGAACGAGCCGAGCCGGTTGATCAGGGTGCCCGACCACAGGTACCAGAAGGTGGTGGGCAGGCCGCCGGTGGTGTCCCGGAACCAGCTCCGCATCGTCCGCATATGGCGCCCCGCTTGCAAGTAATGACCGATGTGACTGTTGCGCCTTACAACCCTAGTGGCGGGCCGAGCCGCTGGTCACCCGGATTTTCACGTGGTGGTCGTCACGACGGCTGCCCGCGTGTCCCCTCGGCGGTTGAGGCAGGATGATCCGCATGACTGCGAGCGAAGGGCCCACCGTCGGGACGCTGGTCCTGCTGCGACACGGTGAGAGCGACTGGAATGCCAAGAACCTCTTCACCGGTTGGGTGGACGTCGACCTGACCGAGAAGGGCGAGGGCGAGGCGAGGCGCGGCGGTGAGCTGATGCGCGAGCACAGCCTGCTGCCGGATGTCGTGCACACCAGCGTCATGCGCCGTGCGATCCGCACCGCCGAGCTGGCGCTCAACGCCGCCGACCGGCACTGGATCGCGGTGCGCCGGTCGTGGCGGCTCAACGAGCGGCACTACGGCGCCCTGCAGGGCAAGAACAAGAAGCAGACCCTCGACGAGTACGGCGAGGAGCAGTTCATGCTCTGGCGCCGGTCGTACGACACGCCGCCGCCGCCGATCGCGGACGACGACGAGTGGTCGCAGGTGGGTGACCCCCGCTACGCGCTGCTGCCGACCGAGCTGATGCCGCGTACGGAGTGCCTCAAGGACGTCGTCGACCGGATGCTGCCCTACTGGTACGACTCGATCGTGCCGGACATCCTGGCCGGCCGGACGGTGCTGGTGGCCGCGCACGGCAACTCGCTGCGCGCCCTGGTCAAGCACCTGGACCAGATCTCCGACGAGGCGATCGCCAAGCTCAACATCCCGACGGGCATCCCGCTGCGCTACGACCTCGACCCGCAGCTGCGCCCGCTCACGCTGGGCGGCACCTACCTCGACCCGACCGCCGCGAAGGCAGCCGCCGCGGCGGTGGCCAACCAGGGCCGCTGAGCTGTCGGAAAGGGCCCCCTGTCACGCGCGAAGCGATGATCGGGGGCCCTTTCTCGTCTCGTACGTCAGTTGCTGGTGGGCGCGCTCTGCCCGGTGATCAGGTAGATCACGTGCTCGCCGGCGTTGACCGCGTGGTCGGCGAAGCGCTCGTAGAAGCGACCCAGCAGGGTGGCGTCGATCGCGGTCTCCACCCCGTACGGCCAGTCGTCGCCGAGCAGCACCGCGAACAGGTTCTTGTGCAGCTCGTCCATGGCGTCGTCGTCGCCGTCCAGTTCGCCGGCGAGGTCGACGTCGGGCTTCGCCAGCACCGAGCCGATCTTGACCGCCATCCGGTCGGCGATCTCGGACATCTCGGTGAAGACCGTCCGAAGCTCGGCCGGGACGGCGGGGGAGGGGTGCCGGCGCAGCGCGGTCTTCGCCACGTGCTCCGCCAGGTCGCCCATCCGTTCGAGATCAGCGGCCACGTGCAGCGCGGTGATCATCGCCCGGAGGTCGGAGGCGACCGGCGCCTGTCGGGCGAGCAGGTCACAGACCCGCTCCTCGACGTGCCGGTAGAGGTCGTCGATCTCGGCGTCCCGCTCGATGACCGTCTCGGCGGCCTGCCGGTCGGCGGTGAGCAGGGCCCGGGTGGCCTGGCGCATGGCGGCGCGGACGCCCTCCGCCATGTCCACCAGCAGTTGGCTGACGATCTGGAGGTCGGCCCGGAACTCGTCGCGCATCATCACGTCCTGTGTTCGGTCGCCGCCGACGGGTGCCGGCGCAGGGGGTTGAGCAGGTGCGACGCCAACGGTAGGGCGCGCGGACGGACCCCGGATGAACCACGGTGAACGACGTCAGACGCGGGGGTGAACAGTTCTGAAAGTGAGGGTGGTTCGTCCCGATCTGTGTGGTAGCCAGGTTAACAATGACCCTACGATCGCCGGGTGGAGTGGGCAGTGGCGGTCGTGGTCGCCGTGGCGTTGGTGGCCGGGTTGGCCGCCGGTTTCCTGCTGCCCCGGTTCCTGCCCGCACGGGACGGCCGCTCCACGTCGACGGGCAGCGCGAGCTCCCGCTGGAGCAGGGGGAGGCCCGCGATAGCCGACGAGCAGCAGACCGGGCTCGGCCGCCGGACGATCGACTCGCTCCGGGCCGGCGTCGTGGTACTCGACAACGACGACGAGCCCGTGCTGATCAACCCGGCCGCCCGCGCGATGGGGCTTCTGCGTACCGGCAGCACCCCCGGCTCGATAGCCGCGCACCCGCTGATCCGTACCCTTGCCGGCCAGGTGCGACGCACCGGCGTGCGGCGCGAGATCGAGCTTGACCTGCCCCGAGGTCGCGACAGCGCGGGCGAGAACCCACTCGGCGTGCACCTGCGGGCGATGGGTCTGGGCAACGGTTTCATCGCCGTCGAGGCGGTCGACGTGACCGAGTCGCACCGGCTGACCCGGGTGCGACGCGACTTCGTGGCCAACGTGAGCCACGAGCTGAAGACCCCGATCGGCGCACTTCAACTGCTGGCCGAGGCCCTGCTGGACGCCACCGAACCGGCCGACGCGGCGGCGCCCGACCTCTCCGAGGACCTGGTGGCTGCCCGCCGGTTCGCCGAACGCATCCAGCACGAGTCGACCCGGCTGGGCCGGCTGGTGCAGGAGTTGCTGGAGTTGACCCGCTTGCAGGGCGCGGAACCGCAACCACCACCGGAGCCGGTCGCGCTGGACTGGGTGATCGCCGAGGTCGTCGATCGGACCCGCACCACCGCCTCCGCCCGAGGTGTCGAGGTGACCGTGGACGGTCAGCGGGGCCTCACCGCGTACGGCAGCGACTCGCAACTCGCCACGGCGGTGGCGAACCTCGTGGAGAACGCCATCAACTACTCCGGCGCGGACACCACGGTGCGGGTCACCCTGCGCGGCGACGACGAGCACGTCGAGGTCGCCGTCGCTGACCAGGGCATCGGCATCGCGCCCACCGACGTGGACCGGATCTTCGAACGGTTCTACCGGGCCGACCAGGCCCGCTCGCGTGCCACCGGCGGCACCGGGCTCGGGCTGGCGATCGTGAAACACATCGCGAGCAACCATGGCGGACGGGTCGAGGTGTCGAGCACTCTTGGTGGTGGATCGACGTTCACCCTCCGGCTGCCTGCCAGTCCACCGGACGACCTCCTGGCGACACTGCCGCCGGTTGGGATCGAGTCCGGTCCGGCTGGGCTACGGCAGGTCTGACAGCAATGGAAAGGAAATCCCCGTTGAGCCGCGTTCTCGTGGTCGAGGACGAGGAGTCGTTCTCCGACGCCTTGTCGTACATGCTCCGTAAGGAGGGTTTCGAGGTTTCGGTCGCCGCGACCGGCACCGACGCCCTCACCGAGTTCGACCGGACCGGCGCCGACATCGTGCTGCTCGACCTGATGTTGCCCGAGATGTCGGGGACCGAGGTCTGCCGGCAACTGCGGCAGCGCTCGGCCGTGCCGATCATCATGGTCACCGCCCGGGACAGCGAGATCGACAAGGTGGTCGGGCTGGAGATCGGCGCCGACGACTACGTCACGAAGCCGTACTCGCCGCGGGAGCTGGTCGCCCGGATCCGTGCGGTGCTGCGCCGGCAGAGCCCGGAGGTGGCCGAGGCGGGTGCCCCGACGCTGGCCGCCGGGCCGGTGCGGATGGACATCGAGCGGCACGTGGTGACCGTCGACGGCGGGGCCGTGCAGCTGCCGTTGAAGGAGTTCGAGCTGTTGGAGCTGCTGCTGCGCAACGCGGGCCGGGTGCTGACCCGTGGCCAGCTCATCGACCGGGTCTGGGGTGCGGACTACGTCGGTGACACCAAGACGTTGGACGTGCACGTCAAGCGCCTGCGCTCCAAGATCGAGCCGGAGCCGTCCGCGCCGCGCTTCATCGTCACCGTGCGGGGTCTGGGCTACAAGTTCGAGCCGTGATCGGCGTACCTGAAGGGGGTCTGCGCTCGGCGCAGGCCCCCTTCAGGCTGTCCGGACAGTGGCTGGGGTGGTGTCCTTCTCCGCCTGTAAAGCTGCCCCAGTTATGGGACGGCGCAAGCGCGTTGCGCTCGCGAGGGCTGGGGACACACGCCGCCCTGGCCCGACGGGTGTACCCGCGCCACCCTGGTCTGCTGCCCCATTGCCGGGGCAGCTCTACAGGTGGAGAAGGGATGGTCCGGTGGGCCGGCAGCGGACGGACCAATGCCTGGTGGGACAGCACGCGGGCGCGTTCGGGTGCTGTTCAGAACAACTTGTGCAAGGCGCCCGCGATGTCGGCCACCTCCGTCAGCCGGCTTTCCGTAACGCTGATGACGAGGTCGTACGCGATGTCCTGGTCGACCTCGTCGAGCTGAGCGATGGTGACGGCGTGATTCTGGAGCAGGAAAGTGATCGCCACGATCCAGCCGATCCGCTTGTTGCCGTCCACGAACGGGTGGTTGTTGACCAGTGAGTGCAGCAGTGCCGCTGCCTTGGTCCACAGGTCGGGGTAGGCGTCTTCGCCGAACACGCTCGTCTGCGGCCGGGCCACAGCCGACTCGACGAGGCCGGCGTCCCTGATCCCAACGCCGATCTTGCGGGCGATGCTCGCCACGTCAGCGAGCGTGGGGTAACGGGTCTCCGTCATCACTCCGCCAGGCGAGCGAGCAGCGTGGCGTGACGCTCGATGATCTCGTCGGCGAGGTCGCCGAACTCCTTGGCGTTCCGCCGGGCCAGGTAGTCGTCGATCGCGGTGACGACGACGGCGTGCATCGACCGTGCCTCTTCGTCCGCAACGAGACGGAGTCGCCGTTCACGGTCGTCGTCAAGTCGCAGCGTCATGGCCATGCCGAAAATGGTAGCAGCAGTGCTACCAAGATCCGCTAGAGTTGGTCGGCGGGGTGCGGGGCGACCATGCCCTGCTTCGTCCGGGCCGCGCACAGCTCGGCCAGCCGCTCGTACGCGGCAGCGCCGATCAGCGCGGTCAGCTCCGGGGAGTACGACAGGTACATCGGTTCGGCGCCGACGTGCGCGTCCGTCGAGGAGGTGCACCACCAGTCCAGATCGTGCCCGCCGGCTCCCCAGCCCCGCCGGTCGAACTCGGACAGGGTGGAGACCAGCACCTTGGAGTTGTCCGGGCGCTTGACCCAGTCCTGATCGCGGCGGATCGGCAACTGCCAACAGACGTCCGGCTTGTATTCCAGCGGGTGCACCCCGTCGCGCAACGCCTGGGCGTGCAGGGCGCAGCCACCCCCGCCGACGAAGTCGGCGTCGTTGAGGAACACGCACGGGCCGTCGGCGCCCTGGGTGGCGGTGCGGCGGGCCGGGTTCTTGCCGTCGATGGTGTCCTCGTCGGTCCAGTTCTTGAACCCGCGCCGGAAGTGCTGCCAGGTTTCCGGGGTGAGCCGCTTGACGGCGTTGCGGACCCGCTTCTCGTCGTCCGAGTCGGTGAAGAACGCCCCGTGCGAGCAGCAACCGTCGGCGGCCCGACCGGCGATGATGCCGTGGCAGCCCTTGCCGAAGATGCAGGTCCAGCGGGAGAGCAGCCAGGTCAGGTCGGCCCGGATCAGGTGCGTCTCGTCAGCCGGGTCGGTGAACTCGATCCACTCCCGGGGAAAATCCAGTGGCACCTCGCGACTGCGCGGATCGCCCGGGTCGTCCACCAGCACACGGAGCTCCATCGTCACCCGGCCCAGCGTACGCGTGGTGGCGTCCGCAGGCCGACGAGCCGCGCAAACGTGTTGCGCCTAGGGTCTTCACCATGCGACTGGGTGTCCTCGACGTCGGATCCAACACGGTGCACCTCCTCGTGGTTGACGCGCACCACGGCGCGCACCCGTGGCCGGCGCACTCCGAGAAGGTGGTGCTCCGGCTGGCCGAGCAGATCGGCCCCGACGGTGCGCTGACCGAGGCGGGCGCCGACGGGCTGGTCAAGGCCGTCGGCATGGCGAAGGCGGCGGCCGCCGGGCTGGAGGCAGACGACCTGATCGCGTTCGCCACGTCCGCGGTGCGCGACGCCACCA
Organism: Micromonospora jinlongensis; assembly: GCF_013410645.1. NCBI lineage: Bacteria > Bacillati > Actinomycetota > Actinomycetes > Micromonosporales > Micromonosporaceae > Micromonospora > Micromonospora jinlongensis. Next base: position 3,763,404 of record NZ_JACCHK010000001.1, on the reverse strand, counting down.
ACGCGGCCGACGTGCTGGCCCGGGTCCGGGACGAGACCGGCGTACGGCTGGCGGTGCTCTCCGGTGCGGACGAGGCGCGGATGACGTTCCTGGCCGTGCGGCGGTGGTTCGGCTGGTCGGCTGGTCGGCTGCTGGTGCTGGACATCGGCGGTGGCTCCCTGGAGATCGCCGCCGGGATCGACGAGGACCCGGCCGCCGCGGTCTCGCTGCCGCTCGGCGCCGGCCGGCTGACCCGGGAGCGACTGCGGGTCGACCCGGCCAGCGTGGCCCCGCCGTCGGCGGAGGCCGTCGAGAAGCTCCGCGAGTACGTGGACGGCCGGCTGGACAAGGTGGTCGACCAGATGACCGAGGTCGGCTGGGATCGGACGGTGGCCACCTCGAAGACGTTCCGCACCCTGGCCCGACTGGCCGGGGCGGCGCCGTCCGGTTCCGGGCTCTGGGTGCGTCGCAGCCTGACCCGCGCCGGGTTGCGGCAGGTCATCGGGTTCATTCGGCACATCCCGCCGGCGAAGCTCATGGAGTTGGAGGGTGTCAGTGCGGGGCGGGCCCACCAGTTGCTGGCCGGCGCGGTGGTCGCCGAGGCGGTGATGCGCCGCCTGGATCTGGACTCGCTGGACATCTGTCCGTGGGCACTGCGCGAGGGGGTCATCCTCCGTCGGCTGGATCAACTCGAACCGATCTGAGCGGGCTCCCGGTTTCGGGCGGTTTGCCGGCGCTCGTCACGATGTCCCGGGCGCTGCCGGGCTACGCTGGTTGATGTGACTTCCCGCGTTCCTGTGCTTCTGTCCAGCTCGTCGGTCTTTCCCGAGCCGACCGCGGCGGCGTTCCAACTGGCTGCGGCACTCGGCTACGACGGCGTCGAGGTGATGGTCTGGACCGACGTGGTCAGCCAGGACGCGGGCGCGCTGCGCGGCCTCTCGGAGCACTACGGCGTGCCGGTGCTCTCGGTGCACGCGCCCTGCCTGCTGGTCACCCAGCGGGTGTGGAGCCCGGACCCGTGGGAGCGGCTGCGGAAGGCCGCCGAGCTGGCCGAGACGCTGGAGGCGCCGACCGTCGTGGTGCACCCACCGTTCACCTGGCAGCGGGACTACGCGCGCAACTTCACCGAGGGGCTGGCCACCGTCGGGGACCGGTTCCCCGGGCTGCGCTTCGCCGTGGAGAACATGTACCCGGTGCGGATGGCCGGTCGGCAGTTCGTCCCGTATGTCCCGGGTTGGGATCCCACCGACACCGGCTACCCGTCGTACACCCTGGATCTGTCGCACTGCGCGGCCTCGCACAGCGACCCGCTGGAGATGGCCGACCGGATGGGCGCCGGTCTGGCGCACGTCCACCTCGGCGACGGCACCGGTGAGGGCCGCGACGAGCACCTGGTGCCCGGTCGTGGCACCCAGCCGTGCGGTGAGCTGCTGTCCTCGCTGGCCGGGCGTGGCTTCACCGGGTCGGTGGCGGTGGAGGTCGCCACCCGGGGCGCGAAGAGCCGCGCGGTGCGCGAAGCCGACCTGCGCGCCGCGCTGGAGTTCGCCCGCCAGCACCTGACCGCGCCGTCACCGGTCGACGTCTGACCCGTCCGCCCGAACCGGGCGGTGGCGGTGTCAGCTGACCGGCGAGAGCGAGTCGACGCCGGCGGTCGGCTGCGCGGCGACCGTCACCTGCTCGCCGATTGCCGCCCGCTTGCGGGCCCGGTGCGCCGCCACGTGCGAGCGGGTGGCGCACCGCTCCGAGCAGAACCGCCGGCAGCAGTTGGACGACGTGTCCAGGTAGACGTTGCCGCACCGCTCGTCGGCGCAGACCCCGAACCGGGCGCTGCCGTACTCGCAGAGCCAGACCGACAGCCCCCAGACCGCGCCGGCCAGGTATTCGGCACTGACCGAGGCACCGCGGCTGGTGACGTGCATGTGCCAGTCGCTGGAGTCGTGCCCGGAGATGCGCGGCTGCACCGGAAACGCCTCAAGCAGCGCGTTCAGCTCGGTGACCGCCTGGCCGTCACGCCCGGAGGTGCCGTACTCGAAGACGTCGCGCAACCGCTTCTGGGCCCGTCGGAAGATCGCGACGTCCCGGTCCGCGACCTCGTCGCGCATCCAGGCGTTGTCGTCGGGGAAGAGGGCCCGCAGGTCGTCGAGGTCGTCCAGGCGGGCGTTGACCAGGTCAACACCGGTCCGGGCGTACGCGTCGAAGTTCACGCCCCCAACGGTAGACGACTCACGGGGTGCGCGGCGCGTCGATGTAGTGGGGCAGGAACCGCGCGTAGCCGTCGGTGATCAGGCTGGCGCTCTCCCGCACCCCCACCCCGGCCGATTCGCCGTCGACGATCCAACTGCCCAGCACCATCCGGTTGCCCGCGAACTGCGGCAGCGCCCGGAACTCCTGGTAGCACCAGCCCTCGTCGCCGTAGATCCCCGGGTTGGTGATCTCCTCGTCGGCGGTGACGATGCGTACCGAGCCGCCCTCCCGGCCGAGCAGGGGCTTGGCCACGTACTCGGACATGCCGCGCGGCGAGTCGAGGTACGCCGGGAGCAGGTACTCGTGGTCGGGGTACAGCTCCCACAGGACGGCGAGCAGCGCCTTGTTGGACAGCAGCAGCTTCCAGGCCGGCTCGATCCAGGTGGTCGGGGTGCCCGGTGCCAGTGCCGCCGGCCCGTACGGCTCGGCCAGCATCCACTCCCACGGGTAGAGCTTGAAGCAGGTGGTCACCGGAAGGTCGTCGGCGTCGACGAAACGCCGGCCGTCCCAGCCGATCTTCTGGATCGGGAGCAGCTCGACGTCGAGGCCGGCCTGTCGGGCGGTCTCGGCGAGGTAGCCGGCGGTCATGTGGTCCTCGCCGGACTCCTCCTCGTTCGACCAGAGCACGTGCACCCGGCGCTCGTGCAGCCCGGCCCCGATCTTGGCCCAGGCGCCGACCAGCCGCTCATGCAGGCTGTTCCACTGATCCAGCTCCGGCCGGGTCTGCTCCAGCCAGTACCACTGGATGATGCTCGCCTCGACCAGCGCGGTCGGGGTGTCCGCGTTGTACTCCAGCATCTTCGGTGGCCAGGTGCCGTCGTACGCCAGGTCGAAGCGCCCATAGAGGGTGGGTGGCGCCTCGCGCAGCGACCGGGCCACCGCGTCGGCCGCCCACTGCGGGATGCCGAACTCGGCGTACCGGCGGTGGGTCACCACGTGCTCGGCGGCGGCCACGGACATCCGGTGCAGCTCCTCGGTGGCTTCCTCCAGGCGCAGCACCTCGTCCAGGTCGAAGGCGTACGCGGCGGTCTCGTCCCAGTACGACATGATCCCGCCGTCCGGCAGCTCGGTGTCGACGTAGACCAGCCCCTGCTCCCGAATGGTGGTGTCCCAGTCGGGTCGGGGTGTGACCGTCATACGGCGCATGTCAGCCGCCGCAGGCGGCGAGGTGGGTGCCGAACCCGCCGCGATCGGGCAGAGCCGCGGTGGTCGGCTCCGGGGCGGCGCGACCGGCGGCGGAGTCGGGGACCCGCATCGCCAGCGCGACCGTGTCGCCGCCGCCGACGGGCCCGAGAGCGCAGTCGTCGTCATCGTCGTCGTCCGAGGTCATGTTGCAGCCGGAAAGGGCGAGCGCGAGAGCGGTGAGCGCGCCGAGCTGCACGGAGGCCGACCGGAGCCGGCGGCGGGGGCGTTGGTCCACGGCATCGTTGTAGCCGATCGGCGCCACCGCCGCCGTCCCGCCCCTGGGTCAGGAGGGATTTTGTTGTGCAACGGGCCCTTCCCGGCATCCGGGCGGGCCGCACCGCCGCCCCTCGGCGGGGGCCCTGGCAGGGGCGTTACGCTCGGCTCATGCTCCGTTCCGTCATCCTCGCCGCCTCCCGGTCATCCCAGGTCGAGCGGCTCGTCGCGACTGCCCCGTACACCCGGGACGTCGTCCGCCGGTTCGTCGCCGGCGCTGCCACCGACGACGCGTTGCGCGCGACCCGCGGGCTCGTCGACGACGGTCTCGCTGTCACCCTCGACCACCTCGGTGAGGACACCGTCACTCCCGAGCAGGCCATCGCCACCCGCGACGAATACCTGAAGCTGCTGAAGACGCTCGCCGCCGCGGGGCTGACCCCGGCCGCCGAGGTGAGCGTGAAGCTGTCCGCGCTCGGCCAGATGTTCGACGAGCAGTTGGCGTACGACAACGCGCGGGCGATCTGCGCGGCGGCCGACGCGGCGGGCACCACTGTCACCCTGGACATGGAGGACCACACCACCACCGACTCGACGTTGGAGGTGCTGGGCCGGCTGCGCAAGGACTTCCCGTCGACGGGCGCGGTGCTCCAGGCGTACCTGCGCCGGACCGAGTCGGACTGCCGGGAGCTGTCCTCGGCCGGGTCGCGGGTGCGGCTGTGCAAGGGCGCCTACAAGGAGCCGGAGTCGGTGGCGTACCAGTCGGCCCGTGAGGTGGACAAGTCGTACGTGCGCTGCATGAACATCCTGATGTCCGGCGACGGCTACCCGATGCTGGCCACCCACGACCCTCGGATGATCGCCATCGGCGAGGACCGGGCCCGGTGGTTCGACCGGGGGCCGGAGCGCTTCGAGTTCCAGATGCTCTACGGCATCCGCCCCGAGGAGCAGGCGCGCCTCGCGGGCGAGGGTTACACCGTGCGGACCTACGTCCCGTACGGCGACGAGTGGTACGGCTACCTGATGCGCCGGCTCGCCGAGCGCCCGGCCAACCTGGTCTTCTTCGGCCGCGCCCTGATCTCCAAGAAGTAGCCCGACATCGGTCGACGGGCCGGCGGTGACCCCCGGGGTCGCCGCCGGCCTGTTTCGCGTGATCCGGGTGACTCCCTTGACCAGGAGCCTTAGCTTCTGAGCTGTGACAACTAGCCAGGTGCGGCGCGACGGCGGACACATCGCGTACGAGGCGCACGGGCAGGGCCCGCTGGTCGTCCTCGTGCACGGCATGGGGGAGAACCGGGCGAGCTTCCGGCACCTCACGCCACTGCTGGTGGCGGCCGGTTACCGGGTCGCCTCGGTCGACGTCCGGGGGCACGGGGAGTCCACCGCCGGCTGGCCCACGTACGCACCGGCCGAGGTCGGCGCCGACCTGCTGGCCGTCGTCCGCGACCTCGATGCCGGGCCGGCCGTGCTGGTCGGCAGCTCGTCCGGCGCCGCGGCGGTGATCTTCGCCGCCACCGACGCCCCCGAGCTGGTCTCCGGCATCGTGCAGATCGGCGCGTTCGTCGGTAAGCCGAAGCTCAACCCGCTGCTGCGGTTGACGCAGGCCGCAGTGCTGCGCAGCCCCCGACTGTTCGGGAGGTTCCACAACACGCTCTTCCCGGTGCACCGGCCCACCGATGACGCCGCGTACCGCCGGTCGATGGTGGCCAACCTGCGCGAACCCGGCCGGATGGCCGCGACCCGCGGCGTGATCGCGCCGGCCGAGCCGCACTGGACGGCCCGCGCCCCCCAGGTCCGGCAACCCGTGCTGGTGCTGATGGGTTCCAAGGATCCGGACTTCCCCGACCCGGGCGCGGAGGCCCGGGCCGCCCGCCGGCTCTTCCGCACCGCCGAGGCCCGGATGATCGAGGAGTCCGGCCACTACCCGCACGCCGACCGGCCGCAGCGCACCGCCGAGGAGCTGCTCGGCTTCCTGGCGGTGTGCACCGGTGCCTAGGGTCGGCCTCGCCCCTCTCAGCAATTGGTCGTACCCTTCGGCGGGTGACTGACGGGGTGCAGCAGCCAGCACCACGGCGGCTCTGGCCGCTGTGGACGGTGCTCGTGGTGGTCTTCCTGCTGCTGGGCTGTGGCCTGCCGGCGCTGCTCGTCGTCGGAGTGATCCGGGAGAACGGCACCCGGTCCACGATCAGCCGGGCCGGGGTCTCGACGGCCGACGATCCCGCCACCGCGGTGGCCCGAGGGCTCGCCGACCGGATGACCGCCCAGCTCCAACGACAGTCCGCGGCCCTGCTCGGCGGCGACCGCACCGGTTTCCTCGCCGTCGCCGACCCCGCCGCGCACGGCGACCTGCGCCGACGCTTTGCCGCGCTACGCGAGCTGAAGGTCACCGTCTGGCGGGCCGAGCCGAGCGGTCTGCCCGCGCCGATCACCGACAAGCCGGGCGAGTGGCGGCTCCTGGTGCGTTTCCAGTACTGCTTCGTCGCACCGAACTGCCAGCCCAGCCCGGTGCTGATCGGCACCCGCTGGCGGGAGAACGGCGACCAGCCCCGGTTGGTCGCCATGGAGGAATCCAGGTCGGCGGAGACCGGCACCCGACCATGGGAGATCAGCGACCTGGCCGTGGCGATCGGCGCGCGGACCATCGTCGCCACCACGCCAGCGCTGCGCGGCAAGCTGCCCGGCCTGCTCGCCCAGGCCGAGGCGGCGGCCAAGGTCGCCGACGGGTACGTGGCGCCGGGGTCGTCGCCGCCGGACCGCTACCGGATCTTCTACGCCGGCCGGAACGAGTGGAAACGCTGGTACGGCGGCGACCGGCCAGAATGGACCGGCGGCTACGCGGTGACAGTGGGCGGCGGCCATCACGAGGTCGTGCTCAACGCCGACGGGCTCTCCAGCAGCGGCACCGACGACCTGCTCCGACACGAGTTGACCCACGCGGCCTCGCTGCCCGAGCGTGGCTACCCGGGTAAGGCGACCTGGTGGCTGGTGGAGGGGCTGGCCGAGTTCGCCGGCGCCGGCGGCCAGGCGGTCGACCGGTACGAGGGGATCGCCGAGGTCCGCAAACTGGTCCGGGGCGGTTGGGACGGCAAGTTGGAGGGCATCAACCCCGCCGACGACGCCTCCGCCGAACGGGTCGGCGGCAGTTACGGCGTGGGCTACCTGGCCGTCCGGCACCTCGTCGACCGGTACGGGCCGCAGCGGTTGCTGGCCTTCTTCAAGATCGTGGTGCACGACCGCAGGACCCTCGACGAGGCCGCCGAGCAGGCGTTCGGCGAGCAGTGGTCGACGCTGCACGACGAGTGCGTCGCGTACGTCCGCGCCGCCGCCGCCTGACCGGCACCTCGTCGTCCAGGGCCTTCGGGCGGGAGTAACCGAGCGGCTGGGGGCGCCCGGACGGCTGGTCGTACCATCGATGGGTGCGCCGCCCTCAGTTGCCGCGGCCCGCCAGCACCACGCGGCCCCGCCTGCTCATCGCCCTGACCGCCGTCGCCGTCCTCACCGCCACCACCGCCGCCTCGTGCGGTGACGACCAGCCGCCTGTCGCGCTCGCCTCGGCCGCCCGCAATCAGGTCAGCGAGGTGATCGACGCGCCGGCGACGGTGACGGCCCGGGCCGCCGCCACCCTGACCGCTCCCGCCGACGGCACCCTGTCCAGCCTGCGTGTCCAACCGGGACAGTCGGTGAAGCGTGGCCAGGTTCTCGCCGTGGTCGACTCGCCCTCCGCCCAGCAGCGGCTGCGGCAGGCGAAGGAGGCGTTGGACGCGGCGAAACGCGCCGGGCGGGGTGTCTCGACGGGTGACCTGACCGGCAGCCGGCGCGACACCGACAAGGCCGCGAACGAGGCGTTCGACGCCGCCCGGAAGGCCGCCGAGAAGATCGCCGACCCGCAGCTGAAGAACGCGCTGCTGACCCAGGTGACGTCCGCCCAGCGGCAGTACACTGCCGCCGCCCGGAGCGCCGACCAGGCCGTCCGCGCGGTGCAGCGGGGGATCAGTGGGCTGAACTCGGCCGTCGGCGCGCTGTCCGCGGCGCAGCGGCTCCAGGCCCAGCAGGGGTACGACCTGGCGAAGTCGACGGTCGACGCGCTGACCCTGCGCGCTCCGATCGCCGGTGTGGTGCAACCCGGCGGCACCCGGGCCGGCGGCGGCGCGACCGGAGGCCTCGCCGGGCTGTTGGAGCAGGCCGGTGGCGCTCAGGCCGCCGGCCTCGACCCGTCGGTGCTGGCGCCCAGCCAGGGTGGACCGCCGGCCGGGGTGGACGACGCGGTCGCGGTCGGCGGCCGGGTCACCGCCGGCACGCCGGTGCTGACCGTGGTCGACACCGGGCAGTTGGGGCTGCTCGCCGAAGTGGACGAGACCGACGTGCTGCTGGTCAAGGCCGGTGTGACGGCCACGGTCGAGCTGGACGCCGTCACCGGCGCCAGCTACGACGCCACCGTCCGGTCGGTCGACGTGCTGCCCACCAGCTCCGCGCAGGGCGGGGTCAGCTACCGGGTACGCCTCGCACTGGGCGCCGGGAAGCTGGCCGAGGACGAGCGCGCCCCGACACCCCGCCCCGGCATGAACGCGATCGTCCACCTGCGGGTCCGCGAGGCCGCCGACGCGGTGACCGTTCCCGCCTCGGCGGTGTTCTCCGCCGACGGGCGGGACGCGGTCTGGGTGGTCCGCGACGGCAAGGCCGGCCGGGCGGCGGTGACCGTGGGCGTCCAGGGGTCGGATCTGGTGCAGATCCTCAACGGTGTCCAACCCGGTGACCGGATCGTGGTGCGCGGCACCGACCAGGTGCGCGACGGCCAGGAGGTGCGGTGACCGGCGCACCGCCGGCGATCGAGGCGGTGGACGTGTCCCGGACGTACCACCTCGACGGGGTGTCCGTCGAGGCGTTGCGCGGGGTGTCGCTGGTCGTGCAACCGGGGGACTACGTGGCCCTGGTCGGCCCGTCCGGCTCGGGCAAGTCCACGCTCATGCACCTCCTCGGTGGGCTGGACCGGCCGACCGGTGGCCGTCTGGTGATCGGCGGGCGGGACGTCAACGCGCTGGCCCCGCCGGAGATGGCCACACTGCGCAACGAGACGATCGGCTTCGTCTTCCAGGCGTTCCACCTGCTGCCGCGTACCTCGGCGGTGGAGAACGTGGCCCTGCCGCTGGTCTACCGGGGTGTGTCGGCGCGGCAGCGCCGGGAGCGGGCGGCGGCGATGCTCGGCCGGGTCGGCCTCGGGCACCGACTGGACCACCGGCCCAACCAGATGTCCGGCGGTGAGCAGCAACGGGTCGCCATCGCCCGCGCGCTGGTCACCGAACCGACGGTGCTGTTGGCCGACGAGCCCACCGGCAACCTGGACAGCGTCACCGGCGCGGCCGTGCTGGAGCTGTTGGAGCGGTTGAACGCGGAGTCCGGGGTGGCGCTGGTGATGGTCACCCACGATCAGGAGGTGGCGGCTCGGGCCCGTCGCCGGATCACGATGCGCGACGGCGTGGTCGTGGCGGACAGCGCCGCAGTCGACAGCGCCGCGGCCGCACACCCGGCAACCGCCGACGACCCGCACCCCGACCATGATCGACCGCCGTCCGTTGATCACGGTCGACCTGCGACACTGGTCCCCGCTCCCAGCGCGGAGCCCCGGTCCGCGTCCGGAAGCGGTCCGGGGCACCCGTCCGGTGGCTCCGGTGGCGCCGCCGGAGCCACCGGGCGCCTTCCGCACGAGGTCGAGCGGCCCGAGACCGACCCACGCGACGTCCCCCCGGGCGCCGCCGACTCCCCGGGTGATCCCCGGACCGGCCGGCCCGGAGGCGCGGCGTGAGGGTCGCCGAGGCGTGGCGGGTGGCGCTGGACGCCCTACGGGCCAACCGGTTGCGCAGCGCGCTGACCATGCTCGGGGTGATCATCGGGGTGGCCTCGGTGGTCCTGCTGGTGGCGATCGGCACCGGCACCAAGCAGAAGGTCGAGCAACAGGTCGAGGGCCTCGGCTCCAATCTGCTGCTGGTCGTCCCCGGCCGGATCGAGGTGGGCAACGCGCCGGTGGTCTCGCCGCTGACCCTCAAGGACGTGGACGCCGTCACCCGGGTGGTCGGCGATCCGGACCGGGTGGCGGTCACCGTCGCCTCCGGTGCGACCGCGCGAGCCGGCACCCGCTCCGACTTCACGACAGTGCAGGGGGTGCTGGAGACCACCCCGGCGGTGTTCACCCGGTCGCTGGCCCGGGGCCGCTACCTCACCGGCACCGACGTGGACACCAGCCGGCGGGTGGCGGTGCTCGGCGACTCGGTGGCCCGCGCGCTCTTCCCCGACCGGGACCCGCTCGGCCAGCAGGTGGCGCTGGCCGGGGTGCGGTTCCGGGTGATCGGCGTCTTCGCGCCGCTGGGGCAGAGCCTCGGCGTCGACCGGGACGACGAGGTGCACGTACCGGTGACCGCCGCGCAGCGACTGTGGGGCACCCAGCGGGTGGACGGCATCGCGGTGAAGGCACCCGACCGGGAGCGCATCGACGAACTGGGCGAACGGATCGTCGCCGAACTGAACCGCCGCCACCCCGACACCGAGTTCAGTGCGGTCACCCAGCAGCAGATCCTCGGTGTGCTCGGTGACATCCTCGGCGTCCTCACCGGCGTCCTGGCCGCCATCGCCGGCATCTCGTTGCTCGTCGGCGGCGTCGGTGTCTCCAACATCATGCTGGTCAGCGTCCGGGAACGGACCCGGGAGATCGGGCTGCGCAAGGCCGTCGGCGCGCGCCCGCGCGACATCGGGGTGCAGTTCCTGCTCGAAGCGGTGCTGCTCACCACGATCGGCGGGCTGACCGGGATGGCGCTGGGCGTGGGGACCGCCCTGCTGGTCAACGCGCTGTCGCCGATCCCCGCCGCGATCACCTGGTGGTCGTTGGCGCTCGCCTTCGGCGTCTCGGCGGTGGTGGGCATCGTCTTCGGGGTCGTGCCCGCGCAGCGCGCCGGCCGGCTCGACCCGGTGGTCGCGCTGCGCGCCGAATGAGCGAGCAACCGGGACGCCAGGTGGGCGTTGGAGCAACCGGACGCCGGTCGCAGGCGGGCAGATACCGGGAGCACGGATCGGGTGAACCAGCGATCGAAGCATGATCAGTTGTACGAAGGGATCGCGCCGGTCACAACCGCCCCGCTACCGTACTGGTAACACGCGCGTCGCCGGCCCGGCCCGGAGCATCCCTCGGGTTGGCACGCGCCGGGCATGGGATGGGTCGGTGAGCCATGGCCGGGTCGCAGTCCGACGGACGGCTGTCGGAGGTCAAGTTCCTGACCGTCGCTGAGGTGGCGACGGTCATGCGGGTGTCGAAGATGACGGTCTATCGACTGGTGCACAGCGGTGAGCTCACCGCCGTCCGGGTCGGCCGCTCATTCCGGGTGCCCGAGCATGCGGTGCACGAATATCTTCGGGGTGCTTTTCAGGAAACCGCCTGAGCCACCGTTCCGCCCTCCAGGTGCCACGTAACCGGCATCGACGGGGGCGCGTTGGTCCGGCTGACGCTCTCCGGCTACCCTGGAGCCCGACCGAGACCCCACCGGTGCGCCCCGCCGCCCAGACTGGTCCGGTCCGTTGTCCGCAAGCGGTCGCCGTCGCCACCTGCGTGGTGTCATCCGGTCCGCCCCGAACGTTGTATCGAAAGGCTGTCGTATGGGCTCGGTGGTCAAGAAGCGCCGTAAGCGCATGGCTAAGAAGAAGCACCGCAAGCTGCTGCGCAAGACCCGCGTCCAGCGTCGCCGTCTCGGCAAGTGATCGCCGCCGGGCTCCTAGCCCGGCGTTCGGCGTCACTTGCCAAACTGTCGACCCCCGGAGGCTCAGGTGATCAGGCCGTGGTCGTCCCGGCTCGATCCATCCTGCCGGGGTAGGTGCGTCAGATGACCCCCGGTGGCACCTCAGGTGCTCCGGGGGTCGTCGTCGTCACCGGGGTCGGCCGCTATCTGGGTGCCCACGTGGCGGCCCGACTCGCCGCCGACCCGCGGATCGAGCGGGTCATCGGGGTGGACGCACCGGACTCGGGCACCGAGTTCACCGACCTGCTCGACCGGGTCGAACGGATCCGCGTCGACAACGAAGCGCTCGGTGGGCTCCTCGCCGACCTGGACGTCGACGCGGTGGTGCACCTCGCGCTGGTCAGCTCTCCCGACCCGCAGCACGGTGGCCGGTCGGCCATGAAGGACCAGAACGTCATCGGCACCATGCACCTGCTGGCCGCGTGCCAACGGGCACCCCGGCTGCGCAAGATCGTGGTCCGCTCGTCCACCGCCGCGTACGGGGTGTCGTTCCGGGACCCGGCGGTCTTCACCGAGGAGACCGAGCCACGCGAGGTCCCGCGCGGCGGTTTCGGCCGCGACATCCTCGACCTTGAGGGGTACGTCCGTGGTTTCCGGCGCCGTCGGTCCGACGTCACCGCGACGGTGCTGCGCTTCGCGCCGTTCATCGGCTCGACCGCCGACACCACGTTGACCCGCTACTTCGCGCAGCCCTTCGTGCCGACAGTCTTCGGCCGCGACCCCCGTCTGCAGTTCCTGCACTTCGACGACGCGTTGGAGGTGCTGCACCGGTCGATCGTGGAGGATCACCCGGGCACGTACAACGTCGCCGGCCCCGGGGTGTTGTCGCTGTCCCAGGCGATCCGGCGAGCCGGCCGGGTGGCCGTGCCGGTGTTGGAACCGGGCCTCTCCGGTGCCGCCGCGCTGGCCCGCACCATGGGTTTCGGCCGTTACGGCCTGGACCAGGTCGACCTCTTCGTGCACGGCCGGGTGGTCGACACCAGCCGACTTGAGCAGGAGTACGGCTTCACGCCCCGCTCCACCGCCAAGGCGTTCGAGGACTTCATCCGCGCCCACCAGGGTGGGGTGGTGGTCACCCGGGGTCAGTTGGCCGCTGCCGAGCAGCTCGTCCTGGACGGCATCCGGCAGGTCCGCTCCGCGGTTCAGGAGCGGCCATGAGCGCGAGGAGTCAGCCGGTTGTGCGAGCCGCGCAGTCGCCAACCGAGGTGGCGTCATGACCGGGCCGGCAGAGGGGCGTGACCCGCAGGGGGTCGGGCGCTTCGACGTACCCCAGCAGTCGCCCGCACCGGATGCGGAGCCGGCGCGGCGCAACGGGCATCGGCCGGCGGCGCGGGTCGCCCCGACGCCCACGCCGGCCGACGAGGTCGACACCGCGGCCACCGACGAGCCCGTCGGCGCGGGCGACGCCTCGACGCCGGGTGGCACCCCTCCGGCCGTGGCGGACCGGCCGGGGGACCACTGGGACCGCAAGGTCGCCAACGGGCTGGCGTTCCTGCGCCGACGGCTCGCCGGCGACTACGAGGTCGACGAGTTCGGCTTCGACCCGGAGTTGACCGACGCGGTCTTCCACCCGCTGCTGCGGCTGCTCTACCGGGACTGGTTCCGCACCGAGGTCAGTGGGGTGGAGCACGTGCCGGTCGGCGGGCCCGCCCTGGTGGTCGGCAACCACTCGGGGACGGTGGCGCTGGACGCGTTGATCCTCTCGGCTGCCCTGCACGACAAGCACCCTGCCCACCGCTACCTTCGGCTGCTCGGCGCCGACCTGGTCTTCCGGATGCCGGTGGTCTCCGAGCTCGCCCGCAAGACCGGCGGCACGGTGGCCTGCAACCCGGACGCCGAGCGGCTGCTCGGTGGGGGAGACCTGGTCGGTGTGTTCCCCGAGGGCTTCAAGGGGGTCGGCAAGCTCTACGCCGACCGGTACAAGCTGCAACGGTTCGGGCGGGGCGGTTTCGTCTCGGCGGCGCTGCGCACCGGCACCCCGATCGTGCCGGTCGCCATCGTCGGTGGCGAGGAGATCTACCCGATGCTCGCCGACATCAAGCCCCTGGCCCGGCTGCTCAAGCTGCCCTACTTCCCGGTCACGCCGACCTTCCCGTGGCTCGGCCCGCTGGGCATGGTGCCGCTGCCCAGCAAGTGGCTGATCGAGTTCTGCCCGCCCATCCCGACGGCCCACCTGACCGACTCGGCGGACGACCCGCTGGTGGTGTTCAACCTCGCCGACCAGGTGCGGGAGACCATCCAGCAGACCCTGCACACGTTGCTGGAGCGACGGCCCGACCCGTTCGGCCCCTGAGTCAGTCGGCGCGGCGGCGGCGCTGCAACGCCAGGCCGGCGGTGACCGCGCCGGCGACCAGACCGGCCGCCGCGGTCGACGGCACGGCGATCTTGACCGCGCGCCGGCCGGTGCGGAAGTCCCGTACCTCCCAGCCGTGCTGGCGGGCCTGCCGCAGCAGGGTGCCGTCCGGGTTGACGGCCACCGCCCTGCCCACCGCACGGAGCAGCGGCAGGTCGTTGGCCGAGTCGCTGTAGGCCGCGCAGCGGGTCAGATCGAGCCCTTCCACCGCGGCGAGATGGGTGACCGCCTCGGCCTTCGCCGGCCCGTGCATCAGGTCACCCACCAACCGCCCGGTGTACGCCCCGTCCGCGATCTCGGCCACCGTGCCGATGGCACCGGTCAGGCCGAGCCGTGCGGCGATCACCCGGCCGATCTCCACCGGGGCCGCGCTGACCAGCCACACCCGCTGGCCGGCGCCCAGGTGACCTCGGGCGAGCTGGTGGGTGCCGGCCCAGATCCGGGGAGCCATCATCTCGTCGAAGATCTCCTCGGCGAGGCGCTCCACCTCGTCGACCCGCCAGCCTTGGACGAAGGCCAGCGCGGCCTCCTTGGCCAGCGACATGTCACCGGCGTGCTCCCGGGCCAGCAGCCGGAACCGGAGCTGCTGCCAGGCGAACCGGGCAAGGTCGGAGGTGGTGACGTAGTTCCGGGAGGCGAGCCCGCGGGCGAACCAGTAGATCGAGGCGCCCTGCATCATGGTGTTGTCCACGTCGAAGAACGCCGCGGCCGTCGAATCCGGTGCGGTAGCCGGGGCGAGGTCGGTCTCCGCCCAGCCCGCGGTGTGCCCCTCGGCGTCGGTGCTGACCGTCACCTTACGGCTGCGCGCCACGCGACTCCCTTTCTCACCGGTACGACGGATGCCTCCCAGCGAAGGGTAGCCGCCGGATACGGTCGACCGGCCGAGCACAGAACGAACTGTGGCGCGGCCGGTCGGACCTGCGGTATAGGGGTGCGGGTCAGCGCGCCCCGGGGCAGGCGCTCGGGTTGGGGCCGAGGGTGTCGCTGGCGGTCGGGGCCGGGAGGCCGCAGGCGACTGCCGCGCGCAGCGCATCCGAACGCTCCCGGATGGTGTCCAGGAGGACCAGCGACCGTTGGGTCCGGGCCCGGTCGGCGCGGGTGCTCCCGTCGAGCAGGCCACTCACCGCCCGGCGTTGGCCCGAGACGAAGGTGTTGAGTGTGTCCAGGCTGCCCGACTCGGCCCGCTGCACGGCGGCGGCGGTCAGCAGGCGTACGCCCTGCCGGGTGTCGGCGTCCATATCGTCGAGGACCGCGCTGTAGCCGATCCGGTCGCCGCGCAGCTTGGCTGCCTCGCCGACTCTGGTCCGGGCGAAGTCCAGGAAGAGCTGGCCGCGGCTGATGTCCGAGCTGGCCAGGGCGAGTTGCGCGCGTTCGGTCGAGCGCTTCATGCCGTAGAGGGCGTCGCCGGGCACGGCGTTCTCGCTGGCGGCGGAGATGCCGGAGACCGCGATGGCGCCGGCCGCGATGCCGATCAGGATCGCGCCACGGGCTCGGGCCCGCCGGGCGGTGACCGCCGGCAGGAGCCGCCCGCGGGTCGTCGTCGTGGTGGTTGGTTCGGTGGCCGCCGGTGCGGTGCCCAGCCCTTCGCGTTCGGCGGTCGCGAGCAGCATTGCCCGCAGGCCGGTACGGAAGTCCGGGTTCACCTCCACAGCCGGAGGGTCGACGGTGAGCCGCTGACCAACCGCGACGAGCGACGCGAGCTGACCGTCCACCCGGGATCGCACGTGGTGTCGTCGAGCGCCGTTGGCCTCGTCGAGAAGCTGCGCGAAGCGCTCGGCGCGCCGGCGGGAGAAGAGGATGTTGTCCACCGCAGGCACCTCCTCTCGCTGGTCACGGCCGGTCGGCCGCGGTCGTTGCCAGCGACCGGGCGGCAGTGTGACACCACGGAGGTGAGGTGCCGCCGGCGTGCCGGTCGGACCTCGTGCCCCGGGCCTGCCAGGACATCCACCGGTCGCACCCGGAGAAACGCGGCGGACCGGGCACGGGTTACGGGCCTGGCGGGCCGGAAATTACAGAAAGTGATCGTCGTCACCGGGCGGGACCGACTCTGACCTGCAAGGACGTTGATCGGCGTCCATCGGCCCCGCCGAAACAATCTACGGCTGGAAGCCGTCGGGAAGGAGGCGGGCCAGGGCGCGAACCGCCCGGTACTGGAGGGCCTTGATGGCGCCCTCGTTCTTGCCCATCGCACGGGCCGTCTCGGCGACCGAGAAGCCCTGGAGGAAGCGGAGCACGATGCACTCCTGCTGCTCCGGGTTGAGCTGTTTGACGGCGGTGAGCAGCGCGACGTTGGTGATGTGCTCCACCACCGCGGCCTCCGGGCTGCCCTCCGGGCCCCGGTCCTCCCGGTCGGCGTCGAGCACGTCGCCGGTGGTGACCTCCAGCCGGTAGCGGCCCGACTTGAAGTGGTCCGCGACCAGGTTGCGGGCGATCGTCACCAGCCAGGCGCCGAGGTCTCGGCCCTGCCAGGTGAAGCTGCCGATCCGCTTGAGCGCGCGCAGGAAGGTGTCCGAGGTGAGGTCCTCGGCGAGTTGCCGGTTGCCGACCCGGAAGTAGACGAATCGGAACACCGTGTCCACGTACCGGTCGTAGATCAGACCGAACGCCTCGGACTCGCCGGCCTGGGCCCGCTCGATCAGCGTCCAGACCTCGGTGGCGGGGTCGGACGGGTCCGGGCGGCTCGGGAAGCCGGTCGGGGTGGTGGCGGTGGTGGCCGGCACTGCCGGGATCACCGCTGTCTCACCCGCCGCCGGGTCGGTGGTCACCGCTGGTGTGTCGCTGACCCGTCGTCCCTGCGCGGGCAACGGTCGGGGCGGTACGGCGACGCGCCCCCCGGGCGGTCCACCGTTCCCGCCCGGCACCGCGGGGCGTGGCGTCGGTTCGTTGTGGTGTGGCCGGCTGCGTGTCCGATGCGCCGCGCCGTCGCCCCGCACGGCGGTGCCGTGTGGGTCGTCCAGCGGGGAACGGGCCATCGGCCGCTCGTTGACGTGTGAGCGGGCCGGCTGACCGGTCAGGCCGAGCGGGCGTTCCGCGTAACCGAAGGTGGTCACCGGGCTGCCCCCGTCCCGTTGGCCACCGGACGGGCCGGTCTGTAGGTCATCGGGACGGGCCGACCGGGATCCCGGTCGGGCAGGACGGTCATGGGAGTTGCCGGCGGGCGGCAACTCCCATGGAGGTGCTGGTCCAATGCGCTCACAGGCACGGGGGCCTCCTCGGGCTGAGGGGTGTCGACTCACGGCAAATGGGGTGACCCGACCCGAGTGATGATAGGGCCAACGTCACCCGCGCGTGGCAAGTCCGTTACACAAGGCGGAAGTATTTCCCGCTCCGCCGCACCGGTGGCGGACCGGTTGTCCGTCGTGTGCGTTTGACTTTGCGTCGGTGCGGTGTTCCAGGATGGATCACCTGGTCCGGGGCTGATTGCCCGTTCGGCTGGTCGCCGCGCCGGGCGGCCGCGCTCGCTTGGCCGAGGCGTCTGTGGACGGTTTGGACCGTCCCATCGACAGGACCAGGCCGGACCGTCGGCGGCACACAGGAGAGTCCCGTTGATGGGACTTTCGCAGTGCCGCTCCCGGGCGCTGGCCCACCTGTCGGCCATAGTCTGTCGCCGCGCGCTGTGCCAGACTCGATCACCGTGCAGGACTCCTCGGCAAACCCCGCGCCGAACCTCGCCGACCGGGTCCGCCGGGCGGCTCTCGACCGCGATGACCGGGCCGCGCTGCACTGGCGCGACCAGACACTCAGCTGGTCCGACCTGGATGCCGCGGTGGACGCCGTCGCACGTGGCCTGTCGGCCGCCGCGCCGCCCAGCGACCCCGGCGGTACACCGCCGCGCGTCGCGATCGCGCTGCCCAACACGCTCGACTTCGTGGTCACCTGGCTCGGCGCCCTGCGCGCCGGGCTGGTCGCCGTGCCGGTCAACCCCGGCTTCACCGCCCCGGAGCTGCGGCACGTGCTGGCCGACTCCGGCGCGTCGGTGCTCATCGCCACCGATCAGGTCCGGAGCCTGGTCGCCGACGTGGCCGCCGAGCTGCCCGCGCTCGGCCACGTGTCCGGCACCCCGCCGACCTCCGAGGCACCCGGACCGCCGGCCCGCCCGCGACGAGGCGGTGCCGACCTGGCTGTACTGCTCTACACCTCCGGCACCGAGGGGCGGCCCAAGGGGGCGATGCTCTCGCACCAGGCGCTGCTCGCCAACCACGAGCAGGTCGACGGGATCCAGCCGCCGGTGGTCGGCCCGACGGACACCGTGCTGCTCGCGTTGCCGCTGTTCCACGCGTACGGGCTCAACTCGGGGCTCGGCGCGGTCGTCCACCATGGCGCGACCGGCGTGCTGCTCGACGAGCCGGGCCCGACGGCAGGGCTGGACGAGATCGCCCGGCACCGGGTCAGCGTGCTGGTCGGCGTACCGTCGATGTTCCTGACCTGGGCCGATGCCCCCGCGGCCCGCGCGGCGACCGCGTCGGTGCGGGTGGCGGTCTGCGGCGCGGCGCCGCTGGAGCCCGCCGTCGCGGCGCGCTTCACCGAGGCCACCGGTCATCAGGTGCACATCGGGTACGGCCTCACCGAGACCGCCCCGGTGCTCACCTCCACCCTGGTCGGTGGTGTGGCCAAGGCGGGTTCGATCGGTCGGCCACTGCCCGGTGTGCGGCTGCGCCTGATCGGCGCCGACGGGGTGGACCTGTGGCGCGACGGGCTGACCGTTCCCGACGACGACCCCGATGAGCTGGACATCTCCGATGTGTCGCCGGGCACCGACCCGGGGCAGATCGTCGTGTCCGGCCCCAACCTCTTCGACGGTTACTGGCCCGACGGTCGGGGCGGCCCGGACGCCGACGGCTGGTGGGGCACCGGCGACATCGCGTACGCCGACGAGGACGGTGACCTCTTCCTGGTCGACCGGCTCGGCGAGCTGATCCTGGTCAACGGGTTCAACGTCTATCCGCACGAGGTCGAACTGGTGCTCACCGGGCACCCCGGGGTGGCCGAGTCGGCGGTACTGGGTGTGCCGCACCCGCGGACCGGCGAGACTGTGCGGGCGTACGTGGTGCCGGCGCCCGGGCGACCGGTGACCGGCGACGAGCTGCTCGCCCACTGCGCACGGAACCTGGCCCGGTTCAAGTGCCCGACCGCCGTCGAGTTCGTCGACGCCCTGCCGCACTCGGCGATCGGCAAGGTACGAAAGGTCCAGCTCCGGCCGGCGACGCCAGCCGACCCGCCCGCACCCGCCGACACCCGCACGGAGGTAACCGATGGCCACTGACGCCCGGCTCGCCCTGATCACCCGCCCCGGCTGCCACCTGTGCGACGACGCCAAGGCCGCGCTCGACCGGGTGGTGGCGGTCACCGGCGACAAGTGGGTCGAGTGGGACGTCACCGGCGACGAGGGGCTGGAGCGGGAGTACGGAGACCGGCTGCCGGTGGTGATGCTCGACGGCAAGGAGCACGGCTACTGGCGGGTCGAGGAGGACCGGCTGCTGCGGGACCTGACCACCCCGCAGCTCTGAGCGGTGCCTAAGGTGTCCTGATGACCCCTGCACACCCTCATCTCGTGTGGGACTGGAACGGGACGCTGCTCAACGACCTCAGCCTGGTGGTGTCCGCCACCAACGTCGTGTTCGCGAGCCTGGGCGGGCCGACGGTCACCCTGGACGAGCACCGGGTGCGGTTCCGCCGACCGATCGCCGAGTACTACGCCGAGGTGCTCGGCCAGGCCGTCGACGACGACGAGTTCGGCCGACTGGACCGGATCTTCCACGACGCGTACCGCACCGGGTTGACCACCTGTGAGCTGGCCGCCGACGCGCGCACCGCGATGGCCGCCTGGCCGGGCAGTCAGAGCCTGCTCTCCATGTGGTTCCACGAGGAGCTGGTGCCGACCGTGCACACGTACGGGCTGACCGGCCACTTCGCCCGGGTCGACGGGCTGCGGGCCACGGTCGGCGGCGGCCGTAAGGCCGAGTCGCTGCAACTGCACCTGGCCGAGTTGGGCGTGGACGGCGCCTCGGTGGTGCTGATCGGCGACTCCATCGACGACGCGGACGCGGCCCTCGCGGTGGGCGGCCGTGCGGTGCTCTACACCGGCGGGTTCACCGACCCGGCCCGGCTGCGTGACTCCGGTCACCCGGTGGCCGACACGCTCACCGACGCGGTGACCCTGGCCCGGGAGATCAGTTCCGCAGGTAGGTGAGGACGGCCAGCACCCGCCGGTGCTGCTCGGTGTCGGGCGGCAGGGTGAGCTTGGTGAAGATGTTGCGCACGTGCTTCTCCACCGCGCCGTCGCTGACCACCAGGGAGCGGGCGATGGCCGTGTTCGAGCGGCCCTCGGCCATCAGGGCGAGCACCTCGCGCTCGCGGGGGGTCAGCTCGCTCAGTGGGTCGTCGCGGCGGCGTCGGGCGAAGAGCTGACCGACCACCTCCGGGTCGAGCACCGTGCCGCCGGCCGCCACCCTGCGCAGCGCGTCCAGGAACTCGTCGATCGCGGCCACCCGGTCCTTGAGCAGGTAGCCGATTCCGCCGCCGGCACCGCCGGTGGTGGCGAGCAGATCATCGGCGTACGAGACCTCGACGTACTGGGAGAGCACCAGGATCGGGGTACGCGGCACCAACCGGCGTGCCTCCACCGCTGCTCGCAGCCCCTCGTCGGTGTGCGACGGCGGCATCCGGACGTCGACGATCGACACGTCCGGGCGGTGCTCCACCACCGCCTCGACCAGCGCGTCGCCGTCCCCGACGGCGGCCACCACCTGGTGGCCGCTCTCGGTGAGCAGCCGGACCAGCCCCTCCCGGAGCAGGACGGCGTCGTCCGCGATCACGATGCGCATGGCTGTGTTGTCTACCACGTCCGGCCCGTAGTGGGGGCGCGGCACGGGACTGATCACAGCGGGAGCTCAGCGCGGATCTCGGTGGGGCCGCCGGCCGGGCTGACCACCACCAGTTCACCGCCGGCGGCCCGGACCCGGTCGGCGATGCCAGCCAGCCCGTGCCCCTTGGCCAGGTGCGCGCCGCCCTGACCGTCGTCGCCCACCCGCACCTGGAGGTGGGCGCCCTGCCGGGCGACCGCCACCACGGCCTCGGTGGCCCGGGCGTGCTTGGCGACGTTGGTCAGCGCCTCGGACACCACGAAGTACGCGGTGTTCTCCACCGCCGGGTCGAGCCGCCCGCCCGGGGTGCCGAGCTGCGGATCCACCTGGAGCTCGATCGGGATCAGCCCACGCGCGGCGATCGCGGCCAGGGCGCTGGGCAGGCCCCGGTCGACCAGGATCGGCGGGGCGATGCCCCGGGACAGCGCCCGCAGCTCGGCCAGCGTGTCCCGGGTCTGGGTGACCGCCTCGTCGATGGTCCGGCCGGCCGCCTCCGGGTCGGAGGCGAGCTGCATCCGGGCCCGGCTGAGGTCCATCGCCAGGCGGACCAGGCGCTGCTGGGGGCCGTCGTGGATGTCGCGTTCCAACCGACGTAGCGCGGATGCCTCGGCGGACACGGCGGCCCGCTTCTGCTCCTCCAGCACGGTGATCCGGTCGCGCATCTCGGCCACCCCGGTCAGCATGGCCTTGGCGAAGCTGGCCTGGAGAAGCGCGCAACCCCGGACCACGATCGGCAGGGTGATCAGGAAGAACACCCCGGTCGCGGTGTACAGGCCGATTCGGGCCGTGGTCGAGTCGCCCAGACCGAGCAGTTGGGCCAGGTCCTTGTCACCCTCGCCGTCGGCTCGGGGAAGGGCCCAGTCGTAGGCCCAGTACAGCGAGCCGGCGATCGCTCCGGCCCACCAGACCAGGGCCACCACGAAGGTGCCGACCGCAGCGATCAGCCGCAGGATGCCGTGCGCCAGGTCGAGCCAGGACTGGGCGTCCCGCATCGGCACGAAGATCCGCCGCCAGGCGTTCGCGCCCGTCTCGGGCAGCCGGTAGTGCGGCCGGATCCGGGGCTGCCGGAGCACCGCGGGCAGCCGCAGCCGCTCGATGTCGGCGAGCCCGCGGGCGGCGTACAGGGTGCCGCTGAGGATCGGCAGGCCGACCACCGTCACCACCAGGCCGATGCCGACCGCGGTGCCGACGATGAGGACCACGAAGCTGGCCACCGCCAGGGGCAGGCCGAGCAGCACGTACCCGGAGTCGACGAAGAGTTGGCGGGGGATGCTCGGTGCCAGCGTCGGTGGGTCGCTGGTGGCGGCAACGGCGGTCATGCCCAAAAGGCTAGGCATTCGGACTTCGGGTCCCCATCCCGAAGCCCTGCCTCTCCCCCGTAGTGCTGCCCCTACCACCCGGGGGACAGCCCCGGAAGGCTCGGCGCGGGATTGGTCAGAGAAGTCGGGATTGAGCAATAATCGCCCGGGCGGCGTGGGCGGAGGCCCGTCGGATCGATCTTGCGGAATGGAGGTGCTGGTGAGGTTGCGTGACGCAGCGGCAAGATCGCGATTTGTGCACGTCTTCACAAGCGCCTACTCTGTGACTCCGACGCGCCCTGCTAGCACAGCCGGCAATCTCGGTCGCCAGCGGGAGTCCATAAGCGGCCGACCAGCGGAGTTGGCCGAGGATCGCACCGCACGGAGTCTCATGAGTCAGCACCGTCACCCAGGCGCGCCCGGCCGCGCCGGTGCCGTACCGGCGCTACCGGATCTGCCCGAGGCGACCGTCGCTCGGCTCCCGGAGTACCTGCGCGCGCTGCACAACCTCGCCGACACCGGGCACGAGACGGTCTCCAGCGAGGGCCTCTCCGCCGCCGCCGGTGTCAACTCCGCCAAGCTCCGCAAGGACCTCTCCCACCTCGGCTCGTACGGCACCCGGGGCGTCGGCTACGACGTCGCGCTGCTGATCGAGCAGATCGAGTTTGTGCTCGGGCTCACCCAACGCAGGGCTGTCGCCCTGGTCGGCGTGGGTAATCTCGGTCACGCCCTGGCCGGCTACGACGGCTTCGCGGGCCGGGGCTTCCGGATCGCCGCACTGCTCGACGCCGATCCCTCCCGGGTCGGCGAGGAGATCAACGGCCTGGTTGTCCGGCATGTCGACGACCTGCCGGCGGTCGCCGCGGAGGAATCCCTGGCGATCGGCGTGATCGCCACCCCGGCCGCAGCCGCCCAGCAGGTCGCCGACCAACTGGTCGCCGTCGGCGTGACAAGCATCCTCAACTTCGCACCGTGCGTACTCTCGGTTCCGGAGGGGGTCGACGTGCGCAAGGTCGACCTCGCCATCGAGCTGCAGATTCTGTCCTTCCACGAGCACCGCAAGGCAACGCTGACCGCGCTGCCCGCCACCGGCGGGTCCGCTCTCACCGCCCTGCCGGGCGGGTTCGCGGCCACCGACACCCAGGAGGCGATCGGCACGTGAAACTGCTCGTCGTCGGCGCGTCCTATCGGACCGCCCCGGTCGCCACGCTGGAGCAGCTGGCTGTGCCCCCCGCCGACCTGACCCGCACCCTGGACCGCCTGATCGCCCAGCCGTACGTCGCCGAGGCGGTGATCGTCTCCACCTGCAACCGGGTGGAGGTCTACGCCGCCGTGTCCGGTTTCCACGGCGGGCTCGGCGACGTCTGCGCCGTCCTGGCCGAGCAGGCCGGCAGCCCGCCGGCGGCGCTCGCCAGCCACCTGTACGTGCACTACGACACCGCCGCCGTCGACCACGTCTTCCGGGTCGCCACCGGCCTGGACTCGATGGTCGTCGGTGAGGCGCAGATCCTCGGGCAGCTGCGCGACGCGTACCACTGGGCCACCGGCGCCGACTCGGCCGGCCGGCTGCTGCACGAGCTGATGCAGCAGGCGTTGCGGGTCGGCAAGCGGGCCCACGCCGAGACGGGCATCGACCGGGCCGGCCAGAGCGTCGTCACCGCCGCGCTGGAGCTGGCCGCCGGGCACCTCGACGGCGACCTCGCCGGCCACCCGGCCCTGGTGGTCGGCGCCGGCGCGATGGGCTCGCTCGGGGTGGCCACGCTGTCCCGGCTGGGTGCTGGGCCCCTCACCGTCAGCAACCGGGGCGCCGACCGGGCCGTCCGGCTCGCCGAGTCGTACGGGGCGAGTGCGGCGCCGATGACCGAGCTGGCCAACACCCTCTCCACAGTGGACATCGTAGTGGCCGCCACCGCGTCCACCGAACCGGTCCTCACCCGTCCGGTGGTCAGCGCGGCGCTGGCCGAGCGGGACCCGGCCCGGGGCCCGCTGGTCCTGCTCGACCTGGCCGTACCGCGCGACGTCGAGGATGGTGTCGCCGAGCTGCCCGGCGTCGAGGTGATCGACATCGACCGGATGGCGGCGCTGCTCGCCGACGGTCCGGCGGCTGCCGACGCCGCCGCCGTCGAACGGATCGTGCTGGCCGAGGTGGAGGGCTTCCTCACCTGGCTGCGCGGCGCCGACGTGGCACCCACCGTGGCCGCGCTGCGCGGCCGGGCCGACGACGTGGTCACCGCCGAGCTGCGCCGGCTCGCCCAGCGCCGCCCCGACCTCGGCGACGACCTGCGGGCCGAGGTGGCCCGCACCGTGCACCGGGTGGTGCAGCGACTGCTGCACCAGCCCACCGTCAAGGTGCGCCAGTTGGCCGCGGAGCCCGGCGGCGACCAGTACGCGGCCCTGCTGCGCGAGCTGTTCGACCTCGAGGTGCCGCAGACCTCTCCGGTGGACACCGTCCCGGACGTGCTGACCCCCGACCTCGGCACGGCACTGCTCGGCACCGACCCGGTGTCCGGAGCCGACGCCGCCGAGCCGACCCCGCCCACCGGAGGTGCGCGATGACCGCCCCCCTGCGCCTCGGCACCCGGGGCAGCGCCCTGGCGATGGCCCAGTCCAGCCAGATCGCCGAGGCGTTGACCGCCACCACCGGACGCCCGGTCGAGCTGGTCGAGGTGATCACCGCGGGCGACCGCTCCAACGCGCCGGTGCACCGGCTCGGCGTCGGGGTGTTCGTCTCCGCGCTGCGCGACGCGCTGACCGCCAGGACGATCGACTTCGCGGTGCACTCCTACAAGGATCTGCCCACGGCCGCCGCCGCCGGGCTGCACATCGCGGCGGTGCCGGCCCGACAGGACCCGCGCGACGCGCTGATCGCCCAGGGCGGCCGGACGCTCGCCGAGCTGCCGCCCGGTGCCACGGTGGGCACCGGCGCGCTGCGCCGCATCGCCCAGCTGCACGCCCTCGGGCTGCAACTGGAGGTCACCCCGATCCGCGGCAACATCGACACCCGCCTAGCGCGGGTGCTCGGCCCCGAGGCCGACCTCGACGCGGTCGTGCTGGCCCGGGCCGGGCTGGCCCGGATCGGTCGGACCGACGCGATCACCGAGACGCTCGACCCGATGCTCATGCTGCCCGCGCCCGCCCAGGGTGCGCTGGCGGTCGAGTGCCGGGTCGATGACCAGGACCTGGTCGAGCTGCTCGCGCTGCTCGACCACGCACCGTCGCGCGCCGCGGTCACCGCGGAACGCGCGTTGCTGGCGACCCTGGAGGCCGGGTGCAGCGCACCCGTCGCCGCCTACGCCGAACTCGCCGAAGGTGACGACGGCGATGAGATCTACCTGCGCGGGGCGGTGATCAGCCCGGACGGCACTCGTGACCTCCGGCTGTCCCGCACCGGAACGCCCGCCGACGCGGCGGAGATCGGTAAGGCACTCGCCGCCGAACTCCTCGAACTCGGCGCCGACTCGATCCTCGGCCACGAAGGACACACCGGCCCGGGGACCCAGCAATTTGGGAGCACAGAATGACCCGCACCCGTAAGCCCGTCGGCCGTATCGCGTTCGTCGGGGCTGGCCCCGGTGACCCAGGTCTGCTGACCCGTCGGGCACACGACGCCCTGGTCGACGCCGACCAGGTGATCTACGACCGGGGAGTCCCGGAGTCGTTGCTCGCCGTCGTTCGTGCCGATGCCAGGGACGATGCCGAGTTCACGCCGGCCGAGGGCGCGCCCGGGGACGTGGCGAAGGTGCTGATCTCCGCGGCCCGTTCCGGGTTGAACGCGGTGCACCTCGTCGCCGGCGACCCGTTCGGCCACGACTCGGTGGTCAAGGAGGTGCAGGCCGTCGCCCGCACCGCCGCCCACTTCGAGGTGGTGCCCGGCGTCGGCCAGGCCGAGGGTGTGGCCACCTACGCCGGTGTGCCGCTGCCGGGTGTGCGGACGGCTGCCGACGTCGAGGACGTCAGCGCACTGGACTTCGAGGCGCTGGCCACGGCCGTCGGCCGGGGTTCGCTCGCGCTCGCCGTGGACGCCGGTGACCTCGCCGCCGTCCGGGACGGGCTGCTCGCCGCAGGGGTCGACGGCACCACCGGCGTCGGCGTGACCGGCGACGGCACCGGCGAGACCCAGTACACGACCACGTCGACCGTGGACAGCTTCGTGGCCGCCGCGCTCGGCTTCACCGGACGGGTGGTGCTCACCGTCGGTGTCGGGGTGGGTCAGCGCGACAAGCTGAGCTGGTGGGAGAACCGCCCGCTGTACGGCTGGAAGGTGCTCGTACCCCGCACCAAGGAGCAGGCCGGTGTGATGAGCGCCCGACTGCGCGCGTACGGGGCCATCCCGTGTGAGGTGCCGACCATCGCGGTCGAGCCGCCGCGCACCCCGGCGCAGATGGAGCGCGCGGTCAAGGGCCTCGTCGACGGCAGGTACGCCTGGGTGATCTTCACCTCGGTGAACGCGGTCCGCGCGGTCTGGGAGAAGTTCGCCGAGCACGGTCTGGACGCCCGGCACTTCGGCGGCGTCAAGATCGCCTGCATCGGTGAGGCGACGGCGGACGCGGTCCGCGCGTTCGGCATCCAGCCGGAGCTGATCCCCAGCGGGGAGCAGTCCTCCGAGGGGCTGCTGGCCGAGTTCTCCCCGCACGACGAGATCCTCGACCCGGTGGGCCGGGTGCTGCTGCCGCGCGCCGACATCGCCACCGAGACGCTCGCCGCCGGGCTCACCGAGCGCGGCTGGGAGGTCGACGACGTGACCGCGTACCGGACGGTGCGGGCCGCGCCGCCGCCCGCCGAGATCCGGGACGCGATCAAGTCGGGCGGGTTCGACGCGGTGCTCTTCACCTCGTCCTCCACCGTGCGCAACCTGGTCGGCATCGCCGGGAAGCCGCACGCCCGGACCGTTGTTGCCGTCATTGGGCCCAAGACGGCGGAGACCGCGACGGAGTTCGGCCTGCGGGTCGACGTCCAGCCGCCCCACGCCTCGGTGCCCGACCTGGTGGAGGCGCTCGCCGCCTACGCCGTCGAGCTGCGCGAGAAGCTGGCCGCCATGCCGGCCAAGCAGCGCCGCGGCTCGAAGGTGCAGGGCCCGACCGCTCTGCGCTTCCGGTAGTCGTTCGAGGAGGCCCTTCCATGTCGTACCCCGAGATCCGGCCCCGCCGGCTGCGCCGCACCCCGGCGATCCGCCGGCTGGTGTCGGAGACCCGAGTCGACCCGGCCGAGCTGGTCGTGCCGATGTTCGTCAAGGAAGGGCTGACCGAGCCGCGGGCCATCGGTTCGCTCCCGGGGGTGCTCCAGCACTCCCGGGACTCGCTGCGCAAGGCGGCGGCCGAGGCGGTCCAGGCCGGTGTCGGCGGGATCATGCTCTTCGGCGTGCCGGAACGGCGGGACCCGACCGGTTCCGGGGGCATCGACCCGAACGGCATCCTCAACGTCGCCATCCGCGACGTGGTGGCCGAGGTCGGTGACGACACCGTGGTGATGAGCGACCTGTGCCTGGACGAGTTCACCTCGCACGGGCACTGCGGGCTGCTCACCCCCGACGGCGAGGTGGACAACGACTCCACCCTGGCCGCGTACGCCGAGATGGCGGTGGCCCAGGCCGCCGCCGGGGTCGGCATGGTCGGGCCGTCCGGAATGATGGACGGCCAGGTCGGCGTGGTGCGCCGGGCGCTCGACGCCGCCGGGCACCAGGACGTCGCCGTGCTGGCGTACGCCGTGAAGTACGCCTCCGCCTTCTACGGCCCGTTCCGGGAGGCGGTGGAGTCGGCGCTGGAGGGCGACCGACGCACCTACCAGCAGGACCCGGCCAACCTGCGCGAGTCGCTGCGCGAGGTGGCGCTGGACGTCGCCGAGGGCGCCGACCTGGTGATGGTCAAGCCGGCGCTGCCCTACCTCGACGTGGTGTCGGCGGTCCGGGCCGCGGTGGACGTCCCGGTCGCCGCCTACCAGGTCTCCGGTGAGTACGCGATGGTCGAGGCTGCCGCCGCGAACGGCTGGATCGACCGGGAACGCGTGATGCTGGAGACGCTCACCTCGAT
This sequence comes from Micromonospora jinlongensis, assembly GCF_013410645.1. Classification (NCBI taxonomy): domain Bacteria; kingdom Bacillati; phylum Actinomycetota; class Actinomycetes; order Micromonosporales; family Micromonosporaceae; genus Micromonospora; species Micromonospora jinlongensis. The sequence goes on along the minus strand of NZ_JACCHK010000001.1, from coordinate 3,735,465 downwards.
CAAGCGGGCCGGCGCGCAGGTCATCCTCACCTACTGGGCGGTCGAGGCCGCCGGGCTGCTGCGTCAGCGCTACTGACCCCAGGTCCGACCCCGGCCGCGCTGTCTTCCTGGCCTGCGAAGGCGGCGTCGGCTCGCGCACGGCCGGCGCGTCCTGCCCGCGTGCCCCGTCGGCACGCGGCGCGGTATAGCTGCCCGACGTACCGGCTCGTGGACCGACCGACCTGCGGACCCAGCGACCTGCGGTGCTGCGGACCCGCAGACCCGCGGACCCACCGGCAGAAACGGCTCGCGGAGCGTAACCATCTGACGAGCCGCCCCCACCTCCCCTCCCGCCTTTGCTCTGCACCCACGACGGCGACGCTCACCCTCCGCTGTCGGCGCATATTGAACTGCAGAGCAAAGGGGGCGGGTATGGGGTGGTGGGTCTGCTGGCGAGGATGGGGATTCCCCCTGGTCAGTCCGGTGATGTGTCCGGCCTGGTCTGGCTGCTCGACGGGGCAGCGTAAAACCCCGTGACGCGCTGTAGTGGCGGGTGTAATTGGTGCCGCGTGCACGGACAGTGATCCGCCGGGCTGCGGACGATATCCACAGGTCAGCTGGTTGTCCACAGGCCCGGCAAGCGGGATTGCGTCCAGCTCCACCAGGCGGGACGGTGGCGGCATGAGTGATTCGCCAGCCTCAGCCGAGCCGGTCCTGCTCACTGAGCCTTCCGACGCGCCCTGGCCTGCCGCCGGTATCGTCCGGGCGGTCCGCCGTCGCGCCGACCTGAGCCAGCGCGAGCTGGCCCGGTGGGCGGGTGTGCACCATGCCACCATTGGCCGGATCGAGGCCGGCCGCATGGTGCCGAGCATCGTCCTGCTCCGGCGCATCATCGGTGTGGTGGGCTGCCGGTTGGCCGTGGTAGACGAGTTCGGCCGGGTGCTCAAACCGATGCAGGACTGGCAGGACACGTACAACGGCGCGGACCGTCGCTACCCGTCGCACCTCGACACCATTCTCGACCCTGAGCCGGGCGAATGGTGGGCGGACATCTACGGGCTGGCCCGTCCCCCCGAAACGTTCTACCGCGACCGGGCAGTTCGGGACGCGATGCGGCGCCGAAGCCAGTGGGAGGTGCGTGTGGCTCAACACCGGCACCTGCCCCGACCACCGTGGCCCCCGCGCGGGGTGGTCTGACCTTGACACCAGCGAGGGAACGCGCGACGTCAGTCGTCGTTGGTGATCGTGCCGACCGCGAGCGGGTCGGCCAGCCGCAGGCCGGGGACCCCGGCCACCAGCAGCGTCAGCTTCTCGTCCGCCTCCCGCTTACGGTCACCGCGTACCGACACGGGGAACGCCACCGACGTCTGCCCGGCCGCCAACACCTTGCAACCGGCGTACGGGTCGAAATCCGAACCACCCTGCGCCGTGAGGCCGACCGTGGTGGCACAGAGCAGCACCGGCTGGGACAGCGGCCGGGACACCGTGGCGGTGAAGGTGAGCCGCCTGGTGCCCTGGTTGCCCTCGACCACCGTCGTGTCGGCGACGGTCAACGACGCCCGGGACCGGAACCGGGCCACCTGCGGGTCGTGGTCACTGGAACCCCGCGACCCGTCGCCGGTGAACTCCGCCGGCCAGTCGGCGTTGATGTGCGCTGCTCGCACCTGCACCAGGTCGCCGTAGAGCGCGTCGTTCACGAACAGGTGGTCGAGCGTCTGCGCCTGCCCCTCGAAGCTGTACGAGTACGCCGACGCCGGCACGTCCGCCACCAGGTTGTCCCACAGGTTGTGCAGGCCCGCCTCGTAGAGCGGTGCGAGCTGGTCCGAGGGCGTGGGCTGGCTGCCGGTGGCGATGGGATCGTCCGGGCGGGGGAAGACGTTCAGGTCCCCGCCGTAGACCACCCGGGCGGTCTGGTCGGCCGCCTCGATCGCGGTGACGATCGCCGCGCCGTACCTCGCCTGCTCCCGCCGCTGCCCGACCCGACTGTCCGGGCCCGAGGAGTAGTGGTTGCTGAGCGCGTACAGGGTGAACCGCTCGGTCGAACCGGGTGCGGCGGCCACTGTGAACTTGCCCAACTGGGGAGCGCGGGTGAAGACGTTGCTGCCATCCCGACCGGTCGAGGTGTCCACGTCCGACGGGAGCACCGCGTTGAGGGCCTTCGGGTTCTGCACGTCCGCGTTGGCCGGCAACCCCGCAGCTCGGTACTGGACGGTCGGTGCCGAGCCCAGCAGCGGGTCGTTCGCCGTCGCGGCCGCCAGCGACAACCGGTCCGTGCGGTACAGGAAGGCGGCGGTGATCCCGCGGGCGTCCGCGCCGGTCCGGTCATAGGCAGCGGCGTACGCCGGCCCACCGGCTGCCGCCACCGTGAGCGCCAACTCCTGGATGCTGTCCGGAGCGCCGTCCGCGTTGTCGGTGTCGCCGCAGCTCAACGTGGTGCCGGAAACCGTGCAGATGTCCTGGTCCTCGGCCTCCTGCACCAGGATCAGGTCCGGTGCGTGCAGGTCCTTGACGATCTGGTCGGCGAGAGCACCGAGCTGCTGCCGGTAGTCCGCCTCACTGCTCGGCACGTAGTCGAACGGCGGGTTGACGCCCGGGCAACCGGCGTTGCCGGTGAAGTCACAGCCGTCGAACGGGTCGTCGCGGTAGTCGTACAGGTTCTCCACGTTGTAGGTGGCCACGGCCACCTCCTGCGACCTGTCGGCCGGCTTGGGCGGGTTGTTCTTCGACGGGTCGGCCCCGGCGGCGAACTCCGCCCGCTCGACCTGGACGCCGTACTTCTCGAACGAGTAGTAGACCCCGCCCACCGCGTCCACGCGCAGCGTGTCGAAGGTGCGCGCCGGCGGGAGCAGCGCGGCGCTGTCCCCGGCGGTGGCCTTCACACCCATGCTGCCGAACAGCGTCCGCTGGCCGTTGCCGTCGTCGAAACGGCGGGTCGGGTCGTTGTCCAGCGGGTGCGAATCACGGAAGACCCGCCGGGTGTACGGGTCGGCGCGGTCCAGCAGTGGATCGTCCCGGTCCACCACCCACAGCTCGGCGTCGGCCGTGGACGAGAAGACGTCCCGTCCGCTCACCGCGCCGCTGCCCGCGCGTACCCGCATCCGGGCGCCCTCGTGCCGCTCCCAGAAACGCTGCGCGTCGGTCACCTCGGCCGGTGGCACCGCGTCGGTGACCTCGACCGCGGTGTCAACGGCCAGCCCGCCGGCGATCCGGCGGACCAGCGAGGCACCGGAGAGCTGGGTGAAGCCGAAATACTCCGACACCCGGGCCCGCAACACCACCTCGTCGCCGACCGCCGGGACGTAACCGCCGACCAGTGAGGTGAACGCGCCCATGAACACGAAGATGCCGTCGGAACTGGTCGGGTCGCCGTCGGTGTCGCCCGTGCGGCTCTGGAGGAAGAAGCCGTGCTGCTCCGCCCCCGCCGAGGTGCGCGCCAGGGTCAACTGGGTGATCACGCCGCGGACGTCGTACAGGGTGCTGCTCGTGCCGTTGCCGCTCGCCGGTGCGAGCGGCGACCGGTCGCTCGGACCGGACTCGGCGTCGGTGGTCGGACCCTGCACCTCGCCGACGGTCAGCTCCCGGGTCACCTGCACGACCAGCGCGCAGCTGGCGGTGCCGCCGTCCGCGTCCGTCGCGGTGAGGGTGACGGTGTACGCCCCGGCGGTCAGGTCGGCGCTGGTGCCGACCGTGGCGCGGGCGGTGCCGCCCACCCCCTCTGCGGGGGTGACCGCGGTGCGGGTGATCGAGCCGGTGGTCGGGGTCGGGCTGATCCCCGTCACGGCCAGGTCGACGATCGTGTCGTCGGGGTCGGTGGCGGTGACCTCGCGCGTCGCGGCCGTGCCCGCCGCGGTGACCAACGGGCCCCCGCAGGTCAGCGTGGCCGGCACGTCGGCCGGGCCGCCGCCGTCGACGGTGTGTGCGCCGAGCCCGTCGAAGGTGTCGACCGGGAAGCCGGCCCACTGCGCGGCCGGGTCGAAAGCGTCCGTCGGGTCCGTGTCACCGGCGGCCACGGTTGGCAGCCGGCGCAGGGTGTTGTCGGCGGTGCTGGTTGTGCCGGCCCCCCACTCGGTGCCCGGGTCGACCCCGACCTGCCCGATCGAGTCGAGCACTGTGGTGCCCCGGCGCAGCACGATCGCGTCGTCACCGTTGAGCAGGCTCGCCCCGGTGGTCTGGTCGGCCTGGGCGAGGATGGCGGCCCCGGCCGAGGCGCTCGCGAACACGAACGCGTCACCAGCGGCCACGCTCCCGGTCAGCGCGATCGTGGTGGCCGTGGTGGAGCCGTTGAAATAGAGCTGCAACTGGTAACCACCGGCCGCCAGGTCCACGGCGGCGCCGGTGCCGTTGAACAGCTCGATCGCCTTGTTGTTCGACGAGCCTTCGACGTACTCGGAGATGAACAGGTCGGTGGGCGCGGCGCTGGCCGCGGTGGGTGCGACGCCGAGCGCCGTGATGGTCACGGCGGCGGTGGCGGTCGCGAGCGCGGCGATTGAGCGGCGCGGGCGCATAGGGCCTCCACGATGGGTGGATGGGGGTCGAACGCACGTTAAGGTGCGCGGCTGTCCGCCGTCCATCCCCAAGTGGACAGTTTCGTGAATTCCCTCAGCGGGGTGGGTCGAGGCGGTGCACCAGCTCAGCGACGTCGACGCTGTATTCGCACCAGTCCCGGTCGGACCGGTAACCCAACTCGGCGTTGACCTTCAGCATCGCCTCGTTGGCCTGCGCGTTCCAGGTCTGCACCTCGATCAGCTCCGGCTCGGCGGAGCGCAGCTCCAGCAGCATCCGAGCCTTGATCGCCCGGTCGATGCCGTAGCCGCGGTGGTCCTGCGCGACGATCGTGTCGTACTGGTCGGCGCGGGTGGGGTGCTGCGCCGGGACCACCACCTCGGTCAGGCCGGCAACCTCGCCGCTCTGCTCGTGCCGGGCGAGCACGATGTACGGCTTCATGCCCCGCCGGTGCAGGGTGTCGAGGCTGTCACGCAGCCGCTCCGGGTCGTAGGAGCTGGGGCGCAGCTCACCGTCGTCCACGTCGCGCACCTCGGCCTTCGCCCGCGCGTACGCCTCGATCAGGTCATCCGGTGGCCCGCCGGGGAAGAACTCCAGGTGGTAACCCGCCCCGATGCCGGTCGCCATCTCGGCCAGCTCGGCCCAGTCGACCGCGGTCAGGTCGAGCACGCTGCGGGTCTCCACGTATTCCCGGGCGAAGCCGAGCGACTCGTAGAAGGCCACCGCCGGCGTGTCGCCGACCACCTCCACCCCGATCGACTGGAAGCCCTCCTGGTAGACCCGGCGGGCGGCGCGCAACACCAGGTCACGACCGAGACCGCTGCGCCGCGCGGACGGGTGCACCAGCACCTCGAGCACGCCGATGTCACCGAGGAGCAGCACGTGCACCTGGCCGAGCACCGCGCCCGGGTCGCCGGGAGCGGTCGGCTCAGCCTGGGCGATCCAGGAGATCCGCCGCTCGCCGGGCATCACCTCGGCGAGGTATTCCCGCAGCGAGGTCTCCCGCCACGGCGGGTCCTGCGGCAGATCGGCCGCCAGGACCGCGTTCAGCGTCGACAGCAGCGACGCGATCTCGGCGGACGACGCGGTCCTGGGGTCCCACTCGCGCACCATCACCCGTCTAGCTTGCCGCTAACAGAGGCCGGGGGGAAGTGTCCAGTTCTCCAACGTATCGAGACGATCACTTCACGAGCGACTGGCCCGTCCGTACTGGTTCGCGGTGTCGTAGACGTCCTGGGCGTAGCGCCGCACGTCGTTGTAGGAGAGGATCGCGTTCCACCAGTCGCCCGGAATGCTCAGGTTCCGGCCACCCTTGCAGAGGTAGTTTCCCGCTGCCAGGGCGGCGTCGTCCAGGTCGTGCGGGTCCTTCTTGCCGTCGTTGTCGGCGTCCGCGCCGATCTCCTGCCAGGTGGTCGGGATGAACTGCATCGGCCCGATCGCCTTGTCGAGGACCGGGTCCCCGTCGAGCGCCCCACGGTCGGTGTCGATGATCCGCATCCGGCCGTCCTTGCCGTCCAGAGGCAGCCCGATGATCTTCGGCAGTGCCATGCCGTCCGCCCCCAACCGCGCGCCGTTGGCTGAGCCGTGCCCCGACTCGACCTTGCCGATCGCGGCCAGCGTGGTCCAGCTCAACGCGCAGCTGCGGTTGGTCTGGGCGAGCACCAGCTCGGCGTACCCGTACGCCTGCATGGCGGTCGGGGGGACACCCACCTTGGCGCCGACCTGCTGAGCCCAACCGGCCAGAGCGTCCGAGGGGCGACCCCCGACCACCGGCCCGATGGCGGGCCCGGTCGGCAGCCCACTGCCGGGGAGGCCGCCACCGGGCAGCCCACCGCTGGGCAGCGGGCCGGTCGGCACCGGCCCGGTGGGCAGCGGGCCGGTGGGGAACCCGGACGGCGCCGCTGGCGGTACGGCCGGCGTGGCGGAGGAGTCGGCCGCGACCGGGCGCGGTGCGCGGATGGTGGCCGGCACGAGCAGCGCACCCGCCGCTGCGGTCGCGGCCACCAGCGCCAGCAGGAACACACCGGGCAGGGTGAGCCGACCGCTCGGCCGCCGAGCCCAGGCGCGGGTCGCATGGGCGGCGGCGGTCGCTGCCCGACGTGGCTCCAGCCGTACCGCGTGCGCGAACGGCACCCGCCGACGCCGGGCGGGATCGGACGCCGGCACGACGGGTACGCCGTCCACCATGGTCTTCGCCGGATCCGCGGTGGCGGCCACGGCCGCGGTCTTCGCATCGCCGTCGGCGGTGCGGGTCTTCGCATCGGCCGGCGTGTCGGCGCTCGGTTCGGCGGGCTTCGGCGCGGCCGGGTCACCGGCGCCGGCGTCCGCCTTCGCGTCCTCCACCGTGGCGTCCGCGGTCTTCGGGTCTGCGGTCTTCGGATCCGCGACCGAGGTTGCCTCGGCCTTCGCGGCCGGGCCGGGGGCGGCCGGTGCGGGTGTGGCCGCTGGTGTGGTCGACCCCCCACCCCCGGACCGTCCGCTCAGCCATGGCCTGCGGGGTCGGGGCACCGCGCGCACCGGATCGGGTGCGGCCCCCGAGCCCTCCAGTGGGCCGTCCAGCGGCGCGGCCGGTCGTAACGGTTGCACACGCGTGTCGTCCTCGCCGTCCACCACCCGTCGAGTATCACCCATGCCCCGCCGAACGTCAGGTCCCCGTACCCTGGGTGCCATGCCCCGGTACGAGTTCCGCTGCCGCGCCTGCGGAGACACCTTCGAGGTCAACCGTTCGATGGCTGCGGCCGGTGAGCCGGCCACCTGCCCACAGGGACACGCCGACACGGTCAAGTTGCTTTCCGCCGTCGCGGTCACCGGCCGGGGTGGTTCCGCCGGTGGTGCTCCGGCACCCGCCGGCGGTGGCTGCTGCGGCGGCGCCTGCGGCTGCTGATCGGGCCAGTTCGCCGCCGCCTGGTGGGCAGTCCTTGCCGGGAGCGGGTCCGAGTGGCACCTTGAGGCGGCACCTGCCCGGCCGTTCTCACGATGCGTGATCGCTCGGATTCAGGCAGCATGAATCCGACGTCACGGGCGGAGGTTCCACGCATGTCGCCACGGATCCAGCTCCCGAGCGGTTGGGTGACCTTCGTGTTCACCGACATCGAGGGCTCGACCCGGCTGGCCCAACTGCTCGGTCCGGACTACCGGCCGGTGCTCGCTGAGCACCGGCGGTTGCTGCGCCGGACGCTGGCCAGCACGGGTGGCGCGGAGCTGCTGACCGAGGGCGACTCGTTCTTCCTGGCCTTCGAGGACGCGGCGGCGGCGCTGACCGCCTGCCTGACCGCCCAACGGGCATTGTCCAACCACGACTGGCCCACCGCGGAAGCCGCACCCCGGGTGCGGATGGGCCTGCACACCGGCTACGCCGAGCCGCGCGACGGCGAGTACGCCAGCCCTGAGGTGCACCGGGCCGCCCGGGTGGCCGCCGCCGCCCACGGCGGGCAGGTCCTCTGCTCGGCGTCCACCGCACGTCGGGCCGAGCCGTTGCCGCCCGGTGCGACCCTGCTCGACCTGGGCCTGCACCGGTTGCGCGGCTTCGACGACCGGGAGCGGCTGTTCCAACTCATCGCACCGGGCCTGGAGCGGCAGTTCCCCCGGCCCCGCACCGCCGACACGGTGCCGCACAACCTGCCGACCCAGGTGACCTCGTTCGTCGGTCGGCAGACCGAGCGCGTCGAGCTGGGCCTGTTGGTGCGACAACACCGCCTGGTCACCGTGCTGGGAGCGGGCGGCGCGGGCAAGACCCGCCTCGCTGTGGAGCTGGCCAGCGGCGTCGTCGAGGCGTACCCGGACGGGGTCTGGTTCGTCGACATCGCCGCGGTGACCGACCCGGGGCTGGTGGCGTTCGCGATCGCCGCGGTGCTCGGCCTGCGACCCGAGCCGGGCCGGCCGATGCTGGACACCCTTGTCGAGTACGCGGCCAACCGCCGCATGCTGGTCGTACTGGACACCTGCGACACCCAACCGGCCGCCTGCGCGGAGGTGATCGCGCGGCTGCTGTCCGGTGGGAGCGGCGTACGGGTGCTGGCCACCAGTCGGGAGTCGTTCAGCCTGCCGGGCGAGGTGGTGTGGCGGATCCCGCCGCTCTCGGTCGACCCACGGCCGGACGGCGTGGAAAGCGACGCGGTGGCGCTCCTGCTGGACCGGACGGCGGCGGCGCGCGGCGGCCGGCAGCCGGACCCGGCCGAGTCGGCCGATCTGCGCCGTGTGGTGCAGCGGCTCGACGGGTTGCCGCTCGCCATCGAGTTGGCCGCCGCCCGACTGCGGGTGCTCTCCGTCGGCCAGCTCGCCGAGCGACTGGACGACGTGCTCGGCACCCTGGACGCCGGCCGGGACGACCCGGAGCCGCCGCCGGTGGAGCGGGGCTGGTCCGGCAACCAGCAGGACACCGTGGACCTGGTCGCGGCGGCGGCCGGCGCGACACCGCCCAGCCCGGCGACCAGGGCGGTGCATCGCTCGGCCACCGAGCGGCACCTGACCATGCAGGCCACCGTCACGTGGTCGTACCGGACGCTGGGGCCCCGGGCCGCCCGCCTGCTGCGCTGGCTGGCGGTCTTCGCCGGGCCGGTGGACCTGGGGACGGTGGAGTGGCTGCTGGGCGACGACCCGCTGGACCCGCTGTCGGTGCTGGTGGACAAATCGATGGTCCTGGCCGAGCCGCGTGCGGCGGGCAGCACCTACCGGATGCTCGATCCCATCCGGGCGTACGCGGCACGGCGGTTGGCCGAGGCGGGTGAGGAGCAGGCCGCCCGGAACCGGCACGTGGCCTGGTCGGCGCATGCGCTGGGCCAGGCACACCTGGGCCAGGACGGCCGGCCCGTCACGCTGTCGTTGTACGCCCTGGACCCGCTGGCCGGGGAGTTGCGCGCCGCGCTGCGGTGGTGCGCCACCGGTGGCAGTGCCCGTGCCGGTCTCGGTCTGGCTGGTGGCCTGGACCAGTGGTGGCTGGAGCGGGGCCTGGCCCGGGAGGGGCGGCTGTGGTTGTTCCGGTTGTACGGGCGGATCGCCGAAACGGGCGAGCGGATCCCGGAGGCGGAGCTGGCGGCGGCGTACCACATGCACTCGCTGCACGCCGGTGCCGACGGCGAGTTCGCGGAGGAGCTGCGCTACTCCCAGCGCGCGGAGGCAGCCGCCCGTCAGGCCGGTGACGCCGGGTTGCTGGCCCGGGTGCTCGCCGGCAGGGCCGCGCCACTGGTGGACATGGGGCAGTTCGTCGAGGCCGAGCGGGTGTGCCGGGAGGTCATCGACTGGGCGCACGGGCAGGACGTGGTCGGCGAGGCGTTGTTCGCGGTGTTCAGCCTGGCCGAGCTGCTCTGGCGGCGGGGCGCCCTGGAGGAGGCGGCCGACCTGCTCGGGGCGGTCCGCCCGGTGGAGGCGGCCCGGCCGGTGGAGCGGGGCCGGCGTTCGGTGGACATGCTGCTCGGGATGGTCGCGCTGGCCCGGGGCGACGTCGTCGCCGCACACGAGCACCTGCTGGTGGCGCTGCGGTCCCGGATGGGGCACGGCTACCACGGCCGGGCGTGCGACACGTTGAACGCGGTCGCGGTGCGCTGCGCCATCGGCGGGGACCGGTTGACCGCGGCTCGCCTGTTCGGGGCGGCGCAGGCCACCCGGGCGAGCATGCGGGCGACCCCGGGCATCTACGGCGGCTACTGGGCGGAGCAGCAGGCACAGCTGCGTACGGTGCTGGGTGACGCGGCCTTCGACGACGCATACGGCGAGGGTGCCGAGTTGGGGCTGGACGAGGCGGCGGCGCTGGCCCTCGACGTGGAACACCCGGACCTGGCGGCCGACTCGACCCGCTTCAGCACCGGCCTGTCCCAGCCAACCCCCCGCCGTCCCGCCGACCCGGACCGCCACCCGGCAACCCGAACCGAACGCGCCTAACCCACACACCCCAACCCACCCCGGCCCACCCCCACCCGCCCTCGTTGACCATGAAGTTATTGCTGCGACACGCCGGGCGGACGGGCAATAACTTCATGATCAACGGGTGAAGGGGGTTGGGGTGGGTGGGGTGGGGTGGGGTTAGGCGCGGGCTTCGGCTTCGGCTTGGGCCTTCATTTGGGCGGCGCGGTCGATGTCGGCCTGCTGTACGGCCGCCACGGAACCGAAGACGCTGACCGCCTGGTAGTAGGTCCAGGCCAGGCTGTAGCAGGCCGGTCGGACGACCGCGTTGTACGTGGTGCAGACGCGCTTCAGGTCCTCGTAGAAGGCGCTGTCCAGTCGGGACTTGTTGGCGGGGAACTGGCCGACCGCCTTGTAGTTGCGGTAGCCGAAGTCGTGCCGGTAGCAGCCCAGGTTGAAGGTGAACCCGAGCGGGTTGTCCGGGCTGGACGAGCAGTAGTCGGTGGACCAGTTGAAGTTGTACTCGGCCCAGGGGGCCCGGTTGACGCGGGCGCTGTTCCAGGCGTTGTAGCTGGACGCGCTGGTCTGCGTCCAACTGGACAGCACGGACAGCTTCTGCGCGGGGGTGACGGCGGCGGCGGGGGAGGCGATGGCGAGGGTGGCGAGCAGCGCGAGCGCGCCCGAGGCGAACAGGGTGGCGAGACGTCGGGGCACGGGTTACCTCCGCGGGGGTGGGCGGGTGGGACGGAAGTTACCGGCGGGTCACCGGATGTCGATCAGTTTCGATCAAGTGATCAACTGCTCGGTATGTGCCTCGCCAACTATTGGTGACATGCGTTCAAACAGACGAATGCCCCGGGCGCACGAGGCGCCCGGGGCGTTCGTCGGGAGAACGGGTCAGCGCAGGACGAATGCCGGCGGGCTGGCCGGGCTCTCGTTGGCCGACCGGTCGAGCGCGGTCACCTGGTAGGTGTAGCGCTTACCGGGCACGGCCGAGGTATCCACCCAGGACTGTGCTCCGCCGGGCGTGGCCCGGACGGTGTCGACCAGGTGCGCGGCGTCCGCCGTGCCACACCGACCGGGCAGGGTGGTGCCGTCGAAACGGTAGATCGCGTACGAGGTGGCGGTGCCGAGTGGCCCGACGCCGTCCGCCGGTTGACGCCAGGTCAGCCGTACTCCGTCGGCCTGTCGGGCCGCCCTGGTGACCACCGGGAAGAGCAGTGGCTTGGCCGGCAGGTGCGTCATGGCCGGCACCAGCGCGGGCCGGGAATAGTGCTCGGCCGCGTAGATGTCGGTGGCCCCGAGGCGGTTGGCCCGCACCTGGACGGCGGAGAAGTGCACGTTGCCCTGCACCTCCGGGTACGACCGGTTGAGCGTCAGGTGGTCGGACAGCTCACGCGGGTTCTGCCAGAACGGCCCGTACGCGGGGTCGCCGCTCTTGTAGTCGGCTTGGCCGATGTAGAGCTGCACGCGGGTCCCGCGCACCGTCTCGGCCCACCACGGGACGAGCCGCGCGTAGTCGGCGGCCGGGTACTGGCCGATGTACCAGTAGAGCTGCGGCACCACGTAGTCGATCCACTCCTGCTTGACCCACTTGCGGGTGTCGGCGGAGATGATGTCGTACGACTGGCTGCCGGTGGTGTCCGAGCCGAGCGGGTCGGCGGTCTGGTTGCGCCAGATGCCGAACGGGCTGACGCCGAACTTCACCCGCGGCTTCGCCGCCTTGATCTTGCCGTTCATCTCCTGGATCAGCAGGTTGATGTTGTCCCGCCGCCAGTCCGCCCGGTCGGTGAAACCCCGGTTGTGTGCGGCGAAGGTGGCGTCGTCGGGCACCTGGTAACTGCCACTGGGGTAGGGGTAGAAGTAGTCGTCGAAGTGCACGCCGTCGACGTCGTACCGGCTGACCGCGTCCATCATCGCGGTCTGCACGAACTCGCGTACCTCGGGAATGCCGGGGTTGTAGTAGAGCCGGCTGCCGGCCACGCCGGCCGGCGGGTAGGCGAAGGTCCAGTCGGGGTGCTGCCGGGCCGGGTGGTCGGGGGCGAGCAGGTTGAGGTCCGCGCCGGCGCCGCCGGGGGCCGGCATGGAGACGCGGTACGGGTTGAACCACGCGTGGAATTCCAGGTTGCGCTTGTGTGACTCGTCGACCAGGAAGGCCAGCGGGTCCCAGCCCGGGTCCTGCCCACGGGTGCCGGTCAGGTACTCCGACCAGGGCTCGTACGGCGACGGCCAGAGCGCGTCGGCGGTCGGCCGGACCTGCACCACGACGGCGTTGTGGTTCAGCCGCTCGGCGAGGTCGAGCAGTTCCCGATACTCGGCCTGCTGGGCGGCGACCCGGTCCGGGCTGGTCTGGGACGCCTTGCTGGGCCAGTCGATGTTGACCACCGACGAGATCCACATGGCCCGGAACTGCCGCTTCGGAGTGGCGGGGTCGGTGGTGCAGTTGGTGCTGGAGGTGCTGGTGGCGCTGGCCGTGTCGGGCGCCGCGTTCGCGGGGGCGGCGGCGACGAGGCTGCCGAGCAGGGTGGTGATCAGCCCGGCGGCTGCGAGGCGAGTTGGCTTCATGCGGTGTGTCCCTCCGTTGGGGCTCCCGTGTGATGAGCGCGGCACCCTCGGCAAGATTCGCCGACGGCTATCTACCGCTGGTAGGAAATTTTCACAGTCGGGCCGTTACCGCAAGGGCTCGTGGTTGACCATTCCCGCCGCTGGGTAGCAACGCCGGTCACCGGCCGCCACGGGGGTGGTCGCACGGTGGTGGGAGGGGTGAGCGCATGTCCGTGCTGCGCACAAAACCGATCAAGGACGTGATAGCTCAAGGTGAGGCGGACGGCAGCGACGGCCAGCTGGGGCTGAAGAGGCGGCTCGGTGCGATCGACCTCACCGGCTTCGGCATCGGCATCGTGATCGGCACCGGCATCTTCACCCTCACCGGAATCGAGGCCCGCGACAGCGCCGGCCCGGGCGTGGTGATCTCCTTCGCCATCGCCGGCGTGGTCGCCCTGCTCGCCGCGCTCTGCTACGCCGAGCTGGCCTCCAGCGTGCCGACCGCCGGCAGCGCCTACACCTACGCGTACGCCACGATGGGCGAGATCGTCGCCTGGATCATCGGCTGGGACCTGCTCCTGGAGTTCGCCCTCGGCGCCGCCGTGGTGGCCCGCGGCTGGTCCGGCTACCTGGCCGAACTGCTCGACCTGCCGACCCGCTGGTTCGGCGAGGAGGGCAGCACGGTCAACGTCGGCGCCATCGCCATCGTGCTGATCCTCGGCATCGTCGCGATCGTCGGCATCCGGGAGTCCGCCCGGATCACCAACCTGCTGGTGCTGGTCAAGGTGGCCATCTGCGTGTTCGTGGTGGTCGCCGGCCTGTTCTTCGTCAAGGCCGCCAACCTCACCCCGTTCATCCCACCGGCCGAGCCCGCCGGGAGCGGCGACGACGGCATCAAGCAGCCGGTCACGCAGGCGCTCTTCGGGCTGGAGCCGTCGGTCTTCGGCTTCGTGGGGGTGCTCAGCGCCGCCGCGGTGGTCTTCTTCGCGTACACCGGCTTCGAGGCCGTGGCCAACCTGGGTGAGGAAACGAAGAAGCCCAAGCGGGACCTCACCCTGGGTCTGCTCGGCACGCTGCTGATCTCCACCGTGCTCTACATCGGCGTCTCGCTGGTGGTGGTCGGGATGGTGCCCTACACCGAGATCGACCGGGGTGCCCCGATCGCGTCGGCGTTCGAGTCGGTCGGCGCGGGCTGGGCGGCCGTGCTGGTCTCCATCGCCGCGGTCGCCGGCCTGACCAGCGTCATCCTGGTCGACCTGGTGGCGATGGGCCGGATCGGGTTCGCCATCGCCCGGGACGGGCTGATCCCGCCCTCGATCGCCAAGGTGCACCCGCGCTGGGGCACCCCGTACCGGATCTCCGCGATCATGACGGTGGCGGTCGCGCTGCTGGCCGGCTTCCTGCCGTTGTCCGCCCTCGCCGACCTGGTCAGCATCGGCGCGCTCTGCGCGTTCGTGCTCGTGTCGATCGCCGTGCCGATCCTGCGTCGCAAGCGCCCCGACCTCGAGCGTCCGTTCCGGGTGCCGTTCTCCCCGGTGCTGCCGGTGGTCTCCGCGCTGGCCTGCTTCTATCTGATGCTCAACCTGTCGGTGGAGACCTGGCTGCGGTTCCTGGCCTGGATGCTGCTCGGCGCGATCATCTACTTCGGCTACGGGTACCGCCGCAACCGGCTGGCCCAGCACGAGCCGGCGGTTGCCCCGACCCCCCGCGAGCCGACCGCCTGACCGACACGTGCGGAAGGGCCCCAGCTTCCGGGCCCTTCCGCACGGCCAGCTCAGGGGCGGGGCTGCGGCGTGGCCGTCGGACCCTTGACGACCGGCTTGCCGTCGACCCAGGTCACCTCGTCGAGCCACACCTGCCGGCCCGGGTCGGTGCTGCCCTCCTGGCCCGGCGGCCAGGCGTGGTACAGCAGCCAGGTCCGCCCGTCCCTGACCACCATCGACGCGTGGCCGGGGCCCGAGGCGGCCCCGTTGCTCTTCAGGATCGGGTTCTCGGTGGCCTTCACGCACGGGCCCGTCGGACCCTCGCAGACCGCGTAGCCCTCGGCGTACTCCGCCCTGTCGTACGCGTTGGCGGCGAAGAAGAGCAGCAGCCGACCGTCCTGACGGTGGAAGAACGGCCCCTCGATCAGGGTGCCCTCCCACGGCTCGGTCTGCTTCAGCAGCTTCGTCGGCTCACCGACGAGGGTCAGGCCGTCGTCGGCGAGGCGCTGCGACCAGAGCCAGGTGTCCACCCCGATCGCGTTGCCGTCGTTCTTCCACAGCAGCCACAGGCTGCCGTCGGTGTCCCGGTACGGGCTGGCGTCGATCGCCCCGCCCAGGTCGGCCTGGCAGATCAGCGGGCCGGCAGCGTCATCGGAGTACGGCCCCTGCGGCGCGCTGGCCACCGCCCGCCCGACGCACTGCCGGCCGGACTCCCGGCCGGCGACCGTGTAGTAGAGCAGGAACCTGTCCGGTGCGAGCTGGATCGCCTCGGGCGCCCAGGTCTTGCCGGCGTCCGCCCAGTCCGGGAGCGTCGGCAGGGCATCCCCGGCCTCGGTCCAGTCGACCAGATCGGTCGAGGTGAGCACCGGGACGTTGCGGCCGCCGGAGTTGGTGTGGAACAGGTACCAGGTGTCGCCCACCTGGATCGCCTGCGGGTCCGGGGCGTCGGTCTTCACGACCGGGTTGGTGAACACGCTGGAGTCGCTCCCGCTGCTCGTGGTGGGGGTGGGTTCGGTGCCGTCGGAGCAGCCCGCAACGAGCAACGCGGCGGCGAGAACGCTCGCCGCCGCGCCACGTCGCCGGGCGGTCGTACGCGTCATCCCTTCAGACCGCTGCGGGAGACACCCTGGATGATGTGCCGCTGGGCCAGCACGAAGAGGATCAGCACCGGCAGGCTGGCCAGCACCGCACCCGCCATGATCACCGGGTAGTCGGTGACGTACGAGCCCTGGAGCAGGCCCAGGCCCGGCGGCAGGGTGAGGTTCTCCGGGCTGAACAGCACGAAGATCGGCCAGAGGAAGTCGTTCCAGTTGGTGAGGAACGACAACACGGCCAGGGTGGCCAGCGCCGGCCTGGACAGCGGCAGCACCACCTTGTAGAAGATCTGCCACTGGTTGGCGCCGTCCAGCGTGGCGGCCTCCTCCAGCTCGTTGGGCAGGGAGAGGAAGAACTGCCGCAGGAAGAACACCCCGAACGCGCTGGCCGCACCGGGCACCACGACCACGGCGAGGGTGTCGATCCAGTTGAGCTGGTCGACGATCAGGAAGTTCGGGATGATCAGCGAGGTCGGCGGGATGAACAGCGTCCCGACGATCAGCGCGAAGGTCACCCCGCGCCCCCGGAACTTCAGCCGGGCCAGGGAGTACGCGGCCATCGAGGCGGTCACCAGCACCAACGCCGAGTGCAGCGTGGCGGCCACCATGCTGTTGAGGAACCAGCGCAGCACCGGGTTCGCCGAGTTGTTGAGGATCTGCTCGTAGCCGTAGCCGGCGAGCGGGTTCGGCAGCCAGCTCGGTGGGATCTGCTGGGCGGCCGTGTAGGTCTTCAGCGAGGTGATGACCATCCACACCAGCGGGACCAGGAAGATCAGGGCCAGGGCGACCAGGGTGGCGTAGAGCCCGACCCGGCGCAGCCCCGGTGCGGAGCCGTCGGTGGTCGGCGTGGGCGTCGTCATGGCGGTCCCCTCAGTCTTCCTTGTAGCGGAAGAGGCGGAAGTTGGCGATGCTCACGACCGCCAGCAGCAGGGCGAACACGATGCTCATCGCGGCGGCACGACCGGCGTTGTTGTTGCGCAGGCCCTCTTCGACGATGAACCACACCACCGTGCGGGTCTCCGTGCCGGGCGTCCCCTGGGTGATCAGGAACGACTGACCGAACATGTTCGCCGAGGCGAGCACGGTCGTCGTGATCACGAAGAGCAGCACCGGCCGCAGCCCGGGCAGCGTGACGTTGCGGAACCGCTGCCACGCGTTCGCGCCGTCCATCCGGGCCGCCTCGTACAGCTCCGGCGAGATGTCCTGGAGGCCGGCCAGGTAGATCACCGCGTTGAAGCCGGAGGTCCACCAGACGGTCACCCCGACCAGCGAGATCCACGCCCACGGCATGTTCGTCACCCAGGGGGTGTCCGACGGCAGCCCGACCACGCCGAGGAGCCGGTTGACCAGGCCCAGGTTGGCGTCGAGCAGGAACCGCCAGAGCAGGCCGATCACCGCGACGCCCAGCACGTACGGAGCGAAGTAGATCGCCCGGAAGAACGTCCGGCCCGGGAAGGACCGGTTGAGCAGCAGTGCCAACCCCAGCGGTACGACCACCAGCAGCGGCACCGACAGCACCGTGAAGATCGCGGTGGCCCGGATGCTCTGCCACCAGTCGCCGTAGACGGCGGAGTCGCTGGAGAAGAGCTGCTTGTAGTTGTCCAACCCGACGAACGGCCGGTTGGGCAGCTGGAAGTCCCACTGGTGCACGCTCAGCCAGAGGCCGAGGATGATCGGCAGCAGGCCGAACACCCCGAACAGGACCAGGTAGGGGGCGAGGAACAGATATGGCGTCGCCCGTCTGGTCCGACCCGCCGAGGCGGCCCGGCGGGCTGCCTCGGCCGCCGGGGGCGGCGCGTCACCGCGCGCCGCCCCGACCTCGATCACGTCCGCCACGGGGTATCAGCTCCCGTACTTCTTGCGGTTGTCCTCGAGCTGCTTGTTGGCCTTCGCCACACCGTCGTCGAGCGCCTGCTTGGGCGACTTCTTGCCCAGCGCGGCCTCGTTGAAGGAGTTGTAGAAGGTGGTCATGACTTCGCCGAGACCCGGGGCGGCCGGCGGGAACGCCGCGTACTCCAGCTCGGGGGCGAGCGACGAGATCTCCGTCAGCGCCTTGAACTCGGCGCCCTCGCGGACGGCCTTACGGGCCGGGATCTGGCCGCCCTTCGCCCAGTCCAGCGAGTGCTCGCTGAGCCAGTTGATGAAGACCTTGGCACCGGAGACCTTGTTGGCGTCGTTGGCCCGCTGCTTCACGATGGTGAAGTTGTGCGAGTTGGCCCAGGCCGCCGGCTTGCTGCCGATCTGGGGGAGCGGGGCGACGCCCCACTGCACCTCGGGGCTCTTCTTCAGATCGTTGATCTGCCAGATGCCGTTCCAGGTGAAGGCGTTCTTGCCGCTCTTGAACGACAGGTAGTCGGCGTCCTGACCGACGTTGGCCGGCGAGAAGCCCTGCTTGATCATGTCGACCAGCCAGGTGCACGCCTCGACAGCCGGGTCCGAGTTGAAGGTGGCCTTGGCCACGTCCGCGTCGAAGAGGGTGGCGCCCCACTGGTTGAGCAGCGAGTAGAAGGTCATGCCGCCGGTGAACTGGAACGGGCTGACCCAGAAGCCCTGGATGCCGGCCTTCTTCAGCTCGGTCAGCGCGGCGACGTAGTCGTCCTTCGTCGTCGGCGGCTTGTTCGGGTCCAGGCCGGCCTTCTGCATGACGGACTTGTTGTAGTAGAAGCCCAGCGGGTGCATGTCCAGCGGGATGCCGTACCGCTTGTTGTTGTAGAGCCCGCCCTTCCACACGGTGGGGGCGAAGTCGCCCTCGGCGAGCTCCAGGTTCTTGGCGACGTCGTCCAGCTCGGTGATCACGCCGCGCGCGGCGAAGGTGGCGAGCTGGTCCATGTGCATGACCGCGATGTCCGGGCCGTTGCCGCTGGAGGCCGCGCCGGGGAGCTTGTTGTAGTAGTCCTCCCACTGGTACGTGGCCACCGACACGGCGATGTTCTTGTGCTCGGTGTTGAACTGGTTCACCAGCGTCTTGAAGATCTCGCCGTCACCGCCGGTGAAGCCGTTCCACAGCTTCAGGTCCACCTTGGGGCCGGTGTACTCCTTGCCCCCGTTGCCCGCAGCCGGACCGGAGGCGCTGTCATCGCCTCCACCGCAGCCCGCGAGGGTCAGCGAGGCCGCGGCGCCGAGTCCGAGACCGAGGCCGAGCAGGCGACGCCGGCTCATGTCGTTCTGGATCATGCTTTATCTCTCCTTGAGGGGGACGGATGAATTGTGCCTGCTCAGAACCGGTGTGACACCTACGCGTTGGCCGGGCCGAAGCGGAGCACGCTCCAGGACACGGCGGGCAGGCGCACTGTGCACCGGCCGCCGTCGGGGGTGGGGGTGGGCAGGTCCCGAGGCGTCACCCGGTCGGGGTCGGCCTCGGTGTTCGTCGCCGACGGATCAGACCCGGCAGCGATGCTCTGGAACGAATAACCGGATAGTCCTGGCAGACCGCGCAAATCGATGTCCAATGCAAGGTCCGTATTGTCCCGGTTGACCGCGAACACGGTCAGCTCGCCGGTCTCCTCGTCGTGCACGGCGACGGTGTCGAGCACCGGCACGTCCCCGTACTTCTTCGTGTCGTAGCGCGGCGACACCGGGTCGGTGCGCAGCACGGTGCCCCGGGCGTGCCGGGCGGTCAGCGCGAACGGGTGGAAGATGCTCTGCCGCCAGGCCGGGCCGCCGTTGCGGGTGCGGATCGGCGCGATCACGTTGGCGAGCTGGGCCTGCGCGGCCACCCCGACCCGGTCCGCGTGGCGCAGCAGGGTGATCAGCAGATCGCCGACGACCACCGCGTCGACCGCTGTGAAGTCGTCCTCGATCAGCGCCGGGGCCTCGACCCAGCCGCGCCGGTCCAGGTCGGCCTGGAGGCGGGACTCGTACCAGACGTTCCACTCGTCGAAGGAGATCTTCAGCTTGCGCTTGTGCCGCTGCTTGGCGGCCACGTGGTCGGCGGTCGCGACGACCTCGGTGATGAAGTTGTCCATGTCGACGGCCGAGGCCAGGATGCTGGCCTGGTCGCCGTCGGACGGGTCGTAGTAGGTGTGCGCCGAGATGTAGTCGACGTGCTCGTAGGTGTGCTCCAGCACCGTCGCCTCCCAGGAGGCGAAGGTGGGCATCCGCCGGTTGGAACTGCCGCAGGCGATCAGGCTGATCGACGGGTCGATCATCTTCATCGCGCGGGCGGCCTCGGCGGCGACGCGGCCGTACTCGTCGGCGGTCTTGTGGCCGACCTGCCACGGGCCGTCCATCTCGTTGCCCAGGCACCACAGCCGCACCCCGTACGGGTCCTCGGCGCCGTGCTTGCGCCGCAGGTCGGAGAGCTCCGTGCCGCCCGGGTGGTTGGCGTACTCCAGCAGGTCCAGTGCCTCCTGGACCCCGCGCGTGCCGAGGTTGACCGCCATCATCGGTTCGACGCCGGCCTCGGCGGCCCAGGTCATGAACTCGTCCAGCCCGAACGCGTTGGTCTCGATCGTCTTCCAGGCCAGGTCGAGTCGGCGGGGCCGGTTGCCGACCGGGCCGACCCCGTCCTCCCAGCGGTAGCCGGAGACGAAGTTGCCGCCCGGGTAGCGGACCACCGAGACGCCCAGCTCACGGGTCAGGTCCAACACGTCGCGGCGCAGGCCCCGGGAGTCGGCGCTGGGGTGGCCGGGCTCGTAGATGCCGCCGTAGACGCACCGCCCCATGTGCTCGACGAATGAGCCGAAGAGGCGTCGGTCGGCCGGGCCGATGGAGAAGGCCGGGTCGATCGTCAGCTGCGCGGTCCGCAAGGGGGTGCCACCTTTCCTCGTGCCGATGCCCGGGTGAGCGCGGTCACCGTTCACCCGGTGTCCATCGTTTCTACAACGTTGTAGGCAACGTTGTAAAGGGTTGCCCAGACGGTAGGGTGCGGAGTGTTACATCGGGGAGGTTGCGGAGTGCGACACAGGCTCAAGGACGTGGCCGAAAGGGCCGGGGTGTCGGTGAAGACCGTCTCCAACGTCGTGAACGGTTACGTGCACGTCCGGCCGGACACCCGTGCCCGGGTCGAGGAGGCGATCGCCGAGCTCAACTACCGGCCCAACCTCTCGGCCCGCCACCTGCGCAAGGGCCGCACCGGCGTGATCGCGTTGGCTGTGCCGGAACTGGACATCCCGTACTTCGCCGAGCTGGCCCGCTACGTGGTCGACGCCGCCGCCGCCTACGGCTGGACGGTGCTGATCGACCAGACCGGGGGTCGGCGCGAGCAGGAACGGGTGGTCGCCTCCGGCATCACCGACCACCTGATCGACGGGCTCATCTTCAGCCCGTTGGCGCTCACCGCCGAGGACCTGGCCGGCCTGGACGGCACGCCCATGGTGCTGCTCGGCGAGCGGGTCGAACACGGCCCCGCCGACCGAGTGGTGATCGACAACGTGACCGCGGCCCGGGAGATCACCGCTCACCTGATCCAGCTCGGCCACCGCCGGATCGCGGCCATCGGCTCCCAGCGCACCGACGAGGGTGCCAGCGCCCGGCTGCGCCTGGCCGGCTACGCCGACGCGCTGCGCGCCGCCGGGCTCGACTACGACGAAGCCCTGGTGGCGCCCGCGTCGGCCTGGCACCGCGCCGACGGCGCCGCCGCCATGCAGGGCCTGCTCACCTCCGGCGTACGCCCCGACGCCGTCTTCTGCTTCAACGACACGCTCGCCCTGGGCGCCCTACGCGCCCTGCACGAGGCCGGGCTGCGGGTGCCCGAGGACGTGGCGGTGGTCGGCTTCGACGACATCGAGGACGGCCGGTTCTCCATCCCCACCCTGAGCACCGTCGCCCCGGACAAGGAGAAGATCGCCCAACTGGCGGTCGAACTCCTGGCCAACCGCCTGGACGGCGACCGCACCGCCCCGGCAAAGGCGCTTTCCGCTCCCTACCGCCTGGAACTCCGCGAATCCACCCGGGCGCTGTAAGCCGCCACCGGCCTGGTCAGTCGAAGAAGCGGGCCAGGTGTGACTTCGGGGCGGTGTCGGCGTCCGGTGGGAGCGGAGTCAGGTCGGCGAAGATCGAGGCGCCGTCGCAGCCGGCGTGCAGGGGATACCACCGTGGGGTGCCTGGTGGGCGGCCCTGGCAGATCCCCTTGAACGTCTGCACGTCCATCAGCCGGACGTGGGTCGGGTCGGCCACCGCGTTCACGTGCCCCCACCAGGGACTCATCACGTGCAGCACGCCACCCGGCCGCAGCACCCGGTGACACTCGTCCACCAGCGGCAGGAAGTCGATCAGGTGCTCCAGGATGTGCACCGCGAACAGGACGTCCACCGAGTTGTCCGCGAGTGGCAGCGAGCCGGACAGGTCCGCGACCGCGTTCACCCCCGGCGCCGGGTAGATGTCCAGCCCCAGGTTGCTCGACCACTGCTTGGTCGGCCCGCAACCGAGGTCCACGACCACCGGCGCCCGCCCCCCGATGCCGACCCGGCACCAGATGCCGTAGACGCCCGCCAGTCGGCCCACCAGGTCCCGTACCAGCCGTAACTGGCTCGGCTCGGCGACGTCCCCGCTGAGATGGGCCACCCCCCGGTCGAACCGCACCTCCACCGCCAGGCCCCGCAGCCGGTCGTCGTGTCGAACCTGGTCCACCCATGCCTGGGCGAGGGAATCGTCGATCGCCCGCAGCCGGTCGGCCGAGGGCGGAGTCTGTGCCAAAGCGACCATTCGGGCCACCTCCCGCCGCGCGATACCCGCAATCGCGCCCGGTATGCCCCGCTCGGCAGCCCGGCGGGCATCGCGGCGTTAAGCGACATACCTCTGGGTCATAAATATGACTCAGAGGTATATCGCTCTCACCAGTAACACCGGCCCGAGTCGGCGCACACGCGATGAGGCGGGGCCGCGGAAGGCCAGGCGCCTTGTGCGCGAAGATGGCCACGCTGGGCGGCCACGCGGCGGGCGGCCACGCGGGCGGGCCGGTCGGGTCAGCCCGAGAGGGTACGGCGGCCGCCGCGCATCCGTTGGCGGGGTGGCGGCTCGGCGGGCTTCGGCCGCTTGAGGTGATAGCGGTGCAGCTCGTTGTTGCCGGGCAGGGACGGGTCCTCGCTCATCGCGACCAACTCCCAGCCCTGGTCACCGGCCCGGTTCAGGTGGGCCAGGGCGGTGTCGCCGTACGGCGTCACGTCGACCATCGAGCCGTCCGGGCCGTACCAGACGAAGACGACCTCCCAGCCGAGGTCGTTGGTCGCGGCCTGGCGGCGGCGGACCAGCAGGGCGTACTCCCACTTGAGCATGGCGTCATTCTCACCCCGCGCTGGCCCGCCGGCACGGATCAATCCTCGGCGATCCGCCCGCCGTCGACGCGGAGCCGCCGGTTCGTCTCGATGGCGGCCAGCATCCGCCGGTCGTGGGTGACCAGCAGCAGCGTTCCGGGGTAGCTGGCCAGCGCCGACTCAAGCTGCTCGATGGCGGGCAGGTCCAGGTGGTTGGTGGGCTCGTCGAGCACCAGCAGGTTGACCCCGCGACCCTGGAGCAGGGCCAGCGCCGCCCGGGTCCGCTCACCGGGGGAGAGGGTGGCCGCCGGTCGCGGCACGTGCGCCGAACGCAGCCCGAACTTGGCCAGCAGGGTCCGCGCGTCCGCCGGCGACATGTGGGGTACGGCCGCGTGGAACGCGTCGATCAGCGGCGCGTCGCCGAGGAACAACCCTCGGGCCTGGTCCACCTCGCCGATCACGACGCCGGGCCCGAGTGTGGCGGTGCCCGCGTCCAGCGGCAGCCGCCCCAGCAGCGCGGCCAGCAGGGTGGACTTGCCCGAGCCGTTCGCCCCGGTCACCGCCACCCGGTCCGCCCAGTCGATCTGGAGGTCGACGGGGCCGAGGGTGAACCCGCCCCGGCGTACCACCGCACCTCGCAGCGTGGCCACGACGGCGCCGGCGCGGGGGGCGGCGGCGATCTCCATCCGCAGCTCCCACTCCTTGCGCGGCTCCTCGACCACGTCGAGCCGTTCGATCAGCCGCTCGGTCTGCTTGGCCTTGGCGGCCTGCTTCTCGCTCGACTCACTGCGGAACTTGCGGCCGATCTTGTCGTTGTCGGTGGCCTTGCGGCGGGCGTTCCGCACGCCCTTCTCCATCCACCCACGCTGGGTGCGGGCCCGTGCCTCCAGCCCGGCCTTGGTGTCGGCGTACTCCTCGAAGTCGGCGCGGGCGTGCCGGCGCGCCACCTCGCGCTCCTCCAGGTAGGCCGCGTAACCGCCGCCGTAGTGGTGCACCTGCTGCTGGGGCAGGTCCAGCTCCAGAATCCGGGTCACCGTGCGGGTGAGGAACTCGCGGTCATGGCTGACCAGCACCGTGCCGGCGCGCAGCCCGGTGACGAACTCCTCCAGGCGCTCCAACCCGGCCAGGTCCAGGTCGTTGGTCGGCTCGTCGAGCAGGAACACGTCGTAGCGGCTGAGCAGCAGCGACGCCAGCCCCGCCCGGGCCGCCTGACCGCCGGACAACCCGGTCGTCGGGTGGTCCAGGTCCACCGCGAGCCCCAGGTCGGCGCTCACCTGCTCGGCGCGCTCGTCCAGGTCCGCGCCGCCGAGGGCGAGCCAGCGCTCCAACGCGTCGGCGTACGCGTCGTCGGCGCCCGCCGCCCCAGCGGTCAACGCCTCGGTCGCCGCATCCAACGCCGCCTGCGCCGCGGTCACCCCGGTCCGCCGGGCCAGGAAGTCCCGTACCGTCTCGCCCGGCCGCCGCTCCGGCTCCTGCGGCAGGTGCCCGACACTCGCGGAGGGCGGGCTGAGTCGCACGCTGCCGGCCTCGACCGGCAGCAACCCGGCGAGGGTACGCAGCAGCGTCGACTTGCCGGCCCCGTTCGGCCCGACCAGGCCGATCACGTCACCGGGGGCGACCACCAGGTCCAATCCGGCGAAAAGCGGGCGGTCGCCGTGCCCGGCTGCCAGGTCCTTGACGATCATCGTGGCGCTCATCAGGACGGCAGCCTATCCGGCCCCCCCGCATACGAGCGCCCGGCAGCGGGCAGACTCAACGACGTGGTGACCACACTCGCGATCGACTGCGGCGGCGGAGGCATCAAGGCCTCCGTGCTCGACGAGGCGGGAACGATGCGGGCCCGACCGTTGCGGGTGCCCACGCCGTACCCGTTGCCGCCTGCGCTCTTCGTCCGGACCCTGCTCGATCTGGGCGGGCGCCTGCCAACGGCGGACCGGCTGACCGTCGGCGTACCCGGAATGATCCGGCACGGGGTGGTGGTCGCCACGCCGCACTACGTGACCCGCAGCGGCCCCCGCAGTCGCGTCGACCCGGACCTGCTCGCCGAGTGGTCAGGCTGGGACGCGCGGGGCGCCCTCGCGGACGCGTTCGGGGTGCCGGCGCTGGTGCTCAACGACGCCGAGGTGCACGGCGCCGGGGTGGTCGCCGGCACCGGCTGCGAGCTGGTGCTGACCCTGGGCACCGGGCTGGGCAGCGCGCTCTTCGACGGCGGGGTGCTCGCACCGCACCTGGAGCTGTCGCACGCGCCGGTGCGGTGGGGCACCACCTACGACACGTACGTGGGTGAGCCGGAACGCCGGCGGCTCGGCGACGCCTTCTGGTCCCGGCGGATCCGGCAGGTGGTCGACGGGCTCCGCCCGGTGTTCCGCTGGGACCGGCTCTACCTGGGCGGGGGCAACTCCCGGCTGATCCGGCCCGAGCAGCTGGCCCGGATGGGCGACGACGTGGTGGTGGTGCCGAACACCGCCGGGATCGTCGGCGGTGTCCGCGCGTGGGAGCTCTCCGTCGGCCGCCGGGACGCCCGCACCTGACCTTCTCGGTGCCGCAACTGACCCGATCGCGACTGCCGGGAACAGTCGCCAAACGCCCGGTGTTGTGCCAGCGTCGGAACAGGTGACGGTGCGACCCGAGGGGGTGGGGCAGATGGATCTTCTGGCGGACTACCGGCGGGCGACCATGTTCTTTGAAACCGGTGACCCGAGCGGAGCGGCCCGACTGCTGGAGCCGATCATCGACGCCGAACCCGGCAACACGGCCGTACGGCAGTTGCTGGCCCGGGCGTACTTCCAGTCGGCGCAGCTCAACCGCGCCGAGGAGCACCTGCGGGAGCTGGTCGACCGGGACCCGAGCGACCACTACTCGCACCACGTGCTCGGTCGGACGCTGGAGCGGCTCAACCGGCACAACGACGCGCTGCGGCACCTGCGGATCGCGGCGGCGATGTACGCGACCAACGACGACTACCGGATCGCGCTGGAGCGGGTGGAGACCCGGGTGGGCGGCACACGCTGAGCGTGGACCGGTGACATGGCAGGGGCGGTCCTTCGGGGCCGCCCCTCCGTCGTCCGGCGGGTGGAGTGCCGGACGTGCCTAGGATGGCGGACATGGGACCTGACCGGCCGGGGACTGCGGCATGAAGCTCAAGCTGGACCTGCACGAGATCTTCAACAAGGGCCAGGACATCGACCGCGCGCTGCGCGGGATCATGGACGAGGCGGTGGCGAAGAAGGCCACCCTCGTCGAGATCATCCCCGGCAAGGGGTCCGGTCAGCTCAAGAAGCGCGTGCTGCGGTTCCTCGACCAGAAGGACGTCAAGCAGCTCTACCACCGCGTGGAGAAGGACTCGAAGAACTTCGGCCGGCTCTTCGTGCACTTCCGCTGGAAATAGCTACCGAGCCGCGTTCGGCGCGCCGCAGCCGCCGGCGGTGGTTTGCTCGTGGGGGTAGCGCCGGTGGACCTGCGACGTCCCACCGGTGACGAGCAGCAACGAGGGCAGGGATCCGCGTGGCTAGCAGGTCTCGGGACACGTCAAGTGGACGGGCGCGCCGCCGCCCCGGAATCGGTTGGCTGGGCCGCCGCCTGCCGGCCCGGGCGGTCGAGGCGGCGTCGCACCTCCAGGCGTTCGTGCTCTCCGGCGTGGTCACCGTGCTGGCCTTGCGGGCGTACCTGGAGGCCACCAACTATCCGCAGCTCGGCGGCGGCGGACTGCACATCGCGCACGTGCTCTGGGGCGGCCTGCTGCTCGCGGTCGGCCTGGGGATCCCGCTGGTCTTCCTTGGCGAAGGGCCGCGAACAGCCGGGGCGGTGGTCGGCGGCGTCGGGTTCGGGCTGTTCATCGACGAGGTGGGCAAGTTCGTCACCACCGGCACCGACTACTTCTACGCCCCGGCAGCCGCCATCATCTACGTGGCGTTCGCCCTGCTCGTCCTGCTCACCCAGGCGGTACGCGGGCGTACCGGCCGGTCCCGGCTGACCTCGGCGGAGCGCACCGCCAACGCGTTGGACGTGGTGCTCAGCGGTCAGCCTGCCGGTCTGACCGACCGGCGGCGGGCGGAGGTACGCCGTCTCGTGCGGGGCGCCGGGTCGGCCACCGAGGCGGCCATGGCGCAGTTGCTGGACACCCTGCCCCGGCGGGAACCGCCGCCGGCCGGGTTCTGGCAGCGGTCGATGGACCGGGCCCGGCGTCTCGCCGTCTGGGCGACCAGGCAGCGCTGGCTGGTCTGGCTGGTGGTGGCCTACCTGGTGGTGGAACCGTTCCTGATCATGGTGGCGGTGCTGCTGGACGGCGTGACCGGAGAGCTGGACCAGGAGCGCGAGTGGGGCGCGGTGCTGGGTGTCACCGCCACCGCCCTGGTCACCGCGGTGCTCAGCCTGCGGGCGGCGTGGCTGCTGCGCTCGAACCGACCCGATGCGTTCCGGCTGTTCAAGCTCGCCCTCCTGATCGACCTGCTGTTCGGGCAGGTTTTCAACTTCACGGTCAACCAGTTCGGTGCGGTCGCCGTGGTCGCGCTCGACCTGGCCCTGCTGGGGGTGGTGACCGCCGAACACCGCCGGCTGCGGCGCGCCGCCGACCGCGGCGACCATCCACCGCGCTGACGTGGGCGGACCCCGGCCACTGACGCGAAGGGCATCGGCGAAGGATGGCCGACGAAGCTCCATAGGATGGCTCACCGACGACGGTCGTAGTGAAGGGCGTTTCCCATGGTGAACAGAAGCGACGTCGAGGCGGCCGCCGCGCTGGTGCAGGGGCGGGTGCGGGAAACCCCGGTCATCGCTGTCGACGGCGCCGATCTGGGCGTGCCCGGCCAGCTCAGCCTCAAGTTGGAGCTGCACCAGCACACCGGCTCGTTCAAGCCGCGCGGCGCGTTCAACCGGATGCTCCAGGGGCCGCTGCCGCCGGCGGGGGTGATCGCCGCGTCCGGCGGCAACCATGGCCTCGCCGTCGCGTACGCGGCCCGGTCGCTGGGCGTGCCGGCGGAGGTCTTCGTGCCGGTGACCTCCTCGCCGGTCAAGGTTCAGCGGCTCGCCGGGCTGGGTGCCCAGGTGCGGCAGGTGGGTCAGCACTACGCCGAGGCGTTGGCCGCGAGCACGCAGCGGGCGGACGAGACCGGCGCGTTGGTCGTGCACGCGTACGACCAGCCGGAGGTGGTGGCCGGTCAGGGCACCGTCGGCCGGGAGCTGGAACGGCAGGTGGACGGGATCGACACCGTGCTGGTGGCGGTCGGCGGCGGCGGGTTGGTGTCCGGCATCGCGGGTTGGTTCGACGGCTCGGTACGTGTCGTCGCCGTCGAGCCCGAGCAGATCCCCACCCTGCACTCCGCGCTGAAGGTGGGCGGGCCGGTCGACATCGAGGTGGGCGGCATCGCCACGGACTCGCTGGGCGCCCGCCGGATCGGCGACATCGCGTTCGACACCGCCCGCCGGACCGGGGTGGTCTCCGTGCTGGTCAGCGACGAGGATCTGGTGCGGGCGCGTCGGTTGCTCTGGTCGGAGCTGAGGGTCGCCGCCGAGTTCGGTGGCGCCGCGGCGCTGGCCGCGCTCGTCGGCGGCGCGTACGTGCCGCGGGCGGGAGAGCGAGTGGCGGTGATCGTCTGTGGCGGCAACACCGACCCCAGTGACCTGGGGCCCGCCGCGCCGCACTGACCGGGCACCGTAGGTAGGTGGTGCGTCCGCGGGTGCAGAGCAAGGACGCGGGTCCGGCGGGTAGCACCCCCGCCGGACCACGACCCGTCCCGTCAGAAGGGGTAGGTGCGCGCCACCGCCAGCATCTCGGAGCTGTGCGATCCGACCACGCCGACGGCCGGCGGCCGGGGGCGGAAGCCGGGCAGCGCGTCCAGACCGTCGCTGGCGTCCATGGCCCGCAACGCCACCTGCCCGGCGATGGGCCGCAGGGTCAACGTGACCTCGATGCCCTCGGTGGGCGGGGCGTGGAACACCAGCCCGAAGCCCCACCTCCCCTCGCGGGGCTCCACCGGCACCGGCCGTCCGGCGACCTCGGCCCGCAGGACGGTGGCCGTCGACGTGTCGACGTGCAGGGTGGCGAGCCGGGCGGCCCGCTGCGGGGTGAGCCGCAACCGCAGCGTGCGTTCACCACCAGACGTGGTGTCGGCCACCACCTCCAGCTTCGGTGCCGGCAGGTTCGCCGCCTGTGCCGGCCCGGCCCGCAGTTCACCGTCGCCGAGCCCGGGGAAGTCGTCGCCGACGTCGGCTGTCCCGTCCACGTAGCCGTCCGTCCACGACTGCGGGTCACTCTCGTGGCTGAGCCAGCGGGCCTGGCCGGTGCCGGCGTCCATCGCGTACATCAGGTGGGTGGGCGCGGGATGGGCGGCGTCGAAGCGGTCGACGCCCAGCCCGACCCCGGCGAGCACCACCGCCGCCACGGCCGTGGCGGCGGCCGGGAGCACGCCGAGCCGTCGGGCCCGCAGCGCCAGCAGGCCGCGCTGGCCGCCGGCCTGCGGGTGCAGCAGGTCGACCACCGGCAGGGCGGTCAGGCCGAGCAGCACCGCGACCAGCGCGGCAACCCCGCCCATGCCCATCCCCAGCGCGGGGAAAAGCAGCACCACGGTGGGCAGCAGGATGACCACACCGACGGCCGCGGCGGCGGTCACGGCCACCACCGGCCACGGCCCGGTCTGCCGGGTACGCAGCGCGACCAGCCCACCGAGGGCGCCGGCCAGCGCCGGCACTGTGGTGAGGTACGCCCCGCCGGGCACCGCCACGGCGAGCAGCACTCCGAGCAGCGCCAGCCAGGCCAGCCCGCCGACCGCGAGTGCGGCCGGGCCGATCCGGCGGCGGGTCAGCGCGTACCAGGCGAACAGGATGGCGGCGGCGAGCGCCACGACGGCCAGGCGGTACCAGATCGGCCGGTACGGGTCGAGCAGTTCCGCGTACCCCGGTCGGATCGTGGTGATCGCCAGCCAGAGCAGTTGGGCGGCGACCGGCGCGACCACGATCGGCACCAGGGCCAGCCCGAAGCCGGCGGCGAGCCGGCCGATGCTGGCCCGGCCCTGCCGACGGGTCAGCCAGCCCAGTGCGGCCACCGCCGCCACCGCGAGCAGGGCAAGCGGCAGGGTGAGCGTGCCCGGGTAACGGACGAGGCCGCCGGGGACCGGGAAGTAGGTGGCGTCGTGCCCGGAGCGCAGCTCGGTCAGGTTGGTCGCGCCGAACTCCCGGGCCAGGCCCAGCGCGTTGTCTCCGTGCTGCTGGAGGCTGCCCCGGTTCATGGCCTCCGGGGTGTCCAACGGTGTGTGGTAGATCGCGCCACCGTCGATGTACGCCGAGTTCAGCCCGATGAACTTCTGATCCAGGAACGCGGTGAAGTCGGTGTCGTTGGGCAGCGCCCGGTAGATCTCCACCGCGAACGAGGTGCCGACCGGGTGCGGTGCGGCCCGGCCGAAGATGTCCACCAGTTTCGCGTTGTTCCGGGACGTCTCGAACATGATCACCGGCCCGGTGGAGCCCCGCGCCTCCAGGTTGAGCACCACCCCGCCGTCGGCGGCCAGCGGGTGACTGGTGGCGAACGCCGCCGCGCCGCACAGGCACGCCTCCTCGGCGTCGGTGAGCACGAAGACGATGTCGTTGCGCGGTCGGGGGCCGGTGGTCAGCGCGCGGGCCACCTCCAGGATGGCCGAGGTGCCGGCGGCGTCGTCGTTGCCACCCGGCCCGGTCTGCACCGAGTCGTAGTGGGCGGCCAGGAAGACCCGACCGGTCGAGTCGGTGCCGGGCAGCCGGGCCACCACGTTGCGCACGCGCGCCAGTGTCGCCCCGCCCGCCGCCCCGCTGAGCTGGCCGGCCTCCGGTGCCACAGTGTCCTGCACCTCGGTCTCCAGGCCCAGGCCGCGCAACTGCTGCTCGAGGTGCGCGCGGACCTGGTCGTTGGCCGGGCTGCCGGCAACGTGCGATCGGGCCGCGATCACCTGGACGTCCTCGTACGCCCGGCTGGCGCTGAACTCACCCGCCGGCGCGTCCGCCGGCTTCGGTGCCGGGGTGCGCAGGTCGAGCAGGCTGCCGGCGCCGACGGCGGCCAGCGCGACCAGAGCCGCAGCGGCGGCCAGGAGCCGCCGGCGAGGTCGCGTCAGGGCCCGGTCGGCAGGGGGTACGCCTGGAGCCGGACGGGCCGGCGTGCCCGTCGTGGCCGGGGTGGTGGGTGCGCCCACGGGAACTCCTCGGGGGGTGGTGGGGCCTGGGGTGGCACCATCCTGCCCGTCAGCGGCCACCGATGGGACGGCCGGTAGGCCCTCCATCGACCGCCCGCCCGGTTTGTCATCCGACGGGCAGTGATGAGGCCCATCCCCGCCCGCGCCGGAGCCATCGTGTTGTGTGCGACCGTTGTCTAATACAGGATCAGCAGGGCACTCGGAAGGAGCCCGACATCACCAGCGAACTCCCGCGCCTCGCGGCGGTGACCCGGCCGACCCGGGGAGCCGGTCTGACCGGTTCCCCAGTAGTGCCGTACCCGCACGGCGGTCTGGCGCGGCACGCCAATCTGCCACCGGGCGAGCGGTTGCGGGTGCTGCTGGTGGAGGACGACGAGGGCGACGCCTTCCTGGTCGGCGAGCTGCTCGCCGAGACGAACTCGATGATCGACCTGATGGTCGCCACCAGCCTCCGGGAGGCGCGGCAGCGGATCGCCGACGTCGACTGCGTCCTGCTCGACCTGGGCCTGCCTGACGCGCAGGGGCTGGATGGGCTGCGCCAGGTGCTGGAGATGTCCAGCGGCGCAGCGGTCTGTGTGCTGACCGGCCGCTCGGACGAGCACCTGGGCGTCGTGGCGGTCGCCGAGGGCGCACAGGACTACCTGGTCAAGGGTCAGGTCGACGGGGTGCTGCTGACCCGGGCGCTGCGCTACGCCGTGGAGCGTAAGCGCGCCGACGAGAACGCCCGGCGGCTGCGCGAGGTCGAGTTGCGCCAGGCCGAGTCGGCGCGACTCGAGCGCGGCCTGCTGCCCCAGCCGCTGATGACGACCGACCAGGTGGCGGTGCACACCTTCTACCGGCCCGGCCGGCACGCCGCGTTGATCGGCGGGGACTTCTTCGACGTGGTGCAGACCCGCCCGGACCGCATCGACCTCATCGTCGGTGACGTCTGCGGGCACGGGGTGGACGAGGCCGCGCTCGGTGTGGAACTGCGGGTGGCCTGGCGGGCCCTGGTGCTCGCCGGAGTGCCGGACGACGAGGTGCTGCCCGCGCTGGAGCAGGTGTTGATGAGTGAGCGCCGCCTCCAGGAGATCTTCGCGACGGTGGCCACCACGAGACTTGACCTGGACGCCAACCGGGCCACCGTCCGACTCGCCGGGCACCCGCCGCCTCTGCTGCTCTCCGGCGGCCGGGTCGCCCCGGTGCCCGCGCCCGGCGGCCGACTGCTGGGCGTACGACCCCGCCGGCCGATCGCCTACGACCTGGAGTTCGACACCGATGACTGGTCCCTGCTGATGTACACCGACGGCCTCATCGAGGGGCGGGTGGGAGCGGGCAACGAACGCCTCGACGTGCCGGGGCTGACCGGCCTGCTCGACGAGCCCACCAACCGGTCGGTGTCGCTGCCCGAGCTGCCGGCCTGGCTGGTCGGCCGGGCCGAGCGGCTCAACGGTGGCGCGCTCGCCGACGACGTGGCCATGCTGCTGGTCAGCCGGGGCGGTGGCCGGTGAGGCCGGTGGTCGGCGGCTGGAGTCTGCGCCGCCGGGTCATCAGCCTGCTCACCGTCGTGGGCTTCCTGTTGATCGCCCTGGCCGGCGCGGAGGCGGCGATGGCCGCCCGCAACCGCACCCAGATCGACGCCGTCCTGAACGAGACCGGCCCGTTGCGGGTGCAGTCCCAGGAGTTGCTCAACGCGCTGCTCGACCAGGAGACGGCGATCCGCGGCTACGCGGTCAGCGGTGATCAGGACGACCTGACCCCCTATCGGGAAGGGCTCGCCCAGGAAAAGAGCGTCGTCGCCTCGATGCGGACGCTCCTGGACAACTATCCGCAGATCAGCCAGGAGCTGCGGACCGTGGAGGACCGCATCGCGCAGTGGCGGCAGTCGGTCGCCGAGCCGGTGATCGCCACCACCGAGCGGAGCGGCACCAGCGCGGGCCAGGCACTGGTCACCGAAGGTGCCCGGCAGCAGTTCGACGACGTGCGCACGGCGGTCAACGACCTCCAGGAGGAGGTCCTGGCCGCCCGGGAACAGACCGCGAGGAACGTGCGCACCAGCAGCAACGTGCTGGTCGTCCTGCTGATCGTGGCCGCACTGGTGGTGGTCGTGGCCGGTGCGGTCCTGCTGCTGTCGCTGGACCGGATGGTGGTCCGGCCACTGACCGGCCTGGCCATCCAGGTCCGCGAGGTCGCCGAGGGCGACTACCAGCACCGCATCGCCACCGTCGGCCCGCCGGAGTTCATCCAACTCGGCGAGGACGTGGACGCGATGCGTCAGAAGATCGCCGCCGACCTGGCCGAGGTGCGGGCTGCCCGCGAGCGCATCGAGTGGGTCAACAGTCAGCTCCAGAAGCAGGCCGAGGAGCTGACCCGGTCCAACCGTGACCTGGAGCAGTTCGCGTACGTGGCTTCGCACGACCTCCAGGAGCCGCTGCGCAAGGTGGCCAGCTTCTGCCAGTTGCTCCAGCGCCGCTATGCCGGGCAGCTCGACGAGCGGGCCGACCAGTACATCGCCTTCGCGGTGGACGGCGCGCAACGCATGCAGCGCCTGATCAACGACCTGCTCGCGTTCTCCCGGATCGGCCGGCTCACCACCGGTTTCGTCGAGGTCGACCTCAACAAGGTGATGGGCGACGTGGCCGGCCAGACCGAGGCCGCGCGGCAGTACGCCGACGCCGAGCTGACCTGGACCGACCTGCCGGTGATCTCGGGTGAGGAACCGCTGCTCACCAACCTGCTGGCCAACCTGGTCAGCAACTCGATCAAGTTCCGGCGCGCGGACGTCGCGCCCAAGGTGCACATCTCGGCCCGGTTGGTGGGCGCCGAGTGGGAGATCAGCTGCCAGGACAACGGCATCGGGATCGAGCCGGAGTTCGCCGACAAGATCTTCGTGATCTTCCAGCGGCTGCACTCGAAGGACGCGTACCCGGGCACCGGGATCGGGCTGGCCATCGTCAAGAAGATCGTCGAATACCACGGTGGCCGGGTCTGGGTGGACACCGACGTACCGGAGGGCACCGCGATCCGCTTCACCCTGCCGGCACTTCCGGCGGACGTGCAGGCGGCTGCCGCTGTCGACTCGCCGGAGGAGCCGCCGGCTCTGGCCGCGGGCGACACGACGGCCTCGAACGAGGATCCGGCAGAGCCGGCGGAGCAGTCGGGAGGGCCGGACCGGCCGGACCGGGCCGACGGGGCGCCGGAAGGCGGTAGAACGGGTGACATGAGGGAGACGGTGGGATGACCGCGCCGGCGGATGGCAAGAGCCCGATCGAGGTCCTGCTCGTGGAGGACGACCCGGGTGACGTGTTGATGACCCAGGAGGCGTTCGAGGAGCACAAGCTGCGTAACCGGCTGACCGTCGTCTCCGACGGCGCCGAGGCGCTCGCCTACCTGCGGCAGGAAGGCCAGTACGCCGACGCGGTGACGCCGGACCTGATCCTGCTCGACCTCAACCTGCCCCGCCGCGACGGCCGGGAGGTGCTGGAAGAGATCAAGAAGGACGAGGACCTGCGCCGGATCCCGGTCGTGGTGCTCACCACCTCGCAAGCCGACGAGGACATCCTGCGCAGCTACCAGCTGCACGCCAACGCCTACGTGACCAAGCCGGTGGACTTCGAGCGCTTCATCTCGGTGGTCCGTCAGATCGACGAGTTCTTCGTCAGCGTGGTCAAGTTGCCGCCGCGTGGCTGACACCCTGCTCGACGACGTTGGCGACCTGCTCCGGGAGGCCGCCGACCAGGTCGTGCTGCCACTGTTCCGCAAGCTCGACGACGCCGACGTGTCGGAGAAGGCGCCCGGTGAGGTGGTCACCGTCGCCGACCAGCGGGCCGAGGAGCTGCTGTCGGCGGGGTTGCGTCGACTGCGTCCGGGCTCGATGGTGGTCGGCGAGGAGGGCGTCGCCGACGACCCGGCGCTGCTGCGCCACCTGGGCGACGGCGGGGACGTCTGGTTGGTCGACCCGGTCGACGGCACCGCCAACTTCGCCGCTGGTCGCCGGCCGTTCGCCCTGATGGTGGCGCTGCTGACCGACGGACGGCCGAACGCCGGCTGGATCCTCGACCCGCTCGCCGACACCCTCGCCGTCGGCTCGGCGGACGACGGCACCCTGCTCAACGGCCGCCCGGTCGACACCACCGCCTCGCTGCCGCCGCTCGGCGAGCTGCGTGGCGCGGCGATGACCAAGTTCCTGCCGTCGGAGATCCGGGACCGGGTCCGCGCCGGCGGTCAACGCCTCGGTGAGCTGCTGCCCGGCCAGCACTGCGCCGGCCGCGAATACCTGGACATCCTCACCGGTGAGCAGCAGTTCGTCCTCTTCTGGCGCACCCTGCCGTGGGACCACGCTCCAGGCACCCTGCTGGTCCGCGCGGCCGGTGGCGTCGCCCGCAGGTTCGACGGCGCCGACTACCACCCCTCCGACGACGGCCGCGGGCTGCTCGTCGCGGCCAACGAGCAGATCTGGGACGAGGTACGCGACGCCCTGCTCAGCCCCTGATCCGGACGCTGCGCGAGGCGTCTGGACGCGCTGCGCGATGGCGCTGGAACGCTCTGTCGACATCTGGGCGGCCCGGCGGTCAGGGGGATGGTCAGCAGCCCACAGTCCGGTATCGTGACCGGCGGTCTCCGCCAGCAGGCCGCCGACCGGCGCCGGCGGGGACGCCGCCGCGCAGTGGTTCACCGGGGGCCGGCGGTCGACGGAAGGACGCTTTCGTGCCCAGGACCATGCTCCGCCCGCGGCTCGGTCGCCGCAGTCTGTTCGCTCTGCTCGCCGCCGTCGCGCTGGTGCTCGGCGGTGCCGCCGTGCCCGCGTACGCGGAGCCCGGCGAGGGGGGCAGCAAGAAGCTGCAGGACGCGTTGGAGCTGACCGCCAAGGGGCACATCGAGGCGAAGGCCAAACTGGACAACTCCAAGCGTCGCCAGACGGCGCTGACCGGCGAGCTGGCGGCGGTCGAGGGTCGACTGGTCGGGCTGAGCGCCCAGGTTGGCGAGGTGGCCGCCCAGTCGTACCGGGTCGGCCGGCTCACTCCGGCGACCATGCTGCTCAACACCAGCACACCGCAGGCGTTCCTGGAACGCGTCAGCGACCTCGACATGATGGCCCAGCGGGACAGCAAGCGGCTGCGTGACCTCGTCGAGACCCGGGAGCAGGCGCAGCAGGCCAAGGTCGCCATCGACGCCGAGGTCCGTGAGCAGCAGAAGCAGCTCGCCGTGATGGCGAAGAAGAAGAAGGAGGCCGAGGCGGCTCTCGCCGAGGTCAGCTCGGGCAGCAGCAACGGTTTCAGCGGCGGCAGTTCCACCTCGGCGAAGCCGGCCCCGCGCAACTCCGACGGGTCCTGGCCGTCGGAGTCGTGCTCGGTGAAGGACCCGACCACCTCCGGCTGCATCACCCCGCGCACCCTGAACGCGCTCAAGGAAACCCAGGCGGCCGGCTACAAGCGGCACGTCTCCTGTAAGCGCGAGGGCGGTGGCGGCGAGCACCCGAAGGGGCGCGCCTGCGACTTCGCGGCCGCCACGAACGGCTTCGAGGACCGCAACGCGACCGGTGGCGACAAGGCGTACGGTGACAGCCTCGCCGCCTGGCACGTGCGCAACGCCGACCGTCTCGGCGTGCTCTACGTCATCTGGTACCGGCAGATCTGGCACCCCGGCACGGGGTGGCGTTCGTACAGCGGCAGCGGCAGCCCCGCCGCATCCCACACGAACCATGTTCATCTCTCGATGTACTGACCCGGAGCACCAGCTTCGCTGCGTACCATCGCGACGATGAGCACCCCACCGTCCGACGTAGCGGCCCCGCCGGCGTCCTCGGCCCCGCCCGTTGCGGTCACCGGCCGGGCGCTGCCCAACGGCCTGGCCGCCTTCCTGGTCTTCTTCTCCAGCGGCGCCGTGCTGGTGCTGGAAACCGTCGCGCTGCGCCTGGTGGGCCCCTACGTCGGGGTGACCCTTCAGGTGACCAGCTCGGTGATCGGCATCGCGTTGGCCGCGATCGCGTACGGGGCCTGGTCCGGTGGTTGGCTGGCCGACCGGCGCAACCCGCGTGGCCTGCTGGCACCGGCGCTGGTGCTGGCCGGCATCGCCACCGCGATCACCCTGCCCGTCGTCCGGTACGCCGGTGAGGTGCTGCGGGGCGGTGCGGCCAGCGCGATCCTGCTGCTGGTGGCGCTGGCCGTGTTCGTGCCGGCCGCGTTGCTGGCGGCGGTCACGCCGCTGGTCGTGAAGCTCCAGCTCGCCGATCTGCGCCGCACCGGCCAGGTGGTCGGTCGACTCTCCGGGATCGGCACGCTGGGCGGCATCACCGCCACCCTGCTCACCGGCTTCGTGCTGGTCGCCGCGCTGCGCAGCACCGTCATCCTGCTGACCCTCGCGGTCGCGCTCGGGCTGGTCGGCCTCGGCCTCGGCTGGTACCTGCGCCGGCAGGAGCCCACCGAGCTGCCCGGTCCGGCCCGGACCCGGGCCGCGCTGGCCGTGCTCGGCCTGGTCGGGGCAGGGCTGACCACCGTGGCGCCGAACCCGTGCGACATCGAGACGGCGTACCACTGCGCCCGGGTCACCTCCGATCCGGACCGGCCCACCGGACGGACGCTGTTGCTCAACTCGGCCCAGCACTCGTACGTGGACCTCGCCGACCCGAAGCACCTGGAGTACGCGTACACGAAGTGGATCGGCGCGGTCGCCGACGTCGCCGCGCCGGCCGGCCAGCGGCTGGACGCGCTGCACCTGGGCGGCGGCGGGTTCACCGTGCCGACCTACCTGACCGCGACCCGGCCGGGCACCGGGAACGTCGTGTTCGAGATCGACGGCGGGCTGGTCGAGCTGGGCGAGCGGGAGTTGGGCGTACGCCCGGGGCCGGAGCTGCGGACGGTGGTGGGCGACGCCCGGATGCTGGTCGTCGGCGAGCCGACGGACAGCCGTGACCTGGTGGTCGGTGACGCCTTCGGTCACCTGGTGGTGCCCTGGCACCTGGCCACCCGGGAGATGGCCGCCGAGGTCCGGCGGGTCACCCGCCCCGGCGGCGTGTACGTGCAGAACGTCATCGACTACCCGCCGCTGCGGTTCATCCGCGCCGAGCTGGCCACCGTGGCGGCCGAGTTCCGGCACGTCGCCCTGATCGCGCCGCCGGAGGCGCTCGCCGAGCAGCAGGGTTCCAACTTCCTCATCGTCGGCTCCGATGCGCCGCTGCCGCTGGAAGCCGTCCGCACCCGACTGGGCGAGGTGGACCCCAAGGTCAGCCTGCTGTCCGGCGCGGCGCTGACGGATTTCGTCGGTGAGGCGATGGTGCTGACCGACGACTACGCCCCGGTGGACCAACTGCTGGCGACCGCCTGAACGAGTGACAATCCTGACCGATTCCGATCCTCGGGGTGTAGGTCGGTGGGTTGTGGGCAACAACGCACACCATGGGTGGTGGGGACCGAAAGGGCGCGCAACTGCTCGATCAGCGGTACCGGCTGATCGAGCAGCTCGGCGCGGGCGGGATGTCGGTGGTCTGGCGCGGGTACGACGAGGTGCTCGGCCGCCAGGTCGCGGTGAAGGTGCTGGCCTCCCGGTTGGCCAGCGACCGGGCCTTCCGCCACCGGATCCGGATCGAGGCGCAGGCCGCCGCGCGGCTCTGCCACCCCAACATCACCAACGTGTACGACTACGGCGAGTCCGAGCAGGTCGGTCTGACCGTGCCGTACGTGGTGATGGAACTGGTCGACGGCGCCTCGCTGGCCAGCCGGCTGGGCCGGGAGAGCCAGCTTCCGTGGCGGGAGGCGGTGACCATCGGCGCGGAGGTCAGCTCGGCGCTGGCCACCGCGCACGCCCGCGGTGTGGTGCATCGTGACGTGACCCCGGGCAACGTGATGCTCACGTCGACCGGGGTCAAGGTTGTCGACTTCGGCATCTCCGCGCTGGTGGGTGAGAGCGAGAAGGGGCCGGACGGCGCGCTGCTGGGCACTCCCGCGTACCTCGCCCCGGAACGGCTGGACAACGGTCAGGTCTCCCCGGCCACTGACGTGTACGCCGTCGGGCTGCTGCTCTACCGGATGCTCACCGGCCGGTTGCCGTGGCAGGCCAGCACCACCACCCAGATGTTGCGGGCGCACATGTACACCGACCCGGATCCGATGCCGGAGGTGCGGGGGCTGCCCGACGAGGTGACCGACCTGGTGCGGCGCTGCCTGGCCAAGCAACCCGCAGACCGGCCGGCGACCGGCGAGGTGGCCCGGACCCTCGCCGACGCGGCCGGGATGCTGGCGGCGGTGCCGGTCTCGCCGGCCGGAGGGCCGCTGGACCCGGCCGCGCTCGCCAGCGCGGGCACCACGATCCTGCCCTGGTCGGCGGAGACTGACGCGTTGCCGATATCCCGTACCCGCCAACGGGACCAGCGGGTGCGCCAGCGGGTGGGCCGTCGTCGGCGGGTGGAGGCCGGGGTGGCTGCCGTCGGGCTGATCGCGGTCACCGGCGTCATGTGGGGGTTCACCTCGCGTACCCCGGCCAGCGGTGAGGGCCGGCCGACCACCGAGGCCCGGATGGGCCTGCCGGCGAAGGTGCCGTGCGAGGTGGCGTACGCGCTGCGCACGGACTCCGGCACCGACTTCGCCGCCGAGCTGACGTTGACCAACACCGGTGAGAGTGAGCTGCGGGACTGGGCGATGAGTTTCACCTTCCCCGGTCAGCAGACCGTCACGAAGGCGGAGCCCGCGCCGGTGCAGCAGCACGGCAGCACCGTGCTGGTCCGGCCGGTGGCCGAGCGCACCACGCTGGCGCCCGGCGCGGCCGAGAAGCTCACCCTCACCGGAAAGTACAGCGGGGCGAACCCGCTGCCGGTCGAGTTCCGGCTCGGCGACGTGACCTGCGGCGTACGCGTCTCCGGGGTGGCCGGCAGCACGGCGTCCACCGCCCCGCCGAGCACAGCGGCCACCACGGCGAAGACCCTGCCGAAGGCCCCGCCCAAGGCCCCGCCGAAGGCGGCGACAGCCGGCGGCGGCCAGGGTCCGGGTGGCTCCAGCTCGGGCAGTGGCGCGACGAAGGCCAAGCCTGAGAAGCCCGGCAAGGGCAAGGGGTCGGGTGGTGGTTCGGGAAAAGCGGGAAAGTGACCAAGGGTAAGGGGAAGGGGAATGGCGGCAAGAAATGACGCCGTTCAGCGTCGTCCCGCGAACCGTTGCACCTGGTCGATCCCACCCTCCACCACCAGCAGCCCACCCTGCGCCAACGCCGTGTCGTCCGAGGCGTAGCGGAAACGCTCACCGGGCGCCTTCGCGCCGATCACCCGGACCCCGGAACGCTCCTCCGGACGCAGGTCGAGCAGGGTGCGCCCGACGAGCGACTCCGGCACCCGGACGGTGGCGATGGCGAAGTCGTCGTCGAACTCGATGAAGTCGAGCAGCCGGCTGACGATCAGGTGCGCCACCCGCTCGCCGGTCTCCGCCTCCGGGAAGATCACGTGATGCGCGCCCACCGACGACAGGATCTTGGCGTGTTTCTGCGAGGTGGCGCGTGCCCAGATCTGCGGCACACCCAGCTCGACCAACGCCAGCACGGTGAGGACGCTCGCCTCCACCGACGCCCCGATGGCCACCACCGCCCGGTCGAAGCTGGTGATGCCGAGCTGTCGCAGCGCACCCTCCTCGGTCGAGTCGGCCTGGACCACCCGGTCGAGCTGGGCGGAGAAGCGCTGCGCCTGATCCGGGTTGCGGTCGACGGCCAGCACGTCGTGGTCCATCCGGGTGAGCGACGCGGCCAGATGGCAGCCGAAGCGACCCAACCCGATCACCACGATGCCCCCGCCGTCCGATCGTCTCGCCGACACCTCGACCCTCCTCGCTCCTAGCCGACAATGGGTTGTTCCTGGGGGTAGCGGTAGAGCCTGCGCCGGGTGTTCAGGGCGATCGCCGACCCGAGGGTGAGCGGCCCGACCCGGCCGATGAACATCAGCACGGTCAGCACCAGCTGGCCGCTGGCCGGCAGCTCGCCGGCCAGACCGACGGTGAGCCCGGTGGTGCTGAACGCGGAGGTGACCTCGAACAGGGCCGCGACGAACCGCGCACCCTCGGTGAGCAGCAGCAGGAGCATGGTCCCGGCGGTCACCAACGCGACGCTGAGCAGGGCCACGGTCACGGCCTGCCGCTGACTCGCGGTGGCCACCCGGCGGTGCCCGACCGTCACGTCGGGCTCGCCGCGCAACTCCGCCCAGATGGTGAACGCGAGCAGGAAGAACGTGGACACCTTGATGCCGCCGGCCGTGCTGGCACTGCCGCCGCCGATGAACATCAGCACGATCAGCAGTGGGTAGCTCTCCTCCTGGAGGGCGGCGATGTCCAGCACGCTGAAGCCGCCGGTGCGACTCAACGCGATCTGGGTGAACGACGCGAGCACCTTGCCCCCGGCGTCGTACGAGCCGATGGTGCTGGCGTTGGTCCACTCGGAGGCGAGCAGTCCGAGGAAACCGATCAGCAGCAGGGCGATGCTGCCCCAGATGGTCAGCTTGGTGGCCACCGCCCACCCCACCGGCTTGCGCCATTCCCGGACGGCCTCGAACAGGGCGGGAAACCCCAGTCCGCCGACGATGGCCCCGAACGCCAGCGGCAGCGACACCCACGGATCACGGTCGAAGGCCAGCAGACCCTCGGTGTAGAGCGCGAAACCACCGTTGTTGAATGCCTGGACGGAGTGGAACACGCCCGACCACAGGGCCCGCCCGGGCGGATAGTCGTACGCCCACCAGAGGCGGCCGGCGACCACAGCGGTCATCACGGCCTCGCAGGCGAAGACCGTGATCGCGATTCGGCGCAGCAGCCGACCCACGTCACCGATGCCGAACTCCGCCGTCTCGGCCTGCACCAGCAGCCGGTTGCGCAGGCCAAGCTGGCGTGAGACCACCAGGATGACCAGCGCCGCCGCGGTGAGGATGCCGAGACCACCGAGCTGAGTCAGCAAGGTAATCACCAGAAGGCCGGCGCCGGACCAGTAGTTGGGGGTGTCGTTGATCGCCATCCCCGTCACCGACACCGCCGACGTGGCGGTGAACAACGCGGTGACCAGGGGCGGGCGCTGATGCTCGATGGTCGACCAGCGGGTCATCAGCAGCCCGGTACCCAGCAGGATCGGCACCAGGAACCCCAGCGGCACCAGCCGCACGGGGTTGCGGAAAAACCGGCGCACCAGACAATCTTCCTTTCCCGCCCGTCGCCCGGAGCGGGAACGCTCATTCCGGAGATTCACCTCCCGGCCAACCCTCGACCAACTGCCGGCCAATCCGGGGCGGTCTGCTGAAGCGGCTCACCCCCACGACAGGAGACGGCGTTGCGACGTACCCTTTCGACCCTCGGCCTGGCCGGCGTGCTGCTCGCCGCCGCCGCCATGGCCGTGCCCACCATCGCCGCCGCCGAGCCCTCGGTCGGCGCGGACCGCACCCGGGCGAACGACCGGCCGATCGTGATCGGTCACCGAGGTGCCAGCGGCTACCGGCCGGAACACACCCTGGAGGCGTACCGGCTGGCGATCCGGATGGGCGCCGACTACATCGAGCCCGACCTGGTGTCCACCTCCGACGGCGTCCTGGTCGCCCGGCACGAGAACGAGATCTCCGGCACCACCGACGTGTCGACGCACCCGGAGTTCGCGGCCCGCAGGGCGACGAAGACCATCGACGGTGTCGCCGTGACCGGCTGGTTCACCGAGGACTTCACAGTGGCCGAGCTGAAGACGCTGCGGGCCAAGGAGCGACTGCCGCAGGTCCGCGTGGCGAACACCGCGTTCGACGGCCGCTTCGAGGTGCCCACCCTCCAGGAGGTCATCGACCTGGCCAGGACCGAAGGGCGGACACGGGGCCGCACCATCGGCATCTACCCGGAGACCAAGCACCCGACCTACTTCACGTCGATCGGCCTGCCGCTGGAGGAGCCGCTGCTGCGGGTGCTGCGGCAGAACAAGCTGGACCGCAGGAACTCGCCAGTCTTCATCCAGTCGTTCGAGACGGCCAACCTGCGACGGCTGAGCCGGATCACCGACGTGAAGCTGGTCCAACTGCTCGACGCCGCCGGCCGCCCGTACGACTTCACCGTCGCC
Organism: Micromonospora jinlongensis; assembly: GCF_013410645.1. Classification (NCBI taxonomy): domain Bacteria; kingdom Bacillati; phylum Actinomycetota; class Actinomycetes; order Micromonosporales; family Micromonosporaceae; genus Micromonospora; species Micromonospora jinlongensis. The sequence continues at coordinate 3,692,428 of NZ_JACCHK010000001.1, read as the reverse complement.
GGTGACACCCGCAGCTACCAGGACCTCGTCACGCCCGCCGGGCTGAAGTGGATCGCCGGGTACGCCGACGGCATCGGGGCGAACAAGAACCTGCTCGTGCCCCGGGACGCCGCCGGCGCCCTGCTCGCCCCCACAAACGTCGTGCGCGACGCGCACCGTGAGCGGCTGCTCGTGCACTCCTGGACGTTCCGCGCGGAGAACCAGTTCCTCCCGGTGGACTTCCGGATCGGCACCGACCCCAACGCGCGCGGCGATATCACCGCCGAGTACGAACTCTTCCTCGGCCTGGGCCTGGACGGCGTCTTCAGCGACCACCCGGACACCGCCGTCGCCGCCCTCGCCGGCCTCGCCGGGAACTGACCCCTCCGCCCGTCGGCGGGGAACCTGCCCGCCGAGCCGACCTCGGCCCGGAGCTGATCCGCTCCGAGCCGACCGCCGGGCCGATCACGCCCGGCCCACCGCTGGCCCGCCGTCCGCCACCCGGACGGCGGGCCAACGCAAGATCACGCTGGATCCAGGATGTAGTGGCATCGCCGCGAGTTCGATGCCACTACAACCACGATCGAGCACGATCTTCGAGCGTGCAGCGCGGCGGCCCACGACGGCCCCTGTGGTTGACCGATCGGGGCAGATGGGGCGAGGCGACACAGACCTCGGGTGGTCCGTGGAGGTTCAGGCCACCGGGAGCGCCGGCTCTCCGGTGACCGTGCGGCCCGTTGTAACCCCCGGCCACCTCATTCCTGTTACTTGTGTGTTTCCGCCACATAGCTCGTGGGTGACGTCACTTCTAGCGTGAGCCGTCACGAAGAAGTTCTCTCCCTCCGAGTCCTCATGTGGAGTCGCAATGACGGTCCGGACGACGCGGCGGGTGTTCCTCTCCGCCGCCACGATGATGGCCGCGGCGCTGGCCGCCACGGCCTGTGGTAGCCCGCAGGACACCGCCACCGGCGGCGGCGACAACGCCGCGCCGGTCAAGGTCGGCCTGGTGTACTCCCAGTCGGGTGCCCTGGCCAGCTACGGAAAGCAGTACATCGAGGGTTTCAAGGCGGGGCTGGACTTCGCCACCAAGGGCACCGGCAAGGTCGGTGACCGGAAGATCGAGTTGACCGAGGTCGACGACGCGGGCGACCCGGCCAAGGCGGTCTCCGCCGCGAAGGACCTGATCGGCAAGGGCACGAAGATCATCGCCGGTTCCACCGCCTCGGGCGTGGCGCTCCAGGTCGCGCCGATCGCCGCGCAGAACAAGGTCCTGTTCATCTCCGGCCCGGCCGCCACCGACGCGGTGACCGGCGCGAACAAGTACACGTTCCGCTCCGGCCGGCAGTCCTACCAGGACGTGGTGACCGCCAAGTCGTTCATCGGCGACCCGGCCGGCAAGAAGGTCGTGGTCTTCGCCCAGGACGGCGCGTTCGGCGACGCCAACGAGGCAGCTGTCAAGGCCGTCATCGGCAGCGCGGGCGCCACCGTGAGCAGTGTCCGGGCCCCGGCCAGCGCCACCGAGTTCACCCCGTTCGCCAGCCAGATCAAGGCGGCGAAGCCGGACCTGCTGTTCGTGGCCTGGGCGGGCACCACCGCCCCGGCGATGTGGCAGACCCTCGACCAGCAGGGCGTGCTCGCGTCCACCACTGTCGTCACCGGCCTGGACATCCGCGCCTCGTGGCAGACCTTCGGCACCGCCGGCGCCAAGATCTCCTTCCTGTCGCACTACTTCGACGGTGCCAGCGACACCGAGGCCAGCAAGGCGCTGAAGGCGAAGGTCACCACCACCGACCTGTTCCACCCGGACGGCTTCGCCGCCGCCCAGATGGTGGTCCGCGCGGCGCAGGAGGGCGGGGACGACGTCGACAAGATGGTCACCGCCCTGGAGGGCTGGAGCTTCGACGGGGTCAAGGGCAAGATGACCATCCGGGCCGCCGACCACGCGCTGCTCCAGCCGATGTTCCAGGCCAAGCTGACCGGCAGCGGCACCGAGTTCACGGCCACCGCGCAGAAGAGCCTCACCGGTGACGAGTCCGCGCCACCGGCCGTGGCCATGAAGGGCTGACCCATGCTCGCCACCCGCGGTCTGACCTGGCGGATCGGTGAGGTCGCCATCGTCGACAGCGTCTACCTCGACCTCGCGCCCGGGGAGTTCCTGGGCGTGATCGGGCCGAACGGCGCCGGCAAGACCTCACTGTTCAACCTGATCACTGGCCTGCGCCGGGCCACGGAGGGCCGGATAGTTCTGGACGGGCAGGACATCGGGGCGCTCCCGCCGCACCGGCGGGCCCGCCTCGGACTGGGCCGTACCTTCCAGGCGTCCTCGGTCTTCGGCTCGCTCAGCGTGCGGGAGAACGTCCGGCTCGCCGTGCAGGCGCACCGCGGGGGCTCGATGGCACTGTGGCGGCGGGCGGCGGCTGACCGGGAGGTCGCCGCCGCCGCCGACGCGGCGCTCGACCGGGTCGGCCTCGCCCACCGGGGTACGGCACTCGCCGGCACCCTGGCCCACGGCGAGAAGCGCAAGTTGGAGATCGCCCTGCTGCTCGCCGGTGAGCCGCGGGTGATGCTGCTGGACGAACCGATGGCCGGCGTCAGCGCCGAGGACATCCCCGAACTGGTGGCCGTCATCAAGTCGCTGACCGGCGACAGCAGCCGGGCGGTGCTGATGGTCGAGCACCACATGGACGTCATCCTGGAGTTGGCCGACCGGATCGCCGTCATGCACCACGGCGCGCTGCTGGCCTGCGACACCCCGGAGACGGTGATGGCCAACCCCACGGTGCAAGAGGCCTACCTGGGGGAGTCGCTGTGAACGAACCGATCCTCACTGTGGAGGACCTGTCGGTCCGGATCTCCGGGCTGCACATCCTCCAGGGGGTGTCCTTCGCGGTCGCCCCGACCGGCGTGACCGTCCTGCTCGGTCGCAACGGCGTCGGCAAGACCACCACGTTGCGCGCGATCGTCGGCCTCACCCCACCTGCCGGGGAGGTCCGCGGCACCATCCGGATGGGTGCGCAGAGCCTGCTGGCCCAGCGCACGCACCGGCTGGTCCGCGGTGGGCTCGGCTACGTGCCCGAGGACCGAGACGTGTTCGCCGGCCTCACCGTCGCCGAGAACCTGCGGCTCGCCGAGCGGCGCGGCACCACCCCGGCGTACGACAAGGTCTTCGCGCTCTTCCCGGAGCTGGACCGGCGCGGACGGCAACGGGCGGGTTCGCTCTCCGGTGGGCAGCAGCAGATGCTCGCGATCGGGCGGGTGCTGCTCAACGACAACCGGCTGCTGCTGGTCGACGAGCCGACCAAGGGGTTGGCGCCGAAGGTGGTGACCGAGGTGGCCGAGGTGTTGGAACGGGTCGCGGAGTCGGTGCCGGTGCTGCTCGTCGAGCAGAACCTGGCCGTCGTACGCCGACTGGCCCGCGACGCGGTGGTGCTGGCCGCCGGCAAGGTGGCCTGGACCGGCGACGCCCGTGAGCTGTTGTTGGAGACGGCGCTGACCAAGTCGTTGCTGGGTGTCGGCTCGGCGGAGGTGTCCCACTGATGGGGACCGTGATCCTGTTGGCGTTGACCGGGCTGGGCCTGGCGGCGCTGTACTTCCTGGTCGCGTCGGGCCTGTCCCTGGTCTTCGGTCTGGCCGACGTGCTCAACTTCGCCCACGGGCTGTTCCTCGGCGTGGGCGCGTACGGCACCTGGTGGGCGGCGGGCAACCTGCCGGGCGCGGGCTCCGACGGGTTCGGCTTCGTGCTCGCTGTTGCCTTCGGGGTGGCCGCCGGCACGCTGGTCGCGATCCTGGTCGAGCTGGTGCTGATCCGACCGCTGTACTCCCGCACCATCGAGCAGGTGCTGGTGACCGTCGGTCTGTCCCTGGCCGGGGTGGCGTTGTTGCAGGCCACCTGGGGTGCGGACGCACGCCCGTTCCCGCGTCCCGACTGGACTCGGCAGGTGACCGGGATCCTCGGCGCGCAGGTGCCCAACGGCGGCCTGCTGCTGATCATCGCGGCGGTGCTGGTGCTCGGCGCGATCCTGGCGTTCCTGCGCTGGACCCGGTACGGCCTGGTGATCCGCGCTGGGGTGGAGAACCGGGAGATGGTGACCGCCCTCGGCATCGACGTACGCAAGGCGTTCACGCTGGTCTTCGCGATCGGTGGGGCGGCCGCCGCCCTCGCCGGTGCGCTCGGCGGGGTCTACTTCGGCACCGTCTCGCCCGGTCAGGGCAGCTCGCTGCTGATCTTCGCGTTCATCGTGGTGGTGATCGGCGGGATGGGCTCGGTGGTCGGCTCCGCGTACGCGGCGGTCGTGGTCGGCCTGGTGCAGCAGTTCGTCAACTACTACGGCACGTCCGGGCTGGGCGACATCTGCGTGGTCGGGCTGCTGGCCGTGGTGCTGCTGCTGCGCCCGCAGGGCATCGCCGGAAAGGTGGCAACGGCATGACGGTGATCGACGCGCCTCCCGCGCAGGTGCCCGACGAGTTGACCCCGCAGCGGGGGCGGTGGCACCGGGTCCGCCCGTTCCTGCCGCTGGTCGCGCTGGTCGTGCTGGCGATCCTGCCGTACTCGACGATCTCCCTGCCGGGGATCTTCGAAGGGCCGGTCAACTCGCCCGGCACCCTGCAACTGCTCGCCATCTGCCTGATCTTCGGTGGCCTGGCGGCCGGGTACGACCTGCTCTTCGGCCGGACCGGCATGCTCTCCTTCGGGCACGCGCTGTACTTCGCGGCCGGTGTGTACGGCACCGACATCCTCATCACCCGGGCCGGTCTGCCGCTGTGGCAGGCGGCTTTGCTGACCATCACGGGCGGGACGATCCTCGCCGCGCTGCTCGGCGCGGTGGCGCTGCGCACCGTGGGTATCGCGTTCGCCATGGTCACGTTGGCCTTCGCCCAGGTCGGCGCGATCCTGGTGGCCCGGGACTTCGGTGGGCTCACCGGCGGCGAGGAAGGTCTGCCGCTGGACGTGTCCGGGCTGCCCGCCGGGCTGGTGGGGGTGACGAACACGGTCAACCTGTACTGGCTGGCGCTCGCGTACCTGACGCTGGTGGTCTTCGTGGTGCACCGGGTGAGCGGTTCCCCGACCGGTCGGGTGCTCGCCGGGCTGCGTGACGACGAGCGGCGGATCGGTGTGCTCGGGCTGGACCCGTACCGCTACAAGCTGGTGGCGTTCACCCTTGCCGGCGGGCTGGCGTCGGCGGGCGGGGTGGTCTACGTCCTGATCGTCGGCGGCGCGTCGCCGCACATCACGTCGTCTGAGCTGACCCTGTCGCTGCTGGTCATGGTGGTGCTCGGCGGGCCGGGCACCCGGTGGGGGCCGGTGCTCGGCGGCGTCCTCTACATGTACCTGGACCACCGGCTCACCGCGTTCGGCACGAGCGACGCGGTGGACAACCTCCCGGCCGTCCTCAGCCACCCGTTGAGCCAGCCGCTGTTCGTCCTGGGCACGGTCTTCATCCTGGCCGTCTACTTCTTCCCAGGAGGCCTCACGAGCCTGGCCCCCCGCCTGTCCCACCTGACCCGCACCCTCCGCCCCCGCCGATAACCCCGTTGATCAAGAGGTTTGCGTCAGAATCCGGCCGAATAGTGACGCAAACCTCTTGATCAACAGGGGGATGACGGACGGCGCTGGTAGAAATGCCGGGTGGAGACAGCAGAGCGGGCAGGGGTGCGGGAGCGGGCTGAGGCGGTGCTGCGCCGGCTGGCCGGTGACCACGCCCGCCTGCGTGAGGACCAGTGGCGGGCCATCGAGGCACTGGTCGTCGACCGGCGACGGGTGCTCTGTGTGCAGCGGACCGGTTGGGGCAAGTCGGCGGTCTACTTCGTGGCCACCGCACTGCTGCGTGAGCGCGGGGAGCACGGCCCGACCGTCATCGTCTCGCCGCTGCTGGCGCTGATGCGTAACCAGGTCGAGGCGGCGGCCCGGGCCGGCATCCGGGCCCGCACGATCAACTCGGCGAACCTCGACGAGTGGGACGAGATCACCGCGGAGATCCAGACCGGTGCCGTGGACGTGCTGCTGATCAGCCCGGAACGCCTCAACAACCCGGACTTCCGCGACGGGGTGCTGCCGAAGCTGGCCGCCACCACCGGGCTGCTGGTGGTCGACGAGGCACACTGCGTCTCCGACTGGGGGCACGACTTCCGGCCGGACTACCGGCGGCTGCGCACCTTCCTCGCCGAGCTGCCCGAGCGCACCCCGGTGCTGGCGACCACCGCCACCGCCAACTCGCGGGTCACCCAGGACGTGGCGGAGCAGTTGGGCGACGCCCTCATCCTGCGCGGCACCCTGGACCGCGAGTCGCTGCGCCTCGGGGTCCTCGACCTGCCCAGCCCGGCACACCGGCTGGCCTGGCTCGCCGACCACCTCGATCAGCTCCCCGGCTCGGGCATCGTCTACACGCTGACCGTCGCGGCAGCGGGGGAGACGGCCGAGTTCCTGCGCTCCCGGGGCTACCCGGTGGCGTCGTACACCGGGCAGGCCGACGACGCCGACCGGCGCGCCGCCGAGCAGGACCTGCTCGACAACAAGATCAAGGCGTTGGTCGCGACGAGCGCCCTCGGCATGGGCTTCGACAAGCCTGACCTGGGTTTCGTCGTCCACCTCGGCGCGCCGCCCTCGCCGATCGCGTACTACCAGCAGGTCGGCCGCGCCGGCCGCGCCGTCGAGCACGCCGAGGTGCTGCTGCTGCCCGGCGTCGAGGACGCCGCCATCTGGCGATACTTCGCCTCGCTGGCGTTCCCACCCGAGCAGCAGGTGCGCGCCGTGCTGGCCGCCCTGCACCCCGACCGCCCGCTCTCCACCCAGGCCCTCGAACCGCTCGTCGACCTGCGCCGTACCCGCCTGGAGCTGATGCTCAAGGTGCTCGACGTGGACGGCGCGGTCCGCCGGGTGCGCGGTGGATGGCTCGCCACCGGCGAGCCCTGGGTCTACGACGAGGCCCGGTTGCGCCGCGTCGCCGAGGCGCGCACCGTCGAGCAACAGGCCATGCGGGAGTACGCGACCACGTCCGAATGCCGGATGCGGTATCTACGGGAACGCCTGGACGACACCGGGGCGACCGACTGCGGCCGGTGCGACAGGTGCGCCGACCCGCTCTTCTCCGCCGACGTGTCGACAGCCGCGCTCGCCGCCGCGCAGACCTTCCTGGGCCGCCCCGGCGTGGAGATCGCCCCGAAGAAGCTCTGGCCGACCGGGTTGGACGCGGTGGGCGTACCCCTCAAGGGCCGGATCGCCCCCGCGGAGCAGGCGTTGCCGGGCCGTGCCGTCGGGCGCCTCTCGGACCTCGGTTGGGGTGGCCGGTTGCGTGATCTCGTCGGCCCGGAGGCGCCGGACGCGCCGGTGCCCGACGACGTGGTCGGCGCGGTGGTGGAGGTGTTGAAGGCGTGGGCGCACGGCGACGACCCGTGGCCCCGCCGGCCGGTGGGGGTGGTCGCGGTCGGTTCGCGGCGACGGCCCCGGCTGGTCGGGTCGCTCGCCGAGCGGATCGCCGCCGTGGGCCGGCTGCCGCTGCTCGGCGAGGTCATCCCGGCCGGTCCGGGCGGTCCGGCCGGGCCGCGCGGCAACAGCGCCCAACGGGTACGCGCGCTGCACGACACCTTCACCGTGCCGACCGACCTGGCGGACGCCCTGGCCGGCCTGGACGGCCCGGTGCTGCTCGTCGACGACCTGATCGACTCGGGTTGGACGATGACGCTGGTGGCCCGGGCCCTGCGGCGGGCCGGCGCGCCCGACGTGCTCCCGCTCGCCCTCGCCGTCGCCGGGTGACCCGCCGCCCCTCGCGTCGGTCGCCGGGCGGGTCCTCGGCGCTGCTCGGGTTCGGGGCGTCGTCCGTGCCTGGTCGAGGGCGTTATTCGGCGCTGCGGGGCGGTCTGCGCCGGTCGGGTGGGAAAGTTCCCGGGCGGCGTCGAATGCGACCGTCGCCACGCCGTCCGGACGTCGGCCTGGGCCGCCCCGACGCGGCGGTACCGTGGGCGGTATGACCGACCAGCAGCCCGTCAACCGCGCGCACGACGGCACGGGTAGGACCACCGTCGACGAGGCGGGCCACCTGCTGGGCGTCGGCGGTGCCTGACCAGGTCTCCGCCGCGCCGGACCGGAGCACGCTCCGGCTGGCGCTGGTGGTCGGTGGGCTGGTGCTGGCGGTGCTGCTCGGTTTCGGCCTCGGCCGGATGAACACCACAGGCACCGCCACCGGCAGCCCGTCGTTGGCCGCCGATCACACCGACCCACCGGGGATCGGGCCGCACAACCACGGCAGCGCCACGAGCACCGATCAGGGCGCGGCCACCGAGCCGGGCGGTCTGGCGGTCAGCTCGGCCGGGTTCACCCTGGCGCCCCTGACGACCGAGTTCCCGGCCGGCCGCCCCGGTCAGCTCCGCTTCCAGGTGCGCGACGTGCAGCGCCGGCCCGTCACCCGCTTCGCCGTCGTGCACGACAAGCCGATGCACCTCATCGTCGTCCGCCGGGACCTGACCGGTTACCAGCACCTGCACCCGACCATGGCGGCGGACGGCACCTGGTCGGTGCCGTTGACCCTCGCGCAGCCCGGGGTCTGGCGCGCGTACGCCGATTTCACCGTCGTCGCCGACAACGGCGCGCAGACCGCGGTGACCCTCGGCGCGGACCTGGTCGTGCCCGGTGACTACCAGCCTCGTCCGCTGCCCGGTCCGGCCCCCTCGACGACGGTGGACCAGTTCACGGTCGGCTACCAGGGCACCCCGCAGGCGGGGGCGACAGTGCCGCTGACGTTCCGGGTCGACGGTGCTGGCGGCGCCGCCCCGCTGGAGCGGTACCTCGGGGCGTACGGGCATCTGGTGGCGTTGCGCGAGGGCGACCTCGGCTACCTGCACGTGCACCCGGAACCGGAGCTCGTGGACGGCCAGATCAAGTTCTGGCTGACCACCCCCGGCCCCGGCCGCTACCGCCTGTACCTGGACTTCCAGGTAGGAACCGAAGTCCACACCGCCGAGTTCACCCTCACGGTCCCCTAACCCACCCCCGCCCCGGCCCGATCCCGTTGATCATGAAGTTATTGCCTCGCGCTGCGGCGTGTCGCGGCAATAACTTCATGATCAACGCGGGCGTGCGGGGGGTGGGGGCGGGGGGTGCGGGGGGTGCGGGTGGGATGGGGTTAGCCGGCGCGGCGGATGGGGCGGCGGGCCAGGTAGCGGAGCAGGTCGCGGATGTGGTGCTTCTCCTCGGCGGGGACCGTCGGGTCGGCCAGCCGGTCCAGGATGGCGCGGACGTCCGCTTCGACGGGGCCGTCGTCATGGCGTCGACGGGGGGTGGGGCCTGCGTCGGGCAGCCCGAGCGCGCGGAACGCGGCAGCGACCGGTAGGTCCAGTGCGGCGCAGAAGCCGCGCACCTTGGCCAGCTCGGGATAATCCTGCCAGTCACCCGCCAGCCAGCGGAACACGGTGGAGCGTCCCACGCCCGTGTGCGAGGCAAGATCGGTCACGGTCCAGCCACGTTCGTCACGAGCGTCATCGATGGCGCGCCGGACGAAGCGGGCGAAGGCCATCTGCGGTGATACCTCGGCTGATCCCATCCCTGTGTGTCTTTCCCCCTTGCCGCACCGGGACGATGCGCCTTTCCGAGGGTAGTACGCCCACGGCCGGAAACAATTGACTGACCGCACAATCTGTCCCGTGGACGAGACTTTTCCGCGACAGCATGAGGCCAATCGAAAATTGCATCAAGCGATCACCATCGTTCTTCCACTAAGCTCGGTGCCCGTCCCCGCATGGCCTGCGTCTGCCGCGTCCGACCGCACCACCGCCCGAGGAGCACCATGGCCGAACCGAGCCGCCCCCAGCCGTACCAGCCCGGTGCGGTGAGCCTGTTCTTCGTTGCCAAGGCCGGCGTCTTCGCTGCCGGGTTCTGGATCTGGCTGCTGGTGCTGGTGCTCCGCACCAGTTCCGCGACGGGTCTCCAGGTGCTGGCCGCCACCGGCGCGATCACCACCACGCTGGTCGCGGTCGTGCTGGGTGCCCGGATGGCGTTGCAGCAGAGCGCGGCCATCCGGCACGCCGAGACCAAGAAGCTGCTGGTGGACATCTCCTGGAACGCCTTCGCCGCCGCCGGCAACGCCGAGAGCGCGGGAAAGGTCGTACCCTTCCCGACCGTCCCGGGCGACGGTGAGCGGGTCAGCCAGCGCAACGGCGCCCGGGACCGCAGTGGCGGCAGCGATCGCCGTCGCTAGGCGGCGGCCTCCTCGGCGGCGGAGAGCAGGGTCTCCAGTCGGGGTGTGACCTGCCACTGGTCCACCAGCTCGCGGTACTCCGCGTTCTGCTGTTCGCTGGCCTCGCTGCCGGTGCGGCGGGCACGGATCAGCAGGTTGCGTGGCGTGTGCTGGGAGTCCACGAACTCCACCACCTCGGCCCGGTACCCGTGCACCCGCAACAACCCGGCGCGCAGTGCGTCGGTGAGCACGTCGGCGAAGCGCTCGCGCAGGATGCCCTGCCGGGTCAGCAGCTCGTACGGTGCCGGGGTGGGGTGGGCGCGGAGCTGCTTCGCCAGGTCGTGGTGGCAGCACGGCGCGGCCAGCACCCAGCGGGCCTCCCAGCGCACCGCGCGGGCCAACGCCTCGTCCGTGGCCGTGTCGCAGGCGTGCAGCGCCAGCACCAGGTCGGGTGCGGGGTCGACGACGGCGTCAGCGATCGTGCCGGCGACAAAGCTGATCTGGTCGGCCCAGCCGAGCCGCTGCGCCAGTTCGGTGTTGCGCCGCCGCTGGTCCTCCCGGACGTCCACGCCGACCAGTTGGACGTCGAGCCCTCGACTCGCCAGGTAGCGGTACGCCGCGAACGTCAGGTACGCGTTGCCGCAGCCGAGATCGACCACCCGCAGCGAACCGGTCAGCTCGTCGGGCAGGGTCGCGGCCAGGGCACGCAGGAACGCGTCCACCTGGCGGCGTTTGGCCGCCGAGCCACCGATCTCGGCGAAGATCGGGTCACCGGGGTCGAGCAGGTATTCCTTCGTCCGGTCGTTCCCGCTCGGCGTGGCCACCGGGCGGGACGTCGCGGCGCGGTGCACCTGCGCCTCGCCGGACTTGGTCACCCGGAGTTGGAGCGTCGCGTCGGCCGTCTCCACGTGCCAGTTGCCGAACGGTTCGGCCAGCAGCTCGTCGATCGCCTGGATCGTCTCCGGACCGGGGGCGACGTTACGGGTGTACGGGCGCGTGCCGTCGGAGGTGGCGATCTGCAGTCGCGGGCCGGCCTTGAGCCGCACCGGCCGCAGTTCGGCTCGAGCCACCACGGGATGGCGCCCACGGCGTCGTCCGGCGGCGACCGCCCGGGTCAGCGCGGGGTCGAGCAGCAGCGCCCGCACCTCGGTCAGGGCAACATCCAGTGGTTCCGGCATCGTTCCATCTTCGGCAGGTGGGGTGGGAAGGGAACATCCCCCGTACCGCGCGAGGCGGTGCGGGGGATGTCAGGTGTGGCTGTGGGTCAGTCCGCGGTCGCCTCGGCCGGCGTACCCGCACCGGAACCGCCACCACGGCGGCGCCGGCGCCGGCGCGGCTTGGACGGCTCGCCGTCGGACGCGGCGGCCGGCTCGGCGTCACTGCCAGAATCGGCGGAGATCACCGCGGTCGGCTCGCCCACGACCGTCTCGCCGGCCCGGCGGCGACGCCGGCGGCGCGGGGTACGGGTGCCTTCGTCGGCGGTGTCGCCAGCCTCGGTGATCGCCGGTGCCTCGGCCACGGCCGGCGTGCCGGCGTCGGAGCGGTCGCGGCGGCTGTCGCCCCGACCACGGCGCTCGCCTCGCCCCTCGCCACGGCTCTCACCGCGTCGGGGGCTCCGGCCGCCACCGCTGTCGCCCCGACGGGAGCGCGTCGTCCCGCCCAGGTCCTCTTCGATCTCGGCGGACAGCCCGGCCCGGGTGCGCTCGGCCGTCGGCAGGGTGCCGCTGACCTCGGTCGGGATGTGCAGGTCGGTGTAGAGGTGCGGCGACGTGTGGTACGTCTCCGGCGGCTCCGGCATCTCCAGACCCAGGGTCTTGTCGATGATCCGCCAGCGCGGCATGTCGTCCCAGTCGACGAAGGTCACCGCGACACCCGTCGCGCCGGCCCGGCCGGTACGACCGATCCGGTGGGTGTAGGTGTCCTGGTCTTCGGGGCAGTCGTAGTTGATGACGTGGGTGACGCCGGTGACGTCCAGCCCTCGGGCTGCCACGTCGGTGGCGACCAGAATGTCGATCTTGCCGGCCCGGAAGGCCCGCAGCGCCCGCTCGCGTGCACCCTGGCCGAGGTCACCGTGCACCGCGGCGACCGCGAACCCGCGGAAGTCGAGGTCCTCGGCGACGCGGTCGGCGGCCCGCTTGGTGCGGGTGAAGATCATGGTCAGCCCACGCCCCTCCGCCTGGAGGATGCGCGCCACCACCTCGACCTTGTTCATCGAGTGGGTGCGGTAGACCAGCTGCTGGGTCTGCGGCGACGGACCGGTCTCGGCGGTGTGCCCGGCGTGGATCGTCATCGGCTGGCGCAGGAAGCGCCGGGACAGGGTGACGATCGGGTCCGGCATGGTGGCCGAGAAGAGCATCGTCTGACGGTCTTCCGGAAGCATCGCGAGGATCTTCTCGACGTCGTCGAGGAAGCCCAGGTCGAGCATCCGGTCGGCCTCGTCGAGGACGAGCGCGTGCACCCGGTCCAGACGGAGGTGCTTCTGCTTCTGCAGGTCCATCAGCCGGCCCGGGGTGCCGACCAGGATCTCGACGCCCTTGCGCAGTGCGTCGATCTGCGGCTCGTACGCCACGCCGCCGTAGATCGGCAGCACCCGGACGCCCCGCGTCCGGCCGGCGGCGGCGAGGTCCTTGGCGACCTGGATGCCCAGCTCGCGGGTGGGGACGACGACCAGCGCCTGGGGGACGCCGTCACTGCCCTCGCCCGGCGCGAAGACGCGATCCAACAGGGGCACGCCGAAGCCGAGGGTCTTGCCGGTGCCGGTGGGCGCCTGACCGATCAGGTCGACGCCGCGCAGCGCGATCGGAATCGCGTACTCCTGGATGGCGAAGGCGCGGGTGATGCCCGCCGCGGCCAGGGCCTCGACGGTCTCGGCGCGGGCGCCGAGTGCGGCGAACGTGGGGGCCTCCGGTCGAACCGGGGCAGTGGGGGCCAGTTCCTGGCCGCCCATCAAATCTTGAGTCAGCTCGCTCATGTGGATGTGGGGGTGCCCTCTCGTGGGTGCGCCCGTCATGTCCTCAGGGCGCGTTCGGTATGACGCGGGCCACACGGTCGGCGGCAGATTGCCGAGCCGGACCGGGCCGCACGCGCGCCGCGGGCTGAGCTTCGATCAGATCGGCGCCCACGGCAACTGCTCCATGCTACCTGAACAGGGATACCCCCGTCCCGATTCCCATCCGGCCACCCGCCACGCGGGGCAATGAAATGTGACCTACGTCACGTCAATCCAGCTCGTGGGATGCCGGTAGCCTGCGCTCGTGTCCACGCCGAGCACCCCCGGTCCCGCCGTCGCCGACCTGCTCGGCCTGGTCGCCTTCGGTGAGCTGCTCGCCTTCGAGCGGATGGCCGGTGACGCCCGGCTCGCCCCCGACCTGCGCCGCCGGGCCGCGCTGAACGAGATGGCCGCGGCCGAGATCGCCAACTACCAGCGTCTCGCCGACCGACTCACCGCGCTGGGAGTGCCGCCGGAGGAGGCGATGGCACCCTACGTTGAGCCGTTGCAGGCGTACCACGACTCGACCGAGCCTCGGGACTGGGCGGAGGTGGTCACCAAGGCGTACGTCGGGGACGCCATCACCGACGACTTCATCCGGGAGATCGCCGACGCGCTGGAAGAACCGGACCGGGCGCTGGTGCTGGACGTCCTGCACGACTCCCGTTACGCGGACTTCGCCGCGGCGGAGATCCGGGTGGCCGTCGCCGACGACCCCCGGGTGGCAGGCCGGCTCTCCATGTGGGCGCGACGGCTGGTCGGCGAGGCGTTGTCCCAGGCGAGCCGGGTCGCCGCCGAGCGGGCCGCACTCACCGCGCTGATCGCGCGGGGCGACCGGGTCGACGTGTCGGGGCTGTTCGGCAGGCTCACCGCCGCGCACACCGCACGGATGGCCGCCGCCGGGCTGAACAACTGACCGCCCGGGAAGCCGGTGCCGGCCCGCGGCAGGTGGGCCGACGCCGACCTGCCGCGATGGCCGGACCGGTCAGCGGACGGTGAAACCGACCGCCCGGGGCGACGCCTCGGCGATCTCGACGTAGGCGACCTTCTCGACCGGCACGATGACCCGTCGGCCCTTCTCGTCGGTCAGGGAGAGCGTGCCGCCGTTACCGGCGAAGGCGTCGGTCACGATCTGCTCGATCTCGGCCGGCGACTGCGCGCTGTCTACTACCAGCTCACGCGGCGCGTACTGCACGCCGATCTTGACCTCCACTGTGCCTCCTCAACTGGGGCGAAAGAACCGCCCTGCGAAGGCTATCCGATCACGGGGTCGGCGGTCAGGCTGACTCACCTTGCAGCGGGAAGCTCGCGATGCCCCGCCACGACAGCGCGGCCACCAGCGCTTCGGCCTCCGCCTTCGGCACCTGCCGGCCACCGGCCAGCCAGAACTGCGCGGCCGTCTCCGCGGCGCCGACCAGCCCGGAGGCGAGCAACTCGGCGTGCGACCGGCTCACGCCGGTGTCCGAGATGATGGTGTCGGTGATTGCCGCGATGCAGCCCTGCTCGACCCGCTCCACCCGTTGCCGCACCGCCGGGTCGTTGCGCAGGTCCGACTCGAAGACGAGCCGGAACGCCTCGCTCTCGTGGTCGACGAAGTCGAAGTACGCCCGCACCGACGCGCTGACCCGTTCCTTGTTGTCGCTGGTGCCGCGCATCGCGTCCTGCACCTGAGCGACGATGGCGTCACAGTGCGTGTCGAGCAACGCCAGGTAGAGATCCATCTTTCCGGGAAAGTGTTGGTAGAGCACGGGCTTCGAAACCCCGGCCCGCTCGGCGATGTCGTCCATCGCGGCGGCGTGGTAGCCCTGTGCGACGAACACCTCCTGCGCCGCAGCGAGAAGCTGCTTACGGCGCGCGGAGCGGGGCAGGCGGGTGGGCCGTCCCGCGGTCTGTGCACCGTTGCCCGCAGCGGTCATGGGTTCCTCCGAGTTCTCCGTACGAGCCGGCATTTTCCCCCCAGACCGGGCGAGGCCCGCGATCACCGTCGTGGAAATGGCCCGCCGCTGTAACTTATCGCCACTCTCGGCACACGGTAGCCTCAGCGGGGGCGACCAAGGAGCGCGCGGTGAGTGAAACAGGTCAACCCGGAGCCGCTACCCCGGGAGAGCACGGTGACGGAGCGGGTCAGCACGACGACCCGAGCCGTTCCGTCAGTGGGTGGGCACCCCCGGCGGGTGGGTGGCCGCGAGCCGCCGATCACGAGGATGTCCGGGAGCAGGCGCCGCGTTGGCAGCCGGACCCCGCGTCCGGCTGGCGTACCTCCTCCACCAGGCATGGAGACCTGCCGTCGCCGCTGGCCGGGCTGCCGGGTGACCTCGATCCGCCGACCCGGGTCAACGGCCACCACGCCAACGGTGTGCACCATCCCGATGACGCCAACGGCGTCCGTCGCCCGGGCCTCGAACCGACAGTGGGACGTCCCACGCCGGTGAGCGCACCCCCGGGGCTGCCCGTCGAGGGCCGCCCCGAGTCGGCCAGTGACCGGCTGGTGGTGCCCGCCCAACGTCCCGTCCCGCGTGTGGAGCAGGGAGTCGACGAGCCCGACGGCCCAGCCGCCGATCCGACCGCCGCGCACCGCGCCCGCTGGGCCGAGCCCGGGCTGCCCACGTCTGCGCCGCCTGCCGTCCAGGTGCCGCCCGTCGGCACCGCCGCGTCGGGTTTCGAGGTGCCGCCCGGCCTCCACGCGCCCAACGCCGAGCGACTGGCCGCCGAGGACCCACCGGCCGCCGGGTCCCGCGACCGGCGGGACCCGCTCGCTCCGGAGCACCAGGCAGCACCGGGACGCACCTCGGGGCCGGCCGGGCACGCCGACGCGACCGAGCCGGCTCGCGCCGGCGAAGGCCCCCGCCCGGGAGAAACGCACCGGGCCGGGGAATCGTCGGCCATCGAGCCGGACTGGTCGGGGCCGAGCTGGAACCGCCCGAGTTGGGGCGGCGGCTGGGCACCGCCCTGGTCCCGTCAGGACGACGAGCCGGCTGCCCCGCCGACCAGGGACGAGTCCGCGCCGGGTTGGGTCGCCGAGCCCGTCCAGCCGTACGAGCCGGTGCGGGCCGAGTCACCCCGCCCGTACGAGCCGGTCCGCGCCGAGCCGCCCCGCGGGTACGTCCCCGTCCGGCGCGAGGTCGCGTCCGAGGCGGCGCCGGAGCGCTCGGCCGAACCGACCAGCGGGCCGCCGGCCGACCGGCCGTCCTGGGCCGCCCCGCCCGCTGTCCCGCCCACCGATCGCCCGCTCCGGGCTGCCGACCCGGACCAGCCCCCGACCAGCGAGCCGGGCGTGCCGTCACCAGGCACGCCGCCGTTGGTCCCGCCGGGCACGCCGTCACCGGCCGTGGATCGCCCGGCCTGGGCAGGCGGCCCGACGCCGACCAGCGGGGCGCCGGCCAACCGGCCGTCCTGGGCCGGGTCCGGAGCCAGCCGTGCGCCCCGGATCGACCGGCCGTCCTGGGCTGGCGGTGCGGCCGATCCCGAGCCCAGCAGTGGCCCGCCGGCGCGGCCGTCCTGGGCCGGGGGTTCCGACCCGGCATCGACCGGTACGCCGTCGGCCCGTCCATCGTGGGCTGGCGGTGCGGCCGACTCCGAGCCCACCAGTGGCCCGCCGGCCCGGCCGTCCTGGGCCGGGGGTTCGGACCCGGCATCGACCGGTACGCCGTCGGCCCGCCCGTCGTGGGCTGGTGGTGCGGCCGATCCCGAGCCCACCAGTGGCCCGCCGGCCCGGCCGTCCTGGGCCGGGGGTTCGGACCCGGCATCGACCGGTACGCCGTCGGCCCGCCCGTCGTGGGCTGGTGGTGCGGCCGATCCCGAGCCCACCAGTGGCCCGCCGGCCCGGCCGTCCTGGGCCGAGGGTTCCGACCCCGCGCCGACCAGTGCGCCGCCGTCGCGGCCGTCCTGGGCCGCCAGCCCGGCGCCGGCCGATGCGCCGCCGCCGGCGCCAGCCGGGCCACCTCCCACGCTGGCCGAGGCGCCACCGGCTCCGGCGGGCCCGCCCCTGGTCGCCGAGCGCCCCACCTGGGCTGGCGGACCGCCCACCAGCCCGGCGAGCACCGCGCGGGAAGAACGGCCGGACTGGTCCGAGGGCCGCATCCCCGCCACCCCCGTCGACCGTCCCTCGTGGGGGGCGATCCAGTCGTCCATGCCCCGTGGCGGTGACGACGGCGAGACCCCGGGCATGCCACGGCCCGAGATCCGACCAGCCACCGCGCCATTCCGGCTCCGCCCGGCGACGCCAGACCTGCCCGGCCCGTCTCCCGTCGACTCGCACCGCCCGGCCGCGCCGACCAACGCCCCGTTACCCGGTGACCTCACGTCGTCCTCGACGGGATCGACTCCGCCCCCTGCCACGAACGGGTCCGAGCCCCACGACCGGCCAGGACCCGCGTCCGCCTCCCCCTATGCGGCTCGCCGATCCGCACCCGACCCGACGTCGTCGTCCGAACCGGCCGACGACGCCCGGCAGTCGGACCCGAAAGCGGTGGTGCTGCCGCAGCGCGTCCCCGCAGAACCGGACGTGCCCGTCGTGCCGGAGCCGCCAGCTGTGGAGCCACCCGCCGAAACTCCGGAACTCGCCCGCATCGCCACCCACCTTCGTCGGGACGACGAGCCAGCCCCGTTGCGGGAGCGCCCCGAGGGGTTCGACGTCAACGCGATCCTGGACGCCGTCCGCGAGGTGGCCGGTGTCCGCGACGCTGCGCTGCGTCGTACCCCGGCGGGAGCGCACAGTCTCCGACTCGACCTGGCCGACGGCGCCGACCCGGCCGAGGTGAGCCGACAGGTGGCCCGGCTGCTTCAGGATCGGATGGGGCTGGCCGCCGCCCCGCAGAACGTGCCCGGTCTGCCCAGCACGCCGCCCCCGCCGGTTCGCCGTCGCGTTGCCGAACCCCGGGCCGCCGAACGGCGTACCCCGGAGCAGAGCGTGACCGCACGCGATGCCGGCGCCGAAGCGCGTACCGGTGAGGTGCGGGCGGTCGAGACACCGACGAGCGGTCGTCCGTCGGGTGCTCGGGTGGAGGCCATGCCGGCAGGCATTGAGCAGAGGCCCGCCACCGACATCTCGCGCCGCCGCCGGTCGAACGCCCCGCACCGAGGCCGCGCCACGGTCGAGGAGCCGGGATCGGTCTCGGCCGCGCCGGCCGGTGCCGCGACCGGGAGCCCGGCGACGCTCGGCACGTCGTACTCCGGTGGTCAGGTGACCACGACGGAGTCGGCGCCGTCCCGACCGCTGGACACCGGCGGCACGCCGGGGCCACGGGTGGTGATCGACCACGTGCAGGTCAGCACCTTCGGCCTGGACGCGAACGTGGAGGTCCGGCTGCTGGCCGGGGGCGACAGCGCCTCCGGGTACGCGACCGGGCCGGCGGTGGACGGCTACGTGCTGCGGCTCTGCGCGGTGGCGGCGGCCGCCGCGGTGGACGAGCTGCTGCGCGGCGCCGAGAACGCCGAGCGGGGGCGCTGCTTCGTCGAGCACGCGGCGGTGGTGCCGTTCGGCAACTGCGAGGTGGCCACCGTGGTGGCACTGCTCGTCTGTGAGGGCTGGGTCGAGCAGCTCGCCGGCTCGGCTCTGGTCGCCGGTGATCCCCGGCAGGCGGTGGTCCGGGCGACCCTCGCGGCGGTGAACCGTCGGCTGGAGGCGCTGCTGTCCTGAGTGGTCCGAGGCAGACTGGAACGATGAGACGCGCCACCCTCTGGCCGGACCACCTGCTTCCCGACCACCGTGTCCCGCCACCGTGGCCGGGCAGGGAGGTCCGCCTCGACGGCCGGGTCACCTACGTACGGGACACCCCGGCCACCGCCGCCGGCGCGGAGCCGGCACTGTACGTGCACGGGCTGGGCGGGTCGTCGCAGAACTGGACCGACCTGGCCGGGTTGCTCGCCGACCGGCTCGACGGTCAGGCCATCGACCTGCCCGGCTTCGGCCGCAGCGAGCCGGGCCCGCGCTACACGATTCCGGCGTTCGCTGATCTGGTGGTCCGCTGGATCGAGCACTCCGGTCGGGGCCCGGTGCACCTGTTCGGCAACTCGCTGGGCGGCGCGATCGCGGTCCAGGTGGCCGGGCTCCGGCCCGACCTGGTCCGTACGCTCACCCTGATCTCCCCGGCGCTGCCGTTCCTCGATTTCCGTCGCTCGCTGCAGGGGCGGATGCTGCCGGTGCTCGCCATCCCGCGCGGCGAACGGCTGGTCGCCCGGCACCTCACCCAGCTCGCTCCCGAGGTGATGGCCCAGCAGGTGCTGGAGGCGTGTGTCGCCGATCTGAGCCGCATCTGCGACCAGCGCCGGGCCGAGGCGCTGGAGGAGATCCGGGTTCGGTACGAGGCGGAGCACTACGCCGCCGCGTACGTCCGGACGTTCCGCGGTCTGGTCTCCAGTTTTCTGCGGGCGTACCTGCCCGGGCCGGGTTCGCTGTGGCGCCTCGCCGAGGCGGTGCGCGCACCGACCCTGGTGGTGGGCGGCCGAGCGGATCGCCTGGTCGACGTACGGGTCGCGCCGCAGACCGCCCGGGTCATCCCGGACAGTCGGCTGATGATGCTCGACGGTGTCGGTCATGTGGCGCAGTTGGAGGTGCCCCGGCTGGTTGCCCGGGCGGTCGTCGGCCTCCTCGCCGAAACGGGGGACACCGTCAGGCGGCCTGATCTGGCAGGCTGACGTGGATGCCCAGCTCAGCCCCCCTCCCCGGTCGCCGTCAGCGACGCTTCGCGCTGTTCGCCCAACTGGTGGCGGTGGTGTTGGCGGTCGGCGCGGTGGTGACGGTGATCGCCGAGGGGCCGGGTGGGCATCCCGCTGCCGACCGGTTGGCCGCCGACGAGATCGTCTCGCTGCCCCCGCTGGTGGCCGCGCCACTGCCGCCGTCGGTCAGCCCGTCGCCCTCCGAGGCGGTTCCGTCCAGCCCGTCTCCGGTGCTGCGGGCGCCCGGTGCGGTCCCGAGTGCCGGCACGGGGGGTTTCGGCTACGACGACCGATCCGGCCCGGTGCTGGGTCGTGCGGGTGAGCTGCGGCGTTACCGCGTCGCGGTGGAGTCGGGCAGTAACGAGGACGCGGCCGAGTTCGCGCTGGCGGTGCGGACGGCGCTCGCCGGGCCGGGCAGTTGGGTCGACAGCGGCAGGCTGCGGCTTCAGCAGGTGCCCGGGGACGCGCCTCGCGACTTCACCGTCTACCTGGCCACCGCCCGTACGGCGGGTCGGATGTGCGCCGACGGTGGGGTGGACATCCGGGTCGGGGGTCGGCCGTACACGTCCTGCCGCGCGCCCGGCCAGGTGATCATCAACCTGGATCGGTGGCGGCTGTCCGTGCCGCACTTCGTCTCGGCCGGCGTGCCGCTGGCGGTCTACCGGACGTACGTGGTGAACCACGAGGTGGGTCACCAGCTCGGGCACCGGCACGAGCGCTGCCCGGGGGCGGGCAGGCCAGCGCCGGTGATGATGCAGCAGACGCTGTTCCTCAACGGGTGCCGGGTCAACCAGTGGCCGTACCTCGACGGGCGTCGCTACGCCGGTCCTTCCCTGTGAGCGACGGGCCGACACGCCGACTTCCAACCCTCCATCAGGCGTCTTGCGGCAATAGCGGCAAATTCGGAGAAATGCCCGAATAATCTGGCAGGCTCGACGTCATGACGCCGTCGTCCCGTTACGGCCCACCCCAGCCGCCCGACCCGTCGGGCCGGCCGGTGTACGTGCGTCCCACGCTCGTGCGGATGCACCGGCGTCGCCGCCGCAGCCTGCTGCTCGGCCTGCTCGTCCTCGCCACCGCGATCGGCGTGACGCTGTACCGCGCCGGCGAGCCGCCACCCGAGACTCCCGCCACCACCCAGGGCGGCATGGGCCACGGCGGTGGGATCCCCGCCCACCCGGTGCCCACCAGCTATCCGTCGGTCGGAGCGGGACGGTTCACCGCAGCCGACGGCGAGACACCCGAGCACGGTGCGGACGGTCCGCTGCGCCGTTACCGGGTCGCGGTCGAACGTGGCACCGGCCAGGACGCCGACACGTTCGCCGCCACTGTCGACGAGGTGCTGGCCGACCCACGCAGTTGGATCGCCTCCGGCGACCTGCGGGTGCAACGGGTGGCCGATGCGGGGGCCGCCGACTTCACCATCTACCTGGCCACCCCGGTCACGTCCGAGCGGATGTGCGCCGAGGGCGGGCTGACCACTGAGCGCTACACCTCCTGCCGGCTGCCCGGCCAGGTCATCATCAACCTGGCCCGCTGGATGGAGGCGGTCCCCGACTACGGCGCCTCGCTGGACACCTACCGCACCTACGTGATCAACCACGAGGTGGGCCACGAGTTCGGCGAGGAGCACGAGGCCTGCCCCGGGCCGGGGGAGCCCGCGCCGGTGATGCAGCAGCAGACGTACGGCCTGAACGGCTGCGTCGCCAACGCCTGGCCCTACCTCGACGGCCGTCGCTACGCGGGTGACATCGTCCCCTGATCGACCGGGTCGTCGGTTATTCCCGCTCCCGCATCGCGGACCACGTGTCGTCCCTCATGGCCGAGCGGGGCTCCCGCGAGCAACAATGGCGCGGTTCACACCGCCGATCCCGGGGAGTCCACCGTGTCGTTGCCCCCGCTCGTCGAGCCCGCCGCCGAGCTGACCGTTGACGAGATCCGCCGCTACTCGCGCCACCTGATCATCCCGGATGTCGGGGTGACCGGGCAGAAGCGGCTGAAGAACGCCCGGGTGCTCTGTGTCGGCGCCGGTGGCCTCGGGTCACCCGCCCTGATGTACCTCGCCGCGGCCGGGGTCGGCACCCTCGGCATCATCGACTTCGACACCGTCGACGAGTCCAACCTCCAGCGTCAGATCATCCACGGCGTGTCCGACATCGGCCGGTCCAAGGCCGAGTCCGCCGCCGCGTCGATCCGCGAGATCAACCCGCTGGTCAACGTGGAGATCCACAACACCGCCCTGGACCGGGAGAACGTCCGCGAGATCTTCGCGCAGTACGACCTGATCGTCGACGGCACCGACAACTTCGCCACCCGCTACATGGTCAACGACGCGGCGGTGCTGCTCGGCAAGCCGTACGTCTGGGGCTCGATCTACCGCTTCGACGGCCAGGCGTCGGTGTTCTGGGCCGAGCACGGCCCCTGCTACCGCTGCCTCTACCCGGAGCCGCCGCCGCCCGGCATGGTCCCCTCCTGCGCCGAGGGCGGCGTGCTCGGTGTGCTCTGCGCGTCGATCGGCTCGATCCAGGTGAACGAGGCGATCAAGCTGCTCACCGGCATCGGTGAGCCGCTGGTCGGCCGCCTGATGGTCTACGACGCCCTGGAGATGGAATACCGCAAGATCAAGGTCCGCAAGGACCCGAACTGCGCGCTCTGCGGCGAGAACCCGACGGTCACCGACCTGCTGGAAGACTACGAGGACTTCTGCGGCGCGGTCTCCGAGGAGGCCCAGGAAGCCACGCTCGACGCGACCATCACGGCACTCGAACTCAAGGAGTGGCAGGACGCCGGCAAGGACATCTTCCTGGTCGACGTCCGGGAGCCGGCCGAGTACGAGATCGTCCGCATTCCCGGCTCCACGCTGATCCCCAAGGGCGACATCATCTCCGGCGAGGCGCTCGCGAAGCTGCCGCAGGACCGGCAGATCGTGCTGCACTGCAAGTCCGGCGTCCGGTCCGCGGAGGCGCTCGCCGCGCTCAAGGCGGCGGGTTTCCGGGATGCCGTGCACGTGCAGGGCGGCGTGCTCTCCTGGATCAAGCAGATCGACCCGGCACTGCCCGCGTACTGATCGATGGGCCGGGGCGGCCCACACCGCCGCCCCGGTAAATCGACGCACCTGACGCCGGGTGGCCCTTCACCCGGAGCGACGCAGCCACTCCGGGCCAACCGATTCTCCGAGGCGGGATCGCGTCTGCGCAGGTAGCGTTCCCGCCGTGGTCGACTTGGAAGCGGCGATCGGGTTCGTCGTGGCGCATGGGGACGCGGTGGAACGAGCCCGCCTCTCCTGGCTTCGCAACGGCACGGCCGTGCCGCCCGAGATGCTGGAGACGGCCGAGGTCGGTCAGTCACCCGACGGCGGGTGGCCGGCCACCTGGGGCGGTGCGATGGCCTCGATCGATGCCACCTGTTTCCGGCTCGCCGAGCTGGACGACCTGGGTGCGCTCGGCCGTCCCGCCGCTCGCCGGGCGCTCGACTGGCTGGCAGCGCGACAGCAGGCCGACGGCAGTTGGGACGAGGACGCGTCGCTGGCCGACTCGGCCCCGGAGTGGGCCCGGCCCGGCGATCCGGAGGCCGGGTTCCTCCAGTCGGCCAACGCCGGTTTCTGGCTCACGGTCGCCGGCCTGGACGCCCGCGCGTCGGGCCCGCTCGACCATCGGGTCGGTGGGGCGTACGCCGGGGTGGTGCAGGCGGCGGCCCATTCGCTCGCCGCGCGGCTGCGCCCGGACGGTAGCTGGCCCTCGTACCTCGCCGCTGGCTGGCTGAGCGCGGCCGTGCTGCACCGGCAGGAGATGTTCCAGGAGTCGGCGCGGATCCAGGTGGTGCTCGCCGAGCGGATGCCGAAGATGTCCCCGGGGGACGTGGCCTGGTTGGCTTCCACGCTGCGCCGGGCCGGCATCGATCCACAGGACTGGATCATGGTGCGGGCGTTGCGCCGGCTGACCGAGACGCAGCGCAGCGACGGCGGCTGGGAGAGCGACGGCGGCCACCAGTTCGACGTGCACGCCACGTTGTCCGCGATCCGGGCCGCCCGGCCCGCGACGGCCGGAGCCGCCTCGCAGCCGGGCTGAGGCCGGCCAACAGCCTTGTCACGGTCCTCGGTCGAGCCGAGGACCGTGACGCAGGCCTCAGCGGAGGTGCCCGTCCCCGGTGACGACGTACTTGGTGCTGGTCAGCTCGGGCAGGCCCATCGGGCCGCGGGCGTGCAGCTTCTGGGTGGAGATGCCGATTTCCGCGCCGAACCCGAACTCGCCCCCGTCGGTGAACCGGGTGGAGGCGTTCACCATCACCGCCGCCGCGTCCACCCGGGCGACGAAGTCGCGGGCCGCGCTCGCCGAGTCGGTGAGGATCGCCTCGGTGTGCCCGGTGCCGAAGCGGCGGATGTGCGCGACCGCCGCGTCCAGCGAGTCGACCACGGCGACCGAGATGTCGGCCGACAGGTATTCGGTGGCGAAGTCCTCCTCGGTGGCCGGGACCACGGCGGCGGAGTAGGCGGCCACTTCGGGGGAACCGTGCACGGTCACCCCCGCCTCGGCGAGCGCGGCCAGCATCGGCGGCAGGAACGCGTCGGCCACGCTCGCGTGCACCAGCAGCGACTCGGCGGTGTTGCAGGTGGAGAGGCGTTGCGTCTTGGCGTTCAGGGTCACCGCGACGGCCTTCGCCACATCGGCGGCGGCGTCGACGTAGACGTGGCAGTTGCCCACCCCGGTCTCGATCACCGGAACGGTCGACTCCTCGACCACCGTGCGGATCAGCGACGCGCCACCGCGCGGAATCAGCACGTCGACGAGCCCCCTGGCGCGCATCAGCTCCTTGACCGAGTCGCGGGAGCTGGCGTCGAGCAGCTGCACCGCGTCGGCCGGCAGCCCGGCGTCGGCGACCGCGTCCCGCAGCACCGCGACCAGCGCGGCGTTGGAGTGCGCCGCCGAGGACGACCCGCGCAGCAGTGCCGCGTTGCCGGATTTGAGGCAGATCCCGGCGGCGTCCACTGTCACGTTCGGTCGCGCCTCGTAGATGATGCCGACCACCCCGAACGGCACCCGGATCTGGCGCAGCTCCAGCCCGTTGGGCAGAGTCGAGCCGCGAACGACCTCGCCGACCGGGTCGGGCAGCGCGGCCATCTGGCGCAGCGCGTCGGCGATGCCGGCCACCCGGCCCGCATCGAGGGCGAGCCGGTCCAGCACGGCCGCGCTCAGCCCGGCCTCCCGGCCGGCCGCCAGGTCCGTCTCGTTCGCGGTCAGGATCTCCGGGGTACGCGCCACCAGCGCGTCGGCCATCGCCACCAGCGCGGCGTCCTTGACCGTACGCGTGGCCACGGCCAACTCGGCGGCGGCGTCCCGCGCCCGTCGCGCCTGCTCGCTGACGCTCATGCCGGCACTCCGCTGCGCTCCGTGCCGCCCTGAGGCACCACCGCCCTGAGCCGATGATTCGCTCGCTGACGCTCACTCACTATTGACTCCTTAGAGCAGTACCAGGTCGTCGCGGTGGACGACCTCTCGTTCGTACGCCGGGCCGAGCGCCGCGGCGAGTTCGGAGGTGGAGCGGCCGAGCAGCCCGGGCAGCTCCACCGCGTCGTAGTTGACCAGCCCCCGGGCGACCGACGCGCCGGCGGTGTCCACCAGGTCCACCGGGTCACCCGCGGTGAATGTGCCGTCCACGGCGGTGATGCCGGCGGGCAGCAGCGACTTGCGCCGCCCGACGACGGCGGCAACAGCACCCGGGTCGAGGTGCAGCCGCCCTCGGGGCGAGGTGGCGTGGGCCAGCCAGAACAGCCGGGCCGTCGGGCGTTGCCGCTGCGGGTGGAAGAGCGTGCCGACCGGCTCGCCGGCCAACGCCGGACCGGCCAGGTCGGCGGCGGTGAGCACCACCGGGATGCCGAAGCCGGTCGCGATCCGGGCGGCCTCGACCTTGGTCACCATGCCACCGGTGCCGACACCGGACCGGCCGGCCCCGCCGATGGTGATCCCGGCGAGATCCGCGTCGCCGTGGACCTCGGTGATCCGGGTCGACTGCGGCTTGGCGGGGTCGCCGGTCCAGAGCGCGTCCACGTCGGAGAGGAGCACCAGCAGGTCGGCGTGCACCAGGGCGGCCACCAGCGCGGCCAGCCGGTCGTTGTCGCCGAACCGGATCTCCTGGGTGGCCACCGTGTCGTTCTCGTTGACGATCGGCACCGCCCGCAGGTCGAGCAGCTTGCGCAGCGTCCGGTACGCGTTGCGGTAGTGCGCGCGCCGGGTCACGTCGTCGACGGTGAGCAGCACCTGCCCGACCGTGCGGCCGTGCCGGGCG
This sequence comes from Micromonospora jinlongensis, assembly GCF_013410645.1. Classification (NCBI taxonomy): domain Bacteria; kingdom Bacillati; phylum Actinomycetota; class Actinomycetes; order Micromonosporales; family Micromonosporaceae; genus Micromonospora; species Micromonospora jinlongensis. The sequence goes on along the minus strand of NZ_JACCHK010000001.1, from coordinate 3,666,355 downwards.
AAGCTGGCCGCGTACCGGCCGATCAGGAGGCCCTGCCCGACGCTGGCGGCGGCCTGCTGGGTGGCCAGGTCGCGCGGGCGTCGGATCAGGCCGAGTGGGGCGAGGCCGGCGGCGATCGCGCCGGAGGACACCAGCACCACCTCGCGGCCTTCGGCGGTGAGCCGACCGAGGGTGTCGACCAGCGTGTCGACGCGCTCGTCGGCCAGGCCGCCGGTGGCGGTGGTCAACGAGGATGATCCGATCTTGACGACGACCCGCCGGGCCGTCGTGACTGCGTCGCGCACCCGCCCATTCTGCGTGGTCACGGCGGCATCGCCCGGCGGCGTTCCCATATGGTGGCCGATTGTGACACCTGACGAGTACGTCGAGGCGGTGCTCGACCTGGTCGAGCGGATCCCGGAAGGCCGGGTGATGTCGTACGGCGGGGTCGCCGACGCCCTGGCCGAGCGCTCGGGCCGTGCCTCGGCTCGGCTGGTGGGCAACATCATGGCCCGACACGGCGGTTCGGTGCCCTGGCACCGGGTGGTGACCTCGGCCGGCCGGCTGCCGCCGGGCCACGAGCGGGAGGCGCGGGCCCGACTGCGCGCCGAGGGGGTGCCGCTGCGCGGCGAGCGCGTGGACATCGCGGCGGCCGCTTGGTCTCCGGACCGGGAAGGGTGACCGAAGCGGAACGTGCGCGACGGCCACTCTGCGCGGGCCTGCCCGGCGGCTTGATCGCCAGATTGAGGGATGTGACCTCCGGCATAACGTGAGTAACATTCGGCCCCATGAAAACGCCGCCGGGCACCGGCTCGTCAGCCGGCCCGCTGCCTCGACCGGTGCACGCCGGCTACGCGCTCGGCTCACTGGCGACCGGCGCGTTCGGCACCGTGCCCGGTCTGTTGCTGCTGCCGTACCTCACCGACACGCTGGGCGTGGCCGCCGGCATGGCCGCGCTGCTGGTGCTGCTGCCCAAGGCATGGGACGTGCTGGTCAACCCGGTCGCCGGGCGGATCTCCGATCGGACGCGGTCGCGCTGGGGCGCCCGCCGGCCATACCTGCTCATCGCCGGCCTCGCGCTCGCCGTCCTGTTCGCGTCGATCTTCGCCGCGCCGTTCGGCAACGGTCCGGCCGCCGCCGCCTACGTGGCCTTCGCCTTCCTCGCCACCGCCACCGCGTTCGCCTTCTTCCAGGTGCCGTACGTGGCGATGCCGGCGGAACTGACCGACGACTACGCCGAGCGCACCCGCCTGATGACCTGGCGGATCGCGGTGCTGGCGCTGGCCATCCTGGTGTCCGGCGCGGTCGCCCCGCTGGTGGTGAGCGCCGGCGGCGACGGGGTGGCCGGGCACCGGTGGATGGGCCTGTTTGTGGCGGCGCTGATCGCCCTCGGTGCCCTCGGCGCGTTCCTCGGCACCCGATCCGCGCCCACCGGCACGGTGGGCGGCAGCGAGCCGACGCTGCGCGCCCAACTCGCCGTGGCGGGCGCCAACCGCCCGTTCCGGGCGTTGCTGATCTGCTTCGTGGTGCAGTCCGCCGGGGTGGCGACGATCCTGGCCGGGGTCAACTACTTCGCGGGGCAGATCCTGCGCGACGACGAGAGCGGGCCGACCCTGCTCTTCGTCTGTTTCGTCGGGCCGGCGCTGCTGGTGATGCCGATCTGGACCCGGGTCGGTGCCCGGCTGGGCAAGCGCACCGCGCTGGTCGTCGCCTCGCTGATCCTCGCCGCCGGGGCGCTGGCCCTGGTCGCCGCGCCAATGCTGCCGGCGGTCGTGGTCTACCTGGTGGTCGCGGCGATCGGCGTCGGGTACGCGGGGCAGCAGGTCTTCGCGCTGGCGATGCTGCCGGACTGCATCGCGTACGACACGGCGCGCACCGGTCGACGGCAGGCGGGGGTGTTCACCGGCCTGTGGACCGCCGGGGAGACGTTCGGCCTGGCGCTCGGCCCGGGCATCTACGGGCTGGTGCTCCAGATCTCCGGCTACGTCTCGTCCGACACCGGCTCGGCGGCCGCCCAGTCGGACTCGGCCCGGCTGGGCGTCCTCCTCGGCTTCACGCTGATCCCGGCTCTGCTGATAGCGCCCCCGATCCTCCTGCTACGCCGATACACCCTGACCCCCGCCGCGCTGACCGCCGCCCTCGCCACCCCGGTCGACGGTTCGGTCGATCATGGAGTTGTGGTGGGGGACGAAAGCCATTGACCGTCACGAGAAGGGCACCATAACCCCATGATCGACGAGACCAGGGCCGGGTTGCCTGCCGGGGTTGCGGCCGAGGTCGCGCTCGACGAGGTTCGGCGGCTGCGCGCCGGGGACCGGCCGATCCACGGAGGACGGCTGTTCGCGTACGTCTACGACCCGGCGGTGCCGGGGCTGGACGAGCTGGCCGCCGCCGCGCACCGGGAGAGCGCGCACGTCAACGGGCTGGACCCGACCGCGTTTCCGTCCCTGCTGGCCATGGAGAACGCGCTGGTGGGCGCCGCCGGCCGGGTGCTCGGCGCAGGCCCGGGCACGACCGCCCCGGACGTCGTCGGCAGCGTCACCAGCGGTGGCACCGAGTCGCTGATCCTCGCCGTCAAGACGGCCCGGGACGCCCATCCGGAGATCACCGCGCCCCGGATCGTGGTGCCGTCGAGCGCCCACGCCGCGTTCGCCAAGGCGGCGCACTATCTGCGGGTGGCGATGGACGTCGTGCCCGTCTCCCTGGACACACTGCGTCCCGACCCGGCCGCGATGGCCGCCGCCATCCGCCCGGAGACGGTGCTGGTCGCCTGCTCCGCGCCGTCGTACGCGCACGGGGTGGTGGACCCGGTCGCGGAGATCGCCGCCGCAGCGGCCGACGCCGGGGTGCGCTGCCACGTGGACGCCTGCTTCGGCGGCTGGACCCTGCCGTACCTGCGCCGTCTGGGTGAGCCGGTGCCGGCGTTCGACTTCGCGGTGCCCGGGGTCACGTCCATCTCGGTGGACCTGCACAAGTACGCGTACGCGCCGAAGGGCGTGTCGGTGCTGCTGCACCGGGACGCCTCGCTGCGAGCGCCGCAGTACTTCGCGTACGCCGACTGGCCCGGCTACACGATGATCAACCCGGTGATCGCGTCCACCCGGTCGGGCGGGCCGATCGCCGCCGCGTACGCCACCGTGCGGCACCTCGGCGACGACGGTTACCTGCGACTGGCCACCGTCACCCGGGACGCGGTCGCCGGCCTGGCCGACGCGGTCCGCGCCGTCGACGGGTTGCGGCTGATGGCCGAGCCGGAGTCGACAGTGGTCTGCTTCACCGCCACCGAGGATGGCCCCGACCTGTTCGTCCTGGTGGACGAGCTGACCGCGCGTGGCTGGCACACCCAACCCCAGCTGTCGTACGCGGGGCTGCCGGCGAGTGTGCACCTCACGGTGACCGCCTCGGTGGCGCCCCGCGTCGGCGACTTCGGCCCGGACCTGGCCGACGCGGTGGCCGCGGCCCTGGTCGCGGGGCCGGTGCGGCTGCCCGCCGAGCTGGCGGCCCTGGTCGGCGCCCTCACCCCGGACGCGCTGACCCCGGAGTTGGTCGAGGGCCTGGCCGCCGGGCTGGGCATGGGCGACGAGCCGGGTGGTGCGCCGCTGCCGGAGCGGATGGCGGTGGTCAACACGCTGCTCGACGCCGCACCGCCGGCGCTGCGGGAGCGGCTGCTGGTCGAGTTCGTCGGGCTGCTGCAACGTCCCACCTGGTGATGCCGCACGGTCCGGTCCGCCGTCCTCCGACGGCGGACCGGACCGGACCGGCTCAACGGTAGGTGATCACGACCATGTTGTCCGGGTCGTAGACCTCCTCCACGAAGTCGAAGTCCGCGTCCATGGGCCGCACGTCCACGTCGGCCTCGCCTGCAGCCACTGTGGTGCCCGCCGCGACGCGGAAGCCCAGCGTGAGCACGACCTCCTTGCCGCCGTCGAGCCCTTTCAGGTCGCAGGTCACCGGCTCCCGGGTCGTCTCCGGATCGTTGCGGCAGGCCGCCCAGCCGTCGCCGTCCGGGCGCACCGTCGCCGGCAGTCCGAGCCGCAGGGCCACGTAGGAGGCCGCTCCCGTTGTGTTGTGGATGCGCACGGTCACCGTGCCGACCCGAGAGCCGTCCGGCGTCTCGGCCAGCACCAGGTTCGTGGCGGTGACGACAAGGTTGACGTCGTGCCGGTTCTGACCGAACGTCGTCGGCCCGGAGACCTGGGCGAAGGCCTCGCCCTTCCAGCGGTAGCCCCGCCACTGCCGCTGTGACCACTCGGCGGGCCAGCCGCCCCCGGGAGCTATGTCACCGACCTGTACGCGGACCGTGCCGTCGCCCACCACGTCGAGTGCGAACAACCACTCCGGCTTGTCGATGGTGGTCGCGACCACCCGGCCGAGCGTGATCACCTTCCCCGCCTTGTCCCGGTCGAAGGCGACCACCTGCATCGGCCCTTTGGTGCCGAACACGCACTGCACCAGCGCCACGGTCTCCACCGCGCCGTCCCCGTCGACGTCGCCGTGGTCGAGCGCCACGAGCCAGTTGACGCCCTCGCGGTCGTCGCCGCTGATCCGTACGCCCGTCGTCGGGCACCCCCGTCCGGCCCGCCACGCCGGCAGGGTCACCGACGCGCCGAGCAACTGTGCCCGGCTGATCCGGCCGTCGGGCGCGGCGGAAGCGGGGCCGTCACTGGTCACGGAAGGGCTGGGGGTTGGCGTCGGCGTCGGCGTGGGCGACACCGACACGCTCGGTGTCGGCTCGACCGGACCTGGCCGGTGGTCCGGGCCGCTCATCGCCGCGTACCCGATGGCCGAGCCGCCGAGCAACGCGAGCGCGGTCGTGGCGGTGGCCCCCCACCGGCGCCGGTTGCGGCCTCGTACCGTCCGTCGGACGGCGGCGGGACCGGGCACCTCGACCTTGTCCAGCACGGTACGCCGGTAGTGGGCGAACTCCTCGGCGAGGTCGAGGGTCTCCTGCTCAGACATCTCGCACCTCCTCAAAGGTGTCGCGTAGGTGCGTCGCCAGCGCCGTGCGTCCCCGGTGCAGCCAGGATTTGACGGTGCCCTCGGCGACCCGTTCCTGGGCGGCGATCTCGGCGACCGACAGGTCGGCGAGATAGTGCAGGACGACGGCCCGCCGCTGCTTCGGCGGCAACTTCGCCAACGCGGTATCGAGGGCCACCCGGTCGGGGCTCGGCTCGGCGACGTGCGTCTCCCGCTGCCGCAGCAGCCACGCCTGGGCGGTCCGCAGTCGCCGCCAGCGGTTGTGGCCGAGGTTCCAGGCGACCTTGCGTACCCAGGCCAGCGGATCCTCGTATCCGGCCAGCCGGTCCCAGCGGGCGTACGCCCGACAGAACGCCTCCTGGACCAGGTCCTGGGCCTGCCCGCGGTCACCGGTGTAGGCGGTGAGCTGCACGACCAGCCCACGGAAGTGGGCGTGGTAGAAGTCGTCGAAGACCAACTCGGTAGCCGCCGGTGCGGAGCTGCCCGGGGGGTCCGGTGGCCGTCCGCCCACCTGTACTTCTCTTGTCACAAGCACTCGTCCTCCCCGTGGTGGCCGCGGGCGGCGTGGTCGCCAGCATCGGTCACACACTCGGGCGCGTCGGCAGGTTGCGGGTCGACCGGTGGCGTTTCCTGTCGTGTCCGGGACATCGCCTGTCACCGCACAGATCCGGCAACCAATCAACGGGCGTCAGTATAGACAAATGTCGCTAAAAGGAGGTTTTGTGGCATTGGCCGGTTCCGTACGGTCAAGTCATCAAGCCACAACGACACGGGAGAGACGATGACGATGCGGAAGATCCTGATCAGCGGAGTGACTGCGGCGGCCGGGCTGGTTCTTGGCGTGGGTGGCGCGGCGGCAGCCGTCACGGCGATCGGCCCCGGCCCCGGTGCCCCGGGCGAGATCGGCCCCGGTCCGGGCGTGTCCCTCGCCATCGGCCCCGGACCGGGTGCTCCCGGTGAGATCGGCCCCGGTCCGGGTGCGCCCGGGAAGATCGGTCCTGGCCCGGGCGTCGCGGAACTGACCGGGCCCGGCTCCACGGTGACGGCCTGAGCACTGCGTACCGGCGGGACGATGGTTGCGCGACGGGCCCGGCCAGCACCGCTGGCCGGGCCCGACCGGCAGGTCTGACACGAGCTTTCACGATGGTTCCTCCCGCGACCCTCTTCGTCGGGTGACGTGCGTGGCCCGGAGAAGCCACGAACGAGGCTCGGAGCTGCTGTGGTTGACTGTCCGGTGGGGGACAGAAGGGAGCGGTCGTGCAGCTACCGGCAGTGCTGGGTGAGCCGATCCGGTTCGTGCTGAACTGGGGGCGCCGCTACTCGCTCTGGGTGTTCAACTTCGGTCTGGCCTGCTGCGCGATCGAGTTCATCGCCACCAGCATGGGTCGGCACGACTTCATCCGGCTCGGTGTGATCCCGTTCGCCCACGGCCCCCGGCAGGCCGACCTGATGGTGGTGTCCGGCACGGTGACCGACAAGATGGCACCGGCCATCAAGCGGCTCTACGACCAGATGCCCGAGCCGAAGTACGTCATCTCGTTCGGCGCCTGCTCCAACTGCGGCGGCCCCTACTGGGACTCGTACTCGGTGACGAAGGGTGTCGATCAGCTCATCCCGGTCGACGTCTACGTGCCCGGTTGCCCGCCCCGGCCGGAGGCGCTGCTGCACGGCATCCTGCGCCTACAGGAGAAGATCGCCGCCGAGCAGTCGGGCATCGGCGGTGTGCCGCAACGCGATGTGCTGGCCGCGCCGCTGGACGCACCGCCCCGCGAAGCCGCAGCCCCGCGCTCCGTCGACTCCCTCACCGCCGCGCCGGTGCGCCCGCCCGCCGCCAACTGACGGCGGCCGAGCGCCGCCCGGACGAGTCCGGGCGGCCGGGATCAACCGGTCAACCGTTGGCGGCGACGGCCAGCGTGGTCTCTGAGTAGGGTCCCCGTTTGTGAACACGTGTATCTGGTCCTCCCGTGCTGGCGGCCGGTGCCGATCGCGCCGGCCGCCTGGATAGACGCCAGCGAACCCATGGTGTGGTTGCCGTCGCACGACCATCAATTCGCGTCGGTCCAGCATCGGTGACGAGATGGCCCGCAGCTGCCCTTGTCGACCTTCCGGTCGAAGGGGACAAGTCGGTTGTCCGAGGTTCGGGGTGGCCGGGCCGGGCTAGCCTGCGGTTCATGAGCAGTTCAGTGGACCAGCGGTCCGCCCACATCGTCGACGTGCTCACCGAGGAGTTCGGTGCGTCCATGGCGATCGACCCGGCCGCCTTCCGCCGCAAGTTCCGCAAGATGGCGGCCTCGCCATTCGCCTTCTACCGGGGCAGCGCCGCGCTGTTCTACGCCGACCAGCTCGGCGACTTCGCCGACGACCGGTTCCTCGACGAGCGGACCAGCCGGGTGTGGATCCACGGTGACCTGCACGCGGAGAACTTCGGCACCTACATGAACGCCTCCGGGCAACTGGTGTTCAACGTCAACGACTTCGACGAGGCGTACGTCGGGCCGTTCACCTGGGACCTGCGGCGGCTCGCGGCCAGCGTGGCGCTGCTCGGCTACGGCAAGGCGCTCTCCGACACGGCGATCGGCGATCTGGTGGCCGGCTTCGCCCGGTCGTACCTGACCGAGCTGCGGGCGATCGCCGCCGGAGGTGACGACGCGATCGGCTCGATCACCCTGGAGAACGCCGACGGTGTGCTGCGCCGGGTGCTCCAGCAGGCCCGGCTCAACACCCGCGTCGACCTGCTGGCCGCGCAGACCACCATCGACAACTACGAGCGACGGTTCTCCATCGGTGACGGGGTCTTCGAGATCGACGACGCCACCCGGGACCGGGTGCGGGCCGCCTTCCAGGACTACCTGGGCACCCTGCCGAACGCTTCGACGCAGCTTCGGCCGGTGGCGGCGCGGATCAAGGACGTGGTGCTGCGCAAGGGCGTGGGCATCGGCTCGGCCGGGCTGCCGTCGTACAACCTGCTGCTGGAGGGGCACACCCAGGCCCTGGAGAACGACGTCGTCATCTACATGAAGCAGGCGCAGGTGCCGGCGGTGGCGCGGTACGTGACCGACGAGTCGGTCCGCGGCTACTTCCAGCACCAGGGTCACCGGACCGCCGAGTCGCAGCGGGCGTTGCAGGCGCACGCCGACCCGTGGCTGGGCTTCACCGAGCTGGACGGGGCCGGGCAGCTCGTCGCCGAGGTGTCCCCGTACGCCGCGGACCTGGACTGGTCGGACGTGAACGAGCCGGAGGAGCTGACCGGGGTGCTCGTCGACCTCGGTCGGGCGGTGGCCCGGATGCACTCGGTCGCCGACGACGAGTCCAGCCACGACCTGGTGGACTACTCCACCGAGGAGGCGATCGTCGCGGCGGTGGACGCCGACGAGCCGGGCTTCGTCGCCCACCTGGTGGACTTCGCCCACGCGTACGGGGTGCGGGCCCGGCAGGACCACCAGCTCTTCGTCGACCTGTTCCGCAACGGCCGGCTGCCGGGCATCTGATCGGGCGTGGCGTCGCTCAGGACGCGAACTCCAGCACCACCTTGATGTCGTCCGGCCCCGGGGTGTAAGCGTCGGCGTATCTGTTCACCGGCACCCGACGGGTGATCAGCGACTCGAGCCAGACCTGGTCGGCGCCGGCCAGCGCCTGCGCGGCCATGTCCCAGTGCCGCCGGTTGGCGTTCACCGAGCCGAACACCACGTTGTTCTCCAGCACGAGCTCACGGTTGAGTGCGCCGGCGTCGAAGTTGATGGTCCGGCCGCCGCTGGACACTCCGGCCAGGCAGACGATCCCGGTGGGGCCCGCCTTGCACATGACGTCGAGGACCACAGTGGGCGCACCGGTGCACTCGATCACCACGTCCGGCTCGAAGGGCAGGTCGTTGACCGGCACCGCGTGGTAGGTGGCGCCGAGCCCGGCGACCAGCTCCGGCTTCGGCCCGTCGGTGGCCCGGTCCAACACGTGCACGGTGAGCCCGCGTTGGGTGGCGAGCAACGCGGCCAGCAGCCCGATCGGCCCAGCCCCGGTCACCAGGACTGTCTGCGGCTGCCACTCGGCCCGGTGCCCGATCCGCTCGATGTGGTCCCAGGCCTTCGCCACCACACTGGTCGGCTCCAACAGCACGCCGACCTGGGCCAGCGCGGGGTCGAGCGCGACCGCGAACCGGGGCTCGATCCGCCAGCGGTCCCGGGCGAACCCGGGCAGCGCCTTGATGCCGTGTTCGGTGTACTGGCCGTTGCGGCACATGTCCCACTCGCCGACGGCGCAGTTGGGGCAGGGGACCGGGTCGGGATGCCGGACGATCCCGGCCACCAGGTCGCCGGGTTGCATGGTGCCGCTGGAGTCCTCGATCACCCGGCCGAGTGACTCGTGCCCGATGACCAGGTGGTCCCGTCCCGGTGGCGCCTCGCCGTACTCTCCGGCGATGATCTCGTGGTCGGTGCCGCAGATCCCCACCGCCAGCGCCTCGACCAGGACCGAGCCTTCCTCGGCAGCCGGCTCCGGCTGATCCTCGGCGAGGTTCAGCGAGTTGGCGACCCCGGGTTTCACAGTCACAGCGCGCACGCCCTCATCTTTCCCCGCCGGGGGCTGCGCCGCGCCCAAAGCCGGCAGATCATCTGGCATCGGCGGCGGCCCGGGCCCGGGCCCGGCCGGCACTAGGATCAGCGGCATGACTCCCGAAGCCCTCGGCGCTCGGCTGGTGGCGCTGCTCGCGCCGGTCGAGGCGACCCCGTCGGTCTCCGGCGGGCAGCGGTTCGCCCGGGCCACCGTCGACGTGCCGCCGGAGAGCTGGCTGGTCGCCGTTCGCGCGGCCCGCGACGACACCGAGCTGGCCTGCGACTTTTTCGACTGGCTCTCCGCCGTCGACGAGTTGGCCGAGGGCTTCGACGTGGTGGCGCACCTCTGGTCGACGCGGCTGCGGCACGGTGTGCTGCTGCGTACCCGGTTGCCGCGCGCCGAGCCCACTGTCGCGTCGGTGGTCGATGTCTACCCGGGTGCCGCCTGGCACGAGCGGGAGACGCACGAGATGTTCGGCATCGACTTCGCCGGCCACGGCGAGCTGCGTCCGCTGCTGCTGCCCCCGGAGTTCGAGGGTCACCCGCTGCGCAAGGAGTTCGTGCTCGCTTCCCGGGTGGCCAAGCCGTGGCCGGGCGCGAAGGAACCGGGCGAGTCCGAGGCCGGCGGTGGGCGCCGGCCAATCCGCCCGCCGGGTGTTCCGGCTCCGGGTGAGTGGGGCACCACGCCCACCCCGGCCGGCGCGGGTGGTGTGGGGGAGGGGCCGCGTGGCGGCACCCCGGCCAGACCCGCCGGTGATCGGCCCGCGCGGCCCGCTCCGGGGGCCCGTCCGGCGCGTACTCCCCGGTCTGCGGCGGCCGACGACGGCCCGGCCGTGCCCGAGCAGCCCGCGCCCGATGCCGGCCCGGGCTCACCCGACCAACCGGCGCCCGGCCCGGTCGCGGACCCGCCGGCCCGCGCCGAGCGCACCGACGACGACGGGGGTACGACCTGATGCCGCTCTGGGTGGAGCTGGTGCTGCGGGTGGGTGGCGTGCTGGTCGCGTTCCTCACCCTGCCGTTGCTGGTGGGCCAGGCCGAGCACAAGGTGATGGCACACATGCAGGGCCGGCTCGGCCCGATGTACGCGGGCGGCTTCCACGGTTGGGCCCAGCTGGTCGCGGACGGGGTCAAGTTCGTGCAGAAGGAGGACGTGACCCCGCGCGAGGCGGACCGTGCGGTGTTCCGGCTGGCCCCGGTGGTGGCCCTGGTGCCCTACCTGTTGGTGCTGCTGGTCATCCCGCTCGGCCCGAACGACCTGGTCGGGCAACCTCTGGACATCGGCCTGTTCTTCGTGCTGGCCGTGGTCGGTGTCGGGGTGGTGGCGGTGCTGATGTCGGCGTGGGCGTCAGCCAACAAGTACAGCCTGCTCGGTGGGCTGCGGGGTGCCGCACAGCTGCTCGGTTACGAGCTGCCGCTGGTGCTGGCCGCCGCGTCGGTGGCGATGGCGGCGGGCACGCTCAGCCTGTCGGGCATCGTCGAGGCGTGGCAACCGTGGTGGCTGCTCTGGCAGGCGCCCGCGATGATCATCTTCTTCGTCGCCGGGGTGGCCGAGATCCGCCGGCCGCCGTTCGACATGCCGGTGGCCGACTCGGAGCTGGTCTTCGGTTACATGACCGAATACACCGGGCTGCGTTTCGCGTTCTTCCTGCTCGCTGAGTACGTCGGCATCGTGGTGATCGCCGCGCTGACCACTGTGCTGTTCCTCGGCGGATGGCAGGGCCCGTTCGCGGACGACCAGCTGGGTTGGCTCTGGACGCTGCTGAAGGTCTTCGCCGTGTCCTTCGTGATCATCTGGCTCCGGGTGTCCTACCCCCGGCTGCGCGAGGACCAGCTCCAGCGGCTCTGCTGGCTGGTGCTGGTGCCAGCGTCCCTCGCCCAACTGGTCCTCACGGCAGCCGTCCGCGTCGCCCTGTAGGAGCGCCGCTCAGCGCAGCGGGGTGTGTGCGGGGTCGACGGGCTCGGCCGGCGGCGGGGGCGGGCTGCCGTCGCCGAACGGGCGGCCACCCAGGACTTCCCGGCCGTGCGGGGTGAGCCAGTTCGACAGGTCGGGGCCGAGCGGCACGACCCCGGTCGGGTTGATGTCGCGGTGCACCTCGTAGTAGTGCCGCTTGATGTGGTCGAAGTCGATGGTGTCGCCGAAACCGGGGGTCTGGAACAGGTCCCGGGCGTACGCCCACAGCACCGGCATCTCACTCAGCTTCTGCCTGTTGCACTTGAAGTGGCCGTGGTAGACCGGGTCGAAGCGGACCAGCGTGGTGAACAGCCGCACGTCGGCCTCGGTGATGGTGTCCCCGACGAGGTAACGCTGATCGGTCAGCCGCTCGGTCAACCAGTCCAGCCGGTCGAAGAGCTGGTGGTACGCCTTGTCGTACGCCTCCTGGCTGCCGGCGAAGCCGCACCGGTAGACGCCGTTGTTGACGTCCCGGAACACTACGGCGTTGACCTCGTCGATCTGCGCCCGCAGGTGTTCGGGGTAGAGCTGCGGAGCACCGTCGCGGTGGTACGCGCCCCACTGCGTCGACAGGTCGAGGCTCATCTGCGCGTAGTCGTTGGTCACCACCTGCCCGGTCGGCACGTCCACCATCGCCGGCACGGTGATGCCGCGCTCGTAGCCGGGGAAGCGCTTGAAGTACGCGTCCTGGATGCGCTCGATGCCGAGCACCGGGTCCCGGCCGTCCGGGTCGAGGTCGAAGGTCCAGCTCCGGGCGTCATGGGTCGGGCCGGCCACCGCCATCGAGATGGCGTCCTCCAGGCCGAGCAGCCGTCGCACGATGATCAGGCGGTTGGCCCACGGGCAGGCCCGACTGACCGCCAGCCGGTACCGGCCCGGCTCCACCGGGTACCCGTCCCGCCCGTCCTCGGTGATCCGAGTGGCGATGTACCGCTGGTCGCGGGTGAACTCGCCACCCGGCTCGACGTACTTCCCGCCTGTTTCCTCGCCCACGTCACCCTCCCGGTGTTGTTACTGCCCTGCTTCCCATCCTGACCGATCTCCAACCGACCGACCGGGTGAGCCCGGATACCCTCGCGGGCATGACGGATGTGGAGGCGGCGGCCCGCCGGTTCATCGCCGACGTGTGGAACGCGCGCCGGGAGGAGTCCGCGTACGAGTTGATCGCCGAGGACTGCCCGGGGCTGGGCGGCACCGGGCCGGAGGCGACGCTGGCCTGGCACCGCGAGCGCCGGGCGGCCTTCCCGGACCTGCGCTACAAGATCGTGGACGTGGTGGCGGCCGGCGAGCGGGTGGCCGTGCACTGGCGGGCGGCCGGCACGCACGCCGGGCAGTTCGGGCCGGTGCCACCGACCGGGCAGGTGGTCAGCTACTCCGGTGCGACGTTCCTGCGCTTCGACGCGGCGGGCCGGATCGTCGAGGTGTGGAGCTGCAACGAGCTGTTCCAACTGCTCCAACAACTCGGAGTCGAAATGCTGCCCCCGACCGCCTTCAGCGGGCCCGGGGCGTGATCCGACTGATCGGCAGATTGATCGGGAAGGGCTCGCCGGTGTCGACGAACTTCGTCCACCGCCCGGTCTCGACGTAGACCTCGTTCACCGCGTCGATCCGGTAGGTCACGACCTCCAGCTCGCCACCCTCGGTCTCGATCCGCCAGTAGTAGGGGATGCCGGCCTGGGCGTACAGCGCCGGCTTCAACACCCGGTCGATCGAGCGGGTGCTCGGCGAGACGATCTCGATGGCGAGCACCACCTCGTGCGGTTCGTACTTCGACGGCTCGCGGGCGGCGGCGACCGACGTGGTCACCAGAACGTCGGGGATGAACGAGCGGGTGCGGTTGATACGCACCGCTACCCCCTGAGTGACGTCGTAGTCGTCGGGGCAGTCAGCGTGCAGCTCGGCCATCAGTAGCCCAGCGATGATTTGATGCTTGCGGGTGGGGGAGGGGGACATCAGCAGCACTCCATCGAGCAGTTCCCGGCGGCGGCCATCCTCGGGCAGCGCATCCAGATCGTCAGTCGTCCACTCGCTCTCGGGCGGGTAGTCGCTCTGCAGCGCGGCGGTCATGGCAGGTCCTTCCAGGTGCGTTCGTTCTCCCCGCGACCACGGTACCGCCCTGGACCTGTGGGTGGTGGTCGCGCGCGCCGGGGCCACAGGGCAGGATGGTCGACATGAGCGACCCCAGCGAGCACGGCGACCCGGCCAGCGCCACCGGCGCGCGTGGCCTGCCCGGCGCGGGCCTGGTGAAGGGGTTGGCGGTCACCCTCAAGACGATGACCAGCCGGTCGACCACCCAGCAGTACCCGGACGTCGCCCCTGACCTGCCGCCCCGCTCGCGTGGCGTGATCGCGTTGTCCGAGGAGAACTGCACGGTCTGCATGCTCTGCGCGCGCGAGTGTCCGGACTGGTGCATCTACATCGACTCGCACAAGGAGGAGGTGGCGGTGCCCGGCGCCGCCCGCCCCCGCCAGCGCAACGTGCTCGACAAGTTCGACATCGACTTCTCGCTCTGCATGTACTGCGGCATCTGCATCGAGGTCTGCCCGTTCGACGCGCTCTACTGGTCGCCGGAATTCGAGTACGCCGAGTACGACATCAAGGACCTGCTGCACGACAAGGACCACCTGGGTCAGTGGATGGCCACGGTTCCGCCGCCGCAAGCGCACGACCCGAACGGTGAGCCGGCCAAGGAGGAGACGGCCGCCGCGCGCAAGGCGGCCGCCGCCCGTCCGGCCCCTCCGTCGGTACGATCCGATGCCGATCAGGACCCCGCGTCGTGACCGTCCGAGCCGGAGAGGCGGCCCGGTGACCGGAGCGGATGTGCTGCTACTCGCCCTCGGCGCGGTGGCGGTGGGTGCCGGGGTGCTGGTGGTGACCACCAGACACCTGGTCCGGGCCGGGCTCTACCTTGTGGTGTGCCTGGGCGCGCTGGCCGGTGACTTCCTGGTGCTCAGCGCCGAGCTGGTGGCCTGGGTGCAGGTGTTGATCTACGTGGGCGCGGTGGTGGTCCTGCTGCTGTTCGCGGTGATGCTGACCCGGGCCCCGATCGGAGCCTCCGACGACCTGGACCGGCCTGGCTGGTCGGCCGCCCTGATCGGTGGCGGTGCTGGGCTGGGGCTGACCGTCCTGCTCGTCGACGCGTACCGCTGGAGCAGCGTCGCGCTGCCCGCGGCGGGCACCGCCGAGCGGCTGGGGGAGCAGATCTTCCAGTCCTGGGTGCTGCCGTTCGAGGTGCTGTCCGTGCTGCTGCTCTCCGCGCTGGTGGGCGCGATCGTGCTGTCCCGGCCGGACATCGGCCGACCCGCCCCGCAACGCGAAGCCACGGCAGCACCGGCTGTCCGGGTGGACGTCGAGCCCGGGGGGCGCCGGTGAGGCCGGTCATCCCGTACGTCACCGCCGCGCTGCTGTTCGGCCTCGGTGTCTACGGCGTGCTGCGCCGCCGCAACGCGGTGCTGGTGCTGATGTCGGTCGAGTTGATGCTCAACGCGGTCAACCTGATCCTGGTAACCGCGGACACCACCGCCCGCGCCGTGCTGCCGCACTCGGGGCAGGTCTTCGCGTTGTTCGTCATCGTCCTCGCCGCCGCCGAGATCGGCGTGGGGCTGGCGATCGTCCTCCAGCTCTACCGGTTGCGGGCCACCGTCGCGGTGGATGACGTGCCGCTGACCGAGCCGGCGCAGCCCGCCGACGAGCGAGAGCCGGCCGTCCTGGACACGGAGGCTCGCCGGTGACCGGGCTGCTCGGGGCGCTGCTGCCCGCCGTGCCGCTGGCCGCCGGCCTGCTCGGCCTGCTGCTGCCACCGGCCCCACGGGACAACAGCGCGACCGGCGGCGGTCGGGCCCGCGGCGCTGCCGTCGCGCTCGGGGTCACCGGTGCGGCCGTTGCCCTGGCGTTGGCCGTCGCGTTGCTGCTGACGGTCGACGGGCCGACGGAGACGTCGACCACCTGGGTCGACGTCGGCGGGCTGATGGTGACCCTCGGCGTACGGCTGGACGGCGCCGCCGCACTGGTCGCGGTGGCGGTCACCGCGGTCGCCCTGGCCGTGCAGGTCTACTCGATCGGCTATCTGCGACGCGGCCCGCACGACGACATCGACGTCGACCACCGCTACCCGCCGTACGCGGCCCAGATCAGCCTCTTCACCGGTGCCATGCTGCTGGTGGTGGTCGCCGGCGACCTGATCATGCTGCTGGTCGGCTGGGAGGTGATGGGCCTCTGTTCGTACCTGCTCATCGCCCACGACCGTCGACTGCCCGGCGCGCCGGCCGCCGCGATGAAGGCGTTCCTGGTGACCCGGGTCGGTGACGTCGGGTTCCTGCTCGGCATCGCGCTGCTGGGCGTGTCGACGGGCAGCTTCCGGATCGCCGACGTCCTCGCCCACGACCACTCCGGTGTGACGTTGACCGCTGCCGGCCTGCTGCTGCTCGCCGGTGTCGCCGGTAAGAGCGCGCAGTTCCCGCTGCACACGTGGCTGCCGGACGCGATGGCCGGCCCGACGCCGATCTCCGCGCTGATCCACGCCGCCACGATGGTCGCCGCCGGCGTGTACGCAGTAGCCCGCCTCTACCCGCTGTTCACGGCCGCGCCGGTGACGCTGACCGTGCTCGGGGTGGTCGGCGCGATCACCCTGCTGCTCGGCGCGCTCGCCGCCACCGCGCAGGACGACATCAAGCGCGTGCTGGCCTGGTCGACGGTGTCCCAGTTGGGTTACATGACCGGCGCGCTGGCGGTCGGCTCCCCGTCGGCGGCGCTGTTCCACCTGCTCACCCACGCCGCGTTCAAGGCGCTGCTGTTCCTCGCCGCCGGCGTGGTCATCCACGCGGTCGGCACCACAGTGATGTCGGAGATGGGCGGGCTGCGGCGCAGCATGCCGGTGACGTTCTGGTGCACCGTGGTGGGCCTGGGTGCGCTGGCCGGGGTGCCGCCGCTCGCTGGTTTCTGGAGCAAGGACGGCGTGTTGACGGTCGCCGAGTCCGCCGCGTTGGAGGGCACCGGCCCGGCACCGTCCTGGGTGGGCTGGCTGGTGTGGATGGCTGGGCTGCTCGGCGTGGCGATCACCGCCTGGTATGCCGGCCGGCTGCTGCTGCGCGCCTTCTTCGGCACACCACGCCTGCCGCTGGTCCGCCCGCACGACCCGCCGGCGGTGCTGCGCTGGCCGGTGCTGCTGCTGGCCGTGCCGGCCGCACTGCTCGGTCTGGCCGGCTTCGTCGGGCCGTTCGCCGACCGCCTGCGCTTCCCGACCGTGCCGGTGGCGGGCTCCGAGGACGGCCTGGTCCACGTGGGGCCGGGGGTGCTGCTGCCGCTCGCGTTGCTGCTGGTCGGTGCCGGGCTGGTCACGCTGGGCTGGCGTCGGGACCCGACCGCCGACCCGGCGGTCGCGCTGGGTCCGCTGCGGCCGGTCTTCGCCCGCGCGTTCCGGCTCGACGACGTCCAGCACACCCTTGTCGTACGCCCCGTCCGCGCGCTGGCCCGCGTCGCGCGCACCGGCGACGAGGTGGTGGTGGACGGCGCGGTCGAGGGCAGCGGCCGGGCCGCGTCCGGTCTGGGCGCGGGGCTGGCCACGCTGCACCGAGCGGCGTTGCCCCGGGCCGCCGCCGGAGTGCTGGCCGGCGCGCTGCTGATCGGGCTGGCCGCCGCCGTGATCGGAGTGAACCTATGACGTCTGGGCAGGTGTTGCTGGTCGCCGTCCTGGCGGTGCCGGCGCTCGGCGCGGTCGCGGTGGCGGCGACTCCCCGGGACCGGGCGGCCCGGCTGGTCGGCACTGTCGCGGCGGCGCTGACCCTGCTGGCCGCGGTGCCGCTGGTGTTCGGCGGTCGAGGTTGGGTCGCCTGGTCGGCCGGAGCGCCGGCGGTGCGTCCATGGCACCAACTGGACCTGCCCTGGGTGCCCGGCCTGGAGTTGCGCTTCCACCTCGGCGTGGACGGCATCTCGTGGCCGCTGGTGGTGTTGACCGCGCTGCTCACGTTGCTCTGCTGCGCGTACACGATGTGGCGGGTTCCGGACGGCGGCAGTGGCCGGGCGTTGGTCGCGCTGCTGCTGGTGGTCGAGGTGGGCATCCTGGGCACCTTCCTCGCCCTGGACCTGGTGCTGTTCTTCCTGTTCTTCGAGGTCGTCCTGCTGCCGATGTACGCGATCATCGCCGGCTGGGGTGGCGCGGACCGGCGTCGGGCGGCCCGCAAGTTCGCGCTCTACACCCTGTTCGGCTCGGTGTTGCTGCTGGTCGGCGTGTACGTGGTTGTCGCCGCCGCAGGCACCGCCGACGTGGTGGCCCTGACCGGCGGGGCGGGGATGTCCAGGGGCACCCAGTTGGCCGCGTTCACCCTGCTGGCGTTGGCCTTCGCGGTGAAGAGCCCGCTGTGGCCGTTGCACTCCTGGCTGCCCGACGCGCACACCCAGGCGCCAACGGTGGGCAGTGTGGTGCTGGCCGGCGTGCTGTTGAAGATGGGCACCTACGGTCTGATCCGGGTGGCGGTGGGGGTGGCGCCGGAGGGCGCCCGCTGGGCGGCGCCGGTGCTCGGCGTGCTGGCCGTGGCCGCGATCCTGGTCGGCTCACTGGTCTGCCTGGCCCAGTCCGACGTGAAGCGGCTGATCGCGTACTCCAGCGTGGGACACATGGGCTTCGTGCTGCTGGGCGTCGCCACGCTGACCGCCATCGGCATCCAGGCGGCGTTGATCGGCAACATCGCGCACGGGGTGATCACTGCTCTGCTGTTCTTCCTGGCCGGGGCGGTGAAGGACCGTACCGGCACGGGCACCCTCGCCGAGTTGTCCGGGCTGCGGGAGACCGCGCCCCGGTTGGCCGGTCTGCTGGCGTTCGCGGCTGTCGCGTCGCTCGGTCTGCCCGGGCTGGCCGGTTTCTGGGGTGAGGCGTTCGCGGTGATCGCGGCCGTCCAGGTGGGCGGCCCGCTCTGGACCACCCTCGGGGTGCTGGCCGCGATCGGCGGTGCGCTCACCGCGGCGTACTTCCTGCGGCTGCTGCGCCAGGTCACCCACAACCGTCCGAGCCCCGCCGTCGGGAGGGTCGGCCCCGGCCTGGCCGGTGCGGAGCTGACCGCGTGGGTGCCGCTGGTGCTGCTCGCGTTGGCCATCGGGCTGGCCCCGGCGCTGGTCCTCGGCATCGCAGAGGCTCCCGTCGACGCCCTGATCGGGGTGGTCTCCCGGTGAGCGCGAGGCGTACGGCGAAGCGGAGCCCCGCAGTCGCGAACAGAGGCAGGCTCACATGAACGTGGTGCAGAGCGTGGACAGCGTCGCGCTGCTGCCGGCCTACCTGGCCGCCGGCACCGCCGTGCTCGTGCTCCTCACCGACCTGCTGCTGGCCCGGCCACGGGCCACCATCGTGGTGGCCGCGCTGGGCGCGCTCGGCACCGCCGTCGGCGCCGCCCTGGTCGGCGCGGCTGGGGAGCGCCGGACGTTCTGTGTCGGCGCGGACTGCTCCTGGATCTTCGGCGGCCGGGCCGCCCTGGTCGGCGCGGTGGTGGCCCTGCTCACCCTGGGCGTGCTCGGGCTCTCCGCACCCGCGCTGCGGGCGGGGCGGTCACCGGTGGGGGAATACTGCTTCCTGCTGGCCTGCTCGATGACCGGCGGCGTGGTGCTCGGTGCGGCCGGCGACCTGATCACCCTGATCGTCGCCCTGGAGACGCTGACCCTGCCGCTGTACGTGCTGGTGGGCCTGCGCCGGGGGAGCCTCGCCAGCGCCGAGGCGGCGGTGACGTTCTTCGTGGTCAGCGTCGTGGCTACCACGCTGACCCTGCTCGGCGCGGCGCTGCTGTACGCGGTGACCGGTGGGCTGCACCTGGACCGGCTCAGCGCGTTGCTCGCCGAACGGCCGGAGTTGCGGGACCTGCCGCTGACCACCGCCGCGGTGGCGGTGCTGCTGGTCGGGCTGGCCTTCAAGGTGGCGGCGGTGCCGTTCCACGCGTGGGCGCCGGCCACCTACGACGGCGCGCCGCTGCCGGTGGCCGCGTACCTCTCGACGGCGTCGAAGCTGGGCGGCCTGGTCGCTCTCCTCGCCGTCGTGCAGCGGGCACTCCCACCGGATCAGACCGGCCCGGTGCTCGCCCTGCTCGCGGTGCTCACCATGACCGTCGGCAACCTCGTCGCGCTGCGCCAGCGGCGTACCGTCCGGCTGCTCGCCTGGTCGTCCGTCGCGCAGGCCGGCTACATCCTCGCCCCGCTGGGGGCGTTGGCGCTGGCCGCCGGCCGCACCGACGAGGCACGCTCCGCCGCGTACGCCGCCGCGATGGCGTACGCCGTCTTCTTCGTGGTGTTGGAGCTGGCCGCGTTCGCCGGGGTGACCGCGCTGCGCCCGGCCGGTGCGGACGGCGGCACGCTGGATGACCTCCGTGGGGCGGCCCGCCGGCACCCCTGGCGGGCCGCAGCGCTCGGTCTCGCGCTGGTGGGCCTGGCCGGCCTGCCGCCGGGGCTCGCCGGCCTGTTCGCGAAGGTGACAGTGGTCCGGGCGCTGCTCGATGGCGGGGCGGCCTGGCTGGCGCTCGTGGTGGCGCTGAACGCGGTGATCGGGCTCGCCTACTACCTGCGGGTGACCGCCGCGCTCTGGGCACCGACGCCTCTCGCCGCCCCGAGCGGCGGCGGCGTTGCCGCCGTACCCGTGGTGGGTGTGGTGGCCGTGGTGCTGGCGGTGGCGACGGTGGCCGCCGTGGTGCTCGGCGTTGCCCCGCAGTTGGTGCTCGATCTGGCCGGCCGCTGACCTGACCTGGCACTTCGGTCTCAGTGAACTCTCAGCGTTGAGACGGATGGTTGGTGGGTACCGGGTTGTTGAACCGGTCAGCGGATCCCGGCGATCCGTGCACCGAAGGAGACATCGTGCACCACAACCGTCTGAAGACCGCAGCGCTGCTTGGCCTGCTCAGCGCCCTGATCCTCGCGGTGGGCTACTGGTTCGGCGGCAGTGGCGGTCTGGTCATCGCTGTCGTCGTCTCACTGGTCATGAACGGCGTCACCTACTTCTACTCCGACAAGCTCGCACTGCGCTCGATGGGGGCCCAACCGGTCACCGAGGCACAGTTCCCCGAGCTGTACCGGATGGTGCGGGAGCTGGCTACCGACGCCCGGCAGCCGATGCCGCGCCTCTACGTGAGCCCGACCTCGCAGCCCAACGCGTTCGCCACGGGTCGTAACCCGCAGCACGCGGCGGTGTGCGTGACCCAGGGGATCACTGAGATCCTCGACTACCGCGAGCTGCGCGGTGTGATCGGGCACGAGCTGTCACATGTCTACAACCGGGACATCCTGATCTCCAGCGTGGCGGCCGGTCTGGCCAGCATCATCACCCTGCTGGCGAACCTCGCCTTCTTCATCCCGCTGGGCGGCGGGGACGACGAGGACCGGCCGAACCCGGCCGTGCTGCTGCTCACCCTGATCCTCGGCCCGATCGCGGCCACGGTGATCCAGTTGGCGATCAGCCGGAGCCGTGAGTTCCAGGCGGACGCCTCGGGTGCCGAGTTGAGCCGCGACCCGCTGGCCCTGGCCAGCGCGCTCCGCAAGATCGATGCGGTGGCCCGCCGCCGGCCGTTGCCGGCCCAGGGCCAGCTCACCAGCACCGCGCACCTCATGATCGCCAACCCGTTCCGGGGCGGCGGCATGGCGGCGCTCTTCTCCACCCACCCCAAGATGGAGGACCGGGTCGCCCGGCTGGAGCAGATGGCCGCCAACGCGGGGCCGGTGCAGTTCCAGCGCTGACCCGCTGCTGATTCACGCCTCCGCCCGTACCCGGTCACATCGGGTACGGGCGGAGCACTGTGTCGAAGCGGATATCCGGTGTCGCCCCGTCCGGCGGCGGCGTTAGGGTCGTAACGGCTCACGCTCATTACATCCTCGGAGGTTTCGGTGGCCGCGCTGCGTCAGTACCTGGGTGTGTGGCGGATCCCCGGCGCGCCGATGCTGCTGATCACCGGCATCATCGGGCGGCTCGGGATCGGCATGACACCACTGGCGCTGCTCCTGGTGGTCGAGCAGGTGACCGGGCGGTACGCGCTGGCCGCCATCGCGGGCGGGATCTACGCCGTCGCCGGCGCGGCGCTCAGCCCCGTGGCCGGGCGGGTCGCCGACCGCGTCGGCCCCACCCCCATCCTGCTGGTCACCGCCGTGGCCCACCCGCTGGCGCTCATCGCGCTGCTGCTGGCCAGCCGCTCGGGCGACGACGCCCTACTCACCATCTACCTCGCCAGCGCCGTGGCCGGTGCCACGTACCCGCCGCTCACCGCCGCCATCCGTAACGCCTGGAACGAACTGACCAGCCCCAGCTCCGGCCGGTACCCGCTGCGCAACACCGCGCTGGCAGCCGAGACCTCACTGTTCGAAATCGTCTTCGTGCTCGGCCCGCTGCTCGTAGCCGGTTTCGTCATCTTCGCCGACGCTGCCGCCGCGCTGATCGGTGCGGCCGTGGTCACCCTGTTCGGCACGACCGCCGTGGCCCTCGGCCAGGTGATGCGCGGCTGGCGCCCGCACCCGAAGGAGCACCACGCCAGAGGGCTCGGCCCGCTGCGGGTCGGTGGATTCCCGGCCCTGCTGGTCTGCGTGGCCGGCCTCGGCATCGCGTTCGGCGCCGCCGGGGTGATCGTCCCGGCGTACGCGAGCGGCCACACCACCGACGATTCGGAGAGCCTGGCCGGCATTCTGCTCGCCGTCTGGGGGATCGGCAGCGCCATCGGCGGGTTCTGGTTCGGCGTCCGCAAGCCGTCGCCGAACATGACCCGACAGTTCGCCCTGCTGCTCGCTGCGGTCGCCGGCACCTTCGCGGTGTTCGCGGTGATGCCCACCCCGCTGGCGCTGGGCGTCGCGCTGGTCGTCGGCGGGGCCACCATCGCGCCCGCGCTGACCCTGGAGAACACCCTGGTCGGCCGAATCGCCCCAGCCGGCATGCTGAACGAGGCGTACACCTGGGTCGTCACCGTGGCGGTCGCGTCGAGCGCGGCCGGCGGCTCGGTGGCCGGCCTGATCGTGGACCACGCGGGCGGCGTCAGCTGGGCGTTCCTCTTCGCCGGAGCGGCCGTCGCCGTCGGGGCCGCGGTCGCCGCGCTGCCCGCCGGGCCCATCGCCCGTGCGGAAAACACGGCCGTACGCGCCGAACAGCCCGTCACCGTCTGACCCGCTGCCTCCTGGCTCGCCTTCCGTGCTGGGCTTGATCCACTCTCGTTCCCGGCCGGCTTGATCCACTCGGGTTCCTTGAATTCGGGGTGTCCCTGCGCGGCGGATGCCCCGACTTCAAGGAACCCGAGTTCCGCCGCCTACCCTGGTCGTATGGCCAAGGTTCTATATTCGGCGACGGCGTCGCTCGACGGCTACATCGCCGGCCCGGGCGGCGACATGTCCTGGTTGACCGACCACCTCGGCGGCGAAAATCCGACGGCGGAGCGACTGCTGCACAGCGTCGGCGCGATCCTCGCCGGCAACGGCACCTTCGGCGGCGACGACCCGAACCGCGGCACCGACAGCGAAGGCGCGTTCGGCGGCCAGTACCACGGGCCGGTGTTCGTCCTCACCCACCAACCACCGGCCGAGCCACCCGCCGACGTCACGTTCGTCGGTGACCTGCACACCGCCGTCGCCCAGGCCAAGGAGGCCGCCGGGGACCGGTACGTCAACATCCTCGGCGCGAACGTCGCCAAGCAGTGCATCGAGGCCGGGCTGCTCGACGAGATCCTCATGTTCTTCGCCCCGGTGCTGCTCGGCGACGGGGTGCGCATGTTCGACCACCCGGGCGGCACCAAGGTGCGGTTGGTGCCGCTGCCCGGCGAGACCGAGCACTGGTACAGCGTCGTCTACTGAGCCCGACTGTCCACGCCCTCGTCGTCGATGGATTCCCGCCTGACGAGCCGAGCGAGCCGCCGCCGGGCTGGGGCGGTCGACGCCGATCCGTTGGTTGACGACGGCCTGGGTGGGTTCATGCCGCCCCGGAGCTTCATGCCGGCATGGGCGCTTCGACGGCCGACCGCTGAACGCCGCCGCTCGGCACCTGAATCAGTTTCAGGTCATGCATCCCGGGAACGAGGCTGCCATGTCCGAGTCCGAGCCCAGGGAAGAGCGTGCGAAGAGGGCGGTGCGTGACGTCCACCGGGCCGCCACCCGGCATCAGGACGCCGATCTCCACGAGGCGGCGGTGGAGATCAGCCGCATGGCTGGTGAACTGGGGCACGATCCAGGCTCGATCGAGGATTGGCGGCGCTGCCCGGTGTGCGGGGCGGAGCCGGGGGCGCTCTGCATCCAGGTGCCGGGGCACGACATGGTCGACGGGGTGCATCCGGAGCGCATCAGGCAGTAGGACGCGACCCTCTCCCGTTGCTGAGCGGATCGCGTCTTCGGCGGCGGTTCAAGCGGCGGTCGCGGCCTTACCTGTAGTTGTTGAACTGGAGGGCGACGCCGAAGTCCTCACCCTTGAGCAGCGAGATGACCGCCTGGAGGTCGTCCCTCTTCTTGCCGGTGACCCGCAACTGGTCGCCCTGGATCTGCGCCTGCACGCCCTTGGGGCCCTCGTCGCGGATCTTCTTGCTGATCGCCTTGGCCTTGTCCGTCTCGATGCCCTGGATCACCTTGCAGTCGATCTTGAAAATCTTGCCGGACGGGCGCGGCTCGCCAGCGTCCAGCGACTTGAGCGAAATGTTCCGCTTGACCAGCTTCTCCTTGAACACGTCCAGTGCGGCGAGGACCCGCTCCTCGGTCTCCGCCTGAAGACCGATCGCCTCCTCACCGGACCAGGAGATCTCCGCGCCGGTGCCGCGGAAGTCGAACCGCGTCGCGAGCTCCTTTTCCGCCTGTCGAAGGGCGTTGTCGACCTCCTGGCGGTCAACCTTGCTCACGATGTCGAACGACGGGTTCGCTGCCATGTTTCTGCTCCTGCTGTCCGGCGGTCTGGGCTTGCCGTCGGCCGCCGACCAGCGGCACGACCCCCTGACCGTACCCGGTTGCGGAGGTGCCGGGGGAAGCCGCTATCCTTGCTTCCGCCGCCGCGTTACGACGCGGTGGGGTGCCCTGGCGGGTTGCCCGAGCGGCCAATGGGAGCGGACTGTAAATCCGTCGCGAAAGCTTCAGAGGTTCGAATCCTCTACCCGCCACCAGGTGCAGACACGGCCCCTGACCAGCAGCGATGCTGATCGGGGGCCGTTGTCGTTTGTCTGGTCGAGTCCGGCTAGGTCCAGCCGTTGATGACTGGTTGTGGGCAGATGGTGGGCAGGTCGATCTTGCCTCTCAGGGCTCCGCTGGGGGCTGCGAACGCCCGTGCTCCGGGAGTTGCCAGCCCGGCGCGATCGCACCTGGAGCACCGGCTGAGGCTGCCGCGGGCTCAGCTGGCTTCGTAGGTCGCCCGGGGGCAAGCCAGTCCCGGGGTTGGACTGGCGCGGCAGTCGGAAGCCCTCGCCCTCGATCAGGTCGACCTGCCGGCTTCCGTGCCGCCTGGCCTTGGTCGTGCTGCGTCTGGATCAGTGGAGGTCGGGGCGGCGGTCCGGCGGCAGTCGGTGGCTTCCGCCCCGGCGCCGGAGGCGGCCGGGGCGGCTTGCCGCCGGCCGGCTCACCGCCCGCGCCGTGCGGAGCGCGGCGCCTTGATCCAGAACAGAAGAAATCGGCAATGAAGCCATTCGGCTCCGGTCCGGGGTGCCGCACGTCTGCTGCCGCCAGGGACTCGAACCCTGAACCCCTCTGGCGGTCTGTGGATCATCCCAGAACGGGCGGATCGGCCTCCTGAGCTGGGCGAGATCTCTCGTGGCCTTACACCGCTTAACAGCCCTTGTCAGCGCCAGTTGTGCCCGGCTTGTGCCCGAGGACCTCACCGATCCATCGCTCAAGAGGCCAGTAGCCGGCCGCCTAGCTCAAGCGAGGCTGAGCAGATCAGCCTCAAACGCACCCGATGAGCGCCACCCGAGCAACTTGACGATCTCGAAGCTCATGTTGCGCTGGGTGTAGTCGCGGAAAACCGGGTCAACTTCGGCAGCAAGCGCGTCGAAGCAAGCCGCGACCGGTTTATGAGGGCTCCGGTCCTCCCAGTGGAGTGCTTGGTTCCGCGCCTGCCAGACCACGTTCTTGAGACGCTGGGAGTTGCCGATCTGCCGACCGTCTGGCGAAGGAACAAGTCCGCCGTGGACGGCAGAGATGCCCTGCTTGCCGTACTGGATCAGGGCAGCTGCTAAGGCGTCGACCGAAAACCGGTGAGCTTCAACTGCGGCCTGAAGGTCGGGCAGCGCGGCACTCTGGTCGTGATGCTCCTTGTCCGGACCCCAGTACGCGTCCCACTGCATACCGGTCGCTAGCCCCACGTCCTCAGCGTTCTCAGCGTTTAACGCGAGCCACGCCGCCCTCCCATACTCGGCCTCCATCTGCTTCCGGAGCCCATCAAGTCGCGCTTCGAGGTCCTGGAGCGCCTCGTACTCATCCCAGATGAGCGGAAGCAGACTTGTAACAGCGTGTCGAATCTCGTCGACGTACTTGCTCATCGACAACACGGGGCCACCCACAGCGACGAGCACCTTTCTTCGACTGATTGCAATGCCAAGGATGACATAAGCCGTTCCACTGGCGGCTGGGCGTGCGACGCGCAGGGCCCTGAGGCAGCCTGGCCTCTAGCCAAGGGCAGCGGTACCGGCTTGCCCGGACGGCTCTCCCGGATTGTGATAGCTCGCTTTTTAGGGTTTCCGTAGCGGTGCCTCGATGTGGACGGTCTGCGCCGCGATTTGGGCTCTGAGGCGCTCCATGGCGTCCCAGTGCCGATCGCGGAAGGCCTCGAACGGCAGGGAACCACCCCATCGGAAAGCGACCATCCCCGGCTTCGGGAAGTCCAGATCGTCATAGTCGCGCCGGACGAGGGCACCGGCGTCGAGTTCAAGTTTGAATCGGACAAGCCAGGCGCCCTCAGCCGGGGCGATCTCGTACGCGTGCAGGCGCAGGCCGAGCCTCCGGAGCGCGGCCGCCTCGTCTTCCGGGTCCGGGTAGAACATCGACCACGCGAAGTAGTCCTCGACGGTCTCCTTGATCACGGCAAGCAGATCGCCGGCAACCGTGGCTCCGTCCCAGTGCAGGGCAACCACGAGCCCGGCGACCCGGTTGCCGGTTTTTGCGTCGAGCACCGCGACGCGAAGGGACATCGGTGACTCGGCGAGATCCTGGGGGCTGAGCTCGGCCAGCGGGCGGATGATGCCGGGGTTGCGGATGCGCACCGCGATGGTGTGCTCGGAATAGATCTGCTCGATCCCGTCCAGCCACCGCGCTACGACCTCCCGGCACTCCGGGCTGGTCGGCATGCTGCCAAGCGTTAGCTCACGCGTCGCCGCCCAGTGCGCTGGCCGGCTCGGCGACGACCAGCGAACGAAGGCGGTATTGGTGAAGCCCGGCATCTCGACGGCCGCCCGGATGAGGAGATCATCGACACCCAGCCGGTCACGGCGGGCGAACGCCCCCGCTTTTAGTACCTCGGTTGCGTGCCAGCCGCCTGCGGTCGACAGCAAATGACCCAGCTTCTCGGGGCTGCCTTCCTCCAAGTCGTCGGCGTGATGGCCGGTTAAGACCTTGGCCAAAATGTCGTGCTCGGCGGGGTCGCGTGGATAGTCCTCCCCGGTCGGCGACCGGACGGCCGTCCCAAGGATGACGTAGAGAGCGTACGGGAACATGACCTCGGTCACGTCGTTCTGCATCAGGATGCCGATCTGGTGCGGCGCCCCCATTTTGGCCAGTGCGGCCGATATCAGGGCGAAATCGTCGTGCCGCTTTGCCGGATCGGAATACAAAAAAATGTCGTGCGCCGAGGTCAGCACGACGGAACCGGACCGCGCGAGCGGCTCAACCCGGGTGATGGACCAGGCGTCGTCGGCCAGCTCGGCTCGGTAGCCGGCCACGTCGTGATGCCGCGCGGCGTAGTCGGTGAAGGCGCGGTGGAGTTCGCGCCAGTGTGTCGAGACGAGGATGCACCGGAACTCGGACTCGTCGATCTGCTGCTGCGACCGCAGGATCTCGCTGTACTTGAAGATCTCGTGGGCGGCCTCGCGGGCGCTGTGGTCGGAGCACTTCACCTCGATCACCACCACGTTGCCGTACCGGTCATGGGCGACGATGTCGACGCGTCCCGACGCGCCGTCTGGGTCCCGGAGGGTAACTTCCGTGTCGACGAGGGTCATGCCGGGTTCGATCAGTTCGAGATGATCGGCGAGAAACGGCGTGAACTCGCGCTCTGGGACCTGACCGTTGCTCATGACGTCCTTACGGCTCGATGAGGATCCTCCTACCGTAACGTGGCCGCCGGGCTCCCGAGAAGGCGATGCGGTCGCGTAGTAGGGAGCGAGGAGGGAGAGTATCGGAGACACCCTCTCTGTTTCAGCGCCGGCCATCCACTCGCAATGACTCAACGCGGCGGGAAACGAGCAGCCCGCCGATCACGACACGGCTATCCACGGGACCTAGCCCTTGATGGCCATTGGTACGTTTGCCGCCATGGAAGCACAAGATGCGGTTTCTCTAGCCGCCACATTAGGCGGCACGGCCGTCGGTATCGCGGGCGTCTTAGCGACACTCTCTGCTGCCCGCAGGCAACAAGAAGCTGCTCTGACGATTGCTCGTGAGCAGGCCGAACGCCAAGAAAGGGCTGCTCAGAAAAACCGTCAACAACGGCACCTTGAGTCGGCCTACAGAGCTCTTGCCAGCTGGTTGGCAGAGTGCGAAGTGGAAGTGCAGCGACTAAACGACTTGCTGTGGCTAGACGGCACCGAGAATGATCCAACAGCCGTAGGTAATAATGAAGCATCCTTCGGTCGGCCTGCAGCGGTATTCCGAGAGTCCCACATGTGGACTGCAGCCACTTGGGGCAAGATGGCCGAATTCTTTAGGGTGAGTAATTCTTTCTGGGCTGGTTGCTACAAGCTGCATCTAGCCAAACGCGACTCCGAAGCCAGCGAGACCATGGAGGCCAAGGTCAAGATCTATGACGAGATGAGCGACCTTTCCGGCACAATCGGCGAATTATATGACGTCATCGACCAAGTGAGGGCAGCGCTGCGCGCCGACCTGCTCGACCCGTCACCTCTCACCCTTGGAGAATTCGATCAAGAAGATCGATGACGAGCTGGTTATCGTGACTCCGGACACGGCGAGCAGCCTCAGACCTTGAAGCGGAACCTTGATCCGCTCGGCCGCGGCGCACAGGTCAACTCGTCCGTCGCCCACAGGCCAGCCGCCCACACCGTAGCCCAACACTGCCTCGATGAATGAGGTGCGATGCGATAACGCTACCGGCGGTCAGGCATCCGCCGGATGCGTCATCCCGTGGTACGCCAGCGCGGTGCAGTACAGCACTGCATCCTATCCCGAGATGGCATCACATGTTTCACGGGCGCAGGCGTCAGGGCTGCCGGGTGGCTCTTTCGCGGCTCCACTCTTTCGAACCACCAACCAGACTATTATCGATCGAAACCGCAATCTCGCATGCGGAAATCCCCCCCAGGTCGACGGCAAGACTTGCGATGAATATCCGCTTGCTTCCTCCTATGAAGGGCTTTCAGCCGGAGGAACCCGCCGAACCTTCAGCGGGTGTTCATTCAGCGGTATCCCTTCGGCCACCGGACCGGCAGGTGTTAGCGTGTGCATGATTGCTGCGAATCAGAACAACGCGCATGGTGGCTTGCATACGCAATTTTACCGCGCGGAACGGATGTTGGATGGCGATCCCTTCCGCGTCCTTGTTGTTTCGTAAGCTGAGCGAGGGGATGTAGCCTGCCGCAATGGGTATGGCTCGGAGGGCGTCTCACTGACGCCCTCCGAGTCGTCGTTGTAGGCAAGCTGGCAGACGTCACCCACCATCTGTTTCGATAGATAGGAGAGTGGTCCGCAATGCCAGGCCAAGAGTACCGTCCGAGCGAATGGATAGACGTTCGAGTGTCTGACCATTGGTTTGGAGTGCTAGACGCCGGAGATGTGCCGGTAGAGTCAGGTGATTGGTCTAACGGCCTAGTAGTGAAGATGAGTCACGGTGCCATGATCTACACCGGCATCTCACATGGCTACGTCCGGGTAGCGGTTGAGGTTCTGGAAAGCTCGCCGGAATACCTAGACATTAGCGATTGGGATGAAGTCATCGATTCTTCCGTCTACTCTGCGAGCGGCGAACTTCGCGTGGACTCGCCCGATACCGGTGCCGCCACTGGTCTTGCCGTTCTTAGCTCCAACGGTCCAGGTCACTATCGGATCAGGGTGCATGCCCGAGGTAGGGACACAAATTATGACGCTGTTCAGAACGACCCAGTAGAGGATTACGTCCTACTGGCGTGGCCTGCAGCCGCAGGCGTTGATGTCCTCCACAAAATCAGTGACAAATGCGGTGCCGATCTTCGTGCGAGTGTAGGTTAGGGCCGTTTGCGCCTGCTGAATTCTCGCGAGAGCGTCGAAACCACGCGCCTCACGGGGGCAGGTAGGGGTTCTAGCGTCTGCAGGGGCCTCACAGCGGTCTTGCCGGTTTCTGCTGATCGGGATGACCTGGTGTCGCTCCCTTGACGAAAGGAGAGTCCTGCCGTCCGGTCGATCCAGCGAGCTGGCTCGCGTTCGGCTGCCGTGCCCTGCCTGATGCTTGAAGGTATTGGCGTCCTGGTGGCGGGCGAGCGGGTCGTTGTTAAGCATGGGTACTGTTCCGCCGCCGTTCCAGCAGGGTCGTCCTAATGTCAGCCGCCCGGGCTCCCGAGGACTTCGTGGCGGTGGCCGAGCACACCGGTCAGTTGAGCCGGCTCACGGAGGTGGTGCTCCGCGAGGGGCTGCGCCGCAGCCGGGACTGGGCTCTGGCCGATCAGCCGCTGCCCATCGCGGTCAACCTCGCGGCCCGTACGCTCACCGACCAGCACTTCCCGGACCGGGTCCAGGAGTTGCTGACCGAGTACGGGGTGCCGGCGCAGCGGCTCACCCTGGAGATCACCGAGGCGGGCGTGCTGGACGGCACGGACCGGCCCATCCCGACCCTGCGGCGGCTGCGCGACCTCGGCGTGCGGTTGTCGGTGGACGATTTCGGCACCGGTGACTCGTCCCTGGCGCATTTGCGCCGGCTGCCGGTGCACGAGGTGAAGGTGGACCGCTCCTTCGTGCAGGGCATGGCGACCGACCCGGGGGACCTGGCGATCGTCAACGCCGTGGTGACCCTCTCGCAGCAGTTCGGCCTGGCGGTGGTCGCCGAGGGCGTGGAGAGCGAGTTGACCCTGGAGCTTCTCCAGGACATCGGCTGTGAGATCGGGCAGGGCTTCCTGTTCAGCAGGCCGCTGCCGTACGAGCGGTTGGCCGCCTGGTTCGGTGCCCAGGTCGAGCCGGAGACGGTCGCCAGCGGGGAGCTTCCGCGCCTGCGTGTCGTGCCCTGAGCAGGGCGCGGACGATCACCGGGGATCCGATTTCACCTGTCGACCCGGGCCGTGTACTCTTACTCCTGCGCGCCCCACGGGGAGATCGCGCAGGCCCCCTTAGCTCAGTCGGCAGAGCGTCTCCATGGTAAGGAGAAGGTCTACGGTTCGATTCCGTAAGGGGGCTCGAGGGTTCAGCTGGACCCATCGCAGCGGTGTAGCTCAGATGGTAGAGCAAGCGGCTCATAATCGCTGTGTCGCCGGTTCAAGTCCGGCCACCGCTACTCTCGTCTTCCGGGCTCGTTGCCGGTGGTCGTAAGAAAATGGGCGCTTCTGGCGCCCACTTTGCATGTCCGCGCTGTCAGCGTCTAGGCTGGCGCGTCGTAGTTGTTTCCGTTAGCGAGGAAGGCACTCCGCCGTGGCGAAGGCTACCGATGTCCGGCCGAAGATCACTTTGGCGTGTGTGGAGTGCAAGGAGCGCAACTACATCACGCGCAAGAACCGGCGTAACGACCCCGACCGCATCGAGCTGAAGAAGTTCTGCCCGCGCGACGGTCGGCACACTGTCCACCGCGAGACCCGCTGACCCGGGGCCGGCTTCGCGCCGGCCGCTGTCGAAGCTTTCAATCGCCGATCTGACCGGTTTGGCGCGGCTCCGCCGCCGCCTGCCGACCAGATCGGCGATTGTGCTTTCCGTGTAGGTTCGCGGCATGTCTCTGGACCCTTCCTTCGTCGGCCGGACCTATCCGCCGACCGCCCCCTATCAGGTGGGCCGAGAAAAGATCCGTGAGTTCGCCAGCGCCATCGGCGCCACCGATCCGGCTCATCACGACCCGGAGGCCGCTCGGGCGCTGGGCCACTCCGACGTGGTGGCCCCGCCGACCTTCCCGGTGATCATCACGATGGCCGCGAGCAGCCAGATCATCGAGGATCCGGCCCTGGGCGTGGACTACAGCCGGGTGGTGCACGGCGACCAACGGTTCGCGTACACCCGGCCGGTGGTCGCCGGCGACGAGCTGGTCTGCACCAACACCATCGAGGACGTCAGCACCCGGGGCGGGCACGGCTTCCTGACCACCCGCACCGACGTGAGCACCGTCGGCGGGGATCCGGTCGTCTCCGTCTGGGCCAAGTACGTCGTACGCGGGGAGGCCTGAGATGGAGTTGGCAGCACAGACGTTCCGGGTGACCCGCGCGGACCTGGTCCGCTACGCCGGCGCCTCGGGCGACTTCAACCCGATCCACTGGAGCGACCGGGTCGCCACCACTGTGGGTCTGCCCGGGGTGATCGCCCATGGCATGTTCACCATGGCGTTGGTCGGCCGGGCGATCACCGAGTGGGCCGGGGCACCGGACGCGGTGGTCGAGTACGGCGTCCGTTTCACCCGGCCCGTGGTCGTCCCCGACGACGACCAGGGGACCGAGATCGAGGTCACCGCGCGGGTCCGTGAGGTGACCGAGGACGGCCTGACCCGAATCGATGTGACAGCGGTCTGTGGGGGCGAGAAGGTTCTCTCACAGGCGCGGGCGACCATCCGTTCGACCCGCTGAAGTCTCCCCGCCACGCGTGGCGGGGAGACCGGTTGGGAAAGTCGGGTGGCTACCCGTACACTGGTCCGCCGTGGGGCAAGTGACCCCTGCTCGGTCGTCTGTGGCCGCGTGGGGCGAGTGTTGCCGCATAGGGGTGTAGCTCAATTGGCAGAGCAGCGGTCTCCAAAACCGCAGGCTGCAGGTTCAAGTCCTGTCACCCCTGCGCCTCAGGCCTGACCGTTCCCGTGGGTCGCGCCGCCAGCTTGGCGGCGTCCGGCCCGTGGTGGTGGCATCGGCGGGGTGGTTCCGAGGCAATCGGGGCCCTCCGGATGATCCACCGGCCGCGGCCCGTCGCGGGACGGTTGGGCCCGGCCGGCGTGACCAGCGCCGCGTACGCCACTCGGCGTGCGACCCGAGATTCCGCGACGGAGGGCGAAGTGGCCGACAACAAGCGGCACGGCGAGGACGCCGGCGACGATCGTCTGGACGACGAGGTCGTCGACGACGTAGCCGACGACGACGCCTCCAGCGCGGACGAGCCGGTTTCCCGGGGAGGCACCGCCACGCGGTCCCGCGCCCGGGCAGAGTCGGCGGACAGCCGACCGACCACCCGGTCGGAAACGGGTCGGGTGGGCGTGTTCGGCCGCATCGCCCGGTTCTTCCGCGAGGTCGTAGCCGAACTGCGTAAGGTCATCTGGCCGACCCGCAAGGAGTTGCTGACCTACACCGCCGTGGTGGTGACGTTCGTCGCGGTCATGCTGACGATCGTCGGTGTGCTGGACTACGGCTTCGCCAAGGTCGTGCTGTTTGTCTTCGGCAACTCGGACTGACCGGCTGCCTCCAGCCGATAGTGACGGAAGTGAGCGAGCGTGCCTGAGTACGACGAGACCGCCGGACCGGTGGACGAGCAGTCCACGGTCGCGACGGCGGCTGGTGACGAGTCGGTTGAGGCCGCCAGCGAGCCGGAGTTCCCAACGACCGAGCCCGCACCGGACGAGGAGTACGACGCAGTTGCCGAGCTGAGGCAGAAGCTGCGCTACGCGCCGGGTGACTGGTACGTGGTGCACTCTTACGCCGGCTACGAGAACAAGGTCAAGACCAATCTCGAGACCCGGATCACGAGCCTCGACATGGAGGACTTCATCTACCAGGTCGAGGTGCCGACCCGGGAAGAGGTCGAGGTCAAGAACGGTAAGCGTTCCCAGATCCAGGCCAAGGTCTTCCCGGGCTACATCCTGGTCCGGATGGAGCTGACCGCCGAGTCGTACTCCTGCGTCCGTAACACCCCGGGCGTGACCGGCTTCGTCGGCGCGACCGACCGGGCCGACCGGCCCGCCCCGCTGTCCCTCGACGAGGTGCTGAAGTGGCTGGCGCCGGCCGTCGAGACCGAGCAGAAGAAGTCGAAGCCGGAGATCAAGGTCCTCGACTTCGAGGTGGGCGACTCCGTCACCGTCACCGACGGCGCGTTCGCATCGCTGCCGGCCACCATCAGCGAGATCAACGCCGACCAGCAGAAGCTCAAGGTGCTGGTGTCGATCTTCGGTCGCGAGACCCCGGTGGAGCTCAACTTCAACCAGGTCGCCAAGATCTGACTGGTCGTCGGCGGCGGGCCTGGCCCGCCGCCGACGTCGGCGTAAGCCCTCCCGCTCGACCTCGGCGGACGAGTGGGCTGCGGCCTGCGCTACTCTTGAATGTCGCCGCTGTCGCACCGCGCTGACCGTGCGCGCTCCGAGGGCGGCGACAGCCGCATTTTCCCAGCTCCAAGCCCCAGGAAGTGACATGCCTCCGAAGAAGAAGCTCGTCAAGACGTTCACGCTTCAGCTGCCGGCGGGCCAGGCCACGCCGGCGCCGCCGGTCGGCCCCGCGCTCGGCCAGCACGGCGTGAACATCATGGAGTTCTGCAAGTCCTACAACTCGCAGACCGAGTCCCAGCGGGGCGACATCGTCCCCGCCGAGATCAGCGTCTACGAGGACCGGTCCTTCACCTTCGTGCTGAAGACCCCGCCCGCTGCCCGGCTGCTGATCAAGGCCGCCGGTGTGCAGAAGGGCTCGGGTGTTCCGCAGTCCGAGAAGGTCGGGTCGGTCAGCCGCGCACAGCTGCGTGAGATCGCCGAGAAGAAGATGGCCGACCTCAACGCCAACGACCTGGCCCAGGCCGAGAAGATCATCGCCGGCACCGCCCGGTCGATGGGCATCACCGTCAACGACTGACGTCGGCCAAGCCTTCGACCCGACCGTGGGAGGGCTCGCGCCGAGCGGCCCGCCAGAGACCACAGGAGTAATCAGCAATGCAGCGCAGCAAGAGCTACCGCAAGGCCGCCGATGTCATCGACCGGTCGAAGCTCTACACCCCCTCCGAGGCCGTGAAGCTGGCCAAGGAGACCACCAACGTCAAGTTCGACGCCACGGTCGAGGTCGCCATGCGCCTCGGCGTCGACCCCCGCAAGGCGGACCAGATGGTCCGCGGTGTGGTCAACCTGCCGCACGGCACTGGTAAGACCGCCCGCGTGATCGTGTTCGCCAGCGGCGCGAAGGCCGAAGAGGCCGCTGCCGCGGGTGCCGACGAGGTGGGCACCGACGAGCTGGTCGCCCGGATCCAGGGTGGTTGGCTGGACTTCGACGCGGCGATCGCCACGCCGGACCAGATGGCCAAGATCGGCCGGATCGCGCGGATCCTGGGCCCGCGCGGTCTCATGCCGAACCCGAAGACCGGCACGGTGACCATGGACGTCACCAAGGCGGTGCAGGACATCAAGGGCGGCAAGATCACCTTCCGGGTGGACAAGCACTCCAACCTGCACCTGATCATCGGCAAGGCCTCCTTCACGGAGAGCCAGCTGGTGGACAACTACGCCGCGGTGCTCGACGAGGTGCTGCGTGCCAAGCCGTCCGCGGCCAAGGGCAAGTACCTCCGCAAGGTCATCCTGACCACCACGATGGGCCCGGGTGTCCCGGTCGACCCGAACCTGGTGAAGAACCTCCGGGAGGACCAGGCCGAGGCCTGAGCCGACAGTTCGCTCCACCGGGGCGCCGCCACGACTGTGGCGGCGCCCCGGCGCGTTTGAGATGTGGCAGGCTCGGCCCATGCGGCTGGAAGACGTCTGGTTGCGGTACCACCGGCGAGGGCCGTGGGTGTTGCGAGGCATCGACGTGCACATCGGTCCGGGCGAGGCGGCGGTCGTGCTGGGCCGCAACGGGGCGGGCAAGTCGACACTGCTCCAGGTGGCCGCCGGGGTGCTCCGGCCGGGCCGGGGCCGGGTCACCGGCCGCCCGGCGCGGGTGGGCTGGGTGCCGGAGCGTTTCCCGGCCGACCAGCCGTTCACCGTGGCCCGCTATCTCACCGGGATGGCCCGGGTGGCGGGGTTGGGCAAAGCGGCGGCCGACGAGGCGGTGACCTCCTGGACTGACCGGCTCGGGTTGTCCGCCTTCCGCTCGGTCCGACTGCCCGAGCTGTCCAAGGGCACCGCGCAGAAGGTGGGCTTGGCCCAGGCGATGCTGCGCCCGCCGGGCCTGCTGGTGCTCGACGAGCCGTGGGAGGGGCTGGACGCCGCCACCCGTGAGCTGGTGCCCGAGTTGATCGCCGAGGTGCTCGCCGCCGACGGCGCCGTTCTGGTCAGCGACCACCGTGGCGAGACGATCCGGCTGCCGGGCGCGCGCCGCTGGCTGGTGGCCGACGGTTCGCTGACCGAGGAGACGTCGTCGGCGGACGAGACCCTCGCCGTGGTCGAGGTCGCGGTGCCGGCCGCGCGGGTCGCCGGCACCGTCGCCCGGTTGCGCGCCGAGGGCCACCACGTGCTGGGAGTACGCGCCGATGCCTCCACCGCCGCCGCACAGGCGCGGCCCCCCGCGCCGTCGATCCGACCGGCGACCGGTGAGCCGACACCCGATCAGTCCGGGGCCGACCAGGGCGTCGACCCGGTGATCGAGCCAGCAGCGGGGGAGGCCCGGTGATGGCCCTGGTGCGGATGCGGTTGGCCGGTTTCCTGCGGACCGGGCGTGCGGTGGCCCCGTTGCTCGCCGGCCTGGTCGTTCTCGGCACCCTCTACGGCGGTGGCCGCGCCCAGCCCGCGGAGGCGTACGGCGTCTCGGCTGTGGTCCTCTTCCCGGTCGTCGCCTGGCAGACCAAGATCCTTCTGGACGTGGAGCCGGACGTGCAGCGCCGGCTGGCGCAGGTCGCGGTCGGGGTGGCCCGGGAGCGGCTGGCCGGGCTCCTCGCCGCCGGTGTGGCGGCTCTGGTGACGGTGGCCGTGGCGCTGCTCTTTCCCTGGCTGGTCGGTGGGGTCTCCGGCCCGGTCGACCCGGGGGACCGGTCGATCCCGGTCGGGCTCGCGCTGGGAGTGTGGGCGCACCTGCTCGCCGTACCCGCTGCGGTTGCCCTGGGCGCGCTGGCCAGCCGGGCGTCGGTGGGCGGTGCCGGGTACGGCGTCGCGGTGCTGGCCCTCGGCGGAGTCGGCGCGGTGGTGCTCGGCCTGAGTGGGTCGGTGGCCCCCTGGCTGGCGCCGCCGATCATGGCCGCCGCACGCACCACCGGCGGCGACGCGGCAGCGCTCACCCTGCTGGGGCTGAGTGGGTGGGCGCTGGCCTGGAGCGCTGCGGTGCTCGGCGGCTATCTGTGGCGGCGGCGGGCCCAGGGCTGACCGCTGCCGGGCGTCGTGGTGCGGCTCACCGGCCGCGATTTGGCGCTGGTGGCCGGGGCGCGTACTCTTCAACCGTCATCCGTGTTCTCACGGATGAGGAACCACCCAGAGACCGCTGGTCACCGTGCTTCGGCACGGTCGAAGGCCCCGCGACATCGGGCGACCCGCGTAGGGCGGCAAGCGTAACTCGGCAGTGTTCATGGTCCGCCGACTGTGATGATCTGCCGGCCCTCGCCCCGTGCGCCCTGCGCCGGGGCTTTTTCGTTGTCGTGCTGCCTCCGCCCCCGTTCCCGCCTCGGCGGTGACGGGGACCAGCCTCGAGTAACGAGAGAGGAGGGACATGGCGGACAAGCCGATCCGGGCCGACAAGGCCACGGCCGTTGCTGAGCTGACCGAGAGCTTCCGCAGCTCGGGCGCCACCGTGCTGACCGAGTACCGCGGTCTGACGGTTTCCCAGCTCACCCAGCTTCGGCGCTCGCTCGGCGCCGACACCAGCTACACGGTCGCGAAGAACACGCTCGCGAAGCGTGCTGCGACGGACGCGGGCATCACCGGCCTCGACGAGCTGTTCACCGGTCCTACCGCGCTGACTTTCGTTTCGGGCGACGTCGTCGAGGCGGCGAAGGGGCTTCGCGACTTCGCGAAGGCCAACCCGAAGCTCGTCATCAAGGGCGGTGTCTTCGAGGGCAAGGCCATTTCCGCGGCCGAGGTCACGAAGCTTGCCGACCTGGAGTCCCGCGAGGTGCTGCTGGCCAAGCTGGCCGGCGCGATGAAGGGCAACCTGAGCAAGGCCGCGGCCCTGTTCCAGGCCCCGCTGTCGAAGACCGCCCGCCTGGCGGCAGCTCTGCAGGACAAGCGCGAGAAGGAGGGCGCCGAGGCGGCCTGATGGCCCCCACGGCGCACCAGTTCTTACTTAACAGAATCAGGAAAGGACGCCAGATATGGCGAAGCTCAGCACTGTCGAGCTGCTCGACGCGTTCAAGGAGATGACGCTGATCGAGCTCTCTGAGTTCGTGAAGCAGTTCGAGGAGACCTTCGAGGTCACCGCCGCGGCTCCGGTCGCGGTTGCCGCTGCCGGCGGCGGCGCCGGTGGCGCTGCTGCCCCGGCCGAGGAGGAGAAGGACGAGTTCGACGTCATCCTCGAGGCTGACGGTGGCAAGAAGATCCAGGTCATCAAGGTCGTGCGTGAGCTGACCGGCCTGGGCCTCAAGGAGGCCAAGGACGCGGTCGAGTCCGCGCCGAAGGCCATCCTGGAGAAGGTCAACAAGGAGACCGCCGACAAGGCGAAGGCCAAGCTCGAGGGCGAAGGCGCCAAGGTCACCCTCAAGTGACCTGAGCTCCACCAGCGCGCGTGTCCCGGCTCGTGAGCCGGGACACGATCGCATCGCGGCGGGCGGTGATCCGACACGGATCGCCGCCCGCCGTGTTGGTGGATCCGGCGCCGACCGGCCCTGAGCTGGGCCGGGACCACCGGCGCCAGCGACCCGAACGAGCGCGGAGGGTCGCCCGCCAGGAGGAAAGAAGCGGCGACCCGGATACCGGCCCTTGACGCGGCCCCGGGCTGCCAGGCACGCTGACACCAGCAAGACACCGCGCTTGCGACGGCCACGACGTGGGTATGACAGCGGCGGCACCATCGGCCGCTTCGACCCGAGCGGCCCAGTGGGGACGTTGCGTTCTGAGCGGCCCGGCAGACCTCGGTTGACGGGGGCCGAGGCACGTTCCGCAAACGCCCTGCGGGGTGGGCTGGACAGCGGTTAGCCTCTCGGCTACACTGCTAGTTTGCGCTGCCTTCCGACTTGACCCCTGCTCGGAAATGTCCGTTTACGGATATTTCTGGTGGGGTCATTGGAGTGCACGCGTACCAGCCGTTCTGCAGCACCGGTCCTCGGAAGGACGCATCTTGGCAGCTTCCCGCCCTGCGAAGACCAGTCGTACGTCGAGCGCATTCGCTCCCCGCCGAGTTTCATTCGGCAGGATCACCGAACACCTCGAGGTCCCCAACCTCCTTGCCATCCAGAACGAGTCCTTCGACTGGCTCGTCGGCAACGAGGCTTGGCAGGGCCGGTCGGCGGACGACCCGCACGCACGCTCGGGTCTCGCGGAGATCCTTGAAGAGATCAGTCCCATTGAGGACTTCTCCGGCACCATGTCACTTTCCTTCTCCGCGCCGCGCTTCGACGAGGTCAAGGCCTCGATCGAGGAGTGCAAGGAGAAGGACCTGACCTACTGCGCTCCGCTCTTCGTGACCGCGGAGTTCACCAACAACACCACTGGCGAGATCAAGAGCCAGACGGTGTTCATGGGTGACTTCCCGATGATGACGCCCAAGGGCACCTTCGTCATCAACGGCACCGAGCGCGTCGTGGTCAGCCAGCTCGTCCGGTCCCCGGGCGTGTATTTCGACAAGCAGCCGGACAAGACCTCCGACCGCGACCTCTCCAGCGTCAAGGTCATCCCGAGTCGGGGTGCCTGGCTGGAGTTTGACATCGACAAGCGCGACACGGTCGGTGTACGTATCGACCGTAAGCGTCGGCAGGCCGTCACGGTCCTGCTCAAGGCCGTCGGATGGTCGGCTGAGCGGATCCGCGAGCGGTTCGGCTGGTCCGAGCTGATGATGACCACGCTCGAGAAGGACCACATCGCCGGCGCCGACGAGGCTCTGCTCGACATCTACCGCAAGCTGCGCCCTGGCGAGCCGCCGACGCGCGAGAACGCCCAGACCCTGCTCGACAACCTCTTCTTCAACCCGAAGCGGTACGACGTCGCCAAGGTCGGGCGCTACAAGTTCAACAAGAAGCTCGAAGTGAACGTGCCGATCACCACTGGCACGCTCACCGAGGACGACATCGTCGCCACCGTGGAGTACCTGTGCCGGCTGCACGCCGGTGAGGACGGCTACGAGGCCGACGACATCGACCACTTCGGCAACCGTCGCCTGCGCACCGTGGGTGAGCTGATCCAGAACCAGGTTCGGGTCGGCCTGTCCCGCATGGAGCGGGTCGTCCGCGAGCGGATGACCACGCAGGACGTCGAGGCGATCACGCCGCAGACCCTGATCAACATCCGCCCGGTGGTGGCGGCGATCAAGGAGTTCTTCGGTACGTCGCAGCTGTCCCAGTTCATGGACCAGACCAACCCGCTGGCGGGCCTGACCCACCGGCGCCGGCTGAGCGCGCTCGGCCCGGGTGGTCTGTCCCGCGAGCGGGCCGGCTTCGAGGTCCGCGACGTGCACCCGTCCCACTACGGCCGGATGTGCCCGATCGAGACGCCGGAAGGCCCGAACATCGGCCTGATCGGCGCGCTGTCCACCTTCGCCCGGGTCAACCCGTTCGGCTTCATCGAGACGCCGTACCGGAAGGTCGTCGAGGGTCGGGTCACCGACCAGATCGACTACCTGACCGCGGACGAGGAGGACCGGTTCGTCAAGGCCCAGGCCAACGCGCGCCTGAAGGCTGACGGCACGTTCGCCGAGGACCGGGTGCTCTGCCGTCGTAAGGGCGGCGAGACCGAGGACGTCGTCCCCGGTGCCGTCGACTACATGGACGTCTCGCCCCGGCAGATGACCTCGGTCGCGACCGCCATGATCCCGTTCCTCGAGCACGACGACGCCAACCGGGCACTGATGGGCGCGAACATGCAGCGCCAGGCGGTGCCGCTGGTCAAGGCCGAGGCGCCGCTCGTGGGCACGGGCATGGAATACCGGGCCGCGGTCGACGCTGGCGACGTGGTGGTCGCCGAGGTCGGCGGTGTGATCGAGGATCTCTGCGCCGACTACGTCACCATCCACCAGGATGACGGCCACCGCCGGACGTACCTGCTGCACAAGTTCCGCCGCTCCAACGCCGGCTCCTGCGTCAACCAGAAGCCGGTGGTCTTCGAGGGCGACCGCGTCGAGGCCGGTCAGGTCATCGCCGACGGTCCGTGCACCGACGAAGGCGAGATGGCACTCGGACGCAACCTGCTGGTGGCGTTCATGTGCTGGGAGGGCCACAACTACGAGGACGCGATCATCCTGTCGCAGCGCCTCGTGCAGCAGGACGTGCTCACCTCGATCCACATCGAGGAGCACGAGGTCGACGCCCGGGACACCAAGCTCGGTCCGGAGGAGATCACCCGCGACATCCCGAATGTCAGCGAGGAAATGCTCGCTGACCTCGACGAGCGCGGCATCATCCGGATCGGTGCCGAGGTCGTCCCCGGCGACATCCTGGTCGGCAAGGTCACGCCCAAGGGTGAGACCGAGCTGACCCCGGAGGAGCGACTGCTCCGCGCGATCTTCGGTGAGAAGGCGCGTGAGGTTCGGGACACCTCGCTGAAGGTGCCGCACGGCGAGACCGGCACGGTCATCGGTGTGCGCACGTTCTCCCGCGAGGACGGCGACGAGTTGCCGCCGGGTGTCAACGAGCTGGTCCGGGTCTACGTCGCCCAGAAGCGCAAGATCCAGGACGGCGACAAGCTCGCCGGCCGGCACGGCAACAAGGGCGTCATCTCCAAGATCCTGCCGATCGAGGACATGCCGTTCCTTGAGGACGGCACCCCGGTCGACATCGTGCTCAACCCGCTCGGTGTGCCGAGCCGGATGAACATCGGCCAGGTTCTGGAGACCCACCTCGGTTGGGTCGCCAAGACCGGTTGGAAGGTCGAG
This sequence comes from Micromonospora jinlongensis, assembly GCF_013410645.1. NCBI lineage: Bacteria > Bacillati > Actinomycetota > Actinomycetes > Micromonosporales > Micromonosporaceae > Micromonospora > Micromonospora jinlongensis. The sequence goes on along the minus strand of NZ_JACCHK010000001.1, from coordinate 3,624,785 downwards.
GGTGACGACGCCGACTGGAAGCGCCAGCTCCGCTCGATCGACGCGCACGAGTCCGAGGGGGACACCAACGTGGCCACCCCGGTCTTCGACGGTGCCCGCGAGGAGGAGATCTCCGGTCTGCTCGAGTCGACCCTGCCCAACCGGGACGGCAAGCAGCTGATCGGGCGTACCGGCAAGGCACAGCTGTTCGACGGTCGTTCCGGCGAGCCGCTGCCCGACCCGATCGCGGTCGGCTACGTCTACATCCTGAAGCTCAACCACCTGGTCGACGACAAGATCCACGCTCGTTCGACCGGGCCGTACTCGATGATCACGCAGCAGCCGCTGGGTGGTAAGGCGCAGTTCGGTGGTCAGCGTTTCGGTGAGATGGAGTGCTGGGCGATGCAGGCGTACGGCGCCGCGTACGCCCTGCAGGAGCTGCTCACGATCAAGTCCGACGACGTGCTCGGCCGGGTGAAGGTCTACGAGGCCATCGTCAAGGGCGAGAACATCCCGGAGCCGGGCATCCCGGAGTCGTTCAAGGTGCTGCTCAAGGAGCTGCAGTCGCTGTGCCTCAACGTTGAGGTGCTCTCCAGCGACGGTGTGGCCCTGGAAATGCGCGAGACCGACGACGAGGTGTTCCGGGCCGCTGAGGAGCTGGGCATCGACCTGTCCCGGCGCGAGCCGAGCTCGGTCGAAGAGGTCTGAGGTGAGCGGTCGGGGGCCGGTTCGCCGGCCCCCGACCCCGCCCGAGAATTAGCAGTACAGACGACGACATAGGGGACATAGTGCTCGACGTCAACTTCTTCGACGAGCTGCGCATTGGTCTCGCCACCGCCGACGACATCCGTCAGTGGTCGCACGGCGAGGTCAAGAAGCCTGAGACGATCAACTACCGCACCCTGAAGCCGGAGAAGGACGGGCTCTTCTGCGAGAAGATCTTCGGTCCGCAGCGTGACTGGGAGTGCTACTGCGGTAAGTACAAGCGCGTCCGGTTCAAGGGCATCATCTGTGAGCGCTGCGGCGTCGAGGTGACTCGCTCCAAGGTCCGTCGTGAGCGGATGGGGCACATCGAGCTCGCTGCTCCGGTGACCCACATCTGGTACTTCAAGGGCGTTCCGAGCCGGCTGGGCTACCTGCTGGACCTCGCCCCCAAGGACCTCGAAAAGATCATCTACTTCGCCTCGTACGTCGTGACGAGCGTGGACGCGGAGTCGCGTCACCGTGACCTCTCGACGATCGAGAACGAGATCCTGGCCGAGAAGCGGCAGTCCGAGAACAGCCGCGACTCGGAGATCGAGAAGCGGGCCGCCAAGCTCGAGGCCGACCTGGCCGAGCTGGAGGCCGAGGGCGCGAAGGCGGACGTCCGGCGCAAGGTCAAGGAGGGCGGAGAGCGCGAAATGCGCCAGATCCGCGACCGGGCCCAGCGCGAGATCGACCGCCTGGACGAGGTGCTGGACACCTTCCGCAAGCTGGAGCCGAAGCAGCTGGTCACCGACGAGCTGCTCTACCGCGAGCTGCGCGACCGGTTCGGTGAGTACTTCACCGGGTCCATGGGCGCCGAGGCGATCAAGGCGCTGGTCCAGAACATGGACCTCGACGCCGAGGCCGAGAGCCTGCGGGAGACCATCCGGTCCGGCAAGGGTCAGCGGAAGATCCGGGCGCTCAAGCGGCTCAAGGTCGTGGCGGCGTTCCTGAACACCCGCAACTCGCCGCTCGGCATGGTGCTGGACTGCGTCCCGGTCATCCCGCCGGACCTGCGCCCGATGGTGCAGCTCGACGGTGGCCGCTTCGCGACCTCGGACCTGAACGACCTGTACCGCCGCGTGATCAACCGGAACAACCGCCTCAAGCGACTGATCGACCTCGGTGCTCCCGAGATCATCGTCAACAACGAGAAGCGGATGCTCCAGGAGGCCGTCGACGCGCTGTTCGACAACGGCCGTCGCGGCCGGCCGGTCACCGGCCCGGGTAACCGCCCGCTCAAGTCGCTGTCCGACATGCTGAAGGGCAAGCAGGGCCGGTTCCGCCAGAACCTGCTGGGCAAGCGCGTCGACTACTCCGGCCGTTCGGTCATCGTGGTCGGCCCCAAGCTCAAGCTGCACCAGTGCGGTCTGCCCAAGCAGATGGCGCTGGAGCTGTTCAAGCCGTTCGTCATGAAGCGGCTGGTGGACCTCAACCACGCGCAGAACATCAAGTCCGCCAAGCGGATGGTCGAGCGTCAGCGCCCGGTCGTGTGGGACGTGCTGGAAGAGGTCATCGGCGAGCACCCGGTGCTGCTCAACCGGGCGCCGACCCTGCACCGCCTGGGCATCCAGGCCTTCGAGCCGCAGCTGGTCGAGGGCAAGGCCATCCAGATCCACCCGCTGGTCTGCACGGCGTTCAACGCCGACTTCGACGGTGACCAGATGGCGGTGCACGTGCCGCTGTCCGCCGAGGCTCAGGCCGAGGCGCGGATCCTGATGCTGTCGTCGAACAACATCCTCAAGCCGGCCGACGGTAAGCCGGTCACCATGCCCACCCAGGACATGGTCATCGGTCTCTACCACCTCACCCACCTCACCGCCGGTGAGAAGGGCGAGGGCCGGGCGTTCAGCTCGGACGCCGAGGCGCGGATGGCCTTCGACAACGGTGAGCTGCATCTGCAGGCGCCCGTCAAGATCCGCCTTCGTGGTGTGGTCGAGGTCGACAACGGTGCCGGCGCCGAGGCGTGGTCCGCTCCGGAGGGCTTCGTCGAGGGTGACGCGCTGACCGTGGAGACCACCCTGGGTCGGGTGCTGTTCAACGAGACGCTGCCGCAGGGCTACCGCTTCGTGAACTACGAGATCCGCAAGGGTCAGCTCTCCGCGATCGTCAACGACCTCGCCGAGCGCTTCCCCAAAGTGGCGCTGGCCGCCACCCTGGACGGGCTCAAGGAGGCCGGTTTCCACTGGGCCACCTGGTCCGGCGTGACGATCGGCATGGAGGACGTCATCGCTCCGCCGCGCAAGGCGGAGATCCTGGCGAAGTACGAGAAGGAAGCCGACCGGATCGACAAGCAGTACCAGCGTGGTCTGATGACCGCCGAGGAGCGTCGCGGCGAGCTCATCGAGATCTGGACCAAGGCGACCAACGAGGTCGCCAAGGAGATGGACACCGCGCTGCCGCAGGAGAACCCACTGTGGAAGATGATCCACTCGGGTGCCCGCGGTAACCTGCTCCAGCTCCGGCAGATCGCGGCGATCCGTGGTCTGGTGGCCAACCCGAAGGGCGAGATCATCCCGCGGCCGATCAAGGCCAGCTACCGGGAGGGTCTGTCCGTGCTGGAGTACTTCATCTCCACGCACGGTGCCCGTAAGGGTCTCGCCGACACCGCGCTGCGGACCGCCGACTCGGGTTACCTGACCCGTCGTCTGGTGGACGTCTCGCAGGACGTCATCATCCGTGAAGAGGACTGCGGCACCGACCGGGCGATCCCGATGCAGATCGGCGAGAAGCTGGACGGCAAGCTCGTCGTCCACACCCACGCCGAGACCAGCGTGCACGCCCGGACCCTCGCGGACGACATCAAGGGGCCGGACGGCACCGTGGTGGCCGAGCGCGGCCAGGACATCAACTCCATCGGGGTCGACAAGATCGTCGCCGCCGGCGTGGAGACGGTCCGGGTGCGCAGCGTGCTTACCTGCGAGTCCAAGCTGGGTGTCTGCGCGGCCTGCTACGGCCGGTCGCTGCCGACCGGTAAGTCGGTCGACATCGGCGAGGCGGTCGGCATCATCGCCGCCCAGTCCATCGGTGAGCCCGGTACGCAGCTGACGATGCGTACCTTCCACACCGGTGGTGTCGCGGGTGAGGACATCACCCAGGGTCTGCCGCGTGTTCAGGAAATCTTCGAGGCTCGGGTCCCGAAGGGTAAGGCGCCCATCGCCGACACCCCCGGCCGGATCCGGATCGAGGACGGCGAGCGCTCGCGCAAGATCATCGTGGTGCCGGACGACGGCAGCGAAGAGATCGTCTACGACAAGATCTCGAAGCGCGTCAAGCTCCGGACCCACGACGGCGGTCACGTCGCGGTCGGCGAGAAGCTGACCGAGGGCACCATCGACCCGCACGAGCTTCTGCGGATCATGGGTCCGCGGGCGGTCCAGGTCCACCTGACCAGTGAGGTCCAGGAGGTCTACCGCTCGCAGGGTGTGCTCATCCACGACAAGCACATCGAGATCATCATCCGCCAGATGCTCAAGCGGGTGACGGTCATCGACTCCGGCTCGACCGAGTTCCTGCCGGGTGTGCTGGTCGACCGGGCGCTGTTCGAGTCGGAGAACCGCCGACTCGTCTCGGAGGGCGGCGAGCCCGCCGCTGGTCGTCCGGTGCTGATGGGTATCACCAAGGCCTCGCTGGCCACGGACTCCTGGCTCTCGGCGGCCTCCTTCCAGGAGACCACCCGGGTGCTGACCGACGCTGCGATCAACTCGCGCAGCGACTCGCTGGTCGGCCTCAAGGAGAACGTGATCATCGGAAAGCTCATCCCGGCCGGTACGGGCATCAGCAAGTACCGCAACGTCCGGGTGGAGCCGACCGAGGAGGCCAAGGCCAAGGTCTACTCGATGACCGGGTACCCGGAGACCGACTACGGCTTCGGGCCGGCCGGCGGGCAGGCTGTGCCGCTGGACGACTTCGACTTCGGGTCGTACCGCTAAGCACCAATCGCACGACGAGGCCCCCGGTTTCCGCCGGGGGCCTCGTCGTGTCCGGACCCACCCACCCCCGGGCCGAGTTCGGCATGATGGGGGTATGACGACCGCACCCGGGCAGGTGCCCGTCGCGCAGCAGGGCCTGCGCCACCCGCTGGATCCGGATCCGGCCCGTGCCACGAAGGCGCGGGCGGTCTTCGCGCTGGGGTTGCTCGGCATGCTGACCGGGCTCTTCGTCGGCGGGGTGGTGCCAGCGACGGTGGCGCTGCAACTGGCCCGGCAGGCGCGCCGTGAGGCGTACGCCTCGGGGGGTTTCCTGACCGGCGGCGCCTGGCTGCGACGGGGGGAGCGGATGGCCTGGGCCGGCCTCGTGCTGGTCGCGGTCACCGTGGTGGCCGCGGTGGTGATCGGGGTGGTGCGGTTGGCCGGCGCGCCGTTCGGCCACGACTACCCGGCGAACATGGACTGAGCCGCCCGCGGCCGCGCCGGGCGCGGACGGCGGCGCCCTCGGCGGTAGCCTGGCCGGTGTCCGCCGTGCGGCGGCGGTGCCCTTTCGACAGGAGGACCTCGTGACGGAACCGGCGCGGCCCCCTGCGGACGAACCGGCCGGTCATCCGGATGCGCCGACCCCGCCCGAGCCGAGTGACTGGGCGCGACCGGACCAGAGCAGCGAACCGCACCCGCCCACGGCCACGCCGGGCGCGCCGTCGTCCCCGGCGCCGTCATCTCCCGCGCCGCACCCCGGCTGGGGCCCGACCACGCCGACCGGCTCAGGTCAGCCGTATCCGGTCTCCGGTGCGCCGACCCCGCCGGGATGGGGTCCGCCGTCGTCTGGGCCTGGCGCATCTCCCGGTTGGGGTCCGCCGCCGTCCGGGCCTGGCAACCCGGCGGGTTGGGGTCCGCCGTCGTCTGGGCCTGGCGCACCTCCCGGTTGGGGTCCACCGTCGTCCGGGCCTGGCGCCCCGGCGGGTTGGGGTCCGCCGTCGTCTGGGCCTGGCGTGCCTGCGGGTTGGGGTCCGCCGCCACCGGGTCACGCGCCCGGTTGGGGTGGCATGACGGGGCATCCGGTGCCGCCGCCCACCGATGACCAACGCCGGCCGCCGAAGCGGGTGGAGATGGTGCCCGGCACGCCGTTCGGTGTCGTGCACCTGGACGTGGCGCCGGTCACCTCCGGGCTGGCCATCGGGGCGCTGGTGGCCGGGGTGGCCTCGGTCCTGGTCTCGCTGCTGGTGATCTGCTTCGGGGTGAGCTTCAAGGACGACGGCGGGGCCTGGGCCTCCGGAGCGTTCGCCGTGCTCGGGGTGCTGGCTGGCGTGGCGGCGATCGTCACCGGTCTGCTCGGTCAGCGGCAGATCCGTCGGCCGGTGACGCCTCCCGCGGTCCGGTTCACCGGCCGTGGGCTCGCCGTTGCCGGAATCAGCTGTGGCGTGGCGGGAGGGGTGCTCAGCCTCCTGGGCCTGGGCCTGGCACTGCTTCTCACTCTGGCCTGAGGCCGGCCACCGTCCGGTCCGCGAGGCCGAGGCCCCCAGGCGACCACCCGGTGCCGGCCCGGGGCCGACGGGTGGTCGCGCGGGGAAGCCGGTACACTTGTGTCTGCAGGTGCCCATCGCGGGCGACGGGGCAGGACGAGATCCGGCCGGCGGATGTGAGACAGTCGCCGGGCCATTCCGTTTTGACCTGGGCGGTTGTGGTAGGTACTCTTTCCCCTTGTGCCCGGGCATGCCCGGGCAACTCGTGCGTGCGCTGTCCCCGGAGTCCGGGCGGCGGCACGACAAGCCAAAGATCCGGGGCGGGGCGACCCGCGCACCGGTGAACAAACCCGGTACGCACGCGAAAGCGTCGCAACGGGGCCGTGACGAGGGCGACACGCCCGACCGCGGGTGCCGGGGTCTCCGCAAGGTGACCCTGGTCGGAATGTAGGAGAGCCGGTCATCAGGCCGGCTAACGAGCGACGGCGCGGCCGCGAATGCGGCCGAAGGGAGCGGAGAAACCCGGTGCCCACGATCCAGCAGCTGGTCCGAAAGGGCCGCCAGGCGAAGACGACCAAGACCAAGACCCCGGCGCTGAAGGGTTCCCCTCAGCGGCGCGGCGTGTGCACTCGCGTGTACACCACCACTCCCAAGAAGCCGAACTCGGCGCTGCGCAAGGTCGCTCGCGTGAAGCTCAGCAGCCAGATCGAGGTGACCGCCTACATCCCGGGCGTCGGTCACAACCTCCAGGAGCACTCGATCGTGCTCGTGCGCGGTGGCCGGGTGAAGGACCTCCCCGGCGTGCGTTACAAGATCGTTCGCGGCTCGCTGGACACCCAGGGTGTCCGCAACCGCAAGCAGGCGCGCAGCCGTTACGGCGCGAAGAAGGAGAAGAGCTGACATGCCGCGTAAGGGACCCGCTCCGCGGCGGCCACTGGTCGCTGACCCGGTGTACAACTCGCCGCTGGTCACCCAGCTGGTGAACAAGATCCTGCTCCGCGGCAAGCGTCAGCTCGCCGAGTCGATCGTGTACGCGGCCCTCGAGGGCTGCCGCGAGAAGTCCGGCACCGACCCGGTCGTCACCCTCAAGCGGGCGATGGACAACGTCAAGCCGACCCTCGAGGTACGCAGCCGTCGTGTCGGTGGCGCCACCTACCAGGTGCCGGTCGAGGTCCGCCCGACCCGGGCGACCACGCTGGGCCTGCGCTGGCTGGTCACCTACTCCCGCGCTCGTCGCGAGAAGACCATGGTCGAGCGGCTGATGAACGAGCTGCTGGACGCGAGCAACGGCCTCGGTGCCGCCGTCAAGCGGCGCGAGGACACGCACAAGATGGCCGAGTCGAACAAGGCCTTCGCGCACTACCGCTGGTAACACCCTGGTTCCGGCGCCCTCGCGGCGCCGGAACCGCCACCAGTTGAGTCGAGACGACGATAAGTAGGGATTGAAGTGGCCGCCGCAGACGCGCTCGCCAACGTACGCAACATCGGCATCATGGCGCACATCGATGCCGGTAAGACCACGACCACCGAGCGGATCCTGTTCTACACCGGCATCACGTACAAGATCGGTGAGGTCCACGAGGGCGCTGCCGTCATGGACTGGATGGAGCAGGAGCAGGAGCGTGGCATCACCATCACCTCCGCTGCTACCAAGTGTGAGTGGAAGGGCCACACGATCCAGATCATCGACACGCCGGGCCACGTCGACTTCACGGTCGAGGTCGAGCGGTCGCTGCGGGTTCTGGATGGTGCGGTCGCGGTCTACGACGGTGTCGCCGGCGTGGAGCCGCAGACGGAGAACGTCTGGCGGCAGGCCGACAAGTACAACGTCCCGCGTATGTGCTTCGTCAACAAGCTCGACCGGACCGGCGCCGACTTCTTCCGCTGCGTGCAGATGATGATCGACCGGTTGAACGCCACCCCGCTGGTGCTCCAGATCCCGATCGGGCTTGAGGGCGACCACATCGGTGTCGTCGACCTGATCGGCATGCGCGCTCTCACCTGGCGTGGGGAGACCCAGAAGGGTGACGACTACGCGATCGAGGAGATCCCGGCCGAGCTGGCCGACTCCGCGGCCGAGTGGCGCGAGAAGCTGATGGAGACCCTGGCCGACGTCGACGACTCGGTGATGGAGAAGTACCTGGAAGGCGAGGAGGTCTCCGTCGAGGAGATCAAGGCCGCCATCCGGCGTGCCACCATCGCCGGCAAGGCCAACCCGGTGCTGTGCGGCTCGGCGTTCAAGAACAAGGGCGTCCAGCCCATGCTCGACGCCGTGGTCGACTTCCTGCCGTCGCCGCTGGACGTTCCGGCCATCGAGGGCACCGCGCCGGACGGCGAGACGCCGCTGGTCCGCAAGCCCTCCAAGTCGGAGCCGTTCTCCGGTCTGGCCTTCAAGATCCAGACGGACAAGCACCTCGGCAAGCTCACCTACGTCCGGGTCTACTCCGGTCTGCTCGAATCCGGCTCCCAGGTGGTCAACTCCACCAAGGACCGCAAGGAGCGGATCGGCAAGATCTACCAGATGCACGCCAACAAGCGCGAAGAGCGTCCGACGGCGCAGGCCGGCGACATCATCGCCGTGCAGGGTCTCAAGCAGACCACGACCGGCGACACGCTCTCCGACCCGGCGAACCCGGTGATCCTGGAGTCGATGACCTTCCCGGAGCCGGTCATCTCGGTGGCGATCGAGCCGAAGACCAAGTCCGACCAGGAGAAGCTCGGCACCGCGATCCAGCGGCTGGCCGAAGAGGACCCGACCTTCCGCGTCCGCTTGGACGAGGAGACCGGTCAGACGGTCATCTCCGGCATGGGCGAGCTGCACCTGGACATCCTGGTCGACCGGATGCGGCGTGAGTTCAACGTCGAGGCCAACGTCGGCAAGCCGCAGGTGGCGTACCGCGAGACCATCCGCCGCAAGGTGGACAAGGTCGAGTACACCCACAAGAAGCAGACCGGTGGTTCCGGCCAGTACGCCCGCGTCATCGTGAGCGTCGAGCCGCTGCCGCTGGACAACGAATCGCCGACCTACGAGTTCGCCAACGCCGTCAGCGGTGGCCGCATCCCCCGGGAGTTCATCCCGTCGGTGGACGCCGGTGCGCAGGACGCGCTTCAGTACGGCATCCTGGCGGGCTTCCCGCTGGTGGGTGTCAAGCTGACGCTGCTCGACGGCCAGTACCACGAGGTCGACTCGTCGGAAATGGCATTCAAGATCGCCGGCTCGATGGTGATGAAGGACGCGGCCCGCAAGGCCGATCCCGCGCTGCTCGAGCCGATGATGGCCGTTGAAGTCACCACTCCTGAGGAGAACATGGGTGACGTCATCGGTGACCTCAACTCCCGCCGCGGCATCATCCAGGCGATGGAGGAGCGCAGCGGCGCCCGCATCGTCAGGGCTCTGGTGCCGTTGTCGGAGATGTTCGGCTACGTCGGCGACCTGCGGTCGAAGACCCAGGGCCGGGCTAGCTACAGCATGCAGTTCGACTCCTACGCCGAGGTTCCGCAGAGCGTCGCGAAGGAGATCATCGCCAAGGCAACGGGCGAGTAACGCCCTGAGCAGGTGATTCGTGGTTGGTCGCGGGAGGTTTCACCCGCCCGCGGCCACCACGATCGGATCGCGTGAGACCGGGCCTGTAGGCTTCATCGCCGCAGAACCCACAATGGCTTCCCGGCCTTCTGGCCGGAAAGGCTGTCGACAGAGTCCTAAGCGCCGACCGGCGCGCCGGGCGTACGAACCAAGAAGTCCACAGGAGGACACCAGTGGCGAAGGCTAAGTTCGAGCGGACTAAGCCGCACGTCAACATCGGCACCATTGGTCACATCGACCACGGTAAGACGACGCTGACGGCGGCCATCACCAAGGTCCTGCACGACCAGTACCCGGACCTGAACCCCTACACGCCGTTCGACGAGATCGACAAGGCGCCGGAGGAGAAGGCCCGCGGCATCACGATCTCGATCGCGCACGTCGAGTACCAGACCGAGTCGCGGCACTACGCGCACGTCGACTGCCCTGGGCACGCCGACTACATCAAGAACATGATCACCGGTGCCGCGCAGATGGACGGCGCGATCCTGGTGGTCGCGGCGACCGACGGCCCGATGCCGCAGACCCGCGAGCACGTGCTGCTGGCCCGTCAGGTTGGTGTGCCGTACATCGTCGTGGCGCTCAACAAGAGCGACATGGTCGATGACGAGGAGCTCCTGGAGCTCGTCGAGCTCGAGGTCCGTGAGCTGCTCTCGTCGCAGGAGTACCCGGGCGACGACCTGCCGGTGGTTCGGGTTTCGGCGCTGAAGGCCCTCGAGGGTGACCCCGAGTGGACCGGCAAGCTGCTGGACCTGATGACCGCGGTCGACACCTCGATCCCGCAGCCGGAGCGCGAGGTCGACATGCCGTTCCTGATGCCGGTTGAGGACGTCTTCACGATCACCGGTCGTGGCACCGTCGTCACCGGTCGCGTGGAGCGCGGCGTTCTCCTGCCGAACGAGGATGTTGAGCTCGTCGGTATCAAGGAGAAGAGCTTCAAGACCAAGGTCACCGCGATCGAGATGTTCCGGAAGACCCTGGACGACGCCCGCGCAGGCGAGAACGTCGGCCTGCTGCTGCGTGGTACCAAGCGCGACGAGGTCGAGCGCGGCATGGTCGTCGTGAAGCCGGGCTCGAACACCCCGCACACGGAGTTCGAGGCGACGGTCTACATCCTCTCCAAGGAGGAGGGCGGCCGGCACACCCCGTTCTTCCAGAACTACCGCCCGCAGTTCTACTTCCGGACCACGGACGTCACCGGTGTCGTCACCCTCCCCGAGGGCACCGAGATGGTCATGCCGGGCGACAACACCACCATGTCGGTGAAGCTGATCCAGCCCATCGCCATGGAGGAGAACCTCAAGTTCGCGATCCGCGAGGGTGGCCGCACCGTCGGCGCCGGGTTCGTCACCAAGATCATCAAGTGAACTAGGTAACCCCGATTAGACCCGCCGCCGGTCGTGCGGCATACTAGTCAGGTTGCGTAACGACAGTTCGTCGCCTGTGTTCGGCTTTCGCTGAACCTCCGGGTGGCGAGGCAGTCGAGCGTGGGGTGGTTGGCGGCCCAGTCGCCAACCACCCTCGCACGGCGTTCAGGTCGCGGTAATGCGATCGGCGCCTTGACCCACCGCGCGGTCAGCACCGCTCCGGAACCACGGGGCGGAGCCCGATCCGAGGGCGCGACACGCCCGACCGCGGGGGTCGGCGAAGTGGGCCTGTACCAGCCGGTACAGGCGCCCGCAACACAGCGGCATCGAGAGAAGGAACAGAAGCCACCATGGCGGGACAGAAGATCCGCATCCGGCTCAAGGCCTATGACCACGAGGTCGTCGACTCCTCGGCTCGGAAGATCGTCGAGACGGTGACGCGCACCGGGGCGCAGGTCGCGGGCCCGGTGCCGCTGCCCACGGAGATCAACCGTTTCTGCGTTATCCGCTCGCCGCACAAGTACAAGGACTCGCGCGAGCACTTCGAGATGCGCACGCACAAGCGGCTGATCGACATCATCGACCCGACCCCGAAGACGGTCGACTCGCTCATGCGCCTCGACCTGCCGGCTGGCGTCGACATCGAGATCAAGCTGTAGGGACCGGACAAATGGACAGGCAAGTCAAGGGGATCCTGGGCGCCAAGCTCGGCATGACCCAGGTCTGGGACAACAACCGTGTTGTTCCCGTGACCGTGGTCGAGGCCGGCCCGTGCGTCATCAGCCAGGTTCGTAGCGCCGAGAAGGACGGTTACTCCGCGGTCCAGCTGGCGTACGGCATCATCGACCCGCGCAAGGTCAAGAAGCCGATCAGCGGCCACTACGCCAAGGCGGACGTGGCGCCGCGCCGGCACATCGTCGAGCTGCGCACCACGGACGCTGGGGAATACTCGCTCGGCCAGGAAGTCACGGTCGAGGAGTTCCCGGCCGGCGTCACCATCGACGTCACCGGCAAGACCAAGGGCAAGGGCTACGCCGGCCCGATGAAGCGGCACGGCTTCCACGGTCTGGGTGCCGGTCACGGTGTCGAGCGCAAGCACCGCTCGCCCGGCTCCATCGGCGCCTGCGCCACTCCGGGTCGTGTCTTCAAGGGCACCCGGATGGCCGGCCGGATGGGTGGCGTGCGGTACACCGTGCAGAACCTCACCGTCCAGGCGGTCGACACCGAGAACAACCTGCTGCTCGTCCGGGGTGCCATTCCTGGTCCCAAGGGCGCGCTGGTTCTGGTCCGGACCGCGGCCAAGAGCAAGGTGAAGAAGGGTGGTGCGGCCAAGTGACCACCGTTGACGTGCGCACCGTCGAAGGCACCACCAGCAGCTCGGTCGAGTTGCCGGCGGACATCTTCGACGTGCAGGCCAACGTCGCGCTGATGCACCAGGTCGTGGTGGCCCAGCTCGCGGCGGCCCGACAGGGCACGCACAAGGCCAAGACCCGCGGCGAGGTCGCCGGTGGCGGCAAGAAGCCGTACAAGCAGAAGGGCACCGGTCGCGCCCGCCAGGGCTCGATCCGCGCGCCGCAGTTCGCCGGCGGTGGCGTCGTGCACGGTCCCGTGCCGCGCGACTACAGCCAGCGGACCCCGAAGAAGATGAAGGCCGCCGCTCTGCGGGGTGCCCTCTCCGACCGGGCACGCGCCGGGCAGGTGCACGTCGTCGAGGCGTTCGTCTCGGGCGAGAAGCCGTCGACCAAGGCGGCCCTGGCCACGCTGACCAAGCTCACCGAGGCCCGTCGGGTCCTGGTCGTGCTGAGCAGCACCGACGAACTGAACTGGGTGTCGCTGCGCAACGAGCCGCGGGTGCACCTGATCGAGTCCGGCCAGCTGAACACGTACGACGTGCTGGTGGCCGACGACGTGGTCTTCACCAAGGACGCCCTGGACGAGTTCCTGGGCGTGCCCGCCGAGACCACCGAGGAGGGTGGCAAGTGAGCACCATCGCCGACCCGCGCGACATCATCGTCGCGCCGGTCGTCTCGGAGAAGAGCTACAGCGAGCTGAACCGGAACTGGTACACCTTCCTGGTGCACCCGGACGCGAACAAGACCGAGATCAAGATCGCTATCCAGCAGATCTTCAACGTCCGCGTCCTGACGGTCAACACGCTCAACCGCCAGGGTAAGCGCAAGCGCACCAAGACCGGCTTCGGTCAGCGCAAGGCGACCAAGCGGGCGATCGTGAAGCTGGCTGACGGTGACCGCATCGAGGCCTTCGGCGGCCCGGTCAGCTGAGGGGTGTAGACAATGGCTATCCGTAAGTACAAGCCGACGACGCCGGGCCGACGTGGCTCCAGCGTCGCTGACTTCGCCGAGATCACCCGGTCCACGCCGGAGAAGTCGCTGCTGGCTCCGTTGCCGAAGAAGGGCGGGCGTAACGCCCACGGCCGGATCACCACGCGGCACCACGGCGGCGGTCACAAGCGCCAGTACCGTCTGATCGACTTCAAGCGGGTCGACAAGGACGGCGTGCCGGCGAAGGTCGCTCACATCGAGTACGACCCGAACCGCACGGCGCGCATCGCGCTGCTGCACTACGCCGACGGCGAGAAGCGGTACATCATCGCGCCGAAGGACATGAAGCAGGGCGACCGCGTCGAGTCCGGTCCGGGCGCCGACATCAAGCCCGGCAACAACCTGCCGCTGCGCAACATCCCGGTCGGTACCACGATCCACAACGTGGAGCTGCGTCCGGGTGGCGGGGCCAAGCTGGCCCGTTCCGCCGGCGTCGGCATCCAGCTGCTCGGCCGCGAGGGCGCGTACGCGACCCTGCGTATGCCGTCCGGCGAGATCCGGCGGGTGGACGTGCGCTGCCGCGCGAGCGTCGGCGAGATCGGCAACGCCGACCAGTCGAACATCAACTGGGGCAAGGCCGGCCGGATGCGGTGGAAGGGCAAGCGCCCGACCGTCCGTGGTGTCGCCATGAACCCGGTCGACCACCCGCACGGTGGTGGTGAGGGTAAGACCTCCGGTGGTCGCCACCCGGTCAACCCGCAGGGTAAGCCCGAGGGCCGCACCCGCCGTAAGGGCCAGCCGAGTGACCGGCTGATCGTCCGCCGCCGCTACGCCACGCGTAAGCGCGGCTGAGGGAGATAAGACATGCCTCGCAGCCTGAAGAAGGGCCCGTTCGTCGACGACCACCTGCTCAAGAAGGTGGAAGTACAGAACGACAAGGGTTCCAAGAACGTGATCAAGACCTGGTCGCGGCGCTCGACGATCATCCCCGAGATGCTGGGGCACACGATCGCCGTGCACGACGGACGTAAGCACGTCCCGGTGTTCGTGACCGAGGCGATGGTCGGGCACAAGCTCGGCGAGTTCGCGCTGACCCGCACGTTCAAGGGTCACGAGAAGGACGACCGGAAGAGCCGTCGGCGCTGACGCCGCCAGGCATACGGATAGAGGGAACAAGGGGTTACAGCGATGCCAGGAAAGGGCGACGCTCCGGTGCTTCCGGGCGCGCGGGCGGTTGCGCGGCACGTGCGCATCTCGCCGATGAAGGCGCGCCGGGTGGTCAACCTCGTCCGCGGCCTGCCCGCGAAGGAGGCGCTAACGGTGCTGCAGTTCGCGCCGCAGGCTGCGAGCGAGCAGGTGTACAAGGTGCTCGCTAGCGCGATCGCCAACGCGGAGAACAACGAGCGGCTGGACCCTGACGCGCTGCTCGTCAGCGAGGCCTTCGTTGACGAGGGCCCGACGATGAAGCGGTTCCAGCCGCGGGCGCAGGGTCGGGCGTACCGAATCCGCAAGCGCACCTGCCACATCACTGTGGCGGTCGAAGCGGTCGCGCCGGCAGCGCCGAGGAAGGCCGCGGCGAAGAAGGCCGCCCCGGCCACGGAGGCCGCACCGGCCGAAGCGCAGAGCAAGACGGAGGACGCCGAGTAATGGGTCAGAAGGTTCACCCCACTGGGTTCCGGCTCGGCATCTCGACCGACTGGAAGTCCCGCTGGTTCGCGGACAAGCTCTACAAGGACTACATCGGCGAGGATGTCAAGATCCGCCGCATGATGTCCAAGGGCCTCGAGCGTGCCGGGATTTCCAAGGTCGACATCGAGCGCACCCGCGACCGGGTCCGCGTCGACATCCACACCGCCCGGCCGGGCATTGTCATCGGCCGTAAGGGTGCGGAGGCCGACCGGATCCGCGGCGAGCTGGAGAAGCTCACCGGCAAGCAGGTTCAGCTGAACATCATCGAGGTGAAGAACCCCGAGTCGGACGCCCAGCTGGTTGCGCAGGGCGTGGCCGAGCAGCTGTCCAGCCGGGTCAGCTTCCGTCGGGCGATGCGCAAGGCCATGCAGTCGGCGATGAAGAACCCGGTCTGCAAGGGCATTCGGGTTCAGGTCTCGGGTCGCCTCGGCGGCGCCGAGATGAGCCGGACCGAGTTCTACCGTGAGGGCCGGGTTCCGCTGCACACGCTGCGGGCCAACATCGAGTACGGCTTCTTCGAGGCCCGTACGACGTTCGGCCGGATCGGTGTCAAGGTCTGGATCTACAAGGGCGACGCCGTTCCGGGCCGGGAGGCTCCGGCCGAGGCCGGTCCGTCCCGCCCGCGTCGTGGTGAGCGTGGCGACCGTCCCGAGCGTCCGCGCCGTGGCCGGTCGGGTTCGTCCGGCACCACGGCTGGTGGCACCGAGGCCGGCCGGGCTGCTGCGACCACCATCGCGCAGCAGGCCGAGACGCCGAGCGGCGAGCCGGTCGACAGCGCAGCTGTCGCCGCAACGGCTACCGCTCCGGCCGCGACTCAGCCGGCAGAAACGCAGCAGGAGGGCTGACAGATGCTGATGCCGCGCAAGCCCCCGAAGGGCTTCCGCAAGCCGCACCACCCGGACCGCAGTGGCGCGTCCAAGGGTGGTAACCGGGTGGTCTTCGGCGAGTTCGGGATCCAGGCTCTCGAGCCGGCGTACGTGACGAACCGGCAGATCGAGTCGGCACGTATCGCGATGACTCGCCACATCAAGCGTGGTGGCAAGGTCTGGATCACGATCTTCCCGGACCAGGCCCTCACCAAGAAGCCTGCCGAGACCCGGATGGGTTCCGGTAAGGGTTCGCCCGAGTGGTGGGTCGCCAACGTCAAGCCGGGGCGGGTTCTCTTCGAGATGTCCTTCCCCAACGAGCAGATCGCGCGAGAGGCCATGCGTCGCGCGATCCACAAGCTCCCGATGAAGTGCCGCATTGTTACGCGCGAAGTGGGTGAATCCTGATGGCAGCGGGCGTTAAGGCGACCGAGCTGCGTGAGCTCTCCGAAGAGGAGCTGGTCACGAAGCTGCGGGAGGCCAAGGCGGAGCTGTTCAACCTCCGCGTGCAGGCCGCAACCGGGCAGCTGGACAACAACCGGCGGTTGCAGGTCATCCGTCGGGAGATCGCCCGGATCTACACGATCATGCGTGAGCGCGAGCTGGGGCTCTCGGCCGCGCCGACTGAGGTGACTGCATCATGACCGAAGAGACCGCCACCGCCGCCGCGCGGTCGCGCCGCAAGGTCCGTGAGGGCCTGGTGATCAGCGACAAGATGGACAAGACCGTCGTGGTCGAGGTCGAGGACCGGGTTCGGCACGCGCTGTACGGGAAGATCATGCGCCGTACGGCCAAGCTGAAGGTGCACGACGAGCAGAACGCCGCTGGCACCGGCGACCGGGTTCTCATCATGGAGACCCGGCCGCTGAGCGCCACCAAGCGTTGGCGGATCGTGGAGATCCTGGAAAAGGCCAAGTAGCGAAGGCTCGAGCCCGGCGTTGCGTCGGGCGTAGGTTCCGCCAGGCTCCGGCCGGCCGCTACGGCGGCCGGAGAACCGGCAGACATAGGAGATAGACGTGATTCAGCAGGAGTCGCGACTGCGCGTCGCCGACAACACGGGTGCTCGGGAGATCCTGTGCATCCGGGTTCTCGGTGGCTCGGGTCGGCGCTACGCGAGCATCGGCGACGTCATCGTGGCCACGGTCAAGGACGCGATCCCGGGTGCCGGTGTGAAGAAGGGCGACGTCGTCAAGGCGGTCGTCGTTCGCACCGCCAAGGAGAAGCGTCGGCCGGACGGCTCGTACATCCGCTTCGACGAGAACGCCGCCGTCATCATCAAGGACGGCGGGGACCCGCGTGGTACCCGCATCTTCGGCCCGGTGGGCCGGGAGCTGCGGGACAAGCGGTTCATGAAGATTATCTCCCTCGCGCCGGAGGTGTTGTGACCGTGAAGGTCAAGAAGGGCGACACGGTCGTCATCATCGCCGGCAAGGACAAGGGTGCCAAGGGCAAGGTCATCGCGGCCTACCCGCGGCAGGACAAGGTCCTGGTCGAGGGCGTGAACCGGGTCAAGAAGCACACCCGTATCAGCACCACCCAGCGTGGCGCCAAGACCGGCGGCATCGTCACTCAGGAGGCCCCGATCCACGTCTCGAACGTGCAGGTCCTGGACTCCGACGGCAAGCCGACCCGCGTCGGTTACCGGATCGACGACAACGGCCAGAAGGTCCGCATCGCGCGTAGCACCGGTAAGGACCTGTGATGACCACGGCTACCGAAAAGACCCTGCCGCGCCTCAAGGAGCGGTACCGCAACGAGATCGTGGCCCAGCTGCGTGAGCAGCACAGCTACGGCAACCCCATGCAGGTGCCGCGGCTGGTCAAGGTCGTCGTCAACATGGGTGTCGGCGAGGCTGCTCGCGACGCCAAGCTGATCGACGGCGCGGTCCGCGACCTCGCCACGATCACCGGCCAGAAGCCGCAGGTGCGGCGGGCGACCAAGTCCATCGCGCAGTTCAAGCTTCGCGAGGGCATGCCGATCGGCGCGAAGGTCACCCTTCGTGGCGACCGGATGTGGGAGTTCCTGGACCGGCTGCTCTCCATCGCGCTGCCGCGTATCCGCGACTTCCGCGGCCTGGACGGGCGCAAGCTGGACGGGCACGGCAACTACACGTTCGGTCTGACCGAGCAGTCGGTGTTCCACGAGATCGACCAGGACCGGATCGATCGCCAGCGGGGCATGGACATCACGGTGGTCACGACCGCCACGACCGACGACGAGGGCCGGGCGCTGCTCAAGCTCCTGGGCTTCCCGTTCAAGGAGAACTGAGATGGCCAAGAAGGCGCTGATCATCAAGGCGGCCGCGAAGCCGAAGTTCTCGGTTCGCGCGTACACCCGCTGCCAGCGGTGCGGGCGTCCGAAGGCGGTCTACCGCAAGTTCGGGCTCTGCCGGGTCTGCATCCGGGAGATGGCTCACCGCGGTGAGCTGCCGGGCGTGTCCAAGGCTTCCTGGTAAGGGCGACCGCGTCCCGGCCGTCGGCCGGGAACTCCTGCACCGATTAGGTATTGCTCTTCGCCGTAGGCCCGGGGCTGATGCCCGGGGAACCCCGGCGAGAAAGGCTGACGAAATCCATGACGATGACCGACCCGATCGCAGACATGCTCACGCGTCTGCGTAACGCCAACCAGGCGTACCACGATCAGGTGAAGATGCCCTACTCCAAGATCAAGGCGAACATCGCCGAGGTCTTGAAGGCCGAGGGTTACATCGCCACCTGGTCGGTCGAGGAGCCCGAGGAGGGCGCCGTCGGCAAGCGACTGGTCGTCGAGCTGAAGTACGGCCAGAACCGCGAGCGGAGCCTGGCCGGCATCAAGCGCGTGTCCAAGCCCGGTCTCCGGGTGTACGCCAAGTCGGACGGGCTCCCGCGGGTGCTCGGTGGGCTGGGCGTGGCGATCATTTCGACGTCCCAGGGGCTGCTGACCGACCGGCAGGCCCGCAAGCGGAGTGTTGGCGGGGAAGTCCTCGCCTTCGTCTGGTAACGGGAGACTGGTAGAAATGTCGCGAATTGGACGTAAGTCGATCCCGGTGCCAGCCGGCGTCGACATCACGATCGACGGGCAGACCGTCAAGGTCAAGGGCCCCAAGGGCCAGCTTGAGCACACCCTCGCCGAGCCGATCACGGTCGAGCGGGCCGAGGATGGGCAGCTGAGCGTCAACCGGCCGAACGACGAGCGCAAGGCCAAGGAACTCCACGGCCTGAGCCGTACGCTGGTTGCCAACATGATCGTCGGGGTCACCGAGGGCTACCGCAAGAGCCTGGAGATCGCCGGCACCGGTTACCGGGTCACCGCCAAGGGTTCGGACCTCGAGTTCGCGCTCGGGTTCTCGCACCCGGTGGTCGTCCCCGCCCCGGCGGGCATCACCTTCACGGTGGAGCGGCCGACCCTGTTCCACGTGGCTGGCATCGACAAGCAGCAGGTCGGTGAGGTCGCTGCCAACATCCGGAAGATCCGCCCGCCGGAGCCCTACAAGGGCAAGGGCGTGAAGTACCAGGGCGAGGTCATCCGCCGCAAGGCTGGAAAGGCAGGTAAGAAGTGAGCGCCACGCTGCTCAAGCGCCGCCGCGGCGTTGCCGCCAAGCGCGCCGTCGGGCGTGCGCGTCGGCACTTCCGCGTCCGCAAGAACGTCAGTGGTACGGCCGAGCGTCCGCGCCTGGTCGTCACTCGCTCGCTGCGGCACATGGTTGCCCAGGTCGTCGACGACACCAAGGGTCACACCCTGGCGTCGGCGTCGAGCCTGGACGCCTCGCTGCGTGGCACGGAGGGCGACAAGAGCGCCCTGGCTGGCAAGGTGGGCGCGCTGCTCGCCGAGCGGGCCAAGGCCGCCGGCGTCTCCAAGGTCGTCTTCGATCGCGGTGGCAACCGGTACGCGGGGCGAGTCGCCGCGCTTGCCGACGCCGCCCGCGAAGCCGGGCTCGAGTTCTAACAACCCCGTCACGAGAGATAAGGAAGGCTGCTGATGCCAGGTCAACAGCGCCGTGGCGGCGGGTCCGGTGGCAACGAGGGTGGTCGCCGCGACAACCGCCGTGAGGGCGGCCGCGGAAACGCGCCCGTCGAGAAGACCCCGCACCTTGAGCGGGTCGTCGCGATCAACCGCGTCGCCAAGGTCGTGAAGGGTGGTCGTCGCTTCAGCTTCACCGCCCTGGTGATCGTCGGCGACGGCGACGGCACGGTCGGCGTGGGCTACGGAAAGGCCAAGGAGGTGCCCGCGGCCATCGCCAAGGGTGTCGAGGAGGCCAAGAAGCACTTCTTCAAGGTTCCGCGGATCGGCCAGTCGATCCCGCACCCGGTCACGGGTGAGGACGCCGCTGGCGTCGTGCTGCTCAAGCCGGCTTCGGCCGGTACGGGTGTCATCGCCGGTGGTCCGGTGCGCGCCGTGCTGGAGTGCGCCGGGATCCACGACGTGCTCTCGAAGAGCCTCGGCTCGTCGAACCCGATCAACATCGTGCACGCCACCGTGGCGGCCCTGAAGGGGCTTGAGTCCCCCGAGCAGGTCGCGGCGCGTCGTGGTCTGCCGGTGGAGGACGTCGCGCCGGCAGCCATGCTGGCGTCGCGTGCGGGGGTGGCGCGCTGATGGCACGTCTGAAGGTCACCCAGCTCCGGTCCGGTATCGGGACCAAGCACAACCAGCGTGAGTCGCTGCGTTCGCTCGGTCTCAAGCGGATCAACGACGTGGTGGTCAAGGAGGACCGGCCCGAGATCCGCGGCATGATCTTCACTGTGAGCCACCTCGTGAAGGTCGAGGAGGTCGAGTAATGACGATCAAGGTTCACCACCTGCGCCCGGCGCCCGGTTCCAAGACCGCGAAGACCCGTGTGGGTCGCGGTGAGGGTTCCAAGGGCAAGACCGCTGGTCGCGGTACCAAGGGTTCCAAGGCCCGTAAGAACATCTCGGCGGCGTTCGAGGGTGGGCAGATGCCCATCCACATGCGCCTTCCGAAGATGAAGGGCTTCAAGAACAAGTTCAAGGTGGTCTTCCAGGTGGTCAACCTGGACCGACTCGCTGAGCTGTTCCCGAATGGTGGCCAGGTCGGCCCGCTGGAGCTCGTCGAGTCCGGCGCGGTCCGCAAGGGTCACCCGGTCAAGGTCCTCGGCACCGGGGATCTCGGCGGTGTGGCGCTCCAGGTGTCTGCGCACGCGTTCAGTGCGTCGGCCAAGGAGAAGATCGCTGCTGCCGGTGGCTCCGTCACCGAGCTGTAAGGCGTACAACCCATGGCGCCCGTCCAGTTGTGAGCAACTGGCGGGCGCCATGGTCTGCCTGGGGCCTTAGCGCCCGGTAATATCGGAATCGATTTATGTAGTCGGGCGCATCTGCCCGGACCGGGGTGGGGCTGTTAGAGTCCCATCCCAGCCATGGATTGCGGGCGCTCGCCCGTGATCCACCCCGACCCGCCAGGGATCACCGGCGGCCCGCCTCGCGCAGGAGGAAGAAGTTGCTGTCCGCCTTTCTCAGTGCGTTCCGTACGCCTGACCTGCGCAAGAAGCTGCTGTTCACAGTAGGCATCATTGCGGTCTACCGGCTGGGCGCGACGCTCCCCAGCCCGGGCGTCTCGTACGGCAACGTGCAGAAGTGCCTCGACACCATCCAGGGGGACACCACCGGGGTGGTGAACCTGCTCAACCTCTTCTCCGGTGGAGCGCTGCTGCAGCTCTCGGTCTTCGCGCTGGGCATCATGCCCTACATCACCGCGTCGATCATCCTGCAGCTGCTGACCGTCGTGATCCCGCGCCTGGAGCAGCTCCGCAAGGAGGGCCAGGCCGGTCAGGCGAAGATCACGCAGTACACGCGTTACCTCACCCTGGGCCTCGGTGTGCTCCAGGCCTCGGCGTTCGTGGCTCTGGCCCGCTCCGGGCAGCTGTTCCAGAACCGCTGCGACCAGTTCCCGATCATCCCCACCGGCACCGGCATCCCGGACTGGCTGACCCTGACCATCCTGGTGATGACGATGACCGCCGGCACCGGCATGGTCATGTGGCTCGGTGAGCTGATCACCGACCGCGGCGTCGGCAACGGCATGTCCGTCCTGATCTTCACCTCGATCGCGGCGCGGCTGCCCAGCGAGGGCTGGCAGATCAAGACCAGCAAGGGCTGGGACATGTTCGCCCTGGTCATCGCGCTGGTCCTGGTGGTCATCACCGCGGTCACCTTCATCGAGCAGGCGCAGCGCCGCATCCCGGTGCAGTACGCCAAGCGGATGATCGGCCGCCGGATGTACGGCGGCACCTCGACCTACATCCCGTTGAAGGTCAACCAGGCGGGTGTCATCCCGGTCATCTTCGGCTCGTCGCTGCTCTACCTGCCGCAGCTGGCCCTGCAGTTCTTCGACCAGACCGACCCGGGCAAGACCCAGGCGTGGATCCAGAACAACCTGGTCAACCCGAGCAGCCCGATCTACATCGCGGTCTACTTCCTGCTGATCATCTTCTTCACGTACTTCTACGTCTCGATCACGTTCAACCCGACCGAGGTCGCTGACAACATGAAGAAGTACGGCGGGTTCGTGCCGGGCATCCGCCCGGGCAAGCCGACCGCCGACTACCTGGACTTCATCCTCAGCCGGATCACCCTGCCGGGCGCGCTCTACCTGGGCGTCATCTCGATCCTGCCGAACTTCTTCTTCATCTGGCTGGACAACCAGCAGTACCAGAACTTCCCGTTCGGCGGCACCGCTGTGCTCATCATGGTCGGCGTCGGTCTGGAGACCGTGAAGCAGATCGAGAGCCAACTCATGCAGCGGAACTACGAAGGGTTCCTGCGGTAGATGAGACTCGTTCTGGTTGGCCCGCCGGGGGCGGGCAAGGGCACACAGGCCGAGTTCATCGCCGCGCACCTCTCGGTGCCGAAGATCTCGACCGGAGACATCTTCCGGTCGAACGTCACCCAGGGCACGCCGCTCGGGGTCGAGGCGAAGCGCTACATGGACGCGGGCGAGCTGGTTCCGGACGAGGTCACCATCAACATGGTCCGGGACCGGCTGGCCGAGCCCGACGCCAGCGAGGGTTTCCTTCTCGACGGTTTCCCGCGGACCACTCCGCAGGCGGCCGCTCTGGACAAGCTCCTCGCTGACCTGGGCACCGCGCTCGATCTGGTCCTGGAGCTGGTGGTCGACGACGACGAGGTGATCCGGCGGCTTTCCGGGCGGCGTACCTGCCGGGGTTGCGGCAAGATCTGGCACGTCGAGTTCGACGCCACGACCCGGCCTGGCATCTGTGACCGGTGCGGCGCCGAGCTGTTCCAGCGCGACGACGACAAGCCGGAGACGATCGCGACCCGGCTCCGCGAATACAGCGAGAAGACCGCACCCCTGGTCGACTACTACGGCGCTCAGGGCAAGCTGGTCGGGATCGACGCCACCGGCCCGGTGGAGGACGTGACGACCCGGGCCATCGACGCCCTGCGGTCGTACGGCGGCTGAGGTCCGGCCGGGCCACGGCGGATAGAGTGCGAACAGCGGGGTACGCGTTATGTGCCCCGCTGTTCGGCAACGAAAGGTAATCGCTCCATGCGTCGTCCCCAGCTGGACATCCAGCTGAAGACCCCTGACCAGATCGAGAAGATGCGGGCCGCCGGGCTGGTGGTCGCCGAGGCGCTTCGCCGGATGCGGGAGGCTGTCGCCCCCGGGGTGAGCACCGCCGATCTGGATGCCATCGCCGAGTCGACCATCCGCGAGGCGGGTGGCGTTCCGTCATTCAAGGGCTATCACGGTTTCCCGGCGTCGATCTGCTCTTCGGTCAACGAGCAGATCGTGCATGCCATCCCGTCGCCGAAGCAGGTGCTCCAGGCCGGTGACCTGATCTCGATCGACTGCGGTGCGGTCCTGGACGGGTGGCACGGCGACTCGGCGATCACCGTCGGGGTCGGCGAGGTCGACCCGGCTCTGCTGAAGATGGCTGCGGTCGCCGAGGACGCGATGTGGGCCGGCATCGCCGCCGCCGCCCGTGGTGCGGCCAGCGGCAAGGGCCGACTCACCGACATCTCGCACGCGGTGGAGACCGCCGTCCGCAAGGGCGGCCGGTACGGCATCGTCGACGGCTACGGCGGGCACGGCATCGGCACTGAGATGCACCAGGACCCGCACGTGCTCAACCACGGTCGGCCGGGCAAGGGCCCACGCCTGGTCCCCGGCATGGCGCTGGCCATCGAGCCGATGATCACGATGGCGTCCCCGCGTACTGTCGAGTTGTCCGACGGGTGGACGGTGGTGACCCGCGATGGCTCGGTGGCGGCGCACGTCGAGCATTCGATGGCTCTGCTGCCGGACGGGGTCTGGGTGCTGACCGCGTTCGACGGCGGCCGGGCCCGCCTGGGCGACCTGGTGACCGCCCGCCAACCCGCCGCCTCCAAAACCCCCTGAAACCCCCACCCCCAGGGCGTCCACCCCCGGCGCCGACCGTTGATCATGAAGTTGTGGTCACGACACGCCGGCGTCGGTGGCGATAACTTCATGATCGACCGAGCCCTGGGGTGGGGCATGACTGGCGTGACGGTGGCATGCTTGCCGGCATGGACGGGCGCGACGGGATGCGGGCCTCGGACTCGGACCGTACGGCGGTGGCCGACCGGTTGCGGGTCGCCCTCAACGAGGGTCGGCTGGATCTGCACGAGTACGACGAGCGGTTGCAGCGGGCCTACGCCGCGCGCACGTACGCCGAGTTGGACGGGCTGCTGACCGATCTGCCGCCGGTGACGCCCGTGGAGCGTTCGGGGCTGTCGCCGCTCACCCCGGCCGCCCCGCCGAGTGTCGGTGACCAGCCTGCCCCGGTGGCGCGCGGCGTCACGGCCCGCTGGCTGGCCGAGGTGTGGCTGCCGTACCTGAAGGTGATCTCCATCGTGGTGACCATCTGGGCGGTGACGTCACTGCTCAGCCAGGACCTGCTCTACTTCTGGCCAGCCTGGGTGGCGGGGCCGTGGGGCGCGGTGCTGGCGGTTCAGACGATCACCGGGCTGGCCGGGGGAGAGCCAAGGCGCCAAGCGGTCAAGCGACAGCGCAAACGGGCAAAGCGCAAACCACGCGCCACCAACCCAGAAAACCCCCCACCAACAACCTGACCCCACCCCAACCCCAACCCGCCCAGGGCCGACACCCCTCCCGTCGATCATGAAGTTATAGCCGCCGTTCCCGGCGTGTCGTGACGCTAACTTCATGATCAACGGGGCTGGGGGATGGGGCCTGGGGGTGGGGGCAGGGGTGGGTGGGTGGCCGGTTTGGCGTGCGAGTGCAGGCCGGCGTACACTTTCAGATCGGCGCACAGCGTCCACTCCGGCATGCCCACCCTGCGCTTCGGTGGGACCTGGAGCCGCGGCTGGCGCGGTCTTCTGATTCTGATCAGATTTCCGTGTAAGACGTTGTGGGCCGCCCGGAGCAATCGACGTCAGGACAGCGGAGGACATGCCGAAAAAAGACGGAGCCATTGAGATCGAGGGTCGGGTCATCGAGCCCCTGCCGAACGCCATGTTCCGGGTGGAGCTCGCGAACGGCCACAAGGTGTTGGCTCACATCAGCGGCAAGATGCGGCAGCACTACATCCGCATCCTTCCGGAGGACCGGGTCGTCGTCGAACTTTCGCCGTACGACCTGACCCGCGGGCGCATCGTCTACCGCTACAAGTAGTCCTGACGACGGCCGGGAAGTCCCGTGTCCGTCTTCGACGTCTGGTGTCGTGCAA
The DNA here is from genome assembly GCF_013410645.1 of Micromonospora jinlongensis. Lineage (NCBI taxonomy): Bacteria > Bacillati > Actinomycetota > Actinomycetes > Micromonosporales > Micromonosporaceae > Micromonospora > Micromonospora jinlongensis. The sequence goes on along the minus strand of NZ_JACCHK010000001.1, from coordinate 3,599,216 downwards.
CGCGCGTCCCCGGGCCAGATGGGAAGTAAGGCAACCGTGAAGGTCAAGCCGAGCGTCAAGAGGATCTGCCAGAAGTGCCGGGTTATCCGCCGGCACGGCCGGGTCATGGTCATCTGCAGCGACCCGCGCCACAAGCAGCGCCAGGGCTGACTCAGCCCGTCCGGCCGTAACACCGGCCGGGTGGCGTTGGTCCAGGCGGATCCTCAGCGACACACACATCACACATGCTCGTCCCAGCCACGAGCGGTACGCGAGACGTACTCCTGCGTGGCTGACCCCCGGTCGGAGGCCGGGGCCCGCTCGGGCAGCGACCGTTCCCGGTCGCCGGCGCTAACCGCGTCGGAAGGACGGGACGGTCGGTAGCGGGATGGGACGGGTCCACACCTCCGCCACACATCACGAGGAGTACGCCCGCACATGGCACGTCTAGTCGGCGTGGATCTCCCCCGCGAGAAGCGGATGGAAATCGCGCTCACCTACATCTTCGGGCTCGGTCGCACCCGCGCCCAGGAGACACTCGCCGCTACCGGCATCTCGCCGGACAAGCGCGCTCGGGACCTCACGGACGAGGAGCTCGTGCAGCTCCGCGACCACATCGAGGGCAACTACAAGGTTGAAGGCGACCTGCGCCGCGAGGTCGCCGCTGACATCCGCCGCAAGGTTGAGATCGGCTGCTACGCCGGCATCCGGCACCGCCGGGGTCTGCCCGTGCGTGGCCAGCGGACCAAGACCAATGCACGGACCCGCAAGGGCCCGAAGCGGACCGTCGCCGGCAAGAAGAAGCCCGGCAAGAAGTAGATTTTGACCGGAATTCGGGTCGATGTCGGGTCTAGGAAGACCAGACCGTCCGGCCCAATCCGGAAAGTCAACTAGGAGCGCACAGACTTATGCCACCGAAGGCTCGTGCCGGAGCCGCTGTCAAGAAGGTCCGGCGCAAGGAACGCAAGAACGTCGCCCACGGGCAGGCGCACATCAAGAGCACGTTCAACAACACCATCGTGTCCATCACGGACCCGACCGGTGCGGTCATCTCCTGGGCCTCCGCTGGCCAGGTGGGCTTCAAGGGCTCCCGCAAGTCGACTCCGTTCGCCGCGCAGCTGGCCGCCGAGGCTGCCGCGCGTCGCGCCATGGAGCACGGCATGCGCAAGGTCGACGTGTTCGTCAAGGGCCCCGGCTCCGGCCGGGAAACCGCCATCCGTTCGCTGCAGGCCGTGGGCCTCGAGGTCGGGCAGATCGCCGACGTCACCCCGCAGCCGCACAACGGGTGCCGTCCGCCGAAGCGTCGCCGGGTCTGAGAGGTAGAGAGAGATGGCTCGTTACACCGGTGCAGACTGCCGCCGTTGCCGGCGGGAGAAGATGAAGCTGTTCCTCAAGGGCAGCAAGTGCGATGGTCCGAAGTGCCCGTTCGAGTCCCGGCCGTTCCCGCCCGGGCAGCACGGCCGCGGCCGCACGAAGGAGACGGAGTACCTGCTCCAGCTCCGTGAGAAGCAGAAGGCCCGTCGTGTCTACGGCGTGCTGGAGAAGCAGTTCCGCGGTTACTACGAGGAAGCCGTTGGCAAGCAGGCCAAGACCGGTGAGGTCCTCCTGCAGATCCTCGAGTCGCGGCTGGACAACGTCGTTTACCGGGCCGGCTACGCCCACTCGCGGGACATGGCCCGCCAGCTGGTCAAGCACGGTCACTTCACGGTGAACGGCAAGAAGGTCGACATCCCGTCGTACCGCGTCAAGGAGCACGACATCATCGAGGTTCGGGGCAAGAGCAAGGAGCTCACCCCGTTCGTCGTCGCGCAGGCTCAGGCCGGCTCGAGGGCGGTCCCGGCGTGGCTTGAGGCCATCCCGAGCCAGATGAAGGTGCTCGTGCACTCCCTCCCGGCCCGGCAGGTCATCGACACGCAGGTCCAGGAACAGCTGATCGTCGAGCTCTACTCCAAGTAGTCCGAGCTCGTTCGGTGGCCCGCCCTCTCCGGGCGGGCCACCGGAACAGTTTGTGTCGTGGGCGTCAAATAGCGGGCGCCCCGGAAGAGAAGAGAAAAGATGCTCATCAGCCAGCGACCCTCCCTGTCCGAGGAGTCGATCAACGAGACCCGGTCCCGGTTCGCCATCGAGCCGCTGGAGCCGGGCTTCGGCTACACCCTGGGCAACTCGCTGCGGCGCACGCTGCTGTCGTCGATCCCGGGCGCGGCCGTCACCTCGATCAAGATCGACGGCGTGCTGCACGAGTTCACCACGATCCCCGGTGTCAAGGAGGACGTGGTCGAGCTCGTCATGAACATCAAGGAGCTGTGCGTCAGCTCCGAGCACGACGAGCCGGTCAGCATGTACCTGCGCAAGCAGGGCCCGGGCGACGTGACCGCGGGGGACATCCAGCCGCCGGCCGGCGTCTCGGTGCACAACCCGGATCTCAAGCTCGCCACCCTCAACGGCAAGGGCCGGCTCGACATGGAGCTGACCGTCGAGCGGGGCCGGGGCTACGTGACGGCGGCGCAGAACAAGCAGTCCGGCGCCGAGATCGGCCGCATCCCGGTCGACTCGATCTACTCGCCGGTGCTGAAGGTGACCTACCGCGTCGAGGCGACCCGTGTCGAGCAGCGCACCGACTTCGACCGGCTGATCATCGACGTCGAGACCAAGCCGTCGATGGGTCCGCGTACCGCGCTGGCCTCCGCCGGTTCGACGCTGGTCGAGCTGTTCGGCCTGGCCCGGGAGCTGGACGAGACCGCCGAGGGCATCGACATCGGGCCGTCCCCGCAGGACGCCCAGCTGGCGGCGGACCTCGCCCTGCCGATCGAGGAGCTGGACCTCACCGTCCGCTCCTACAACTGCCTCAAGCGCGAGGGCATCAACTCCGTTGGTGAGCTCATCGGGCGTACCGAGGCCGACCTCCTCGACATCCGCAACTTCGGGCAGAAGTCGATCGACGAGGTCAAGATGAAGCTCGCCGGGATGGGTCTCGGGCTGAAGGACTCGGCTCCGAACTTCGACCCGGCGCACGTCGTGGACACCTTCGGCGAGGCCGACTACGACACCGACGACTACCGCGAGACCGAGCAGCTCTAGTCCGCGCTGCCGCCACAACTGAGGAGCACCAAAAATGCCCACGCCCACCAAGGGCCCCCGCCTCGGCGGCAGCCCCTCGCACGAGCGGCTGATGCTCGCCAACCTGGCGACCGCGCTGTTCCAGCACGGCAAGATCCAGACCACCGAGACGAAGGCTCGGCGGCTGCGTCCGCTGGCCGAGCAGCTCATCACCAAGGCCAAGCGCGGTGACCTCGCCTCGCGGCGGCGGGTGCTGGGTGTCGTCAAGGACAAGGACGTGGTCTACGCCCTGTTCGACCAGATCGCGCCCCGGTACTCCAACCGCCCCGGCGGTTACACCCGGATCGTGAAGACCGGTCCGCGCAAGGGTGACAACGCTCCGATGGCCATCATCGAGCTGGTGGAGGAGCTTCAGGTCGCCGAGCCGAAGGCGAACAAGAAGACCGCCGCCCGCAAGGCCGCGCAGCAGGACAAGGTCGAGGCGCTCGCCCCGGCCGACGAGACCCCGAAGTCGGCCCCGGCCGACCAGGACTCCGAGGCTCCGGTGTCGGCGTCCGGTGACACCGCCGAGGCGCGCGAGGACAGCGACCTCGCCACCGAGGAGAACAAGGCCTGATCTCGGGCAACGTCGGGCCCGGCACCCCATCGGGGTGTCGGGCCCGACCCATGACAGGAGGTACGAGGTGGACGAGCGGATCCGGCTGCGGCTGGACGTCTCGTACGACGGCACGGGCTTCTCCGGCTGGGCCGCCCAGCCGACCCGGCGCACCGTCGCGGGGGTGCTGGTCGAGACCCTGGACCTCGTCCTCGGCGCCGGCACGGCCACCGGGCTGACGGTGGCCGGGCGGACCGACGCGGGAGTGCACGCCACCGGGCAGGTGTGCCACCTGGACCTGCCCGTCGACGTGTGGCGGGAGCACGAGGGGCGGCTGTTGCGTCGGCTGGCCCGCCTGCTCCCCACCGACGTACGCGTACGGGCGATGACCGAGGTGCCGGCCGACTTCGACGCCCGGTTCTCGGCCACCTTCCGGCGCTACGAGTACCGGGTCACCGACGCGCCCTTCGGTGCAGAGCCGCTGCGTCGGCACGAGGTGCTGGCCTGGCCCAAGCCCCTGGACCTGGCCGCGCTGAACGCCGCGGCGAGCGGGCTGGTCGGTGAGCACGACTTCGCCGCGTACTGCCGGCGTAAGGAGAACGCGACCACGCTGCGCGAGGTGACCCGGCTGGACTGGCGTCGCGACCCGGACGGCATCCTGGTGGCCACCGTCCAGGCCGACGCGTTCTGCCAGGCGATGGTGCGCAGCCTGGTGGGGGCGATGCTGGTGGCGGGCGACGGCCGCCGCCCGGTCGAGTGGCCGGGCAGCCTGCTCACCAGTGAGGTTCGCTCCAGTGAGGTGACGGTGGCCCCGGCACGTGGGTTGACCCTGGTCGCGGTCGGCTACCCGGCCGACCCGGCCGACTACGCCCGCCGCGCCGACCTCACCCGCCGGCTGCGGGTCCCGGTCGAGGGCTGACCGTCGACGGCGTGCCGGTCAGTTGCCCGGCAGTTCGCCGTCGTCGGTGCTGCCGCCCTGGGTTCCGCTGCTGCCGGTCGGCGCCGCCGTCGGCTGTGCGGCGCTGCCACCGTCGGCCCGCTGTTGCAGCACCCCCCGGCTGAGGTGCAGCTCGATCATGTCGAACAGGATCTCCCCGACCTTGGCGTCGCCCGCCTTGATCGCCGTGCCGTCCTTCTGGACCACCAGCGCGTACGCCAGGTAGTGGCCCCGGACCTGCCAGCCCACCCGCGCCGGGGCGCTGGCCAGCACGTCGGTGCCGTCGCCCTCGCCGGCGGTGAGGCCCCGGAAACGGCCCTGCCGTTCGTCGAGCAGCGGCCGGATCCGGTCCCGGGCCCGTTCCGCGCTGACCTTGTCGGTGAGGTTGAACAGGCCGGCGGTGACCAGGTGGTCCCCGTCGGGTGTCCGCAGCGTGGCCCGGACGATCTGGTTGCAGCCGAGTCGGACCAGCAGGTCGGCGACCTCACCGGTGGCGGCGACGGCACAGCTGGCGCTGGACTGGGTCTTGAGGACCTGGTAGCTCGGCTGGCCGTCGTTGAGCTTCAACTCCTTGCCGGGGAAGAGTTCCTTGGCGGTGAGCGGGGCCTGGTCGGTGTCCCGGGAGTCCAGGGTGAGCCGTTGCGCCGCGGCGGACGTCGGGGCGGCGTTCGGCTGGAACGTCGGGGTGGCCTGCGGTTGCTGGTTGCGGTTGTCGAGCAGCGCGGCGGCGCCCAGGCCGCAGAGGGCGAGCAGCACCAGGACGGCTGCGCCGCCGATCAGTACCTGCCACAGTCGGCCGCCGCCGCGTCGAGCTGGTGGCTCTATCGGTGACGCCGAGGTGTAGACCTGGCCGAGGGGCGCGGCGGGCGGCATCTCGGCACGAGTCGCCGGTGGCGGCGGCGGTGGCGACGACGACGGCAGCGAAAGCTGGTTCGCCCTGGGCAGCGACGGGGTGGGGAAGCGCGACGGAGAGGGCCCCGCGGGCGGGGGCGGACCGGCGCCGAGCACCGACAGGTCGGACCCGGGCTCCGGGTACTCCTCGAAAGCGTCCTCATCGGACTCGTACCGATACACCATGTCGCCCAGAGTAAGAGCCATTGTCCCTTTTGGGGATAATATCCGGGAATTGTGCGCGCAGGCCGTGTCATGGCCGGCCCGGGCCGGTGCGAGAATTGCCGGCGTGACCGGCGACCACTACTTCACCGCGCAGCCTGCCAGCGAAGCCCCGGCGCGCGAGATCGAGTTCTCCGTCGCCGACCGCGACTACCGGCTCGCCTCGGCCGGCGGGGTCTTCTCCGCCAGCCGGCTCGACCCGGGCACTGGGGTGCTGCTGCGCAAGGCCGAGCTGCCCGCAGCCGACACCAGCGGCGACCTGCTCGACCTGGGCTGCGGGTTCGGACCGATCAGCTGCGTGCTGGCCGACCTCGCGCCGGCGAGCACCGTCTGGGCCGTCGACGTCAACGCCCGGGCCCGTGAGCTGACCGCCGCCAATGCGGTCCGGATCGGCGCCGGCGACCGGGTCCGGGTCAGCGCGCCGGACGACGTGCCGGCGGACGTTTCGTTCGCCCAGATCTGGTCCAACCCTCCGATCCGGATCGGTAAGGACGGGCTGCACGACCTGCTGCTGCGGTGGCTGCCCCGCCTCGCGCCGGACGGTGTCGGCTGGCTGGTCGTCGCCCGGCACCTCGGCGGCGACTCGCTGCAACGCTGGCTCACCGAACAGGGCTGGCAGGTGGAGCGGTACGCCAGCCAGAAGGGCTTCCGGGTGCTGCGAGTCACCCGGTAATTGGATGTACCCTCCGCCCCTCGCTGGGGCAGGATCCCCGCGTGGGATACGTGGACGTGGCAGGGGTCGGGCACATCCTGCCCGACGGTAGGGAACTCTTCGCCGACGTGTCGTTCCGGGTCGGGGAGGGCGCCAAGGTCGCCCTGGTCGGCCCGAACGGCGCGGGGAAGACGACACTGCTGCGGATGGTCGCCGGCGACCTGCCGGTGCGGAGCGGCGTCGTCGCGCGCGCCGGCGGCCTGGGCGTGATGCGCCAGTTCATCGGCATGATCGGGGACGAGTCGACGCTCGCCGACCTGGCCTTGTCGCTGGCCCCGCCCGCGCTGCGCGACGCCGGCCGCCGGCTCGGCGAGACCGAGACGGCCATGCGGGCGGCCGAGGCCCACGGCAAGTTCAGCAACGCCGCGGGCAAGGCCCAGTTGGCGTACGCCGACGCGCTCGGCGCCTGGGGCGAGGCCGGCGGCTACGACGCCGAGGTGCTCTTCGACACCGTCGCGACAATCGTGCTCGGCCTGCCCTGGGACACCGTGCGCGACCGGCCGGTGCGCACCCTCTCCGGTGGCCAGCAGAAGCGCTTCGCGTTGGAGCTGCTGCTGCGCGGCCCGGACGAGGTGCTGCTGCTCGACGAGCCGGACAACTTCCTCGACGTGCCCGGCAAACGCTGGCTGGAGGCGCGACTGCGCGAGTCGACCAAGTCGGTGCTCTACGTGTCGCACGACCGCGAGCTGCTGGCCCAGAGCGCCGACCGGGTGGTCGCCGTCGAGGGTGGCAGCGCCTGGGTGCACCCGGGTGGCTTCGCCAGCTGGCACTCCGCCCGGGTGGCCCGACACGCCCGCCTCGACGAACTGCGTCGTCGCTGGGACGAGGAGCACCAGAAGCTGCGCGAGCTGATGCTGATGTACAAGCAGAAGGCCGCGTACAACGACGGGTTGGCCTCGCGCTACCAGGCTGCGCAGACCAGGCTGCGCAAGTTCGAGGAGGCCGGGCCGCCGCCCGTACCGCCGAAGGACCAGGACATCCGGATGCGGCTGAGCGGCGGGCGGACCGGCAAGCGCGCGGTCATCTGCGAGCAGCTTGAGCTCGACGGCCTGACCTTCCCCTTCGACCTGGAGATCTGGTACGGCGACCGGGTGGCGGTGCTCGGTGCCAACGGCAGCGGCAAGTCGCACTTCCTGCGGTTGCTGGCCCGGGGCGGCACCGACCCCGACCCGGCGAACGGGCCGGTCGACGGGGCGGGCGCGCTCGCCCCGGTGGCGCACGACGGCACGGCCCGGCTGGGTGCCCGGGTCCGACCCGGTCACTTCTCCCAGACCCACGACCGGCCGGAGCTGATGTCGAAGACGCTGGTCGAGATCCTCTGGCGGGGTGACGAGCATCGCACCGGGATGGACCGGCACGCGGCGATGGGGGTGCTCAGCCGCTACGAGTTGGCCGCGCAGGGCGACCAGCGCTTCGGCACGCTCTCCGGCGGGCAGCAGGCCCGGTTCCTGGTGCTGCTGCTGGAACTGTCCGGGGCGACCCTGCTGCTGCTCGACGAACCCACCGACAACCTCGACCTGGCCAGCGCGGAGGCACTGGAGGCGGGTCTGAACGCGTTCGACGGAACGGTGATCGCGGTCACCCACGACCGCTGGTTCACCCGGTCCTTCGACCGGTTCGTGCTGTTCCGGGGCGACAACGAGGTGGTGGAGACCCCGGAGCCGGTCTGGGACGTCGGGTGATCCCCGCCGACCTGCCCGACCGGCTCTGCGCTGTCCGGGGGGTGGTCGCCGTGGCGCTCGGTGGTAGCCGGGCACGTGGCGAGCAGCGCCCGGACTCCGACTGGGACCTGGGCCTGTACTACCGGGGCGAGCTTGACGTGCCGGCGCTGCGTGCGGTCGCCGCGACAGTCACCGACGACGCCGACGTCGCGCTCACCGCCCCGGGTGGATGGGGCCCCTGGGTCGACGGCGGTGGTTGGCTGCGGATCGGCGGGGTCGCCGTGGACCTGATCTACCGGGACCTCGACCGGGTGCACCGGGTCTGGACGGACTGCCGGGCCGGGCGGTACGAGGTCGGGGTGCAGGCCGGGCACCCGCTGGGGTTCTACTCGTCGGCCTACGTCGGCGAGGTGGCGCTGTGCCAGGTGCTGGCCGACCCGACCGGCCAGCTGAGCCGGCTGCGGGAGCAGACCCGGGAGTACCCGCCCGCACTGGCCGACGCGCTGGTGGCCAGCGGCTGGGAGGCCGGGTTTCTGTTGACCGGCGCGGCCAAGGCCAGTGCCGGCGGGGACAGCGGGTACGTGGCCGGCTGCCTGTTCCGGGTGGTCGGGGTGCTCGCCCAGGTGCTGCACGCCCGAGCGGGCCGGTGGCTGGTCAACGAGAAGGGGATGATCGCCGCCGCAGGGCGGCTGCCCGGGGCACCGCCGGACTTCGCGCGGCGGGCGCAGGCACTGCTCGGCGCCGTCGGCCACAGCCCCGCCGAGTTGGCCGCCACCATCGGCGCCGCCCGTGAGCTGGTCACCGAGGTGGTCGGCTGAGCCGCCGCCGAGGTGGACCGTGGCCGGCGGGCATAGGGTGGATCTCGTGACTGAAATGACCTATCGCCGGCTGGGCGACTCCGGGCTCGTGGTGTCCGTGGTCGGCATCGGCTGCAACAACTTCGGCCGAAAGCTCGACCTCGACGGCACGCGGGCGGTGGTTGACGCCGCCCTGGACGCCGGGATCAACCTGTTCGACACCGCCGACATCTACGGCGAACCGCAGGGCGGCTCCGAGGAACTGCTCGGGCAGGCGCTCAAGGGGCGCCGGGACGACGTGGTGGTGGCCACCAAGTTCGGCATGGACATGAACGGCCTCAACGGGCCCGACTTCGGCGCGCGTGGCGCCCGCCGCTACATCGCCCGGGCCGTGGAGGCGTCGCTGCGTCGGCTCGGCACCGACCACATCGACCTCTACCAGATGCACGAGCCCGACCCGGGCACCCCGATCGACGAGACCCTCGCCGCCCTGGACGACCTGGTCCGCGACGGCAAGGTGCGTTACCTGGGCAACTCCAACTTCACCGGCTGGCAGATCGCCGACGCGGACTGGGTCGCGTCGTCCAACGGTCGGGCCCGCTTCATCAGCGCGCAGAACCACTACAGCCTGTTGGAGCGTTCGGTGGAGGCCGAGGTGATCCCGGCCTGCGAGCGGTTCGGCCTCGGCATGCTGCCGTTCTTCCCGCTCGCCAACGGCCTGCTCACCGGAAAGTACAAGCGTGAGGCCCAGCCGCCGGCCGGCAGCCGGCTCTCCGGCGGTGGCCGGTACGCGGAGCGGCTCGCCGCAGCCGACTGGGACACCATCGAGGCGATCGAGGCGTACGCGGCCGAGCGGGGTCTGACCATGCTCCAGGTGGCGATCGGTGGGCTGGCCGCCCAGCCGGCGGTGACCTCGGTGATCGCCGGTGCCACCACGCCCGAGCAGGTGGTGGCCAACGCCGCCGCCGGCACGTGGGAGCCCAGCGACGAGGATCTGGCGGCGCTGCGCGCCGTTCTCTGAGCCCTCGAGAGTAGGGGTTGCGGATGACGATCGCGCTTTGTGGTGCACATCACAAGGTGCAGACCTGAAGCCGGGCCCGACTGACGCACCTTCCTTTGTCGAAAGTCCGCACTGAGGATTCCTGACGCGGCTCTGGAGGGCGGTACGGCGTCCCCCCTACGTCGCCCAGGAGCGGTGATTGTCTCGGCGGGATCGGCCTCTGAGCACCGTTGTCGTCGCGATTGGACCGCTCGCCTGACCGCCGGGCCGGTAATACGGTCGGCCGCATGGTGGATCTGAAGCCTTACCGGGACGCGCTCGCGCTGCCAGGGTTGCGACCACTGCTGCTGGTCGCGATCCTGGCCCGGGTGCCGGTGGCGGCCACTGCCGTGGCGATCACGTTGCACGTACTCGACCTTGGCCACGGCTACTTCGCCGCCGGACTCGTCGGAGCCGCGCTGACTGTCGGCTCGGCGCTCGGTGCCCCACTGCTCGGCCGGCTGGTCGACCGGCGTGGCCTGCGGCAGATGCTGCTGCTGACCACGGCGGTCGAGGCGCTGTTCTGGGGTACGGCGCCGGTCCTGCCGTACCCGCTCCTGCTCGGTGCCGCGTTCGTCGGCGGGCTGCTCACCCTCCCGGTCTTCTCCGTGGTCCGGCAGTCGATCGCCGCGCTGGTCCCGCCGACCCAGCGCCGTCAGGCGTACGCGCTGGACTCGATGTCGGTGGAACTCAGCTTCATGATCGGGCCGGCGGCGGCGGTGGCCCTGGCCACCACGGTCTCGCCCACCCTGGCCATGTACGCGGTCGGCGGCAGCGCCGTGCTGACCGGACTCGCGCTGCTCGTGCTCAACCCGCCGACCCGCGCACGGGGCGAGGAGGCGACGACGGAGCAGCCACCGCCCCGCCGGCGCTGGCTGACCCCACGGCTGATCGGTCTGCTCGCCGGTGGCGCGGCCGGCACGCTGGTGATCGCCGGCACCGATGTGACGGTGGTAGCGGTGCTGCGTGACGCCGGTCAGGTCGACTGGAGCGGTGTGGTGCTGGCGCTCTGGGCCTCGTACTCGTTGGTCGGCGGTTTCACCTACGGCGCGCTGTCCCGCCCGGTTTCGTCGGTGGGCCTTGCTGTGGTGCTCGGCCTGGTCACCGTTCCGGCCGGCCTGGGCAGCGGCGAGTGGTGGCTGCTGGCGCTGGTGCTGCTGCCGTCCGGGGCGCTCACCGCACCGACCGTAGCCGCCACCGCCGACGCGGTGAGCCGCCTGGTGCCGGCCAGCGTACGAGGGGAGGCGATGGGCCTGCACGGCTCGGCGATGACGGTGGGGGTGGCGCTCGGCGCCCCCCTGGCCGGAGCGGTAATCGATGCCTCCGCACCGGCCTGGGGCTTCGCCGCGACGGGCCTGCTCGGCGCGCTGATCGCGCTGGCGGTGCTACCGACCGAGTTGCGTCACAGGCGCTCCGACGCCGCCGAGGCCACCAGCACCCCCACCGCCGCTTCCACTCCCGTCCGACAGTCGGTCTAGAAGGAAGATCCGGCATGTCGGTACGGCGTTTCGCCCGCCTCTCCGATACCGGGTCGATCAGTCGTCCGACGTGGCGCGGCGGCGGCCGAAGAGCATGGCCACCCCCATCGCCGCGGCGACGAGCACGAGGCCGGCCGCCGCGAACGGCCACCAGCCGGCACCCGCCCCGCGTTCTCCGTCCGTCGTTCTGGTCACCGCGACCGGTGCGGGCACCGACGGTGACTGTGCTGCCCGGGCCTGCACCGTGGCGGTCGCCTCGCTCTTGAGTGGAGCGGGGGAGTTCACCGTCACCTTCCACGTGCCGGTGGAGAGCACCGGGCCGCTGCTGTAGAAGCCCTGCCCCTCGGGCTGTGGCTCCAGTTGCACCGGACCGACCTTCTGCCCGTCCGGGCCGGTGGCGGTGAGGACCAACCGCACCACCCGGTCCAGCCGGCGGCCGTCGGCGTAGACGGCCTGGATGGTGACCCCCTCAGCCCCGTCACCGGCCACCGTCAGTTTGAGTTTGTCGGCCTGAGCGCCCGCCGGGGCAGCGGAGAACAGGGTCAGGGCCAGCCCGACGAGAACGGCGGCCAACACCTTGCGGACACCCGTCACGGACATCTCCTCACTACCTACGAGGGAAGCCCCTCCCCGACGTCATGACGTCGGGGAGGGGCCTCGTCGGATCAGAGCTGGCGGCCGGGTGCGAGCCGGGTGGCATCCTCACCCAGACGTCCGGTGCCCTTGATCGGAGCGCCGTCGTTCGCCTTCACCCCGGCCTTGCTGGCCGCGCCGCCGAGCCGGACGATCATGGCGTCGGCGTCCCGGATCAGGACCTCCCGGATCTCCGACTCGGCCACCAGGGTGGCGTCGGCGGCCAGCGTACGGAAGGCGGTCAACTGCTTGATCGCCTTGTTGTCGTTGCCGGCAGCCTCGGCCTGACGGGCCGCGTCCAGCTTCGCCGTCAACTGCTTGTGCGCCTTGGCCGAGAGTCGACCCGTCGCCTTGAACCGGTCCAGCAGGCCCTGCATGTCCCGGAACGAGGTGGTGACGAAGAACCGGACCGCCGAGGTGGTCTGGTTGCCCGCCTTGTCGGTCGCGGTCACGGTCAGCTCGTGCAGGCCGAGCGGCAGCTCGTACATGGCCTGCAGGGTGCCGCTGGCGTACGCCCTGCCGTCCAACGTGCCGACCACGGACGCGATGCCCGAGGTCGGGTCGACAGCCTGCCAGGACACCCTGACGTCCTGGCTGTCACCGTAGAGCTGGCCGTCGGCGATCCCGGACACCAGCAGCGTCGGCTTCGTGCCGTCGATGCGCAGCACCGCCGACTTGAGCGTCTCGGCGTTGCCCGCCTTGTCGGTCGAGCGGAACAGCAGCTCGTGCTGCCCGTCGCCGGTCACCTCGACCGGCGTCGTGTACGGCGTCCAGGTGCCACCGTCCAGGGACCACTCCACCGTCTTGACGCCGGAACCGGCGTCGGTCGAGGCCAGCACGACCGGGATCGTCCCGTTGTGCCAGCCGGCGTCGTTGGCCGGCGCGAACGTCGCAGTGGTGACCGGCGCGGTGGTGTCGATCTTGACCGTGACGGTCTTCGTCGACTCCACGTTGCCCGCCTGGTCGGTCGAGCGGAACCGCACCTCGTGCTCGCCGTCCCCGCTGACCGCCACCGGAGCGGTGTAGGCCGTCCAGGTGGTGGCACCGTCCAACTGGTATTCGGTGCTGGCGAGCCCGCTGCCACCGGCCTCGTCGGCGGCGGCGAGGGTCACCGTCACCGGCCCCGTGTACCAACCCTCGGTCGGGGTGCCGGACACCGTCGCCGTGGTGACCGGCGCGGTCTCGTCGGCGACCTTCGTGCTCAACCGGAAGTAGTCGAACGCGGCGGTCTTGGAGGCGGTCTGGTTGGCGCCGAGGGTGAACAACCCGACCTTCGGGGTGGCACCCACCGCGCTGTTGGTCAGCGCCTCCAACGCGGTCCAGGTCGTCCCGTCGGCCGAGTACGACGCGGTGAACGTGTTGCCGACGCGTGCCAACCGCAGGTGCCACACGGCACTGGTGAGGCTGGCCGCCTCCGGCTGCGGGTTCTGCACCGTCCCGGCGATCTCGCTGCGGAACTCGATCCGCCGCGTCACCGCCTGGCCGGCCTGGTTGTCCGCGATGAAGTCCAACTTCAGGTAGTTGTCGTCGTCGGCCTGCACGAGCAGACCGGCCTGCTGGTACTGCTCGTTCAGCAGACTGCCGTCGACCTTCGTCTCCAGGGTCCAGTCGCCGGACGGCGCGGTCTGGAGGATGAAGTTCTTCGGCCCGGTGTTGTCGGTGCCGTAGATGTCACCGTTGGGCACGTCGATCCGCAGCGCGCCACCGGTGACCCGGTAACCGTTCGGGTCCTCCCGCGTGATGGCGTCCCAACGGCACTTGTCCAACGTGGAACCGGTGAACTCGTCCGACGGGTCGACCGGGCCGGCCGGGGCGTCCGGCGTGACCTGGAACGAGTCGAACGCGGCGTCGACCACGGGTGCCTCGGTGCCTCCGTTGAGCGCGAAGACCCCGATCCGCGGGTTGGTGATGCCGGCGAGCGCGGCCGACTGGCCGACCGGGGTGAAGGTCTGCCCGTCGCCCGAGGCGGCGGCGGTCAGGTTCGTCCCGTCGCTGGTGATCCGCAGGTACACGGTGTCACCGGCCGGTGCGGCGGCGCTGTCGGCGGCCTCGTTGCGAGGCGTGCCGGCTGTCTCCCGGATGAACTCCACCCGCCGGCTGCCGTTGTACAGCAGGTCCAGCTTGGCGTAGTTGTCGTCGTCGCCGTACACCAGCACACCAGCCTGCTGGTAGTTCGCCGTCACCGGCAGCGTGACCTTGGTGGTCATCTCCCAGGCGCCGGTCGGAGCCGCCTGGAGCACCAGGTTGGTGGCGTCGTTGCGAGCGCCGTAGAGGTCGCCCACCGCGGTGGGCAGCCGCAGCGCACCGCCGCTGAGCGAGTAGAGCTGGTTCTCCCGGACCACGCTGGTCCAGCGTTCCTTGTCGAGGCTGTTGCCGTTGAAGTCGTCCGAACGCGCCCCGAAGCAGGACGTGTCCGGAGCGTCGACCCGCACCGGCACCGTGGCGTACGACTTGGCGCCCTTGCTGTCGGTCACCGTGAGGGTGGCCGTGAAGGTGCCCGCGTTGGTGTAGGTGTGGTTGGCGTCCAGTGTGGTCGCCGAACCTCCGTCACCGAAGTCCCAGGCGTACGTCAGCGGGGTGTCGCCCTCGGCGTCGGTGGCCGTGCCGTCGAAGGCGACGGTGACCGGCGCGGTGCCGGTGGCCGGGGTGGCCGTGGCGCTGACCACCGGCGGCGCGTTCTCGGTGACGCCGCGGCCGATGAAGTCGATCCAGTTGACGTTGAACAGTGAGCCCGTCCCGCCGTTCGGGTCGCGGGCCAGGAAATACAGCGAGCCGCTCGCGGCACCGGTGACCGGCGCGCTCACGTCCGTGTACGTCTGCCACGCACCGGTCGACGGCACGACGGCCGTGGCGACCACCGGTCCGTCAACCGCGCCCGCACGGACCTCGATCCGACCGCCGGCGGCCGCCGAGGCGGCCCGGAACCGGATCTCGGTGATGTTGGTCAGGTCCGCCGGGGCGACCGACCACCAGTCACCGTCCTCGATGAACGCGACGCTCTGGCCGCCACCAGCGGTGTCGGCGCCGGCTTCCCGCTGCACGCCGGCGTCGCCGCCGCCGGTGCTCACCGGGGCGCGCCCGGTGGCGGTGAAGTATTCGGCCTGCTTCTGCTTGGGCTGGAGGATCTCGATCGCCCGACCGGTGAGCGGGCCGGACCCTCCGGCGCCGCCCTCGTCGGTGTAGGTGGCCTCGAAGACCGCGAACACGTTCGCCTCGGCGCCGTGCCCGGAGGCGAGCGACGTCTGGACGGTGCCGGTGCAGCCGGTGTGCTGCTCCAGCGGGTGGGCGTGCTCGTCGTGACCGAGCAGCACCTGGAGCTGCACCTTGTCGCAGTCGACCTGCCCGTCCTCGGGGTCGGTCACCTTGACGGTGTAGCGGACCTGGTCACCCCAGTTGAAGAAGCCACCGTCCGGCGGGAACTCGATGGTCACCGTCGGCGCGGTGTTGCCCACGGTGACCGGCACGTTGGCCACCGCGGTACGGCCCTTCGGGTTGGTGACGGTGAGCTGGGCGGTGTAGCTGCCGGCCGTCGCGTACGTGTGCGTCGGGTTGGCCTCGGTCGAGGTCTGCCCGTCGCCGAAGGTCCAGGCGTAGGTGAGCGTGCCACCGTCCGGGTCTCGGGAGCCGGCGCTGGAGAAGGTGACAGTCAACGGCGCCGGGCCCGAGGTCGGGTTGGCGGACGCCGCCGCGATCGGGGCACGGTCACCGGCGGTGTAGTCGATCCGGTAGACGCCGGAGTTGTCGTTGTTGCCGCCGAAGCCGCTGCCCCACTCGATCAGGTACAGGGCACCGTCCGGGCCGAACTCGAAGTCCATCGGCCGGACCATGCTCATCCCGGTGAGGAGCTGGTTGATGTCCACCAACGACTTGCCGTCGGGGGTCATCTGCATGGTGTACATCTTGTTCTGGTTCCACTCGCCGAGCAGAGCCTTGCCGTCGTAGTACGCCGGCCACTTGCGGTTGGAGTTGAGGTCGGCGTCGTAGCGGTAGACCGGGCCGCCCATCGGCGCGCCACCGCCGCCGATCTCCGGGTAACGCGCGTCACCGGCGTACCCGTAGTCGACGGTGGCCGGGACGACCGGCGGGAGGTTGGTCAGGCCGGTGTTGTTGGGCGAGTTGTTCACCGGTGCGGCGCAGTCGAACTTCGGACCGCTCGGGCCGGACGGGAACGTGTAGTCGTTGTACGCCTCGTTCGTGCCCGTGCAGTACGGCCAGCCGTAGTTGCCGGGGGTCACGACGTTCCACTCGACCAGGCCCCGGGGGCCCCGGTTCGGGTTGTCCGCGTTGGCGTCCGGCCCGTAGTCCGCCACGTACAGCGTGTCGGTCTTCGGGTCGGTGCCGATCCGGAACGGGTTGCGGAAGCCCATCGCGAAGATCTCGGGGCGGGTCTTCTCGGTGCCCGGCGCGAAGAGGTTGCCCGTCGGGACGGTGTACGTGCCGTCGTCCTCCGGGTGGATCCGGATCACCTTGCCGCGCAGGTCGTTGGTGTTGCCCGAGCTGCGCTGCGCGTCGTAGTCCTGGCGGCCCGGCCGCTCGTCGAGCGGCGAGTACGCGCTCGACTCGAACGGGTTGGTGTTGTCACCGGTGGCCAGGTAGAGGTTGCCGGCGCTGTCGAAGGCCATGCTGCCGCCAGCGTGGCAGCAGGTGTTGCGCTGGGTGTCGACCCGCAGCACCTGCTTCTCGCTGGCCGGGTCGATGGTGTCGCCGGTGACAGTGAAGCGGGACAGCAGGTTGCGGGTGACCCCGTCGTTGGGGGCGTAGTAGAGATACACCCACTTGTTGGTGGCGAAGTCCGGGTCGAGCCGGATGCCGATCAGGCCGTCCTCGTTGCCGGTGAAGACGTCCAGGTCGACGGCGGTGACGGTGCTGCCGGTGTCCGGCTTGACGATCTGCACGCGACCGTCGCGCTCGATGTAGAAGACGCGCCCGTCTCCGGCGATGTCCAGCTCCATCGGGTTGCTGGTGTTGCTGTCCAGGGAGACCTTCTCGAAGTTCGAGGTCTTCGAGGCACCGCAGTCGGCGTTCTCTACACCGGCCGCGGTCCGGATGCCGCCGAGCAGGTGGGACAGGAACTCGGGCTCGGCGTACGACTCTCGGGTGTGCCCGCCTCCGGTGTACCAGGATCGACCGCCGTCGAAGTCCTGGCACCAGGCGATCGGGTGGTCGGCCCCCATGGCACCGGCGCCCGCGGTGTAGCTCTTCTCGTCCAGGCTGGCGAGCACGTGCACGTCCGGCCGGGGGTTGGTCTGGTAGTTGTACCACTCGTCGAACCGGGACCAGCGGTCCGGCAGCCCGGCCGTGGACGGGTGGGCGTGGTCCTCCACCTTGACCGTGGCCTGCTGGTTCTGCGGGTGGTTGGCGAAGTACGCACCGACCAGGTCGCCGTACCAGGCCCAGCTGTACTCGGTGTCCGATGCGGCGTGGATGCCGACGTAGCCGCCGCCCGCCTTCACGTAGCGCTCGAACGCCGCCTGCTGCTCGGCGTTCAGCACGTCACCGGTGGTGGAGAGCCAGATCACCGCCTTGTACTTCGCCAGGTTGGCGTCGTTGAATGCGGCGCCGTCCTCGGAGTTGTCCACGGTGAATCCGTTGGCGGCACCGAGCTGTTGGATGGCGGCGATGCCGGTCGGGATGGAGTCGTGCCGGAAACCGGCGGTCTTGGAGAAGACGAGGACGGAGAAGGGATCGGCCGCGGCCTTTGGCGCTTTCGGCGCCACCTGGCTGACCGGGGTTGCGGCTTTCGCATCCCGTGGGGGGACCTGGGCAGCCGCCTGGGCGGGCGTGCCGAACAGGGTGGTCGAGGCCATGGCCAGGGAGATCAGGGTTGCGGTGATGGGTACGCGGGCACGACGAGAACGGGACACGCCGCCTCCTGTGTCGTAGTGACAGAGCTCGCGGGAGTCGGCTCGCCGAAGGCCGTCCCTGATGGAGCCGGTGGTGACACCGCGTCACGGTGCCCCCGCCAACATTTTGTCGAATCGCTGAACAAATTAATTCGGCTGGCTCAATGTCCGGCAAGATGCCGGCAGGTAACGGTTCTGCAACGGGGGGCGACATTCCGAATAGGACCGGGATGAAGCGCCCCACCTAATCCGCCTTCTCGACCCGTCGACACCCGCCTTGGCAGACCGGCGGATCTGTCGTACGGTGACACGCAAGTAACCCACGGGAGCCCGGTGTACCGGGCTGAGAGGGGGGCTGACAGCCCCCGACCGTCGAACCTGATCCGGATAATGCCGGCGCAGGGAGGAGCGTTGCCGTGCCGTCCCTGGGGCGACTGCATCTGATCACCGACACCCGACCCGGGCGAGACCCGCTCACCGTGGTCCGGGCCGCCCTCGCGGTGGCCCGAGCCGACCTGGTGGTGCAGGTCCGGGTCGAGGATTCCGCCACCGACCGCGAGGCGTACGAGCTGGCCCAGCGGGTGCTGGCGCTCTGCGTGCCGTACGGGGCGACCTGCCTGGTCAACGACCGGTTGCACGTGGCGCTGGCGGTCGGTGCCGCCGGTGGGCACGTCGGGGCCGACGACCTGCCGGTCGCCGCCGCCCGTCGGGTGCTCGGCCCGGCCGGCGTGCTGGGCGCCACCGCCCGCGCGCCGGGAACAGCGACCGCGGCGGTCGCGGCGGGAGCCAGCTACCTGGGCGTCGGGCCGTGCCACACCACCAGCACCAAGTCCGGCCTGCCGGATCCCATCGGGCCCGCGGGCGTACGTGCCGTCGTCGACGCCGTCGACGTGCCGGTCATCGCGATCGGTGGCGTGACCGCCGAGCGGGTCCCGGAGCTGCGGGCCGCCGGGGCGTACGGGGTGGCGGTCGTCGGGGCGGTCTCCGCTGCCGCCGACCCGGCGCGGGCGACCGCCGAGCTGATCGAGGCACTGACGTGCTGACCGGCCGGTCGGAGTCAGCACGATCGAGCGACCGGGCTCGGCCGGACGTCGCGGTGGTCGGGGCGGGGCCGATCGGGCTGGCGATCGCCTGGCGCTGCGCCGCCCGAGGGCTGCGCGTGGTGGTGCATGATCCGGCGCCCGGCTCGGGGGCGTCGGCGGTGGCCGCCGGCATGCTCTCGCCGGTCGCCGAGGCGTACTTCGGTGAGCGACAGCTGACCGGGCTGCTGCTGGCGTCGGCCGCCCGCTGGCCGGCGTTCGCCGCCGAGCTGACCGCGGCGAGCGGCACCGCGATCGGCTACCGGACCGAGGGCACCCTGATGGTCGGGCTGACCGGCGACGACCTGGCCGAGGCGCGCCGGCTCTGGGCGTACCAGCAGGGGTTGGGCCTGCCGGTGACCCCACTGCGCCCCAGCGAGCTGCGCGACCGCGAGCCGGCGCTCGCACCACGGCTGCGCGGCGGCGCGCTCGCGCCCACCGACCACCAGGTCGACCCCCGGCGACTGGTGCCGGCGCTGCGCACGGCCGCCCAGCGGGCCGGCGCGGTGCTGGTGCCGCAGGCGGTCGCGCACCTCTCCGATGTGGAAGCGACAGTCACCGTGGTCGCCGCCGGCTGCGGGGCCGCCGCCCTCACCGGCCTGCCCGTCCGGCCGGTGAAGGGCCAGATCCTCCGGCTCCGCGCGCCCGACGGCGTCGCGCCGGGCTTCCGGCGCGTGATCCGGGGGTACGCCGACGGCGAACCCGTCTACCTGGTGCCCCGCGCCGACGGCGAGGTCGTGCTCGGCGCGACGGTCGAGGAACGGGCCGACACCACCGTCACCGCCGGTGCGGTGCAGCGCCTGCTCCGCGCCGGAGTCGACCTGCTGCCCGAGCTGGCCGAGTACGACCTGGTCGAGGCGGTCGCCGGGCTGCGCCCCGGCACGCCGGACAACGCGCCGATCCTCGGGCCGTTGCCCGACCGGCCGGACGTGCTGGCCGCCACCGGGCACCACCGGCACGGCATCGTGCTCACCCCGATCACCGCCGACCTGATCACCGAGCTGGTGCTCGACGGCGTGCCCGACCCGCTGCTCGCGCCGTTCGGACCCGAACGGTTCCGTGTCGGCTCGGCCGATCGCACGCCGGCCGCGACGGGCGGACCTGAACCGACGATGGAGGGGGACCGGTGGAGTTGACGGTGAACGGGGCCGGACGCAGCGTCCCCGGTGGCGCGTCGGTGGCCGACCTGGTGCGCGACATCGTGCCCGAACAGCGGGGGGTGGCTGTCGCGGTGAACGGCGAGGTCGTACCCCGGGCCGGCTGGCCGGCCACTGTGCTGCGCGACGGCGACCGGGTCGAGGTGCTCACCGCGGCGCAGGGCGGGTGAGCGGCGTGACGTTCGAGCTGGGTGGGGAGACGTTCACCTCGCGGTTGATCCTCGGCACCGGCGGTGCCGCGAACCTGCACGTGCTGGAACAGGCGATCCGGGCGTCCGGCACCGAGCTGGTCACGCTGGCGCTGCGCCGGGTGGGCACCGCGCCGGGCTCCACCGGTGGGCTGCTGGAGCTGCTGGACCGGTGCGGGGTACGGCTGTTGCCGAACACCGCCGGCTGCCACACCGCGACCGAGGCGGTGAAGGTGGCCCGGCTGGCCCGGGACGCGTTCGACACCGACTGGGTCAAGCTGGAGGTGATCGGCGACGAGCGGACGCTGCTGCCCGACGGGGTGGAACTGCTCCGCGCCGCCGAGGAACTGGTGGCCGACGGCTTCACCGTGCTGCCGTACACCAGCGACGACCCGGTGCTCGCCCGCCGGCTCGCCGACGTGGGCTGTGCCGCGGTGATGCCGGCCGGTTCCCCGATCGGTTCGGGGCTCGGCATCGGCAACCCCCACCACATCCGGCTCATCCGGCAGGGGGTGGACGTGCCGGTGATCCTCGACGCGGGCATCGGCACCGCTTCCGACGCCGCCCTGGCCATGGAGTTGGGCTGCGACGCGGTGCTGCTGGCCAGCGCGGTGACCCGGGCCGAGGACCCGGTGGCGATGGCGACCGCGATGCGGTACGCGGTCGAGGCGGGCCGGCTGGCGGCAGGCGCCGGCCGGATCACCCGACGCTTCCACGCGCTGCCGTCCACACCCGACGAGGGAAGACCCGACCTGTGACCCCGCCGTCCGGTGTTGTCCTGTTGACCGACCGGCTCGTCGCGCGGGGCGGGCTCGACCGGGTCGTGGCGGGAGCCGTGGCCGGGGGAGTGCGCTGGGTGGTGCTGCGGGAGAAGGACCTGCCCCGCGCCGAGCGCGCGGCGCTCGCCGTCGACCTGCGGGCGATCCTCGCCAACGTCGGCGGGACCCTCGTCGTGGCCGGCCCCGACCCGCTCGGCGGCGACGCCGTGCACCTGCCCGCCGCCGGCCCGTACCCGCCGCCGACCCACAGCCTGGTCGGCCGCTCCTGCCACGACGAAACCGAGCTGAACCGCCTGACCACCGAGCACTACGCAACCGTCTCCCCGATCTGGCCCACAAAGACAAAACCGGGCTACGGCCCACCCCTAGGACCGGCCGGCCTGCGAAAGCTGGTCAGGATCAGCAACGCGCCGATCCTGGCGCTGGGCGGAGTGGAAACCCCAGAACAGGTAACCGCCTGCGTCGAGGCGGGAGCCACCGGAGTAGCCGTACTGGGCGCACTCATGCGATCCGCGAACCCGGCCGAAACAGCCGCCACCCTGACCAGCGCTTATGTCGAGGCGGTCACCCCTGTGCTGACCCAAACCCGGCGCGGGGTCACCCAGGTCTCCACGTCAGGGCTGCGGCCGACCGTGCCCACGCAGGGATCAAGCCTGACCGCCCGGAGTGGGCACGGTCGGCCGCAGCCCCAAACCGCAACCAAGGAGGAGAAGTGACCCCCAGCACAATCCTCACCATCGCCGGCTCAGACTCCGGCGGCGGCGCGGGCATCCAGGCCGACCTGAAGGTCTTCGCCGCGCTGGGCGCGTACGGCACCAGCGTCATCACGGCGGTCACCGCACAGAACACCCGAGGCGTCGACGCCGTCCTGCCGTTGCCTCCGCGCACGGTCACCGAGCAGTTGGACAGCGTGCTCGCCGACTTCACCGTCTCGGCGGTCAAGACGGGGATGCTCGGCACCCCGGCGGTCGCCGACGTGGTGGCGGAGGCCGCACGTGCCGGCCGGCTGCCCCAGCTCGTCGTCGACCCGGTGCTCGTCGCCACGAGCGGCCACCGGCTCGGCGTGGTGGGCGCGGTGGAGCGGCTGCTCCCGTACGCCACTGTGGCGACGCCGAACTGCGCGGAGGCCGCGGCCATCACCGGACGCCCGGTGGACGACGTGGCCGGGATGGTCGTGGCCGCCGAGGCGCTCGCGGCCGGCGGCCCAAACCACGTCGTGGTCACCGGGGGTGATCTGGACGGCGGCGAGGCGGTCGACGTGCTGCACGGCGGCGGTGTCACCACGCTGCTGCGCGCCCCCCGGGTGACGACCCGGCACACCCACGGGACCGGGTGCTCGTTCTCGGCGGCGATCGCCGTGCGGCTCGCGCTGGGCGATCCGGTGCCGGCGGCGGTGGGGGCCGCCAAGGAGTACGTGCTCCGGGCGCTGACCGGCGCGCGGGGTTGGGAGCTGGGCGCGGGGCGCGGACCGCTAAACCACTTCGGCTGGTCCGCTTGATCACCAGGGAGGCTGTCATGCACGCACGAGGCAAGGTGTACGTCGAGGGTTCGCGGCCGGACGTCCGGGTGCCGTTCGCCGAGGTGGGGTTGACCGGGGATCTTCCGCCGGTGCGGCTCTACGACACGTCCGGCCCCGGGTCGGACCCGGAGGTCGGGTTGCCGCCGCTGCGGGGACCGTGGATCGCCGAGCGTGGTGACGTGGCGCCGGTACGGGGTGCGGGCACGCCACTCGCCGGGGTCGACGGTCGCCGGCCCACCCAACTCGCGTACGCGCGGGCCGGTGTGGTGACGCCGGAGATGGAGTTCGTGGCGATCCGGGAGAACGTCGACCCGGAACTCGTACGGGCCGAGATCGCCGCCGGCCGTGCGGTGCTGCCGCTCAACGTGAACCATCCGGAGTGTGAGCCGGCGATCATCGGTAAGGCGTTCCTGGTCAAGGTGAACGCCAACATCGGCACCTCGGCGGTCAGCTCCTCGGTCGCCGAGGAGGTGGAGAAGCTCACCTGGGCCACCCGCTGGGGTGCGGACACCGTGATGGACCTGTCCACCGGCAAGCGGATCCACGAGACCCGCGAGGCGATCGTGCGGAACTCCCCGGTGCCGATCGGGACGGTGCCGATCTACCAGGCGTTGGAGAAGGTCGGCGGTGACCCGGTGAAGCTGAGCTGGGAGGTGTTCCGGGACACCGTGATCGAGCAGGCCGAGCAGGGCGTGGACTACATGACGGTGCACGCCGGGGCGCTGCTGCCGTACGTGCCGCTGGCCGTGGACCGGGTCACCGGGATCGTCTCCCGGGGCGGCTCGATCATGGCGGCGTGGTGCCTGGCGCACCACGAGGAGAACTTCCTCTACACCAACTTCGCGGAGCTGTGCGCGCTGCTCGCCAAGTACGACGTGACGTTCTCCCTCGGGGACGGGCTGCGCCCCGGCTCGATCGCGGACGCCAACGACGAGGCGCAGTTCGCCGAGCTGCGCACCCTCGGCGAGCTGACGACTGTCGCCTGGGAGTACGACGTCCAGGTGATGATCGAGGGCCCCGGCCACGTGCCGATGCACAAGATCAAGGAGAACGTGGACCTCCAGCAGGAATGGTGCCACGAGGCGCCCTTCTACACGCTCGGTCCGTTGACCACCGACATCGCGCCGGCGTACGACCACATCACCTCGGCGATCGGCGCCGCGATGATCGGCATGTTCGGCACCGCGATGCTCTGCTACGTGACTCCGAAGGAGCACCTCGGCCTGCCGGACCGGGACGACGTGAAGGCGGGCGTGATCGCGTACAAGATCGCCGCCCACGCGGCCGACCTGGCCAAGGGTCACCCTGGCGCGCAGGAGTGGGACGACGCGCTGTCGAAGGCGCGGTTCGAGTTCCGCTGGGAGGACCAGTTCAACCTCTCGCTGGACCCGGAGACCGCCCGGTCGTACCACGACGCGACCCTGCCCGCCGAGCCGGCGAAGACGGCGCACTTCTGCTCGATGTGCGGCCCGAAGTTCTGCTCCATGAAGATCACCCAGGAGCTGAAGGAGTACGCGGCCCGCGGCATGAAGGACAAGTCGGAGGAGTTCGTCTCCGGCGGCGGCCGGGTGTACCTGCCGCTGGCCTGACCCTGCGCGGTGCGCACTTTAAGTGACCAGGTCGGGGTGATCCACTCGGGTTCACTGATGTCGCGGTGTCCGGGCCGGTGGGACAGGCCGCCATCAGTAAACCCGAGTCGATCAAGCAGGTAGGCAGGCCGATCGGCGTTCCGACGTGCCCGCGGGTGGGGTCACTCGCGGTGGTGCCGACCGGTGGAGCGCAGCGACCGGCGACGGTTGTCCTGCTCCGGCTCGTTGTCCGACACCGGCTTGCTCAGCCCGGCGACCCAGTCGACGAACTCCTCGTCCTGGGCAGGCAGCGGCTTCACGTCGTTTGCCGCCTCCTGGCTCTCCTCGTCGGCCCGGGACCGGTTGCGGCGGAAGAGGCCACCGAGCCGTCCTCGGCGGGAAGGCTGCTCGGCAACCTTGCCCGACTTCGACGCGGCCGGTGTGGCGTCGGTGCTCGCCGACTCGTCGGTGCCGGTGCCGGTGCCGGTCGCGGCGTCGGAGGGCGTGCCAGCCGTACCCGGCACGACCGGCGCGTCCGGCCGGCTCGGGCTTCCAGGGCGGGCGGCTGTCTCGCCGGCCGCAGCCGGGCTGGTCGGCGTCGTCCGATCCGCCGAACTGTCCGCTGCCTCCGTCTGTCCGGCGCGCTGGGTGGTGTCGAAGGCGTTCCAGGTGCTGGCCCGGCTGAGGTCCGGCAACGGCGCCCGGTGCCGGGGCCTCGGCGTCGGCCCGGTCGCCTTGTCCGACCCGGTCGCCTTGTCCGACCCGGTCGGCGTCTCCGAGGTCGCTGGCCCCGGGGCGGAGGTCTGCGGCGGCACCGTCCAGGCCGCGCTGACCGGCCAGGCCGAAGGTGCTGGCGTCCACCGGTCGGCGTCCGGGTCACCGGCGGCCGTGCTCCCGAACAACCCGGTGCCGGGACCGTCCTCGGTGGCGGCCGGCCCGTCGTCGGCTCCGCCAGCCCGCTCGGTTGCGGATGCGCTGGTCAGGTCGGCCGTCCTGGCCTCCGGGCTGGTTGCGGTGGCCGGGGTGCGCGGCGGGTTGGCCGCGTCGGCCTTCGAGCTGGTTGCGGTGGCCTCGCTGCGCGGCAGGTCGGCTGCCCCCGCCTCTGCGCTGCTCGCGGCGGCCGGGGCGCGGGGAGGCTTGGTAGCTTCCGCCTTCGGGTCGGCTACTTCCGCCTTCGGGCTGGATCCTTCCGCCTTCGGCGTTGGCGCCTCGGCCGGGACGCGGGAAGGCCGGGCTGCTTCCACCTTCGGTCCGGCTGCTTCCGTCCTGGCGGTGGCGGCCCGGGTGCCGGGTGGGTTGACCGCCTCGGCCTCGACGCCGGCAGGTGCCCCCGTCGAACCGGTTACGGCGGTCGGGGCGGCTGCTGTCGCGTCGCCTGTGGTGGTCGGGACCGCTGCCGTCGCGCCGGCTGCGATGATCGCGCCGGTTGCGGTGGTCGGGGCGGTTTCGGTGGTCGGGGCGGCGTCGGTGCCCTGGCTCTGCTTGCTCGGAACGGGAGTCGCGGTGGTCGTGTCAGAACCGGTGCTGTCGGCGGACCTGCCCGACCGGGTGACCTTCCTGGTGCGGCCGGTGGTCGCCTCGTCGATGATCTCCGGCTCGGATGGCGCGGTGTCATCGACCGGGTCAGAGATGGTGACACCCGGACTGACCTTCGGCTTACGGACCCTGCGCGGCTTGATCGGCACCGCCGCATCGCCCGTACCGGCGTCGGCTGCGCCTGCGCTGGCCGCTTCGGTGGCGGTCGTGCCCGTGCTGGTCGTGCGCGCACTGGCCGTTCCCGCACTGGTCGCGCCCGTGGCCGTCGTGAGCGTGTTTGTTGCGCCGTCGGCCGGGGCGCTGGCAGGGCCGACTGTCGGGGTGGCGGCATCGGCGCGGCCGTCCTTGGCGCTGGCCGGAGTGGCGTCGGTGGGGCTGCTGACGCTGGTCGCGGCTGAGCGCTCGGCCTCGGCCGGGGAGGTGACATCGTCCGGGATCGACCGGCGCGTCTGCGCTCCGGCGGTGAACTCGCCGGTCGGATCGGTCAGCCAGGCTGCGGGTTTCGCCGGAACGGCGGGGGTCGGACCATCCTGGCCGCCCGTGGTGGACGCCGGCCAGTCCCAGTGAGCCGGGGCGGTGCGTACGCCATCGGAGCCGGTTGCCGCCCACGGACCTGCGACGACACCACCGGCCGGCTTGGCGGCGGAGGTCGGTTGCGCGTCGGTGCGTTCGGTGGTGTCCGGGTCGTTCGTCGAGTTCGCCGACGCGGCGCCCGGCAGGGCCGGGCCGGCGGGCAGTGGGCGCAGGATGTCGGACGGCTCGATCGCCTGCGGATCCGCGCTGCGAGCGCCGGTCGGCCAGCGCAGCAGCGCTGCGGCCGCCGCGCCGAGCGCACCGGCGAGGATCGCGATCAACGAGCCGTAGTAGGGAGTGGCCTGGTAGCGGTCCACGGCGTCACCCGGGCCGGCGGTCAGGTACGCGAATGCCACCAGCACCGGACCGGCGACCCCGGTGGCCCCGCTGATCAGGGGTGCCTGGCCCTGCCGGCGAGCCAGCCCGGCGGTCGCCGCGCCGGCCAGCAGCGCCACGATGGGCAGCAGGAGCAGCGACAGCCGTTGCGCGGCGTCGTCGGCCAGCCAGCTCGGCTCCAGGACGCCGAGCCGCACGGTCGGCAGCGGGCCGGTCGTGCCGAGCGACGGAAGGACCGAGATCAGCGCCAGCAGCCAGACCGCGCCGGCCACCGCGGCCATGTTCCAGCCCAGCTCGGGCCGGAGCAGGACGGCGATCGCCGCACCCGCCCCGATGACCGCGCCGAGTACGGCGCAGATGCCCACCGCCCACACCGGGTCGACGGAGATCAACTCGGCGGCGCGGGCGGGCTGCATGCAGAGCGGAGCGATGACGGTGGCACCGAGCGCCGCCGCGCCGCCGATCGCCAACTGCCGGCCGGTGCTGACCGCCGGTGCGTCGCGGCGAGCGAGGCGTCCGGTCAGGACGGCACCGACGACGGCGGCGTTCGCGGCGAACCAGCCAACCCAGACAAGCTGGGTCGGCCACTGGTTGACGGTCGTACCGGTGAAGGCGCCGGTCAGCCGGACGATGCCGAAACCGTACGCGACGCCGAGCTGGCCGGCTCCGGCCAGCACGCTCACCCCGAGCGCCGTGAGCAGCAGTCTGCCCCAGGTCCGAAAGGCCATGTCGGGCACGTTACGCACCCGGTACACCGAATCGCCACCGGCACGCCGCGCGGCGCGCAGGCCCGCGCTCGGCGGGTCTACTTGAGTTCGACCAGCCGAGCCAGGTAAGTCGTGTCTCCGACATTGGTGAGCATATGTACCGCGCCCGGATCCCGGTAGACCACGCCGCCGGTGGGCTCGTCGGCGTCGATCCGGGTGCCGTCGATCGTCTGTACGACGTTCTTCGCGCCCTCGATCGCCACCACCAGGTAGGGGTGGTCATGCCGGTGCAGCGGCTGCCGCTCGCCTGGTTCGAGGCGGATGTGCCAGACCCGGACCCGGTCGTTCTCGTACACGATCTCCTGGCCCACCGGCCCGAGTTCGGTTCCGTCGATCACGTCGGTCATCGTTCTCCGTCCAGTTGGGGGAGCACCTCGGCGGCGATCAGTTCGAGGTGGTCGAGGTCATTGAAGTCGATCAGACGCAGGTGGACCCGGGTGGCGCCGGCCGCGGCGAACTCGCCGATCCGCTGCGCGAGCTGGTCGGGTGAGCCGACCACCGGGTCCTCCGGCGGCAGCGCGCTCTTCTCGTGCAGGGGTGCGGCCCGCCGCTGGGCCTCCGCGTCGGTCCGGCCGATGGCCACGACGATCCCGGCGGAGAGCACCAGCGGGTCGCGCCCGGACTCCGCCCGCCCGGTGCGCTCGCATGCCTCAAGCACCCGGTCGTACGCCCTGGCGGTGTCCGCCACGGACTTGAACGGCATGTTGAACTCGTCGGCGTACCGGGCGGCCAGCTCGGGGGTGCGCTTCGGGCCGCGACCGCCCACGATGATCGGGGGCCCGGGCACCTGCACCGGCTTGGGCAGGGCGGGTGCGTCCACGAGCCGGTAGTGGTCGCCGGTGAAGCTGTAGGTCTCGCCGGACGGGGTGCCCCACAGCCCGGTGATGACCTCAAGCTGCTCGGCCAGCCGGTCGAAGCGCTCGCTTACCGGCGGGAACGGGATGCCGTACGAGGTGTGCTCGCGCTCGTACCAGCCGGCGCCGATGCCCAGGTCGACCCGGCCGCCGCTCATCTGGTCGACCTGCGCGACCATCATCGCGAGCGGGCCGGGCAGGCGGAAGGTGGCCGACGTCACCAGGGTGCCGAGCCGGATCCGCTCGGTCTCCCGGGCCAGCGCGGCGAGGGTCAGCCAGGCGTCCGTGGGGCCGGGGAGGCCCGGGTCGGCGCCCATCGACTGGTAGTGGTCGGCGCGGAGGAACCCCTCGTAGCCGCAGGCCTCGACCAGCCGCGCGAACCGGAGCTGGGTGTCGTAGGTGGCGCCCCGGTGGGGTTCGGTGAAGACCGACACCCGCATGCTCATCGTCCTTCCGTGCCGGCCGTGGCCGGTTCGTCGCGTTCCATCAACAGCTCGTGCAGGTCGGCGCTGACTCGCGCGACATCGGCCAGGTGGGCGTTGCGGCCCAGGGTGCGGGGCCGGGGGATGTCGACGTCGAGCACCTTGCGGATCCGGCCGGGGCGGGGGCTCAGCACGACCACCCGGTCGGCGAGCAGCACCGCCTCGTCGATGGAGTGGGTGACGAAGACGATGGTCGGCTTGTTCTCCATGTGCACCCGCTGGAGTTCGCCGGAGAGTTCCTCGCGGGTGAGCGCGTCCAGCGCGGAGAACGGCTCGTCCATCAGCATCACCCGAGGCTCACCGATCAGCGACCGGCACAGCGAGACCCGCTGCTGCATGCCGCCGGAGAGTTCGTGCGGCAGCCGCTTCTCGAAGCCGGCCAACCCGGCCACGTCGAGCAGTCGCCGGGCCCGCTCGCGGTGCTTCGCGCGGCTCCAGCCGAAGATCTCCACCGGCAGCAGGACGTTGTCCAGCACGGTGCGCCAGGGCAGCAGCGCCGGCTTCTGGAACAGCATGGCGATGTCCTGGCGAGGGCGGGCGATCGGCGTACCGGCCACGGTGATCTCGCCAGCGGTCAGCGGGAGCAGCCCGGCGATCAGCCGCAGCAGGGTGGACTTGCCGCAGCCGGAGCGGCCGAGCACCGCGACGAACTCGCCCTCGGCGACGTCGAGGTCGATGCCGCGCAGCGCCTCCACCCGGCCAGACCGGCCCTCGAAGGTACGGGACACCCCGGACAGTCGGATCATCTCCGGCGCACCTCCGCTGAGTGGACGGTCAGGAATCCGACAAAGGCTAGCGGGCGTGTCTGTGTATCGCACCGTCCGGGGTGGTCGTCAGGTTGTTTCCGTTCCGCAACCCGATACGCCTGGCGTCGCAACTGTGGGTTTCTCGTACGCTGTGCCCGCGAAGAGTCCCCTCACGACGGCGGCGTCCGGCTTCCACCCCTCTCGCCGGCCCGTCACGACAACCCCCTCCGGCGGCCCTCGGCCCCGGTAGGAAAGGACATGGTGCTACTGATGAGAAGGCTGACCCGTACGGTCGCTACGGCCGCGCTGGCCACTGCTCTCGCCCTCGTTTCCGCCTGCAGCAGCGGGTCGGACTCGTCAGACGACGCCAAGGGCGGCAACGGCGGTGCGCTGGAGAAGGTGACCTACCTCACCTCCTTCGGTAACTTCGGCCGTGACTCCTACGCCTGGGTGGCGAAGGAGAAGGGCTTCTTCAAGGACGCCGGCTTCGACGTCGAGATCAAGGCCGGCCAGGGCACCGGTGGTGTGATCTCGACCATCGTCGGTGGCCAGGCCCAGTTCGGCCCGATCGACCTCACCGGCGGTCTGCTCCAGGTCGGCAACGGCCAGGCGAAGGACTTCACCGTGGTGGCCGCGATCCAGCAGCGCACCATGGCCGGCATCGCCACCGTCGAGGGCAAGAACATCGCCTCCCCGAAGGACCTGGAGGGCAAGAAGCTCGCCGACACCCCCGGGTCCGTGGTCCGCAACCTGTTCCCGACGTACGCCCGGCTCGCCGGTGTGGACGTGAACAAGGTGACCTGGGTCAACGGTGAGGCCCAGAACCTGATCAGCACGCTGGCCACCGGCCAGGTGGACGGCATCGGCCAGTTCGTCGTCGGTCAGCCGACGATCGAGGCGGTCGCCAAGAAGAAGGCCGTCATGCTGCCGTACAGCAACGTGATGCAGGACCTCTACGGCAACGTGCTGATCACCTCCTCCAAGATCGCCAAGGAGAAGCCCGAGATGGTGAAGAAGTTCACCGGGGCGCTGCTCAAGGGCCTGGAGTACAGCCTGGCCAACTCCAAGGAGGCCGGCGAGATCCTGAAGAAGAACGTAGAGGCCTCCAACCCGGTCGCCGCCGCCGCCGAGCTGGAGCTGATGGCCGCGTACGTGCGCTCCGGCAACACCGGCACCGCGATCGGCACGCTGGACAGCGGTCGGGTCGCCAAGAGCATCGCCATCCTGCAGGGCGCTGGCGCGCTGAAGCAGAACATCACCCCCGAGCAGATCATCGACTTCAGCCTCGCGCCGAAGGCCTGATCGTCCGGTCGTCACCAGGGGGTACGTTCCGCCGACTCCGGTGGGGCGTACCCCCGTCGCTCGTCGGCCCCCCTGGGGGCCGAGGGATTTCGAGGAGGACAAGATGACCGACGTCCGGTCAGCGGATCCGGCGGTGGCGGCATCCCCACCCCCGGGTGCCGGCCCTGAGGCGGGGCGCGCGGGTCGAGGTGCCGGCTTCGGGGCGGGGGCCGGGGCGGCGCTGCTGCCGGCGGCCGGCCTTCTGATCGCCTTGGCGGCGTGGTGGCTCATCGCCCGGTTGGAGCTGGTCCACCCCGCGGCTCTGCCACCGCCCGGTGGTGTGCTCGCCGCGTTCGTCGACAAGCCCGCCCAGATGCTGGAGCACACCTGGGACACCCTGCTGGAGATCCTGATCGGTTTCGTGCTGTCGGCGGCGGCCGGTGTCCTGATCGGACTCTCCCTGGCCAGCTCCCGCACTGTGGAGCGGATGTTCACCCCGCTGCTGGTCGCGGTGAACGCGGTGCCGAAGATCACGCTGGGCCCGTTGTTGGTGGTGGCGCTCGGCTGGGGTCAGAAGCCGATCCTGACCATGGTGTTCCTGCTCTGCTTCTTCCCGATCGTGCTCTCGACCGCGACCGGGCTCACCACCACGCCGGCTGACCTGGCCGAACTGGTGCGCTCCTGGAACGCCTCCCGCTGGCAGGCGTTCCGCAAGGTCCGCTTCCCGGCCGCGTTGCCGCAGATCTTCGTCGGGCTCAAGGTCGCGATGCCACTGGCCGCGATCGGCGCGGTGATCGGTGAATTCCAGGCCGGCGAGAGTGGCCTCGGCTACGTGATCACGCAGTACGCCGGTATGGGGGACACCGCCACCGCGTGGGCGGCGATCATGTTGGTGGCGCTGGTCAGCATCCTGCTCTACTCGGCGCTCGTGCTGAGCGAACGGATCGCGCTGCCCTGGGTCCGCGAAACCACCAGCAGCCGCTGACCCGCCGCACGATCAGCATCCGGAACAAAGAGGGCCGGCCTCCCCAGCGGGAGGCCGGCCCTCTTCATGCACGGTGGCCGGGGAGCGTTACCCCGCCAGGCGCCAGCGGCCGTTACGGGCGACCAACGTGGTGAGCGCCTGTGGCATCAGGCCGCTGTGGTTGTCCGGCGTCATCCGGATCGGGCCGGACAGGCCATCCATCTGGGACGTTTCGAGCACGTCCCGAAGGCCGTCGCGGTCCACCTTGCCGACTTCACCGCCGGCGCGCAGTTCCGCGTCGGCGATCAACTGGATGGCGTCCGCGGCGAAGGACGACGACCCGTTGTAGCCGCCGAAACGGGCCGTGTAGTCCTGGAACCACTGTCGACGTGCCGCCTTGGCCGGCGTCGTCGCGATCACGTCGTCGATCACCATGGTCTGGGTGAAGATCAGCGTGGCTCGCTCGGTGGCCCTGGCTGCCTCGCCGAGGAAGAGGTCACCGGCCGCACCCGTGTCGAAGAACAGCGACCCGCGGAAGGTGGTCTGCGAAGCGCTGGTGGCCGCCAGCGTCGCCTGCTCCGGTGGCGTCCAGAAGACGAGCGCGTCGGGCTTGCCCGACGTCAGCTGCCGGACCTGCTGATTGACGTCGGTGTCGGTGGTCTTGACCTTCTGCTCGCGCAGCGTGATCTTGGCCTTTTCCAGCTCGCTCCTGAGGGCGGTCACGCCCTCCCGGCCGTAGTCGTCGTCGCTGACGAGCATCCCCACCTTGCGGATGTTGTTGCGACGCAGTTCGGTGGTGAGTGCGGCGGCGCTGTCCACGGCGTTGGGGCCGAGCTTGAACACGTAGCGCCGATCGGCGACCGGGCTGGCGATGGCGCCGGAAGCGGCGAGCGCAATGGTGGGAATCCGCTTCTCGTTGATGGTGCCGACCGCACCGACCGCGCATTCGTTACAGCCGCCCATGATGATGGCGCTGACTTGGGAATCGCTGCTGAAGTCGACGATGTTGCGAAGTGACTCGGCCGAGTCGGAACGGTTGTCCTTCACCTTCAGCTCGATCTTCCGGTTGTTCAGTGCTCCGGAAGCGTTCAACTGGTCCCTCTTGAGTTCCAGCGCGCGCTGGTATGCCCGCCCGACGGGGGCGGCGGCGCCGGAGAGTTCGAGGTCGGCAGCGATCACGATCGGACTCGTGTCCTGCTCCGCCCCGCCAAACTGGCAGCCGGTGAGCGTGGTGGCCACTACGGCCGATGCGAGCGCCGCGATGGTCGCGGAGCGGATGGGGCTCAACTCAGTCCTCCAGGTGCGGGCGCGGGCGCTGCCCGGTCACCGCCGCTAATCCGTCCTCAGTGGA
Organism: Micromonospora jinlongensis; assembly: GCF_013410645.1. Taxonomy (NCBI): domain Bacteria; kingdom Bacillati; phylum Actinomycetota; class Actinomycetes; order Micromonosporales; family Micromonosporaceae; genus Micromonospora; species Micromonospora jinlongensis. Next base: position 3,566,192 of record NZ_JACCHK010000001.1, on the reverse strand, counting down.
GGACGGTATCTCCTCTGCCGTACGGTGTGCGCGAAGCCTGCAAAACCTTGCCAATGGCCGGCGCTGTGGTCAAGCGCGGACCCCGGCAGCATTTTCGGGACGGCCATCCCACATGCTGGGGTAACGCAATGTTTGCAAAAGCTCACTTTGCATACACGCGTGACCACTCTGGAGTTACATGCCCTGTTCAGGGGCTTGCGGAAATGAAGGTATCAGTTGCCCGGATCACGGGATGCGCTCCGTCCGACCGTTTCCTACCTCACTGCGGCTTCCCAAACCCGATCTTCTCTGATGAAATCGCGGCCGTGCCGCGCGTGGTCCCCTCCGCTTACGGCATGGCTCGGCGGCTCAGGCGGGGAAGAAACGACGGAGGCGATGTCGTGAGCACCGGACCGACGACCCTGCCCGCGCTCGGCGACAGCGCTCGGCGTCCCCGCCGAGGGTTGCCGAGACTGCGGGACGCCCGGATCCGGTCCAAGCTGGCCCTGATCCTGGTTGTCCCGGTGGCGGCGGTGATCGCGCTGGCGACGGTCCGCCTGATCTCCGTTGGCGAGGGTGCCTTCGACGCCACCCGGGCCCGATCGCTGACGGCCCTCTCCATCGACGTCAGCGCCCTCACCCAGGACCTTCAGGCCGAGCGGATGGCCGCAGCGGCCTACCTGGCCACGCCGCAGCAGCCGGCCGACGCGTACAACCTGCGGGTCCGCGAGACACAGCAGCAGGTGGACGAGTACCGCGCCGAGCGAGGCCGCGTCGGCGAGGTGCCGGCGGCTCTACGTGACCGGCTGGCCGCCATCGACGAGCACCTGTCCACGTTGGACGGCACCCGTCAGGAGGTGCTGGACCGCCGGCAGATGGCAGTCGCCGAGGCAGTGCTCCGCTACGGGGTCATCCTCACCGACCTGGTCTCGTACGGTGACGGCCTGGCCCAGCTGCCCGGCGACGAGAGCCTGTCGGACAGCCGCCGTGCGGTCGCCGCCTTCGCCCGCGCCAAGGCCTCCGTCGCCGAGGAGCAGGCGGTCGCCTTCACCGCGTTGACGGCGGGCCAGCTCGACTCGGAGCAGTTCTCGTCCTTCGTGGCGACGCTGACCAGCCAACAGGAGGCCCTGGTCTCGTTCTCGCTGGCCGCCGACCCGGTGCAGCGTGCCCTGGTCGACAGCACCGTCTCCGGTGACGCGGTCGGCCTGGCCGACCGGGTGGCCACCGACATCACCCGCTCGGTCGGGCAGCGCCCGCTGGTCACCGCGCAGGACGCCACCGCCGCCATCGGCGCCGTGAACGACCTGATGCGCTGGGCCGAGATCCAACTGCAGGACCGGCTGTTCCAGCAGGCCGACGAGGCACGCGCGGACGTCATTCGGCAGGCCGTGGTCGAGTCGATCCTGGTGCTGCTGACCCTGATCATCGCCGTGTCGCTGGCCGTGGTGCTGGCCCGCTCGCTCAACCACTCGCTGCGCCGGCTGCGTGAGGGCGCCCTCTCGGTGGCCAACCACGACCTGCCGGACGCCGTGCAGCGGCTGCAGACCATGGGCAGCGTGGGCGACGGCGGGGTGGAGGAGATCGTCCGCCAGGTCCGGGACCCGATCCAGCTCAACACCCGCGACGAGGTCGGTCAGGTGGCGTTGGCCTTCAACGTCGTCCACCGCGAGGCGGTACGAGTCGCCGCCGAGCAGGCGGCGTTGCGTACCAGCGTCTCGGCGATGTTCCTCAACCTGGCACGTCGTAGTCAGACCCTGGTCGACCGGATGATCGGCGAGCTGGACGCGATCGAGCGCGGCGAGGAGGATCCGAAGCGGCTCGCGCAGCTCTTCGAGCTCGACCACCTGGCCACCCGAATGCGCCGCAACGACGAGAACCTGCTGGTCCTGGCCGGCGCCGACTCCGCTGCACCGCGTCACGACAACGCGCTGGTGGTGGACGTCCTGCGCGCCGCCCAGTCCGAGGTCGAGCTGTACAACCGCATCGAGTTCGGGACGGTCGACACCGACATCTCGGTGGCCGCGCACGCGGTCAACGACGTGGTACGCCTCGTCGCCGAACTGCTCGACAACGCCACCCGGTTCTCACCACCGAACACCACAGTGGTCGCCGACGGTCGCCGCATCCGTGACTACGTCCTGATCCAGATCGAGGACCGCGGGCTCGGCCTCACCGACGAACAGCTCGACTCGCTCAACCGTCGGTTGGCCGCCCCGCCGAGCGTCGACGTCGCCGCGTTCCGGCTGATGGGTCTGGCCGTGGTGAGTCGGCTCGCCTCCCGCTACGGCATCCGGGTCGAGCTGCGCCGCAACGTCGAGGGCGGCACCGTCGCCCAGGTGACGCTGCCCGCCGCCACGGTGGTGCTGCCCAGCAACCGGGGACGCGACCAGGCGCTCACCCGGCCGCGTCAGCCGATGGCCGTGGAGCAGACCCCGCTCACGCCGGTCGGTCACACCGAGCAGTTCGCCGGTGCCGCGACCTCGGCGGCGACGCTGCCCGACCAGTGGCGGAGCAGCCCACCGGCACCCGCCCAGTGGCAGTCCCCGCTGGACTCGCGGGACACCAACTCTCCGGTACAGGCGGGCGGCTACGCCGGCACCCGCTCGGCAGCGCCGGCGGCACCGGCCCCCGTCGCCCCGCTCCCGCCGGCGCCCGCGTACAGCAACGGCGCGGGCGCCTCGGCGGGCAGCCCGACCGTGGCCTACCCGACCATCGATCCGCTGCCCCGGCGCGGCTCGACGCCGGACACCGCTGACGGGCGTGGCGCGACGCCGGGCTTGCCGGTCGGGCCGGTCGCCGGCCTCGGCGCGGTGACACCGCCCGCCGCGCCCCCAGCACCCGCTGCCCCGCCGGCATCCGCCGCGCCGGTCAGCACCAGGCCGGACTTCCCGGCCGAGGCGCCGATCTTCCGGGAGATGGAGGCGGTCTGGTTCCGGTCGCACGGCGACGACGCCACCGCGATCTTCACCCGACCCAATTTCGACGAGCCGCCGGCTCCGGCCGACGCCGGCCCGCGCTCGGGCAACGGCGCTCAGCCGAGTGGCGGGTCCGTGCCGCCCGCCGCGCCGGCCCGGCCGAAACTGCCGACCCGTACCCCGGGCGGTTCCAACACCGACGGCACCAGCACGCCGGGTGCCGCAGGCCATGGCACCGCGACCGGCGGCGGCTTCGGCGAGCCGCCCGCAGCGCCCCCGTCGTACACACCGCCCCCGGCGGCCCGGCCCGCACCGGCCGCGCCCAGCGCGCCGTCGGTGGACCCGGCCGCCTGGCGGACGGCGGCCGACGAGGGCTGGTCCCGGGCCAGCAGGGCGGCCGAACCGGCTCCCGCCGGGACCACCCGCTCCGGGTTGCCCAAGCGGGTGCCGCAGCAACAGCTCGTGCCGGGCGGCATCGAACCGAAGAGCGGCCGGGACCGCAGCCGGCGGACCCCGGACGAAGTACGAGGTCTGCTGTCGGCCTACCACCGTGGTGTACAGCGCGGTCGGACGGCCGGAACGGACCTGAACAGCACCTCGACCAAGGAGAGCCGATGAACAGGCCAGCTGCCATGCAGGACATGGGTTGGCTGCTCACCAACTTCGCCGACAGCGTGGCGGGTATCGCCCACGTGGTGGCGGTGTCCGCCGACGGGCTGCTGCTCGCGTCCTCCCGGGACCTGCCGGGGGACCGGGCGGATCAGCTCGCCGCGATCACCTCCGGTGTGGTGAGCCTGACCGAGGGCGCAGCCCGGATGTTCAGCGCGGGCGGGGTGTTGCAGACAGTCATCGAGATGGACAGCGGGTATCTCTTCCTGATGTCGATCAGCGACGGGTCGTCGATGGCCGTGCTGGCCGCGCGCAGCTGCGACGTGGGCCAGGTGGGCTACGAGATGGCCCTGCTGGTCGAGCGGGTGGGTGCCGCGCTGGTGCCACTGCCGCGTGACGCGGTGCGCTCCTAGCACCGGAAGGCGGCGCTCGAACCGCGCGCCGAAGCAGGGATGAAAGGCGGCACTGGCCGGCTCTACAGTGGACGGGGAGGTGATCGGGAATGGACCAACGGCGCGTTGACCCGCGTGGCGCGCTGGTGCGTCCGTACGCGGTCACCCGGGGTCGTACCGAACCTCGACAGGACATCGCCCTGGAGGCCGTCCTGACCGCGTCGCTCACCCAGGTTGCCGAGTCCCGCTTCGCCGGGCATGACAAGCACCGAATCGCCACGGTCTGTGAGGGCCGAGCACAGTCGCTGGCGGAGATCGCCGCGTACACCCGGATGCCGCTGGGCGTCGCCCGGGTGTTGGTCGCCGACATGGTGGCCGAGAGCCTGCTGACGTTACACACTGCTGCTCCCGCCGAGGGGTTCGAGGAGCGGATGGAACTGCTTGGAAGGGTGCTAAGTGGACTTCGCAGGCTATGACCCCGCTGGGGGGCGGCCGGGCCGGGGAATCGTCTCCGCGAAGATCGTCGTCGCGGGCGGCTTCGGCGTCGGTAAGACGACACTGGTCGGGGCGATCTCCGAGATCACACCGCTGACCACAGAGGCGTTGATGACCGCGGCGGGTGTCGGCATCGACGACCCGTCCAAGGTGCCGGGCAAGGAGACCACCACGGTCGCCATGGACTTCGGCCGTATCACCATGGCCCAGGACCTGATCCTGTACCTCTTCGGTACACCGGGTCAGACCCGGTTCTGGTTCATGTGGGACGAGATCATCCGAGGTGCGGTGGGTGCCGCCGTGCTGGTGGACACGCGCCGGATCACCGACGCGTTCGCCCCGCTGGACTACTTCGAGAACCGCAACCTGCCGTACGTGGTGGCCCTGAACCGGTTCGACGGTGCCCCCCAGTACGAGCTGGAGGAGGTCCGCGAGGCGCTGGCCATCTCGCCGCAGGTGCCGCTGGTGATGACCGACGCCCGGCACCGGGACTCGGTCAAGCAGGTGCTGGTGACGGTGGTCGAGCACGCCATGCTCCGCCTTGAGGCCGAGCACGGGCGGGGTTTCCCGACGCCGGTCGGCTGAGCCGTCGCGTCATGGCCGGCCGGCGCACGCCGGTCGGCCATGACGCGTCAGTCCACCCGGAGTCGGTAGCCGCGCTTCACCACGGTCTGCACCACGCGGGGCGCGCGCAGGCCGGCCCGTAGACGGGCCACCGCCATCTCCACCGCGTGCTCGTCCGCGCCCCGGGGCAGCGTCCGCAGCAGCGCCGTGCGGGACAGCACCCGACCGGGCGACTGGGCCAGGGCGCGTAACACGGCCATCGGGGCGGGCGCGAGCGGTCGCAACTCGCCGTCGATCACCGCGGCGTGCCCGCGCAGCGTGAGGAGGTGCCCGCCGGCCTTGAACGTCACGGTCCTGCGGGGCAGTTCGTCGACGATCGTCCGCACCAGTGCCCCCAGCCGGGCCCGGCTCGGCGCGCTGACCGGCACCCCGCGCCGGAGCAGCGGCTCTGCGGTCACCGCGCCGACGCAGCTGGCGAGCACATCGTTGCGGAACGCGGTGAGCAGCGCGTCGGTGCGGTCCCCGGCTGCCCGCAGCAGCGCCTCGGCCGCTGGCGCCGAGGTGAAGGTCACCGCGTCCACCAGTCGGCCGGCGATCAGGTCGATCAGCCGGTGCAGCGGCGCCGGGTCGCTCGGCGGGGCCCAGCGGTAGACGGGCACCTCGATCACGGTGGCACCGGCCGCCTCCAGCGCGAGGGTGCACTCGGGCTGTCGCTCACCGTGCAGCTGCATGGCGATCACCTGCCCGGCCACACCTCGCCGACGCAGGTGGTCGACCACCTCGTCGCAGCTCTCCGAGGCCGGCGACCACTGGTCGTGCAGCCCGGCGGCACGGATCGCGCCGCGTGCCTTCGGGCCACGGGCAACCACGTACGAGCTGGCCAGCACCGAGCGCAGCGGCTCGGCCAGCCCCCAACCCTCGGCCGCCTCCAGCCACCCGCGCATGCCGATGCCGGTGTTGGCCATCAGGATGTCCGGCGGCTGGTCGAGGCACGCGCGGGTCGCCTCGCGCAGCTCGGTGTCGTCGGACAGCGGCACGATCCGCAACGCCGGGGCGAGCACCACCCGGGCGCCCCGGCGTTCGAGCAGCGCGGCCAACTCGTCGCGCCGCCGGTCGGCGGTCACCCCGATGGTGAAGCCCGCCAGTTCTTCCCGCATCAACCCTCCTGTCGCAGCCGCACCTCGACGAGCCCGTCGCGGCAACGCGCGTCGTGCCGTGCCACGGCCACCCCGGGCAGGTCGAGGCAGTGCCCGCTGCGCAGGTCGTACACCTGCTTGTGCAGCGGCGAGGCGACCGTCGGCACTCCGCCGCGGCTGCCGACGATGCCCCGGGACAGCACGTACGCCCCGGAGACCGGATCGCGGTTGTCGATCGCGAACAACCCGTCCGCGGTGCGGAAGAGAGCGATCTGTGCCCCGTCGACCAGGGCGGCGACCCCTCGGTCCGGTTCCAGGCGGTCGAGGGGGCAGACAGCGGTCCAGCTCAGCGTGGTGGTCAGGTTCATCGTCGTACCTCCGGTAGGCCCAGGGTGACCGGTTGCCGACGGTGCGCGAGTCCGCCCGTGGGGTGCTCGCGCACCGGCACCGGTTGGCCGCGTTCCCGGGCGAAGGTGATGGACGGGTCGGGCACGTCGGGCGCGTTGACGAAGGAGGTGTAGCGGCGCAGCCGGTCCGGGTCTTCGAGCACGTCACGCCACTCGTCGGAGTACGACGACACGTGCTGGGCCATCGCCGCGTCCAGTTCGGCGCAGAGACCGAGCGAGTCGTCCACGATCACCGCGCGCAGGTGGTCCAGGCCGCCGTCCATCGCCTCGATCCAGCCGGCCGTGCGTTGCAGCCGGTCGGCGGTGCGGATGTAGTAGATGAGGAACCTGTCGATCAGCGAGATCAGCGTTTCCGTGGACAGGTCCGTGGCGAACAGGTCGGCGTGCCGGGGGCGGAAGCCTCCGTTGCCGCCGACGTAGAGGTTCCAACCGGTCTCGGTGGCGATGATGCCGAAGTCCTTGCTGCGCGCCTCGGCGCATTCGCGGGCGCAGCCGGACACCGCTGACTTGATCTTGTGTGGAGCCCGCAGCCCTCGGTAGCGCAGCTCCAACGCGACGGCCAGCCCCACCGAGTCCTGTACGCCGTACCGGCACCAGGTTTCGCCCACGCAGGACTTCACCGTCCGCAGCGCCTTGCCGTACGCGTGACCGGACTCGAAGCCGGCGTCCACCAGCCGCCGCCAGATCTGCGGCAACTGCTCCACCCGCGCCCCGAACAGGTCGATGCGCTGCCCACCGGTGATCTTCGTGTAGAGCTGGAAGTCCCGGGCCACCTCACCGATCACGATCAGCTTCTCCGGGGTGATCTCGCCGCCGGGGATCCGGGGCACCACCGAGTAGCTGCCGTCGCGTTGCAGGTTGGCCAGGAAGTGGTCGTTGGTGTCCTGCAACGACGCCTGCTCACCGTCGAGCACGTGGCCGCTGCCCAGCGAGGCGAGGATCGACGCCACCACCGGCTTGCAGATGTCGCAGCCGCGCCCCCGACCGTGCTCGGCGACCAGCCGGGAGAAGGTGCGGATCCCGCGCACCCGGACGATCTCGAACAGCTCCCGCCGGCTGACGTCGAAGTGCTCGCACAGCGCGCTGGACTGCGCCACCCCGGCCGCGTCCAGGAGCTGCTTGAGCATCGGCACGCAGGAACCGCAGCTGGTGCCGGCCCTGGTGCACGCCTTCAACGCCGGCACGTCCGCGCATCCGTCGGCGATGGCGGCGTCCACGTCGCCGCGGGTCACCGCGTTGCAGGAGCAGACCTGGGCGTCGGCGGGCAGCGTACCCGCGTCCGCCCCACCGCCGTCCGGGGCGAGCAACGCCAGCGGCGCGGCCGGCAGCGGCCCGCCCACGCTGGCCCGCAACGTCGGGTACGCGCTGGCGTCACCGACCAGCACCCCGCCGAGCAGTGTGTGCGCGTCGTCGGAGAGCACCAGCTTCGCGTAGACCCGGGTGGCCGGGTCGGTGAACGTGACGTCCAGACAGCCCGGAGTCACACCGTGGGCGTCACCGAACGAGGCCACGTCGACACCGAGCAGCTTGAGCTTGGTGGCGGTGTCCGCGCCCGGGAAGGTCGCCGCGCCACCGACCAGCCGGTCGGCCACCACCTCGGCCGTCGCGTACCCGGGTGCGACCAGGCCGTGGCAGGTGCCGTCGACCGCCGCGCACTCGCCGATCGCCCAGATCCGCTCGTCGGCGGTGCGGCAGGTCGCGTCGACCAACACCCCGCCGCGCGGACCCAGGGGCAGCTCAGCGTCCCGGGCCAGCTGGTCCCGGGGCCGGATGCCGGCGGCCACCACCACCAACTCGGCGTCGAGCACGCCACCGTCGGACAGCTCCAGTGCGGCGACCGTCCCGTCCGGGCCGGGTCGGATCGCGCTGGTCGCCACCCCGAGGTGGGTCCGTACGCCCAACTCGTCGACGTAGCGCCGCAGCATCGCGCCACCGGCCTGGTCCACCTGCACCGGCATCAGCCGGGGCGCGAACTCGACCACGTCGGTGCTCAGGCCGAGCAGCCGTAGCGCGTTGGCCGCCTCCAACCCGAGCAGCCCGCCACCGATCACCGCGCCGACCCGCCGGCCGGAGGCGTACGCCCGGATCGCCGCCAGGTCGTCCAGGGTCCGGTAGACGAAGACCCCGGGCAGCTCCGCGCCGGGCACCGGTGGCACGAACGCGTACGAGCCGGTGGCCAGCACCAGCGCGTCGTACTGGTATTCACCGACGTCGGTGCTCACCACCTGCCGGGCCCGGTCGATGGCGGTGGCCGGCTCGCCCAGCCGCAGCCGCACCCCGTCGTGCGGTGTGTACAGGTTGAGCTCGCTCTCACCCACCCCGTCGAAGTACGCCGAGAGCCGCACCCGGTCGTACGCCGGGCGCCGCTCCTCGGCCAGCACTGTCACCCGCCAACGGCCCTCCGGGTCACGGGCGCGCAGCGCGTCGACGAAGCGCTGCCCGACCATGCCGTTGCCGATGACGACCAGATCGCCGCCGCTCATCGCGTCACCTCCACCGATTCCGCCTGGCTCAGCCAGTCGACGATGCCGCCCACCGCGTCCCGGCACCCGCCGCATCCGGTTCCGGCGCGGGTCGCCGCCACCACCGCGTCGACAGTCCGGGCCCCGGAGCGCCAGCTCCGTACGAGTGCGCCCTTGCTCACCGTGTTGCACTGACAGACCGTGGCCGCATCCGGCATCAGCGCCGGTGAGGCGGCCGGAGTCGCGCCGACCGTGCCGAGTGCCCGGCCCAGCAGGAGCGCCCGCCGGTCGGTCGGCACGGGGTGACCACGGTCGAAGAGCTGGATCACCGTGCCGACGGCCGGGTTGTCGCCGAGCAGGATCGCGCCGATCAGCCGCTCGTCGCGGATCCGCAGCCGGGCGTACGTGCCCCGGGCCGGGTCGGTGAAGGTCAGCTCCTCACCCGGCCCGCCACTGACCGCGTCACCCATCGAGGCCAGGTCGATCCCGGCTGCCTTGAGCCGGGTCACCACCGGCTGGGGCCGGTACCGCGCGAGCGGGTCCGTCCCGGTCAGCACGTCGGCGAGCACCCGGGCCTGCGCCCAGGCGGGTGCGACCAGCCCGGTGAGCACGCCGTCGTGCTCGGCGCAGTCGCCGATCGCCGAGATGGACCGGTCGTCGGTGCGGAGCCGGTCGTCCACCACCACGCCGCGCCGGACGTTCAGGCCGGCGGCCCGCGCGAGGGCGGTGTCCGGGCGTACGCCGCAGGAGAGCACCAGCAGGTCGGCGCACAACGTCCGGCCGTCGGCCAGGTCGAGGCGTACGCCGGTGGCGTCGGCGGCCACGCCGGTCGCCGGCACCGCGAGCTGCACGGTGACGCCGAATCCGGCGAGGGTGCCGGCGAGCACCGCACCGGCCGCCCTGTCGAGCTGCCGTTCCATCAGGTGCTCCCTGGGGTGCACCACTGTGGTGGCGAGCCCTCGGCTGGCCAGCCCTCGGGCGGCCTCCAGGCCGAGCAGCCCGCCGCCGAGCACCAGCGCGGTGCGTGCGCCGTCCGCCGCGGCGAGAATCCGCCGGCAGTCGTCCAGGGTTCGGAACGGGACCACCCGCTCCGGCAGCTCCGCCGGGTCGAGGCCGGGCAGTGGCGGCACCACGGCCCGTGCGCCCGTGGCCAGCACCAGGTGGTCGTAGGAGATGCGTTCGCCGTCGTCGGTGCGCACCTCCCGGGCGGACCGGTCGATCGCCGCCACCGGTACGCCGGTGCGCAGGTCGATGCCGTGCCCGGCGGCCTCGGTCAGCTCCACGTCCGGCTCGTCGATCCGTCCGGCCAACAGGGTGGAGAGCAGGATCCGGTTGTACGCGCGGTGCGGCTCCGCCCCGAGCACGGTGACCTTCCGGTCCCCTTCGCGGGCGTGCAGCTCGCCGGCGAGGCGGGCGCCCGCCATCCCGTTGCCGACGATCACCACCCGGGCCGTCATGCCTTCGCCACCCGGACCGCGCAGATCTTGAACTCGGGCATCCCGGAGATCGGGTCCACAGCGTCGTTGGTGACCGAGTTGGCCCGTCCCGCACCCGGGTAGTGGAACGGCGCGAACACGGTGTCCGGTCGGATCCCGGTGCTGAGGCGCGCCGGGGCGCACAGCTCACCCCGGCGTGAGGTCACCCGCACCGGGTCGCCGTCGTCGATGCCCAGCCGGGCGGCAAGGTCGGGGTGCAGCTCGACGAACGCCTCCGGGGCGGCGCGCCGCAGCGCGGGCACCCGGCGGGTCTGGGTGCCGGACTGGTACTGGGCCAGCACCCGGCCGGTGGTGAAGTGCAACGGGTACGTGGAGCAGACCTCCTCGGCGGCCGGCCGGTGGTCGACGGGGTGGAACCGGGCCCGGCCGTCCGGGGTCGCGAACCGCTCGGCGAACAGCCGTGGCGTGTCCGGCCCGTCCTCGGTCGGGCAGGGCCACCAGACGCCGTCGTCGCCGTCGATCCGGGCCCAGCTGATGCCGGCGTAGTCGGCGATCCCGCCGGCGGAGGCGCGGCGCAGCTCGGCGAAGACGGCGGCCGGGTCGGCCGGGAACCGGGCTGCCGCCTCGGTGGCCGCGGCCTCGTCGGGGGCCAGTCTCGCCGCGAGGGCGGAGATGATGTCCAGGTCGGTCCGGACGTCCGGTGGGGGTGGGCGCAGCGCGCGGCGACGCAGCACCCGACCCTCCAGGTTGGTCATGGTGCCGTCCTCCTCGGCCCACTGCGCGGTGGGCAGCACCACGTCGGCCAGCGCGGCCGTCTCGGAGAGCAGCAGGTCGGCGACGACAAGCAGGTCGAGATCGCGCAACCGGCCCTCGATCCGGGACGCCCGAGGTGCGGAGACCACCGGGTTGGAGCCGAACACCAGCAACGCGCGGGGGCCGTCCGGAGTGCCGAGCGAGTCGAGCAGCTGGTAGGCCGGCACACCCGGGCCGGGCAGCTCGTCGGCCGGCACCCCCCAGACACCGGCCACGTGCTCCCGGGCCGCCGGGTCGTCGATCCGCCGGTAGCCGGGGAGCTGGTCGGCCTTCTGCCCGTGCTCCCGCCCGCCCTGGCCGTTGCCCTGGCCGGTGAGGCAGCCGTACCCCGAACCGTCGCGACCCGGCAGGCCGAGGGCGAGGGCGAGATTGACGTACGCGGTGACCGTGTCGACGCCCTTGGCGTGCTGCTCGGCGCCGCGCGCGGTCAGGATGATCACGCGACCGCCGGTGCCCAGCGCGCGGGCGGTCTCCTCCAGGTCGGCCACCGGCACGCCGGAGAGCTGCTCTGCGCGGGCCGGCCACCAGGCGGCGACGCTGCGGCGGACCGCCTCGAAGCCGGTGGTGCGTTCGGCCACGTAGGCCCGGTCGACCCACCCCTCGGTGAGGGCGATGTGCAGCAGCGCGTTGGCCACCGCGAGGTCGGTGCCGGGCAGCGGTTGCAGGTGCAGGTCGGCCTGGCGGGCGGTGGCGGTGACCCGGGGGTCGACGACGATCAGCCGGCCGCCCTTGCGGCGCTGCTCGGTGAGCCAGCGCACCAGCGGTGGCATGGTCTCCGCCGGGTTCGCGCCGACCAGCAGCAGGGTGTCGGCCCGGCCCAGGTCGGCGAGCGGGAACGGCAGCCCCCGGTCGATGCCGAAGGCGCGCATCCCGGCGGCCGCCGCCGAGGACATGCAGAACCGTCCGTTGTAGTCGATGTGCCGGGTGCGCAGCCCGATCCGGGCGAACTTTCCCAGCGCGTACGCCTTCTCGTTGGTCAGGCCGCCGCCACCGAAGACGGCGACCGCGTCCCGGCCGGCGTCCTGCTGGACCGCGCGGATGCCGGTGACGACCCGGTCGAGCGCGGCGTCCCAGCTCGCCGGACGCAGCTCACCGGTGGCCGGGTCGCGCAGCAGGGGAGTGGTCAGCCGCTCCGGGTGGTCGAGCAGTTCGGCGGCGGTCCAACCCTTCTGGCAGAGCCCGCCCCGGTTGGTGGGGAACTGGCGGGGGTGGACCGATACCCCGTTGTCGTCCTCGCGCAGCGCCATGCCGCACTGCAGGGCGCAGTACGGGCAGTGCGTCGCCACCTCCCGGGGTGCCAGCCCCGGTCGAGTTGCCGACCATGCACCGTCTGTCATGTCGGCAAAGCGTGCCGCCGGGCGGTTTCCGGTCCGGGTCTCTTCTGTTTCGGTCCTGTCAAGTGGGGCTCACACCGCACGCGGGCACGGCAGAGGACGGATGGTCGCCAGCGGTCGAGGGCGGCGGGTCATCCGCGTCTCACCGGACTGCGCTTGACGGGCGTGCGGGTGGTTGGGCGACGGGCCGCCGGGGCAGGTGGGTCCGGCCCATCGGTGCTCGCTTGTGGAGATCTTGGACAGTTTCCGTTCTCACGTAACGGAAACTGTCCAAGATCTCCGGCAGGCCGAGGGCGACCCCGGTGTGAACGCGTTTGACGGGTTCCGTGGTAGCTACCGCCGCGCCGCTGACGACATCAGCGTCGTTCGCCGGCTTATAATGTGGGAAAGTTGTCTCAAAAAGTGGGAGAGCGCGATGAGCGTGACGGACGTATTCGACGCGGTGGCCGGCACCTACGACGAGGCCCGCCGTCGGCTCGTGCCGTGCTTCGACGCCTTCTACGGCACGGCGGTCCAGGTTGCCGCGCCACCGCTGCGGGCCGCGCTCGCCGCCGGTCGTACGCCGGTGGTGTTGGACCTGGGCGCCGGCACCGGCCTGCTCTCGCTGCTGCTGGCCGCCGCGGTGCCCGGTGTGCGGCTGACCCTGGTCGACGGGGCCCCGGCGATGCTCGCCCGCGCCACCGAGCAGTTGGACGCCCGGTCGGTGCCGCACCGGACGGTCCGGGCTGACCTGGCCGATCCGCTGCCCGCCGGCCGGTACGACGCGGTGGTCAGCGCGCTGGCGATCCACCACCTGGACGACGACGGCAAGCGGGCGCTCTACCGGAGGGCCGCCGCCGCACTCGTGCCCGGCGGGGTGTTCGTCAACGCCGAGCAGGTCGCCGGCCCGACCCCGGAGTTGGACCGGCGCTACGACGAGGTGTGGATGCAGCGGATCACCGAGCTGGGCTCGTCCGGTGAGGAGATCGCCGCATCCCGGGAGCGGATGCGGCACGACCGGCCGGCGACCGTCGCCGACCAGTGCCGGTGGCTCGCCGAGGCGGGCCTGGTCGACGTCGACTGCTACTTCAAGGAGTGGCGCTTCGCGGTGTTCGGCGGCCGGGCCCGGTGAACACCGCCGGTATGTGCGTTTCGACGTCGGGGGGTGAGCCGGCGGTCGCGTGGATGACTGTCGGTCACACCGGTGGGTAGTCTCAGCGGCATGACTGCCAAGGTGACTCTGTCGTTTACCGACGAGACGATCGAGGAGGCCCGGCGGTTCGCCAAGCGCGAAGGGCTGTCGCTCTCCGCATGGATGGACCAGGCCGCCCGCGAGAAGGCGCTGCGCGAGGTGTTCACCGCGCACGCCGCCGCAGTGGGCCGTGCCGGTCTGGACCTGGAGTCCGCCGCTCTCGCCGACGCCCGCGAGGTGGGCATGGTCAACGACCTGCTCTCCGGCGGACGACCGCGTGCTGCGTAGGGGAGAGGTCTGGCGCATCGAGGGCGCCCGGGAACGCCTCGGCCTCGTGGTCAGCTCGGACGTCTACAACTCCACCGACGTACCCATCGTGATCGTGGTCGAGGTGGTGGAGGAGTCGCTGCTGCGCGACTCGCCGCTCGCCGTGTCGATGGGCCGGTACGTGGTGATGCCCGACCGCATCTCCTCGCCCATGAAGAAGTGGTTCACCGACTGCGTGGACGTCGCCGACACCGACACCATGATCCGGGTCAGCCGCGCGCTGCGCATCCTGCAACAACTCTGAGCACCGGCCTCACCACCGCCGCCGGCCCGTGGTGCGGTCCCCGTTTCCGGGCCGACCCGCGACGGGCACTGCCAGGTAACCGGGCGTTCCTAGCGTTCCTCCTCGTCACATCGACGAGGAGGAGCCGCCGTGAGCACGCTCACCAGCACCGCAGTCACCACCCGGCCGCCGGCTGCCACCGGGCGTGCGCGCCGGCTCGACGACTGGCGCCCCGAGGACCCCGACTTCTGGCGTACGACGGGCGCGCCCATCGCCCGGCGCAACCTCTGGGTCTCGATCTTCGCCGAGCACGTCGGCTTCTCGGTGTGGAGCCTCTGGTCGGTGACCGTGCTCTTCCTCGGCCCCGCGTACGGCATCGACCCGGCCGGGAAGTTCCTGCTCACCGCCGTGCCGGCCGCACTGGGCGCGGTGCTGCGGCTGCCGTACACGCTGGCGGTGGCCCGTTTCGGCGGGCGGCGCTGGACGATCATCAGCGCGCTCCTGCTGCTGGTGCCAACGGTGCCGATGACGGTGCTGCTGGAACCCGGGGTGTCCTACTCCACGCTGATGGTGCTCGCCTGCCTGACCGGTGTCGGTGGCGGCAACTTCGCCTCCTCGATGGCGAACATCAACCTGTTCTACCCACAGCGGCTCAAGGGTCGGGCCCTCGGGCTCAACGCCGGCGGCGGCAACCTCGGCGTACCCGCGGTGCAGTTGGTCGGCCTGGCGGTCCTCGCCACCGCCGGTGCCGCGTACCCCCGTCTGGTGCCGGCGGTATACCTGCCGCTGATCGTGCTGGCCGCGCTGGCCGCGGCCCGCTGGTTGGACACCGTGCCCGGGGCGCGCAACGAGCCGGGCGCGCTGCGTGAGGCGGCCCGCGACCCGCACACCTGGGTCATGTCGGTGCTCTACATCGGCACCTTCGGCTCGTTCATAGGGTTCGGTTTCGCCTTCGGCCAGGTGCTCCAGCTCCAGTTCGCCGAACGGTTCCCCACCCCGGTCGACGCCGCCTGGCTGACCTTCCTCGGCCCGCTGGTCGGTTCGCTGATCCGCCCACTGGGCGGGCACCTGGCCGACCGGTTGGGCGGGGCCCGGGTGACCTTCTGGAACTTCGTGGCGATGGCGGCCGGCGCGGGCACCGTGCTGTACGCCGCCCGGGAGCGGTCGTTCGGGATCTACCTGGCCGGGTTCCTCGCCCTGTTCGTCTTCTCCGGCGTCGGCAACGGCTCCACCTACAAGATGATCCCGGCGATCTTCCGGGCCCGGGCGGCGGACGCGGTGACGTCGGGTGGCCGCGATCCGGAGGCCGCCGCGCGGTGGGCCCGGCGGATGACCGGCGCGTTGATCGGCATCGCGGGTGCCGTCGGGGCGTCCGGCGGGGTGCTGGTCAACATCTCGTTCCGCCAGTCGTTCCTGGGCTCCGGCAACGCCGACGCCGCCTACCTGGCCTTCATCGGCTGGTACGCGTTGTGTTTCGCGGTCACCTGGGTCGTCTACCTCCGGCCGAGGGCCGATCGGCTCGCCAACGTGTGAGCTGGACCACGGCCGGCGTGTCGCCGCGCACGAGCGCACCCCCGTTTTGACCTGCGGACGGGGCGCCGGGTATCGTTGCCTGCTGTTGTACGACATCCAGAGGCGTGCCCTATCAGGTACGCTTGGTCGTTCGTGCGCGCTGGTCCGGCCTGCAAGATCTGGTCACCTCGGCGCGCGACCCCAGACCGACGACGAGACAAGGTAGACCTGTGCGTACGTACAGCCCGAAGCCGGGTGAGATCGAGCGTCAGTGGCACGTCATCGACGCCTCTGATGTCGTGCTGGGCCGCCTGGCCACCCACGCCGCCACGTTGCTGCGTGGTAAGCACAAGCCGACTTTCGCGCCGCACGTCGACACGGGCGACTTTGTCGTCATCGTGAACGCGGGCAAGGTTGCGTTGACCGGCAACAAGCGCCAGACCAAGGTTGCTTACCGCCACTCCGGTTACCCGGGTGGTCTGAAGCAGATCGGCTACGAGGAGCTGCTGACCAAGCGCCCCGAGCGGGCCATCGAGCTGGCCGTGAAGGGGATGCTCCCGCACAACAAGCTCGGCCGTCAGCTGATCAAGAAGCTGAAGGTCTACGCCGGTGCCGAGCACCCGCACCTCGCGCAGCAGCCGGTGCCGTTCGAGATCAAGCAGATCGCGCAGTGAGCGCGGGCGAAGGAAGCAGCATGACCGACATCACCGAGACCGAGGTCGCCCCGGAAGCCCCTGAGGCCACCGAGGCGCCGGCGCCCGTCGCCCGCGCGCCTCGCGGTGACCGGCCGATCCAGACCGTGGGCCGCCGCAAGGAGGCCATCGTCCGGGTCCGTATCGTCCCGGGCACCGGCAAGATCACCTGCAACGGCCAGGACCTCGAGGCGTACTTCCCGAGCAAGGTGCACCAGCAGCTCATCAAGGACCCGCTGGTCACCGCCGAGAAGCCCGAGCAGTTCGACGTCATCGCCAACCTGCGTGGCGGCGGCACCACCGGGCAGGCCGGCGCGCTTCGGCTGGGCATCGCCCGCGCGCTGATCATCAACGACCCGGACGACCGTCCGGCCCTGAAGAAGGCCGGCTTCCTGACCCGGGACGCCCGGGTCAAGGAGAGCAAGAAGTACGGCCTCAAGAAGGCCCGTAAGGCTCCCCAGTACTCGAAGCGCTGATCTTCAACAGCGCGTTGTACTTCTGACGGACGGCCGGTCCGCCTCCCCGCTAGGGGGAGGTGGGTCGGCCGTTCCGCTTTCTCCTCATTGGCAGTGCTCATCGGAGGTTGGCGGGTATGGGTCGGTTGTTCGGCACGGACGGCGTACGCGGGCGGGCAAACGCGGATCTCACACCGGAGTTGGCGCTCGCGCTCGCTGTGGCCGCCGCGCACACGCTCGCCGAGACGGACCGCAGCCATCCGCCGCTGGCCGTCGTGGGCCGGGACACCCGGGCCAGTGGCGAGATGCTGGAGGCCGCCGTGGTCGCCGGTCTGACCAGCGCCGGCGCCAACGTGGTGCGGGTCGGCGTGCTGCCCACCCCCGCGGTGGCGTTCCTCACCGCGGAGGCCAAGGCCGACCTCGGCGTGGTGCTCTCCGCGTCGCACAACCCGATGCCGGACAACGGCATCAAGCTCTTCGCCGCCGGCGGGCACAAGTTGCCCGACGAGATCGAGATGCGGATCGAGGCGGCCGTCGAGACGAACGCCACCACCGCCTGGGACCGCCCGGTCGGTGCCGGCATCGGCCGGGTGCACGACCTGCTCGACGGTGCCGACCACTACGTCCAGCACCTGGTCAGCACCGTGCCGCAGCGGCTTGAGGGCCTCAAGGTCGTGGTCGACTGTGCCAACGGCGCCGCCGCCGAGGTCGCCCCCGTCGCCTACCGGGAGGCCGGCGCGGAGGTCGTCGCGATCCACGCGGAGCCGAACGGCCTGAACATCAACGACGAGTGCGGCTCCAACCACATCGAAGCGCTGCGCGAGGCCGTGGTCGAGCACGGCGCCCACCTGGGCATCGCCCACGACGGCGACGCCGACCGGATTGTGGCGGTCAGCGCCGACGGCGACGAGGTCGACGGCGACCAGGTGATGGCGATCCTCGCGCTGGCCATGCGGGATGCCGGAACGCTCACCCAGGACACCCTGGTGGCCACCGTGATGAGCAACCTCGGGCTGCGGCTCGCGATGTCCGCGCAGGGCATCCGGCTGATCGAGACCAAGGTCGGTGACCGGTACGTGCTGGAGGAGTTGCGCGCCTCCGGGCTGGCGCTCGGCGGTGAGCAGAGCGGTCACATCGTGATGCCCGCCCACGCCACCACCGGCGACGGGGTTCTCACCGGCCTGCACCTGATGGTCCGGATGGCGGCCACCGGCAAGTCCCTCGCCGAGCTGGCGTCGGTGGTCACCAAGCTGCCCCAGGTGCTGATCAACGTGCCGGTCGGCGACCGGACCGTCGGTGCCGCCGCGCCGGCCGTGCGCGCCGAGGTCGAGCGGGCCGAGGCGGAGCTGGGCGAGACCGGCCGGGTGCTGCTGCGCCCGTCGGGCACCGAGCCGCTGGTCCGGGTGATGGTCGAGGCGGCCACCGAGGCGACCGCCCGTGAGGTCGCCGAGCGGATCGCCGAGCTGGTCCGCGCCGCCAGCCCCGCCACGTCGTAGGTCGGTTGGAGGCTGTGGAGCTGAATCGGTTACGACATCAGCTCCGCAGCCCCACGGCCGGTCCGTCGGGTCAGCGGCGCAGAGCGCGCAGCCGGCTGACCGCCTCGGTCAGCACCTCGGGGCGCTTGCAGAAGGCGAACCGGACCAGCCGTCGGCCCGCCTCCACATCGTCGTAGAAGACCTGCGTCGGCACCGCCACCACACCACAGCGCTCCGGCAGCGAACGGCAGAACTCCACCCCGTCCCGGCCGCCGAGGGCGGTGATGTCGGCGGTGACGAAGTACGTCCCCTCCGAGTCGAGCACCTCGAACCCGGCGTCGGTGAGACCACCGACGAGCTGGTCGCGGCGCTGCTGGAGCCCGTCGCGGAAGCCGGTGTAGTAGTCGTCCGGCAGGGCCAGCGCCACGGCGACCGCCGGTTGCAGCGGCGCCGCGTTGACGAAGGTGAGGAACTGCTTCACCCGCAGCACCGCCGAGACCAACGCCGCAGGGCCGCTCGCCCAGCCGACCTTCCAACCCGTGCAGGAGAACGTCTTGCCGGCCGAGGAGATGCGCAGCGTCCTCTCCCGCATCCCGGGCAGGCTGGCCAACGACACGTGCGGGCTCGACGCGTCGGTGAAGACCAGGTGCTCGTACACCTCGTCGGTGACCGCGTACGCGCCGTGCTCCTGGCACAGCTCGGCGACCAGCGCCAACTCGGCCGGGGTGAAGACCTTGCCGGTCGGGTTGTGTGGTGAGTTGAGCAGCACCAGTCGGGTGCGCGGGCCGAACGCCGCGCGCAGCGCCGCCGGGTCGAAGGCGTACCGGCCGTCGGCCGCGGGCCGCAGGGTCACCGGCCGCCGGACCGCGCCGGCCAGGGCGATCGAGGCGGCGTACGAGTCGTAGTACGGCTCGAAGCACACCACCTCGTCACCCGGTTCGCAGAGGGCGAGGATGCTCGCCGCGACCGCCTCGGTCGCGCCCGCGGTGATCACGATCTCGCCGTCCGGGTCGTACGACAGGTCCTGGAACCGCTGCTGGTGGGCCGCTACCGCCGCGCGCAGGGCGGGAATCCCCGGGCCGGGCGGGTACTGGTTCTGCCCGCCGCGCAGCGCCTCGGCGGCGGCGGCCAGCATCTCCGGCGGACCGTCGGTGTCCGGGAAGCCCTGCCCGAGGTTGACCGCGCCGGTGCGCACGGCGAGGGCGGACATCTCGGCGAAGATCGTCGTGCCGAACGGCCGCATCCGGGCCACCAGCGGGTCGACATCGGTGCTCGTCACCTGCGCCAGCCTACGGCCACAGCCGGGTCCAACCCCAGCCTCACTCCGGTGCGCAGGAGATGCCGTAATACCCCTGTTCCTTGATGACCACCGGCTTGCCGACGCCGCTGATCGTGACGGTGCAGTCGATCGGCGTGGCGTTGTTGATGTCGGGCCCGGTGGCCTCCACCATCACCCTGGTCTTGCCGTTGGTCCGAATGGTCGCGCGCCAGGGCAGCTTCGCGGCGTCGACGTGGATCAGGTCGCTCTCGGCGTCGTAGTACGCGATGTCCGCCGTACCCGAGCCGGTTACCTCGTAGACCACGGTCACCGGGGCCGGCTCCGACGTCGGCCGAGTGATCGGCTGCTTGCGCGGGGTCGGGGATGCGGCGCCGGGTTGCTCCGGAACGGGCACACCCCTGGTGGGTGCGGTCCAACCGTCGTCGGGAACAACCCACGGCTCCTCGGCGACCGGCTCCGAGCCGGGTCTGTCCAACAGGAAACCACCCGCGCAGAGGCAGCCGCAGACGATCACGACCAGCACCACGAAGACCGCGACGATGATCCCGACGATCCGGCCGCTGTTCGTGGTCTGGCTGCCGCTGGACTGCGGGTAACCGGGGTAGGCGTACGGCGGTGGATAGCCGTAGGGCGGCCATCCGGCTGACGGCTGCCATCCGGCCGGCGGTGGCTCCCCGGGAGGCGGGGTCCAGTCGGTGGGCGTCGGCCAGCCTGCGTGCGGCGGCCATCCCCCGTGCGGGGGCGACCCGGCGTGGATCGGGTCCGAGGCGTCGGGCGGCTGCGGCGTCCACGGGGACGCTGGCGATCCGGGCGTCCACGGGGACGGTGGCGATCCGGGCGTCCACTGGGTCGTGGGCGGTTGCGGCGTCCAGTTGGTCGTGGGTGGGGACGGCGTCCACGGTTCGGGCGTCCACGGGGCCGGCGGGGCCCACGGCTGGCCCGGGGCGAGCGGGTCGGGTGCCGGGAGCGGAGCCGAGGACGGCGGTGCCGTCGGATCCGACGGTGGCGGGCTGGGTGCCGGGTCCGACGGGGAGGAGGGGGACGGATCGGGCGGGGGCGCGTCGGACATGGCTGCTCCGGGCGGGAGTGGGTATGGGATGAACGGGCCGAGGGCGGGCGCGCCGAACCCGCCGAGAGACTGTCGTACCCGACGGCGCGCCGCAACCCTGTCACCTCCGGGCGGCCCCGGCCGGGCCTGCGACGCTCGTCCCGTTGCGCCCCGCCAAACCCCGATCGCTCAGATTCCGTGATTGATAACCCGACTTTCGAGCACCCATCATGAGTGAAACTGAGTTAGGCTGCGGGCCATGTGTGGAATCGTGGGATACGCGGGCGCGCGCCCCGCACTCGGCATCGTGCTCGACGGGCTGCGGCGGCTGGAATACCGCGGCTACGACTCGGCGGGCGTCGCGATCGTCTGCGACGACCGGCTGCTGACCGAGAAGAAGGCCGGCAAGCTGGCCAACCTTGAGAAGGTGCTGTCCGAGCGGGCCGCCGACGACCCGACCTCCTGCGCGGCCAGCCCGATCGGCATCGGTGACGGCACCACCGGCATCGGGCACACCCGGTGGGCCACCCACGGCGGCCCGACCGACCGCAACGCCCACCCGCACGTCGCCCCCGACGGCCGGGTCGCGGTGATCCACAACGGCATCATCGAGAACTTCGCCAAGCTCCGTAACGAACTGGAGGCCGACGGCGTCCAGTTCACCAGCGACACCGACACCGAGTGCGCCGCGCACCTGCTCGCCGCCGCGCTGGCCGACCTGCGCGCCGCCGGCCAGCCGGACAGCCCGCAGCTGCTCGCCGCCGGCATGCGGGTGGTCTGCCAGCGGCTGGAGGGCGCGTTCACCCTGCTCGCGGTGGATGCCGGCGTGCCCGGCGCGGTCGTCGGCGCCCGGCGCAACTCGCCGCTGGTCGTCGGCCGCGGCGACGGTGAGAACTACCTGGCCAGCGACGTGGCCGCGTTCATCGAGCACACCCGGGAAGCGGTCGAGCTGGGCCAGGACCAGATCGTCCTGATCACCGGTGACAGCATCGAGATCACCGACTTCGACGGCCAGCCCGCCGCCGGCAAGGACTTCCACATCGACTGGGACTCCTCGGCCGCCGAGAAAGGCGGCTACGACTGGTTCATGCTCAAGGAGATCGAGGAGCAGCCGCAGGCCATCGCCGACACGCTGCTCGGCCGGCTCACCGAGACCGGCGAGATCGCCCTCGACGAGGTCCGCCTCAGCGACCAGGACCTGCGCGACGTCGACAAGATCTTTATCGTGGCCTGCGGCACGGCGTACCACGCCGGCATGGTCGCCAAGTACGCCATCGAGCACTGGACCCGGATCCCCTGCGAGGTGGAGCTGGCCAGCGAGTTCCGCTACCGCGACCCGGTCCTCGACCGGTCCACGCTGATCGTGGTGATCTCGCAGTCCGGCGAGACGATGGACACCCTGATGGCGCTGCGCCACGCCAAGGAGCAGAAGGCCCGGGTGCTGGCGATCTGCAACACCAACGGCTCCACCATCCCCCGTGAGTCGGACGCCGTGCTCTACACCCACGGCGGGCCGGAGATCGCCGTCGCCTCGACCAAGGCGTTCCTCACCCAGGTCGTCGCCTGCTACCTGATCGGCCTGCACCTGGCCCAGGTGCGCGGCATCAAGTTCGCCGACGAGGTGGGCGCGGTGGTCGCGCAGTTGCAGGAGATCCCCGGCAAGCTGCGCGAGCTGCTCGACCGGATCGAGCCCGTCCGTGAGCTGGCCCGGGAGCTGAAGTCCGAGCCGACAGTGCTGTTCATCGGCCGGCACGTCGGCTACCCGGTGGCCCTGGAGGGCGCGCTGAAGCTCAAGGAACTGGCGTACATGCACGCCGAGGGCTTCGCCGCCGGCGAGCTGAAGCACGGCCCGATCGCCCTGATCGACAAGGGCACCCCGGTGATCTGCGTGGTGCCCTCGCCGGTCGGCCGGGGCATGCTGCACGACAAGGTCGTCTCCAACATCCAGGAGGTCCGGGCGCGCGGTGCGCGGACCATCGTGATCGCGGAGGAGGGCGACGAGGCCGTCGTCCGGTACGCCGACCACCTCATCTACGTGCCGCGTACGCCGACGCTGCTGGCCCCGCTCGTCACCACGGTGCCGTTGCAGGTGCTCGCCGCCGAGATCGCCGCCGCCCGTGGGCACGACGTGGACCAGCCCCGCAACCTGGCCAAGTCGGTCACCGTCGAGTAGGCCCCTCAACGACCTGGCCCAGCACGACCCGGGCCATCCCGTCCAGCGCGGGATTGCCCGGGTCCCAGTAACCGGTGTGGCCTCCTCGCCCACTGCCGAAGACCCGACCGCCGAACCCGGGATCCGACGGGTCGTGACCGAACCACAGCTCGTGGCCGGTCCGGTCGGGCCAGGCCAGCGCGGCGGCCAGCGGAGCCGAGCCGGACAGCGCACGTCGGCCCAGCTCGTCCACCGGAAGGGCCCCGCGGATCACGTCGTCGGGAGCGCTGCTCGCCCAGACCTCCCGGGCGGGCACGCCCAGCTCGGCGGCGTGCGACGCACCGACGCCGGGGGAACCGACGAAGACCAGCGCGTCGGCGGCCAGCCCGTGCTCCCGGGCGGCCATCCCCACCACCAGCGAGCCGTAGCTGTGCCCGAGCACGGTCTGCCGGGCCGGTGGTCCCTCGTGGGTGGCCCGCAGCCCGTCCTGAAAGCGGTGCAACGCCGGGCCGGCATCGCGTGCCAGGCCCGCCGAAGCCGCATCGGTCACGAAATCCGGGGCGTCGTAGTCCAACCAGAGCACCGCCGCGCTGCGTTCAGCCGGGGCGAGCGTGGCGCACCGGTCCAGCACCCGCGCCGCCCTGCCCAGCTCACCGGGGGCGTCGTCCAGCCCGGAACCCATCCCCGGCACGTAGGTGAGCACCCGGTCGGCCTGATCCGGGTCGCCGAGCGCCAGCACCACCCGACCCTCACCGGCCGTATCCAGCCCCAGCAGGTACGCCCGCGGCTCCTCGCCGCCCGCCAGTCGTCCGCTCAGCGCGTCCAGACCGGCCAACCGCTCAGCCACCCCGCGCAGCCGGACCGACGCGAGTGCCCCCGGCGGCACCTGGGTCAGCAACCGCCGCCGCTCGGCCAGCAGCTCCTCCCGCCAAACTCCGAGCCGCAGCCGGTTGGCCTGGTCGCGGGCGGCCACCGGCATCCCGTCCAGTCGGCCGACCAGCGCCGGCTCGTGCCCGATCAGCCACCGGCGCTGCGCCGGTGTCAAACCCGCCCACCAGGCGCGGACCAGCGTCGGCGCCGCGCCGGGGGCCGGCCGGTCCGGCGGTGGCGGAGACGCCCAGCCGGTGCCGGCGGCCCGGGCCAGCTCGTCCAACCGGTCGGCGGCGACCCGGTCCGCGGCCCCGGCCTCGTCGAGCGCGTCCCGTAGGGCTGCCGCCACCCGGGCCGCAGCCACGCCGGCCCGCTCGGTCGGCCGGGCCCGTTCTGGATCGACGTGCACCCCACCCGAGCGGTCCACCAGCAGGCC
The DNA here is from genome assembly GCF_013410645.1 of Micromonospora jinlongensis. Taxonomy (NCBI): domain Bacteria; kingdom Bacillati; phylum Actinomycetota; class Actinomycetes; order Micromonosporales; family Micromonosporaceae; genus Micromonospora; species Micromonospora jinlongensis. Next base: position 3,542,010 of record NZ_JACCHK010000001.1, on the reverse strand, counting down.
GGCCGCGTCCGCCAGGGCGACCGCATCGGCGAGCCGCGCCTTCGCCACGGCCAGCCGACCGGCCAACTCGGCCAGCACCTGGTCGACCTCGATCAACACGGGTGCGACCGACGTCAGCTCGTCACGCAGACCGACGAGCCGGGCGTCCGCCGCCGTGGCTGCCGCGCCCGACCAACCGCCCCGCAACCGCCCGTCCGCCGTACGCAGCTCACCGACGCGTCGGTCGACCAGCCCGGTCAACCCGGCCCACGCCGTCCCGGCGGCCCGCCACCCGCGCGGATCGGCTGCCCACAGGTGTCGGTAGGCGACGCTGCTCACCGGTGCAGGGCGGCGAACCGGTCGGCCGCCCGGTCGTCGACCGACTCGTACGCCTCGGCCGCCGCCCGCACCCCGGCGGAGGCCCCCGCGACCCGAGCACCCACCCGGCAGAACCAGGAGTGCACGGCTGCCTCCACCCCGGCCAGGGCCGCGCCGGCCCGCCACTCGGGTGCCGTCACCAGCAACCCGGGCACCCCCGCGAGGCCCAGCGCCAGCCGGTGCGCGCCGTCGTCGAGCACGACGGCGACAGCACGCAGTTCCTCCGGCCGGACGACGAACGGCTCATCGGTCATGACCACACCCCCACCGACGATCGGGATCGACGCGCTGACGCTAGGCGCGTACCGGAGGTCGCCGAGTGCCCCGTGGACAGCCGGCGGCGAGGCGTACCCCGGCCTGTCCACAGGCGTTGCCCACCACGGGCCCGACGGCTAATCTGCGGCCCCGGCCGCCGGTAGGGTGAAGTGGTGATCGTCGCTGTCGGCATCGACGTCGTCCTGGTCGACCGGTTCGCCCGGGCCCTGGCACGGACGCCGCTGCTCGCCGACCGGCTCTTCACCACTGCCGAGCGACACACCCGCGCCGGCGCCCCGCGCTCGCCGGACTCGCTTGCCGCCCGCTTCGCCGCCAAGGAGGCCGTGGCCAAGGCGCTCGGCGCTCCGGCCGGGCTGAGCTGGCACGACTGCGAGATCGTGCCCGACCCGGACGGCCGCCCCTGGCTCGCCGTCTCCGGCACGGTCGCGGCGGCGGCCGACGCGCGTGGGGTCAACCACTGGCATCTCTCGTTGTCGCACGACGGGGGGATCGCGTCGGCGATGGTGGTCGCGGAACGGTGACGTCGGCTGGGCGGGCCGACCCGGTCCACCCGCAAACGATTGGGACACGGTGGCATGAGATCGGTGTGGCGGGTGGCCGACGTACGGGCGGCCGAAGCAGGGCTGATGGGCACGCTGCCGGAGGGGACGCTGATGCAGCGGGCCGCCGCCGGGCTGGCCCGTCGCGCCGCGCTGCTGCTCGCCGAGCGGGGCGGGATCTACGGCGCCCGGGTGCTGCTGCTGGTCGGTTCCGGCGACAACGGCGGCGACGCGCTGTACGCGGGGGAGCGGCTGGCCCGCCGGGGAACCCAGGTGTCCGCCCTGCTGCTCACCCCCGGGCGTGCGCACGCCGCCGGGCTGGCCGCCCTGCGAGCGGCCGGCGGCCGGCTGGTGCCGCAACCGGCCGGCCCGGTCGACCTGGTCCTGGACGGCATCGTCGGCATCGGCGGCACCGGTGGGCTGCGGACGAGCGCGGACGAGGTGGTCCAACGCCTCGGCGAGCTGCGTGGGCGCGACGGCGATCGCGCCACCATCCTGGCGGTGGACGTGCCGAGCGGGGTCGCGGTGGACACCGGTCACGTGCCGCTGTCCGCGTCCGGCCGACCGACAGCGGTCCGCGCCGACGTGACGGTGGCGTTCGGCGCGCTCAAGCCCGCACTGGTGGTCGGGCCGGCAGCCGCCCTGGCCGGGCAGGTGGAGTTGGTCGACATCGGGCTGCGCCCGTGGCTGCGAGGCTCCCCGGCGCTGCGGGTCACCGAGTGGACCGACCTGGTCGACTGGTGGCCGGAGCTGGGCCCGGCGTCAGAGAAGTACAGCCGGGGCGTGGTGGGGGTGTCGACCGGCTCGACGACCTACCCGGGCGCGGCGGTGCTCTCCGTCGGCGGCGCTCTGGCCGGGCCGACGGGCCTGGTCCGCTATGCCGGCGGTGCCCGGGCCGAGGTGCTGCACCAGCACCCTTCGGTGATCGCCAGTGGGCGGGTGGCCGACGCGGGCCGGGTGCAGGCCTGGGTCTGCGGCTCCGGCCTGGGCACCGGAGAGGACGCGGCGGCCGAGCTGCGCGCCGTGCTGGCCTCCCCGGTGCCGGTGGTGCTCGACGCCGACGCGCTGACCCTGCTGGTGGACGGCTCACTCGCCGACCGGCTGCGCGGGCGGGACGCGCCGATCGTGGTCACCCCGCACGACCGGGAGTTCGCCCGGCTGTGCGGGGAGGAGCCCGGTGCCGACCGGGTCGGCTCCGCGCTGCGGCTCGCCGCCTGGATGAACGCGGTGGTGCTGCTCAAGGGGGACCGCACGGTGATCGGCACGCCGGACGGCCGGGCGTACGTCAACCCGACCGGCACCCCGGCGCTGGCCACCGGCGGCACGGGTGACGTGCTGGCCGGGCTGCTCGGCTCGCTGCTGGCGGCCGGGGTGCCCGCCGATCAGGCTGCCGCCTCGGCCGCGTACCTGCACGGGCTCGCCGGCCGGGAGGCGGCCCGGGGTGGGCCGGTGACCGCGCCCGACGTGGTGACCGCACTTCGCCCGGTTGTCGCCCGGCTGGGCTGATCGGCCCGTTCCGGCCGGGTCGGCGTCCGGGGCGTGCGTCGCCGCCCTCGGTGATCACGGCGGAAAGTAGGCTGGGCGTATGTGGCAGGCCGAGGTACGCGTCGATCTTGACGCGATCCGCGAAAACGTGAGCAGGCTCCGCTCCGGCACCAGCGCCGAGTTGATGGCCGTGGTGAAGGGCGACGGGTACGGCCATGGCATGCTTCCGGCCGCCCGCGCCGCGCTCGACGCCGGCGCGGACTGGCTCGGTGTCTGCACCCTCGACGAGGCGCTCACCCTGCGGCGGGCCGGAGTGACAGTGCCGGTGCTGGCCTGGCTGCTCGCGCCGGGGTTGCCCCTGCACGAGGGGGTCACCGCCGGGGTGGACCTGGGCGCGGCCAGCCTGCCGCAGCTGGACGAGATGATCGGGGCGAGCCGGCTCGCCGGGCGCCCCGCCCGCCTGCACCTGAAGATCGACACCGGGCTGTCGCGGGGCGGGGCGACCGTCGCGGACTGGCCGGCGCTGCTGGACGCCGCCGCGAAGGCGCAGGCCGACGGCCTGGTCGAGGTGGTCGGCGTGTGGAGCCACTTCGTGTACGCGGACAGCCCCGGCCACCCCACCACCGATCGCCAACTGGCCGTCTTCCACGAGGGGCTGGCCATGGTCGAGCGGGCCGGGCTGCGCCCGCGCTGGCGGCACCTCGCCAACTCCGCTGCCACCCTGACCCGCCCGGACACCCACTTCGACCTGGTCCGCCCCGGTCTGGCCATCTACGGGCTCTCCCCCGTGGCCGGTGAGACGTACGGGCTGCGGCCGGCCATGACCGCGCGCGCCCGGGTGATGCTCACCAAGCGGGTGCCCGCCGGCACCGGCGTCTCCTACGGGCACGCCTACACCACGGAGGCGGACGCGAACCTGGCCGTGGTGCCGCTCGGGTACGCCGACGGGGTTCCCCGGCACGCGTCCAACACCGGCCCGGTGCAGCTCGCCGGCGCACGGCGGACGATCTCGGGACGGGTCTGCATGGACCAGTTCGTGATCGACTGCGGCGACGACCCGGTGGCCGACGGCGACGTGGCGACCCTGTTCGGCAGCGGCGCCGACGGTGAGCCGACCGCCGACGACTGGGCCGAGGCGGTCGGCACGATCAACTACGAGATCGTCACCCGGTTCGGCAGCACGCGCGTGCCTCGGATCTATGACGGCGAGCGGCCATGAGCTACCGCATTCCGCGTCCGCGGACCGCGGCGGGCCGGGTCGCGGGGATCCTCGGGGCCGCGGTCGGGGTCGCGGCGGCGGGCCTGGCGGCCGGCGTCGCGACCGAGCGCACCCTGGTCCGCCGGCTCAAGGCGGACCCGGCCGACCGCTACGCGCACGAGGCGTTCGGCGAGCAGCGGTACGACGAGGCGTTCCGTCTGGAGCTGCCGGACGGCACGGACATCCACGTCGAGGTGGTCGAGCCGACCAGACCGGTGCCGGGACATCCGACGGTGGTGCTGGTGCACGGCTTCTGCCTGGACATGGGGACGTTCCACTTCCAGCGCCAGATGCTCGCGGCCCGAGGTGACTACCGGGTAGTGGCGTACGACCAGCCCGGTCACGGTCGGTCCGGCCGGTTGGAGACCGGGGAGTACGACCTCGCGGTGCTCGGCCGAACGCTGCGCCAGGTGATCGACCGCACCGCCCCGGACGGGCCGCTGGTGCTGGTCGGTCACTCGATGGGCGGCATGACCATCATGGCGTTCGCCGAGTTGTTCCCGGAGCTGTTCGGTGACCGGGTGGTGGGCACGGTCCTGATGGCCACCTCGGGCGGGCTCGTCGCCGAGACCAAGCTGGTCGCGCCCGCGCTGCTCGGCCGGGTCGGCGGCCCGGTGCTGTACATGGTCAGCAACGCCACCCGGTACGGCGGGCCGGTGATCGACAAGGCCCGCAAGTCGACGTCGAACGTGGCCTGGCTGCTGACCCGCAAGTACGGCTTCGGCACCCGCAAGCCGAGCCCCGCACTTGTGTCCTATGTGGAGATGATGAACTCCCGGACGTCGGCCGACACGGTGACCCGCTACCTGCGGACTCTGGCCACCCACTCGCGCTTCCCGGCTCTCGCGGCGTTGGCCGCGACGCCGGTGCTGGTGGTGGTCGGCGACAAGGACATGATCACTCCGGTGACCCACTCGGAGGAGATCGTCCGGCGGCTGCCGCACGCCGAGTTCGTCAAGATCAAAGATAGTGGACACGTGGTGATGCTGGAGCACGCCGACGAGGTCAACGCCGCGCTCGCGCGGTTCCTCGAATCACTCGCAGAGCCGGAGGAACGGTGAGTCACGTCGTCAAGCTGCCGACCGTCGAGGACACCCGGGAGTTCGGCCGACGCCTGGCTGGGCTGCTGCGCGCCGGCGACCTGGTGCTGCTGACCGGCCCGCTGGGCGCCGGCAAGACCGCGCTCACCCAGGGCGTCGGCGCCGGGCTCGGTGTTCTCGGCGACATCACCTCGCCGACGTTCGTGATCGCCCGGGTGCACCGCCCGGATCCGGCCCGGGGCGGCCTGGTCGCCCTGGTGCACGCGGACGCGTACCGGCTGGGCGCCGCCACCGACCCCCGCGCCGAGATCGACGACCTGGACCTCGACGCATCGGTCGAGGACTCGGTGACCGTGGTGGAGTGGGGTGAAGGCCTGGTGGAGCAGTTGGTCGACGCGCACCTGCGGGTCCGGATCGACCGCCGCGACGACGACACCCGCATCGTCGAGCTGGACCCGATCGGTGGCGACTGGGCCCGTCGGCTCGCCGACCTGGGCTAGGGCGGTCCCTGTCGTACCCGATGCCTAGAGTGCGGGGGACCGACCCGCGCTGTGTGAGAGGTTCCTGATGCCCGACGACGCCCCCGCCCTGGATCTGCTGGCCCTGCTGCCGGAGCAGTGGCGTGCCGTGCTCACCCCGCACCTCCATCTGGCGCGCACCGCCGCGCTGGCCGAGTTCGTCGCTCGGGAATACGCGACGCAGACCGTCTTCCCTCCCCTGGAGGACCTGTTCTCGGCCTACCGGCTCTGCCCGCCGCAGGACACCCGGGTGCTGATCCTCGGGCAGGACCCCTACCACCGGGCCGGGCAGGCGCACGGGTTGAGCTTCAGCGTCCGCGACGGCGTGACGGTGCCGCCGTCGTTGCGCAACGTCTTCAAGGAGCTGGGCGAGGACGTCGGCGTTCCCAAGCCGCGCAGCGGCAACCTCGACGGGTGGGCCGCCCAGGGCGTGCTGCTGCTCAACGCGGTGCTGACGGTCCGTCAGGCCACCCCGGGCTCGCACGCCAACGCCGGCTGGGAGGAGTTCACCGACGCCACCATCCGGGCACTGGACGCCTCGTCGGACCGGGTGGTCTTCCTGCTCTGGGGCGGCTACGCCCGCAAGAAGGCGGCCCTGGTCACCAACCCGCAGCACGTCGTGCTGGAGGCCGGCCACCCCAGCCCGATGAACCCGCGTGGCTTCCTCGGCAGCCGCCCGTTCAGCGCGGCCAACAAGGCGCTCGCCGACGCCGGCCTGCCCACCATCGACTGGGAGCGCACCGCCGGCTGACGAGGTCAGCTTCCGCTGCCCAGCTGCCGGTCCCGGTAGCGGCGCAACAGCTCGCCGGCGCGCGGATCGGTCAGCTCCAACTCGACGAGCGGCACCACCTGGTAACCCCGACCGCCGTGGCGCACCTCGATCGTCTCGGGCAGCTCGTCGCACATCGTGGCCCTGATCTCGCCGTACCGGGTCGACCATCGGTGCTCGCCCGGCTCCTCGGGCTCCAACCACACACCGCCGAACTCGCCCCAGCGAGCGTTCCACCGCTGGCCGTAGTTCCTTTCCAGCCAGCGGGTCAACACCTTCGAGTCCTGCCATCGCACGGCGATCTCCAGCGCGTCCACCGGCACCGGCGCGCCCTGCAACAGGGCAGCCGTACTCCCGGTGATCACCTGTGGGAGGTCGCTGAGCCGGTCCAGCAGCCGATCCAGGCCCATCTCGTCGATCCGCTCGGCGATCGGCCGGGCGACCAGGTCATCCATCCGGGCGTCGAGGTGCGCGTCCAGCGTCTCCACCCCGACAACCAGCTGCACATCCATCGCGGCGAGCAACCCTTCAAGCATGGCGATGCTGGGTGCGCGCCCGCCGCGTTCGATCCGGGCGACGGTCGCCTGACTGGTGTCGGCCAATTCGGCCAGCTCGCACTGGCTCAGCCCGCGCAACTGCCGTTGCTGGTGAATGACGGTGCCGAGCAGAGTGCCGAGACGGGTGGATGGCATTTCGGGATCGTGGACCACGCTGGCCGTAGCCGGCACCGCTGAGGCGGATTCACGACTGGCCGGCCCTCGTGCGGGTTCGCTTGACGAACGGGCGATGTGTGGCGGTTACCGGCCGTTTCCCTGTTGAGCGCTATACCTGTGGGTCATAAATATGACCCACAGGTATAGCGCTTGTTGAGGCATCCGCCGCCAGGCCGGAGCGGTCGGGCCGGGAAGGGGTGAACGGGGGCGCGTGGCCGGAACGGTGGCGTGTCGGCGCGCGACCGGGCCGCCGCGTGACCGAGGCTGTGGCGTGACCGAGGCTGTGGCGGGGGCGGGGCGTGACCGGGGGGCTCCGGCGGGGCGGCTAGGCTGGCTAACCGTGCTCGTACTCGTGGTGGACAGTTCGACCCCTGCGGTGACCGCAGCGCTGGTGGAGGTCTCGGTGGACGATGTCGTGTCCCGGGCGCACCGGTGCACGGTCGATGCCCGCGCGCACGGCGAACTGCTCGCTCCCCAGGTGGACGCGGTCCTCGCCGACGCCGACGCGCGCCCACGTGACCTGAGCGCCATCGTCGCCGGGCTCGGCCCGGGGCCGTTCACCGGGCTGCGGGTCGGCCTGGTCACCGCCGCGACGATGGGTCAGGTGCTCGGCATCCCCACGTACGGCGTCTGCTCGCTGGACGCCATCGGCTACCCGGCGGCGTCCGGCGAGCCGGTGCTGGCCGCCAGCGATGCCCGGCGCAAGGAGCTCTACTGGGCCGTCTACGACGGTGCGGGCCAGCGGATCGTCGGGCCTGAGGTGTCCACGCCGTCGGTGGCCGCGGCCCGCGCCCGGGAGTTGGGCGCGACGATCGCGGTCGGAGACGGGGCACACCGGTACGCCGAGATCCTGGACCTGCCCGTCCGGGTCGAGCCCAGGTACCCGGACGCCACCGTGCTGGCGCTGCTCGCCGCCGAGCGGATCCGGGCGGGTGCGTCCAGTGAGCGGCTCACCCCGCTCTACCTGCGCCGTCCCGACGCGGTGGCGGCTACCGGCCGCAAACCGGTCCTGCCATGACAGCGGTACGGCTCGTCCCGTTCCGCTGGTGGCACATCGACGACGTGCTGCCGATCGAGGCGGACCTATTCGGCGCCGAGCAGTGGTCGCCCGGCATGTTCTGGAGCGAGCTGGCGAACGGGCACCACTACCGGGTCGCCGTCGACGGGGATGGCGCGGTGCTCGGTTACGCCGGTCTCGCCGGGGCTCCTCCGGACGAGGTGTGGGTGCAGAACATCGCCGTCCGCCGGGACGCCCAGCGGCGCGGCGTGGGCCGCGTCCTGTTGGAGGAACTACTCGCCGAGGCGGCCCGGCGTGACGCCCGCAGCACCCTGCTGGAGGTCGCCGTGGACAACGCCGCCGCCCAGCGGCTCTACGCGACGTACGGGTTCGAGCCGATCGGGGTGCGGCGCGGCTACTACCAACCGAGCAACACCGACGCGCTGGTCATGCGGCGCGACGCCGAGCCGACCGGGGACGGACCACACGACCATGGCTGACGAACCGCTGATCCTGGGTATCGAGACCTCCTGCGACGAGACCGGCGTCGGCATCGTGCGGGGGCACACCCTGCTGGCCGACGCGCTCGCCTCCAGCGTCGAGGAGCACGCCCGATTCGGGGGTGTGGTGCCCGAGGTGGCCAGCCGGGCACACCTGGAGGCCATCGTGCCCACCATGGACCGGGCCCTGACCGAGGCCGGCGTCACCCTGGCCGACATCGACGCGATCGCGGTCACCTCCGGGCCTGGCCTGGCCGGCGCGCTGCTGGTCGGTGTCGCCGCCGCCAAGGGGTACGCGCTCGCCGCCGAGAAGCCCGTGTACGGCGTGAACCATCTTGCCGCCCACGTCGCGGTGGACACCCTTGAGCACGGCCCACTGCCCGAACCCGCCATCGCGCTGCTGGTGTCCGGCGGTCACTCGTCCCTGCTGCTCGTCGACGACCTGGCCCGGGGCGTCACCCCGCTGGGCGCCACCATCGACGACGCCGCCGGTGAGGCGTTCGACAAGGTCGCCCGGCTGCTCGGCCTGCCCTTCCCGGGTGGCCCGCCGATCGACCGGGAGGCGCGGGCCGGCGACGCCGCCGCGATCGCCTTCCCACGCGGCCTGACCGCCGCCAAGGATCTCGCCGCCCACCGGTACGACTTCTCGTTCTCCGGCCTGAAGACGGCGGTGGCCCGGTGGGTCGAGGCACGCCAGCGTGCCGGTGAGCCGGTGCCGGTGGCCGACGTGTCCGCGTCCTTCCAGGAGGCGGTCTGTGACGTCCTGACCAGCAAGGCGCTCGCCGCCTGCCGCGCTCAGGGCATCGAGACCCTGGTGATCGGCGGGGGAGTGGCGGCGAACTCGCGGCTGCGGGCGATGGCCGAGCAGCGGGCCGAGAAGTACGGCATCCAGGTCCGGGTGCCCCGGCCGAAGCTCTGCACCGACAACGGTGCGATGGTGGCCGCGCTCGGTTCGCACCTGGTCGCGGCGGGGGTCGCGCCGAGCCGACTGGACCTGCCTGCCGATTCGGCACTGCCGTTGACCACGGTCAGCGTGTGACGGGGGCGGCGGACATGATCGTGCGGATGTGGGAGGCGCGCGCCGAGGCGTACGGCGTCGGCGACCTGATCACCTGGGTGTGCGACACCGCCCTGCCCGAGTTGGAGCACGACCCGCTGCACGTCTCCAGCGAGGTCTTCTCCTCCACCGACCATCGCGTGGTGGTCATCTCCAAGTGGCGCAGCAACCCGCGACCGCTGCCCGATCCGCCCGCCCTGCTGGTGGCCCGCGCTCCGCACTCCTGGGACTTCACCCAGGTCGACCGCTGACGCGAGCCACCAACGAGGCCATCACCGATGGTCAGCTGCGGCGCAGCATCCGGTAGGTGGCGATTCCACCGGTGCCCAGCGCGGCGAGGAAGACCAGCCAGACGACTGTGCTACTGACCCCGACCTGCGGGCCGGCGTTGGCCGCGGCGGCGGCCAACAGGCCGTCGTCACCGGGGGCGGGCAGCGCCGCCGGGGGCAGCTCCGGCCAGCGGACCAGGCCGGTGCTCTCCAGCATCTGCATGTGGTGCATGACGAAGCCGTTGGAGTCGTCGCAGAGCTTGCGGACGGTGGCGTCCCGGGTGCTGGCCCGTACCGCGCCGATCACCGGGAAGATCTTGCCGTGGGCGACCCGGAGCCGGGTGACGAAGATCTGGTCGAAGCGGGCGCCGGAGGCCTTCTGCATCTCCGCCAGCCAGCCCTTCTGCTCGGCCGTCGGCTCGCTGGGGATCGTCGCGCCCAGCTTGTTGGCCGCGTCGACGACGAGCTGGTCGAGCTTCTGGTGCTCACTGGCGATGCCGGCGCCGATCTCCCGTACCTTGGCCGACTGCCCCTTCTCGGCGGCCATCTGACCGGCTGGCATCTCCCACAGCCCCGCCAGCCGTACCCCATTGAGCAGTGTCATGTCGGCGGCGTTGAGCTGCTGCCCGCCGCCGGCGGGCGCGGCCATGGCCACGCCGGGCAGGACACCGATCCCCGCGACGATCGCGATGAGCAGCATCGCCGCTCGGTGGGTCCGGTTGCCCAGTCGGCGATGGGCGGATCTGAGCGGTGCCATGTCTGTGGTGCCTCCTCGGTCCGGACCGAAACGCGTCTGGACCGGACAGCCATACGCTCCCGGCTGCCCGTCCGCCCACTGATACGGACTGATCGCGCGATCAGTTCACCATTTGGCGACGCGGATCAGCGGGTGATGGCGAGGAAGCCACCGAGCAGCAGCAGAGTGAGCGCGGCGGCGGCGAAGAGCATCAGCAGCTCGCGGCGCCCGTGCCCGACGCCGTCGCCGGGCGGGTCGGACAGTGCCGGCAGATCGCGGGTCAGCGCGGCCAGGTCACCGAGGGTGCGTGCCGTCCACACTGCACCCGCCCGGTCGGAAAACTCGTCGAGGGTCAGCCGGCCCGCCGCAGTGTGCCGGTGCAGCTCGGCGACCACCCGGTTGCGGTCGTCGTCGGAGGCGCGCAGCTCGACATCCACGCCGGACAGCGTACGCGGATCAGCCCACGTCGAGGGGGTCGGCGAGGAGCCGTTCGAAGGCCAACTCGGCGGCCCCGATCAGGGGTGCGTCCGCGCCCAGCTTGGGCGTCCTCAGCCGGACGTGCTCCAGGCAGGCCCCGAGCGCGTTGGAGTTGAGCCGGCTGCGGATCTGGGCCGCCGCCGCGAGGTAGAGGTCGCGCATGGTGCCGCCGAAGATGACCATCTCGGGGTTGAAGATGTTCACCAGGTTGGCGACGCCGAAGCCGAGCCAGTCACCGGCCTGGCGGACCGCCGTCTGGGCCCGGGCGTCACCCCGGTCGGCGGCGTCGAAGACGGCCAGCAGAGCGTCGCGGCCCCGGGCATCGGAGCGTCCGGCAGCGCGCAGCAGACCGTGCTCGCCGATCTCGGTCTCCCAGCAACCCCGGGAGCCGCACTCACAGGGCCGGCCGTCGCGCACCACCTTCATGTGGCCGACCTCGCCGCCGTAACCACCGTGCCCGGTCAGCCGACGCCCACCGGCGATGATGCCGGCACCCACGCCGACGTCTCCGTACAGGTAGAGGACGTTGTCGCAACCGGCCGCAACACCCCGTGCGTGCTCGGCGAACGCGGCGACGTCGGCCACGTTGCCCACCGTGACCGGCACGTCGATGCCCAACTCGTCGGCGAGGGCCGAGCCGATCGGCTCGTCCACCCAGCCGGTGGTGGGGCCGAGTCGGACCAGGCCGTCGTCCCGGCGGACCATGCCGCAGACCGCGACGCCGGCGCCGACGCAGATCGCGTCGGCCGGCACCAACTGCTGCATCTCCTTGACCGCGCCGGCCAGCAGTGGCGCGGCCTCCGCGGCCAGTAGCCCGCGTGGTCTGTCCAGGTCGCGACGGTCCAGGACCGCCCCGCCCAACCCGATCCGGGCGGCGCGCAGTCGGTCCACCTCCACCGAGTACGCGTACGCGTAGACCCGGGCCGACTCGGGCCGGACGACCAGTGACGGTCGCCCGGCCCGGCCGGTCTCCTTCGGCGCGCCTTCGCTGACCAGCCCCACCGCGGACAGGTCGGCGGTGAGCGCGCCGATGGTGCTGCGGTTGAGGCCCAGCGTGGTGGTCAGTTCGGCGCGTGTGGTCGCCCCGTGGACGTGCACATGCCTCAGCAGAGCCCCGAGGTTCTGCCGTCGGACGTCGTCCTGGCTCGGTCCTGGGCGCATCGTGGTGCTACCTCCCGCGGTCAGCGGGTGCCGGTGGCTGCCGCGCGGCGACGGGAGAGCGCGTCGACGCTGGCGGCGAGCAGCAGCACGACGCCGGTGACCACGTACTTGACTCCCGCGCTGTAACCCATCAGGCCCATTCCGTTTTCGATGACCGCGACCACCGCGCCGCCGAGTACGGCGTCGAGGACGCGGCCCTTGCCACCGAAGAGGCTGGTGCCGCCGATCACCGCTGCGCCGACCGCGTAGAGCAGTACGTTACTGCCCCCGGTGTTGGGGTCGACCGAGTTGGCCCGGCTGGCCGCCACGATGCCACCGATGGCGGCCATGGACGAACAGATCACGAAGACGGAGATCCGGATCCGGTCGACGTCGATGCCGGCCCGGCGGGCGGCTTCCCGGTTGCCGCCCACGGCGTAGATGTGCCGGCCGTAGCTGGTGCGTTGCAGCACGAAGGTCCAGATGACGAGCAGCACCGCGATGATCGGCACCACGATCGGCACACCCTTGAGCGAGACGATCAGGACGTTGCGGCTGCGCTCCAGGTTGAGCACGTACACCGCGGTTCCGAGGATGACGGCGAGCCCGCCGATCCGCAACGCCACCACCGCGATCGGGTCGGTGATCAGCCCACGCGCCACCCGGTTGCGGTGGCGCAGCAGTTGCACCGCCGCGTAGCCGATGACCGCGAGGGCGGTCAGCGCCCAGCCCAGCGTGGGGGCGAGGTTGCGGTTGGCGATGGAGACCAGCACCTCGTCGCGGACGGAGATGTTGGTGCCCTCCTTCACGAGCAGGAGCACGACGCCCTGGAAGGCGAGGAAGCCGGCGAGGGTGACCACGAAGGACGGGATGCCGATTTTCGCGACGAGCATGCCGAGCGTGGTGCCGATGACCACACCGGTGGCGACGGCGGCGAGCACGGCGACCCACCACGGGTAGCCGAGCACGGTGACCACATTGGCCAGCACCGCCGCGCAGACGCCGCTGGCGAAGCCGGCGGAGAGGTCGATCTCGCCGAGCAGCAGCACGAAGACCAGGCCCATCGCGATCAGCGTGACCGCCGCGCCCTGGGTGAAGAGGTTGGCGAAGTTGCCGGCCGACAGGAACGACGACGGCCGCATGATCGCGAAGACGGTGCAGAGCACGATCAGGCCGAGTACGGCCGGTAGCGCGCCGACGTCGCCACCGCGTACCCGACTGAAGTAGTTGCGGACGTGGCCTCCGACGGTCGGCGCGGGTGTGACGGCCGCGGGGCCGTCCTTCCGCACGGCGGTGGTGGTCATCGGACGCCTCCTGAGATCGAGTCGGCCGGCTGCGGGCCGTCGCCGTTGCTGCCCGGGTCGGTGGCGAGGCCGAGCCCGCCCGAGCGTCCGGCGGTGATCAGCTCGACCACCTGGGCGTGGGTGATGTCGGTGGTCTTCACCTGGGCGACCATCTGGCCGAGGTACAGCGCGGCGATCCGGTCGGAGACGGCGAAGACGTCGTTCATGTTGTGCGAGATGAGCACCACGGCCAGGCCGTTGTCGGCGAGGCGGCGGACCAGTTCTAGCACCTGCGCGGTCTGTGCCACGCCGAGCGCCGCGGTGGGCTCGTCCAGGATGACGAGCTTGCTGTTCCACAGCACCGCCTTGGCGATGGCCACGGTCTGGCGCTGGCCGCCGGAGAGGCTGGAGACGTGCTGACGCAGCGAGGTGACGGTGCGGATGGAGAGCCCCGCCAGCGTCTCGGCGGCGAGCTGTTCCATGGTCGGCTCGTCCAGGACGATGCCGCTGCGCCGCTCCCGGCCCAGGAACATGTTCTGCACGATGTCCAGGTTGTCGCAGAGCGCGAGGTCCTGGTAGACGACCTCGATGCCGAGCGTGGCGGCGTCGCGGGGGCTGCCAATGTGTACCGGTTCGCCGTTGAACAGGAACTCTCCGGCGTCGGTGGGGTGGATGCCGCTGATGCACTTCACCAGGGTCGACTTGCCGGCGCCGTTGTCACCGACCAGTGCGGTCACTTCGCCCGGGTGGACGGTCAGGGCGACGTCGCGGAGCACCTGGACGGGACCGAAGCTCTTGTCGATCCCGCGGAGTTCCAGCAGGGGGGTCGCGGACACGGGGGGTCTCCTTCGCAAGGGAGGTCGGGGCCCGTCCGGCGGGCGCCGCCCGGCACGGGAGGGGTGCTCCCGTGCCGGGCGGCGATGGTCGTCCCGGCGGGTGGTGCGGCGTCGGTCAGCTGATGCCGGCTTCGGCGCAGAACTTGGCGTACGCTGCGGTGCAGACCTGCTCCTTGGTCACGTAGCCGTCGGCGATGACGTCCTTGACGGTCTCCTTGGTGATGGCCTTCGGGGTGAGCAGCACCGAGGGGACGTCGCGGTTGCCCTCCGGGTCCTTCACCGTCTGGCCGGTGTCCTTCTTCTCACCCTTGGCGAGCGCGATGGCCAGGTCGGAGGCCGCCTTGGCCTCTTCCCGGACCGCCTTGTAGACGGTCATGCACTGGTCGCCGGCGAGGATGTTCTGCAGGCCCTCGGTGCTGGCGTCCTGCCCGGTCACCGGCACCTTGCCGTTGAGCTTGTTCTTCTTCAGGATCGAGATGGCCGCGTTGCCGAGACCGTCGTTGGCGGCCAGCACACCGTCGATCTTGCCGTTGGCCTTGGTGAGCTGCTGCTCGAAGATCGTCGCGGCCTGCGCGTTGTCCCACGCGGGCACCGCGTCCTCAGGGCCCTTGACGTACTCCTTGGCGTCGAACTTCGGCTTGAGCACCGAGTCGTAGCCGTTCTTGAACAGGGTGGCGTTGTTGTCGGTGGGGGAGCCGTTCAGGTACGCCACGACGGGGTTCTTGGCGCCCTTCTCGGTCAGGCACTTGGACAGACCCTCGCCCTGCAGCTTGCCGACGGTCTCGTTGTCGAAGCTGACGTAGTACTGGGCGGAGCCGCCCAGGGTGAGTCGGTCGTAGTCGATGGTGGCGACGCCCTGCGACTTGGCCTTGTCGAGCACGGCCTTGCCGGTGCCGGAGTCCAGGTTGACGATCATCAGGACGGTGACGCCGCCGGTGATCATCTGGTCGGCGATGGTCTGGAAGGCGGTCTTGTCGTTCTGAGCGTTCTGGATGTCGGACTGGACGCCGGCGGCCTTGAACGCCTCCTCCAGGAACCGCCGGTCCGCGGTCTCCCAGCGGACCGAGGACTTGCTGTCCGGGAGGATCACGCCGATCTTGGGAGTCTTGGCGGAGTCGGCCGAGCCGGAGCCGGAGTCATCGCTACAGGCGGTCAAGCCGCCGGTCGTGAGCAGGCCCACGGCGGCGATGGTGAGGATCCCCTTACGCATGTGCAGGGTCCTTTCGGAGGTGGGGGAGGTGTTGTTTTGTTGTGCCCGGCAACGTATTTCGCGTCACACCGGCTCCACAAGACCGCGCAGGTGCATAGTTTGTTGGGAGCGATAACAATTCAGCAACGCGACTGTTACTCCCCGGGTATCCCACGGGGGAGTCGACGTAACGAAGGCCGTCAGTGGGTCTGCAACGGCGCGGTGCGGGCGTCGGTCAGCGCCACCAGATCCGCTGCGGCCAGTTCGAGTTGCAGACCCCGCCGACCAGCCGAGACGTAGATCGTCGGGAATTTCAGCGCGGAGTCGTCCAGCACGGTGGGCAGCCGCCTGCGCTGCCCGAGCGGGCTGATCCCACCGCGTACGTAGCCGGTTGCCCGCTCGGCGACCGCCCGGTCGGCCAGCGTCGCCCGCTTGCCACCGACGGCCGCCGCGAGCGCCTTCAGATCCAGCTCGCCGGTGACCGGAACGACCGCCACGGTCAGTGCGCCGTCGACCTCGGTCACCAGCGACTTGAACACGCGCTCCGGTGGCACGCCGAGCGCCACCGCCACCAACGCGCCGTAGTTCGGGGCGTCCGGTGCCACCCGGTACGGATGGGTGCGGTGCGCCACCCCACGCTTGACCACCAGTGCCGTCGCCGGAGTGCCCTGTCCTGCCACACCGGCGACGCTAGTCGACCGGCCTACCGATCAGCACTGTCGGTGCGCCGGCGACCCGGGTGAGCACCAGGCTCGCCGCCTCGTCGCCGGCCAGCCGCAGGTCCCGCCGAAGCTGCTCCGGGGTGAGCGCGGAACCCCGCTTGAGGATCTCCACCCGGCCCACCCGACGGTCGCGCAGCAGCGCCCGCAGGCGCTTGAGCGAGAACGGCAGCACGTCGGTGATCTCCAGGCAGCGCGCGTACGGGGTGGGGGTCGGATGGTCGGCGTAGAGGTAGGCGATGCTCGGGTCGCCCAGAGTGGCGTCCAGTTCGGCGGCGAGTTCGGCGACGAGGTGCGCGCGGACCACCGCCGGGTCCGGGTCGTACAGGTAGCGACGCGGCGGCCCGACCGGCGCCTCGTCGGCACCCGAGCCGCTGAGCTGGTCGCGGCGGGTCTTGACGCCCTGCTGTCGGTAGAGGGTGGCGCGGCGGGGCACCTCCGCCAGGTCACCACACCACAGCGCGGCCTCGACCAGGTCGCCGTCGACACCGACCCACTCCGCCTCCGCGCCCGCCGGAATGAGCCTGTGGTCCAGCCCCGGCGCCACCTTCACCACGGTGCGCGGCACCCGCTCCGCCAGCCCGGTCACGAAGTCCCACGGAGGCGAGTAGGCGCGCGGGTCGAAGACCCGTCGCCCGGTGCCGGTGGTGCGGCGGGCAGGGTCGCAGAAGACCGCGTCGACCCGGGAGACGTCGAACGCGGTGGCATCCCCGCACTCGACAGTGAACAGGTCGGCCAGCCCGGCCGCCTCAGCGTTGGCGGCGGCCATGGCGGCGGTCACCGGGTCGGCCTCCACCCCGTACACCCGGATGCCGGTCCGGGCGGCGGCCAGCGCGTCGGCGCCGAGGCCGCACCCGAGGTCGGCCAGGGTGCGCACGCCGGCCGCGTGGAGCCGGGCGGCCCGACGGTCGGCGACCACCCGGCGGGTGGCCTGCTCCAGGCCGGGGCGGGTGAGGAACATCTCCGCGGCTGCCGGGCCGAACTTGCCGATCGCCCGGTGGCGCAGCTCAGCCTGGGTGAGCGCCGCCGCGGCCAGCGTCGGCGGCACCCCGGCCGCGCGCAACGCCGACGCCGCGGCCAGTGGATCACCGCCGGCCAGCCCGGCCGCCGCCGTGAGCGCGGCCGACCCCTCGGGGGTACGCAGCGCCGCCAGCTGATCGAGATCCACCCGGTCATTGTCCGGGTAGACCCGGAAATCCGGGCTGGCGGGGCGCGACTCGCTGGCACTCTCCTTGACGGAGTGCTAGCCACGGAATAACCTGCGATTAGCACTCTCACCCTGAGGGTGCCAGCTTCCGGGTCTCACGACCCGGGTGCGCACGCCAGGCGGACCGGCACCCGCGACGACGGCCCCGCCCGGTGGCATGAGGCAGATTGACGCTGGTCGGCCCCGCCGGCCAGCAACGAAACCAGTACCCCAGGAGGGTATGCCCGTGACTACCGCGACCAAGGTTGCGATCAAGCCGCTCGAGGACCGCATCGTGGTCCAGGCGAACGAGGCTGAGACCACCACTGCGTCGGGCATCGTGATCCCCGACACCGCCAAGGAGAAGCCGCAGGAGGGCACTGTCCTCGCTGTCGGCCCGGGCCGCGTCGACGACAACGGCAACCGGGTTCCGGTTGACGTGCAGGTCGGCGACACCGTCCTCTACTCGAAGTACGGCGGCACCGAGGTCAAGTACGCCGGCGAGGAGTACCTGGTGCTCTCCGCCCGCGACGTCCTCGCGGTCATCGAGAAGTAAGCAACCGATCAGTGCCACTGCCCCGGTCCGGCTCGCCGGGCCGGGGCAATGGCGCTTCGAAGGGACATTAATGGCGAAGATCCTGAGCTTCTCGGACGACGCCCGGCACCTGCTGGAGCACGGTGTCAACGCCCTCGCGGACGCGGTCAAGGTCACCCTCGGCCCGCGCGGGCGCAACGTCGTCCTGGACAAGAAATTCGGTGCGCCGACGATCACCAACGATGGTGTGACCATCGCCAAGGAGATCGAGCTCACCAACCCGTACGAGAACCTTGGCGCGCAGCTGGTCAAGGAGGTGGCGACCAAGACCAACGACGTCGCCGGCGACGGGACCACCACCGCGACCGTGCTGGCCCAGGCGATGGTTCGCGAGGGTCTGCGCAACGTGACCGCCGGGACCAACCCGGCCGGCCTCAAGCGGGGCATCGACGCGGCGGCCGCCAAGGTCTCCGAGGCGCTGCTCGGCCGTGCCGCCGATGTCACCAGCAAGGAGTCGATCGCGAACGTGGCGACGATCTCCGCGCAGGACGCCACGATCGGCGACCTGATCGCCGAGGCGATGGAGCGGGTCGGCCGCGACGGTGTCATCACCGTCGAGGAAGGCTCCATGCTCACCACCGAGCTGGACGTGACCGAGGGTCTCCAGTTCGACAAGGGCTTCATCTCGCCGAACTTCGTCACCGACCTGGAGAGCCAGGAGTCCGTCCTTGAGGACGCGTACATCCTGGTCACCACCCAGAAGATCTCGGCGATCGAAGAGCTGCTGCCGCTGCTGGAGAAGGTCCTGCAGAACAGCAAGCCCCTGCTGATCATCGCCGAGGACGTGGACGGCCAGGCGCTCTCCACCCTGGTGGTCAACTCGCTGCGCAAGACCCTCAAGGTCTGCGCGGTCAAGGCCCCGGGCTTCGGTGACCGGCGCAAGGCGATGCTCCAGGACATCGCGATCTCCACGGGCGCCGAGCTGGTCGCCCCGGAGCTGGGCTACAAGATCGACCAGGTCGGCCTGGAGGTGCTCGGCACCGCTCGGCGCGTCGTGGTCGACAAGGAGAACACCACGATCGTCGACGGCGGTGGCCAGAAGGCCGACGTTGCCGACCGGGTCGCCCAGATCCGCAAGGAAATCGAGGCCTCCGACTCCGACTGGGACCGGGAGAAGCTGGCCGAGCGGCTGGCGAAGCTCTCCGGTGGCATCGCCGTCATCAAGGCTGGCGCGGCCACCGAGGTCGAGATGAAGGAGCGCAAGCACCGCATCGAGGACGCCATCGCGGCGACCAAGGCTGCGGTCGAGGAGGGCACTGTGCCCGGCGGCGGCGCCGCCCTGGTGCAGATCCTCTCGGTCCTCGACGACGACCTGGGCTTCACCGGTGACGAGAAGGTCGGTGTCTCGGTCGTGCGCAAGGCGCTCGTCGAGCCGCTGCGCTGGATCGCGCAGAACGCCGGTCACGACGGCTATGTCGTGACGCAGAAGGTCGCCGACCTGGAGTGGGGCAACGGCCTCGACGCCGCCAAGGGCGAGTACGTCGACCTGGTCAAGGCCGGCATCATCGACCCGGTGAAGGTGACCCGCAACGCGGTCACCAACGCCGCCTCGATCGCTGGTCTGCTGCTCACCACGGAGAGCCTCGTGGTCGAGAAGCCGGAGCAGGCCGAGCCGGCCGCCGGCGGCGGCCACGGCCACGGTCACGGCCACCAGCACGGCCCGGGCTTCTGACCCGGTAGCGCCACCCGTTCCGGGGCACACCGTCGTACGGCGGTGTGCCCCGGCTCGTCTTGTGGGTCTCTTACCGACGCCGCCGTTGTTGGCGAGTGGACCGGATGATCGCGCACACTGGGCCGATGAGCACCACGTCGCGGCGCTACGCCGCGCTGGCCGGGATCACCGCCGCCGCCGTCGCGATCGGAATCGCCGAACCGGTGGCGGTCCTGACCGGCCCCCGGTCGGCACCGCTGGTCGCGGTCGGCGGGGTGGTCGTCGACGCCGTCCCCGAGTCGCTGAAGCAACTCGCCATCGACCTCTTCGGCACCGCCGACAAGATCGCGCTGCTGGTTGGTACGGGCCTGTTGCTGGGAGGGTTCGCGGCGCTGTTCGGTGTGCTGGCGGTCCGGCGGCTGGCATTCGGCCTGGCCGGCATCGCCGCGTTCGGCGTCATCGGCGTGGCCGCCGCGCTGACCCGTTCCGGTGCGGACGCCGCCGACGCACTGCCGTCGCTTGTCGGCGCCGGTCTCGGCGGCCTGGTGCTCTGGCTGTTCATCGCCGGCCCGTTCGAGCTGGACCCCTGGCCCTGGTCACCGCCCACTCCGATCGTGCCGCCGGCTGCGTCGGTGCCGCCCGCGGGTCCGGTGCCGCCCGCCGCGCCGGTGTCGCCTGCGGGTCCGGCGCTCGGGTCGCGGGCCGAGCCGCCCTCGGCGGCCTCGCCGACGCCGGAAGGCCTGCCGGTGCCGGTGACTCCCGCCGAGCCGGTGTCGCCTGCTGGCCCGGTGACGCCCGCCGCGCCGGTGGCTCCGGGCGGGCAATCCGCGACCGGGGCTGCAGAAGTCGACCCTGAGTCGCGGCGGCGGTTCCTCACCAGCAGCGGGGTGTTGCTCGGCACAGCCCTGGCGGCAGGTCTCGGTGGGCGCTGGCTGGCCGGTCGACGCGGGGTGTCCGCCGCTCGGGACGCGATCCGGCTGCCCGCGCCGGTCGCCCCCGCAGCTGCCGTACCCGCAGGCGCGGACCTCTCGCTGGCGCAACTCGCGCCGTACGTCACCTCGAACCTCGGGTTCTACCGGATCGACACCGCGCTGGTGGTGCCCCAGGTGGACCCGGACAGCTGGCGGCTGCGGATCCACGGGCGGGTCGGCACCGAGCGCACGTACACCTACGCCGACCTGCTGGCCCGGCCACTGGTCGAGCGGTACGTCACGTTGGCCTGCGTCTCCAACGAGGTGGGCGGAGATCTGATCGGCAACGCCCGCTGGCTCGGCGTACCCCTGCGGGAACTGCTCGACGAGGTCGAGCCGGACGCGGACGCCGACCAGGTCGTCGGCCGGTCCGTCGACGGCTGGACCTGCGGCACCCCCACCGCCGCGCTGCGCGACGGGCGGGACGCGCTGCTGGCGGTCGGCATGAACGGCGAGCCTCTGCCGGTCGAGCACGGCTTCCCGGTCCGGATGGTGGTGCCCGGCCTCTACGGGTACGTGTCGGCGTGCAAGTGGGTGACCGAGCTGGAGCTGACCCGGTTCGCCGACTTCGACGCGTACTGGGTGCCGCGCGGCTGGTCCGTCCAAGGACCGATCAAGACCCAGTCGAGGATCGACACGCCCCGGGGACGTAACCGGCTGACCACGGGGCCGGTGACCATCGCCGGCGTGGCGTGGGCGCAGCACCGGGGCATCCGCCAGGTCGAGGTACGCGTCGACGACGGCGAGTGGCAGCAGGCCGAGCTGGCCCCGGCCGTGTCGGTGGACACCTGGGTGCAGTGGTCCTGGCGCTGGGACGCCACGCCAGGCGAGCATCGGCTCCAGGTCCGGGCAACGGACGCGACCGGCGAAACCCAGACCGAGCGTACGCAGGATGTCGTCCCGGACGGTGCCACCGGCTGGCACACGGTCACCGTCACCGTCCGCTGATCCGGCGGTGCCGGGCGGTCCACGCCGGCTCCGGCGGTGCCGGACGGGTCCGCCCCGGCTCTGGCGGTGCCGGACGGGTCCGCCCCGGCTCCGGCAGTGCCGGGCGGTCCACGCCGGCCGGAACCCGTCGGCGCGCTGTCGGTCCGGCCCGGTGGGCAGTGTCGCGCCGGCCGTGTGAGCCCGACCGTGCAGATCTTGGACAGTTTCCGTTAGCGGCTGACGGAAACTGTCCAAGATCTACCGGGCGTGGTGACGGTGTCCTTGTGTTTGTGGGGGATATGCCGCTGGCCGGCACCCCGGGTGGGGGTGCCGGCCAGCGGTCGGGTCGTTCAGTGTGCCGTTCGGTGGGTCAGCTGTTCCAGTGCTGGGCGACCAGGTCGGTGGCCTGCTGCTCCCACTGCGCGTAGGCGTCCGGGTAGGCGGAGACCTGCACGGTCTGCGCGGCCTCGGTCAGCGGCATGTCCTGCCACCCGTCAACCTGCTTGAGACCCTTGAGGAACGCGGTCGTGGAGTACTCGGGGTCGGTGATCTGCTCCGGCGTACCCCAACCCGAACTCGGGCGCTGCTGGAACAGGCCCAGCGAGTCGTGGTCGTTGGCGTCGCCGAGGTGGCCCAGGTTCTCCAGCTTGGACTCCTGCAGGCTCGTGGCGATGGAGATGACCGCGGCGCGCTCGGGCAGGCCGGCCTTCTTCGTGGCGGCGATGATCGCCTTGACGTTCGCGGTCTGCTCATCATTGAGGGTGATGTGGGACTGGTCGCCCTGCGGCTTCGGGGCGGCCGACTGCACCGCTACCGCGACCGGCTTGGCATCCACGGGGTTGGCGTGGGCGGCGATCGGACCGGCGAAGACACCACCGGCGAACGCGAGACCAGCAACAGACAACATGCTCTTACGGAAGATCGTGTTCATGGGGGTAGCTCCTTCGGGGGTAGGAAACACCCGGCCACTGACGGGGGTCGGCGGCACAAGGGTGTGAGCACCTCGTCCGGCGCTGCATCAAACAAAGGGAAAGTTTGGGGAGGTCGGCACCGGCAAGCCGGGGGCTTGCGGGGGGCCGGGGTGGCGGGTGCTGCGAGCCGGGGGGCTCGGGCGCCGGGTTCATGTGTAACGACCGGGGGTCGGGGGTCATTCCCCGGTGGGCCCATCGCCGACATCCGCTCGTGTGAAGCGGTGCCGGGGTGTCTGGCGGTCGTTGCGGAAGTCTTCAACGATCCGGCCCGGGCCGGCATTCCAACCGGCTACCAGCGTTTCCAACCCTGGCGGGCCGGTGAGCCGGTGGTCCTGCGATCGTCAGGGTATGTAACGACCCCGCCCCGGCCATCATTCCGATCCACGGGTGCGACCGGTCACTGGCCAAAGGCCCCGAAGGCCTCGAACCTCGTGCCGCGGTCATCGGCGCCCTCGGCTTAACCCCTCAAACCGGACAAACCCCCCATGCGGCCGTGCGGTCGGCTCAGCCCGTTCGTTCTGGGCATGATCCACTCGGCTTTGCCGAAGTCGGGGTGTCCGAGGCGGTGGGATACCCCGACATCATTGAACCCGTGTCGATCATGCGGATTTTTGGCGAGACCGGGCGGGAGGCCGATCCGCCTAGGGTCGGGGATGTCGAGCCGCCCAGGGCCCCGACGGCGTCGAGCCGTCCAGGGCTCCGAGAGCGTCGAGTCGCCCAAGGGCCCCGGGGACGTCGAAACCGCGCCCCCGAACCAGGGACGCGGTTTCGCGGACGTCAGGTACGTGTCGGGTCAGGCGACGTTGCGTTGGACTGGGATGGCTGACTTGTGCGGGTGGCCCAGTCGGGCCTCCAGCCGTGCGACGTCGACCCGGGCGTGCCGGCGGTCTGCCAGGTCCTCCCAGCCGACGGCGAGCAGTCGCAGTCGTTCCGACTCGCTGAAGCCACCCCACACGCCGTACGGCTCACGGACCGACAGCGCGTGTGCGGCGCACTCGGCCCGGACCGGGCAGGCGCGACAGACCGACTTGGCGGCGGACTCGCGACGCAGTCGGGAGGAGCCGCGCTCGCCGTCCGGGTGGAAGAACTGGGCGCTGTCCCGCCCTCGGCAGGCACCGAGCCGTTGCCAGTCCCAGAGATCGACGATGGGTCCGGGCAGTCTACGTACGTTCGACATCAGCACCCCTCCTCCCGCGCGGCTCCGCGAGAATCCTTGTGGCCGGCATCCGGGCGGCGGGCCGCGCAGGCGCACCGTTCCCGGCCTGGACATCCCGGTACCCGG
Organism: Micromonospora jinlongensis; assembly: GCF_013410645.1. Taxonomy (NCBI): domain Bacteria; kingdom Bacillati; phylum Actinomycetota; class Actinomycetes; order Micromonosporales; family Micromonosporaceae; genus Micromonospora; species Micromonospora jinlongensis. Next base: position 3,518,269 of record NZ_JACCHK010000001.1, on the reverse strand, counting down.
GCCGCAGCCGACTCACACGTGTGTGATCGAAAACGTCCTACAAATTGCGGCTTTTGCCCCATCTGTCGGAAAAGTTCAAAGGATTGCCGGGAACCCCCTCCCCAGCTGACCCCGTCATGGTCTGCTCGTTGGCGGAGAGGAGACCACAGTGCGTACCGTCCTTGTGTGCGTTCGGACACCACTCGCGGCCCAGCACCTTGCTTCTGCTGCCGCGCGGCTGGGGTTGTCAGCAATCGTTCGTACCGCAGTCTCCGATCCTGAGGTGATGCTGCGGCTGGCCGAGCGACCGGCCGACGTCGTGTTGGCCGACACGGCCCTCACCCGGCCGGACAGCGCCGGCTTCGTTCGTCGGGTCCTGGCCCGCGCGCCGCAGGCCGCGGTGCTGCTGCTCGGCACCGAGGAGTCCGAGGCGGCGGCGGCCACCATCAGCGCTGGTGCCCGAGGGCTCATTCAGAACGTCGACCACGATCTGACCAGCGCGGTGGCCAAGGCCCTCCTGCTGCTCACGGCACCCGGTCGGGCCTCCCGGCAGCGGATCACCGATCCGGCCCGGGATGCCGCGGCGGTGGGCGGTTCCGGTCGCTCCGGGCCGTCGCCGCGTGGCTCCGGCGAGCCCGGCTGGTCGGCCACGCCCGGCGAAGGGTCGGCGGGGATGCCGTCGGTGCCGGTGCAGCGGGGGGACGACGAGGCCGAGTCGGCGACCGGCGAGTCGTCGGCCGACCAGACCGATCCGGCCCGGCCCGCCGCGAACGCCCGGCCCACCCGGGCGTCGATCGGGCTCACCGAGCGGGAGCTTCAGGTGCTGCTCGGCATGGCCGAGGGTAAGAGCAACGCGGAGATCGGCCGGGAGTTGTTCGTCTCGGAAGACACGGTCAAGACGCACGCTCGCCGGTTGTTCCGCAAGCTTGGGGCCCGGGACCGGGCGCACGCGGTGGCAGCCGGCTTCCGCGCCGGGCTGGTCGCCTGAGGGAGGCGCCGCACGCCATCACCCCCGGCACACGCCGCGCCGCACGCCACTGTCATCGCGCCGCGCCGCGCCGCTAGCCACGGTCACCGCGCCGCTAGCCACGGTCACCGCGCCGCAAGCCGCGGTCACCGGCCCGCGCCGTACGACACCATCAAAAGGCGTCCACGCGCCCGGCCGTCACTGCGTTGCGGTCGGGGTGCCCGGCTCGTCCTCGGTGCCCTCGGTCAGGGTGTCGTGCACGCCGTCGGCGTAGCCACGGGCGTAGTCCCAGGTCACGTAGTGGTCCGGGTCGGGGTCGTACGCGGGCTCGTGCACCCGGGGCCGGCCCGAGTTGAGCAGGTGGCGCAGGTTGCCCCGGAGCAGGTCCCAGTCGAAGTAGTGCGGCTCTCGGCAGTCCTCGCATTCGATCACCAGGCCACGGACCCCGATCGGGGCGAGCAGGGCCTGGTAGATCTCCAGGTCGGCGAGGTCTTCCAGCACGTCCTGCCGCTCGACGTCGGTCAGCGGATCCGGCGTCGGGTCATCGCCCGGCTCATCCAGACCCGCGGTGGGATCGGCCGGGTCGCCATTGAACGGGTCGATGGGCTCGTCGTGCACCCCTTCACCGTAGACCCAACGCGGCGCGGCCGTCCGCCCCCGGGCCGTGCGCCGGGCCGGGCCGCCACAGACGGGTCGCCCAGGTCACTGGGTACGATGAGGCGACGTGCCGGCACCGTGGCGCGCTCCGGTGCCCGCCCGCGCCACCTCGCTGAAGCCCATCCGAGCAGCTCAGGGGAGCAATCGTGGAAAATTCGCCCAGCACCGATCTTCCGGCCGGCGTCGAGCACGCCGACCTGGGCGGCCACCTGCCCGAGCTGCCGGCAGGCTCCGCCCGGGTGGTTCCGCTCGGCCTCACCTTCGACGACGTGCTGCTCCAGCCGGGCGAGTCGGACGTGGTGCCCAGCCGGGTCAACACCCGGACGAAGCTCACCCGCAACGTCGAGTTGTCCATTCCGCTGCTCTCCAGCGCGATGGACACGGTGACCGAGGCCCGGATGGCGATCGCCATGGCCCGCCAGGGCGGCATCGGCGTGTTGCACCGCAACCTCTCGATGGAGGACCAGGCGCTCCAGGTCGACCTGGTCAAGCGCTCCGAGTCCGGCATGATCACCAATCCGGTGACCGCCAGCCCGAACGACACGCTGCGCGAGGTCGACGAGCTGTGCGGGCGTTACCGCATCTCCGGCGTCCCGGTGGTGGACGGCGACGGCCAGCTGGTCGGCATCGTCACCAACCGCGACATGCGTTTCGTCTCCGAGCCGGACACCCCGGTCCGCGAGATCATGACCCACACCCCGTTGATCACCGCCCGGGTGGGCGTGAGCAAGGACGACGCTCTCGCGCTGCTGCGCCAGCACAAGGTCGAGAAGCTGCCGATCGTCGACGAGTCGGGCCGGCTGCGTGGCCTGATCACCGTCAAGGACTTCACCAAGAGCGAGCAGTACCCGGACGCCAGCAAGGACGACGCCGGCCGCCTCCGGGTCGCCGCCGCCATCGGCGTCGGCGAGGACTCGTACAAGCGGGCCCGTGCCCTGGTCGACGCGGGCGTCGACGTGCTGATCGTGGACACCGCGCACGGTCACCAGCGGGCCGTGCTGGACATGGTCCGCCGGCTCAAGGCCGACGTCACGGTCGACATCATGGGCGGCAACGTGGCCACGTACGCCGGCGCGAAGGCGCTGGTCGACGCCGGCGCCGACGGCGTCAAGGTGGGCGTGGGTCCGGGCGCGATCTGCACCACCCGGATCGTCGCCGGGGTCGGCGTGCCGCAGGTGACCGCGATCATGGAGGCGGCCCGGGCTGCCCGCCCGGCGGGCGTGCCGGTGATCGGCGACGGTGGCATCCAATATTCCGGCGACATCGCCAAGGCCCTGGTGGCCGGTGCCGACACGGTGATGCTCGGCAGCCTGCTGGCCGGCTGCGAGGAGAGCCCCGGCGAGTTGATCTTCGTCAACGGCAAGCAGTTCAAGACCTACCGCGGGATGGGGTCGCTCGGCGCGATGCAGTCCCGGGGTCAGGCCAAGTCGTACAGCAAGGACCGCTACTTCCAGCAGGACGTGCTCAGCGACGACAAGCTGGTCCCGGAGGGCGTCGAGGGTCAGGTGCCCTACCGGGGGCCGCTCTCCCGGGTCGCCCACCAGCTGGTCGGCGGGTTGCGACTGGCCATGGGATACGCCGGTGCGGAGAACATCCCCGATCTGCACCGCCGGGGCCAGCTCATCCGGATCACCGCGGCCGGGCTGAAGGAGAGCCACCCGCACGACATCCAGATGACCGTCGAGGCGCCCAACTACCACACCCGCTGACCCACCACCCCCAACCACCTGGAGTCCCCCATGCGTGACGTGGTCGAGATCGGGCTGGGCAAGACCGCGCAGCGCGGCTACCACCTGGACGACATCGCCATCGTGCCGAGCCGCCGGACCAGGGACGTCGACGACGTTTCCACCTCCTGGCAGCTCGACGCGTACCCGTTCGGTATCCCGTGCGTCGGCCACCCCTCCGACGCCACCATGAGCCCTGCGTCGGCGGTGCGGCTCGGCCAGCTCGGCGGCCTCGGTGTGCTCAACGTCGAGGGGCTCTGGACCCGCTACGAGAACCCGACCAAGGTGCTGGAGGAGCTGGCCGGCCTCGACGAGGACGCCCGCGCCACCAAGAAGCTCCAGGAGGTGTACGCCGAGCCGATCCGCCCGGACCTGATCGCCGAGCGGGTTCGTGAGCTGCGCGCCGGTGGCGGCACCGTGGCGGTGCGGGTCTCCCCGCAGCACACCCTGGCGCTGGCTCCGGTGATCCTGGACGCCGGGGTGGACATCCTGGTCATCCAGGGCACCATCGTCTCGGCCGAGCACGTGTCGACCACCGACGAGCCGCTGAACCTCAAGGAGTTCATCGCCGACCTCGACCTGCCGGTGATCGTCGGCGGTTGCACAGACTACAAGACCGCTCTGCACCTGATGCGTACCGGCGCGGCCGGGGTCATCGTGGGCATCGGTGGCGACGAGTGGTCGACGACCGAGTCGGTGCTGGGGATCCGGGTGCCGATGGCCACCGCGATCGCGGATGCGGCGGCGGCCCGTCGCGACTACCTCGACGAGACCGGCGGCCGGTACGTGCACCTCATCGCCGACGGTGACATCCAGACCTCGGGTGACATCGCCAAGGCGCTCGGCTGTGGCGCGGATGCGGTAATGCTCGGCGAGCCGCTGTCGCTCTGCGAGGAGGCCCCCGCTGGTGGTGCCTGGTGGCACTCGGCGGCGAGTCACCCGTCGCTGCCTCGGGGCGCGTTCGAGGTTGCCGGTGAGCCGCTCGGGTCGATGGAGGAGCTGCTCTTCGGGCCGGCCGACGAGGCCGACGGCCAGCTCAACCTGTTCGGTGGGTTGCGTCGGGCGATGGCCAAGTGCGGCTACCGCGACCTGAAGGAGTTCCAGAAGGTCGGCCTGGTCCTCGACCGCTGACCCTTCTCTCAGACGCCGGAAGGCCGGCCCCGCGATGCTGCGGTGCCGGCCTTCGTCGCGTTCAGCCGGGAGTCACTTGTCCAGGTAGATGGTGAGGTCGGACATGTTGCGGTAGCTGGTGGCCGCGAAGTCCAGCGACTGGCCCTTGTTGTCGGCGCCGCCGGGGGCGGTGTCCATCTCCCAGTTGGCGTGGTGGAAGTTGCGCTCGCCGATGGTCTGGAAGAACTGCTGGAAGTTGAGGTCACCCTCGCCCAGCGGGGTCATCTGGTACCCGTTGGGAACGCTGGTGTCCCGGTCGCCATCCTTGGCGTGGAAGAGCGGGAACCGGGTGGTCCGGTCGGCCACGGTGAGGATCGGGTCGAACAGGTCGGTCACTTCCTGGCCGGCCGGGTTGACGTACTTCTGGTGCTTGTAGCGGGCCACGTAGGCCCAGTAGATGTCGAGCTCGAAGAAGACGTACCGCGGGTCGGTGATCTCGAAGAAGTACTCCAGCCGGCGGATGCCGGACGACCGGGTCTGCCGGCCCTGCGCGTCGCGCGGGCCGCGGTCGATCAGGAAGCTGTACGCGGCGTCGTGGTTGTGCGTGTACAGCCGCATGCCCCGGGCCCGGGCCTGCCGGCCCAGCTCGTTCCAGATGTCGGCGGCGGCATCCCACTCGGCCTTGTACGCGCTGCTGGTCGGGTCGCTGCCGGTGCCGATGTTCTTCATGCCGAGTTCCTCGGCGATGTCGAGCTGCTGCTGGAAGGTGGCCGGCTGGATCGAGGCGTGGGTGCCGTTGGCCACCAGACCGTTGTCGTCGAGGATCTTGCGGATCTCGGTGGGGGTGATCTGCCGGCCGAGGATCTCGGTGCTCTGGGTGTAGCCGGCGAACTCGATCTCCTTGTAACCGATCTCGGCGAGCCGGGCGAGGACGCGCTCGAAACCGTAGGGCACTCCACTGTCGTCGGGCGCGGCGGTGATCCGGTCGCGGACGCTGTAGAGGATGATGCCGCGGTTCTTCGCCGGGATCAGCGGCTCGACGCGCAGCTTGCTCTTGGGTTTGGCGAGCGCGGGGGTGCCGGTGGCGAGGACCGGCAGGCCGGCCGCTCCGATTGCGGCGGCTGCGCCGGCGGACGCGGCGAGCAGGGACCGACGGCTGAGTCGGCCGGTGGGGGTGGCGTCGGGTGCGGTGTGGTCTGGCATGGTTCCACCTTTCGCGACGGTGGTCGGAGATCGACACTAACGTCGGTCAAAGTCGAAAGAAAGTATCGATCGATGGCAACTTTTGTTTGATTCAACGAAAGTTACTGATGACCGTCAATACGGGCCGCGTCGCCGGCGGCGCTGACTACGCTCGTCCTGACCGGAGGTACCGCAGGGGGTGTGCATGGTCCGGACTGGACGGAGATCGGCCGGCAGTCGGTTGGCCGCCATCGCCGCCGCGTTGACCTGCGTCGTCGGACTGGCCACGACCGGTTGTACGGGCGACAGCGACGGTTTCCGCCCCGGTGCGGCCGACGCGGGCGACCCCTACGTGCCGGGGCGCGGCAACGGCGGCTACGACGTCTCGCACTACGACCTCGACGTCCGCTACGACCCGTCGACGGACCGGTTGACCGGTCGCGCCGTCATCACGGCCACGGCCACCCAGGACCTGTCCCGGTTCAACCTGGACCTGGCCGGCCTGACCGTCAGCGCGGTCACCGTGGCCGACGCACGAGCCGACCACCGGCGCGGCGACGGCGAGCTGGTGGTGACCCCGCGCGCCGGGCTTCCACGCGGTCGGCAGTTCACCGTGGCGGTCGACTACGCGGGTGTGCCCACGGCGGTGGACGACGGGTCGTTGGGCAGCGGGGGTTTCCTGCACACCGCCGACGGCGCGGTCGCGCTCGGCCAACCCGACTCGGCCGCCACCTGGTTCCCGGTCAACGACCACCCGTCGGACAAGGCCAGCTACGACCTGGCGGTGACCGTCCCGGACGGCCTGGCCGCACTGAGCAACGGGGTGCCCGGCCCGAAGAACAGCGCCGACGGCTGGACCACCTGGCACTGGTCGGAGCGAGCCCCGATGGCCAGTTACCTGAGCACCCTGGTGATCGGCGACTACCGGGTGGTGACCGGCACGCACGCCGGCCGGCCGATGGTCACGGCGGTGGCGGCGAGCCTGCCCGCGACCGGCGGCGCGGCCCGCTCGCTGGCCCGTACCGGTGCGATAGTCGATTTCCTGGCCAGCCGCTTCGGCCCGTACCCGTTCGACTCGTACGGCGGGATCGTGGTCGCCGACGACCGGATCGGGTACGCGCTGGAAACGCAGTCCCGCCCGGTCTACGGGCCTGCCTTCTTCACCGACGACCGGCCCAACCCGAGTGTGGTGGCGCACGAGCTGGCCCACCAGTGGTTCGGCGACAGTGTGTCGCTGACCAGGTGGAGCGACATCTGGCTCAACGAGGGCTTCGCCAGCTACGCGGAGTGGCTGTGGGAGGAGCACGACGGCGGCCGGACCGCGCAACGCAACTTCGAGCTCCAGTACGCGGCGACCGACTGGTCGCAGCCGTCGGTCGAGCCGGGCCGGGAGTCGATGTTCGGCACGGCCGTCTACAAGCGGGGGGCGCTCGCGGTGCACGCCCTGCGCCGGACCGTCGGTGACGACACGTTCTTCCGCATCCTGCGGACCTGGACGAGTGAGCGGGCGGCGGGCAACGCGACCACCTCGGACCTCGTCGCGCTGGCCGAGCGGGTGGCGGGTCGGCAGCTTCGACCCCTCTTCGACGCCTGGTTGGTGGGGGGATCAGCGCCCACACTGCCGTGACGGGGCCGTGATCGCCGGTCGATATGCTCCCGCCTGCGTACGACGGGGGACCGTCCGCGCGCGGAGCGGTGGACGCCGTCACCGCGACCGTACCGGGGAGGTTCGAGATGCGGGTGACGCGGCACGACCTGCGGGTGGGCGTCGGTCTGCTGGTGACCGGGGCGCTCGCACTGTCCGGATGCGACTCGTCGGCCCCGGAGGCGGCGTCGGCGCCGAGCGCGTCGCCCACCCCGTCACGGACGTTCACCGCCGGCGCCGAGGGGGTCGGGGACGCCTACTTCCCGACCTACGGCAACGGCGGCTACGACGTCGGGCGGTACACGGTCAAGGTGCGCTACGACCCGGCGAAGGACCGGTTGACCGGTACGACCACCGTGCAGGCCACCGCGACCACCGACCTGTCGACGTTCAACCTCGACCTGGCCGGCCTGACGGTCACCGCGGTCACCGTGGACGGCGCGCCGGCGACCCACGAGCGGAAGCGGAACGAGCTGGTGATCAAGCCGGCCTCCGGCCTGATCAACGGCAACGGGTTCGTCGCCGAGGTCACCTACGAGGGTGTGCCGAAGCCGCTGAAGAACGAGACGCTCGGTGAGGGCGGGTTCCTGCACACCCCGGACGGTGCCATCGCCCTGGGACAGCCCGAGTCGGCCAGCACCTGGTACCCGGTCAACGACCACCCGTCCGACAAGGCCGCGTACGACTTCGAGGTCACCGTGCCCGACGGTCTGACCGCGGTCAGCAACGGCGTGCCGGGCGGCAAGGCCAGCAAGGACGGCTGGACCACCTGGAAGTGGTCGGAGAAGTCGCCGATGGCGAGCTATCTGAGCACGTTGGTGATCGGCAAGTTCCGGATCACCACCGGCGAGCACAAGGGCCGCCCGGTCTACAACGCGGTCGCCACCAACGTGGCCAAGGGCGCAGCCGACACGTCGATCGCCCAGACCGTCAAGGTGGCCGACTACCTGGAGAGCGTGTTCGGGCCGTACCCGTTCGACGCGTACGGCGGTGTGGTGGTCACCGACAGCCGGATCTCGTACGCCCTGGAGACGCAGAGCCGCCCGGTCTACTCCGCCGGCTTCTTCCGGCAGGGCGAGAACACCGAGGTGGTCGCGCACGAGCTGGCGCACCAGTGGTTCGGTGACAGCGTCGCGCTGGCCAAGTGGGAGGACATCTGGCTCAACGAGGGCTTCGCGACGTACGCGGAGTGGCTCTGGGCCGAGCACACCAGGACGTACACGGCCAAGGAGGCGTTCGACAACCGGTACGCCCGGATGTCCGCGCAGGTGTGGAAGACGCCGCCGGGCAAGCCGGGTGCCAAGGACTTGTTCAGCGAGTCGGTCTACCAGCGTGGCGGGATGACCCTGCACGCCCTGCGGGTGGCAGTGGGCGACAAGGCGTTTTTCGAGATCGTCAAGACCTGGGCGGCGGAGAAGCGCAACGGCACCGCCACCACGGCCGAGTTCGTCGCCCTCGCCGAGCGCATCTCCGGCGAGCAGCTCGACGCGCTCTTCGACGCCTGGTTGTACGGCACGAAGAAGCCGGCCCTGCCCAAGCGGCTCTGAGCGGGGTCAGTTCCTGACGACCAGGGTGGGGTTGGCGGCGAGGTAGGCGTCGGCGCGGCCGGCGCGGAGTTCGGTGATGAACTTCCGGCCGACGGCGGTGAGCTGTTCGCCGCGGTAGGCGCTGCCCTTGCCGACGCCGGACCCGGGCAGGCCGACGAGCACGAACTTGTTGTCCGGCATTCCACCGAGGGCGTACGCGATGTCGACGATCCGCCGCCCACCCACGTAGATCAGCGTGTCACCCAGCGCCGCGACGACCTGGTCGACCCGCTCCGGTTGCCGGGCCAGACCCTCGTCCAGGATCTTGCTGGTCAGTGCCTTGATCAGTTGCTGCTGGTGACGCTGCCGGGCGTAGTCGCCGCCGGTGATGTAGCGCTGCCGCGCGTAGTCCAGTGCCTGCCAGCCGTTGAGGTGCTGCTCACCCTTCTCGTAGACCTGCTGCGGACCGGTGTAACCGCCCGGCACGCTCTCCCGGTACTTGCCGTCCGGTCGGCGGTGCATCGACTCGACCCGCTGGTCGACGTAGATGTCCACTCCGCCCAGCGCGTTGACCAGCTTGTCGAACCCGTTGAACGTGAGCACCGCGCCGGCGTCGATCCGCAACCCGGTGTACCCGGCGACCGTGCTGCGCAGCAGCTCGTACCCCTGGGCCGTGCTCGGCTCCTTGGGTTTGCCCGGCACCCGGCTGCCGAAGCTCATCGCGTGGGTGAGCTTGGTCTTGCCACCCTTGTAGCCGGCCTTCGGGAACGCCGGGATGTCCACCAGCAGGTCGCGGGGGAGCGAGAAGAGGTACGCCTGGCCCAACCCCTTCGGCACGTGCAGCACCAACACGGCGTCCGAGTGCGGTTCCCATCCGGGCACGCTGACCCGGGTGTCCACACCGACCAGCAGCAGGTTGAGCGGGCCGGTGATGTCGGCGCCCGGCGGTGGGCCGCTGGGGCTCGGGGTGGGCGTCGCGATCGGCGTCGGCGTCGGCGAACCGGCCACCGGAGCGCCACCCGGTTTGTTGTCGCTGGTCAGCCGGGTGATCACCACCGTGCCGGCCGCGATCAGCGCGACGGCGGCGAGGGCCGTCAACCCCAGCAGCAACCACCGTCGGCGCGGCGCCATCGACCCGAGGATCATCTGAAATTCCCTCCACCCGTCTGGTGAACAACGCTCCGACGGGTGCTCCGGGTTGCGGCCGGAAGGCGCCGGGTCGGTCGGCCGGAGCATGATCGCGCAAAAACGGGCGCTAGCGCGAGCGCTACTCGCGAGTAATGATGCATCCATGCGGTATGACGTGGTCGTCATCGGGTCCGGCTTCGGCGGCAGCGTCACCGCGCTCCGGCTGGCCGAAAAGGGCTATTCCGTCGCTGTGCTGGAAGCCGGCCGGCGCTTCGCCGACGACGAGTTCCCGCAGACGTCCTGGCGCGCCCGCCGGTTCCTGTGGGCGCCGAAGCTGGGCTGCTACGGCATCCAGCGGATCACCCTGCTCCGCCCGGCCGCGAAGCGCTCCGGCGGTGGTGTGCTGGTGCTCTCCGGAGCCGGGGTGGGTGGCGGCTCACTGGTCTACGCGAACACCCTCTACGAGCCGCTGCCGGCCTTCTACACGGACCCGCAGTGGCGGGACATCACCGACTGGCGCGACGAGTTGACCCGCCACTACGACCAGGCGAAGCGGATGCTCGGCGTCACCACGTACCCGGTGAACACCGGCGCGGACCGGGCCATGCGGGCGGTGGCCGAGCGGATGGGGGTGGGGCACACCTTCCACGCCACCCCGGTGGGCGTGCACATCGGCCGCCCCGGCGAGCGGGTCGCCGACCCCTACTTCGGCGGCGCCGGTCCTGAGCGCACCGGCTGCTCGCACTGCGGCGGGTGCATGACCGGCTGCCGGCACGGGGCGAAGAACACCCTGGTCAAGAACTATCTCTGGCTCGCCGAGCGGCTGGGCGCCATCGTGCACCCGCTGACCACGGTGACCGCCGTCAAACCCGCCGCGGAGGGCGGGTACGAGGTGCACACCGTCCGCACCGGCGCCTGGGTGCGTCACCGTCGCCAGGTGATCCACGCCGACCAGGTGGTGTTCGCCGCCGGAGCGCTCGGCACCCAACGGCTGCTGCACGCCATGAAGGACGACGGCGTGCTGCCCGGGCTCTCGCCCCGCCTGGGCGAGCTGACCCGGACCAACTCGGAGGCGATCCTGGGTGCCTCGGTGGCACGCCAGCAGGCCCGGGCCGAAGGGCTGGACTTCACCGACGGCGTGGCGATCACCAGCTCGTTCCACCCCGACCCGCAGACCCACATCGAACCGGTCCGCTACGGGCGCGGCTCCAACGCGATGGGGCTGCTCCAGTCGCTGCTGGTCGACGGCGGCCCCCACCGGGTACGCCGCTGGCTGGGCAGCATCGCGCGCCAGCCACGGCTGGCCGTCCGGATGCTGTCCGTGCGCGGCTGGTCGGAGCGGACGGTGATCGCCCTGGTGATGCAGTCGGTGGACAACTCACTGACCACCCGGTGGCGGCGCGGCTTGTTCGGTCGTCGACTGGTCACCGGCCCGGGCCACGGCACCCCGAGCCCGACCTGGATCCCGGCCGGCAACACCGCGGCCCGACTGCTCGCCGACGAGATCGGCGGGACCCCCGGCGGCTCCCTCACCGAGCCGTTCGACATCCCGGTGACCGCGCACATCCTCGGCGGGGCGGCCATCGGCGCCACCCCGGCCGACGGGGTGGTCGACCCCTGGCACCGGGTGTACGGGCACCCCGGGCTGCACGTCGTCGACGGCGCGGCGGTCTCGGCCAACCTCGGCGTGAACCCGTCGTTGACGATCACCGCGCAGGCGGAACGGGCGATGTCCTTCTGGCCCAACCGGGGCGAGGAGGACCCCCGCCCGACGCTCGGGTCCCCGTACCGCCGGCTGGCACCCGTACCCCCGCACCACCCGGCGGTGCCGACGGACGCCCCGGGCGCGCTGCGGCCCTGAGGCCGGCGGGCGTGGTGGGCGAGCCCGTGCCAGACGCGTCCGTGACTGTCGGTAGGATTTGCGCACATGAGCCTGCCTCGCCCCGTCCTCGTGGTGGACTTCGGAGCCCAGTACGCCCAGCTCATCGCGCGCCGGGTCCGTGAGGCGAAGGTCTACTCCGAGATCGTGCCGCACTCGATGCCGATCGCCGAGATGCTGGCGAAGAACCCCGCCGCGATCATCCTCTCCGGTGGCCCCGCCAGCGTCTACGCACCGGACGCACCGCAGATCGACGCGGGCGTGTTCAGCGCCGACGTGCCGGTCTTCGGCATCTGCTACGGCTTCCAGGCGATGGCCCAGGCGCTCGGCGGCACTGTCGCGAAGACCGGCAACCGCGAGTACGGCGGCACGCCGCTTCGCCCCCGCCTGCTCGAACCCGGTGTGCTGCTGCGCGACCTCCCGGCGGACCTGCCCGTCTGGATGAGCCACGGTGACGCCGTCACCGAGGCGCCCGCGGGCTTCACGGTGACCGCCGAGTCGGCGGGCGCGCCGGTCGCCGCTTTCGAGGACGTGGCCGGCCGGCGTGCCGGCGTGCAGTTCCACCCGGAGGTCGGGCACACCGCGCACGGCCAGGAGATGCTGACCCGCTTCCTGTACGACATCGCCGGCATCGAGCCGACCTGGACGCCCGAGAACATCATCGACGAGCAGGTTGCCCGGATCCGCGCCCAGGTCGGCGACAAGGAGGTCATCTGCGGCCTGTCCGGCGGGGTGGACTCCGCGGTCGCCGCCGCGCTGGTGCACAAGGCGGTCGGTGACCAGCTCACCTGCGTCTTCGTCGACCACGGTCTGCTGCGCGCCGGTGAAGCCGAGCAGGTCGAGAAGGACTACGTCGCCGCCACCGGCATCAAGCTGAAGGTGGTCGACGCCACCGAACGGTTCCTCGGCGCGCTGGCCGACGTGACCGACCCGGAGCAGAAGCGCAAGATCATTGGCCGGGAGTTCATCCGGGTCTTCGAGGCCGCCGCCCGCGAGATCGCGTCGCACGGCGACGTCGAGTTCCTCGTCCAGGGCACCCTCTACCCCGATGTGGTGGAGTCTGGCGGCGGCACCGGCACCGCCAACATCAAGAGCCACCACAACGTCGGCGGTCTGCCCGAGGACCTGAAGTTCGCCCTGGTCGAGCCGCTGCGCACCCTCTTCAAAGACGAGGTCCGGGCGCTCGGCCTCCAGTTGGGCCTGCCCGAGGCGATGGTCTGGCGGCACCCGTTCCCCGGCCCCGGCCTGGCCATCCGGATCATCGGCGCGGTCAACCAGGAGCGCCTCGACCTGCTCCGCGAGGCCGACCTGATCGCCCGCGAGGAGCTGACCGCCGCCGGCCTGGACCGGGGCGTCTGGCAGTTCCCGGTGGTGCTGCTCGCCGACGTCCGCAGCGTCGGTGTGCAGGGAGACGGGCGCAGTTACGGGCACCCCGTGGTGCTGCGCCCCGTCTCCAGCGAGGACGCCATGACCGCTGACTGGTCACGACTGCCCTACGAGGTGGTTGCCCGGATCTCCACCCGGATCACCAACGAGGTGGCTGAGGTGAACCGAGTGGTCCTGGACGTGACCAGCAAGCCGCCGGGCACCATCGAGTGGGAGTAGGCGCCGGTCAGGCAGCCGGCGGCGTGTTGAACGGGGTCGTCGGCGGGTAGGGCGGCGTCGGGGCGTACCCCTGTTGCGGACCGCCGGGCGCGGGCCTGGCGGTGGGCTGCGGCGTGGCGGTGGGCTGCGGCGCGGTGCCCGCCGGGTGCGGCCAGGCCGGCGCGCCGGTGGGCTCCTCCGGCATCAGAAACCACATGATCGGGTACGCGAACAGCGCCAGCCCGCCGGTGAGCAGGCCGCTGACCGCGAAGAGCACCCGGACCAGAGTGGGATCGATGGCGAAGTAGCGGCCGACGCCGCTGGCGACACCCGCGACCATGCGGTCGGTGGTGGGTCGCCGGAGCTGCTTGTACGGGGCGTGGGGAGCGGTGGTCGATGTCATGACCCCACTGTCCGCGCTGGCGGCCGGCCCGCCCTCGGTGACCGCCCGGATCCTTACCCTGACCGATCCCTGATCGGTGTCAGACAGTCAGGAATCCGACTCTTTTCCGTTCCGGTAACCAGGCGCGGGGAGAATTTGGTCCCGTGACCACCTTGCTGGAGCCGCTCCGCAGGATCGCGGCATACGCAGTTTGTGCTGATTCAAGAGGCCGAGTCTTGCTGGTCCGCGCATCGGAGCGCTCCGGCACCCCCGGCACGTGGTCGCTGCCTGGCGGGGCGGTCGACCACGGCGAGGACCCGAACCACACGGTCGTCCGGGAAACCGCCGCCGAGACCGGCCTCTCGGTCGCCGTCTCCGGCCTGGCCGACGTGCTCGCCGACATGCGCGCACTGCCGGACCGCGGCATCACCATCCACACCGACCGGTTGATCTACCGGGTGGCGGTGCGTGGCGGCACACTGGCCGACCGGGTCGGCGAGCGCCCCACCGACCTGGCCCGCTGGTACACGCTCGACGAGGCGCGCGAGCTGCCCCTGCGCTCGTTCACCGCACGCGCCCTCGGGCTGCCCGCCTCCTCGGCCGACGTGGTGCCCGACGAGGCGCCCGAGTTCCCCTCGTTCTACGCGGTGCCCGGCCCGGACGGGCTGCACCGGGCGCAGCGCTTCGCCGCGTACGCCGTCTGCACCGACCCGGCCGGCCGGGTGCTGCTCACCCGGGTCTCCGACGGCTACCCCGGCGCCGGCTGCTGGCACCTGCCCGGTGGCGGCACCGACTACGGCGAGCAGCCCGGAGCGGCCCTCATCCGCGAACTGGTCGAGGAGACCGGGCAGACCGGCCGCCTGGTCGAGCTTCTCGGAGTGGCCAGCCACCGCGACGCCGCGTCACTCGGTCCCGAGGGCTACCCGATCGACTGGCACGGGGTGCGCGCCTTCTACCGCGTCGTCGTCGACCAACCCAACCCGCTGACCGTGGCCGACGTGGGCGGCTCCACCTGTGAGGCCCGCTGGTTCGGGCGCGAGGAGTTGGGCGCTCTCCCCACCCACCACCTCACCGAGGTGACCGCCGAAGCAGTCCAAGCCGCCCAACTCACCTGACCGCTGGTCAGCCGGCCCTCTTTCTGGCGCCGCTGTGGCCTGCGGTGATGCTGGTTCCGCTGGTCTCGCGCCAGGCCCGTGAGTATCCGCGCTGCCTGGCGTCCGGGTGTGCCCGTTGCGTGCGGTCGTCCGGTCCGCGCTTGTGGGGTCGTGCGGTCTTGCGCTCGTGGGGTCGTGCGGTCGAGGGGTCGTGGGCTCGTGCGGTCGTGGGCTCGTTGGGTCGTTGGGTCGTGGGGTCTTACGGTCGTGCGGTCGTGTGGTCGTCCGGTCGTGCGCTCGTGGGGTTTACGGTCGTGGGGTCGTGAGGTCGTGCGGTCGTGCGGTCGTGCGCGCTTCGCGGGCCGATCGGGTGTGGACACCCGGCAATCCCACGGCGAAGTGCTGCGGCCGAATGATCGACTCGCTTTCATTGAAGTCGCGGTATCCCCAGCACCAGGACACCCCGATTTCCGCAAAACCGAGTCGATCATCGCCCGCGCGGCCTTGTAGCAGCGCGGCGATTCATCACAGCACGGACACATCGGGGCAGAAGGGGCGGCCGTCAGGTAAGGGGCCGGTCCTACCGAGCTGAGGCGGTTAGAAGTCAGCCCGGCACGGACGGTCGGCGCCACTGGTTGGCCCGGCGGCGGTGCCCGCCCGTGACAGTACGGGCACCGCTGGCGCAGGCCCTGCCGGTCCGGTCCTGTCGGTCCGCGCGGCGCTGGTCCGGTCCTGTCGGTCCGCGCGGCGCTGGTCCGGTCCTGTCGGTCCGCGCCGCGCTGGTCCGGTCCTGTCGTGCCCCTCCACCCCTCCTACCCGCCTCGCCCCCGTTGATCATGAAGTTATTGTCAGGACACGCCGAGATGGACGGCTATAACTTCATGATCGGCGGGTGGGTTCCGGGGTGGGTTTTGTGGGCGGGCGGGAGTGGGCTGGGATGGGGTTCTTGCGGCGGGTTGGGGTTTACGGGGTTTTGTGGGACGGGGATCGGGTGCTGGTGGTTCGGGACGGGGTCGAGGGTGAGTTTCCGGGGGTGTGGCGGCTGCCAGGAGGTGCTGTCGCGCATGCTGAGCATCCCGAGCGTGCCGTGGTTCGGGCGGTCGCCGAGCAGGCCGGGCTGACCGTTGCAGCGGGTCGACTGCGTGCAGTGGTCGCGGACGTGACCAGTCATCCGGAGGGCGTCTCGCTGCACACCGACCGGCTGTTCTTCGAGTTGACTCAGCGTGTCGGCAGGTTGGAGGGAGGCTCGCCGGGCGGCGGCTCGCCGGGCGGCGGCTCGCCGGGCGGCGGCTTGCGGGGCGACACTTCGCTGGGTGACCACAGTGCGCTGGGCGCCGGGCCGGTGGCTGACGCCTCGACGGGCGACGGTCCGAGGGCTGACGGCTCGCTGGGTGACGGGCCGGCCGCTGACGCCGGTGGTGGGTTGGTTGATCGCGTTGCTTGGCTCACCCTGGCCGAGGCGGCGGGGTTGTCGCTGACACCGTTCACCGCCGAAATGCTCGGCCTGCCGGTCACGCCGCTGCCGCCCGGGACGCACCGGCCGGATCAGTCGTTTCCGCCGCCGCACCCCGACCGCCGGCTGCGCTTCGGGGCGTACGGGCTGGTGACCGATCCGGCCGGGCGGATCCTGCTCACGCAGATCGCGGACGGCTATCCGGGGGCTGGCTTGTGGCACCTGCCCGGTGGGGGTACCGATCACGGTGAGCAGCCCACCACCGGGTTGCTCCGGGAGCTGGTCGAGGAGGGTGGTCAGCTCGGCCGGGTGGTGGAGCTTCTCGGGGTGGACAATCTGCACAACCCTGCCGCACTCGGCCCGGAGGGTCGGCCGTTGGACTGGCACGGCGTACGGGTGATTTATCGGGTGCTGGTGGACGTACCTACCGATGCGGTGGTCACCGAATCCGCAGGGGGCTCGACGGCGAGGGCCGGGTGGTTCACCCGTGCCGAAGCTGTTGAGCTGCCGTTGAGCAACATCGCTGCGCTGGCAATCGGACAGAGTGGCCGATAGCACGCCGCTCAGTGAGCCGAAATGGTGGCCCTCCGGTACAGTCAAAGGCGGGAATGATGGAGGAAACGGGCGATGAAGCCCGGGATGGGAACAAGCGAGCGGTTCGAGCGGTTTAAGCCAGATACAAGTACCGCCGGCAGCTATCGCCAAGCCATGTTCCCCTATGCGATGGTGTACTCCGCAAAACGGCTGCCGGGCCACGCAAGGTCCGGCACGAGACAGCCGGACACCCGCCCCCACGGCGGTCAGCCGATCCGGTGATGGAGGAAACGTGCCGAGAGCCCCATGGCGCCGGCGTCGTACTACTGACAGTCCGCGCCCCGCAGGGCGTCGCTGGGCGGGCAGGTTGCGCCGCAGCAGCACGTTCGCCCGCCAGGTGCTGCTGGTCCGGGTCGGTCGTCGTGACGACGACCTGCACGCGACCGACCTGGCTCCGACCGAGCACCGGTACGCCGACCGGCAGCGCCGTCGTTACGGCCTGGACCGGCTCAGCCGGCCGGCTGTCAACGTCGGTCGGGCGGAGATCGAGGCGGTGATGCCGGTCAGCCCGGCGATGCCGCCGATGGTGTACGCCGACGAGGCGTCCGCCGGGACGATCCCGCTGCTTCCCGGCGAGCGCACCATCGCCCGTCGGATGAAGTTCGGCCTGGTCAACGCCTGCACGCTCGCCAGCCTGATGCTCGGCATGCTGGCCATCTTCCTGGCCATGCAGGGCGAGGTGCGCATCGCGGCGCTCTGCCTGATCGCCTGCGTCGCCTTCGATGGTCTGGACGGCGCACTGGCCCGCCGACTCGGGGTGGCCAGCCCGTTCGGCGCGCAGATGGACTCGCTCGCCGACATGTGCTCGTTCGGTCTCGCCGCGCCGGTCGTGGTCTACGCCTCGCTCGCCGGCTCCGTCTCCACCGCCGCGGCGGCGGTGGCGTGCGCTCTGGTCGCGGCCTGTGCCGCGATTCGACTGGCCCGCTTCAACGTCTCGCCCAAGGACGGCCGCTTCTTCTGCGGCGTGCCGACCACGATGGCGGCGGCGGTGCTCGCCCTGACCGTGGCGATCGGCCTGCCGGTGCCCGGGGCCGTGCTGGTCGCCGGGGTGGCGCTGCTGGCCTTCGCGATGGTTTCGAGCTTCCCGTACGCCAAGCTCGCCCGCCTGGTGAAGCTGCCCCCGTGGCTCTGGCTGGCTCCGGTGATCGGCGCGCTGGTCGACATCCGGATCACGTTCGCGCTGATCGTGGTGGGCTACCTGGTCAGCGGGCCGGTGCTCTGGCTGCGGCAGCGTCGCACCGCCTGAGCACAGCACGTCGCACCACCTGAGAGCACAGCACGCCGTACGGCTTGATTGCAGCAACGAGAACGGGGCGCCGCGGACAGCGGCGCCCCGTTCCTCGTTGGTGGGTCAGCGCCAGCGGGCGATGACCGTGGAACCGCCGACGACCTTGTCGCCCGGCCCGACCAGCGGGTCCGCGGCATCGGCCGGCAGGTAGACGTCGGTCCGGGAGCCGAACCGGATCAGCCCGAAGCGCTCGCCCCTGGCCAGCAGCGCGCCGATGGGCGCGCGCTGCACGATCCGGCGGGCGATCAGCCCGGTGCGCTGCGCGACCACCACCGTGCCGCGAGCGGTGTCCAGCACGGTGTACGCCGCCACGTTGTGCTCGGCGTCCGGCTTCATCGCGTTGACGAAGCCGCCGTCGGCGACGAAGTAGTCCACCACCTTGCCGGCGACCGGGGCCCGGTTGACGTGCACGTCCAGCACCGACAGGAAGACCGCGACCCGGAGCCACTCGCCGTCGCCGAAACGCTCGTCGTGCAGCCGCTGCACCGACAGGACCTTGCCGTCCGCGCTGGCGACCACGGCGCTCGGGTCTTCCGGCACGTCCCGCTCCGGGTCGCGGAAGAACGCGGCAACCGGCCCGGCGGCCAGCGCCGGCAGCAGCCAGAGCTTGGACGACGGACGCGCCACCCGGGCCAGCGCCGCGAGGCCCAGCGCGATGCCCGCCGCGGCCACGCCGTTGGAGTCGATGTGCATGCCGCGGGTCAGCGGCACGCTCGACGGGCGGTGCGCGGGGGCCAACCTGTCGGCCGTGGCCGGGCTGGCCGGGGTGAACCGCAGCCGGTAGACCCGCACCGGTGGAGAGTTGCGCAGCACCAGGTCGGCGCCGACCCCGTAGAGGGCGTCCTGTCGAGCCAGCTCGGTGGCCGCGCCGGTGGTCCGGCCCGGCATGGCGATCGTCGCCACGCTCAACACCGCGCCGTCGGAAAGGTATTTGGCCAGGCCCTCGATGCCGCTGCGGGTCTCCTCGGCGGTGCCGGCGAACACCTCGCCGGCGATGACGACCCCGGCGGGCTCGGCCTCGGCCAGCGAGTCGACGACGCTCACCCGGTCGGCGACCCAGCGACCCTGGGCGGTGATGTGCTCGCGGAGCGCGGCAGCGCCGAACGGCTCGGCGGGCACCGCGGTGAGCCGGTCACCGGGGAGCAGCGCGTCGATCGCCGCGGCCAGCACCGCGGACTCCGGGCTCGCCCCGACCAGCAGGGCGGCCTTGGGATCGTTGATCCGGGCCAGCTCGGTGACGAGCGTACGGGCGGCTCGCTCGCCGATGCGGACCGGACCGGACCGGCCGGTGGTACGCACGGCGGGGGACTGGGTCATGTCGGGCGGGCTCCTGACGGGGTAGAGACGGGAATCGCGGCGGGACCGCCATGGCGGAACGGGCCGGCCGGCGGAGGCGAGATCTCCACCGGCCAGCATATGCGTCCGTTCGCGTCAGCCGTACCGCCGTAGCGGTGGAGTAGGCCGATGCCGCCAGGCGCCCAAGGTCAGGCCTGCCCGCGCCGGCCCTTCCGCTCGTCGTCCGACTGGTCGCCGACGGCCTCGGCCGGGTGGTCGGGGCGGGTCGGCTCGTCCCCCTCCGGGGCCGGTCGGGTGTCGATCCCGAGGGTCGGCTCCTCGTTCCGGTCGTCGGGCCGGCCGGAGACCGGCGAGGTCTGCTCCTCGGATGGCGGATGGGCCAGCCAGGCGGGGTGGATCACCTCGGCGGTCGGCGCCTCCGGTGCGGGACCCGAGGGGGCAGGGTCCCACGGTGTCGGACCCGAGGGGGGAGCGTCCCAGGTGGACCGTTCGGCCTCCCAGACCGGCAGCGGGGCGCCGGAGGTCGGAACGGCGGCACCAGCGGTCGGTGCGGCCGCACCGGAGACGGGTGCGTTCGCGCCGGAGACGGGGGTGGTGGCCTCGGTGGCGGCGGCCTCGGTGGTCGCCTCCGGTTGCGGCGACCGGCCTGAGCGCAGCGCTCCGACCAGCCCGAAGACCCCGATCAGGATGAGCGCGCTGGCCAGGAACCAGCCGACCGCGGGGAGCGCGAGCCCGAGCAGTTGGGCGAGCAGCCACCAGCCGGACAGCGCCAGGAACACGAGCCCGAAGGCGAAAGACACCAGATCAGTGCGGTGAGCCTTCACCGGGTCACCTCCAGATTGCCGGCATTGACGTGGACGTAGAGGCGCAGGGTCCCGCCGCCGGGGCCGTCCGCGCCGACATCGGTGGTCTCCCGCAGGCGACCGTCCAACCCACCGGACCGGTTGCCGAAGATGTTGGCGTCGCCGGCGTTGACGTCGGCCACCGTGGTGACGTCCACGTTCGGCGGTACGACAACGGTCGCCTGGCCGAAGTTGATGGCGACGGTGACCTGGCTGTCCCGTTTCGTGAAGTCGATACCGCGCAGGTCGAGCACGGCGTCACCGAAGCTGTTCTCGTACCGGTCGGCGAGGTCGCGGTAGTCGGTGGGCGCCCAGGTCACTGCACCGTCGACTCCCCGGATCCGGTCGTAGGACTCGGCGACCGTCGCCGTGCCCAGCGCCGCCGCGGTCACCAGGCCGAGCGCGATGAGCCAGCGGGCCCGGCCGAACCAGGTGCCGACCAGCAGCCCCAGCGCGATCGTGGCCAACGCGGCCGCGAAGTACGACGAGGCGCTGATGGCGAAGACGTCCAGCAGGTCGAGCAGGGCGACCACACCGAGGACCAGGAAGATCAACGAGAAGGTCACCGCGCCGAGCGGCGAACGCTCCTTGGGGCGCTTCGGCGGCTTCGGTGGCTTGGGCGGAGGGGCCGCGGCCGGAGTCGGCGAGGCGTACGGGCCGTGCGGCGCGAACGGAGGCCGGTATCCGGACGGTGGAGGGGCGGTCGGATAGCCGGACGGGGCAGCTGGCGCGCCGGCCACGGGCGCCGACGGCCAGCCGACGCTGGGCGTGGCGGTGCTCGGCCAGCCGGTGGTTGGTGTCGGCCAGCCGGCCTGGACAGCCGTAGTGCCGGCCGGTTGCCCCGACACGGGACCAACCCCGGACACCGGCTGCGTGGGGGCGGAGAGCTGCGGACCAGCGGTCGGCTGCACGTCGTACGCCATGGTGGGTGTTCCCCCCGTCGTCGCGGTGACGTACGCGGGATCGCCGCCGGCCCCCGGTGTCGTCGTCAGCGGGCCGGTCGACGGCGCGACGCCGTACGACGGCGCTGGCCAGGCCACCGGCGGAACCGGACCGGGCGTTGGGCCGGGCGGCGCGGACGGCGCCGGCCCGCCCCGGGCGCTGGGCTGCGGGGTGCGGCTGTCCCGGTTGAGCAGCAGCGCGCCGGCGACCAGGATGGCCGCGCCGAGCAGCACCGCACGGAAGGCGTCGGTGACGATGTAGCCGAAGCTGGCCGCGACCAGGATGCCCAGGACGATCACGGTCACCGGCGACATGCTGGAACGGCCGCGCCCGAGCATCGACTCGACAGGGGACGCGGTGTCGCCCTCGTTGGGAATGATCAGCCAGGCCGCGACGTACACCAGGATGCCGATGCCCCCGAAGAACCCGAGCACCGCGAGCAGCACCCGCCACAGCACCGGATCGGTGTTGGTGGCTCGCCCGATCGCCGCGCAGACGCCGGCCAGATACCGTCCCTCGCGCGGCCGGACCAGCCCGTACCGCGAGGTGAAGCCGGTGCCGCCCAGCGGTGGTGGCGGCGCGGACGGACCGGGACCGCCACCCTGGCCGGGTGGTGTGCCCGCGGTGCCGCCGGCTCCGTAACCGGTGCCGGCCGCGAAGCTGGGGCCCGGGCCGGTGGGCGGCGCGTAGCCGCCGTACGGATCGGTAGGTGCGGCGCCGGGTTGGGGACCGGACGTGCCGGGTTCGGTCCATCCGCCGGGCGGCGTGGGCGGCGACGTGCCTCCCGGTTGTGCCGACCCGGGACGGGGTGGCGGGGCAGCTTCCTCGGTCATGCTTCGATCCTGCTGCGCGGCGCACCCGAACGACCTCAGGACCCGACCCTGACCCCACCCTGAGATCCGGCGGCCGGAATGTCGGGGGCGTCCCCGTGGTCGTGGCCGCCGCAGCGTGTGACGATCGAATCACCGACCTCGACCATCCCGCCACCGTGACAGGGAGCCTCCGATCAGCACCGTGACTTCGCCTCCGCGCCTCTACCGCGCACCCGAGCACCGGATGGCCGCCGGCGTCGCCGCCGGTATCGCCGACCATCTCGGCATCTCGGTGCTGCGGGTGCGCGTCGCGTTCATGGTGCTGCTCGGGTTGAGTGGGCTCGGCCTGCTGCTCTACGCGGCCTTCTGGGCCGTGGTGCCGCTGCGGCCCGGTGACACCGCGGTGCCGCCCCGGCGCGACGTAGCCCAGCTCCTGCCGTTCGTGGGGATCGGCCTCGGCGTCCTGTTGATCCAGGTGATGGTCTTCGACTCGGTCGGCGCGGCGGGCACCGCCGGCTGGCTGGTGGCCATCATCGCGGTCGGCGCCGGGGTCATCTGGCACCAGTCGGCGCCCGAACGGCGGCGGCAGTGGGTCGACACGATGCCGGTGCCGTGGCTCGGCGCGGTCGTCGAGGAGAGTGACCGGCGGGCCTTCGTGCTCCGGTTCATCGGCGGGGGCGTGCTGGTCGCGGTCGGCATCATCGGCGTCGCGGCGGTCTACTCGCCGGCGCAGAACTTCGACGCGGTGATCAATGGCGTGATCTTCGCGCTGGTCGGGCTGGCCGGGGTCGGCGTGGTCGCCGCGCCGGTGCTCTGGCGGACGTACAGCCAGCTCCGCTCGGAGCGTGAGGGGCGCATCCGCGAGCAGGAGCGGGCCGAGTTGGCCGCGATGGTGCACGACCAGGTGCTGCACACGTTGGCGCTGATCCAGCGCAACGCCGGTGACGTCAAGACGGTGCAACGGCTGGCCCGAGGGCAGGAGCGTTCCCTGCGCAACTGGCTCTACAAGCCCACCGCGTCGCCCAGCGAGCGGTTCGCCGCCGCTCTGGAGCAGGCCGCCGCCGAGGTCGAGGACACCTTCGCGATCACCGTGGAGACCGTGGTGGTGGGGGACCGGGAGACCGACGAGAAGGTCGGCGCGCTGGTCGCGGCCGCGCGGGAGGCGCTGGTGAACGCCGCCCGGCACGCTGGCGTGCAGACCGTGTCGCTCTACGCCGAGGTGGAGCCGGATCAGGTCAGCGTCTTCGTCCGGGACCGGGGCAAGGGCTTCGACCCGGATACCGTGGAGGACCACCGGCACGGCGTACGCGGCTCGATCATCGGGCGGATGAAGCGGCACGGCGGACGGGCCGAAATCCGGTCCGGCCCGGGGGAGGGGACCGAGGTTCGGTTGATCCTGCCGATCTCCCGGGACTCGTCCGCAGCGGAGAGGAACAGATGACCATGGCCGAGCAGTCGACCGAGCACCTCGACCCGGCGGAGGCCCGCCCCGAGCGGCTGCGGGTGTTCCTGGTGGACGACCACGCCATGTTCCGGGCCGGGGTGCGCGCGGAGCTGGGCGCCCACGTCGAGGTGGTGGGCGAGGCGAGCACGGTGGCCGAGGCGGTCACGCGGATCGCCGCCGTCGGACCGGACGTGGTGCTGCTCGACGTGCACATGCCCGACGGCGGCGGACGCGCGGTGCTGGAGGCGATGCGCCGCACCCACCCGCAGGTCAAGTTCCTCGCGTTGAGTGTCTCCGACGCGGCGGAGGACGTGATCGGGCTGATCCGCGCCGGGGCCCGGGGGTATGTCACCAAGACCATCTCCCCGGACGAACTGGCTGCGGCGATCCGCCGGGTGGCGGACGGGGATGCGGTGTTCAGCCCGCGGCTGGCCGGCTTCGTGCTGGATGCCTTCGCGGCCCGACCGGACGCACCGGTGGCCGACCCCGAGCTGGACCAGCTCACCAACCGTGAGCGGGAGGTGCTGCGGCTGCTGGCCCGGGGGTACGCGTACAAGGAGATCGCGAAGGAGCTGTTCATCTCCATCAAGACGGTGGAGACGCACGTGTCGAACGTGCTGCGCAAGCTCCAGATGTCCAACCGCTACGAGCTCTCCCGTTGGGCGGCGGACCGCCGGCTCGTGTGACAGCACGTCACCGGGCCGGAGGATCAGACAGACGATCTTTGCGCCCTCGTCCACCCAGCCGGCTGAGCGTGCCCGTGCAGCCGTAGTCGACCTCATCCGGACGGGTCGAAAAACGGATGGTGACGTACGTCCCATCGGGCAGAGGTGAGGCCCCGCGCGTACGCAGGGACCGAAGGCAGGTTTGCGGGTGACGCAACGTATTTCCTGGTCAGTGCTGCCCGGACCGACCGTTTTATGATCATTTTTCAAGTATCGGCAACGTGGCGGGCAACTAACGGCTTGATAACGGCACCTTCACGGAAGAGGCCAGTTGGTGTCACAGTGGCAGCACCTCACCATCGGTGTGTGGCACTCCGTACGGCCAACGACCACGTCCTCGCCGCTCGCGGCGATTCGTGGCTGTGCCTCCTGCGTCGTGTCGCGCCTCGTTGGCGGGGGAGCCCGGCGGATCGGAACATCAGGGTGTCCCCAACTTCCCTGTGGTCCCGGCGACCCGCGCCCCGGGGTGGTCGGGCGGTGTCACCCCCAAACGTGCGTGAAACCCACGACGGAACCTGGTTAGAAAGAGGAGGCCCCTCGGAATGAGAGTCTCGAAGCGGGCGACGAGCGCAATCGCGCTCAGCGCGGCTGCCGCGCTTGTCGCGAGCGGTTGCTCGAGCGGTGACAGCAACGACGACGCTGCCGCCAGCAAGGACGGCGCGATTTCCGTCCACGGCGTCCAGCCGGAGAACCCGCTGGTCCCGTCGAACACCACGGAGACTGGCGGCGGCAAGGTGATCGACTGGCTGTTCACCGGCCTGGTCGAGTACCCGAACGACGGTGGGGCCCCGCGCAACGCGCTGGCCGAGTCCATCAACACCACGGACTCCAAGGTCTTCACGATCAAGATCAAGAAGGGCACGAAGTTCCACGACGGCACCGAGGTGAAGTCGAAGAACTTCGTCGACGCCTGGAACTGGGCCGCCTACTCGCCGAACGGCGCGCAGAACGGCACCTTCTTCTCCGACATCCAGGGCTTCGAGGACACCTACACCACGGACCCGGACGGCGCGGACGGCCCGCAGAAGGCCCCGCCGCCGAAGGCCGACAAGATGTCCGGCCTGAAGGTCGTCGACGAGCAGACCTTCGAGGTCACCCTGGCGGCGCCGACCGCGGTCTTCCCGACCAAGCTCGGCTACAGCGCCTTCATGCCGCTGCCGGACGTCTTCTTCACCCAGAAGCCGGAAGAGTTCGGCAAGAAGCCGGTCGGCAACGGCCCGGTCAAGTTCGTGTCGTGGGAGGACAACGTCCTCATCAAGCTGACGCGCTTCGACGACTACAACCTTCGCGACAAGATGAAGGTCAAGGACGTCGACGTCAAGCTGTACCAGGACGAGACGGCCGCCTACGCCGACCTGCTGGCGAACAACCTCGACTTCATGGAGGTTGTCCCCACCTCGGCGCTCGCCGGTGACAAGTGGAAGACCGACCTCGGTGACCGGGGCCTGTCGACCGTCACGCCGTCGACCGCGCTGATCGCGTTCCCGACCTACGACAAGCGCTTCCAGAACCCGAAGCTGCGTCGTGCCGTGTCGCTGTCGATCAACCGGCAGGAGATCTCGGACAAGATCTTCTTCGGTACCCGCAAGCCGGCCGACAGCTGGGCGAACCCGCTGACCCCGGGCGCCAAGCCGGGCAACTGCACCGCCTGCAAGTTCGACCCGGCCACGGCCAAGACGCTGCTGACCGAGGCCGGCGGCTTCACCGGTGAGATGGTCTTCTACTACAACTCGGACTCCAGCCACAAGGACTGGATGGACGCCGTTGCGCAGCAGGTCAAGACCAACCTGGGCATCAACGCTCGGGCCGAGGGCGTGCCGACCTTCGCGGTCTTCCGCCAGAACATCAACGCCCACAAGATGACCGGCCCGTACCGCGCTGCCTGGCAGCAGGACTACCCGGACGTCGAGAACTGGGTCAACCCGCTGTACGTCACCGGTGGCTCCTCGAACGACGGTCTGTACAGCAGCAAGGAGGTCGACGCCCTGGCGAAGCAGGCCAGCGCCGCGCCGAGCCTGGAGGCCTCGCACGAGGCGTTCTCCAAGGCCGTCGAGCTGGTCGACCAGGACGTCCCGAGCATCCCGATCTACTTCTACGGTCAGCAGTCCGGCCACTCGGAGAAGATCAAGAAGCTCGAGCTGAACAACGTCGGCGAACTCGACATCACCTCGGTCGAGCTCTGATCCGAACGGTCTGACCCCGGGTCGGGCTCGCCACATCCGGTGAGCCCGACCCGGGGCCGTTCCGCGACTGGGTGTTACAACACTCCACTCGCACGTTGTCACCACCGTGTCGGCCGTCCGACGCGCCCCCTGTCTGGAGGACCACCCCATGGGCCGTTATCTGTTGAGACGGCTGCTCCAACTCGTGCCGGTCTTCATCGGTACGACGTTCCTGATCTACGCCCTCGTCTGGGCCGTCCCGGGCGATCCGTTCGCCGGCAAGTGCGGCGAGCGACGCTGCCCGGACCAGTACATCGCCTTCATGACCGAGAAGTACCACCTCGACCAGAACGTCTTCGTGCAGTACGCCAACTACATGAAGAACCTGCTCCAGGGTGACTTCGGTCAGACGTTCTCGCAGCGCGAGATCGGCGACATCATCGCCACGGCGTACCCGAACACGCTGAAGCTGGCCCTGGTGGCACTCGCCATCGAGGCCGTGATCGGCCTCGGCGCCGGCGTGCTGACCGGTCTGCGCCGCAACGGCTTCCTGGACAACCTGGTCCTGGTCTCCACGCTCTTCCTGATCGCGCTGCCGGTCTTCGTCGTCGGCTTCGTGCTCCAGTGGCTCCTGGGCGTGCAGTGGGGCATCGTCAAGCCGACCGTCTCCTCAGAGATGCGGTGGTCCGAGCTGATCGTGCCGGGCTTCGTACTGGGCAGTGCGTCAGTGGCCTACATCGCCCGGGTTGCACGTACGAGCATCGCGGAGAACCGCCGCGCCGACTACGTGCGCACCGCGATCGCCAAGGGTCTGCCGATGCGCCGGGTGGTGGGCGTGCACCTGCTGCGTAACTCGCTCATCCCGGTGGTCACCCTGCTCGGCACCGACCTCGGTGCCCTGATGGGCGGTGCGATCGTCACCGAGGGGATCTTCGGCATCAACGGGATCGGCCGTGCGGTCTACCGCGCGATCGTGACCAAGGAGAGCGCCACCGTGGTGGGCATTGTGGTCGTCCTGGTGCTGGTCTATCTCTTGATGAACCTGCTGGTTGACCTGCTCTACGCCGCCCTGGACCCGAGGATCCGTTATGAGTGACCCGAGTACCGCATCCATCGTCAGTACCCCTGGCGCGCACCCGACCGACTCCGCCGCCCCTGCCACCGCAGGTCAGCCGCAGAGCAACGAAAAGCCCCGTGGCCTGCTCGGTGACGCCTGGCGGGACCTTCGCCGCAAGCCGTTGTTCTGGATTTCGGCCACGCTGATCGTGATCTTCCTGCTGATGGCGCTCTTCCCGGCGCTGTTCGCCCCGGGTGATGCGGTCAACGGATCGCTGTCCCGCAGCCTCGACAAGGCGTCCGGTGACGCCTGGTTCGGCTACGACCTGCAGGGCCGTGACGTCTACGCCCGGGTCATCTACGGCGCGAGTGCCTCTATTCAGGTCGCCGTGCTTGCTGTGATCGGCACGTTGCTGGTGGGCGGCACGATGGGCATCATCGCCGGCTATAACGGTGGCTGGGTGGACGGGCTCCTGAGCAGGATCGCCGACGTCTTCTTCGGCCTTCCCTTCGTGCTCGGCGCGATCGTCATCCTGACCACGTTCAACGGCTCGGGAACCAGCAACAGCAAGTTCGAGATCACGGGCTTGGTAACGATCTCGCTGATCGTGCTGAGCTGGCCGGTCGTGATGCGCCTCATGCGTTCCTCGGTGCTCGCCACCAAGGAAGCCGACTACATCGTCGCGGCCCGCGCCCTGGGCGCCGGCACCGGCCGGATCATCCTCAAGCACCTGCTGCCGAACTGCCTGGCCCCGCTGCTGGTCTACGGCACGATCATGGTCGGCT
Organism: Micromonospora jinlongensis; assembly: GCF_013410645.1. Taxonomy (NCBI): domain Bacteria; kingdom Bacillati; phylum Actinomycetota; class Actinomycetes; order Micromonosporales; family Micromonosporaceae; genus Micromonospora; species Micromonospora jinlongensis. Next base: position 3,490,009 of record NZ_JACCHK010000001.1, on the reverse strand, counting down.
CGTTCATCGGCGCCGAGGCCACCCTGTCGTTCCTGGGCGTCGGTCTGAAGTCGCCGGTGGTGTCCTGGGGCATCATGATCAGCGACGGTAAGGATTTCCTCCGAGTCGCGCCAGGGCTGGTCTTCTTCCCCGCCGCGTTCCTCGTCACCGCAGTGCTGAGCTTCGTGATGCTCGGTGAGGCGGTCCGCGAGGCCCTCGATCCGAAACTCCGCTAGGGGATATCCAGTGTCCGACATTCTCGTGTCCGAGCAGTCCGCGCCGGGACCCGGCGGGTCCGGACGTCCCTCCGGCCGGCTGCTCGAGGTCGACGACCTGCGGGTGGAGTTCCGCACCCGGGACGGCGTCGCAAAGGTCATCAACGGGGTCACGTACCACGTCGACGCGGGGGAGACCCTCGCCGTGCTCGGCGAGTCCGGCTCCGGTAAGAGCGTCACGGCGCAGACCATCATGGGCATCCTCGACACGCCGCCCGGCTTCGTCACCGGTGGCCAGGTCCGCTTCCACGGCAAGGACATGCTCCGCATGTCCGACGAGGAGCGCCGCCGCATCCGCGGCGAGGGCATCGCGATGATCTTCCAGGACGCGCTCTCCGCGCTGAACCCCGTCTTCACCGTCGGGTTCCAGATCGCCGAGCAGTTCCGGGTCCGGCGGGGCATGGGTCGCGCGGAGGCCAAGAAGCGCGCGATCGACATGCTCGACCAGGTCAAGATCCCGAACGCCAAGGGCCGGTTCAACAACTACCCGCACCAGTTCTCCGGCGGTATGCGGCAGCGCGCGATGATCGCGATGTCGTTGGCGCTCGACCCGGAGGTGCTGATCGCGGACGAGCCGACCACCGCCCTGGACGTGACCGTGCAGGCCCAGATCATGGACCTGCTCGCCGAGCTTCAGCGTGAGCGGCAGATGGGCATGATCCTGATCACCCACGACCTCGGCGTGGTCGCCGACGTCGCGGACCGGATCGCGGTCATGTACGCGGGCCGGATCGTCGAGGAAGCCAACGTGTACGACCTGTACGCCAAGCCGGCGCACCCGTACACCATCGGTCTGATCGAATCGATCCCGCGCCTGGACGAGAAGGGGCAGCAGCTCCGGACCATCAAGGGCCTCCCGCCGAACCTGATGAACATCCCGCCGGGCTGCCCGTTCAACCCGCGCTGCCCGATGGCTCAGCCGGTGTGCCGGGAGAAGGTCCCGCCGCTGCTGCAGGTCGGCCCCTCCCGGGCCAGCGCCTGCCACTTCGCCGAGGAGCTGGTGAACCGTGTCTGAGAACATCCTCGAGGTCAACGACCTGGTCAAGCACTACCCCGTCACGCAGGGTGTGGTGTTCAAGAAGACCGTCGGCCAGGTCAAGGCGGTCGACGGGGTCTCGTTCGGTCTGCGCGCCGGTGAGACGCTCGGTGTGGTGGGCGAGTCCGGCTGCGGCAAGTCGACCCTCGCCCGGGTGCTGATGAACCTGGAGAAGCCGACCGCCGGCAGTGTGCTCTACAAGGGCCAGGACATCTCCAAGCTGTCCGGCGGGGCGCTGCGACGCCTCCGCCGGCAGATCCAGCTGGTCATGCAGGACCCGTACACCTCGCTGAACCCGCGGATGACCGTCGGCGACCTGCTCGGTGAGCCGTTCGAGATCCACCCGGAGGTGGCACCGAAGGGCAGCCGCCGGGCCAAGGTCCGCGAACTGCTCGACCTGGTGGGACTCAACCCGGAGCACATCAACCGGTACCCGCACCAGTTCTCCGGCGGTCAGCGTCAGCGCATCGGCATCGCCCGGGCGCTCGCGCTGCGGCCCGAGATCATCGTCTGCGACGAGCCGGTGTCGGCGCTGGACGTCTCCATCCAGGCTCAGGTGATGAACCTGCTGGAGCAGCTCCAGGGCGAGTTCGGGCTGTCGTACGTCTTCATCGCGCACGACCTGTCGGTGGTTCGCCACCTCTCGGACCGGGTCGCGGTGATGTACCTCGGCAAGATCGTCGAGATCGGCACCGAGGACGAGATCTACGAGCGGCCGACGCACCCGTACACCCAGGCACTGCTCTCCGCGGTGCCGGTGCCGGACCCGACGCAGCGGAACAACAAGACGATCATCCGGCTCACGGGTGACGTGCCGTCGCCGATCAGCCCGCCCTCGGGCTGCCGGTTCCGGACCCGCTGCTGGAAGGCGCAGGACGTCTGCGCCGAGCAGGTCCCGCTGCTGGAGATCCGACAGGGCTCGGACCACCCGAGCGCCTGCCACTTCGCGGAGCGGCGCCAGGTCGTCGCCACCCACGAGGCGTGAGTCACCGGAACCGCCTGCCGACGTCACCACGACGACGGCAGGCGGTTCCGTCTGTCCGTGGCCCGGGGCCGGCGCCGCGTGGTGCAGCGGCGGTCACGGGGGGCCGACGGGCCGGGTGAGTCACAGTGGGCCGGTGCGGCTCACAGCGGGCCGCGGCCCGCGCGGAGCAGCAGTAGGGCCAACTGGGTGCCGTCGGCGCCGAGCGCGACCCGGAAGCGCTCCAGGATCTCGCGTTCGCGGGAGAGCACCAGGCGCGTCCCGCCGGACGCCATCCGGGTCACCCCGACCTCCTGGGACAACGCGGCCCGCTCCTGCCAGAGGGTGATCAGGGCGTGGTCGATCTCATCGATCCGTTCTCTGATCTGCACGATCCGCGCGGAGGCGGACGGCTCCTCGGTGCCGGTTCGTGCCTCGGCCGGCCCAGCGGCCTCGGCCGTCGGCGACAGGGGTACCGCCGGCTCGCTCCCGTTGACCGCTGGCTGCTCGGCCTTCGGTCGGGTCGGGCCGCCGCTCTGCTCCATCACGTCTGTCATCATCGGGTACCTCTCGCACGGTGGTGCCCGGTGCCCGGAACCCGGGACGGAAAAAGCCCCGGACTCCAGGAGCCCGGGGCTTTCGTAGGTCTGAATCGATCAGGCGCGACCTACGGCAGCCGGACTCCCGGTGCCGTAGTAAAAGTAGTAGCGCGCAGCGATCACGCCGTCGAGTATGCCCACGTCGACGCCGGGTGCGCAAGCATTCCGCGGTGAGACACCGATCTTTCCCCGCCAGGGTCGCCGTGCGGTGGCAGCACGCGGTCGGGCACGGGCTGCTGAGCGCCAGAGGCGGCAGTGTCCGACTGGCGGCATAGACTTGTCGGGCGATGCATCCTCTCTTCGACATTCCCGCGTCCCCGCCTGCGCCGGAGTCCGCGCCGGCCCGCCCGGACCGGCCCCGGCCCGCCGCCGTCCGCCTCGATCCGCAGCAGTTGCTCGCCGGGCTCAACGGGCCGCAGCGCGACGCGGTCAGCCACGCCGGCTCGCCGCTGCTGATCGTGGCCGGCGCCGGGTCCGGCAAGACCCGGGTGCTCACGCACCGGATCGCCTACCTGCTCGCCGCACGGGACGTCCATCCCGGCGAGATCATCGCGATCACCTTCACCAACAAGGCGGCCGGCGAGATGAAGGAGCGCGTCGCCGCGCTCGTCGGTCCGCGGGCGCGCCTGATGTGGGTGTCGACGTTCCACTCCGCGTGTGTCCGGATCCTGCGCGCCGAGCACGAGCACGCCGGCCTCAAGTCGACCTTCTCCATCTACGACGCGGACGACTCCCGGCGACTGATGCAGTTGGTCACCCGCGAGCTGGATCTCGACCCGAAGCGCTACCCGGCGCGTGGGTTGGCCGCCCAGGTCTCCAACCTCAAGAACGAGCTGGTCGACCCGGAGCAGTTCGCCGCACGGGCCACCGGGCCCAACGAGCGGGCGCTGGCCGAGGCGTACACGCTCTACCAGCGCCGCCTGCGTGAGGCACACGCACTGGACTTCGACGACCTGATCATGACAACGGTGCACCTGCTCCAGTCGCACCCACACGTCGCGGAGAGCTACCGCCGGCGGTTCCGGCACGTGCTGGTGGACGAATACCAGGACACCAACCACGCCCAGTACACGCTGATCAAGGAGCTGGTCTCCGGCACCGAGGGGGTCGAGCCCGCCGAGCTGTGCGTCGTCGGCGACGCGGACCAGTCGATCTACGCGTTCCGCGGTGCGACGATCCGCAACATCCTGGAGTTCGAACGCGACTTCACCGACGCCCGGACGATCCTGCTGGAGCAGAACTACCGCTCCACCCAGACCATCCTCAACGCGGCCAACGCGGTGATCGACCGCAACACCTCCCGCAAACCCAAGCGGCTGTGGAGCGAGGCCGGCGCCGGCGAGCAGATCGTCGGTTACGTGGCCGACACCGAGCACGCCGAGGCCGACTGGGTGGCCCGGGAGATCGACCGGCTGGTCGACGCCGACGAGACCCGCCCCGGTGATGTCGCTGTCTTCTACCGCACCAACGCCCAGTCCCGTGTGTTCGAAGAGGTGTTCATCCGCGTCGGCCTGCCCTACAAGGTGGTCGGCGGGGTGCGCTTCTACGAGCGCAAGGAGGTCCGCGACGCACTGGCGTACCTGCGTTCGGTGGTCAACGACGACGACACGGTGAGCCTGCGGCGGGTGCTCAACACCCCCCGTCGGGGGATCGGCGACCGCGCCGAGGCGTGCGTCGAGGCGCTCTCCAGCCGGGACCGGATCTCCTTCGGCGCGGCGCTGCGGCGGGCCCGGGAGGCGCCGGGCATCTCCAGCCGGGCGGCCAACGGCATCGCCGACTTCGTGGCGCTGCTCGACGGGGCCCGGGAGCTGTCCGAGACCGGCACCCCGGAAGAGGTGTTGGAGGCGCTGCTGACCCGCTCGGGCTACCTCACCGAGCTGGAGGAGAGCCTGGACCCGCAGGACGCCGGTCGGGTGGACAACCTCCAGGAGCTGGTCAGTGTCGCCCGGGAGTACACCGAGCGGATCGAGGCGCTGGGCGAGGAGGGGGAGCGGGCCACCCTGGCCGGCTTCCTGGAGCAGGTGGCGCTGGTCGCGGACGCCGACCAGATCCCCTCCGACGACCCCGACCACCAGGGGGTGGTCACCCTGATGACGCTGCACACCGCCAAGGGGCTGGAATTCCCGGTGGTCTTCCTGACCGGGCTGGAGGACGGCGTCTTCCCGCACCTGCGCTCGCTGGGCGACACCCGCGAGCTGGAGGAGGAGCGCCGGCTGGCGTACGTCGGCATCACCCGCGCCCGACAGCGGCTCTACCTCTCCCGGGCGGTGACCCGCTCGGCCTGGGGGCAGCCGTCCTACAACCCGCCGTCGCGGTTCCTGGAGGAGCTGCCGACCGAGCTGGTGCACTGGGAGCGCACCGAAGGGTCGTACACCTCGTGGGCTGGCGGGGGCGGCGGCGTCGGAGGCCGCGCGGACCGCGCGCCCGGCGCGCGTGGCAACTTCACCGGGGGTACGCCGAAGGCGGCCCAGTTGGCGCAGCGGCTCGGCGTGGACGCCAGTCGGCTGACCACGGCCAGCGAGTTGCCGCAGGGGCCGAAGGTGGCGGCCGGGGACCGGGTCAACCATCAGCGGTACGGGCTGGGGCGGGTGCTCGCCGTCGAGGGGCACGGCCCGGGCGCCCGCGCGCAGATCGACTTCGGTGACCAGACCATGTGGCTGGTGCTCCGGCACGCCCCGGTCGACAAGCTCTGACCCGTCGCGCCCGCACCATTGCACTGAAGCAGGGATGGAGGGCCCTCAGGCCCCTCCATCCCTGCTGTTGCGCCCGGACCGCGCTGGGAGGTCGCCTCAGCAGCCGAGGTCGACGCCGCGCGCCCGCATGAACGGGGCCGGGTCGATCTGGTTCCACATGCCCTGGTGCACCTCGAAGTGCAGGTGCGGGCCGGTGGCGTCACCGGTCGCGCCCTCGTAGCCGATGACCTGGCCGGCCTTCACCTTCTGGCCGACGGTGACCGCAATGCGGCTCTGGTGGGCGTAGTGGGTCAGGTATCCGTTGCCGTGGTCGATGAAGACGGAGTTGCCGTACCCGTCGGAGGCGTCGCCGGCCTGGGTCACTGTGCCTGCGGCCGCGGCGCGGAGTGGCGTGCCGGAGGGTAGCGCCAGGTCGATTCCTGCGTGCAGGGTGCCCCAGCGCTGCCCGTAGCAGGAGGTGACGGCTGCGCCCGGCATCGGGTTGACCCAGGCGGGCGTGGGCTTGGTGGTCTTCTTCGGCTTCGGCTTCGGCTTGGCCTTCGCGGTGGCCGTCTTCGCGGGCGTCGGGCTGGCGCTGGCCGCGGACGGGCTCGGTGTCGGGCTCGCCGAGGGGGTGACCGGTGTGCTCGACTCGCGGGCGGAGCGGTCGGCCCGGCTGGCGGCTTCGGCCCGGCTCTGCGCGTCGAGGGAGACGGCTGCGGGTGCCGGGTGGTCGCCGCCGGTGGTGGCGACCGCGACGCCACCGAGGCCGAGGGCCACCAGGGCGGCGGCGCTGAGCACGATGAGGCGGTTCCGCCGGCCGGCGCGCTGCGGTTGCCCGGTGTGGGGGGCGTCGGGGGTGTTCTCGTTCTGGACGGGGCTGTCTTCCTGCACGGCGGACCTTCACAGTCGAGGGGCACTTGACCTCGAAATACTGGTGTCGGACCGAGCCGGGGTGGGCGCGGGGACCGGGTGACCGCGCGGCGGGCGACGTGATGGCTGCCCGGATATGACCCGCTCTACGGCGTTCTATCCGGAAAAGTGATCATGCCTCGTGGTGTCGCCGGTCACAATCGCGGCTGTGACCCGGGATACATCCGCCCGGCGTAGGCAACGAAAACCGCCCGGATCGACAGATCCGGGCGGTCAACGGTCGTTACGCAACGTCAGGAGGCGGCTACCTCGTTGTAAAATGTCTCGACTTGCAGCTTGATGTCCACTCCGCGGTCCTGGAGGAACGGCACCGGGTCGACCGGCTGGCCCTTGACATGGATCTCCAGGTGCAGGTGCGTGCCGTAGGCGTGGCCCGTCTGGCCCACCAGCCCAAGCTGGTCGCCGGCCTTGATCTGCTGGCCTTCCTTCACGCTCACCGAGGAGGAGTGGCCGTAGATGGCCTCGCTGCCGTCGGCGTGCTGAACGATCACCGCGTTGCCGTACCCGCCGAACCAGCCGGCCTTGGTGACCAGCCCGTCGTGGATCGCCACGTAGGGCGTGCCCTCGCCGGCGACCAGGTCGACGCCGGTGTGCATCTTGCCCCAGCGGAGCCCGTAGGGGGAGTTGAAGTCGTAGCCCTGCAGCGGCAGCAGCCAGACCTCGGGCTCGGCGCTGTCCTTGCTGCGGTCGTCGTCCCGCGAGGCGCGGTCGGCGTTCTCGGCACGGGCCGCCGCGTCCTGACTGGTGACCGACGCCTGCTTGAGCTCGTCGAGCACCGAGGGGCTGACGTCCTTGGCGTCCGGCAGAGCGCTCGCGCCGAGGGCGACGATGCCGGCCCCGACGAACGCCGTGGTGACGACAGCGGCGTAACGGCTGCGCGGTGGGGTGGGCACACGGCGACGACCGCGATATCGATCGGGCTCAGACGACAGGCGCTGGCGCACGCACACCCTCCGTTGTCGGGGTTCCGAAGCGGCCGGTGGGCGTTCGTGAAGCTCCAATGAACGTCCGCTGACCGCGTCGTCACCCGTCCATGGACCTGATGACAACCGTGGACACGTTAGCCAACCACCAGGCGAGTCACAAGCTAGACCGCCAAACTGGCGTGTCGATCTGTCCGTTTGCGTCCATGATTGTCACGCATCGCGACGCCAAACGGTGCCCCTGATGCTGCCCGTTCGTCGCCGAGCGTGACCGATCCGGCGGAGTCGTCCGACTTGACTCAGGGCGGTGCCGGAATGCCTCGGCCGGCCGCCCCGGATCTGGCTCGGCGGCATCCCCGGACGGCCCCCGGTCCGCTGCCCGCCACTTCGGGCCTGCCCGTACGACAATGTCGGGCAGGGACCGGCGGCGCAGCCCGGTTTCCGGCCCCGATTTCCTGGGCCGGGCCCGCCGGGTTACCGTTCGTTCAGGTGAAGGCCCGTGAAGCCGGTGAAAGGTGTGCGCTGATGAGCTCTCGTATTCGGGTCGTCGTCGCCAAGCCCGGCCTGGACGGCCACGACCGGGGCGCGAAGGTCGTCGCGCGCGCTCTGCGGGATGCCGGCATGGAGGTCGTCTACACCGGCCTGCACCAGACTCCCGAGCAGATCGTGGAGACCGCCATCCAGGAGGACGCCGACGCGGTCGGCCTGTCCGTCCTCTCCGGCGCACACATGACGCTCTTCCGGCGGGTGCTGGAACTGCTCAGTGAACGGGACGCCCGCGACATCGTCGTGTTCGGTGGCGGCATCATTCCGAACGGCGACATTCCCGAGTTGGAGGAGCTGGGCGTGGCGAAGATCTTCACGCCGGGCGCCACCACTCAGGCGATTGTCGAGTGGGTCCGGCAGAACGTGGCGCAGCCGGTTTCCTGAGGCTCGTTGCTCGGCGACCGGATTTGGGCACGGGGGAGGGGCCGGACGCACCCCTCACACGTCCGGCCCCTCTATGCACGATGCCCCGCCGCCACCCCTCGACCGACAGGGCATCGGCCGTCTCCCGTCGTCACGCTTCTCAGCGCTCCGACATCTGACTCAACGACGCCCCCACGGCCGGGTTACGCAAGCCGGACAACATCGCCCGGATGGTTGATGCCATCCGTGTCGTGGCCGGAAACACCCGCGTCCGATGTCCGGTTGTGCATTACCGCACACCGCGCACCCGCTCGGTTGCCGGTGGTGCCGACCTCGCTAGGCTGCGGCCAATGGCCTGTTTCAACTGATGACAGGCGTCAAACTGTTTTTTGAACGCTGGTGGCGGCGCGACGGCGCGCCGCGGAGACGGGACGGGACGCGCAATCGTGGACCTGTACGAGTACCAGGGGCGGGACCTGTTCGAGCGGCACGGCTTGCCCGTGCTGGCCGGCGGCGTCGCCACTACCCCGGAAGAGGCCCGTGCGATCGCCGAACGCCTCGGCGGTCGCGTGGTCGTCAAGGCGCAGGTGAAGGTCGGCGGCCGAGGTAAGGCCGGCGGCGTCAAGCTCGCCGAGGGCGCCGAGGAGACGGTGGCCCGCGCCACCGACATCCTCGGCATGGACATCAAGGGTCACACCGTCCACAAGGTCATGATCACGGTGACCGCGGACGTGGCCGAGGAGTACTACTTCTCGTACCTGCTCGACCGAGCGAACCGCACCTTCCTCTGCATCGCCAGCGTCGCCGGCGGCATGGACATCGAGCAGGTCGCCGCCGACACCCCCGACAAGGTCGTCAAGGCCCCGATCGACGCCGTGAAGGGCGTGGACGAGGCCAAGGCCCGCGAGATCGTGACCGCCGCCGGTTTCCCGGCCGAGGTCGCCGACCAGGTGGTCGAGATCGCCGTCGGCCTGTGGCAGGCGTTCGTCGCCGAGGACGCCACCCTGGTCGAGGTCAACCCGCTCGCCAAGAACGGCGACGGCCGGATGCTCCTGCTCGACGCCAAGATCAGCCTGGACGAGAACGCGGCGTTCCGGCACCCGGACCACGAGGCCCTGGTCGACCAGGCCGCGGTGGACCCGCTGGAGCAGGCCGCCAAGGCCAAGGACCTCAACTACGTCAAGCTCGACGGCGAGGTCGGCATCATCGGCAACGGCGCGGGTCTGGTCATGTCGACCCTCGACGTGGTCGCGTACGCCGGTGAGCGGCACGGCAACGTCAAGCCGGCCAACTTCCTCGACATCGGCGGTGGCGCGAGCGCCGCGGTGATGGCGAACGGGCTGGAGATCGTGCTCTCCGACCCGGCCGTGAAGAGCGTCTTCGTCAACGTCTTCGGCGGCATCACCGCCTGTGACGAGGTCGCGAACGGCATCATCCAGGCGTTGGCGCTGCTGGAGCAGCGCGGCGAGCAGGTCAGCAAGCCGCTCGTCGTCCGTCTCGACGGCAACAACGCCGAGGCTGGCCGGGCGATCCTGGACAGCGCGAACAACCCGCTCGTGCAGCGGGTGGACACCATGGACGGTGCGGCCGAGCGGGCCGCCGAGCTGGCAGCTGCGGGGGTCTGATCATGGCTATCTGGCTGACCAAGGACTCGAAGGTCATCGTCCAGGGGATGACCGGTTCCGAGGGTTCCAAGCACACCCGGCGGATGCTGGCCGCCGGCACGAACGTGGTGGGCGGCGTCAACCCGCGCAAGGCGGGCCAGAAGGTCGACTTCGACGGCACCGAGCTGCCGGTCTTCGCGTCCGTCGCGGACGCGATGGCCGAGACCGGAGCCGACGTCACGGTCATCTTCGTGCCGCCGCAGTTCACCAAGGCCGCCGTGGTCGAGGCGATCGACGCCGCGATCGGCCTGGCTGTGGTGATCACCGAGGGCGTGCCGGTGCACGACACCGCATCGTTCTGGGCGTACAACGTGGCGAAGGGCGAGCAGACCCGGATCATCGGGCCGAACTGCCCCGGCATCGCCTCGCCCGGCGCGTCCAACGCCGGCATCATCCCGGCCGACATCACCGGCTCCGGCCGGATCGGCCTGGTCAGCAAGAGCGGCACGCTGACCTACCAGATGATGTACGAGCTGCGCGACATCGGCTTCTCCACCTGCGTTGGCATCGGCGGTGACCCGATCATCGGGACCACCCACATCGACGCCCTGGCGGCGTTCGAGGCCGACCCGGAGACCGACGCCATCGTCATGATCGGTGAGATCGGTGGCGACGCCGAGGAGCGGGCCGCCGAGTTCATCAAGGCCAACGTCACCAAGCCGGTGGTCGGCTACATCGCCGGCTTCACCGCTCCTCCCGGCAAGACCATGGGTCACGCCGGGGCGATCATCTCCGGCTCGGCCGGCACCGCCGAGGCGAAGCAGGCGGCACTGGAGGCTGTCGGCGTCAAGGTCGGCAAGACGCCGACCGAGACCGCGAAGCTGATGCGGGAGATCATGTCCGGCAACTGAGCCGGTCAGGCAACACCGAAGGGGGTCGACCGCAGCCGGTCGGCCCCCTTCGGCGTACGCGCTCGTCGCTGGATCAGTCGTTGTTCCAGAACGGGTAGTTGCCGGTGGCGCGCAGGATCGCGCCGCCGATGATGTTGATCACGCCGAACACGATGGCGAGGTAGCCCAGTAGCGGTGACTGCCCGTACCGACGGGCGTCGCGGATGGACAGGTAGCCGAAGATGATGCCCAGGATGCCGCAGCAGATCAGCCCGAGCACGATGCCCAGCACGCCCCAGAGCGTGGTCCGGTCCCGTCCCCGGGCCGGTGGGGGCGGGGGTGGCGGGTATGGCGTCGTCACAGCGTCCTCCGGGCGGTCGTGGGCGGCGAGCCGGCCGGACCGCGACCGGCGGACCCGACCCGGGTGGCGGCGACTCGCGCCCCCTCTGGCTGAGGCTAGACCGGGCCGGGTGGGCTGGGCCCCGGTTCGGTCAACTCGCCGCCCTTCGGGCGGCTTAACGGACTGCCACCGCCCGCGCGACGTGCCAGAGTAGAGCGGATGTCCCCCGTCACCCCTGACCGTCCCAGCCGTCCCGGCGGTGTGAGCGCCGACGACCGGCCGGTCGATCGTGCCGCCCGGGCCCGACGGGTGCCCGCGCCCCGCACGGGCGGGGCGCCACGTGGGCGCGCGCCGTTGCCCGTCGCCGCCGGGGTGGCGGCCGGCTGGGCCGCCCTCACCTCCTACCTCCCGGTCGCCATCGTGCTCGGCCTCGTCCAGCTCGGCACGGATTCGACGACACTGGTCAGCACCCTGCGCACGGCGCTGGCCGGTTGGCTGCTCGGCCACGGCGTGCCGCTGCACACCGACTCCGGCCCGCTCGGGCTCGCCCCGCTGGCGCTGACCGTGCTCGCGCTCTGGCGGCTCAGCCGGGCCGGTGTGCACGTCAGCCGCGCGATCGGCGCCCGGGACACCCGCTCACCGCGCCGCGCGCTGCTCGCCGCGGGCGCGGTCGGCATCGCGTACGCGCTGCTGGGCGCACTCGCGGCAGTGCTGGTCGGGGCCGGTGGGCCGACGGTGTCCCCGATCCGGGCGGGCGCCACGTTCGCGGTTGTCGGCACACTCGCTGCACTGATCGGTGCCACCCGCATCACCGCCGTGACCCGGCTCCTCGTCACCCGGCTGCCAGACCCGGTGCGGGACGGCGTTCGCACCGGCCTGGTGGCAGGGCTGCTGCTGCTCGGCGCGGGTGCCGGTGCGGCCGGTCTGGCGGTGGCCACCGGCGGCGGCGACGCGGCCGACATGATCGGGGCGTACCGGACGGGGGTCGCCGGGCAGGCCGGGATCACAGTGGTCAGCGGCGCGTACGCGCCGAACGCGGCGATCTGGTCGGCCAGCTATCTGCTCGGGCCGGGCTTCGCGGTCGGCACCGACACCGCGGTTCGCACCAGCGAGGTGTCGGTCGGCGCACTGCCAGCCGTGCCACTGCTCGCCGGTCTGCCACGAGGCCCGGTGGATGGCTTGGGCGCCCTGCTGCTCGCGGTGCCGGTGCTGGCCGGGATGGTGGCCGGCTGCCTGCTCGCCCGCCGGGTGGCCCGACTCGCCGGGCCGGAGCGGGCCCCGCAGCGCTGGGCCGAGGTGCTGGCCCCGGCGGCGCTGGCCGGGCCGGTGGCCGGCGTGCTGCTCGGTGTGGCCGCCGCGGTCTCCGGCGGGCCACTGGGTGCCGGTCGGCTGGCACAGGTCGGGCCGGTGGGCTGGCAGGTCGGTGCGGTGGCCGCTGTCGTCATCGCGGTCGGCGCGCTGCTCGGCGCCGCCGCCACCCGGGCCCTCACCCGCACCCCCGCGCAGTAGACGCGCGCGGGGCGCCCCGGACGAATCCGGAGCGCCCCGTCGAATCCGAGCTTGTCAGGGCTGGGTGGGCAGGGCCACGTTCGCCACGATGCTGAGGATGATCAGGATGATGCCCAACCCGACAGCGACCGCGCCGCAGATCAGGCCGGCCTTGGCCTGCCCGGCGTTGTTCGCCTGGCCCTGGGCGACCTTCTGCCGGGCGAGGTAACCGGTCACCACGGCCGCGATGCCGACCGGGATGCCCAGGTAGAAGCAGCAGATCAGCGGGATCGACGCGATACCGAGGATCATCGACACCAGGCCGAGGGTGTTGTTCTGCCCCTGAGCCCCCTGCGGGTAGCCGGCGTTCGGGTACGTCGGACCGCCGCCGTACTGGGGCTGCTGCTGGCCGTACGGGTCCTGGCCGTACGGCTGTCCCGAGGTCGGCTGCTGGCCGTACGGCTGACCCGAGGTCGGCTGCTGGCCGTACGGGGCCGCCGGCGGCTGGCCGTACTGCGGCGGCTGGGGTGCGTTCGGGTCCTGGTTGGGCTGCTGGCCGTACGGGTCCTGGCCGGGGTTACCGGGTTGCATTCGAGAGCTCCTTGAACTGGTTCCGTCAGTTACTGCTGTTGTTGCCACCCATGATCGCTGTCAGTCCTCGGATTGCACAGCGCGGCAGGACCACGACATCGTCACGGTGCTGCCGATCGACGGTTGCCGTTGGGGTGGTGACCGGGCGACACGCGGTGCTCCTCAGTGCAGCGACACCGCTGGTGTGCCGATCGGTGCGGGGGCGCGGACCGACGAGGTGTCAGGTCCGAGCGAGCGGCAGCGTACCGGGTCGATGCACGTCGGCACTGTCAAAGATCGGCGCGCCGCCCAGCCGAAGGGCTTCCTGACCTGCCCGATAGGGTGGCCCGGTGACCGAGCCCGCGCCTGTCGCCCGCATCGTCGTCCTCATCTCCGGCTCCGGTAGCAACCTCCAGTCGCTGCTGGATGCCGCCGTCGACCCCGCGTACGGTGCGCAGGTCGTCGCGGTCGGCGCGGACCGTGACGGCATCGCGGGCCTGGACCGGGCCGAGGCCGCGGGGGTGCCGACCTTCGTCGAGCGGGTCCGTGATCACGCCACCCGGGAGGACTGGGACCGGGCGCTCACCGCGCACGTCGCGAAGCACCAACCCGACCTGGTCATCTCCGCCGGTTTCCTCAAGCTGGTCGGCCCGCACTTTCTCGCCGCCTTCGGCGACCGCTATTTGAACACCCACAACACCCTGCTGCCGGCGTTTCCCGGCATCCACGGCCCGCGTGACGCCCTCGCCTACGGCGTGAAGCTCACCGGGGCCACCCTCTTCTTCGTCGACGCCGGCATGGACACCGGGCCGATCGTCGCGCAGGTCGCGGTGCCGGTGCTCGACGACGACGACGTGGACACGCTCACCGAGCGCATCAAGGAAGCCGAGCGGCGCCAGCTCGTCGAGCAGGTCGGTCGCCTGGTCCGCGAAGGCTGGACCATCACCGGAAGGAAGGTCACGGTTCCGTGAGTCCCACTCAGGACGGGCGCCGCCCGATCAGGCGGGCGCTGGTCAGCGTCTACGACAAGACCGGGCTGGTCGAGCTGGCCCAGGCCCTGCACGCCGCCGGTGTGGAGATCGTGTCCACCGGAAGCACGGCGGGCACCATCGCCGCCGCCGGTGTGCCGGTGACGCCGGTGGAGACGGTGACCGGGTTCCCCGAGGTGCTCGACGGGCGGGTGAAGACCCTGCACCCGAAGGTGCACGCGGGTCTCCTCGCGGACCTGCGCAAGGACACGCATGTCGCGCAGCTCGACGAGCTGGGGGTGGCGGCGTTCGACCTGCTGGTCTCCAACCTCTACCCCTTCCAGGCGACCGTCGCCTCCGGCGCCGACGTCGAGGAGTGCGTGGAGCAGATCGACATCGGTGGCCCGGCCATGGTGCGGGCCGCCGCCAAGAACCACGCCTCGGTCGCCGTGCTCACCGACCCGGCCGGTTACCCGGCACTGATCGGCGCGCTCGGCGAAGGGGGCTTCACCCTGGCCCAGCGCCGCGCGCTGGCCGCTCGGGCGTTCGCCGACATCGCCGAGTACGACGTGGCCGTGGCCCGGTGGTGCGCGCAGGAGCTGGCGCCCGCCGACGACTGGTGGCCGCAGTTCGCGGGGCTGGCGCTGCGCAAGTCGACAGGGCTGCGCTACGGCGAGAACCCGCACCAGCCGGCTGCGCTCTACACCGACCCGGACGCCCCGGCGGGGCTGGCCCAGGCCGAGCAGCTGCACGGCAAGGAGATGTCCTACAACAACTACGTCGACGCGGACGCCGCCTGGCGGGCGGCGAACGACTTCGCCGACCAGCCGGCCGTCGCGATCATCAAGCACGCCAACCCGTGCGGCATCGCGGTGGGCGTGGACGTGGCCGAGGCACACCGCAGGGCGCACGCCTGCGACCCGGTGTCGGCGTTCGGCGGCGTCATCGCGGTCAACCGGCCGGTCTCGGTCGAGCTGGCGCGGCAGGTGGCCGAGATCTTCACCGAGGTGGTGGTCGCGCCCGGCTTCGACGAGGGCGCGGTCGAGGTGTTGCAGGCCAAGAAGAACATCCGGCTGCTGCGGGCGCCGGCCTGGACGCCGGCGCTGGTGGAGTTGCGGCAGGTGACCGGTGGCGTGCTGGCCCAGGTCGCCGACCGGGTGGACGCCCCCGGAGACGACCCGGCGACCTGGCAGTTGGCGACCGGCGAGGCCGCCGACGAGGAGCTGCTGCGGGACCTGGCGTTCGCGTGGCGGGCGGTCCGTGCCGTGAAGAGCAACGCGATCCTGCTCGCCAAGGACGGTGCCACCGTCGGGGTCGGCATGGGTCAGGTCAACCGGGTCGACTCGGCGCAGCTCGCGGTCAACCGCGCCGGCGCAGACCGGGCTCGGGGTTCGGTCGCCGCCTCGGACGCGTTCTTCCCGTTCGCCGATGGCCCGCAGATCCTCATCGACGCCGGCGTCCGCGCCATCGTGCAGCCCGGAGGCTCGATCCGCGACGAGGAAGTCATCGCCGCGGCGAAGAAGGCCAACATAACGATGTACCTGACGAAGACCCGCCACTTCTTCCACTAGGCCGCCAAACCCCGCGAGACCCCGTTGATCATGAAGTTGTTGCCCGGCCGGTCGGCGTGTCGGGACAACAACTTCATGATCAACGGGGCTTGGGGTCAGGCCGGTGGGGTTGTGGGGCGGAGTTCGGCGAAGTGGCAGGCCGACGGGTGGGGGTCCGCCGCTCTCGGGACCGTTGCCGGGTCCTCTACGGCGCAGATCTCCTGGGCCTTCCAGCAACGGGTGCGGAAGTGGCAGCCGCTCGGCGGGTCGGCCGGGCTGGGCACGTCGCCGACCAGCCGGATCATGTTGCGCTGGTCGCGGGCCTCCGGGTCGGGCACCGGCACCGCGGAGAGCAGAGCCTGGGTGTACGGGTGGGTGGCCCGCTCGTAGATCTCGTCCTCGGTGCCGATCTCGACGATGCGGCCGAGGTACATCACCGCCACCCGGTCGGCGATGTGCCGCACCACGGACAGGTCGTGGGCGATGAAGATGTACGACAGCCCCAGCTCGTTCTGCAACTGCTTCAGCAGGTTGATCACCTGGGCCTGGATGGAGACGTCCAGCGCCGACACCGGCTCGTCGCAGACGATCACCTCGGGTCGCAGTGCGAGTGCCCGGGCGATGCCGATGCGCTGTCGCTGACCGCCGGAGAACTGGTGCGGGTACCGGTTGATGTGCTCCGGGTTGAGCCCGACCACGTCCAGCAGTTCCTGGACCCGCTTCTGCTTGCTGCCCTTGGGCGCGGCATCCGGGTGGATCTCGAACGGTTCGCCGATGATGTCGCCCACGGTCATCCGCGGGTTCAGCGAGGTGTACGGATCCTGCATCACCATCTGCATGTTGCGCCGCACCCGGCGCAGTTCACCGCCGGAGGCCTTGAACAGATCCTTGCCCTCCAGGGTCGCCCCTCCGGAGGTGGGCGTCTCCAGGCGCATCAGCAGCCGGGCGAGGGTGGACTTGCCGCAGCCGGACTCGCCGACCACACCCAGCGTCTCGCCCCGACGCAGCTCGAAACTCACCCCGTCGACGGCCTTCACCGCGCCGACCTGCCGCTGGAACAGCACCCCCTGCGTGATCGGGAAGTGCTTCACCAGGTTGTCGACGGAGAGGATCGTCTCGCCGCGGACCTTGCTGGGGCTAGCGGGCGGCGCTGTCATCACGGACCTCCTGCGCGAAGTGGCAAGCGCTGGTCCGGCCGTCGCCGAGGACCAGGTCGTGCGGCACGACGTCCACGCAGACCTGCTGGACGTACGGGCACCGGGGGTGGAACGGGCAGCCGGACGGGATGCGCATCAGGTTCGGCGGCAACCCCTTGATCGTCGACAGTTCCTCGCCGCGGACATCCAGGCGCGGGATCGACTCCAACAAACCCTTGGTGTACGGGTGGGCGGGCGCCTTGTAGAGCGAGCGGACGTCGGCGTGCTCGACGATCCGGCCGGCGTACATGACCGCGATCCGGTCGGCGACACCCGCGACCACGCCCAGGTCGTGGGTGATCAGGATCATCGCCATGTTGCGTTCCTGGCGCAGGTCGGCCAGCAGGTCCATGATCTGGGCCTGGACGGTCACGTCGAGCGCCGTGGTGGGCTCGTCGGCGATCAGCACCTTCGGGTCCAGCGCCAGCGCCATGGCGATCATGACGCGCTGCCGCATGCCGCCGGAGAATTGGTGCGGGTAGTCGCCGATGCGCTTGGCGGCACCGGGGATCTTGACCAGATCCATCAGCTCGATGGCACGGCGTCGGGCGTCGGACCGGGACAGGCCGGAGCGCTGACGCAGCGTCTCACCGATCTGCCAGCCGACCGGAAACACCGGGTTCAGGGCGGAGAGCGCGTCCTGGAAGATCATCGCGATCTCCTTGCCGCGTACCTGCCGGCGCTGTTCCTCGGAACGGGTGAGCAGGTCCTGACCCTGGTAGAGGATCTGGCCGGAGCGGACGAACGCGGGCGGGGTGTCCAGGATGCCCATGATCGCCTGGGCGGTGACCGACTTGCCCGAGCCGGATTCGCCGAGCACGGCCAGTGTCTCGCCGGCGTCCAGGTGGTACGACACGCCGTTGATCACCCGGGCCACGCCCTCGTTGGTGCGGAACTCGACGTGCAGGTCCCGCAACTCCAGCAGGTGACCGCCCTCGGGCGTGGCGGAGGCGGGTGTGGGTTCGACGGTGGAGTGGGTCATCAGAGAGTCACCGCAGCTTCGGGTCGAAGGCGTCACGGATCGCGTCGCCGAGCATGATGAACGCCAGCACGGTCAGCGCGAGGAATGCCGACGGGACGATCAGCGGCGTGGCTGCCTCCCGCATGTGGATGCGGCCGGTGTCGATGTCCTGGCCCCACGAGATGGTCGGCGCCTTCAGGCCGATGCCCAGGAAGGAGAGCGTCGCCTCGGCCGCGATGAACGAGCCGAGCGCGATGGTCAGCACGACGATGACCGGGGCCAGCGAGTTCGGCAGGATGTGCCGCCACATGATCCGGCTGTTGCCGGCGCCGAGCATCCGGGCCGCCGCGACGTAGTCCTGCTCCTTTGCGGTGATCACCGAGGAGCGAACCACGCGGGCGGCGGTGGTCCAGCCGAGCAGGGCGAGCACGAAGACGACAGCGCCGATCCGTGCCCACTGGCTGTCACTGGAGACCCGCTTGAGCAGCACGATCGCGGCCAGCAGCAGCGGGATGCCGAGCACCACGTCGATCACCCGGGAGAGCACCGCGTCGACCCACCGGCCGAAGTAACCGGCCAGCATGCCGATCACCAGCGCGATGATCCCGGTGCCGAGAGCGGCGAGCGCGCCGACCAGCAGCGAGGCGCGGGTGCCGTAGACCGCACGGGAGTACGTGTCGCAGCCCTGGAAGTCGTACCCGAAGATGGCCCCGCCGGACGGCCCGGCGTGCTGCCGGGAGAGCAGGCAGTCGTTCGGGTTGTTGGCGGTGAACACCCCGGGGAGCAGCGCCATCAGGGTGAAGATGACGACCAGCGTCAGCGAGATCCAGAAGATCGGGTTGCGGCGCAGGTCCCGCCAGGCGTCCCCGGCCAGGCTGCGGGGCTTGTTCGCGGCCCCGATCTGATTGGGTGTGCCCGGCTCGCCCGAGGGGCCACGCCGCGCGGCCTGGTTCTCGGTCGCCGCCACAGTCTCAAAATCACTCATGCCTGCACCTCGCTGCGCTCGGCCCCGGCATGAGAGCCCAAGCACGCTGCGTTGATCATTCGTTCGCTGCGCTCACTCATAGCGGATCCTCGGGTCGAGTACGGCGTACAGGACGTCCACCACCAGGTTCGAGACCAGGTAGACCACGACGAGCACGCTGACGATGCCCACCACCAGGGGGCCGTCCTCGGTGCGGATGCCGCGGAAGAGGTTGAAGCCGACGCCGGGGATGTTGAAGACGCCCTCGGTGATGATCGCGCCGCTCATCAGGTTGCCCAGCTCCACACCGAGGAAGGTGACCACCGGGATCAGTGAGTTGCGCAGCACGTGGACGATGACGATGCGGCGCTTGACCAGGCCCTTGGACCGGGCGGTCCGGACGTAGTCCGCGCGCAGGTTCTCCGCCACCGAGGCCCGGGTGAGCCGCAGCGCGGTGGCCAGCGACAGCGAGCCGAGCACGATGCCTGGCAGCAGGAGCGCGTAGAACGTCGGGTCCGAGCCGGCGGTGGGTGGGAACAGCTGCCACTTGACGCCCAGGAAGTACTGCGCCAGCGGCGCCAGCACGATCGTCGGGATGCCCAGCACCAGCAGGGTCAGCACCAGGGTCGAGTTGTCGAAGATGCTGGCTCGGCGGATACCGGCGATCACGCCCGCGCTGACTCCGAAGATGATCGCCACGGCGAGCGCGATGAGCGCGAGCCGCACGGTGACCGGCCAGGCCTGCTGGAGGATGTCACCGATGCTCCGACCGGTGAGCGACTCGCCCAGGTTGCCCTGGAGCAGGTCCTTCACGTAGTCGAAGTAGCGGTAGAAGAAGCCGCCGACGCCCGTCTGATCGAGGTTGTACTTCTCGGTCAGGTAGGCCCGTTGGGCTGGCGTCACCGGCCGCTCACCGGCGAGCGCCTGGATCGGGTCGCCCTGTCCGGCGAATGTCAGCGCGTAGACGATCAGGGTGGTCCCGAAGAACGCCAGGACCATCTGCAGTAGGCGCCGCAAGATGTAGCGGAACATGCTTAGCAGTCTCTCCGGAAATGTGCGAAAGGGTCGCAGGACGGCATCTCTGGTCGTACCCGAAATATCCGAGACGTGCCGTCCGGCCCGGGGGAGCCGGCACCACCGACGCCGGGTCCGCTGCTGCGGCCCGGCTCCGGTGGCGCGATTTGGGCCACCCGGGCGTCGTCGCCCGGGTGGCCCGCACCGTGGTCAGCTCAGCTGGCCGCTTCGATCTTGACGAGGTTGACCCGCTGGAACAGGTCCATCTGCACGTTCTTGACCTTGGACGAGTGGCCGAACACGTTCTCGCCGAAGCGGAGCGGGATCACCGGCATGTCCTTGGCCAGGATGTCCTCCGCCTGCTGGTACTTGGCGATCGCCTCGTCCTGCGTCTTGGCGGCGGAACCCTCCTTGACCAGCTTGTCGAACTCCGGGTTGCTGTACCCGTAGTAGTTCGACGAGCCGTTCGTGCTGTACAGCGGGCCGAGGTAGTCCTCCATGGTCGGGTAGTCCATGACCCAACCCATCCGGAACGCACCCACCGGCGTCTTCTTCTCGACCTTGGTCAGCAGGTCGGCGAACTTCGGCTCGGCCGAGCCGACGGCGTCAACGCCCAGGTTGGCCTTGAGCTGGTTGACAGTGGCGTCAACCCAGTCCTTGTGGCCGCCGTCGCCGTTGTACGAGATGACGATCTTCGACGGACCACCCGCGGCCTGGTAGAGCTTCTTGGCCTCGGTCGGGTTGAACTCGCCGGCCTTGCCCGCGGTGTTCTCCCGGTAGCCCGGCAGGACCGGCGAGACGAAGGAGCGCGCCGACTGCTGCGAGCCCTTGAAGACCGACTTGGTGATCTCGTCACGGTCGATCGCCATCGAGATGGCCTTACGCACGTCCGGGTTGCTGTAGTCCTTGTCGAACGTCGGGAACGCGAGGAACTGGAACGACGACATCGGGCTGGTCTGGTACCGGTCGCCCAGGTCGCTCGGCGCGGTGCTCAGGCTCTCGGTCGGGATCGTCGGCAGCACGTCCAGGTTGTCCGCCAGGACGTCCGCGTAGGCCGCGGTCAGCTGCTGGTAGATCCGGAACTCAACGTTCTTGACCTTGGGCTTCTCACCCGGGTACGCGTCGTAGCGCTCGACCTCGATCTTGCTGTCGTGCTGCCAGGTGCCCTTCATCTTGAAGGGGCCCTGCCCGATCGGCGCCTGCTCGTAGGAGTCCTTGAGCACGCCCGGGGCCGAGAACGCGGCGTCCGGCATCGGGTAGAACGCGTTGTAGCCGAGCACCGTCTTGAAGTCGATGTACGGCTCGGAGAGCGTCACGGTGAAGGTGAGGTCGTCGACCTTCTTCAGGCCGGACATCTCCTTGGCCTTCGGCGCCTTGCCCTGGAGGTCGTCGTAACCAGCGATCTTCTCGAAGAAGTAGTTGCTGTCCTGACCGTTGGGGGCGTACGCGCCGTAGTTCCAGGCGTTGATGTAGTCCTCGGACGTGACCTTCTCACCGTTGTGGAAGGTGAAGCCGTCCTTGAGCTTGATCGTCCAGACCTTGTTGTCCGAGGAGGTCACCGACTGGGCTGCGACCTCGTACGGCTTGTTCTGGGCGTCGTAGTCGACGAGCGGGCTGAACAGGCCGGCGATCACCTGCGAGCCGGACGTCTCGGTGGTGTTGGTGGGAACCAGGTGCTTCGGCTCGCCGATCTGGATGCTGACCGCCGAATTGCCGTTGCCGCCGGATCCACCGTCTCCGCCGCTGCCGCAGGCCGCGAGGCCCAGCGTCACCGCGAGCGGGAGGGCGGTCCAGGCGGCGAGTCTACGAACTCGCATTGAGCCTCCTCATCTCCTCACGCTGCGCAGTCAGGCCCGACGCTGGGTTACGCTGCGCAACAAGCGGCAACGGTAGGTCGGCGACGGGCCTTCGACAACGACCCGGTTGCGGGTGGGTAACGGTCCGGGGGTGGTCCCCTTGTCGGAGGCGGATCCACCTGCTAGCGAAAACCGCCGTAAACCTCATCAGCCTGCGAAAATCCTGTCGTTTGTTGGGGTGACTCTGCCCGTCTGAGGCAAGATGGACTCTGCGGGTGGCGGCATCCGCTCTCCGTCGTGCCCGACCCGCCTGTCTGATTCGACGGTGACCGAATGAACAAGTGGTGACTGAGAGTGACGAGCAACACGTTACTTACGGTCATGTTCGACGGTGGCGACCGAGGTGGCGACGAGCCGCGCGGGTGAGGTCCGTCTGAACTGCGGTCGGTGGCCGTGAGACGATCTGGACGTGACGGCGACGCTTCTGGACGGCAAGGCAACCGCGGCGGAGATCAAGGACGAGCTGCGGATTCGGGTGAAGGCACTCGCGGAACGCGGCATCACCCCCGGGCTGGGCACGGTGCTGGTCGGGGCGGACCCGGGCAGCCAGGCGTACGTCAACGGAAAGCACCGCGACTGCGCCGAGGTGGGCATCGCCTCGATCCGCCGGGAGCTGCCGGCCGACGCCACCCAGCAGCAGGTCGACGACGTGGTGGCCGAGCTGAACGCCGACCCGGCGTGCCACGGCTACATCGTCCAGCTGCCCTTGCCGGCCCATCTCGACACCCAGCGGGTGCTGGAGCTGATCGACCCGGACAAGGACGCCGACGGCCTGCACCCGGTCAACCTGGGCCGGCTCGTCCTCGGCTACGACGGCCCGCTGCCCTGCACCCCGCGCGGCATCGTGGAGCTGCTCCGCCGGCACGACGTGGCGCTGCGCGGCGCGACCGTCGCGGTGGTCGGTCGGGGCAACACCGTCGGCCGACCGCTCGGCCTGCTGCTCACCCGCCGCTCCGAGAACGCCACCGTCACCCTGTGCCACACCGGCACCCTCGACCTCGCCTCGCACACCCGGGCCGCCGACATCGTCATCGTCGCGGCCGGCGTACCGGGCCTGCTCACCGCCGACATGATCAACCCCGGTGCGGTCGTGGTGGACGTCGGCATCACGCGGGTGATCGGCGCGGACGGCAAGGGCCGCTACACCGGCGACGTCGACCCGGAGGTGGCCGAGACGGCCGGTGCCCTGGTCCCCATGCCCGGCGGTGTGGGGCCGATGACCCGGGCCATGCTGCTCACCAACGTCGTCGAGCGCGCCGAGCGCGGCTGACCCCGCGCGCCGGTGGCGCCGAACCAGGACGGCGGTGACGTTCGCCCCATCCCGGCGATGGCCGCCGCCCCTGGCCTGATCGGTGCCAGGATGACTGATACGGTCCGGAAAACCGACTGGTATCAGGGAGTGGGACGACCATGGGTAAGAAGGTCACTGTCGTCGGGGCTGGCTTCTACGGCTCCACCACCGCACAGCGCCTGGCCGAGTACGACGTCTTCGACACCGTAGTGATCACCGACATCGTGGAGGGCAAGCCCGCGGGCCTCGCGCTCGACCTCAACCAGTCCCGGGCCATCGAGGGCTTCGAGACCAAGGTGGTCGGTGTCACCACCGGCCCCAACGGTGAGGGCTACGAGCAGATCGAGGGCTCCGACGTCGTCGTGATCACCGCCGGTCTGCCGCGCAAGCCCGGCATGAGCCGGATGGACCTGCTGGAGACCAACGCCAAGATCGTTCGGCAGGTCGCCGAGAACGTCGCCAAGTACGCCCCGAACGCCGTCGTCATCGTGGTCTCCAACCCGCTGGACGAGATGACCGCGCTGGCGCAGCTCGCCACCCAGTTCCCGAAGAACCGGGTGCTCGGTCAGGCCGGCATGCTCGACACCGCCCGGTTCAGCAACTTCGTCGCCGAGGCGCTGAACGTGCCGGTGGCGTCGGTACGCACGCTGACCCTGGGCTCGCACGGCGACACCATGGTCCCGGTGCCCTCGAAGAGCACCGTCAACGGCAAGCCGTTGCGTGACGCGATGCCGGCCGAGCAGATCGAGGAGCTGGTCGTCAAGACCCGCAACGGTGGCGCCGAGGTGGTCGCGCTGCTCAAGACCGGTTCGGCGTACTACGCTCCGTCCGCCGCCGCGGCCCGGATGGCGAAGGCCGTCGCGGAGGACTCGGGCGAGGTCATGCCGGTCTGCGCCTGGGTCGACGGCGAGTACGGCATCTCCGGTGTCTACCTGGGTGTCGAGGCCGAGATCGGCGCCGAGGGCGTCAAGCGGGTCGTCGAGACCGACCTGGACGCCGACGAGCGCGCCAGCCTCCTGGAGGCGGCCGAAGCCGTCCGCGCCAAGCAGGGTGACATCTCCAGCATGTAGTTCCCCGAACCAGAACGACCCGAAGGGCCCGCCGGCAACCGGCGGGCCCTTCCCCGTCCCACCCCCCTATCTGCGGTTGATCATGAGGTTGGCGGCAGTGATGGAGATCGAAAACCCCGTCAACCTCATGATCAACCAACTCGGGGGGTGCGGTGGGGTGGGTTGGGGGCGGGGAACTGGGTGAAGGGGGTGGCCAGGTGGGGGGTGGCCAGGACGGTGGGGGAGTGGGCGCGGAGCGCGGCCCGCCGGGAGGTGCGGGCCAGGTCCGGGTCCACCTCGTAGGCGTACGCCAGGTCGGGGTCGACGAGTTGCACGGCGTGCACCAGCATGTCGCCGGTGACCAGCATCCGTTCGTCGGCCGAGGTCAGGAGCACCGACTGGTGGCCCGGGGTGTGGCCGGGGGTGGGCAGCAGGCGTACCGCCGGGGTGAGAGTGGTCTCACCGTCGACCACCCGGAGCTGGCCGGCGGCGCGCAGGGGTGCGATCAGGCCGGCCGGCAGCCCGGGGTTGATCGTCTCCGCCGCGTCCAGCTCGGCGCGTTGCACCAGATAGCTGGCGTTCGGGAAGTACGGCCGACCCGGCGTGCCGGTGACGGCCCAGCCGATGTGGTCGCTGTGCAGATGGGTCAGCACGACCGTGTCGACGTCGGCCGGGTCGATGCCCGCCGCGTCCAGCTCGGCGGGCATCCGGCCGGGCACGGGTGTCCAGCTCGCGGCCGGCGCGTCCACCGGCCCGATCCCGGCGTCGACCAGGGTGACCGGCCCGTCGCCGGAGCGGATCGCGAAGCTGCGGAACGGCAGCCACCACTGCGCGTCGGCGGTCACCGAGCCCGGGTCGAGCCGGTCGGCCTCCGCCCAGTGCGCCGCCGTGGCCTGCGGGAACGCCTCCGCACGGGGCTGGAAGAAGGCACCCTCACCGTCGGTGAGTGCGGTGACCGTGATAGACCCAAGGATGCGGTTCAGTGGCATCGGGCGATGATTCCAGGGCATTCCTGTTCCGCGCAGCCCGGTTTCCACCGGTCGGTCGAGGCCGGCTGGGGGCTGCCGGCCCAATTGCAGTACGCTCGTACTGCTTGAGCACGTGTCCCCCGAGAGGAGCGCCGGTCGATGGCGAAGATCAAGGTAAACAACCCGGTCGTTGAACTCGACGGCGACGAGATGACCCGGATCATCTGGAAGCAGATCCGGGAGCAGCTGATCCTGCCCTACCTCGACGTCGACCTGCACTACTACGACCTGTCGATCCAGCACCGCGACGAGACCGACGACCAGGTCACGATCGACGCCGCCAACGCCATCAAGGAGCACGGCGTCGGCGTCAAGTGCGCGACCATCACCCCGGACGAGGCCCGGGTCGAGGAGTTCGGCCTGAAGAAGATGTGGCGGTCGCCCAACGGCACCATCCGCAACATCCTCGGCGGCGTCGTCTTCCGTGAGCCGATCATCATGTCCAACGTGCCGCGGCTGGTCCCCGGCTGGACCAAGCCGATCATCATCGGCCGGCACGCCCACGGTGACCAGTACAAGGCCACCGACTTCGTCGTCCCCGGCCCGGGCACGGTGACCATCACCTACACCCCCGCCGACGGTGGCGCGCCAATGGAGATGGAGGTCGCCAACTTCCCCGGCGGCGGCATCGCCATGGGCATGTACAACTACGACGAGTCGATCCGGGACTTCGCCCGGGCGTCGTTCCGGTACGGGCTGGACCGCAACTACCCGGTCTACCTGTCGACCAAGAACACCATCCTCAAGGCGTACGACGGTCGGTTCAAGGACCTCTTCGCCGAGGTGTTCGAGGCCGAGTTCAAGGCCGAGTTCGACGCCGCCGGCATCACCTACGAGCACCGGCTGATCGACGACATGGTCGCCGCCGCGCTCAAGTGGGAGGGCGGCTACGTCTGGGCCTGCAAGAACTACGACGGTGACGTGCAGTCCGACACCGTCGCGCAGGGCTTCGGCTCGCTGGGTCTGATGACCTCCGTCCTGCTCTCCCCGGACGGTCGTACCGTCGAGGCCGAGGCCGCCCACGGCACTGTCACCCGGCACTACCGGCAGTACCAGAAGGGTGAGAAGACGTCGACCAACCCGATCGCGTCCATCTACGCCTGGACCCGGGGCCTGGCCCACCGGGGCAAGCTGGACGGCACGCCGGCGGTCACCGAGTTCGCCAACACCCTGGAGCAGGTCATCGTCGACACCGTCGAAGGCGGCCAGATGACCAAGGACCTCTCGCTGCTCATCTCGCGGGACGCCCCGTGGCTGACCACCGACGAGTTCATGAACGCGCTCGACGAGAACCTCGCCCGCAAGATCGCCGCCTGATCCAGGCGTACCGCATCATCGGAGCCCGCCGGCGTCTCAGCCGGCGGGCTTCGGCGTGTCCGGGGCTGACGCGCCGGTTGTCGTCACCGCCGTCGGCGCGCCTCGTTGACCAGGATGGACGAGATGCCAGTCGCGTCCAGGAAGGTTGACCTCGGTCGACCCGCGGCACCCGTGCGCCGATCAGCCAGCCTTCCCGGCTGTGCCGTGCACAGCCAGCCGTCCCTTCCCTGCGGGGGGCCCTGTCCCGGGCCCCCCGCGCCCTGTTTCGCAGCGCTCAGCGCGGGGTTTCGCAGCGCTCACCGCAGGGCGGGAAAGCAGCGCGGCTCAGGCGGCGCGCAGCAACTCGGCGGCGCGCTCCGGGGAAATGTCGTTGATGAAGACACCCATCCCGGACTCGGAGCCCGCCAGATACTTCAGCTTGTCCTTGGCGCGCCGGATGCTGAACAGCTGAAGGTGCAGGTGGCCGAACTCCCGGTCGATGCGCACCGGCGCCTGGTGCCAGGCCGAGATGTACGGCATCGGCATGTCGAACAGGCCGTCGAAGCGGCGCAGCAGATCCAGGTAGAGCGGCCCGAAGGCGTCCCGCTCGCTGTCGCTGAGCGCCGGGATGTCCGGCACCACCCGGCGCGGCGCGACGTGCACCTCGAACGGCCAACGGGCCGCCGCCGGGACGAACGCCGTCCAGTGTTCGTTCTCGGTGACCACCCGGTCGCCGGTGGCGCGCTCGGCGGCCAGCACGTCCGCGTACAGGTTGCCCCCGCCGGTCCGCTCGGCGTGCCGGCGGGCCGCGGCCAGCAGCGCGCGGGTGCGCGGCGTCACGAAGGGGTACGCGTAGATCTGCCCGTGCGGGTGGTGCAGCGTGACGCCGATTTCGACGCCCCGGTTCTCGAAGCAGAAGACCTGCTCCACGCCGGGCAGTTCACCGAGCACCTCGGTGCGGTCGGCGAGCGCGTCCAGCACGGTGCGGACCCGGCGCGGGGGCAGGCTGGCGAAGGACGCGTTGTGGTCCGAGGTGAAGCAGACCACCTCGCACCGCCCGAGGCCCGGCCGGACCGACGTGAACGGGGTGATCTCCCCGGGCTCGTCGGCCACCCGGCCGCTCAGCGACGGGAACCGGTTCTCGAAGACCACCACGTCGTAGTCGGGCGCGGGGATCTCGGTCAGCCGGTCGCCCACCGACGGGTCGAGCGGGCACTCGTTCGCCGGCGGGAGGAAGATGCGGGTCTGCCGGTGCACGGCGACCGCCACCCACTCGTCGGTCAGCGGGTCGTAGCGCAGTTGGGACGCGGGAGGCGGCGGCGGCAGGTCGCGGCGGTCCGGCTGGTCGCGGACGGCGTCGTCGCGCTCGTCGAAGTAGATCAGCTCCCGGCCGTCGGCCAGGTCGATCGCGGTGCGCTTCACGGCGCCGTCCCCTCACTCGTCGGCGTGCGCGTCGCGCGGCCCGCCCCTGTTGCCTTTACCATGATCAATTCGCCCACGTGTTCGCCGAGTACCCGTCGAGCGGGCGGAGGCAACTGGTCGTCGCTGACCAGTACGTGTGCGGCGGCCAGCTCGACGATCGAGGAGATGCCCACGGTGCCCCACTTGGTGTGGTCGGCGAGCACCACCAACCGGTCCGCCGCGGCCACGAGCGCCCGGTCGGTCTCCGCCTCCATGAGGTTCGGGGTGGTGAAGCCGGCCCGCTCGGTGATGCCGTGCACGCCCAGGAAGAGCAGATCCAGGTGCAGCGACCGGACCGCACCGACCGCGAGTGGACCGACCAGCGCGTCCGACGGTGTGCGTACGCCGCCGGTGAGCACCACCGTCTGGTCCGGTCGACCTCCGGCGTGCAGGATCTCGGCCACCGGCAGCGAGTTCGTCACCACGGTCAGGCCCGGCACGTCCACCAACCTCCGGGCCAGCTCGGCGGTGGTGGTGCCGGCGGAGAGGGCGACCGCCGCGCCCGGTCGGACGAGTTGGGCGGCCCGGTCCGCGATGGCGGCCTTCTCCGGCAGTTGGCGGACCGACTTGGCGTGGAAGCCCGGCTCGTCGGTCGACCCCGGTCCGGCTGTGGTGGCGCCGCCGTGCACCTTGGCCAGCAGGCCGCGCTCGTGCAACGCCTCGAGGTCACGGCGGATGGTCATGTCGGAGACACCGAACTCGGTGGCCAGCTCGCTCACCCGGACGCCGCCGGTCGACCGGACCCGCTCCAGGATGGCCACCTGCCGCTGCTGAGCGAGCATTGCCGTGCCTCCCGGGGGTCCCCGTACTCTCACGCGGTCAAACGTGTTCCAACAAAGATGAACACTAGCGCGTAGCGGGCAACGGTGGAAGGAACGGGGGTGCGGCGACGCCTCAGGCGGAGGCGATCTTCAGCTCCACCCAGCCGGTCTCGGTCAGGTGGTGCAGCACCGCCTGCACCGCGTCCGGGACGCTCAGGTCGGTGGTGTCGAGCACCAGGTCGGCGTCGGTCGGCTCCTCGTACGGGTCGTCGATGCCGGTCATCCCGGTGAGCAGGCCCGCCCGCGCCCGCGCGTACAGGCCCTTACGGTCCCGCCGCTCGCACACCTCCAGCGGGGTGGCCACGTGCACCAGCACGAAACCCGCACCGGCGGCCAGGGCCATCTCCCGGGCAGTGGCGCGGGCAGCCGCGTACGGGGCGATCGGGCAGCAGATGCCCACCCCGTGGTGCCGGGCGACCTCGGCGGCCACCCAGCCGATCCGTCGGACGTTGAGATCCCGGTCGGCCTTGCTGAAGCCCAGCCCGGCGGAGAGTTCCCGGCGCACCACGTCCCCGTCGAGCAGGGTCACCGTCCGGTCGCCGCTCTCGCGCAACGCGTCCGCCAGCCCTCGGGCGATAGTCGACTTGCCGGAACCGGAGAGGCCGGTCATGAAGACCACCAGCCCCCGGTGCCGGCGCGGCGGCCGGGCCCGGGCCAGCTCCCTCGCCACGGCCGGCGGGGTGTGCCACTCCGGCAACGGGAAACCGCGGTCGAGCAGGTCGTCGATCTCCTGCTGCGTCAGCGCGAGCCGGCGGTTGCGCGGTGGGATGTCCTCCCGCCAGCGCCACTGCCCGTCCCGGTTGTCGTACGCCAGCTCGCGCGGCACCAGCACCCGCAGCCCGGCGCCGGAGAGCATCTCGCCGGTGGAGAGCAGGTGGGTGACCCCGTACGAGGCGGAGACCCGGGCGCGCAGCAGCGCGTCGCTGATCTCCTCCTGCCGGTGCGACAACGGCACCGCGACCAGGGTGGCGGGCGGCATCCGGTCGCGGGCGGCGAAGACGGCGCGTACCAGCGCCTCCGGCGGGAGCCCGCCGACGCCACCCTCGCCGACCGGGATCATCACGAGCAGGTGCGCGGCCAGCGTGCGGGCGGCATGCGCGATCTGGGCGAGCTGCGGACGATGCAGCGGCCGATCGGCGATGACGCCGAGCACCCGGCCCGGGGGCAGCAGCGCCCGGACCTCCTCCGGGCTGCGGCGCAGCCGTTGGAACGGGCCGTGACCACCGTCGCCCAGTCGCCGGACCTGGCCACCGACCCCCGCCACACCCTCGCGGACCGGCCAGACGTCCGCCACGTCCAGGGCAGCCGCCGGGGCGCCCTCCCCGTCGGTGAGCACCAGCGCCCGACGGGCCGGGTCGCGCGGATCGAAACTCTGGGCCAGGGCGGCCGGCACCTGGAGGGTCACCGCGACCTGCCACGGCGCGCCGTCGGCCAGCCGGCCGCGTCGGCTCACCGAGACCAGGTCAGCGCGGGTCATGAAGCCGGTCAGAGGGGCGTACGCACCGGTCAGCAGCAGCTCCAGATCCGCGAGCTCACCCGGACGCGGCGTGTACGCCGGCGCGTCCCGCAGCACCTCGTCGGGCAGCACCCAGCCGTTGCTCATCCACACCCCCCACTCGCTGACCGGCACACAGTTTCGCAGCCGACCGCCGATCGGTCGAGGGCGCCACTCCACGACCCCGACGGGCTGAAGCAGCGCCGGATCCGCCAACCCGCCACCGACCGCATCCGGCTGCACACCTTCCGCTCGTCGCGCAGCCGGGCCGCGAACCCGTCGACACGCCCACCATGGCCGTCACCAACGACCGTCGCCTGCCCGATTACTGCCCGTTGAACGGAACGTGAATCGTCCCACCCCCGATGGGCTTTTTCCGAGGCGGGGTGGCGCCGGGCGCCGGACTGCGGAAAAACCTCCCCAGCAGCAGGGCAGGGGACCTTAGGGGTCCGCTACGCCAAGGATCAGGGAAGCGCCGGGGGCGCGCCGGTGCCGGAGGCAGGCCCGCACTCCCTACGCTGGGCACCGTGACACTGATCGCGACCCAGTCGCTCACCAAGACGTACGGAGGTCGGGTCACCGCGCTCGCCGACCTCACCGTCGCCGTCGAGCCCGGGATCATCGGCCTGGTGGGCGCGAACGGCGCCGGTAAATCCACCTTGATCAAGATTCTGCTCGGCCTGATCGCACCAACCAGCGGTCAGGTCTCGGTGCTCGGCATCGACCCGACCGCAGACCCGGCGGCTGTCCGCAACCGGGTCGGCTACATGCCGGAGCACGACTGCCTCCCACCGGACCTGTCCGCCGCCGAACTGGTCACCCATCTTGGCCGGATGAGCGGCCTGCCCCGCACCGCGGCTCGCGAGCGGGCCTCGGAGGCGCTGCGGCACGTGGGGCTCTATGAGGAGCGCTACCGCCCGGTCGGTGGCTACTCGACCGGCATGAAGCAGCGGGTCAAGCTGGCCCAGGCACTGGTGCACGACCCCGACCTGCTGCTGCTCGACGAGCCGACCAACGGCCTGGACCCGGCCGGCCGCGACGCCATGCTGGCCCTGGTGCACCGGATCGGCACCGAGTTCGGCATCTCCGTGCTGGTCTGCTCGCACCTGCTCGGCGAGGTGGAGCGGATCTGCGACACGCTGATCGCCATCGACGGCGGCAAACTGCTGCGCGCCGACCACATCTCCGCGATGACCTCGGCCACCGACGTGCTCGCCGTCGAGGTCAGCGAGGGCACCGAGGAGCTCGCCGCCCGGCTCGCCGAGCTCAAACTGCCGGTGGCGCGCGACGGGCGACTGCTCCTCGTGCCACTCGCCGACGACGGCACCTACGACCTGATCCTCGGCGCGGTCGCCGAACTGGACCTGCCACTGCACCGACTGGACCAGCGCCGGCACCGGGTGGCCGAACTCTTCGCCACGAGGGAGCTCTCCCATGCCTGAGCCGACCGCAGCCGCCGTGCGCCCCGCGCCGACAGGCGTCATCCACGACATCGGCTATCAGCGCTACGAGGGCCCGAGGCTGGGCCGCCGCCAGGTCTTCGGCGCCCTCTACCTGCACGGGCTGCGCACCGCGTTCGGGTTCGGGCGCAGCGCCAAGGCCAAGATCTTCCCGTGGCTGGTGGTCGGCATCGTCTCCCTGGTCGCGGTGGCCCTGGCCGCGATCCGCAGCCAGATCGGCGAGCCGGTCGCCACGTACGCCCAATTCGCCGACGCGATGAGCTGGCTTGTCATCTTCTTCGTCGCGGTCGTCGCTCCGGAGCTGGTCTCCCGGGACCTGCGCAGCGGTGTGCTGCCGCTGTACTTCTCCCGGCCGCTGCCGCGCGCCGACTACGCGCTGGCCAAGCTGCTGGCGTTGGTCACCGCCCTCTGGCTGCTGCTCGGCGGGCCACAGCTGCTGATGTTCCTGGGCGCCGCCTTCACCACCAAGCAGGGCATGCGCGGGGTGTGGAACGAGCTGCTCGACCTGCTGCCCGGGTTGCTCTACGCCGGGCTGTGGGCGGTGGTCTTCGCCTCGGTCGGGCTGCTGGTCGCCTCGCTGACCGGCAAGCGTGCCTTCGCCGCCGGCGGGGTGGTGGCGGTCTTCCTGATGACCACCCCGATCGTCGGGGTGCTGAGCATCCTGCCGTCGCGCGCCGCCAACGAGCTGGCCGGGCTCGCCTCGCCCTCCACGCTGGTGCAGGGGGTGGGCATCTGGTCGCTGGGTGACCTGCTGGTCGAGGGCGATCCGGGCGAGATGATGATCGGCGGGTTCGGCCCGGTCTACGCCCTGGCCGCAGTGCTGTTGGTCGCCGGCGCGACCGCCCTCCTGCTGGCTCGCTACCGGAAGGTCGCCTCCTGATGAGCACGCTGAGCCTGACCGGGGTGTCCCGGTGGTACGGCAACGTGGTCGCGGTCAACGACATCAGCATGGCCCTGGGGCCGGGCGTGACGGGGCTGCTCGGCCCGAACGGCGCCGGCAAGACCACCCTGCTGCACATGATGGCCGGGTTCCTCGCCCCGTCACGCGGCACGGTCACCCTCGACGACGAGCCGACCTGGCGAAACCCCGACGTCTACCGGCGGCTGGGGCTGGTCAGTGAACGGGAGGCGGTGCAGGGCTTCCTCACCGCGTACGAGTTCGTGCATGCCAGCGCGAAGCTGCACCGGCTGCCCGACCCGGCGGCGGCGGCCCGGCGGGCGATCGACCTGGTGGAGCTGGAGTCGGCGCAGGACCGCCGGATCGGCACGTACTCCAAGGGCATGCGGCAGCGGGCCCGGGTGGCCGCCGCGATGGTGCACGACCCGCAGGTGCTGTTGCTCGACGAGCCGTTCAACGGGATGGACCCGCGCCAGCGGCTGCACATGATGGAGCTGCTGCACAGCCTGGGCGACGCCGGCCGGACGATCCTGTTCAGCTCGCACATCCTGGAGGAGGTCGAGCAGGTCTCCGGGACGGTGCAGGTGATGGTGGCCGGGCGGTTGGCGGCCTCCGGCGACTTCCGGACCATCCGCCGGTTGATGACCAACCGCCCGCACGTGTTCGCGGTGCGGTCGACGAACGACAGGGCGCTGGCCGTCGCGCTGATCGCCGAGCCGTCGGTCAGCGGAGTCGAGTTGGACCCGACGGGCCTGACCGTGCGCGCCGGTGACTACGGCGCCTTCACCCGGGCGCTACCCCGGATCGCGCTCAAGCAAGGCATCCGGGTGCGCCAGCTGGTGCCGTCCGACGAGTCTCTGGAGAGCGTCTTCTCCTACCTGGTGGAGGCCTGACATGTCGACCATTACCTGGATCACCGCACGCGGGCTGTTCGGCCGGCGTCGGTTCCTGCTGCTGCTTCCGTTGCCGTTGGTGCTGCTCGGGCTCGCCGTGCTCTGCCGGTCGCTGGGGGTGGACCCGGGCGAGTGGGGGCCTCCGGTGCTGGTCGGCCTCGGTCTGGCCGTGGTGCTGCCGGTGGTTGCGCTGATCATCGGTACCGGGGTGCTGGGCGCCGAGATCGACGACGGCACTGTGGTGCACATCCTGACCAAACCGCTCCCGCGGTGGCAGATCGTGCTGCCGAAACTCGCGGTGGCCGCCGGGATCACCGCGGTGACCGTCGCGGTGCCGCTCTACGTCGCGGGCGTGCTGGCCGCTTCGGTACGCCTCGGACTGGCGTTGGCCGTCGCGGCGGCGCTCGGCGCGCTGGCGTACTCGGCGTTCTTCCTCGCGCTCAGCCTGGTCACCAGGCGGCCGGTGCTGCTCGGCCTGGTCTACGTGCTGATCT
This sequence comes from Micromonospora jinlongensis, assembly GCF_013410645.1. NCBI lineage: Bacteria > Bacillati > Actinomycetota > Actinomycetes > Micromonosporales > Micromonosporaceae > Micromonospora > Micromonospora jinlongensis. The sequence goes on along the minus strand of NZ_JACCHK010000001.1, from coordinate 3,456,135 downwards.
GGGAGGGGCTGCTGGGCAACTTCGTCAGCGGCACCAAGGTGCTCTCCATCCAGCAGTACGTGATCGCCCTCGCTGACCGGATCGCCCCCACCGGGCTGCTGGAGACCACCGTGTCGGTGCCGGTGGCGTCGGTGATGACCGCTCTGGTCAGCATCGGTTTCACCGTGCTGGCCATCGACCGTCTGCGCTCGTTCAGCGTGGCCGGCGAGACGAGCTGACACCGGTGCCAAGCGCTGTTCCGGCCAGCCCCCGCCTGGCGGTAGGGCTGGCCGGATGGACCGGTCAGGCCACCTCGGGCCAGGCTGATGGGCGTGAGCGTCGAAGCGGAGCAGACGTCGTTGGCTGAGCCGTACTCCCGGAGCAGCCGGCCATGGCTGACCAGCCTGGCCGTCGCCGGGTTGGCCTGCGCCACGGTCGCCACGGCCGCTCAGGGCACCGGCCAGTTCCACTGGTGGGCCGTGTTCATCCTGATCCCGGCCGCCCTGATCGCGGCCAGCGGCGGGCCGTTGCTGGCCCGTGGTGGTGGCCGGGCCTTCGCCGGTTACATGCTCGCCTGCATCGGCACCCTGGTGTTCGCGGTGGGCGCGCTGCTGATGTTCGGCGTGATGGGGCGGGGTTGGCCGCTGCTGGTGGTGCTGCCCTGTCTGGCGGTCGCCGGCACCTACTACTGGCGGGCGGCCCACCCGCTGGCCCGTGGCCTGCACCGGGCGGTGGCCCTGCTCGCGCTGACCGGTGCCCTGCTCGGTCTGACCCTGCAACTGATCCGGGTGGACCTGATCGACCTGGATACCGGCTGGTGGGGTGCGTTCCTGATGCTGGCCGGGGCCATCGTGCTGGGCAACGCGGGGGAGCTGACCCGGCACCGGATGCCGTACCGCCTCCAGGCGATCACCCTGCTGGTGGGGCCCGCGGTGGTCGCGTTCCTGCTCGGGCTGCGCTTCCTGCGCGGTTGGTGACACCGGTCCGCCGCCGCCCCCGGGGGGGGTGGGCGGCGGCGGACACGGGTCAGAAGGCGCAGGCGATGACGAGCTCCGGGGTGCGGTCGGGGAGCAGGTCGAGTTTGGCGATCCGGCCGGCTGCCCGCAGGTCGTCGGCGACCAGGGTGAGCTGTTCCAGGAGCGCCGCCGGGCCGAGCGCCTCGGCCAGCGGCACCTCCGCCCTCATCGACAGCTTCCGCTCCGACTTGGCCCGTCGCACCTGGCTCAACGCGTCGCCGGCGAGCCGCAGCAGCGCCGGGTCACCCGACCCCTCGATCGTCCGGGCCACCTCGTACGTGGTGGGCCACGGCGCACGGTGCACCGAGCCGTACCGCCACCACGACCAGACCTCCTCGGTCACGTACGGCAGGAACGGGGCGAACAGTCGCAGCTGCACCGACAGTGCCGAGGCCAGCCCCGCCCGCGCCGAGTCGGCCCCCGCGCCGGTGCCGTAGGCACGTTCCTTGACCAGCTCGATGTAGTCGTCGCAGAACCGCCAGAAGAACGCCTCGGTGGCCTGCAACGCCGCCGTGTGGTCGTACGAGTCGAAGGCGGTGCTCGCGGCGGTGACCACGGTGGCCAGCTCGGCGAGCATGGCCCGGTCCAGTGCAGCGGTCGCCGGCGCGCGTAAGGCGTCCGCCGCACCCAGCCCGAGCGCGAACTTGGACGCGTTGAGCAGCTTGGTGGCCAGCCGCCGACCGATCTTGATCTGCGCCGGGTCGAAGGCCAGGTCCATGCCGGGCTTGCCGCTGGCCGCCCAGTAGCGCACCGCGTCGGAGCCGTGCTGCTCCAACAGCGCCAGCGGGGTGACCACGTTGCCCTTGGACTTGGCCATCTTCTTGTGGTCCGGGTCGAGGATCCAGCCGGAGAGCACGGTGTCCCGCCAGGGCAGCACCCCGTGCTCGAAGTGCGAGCGAACCACGGTGTCGAAGAGCCAGGTCCGGATGATCTCCTGCCCCTGGGGGCGGAGGTCCATCGGGAAGACCGTGGCGAACAGGTCCGGGTCGGTCTCCCAGCCGCCGACGATCTGCGGGGTCAACGACGAGGTGGCCCAGGTGTCCAACACGTCCGGGTCGCCGATGAAGCCACCCGGACGGCCGCGCTGCGACTCGTCGTAGCCGGGCGCCGGATCACTGGATGGATCGACCGGCAGCGCGGACTCGTCCGGCGTGAGAGGGTGGGACCAGTCCGGCTCGCCAGTGTCGTCGAGCCGGTACCAGACCGGCACCGGCACCCCGAAGAAGCGCTGGCGACTGACCAGCCAGTCACCGGTCAGGCCACCCACCCAGTTGTCGTAGCGGTGCTTCATGTGCGCCGGCACCCAGTGCAGCTCCTCGCCCCGGGCCAGCAGCGTCGCCCGCAGCTCGGCATCCCGGCCGCCGTTGCGCAGATACCACTGTCGAGTCGAGACGATCTCCAGTGGCCGGTCGCCGCGTTCGTAGAACTTGACCGGGTGGGTGATCGGGCGCGGCTCACCGATCAGGTCACCCGCGTCGGCCAGCATCCCGACGATCTCCCGGCGGGCGCCGTTGACGGTCTGCCCGGCCAGCGCCGCGTACGGCTGGGCCGGCACCCCGGCCGGCGGATCGGGCAGCAGCCGGCCGTCCCGCCCGATCACCACCCGGGTGTCCAATCGCAGCTCACGCCACCAGGTCACGTCGGTCAGATCACCGAACGTGCAGACCATCGCGACGCCGGTGCCCTTGGCGGGGTCGGCGAGTGGGTGGGCATACACCGGCACCTCGACGGCGAACAACGGGCTGCGCACCGTGCCGCCCACCAGGTCGGCGTACCGCTCGTCGTCGGGGTGACAGACCAGCGCCACACAGGCCGGCAGCAGCTCGGGTCGGGTGGTGTCGATGAGCACCTCACGCCCATCGGGCGTGGCGAACCGCAGCCGGTGGTACGCGCCAGGGCGCTCCCGGTCCTCCAACTCCGCCTGGGCGACCGCGGTGGCGAAGCCGACGTCCCAGAGCGTCGGTGCCTCCGACTGGTACGCCTCGCCCCGCAGCAGGTTGCGCACGAAGGCCCGCTGACTGGTGGCCCGGGCGACCCGGCCGATCGTCGTGTAGGTCAACGACCAGTCCACCGAGAGCCCGAGCCGCCGCCACAACGCCTCGAACACCTGCTCGTCGGTGACCGTCAGTCGTTCGCACAGCTCGATGAAGTTGCGTCGGGAGATCGGGGTGGGGTCACGGCGGGCCGCGTCGTCGACCGGGGACGCCGGTGGCCGCCACACCGGGTCGTACGCCAGCGCCGGATCGCAGCGCACCCCGTACACGTTCTGCACGCGCCGCTCGGTGGGCAGCCCGTTGTCGTCCCAGCCCATCGGGTAGAAGACGGCCTTGCCGCGCATCCGCTGGTAGCGCGCGACGGTGTCGGTGTGCGTGTACGAGAAGACGTGCCCCATGTGCAACTCGCCCGATACGGTCGGCGGAGGGGTGTCGATGGCGTACACGTCCTTGCGCTCCGTCTTCGAGCGGTCGAACGCGTACGTGCCCTCCTCCTGCCAGCGGCGTGCCCAGCTTTCCTCGAGCCCGTCCAGGGTCGGACGCTCGGGAACGCCGGCGCGGGCCGTCCTCGCCGTTTCGGTCATCCTGCGATCGTAGGCACCTGTCCGGTGCCGGGCGACGTAGTTGCCGCCGAACACACCGGTGACCGGGGCATTCACCGAAGCTAGATCAGCGAGTCGCGCCACTGCCGGTGCAGGGCCGCGTACCGGCCACCGGCCTCGGCCAGGACGGCGGGCGGGCCGTCCTCGACGACTTTGCCGTCGTCGAGGACCAGCACCCGGTCGGCGGTTTCCACGGTGGAGAGTCGGTGCGCGATCACCAGGGCGGTGCGGTCGCGCAGGATGGTGCCGAGGGCCCGCTGCACCAGCCGCTCGGTCGGCACGTCCAGCGACGACGTCGCCTCGTCCAGGATCAGCACTGCCGGGTCGGCCAGGAACGCCCGGGCGAACGCGACGAGCTGCCGCTGCCCGGCGGAGAGTCGGCCGCCGCGCCGGTGCACCTGGGTGGCGTACCCCTCGGGCAGTGCGGCGATGAAGCTGTGCGCACCGATCGCCCGCGCCGCGGCCTGGACCTCGGCGTCGTCCGCGCCCGGGCTACCGAACCGGATGTTCTCCGCGACGGTCCCACTGAACAGGTGGTTCTCCTGAGTCACCAGCACCACCGCCCGGCGCAGGTCGGCGTCGCGCACGTCGCGCAGGTCGACGCCGTCCAGCCGTACCGTGCCGGTGTCCGGGTCGTGGAACCGGGCGACCAGCTTGGCGATGGTCGACTTGCCCGCGCCGGTCGGCCCGATCAGCGCCACGGTCTGCCCGGCCGGCACGGTCAGCTCCAGCTCGGCGAGGATCGGGGTGTCCGGGCGGTAGCCGAAGGACACCGCCCGGAAGGTCAGCTCACCGCGACCGGGGCCGGTCGGCAGCGGGGTGGGTCGGGCCGGCTCGGCGACGGCCGGTCGTTCGTCGAGCACCCCGGCCAGCTTCTCCAGAGCCGCGGTGGCCGACTGGAGCGAGTTGTAGAACTGGCTCAGCTCCTGCATCGGCTCGAAGAAGCGGCGCAGGTAGAGCAGGAACGCGGCGAGCACGCCGACCTCGGTCTGCCCGCCGAGCACCCGCCAACCGCCGTAGCAGAGCACCACCGCCACTGTGACGTTGCCGATCAGCTTGATCGCGGGCGAGTACGTGGCGATCAGCCGGAACGCGTGCAGGCTGGTGCGTCGGTAGTCGTCGCCGAGCGCCACGAAGATCCGTTGGTTGCGCGGCTCACGGCGGAACGCCTGCACCGCCCGGATGCCCCGCATCGACTCGACGAAGTGCACGATGACCAGCGCGACAGCGTCCCGGGTCCGCCGGTAGGCGCTGGCCGAGGACCGGGCGAACCAGCGGGAGAGCCAGAACAGGAACGGAAAGGCGAGCAGCGTCACGGCGGCCAGCGGCAGGTCCAGCCAGAGCAGGATGGCGGCCACCGACAGGATGGACAGCCCGGCCAGCACCAGGCTGTCGATCCCGCCGTCGACCAGCTCGGCGATCGAGTCCAGGTCACTGGTGAGCCGGGAGACCATCCGGCCGGAGGTGTACCGCTCGTGGAAGCCCACCGACAGCCGCAGGAAGTGCCCGAACACCTGCTGCCGCAGGTCCAGCAGGACGGCCTGGCCGATGCGCGCGGAGAGGGTGAGGAACCCGCGACGGGCCGCGTACTCGGTCACCGAGGAGGCCGCGAACGCCCCGGCGACGGCGACCAGCGGGCCGGGGTCGCCGGCCCGCAGCGGCGGGATGGCCCGGTCGATGCCGATCATGACCAGGTACGGGCCGGCCATCGCTGCGGCGTTCTGGGCCAGCAGGAGGCCGACCGCGACGGCGAGTCGTCCCCGGTGCGGGCGCAGCAGGTCGGCCAGCAGGACCCGGCTGAGCCGGCGCAGCCGGGACACCGCCTCGGGCGTGGTGTCCTCGGCCCGGCTCCGGTCGGCCTCCGGGTCGGTGGCGGTTCCGCGCCAGCGGGTGAGTTCGGGCTCCTCCTCGGGCGGTGGGTCGGCCTGCTTCGGGACGGTCACGAGTGCACCAGCCCCCAGCCGTCCGAAGCGGAAGGGCTGGACCCGGTGGCGCCGGACGGCGGTGGATGCCCGGCGGGCGGCTCGCCGGTCCTGGGTGGCGGTTCGGCGGCGAGCAGTGCCCGGTAGGCCGGCATGGTGGCGAGCAGCTCGGAGTGCCGGCCGGTCGCGGTGATCCGGCCGTCCTGGAGCAACGCCACCCGGTCGGCCAGCGCGATCGTCGACGGCCGGTGCACGACCAGCAGCGCGGTGCTGTCGCGCAGGACCCGGCGCAGCGCCGCCTCGACCAGCGCCTCGGTGTGCACGTCGAGCGCGGACAGCGGGTCGTCCAACACCAGCACCGGCGGTCGGCCGAGCACGGCGCGCGCCAACGCGAGCCGCTGCCGTTGCCCGCCGGAGAGGGACAGCCCCTGCTCACCCACGCGGGTGGCCAACCCCCACGGCAGGTCGTACGCGAATTCGGCCTGAGCCAGCGCGAGAGCGGCGCGTACGTCGTCGTCGCCGGCGTCCGGGTGACCCAGGGTGAGGTTCTCCCGGACCGACATGGAGAACAGCGTGGGTTCCTCGAACGCCACCCCGACCAGCCGGCGCAGCGATGCCAGCCGCAGCTCGCGCAGGTCGTGCCCGTCCAGGGTGATCCGACCGGCGGTGACGTCGTGCAGCCGGGGCACCAGGGACAGCAGTGTGCTCTTGCCGGAGCCGGTGGCCCCGACCAGGGCCAGCGTCTCACCCGGCTCGATGGTCAGGTCGATCTCGTGCAGCACCGGTGCGGCGGCACCCGGGTAGCTGAACGCGACGCGCTCGAAGCGGAGCCGCCCGCGGACCGCGTCGCGGGGGAGCGCGAGCGCGCCGGGGGAGTCCACGATCCGGGGTGGGGTGTCCAGCACCTCCTGGATCCGGTCGGCGGCGGTGGCGGCCTCCTGGCCGTTGGCGATGATCCAACCGAGCGACTGCACCGGCCAGATGAGCATCAGTTGGAGGCTGACGAACGCGACCAACTCGCCGATGGTGAGTGCGCCTCCCGCGGCGGCGGCCGCCCCGGCCACCAGCACCACGCCCAGGGTCACGTTCGGCACCAGGTCGAGCAACGCCGAGGTGTTGGCCAGCAGCCGACCCTTGCCGACGCCCGTGTCGTGCAGCCTCCGAGCCCCACCGGCGAAGCGGGCGGCCAGTTCGGGCCCCCGGCCGTACGCCTTCATGGTGCGCAGGCCCTGCGCGGTCTCCTCGACCAGGGTCGCCACGTCGCCCTGCTGGTCCTGCATCCGCCGGGACGCGGCGTGGTAGTGCCGCCCGAACCGGCGGCTGATCAGCAGCAGCGGCACCGCGCTGGCCGCCACCAGCACCCCGAGTGCCGCGTGCAGGTTGATCAGCAGCACCACCACGACCACGTAGGTGGTCAGGTTGAGCACCAGGAAGAACACGCCGAAGGAGAGGAACCGGCGGATCACCGACAGGTCGCTGGTGATCCGGGAGAGCAACTGCCCGGACTGCCAGCGGTCGTGAAAGCTCGTCGGCAACCGTTGCAGGTGGGCGTAGACGTCGGCGCGTAGCGCCGCCTCCATGCCCACCGCCGAGGAGGACTGCACCCACCGGCGGATGAAGATGAGCACCGCCTCGACCACGCCGAGCAGCAACGCCAGGCCCCCGAGCTGGAGCAGCCCGGCAGGTTCGTGGCGGGCCACCGGCCCGTCCACCACCCGCTGCACGACCAGCGGTACGGCGATCCCGGCCGCCGTGCCGGCGAGCCCCGCGAGGAGCAACCAGGCGAACTCGGCGGCGTACGGGCGCAGGTAGGGGCGCAGCCGCCAGAGGTTGTGCGCGGGGTGGCTGCCCGCGGCGGCCCGGGCGGCCGGGTCGCCGTCGCTCTCCACAGGCACTACCAGACGGTAGCGTCTAACAGGTGTCGATGCCTCTGTCAGCTTGCCGTCAAGCGCCGCTCATGACCGAGAAGCCACTTCTTCACGTCCAGCCCCCAGCGGTAACCGCCGAGCGTCCCGTCGGTGCGGAGCACCCGGTGGCAGGGCACGAACAGTGCCGCCGCGTTGCGGGCGCAGGCGGCTGCGGCGGCCCGCACCGCCGGGGGCCGGCCGGCCAGTGCCGCGTACCCGGTGTAGGTGACCGGGGTGCCCGGCGGCACCTCACGCAGCACCTGCCAGGCGTGCGCCATGAACTCTCCGCCGGAGAGCTGACGGACCGGCACCGCGTCGATGGCGGCGAGGTCGCCGTCCAGGTAGGACCGAACTGCCGTGCTCACCGGGCCGAGGTCGGCCAGCTGTCGCAGTGGCGCCCGCAGGGTGGGGTGGACCAGGGGCAGCAGCGCCGCCGGGTCCGGGGTGAAGCCGGCCGCCCGTACGTCGCCGTCCGGGCCGATGAGGATGCTCAGCGGGCCGGTCGGTGTGCTCAGGACGGTGCTGTCGATGCTCATGCCGCTCTCCAGAGTCTGATCGTGGCGTAGGACCGCCAGGGACGCCAACGGTCGGCGTACCCGTCGAGGGTTTGTTGGTTGTCGGGCAGGCCGAGCGCGGCGGCGCCGCGCCGGACCGCGAGGTCGGTGCTGAGCAGGATGTCGGGGTCGCCGAAGGCGCGCATGGCCAGGTAGTTGGCCGTCCATGGGCCGATGCCGGGCAGGGCGAGCAGCCGCTGCACGGCTTCCTCCCGATCCACCCCCGGCGCCAGGTCGACCGTCCCGTCGGTGACGGCCCGCGCCAGCCCGCGCAAGGTCTCCCGCCGCCCCACGGGCATCCCGAACCCGGAGTCCGGCACGCGCAGCAGCTCGTCCGCGCTCAAAAACCCCCGCAACCCGCGGGCCCCCGCCGCTCCGCCCCGCCCCCCGTCGCCCCGTTGATCATGGGGTTGGCCTGGAGTTCGATCTCCATCGGCCTCGTCAACCTCATGATCAACCGGGTCATGGGCGGCCAGGAGGCGGGTCAGGGTTTTTTGGGCTGCGGTTACCGAGATCTGTTGGCCGACTACGGCGCGGACGGCCATTTCGAAGCCGTCCACCGCGCGGGGCACCCGGATGCCGGGCTCGGCGGCGACCGCCGGTGCCAGCGCCGGGTCCGCCGCGAGCGTGCCGTCGATCGCCGCCGGGTCCGCGTCCAGGTCGAGCAGCCGGCGACAGCGGGCCACAGCGGGTGCCAGGTCGCGCAGGTCGGTCAGCCGCAGCGTCGCCGCCACGTGCCCGTCCGCCGGGGTCAGGGCCACCTCGCCGGTGCCGTGTGGCAACCGCAGACCCCGGTGGTACGTCCCGTCGCGGACCTCCTCCACGCCGGGCAGCGCCCGCACCGTGAGGAAGTCCAGCAGCGCCCGGGCGTGCAGCGGCGGGCGGTACGCCAGCCGGAGCGCGATGGTCCCCGCCCCGACCGCCGCCTGCTGGCGCCCACGGGCCGTGCGCAGGTCGGACGGGGCGCTCGCGTACACCTCGCGGAGCGTGTCGTTGAACTGCCGCACGCTGCCGAAGCCCGCGGCGAACGCGATCTCGGCCATCCCGAGGTCGGTCGTCTCGATCAGGATCCGGGCGGTCTGTGCCCGCTGCGCCCGGGCCAGCGCCAGCGGCCCGGCACCCATCTCGGCGCTCAGCATCCGGTGCAGGTGCCGTTCGGTGTAGCCCAGACGGGAGGCCAACCCCGGTACGCCGTCCCGGTCGATCACCCCGTCCGCGATCAACCGCATCGCCCGGCCGACCACGTCGGCGCGGATGTCCCACTGCGGCGAGCCGGGCGCGGCGTCGGGCCGGCAGCGGCGGCAGGCGCGCAGTCCGGCACCCTGCGCCGCGGCGGCGGACGGGAAGAACCGGACGTTCTTCCGCTTCGGCGTGATCGCCGGACAGGACGGCCGGCAGTAGATGCCGGTGGACGTCACGCCGGTGTAGAACCAGCCGTCGAACCGCTGGTCACGGCTGTCCACGGCCCGGTAACACCGCTCGAAGTCCATCTCCATGTCACCGATGATGCCCCGCTCGGTGCGTCGTCGGCTGGCGGGAATCGGACCTCGGCGTGCGCCCGACGTGGTCAGCGGCGACGCCGGTGAGGCTGGCCGGACCGGGCGGACTGACCGGCGCGGCTGGGCTGGCCAGATCGGCTGGGCTGGCCGGAGCGGGCCGACGTGCCGGACCGGTTGGGTTGGCCGGTCAGCAGCGCCGACCGGAACACGCCGTCCGGGTCGTAGCGCTTCCACAGCCGCCGCACCCGGGCCCCGGTCTCACCCGGGTAGATCCGGGCGAACGCGGCCGGGTCCGGGCGGCTCTCGAAGTTGACGTACGCGCCGTCGGCGCGGGCACCGACGGCCCGCCAGGCAGCGTCCAGCGCCCCGGCACCCTGCGGCGGGAACACCGAGGCGACCACCATCGTGTGCTGGTGGCGATGGGAGTACGCGGTCGCGTCGGGCGCGACGTCGTTGACCGCCCCACCCAACGAGCGGAGTTGGACCACCGCCCGCCCCGGCCCGGTCACCGCTCGCGTCACGGCCCGAGCGCCGGCGTCGTCCAGCCCGGTGAACAGACCGTTGGTGGTCGTGCCCCGCTGCTGCCCCACGTTGGGGTGCAGGTGCGCGGTCGGCACCAGCGTCGGGTAGGGCAGCAGGTCGGTCCGGTGTTCGAGCACCTTGCCGATGGCGAGCAGTGGCTCCACCGCCGGTCGGGCCCGGCGCAGGCTCTCGACGGCCACCACGGCGGTGATGGACATGAGGACCGAGCGACCCTCGGCGTACACCACGGCGGCCGCGGACAGCTCCCGTGGGGCCTGCGCGAGGTAGCTCGTCCACTCCCGGATGGTGCGACCGTCGGCGTGCGCCTCGACGACCAACTGCGCCACGCCGACGTTGCGCTGCTCGGCCGCCTCGATCTCGAAGGCCACCACGATCCCGGCGCCGGCTCCGGCGCCCCGGACCAGCCAGAACAGCTCCGGCTCGTGCGCGGCGTCGGCGCGTACCAGCGTCCCGTCGGCGAGCACCACCTCGACCGCGCGGACGCGGTCGATGGTGAGGCCGTGGGCGCGGACCAGCCACCCGACACCGCCGCCGGTGGCCAGGCCGCCGACACCCACGCCGCCGTAGTCACCCGAGCTGACCACCAGGCCGTACGGGGCCAGCGCCTTCGCGACGTTCGCCCAGCGGGCACCGGCCTCGACCCGGACCAGCCCGGCCCGCTCGTCGAGGACCTGCACCCGTTGAGCATGGACAGGTCGATGACCACGCCACCGTTGTTGGAGGAGGCCCCGGAGAAGCCGTGCCCGCCGCTGCGGACGGCGATGGGCAGCCGCTGCTCCCGCGCGTACCGGAGTGCGTCGACCACCTGCGCGGTGGTCTTCGGCAGCAGGACGGCGGCCGGCGACGCCGACGTGGTGTACGTCGAGCGCAGTTGCGCGTACCGGCGGTCGCCGGGTGTGACGATCTGCCCCCGGAGGGAGTCGGGCACCCGGGCCATGGCGGTGGTCATCGCTGCCCCGGCAGCATGCGCCTCGGGTGTCCGGAATCGGTCATGGCCCAAGGATGAGCGGGCACACCGGGCTCGACAAATTCCGTGGGCCGGCGCCCGCTGTCGCCGTGACGCGCGACGCTCGCCGGTACGGGGGAGCGCGGCGGGAGAGTGGCCGGGATCTCCGCCCGACTCCGTGATTTACCTCGCCGTCGTCCCGGCCGGCCGAGGACGGGCATGGAAGTGGGACGGCCGTCCGGCCGGCGTTGGGAAACCGCCGGCCGGACCGGTCCTACTCAACGCGACGGGCTCGGCGTGGCCGTCGGCGTGCCCGGCACCCCAGGTACGCCCGGCGGACTCGACGGGTTTGGACTGGCAACCGGGTCGCCCGGCCTGCCGGGCACACCCGGCGGAGTCGACGGGCTCGGCGTGGCCGTTGGCCGGCCCGGTACACCGGGCGGGCCGATCGTCTTCCCCGGGGGCATCTCCGCCTCGGGGCTCGATTCGAGCGGCACCAGAGTGGGCGCGGACGGGGTGGGTACCGGCGGGCTGGGCACGGCCGCCGGGCCCGCCGGGCTCGGCACGGCCGGCGGAGGCCCGTCCGATCCGCTGGCGGCCAGGGCGATCGGAGCCGCGATCAGGATCGCCGCGAGCGTGCCCACCGCCCCCATCGTCACCGTGGCGCGGCGTCTCTTGCGGACCCGCCGTTCCGCTCGGTTCAACTGGTCATGCACGATCGGTGCCTCCTCGGCCAGGTCGGTGAGGGTGGAGCGGATGAGGCTCTCGAAGGGATCGATCATCGCCGTACCTCCAGCAACTCGATCTCCGGCAGCAGGTCGCGCAGGCGCTTGACCGCCCGGTGCGTACGGCTGCGGACGGTGCCCACCGAGCAGCCGAGCAGCTCGGCCACCCGGGCTTCGGGCAGGTCCTCGTAGTAGCGCAGGACCACCACCGTCCGCTGCGCCGGTGGCAGGTGGCGCAGCGCGGCACGCATCGCCAGCCGTACGTCGGAGCCACCGCTCGGGTCGTCGCCGACCGGCTCGTCGGCCGGGTTGAGCGGCGTCTCCCGCCGTCGGCGAAGTCGCCGCCACCAGCTGATCTGCTCGCGGTACATCACCACGCGGAGATATCCCTCGGGATCGGCGTGCCGGATGGTCTCCCACTTCGGGATGGTTCGCGCCAACGCCGACTGGAACAGGTCCTCGGCGGCGTTGCGGTCCCCGGTCAACAGGTACGCGACCCGCATCAGCGCCGGTGTCCGGCTGCCGACGAACTCGGCCAGCCGAGCGCGTTCGTCCTCGTCCACCCACCACCCCCGTTTCGTTGTCACCTGTACAGACGCCCCAGGTCATCGTCGCTATCCGCGATCCGGGGTGTTTTCGACCCGGAAGTGTCGGTCGTGACGGGTACCGTCCGGCCACCAACTGAAGAAGGGGTGCGGGACATGACGAGCGTGGCGGGTTGGGCGGCGGCGTCGACACCGGGCGCGTTCCCGGCGCTGCCCCGCGCGGTGGCGCAGTCCTTCTACCGCCGGATGCGGGCCGTCGCACCGGCCGCCGTCGGCGCCATCGAACGGGACCGGGCGGCCGACCCCGAGCAGGTCTTCTCCGACACCGCCTGTGGCCGGTTGGTCGGCTCACTCGACGACGCGGGCCTGCGTGCACTCGGGATGTGGACCCACCACTGGTGCATGCGCTTCTACGACGACGACACCCGCGTCGGCCGGCGGTTGGTGCGCGAGATCGCCGCGCGGGCCGGGTTGGGCTGGACGGCCGACGAGGTGCGCTGGATGCTGCGCGAGTCGTTCTCGGTCGGCCCGGCCGCCGCCGACCGGTTCACCCTGCCCCGCGCCGCCGCGGCGCAACTGCCCCCGGCCGACCGGCCGTCCGAGGCCCATTGGCCTGAGGTCGAGGTGCCCCGCCAGCGCAGTGGCCGGCACGCGGGCGGGTAACCGGCTGCCTCGTGGCTGCGGCAGGATGGACGCCGCACCGCCCCGACGGAAGGACGCCCCGATGCCCGCCAGCGAACCGACCATCATCGCCACCAGCATGGGCTTCTCCCGGGGCGACCGAGGGCCGTACGACATGCGCCCCAGCCCGGTCTTCGAGCTGGCAGCCGAGCTGGCCGAGGCTGGTCCGCAGCCACGAATCTGCTACCTCGGGCAGGCCGTCGGTGACCAGCCCACCTCGCTGACCGCGGTCTACGGCGCGTTCGCCGACACCCGGTTCCGGCTGTCGCACCTCGCTCTCTTCCCCATGCCGAACGTCGAGGACGTCCGCGCCCACCTGCTCGCCCAGGACGTGATCTGGGTCGGTGGCGGCAGCGTGGCCAACCTGGTCGCCGTCTGGCGGGTGCACGGGCTCGACGACATCCTGCACGAGTGCTGGCAGGCCGGTGTGGTGCTGGCCGGTGTCTCCGCCGGCTCGATCTGCTGGCACGTCGGCGGTGCCACCGACAGCTTCGGTCCCCGACTGCGCGGCTTCACCGAGGGGTTGGCCTGGTTGCCGTACGGCAACGGGGTGCACTACGACAGCGAGGGCCAGCGCCGCCCGCTGATGCACGAGCTGGTGGGCAACGGGACGCTCCCGACCAGCCACTGCACCGACGACGGGGTCGGTCTGGTCTACCGGGGCATCCGCCTGGTCGAGGCAATCGCGGACCGCGAGGGCGTCTCCGCGTACGAGGTCAGCCGTGTCGCGGACGGCAGCGTCCGCGAGGCGGTCATCGCCCCACGCCTGCTCGGCTGACGACCGGTCGGCGCCGCCCCCTCGCCGGGGCCGTGCCGCCGGAAACCGAGCCGCCTGGACCGCCCCGGCCGGCACCCGCGTAAGCTGGCCGGTCGTGAGTCTTTCCATCGGCATCGTCGGCCTGCCCAACGTCGGCAAGAGCACGCTTTTCAACGCGTTGACCAAGAACGACGTGCTGGCGGCGAACTATCCGTTCGCCACCATCGAGCCCAACGTCGGCGTGGTCGGGCTGCCCGACGAGCGGCTGGGCAAGCTGGCCGAGATCTTCTCCTCGCAGAAGGTGCTGCCGGCCCCGGTGTCGTTCGTCGACATCGCCGGCCTGGTCCGCGGCGCCTCCAAGGGGCAGGGCCGGGGCAACGCCTTCCTGGCCAACATCCGGGACGCCTCGGCGATCTGCCAGGTCGTGCGGGCCTTCTCCGACCCGAACGTGGTGCACGTCGACGGCAAGATCTCCCCGGCCGACGACATCGAGACGATCAACACCGAGCTGATCCTCGCCGACCTGCAAACGCTGGACAAGGCGCTGCCCCGGTTGGAGAAGGAAGCCAAGCTCCGCAAGGACCGGGCCGCCGCGGTCGCCGCCGCGAAGGCCGCGATCGAGGTGCTCGACGGCGGCACCACCCTCTACTCCGGGGCCGCCGCCGCCAAGATCGAGCTTGAGCACCTGCGCGAGCTGCACCTGCTCACCACCAAGCCCTTCCTGTACGTCTTCAACGTCGACGAGGCCGAACTGGCCAACGAGTCGTTCCTCGACGAGCTGCGCGCCCTGGTCGCCCCCGCCGAGGCAGTCTTCATGGACGCCAAGATCGAATCTGAGCTGGTGGACCTGCCCGAGGAGGAGGCCCGCGAGCTGCTGGAGTCGATCGGGCAGAACGAGCCTGGCCTCAACCAGCTCGTCCGGGTCGGCTTCCGCACGCTCGGCCTCCAGACGTACCTCACGGCCGGCCCCAAGGAAGCGCGCGCCTGGACCGTCCCGGTCGGCGCCACCGCGCCGGAGGCCGCGGGCGTCATCCACAGCGACTTCCAGCGCGGCTTCATCAAGGCGGAGGTCGTTTCGTACAACGACCTGGTCGAGCACGGTTCGATGGCGGCGGCCAAGGCGGCGGGCAAGGTCCGCATCGAGGGCAAGGAGTACGTCATGCAGGACGGCGACGTGGTGGAGTTCCGCTTCAACGTCTAGTTCCGGTTCAACGTCTGCCGCCTAAGCGTCGCCTCGTGGTGAAGCTGAGGGCGGCGATGGTCGCTAACACTCGGACGATTTTCCTGGCTGGGTGGGCCTTGCCCTGAGGCAACGAGGCCCAGCTGGTGATGTATGTCCTCGTGACCCTGCCGAGGCGAGTGAGCCGCTGGTCATGCAACCTTTCCCCTCCACAGCCGGTACTACCTGTGACTGGGGAGAAAGGCGGGGACGTGATCACACCGGAGGGCTTCGACGAGTTCGTCGCGACCCGCTCACCTCGGCTGCTGCGCACTGCGTTCCTGCTTACACGGGACTGGGCGGCGGCTGAGGATCTGCTGCAGACGGCATTGGCGCGGGCGTGGGAAGCGTGGCGGCGTATCGAGGGTGACCCGGAGCCGTATGTGCGTCGGATCATCGTCAACGCGTACGCGTCGTCCTGGCGGCGCCGGTGGCGGGGCGAGGTGCCCACGGCCGATCTTCCTGAGGTGGCCGCCGGGCCCGACCGGTACTTGGCTCTCGACGACCGGGACCGCCTCTGGCGGGCATTGGGTCAGCTGCCTCGTCGGCAGCGCGCCGTGCTCGTGCTGCGGTACTTCGAGGACCTGCCGGATGCCGAGATCGGCGAGGTCCTCGGCTGTTCCGTCGGCACGGTGAAGAGTCAGGCCAGCCGGGCGGTGGCCAAGCTCCGCCTCGACGAGACGTTGGCGCCGGAAGGGATGCTGCAATGAATCTGACCGATCTCCCGCAGGTGCTCGATGAGCGTTCCGGCGATCCAGCGAAGCAGGTCATGCACGACGTGCGATTGCGCGGCGTACGGGCGAAGGTGATGGCGCGGCGCCGTCGCCGCATCGCGACTTGGACGACCTGCGCGGTGGTCGCCCTGGGCGGCGTCGCCACGGCCGCCGTCGCACCCGGGCTCCACGCGGACGTCACCCCCGTTCCGGGGGACAGCCCGTCGCCGGTACGCACCATCGACGGGTTCCCCGAGTACGCCGACGGTGCCCGGCTCGTGGCCGTGAAGTCCGCGACGCTGCCCGAGCGCCGTGTCGAACTGACGATCGTGCCGACCACCCTCGATCTCGTCGTGTCCAGCCGCTGCGACGACGCCCTGCTTCAGGAGCAACTGAGCATCAACGGCCACGATCTCGTCGCCCAGGGCGACTGCGGCGCTGGACACCTGGGTCCCGGTTGGGCCAACTACGACGTGGCGGTCGGCAGGCCCTCCACTTTTGTCTTGACGATCACTGGGAAACGCCAGTTGAACCAGTCGGGCGACATTCAGACGCAGGTCCCGTCGAGCGGCACGTTCGGGCTTGCCATCGGCGAGCGGGTCCCGCTTGACCAGTACCCGGTGCCATCCCGGTCGTCATCGTCTTCGCACCCTGAACAAGATTGACTTGCACCCGGGGCGCCAAGATGTCGCTGCTGGCCTGGTGCTGTTCGACAGCACCGGTATCCACCTTGCTGCTGCGTCAACGGCAGCGTTCGCAAGCTGATGAGGAGTGACTAACTGAGTGTCAGGCTCGCCGCAGCGGATGACCCGGTCGAGATGCAGAGTCTTGTCGCCCGCCCCTTCGTGTCGGCCGACCGACCCGGCAGCAGCGGCCGCTCGCGGACGGCATCCGACGTTGGTGCCGCCCTGGAGCCAGTGCCTTTCTCGGGGCATGCTGCGACGTCAGGGACGGAGGGCCTTCTCGCCATGTACGGCGGTGTACTCCGCTGCGAGCCATGGCCCCAGGTCGTCGATGAGTTGGCGCAGGACAGCTGGGTCCGCCGACGGTGCACGGCCGGTCCTGGCAGCCCCGCGCATCTGCTCGGCACGTGCCGGGTAGTAGGTGCCAAACGCCTCGGCGGACTCGGTGAGGTCGCTCGTCCAACCTCCCCAACGAGGCATGACCAGAGTGAATCCGGTCCTGACGATGCGACGAGCGACGAGTCTGCTGAGGCCCCTACGTTGGTTGTCAGTGGTCGCCCTGGCTGCCTGCCTGCCCCATTCCGGGAGCGCCAATGACAGGTCGCCGTTCGTCTCCCGGGCGAGCAGAGCAGTGGGCCGGTAACGGGGAAGATCCTCGGCGAGGTCGTCGCCGAGCAGTGGAGTGCACAGGCAGGCGACGAAGAAGCCGAGATCGTGGCGTTCACGCTCGCTGAGGAGGGTGCGTGTGCTGAACAGCAGGATCCCCACACCGTCGATCTGGTCGAAGGACTCGTCGAGGGACTGCGCGATCCTCGCCGCATCCAGCCGGTCGGCCTCGGTCGGTTCGGCGTGCAGGGCGAGCAGCAGGTCAAGATCGGAGACCCCGAGCTTGGGGGTGCCGCGCGGGATGCTGCCGTAGACGTAGGCGCTGTGCAGCCGACCGTCGCCGAAAGCATCGACTATCCGAGCGCGTGCTGCGGCGACGACGCCAGCGAACGCGTCTGGGACGCGACTCATCGCACCCTCGCGGGCGATCGTCCCGTCGACGTCCAGTCCTCTCCCGATCATGGGGCCACTCTGCCGGAGCACGCGGTTTCCGCGAACCGGTTAACGGGCGTCGAGTGGTACGGAGATGGCGTCCCGGATCATGGCCACAGCTCGGTCGACCTCCTGCGCTGTGGCGGAGGAGTCGTCCTGCTCGGACTCGTGCACGAATGCCGTGACGCCACGGCGGCTGCCGCAGTAGTCCACGATCCCGTGCTCGATCTGCGTCCGCAGCGCATGCCCGTACCCGTGGCGCTCGTAGAGGCCGGCGTCGTCGCCGGCGATGGGGAGCAGGTGGGTGGTGAGGCGTTGCAGCTTGGGTTGGATGCCCGTGGAGGGGGCGTAGTCGAACGCCCAGCCGTTGATGAAGACACGGTCGATCCACCCCTTGAGCAGGGCCGGCATCGACCACCAGTAGACCGGGAAGACCAGCACGAGGTCGGTGGCGCGGGCGAGGCGCTGCTGCTCGCGGCGCACGTCGGGCGGGGGCTCGCCACGCTGCTGGTATGCCCGACGGTCGGCCACACCGAACCTCGGGTCGAAGCCCTCCTCTGCCAGGTCGGCGATCTCGACCGAGCCCGGGCGCAGCGCTGCCGCGAGCTGCCGAACCGTGTGGTGCGTGAGGGACCCGGGCTCCGGGTGCACGGCTACCAGCAGGGTGTGCACGGGTGCGCGTCCCCTACCGCTCGGCCCAGACGCCCAGCTCGTTGCCGCTGGGGTCGGTGAAGTGGAACCGGCGGCCGCCGGGGAACTCGTACGGCCCGTTCACCACCTGCCCGCCGGCCTCCTTCACGGCTTGGACGGAGCGGTCGAGGTCGGCTGAGTAGAGAAGCACCAGCGGGCCGCCCGCCCGGACGGCCTGATCCTCGCGGAGACCGCCGACCTCGGCCGCGGAGTCGCCGTGCGGGCTGCGGATGCCGGCGTACGCCGGCCCGTAGTCGTTGAACTCCCAGCCGAACGCGTCGGCGTAGAAGCGCTTGGCCTCGGCGAGGTTAATCACAGTGAATTCGACGTAGTCGATGGCGTGGTGCCGGTGCGGCGATGGCTCAGACATGCACGGCATTGTGCTCCCTGGGTGTGACGCGACCGCAACATGCAACCAAAGGTTGCGCGAGAGTGTGGGGCTGTCGTAGGTTGAGTGCAACCAAAGGTTGCGAAGGGTTGAGGCTCATGGAGCAGGGAACCATCGAACGCGACATCCACGTCGACGCGTCACCCGAGGTGGTCTTCGAGGTGGTCAGTCAGCCCGAGCACATGCGGGAGTGGTGGCCCGACGACGCGCGGTTCGAGTCGGTCGCGGGCGCGCCCGGCGAACTGGTGTGGCGCAACGCCGACACCGGCGAGACGACGACCGTCGCGCTCGCCGTCGTCGAGGTCGACCCGCCGAAGCGATTCTCCTTCCGGTGGTGCTTCACCGAGCCGGACCGCAGTGGGCAGGCGCTGCTCGTCACCTTCGACCTGATCCCCGACGGCACGGGGACACAGATCCGGATGACCGAGACCGGGTTCCGCGAGATGGGCTGGGAGATCGCCGTCCTGGAGGCGCAGTACCAGGACCACGAGAACGGTTGGGACCACTACATGCCCAGGCTGGGCGCGTACGTCGCGCAGCTGGTCTCCACCCCATGAGTACGGCGGTCGACGACGAGCTGTGGTCGGCGATCGGTGATCCCACCCGTCGTACGATGATCGATCTTCTGCTCTCCGACGGGCCGGGCACCGCGACGTCGTTGAGCAGGCGGCTACCCGTCACCCGTCAGGCCGTCGCGAAGCACCTGGCGGTCCTGGACCGGGTCGGGCTGATTCACGCCGAGTCGGCCGGTCGGGAGCGTCATTACCAGGTCGACGAGGCGCAGCTCGCCCGCGCCGTCGCGCAGTTGGCGACGGTTGGCTCCACCTGGGACGCCCGACTCCGCCGGATCAAGCGGATCGCCGAGGCGATCGAACGCACCCGCACCAACAACGAAGGAGACTGAGAATGGTCGACATTCTGCACCGCGTCGGCGTCGTCGCACCGCTCGACGACGTCTACCGAGCGGTGGCAACTCCAGAGGGACTCGCCGGTTGGTGGACCACCGACATCGTGGGCAAGAGCGAGGTCGGCGGGCAGTTGGCGTTTCGGTTCGGCGACCTTGGAGGCTTCGATATGGAGGTCCTGGAGCTTGACCCCGCTGGCCGGGTGCGGTGGCGGGTCGTCGACGGTCCCGAGGAATGGATCCGCACCGAGGTCAGCTGGCGTCTCGACCAGCGCGGTGAGTACACGATTGTCCAGTTCGCGCACGAGGGCTGGCGCGAGCCGGTCGAGTTCATGCACCACTGCAGCACCAAGTGGGCGACGTTCCTGATGAGCCTCAAGGAGTTGGTGGAGACGGGGCACGGCAGGCCGGCGCCGGACGACGTCAGCATCAGCGACTGGCACTGACCTCGGTGACGACCGGGTCGCCGGGGGTTCGCACGCTCCGCCGCGAGAGCGCGAACGCCCCGGCGATCAGGCCGAGGGCCACAATGGCCACGGCGCAGAGCAGCAGCGTCGGTCGGGGGCCGATGACACCCACCAGCGGCCCGCCAAGCATGGTGCCCAGCGGCACCGCCAGCACGAGGATGGCACCGTTCGCGGCGAGCACCGCGGGCAGCTGGGTGGTCGACGTGCTGCGCTGGAACAGCGCCATCGACGTGGACATGTACGGCGCCCAGATGAAGCCCGCCAGGGCGAACGCCGGCAACGACACGCCGACCGGTGCGCCCAGGCCGAGCGGCAGCATCGCGACGCCGAACGCGACGACGATGCCGATGGTGGTGGCTCGCAGTGGCCAGCGGCGAAGGTAACCGGCGACCAGACCTCCGGCGAGCCCCCCGATGCCGAACGCGGTGTAGTAGGCGCCGAGCAGCGTCGCGGACGCGTGCAGGTCGTCGGTGATGTGGATCGGCATCGCCACGTACACCGGTCCGAAGAGGAAGAAGAACCCGAGGCTCAGCACCAGCAGGCCCAGCAGGGCCGGGTTCTGGCGGATGACCGCGAAGCCGGCCGTTCGCGATGCGCCGCTCTCGGACCGTGCGGGTCCGTCGTTGGCGGGAAGGGCGAGACGGTACGTGAGGGCCAGCGCGGCGAAGGTGGCGGCGTCGATGGCGATGACCCAGACCGGCCCCACCCAGCCGATCAGGATGCCCGCCAGTGGCGGGCCGACGATGGTGGCGAACCCTCCGATGGTGCTGAGCACGGCATTGGCCGGCAGATGGTGTCGCTGCGGCAGCAACTCGGCGATCAGGGTGAACCGGCCGGCGGAACCCCACGAGTGCAGCAGCGCCGACGCGGCCAGCAGGACCACGTACAGCCCGATGGTGAGCACGCCGGCGATGTGGGCGAGGGGGATCGCCGCGAGTGCGGAGGCCCGCAGGATCGCGTCCCACCCGGCGAGCTGCGCGCCGCCGCGCCCACGCAGCAACCGCCCGAAGATGACCGTCCCGGCCGCGCTGGGCAGGGTGTACGCCGCCATGGCCACCGCGATCCAGATGCCGCGCTGACCGTGCGGGGCGAGTTGGATGGCGAGCCACGTCACCGCGACCAACGCCATGCCGTCGCCCAACGCGGACACGGTGAGCCCGGGCAGGACGCGCCGGAGCTGTGGGTGACTGATCACCGGCCAGTACGGCGAGGAGCGTGGGAAACGGGCGGCGTCGGTTGGCATGCTGCCAGCTCACCCGGCGCGGGCCCGACGAAGCAAGAAAGGCTGCTGGCAGCAGAATCAGCCAAGCGCGAAAGGTTCCAATTACCGGTGCGGGCTGTCGTCCTCGCGGGCAGCGCGGAAGGACGAGCCGATGGCGGCCACGATCGAACCCACCGAGGCGAGCGACACCGCCACCGTGCCGGCGGTGTCGGCACCACCGTCCCCGGTCACCTTGAGGATGATGCCGCCGGTCATCAGGACGACCGACAGGGCCAGGACTGCCTGGACGGCTCGTTTGCTCATGGCGGCACCTCACTCTTTCTGGCGGCGGGAGATCGACTCGGGTTCCTTGAAGTCGGGGTGTCGTCGTGGCGATGACACCCCGACTTTCCGGAACCCGAGTCGATCAAACGGTTACTCCGCCCGGTAGACGGAGATGTGCGACGGGCTGTCGGCGTGGAACGGTCGCCGCTGCCAGTCGGCGTACCGTTCGGTTAGCCGGAGCCCCGCCTGCTGCGCCATCTCGTCGATCTGGTGTGGCCAGGCGTACCGCATGGCGAACGGCCGCAGGTGCACACCCTCGGCGTCGAAGGTGATGGTCTGCCGGATGAACCGCTGCGCCGGCCGGTCGTACTTGTGCAGCCGGATCGTCGCGGAGTCCTCGGTCACGGACCGCACCTGCACCTGCTCGTCCGAGTCGAAGTCGCGCGGGTCGGGCACGAACGTCTCGATGACGAACGCGCCGCCGGGCGACAGCACGCGGGCGACGTTGCGGAAGCAGTCTGCCTGCCGCTCGGCGTCCACCAGGTTGAACAGCGTGTTGAAGACCAGGTACGCGAGCCGGAACTCACCCTTCACCGGCACGTCCGCCATGTCGGCGACGACGACCGGGATCTGGTCGCCGCCGGGCTTGGCCCGCAACTGCGCCACCATCTCCTCGGACGCCTCGACACCGTGCACGCTGAGACCGCGCTCGGCCAGCGGCAGTGCGACCCGGCCGGTGCCGATCGCCAGTTCGAGAACCGGACCCCCGTCGGCCAGCTCGGCCAGGAAGTCCACCGCCGGCGCCGGGTCGGGGTTGCCTGGGCCGTCGTAGTCGGCGGCCCAGAGCCGGCCGAAGAGGCCGGGATCATCGAAGACCGACATCAGCGGCCTCCGGGGTTGGTCAGGGTGTCAGCGGTGTGCTCCCGCGTGACGGTCGTCGGAGCAGATCTGCTCACGAAGCCTCGATTCCTCAGGTCGGATGACGCTCGGTTCGGGGGACCTCGTCGTTTCTGGCATGGTGCTGCTCCCTTCACCCGGCTGTCGACCGAGGACAGCAGAGGATGCCGTGGCCCGGCAACGCATTTACGTACGCCGGGCCGACGGCGGGCCGAACGGTCAGGAGATGTGGTGCAGGATCACGTTGTGCACGTGGTGGCTCTTCTGCGCGCCACGGAACTCCACCTCGTAGGTGTGCGTGCCGACGTGGATCGCGATCGCTCCGGTGGAGAAGAACGAGCCACCCCAGGACTTGTTGCTGACCACACTCACGCTGGTGATCTTCGAGTACGGGATGCTCGTGATCGCGAACCGCTTCCCGACGAAGGAACGGTCCTGGATGATCACCCGGCGGTCGGTCAGCCCGATGAACCCGGTGCCGGTGCCGACAGCGTCGTAGACGGCGATGATCTGCTCACCCTCGAGAAGGCCACTCTCGATCTGCTGGACCTGCTCTTTGCGGTCGTACGCGATGTTCGCCATGAGATCCAGGCTAGAAAACCGGTGCCGACGTGCCGGCACCGGCAATGACCACGAACTCGCCGTGCCTCATCGGGCGTTCGCGTCGGTCGCGGCGCGGACGAACTCGCGTACCCGGGTGGTGGTGTTACTGGGCAGCCAGACCGGCCCTCGCTCGATCGGTGGCGCGTCGTGGATGGGCACGTACGCCACGTCGGGGCGGGGGTAGTAGCGCCTCGTGTGCTCACCCACCGGTAGGACGCCCCGGCCCAGTGCGACCAGGGACAGCATCTCGGAGAAGGTGTTCCCGGCGGGTCCCTTCGGCACCGGCCGGCCGGCCGGGGTGCGCTCCGGGGTGCGGTCCCGTTTGAACTCCACCGAGGTCACTGCCGGGTACTGCACCACCGGGTGGTCGGCGAGGACCTCCAGCGACACCGAGCGTTCCCGGGTGAGCGGGTGACCCGCCGCGACCGCCAGCGCCCGGTCCTCGGAGAGCAGCGCCGGGCCGGTGGCCATCCCGTCGAAGGGGAACGACGCGATGAGTACGTCGGTGGAGCCGTCCAGGAGGCCGGACCGGGTGTTGGCCAGTTGCGCCTCCCGCACCTCGACCTGGCAGTCGGGATGCCGCTCGCTGAACAGGGCCACGGCCCGCAGCAGCACCGGCGCGGTCCACTCGCCGAGGAACGCCACCCGTAGGGTCCCGGTGACGCCCCGGCCGGCGTCGACGGCCCGGCGGACAGCCTCGTCCATCTCGGCAACCAGTGGGGCCAGCTCGTCGGCGAGTTGCCGGCCGATCGGGGTGAGCCGGACGACCCGGCTGGTGCGGGCGAACAGCGGTGCGCCGATCCGACGCTCCAGCTTCTTGATCACGTGGCTGACCCGGCCGGTGCTGACGGTCAGTCGCTCGGCGGTGCGGCCGAAGTGCAGCTCCTCGGCGAGGGTCAGGAACGTCTCGACCTCGTACCGCTCCAGCACGTCCGCCCCGATCGTTGACCTGTGGGCAACGATCGTAGCGATATCGGCTCTTGGTCGCCGGTTCCGGTCAGCGGATCGTGAACGCGGCAGGGATAACCGAGCGAAGGGCTGCGACATGAGCATCGACGAACAGCGGACGGACGTCAGTGAGGTACGGGTGACGGGCTTCGACCACCTGGTGCTGACCGTTGCCGACGTCGAACGGGCACTGGACTTCTACTGCGGCCGACTCGGCCTGGCGCCGGTACGGGTCGACGAGTGGCGCGCGGGCACCGTCCCGTTCCCGTCCGTGCGGATCAGCCGCGACAGCATCATCGACCTGGTCCGTGGCGAGCGGCAGGACACGAACGTCGACCACTTCTGCCTGGTGGTGGCACCGCTGGACTGGGCCCGGGTGGTCGACTCCGGAGCCTTCACCGTGCTGACCGGGCCGGTCGGGCGGTTCGGCGCCCGCGGGTCGGCGACCTCCATCTACGTGCAGGATCCGGACGGCAACTCGGTGGAGCTGCGCTGGTACCCGCAGGACGCCGTAGCCGACCGGTGAGCCCCAGCCGCCTGACGACATGCGGAAGCCCCGCGCCTGCCTGTCGGAAACGGGCGGGCGCGGGGCTTCGGCGACAGGTCAGTGGTCGCTGCGCGGGTCGTGGTCCGTGCTGCGGCTGCCGGCCTTGGCCAGGCCCCGGCTCACCAGGTAGCCGATGGTGAGCAGGGTGATGTACCACCAGGCCTTGTCGGCGGCGAAGTAGTCGCCGCCGTCGTTCGCGGCACCGTCGCCGACGGCGTTCGAGGCGATCAGCACACCGATGACGGCGAGCACGTAGATCGCCAGCTCGCTGGTCTTCCAGGACGGCTTCGTCTCGTCTCCGCGGCGGTTCACGCGGCGGACGTCGTGCTGGCCGGCGTGCTCGACGTGGTCGTTGGCGCGGTTCTGCGTGGGGGTGGTCATGTCAGCTCCTGAAAAGCACTGTTTGAGAAGTTCGGGGCGTTCCGAGGGCCTTGTCAACCCTCGTACCGAACTGGTACCCGAGTGCCTTTCAGAAAAACCTCAGATGTTCATAAGAATTGACGAGACTCAGGACTCGGTGACCGCCCGGTACGCGTCCTCGATGCGGGCGGCCAACAGAACCTCGCCCTCGGTCAGCGGCTCACCGTTGCCGTGCCCGACCCGGATCTGGGTGCTGTCGGACTGCCGGCTGATCTCCGGGCGAAGGTGCAGCGCATCCGCGACCACCTTGACCCGTTCAGTTAGTGCCGCGTGTTGGGTATCGTCGATCGCGAGCGTCCGTCGGATCTGCTCCCCCTCGCGTGTCCAACCAGACAGCAAGGTCAACGCGTCGGCAAGGTAGTCGTGCTTGGCCCTGCTGTTGAACAGCACGCGCATCACCGCACCCCCCAAGCGCCGTTGCCGGCTCGTGGCCAAATCGTCGCCATCCCGTGTCTTGTCGGTGTCCTCTAGTCTCTCGCCGCGCGGAAGGGGTGTCCACGCCCACACTTCCGTGTTCTATTGGCCTAGCGGACGGCTACGGTACCCAAACCGCCGATTGATCTGGCACCCTGGACGCCCGTGCGGACCGAACGGGCGAATGGTGGCGGGCAGGTCGAACGACGAGACCTGAAGGTGATCGTCGGCGCGGCGATAATCCGGGACGGGCGGGTGCTCGCCTGCGCGCGTTCCGCTCCGCCGGAAGTAGCGGGAATGTGGGAGTTTCCGGGCGGAAAGGTCGAGCCGGGCGAGGCGGAGATCGACGCGCTGATCCGGGAGTGCGTCGAGGAACTTGCCGTACGCGTCGAGATCGGCGACCGGGTCGGCCGTGACGTACGGATGGCGCACGGCCGCTCGGTGCTCAAGGTGTACGCGGCCCGCCTGCTCGACGGCGAGGAACCCCAGGCGTTGGAACACGAGGCGCTGCGCTGGCTAACCGCCGACGAGCTGGACTCGGTCACCTGGCTCCCCGCCGACGCCCCCATCGTCGCAGCCCTCCGCCCCCTCCTGCGGCCCCCCAGCTCCCGTTGATCATGAAGTTATCGCCGCGACACACGGAGCGAGTTGGCAATAACTTCATGATCGACCGGGGGTGGGCGGGGGGTGGGTGTGCGGACGGGGGCCGCGGCGATAGCCGCGGCCCCCGTCTTCGTTGAGGTTTCTAGTGCTTGTTGTCCTGGTCCGGGTGCGCGAAGTTGAGGTGCTCCGGAGGCAGCGGGAAGGTCACGTCGTCACCGAACGGCGACGGCGCGGCGGCCCGGTCGAACGTGAGCTCGGTCAGCGGAAGCTTGCCCCGGTCGTCCACCGCCGGAGCGGTCGGGTGGGGCACCTCCCGGTGCCAGTTGACGCCGCTTTGCGCCTGCGCCTCAGCCTGCGAGTCGTGGGAGCCACCCGCATGCGAGTGCAGCCCACCACGGGCTGAGCCCGGCGTCGGCGAGCCCTGACGGGCGGTGGTCACGCTGGTCTGGGGCGTCTCGCCCCGACGGAAGATCTTGCTACCAAGCCACACAAGGGGATCGTACCTGCGGTCGACGACCCGTTCCTTCATGGGGATGATCCCGTTGTCAGTGATCTTGATGTGCTCGGGGCAGACCTCGGTGCAGCACTTGGTGATGTTGCAGAAACCGAGGCCCTGTTCGGCCTGTGCGTACTCCTTGCGGTCCGTCCGGGTGTCCAACGGGTGCATGTCCAGCTCGGCCGCCCGGATGAAGTACCGCGGGCCGGAGAACGCCTGCTTGTTCTCGTCGTGGTCACGGATCACGTGGCAGACCGTCTGGCACAGGAAGCACTCGATGCACTTGCGGAACTCCTGCGAGCGCTCGACATCGACCTGCTGCATCCGGTAGTCACCCGGTGCGACGTCCGCCGGTGGGGCGAACGCGGGCGTCTCCCGTGCCTTCTCGTAGTTGAACGAGACGTCGGTGACCAGGTCCCGGATGACCGGGAAGGTACGCAGCGGGGTGACCGTGACCGTTTCCTCGTCGCCGAAGGTCGACATCCGGGTCATGCAGCCCAGCCGCGGCTTACCGTTGATCTCCATGGAGCAGGAGCCGCACTTGCCGGCCTTGCAGTTCCACCGGCAGGCCAGGTCGGGAGCGTCGGTGGCCTGCAAGCGGTGGATGACGTCGAGGACCACCTCGCCCTCGTTCACCTCCACCATGTAGTCCTGCAGGTCCCCGCCGGTCTCGTCGCCCCGCCAGATCCGGAACTGACGCTTCGCGCTCATCGGTTGTCCGCCTCTCCAGCGTCTGCGACGAGGGCGTCGAAGTCGGCCAGCTCCTCGTCGGTGAGGTACTTGGAAAGCTCCGCACGGTCGAAGAGGCCGATCAGCTCCGGCCGCATCTTCGGCAGCGGCTTACGGGTCAGCCGTACGCTGTCGCCGTCCAGCGAGCAGACCAGGTTGACCTGCCGCCACTTCGGCTCCATCGCCGGGTAGTCCTCCCGGGTGTGCCCGCCGCGCGACTCCTGCCGCTCCAGCGCCGCCTTCGCGGTGCACTCCGAGACCACCAGCATGTTGCGCAGGTCCAGGGCCAGGTGCCAGCCGGGGTTGTAGCGCCGGCCGCCGAACGCGCTTACCTTGGCGACCCGCTCGCGCAGCTCGGCGAGCCTGACGAGCGCGTCGGCCAGCTCACCCTCCCGCCGGATGATGCCGACGAGGTCACCCATGACCGCCTGGAGGTCCTGCTGCAGGGTGTACGGGCTCTCGCCGGTGTCGCGCTGCAGCGGAGCGAGCGCGGTCTCCACAGCAGCCTCGACCGCGTCCACTGCCACCTTGGGTCGGGCGGCGAGCCCGTCGGCGTAGCTGGCCGCGTGCCCGCCCGCCCGCTTGCCGAAGACCAGCAGGTCGGACAGGGAGTTGCCGCCCAGTCGGTTGGAGCCGTGCATGCCGCCGGAGACCTCACCGGCGGCGAACAGCCCGCGCACCGTGCCGAACGCCGCGCCGGAGTCGGGGTCCACCTCGACGCCGCCCATCACGTAGTGGCAGGTCGGGCCGACCTCCATCGCCTCCTTGGTGATGTCAACGTCCGCCAGCTCCTTGAACTGGTGGTACATCGACGGCAGGCGGCGACGGATCTCCTCGGCCGACTTGCGGGAGGCGATGTCGAGGTAGACGCCACCGGCGGGGGTGCCCCGGCCGGCCTTGACCTCGCTGTTGATCGCGCGGGCCACCTCGTCACGGGGCAGCAGCTCCGGCGGACGCCGGTTGTTGTCCGGGTCGGTGTACCAGCGGTCCGCCTCCTCCTCGGTCTCCGCGTACTGCTTGCGGAAGACGTCGGGGACGTAGTCGAACATGAACCGCTTGCCGTCGGAGTTCTTCAGCACGCCACCGTCACCACGCACCGACTCGGTGACCAGGATGCCCTTCACCGAGGGCGGCCAGACCATGCCGGTCGGGTGGAACTGGAGGAACTCCATGTTGATCAGCGTCGCCCCGGCGCGCAGCGCCAACGCGTGCCCGTCCCCCGTGTACTCCCAGGAGTTCGAGGTGACCTTGTAGGAGCGTCCGACACCGCCGGTCGCCAGCACGACGGCCGGTGCCTCGAAGAGGATGAACTCGCCCGACTCGCGGTAGTAGCCGAACGCGCCGGCCACCCGGTCACCGTCGAGCAGCAGCTCGGTGATGGTGGTCTCGGAGAACACCTTGATCCGGGCGTCGTACGAACCGAACTCCCGTTGGTCCTCCTGCTGGAGCGACACGATCTTCTGCTGGAGGGTGCGGATCAGCTCCAGGCCGGTCCGGTCGCCCACGTGCGCCAGGCGCGGGTACTCGTGGCCACCGAAGTTGCGCTGCGAGATCTTGCCGTCCTTGGTGCGGTCGAAGAGCGCACCATACGTCTCCAGCTCCCAGATCCGCTGCGGCGACTCCTTCGCGTGCAGCTCGGCCATCCGGAAGTTGTTCAGGAACTTGCCGCCGCGCATGGTGTCGCGGAAGTGCACCTGCCAATTGTCCCGGCTGTTCACGTTGCCCATCGCGGCGGCCGCGCCGCCCTCGGCCATCACCGTGTGCGCCTTGCCGAACAGCGACTTGGAGATGATCGCGGTCTTCTTGCCGGCCAGCCGGGCCTCGATCGCCGCGCGCAGACCGGCGCCGCCGGCCCCGATGACGACGACGTCGTAGTGGTGTCGTTCGATACGAGTGGTTGTGGTCATGTCAGGGGCCCTTTAGTTGATGAACCGCAGGTCGGAGAACCAGCCGGCCGCGAGCGCCATGATGTAGAAGTCGGCCAGCGCCAGGGTGCCGAGGGTGATCCAGGCGAGCTGCATGTGGCGGACGTTCAGGGCCGAGACGAACGTCCAGGCCTTGTAGCGCACCGGGTGCTTGGAGAAGTGCTTGAGCCGGCCGCCGATGATGTGCCGGCAGGAGTGGCAGGAGATCGTGTACGCCCAGAGCATCACCACGTTGAGCAGCAGGATGATGTTGCCGAGCCCGAAGCCGAAGCCCTTGGGGGAGTGGAAGGCGAGGATCGCGTCCCAGGTGTTGATCAGCGAGATGATCGCGGCGGCGTAGAAGAAGTAGCGGTGCAGGTTCTGACCGAGCAGCGGGAAGCGGGTCTCACCGCCGTACTCCTTGTGCCCGTCCGGGACGGCGCAGGCCGGCGGCGACAGCCAGAACGACCGGTAGTAGGCCTTGCGGTAGTAGTAGCAGGTGAGCCGGAAGAGCAGCAGGAACGGCAGGGTCAGCGCGGCGTCCGGGATGATCCACCAGCCGGGCAGGAACCGGCCGAAATGCGAGGCACCCTCGACACACCGGTCGGTCACGCACGGGGAGTAGAACGGGGTCAGGTAGTGGAACTGGTCCACCCAGTACCACTTGTGCATGAAGACCCGGACCGTCGCGTACGCGACCCAGGCGCTGAGCCCGATCACGGTGATCAGCGGGGCGAACCACCAGCGGTCGGTACGCAACGTCTTCGCCGCGATCGCGGCGCGCGCCCGCGCTCCCCGCGGCCTCGTTGCCGTTGAAGTCATTCGAGTCGTCTCCTCGACGGGCCCGTACGGGCGGGCGGATCTTTCTCCGGTCGGCACGCGGACCGGCGAACCCGCACCCGCTGCCACGTCATGCGCACACCAACGACCACGCCGGATCGACCGACGCAGCTAAGTGACACACGTTACGCCGATCTCTGCGAGCCGTCCGCGCAAGGGACCGTCCCGTGTGTCTGGCCTGCGGAAAAGGCCCTCGATGCGGCAGCCGGTGCCGCATCGCCGAACGTCAGCCCGAGGCGCCCCCGGTGAAGTGCCAGGACGCCAGCCGCACCGAGGGCGCCGACCACCATGCACCGTCCACCCGATCCGGTTGGCGCACCGCCCGCGCTCCCAGCCCGAGCACGGCCCCGGGCCCCAGCGCCCGCGGGTACGACTCGGTGAACCGCAGGTCGCGGACCGCCCGCACGACAGTGCCGTCCTCGATGAGCCAGACACCGTTGCGGGTCAACCCGGTGACGACGAGGCTCTTCGGGTCGAGCACCCGGGTGTACCAGAGGTCGCTGACCAGCAGCCCACGGCGTACGCCGGTGACGAGCGCGGCGGTGTCCGCGTCGACGACCGCTCCGGCCGCCGCGCCGGTGGTGCTCCGACCGGTCGCGCTGGCCGGGCCGGCCGTCGCGCCGGACAGCCGCAGGTTGCGTGCCATCGGGCCCCAGGTGGCGCCACCCGCGACAGCGTGCCCGGTGGACCGCGTACCCGCCTCGGCCGCCGTCCGCCGATCGTGGGCGACCGCCCGGGTGGTGCCCGCCTCGACCAGGGTCAGCGCCCCTCGCGCGGTGCCCTCCGCGTCGAACGGCAGACCGGACGCGCCCAGCGGGTCGTCCACCAGGGTCACCGCCCGGTCGAACTGGGCCGCCCCCGGCTCGACGAAGGACTGCCGCTCGGCGTACCGCTTGCCGTTGAAGCCGTACCAGGACAGGTTCTGCAACAGGTCCGCCACGGCGGCCGGCTCGAACACCACCTCGTAACGCCCCGGCGGCAGCTCCACCGGGTCGGCCGCCGCCTGCGCCTTCGCCGCGGCGTGCGCGCCCAGCTCAGCACCGTCGAGGTCGGAGAGCCGGTCGCTGGCGAACCGGGCCACCCCGTCCGCGCCGTCGCTGCGCGCGATGCCGTCCATCGCCGCCTCCGCCGAGCGGCCGTACGCCGTGTGCCCGGCCGAGTTGGCGAACGCCGACAAGCGGTGCGCGGTGCGGCAGTAGCCGGCGGTGCTGAGGCCCCCGGCGGCGGCCACGAATGCGCCAACCCGGTCGGCCCGCTGGTCCGGCTCGGCGTACGCGGTCGCCTCGTCGACGGGCGGCGCGGCCGGCACGGGCGTCGGTGCTACCAGCCCCGGCCAGCCCGGGTCCGGCGGGCAGAGACGCGCCGCCGCCAGGGTGCGCTCCACCAGCGCGCGCAGCCCGTCGGCGGTGACCACGCTGCCGCTGCCAGCGGCGGTCCGACCGTCGATGTGCAGCCGCAGCCGGACCCCGACGGTCGACTCCGCGACGTTCTGGTGGATGGCCGAGTTGGCGAACCGGGTCAGCGCCAGGTCCGCCCGGGTCACCACCGCGTCGGCCTGCGCGGCCGGACCGCCGAGGCGTCGAACCAGCTCGACGACCTGCCCGGCCAGCTCCAACTCGGAAGGCCCACTCACGCCGACACCCCCACCCGGACGTTCCTGAACCGGGCCGGTGCGGCCGGGTGGCCGGTGTGGCCGATCTGGCCGGGCTGGCCCTTGCCGCAGTTGGGCGTGCCCCAGGAGACCGTCTCGCTGGAGAGCATGTCCATCGAGCGCCAGAAGAGCGGGCCGATCCCGGTGTACGTGGGATTGCGCAGCATCCGCCCCCGCCGCCCCTTCTTGATCTCCCAGCCGACCTCGCAGCCGAACTGGAAGTTGAGCCGCTTGTCGTCGATCGACCAGGACCGGTTGAGGTCCATCAGAACGCCGTCGTCGGTGGCCGCGATGATCTCCTCCAGGGTGTGCGGGCCGGGTTCCAGACCGACGTTGGTCATCCGCACCATCGGCAGTCGGGCCCACCCGTCGGCCCGTACGCTGCCGCCGTAGTCGAGGCTGGCCATGGCGGCGGAGTCCCGGCCGGCGAGCACCCCCACCCAGCGACCGTCGCGGACCGCGTCCCGCTTGACCGCCGGGGAACCCTCGTCGTCGAAGCCGAAGCTGCCCAGCGCGCCAGGGATCGTGGGGTCGATGGTGATGTTCATCAGCTCGGAGCCGTAGCGCAGCGAGCCGAGCTGCGCCAGATCCAGCCAGGACGTGCCGGCGAACGCCGCCTCCCAGCCGAGGATCCGGTCCAACTCGATGGCGTGCCCGACCGACTCGTGGATCTGGAGGGCCAACTGCTCGCCGCCGAGGATCAGGTCGGTCTCGCCGGCGGGGCAGAGCGGCGCGGTCAGCAGCGCCCGGGACTCCTCGGCGATCTGCGCGGCGTGCGCGGCCAGGTCGAGCGACTCGACCAGCTCCCATCCCGTGGTGCCGTACTGCCCCCGGTAGCTGGGCCAGGACCGGCGCTGCGTCTCGCCGTCACCGATGGAGGTGGCGGAGATGCCGCCGCCGCACTCGCGGATCCGCTGGTCGATCCGGTGGCCCTCACTGGAGACGAACCATTTGGCGGTGTCCCAGATCTGGTAGAGGCCCTCGGCCAGGTCGGCGCCGTGTTCGGCCATCGTGCGCGTCGCGCCGACCAGCAGGTCACCCTTGTCCGACAGGGGCACCCCGAGCGGGTCGATCTGGCAGCCGGAGGCCCAGCTCGCGGTGACCGCCTCGGCCGGAACCAGGTCGACCGGCGGGCCCGGCACCCGCGCGCTCGCCATGGCCGTCCGCGTCGCGCGCCGGCCGGCGTCGCGGGCGGCGGCGTCGGAGAGATCGGGTACGGCGTAGAAGCCCCAACTCGCACCGACAAGTGCCCGGACACCGATGCCGATGCTCTCGTCCTGGGTCAACTCCTCCACGTCGCCGTTGCGCGCGGTCATCGACTCGTAGCGGCGGTGCATCACCCGCGCGTCGGCGTACCGGGCGCCCGCGTCGAGGGCGGCCTGGACGGCGGCGGTGGCCGCGTCGAACTCGGTCATGCGACCGACCCTAGGCCAGCCGACCGACACCCGTCAGGGGACGAGGTCCTCCGGCCGAATGACTCCGTCGCCCGCTCCCGCTCCAGCCCCGTCCCGCCGCGCTCGCCGCTCCGCTTGCCGCAAGATCACACAACATCATGGTTGTAGTGGTGTCGGCGTGTCAGTGATGTCACTAGATCCTGGTTCGAGCGTGACCTTGGCGGCGGTGGGCCCCAACCCCGCTTCCGGTCTCTCGGGGACGGTGGTTCGTCGTCAAGATCCACGCAACATCAGGGATGTTGCTGCCTCTTGCGTGTCGGAGGCAGCAACATCCGGGAAGTTGCGTAGATCTTGGCGCGGGGCGCGGGGCGCGGGGCGCGGGGCGCGGGGCGCGGGGCGCGGGGCGCGGGGCGCGGGGCGCGGCGACGTCGACGTCGACGTCGACAGCGCAGCCAAGGTGCGATCGCGGCATGAATGGGCGTGGATGGCGAGGTGACGGGGGTGCGGGGCCGATGCTGAGTCGTTACGCTCGGGCCCGCTGACACGTGCCGACTTTGTAGCTTATTTTCACCCTCGGGACTTTCCTGTAAGTTCCCTTCGTCACTGAGGGAGGTGGCCGTGGACAGCTCGGAACCGTTGCCGTCCGGCGATCCGGACGACCGTCCCGCCGTGCCGGCACAGCGCTCCGACGAGGACGCCTACCTGCGGGTGCGCGACCTGCGGGTCCAGTTCGACACCGAGGACGGCGTGGTGCGCGCGGTCGACGGGGTGTCGTTCGCCGTCGAGCGGGGCCGCACCCTCGGCATCGTGGGTGAGTCCGGTTCCGGCAAGAGCGTCACCTCGCTGGCGATCCTGGGCCTGCACGACCCCAAGCGGACCACCATCACCGGGGAGATCTCCGTCGGTGGTCGGCAGGTGGTCGGCCTCGGCGACGAGGACGTACGCCGGCTGCGCGGCCGGGACATGGCGATGATCTTCCAGGATCCACTGTCGGCGCTGCACCCGTACTACACGGTGGGTCGGCAGATCGCCGAGGCGTACCGGGTGCACCACCCGAAGGCCAACCGGCGCGAGGCCCGCCAGCGGGCGGTCGACATGCTGGACCGGGTGGGAATCCCGCAGCCGGCGCGCCGCTTCGACCAGTACCCGCACGAGTTCTCCGGTGGCATGCGCCAGCGGGCGATGATCGCGATGTCCCTGGTCAACGACCCGGCGCTGCTGATCGCCGACGAGCCGACCACCGCACTGGACGTCACCGTGCAGGCGCAGATCCTGGACCTGCTCGCCGACCTCCAGGCCGAGTTCCACTCCGCGATCATCCTGATCACCCACGACCTCGGAGTGGTCGGCCAGGTCGCCGACGACGTGCTGGTCATGTACGGGGGTCGTGCCATCGAGCGGGGCAGCGTCGAGCAGGTGCTCCGCTCGCCGCAGCACCCGTACACCTGGGGGTTGCTCTCCAGCGTGCCGTCGCTGCACGGCGACGCGGACGCGGACCTGGTGCCGATCCCCGGCAACCCGCCCAGCCTGATCAATCTGCCGTCCGGCTGCGCGTTCCACCCCCGCTGCCGGTACGCGGACCGTGCCGGCAGCCGTTCCCGCAGCGAGGTGCCCGAGCTGCGCGCGGCCGGGGCCGACGGCCACCTGGTCGCCTGCCACCTGAGCGCGCAGGAGCGGGCCGCGTTCTACGCCGAGGACGTCGCATCCGTGGGGGTGGCCCGATGACCGACGAACCACTGTTGCGGGTGCGCGGGCTGACCAAGCACTTCCCGGTACGCCAGGGGCTGCGCGCCACCGGCCTGGTGCGGGCGGTGGACGGCCTGGACTTCGACGTGCGACCCGGCGAGACGCTCGGGTTGGTGGGGGAGTCTGGCTGCGGCAAGACGACCACCGGTCGGATGCTGGTGCGGCTGCTGGAGCCGACGAGCGGCAGCATCGAGTTCGCCGGGCGGGACATCACGCACGCCGGCCGCCGGGAGCTGCGCCCGCTGCGTCAGGAACTCCAGATCATCTTCCAGGACCCGTACGCCTCGTTGAACCCGCGGCACACCGTGGGCCGGATCGTGGCGATGCCGTTGCAGGTCAACGGGATCAAGCCACCGGGTGGCGTGAAGGCCCGGGTGCAGGAGCTGCTGGAGCTGGTCGGGTTGAACCCGGAGCACTACAACCGGTACCCGCACGAGTTCTCCGGCGGTCAACGTCAGCGCATCGGCATCGCCCGCGCGTTGGCCCTGCGGCCCAAGCTGATCGTCGCCGACGAGCCGGTCTCCGCGCTGGACGTCTCGATCCAGGCGCAGGTGGTCAACCTGCTGCGCAACCTGCAACGGGAGCTGGGCCTGGCGTTCGTGTTCATCGCGCACGACCTGGCGGTGATCCGGCACTTCAGCCAGCGGGTCGCGGTCATGTACCTGGGTCGGATCGTGGAGATCGGCGACCGGGCGGACATCTACGAACGGCCCCAGCACCCGTACACCCGGGCGCTGCTCTCGGCGATCCCGGACGTCACCCAGCTCGGCCCGGCGGGTCGGATCCGGCTGACCGGTGACGTGCCGACCCCGCTCGACCCGCCGTCGGGCTGCCGGTTCCGCACCCGCTGCTGGAAGGCGCAGGACGTCTGCGCCACCGAGGAGCCGGCGCTGGTGCCGCGCGACGGTGGCCGGCAGGCCACCGCGTGTCACTTCCCCGAGGTGGCGGCTCCGATCTTCGAGGAGGTGCCGTCGTGAGCCTGTCCCCGGTGGAGGGTGTGGCGCTGGCCGAGATCGAGTCCCACCCGGACGCGAGCACGCCCGCCGCGAAGGGGGTCGTCGGCCGCTCACCCGGTCAGCTCGCCTGGATGCGACTGCGTCGCGACCGGACGGCCGTGGTCAGCGGCGTACTCCTGGTCTTCTTTCTGCTGTTGGGGCTGGCCGCCCCGCTGATCGAGATGGCCTACGGGATCGGGCCGCGGGAGCAGTTCCAGAACCTGCTGGACGGTTTCGGCATGCCACTGGGCTACGCCGGCGGTGTCACCGGGGACCACTGGTTCGGCCTGGAGCCGAACCTGGGTCGGGACATCTTCATCCGGTTGATCTACGGGTTGCGGACGTCGCTGTTCATCGCGTTCGCGGCGGCGCTGATCACCGCGACGATCGGGGTCGTGCTGGGCGCGCTCGCCGGCTACCTCGGCGGCTGGCTCGACGCGGTGATCAACTGGATCACCGACCTGACCCTGGCCATGCCCTTCCTGATCATCGCGCTGGCGCTCACCCCCACCGTCACGCTGCGCTTCTACGGTGAGCGGGGGCAGGTGTCGTCCGCCTTCGGGGTGGGCGTGCTGATCGCCGTCTTCGCCATCTTCGGCTGGACCAGCACGGCCCGGCTGGTTCGCGGGCAGGTGATCGCGCTGCGCGAACGGGAGTTCGTGGAGGCGGCCAGGGCCAGCGGGGCCGGGCTGGGGCACATGCTCTTCCGGCAGCTGCTGCCCAACATCTGGGCGCCGATCCTGGTGTCGTTCTCCCTGGCGGTGCCGCAGTTCATCACCAGCGAGGCCGCGCTGTCGTTCATCGGTGTCGGTCTCAGCGACGAGACCCCGAGCTTCGGCCGGATGATCTACGACAGCCTGGACTTCCTCCAGACCGACCCGGCCTACGTGTTCTTCCCGGGCATCATGATCTTCGCGCTGGTGTTCGCCTTCAACCTCTTCGGTGACGCGTTGCGTGACGCGCTCGACCCGAAGTCGTCCCGGTAGGGGTCAAAATCATGGCGCGATTTCTGCTCAAGCGACTCTTCTCCGCCACGCTGACCCTCTTCGCGGTGAGCGTGTTGACCTTCCTGATGTTCTTCGCCCTGCCGCGCGACCCGGTCAGCAGCATCTGCTCGAAGAACTGCAACCCGGAGCGGCTGGAGCGGGTCCGCGACGACCTGGGCCTGAACGACCCCCTGGTCAGCCAGTACGCCGGCTACATGAGGGGCATCGTCACCGGTCGCGACCTGGGCAGCGCCCAGGGTGGCCGGTGTGACGCGCCCTGCCTGGGCTGGTCGTACGTCACCAACGAGGCCGTCTCGGACACCATCGCCCGGGTGCTGCCGGTGACGCTGAGCATCGTGATCCCGGCGGCGATCCTCTGGTTGCTGCTCGGGGTCGGCCTCGGCATGGTCTCCGCGTTGCGGCGGGGCACCTGGCTGGACCGCCTGGCCATCGGCTTCTCGCTGACCGGCGCCTCGTTGCAGCTCTACTTCGTGGGCGCGGTGCTGCTGCTGGTCTTCGTCTACAACCTGCGGCTGCTGCCGGTGCCGAGCTACACGTCCCTCTTCGACAATCCGGCGAAGTGGGCCAGTGGGCTGGTGCTCGCCTGGGTGGCGCTGGCCTTCCTCTTCTCGGCGATCTACGCCCGGCTGTCCCGCGCGCAGATGCTGGAGACGCTG
This sequence comes from Micromonospora jinlongensis, assembly GCF_013410645.1. Classification (NCBI taxonomy): domain Bacteria; kingdom Bacillati; phylum Actinomycetota; class Actinomycetes; order Micromonosporales; family Micromonosporaceae; genus Micromonospora; species Micromonospora jinlongensis. The sequence continues at coordinate 3,419,027 of NZ_JACCHK010000001.1, read as the reverse complement.
TCCGAGGACTTCGTCCGGACCGCGCGGGCCAAGGGCCTGGCCAAACCCAAGGTGTACGGGAGGCACGCGCTGCGCGCGGCGATCACCCCGGTGGTGACCATCGCCGGGCTGGACGTGGGCGGGGCGCTGGGCGGCACGGTGATCACCGAGACGACGTTCGGCATCCAGGGGTTGGGGCGTACGGCGGTGGACGCGGTGCGCTCGGGTGACCTGCCCACGATCATGGCCACGGTGCTGATCGCGGCCGTCTTCGTGGTGCTGGCGAACGTGCTGGTGGACCTGCTCTACGCCGCCATCGATCCACGGGTGCGGCTGCGCTGACGGCCGGGTGTCCGCCACACCCACCAATGGCGAAATTTATCGACAACTGTTACACAACTCGTAGGTTTTCTTCCTTACGATCCTCGGGACGTCGGCGGTTCTCGCCCCGACGAAACCGCACGGCACATGGGTGAAGGGGGTACTTCATGAGACCACGCGTGGTGGCTGCCGCAGGCGGCGCGATCGCTCTGGTTGTGGCATTGGGTGCGTGCTCGAAGAACACGGGCGAGGGCACCACTGTGGACACCGACCGGAAGCAGAGCGGGGTCATCGCGACCGACCCCAAGGACTCGCAGGGGCCGGCGGCCGAGGTGAGCGGCGCTGCGAAGGGCGGCGTCTTCAGCATCATCCGGGAGTCGCCGATCTCCCACCTGGACCCGCAGCGGACGTACTCGTTCGCCGGTCTGATGGCCAACCCCCTCTGGTCCCGTTACCTGACCACCTGGAAGGACGACGGCAAGGGCGGCCTGGTCCTGGTGGGCGACCTGGCCGAGACGCCGGGCAAGAACGTCAACAACGACTGCAAGGTCTGGGAATTCACCGTCAAGGACGGGGTGAAGTTCGAGGACGGCCGGCCGATCACCTCCAAGGAGATCGCGTACGGCATCGCCCGCTCCTTCGACCCGGACCTCTCCGGCGGCCCGACCTACATCCAGGAGTGGCTGGCCGACACCGCGCAGTTCGACACCAAGTGGGACTTCAAGAAGAACAAGACGTCGCTGCCGCCGGGCCTGAGCACGCCGGACGCGAAGACGCTGCGCTTCGAGTTCGCCAAGCCCCGCTGTGACCTGCCGTTCGCGGTCTCGCTGCCGACCACCGCGCCGCTGCCCGCCGACAAGGACACCGGCGTCGACCTGGACAAGCAGCCGTTCTCGTCCGGGCCGTACAAGGTCGCCAAGAACCAGGTCGGCGTGTCGATCACCCTGGACCGCAACCCCAACTGGGACCCGAACACCGACCCGGTCCGGCACCAGTACCCGGACCAGTTCGTCTGGAGCTTCGGCCCGACCGCGGACGCCGCCAACAACCGGGTGATCGCCGACAACGGCGCCGACCAGAGCGCGCTCGCCTTCAACACCGTGCCCGCCTCGCTGGTCGCCAAGGTCGCCGGGGACGCATCGCTCAAGTCGCGGACGATCCTCTCGCCGACTCCGAGCGCCAACCAGCTCGTCATCAACAACCAGCGGGTCACCGACCTGAAGGTGCGCCAGGCGCTCAACTACGCCATCGACCGGGAGGGGATGATCAAGGCGCTCGGCGGCCAGACCGTCGCCGCCCCCCTGACCACGCTGATGCCGTCGGCCACCATCGGCTACAAGGCGTACGACGCGTACCCGGCGGGCGCCAACGGCAACGTCGACAAGGCCAAGGAGCTGCTCGGCGGCAAGACGCCGGAGCTGGTTCTCGGTGTCGCCGACAACTCGACCGAGCAGCAGCAGGGTGCCCAGCTCAAGGCGAACCTGGAGCGTGCCGGCTTCAAGATCACTGTCCGGAACATCTCGGACGACGCGAAGCTCGACGAGATCAAGAAGAAGGACAATCCCTGGGACCTGTACATCGGTAACTGGGCGGCGGACTGGCCCAGCGGGGCGTCGATCCTGCCGGTGCTCTACGACGGCCGCACCATCAAGGCCGAGGGCAACAGCAACCAGTCCTACTTCAACGACCCGGCGATCAACGCGGAGATGGACCGCATCCTGGCACTGGCCCCGGCCGACCAGGGACCGGAGTGGGCCAAGCTCGACGAGCGGATCATGAAGGAGTTCGCACCGGTGGTGCCGCTCTACGTCGACGTGGCCTACAACGTGCACGGGTCCAAGGCGGGCGGGATCTTCATCTCCAGCGTCTTCGGCTACCCGTCGTTCGTGAACGCGCACGTCAAGCCGTAAGTCACACCGCAGACAGGGGTCCCCTCCCGACGACGCCGTCGGAAGGGGACCCTGCTGTTTCTGGTCTCAGATCCGGCTCATGGTGGAGGCGTAGCCGCCTCCGCCGGGGTAGGTCCACTCGCCGGTGACCGTGGTGTCGTCGGCGCTGAACGTGCCCTCGTAGTACGCCGGGCTGCCTTTCGCGCCGGCCCAGATGGTCAGCTTGTCGCCGGCGAGTTCGTAGACGTAGTCGAAGGTGTTGCCGGTCGTGTCGTAGAACCGTGACACCACGTCCGTGCCGACCGGCTCACCGAACGGGTGCAGGTTGCCGATGACTTCCAGCCCGGTGACGGGTTGGCCGAACTGACTTAGTTCGACGTGCTGAAGCAGGAAGAACCGGCCGACCATCCACTCGTACCGCACGGTGCCCTCGGCGCCGCCGGTCACCGACCAGGTGCCGACCAGACGGTCCAGGGCGGTGAGTTCGGCGCTCGGCTGGGTGTACTCAGACAACGGGTCCTCCTCGGTGGGTGCTTGCCGGTACCTCGAAGGCGGCGCTCGGGCTTTGACGTCGACGCCACGTGACCCAGGTCACCCTCTCTGGGCGTCAAGGTTCGCGGTGCGGCCGCGAGGTAGCGGCAAGCACCCACCACGGAGGAATTCATGGCCACCACCACCGCCACCGTTCCCACCCGCCGCCGCTCGTCCGAGCGCCTGCTCCTCGCCGGTAGCCTCGCCGGACCGGTGTTCTTCGCCTCGGCCGTGACGCAGATGCTCACCCGGGAGGGCTACGACATCACGCGGCACCCGATCAGCCAGCTGGCCACCGGACGTCTCGGCTGGATCCAGATCACCACATTCGTGCTCGCCGGCCTCGGCGCGATCGCCCTCGCCGTCGGCGCCCGGCGCACGCTCACCGAGGGCACCGGCCGACGTGCGCTGCCAATCTTTGTCTTGATCTTCGGTGCCGGGCTCGTCGCGGCCGGGGTGTTCACCATGGATCCGGAGTACGGCTTCCCGGTAGGGACTCCGGACGGGCCGGTCGGCGAGATGTCCTGGCACAGCATCGTGCACTCGGCAGCGGCCGCCATCGCCTTCACCGCGCTGGCCGTCGCCGCCATCGTGCTGTCCATCCGTCACATCCGCCGTCGGGCCGCCCTGCTGGCGGTGCTGAACGGCCTCGCCGCGCTCATCCTGCTGATGCCGATGTCGCCGAGCCACATGAGCATTCAGATCGCAGTGAACGGCCTGGTCGCCTTCACCTGGACGACGGCCGTCGCCCTCTCCCTGCGCCGTTCGAGCTGGTCGGCGTAGCGTGACCCGAGCCCCGCGAACACGAGGATGACCATGAAGTATCTGCTGCTCAGCTACACGCCGGCCGCAGCCTGGGACGCCGCGACCGCCGACACCCCGTCCGAGGAGGCGCTAGCCGCGTTCGCCGCGTACCAGCGGTTCGAACAGGAGCTGATCGAGACCGGCGAGTTCGTCAGCAGCGAGGGACTCGGTCACCCGGCGGTCAGCACCACGATCCGCAGGACCCCGACCGGCGTGGTGGCCACCGATGGCCCGTTCGTCGAGCTCAAGGAGGTCCTGGCGAGTTTCGCGGTGATCGACGTGAGCAGCCAGGAGCGCGCGGTCGAGATCGTCTCGCGGATGGTCGATGTTCTGGGCGAGCCGATGGAGATCCGGCCGATCATGGGTGCGGACTTCGTGGCATGACCAGCCGCGTTCAGCATGGCCCGACGGCGGCAGACTGGGAGGGCACCCGAACGGCAGGACCGGCGTGACACCTGACGTCGAGCATCTGCTGCGCACCGAGGCGCCGCAGGTTCTCGGCGCGCTGGTGCGGCGCTTCGGTCACTTCGACATCGCCGAGGACGCGGTCCAGGAGGCCCTGCTCGCCGCGAGCAGGATTTGGCCGGCAGACGGCGTACCGGAACACCCGCGCAGCTGGCTGATCCGGATCGGGTACCGGCGGATGGTCGACCTGCTCCGCACCGACCAGGCCCGACGCCGCCGCGAGCGGCACGCCGGCATGAGCGAACTGGCGATGCGAGACCCGAGCCGGCAGACGGGCCCTGCGCAGGAAACCGATGACAGTCTCACGCTTCTGCTCCTGTGCTGTCACCCCGCGCTGAGCCCCACCTCCCGGGTGGCGCTCACGCTGCGCGCGGTCGGCGGCCTGACGACCACCGAGATCGCACACGCCTACGGGACGACCGAGAACACCATGGGCGCCCGGATCAGCCGCGCCAAACAGCAACTGGCCCGCGCCGGCGCCCGGTTCACGCCGCCAACCGACGCCGACCGCGACAGTCGGCTGAACGCCGTCATGCAGGTGCTCTACCTGATCTTCAACGAGGGCTACACCGCCTCCACCGGAGACGAACTGGCCCGCGTGGACCTGACCCGGGAGGCGATCCGGCTGACCCGCATGCTCCGTGACGCCCTGCCGGACGACCCCGAGGTGACCGGGCTACTCGCTCTGATGCTGCTGACCGAGTCGCGGCGCGCTGCCCGTACCGACGGCGACGAGTTGGTGCCGCTGGACGAGCAGGATCGGACCCGGTGGGATCACGAGCTGATCCGCGAGGGCACCGAGCTGATCGACAGCGTTTGGCCGCGGCGCGAGATCGGTGCGTACCAGCTACAGGCGGCAATTGCGGCCGTGCACACGGCGGCCGCGTCGCCGGACCTGACGGACTGGCCACAGATCGCGGCACTGTACCTGGGACTGGAACACCTCAGCCCGACCGCACCGGTACGGCTGAGCCGGGTGGTCGCGGTCGCGCACGCGTACGGGCCGGCCCGGGGGCTGGCCCTGCTCGACGACCTCAACCGGAGCTACCACCTGGACGAGGAACCGCTGACCCGGCAACGCGAACGCGCGATCCGCGCACACCTGCTCGAGATGACAGGTGACACGGTCGGCGCGGCGGGGCGGTACCGGGAAGCTGCCGCCCTGAGCCGGAACCAGGTCGAACAGCGGTACCTCCAACGCCGAGCCCACGCCCTCGGCTGACCGATCCTCAGCCGACGTCCGCGCATCAGCGCCATCAGCGTGCGCATCGACGTCCCAGCAGGCGCTGCAGGCGGGGTAGCGCCTTGTCCTATTCGGGCGACCTGTTGTAGTGGTCGAGCGTCGCCTTGGACGTGGAAGCATCCCGGAAGGTCAGCTCCCACGGGCCGGTGTTGACGTCCATGTCCTTGCCGAACCCGACCCATTTCCCGGCCATCCGTCGGCCGGTGGGCTCTACCAGTAGCTGGATTGCGCCGTGGTACCGGGCTCCCCGGTAGTAGCCGGCGGGATCGGTCTGCTCCACCAGGTGCCGGTGACCACGACACCGTCCACGGTGAGATCCATTGACAGCGACGATGCCGCCGAGCCGGGCAGGCTGCGCACGGTTAGCCGGTCGCCGTGCTGGAGGACAACCACGAAGTGCTGCCCGGCGAATGAATCTCCCCGCCCGCTGGAGTGGTATTGGTAGCGGCTGAGCCAGACACCTTCGTAGGACGCGTGGACCGCGAGCGGCTTGGGTGTCGGCGTGGCCAGGGTGGACATGGGCGAGGTCAGGTCGTGGCCACCGTGTTGGTCATCGACGGCATGGCCATTGGGTATCGCGGCGAAGCCGAGCAGCGATACCGGCAGGCCGGTGACGACCTCCAGGGCGCGGGCGTACACGGGCCGCGGTGCGGCGATCGCGCCAGATTCCCAGCGCTGGACGAGTCTCTTGTTTGCGTCGTTGGGCTCGACGGACCGTGACGTGATGTCGGCCGAACGGTTGGCTCTGGAGGTGCGGCATGCGTGGATGACCTACCAGCACGCCCGGTACCCGCGTCTGGCGGAGCTGCTGCCCGCGTTGGTGACCGAGATGCATCGCGCCCACGCGCAGGACCCGGAGGCCGGACGGGTGGCGGTGGTGGAGGCGTATCGGGTGACGGCCGCGCTGCTGGTCAAGCTGGGCGAGGGGAACCTCGCCTGGTTGGCCGCTGACCGGGCGATGTCAGCCGCCGCCGGTGACCGGGTGTTGTTGGCCTGCGCGGCGGTGCAGTTGGGCCAGGTACTGCGGGCATCGGTTCGGGCAGGGCCGGTGATGCTCGCCGCCGCCTCCCAGATCGCCCCTGGCACGCCGGGAGAGTTGTCACTGCGTGGATCGCTGCTGGTGCAGGCCGCCCTGATCGCGGCCAGGGCGGTCGACGATCGGGTGGTCGGTGAGCTGCTGGACGAGGCGGCCTAGCTGGCCGATCGGGTGGGCGACGGTCACGACCACTACCGGACGGCGTTCGGGCCGACGGCCGTCGAGCTGGCGCGGGTCGCCGCCGCAGTGGAGTTGGGCGACGGGCCACAGGCGGTCGCCCGGCACGAGAAGGCGATCGGGCGGAACGGGTGGCGGTGGCTGCCGGTCGAGCACCGTGCTGCGCACCTGATCGACGCGGCGCGCGCCTAGCTCCAGACGGACGACCTCACCAACGCGGCCCGGGTCCTGTTGCAGGCCGAGCGCATCGCACCCGCCGAGATCCGCGACCGGCCAGCCGTGCGGGACGTGGTCGCCCAGGTCGCCCGTGACCCGAACGCCCCAGCCACGATCACGCAGCTCGCCATCGGCCTCGGGGTGCTGTGAGCGTGGCGGGTTCACCCCAAATGGCGTCCAAGGTCACGCTCGATCCTGGATCGAGTGGCTATCTGCCGCCGGGATGCCACTCCATCCTGGATCGAGCGCGATCTTGGGGAGTTGGCCGCGTATCGACGCCCACTCTGCGATCTCAACCGGCTTGAGATGCAAGCACATGGCGCGAGCGGCATGCGCGACGGCCAGGCTTTCGCTGCGGGTCAGGGGACGAGCACCACGCCGCCGCGTACGCCGCCTCGGGACAGCCGGTCATGGGCTGCCGCCGCGTCGGCGAAGGGGTACACGCCAGCGACCCGGAGCGGGACGTCGCCGCTGGTGACGAGTTTGACCAGCTCGCCCAGCCGGGATCCGTCCGGTATCACCTCCAGCGCGAAGGTCCGGATTCCCCGCACCGACTCCGGGCGGAGCGGGGGTGACGCGGCCACGTAACCGCCGCCGTCCCGGACGAGGTCCAGCAGCGAGGACCCGATCACCGCCAGGTCGATGACCGCGTCGAACGTCCCCGTCGGGTCGTCGGCGCGCGACAGGAACGCGGCGCCCAGCGACTCGACGAACTCACGGTCGTCGAGCCCGGCGAGTCCCGTGGCGTGCAGGCCGGTCGCCCGGGCCAGGGCCAGAACGAACCCACCGACCTGCCCGGCGGCACCGGTGACGAGCACTGTCGAACCCGCGGGGAGCGCGAGCAGGTCGAGGGCCTGGGCGGCGGCGAGGCCGTTGGTCGGCAGGGTCGCCGATTCGGTGGCGGGGACGCCGGTGGGCGCGGAGGTCAGCCAGGCGGCATCGAGGACCACGTACTCCGCGTGGGCGCCGACAGTGGTTTGCAGCCACGGCGAGAAGCCGATGACCTCGTCGCCGATCCTGAACTCCTCGACCGACGGGCCGACCGCGTCGACGCTGCCGGCAACGTCCCAGCCGGGCGTGTACGGCAGACCGGTCGGCAGCGGGGCCGGGAACCGACCGGAGCGGACCATCAGATCGACCGGATGGACGACCGACGCCGCGACCCGCACCCGGACCTGCCCCGGCCCTGGCTCGGGCACCGGCACCTCGGCCACGTGCAGGACCTCCGGCCCTCCGAACTCTGCATAGCTGACTGCGCGCATCGTCGTCTCCTTCATGGGATTTCGTGTTCACCACGACCGTACGAATCGTCGGCACTGTGAGTAAGTAGGTACCTTGAAGTGCCTAGGGCACCCGGAGGAGGCAGCATGGCGACGACGAGCGCGGCGCAACGCCGTGAGCAGGCCAAACGCGACTACGACGCGTTCCTGGAACAGTGCCCCACCCGTGAGCTGCTGAGCAGGCTCACCGACAAGTGGGTCGCCCTGGTGATCCCAGCGCTCGCCAGTGGCCCGCAGCGGCACGGCGAGCTCGCCCGCCGCGTCGCCGGCGTCAGCCAGAAGATGCTCACCCAGACCCTGCGCACGCTAGAGCGCGACGGCCTGGTCACCCGCACGGTCACCGCCTCGGTGCCGGTCCGCGTCGACTACGAACTCACCCCGCTCGGCCATGAGCTGTTCCCGGTCATGATCGCGATCAAGAACTGGGCGGAGACGCACATGGACCGCGTCTTCGACGCCCGGACGCAATACGACGCACGCCCCTGAGCGCATCGACCAGAGCGTGCCATCAGACGCTGCCCCTCAAGGCCGACCAGAGGACTTGCGTCGCCGCGGGTTCGCGTTTGCGTTCGCGCGCGCTCAAAGCCATAGCTTTGCCGCCATGACGACACAGACCTGGATCATCACCGGTGCGTCCCGCGGTTTCGGGCGAGCACTGGCGGAGTCGGCGCTCGCCGCGGGCGATCATGTGGTGGCGGCGGTACGCCGGCCGGACAGCGTGGCCGACCTGGCGGCCAAACACCCCGACAACTTTCTGATCGCGAACTTCGACGCCCGGGACATCGCTGCGGCGGCGTCGCTCGTGCGGGCCGCCCTCGACCGCTTCGGTCAGCTTGACGTTCTCGTCAACAACGCGGGCCGGGCAGTTGTCGGAGCGGTCGAGGAGGTCAGCGACGCGCAGCTGCGCGAGTTGATGGATCTGCACCTGTTCGGCCCGGCCGCGCTCGTGCGGGCGGCGTTGCCCGCGATGCGTAGCCGGGGCGCCGGGATGATCGTGCAGATGAGCAGCCAGGGCGGGAGGATGGCGTTTCCCGGCGTATCGGCCTACTCCGCGTCGAAGTTCGCCCTCGAAGGCTGGTCCGAGGCGCTGGCCGGGGAGGTCGCACCGTTCGGGATCCGCGTGATGATCGTTGAACCGAGCCGGTTCCGGACCGACTTCAACGCCGCCGACGTACTCGAATTCACCGAGGCGTCCGAAACCTACCGTGATCTGCTCGCCGCCGTCCGCGCGGACATGGCCGGGACCGACGGCCGCCAGGAAGGTGACCCAACGCGGGCGGCGGAGATCATCGTGTCCCTCGCACACAGCAACGAGGTGCCGCTGCGTCTGCCGCTCGGGCGCGAAGCGGTCGAGCGCATCTCGGGCGTGTACCGGCGTGGTCTGGACGAGGTCGAGCGGTGGGCCGAGACTGCCCGCAGCGCCGACTTTGACGGCGTCCCGGCGTCGGTCCGGCCGATCTAGGGTGATGTCATGGCCACCGACGATCTGATGACCAGGGCCTTGGAAATGGTCGGGGATGACGGCCCGCTGTCGGTCGAGGTGATCCACCGCCTCACCGACCTGGCCGACGTCCCCGAGCCGATGACGATCGCCGAGGTCGCCGACCTCCTCGACATCACGCCTCACACGCTGCGTTACTACGAGCGGGCCGGGCTGGTCGAGGTGGCCCGTGACAGCCACGGTCATCGCGTCTACGACGGCGCAGCGGTGCGGCGCCTGGTGTTCCTCACCAGGATGCGGCTGTCCGGGATGCCGATGCGCGACCTGCAGCACTACATTTCGCTCGTGGACGCCGGGCAGGACACGGTGCCCGAGCGGCTCGACATGCTGCTTGAACATCGCGACATCATCCGTCGCCGGATTCGTGAGCTGACCCTCTCCCTCGCGGCGACCGAATACAAGATCGCCACGTACGGCGGCTCGACCGGACCAGACGTCGCGGCCCTCGACACCGCCACCGAACTGTAGGGCCCCACTCGATCCTGGATCCGGCACGATCTTGGGAGTGGGCAACAGATCCCCTGGAGCCCTCTCGACAGGGCTCGGTGCTGCTTACAGCAGGTGGGTGCGGAGGAAATCCAGTTCCAGGGGCAGCAGCCGCTCGGCGGTGCCGTTCGCGGCCATGTGCGTGGCACCCGTCAACGGCAGCACGGCGTGCGGGCGGCCGGCGCTCAGCAGGGCCGCGGAGAGCCGCAGGGTGTGCGCCGCCACCACGTTGTCGTCGGCCAGACCGTGCACCAGCAGCAACGGGCGGGCCTGGTCCGGGCCGGTGACCGGTTCGGCGGCCATCTCGACCAGCGAATGGTGCGCGTAGACGTCCGTGCCGTCCTCCGGCAACCCCAGATAACGCTCGGTGTACGCGGTGTCGTACAGCGCCCAGTCGGTCACCGGGGCGCCCGCGATGCCGCACTTGAACAGCTCCGGGTGGCGTAGCACCGCCAACCCGGCCAGCCACCCCCCGAACGACCAGCCCCGCACCCCCACCCGATCCAGGTCCAGGTCGGGGTGCTTGCCGGCGAGTGCGGTCAGCGCGTCGATCTGGTCGGTCAGGATCACGTCGGCCACCCGACGGTGGATCGCCTTCTCGAACGACGGGGCCACTCCCGGCGTACCCCGGTTGTCGATGGTGACCACCGCGAACCCGGCGTCGGCCCACCACTGCCGCTCCAACCACGCGGCCCGCGCCGCCACCACCTCCTGGTGCCCCGGGCCGCCGTAGACGTCCAGCAGCACCGGCAGCCGCCGGCCCGTCACGTGGTTGTCCGGGTAGAGGACCGCCGCCGGCAAGCGCCGGTCGGTCACCCGTTCCAGCAACGGCAGCGGAGAGTACGGCGGAGTCGCGGCGAACGACCGCAGCTCGGCGATCTCCTGACCGCCGCGACGCACCGTCCAGCGCACCCCGGCATGGTCCAGCGACGCGACACCGATCGCCAGCACGTCCCCGCCGACGGCGGCGGTGTACCAGCCCGAGTCGGTGGTGAGCCGACGCGCGTCCACCCCACCGCCGATGGTGGTGCGGACCCGGAACAGGTGCCGCTCGCTCGGCTCGCCGTCGCTCGCCTCCACCAGCAGGTCCGCGGGGCCGCTGGCCGCCGGCAGCCGACCCACCACCCGCCGCACGTACAGCGACGGCGGGGTGAGCAGGGTGCCGTCGGCGAACAGGCACCGTGCGTCGTACCCGTCGTGTGCCAACTCCCCGCCGACCAGCACCCGGCCGTCCGGCAGGTGCGCCGGGGTGCCGGCGATCGGCTCCACCCAGCGCGGGTCGGCCAGCTCCGCGTGCACCTGCGTCTCACCCGTGCGCGGGTCCACCGCCAGCACCAGCCCGTGCTGCTGTGAGCGGCGCAGCACCGTGATCAACGGGCTGCCCTCGACCCAGCTGACCGCGGTCAGATACGGGTAGGTCTCCCGGTCCCAGTGCACGTCGACCCAGCCGTCGTCCAGGTCCAGCAGGTGCAGGCTGACCTCGGCGTTCGGCCCACCAGCCCGGGGATAAGCGACGGCGGTCGGCGGACTGGCCGGCTGGGCCGGGTCGTGCAGGTGCCAGCGTTCCAGGCGGGACTCGTCGACGCGGGCGGCGAGCACCATGCGCCCGTCCGGCGCCCACCAGTAGCCCCGGTACCGGCCGAACTCCTCCGCCGCGATGTGCTCGGCCAGACCCCAGCTCACCCCGGCGTCCTCACCGGCCAGCAGGGTGTCGGTGCCATCGGCCTCGATCACCCGCAGCTCGCCCCGGCGGACACCCTCGGCCGCGTCGGTCACGTACGCCAGCCGTTGCCCGGTCGGGTCCGGACGGGGGTCGAGCACCGGGCCGACGGTGGCCACCTCCACCACGTCGCCGTGCACCAGATCGGCCCGGAACAACCGCCCCGCCAGCGCGAAGACCGCTACCCGGCCGGGGGCGTCCAACGCGTACGAGCCGATGCCCGCAGCGCTGAGCCGCAGCCGCTCCCGCAGCGCGCGCTCACCGGGGGAGAGTGACCGGACGTCCCCGCCCTCACCGAGCAGCGTTGCCGGGTCGGCGACCAGGCGCTCCTCGGCCGTGGCCACGTCCAGCAGCCAGAGCGCGTCCGCCGCGTCCTCCGGCCCCGCGGAGCGCAGGAAGATCACTCGGGAGCCGTCGTCAGCCACGGAGACAGCGCGTGGCGCGCCGTGGCTGAACCGGCGTGTGCGGGCGGCCAGCTCCGGGAAGTCCACAGACCAAATCGTAGAGCCGGACCGGAGGTGATGTGGCCGACCTGGGCGGACGCGTCCGCGTCGACCGGAGCAGAACGCCGGTTAGAGTGACCGTCGTGACGATGCTGCCCGACCGCCGCCTGCTGCTGGTCCACGCGCACCCCGACGACGAGTCGATCGGCACCGGCTCGACGATGGCCCACTACGCCGCGAACGGCGCGCACGTCACGCTGGTGACCTGCACCCTCGGCGAGGAGGGCGAGATCCACGTGCCCGCGCTGGCCCAGCTCGCCGCCGCCGAGGCCGACCAGCTCGGCGGGTACCGGATCGCCGAGCTGGCCGCCGCGTGCGCCGCCCTCGGCGTCAGCGACCACCGCTTCCTCGGCGGCGCCGGCCGCTACCGCGACTCGGGGATGATGGGGCTCGCGACCAACGAACACCCCCGCGCCTTCTGGCAGGCCGACCTCGACGAGGCCGCCGGGCATCTCGTGGAGATCATGCGAGAGGTACGCCCGCAGGTGCTCATCACGTACGACCCGAACGGCTTCTACGGTCACCCCGACCACATCCAGGCGCACCGGGTGGCGATGCGTGCCGTCGACCTTGCCGCCGCCGAGGGCTGCGCCCCGCTCAAGGTCTACTGGACGGCCATGCCGCTCAGCGTGCTGGAGGCCGGCATGGCGCACTTCGCCGAGTCCGCCGACAACCCGTTCGGCGGCATCGAGGACATCGCCGACCTGCCCTTCGGCACCCCGGACGCCCAGATCGCCGCCCGCATCGACGGCACCGACCAGCACCTGGCCAAGGAAACCGCGATGCGGGCGCACGCCACCCAGATCCCAGCCAACTCCTGGCTCTACTCGATCGCCGGCAACTTCGGCGGCGAGTTCATGGGCGTGGAATTCTTCACCCTCGCCGTCGGCGAGAAGGGCCCGGGCACCGGGCCGTACGGCTGGGAGGACGACCTCTTCGCCGGGCTGCCCGAGGAGACCGCCCCGGACCGGTCCCCGGTCGCGGCGGCTGGTCTCCGGTGACCCTGCCCGCCGCGTCGATGACGGTCGTGGACGACCAGGACACCCCGCCTCCGGCGGGGCCGCCGCCGCGACTGCTGGACCTGAGCCTGCGGCTGGTCGGCGCGATCGTCGTGGTGATCGCCGGAGTGGTGACCGGGGTGTTGGAGCTGCTGCTCGCCACGGTCCGCGTCGGTGGGCAACTGATCGGCGTGTCGGCCGTTCTCGCCGTCGGCGCCAACATCGTGCTGAGCTGGTTCGCGTACGAGGCGGTCGGCCGCAGGTGGGCTGTCGCACTGCCGGCGGTGCCGTGGTTCGCGCTGATGGCGGTGGCCGCCATCCGGACCACCGAAGGCGACCTGCTGCTGTCCGGCGACAACTGGGTCGGCCTGGCGATGATCGTCGCCGGTGCCATGACCTTCGCGGTGATGGGCTTCCGGCAGATCCTCGCCCCGCCACACACGCTCGGCGGCTGATGACGCCACCCAGGTAGGGGTGGTAAATATTCCTGCCAGAGATGCGGGCCCCGCGACGGGGCGTACGGCAGGAGGTCCTGCGATGGACAGACGGTGGCGTGACGTCGGGGTGCTCGTTGCAGCACTGTTCGCGGTCAACGTGGTCGCCCGACTGATCATCCGGTTCGGTTTCGAGGGTGACGACACCGCAGCCGACCGGGTGTCACTGGCGATGTTCGCGGTGATCGGGCTGATCCTGGCCGTGGTCGCCTTCCGCTGGGCTCGTCGTCGGCCACTGGCGGGCTGGGGAGCCGACATGGCCCTCGTCGTACTGGTCGCGATGCTGTTGACCGTCCTGGTCGGGCCCCTGCTGATCGGTCACAACCCGTTCGCCGGCGGCGCGGCGACGTTCTTCGCCCAGATCTGGCTCTACCTGCTCGCCGCCGGCGCCGGGGTGCTGATCGGGTACCTCCTGCTCACCGCGCTCGGACGTGACTACCGCTCGCAACAGCTCAAGCGGTACGCCGAGGTCAAGGCCGCGAAGCCCCGCCGCGTCGTACGCCGCTGACCCTGCCGCCACGCCCGTAGGGCAGCCGTCGACCAGGCAGGCGTACGGCCAGGCAGGTGTCCGGCCAGATAGGTGTCCGGCCAGGCAGGCGTTCGCCTGCCGATTCGGTCCAGTGTGCAGGCCTTGATCGACTCGCGTTCCGTGAATTCGCGGTGTCCGGGCCTTGATCGACTCGGGTTCCGGAAAGTCGCGGTGTCCAGGGCGTGCGGATACCGCGATTTCCTGAAAGCCGAGTCGATCAGCGCTTCGGCGGGTGCGGGTCGCGCGCGGCGGTCGGTGCTGGTCCGTGCTGGTCCGTGCTGGTCCGCGCGGCGGTTGGTGCTGGTCCGTGCTGGTCCGCGCAGCGGTCCGTGGCGGCCGGCGCCGCTGGCCGCAGTCAGGCTGCTGGTCCGAGGTGCGTCCTGGCGGGCCTGTGCGGGCCTTGATCGACTCGGGTTTCATGAAGTCGCGGTGTCCGGGCCGTGATCGACTCGCGTTCCAGGAATTTGCGGTGTCCGGGGCGTGCGGATGCCGCGATTTCCTGAAAGCCGAGTGGATCAGCAAGGCCGAGTGGATCAGCAAGGCCGAGTCGATCAGCGAAGCCGAGTCGATCAGCGCCTCCGTTGACCCGCCGAGGTGGTGGGGTCAGTGCGGGGCGACCCGGGTCAGGTAGGTGTGGTGGGTGACGAAGCCGAGCCGCTGGTAGAGCGCGACCGCCGCCGTGTTGTGCTGCTCGACCTGGAGGAACGCGCGCGTCGCACCGGCGGACACGCCCCAGGCGGCCAGCTCGTGGATGACCTGGCGGGCCAGCCCCTGCCGGCGGGCCACCGGTGACACCTCGATCAGGCTGAGGCCCAACCAGCGCCCCTGGCCGGTCACCGTGCCCCGGCCGACCGCCACCAGCGTGCCGTCGACGTACCCGTGGGCGAAGCGGACCTGGTCCACGGCGGTGAGCACGTGCCGGGCGGCGTCCGGCAGGCCGCCCTTGCGGCCGGCGGCGACGGCCAGCCACCCCTCGCTCGGCGCGGTGGCCAACTCAACGACCACACTTTCCCACCGGCGAGCCTGCCCACCAGCGCCGCCGGCTTGACCACCAGCGATGTCGGCCTGCTCACCAGCAGCGCCGGCCTGCCCACCAGCGAGGTCGGCCTGCCCACCAGCCAGGTCGGCCTGCTCACCAGCCAGTTCGGCCTGCCCACCAGCCAGTTCGGCGCGACCGGCAGCGGGTGGGGTGCCGACGGACGACGGCGCAGGCAGGGGGAGTGGCGCGGTCTGTACCAGTGTCGGCGGGCGGGCGGTCCAGCCACGGGCGTCCAGTTCGGTGCCGACCGGCGCGGCGAGCGGGAGCGGCGTATTGATCATCGCGGGTTGGCCCTGCTCGGCGTACCAGCGCTCGACCTCGTCCACGGCGGCGGCCAACGGGCGGTCCGGGTCGCCGATCGGCAGCGCGGAGTTGGCGCGCCCGGTCCAGCCGTCCGCCGAGCGGAGCAGCCAGTCACCGATGCGGCCCCGCGTCGGTGCCGGCCAGGCCTCGTCGGCGGCCCGTTCCAGCGCCACCACTGCTGCCGCGGTTGGCCGACGGGTCGGTGGCACTCGCTTGGCGCGGTGGACCTGCGTCACCGGAACCCGCAGCGGGCCGTGCGCCGTGGCCAGCGTGAGATGGGTCTCGCTCAGCTCCACCAGCTCGCCGAGAGCATCGGAGAATAGCGGCCGACCTTCGCGAATCCCCACAATCCGGCGAACCACGATCCGGTGTCCCACATCCTGCTGTCGGAGCACGATCGACCCCCTCCCCGGCGAGATACTAGGCTCTTACCGTCGCGGGAGATCGCGACGTGTCTTGCGGAGGAGAAGACCGGTGACCTACATCATCGCCGAGCCGTGCGTGGATGTGCTCGACAAGGCATGCATCGAGGAGTGCCCGGTCGACTGCATTTACGAGGGCAATCGGATGCTCTACATCCACCCCGACGAGTGCGTCGACTGTGGTGCCTGTGAGCCCGTCTGCCCCGTGGAGGCGATCTTCTACGAGGACGACGTCCCGGAGCAGTGGAAGGACTACACCGGCGCCAACTACGAGTTCTTCGAGGACCTGGGCTCGCCCGGTGGTGCCTCGAAGATCGGCAAGGTGGAGAAGGACGCCACCTTCGTCGCCGCGCAGCCGCCGCGCGGCGAGGGCCACTGAACCGGCCCGCGCCGGTCTCGTCGCGGCTGCCCGAGTTCACCTGGGACACCCTGGACGCCGCGGCCACCCTGGCCGCGGCGCATCCGGAGGGCCTGATCAACCTCTCCATGGGTACGCCGGTCGATCCGGTGCCCGAGGTGATCCGCCGGGCGTTGGCTGACGCGTCCGATGCTCCCGGTTACCCGCTGACCGCCGGCACGCCGGCGCTGCGGGCCGCGATCGCGGCGTGGGTGTCCCGGGCCTGTGGCGCCAGCGTCGACAGTCTCGGTGTGCTGCCGACCATCGGCTCGAAGGAGCTGGTCGCCTGGCTGCCCACCCTGCTCGGCATCGGCCCGGGTGACGTGGTGGTGGTGCCGTCGATCGCGTACCCCACCTACGAGGACGGGGCCCGGCTGGCCGGTGCCACCGTTGTTCGTGCCGACTCGCTCACCTCGGTCGGGCCGACCTCGCGGGTCCGGTTGGTCTGGGTCAACTCGCCCGGCAACCCGACCGGCCGGGTGCTGCCCGCGGCGCACCTCAAGAAGGTGGTCGACTGGGCGCGGGAACGCGGCGCGGTGGTCGCCAGCGACGAGTGCTATCTGCCGCTGGGCTGGTCGGCAGAGCCGGTCTCGGTGCTGTCCCCGCAGGTCAGCGGCGGCAGTTACGCCGGGGTGCTCGCTGTGCACTCGCTGTCCAAGCGTTCCAACCTGGCCGGCTACCGGGCCGGCTTCGTCGCCGGTGACCCGGCGCTCGTCGCCGAGCTGCTGAAGGTCCGCAAGCACGCCGGCATGATCGTGCCCGCGCCCGTGCAGGCGGCGATGGTGGCCGCACTGGAGGACGAGCGACACGCCGAGGAGCAGCGGGAGCGCTACCGCGCCCGGCGAGAGGTGCTCGCGGCCGCGTTCACCGGTGCCGGGTTCACCGTCGAACACTCCGAGGCGGGTCTCTACCTCTGGCTCACCCGAGGTGAGGACTGCTGGGACACCGTCGACTGGCTGGCTCGGCGGGGCATCCTGGTCGCCGCCGGCATCTTCTACGGCCCCACGGCCGGGCAGCACGTGCGGGTTGCGCTGACCGAGTCCGACGAGCATGTCGCGGCGGTCGCCGGCCGGCTGCGGGCCTGACCCCGGGCGGCCGGCGATGACCGACGGCACGACCGGGCGGTACGCCGGGGTGCGGGCGGCTGTGATCGGTACGGGCCTGATCGGCGGCTCCGTGCTGCTGCGCCTGGCCGAGGCCGGCCTGGACGTCGTCGGATGGGATCCGGACCCGGCTACCCGGGAGCGGGCCCAGCACCGGGGAGTTGTCGCCCCGGCCACGATCGAGCAGGCTGTGGCCGGGCGGGACGTGGTGTTCCTCTGCGGCCCGCTGCCCACTCTTGCGGGCACCCTGGCCCTGGTGGCCGAGCTGACCGCGCCCGGCTGTGTGCTCACCGACGTCGGCAGCACCAAGGTCGAGGTGGCCGAGGCGGCCGACCGACTCGGGCTCACCGACCGGTTCGTCCCCGGGCACCCGATGGCCGGTGCGGAGTCCGCCGGTCTGACCGCCGCGTCGCCGACCCTGCTGGCGGGTGCCGCCTGGGTGCTCTGCCCGGCGCCGGGCGCCGCGACCGACGCCTTCCGCTGGCTGACCGGGCTGCTGGTGGAGCTGTTCGACGCCCGGGTCGTGCCGATGTCCGCGTCGGCGCACGACTCGGCGGCCGCGCTCGCCTCGCACGTGCCGCACCTGCTGGCCGGTGCGCTGGCCGGGGCGACGCAGCGGGCGCCGCTGCGCGACGCGGTGCTGACGCTGGCGGCGGGCAGCTTCTCCGACGGCACGCGGGTCGCCGGCACACCGGCGGAGCGGACCGCGAACATGCTGCTGGGCAACCGCGACCGGGTCCTGCACGAGCTGGACGAGGTCCGCGGCTTCCTGGACGGGCTGGCCGCCGCCCTGCGGGCCGACGACGCGCCGGCGCTCGTCGCCCGGTACGCGGAGGCGAGAGCCGCCCGGTCGGCGCTGTCGGGTCGGCGGTTCGTCGGTCAGACCCGGGAGTTCGCGGTCGACGGCGACCACGACGCCGAGGTGACCTGGCTGCGTGGGCTGGGCGACGTCGGCGGGCACCTGACCGGGTGTCAGGTCGACTCCGGGACGGTTTCCTACACCGCGTGGCTCCCCGTGGCTGACTAGGCTGACGGGCATGGCGATGGACGGCCCGGTGGTGCAGGTGCGCGGCGAGGTGACCCGGGAGGTGCCGCCCGAGCTGGCCCGGTTCGCGGTCACGGTGACGGCCCGTGGTCGGGATCGGGAGGCGACGTTGACTCAGCTCGCAGAGCGGGCCGCCGCCGTCCGGGTGCTGTTGGACGGTTCCGACCCGGCGGTGGCCCGGCGGGAGACCGGCGACCTGTGGGTCCGGCCGCAGACCAAGCGCTCGGGCGAGCGTGTGGTGGGATGGCTCGGCAGCGTCACCACGACGGTCACGGTCACCGACTTCACCGCTCTCGGTGAGCTGATGCTCCGGCTGGCCGACCAGGATCAGGTCTCGGTGAGTGGCCCCTGGTGGGAGCTTCGTCCGGACAGCCCCGTGCACCGCGAGGCGCGACACGCCGCGATCCGCGACGCACTGCTGCGCGCCCGGGAGTACGCGGAGGCGCTCGGCGCCCGGGTCACCGCACTGATCGAGCTGGCCGACACCGGCCCGGTCGCCGGACCGATGTTTGCCCGGGCGGCGTTCGCCGGGGGTGGCGGCGCGGGTGGTGGCCCGCCGGAGCTTGAGCTGGACCCGCAGCCGCAGACCGTGCAGGCGGCGGTGCAGGCGCGGTTCGCCATCAGCGATCCGGTTCTCGACTGATGCCGCCGGCCGAGGTGCTGTCCGTCGACGAGCTGGTGGGACGGGCGTTGGTGCTGGCGGAGGCGGGCCCACGGCAACTGCTCGGCATCGCCGGGGCGCCGGGTGCCGGGAAGTCCACGCTGGCGGAGCTGATCGTGGCGGAGGTCGGGCCGACCGCCCGCCTGGTGCCGATGGACGGCTTCCACCTGGCCCAGTCGCAGCTGGTCCGGCTGGGCCGCGCCGACCGCAAGGGCGCGGCGGACACCTTCGACGCCAATGGCTATGTCTCGATGCTGCGCCGGTTACGCCGCCTGGAGCCGACCTCGGTCTACGCGCCGGAGTTCCGGCGTGAGCTGGAGGAGCCGGTGGCCGGGGCGATCGAGGTGCCGCCGTCGGTGCGGCTGGTGGTCACCGAGGGCAACTACCTGCTGCTGCCGGACTACCCGTGGCAGGAGATCCGGCCGCTGCTGCACGAGGCGTGGTTCCTGGACCTGGACGCCGAGCTGCGCCAGCGCCGGTTGACGGCCCGGCACGAGGCGTACGGTCGATCACCGGAGCAGGCGCGAGCCTGGGCGTTGGGCAGCGACGAGTCGAACGCGGCCCTCATCACCCCTACCGCCGACCGGGCCGACCTGGTGGTCCGCCTGTCGGAGCCCCCGCCGGCCTGACCGCCCGGGGGCGGGCCGCGGCTCGACCGGCCCGTCGGCGTCGACCCCGGTCAGTCGAGTTGACGGACCGGCCGGGCCGGATTGCCGACCGCGACCACGTTGGCCGGTAGGTCCCGCGTGACCACCGCGCCCGCGCCGACGACGGTGTTCGCGCCGATCGTCACGCCGGCCAGCACGATCGCGCCACCGCCGAGCCAGACGTTGTCGTCGATGGTGATCGGCTTGGCGGCCTCCCACTTGTCCCGTCGTGGACCGGGTTCGACCGGATGCGTCGGGGTCAGCAGTTGGACGTTCGGTCCGATCTGGACGTCGGCACCGATGGTGATCGGTGCGACGTCGAGGAAGACGCACTGGTAGTTGACGAAGCTGCGGGGCCCGATCCGGATCTGCCAGCCGTAGTCGCAGTAGAACGGCGGGCGGATCCAGGTGTCCTCGCCCAGCTCGCCGAGGAGTTCACGCAGTGCCGCGATCCGGGCCTGCGGGTGGGCTGCGGGACTGGTGTTGAAGCGTTCCATGAGCCGGGCGGCCCGGTCCAGGTCGCCGATGATTTCGGGATCGTCGGCGATGTATGGCTCGCCGGCGAGCATCTTGTCCTTCATGGAGGTCACCGCCCGATCATGCCGGCCCGGTTCGTCGGCTCGTGGCAGGTCCGTCATTTTTCGGACTTCATTCTGCATACCCAGTATGTAATTCTGGGTTGTCAATGTGACTCTCATCCATCAAGACGCTTGACGAGGAGGATCCGTTGCACCAGGGAAGAAGATTGGCCGCCCTCGGCCTCGTGTTCACGCTGGCGCTCTCCGCGCCGGCTCCCGTCTCAGCCGCAGCCGCCGCGCCTGCCCCACCGGGTGGCACCGACCAACAGTCCACTCCGGGTGGACCCACCACCAACCGCTCGACCACCGTCACGCTGATCACCGGTGACCGGGTCACCGTCACCGCCTCCGGCGCCTCGGTCCGGCCCGGCGCCGGCCGCGAGGATGTGCAGTTCCTGGTTCAGCGCGAGCGTGGTCGACTCACTGTGACACCGACGGACGCGCTGCCGTTGCTGCGCTCGGGCCGGGTGGACCGGCGACTCTTCGACGTCACCGGCCTGGTCGAGGCGGGTTACGACGACGCCCACCGCAAGACCCTGCCGCTGCTGGTGGCGTACGGCTCGACGGGCACCGCTCGGCGTGCCACGGCCGCTCTTCCCGGCACGAGGGTGACCCGCGACCTGCCGGTGATTGGCGGCGCCGCCCTGAACAGCGACAAGTCCTCCCTCGACGCGGTCTGGGAGACGGTCACCACCGGTCCCGCCGGGGCCCGGCTCGACGCGGCGGGGGGCGTCGAGCGGATCTGGCTGGACGGCCATCGACGGGTGACCCTCGACCACAGCGTGCCGCAGATCGGCGCGCCCGCCGCCTGGGCGGCCGGGTTCACCGGGGCGGGAGTGTCCGTCGCGGTGCTGGACACCGGCGTCGACGCGACCCACCCGGACCTGGCCGGCAAGGTGGCCGAGGCGCGCAACTTCACCGAGGTCGACGACGCCCGGGACACGGTCGGTCACGGCACCCACGTGGCCTCGACCATCGCGGGGACCGGCGCTGCCTCCGGCGGCAAGTACCGGGGTGTGGCACCGGACGCGACGCTGCTGGACGGCAAGGTCTGTGAGGACGCGGGCTGCACCGACTCGGCGATCCTCGCCGGCATGCAGTGGGCCGCGGTGGAGAAGAAGGCCGCAGTGGTCAACATGAGCCTCAGCGGTTGGGACACCCCGGAGGTCGACCCGGTCGAGGAGGCCGTGCAGACCCTGACCGCCCAGACCGGCACGCTGTTCGTCCTCGCCGCTGGCAACGACGGCTCGGACGGCTCGGTCGGCTCCCCGGCCAGCGCCGACGCCGGGCTCGCCGTGGGTGCGGTGGACCGCGACGACGAGCTGGCCGACTTCTCCAGCCGGGGCCCGCGAGTCGGCGACGACGCGTTGAAGCCGGACATCACCGCGCCCGGCGTCGACATCGTCGCCGCGAGGTCCGCCAACGGCGTCATCGGCGATCCGGTGGGGGACCGCTACGTCACCCTCTCCGGCACCTCGATGGCCACCCCGCACGTGGCCGGGTCGGCCGCGCTGCTGGCCCAGCAGCACCCGGGATGGCGGGCCGACCGGCTCAAGGCCACCCTGATGGCCGCCGCCAAGCCACACCCGGACCAGACCGCGTACCAGCAGGGGGCCGGGCGGGTCGACGTCGCACACGCGATCACCCAGCAGCTCACCACCGACCCGGTCAGCGTCTCGTTCGGGCGCACGCTCTGGCCGCACGGTGACGACACCCCGATCACCCGCACGGTGACCTGGCGCAACGACGGTCCGGCTCCGGTCACCGTGGACCTGAGCATCGAGGGCGCCGGCCCCGGCGGCCGCGCGCTACCGGCCGGCCTGTTCGTCCTGGGCACCAACCAACTCACCGTGCCGGCGGGTGGCACGGCCGCCACGACCGTCACCACGGACACCCGGCTCGGCGACGCCGACGGTTACTGGACCGGGCGGATCGTGGCCCGGTCCGGTTCGGCGGTCGCGGTCACCCCGCTGGCCGTGAACCGGGAGGTGGAGAGCTACACGCTCACCGTGGAGCACCTGAACCGCGCCGGCGCGCGCACCTCGGACCACTGGACCCTCCTGCTCGGGATGGACACCTTTGGCGCCTGGGACCTCGTCAGCTCCGACGGGGTGGCCACCGTGCGGGTGCCCAAGGGGCACTACGGCCTGAGTGGCCTCGTCTTCGAGCCCGGTCCGGACGATGAGCAGCGCGGGATGTCCCTGTTGATGCAGCCCGTGCTGACCATCGAGCGGGACACTCGGATCGTCGTGGACGCCCGGCGGGCCAAGCCGGTGCGGACGACAGTGCCGGACCGGACCGCCGTCCCGCAACTGATCGACCTCAGCGGCAACTTCACCGCCGACGACGGCAGTGGGTACGGCGTCGGGCTCTGGGCGGAGACGTTCACCGGCCTGACCAGCGGTCAGATCGGCAAGCCGGTCCCCGCCGACCAGTTCGTCGCCACCGTCAGCAGCCAGTGGACCACGCCGGACACGGCAAACAGCCCGTACCTGTACGCGCTGGCCGAAGCGGTCCCTGGCCGGATGCCCACGGGGTTCGTCCGCGACTACGCCCGACGGGACCTGGCCACCGTCGTGCACCAGTTCCGTGGTGGCGACCCGGGCATCGAGGCCGAGCGGATCGTGTTCCCCGTGCTGGAGTACAACGTCGGCGGCTCCGCCCTGATCCTCCCCACCGCCGTGCCGGGCCAGCGGGTCGAGTACTACAACACCAAGGGTGTGCGGTGGGAGTCCGAGATCGACTTCGGAAAGCGGGACGAGGAAGGCTGGTTGAACGCGCAGGCGGCGCTCTTCTCCGTCCCCACCGCCTACCGCGCCGGGCGGACGGTCCAGGAGATCTGGAACCAGGCGCCGTACTCGCCGTCCTTCCCGAACCCGCGCTGGCCGTACCAGAGCGTCAGCCGGGTCGGCGACACCATCCTGGTCGACGTGCCGATATTCAGCGACGCGGCCGGGCACCCGGGCGGCTCACTGAGCGACAGCGAGCACACCAGGCTCTGGCGCAACGGCAAGCTGGTCGGCGAGAGCGAGTACGCCGGCTACGGAGAGTTCGCCGTGCCGCCGGGTAGGGCGGACTACCGCCTCGTCACGTCCTCGAAGCGAAGCTTCACCGACCTGAGCACCGAGGTGGAATCCAGCTGGACCTTCCGGTCGAGGCACGTCGCCGGTGAGACGCCGGCCCGACTGCCCCTGTCGGCGGTGCGCTTCGCGCCGCCGCTGCGGGTCGACAACAGCGCTCCGGCCGGTCAGGGCTTCGTCGTCCCGGTGCGCGTGCAGCGGCAGCCCGGCGCTCCGGCCGCCCGGGTGGACAAGCTCGCCGTCGACGTCTCGTACGACGGCGGGAAGACCTGGGCCAAGGCGAAGCTGGTCCGCACCTCGGCCGACGGCTGGTCGGCACTGTTGCGGCATCCGGCCGGCCCTGGCCATGTGTCGCTGCGGGCCACCGCCCGGGACACCGCCGGCAACACGGTGACCCAACGGATCATCCAGGCGTACCGGTTGCGCTGAGGCGTACCCCGTCCGGGTCCGCGGCCGTGTGCCGCGGACCCGGCGGGGCCGTCAGTCGTTGGCGTGCAGGGCGGCGTTCAGCTCGATGCCCCGGCCGGTGCGCGGCCGGGCCTCCAGCGCGCCGTTCACCGAGTTGCGCCAGAACAGCAGGCCGTCGACGCCGGACAGCTCCCGGGCCTTGACCACCCGGCCGTCCGGCAGCGTGATCTTCGACGCGGCGGTGATGTAGCAGCCCGCCTCGACCACGCAGTCGTCGCCGAGGGAGATGCCGACACCGGCGTTCGCGCCGATCAGGCTGCGCTCGCCGATGCTCACCTTCTCGGTGCCGCCACCGGAGAGCGTGCCCATGATCGAGGCGCCCCCGCCGACGTCGGAGCCGTCGCCCACCAGCACGCCCTGCACGATGCGCCCCTCCACCATCGAGGTGCCCACGGTGCCGGCGTTGAAGTTGACGAAACCCTCGTGCATCACCGTGGTGCCGGCGGCCAGGTGAGCGCCGAGGCGGACCCGGTCGGCGTCGGCGATCCGCACACCGGAGGGCACCACGTAGTCGGTCATCCGGGGGAACTTGTCCACCCCGTACACCGCCAGGTGCCGGCCGGCCGCGCGCTCGATCACCCGCAGCTCGTCCACCCGCTCCGGCGGGCACGGCCCGGCGGACGTCCAGGCCACGTTGGCCAGCTTGCCGAAGATGCCGTCGAGGTTGAGCTGGTTGGGTCGCACCAGGCGGTGCGAGAGCAGGTGCAACCGGAGGTACGCGTCCGAGGCGTCCTTGATCGGGTCGTCCAGCGAGCCGATCACGGTGACCACCTGGACGGTACGCAGACCGGGCAGCGACCGCTCACCGAGCGCGGCCGGCGGCAGGTCGAGCACGTCCGCCTTGTCCTCGCCGGAGACCAGCGGCAGCTCACCCAGGCCCAGCTTGCCGGTCGGGTACCAGGTGTCGAGCACCTGCTCGTCGGCGGTGACCGTGGCCAGGCCGATGCCCCAGGCGGAATCTGCGGACGTCACTGTTACACCTCTCGGTCACGGCCGAGCTGACCTCGGCTCGCTCCTCGCGCTGACAGACCTGAAGGTACCGTGCGATCCATGGAGAACCCGCTGACCCCCGAGGTCCTCGCCGATCCGGTGCAGCTGACCCGCGCTCTGGTCGACATAGAGTCCGTGTCCCTCAACGAGAAGGCGATCGCCGACTGTGTCGAAGAGGTGCTGCGGGGCGTACCGCACCTGACCACCCACCGACACGGCAACACGGTGATGGCGCGCACCGACCTCGGTCGGTCGCAGCGCGTCGTGTTGGCCGGGCACCTCGACACGGTGCCCCTGAACAACAACTTCCCGTCGACCATGCGTGGCGACCTGATGTACGGCTGCGGCACCTCCGACATGAAGTCCGGCACCGCGTACGCGCTGCACCTGGCGGTGACGCTGCCCAACCCGCGCTACGACGTGACGTACTTCTTCTACGAGGCCGAGGAGATCGAGTCGCGGTACAACGGGCTCAACCTCGTGGCCCAGGCGTTCCCGCAGTGGCTGGAGGCGGACTTCGCGGTGCTGCTGGAGCCGACGTACGGCATCGTCGAGGCGGGCTGCCAGGGCACCATGCGCTCGGTGGTCACCACGACCGGTGTACGCGCCCACTCGGCGCGCTCCTGGCACGGGGTGAACGCCATCCACGCCGCCGGTGAGGTGCTGCGGCGGCTCCAGACGTACGAGGCGCGCCGGGTCACCATCGACGGCTGCGACTACCGCGAGGGCATGAACGCGGTGCGGATCAACGGTGGGGTCGCCGGCAACGTGGTCCCCGATCACTGTGAGGTCGAGGTCAACTACCGGTTCGCCCCGGACCGCAGCCCGGCCGAGGCGGAGGCGCACCTGCGGGAGGTGTTCGCCGGCTTCGAGGTGGTGGTGACCGACACCGCGCCGGGCGCTGCCCCCGGGCTGGAGGCGGCCCCGGCGAAGGAGTTCCTGGCGGCGGTCGGTGCCGCGCCGATCGGCAAGCTGGGCTGGACGGACGTGGCCCGGTTCGCGGCCATGGGCATCCCGGCGCTGAACTTCGGCCCCGGTGACCCGAATCTCGCCCACCACCCCGACGAGCACGTCGAGATCAGCAAGATCCGCGACGGCGCGGCAACCCTGCACCGCTGGCTGGCACCAGCCTGACCCGGCCGCCCCGCCTCTCGCGCCTGCCGGCGCTCTGCCGGTGATCAAGAGGTTTGCGTCAGCCTGGCCCGTTGTCGGCGACGCAAACCTCTTGATCAGCTCCGGGTGGTGCGGGGGTTGTGGGGGAGACGGGGGTTGGGTTCTGGTCGCGGGTGCGGCGGCGTTCGGCCACCACGTCTCGGATCCGTCGCTGCATCTGGCGACGGATCCGGATCATCTCGTTGTTGCTGATCACGCTGTCTCCTCCCCCGAAGGCGCGCGCCCGGGCATACCCGGTATGTGAATAGTAAGACGTACGGGGAAGCCGAATAGTTGCCCATGATCCCGAACTATTTCTCGGCGTCCCCGCCCCGCACACCCGGCCGGTGTCGCTCCACTACGGTTGCCCCATGAGCCAGAACAACGGGCGGGAGGCCGGTCGCGGTCCGGGACAGGAGCGGCACCGGGGCGCGGTCACACTGCGCAGAGGGGCGATTCCGAGCAGCACCGCCGACCAGCGGTTGCTGGATTCACGGGGGCGGGGCGACTGGAAGACCAAGGACGCCTGGCGTGCGCTGCGCATCCTCTCCGAGTTCGTCGAAGGCTTCGACACCCTCGCCGACCTGCCACCGGCGGTCAGCGTGTTCGGCTCCGCCCGCAGCGGACCGGACAGCGCTGAGTGCCAGCTGGCCGAGGAGTTGGGCGGCGCGCTGGCCCGGGCCGGCTACGCGGTGATCACCGGAGGTGGGCCGGGGGTGATGGAGGCCGCCAACCGTGGTGCCAGCGAGGCCGGTGGGCTCTCCGTCGGGCTCGGCATCGAGCTTCCGTTCGAGCAGGGCATCAACGAGTGGGTCGACCTCGCCATCGACTTCCGCTACTTCTTCGCCCGCAAGACGATGTTCGTCAAGTACGCGCAGGCGTTCGTCGTGCTGCCCGGTGGCTTCGGCACCATGGACGAGCTGTTCGAGGCGCTCACGCTGGTGCAGACCGGCAAGGTGACCCGGTTCCCGGTCGTGCTGATGGGGGTCGCGTACTGGCAGGGGCTGCTCGACTGGATGCGCGACACGATGGCCGCCGACGGCAAGATCGGCCCGGTCGATTTGGACCTGATCTGTCTCACCGACGACGTCAACGCCGCGGTCCGGCACATCGTCGAGGCGGAGGCCGCGCTCTCCGTCGAGCAGGAGGCGGTCCGCGACGAGGCCGTCGCCCGCACCGGCGCCGACCAGCAGGCCGCTGCCGAGCAGGCCGCCGATCAGCCACGGGACAACTGATGGCGGCGATCTGCGTCTTCTGCGCCTCGTCCCGCACCCTCGACCAGCGCTGGTTGGACCTGGCCGCCGAGACCGGCGCGGAGCTGGCCCGGCGCGGGCACACGCTGGTCAGTGGTGGCGGCTGCGTCGGCATGATGGGCGCGCTGGCCGACGGTGCCCGATCCGCCGGTGGGCGCACCGTCGGGGTGATCCCACAGTCGCTGGTCGATCTGGAGGTCGCCGACCTGGCCTCGGACGAGCTGCTGGTGACCGACTCGATGGCCAGCCGCAAGACCCTGATGATCGAGAAGTCGGACGCCTTCCTCACCCTGCCCGGCGGGCTGGGCACCCTGGACGAGCTGTTCGAGGTCTGGACCACCGCGACCCTCGCCCTGCACGCCAAGCCGATGGTGCTGATCGACACCGACGGGTTCTACCGCCCCCTGCTGGACTGGCTCGACGCCCTGGCCGACCAGAACTTCCTCAAAAGCGCCGGCCGCAACCTCCTGACAGTGACCACCACCGTCCCCGAAGCCCTGAACGCCCTAGAGTCCCGCCTAACCTGACCCCCCACCCCACCCCCAACCCCCGGGCGCCCCCGCCCTCACCCCGTTGATCATGAAGTTGGCGTCACCGCCGTCGGCGTGTCGCGCCGCTAACTTCATGATCGACGGAGGTGGATGGGGTGGGGTTGGGGTGGGGGGTTGGGTGGGAGGGGTGGGGTTGGGTGGGTTGGGGTGGGTGTCGTACGGGTCTGATGGGATGAGCTGATGCAGGCGTACCGGTTGGTGCGGCGGTCCGTGGGGCCGGCGCGGGGGGACGGGGCAGCGCCTTCTGGCGCTTCCGTGCCCGCCGGCAGCAGCGCGTCCACGGGTGGTGTCGGCGAGTCGGGTGGGGCCGGGCACACGGGTGGGCCTGAGCGCGGAGCGCGGCCTGAGCCGGTCGCCGGGCCGGGAGGTGTGCCCGGGTCCGCAGGTGTGGCCGGGTCCGAGCTGGCGGCCGGGCGGGAGCCGACGGGCGGCAGTGGTTGGCGGGTCGACCCGGTGCAGGCCGAGGTGGTCGGGCACACCGACGGGCCGATGCTCGTGCTCGGTGGCCCGGGCACCGGCAAGACCAGCACGCTCGTCGAGGCGGTCGCCGCGCGGGTGGCCGAGGGGGTCGACCCCGAACACATCCTGGTGCTGACCTTCGGCCGTCGAGGCGCGACCGCGCTACGCCAGCGCATCGAGGCCCGGATCGCCCAGGACGGCCACCGGGTGCTGCGCGAGCCGCTGGTGCGCACCTTCCCGGCGTACGCCTTCGGGTTGCTCCGCCGAGCCGCCGCCGAACGGGGTGAGCCCTCACCCCGGCTGCTCACCGGCCCGGAGCAGGATCTGATCATCCGCGAGCTGCTGAACGTGGTGGGTGAGGAGCCCGAGGACGACCCGGTCGGTTGGCCGACCGACCTGCGCCCCGCCCTGCGTACCCGGGCGTTCGCCGGTCAGCTGCGCGACCTGCTCATGCGTGCCGCGGAGCGGGGCGTGGGCCCGGTCGACCTGGCCCGGCTGGGCGAGAAGCTCGGCCGCGAGGACTGGCCGGCTGCCGCCCGCTTCCTCCGGGAGTACGTGGCAGTGCTCGCGCTGCGGGACGTCAGCAACCGGGGCTCCATCGCGTACGACCCGGCCGAGCTGGTCCGGGCGGCCACCGGGCTGCTGCGTGACGACGAGGAGCTGCTGGCCGCCGAGCGTCGCCGCCTCACCCACGTGTACCTCGACGAGCTGGCGGACACCGACCCCGCCCAGGTGGAGCTGCTCTCGGTCATCGCGGGCGGGGGCAAGTCACTCGTCGCGTTCGCCGACCCGGATTCCTCCACGTACGCCTTCCGGGGCGCCGACCCGGCCGGGGTGGCCACCTTCCCGCACCGCTTCCGGACCGCCTCCGGGGCACCGGCCGCACAGGTGCTGCTGACCACGTCGTACCGGGCCGGGCCGGGTCTGCTCGCGGCGATCGCCCGGCTGGGTCGCCGGCTGCGCGGCCCGGCGGCGCACCGCCGCCTGCACCCGCTGCCGGACGCGCCGCCCGGGGTGGTCGAGGTGCACACGTTCCGCTCGGCGACCAGCGAGGCCGCCTGGCTGGCCCACGCGCTGCGCTCGGCCCACCTGCTCGACGGCGTGCCGTGGTCGCGGATGGCGGTGCTGGTGCGGTCCACCGCGTTGCAGCTGCCCACCCTGCGGCGGGCACTGCACGCTGCCGGCGTGCCCACCGTGGTGCACGGCGAGGACCTGCCCCTGCACCTGCAACCGGCGGTCGCGCCACTGCTGCTCCTGCTGCGCTGCGCGCTCGAACCCGATCGCCTGGACGAGGAGGCGGCGGTCGCTCTGCTGCACTCGCCGCTGGGTGGAGCCGACCCGCTGGCCGAGCGGCGGCTGCGGCAGGGCCTGCGTGCGCTCGCGCTGGCCGGCGGTGACCGACGCCCCTCCGGGGAGCTGATCGTCGAGGCGTTGCGCGATCCGACGGAGCTGGCCGACATCGACCGGCGCTGGGCGGAGCCGGCGCAGGCGGTGGCCGGGCTGCTGGCCACCGCACGCGATGCCGCCGCCCAGCCAGGGGCGACCGCCGAGGACGTGCTCTGGGCGGTCTGGGACGCCAGTGGCCTCGCCGAGCGTTGGGCTGGCGCGATCATTCAGGGGCGGCCGGCGGCCGGCGAGGGGGACCTGGCCCGGCGGCGGCGGGCCGAGGCGGCCGACCGCGACCTGGACGCCGTGCTGGTGCTCTTCGACGCGGCGGCCCGGTTCACCGACCGACTGCCCGGTGCCCGCACCGAGGTCTTCCTCGACCACGTGCTCGCCCAGGACCTGCCGGCCGACACCATCGCCCCGACCGCCGACCGGGGCGCGGCGGTGCGCCTGCTCACCGCGCACGCCGCCAAGGGCCTCGAATGGGACCTGGTCGCGGTGGCCGGCGTGCAGGAGGGCATCTGGCCGGACCTGCGACTACGCGGCAGCCTGCTCGGCTCGGAGCGCCTCGTCGACGTGTTGGCGGGTCGATCGGCCGGCGGCGCGAGCGTGGCGAACGTGGTGGGTCAGACCTCGGCGTTGCTGGACGAGGAACGCCGGCTCTTCCACGTGGCCATCAGCCGGGCCCGGCACCGACTGCTGGTCAGTGCCGTGGCATCGGCCGCTGTCGGCGGTGACGACCACGAGGAACAGCCGAGCCGGTTCCTGCACGAGCTGGGCCCGACCGCGCCACCCACCCCGCCCCCCGGTCCGCCCACCCCACCCACCGCGCCACCCGGTCCGCGCACCGGCCCGCCGTCCGGCGAGCCCACCGGTTCAGCGGCCACCCCGACCACTACCGCTGGCGCGACCGGCAATGGCGGCGCGGCAGCAGGCAACGGCGGCGCGGCAGTCGGCAACGGCGGGGCCGCGGCGGGCAATGGCGGCGGCGGCGCGAGCGGAGGCGGTGGCGCTGGCGCGACGGGGGAGGACGGGGACGGCGAGCCGGACCGCCCCGGGGCGCTGCCGGTCACTCGTCCACCCCGGGCGCTCACCCTGCCGGCGCTGGTCGCCGAGCTGCGTACCGCCATCACCGACCCGGCTGCCCCGGCAGCCCGGCGGCGCGCCGCGGCGGCCGAGCTGGCGCGGCTCGCCGCCGCCGGTGTCCCCGGCGCGCATCCCGACGACTGGTGGGGGTTGCGCGGCCTCTCCGACGACCGGCCGCTGGTCGACGAGGGCAAGCCGGTGCGGGTCACCCCGTCGGCGATGGAGAGTGCCCTGCGGTGCAGCCTGCGGTGGCTGCTGGAACGGCACGGTGGCAGCGGCCCGACCAGCACGGCGCAGGGGGTGGGCAACCTGGTGCACGCCGCCGCGATGCTCGCCGAGGACGCCAGCGCCGACCGGGGCGCGCTGCTCGACTATGTGGCCGCGCGGTTCGACGCGATCGAGCTGGCGGCCCGGTGGATGGCCGGGCCAGAGCGTGAACGCGCCGAGGCGATGGTCGACAAGCTGCTGCGCTGGCTGGCCACCAACCCGCGTCGGCTGCTCGCGATCGAGCACGAGTTCGCCGTCCGCCTGGACGACCCGAACCGGCCGGTCGACCTGACCGGTCGGGTGGACCGGCTGGAGGTCGACGAGGCCGGGCGGCTCGTGGTGATCGACCTGAAGACCGGCAAGTCGACAGCTGTCACCGGCGCCGAGCTTGCCGAACACCCGCAGCTCGGCGCCTACCAGGCGGCGGTGGAGGCGGGGGCGTTCGCCGAGTTCGGAGACGAGTCGGGGGGTGCTGCGCTGGTGCAGCTCGGCACGTCCGCCAAGGACGCCAGGGAGCAGAACCAGCCGGCGCCCGGTGAGGGGCCGGCGGCCGGCTGGGCGACCGCGCTGGTCCGGCGGACCGCCGATACGATGGCAGCCGCCACGTTCGCCGCGGTGGCCAACTCGAAGTGCCGGGTCTGCCCGGTGCGTACCAGCTGCCCGGTCTCCGGGCAGGGGCGCCAGGTGGTCGAGCCGCCGACCGTCCGACGTCCGGAGACCCCATGACCCAGCCCACCCTGTTCGGCGCGGGCCCCGCGCCGACGCCCCGGCTGGCGGACTCCGGCCCCCGCTACACACCGGTCGAGCTGGCCAAGCTGCTGCGGTTGCCGGCGCCCACCCGGGAGCAGGCCGCGATCATCGCCGCCCCGGTGGAGCCGTTGCTCGTGGTCGCGGGCGCCGGGTCCGGCAAGACCGAGACGATGGCCGCGCGGGTGGTCTGGTTGGTGGCCAACTCGTACGTGCGCCCCGAGCAGATCCTCGGGCTGACCTTCACCCGGAAGGCGGCCGGTGAGCTGGCCCACCGGGTACGGACCCGGCTCGACCAGCTGATCCGCCGCGTTGGCCGGCAGGGTCGGGACCCGCTGGACGACCCGCTCGCCGGTGAACCCACCGTCTCCACGTACCACTCCTACGCGGGGCGGATCGTCACCGAGCACGGGCTGCGGGCCGGTTACGAGCCGTCCACCCGGCTGCTCACCGAGGCCTCCCGTTGGCAGTTGGTCGACCTGCTGGTGCGCAACTACGACGGTGACATGTCCGAGGTGGACCGGATGCCGAGCACCATCACCGACGCGGTGCTGGCGCTCGCCGGGGAGCTGGACGAGCACCTGGTCGCGCCGGACCAGCTGGCGGCCTGGACCGGTCGGTTCTTCGCCGAGGTGCAGTCCCGGCCGGGTCGGGTTTACGCCGACGTGCGCAAGGCGCTCACCCTCCAGCAGACCCGGCTGCGCCTGCTGCCGCTGGTGCGGGCGTACGCCCGGCGCAAGGAGGACTTCGAGGCGATGGACTTCGCCGACCAGCTCGCCCGGGCGGCCCGGGTGGCCCGGGACCACCCGGGGGTCGGTCAGATCGAGCGGGACCGTTTCCGGGTGGTGCTGCTCGACGAGTACCAGGACACCAGCCACGCCCAGGTGGTGCTGCTCAACGCGTTGTTCGGTGGCGGGCACCCGGTGACCGCGGTGGGGGACCCGTGCCAGTCCATCTACGGCTGGCGGGGGGCCAGCGCGGGCACTCTGGACCGGTTTCCCACCGAGTTCGCGCGCGCCGACGGTCAGCCCGCCCAAGCGCTCGGGCTCACCACGAGCTGGCGTAACCGCCCCGAGATCCTCCGGGTGGCGAACGCGCTGTCCACTCCGCTGCGCGCGGCGGGTGCCCAGGTCCCGGAGCTGCGCTCCGCGCTGACCGTCCGGGACCCGATCCCACACCGCAGCCCCGGCGGCGCGGCCGGCGGCACTGTGCACTGCGCAATGCTGTCCACGTACGCCGACGAGGCCGACTGGATCGCCGACAGCGTGCTCGCCGCCTGGCGTGGAGCGGCCCGGATGCCGGGCGCGGCCCCCGAGCACATCCCGGTGGCACAACGCCCGACGACGGCCGTGCTGGTGCGCGTCCGCAGCCAGATCCCGGCGATCGAGTCGGCGCTGCGTGAGCGCGGTCTCCCGGTCGAGGTGGTCGGGCTGGGCGGCCTGCTGGACACCCCCGAGGTACGCGACGTGGTCTGCACGCTGCGGGTGCTGGCCGACCCGACCGACGGTGCCGCGCTGCTGCGGTTGCTCACCGGCGCCCGTTGGCGGATCGGGCCACGTGACCTGGTGGCGCTGCACCGGCGCGCGCGGGCCATCGCCAACGCCCGGCGACAGGTCGCCGCCGACGACACCTCGGAGATCAGCCCCGACCTGCTGGACGAGGCGACCCTGGTGGAGGCGCTGGCCGATCTCGGCCCGGCGCAGGCGTACTCGGCGGAGGGCTTCGCGCGGCTGCGCGCGTACGGGCTGGAGTTGGCGCTGCTGCGCTACCGGCTGGACCAGGCACTGCCGGACCTGATCGCGGACATCGAGCGGACCATCGGCCTGGACGTGGAGGTCGCGGTCCGGGCCGGCCGGGACGGCGCTGGCGACGCGGGCCTGGCCCGGGGCCACCTGGACGCCCTGGGGGACGTGGCGGCCCGCTTCAGCGGGGAGACGCCGGGGGCGACGCTCGCCGGCTTCCTGTCCTACCTGGCCGCGGCCGAGGACGAGGAGCGTGGTCTGACGCCGGGCGAGGTCGAGGTGGTGGAGGGCGCGGTGCAGGTGGTCACCGCGCACGCCGCCAAGGGCCTGGAGTGGGACGTGGTGGCCGTGGCCGGGCTGAGTCGTGGGCTGTGGCCGGGTCCGGTCCGCAACTCCGACCACTGGTTGGGTGGGCTCGGGGTGCTGCCGTTCCCACTGCGCGGCGACGCCGACGGGTTGCCCGAGCTGGCGCTCGACGAGGCGGCCGACCAGCGGGCGGTCGCCCGGGCGGTGACCGACTTCACCGACGCCTGGCGGGCCCACGACGAGCGGGAGGAACGCCGGCTGACGTACGTGGCGGTCACCCGGCCGCGCCGGCTGCTGCTCTGCTCCGGCTACTGGTGGGGGGAGGGCACGAAGCGGCCACGAGGCCCGTCGGTCTTCCTGCGTGAGGTGTACGACGCCTGCCTCGACGGCGGGCCGGGGCACCTGATCGACGTGTGGGCGCCGGAGCCGACCCCGGATGCGACGAACCCGACGGCCGAGGTGGTGCTCCGCGCGGAGTGGCCGGCCGACCCGTTGGGCGGTCGCCGGCCGGCACTGGCCGAGGCGGCCGGGTTGGTGCGCCGCCTGATGACCGACGGCCCGGCCTCGGTGGTCGCCGGGCCGGTCGGCTCGGTGGTGGACGGGCCGATGGTGACCGTCGAGCCGGAGGTGGACCCGGAGGTGGCGCGCTGGCAGCGCGAGGCGGATCTGCTGCTGGCCGAACGGGCCGAGCTGACCAGGCTCTCCGGTGCGGTCGAGGTGGCCCTGCCCGGGCAGTTGAGCGTCACCCAGCTGGTGGCGTTGCGGCGTGACCCGGCGGGGCTGGCCCGTACGCTGCGCCGTCCGGTGCCGACCGAGCCCAACCCGTACGCCCGTCGCGGCACCGCGTTCCATGCCTGGTTGGAGCAGCGCTTCGGCGCCGACCGCCTGCTGGACCTGGACGAGTTGCCCGGTGCGGCCGACGCGGATGCCGCGCCCGACGAGGCGCTGGTCGAGTTGCAGGAGCGGTTCCTGGCCAGCGAGTGGGCCGACCGGTCACCGGTGGAGGTGGAGGTGCCGTTCGCCACGGTGATCGCCGGAGTGGTGGTGCGGGGCCGGATGGACGCGGTCTTCGCCCGGCCGGGTGGGCGGTTCGACGTGGTCGACTGGAAGACCGGCGCGCAGCCGACCGGGCCGGCGGCGGACGTGGCTGCCGTGCAGTTGGCCGTGTACCGGTTGGCCTGGGCGGAGCTGGCTGGCGTGCCAATCGACCGGGTGGGCGCGGCCTTCCACTACGTCCGGCACGGTGTGACGGTTCGGCCCGCCGACCTGCTGGATGTGACGGGGCTCACGGCCATGATCGCCCAGTTGCCCGAAGATTCCGCCCAAGGTTGACCGCTGGCGGGAAAACCATGATACGTTGGCCGGGTTGCAGTTTTGGTTACCAGAGACTCTGTGTGCGCCTGGCGGGATTGTGGCCCCAGGCGCTCTTTGTTGTGTCCGGAGTTCTCCGGGCGGGGCGACCAGAAGCGACAGGCGATTCGCGCATCCCCGCGCGGAGCGCTCCTCTTCGGGCACGCAACAAGTGCGAGTCCGACGTTCCGTCAAGGAGACGAAACACATGGCTATTGGCACCGTGAAGTGGTTCAACGCTGACAAGGGCTTCGGCTTCATCACCCCCGACGGCGGCGGCGCTGACGTCTTCGCCCACTTCTCGGCGATCCAGTCCTCCGGCTACCGGAGCCTGGACGAGAACCAGCGGGTCGAGTTCGAGGTGACCCAGGGCCAGAAGGGCCCGCAGGCGGAGAACATCCGCCCGCTCTGATCTTCGGATCGGTCAGCATTACCTGTCGCGCCCTCCGGGCGTGACGGTGACGGGACCGGCCCGCCTCGCCGCCGCCTGCCTCCGCAGGCGGCGGCCCGGTGGCGGGCCGGCCCGTACTCCAATCGGTTCGTGCTTGTGAGTCCCGGCTGCCTTTTTGCCGCCGGTGACAGCGCCGACTTCGGCGCCCTCCCTCGACACGTGCCGCGTCGAGGAAGGCTTCCGCATGACCACAGTTATTCCTTCTTTCGCTCATACCGGGCTGGCACCGGCGTTGCTCACCGCGTTGACCGCGCAGGGCATCAACGAGCCGTTCCCGATCCAGTCGGCGACGCTGCCCGACTCGCTCGCCGGCCGGGACGTGCTGGGCCGGGGTCGTACCGGCTCGGGCAAGACCCTTGCCTTCGGGCTTGCGCTGCTGTCCCGCACCGCCGGCCGTAAGGCCCGGCCGGGTCGCCCGCTGGCCCTGGTGCTGGTGCCGACCCGTGAGCTGGCCCAGCAGGTCACCACCGCGCTCGCCCCGTACGCCCGCGCTGTCGGGCTGCGCTGCGCCACCGTCGTCGGCGGGCTGTCGTTGCAGCGGCAGGCCGACGCTCTGCGCGCTGGCGCCGAAGTGGTTGTCGCCACCCCCGGCCGGCTGCACGACCTGATCAACCGCGGCGACGCCCGGCTCGACCAGGTCGAGATCACCGTGCTGGACGAGGCCGACCAGATGGCCGACATGGGCTTCCTGCCGCAGGTCACCAAGCTGCTGGAGCAGGTCGCGCCGCAGGGGCAGCGGATGCTCTTCTCCGCCACTCTGGACGGTGGTGTGGACCGGCTGGTCCGCCGCTTCCTGAGCAACCCGGTCACCCACTCGGTCGACCCGGGCACCGCCACCGTGACGGCGATGACCCACCACGTGCTGCACGTCGACGCGCTGGACAAGCCCGACGCGTTGACCCGGATCGCCGCCCGCGAGGGCCGCACCATCCTGTTCATGGGAACCAAGCACCGCGCCGACCGCCTCGCGCGTCAGTTGCTGTCCAAGGGCGTACGCGCGGCCGCGTTGCACGGCGGCAAGTCCCAGCCGCAGCGCACCCGGATCCTGGAGCAGTTCCGCAACGGCCAGGTGACCGCTCTGGTCGCCACCGACGTCGCGGCTCGGGGCATTCACGTGGACGGCCTGGACATGGTCGTCAACGTGGACCCGCCGACCGAGGCGAAGGACTACCTGCACCGGGGCGGCCGGACCGCCCGGGCCGGCGAGTCCGGCTCTGTGGTCACCCTGGTCCTGCCCGAGCAGCGTCGGGACGTGTCCCGGCTGATGGCCACCGCCGGCATCCGGCCCGAGTCGGTCCAGGTGCGCTCCGATGGCGAGGCGTTGGCCCGGGTGACCGGTGCGCGTGAGCCGTCCGGGGTGCCGGTGACCATCGTCGCGCCTCCGGCTCCCGCCGCTCGTGGCGGACGCGGTGCCGGTGGCACCGCCACCGATGGCGGCGCCCGCCCGGCACACCGGGCGTCGGGTCGGTCCCGCCGTCCGCGCCGCCCTCGTACCGTCTGATCTTCCGCGCCTCGACCGACCCGCCCCGCCTCGGCGAGGCGGGTCGGTCTGTCTTCGGCCCTGGCCGGCCAAACTTCTGAGTCGGTAATCAGCCTCTGCTCGGTCGGCTGGCCGACTGCGCCACGGCTGACGGTGGTCAAGGCTGACCAGCGGGGGAGAGCCGGGCGGGGGGCCCGGCCCGGGAGGGGTGACCATGGCGGGCGAAGCCGGCTCGGGTGCACTACGCGAACTGATCCTGGTGGTCGCGGTCGCGCTCGCCGGGCTGTTGCTCGCCATGGTTGCGGCCTTCGCACCCTGGCACGCCACCCCGGCGGGTAACGCTCCCGCCGGCCTGGTGGAGCTGCGCGGCCCTGGCGACCAGGGCTCCGGCCCGGCGGTCGCACACGTGGGTTGAGCAGCGACCGGCCGACCGGTGCCGGCGGAGGGGCAGGCCCGGTCAGGATCGGTACGAGATGTGGTCGGGTCGGCGGGGCACCGACCCGACCACATCACCGCCGCCGTTCACGAGGTGGTGGGGGCGTGGTCGGTCGAGTTGCGGGTGAGCAGGTCGGCCAGGGTGGTGCTGTCGACCACCGTGGCGATCGCCCCGTGCACCGCCAGCCAGACGTCGGTCAGCCCGGCGGCCACGCCGTGGTAGCCGGCGCGCTCGGCCGGCAGGCCGCGCACCGTGGTGAGCGAACCGCCGACCGCCCGTAACACGTCCCCGACGGTGATCTCGTCGGCTGGGCGGGTCAGCGCGTACCCGCCGTCGGCGCCGCGATGGCTGTGCAGCAGACCGGCTCGGCGTAGGTCGAGCAGGATGCCCTGCAGGAAGCTGAGCGGGATGTCCTGCACCTCGGCCAGGCTGGCGGCCTTCACCAACTCACCGCCTCCGCTCCCGCCGTCGCCGCGACTGGCGGCGGCGACGGCGAGCATCGCCCGGAGCGCATAGTCGCTGCGCGCGGAGACGTACACGGGTCAGTTGCCCGCCTGGTCGAGCACGCCCCAGCGCCGCCGGATCGCCTTGTCCGCCGCGCCGAAGGCAGCATCCACGCCGAGGCCGAGCACCAGGATGACGATCATGGTGGAGAGCAGCCAGGGTGCGTCGGACAGCTCGCGGGAGTAGGTCAGCTGCGCGCCGAGCGACGTCTGCGAGATGCCGACCACGATCAGCTCACCGGCCATCAGGCTGCGCCAGGAGAACGCCCAACCCTGCTTGAGCCCGGCGACGATCGCCGGCAGGGCGGCCGGCGCGATGACGTACCGGTAGAGGTTGAGCCCCCGGGCGCCCAGGTTGCGACCGGCGCGCAGCAGCAGCGGTGGCACGTAGTCCACACCGGAGATCACCCCGTTGGCGATGGACGGCGCCGCGCCGAGCACCACCACGAAGAAGATCGCCTTCTCGCTCAGTTCGAACAGCAGGATGGCCAGCGGGAACCAGGCGATCGACGGCATGGTCTGCAACGCCGTGATCATCGAGCCGATGGCGGCCCGGAGCACCTTGGACCGGGCCACCGCCAGGCCCAGCAGCAGGCCGACCGCGACCGAGAAGACATAGCCGACGGCGGCCCGCCGCAACGTCGTGACCAGGCCCTCCCAGAGCTGCGGGCCCTGAGCCTGGTTGACCAGCTCGCGGCCGACCTCCAGCGGTCCCGGCAGCGAGTAGGGCGGCTTCCAACCCGACCAGACCACCAACTGCCAGGCCAGGATGGCGATGGCCAGCGCGGCGAGCTTGGGCCAGGTGGCGGCCCAGATCCGGGAACCCCGGGAAACCTCCTGGTCCCGGCCGGCGATCTCCAGCGCGTCCAGGCCGGAGATCTGCGCGTCGGTACGCGCGGTGTTGGTCAGGGTGTCACTGGCCATGGCGGCCCACCTCCGTACGGAGCCGCTCGGTGACCTCGGCGGCGATGGCGGCGACCTCGGGGGAGTCGATCCGTCGGGGGCGCGGGATGTCCACCTCGGTGGAGTAGATGATCCGGCCGGGACGGCTGGAGAGCAGGATGATCCGGTCGGCCAGTCGGGCGGCCTCGCGGACGTTGTGCGTCACGAAGAGCACGGAGAGGTTCCGCTCGGACCAGATGCGTTCCAGCTCGTCGTGCAGGATGTCCCGGGTCATCGCGTCCAGCGCCCCGAACGGTTCGTCCATCAGCAGCACCGGCGTGTCCAGGGCCAGCGTGCGGGCCAGCGCGACCCGCTGCCGCATGCCCCCGGAGAGCTCGTGCGGGCGCTTGCGGCCGAAGTCGGCCAGGTGCACCGTACGCAGTAACTCGGCGACCCGCTCGCGCCGCTCGGCCCGGGGCAGCCGGCGCAGCTTCAGCGGCACCTCCACGTTGCCGTCGACGGTCAGCCAGGGAAACAGCGCCGGTTCCTGGAACATCAGCCCCGGGTTAGCGTCGCCGGCCAGCGTGATCTGCCCGCCGCTGGGCCGGTCCAGCCCCGCGACCAGGTTCAGCAGGGTGCTCTTGCCACAGCCGGAGGCGCCGACCAGGCAGACGAACTCGCCGGGTGCGACGTCCAGCGACACACCGTCGAGGGCCAGGACGGCGTTCGGCCCGCGCCCGTACACCTTGGTCACGCCGGAGAGCGCGACCGCGGTGGTCGCGCTCTGCGGCGTCGTCGTGGTCGACGTCATGGCTGGACGACCTCGGGCTTGCCCTGCGACTTGAGCGCGTTGTTGAGGTACTTGAGGTCGTACAGGCCCTTGAGGTCGACCGGTTCGGTCAGCTCGACCTCGACGGCGTGGTCGAGGCCGGCCTTGAGCGAGGTCGCGATCGGGTCGTTGGTGAACTCCAACGTCGGCCACGCCTGCTTGATGAGCTTCAGGTCCAGCGGCTTTCCGGTGATCTTGCCGATCGCCTCGGAGATGGCCTGCTGGGCCTCCTCGGGCTTGGTGTTGACGAACTCGTTGGCGGCCACCTGGCCGTCGACCAGCTTCTGCACCACGTCCGGGTGTGCCTTGAGGAACTTCGTGCTGACCAGCAGGTTGGTGATGACGAACTTCTTGTCCGGCCACAGGTCGCGCTCGTCGACGAGCACCTTGCCGCCGGCGTTGACCAGGCGGGAGGCGAACGGCTCGGGCACCCAGGCACCGTCGATCGCGCCGCTGTTGAACGTCTCGACCGTCTGGGCGTTCTCCTGCGGGACGATCTTGACGTCGCCGCCACCCTCCTTGGTGGTGGTCAGACCCTGCTGCTTGAGCCAGTAGCGGATCGCCACGTCCTGGGTGTTGCCCAGCTGCGGGGTGGCGATCTTCTTGCCCTTCAGGTCCTGCGCGCCGGCGATGCCGGGCTTGACCACCAGCGCCACACCGCCGGAGGCCGCGCCGGAGATGACCCGGACGGCCTCACCCTTGGACTTGGAGAAGGCGTTCACTGTCGGGTTCGGACCGATGTAGGTGGCGTCCAGCGCGCCGGAGAAGACGGCCTCGATTGCGGCCGGGCCGGCGTTGAAGGTCTTCGGGTCCAGCTTGACGTCGGCGCCGAGCTTCTCGGCGAAGATGCCCTTCTCCACGCCGACGACGGCCGGCGCGTGCGTGATGTTGGGGAAGTAGCCGAGGCGCAGCGTCACCGGGCCGGAGCTGCCGCCCGTGCCCTCGCTGTCGTCGCCGCACGCGGCGGTGCTGCCCAGGGTCGCCGCACCGAGGGCGGCGAGAGTGGCCAGGGTGACCAACCGGCGCATGGGAAGCCGTCTCATCGTCCATCCAATCCGCAGTATTCCTACTTAGTTGGTAGGAAGACTGGGCCAGGCTGCGGTCAGCGTCAAGACCCATCCACATGGCGGGATGGCGCGTCTCAGTTATGTCGGTATTTCCTACCAGCTTGCTAGGTTAAACCGGACTCGGTGATCGGCAGAGAGGCGAATTCGCGATGAGCTTCCACTGGTTCCTGCCCACCTCCGGCGACGGCGACCAGGTCGGTGCCGCCACCGTCACCGCGGGCGCCGCCCGGCACGACCGGGCCGCCACCGTGGCCTACCTGGCCGAGGTCGGCCGGGCCGCCGAGACACACGGCTTCACCGCAGTGCTCACGCCCGTGGGCGCCGGCTGCCCCGACCCGTGGATCGTCTGCGCGGCGGTCGCCCAGCACACCGAGCGGCTCGGCATGCTGGTCGCCGTTCGGGCCGGCTTCGCGCTGCCCACCCTGATCGCCCAGCAGGCCGAGGCGTTCCAGGCCATCTCCGGTGGCCGGCTGTCGCTCAACATCGTGACCGGCGGCGACCCGGCCGAGCAGCGGGCGTACGGCGACTTCCTCGGACACGACGACCGCTACGCGCGCACCGGCGAGTTCATCGAGGTGCTCCGCCGCGCCTGGGCCGGCCGGCCCTTCGACTACGCCGGGAAGCACTACCGGGTCGACCAGGGCGGCCTGGCCACCCCACTCGCCGAGCCGCCGCCGGTCTACTTCGGCGGCGCCTCCCCGGCCGCCGAGACGGTGGCCGCCCGACAGGCCGACGTGTACCTGATGTGGGGCGAACCGCCGGCGTCGATCGCCGCCCGGGTCGCCCGGGTCCGTGCGCTCGCCGCCGAGCAGGGCCGCACCCTGCGCACCGGTCTGCGGCTGCACGTCATCGCCCGACCCACCGGCGCCGAGGCGTGGGCCGAGGCCGACCGGCTGCTGGCCGGGATGAGCCCCGAGCGGATCGCCGCCGCCCAGGCCAGGTTCCGCCGGATGGACTCGGTCGGTCAGGCCCGGATGGCCGCGCTCAACGCCGGTCGCACCGACGGGCTCACCGTCGCGCCGAACCTCTGGGCCGGCGTCGGTCTGGTCCGCGAGGGCGCCGGCACCGCGCTGGTCGGCAGCTACGCCGAGGTGGCGGCCCGCATCGACGAGTACGCGGCGCTCGGCGTCGACGAGTTCGTCCTCTCCGGCTGGCCGCACCGGGAGGAGGCAGAGCGGGTCGGCGCCGAGGTGCTGCCCCTTGTCCGCCCGATATCCGAGCGGCATCACGCGGCGGGTGATGAACGACGCGTGGGGTCGCGGTAAGCCTCGCTCGACGCGGTTCGCGCCGACCCGGGTTATCCCTCGGCGGCGGGTCGGCTGTGCACCACCAGCTCGTCGATCTCCAACCGGCCGACGCGCAGCTCCCGCACGACCGCCCGGCGGATCGCCAGCCGGCCGATGACCAGCGCCCCGACGGCCACGGCCCCGACGGCCACCGCCCCCACGGCGAGGGCGCCGAGCGACGCCGCGCCCGCCGCCCGCGCGCCGGTGGCTGCCGCGCCGGTAGCCCGCGCGCCCGTAGCCACCGCGCCGCTCGCGCGCGCCCCGGTCAACCGCATCAGGCGTGCCTCTCGTCTCATCCCCCCATTGTCCCCGTACCGCCGGTCGCCCGCTTGCCACCGGTCCCGGATGTCACCCCACTGCCCGACGCACCCGCCGTCTCGCCCTCGCGGTGGCGGCGGCTCCGGGAGGTCGCGGGTGGCGGGGGTGCCGACGCGCTAGGGTCGATCCCGTGGCGGCGCGGAGATCCAGAATTCCAGCGACGAAGTATCCGGTCGAGCGGTTCACCCTCGACAACGGCCTGCGGGTGGTGCTCACCCCTGATCGCAGTGCCCCGGTGATCGGGGTGGCGGTGGTCTACGACGTCGGCATCCGCTCGGAGCCGGAGGGGCGCACGGGCTTCGCCCATCTCTTCGAGCACCTGATGTTCCAGGGGTCGGAAAACCTGGAGAAGCTGGCCCACTTCCGGCACGTGCAGGGCGCTGGTGGCACCTTCAACGGCTCCACCCACCTGGACTACACCGACTACTTCGAGACGCTGCCGAGCAACGCGCTGGAACGCGCGCTGTTCCTGGAGGCGGACCGGATGCGTGGCCCCCGACTGACCGAGGAGAACCTGCGCAACCAGGTCGACGTGGTCAAGGAGGAGATCCGGGTCAACGTCCTCAACCGGCCGTACGGCGGCTTCCCCTGGCTGACCCTGCCGCCGGTCATGTTCGACACCTTCCCGAACGCGCACGACGGCTACGGCTCGTTCGACGACCTGGAGTCGGCGACCGTCGCCGACGCGGCGGACTTCTTCCGCCGCTACTACGCCAGCGGCAACGCGGTCCTCGCCGTCAGCGGTGACATCGACGTGGCCGAGGCGACCGAGCTGGTCACCCGCCACTTCGGTGACGTGCCGGCCCGACCGGCACCGGAACGGCCCGACTTCACCGAGCCCGAGCTGACCGCCGAGCGGCGCACCTCGTACACGGATGCCCTGGCGCCGCTGCCGGCGGTGGCCGGCGCCTGGCGCGTGCCTGACCCGGTCACCGACTTCGCCGGCTACCTGCCGTACGTGGTGCTGGCCGAGGTGCTCACCGACGGCGACGCGTCGCGGCTGGTCGAGCGGCTGGTGCAGCGCGACCGCACGGTGACCAGCCTCGGCGGATACCTCGGTTTCATGGGTGACCCGTTCGACGTCCGCGACCCCACCGCGCTGCTGTTGCAGGCGCACCTGCCGCCCGGAGGCGACGTGGACAAGGTGCTGCGCACCATCGACGAGGAGTTGGACCGGCTGGCCACCGACGGGCTGACCGACGGTGAGCTGGCCCGCACCCAGGCCCGGATGGCCACCCATCTGCTGCGGGACACCGACGCGGTGCTCGGCCGGGCGCTGCGGATGGCCGTACTGGAACAGCAACGCGGCGAACCGGGCCTGCTCAACGAGTTGCCCCGGCTGGTCGGCGACGTCACCGAGGACCAGGTCCGGGCGGCCGCGGCCACTCTGCGGCCGGAGCGCCGGGCCGCCATCGAGGTCATCGCCGGAGGCGCCCGATGACTGGTACGAAAACCGCTCCCGTCGGGCCGCGTACGCTGCCGCCGCTGGGGCCGACCCGCAAGCTCAAGGTGCCCAAGCAGGCCGAACGTACGCTGCGCAACGGTCTCACCGTGATCGCCGTACGCCGGCCCGCCGTGCCGCTGGTCGAGCTGCGGCTCTGGGTGCCGTTCGGTCGGGTGCACCTGGCTCGCGGCGCGATGCTCTCGCAGACGATGCTCTCCGGCACCGAGTCGATGACGAGCGTGCAGCTCGCCGCGGAGTTGCAGAAGGTGGGTGGCGGGCTCTCCGCGGGCGTCGACCCGGACCGGCTGATGCTCTCGGGTGCCGGGCTGGTCACCGGCCTGG
This sequence comes from Micromonospora jinlongensis, assembly GCF_013410645.1. Classification (NCBI taxonomy): domain Bacteria; kingdom Bacillati; phylum Actinomycetota; class Actinomycetes; order Micromonosporales; family Micromonosporaceae; genus Micromonospora; species Micromonospora jinlongensis. Next base: position 3,374,785 of record NZ_JACCHK010000001.1, on the reverse strand, counting down.
ACCGGATGCTGGAGCTGCTGGCCGAGGTGCTGACCAGCGCCAGCTACCCGAGCGACGAGGTGGCCACCGAACGGGACCGACTGGTCGACCGGATCCAGGTGGCGCAGAGCCAGCCGGCGCACCTGGCCCGGGAGGCGCTGCTGAAGCGGATCTACGGCCGCCACCCGTACGCGACGCAGACCCCGGAGCCGGGCCAGATCCGCGCCGTCCGACCGGCGGCGTTGCGCACCCTGCACGAGGAGCGGGTCCATCCGGCCGGCGCGCAGTTGGTGCTGGTCGGTGACGTGCAGCCGGAGAAGGCACTGGACGCCGCCGAGCGGGCGCTCGGCGGCTGGGCCGGCGCCGGGCGCGTGGCCGAGTTGCCGGCGACGCCGCCGCTGGAGCCGGGCCCACTGCTGCTGGTCGACCGGCCGGGCTCGGTGCAGTCCTCGCTGCGGATCGCGCTTCCGGCCGTGTCCCGCACCGACCCTGACCACGCCCCGCTGCAACTGGCCAACCTGATCTTCGGCGGTTACTTCTCCTCCCGTTGGGTGGAGAACATCCGCGAGGACAAGGGCTACACGTACGGCCCGCACTCGGGGATCGAGCACTCCGTGGCCGGGTCGGTGCTGGTGGCCTCCGCCGAGGTGGCCACCGAGGTCACCGGGCCGGCGTTGCTGGAGACGACGTACGAGTTGGGCCGGTTGGCGTCGCTGCCACCGAAGCCCGAGGAGTTGGAGCAGGCCCGTCAGTACGCCCTGGGCACCCTCCAGCTCGGCATGTCCACCCAGGCCGGGTTGGCGGCGTTGACCAGCGCGTACGCGGGCAACGGGCTGCGCCTCGACTTCCTCGCCGAGTACGCGGCGAGGTTGGCGAAGGCGAGCATCGACGATGTCGCGCGTGCCGGCGCCCGGTACCTGGCACCGGCTCGGGCGGCGGTCGTGGTGCTCGGTGACGCCGAGCGGGTCACCCCGGGCCTCGCCGCGCTGACCACGGTCCAGACCGAGCTGAAGCAGTGAGCGAGCGAGCCCGGCGGCTCAGCAGCGGGCCGTCTCACGGCGGCGCGGAGCGTAGCGGAGCGCTGGCGTGAGTGGGGAGGCGGCGCCGCCGTTGGCGCGGTCCACGCTGGATCGGGCCGCCCACCGGCGGGGCGACTCGCAGTGGCTGACCGAGGCGTGGCTGCGTGGCCGGGTGCTGCTGCTCGACTCGACCGACGAGGGTCGGACGTTGGCCCGCACCGACACGTCCCCACCGGCGTTGGTGCTGTTCCGCGCGGCCGACGTGCCGGCCGGGTCCGAGTCGACGGCGATGTTCCTCGGTGTCGAGCCGGACGGGGTGCCGGTCTTCGCGGTCGACGCGCCGCTGCCGGCGTTACCGGGGACCCGGGCGGTCAACCTGCGCGAGGTGGGCCACCTGCTGGCCGACCGGGAGGCCGGCATCTTCACCACGGCGTTGGCGCTGGTCAACTGGCACACCCGGCACGGCTACTCGGCGACCACCGGGGCGCCGACCGCGATGGACGAGGCGGGTTGGTCCCGGGTGGACCGCAACGGTGGGCGGATCTGGCCGCGTACCGACCCGGCGATGATCGTGCTGGTGCATGACGGTGTGGACGGCTCGGACGGTCGCTGCCTGCTCGGCAACAACGCCGGTTGGCCGGGCACCCCGGGCGGCCGGCGCTATTCCTGCCTGGCCGGCTACGTCGAGCCCGGCGAGTCGGCGGAGGCCGCCGTGCTGCGCGAGGTCCGCGAGGAGGTGGGCATCGGGGTCGAGCGCATCGGGTACGTGGGTAGCCAGGCGTGGCCGTTCCCCGGCTCGCTGATGCTGGGTTTCCTGGCCACCGCTAACCCGGACGATCCGGTGCGGGTCGACCCGTCCGAGATCGCGTACGCCCGGTGGTTCTCGCGCCGGGAGATCGGGGCGGCGCTGGCCGGGCGGACGGTGGACGTGGGTGACGGTGCCCAGCTGATCCTGCCGCCGCCGTCGTCGATCGCGCTGTTCCTCATCCACCGGTGGCTGGACGGCTGGGTGGACGCCGACCGGTGAAGCACGGTCCCGACCCGTGGCCGCCGTTGCCGCGGCGGTCACGGGCCGGGAACACGGGCCGTCGTGGTCGGTGGGTGCGATAAACGCGGCGGGGGAGCCGATCCGATCACGACGGACGTCTTGTCGAGTCAGGTGCCGTTGCGGCCCGGTCTGTGTCGGAAGGCCGCGCGCGGCTCGACCAGCGGCACGACCTTGACCCGTTGTTTGCCGGCGCGGACCGCGCCGACAGTGGCCAGAGCGCGGGCCAGCAGCAGTGCGGCGTCCCGGTCCTCGGCGTGCACGGTCTGCCGTCGCGGCTCGGGGGTGGTCGTCTCGTCGCGGAGTCGGTGGCCGTCTGCCCAGGCAGCGGCGATGTCCCCGTCGGCGACGGCGCGGATGTCGGTGCGAACGATCAGGAACCGCATGAGGGTCTCCGGATGAGCCGCGACGGATAAGCCAGTGTGGAAGTTCCACGTATCCGAGGGCCATGTTACGCCCCGTGTTCGTCCCAGCAACTGAAACGCGCCTATCAGTTCGGAGCGTCGTCCGATCGGTGGATGCAGCTCAGGGACGTCGGCGGGCGTGTACGGCGACGGGGCCGCCGGCAGTGTGCCGACGGCCCCGTACCTGTCACCGGATCAGTTCAGATCGAACTGGCCCTTCTTTGCTCCGGTGATGAAACCGAGCCACCCTGCGCGATTGAACAGCAGCACCGGACCGCCTCGGTCCTTGCTGTCGCGCAGGGCGACCGCCGACGGGCCGGCGTTGAGTGGGGCGACCTCCACGCAGTTGGAGGTCTGGCTGCGCGTGCTGGTACGCCACGGGGCATCCGCCAGCGAGTGAGCGGAGACGGACGGCGTGTTACGGATGTCGTTCATGGTTCTGCTCCTGATGTGAAGCGATCCGATGGGACGAGTGGTGCCGCACGCCCCGACGGAGGGTCGGTCCCCCGTGGATCACCGATCCGTCAGCCGCCCCGAGGCCCGGCGGCGCTGGGTCGGCGCCGTTGCCGGCCCGAACGCCACTGTGGATGGGGGCGTCGCCTCGGTCAGCCGTCCCGTTGACTCGATCAGCCAGGAGAGGGTGTCCTCGGCGTTCAGTGCCGACGTGCATAGCCACTCGAACACCACTTTATAGCGATTTAGCGCGATTGCCTCGGTCGACATGACGTCGGTGAAGCCACCTTCGATGGCCAATGTCTCCGGATCGAGGGGATCGGCGAACCGGTAGACCGAGAACGCGGTCGGCGGGAGGTACCAATTGCCGATCTGGGTGTCGCGAAGCAGCACGTGCAGCGTCACGTTCGGCAGCAGGGCCAGCTCACAGAGCTGGAGCAGTTGCTCGTGCAGCACCTCGGGCGGCCCGGCGCGACGGCCGAGAGCGGCCTCCTCCAGCACGGCGGTGTAACGGGGCGCGTGCGGCTCACGGGTCAGCAACGACTGACGGGCCATCCGCGCCTGCACCTCGGTCTCCGGCTCGTCGTCGGGCTCGGGCTCGCCCGCGCCCGCGCCCACCTGACGGGCGGAGACGATCCGGACCTGGGCGTAGCCCGGGGTCTGCAACAGGCCGGGCACCAGCACCGGGTTGTACTCGGAGATCTCGGCGCAGCCCGCCTCCAGCTCGGCCCAACTGCGCTGCTGCTGCGTCATCACCGGGAAGTTCTTCAACCAGCCGCGCATGTCGCCGGCCTCGCTGGTGATGCCGAGCAACTCGTCGTGCACCGCCTGGTCGACGCCGTAGAGATCCAGCAGGTCGCCGACGTCCTGCGGGTCCGGTCGGCTGCGGCCGTTCTCCAGTCGGGACAGTTTGGACGCGGAGGCCCAACCGATACGCTCGATGACCTGGTCGCCGGTGAGGCCCGCGGCCTCACGCAGACGGCGCAGCTCGACGCCCAACCGGCGGCGACGCAGGATCGGGCTGGGTGCGGCAGGAGGCACAGTGTCCTCTTTCCCGTCGACCGCCGCTGGCGCGACGGTAACTGTATGAAATTCGCCCCCCACGGTCAGTATGGACGGCGCGACCGGTGTCGGAGGTTCCGGCGGGGGCGTGTCCTGCAAAAATCGGACCACGGGAATGCCGGACGATGACGGACCCGCGGTCGCGGCCCACGTCGACCTCGCCCAGCCGGGCAGGCCATCCCGCCGGAGGGACCCATGCGCACGATCCTGCGCCGACCCGACTTCCGCCTGCTCTTCGGCGGTCTGCTGGCCAGCATGACCGCCGAGTCGATCCTGCTGCTCGCGCTCGCCATCTGGGTCAAGGATCTGACCGGCTCGAACGGGCTGGCCGGTGCCACGATCTTCGCGGTCATCGCGCCGATGATGCTGGCACCGCTGGTCGGCTGGTTCGTCGACCGGTACCCGCGTCGTCCGTTCTTCCTGGCCGCGAACGTGCTCACCGCCGCCCTGCTCACCCCGTTGTTCGCCGTCCGGCACGCGGGCGACGTCTGGATCGTCTACCTGGTGGCCGCCCTCTACGGGTTGTCGTCCATCACGCTCGGCGCGGCGCTCAGCGGGCTGCTCCGGGAGATGGTGCCGGTCGAGCTGCTGGCGGAGGCGAACGGCCTGCTCCAGACCGTACGGCAGGGGATGCGGCTGATCGGCCCGCTGGCCGGCGCGGCGCTGTACGCGGCGCTCGGTGGGTGGGCGCTGGCCGGGATCGGCATCGTCGGATTTCTGACCGCCGCGGCGGTGGTGACCGCCCTACCCACTCCGCAGCAGGCGCCACCGCCCGTCCGGCTGCGCTGGCCGGCCGAGCTGGGCGCGGGCCTGCGGCACCTGGCAGGCGAGCCGGCCCTGCGCCGGGCACTGCTCGGCTACGGGCTGGGATCACTGGTGATGGGCTTCAGCGAGTCGCTCATCTTCGCGTACGTCGACCAGGGGTTGAACCGGGACGCAGCGTTCGTGGGCGTGCTGGTCACCGTGCAGGGCGTGGGTGGGCTGCTCGGCGGGCTCTGCTCACCGGCGCTGGTCCGCAGGCTCGGTGAGGTCGGCACACTGGCCGCCGGGGTCGCGTTCTTCTCGCCGGCCGCGCTCGCGCTCGCGTACCCCGATATCCGGCTCGGGTTCGTGGCGGTGCTGCTGGCCGGCGTCTCGCTCCCGCTGACGATGGTCGGGCTGCACACGCTGATCCAGCGGCGGACCCCGCCCACGCTGGTCGGCCGGGTCGCCGCGGCCACGCAGGCGGTGGTCAGCGGCCCGCAGGCGTTCTCCATCGGGGCCGGCGCCCTGCTGGTCGGGTTCCTGGACTACCGGCTGCTGTTCGCGCTGGTCGGGGTGGCCACCCTGGTCGCCGGCGGCTACCTCTGGCGGGGCCGGCACCTGAGCGCGCCGACCGGCACCCGCCCGTCCACGCCGACCCTCCCGGTGCTCCCGGCGCCCCGGCGACCGGCGGAGGACGCCGACCGGCCGCTGGCGACCGGCACCCACCTTCCGCCGCCACGGTGACCGACCTCGGAACACGACGAGCGGCCGCCCCGGGTGGGGCGGCCGCTCGTCGACAGTGATCTGGCCGGTCAGGCGGTGAGGGTCTCCAGGTGCTGCTTGACCTGGGTGATCGAGGGATTCGTCAGGGCGCTGCCGTCGTCGAAGCGCAGGGTCGGCACCGTCTGGTTGCCGCCGTTGACGCTCATCACGAACTCCGCGGCCTTCGGGTCCTGCTCGATGTCGACCACCTCGTAACCGATGCCCTCCCGGTCGAGCTGCGACTTCAGCCGGTGGCAGTAGCCGCACCAGGGGGTGGAATACATCGTCAACATGGTCGGATCCTCCAACTCCTCCGGCCGCGGCTTGCGGATCAAGCCGAGGCTGTTCGCTGCAACGCTGAGGGGAGCTGAGATGATTCCTGGTTGTGGTGGTTCACTCAGCGTCGGAACATGTGCTCGCCGGGCTGGACCCTGAGCAGCGCTCCGCGGTGACCGCACCCGCCGGCCCGGTCTGCATCCTGGCCGGCGCGGGCACCGGCAAGACCCGGGCGATCACCTCCAGGATCGCCCACCGGGCACTCTCCGGTGAGATATCCCCCCGGCACGTGCTCGCGGTCACCTTCACCGCCCGGGCCGCCGCCGAGATGCGACACCGTCTCACTCTGCTCGGGGCGCAAGGTGTTCAGGCACGGACCTTCCATGCGGCCGCGTTGCGGCAGGTGCGGTACTTCGCGCCCCGCCTGCTGTCCGGCCGGGCCATGCCCGAGCTGCTGGACAGCAAGGTGCGGCTGGTCACCCTCGCCGCGGCCCGGGTCGGCCTGCGCACCGACCGGGCCGCGGCGCGCGACCTGGCCGGCGAGATCGAGTGGGCCAAGTCGTCGCTGGTCGAGCCGACGGACTACGTGGTAGCGGCCGCCCGGGCGCTGCGCGACACACCGCACGAGCCGGCGAAGGTGGCCGAGGTGTTCACCGCGTACGAGCAGCTCAAACGCTCGAACGGCGTGATCGACTTCGAGGACATGCTGCGTGCCGCGGTGTGGGGCATCGAGGAGCATCCGGACGTCGGCGAGCAGATCCGCACCCAGTACCGGCACTTCGTGGTCGACGAGTACCAGGACGTCAACCCACTCCAGCAGCGGTTGCTGGACGCCTGGCTGGCCGGCCGCAACGACCTGACCGTGGTCGGCGACGCCAGCCAGACGATCTACTCGTTCACCGGGGCCACCTCGGCGTACCTGGTCGACTTCCCCCGCCGGCACCGCAACGCCACGGTGGTCCGGCTGGTCCGCGACTACCGCTCCACCCCGCAGGTGGTCGGGCTGGCCAACGCGGTGATCTCCCAGGCCCGGGGCACCGAGGCACGGTTGCGGCTGGAGCTGCGCGGGCAGCGCCCACCCGGCCCCGAGCCGGACCTGCGGATCTTCACCGACGAGCCGGCCGAGGCGAACGCGGTCGCCGCGCGTTGCCGTGCCCTGATCGACGCGGGCACGCCGGCGAAGGAGATCGCCGTGCTGTTCCGGGTCAACGCGCAGTCCGAGGCGTACGAGAAGGCGCTCACCGAGGCCGCGGTGCCGTACGTCGTGCAGGGCGCGGAGCGCTTCTTCGAGCGGACCGAGGTACGTCAGGCGATGGTCGCGCTTCGCGCCGCCACCCGCTCGATCCCCGGAGAGACGCCGCTGCCGGCCGCCGTCGTCGAGGCGCTCACCGCGGTCGGCTGGGCCCCGGACGCACCCCCGGCCGGTGGCGCCGCCCGCGAGCGCTGGGAGGCGCTGTCCGCGCTGGTCCAGCTCTCCGAGGAGTACGCGGCCAGCCCCGAGGTGGTGCCGATCGGCGAGGCCGCGTCGGTGGAACGTCCCGTCACCCTCACCGACTTCACCGAGGAGCTCGCCCGCCGGGCCGCCCAGCAGCACGTGCCGACGGTGGACGGGGTGACCCTCGCCTCGCTGCACTCCGCCAAGGGGCTGGAGTGGGACGCGGTCTTCCTGATCGGCCTCGCCGAGGGCACGATGCCCACCACGTACGCCAAGACCGTCGAGCAGGTCGAGGAGGAGCGTCGGCTGCTCTACGTCGGGATCACCCGAGCGCGGCAGTGGCTCTGGCTGTCGTACGCCGCCGCACGCTCGCCGGGCGGACGGGCCCGGCGGCCGTCACGGTTCCTGCCCCAGCTGGACCGCTCCGGCGGCACCGAACGGGCGGCCGGCGGCGTCGGCCCGGCAGCCAAACGCACCGAGCGGCGTCGCACCCAGATCGTCTCCTGCCGGATCTGCGGCGCCACCCTGCTCGCCGGCCCGGACCGCAAGCTGGGCCGATGCCCCACCTGCCCGTCCGACATCGACGATGAGCTGCACGAACGGCTGCGCGAGTGGCGGCAGCGGGTGGCCGGGGCGCAGAAGGTCCCCGCCTACGTGGTGTTCACCGACGCGACGCTCATCGCGCTGGCCGAGCGGCGGCCCGAGCGGTCGGAGGAACTGATCGCCATCGCCGGCATCGGCCCCCGCAAGCTGGGCCTCTATGGGGAGTCGGTGCTGGCGCTGGTGGGGGGCGCGGGGGTGGACGATGTCTGCCCGGAGAAAACTTTCGAAATCTCGTCGTAAATTCGTTTGCCCTCGCCCCGGCGCGAGGAATAGCCTCAGGACACACCACGCGAGCGGCGCCATTCCGGCTGCTCACGGGGGTTGGTCCAGTCGATCCGAGGAACGTGAGGGAGGTGGCACCCGTGGAGATCTTCACCTATGAGCGTCTGGCGGCGATGCCGTCTGTCCACGCTCCGCTGTCGGCTGTCCGGGTGGCCCTCGCGGCTGCACGACCGTCGGTTCCGCAGGTGCACCAGGTTCAGACCGAGCTGAGCCTGACCCTCGCACCAGTCGGAGTCGAGGGGACCAGTGGCTCCACGGGCAATGGCATCCAGATCGCCAAGAAGCGCATGGATGTCCGCGGCGTTCCACCTCGAGGTAAACCGGTCTGACCATCAGACACCGGCTCACCTCGAGGCCGCGGAACCCGCTTACCGGGATCCGCGGCCTCAATTTTTTGCCCGCCGTAAGTACGTCGGAATGCGATCCACGAGATCGAATGTGAGAGAGAGGTGACCGGGAGATGAGTCTGGCGTTGGCCCCACTCGACATGAGCGTCGAGATGGAGGCGAACCTGCCCTGCCGGAAGTTCGACCCCGACCTGTGGTTCTCCGACTCGCCCACCGAGCTCGAGCTGGCCAAGTCGCTCTGCGGGGACTGCCCGCTGCGCGTCGAATGCCTGGCCGGAGCCGTTGAGCGAGCGGAGCCCTGGGGCGTCTGGGGCGGCGAGATCTTCGAGCGTGGCGCGGTCGTCCCGCGTAAGCGGCCCCGTGGCCGTCCGCGTAAGGAGGACGTCGCTCGTGACGCCGAGCTTCGCGTCGAGGCCGAGGCGCGCCTGGCGGCCAGTGGGCTGTCCGAGGTGCGTGGCGCGGTCCGGCTGGCAGCCTGACGTGTTCCCGATCCGTACCAACTACGCCGGTGTCACACCGGCAGTGAGTGAGAAGACGATGTTCAACGTCCCGAGTGGAGCCTTCGAGATGCAACTACTCCACGAAGCGTTGTCCCGGGCTCGAATGCGGCGGCCTCAGGCCGGTCGTACCACCACGAGCACTGAGGCAACCCGATCCGCCCGTACCGTCGCCATGAACAGCCGCAACCAGACGGCACGCGACCTGGGCGTTCTCTAGTACCACCGCACACAGAAGGGCGGGTGCCGACCGGCACCCGCCCTTCTGGACGTCCTCAGGCAACCGGGGCGAAGCCGGGCAGCCAACGCTCCAGGATGCTGCGGTACGGGGCCTTCGCCTCCAACTGGCAGAGCACCCCGATCGAGCCGAGCGTCACCCGGTGGATCAGCAGGTACGACGGCGGCAGGTTGAGCTGCCTGCTCAGCTGGTACGTGGGGGAGCGCGGGCTGGCGAGTCGACCCGCCTCGGCCCGCAGCCAGGCCCGGGTGAACCGGAACCCGTCCGCCGCGATGGGCTCCAGCATCGGACGGATGAAGTCGAGCACCCCCTCGGCGTCGATCTGCTCGGTGGCGCCGATGAAGCCCTCCGAGCGCAGACCCGCCACCACCTCGTCGGCGTCGCCGCGCAGGGCCATCGCGGCGATGCGACCGATCGGCTCCGGCGTGCCCTCCGGCATCCGGGCCACCGCACCGAAGTCGATCACCCCGAGTCGGCCGTCGGGCAGCAAACGGAAGTTTCCCGGGTGCGGGTCGGCGTGCAGCAGCCCGGCCCGCTGCGGAGCGGAGAGGTGCAGGGTGGCCATCAACCGGCCCGCCTCGTCCCGCTCCTCCTCGGTGCCCTCGCGGATGATGTCGGCCAGCGGGGTGCCCGTCACCCACTCGGTGACCAGCACCCGGGGGGCCGCGTTGATCACCTGTGGGATGTAGATCTCCGGGTCGTCGGCGTACGCGGCGGCGAAGGCGCGCTGCGACTCGGCCTCCAGCTCGTAGTCCAGTTCCTCGGTGATCCGCTCGCGCAGCTCGACCAGGAGGGGCTTGACGTCCAGACCGGGCTGGATGGCCCGGAACATCCCGCCCAGCCGGGAGAGCTGCTTGAGGTCGGAGAGCAGCGCTTCACCGGCGCCGGGATATTGGATCTTGACCGCCACATCGCGGCTGTTCGGTGCGCCGGACTCGTCGAACCCCGGCTCCCGCCACCGTGCCCGGTGTACCTGGCCGATGCTTGCGGCGGCGGCCGGGGTGTCGTTGAACTCGACGAACAGGTCCCGCCAGTCGGGGCCGAGCTGCTCGGCCAGCACCTTGTGCACGCTGGCGACCGGCAGAGGTGGTGCCGCCTCCTGGAGCTTCGTGAGCGCCTGGCGGTAGGGCGCCGCGACCTCCTCCGGCAGTGCCGCCTCGAAGACCGACAGCGCCTGGCCGAACTTCATCGCCCCGCCCTTGAGCTGGCCCAACACGCTGAACAGCTGCTCGGCGGTGCGCTGCTGGATCTCCGCGGAGATCACGTCGGAGGCGAGCCCGGTGACGCGCTTTCCCATGCCGAGAACGGTCCGGCCGGCGAAGCCGAGCGGCAGGGCGGCGAGCTTGGCGGTGCGGGACACGGCGCGGCGCGGGATGTCGGTCACACCGTCATTGTTACCGACCGGAGGGCTCCGCTGCTGGTCTGCGGCCGGGCTGGTGCGGACACTCGACCCCGCGAGCACCCGCACGCCGGGTGTGGCGGCCAGCCCCGACGGCGGAAACGGCCCGCGCCGGTGATCTCCATGGCCCCACCGAGGGTCTCCGGCTGACCGCCGTCGAGCTGCGTCAGCGCCTCTGCCAGCGCGTACCCGATGGCTGCCAGCAGCGTGCTGGTCGCGCCGGCGGCGACCGGGTCGGTGGCGGCGAGTTGCGCGGCGAGCCGCGGCCAGTCCGGGTCGCGGTCGGCCCGGTGCAGCTCGACGCAGTGCAGGCAGGGCCCGGCCGGTGGGCGGACCAGCGGCCCGACGACCGGTACGCCCTCGCGCAGCGTGACCAGCAGGTGTGGCTGCCGGCGTTGGGCCAGACCGGCAGCGACCAGCGCGGGTGGCCGGTCCGTGCCGAGCTGGATCACCAGGTCCACCCGGGTGGCCCGGCCCCGCTGGGTGCCGGTGCCCGGTGCGACGCGGTTGACCGCGGCCCGCACCGCCGGTGCCAGCGGGTGGCCCAGCTCGGTGGCGGGGATTCCCGTGCCGACGAGGTCGACGGGGCGGACCGGGCCGGTGAGGTGGGGGATCACCTGCCCGACGCCGGCCTGGGCCAACGCCACCGTCAGAGGCCCGCCGAGCGCCCCGGCGCCGGTGAGCACGACCCGGGTGGTCCGCCGACGGCGCAGGACCTGTGCGGGGGTGCCGGGCAGTCGAGCGGCGGCCAGGGCCAGCGCGCCGGCCTCCGCCGCCAGCCGGGCGCGGACCGGGCCGGCCAGGTCGCGGGGGAGCAGGCTGTGTGCGGGCACCAGCAGGCCGGCCGTACGCAGGGCGTCGAGCAGCGTACGTGCCTCGTCGGCGGTGACCCGGACGGTGGCCGCGTGCGCCAGGACGGAGCGTTCGCTGCGGGTGCCGTCGAGCAGGTCGAGCAGATGGGCGGCTCGGGGATTGGCCAGCTCCAGCAGCACGGCGGGCCCCGGGCCGACGCCGAGCTGGAGGGTGTGCCGGTCCCGCCAGAGCCGACTGAGGCCGGGCAGCAGCGTGGGACGGGGCAGTACGGTGCGGCTCATGGTCACCAATCGTGACCGTGACTTCGCGTTCGGTCGATCGTTGTCCACAGGCGCCCAGGCCGCTGTCCAGCGTTGTCCACAGGCTTTGGTGGGTTTTCCACAGGCCGCCGACGAGGCTGTCGGTCACCCGACAGGCGGTCAACGTCCCGCCGACCGCCCGAAACGGCAACGGGGCGGGGTGGCCACCGGCCACCCCGCCCCCGTCACCCGTACGGTCAGACCTTGGCCTTGCCCAGGATGCGGTTCACTGTTGTCCCGCAAACCGGACACTTGCCCTTGGCCATGTTCATTCCGGTCTTCGAGACCTCGACGTGTCCCTCGAAGTCCCGCTTCTCCTTGCACTTGACGCAGTAACCGTTGTAGGTCGTCTGGGCCTGGTCGGCCACGGTGCCCTCCTCGTCTCGTCCGCCGGTCAATGCCGTCCCGGCGGGGTGCCCGGCGGCGGGCCACACGGGGCGCCGGCGCTGGGTCTCACTCCGCGGCCACCTTCGTGACCGCTGGTTCGCGGACCCTACCCAGGTCTGGGCAGTTCCATGTCAGCTGTGCATCGACACTGTGAGCAAGTCGACGTCGAGAGTGTGCATGGCGAAATAGGTCGGATAAGTCAGTTTGGCGGGGACACGCCGACCAAACCCTCACAGCCACCCGTGCGAGTGCCCCCCGCGCGGCCTCCGCGCCGGTGATCACCTACGGTGGAGAGGCGTCGTGTGACACCGCCATCGGCGTTCACGAAGGGTGACGAGATGGCGCGGCGGGGCCGTCGTCAAGAAATTTTCCGGACGCCTGGCGACCAATCACCATTTTCCGGGCGCGTGTCGCGCGGTTGACCCTTGCGGACCCCTGGTCAGTACGCATTAGCTTTCCTTCGTGACACGTAGCCGAGGCTGCGCGGGCCAGTGATGGCGGGGACGCGCAAGCCGGTCGTCGAGGTGCGGCGCAGCCAGCGCCGACGACGCACGGTGTCCGCGTACCGTGACGGCGAGCGGGTCGTCGTTCTCATCCCGGACCAGTTCTCCCGAGCCGAGGAGAGCGAGTGGGTCGACCGCATGCTCGCCCGGCTCGCCGCCCGGGAGGGGCGCCTGGCCCGCTCCGACGCCGAGCTGCTGGCCCGGGCCACCCGGCTCATCGACCTCTACCTGGCCGAGTACCCCACGAAGGCACTGCCGGCCAGCGTCCGATGGGTCACCAACCAGAACGGCCGGTGGGGCTCCTGCACCCCTGCCGACCGCAGCATCCGGATCTCGCACCGAGTTCAGGAAATGCCCGACTGGGTGATCGACTACGTGCTGTTGCACGAGCTGGCGCACCTCATCGTGCCCAGCCACAACGCCCGGTTCTGGGCGTTGGTCGGCCGCTACCCGAAGGCGGAACGCGCCCGCGGCTACCTCGAAGGCGTAGCCGCTGCCTCCTGCGCACCGCTCCCCACCTGATCCACAGACCCCGAGTCTCAGGGCTGCCGCACGCCGAGCCCTCGGAAAGCCCCGCCGCCCCGGGCGCCGTCCCGCCCCGCGCCCCGCGCCCCGTCCCGCGCCCCGCGCCCCGCGCGCCGGCATGATCGACTCGCCTTCCTGGAAACCGGGCTATCGATGCCCTCCGGACACCGCGGTTTCAATGAATCCGAGTCGATCATGCCCGGTGTGCCCGGTCCACGCAGGCGAGCGGGTGGTCGGGGTGGGCGCTAGGGTCGGGGGGTGGCACGACGGGTGGTAGTGGCGTTGCTCGGGCCGGTTCCCTGGTCGCCGCCGGGCGTCGACCGGGCCGAATGGCGAGCGGCTCTCGCGGAAGATGTCATCGACCTGCTCGCCACGCTCAACGAGGTGGAGATCGCCGTCGCGGTCACCCCGGCCGACCGAGCCCTCGCCGACGCGCTGGTCTGGCCCGGCACCGCGGTCTACGAGGTGGCCGAGCCGACTCCGAACGCCGTGTTCGCCGCGCTGGAGGGCTACGACCAGGCGGCGGTGCTGGTCGGGGACGTGCCGGACCTGCCCGCGCTGACTGTCGGCAAGCTGCTGCGCCCGCTCACCACCCGACCCGTCGCGGTGGCTCCGGTCGACGGCGGCGGTCCGGGCCTGCTCGGGGTGGCTGTGCGGCTGCCCGTGCCGGGCTGGCTACCTCCGCTGCACCTGGACACGGCAACGCCGACGGACGTTCGTTCCGGTGCCCCTCGACCGGGGGACGTGGCGGTCACCGCCGGCTGGCGGCGACTGCGCGGCCCGGCCGACCTGGCCACGCTGGACCCGGCCTTCGAGGGTTGGGAGGCGACCCGCGCCCTGCTCTCCGGCTCGGGCCGACCCGCCTGACCGGCACGCTTCCCGACCGAGGGCCGTCACCTGCTGCCCAGCCAGGGCCAGCTGCACGGCCGGGCGCCCGCCGTCGAACAGTGCGGAAACTCGGTTTCAAGCATCACGAGCCCAGCTTCGCCGGGCCCAGGCATGACGAGCCCAGCTTCGCCGGCCCAGGCATGACGAGCCCAGCTTCGCCGGGCCCAGGCGTCATGCACCAGGGCCACGGCCCAGGCGTCATGGCACCAGGGCCACGGGCCCAGGCGTCGCAGGCCCAGGCGCCACCACCCCAGGGTGACGGGCCCAGGCCCCGGCGTCGCGGCCCAGGCCCAGGCGTCACGACCCAGGTTTCAGGACTTGGTGTCGTCCTCGCCGTCGGTCTCGTCGGGCTGGCCCGGGGACTTCTCCTCCACCCCACCGGGGGCGGTGAAGTCGAAGCTGTCCAGCTCGCTGAGGTCCATGTCGTTCATCGCGAAGGCGACCGGGTCGGCGAAGTCGTCGTCCGACGGGAGCAGGTCCGGGTGGCCCCACACGGCGTCGCGGCCTTCGATGCCGCGGTGCTGGGTGAGCGCGGCCCAGAGTGCCGCGGCCTCGCGAAGGCGCCGTGGGCGCAGCTCCAGGCCGACGAGTGCGGCGAAGGTCTGCTCGGCGGGGCCACCGGCGGCACGGCGACGGCGGAACGCCTCACCGAGCCGGACGACGTTGGGCAGCCGGTCGCTGGCGGCGCTGTCCACGACGTGGCAGACCCAGCCCTCGACCAGGGCGAGTGCGGTCTCCAGTCGGGCCAGTGAGGCCTTCTGCGCCGGAGTGTCCTCCGGGGTGAAGATGCCCTCCAGGGCGATCGCCTGCATCGACTCCGGGTCGGTCGGGTCGACCCGGCCCATCGCCTCCTCGATCGCCTCCCGGTTGACCCGGATGCCTGAGGCGTACATCTCGACCGCGCTGAGCACGTGACCGCGCAGCCACGGGACGTGCTGGAACAGCCGCTGGTGGGCGGCCTCACGCAGCGCCACGTACAGGCGGACCTCGTCCTCGGGAAGCTCCAGGCCCTCGCCGTACGCCCGGATGTTGGCCGGGATCAGCGCGGCCGTGCCGGCCGGGCCGAGCGGCAGCCCGATGTCGCCGGCGGAGAGCACCTCCGCAGCGAGCGAACCGAGGGCCTGACCCAGCTGACCGCCGAAGAGCGCGCCGCCGAGGGAGGCCACCATCGACTGCATCGGACCGAGTTGGGCGCGGGCCTCCGGTGGCACCAGGTCGCCCATCGCGCCGACCATCCGGCTGGCCACCGGGTCGCAGAGCTTGCGCCACACGTCCAGCGTCTTGAAGATCCACTCATTGCGGTTCCAGGCGACCGGGGACTGGATGCCGGACGGCCACGCCGAGGCGGGCTCCAACCACAGATCGGCCAGGCGCAGCGCCTCCTCGACCGCGTTGCGCTCATACGGTGACACCGCCGGGTCGCCGGCGGCCGCGAGCTGGCTGGCTGCTACCTGCCGGGCCAGGTCCCAGTTGACCGGCCCGCTGCCCGGCGCGGAGAGCAGGTGCTGCAACTGCGACATGAACTGCTGCATCTGCGCGGGATCGTTGGGGTCTGGTGGTTGACCACCCGGGAGCGCGAAACCGAACGGAATATCAGGCACGACGTCTACGGTACGCGGACCGCGCCCCAGGTCGCCGCCGCTGGCGTTGCGCTGAGGGCGAAGTCGCGTGCGCATCCGGCAGGAGGCGTCCGGTCGGTCGGTACGCTCTGCGGCATGAGACGTCGTGGCCTGACGGTCCTGCTCGGTGCCCTGTTCACCGCCCTGCTGAGCATCGGGGTGCTCCGGGTTCCGATCCCGTACGTGGTGCTGGGTCCGGGCCCGACGGTCAACACCCTGGGTACGGCCGACGGCAAGGAGGTCATCCAGGTCACCGGGCGGGAGACCTCGACCTCCGCCGGTCAGCTGCGGTTGACCACGGTGGGTGTGCAGCCCACGGTGCGGTTGCGCGGGGCGATCGCGGGCTGGTTCTCCGACGACGAGGCGGTGGTGCCACGCGAGCTGGTCTACCCGCCGGGGGAGTCGACGGAGCAGGTCGAGCAGCGCAACGCCGAGGACTTCAAGGCGTCCCAGACCAGCGCGGAGACCGCCGCGCTGCGGGAGCTGGGCTTTCCGGTGCAGGTGGTGATCAAGACGGTGTCCGGTGACGGGCCGGCCGCCGGGGAGTTGAAGGCGGGCGACGTGATCACCTCCGTCGACGGTCAGCCGGTGCCGGTGGCCGCGAAGGTCACCGAGCTGGTCCGGGCCAAGCCGGCCGGTACGGCGTTGACCATCGGCTACACCCGGGACGGCGTGCCCGCCACGGTGGCCGTGACCAGCCGGGAGCAGGACGGTCGGCCGCGGATCGGTGTCGAGATCGACCAGCAGCAGCCGCACCCGTTCACCCTCGGCATCGACCTGGAGGACATCGGTGGGCCGAGCGCCGGTCTGATGTTCGCCCTGGGCATCGTGGACAAACTGACCCCGGCCGATCTCACCGGCGGTCAGATCATCGCCGGCACCGGCACCATTGACGACGAGGGCACCGTCGGCCCGATCGGCGGGATCGCCCAGAAGTTGGTCGGCGCCAAGCGCGCCGGGGCGAAGGTGTTCCTGGTGCCGGCGGACAACTGCGCCGAGGCGGTCCGCAATCCGCAGCCGGGTCTGCCCCTGCTGCGGGTGGGTTCGTTGGACGAGGCGATGACCGCTCTGGAGGCGTTGCGCGCGGGTGGTCAGCCGACGCGTTGCTGACCGGTGTGACCGTGCCCCGACACGCTCAGGAACACCCCGTACTCTGGGTGCCTGGTCGGAGCCGATCACATCGAGCGTGCGGAGCCAACAGTGGTAATGCGTAGCAGCAGCCCCCTTCCGAGGATGAGCCGGCGCGGGCGCGTCACCATCGCTGTCCTGGTCGGGGTGTTCGTGCTCTTCACCCTGCTCGGGTGGGGTGTCCAGGCGTGGACCGACTGGCTCTGGTTCGACGAGGTGCGCTACACCGAGGTCTTCACCGGTGTCCTGCTCACCCGGCTGGTGCTCTTCC
The DNA here is from genome assembly GCF_013410645.1 of Micromonospora jinlongensis. Taxonomy (NCBI): domain Bacteria; kingdom Bacillati; phylum Actinomycetota; class Actinomycetes; order Micromonosporales; family Micromonosporaceae; genus Micromonospora; species Micromonospora jinlongensis. The sequence continues at coordinate 3,357,807 of NZ_JACCHK010000001.1, read as the reverse complement.
TCGCCGTCGGTCTCGGCATGGCGGTGATCGTCGGTGGCAACCTGTGGCTGGCCTACCGGTTGCGCCCGCGGCTGCGTCCGCACTCGGTGGAGCAGGCGACGCTGGAGCGCTACCGGATGGCGCTCAGCCCGCGGCTGGGCACCTGGATCGCGCTGACCGCCGCGGTGGTCGGGCTCTTCGCCGGCCTCTCCGCGCAGAACCGGTGGAACCAGTGGCTGCTCTTCCGCAACGGCGGAGACTTCGGGATCAAGGACCCGGAGTTCGGGGTGGACATCGGCTTCTACGTCTTCCAGCTGCCGTTCTGGCGTTACCTGCTCGGCGTCGCCTTCACCGCGGTGGTGCTGGCGGTGATCGGCGCGCTGGCGGTGCACTACCTCTTCGGCGGCGTCCGCCTGCAGGGCGTCGGGGACCGGATGAGCAACGCGGCCCGCGCGCACCTGAGCAGCCTGGTAGCGGTCTTCGTGCTGTTGAAGGCCGTCGCGTACGTGCTGGACCGGCGGGCGATGCTGCTGGAGTACAACGAGGGCGCCAAGTTGTACGGCGCCGGCTACGCCGACGTCAACGCGCTGCTGCCGGCGAAGGAGATCCTGGCCTACATCTCGATCGTGGTGGCGATCGCGATCATCGTGTTCTCCAACGCCTGGATGCGGAACCTGGTCTGGCCGGGGATCTCGCTGGCGCTGCTCGGCGTGTCCGCGGTGGCCATCGGCGGCATCTACCCCTGGGCCGTGCAGACCTTCGAGGTCAAGCCGAGCGCCAAGGACAAGGAAGCGCCGTACATCCAGCGCAGCATCGACGCGACGCGAGCGGCGTTCGGGCTGGGGGCCACCGAGACGACCCCGTACGCGGCGAACAACCTCACCCCACCGGCGAACCTGGCCACCGACACCTCGGTGGTGTCGAACGTGCGTCTGCTCGACCCGCAGCTGGTCAGCGAGACGTACACCCAGCTCCAGCAGGTGCGTGGCTTCTACGACTTCGGCCCCAAGCTGGACATCGACCGGTACGGGGTGAACGGGAAGGTCTCCGACTACGTGGTCGGCGTCCGGGAGATCAACTACGGCGAGCTGACCGACCAGCAGAACACCTGGATCAACCGGCACACCGTCTACACCCACGGGTACGGGCTGGTGGCCGCCCCGGCGAACCAGGTGGTCTGCGGTGGGCAGCCGTTCTTCGTCTCCGGCTTCCTTGGCGAGAAGACCCAGGAGGCGTGCTCCTCGCAGACCGAGCAGATCCCGGCCAAGCAGCCGCGGATCTACTACGGCGAGCGGATGGCGGCCGACGACTACGCGATCGTCGGGCAGTCCGACCCGAACAAGAAGGCCGAGTTCGACCGGCCGGTCGGTGAGGGTGGCGGCGAGTCCTATACCTACACCGGTGAGGGCGGCGTGGAGATCGGCTCCTTCACCCGGCGGCTGCTGTACGCCATCAAGGAGCAGGAGTCGAACTTCCTGCTGTCCGAGGCGGTCAACAAGGACTCCAAGCTGCTCTACGTGCGTAACCCGCGTGACCGGGTGGAGAAGGTCGCGCCGTTCCTCACGCTGGACGGCGACCCGTACCCGGCGGTTGTCGACGGCCGGGTGCAGTGGATCGTCGACGGCTACACCACGGCGGCCACCTACCCGTACGCGGAGAAGGTCAACCTCCAGACCGAGACCACCGACGAGTTGACCAACCGGGGCACCTTCCAGCTGGCCCGGGAGGACGTCAACTACATGCGCAACTCGGTGAAGGCCACTGTCGACGCGTACGACGGCACCGTGAAGCTCTACGAGTACGACGACACCGACCCGGTGCTCAAGGCATGGAACAAGGCGTTCGGTGGTGACCTGGTGCTGCCGAAGGCGGAGATCCCGGTCGAGCTGACCGAGCACCTGCGCTACCCGGCGGACATGTTCAAGGTGCAGCGCAACCTGCTCACCAAGTTCCACGTGACCAACCCGGGTGACTTTTACTCGGCTCAGGACTTCTGGCAGGTGCCCAACGTGCCGGACGCCCCGGACAGCGGCCAGAAGCAGCCTCCGTACTACCTGTTCACCCAGTTCCCGGGGCAGGAGAGCCCGCGGTTCCAGCTCACCTCGGCGGTCACCCCGAACGGCCGGCAGAACCTCGCCGCCCTGATCTCCGGGTCGTACGTCGAGGGGAAGCCCCGCCTGGAGGTGCTGGAGTTGCCGGACCAGACCCGGATCTCGGGCCCGGTGCAGGTGCACCAGCAGATGACCAACAACGCGAACATCCGTCAGCAGCTCAACCTGCTCTCCAGCAACCAGGCCCAGGTGCAGTACGGCAACCTGCTGTCGTTGCCCTTCGCCGACGGCATGCTCTACGTCGAGCCGGTCTATGTGAAGAGCAACCAGCAGGACGCGTACCCGCTGTTGCAGAAGGTGCTGCTCTCCTACGGTGACGGTGGCTCCTTCGTGGCGCTGGCCGACAACATCAACGACGGCATCAAGCAACTGGTCGAGCAGGGTAAGAAGGCCGGGCAGGGCACGTCGCCGCCTCCGACCACCGGGGGCAACCCCACGACCCCGACGCCGACGCCGACGCCCAGCGGGACCGCCACGCCGGCACCGACGCCGAGCGCCAGCATCCCGCCGCCGACCGGCGACCTGGCCGTCGCGGCGGACCGGGTGCAGACCGCGATCACCGAGGTCCGGGCCGCGCAGACGTCCGGCGACTTCGAGCGGTACGGGCGTGCGCTGAAGGCCTTGGACGAGGCGCTCACCGCGTTCCAGCAGGCGCAGCAGGCCGCCGGCACTGCCAGTGGTGGCCCGTCGCCGAGCCCCGGCGGCTGATCCACCACAGCGGGAAGCACGTCTCGGAGCCCCCGCCGTCCGGACCGCACCGGTCCGGACGGCGGGGGCTCCGCCGTGTCCGGTGGTGTGCCCGTTTGTCACCTCACCGACAGGTTCGGTCGGACCGCAACCTGCGGCATCGGTCCGCCGTCCTCATTTGCAACGGGGTGGGATGAGGGGGAGCAGTCGTGAGGGACGCGCAGAGCTTTGATGACTTCTACCGCAGCACGGCGCGGCGGATGGTGCGGTACGGCTGTGCGGTCACCGGCGACCACAACGAGGCGCAGGACCTGGTGCAGGAGGCGTACGCCCGGGCCTGGCGGCAGTGGGGGAGGTTGTCGGCGCATCCGGCGCCGGAGGCGTGGCTGCGGCTGGTGGTGTCCCGCCTGGCGACCGACCGCTGGCGGCGGCTGGGCGGCCTGCGTGGCGCGCTGCGGCTGGCCGGGCCTCCACAGCCGGTCCCTCCGCCCAACGAGGACAGCGTGCTGCTGGTCCAGGCCCTGCGTCAGGTGCCGGCAACCCACCGGCGGGTGTTGGCGCTGCACTACCTGTTCGACATGCCCGTCGAGGAGATCGCCCGAGAGGTCGACGTGCCGGTCGGCACTGTGAAGTCGTGGCTTTCCCGCGGCCGGGCCCGACTCGCCGCGTTGCTGCCCGATCTGGCCGTCGTGGAACTGGAGGCCACCGATGTCGCGTGAACTGTCTGAGATGTACCGGTCCCTCGCCGCCGACGCCGACGCTCGCGATCTGGGCGTCCCCGAGGTGCTGCGGCACCAGGCGGACCGTCGGGCCAGGCTGCGTGCCGCCGGGAGCACCCTTGCCGTGGCCCTGGTGGTCGTGGGCGTGGCTGTCGGGACCCAGGTGGTCGCTCCGCAGTCGGCGACCGTACCCTCGCCGGCCGGCACGCCCACGCCGCCGGCGCCGTCATCCGCGTCGCCGTCGCCGAGCGTGACCGGCGGTCCGGCATCACCGCCCGCCTCGCCGACCCCGCCGGGACGCTCCCCGGGTACGACGGCGACGTCTCCCGGTGTCACCGGTGCGGCGCAGCCCACGACGCCGACCAGCATCCCGGATCGGGCGTTCTTCCGGCTCGCGGCGGCCAACCAGATCGGCATTGCGCCGGAATTCCGGGACCTTGAGGTGCTGCCGAACCTGTGCGGCGCCCGCTTTTCGAGTGAGGGGGCGATCGTGCAGCGTCGGGCCCGGAACGTGGTCTACAAGCTGCCGCAGAATCCCGGTGCGGGGCACGTCCCGGACGGCACGTACACGCACTCCATCACGATCTACCGGGCCGGGCGCGCCGACGACCTGCTGGACGAGCTGCGGCGCGCGGTGCGCGACTGCCCGCAGCAGGAACGGCCAGGTGACAGCGCACCGGTGCTGAGCAGGCAGCGTCTGCTCACCGACACCCGCTATGGCGACGAGTCGGTGCTGTTCGAGATGCGCCGCCCGGATCAGGACGTCAACGGCGACCCGACGGGTGTGGAGGACGTGCGGCTGATCCGGGCGATCCGGGTCGGCGACGTGGTGACCATCCTCTGGGAGCAGGGCTGGGAGAACACCTACAGCCAACGGGCGCAGGTCGACGCGGACAGTGCACGGGCGGTCGCCGCCGTGAAGGTCTGGCTCGGCTGACCGCGGTGGCCGGCTCGCGATCCGGCGGATTCGGATGTCGTTTTGCGGGGCCCGGGGGTGGTGCGCTACGGTTAGCGAGCCGACGCGGGGTGGAGCAGCTCGGTAGCTCGCTGGGCTCATAACCCAGAGGTCGCAGGTTCAAATCCTGTCCCCGCTACGACAGAAAGCCCGTCCCCGGTTCGCCGGGGGCGGGCTTTCGACATTCTGCGGTGTCGGCCGCAGCGGTTGGTGACCCCCGCTGATCATCGCCGGGACGCATGGGTTAGTCTTAACCAGTCGACGCGGGGTGGAGCAGCTCGGTAGCTCGCTGGGCTCATAACCCAGAGGTCGCAGGTTCAAATCCTGTCCCCGCTACAAATGGAAATGACATGAGTCCGGCCCCCACAATGTGGGGGCCGGACTCGTTTGGCGCCTCCGCGGGGGGACGAGACCCCCGCAGGGGCCGGCACCTCGCAGGCACCGGCCCCTCGCGGCGGCGGTGCTGCCGCAGATCTTCGGGTGCGAGAGATCCGAGCACCGTAGGGTTGACCATGGATGGAATCCGACCACCTTGGACGATCCCTGTAAAGATCGTCATCTTTGCCGGCGTTGCCGGAACATTTCGCGCTCCAGGGCACTCCGGAAAGATCTCGGTTCCGTGATTCGGCGCGGACCGACGTGCCGGGGTTGCGTCCTTCGGCGAGGATGGGCACATGTCTTCATTCGGTAAGTGGTGGGGCCGACTCAGCGCGGTCCTCGGTGGGGCCGTTCTGGCGGTCTTCGTGCCCGTCGCGGCCTGGGCGTCCACGGGCACCGGCGAGCTGGTGGTGGAAGCCGCCCGGCGTCGGGGCCGCAGCGGCTTCGGGATCCTTCCGCTGCTCTGCTGCCTGGTGGTGGTCGCGATCATCGTGTTCCTCGTGCTGCGTCTGATGCGCAACCGTCGCGGCGGCCCGCCGCGCTGACCCGGCAGCCGGTCAGGTCGGTCCACGGCGGCGGGCCGTGGGCCGACCTCCGGTCGTCACGCCGCCAGGGCGGCGTTGGCCTGGGCGATGAAACGTGAGGTGGCCGCCCGGGTGCCGGCCCGCTTGACGCGGATGCTCTCCGCGGTGGCGACCAGCAGGGTCCGCACCTTCGCGTGCCCCTTCGGGGGTGGCGCCGGGGCCGGCCCGAGCTGGTCCGCGATGGCCTCTCCGAACGCCGCGGCCCGCTGCTGGGCCGGATCGGTGATGCTGCCCTCGGCGTAGCGGCGGACGGCGAGACTGGCGTTCAGGCCGCGTTCGTGGCCGAGGACGGTGCCGGCCTCGCCATTCGTGGTCAGGAAATTGATCACGTCGGTGACGGTGTCCGGGTGGCGGGTGCCCCGGAACGCTGCCCAGAACATCGAGGCGCGCGCCCACTGCGCACCGGTCGGCCCCGGCAAGCCGACCATGCCCAGCTCGGCCCCGGTGAGCCGCTGCAATTCGGGCAGTTGGTGGGACCACGCGAACGACGCGGCGGTCAACCCGGTCACCACCAGTTGCCGGGACGGCTCGCCGCTGTCGGCCTGCTCGACCAGCGCAGCACCCGGGGTGGCCCGCGCCCTGCGGGCCCGCTGCCACAGCTCGAACCAGGCGATCAGCTGTTCCACGCCGAAACCGAGCTGCTTACCCCGGTAGAGTTCGCCGCCCTGTGACCGCAACCAGAGCCAGAGCGCCCGGTAGTCACCGGATCCGTCCATGGTGCCGGCCACCTGGCCGTCGCTGGCCTCGGTGACCTGCTCCGCCCAGGAGATGTACTCGGCCCAGCTCATGCCGGCGCGCGGTTCCGGCACCTGTAGCTCCCGCAACAACTCCCGGTTGAAGACCACACCCGCGTGGGTCTGCCCGCCGGCCACCGCCATCGTCCGCCCCTCCACCGTGCCGTAGCGGATCAGCCCCTCCGGCAGGCCCCGCAGATCCAGACGGTGGTCGGCGACCCGGTCGGTGAGGTCGAGGATGATCTGGCGTTGGGCGTACTCGGTCAGCATGGCGTCGTCGATCTGGACCAGGTCCGGTACGTTGCCGCCGGCCGCCTGGGTGGCCAGGCGCTCGTAGTAGCCGTCGGCGCCCTGCCAGGTGACCCGGAAGGTGACCCGGGGGTTGCGCTCCGAGTAGAGCCGCAGGACCTTCTCGGTGAGCGTCGCCCGCCTGGGGCCGCCCCACCAGAAGACCGACAGCTCGACCGGCCCGTCCTGGGTCGAGGTGGCGGCGTCGTCGCTGCACCCGGCCAGCCCACCGGAGGCGAGCAGAGGTGCGCCGACCAACGCGGTCAGCAGTCGGCGCCGGCCCGGGTCGGCGCCGAGGCGGTCGAACGGGGGTCGAACAACGGGCACGGGGGTCTCCTGGACCTGCGAGGGCGGCGGTCGGACCATTCACGCAGGCAGTGCACGAAGGTGTCAACGTCCGTCCGGTCACCCCCGGCGAGGGTGGTCGAATCAGGCCTTCCGATGTCGCATGGTGTACTAGGGCGCGTGGAACTTCTGCACTCGGGCAAGGTTCGGGACGTCTACGCCGACGGCGATGACCTGATCCTGGTCGCCTCGGACCGCATCTCGATCTACGACGTGGCGCTGCCGACGCCGATCCCGGACAAGGGTCGCCTGCTCACCGCGCTCTCGCTCTGGTGGTTCGAGCAGCTCGCCGACCTGGTGCCGAACCACGTCATCTCGGCAACCGACGTGCCCGCCGAGTTCGCCGGGCGGGCGATCCGCTGCCAGCGGCTGGACATGGTCCCGGTCGAGTGCGTGGCCCGGGGTTACCTCACCGGCGGCGGCCTGCGGGAGTACGAGCAGACCGGCGCGGTGTCCGGCATAACCCTGCCCCGAGGGCTCGGCGAGGCGTCAATCCTGCCCGAGCCGATCTTCACACCGTCGAGCAAGGCGCCGATGGGCGAGCACGACGAGCCGATCACGTACGACGACGTGGTGGACAAGGTGGGTGAGGCCACCGCCGAGCGACTGCGGCAGATCACCATCGACGTCTACCGGCGCGGCGCCGAGCTGGCCGCCGACCGGGGCATCCTGATCGCCGACACCAAGCTCGAGCTGGGTTGGGCACCGGACGGCACCCTGGTCCTCGCCGACGAACTGCTCACCTCCGACTCGTCGCGGTTCTGGCCCGCCGAGTCGTACCAGCCGGGCCGGGTGCAGTTCTCCTACGACAAGCAGTACGTGCGGGACTGGGCCACCGGCAGCGGCTGGAACAAGCAGGCGCCCGCGCCGGACGTGCCCGACGAGGTCGTCGAGGCGACCCGCGCCCGCTACGTCGAGGTGTACGAGAAGCTCACCGGCAACCGCTGGGAGTGACCGCCGAGTCGGCGGTCACTCCACCCAGTCGAGGGTGCGCTGCACGGCCTTGCGCCAGTTGTGCAGCTCCCGGTCGCGCAGCTCCGGGGTAATGGTGGGCTCCCACTGGGCGTCGGAGCGCCACTTCGCCCGCAGGGTGGCCAGATCCGGCCAGAAGCCGACCGCCAGGCCGGCCGCGTACGCGGCCCCCAGACAGGTGGTCTCGGTGATCCGGGACCGGACCACCGGCACGTCGAGCACGTCGGCGAGGAACTGCATGAGCAGGCCGTTGGCGGTCATCCCGCCGTCCACCCGGAGCCGGCGTAGTGCCACGTCGGAGTCGGCGTCCATCGCGTCGACCACCTCGCGGGTCTGCCAGGCCGACGCCTCCAGCGCGGCCCGCGCCAGGTGCCCCTTGGTGATGTAACCGGTCAGACCGGCGATCACCCCACGGGCGTCGGTGCGCCAGTGCGGGGCGAACAGCCCGGAGAACGCCGGCACCACGTAGCAGCCGCCGTTGTCGTCCACGGTGCGGGCCAACTCCTCCACCTCCGCGGCCGTGGAGATCAGCCCGAGGTTGTCGCGCAGCCACTGCACCAGCGAGCCGGTGACCGCGATCGCGCCCTCCAGGGCGTACGCCGGCGGTTGGCCCTTGATCTGGTAGGCGACCGTGGTGAGCAGGCCGTGCGTGGACGGGACCGGGGTGGCGCCGGTGTTGAGCAGCAGGAAGCTCCCGGTGCCGTAGGTGCACTTCCCCTCGCCCGGCTGGAAGCAGGTCTGCCCGAACAGGGCGGCCTGCTGGTCTCCGAGAGCGCTGGCCACCGGCACCCCGGCGAGCACTCCGGTGGCGGTGCCGTACACCTCGGCGGAGCAGCGGATCTCCGGCAGCATCGCCGCCGGGACGCCCATCGCGTCCAGCAGGTCCGGGGCCCAGTCGAGGGTGGTGAGGTCCATGAGCATGGTCCGGCTGGCGTTGGTCACGTCGGTGACGTGCTCGCCGGTCAGCTTCCAGATCAGCCAGCTGTCCATGGTGCCGAAGAGCACCTCGCCGCGCTCCGCGCGCTCGCGCAGGCCGTCGACCTCGTCCAGCAGCCAGCGCAGCTTCGGGCCGGCGAAGTAGGTGGCCAACGGCAGGCCGGTGCGGGCCCGGAACCGCTCCTCGCCGTACGCCGAGGCCAGCTCCCGCAGCAGCGGCCCGGTCCGGGTGTCCTGCCAGACGATGGCGTTGGCCACCGGGCGACCGGTGGCCCGGTCCCAGACGACTGTGGTCTCCCGCTGGTTGGTGATGCCGACGGCGGCCAGGCCGGCCGGGTCGGTGCCGGCGGCCCGCAGCGCCTCGGAGACCACCTGCTGGACGTTGTCCCAGATCTCCTCGGCGTCGTGTTCCACCCAGCCTGGTTGGGGGAAGATCTGCCGGTGTTCGCGCTGGGCCACGGCGACGATGTCCCCGGCGAAGTCGAAGACGATGCACCGCGAGGAGGTGGTGCCCTGGTCGATGGCGGCGACGTACTGGGGGGTCACCGCAGCACCGTACCCGGACCGGCGTTCGGTGCGACAGGCGTCACGGCCGGTTGCGGCCCGCCGCCGAAGGCTGCCGTCCGGGTCGCCTACGATGTGCGAACGTGCGCGACATCGCCGTTTTCAGTGGAACTGCCCATCCCGACCTGGCCGCCGAGATCTGTGCCCACCTCGGGGTGCCGCTGCATCCGGTGCGGGTCTCCCGATTCGCGAACGACTGTCTGGAAGTGCAGTTGCAGGCCAACTGCCGGGAGCGGGACGTCTTCCTGATCCAGCCGCTGGTGCCACCCGTGCAGGAGAATCTGGTCGAGCTGCTGCTGATGATCGACGCGGCGCGGGGCGCCTCGGCCGGCCGGATCACTGTGGTGCTGCCGCACTACGCGTACGCCCGCTCTGACAAGAAGGACGCCCCGCGGATCTCGATCGGCGCCCGGCTCGTCGCCGATCTGCTCGTGTCGGCCGGCGCGGACCGGGTGCTCGCGATGACCCTGCACTCGCCGCAGGTGCACGGCTTCTTCAGCGTCCCGGTGGATCACCTGCACGCGCTGCGGGAGCTGGCCACCCACTTCCGGCGCTACGACCTGAGCAACACCGTGGTGGTCTCACCCGACCTCGGCAACGCCAAGGAGGCGGCGGCCTTCGCCCGGTTGCTCGGCACGCCGGTCGCGGCCGGTGCGAAGCAGCGGTTCAGTGACGACCTGGTCAAGATCAGCGCGGTGATCGGCGAGGTGACCGACCGGGACGTCATCGTGCTGGACGACGAGATCGCCAAGGGCAGCACGGTTGTCGAGTTGATGGAGCATCTGCGGGGCCTGAAGGTCCGGTCGATCCGGCTGGCCTGCACGCACGGCCTCTTCTCCGGCGACGCCCTCCAGCGGCTCAGTGACCAGGACGGCGTCCTGGAGATCGTCTGCACCAACACGGTGCCCATCGCGGACTCCAAGCGGGTGCCGAAGTTGCAGGTCCTGTCGGTGGCGCCCGCCCTGTCCGAGGCGATGCGCCGGATCCACAACGGGGAGTCCGTCTCGGCGCTGTTCGCCTGAGCCGCAAGCCCCGGCCGCAAGCCGCAGCCGCAAGCCGTCCCCGCAGCCGCAGACTGCAGCCGCGGGGAGCGGCTGCGGCGGATCAGCGCGTGGTGCGGCCGTGGCTGATGAGGCCGGCGGTGATCCGGACGGTGGTGCCGGAGGAGCTGGTGACGACCTCCATGGCGTCGGTCAGCTCGCGGGCCAGCCAGAGGCCCCAGCCACCGGCGGTGTCCGGGGCCGGCCGACTGCGGTCGCCCAGTCGCTGCGGGCTGATCCCGTGCCCGTGGTCGGCCACCTCGCAGACCAGCAAGCTGGACTCGTGCCAGAGGCGCAGCCATCCACGCCCGCCGCCGTGCCGGACCGCATTGGTGATCAGCTCGTTGATCGCGAGCACGAAGTCGTCCAGCCGTTGGCCGGTGAGTCCGCAGGCATGCGCGCATGAGGTGACCGAGTGTCGAATCTCGGTCACCTGGGCCTGGTCGAAGGCCTCGGCGATCAGGAGGGCAGGTTCGATGGGCACAACCGTACGCGGTGCGTGCGGATCTGCGTTCGTCATGGGCCCGTCCCGGCGGCGGATCTCGGAGTATTTCGCGGCTTTTCCACCGTACGTCAGGGTTTCCCGAACCGCACTCGCTGCTCGCCGCGCGGTGGACGGGTTGTGGCATCCTGACCGCCATGCCGTCGCCGCCGGGTGGATTCGAGGTGCCGCTGTGGCGTGCGCTGGCGGTGTTCCGGCTGGCGTCCCTGGCGTACGTCTGCGTGCTCGCGGTGCGCGACGCCGACCGGTACGACCACCCGTACGCCGTCGGCGCCCTGATCCTGGTGATGGCGGCCTGGACCGCGGCGACCGCGGTCGGGTACGCCCGGCCGGCCTGGCGGCGCTGGCCACTGCTGCTGGCCGACCTCGGGGTGGTGCTGACCGTCGTGCTGGCCACCCCGTGGGTGGTCGGTCGGGCGGCGCTCGCCACCGGCGTACCCACCATGGGGGTCGCCTGGATGGCCGGCCCGGTGCTGGCCTGGGCCGTCTCCGGCGGTCGGCGGCGGGGCACGATCGCCGCGCTGCTGGTCGCCGGCGCGGACCTGACCACCCGGGAGCGGATCGGCCAGTCCTCGTTCACCGGGGTCATCCTCATGCTGCTCGCCGGGGTGGTGGTCGGGCACGTGGCCCGGCTCGCGGCGAGCGCCGAGGAACGGCTGCAACGCGCGGTGGAGTTGGAGGCCGCCACCCGGGAGCGGGAGCGGCTGGCCCGGGGCATCCACGACTCGGTGCTCCAGGTGCTGGCGATGGTGCAGCGGCGAGGCGCCGACCTGCCCGGTGAAGCCGGCGAGCTGGCCCGGTTGGCCGGCGAGCAGGAGGCCGCGCTGCGGGCACTGATCGCCGGCACCAGCCCGGCGAGCGCTGCCGTGCTCCCCGACGGCACCGAGGCCGCGGCGGTGGACCTGCGGACCCTCCTCGGCCGGTACGCCTCGGCGGCGGTGGTGCTCTCCGCCCCGGCCACCCCGGTGCCGCTGCCTCGGCGGGTGGCCGGGGAGTTGGCCGCCGCGACCGGCGCGGCCCTGGACAACGTGGGGCGGCACGCCAGCGGGCGGGCCTGGGTGTTGATCGAGGATGAGGGGGCGACGGTGACCGTGTCGATCCGCGACGAGGGTCCGGGCATCCCGGACGGCCGGTTGACCGAGGCTGCCGCACAGGGCCGGCTCGGCGTGAGCCAGTCGATCCGGGGTCGGGTGGCCGACGTCGGCGGGACGGTTCGGATCGTGTCCGCCCCCGATGCCGGCACCGAGATCGAGCTGACCGTGCCGAGGGCACAGCGGTGAACCCGACCCGGGTGATGGTGGTCGACGACCATCCGATGTGGCGGGAGGGGGTGGCCCGCGACCTCACGGAGGCGGGCTTCCTGGTGGTGGCGACCAGCGGCGAGGGGCGACAGGCCGTCCGGGTGGCCGCCGCCGCCCGGCCCGACGTGGTCGTCCTCGACCTGCAACTACCGGACATCTCCGGCGTCGAGGTGATCCTGGGTCTGCGCGCGGCGCTGCCCGACGTACGGGTGCTGATGCTCAGCGCCAGCGGCGAACAGCAGAGCGTGCTGGACGCCGTCAAGGCAGGGGCCACCGGTTACCTGGTGAAGTCCACAGCGCCCGCCGAGTTCCTCGACGCGGTCCGCCGCACCGCGGCCGGCGAGGCGGTCTTCACCCCCGGCCTGGCCGGGCTCGTCCTCGGCGAGTACCGCCGGCTGGCCGCCCGGCCGGGGCAGCCGACCGACCCTGCCGGCGGCGCGCAGTCCGCAGCGCCCCGGCTCACCGAGCGGGAGACGGAGGTGCTGCGGCAGGTGGCGAGAGGACTGTCGTACAAGCAGATCGCGCAGCGGCTCGGGCTGTCGCACCGCACGGTGCAGAACCACGTGCAGAACACCCTGGGCAAGCTGCAACTGCACAACCGGGTCGAGCTGACCCGGTACGCCATCGAACGCGGCCTGGACGACTGACCCCGGTCAGACCGAGCGCGGCGGCTCCGTCTCGTGGATGGCCAACTCCTCGGCGGTCGCCCCGCCGCCAGCCGAACCGGCGTCGTACGCCACCGAGTCGGTCTCCTGGTCCGTGTGCGCCCCCTCGTCCGGCTCCACCAGCCGGCCGACGGTGGCGTCGGCCACAGTGCCGAGCTGACCGTGGTCGTAGAGGGAGACCGGTGAGTTCGGGTCCGAGGTGGGCCCCGGGTCCATCACGTCGGCGTCCAGCTGGGCCTCCGCCGCGGCTTCCAGATTGTCCGCCTCGAAGGCGATCTTCGGGTCGATCGTCCCGGCCAGCGGGTCGTCGGCCGGGCGCTCGTAGACCTCGCGGTCGAGCTTGTAGTCCAACGACTCACCGTCGAGCTGCTCCTCGGCGGTCGTCCCGAACCGGTCCACCGCCACCGGCGTACGGTCGCCGGGCAGTTGGGCCGGGTCCGGGCCGTCCGCCTCGCGCCCGGTGAGGACGTCGTCGTTGGCGGTCGAGTCGTCATCGGCGGTGTCGGGCAGGCCTTGCGCCTCGGTGTCGGACACGGGGGTCGGGTACTCGTTGTCGCGCATGTCTGATCACTACCCGCTGCCCTCCCGCCATAACCGGAGCACCGCAGGCTGTGCGGTGGCGAAACCGGCACCGGTGGCGAAACGCCCCGTCAGCCGAGGTGGGCGACCTCGTCGTCCGGGTGCAGGACGCACCAGACGACCTTGCCGTCCGGTATTGCGCTGCTGCCCCAGCGGCGGGCCACCGTGTCGATCAGCAGCAGGCCGCGGCCGCCGGCCCGGTTCGGCGGGGACAGCCCGGCGAACGTCGGCAGACGCGAGGAGTGGTCGCGGACCGCCAGGTGCAGGGTGCTGTCCTGTGGAGCGAGCCGTACGGTCATCGGGGTGCGGGCGTGCGCCACCACGTTGTTCACCATCTCGGTGAGCGCGATGCAGGCCGGGTCGACCAGCATCGGCATGCCCCAGCGTTGGCAGCCGGTGGTGACCAGCTCGCGGGCCTGCCGAGCGGCTCCCACCGTCGGGGCCAGGTCGGCGGTGAGCACCGCCGCCAGCGGCGTCGCAGCGACCGCGGCCAGCGCGCCGTCGAGCGTCGGAAAGGCGGGCACGCCAGCGAGAGCGGGGTCCGGGTGGGCGGGCCCGTCGACCGCCGGGTCACACAGCAGCAGATCCGCGGCGGGCCAGTCGGCCACCTCCCGGCGAACCTCGGCGAAGATGCCCCGGCCGACCTCATCGACGATGCGCAGCCCGGTCACGTCGGCCACCACCGGGCCCGGCCGGTCCGCGAGTCTGGCGAGCAGCGCGCCGCGTACCGCCTCGGCTCCGGCGGCGTCGAGCACACCGGTCAACCGGACCACCGCCGACGACTCGTCGATTTCCACGAGACAGTTCGACATGATCGGCTCATTGTGCGCGCCGGTCACCGTTCGCGCATTCGGGCGGTCGAAGCCGGTCATCAGCGGACCATCCGGGACCGACGGCTGATCGCCGCCATCGTGCCGACGGCGGTGCCGGCTGCGGCGAGACCGAACGCGGCGGTCATCCGCACCAACTGACGCCGTCGACCGTGCCAGCCGCCGTCCCGGCGGGCCTCGGCGTCGGCGTCGAACACGTTGCCGCTGCTGTCCACCCGAGCGCCCGGACCGAACTGGGTCCGCTGGAGGTACCAGCCGAGGGTGCGTTCCACCAACGCGGGCGCCAGCCGCCACTGCAGGCCGATCAGCCGGGCCGCGCCACCGGCGTACGCCTCCCGGCGGGGCCGGCGCAGCAGCCGGACGATGGTCTCGGCGACGACCTCCGGCGGGTAGATCGGAGGTGGTGGCAGCAGTTCCCGGCCCGTGTGGTTGGCCGTGTGCCGGAAGAACGGGGTGTCGATGGTGGCCGGCAGCACGGTGCAGACCGAGATCTGACCGCGGCCGGTGACCCGCAGCTCCTGCCGGACCGTGTCGGCGAGCCCTCGGATGCCGTGCTTGCTGGCGTTGTACGCCGACTGGTACGGCATGGCCACCTCGGCCAGCACCGACGCGTTGTTGACCAGCACACCGCCGCCGGCCGCCCCCAGGTGGGGCAGGGCAGCCTTGATGCCGTGCACCGCTCCGAGCAGATTGACCTCCAGCACCCGGCGGAACTCGGCGACCGGGATCTCGTCGAACAGGCCCACCGCGCTCACCGCGGCGTTGTTCACCCAGGCGTCGATCCGGCCGAACTCGGCCGCCGCCCGCTCGGCCAGTCGCTGCACCGACTCCAGATCGGTCACATCGGTCGGTACGACCAGCGCCTGGCCGCCCAACTCCCGGCAGCGCTGCGCGACCTGTCGTAGGGCCGGCTCGCTGCGGGCGGCCAGCACGACGGCGGCACCCCGGCGGGCCAGGGCGTACGCGGTCGCCGTGCCGATCCCGCTGGACGCGCCGGTGATCACCACGGTCGAATCGTCGAGGGTGCGGGTCAGCGGCATTCTCCAGCGGTACCCCCGCCTGGCCCAGGTCATACCACCGACGGCTTGTCGATCATCGTCGAACTCGGGTGGCCTGTGGCGCTTTGTGGTTGCCGTGGCGCAAGTGTCGGTGGCACTCGCGGGGACTCTTCCTGATCTGCCAGGTTTCGACTCCGCGCCCGGGGGTTAATGGGACGCTCTGACCGGGAGGACCACCGCCGAGGAAAGATCGCAGGGAGGTGACCCATGCGCGTCGGCCTCGTCTGCGCGCACGCCAGTTCGTACCGCCACGCCGACGGCCCACCGGTCGGCACCCGACAGCACATTGCGCGGGTTGCCGCCGAGTTGGCCGAACGAGGCCACGACGTACGGCTCTACGACCGCCGGGACGATCCCGGCCTGCCGGCGATGGTCGACGTCGACGGTTACCAGGTGTACCGGGTGCCGGTTGGCCCGCCCACCCCACTGCCCACCGCCGAGCTGATCCCGTACGTGACGGAGTTCGGCCGCTGGTTGGCCGACGAGTGGGCCGGCGCCTGGCGACCCGAGGTGGTGCACGGGCACTACTGGATCGGTGGTCTGGCCGCCGCGCACGCCGTTCGCGAGACCGACATCCCGGTGGTGCAGACGTTCCACTCACTCGGCATCGAGCAGTTGCGCCACCTGGGCGGCCGCTACGACGGGCCGGGGGAGCGGATCACGCTGGAACGCGCGCTGACCCGCGCGGTGGACATCGCGGTGGCCCAGTCGAACGACGAGGTCGACGAGCTGACCCGGATGGGTCTGCAACGCAGCTCGGTGGCCCTGGTGCCCCCGGGGGTGGACATCGAGCAGTTCCATCCCGACGGCGAGGCGGCACCACGCGAGCAGCGGTCCCGCATCCTCTCGGTCGGCTCGCTCTCCGCGGGGCACGGCCAGGAGGACCTGATCCGGGCGATGCGGCTGGTCGGCAACGCCGAGCTGGTGATCGCTGGCGGGCCACCGGCCGACCAACTGGCC
This sequence comes from Micromonospora jinlongensis, assembly GCF_013410645.1. Taxonomy (NCBI): domain Bacteria; kingdom Bacillati; phylum Actinomycetota; class Actinomycetes; order Micromonosporales; family Micromonosporaceae; genus Micromonospora; species Micromonospora jinlongensis. The sequence goes on along the minus strand of NZ_JACCHK010000001.1, from coordinate 3,341,620 downwards.
AACCACGCCGAGGCGCGACGGCTGCGCGAGCTGGCGGAGCAGGCCGGCGTCGTCGACCAGGTGCGGCTCGTCGGCGCGGTGCCGCACGACCAGATGGCCACCTGGTACCGGTCGGCGGACGTGGTCGCCTGCACCCCGCACTACTCCTCGGCCGGTCGGGTCTCGCTGGAGGCGATGGCCTGCGGCGTGCCGGTGATCGGCTACGCGATGGGTGGCCTGGCCGACGCGGTCGTCGACGAGGTCACCGGCAAGCTCGTGCCCCCCGGCGACGTGCGGGCACTCGCGGTCTCGATACGTCGGTTGCTCGCCGACAACGCCGGGCGGTTCGCGTACGGGCACGCCGCGGTGGACCGGGTCCGCAGCAGCTACACCTGGGAGCGGACCGCCGGCGCACTGGAGCGCCTCTACGAGCGGGTGGTGAGCCGCCGCAAGCCGGTGGAGGCCTGAGCGGCAGGTCGGGCGGCCCGGTCGGTCAGCCGGGACGGGTCGCCGCGACCATGGCCCGGTCACTGCGTCGCGTCACCGGGCGCTGCTGCTGCGGCTGCGCGTACCGGGTCAGCCCGATCACCGCGGCCAGGGTGACCAGGAAGCCGACGGCCGCCAGCCACTCCCGGCCCGGCCAGATCTTGTCGTTGAGCAGCAGCAGGCCGACGATCGCGGCCGGCACCGCACCGGCGGCGTCCATCGCGGCGACCGCGGCGGTCGTCGAGCCGCGCTGCATGGCCAGGCCGAGCAGCAGCTGACCGACGATCGAGTGGGCGATCAGCAGGTAGAACAACGGGTGGGCGAGGAACGCCTCGGCGGACGACGCGGATGCCAGTGGCCGGGCCGCGACCGCGGCCGAGCTGAACGCCAACCCGGCCAGCGAGCCGAGGGCCACCGAACCGGGCGCACCGTGCAGCCGGACGGCGAAGACCCCGAGCACCGCGATGATGCCGAGCGCCACCAGCAGGGCGATCGAGCCGGCGGTGCCGAGCTGCTTCGACGGCGCCGGGCGGGCGGACAGCACCAGGGCGGTGATCCCGGCGAAGAGCAGGGCCAGCAGCACCACCTCCGCCGCCGGTAGTCGCCACTTCAGCACCAGCACACCGAGGATGGCGGTCACCCCGAGCCCGGCCGCCACGCTGGCCTGCACGAGGAACAGCGGGAGGTCCCGTCGGGCCAGGAAGGCGAACACGAAACCGCCGATCTGGCAGCCCAGACCGATCAGGTACGTCCGGTGCCCGGCGAGGCGCAGCAGCAGGCCCGGATCGAAGGTGTGGTGAACCGTGGTGCGGGCCGCGGCCACCGACTGGAGAAGGTTGGCGAAGCCGTACGCGACGATCATCGTCGCGAGAAAACACCAGCCGGAGGAGACCACCTGGCGAGGATAGAGGTTGCCGGGGGTCAGCGCTCGGCTGGGCGATCGAGCCTGGTGAGGATGTCGCGGTGCAGCACACCGTTGGTGGCCACCACACTGCTGTCGGTGCCCGGCGCGCCGGCCGGGGCCGGTTGACCGAACAGATCCGTGACCGTGCCACCCGCCTCGGTGATGATCGGGACCAGCGCCGCCACGTCCCACAGGGACAGCTCCGGCTCGACCATCACGTCCAGTGCGCCCTCGGCCAGCAGCATGTAGCCGTAGAAGTCGCCGTACGCCCGACTGCGCCAGGTGGCCCGCATCAGGTCGAGCATCGCGTCGAGCCGACCGGCGCGCTCCCAACCGTCGAGCGACGAGTAGCAGAAGCTGGCGTCCGCGATCTCCCGCACCGCGGACACCCCGATCCGCTCGCCGGCGGCGGGGCCGCGACCGGCGTACGCGCCCGCGCCCGCGCTGGCCCACCAGCGCCGCCCCAGCGCCGGGGCGGACACCACGCCGACCGCCGGCCGGTCGCCGTCGTAGAGCGCGATCAGGGTGGCCCAGACCGGCACGCCCCGGACGAAGTTCTTGGTGCCGTCGATCGGGTCGATGATCCACCGGCGGCCGTCCGGGTCGGTGGACGGCCCGGCGCCGTACTCCTCGCCGAGCAGCCCGTCCACCGGCCGGTGCCCGGCCAGCAGGGCACGGATCTCCCGCTCCACGGCGGTGTCCGCGTCGGAGACCGGGGTCAGGTCGGGCTTCGCCTCGACCCGCAGGTCGAGCGCGCGGAACCGGGCCGTGGAGATGGCGTCGGCCCGGTCGGCGAGCAGGTGGGCGAGGGCGAGGTCGTCGGCGTACCCGGTCATCCCGGCAACCTAGCCGACGCCCGTCGACTCACTCGTCGGGGCCGCGCCGGTCACCCTCGCCGGGCCCGCGCTGGTCGCTCTCGCCGCGCGAGTCACCCTCGCCGGCGCGGGAGGCGAGCAACCGGCGGTACGACGCCAACCGGCGCGGATCGGCCTTGCCGGCGGCCACCCAGGCATCCAGCCCACAGGCGGCCTCGTCGGTCGTGTGCTGGCAGTTGGGCGGGCAGTCGACGGTGCCCTCGACCAGATCCGGGAAGCCGTGCAGCAGGCTGTCGGCTGAGACGTGGGCCAAGCCGAAGCTGCGAATGCCGGGGGTGTCGATGATCCAGCCGGGGTCGGTGTCGACGCCGGGCACCGGTGGCAGCCGCAGCGCCACCGCGCTGGTGGAGGTGTGCCGGCCACGGCCGATCGCGCTGACCACACCGACCGCGCGCAGCGCGTCCGGAACGAGGCGGTTGACCAACGTCGACTTTCCCACCCCGGAGTGCCCGACCAGCACCGACACCTTGCCGCTCAGCAGCGCGCGCAGCGCGGACAGGTCGGAGTCGGGGCGGTTGAGCACGTACGGCAACTCCAGCTCGGTGTAGTAGCCCAGCACCTCCTCCGGCCCGGCCAGGTCGGCCTTGGTGAGGCAGAGCAGCGGCTCGACGTCCGCGTCGTACGCGGCCACCAGGCAGCGGTCGATGAACCCGGTGCGCGGAGGTGGGTCGGCCAGCGCGCTGACGATCACCAACTGGTCGGCGTTGGCCACCACCACCCGTTCCAGCCGGCCCTCGGCGGTGGTTTCGTCGTCGTCGGCGGTGCGGCGCAGCACCGAGCGTCGCTCGGCGATCCGGACGATGCGGGCCAGGGCGCCCTCCGCGCCGGACGTGTCCCCGACCAGGCTGACCCGGTCACCGACCACCACCGACTTGCGGCCCAGCTCGCGGGCCCGCATCGCGGTGACCGTGGGCAGCTCGGCCCCGACCACGCCGCGTTCGGCTCCGGACAGCACGCAGGTGTAGCGCCCCCGGTCGACGGCGATGACGAAGCCGTCCACGGCGTCGGAGTGCTGGGGTCGGGTGCGCGTACGCGGGCGCGACGACTTTCCGGGCCGTACCCGTACGTCGTCCTCGTCGTACTCGCGCCGTCTGGTCGCCAGGACCTGTCCTCTTCTCGCGTCAGCTCTTGCCGGTCACCATCGCTGACCATAGTGCCGGGAACTCGGGCATGGTCTTGGAGGTACACCCCACGTCGTCGACCTCGATGCCGGGCACGGCGAGACCGGTCACCGCTGCGGCGTGCGCCATCCGGTGGTCGTGGTAGGTGCGGAACACCCCGCCGCGCAGTGGCCGGGGCCGGATCTCCAGCCCGTCCGGTGACTCGGTGACGTCCGCCCCGAGTGCGGTGAACTCGCGCGCGAGTGCGGTCAGCCGGTCGGTCTCGTGGCCACGGATGTGCCCGACGCCGGTGAAGACGGACGGCGAGTCGGCCAGCATGGCCAGCGCGGTCAGCGCCGGGGTCAGCTCGCTGACGTCGGAGAGGTCGGCGGTCAGGCCGTGCACCACGCCGGTGCCCCGGACGGTCAGCCCGCTGGTGGAGAGGGTGACCTCGCCGCCCATCCGCTGGAGCAGCGAGCGGAGCTGCTCGACCGGCTGCGAGCTGCTGCGCGGCCAGCCCTGCAGGGTCACCTCGCCGCCGGTGACCAGGGCCGCGGCGAAGAACGGCACCGCTCCGGAGAGGTCCGGCTCGATCTCCCAGCCCCGCCCGGTGAGGGGACCGGGCTCGACGGTCCAGACGTCGGGCGTGCTGTCGTCGACGGCCGCGCCGGCCGCCCGCAGCATCTGCACCGTCATCCGGAGATGCGGCGCGGACGGCACCGGCGGGCCGACGTGCCGCACGACGACGCCCCGGTCGAAGCGCGGGGCGGCCAGCAGCAACCCGGAGACGAGCTGGCTGGAGGCGGACGCGTCGATCACCACCTCACCGCCGGTGACCCGGCCGGTGCCGAGCACGGTCAGTGGGAGGCTGCCCGAGCCGGTGACGTCGATGCGGACACCCAGCGACCGCAGTGCCTCGATCAGCGGACCGAGCGGTCGGGTGCGGACGTAGGGATCGCCGTCGAAGGTGACCTGCCCGTCGGCCAGCCCGGCCACCGGTGGCACGAACCGCATCACGGTGCCGGCCAGGCCCACGTCCACGTGCGCGGGGCCGACCAGCGGGTGCGGCCGGACCAGCCACTGCTCGTCGTCGCTGATCGACACGTGCGCGCCCATCGCGCGCAGGCCGGCAGCCATCAACTCGGTGTCGCGGGCGCGGAGCGGCCCGGCCAGCGTCGACGGGCCGGCGGCCAGCGCGCTGAGCACCAGGGCGCGCGCGGTCATCGACTTGGAACCGGGCAGGCGCAGCGTCGCCGCCACCGGGTCGGACGCGGTCGGTGCGGTCCACGGCTGCGGCGGCCGGGTCGCTGTCAGGTTCCCCACGGTTACATTCTGCCGTGCCGGCTGGTGGACGGTGTGGCCCGGCGGTCGTACTCCCGGTTGGCGGGACAGCCGACGGGGCCTCCGACGCGTTAGCGTGTGCCCCATGTGCGGCAGGTACGCGACGACCCGGAGCTCCGGCGAGCTCAGCGCGCTGTTCGAGTCGTCCGACGACACCGAGGGCGCGGTCCGTCCGGACCACAACGTCGCGCCGACCGACCGGGTGCCCCTGGTCCGGGTGAGCCCGGAGGGGCATCGCCGTCTCTGTGTCGGTCGCTGGGGTCTGTTGCCGCACTGGTCCCGTTCCGCCGCCGGGGCCGCCCGCATGATCAACGCGCGGGCGGAGACGGTGGCCACCAGCCGGGCGTACGCCGGGTCGTTCGCTCGCCGCCGCTGCCTGGTCCCGGCCGACGGCTGGTACGAGTGGGTCCGTCGGCCCGACGGCGGGCGGCAGGCCTACTACATGACCCCCACCGACGGCTCGGTTCTCGCGCTGGCCGGCATCTGGTCGGTCTGGGAGTCCGGTGCCGACTCCCGGCTCACCTTCAGCGTGCTGACCACCGCGGCGCTCGGCGACCTGGCCGAGGTGCACGACCGGATGCCGGTGCTGCTGCCGCCCGAGCGTTGGTCGTCATGGCTGTCACCGACCGACGAGCCGGAGCGGTTGCTCGTTCCGGCGTCGGCGGAGTGGCTGGCGGGGTTGGAGATCCGACCGGTGGGGGCGGCGGTGGGCGACGTTCGCAACGACGGGCCGCAGCTGATCGCCCGGGTGTCGGTGCCGCCGACGGCGACTCCGCAGGAGCTGACCCTGTTCTGACGCTGCCGCGCATCGTCAGGCACCGATTTGACAGGGTTGCGCGCGATTCGTCTCCTGGCTGTTCAGTCATGTTCCCGGCAGACCCTTGTCCCGATGTTGCGAAGTGCGATAGAACACAGCGCCGGTAGTGGCTGTCGATTCGCACGGGGCGGACGACGTCCACCGATCTTGCCGGTCCCACGGGGGAGGTGGGTGGATTGACACGAGCGCGTATGCCCCGCCCGCACGAGGTGGCTGCGGCGCGGCGAGATCCGCGACTGCTGCGAGCGGTGCGGGAACGGCAACAGGACGACGCATGGCGCACCAGAGGCACCTGTCAGAGCGTCGATCCGGAGACATTCTTTCCGGCACCGAACGAGCCGGCGGACGCCGCTGTCGCACTGTGCCGCGGCTGCGACGTGCAGGGGTCCTGTCTGGCCTGGGCCCTCGACGTCGGTGACTGCCACGGTGTGTGGGGTGCCACAACGCCCCGCGAGCGGCGGGCGATGCTGGTCGCCTGGCGTGGCGAGGTCGAGCCGGACCCGGACGCCGTCGACGATCCCGGCCCGCCGGTACGGGACCGGCTGCTCACCCTGGTGCCGCTGAGCTGACCAACGGCCCGGTCCGTCACGCGTCGTCTGCCAGGCGGCGCAGAATGGGTCGGTGCCAGCCAGCGACGAGATCGACACTCCGCGCGGTCCGGCGGGGATCACCACAGACCTGCCGGACCGCCCTGCCACCGCTCTGCTCGTGCTCGGGCACGGAGCGGGCGGCAGCATCGACGCGCCCGACCTGCTAGCGGTACGCGACGCGTCGGTCGCGGCCGGCCTGGCGGTGGTCCGGGTGACCCAGCCGTACCGGGTCGCGGGTCGACGTGCCCCGGCACCGGCGGGTCATCTCGACGAGGCGTGGACGGCGGTGCTCGCCGTGCTGCGTGACAGGCACTCCGACGTGCCGACGGTGCTGGTCGGCGGTCGTTCCAGCGGCGCGCGGGTCGCCTGTCGGACGGCGGGCGCGGTGGGGGCGGTCGGTGTGGTCGCGTTGGCCTTTCCGCTGCACCCGCCCGGGCGGCCGGAGCGCTCGCGGGCCGGCGAACTGGACACCGGCCTGCCGACGCTGGTCGTCAACGGCGACCGGGACCCGTTCGGGACGCCGGAGCCGTCGCCGGCCGTGCAGGTGGTGAGCCGTCCCGGGGAGACGCACGCCCTCCGGCGGGACCCGGTTGGCACCGCGGCCGTGGTCCGGGACTGGCTGCGGGCCCGGGGCTGGACCGCCGACTGACCCGGCTCGCCCGGCCGACCGTTTCCGGTGCCGGGCGAGGGTCGTTGCATCCGATGGTGGCACCGGCCCGATCCGGACCGACGGCACCAGTCCTCCCAGGCCCTTCCTGGTCCCAGCGCCGGCCGCCGTCGGGGCCGGGACCAGGAACGGGGAGGGCCGGGCGGAATGCCCCAGTGGTCATCTCGCGTTACCAACCCTGGACGACTTTTCTGCGAGGGGGGTGACCGGTGCCGACCGAGACACGGAGCCTGGAACGGGACGAACGGGACGCCCGGCAGCTGAAGCGGCTGCTGGATAGCCCGGAGTGGCCGGCGACGGCGGGGCCGGGCGGGGCGGGTGTGGTGAGCACGGGCACACCAGCCGGAAGTGAATCTGCGGGCAGGTCCGTGCGCGTATCCTCGGCGGGAAAGCATCCGACGCGAGGGGATGTGCGGTTGACCACCGAGAAGACGGACGAGCGCAGGGCCCGATTCGAGCGGGACGCGATGCCATTCGTCGATCAGCTCTACGCTGCTGGGCTGCGGATGACGCGCAACCCGGCGGATGCCGAGGACCTGGTTCAGGAGACCTACCTGAAGGCGTACGCCGCCTTCCACCAGTTCGAGCAGGGCACGAACCTGAAGGCCTGGCTCTACCGGATCCTGACCAACACCTACATCAACTCCTACCGCAAGCGGCAGCGCCAGCCGATCCAGGCGCCCACCGAGGAGATCACCGACTGGCAGCTCGCCGAGGCCGAGTCACACACCTCCAGTGGGCTGCGCTCCGCCGAGACGGAGGCACTGGACCGGTTGCCGGACAGCGACGTCAAGGAGGCCCTCCAGCAGTTGCCGGAGGAGTTCCGTTTGGCCGTCTACCTGACCGATGTCGAGGGCTTCTCGTACAAGGAGGTCGCGGACATCATGGGCACGCCGATCGGCACCGTGATGTCGCGTCTGCACCGGGGCCGTCGTAATCTGCGCAAGCTGCTCGAGCGCTACGCCGGGGAGCGGGGCTTCAGTGCGGCCCGCTCGGCGAAGGGCTCGAACGCCGCTGCCGGCCGGGAGGTGTGACGTGAGCTGTGGGGAGCCGCACGAGACGGATTGCCGCGAGGTGCTCGCGGAGGTCTACCTCTACCTGGATCTGGAGTGCGCCGACGAGCGGCGCTCGCTGATCCGGCACCACCTGGACGAGTGTGGGCCCTGCCTGCGCGAGTACGGGCTGGAGCAGGAGGTGCGGGCGTTGGTTGCTCGTTGCTGCGGCAACGAGACCGCGCCGGACGAGCTGCGCGAGCGGCTGCGGGTCAAGCTCACCGAGCTGGTGGTCTTCGAGACCACGGAATCCCGAGAGTTGGCTGACTGAGCGTCGGCGTGGCACAGCTTCAAGACCGGTGGCCCGGGTCGATGTCGACCCGGGCCACCGGTGTACCCGGCGTCCGCCGGGTCGGGCTGAGCGGTGACGGGCCGTGGGCCCGTCGACGCGTTCAGGAGTTGGGACGCTTGCCGTGGTTGGCGGCGCTCTTCTTACGAGCCTTCTTCTTCCGGGACTTCTTCGCCATGCTGACCTCCTCGTGATGGGTCGGATCCGTCCTGCGCACGACCTCGGCGCCAGTGCACCCACCGGCGGTCCGGCGTCGGGTCCGACCCGCTGATGGTAGTGCGGTCGACACCCGCCGCCTTCCCCAGGGCGGGCGTGCCATCCCGGCCGTGCCGCTGCGCGACCGCCACCGGGCGACGCATGATTGGATACGACGGCAGACACATCGCGATGAGGGAGGGCCCGGACATGGCCGAGGAGATCCGCGCCGAGATGGTGGCGAACGTCTGGAAGGTCGTCGCCACGGCAGGTGACACGGTGGCCGAGGGCGACACCCTGGTGATCCTCGAGTCGATGAAGATGGAGATCCCGGTCATCGCCGAGTCCGATGGTGTGATCCAGCAGCTCGCCGTGCACGAGGGTGACGTCGTGCAGGACGGTGACCTCATCGCGGTGATCGCTTGACCGGCTTGCGGGTTCGTCCTGCCCAGCCGGCCGACTTCCCGGCGGTGGCCCGGCTGACGGTGGCCGCGTACGAGGCGGACGGTCAGCTCAAGGGCGAACACGGGTACGGCGAGGTGCTGGCCGACGTGTCGAGCCGGGCCGCCAGCGGTGAGGTGCTGGTCGCGGTCGACGAGGTGACCGACGCGGTGCTCGGCTCGGTGACCTTCGTTCTGCCGGGCACGCCGTTCGCCGAGCTGTCCGGGCCGGGCGAGGCGGAGTTCCGGATGCTGGCGGTCGACCCGGGCGCCCAGGGTCGGGGCGTCGGTGCGGCGTTGGCGCAGGCGTGCGTCGCGCGTGCTGTCGAGCTGGGCTGCACGGCGCTGGTGATCTGCGTCCGGGCCGGGATGGCCGATTCGGCGCACCGGCTCTACTCGCGGCTCGGCTTCGTCCGCGCACCGGAGAAGGACTGGGCGCCGGCGGCGGGTGTGGACCTGCTCGGCCTGCGACTGGCCCTCACCCGCGGCTGAGCCGCCGATCGATCAGCCGCGCGGGCTCCCCGAGGTGGCGGCCGCCGCACTCTCGTCGGGCTCCGCTGAGGCACCCGCGCCGATAGCGCCGAGCAGCTCGTCGGCCACCTCCAGCGCGAGCCGGCGACGCTCCTCGTTGGTGATGCCCGGTGCCCGGACGGCGAACCAACTCGTGTGCACGGCGAACAGTGACAGTGCGGCGCGCAGTTGGGCGGCGGGGGAGTCGTCGCCCCGGCAGAGGGCGCTGGCGAGCTGCATCATCCGGCCGCGCATCTGCTGGCCGGAGGCGAGGCTCTTGAGCACTGTCTGGTTCTGCTCGAAGAAGCGCATCACGGACGGCTGGTCGCCGCCGAACATCGTGTCGGCGTAGCGGGTGATCAGCTCGCGCCGGGTGGCCAGGGTGGCCGGCTGCGTCGCGGCCCAGGCGTTGAGGGCGTCCATCTGCTCCAGCCGGTCCTCGACGAAGCTGGCGACGATGTCGTCCTTGCTCTTGAAGTGGTAGTAGAGCGCAGCCTTGGTGACGTTGAGACGCTCGGCGATCTCCCGGAGCGAGGTCTTCTCGTACCCCTGCTCGGTGAAGAGCTCGAGCGCGACGGCCTTGATCCGATCCCGCGTCCCGCCTGTGCTCTCCCTCACGCATGCCCCCCAATTGGCTTGACCGTTGCTTGTACCCAACTTACCGTGCGGCTAGTAAGGTGACTAGCCGGGCGGCAAGTAAGTGTGGCAATCTTCGGGGGGAGCTTACCCATGACTCAGGCAACCCAGGCCGGCGTGCGACCCAACAACATCAGGGTCGTGCTGTTCGGGCTGATGATCGCGATGATGCTCGCGATGCTCGACAACATGATCGTCAGCACCGCGTTACCGCGGATCGTCGGCGAATTCGGCGGGCTCAACCACTTCACCTGGGTGGTTACCGCGTACGTCCTGGGCACCACCGTCTCCACCCCGATCTGGGGCAAGCTCGGTGACCTCTACGGCCGCAAGTCGGTCTTCCTGACCTCGGTGGTCGTCTTCCTCGTCGGCTCCGCACTCTGCGGCATGGCCGGCTCCGGCATGCTCGGCGGCCCGCAGGACGGCATGGTCCAGCTGATCGCCTTCCGGGCCGTGCAGGGCCTCGGTGCCGGTGGCCTCATGGTCGGCGTCATGGCGATCATCGGTGACCTGGTCCCGCCGCGCGAGCGTGGCCGCTACCAGGGCATGATCGCCGGCATCATGGCCATCGCCATGGTCGCCGGTCCGCTGGCCGGCGGCTTCATCACCGATCACCTGTCCTGGCGCTGGGCGTTCTACGTGAACCTGCCGCTGGGCGGGATCGCGCTGCTCGTGCTGATGACCACCATGCACCTGCCGAAGTACCGCACCGAGCACCGGATCGACTGGCTCGGCGCGGGTCTGCTCTCGGTCGGCATCACCGCGATCGTGCTCATCACCACCTGGGGCGGCAACGAGTACGACTGGACGTCGCCGCAGATCTTCGGCCTGGCCGTCCTGGCCGTGCTCGCGTTGGTGGCGTTCGGCCTGGTGGAACGCCGCGTCCAGGAGCCGATCCTGCCGTTGGCGCTCTTCGCCAACCGCAACTTCGCGTTGATCTCGGTGATCGGTTTCCTGCTCGGCTTCGCGATGTTCGGGGCGATGAACTTCCTGCCGCTCTACCAGCAGACCGTGCAGGGGGCGTCGGCGACCAACAGCGGTCTGCTGCTGCTGCCCCTGATGTTCGGCATGCTGGTGGTCTCGCTGGTCATCGGGCGGGCGATCACCCGCAACGGCAGGTACCGGGCGTACCCGATCATCGGTGGTGTCGTGATGACCGCGGGCATGGCGCTGCTGTCCATGCTCGACACCGACACCAGCAAGCTGATGTCCTCGCTGTACATGGTCGTGCTCGGTGTCGGCATGGGCTTCCTCATGCAGACGTCCATGCTGATCGCGCAGAACAGCGTGGAGCAGAAGGACCTTGGCGCGGCCAGTGGCGCGGCGACCTTCTTCCGGTCGATCGGCGGCTCGTTCGGCATCTCGCTGTTCGGCGCGATCTTCGCCAACCGGCTGGCCAGCTCCGAGGGCGGCCGGGCCTTCGGCGGCGAGTCCGGCGGCGCGGGCATGGACCTGGAGAAGCTCAAGGACCTGCCCGCCCAGGCCCGCGACATGGTGCTCGGCGGCCTCTCCGACGCGATCTCGCACGTCTTTCTCTGGGCGGTGTTGTTCACCATCGTGATCCCGGTGCTCGCCTGGTTCATCAAGGAGATCCCGCTGCGGACCGCCAACGAGGCGCCGCCGCAGGCCACTCCGGAGGAGGAGGCCGAGGTCGCTCTCGGCAAGGCGGCCCCGGTCGCCTGACCCGACATCCTCACCGCGCGCCGCGTCGTCCCGTCCGGGCCGGCGCGGCGCGCGCCTTTTCCCGCGACCGTGCGGCTAGCGGGTGCGTGCGCCGCGCAGTCGTTGCCAGAGGCGGCGTAGCGGGTTGCGGGGGCGGGGGACCTGGGGGGAGAGCGGGCCGAGCAGTTCGCCGGCCAGTGCCGCGGTGGCGGGGTCCAGATCCGGGGCGGCCAGTGCCAGGTGGGCCAGTGAAGCGGCGATCGGGACCGGTCGGGTCCGTGCCACGGCGGCCGCGTCGGCGAGCCGCTCCGCCACCACCCGCGCCACGTCCGACCGCACCGAGGGATCCACCCAGGCCGCGGTGACCAGGGCAAACAGTGCCGCCTCGGTGACCCAGTCCTCGACACCCCAGATCAGGTCGAGCAGCACGCGGCGGCGGGTCGAGCCCTCCCACGGCTCGTCGGTGCGATGGTGCAGCAGCCCCAGGCAGGCCCACACCTGCACACCACGGACCCAGACCGACGGGTCGTGGGCGGCCAGCAGTCGACCCACCGCGTTGGCCGGTGCGGCCGGCGGGTGCACCAGCAGGCCGAGAAGGTCCGTCACGCCGAGGCCGGCCAGGCCGACCGCCGCGTCGTACGCCGCCGGTGGGTGCGGCCACGCCGGGTGTGCGACCTGCCCGATCCGTTCGACCGCCGTCGCCGAGGGTGCCGGCAGCGCGGGCGTGGGCACGTCGTCCGCGTAGCGCCACAACCGTTGGGCGGACGCCCGCCGGGGCTCGCGCGGGTCGGGCTCCGGCGCGCCCCCGACGACCTCGATCCGCAGCCCGGGCGCGGTGGACGTCGCCGTCCGGACGGCGCTCGGCGGGGCGGCGGCGGGCAGGCGTACGGCGCTGCCGAGACCGTTGTCGTCGTCGGCCACCGCCTGGCGCATCGCGTCGACCAGCGGACCACCGGCCGGGGTCAGTTGGCCGAGCCAGGGCCGCGCGCGGCAGCACTGGGCCAGGTCGCCGTGCTCGTGGCTGTCGTCGGGGTGGTCGCGGACGAAGTCGGCGAGCGCGACCAGGTGGGCCAGGTCGCCGTCGCGCAGGTGCCGCAGGCGGTGTGCGGTGTGCACGGCGCAGTCGAACGACGGGTCGCGCGCGAGCGCCCGCTCGGTCCACTCCAGTGCCTCGTCGAGGCGGCCGATGTCGGCCAGGGTGCCGGCGATGTCCGCGTAGATCGCCAGGTCGTCGGGGTCCAGCTCGACGGCCCGGCCGAGGGCCGCGAGGCCTTCGCGGGTCCGGCCCGCGCTGCGGTACGCGTACCCGAGCCAGACCTCGCCCATCTTCGAGGGTTGTGCGCGTACGCCACGGGTGGCCCAGCGGACGGCGAGGGTGACTTCCCCGAGACGCCGGGCCAGCGCGGACGCCGCGCCCAGCAGCAGACCGTGCTCGGGGTGCACGGTGACCGCGTTGCGGGCCAGCGTGAGGTACGGCGTCAGGGCGCCCCGGCCGACCCGGGGCACCGGGTCGGACAGCGCCGCGCAGACCTGCATGAGGACGCGGGCGATGTGGTCCGGGGTCAGCCGTTCGACCAGCTCGGGCGCGGTGACCCAGGGGACGCGGGCCCACTGGGTGCCGGGCGAGTACGCGGTCGCCGCGGCCAGCAGCTCCAGCCCTTCGGCGGGGCGGCCGGCGGTGGCGAGCAGGTGGGCGCGGGCGACGACCGCCCCCACGAAGGTGTGGTGGTTGATCGGGAAGAGGTCGAGACCGCCGCCGCTCGCCGCGGCGAGTCGGGCCAGCGTCTCGTGCACCTCCGGCAGGGTGGGTGCTCGCGCCAGCGCGCCGGCGAGGTGCCCCGCCGCGTGGTGCAGGTCGCCCTCGTCGAGTGCCAGCCGGGCGAGCGCCAGCTCCTCCGTCGCGGAGAGTGCGGGATCGTCCGTTCCCTCGGGCACGTCGTCCTCTCGTCGCTCGGCCAGGCGGATGCAGCGCTCCCAGCGTAGTTGATATTGAGATCAACTGGTGATCACCTGCGCAGTACTGCTCGTTCGATTGCTGAGATACGGTTAAAAGTGCAAGACTGAGCAAGAATCGCGCGGCAACCGCGCAGGGGAGGGGTTTTCGTGACACGTGCAGGGGCCGGCATGGCCGCCGACATCGACGAGCAGCCGGCTGGCTACGCCCGCCTGCTCTCGACCGCCAACGCCGCCGAGATCGCCCGGGTGGCGGCGATCATCGCCGAACGCCGCCCGCGGCACGTCGTCTTCACCGCCCGGGGCACCTCGGACCACGCGGCCCTCTACGGGGCGTACCTCACCGAGATCCGTCTCGGCCTGCCCGCCGGGCTCGCCTCGCCCAGCGCGGTCACCCTGTTCGGGGCCCGCCCCGACCTGTCCGACGCGCTGGTCGTCGGGGTCAGCCAGAGCGGCGGTTCGCCCGACCTCGCCGAGGTGCTGCGCGCCGCCCGCGCCTCCGGGGCACTGACCCTCGCGGTGACCAACGCCCCCGACTCGCCGCTGGCCGAGGTGGCCGAGCTGAGCGTCGACATCGCCGCCGGGCACGAGCGGGCGGTCGCCGCCACCAAGACGTACACCGCCGAGCTGCTCGCTCTGCTGATGCTGGTGGAGGGGATCCGGGCCGGTGACGGCGTGCTCCCGGCGGCCGAGCGGGAGGCGCTCGACGCGCTGCCCGAGCTGGCCGCCCGCACCCTGGCCGACGACACCCCGGCCCGGCTCGCGCCCCGCTACCGTTTCGCCCGGCAACTGGTCACCACCGGGCGGGGGTACGCCTACCCGACCGCCCGGGAGGCCGCGCTGAAGCTGATGGAGACGTCGTACCTGCCGGCACTCGCCTTCTCCGGCGCCGACCTGCTGCACGGCCCGCTCGCGATGACCGACCCGGAGGTCCCGGTGCTCGCGGTCGTCGGGTCCGGTCCGGGTGGACGGTCGATGGGCGAGGTGCTGCCCCGCCTCGGCGAACGCCGCGCCGACGTCGTGGTGGTCGGCTCCGCCGAGGTGCCGGGCGCCACCCGGCTGGCCGTTCCCGAGGTCGACGAGCGGTACGCCCCACTGCTGGACATCCTGCCGTTGCAGCGGTTGGCGCTGGCCCTGGCGCTGACCCGAGGTGAGGACCCGGACGCGCCGCGCGGGTTGAAGAAGGTCACCGCGACGATGTGAGGCGCGGCGTGGCACCCTGGTCACCGTGTCCACGCTGCGCGACCTCGCCGAGGAGCACACCCATCTCCGTCCGGCCGACATCGACCACCTGCACCGGATCGCCGGCGACTGGCAGCTGCTCTCCGATCTGTCCTTCGCCGACCTGCTGCTCTGGGTGCCGGTCGACGCCGACGGCACGTTCCTCTGCGTCGCCCAGGTCCGGCCGACCACCGCACCCACCGCCTACCAGGACGACCAGGTGGGGCGCATCGTCGGCGGGCCGGAGGTGGCCCACCTGGGCGTCGCGTACTCCCAGGGCCGGATCTGGCGGGAGGGCGACCCGGTCTGGTACGGCGACGTGCCGGCCCGGCACGAGGCGATCCCGGTCCGGCTGCGGACCGCCGAGGGGGAGGCCGGTGAGGTGATCGCCGTGGTGGGGCGGGACACCAACCTCTCCACCGCGCGCACCCCCAGCCAGTTGGAACTCAACTACCTGACCACCGCCGACGACCTGGCGCAGATGATCGCGGACGGCACCTTCCCGCCGCCCCGGCATCCGGGCGAGACCACCTCCGCGCCCCGGGTCGGCGACGGCCTGGTCCGGCTCGACGCCGGCGGCAAGGTCACCTACGCCAGCCCCAACGCGCAGTCCGCGTACCGCCGGCTGGGCTACGCCTCCCACCTGGTGGGCGAAGACCTGGCCGCGCTGCACCGCAGGCTGGCCGGTGACCCGCTGGACGGCACCGAGGCCTCGAACGGCATCCTGGCCGCGCTGCGCGGTGAGGCGCCACCCCGACGGGAGATCGACGCCCGCGGTGCCACGATGCTCACCCGAGCGCTGCCGCTGATGCCCGCCGGGGTGCCGATCGGCGCGCTGGTGCTGGTCCGGGACATCACCGAGGTCCGTCGCCGGGACCGAGCCCTGATCACCAAGGACGCCACCATCCGGGAGATCCACCACCGGGTGAAGAACAACCTCCAGACCGTCGCCGCGCTCCTGCGGCTGCAGGCCCGCCGGGTGTCCATGCCGGAGGCACGGGTCGCGCTGGAGGAGTCGGTCCGCCGGGTCGCGTCCATCGCCCTGGTGCACGAGACGCTCTCCATGTCCAGCGACGAGGCGGTCGAGTTCGACGGCATCGTCGACCGGGTGGCCAGCGCGGCGACGGAGGTCGCGGCGACCGAGGTGAGCGTCGGCATGCGACGGAGAGGCAGCTTCGGCGTGCTGCCGGCGGAGATCGCCACCTCACTGGTGATGGTCCTCAACGAGTTGCTGCTCAACGCCGTCGAGCACGGCTTCCCGCCGAGCGACGAGGACGACGAGCCCTCGGTGCCCGCCGCCTCCGGGATGGTGCCGGCCGCCGTGCCCGAGGTCGACCCGGCCGAGCGACCCGAGGTGGTGGTCTCGGCCCACCGGTTCCGCAAGATGCTGCACGTATCGGTCACCGACAACGGGCGCGGCCTGCCACCGGACTTCGACGCCGAACGCGCCAGCCGACTCGGCCTCCAGATCGTCCGGGCCCTGGTCACAGGTGAGCTGCGCGGCACCATCGAGCTACGCGCCGGGGCCAACGGCGGCACCGAGGCCGTGCTGGTCGTCCCGCTGGCCCGCAACGCCCCGGACGGTCGTTCGCAAGCCTGAGAGGCGACGCCAGCCGCCCTCCGTCCGGCCGCGATCAGCCGAGTCCGCGCGTGCCCGCCCTGGGTCCGCGTGCCCGCGCTCGGGTCCGCGCGTGGCCGTCCGGGCCGCGCCGGGTCCGTCCCGGTCATGCGGTTGACGGGCTTCGACGACGAGGGGCTGGACGGTCTTATCGTTTTGAGCGATATACCTCTGAGTCATATTTATGACTCAGAGGTATATCGGCTAAAGGGCGGATGGCCGCCGGGCCGCCGGTGGGCCGCCGCCCGCCTGCCAGCTGCCCGCCGCGCCCCTGCCAGCTGCCGCTGCCCACGTGCCGCCTGCCAGCTGCCCCGCCGCCCGCCCCCGCCGCGCACATGTGGCGTCGGTGCTCGCGCGCGGCTGGCCGGCGATCGGCGGACGCAGCAGCCGGGTCAGTTGCCGGGGCGGGTCAGCAGGGCGACGGTCAGGCCGGGGCGCGGCCAGACCTGGGTGACGGTGAACTGCGCGCGGAGGGCGTCGCCCTTGGCGCCCGGCACGGCTGCCAGCGGCTCGGCGTGCCGGCCGGCGAGAACCAACCACACCCGGGGCGTGCCGGCCAGACACTGCGCCGGTCGCGGGCACTCGGCGGCCCACAGGTCGCCCCGGCGGACCTCGTCCTCGGTGACCAGCACGTCGCGTGGCGGGTCGCCGAGGTGGTACTCGATGCCGAGGTCGAGGAAGAGCCAGCTGTGCCGGGGCGAGTAGACCACCGCGTCGCCCGGCCGTTGACCGTCGCCGATCACCCGCGCCGCGCCCGCGTAGTCCACCGGTGCGCTGCGTGGCCACTCGTGGGTCCGCCGCAGCGCGGCCTGGTCGGGCAGGCCGAGCAGCCCGGCCAGGACCACCACGACGAGCGCGGCCGGCGCGGCCACCGCGGCCAGCGCCGCGCCCGCCAGCAGGCACGCGAAGGGCACCACGAAGACCAGGTACCGGGGCACCCACAGGGGTACGACAGTGCCTGCGGCGAAGAGCAGCAGCACCGGCAGCAGCACCGCGCTCACCGGCAGCAGGGCGCGCCGCCCGAGCCGGGCAGCGCCCAGCGCGGCGACCCCGACCAGCAGGCCGCCCACCACGCTGCTCTGGGCCACCCCGCCGGGCAGGGCGGTGAGGTCGTCCAATCGCGCCAGGTTGACCCAGTTCAACTGCCGCGACTGCTGGGTCCGGGCCTTGAGCAGCAACGGACCGGCCAGCAGCGCGACCGGAACCACGGCGACCACCCACCGCCACACCCGCCGGTCCGGCTGGGCGGTGGGGCGGTTTTGGGTGGCGACGCCGGCCTCGGCGGGGCCGCGCCACCAGGCGAGCAGGACGACCAGCGCGTGCGCGGCGAGCAGCGTGAGCGCGATCAGGTGGATGAGCCCGAGAGCGGCCGCGGCGGCGGCATAGCCGGCCCACCGGGCCCAGCTCGGCCGGCGCAGAGCGGTCACCAGCAGCAGGGTGGCGAGCACCGCGAGCATGGTGGCCAGCGCGTACGGGCGGGCCTCCTGACCGTAGCGGGAGGTTCCGGGGAGCACCGCGAACAGCAGCCCGGCGAAGAGACCGGCACGCCGGTCGACGAGCCGCGCGCCGAGCACGGCGAGCAACCCGGCGGCCACGGTCATCGCCAGCACGGCCGGCGCGCGCAGGGCGATCGTGGAGTCGCCGAAGACCTCGGTCCAACCGTGCATCAGCAGGTAGTACGGCCCGGTGGCGGCGTCGATGGTGCCGGCCAGCCGGGCCAGGTCGGCGGGCGACCGGGTGGCCGCGCTCCAGGTCGCCAGCTCGTCGCGCCAGAGCTGGGCGGAGCCCAGCCCGGTCAGCGTCACCGCCAGGGTCAGCAGCGCCGGGGCGAGCCAGACCGGCAGGCGGCGCAGGTGCTCCCACGCCGCTCCGATCGACTCGGACAATCCGCCCACGGTCCGAGCCTGCCACGGGCATGCCGTTCGTGGGTGTCAGCCGGCCGCAGGCGGGGATGACGTCGTCTGGTCGGACAGCCCTCAGCCCGTGATGTGGGATCCAGCACGCGGACATTGGCCGGCCCCCATGGGGTGTGGCAGCATGAGCCCCATGACCGCCGCAGTCGTCCGCCGCTTCGTGGCTCGTCGCCACGTCGATTACGGCCGCGTGCGCAGCGCGATCTGTCCGGCCTACTGACGACGCCCGACCAATCCGTCTCGGGCGCGCTCCGCGCCGGCTGTCTCAGACACCGTTGTCCCGCCCGCTTCCGCCGGGTCGGCCGCCGCGCCCCGCGTGCCCCGAGGCACAGCAGACAACGGAGGACGCCGCGATGGCGGTCAGCAGCACCCCGGCCCGATCCGAGGACCCGACGACCCGCCCGGCCCGGGCGCCGCGCCGGCCCCGGGGTGAGGGTCAATGGGCGCTCGGCCACCGCGAGCCGCTCAACCCCAACGAGCGGATCAAGAAGGACGACGACCCGCTCAACGTCCGGGCCCGGATCGAAACCATCTACGCGCACCGCGGCTTCGCCTCCATCGACCCGCAGGATCTGCGCGGCCGGTTCCGCTGGTGGGGCCTCTACACCCAGCGCAAGGCGGGCATCGACGGCGGGCGCACCGCCGTGCTGGAGCCGCACGAGCTCGAGGACGAGTTCTTCATGCTCCGGGTCCGCATCGACGGCGGCCAGCTCAGCCTGGCCCAGCTGCGGGTGATCGCGGACATCTCCCGGGAGTTCGCACGGGACACCGCCGACATCACCGACCGGCAGAACATCCAGTACCACTGGATCCGCGTCGAGGACATGCCGGAGATCTGGCGTCGGCTGGAGTCGGTCGGCCTGCAGACCACCGAGGCGTGCGGCGACTGCCCGCGCATCGTGCTGGGCAGCCCGGTCGCCGGGGTCGCCCGCGACGAGCTTCTCGACCCGACCCCGGCGGTCGACGAGATCGTCGCCCGGTACGTCGGCGACAAGCAGTTCTCCAACCTGCCCCGCAAGTTCAAGACGTCGATCTCCTGGCTGGTCGACACCCCGTACGAGTCGAACGACATCGCCTTCCTCGGTGTCGACCACCCCGAGCACGGCCCCGGCTTCGACGTCTGGGTCGGCGGTGGTCTCTCCACCAACCCGATGCTCGCCCAGCGGCTCGGCGTCTGGGTGCCGATGGCCGAGATTCCGGACGTGTGGGCCGGTGTGGTCGGGATCTTCCGCGACTACGGCTATCGCCGGCTGCGCAACCGGGCCCGGCTGAAGTTCCTGGTGGCCGACTGGGGTGTGGAGCGTTTCCGCGAGGTTCTGGAGAAGGACTACCTCGGTCGCACGTTGCTCGACGGTCCGGCGCCGACCCTGCCGTCGAAGCCGATCGACCACGTGGGCGTGCACGAGCAGGCCGACGGGCGGCACTACGTGGGTGCCGCACCGGTGGTCGGGCGCGTCTCCGGCGCACAGCTCGCCCAACTGGCCGACGTCGTCGAGGCGCACGGCAGCGACCGGGTGCGGCTCACCCCGTACCAGAAGCTGCTGGTGCTCGACGTGCCGTCGGAGCGGACGGAGTCGCTGGTCGACGCGCTGCGCGGGATCGGTCTGGAGGCCCGGCCGTCGGCCTGGCGGCGCGGCACGATGGCGTGCACCGGCATCGAGTACTGCAAGCTCGCCATCGTCGAGACCAAGGCCCGCGGCGAGGAGCTGGTGGCCCGGCTGGAGCAGCGGCTGCGCGACTTCGACGCGGACATCTCGATCCACATCAACGGCTGCCCGAACGCCTGCGCACGGACCCAGGTGGCCGACATCGGGCTCAAGGGTCAACTGGTGGTCGGCCCGGACGGGCGGCAGGTGGAGGGCTTCCAGGTGCACCTGGGCGGCGGGCTGGGCATGGCCCAGGGTCAGACCGCCGGTTTCGGCCGCAAGCTGCGCGGCCTGAAGACCACCGCGGACGAGCTTCCGGAGTACGTGGAACGGCTGGCCCGTCGCTACCTGGCCGGTCGGAGCGAGGGCGAGACGTTCGCCAACTGGGTGATCAGAGTCGACGAGGAGGAACTGCGGTGAGCAGCGAGAACCGAGCGGCACCCCTGTACTGCCCGTACTGCGGCGAGGAGGACCTGCGGCCGAACGAGGCGGGGCACGGCGCCTGGGAGTGCCGCGCCTGCACCCGGGTGTTCTCGGTGAAGTTCACCGGGCTGCTCTCCCGGGCGGTGACCCGATGAGCCTCGTCTCCGCAGCGAACCTGCGCCTGGTCGGGCCGGGTGGCCCGACGCCGAGCGATCCGGCCCGGCGCGACCCGGACGAGCTGCGCGTCCTGGCCGAGCAGGCTGCCCGGGACCTGGAAGGTGCCCCGGCGCTGGAGATCGCCGGCTGGGCCGCGCAGACCTTCGGCGACCGGTTCTGCGTCACCAGCTCGATGGCCGATGCCGTGCTGGCCCACCTGGTGTCCCGGGTGGCCCCGGGCGTGGACGTGGTCTTCCTCGACACCGGCCTGCACTTTCCCGAGACGCTCCGGGTGCGCGACGAGGTCGCCCGGACGCTGCCGGTGAACGTCCGGTCGATCCGGCCCCGACTCACCGTCGGCCAGCAGGACGGCCAGTACGGCCCCCGGCTGTTCAACAAGTCGCCGGACGACTGCTGCCAGCTCCGCAAGGTGGAGCCGCTGGAGCGGGCCCTGACCGGGTACGACGCCTGGGCCGCGGGTCTGCGCCGGGACGAGTCGCCGACCCGGGCGAACACGCCGGTGGTGACCTTCGACGCGCGGCGCGGCAAGGTCAAGGTCAACCCGATCGCGGCGTGGTCGCAGCGGGACGTGGACGCCTACATCGCCCGCTTCAACGTGCCGGTCAACGAGCTGTTCAAGCAGGGGTACGGGTCGATCGGCTGCTGGCCGTGCACCCGCCGCACGAAGGCCGGCGAGGACGCGCGGGCCGGCCGGTGGGCCATGTTCGAGAAGACCGAGTGCGGGCTGCACGTCTGACCTCGCCAACGCCGACCCCGACCGGCCCTGGTGCGGCCGGCGGGGTGACTCCGGTGGTGCTGGTCGCGCACGGCAGTCGTGATCCACGCGCGGCCGACGCCACCCGGGCGCTCGCGCGAGCCGTGTCGTCGGCCCGGCCGGGCACACCGGTCCGGGCGAGCTGGCTGGACCACACCGAGCCGGGGCCGACCGCCGTCCTGCGCGACCTTGCCCTGGCCGGTCATCGTCAGGCGGTGCTGGTGCCGCTGCTGCTGACCGCCGCGTACCACCATCGGGTGGACATCCCGGCGGCGATCGCCGCGGCGGCGCAGGCCGGGCCACCGCTGGCGGTACGGGTGACCGACGTGCTCGGTCCGGCGGACGGCACTGTCGATGCCGGGCTGCTGGGCGGGCTGCGCCGCAGGCTCGGTGAGGCGCATCCGGGCCGCTTCGACGCGTTGGTGCTGGCCGCTGCGGGCACCCGGGACGCGCGGGCGCGTCGCTCGGTGGGCCAGGTCGCGGACGCGCTCGCTGTGGAGTTCGGGGTGCCCTGCCGGGTGGCGTACGCCTCGGCGGCTCCACCGGCGGCCGGCGTGGCGGTGTCCCGGCTGCGGGCGGCTGGCGCGCGTCGGGTCGCGGTGTGCGCGTACTTCCTGGCGCCGGGCCTGTTCCACGACGCGGTGGCCGAGGCGGCCCGGGCGGCCGGTGCCGTGTCGGTCGCCGGGCCGTTGACCGACGCGCCGGAGTTGGTCGAGCTGGTGCTGCGCCGGGTCGACGACCGGCGCTGCCGGCCGATGGTCCCGCCGATCGGGTGACCTGTGCCGGCGCGGTGATCCTGTGTCAGACAGCGGAACGCCCCGGTGGGTGAACCCACCGGGGCGTACAGCTGTGTCGTTGGGGGATCAGGCGGAGTGAGCGCGCAGCACCCGGAGACCGCCGCGCCGCTTGACAGCGCGCCGCTCCTCCTCGCTCATTCCGCCCCAGACGCCGGCGTCCTGACCAGACTCGAGTGCCCACTGCAGGCACTGGTCGGTCACGGAGCAGCGCCTGCAGACGGCCTTGGCCTGCTCGACCTGCAGGAGAGCCGGTCCGGACGTCCCGATCGGGAAGAACAGCTCCGGGTCCTCGTCGCGGCAGACAGCATGGTGACGCCAGTCCATGGCGGCAACACTCCTCATTCTGGATGGGTGGCAAACAATTGCTAGTGGTGCTTTTCCTATATGCATCCGCAGTGCCGGTGGTGACAGTTAGCGTCCGACCATTCGGCAGTGCGTGAGCAGGCGGTGATCGCCGGGGACCTGCTGGAACAGCTCAACCTGACGAGCATATCCAGGCAATGTCCCGGTAACTCAAGTTCGCTTGTGAATACTTTCACGAACGCTCGTGATGTCAAGGGTGACGCTCGGAAAAACTCCGGGCGGTGAGCAAGCCCACAACCCATTTGTCCGGGTTCCAGTGCTTTCCTGGTTACCCGCCGTGCCACAGTCGAGGATCAATATAGTACAGTCCGCGTGACATTGCTGACATTTCCGGCACCTGCCCCTCGGTGTGGCGGCAACCGGCCGATGTGGCTGCGGTCACCGTGTCGGCCTAGGGCAGTACCCGAGACCTAGCAGATTACTCTCAGTGCGGCGGGAACGGAGGTGAATCTGACTTTCTCCCGCTCGCCGAGATAGTCGCCGTCCAGCTGGAACGCCTGCGGACGACTGGAGAGCAGGGTGAACTCCGCCGTGTCATGGAGTCGTAACACCTGTCGACCTCGTGGATCCGGCTGCCGACCCAGGAACTGCGTCACTGTCCGTGTTGTGCTAGCCACCCGGAGCTGACGCAGTGCCAGCACATCGAGCCCGAGGTCGAACGACGCGGACGGGTTCGGGTTGACCTCCCGGTCGCCCAGGTACGTCCATGGCGCCGTGTTCTGGATGATGACGGTGGCCAACTCCGCCTCCGCCTGCTCGCCCGGGCGCTCCAACGTGATCGCGGGATGCCGGCGGTCCGAGGCGAAGAAGTACTGGTTCATGATCGAGCGCAGGTAGAGCGACGGCGTGGACACCCGCCCCTTGCGCCGGGCCTTCTCCACCCGGTGGATCACCGCGGCGTCCAGGCCGAACCCGGCGCAGAAGGTGAAGTAGCGGTCGTCCGCCAGGCCCAGCCCGACCGTCCGGCTCCGACCCAGCCGCAGCCCTTCCAGGATCATGCTGGTCGCCTCCGGCCACTCCCGGGGCAGACCCACGGCACGGGCGAACACGTTGGTGGAGCCGCCGGGAACGGTGGCCAGCGCCGGCAGTCGCTGGGCCATCGGGGCGTCGTCGGCGCCGGTCGGCGGGTCGGCCGTCATCAGGCCGTTCACCACCTCGTTCACCGTGCCGTCGCCACCCAGGGTGACGACCAGGTCGACCCCCTCCGCAGCGGCCTCCCGGGCCAACGCCGTGGCGTGCCCGCGTCGGCGGGTGTAGCGCACGCTGAGGTCTACTTCGCTGCGCAGCGCCCGGACAAGCACGTCCCGGCTGCGTTCGCTGGTGGTGGTGGCCTTTGGATTGACCACCAGGACGGCCCGCATGGGCGGCACTGTACCTCCCGACAGCCCGGGTATCGTGGCGCGCGTGACCATCGACTCGGCCCCGTTTCCCGTCACGCTCCGCTGGGCGGTCCGGCTGCTGTGGGCGGAGGCGGCCGTCGTCGGGTTGATCGCCTTGTGGTTGATCTGGGCCGACCTCACGGCCACCACCACCGATCTGCTGTCGGCGTTGCTGGTGACGGTGTTCGCGATCGGGGCTGCGGTGGTGCTCTGGGCGTTGGGCCGGGCGCTGCTGCGCCTCCAGGCGGGCGCACGGGCCCCCGCGATCGTGCTCCAGCTCATGCTGCTGCCGATCGGGTGGTTCATGATCCAGGCCGGGCTGGCCTGGCTGGGTGTGCCGTTGATGGTGCTCGGCCTGGGCGTGGGCTGGCTGCTGGTCAGCCCTCCGACGACCCGGGCGCTCGGCTTCGAGTGACCCTGCCGACGTGCGCCGGAAAGTGACTCGGCCGGCCTGTGCCGGGTCGGTCAGTAACTGCCGGAGCGGCGGGTGAGCAGCGCGATCGTGGCCCGACCGTCGGCGGCCGTGGCCGATGCCGAGGTGGTCAGCGCGGTGAGCACCTTCCAGGCGAAGGACGACTCGCCGGGCAGCGTGGCGCCCCGCACGGTCGGCACTGTCACCTCGACGGTCAGCGCGTCCTCGGTGACCGCGAAGCGGCACTCCAGCTCGGCGTCGCGGGTGGCGATGGCGAGCAGCATGGCGCACGCCTCGTCGACCGCGATCCGTAGATCCTCGATCTCGTCGAGCGCGAACTGCAACCGGGCCGCCAGACCGGCGGTGGCGGTGCGGAGCACGCCGAGGTAACCGCCGTCGGCGGGCACCGTGAGGTGCACCACGTCGTCGTCGGTTGCTGGCTGGCCAGTCAGTTGAGTCACGCCTCATCCCCCCGGTCGGGGACTCTACCCGGTCAGTCGCCGGTACGCGTGCCGACGTTGGTGGCCTGGCCGGCCAACTGGTTCAGGGCGTCGCCGCTGAGCCGGTAGGGGACCCACTCGCTCATCTGCTCCGCCCCGATCGAGGCGTAGAACCCGGCGGCCGGATTCCAGTTGATCATCCACCACTCCAGTCGCTGGTATCCACGTCGTACGCAGATGTCGGCCAGGGTGGCGAGCAGCAGCCGACCGGCCCCGGTGCCGCGGGCGGGCGGCCGGACGTAGAGATCTTCCAGGTAGATGCCGTGCACCCCGGCCCAGGTGGAGAAGTTGAGGAACCACAGCGCGAAGCCGATCGGCTCGTCGCGCTCGTCCACCGCGACGTGTCCGAAGAGCGCCGGAGCGGTCGCGAACAGGGCCGAGGTCAGTTGGTCGACGCTCAGGTGGCACTGCTCCGGGGCACGTTCGTACTCCGCCAGCTCGTGCACCATGGCGACGACGGCCGGTACGTCCTCGGGACGTACCGGCCGGATCGTCGGGATGACCGGGGTGGTCACGCCTTCTTGGTCTCCCAGAAGATCTTCGAGATCTCGTCGATCTTCCCGAGCAGCTTGTCGGCGGTGGCCGGGTCGAGGCTGCCCTTGACGCCACCGGCGCCGGCGAGCTTGGTGGCCTCGTTGAACAGGGTGTGCAGGTTCGGGTACTTCTCGAAGTGCGGCGCCTTGAAGTAGTCGGTCCAGAGCACCCACAGGTGGTGCTTGACCAGCTCGGCGCGCTGCTCCTTGATGATGATGGCGCGGGTGCGGAACTCCGGGTCGGTGTTCGCCTGGTACTTCTCGCAGATCATTTTGACCGATTCGGCCTCGATCCGAGCCTGAGCCGGATCGTAGACACCGCACGGCAGGTCGCAGTGAGCGCTCGCGGTGACGCGGGGCGCAAGGATGCGCGGAAGTCGCATCGGGATCCTCCATGGGAAGTTTGCGATGATCAAAGGCGACATTACTCCTGGGAATGCTCCCCGAACGGGTGGAGGTGAAACCAGTGGGCGCCGATCACCCGGCTGAGGCGGCCCGGTTGCGGAGACCGCTGACCGCCGTTCTGGTGACCGGGCCGTCCATGGCGCCGACGCTGCGGCACGGCGACGCGGTGCTGGTACGCCCCGGTGGCCGCCCGATCCGACCAGGGGACGTGGTGGTCGCGGTCTTCCGGACCCGTCCCGAGCTGCTGGTGGTGAAGCGCGCGGTCCGGCCACAGGACGGCGGCTGGTGGCTGCGCGGGGACAACGACCTGATCACCGACGACTCCCGGGCGTACGGGGTGGCCGACGTACGGGGGAGGGTGGTGGCCCGTTACTGGCCGCGCCCGGGGCGGGTCCCTCCCCGGCGGATATGACCCTGCTCACATCCGAGGGGCACTGCCGACACTATGCTCGGAAAGTGCCCGGGTGACCCCCGCACAGCGTGCCACCGCTCGCCGCCCACCTCGCGGCAGGGCCGGCCGCCCCGTCTGCTCGACAGATACTGGAGTCACCACCATGTCTTCGTCCACCGTGGACCCCGCTGATCCCGTCTTCCTGCTGCACCGGGGCGGCAAGATGGCCGTCGCCTCGACCGTGCCGCTCACCAGCCGGGAAGACCTCTCCCTGGCGTACACCCCGGGGGTGGCCCGGGTGTGTGAGGCGATCGCCGTCGACCCCGATCTGGCCGACGACTACACCTGGGCGGCGCACGCCGTCGCGGTGGTCACCGACGGCTCGGCGGTGCTCGGGCTCGGCAACATCGGCCCGCGCGCGGCGCTGCCGGTGATGGAGGGCAAGGCGGTGCTGTTCAAGCAGTTCGGCGGGGTGGACGCGGTGCCGATCTGTCTGGACACCCAGGACGTGGACGAGATCGTCGCCGTGGTGCGGGCGCTCGCCCCGTCGTTCGGCGGGATCAACCTGGAGGACATCAGCGCGCCGCGCTGTTTCGAGGTGGAGCGCCGGCTCGACGAGGCGCTGGACATCCCGGTCTTCCACGACGACCAGCACGGCACCGCCATCGTGGTGCTCGCCGCGCTGCGCAACGCGGCCACTCTGCTCAACCGCAAGCTGGGTGACCTGCGGGTCGCGGTGAGCGGTGCGGGCGCGGCCGGGGTGGCCGTGACGAAGATGCTGATCGCCGGGGGTGTGAACCCCGACCAGGTGGTGGTCTGCGACTCCAAGGGGATCATCGGCCGGCATCGCACCGAGCTGACCGGCACCAAGGCCGAGTTGGCGGCGAGCACCAACGCCGACGGTCGCCACGGCGACATCACCGAGGCGCTGCGCGGCGCGGACGTGCTGATCGGGGTCTCCGGTGGGCAGATCCCCGAGAGCGCGGTGGCTGGCATGGCACCCGACGGGATCGTGTTCGCACTGGCCAACCCGACCCCGGAGGTGCACCCCGAGGTGGCCGCCCGGCACGTCGCGGTGGTCGCCACCGGGCGCAGTGACTACCCCAACCAGATCAACAACGTGCTGGCCTTCCCCGGGGTGTTCCGCGGCGCGCTCGACGCCGGCGCCACCCGGATCACCGAGGCGATGAAGGTCGCCGCGGCGGACGCCATCGCCGGCGTGGTGGCCGAGTCGTTGACCGTCGACGCGATCGTCCCGTCTCCGCTCGACCCGCGCGTCGCGCCGGCCGTGGCCGAGGCGGTCGCCGAGGCGGCCCGCCGCGACGGCGTCGCCCGCCGTTAAGGACGCACGGGCCGGGTGCCTGTGCGCCGGGCACCTTCTTAACGGGCGCTCAGCTTGTTACCGTGCCGATCATGCGTGCTGCTTTCGCCTCCCGCTTCAACGACGCCGACCCGCTCACCGCGCTCACTGTCGGTGAGCAGCCCGAGCCGACCCACCCGGCCGACGACTGGGTGACCGTGCAGTTGCGCGCCACCTCGCTCAACCACCACGACCTCTGGTCATTGCGCGGGGTGGGTCTCACCGAGGCCCAGCTGCCGATGATCCTCGGCTGCGACGCGGTCGGGCAGGACCCGGAGGGGCGCCCGGTGGTCGTGTACCCGGTGGTGGTCACCCCGGGTGACCCGCGCGGGGTCTCCATCCTCTCCGAGCACTTCGCCGGGACGCTCGCCGAGCGGGTCGCCGTACCCCGGTCGAACCTGATCCCGCTGCCCGACGGCATGTCGGCGACCGACGCGGCGTGCCTGCCCACGGCCTGGCTGACCGCGTGGCGGATGCTGACCACCAAGGGCCGTGTCGCGGACGCCGACAGCGTGCTGGTGCAGGGCGCGGGCGGTGGCGTCGCCACCGCGGCCGTCGCGCTCGCCGTCGCCATGGGCAAGCGGGTGTACGCGACCAGCCGCGACGCCGCCAAGCGTGAACGGATCTCCGCCCTCGGCGCCACCGCCGTGGAACCCGGTGCCCGGCTGCCGGAACGGGTCGACGTGGTGATCGAGACGGTGGGTGCGGCCACCTTCGACCACTCGCTGAAGTCGGCCGCGCCGATGGCCCGGATCGTGGTCTCCGGCGCTACCGCCGGGCACCAGCCGGCGGTCAACCTGCGCCGGCTCTTCGCGATGCAGCTGGAGATCCTGGGCACGTCGATGGGCACGCCGGGGGAGCTGTACGAGCTGCTGGCGTTCTGTTCCGAGAACGAGGTGCGCCCGGTGGTGGACAGCGTGGTGCCGTTCAGCCGTGTGGAGGACGCCTTCGCCCGGCTGCACTCCGGGGACGCCTTCGGCAAGATCGTCATCGACCACGCCGCCTGACGCTGCCGTCATGCGATGCCGCGCTGCGCTGCGGCGCCCGGCCTTGGCTGCAAGATCGCACAACATCACGGAAATAGTGGCCTCCGCGTCGTGGGAGGCCACTATTTCCTGGTTGCTGCGTGATCTTGAGGGCGGAGCGGCCGGCCCGGTGAGTCAGAGGTGGTCGTCGAAGGTGGCGATGTCGCCGCGGGTCGCGTCGGTGGAGATGCGCTTCTTCGCCGCCGGGTCGCCGTAGAGCGACCAGCGAAGGAACTCGACCGACGTGTCCGAGACGACCCGCAGCGTGGCGCCGTCGCTGAGCAGCGCCCGCCCGTGGTCGCCCTTGGGCAGGCTCAGCATCGCCTTCGGCCAGGGCACCTTGTCGTACGCGGCCTTGCCCGCCGCGTACTCGACCACCTCGTCCAACTCGCCGTGCACGAACAGTTGCGGCGCGGCCGCGCCGGCGAACGCGGTGCCCACGCCGAGCGCCGTGCCAGCGAACACCACACCCGCGTCCAGCCGCTCGTCCCTGCTCGCTGTGAACAGCCCGATGGTGGTCACCCCACCCGCCGAGTGCCCGGCCGCGGCCACCCGCTCGCCGTCCAACCGGCCGCGCAACGCGTCGCCGGCCTTGCCGTCCAACGCCAGCACCTGATCCAACGCGTACGACACGTCGGCGGGCTGGTTGAGCACGTCGAGGACGTTGTTGTCCGCGCCCCGGGAGGTGTGCGGGAACGTCGGCGCGGCCACCACGAACCCCGCCGCCGCCCAGCGGGTCAGCAGCGTGGCGTAGTCGTCCGGCCGCCCACCCAGACCGTGACTGAACATCACCACCGGGAACCGGCCCTCCGCCGCCGCCGCGGACCGCTTGGCCGCGCCGCCGGACTGCCCGGCCGCCGGGTACCAGAGCGTCGTCGGCAGCGCGCGGCCGTCCCGGTCCAGCTTCAGTTGGCGTACGCCGACCGCGAAGGCGCGCTGCGGGGCCTTTCCGGCGGGGACCTGCGGTGTCGGCGTGGCGGCGGCCTTCGGCTCGACCGGCGGTGCCTGCCCGCTCCGGCTCGGGCGGGTGTCCGCTGAGCAGCCGACCAGACCGGCCATCAGCACGGTGCTGGCCATCAGTGCGGGAGTGACACGACGCGACATGAATCCAATTGTGCCCTGCCCGGCGGACCCGCCCGGCGGGCTTCGGCGCGCTGTGTCCACCCGGTCACCGGCCGCTGCGTCCCGGTGTCAGGTTCACTCAGGCCGCAGCCCGGTCGGCGAGGGGGCGTCGCCGCAGCGCCGTGTCGGTCAGAGCACGCGGCCGGAAGGCGGCGTTCGGGTTGTACAGGTTGGTGCCGGGCGGCACTATCTCGTCGATCCGGTCGAGGGTCGCGTCGTCCAGGGTGAGCGCGGCGCCCTTGAGCAGGTCCTCCAGTTGCGGCATGGTGCGCGGTCCGATGATCGCCGAGGTGACGGCCGGATGGGCCACGGTGAAGGCGATGGCGAGCTGTGGAAGCGTGCAGCCGATGCTGGCCGCGAGGTCGACGAGCTGCTCGACGGCGTCGAGCTTGGTGGCGTTCTCGGCGATCGTGGGATCGAACTGCGCCGGCCGCAGGGCGGCACGCCCCATCGACAGGTCGACGGGCTGGTCCCTGCGGTACTTCCCGCTGAGAAACCCGAAGGCGAGCGGGCTCCAGACCAGCACCCCCATGCCGTAGCGCTGGCAGACCGGCAGAGTCGAGGCCTCGACGCCGCGGGCCAGGATCGAGTACGGCGGCTGCTCGGTGCGCAGGCGTCCGAGGCCGCGGCGCTCGGAGACCTGGTGCGCCTCGACGATCTCCTCCGCGGGGAAGGTCGAGCAGCCGAAGGCGCGGATCCTGCCCTCGCGGACGAGGTCGGTGAGCACCGAGAGTGTCTCCTCGATGTCGGTCGAGGGGTCGGGGCGGTGCACCTGGTAGAGGTCGATCCAGTCGGTGTCCAACCGCCGGAGGCTCCCCTCGACAGCCTTGAGGATCCAGCGCCGCGAGTTGCCACCCTGGTTGGGGCCCTCGCCCATCGGGAAGTGCACCTTGGTGGCGAGCACGACGTCGTCGCGGCGCCCGCGCAGCGCCTTGCCCACGATCTGTTCGGACTCGCCGCGGCCGTACATGTCGGCGGTGTCGACAACGTTGATGCCCTGGTCGAGGGCGGTGTGGACGATGCGGACGCAGTCGTCGTGGTCAGGATTGCCGACGGCACCGAACATCATGGTCCCGAGGCAGTGGGTGCTCACCTCGATGCCGGTGCCGCCGAGGGTGCGATAGCGCATGCCGATGCTCCTAGGTGATTCAGTGGTGATCACCTGGCACCGTAGGAGCTAGAGTCGGCTCTAGGTCAACCCTCGCTACCCTGCTCGGCATGGCTGAGGTCACCGCGAGTCTGAGCATCGGACAGGTCGCCGAACGCACCGGCTTGAGCGTGCACGCGCTGCGCTTCTACGAGCAGCAGGGTGTCTTCGTCAGCCCCGTACGCCGAGGGCCTGCCGGGCGTCGGGTCTACAGCCAGGACGACGTCGACTGGCTGAGCGTCTGCATCATTCTCCGCGCCTCCGGCATGCCGCTGCCCGCGCTCCGCCGCTACGCCGACCTCGTTCGCGAGGGCGAGGGCAACGAGGAGGAACGACTCGCGCTCCTGCGCGAGCACCACGGGCGCGTCACCGACCAGCTCGGCCGGCTCGCCCAGTGCCTGGACCTGATCACCTTCAAGGTCGGGGTGTACGAGGACGTGCTCGACCAGAACCGACAGGCGTGACCTGCCCGGGCGTCAGTGGGCGGGGCGTCAGTGGGCGGGGCGGAACTCGTAGCGGGTCAGGGGAGTGCGGGCGTCGGCCGGGAGGCGGGCTCCCGCCGCCCTGTCGCCGTAGAGCGTCCAGCGCAGGAAGTCGGTGGTGGTGGCGAGGACCGGGGCGAAACCCGGGTGGCCCGGCGTGAGGTACGCGCCGTGGTCCTGGCCGAGAAGGCTGAGGAACGCGGCCGGGCCAGGGGTACGCCCGTACGCCGCCCGCCCGACCGTCAGCGGCACCACGGCGTCGGCCGTGCCGTGCACGAAGAGCACCGGCGCGGCCGGCCCCGCGAAGCTGCCGGGCAACCCGCCCCCGGCGATCACGATCCCGGCGCGCAACCGGGCCGGGTGCCCCTCGCTGAACATGCCGGAGGTGGTGAAACCGCCCGCCGAATGGCCGGCGGCGGCGATCGAGGTCAGATCCAGGTGCCCGGCGAGCGGATCCTCGCGGTTGCGGTCGAGCCGCCCGAGGTGCCGGATCAGCCGCCACGCGTCGGCCGGCTGGTTGCGGACGTCGGCCCGGGTGAAGTGGGCGGCGCCCTGCCGGGTGTGCGGGTACGCGGGAGCGGCCACCACGAACCCCGCCGCCGCCCAGCGGGTGGTCAGGCCGGCGTGCAGATCGGGTCTGCTGCCCAGCCCGTGGCTGTAGACCACCACCGGGAACCGGCCGGACGCCACCCCGTCCGTCGACGCCGGGAACCAGATCGTCACCGGCAGGGGGCGCGCCGAGCGCGGATCGAGGGTGAGCGTACGCACGCCGACGGCGTACGACCCCTCGGGCGCCCGACGCGCCGACACCGGCCCGGTGGCCTCGTCGGTCGTGGCGGTGGCCGGCGCGCAACCAGCCAGCAGTGCCGTCACCAGTACGGCGACCAGCCGTCGCGCCCCCATGGTTCCACGGTAGGTGCCCAAGTGTGCGCAACGACCCCGCCGTCCGGCCCGGCTGTGCCCGCCACCCGGTCGGGTCCGCTCCGCCGGGCGGGTCGACCCGAGCGGGGCGGCGTGGGCGGGGGCGGTGCGTCTGGACCGGCTTCGCTAGGGTCACCGGCATGCCTGAGAACTACACCGACCCCAGTGGCAACACCGAGGCGTTCCGCGCGTTCAGCCAGACGCCGGAGGCCGCCGCGCCGGCGGAGTCCCCGTCCCGCCTGCCGCTGATCATCGGCGCGGCGGTCGTCGTGGTCGTGCTGGTCGCCCTCGTCGCCTGGCTCGCGACGAGCTGAGCGTGCCGCACCGGGTCTGCGCGCCCAGCCTGCGGCCGGCGGACGACCGCCGTCGATCCCGCCGCCGCTGACGGGTCGTCAGTGGCCCGCGACCACGTCCCGGGTCTGCCGGGCGATCTCCCGTTCCTCGTCGGTGCGGATGACACAGACGCTCACCTCGGCGCCGTCGGGTGAGATCACCCGGTCGCCCTCGCCGCCGTTGCGGGCATCGTCGACGGCGATGCCCAGCCGGTCCAGGCCGGCCAGGGCGGCAGCCCGGACCGGCGCCGCGTGTTCGCCGACCCCGGCGGTGAAGGTGATCGCGTCGACGTGGCCGAGCAGCGCGTAGTACGCCCCGACGTAGCCGGTGATGCGCCGGCAGTACACCTCGAAGGCCAACTCCGCCGCCTGGTCACCGGCCGCCCGGCGCTGGAGCACCTCGCGCATGTCGTTGACGCCGGTCAACCCGAGCAGGCCGCTGCGGTGGTTGAGCAGGTCGTCGATCTCGTCGACCGACAGCCCGGCCTCCCGGCGCAGGTGGAAGATCACCGTGGGGTCCAGGTCACCGCTGCGGGTGCCCATCACCAGCCCCTGCAACGGGGACATGCCCATCGACGTGGCGACGCTGCGACCGTTCGCCACCGCGCAGGCGCTCGCTCCGTTGCCCAGGTGCAGGGTGATCGTGTTGAGCTGCTCGTACGGGCGGCCCAGCAGCTGCGCGGTGCGGCGGGACACGTACGCGTGCGAGGTGCCGTGGAAGCCGTACCGGCGGATGCCGTACCGCTCGGCGACCTCGCGGTCGATCGCGTACGTCGCTGCGGCCTCCGGCAGGGTGTGGTGGAACGCGGTGTCGAAGACGGCGACCTGCGGGATGTCCGGCAGCGCCGCGCGGGCCACCTCGATGCCGGCCAGATTGGCCGGGTTGTGCAGCGGGGCGAGCGGCACCAGGTCCTTGATCGCGGCCAGGACCGCGTCGTCGACCAGCACCGGTGCGCTGAACTTCCGGCCACCGTGCACCACCCGGTGCCCGACCGCCGTCAGACCGGTCAGGTCCAGCCCGTCCAGGATCTGCCGGACGGCGCTGGCATGGTCCGGCGGGCCGCCACCGGGCTCACCGACCCGCTCGACGGTGCCGTGGTCGAGCACCTGGTCACCGTCGTAGCGGCGCCACTTCACCGACGACGACCCACAGTTGAGCACCAGCACGCGACTCACGACGCCTCCTCGGTGGCCGCCTGGATGGCGGTGATCGCCACGGTGTTGACGATGTCCGGCACCACGGCGCCCCGCGACAGGTCGTTGACCGGTCGCCGCAGGCCCTGCATGACCGGGCCGACGGCGACCGCCCCGGCCGAGCGCTGCACCGCCTTGTAGGTGTTGTTGCCGGTGTTGAGGTCCGGGAAGATGAAGACCGTGGCGTGCCCGGCGACCGGGCTTCCCGGCAGCTTCGTCGCCGCCACCGCCGGGTCGATCGCCGCGTCGTACTGGATGGGCCCCTCGGCCAGCAGGTCGGGCCGCCGTTCGCGGACCAGCGCGGTGGCCGCGGCGACCTTCTCCACGTCCGCACCGGCACCCGAGCTGCCGGTGGAGTACGACAGCATGGCCACCCGGGGTTCGATGCCGAACCGGGCGGCGGTGTCGGCCGACGAGATCGCGATGTCGGCGAGCTGGGCGGCGTCCGGGTCGCGGTTGACCGCGCAGTCTCCGTAGACCAGCACCCGGTCCGCCAGCAGCATGAAGAAGACGCTGGAGGCCACCGAGACCTCCGGCACGGTACGGATGATCTCGAACGCCGGTCGGATGGTCGCGGCGGTGGTGTGCGTGGCACCGGAGACCATGCCGTCGGCTCGTCCGGTCGCCACCATCAGGGTCCCGAAGTAGTTGGGCTGGGCCACGATGTCGTGCGCCAGTTCGGCGGTCATGCCCCGATGGGCGCGCAGCCGCGCGTACTCGGCCGCGAAGTCGTCCCGCCAGTCGCTGGTGACCGGGTCGACCACGTTCGCGTCGCCGAGGTCGATGCCCAGCTCGCGGGTCCGCCGGGTGATGTCGTCCGGTCGGCCCAGCAGCGTCAGCTCGGCCACCCCACGGCGGAGCAGGATCTCCGCCGCGCGCAGGAT
This sequence comes from Micromonospora jinlongensis, assembly GCF_013410645.1. NCBI lineage: Bacteria > Bacillati > Actinomycetota > Actinomycetes > Micromonosporales > Micromonosporaceae > Micromonospora > Micromonospora jinlongensis. The sequence continues at coordinate 3,307,125 of NZ_JACCHK010000001.1, read as the reverse complement.
CCGGTCGTCGGCGCCCTCCGGCAGCACCAGGTGTCGGCGTTGCGAGCGGGCCCGGTCGATCAGCTCGTTCTCGAACATCAGCGGGGTGACCCGGGTCGACCGGCTGACCCGCAGCCGGCGGGCCAGGTCGTCAGTGTCCACGCAGCGCTCGAACGCGCCGAGCGCCGCCTCCACCTTGCGCGGGTTGGTTGCGCTGGGCCGGCCCTCGATCCGGCTGGACGCGGCCACCGTGTCGTAGCTGTCGCTGCGCACGGACAGCACCGCGAGCCCGGTGTTCAGCCCCTCCACCAACCGCATGACCCGGGGGTCGGGCTGCTCGCCGAGCGTGAGCACGAGTCCGGCCACCGACACCTGCCCGGCCACGTGCGCGGCGCTCGCGGCGACGAGCAGGTCGGCCCGGTCTCCGGGGGTGATCACCAGGGCGCCCTCGGTGAGGTGGTCCAGCAGGGTCGGCACGTGGGCCGCGCCAACCACGAAGTCCAGCACGTCCCGGCCGAGCGCGGCGTCGTCCCCGGCCAGCAGGGTGGCGTCGAGCGCCGCCGCCACCTCGGCCACCGTCGGCGCCGACACCGTCGGCACCTCCGGGATGGCGTACGCGGGGACCGGCAGGCCGGGCAGTGTCATCGGCCCGGCCACCCGGTTGGCCATCACCGCGAGCACTGTCGCTCCCAGGTCGGCCAGATCGTGGTACGCCCCCCGCATGGCCGCCGCGACGGCCGCCGGCTCCTGCCCGAAACCGTCCACCACCGGCACCACCACACTGCCGAACTCGGTGGCCAGCCGGGCGTTGAAGGCCAGCTCCCGGGGATGGGCCGGGTCACCCGGGTCGTCGAAGTCGCTGCCCACCACGACCACCGCCGGGCAGCGCCGCTCGACCGCCCTGTACCGCTCGACGATCCGGGAGATCAGCTCCTCCCGGCGCCCGTCGGCGACGAGCGTCGCCGCCTCGGCGTATGTCATGCCGGTCAGGTCGGCCTCGGGCAGGTCGACCCGGTAGCGGTCGTGCAAGAGGGCGAGGATCGGGTCGGGGCCGGTGCCGGAGACCAGCGGCCGGAACACGCCGATCCGCCCGACCTGGCGGGACAACAGCTCCGCCAGCCCGAGGGCGATGGTCGACTTGCCCCCGCCCGAACCGACGCTGGTCAGATACACGCTGCGAGCCACGTACCCACCCTAGAAGATCGCGAGATCCGCTACCCAGGCCCAATGGCCCCCGTCCACCGCCTGATCCGACAGGTGGTCATTTCTGCCGCAGGGCTGCGATGCCGGCCAGGAAGATGTCGATGCCGGCCAGGAACTGCTCACGGTCGTCATGTTCGCGTAGCTGCGTCACCGTCGCGTGCACGAACGGGTACCTGGCGGGGTCCAGTTGCGCCCACCGCGCGGCGGTGGTGTTGAGGAATGCCTCCCGGTCCGCGTCGCGGCCAATGAGGTGTCGGGCGTTCGCGGCGTTCTGTACGGCGACGCCGAGGACGTAGTTCAGGAGCGTTCCGGCCGCGTCGAAGCGCGCCCGCTCGGGGACGGCGAGCGCGTCCAGCAGCCTGCCGATGCTCTCGTAGAAGTCCAGCAGCGCGGGCCGCCACGGTTGCCGGGAGAGTTCCGCCCCGACCCAGGGGTGGGTGTGGATCGCGTCGAACAGGCCCTGGGCGAGGAGGCGCAGGGTGTCGCGGGGCCCTGCGGCGGTGGCCGTGCCGGACAGGACGCGGGTGATGACGTCGTCGGTGGCCGCCGCGAGCAGGTCGCCCTTGTCCGCGACGTGGTGGTAGATCGCGCCGTAGCCGGTCTTCAGGCGAACGGTGAGCGCACGCAGCGTCAGCGCGCTCTCGCCGTCGCTGTCCAGGATCTCGATCGCGGTCTGGATGATCAGCTCTCTGGACAGGCTGTCCGTGCGCCGCGGGGACTGCGCGGATCCGTTCGCCGCTCTCTTTGCCATGCCCCCAGTGTCGCACCTGTTGGATCGACGCTCCAACCCTGTGTTAACGTCGTTTGGAGCGGCGATCCAACAGGGTCGTCCATCAGATCCGGAGGACCACCATGACGACACCGCTCACGATCATCGGAGCAGGTCTGGGTGGCCTGGTGCTGGCCCGCGTGCTGCACGTACGCGGTGTCCCGTGCACGGTCTACGAGGCGGAGGCGTCCCCGGCGACGCGTGCCCAGGGCGGCCTGCTGGACATCCGCGACTACAACGGCCAGCCGGCGCTGGAGATGGCTGGCCTGACCGGGGAGTTCCGCAAAATCATCCTGGAGGGGCGTCAGGCGATGCGGATCCTGGACCGGCGCGGGACCCTCCTGCTCGACGTGCCCGACGACGGCACGGGTGGCAGCCCAGAGGTGCAGCGCGGTGAACTGCGGCAGATGTTGCTCGACTCGCTTCCCGCCGGCACCGTCCGCTGGGGCCACAAGGTCAGCGGCGTCCGCACCCTCGGCGAGGGCCGCCACGAGGTGTCCTTCGCCGACGGCACCGCCGTCGTCACGAACGTGCTGGTCGGCGCGGACGGCGCCTGGTCCCGGGTCCGACCGTTGCTCTCCGACGCGACACCCGAATACACCGGCTTCTCGTTCATCGAGACCCACCTGTTCGACGGGGACGCCCGGCACCCGACCAGCGCGGAAACCGTCGGCGGCGGAGCGATGATGGTGCTCGAGCCGGGCAAGGGAATCCTGGCCCATCGGGAGCGCGACGGGAACCTGCACACCTGGGTGATGCTCGCCAGGTCGCAGGACTGGTTCGCCGCCGTCGACTTCACCGACCCCGACGTCGCCACCGCTCGGATCGTGCAGGAGTTCGACGGCTGGGCGCCTGAGCTCACCGCTCTGGTCACCGACGGCGAGACCCCGCCGGTCCTGCGCCACATCTTCACCCTGCCCGCCGAGCACCGGTGGGACCGGACGCCCGGGGTGACCCTGCTCGGCGACGCCGCACACCTGGCGGCCCCCAACGGCGAAGGTGCCAACCTGGCCCTGTTGGACGGCGCAGAACTGGGCGAGGCCATCGCCGCGCACCCCGACGACGTGGAGACGGCGCTCGCCGAATACGAGCAGGCCATGTTCGTGCGTAGCGTCGGGGCGAACGCCGAGGGCCCCGACCTTGAGGACATGCTGGGCGACGGCACACCCCACAAGCTGATCAACGCCTTCATCGGCGGCTGACGCTGACTCGCCCGGCTGCCGGGCGGGGTGGTGGCGGCGACCCGTCGTGGCCCGAGGGTGCGGTCGGCGTCTCATTCAATGAGCCGTCGTCAGAGCTGAGAAAAATTCACGCTTAGACTCCCACCCCATGACCACCCGGGGCTTGAGCAGCGACGATACGCCGACCGGGAGGCTGACGCCGGCAGGCATGGCCGGCGGTTCCCGGGCCCGCCCGGCGGCACCGGTCGATGAGCCCACCATGGTGGTCGACCGCTCCGACGGCCCCACCGCGCTGATCGCCGCCGTGCCCCAGCCGCCTCCGGTCTTCGTCGACCCCAGCGGCCGACGCCGCTCCCGCCTGCGCTGGCTCGCGTACGTCGTCGGTCTGCTGGGCCTGACCTACACCGGGCTGGTGGCCGTCAGCTTCGCCGGCGGCATGGTTGAGCCGCACACGGTTCTCCCCTTCTTGAACGAGGTCGAGCAGTCTGAACGGCCCCAGTCGCCGCAGGCCGAGGCGATCAGCGCCATCCCCGAGCCGTCGACAGCCGTCCCCCGTACGCCGGTGGCCACTGTGGCACCCACCGTCGCTCCGGCTCCCCGTTCGCCTGTCCCCACACGGTCACCGAGCGCCACCCGCCCGGCGAGAAGTGACCCCGCCGGCGTGCCGACCTCGCCCAGCCCGGGGCGGACCACCTCGGCGGCCCCGACACCCGCCGACTCACCCTCGACCGAGGACCCGCCGCCCCCGCCCGAGGAAATCATCGACATCGAGCCCGGCGGTTCGCCCACCGACGGGCTCCCCGCTGATGGCTGAGCCGGCGATCACGGCCCGCCGCCGCCGGGCCGTACCGCCACCGCGTTGGGTGCTGCTCGTCATGCTGCTGGCGGTCCTGGCCGGCGTGCTCCTGGTCAACGCGTACGCCAACGCCTCCTTCACCCCGGACCACCAGCACAGCAACCAGGGGCAACGCGAGGTTCCCACCTCGGTGGTGAACGGGGGCCCGATCATCAGTGCCAACAGCGAGCAGGTCCGCTCATACCGCCTGCCGGACCGGACCATCGCGCTCACCTTCGACGACGGCCCCGACCCGGTCTGGACCCCCGAGGTTCTGCGCGTCCTGGACGCCCACCAGGTCAAGGGCACGTTCTTCGTGCTGGGTTCGCAGGTCGCCCGGCACCCCGACATGGCCCGCAACCTGGTCGAGGGCAGCCACGAGCTCGGCGTGCACACGTTCACCCACCCCGACCTCGCCGAGCTGTCCGGATGGCGGCGAGACCTGGAATACGCCCAGACCCAGCTCGCCCTCGCCGCCGTCACCGGCGTGCGCACCTCACTGGTCCGGTTTCCGTACTCCTCGCATGCCGACGCGATCGACGACCAGGACTGGCCGGTGCTGATCGCCGCCGGTGACCTCGGCTACCTGACGGTGCTCAACGACACCGACAGCCAGGACTGGGCGCTGCCCGGCGTCGACAGGATCATCGAGAACGCCACCCCGGACGGTGCCTCGGGCGCGATCACCCTCTGGCACGACGCCGGCGGTGACCGCGCACAGACCGTCGCCGCCCTCGACCGCTTCATCCCCATGATGAAGGAACGGGGATACCGCTTCGTCACCGCGACCGAGGGACTGAACCTCGCCTTCGCCGCCGCCGGTGTCGACCACCGGGCGGAATCCGGTGCGGCAGCCACCGCGGGGGACCGCTGGCGCGGCCGGATGCTGGTCTGGGCGGTACGGGGCGCCGACCACGTGCTGAGCGTGTTCGGGATCCTCTTCGTGCTCGTCGGGGTGCTCACGCTGGGGCGTACCGCCGTGCTGTTCCTGCTCGCCGGGCGACACGCCCGCCGCCGTCGGGCCAGGGACTGGACGTGGGGGCCGCCGGTCACCGCGCCGGTGTCGGTGATCGTCCCGGCGTACAACGAGAAGGAGGGGATCGCCGCAGCGGTCCGTTCACTCGCCGGCGGCGACTATTCCGGCGGAATCGAGGTGGTCGTCGTCGACGACGGCTCCACCGACGGGACCGCGGACATCGTCGACGCCCTCCGTCTGCCCAACGTCCGGGTGGTGCGCAAGCCCAACGGTGGCAAGCCCAGCGCGTTGAACACCGGCGTGGCGCTGGCCCGGCACGATCTGATCGTCATGGTCGACGGGGACACCGTCTTCGAACCCGACGCCGTCCGCCGGCTCGTGCAGCCCTTCGCCGACCCGCAGGTGGGCGCGGTGGCAGGCAACGTGAAGGTCGGCAACCGGCGCAGCCTGATCGCCAAGTGGCAGCACATCGAGTACGTCATCGGATTCAACCTGGACCGGCGCCTCTACGAGACGCTGCGCTGCATGCCGACGGTGCCCGGGGCGATCGGCGGCTTCCGGCGGCAGGCGCTGCGCTACGCCGGGGGAATGACCGATGACACCCTGGCCGAGGACACCGACGTCACCATGGCGCTCGGCCGGGCCGGCTGGAAGGTCGTCTACGAGGAGACGGCCCGCGCCTGGACCGAGGCGCCGACGAGCATCGGCCAGCTCTGGAAACAGCGCTACCGGTGGAGCTACGGCACCATGCAGGCGATGTGGAAGCACCGCCGCTCCGTGTTCGACAGGGGTGCGTCCGGCCGGTTCACCCGGCGTTGCCTGTTCTTCCTCAGCCTCTTCGGCGTGCTGTTGCCGCTGCTCGCGCCGGTGATCGACCTGCTGGCCCTGTACGGCCTCTTCTTCCTCGACCGGACCGCCACGGCATTGGCCTGGCTGGTCATGCTCGGCGTGCAGCTGGTCACCGCAGTGGTGGCGTTCCGGCTGGACCGGGAGAAGCTGGGCGTGCTGTGGGTGTTGCCGCTCCAGCAGTTCGTCTACCGGCAGTTGATGTATCTCGTGATGATCCAGGCCGTGGTCACCGCGTTGACCGGCGGCCGGTTGGGCTGGCAGAAACTGCGACGCACCGGCCTGGAACCGGTCGCCTCCCGGACCGGCTGACCGGCAGGCGCCGGTCAGCCGCCAGTCGCCCGTCAGATTCCCGGTCGGGCGGCGCTTCCCGGCAGCGGGTGGCTCAGTCCTCGTCGATGTCGTCGAGCCGGGCCAGCCAGGTGGCGAACCGCTCGATCGGCGTCTCGAAGTCGGGGTTGAGGTCGACGAAGTCGCGCAGCCGCTCGCCCAGCCACTCCAGGGTCACCTGCTCGTCGCCCCGGCGCTCGACCAGCTCCTCGATGCCACGGTCGGTGAAGTACATGGGTACGTCCTCGTGCTCGGCCCGGCGCGGGCCGGGCGGTCGGATGGGTGAAGGGACCGACGGAGCCGGGGCAGGGACCGTGGTGAACGGCCCTGCCCCGGCTCTCGCGGTGCGGTCAGGTCACGGGCGCGGGAGAGCCGCCTCGATCAGCGCGTTCTGCTCGACCTCGTGGGTCTTGGCCGAGCCGACCGCCGGGGCGGCCGCCGCCGGGCGGGAGATCCGCCGCAGCCGGACGTCCGTGAGGTGCTCCAGCAGGTTGAGCGCGACGAACGACCAGGCGCCCTGGTTGGCCGGCTCCTCCTGCACCCAGGCGAAGTCCTCCGCGTTCGGGAACTGCGCGAGGGCGGCCCGGATCTCCTCCACCGGCAGCGGGTAGAGCTGCTCGATCCGGAGGATCGCGGTGTCGGTGACGCCGCGCTCCTGCCGGGCCTGGAACAGGTCGTAGTAGACCTTGCCCGAGCAGAGCAGCACCCGCTTCACCGCTTCCGGTGCCGGGGCGGCCGTGTCGCGCAGCACCGGCTGGAAGGTGCCGGTGGTGAAGTCCTCCACCGACGAGACGCAGAGCTTGTGCCGCAGCAGCGACTTCGGCGTGAACACCACCAGCGGCTTGCGCTTGGGCGACAGGGCCTGGCGGCGCAGCAGGTGGAAGTAGTTCGCCGGAGTCGTCGGGATGGACACCCGCATGTTGTCCTCGGCGCACATCTGCAGGAACCGCTCCGGCCGGCCGGAGGTGTGGTCCGGGCCCTGGCCCTCGTGGCCGTGCGGCAGCAGCAGGGTGACGGCGGAGCGCTGGCCCCACTTCACCTCACCGGACGAGATGAACTCGTCGATCACCGACTGGGCGCCGTTGACGAAGTCACCGAACTGGGCCTCCCAGGCGACCAGCGCGTTGATGTTCTCCACCGAGTAGCCGTACTCGAAGCCCATCGCCGCGTACTCACTGAGCAGCGAGTCGTGCACGAAGAACCGGGAACGCTCGCCGTCGCCGGTGAGCGACTTGAGCGGCAGGTAGTCCTCGCCGGTGCGGGAGTCGACCACCGAGGCGTGCCGCTGGACGAACGTGCCACGGCGCGAGTCCTGGCCGGCCAGCCGGACCGTGACCCCGTCGTGCAACAGCGCACCGAGCGCGATGATCTCGCCGAAGCCCCAGTCGATGTTGCCCTCGACCGACATCTTGGCCCGCCGGTCCAGCAGCTGCTGGATCCGCTTGTGCGGGGTGAAGCCCTCCGGCAGGTTGATGTGCGCCTCGCCGACCGCCTTGACCACGGACGCGTCGGTGGCGGTGTCGACCTGCGGCTCCGGCTCCTCCTCGCGGCGCGGCCGGTTGAGCTGGCGCGGTGCCGACGCGGCGTCCCGGGTGGCCTTGAAGACCTTCTCCAGCTGTGCCTGGTAGTCGCGCAGCAGCTCTTCCGCGTCCTCCACGGTGATGTCGCCGCGACCGATCAGCTCCTCGGTGTAGAGCTTGCGGACCGAGCGCTTCGAGTCAATGATCTTGTACATCTGGGGGTTGGACATCGACGGGTCGTCGCCCTCGTTGTGCCCGCGCCGCCGGTAGCAGACCATGTCGATCACGACGTCCTTGTTGAACGTCTGCCGGTATTCGAAGGCCAGCCGGGCCACCCGGACCACGGCCTCCGGGTCGTCGCCGTTGACGTGGAAGATCGGCGCCTGGATCATCCGGGCCACGTCGGTGCTGTAGAGGCTGGACCGGCTGTATTCCGGGGCGGTGGTGAAGCCGACCTGGTTGTTGACCACCACGTGCACGGTGCCGCCGGTGCGGTAGCCGCGCAGCTGCGACAGGTTGAGCGTCTCGGCGACCACGCCCTGCCCCGCGAACGCGGCGTCACCGTGCACCGCCAGCGGCAGCACTGTGTAACCCTCGAGCTTGAGGTCGATCCGGTCCTGCTTGGCCCGGACGATGCCCTCCAGCACCGGGTCCACGGCCTCCAGGTGCGACGGGTTGGCCACCACCGACACCTTGACCGAGTGCTCGCCGTCGGGGGTGGTGAACTTGCCGTTCTGACCCAGGTGGTATTTCACGTCGCCGGAGCCCTGCGTCGAGCGCGGGTCCAGGTGGCCCTCGAACTCCGAAAAGATCTTCTCGTACGGCTTGCCGACGATGTTCGCCAGCACGTTGAGCCGACCCCGGTGGGCCATGCCGATGACGACCTCGTCCAGGCCGTTCTCGGCCGAGGACTCCAGCACCTCACCGAGCAGCGGGATGAGCGACTCGCCGCCCTCCAGCGAAAAGCGCTTCTGGCCGACGTACTTGGTCTGCAGGAAGGTCTCGAACGCCTCGGCGGCGTTCAGCCGGTTGAGCACGTGCTTCTGCTCGTCGGCGGCCGGCTTCTCGTACTTGCGCTCGATCCGCTCCTGAACCCAGCGACGCTCCTCCGGGTCCTGGATGTGCATGTACTCGATGCCGACCCGGCGGCAGTACGAGTCGCGCAGCACGCCGAGGATCTCGCGCAGCTTCATCCGCTGCCGGCCGGCGAAGCCGTTGACCGGGAACTCGCGGTCGAGGTCCCACAGGGTGAGCCCGTGCTGGAGGACATCCAGGTCGGGGTGCTTGCGGATCTTGAATTCCAGCGGGTCGGTGTCGGCCATCAGGTGACCGCGCACCCGGTACGCGTGGATCAGCTCGTGCACCCGGGCGGTCTTGTTGATCTGACCCTCGGAGTTGACCGCGACATCGCGCATCCAGCGCACCGGCTCGTACGGGATGCGCAGCGCGGTGAAGATCTGGTCGTAGAAGCCGTGCTCGCCCAGGATCAGCTCGTGCATCACCTTGAGGAACTCGCCGGACTGCGCGCCCTGGATGATCCGGTGGTCGTACGTGCTGGTCAACGTGATGATCTTGCTGACGGCCAGCTCGGCCAAAGTGGCCTCGGACATGCCCTGGTAGGGGGCCGGGTATTCCATCGCGCCGACACCGATGATCGCGCTCTGGCCCTGCATCAGCCGTGGCATCGAGTGCACGGTGCCGATGCCGCCCGGGTTGGTCAGCGAGATCGTGGTGCCGGAGTAGTCCTCCATGGTCAGCTCGTTGCGCCGCGCCCGTCGGACCACGTCCTCGTACGCCTGCCAGAACTGTCGGAAGTCCATCGTCTCGCAGCCCTTGATGGAGGGGACCACCAGGTTGCGGCTGCCGTCCGGCTTGGCCAGGTCGATCGCGATGCCGAGGTTGACGTGCGCCGGGCGGACCACCGCCGGCTTGCCGTTGGCCTCGGTGAAGGAGTTGTTCATCTCCGGGTGCTGGACCAGCGCCCGGACCATCGCGTAACCGACCAGGTGGGTGAAGCTGACCTTGCCACCGCGCCCCCGGGCGAGGTGGTTGTTGATCACGATGCGGTTGTCGACCAGCAACTTCGCCGGGACCGCGCGGACGCTGGTCGCGGTGGGCACGCTCAGCGAGGCGTCCATGTTCTGGACGATCTTCGCGGCGACGCCACGCAGCGGCGTGGTCTGCGGACCGTCAGCGGCCGGCGCAGCGGCCTTGGCGGCCGGCTTGGCCGGTGCGGCCTTCTCCGGCGCGGCCTTGGGCGTGGCCGGAGCGGCGGCGGGCTTGGCCGGTGCCGACTGCGCGGCGGCCGGCTTCGTGGCGGTCGCCGGCTTCGCCTTGGTGCTCGGCTGGCTCACCTCGGCGGCTGCCTCCGGCTGGCCGTCGGGCTCGGGAGCGGCGGCTGGCTTGTTCGACGACTCGGCGCCGCGCGGGGTGGCCGCTCCGGGCGCCGGGCGGTAGTCGGCGAAGAAGTCGTGCCAGGCCGAATCGACGCTCGTTGGGTCGGCGAGGTAACGCTGGTACATCTCCTCGACGATCCACTCATTCGGGCCGAAACCCGCTAGTGGGTTCTCCTGCGAAGTCTGCTGGGTCGACACGGCCGGTAATCGCCTCTTTCACGCGGGTTTGTGTGGCACGCGGTGTGTCCCTCGCGCCCGGTCAGGGGCACGGAGGGGACGACTCCCAGGCTACGCCGTACCGATCCCGCAGGCATTTCCGCCTCGGTCCCGTGGCCGGTTTCACAGAAGATGCCAGAAGTTCACCAACCGCTGCGGGGTCGGCCGCCAACTGCTAGGTGGGCCGCCGGGAGCGTAACGGCAGGCAACTGAGTACGGATGCAGATGTCTCCGTGCCGCGATTCCGGTGAGGATCCTTCGCATGGATCACAACGGGGTACGGGGGCGCTACGGCCGGAGTGTGGCGGTGGCGTCCGGTTGGTACGTGACGGTCGGTGCGGCAGTGGCGGTAGGCCTGGCGAGTGTGCCGAGCCCGCCGCCGACGGACTGCTCGGCCTGGTTCAGTTGCCTGTCGCCGGGGGAGTCTCTGGCTCTGGTCATGCTGGTGTGGGGTGGGCCGGTGCTGGCCGGGTTGCTCGTCGTGACGGCGCTGGTGGCCGCGCTGGTCGTCCGGCTGGTGCCCTCGGCGGTGCTCGCCGGCACCCTGTCCGCCCTGATCACCGTCACGATCTGCGCAGCCGTGTACGCGGGGCGCTCGTGAAGCGGCTCGGCCTCGGAGGGCTCTTCTTCGTCTGGTTGTACGGGGTGCCGTTCCTGCTCCTGGTGGGCCTGATCCGGCGCACCTCGAAGCCGTACGCGCCGACCCACGAGGCGGCGCAGGCGTTCGGCGCCGGCACCGACGCCGTGCTGATCGTCGCTCTCCTGCTCAACGCGCTGCCGATTGTCGGGCTGTGGCTGGCGGGCGAGGCGGACTGGCGCCGGCACTTTCGCTGGGCGGTCGGCGGGATGGTGGTGGTGTATCTGATGGTCGTTCTGGTCGGCCGGATGGCCACCGGTGTCCTGATCGGCCACACGCCCGCCGACGACGAGCCCGCTCCGGCGGTCACCCAGTGCATTCCGCGCAGCGGCGGCCGGGGCTGCCCTGGCGGGTGAGCCTGGCCGGCGTTCCGGGGTGACGGCGGCGTGTCGTCGCCACCCCGGACCGGTCGACTCAGGAGATGTCGCGGCGGCGCATCAGCAGCGTGCCGACCACGCCGGTGACCACCGCGTAGCCGATCAGCACGGCGGCGCCCGCCCAGCGCGGCGGGTTGCCGGGGATGTCCCCCCCGGTGACCATCAGCGACGAGGCCAGCGACGGCACCAGCAGCTGGAGGTTGTTGATCCAGTCGCCCCAGCGCGCGGCCAGGATGCTGATCACCACGATGGCGCCGATCGAGCCCCCCAGGTAGAGCAGGATGCCGGTCACGGTGGCACCGATCTGGCTGCGGATCAGCACGCCGATGCCGACGCCGAACACCGCCCAGAGCAGGTACGCGAGCAGGTTCAACCCGATCGCCCGCCAGGCCGCGTCGTTGCCCAGTTGCGAGCCCAGCCCGATCGCGTTCAACACCGCCGAGCCCGCGATCAGGTTGAACGCGGTGGTGACCAGCCAGAACAGCAGCGCCAGCACCCCGGCCGCGACGAGCTTGGCGCTCATCACCGCGGTGCGGTGCGGCTGGGTGAGGAAGGTGGTGGTGACCGTCTGGTGGAAGAACTCGCTGGTCACCACGATGATGCCGAGCAGCATCACGATGAGCAGCCCGAAGAACTGCCCGGTGGTGAACAGGTTCGACGAGAGCGCATCCGGGCTGGACGCGGCTGCCAGGGTGTCGACCTGGTCGGCCGGCACCTCGCCGAGGTCCCCACTGGTGAGGGTGTCGGCCTGCAACCAGTTGATCAGCAGGGTGAGCGCCCAGAGCGGCAGTGAGATGAGCGCGAAGACCCACCAGGTGTTGGTGGTACGGATCTTGAGCAGCTCGGATCGGACCAGATTCATCGGATGCCCGCCTTTCCGGCCGTCAGCTCCAGGAAGACCCGTTCCAGGTCGGGCCGTTCGGTGGTCAGTTCGTGCAGTTCCACACCGGCGGCCAGGGCGGCCCGACCGATCGTCGGGGCGTCCACCCCGGCGACCAGCAGCGTGCCGTGCTCGTCGGTGTCGACGGTCGCCGACTGCGCCTTCAGCGCGGCGGTCAACGCCTCGGCCTGCGGGGTGCGGACCCGGACCACGGCGCCCTGCGCCATCGACCCGAGGACCTGGTCGACCGGCCCCTGCCGGACGAGCTGACCGGCCGCGATGATCACCACGTCGTCGGCGAGCAACTGCATCTCCGACAACAGGTGGCTGGAGACCAGCACGGTCCGGCCCTCGTGGGCCAGGTTCTTGAGGAACCCGCGCATCCACCGGATGCCCTCCGGGTCGAGCCCGTTGGCCGGCTCGTCCAGGATCAGCACCCGGGGGTCACCGAGCATCGCCGCGGCGATGCCGAGCCGCTGCTTCATGCCCAGCGAGTAACCCTTGAACTTGCGCTTCGCCGCCGGGCTCAACCCGACCAGGGCCAACACCTCGTCGGCCCGCTGCTTCGGCAGCCCGGCCGCCGCGCAGATCACCCGCAGGTGGTTGATGCCGGTACGGCCCTTGTGCGCGCTGGAGGCCTCCAGCACCGCGCCGACCTGCCGCAGCGGGTCGGCGAGGTCGGCGTACCGGTGACCGCTGATGGTGGCCGTGCCAGCGGTCGGCGTGACCAGATTCAGCAGCATGCGCAGCGTGGTGGTCTTGCCTGCGCCGTTCGGGCCGAGGAAGCCGGTCACCCGCCCCGGCGCCACGGTGAAGGACAGGTTGTTCACCGCCCGGACGTTCTTGTACTGCTTCGTCAGACCGGACACCACGATCTGACCGTCGCTGGTGGGGCTTCTCTGCCCGTCAGACATCGTTCTCCTCCCGTGTGTGGCGTCGAGGTACGCCGTGGCACAGCGTGACGGCCCGTGGCAACAAGGTCAATCAGGCGCGGTCGCTACGTTCTGGTCCGCCGTGGGGAGGAGGCGACTCATCCCTGGGGACTACGGCGGAGGTCAGCACGCGATCCAGGTCGCCCGGGCCGCGCCCAGCAGCGCGCCGTCCGGGCCGTACAGGCTGGTCCGCACGAGCGCCTTGCGTCCGTCGACGCCGAGCAGCTCTCCGGTCACCACGCACTCGTCGCCCGGCCCGGGCAGCACCGTGACCACGGCGGCGATCCGGCCCAACAGGTACGGGCGACCGGGCGCGAGCACCGCCCAACCGCCGGGGCAGTCCAGCGCCGCCCAGACCGTGGCCTCGCTGACCTGCTCGGGTGCCCGGAACGGCGCCGCGGTCCGCCCATCGGGCAGCCGGCCAGGAAAGATCCGCAACCCGTCCGCCCGCTGCGGCCCACAGACGTAACAACCGGGGAACGGATGCTCGACCAGGCCGGGGAAGTGGGCCGCCGCGGCCGCAGCCGTGGCCAGGTCCACCGGGGGTACGACGGCATCGACGACCGCGGCCGGGCGCACCTCGGCCACCAGTTCGCCGGACGGGTCACGGACCGCACCGTCGACCAGCGTCAACTCGGTCTCCAGCGGTGGTGGCCGGCGCAGCGTCACCTCGACCGGTTCGCTGCCGCCGGCCTCGGTGGCGAACACTCCCGCGCTCCAGCCGCCGTTGCCGGAACCGGGGGGCCCGTTGTAGCGGGACTCGATGCGCATCGTCGACCTCCGGTGGGCGTACCGGCGCCTTCGCCGGCCTGCCCGGGCAGCCTCGCATGGTCTTCGCGGGGTGCCGCCAGCGGTCTCGCCTGCCGGCGTTCACCCGATCGACACCGGTGGTCCCCATGGATGGCAACCCGGGCACCTACACAGATCCCATGGCCGTTCTGCATGCCGCTGGCACATCCCTGAAGACCAGCGGATACACCCTGCTGATCGCCGACGACCCCACCCAGGTCGCGGCCGCGCAACGCCTGCGCCACGAGGTGTTCGCCACCGAGCTCGGCGCCACCCTCCTTCCCGGCGAGGCCGGGTTGGACGTGGACCCCTTCGACGCGTACTGCGACCACCTGATCGTCCGAGAGGACAGCACCGGCGAGGTGGTCGGCACCTACCGGCTGCTACCGCCCGGACGCACCGACCAGCGGTACGCCGAGGACGAGTTCGACCTCTCCGCGCTCGACCCGCTCCGCGACGACCTCGTCGAGGCGGGCCGGTCGTGCGTGCACCCGGACCACCGCTCGGGTGCGGTGATCAACCTGATGTGGGCCGGCATCACCCGGTACCTGCACCTGCGTGGCTCCCGCTGGCTCGGTGGCTGTGCCTCGGTGCCGGTGGCCGACGGTGGGCGGACGGTCGCCGAGGTGTGGAGCCAGGCCCAGGCCCGGCACCTGTCGCCGCCGCCGCTGCGGGTCCGCCCACGGCGACCCTGGTTCGCCGAGTCGGCCGCGGCTCGCGGCCCGGCCGCCGCCGCGCCGGTGGCCGCCGCCGCGCCGGTGGCCTCCGCCGGACCGGCGGGGCGCGTCGTGGTGCCACCGCTGCTGCGGGGCTACCTGCGGCTCGGCGCATGGATCTGCGGCGAGCCGTCGTACGACAGCGACTTCGGGTGCGCGGACTTCTACGTGCTCTTCTCCCTGGATCGGATGAACCCGCGCTACCTGCGCCACTTCCTGGGCGGGGAGCAGCGGTGATCACCGGGGCGCACGACCTGTGGCGGCCCTCCTCGGGCTGTGACGACGACTGCCTGCCGGCGGCCGGCGAGGTGCCCACGGTGCCGGTGGCCCGCCGGGTGCTGCGGTTGGTCGCCGCGACCGGAATGCTGGTCGCCGGGGTCGGCCTGGTGCTGCTGCTGCCCGTGCTGCCGACCCGGGAGCGGCAGGCGGCGGTGCGCGGCTGGGCCCGGGCGACCACGCGGGCGTTCGGCGTCCGGCTGGTGATCCGGGGCCGGCTGCCCCGGCGGCGGGCGCTGCTGGTCGCCAACCACGTCTCCTGGCTGGACATCCTCGCGGTGCTGGCGGTCGCGCCCACCCGGATGGTCGCGAAGCGCGAGATCCGCTCCTGGCCGGTGGTCGGTCTGCTGGCCGCGGCGGCGGGCACGGTCTTCGTGGACCGGTCCCGGCCGCGGGCACTGCCGACGAGCGTCGGCCGGGTCGCCGAGACGCTGCGCGCCGGCCGGTCGGTGGCGGTCTTTCCGGAGGGTACGACCTGGTGCGCTGGTGACGGCACTGCCGACTGCCGCCCGGGCGGCGGTTTCCGGCCGGCGATGTTCCAGGCGGCCATCGACGCGGGCAGCCCGGTGGTGCCGCTGCGTCTCACCTACCGCTGCGAGGCCATCGGCTCCACCACCACGGCAACGGCTTTCCTCGGTGCGGACACCCTGCTGCGCTCGGTGGCCCGGGTGGTCGCGGCGCGGGACATCGTGGTGACGGTGACGATCGCCGCCGCGCTGCACCCGGCCCGTGCTGCCGACCGGCGGTTGCTGGCGAGGGCGGCCGAGTCGGCCGTACACCTGCTGCCGGCAGGCGGCGTGGCGCGGACCCGGCTGCGTCCGGTGCCCACAGTGACCCCGGCGGTCGCCGTCCCGACGCCCGTCTCCGGCCGCAACCTGGACCTGGCGGCCTGAGGCCGCCCTGCCCTCCGCCCCCGCCCGCCCTGCCCTCCGCCCCGCCCGCAGGATTACCGACCAAGATCCGCGCAACATCGGGGAAATTGCTGCCTCCCGCGCGCCTGACGCAGCAATATCCGGGAAGTTGCGCGGATCTTGGGGCGCGGATCTTGCGGCGCGGTGGCCGACAGCTCGCGACCTGTCTTGTGCTATCGCGATGTATCGCGTTACTGTCCTCCTTGTCAGGCGCGTGTCCGCGCGTCGTCGAGGGGAGGAAACCCATGGCCGGATGGACGGTCGAGAGCCCCCAGCGGCTCACCGTGGACGGCCCGGTCACCCGGCTGGGCGTCCGCCTGGTGAGCGGCCGGCTCAACGTGGTCGCTACCGACGGCCCGACCCGGATCGACGTCACGCAGGTCGGTCGCCGGCCGGTCCTGATCGACCACGCCGACGGCCGGCTCACCATCCGCCAGGAGCGCGGCCATGGCTGGACGGACGTCCTGCGCTGGTTCCGGATGATCCACCGCTACCCCCGGGTGGACGTCTCCCTCGCCGTGCCCGCCGACGTCCTCGCCGACCTGGGGCTGGTCGCGGGCTCGGTGGTCGCCTCCGGTCTGCGCCGGCAGACCACGGTGCACGTGACCGCCGGCCAGATCACCCTGATGGGCCTGCGCGGCAACACGTCCGCGACGATCACCTCCGGGCCGGTGGAGGCTCTCGGCGTCCGGGGCGACCTCACTCTGGAGACGGTCTCCGGGGAGGTGATCCTCGCCGACAGCGCCGCCGAGCGGGTGCGGGCGCAGACCGTCTCCGGCGCGATCACCTGCGACCTGGACAACCCCCGGCGCAGCGAGATCCGGTTGACCACCATCTCGGGCAGCATCACCGTCCGGGTCCGCGAGGACAGCGACCTCGCCGTCCAGCTGCACACCGCCTCGGGCCGGATCACCAGCGGCTTTCCGCAGGTACGCACCTCGACGTTCCCACTGCGCAGCAGCGAGGGAGTGCTCGGCGCCGGCGAAGGTAAGCTCTGGGCTTCCGCGACCTCGGGGAGCATCGCCCTGCTCGCCCGAGCGGTCGACAACGACGGGGAGGAGCTGCCGTGACCGCCGTGTTCAGCCACGGACGGCTCCGGCTCTACCTCCTCAAGCTCCTCGACGACGGCCCGAAGCACGGGTACGAGCTGATCCGCCTCCTGGAGGACCGGTTCCTCGGGCTCTACGCGCCCAGCGCCGGCACCATCTATCCCCGTCTGCAACGGCTGGAGGCCGAAGGGCTGGTCAGCCACACCGCGGCCGGCGGCCGCAAGACGTACGACATCACCGACGCCGGCCGTGCCGAGCTGCACCAGCGGGCCGGTGAGCTGACCGAGTTGGAATCGGACATCGCGGCCTCGGTGGCCGATCTCTCCAGCCTGGCCGGCGAGATCCGCAGCGAGGTGCGCGGGTCGGTACGCGACCTCAAACGGGAGCTGAGCGAGGCCACCCGGCAGACCCGGCGTACCCGGTGGGAGGCCCCCGCGGCGCCGCTCCGGCCGACGTCGACTGCCGGGCCACAGGCCGCGTTGCTCGACGAACTCGACCAGCGGCTGGCCACGTTCACCGCCGAGGTGAGCCGGCTCGTGCGCGCCCGACAGTTCAGCGAAACCCAGCTGAGCACCGCCATCCGGCTGCTCGACGGCGCCTTGGACGGGCTGCGCCGCCTGCTGCGCTGAGCAGGGTCAAGGGCCGGGTCACGACTCACAGGGATTTTCCAGGAACCATCCAGCGCCGGCGCAGTGACGTCACCGATGATGGGCCCATGCCCGCTACCCAGACCGAGGCGCGACTCCTCGTCGTCGAGGACGACCCCAACATCCTCGAACTGCTCTCCGCGAGCCTGCGGTTCGCGGGCTTCGACGTGGCCACCGCGACCAGTGGGAGCGCGGCGCTCAACGCCGCCAAGGACCACCGGCCCGACCTGGTGGTGCTCGACGTGATGCTCCCCGACCTGGACGGCTTCGAGGTCATCCGGATGCTCCGCGAGGGCGGCACGCGTACCCCGGTGGTCTTCCTGACCGCCCGGGACGCCACCGACGACAAGATCCGTGGGTTGACCCTGGGCGGCGACGACTACGTCACGAAGCCGTTCAGCCTGGAGGAGCTGACCGCCCGGATCCGGGCCGTGCTGCGCCGCACCACCACCGGCGAGCAGGCCCCGTCCCGGCTCACCTTCGCCGACCTGGAGTTGGACGAGGAGACCCACGAGGTGCACCGGGCCGGCCAGCGCGTCCAGCTCTCGCCGACGGAGTTCAAGCTGCTGCGCTACCTGATGCTCAACGCCAACCGGGTGCTGTCCAAGGCGCAGATCCTCGATCACGTCTGGAACTACGACTTCCGTGGTGACGACAACATCGTCGAGTCCTACATCTCCTACCTGCGACGCAAGGTCGACACCACCCAGCCCCGGCTGATCCACACCCTTCGCGGCGTCGGGTACGTGCTGCGCAAGCCGGCGGCGTGAACCGGGTCCAGCAGGCGAAAGGGCGGGTCCGCAGCGTCCCGCTGCGGGTGAAGCTGGTCGCCTCGGTGCTCGCGCTGGTCTCCGGCGCCCTGGTGGTGATCAGCGTCTCGACCGCGTACTTCCTGCACAACTACCTGGTCGACCAGATCGACCTGGAGCTGCGCGAGTCGGCCGACCGGATCCAGTCGATCATGCCCTCATCGAACACGAACTCCGTTTCGTTGCCCAGCGACTACGTGGTCGTGCTGACCAGCCCGTCGACAGGCAAGGTGCAGGGCTTCGCGTACGACACGTCCCGCTTCCAGACGAAGGATCTGCCGCCGTGGCCGGACGACGCGGCCGGGTTCGCGGCACAGGAGCGGGAGCAGGACGGCAAGCCGCGCACCGTCCACGCGCGGGACAGTTCGGTGCGCTGGCGGATGCTCTACACCGAGTTGCAGAACGGCCAGATGGCGGCCATCGGCGAGCACCTGACCGACGTCGACTCCGCCGTCAAGCGGCTGGCCTGGATCGACCTGCTGGTCGGCGGTGCGGTGCTGATCACGTTGGCCTCGGTCGGCGCGGCGATCGTCCGGACCAGCCTCAAACCGTTGGTGGAGATCGAACGCACCGCCGCCGCGATCGCCGGCGGTGACCTGACACGCCGGGTGCCCGACCCGGAGGAGGGTCAGGCCGAGCCAACCTCGGAGCTGGGCCGGCTCTCCCGTGCGCTGAACGCGATGCTCACCCAGATCGAGGCGGCGTTCACCGCCCGAGCCGCCTCGGAGACCTCGGCGCGCTGGGCGGAGAGCGCCGCCCGGGACGCCGCCGCCTCCGCTCAGGCGTCCGAGGCGCGGGCCCGCCGCTCCGAGGAGCGGATGCGGCAGTTCGTCGCCGACGCCTCCCACGAGCTGCGTACTCCGCTCACCACCATTCGCGGCTTCGCCGAGCTGTACCGGCAGGGTGCGGCCCGTGCGCCGGAGCAGACCGCCGGTCTGCTGCGCCGGATCGAGGACGAGGCGGCCCGGATGGGGCTGCTGGTGGAGGACCTGCTGCTGCTCGCCCGGTTGGACATGGAACGGCCGCTCTCGCTGACCCCGGTGGAGTTGCCGGTGCTCGCATCCGACGCGGTGCAGGCCGCGCGGGCGATGGCACCGGATCGGCGGATCGAGCTGGAGATCGAGCCGGACGCGGGCCCGCTCGTCGTGTCCGCCGATGACGCGCGGCTGCGCCAGGTGATCGGCAACCTGGTCACCAACGCGCTGACCCACACCCCGCCGGACGCCGACATCCGCGTGCGGTTGCACAGCGAACCGGGCGGTTTCGCCGTGGTGGAGGTCGCCGACACCGGCCCGGGCCTCTCCCCGGAGCAGGCCGAACGGGTCTTCGAACGTTTCTACCGGGCCGACGCGGCGCGGACGCGGCGAGCCGACGGCAACACCGGCACCGGCCTCGGCCTGGCCATCGTGGCGGCGCTGGTCGCCGCCCACCACGGCTCGGTCTCGGTAGCCGAGACGCCCGGTGGTGGCGCCACCTTCCGGGTCCGGCTCCCGCTGCTGGCACAGATCGACGCGGCGGACGAGTGACTTTCAGCCAACTTCCAGGACGGTTCCAGGTTGATCGCAGTGCGGAGGGAGAAGGTAGTTCCATGACCGAGTTCGAGTCCGACCCGCAGCGCCGGCCGGCCCCCACCGACGCCGAGCCGTCGCACCCCACCGCCGAGCTGCCGCGTGACGAGCGCGCGCAGTCCGACTCCCCGACCACTCCCGTCCAGGTCGTCCCGACCGCCGGTGACGACACCACGGCCGTCACTCCCGCCGCGCCCGCCGCTCAGCCGGCCGCCCCCCAGCTGACCGGGTACGAGCCGCCGGCCGCCACCCCGTCCGCGCCGCCGTACCCGGTCTCCGGCTACCCGGCGCCCGGCCAGCACGGCTACCCGCAGCCGACCGCCGGCCACCACCCCGGCGCGCCCTGGTACGCGGGCCAGCAGTCCGGCTGGGCCGGCGGGGGCCAGCCGGGCGCCTACCCGCAGCACGGGCAGCACACCCAGCACCTCGGCCAGCACGGCCAGCACCCCGGGCAGCAGCCGGGCCAGCCGGTCCCGCCGTGGGGCCCGCAGGTCGCGCCGCCCGGCAGTGGCCCGCGGCCGAGTCGGATCGCCAAGTTCGCCGGAGCGGGCGTCGCGGTGTTCGCCCTGATGCTCGGCTCGGGCGTCGCCGGCGGTGCTCTCGCCCTCGCCCTCGACGGGGACGGCGGCGGCATCACCCGCACCTACTCGGCGGCGCCGGTCATCAACAGCGCCGACCTCCCGAAGATCGCCGCTTCCGTGCAGGACAGCGTCGTCTCGATCACCACCGACAGCGGCGAGGGCTCCGGGGTGGTGCTCAGCGCCGACGGGTACGTGCTGACCAACAACCACGTGGTCGCCAACGCCGCCGGTGGCGCCGTACAGGTGATCTTCGCCGACGGCAAGAAGGCCGACGCGAAGATCATCGGTACCGACCCGAAGACGGACCTGGCCGTGGTGAAGGCCAACGGGGTCAGCGACCTCAAGCCGGCCAAGTTCGGCGACAGCGACGCCATGCAGGTCGGTGACCAGGTGCTCGCCCTGGGCAGCCCGCTCGGCCTCCAGGGTTCGGTGACCTCCGGCATCCTCAGCGCCCGGGACCGCACCATCCGGGCCGGCGAGGGTCAGCCGCAGGACCCGACCCAGCAGCAGAGCCAGGCCGTCAGCTCGATCTCCGGCCTGCTCCAGACCGACGCGCCGATCAACCCGGGCAACTCCGGCGGCGCGCTGGTCAACACCCGGGGCGAGGTGATCGGCGTCAACACCGCCATCGCCACCTCCGGGCAGAGCACCGGCAACATCGGCGTCGGTTTCGCCATCCCCAGCAACAAGGCCAAGGACGTCGCGGGCAAGCTCCAGCGCGGCGAGAAGGTCAGCCACCCGTCGCTCGGGGTGGGCGTCAACCAGGCCGAGGGCGGCGGCGCGCTCGTCGCGTCGGTCACCCCGGGCAGCCCGGCCGAGAAGGCCGGCCTCCAGCGTGGCGACGTCGTCACCCGATTCGGCGACAAGCCGGTCAACGACTCGGACGACCTGGTCGGCGCGGTGCAGGCCGGCAAGGTCGGCGACCGGGTCGAGGTGCAGTTCAAGCGGAACGGCGCCGAGAAGTCGGTAACCGTGACGCTCGCCGAGACGTCCTGACAGACAACTGAACCTGCTTCCTCCCTCCGGCGGCGGGTGGCGGGGCCGAGGGGGTCGGCTCCGTCACCCGCCGCTTTTTTCCGCCCGGCGGCGGTTCACCCGGATCGGGTGAACCGCCGTCACCCGGGTTTCCGGCACTTTCGGCTGGAGTCTCGGCGACCGGGAACCGGGGGTGGGTGCCATGACCGGGGTGGTGGATGTCCGCGAGGACCAGCGGATCCAACGCGACGTCCTGGCGCAGTTGGCCTGGGACGCCCAGCTGCAACCGAACGAGATCGGCGTGAGCGTCGACCAGGGAGTGGTCACCCTGACCGGGTTCGTGGACGGTGCCGCTCGCAGTTGGGCCGCGACCCGGTGCGCACAGCGGGTCCGGGGCGTCCGGGCGGTGGCCGACGAGATCGAGGTGCGGCTGCCCGGTACGCCGGGGCGTACCGACGCCGAGGTTGCCCTCGCCGCGTCCCGGGCGTTGGAGTGGGACAGCTTCGTGCCCGCCGAGCGGCTGGACGTGACAGTGGCCAACGGCTGGCTGATGCTGCGCGGTGAGGTCGAGTTCGGCTGGCAGCGGCGCGCCGCCGAGGGCGAGTTGCGCCGGCTCGACGGCGTACGGGGTCTCACCAACCTGATCGAGGTACGACCTCCGGCAGCACCGGTCGCCGACGGGTTGCGACGGGACGTGCAGCGGGCGCTGATGCGCACGCTCGGTGCGGAGCGGGTGACCGTCGAGGTGGACGGCGACACGCTCGTCCTCGCCGGGGTCGTCCGATCCTGGTGGGAACGCGAGCAGGTCGAGCGCGTGGCCTGGTCCGCCCCCGGCGTGCGGGCAGTCCACGACCAGATCCTGGTGGGCGGGTGAGCGTCCGCCTTGTCCGGTTTACCCGTGACGTCACTGGGAAATCGCCGCCGACCGTCCGGACCGTCTGTGACGCCGCACCGGGGATCAACGGGGAGGACTCGTGGCCGTGAACCACTCGCCTGCGGGCCGCCCGGAAGAGCGGTCGTTGCGCATCGCGATGGTGGTTCCCCCCTGGTTGTCCGTTCCGCCGCCCGGCTACGGCGGCCTCGAACAGGTCGTCGCCGCCCTGGTGGACGCGCTCTGCCGGCAGGGGCACGAGGTCACGTTGTTCGGTGCCGGTGACGACCACGGCACGGCGGCCCAGGGCTTCGTCTCCACCGTCCCCGAGGTGCAGTACGAGCGGCTCGGCGAGTCACTGCCGGAGCTGGCTCACCTGGCCCGGGTGAATCGGCTGATCACGGCGGCCGACTTCGACGTCATCCACGACCACACCACGATCGGCCCGCTGGTCGCCGGCCGCCGGGCGGTGCCGACGGTCGCGACCGTGCACGGCAACCCCGTGGGGGAGTACGGGGACGTGCTCAGCGACATCGACTCCGGCGTGGCCCTGGTGGCGATCTCGCACGCCCAGCGTCGGCTGAACACCGACCTGCCCTGGGCCGGCACTGTGCACAACGCGCTGGACATCCGTGGCTTTCCGCGTAAGACCAGGCCCGGGACGGGACCGGTGCTGTGGCTGGCCCGCTTCAGCCCGGACAAGGGCCCCGAGGTCGCCATTCGGGCGTGCCGGGAGGCAGGGGTGCCCCTGCTGCTGGCCGGCAAGTGCAACGAGCCGGCCGAGCGCCGCTACTACGAGCAGGTCGTCGCGCCGCTGGTCGACGAGACCGTGACGGTCGTGCTCAACGCCGGCCGCGCGGAGACGCTGCGGATGCTCGTCGACGCCCGTTGCCTGATCATGCCGATCCAGTGGGACGAGCCGTTCGGCATGGTGATGCTGGAGGCGATGGCGACCGGCACACCGGTGGTTGCCCTCAACCGGGGGGCCGTGCCGGAGCTGATCCGGCCCGGGCTGACCGGGCTGGTCTGTGAAGGGCCGGAGGAACTGGCCGCGGCGGTGCTCGCGGCGGAGCTGCTCGACCCGGAGGACTGCGTGGCGCACGTCGCGGAGAACTTCTCGGTCGAGCGGATGGCGGAGGGTTACGCGGCGATCTTCCGACGCTTCGCCGCCGGCCGGTACGACATCCGCGAATCGGCCCGGGTCCCGGCCCGCTGACCCGCCCACCCCGGCGCGTCCGCGCGGTCAGACCTCGGCACCGCCCAGCTCAACGATGGCGGCGTCGAGCCGAGACGCGTACGCCGGACTGATGCCGCCCTCGCCGAGGCGGACCGCGACCTTCTCGCGCAGCCGGGCCACCGGTGGCGCCAGCTCGTCGCGGCCGGAGCTGACCGCAGCGGTCAGGTTGCGCAGCTCGTTGCGCAGGTCGAGGCCCACATCGTCGCGGATCTCCCCGGCGCCCAGCCCGGCGCTGATCAGCCCGTCGACCCGGTTGGCGGCCTCGACGAGGGTGCCCGGATCCGAGGCCGGCGAGCCGGTGCTCGGCTTCGTCGGCGGCGTGGACGCGCTCGGCGCGGACGACGCGGGGACCGGTTGGTCGCTCGGCGGGGTGGTCGCCGGGGCGACCGAGGGCTGCGTCCGGGGTCTCGGCTCATCCTCGGGCAGAAGGGCCACACCGGCCAGCGTCACACCGACGGCCAGGACGAGCAGCAGCACCAGCCGTCGACGGGACCAGCCCGAACCGGCGGCTGGCCCTCCCGCCGCGGCTGGCACGGTGGCCGGCTGCGGCGGCAGGGGCCGGGTGGGCACCCGGATGGTCGCGGCCGGGGGATCGGCGGGCAGCAGCTGGTCGCGCAGCGCGGCGGCGACCTGCCGTGCGGTCGGCCGGTCGGCCGGGTTGCGGGCGAGGCTGCGCAGGCAGATCCGGGCCACCGGTGGGGGCAGGTCCGGCAGGTCGGCGAGCGTGGGCGGCGGGCCGGCGGCCAGCGCGGCGCTGAGTTGCTCCCAGGTGTCCGCCGGGTACGGGACCCGGCCGGTGAGGGCCTCGTGCAGCAGCACGCCGAGTGAGTACACGTCGGTGGACGGCTGGGCCGGTGCGCCGTCGAGGCGTTCCGGGGCGACGTACGCCGGCGTGCCGAACGTCTCGCCGTCCTCGTCCTCGTCGGGCGCGCCGATCCGGGTGGCGATGCCGAAGTCGAGCACCTTGACGCCCGTCGCGGTCATCATCACGTTGGCCGGGGTGACGTCCCGGTGCACGATGCCGAGCCGGTGCGCCGCGGCCAGCGCCTCCGCGACCTGGGCACCCACCTCGATCGCCTCGGCCAACGGCAGCGGCCCCTCGGTGAGCCGCAGCTCCAACTCCTCGCCGCTCAGCAGCTCCATCACCACGAACGAGGTGATGGAGCCGTCCGGATCGACCGTCTCGCCGTAGTCGTGCACCGACGTCAGATGCGGGTGCACCAACTGGGCGGCGGCCCGGGCCTCCTCGCGCACCATGCCCCGGAACCGCGCGTCGGCGGCCAGCGAGGGGGCGAGCACCTTGAGCGCGACGAGCCGGTCCAGCACCTCGTCCCGGGCACGCCAGATGACCGACATGCCGCCGGCGCCGATCTGGTCGAGAAGTCGGTATCTGCGAGCCAGTAACCGGCCCGGATGCAGTGCTGCCTTCACCGATCGCACCTGCCTCAGGGGTGGGAGCCGTATCAGGTTGCGCGAATGTCTCCGGCCTGTCAACGCCGTCACCGTCCGCTGTCGACGGGCGGTGCCTGCCGTGCGCCGACCGCCCGGTGCCGGTGGCCGGCAGGTCGGCTGCGCGCCCGTGCCAGGATGGGAGGCATGGCGGCGGGACCGGTGGCATTCGTGCTCGGCGGCGGGGGCGTGCTCGGCGCGGTCGAGGTGGGCATGTTGCGGGCGCTGTTCCGCGCCGGCATCACACCCGACATGGTGCTCGGCACCTCGATCGGCGCGGTGAACGGCGCACTGGTCGCCGCCGACCCGACGGAGGCGGTGACCGACCGGCTGGTCCGGCTCTGGGCCTCGCCGGAGGCCAGCGAGGTGTACGGCGACTCGGTCGCCCGGCAGTTGCGCCGTTTCGCCGCCCGTACCCACCTGCACTCTCGCCGGCCGCTGCGCCGGCTGCTGGAGACCGAGCTGGGCGTGGACACCACCTTCGCCGACCTGCGGGTGCCGTTCCGCTGCTGCGCCGCCCACATCGAGCGGGCGGCCGAGCACTGGTTCGACAGCGGCCCGGTGGTGCCGGCGGTGCTGGCGTCGGCGTCGGTGCCGGGTCTGCTCCCACCCATGGAGATCGACGGCGCGCACTACGTGGACGGGGGCATCGTCAACTCCATCCCCATCGGCGAGGCGGTGGCCGTCGGCGCCCGCCGGATCTACGTCCTCCAGGTGGGTCGGATCGAACGGGAGCTGACACCGCCCCGCCGGCCATGGGAGATCGCGCAGGTCGCGTTCGAGATCTCCCGCCGGCACCGCTTCTTCCGGGAGATGGCGGCCCTACCCGAGGGGGTGGAGGTACACGTCCTGCCAACCGGAGGGCTGAACCCCCGCGACGACACACCGTGGGCGTACCGGGACATGGCGGCGGTGGGGCGGCGGATCAGTCGGGCGTACACCGCCTCCCGGCGCTACCTCGCCACCCACCTGGAGCGATGATGCCGCTGCCCCCCAGGTGGCTGCGTCGGTTGCTGTTCGCCCCCGCCGTGGTGGCGCTCGCGTTCGTCGTGGTCACCACGTTGCCGATCTGGGCGCTGCTCGCCGCCGCCGCGTCCCCGCTCGTCCCGGGTCGGTTGCGTCCGCTGCGGCTGCTCTGGATCGGCTGCGTCTACCTGGTCTGGGATGCCGCCGCGCTGCTCGCGCTGTTCCTGCTCTGGGTCGCCTCCGGCTTCGGCTGGCGGACCCGGTCCCCGGCCTTCCAGCGCGCACACTACGTGCTGGCCGGCTGGTTCCTGCGGGTGCTGTTCTGGCAGGCCCACTGGACCCTGCGGTTGCGCATCGACGTGGTGGGCACCGACCCGGACACGGCGCTGCCCGGCCGGCCCGAGTTGGTGCTCTGCCGGCACGCCGGGCCGGGCGACTCGTTCATCCTGATCCACGGGCTGGTCAACTGGTTCAACCGGGAGCCACGGATCGTCCTCAAGGACACCCTCCAGTGGGACCCGGCGATCGACGTGCTGCTCAACCGGCTGCCCAACCGGTTCATCGCGCCGACGCCGGAGCGCGGCGAGGAGACGGTACGCCAGGTCGGGCACCTGGCCGCCGGCCTGGACGACAACGACGCGTTCGTGATCTTCCCCGAGGGTGGCAACTTCACCCCCAAACGACGACTGCGTGCCATCGCACGCCTGCGTTCCCTCGGGCTGGAACGGATGGCGCTGCGCGCCGAGCGGATGCGTCACGTGCTCGCCCCGCAGCCCGGCGGAATGCTCGCCGCGCTGGACGCCGCCCCGGACGCCGGGGTCATCTTCGTCGCCCACACCGGGTTGGACCGGATGCTCACCGTCGCCGACGTCTGGCGGGAGCTGCCCATGGACAAGCGGATCGTGATGCGGTTCTGGTCGGTGCCACCGGAGGAGGTGCCGGCCGGGCGGCAGGAACGCATCGACTGGCTCTTCGACTGGTGGGCGCGGATCGATGCCTGGATCGCGTCTAACCGGTGAGCGCGAGGAGTGCAGCGCAGCGGAGCCCCGCAGTCGCGAGCGAAAAGCGGGCTCAGCACCACCTTGCCGCGTAGGGTGCGGTCGTGGATCAGATCTGCGTGGTGACGACGGTGGTGGATGCGCGTTCGGTCGCCGACGTGCTGGCGGCTGCGGCCGTCGCCGGCAGGCTCGCCGCCTGTGCCCAGGTGGGTGGTCAGGTGGACAGCACCTACTGGTGGAGGTCCGGCGTGGAGACCAGCACCGAGTGGTCGGTGCAGTTCAAGACCGCACCCGACCGGCTCTCCGCGTTGGTGGACCAGATCCGGGTCAGCCATCCGTACGAGGTGCCGGAGATCCTGGTGTCCAGGGTGGAGAGCGGCGACCCGGCGTACGCCACCTGGGTGCACGAGCACACCCGACCCTGAGTACGCGCACTCTGGGCCGCACCCCGGTCGGCTTCCGATGATGACCGGGTGGACGACACCCGCTATCCCTGCCCCGCCTGCGGTGCTCCGGCCGACCTGACCGTCGGGTGCACCGGCTGTTCCCGTGCGCCCGACCCGACCGCCGCCGAGGTGGTCCGGCTGAGCCGCGAGATCGCCCAGCTTGAGCCGCAGGTGGAACGGGCTCGTCACGCGTACACCGAGCTGGCTGGTCGCCTGTCGGCAGTGTCGCGGCGGCGGGCCGAGCTTGCGGCGGTCGTCCGTGCGGGGTTGGCCGCCTCCGCCGGGGCACGCCCGGCGCCTCTCGTCGGGCCGGTGCCAGCTCTCGTCCCGGTCGCGGCGCCGGGCGCGGCCGAAACCTCGACCCGGACCGTCCAGGGTCTGCTCTTCGTCCTCGGTGGACTCCTGCTGGGCACCGCGGCGGTCGTGTTCACCGCGGTGGCCTGGGCGGCGGTGGGAGTCGGCGGACGGGCGTCGATCCTGGCCGCGCTCACCGCGCTCGCGCTCGCCGTGCCGCTGCTGGCGGTCCGTCGAGGTTTGCGGGGCACCGCGGAGACCTTCGCCGCGGTGGGTCTGCTGCTGGTGGTGCTGGACGGTTACGCGGCCTGGTCGGTGGACCTGGCCGGGGTGGCCGGGTGGCCGGGCAGCCGGTACGCCGCGCTGGTCGGGGGGGCCAGCGCGGCGGTCGCCGTCGCGTACGGCCGGTGGAGCGGGTTGACCGGGCCCTGGTTCGCCGCGCTGCTGGCCGCCCAGCCGGTGCTGCCGTTGCTCGCCGTCGGGGTCGAACCGGGTGCCGCCGGTTGGTCACTGGTCCTGCTGGGGGTGGCGCTGGTGAACCTGGCCGTGCTGGCCACGCTGCGCGGCCGGGACGGGGTGGCGTCACTCGTCGGCAGGGTGTCGGCCGGGATCGGTCACGTCGCCGCGCTCGTCGGTGCCGCTGGCTGCGCCCTGACGCCGCTGATCCTCGGACGGGCGGCAGGTTCGCCACTGCTGGCCGGGTTGCCGCTGCTGCTGGTCGCGTTGACCGGGTTCGGTGCGGCCTGGCTGGTCGGCGGGCGGGCGCTGCGGGCGGTGGCCGCCGGGCTGCTGGTGCCGGTGCTCGCCGCCGCCCTGCTGCGCCCGGTGGCCGAGCTGCGGCCGTCCCTGCTGCTGCTCGCGGCGGCGACGGTGGCGCTCGGTCTGGCCGCCGCGGTGCGGGCCCTGCCGGTCAGGTCCGGAGCGGAGGTGGCGGGCGCCGGTGGTTGGCTTACCGGCCCGCGCGCCGGGGCGCTGCTGGTCGCGGCGGGCACGGCGCAGGTGGCCGCGCTGGTCACCGCCGCGCTGGCGGTCGCCGCCGCAGGCCGGTCGCTGCCGCCGTGGCGGGGAGCCGGCAGGGGACCGGACCTGGACTGGGGCTGGCAGCTTGCACCCGCCGTGGCGTTGGGGGTCGGCGCGACGGTGCTGCTGCTGCCCCGGCGGGCCCGAGCGGCGCTCGCCACGGCCGGCGCGGTGGCGGTGCTGCTGGCCCTGCCGGCCGGGTGGACGGCCACCTGGCCGCAGGTCCTCGCCGTCGACCTGGTCGGCGGGGTCGCACTGCTGCTCGCCGTCCTGATCCGCCCGGCGACCCACCCGGCCTCCCTGCTCACCCGTGCGCTCGGCGGTGCCGTCCTGCTCGGGCACGGGCTGTTGGTCGCCCTGGCCGCCCCGGCCGGTGTGCTGGTGACGCTCGCCGTCATCGCCCTGGTCGGGCTGGCACTGGCCGTTCGGCGGGGCACCGGGCCGTACCGGCAGGTGGCCGGTGTTGGTCTGCTGGTCGCGCAGCTCGCGCTGCCCGGCATCGCGGCGGTGGCGTCGTTCGCCGTGGGCGCGCCGCCCTGGTGGCAGGCGCGGTTCGCGCTGATCGCCGCCGGGCTGCCGCTGGTCGCGGTGCTCGCGGCGCGTCGCCAGCGGGTGGAGCTGATCGGGTACGCGGTGACCGGCGCGCTGGTCGCCATGACCGTGCCCGGCATCGCCCCGCTGGTCGTGGCGGGGAACGAGCCGATCGCGCTGTACGCCGCGTTGGCGGCGCTGGGGGTCGCCCTCGTCGTCCGCTGGGATCGGCAGGAGGACACCGCCGACCGGTCGGTCCCGGTGGTGGTGGCGGGCGGCGCGCTGGCGGTGGTCGCCGTGCTGGCGGCTCTGCCGAGAGTGCTGACCGCGCTCGTGTCGCCGTACGGCGGCCCGGGACGGGTCTGGTCGGGGGTGCCCGGGGTCGTCGCCGAGCCGGCAGCGCTGCCCGTCGGGTTGGCGCTGGTCGTGCTGGCGGTGGCCGCCGTGCTCGCCGGCCGGCGGGTCCGCCCACCGGTGCTGCCCGCGCTGCCGTTCGTCGCGGCGGCGCTGCCGGTGCTGCTCGTCGCGGTCGGAGCGCCGTGGCCGGTGCTGCCTGCCGCCGTGCTGCTCGCCGGATCGGCCGCGCTGCTGCTCGCCGCTCTGACCGCGCCTCGCCCGGCGCTCGCACCGATCGCCGTACCCCTGGGTGTGGTGTTGGCCGCCTCCGGTGTGGCGGGGCTGCTCGCCACCCGAGCCGGTTCGCTCGCTGCCGAGGGGGTGCTGTTGGTGGTGGCGGTGGTCGTCGCCGTCGGGGGGCGCACGATCGAGGTACGGGTAGCCGGGTGTCTCGCCGCGGTGGGTGCCGCGTCCGCGTTGGCGGTGACCGCCTCGCTGGTCGGAGGGCTGCCGTTGCGGGCCGCCGCGTACCCCCTGTTGGCGGTGGCCGCGCTGGTGCTGGCCGTCGCCGCCGCGACCACCCCGGCGCGGGGCCTGGTCGGGCGGGTGCTGGACGCTGCCGCGCAGGCCGTGGCACTGGTGGCGGCGGTGCTCACCGTCGAGGCGGCGCGACACCTCGCCACGGCGTGCGTGCTGTGGGGTGCCGCCGTGGCGCTGCGGTTGCTGCGCCGGGGTGAGCCGGCCGGCCGGCGGTGGGCGTTCGCCGGCATCGCCGCCGGTAGCGAGCTGCTCGGGGCATGGGTGTTGCTGGCCGCCGGTGGGGTGACGGTGCTGGAGGCGTACACCCTGCCGGCAGCCGCGCTCGCCGTCGGCGCGGGCCTGCTGGCGTTGCGGACCAGGCCGGGGCTGACCAGCTGGCCGGCCCTCGGCCCAGGGCTGGTCGCGGCGCTGCTGCCGACCCTCGTGTCGGTGCTGACCGGGCCGGACCCGCAGCCGGTGCGGCGACTGCTCCTCGGCGCGGCGGCGCTGGGCGCTGTCCTGGCCGGGGCGACCCGCCGATGGCAGGCGCCGGTGCTGCTCGGCGGTGGCGTGCTGACGCTGCTGGCGCTGCACGAGTTGGCCCGGGGGTGGGATCTGCTGCCCCGGTGGATCTACCTCGGGGTCGGCGGGCTGGCGCTGGTCGGTCTCGCGGCCACCTACGAGCGGCGGCGGCGTGACCTGGCCCGCTTGCGGGCCATGGTGGCCCGACTGGGTTGAGCCGTATCAGTGGGGGTAGGGCTCTCCCTACCCCCTACTCGGGGGTTGCCTGGGTTACTCAGCGCTACCGAGACCGGGAGACTTGACAATAAGCCCGAACCACCCCGGTACGGGCGCAAGCGGATCGGGAACGGGAGCAGCGATGGCGCTCGGAGCGGTGGCGGAACCGCCGGTACGACGGCGAGGCAGTGACTACGCACAGTTGTCCCGACGGATCAGCCAGGCGGGCCTGTTGGAGCGGCGCCCCGGCTGGTACGTCGCCCGCATCGTGCTCACCCTCGGGGCCTTCGTGGCCGGCTGGGTGGCCGTGTTCCTGCTCGGCGACTCCTGGTGGCAGCTGCCGCTCGCGGCCCTGATGGCGGTGGCCACCACCCAGGTCGCGTTCCTCGGTCACGACGCCGGGCACCGCCAGATGTTCCGTCGGCGCGGTCCCAGCGAGCTGGTCGGGTTGTTCGCCGGCAACGCGGCGGTGGGAATCAGCTTCGGCTGGTGGGTCGACAAGCACAACCGGCACCACGCCAACCCGAACCACGAGGACGAGGACCCGGACGTCGGCGCGGGCGCGCTGGTGTGGACGCCCGAGCAGGCGCTGGAGACCCGGGGGATCAACCGCTGGATGGCCAAGCGGCAGGCGTACCTCTTCTTCCCGATGCTCCTGCTGGAGGGTCTGAGCCTGCACGTGGCGAGCATCCGGGCGATCGTCGGGCGTGACTCGGACGGCCGGTACACCACCCCGATGCGGCACCGGGCGGTCGAGGCGGTGCTGCTCGTCGCACACACCGCCGGTTACGTGGCACTGCTGTTGGCGGTCATGTCGCCGGTCAAGGCGCTGCTCTTCGCCGTCGTGCACCAGGCACTGTGGGGCCTCTACATGGGGTGTGCGTTCGCGCCGAACCACAAGGGCATGCCGATGCCGACCGCCGAGGACGAGCTGGACTTCCTGCGCAAGCAGGTGCTGACCTCCCGTAACGTGCGGGGCAGCCGGATGGTGGACACCGTGCTGGGCGGGCTCAACTACCAGATCGAGCACCACCTGTTCCCGAACATGCCCCGCGCCAACCTGCGGCGGGCGCAACCGATCGTCCGCGCCTACTGCGCGGAGCAGGGCATCCCGTACGCCGAGACCGGGCTGGTCGAGTCGTACCGGCAGGCGCTCGGTCACCTGCACGAGGTGGGACAGCCGCTGCGCGGCTGAGCAGAAACGGCCGCACTGCGGCTGGGCGAGGGGGGCGGCGGGGCGGCATCAGATGCCGCCCCGCCGGCGCGTTCCTGGACCCGCTGGCGGTGCCCGGCCGCTGAGTCGTCGGACGGTGGCGTGTCCGGCCGGTCGGACGCCGCACCGGTAGGGTCTGGTCATGGCAGACCTGCTCACCGCGGACGCGGTGCGAGAAGAGCTGGGCGGGCTGACCGACTGGTCGGGCGACCCGACCGGAATCGGTCGCACGGTCCAGTTCGGCAGTTTCCCGGACGCCATCGCGGTGGTGGACCGGGTGGCGACGGTGGCCGAGGAATCCGACCACCATCCCGACATCGACATCCGATGGCGGACCCTGACCTTCCGCTGTGTCACGCACTCGGCCGGTGGGGTCACCCACCGTGACATCGAGCTGGCCCGGCGGATCGACGACATCGTCCGGAGCGCGGCATGAGATTCGAGATCAGCAAGGTTCTGGACGCCATCGAGGGGCGGGTCTGCACCGACCCGTCGCTGGCGAGGGCGGTCATCGACCTGGCCGAGGTGATCCGCTACCAGGACATCGACGGCGGTCGGCCGGCCAGCCTGCTGCGCCTCGGCATGGTCATCGACGCGCTCTCCCGCGAGTTGGAGGAGGACAGCGTCCAGGTCTACGCGGTGGTGCACCGGGCGTTGCTCTCCGACGCCGACCTCACGTCCAACGAGCGGATGGTCGTCCGCCGCTGGGCCGACGACGGGCTCGTCGAGGTGCTCGACAACCCGGGTGACCGGATGTTGGAGGTCGCCGACCTGCTCGGGTTGCCGGTGCTCAGCCGGGTGCGTTTCGACGGGCTGCGCGGTCGGTTCCCGTGGCTGGTCGAGCAGCCCGGCCGGGTGGTCGCGCCGGTGCCGGGCGCCGGCGGGCCGGTGTTCATCGCGCACGTCGGTGGTGGGCACTCGCCGGTCGCCGGCAAACGTTCGCCGACCGGGGTGAAGCTGCTGGCCCGCCAGTGGCGTTGCCCGGAGTCGGGCTGCGCGCTGTTCGGCGGCGGTGGTGGGGGTGGCGCGTTCGCCGACCTGGCCGGGGGCGCCGACCGCAGCCCCGCAGCGCAGCCGCCGCCCGCGCTGCGCAACGGCGTACCGACCTGCCCCCGACACGGCGTACGGCTCGGTGACGGCGGGCCTCGCCCACGTTCGGAGGTCCTCGCGGTGCGGGTCGGTGGCCTGGTCCGGCGGCGGTTCGTGCTCAGCGAGGACCAGCCGGTGGTGGCCGGCCGGGCACCCGAGCAGGACGGCGGGATCATGCTCGGCCAGTGGCTCAACGACGAGGCCCGGCGATGGATCAGCCGTGGTCACGTCCACTTCGAGCTGCGGGTCGGCGAGGTCATCGTCACCGACGTCAGCACCAACGGTTCGGGCATCCGGCCGGCCGGTTCGATGGCCGAGTCGGACCGGATCCCCCTGGCACCTCAGCAGTCCCGGGTGCTGGGCGAGAACGACATGGTGGAGTTGTACCCCGGGGTGCAGATCGGTCGGGCCGAGGAGTTGCCCACCGGCGCCCCGTTCACCCCCACGTCGGTGATGGCCGAGGCGCCGACGATGGCCATGCGCCTACCGCGTCCCTGACGCGAAGGGCGGGCGTCGGCATCCCGACGCCCGCCCTCGGCACATCAGTGGTTCAGCTGGCCAGCACCTCGGCCAGCTGGGCCACCGCCAGGTCGATCTCGTCCTCGGTGATCACCAGCGGCGGGGCGAGCCGGATGGTGGAGCCGTGGGTGTCCTTGGCGAGCACACCGCGCGCGGCGAGCCGCTCACAGGCCTCCCGGCCGGTCATCAGCGCCGGGTCGATGTCCAGACCGGCCCACAGACCGCGGACGCGTACCCCGACCAGACCCTTGCCGACCAGACCCTCCAGGCCGGCCCGCAGCCGTTCACCCAGCTCCGCCGAGCGGCGCTGGAACTCGCCGGTGGCGAGCAGTCGCACCACCTCGATGGCGACCGCGCAGGCGAGCGGGTTGCCGCCGAAGGTGGAGCCGTGCTGGCCGGGCTTGAGCACGCCCAGAACGTCGGCGTTCGCGGCCACCGCCGAGACCGGCACGATGCCGCCGCCGAGCGCCTTGCCGAGCAGGTACATGTCCGGCACGACGCCCTCGTGGTCACAGGCGAAGGTCGCGCCGGTACGCCCCAGACCCGACTGGATCTCGTCCGCGATGAAGAGCACGTTGCGCTCGGTGCAGACCTGGCGTACGCCCGGCAGGTAGCCCTCCGGTGGCACCACCACGCCCTGCTCGCCCTGGATCGGCTCCAGCAGCACGGCAACGGTGTTCTCGTCGATCGCGGCGGTCAGCGCCTCCAGGTCGCCGTAGGGCACGACAGTGAACCCCGGGGTGTACGGCCCGAAGTCGGCGCGGGCGTCCTCGTCGGTGGAGAAGCTCACGATGGTGGTGGTCCGGCCGTGGAAGTTGCCCTCGGCCACCACGATGTTGGCCTGCCCGGCGGGCACGCCCTTGACCTGGTAGCCCCACTTGCGGGCCACCTTGATCCCGGTCTCGACCGCCTCGGCGCCGGTGTTCATCGGCAGCACCAGGTCCTTGCCGCACAGCTCGGCCAGTTCCCGGCAGAAGTCGGCGAACTGGTCGTGGATGAACGCGCGGCTGGTCAGCGTGAGCCGGTCCAGTTGTGCGTGCGCGGCGGCGATCAGCTGTGGGTGCCGGTGGCCGAAGTTCAGCGCCGAGTAGCCGGCCAGGCAGTCCAGGTAACGCCGGCCGTCCACGTCGGTGAGCCAGGCACCCTCCGCGGACGAGATCACCACCGGCAGCGGGTGGTAGTTGTGTGCCGTCCAGCGCTCGGCGTCCCGGACCGCGCCCGGCGTACGCAGCTTGTCATCCACGATCACTTGCTTGCCTTTCCCTGACGGAGTCGCAGCGTGCAGCACTTCGGTCCGCCGCCGGCCTTACGTAGCTCGGACAGGTCGACCCCGATGGTTTCGTAGCCCCGGTCGCGCAGCTTGGCGGCCAGGTCGGTGGCCTGCGCGGGCAGCACCACGTGCCGGCCGTCGCTCACCGCGTTCAGGCCCAGCACCTCGGCGTCGGCCATGGTGGCGTGCACGGCGTCGGGGAAGAGCCGGCGCAGCACGGCCTGACTGCCGGGGGAGAACGCCTCGGGCAGGTACGCCACGCTCCGCTCGTCGAGCACGGTCAGCGCGGTGTCCAGGTGGTAGAACCGCGGGTCGACGAGCTGCATGGTGATCACCGGGTAGCCGAAGACCTCCTGCAACTGGGCGTGCGAGGCGTGCGCCGTGCGGAAGCCGGTGCCGGCCAGCAGGTGGTCGCCGGCCAGCAGGACGTCGCCCTCGCCCTCGTTGACGTGCTTCGGGTCGTACATCTCGAAGCCCGCGTCCTCGAACCAGGCGCGGTACGCGGGTGCCTCGTCGGCCCGCTGCGGGTCGCGGAACTGCACGGCCATCGCCTTGCCGTCGATCACAGTGCCGCCGTTGGCGGCGAAGACCATGTCGGGCAGGCCGGGCACCGGAGTGATCTCCTCGACGGTGTGGCCCAGGTCGCGGTACGTCTGGCGCAGCTGCTCCCACTGTCGGACGGCCAGCGCGGCGTCGACCGGCGCGGTCGGGTCCATCCAGGGGTTGATCGCGTAATCGACGGCGAAGTACGTCGGCCGGCACATCAACAGGCGCTGGCTGGTGGCGTCCATCGTCATTGTCCTGCTCCCAGGGGTCGGGCGCGCCCGGCCACCGTGGCCCACGGGCTGGCGCCGTTGCTCAACGGTATGCGGCGTCAGCGGCAGGATCCACCACTGAGAGTTGCGCGGACCGAACATTCGTTGCGTGTGGGCGGTCTGCGGCTGCGAATCATTGCGCAGAGGCTTGTGCGGGTCGGGATTCGTGTTTCGGGCCACCCGCCCCGAGGGCTTCGCGGCCTCTGCGCTGCCTCACCGGGTACGTCACCGGGCCGCACCAGCCAACGTCCGGATGCCGGACCTGCCATGCGACGGGGACAAGCCTGACCCGGGAAACACTTCAGGGGCGGCGAACCGCCGCCCCTGAAAGGGTGTCGCCCGGCCGGTGAACCACCGGAGTGTTCGGGCTGCCGGCGAACCGCCGGCTTTTCGCCGGTGCATCACCGGCGAGCGGAACAGTGCCCGCTAGAAACGATCGACAAACTGTGAGTCAAGCCACTCCCGGAAGCGCTGCACCCAGTCGCCGTCGGTGGTCGGCCAGTCGAACTGGCCGGTCATCGCCAGCACCCCGATCACCACGGCGGCCAGCCCGATCAGCACGCCGAAGAGCGCGTCGGTCTTGCCGGCGACGTGCCGGCGGCGGGTGGCCATCAGGCCGAGCACCGAGAGCACCGCGCCGAACGCGCCGAGCCCGATGCCGTACCCGGCCAGGGTGCCGGTCAGCACGAACATCGCACCGGCCACGGAGACGATCAGGCCGAGGGTGGCGAGCAGGCTGGCTCGCGGCTTCGGCCCGCGCGTCACCGGCGGCTCGGGCGCGGTCGTGCCCGGGGTCGGGTCGACCGGGCGGTCGGTGGTGACCCGGTCCGTCGTGTCGGGTCGCCGGGTCGTGCCGTCGAGGTCGGCGTCCCGGTCGGCCGTGCGCCCCGTGGTCGGGTCGGTGCCGGGCCGGGGCTCGGTCACGACCGGGCTGGCGCCGCCGCTGCGAGGCTCCGTCTCCGCCGGGCGGGCGGTGGCAGCTGCGCTCTCCGCCGGTCGGGCGGTGGCGGCGCGGGCTACCGCGGCCCGCGCGGCGGCGCGCCGCTCAGCCTCGCCGGGCTGGTCGCCGGCCTGCTCGTCGGTTGCGGCGGTGCTGCGGTACGTCGTCTGGTCCGCGTCCCGATCGGTGACCACCGGGCGACTGCGCTTGCCGTCCCCGGGCTGGTCCAGGTCGGTCTGGGTTGCGTTGTCCCGGCCGCTGTCGACCGGGGTGTCACGATCGTCGATGCGACCGTCGAGGTTCTCGTCCCGCGTCGGTGCCGGCTCGGACCGGCGGGACAGCGAAGGAATCCTGACCACTACACACCTCCTGATGAATGCGTGGTGGCCGACGGAGTAGGTGGCATCCACGCGGTACCGCCCTGAAGTACCCACCTGGGCGTTTCCTGACACCAATCCTGGGTACGGGCTCGCCGCTCGGCCTTGATCGACTGTCACGGCCGCCGAGTCGATCGCCGTGCCAGCGCGGCTGGCTATCCTTGGCACCCGTGCCAGAGGGACACACGATCCATCGCCTGGCGGCCCGGCACGCCGAGCTGTTCGCCGGGGACAAGCTGCACGCCGCGAGCCCGCAGGGCCGCTTCGCCGACGGCGCCGCCCGGCTCACCGGGACCGTGCTGGAGAGCACCGAGGCGTACGGCAAGCACCTGCTGCACCACTACGCCGACGAGCTGACGCTGCACGTACACCTCGGGCTGTACGGCAAGTTCACCGACGGCCCGGGGGAGCCGCCGGAGCCGGTCGGTCAGGTGCGGCTGCGACTCGCCAGCGACCGGCACTGGCTTGACCTGCGCGGGCCCACGGCCTGCGAGTTGATCACCCCACCCGAGGTGGCCGCGCTGCGGGACCGCCTCGGACCGGACCCGCTGCGCGCCGACGCCGACCCGGAGCGGGCGTACGCCCGGATCTCGCGCAGCCCGACGCCCCTCGCCGCGCTGCTGCTGGACCAGTCGGTGCTGGCCGGCACCGGGCTGATCTTCGTGACCGAGGCGTTGTTCCGGGCCGGCTTCCCGCCGACGATGCCCGGTCGAGGGCTCACGCGGGCCAACTGGGACGCGCTCTGGACTGACCTGGTCGGGCTGATGCGACTCGCGGTCGAGCACGGCCACATCGACACCGTGCGCGACGCCCACCTGCCGGAGGCGATGGGCCGGCCGGCGCGGGTGGACCGACATGGTGGTGAGGTGTACGTCTACCGCCGCCCCGGCGCGCCCTGCCACGTCTGCGGCACCGAGGTCAGCCGCGGCGAACTGGCCGGCCGCAACCTGTACTGGTGCCAGACCTGCCAGGCCGCCTGAGCTGCCTGCTCCGACGCCCCGCGCGGGCGTCCCGGCGCTCGCCCCGCCCCGCGCCCCGCGCCCCGCGCTTGATCGTGCTCGAACAAGGATGTAGTGGCCTCACGGATCGGCGGAGGCCACTACATCCTGGATCAAGCGCGATCATGCGTCGGGTTCGGACGACCCGCGGCGCCGCCGGACGTCAGCCGGCGTCGAGCAGCCAGCGGACCACCTCGACCTGGTGCGGAAGGACGACCGCACCGTCGATGCTCCAGGCCAGCGTGTGCCCGATCGTCCAACCCCGGGCCCGCTCACGGTCCAGCCCCAGCTCGGCGGTGAGCCGATCCAGCCGGTGCCGGACGGCGACCGGCGAGTGGCCCAACTCCCGACCGCGCACCATCGGCACGACCGAGAACTCCCGCTCGCCGGTCAGCGGCTTCGGGTCGATCGCCAGCCACGGTTCCCGGTCGGCAGCGAGCACGTTGCCGGCGTGCAGGTCCTGGTTGACCAGCACCTGCTCGCCCTGACTCGACGCCAGCCCGGTGAGCAGGTCGAGTGCCGCGTCCAGCAGCCGTCGCTCGTACGGCCGGCCGGCCCGATCCCAGTTGTCAGGCATCCGGTCGATCCAGCCGGAGGCCTCCTCGGCCAACGGGGTGAACGGCGCGCCGGCCGGCTGCCACAGCCGGGGCAGCAGGGCGGTCACCGCGTCCAGCGCCCGGTCCATCGGAAGGTCGTGCAGCGGAGTGCCGGGCTGGCAGCGTTCCACCAGGAGGGCGCGTCGTTCCGGGTCATGCGCGAGCAGCCGGATCGCCCCGTCGCCGTTCCACTGGGCCAGGGCGTCGGCCTCGTGCCGACTGTCCTCGTCCGGGTACTGGAGCTTGAGCACCGCCGCCGTGCCGTCGGGTAGGTCCGCGGGCAGTGCCAGGGATGCGTAGGCGTACCGGAAGGGCGGGCCGAGTCGCAGCGACCACCGCTCGGTGCACTCCGCCAGCCATGTCGGGAGGGTGCCGAGCCAGGTCCGGCCCACCGGTGTCGTACGTACCCAGTCGAGGCCCTCGGGGAGATCCATCCGACCATCCTGGGCCGTCCACCGCTGCGTTGGTGGGCTGTTCCCATGCCGGGTCCACAGTGGCTAGCGTGGGGCCGTGCAGATCGGCGTGAACGTACCGAACTTCGCCCCGGGTACCGACCCCGACGTGCTGCGTCGGTGGGCGCAGACGGTCGAGGGTCTCGGCTTCGATCTGCTGATGGTCTCCGATCACATCGCGGTGACCCCGGACGTGGCCGAGCAGTACCCGGCGCCGTTCTACGAGCCGTTCACCACGCTGTCCTGGCTGGCCGGGGTGACCTCCCGGGTCCGGTTGGGCACCACTGTGCTCATCGTCCCGTACCGGCACCCGCTGCTCATGGCCCGGATGGCGGCGAACCTCAACCGGCTCAGTGGCGGCCGGCTCGTCCTCGGGGTCGGCGTCGGCTGGGCCCGGCAGGAGTTCGAGGCGCTCGGCGTGCCGTTCCAGCGGCGTGGCGCGCTGACCGACGACCACCTGCGCGCCATGCGCGACGCCTGGCAGAACACCGACGATTACGACACGGGTGCGATCCCGATCTGGGTCGGTGGCAACAGCGAAGCCGGCATGCGCCGCGCGGTCCTGCTCGGTGATGCGTGGCACCCGCTGCGGGTGGCACCCGGACGGCTTGCCGACGCAGCCGGACGACTGAAGACCATCGCCGGTGATCTGGGCCGCCCGGTGCCCGCGTTGGTGCCGCGCATCGCACTGCAGGAGACCCGGGAGCCGGTCACCGCCCCGGACCGGCTCGCCGGTGTCGGCACCATCGACCAGATCATCGCCGACATCGACCAGATCCGACTGCTCGGCGCCGAGGCGGTGGTGCTCGACCCGTTCAACGGCGACCTGACCGAGATCCGCCAGCCCGAGCGCGCCTGGCGGACACTGGCGGCCGTGGCCGCACATTACCGATCCCAGGAGGGCCGATGACACCCGACGACGAAAAGTTTCTCCGCCGCGCCGTGGAACTCGCCAGTCAGGCGGGGGCTTCCGGCGAACGGCCGTTCGGCTCGTTGCTGGTCGATGCCGACGGCGTCGTCCTGATCGAGGACCACAACACAGTGGTCTCCGAGGCGGACATCACCGCCCATCCGGAGTTGAAGCTGGCCCGCTGGGCGGCTCGGGAGCTTCCCGCCGGGAAGGCCGCCGGCACCACCATGTTCACCAGTTGCCAGCCCTGCCCGATGTGCGCGACCGCCATCGACCGTTCCGGCCTCGGACGTGTGGTGTACGCGCTGTCCAGCGAGCAGTTCGAGGAGGTCAAGCCCGCCACGCCGCCGCTGCCCCCGGTTCGGTACGAGGGGCCGGCGCTCTTCGACGAGGCGCGCCAGCCGATCGACGACTATTACTGACCAGATCCGAGCCGGAGCGGTGTGACGCAACCGGAATTGACAGTCGACCGATTGCCGGAGCAGGGTTGGGAAGTGACAACGATGTCAACGGGCAAAAGGGGGAATTCATACGCATGATCACTCCCGATCGTCTCCGCAGCTCGGGGCGTCCCGTTGGCGGTTTTCCGGCGCGGACCCGGTCCGCCCGCCGATCCTGGCCGTATGTCCCTTTCCTACCCGACGGTGACCAGCTGAGATGACCGACGTGCCCCGATCCGACGCCGCAAAGACCCCCGCTCCCGCCGGGTCACCCGACCTGCCCGACCTGGACGATTTCCTCGCCGATCAGGCCCGCACACTGCTCGACACGGCCGGCCGGTCGCTCCGGCCCGAGGGCGGCTTCTGGTGGCTCACCGACGACCGCACCCCGGACCGCGGCGAGCCGGTGTTCACCTGGATCACCTGCCGGATGACCCACGTGGGCGCCCTCGCCCACCGCCACGGCGACCCGGACGCCGCCGCTCTCGTCGACCACGGAATCGCCGCGCTCAGCACCCTGCTGCGCGACGACCGGTACGGCGGTTGGTTCAGCGCGGTGGACCAGCAGGGGGCACCCGTCGACGATCGAAAGGCCGGCTACGACCACGCGTTCGTGCTGCTCGCCGCGTCCAGTGCGGCGCGGGCCGGCCGGCCGGGCGCGGAGCGGTTGCTCGCTGACGTGCTGAGCGTGGTGCGGGACCGGTTCTGGGACGACGACGCTGGCGCGGTCCGCGAATCGTGGAACCGGGACTGGACGGTCACCGAGGACTACCGCGGCGCCAACAGCAGCATGCACATGGTCGAGGCGTTCCTCGCCGCCACCGCCGCCACCGGCGACGCGAGCTGGGCCGACCGGGCCCTGCGGATCGCCACCCACCTCGTGCACGGCGAGGCTGCCCGGCACGACTGGCGGCTGCCCGAGCACTTCACCGCCGACTGGACGCCGCTGCCCGACTACAACCGGGACCAGCCCGCCGACCCGTTCCGCCCGTACGGCTCCACCATCGGCCACTGGCTGGAATGGGCCCGGCTGCTGCTCGAACTGGAGGCTGTCCTTCCGCAACCTCCTCGGTGGCTGCTCGCCGACGCCCGTGCCCTGTTCGCCGCCTCCGTACGGCGGGGCTGGGCGGTCGACGGCGCCGACGGCTTCGTGTACACGATCGACTGGGACGACCGACCGGTGGTCCGTTCCCGGATGCACTGGGTCCTCGCCGAGGCGGTCGGCGCGGCGATCACCCTGCACCGGCGCACCGGGGACGCGGTCTACGCCGACTGGTACCGGGTCTTCTGGGCGTACGCCCGGCGCACGCTGATCGACGGCACCGGGTGGCGGCATGAGCTGGACGCGCAGAACCTGCCCTCCGACACGGTCTGGCACGGCCGGCCGGACGTCTACCACGCGTACCAGGCGGTGCTGCTGTCCCGCGCGGCCGACGGGCTCGGCGGCACCGGCCCGCTCGCACCGGGCGAGGTGGCCGCGTGATCGTGGTCGCGGGTGAGGCACTGATCGACCTGGTGGTCACGGCCGAGGGTCAGCGGGCGGTGCCGGGGGGCTCCCCGGCGAACGTGGCGGTCACCCTGGCGCGGCTCGACCAGCCGGTACGACTGCTGGCCCGGCTGGGCACCGACGAGTACGGCCGGCAGGTCGCCGAGCACCTGCGGACCAACGGGGTGGACCTGGGGTGGGCGGTCCGCGCCGAGGAGCCCACGTCGGTGGCGGTGGCCACGTTGGACGCCAGCGGGCAGGCCAGTTACGAGTTCCGGCTGGCCGGCGCGGCGGACTGGCAGTGGACGCCGCAGGAACTGCCCGAGCTGGTTGGTTCCCCGGCGACCGCCCTGCACACCGGGTCGCTCGCGCTCGCGCTGGCCCCCGGCGCGCAGGTGCTGGAGGACCTGCTCGCCCGGGAACGTCACCGGGACGGGCTCACCCTCTCGATCGACCTCAACCTGCGTCCGAGCATCGTCACGAACCGGCCCGCCGAGCAGGAGCGGGTGCGCCGGCAGGTGCCCCTCGCGCACCTGGTCAAGGCGAGCGACGAGGACCTGGCCTGGCTCTACCCGGACCGGTCGGTGGCCGACGTGATGGCCGAGTGGCATGCGGCCGGGGTGTGCTGTGCGGTCGTGACCCGGGGCGGTGAGGGTGCCTGGCTGCTCGCCCCGGACGGCACGCTGCACGAACAACCGGCGGTACGCACCACAGTGGTCGACACGGTCGGCGCCGGGGACTCGTTCACCGGCGGTCTGCTCGCCGCGCTGGCCGACCTGGACGCACTCGGCGACCGGCCGGTCGACCGGCTCACCGCGGTGACCGCGCCGCAGTGGGCTGCGGTGCTCCGGCAGGCCGCCACGGTTGCCGCGTTGACCTGCGGACGCCGAGGCGCAGACCCCCCAACCCGCGCCGAGGTCGAAACCCTCCTAACGGCGGAGAGCTAGAACCCCTAACCCGGTCGATCATGGACTTGTGGTGGGCGTTTGAGCGCACTTCGCGGCATACGCCCGGCACCGCAACTCCATGATCGACCCCGAGGAGGGGTCAGGGGCGGGTCAGGCCGCGGGGTAGGAGCCTTGTCGGGAGCACCGTGGTTGTCGGTTCGGAGTCGTCGCCGGCGATGCGTTGGAACAGCCGCTCGGTGGCTACCCTCGCCAGCTCCCGGGTGTCGTACCCGACGACGGTCAGCGGCC
Organism: Micromonospora jinlongensis; assembly: GCF_013410645.1. Lineage (NCBI taxonomy): Bacteria > Bacillati > Actinomycetota > Actinomycetes > Micromonosporales > Micromonosporaceae > Micromonospora > Micromonospora jinlongensis. The sequence goes on along the minus strand of NZ_JACCHK010000001.1, from coordinate 3,264,021 downwards.
GGGGCATCAGGTGCGCCAGTTCGAAGTCGTCGAAGCCGACCAGCGCGGCGTCACTGCCCCGCCGGTGCAGCTCCTGGAGCGCGCCGACGGTGAGCCGGTTGTTGGCACAGAAGAACGCGGTGGGCGGGTCCGCCAGGTCGAGCAGCGCGGCGACCGCCCGGCCGGCCTCCTCGGGAGCGATGAGCCTCTCGCGGACCAGCGACTCGTCCGGCTCGACGCCCGCCGCCTCCAGCGCCGCGCGCGCCCCGACCAGTCGCTCGCGCATCGTGGGCACGCTCGGCGCGCCCAGCAGGAGGCCCACCCGGCGATGCCCCGCGTCGAGCAGCGCGCCCACCCCGGCATGGCTGCCGCCCCGGTTGTCCAACAGCACGGCGTCGGCGTGCAGCCCCTGCGGCGGCCGGTCCAGGAACACCACCGGCATCCCCAGCTCCACCTCACGACGCAGGAACGAGTGGTCGAGGCCCGCCGGCACCACCAGCAGCCCGTCGACCCGGCGCTGGGTGAAGTCCTGGAGCAGGGCGCGTTCCCGCTCCGGGTCCTCCTCCGACGAGGCGGTGATCAGCATGGTGCCGTGGGCGGCGGCGATCTCGGCGGCGACGCTGGCGATGGTCGCGTAGAACGGGTTGGCGATCTCCTCGATGAGCAACCCGACGGTGGCGTTGAGCTGCCGGGAGCGCAGGTTGCGGGCGATGTCGTTGCGCCGGAAGCCCAGCTCGGCGATGGCGGCCAGCACCCGGTTGACCAGTTCCTGCCCCACCGGCTCGTCGTTGACCACCCGGGAGACCGTCTTCAGGCTGACGTCGGCGCGCCGGGCCACGTCGACCATCGTCGGGCGTCGACGCACTGTCGGCCGGGTCGGGGTCTGGGTCACGGGGTGGTCCTCCACGGCGGACGCGGGTCAGCGGGCGAGCGCGGCGAGCGCATCGACTGCTTTTCGGGCGGCGATGAGCACCGGGTCCCACACCGGCGCGTACGGCGGAGCGTAGCCCAGGTCCAGTGACGTCATATCGTCCACCGTCATGCCGTTCCAGAGTGCCACGGCCAGCGTGTCGATCCGTTTGGCCGCCTCGGACCAGCCGACGATCTGCGCGCCGAGCAACCGGCCGCTGGGACGCTCGGCGATCAGCTTCACTGTCATCGACCGGGAACCGGGGTAGTAGCCGGCCCGATTGGTCGACTCGGCGATCACCGACACGAAGTCGAAGCCGGCCGTCCTGGCCTCGCCCTCGCGCAGGCCCGTCCGGCCCACCTCCAGGTCGCAGACCTTGGTCACCGCCGTGCCGATCACGCCGGCGAACGTGGCGTACCCGCCGCCGATGTTGATCCCCGCCACCCGGCCCTGCTTGTTGGCGTGCGTGCCCAGCGGCACGTGCACCGGCATTCCACTGACCCGGTGCAGGGTCTCCACGCAGTCACCGGCAGCCCAGATCCCGGGCAGCCCCGGCACGCGCATCCGGCGGTCCACCCGGACCCCACCGGTCGGCCCGATCGGCAGCCCGGCAGCCTCGGCGAGCGCGGCGTTGGGGCGTACGCCGAGGCCCAGGACCACGACGTCGGTCGGCATCGGCCCCTCGGCCGTGACCACCGCGGACACCCGGCCGTCCCGCTGCTCCAGGCCGGTCACCGGCAGGCCGGTCCGGATCGTGATGCCGAGGCCGCGCATGGCGTCGGCCACCAGCTCGCCCATGTCGCCGTCCACCGTCGCCATGGGCTGGTCGCCCGCCTCGACAAGGGTCACCGAGAGGCCGCGCTGGATCAGGGCCTCGGCGATCTCGACGCCGATGTAGCCGCCGCCGACCACCACGGCCCGGCGCGGCTTCGGCTCGGAGTCCAACCACTCGCGCAGTGCCGCCCCGTCGTCGAGGGTCTGCATGCCGAACACGCCACCCGCGTCGGTGACCGCCCACGGCGGCTTCACCGGCACCGCGCCGGTGGCGTACATCAGGTCGTCGAAGCGCTCGCGGACCTCTCCGCCGCCCTCCAGGTCCCGGGCGACGACCTCGCGGCGTTCCAGGTCGATGGTCGTGACCTCGTGGCGCATCCGGACGTCCATCGCGTACTCGGTGCGGAACGTCTGCGGATCCCGGGCGATCAACGCCTCCGGGCCCGGCACCAGGCCACTGATCCAGTACGGGATGCCGCACGCCGAGTAGGAGGTGAAGTGGCCCCGCTCGAAGACCACGATCTCCAGGTCGTCGCGGCCGCGGCGGCGTCGGGCCTGGGACGCCGCCGACATTCCGGCGGCGTCCCCGCCGATGACGATCAGCCGTTGCGCCACGGGCTCATCCTGTCACGAGGGTCAGGCACGGGTCTGTCGCGCGACGTCCTGCACCACGTCGGTGAGTTGTCCGGTGCGCTCGTACACCGCGCGCTGCCGTGCGGCCCCGGTGCCGTGCCGGCGCAACCCACCCAGCAGATCGGTCACCTCGGCCCAGTCGTCATGCTGCTCCAGCGCCGGTCGCATCCGCTCGACGAACCGGTCCAACAGCTCCCAGGCCGGGCGCAGCTCACCGGTGGTGACGTCGACGGCCTCGCCGTCCAGGCCGTCGTGGGCGGCTCGCCAGTGCGCGCCGACCAGCAGGTGGTGGTCGGTCTGCAACGCGGGCCGGCCGGCCTCGACATCCGCCATCGCGGTGGCCACCAGGGCCCGGACCAGCGCGGCGACCAGCACCGCGTCGTCCACCGACGGGCAGACGTCGCCGATCCGCAGTTCCACCGTCGGGTACTTCGCCGACAGACGGGCGTACCAGTAGAGCATCCCCTCGTCGAGCATCACCCCACTGGAGATCAGTTGGCGGATCAGCCGCTGATAGTGCTCGTGCGACTCCAGGAACGGCGTCGGCGCTACCGACGGCCAGCGCTCCCACTCCACCGATCGCCAACTGGCGTAGCCGGTGTCCTCGCCGCGGGCGAACGGGGAGTTGGTGGTGATCGCGTGCAGCATCGGCAGCCACGGCCGTACGTGGTTGAGCACCTGCACGCCGGTGTCCGGGTCGGGCACGCCCACGTGCACGTGCATGCCGTTGTTGCCGGGGCCGGGGACGAGCAGTCGGAACCGCTCGATCATCCGGTCGAAGCGGGGCTTGTCCACCACCGGCGGCACCGGGCCGTCCACCGGGCCGGTGCCGATGGCGAGCAGGGTCACGCCGGCCCGCTCGGCGGCTTCGGCGAGCGCCCGACGCAGTACGCCGAGGGAATGCCGGATCGACGAGAGCTCCAGGCCGGGCGGGCTGCCGATCTCGATCTGACTGGTCTGGAACTCCCGTTCCACCTGCCCGCGCAGCTCAGCCGGCACCTGTTCCATGACCAGATCGACGGCCGGGACCGCGGCTCCGGTGTGCGGGTCGACGAGCAGGAACTCCTCCTCGACACCCACGGTGAGCAATCCGGTCGCCGCAGCCTCTTCGCTGAGCGCCTCCGCCACCTGACCGGTCATCGACACCACCGCCCGTTTCTGCCGAATCGCGGTCCATCCGCGTCGGTCCGTCGTCTGGTTACCCAACGTGGTGATGCTGGGAAACGTGGCGGCGGCGCGTCCTCCTCGGCGTGCCGGCAGCCGGGGGTCGCGATTCGCCCGGACGGCGTGACACCGGGTCCTATGCTGAGGCCGTGCCGGTGCCGCTGGGATTCGTCGGGTTCGCGTGGCTGTACGCGTTCGCCCAGCTCACCATGCTCGCGGGCCGGCCGGCCGACCTGCTCGCGGGCGCCGCGCTGACCGCCCTGGTGCTGCTCGCCGTGGTGCTGGCGGCTCGGGTGCACGACCGCGCGGGTACGCCTGGCGCGGGCCCCCGGTGGGCCGGGTTGCGCGCCCGGTCCCGTGGTCGACGGGTGCCCCGGCAGATCGACCCGGACGCCGCCGGCCGACCTCGCCCCCGCGCTCCCGGACACCCCTCGGCCGCGTAGCGCCACGCCGCAGCGCGGCCGATCCCGCCGTCACCGGTCCCCCTGTCGAGCGGACACCGCCCGGGGGAGGGCCCCACCGGAATCGGACCGAGGGGTTTTCCATGCTTGCCTTCGCACCACTGCACGACGTTGTCGGCGCTGCCGGCACGGCACTGTCCTGGCTCACCGACCTGCTCGAACCACTGGCCGGCGGGATGGCGACCGCCGCCGCCATCGTGCTCTTCACCGTCGCCGTCCGACTGTTGATCTCGCCGCTCACCGTCGCGCAGGTCCGCGGCGAGCGACGCCGCGCGGCGCTCGCCCCACAGGTGCGTGATCTCCAGCGACGGTACGCGGACGACCCGGCGGCGCTTCAGCGCGAGGTGTTCGCGTTGTACCGGGAGGCAGGGGCGAACCCGGTCGCCGGCTGCCTGCCGTTGCTGCTCCAGGCTCCCTTCCTGCTGGTCCTGTACCGGCTGTTCACCACGAGCGAGGGTGGCACCGGGCTGCTCGACGAGCGGCTCGCCGGGGTGCCGCTGGGTCACCATCTCAGCGACGGGTTGGGCGGGGCGGCCGGCCCGCTCTTCGCCGTCCTGCTGGCGGTGCTGCTGGCGGTCGCGTGGTGGTCGTCGCGGCGGGCCCGTCGGGCGTCGGCGGCGGTCGGCACGGTGGCCGGTACGCCCACCGAGGGGCCGGGGGCGGCCGTGCTCGGGCGGCTGCTGCCCCTGCTGCCGTTCACGACGGTGCTGGTGGCGCTGGTGCTGCCGCTAGCCGCAGTGATCTACCTGGTCACCACGAGCGTGTGGTCGGCGGTCGAGCAGGCGGTGCTGCGCCGACCCCAGGCACCTCCGGCGTCCGCCGAGACAGATCGACGTTGACAACTGTGTGGACGGGACGTACAACTTCGAGAGAGCGCTCTCTCAATCCGTCCCCGCGCAGAGAGGCACGTCCATGCCACCTCCCTCGGCGGCCACCGCCGGCCCACCCATCCGACGCCGCCTGCTGGCGTCCGCCCTGCTCGTCGCCACCACCACCGCTCTGGCCGGTGTCACCATGACCGCGCAGGCCGCCGTGCCGCCACCACCCGCCGGCTGGAGCACGGTCTGGAGCGACGACTTCACCGGCGCGGCCGGCACCCTGCCGTCGGCCGCCAACTGGATCATCGACACCGGGCACAACTATCCCGGCGGCCCGGCCAACTGGGGCACCGGCGAGATCCAGAACTACACCGCCAGCACCGCCAACGTCAGCCACGACGGTGGCGGCAACCTGCGGATCACGCCGCTGCGGGACGGTGGGGGTGGCTGGACCTCCGCCCGGATCGAGACCGTGCGCAGCGACTTCAAGGCCCCGGCCGGCGGCGTGCTGGCGATCGAGGGCCGCATCCAGATGCCGAACGTCACCGGTGCCGCGGCAGCCGGCTACTGGCCCGCGTTCTGGGCGCTCGGCGCGCCCTACCGGGGCAACTACCAGAACTGGCCGGGCATCGGCGAGTTCGACGTGATGGAGAACGTCAACGGCATCAACTCGGTCTGGGGCGTGCTGCACTGCGGCGTCGCCCCGGGCGGGCCGTGCGACGAGTTCAACGGCATCGGCGCGTCCCGGGCCTGCCCGGGCGCCAGCTGCCAGTCCGCGTTCCACACCTACCGCTTCGAGTGGGACGCGTCGATCAGCCCGCAGCAACTGCGCTGGTACGTCGACGGGCAGCTCTACCACACCGTCACGCAGAGTCGGGTCGGCGAGCCGGCCTGGTCGCAGATGACCTCGCACGCGGGCTACTTCCTGCTGCTCAACGTGGCGATGGGCGGGGCGTTCCCGAACGGGGTGGCCGGCAGCGGCACGCCGACTGCGGCGACCGTCCCGGGTCGGCCGATGCTGGTCGACTACGTGGCGGTTTACCGGCGCGGCGGTGGCACCACCCCGCCGCCCACCACGCCGCCGCCCGGCGGCACGAGGGACGCGTACGGGCAGATCCAGGCCGAGGCGTTCAGCGCGCAGAACGGCGTGATCGTCGAGGCGTGCGCCGAAGGTGGGCAGAACATCGGCGCGCTGCGTAACGGGGACTGGGTGCGCTACGACGACGTCGAGTTCGGCTCCACCCCGGCGCGGGACTTCGTGGCACGGGTGGCCTCCGGCGCGGGTAGCGGGGTGAGCGGCCTGGTCGAGGTGCGGCTGGACAGCCCGACGGCGGCACCCATCGGCAGCTTCGCGATCGGCAACACCGGGGGCTGGCAGAGCTGGCGCTCGGTGCCCGGCAACGTCGCCGCGGTCACCGGCCGGCACTCCGTCTACCTCACCTTCACCAGCGGCCAGCCGAACGACTTCGTCAACGTCAACTGGTTCACCTTCCGCCGCTGAGGCGGGCGCCTTTCCGGCCTCCCGTCGCGTCGTCGCGCGGCGGGAGGCCGGTCGCTCGCGTCGACCTCTGGACAGAAACAGTTAACTGTCTTAATAATTAGCGGCAACGTTGACATCCGTGGATGCCCGCCCGGGCGTGGAGGGTCGCATGAAACCAGCCAGATCCCTTGTCCTGTCCCTGGTCGCCGCACTCGCGGCGACGCTCGGCGCGGTCTGGGTGGCGCTGCCCGCGTTCGCCGCCGGAGCGACCGCCAGCTTCGTCAAGACCGCCGACTGGGGGGCCGGCTGGGAGGGGAGGTACACCATCACCAACGGCGGCAGCTCGACCATCAACGGCTGGAGCCTCGCCTTCGACCTGCCGTCCGGCACCACCCTCGGCAGCTACTGGGACGCGTTGCTCACCTCCGCCGGCCAGCGGCACACCTTCACCAACCGATCCTGGAACGGCAGCATCGCCCCGGGTGCCTCGGTCTCCTTCGGCTTCCTGGCCAGTGGCTCCGGCTCGCCGAGCGGTTGCCAGCTCAACGGCGCGGCCTGCGGCGGCGGCACCCCGCCCACCACGCCGCCGCCCACCACCCCACCGCCCACCACGCCGCCCCCGACGACCCCGCCGCCGACCGACCCGCCCACCGGTGACCTGCCGAAGCACCTGCTCACCGGTTACTGGCACAACTTCGACAACCCCGCCGTCGAGCTGCGGCTGCGCGACGTCCCCAACGAGTACGACCTGGTCGCGGTCGCCTTCGCCGAGGCCACCGCGACGCCCGGAGCGCTCACCTTCGGCATCGACCCCGGCCTGGCCGCCGCGCTCGGCGGCTACACCGACGCGGACTTCACCGCCGACGTGCGCACCCTGCACAGCCGGGGCAAGCGGGTGATCCTCTCGGTCGGCGGCGAGACCGGCCGGGTGACCGTCAACAACGCGGCCTCGGCCACCGCGTTCGCCGACACCGCCGCCGCGCTGATCGCCCGCTACGGCTTCGACGGGATCGACATCGACCTGGAGAACGGGCTCAACTCGACATACATGGCGCAGGCGCTGCGCGCGCTCCGGGCCAAGGTGGGGGCCAGCCTGATCATCGCGATGGCGCCGCAGACCATCGACATGCAGAACCCGGCCGGCGGCTACTTCAAGCTGGCGCTCGACATCAAGGACATCCTGACCGTCGTCAACACCCAGTTCTACAACTCCGGGGCGATGCTCGGCTGCGACCAGAACGCCGCCTACGGCCAGGGCACTGTGAACTTCATCGTCGCGCTGGCCTGCATCCAGTTGGAAGCCGGGCTGCGCCCCGACCAGGTCGGTCTCGGCCTGCCGGCGGGGCCGGGGGCGGCCGGTGGCGGCATCGTCGCGCCCAGCGTGGTCAACGCCGCCCTGGACTGCCTGACCCGGGGCACCAACTGCGGCAGCTTCCGGCCTCCGCGCACCTACCCCGGCATCCGTGGCGCGATGACCTGGTCGGTGAACTGGGACGTCAGCAACGGCAACGGCTTCGCCAACGCGGTGGGGCCGCACCTGGACACCCTGCCCTGACCATGCTCGTCGGCGTCCGGCCAGGACGCCGGCCCTAAGCGGGAACGCGAATCAGCGACCGGCGGTCACCGACCGCCGGTCGTCGCGCTCCCGGCGGCGGCGGACCTTGCGGATCACCCACATCACCACCATGACGACGAAGACCGCGACGATCGCGTAGTTGAACCAGTCGCTGTAGCGCTCGACGTTCTGCCAACGGCTCCCGAGCGCGTACCCGGCCCCGACGATGAGACCGTTCCACAGCCCGCTGCCGATGGTGGTGAGCAGAATGAACTCGCCCAGCGGCATCCGGTTGGCCCCGGCCGGCACGGAGACCAGGCTGCGGACCACCGGCACCACCCGGCCGATCAGCACAGCCCAGCGGCCGTGCCGTTCGAACCAACGGTCGGCCTTCTCCAGGTCGTCGCGGTCCACCAACGGGATGCGGTCCAACCAGCGCTTGAGCCGCTCCTCGCCCAGCGCCGCGCCGAGCCAGTAGAGCACCAGCGCACCGACCAGCGAGCCGACCGTCGCCGCCACCACCACGAGTACGACGTTGAACTGGCCCTCGTGGGCCAGGAAGCCAGCCATCGCCAGCACGATCTCGCTGGGGATCGGCGGGACGATGCTCTCCAACGCCACCAGCAGCGCCACGCCCACCGGGCCCATCGCCTCGATCACCGAGGCCACCCAACCGGTCAACCCGGTGAACTCGGACGGGTCGCCACTCTGGGCGTACGCCATGGTCGTCCTTCCGGTCGGCTTCAGGGGATCGGAGGGTCATACCCGGCAGGGCCCGCGCTACACCTGCGCTCCGTGCTCCGGGTGTAGCGCAGTGTCCGCCGGCCCCTGCCGCCACCCGGTGAACACCACGGTCAGGCCGGCGCGGGACGGCGCGCAGCAGAACGGCCCGGCCAGCGCCTCGGCCGCCGGGTCCAGCGGGGTGAGCCGGACCAGTCGCCACGGCTCCTCGTCGACCCGGGCGCGGACGGTCAGCGCGTCTCCGGCCCGGCTGACCCGCACTGTCACCTCCCGGCCCGCCCACTGCGGCACCGGCGCCACCGACCAGTCGGAGAACTCCCGGGTCACCACCGCGCCGAGCTGCGACTCGCCGTCGCTCATCTCGACGCCGGCCTTGGTCCACGTCCGTTCGTCGACGCGGACGAGCACACCGGCCTGGTCGAACTGCGCCGAGAAGTCGAGCCGGAAGCTCACCTCCATGGCCGCGCCGACGGGCAGCGGTGCCAGCAGGGCCGGGCCGTCGTCGTGGACGAAGCCGTAGCTGGTCTGCCGCCAGAAGTCGCTCTCCGCGGCCGGTTCGACGACCAGCTCACCGGCCGGGCCCTCCTCGACGCGTACCGGCGGGTGGAGCCAGCTGCCCGCGGACCACTCCAGCGGTTCGCTCGGCGGCACGAGGTCGTTTTCCATGACCGGCACGATAACCAAGGGTTTGCCGCGCTGATCGTTCGGAGATGTTCCTCCGGCATGGGTGACCGTTGGTATTCCGAAGCCGTCGTCTACTGCCTCGACATCGACACGTACGCCGACTCCGACGGCGACGGGGTCGGTGACATTCGTGGGCTGATCGGGAGGCTGGACTACCTGGCCCGTCTCGGCGTGACGTGCCTGTGGCTGCACCCGATCCACCCGTCGCCCAACCGTGACGACGGGTACGACGTCACCGACTTCTACAACGTGGACCCGCGCTTCGGCACCCTGGGCGACTTCGCCGAGCTGCTGCACCAGGCACAGAACCGCGGCATCCGCGTGATCATCGACCTGGTGGTCAACCACACCTCCGACGAGCACCCGTGGTTCCAGTCCGCCCGATCCTCGCCGGACTCGCCGTACCGGGACTGGTTCGTCTGGTCCGACACCGAGCCGGACGACCGGCACCAGGGCATGGTCTTCCCCGGCGAGCAGAAGGAGACCTGGAGCTACGACCGCACCGCCAAGGCCTGGTTCTACCACCGGTTCTACAAGTTCCAGCCGGACCTCAACTTCGCCAACCCGGAGGTCCGGGCCGAGGTCAAGAAGATCATGTCGTTCTGGCTCCAGCTCGGTGTCTCCGGCTTCCGGATGGACGCGGTGCCGTTCATCATCGAGCTGACCGAGCCGGGCAACCCGAACTCCCCGAAGGACTTCGAGTTCCTCACCGAGATGCGCCAGCACGTGCAGTGGCGCCGCGGCGACGCCGTCCTGCTGGCCGAGGCGAACGTCGAGCCCGACGAGCTGCCGACGTTCTTCGGCGACGGCAGCGGCTCCGGCAACCGGATCCACATGCTCTTCGACTTCATGCTCAACGGTCGGCTCATGCTCGCCCTCGCCCGGCAGGACCCGGAGCCGCTGATCGACGCGTTGCACGACACCCCGAAGCTGCCGGTCGGCGGGCAGTGGGCCACCTTCCTGCGCAACCACGACGAGATCGACCTGTCCCGGCTGACCACCGAACAGCGCAACCAGGTGTACGAGCAGTTCGGCCCGGACGAGAACATGCGCATCTACGACCGGGGCATCCGTCGCCGGCTCGCCCCGATGCTCGGCAACGACCGTCGTCGCCTCGAACTGGCGTACGCCCTCCAGTTCTCGATGCGCGGCACGCCGGTGCTGCGCTACGGCGAGGAGATCGGGATGGGCGAGGACCTGTCGCTGCCCGGCCGGGAGGCGATCCGTACCCCGATGCAGTGGTCGTTCCAGCCGAACGCCGGCTTCTCCACGGCGGACCCGGAGAAGCTGGTCCGCCCGGTGATCGACAAGGGTGAGTTCGGCTACCAGAACGTCAACGTCACCGCCCAGCGGAGCGACGCCAAGTCGCTGCTCGCCTGGTTCGAGCGCATGATCCGTACGCTGCGTGAGGCTCCGGAGATCGGCTCCGGCTCGACCACCCACATCGACGTGGCGATGCCGGCCGGAGTGCTCGCGCACCGGGCGGACGGGCCGACCGGGACCATGGTCTTCGTGCACAACCTCGGCACCGACGACGTCGAGGTGGACCTGAGCAGCCTGGAGCCGGAGGCCGACCTCCCGATCGACGTGCTCACCGACCGCGGTTACGGCGAGCTGGGCAAGCTCGGCGCGGTGAAGGTCTCCGGGTACGGATACCGGTGGATTCGCCTATGCCGAGGGTCCGCCTGTTGACGTTAAGCTCCTCCGATCGACCGCACGTTACTGGGAGGTAATCATGTCGGAGGAGCCCCGCGTCGCCATCGTCACCGGAGCCGCACGCGGTATCGGTGCGGCCACCGCCCGGCGGCTGGCCGCCGACGGGATGGCCGTCGCCGTGGTCGACATCGAGGAGTCAGCCACCAAGGAGACGGTGGACGCCATCGCCGCCGACGGTGGCCGGGCGCTCGGTGTGGGCGCCGACGTCTCCGACCGCGATCAGGTCGAGGCGGCGGTGGCCCGTGTCGCCGCCGAGCTGGGCGCGCCCACCGTCCTGGTCAACAACGCCGGCGTGCTGCGCGACAACCTGCTGTTCAAGATGACCAACGCCGACTGGGACACGGTGATGGGCGTGCACCTGCGCGGTGCGTTCCTGTTCAGCCAGGCCGCGCAGAAGCACATGGTGGACCGCAAGTGGGGTCGGATCGTCAACCTCTCCAGCACCTCCGCGCTGGGCAACCGGGGCCAGGCGAACTACGCCGCCGCCAAGGCCGGCCTCCAGGGCTTCACCAAGACGCTCGCCATCGAGCTGGGGCCGTTCGGGGTGACCGTCAACGCGGTCGCGCCCGGCTTCATCGTCACCGACATGACCGCTGCCACCGCCGCCCGGATGAAGGTCGACTTCGAGGACTTCAAGAAGCACGCGGCAGCCGAGATCCCGGTGCGTCGCCCAGGGTTCCCGGAGGACGTCGCGCACACCATCTCGTTCCTGGCGAGCGAGGGTGCCGGTTTCGTCTCCGGCCAGGTCATCTACGTCGCCGGCGGCCCACGGGACTGACCCGTCCTCCCGACGAGGGCGTTCCTTCGCGCAGGGGACGCCCTCGTCGCCGGGTCAGGCGGGGTCGCGGCGGGTGCGCCAGAGCCAGATCAGGCCGAGCACCGGCAGCACCAGCGGGATGTAGCCGTACCCGCTGCCGAACTGCGACCAGACCGTCTCGTCCGGGAAGAGATCCCTGTCGACCAGGCTGAGGATGCCGACCGCGACCACCCCGACCAGTTCCACCGAACAGCACGCCAGCGCGACCCGCCGCCCGGTGTGCCCGGAACGGGCGAGCCCCACCGCGGCCACGATGTAGATGAGCGCGGCCAGCGCGGACAACAGGTACGCCACCGGGGCCTCGTCGAACTTGGTGGCGATCTGGAGGCCGGCCCGACTGGTCGCCGCGATGGCGAAGAGCAGGTAGACCGCGATCAGCAGCCGACCAGGCCCGGTGTTCGTGCGACGCCGGAGCGGTTGTGTCTCAACCACCGAGCACCTCCCAGGTCTGCTGCAACCGGACCACCACCACCGGGGTCACCAGGCAGACCGCGCACACGATCGCCGACCCCCATCGGGTCGGCTCCATGCGGGCCAGCACCCACGCCAGCGGCGGCAGGCAGACCAGCGTGACCAGGTAACCGAAGAAGGCACCGGGCTCGCCGGGCCGATCCCCGCCGCCGACCGCGACGAGCGCCAGCACGCCCAAGACGAGCAAAGCCACTTCGAGTACGGCCAGACCGACGAACTGCGCCCGGTCCGGCGGCCGTTGGCGAACCGCCCCCACCAGCGCCCACGCCGCGACGAGCAGCGACAGCACGATCGACACGGTCGCGACGATCCCGTCCACCGGTGAGTCGGCGCTCACGCTGGTCACCGGACCCGCCCGGTCGTTGCCTCGGTCACCGGCACAGCCTACTAACCGTCGTAGTAACGGGATGACCCTGCCTCGCCACCGCCGGACGCGGGCGGCCGGCAGGGTGTCCGCCGCTCGCTGTAGACCTGCCCCGTAAGTGGGGCGAGGCGCGGTCGGGCGTGGTGGTCGGGGGTCACCCGCGGGGGGCGAGGCGGGGTCGGGCGTGGTGGTCGGGGGTGACCCCGCGCGGGGGCGAGGCGGGGTCGGGCGTGGTGGTCGGGGGTCACCCCGCGCGCGGGGCGAGGTGGGGTCGGGCGTGGTGGTCGGGGGTGACCCCGCGCGGGGGGCGAGGTGGGGTCGGGCGTGGTGGTCGGGGGTCACCCGGCGCGGGGGCGAGGTGGGGTCGGGCGTGGTGGTCGGGGGTCACCCCGCGCGCGGGGCGAGGCGGGGTCGGCCTTGGTGGTCGGCTCGTTCACCCCCGCGCGCGGGGCGCGGGGGATTCCCATGATCGACTCGGTTTTCTGTAAAGCGGGGTGTCACGGGCTCCGGATGGCCCGGAATCAAAGAAGCCGAGTCGATCACGCGTGCGGCGGCCCCGTCCCGATGTCCCGCCCAGGACCAGGCCCAGGCTCCGCCCCACGGGTGGGGCAGCTCGACAGGCACCGACCGGGCCCCGGCACCGACCGGGCCCCGGCGCCGACCGGGCCCCGGCGCCGACCGGGCCCCGGCCCCGACCGGGCCCCGGCACCGACGCGACCCCGGCACCGACGGGACCCCGGCACCGACGGGACCCCGGCACCGACCGGACCCTGGTCACGCCCGGACCCCCGGTCACGCCGGGACCCCGACCAGGCATGGTGGCACCGGACGTGAGCTGGTCCGGTTGGTCGACCCGCCGCCGATGCCCCTGGTGGGGCGACTAGCGTGGATCGCGTCCGTGGCGTTGCCGCGGGGTGGGGAAACAGCGGAGGTACACGTGCTGCGGTTCGGTTTGTTCGGCACCGGTCACTGGGCGATCGAGACGCACGGGAAGGCGTTGCACGCACACCCGGACGCGGAGTTGGTCGGAGTGTGGGGGCGTAACCCGGAGCGGGCCTCCGCGCTGGCCGAGCGGTACGGGGTGCCGGCCTACGCCGACGTCGACGCCCTGATCGAGCAGTGCGAGGCGGTCGCCGTCGCGCTGCCGCCGGACGTCCAGGCCGATATCGCGGTCCGGGCCGCCTCCGCCGGACGGCACCTGCTGCTGGACAAGCCGCTGGCGCTCAGCGTGGCCGACGCCGACCGGGTGGTCGCCGCCGCCGAGGAGTCCGGGGTCGCCTCGGTCGTCTTCTTCACCCAGCGGTTCCAGCCGAACGTGACGGCGTTCCTCGCCGCCACCGCTGCCGCCGGGGGGTGGCAGCACGGCCGGACCACCGCCTTCGCCTCGATCTTCCAGGAGGGCAGCCCGTACGGCGGCTCGTTGTGGCGCCGGGAGCACGGCGCGCTCTGGGACATCGCCCCGCACGCGCTCTCCATCCTCCTGCCCGTGCTGGGCCGGGTGACCCAGGTGGCGGCGATGGACGGGCCGAGCGGCATGGTGCACCTGCTGCTCACCCACGAGGGCGGTGCCACCAGCAGCGCCTCGCTCTCCCTGGATGCCCCGACCGAGTCGATGGCCCGGGAGTTCGTGTTCTACGGCGAGAACGGCATCGAGAACGTCCCGTTCGGCGAGAACGACGCCGCGACGGCGTTCGGCGTCGCGATCGACCAACTGGTCGAGCAGGTGCAGGCCGGCACCCGCGACCACCGCTGCGACGTCCGCTTCGGCCGTGAGGTCGTCGGCATCCTCGCCGCCGCCGAAACCGCCCGCGCCGAATCCCGCACCGTCGCCCTTCCGTAACCCCGAGGGTCGAGGCGCTGGAGGACAGCTCAGGAGAGGGTGGTCAGCGCGGCGCTCAGCTCGTCCGGTGAATCGAACTGATCCGCTGGCAACGCCTGCAACATCTGCAACATCGCCGTGCTGGCCCCGTTCTCCTGGCCCCAGCGGACCAGATCCTCCCGGGAGACCGGGTAGTCGAGCCCGGCCAGGTACTCCTGCAACTGAACGCCGGTGACGGTCATGTCGGCCGGCTACCCGCTCGCGGTGGCCGTACACCGGCTCGGTCGGCACCCCCCGGCGGCCCGGCGGCCGGCGTGTCGGCCCGCGGCGCGCCGACGGTTTGCCGCAGCGGCGGCCGGGTAGCCGCTGGCATGCTGGTTCAGCGGCTCGGCGCGCCGAGCGACTTCGACCCGTTGCTGGAGCGCGTTCGCGACGCCCGGGTGGTGATGATCGGAGAGTCCACCCACGGCAGTTACGACTACTACCGGTTGCGTGAGCAGCTCACCCGCCGGTTGATCGCGGAGTGCGGGTTTTCCTTCGTAGCCGTGGAAGGTGACTGGCCGGACTGCGATCGGGTGCACCGCTCGGTGACGGCAGCGCCGGGTGGCGCACTCGAACCGCAGTTCGCCCTGGAGCAGTTCGAGCGGTGGCCGACCTGGATGTGGGCCAACGCCGAGGTGGCCCGATTCGCCAGTTGGCTGCGGGCCTGGAACGTGGAGCGGCCGGAGGATGAACGGGCCGGGTTCCACGGGCTCGACGTGTACAGCCTCTGGGAGTCGATGCAGGCGATCTTCGACTACCTGGGGGAGGAGGACCCGACGTCGCTGGAGGCGGCGCAGGACGCCTACCGCTGCTTCGAGCCGTACGGCAAGAGGGTCGAGGAGTACGGCGCGGCCAGCAGGTTCGTCTCCGCCCGTTGCGAGGAGGAGGTGGTCCGCCTGCTCGCCCGCACCCGCGAACACGCCCTCTCCGACGGTCCGGATCGCTTCTCGGCCTGGCAGAACGCGGAGGTGGTGGCCGGCGCGGAGCGGTACTACCGCGCGATGGTGGCCGGCGGGCCGGACTCGTGGAACATCCGCGACACCCACATGCAGGACACTCTGGACCGGCTGCTGGAGCGGTACGGGCCGGACGCCCGGGGGATCGTCTGGGCCCACAACACGCACGTCGGGGATGCCCGGGCCACCGACATGGCCGCCGACGGGATGGTCAACATCGGTCAGTTGGCCCGGGAGCGGCACGGCGACGACGCGGTGGCCCTGATCGGCTTCGGTAGCTATCGGGGCACGGTGATCGCCGCTCCCCGCTGGGGCTCGCCCGCCGAGGCGATGGTGGTGCCTCCGGCGCGGGAAGGATCGGTCGAGCGGCGGTTGCACGAGCTGATGCCGGAGCGGGCGGTCCTGATCTTCGGCGGCGACGACCAGCCGGGCTGGGTCACCGAGACCGTCGACCACCGGGCGATCGGGGTCGTCTACGACCCGTCCTTCGAGTCCTGGGGCAACTACGTGCCGACGCGACTCGGAGACCGTTACGACGCCTTCGTCTGGTGCGACGAGACGACGGCCCTGCACCCGCTGCCGGTCCCGGCCGCCCCCGGCGAGATGGAAACCTACCCGGCCGGGGTCTGACCCGACCCGGTGGCGCCGATCATGGAGTTGTGGTGCCGGACCAACGCCCCGGACCGGGGCACGGCGGACACCACAACTCCATGATCGACCGAGCGGGCCTCAGACCCGCGTGGGGGTCCGGTCCTCCAGGTGCTCGCGCAGGCCCTCGCCCTCGATGTCCACGTTGGGCAGGGCGCGGTTGAGCCAGCGGGGGAGCCACCAGGCGCGGTCGCCGAGCAGGGACATCACCGCCGGCACGATGGTCATCCGGACCACGAACGCGTCGATGGCCACGCCGATGGCGAGCGCGAAGCCCATCGACTTGATGATCGGGTCTTCGAGGAACACGAAGCCGCCGAAGACGGACATCATGATCAGAGCGGCGGCGGTGACCACCCGGGCACCGTGGCCCATGCCGCTGATCGTGGCCTCGCGCGCGGTGTCGCCGTGCACGAAGTCCTCCCGCATCCGGGAGACCAGGAACACCTCGTAGTCCATGGCCAGCCCGAACAGGATGCCGATCAGCAGGATGGGCAGGAAGCTGACCAGCGGGGCCGGGGTGTCCAGGCCGACCAGGTTGGCGAGGTGACCCTGCTGGAAGATCGCCACCGTGATGCCGAACGTGGCGGCCACGGTGAGCAGGAAGCCCAGCGCCGCCTTGAGCGGCACCAGCAGCGAGCGGAACACCAGCATCAGCAGCAGCACCGAGAGCCCGACGACCAGCAGCAGGTAGATCGGCAGCGCGTCGGAGAGCTTCTCCGAGACGTCGATCCCGATCGCGGTGGCGCCGGTGAGCAGCACCTCGACGCCCTGGACCCCGCCGACCGCGTCGCGGACGTCGTGCACCAGGGTCTCGGTGGCCTCGTCGGTCGGGCCGGTCTTCGGCACCACGCCGAGCAGCGCGGTCCGACCGTCCGGGCTCAGCTGCGGCGGTGCCACCGCGAGGACGTTCTCGGTGCGCTGGATCATCGCGGTCACCTGCGGCACTGCGGCCGCGGTCGCCTGCGCGTCGTCGCCCGCCACGACCACCGCGAGCCGGCCGGTGAAGCCTGGACCGAAGCCCTCGGTGGTCAGGTCGCTCGCCACCCGGGCCGGTGAGCCCACCGTCGCCGTGCTGGCGTCCGGCAGGGCCAGCCGCATGTCCGGCGTGGGCAGCGCGAGCAGGCCCAGGCCGAGCAGCGAGACCAGGATGACCGGCACCCGGAAGCGGATGACGAACCGCGCCCAGCGGAAGCCGAACCCGGAGCGGTCCTCGGCCGGCAACGTCTCTTCGCCCACCGGCTCGCCCGGTGCGGCGGCGTCGACCGTGGAACGCAGCCGGCGCGGCAGCACCCGGTTGCCGGCGAAGCCGAGCAGTGCGGGCTGGAGGGTGATCGCCACGAGCACGGCGATGGTGACGGTGCCGGCGGCGGCGAGACCCATCACGGTGAGGAACGGGATGTTCACCACGGCCAGGCCGGCGAGGGCGATGACCACTGTGGCGCCCGCGAAGACCACGGCGGAACCGGCGGTGCCCACCGCGCGGCCGACCGCCTCCTCCGGGGACAGGCCTTCGAGCAGGTTCTGTCGGTGCCGGGAGGTGATGAACAACGAGTAGTCGATGCCGACGGCGAGGCCGAGCATCAGCGCCAGGATCGGTGCGGTGCTGGTCAACTCGATGACGCCGCTCAGCGCGAACAGACCGGCCATGCCGACGCCCACGCCGATCAGCGCGTTGAGCATGGTCATGCCAGCGGCGACCAGTGAACCGAACGTGATGATCAGGACGATCGCGGCGACCAGTACGCCGAGCGCCTCGGTGGAGCCGATCTCCGGCTCACCACCCAGCACCTCGCCGCCCGGGGCGACCTGCCAACCCTTCGCCTCGACGGCGGCGCCGACCTCCTCGTACGCGGTGCGCTGCTCGTCGGTCACCTCGTCGCCGCCGGTGGCGAACTGGACCTGGACCAGCGCGTACCGGCCGTTGGGCGAGACCGCGCCGACCTGGAACGGGTTGACTGCGCCGACCACGCCGGGCAGTGTCGAGGCCTCCTGGACCAGCTCCTGCACCACGGCCTGCCCCTCGGGGGTGGCCAGTTGACCGTCGGCCGGCGCCTTGACCGCGATGGTGCCGGTGGCGCCGCTGGCCGCGGGAAACTGCTCGCTGAGCAGGTCGAGCGCGCGCTGGCTCTCGGTGCCGGGCATGGTGAAGTTGCTCGCCGTCGGGCCGCGCAGGGTCGCCGCGGCCAGGCCGGCGATGACGAGTACGACGAGCCAGAGCGCGACGACGAGCCGTCGCCGGCGCAACGCGCCCCGGCCGAGCCGGTAGAGCAGGGTGGCCATCAGGAGTCCTTGTCCTCGGTCGTGGGTTGTTGGGGCAGGGGTGCGTCGACGGGTTCGACGGCCCGCCGGACGAGGGTGAGCAGGGCGGAGCGCAGGTCGTCGTCGGTGATGTCGGCGAACTCGCCGCACGCCTCGGAGATCCCGGCGAGCAGCACCAGCGCGGCGATCCGCGCACCGGGCCGTTCGGAGTGCCCGGCCAACGCGTCCCGCAGCCGGTCGGAGATCTGCTGGATGTGCGCGAAGGCCGGCTGGCACAGCAGCTCCGGGAACTCGCCGCGCAGCACGGCGATCTCCCGCCGGAACCGGACCGCGAGGTCGACGAAGCCCTGTGCGGCGACCTCCTGCGCGGCCGCTCCGGTCAGGCCGGTGAGGCGGTCGTCGAGGTCCCGCAGTACGCCGATCGCCGGAGCCATCAGCTCGGCGAGCAGGGCTTCCTTGTTGGCGAAGTGGTAGAGCACGGTGGCCTTGGAGCAGCCGACCTCACGGGCGATGTCCTGCAGGGAGGTGCCCCGGTAGCCGGTCACCGTGAACTGCCGAGCCGCCGCAGCGAGAATCTCACCGTGCGTGTCGGACACCGCTCTGACCATGGTCGGTCCACCTCCCGCAAACCAGCATGCCTGACCGATCGGTCAGACCCTGACCGATCGGTCAGAGGGAAGCGGTGGCGTTCACCACACGACGGTCGGGTTTATCCGCCGTGCTCGGTGTCGTACCTGGTCCGCGCCTCGGCGATGGCCCGGCGGTGCCGCTCGGCCCAGCTCGTGAGTGCCACCAGCGACTCGTAGAGCTCCAACGCCATCGGGGTCGCCGTGTACTCGACCTTGGGCGGGACGGTCGGATAGACAGTGCGGTGCAGCAGGCCGTCCCGTTCGAGGTTGCGCAGCGTGAGCGTGAGCATCCGCCGACTGATCCCCTCGACGTTCCGCTCCAGCTCGGTGAAGCGCACCGGCCCGTGCGAGGCGGCCACCAGGATGCCGATGCTCCACTTGCCGCCGACCCGGTCGAGCACCTCGCGGACGGTGCACGCCCGGGCCTGACCCGGGGTGAACGGCACGTTCTCGGCCGCGCAGGTCAGCTCGGCCTCGACCAGCGCGGACACATCGCTGTTCCTCTGGGACATCAAAGTGCCTCCTTCCGCTCCGGTTCATGGTCACAGACGATGACCTCGGTAACAAACCGTGCACCAAGGAGGGGTTCCATGGACCGTGTCGTCCCGTCCCGCTGGCCAGCGCTGCTGGTGCTCTGCGCCGGCAGCCTGATGATCATCCTGGACGGCAGCGTGGTCGCTGTGGCACTGCCCGCCGTGCAACGCGACCTGGGCTTCACCGCCGCCGGCCTGGCGTGGGTGGTCAACGCCTACCTGGTCGCGTTCGGCGGTCTGCTGCTGCTCGCCGGCCGCCTCGGCGACCTGCTCGGCCGGCGGCGGGTCTTCCTGGCCGGCATCACGCTGTTCACAGTGGCCTCGCTGGCCTGCGCGGTCGCGACCGGGCCGGCGCTGCTGGTCGCCGCGCGCTTCGGGCAGGGCGTCGGCGGCGCGCTCGCCATGGCTGTCAGCCTCGGCATGATCGTCCGGCTCTACCCCGAGGCGGCCGAGCGGGCCCGTGCGATCGCAGTGTTCAGCTTCACCGGGGCGGCCGGCGCGTCGGTCGGCACGGTCGCCGGTGGGGTGCTCACCGAGGCTGCCGGCTGGCGGTCGATCTTCCTGGTCAACCTGCCGATCGGGGCGGCCATCCTGCTCGCCGCCGTCCGCCGGCTCCCCGCCGAACGGGGCATCGGCCTGCGGTCCGGCCTGGACGTGCCCGGCGCGCTGCTTGCCACCGCCGGACTCATGGTCGCCGTGCTGGGCATCGTGGGCACCGCCGAGCACGGCTGGACCAGCCCACGCACCCTCGGTACGGCGGTGCTCGCGGTGCTGCTGCTCGGTGGGTTCGCCGTACGTCAGCGGGTGGCGACCGTCCCGCTGCTGCCGGCCCGGGTGCTGCGCGTACCGGGCCTGGTCGCGGCGAACACTGTGCAGTTCCTCATGGTCGCCGCGTACTTCGGCTTCCAGTTCCTGCTCGCCGTGGAGCTGCAACTGGTGCTCGGGCTGGACGCGTCGGCCACCGGCTGGGCGTTCCTGCCCACCCCGGTGGTGATCGCGGTGGTGTCGCTCGGCTTCGCCGGTCGGCTGATCGCCCGCTGGGGTGCCCGGAGCGTGCTCCTGGCCGGGCTCGGCCTGGCGACCGTCGGGTTCCTGCTGCTCGCCCGGCTGCCCGCCGACGGCGGCTACACCGCGGACGTACTCCCCGCCATGCTCGTCTTCGGGGTGGCCGGCGGCCTGACGCTGCCGGCGGTCACCACCCTCGCGATGGCCGGCGCGACCGATACGGACGCCGGGCTCGCCTCCGGCCTCGCCAACACCACCCAGCAGGTCGGCGGCGCGGTCGGCCTGGCCGTGCTGGCCACCCTGGCCGCCGCTCGCAGCGACGCTCTGCGGGCTTCCGGCTGGGCCGAGGCGGCAGCGCTCGCCGGCGGCTACCGGACCGCGTTCGCCGTGGCCGCCGGTCTGGTGGTCGCCGCGCTGCTGGTCGCGGTGACGACACTGCCCCGACACCCGGCCGGCGCCGCGCCCCACGCCGGTCCGTCGGACCCGGTCGGCGCAGGGGCCGGAAACGATCCGCACCGAAGCGCCGCGTCCGGTTGACCGACGGCACTCAGGCCGGGAGGGTGGTCGGGTGAGCGAGGCTGACGAGACCCGGGACGGCGTGGCCCTGACCAACCTGGACCAGCCGTTGTCCGACCGCGACGACGCGACGAAGCGTGATCTGGTCGACTACCTCGACGCGGTCCACGACCCGATCCTCGCGCAACTGCGGGGCCGCCCGCTGTCGGTGATCAGGGTCCGCCCCGGCCAGCCACCGTTCATGCAGAAGAACCTGCCCCGCTACACGCCGGACTGGGTCCGCCGGGTGCCGGTCTGGGCGGAGGCGTCGCACCGCGAGATCTCGTACGCCCTCTGCGACGACCGCCGTACCCTGCTCTGGTTCGCCAACCAGCGGGCGGTGGAGTACCACCCGACGCTGGCCACCGCGGCGGACCCGCACCGCCCGACCCACCTGGTGCTCGACCTGGACCCGCCGGAGGGCGACGGGTTCCGCGCGGCGGTCGCCGCCGCTCTGCTGGTCCGCCAGGCGCTCGCCGACTCCGGCCTCGCCGGCGCCGTCAAGACCAGCGGGGCCAAGGGCGTGCACGTGTTCGTCCCGGTGGCCGACGAACCCACGGCGGAGGAGTTGGCCGCCGCCACCCGGGCGCTCGCCGTCCGCGCCGAGCGGCTCGACCCGGCGCTGGCGACGACGGCGTACATCAAGGAGGACCGGGGTGGCCGCGTCTTCGTGGACGCCACCCGCGCGGGCGGGGCCACCGTGGCCGCCGCGTACAGCCCTCGACTGCGCCCCGGGATGCCGGTCTCCTTCCCGGTCGACTGGGCCGACCTGACCGAGGTGACCTCCGCCGACTTCACCATCCGGACGGTGCCGTCGCTGGTCGCCGACGGCGATCCCTGGGCCGCGCTGATGCCGGCCCCGCAGCCGCTCCCCGCAGACCTGGTCGCCGAGGGCCGGACCATCCCGGTCGCCCGGGTGCAGGCCATGCACGAGGGGAAGCGCCGGGCCCGTGCCCGCCGGGAGGCCGGCTGACCAGGTTCGTCGGCCCTCGCTCGCGCCCGGCGGCCGGCTGATTGTCGGTGGGTTGTGGCACGATTTCCCAGGTGAGCAGCAAACCCGACGCGACCCAGCGACTGGGCGACCTGGCGCGGCTGCGCCGGGTCCGCGACCGGATCGACCGGGAGTACGCGTCTCCGCTGGACGTCGAGGCGCTCGCCCGTGGCGCGCACATGTCGGCGGGGCACCTCAGCCGCGAGTTCCGGCTCGCCTATGGCGAATCCCCATACAGCTACCTCATGACACGACGGATCGAGCGGGCCATGGCGCTGCTGCGTCGTGGCGACCTGAGCGTCACCGATGTCTGTTTCGCGGTGGGCTGTTCGTCGCTGGGCACCTTCAGCACCCGCTTCACCGAGCTGGTCGGCGCGCCGCCCAGCGTCTACCGCCGTCAGGCGGCGCAGGCGACGGCGGGGATGCCGTCGTGCGTGGCGAAGCAGGTGACCAGACCGATCAGGAATCGAGAAGCGCGGGTCACGGAGCCGCAACTAGCGTGACGGCCATGGACATCACCATTCACTCCAGCTTCCTTCCGCACACCGATCCGGACGCCTCCCTGGCCTTCTACCGCGACATCCTCGGCTTCGAGGTCCGCCTCGACGTCGGGTACGAGGGGATGCGCTGGATCACTGTCGGGCCGGTCGGCCAGCCCAGCACAGCCATCGTCCTGCACCCGCCGGCCGCCAACCCGGGCATCACGGACGCCGAGCGGCAGACCATCCTTGAGCTGATGGCCAAGGGCAGCTACTTCGGTGTCAACCTCGCCACCACCGATCTGGACGCCACGTTCGCGAAGCTGGAGGCCAGCGACGCCGAGGTCGTCCAGGAGCCGACCGAGCAGCCGTACGGTGTGCGCGACTGCGCCTTCCGCGACCCCGCCGGCAATATGATCCGCATCCAGCAAGTGCGCTGAGTCGTCCCGCCCGACAGATGGAGACACGATGAGCACGGCCACCCAGCCGTCCGCGCCGCACGTTGCCGACAGCCACGAC
The DNA here is from genome assembly GCF_013410645.1 of Micromonospora jinlongensis. NCBI lineage: Bacteria > Bacillati > Actinomycetota > Actinomycetes > Micromonosporales > Micromonosporaceae > Micromonospora > Micromonospora jinlongensis. The sequence continues at coordinate 3,241,016 of NZ_JACCHK010000001.1, read as the reverse complement.
CTGATCCGGGTGCAGGGCGCGCGCGTCAACAACCTCAAGGACGTCAGTGTCGAGATCCCGAAGCGGCGGCTGACGGTGTTCACGGGTGTCTCCGGCTCCGGCAAGAGCTCGCTGGTGTTCGGCACCATCGCCGCCGAGTCGCAGCGGATGATCAACGAGACGTACAGCGCGTTCGTGCAGGGTTTCATGCCGACGTTGGCGCGGCCCGAGGTCGACCTGCTGGACGGCCTGACCACGGCGATCATCGTGGACCAGGAGCGGATGGGCGCCAACTCGCGGTCCACCGTCGGCACCGCCACCGACGCCAACGCGATGCTGCGCATCCTGTTCAGCCGGCTCGGGCAGCCGCAGATCGGCTCGCCCAACGCGTACTCCTTCAATGTCCCCTCGGTGAAGGCGACCGGTGCGATCACCGTCGAGCGTGGCGCTGGCAGGACGAAGACCGAGAAGGCGACCTTCACCCGTCTCGGCGGCATGTGTCCGCGGTGCGAGGGCATGGGCGCGGTCACCGACATCGACCTGTCGGCGCTGTACGACGACAGCCTCTCGCTCAACGAGGGCGCGATCACGATCCCCGGTTACAGCATGGAGGGCTGGTACGGCCGGATCTTCCGTGGCTGCGGCTACTTCGACCCGGACAAGCCGATCGGCAAGTTCACCAAGCGGGAGCAGCACGACCTGCTCCACCGGGAGCCGACCAAGATCAAGGTCGACGGCATCAACCTGACGTACGCGGGTCTGATCCCGTCGATCCAGAAGTCCTTCCTCTCCAAGGACGTCGACGCGTTGCAGCCACACATCCGCGCCTTCGTGGAGCGGGCGGTGACCTTCACGACGTGCCCCGACTGTGCCGGCACCCGGCTCAGCAAGGAGGCCCTGTCGTCGAAGATCAAGGGAAAGAACATCGCCGACGCCTGCGCGATGCAGATCAGTGACCTGGCCGCCTGGGTACGCGGGATCAAGGAGCCGTCGGTGACCCCGTTGCTGACGGGGCTGCAACACCTCCTGGACTCGTTCGAGGAGATCGGCCTGGGTTACCTGTCCCTCGACCGGCCGTCGGGCACCCTCTCCGGTGGCGAGGCGCAGCGCACCAAGATGATCCGCCACCTGGGCTCCTCGCTCACCGACGTCACCTACGTCTTCGACGAGCCGACGATCGGGCTGCACCCGCACGACATCCAGCGGATGAACGAGCTGCTGCTCCAACTGCGCGACAAGGGCAACACCGTGCTGGTCGTGGAGCACAAGCCGGAGGCCATCGCCATCGCCGACCACATCGTCGATCTCGGTCCCGGCGCCGGCACGGACGGCGGGACCGTCTGCTACGAGGGCACCCTGGAGGGTCTGCGCGCCAGCGGCACCATCACCGGCCGCCACCTCGACGACCGGGCGACCCTCAAGGAGATGGTCCGCACGCCCACCGGCAAGCTGGAGATCCGTGGCGCGACGGCCAACAACCTGCGCGACGTCGACGTCGACGTGCCGCTCGGCGTGCTCGTCGTCGTCACCGGCGTCGCCGGCTCCGGCAAGAGCTCCCTGGTGCACGCGTCGATCCCCGCCGGAGCGGGAGTGGTGTCGATCGACCAGGGCGCGATCCGGGGCTCACGGCGGAGCAACCCGGCCACGTACACCGGGCTGTTGGACCCGATCCGTAAGGCGTTCGCGAAGGCCAACGGTGTGAAGCCGGCGCTGTTCAGCGCCAACTCCGAGGGTGCCTGCCCGAGCTGCAACGGTGCCGGTGTCATCTACACCGACCTGGGGATGATGGCCGGCGTCGCCGCTCCCTGCGAGGACTGCGAGGGCAAGCGGTTCCAGGCGTCGGTGCTGGAATACCGTTTCGGCGGTCGTGACATCAGTGAGGTGCTGGCGATGTCGGTGACCGAGGCCGAAAAGTTCTTCGGGGCCGGCGAGGCGCGTACACCCGCCGCGCACGCCATCCTCGACCGGCTCGCCGAAGTCGGGCTCGGCTACCTCAGCCTGGGGCAGCCGCTCACGACCCTGTCCGGCGGCGAGCGGCAGCGGCTCAAGCTGGCCACCCACATGGCCGAGAAGGGCGGCGTCTACGTCCTCGACGAGCCGACCACCGGCCTGCACCTGGCCGACGTCGAGCAGTTGCTCGGCCTGCTCGACCGCCTCGTCGACTCCGGCAAGTCGGTGATCGTCATCGAGCACCACCAGGCGGTCATGGCCCACGCCGACTGGATCATCGACCTCGGTCCGGGCGCCGGCCACGACGGTGGCCGGATCGTCTTCGAGGGCACCCCGGCCGACCTCGTCGCCGGTCGCTCCACCCTCACCGGCGAGCACCTGGCGGCGTACGTCGCCAGGTGAGCCCGTGGGCGGCGACCGTCGATCAGCGCTCCGCTCGGCGTGGCCGGCTGATGGGGGCGCTGAGCATTCCGGTGATGGCGTCGACGAGGAAGTCGCCGACCTCGGGCCATCGCGGGTCTTCACCGTTGCGTTCGGCGCGCGCCTCGACCTCGGCCGTCGTGGTGCTGACGATGCGGGTGATCAGGAGCGCCCGGCCGGCGACCACCTCCGGGTCGAGGTGCCGTAGCCGCGCGGCCAGTGACTCGCGCAGCTCCAGTGCCTGTGGCGTGGTGTCCTGGGCTTCCCGCATGATCGGCTGGGTGGCGGGGTTGTGCAGCATGTGTTCCAGGAACCGGGCGCGCCAGCTCGGGCGCGGCAGCTGGTCGAGGACCCGCATGCTCGGCTCCACGAGACCGCGGATGTCGCCGAGGACGGAGTCCTCGGGTGGGGGCATTCCCTCGCGTTGTGCCGCCACGTCGCGCACGTGGCGGGCCATCAGCGCCTTCAGCAGGCCCTCGCGCCCGCCGAAGTAGTAGCGCACCGCCGAGTGGTTGGTGTTGCCGGCCGCCTCGGCCACCCTGCGGTCGGAGACCTCGGCGACTCCCGACTCGGCGAACAGCCGCTCCGCCGCGTCCAGCAGCGCGGTGCGGGCCGCCTCGGACCGCCTCATGACCGGCCCCCTCGTGTCCTCGCCCGGATGTGACTCAGGTCAACCTAGCCGGATTCCCGGTCCCGGCATCCGCCGCCTACAGTTTGTAAGTCAACTGGCGTACAAACATGAGCTGGAGCGTGCATGGATACCGAAGCCGTGATCGAGGCTGCCGACGTGGTGGACGGCCGCCCGCCCGGCGCGGACCGCAAGGAACAGATCATCCGAATGGTCGCCCTGTTCGTGATGCCGTTCCTCATGGTCACCATGATGTTCGCGACCTACATGTCGACCATGCACTCACCGCACCCCCGGGACATGCCGGTCGCGGTCGTCGGCAGCGGCGCCACGGCGCAGGCCGTCGTCGACGGGCTCAACGCCGCTGACAGCACCGAGGCCACCCTGGTGGCCACCCGCGACGACGCGGTCGACCTGCTGCACGACCAGGAAGCCACCGGCGCGCTCGTCCTGCCCACCGACGGCAGCGCCAACGCCACCATCCTCACCGCCTCGGCGGCCGGCGCCTCACAGAACGCCACCGTCCAGCAGTTGCTCGCGCCCGTGGCCTTCCAGAACAGCTGGCAGACCACCACCGAGGACGTCGCACCGCTACCCGCCGGTGACTCGGCCGGCATCGCGGTCCTGTTCGCCGCGATGGGCATGATGCTGGCCGGGTACGTGCCACTGAGCATCATGGTGATGGGCGTCCCCCACCTGCTGCGGCTGCGACGGTTCCTGCCCGTGCTGGCCGGCTGGTCCGCGTTCACCAGCTCGATCATCTGGCTCATCCTCGGGCCCATCGTGGGTGCCGTCGACGGCCACTACCTCACCTTCCTCGGCGTCGGCATGCTCGCCACCGCGGCCGTCGGCCTGGCCCAGCTGCTGCTCTCCAAGCTGATCGGGCCCCTCGCGGTGCTGCCCGGCATGCTGCTCTGGGTCGTGTTCGGCATGCCGGCGTCGAACCTTGCCCTGTCCGTGCACAACATGCCCGGCTTCTTCCAGTTCCTGCACGGCGTGCTGCCGCTCCCGGCGGCCGGTGAGGCACTGCGCTCGGTCCTGTACTTCGACGGCAACGGCCTGGGCACCCACCTGATCGTCCTGGCCGTCTGGATCGTCGCCGCCCTCGCGCTCTGCCTGCTCAAGGAGCGGAGCGCGAGCGGGAAGATGATCCCCGGCGTTCCGCCGATCAGCCACCCCGACGCGAAGGCGCCCGCGCTCGCCGGCGGGCCGCCGCGCTCCAAGCGATTCCGGTACGTGGCCGCGGCCGGCTTCCCGCTGGCCATCCTCGTGGTCGTCGTGGGCGCCATGGGGTTCTCCATGCACAAACCGCAACCGCACGACATCCCGGTCGTCGTGGTCGCCGCCGCCCCGGGGCAGGCTCAGCAGACCGCTGCCGGTCTCAACGCACAGCTCGACGGCATCCTCGACGTGACCGTCGCCGACACCGCCGATGAGGCCACCGAGCAGATCCGCTCCCGCGAGGTGGTCGCCGCCTTCGTCCTGCCGTCGGCACCGGGCGCTCCGGCGACGCTCTTCTCGGCGTCCGCCGCCAACGCCAGCCAGCAGTCCGCGATCCGCGCGATCTTCCAGCCGATCACCGCGGCCCAGGGCCTCCCGCTCACGCTCACCGACGTGCAACCCCTGAGCGAGACCGACACCGGCGGCAGCAACAGCATGTACGTCGGCATGTCCTGGATCATGGCCGGTTTCCTGTTCCTGGCCGTGCTGCGCGGCGGCGCCCCGCACGTGCGCCGTTTGCGCCAGTTCCTGCCGCTGCTGGGCGGCTGGGCGATCGGCATGTCCGTCTGGCTGTGGTTCCTCTTCGACGTCCTCATCGGCGCGATCAGCGGCAACGCCCTGGAGACGATCGCCTACGGCGCCCTGACCATCTTCTCGGTCTCCCTGGCAACCGGAGTGCTCACCCGCACCGTCGGCCTGGCGGGCATCATCCCGATGATGGTGGTGCTGATGATGGCCGGCGTGCCCGCCTCCGGCGGTGGCATGTCGGTGTACCTGGTCCCCGAGGTGTTCCGCCCCCTCCAGGACGTGCTGCCGCTGCCCGCGGCGGTCGACATCGCCCGATCGCTGCGGTATTTCGACGGCGTCGGCGTCGGGCAGAACCTGCTGGTCATCGCCATCTGGGGCGCTGTCGGGCTCGTCGGAAACCTGGTGATCGACCAGTGGCTCAAACGCCGTGAGCGCCGCTCGGACTCCGGCGGCCCGGACGCGGGCACGGCACCCGAGGCGCACCTGAGGTTGGTGCCGGCCGAGGCGCACTGAGCGGCACCGGGCCCACCGCCGATCCCTCGCGATCGGCGGTGGGCCGTTCCCTGTGGTCAGGCGGGGTTGTACTCGACGGCGACGTCGAGCACCCAGGTGACGCCGAACGGGTCGGTGAGCATGCCGTAGAGGGGAGCCCAGCCGGCGGGCGCGAGGTCGACCAGGATGGTCGAGCCCTCGCTCAGCTTCTTCCAGTAGCCGGTGATCTCGTCGGCGTCGCTGCCCCGGACCGAGACGAAGAACGGAGTCTCGCCCTGGCTCCACGGCCGGGCCGACGGCACGTCGTACGCCATGATCTGGAAGCCCTCGGCGGACGTGACCTGACCCCACATGATCTGGTCGGCCTCGTCCGGGTTCTGCACGTTTTGGGCGTCGGCGTAGGTCACCGCGGCGAGGTCCCCGCCGAAGACGGCCCGGTAGAAGTCGAGGGCGGCCCGCGCGTTGCCCCGAAGGTTGATGTGCGCGACGGTGTTGATGCTCATTGCTGCTCCTCGTGTGACGTGGCCCGTGGCTGTTGCCCGGGTCCGACGCCGACGATGGCAGGGGTAGCGGTCAGGTTGTGGCCGCTACCTGGAGCAGACTCGGATGCATGGCCACGACCTCCGCGAGACTGCTGTCGCTGCTCTCGCTCCTGCAGGCCCGACGTGACTGGCCGGGCGGCCTTCTGGCCGAGAGGCTGGACGTGAGCCCGCGTACGGTGCGACGCGACGTCGACCGGCTGCGCGAGCTCGGCTACCCGATCACAGCCTTCAAGGGGCCGGACGGCGGGTACCGGCTCGACGCGGGCGCCCAACTGCCACCGCTGCTGTTCGACGACGTGCAGGCTGTCGCCATCGCCGTCGCGCTCCAGGTGGCAGCCCTCTCCGGGGCGGACATCCAGGAGGGCGCGGCGCGAGCGCTGAACACCATGCGGCAGGTCATGCCCAGCCGGCTGCGGCACCGCATCGACGCCCTCCAGGTCACCGCCGTCGGACAACCCGCCACCGGACCGGACTCCCCGGTCGACAGCACCGTGCTGACAGCCATCGGCGCGGCCGTCCACACCCACGAGGTTCTGCGCTTCGACTACGCCTCGACGAGCGCCGCCACCGACGCGCCGCCCCGCCGCGTGGAGCCCCACCACCTCGTCACCTGGAAGGGGCGCTGGTATCTCGTCGCCTGGGACCTCGACCGGGACGACTGGCGAACCTTCCGCTGTGACCGGGTCAGCCCGCGTACCCCGACCGGACCACGCTTCACCCCACGACAACTGCCCATGGGAGACGTGGCCACGTACGTCACGGGCCGCTTCCGAGGTTCGACCGACACCTCGGCGTGGCCCTGCGTGGGCGAGGTCATCCTCGGCCTTCCCGTCGCCGTCGTCGCCGCGTACACCCGCGACGGGCTTGTCGAGGAACTCGGCCCCGACCGCTGCAAGCTCGTAGAGGGCTCCTGGTCCTGGGTCGGCCTCGCAGCCGCGCTCGCCAGGTTCGACGCGGACATCGAGGTGATCGGGCCGGCCGAGCTCAAGGCTGCCTTCGCGGGGCTCGCCCGCCGCTACGCCGAAGCAGCAGGATGACGGCAGGTTGCCGACACCCACCGTGCGGTAGAGCAAAGGATGCCCGGAGCAACAGTCTTGACAGGGCACACATTGATCACCTTAAGATCCACACTACCGCGAACGGGCTCATCGCTACTGCTCCATGTTGAACGTTGAGCACCCGCGTTCCGATTCCGAGCGAGGACGTCTGTGCGGCAAGCCGAAGGAGCAGCGGTGGACATCGGGCACTCGCCGCAGCACATCAACCGTCGTCATCTGCTCGGCGTGATCACGGCCGCACTCGCCGCCGGTGTCATCCCGGAGGCGTGGCTCGCGGAAGCGGCGTACGGCGCCACACCCCGGTGGAACCGCCCGTTCGACAAGTGGGTCCCGATCACGTCGTCGTTCGGGTCGCGGACGGACCCGATCACCGGCGAGACGAAGTATCACGCCGGCACCGACTACAGCTACTCCGGGATCCTCGGCTATCCGATCCGGTCGATCGCCGCCGGCACGGTCACGAGCGCCGCTTACAGCGCGAGCGGTTATGGGAACTACGTGGTCATCACCCACGCCGATGGCTGGCAGAGCCTCTACGGGCACATGCGGGACACTCCCGTGGTCCGGACGGGCGCGCAGGTCGCCGCCGGGCAGCAGGTCGGCGTGGTCGGCACGACCGGTCGCTCGACCGGGCCGCACCTGCACCTCGAGGTGTTCCGCCCCAACGGCTCGCTGGTCGACCCGGAGTCGATCCTCACGGGCGCGCCCTACGCCGGGGCACCCGGATCACCCCCCGAAGTTCTCACCAAGGACGGATTGATGTATCTCATCTGGAGCACCTCCGGCACTGGTTTCCTGGTCACCCCCAACCGCGTCATCGGGTTCCGGACATTGGCCCACTACAACCTGTTCAAGCGGATCATCAACTCCAACCAGGCCGCCGCCCAGCCGGACACCTTCAACCTGGCCGAGATCGACATCATCAACGCGTACCTGAACGGGACCGTGCCGGCCTGACAGCCGGCAGCGATCGGGTCTCCGGCGGGCCCGGACGGTCGGGAACACGAAAATGGCCTCTGACCTGGTTTCCTGGTCAGAGGCCTTTCTGTGTTGCTCGAGCAGTGGTGCCCCCGGCAGGATTCGAACCTGCGCCCCCGCCTCCGGAGGGCGGTGCTCTATCCCCTGAGCTACGGGGGCTCAGCGACTGGAGAAGACTAGCAAACCCTCCCCGCGTACGCCGAATCGGTATCGGGTGAGCCGATCGTGTCGGTAACCGGCCCACCCGGTGCTCAGGCCGCCGCGATCGCCCGCCCGCAACTGGGTAGCGGGTGCAGGACGATTCGCCGGGGGAGCCGACGCGGCCACTCGTTGCGCGGCCATGAGCCGTCCACGATCAGGTGCACGGTGCGCTGCTCCTCGCCGCTGAGCCGCAGCACGAAGTCGCGGGGGAGCGGCGGGTCCACCGTCGGCGTGGTGATCATGAAGCGCACCCGGCCACGGGACGAGACCGCGGAGATCACGTCCGCCGCCGGCATGGTGCCGCGCAGTCGGACCCGGCCGATCCAGTAGACCTCCGCGAGGTGCTCCTGCGCGGCCCGGGTGATCGCCGGGTACTCACTGCGGACCCAGCGCTCGACCGCGCTGACGCAGAGCCCGCAGGCCCGCTCGCGAGGCTCGCGCGGACCCAACCCCCAGGCCCGCAGGTACGCCCCGACCGCGCCAGCGTCCAACGGCAGGTCGAAGCGCCGCTGGATGAGCGTGGTGAGGCTCTGCCGCGTCCACAGCTCCTCGTCCAGGCCGAACTCGTCGGGGTGGACGCCCCGCAGTGTGTCGATCAGTTCGAGTTCCTGTTCGCGGCTGAGCATTCCCGGCTCGCCCTGCCGCTGTCCGCGACGGACGGCTGCCACCGCCCCGTCACCGCCAATGGTGTGGCGTCGGCACCAGCTGGTGACCGAACGCCGTGCGTCTCTGAGTGCAACCCCCACGTCTTGGGCAACGAGCCCGAATCGCAACTGGTCACGATATGTGCGGAGAAAACTCTCTAAGCAACGTAATCGCCCGTGCCTCGCGATTCCCCCACAACGGACAAATGGTTGCTTTCAGGGCGCGAGTCAGTGTTCGCGCGCCTTGATCGACTCGGGTTTCAAGAAGTCGGGCTGTCCCGCTCATGTCGACACCCCAGTTTCCTGAAACCCGAGTCGATCATCCGCCGGGTGGCCGGGTGGCCGGGTGGCCGGGTGGCCGGGTGACCGGGTGGCCGGGTGGCCGGGTGGCCGGGAAGTTCGGGCCGTGGGGGAGTTCGGAAGGCGGGTGGTGTCCGGGGCGCATGCAGGCGGGCGTGCCCGTTGATCGACTCGGGTTCCTGAAAGTTGGGGTGTCACGGTCGCCTTGACAGCCCGGCTTTCTGAAAGTCGAGTCGATCATCGGCGAGGTGGCGAGGTGGCGAGGTGGCGAGGTGGCGAGGTGGCGAGGTGGCGAGGTGGCGAGGTGGCGAGGTGGCGAGGTGGCGGGGAAGGTCGGCACGTCCGGGTGGCGGGCAGGCCCGATTGGCCGGGGTGAGGCGCAAGCTGGCCGGTGCGCGCGTTGATCGACTCGGGTTTCTGGAAGTCGGGGTGTCCCGGTCACGTCGACAGCCCGGTTTCCTGAAACCCGAGTCGATCATGGGCGGTGCCGCGTGTCGGCTGGGCGTGGGCTGGACTTGGGCGTGGGCCGGGCCGGGCGTGGGCCGGGCGTGGGCGTGGGCCGGGCATGGGCTGGACTTGGCGTGGGCCGGGCGTGGGCCGAGGGCGTGGGCGGGGCCGGGCATGGGCGGGGGTGGTACGGGGCGGGCCCGCGTCCCGCCTTCGTGTGGCGGAGACGCGGGCCCGGTGTGCCCGTGGGTCGGTCAGCCCTTGGCCTGCGCCTGGAGCTGCCGGAGGTTGTTCAGCTCGGTCTGCTGGGTGGCCTTCATCGTCCGAGCCACCCGCAGCACCTCGTCGTTGTCGGTCTCGCCGAGGGCCGCGTCGATCATGTGGATGCCGCCGAGGTGGTGGTCGTACATCAGGGCCAGGAACTGCCGGTCGACCTCGATGCCCTTGGCGTCGCGCAGGGCGGTCATCTGCTGCGGGGTGGCCATCCCGGGCATCAGCCCGTTCTTGACAGTGGCTCCGTCGGACATCCACGACATGGGTGGCTGCGACCCGGTGGGGCTCAGGTCCCATTCGCGCAGCCAGGTCTGCATGGCGCCGATCTCGCCCTGCTGCCCGGTGGCGATGTCGACGGCGATCTGCCGCACTTCGGGGAGGGTGGCCGACCGGTACGCGATCAGGCTCATCTCCACCGCCTGCGCGTGGTGGGTCGTCATGTCCCGGGCGAAGCCCGCCTCGACCGACGCGTCACCGGGTCGGGTGAGGCGCGGGGTGAGCAGACCGCCCGCGTACCCGAGGAGCAACCCCACCACCACCATGACGGCGAGCGCCAGCACGCCGTAGCGCGACGCCGGCGCCCGGCCGTCCTCGTCCGGGACGGCCGGGGTGTCGTCGTACTCGTTGTCGGTGGTGGCGGGGGCAGTCATCGCCGTCCTTACTGAGTGGGCTGCTGCTGGAGCTCACGCGGCGTGGTGCCGGTGGCGGTGATACCCGTGTTGCAGAGCGCCGTCGGGCCCTCGACGGAGGCGTTCACCCGCAGGTCCTTGATGAACTCGTCGATCCGCGAGTCGTCGGCGTTGTCGACCTTGAGCTGGTAGCCCCAGGCCTGCAGCGAGATCGGCTTGTCCAGGCCCTCGTACGGGCTCATCAGCGTCTTCTCGACGCCGCGGACCTTGCCGGCGAGCTTGTCGACCTGGTCCTTGGGGAGGTCGGGCCGGTAGGTGATCCACACGGCGCCGTGCTCCAGGCTGTGCACCGCGTGCTCGTTGGCGATCGGGGCGTCGTAGACGTCGCCCATGCAGTTCTGCCAGGCGGCGTTGTGCACCCCACCCACGGGCGGCGAGTAGTTCCAGGTCAGCGGGCCCGACTTGTGCGACTCGTACTTCAGGCTGTCCGGGTCGGACTTGCGGATGTTGGCGATGCCGTCGATGGCGTTGGCCCGCTTGTCCCACGGCTTGGAGCCCTGGAACGACGCCCAGGCGCCGTAGCCGATGATGCCGGCCGCGAGGACGCCCACCGCGACGAAGAGCGCGATCGGGCCCCAGGCGCGGCCCTGGCTCACCTTGACCGGGGTGACCGGCTTACGAGGGCCCTTGCCACCTGCCCGGGGGGAGCCCGCCGGCTTGCCCGTCGGCTTGCCGGAACCGGCCTTGGCGCCGGCGGCGGGCCGGCCGGCGGCCGGCTTCTTGCCGGTGCTGACCACGGTCGGGCGGCGCTCAGGGCCACCCGGGGTGCTGATGCTCATCGTGCCTCGTCAAGTCGGTCGGTCAGGGGAGTGGCGGGCCGGATGACGCGCAGGGGAGCCGCCGAGTGCCCGAGTCTACCCCCGATAACATGGTTGGGTGACTCCTGCAGAACTAGCCTCGGTCGTCCTCGCCGCCGCCCACGCCGTCTTCGAGCAGCGTGGGCTGGACCGCGCCGCGTTGCCGGCGAGCACCGTGGTGGAGCGACCGCGCAACCCCGAGCACGGCGACTACGCCTCGACGCTCGCGCTGCAGTTGAGCAAGAAGGTGGGCGTCCCGCCTCGGGAGCTGGCGGCGGCCCTGGCCGACGAACTGGGCCGGGCATCGGGCGTCAAATCGGTCGAAATCGCCGGGCCGGGCTTCCTGAACATCCGGCTCGACGCGGCTGCGGCCGGTCAGCTCGCCCGGGTGATCGTCGAGGCCGGCGCGGAGTACGGGCGCAGTGACCGGCTGGCCGGCGAGAAGATCAACCTGGAGTTCGTCTCGGCCAACCCGACCGGGCCGGTGCACATCGGCGGGGTCCGCTGGGCTGCCGTCGGCGACGCGCTGAGCCGGCTGCTGCGGGCCACCGGCGCCGACGTCGGCACGGAGTACTACTTCAACGACGCGGGTTCGCAGATCGACCGGTTCGCCAGGTCGCTGCTCGCCGCAGCCAAGGGTGAGCCGGCGCCGGAGGACGGCTACGGCGGGGCGTACATCGCCGAAATCGCCACCGAGGTGCAGTCCCGCCGGCCGGAGGTGCGGACCCTCGACGACGACGCCGCCCAGGAGGTCTTCCGGGTCGAGGGCGTCGCGCTGATGTTCGACGAGATCCGCTCCTCGCTGCGTGACTTCGGGGTGGAGTTCGACACCTACTTCAACGAGAAGGACCTGCACGACCGGGGTGAGTTGGACCTCGCGTTGAACCGGCTGCGCCAGCAGGGGCACCTCTACGAGTCCGAGGGCGCGACCTGGCTGCGCACCACCGACTTCGGTGACGACAAGGACCGGGTGCTGCGCAAGTCCAACGGCGAGTGGACGTACTTCGCCGCGGACTGCGCCTACTACCTGGACAAGCGTGAGCGCGGCTTCGAGCGGGTCGTGATCATGCTGGGTGCCGACCACCACGGCTACATCGGTCGGATGAAGGCGATGGCCGCCTGCTTCGGCGACGACCCGGAGCGCAACCTGGAGATCCTCATCGGGCAGCTGGTCAACCTGCTGCGCGACGGCGCCCCGATGCGGATGAGCAAGCGGGCCGGCACCGTGATCACCCTGGAGGACCTGGTCGAGGCGATCGGCGTGGACGCCTCCCGGTACGCGTTGGCCCGCTACTCCAGCGACTCCCCGATCGACATCGATATCGAACTGTGGACCAGGGCGACGCGCGACAACCCGGTCTACTACGTGCAGTACGTGGCGGCCCGGACCGCGGGCGTGGCTCGCAACGCCGCCGAGGTGGGGCTGGTCCCGGGCGACGGGGACGCGTTCCGTCCCGAGCTGCTCGACCACGAGAAGGAGAACGAGCTGCTCAAGGCGCTCGCCGAGTTCCCCGCGGTGGTGGCCACGGCCGCCGAGCTGCGGGAGCCGCACCGGGTGGCCCGTTACCTGGAGGAGAGCGTCGCCGCCTCCTACCACCGGTTCTACGACAACTGCCGCGTGCTGCCGCTGGGCGACGAGGAGGTCACCGACCTGCACCGTGCCCGGCTGTGGCTCAACAACGCCACCCGCACGGTGATCGCCAACGGCCTGCACCTGCTCGGCGTCTCCGCTCCCGAGAGGATGTGACATGCGGGCTCATGAGGCTGGTGCGCTGCACGCGGACATCAGCAACCAGGGGCCGGCGTGGCTGCGTACCCCCGAGGACGTCAACGCCCTGATGCCGGCGCTGTGGCCGCGCAGCGTGACGCGGGAGGCCGACGGCGCGGTCGCCGTCGCGGGCCTGAGCGTCCGCGACATCGCGGCCGAGTTCGGCACCCCGGTGTACGTCCTGGACGAGGCCGACCTGCGCTCGCGCTGCCGCGACTTCCGGGCGGCCTTCCCGACCGAGGACATCTTCTACGCGGGCAAGGCGTTCCTCTGCCGGGCGGTGGTCCGGATGATCGCCGAGGAGGGCCTGCACCTGGACGTCTGCACCGGAGGTGAGTTGGCCACCGCGTTGTCGGCCGGTATGCCGCCGGAGCGGATCGGCTTCCACGGCAACAACAAGTCGGTCGCCGAGCTGTCCCGTGCGCTGGACGCCGGGGTGGGACGGATCATCGTCGACTCGTTCACCGAGATCGACCGGCTGACCGCGCTGGCCCGCGAGCGGGGGGTCCGGCCGCGGGTGCTGGTCCGGGTCACGGTCGGCGTCGAGGCGCACACCCACGAGTTCATCGCCACCGCCCACGAGGACCAGAAGTTCGGCTTCTCGCTGGCCGGCGGCGCCGCCGCGAACGCCGCGTTCAAGATCCTCGACGAGGGTGTGCTGGAGCTGCGCGGTCTGCACTCGCACATCGGCTCGCAGATCTTCGATGCCAGTGGCTTCGAGGTCTCGGCCCGCCGGGTGCTCGCCCTCCAGGCGCAGATCCGCGACGCGCGCGGGGTGGAGCTGCCCGAGCTGGACCTCGGCGGCGGCTTCGGCATCGCGTACACCTCCCAGGACGACCCGGCGACACCACAGGACCTGGCCAAGCGCCTCCGCAAGATCGTCGACTCGGAGTGCGCGGCGGAGAACCTGGCCGTGCCGCACCTGTCGATCGAGCCGGGGCGGGCCATCGTCGGGCCGGCCGTGTTCACCCTCTACGAGGTCGGCACGGTCAAGGAACTCGACGGCATCCGGACGTTCGTCAGCGTCGACGGCGGGATGAGCGACAACATCCGTACCGCCCTGTACGACGCGTCCTACTCGGCGACGCTGGCCTCGCGGGCCTCGACCGCGCAGCCGTTGCTCGCCCGCGTGGTGGGAAAGCACTGTGAGTCCGGGGACATCGTGGTGAAGGATGAATTCCTGCCCGCCGACGTGCAGGCCGGAGATCTTGTCGCGGTGCCCGGCACCGGTGCCTACTGCCGGAGCATGGCCAGCAACTACAACCACGTGCCCCGGCCACCGGTGGTCGCGGTACGCGACGGCCAGGCGCGCCTGATCGTCCGGCGGGAAACCGAAGAGGACCTGCTCGCATTGGATGTTGGATGACGTCACCTGTGCGCTTGGCGCTGCTCGGCTGCGGCACTGTCGGCCAGGAGGTGGTCCGGCTGCTGCACGAGCAGTCGGCCGACCTGGCCGCGCGGATCGGCGCTCCGTTGGAGATCGCCGGCATCGCCGTCCGTCGGCTCGGCCGTGACCGGGGTGACCTGCCGGTCGACGAGGACCTGTTCACCACCGACGCGCTCGGCCTGATCAAGCGCGACGACGTGGACGTGGTGATCGAGGTGGTCGGCGGCATCGAGCCGGCCCGAGGCTGGCTGGTCGAGGCGCTGCGCGCCGGCAAGAGCGTGGTCACCGCCAACAAGGCGCTGCTCGCCGAGGACGGCGTCGCTCTGCACGAGGCGGCGGCCGAGGGCGGCGGCGACCTCTACTACGAGGCGTCCGTGGCGGGGGCCATCCCGCTGCTGCGCCCGTTGCGGGAGTCACTGCACGGGGACCGGATCAACCGGGTCACCGGCATCGTCAACGGCACCACCAACTTCATCCTCTCCGCCATGGACGCGACCGGCGCCGGCTTCGCCGAGGCCCTCGAGGAGGCCACCGCACTGGGGTACGCGGAGGCCGACCCGACCGCCGACGTCGAGGGCTTCGACGCGGCGGCGAAGGCGGCGATCCTCGCCTCGCTGGCGTTCCACACCCGGGTCGGCGCGGCCGACGTGCACCGCGAGGGCATCACCGAGGTGACCGCCGCGGACATGGCCAGCGCCCAGGCGATGGGCTGCACGATCAAGTTGCTCTGCATCGCGGCTCGAGGCGTCGACGCCAGCGGTCGGGAGACCGTCAGCGTCCGGGTGCACCCGGCGATGATCCCGCGCAGCCACCCGCTGGCCAGCGTGGGCGACGCGTTCAACGCGGTCTTCGTGGAGGCGGACGCGGCCGGGCAGCTGATGTTCTACGGCCGGGGCGCCGGGGGTGCGCCGACCGCGAGCGCCGTGCTCGGTGACGTGGTCGCGGTGTCCCGCAACCGGCTCGCCGGGGTGCGCGCGGCCAGCGAGAGCGCGTACGCGGACCTGTCGGTCCGGCCGATGGGCGAGGCGTTGACCCGCTACCACGTCAGCCTCGACGTGGCCGACCGCCCTGGTGTGCTGGCCTCGGTGGCGAGCGTGTTCGCCCGGCACGACGTGTCGATCGCGACCGTTCGGCAGGGATCGGCGGGCGGGTCCCCGGGCCGGGACGGCGATGCCGAGCTGGTCATCGTCACGCACGTCGCGCCGGACGCCGCGCTCGCCGCGACCGTCGGTGAGCTGCGCGGTCTGGACATCGTCCGGTCGGTGACCAGCGTGCTGCGGGTCGAGGGCGGCGCCTGAGTCGTTGGACCATCGACGGGGCGGCTCGCGCGTCCCGCCAGGTGGGTAAGCCGGGGTGTGCGATCGACGGCTCGGGCAGGCTGGTCCAAGGTGACCCTGATGCCGGGTCGGCGCGGCGGTAGAGGCGAGGAGAACGACATGTGGCGGGGTCTGATCGAGGCGTACCGGGATCGGCTGCCGGTCACCGCGGCCACGCCGGTCGTCACGCTGCACGAGGGGAACACCCCGCTGTTGCCGGCGCCGGTGCTGTCCGCCCGGATCGGTTGTGACGTGCACCTCAAGGTGGAGGGCGCCAACCCGACCGGCTCGTTCAAGGACCGAGGGATGACCCTCGCGGTGTCCAAGGCGGTCGAGGCCGGCAACAAGGCCATCATCTGCGCTTCAACCGGAAACACCAGCGCCTCCGCCGCGGCGTACGCGGCCCGTGCCGGGTTGACCTGCGCGGTGCTGGTGCCGCAGGGCAAGATCGCGCTGGGCAAGCTGGCCCAGGCGTTGGTGCACGGCGCGAAGCTCCTCCAGGTGAGTGGCAACTTCGACGACTGCCTTTCGCTGGCCGCGAAGCTGGCCCAGGACCACCCGGTCGCGTTGGTCAACTCGGTCAACATCGATCGGCTGCACGGTCAGAAGACGGCCGCCTTCGAGATCGTCGAGGCGCTCGGTGACGCGCCCGACATCCACTGCCTGCCGGTCGGCAACGCTGGCAACATCTCCGCCTACTGGATGGGCTACGCGGAGGAGCGGGACGCGGGCACCACCACCCGGACGCCGAAGATGTACGGCTTCCAGGCCGCCGGGGCGGCCCCGATCGTGACCGGCCAGGTCGTGCCGGAGCCGTCGACCATCGCCACGGCGATCCGGATCGGCAACCCGGCGAGCTGGACCAAGGCGCTGGACGCCCGGGACACCTCCGGTGGCCTGATCGCCGCGGTGACCGACCGGGAGATCCTTTCCGCGTACCGGCTGCTCGCCCGCGAGGTGGGGGTCTTCGTCGAGTTGGGCAGCGCGGCGAGCGTGGCCGGCCTGCTCCAGCAGGCCGCGGCGGGCGCGGTGCCGCCCGGGTCGACGGTGGTCTGCACGGTGACCGGCCACGGTCTGAAGGACCCGGAGTGGGCGATCTCCACCGCGCCGGCGCCGTTGACCATCGCGAACGACCCGATGGCCGCGGCCCGCGCTCTCGACCTGGCCTGAACGCGCCACCGCCTGGTCGGTGACCGGCGGAAGCCCGCCGATTTGCGGGACGGGCGTGGGGGCGGCGGGGGTTCTGGTGATCGTGTCGGGCACACTTTCACGTATCCCCGCCCGCATTCTCGTTCAGGAGTGAACCAGGCCGATGTCGCTGCTCGCCAGATTCAGCCTCGCCAACCGAGGGCTTGTCGCCCTCATCGCGGTGGTGATTACGGCGTTCGGAGCGTTCGCCGTGCCGTCGCTGAAGCAGCAACTGCTGCCGTCGCTCGAGTTCCCGGCCGCGTTCATCGTGGCTCCCTACCCCGGTGCCGGCCCCGAGATCGTCGAGTCACAGGTCACCGAGCCGATCGAGAACGCCCTCCAGGGCATCCCGGGGCTGGACAAGGTCACCTCCACGTCCCGCGAGGGCTCGGCCACCGTCCAGGTGATGTACGAGTTCGGCACCGACCTGGACGACGTGGTCAACAAGATGCAGACCGCGCTGAGCCGGATCGACTCCCAGCTGCCGGAGGGCGTCGACCCGCAGGTCATCGCCGGTAGCACCGACGACCTTCCGGCGGTCGTGCTGGCCGCGACCGGCGCGGGGGACGAGCGGGCGCTGGCCGAGAAGCTGCGTACGGCGGTGGTGCCGGAGCTGGAGGGCGTCGAGGGGGTTCGCACGGTCGAGGTGACCGGCACCCGCGACGACGTCGTGCTGGTCACCCCGGACCCGGCGAAGCTGGCCGCGGCGCGGGTCCAGCCGACGGCGATCGGCGCGGCGCTGAAGACCAACGGCGTGGCGGTTCCCGCCGGCGCGGTGACCGACGGCGCGCTGTCCCTTCCGGTGCAGGTCGGCACGCCGATCGCCACCCTGGAGGACCTGCGCGGCATCGTGGTCGCCCCGGGCGCGACGCCGGTGCGTCTCGCTGATGTGGCGAGCGTCGAGCAGCAACTCGCTCCGGCCACCGCGATCACCCGAACCAACGGCAAGGACAGTCTCGGCATCGCGGTCACCGCCGCGCCGGACGGCAACGCGGTGCAGATCTCGCACGATATCCGCGACCGGCTCGACGACCTGAAGGACGCCTCCGGCGCGGAGCTGACAGTGGTCTTCGACCAGGCGCCGTTCGTCGAGAAGTCGATCGAGTCGCTGACCACCGAGGGCCTGCTGGGCCTGGTGATGGCGGTCATCGTCATCCTGGTCTTCCTGCTGTCGGTGCGCTCGACGGTGGTCACCGCCGTCTCCATCCCGCTCTCCGTGCTGGTGGCGCTGATCGCCCTGTGGATCGGCGACTACTCGCTCAACCTGCTCACCCTCGGCGCGCTGACAATCGCTGTCGGCCGGGTGGTGGACGACTCGATCGTGGTCCTCGAGAACATCAAACGACATCTGGAGTACGGCGAGGAGAAGCGGCACGCCATCATCACCGGCGTCCGCGAGGTGGCCGGCGCGGTGACCGCCTCCACCCTCACCACCGTGGCGGTGTTCGCGCCGATCGCGTTGGTCGGCGGGTTCGTGGGCCAGCTCTTCGCGCCGTTCGCGATCACCGTGACGGTGGCCCTGCTCGCCTCGCTGCTGGTGTCGCTGACCGTCATCCCGGTCCTCGCGTACTGGTTCCTCAAGCCGCGCGGCGGCACCGCCGACGACGAGGCGGTGCGGCGCGGCGCGGAGGAGAAGGAGCTGCGCAGCCCGTTGCAGCGGGCCTACCTGCCGGTGATCGGGTTCGCCACCCGCAAGCGGTCGACCCGCTGGATCACCGTCGGGCTCGGCCTGCTGGTGCTCTTCGGCACCTTCGGCCTCGCGCAGAAGCTGGAAACCAACTTCCTGGACGACTCCGGCCAGGACACCCTCAACATGAGCCAGGAACTGCCGGCCGGCAGTGGTCTCGCGGCCACCGACGCGGCGGCCAAGCAGGTCGAGTCAGTGCTGTCCCGGACCGAGGGCGTCCAGACGTACCAGGTGACCGCCGGCGGCGGGGACAACCCGTTCGGGGGCGGCGGCAACAACATCGCGACCTGGTCGCTGGCGCTCGACGGCGACACCGACGCAAAGCAGATGCGTGAGGTGCTGCGCGAGGAGTTCGACAAGCTCGGCAGCGGACTGGGTGAGATCAGCTTTGGCGGCGGGCAGGAGGCGTCGACCAGCCAGCTGGAGGTGATCGTCCAGGCCAGCGACCCGGAGGTGCTGACCCGGGCCGCCGAGGAGGCCCGTACGGCGATGGCCGGCGTGCCGGACGTCGAGGATGTCACCACCAGCCTTGCCGCGCAGGTGCCGCGTGTCGACGTGACCGTCGACCGGGTCGCGGCCGGTCGGGCCGGGCTCACCGAGGCCGCCGTGGGGCAGCTCGTGTCCCAGGCGTTCCGGGGAGCGCCGCTGGGTCAGGTCACGCTCGACGGCCAGCAGCAGAACGTGGTGCTGCGGCTCGGTACGCAGCCGCCGATGTCGGTGGAGCAGTTGCGGGCGCTGCCGGTGGGGCCGGTCAAGCTGGGCGACATCGCGCAAGTCAAGCAGGGCGAGGGGCCGCAACAGGTCAGCCGAATCGACGGTGAGCGCAGCGTGTCGGTGACCGGCGCCGCGACCGGCTCGAACCTGGGTGCGACGAGCCAGGAGCTGCAGAAGCGGCTGGACGGCATCAACGTACCCGGAGCGACCTTCACCATCGGTGGCGTCAGCGCGGACCAGGCGGACGCGTTCGGTGATCTGGGCCTGGCGGTGCTGGCCGCGATCGCGATCGTGTTCCTGATCATGGTGGCCACGTTCCGCAGCCTCACCCAGGCGCTGATTCTGCTGATCTCCATCCCGTTCGCGGCGACCGGCGCGATCGGCCTGCTGCTGGCCACCGGGACGCCGCTCGGCGTGCCGGCGCTGATCGGCGTGCTGATGCTGGTCGGCATCGTGGTGACCAACGCCATCGTGCTGCTCGACCTCATCAACCAGTACCGTGCGCAGGGCATGGGGGTCCAGGAGGCCGTGGTCGAGGGTGGCCGGCGTCGTCTGCGCCCCATCCTGATGACCGCTGTGGCGACCATCTTCGCGCTGCTGCCGATGGCGCTCGGGTTGACGGGTGAGGGGGGCTTCATCTCTCAGCCGCTGGCGGTCGTGGTGATCGGTGGCCTGCTCAGCTCCACGCTGCTCACGCTGATCCTGGTGCCGACGCTGTACACGATGGTGGAGAACACCAAGGAGTCGCTGCGGGCTCGGCGCAGTCGGCGGCGCTCCGGTGACCCGGGGGTGCCCACGGCGGACACCGACGAGGCGGCTGCCCCGAATCAGGTAGCGGTGCCGAGCGCCGCACCAGTCCCGGCGGCGGCCGGGGGTGCGCAGCCGGCCAGCCGTCCCGCACCGTCGGGCGCGTTGGTGGAGGGCACGGACCAGTTCGAGGTGTTGCGGCTGCCCCGTAGCCGCACCTCGCCGCTGCCTCCGTCGGAGCCGACCGAGTAGGTAGGACCGCATCGCGGAGCGCCCCCGGCAGGGTTCTGCCGGGGGCGTTTCCACGTTGATCGGTAAAGACACTCCGATCCGACGCACTCGGCACTGCACGTCACGTCTTGCATACTCCAGGTGAGCGGCTGGGGGTGTGGTGACGCAGGACGGGCGGATGGCCGAGGGTGCGCGCGGGTGGGCGCGTCGCGATCTCCTGCGCCGCAGCCTCCTGATCGTCGGCGGTGTGGCCATCGGTACGGCGACGTCCGAGCTGTGGTGGGGCACCCATCGCCGGACGCCGCTCGCCGGCGGCCCCGCTGGCGCCACCTTCGGCAACGGGCGGCAGGGCGTCGGCAGCGGCGCACTGGAGGTCGTCTGGTCGGTGCCGACCGGGCAGCGACTGGTGGCCCTCACCTTCGACGACGGCCCGGCACCACAGTGGACTCCGATGGTGCTCGACACGCTGGCCGAGCACCGGGTCCCGGCCACCTTCTTCCTGGTCGGGGCGCAGGTTCGGCGGCACGCCGACGTCATCCGTGACCGGCTCTCCGGGCACGAGGTGGGCAACCACAGCTGGGCACACCGGGACCTTGCCGAACTGGACGCCACCGAGGCGTACGACGATCTGCGTCGCAGCCACGACGCGATCGGCGACGTGACCGGGGTGCCGCCCCGACTGCTTCGCCCGCCGTACGGCCACCTGGGCGGGGCGGTGCTGCACGCGGCGGCCCGGCTGGACTACCGACTCGTGCTCTGGTCGCTGCAGATGGTGGAGCGTGAGTTCCCCGGCGACCCGGCCGGCCACGCCCGACGGATCGTGGCCAACGTCCGACCGGGAACGATCGTGCTCGGACACGACGTGGGAGCGCGTCGGCGGCTGGTCGCGTTGCGCGGACTGACCGACATGATCAACGGACTTCGGTCGCGCGGCTACACATTCGTCACCGTCTCCGCGCTGCTGGCAGCAGGTGTAGCGCCCGTACCGAGCAGGTAGGGTCGCGCTCCGTGGCGTCCACCCTCTCGGTTCTGACCGGCAATCGGAGCTTCCGCAACCTCTTCCTCGCCGAGTTGGTGGTCTTCGGCGCCGACTGGTTCGTCATGGTGCCCCTGCTGGTGCTGCTGCCCCACCTCACCGGCAGCGGAGTGTGGGGCGCACTGGTGTTGGCCGTGGACACCGGCATCGTGGCGCTGCTGCTGCCGTACACGGGCACGATCGCCGACCGCTTCGACCGGCGGAAGATCATGATCGCCGCGAACGTGGCCGCGCTCGCGGGCGTGTTGCTGCTGCTCGGGGTCCGGGACGCGGGTACGGCGTGGTTGGCGCTGGTCGCGATCGGCGTGGTGGCGGTCGCCAAGGCGTTCTATTCACCGGCCGCCCAGGCCGCGCTGCCCAACGTGCTGGAGCCGCACGAGCTGGCCGCCGGCAACGCCGTGGCCGGCTCGGCCTGGGGCACCATGACAGTGGTCGGCGCCTCGCTCGGCGGCGTCCTCAGCACCGTCGCCGGCCCGTACGTCTGCTTCTGGGTGGCGGCGGTGGGCCTGGCGCTGGCCGCGGGTCTGGCGACCCGGATCCGCCGGCCCCTGCAGGCGCCCCGGGACACCACCCGACCGGCCCAGAGGACCTGGGCTGCGGTCCGCGAGGCGCTCGGCTACATCGGGCACCGGCCTCGGGTGCTCGCGCTGGTCACTGTCAAGTCGGCGGTCGGCCTGGGCAACGGCGTGCTGACCGTCTTCCCCTTGCTGGCCGGCGTGTACGGCGTCGGCCCGCTCGGTGCCGGCCTGCTCTTCGCGGTGCGGGGAGCCGGGGCGTTGGTGGGACCGATCCTGATGCGTCGGGTGCTGACCAACCGAGCCTGGCTGCTGCCCGCGCTCGCGCTGTCCATGTCGCTCTACGGCCTGTCCTACCTGGGCGCATCGGTGGTCCGTTGGTTTCCGTTGGTGCTGCTGCTGGTCTTCCTGGCGCACTTCGCGGGCGGTAGCAACTGGGTGATATCGAACTTCGCCCTCCAGGGTGAGGTCCCGGACCACCTGCGGGGGCGCGTCTTCGCCACTGACATGATGCTCGCCACGCTGGCCATCTCGGTGAGCCAACTGGCGGTGGCCATGGTGGTGGACGTGGTGGACGAACGCGTCGTGCTCGCCGGCTGCGGGCTGATCACCCTCGTGTACGCGGTGGGCTGGCGGATCGCCACCCGTCGGCTCTCCCTCACCGACGCGACCCCCGAGCCGGTCGGCTGAGCCGAGCGGGTCCCAGGCTGCGGACGGGGGACCGGATCGTCGGTGCCGGGCCCTAGGCCCTGTTTCATAAGAACTGGCCGGCCTGCGGCGGGCCCGGACGACGACCGACGGCGTTGCGGTTTCGTCCGGATACAACACCGGTATCCGAACGAAACCGCGCCTTGCCGGATCGCCGCCCGGACTCCGCCTCGGCTCGACCGCCCTTATGAAACAGGGCCTAGCATGAGCGCGTGCCGACGAACTTCACCGCCGGGCCGGTTCGCGTCCGGGTCCCCGCCACCAGCGCCAACCTGGGCCCTGGCTTCGACGCGTTGGGTCTCGCCCTCGGGCTCTACGACGACCTGGCCGCCGAGGTGACGTCGACTGGGGTCCGCGTGACGGTGACCGGGCAGGGTGCCGGCGAGCTGCCCGACGATGACCGGCACCTCGTGGTGCGGGCCATGCGCGCCGCCTTCGACGTGCTCGGCGCCCATCCCGAGGGGTTGAGCGTGGAGTGTGTCAACCGGATCCCCCAGGCGCGGGGGCTCGGGTCCTCGTCCGCCGCGATCGTCGCCGGGGTGTTGCTGGCCCGCGCCCTGGTCACCGACGGGGAGCACCGGCTGGACGAGGCGGGCGTGCTCCGGTTGGCCGCCGAGATCGAGGGCCATCCTGACAACGTCGCGCCCTGCCTGCTGGGCGGCTTCACGGTGGCCTGGTCCGAGCCGACCGGTGCCCGGGCGGTGTCCCTGCCGGTCTCCGACGGGGTGCGGCCCATCGTTTTCGTGCCGGCGGAACGCGGATTGACCGCCACCGCCCGGGCCGCGTTGCCGGCCACCGTGCCGCACGGCGACGCCGCGTTGACCGCCGGGCGGGCCGCTCTGCTGGTGCACGCGCTCACCGCCGACCCGACCCTGCTGCTGCCGGCCACGGTCGACCGGCTCCACCAGGATTACCGGGCAGCCGGGATGCCAGCGACATCCGCCCTGGTCAACGCGTTGCGAGCGGCCGGTGTGGCGGCTGTGGTCAGTGGGGCGGGGCCGACTGTGCTGGCGCTCAGCGAGCCTCCGGCGAGCTTCCCAGCGGGAACAGACTGGCAGATCTGGCAGTTACCGATAGACGTCAGCGGCGCACGGGTTGCCCGGGGTAGACTTGGACACGCCGAGCGGGACCCTGTTGCCGCAGGTCGGAAGAGTTGATTACGCTCTAGACCTAGCACAGCCGCGAAGCACGCGATCTCCTGCGGGGCGGCGCACCCCCGAAGCTCTCGGCGGTCAGCCCGTCCACCCCTGCCAAGGCCCACGCCGCACCGCAGTTTCCACAGGTCGCCGCAGACGGCGAGACCTGCTCACCGACGTTGGTGAGTCGGGATACCGACCGGCTGCTGTGTCACAGACTCCCGCGACGCGTCCTTGCGAGGCGGGGTGCACCGAGGCCGCCCGGCCACCTGAGTTCCGACTCCGGGCAGCCACGGCCTTATCGAGGGAAGGATTCCATTGAGCGACACCACCGACGTGACGTCGGATGTTTCCAACGTCGCTGGCGATGCCACCGCAGCCGCTCCCGCCCGTCGTCGGCGTAGCGGCACCGGTCTGTCGGCGATGCTGCTGCCAGAGCTGCAGAGCCTGGCCGCGTCGCTCGGCATCTCCGGCACGGCTCGCATGCGCAAGGGCGAGCTGATCGCCGCGATTTCCGAGCGGCAGGGCGGCAACGCCGCCGGGACCCCTCGACCACGGGCCGAGGTCGCGGCCGCGGCCGCTCCGACCCGTGAGGGGGTGCGCGCCGAGGTGCGGGAAACCGCCGACCGGCCGGCAGCCGAGGGGCGCAGCGCCGATCAGGCGTCCGCCGAGCCGGCCGCCGAGACCGAAGGTCGCACTCGCACCCGGCGGAGCCGGACCGCAGCAGCGGAGACCCGTCCGACCGAGGCGCGTCCCGCTGAGGCGCGTCCGACCGAGGCCCGCACCGAGGAGGCGCGTACCGAAGAGGCTGGCGCCGGCGAGCGGACCGACCGCGGCGAGAATCGCCGGGACCGGGCTGAGCGCTCCGACAGGGGCGAGCGTGCCGAGCGCTCGGACCGGGGCGACCGTGCCGACCGGGGCGAGCGTGCTGAGCGGGGCGACCGTGCCGAGCGGGGCGAGCGTGCCGAGCGGGGCGAGCGCAACGACCGGGGCGACCGTGCTGAGCGGGGCGACCGTGCTGAGCGGGGCGACCGTGCCGAGCGCAACGACCGGGGCGACCGTGCCGAGCGGGGCGAGCGCAACGACCGCGCGGAGCGTTCCGACCGGGGCGAGCGCGCCGAGCGCAACGACCGTCCGGAGCGCAACGACCGCGGTGACCGTAACGACCGTGGTCAGCGTGCCGAGCGTGTCGAGCGGGACAGCGACGACGACGACGGCGAGGGTGGCGGCCGGCGCGGCCGGCGCAGCCGTTTCCGCGACCGTCGTCGCGGGCGGGGCGAGCGCACCGAGACCGGTGCCGACACCGGTGGGCGTGAGCCGCAGGTCAGCGAGGACGACGTTCTCGTCCCCGTGGCCGGCATCATCGACGTGCTCGACAACTACGCGTTCGTGCGGACCACCGGCTACCTGGCCGGCCCGAACGACGTCTACGTCTCGATGTCCCAGATCAAGAAGTACGGCCTGCGCCGCGGTGACGCGATCACCGGTGCGGTGCGGGCGGCCCGCGAGGGCGGCAACAGCGGTGACCAGCGGCGCGACAAGTACAACCCGCTGATGCGGCTGGACACGATCAACGGGATGGAGCCGGAGGAGGCCCGGCGTCGACCGGAGTTCTACAAGCTCACTCCGCTCTACCCGCAGGAGCGCCTGCGCCTGGAGACCGAGCCGCACATCCTGACCACCCGGGTCATCGACCTGGTCATGCCGATCGGCAAGGGCCAGCGGGCACTCATCCAGTCGCCGCCCAAGGCGGGTAAGACGATGGTGCTGCAGGCGATCGCGAACGCGATCACCCGCAACAACCCGGAGTGCCACCTGATGGTGGTGCTGGTGGACGAGCGGCCCGAAGAGGTCACCGACATGCAGCGGTCGATCAAGGGCGAGGTCATCGCGGCCACGTTCGACCGTCCGCCGCAGGACCACACCACGGTGGCCGAGCTGGCCATCGAGCGGGCCAAGCGTCTGGTCGAGCTTGGACACGACGTGGTCGTGCTGCTCGACTCGGTGACCCGGCTCGGTCGGTCGTACAACCTGGCTGCTCCGGCCAGTGGCCGGATCATGTCGGGTGGTATCGACTCCACCGCGCTGTACCCGCCGAAGCGCTTCCTCGGCGCGGCCCGCAACATCGAGAACGGCGGGTCGTTGACCATCATCGCCACGGCGCTGGTGGAGACCGGTTCCATGGCGGACACGGTCATCTTCGAGGAGTTCAAGGGCACCGGTAACGCGGAGCTGAAGCTGGACCGGAAGATCGCCGACAAGCGGACCTTCCCGGCCATCGACATCAACCCGTCCGGTACGCGTAAGGAAGAGGTCCTGCTCGCACCCGAGGAGCTGGCGATCATCCACAAGCTCCGGAAGGTGCTGCACTCGCTGGACTCGCAGGCGGCGATGGATCTCCTGCTGGACCGGCTCAAGCAGTCCCGCACCAACATCGAGTTCCTGATGCAGATCGCGAAGTCGACGCCGGGGGAGTAACCATCCCCGGGTGAGACGAAGGGGCACGGCCACACCGGTCGTGCCCCTTCGTCATGTCTCCGGGCGGCATGTGATGGAATTTTCCTTCGGTTCAGTCGATAGGTATTGAAACTTCTATTCATTGCCGGGTTGACTGTCGTCCATGCGTACCCGCAGACGATCCGCCCGCCGCACCGGCGTCCTGCTGCTGACGCCGCTGCTCGCCCTGGCCCTGTCGCCGCCGGCCACCGCCGCACCCACCGTCGCCCCGCCCACCGTCGCCTCGCCGTCCCTGGCCTCACCCACCATCGCGGAGGACGCGCCGCCCGCGTCCTCCCGAGCGGCCGGCTCGGTCAGCCTGGCCGCCGCCCCGACAGCCGCGACCGCCCCGACCGCCGTCGCTGGTGGTCTGGAGCCGGCCGGCGGGCTGGAAACCACGAAGGCCACCCGCCCGGTCGCCCCGGGCGTGCAGCTGACGTCCTTCGACAGGTACGACGCCGAGGGCTGGCTGCGCGCCGACGCGCTCACCACCGACCTGGCCGGCGGCTCCACCGTCGACTACGTCAACTCCGGCGCGGTCAGCCGCGCCGAGCCGCTGCGAAAGGCGGTGGACCAGTCGCGTGCGGTCGCCGCGGTCAACGGCGACTTCTTCGACATCAACAACTCCGGTGCCGCCCAGGGCGTCGGCGTCCGGGACGGAGAGCTGATCCAGTCCGGAGTCAGCGGTCACCGCAACGCGGTGGCGGTCACCACGAACGGCCTCGGCCGGGTGATCGAGGTGAACTTCGACGGCAGCGCCACCCTGCCCACCGGGCCGGTCCCGCTGACCCAGTTCAACAACATGGTGCAGGCCGACGGCATCGGTGCCTTCACCGAGCTGTGGGGGACGTACACCCGGCAGCGTGCCGTGGAGGGCGCGGCCCGGGTGGTCGAGGTCACCGTGACCAACGGTCGGGTGGCCTCGGTGGGAAGCGTGGCCGGTAGCGGCCCGATCGCCGCCGGCAGCACCGTGCTGCTCGGCCGTGACCTCGGCGCGGACGCGCTGGCCGGCCTGCGCCCCGGTGACCCGGTGGCGGTGGCCTGGCGGCCGAAGCCCTCCGACGGCAGCACCCTGCACGCGGCGGTCGGGGGCGGCAACGTCCTGGTCCGCGACGGCGTTGTGCAGAACATCGCCGATCCGACCCTCGCCCCCCGCACCGCTGTCGGGTTCAGCGCCGACGGTCGAAAAATGATCATGCTGACGGTGGACGGCCGTCAGGTCGACAGCCGCGGCGTGACGCAGACCGAGATGGGCCGGATGATGGCCGAGCTGGGTGCCCACCACGCGCTCAACCTGGATGGCGGCGGATCGTCCACGCTGCTGGCCCGGGAGCCGGGCGCGCCCGCCGTGCAGGTGGAGAACGGCCCGTCCGACGGCAGCGAACGGGCCGTGCCCAACGGCCTGGCCATCTACGCGCCGAAGGGCAGCGGGCGACTCACCGGCTACTGGGTCGAGACGGCCAGCGACCCCACCGCCGCCCCGGGTGTCTCACCGGTGCGAGGTGGGCGGCCCGACCGGGTCTTCCCCGGGCTGACCCGCACCCTCACCGCATCCGGCTACGACGAGACGTACGGCCCGGCGGCCGGCGCTCCCACCTGGCGGGCGACCCCGGCGGTACGCGGCCGGGTCGACCGGGACGGCGTGTTCCACGCCGGCGCACCGGGGGCCAGCACGGTCACCGCCGCACGGGGGCGGGTCACCGGCTCGCTGAACCTCACCGTGCTCGGCCCGCTGGCCCGGATCGGCACCACCACGCCGCGGGTCGGGCTGACCGGCCGGGACGGTAGCGCCCTGGTCGGCGTGGTCGGGTACGACGCCGAAGGCAACACCGCGCCGATCGAGCCGGCCGACCTCACCCTCGACTACGACCGGGACCTGCTGCGGATCACCCCCACCGGGGACGGCAACCTGTCCGTCGCCGCGTTGGGGGACACCGGCTCGGGCCTTGTGACCGTTCGCGTCGGACGCACGAGCGCGGTCCTGCCGGTCACCGTCGGGCTGACCGACGTGCCGGTCGCCGGTTTCGACGACGCCGCTTCCTGGCGGTTCAGCCAGGCCCGCGCCAGCGGGTCGGTCGCCCCGGCGCCGGGGCACACCGGCACCGGCCTGCGCATGTCGTACGACTTCGGCCAGTCCACCGGCACGCGGGCCGCGTACGCCGACCCGCCCGCCTGGATCGAGGTGCCCGGTCAGCCGCAGGCCTTCGGGATGTGGGTCCACGGCAACGGCACCGGGGAGTGGCCCAGCCTGCACCTGCACGACGCCCAGGACACCCAGCACGTGCTGCGTGGCCCACTGATCACCTGGACCGGCTGGCGGTACGTGGAGTTCGCGGTGCCGGCCGGGGTGCAGTACCCGGTGCGGGTACGCCGCTTCTACGTGGCCGAGACGAATGCCGCCGCGCAGTACACCAGCGAGGTGATCATCGACGACCTGGTGGCGAAGGTGCCCCCGACGGTCGACGTGCCGGAGGTGGCTCCGCGTACTGATCGGGTGGTGGTCCGCGATGGCACGGTGGACGGTGCGCCGTGGCGGTTCGCGGTGCTCTCCGACGCCCAGTTCGTCGCCGCCGACCCGGACAGCGACCTGGTCGCCCAGGCCCGGCGGACGTTGCGCGAGGTGCGGGCGGCCCGGCCCGACTTCCTCCTGATCAACGGCGACTTCGTGGACACCGCCTACCCGGCCGACTTCGCGCTGGCCCGGAGGATCCTCGACGAGGAGCTGGGCGAAGAGCTCCCCTGGTACTACGTGCCCGGCAACCACGAGATCATGGGTGCCCCGATCAGCAACTTCGCCGCCGCGTTCGGTGCCACCTCCCGGGTGTTCGACCACAACGGCACCCGGTTCGTCACGCTGAACTCGTCCACCGGCACGCTGCGCGGCGGGGGCTTCGACCAGGTCCGGATGCTCCGCGAGACGCTGGACGCCGCGGCCACCGACCGGCGCGTGGGTTCGGTCGTCGTCCTGCACCACCACCCGCCGCGCGACCCCAGCCCGGCGCAGGCCAGCCAGCTCGGCGACCGCAAGGAGGCGGCGCTGCTGGAGCAGTGGCTGGCCGACTTCCAGCACCGCACCGGCAAGGGAGCGCTGTTCGTGGGCGGGCACGTCGGCACCTTCCACGCCGACCGGGTCGACGGGGTGCCGTACGTGATCAACGGCAACTCGGGCAAGACGCCGTCCACCCCTGCCAACCAGGGCGGATTCACCGGCTGGACGGAGTTCGGCGTGGACCCGGTGACCCCGACCGAGGCCGACCGGGCCCGCCGTGACCCGCTCGCCGAGGGCCCACGCTGGGTGGACGCGGAGTTCCACGCGCACGTCGACCGGCTCACGGTGGCCGCCCCGGCCAGCGTCGCGGTCGGCACCCCCGCGGCGGTCACCGCCACACTGACCCAGCCCGGCGGGCGTACGGTCCCGGTGACCGCACCGGTCAGCGCCGACTGGTCGGCCTCGCCGGGAGTGCACATCGGCACGGCGGCCGGGGTGCGCCGATGGCACACCGCCCGATTCGACCCGGCCACCGGCACCCTGACGGCACTGCGGCCCGGCGCGCCGGTACGCCTGACGGTCGATGTCAACGGCGCCCGCGCCGAGGCCGCCATCACCGTCACCGGCTGAACTGTCCGGACGGGCCCCACGCGCGGGGCCCGTCCGGACACCTCAGAAGTCGCCGTCGGCCACCTGGAAGACGGTCAGGCCGAGGGCCCGCCACATCTGGACCACCTGGACACGGTCGTCGAAGACACCGGCCACCCGGTAACGGTCCTTGATCTCCCGGTCGTAGATCTCCCGCTTCACGATCGAGTCCTTCCGGGAGTCGCCGACGGCACGCAGGTGCAGGCCGAGGTAGGGGACCCGGACATGCCGGGCCAGCCACGCCTCGGTGGCCGCGCGGGCGGAGGCGTCCCTCCCGGAGCAGAAGACCACCCCGTACCCGGCCGCGTGCATCGCCCGGACCGCCGCGATCACCGCCGTGTTCGGCTCGTCCTCGCCCACCCGGGTCATGTCGTACGGGCTGCGGGACACGGCCAGCGCGACGGTGCCGTCGATGTCCACCAGCACGATCTCGGGTGGCTCGGTCGACGGCGGGTGCACGACGGCGGGGCGTCCGGTGCGGGCCTGCGGCACCGGCAACGGCAGGGTCCGCCCCTCCAGGTACCGCTCGTGCAGCCGACAGATCGCCTCGGCACCGACCCGTTCGGCCTCCGGGCGGGCGGCGTCGCGGCGCAGGCACTCGGCCAGCGGCACGTCGGTGAAGTCGTGCACCTCGAAGTCCGCGCCGTTGCGAGCGGCCAGCTCAGCCCAGTCACGCAGCGTCCGTGAGCGCAGGTTGGTGTCGTCCACGCAGACGTCCGCGCGGGCCCGCAGCAACGCCTCGACCTGGGCCCGCTGCACGACGGTCACCTGGGCCTCGGCCCACTGGGTGAAGAGTCGCTCGCCGTGCAGCATCCGGCGTAGGTCGTCCCGGTTGACCCGGACCACGGACGGCTGGAGCGTGCGGGCGAACGTCGTCTTACCCGAGGCGGGCAGTCCCCGGGTGGCGATCAGGCGGGTCATCGGCGTCGCACCTCCGGCTCGGAGTGCGTACCCCCTGCGGGGTACCCGGCGGCGGTCCGCCGCATGGGCGAATGCCCCGTCGGGCCGTGGGAATGCGGAGGGGGCGGCACATGTTGACGATGCCGGACGAGGTGTGCGGCCCGATTACCGGGTCGGCTCAGGCCCATGGCACACTGGTCAATCGGCCACCGGTTCCGGTTCACGCCCGAGCCCGTCGCGTACGGCGCGACGAGCGATGACGGCGACCCGGCGACCACCAACGAGAGGACCGAAGCGAGATGAAGTCAGGCATCCACCCGGAGTACGTGACCACCGAGGTCAGCTGCTCCTGTGGCAACACGTTCACGACCCGCAGCACCGCCAAGGGCGGGGCGATCCACGCCGAGACCTGCAGCGCCTGCCACCCGTTCTACACCGGTAAGCAGCGCGTTCTCGACACCGCCGGCCGGGTCGCGAAGTTCCAGCAGAAGTACGCCAAGGTTCAGGCCAAGAAGGCCAAGTAGTTCCTCGTTCGGCGCCCGCGTCCGGTTTTTCGCCGGACGCGGGCGCCGTCCGCATTTCCCCCAGTTTCCGCCCGGCCGCCGGCCTTCCGGCTCTCCCGGCGCGCACCGTCGAAGGAGCATCCGCAGCATGAGCAGCGAGCGTCTGGCCGGCCTCCTCGACGAGTACGCCGAGCTGGAGAAGCGGCTGGCCGATCCGGCCATCCACGCCGACCAGGCGACCGCGCGCAGGGTCGGCCGCCGCTACGCCGAGCTGGTGCCGCTGCACAAGGCCGCCGGCGAGTTGGAACAGGCCCGCGCCGACCTGGTGGCGGCCCGCGAGCTTGCCGCGGAGGACCCGTCCTTCGCGAGCGAGGCGGAGTCGATCGCCGCGACCCTGCCCGTGCTGGAGGAGCGCCTCGCCGAGCTGCTCATCCCGCGCGACCCGCACGACGCCAAGGACGTGATCGTCGAGATCAAGGCCGGCGAGGGTGGCGAGGAGTCGGCGCTGTTCGCCGGCGACCTGCTGCGGATGTACACCCGCTACGCCGAGCGCCACGGCTGGGTCACCGAGGTGATCGACGCGCAGGATTCCGACCTCGGCGGGGTCAAGGACGTCTCGCTCGCCATCAAGACCAAGGGTGTGCCGGAGGGCGGGAGCGGCGTCTGGTCCCGACTCAAGTGGGAGGGCGGCGTGCACCGCGTGCAGCGTGTCCCGGTCACCGAGTCGCAGGGCCGGATCCACACCTCCGCCGCCGGGGTGCTGGTGCTGCCGGAGGCCGAGGACGTCGACGTCACCATCGACGCGAACGACCTGCGCATCGACGTGTTCCGCTCGTCCGGCCCGGGCGGCCAGTCGGTCAACACCACCGACTCGGCGGTGCGGATCACCCACCTGCCGACCGGCATCGTCGTCTCCTGCCAGAACGAGAAGTCCCAGTTGCAGAACCGGGAGCAGGCGATGCGGATCATGCGGGCCCGGCTGCTGGCCGCCGCCCAGGAGCAGGCCGACGCCGCCGCCTCGGACGCCCGGAAGGCCCAGGTGCGCACGGTGGACCGCTCGGAGCGGATCCGCACCTACAACTACCCGCAGAACCGGATCACCGACCACCGGATCGGCTACACGGCGTACAACCTCGACCTGGCGCTCGCCGGCGAGCTGGACGGGGTGCTGGACGCCCTGACCGAGGCCGACCGCGCCGCCCGGCTGGCCGGCGACACCGAGCTGACCCGCCGCTAAGCAGGCCCCGCGCGTCCGCCCGCCCCGCCCCGCCCCGTCGATCATGGGGGGCTGTGGTGGGCGGTTTGTCACGTCGTGGGCCTTTGGCGAGGCACCACAAGTCCTTGATCGACGCCAGTCCTGGCGGTCAGCTCGCGCGAGGACGGGACTTGGCGCGCAGCATCTCCCGGTCGGCCAGCTCGAAGGCGACGCTGAGCGCGTCGCGCAGCCCGCTGCCGCCGGAGACCTCCGCGAAGCCGATGCTCACACCGACCGGCGTGCCCGGCACCAGCGACTCCCAGTCCTCGAGTCGGACGGCGGCCTCGATCCGGCGGGCCACCTCGGCGGCCTCGGTCATGCCGGTGTCCGGCAGCACCACGACGAACTCGTCTCCGCCGTAGCGGGCCACGAAGTCGCCCCGGCGCATCACCCGGTTGATCACCCCGGCGATGCGTTGGAGCACCAGGTCCCCGGAGTGGTGCCCGTGCCGGGTGTTGACCGCCTTGAAGCCGTCCAGGTCGCAGACGCCGATCACCACCCGCTCGCCCCGGGTGACCACTGCCGTGATGTAGCGCTCCAGCCGGCGTCGGTTGGGCAGCCCGGTGAGCGGGTCGGTCAACGCCTCGCCCTCGAACCGCGCCGCCTCGCGACGCATCTCCTCATGGTCGATGCGGGCGGCGATGCCGTCGATGTAGACGTCCCGCAGCCGGTCGTTGCGTTGGGCGGCCAGCCGGAACGCCAGGCGGTCGGCCCGGTGCGCCGCCGGGTGGTCTCCGGCGCGGGTCAGCGCGATGCTGCGCAGCCGGGCCGGCTCGGCCGCTCCGAGCGTCTCGGTGGAGACGTGCACGGTGTCCAACCGGGTGACCGCCTCGATCGGCCGCCCGGCGGCCACGGCCAGGCACACCTGCCCGAGCTGCCGCAGGTCGCGGGCGCGGGCGCTGTCTCCGCCGTGGCTGATCAACCGGGCCGGCTCGGCCTCCCCGGCGGTCGCCACCTGGTCGCCGAGCGCGGCCTGCCGAGCCGCCGCGTAGCCGTACGCGGCGAGGCTGCTCGGGCGGAGCTGGCCGGCCCGCCCGGTGCGGACGAAGCGGGCCAGGTCGGCGGCCACGTCCCGGAGCACCCGCAGACATCCGTCGCTGTCACCGTTGTGGTCCAGTGCCACCGCGTTGCGCAGGCGGATGCCCGGCGCGGCGAACGTCTCCTCGGGGATGCCGGCGGTCAGCCCGAGCTGCCGGGCCCGCTCGATGGCGCCGAGAGCGTAACCGTGGAAGCTGAGGTAGCTGTAGGCCATCGCCAGGTCGTGCCAACCCCACGCGGTGTCCCGGTCCGGGTCCTCCACCGCGCCCAGGGCGCGGGCGGCTCGGACGAGGTGCATGACGCAGCGGTCCAGTGCGCCCTGGTGGTGGGCGGCAAGCGCGGCCAGCGCGTTGAGGTGCCCGTGCAGGTACGGCTCGGCGAGGTCGCGGACCGCCGCCGACGCCTCCTCGATGGCCCGGGTGAACTCCGCGGTCCGACCGAGATTGATCAGTGCGGAGAGGCGCTGCACCAGCGCGTCCGCTCGCGCGGCCGGGTCGCTCGTGGTGCGGATCACACGCTCCAGCAGGACGTACGACTCCGCGGAACGGCTGGCCTCCTGCAGTGCACGGGCGTGCGTGAGGACATCAACCTGGTCATCGACCCGGTCGAGCCAGCCCACCCGCCAACCTCCTGCCGTGCGCCTGGGCGCACCTGTTCGTCGCGTCGCCCGCGACGCTTCATGATTATGTCGTGAGTACTCTGCCGCAACACCCCCCCGAAGGGACAGGCCCCGTCCGTCCGTCCGCCGCGGTGGCCCGATCGGCCCGGGTGCTCGCCGCCGCCGGGCTCGGCTCGGCCCGGGTGGAGGCCGAGTTGCTGGCCGCGTACGTGCTCGGGGTGCCCCGGGGTCGGCTGGCGCTCGCCGACGACCTCAGCGACGACCAGCTGGCGCGGCTCGACGACCTGACGCGTCGTCGCGCCGGGCGGGAGCCGTTGCAGCATCTCACCGGTCGGGCCGGGTTCCGGCACCTTGAGCTGCTGGTCGGCCCGGGTGTCTTCGTGCCCCGGCCGGAGACCGAGTTGCTGGCCGGGTGGGGCGTCGAGCAGGCCCAGGGCCGGCCCGACCCGCTGGTGGTCGACCTGTGCAGCGGCTCGGGCGCGATCGCGCTGTCGGTGGCCCAGGAGCTGCCTGGGGCGCGGGTGATCGCGGTGGAGCGGTCTCCGGCGGCGCTGGCCTGGTTGCGGCGCAACGCGGCGGAGCGGGCCGCGGCGGGGGACCGGCCGATCGAGGTGGTCGAGGCCGACGTGACCGCGCCGGATCTGCTGGCGGACCTGGTGGGCCGGGTGGACGTGCTGCTCTGCAACCCGCCGTACGTGCCGGACGACGTGGTGGTCCCGCCGGAGGTGGCCGGGCACGACCCGGCGGAGGCGGTCTTCGGCGGCGCGGACGGTCTGGCGGTGATCCGGCCGGTCGTCACCCGGGCGGCGGCGCTGCTGCGCCCCGGTGGCGCGTTCGGGGTCGAGCACGACGACACGCACGGCGCGGCGGTGCCCGCTCTGCTCGCCGGGCACGGCTGGTTCACCGCTGTCACGGAGCACCGGGACCTCACCGGACGCCCCCGCTTCGCCACCGCGTCCCGACGGGCGGACGGCCAGCACGCCCCGGTCGGGGCGGCGTGGCAGACTGACTCCCCGTGATGCTCTACGACTGCCGGTCGCCCGCCGATCGGGACCGCGGCATCGCTGCGGCGATCGAGGCGGTCAAGAACGGCGAGCTGGTCGTCCTTCCGACGGACACCGTGTACGGGATCGGCGCGGACGCGTTCACCCCGTACGCGGTCAAGGCGCTGCTCGATGCCAAGGGCCGGGGTCGGCAGATGCCGCCGCCGGTGCTGATCGGCTCGCGGCACACCCTGGACGGGTTGGTCTTCTCGCTGCCCACCGCCGCACGGGACCTCGTGGAGGCGTTCTGGCCGGGTGCCCTGACGATCGTCATCGAGCACTCGCCGAGCCTCCAGTGGGATCTGGGCGACAAGACGGGCACGGTGGCGGTGCGGATGCCACTGCACCCGGTGGCGTTGGAGGTGCTGCGCGAGACGGGCCCGATGGCGGTCTCGTCGGCCAACAAGACCGGGCAGCCCGCGGCGGTGACCGCCGAGGAGGCGCGTGACCAGCTCAGTTACTCGGTGCGGGCCTACCTGGAGGCCGGGCCCTGCCCGGACCCGGTGCCCAGCACGATCGTGGATCTGACCGGTGAGGTGCCGCAGCTGCTGCGGGCGGGGGCGATCCCGTTGGAGAAGCTGCGCGACGTCGTACCGGACCTCATCGACGGTCGGGCGGTCTGAGTGCCCCCGTTCACGGTGCTGCACGTCTGCATGGGCAACATCTGCCGCTCGCCGATGGCGGAGCGGCTGCTCGCCCTGGCGGTGCGGGAGCGGTTGACGCGGCGTGCGGAGGACCCGGCCCGGGCCGAGGAGCTGGTGCACAGCCACAGCGCCGGGACGGGTGGTTGGCACGCGGGCGAGGAGATGAACCCGCCGGCGGCGCGGCAGGTGACCGGCCGGGGTGGGGACGTCGAGGGGTTCGCCGCCCGTAAGTTGCGCTCGGACCACATCGACGCCGCCGACCTGGTCCTGACCGCCACGGCGGACCAGCAGGAGTACGTGGTGGCGCTGCGGCCGGACGCGGCGGCCCGCACGTTCGTGCTGGGGGAGTTCGGCCGGCTGCTGGCCGCGGTGGACGCCACCGCGTTGCCGCCGGGTGATGCCACTCCGGAGGCCGTGTACGCCCGGGGTGTGGCTCTGGTTGCGGCGGCCCACGACGCCCGGTTGGGCGCCTCGGCGTTGCCGACCGATGATCTGGACGACCCGTGGGGTCGCGGTGACCAGTGCTTCAGCCGGGTCGCCGACGAGATCGAGGAGACGGTGCACCCGCTGGCCGGCGCACTGCTGCCCTGAGCCTTGGTGCGAGTTTCCTCCGGGTTTGGGGAAAACCAGGGGCGAAAGGGGCATTTCGGGTCATCCTGAACGGGTCCTAGCGTGACCGGCTCCTGCGGGGAGAGCTGATGATCCGGGCCCATCTCGACAAACTGCTGACCGTGGTGATCGCCGGAGTGCTGGCCGGGTTGGTGCTGGCCGCAGCCGCCCTGCCGGCGGCCCTGGCCTTCGGGATCGGGTTCAGCAACCTGTCCACGCCGTACTCGGAGCTGCCGAACACACTCCGTACGCCGCCGACCGCCCAGCGCTCCAACCTCTACGCCAACGACGGCACCACCCTGATCACCTCCTTCTACCAGGAGGACCGGGTGGACGTGCCGCTGCACGAGGTGGCCCCGGTGATGCGCCAGGCGATGGTGGCCGCCGAGGACGTCCGGTTCTACCAGCACAGCGGCGTTGACCTGCGCGGCGTGGTGCGCGCGTTCACCGTCAACAAGCGGGACGGGCGGACGCGGCAGGGCGCCTCCACGCTGACCATGCAGTACGTCCGCAACGTGCTCAGCAGCGACCCCCGGCTGACCGAGGCACAGCGGGTGGCCGCCACCGAGGTCACCACAGTGCGCAAGCTCCAGGAGATGCGCTACGCGCTCGCGCTGGAACGCGAACTCGACAAGGAGCAGATCCTCACCCGCTACCTCAACATCGCCTACTTCGGCGCCGGGGCCTACGGCATCGCGGCGGCCAGCAAACGCTACTTCTCCCGGTCTCCGGCCGACCTGACCCTGGCCCAGGCGGCGCTGCTGGCCGGCCTGGTCCGCTCACCGGACAGCGACGACCCGATCAACGGCGACGCCGACAGCGCGCTGGCCCGACGGTCGTACGTGTTGGAGCGGCTGGTGGAGTCGGGGCAGGTGCCGGCGGACGCGGCGGCGGCGGCCCGGGCCGAACCGTTGCAGCTGCAGCCCAGTGAGACCCCGAACGACTGCACCGGGGTGCCCGAGGCGCACAACGACTGGGGCTTCTTCTGCGACTGGTTCACCCGTTGGTGGAGCAGCCAGTCCGCGTTCGGCGCGACGGCCGACGAGCGGCAGCGCGCGCTGCGCCGGGGTGGGTTCTCCATCGTGTCGTCGCTGGACCCGGGGGTGCAGCGGGCCACCACCGAGCAGGTGCTGAAGATCTACCGGCCGACGGACGCCGAGGCGGTGCCGACCGCCGTGGTGCAGCCGGGCACCGGGCGGGTGCTGGCGATGTCGGTGAACCGGGCCTACAGCGTGCAGGACAACCCGGTCGGGCAGAAGAACCGCCCCAACACGGTCAACCAGCTGGTCGCCGGCGGTGGGGCGATCGAGGGGTACCAGGGTGGCTCGACGTTCAAGCTCTTCGTCATGCTGGCCGCGCTGGAGTCCGGCCTGCCGCTGTCGACCGACTTCGTGGCGCCGACCCAGTTGCTCACCCGTTTCCCGGTCACCGGGGAGGCGAGCTGCGACGGTCACTGGTGCCCGACGAACGCCAGCCCGTCGTCGATGGACGGCCCCCGCACCATGTGGAGCGCGTTCGGCCGCTCGGTGAACACGTACTTCGCCTGGCTCACCGAGAAGGTGGGTGCCGACCGGGTGGTGGAGATGGCCGAGCGGCTCGGCATCGTGCTGCGGGCCGACTCCGACGCCAAGCTGGCCCGCTACGGCGCGAAGAACTGGGGCCCGTTCACCCTGGGCGTGGCCGCGACGACGCCGCTGGACCTGGCCACCGCGTACGCCACGGTGGCGGCCGAGGGGACCTGGTGCGCACCGCTGCCGGTGGTCTCGATCACCGACTCGGGCGGCCGACCGGTCGACGCCGCCAAGCCGGACTGCCGGCAGGTGCTCGACCCCGACGTGGCCCGGGCGGCCACCGACGCGGCGCGCTGCCCGGTCGGCGATCAGTCGATGTACGGGCGCTGCGACGGCGCCACCGCTCCCGGGCTGCGCGCGCGGCTCGGCCGTC
Source organism: Micromonospora jinlongensis (assembly GCF_013410645.1). Classification (NCBI taxonomy): domain Bacteria; kingdom Bacillati; phylum Actinomycetota; class Actinomycetes; order Micromonosporales; family Micromonosporaceae; genus Micromonospora; species Micromonospora jinlongensis. The sequence continues at coordinate 3,202,748 of NZ_JACCHK010000001.1, read as the reverse complement.
CCGTGGCGGGCAAGACCGGAAGCTCGGAGCGGTACGAGACGGAGACGGTGGTGGCGTTCACGCCGCAGTTGGCGGTCGCCTCGATGGCGGCGAACCCGGACGATCCCCGGGATGCGGTCGGTCAGGCGGTGCAGGCCCGGATGGTGGACGCGGTCGGCGAGGTGCTCGCCGTCGCCCTGCGCGACCAACCGGTACGCGACTTCGTCCCGCCGAGCGAGCGAACCGCCCTCCAGGTCACCGGAGCCCGCACCGGCAACTGAGACCTGCGGGGATCAGGGGGCCTGTTCGGCGTTGCGCGCTATGTTGCGGGCCATTCCGCCGAAGACCACCGCGTGGAAGGGTGCCACCGACCCCCAGTAGGCGTGGCCGCTCAGCCCGCGTGGCAGGAAGACCGCGCGTTGCTGGTAGCGGCTGCGGCCGTCGTCGGTTGGCAGCACCCGCATCTCCAGCCAGGCCCGGCCGGGCAGCCGCATCTCGGCGCGCAGCCGGAGCAACTCGCCCGGGACGATCTCCTCGACCCGCCAGAAGTCCAGCGCCTCACCGACCTGGAGGCGGTGCGGGTCGCGTCGGCCCCGACGCAGCCCGACTCCGCCGACCAGCCGGTCCAGCCAGCCCCGGATCGACCAGGCGAGCGGGAACGAGTACCAGCCGTGCTCCCCGCCGACGCCCTCGACGACCCGCCAGAGTGCCGCCGGTGAGGCGTCCACCACCCTCTCGCGCACGTCGGTGTAGGCGGTGCCGCCGGACCACTTTGGGTCGGTGGGCAACGGCTCGGCGGGCGCGTCCGGGCCGCTCGCGTTCGACCAACGGGTTTCCACCTGGGCGTCGCGCACCTTGGCCAGCGCCAGCGCCACCGCGTCGTCGAAGCCGGTCAGCCCGCCCGGCGGGTCGGGTACGTAGCGGGCGATGTCGTGTTCGTCCGCGACCGCTTCCTGGATCAGGCTCTCCACCAGCGGGCGGGCGATGGCGTTCGGCACCGGGGTGATCAGGCCGACCCAGTGCGAGGAGAGCGACGGGGTGAGCGCCCGGACCGGCACGATGATCCGCCGGCGCAGCCCGGCGACTCGGGCGTAGCGCTGCATCATCTCGCGGAACGTCAGCACGTCCGGCCCGCCGATGTCGAAGCCCCGGTTGACCTCCGCCGGCAGCGCGGTGCAGCCGACCAGGTAGTTCAGCACGTCGCGGACGGCGATCGGCTGGATCCGGTTGCGCACCCAACGCGGCGTGATCATGGCGGGCAGTCGCTCGGTCAGGTACCGCAGCATCTCGAACGACGCCGAGCCGGAGCCGATGATCACCGCGGCCCGCAACACGGCCGTGGGCACCCCGCTGCCCAGCAGGATCCGGCCCACTTCGGCCCGGGACCGCAGGTGCGGCGAGGGGACGGCGTCGGTCGCCGGCAGCGGACCGCCCAGGTAGACGATTCGACGTACGCCGGCAGCGCGGGCCGCCGCCGCGAAGTTGGTCGCCGCCGTGCGATCGGCCTCCTCGAAGTCGGACCGGCCCAGCGAGTGCACCAGGAAGTAGGCGACGTCCACGTCGGCGAACGCGGCGGGCAGCGTGTCCGGTCGGCTCAGGTCTCCCTCGACGATCTCGGCCGCCGACGCCCAGGGCACGTCCCGCAGCCGGACCGCCTTGCGGGCGAGGCAGCGGACGGTGTGCCCGTCGGCCAGCAGCAGCGGCGTCAGCCGCCCGCCGATGTATCCGGTGGCTCCCGTGACGAGGCATCTCACAGGTCCCAGTGTGCGGCCCCCTAGACTCGTTCGCTGTGGAGACCGAGACGAGCACCTTCTGGGGGCCGGATTTCGCGCAGCTCAGGGCCACCGACCCGGAGATCGCCGGGGTGGTCCTCGGCGAGCTGGACCGGTTGCGGGGCGGCCTGCAGCTCATCGCCAGCGAAAACCTGACCTCGCCGGCGGTGCTGGCCGCGCTCGGCTCGACCCTGACCAACAAGTACGCCGAGGGTTATCCGGGCCGGCGCTACTACGGCGGCTGCGCCGAGGTGGACCGGGCCGAGGAGATCGGCATCGCCCGGGCCAAGGAGCTCTTCGGTGCCGAGCACGCCAACCTCCAGCCACATTCCGGGGCGAGCGCCAACCTGGCCGCGTACGCCGCGCTGGTGCAGCCGGGTGACACGGTGCTGGCGATGGACCTGCCGCACGGCGGGCACCTCACCCACGGCAGCCGGGTGAACTTCTCCGGCAAGTGGTTCCACCCGGTCGGCTACCCGGTGCGGCCGGACACCGAGCAGATCGACTACGACGAGGTACGGGACCTGGCGCGGGCGCACCGACCCAAGCTGATCATCTGTGGTGCCACCGCGTACCCCCGGCTGATCGACTTCGTCCGGTTCCGGGAGATCGCCGACGAGGTCGGCGCGTACCTGATGGTGGACGCCGCGCACTTCATCGGCCTGGTCGCCGGCCGGGCCATCCCGTCCCCGGTGCCGTACGCCGACGTCGTCTGCGCCACCACCCACAAGGTGCTGCGCGGCCCGCGCGGCGGCATGATCCTCTGCCGCGAGTCGCTGGCCCAGCGGATCGACAAGGCCGTCTTCCCGTTCACCCAGGGTGGCCCGCTGATGCACGCCGTCGCGGCCAAGGCGGTCGCGCTGCGCGAGGCCGCCCAGCCGGAGTTCCAGACGTACGCCAGGCAGGTCGTCACCAACGCCCAGGCGCTCGCCACCGGGCTGACCGACGAGGGCATGCGCCCGGTGTCCGGTGGCACCGACACCCACCTGGCCCTGATCGACCTGCGGGAGCTGGGGGTGACCGGCGCCGAGGCCGAGCGACGCTGCGACGCCGCGTCGATCACCCTGAACAAGAACGCCATCCCGTACGACCCGCAGCCGCCGATGGTGGCCTCCGGCATCCGGGTGGGCACGCCCAGCGTCACCACCCAGGGCATGCGGGAGGGGGAGATGCGGCAGGTGGCCACCCTGATCGCCCGTGCGGTGCGCACTGATCCCGGGGCACCGGGCGGCGCCGACGAGCTGACCCGGCTCGGTGCCGAGGTGGCCGAGCTGGTCGCGGCGTTTCCGGCGTACCCCCGTGGCTGAGCCCGGGGTGGTCGAGCCCGACGCCGACCGACGGTGGCGGCTGCGGCACCTGCCGGTGCTGCTGGCCGCGTCGGCGGCGCTCGCCGCGGTCGCCGCGGTGGTGGGTGGGGTGACCGGCGGCGCGACGGCGGCGCTCGGCGCGGTGGCCGGCGTGGGCGTCACGGTGCTCAGTTACACGCTGACCACGGTGGTGCTGGCCCGGGCCGACCAGATCAACCCGCAGTTGCTGCTGCCGCTCGGGCTGGGTCTGTACGTGCTCAAGTTCACCCTGCTGGGCGTGGTGATGGTGGCGGTGGCGTCGACCGGCTGGGCCGGGTTGGTCCCGCTCTGCCTCGGCATCGTCGCCGGGGTGGCAGTGTGGACGGCGGTGCACATCTGGTGGCTGACCACGGTGCACGCCCGTCGGCCGCAGGCCTGACCTGGTCGTTGGCCGGTCGTCCCAACCAGCGGACGCGCCGCAATGTGTCGGCCTCCGGTCATTTTCCGACGGGCGGAAGGGGAGTAGCGTGCCCACAGACGACCGCGCCCACGAGAAGCCCACACAACGTTGGTTGTGCGGGGGGTGAGGCACAGCCTCGTCTTCCCGGCTGATATCGTTCGCCCCGTCATGGCTGGTGACCAAACCCCCCGTCCAGCCGGTGAACCGGACGACATTCCGTCCGGCGCCGGTCAGGGTTGGACCGCGCTCAGCTACCTCATCGGAGGCATGCTCGTGTGGGGTTTCATCGGTTGGCTTGTTGACCAGTGGCTCGACACCGGTGGCGTCGCCACCGGGATCGGCGTCGTGCTCGGTATGGCCGGGGGCATCATCCTGGTCGTCCGCCGGCTCGGCACGCCTACTTAGGAAGGGACGCGGTGTTCGGACAGGCGAATGTCCTGGCAGCGGGCCAGGCGAATTTCCCACCCACGGTGGAGGACTTCTACCTGCCCAGCATCCTGCCCTGGGGTGCACACGACTCGTACTGGTTCACCAAGATCACGGCAATGGTCTGGATCGCGGTCGGCGTCCTGATCATCTTCTTCCTGGCGACCTATCGGAACCCGCAGCTGGTGCCGACGAAGAAGCAGTGGTTCGCCGAGTCGATCTACGGCTTCGTGCGCAACAACATCGCCGTCGACATGATCGGCCACGCGGGCGTGCGGTTCGCGCCCTACTTCACGACGCTGTTCTGCTTCGTGCTGCTGACGAACGCGTTCGCGATCATCCCGCTCTTCCAGATCTCGCCGAACTCGCACATCGCCTTCCCGGCGATCCTCGCGATCATCAGCTACGTGCTGTTCAACTACATCGGCATCAAGAAGCACGGCTTCGTCAAATACTTCAAGAACTCGCTGATCCCGCCGGCACCCTGGTACATCCTGCCGCTGCTGATCCCGATCGAGCTCTTCTCGACTTTCATCGTCCGGCCGTTCTCGCTCGCGGTTCGTCTCTTCGCGAACATGTTCGCCGGTCACATGCTCCTGCTGGTCTTCACGCTCGGCGGTTTCGCGATGCTGAGCGCCAACGCCTGGCTGGCCCCGGTCTCGGTGCTCTCCTGGGTGATGACCATCGCGCTCACCTTCCTCGAGTTCCTGGTGATCTGCCTGCAGGCGTACGTCTTCACCGTCCTCACCGCCAGCTACGTGCAGGGCGCGCTCGCCGACGAGCACTGATCCACCCGCACCAACCGTTGTCGTCCCGCGTGAGAGTCACGTGTGATAACCAGGAGGAACCACACCAATGGACGCTAGCGTTCTCGCCGAGGTCACCGGTAGCACCGCTGCCATCGGCTACGGCCTCGCCGCCATCGGCCCCGGCATCGGCGTCGGCCTGGTCTTCGCCGCCTACATCCAGTCGACCGCCCGTCAGCCGGAGTCGTCCCGGATGACCCTGCCGTACGTCTGGATCGGCTTCGCCGTCATCGAGGCGCTGGCGCTGCTGGGCATCGCCTTCGGCTTCATCTGGGCCGGCTGATCCCGCCCCTAGACCGGGAGGTAACCATGTACTTCCTCGCCGCTGAGGGTGGTGAGTCGACCCACAACCCGATCATCCCGCTCTGGCAGGAGATCGTGGTCGGTTCGGTCGCCTTCGCCGTGCTCTGCTTCGTGCTGATGAAGTTCGTCTTCCCCCGCATGGAGCAGACGTTCCAGGCTCGGGTCGACGCGATCGAGGGCGGCATCAAGCGCGCCGAGGCCGCCCAGGCCGAGGCGAACCAGCTGCTCGAGCAGTACCGTGCCCAGCTCGCCGAGGCCCGGACCGACGCCGCCAAGATCCGTGACGACGCGCGGGCCGACGCCGAGGGCATCCGGCAGGACATCCTCGCCAAGGCGCGGGAGGAATCCGACCGGGTCATCCAGGCCGGCAAGGACGCGCTCGCCGCCGAGCGGGCCACCATCGTGCGCGAGCTGCGCACGGAGGTCGGCACGATCGCGGTGGATCTCGCCAGCAAGATCGTTGGCGAGTCGCTGGCCGACGAGGCACGACGCAAGGGCACCGTCGACCGGTTCCTGAGCGGTCTCGAGAGCACGGGGGCCCGCTGATGCAGGCCGCCAGCCGGGAGTCGTACAAGGCCGGGGCCGAGCGCCTCGACGCGTACGTCCGCGGCAACGACGCGGTCGCGGCGGCACACACCGCCAACGACCTGCTCGCCGTCGCCGGGCTGCTGCGGCGCGAGCCGCGGCTGCGCCGGGCCCTCTCGGACCCGGCCCGGTCCGGCGCTGACCGCGCCGAACTGCTCGGCGGGATGCTGCGCGGCAAGATCGGCGACGGCGCGCTCGACCTGCTCGCCGCGCTGGTCTCCGGCCGTTGGTCGGCACCGTCGGAGTTGCTCGACGGCGTCGAGCGGCTCGGCGTGGAGGCGGCACTGGCCAGCACCGAGGCCTCCGGCGATCTCGGCGAGGTCGAGGACGAGCTGTTCCGCTTCGGGCAGGTCGTCGCCGGCCAGCCCGAGCTCTCGGCGGTGCTGTCCAACCCCGCGGTTCCGGTGGACCAGCGGGGGGTCCTGGTCGGCGAGCTGCTCTCCGGCAAGGCCCACCTGGCCACCGTCCGCCTCATCGAGGTGGCGCTTGCCGGCTTCGGGGGGCGTTCCTTCAGCGGATCGCTCACCCGGCTCGTGGAACTCGCCGCCGAACGGCGGGACCGTCAGGTGGCGTACGTCACCGTGGCGGCCCCGTTGAGTGACGACGAGGAGCGCCGGCTGGGTGCGAGCCTCGCTGGGATATACGGTCGAGAGGTCTCCGTCAAGCAGACGGTCGACCCCCACGTCCTGGGTGGCGTGAGCGTGCGGGTCGGCTCCGACCTGTACGACGGCACCATCCTTCGCCGCCTCAACGAGACCCGCAACGCGCTCGCGAAGCGCTGAACGGCTCGCCGCCCAGCGGCTGAGCGGCTCCGCCGCCCAGCGTCGGGGCGGCTCCGCCGCTCAGCGCCCGGATTGACAGACGCCATTCGGACCGGTCGGTACTAGGTATCCCGGGCCCCTGAATTTTAAGGAAGCAGAGGATGGCCGAGCTGACCATCTCGACGGAGGAGATCCGCGGCGCCCTGGAGCGCTACGTCTCTTCCTACTCGTCCGACGTCTCCCGCGAGGAGGTCGGCACCGTCGCCGACACCGGTGACGGTATCGCCCACGTCGAGGGCCTGCCCTCGACCATGACCAACGAGCTTCTCGAGTTCGAGGACGGCACGCTCGGCGTGGCGTTGAACCTCGACGTCCGGGAGATCGGTGTCGTTGTTCTCGGTGACTCCGCCAAGCTGGAGGAGGGGCAGCGCGTCAAGCGCACCGAGCGGGTTCTCTCCGTTCCGGTGGGCGACGCCTTCCTCGGCCGCGTGGTCAACGCGCTCGGTGACCCGATCGACGGGCTCGGCGACATCGCCAACGAGGGCTTCCGCGAGCTGGAGCTGCAGGCTCCGAACGTGATGTCCCGGCAGTCCGTCGACGAGCCGCTGCAGACCGGCATCAAGGCCATCGACGCGATGACCCCGATCGGTCGGGGTCAGCGGCAGCTGATCATCGGTGACCGGAAGACCGGCAAGACCACTGTCGCCCTGGACGCCATCCTCAACCAGCGCGACAACTGGCGCACCGGCGACCCGAAGAAGCAGGTCCGCTGCATCTACGTCGCCATCGGCCAGAAGGCCTCCACGATCGCCTCCATCAAGGGGCAGCTAGAGGAGGCGGGCGCGATGGAATACACCACCATCGTGGCCTCCCCGGCCTCCGACCCGGCCGGCTTCAAGTACCTCGCCCCGTACACCGGCTCGTCCATCGGGCAGCACTGGATGTACGGCGGCAAGCACGTCCTGATCGTCTTCGACGACCTGAGCAAGCAGGCCGAGGCGTACCGGGCCGTGTCGCTGCTGCTGCGTCGCCCGCCGGGCCGTGAGGCGTACCCGGGCGACGTCTTCTACCTGCACTCCCGCCTGCTGGAGCGCTGCGCCAAGCTCTCCGACGAGCTGGGTGGCGGCTCGATGACCGGTCTGCCGATCATCGAGACGAAGGCCAACGACATCTCGGCCTTCATCCCGACCAACGTCATCTCGATCACCGACGGCCAGATCTTCCTGGAGACCGACCTGTTCAACCAGGGCGTTCGTCCGGCGATCAACGTCGGCACCTCGGTCTCCCGGGTCGGTGGCGCCGCGCAGGTGAAGCCGATGAAGAAGGTCGCCGGTTCGCTGCGGCTCAACCTCGCGCAGTACCGCGAGCTGGAGGCGTTCGCCGCCTTCGCCTCCGACCTGGACCGGGCCTCCCGCGCCCAGCTGGACCGCGGTTCGCGCTTGGTCGAGCTGCTCAAGCAGCCGAACTACTCGCCGTTCCCGGTGCAGGAGCAGGTCGTCTCGGTCTGGGCCGGCACCGAGGGCAAGCTGGACGACATCCCGGTGGGTGAGGTACGGCGCTTCGAGTCGGAGTTCCTCCAGTACCTGCGGCACAAGCACGAGGGTGTGCTGGCCGGCATTGCCGACAACCAGTGGAACGATGACATCATCGGCTCCCTGGACAGCGCGATCGCCGAGTTCAAGCAGGTCTTCCTCAACAAGGAGGACGAGCGTCGGGTCAACGACGCGCCGGCCGCACCGCTTGAGGGCGACGAGAACCGCGAGACGGTGACCCGCTTCCGCGACGGCGCGACCGACCGCCCGGCCGAGAGCTGATCCCGTGGCGGCCCAGGTACGCGTTCTTCGTCAACGGATCCGCTCGGCGAAGTCGATGAAGAAGATCACCAAGGCGATGGAGCTCGTGGCGACGAGCCGGATCGCCAAGGCTCAGGCCCGGGTGCAGGCGTCCCTGCCGTACGCCCAGGCCATCACCGGTGTGCTCACGGCGCTGGCGTCCAACGCGCGGATCGACCACCCGCTGCTCACCCCGCGCGAGCGGGTGCGGCGGGCCGGCGTCCTGTTGGTCACCAGCGACCGTGGCCTGGCCGGCGGTTACAGCTCCAACGCGATCAGGATGGCGGAGTCGCTGATCGCGCGGCTCAAGGCGGACGGCAAGGAGCCGGTGCTCTACGTCATCGGGCGTAAGGGCGTCGGGTTCTACCGGTTCCGCGAACGGCCGATCGAGGCCAACTGGACCGGGTTCAGCGAGCAGCCGTCGTTCGAGGACGCCCGCGCCGTCGGTGAGACGCTGATCAAGGCGTTCACGGCCGGTGCGGACGACGTCGACGGCGGTGCCGGAGCGGACGGGGTGCTCGGCGTCGACGAGTTGCACATCGTCTACACCGAGTTCCACTCGCTGATGACGCAGAACCCGGTCACCAAGGTGATCGGTCCGATGCAGGTGGAGGACCGGCCGCGCTCCGAGGGGCTGCTGCCGGCGTACGAGTTCGAGCCGGAGGCGGAGGCGCTGCTCGACGCGCTCCTGCCGAGGTACATCAACACGCGGATCTACGCGGCGTTGATCGAGTCGGCGGCGAGTGAGTCGGCGGCACGGCGGCGGGCGATGAAGAGCGCCACCGACAACGCCGAAGAGATGATCGAGAAGTACACGCGCGAGATGAACTCGGCTCGCCAGGCCGGGATCACCCAGGAGATCAGCGAGATCGTCGGCGGCGCGAACGCGCTGGCCGCGTCGGGAAGTGAAGTGTGATGACTGCACCAGTAGAGACCAAGACGGCCACGGGTCGCGTGGTCCGGGTCATCGGCCCGGTCGTCGACGCCGAGTTCCCGCGCGACGCCATGCCGGCCCTGTTCAACGCGCTCAACGTTGACGTTCAGCTGTCCGGCGGTGAGAAGACGCTGACCCTGGAGGTCGCCCAGCACCTGGGTGACAACCTGATCCGTGCCATCTCGATGCAGCCGACGGACGGCCTGGTTCGCGGCGCTGAGGTGCGTGACCGCGGCGAGCCGATCACCGTGCCGGTGGGCGACGCGGTCAAGGGCAAGGTGTTCAACGCGATCGGCGAGGTGCTCAACCTCAAAGAGGGCGAGACGTTCGAGGCCGACGACCGGTGGGGCATCCACCGCAAGGCCCCGGCCTTCGCGGACCTGGAGCCGAAGACCGAGATGCTGGAGACCGGCATCAAGGTCATCGACCTGCTCGCTCCGTACGTCAAGGGCGGCAAGATCGGCCTGTTCGGCGGCGCGGGCGTGGGCAAGACGGTGCTCATCCAGGAGATGATCACCCGGGTTGCCCGCAACTTCGGTGGTACCTCGGTGTTCGCCGGCGTGGGTGAGCGCACCCGTGAGGGCAACGACCTCATCGCCGAGATGACCGAGTCCGGCGTCATCGACAAGACCGCACTGGTCTACGGCCAGATGGACGAGCCGCCGGGCACCCGGCTGCGGGTGGCCCTCTCCGCGCTGACCATGGCGGAGTACTTCCGGGACGTGAAGAAGCAGGAGGTGCTGCTCTTCATCGACAACATCTTCCGCTTCACCCAGGCCGGTTCGGAGGTGTCCACCCTGCTCGGCCGTATGCCGAGCGCCGTGGGTTACCAGCCGACCCTGGCCGACGAGATGGGCGAGCTCCAGGAGCGGATCACCTCCGTCCGGGGCCAGGCCATCACGTCGATGCAGGCGATCTACGTGCCGGCGGACGACTACACCGACCCCGCTCCGGCCACCACGTTCGCCCACCTGGACGCGACCACCAACCTGGAGCGGTCGATCTCCGACAAGGGCATCTACCCGGCCGTGGACCCGCTGGCGTCCTCGTCCCGGATCCTCGCCCCGGAGTTCGTCGGCCAGGAGCACTTCCAGGTCGCCACCGAGGTGAAGCGGATCCTGCAGCGCTACCGCGACCTGCAGGACATCATCGCCATCCTCGGTATCGAGGAGCTCTCCGAGGAAGACAAGATCACCGTGGCCCGGGCCCGGCGGATCGAGCGCTTCCTCTCGCAGAACACGTACGCCGCGGAGCAGTTCACCGGCGTGCCGGGCTCGACGGTCCCGATCAAGGAGACCATCGAGGCGTTCCGCAAGATCAGCGAGGGTGAGTACGATCACTTCCCCGAGCAGGCGTTCTTCATGTGTGGCGGTCTCGAGGACCTCGAGGCCAAGGCTGCGGAGCTGATGAAGGACTGACCAGCCCGATCGGATCTGCAACAAAAAGACTGCCCCGGCAATGCCGGGGCAGTCTTTTGTTCATGTTCGCGTCCTATCATCGTCGCGGTCCGTTACTCGTGGTCGGCACAGACGAGCCACCCGAGATACGGTCGTTCCGCGCTCATACGTGAAAGAGCGTTGATCTTTGCAACCTTTCGGCGACGTGCGCCCGTCTTCCTCCCGTGGGGCGTGACGAACGGAGAACTCGTGGGTAAGGCCGGCAAGAGTGGCCGCAAGTCGTCGGTCTGGCGGGGTGTGCCGCGCTGGGCCAGGATCTGCACGGTGTTCGGCACCGTGTTGACCGTGCTCAGCGGTGCCGTGCTGGTCGGCACCGAGGTGCTCATGGCCCGCTACGAGGGGGCGGTGGGCAAGGCGGACCTGTTCGGCGACCAGGCGGCCGGTGCCCAGGCGAAGAAGAGCGAGATCAAGGGCCCGCTCAACATCCTGCTGGTCGGCATCGACCCGCGTACGGCGACGGCGGCGCCGCTGGCCGACTCGATCATGGTGCTGCACGTGCCGGCGACGATGGACCGGGCCTACCTCTTCTCACTGCCGCGCGACCTCTACGTGCACATCCCGGCGTTCAAGAAGGCCAACTTCGCGGGCGAGTCCACGAAGATCAACGCCGCCATGTCGTTCGGCAGCCAGGTGCCGGGGGCGAACCCCGACGCCGCCCGGGGCTTCGAGCTGCTGGCCACCACCGTGCAGAACGTGACGGGCATCAAGCGGTTCGACGCTGGCGCGATCATCAACTTCACCGGCTTCCAGAAGATCGTCGATGCCATGGGTGGCGTCAACATGTACATCGAGCGGGACGTGAAGTCCGAGCACAAGCAGCCGGACGGCAAGGCCCGGCCGGGCAACACTCGCGGCGAGGGCTACGTCGGGCCGCAGGCGGTCTACAAGAAGGGCAACCAGCACCTGAGTGGGTGGCAGGCGCTGGACTACGTTCGGCAGCGCTACCCGAAGAACGGCGTTCCGGACTCCGACTACGGCCGGCAGCGCCACCAGCAGCAGTTCGTCAAGGCCATGGTCGGCCAGGCGTTCAGCGCCGATGTGGTGTCCAACCCGATCAAGCTGGACAAGGTGCTCCGCGCCGCCGGGCAGTCGTTGATCTTCAACGGACGGGGCAACAGCGTTGTCGACTTCGGGCTCGCCCTGAAGGACATCCGCCCCAACACGATCCAGATGATCAAACTGCCCGGTGGTGGCATGTACGACGGCAAGAAATACCTGGGTGAGCAGTTCCAGCCGGGGGTCCCGGACTTCTTCGCCGCGCTGAAGAACGAGCAACTCGACCCGTTCCTGCTGGAGCACCCCGATTTCGTCAACAAGACCAAGTAGCCGGGGCGCGGTTCTCCCCACCCGCGTGGGGCGCGCGTCGGCGTCAGGCTAGACTTTCGGCAATCCGTAGCCGCAGCAAGGAGACAGCGTGGCACAGCAGCTTCACGTCGAGCTCGTCGCCGTCGAGGAGAAGGTCTGGTCGGGTGACGCCGAGATGGTCGTCGCTCGCACGACCGAAGGCGAGCTGGGTGTTCTGCCGGGGCACGCGCCGCTGCTCGGCCAGCTCGCCGAGCCCGGCCAGGTGCGCATCAAGCTCGCCGGCGGTGAGCAGGTCGCCTACGAGGTGGCCGGCGGCTTCCTCTCGGTGAGCGCCGACGGTGTCACCGTCCTGGCCGAGAGCGCAACCCCGGTTTCCGCACCGAGCCGCTGAGTCACACCGGGGATGGAGATCGTCGAAGGATTCGGGATCGGCGTAGTCGTCATCCTCCTCGCGCTTTTCGTTCTCTTCGTCCGGCGAGCTCTGGTCACCCGCAGCGGTGGCATCATCCGGCTCAGCGTCCGGGTCTCCACCATGCTCGACGGCCGCGGCTGGTCGCCCGGCTTCGGTCGGTTCGCCGATGACGAGCTTCGGTGGTACCGGATGTTCAGCTTCGCGATCCGCCCCAAGCGGGTGCTGTCGCGCAAGGGGCTGGCGGTGGAGCGCCGCCGATTGCCCGAAGGTCAGGAGCGGCTCTCCATGCCGGCCGACTGGGTGATCCTCCGCTGTACCAGTCACCACGCACCGGTGGAGATCGCCATGGCGCGATCGACCGTGACCGGTTTCCTCTCCTGGCTCGAGGCCGCCCCTCCGGGGGCGGTCTCGCCACGTCTGGCCTCCCAGGACTGGCCGGCCGCCTGAGGGCTGCTGTGGCTGCCTGAGCCGTCTCTGGTCGCCGCCGGGAAGCCCTTCCGCGTGATCGACTCGGTTTTCGTGATGTCGGGGCGTCCTGCTGGTCTGGATGCCCCGTTTTTCTTGAACCCGAGTCGATCACGCCGCCCACTCGGTTCACGTAGGCGTGGGGGCGGCCAGATCGGGAAGTCACTGCCCGACGTGGTGCAGAGCCCCTCTGGTCAGCGCTTGCCGCCGGGCACCCATAGCACGTCTCCCGCCGGATTTGCCGTTCTTGACAGGATAAAGAGCAGATCGGAGAGCCGGTTGAGATACTTTGCCGGGAGCGTGCTGGTTCGGTCCGGGTCGTGGGCCACCAGCGCCCACGCCGCCCGTTCGGCACGCCGGGCGATGGTTCGCGCCACATGCAGCAGCGCCGCGCCCGCGGTGCCGCCGGGGAGGATGAAGGAGTCGAGCTTGCTCAGGCGTGCGTTGTACTCGTCGCACCAGCCTTCCAGGCGCTCGACGTACTCCTCGGTCACCCGCAGCGGCGGGTACTTCGGCTCCTTCTCGACCGGGGTGGACAGGTCGGCGCCGACGTCGAACAGGTCGTTCTGCACCGACCCCAGCACTCCCCGCAGCGCCTCGTCGAGCTCGCCTATGGCGATCGCGACACCGATCGCCGCGTTGCACTCGTCGACATCCGCGTACGCGGCGATGCGTGGATCGGTCTTCGGCACCTGCTCGTTGTTGCTCAGCCTGGTCATGCCGGCATCGCCGGCCTTGGTGTAGATGCGCGTGAGGTGGACGGCCATGACGCACAGCCTACGGATTCCCGACCTGACGATCCCGGCGCGGCCGGACAGCTCCGCCAGTTGGCCTGTGGTGGTGGGCCCCGGCGACGCGGGCGACACGGCGGTCAACGACGTCGACGTCATCCGGGTCCACGGTGACGCCCGCCTGGCCGGCACCGTGCACGTGGTCGGCGCCAAGAACTCGGCGCTGAAGCTGATGGCCGCCGCGCTGCTCGCGCCGGGCCGCAGCGTGATCACGAACGTCCCGCGGATCACCGACATCGCGATCATGGGGGAGGTGCTGCGCCGGCTGGGTTGTGACGTCCGGTTCGACGCGGACGACCCGGTCGACCCGATGGTCGCCCGCGGTGGGGTGGCCCGGTCCCGCTCGGTGACCATCGACGTGCCCGAGCAGCCGGGCGCCGAGGCCGACTACGACCTGGTCCGGCGGTTGCGCGCGTCGATCTGTGTGCTCGGCCCGCTGCTGGCCCGTCGGGGGTACGTGCGGGTGGCCCATCCCGGCGGCGACGCCATCGGGTCACGGGGGCTGGACATGCACATCTCCGGGCTGACCCGGATGGGTGCGGAGATCTCCGGTGAGCACGGGTTCGTCATCGCCTCGGCCCCGCACGGGCTGCGTGGCGCGGACATCGTGCTGGACTTCCCCAGCGTCGGCGCGACCGAGAACCTGGTGATGGCGGCGGTGCTCGCCCAGGGCACCACGATGATCGACAACGCGGCCCGCGAGCCGGAGATCGTCGACATCTGCACGATGCTCAACGAGATGGGCGCGCGGATCGTCGGCGCGGGCACGTCCACGTTGCGGATCACCGGGGTCCCCGGTCTGCGCCCGGTGCGCCACGCCACGGTGGGGGACCGGATCGTCGCCGGCACCTGGGCGTTCGGCGCGGCGATGACCCGGGGAGACGTGACGGTGACCGGCCTGGACCCGGCGTATCTGGAGGTCGCGCTGGACAAGGTGGTGGCGGCCGGTGGCCTGGTGGAGACCAGGGGGGACGGCTTCCGCGTACGGATGGACGAGCGGCCCCGGGCGGTGGACGTGGTGACGCTGCCGTACCCCGGCTTCGCCACCGACCTGCTGCCGATGGCGATCGGGCTGGCCGCGGTCAGCGACGGCGCCTCCCTGATCACCGAGAACATCTTCGACGGCCGGTTCATGTTCGCCAACGAGATGATGCGGCTCGGTGCGGACATCAAGACCGATGGGCACCACGCGGTCGTCCGTGGGCGGGATCGGCTCTCCGGGGCGCCGGTGCGGGCCACCGACATCCGCGCCGGCGCGGGGCTGATCATCGCCGGGCTGTGCGCGCAGGGGGTCACCGAGGTCTCCCACGTGCATCACGTCGACCGGGGGTACCCGGACTTCGTGGCCGACCTGCGCGCACTCGGGGTGGCGGTCGAGCGGGGCACCGCACCGGAGGAACCGTCGCTGGAGATCTGACCCGCCGGGAGGCCCCGAGGCAGGCCCGGGCAACGCCGCCGGACGGGCGCCTTGCCGGGCAACGCCGCCGGACGGCCCCTTAGCCATCGTTCAGGCTCGCCGACTAGGGTGTTTGCAGGCACTCAATCGCAGCGAGGGAGAAGTAGATGGCGGGTCGACTCGCGGTCGTCGGGGCCGGGCTGATGGGCTCCGGCATCGCTCAGGTGGCGGCGCAGGCCGGCTGGCAGGTGACGTTGCGCGACCTGGACGACGCGGCCACCACCCGGGGGCTGGGCGGCATCCGGAAGTCGCTGGAGAAGTTCGCCGAGAAGGGCAGGATCGAGGCGTCCGAGGTCGAGGCGACGCTGGCCCGGATCACCCCGACCACCGACCTGGAGGCGGCGGCGGACGCGGACATCGTCGTCGAGGCGGTCTTCGAGCGGCTGGAGATCAAGCACGAGGTGTTCCGCGCCCTGGACAAGATCTGCAAGGCTGACGCGGTGCTCGCCACCAACACCTCGGCCATCCCGGTCACCCAGATCGCCGCGGTGACCGAGCGACCCGAGTCGGTCGTCGGCACCCACTTCTTCTCCCCGGTGCCGATGATGCAGCTCTGCGAGCTGGTACGCGGTTACAAGACCAGCGACGCCGCGCTGGACACCGCAC
Source organism: Micromonospora jinlongensis (assembly GCF_013410645.1). Taxonomy (NCBI): domain Bacteria; kingdom Bacillati; phylum Actinomycetota; class Actinomycetes; order Micromonosporales; family Micromonosporaceae; genus Micromonospora; species Micromonospora jinlongensis. The sequence goes on along the minus strand of NZ_JACCHK010000001.1, from coordinate 3,187,112 downwards.
GGGCCTTCGCCGAGGAGATCGGCAAGACGGTGGTGGTGGTCAACAGGGACATCGCCGGCTTCGTCACGACGCGGCTGATCTCCGCCCTGGTGATGGAGGCGGTCAAGCTGGTGGAGTCCGGCGTGGTGTCCGCCGAGGACCTGGACACGGCCTGCCGCCTCGGCTTCGGGCACGCGATGGGTCCGCTGGCCACCACCGACCTGACCGGTGTGGACGTGCTGCTGCACGCCTCGAAGAACATCTACACCGACACGGCCGACGAGAAGTTCTTCCCGCCGGAGCTGCTCCAGCGCATGGTCACCGCGGGCGACCTGGGCCGCAAGACCGGCAAGGGCTTCTACACGTACTGAGCGGGACATGGAAAGGGGGCGGACGCACAGCGCCTGCCCCCTTTCTCCGCGTCAGCCGTCGCGCTTGGTGGTCCAGCGGAAGGTGGTCAGGCAGAGCACCACGCCGATCACGCACCACAGGGCCAGCACCAGCGCGACCCGGCCCAGCTCGAACGAGCCGCCCGGTTCCTGGGCGCCGAAGCCGTCGGGCAGGAAGACCGACCGCAGCCCCTGGCACATCCACTTGAGCGGGAACAGCGCCGCCACCTGCTGCATCCAGGTGGGCAGGTCGGTGAAGACGAAGAACACCCCGGAGATGAACTGGAGCACCAGGGCGACCGGGGTGACCACCGCCGAGCCGCTGCGGGCGGTGCGGGCCAGCGACGAGATGGCGATGCCGCACAGGGTGCAGGCGGTCACCCCGAGCCCGGCGACCCAGCCGAAGGTCAACCACTTCCCGGCGGTGCCCGGCAGGTCGAGGTCGAACAGCGCCACCGCGACGGCCAGCAGCAGCGCGGTCTCGGCGATGCCGATCGCCACCACCATGATCACCTTGCCGGCGAACCAGACCCACTTCGGCATCGGCGTGCCCCGGTAGCGCTTGAGCACCCCCCGGTCCCGTTCGATCGGGATCCAGATGCCCAGGTTCTGGAAGCTCACCGTCATCAGGCCGGTCGCGATCATGCCGGTGATGAAGTACTGGGTGTACTTGACCCCGCCACCGATCTCGCCGCTGAAGATCGACGCGAAGATCAGGATCATGATGATCGGGAAGCCCATGGTGAAGACCACGGACTCCCGGCTGCGCAGGAACTGGGTGATCTCCAGCCGGCCCTGGCGCAGCGCGAGCGCGCCAGCGTTCGGTCGCTGGCCCCGTGGGGCGGCGACCGCGGAGGCCGGTTTTGTCGTGGTCGTCATTGCGCGTGTCCGATCATTTTCAGGTAGACGTCCTCCAGGGTCGGCCGGGTCACCGTGAGGCCGGGGACCTCGCCGCCGTGGCGCGCGGCCAGGTCGGCCACGAGGGCCGTCGGCGTCGCGGTTTGCGCAAGCTCCAGCGTCCCGTCCGGGGTACGCCAGGAAACCGTTGCCAGGGCCTCCTGCCGGTTGCCCAGCCGGTTAGGGGCGGCCACCTCGACCAGCCGGCCACCGGCGATCACACCGACCCGGTCGGCGAGCGCCTCCGCCTCGTCCAGGTAGTGCGTGGTCAGCACGATGGTGGTGCCGGCCGCGGCGAGGTCGCGGATCAGCTCCCAGAACTCGCGGCGGGCCTCCGGGTCGAAGCCGGTGGTCGGCTCGTCGAGGAAGAGCAACTCGGGGCGACCGATGATGCCCAGCGCCACGTCCAGGCGGCGCTTCTGCCCGCCGGAGAGGGTGTGCGTACGGGCCTTCGCCTTGGCGGCCAACCCGACCCGCTCGATCACCTTGTCCGGGTCGTCGGCGTCGGGGTAGAAGCCGGAGAAGTGCCGGATCACCTCGGCCACGGTCAGCTCGTCGAACTCGCCGGTGCCCTGGAGCACGATGCCGACACGGGAGCGCCAGTCGGCGTCCGGGTGAGCCGGGTCCGCGCCGAGCACGAAGACCTCGCCGGCATCCCGGTGCCGGTAGCCCTCGAGGATCTCCACGGTGGTGGTTTTGCCGGCGCCGTTCGGGCCGAGCAATGCGAACACCTCACCGCGGCGCACGTCGAGATCCACGCCCGCCACCGCCACGTTGTCGCCGTACGCCTTGCGCAACCCTCGGACGGAGATGGCCAGCTCGTCATCCATGCCGTCCAGTGTGCGTCCTGACTCTGCCGGCCCGGTGCCCGGGGTGTGGCGGTGCGCGCCACTGCGGGTACTTCGCACCCGGATGTCCCCGACATGGACCTGTGTGGTTTTCCACAGCCCCTTTTACTGGGCGGTAACTTAAACTCCGGCCATGGACGAGACGGCATTTCCGGGACGGCTGCCCGAGCGGGACCGCCCGTGGGTGATGCGTACCTACGCCGGCCACTCGTCGGCGACCGCGAGCAACGCTCTCTTCCGCCGCAATCTGGCGAAGGGACAGACCGGCCTCTCGGTCGCCTTCGACCTGCCCACCCAGACCGGGTACGACCCGGACCACGAACTGGCCTCCGGCGAGGTCGGCCGGGTCGGCGTGCCGGTGGCGCACCTCGGCGACATGCGGGCGCTCTTCGACGGCATCCCGCTCGCCGACACGAACACCTCGATGACGATCAACGCTCCGGCGATGTGGCTGCTCTCTCTCTACGGGACTGTGGCGACCGAGCAGGGCGCCGAGCTGGCCCGCTGCTCGGGCACCACCCAGAACGACATCATCAAGGAGTACCTGTCCCGGGGGACGTACATCTTCCCGCCAGCGGCGTCCCTGCGGCTCACCGCCGACGTGGTGGCGTACACGCTGCGGGAGATGCCCCGGTGGAACCCGGTCAACATCTGCTCGTACCACCTCCAGGAGGCCGGGGCCACGCCCGTGCAGGAGGTCGGCTTCGCGCTGGCCACCGCGGTCGCCGTCCTCGACGCGGTCCGTGACTCCGGCCAGGTGCCGGCCGAGCGGATGGGCGACGTGGTCCAGCGGATCTCGTTCTTCGTCAACGCCGGGGTGCGTTTCGTCGAGGAGATCGCCAAGATGCGCGCGTTCGGCGTGCTCTGGGACGAGATCACCCGGGACCGGTACGGGGTCACCGACGCCAGACAACGTCGGTTCCGCTACGGCGTGCAGGTCAACTCGCTGGGCCTCACCGAGGCGCAGCCGGAGAACAACATCCAGCGCATCGTGCTGGAGATGCTCGGCGTGACGATGTCCCGCGACGCCCGGGCCCGCGCGGTGCAGCTGCCCGCCTGGAACGAGGCGCTGGGCCTGCCCCGCCCCTGGGACCAGCAGTGGTCGTTGCGGATGCAGCAGGTCCTGGCGTACGAGTCGGATCTGCTCGAATATCCCGACATCTTCGCCGGCTCGCACGTGATGACCGCGTTGGTCGACGAGATCGTCACCGGGGCGCGGGTCGAGCTGGACAAGGTGCTGGAACTGGGCGGCGTGGTCGCCGCCGTGGAGACCGGCTACCTCAAGAGCGCGCTGGTCGGGTCGCTGGCCGAACGCCGCAGGCGGCTGGAGTCCGGTGCCGACGTGGTGGTCGGGGTCAACCGGTACACCGAAACCGAATCCTCCCCGCTGACCGCCGCCGGCGCGGAAGCCGTCGAGCAGGTCGACCCCGCGGTCGAGGCGGCCGCCACCGAGGGCGTACGCCGATGGCGGGCCGACCGGGACGCGGCCGCCGTCGACGCGGCCCTCGGGCGGCTCCGCGCGAACGCCGCGACCACCACCAACCTGATGCCGGCCACACTGGAGTGCGTGCGGGCCGGGGTGACCACCGGCGAGTGGGCCGGCGCGCTGCGCCAGGTCTTCGGCGAGTACCGCGCACCGACCGGCCTGGCCGGCGCCACCGGCAGCGGCGGCGACCCCGGCCTGACCGCCGTCCGCGAGCGGGTCGCCGCCACCGCCCGCGAGCTGGGCAGCGGCCGGCTGCGGCTGCTGGTCGGCAAACCCGGCCTGGACGGGCACTCCAACGGCGCCGAGCAGATCGCGGTACGCGCCCGCGACGCCGGCTTCGAAGTCGTCTACCAGGGCATCCGGCTGACGGCGGGGCAGATCGTGGCCGCCGCCGTCGAGGAGGACGTCGACCTGGTCGGGCTGTCCGTGCTCTCCGGGTCGCACCTGGCCGCCGTGCCGGCGGTGCTCGACGGGTTGCGCGCCGCCGGCCGGGCGGACCTGCCGGTGGTGGTGGGCGGCATCATCCCCGCCGGCGACGCGGACACGCTCCGGGCCGCCGGGGTGGCCCGGGTCTTCACCCCGAAGGACTTCGCCCTCACCGGCATCATCGACGACCTTGTCACCGTCATCCGCCGGGCCAACGACCTGCCCTGACCCGTCGATCAGGCGTCAGACGCGGAAGCCGGCGGCGCGGGCCGCGTCGCGTTCCCGGCGGCGAACGGAGCGCCGCCGGAAGAACCAGTAGACGAAGAACACCAGGCCGAGCAGGAAGACGAGCACCAACACCGGCAGGATGATCGCCACCAGCGAGACCACCACGCTGGTGGCGTCCTCAGCGGTGCTCGCGACCGGGGCGCCGAACCCGGCGGTGGTCGCGTTGACGATGGGACGTGCCGCGGACTTGAGCAGGTGCACGCCCAGTGCCAGCAGCACGCCGGTGACGACCGGCACCCACTGGTGGGTCGAGAAGAAGGTCTCCGGGTCGCTGACCGTCACCGTCTCCGACGAGGAACCGGCACCGAAGGCCAGGCCGCCGGCGGTGGGCCGGACCACGGTCTGCACCACGTCGTTGATGTGGTCGACGACGGGCACCTTGTCCGCCACCACCTCGACGGCGAGCAGCACGGCCATGATGAGGATGACCCAGCCGTTGCCGAGCCAGGTCCAGCCACTGGGCAGGTCGATCAGATCGGTGTAACGGCCGAGGAGACCGAGGATGAGCAGGGGTATGTAGGCGTTCAGCCCCGCTGAGGCGGCGAGGCCGGTGCCGGTGAGGACTTCGAACACGGTCTCAGCATGGCATCGACGCGCCAGTGCCGCTCCTGGCGACCGGGGGGTCCTCAGCTACCCTCGTCGGGTGCGGTTGGTCATTGCGAAGTGCTCGGTGGACTACGTCGGACGGCTCTCGGCTCACCTGCCGCTGGCCACCCGGTTGCTGATGGTGAAGGCGGACGGGTCGGTGTCGATTCATGCCGACGACCGGGCGTACAAGCCGTTGAACTGGATGAGCCCGCCATGTCGGCTGGAGGAGGCCCCCGGTGTGTGGCGGGTGGTCAACAAGGCTGGCGAGGAGTTGCGGATCACCCTGGAGGAGATCTTCCAGGACACCTCGTACGAGCTGGGTGTCGACCCCGGCCTCCGCAAGGACGGGGTGGAGGCGCACCTCCAGGAGTTGCTGGCCGCCAACCCCAGCGCGTTGGGTGAGGGGTTCACGCTGGTCCGCCGCGAGTACATGACCGCGATCGGCCCCGTCGACCTGCTGTGCCGGGACGCCAACTCCGGTTCGGTCGCCGTCGAGGTCAAGAGGCGTGGCGACATCGACGGCGTGGAGCAGTTGACCCGGTACCTCGAGTTGATGAACCGTGACCCGCTGCTCAGCCCGGTTGTCGGGGTCTTCGCGGCGCAGGAGATCAAGCCGCAGGCCCGGGTGCTCGCCACCGACCGGGGCATCCGGTGCGTGGTCGTGAACTACGACAAGCTGCGGGGCATCGAGAAGGACGAGCTGACGCTGTTCTGAGCGGCCCAGCTCCCGGTGGGTCGTGCGGCTCAGCTCCCCGTACGCACCGCGATCAGCGACTTGGGCAGGCCGAACACCCGCTCGACCAGCATGGTCGAGTCCGGGAAGTAGTGGCGCATCTGCGAGCGGTCCAGCAGCTCGGTCCAGAGCACCTGGTGGATGGCGGCGTCGTGGCTGCGGGTCGGCTTGTGCCCCAACGGCCACCGCCTGGCGAACGCGGTGCGCAGCCGCACCGGTAGGAACTGCATGCCCGGCGCGATCCAGTGTGGCTCGATCGGGAAGTAGCGGTAGGGCGTCTGCACCCAGTGCCGGTCGGCCAGCGAGCGGACGGCGGCGGCGAAGCGCAACCGGCGTTCGTGCCCGCCCACGTGCTCCAGCACCGAGTTCGAGAAGACCATGTCGAAGCTGCCTCCGGCGAGGCGCGCCGGGAGGTCGCAGGCGTCGGCCTGCTCGACGTGGGCCCACTCAGGCACAACGGCCGGGGGTTTTTCCAGGTTGACGACGGTCACCCGGGCCGGCCGGACGGTGGCGCGGTGCCAGGTGCCGAGCCGACCGCCGAGATCGACCACGTGCATGTCGCCGATGTCGGGGAAGGTGCGCGCCAGCCAGTCCGAACGGTGCCGACGTCGCCGGGCGCTCCACGACTGGTCACTGTCGACAAGGCGGTAGCGCAATCGATTGGGGCCCATTTAACGCAATGTACCGCCGTAACCACCCGTACACACATGTCGATTCGCCGATCCTTGTTGAAGATCGGCTATCTGACACTCACCTTCCGTACATCACCTTGATCGCCTTGACGAGCCGGGCCACGTCGGTCGGCGTCCGTTCGAAGGTCATCGACGGCAGCAGCGACCGGGCGCGACGCCGGGTGATCGCCTTGGCCCGGCCGAACTCGCGCAGCCCGTCCTCCCCGTGGATCCGCCCGAAGCCGGAGTCGCCCACCCCGCCGAACGGCAGGGTGGACATGCCGGCGAAGGTCAGGGTGGAGTTGACCGAGGCCATTCCGGAGCGCAGCCGCCGGGCGATGGCCACCGCGCGCCGTCGGCCGAAGACCGAGCCGCCCAGGCCGTAGGGCAGGGCGTTGGCGCGGGTGACGGCCTCGTCGGCGTCGCGGACCCGGCTGATGGTCAACGTGGGGCCGAAGGTCTCCTCCTGGACGGCGGCCGACTCCTCCGGCACGTCCACGAGCACGGTCGGGTGGACGTACGGCGGTTGCACGGCGCTCGGGCCACCAAGCACGGCGCGCCCACCGGAGTCGATCGCGGCGTCGATGTGCCGGCGGATCACGTCGATCTGCCGGGGCATGGTGATCGGGCCGATGTCGCTGCCTTCCGGCCCGACGGTCAGCCGACCGGCGCGGGCCACCACCCTGTCGACGAAGGCGTCGAAGACCGAGTCGACGGCGTAGACCCGCTCGATGCCGATGCAGGTCTGGCCCGCGTTGGTCATGCCGCCCCAGACACAGGCCTCCGCGGCGGCGTCCAGGTCGGCGTCGCTGTCGACGATCATGGCGTCCTTGCCGCCGCCCTCGATCAGCACCGGGGTCAGCGTCTCGGCGCACGCGGCCATCACCTTGCGGGCGGTCGCGGTGGAACCGGTGAAGGCCACCTTGTCGACCCCGGAGCGGCACAGAGCGGCACCCACGTCGCCCAGCCCGTGCACGGCGGTGAACACCGGGTGCTCGGGCACCACCTCGGCGAAGCTGTCCACCAGCCACTGGCCGACGGCGGGCGTGTATTCGCTGGGCTTGAGCACCACGGCGTTGCCGGCGGCCAGCGCGTACGCGGCGGAGCCGATCGGCGTGAAGACGGGATAGTTCCACGGCCCGATCACGCCGACCACGCCGTGCGGCTGGTATTCGAGGTGACCGGAGAACTCGGCGAGGATGAGCCGGGACCGCACCCGGCGTGGGCCGAGCACGCGGCCGGCGTTGCGGGCGGCCCAGTCGATGTGCTCGATCGCGGTGACGATCTCGACGATCGCGTCGGCGACCGGCTTGCCGCCCTCGACGTGCACCAACTCGGCCAACTGCTCGATCCGCTTGGCGAGCAGCGCGCGCCACCGCAGCAGCCGGTCGCGGCGGCCGGTGAAGCCGAGCCCGACCCACCACTCGCCGGCCGCCCGGGCGCGGTCGACGGACTGTCGCACCTCGGCGTCGGAGGCGATCGGGAGGCGACCGGCCTCGGTGCCGGTGGCCGGGCTGGTCGAAACCAGCTGGCCCTCCTCGATGACCGGGGTACCCGGGACATGCACAGCCGTCATGACGGAAGTCTAGACCCGAGAACTACTCGCTGGTAGGTCCGCGATCCGAGGCGGCGGGACGGGAGTCGCTCCACCCCGACCGATCGTTGATCAGTGCAGGTCAGGGCAGCGATGGCCTGTGCGGTCCGCCCGAATCGTCGAACGGCAGGTGGCCGGGAGGTGACGAGAGGCTGACCGGCCGGTCGGTATTGACGATTACCGTCTGATGGCAGGCTGACGCGCGGAGTGACGGTGTGGGGTGGAGGGCTGACTGTCCATGGAGGAACATCCGGAACTGATGCCGCTGTTGACGGTCGCGGGTGGGCCGATGCGCGGTGCGAGCTTTCGACTGCGGGGCGAGCCGCAGGTGATCGGTCGGGCACCGACCGGCCACGTGGTCATCGCCGACCCGCATCTGAGTCGTCGGCACGCCGAGGTGTGGCTGACCCCGGAGGGGCCGTCCCTGCGGGACCTGGGCTCCACCAACGGCACCTGGCTCAACGACCGACGGATCAGCGAGGTCGAGCTGCTCTCCGACGGCGACGTGATCCGGCTCGGCCGGACCGAGCTGCGACTGTTCGATCCCGGTGTGGCGCTCACCGACCCGGTGGGGCTCAGCTTCGGGCCGTCCCGGCGGGACGTCCGACCGACGCTGCCGCTGCCGTTGGCCGCGCCGCCCAGCGGACGTCGCTGAGACGGGAGGGCCCCTTCCCTCCCACCCGGCGCACGTCGGATGCTGAGTGCGGTCCACACCCGGGGCGCGCCCCGGGTGTCCGCCGGACACCTGGACCGGCGGGGGCCCGCGTGGCAGCATGCCGCGGATGGAGACCGAGCAGCGGACCGTGACGGCGAACGGCATCACCCAGGCGGTACGGGTGGCCGGCCCGCCGGACGGCACACCGGTGCTGCTGATCCACGGCAACTGCTCGTCCGCGCTGTTCTGGGAGCCACTGGTGCGGCGGCTGCCGCCGACGCTGCGGGTGGTCGCACCCGACCTGCGGGGGTACGGCGACTCCGAGACGGCGCCGGTGGACGCCACCCGGGGCCTGCGCGACTTCGCCGACGACGTGGCGGCCCTGCTGGACGACCCGACGCTCTTCGGTGCCGACGCCCGCCCGGTGGTGGTCGGGCACTCCCTCGGTGGCGGCGTGGCGATGCGACTGCTGGTCGACCATCCGCACCGGGTGGGAGCGTTGCTGCTCGCGGCACCGGTCTCCCCGTACGGCTTCGGCGGCACCCGTGACCTGACCGGCACGCCGACCACACCCGACTTCGCCGGCACCGGCGCCGGCACGGCCAACCCGGACTTCGTCGCCCGGCTCGCGGCCGGTGACCGCAGCGCGGACGCCCCGGCCAGCCCGCGTGCCGTGCTGCGAGCCACGTACGTGGCCGATCCCGCCTCGCTTGTCGAGGACGAGGATCTGCTGCTGGACACCGTGCTCTCCACCGCCACCGGGGACGACAACTACCCGGGCACGGCGGTGCCCTCGGAGAACTGGCCGGGCACCGCACCGGGGGAGCGCGGCGTGCTCAACGCGCTCGCGCCGACCTTCTTCCGGCTCGCCGACGAGCTGGTGGCCGTCGCCGAGAAGCCCCCGGTCACCTGGGTACGCGGCGCCGCCGACGTCATCGTCTCGGACACCTCGCTGTTCGACCTGGCGTACCTGGGCTCGCTGGGTCTCGTGCCCGGCTGGCCGGGCGAGGACGCCTGCCCACCGCAGCCGATGGTCGGCCAGACCCGGGCGGTGCTGGAGCGGTACGCGGCGGCCGGCGGCGCGTACCACGAGGTGGTGCTGCCCGGCTGTGGTCACAGCCCGCACCTGGAGCGCCCCGCGGAGTTCGTCGCGGAGCTGCTGGCACTGACCACCGTGCCGACCGCCTGACAGGCGCTCTGGCACCCGCCGGGGCATGGGTGAAATATCCCACGGCGTCTCGACAACCCAGCGTCACGTGGCAGACTCGCGCGCATAACCTTAGCGGCCGTTCAGTGGTCGTGCGGAGTCTCTGGGGAGGCCGGTCGTGGCGCGCGATTTCAGCACCGTTGGCGTGGTGGGGCTGGGCACCATGGGTGCCGGCATCGTCGAGGTCTTCGCCCGTAACGGCATCGACGTGGTGGCCGTCGAGATCTCCGAGCCGGCGCTGGAGCGCGGCCGGGCCACCCTCGCCGGCTCCACCGACCGTGCCGTCGCCAAGGGCAAGCTCGCCGCCGCCGACCGCGACGCCCTGCACGAGCGGGTGCACTTCGCGGTCGGGCTGGACGCGCTGCACTCCGTCGACCTGGTCATCGAGGCGGTGCCCGAGCACCTGGACCTCAAGCAGCGGATCTTCGCGGAGCTGGACCGGGTCTGCCGGCCGGAGACCATCCTCGCCACCAACACCTCCTCGTTGAGCGTCACCGAGATCTCGGTGGCCACCAGCCGGCCCAACCAGGTGATCGGCATCCACTTCTTCAACCCAGCGCCGGTGATGAAGCTGGTCGAGGTGGTCCGCACTGTCGTCACCTCGCCCGAGGTGGTCGCCGACGTCGAGGCGCTGTGCGCCCGGCTCGGCAAGGTCGACGTCACCATCAACGACCGGGCCGGGTTCATCGCCAACGCGCTGCTGTTCGGCTACCTCAACCACGCGGTCGGCATGTTCGAGGCGCACTACGCGACCCGGGAGGACATCGACGCCGCGATGAAGCTCGGCTGCGGCCTGCCGATGGGCCCGCTGGCGCTGATGGACCTGATCGGCCTGGACACCGCGTACGAGATCCTGGACACCATGTACCGGCGTGGCGGGCGGGACCGCCGGCACGCCCCGGTGCCGCTGCTCAAGCAGATGGTCACGGCGGGGCTGCTCGGCCGGAAGTCGGGTCGGGGCTTCTACACCTACGAGCGGCCCGGTTCGCCGGTGGTCGTACCGGACGAGGCGACGCCGCTGGCCACGGAGGCCGCGGTCGCCGACGGCGCGCGGGCCATCACGAAGGTCGGCGTGGTGGGCTCCGGGACGATGGCCACCGGGATCATCGAGGTCTTCGCCAAGGCCGGCTACGAGGTCGTCTCGGTGACCCGCGGCATGGAGAAGTCCGCGAAGGTCTGCGAGGCCGTGAAGACCTCGCTGAACAAGGGCGTGGTGCGGGGCAAGCTCGCCGAGGCCGACCGGGACGCCGCGCTCGGCCGGATCAGCTGGTCGGCCACGCTCGACCACCTTGCCGACGTCGACCTGGTGGTCGAGGCGGTGGTCGAGGAGCTGAGCGTCAAGAAGGCCCTCTTCGCGAGCCTCGACGAGATCTGCAAGCCAGGCGTCGTGCTGGCCACCACCACCTCCTCGCTGCCGGTGATCGACGTGGCGATGGCCACCCATCGGCCGGCCGACGTGGTGGGGCTGCACTTCTTCAACCCGGCGCCGGTCATGCCGCTGGTCGAGGTGGTCCGCACCATCCGCACCTCCCCGGAGGCCACCGCCACCGCCCGCGCTGTCTGCGCCGCCCTCGGCAAGACCGGCGTGGTCTGCGGCGACCGGTCCGGGTTCATCGTCAACGCGCTGCTCTTCCCCTACCTGAACGACGCGGTGAAGATGCTGGAGGCCAGCTACTCGACGGCCGACGACATCGACCACGCCATGAAGCTGGGCTGCGGCTACCCGATGGGCCCGTTCGAACTGCTCGACGTGGTCGGGCTGGACGTCTCGCTGGCGATCCAGCGCGAGCTGTACCTGGAGCTGCGCGAGCCAGGCTTCGCGCCCGCGCCGCTGCTGGAGCACCTGGTCACCGCCGGCTACCTGGGCCGCAAGACCCGCCGCGGCTTCCGCGACCACTCACACCGCTGACGGGGTCAACGCCGGAGGGGCCCGGCCGCGTCTGAGGGATGTGACCTTCGAGGAGTACGTCGGCACCCGCGGCCCGGCCCTGATCCGGCTGGCGCGGCTGCTGACCGGTGACGAGCACCGGGCCGAGGACCTCACCCAGGAGGTGCTGTCCCGGGCGTACGTGCACTGGCGCAGGATCTCGCGGGCGGACCGGCCCGACGTGTACGTACGTCGGATGCTGGTCAACGCCAACCACTCCTGGTGGCGTCGCCGGTCCAACCGTGAGCTGGTCGTCGACACCTTCGCCGACCGGGCGCAGCGTGGCGACCTCGGCCGCGAGGCGGCCGACCGGGACGAGATGTGGCGGCTGATCCTCGGCCTGCCCGAACGCCAGCGGGCGGTGCTGGTGCTGCGCTTCTACGAGGACCTCGACGACGCGACCATCGCCCAGATCCTGGACTGCTCGCCGGTCACCGTCCGCACCCACGCGATGCGGGCGCTCGCCAACCTCCGGGAGCGCTGCGGTGCCCCGGCCACGAACGGGAGTCGACCGTGACAGACCTCGACGAGCGGATCGTCCGAACCCTGCGGGACCGTGCCGAGGGCGCCGTGGACGCCGACCGGCTGTTGCGGGCTTCCCACGCTCGGGGCCGCCGCCGCCAACTCCACCGCCGGGTCGCCGCAGGGACCGCGTTGTCCCTGGTCGGCGCGCTCGGCATCGTGGGAGTGATTGGGACGGGCCTCGACGGGTTGACCGGCCGCCTGCCCTGGACCGCCACCACGTCGACCGGTGCCGCGCCGGTGCCCCCCCTCGCCGGCGGGGTGCCCGGTGCCGCTGCCGACCCGGCGCTGGTCGGCGCCGATCCGCAGGTGCTGCACTTCGGACTCGACCCGACCCGGGCCCGCTACCTCGGCTGGGAGGTGATCCGAGATCAGGGCGAGACGGTACGGCTCAGCGTGGCAGGCAGCGAGGAGGTGCGCATCGACGTGGGCAGGTCCTCCGACCTGTCCAGCACCGTCACCATCGACGGGACGTCGTTCGAGGTGACGGAGCTGGGACGCCCGATCTTCGACGGCGCGATCCGCCCGGTCAGCGGCATGGCCCGTGGGCTGGTCAAGTTGTGGCAGCCCGCGCCGGGCCTGTACGCCCGTGCCGTCATGCTGCACGGGGACCGTGCCGTTCTGAATCAGGCGGTCGAGGCCCTGCGCTGGAAGGAGGCCCGACGATGCGCCGCGCCGCTGCGGCTCGGTGCCCTGCCCGAAGGCGCGAAGGTCACCGTCTGCTCGGTCGACATCGACTCGTACCCGAGACTGGTCACCGCCCGGTTCGCCCTCCAGCGGGCCGCGATGGAGAACATGTCGGTGGAGTACCGGTACGCGAGCAAGGCGGGCACCTACACCGAGGCGGATCGGACCATCGGGGGCCGACCCGCGTTGCTCTCCGCGAAGGGGACGAGGTTGGAGCTGGTCGGCATCCCCCAAACGGTGGTGACCGCCGACTTCGGCTGGCCCTGGGATGGTGAGAGACCCGCGAGCATCTTCACCGAGGCGGAGGCGACGGCCCTGCTGGCGGACGTGAAATTGTCCGAGGACCCGACCCAGCCGCAGAGCTGGGAGTGACCTCAACCGTTGGGCGGGCTGGCCGCGAGGTCGTCCCGCCCGACGGACCGTACGCTTGGTGACTGTGAGCCCCCGTCGCAATCGCCCTCGCCGGGACGAGAACGCCAACCTGGACGCCGACCGCGTCCGGCAGGGCGTCGCCTCGGTGCAGCAGTGGACCGACGGCGCCTGGCAGGTGCGCGGCATCGGCGCGGGCGCGTCGGTCAAGACGTACCGCTGTCCCGGCTGTGACCAGGAGATCCGACCCGGGGTGGCGCATCTGGTGGCCTGGCCGGCGGACGGCCTGGGTGACCTGACCGACCGGCGGCACTGGCACAGCGGCTGCTGGCGGGCCCGGGACCGGCGTGGCCCGGCGGTGCAGCGCGGCCGGGGCACCCCGCGGTACTGAGCGACTGCCCCGGGGCGCCCCGCGCCACGGCTGAGCGACCTGGATCACCCTGTTCGTGCCTGGGCGGGCGGCGGCGGCGACTTCGCGCCAGACTTGGGCGGTGAGCACAGCGATCCGCGCGTCGTCGATCCTGCCCGGCCGCCGGGAGGACATCGAGCTGCACACCGCCGATGGTCTGCGGCTGGTCGGCGAGTTGGCACTGCCGGCCGACCGGCCGCCGGTGGCCACCCTGGTCTGCCTGCACCCGCTGCCCACGCACGGCGGGATGATGGACAGCCACGTGTTCCGCAAGGCGGCCTGGCGGCTGCCCGCGCTGGCCGACCTGGCCGTGCTGCGGTTCAACACCCGGGGCACCAGCAGCATGCGCGGCACCAGCGAGGGTGCGTTCGACGGCGCGGTGGGGGAGCGGTACGACGTTGCCGCTGCCATCGAGTACGCGGAGTTCGCCGAGCTGCCCAACATCTGGCTCGTCGGTTGGTCGTTCGGCACCGACCTGGCGTTGAAGTACGGCTGCGACCCGGCGATCGCCGGTGCGATCCTGCTCTCCCCGCCGCTGCGCTTCTCGGCCCCGGAGGACCTGGCCACCTGGGCCGCCTCGGGTCGACCCTTGACGGCGCTGGTGCCGGAGTTCGACGACTATCTGCGCCCGACCGAGGCGCGGGAGCGGTTCGCGGCGGTGCCGCAGGCCGAGGTGGTCGGCGTCCCGGGGGCCAAGCACCTGTGGGTGGGCGACGCGGAGACGGTGCTCGACGAGATCGTCCGACGGGTCAACCCGGCCGTCGAGGTGCCGCTCCCGACGACCTGGGACGGCCCGATGGAGGCCGGCGACGTCAGCGCGTACGCCGACCGGACGGTGGCCTCGTTCGCGGACACGCCCGTGCCGCAGCCGGGCGACTGACCGGTCACCCTCTCTCCTGGCGGGGCAGCACCACCTCGCGCAGGATCAGTTGCAGCGCGGCCACCGTGGGGATGGCGATCAACGCACCCACCACGCCCAGCAGCGCCACCCCGAGCAGCGCGGCGAGCAGGGCGGCCACCTCGTTGACCTCCACCGAGCGCCGCATCACCTTCGGGTAGATCAGGTAGTTCTCCACCTGCTGGTAGATCAGGAAGAAGATCGCGCAGGCGATGCCGGTGGGCAGGTCGGACGCGAAGCCGACCAGGCTCACGATCACCGCGCCCAGGGTCGCGCCGATCTGCGGGATCAGGTCGGTCACCGCGACCACCACGGCCAGCGCGAACGGGTACGGCAGGTCGACGATCAACGCGAACACGAAGGTGGTCGCGCCGGCCAGCACCGCGATGCTCAGCGCCCCGACCATGTAGGCGCCGACCTTGGCCAGGATCTCGTCGCCGATCAGCTGCACCCGCTCCCGCCGCGACCGGGGCACCAGCGAGTAGCCCAGCGAGCGCAGCTTGTTGAAGTAGGCCAGGAAGTAGATCGTCAGCACCAGCACGGTCAGCGTCCGGAACACCGTGCCGAAGATCAGTTGAGCACCGCCGAGCACCCCGCCGAGGGCCCGCCCGACGGTCTGCGCGTTGGCGGCGCCCTGCACCCGTTCCACCACGTCGTACCGCTCCACCAGGTCGTTGACCGTCGGATTGCGGCGCAGCTCGTCGAGCAGGCTCGGGATCTGGTCGATGAACTGCCCGGACTGGGTGACGATCGGCGGGACCAGCGCGACCACGCCGCCGCAGAGCAGCAGCACCACGGTCAACGCGACCCCCGCCACCGCCAGGCCGTGCGGCACGCCCCAACGGCGTAGTCGGACCACCGCCGGGTTGAGACCGACCGCTAGGAAGAGCGCGATCACCACCAGCACCAGGATGCCGCCGGCATTGCGAATCCCCAGATAAAGGGTGTACGCCAGGAGCACGCCCAACGCACCGGTGAAGCCGATCAGGAAGCTGCTGCGACGCAGCGGGCGCCCCGGCGTGCCGAACTTCCCGGACGGGACGGCAGGCGGTTCGTCCGGGTCGATTCCCGGAGCGGGGACCGGCACCGGCGGTGGTGTGTCGACCGGTGCGGTTTCGGTCGACGGGGGACCGGGCGTCACGTCCGGATCGTCAGCCGACGGGTCGTGCTGTGGCACCAGGGACCTCCCGGCTCAGGCCGTCGGACGACCGGCGACAGCGACGAACGCCCGCCACGCGGCCGGCGCGAACATCAGCACCGGGCCGGTCGGGTCCTTGCTGTCCCGTACGCCCACGACCCCGGGCAGATTGTCCGCCACCTCGACGCACTCACCATTGCCGCTACGGGTGGACGTGCGCCAGCGTGCACCGGTCAGGTCCATGACGTCACAACTTCCTTCATCAGTTCGATCGACTGGCGGCGGGATAACGCACCGTTTCTGATCATCTCCCAACGCGCCAGCAGCGTAGCGACCTCATCGTCGCCATCGACCACGAGACCGTCAATCTGGTGCTCCATGTGCCCCACCCAACCGCCGTCGGCGCCTCGGGCCAGATTGAACGGTCCGGACAGACCGACGTGCAGCCCAGTGTCGGCCGGAACGATGTGCAGGCTGACGTGCGGTCGCTCCAGGCTGGCGACGAGGTGGACGAGCTGCTCGACCATCAACCCCCGGACCCCCTCGCCGGCGCGCCGCAGCACCAACTCGTCGACCACCGCGACGAACTGCGGAGGATCCGGCTGAACCAGGAGCGACTGTCGGTCCAGGCGTGCGTGGACCCGTCGTTCCACCTCGTCGTCGCTCAGCAGGTCGTCGCAGCGGATCACCGCGCGGGCGTAGTTCTCGGTCTGGAGCAGGCCGGGGATCAGCGTGGGTTGGAAGCAGCGCAGTTGCCGGGCGCTGCGCTCGGCGTCCAGCCAGGGCCGGAACCAGCTCGGCTGGCCGTCGCGCTCGGCGAGTTTGAGCAGGTAGACGAGCAGACCGCCGGTGGTCAGGACCTCGTCGGCGCGGGCCAGGAAGAGCCGGTCGAGCGGACGCTGGCCCAGCTCCAGCGCGGACACCATCGAGCCGGAGTAGTGCACCAGCCGACCGAAATCCTCCTGGCTCATCCCGGCGGTGGTCCGCAGCCGGCGCAGTTGCGCACGGATCATGTCGGCCGTCGGCGCGGCGTCGCCTTCCACAGTGCCTCCGCAGGTCGAGGGTCGTCTCCACCGGTCGACCCGGCGGGTCACGTCGTCACCGCAGTCACCCCACCGGACTCGCCGATGCCTTCCGACCGTAGCGGTGTCCTCAGCAGACTGTCACGTACCGGGTCGTCCCGGACCACTCCGGTTCACACCGCGCGGGCCTGCCGTTTCCACCTCGGCGCGACCGCGCCCTAGTCGAGGAGACAACCCCATGCCCACGTCTCGCCCCGCCGGCCGGTCGCTGCCCGTCACCGTCACCTCGGCGTCGCGGCCGTCCAGCGGCTGCACACCGCCGGGTTCCCACTCAGGTGGGAAGGCACGTACCCGGGTGTCGCGGTTGTCCACCGGCCGCACGCCGCCGGGTCCCCACTCGGGCGGCGGGGGACGCACCCCCGTGTCGGGGTTGCCCCAGCCGCGGCTCGGGCCGTACCCCCTGTTTCCCCGGCCCTGCGGCGCGCGGACGCCGCACACCCCGCTGCGACCCATGTGGTGCTGCCGGGCAGACGGCCAGCCGTGGCCCTGCGCGGACGCCCGGCTGCTGCTCAAGGCGGAGTTCGACACCGACCCGGCGGCGCTGACCATCTACCTCGCCGGGCTGTACCACGAGGCGGCGCACGACCTGTACCAGCTCAATCCCTACGACGGGCCGGCACCCCGTGAGTTGTACGAACGCTTCGTGGCGTGGGGCCCGTTCCGTCGCCCGATCATCGACCCACCACCCGACCACCAGCCCTGATCCACTCGCCTTTCATGAAATCGGGGTATCCGGGTTACCCGGACACCCCGATTTCACTGATGTCGTGTCGATCATGCGGCTCGCGACGCCGGCCGTCAGTCCTTCTCGATGGTGACCTTGCTGGGCTTGGCGCTGCGCTCGTCGGTGGTCGGCTTGCTGGGCCGCTTGCCGTTCTCACCGGTGCTGGTGATCTTGGTGGGCTTGGCGTCCCGGCCACCCACACCCGGAACGGCGGCCACTGTCGGCTCCCCGTCCACCCCGGCGCTGGCTGCGCCTCCGTCGACGGTGGTCACCGGCTCGGCCACCGGTCGGGTCGTGGACTGCCCGGCACCCTCGGCCCCGGCGTTCACCGGCTGCCGGGTGTCGGCGGGCTCGGTCTTGAGGCTGGTGGCCGCACCCGACCCTGGCGACGTGCCCGCGTCGGCGGTCGCCGCGCCCGAGACGGTCGCCGCGCCGGACACGGTCGCGCCGTCGTCACCGTCTTCGGCCGCGCTCCGGCTCGCACCGTCACCGGCGGCCGGCGCGGTCGGGCCGTCGATCGGCCCCGCGACGCTCTGCAACCGCAGCTCGGCCATCTGCCGCTGGAGCTCGTCGGACTCCTGCCGGGACTTCCACGTCTCCTGCCGAAGGTCAGCGAGCTGCTGCTGGGCCTGGGCGATCTCCAGCATCACCTGTGCGAGCTGCTGCCGGCCCGCCGCCGACTCCTGCTGGGTGGCCGCCAGGTGCTGCTGCGTGGTGGCCAGGTGCTGCTGGGTGGTGGCCGCGTACTCCTCGAACTGCCGGCGGGAGGCTGCGACATGCTCGTCTGCCTCGCGGCGCTTGTTGCCGGCCTCGGTCTCGGCCCGGCGCAGCAGCTCGGCGGCCTCCGCCTCGGACCGCTGGCGCAGCGCAGCCGCGTCCTGCTCGGCCGCCTGCCGGATCCCGGCCGCACCCTTCTCGATCTCGTTCTTGCGGGCCGTGTATTCGGTCTCCAGCTCGTTCTTGCGGCCGGAGTATTCGGCTTCCAGCTCGTCGTGGCGAGCGGTGAAGGTCGACTCCATCTCCTGCTGACGGCTGGTGAACCCGGTCTCCAGCTCCTGCTGGCGAGACTTGTACTGCTTTTCCAGCTCGTCGCGGCGCTTGGCGTACTCCTGCTCGGCCGTGGCCCGCCGCTGCGCCAGCTCCCGGTCGGCCGCCTCCCGCCGGGAGTTGACCTCCTGCTCCACCCCGGCGCGCCACGCGCCCAGCTCCTGCTGGGTCTGCGCCCGGGCGTGCTTGACGTACTCCTCGGTCTCGGCGCGCATCCGCTGCACGTACGCCTCGGTCTCGGCGCGGTTGCGCTTGGCCGACTCGGAGGCCTGCGTGGTCAGCCGCTCCGCCTCCTGCTGGGCCTTGGCGCGGGTGGCACGGCCAGCCATCGACGCGTCGTCGATGATCTGCTTGGCTTCCTGCTGCGCCTTGGCGTGGGTGGCCCGGCCGGCCTCGGTGGCGGTGTCGGTGAGCCGCTTGGCCTCCTGGAGGGCCTTGGCGTGCACCTCCTTGGCCGCTTCGCGCAGGTCGCTGGCCTCCTGCCGGGCGTTGGCCAGTGCCTCGCGAGCCGCCTCGCGCAGCTTGGTCGACTCCTGCTGGGCCCGGGTGTGGATCTCCTTGGCGGAGTCGCGTAGCTGGGTGGCCTCCTGCTGGGCCTTCGCCAGCGCGTCCTGCGCCGCCTTGCGTAGCTGTGCCGACTCGTCCTTGGCAGCCCGCAAGGTCGCGTCCGCCTCGGCCCGCTTGGCGGTGCTGTGCCGCTCCTCCTCCGCGCGGCGCGCGGCGAGGGCGATCTCGAAGTCCTTCAGAGCCCGCGAGGCCTGCTCGCGGGCCTCCTCGATGATGTGCTCGGCGGCGTTGCGGCGGGCCTCGATCTCCCCGTTGGCATCGGCCAGGATCTGCTCGGCCTGCTCCTCCGCGAGGGTGAGGATCGACTCGACCCGCGGACCGAGGTGCCGGAACGAGGCGCGGTCCACCACGTTCATCTGCTTGCGCACCTGACTCAGGTCGCGTTGCAGGACCTCGACCTGGCCGGCGAGCTTGTGGATCTGTGTGTACGCCTGTTCCCGTTCGGAGGCGAGGGTCGCGATCTCGTGCTCGGCACGCGCGACATACCGGTCGACCTGTTTCTTCTCGTACCCCCGCAGAGCGGACTCGAAGCTGGGCTCCGTCGTCACGTCCCCGCCGAGAGCGAACAGTTCCTCGCCGTGCGACATGCCCCCATCCTCACACGCAACGGGCCCTGCTGGGGCGATACGGACGGGCCTTGTGCGAGCTACTTCACTCCGTTGCGAGTGGGAGATTCCACGACCTGGGAAACGCACACGGCGCGAGGTGGCACCGGTCACCCGGTGTCACCTCGCGCCGTTCGATGCCCCGACCTGACGGCCTCGCGTCAGCCAGCGGACTCCGCGGGGACCCGGTCCTGACCGCCCTCGGTCTTTTTGGCCTCCGGCTTGGCCGCGGGAGCGGCAGCGGCCGGCATGCCCGGAACGATGCCGGCGAGCCCGGAGAGCATCTGACCCAGCTGCGACGTGACCGCGTCCTTCTGCCGGGTGAGGTCCTCGACCTCGCGGCGGGCGGCCTGCGTGGTCAGCTCCGCCTCGGTGCGGGCCTCGGTGAGCAGGCGCTGCGACTCGGCCTTGGCCTCGTTGAGCGTCTTCTCGGAGTGCGCCTTGGCCTTGTCGACCGTCTCGGCGGCGTTGCGCTCCGACTCGACCCGCCGGGCCTCGGCGCGCTGCTCGATCTCCTTGGCGCGCTCCTGCGCGGCCCGGGCACGCTGCTCGGCCTCGCTGACCAGCTTCTGGGTCTGCGCGACCTGGGCGGCGTGGCGCTCGGACTCCTCGCGCTCGGCCTTTTCCCGCCGCTCGGCGAGCTGGAGCTCCAGGGCCTGAAGGTCCTTGTCGCGCTTGTCCCGCGCGTCGGTCAGCAGCTTGGTCGCCTCGGCGCGCTTCTCCTCGGCCTCGCGGGCGGCCTTGGCTCGCTGCTGGGTGATCTCGCGCTCGGCGGTGGCGCGGAGGGTGGCCACCTCCCGCTCGACGGTCGACTTCAGCTCGGCCACCTCGTGCGCGGTGACGGTGCGAAGCTGCTTGGTCTCGCGGTCGGCGTCCGCGCGCAGCGTGTCGGCCTCGCGGCGGGCCTGCACCCGGACTTCGGCGGCCTCGCGCTCGGCGGCCGTACGCAGGTTGCCGGCCTCGCGCTCGGCGCTGGCCTTCATGGCCGCGGCCTCGGCACGGGCCTTGTCGGTGATCTCGCGAGCCTCGAGGCGGGCGGCGGAGAGGATGCCCTCCGACTCGCGCTTGGCCTCGTTGCGGTGGTCGTTGGCCTGCTCCTCGGCGAGCCGGAGGATCTGCTCGACCCGGGTGCCGAGCCCGGAGAGGGTGGGCCGGCTGTTCTCTTCGAGCTGCTTGTTCGTGTCGGTGAGCTTCTGCTCCAGCGCACTCATGCGCTGCTCGGCCTGGCGGAGCCGACGCTGGGCGTCGTTCATCCGCTGCTCGGCCTCGGCACGGGCCTGCTCGGACTGGGTCAGCGCGGCGGTCATCCGGCCGAGGAAGTCATCGACCTGGTGAGTGTTGTATCCGCGTAGGCCTACGGTGAAATCTGGCTGCGAGTTCGCGTTATCGAAGAACGCGAGAGGGGAGGACTGCTGCTGGGGCATTGGGACATACTGGCAGACGCCCCAGGGTGCTTCGCAAGAGCGGTGCGGAGCTTTCGTGCCCTCTTTACATGGTCAACTTCCGCGATCGGCGGAGCCGGACCAATCGGCGATCTTGGCAGGTCCCGGGCGGGACGGATGCCGTGCCACGTGATCCGGAAAAGGGCCCCGGGGTCACCCCGAGGCCCTTTGTTCGATCCGAGCAACCACGCGCTAATCGGGTTGGAAGAACAATGGCCGATCACCGCATTGGCCATCCACCGCTCGTCCGTCCGGCTGGTGTCCAGGTCAGTGCCCCGAACCGGCGTGCGCCGGTCAGTGCCCCCGGAACCGGCCGTGCGCCGGTCAGTGCCCCCGGAACCGGTTGATCGCGTCCTCGTGCTGGGCCCGCAGCTCCCCGTCGCGTACGCCCAGCCCGTCGGTGGGTGCCAGGCAGCGCACCCCGACCTTGCCCTGGTGGGCGTTGCGGTGCACCTCGTACGCGGCCTGACCGGTCTGCTCCAGCGGGTAGGTGCGGGACACCGTCGGGTGCACCTTGCCCAGCGCGACCAGGCGGTTGGCCTGCCACGCCTCGTGGTAGTTGGCGAAGTGGCTGCCGACGATCCGCTTGAGGTGCATCCACAGGTAGCGGTTGTCGTACTGGTGCAAAAAGCCGCTCGTGGATGCGCAGGTGACGATGGTCCCACCGCGCCGGGCCACGTAGACGCTGGCGCCGAACGTCTCCCGACCCGGGTGTTCGAAGACGATGTCCGGGTCCTCGCCGCCGGTCAGCTCGCGGATCCGCTCGCCGAAGCGCCGCCACTCGTTCGGGTCCTGGGTCTCCTCGTCCTGCCAGAAGCGGAAACCCTCCGCGGCCCGGTCGATGACCAGGTCCGCGCCCATCCGGCGGCACAGCTCGGCCTTCTCCGGCGAGGAGACGACGCAGACCGGGATCGCACCGCCGTTGAGCGCCATCTGGGTGGCGTAACCGCCGAGGCCACCGGAGGCGCCCCAGATCAGCACCACGTCGCCCTGCTTCATGTTGGCCCCGTGGTGCGAGACGAGCTGCCGGTACGCGGTGGAGTTGACAAGCCCTGGGCTGGCCGCCTCCTCCCAGCTCAGGTGTCGCGGCTTCGGCATCAGCTGGTTGGCCTTGACCACCGCCATCTCGGCCAGCCCGCCGAAGTTGGTCTCGAAGCCCCAGATCCGCTGCTGCGGGTCGAGCATGGTGTCGTCGTGCCCTGCCGCGTCCTCCAGCTCAACGGAGAGGCAGTGCGCGACCACCTCGTCGCCGGGTGCCCAACGGGTCACTCCGGGGCCGGTGCGTAGCACCACGCCCGCCGCGTCCGAGCCGACCACGTGGTACGGCAGGTCGTGCCGGCGGGTCAGCTCGGAGAGCCGGCCGTAGCGCTGGAGGAACTTGAAGGTGGACACCGGCTCGAAGATGCTGGTCCACACGGTGTTGTAGTTGATCGCGCTGGCCATCACCGCGATCAGTGCCTCGCCCGGCGCCAGCTCCGGCGTCGGCACCTCCTGCACGTGCAGCGCCTTGCGCGGGTCCTTGTCCCGGGTGGCCATGCCGTCGAACATCCGGGACTCCTCGGCGCGGACGACCACACCCCGGTAGCTCTCCGGTACGGGCAGCCCGGCGACGCCGGCGAGCTCGCGGTCCGGATCGTTCGATTCCTCCGCCGCCATGATCGCTTCGAGGATGTCCTGCACGGTGACCTCCGGTTCGTCCGCACCCGAATGGGCCGGGGTGCTGCCATCGTCGGCGCCGGTGGGGCACGACCACCATGTCGGCATTCGACACATCCGACCCCGGTCGCGCTCCTGTGGGGCGGACGTTACTGAACGGTAGCTAAAGCCGGAAGTCCTGTGTGAAAAACTGCATCCGCCGATGCGTGAAGCTGCCCGGCCACCCCGCCAACCGAGCACTGACGTGCGCCCCGGCGGGGCAACCCCGACCCCCGGGCCCCCAACGCCCACGCCGACAAGCGCAGGCCCCGTTGATCAAGAGCTTTCGGTCACCTGCGAGCCGCAGGATGACGCAAACCTCTTGATCAACGGGGCGGGACGGTGGGACGTGCGGGGGTGGGTGGGGGTGGGTGGTCAGTGGGGGGTGGGGGCCGGTTCTACGAGTTCCACCAGGACGCCGCCGGCGTCCTTCGGGTGTACGAAGTTGATGCGGCTGTCCGCGGTGCCGCGTCTCGGGGTCTCGAAGAGCAGCCGCATTCCCCGCTCGCGCAGTGCCGCGCAAGCCTTGTCGATGTCCACCACGGTGTACGCGACCTGCTGCACGCCCGGCCCGTTGCGGTCCAGGAACTTGGCGATCGTCGACTCCGGCGTCAGCGGGGCGAGCAACTGCACGCAGCCGCCCTCGGTGGTCGGACCAACGGACAGCATCGCTTCCCGTACGCCCTGCTCGGCGTTGGTCTCGACGTGTACGCAGCGCATCCCGAACGTCCGCTGGTAGAAGTCGATCGCGGCGTCCAGGTCGGCGACCGCGATCCCGACGTGGTCAATCTTGCGAAGCCCGATGTCCGTGACGTAGTCCTCACCGGGCTCGGCGGGGGAGTTCTCAGTCATGGCGTTAGTCTGGCCGAACAAGCGTTAAGGCGTACAGCTCGGCACCCCCCTCGAACAGCTCGGCACCCCCTTCGGAGGCAGGCATGGCTTCGGTGATCATCAGCGGCGCGCGGACCCCGATGGGGCGGCTGCTGGGCAACCTCAAGGACCTTCCGGCCACGAAGCTCGGCGGGATCGCCATCAAGGCGGCCCTGGAGCGGGCCGGCGTCAGCCCGGACCAGGTCCAGTACGTGATCATGGGGCAGGTGCTCCAGGCCGGCACCGGTCAGATCCCGGCGCGGCAGGCGGCGGTCGAGGCTGGCGTCCCGATGTCGGTGCCGGCGCTGACCATCAACAAGGTCTGCCTCTCCGGCCTGGACGCGATCGCCCTGGCCGATCAGCTGATCCGCGCCGGCGAGTTCGACATCGTGGTGGCCGGCGGCATGGAGTCGATGACCAACGCCCCGCACCTGCTGTTGGGCCAGCGCACCGGCTACAAGTACGGCGACGTGGTGGTCAAGGACCACATGGCGCACGACGGGCTCAGCGACGCCTGGGACTGCTGCTCGATGGGCGAGTCGACCGAGCGCCTCGGCGCCAGGCACGGCATCACCCGCGCCGAGCAGGACGCCTTCGCCGCCGCCAGCCACCAGCGGGCCGCCGCCGCGCAGAAGAACGGCCACTTCGCCGACGAGATCGCCCCGGTGGTGATCCCGCAGCGCAAGGGTGACCCGCTGGTCATCAGCGAGGACGAGGGCATCCGCCCGGACACCACCGTGGAGTCGCTGGCCAAGCTGCGCCCGGCCTTCGCCAAGGACGGCACCATCACCGCCGGCAGCTCGTCGCCGATCTCCGACGGCGCCGCCGCCGTGCTCGTGATGAGCAAGGCCAAGGCCATCGAGCTGGGGCTGACCTGGCTGGCCGAGATCGGTGCGCACGGCAACGTGGCAGGCCCGGACAACTCCCTGCACTCGCAGCCGTCCAACGCGATCAACCACGCTCTGAAGAAGGGCGGCCTGAGCGTCGCGGACCTGGACCTCATCGAGATCAACGAGGCGTTCGCCCAGGTCGGCGTGCAGTCCACTCGGGACCTCGGCATCAGCCCGGACAAGGTCAACGTCAACGGCGGCGCGATCGCGCTGGGGCACCCGATCGGCATGTCCGGCGCGCGTCTCGTCCTCACCCTCGCCCTGGAGCTGAAGCGGCGCGGTGGCGGCACCGGCGCGGCGGCCCTCTGCGGCGGCGGTGGCCAGGGCGACGCGCTGATCATCCACGTGCCGGGAAGCGCAGCGGCGGACCGGTGAGCGCGAGGAGCGAGCCGGTTCAGCGAGCCCCGCGGTCGCGAACGAAGACGGCACTGTGAGCGAGGCGGCTGAGCAGGCCCCGGCAGCGGGCACCACGTCGGTGCGCCGCAGCCGGGACGTACCGCAGCTGGTCGAGCGGGCCCGCGCGGGCGACCCCCGCGCGGTGGCCCGGTTGATCACACTGGTGGAGAACGGTGACCCGCTGCTGCCGGCGGTCGCCGCGGCGCTGGCGCCATACGCCGGGCAGGCCCAGGTGGTCGGTTTGACCGGCTCACCGGGGGTGGGCAAGTCGACCACCACGAACGAGCTGGTCCGCGCGCTGCGCGCACGCGGGCACCGGGTCGGCGTGCTGGCGGTGGACCCGTCCAGTCCGTTCACCGGCGGGGCGATCCTCGGCGACCGGGTGCGAATGCAGGACCACGCCACCGACCCGGGCGTCTACATCCGGTCCATGTCCAGCCGGGGGCATCTCGGCGGGTTGTCCGCGGCGACGCCGCAGGCGGTCCGGGTGCTGGAGGGCGCCGGCTGCGACGTGGTGCTGGTGGAGACCGTCGGCGTCGGGCAGGCCGAGGTCGAGGTGGCCTCGCTGGCCGACACCACGCTGGTGCTGCTCGCACCCGGGATGGGCGACGCGATCCAGGCGGTCAAGGCCGGCATCCTGGAGATCGCCGACGTCTTCGTGGTCAACAAGGCCGACCGCGACGGTGTCGACGCCACCGTCCGCGACATCCAGGGCATGATCGCGCTCGGTGAGCGCGGCCCCGGGCAGTGGCGGCCGCAGGTGGTCCGCGCGGTCGCCTCGCGGGGCGAGGGCATCGACGAGATCGCCGCCGCCATCGACAAGCACCGGGGTTGGCTGGTCGAGCACGGCGAGCTGCGCCGCCGCCAGGAGGCGCGGGCCGCCGCCGAGGTCGAGGCCATCGCGCTCGGCATCCTCCGGGCCCGGATCGGCTCACTACGCGACGGTACGGAGTTGGCCACGCTCGCCACCAAGGTGGCCGAGGGTGCGATCGACCCGTACACGGCGGCCGACGAGTTGCTCGCCCAGCTCGCCCGCTGAACCGCCCGCTCGTTGCGTCGCCGTCTCGCGCGGTCTGCTGAGCCGGAACGACCCGACGGGCCCGCCTCGGCGGCGTCCGGCGAGGTGCTGGCAGTCAGGTGCGTGTGAGGGCGTCCCGTTCACACCGGGTGAGCAGCCACGGAAGGTGCGGGACGCCCATCCGCCCGCCGCCGAGCGCGGTGAGGACCAGCGTGATGTCGCCGACGCGCATCACCACCCGGTTGCCGCTGGCGTAAGCCTCGTCGCCGATGCCCGGCAGCGGGGTGGCGACGCCGCGCGCGTTGGCCCGCCACGCGATCTGTCCCGCCGTACCGCCCGCCCACGCGGCCCGCAGCACAGTGGTGTCGTCGAGCTCGGAGCGGAAGTCGACGCGCTGCGGTCGGCGTTCCACGCGTACGGGTTGACCGACGAGCCGCGCGACGTCCTCGACGGACACCGGAAGCGGCCCGGCCCGCACATCACGCACCTCGCCGAAGACGTCGGTGACCGACGGGCCGGTCAGTTCGCTGTCGGGTCCGGCCGGCGGCCGGGGGTCGTGCACCCGGATCCGGCGATAACCGCCGCGGTAGGACGACCAGAGGTTGCGCCGGACACCGGCGCCGAGGTCGAGGACGTCGCTGGCGTGCCGGGTCACGCCCAGCGCGGCGCCGTACGCGAGGTAGCGGTCCCAGATCGCCACCGCCGACGGCGGCAGCTCGGCGAACTGCTCGTGGTTTCGCAGCCAGGCCCGCACCCCGAGCCAGCGGGCGGTGGCTTCCGACCCGGCCGGAGTGGCTCGCTCGCCGATGTGCTGCACCAGGCCCGCGAGCACAGCGGCGACGGTGAGGGAGACGAGGAACGTCCAGCGGAGGTGGGTGCGGTGCACAGCCACGAGGCCGCAGACCACGCCGACCGCGAGTGCCCCGAGGTACAGCGCGGTCATCATCGACCGCCCGAATCGGCGTTGCGACAGCCCGGCCGCGCGGGCGTCGGCGACCACGGCCGCGTGCAGCCGGCTGTTCCAGGTTTTGGACTCGTTGTCGTCCCGGAAGGCCAATGCCGTCAACGGCACCACACCGTCGACGGCGAGCTCGCGAACCCTCGCCAGCACCTGCCGTTCGTACGGCCGTAGGCCGCCCTCGTCGGGATGCTCCCCGGCGAGATGGATGGTGGTCCCATAGGGATCGGCTTCCGGCTGTCGCAGCTCGACGTAGCCGGCCGCGGCCAGGTCGAGCAGTGTCGACCCCGCTGCGCCCGCGTTCGTCGACCCGCTGTTGACCAGCAAGCCCGCCACGGCGGGCGGCTCCGGGCCGAGATCCATGGTGGCCGGTAGGGCGGCAGGCGACACTGGGCGGGTGGCGACCCGGCAAGCCGCGTACGCGAGGAGCCAGAGCCCGAGACCGGCACCGGCGAGGAGGAGGTCGGGCACGGCCTAGAAACCGACCGCGATCACGGCACGCTCGGAGTCGGCCACGGCGAACAACTCACGCCGGTGGAAGCCGAGCATGCCGGCGACCAGGTTCGTGGGGAAGCTCTCGATCGCCGTGTTGTACTGCTGGACGGCGTACGTCATGAACTGCCGCGAGTAGGCGATCTTGTCCTCGGTGCTGGCCACCTCGCTCTGCATCACCGCGAAGTTCTCGCTCGCCCGCAGCTGCGGATACGCCTCGGCGAGTGCGACGAGACGACCCAGCGCCTGGCTCAGCGCGTTCTCGGCGTCGGCCCGCCCCGCGTCGCCGCCACTGTGCGCGACCGCCACGCCGCGTGCCGCCACCACGGCGTTCAGGGTGCCGCGCTCGTGCGACGCGTATCCCTTGACGGTCTCGACGAGGTTCGGGACCAGGTCGTGCCGTCGCTTGAGCTGCACGTCGATCTGGGACCAGGACGCATCGACCTGGTTGCGCATGCGGACCAGCTTGTTGTAGACCCGGATCAGCCACACCGCGACCAGCAGGACCACCGCCGCGCCCACGAGGCCGGCGGCAAGGATCGATGTCATCTGGGCAAGATAGCGAACGGGGCGTGCCGCACCGACCGGGCGTCCACAGCGGACCTCGCCCTAGTACGCTCGCACGGCCCCACGCCGCCGGCGCGGGGCCGGTGCGACGGGTGGGAGAGCATGGCTGACGACGCGACCCAGGAGCTGTCGGTGACCCCGGACGCGGTGGCGGGCGGGAGCACGCACGTTTCCGACGAGGTGGTGGAGAAGATCGCGGCGGCCGCCGCCCGAGCGGTGCCCGGGGTGGGCGAGTTGGGCGGCGACGTGGCCCGGTTCTTCAACGCGGTGCTCGACAAGGTCGGGCTCGACCAGGTCGGCGACGCCCGGCGCGGCTGCTCGGCGCACGTCACCAACGGTGCGGCGGTGATCAACCTGGTCATCGTGATCGAGGGTGGCCGTCCGGTGCCGGAGGTGACCGACGCGGTCCGCGCGAAGGTGACCGAGGCGGTCGAGGCGTACGGGCTGCGGGTTGACGAGATCAACATCAGGGTCGACGACGTGGAGCTGGGTTCCCCGACCTCCGTCGCCTGACCCCGGGGCCGGCGTCGGTCGCCGACCGGCACCGGTTACCGACCGGTACAAACATCCTTAGCGATCGTTCAGGCGCGCGTTCTACACTCGGTTCTGATACGAGGACCCGAGGAGGAACTCCGCGCATGAACGCCGACGAGATCGCTGCCGGACGGGCACGCTGGCAGGCCCGGTACGACGCCGCGCGCAAGCGGGACGCGGACTTCACCACGCTCTCGGGCATGACGGTGGACCCGGTGTACGGGCCGCCGGAGGGCACCGCCTATCCCGGCTTCGAACGGATCGGCTGGCCGGGCGAATATCCGTACACCCGGGGTCTGTATCCGACCGGATACCGCGGACGGACCTGGACGATCCGGCAGTTCGCCGGCTTCGGCAACGCCCAGCAGACCAACGAGCGTTACAAGATGATCCTCGGCGCCGGCGGTGGCGGCCTCTCGGTCGCGTTCGACATGCCGACGCTGATGGGCCGCGACTCGGACGACCCGCAGGCGCTCGGCGAGGTCGGCCACTGCGGCGTCGCCATCGACACCGCCACCGACATGCAGGCGCTCTTCGACGGCATCGACCTGGCCGACGTCACCACCTCGATGACCATCTCCGGCCCGGCCGTGCCGGTGTTCTGCATGTACCTGGTCGCCGCCGAGCGGCAGGGCGCCGACCTGTCCAAGCTGGACGGCACGCTGCAGACCGACATCTTCAAGGAGTACATCGCGCAGAAGGAGTGGCTCTTCGACCCGGAGCCGCACCTGCGCCTGATCGGCGACCTGATGGAATACTGCGCCGCCGAGATCCCGCGCTACAAGCCGCTGTCGGTCTCCGGCTACCACATCCGTGAGGCCGGCTCGACCGCCGCGCAGGAGCTGGCGTACACCCTGGCCGACGGCTTCGGCTACGTGGAGCTGGGTCTCTCGCGCGGGCTGGACGTGAACGTGTTCGCGCCGGGGCTGAGCTTCTTCTTCGACTCGCACCTCGACTTCTTCGAAGAGATCGCCAAGTTCCGGGCCGCCCGCCGGATCTGGGCCCGCTGGCTGCGCGACGTCTACGGCGCGACCAGCGAGAAGGCCCTCTGGCTGCGGTTCCACACGCAGACCGCCGGTGTGTCGCTGACCGCGCAGCAGCCGGTCAACAACGTCGTACGCACCGCCGTCGAGGCCCTCGCGGCGGTGCTCGGCGGCACCAACTCGTTGCACACCAACGCGCTGGACGAGACCCTGGCGCTGCCCACCGACGAGTCCGCCGAGATCGCCCTGCGTACGCAGCAGGTGCTGATGGAGGAGACCGGGGTGGTCAACGTGGCCGACCCGCTCGGCGGCTCCTGGTACGTCGAGGCGCTGACCGACAAGATCGAGGCCGAGGCGGAGGAGATCTTCGCCCGGATCCGGCAGCTCGGCGGGGAGGGGCCGCACCAGATCGGCCCGATGACCTCGGGCATCCTGCGCGGCATCGAGGACGGCTGGTTCACCGGGCACATCGCCGAGTCGGCCTTCGTCTACCAGCAGGCCCTCGAAAAGGGCGACAAGAAGATCGTCGGGGTCAACTGCCACACCGGTACGGTCGCCAAGGAGCTGGAGATCCTGCGCATCTCGCACGAGGTGGAGCTGGAGCAGCGCCGGGTGCTCGCCGAGCGCAAGGGCGCCCGGGACGAGTCGGCGGTCCGCGCGGCGGTGGCCCGGATGGTCGACGCCAGCCGCACCGACGAGAACATGATCCCCGCCATGCTCGACGCGGTCCGCGCCGAAGCGACCCTGGGGGAGATCTGCGACGCGCTCCGCGCCGAATGGGGCACCTACCGCGAACCCGCCCGCTTCTGACCCATACCACCACCCCCGTCGATCACGCGTCCGCCGCCCGCGTCCGGGCGGCAGAAATGCCCGATCGCCGGGGGTGGGGGTGGGGCGTGAGAGTTGCAACGTCGGGGTTGCGGGTGAGCTGAGATCGGGGGCTCACGTGCGAGACTAGGTAACCATGAGCGACCCACGGATCACCTCGTCGATCTTCACCCGCGGCGCGGTCGACCTCAGCACGCTGCGTGGCCCCGCACCAGCAAGTCCCCGCCCCGGCACGCCCCCGCAGGGCGGCCCGTCCAACGGCGCCCCGGGCGCGCCCACCGCAGGCGGTAACACCGCCATCGTGGACGTCACCGAGGCGACAATCCAGTCTGACGTGCTCGAACGGTCGATGGCCATGCCCGTCGTCGTGTTCTTCGGCGCCGCCGGCTTCCCGGAGAGCGACGAGTTCGCCCCGGTGCTCGAACGGCTGAACGCCGAGGGCGACGGCACCTGGGTGCTGGCACGGGTCGACGTGCAGGAAAATCCGCGCATCGCCCAGATGTTCCGGGTCCAGGGCATCCCCATGGTCTACGCGGTCGTCGGCGGGCAGCCCGTCGACGCCTTCTCCGGGGTGGTGCCCGAGGCGCAGCTTCGGCAGTGGCTGCAGGCCGTGCTCAAGGCCGGCGGCGTGGCCGTGGCCGAGCCGGAGGACCCCCGCCTCGACGAGGCGGACGACGCGCTGATGAGCGGCGATCTGGACGCCGCCGAGCAGGCGTACAAGAAGATCCTGGCCGACGCGCCCGCGGACGCCGCGGCCACCGCGGGGCTGGCCCAGGTCGGGGTGGCCCGTCGAGTGGCCGGCGCAGATCCCACCACCGCGCTGGCCGCCGCCGAGAGCGCCCCCGACGACGTGGCCGCCCAGCTGCTGGCCGCCGACATCGAGGTGCTCAGCGGCCTGGCCGAGCAGGCGTACGCCCGGCTCGTCGGTCTGGTCCGGCGCACCGCCGGCGACGACCGCGAGACCGTCCGCCAGCACCTGGTCTCGCTCTTCTCCATCGCCGGCCCGGACGATCCGGCGGTCGCCTCGGCACGCCGGGCCCTGGCCAGCGCCCTGTTCTGAGTTCGTAGCACGCCAGCGCGGGCCGGCGTTCCGGCCGGCCCGCCCGACCACCGAGGACGGGAGCTCATGATGCGCCGGATCGCCGTCCTCGACGCGCCGACAAACCTTGGCCTGCGGCCACCGACGTCCACGTCGGTCCCCGGTTGCGGCAAGGCACCCGGCGCGCTGCGCGACCACGACCTGCTGGCCCGGCTGCGCGCCCGCGACGCCGGCTGCATCACCCCACCCCGGTACGACCCGGGCGACTGGCGGCCCGGTGACGGCGTGTGCCACGCCCGGGAGATCGCCGACTACTCGCTGGCGCTCGCCGAACGGATCGGCTCGATCATCGACCGGGGGGAGTTCCCGGTGGTGCTGGGCGGCGACTGCTCGGTGCTGCTCGGCTCGGCGCTGGCCATGCACCGCCTCGGTGAGGCCGTCGGCGGGCGGATCGGGCTGGTCTTCGTCGACGGGCACTCCGACTTCCGGCACCCCGGCAACGCCTCCTACGTCGGCGCGGCCGCCGGTGAGGACCTTGCCCTCGTCACCGGCCGTGGGCAGGCCGACCTGGCCGCCCTGGAGGGCCGCCGGCCCTACTTCCGCGACATCGACGTGGTGGTCCTCGGCATCCGCGCGCAGGACGAATACCGGCTCGACCTCCAGGCCGCCGGCATCACCACCCGGCCGGTCCCCGCACTGCGCGCCGAAGGTGCCGCCCGTACGGCCCAGTGGGCGCACGAGCAGCTCGCCGACTGCGCGGGCTACTGGGTGCACATCGACGTGGACGTGCTCGACCCCGCGGTGATGCCTGCCGTGGACGCTCCCGACCCGGGTGGCATCGCCTTCGCCGAGCTGGAGATCCTGCTCGCCGGCCTGGTCGACACCCCGCACTGCCTCGGCGTGGAGCTGACCGTCTTCGACCCCGACTACGACCCGGACGGCTCGTACGCTGCCGAGATCGTCAACACCGTGGTCGCCGGCCTGGCCCCGGTCAGCGCACCGGAAGCGGTGCCGCCCCGACTGCTCTCGGCCCGGCCGACCCCCGGCCCCCGGCGCGGCAACGGCCGGACCCCGGCCGCCACCGAACGACCCGACCGTTCCCAGCGGCTCGACGGGCTGGATCGTGCCGAGCAGCTCGATGGGCTCGTTCGTGGTGCGCGGCCTGACGGGCGGGAGCGGGGCGAGCGGTTCGATGAGCTCGTTGCTGCCGAACGGCTCGATGCGATGCCGAGCGCGATGGACGGCGAGGAGTCGTCCGCCGACGTTCCCCCGTGGGACCCGTCCGTGGACGCCAGGTCGCTCGCGGAGGCCGGATCCTCCGATACCGGGTCTGTCAGCGACGCACCCGAGGGCCTCGGGTCTGCCGGCGTTGGTTCTTCCGACGGCCGTTTCCTCATGGGCGCAACGCCGCACGACACCGCGGCCGAGACGGAACCAGCCGTCACCAACGGTCAGGCCCGCTCCGAGCAGTCGGGCGTCGCAGCGGACATCGCCGCCATGCTCGAGCCGGAGCTGGTCGAGCGGGCGCTGGTTGAGCGGGAGCCGGTCGAGCCGGAGCCGGTCGGCCCGCCCGCGTCGGCCGGCCCAGGCCTGCTGCGGCGACCTTCCTCACCGGCCCAGGACCCCTCGGACCACCACAAAGCCGACACGGTCTGACCCGTCTGGCGGCCCACCGGGCCGTGATCGACTCGGTTTCACGGAAGTCCGGGTATCCAGGTGGCTCCGACACCGCATTTTACGTGAAACCGAGTCGATCAACGCCTGCGCGGTGCGGCGGGCCGCTCGCCGCGGGGTGCGCTTGTCGCGCGGGTGTCAGGACGGTGGGAGGGCGCGGAGGAAGCGCTCGGCGATCGGGACGGCCGAGGCAGTGCTGGCCCCGCCCTTCTCCACGAACACGGCGAACGCCACGTCGCCCCGCCAACCCACGAACCAGGCATGGGTGTGGGCCGGGTTGTCGTCGTACTCGGCGGTGCCGGTCTTGCCGTACACCTCGCCCGGCACATCCTTGAGCGCGCTGCCGGTGCCGCTGGTGACCACCTCGCGCATCATCGAACGCAGCGCCGCGACCGATTCCGGCTTGAGCTGCTCACCCGCCGCGGCTGGCTTGGCCGGCGCCGGGTCGAGCAGCAGCTTCGGCTGCTCGAACCGGCCTCGGGCGACGGCGGCGGTGGCGCCGGCCATGGCCAGCGGGCTGACCAGGGTGGTGCCCTGCCCGAACGAAGCCGCGGCCTGCTCAGCCAGGCTGCCGCCCGTCGACACCTTGCCGGTGAAGGCGTCGGTGCCGAGGTCCCATTGACCCTCCAGGCCCAACGCGCGGCCGGCAGCGGCCAGCCCGTCACCGCCGAGCTTCGGGGCCAGCGAGGCGAACGCGGTGTTGCAGGACTTGGCGAAGTCGGTGCGGAACGGCACCGAGCCCAGCTCGAAGTTGTCGGAGTTCTTGAAGGACCGACCGTCGACGGTGAAGGTCTTCGGGCAGGCCACTGGCCCGTCCAGAGTGACAGCGCCCCGGTCCAGCAGGCCCAGCGTGCTGACCACCTTGAACGTGGAGCCCGGCGGCACCTGGGCGGTGAAGGCCAGGTTTTCCCCGGCCGGCCCGGGGCCGTTCGCCGCGGCAAGCACCGCGCCATCGCTGATCCGGAGTGCCACCAGGGCGGAGCGGCGGGACTCGGCGCGCAGCGCCCCGTCGGCCGCGTTCTGGGCGGCGACGTCCAGCGTGGTCTTCAGCGTCTGGCCCGGCTGCGGCTCCCGACGGAACAGCTCCGTGCCGGTGGACTCCAGTTTGCCGCCCTCGGCCGGCCGCTCGACCACCACGGTCAGCCCGGGCGCGCCGCGCAGCCGTTCGTCGTAGCGGCCCTGCAACCCGCCGTGCCCGACCAGGTCACCGGCGACGTACCGGTCCGGGTGTGCGGTGAGGTCGTCCGCCTGCGCCGGGTCGACAGTGCCGAGCACCGCCCGGGCGAACTCCCGGGTCGGCGCCAGGTCGACCTTGGCGGAGATGAACTTGGTGCCGTCCAGGTCGTAGATCCGGGGCTTGATCTGGAGGTACGCCTCCTCGCGCAGCGACACCACCTCGACGAAGGCACCCGGCTCGGCCTCGGCGACCCGCTCGGGCAGGTCGGCCAGGTCGACGGCGGGCACCAGCGCCGGACGGATCGCCTTGAACGCCCCGTCGAGGTCCTTGACCAGCTTCTTGATGTCGGTGACCCCGTCGGGCTGCACGCCCACCCGGACCACCGGGCGCGGGGTCACGAGCGGTTGCCCGGCGGCGTCCAACACCGCGGCCCGGGCACCGGCGTCGCGGCGCAGCGCCAACCGGTCACCCTTGGTGAGCTGCTCGTGCACCACCCGTGGCTCCCAGATCACCTGCCACTGGTCGTCATCGCCGTGGGCGAGGCGTAACTCCCGGTCGTACGCCCAGCGGGCCTGACCGGGCAGGTTCCACTCCACCTGGACCGTCGCGGTCGCGATGTCCTTCGTGACCTTGGGCTCGCCGCGCCGCTTCAGCGTGGGCGGGGTGGCCGCCAGCTCACCGGAGAGCTCCTTGATCTCGCGAGTCACCTCGGTCGACGGCAGCTTGTTGCCGGTCGGGTCGATCAGACCGACCGCCTGGAGATCACCGCTGCGCCAACCGCTGAGGAAGGCGTCGACGCTGCTCTGCGGCCCGTCGTCACCCGAGCAGCCGGCGAGAACGCCGGCCGTGAGCAGCGCCGTGGTGAGGGCGGCGGTCAGGCGGCGGGCGTGGTTCGGCCGGTGGGGCCGGGGGTACGACAAGGGCATGGAGCTGGTCCTTCCGATCTCAGACTGCCCTCGCACGGTAGTACGCCGACGCCGTCCCCAACGTCCCCCGACCGCGCGAGCGCGGGTAAAGACGGGCCGCGCCCGTGTGATGAACATCGCGTGGCGGGGTATCCCGCAGCCGGCCAACCTCGGACCCGCAACGGGTGAAAGGACAAAGTCCCGATCCGGACGTCTGGCCAGTGGTCCGCCGACGAAGGCGAAGAACGGCAGGGCCTAGGCTGGGCGGCAGAGTGACCCACAACGCGGTGGGTCGAGGGGAGTGGCACCGATGGACCGGCGTCCGGCGATCAAACCGGAACCCGACCTCCGGCAGGATGACTCCGGCCGGGACGACGACAGCTTCGATTCGGCGACCGACGGGGACGGCTACGGCCGGCTCGACACGGGAGTCACCGGGCTGACCGGGTCGAGCATCGACACCATCTACGATCTGGGCCTGCCGACCGAGGCGTTGGCCGACGACGTGGAGGACGCCGAGCTCGACGAACCAGTTCCCAACGCGGAGCGCCTGGTGGCCCAGGCTGTCGCGCTCGCCGGGGACGACCACGACGCGGCGACACTTGTCGGCCGTTTCTGGCGGTTCGCCCCGGACGAGGAACTGGTCGGCTTCACGGCAGAGGAGATGCTCGACGCGGCCCGGGCACACCGGGACCTCGCCCAGCAGCGGGTTCCCGGCGAGTTGAAGCTGCGAATCCACGAACCGCACGCGGACCAGCACCACACCGTCGTCGAGATCGTCACGGACGACATGCCGTTCCTGGTCGACTCGGTCACCGCGTTGCTCAACTCGTACCACCTCGACGTGCACCTGCTGGTGCACCCGCTCGTGGTGGTCCGACGGGAGCCGCTGGGGCGGCTCACCGAGGTCTCCGCGGACGTGGAGCCGGATGACGCGATCTCCGGCGACATCATCGAGAGCTGGATGCGGATCGAGATCGACCCGGTCCGGGACGCGGCCGAGCGGGACCGGCTGCGCCGCGAGTTGCAGCGGGTGCTCACCGATGTGCGGGAGGCGGTCGAGGACTGGCCGAAGATGCGTCAGCGGGCCCTCGCGCTCGCCGACGAGCTGGCCTCGGCCCGCACCTCGGACAATCGCCCACCGGTGCCGGAAAAGGACATCACGGACTCGGTGGAGCTGCTGCGGTGGCTCGCCCACGACCACTTCACCTTCCTCGGTTACCGCGAGTACCGACTGGTGGACGCCCCCGGGGGTGACACCACCGACCCGGTCGACGGCAAGGCGTTGGAGGCGGTGCTCGGCACCGGGCTGGGCATCCTGCGCTCGGACTCGCCGGACGCGCGGTCGTTGTCGTCGATGACGCCGGAGGCGCACGAGAAGGTGCTGGAGAAGCGCCTGCTCATCATCACCAAGGCCAACTCGCGGGCCACCGTGCACCGCTCGGCCTACCTCGACTACATCGGCTTCAAGATCTTCAACTCGGACGGCGAGGTGATCGGCGAGCGCCGTTTCCTGGGTCTGTTCTCCACGGCCGCGTACCGGACCAGCGTCCGCGAGCTGCCGGTCGTACGCCGCAAGGTCGCCGAGGTGCTGGACCGCTCCGGCCTGAGCCAGCGCAGCCACTCCGGCAAGGATCTGATTCAGATCCTGGAGACGTACCCGCGCGACGAGCTGTTCCAGATCAAGACCGACGACCTGTACCACGCGGTGGTCGGTGTGCTGCGGATGGCCGGGCGTCGGCAGTTGCGGGTCTTCCTGCGCCGGGACGCGTACGGGCGGTTCATCTCCTGCCTGATCTACCTGCCCCGGGACCGGTTCACCACGCAGAACCGCCTTCGCATGCAGGACATCCTGCTGCGCGAGCTGAACGGTGTCGGGGTGGACTACACC
Source organism: Micromonospora jinlongensis (assembly GCF_013410645.1). Taxonomy (NCBI): domain Bacteria; kingdom Bacillati; phylum Actinomycetota; class Actinomycetes; order Micromonosporales; family Micromonosporaceae; genus Micromonospora; species Micromonospora jinlongensis. Next base: position 3,150,017 of record NZ_JACCHK010000001.1, on the reverse strand, counting down.
ACCCGGGTCACCGAGTCGATGCTGGCCCGGGTGCACTTCATCGTCCGCACCGACCCGACCCGGCCGCCCGGTGACATCGACGCCGATCTGCTGGCCGAGGAGCTGGCCGACGCGACCCGGCTGTGGGACGACGACTACCGGCTGGTGCTGGAGCGCAAGCTCGGCGACGAGCAGGCCAAGCACCTGTTCACCCGGTACGCCGACGCGTTCCCGGAGGGCTACAAGGACGGGCACACGCCGTACGAGGCGATGAAGGACCTGGCGAAGCTGGAGCTGCTGGAGGAGCCCGGCCAGCTGGAGATGCACCTGTTCCGCAAGCAGCTCGCGCCCCGGCCGGGTACCCGGGTGCCCGGTGCGGACCTCGCCGAGGCCATGGACGTCCGGTTCAAGGTCTACCGGTACGGCGAACCGATGATGCTCTCCGCCGTGCTGCCGGTGCTGCACTCGCTCGGTGTGCGGGTGGTCGACGAGCACCCGTACGAGGTGGACCGCATCGACGGCCGGGTCTACCTGTACGACTTCGGCCTCATGCTGCCCGAGGGGCACCACGAGCTGTCCGAGGTGCGCCCACACGTGGAGAACGCCTTCGCGGCGGCATGGCGCGGCGAGGCCGAGGTGGACCGGTTCAACGAGCTGGTGCTGCGTGGCGGGCTGACCTGGCGGCAGGTCGTGGTGCTGCGGGCGTACGCGAAGTACCTGCGGCAGGCCGGCACGGTCTTCTCGCAGGACTACATGGAGCAGACCTTCATCGCGTACCCGAGGATCGCCGCGTTGCTGGTGGAGCTGTTCGAGACCCGGTTCGCGCCGGGCGAGCAGACGACCGATCAGCGGCAGCAGCGCAGCGGTGAGCTGGTGGAGATGATCCGGGAGGCGCTGGACGACGTGGCCAGCCTCGACCAGGATCGGATCCTGCGCTCGTACCTGACGCTGATCGAGGCGACCCTGCGGACCAGCTTCTACCAGAAGCGCGCCGACGGGCGGCCGAAGGCGTACGTGGCGTTCAAGCTCGACCCGCAGGCCATCCCGGACCTGCCGGCGCCGCGACCGAAGTTCGAGATCTTCGTGTACTCGCCCCGCTTCGAGGGTGTGCACCTGCGGTTCGGGCCGGTGGCCCGGGGCGGTTTGCGCTGGTCCGACCGTCGGGAGGACTTCCGGACCGAGGTGCTCGGCCTGGTCAAGGCGCAGATGGTGAAGAACACCGTGATCGTGCCGGTGGGCGCCAAGGGCGGCTTCGTGCTGAAGCAGAAGCCGGGTGACCGGGACGAGGCGGTCGCCTGCTACCAGGAGTTCGTCGGCGCGATGCTGGACGTCACCGACAACATCGTCAGCGGGCAGATCGTGCCTCCCGAGGACGTGGTCCGGCACGACGGCGACGACCCGTACCTGGTGGTGGCCGCCGACAAGGGCACGGCGACGTTCTCCGACATCGCCAACGAGATCTCCAAGACCCACAACTTCTGGATGGGCGACGCGTTCGCCTCCGGCGGTTCGGCGGGCTACGACCACAAGAAGATGGGCATCACCGCCCGGGGCGCCTGGGAGTCGGTCAAGCGGCACTTCCGGGAGCTGGGCCTGGACACCCAGACCCAGGACTTCACGGTGGTCGGCGTCGGCGACATGTCCGGCGACGTGTTCGGCAACGGGATGTTGCTCTCCGAGCACATCCGGCTGGTGGCCGCCTTCGACCACCGGCACATCTTCCTCGACCCGGACCCGGACGCGGCCACCTCGTACGCGGAGCGGCGGCGGCTGTTCGATCTGCCCCGCTCGTCGTGGGAGGACTACAACCCGGAGCTGATCTCGGCCGGCGGCGGCATCTTCCCGCGTACCGCGAAGTCCATCCCGATCACGCCGCAGGTCCGGGCGGCGATCGGCCTGGACGACGACGTGACGCAGCTGTCGCCGCAGGAGTTGATGAAGGCGATCGTGACCGCCCCGGTGGATCTCTTCTGGAACGGCGGCATCGGCACCTACGTGAAGGCGTCCACCCAGACCAACGCCGAGGTGGGCGACAAGTCCAACGACGCGATCCGGGTGGACGGGCGCAGCCTGCGCTGCCGGGTGGCGGGCGAGGGCGGTAACTTGGGCTGGACCCAGCTCGGCCGGATCGAGTACGCGTTGACCGGTGGCCGGATCTACACGGACTTCATCGACAACGCGGCCGGGGTGGACACCTCCGACCACGAGGTGAACATCAAGATCCTGCTGAACACCGCGGTGGCCGACGGCGAGTTGACCACGGCCGAGCGGGACGAGCTGCTGGCCGGGATGACCGACGAGGTCGCCGAGCTGGTGCTGCGGGACAACTACGACCAGGCGCGGGCGATCAACAACGCCCAGGCCCAGGCCGCCTCGCTGCTGCCGGTGCACCGCCGGATGATCAACGAGCTGGAGCGGTCGGGCGGGTTGGACCGGACGCTGGAGGCGCTGCCTCCGGACGAGGAGCTGGCGGTCCGCAGCGAATCGGGCCTGACCGCGCCGGAGTTCGCGGTGCTGCTCGCGTACGTGAAGATCGTCCTGGAGCGGGAGATCCTCACCGAAGGGCTGGCCGACGAGGAGTGGACGACCGAGGTCCTGGTCAACTACTTCCCGACGCCGATGCGCGAACGGTTCGCCGAGCGGATGGGCCGGCACCGGCTGCGCCGGGACATCGTCACCACAGTGCTCGTCAACGAGGCGATCAACCGGGGTGGCATCTCGTTCATCTTCCGGGTGGTCGAGGAGACCGCGGCCAGCGCGGCGGACGTGATCCGGGCGTACGTGGTGGTCAGCGAGGTGTTCGGCCTGCGGGACCTGTGGGACGCGGTGGAGGCGCTGGACAACAAGGTCGCACCGGAGTTGCAGACCAGCGTCTACCTGGACACCCGCCGGCTGCTCGACCGGGCGGTGCGGTGGCTGGTCTCCAACCGGCGCTCGCCGATCGACGTGCCGGCCGAGATCGCCCGGCTGCGGGACGGGGTGACCCGACTGCTCCCTGGTCTGGAAGACCTGTTCTACGGCAACGAGCGGCAGGCCATCGCCGCGCACATGGACTCGATGACCGAGCGTGGGCTGCCCCGCGAGCTGGCGGAGCGGGCGACCCGACTGATGTACAGCTTCGGTCTGATGGACGTGGTGGAGACCGCGAACGTCAGCGGACGGGACGTCGGCGAGGTGGCCTCGGTCTACTTCGTGCTGTCCGACCTGTTCCGGGTGGACTCGCTGCTGTCGAAGATCTCCCTGCTGCCGCGGGAGGACCGCTGGCAGACGCTGGCCCGGATGGCGCTGCGCTACGACCTGTACGCCGCCCTGGCCGCGCTCACCGCGGAGGTGCTCGACTCCACCCCGGGCGACCTGCCGCCGCACGAGCGGGTGCAGCAGTGGGAGCAGTCGAACGCCACCTCGATCCACCGCGCTCGACGGGCGATGGGGGAGTTCGACGAGTCGCGGGCGGACCTCGCCGCCCTCTCGGTGCTGCTGCGCCAGATCCGCACCCTGGTGCGGACCTCCGCGGCCGCCTGAGTCAGGCACACCGGACGCGGTCCGGCCGATCGGGTTACCCCGACCGGCCGGACCGCGTTTCGTTTCGTCTCCGGTCAGGCCATCAGGCTGGCGAAGACGACGATGTTGTCCGGGTAGCTCTTGGCGGCCGTGTCGAACTGACCGCCGCAGGTGACCACCCGCAGGCCGGGCCGGTCGCTGGGCCCGTACACCAACTCGGTGGGGAAGGCTGTCTTCGGGTACGACTTCACCGAGTCGACGGTGAAGGTGGCCGGCACTCCGTCGGCCCGGCGCACGGTGACGGTGTCACCGGGGGTGAGGGCGCCGAGGTCGAAGAAGACGGCCGGGCCGAGCACCGCCGAGTCCACATGCCCAACGATGACCGCGTTGCCCGTCTCGCCGGGACTCGCACCCGGCTCGTACCAGCCGGCCTTGTCGGCCTGGTCGAGCGGAGGAACCTGGACGGTGCCGTCCGGGTTGGTGCCCAACGACATGATCGTCGCGTCGACACCGATCCGGGGGATCTCGATGCTGGTCGGCGCCGAACGGGCCAGTCCCGCCGGCGCGTCTCCGACCGGCTGCCCGTCGACCGGCGGGGCGTCGTCGGCGGTGGTCGCCGACCCGGTGACCTCGGGACCGGCCTGGGCCAACGGCTGCGGCGGTCGGGGAGCGGGTGTGTCCTTCAGACTGGCGCCGATCATCCCGGCGCCAATCATGGCCATGGTGACGACGACGGCCGCGCCGGCGGCACGCCACGGTCTCCCGTGACGGCCGCCGGCCCGTGTCGTCGTCACGTCAGACGAGCGAACCATCGGTCCGTCGGCGACGCATCAGCACGATCCCGCCCAGCGCGGCAGCGCCGAGCAGGCCCGCCCCGCCGGTGGCCAGGCCACGGTCGGTGCCGGTGCTGGCGCCACCGTCACCACCGTCGACACCGCCGTGCGGCAGCACGACGAGCTCACCCTCGCCGCACGAGCCCTTGAGCTCGTAGCGGCCCGGCTTCGCGTCCTTGTCGACCTTGGCCTCGCCGTAGTAGACGAACTCGCGCTCCTTCTCCCAGTCGCGCTCGTCGGAACGGCCCTCTTCCGAGCCGTAACCGCCGTGCTCGTCCTTGGACTCCCAGCCCTTGTCCGAGCCGTACTCGTCGGAGCCGTGCTCGTCCTTGGACTCCCAGCCCTTGTCCGAGCCGTACTCGTCGGAGCCGTGCTCGTCCTTGGACTCCCAGCCCTTGTCCGAGCCGTACTCGTCGGAGCCGTGCTCGTCCTTGGACTCCCAGCCCTTGTCCGAGCCGTACTCGCCCGAGCCGTGCTCGTCCTTGGACTCCCAGTCCTTCTTGCCTTCGTCCTTGGAGTCCCAGTCCTTCTTGTCGCGGCTGTCGTCCGCGTCCTGGCCGTGCTCCTCGCCCTTCCAGTCCTTGCTGCCCTCGTCGCCGTAGGCGTCGGCGGCAGCGCCGCCACCCTGGCCGCCGGGCTGGGCGCCGTCGGTGGGCGGCTGCGGCTTGTCCTTGCCGTCTTCGCCCTTGCCCTCTTCGCCCTTGCCGTGCTCGTCCTTGCCCTTGTCGTCCTTGCCGTGCTCGTCCTTGCCCTTGTCGTCCTTGCCGTGCTCGTCCTTGCCGTTTTCGTCCTTGCCCTCGTGGTCCTTGCCCTTGTCGTCCTTGCCGTGCTCGTCCTTGCCCTTGTCGTGGTCCGAGGAGTTCTCATCCTCGCGCCACTCGCGGTCCTCGCCCCGGTCTTCGTGGGCCGGCTTGAGCTTGACCTTGCCGGTGACCTTGGACCACACGTACGCGTGCTCCTGCCGATCCGGGCAGATCTCGAGGAGCTTGACCTCTTCGCCAGCCTTGACGACGTGCGGCTTGGCGTAGACCTTGCCGTCGCGGTCCTTGGCGTCGTCGTGGCCGTCGGCGAACGCGATCCCCGGCGCGAACACCAGGAGCGATGCACCGCCGAGCGCGGCGCCCGCAACGACCTTCCCGAGCATCTTCTTAGCCATGACCTGCGTCACTCCATCCCTGTTGTCCTGTGCCCGGCGACAACCGAGCTAAGACCGACGTTAGACGGTTTCATGACTTATGAAGTGAAAGATTCGCGTTTTGACCTTTGATCCAAGTAAGAGATGAAGGGGTGCTACGCGGCTTTCGCCGCACTGAGTGTCGTCTCAGGCGCGCGACGCCCTTTCGAGCGGCCCACGGCGTTCCGGCCTCCCCGTGCCCGACCCGCTCGGCTCATCCCGGTCGCGGCGGGTCCGGTCCGCAACGTGCTGCCCGAGCACACTCAGGGGTATCGTCCGAAACGGATCGAGGGACGGTAGGCGCGCGCAAGGCATCGAGCCATTGCCATGGAAGCGCTCCCATGCGAGAATCGTCCAACGCGGTGAGGTGAGCCACACCGCGCAGGCTGGGAGTCGAGGGCACCGGTTCGCCGGGCGGCGTCCCGCCGCCGATCCACCGGCCGACGCATCGGCCGCGCACCACCACCACCACCATCGCCCGTCCGGGTCGGGCGCCCCCCAAAGATTCCCGTTGGCGCCGGAGGCCGTCCGTGCAGGACGCCCACCGGGCCGTCTCCCGGGCCGTACGCGGGCCCGGTCTCGCCCAAGGAGATCAGTGGCATGAATGTGTGGAGAAGGCTGTCCGGCCCACGCCGGACCATGGCGCTCGCCGGCGCGGGTGTCCTGGTCGCCGGCGGGTTGGTGACGATTCCGGTCACCGCGGCGCAGGCCGCGACTCAGTGCGACATCGCCTACACGAGCAACGAGTGGCCCGGCGGCTTCACCGCCAGCGTCACCATCAAGAACGTCGGTGACCCGCTCAACGGCTGGACGCTGGGCTGGACCTTCCCCAACTCCGGCCAGCGCGTGCAGCAGGGCTGGTCGGCCGAGTTCACCCAGTCCGGCAGCCAGGTCACCGCCCGGAGCCTGTCCTACAACGGCACCCTAGCCACTGGCGCGTCGACCAGCATCGGCTTCAACGGCGCGTGGAGCGGCAGCAACCCGAAGCCGACCTCGTTCACCCTGAACGGCGTGGTCTGCAACGGTGGCACCACGCCGCCGACCACGCCCCCGCCGACCACGCCGCCGCCCACCACCCCGCCGCCCACCACGCCTCCGCCCACCACCCCGCCCCCGGGCACGAAGGTGGACAACCCGTACGTCGGCGTGCGCGGCTACGTGAACCCGGAGTGGAAGGCCAAGGCGGACGCCGAGACCGGCGGAAGCCGGATCTCCAACAACCCCACCGCCGTCTGGCTGGACCGGATCGCCGCGATCAACGGCACTCCGGACAGCAGCTCCAACGGCGCCTTCGGAGTGCGTGAGCACCTGGACGAGGCGCTGCGTCAGGGTGCCGGCTACATCCAGTTCGTGATCTACAACCTGCCTGGCCGGGACTGCTCCGCGCTCGCCTCCAACGGTGAGCTGGGCCCGGACGAGCTGCCCAAGTACAAGGCCCAGTACATCGACCCGATCGCCGCGATCCAGGGTGAGTCGAAGTACAGCAGCCTGCGGATCATCAACATCATCGAGATCGACTCGCTGCCGAACCTGGTCACCAACACGTCCGGTCAGCCCGGCGGCACGGCCATGTGCGACACGGTCAAGGCCAACGGCGCGTACGTCAACGGTGTCGGCTACGCCCTCGCCAAGCTGGGCTCGCTCGGCAACGTCTACAACTACATCGACGCCGGTCACCACGGCTGGCTGGGCTGGGACTCCAACTTCGGCCCGACCGCCGACATCCTGAAGACCGCCGCGGTCGCCTCCGGCAGCACGGTCAACAACGTGCACGGGTTCATCACCAACACCGCGAACTACTCGGCGCTGCGTGAGCCGTACTTCAAGGTCACCGACAACGTCAACGGTCAGACGGTGCGGCAGTCCAAGTGGGTCGACTGGAACTTCTACGTCGACGAGCTGTCCTTCGCCCAGGCGTTCCGCGACAAGCTGGTCTCGGTCGGCTTCAACTCCAACATCGGCATGCTGATCGACACGTCCCGCAACGGTTGGGGCGGTTCCGCGCGGCCCACCGGGCCGGGCGCCACGACGACCGTCGACACGTACGTCAACGGAGGCCGCATCGACCGCCGGGCCCACCTCGGCAACTGGTGCAACCAGTCCGGCGCCGGCATCGGCGAGCGGCCGCGGGCCAACCCGGAGACGGGTATCGACGCCTACGTCTGGGTGAAGCCGCCGGGTGAGTCGGACGGCTCCAGCAAGGAGATCCCGAACAACGAGGGCAAGGGCTTCGACCGGATGTGCGACCCGACGTACGGCGGCAACGCCCGCAACGGCAACAACCCGTCGGGTGCTCTGCCGGACGCGCCGATCTCCGGTGCGTGGTTCTCCGCCCAGTTCCAGGAGCTCATGCGCAACGCGTACCCGGCGCTCTGACCGGATCGCTTCCGCACCCACCGGCCGCCAGCAGTTGGTGAGGCACTGCCGGCGGCAGGTTCCCCCCGGGTCCCCGGCCCGACCGTTCTGGTCGGGTCGGGGACCCCCCTCATGCCAAATCAGGGCACGGTGCGCTCGATTGCCGCCCGGCCCTGCTCGGCCAGGTCACGGCGGGCCTTCTCCAGGTTTTCCGGCGTGAGGTCCTGCCCGCGGGCCATCACCAGATCCTCCGGCTCCCAGGGCTGTTCGCCCCCGGTGCGGATGTTGTCCCCGCCAGCGCCGGTGCCCGTCCCGGTCGCCCCGGTGCCGGCAGCGTACGGGTCACCGATCAGCTCGTCGGTGTCCGGTGCGAGGTCGTCCGGTCGGCTGCGGGGCTCGGCGAAGCCGGGAGTGTCCCGGTCGGGCCCACCTCCGGTCCGAAGCTGCGAGACGGTGATGTCATCATCCACCGCCGAGGCCACCTCCGGGCTGTCCTCCAACGGCGGTTGGCGATCGCGATCGGTCATGGTGCTGCCTCCTGGGTCCGACACGGTGCCTGGATCCCCTCGCGTACCCCTTCGTGCCGCGCTCATGCCGCACGGCCCGGCGGTCAGGTGCCAGGCCGTGCGGAGGGCGTGCGGTCGGGGCCGGGAGCCCGGCGGTCAGGTGCCCGGCTGCTGCTCGTTCGGGGCCGGCGGGTCCGCCGGGCGCAGCCACTGCCAGAGCAGCATGAGCAGGCCGAAGACGAGCATCGACAGCCCGGCCCACAGGTTGATCCGTACACCCTCGGCCTTGTCGATCTCGGCCCGGCTGTCGAAGATGCCGATCAGCGTCACGATGATCCCGTACGCCACGAAGAGGCCACCGATCACCCGGCGGATGTCGAACAGCCGGGCTGCGGCGGACCGCCGTTGCTCCGCCTGCGCCTCGTCGATCAGCGGGTCCTGTGCCGGCTGGCCGTCGTTGCTCATCTGCCGACCCCTTTCCTTAGAAGACCGGGATGTAGAAGAGGGCGGCCAGCGCGACCGCGATCAGACCGAGCAGCACCGGGGAGCGGTACCAGACGGCGTCCCCGGCGAGCACGTCGCCCTTCAGGTCGATGCCGCCCATCCCGTAGACCAGCCCGCGCAGCTCCTCGTCCCGTTTGGGCGCGGTGAGCGGGGTGATGATCGCGGCGACCACCACCGCCGTGACGAAGGCGAGGCCGGCGCCCCAGAAGCTCTCCTCCAGGTCGGAGTTGAAGTCGATCACTCCGCCCTTGTAGAGCAGGTAGAGGCTCAGCGACACCAGGGTGCCCAGCAACAACGACCAGAAGCCGGCCAGCGCGGTCATCCGCTTCCAGAACATGCCGATGATGAAGGTGGCGAACAGCGGCGCGTTGAAGACGGAGAAGAGCGCCTGGATGTAGTTCATGATGTTGCTGAAACCGGCCGCGATGAACGCGGTGCCGATCCCGATCACCACAGCGGCGACCGTCGCCCACCGGCCGATCCGCAGGTAGTAGTCGTCCGACCGGCCGGGCCGGAGGTATGCCTGCCAGATGTCGTAGGTGAAGACGGTGTTGAAGCCGCTCACGTTGGCCGCCATGCCGGCCATGAACGAGGCGAGCAGGCCGGTGACCGCCACCCCGAGCACGCCGTTGGGGAGCAGGTCGCGCATCAGCAGCGGGATGGCGTTGTTGTACTGGAGGTCGCCGCTCTCCGCGCCCAGCCCCTTCACCGTCACCAGGGCCACCAGGCCGGGAATGATCGTGACCAGGGGGATGAACAGCTTCGGGTACGCGGCGATGATCGGCGTGCGCCGGGCGGCGCTCATGTTCTTGGCCGAGAGGGCCCGCTGCACCTCGGCGAAGTTCGTCGTCCAGTAGCCGAACGACAGGACGAAGCCCAGGCCGAAGACGATGCCGAGCCAGTGCGCGCCGAGCGGGTTGGCGGTGCTGCCGGTGTCCTGCCACGCGTGCAGGCCGGCCTCGCCGAGTTTGGTGTCGCCGACCGCGTCCATCAGACCGTTCCACCCGCCGACCTTGACCAGGCCGATCACGGTGACCGGGATGAGACCGGCCAGGATGACGAAGAACTGGAGCACCTCGTTGTAGATCGCCCCGGACAGGCCGCCGATGGTGATGTACGCCAGCACGATCGCCGCGCCGACCACGATCGCCGTCCAGAGCGGCCAGCCGAGCAGCGCCTGCATGACGAGGGCCAGGGCGTAGAGGTTGACACCGGCGATCAGCACCTGGGCGACGGCGAAGCTGAGCGCGTTGAGCAGGTGGGTGGGGCGGTTGAACCGCAACCGCAGGTACTCCGGGACGCTGCGGACCTTGGAGCCGTAGTAGAAGGGCATCATCACGATGCCCAGGAAGACCATGGCCGGGACCGCGCCGATCCAGTAGTAGTGGACCGTCATCACACCGTACTGGGCCCCGTTCGCGGCCATTCCGATGATTTCCAACGCGCCCAGGTTCGCCGAGACGAAGGCGAGACCGGTCACCCAGGCCGGCAGGGAGCGGCCGGAGAGGAAGAAGTCGACGCTGGTCCGGATCGCCCGGCGAGCGGCGAAGCCGACCCCGAGGACGGTGACGAAGTACAGCGCCAGAATCAGGTAGTCCAGGCCGTTCATGTTGAGCCGAAGACCGTCGCCGTCCATCCCGTCACCCCTCGTGCCGACGTCTGCGCTGGCTGTACGCGCGCGCCGTATTACCCCCGACGGGCGGTTTCAATCCCCCTGGAGGGATGAGGCGTGTTCGGCTCCGTTCGGGCGGTCCCGCAGGCTGTCGACGACAAGGGGCACCCCGGCCATCGGCCGGAGCGCCCCTTGTCGGTCGTGAGACTCAGCGACCCAGTACGCGGTCCAGGAAGTCCCGGTAGTTGCGTACCGCCATCCGTAGTTGCTCGGTGTCAGCCGAGCCCGCGTCCTGCCACCCGCCCAGCGTGTTCTTCTGTGCGGCCAGTGCCGAGGAGAGGGCCTGGATGGCCTCCTCCACCAGCGACTGGGCCTCGCCGGCCGCCGCGTGCGGATCGTCGACGAAGCGCAGCTGCACGTCCCGCCAGCGGTCCCGGAAGCCCTGCGCGGTGTCCGTGTCCAGGAGCGTGGCCGGCTCGGCCGCGACGGTCGACCCGGCGGGCCGCGACGTCCCGGCGGACTCCAGCGAGGTGCTGGTGCCGTCGGTGGTGACCGGTACGCCGTCCGCGTCCGGGTCGACCATCTCCGGCGTGGCGCTGCCGTAGCCGGCCGTACCGACGTCCGGGTCGCCGGTCAGGTCGTCGCGCCGCTCGGGGGCGCCGTCCGTGCTCCCCGGCGCTACGACGGTCCGCGAGGAGGTGTCCGCGTCGGCGCGGTCGTCGAGATCCGCGTCGTCGTCGACATCAGTGTCGCGGCGGTGCAGCTCGGCGGTGGGGTCGGCGCGCAGGCCCTCACGCTCACCGTCCTCGGCGCCGTCGCCCGGCTGGGCAGTCCGCTCGGCCCGGGGGTCCGGCTGGTCCTGCGGGCGCGGGCTGGCCAGCGCGGAGGCGGCCACCGCGTCGGCCACCGTGGTGGCGCCGAACGTCGTCGGCAGCGGCCCCGGCTCGTGGAAACCGCCCTCGTCGGTGGACCGGTCGTCCCGCCGCTGGCGAGGGTCGGCGTCGTCGGCCCGCTCGTCGTCGACCGGGTTGTACGCCGCATCCCGTTCGGTGCCGTTCGTCCGGTCCGGGTCGGTGGTCTGCTCGTCGAAGGTGCCCCGTTCGTCGAGGGCGTCCTCCGGGACGTCGGAGCGGCTGGTCCGGTCGCCGGCCGGGGGTACCGGCACGGGCGCGGACCGCACGGCCTCCGGATGGTCGTTGCTCACCTGTTGCTCATCCTGGCGCATCGGTGGCCTCCTCAGCGGCTCGTGGCGTCGTGGTCCGGGTGGTGGCGCTGGTCGGGCGTGTGCTGGCCCAGCGGTTCCTCGCCGAGCAGGTCGGCGAAGAGTGCCCGGTAGTGGACGACCGCCTGCCGGAGCTCCTCGGTGCTGGCCTCGCCTCGGGTGTTGCGCAGGTGGATGTCGTGCGCGTCCCGGTAGTTGCTCAGCGTGCGGGCGTGCTCGACGGAGAGGTGGGCGATCTGGTCGGAGAAGTCGCCGGTCGGGTAGCCCTGCTCCTCGATGAGCCGGGTGACCAGTTCGTCGGCGTCGCCGACGGTCTCGCCGGGTGAGTCGATGAAGCGGACCTGGAGTTCCTCCCAGGCGGCGCTGTAGCGGGCCCGGGACTCCGGGCTGAGCGGGGTGAGCGAGAGCTCGGCGTGCCGGCGTTCCCGATCGCGCAGCTCGCGCTCCGCGGCGGACCGGCTGTCCTGCTCCGCCACCACCCGGTCGTACTCCGGCCCGAACTTGCTACGCAGCGCGCGGCGGCGGCCGAGCTGCCGCACGGCCACGGCAGCCGCCGCGACGATCACCAGCACGACCAGCACGATGACGATTACCTGAGTGGGCGACATGGGCTCCTCCTTCGTCTCCTGGTATTCCCTCCGCACACTGATCGCCAATCCCGATCCGGGACACTTTCCTGACGACAGACGCAGTTCACCGTCCCACTGAAACTTGACTCATTCCAGAAAAGGCGGTTGGGTGGGGTGATGCACCCACAGACCAGCAAGCCGATCCTCACCACCCGGCAGGGTCACCCCGTGCACAACAACCAGCAGCAGCGGACGGTTGGCTCCCGAGGGCCCGCGACGCTGGAGAACTACCACTTCCTGGAGAAGATCAGCCACTTCGACCGGGAGCGGATCCCCGAGCGGGTGGTGCACGCGCGCGGTTTCGTCGCGCACGGCGAGTTCGAGGCGTACGGGACGATCGGCGACGAGCCGGCCGCGACCTACACCCGGGCCAAGCTGTTCCAGACCCGGGGCACGAAGACCCCGGTCAGCCTCCGCTTCTCCACCGTCATCGGCGGCCGGGACTCATCCGAGGCCACCCGCGACCCGCGTGGCTTCGCCGTGAAGTTCCGCACCGAGGACGGCAACTGGGACCTCGTCGGCAACAACCTGCCGGTCTTCTTCATCCGGGACGCGATCAAGTTCCCCGACGTCATCCACTCGCTGAAGCCGGACCCGGTGACCTTCCGGCAGGAGCCGAACCGGATCTTCGACTTCATGTCCAACACGCCCGAGTCGATGCACATGCTCACCTGGCTGTTCAGCCCGCGCGGCATCCCGGCCAACTACCGGACGCAGGACGGCTTCGGCGTGAACACGTACCGCATGGTCAACGCCGCGGGCGAGGGCGTCCTGGTCAAGTACCACTGGAAGTCGCGGCAGGGCATCGAGTCGCTGACCGAGGAGCAGGCCGCCGCCATCCAGGCGCGCGAGCTGGGCCACGCCTCCAGGGACCTTTACGAGGCGATCGAGCGCGGCGAGTACCCGCAGTGGGAGCTGAACGTCCAGATCATGAGCGACGACGAGCACCCGGAGCTGGACTTCGACCCGCTGGACGACACCAAGACCTGGCCTGAGGACGTCTTTCCGCTGCTCCCGGTCGGCCTGTTGACCCTCAACCGCAACGTCAGCAACTTCCACAACGAGAACGAGCAGATCGCGTTCGGCACCGGCGTGCTGGTCGACGGCCTCGACTTCTCCGACGACAAGATGCTGGTCGGGCGCACCTTCTCCTACTCGGACACCCAGCGCTACCGGGTTGGCCCGAACTACCTCCAGTTGCCGATCAACGCCCCCCGCCAGGACGTCCAGGTGAACACCAATCAGGACGGTGGTCAGATGGCGTACGGGGTGGACAGTCGGGGCGGCAACCCCCACATCAACTTCGAGCCGTCCTCGGTGGCCGGTCTGCAACAGGCTGACGAGTCGTACCGGGAATACCAACCGTTCGTCTCGGGCCGGGTCATGCGGGCGCCGATCGAGCGGCAGAACAACTACGCCCAGGCCGGCGAGCGCTTCCGCACCATGCCGCAGTGGGAACGCGACGACCTGGTGAAGAACATGATCAACCTGCTGGGTCAGTGCGACAAGCAGATCCAGGAGAAGATGGTCTGGCACTTCAGCCAGTGCGACGACGCCTACGGCCGACGGGTCGCCGAGGGCCTCGGCATAGCCGACGACGCCTGACCCGTCCACCACGACGAACGCCCCGCCGGTCCGCCAGCGGGGCGTTCGCCGTCTGCCCGCAGGGCCACACCCTCCGGCGCGGCGCGTCTCGGAGCGTCGATCTCGAGGCGACGGGCGGTAGTGCAACGGCCCTTGATTACGTATCCTGCCCAAGGCGCCCGCGCTGGTGCCCGACGTCGACGCCGGGCACGCAACCGGCCGACGCGTTGCCCGGCGGTGCCGGCACCCCTCCTGCCACCCCTGTACGGGCGAGGTCTGATGAGAACCCGCGACTGGCCGATCCGCTCGAAGCTGACCGCCCTGGTCGTTGCGCCGGTGAGCGCGCTCCTGGCGTTGTGGATCTTCGCGACCACGTTGACCTTCGGGCCCGCCCTCAATCTACTCTCGGCCCGCACCCTGCTGTACGACCTGGGCCGTCCCGGCGAGGCGGTGGTCACCGAGTTGCAGCGGGAACGCCGCCTCTCGGTGGTGCAGCTCGCCGGCAGCGCCGATCTGCCGGCCCTGGCCGAGCAGCGTCAGCGCACCGATCGCGCGGTCGCCGAGCTGCGCCGCCGGGTTGACGGAGAGGCGCTGCGCGACGCGGCCGACGACCTGCTGGAGGACCGTGTCGACCGGCTGGTCACCGCTCTGGCGGCGCTGCCGACGGGCCGGGACTTCATCGACGACCGGATGATGGACCGTCCCGGCGCGATCGGCCTCTACAGCGGCATGGTCACCGCGGCCTTCCAGGCGTTCTCCGCGATGGCCACCCTGACCGATCCGGACATCAACCGGCAGGCGCTGGCGCTCACCGCGCTGGGCCGATCCCGGGAGCTGCTCGGCCAGACCGACGCCATGCTGGCCGGCGTACTGACCGTCGGCCGCTTCGCCGACGGGGAACACGCCCAGCTCGTGCAGTCCATCGGCAACCAGCGGTGGCTCACCGAGAACGCCGTGGCCGACCTGCCCGAGGCCGGGCGCGTCGCGTACCAGCGACTGACCGAGAGCCCGGCGTTCACCAGCCTGCGCGCCATGCAGGACGCTTTGGTCGCGGCCAACCGGCCCGGCCGGCCGCCGGTGGACGCCGCGTCCTGGCAGGCCAGCCACGATGCCGTACAGCAGCAGCTACGGGACTTCGAGCTGGCCGAGGCCGACGGTCTCACCGACCGCTCAGTGCCGATGGCGGTCCGGATCCTGGTCCGGCTGGCCGCCGCCGGGGTGCTCGGACTCGCCGCCGTGGTGATCTCGGTGCTGGTGGCGGTGCGGGTCGGCCGCACCCTGGTCCGACGGCTCAGCGGCGTCCGTACCGCTGCGCTGGAGCTGGCCGAGCACCGGCTGCCGGACGTGGTGACCCGACTGCGCCGAGGCGAGCAGGTCGACGTCGCCCGGGAGGCGCCACCCCTGGAATACGGCAACGACGAGATCGGCGAGGTAGGGCGCGCCTTCACCGAGGTGCAGCGCACCGCCGTCCAGGCCGCGGTGGACGAGGTCACCCTGCGTCGCGGGCTCAACGAGGTCTTCCTCAACATCGCCCGACGGAGCCAGAGCCTGGTGCACCGTCAGCTGCACCTGCTCGACCGGATGGAGCGGCGCGCGGAGGACCCGGACGAGTTGGCCGAGCTGTTCCAGGTCGACCACCTGGCGACCCGACTCCGCCGGCACGCCGAGGACCTGGTCATCCTCGCCGGCTCCGCGCCCGGCCGTGGGTGGCGAAACCCCGTCGCGATGGTCGACCTGATCCGCGGCGCGATCTCCGAGGTCGAGGCGTACGACCGGGTGGACATCACCGCCGTGCAGCCGGCCGGAGTGCTGGGCCGGGCCGTCGGCGACGTCATCCACCTGCTCGCCGAGCTGGTCGAGAACGCCACCGCCTTCTCCCCGCCGGACACCCGGGTCACCGTCGTCGGGGAGCAGGTGGCCAACGGGTACGCCCTGGAGATCACCGACCAGGGGCTGGGCATGTCCGACGCGGCGCTGGAAGCCGCCAACACCCGACTGGCCAGCTCGCCCGAGTTCGATCCGGCGCAGAGCGCGCGGCTCGGCCTGTTCGTGGTGGCCCGGCTGGCGGCCCGGCACCACGTACGGGTGCGGTTGCGGCCCTCCGGCAAGGGTGGAATGACCGCGGTGGTGCTGATCCCCACCGACCTCGTCACCACCGAGCCTCCGGCCGGCCCCGACCCCGCCACCCTGGGTGCCGCCTCGGCCGACGCGGGCCGACGGCTGGCGCGCCCGGTACGCCGGGCAAGCGTGCCCCGCGCACGCACCCGCCCGTCCACGTCCCCGACCGCCGCCAAGTCCCCGCCCGCTTCGTCCGCCGTCGCGACGCCGGCCGCCTCCGCCACCGGGGGATCGACCTCGGACACGTCCGCGCCGAACGGGACTGGCGACGCGGGAGCGGAATCCTCCGCCGCGACGACTGACGACGGGCTGGACGGCCTGCCCCGCCGGGTGCGACGCCACACTCCCGTCGCCCAGCCCCGGTCGACCGTCACCGACACCCCCTCGCCCCGGTCCCCGGAGGAGGTCCGCCGAGTGATGGCCGCCCTCCAGGCCGGCACCGCACGCGGACGCGCCACCGTGATCACCCCGGCGGCGCCGAACGGCCCGGCGGCCACGACCGACCCCACCGGCCCGGCGGCCACGGCCGACCCCACCGACCCGGCGACGACCGCCGAACTCCCCAACCGCGACTGAGAGGGACGCCTAGTGCGGCATTCGACGAAGCAGAGCGCCGGCCTCGACTGGTTGCTCGACGAGCTGGTGCAACGGGTCCCGGCCGCCCGGGAGGCGGTGGTGCTCTCCGCCGACGGTCTGCTGCTCGGCTGCTCGGCCGAGTTGGAGCGCTCCGACGCAGAGCACCTCTGTGCCCTCGCCGCCGGCTTCTCCAGCCTGGCCCGAGGCGCCAGCCGGCACGTGGACGGCGGCCCGGTCCGCCAGACCGTGGTGGAGATGGAATCGGCGTACCTCTTCGTCACCGCCGCCGGGCAGGGAGCCTGCCTGGCGGTGGTGAGTGACGCCGACGCGGACATCGGGCTGGTCGCGTACGAGATGGCGATGCTGGTCATCCGGGTGGGGGAGAGCCTCGCCGCGCCGGCCCGATCGTCGGTGGGAACCGGTGATGCGGACTGAGCCGCCCGGGCCGCAGCACGAGTGGCTGGACAGCGACGCCGGCCCGGTGGTGCGGCCGTACACCCTCACCGGAGGGCGGGTACGCTCCGCCGTCGACGGTTTCAACCTGGTCGCGTTCGTGCTGGCCGGATCGGACGTCGACGCGGCGAGCCATCCGCACCTGCTCCCGGAGCACCGACGGCTGATCGCGTTGTCCCGCCAACCGGTGTCGGTGGCCGAGTTGGCAGCCGAGCTGGACCTCGCGGTCGGTGTGGTCCGGGTCCTGCTCGGTGATCTCCTGACTGAAGGCCTGGTCGCGGTGCACGAGCCGCCGGCCGCCGGCATCCTTCCCGACGACGACATCCTCAAGGCGGTGGTCAGTGGACTCCGTGCGCTATGACCATGTGGGCACCAGCACCACGATCCCGCTGGCACTGAAGATCCTCATCGCGGGAGGCTTCGGCGCTGGCAAGACGACGTTGGTGAGCGCCCTGAGTGAGGTCCGCCCGTTGCAGACCGAGGAGGTGCTGACCGGCGCCGGGATCGGCACCGACGACATCTCCGGGGTGGAGGGCAAGTCGACCACCACGGTGGCGATGGACTTCGGCCGGATCACCATCAACGAGGACCTCCAGGTCTACCTGTTCGGCACCCCTGGTCAGGACCGGTTCTGGTTCCTCTGGGACGAGCTGGCCTTCGGCGCGCTCGGGGCGGTGGTGCTCGCCGACACCCGTCGACTGGCGGACTGCTTCCCCTCCATCGACTACTTCGAGCAGCGGGGCATCCCGTTCGTGGTGGGCGTGAACTGCTTCGACGACTCGCGTCGGTTCAACCTGGAGACCGTACGCCGGGCGCTCGACCTGGACCCGGACGTGCCGATGGTGCTCTGTGACGCCCGGGACCGGCAGTCCGCAAAGATGGTGTTGATCTCTCTGGTCGAGCATGTGGCCCGGCAGCGCGGGGAGCCGGTGCCGACGGCCTGAGATCCGGGCCGGAAAGCCGGTTAAGGGCCGGGCAACGCGGGCAGCCTCTGGTTGGATCAGCGGGGGACGCCAGCGGAGGAGTCGGACGTGAGTGGTCAGGGTGAGATCGTCCACATCGGGGGTTACACCGCGCAGAGCGGTGGGCGGGGCAGCGGCATCGTCGCGGCGCGCCGCGACCCGACGACGGGGGCGCTGACCCCGCTCGGCACGGTGGCGGTGACCGCGTCCCCCTCGTTCCTGGCGCGGCATCCCACCCACCCGGTGCTCTACGCGGTCAACGAGCTGACGGACGGGGAGGTCAGCGCCTGGCGGGTCGGGTCGGAGGGCAGGCTGGACCCGCTCGGCAGCCGGTCGACCGGCGGTGCGGAGCCCTGTCACCTGGCGGTGCTGCCCGACGGCGGTCACCTGGTGGCGGCCAACTACGGCAGCGGCAGCGTCGCGGTCTTCCCGCTCGACGCGCAGGGCGTGCCCGGCGAGCGCACCGACCTGGTGGTGCACGAGGGGCACGGCCCCGACCCGGAGCGCCAGGACGGCGCCCACGCCCACATGGTCTCGCCGGGTGCCGGCCGGGCACCGCTCCTCGCGGTGGACCTCGGCACCGACTCGGTCTACCGGTACGACCTGGACGACGCGAGCGGGCGTCTGGTGCCCCGTGGACCGCGCATCCGCACGGCACCCGGCACGGGGCCCCGGCACCTGGCCCGACACCCGGACGGACGACGCTGCTACCTCGTCGGTGAGCTGGACGCCTCGGTCACCGCGTACGAGCTCACCGACGACGGCGCGTTGCACCAGCGCGGTCGGGTCGAGGCCAGCGAGCGGTCCGGTCATGTTCAGCCGTCGGAGGTCGCGGTGGCCCCGGACGGTCGCTACCTCTATGTCGCCAACCGGGGGGCGGGGACGCTGGCGGTCTTCACCCTGGCCGGGGAGCTGCCCGAGCTGGTGGCTGAAGTGGACACCGGTGGCGAGTGGCCCCGGCACTTCGCGCTGATCGGTGAGCACGTCTACGTCGCCGACGAGCGGGCCGACATGGTGCGCGTTTTCCGGAGAGACATCGAAACCGGTGTGCCCGAGGCGGTCGGGGAACCGGTGCTGGTGCCGAGCCCGACGTGCGTGCTTCCCTGAATCTGCGCCGTTCAAACGCGAGGGCGACGCTGATTAGGCAACGCCCCGGGGCCGGTGCGTCACTCTGTGTCGCAAAATGGAGGTCAACTGTTTCTCCTGCGTAACTTTAGTCCGAACGGATGTGGCAGAGAGGGCACCTTGTACGCAAGATGGTCACCGTGTCAGCAGGCCGCCATCGCATGCGTTCGAAACTCCACCTAGCAGCCGCCGCCGCGACGGCGACGGTGCTCGTCGTCACGACCGGCGTATGGTTCGGCTATCGGGAGTTGATCCAGCCCAACTGCTCGGGCGAGATCCGACTCGCCGTGGCGGTCGCCTCCGAGCTGGCCCCCGCGGTGGACGCCGCCGCGTCGCAGTGGGTCAAGGACGGTGCCGCGGTGGGGCCCACCTGCATCCGGGTGGACGTCTCCGCCTCCGACCCGGTCGACGTGGCCGCAGTGGTGGCGGCGAAGCACGGTGCGGTCCTGGCCGGTGTGGGGCAGGCCAGCGGCACCGCCGTCAGCCCTGACGTCTGGGTGCCCGACTCCTCGACCTGGTTGCTGCGCTTGAAGAAGGACGCGACGGCGTTCGCCCCGACCAACGGCGCGTCCATCGCGCGCAGCCCCATCGTCGTGGCGATGCCGGAGCCGATCGCGACCCGGCTGGGCTGGCCGGACAAGAAGTTCAACTGGACCGACCTGCTCAAGCAGGTCAACAACACCAGCACGCCGCTGCGGACCGGAATCGTCGAGCCGACCCGCGACGCGGCAGGCCTGTCCGGCCTGCTGTCGCTCACGGCGGCAGCCAACGGCGCTGGCGGAGACGCCCAGCAGAACACCGTCGGCGCGCTTCGCGCACTGGCCACCGGGCGCTCCTCGCTCCGCAACGATTTGCTGGCCCGCTTTCCCACGGCCAACGACGCGACCTCCATCGCCAGCGGCCTCGGCGCGGCCGCCCTGTCCGAAGAAGACGTGATCGCCTACAACAGCAAGAAGCCACCGGTGCCGCTCGCCGCGCTCTACATGGAGCCGGCGCCGATGCCGCTGGACTACCCGTACGCGGTGCTGCCCGGCATCGAGCCGAGCAAGGCGTCGGCGGCCCGGGTGCTGTTCGAGCTGCTCACCAGCCCCACCTTCCGCAACCGGCTCGCCGCGCAGTCGCTGCGCGCGCCGGACGGCAACTGGGGTGAGGGCTTCAAGGCGCCGCAGGGCGCCCCCAGCCCGTCCGGCGGCGCGCCGACCGCACCGGCCAACGGTGGCACCGCCGCGGGTGGCCTCGACCCGGCTGCGATCCAGCGGGTCGTCTCCAGCTGGTCGATCGCCACCCAGTCCGGTCGGATGCTGGCCGTCATCGACGTCTCCGGCTCGATGAAGGAGCCGGTGCCCTCCGCCAACAACCGGAGCCGGGAGGAGGTCACCGTGGACGCGGCACGCCGCGGCCTCGGCCTCTTCGACGACTCCTGGTCGATCGGCCTGTGGACCTTCTCCACGAAGTTGGTCGGCAACCGGGACTACCGACAGCTGATCCCGATCGGACCGCTCTCCGGCCAGCGGGCCCAGCTTGAGGGGGCGCTCGCCACCATCAAGCCCTCCAGCGGCGACACCGGCCTCTATGACACGATGCTGGCCGCTTACCAGGCCGTGCAGGAGGACTGGCAGCCCGGCCGGGTCAACTCGATCGTGCTGTTCACCGACGGCAAGAACGAGGACGACGGCCTCAGCCAGCAGCAGTTGCTCGCCAAGCTCAAGGAGCTCGCCGACCCGGAGCGACCGGTCCAGGTCATCATGATTGGCATCGGCGAGGGCGTCAGCAAGGCCGAGCTGGAGTCGATCACGAAGGTGACCGGCGGCGACGTCTTCGTCACCAAGGACCCGAGCGAGATCGGCAGCATCTTCCTCAGCGCCATCGCCCGGCGCCCCCCGGCGCCGCGCTGATCCGGCGCTCAGACGCCAGAGGGTCTGCCGTACCGTCAATCCGGTGCGGCAGGCCCTTTTTGGCCACCGTGTTGAAGAAAAGTGACGGCAATACGTCCGAAGCAATCGGCCGTCATAGTTGTCAAGGCAGGATGTCGACTGTTCCGGCATAGTCGGTCCGCCTCCGGACCGACCCGTCGGCCGGGGCCATCCTGAACAGAGTGGGAGGGCCGGTGACCGCGGCGACACTGTTGACCCCCGCCACGTCGGCGGGGCCGAATGGCCGTCCTGCTGGTCTGGTGGCGCGCGCCGACGAACGGTCCTACGTCCGGGTTCTGGTGGTGCTGGACACCACCATCCTCATCATCGCGCTGCTCATCGGCTACGTCACCCGCTTCGGCGACAACGAGCCGACCGGCTCGGACGTCCCGTACGTGTTGGTCGCCCCCGGGTTGGTGCTGGCCTGGCTGATCTCGCTCAAGTTTCTCGGCTGCTACGACGACCGGGTGATCGGCTACGGGGCGGACGAGTACCGGCGGGTGAGCTCCGCCAGCCTGCGACTGGCCGGTGCGATCGCCATCGTCGGTTACATCGCCGATTTCGGCGTTTCCCGGGGTTTCCTCGGAATCTCCTTCGCGGTGGGCACCGTCGGGCTTGAGGTGGCGCGGTTCGCCGCCCGCAAGCGCCTGCACCGGGCCCGATCGCTGGGCGCCGGGTGGTCCCGCAAGGTGCTGGTGGTCGGCGACACCGCCCACGTGTTGGAGTTGGTGCACACGTTGCGCCGCGAGCCGTACGCCGGATACCAGGTGGTCGGCGCGTGCATCCCGGACGCGCTGCTCGCACCGGTGGCACAGCGGCTGGGCGACGTGCCGGTGGTGGGGTCCTTCCGGGGCATTCCGGAGGCGGCCACCGCGATCGGCGCGGACACCGTCGCGGTGACCGCGTCGGGTGAGCTGACCGCGGCCCGTCTGCGTCGCCTCGGTTGGCAACTGGAGGGGACCGGCGTCGACCTGGTGGTGGCACCCGCGCTGACCGACGTCGCCGGCCCGCGGATCCACACCCGCCCGGTCGCCGGCCTGCCGCTGATCCACGTCGAGGCCCCGGAGTTCCGCGGAGCACGCAAGCTGGTGAAGGGTCTCGTCGACCGGTCCGTCTCGTCGCTGGCGCTGGCGCTGCTGCTGCCGCTGATCGCGTTCATCGCCCTGGCCATCAAGGTGGACAGTCGGGGTCCGGTGCTGTTCCGGCAGGTCCGCGTCGGCCGGGGCGGGCAGGAGTTCGGCGTGTTCAAGTTCCGCACCATGGTGGTCAACGCCGACGCCATGCTCGCCGAGTTGACCGCCCGCAACGAGACCGACGGCCTGATGTTCAAGATGCGCCAGGATCCCCGGGTCACCCGGGTGGGCCGGGTGCTGCGCAAGTGGTCACTGGACGAGCTGCCGCAGCTCGTCAACGTGCTGTTGGGTCAGATGAGCATGGTCGGGCCGCGCCCGCCGCTGCCCTCGGAGGTGGCCCGCTACGACGGCGACGTGGCCCGGCGGCTGCTGGTCAAGCCGGGCATGACCGGCCTCTGGCAGGTCAGCGGTCGCTCGGATCTGAGCTGGGAGGACGGCATCCGGCTCGATCTCTACTATGTGGAGAACTGGTCCCTCGCCGCCGACCTCACCATCCTCTGGAAGACCTTCGGAGCGGTGCTGAACGGCCGCGGGGCTTACTGACCGCGCCGGTCACGGTTGCGGGCCGTACCAGTCCAGGCAGACGACCACCGCGTCGTCGACCAGGTCACCGGCCACGAACGCGCGCAGGTCACCGATCAGCGACCGGACGGCGTCCAGCGGCGCCATCGGCCCCGTCCGGCGCAGGAACCGGTCCAGTGCCGTCCCGCCGTAGCGCATGTGCTGCCCGGTGGCCTCCAGCACTCCGTCGCTGACGACGAAGAGCCGGTCGTCGCGCTCCAGCGGGAACTTCTGCTCGTGGTAGTCGGTCGCCTCGAACATGCCGAGCGGGAACTGCGCCTCCAGGGGCTGCTCGGTGACCTCCCCGCCGCGCAGCAGGACCAGTCGGGGTGAGCCGGCGTCGACCACGGCCATCGTCCCGGAGCGAAGATCCAGCTCCATCAGCAACGCGGAGAGGTGCTGCTCGCCCCGGTACAGGTCGTAGATGGCCTGGTCGGCGAGGGCGGCCTGGTCGGCCAGGCTCAGCCCGGCCCGGCGCGCGTTGCGCAGCGCGTGGGTGGCCAGCGAGGTGAGCAGGGAGGCGGCGACGCCCTCCCCGGTGCCGTTGATGGTGGCCAGCCAGAGCCGCTCCCCGTCGTCGGACCAGTCGAAGCTGTCGCCGCGCACCGTGTACGCCGGCTCCAACTGCCCAGCCAGGCTGAACGAGGGTCGGATCCGACTGCGGCCGGGAAGCAGGTCCCACTGCATCTCGGCGGCCAGAGTGAGGCGCTGGCTGCGCCGCGCCGCCCGGTAGACGTCGGTGCCGGCGGATACCGCCGCCACCTCGTGGGCGAGCGCCGTGGCGATCTCGGCGAGCGCGGCGAGAACGTCCGGGTCGTCCGGGACGGGCGACAGGCACAGCACCCCCCGGCGCTCGCCACGCATGGTGACCGGGAACCACCCGTTGCCGTCGGTGAGTATCGGTGACTGGTGGTCGAAGGCCCGCCAGGCGGGGTGCCCGGGGCTGTCGATCGGCTCACCGTCACCGAGCGGCAGGAGCTCCGCGAGCCGGTAGTCGACCTGGTACAGCTCGACGTCGGTGATCCCGTACGACCGGCCGAGCACGTCGCCGACGCCACTGACGAGCCGGTCGGCCGGTGTCTGGTTCAGGGCGCGCCGTGCCTGACTGACCGGTTCGCTCATCGTCGCTCCCTTGCTAAAGCTCGACCACCAGCGGGTTCGGAGTATTCTCGGCCCACCATGGCCGATGTGAACGGTCCGACGGACCCCGAGACGAGTATGGCTGCCGCGCTGGACGCGGTGGCTGCAAGCCTGCTGGGCATCTGGGAATCTGCCCGGGAGGGGACCGCCAGTCGCGTCTCCGGCGCCCAGCTACGGGCCGTGATGGTGGTGGAACAGGCCGACGGGATCAACCTGCGTCGGCTCGCCACCCAGCTCGACATGCTGCTCAGCTCCGCCAGCCGCCTCTGCGACCGGCTGGTCGCCGCCGGCATGCTGGAGCGCGAGCCGGGCCGCTTCGACCGGCGGGAGATCTCGCTGCACCTCACCCCGGAGGCCCGCCGGCTCCTCGCCGAGATTCGGGCGGAACGTCAGGAACAGCTCGGGGCCGTGCTGGCCGGGATGAGCCCGGAGGGTCGCGACGCGCTGCTGCGTGGGATGCGGGAATTCGACGAGGTCGGTCGCCGCCAGCAGGCGGACGCCACGTCGGTACTGGGCGAGCCCACGGAGCAGGAGGACTGGCCGGGCCCGGACCGGCCCGGTGGGCGGTCTCTGCCCACCGATCCGGCCCGGCAGACCGGTGGGGCCTGGGCAGGCTCGTCGGGTGCCCAGGAACGCTCGGTCGGCCCCACCCGGGACTGGCCGGCCGGCGGCCCACCGGTGGCGCGCAGCGCCTGATCGCGCCGCTCGGGCCTGGTGCGGCCGTGAGCGGGTCGCGCACATTCTGGCCGGAACCGCTCACGCCGGCACCGACGCACAGACGGCCAGCATCGCGACGTCGTCGTGGGCCTGCCCGTCCAACCAGTCGTCGACAGCCCGGAGCACCCGGTCGATCAGCGCCGACGGCGGCTGCCCGGCCGCCGACGCGACCGCCGCACGCAGCCGGGCCTCACCGAACATCACCGCGTCGCGGGGCCCGCGCGCCTCGGTCACCCCATCGGTGTACGCGAGCAGCAGGTCGCCCGGGTCGAGGTGCACCCGGGTCTCGGCGAACCGTGCGGCCGTCAGCGCCCCGACCGGCATGCCACCGACCGGGACCGGGGTGACCGTGCCGTCGGTGGTGACCAGCAGTGGTGCCGGGTGGCCCCCTCCGGCGATCCGGACGTCCACCCCGGCGGGCCCGCGGTCCAGGGAACCGAGCAGCAGAGTGGTGAGCTGGCTGCGCCGCGCCGCGTCCGGCGCGTCGAACAACGCACGGTTGAGCAGCTCGATCAGCTCCAGTGGGCGCTGCTCGACAAGCCGCAGCGTCTGCAACGACTGGCGGACCCGGCCGGTCAGCACGGCTGCGCCCACGCCCCTGCCGCACACGTCGCCGAGCGCGAACAGGGCGCCGCGCGGGTGCGGGAACACCTCGTAGAAGTCGCCTCCGATGCGGAGGCTGTCTCCGGCGGCCCGGTAGCCGCCGGCCAGGGTCACGCCGGGCACGGAGGGCAGCTCGGGCGGAAGCAGACTGGCCTGCAGGACCCGGGCCAGGTGGGCCTGCTCGCCATGGAGGTCGGCCGTGGCCAGCGCGGCACCCGCCCGGGCGGCGAACTCCCGGGCAAGCTCGATGTCGCGCTGGTCGAAGTCGGCCCGCCCGCCGCGTCGGACGAGCAGCAGAGCGCCGACCGACCCTTCGGCGCCGAGCATCGGGCTGACCAGCACCATGCCGGGGTGGCCGAACCCGGGCGGCAGCATGGCGGCCAGGTCGGCGAGCTCGGTGTCGCGCCAACGGCTCGGCTCGGTGAGGTCGCCGGTCAGCGCCTCGGCGAGCCCGGGGACGGTGTCGGTCAGCGTCTCCGGGGCCAGCCCACTGACCGGGGCGGGCTCGCCGTCGGCGTACCGGATCCAGCGGGCATGCGGCTCGGCCGGCGCGGCCGGTCGGGGCAGGGCCACGGCGACGTCGGCCAGGTAGGGCACCGCGAGGGTGGTGGTTGCCAGGAGCACCTGGTCCCGGTGCAGGGACAGCCCGAGCCGGCTGCCGGCCTGGGCGAGGAACGCGGTGCGGGAGCGTTCGGCGAGCAGGGCGTCGGCGCGGGCTTGCTCCTCGGTGGCGTCGCGCACGTACCACGCGAAGCGGGAGCCGGCGAGCTGTCGCCGGACACCGCGCAGTCGTCGGCCGCGGTGGTCGGCGTCGAAGCGGTCGGCGTCGCTGGCGACCGCCCGGGCCAGGGCCGCCACCGGGCAGCGGGACAGCCCGGTGCCGACGGTGATCTCCGGGAGCAGCTCCGCCGCCATGGCGTTGAGCAGGGTGACCCGGCCGGTCTCGTTCGTCGTGAGGACCGCCTCGGCGAGACCGTCGAGCAGCTCGCGGGCCAACGGCGGGTCGGCTGGCAGCGGAGTGCCGCTGGGTTGCCGGGCCGTGGTCACCGCCGGACGCCGGCTCGCGTCTGACGACTCGTGCGCATGCTGCTTCTCGACTCCTCACACGGCATCGTTGCTGAGGGGCAAAGAATACCGATCCGCACCGACAGACGCCCAGTGCGCGGTGTCGATCAGCCGGAGCGGGCCAGCCACCCGGCGGGCTGGGCGACGATCCGGCGGACCACCGAGCCGGCGGCACCCACCGCGGCGGCCTCCGCGCCGAGCGTCGACGGCCGGACCGTGACCGGCGACCAGGCGGCGGTCAGCACCCGGCTGGCGATCTCGGCGAGCACGGGAGGGCACAGCCAGGGCGCCAGCGCCGCGTACCCGCCGCCGAGCACCACGGTGTCCAGGTCGAGCAGGTTCACGACGCCGGCCACCGCGACGCCGAGCGCCGTCCCGGCGTCGTGCAGCGCCCGGAGCGCGTCGGCGTCGCCGGCCTCGGCCAGCTCGGCCAGCCGCGCCGTCGCGGTGTCCGCCGGAAGCTCCGCCCGGGCCAGCCCGGCAGCGGCCACGATCGCCTCCTGGCCGGCGTACTGCTCCAGGCAGCCCTGCCCGCCGCAGCGGCAATGACGGCCCTCGGGGTGGACCGGAAGGTGCCCGATCTCACCGCTCCAGCCGCGCACGCCGCGGAACAGCGCCCCATCCAGCACGATGCCGGCGCCGATGCCCACCTCTCCGGAGATGTGCAGGAAGCTGGACGGGCCGGGTGGCCGGGAGTGCAGCTCACCGAGCGCGGCGAGGTTGGCCTCGTTGTCCACGACCAGGACGGGGACGCCGGGCACCTGCTCGACCAGCGGCGGATGCTCGGCGAGCAGTGCGGGCACGGGCACGTCGCGCCAGCCGAGGTTGGGCGCGAGCCGGACCATCCCGGCGTCGTCCACCAGGCCGGGCACCGCGAGCGCGGCCCCGACCAGGGTGAGGCCCTGCTCGGTGGCGTCGTCGCGGGCCGCCACGGCCATCTCGACCAGTTGGGCCAGCGCGTCGGTGGGAGCCACCGGGCGTAGGTCGGCCCGGTGCACTGTGCGATGGCGGACCTGGCCGGCGAGGTCCACCACGCACACCGCCAGGTAGTCGACGTTGACCTCCAGCCCGAGCCCGGCCGGCCCCAGGTCGGCCAGGACCAGCCCGCGTGCCGGACGTCCGGCGCCGGAGCGGGGCGCCGGGTCGGATTCGCTGACCAGTTGGCCGGCGAGCAGGTCCTCGACCACCGCGGAGACGGTGGCTCTGGTCAGGCCGGTCGCGGTTGCCAGGTCGGCCCGGGACGGAGGACGGTGGGCTGCGGCGATGCGGCCGAGCACCAGGGCGAGGTTGAGCTCGCGCAGACTGCCCTGACGGACTGCGCCGGCCGGGGCGTGGGTGAGGCTCACCCCTTGACAGTGCCATAGGGCGAGCAAATAATTCAATGGCTGAACAAATAGCGGACAACACCACCACCCCGGAGGTCGCTCATGGCACCCCGTCCCACTCCCGCCGACAAGTTCTCCTTCGGGCTCTGGACCGTCGGATGGCAGGCCCGCGACCCGTTCGGTGACGCGACGCGCCCCGAGCTCGACGCGGTCGAGGCGGTGCACCGGCTCGCCGAGCTGGGCGCGTACGGCATCACCTTCCACGACGACGACCTGATCCCGTTCGGCGCCGACGCCGCCACCCGTGACCAGCACATCGCCCGGTTCCGCAAGGCTCTCGACGAGACCGGCCTCGTGGTGCCCATGGTCACCACCAACCTCTTCACCCACCCCATCTTCAAGGACGGCGGTTTCACCAGCAACGACCGCGACGTCCGCCGGTACGCGCTGCGCAAGGTGCTGCGCAACGTCGACCTGGCCGCCGAGCTGGGCGCGAGCACCTTCGTCATGTGGGGTGGCCGCGAGGGCTCCGAGTACGACGTCGCCAAGGACGTCCGCGCCGCGCTGGACCGCTACCGCGAGGCGGTGGACCTGCTCACCCAGTACGTCATCGACAAGGGCTACAACCTGCGGTTCGCCCTGGAGCCCAAGCCCAACGAGCCGCGCGGCGACATCCTGCTGCCCACCATCGGGCACGCGCTCGGCTTCATCTCCCAGCTGGCCCACCCGGAGATGGTCGGCCTCAACCCGGAGGTCGGCCACGAGCAGATGGCCGGGCTCAACTACGCCCACGGCATCGCCCAGGCGCTCTGGCAGGGCAAGCTGTTCCACCTGGACCTCAACGGCCAGCGTGGCATCAAGTACGACCAGGACCTGGTCTTCGGCCACGGTGACCTGATGAACGCGTTCGCCCTGGTGGACCTCCTGGAGAACGGCGGCCCGAACGGCGGGCCGACCTACGACGGCCCCCGGCACTTCGACTACAAGCCCTCCCGCACCGAGGACATGGACGGTGTCTGGGCCTCGGCGGCGGCCAACATGAGCACCTACCTGCTGCTCAAGGAGCGGGCAGCGGCGTTCCGCGCCGACCCCGAGGTCGTCGAGGCACTTGCCGCCAGCAAGGTCGGCGAGCTGAACACGCCGACGCTCGGCGCGGGCGAGAGCTGCGACGAGTTCCTGGCCGACCGTTCCGCGTTCGAGGATGTCGACGTCGACGCGGTGGCCGCCCGGGGCTTCGCGTTCGTCCGGCTCAACCAGCTCGCCGTCGAGCACCTGCTCGGCGCCCGCTGAGGCCCCGCCATGCCGTTGGTCGCAGGCGTCGACTCGTCCACCCAGTCCTGCAAGGTGGTCATCCGGGACGCGGAGACCGGTGCCCTGCTCCGGCAGGGCCGGGCGCCGCACCCGGATGGCACCGAGGTCGACCCGGAAGCCTGGTGGCAGGCACTGCGTAGTGCCGCCGACCAGGCCGGTGGGCTGGCCGACGTGGCCGCGATCTCCGTCGCCGGCCAGCAGCACGGCATGGTGTGCCTCGACGAGGACGGCCGGGTGGTCCGCCCGGCGCTGCTGTGGAACGACACCCGATCCGCCGACGCTGCCGCCGACCTCGTCGAGGAGGCCGGCGGCGGCGCGGCCGGGCGTCGGTTCTGGGCCGAGGCCACCGGCAGTGTGCCGGTGGCCAGCTTCACCCTCACCAAGCTGCGTTGGCTGGCCACACACGAGCCGGAGCGGGCAGCCCAGGTGGCGGCCGTCTGCCTGCCGCACGACTGGCTGACCTGGCGGCTGGCCGGCGCACCGGGGCTGGACGCGCTGCGTACCGACCGGGGTGACGCCAGCGGCACCAGCTACTGGTCGCCGGCCACCGGGCAATACCGACTGGACCTGTTGGAGCGGGGCTTCGGCCGGCGGTTGGTGCTGCCCGAGGTGCTCGGTCCGGCAGAGTCGGCCGGAAAGCTCTCCGACGTACTGGGTGGGCCGGGCGGCGCGCTGCTCGGCGCGGGCACCGGGGACAACGCTGCCGCCGCGCTCGGCGTCGGCGCCGGGCCCGGTGACGTGATCGTCTCGATCGGCACCTCCGGCACCGTGTTCAGCGTCGCCGACGTGCCCGCCGCCGACGAGAGCGGTGCGGTGGCGGGCTTCGCCGACGCGTCCGGTCGCTTCCTGCCGCTGGTCGCGACGCTCAACGCGGCCCGGGTGCTGGACGCCGCCGCCGCGATGCTCGGGGTCAGCCTGGACGAACTGGCCGAGCTGGCACTCTCCGCGCCAGCTGGCGCGGGCGGGCTGGTCATGGTGCCCTACCTGGAGGGTGAGCGGACGCCGAACCGTCCGCTCGCCACCGGAGCGGTGCACGGCCTGACCCTGCGCACGTCGACCCCCGCGCACCTGGCCCGGGCCGCCGTGGAGGGCATGCTCTGCGCCCTCGCCGACGGCCTGGACGCGCTGACCGCGCAGGGTGCCACGGCCCGCCGGGTCATCCTGGTCGGCGGCGGAGCCAGGTCGGCCGCGGTCCGTCGGATCGCGCCGCAGGTCTTCGGCTGCCCGGTCGTCGTCCCGCCAGCCGGGGAGTACGTCGCCGACGGCGCCGCCCGCCAGGCCGCGTGGGTCGCCCTGGGTGGTCCCACGCCGCCGGTCTGGGCGGTCGAGGGCACCGAGGAGTACGCCGCCGAGCCCGTCCCCGCCGTGCGTGACCAGTACGCCGCGGCCCGCGGACTGGTTCTCGACCGGCGCTGACAGTCGGGATCGACGCGGGTGGGTGCCGGTCGACGCTGACCGGCACCCACCCGCGTGACGACCTCCTCGACTGAGTCTGGTTGGCTGCCGGTCATGACGGTGACCAGTGGCGGGCCCGGCCAGGGGCGGGCGCAGCCCGGCCCGCGCCCCCCTGGCCGGGGTGGTGGCCCGGCCCACCGGTTGTACAGCGTCGTGGTGTTCGTGCTGCTCGCCTCCCTGGACAACGTGGCGATCGGGCTGGTGCCGCCGCTGTACGGCCCGATCTCCGACGCGTTCAACGTGTCGGGGCGGCTGCTCGGTCTGGTCACCGCGGTCAGCTTCCTGGTCAGCGCCGTGGCGGCGGTCGGCTGGGCGTACGTCGGCGACCGGACCAACCGCAAGCCGCTGCTCATGGTGGGCACGCTGCTCTGGGCGGCGGGCACCGGCGGCAGCGCGCTCGCCGGCGGCTACCTGACGTTCCTCACCGCCCAACTGGTCGCGGCGGTCGGCCTCGGTGCGGTCGGCTCGGTCGGCTTCTCGGTGGTCACCGACCTGATCTCACCGACCCGGCGCGGGTTGGTGATGAGCTTCTGGGGGCTGTCCCAGGGGATCGGCACCCTGGCCGGCACGCTCGTCGGCGGGCTGCTCGGTGCGACCGACTGGCGGCGACCGTTCCTGCTCCTGACCGGCGTCGGCCTGGCCGCCACCCTGGCATACCTGTTCACGTACGACGTCCGCCGTGGCCAGAGCGAGCCGGAACTGGCCGGCAGGCTGGACGCCGGCGCCGAGTACGACTATCGGATCAGCCGCGCCGACCTACCGCGCATCCTGGCCCGACGGACCAACCGGTGGCTGATCCTGCAGGGTCTGACCGCGCAGGCCGCCTTCGGCTCGCTGGTCTGGCTGCCGGTGCTCTTCGCCGAACGGGCCGAGGCCCAGGGATATTCGACGTCGACAGCGGTGGTGGTGGGCAGCGTCTTCGCCACACTGTTCCAGCTCGGCGGGGTGCTCTCCATCGTGGGCGGCCTGATCGGCGACGCGGCGCAGCGCCGTACGCCGAGAGGGCGCGCCCTGGTCGCCGCGGTGGGCATCCTCGCGGCGCTGCCGTTCTACCTGGTGTTGTTCTTCGTTCCGGTGACCATCGACGTGCCGGACGGCGCGAGTGGCGGCGCGGTTGTCGGCGCGGTGCTGGCCAGCGTCTTCACCGAGCCGTCGGTGGGGCTGAGCCTGCTCACCGCGGTCGTCGCGCTCGCGCTGACCTCGGCCAACTCGCCGAACTGGTTCGCGCTGATCGCCGACGTCAACCCACCGGAGCACCGGGGCACGGTCTACAGCCTGGGCAACCTGGTCAACGGGGTTGGTCGCGCGGCCGGCAACGGGTTGGTCGGGGTGGCGTTCCAGGGGCTGCGAGCGGCCTTCCCGCCGCCGTTGAACTTCGCCGTCGGGCTGGCTGCGTTCCAGCTCTTCTTCATACCCACCGGCGTCATGTACTGGCTCGCCTCGCGGACCTCACCCGAGGACATCGACAACGTGCACGACCTGCTGCACACCCGCGCCGACCGCCTCTGACCAGCTCCAGCGCCCCAACCCTCCAACGCCTGCCCGGTCGATCATGGAGTTGTGGTGCCCATTTTGGCCTTTGCAGGTGTTTGTCACCCACCACAACTCCATGATCGACGGGACTGGGCGGCGAGGTCAGCCTCGCAGCCAGACTGTTACGTCGGTCGGGACGGTCTTGTCGTCATTCAGGGGTGCGCTGGTGGCGAGCACCTCGGCACCGGCCGGCAGCGGCACCGCGGCCGCACCGAAGTTGGTCAGCACGGTCAGCTCACCGTTGCGGAAGGTCAGCGTCTCGTCGCCCGAGGACACCCACTCCAGGGTGCCCCTACCCAGCCCGTGCTCCCGGCGCAGCCGCAACGCCGCGCGGTACAACTCGTACGTGGAGCCGGGCACGTCGCGCTGGCGGTCCAGCGCGTACTCCGCCCAGAGAGCGGGCTGCGGCAGCCAGCTCGCGTCGGTGGGCCCGAAGCCGTACGACGGGGCGTCGGCCTCCCACGGAATCGGCACCCGGCAGCCGTCCCGGCCACGCTGGGTGTGCCCGCTGCGCTCCCAGGTCGGGTCCTGCCGGGCCTCGTCGGGCAACGTGGTGTGCTCGGGTAGCCCCAGCTCCTCGCCCTGGTAGAGGTACGCCGAGCCAGGCAGGGCGAGCATCAGCAGGGTGGCTGCCCGGGCCCGGCGCAGACCGAGGGCCGCGTCCGGCTGCGGGTCGCCGATGCCGATGCCGTTGGGCCGTACGGTGCCGATCGGCAGGCCGAGCCGGGAGGCGTGCCGCACCACGTCGTGGTTGGACAGCACCCAGGTGGTCGGCGCGCCGACCGAGTCGGTCGCCTCCAACGAGCGGGTGATCACCGCGTACTGGGCCGGTGCGGTCCACGCGGCCAGCAGGTACTCGAAGTTGAACGCCTGGTGCATCTCGTCCGGGCGCACGTAGCGGGCCAGCCGCTCGGCCGGCTCCACCCACGCCTCGGCGACGAGCACCCGCTCGCCCGGGTAGCTGTCCAGGACCTGCCGCCACTGCCGGTAGATCTCGTGCACGCCGTCCTGGTCCCACATCGGCGGGCGCGGCTTGTCGATCTCGTTGCCGGAGAGAATTTCCTGCGGCTCCTGCCAGTCGGCCAGGTCGGCCTGCTTGATCAGGCCGTGCGCCACGTCGACCCGGAAGCCGTCCACCCCACGGTCCAGCCAGAACCGCAGCACGTCCAGGAACTCCGCGTGGACCTCCGGGTTGTCCCAGTTGAGGTCTGGCTGGCCGGTGTCGAACAGGTGCAGGTACCACTGGCCGGGCTGCCCGTCCGGGTCGACCGTCCGCGTCCAGGCCGGGCCGCCGAAGACGCTCTGCCAGTCGTTCGGCGGCTGGTCACCGGTCGGGCCGAGGCCGTCCCGGAAGATGTACCGGGACCGTTCCGGGCTGCCGGGCGCGGCGGCCAGGGCGGCCTGGAACCAGCGGTGCGCGGACGAGGTGTGGTTCGGCACCAGGTCCACGATCACCCGCAGGCTGCGGGACCGGGCCTCGGCGATCAGCTTGTCCGCGTCGGCGAGGGTGCCGAACAGCGGGTCGATGTCGCGGTAGTCGGCCACGTCGTAGCCGGCGTCGGCCTGCGGCGACGGGTAGAACGGGGAGAGCCACACCGCGTCCACGCCCAACTCGACGAGGTGGTCGAGGCGGGCGGTGATGCCGGGTAGGTCACCGATTCCGTCCCCGTCCGAGTCGGCGAACGAGCGGGGATAGATCTGGTAGATGGTCGCCTCGGTCCACCAGCCGGTGACCGGGTGACCGGAGGGGGTCTGCTGCGTCGGATCGGTGTTCAGGGTCTTCTCCCGTGTCGAGCTGTGGGTGGACTGCCGGCGGTGCTCCTGCCGGCCGCGTCGCCGCCAGCCGCCGGCCGGCGGTGAATGGTTGAAGTTTTTCAGTGTGCCCGGGGTGGTGCGGTCGAGTCCCGGACCACCAGCCGAGTGGGCAGGATCACCGGCGTGGCGCCGCCGGTGCCCTGGTGACCCACGAGGGGGCCCGGAGGTCGGGCTCCGAGCGGGTCGAGCAACATCCGTGCGGCCAGTCTGCCCTGCTCGGCGGCGGGTTGGGCGATGGTGCTCAGCCCGAGCACACCGGCGAGGTCGTGGTCGTCGATGCCGATGACGCTGACGTCCTGCGGCACCCGCAGTCCGGCGTCACGCAGCGCGGTCATCGCGCCCATGGCCATCTCGTCGCAGGCGGCGACGATCGCGGTCGGCGGCTCGCCGCGGGCCAGCAGCTCCTCGGTGGCCCGGGTGCCGCCGTCGATGGTGAACGAGGATTCGATGTCCAGGGTCGGGTCGAGCCGCAGACCGGCGGCGCGCAGTTCCGCCTGGTAGCCCCGGCGGCGGTCGAGGTGGGTGGTGAAGGCCAGCTCGTCGTCCGGGTCACCGGAGATGTGCGCGATCCGGTGGTGCCCGAGGTCGAGCAGGTGCCGGGTGGCAGCCCGGGCGGCGGCCACGTCGTCGATGCGGACGCAGGGCCAGTTGGGCACCCTGCTGCCCGAGCTGATGGTCACCCCGGGGAGTTCCAGGGCGGCCAGCGCGGTCAGGTCGGCCGGCCGCAGCGGCGTGGCGACCAGCATGATGGCGTCGACCCGCTTGTGCAGGTTGGCCGTACGCAGGACCCGCTGGCGGACCTGCTCCCGGCCGCCCAGGTTGTAGAGCAGCAGGTCGTAGCCGGACTGGTGGAGGTATTCCTCGACCGCCTCGACGATGGTGCTGAAGAACCAGCGGGTGATTCGGGGGACCACCACCGCGACCGTGCCGGTCCGGCCCCCGGCCAGCCGGGACGCGCTCGGTGAGACCTCGTAGTCGAGCTGCTCGGCGGCGGCGAGCACCCGGCGTCGGGTGGCGGCCGAGACCGTCGGCAACCCGCGCAGGGCCCGCGAGACGGTGGCCGTGGACACTCCGGCCAGCCGGGCCACATCATCAATCCTCGTCACGGTTCCCCCGCTCGGTGCCCGGAGCGCCCGCCGCCGCCCGAGGGGCCAGGCGGCGGCGGGCAAGCGGGTCAGCCCTTGACGCTGCCGGCGAGCAGACCTCGCACGAAGAAGCGCTGCAGGGACAGGAAAACAATGAGCGGTACGACGATGGAGACGAACGCGCCAGCGGTGAGGCGCTGCCACTCGTTGCCCCGGGTGCCGGCCATCTCGGCGAGCCGGACGGTGAGCGGAGCCGTCTCGTTGCCGCCGCCGGCGAAGATCAGCGCGACCAGCAGGTCGTTCCAGACCCAGAGGAACTGGAAGATGCCGAACGCCGCCAGTGCCGGGGTGATCAGCGGCAGCACGATGGTGCGGAAGATCTTCGGGTGGGTGGCCCCGTCGACGCGGGCCGCCTCCATCAGGTCACCCGGCAGTTGCGAGATGAAGTTGTGCAGCAGGAAGACGGCGAACGGGAGCGCGAAGCAGGTGTGCGCGAACCACACCTGGGCGAACTTCTGCTCGTCGACCAGATCCCAGGCCGGCATCAGGGTGACGCCGCCGAGGGTGACGCCGGTGGAGAAGAACTTCAGCAGCGGCACCAGGGCCATCTGCAGCGGCACGATCTGCAACGCGAAGATCGCGATGTAGACCCAGTCCCGGCCGCGGAAGTTGATCCAGGCCAGCGCGTACGCGGCCAGGCAGGCGAAGGCGAGCGGGAAGAGCACCGACGGGATGGTGATCGCCAGGGAGTTGATGAAGGACCCGGCGAGCTGCCCGGAGGACGACGACCGCCCGAACAGGACCTGCTGGTAGTTCTCGAACGTGAACTGCGGGTTGGTGAAGGCCGTCCACCAGCCGGTGGTCTTGATCTCGTCTTCCGGTCGGAGCGAGGAGACGAGCAGACCGAAGGTCGGAATGGTCCAGACCACCGCGATGATCACCGAGACAAGGGTGGCGGTGCGGCTGTTCAGCCGCTTGCGGACCCGTCCGGCAGTGGTGGTCGGGGTGCCGTCGGTCTTCTGGGTGCCGGCGGCGACAGTGGGCGTTGCGGTCGTCATCTCAGCCCTCCCGCTGTTGACGGAGGTTGCGGATCTGGTAGATCACGACCGGGATGACCAGGATGAAGAGGAAGACCGCGAGCGCGGAGCCCTGCCCGTTCTGGCCGTACCGGAACGCCTGGTTGTACATCTCGCTGGCGATCACGCTGGTGTCGTAGTTGCCGTTGGTCGAGGTCCGGACGATGTCGAAGACCTTGAGCGTGGCGATCGTGAGGGTCACCACCACGACGATCAACGCCGGCCGGATGCTCGGCATGGTGATCTGCCAGAACATCTGCCACGGGCTGACCCCGTCGAGCCGGGCGGCCTCCACGATGTCGCCGGGGATCGCCTTGATCGCGGCGGAGAGCACCACCATGGCGAAACCGGCCTGGATCCAGACCATGATGACGATCAGCAGCAGCGTGTTCAGGGGTGATTCGAGCAGCCACTGCTTGGGCTCGCCGCCGAGGCTGACCACGATCTGGTTGAGCAGGCCGATCTGGTCGCCCTCACCCCGGTAGGCGTAGACGAACTTCCAGATGATGCTGGCGCCCACGAAGGAGATGGCCATCGGCAGGAAGATCAGTGACTTGGCCACGGACTCGAACCGGGCCTTGTCCACGAGTACGGCGTAGATCAGGCCGAACCCGGTCGCCACCAGGGGGACCAGGAGCACCCAGATCAACGTGTTGATCAGGACCCGGACGATCGAGTCGTCGGAGAACATCCAGCCGTAGTTGCGCAGCCCCACCCAGTTGGTGCTGCTCCCGTCCATCAGGGAGAGCATCGTGGTGCGGATGGCCGGCACGACCAGGCCGATGGTGAGCAGCAGCAGCGTCGGCAGCAGGAAGAAGAGCGCGAAGAGCCCTTCCCGCGGCTTCGTTCGGCGGGGGAGTGGAGCTCCACTCGCCGAGGCGGCGACGAGTTGTGCCTCCCGTCGCCGGGCGAACCAGGCCGGCACCACGTCGAGCAGCAGGAGCAGACCGCCCACCACCACGACGAAGGCGACCAGCCCGTACATCAGCATGAGGAGCTTCGGCTGCTGATCGGCGAAGTCGAACTCCATCAACCCTCCCTCTCGGGTCCACCGCAGTCGGTGGCCCGGCCCGCGGTCACGGGCCGGGCCACCGCCGGGATCACTTAGGCCAGCTGCTCTCGATGCCCTGGAGCACCGGGGCGGTCGCCTTGCCGTTCAGCCACTCGACCATGCCCTTCCAGAACGTTCCCGCGCCGACGGCGGCCGGCATCAGGTCGGAACCGTCGAAGCGGAAGGTGCCGCTCTTGTCCTGGAGGATCTGGACGGAGAGCTTGTCGATCGGGCTGGCCACGTTGGCGATGTCCAGCTTGTTGTTCGCCGTGACCCAGTTGCCGAGCTTCGCGCGGCTGTTGACGTACTCGGCCGAAGCCAGGTAGGTCTGCACCGCCTGGACCTCGGGACGGTCGGCGTAGCCGACGACGAACTCGCCCGCGCCCAGCACCGGCTTGCCCTTGGCCGGGTCGATGGCCGGGAAGTAGAAGGCGAACGCGTCGCCGTCCTCAGCCACCTTGGTGCCCTCGGGGAACTGGTTGGCGTAGAACGACGCCTGCCGGTGCATCGCGCACTTGCCGTTGGTGACCGGCACGCCCGCCTCCTGGAAGGAGGTGGTGGTGATGCTCTTGACGCCGCCGAAGCCGCCGTTCATGTACTTGTCGTTCTTGAGGATGGTGCCGGCGCGGTCGACCGCGTCGACGATCTTCGGGTCGTTGAACGGGATCCCGTGGGTGGTCCACTGGTCGTAGACCTCGGGGCCCTGGGTCCGCAGGATCACGTCCTCGATCCAGTCGGTGGCCGGCCAGCCGGTGGCGTCACCGGACTCGACGCCCGCGCACCACGGCTTCATGCCACTGGCGGCGATCTTGTCGCTCAGAGCGATGAGCTGGTCCCAGGTGGTCGGAACCTCCCAGCCCTTCTCCTTGAACGTCTTCGGCGAGTACCAGACGAAGGACTTCACGTTGGCACCGAGCGGCACGCCGTAGAGCGTCCCGTTGACGGTGCCGTACTTCAGCCAGTCGGCCGGCATGTTCTGCTCGGCGAGGGCCTTGGTGTCGGCGCTCAGGGACTTCAGCTTGCCGGCGTCCGCGAAACGCTTCACGAGGCCGGGCTGCGGCACGAAGGCGATGTCGGGGGCGTTGCCACCGTCGACCCGGACGGGGAGCTGCGCCTCGAACTCGCCGCTGCCCTCGTAGTCGATCTCGATGCCGGTGCACTTGGTGAAGTCCGACCAGGAGCGCTCAAGCAGGTCGGCCTCGGCGTCACGGATGGACGCGTAGATGGAGACCTTCTTGCCGTCGTGGCCCTCGTACTTGTCGTATGCGGCGCACTCCGCGGAGCCCGCGTTGTTGCTCTTCTTGTCGTCGCCGGTACCGCAGGCGGTGGCGCTGAGCGCCAGCCCGAGTACGCCGGCGATCGCGAAGGCCTGGCGTGGTCTGGTGAAGACCGCCATGCCGTCCTCCTTTCTAGCCGGCGCG
The DNA here is from genome assembly GCF_013410645.1 of Micromonospora jinlongensis. Taxonomy (NCBI): domain Bacteria; kingdom Bacillati; phylum Actinomycetota; class Actinomycetes; order Micromonosporales; family Micromonosporaceae; genus Micromonospora; species Micromonospora jinlongensis. Next base: position 3,111,680 of record NZ_JACCHK010000001.1, on the reverse strand, counting down.
GTCGTGCTCAGAGGCCCGGCGCCGGTCCCGATGGGCGTGCACACATGTAAGCGCTTGCATCCGGTCCGGTCCACCCCCTGTCAGACACGAGCGAGTAACAATCCGGAAACCTGCGGGCTGCCTCGTGGGCGCGCTCCCGGGGCGGATCTCCGACTCTTTCGAAGATTGACGATATCTGTCAGGCTAGGGCCACCCCATCGAAGGTTTTCGACATAGGAGGAGCTGTATGCGAAAGCGGTGGATCAGCCTGCTGGTAGCGGGTGTGCTCGTCGGGGGAGTCCTGGCGCCAGCCAGCCCGGCGCTGGCCGCGCCGACCTTCAAGGTGCCGTTCCCGTGCGGCCAGTCCTGGTCCGGGCAGACCCGATCGGGTCACAGCCCGGCGAACGCCGTCGACTTCAACCGCACCGACGATCAGGGCGACCCGGTCGTGGCGAGCGCGCCCGGCACCGTCGACCGCGTGACCGACCTCGGTGGCACCAGCTACGGCAAATACGTCCGGATCAACCACGGGGGCGGTTACAGCACCTACTACGCCCACCTCAACGGCTTCAACGTCTCCGTCGGGCAGACCGTCGGCTACGGCAAGGTGCTCGGCTGGGTCGGCACCACCGGCGGGTCGACCGGCCCGCACCTGCACTACGAGCAGCGCCTCGACGGCGCCGACATCAAGGTGCGCTTCAACGGCACCCTCGCGCTGTACTGGGGCACCAAGACCTACACCAGCGACAACGGGTGCTCCTCGGGCGGCGGCAACGGCACGGTCGACACCAGCGGCACCCCGCTGACCGTCCGCTCCGGCCCGGGCACCGGGTACGCCTCGGTGGGTACGGTCGCCGACGGCACACGGGTGACCATCGCCTGCCAGACCAGCGGCACCACGGTCACCGGCACGTACGGCACCAGCTCGATCTGGGACCGGATCGGCAGCGGTCGCTACATCGCCGACGCGTACGTGTACACCGGATCAGACGGATACATCCCCGGCGTGCCCCGCTGCTGACCGGGGACTGCCACGGTCCCCGGCGGGGCGCCCCCCGTCGGGGACCGGTCAGGTCAGGAGTTCAGCTGCCAGATCGACAGGTTCAGGGCGGCGGCGAAGGTGACCCAGGCCCAGTAGGGCAGCAGCAGCGCCGCCGCCACCCGCGACACCCGGGCGAACAGCACCACGGTGAGCCCGATCGCCAGCCACATCACCACGATCTCGGCGAACGCCAGCCCGTACCGCCCCGCACCGAAGAACAGCGGGGTCCAGATGGCGTTGAGCACCAGTTGGGCGGTCCACGCCCAGAGAGCGGGGCCGAAGCCGATCCGCTGCCACACCAGCCAGCCGGCCACCGCGATCAGTGCGTAGAGCAGTGACCAGACCGGGCCGAACAGCCATGAGGGCGGTGCCCAGCTGGGCTGCTGGAGGCTCGCGTACTCGCCGGTGGTGCCCTGCACCCCCAGGCCCCCGATCGCGGCCGCGACGAAGACGGCCGCCGCGAAGCCCACGAGAGCCCACCACCGCCGCCGGCCGGAGGTCCTCGACGCGTCCTGAGATATCTCCATGGTCGAGATTATTTCCATCCAGCGTCAGGTCAAACCGCCGGTAGGGCGGAGGAGGTACCCGGCACCCGCATCGGCCCGACCGCCACCAGCGAGGTCCTGTAGAGCTGCCCCATCCATGGACCGCGCCTGGCGCGGCCGTGCCCGTGCCCGTGCCCGTGCCTCCTGCCCCATATCTGGGGCAGCTCGACAGGGGCTCAACGGAGCATCTGCGGTCGGCCCGAGGCCGGGATCAGGAGCCGGAGCGCCCACAAGAAAGCGCCGGGACCGCCGCGGCCGGTGCTCCTGTCGGGAGGACGGAGCTCCGGTCGCGGCGACCCCGGCGGGTCCCGGTGTTAGGAGGTACGCACGCTAATTGAAGATGCTGACACCACCCGGGCCGACCAACAGCCCGACAACGATGAGGACGATGCCCCACAGGATCTGCCGGCGGAACAGCGCGAGGATGCCGGCGACCACGAGTACGACTGCGAGAATCCAGAGAATCAGCTCCATGACCTCTGACTACCCGACTGGCCGATCGGGGAAACCTGGTCGGTGTCGAGTTGATCGCCGACGTGGAAGACGCTGTACGCCTGCTTGATCACCGGGTGCGCGACGTTGCGGACGCGTACGCCGCCGGGGGTCGTGCCGCGCTCGGTGCCGGCGTGCGCGTGCCCGTGCAGGGCCAGCGCCGTGGGTGCCGAGTCGATCGCCTGCCCCAACTGGTACGAGCCGAGGAACGGGTAGATCTCCAACGGTTCACCGGCCAGCGTGTCCGGCACCGGGGAGTAGTGGGTGAGCGCGACCAGCATGTCGCAGTCCAGCGAACGGAGCGCCGCGCCGAGAGCCTCGGCGCTCTCGTTGGTGGTCCTGACGAACGCCTTCATCTCCGGCTCGCCGAAGTCGCTGGCGCACCGCCCGGCGAACCCGCCGCCGAAGCCCTTGACGCCGGCGATGCCGAGCCGACCGCCCGCGCAGTCCAGCACGACGCCGTTGCCTTCCAGCACGGTGATGCCCGCGTCCTCGAGGACCTTCACCACCTGCGGCACCTGGTCACACTGGTGGTCGTGGTTGCCCAGCACGGTCACCACCGGCACGGCCAACCCACCGAACTCCTCCGCCACGCAGCGCGCCTCGGCCTCGGTGCCGTGCCGGGTCAGGTCCCCGGCCAGCAGCAGCACGTCGGCGCACTCCGGCAACTCCTCCAACGCGGGGCGGAACCGGCCGACCACGTCCTTGTCCAGATGTACGTCGCCCACGGCGGCGATCCGGATCACCATGGAACCTCCCTCAGGGCAGTTGCTCGATCTCCGTGGGCGCCTCGACGCGGATCACCCCGATGTCGCTGGTGATCGGTACGTCCGGGAAGCGCTCGGACACCCGACGCAGGATCTCCTCGCGCCGGTGTGGGCTCTCCACCTCGCCGTAGAGCACGATGGCGCGTTCCCGCCGCACCACGGTGATCCCCTGTTCGGCGACGGCGGGGTCCTCGGCGAGGAGCCGTTGGATCTCCGCCTCGACGTACTCGTCCGGTGGCCCGGCGCCGATGTCGCGTTGGTGGGTCACGATGTCCCCTCTCCGGTCGGGGTGCCGGGGGCCGGCACCACCTCCAGCCGGTCCAGCAGCACCAGGAACGCCTCGGCGTACGGCGAGTGCTCCGTCTCCTTGCGTACCCGTTCCCAGTCGATCTGCTCCCGCAGGGACCGGGCCAGCGGCAGGCCGCGGGCGAAGTCGCAGTAGTGCTGGGAGAAGCTGAGCAGTTTGTGCACCATCAGCTGGGAGGCGGACAGGACCGGCATCTGGATCGCGTCCACCGGCCGGATGACCGTGTCGGCGAACGTCTCCTCGGTCACCGGTGTCTCGATCGGCCGGTGGATCAGATCCACCATCCGGCCGTCGTCGAAGACCTTGACCAGCCAGTCCTCCGGGGGGCGCTCGGCGACGAACCCGGCGGCGACCAGGGCCTCCAGCGCCTTCTCCACGTCGACCTCCCGGATCAGGAAGTCGACGTCGTGCTCGCTGGAGTGGCCCCCGTGGGCGTAGACGGCGAAGCTGCCGCCCAGGGCGAACGGGATCTCGGACTGCTTGAGCACGGCGGCGACCTTCTTGAGGGTGTGCACCAGACTCTCGTCTCCGCGCTCAGCCATCTGGATCTCCCGTCGTCATGTTGGTGGACCGGCGGTCGGATACGAACTCCGGTACCCGGCATTCCGGTCGGCCACACCTGCGGGTGTCCCGGTCGGGTGTCAACAGGGATAAACCGTCACATACCTCACGGACCAGGTGCGTGGGTCGGATAACCTGTCGAGGGTGGCCAGATCATCGGGGATGCGACGACGCAGGGCCCGGTTGCGCACTGTCGCCCTCATCGGCATCGACGGCTCGGGCAAGACCACTCAGGCACACCGACTGGCCGACGCGCTGACCGCGGCCGGCCGCCCCGCGAAATACCGCCGCAACGCCAGCGGCCGTCGTTGGCTCGGCCGGCTCGCCAACCGGCTCGGGCGGCCCGACGCCCAGCGGCTGGTCGGGCGCGACGGTGTGCTGGCGGTGGAATCCGTGCTGCGCTGGCTCGCCATCGCCGTAGCCCTGATCAGCTGTCTGCTCACCGGCCGGACGGCGGTCATGGACCGTTACTCGGCCTGCCAGTACGCGAGCATCCGGGCCCACGGTGGGCAGCGCTGGGAACGGCTCGCACGGGCCGGCTACCGGCTCTTTCCGACGCCCCAGGTGACCTTCCTGCTGACCGTGGACCCGGCGGAGGCGTACCGGCGCATCGAGGAACGCGGCACCGATCACGAGACGATGGGCTGGCTGACCGCGGCAGACACCGCGTACCGGGCCCTGCCCGAATACCCGAGTTTCGTGCTGGTGGACGCGGGCCGCCCGGCCGAGGAGGTCACCGAGCAGATCCAGGCGCACCTGGAGACCTGGCTGCCAGCGTCCGCCAAGGCGACACCCGGTGAGGTGGGCCCGCTGGTGACTCAGGCCCGCCCGTAGACCGGAACGGTGGCACCGCTGGTCGGGGCCGACTCCTCCGACGCGAGGAAACGGATCACCGATGCGATCTCGGCCGGCGCGACCCAACGGGAGTGGTCGGCGTCGGGCTGGGCGGCCCGGTTGGCCGGGGTGTCGATGACGCTGGGCAGCACGGTGTTGCAGCGGACGTTGCGGGGCCGGTATTCCACCGCGACCGCGTTGGCGAAGGCCAGCACCCCCGCCTTGGCCGTCACGTAACCGGCCGCGCCGGCGAACGGTGCGACCGCCGCGCGGGCCGAGACGCACACCACCGCGCCGCCGCCAGCGGCCACCAGGTGCGGCAGCGCGGCCTGGGTGACCAGGTAGGTCGGTCGCAGGTTGACGGTGAGCATCCGCTCGAAGACCTCGATCGGGGTCTCGTGCACCAGACCTTCGCTGGCATACCCGCCGACGAGGTTGACCATGGCCCGCAGGGGCGCCGCCGGGTCACCGGCGGCAGCCTCGACCGCCCGCGTCGCGCCCGCCGGATCGCTGAGGTCCGCGACCAGCCGGAGCACCCCCGCCGCCGGCTCCGACCCGGGCCGGGCTTCCCGCTCCGGTACGACCACCCGCCAGCCCGCCTCGACGAACGCGGCGACGGCCGCCCCGCCGAGCCCGCCGGCCCCTCCGGTCACCAACACGCTGCGCTCCGCCATGCGCCTCACGCTAGCGCCCCGTCCGGCCGGCGCCTGCCGGTGCTCCACAGCCGACGCTCTGCCGAGAGCAGAGCGGCTGGCCGAATCGCCTGCCGGCGGCGCAGGATCGGCGGATGCGGATCCTCATTCTCGGTGGCACCCGGTTCCTCGGTCGGGCGGTGGCGCAGCTCGCCCTCGACAAGGGCCACGACGTGACCTGTGCCGCCCGGGGCGTCTCCGGCGTCGTGCCGGCCGGGGCCCGGTTCGTGCCGGTCGACCGGGACGACCCGGACGCCCTGGTGCCGCTCGCCGACGACGGCTTCGACGCCGTGGTCGACGTGACCCGCCAGGTCAGTCACGCCCGGCACGCGCTCTGGGCACTTGCCGACCAGGTGGGCCACTGGTCCTTCGTGTCGACGATCTCGGTGTACGCGGACAACACCACCCCGGGCCAGACCGCCGCGGACGCACCGGTGCTGCCGGCCGCCCCGGCGGACGTGGACGGTCCGGTCGGCCCGGACCACCGCTGGTACGGCGAGTGCAAGGTGAGCATCGAGCAGGCGGTCCGGGAGCGGGTGGGCGTGGACCGGTCGTTCATCTGCCGAGCGGGCCTGATCGTCGGTGCCGAGGACCCGAGCGACCGCTTTCCGTACTGGGTGCGGCGGCTGTCGGCCGGTGGAGAGATCCTCGCGCCCGGGCGGCCGAATGACCGGGTGCAGTTCGTGGACGTCGCCGATCTGGCGGGTTGGTTGCTGCACGCCGCCGGCACCCGCCTCAGCGGCACGTACGACGGCATCGGGCCGGCGATGACACGGGCGGACATGCTGGCCGGGGTGGCGGCCGGGCTGGACGCACCGGAGCCCGTCCTGACCTGGGTGGATCAGGAGTTCCTGGCGTCCCGCGACGTCCGCGAGTGGTCGGGGGAGCGGGCGCTGCCCCTGTGGGTGCGACTGCCGGAGTTCGGCGGCCTGATGGACCGCGACGCCCGACCGGCTCTGGACGCCGGGCTGGCGGTCCGTCCGTTGTCCGACACCGTTCGGGCGACCGCGTCCTGGATGGCAGCGCAGCCGGCCGCCGTACGGCAGGGTGGTCTCGACCCGGCGGATGAGGCGGCGGTCCTGCGGGAGTGGCAGGCTGTGCGGGACCGGTGATCCCGGCTGCCGACACTTTCCCTACCGGACAGTCATAGTTGACGCTCACGCTTGGTGAAAGTAAGTTTCACCCGTGGCGAAGAGTCCGAAGATTTCTGCGAGTCAGGAGCCCGGTGGGCTGATCGTCCACATCAGCGGGCTGTTGCCGTCGCTGTCTCCCGCCGAGCAGCGGGTTGCCCGACTGGTCGTGTCCGATCCGGCCGCTGCGGCCCGGCGGACCATCACCGACCTCGCCACCGCAGCGGAGACATCCGAGGCGACCGTCATCCGGTTCTGCCGATCGGTGGGCATGGACGGTTACCCGCAACTGCGCATCCGCCTCGCCGCAGAGGCCGCTCGCCGGATCGAGCCGCCGGACGCCCGGGTGGTCGGTGGTGACATCCCGCCCGGCGCCGACCTCGCCCAGATCATCGCCACCATCGCGTTCAACGACGCCCGAGCGGTCGAGGAGACTGCCGAGCAGCTCGACCCCGCCGTCTGTGAGCAGGTGGTCGAGGCGATCAGTGGCGCCGGTCGGATCGACATCTACGGCGCCGGCGCCAGCGGCTTCGTCGCCTCCGACTTCCAGCAGAAGCTGCACCGCATCGGCCGGATCGCCTTCTACTTCCCGGACGTGCACACCGCGTTGACCTCGGCCGCCCTCCTCGGCCGGGGCGACGTGGCGATCGGCATCTCGCACACCGGCACCACCTCCGACGTGATCGAGGTGCTGGAGCAGGCCCGCACCCGGGGTGCCGTCACCGTGGCACTGACCAACTTCCCGCGTTCGCCGATCGCCGACGTCGCGGACTTCGTGCTGACCACGGCGGCCCGGGAAACCACCTACCGCTCCGGCGCGACGGCCAGCCGGTTGGCCCAGCTCACCGTCGTCGACTGCCTCTTCGTAGGGGTGGCCGCCCGCAACCGGGCCCGGGCACGCAAGGCACTGGAGGCGACCGCCGAGGCGGTCCAGTCGCACCGGGTGGGTGCCAACCGGAGGCGGGCATGACGGCTGGTGCGGTGGAGCCGGACGAGGACATGCCAGCACCGCCCGCCCGCCCGACGGTCCGGGTGGGTGCGCCCACCGAGCGGCGCAACCCGCTCAGCGTCGACCTCGACCTGATGTCGACCCGGGACGTCCTCACCGTGATCAACGAGGCGGACCGGCGGGTGCCGGCCGCGGTCGCCGCGGTGCTCGACGAGATCGCCACCACCGTCGACCTGGCCGTCGCGGCACTGCGCGGCGGTCACCGGGTGCACTACTTCGGCGCCGGTACATCCGGCCGCCTGGGAGTGCTCGACGCGGCCGAGCTGGCGCCCACCTTCAACTCGCCCCGGCACTGGTTCTGCTCCCACCTCGCCGGTGGCCCGGACGCCATGTGGCGGGCCGTGGAGGACGCCGAGGACGACGAGCGGGGCGGCGCGGTCGAGGCGGCCAGTTGTGTGCGCGCCGGTGACCTGGTGGTCGGTCTGGCGGCCAGCGGACGCACCCCGTACGTCCTCGGGGCGCTCGCCTCGGCCCGGGCCAAGGGAGCTTCGACTGTGCTGCTCTGCGCCAATCCGGAGGCGGAGGCCGCTCGCTCGGTCGACGTGTTCATCGGGGTGGACACGGGACCCGAGGTGGTGACCGGGTCGACCCGGATGAAGGCGGGCACCGCACAGAAGTTGGTGCTCAACACGTTCTCGACCGCTGTCATGGTGCGTCTGGGCCGGGTCTACTCGAACCTCATGATCGATATGGTCGCCACCAACGCGAAGCTCCGGGGCCGAATGATCTCGATTCTGGTCGAGGCCACCGGCTGCTCCGAGCAGGTCTGCCAGCAGGCCCTCGCCGCCGCCGACGGTGACCTGAAGACGGCACTCGTCTCCCTGGTCTCCGGCGCCGAGGTCGACGCCGCCCGGGCCGCACTGGCCCGCTCCGCCGACCAGGTCCGCGGCGCCCTCGCCCTGCTCGCCTCCTGACCCCGCCGCCCACCGGGAAGCGAACCGGGCTTCGGATTGTTCATCAGGCCGGGGGGTAATAACACTCCCGATGGATGAACCGACCGGTCCGCCGGTGCGTATCAGCCAGTGACCAGGATCGCAGCAGGGTGGTGACCCGGGTCGCTGTGCCCCCGGGCCGGCGGTGTTGCCATGGTCGGTGACCCGTGCGTGGCGCCCAGCGTAGAGCCGCCAGACGGGGTCCTGACAGCAAACATGGACCGTGCTCTCAGCTACTACTCAGGCATTCGTGACACTTTCGACTCACGAGACGGAATCCCCGACACGTCTCATCTGTTGTGTAGGTGTCAGCACCGATGGGCACAGCAGAAGTTACCAGGGGCTGACGGACGTGGGGAATGGCAAGGAACCGGGCAACCGGCGCGAGCGAGGGGACCGTGGGCAACGTGGACAAGAACATCGGCATGCGAACCGACGAGGTTGCCGAGGAGCGCGACCTGGTCGGCGTCTACCTGCACGAGATCTCCCGGACGCCACTGCTGGACGCCGCCAAGGAGGTCGATCTCTCCAAGGCGATCGAGGCGGGCCTCTACGCCGAGCACCTGCTCGGTGAGGACGCCCTCCCCGCCGGTGTCGACCGGGCCGACCTGGAGTGGCTGGTCGTCGAGGGAGAGCGGGCGAAGGACCTCTTCATCCGCGCCAACCTCCGACTGGTCGTATCGATCGCCCGCCGTTACGTGCGCTCGGGCATGCCCATGCTGGACCTGATCCAGGAGGGCAACACCGGCCTGGTCCGGGCGGTCGAGAAGTTCGACTACGAGCGTGGCTACAAGTTCTCCACCTACGCGACCTGGTGGATTCGCCAGGCGATCAGCCGGGCGATCGCCCAGCAGGAGCGCACCGTCCGTCTGCCGGTGCACCTGGTGGAGGACGTCAACCGGATGCGCAACGTGGCGCGGCAGCTGACCCGTGAGCTGGGCGCCGACCCGGAGCCGGAGCAGATCGCCGCCGCCCTCGGCGTCACCGTCGAGCGGGTCAACGAGCTGCGCCGCTGGTCACAGGACACCGTCTCGCTGGACACCCCGGTGGGCGACGACGGCGACACGAAACTCGGCGACCTGGTCGCAGACAGTGACGCGCCGTCGCCGGAGGACATCGTCCTCAGCGGTCTGGAGCGGCAGCGCATCGAGGGCCTGCTCAACCACCTCGACGACCGGTCGGCGGGCATCATGCGGGCCCGCTACGGCCTGGAGGACGGCCGGGAGCACTCGCTCACCGAGGTCGCTTCCCGGTTCTCGCTCTCCCGCGAGCGGATCCGACAGTTGGAGATCCAGGCTCTCGGTCGGCTGCGTGAGCTGGCCCGGGCCGAGGGGCTGCAGGCAGCCTGACCTGGTAGTGAATACGGCGAACGGCCGGCGTCCGATAGGGGGACGCCGGCCGTTCGCCGTATTCGTTCGACTAGCGGACCCGACCGTAGCCCTGGATGGGCATCATGTTCATGCCCCGCTTGAGCACGTTGCGACCGGCGCTCGGTGCGTCGATCACCTGGCCGTCGCCCACGTAGAGGGCGACGTGCCCGAGCCCGCTGTAGAACACCAGGTCGCCTGGGCGTAGGTCGCCCCGGCCGATGTGCGCGACAGCGCCCCACTGCATCCGGGTGTTGTGTGGCAGCGACTTTCCGGCCGCCCGCCAGGCCGCCGAGGTGAGCCCGGAACAGTCGTAGCCGTTGGGCCCGTCGGCTGCCCAGACGTACGGCTTGCCCAGCGCGCCGAACGCGTAGCGCACCGCGGCCCCGGCGTCACCTGCCACTGCGGGCACGTTCCTGGCCTCGGCCACCGCGGCCTTGGGTTCGGGTCGCTCGGTGGCCGACCCGTACGCCTGCTCGCGCAGCTCGTACAGTCTGGCCAGGTCCTGCTCGATCTGCTTCTTGCCTGCCGCGAGCTCACGGGCCTGTGCGGCCTGCCGGGTCAGTGTCGCGTCCAGGCGGGACTTCTCGTCGAGCAGCCGCCGCTGGTCAGCGGTGTAGCCGGAGATGCTCTCCTGCCGCTGGCGGGTCAGTTGGTCGAGCGTGCCGAGGCGGTCCAGCAGCGCGGTGGCACCCTCGGCGCGCAGCAGGGCGTCCGCGGTCCGCAGGCCGCCGGTCTTGTACGCGGTGCTGGCCAGTTTGCCCACGTCGGCCTGGCTCTGCTTGGCCTGCTCTTCGAGTGGGCCGATGCGGGCCTGTAATCGGGCCACTGCGGCCTCGTTGGTCTTGATCTCCTCACGCAGCTTGTTGTACGACTCGACGACCCGCTCCAACTCGGTCGAGGACGTCTCGATCCGGCGGGTCAGGTCGGCGGGGGACGGCTCGGCGCGAGCCACCGCCGTCGGGGCGATCAGCGCGGCCGACATGCCGGCCAGCGCCACGGTGCGCAGCAGGTTTCTCAGGGATGACAAGAGCGGAAGGCCCCTCTCCCACGGCCGCCGGGGCTGCTGATGCCCTCGGCGACACCGGCCGGGGCCACCCGGGCGGACGGCACTGGGCCGGACCGGCTCGCCCAACCTAACCCGGGACGGATGTTGCTCGCAGTTGAAGCAGGGGCGAATGTTGGCCAAGTGGTCTGTCGTACCCCTGCGATCGGTGGCGTCATCGTGACTGTTGACGCCTGGCAGGGAGGGGCGTACTGCCCTTTTCGTGCCCTACTGACGGAAATACGACTTTCGTCGTTCCGGGCGTATGCCGCCGGAGATCTGCCCCCCATAACCGATAAAACCTGAAATGGATGCTGTTTCTCGGCGATGTCCTGCGGTTGGAGGAGCTGTCGAGAGTCCGCAAATGCCCAGGCCGGCTGGCGTTCCCCCAACACAATGAACGGAGCCGGGAATCCCGTCGACCGGTAGCGATGTCATTCAGCGGGTCATCTCGGCCAACCGTCCCCCGCGGGAGGAACCGTGAATCGTGAAGGCGCAGGAACGACGCCGCCGCGAACGGTGCCGGGCGCCCGGTCGACCCTGCTGTACGCACGGCCCGGCATCATCGTGACCGTCGACCGGTTCACCGCCGGTCGAACCAGCTACCAGGTCGCCGACCTGACCCATCTGCGGACCACCCGGGGCCCGCACGACCGGATCGCCGTACGGGCCGTGGTCATCACCGCCAGCATGCTCGGCGGTGTCGGGCTGTTGCTCGGCTTCACCGGAGGTCTGCACCGCCTGACCGCCGGGGCGTACCTCATCCTGGGTGCGGTGTTCCTGCTTCCGGCCGCGCTCGCCCTGGTGGGCGATCGCTGGCGCCCACCGCCCTACGAGCTGTGGGGGTGGTACCGGGGAACGGAGATGCTGCTGTTCACCGCCGACGACGAACGGCAGTTCGGCCAGGTCACGCGGGCACTGTTACGGGCCCGGGAAGTCAACCGGTACGGCGGCTGGGTCGATCCGCTCGCATCGGCCGACCCGTGGCGACCCAGTCGTTGACCCGACGGCGATGGGCCGGCGCCAGGTGGCGTCGGCCCAGCGGCCGCTCAGCGGGCGACCGGCTCCGGAGCTCGCTGCTCCTGCGGCGCGGCCAGCCAGGCGCTGACCCGGCGCTCCGCGTAGAACGAGACGAACGGCACAGTGCCGGCCAGCATCACGAGCAGCATCCGCTTCAGCGGCCAGTCCGCGCGGCGGCTCAGGTCGAACGCGGCCACCAGATAGATCATGTAGAGGAAGCCGTGCGCCGGCCCGATCGTCTCGACCACTACCGCGTTGTCGAACACGTACTTCAGGGGCATGCCGATCACGACCAGCAGGATCAGCACCACGCCCACGATCCAGGCGATCACGCGGTACCGGGTAAGGGCAGCGCCCACCGTCGTCCGTCCTTCCGAGCCCGGCTCAGCCGGGATAGTCACCGGGCCGGGCGCCCGGATTGGCGTTCAACCATGACAGGTAGTGGTTGTAGGCGGCCAGGTCATTGTCCTGGACGGCATCGTCGCTGACCGACGCCCGGGAGACCCGCACCGGTCGGCGCACCGCCGGGCGGGAACCCGTGGTGACAGCCGGCTCCGGCGCTTCGACCGGGTCCGCCGGTGGCGCGTCGGCCTCCGCCGCCCCTTTGCGGGCCAACTTCACCTCGCGCCACCACACGTAGACCACGAAGCCGGCGAAGATCGGCCACTCGACCGCGTACCCCCAGCTCAGGCTGTTGCCGGCCGCGGCTCGGCTGACCTGCCACCAACCCAGTCCGAGGAAACCCAGGGTCAGCACGACCATGGCCACGTGGCGCGCGATCCACGCCGGGGTCCAGAGCCGCCTCATGACGTCGAGGGTACCGGGGACGGCGCCGGTCTCCGACACCGTGTCGTAGCTGACGCGGGTTTGGCGTTCCCGCGCCTGGGCAATCGTCTAGACGCCAGCCCAAACGAGATCAAGGGGGGCGATCATGACCGGATCGGTACGTGAGGACGGCTTCGCGTCCAGCGGCAGCAGCGATATGAGCCCGGAGCAGCGGGTGCCCGAGTGGGGCGGCGACGACCTCGTCGACCCGGCCGACTCCACGGGTCTCGACGGCGATCTGCCCGGCATCGACCCGACGGAGTTGACCGACGAGGATCTGATCCGCGAGATGCACAGCCTGCACCGCACGCGCCTCGACACCCTGCGGCACGCGTCGGACTCCGCGCTCGCCAACCACCTGCGGCGGACGGCGGAGCTCGAGACCGAGTACCTGGCCCGCCACCCGGGCCGGGAGGTCGACCCCAGCCGCCTGCGGGACGCCTGATGCCGGCGCGCGCCGTGCGCGGCATGTCCGCGCCACCCGAGGTGGTCTTCAACACGGCCACCGACCCTGACCGCGCCTCGGCCTGGCTGCCGGAGCCGCTACGAGGCGACGGCAGCCCCGCCGCCGAGATCAATGGCGAGGAGTTGCGGGCCCGCTGGGGTGACGGCGACGGCGACGACTGGTCCGCCGAGATCCGGGTGGAGCCCGCGGATTCCGGCGGCGCCCGGATCCAGCTCGACCTGGCCGACGGCTCGGGAGGGGCGGGCCCGGACCAGTTGGCCGACGAAGCGCTCACCAACCTGGCACGCGAGGTCGCCGACAACCTCCAGGCCGGCTGAGCCGGCCACGCGGGGACACCACTCCCGCACCACCACGACACATCTGAGGAGACCGGGTGAGCGACACTGGCCTGCGACAAAAGGCGGCACGGTTGCGCCGGGCGTACGCGCCGCACGAACACCGACCGCTCGGCGGCTATCTGGTCGCGATGGGCGCCTACGCCGGGGTGACGGGCGCCCTGGCCGGTCTGGTCAAGGCGACCGGTCGGCCGGTGCCGGAGCGTCCCGCCCCGTCCGACGTGGTGCTGCTCTCCATCGCCACGCACAAGCTGAGCCGGCTGCTGTCCAAGGACGCGGTGACCAGCCCCCTGCGGGCGCCGTTCACCCGTTACGACCACCCGATCGGCAGCGGCGAGGTGATGGAGCAGGTCCGCGACTCGGGCAGCCCGACCCGGCACGCCATCGGCGAGTTGCTGAGCTGCCCCTTCTGCCTGGCGGTCTGGGTGGCCACCGGGCTGACCGGCGGCCTGGTGCTCGCGCCCCGGCTGACCCGGCTGGTGGCCACCGCGCTGACGGCGGTCGCCGCGTCCGACTTCCTCCAGATGGCGTACGCGACGGCGCAGCAGGCCGCCGAGGGTGGGCACGACGACGACTGAGCAGGTGAGGACACCGACAGCGGGGGCCGGCGCATGCCGGCCCCCGCTGTCGAATGTCGTACGTCTCAGCGCTGCATGCCGGACCAGCCGTGCGGCGACTCCGGCTCCCGTTCGTCCTCGTCCGCCCCGGTGATGATGTCCCGGTCCACCGCCGTCTTGTCGTGCTCGTTGGCGAAGTCCGGCTCGGGCGTGGTGTCCCTGCCGTTCGGCGGCTGACCCAGCGCCGGCATCTTCTCGTCGTGGGTCTCGTGGTCGGTCATGTCGGTGTCCCTTCTGCGGTCGCTCACCCGATCGAACCGCCCAGCAGGTCGCTGGCCTCGTCCACCGCGTACTCGCCCTCGGGCAGCGCGTCGATGCGGGCGAGCAGGTCCGGCGGAAGCTCGGCGGCCACCGCCCGGCGGTAGATCTCGGCCTGGGTGACCCGCTCCTGCGCCCGGTAGATGTCGTCGAGCAGGTCGTCGAGGGCCCGGGTGTCCGGCTCGCCGGACACGGATGCGTCGTCGGTCACCTCGATCAGCTACCCGGGGCGGAATCGGTCAAACGTCACGCCGGTGTTCCAGGTGCCGGCACCTCCGGACCACTCCCACACGTGCTCACCAGGGCAGTGGCCCTGCCTCGTCCTGGAAGGTCCCCGTCGGCCCGGACGGGTCCAGGGTCGCCAGGCGTACGACCTGTCGGGCGCTCTCCGTCGCCGGTCGTCCGATGCCGAAGGCGGCGGTCATGTCGGTCGCGGTGGGGCCCGGTTCGAGGGCGTTGAACTTGATGCCCGGCTGGGCCTTGGCGTACTGCACCGTCAGCATGGTGGCCGCGGCCTTGGACGCCGAGTACAGGGCGAGCGGCAGACCGTACTCCGGCCGCTCGGGATTGTTCACCGCCCAGAATGATCCCGCGCTGCTCGAGACGGTGACGACGTTGGGATTCGACGACCTGCGAAGCAGGGGCAGCGCCGCCTCCGTGACGCGGACGATTCCCACCGCGTTCGTGTTGAAGGATCGCAGCGCGGCGGGGCCGTCGAGCCCGGTCTCCAGAACGCCCGCGTTGTGCACCAGGACGTCGAGTCGGCCCTCGTCCGAGTCGATCGTCGCCAGTGCGCCGCGCACCGATGCGTCGTCGGTCACGTCGAGCTGGACGAAGCGGGCCCCGAGCGTCGCCGCGGCCTTCTCGCCTCGCTCGACATCACGAGCGCCGAGGTAGACGACGTGCCCCAGCTCCAGAAGCTGTCGGGCGGTCTCGAAGCCGATGCCCTTGTTGGCTCCGGTGATCAGCGTGACAGTCATGCCCATTCCTTTCGAATACCTGACCCGAAAGGGCCGCTGCGAACGCTATGCGCGTTCCACCGGCGTACCTGGAGCCCTCTTCAGCCTGGGGTCTGGCAGGACCCCCTCTGCGGTTGTGGGCAGGCCCGCGGAGGCCAGGAGAGCCAGCTTCTCGGCGTTGTCGGAGCCGGCGTCGGGGTGGTAGACGACGAGCATCAGGCCCTCGGTTCCGGCGATGCTCAGCCGTTCCCGGTTGAGGACGAGTTCGCCGACCTGTGGGTGGTCGATCCGAATCGGCGTCCCGCGCTGGCCGCGTACCTCATGGCGGGCCCAGAGCTGACGGAATCGGGCGCTCGCCAGAGACAGCTCTCCGGTGAGCTCGATGAAGCGGGGGTCGTCGATGTCCGTGCCCACGGCCTGTCGCAGGTTCGCCACGAAGCACTCCGTGATGTTTTCCCAATCCGGGTGCAGCGCCTGCTCGGCGGGGTTCAGGAACAGGTCCCTGAGCTGGTTGCCGCCTTCCACGAGGCCTGGAGAAAGAGCTGTGGCGAGGCTGTTCGAGGCCAGGATGTCGAAGTACCGTCCCTCGATGAATGCGGGCTGCACGAGGGAGTCCAGGAGCTTGAGCGCACCGGACGGAACCGTCTCCCGGCGCGCCCGGCGTCTGCGCCTGTGGGGAGCACCCGCGACCAGCGTCAGCAGATGGGCCAGGTGCTCGTCGTCGAGCTGCAGTACGCGGGCGATGGACTCGAGCACCTGCACGGACGGATTTCGGTCGCGGCCCCGCTCCAGGCGCAGGTAGTAGTCCGCGCTGACACCGGCGAGCATGGCGACCTCCTCGCGCCGCAGGCCCGGCACGCGTCGCACGCCCGCGTTGGGGATACCGGCCTGCTGCGGCGTCACCAGGGCCCGCCGAGCACTCAGGAAAGCGCCAAGCTCGTTCGACATCTCGCTCACCAATCGATCGTATGGTCGGGCGCAGCGGCCAGCGGGGGGTCTGTCGCACCCCTGGCTCCCGCTGGTGGTCCGCCTACAGACAGCGCCGCCCCCGACCTTGTGGGTCGGGGGCGGCGCTGGTGTCGGTGTGCAGGTCGCCTCTCGGCGAGTGGCACTACGCGGCTCCAGCCGGACGGTATTCCGCGAAGGCTATTTAGGTGAGGCCCGGGGACACTGGACACACCGACACCCCTGTCAACGAGCCGACCCCCGCCGGTGTTCCGTGCCCTCGGGTGGCAGCCGTCACACCGTCGTCGGCAGGGTGGCCCGGCGGGCCCGCACGGCGGAGGCCAGGCGGTCGAGCACCTCGGCGGTGTCGTCCCAACCGAGGCAGGCGTCGGTGACCGAGCGGCCGTACTCCAGCTCCCGGGTCGGGTCGAGCTCCTGCCGGCCCGGCAGCAGGAACGACTCCAGCATCACGCCGGTGATCCCGCGCTGCCCGTCAGCGAGCTGGGCGGCCACGTCCGCGGCGACCTTCGGCTGGTTGCGGTGGTCCTTGCCGCTGTTGGCGTGACTGGCGTCGATCACCAGCCGCTCCGGCAACCCGGCCGCGCGGAGCAGGTCGAGCGCGCCGGCGACCGACTCCGCGTCGTAGTTGGGCCGGCCGCCGCCGCCGCGCAGCACCAGGTGCCCATCCGTGTTACCCCGGGTGTGCATGATCGCCGGGGTGCCGGAGAAGTCGATGCCGGGGAAGACGTGCGGCACCCCGGCGGCGCGGATCGCGTCCACGGCCGTGCCGATGCTGCCGTCGGGGCGGTTCTTCATGCCGATCGGCATGGACAGGCCGGAGGCGAGCTGCCGGTGCACCTGGCTCTCCACGGTGCGGGCACCGATCGCGCCCCAGGCCACCGTGTCCGCGATGTACTGCGGGGTGATCGGGTCGAGGAACTCGCAACCCACCGGCAGGCCGAGACGCAGCACGTCGAGCAGCAGCGCCCGGGCCAGCCGTAGGCCGGTGTTGACGTCCCCGCTGCCGTCCAGGCCCGGGTCGTTGATCAGGCCCTTCCAGCCGACCGTGGAGCGCGGCTTCTCGAAGTAGACCCGCATGACGATCAGCAGGTCGTCAGCCACCCGGTCGGCGGCACCACGCAGACGCTCCGCGTAGTCGAGGGCGGCGGCCGGATCGTGCACCGAGCAGGGGCCGACCAC
Organism: Micromonospora jinlongensis; assembly: GCF_013410645.1. Classification (NCBI taxonomy): domain Bacteria; kingdom Bacillati; phylum Actinomycetota; class Actinomycetes; order Micromonosporales; family Micromonosporaceae; genus Micromonospora; species Micromonospora jinlongensis. The sequence continues at coordinate 3,094,353 of NZ_JACCHK010000001.1, read as the reverse complement.
CACCAGCAGGCGGTCGTCCTCGCGGTCCAGCACCCGACCCACCGCGCGGCGGCCGGTCAGCACGGCCGAGGCGAGCGGGGCGTCCAGGGGTAACTCGTGGTGCAGGAGGGCGGGCGTGGTCAGCGGCACGACACGGTCGATCCGCTGATCGCTGACCCGATTGGTCTCCGGGGTCGTCACGGTGGGCATCCTTCCGCCGACCGTGCCCGGGGCCGGTGCCCGGGACGAGCCGGCTGCTCGTACGCAAAAGGGCAGGAACGACAGCTCCTGCCCAGCCGGCTCGGTCCGTGGTGACGTCAGTTCATGGTGAAGTCACCGGCGGGCGAGCCGGCTGCCTAAACCATCGATAGGAACGCGTCACCGGGCCAGCGTACCCGACCGGGCGGGAACCTCCGGCCGTCGTCCCAAGATGCGGGGCGGAAGCAGCGTGCCGGGGACGAGGTCGGGGTAACAGGGGTGCCATGACCAACGAGCAGAGCGATCAGGACCGGGTGGAGTCCCGCGCCCACCACCTCCTGCCCGAGGAGGAGGCAGTGGGCAGCGACGACCCGGAGGCGCAGGCGGAGGCGATCCTCGCCGAGTCGGACGTCCGCGAGGCGGACCAGAACGCGGCCCCGGACACCGTGCTGGAACGTCGTACCTCGGATCAGACGGTGGTCGCGGTCGAGCCGCCGGACTGAGCAGTCGCCCCACGTGCCCGGCGTGACCCCCGGTAGGTCTGCTCGCGCAGCCAGGCCAGCGGACCTGCCACCCGCAGCTCGGGTGGCAGGTTGCGCACCGGGTCGAACGCGAGCGCGGCGTCCTCCTCGGCGCTGAGCTGCGCACCGATGCTGACCTGCCCCACCGGCCGCCACGACCCCACGGCGGACGCGACCGCGAGCACCAGACGCGGCGTGTCCGCCCGGGTCGCGGCGGCCACGGTGCTCAGGCTGCGCCCCAGGGCGACCGAGTCGGGGTCGGCCAGTGCGGCCAGCCAGATCCGGCGCCGGCCCACGCGGTAACACATGATCGTGGTGTACGTCCCGGTGAAGCGGCGTCGGGGCAGCGGCAGGTTGCGCAGCACCGGGGCCGCGCCGCTGGAACTGACCAGCAGGTCGAAGGGACGCTCGCCGTCGCGGTGCAGGCGCAGCGCGAGACCCAGCACGTCCGGCCAGCTGCCAGGCGTGGGCGTTCCCTTGGAGATCCGGACGGTGGCCCGGTACCGGCCGGGCTCGTCGAGCAGACCGACCCCGATGGGTGGTCCGGGCGTACCCCAGATCATCGTGTCGCCGACGAAAGAGTGACCGGCCGGATGCAGCAGCCGGCCGTGGCGCCGCCGGCCGAGCGCGGCGCTGGCGCGTTCGACGGCGGTGGCGGCCCAGCCGGCGGACGGGGGCGTGGTGACAGTCATGCCCCTCCGTTACCCCGCGCGGCGGCCCCGATGCGGCGGGTCGGCTCGCCGACCGACCGCACGTCACCTTTCCGCCCGCGAGATCGGATAGCGTCGGGGCATGCCCGACAGCGGTTACCCCTGGCCCATCGAGACGTCCCGACTGGACAACGGCCTGCGCGTGGTGGTGAGTGAGGACCGCACAGCGCCGGCCGTGGCCGTCAACCTCTGGTACGACGTCGGCTCCCGGCACGAGCCGGCCGGGCAGACCGGCTTCGCCCACCTCTTCGAGCACCTGATGTTCGAGGGTTCGGTGAACGTGGCGAAGACCGAGCACATGAAGCTGATCCAGGGCTCCGGCGGCTCGCTCAACGCCACCACCAATCCGGACCGGACCAACTACTTCGAGACGGTGCCGGCCGAGCACCTGGAGCTTGCTCTCTGGCTGGAGGCCGACCGGATGGGCGGCCTGGTCCCGGCGCTCACCCAGGAGACGCTGGACAACCAGCGCGACGTCGTCAAGAACGAGCGCCGGCAACGCTACGAGAACGTCCCGTACGGGGACGCCTGGCTGCGGTTGCTGCCCCTGCTCTACCCGCCAGGGCACCCGTACCATCACGCGACGATCGGCTCGATGGAAGACCTGAACGCCGCCGACCTCGCCACCTTCCAGGCGTTCCACCAGACCTACTACGCGCCCAACAACGCGGTGCTCACCGTGGTCGGCGACGCCACCGCCTCGGATGTGTTCGCGCTGGCCGACAAGTACTTCGGCGCCCTGCCCGCGCGCGACGACATCCCGTCGGCCCCGGACGGCCGCAGCGTCCCGGCCACCGGGCAGACGGCCGTCGAGTCGGTGAGCGCCGACGTGCCGGCGCCCCGGGTGTACATCGCCCACCGCAGCTACCCCTTCGGCACCCCCGGCTACAACGTGATCACCGTGCTCGCCACCATCCTCGGCAGCGGTCGAGGCAGCCGGCTCTACCAGCGGCTCGCCGACGGTGAGCGGATCGCCCAGCCGGACCTGGTCGGGGCGTACGGGGTGGACCTCGCGCACGCCCCGGCGCCGCTGATCGCCACCGCCACCGCCCGCCCCGGAGTGAGCGCCGAGCGGCTGGCCGAGGGGTTGGCCGAGGTCGTCGACGAGTTGGCCACCGTGCCGGTCACCGCCGCAGAGCTGGACCGGGCCAAGGCGCTGCTCAGCACCGGGTGGTGGCGTCAGCTGTCCACCGTGGACGGCCGCGCCGACCTGCTCGGCCGGTACGCCACGCAGTTCGGCGACCCGGCCCGCATCGCCGACCAGTTGCCGGGCCTGCTCGCGGTGACCGCCGAGCAGATCGCCGAGGCCGCCGCCGAGGTGCTCGCCACCGACCGGGTGGTCCTGACCTACCTGCCCGAGGAGACCTCATGACGCTGATCGCCGACCGTCCCGGCCCGGGCACCGCCCGCCCGTACCGGTTCCCGCCGGTGGTCCGCCGCACCGCGGCCGGCGGCCAGGTCGTCGCCGCGCACCTGCCCGGGCAGAACCTCGCCGTGGCGCTGCTGCTGCTCGACGTGGGCGCGGGCCAGGAGCCGGTCGGCAAGGAGGGCCTGTCCGGCGTGCTGGCCAAGGCGTTGGAGGAGGGGACCGCGCAGCGGGACGCCGCCGCGTACGCCCTCGCCGTCGAGGGGCTCGGCACCGCCTTGATGACCGGGCTGGACTGGGACTCGTTCCAGGCCAGCGTGGTGATCCCGGTGGACCGGCTCAGCGCGGCCGTGGAGCTGCTCGCCGAGGCGGTGCGGACGCCCAAGCTGGACCCCGCCGATGTGCGCCGGGTCCGCGACGACGAGGCGACCGCGCTCCGGATGGACTGGGCCAACCCGGGCCCGCGCGCCGACGCCGCGCTGCGCGCGGACCTGTTCGGCGCGGAGAACCGCTGGGGACGGCCGATGCACGGCGACCCGGACTCGGTCGCCGGGTTGGACGTGGAGGACGTCACGGTCTTCCACTCCGAGTGGTTCCTGCGCCCCGGCACCCTGATCGTCGCCGGTGACCTGGACCGGATCGACCTGGACGCGCTGGCCGCCGCGGCGTTCGCCGGCACCGGTGGCGGCCCGGCCGAGAGGGGCGGCCCGCTCGACGTGCCGCTGCACACCGGCCGGCGGATCATCCTGGTGGACCGTCCCGGCTCGGTGCAGTCGACGCTGCGACTGGGTCACCCGTCGCCGCACCGGGCACACCCCGACCACGTGCCGATGACGCTCGCCGGCACGGTGCTCGGCGGGGCGTTCACCTCCCGGCTCAACCACCTGCTGCGCGAGGTGCACGGCTACACGTACGGCATCCGGGGTGACTTCGCGTCGTCCCGGCGGTTCGGGCGGTTCGCGGTCAGCTCCGGCGTGCAGACGGCGGTCACCGCGCCGGCCCTGGTCGAGGCGGTGGGCGAGATCACCCGTACCCAGGCCAGCGGGGTCACCGAGGACGAGCTGGAGGTGGCGCGGTCCTGGCGGGCGGGGCAGCTCTCCGTCGAGTTGCAGAGCCCCCGGGCGATCGCCTCCGCGCTGACCACGCTGGTGGTGCACGACCTGCCGGACGACTACCACGCCCGCCTGCGGGAGTCGCTGCTCGCCGCCGACGTGGACCAGGTCTCCGCAGCGGCGGCCGCCCACCTGCACCCGGACGCGCTGACCCTGGTCATCGAAGGCGACGCCGCGGTCATCCGCGACGACCTGACGGCAGCTGCCCTGGGCGACCTGATCACCAACCCCTGACCGGCCCACGCACCCAGGCCCTCCCTCGTTGATCATGAAGTTATCGCCCTCCGCGTCGGCGTGTCGCGGCAATAACTTCATGATCAACCGAGGGGTGGTGGGGTCGAGGTTTTTCGTGGGGTGGGTGTGATGCGGGCCTGGGGCGTGGGAAAGGGCTCCCGGTTGCGGGGGTGGGCTGGGTAGCCTCGCGGGCATGAGGATCGGCATTGTGGGGTCCACCGGCCAGGTCGGTGGCGTGATGCGGCAGGTGCTGGCGGAACGGAAGTTCCCGGCGGAGCAGGTGCGGTTGTTCGCCTCGGCGCGGTCAGCCGGGCGGACGCTGCCGTGGCGCGACGGTGAGGTGACAGTCGAGGACGCCGCGACCGCGGACTACTCCGGACTGGACATCGTGCTCTTCTCGGCCGGTAAGGGCACGGCACGGGAGCTGGCACCCCGGGTCGCCGAGGCCGGCGCCGTGGTGATCGACAACTCCTCGGCGTTCCGGATGGACCCGCAGGTGCCGCTGGTGGTCGCCGAGGTGAACCCGCACGCGGCCCTCGACCGCCCGAAGGGCATCATCGCCAACCCCAACTGCACCACGATGGCCGCGATGCCGGTGCTGCGCCCGCTGCACGCCGAGGCTGGTCTGATCGGCCTGGTCGTCTCCACGTACCAGGCGGTCTCCGGTGCCGGGCTGGCCGGCGTCGCCGAGCTGGACGAGCAGGTCCGCAAGGTCGCCGAGCACGCCGCGGGGCTGGCCTTCGACGGCTCAGCCGTGGAGTTTCCCGCGCCGCGCTCGTTCACCCAGCCGATCGCCTTCAACGTGCTCCCGCTGGCCGGCTCGATCGTCGACGACGGCTCGTTCGAGACCGACGAGGAGCAGAAGCTGCGCAACGAGAGCCGCAAGATCCTCGAAATCCCCGACCTGAAGGTGTCCGGCACCTGCGTCCGGGTGCCGGTCTTCACCGGTCACTCGTTGCAGATCAACGCCCGGTTCGCCCGGCCGCTCACCCCGCAGCGCGCGCACGAGCTGCTGGCCGACGCGCCCGGTGTGGCGCTGACCGACGTGCCGACGCCGTTGCAGGCCGCCGGCCAGGACCCGACGTACGTGGGACGGATCCGCGCCGACGAGACCGCGGATTACGGGCTGGCCCTGTTCTGCTCCAACGACAACCTGCGTAAGGGCGCCGCGCTGAACGCGGTGCAGCTCGCCGAGCTGGTCGCCGCCGAACGCCGCTGACCGTCGCCGTCACCGGGCCCTCGCCGCACGTCGGCGGGGGCCCGGTCCCGTTCCGGCGGCCTGCTGCGACGATCGGCCGGTCGTGCTTGGATGGGGCGAGTCCGATCGATCGCCCCACCTGGAGGAAACCGTGCCGGATGACCGCGTCCAGCAGGCGTTGACCGATCTGGTCGCCGGGCGCTCGATGGGCGTCCTCGCCACGATCAAGCGGGACGGGCGGCCACAGCTGTCCACAGTGGTCTACTCCTTCGACCGCGACGCCGGCCTGATCCGGGTCTCGGTCACCGGCGGCCGGGCCAAGACCGCCAACCTGCGCCGGGACCCGCGGGCCAGCTTCCACGTCGGCAGCGAGGACGGCTGGGCGTACGCGGTGGTCGAGTGCCGCGCCGAGCTGACCGCGCCGGCCGCCGAGCCCGGCGACGAGACCGTCGAGGAGTTGGTGGCGCTCTACCGGGGGCTGCGCGGCGACCACCCCGACTGGGACGAATACCGTCAGGCCATGGTCGACGAGGCGCGGCTGGTGCTGCGCCTGCACGTGGAGCGCATCTACGGGATGCCGCCCCGGGGCTGACGCGCCTGCCGCCTCCGGTCAGCCCGGTTCGATCACGGTCACCCCCGGCCAGCGCTGCGCGGGTCGGTGCCGGGCCAACCGCTGCCGGGACCGGGCCACGTCCACCCGGGCCGGGTTGTGCCGCCAGACCCCGCCCAGCAGATCCGCCAGACCGTATGGGGCGCAGACCTCCAGGCGGTCGGTCGGGTCCAGCCGGACGACCACCGCCGTCGCATACTCCGGCCAGGTGGCCACCGCCTCGGCCACGCTGCGGTACGGCTCGATCGGGTCGCCGCCGAACCTCGCCGCGTACCAGGTGTGCACCGCCGCCTGGTTGCGTGCCTGCCACGGCGGCTCGGGCCACGCCGCCGTCAGGCGGGCGGTGGCGCGGTGGTCGTCGTCGCGGGTCAGCCTCGTCGGGTCGAAGAAGACCACGTCCACGTCCCGGACCGTCGCCGGGTCGAACCCGTCGCCGTACCGCTCGCCCCAGACCAGGTCGCGCAGGGCGCCCGCGCCGATCCAGGCGTCCGGCAGCCCGGAGTCACGCACCACTGTCAGTGCCCGGGTGAGCCAGGCGCAGCCGGCGACCAACTCCCGCAACTCCTGCTCGCCCGTCGTCATCTGCCCACCGTAGGCAAGCAGCACCAGGCGGCGGAAACGGACGTACGGGGCACGCGCTGGCGATTCTCGTCGGATACCTCGCCAGCCCGCTGTTCGCGTTGGTGATCCTCCTGCTGTTGCCGACCTTCTCCACCCTGACCAGCAAGTGGATTTGACGGACTGCGGCGTTTGCGGCACCGCCACGGACAGCCCGGCGAGCCGTCGGCGTTACCCCCTCCGGGGCGGCGGGTAGACGGGCCGTGCCGACACCGAGAGGGGAGCACCATGACAACGGTCGGAGAGTTCATGACGACCCGGTTGGTGACGATGGACGGCAACGACACGCTCATCGCCGCCGCGCAGGAGATGCGAGACAGCGCGATTGGCGATGTGGTGGTGACCGACGGCGACAGCGTGGTCGGCATCGTCACGGACCGGGACATCGCGGTCCGAGGTGTCGCGGAGAACATGGACCCGGGCTCGACGCAGCTCAACCAGATCACCACCCGCGACGTGATCACGGTGAGCCAGTACGACGACGTGGTGGCCGCCGCTGACCTGATGCGTACGTACGCCGTACGCCGGCTCCCGGTGATCGACGACGGGCGTCTTGTCGGCCTGATCTCGATGGGTGACCTCGCGGTCGAGCGTGAACCGCAGTCGGTGCTCGCGGACATCAGCGCCGACGATCCAAACAACTGACCGTCCGCCGCGGGCGCGCCGGCTCTCCCCTTCGGGGGGAGGCCGGCGCTGCGGTGTCGGGGACCGGACTCAGGGATCAGGACTGGTCGAACTGGAGCCGCACGTCGGTGACCCCACGAGCGGCGGCCACCGTCGCGGCCTCGGCGTCGACGTCGCGTCGGACCCGGGCGGACAGCGGCGTCCACGGGGTGACGGTCAGCTCCAGTCGCTTCTTTCCGGCCTGCCGTGCCCGCCAGGTGCCGGTCACCTCCCCGTCCACCAGCAGCGCGCCCGGATTGCCGATGGCTCGCCACAGTTGCTTCTGGTGCTCGCGTTCGGGCACCAGCAGGTCACGATCGCGACCAGCGAGGAACGGATCGCCCGGCGGCAGCAGCCGCACCAGCCGGGGCGGCGGCGCGTTGGTCAGCGCCTCGACCGCGTCTGCCGGAAGCCAGGCGGGTCGCCCGTCGACCCGCACTTCCACCAGGCCCGTCGGCCAGACCCGACGCAGCTCCGTCGCCGAGGAACCGAGGAAGCCGGCGGCGTCGGCCGGGGTGGCCGGGCCGAGCAGCCGCAGGTATGTCGTGACCAGCTCGGCGGTGTGCGCGGCGGCGGCCGGCGGGTCGGTGCGCTCGGGCAGTGGGGCGAGCCGGGCGGCGCGGCCGGACACCACGAGGCGCACCCCACCGGCGAGCCCGGCCTGTTGGAAGACCGAACCGGAGATGTGTCGGGCCTGGCACACCCGGCAGTCGTAGGTCAGCTCGGTGGGAACCCGATCGGAGACGGCACGGCTCACCACGCCGCGTTCCAACTCGGTGGTGACCACCGACTGGAACGCCTCGGCGGTGGCCCGGAAGGCTGCCAGCCCGAGCCGCGCACCCGCGCCGATCTGGCCCGGGATGCGGCGGGTGGCGTCGGCGTCGCTGAGCGGCCAGATCGCCGCGGCCAGCGCCGGCAGCTCGGCCCGGCGGTGCAGGTGCGGGGCACCGCGCATCGACCAGACCAGCTCCAGGCGGTCGTCCGGCCCGGTCGCGCCGCGCGCCGCCAGTGCCTGCCGCGCGGTGCCGTAGGGCGTGTCCTGCACGCCGAGACCCAGCACGGCCAGGTCGCCCGGACGAGGGCCGCCGGAGCGGTCGAGCTGCTGGGCCGCTGCCCGGTAGGCCAGCACCTGCCGCCGGCCGACCTCTGGTGTCTGCCCGGTCATGTGCCCTCCCGTCGCGCACGTCCCGTCCGGGACGCTACCGCGCTGGCCCGACGCCGCCCGGCGGCTCACCCGATCCGGGCGAGGTTGACCGGGGAACAGGCGGGGACCCGGGCGGGGACGTGCAACGCCTGCCGGCCGCGCCACGCGAGCGCGCTGGGTGGGACCCCGGGCCCGGCAACTGGGAGGAGTGGACCCGATGGTGGACGCGACCACGAGGTTCTTCGAGGACCTGGACCGGCGGGGGTACGAACCCCTGCTGGCCAAGACCTCCGGGACAGTGCGTATCGACCTGCACGAGGGGGCGCAGACCCGGCACTGGCTGCTGAGGATCGACCGCGGCCGGCTGGACGTGAGCCAGGAGGACCAGGAGGCCGACACGGTCATCGGGGCGAGCCCGGTGCTCTTCGACGACATCGCCTCGGGTCGCGAACACGGCCTGGCAGCGCTGTTGCGCGGGGACATGACGGTGCTGGGGGACGCTCGTCTCGTCGTACAGGTGGAGCGGATCTTCCCGGGTTCCCCGGACGCCCGTGGACCCCGTCGGCGTTTCGTGGGGGAGGCGGACTGATGGGGCAGAGCAACACGATCCGGATCCTGGACGGCAACACGTTCGTCGTCTGCGAGGACACCGGTGACATCGAGGCGACACCGAGCGAGCCGACCGGACTGTTCTCCATCGACACCCGGTTCCTGTCGACCTGGGTGCTGACCGTCAACGGCGAGCGGCTGAACTCGCTCTCCTTCGACGACCTCCAGTACTTCGAGTCCCGGTTCTTCCTCGTCCCGGGGATGGCCACGCACTACGTGGACGCGAAGCTGTCGATCATCCGCGAGCGCGCGGTGGGTGGCAGCTTCTGCGAGCAGCTCACCATCCTCAACCACGACGAGAAGCCGGTCGACCTGGAAGTCCGGATGGACGCGGCGTCGGACTTCGCCGACCTGTTCCAGGTCAAGGACGAGATCGTGAACAAGAAGGGCGAGATCTACACCGAGGTCGAGTCGGACCGGCTGCGGTTGGGGTACAGCCGGGGCAACTTCCGGCGCGAGACCGTCATTTCCTCGTCGATGTCCCCCCGGTACGACAGCAAGGGCTTCGTGTACACGGTGCACCTGGAGCCCAACGAGCAGTGGGAAGCCTCGATCGACGTCCAGACGCACGCCGTCGGCCCGGGCGGCCGGGACCTGCGTTTCGGGCTGCGCGTGCACGGCGACGAGCGGCTCGCCCTCCAGCACGACCTGGAGCAGTGGATCGCTGACGCCCCGAAGGTCAACAGCGAGCACGGCCGGGTGGCCGCCACGTACCGGCGCAGCCTGATCGACCTGGCGGCGCTGCGCTTCTCGCCGCTGTCGCTGGGCGGCGCCGTCCTGCCGGCCGCCGGTCTGCCCTGGTTCATGACCATGTTCGGCCGGGACAGCATCCTCACCTGCCTTCAGACGCTGCCGTTCACCCCGCAGTTGTCGAAGACGACGCTGCGCATCCTGGCCTCCCTGCAGGGCAGCCGGTTCGATGACTTCCGGGATGAGGACCCGGGGCGCATCCTGCACGAGATGCGCTACGGCGAGACCGCGGCCTTCGAGGAGCAACCCCACTCGCCGTACTACGGCTCGGTGGACGCGACACCGCTGTTCGTCGTGCTGCTCGACGAGTACGAGCGGTGGACCGGGGACGTCGCGCTGGTCAAGGAGTTGGAGCGGGAGTCCCGGGCGGCGCTGAAGTGGATCGACAACTACGCCGACCTGGTCGGCAGCGGCTACATCTGGTACGAGCGACGCAACACCGACACCGGCCTGGAGAACCAGTGCTGGAAGGACTCCTGGGACTCGATCTCCTACCGTGACGGCACCCTGCCGCCGTTCCCGCGGGCCACCTGCGAGGTGCAGGGGTACGCGTACGACGCGAAGGTCCGCGCGGCCCGGCTGGCCCGCGAGTTCTGGGATGACCCGGAGTTCGCCGACCAGTTGGAGCGGGAGGCGGCAGCCCTGAAGGAGCGGTTCAACCGGGACTGGTGGGTGGCCGACGGCGAGTTCTACGCCCTGGCCCTGGACCCGGACGGTCGTCAGTGCGACGTCCTCAGCTCGAACATCGGCCACCTGCTATGGAGCGGGATCGTCGAACCCGAGCGGGCGGAGAAGCTGGCCGCCCACCTGGTGGGGCCGCGGCTCTTCTCCGGCTGGGGAGTGCGCACCCTCGCCGAGGGGGAGGCCCGGTACAACCCGATCGGCTACCACAACGGCACGATCTGGCCGTTCGACAACTCCTTCATCGCCTGGGGTCTGCGCCGGTACGGCTTTCCCGAGGAGGCCGCCACCATCGCCAACGGCATCCTGGACGCGGCCACGTACTTCGATGGCCGGTTGCCGGAGGCGTTCGGTGGCTATCCCCGGGAGCTGACCAAGTTCCCGGTGGAGTATCCGACGGCGTGCAGCCCGCAGGCCTGGTCGACCGGCACCCCGCTGCTGCTGCTGCGGACCATGCTCGGTCTGGAGCCACACGAGGGTCACCTGTCTGTCGAGCCACGGCTGCCGGTGGGCATGGGGCGGATCGAGGTGCTGGACATCCCGGGTCGCTGGGGCCGGGTGGACGCGTTCGCCCGGGGCCGACTGGACCTGGACAAGCTCGCCGACTGAGCGACCGGCCGACGAACCGGCGGCGGCGCGCAACCCGCGTCGCCGCCGGTCGCCACCCAGCCGAACCACAGGCTGGCAGGGTAGATTCTGCGGATGCCGGAGCTCGTGTACCCGCCCGTTATCGCCGCCGCCAAGACGATGTTCCGTCTCCTCGACCTGAAGATCACCATCGAGGGCGCCCACCACGTACCCCGCACCGGCGGGGCGGTGCTGGCCAGCAACCACGTGAGCTACCTCGACTTCATCTTCGCCGGCCTGGGCGCGAACCCCTCGGGGCGGCTGGTCCGGTTCATGGCCAAGCAGTCGGTCTTCGCGGACCGGATCGGCGGCCCGTTGATGCGCGGGATGAAGCACATCCCGGTGGACCGGCAGGCCGGCGCTGCCTCGTTCCGGGCCGCGGTGGACGCGCTCAAGCGTGGCGAGGTCGTCGGTGTCTTCCCCGAGGGGACGATCAGCCGGTCGTTCACCGTGAAGGAGCTCAAGAGCGGCACGGTCCGGATGGCCCGCTCGGCGAAGGTGCCGGTGCTGCCGGTCGCGGTGTGGGGCACCCAACGGCTCTGGACCAAGGGCCGCCCGCGCACGCTGACCCGCCGGCACACCCCGATCACCATCCTGGTCGGCGAGCCGATCAACCCGGCGGACTTCCCGGACCCGAACGTGCTGGCCGAGGAGCTGACCACCCGGCTCAGCGCGCTCGTCGACCGGGCCCAGAGGGACTACCCGGACGCCCCGGCCGGCCCGGACGACACCTGGTGGCTGCCCGCGCACCTGGGCGGCAGCGCGCCGACGCCGGAGGAGGCCGCCGTTCTGGACGCCGCCGCCGAGCAGCGCACCCCCAGCGCCTGACGCCGACGTGGCCGGATCGTTCCGCACCGGGGCGTGATGGTGTCTGCCGGCGCGGTCCTCGTCCGGTCAGGATCGGAACATGAGCAGAGCAGCACTCGTCGTGATCGACGTCCAGGAGTCCTTCCGTCAGCGCCCGATCTGGGCGTACGGCTCCAACCCCGACCTGGTGCGCCAGGTCGAACGACTGGTCGCCGCGGCCCGCGAGCGCGGCGACCTGGTGGTCTGGGTCCTGCACTCCGAGCCGGGCACCGGCGGGTTGTTCGACAGTGCCCTCGGGCATGTGCGGCTGATCGACGGGCTGGTCCCGGCCGAGGGTGAGCCGACGCTGGTCAAGACCGCGCACAACGCGTTCACCACCACGAACCTCCAGCAGGTGCTCACCCACGCGGGCATCCAGGACATCACCGTCTGCGGCATCCGCACCGAGCAGTGCGTGGAGACCACCGCCCGGGTCGGTTCCGACCTCGGCTACCGGATGACGTTCGTCACCGATGCCACGCTGACCTTCCCCATCCCGCACCGGGACCTGCCGGAGACCGCCACGGTGGCGGAGATCCTGGCCGACCCGCGCACCCTCAGCAACGAGGAGATCGTCACCCGCACCGAGTACGCGCTGGCGGGCCGCTTCGCGACGATCCGCACCGTGGACGAGGTGACCGGCGCGGCCCTCGCCGGCACCCGGAGCTGACGCGATGACCCGGGTCGTCTTCCTGCTGGTCCCGCAGCTGCACCTGCTGGACCTCGCCGGGCCGGCCCAGGTCTTCTCCAGCGCCGCCGACCTCGGTCTCGACTACCGGCTGCACTACGTCGCCGAGCGGGAGCAGGTGACCACCGTGCAGGGCGTACCCCTGGTCGCCGACACCCGGTGGCCCGAGCTGGCCCCGGACGACCTGGTCATCGTGCCCGGTTGGCGGCCGGCGGCGCACGGGCCGCAAGGGCCGGTGTCGCCCGACGACCTGCGGCGGCTGGCCGGGCACCATCGTGCCGGTGGCACGGTGGCCAGCATCTGCGCCGGGGCGTACGCCCTCGGTCGGGCCGGGCTGCTCGACGGTCGACGTTGCACCACCCACCACGAGGTGCAGGACGACCTGGCCCGCCGGCACCCGGCGGCCCAGGTCATCCGCGACGTGCTGTACGTGGTCGACGACCGGGTGGTCACCTCGGCCGGAATCGCCAGTGGCATCGACGTGGCGCTGCACCTGGTGGCCACCCGGCATGGCCCGTCGACGGCCGCGAAGATCGCCCGCACGCTCGTCGTCTACGCCCGCCGCAACGGGCACGAGCAGCAGGCCAGCGCGATGATGCGGCACCGCTCCCACCTGTCCGACTCGGTGCACCGGGTGCAGGATCTGATCGACAGCCGGTACGCCGAGACGCTGCCGCTGGCCGAGTTGGCGGCTGCCGGCGGCCTGGCGGAACGGACGCTGACCCGGCTGTTCCGCGCGGCCACCGGGCTCACCCCGCTCGGCTACCAGCAGGTGCTGCGGGTGGAACGTGCCGAGCACCTGATCGGCCACGGCACGACAGTGGAAGCCGCCGCGCGGACCGTCGGCTTCAGCGATGCCCGGATGCTGCGCCGCCTGCGAGCCCGCGCCACGAACTCGGCTCCGGCCCCGAGCGGTAGTAGTCGTCCCGGGAGTGGAACTCGACCGGCAACGAGCCGGGCAGCGTGACCCGGGTGTCACCGGCGAGCAGGGCGGGGCCGGCCCGCAGCAGCAGCACGTCGCGCTCCTGAGCCGACAGGTCGACCAGTTCAGGTCGGGTGAGCCGGAACATGGCCACCGCCCGGCGGACCTGCCGGGCCAACGCCACCACCTCTCCCGCCGGGCCGCCGAGGGCCAGTGCCGGCTGTTGAATGGTGCGCAGCGCGTCGCAGACGATCAACAGGTGCGACGGCTCGTCCTGCTCGGCGACCGGCAGCTCCAGCCGGGACGGCCACTGCCAGCGGATCTGCCCGCTCATCAGGCCGTTCAGCCGCGCGGGTGGCCGCGCCCGGGGCAGGTCGTCGGCGACCAGCGACAGGTGGGAGCCGCTGCCCACCCAGCAGATCCGCTGGTCGGTGACGGTCACCGCGACGGGCTCGGGTAGCTGCCAACGGCGCCGTGTCTCGCTCGGCCCGAGCAGGTAGCCCGCGACCAGCAGACGGTGGCGGGCGAGGACCCGTTCGCCGTGCACCGGACGCAGGTTGTAGCGGCGATCCAGGGTCGGCCCCACCTCGTTGTCCGGGGCGTCGAACCGGTGCGGACCGATGAAAAAGGGGGACGCGTCGGCGTGCATCGTCACGACCTCCCGATCAGCTGGCTGTGTGCTGAAGCCTGTCGGATCGGCGGGCCGCTGTCATGACGCCTGTTAGGGGGTCGGCCGGTCGTGCGCCGCGTGTGACCGGTAGATGCCGATCTCCTCCGGGCGGACGAGGCCGTCCTCGATCGCGCGGGCGAGTAGTGCCGCCTTTGTGGCGGCCGGCCGCCCCGCCCGGGTGTACTTGATCCGCGCACGGTCGACGTACTGCTTCACCGTGTGCTCGCTGATCTGCATCCGGCGCGCCACCGACGCCTTGGACATCGACTGGAACCAGAGCAGCAGCGCCTCACGTTCCTTGTCGGACAGCATCGGCCGGTCCGGCCGGGGGTCGCCGACCATGGCTCCGGCCAGCGCCGGCGGCACGTACGGGCGATCGCTCGCGGCGGCCAGCACGGTCGCCACGCAGTGCTCCCGCCCCTCGTGCTTGGCCAGGAACGCCACCGCCCCGGCGTCCAGCGCGGCGAGCATGGTCTGCGGGTCGGTGTGCTCCGAATAGACCACGACCCGCCGCCCGGCGGCGCTCAGCTCGGCCAACTTGTCCAACGCCATCCGCCCGTGCAGCCTCAGGTCGAGCAGGACGACGTCGGCGTCCGGCGCCACCCGCAGCACCTCGTCCGGGTCGTCGCCGGTGGCCAGCACGGTCAGCCGCGGCTCGGTGGCGAGCCAGGCGCGAACTCCCTCGACCACGACGGGATGGTCGTCGACGATCGCCACACCGATCGGCCGTTCGCCGGTCATCGCTGCCACCGGGTCTGCGCCCATCTGATGTACCCGTCCCGTTCGTAGAGGTGCTGCACCTGCCCATCGTCGTACTCCCCGGGTGGCGGGCCGGTCGCCTCCGGCCCCTCCCGGTCCGGCGTGACCAGGCTGACCACCACCTCATCCGGGCCGGAGACCACGGTCAGCCGAGCCCAGCCCTCGGCGTCGGCGAGGGTGCCGGTGAGCGGGTCGGCCAGCCGGCGTCGGATCTCCACCGGTAACGGTGGTGGGGTCCCGATGGTGACCAGGTCGATCGGTAGGCCGTTGCGTTCCGCCAGGTCCGCGGCGGCCCGCAACTCGTGCAGCAGGGGGTCGGGCACGTCGTCCGACTCGGCGATCAGGCGGCGCAGCCGGGCGGCGGCCAGCACGCTGCGGCGCTGCACCTCCGGGTCGTTGGGGTCGGCCTGGCCGGCGGCCAACTCCCCGAGCACCCGCCCGGCCGCCGAGCTGACCAGGGCGAGCCGGTCCCGACGGTCACGGAGGCCACGCTCCGCGGCGTCGCGCTCCGCCGCCATAGTATGGCCGGCGGCCGAGACGGCGGCGCGTTCGCGCGCCAGCGAGACGATCGTCGTGCTGCCCACGAACACCGCCACCGGCAGCGAGAACGTGCCGTAGACGTACATCACGTAGCGGGCCACGTCGACCGGGTCGGGACCGTGCCCGAGCACGGCGACCAGCGCGATCAACGCGTGCGTGGTCAGCAGCGCGATCAGCCCCACGACCCGCCGGCCCCACAGGGCCAGCACGAAGAACCAGCCGAGCGTGCCCCACACCCAGTTGGCGGCGGCGAACAACTGCCGCTCACCGACCGCTGCGAAGACGGCCGCGTCGACGGCGAGCAGCAGCGCGGCCAACGGCCACGGCGGCAGCGGTGCGCCGCGCAGCAGCCGTACCCCGGCCACCGCGCCGGTCACCGCGACCAGCGCCCAGGCGCCGAGCACCACCGCCGGCGCGGCGAACTCCGCGCGGGCGGCCCACACCGCCGGTAGCCCGATCGCGACGTGCCAGGCCAGCGCGATGGCGACGGCGGCGATCCGGGCACCCCGGTCGGAGGCCTGCGCGACGGCAGCCGGCGCGGCGAGCCCCTCGGTGGGGACCGGCTCCCGGGGGGCCGGCACGCTGGTCCGGTCCGGTGCCTGCGGTGCGCCGATGGTGTGCGCTGGCGCGCCGAGGTCAGCCGACACCAGGCCACTCCAGTCGGATCCGGGTGCCCGCGCCGGGTGCCGAGTGCACGTCGGCCCGACCGCCGACCGCCGCCATCCGGCCGCCGATCGACTCGCGTAACCCGTACCGGTGGGGTGGGACGGTGGCCGGGTCGAAGCCGGGGCCGTCGTCGACGACCTCGACCACAACGCCGATCGCGTCCCGTTTCAGCCGCAGCGTGGCCCGCGCGCCCGGCGCGTGGCGGACCACGTTGGACAACGCCGCGTAGGCGCTCTCGCCGATCGCGTCGGCCACCCCCGACGGGACCGCACAGGACTCCAGGTCAAGGCGCGCCGGAAGCTCGGGCAGGCGGGCCGCCACGACCCGCAACCGCCCGTCCAGCGGCACCGGGCCGTCGCCGGCCACCGGGCCGACGTCGGTGAGTGCGACGAGAGTACGCAGGTCGGCGGCACACCGGTCGCGGAAGGCAGTCGAGGGCCCGGACACCGCGCCCAGCCCGACCATGGTCAGGGTGCCGAGCACTGTGTCGTGCAGGTCGCGGTTCTGCTGACGTTCCGCCTCGCGGGCGGTTCGTGCGACAAACGCCTCCCGGGTCAACCGTTGATGCTCGACGAACGCGCGGTCCGCACGGCCGATCCGTCGACGCATCACCGCCGTCATCATCGCCGTGCAGGCGGTCTGCACCAACAGGGTGGCCGCGTGCGCCCGAGCCTCGATGGGATTGCCGGCCGCCTGCGCGCCCGTCACATACGCGGCGACGACGAGCAGCCCGGCCGGGATGGACCAGCGCGCCGGGGCGGTGGCCTGGGTGTTGATCACCGTGGTGCTGGCCAGCACGGCGATCCAACTGCCCTCGCCGGGAAGGACCCCGGGTGCCACCATGACGGGGATGAGGAGGCAGGCCACCGCGGTGACCGCGATGTCACCGGCGACCAGGCTCGGTGTGATCCCGTGGCGCAACGCGCGGTGCGCGTACCAGAGCGACCAGCCGGTCAGCGCGGCCACGCCGGGCAGCAACACGGCTGGCTCGACTGGCGGGGTCTGCACCGACAGGGCCACCGACGCGCCCACCAAACCGCAGGTCAGCCGCAGCAGCGCCGGCAGTGTGGTGAAGATGAGGCCGAATGCGCCGCCGGCCGGATTGTCCAGCGCGGGCGGCGGCACGGGCGGGGTGGCAACGGCCGGCATCGGGAAGTGTCCTTCCGACAACGACCCGGTCCGGGTCCGTGCGGTAGAGATCGACATCGGACAATAGCACGGCTGCTGTCGAACGTTGACTCCATTGTGCGCAGAGTGTCGCTAATGCGTCACTCTGTGCTGCGGGGTTGGAGCAGGTCCCACCGGTTGCCGTAGAGATCGGCGAAGACCGCGACAGAACCGTAAGCCTCGTGGCGTGGCTCCTCCAGGAAACGCACCCCGGCGGCCACCATCCGGGCGTGGTCCCGGGCGAAGTCCTCGGTGTACAGGAACAACCCGACCCGGCCGCCCGTCTGGTCGCCGACCCGGGCACTCTGCTCGGCGGTGCTCGCCCTGGCCAGCAACAACGCCGTCTCCCGGGCGCCCGCCGGGCGTACCACCACCCATCGCGAACCGTCGGGTCGGGCGGTGTCCTCCACCAACTCGAAACCGAGGTCGCCGACGTAGAAGTCGATCGCCTCGTCGTACTCCCTGACCACCAGCGCGACCAGTCCCAGATGTGCCATCCGGTCATCATGCCGCCGGGCGCAGGGATGATCCACTCGCGTTTGCGGAAATCGGGGTGTCCGGGACGCCCCGACACCCCGACATCACGAAAGCCGAGTCGATCACGACAAGGTCGGCCGTGTCAGGTGCCCGGCGGGAACCGAGTGTGGCCCTGGTTCGTCCCATCCTCGGGTGGAGAGGTGGTGAGCCGGATGCGCTCGTCCCGGACGGTACTGGCGTTCGCACTGCTCGGTATGGCGCTGGCTGGCTGCGGTGGCACGACCACCGGGCCGGGCATGGCCGAGGAGCCCGGCCCGGCGCAGGTCGTCGACTCGTGGACCTCCTGCGCCACGGCGGCACCACAGGCCGGTGCGGTGTTGTCGGTGCCGGACACGGCGACGCCGACGCCGACCGCGCCCGAGCCGAAGATCGGGCGCATCGACCCCGCGTTCACCCCGGTCGCCGCCGTGCTCTGCGGACGGGAGATCCGGCCGGGCGTCAACGGAGGCCGGGAGCAGACCGCCACGGAGCGACGCGCCGAGCAGATCGCACCGCTGCTCGCCGCGCTGCGCCTGCCCAACGAGCAGGCGGACGGGGAGATCGCCTGCACCCTCGACATGGTCATCCCACCCTGGGTGGCCCTGCTCGACGACCGGGGGCGCTGGCTGCGACCGTACCTTCCGACGAACGTCTGCGGCAGGCCGCGCGCCGAGGTGAGCGACGCGCTCGCCCGGCTGTCCTGGACCACTGTGGACACCCGTACCGTGGGGCAGATCGAATCCCCGGCGGCCGAGGCCGCCGGATGCGCGCAACGGTGGGCGGACATGGTGTGGGTGGAGACCAGCAACGGACGCCCCGGGCCGCCCGCGCCGGCCACGTCTCCGGCCGCCGGGCCGCTGCGCCTCTGCGTCTACCAGGTGCCCGCGTCGCAACAGGGTGGCGGCAAGCCGGCGGGCGATTTCGTGTACGGCGGGCCGCTGCCGGCCGAGCGTCAGGCGGGCGTGCTCCGTGGTCTGGCCAACCGCCGGGCGGTGACCGACTGTCAGACCCCGGCGTCGCGCTTCGCGGTGCTGCGCCCGCTGGACGGTGCCGCCGGACCCGACCGGTACGTGGAACTCGACGGCTGCCGCCGCTTCCTGGTCGCGCCACCGACGGGTGGAGCGCAGCTCGGTCAGGGCGACGAAGCGCTGGCCACCCTGCTGGGGCCCGTCTGAGCCCGTCCAGTGGATCGGCACACCCTCCAACCGCAAGCTTCCTGACGTGGCCCAGGCTCTGGTCGACCGGACCGCCGGGCCGTCCCGGGCCTGACGACCATCCGGCCGTGCCCGGACGTGTGCGGGGCGAGACTTCGGGTAGGGCCGAGGGAACCCGACGAGAGGATTCCTCGATGCCGAGCACCACGATGCCGATGCTGGAGACGTACCCGAAGTCGATCAACCTGGACCGGGCGAAGCTTGCGGCGGCGATCGACGCCCTGACCGACTGCGCCCAGGCGTGCACGGCGTGCGCGGACGCCTGCCTCAGCGAGGACATGGTTGCCGACCTGACCAAGTGCATCCGGACAGACCTGGACTGCGCGGACATCTGCACCATCACGGCCCGGGTGCTGTCCCGGCACACCGGCTACGACGCGAACCTCAGCCGGAGCCTGCTGGAGGCGTGCGCCACGGCGTGCAGGTCGTGCGGTGACGAGTGTGCCCGGCACGCCGACATGCACGAGCACTGCCGGATCTGCGCGGACGCCTGCCGGGCTTGCGAGCGGGCCTGTCGGGACCTGCTGGCCACGATGAGCTGACCGCCGCGCGCGGTGCCGGGCGTCGAGGTGCGTCGGCACCGCTCACGCGGAAGCCTCGCTACTTCGACAGGGCGCGCTCCAACTCCGCCTTCGACATCGACGAGCGCCCCTTGATGCCGCGCTGCTTCGCCTCGTTGTAGAGCTGCTCCTTGGTGCGACCCTTGGCGCCGATGTGGGAGCGCTTACCGCCGCGGTGCCCGGACGACACGTCGTTCCGCGACGACCGGCTCGACGTGCGCGCCTCACCCGAGCGGGCCCGTTCCTTGTTCACCGTACGGGCCGCGATCTCCTTGGCCCGGCCGGCGGAGGCGCCCCGCTCCTGCGCGCTCTCCTTGATGTGCTCGTACTGCCGCTCCCTCTTGGGGCTCGATCCTGCTGGCATCGGTGCCTCCCGCAGCCGCTGTCGGGTGAGGTCGAGACCCGGTTCGCACACACCGAGGTGCGATCGAGACATCCCAGGCCGGGGCGTCGCACTCACGCTTTCGGGGCCACGATGCCCAGTCGCCGCAGAGGTCAAACGAGTGCCGCCGAACCCGCGTGCCCGACCGTCGCCCCGCACCTTGTCCACGCGGCGGAACAGCGCGGGCCGTCCCGGCCCGCCCCGGGCCGGCTGAGCACGGCAAGGGCGTACGAGTCGACTGGCGGTCGGTGGCTGTTCCGATTACCGTTGGGTACGGGTCAAGACAAGCGCCCTTCCTGTTACAGATCTTTACGGGAGGCGTGCGCTCCTATGACTGAGCGTTCCTGGCTCTTCCAGACCCACTTCGACCGTTCTCCACTGGCAGTCAGCCGTGGGCGGGTCACCCCAGTGACGCTCGCCAACCGCCAGGCGGTTGGCTCCCCTGAGCTGAGTTCCTCCGAGCTGTCGTTCCACGTGGCTCGCTTCACCGAGCCCACCGACCTGTCCGCGGCCATCTCCGCCGACCGGATGGTCGTCGCCCCGGTGGGTTATGTCGACATGGACACCGCGCCGCGCCTGGCGACGGCACTGTTCAACGCGGTCGACAGCCATCCCGAGGTCTGTTGCGACCTGACCGGCGTCGGCTTCTTCAGTGCCGCGGGCGTGCACGCCCTCCTGCTGGCGCGGGGCCGGGCGGAGAGAGTCGGTTCTCGCTTCTCGGTCCGAGGCGCCAGCGGAGTCACCCTGCGGGTGTTGCGGATCACCGGCGTGGAGGCTCTCCTCCTCGACCTCGAACGTGGCTGAGACGCGCCGATCCGTGGGTTCGGACGCACTGCCAGCTCGCCATGTCGGAGGTTGTTGGTAGAAGGAGCATGAGCATTGTCGTGAGGGGGTCGAGCATGGAGGTACGGGACGCGGCCAGACGGTGGGCGACAGTGTGGGCGCACGGCTGGCCCGCCAAGGACGTCGACGGCATCGCCGGGCTGCAAGCCGAGGACGGCGATCACTGGGCGTCGATGTTCCGGCCGTACCGGGGGCGTGTGGGGCTCCGCGCGTACCTGCGGGAGTGTTTCGACGAGGAGACCCGCCCGGCCGAGGTCTGGTTTGGCGACCCGCAGGTCGACGGCGACATGGCGAGCGTCGAATACTGGGCGGTCACTTACCCGAACGACCGGCCGTTCACCATCTCCGGCTGCACCCTGTTGCGCTTCGACGACGGGGGCCTGGTGTCCGAGGCCCGCGACTATTCCCATGCCAAGGAGGGGCGATTCCTGCCGCCCGCCAACCTGTTCGGGTGACACTCCGGCCGCAGTGGTGTCACCAGGTGTCCGGGCGGTCCAGGTCACGGGCCGGCTGGTACCCGCCGAGGGCCACCAGGCCGTCCGACTCGCGGTAGCCCCCGCCGACGGCGTTCGCAGCTGCACGGTCGACGGGACTGCTCACGTTGGCAGAGAAAATCTCTGTGCGAAGAGCTAGATATTCTTCCCGGCATGAGCTAACGTTCCTGAGGTCAAAGACGGAGCAAGTAAAGACGCTGACGTGACCGCCCCGCACGAGGGCGAAGGAGCCGGGCCAGGAAATTCGTGGGTCTGCTCAGAAGTTGCGGGTGAGGCCGAGGCTCGTTCAGGGCTTCACCCGAGGCAAGCAGGGTTCGTCGTACGTGTCAGGGCCATGAAGTCGCGTGGGGCTCGGACACCGGCGGACAGCAAGAGGAACGACAGAGAAATCAGAGGCAAGGGAGGGCACAACACCGTTGGATCGCCCGCTGTCAGCCGCAGTCCTGGGCTGGGCGCGGACACCGCAGTTTCCATCGAACGAAAGGTGGTCTCCGGTCACGCTTATGCGATCCTCGCACCCGATGCCGTCGTTGGCGGCCGGTGTGGACAAGACAAGCCGACGTTCCGTCGGCAGATGGTGTTCCTGACCCACAACCCTTGGGCCCCGGTGCTTCCGAGCACCGGGGCCCTCGTGATGGAGGTTTGATGACCCAATCCGACGACATGCTCGACGACGAGGACTACCCCGCCTACACCATGGGCCGTGCCGCCGAAATCATCGGCTGCTCGCAGGACTTCCTACGTCGGCTCGGAGACGCCAAACTGATCGACCCGCAGCGCTCCAGTGGGGGGCACCGCCGCTACTCCCGTTATCAGCTCCGCCTTGCCGCGCGAGCCCGGGAGATGTGCGACCAGGGCACCGACATCGCCTCGGCCTGCCGGATCATCATTCTTGAGGACCAACTCGAAGAGGCCCTTCGACGCAACGAGCGCTACCAGCAGGGCTGAACACACCGCACGCCGCGGCCTCCCGCACAGGTGACGCCGAGCGCCACACGGTCCCTCCCACCACGGCAGGGACCGCTCGTCGTCTGCGGAGGGTCCCGGTCGGGTGGCGCCCAGCTCAGAGCTGCTGGACGATCTGGACCGGGTTGCCGTCCGGGTCGGCCGTCCAGGCGATCAGCAGGCGGTCGAGCCACCGGTGCGGTGCGGCCAGTGCGGGGGCGCCGCTCGCCGTGAGTGCGGCGTACGCGGCGGCGGTGTCGTCGGTCCAGAGGATCACCGCGGCCCGCTGACCCTGGGACACGGGGTCGAGCCCGTGATCATCGCGGGTGGAGGCCACCGAGGCGACGCCGATCTTGTAGCCGTCGAGCACGAGATCGATGTGGATCGGCTCGCCCTCAACTGGAACCCGGAAGGTCTCGGTGAAGCCGAGACCGGCGTAGAACTCGGCCGCGCGCAGAACGTCCTCAGAGAAGAGGATCACCTGAGGAGTGCGGAACATCGACACATCCCGACGCTATCAGCGCGGCCGAGCTCACCGCCGCCCCATAAGTACGTGCACACCGCCGACGTCAGCGAGCATCGGCACGCAGCCGTCGAGATCCGGCACCCGGACTACCCGGTTAAGGCCGCATGACGAGGCACTAGTTACCGACGCCGAGGCTCGACATGAACGCCGCCGGGTAACGGTCACCGCGCGCGGCACCCTTCGGCACGGCCGCCTCGATCTCTTCGAGATCATCGGCCGACAGCTTCACGTTCAGCGCCGGCAACGCCTCGGCCAGCCGCTGCCGGGTGCGCGCACCGACCAGCGGAACGATGGACGGGTCCTGTGCCGCCACCCACGCGATCGCCAACTGCGCCACCGTGCACCCCTTCGCGTCGGCGACCCGGCGCAACGCCTCCACCAGGGCAAGGTTGTGCGACGCGTTCTCGGCGGAGAAGCGGGGACTGCGGTTACGCGGATCGTCCGCCCGCCCCGGCACCCAGTTCCCCGAGAGCAGGCCACGGCTCAGCACCCCGTACGCGGTCAGCCCGATGCCCAGCTCCCGCAGCGTGGGCAGCACGTCAGCCTCGACCGCCCGCGACAGCAGCGAATACTCAATCTGAAGATCAGCAATCGGATGGACGGCGTGCGCCCGCCGGACGGTCTCCGCGTCAACCTCGGAGAGCCCCACATACCGCACGTAACCGGCGTCGATCATCTCCTTGATCGCGCCGATCGTGTCCTCGATCGGCACCGACCGGTCGAGCCGGGCCGGCCGGTAGATGTCCACGTAGTCGACGCCGAGCCGGGTCAGCGAGTAGCTCAGGAAGTTCTGCACCGAAGCCGGGCGGGAATCCTGACCGGCGAACCGCATGCCCGGCCCCACCTGCTGCCCGAACTTCACACTCAGCAGATAGCTGTCCCGGTCGCGTCCCCGCAACGCCTCCGACAGCAGCAGCTCGTTGTGCCCCATGCCATAGAAGTCACCGGTGTCGACCAGCGTGACCCCCGCGTCCAGCGCGGCCCGTACGGTGGCGATGCTCTCCTCGCGATCGGCCGGGCCGTACGTGCCCGACATGCTCATCGCCCCCAGCCCCACCGCGGAAACCTTGGGACCCGTGTTGCCCAGAGTGCGTGTCTGCATCGAAACTCTCCCTCATCGGTCGATCTCGGCTCCACCCTGCGCCGCTTTTCGGCCCGCCGGCAGCGGAGCGCTTGTCGTGGGAGCGCCGCTCCCTGGCTCGGTGCCCAGTCCCCGAGGCAGCATGGAGGCATGCAGCGTGAGCAGCTCGCCGACTTCCTGCGACGCCGGCGCGAGGCCATCCGCCCCGCCGAGGTCGGCATCGCCGACGGCCCCCGCCGCCGCACCGCCGGCCTGCGCCGCGAGGAGGTCGCCATGCTCGCCGGCATGTCCGTCGACTACGTCGTCCGCCTTGAGCAGGGCCGCAGCAGCCAGCCATCGACCCAGCTGCTCGGTGCCCTGGCCCGGGCCCTGCGCCTGACCGACGACGAGCGAAGTCACCTGTTCCACCTGGCCGGCCACCAGCCGCCGCCCGCCGACGGCATCGCCCGCCTGGCCCGGGCCGGCCTGGTCCGCCTGCTCGACCTGGTGGGCGACACCCCCGCCATGGTCCTGTCCGACCTCGGCGAGGTCCTGGCGCAGAACCGCATGTCGATCCTGCTCACTGGCGACCACACCGGGCTGACCGGCGACCACCGCTACGTCGCCTACCGCTACTTCACCGACCCGGTCATCCGCGACCTCCACGGCCCCGAGGAATGGCAACGGCACGCCCGCCAGCAGGTCGCCGACCTGCGCGCGGTGGCCGGCCGGCGGGCCGGCGACCCGGCCGTGACCGACCTGATCGAACGGTTGCGGGCTGCGAGCGACGACTTCCGGCGACTGTGGGCCGAGCACGAGGTGGCGGTGCGCCGGGCCGACCGCAAGACCTTCATGCACCCGCGCGTGGGCCGCATCACGATGGACTGCGAAACCCTGGTCACCCCCGACCTCGGCCAGCAGCTGCTGGTGCTGACCCCGGCCGACGCCGAGGCGCGGGAGAAGCTTGAGCTGCTGCGCGTGCTGGGGGTCGAGGAGTTCCCGGCCGGCGTGCCTCACTGACAGTGCCCGCGGTCCCGCTTGGCATGGGAACGCGTGGATGACGTCGCGAACATAGTCCGCGCTGGTCTGCAGCAAGGTGGGCGATGTCCGGGGCAGGTTGTCGCTGGGCGGACATCAGCACCAGGCCGCTGACCTGCGGCGGTGAAGGTGCGCCCGGCAGGATTCGAACCTGCGGCCTTGGGATTAGAAGTCCCCTGCTCTATCCGCTGAGCTACGGGCGCGTGACGTGGATGTCGCGCCCAGAGGGTACCGCCGTCCTGCTGCCCGGCGGTGAAATGGGTGCCCGCGTCCACGTTGTCGAGCAGGGTCTCACGTCGGCCGCCTGGTGGGCATCCGGGTTCCCGCGGACCGACCTGGCCCCGGACCGTACCTTTGGCTGGTGTTGCTGGATTCCGACGCCGAGAGCGACGTCGCCTACGAGCTGTGCCAGGTCGTCGGTCGTGCCATCCTGCCGTACCGGTCGTCGGACGACGACCAGCACCACGGCACCGCGTTCTTCTTCCAGGGCGGCGACGACCCGGTGGGGGAGTCGCTGCTGACGGCGGCCGACCTGGTCGGCACGCCGGGTGGTGAGCTGGGGCTGCGGACGAGCGTCACCGAGCCGGCTGGCGTCGCCCCGGCAGCCGTGTCCGAGGTCGAGATCGTGCCGGGTTGGGCCCGTTACCCGGGCGACGGGGTCGCGGTGCTGCCGACCGCGGGCCTGCACCGGTTGGCCGGTGACGGCGGCTGGCGGTGGCGGGTTCAGCCGGTCCCGGCGGGGATCGCCGCCGGGCCGGAGGTGGTCGCCCGCCTCGGCGCCGACGCCGGTTCCGCTTTCGTGCTGGCCCATGGGGTACGCGAAGACGGGTCGCGTCCGCTGGAGGTCGCGATCGAGCGGGTGGTCCGCGACACGGACGCCGTGCGGATCACCACGGCGCTGCCGCAGGGGTACGTCGGCGCGCCGGTCTTCGTCGTCCAGCCCGACTCCAGCGGTGAGCTGTCGCCGTACTGCCTGGGCCTGGTGCTGCCCGGCGTCGGCGAGCACCCGGTGGCGACCTTCGACCGGATCCGCGCCGTCCTCCCGGCGACGCCCGGCGACATCTGAGCCCCGCGCGGCAACGTCTGAGCCCCGCGCGGCAACGTCTGAGCCCCGCGCGGCAACGTCTGAGCCGCGCCCGGCAACGTCACCCGCGCCTGGCGTCGCCCTCCGGACTGGTCAGCCGCCCGACGGCGCGGCACCTGCCGTGTCAGCCGTGGACCGTCGGCTCTCCGGGAGCCCGGTGCCGGTGCCGGTGGAGGCTTCGACGGTCGGCGGCGCGTCGACTGACGGAGGGTCGGCCGATGCGGGGTCGGCGGTAGCCAGGGCGGCCGGCGCCACGTCGGTCGGCCCGGCGTCGGCGGTGACCGGATCGGCCGGGGCGGTGGGGCCGGCGGCGAGGAACGCCTCGGCCCAGCGACCCACCTCGTCGAAGACCTTCTTGCGAACGGCCGGGCCGGAGAGCGTGAGGTCGTGCAGCCCGCCGTCGAAGCGGGCCAGGGTGACGTGCCGGCCGAGGCGGGGCGCGTACCGGACCATGTGCTCGACGTCCAGCACGGCGTCGGCCAGGGTCGCGTTGTCGTGCCACCTGGTGCCCCGGAAGGAGCGGGTCGAGCAGGCCAGCAGCACCGGCACCTGGATGTCCAGGCCGGCGCGCAGCCGGCGTTGCCCAGTGCGGATCGCGTTCAGCCAGCCGGCCCGGACCGGGAACCCGGCCAGCGGCTTCCACGCCAGGTCATAGGTCCACTCGCCGCGGTGGTCGGAGTGGATGCTCTCGCCGTACACCGTGCCCAGCCCGAACGGCAGGATGCGGTGCGGCGCCCTGCGGCCCAGGCGGGAGACGGCGGCCGCGAGGGGTCTGCGCACCGCCCAGGGGGCATTCAGGTCGAAGAATGGGCTGTTGAGCACCAGGCCATCGACGGTGCCGGTGTCGCGGCGGGCGTCCGCCCAGAGCGAGATGATCAGGCCGCCGGTGGAGTGGCCCATCGCCAGCAGGGTGTCGTGCCCGTCGTCGGAGCGGATGATCTCGGCGGCGGCGTCCAGCTCGGGGAAGTAGTCGCTGATGTCACGGCAGAAGTTGGGGGTCTGGCCCGGCAGCAGACTGCGACCGTATTTGCGCAGGTCGAGCGCGTAGAAATCCCAGCCCCGTTCGGCGAAGAAGTCGGCCAGGTGGGTCTGGAAGAAGTAGTCGACGAAGCCGTGCACGTAGAGGACGGCCCGCCCGGTGGGGCGCTCGGCGCGCCGCCGGACCAGGGTCGCGACGACCGGTCCTTCGTCGTCGGTGCCCAGGTCGATCGTCTGCCGCTCGTACGGCGGCCCCAACACGTCCGGTTCCACGAACGCGACGCTACGCCGCGAACCTACCCAGCGGTAGCCCGCGTCCTGACTGGCCCCCGCGATCCTGGCCTGCCCCCGCGATCCTGCTCCTGTTGCCGTGGCGCAGCCTGTGCGAGCTGCGTGCGCGGCCCCGAAGGTGCAGGATCGCGGGGCGCGGAGCGTGGGTCAGACCGTTTCCGCGTCAACGCGGCTCGGGTCGGCCACGGGCAGCCGCTCCTGGTCGTCGGCGGGGTCCAGCTCACCCTGCGGCTGCGGGACGTCGCGCAGGTGCTTGTTGTGCCGGGGCTCCTGGCGGGTCTTGGCGTCGTTGAGCCGGCGGCGCAGGTCGTCGCGGACGTCGTTGAGCGCGGCGTGCAGGTCCTCCTCGGCCGAGGTGGTGACGATCTTCTGTCGGCCGGCGATCCAGCACTCCAGGGTGACCTTCTGGCCACGGGCCTCCCGGTCCTTCACCGACACCTCGAGCTCGGTGGCGTCGGCGTGGAAGCTGGCCAACCGGGCGTCGAGGGTGGCGAACTGCTCGGCGATCCAGTTGCGGTCGCCCTGCGAGAACCCGGCACCCACCCGCAGGCACTCCGCAACGGTGGCCGGGTTCGCCACGGCGCTCATCGCTGCGCCTCGGAGACGTTTGCGGAGCCGATTTCGGTGATCATCATGGCGCTGACCTCTCGTCGACGTGGAGCTGTCGGTGTTGCGTTGATCAAATGCATACCCAGTTCGGGCGGCCCCGGAAACCGCCGACGTCCAGTCGGGCGGGTCGGACGTACCACATCAGGGCGTGATCAGGGCTTTGTCCACAGGTGGCTTCGTTGTCCACAGGTCGGGGCGGGGTGCTGGTGATGGCCGCCCTCAGCGCAGAGGCTCGATGTCGAGTCGACTCGCGCTGGCAGGCCCCGATCCCCCTGGAGGGACGATGTTCGACACTTACGTGACAATCGTCGGCAATGTGCTGACAACGCCCGAGTGGCGGCGTACCACCCAGAGCAACACCCTGGTGGCCAACTTCAAGGTCGCCTCGACCGCCCGACGGCTCGACCGCGACAGCGGCCGGTGGGTCGACGGCAACTCGCTGCGCGTCCGCGTCAACTGCTGGCGCAAGCTCGCCGAGGGCGTGGCGGCATCGGTCATGGTCGGCGATCCGGTGGTGGTCTGCGGGCGGCTCTACACCCGCGACTGGACCGACGACGCCGGCAACCACCGCACCCTCTACGAGTTGGAGGCGGTCGCCGTCGGCCACGACCTTTCCCGAGGGCGTGCCCGGTTCCTGCGCAACCGGCCCAGCGTCACGACCAGCACGGTGGAGGACGCGGAGGCCGAGAGCCGGGTGCATGGCGAGCCCACCGAGCCGGTCCCGGCCGGGCAGGCGCCCGTGCTGCCCGACGACCGCCCGTTGGACGACGACTTCGAGCTGCCCGACTACGCCGCGCTGCGGACCAGCCCGTTCGTCGACGGCCCGGTGGATGGGGATCTCGCCTCGAGCGGCGGGCGGATCGGTCAGGTCGACGTCCTGCCCGACCTCGACGACGAGCTGGCCCTCCCACCCGAGGAGGACGAGGGCAATGCCGACCTGGACGACGAGCTGGAGCCGGTGCCGGACGAGGGTCAGCCGGAGCCCGCGCAGTCCGGTCGGGGGCGGCGTGGCCGGGGCCGGGTCCCGCAGCCGGCATGACCCATCGGTCCGGCCCTCGCGGCCCGGGCGCCTGACGGTCCCGTGCCGTCGGGCGCCACGCCGCCCGTCACCGCCTCTTTGGCGGCTGGGTCAGTCGGTCGGGGCTCCGGCAGCACCGCACGAGACGTAACGGCACGACGGGGGCGGGGTGGCGATGCGATCAGCGTCGTCACCCCGCGTGACAACAACTGAAAGACCGGCCAGCCTGGTGTGCCACGAAGCGTCCTTCACTGGTGCAGCACCGTGGGCCGGGCTGGTTCACGGGTTGCTCGTCTAGGCTGGCCGGCCGGAGGTGGTGCGGGTGCGACGGACAGCGCCGGTGGCGAACGCGGTGGGGCTACTGGCCGGGTACGCGCTCGACAGGCTGCTCGGTGATCCGCGCCGGTGGCACCCGGTGGCCAGCTTCGGTCAGGCCGCCGGAGCGCTGGAGCGCGGCCTCTACCGGCCGGACCGAACGGCGGGTACGGCGTTCACCGCGCTGGCCGTGGGCGGGCCGGTGCTGCTCGGGGCCGTCGCCGCAGCGGCGACCCGGCACCGGCCGGTGACCCGGGCGGTGCTCGTGGCCGCCAGCACGTGGACCGTGCTGGGCGGCCGCACGCTGCGGCACGAAGCCACAGTCATGGGTCGGACGCTGCGCGCCGGTGACCTTCCCGCAGCCCGTCAACGCCTCGGTCACCTCTGCGGACGGGACCCGTCGACGCTGGGCGAGTCCGAGCTGGCCCGCGCCACTGTCGAGTCGCTCGCCGAGAACACGTCCGACGCGGTCGTCGCCCCGCTGGTCTGGGGCGCCGTCGCCGGTCTGCCCGGGCTGCTGGGCTACCGCGCGGCGAACACCCTCGACGCGATGGTCGGGCACCGGTCTGCGCGCTACGCACGGTTCGGCACCCCGGCCGCGCGGCTGGACGACGTGCTCAACCTGGTGCCGTCCCGGCTGACCGGGCTGCTCACCATCGCTGTCGCGCCCGTCGCCCACGGGGATCGGCAGCGGGCCTGGCAGGTGTGGCGGCGTGACCGCAACGACCACCCGAGCCCCAACGCCGGCCAGTGCGAGGCGGCCATGGCCGGCGCGCTCGGCGTCCGCCTCGGTGGCCGCAACGTCTACTTCGGGCGCTCCGAGGTGCGGCCGTTCCTCGGCGACGGCCCCCGCCCCGAGGCGCGGCACCTGAAGCGTGCGGCCCGGATCTCCGGCGCGGTCGGGTTGGCGGCGGTGGGGTTGGCGGCCGCATACCCGGTGACCCTCGGCCGTCTGGTCGGCGCGGTGGGTCGGCGCGGGCTGGCCGCCGTGACCGGCGGGCGCGGGCTGGCCGCCGTGGCGGGTGGGCTGGGGCCCGTCGCCGGCGTCAGCGGGCGCAGGCTGGTTGGTGCCGGCGGGCGCAGGCTGCGGGCTGTCGGAGCGGGCGGGGCCGTCGGAGCGGGCGGAATCGTTGGTGCCGGGCGGGGGAGCGGGCGGTGAGTGGCGGGCTGCTGGTCGCCGGCACGACCTCCGACGCCGGCAAGAGCGTGCTCACCGCCGGGATCTGCCGTTGGCTGCACCGGCAGGGCGTGAAGGTGGCGCCGTTCAAGGCGCAGAACATGTCGAACAATTCCGCGGTGGTCGTCGGTCCGGACGGGCGCGGCGGCGAGATCGGACGAGCCCAGGCCATGCAGGCCGCAGCCTGTGGGCTCGCGCCCGATCTGCGGTTCAACCCGGTGCTGCTCAAGCCGGGCAGCGACCTGGCGAGTCAGGTGGTGCTGCTCGGCGAGGCCGTCGACACCATCACCGCCGGCACCTTCCGCCACCTGCGTCCCCGGCTCGCCGAGACCGCGTACGCGGCGCTGGCCGAGCTGCGGGAGACGTACGACGTGGTGATCTGCGAGGGTGCCGGCAGCCCTGCCGAGATCAACCTGCGGGCTGGTGACTACGTCAACATGGGGCTGGCCCGGCACGCCAACCTGCCCACCATCGTGGTCGGCGACATCGACCGGGGTGGCGTCTTCGCCTCGATGTTCGGCACCGTGGCGCTGCTCGACCCCGCCGATCAGGTCCTGATCGCCGGCTTCGTGATCAACAAGTTCCGAGGTGACCTCGGGCTGCTCCAGCCGGGGCTGGACATGCTGCGACACGTCACCGGCCGTCCCACGTACGGGGTGCTGCCCTGGGCACTCGACCTGTGGCTCGACGCGGAGGATTCACTCGCCTACGGCCGTGTGCTCGGCCGCCCCGCCGCCCCGCACGGCACCGAATGGCTGGACGTGGCCGTCGTCCGCCTGCCCCGGATCAGCAATGCCACCGACGTGGAGGCGCTGGCCGCCGAGCCGGGTGTCCGCGTACGCCTCACCATCGAACCGGCCGAGCTGGCCGCCGCCGACCTGGTCGTCCTCCCCGGCTCCAAGTCAACCGTCGCCGACCTCGCCTGGCTGCGCGAAACGGGCCTCGCCGACGCGGTTGCCGCACACGTGGCGGCCGGCAAGCCACTGCTCGGTCTCTGCGGCGGTTTCCAGATGCTCGGCCGCGCCATCCATGACCCGGTGGAGAGCCGGCAGGGCAGCGTGCCGGGGCTGGGCCTGCTACCCATCGAGATCACGTTCGATCCGCGCAAAACCGTCCGGCAGTCGGTGGGCACCGCCCACGGTGGCCTTCCGGTGCGCGGCTACGAGATCCACCACGGGTACGTCTCGCGCACCGACCCCACCCTGGCCCCGCTGCTGACCGGCGACGACGGTGTCGGCGAGGGAGCCGTACTCGGCGCGGTGCACGGCACGCACTGGCACGGGGCGTTCGAGTCCGACGGGTTCCGCCGGTGGTTCCTCACCGAGACGGCTCGCCTGGCCGGCCGTACCGGTTTCCAGGTCGCACCGGCCACCAGCTTCGCCGCCGCCCGGGAACGCTCGCTCGATCTGCTCGGTGACCTGGTCGAGGAACACCTGGACACCGACGCCCTCTGGCGTCTCATCGAATCCGGGCCACCGGCGGGCCTCCCCTTCATCCCACCCGGCCCCCCACCAACCACCACGCCGCCTCAGAACTAACCCCGACCGCCGCCTCCGTCCGCCGTGGACTCGCTGGCCGTGGTCGATCATGCACTTGTGGTGCCCGTTGTATTCCGACTAGCCCCTTTCATCCCCCACCACAACTCCATGATCGATGGGGCGAGGGTGGGCAGGGCGGGTCGGGGTGGGCTCGGCGGGTCGGGGTGGGGTAGGACGCGGCCGGGCGGGACGGTCGGGTCGGGGTGGGCCCGGCGGGTCGGGGTGGGGCAGGACGAGGCCGGGCGGGACGGACGGGTCGGGGTGGTGCGCGGCGGGTCGGGGTGGTGCGCGGCGGTGCGCGGTGGTGCAGGTGGGGTGGGATGGAGGACTAGGGGCGGATGTCGGCGGGGCGGTCGGTTGTCGGGAGGCCGGCGGCGAGCCAGGCGTCGACGCCGCCGATCATGTCGGTGGCCCGGCGCAACCCGAGGGTCTGCAAACTGGCGGCAGCGAGGCTGGAGCTGTAGCCCTGCCGGCACACCAGCACGATCTCCCGGTCGTACCCGGTGGCCTCCGGGATCCGCCAGGCGCTGGCCGGATCAAGCCGCCATTCCAGCACGGTACGGTCGATGACGACCGCGCCCGGCAGGTCGCCCTGTTCGCGGCGTTGCAGATCGGTGCGGGTATCGACCAGCAGCGCACCGCCGCGGACCGCCTCGACGGTCTGCTGCGGAGTCAGTCGGTGCAGCCCGGCACGGGCCTGTTCGAGCAGGGCGTCGATACCGGGGCTCATCACATCTCGGAGCACCACCCGATGATGCCGATTCGGTGGCGCCCCGGGGCGGCGAACGGGCCGCCCGTCACCCGTCGCCGCCCCAATTCCCCCGGACGTGACGACGGCCGGCCAGGGGTGGTCAGTCGGGACGTGTCACCCGGCCCGGTCAGGCCGCTGATACGGCGTGATCCACTCGGCTTTGCGGAAACCGCGGTATCGGGCCGACTGGGATACCGCGATATCAATGAACCGGAGTCGATCACCCAGGCGAGCGGTGCCGGCGGCATACTTTCGGTCATGCACCACGCGAGGCTGGGCTGACCTCCGAGGCCGGACGGCCGGCACCGCACCGCGCCGCTGCGCCGACCCCCGAGGCCGGACGGCCGGCACCGCACCGCGCCGCTGCGCCGACCCCGGAGGCCGGACGGCCGGCACCGCACCGGAGGGCTGTGGACAGCACCCGAACGGCCGATGACGTCGGCGGGCCGGCCGGTCGTCGGACTGGCAGGTCGTCAGTGGCAGTGGTCGAGGCGTACGCCGAACTGGCCCGTCGGGTGCTCGCGGAACCGGCGCGGTTGGGGCGGACCCGGCTGGTGGCGGTCGACGGGCCGAGTGGCGCGGGCAAGAGCCGGTTCGCCGCGCGCCTCGCGGATGCCCTGGCGGCGCTGCCCGGCGGCCGGCCGCCCGTGGTGCACACCGACGACCTGCTCGACGGTTGGGACGACCAGGTCACCTTCTGGCCCCGACTCGACGAGGGGGTGCTCGGCCCGCTGCGGGAGGGGAGGGCCGGCGCCTATCGGCGCTACAGCTGGGTGCGGCAGAGCTTCCTGCCCCGGCCGGTTCCGGTTCCGGTCGCGCCGGTGCTGGTGTTGGAGGGGGTCACCGCGGCCCGTGCGGTCGTCCGGCCGGAGGTGACCCTGTCCGTGTTCGTCACCGCGCCTGCCTCGTTGCGGTTGGAGCGCGCGGTCGCCCGGGACGGGCCGGAGATTTTGCCCGAGCTGCGTCGCTGGCACGCCGGTGAGCAGGCGCACTTCGCGGCCGACGACACGGCCAACCGCGCGGACCTGCTGGTGGATGGCGCGCCGACGCTGCCGCACGACACGGACCGGTACTACCTTCGCATCGGTTGAGCGGGGGCATGGACGTCTGTCAGCGGCTACGGCACGATGCGAGAGGGCCGCCACCGGCAGGGCACTGGGCGGGACGGCGGCCAACGGCACGACGCGAAGCACTCAGGGCGCGGCGATCGGGGGACTCATCATGTCGGCAACGGACGCGCCCGCGCGGCGCCGGATCACCCTCACCGGCATCAGCTCGCGGGCCTGGGAACATCCGGCCGACCGGGGCGCCCTGGTCGCCCTGCGGGAGCTGCGCGGGTTCGACGACGTGGTGCGGTCGTTCTTCGGCATGTGGAACGAGCGTGGTTTCCGGCTGTCCGTGCTGGCCTCGGGGATCCGGGTCGACCATCGGCAGTATCCGGCGGTGTGGCAGCGCTACGCCGAGGCAGCGGCGGCGCTCGACGTGGCGGAACTGCCCGAGCTGTACGTGACCCAGTCGCCCTGGTTGGGCGCCGAGGCCGTCGGCCTGGAACGGCCGTTCATCGTGCTGAACTCCGCCTGCGTGCAGCACCTCGACGAGGACGAGCTGCGCTGCCTGCTCGGCCACGAACTGGGACACGTGGGCAGTGGGCACGCGGTCTACAAGACCATGCTCATGATCCTCACCCGGTGGGCGGCCAACCTGAGCTGGTTGCCGGTGGGAGCGATCGCGCTGCGGGCGATCATCGCGGCGATGCTGGAGTGGTGGCGCAAGGCCGAGCTGTCCGCCGACCGGGCCGGTCTGCTCGCCGGGCAGGACCCGGCCGCCGCGCTGCGGCTGCTCATGAAGCTCGCGGGCGGCGGTGACCTGTCCCAGATCGACACCGCAGCGTTCCTTGAGCAGGCTGCCGAGTACGCCGGCGGTGGCGACCTGCGCGACAGCCTGCACAAGATCAGGATGACGGCGTGGAGCACCCATCCGGCCCCGGTGGCCCGGGCGGCGCAGCTCCGCCAGTGGATCGACTCCGGGGCGTACGGGCAGGTGCTGGCCGGTGACTACCCGCGCCGCGACGACGACAGCTCGACCAGCGTGTCCGAGGAGATCAAGGCCGCTGCCGAGTCGTACCGGGAGGAGTTCAGCCGGTCCACCGACCCGCTGGTCGGGTTGCTGCGCCGGCTCGGCGACGGCGCCAGCGACGTGGGCGAGTGGGTGGGCGGCACCGCCGGGCGGGCCCGCTCCTGGATGGACGCCGCCACCGAGGCAGCCGGCCGCGCGCAGCGCGCCGGCCGGGCCGCACCCGGCGCGCGGGCGGGTGCCGGGCCGGCGGGCGGCGGTGACGGTACGGGCTCGGCCGGCACGTCGGGGTAAGGCCGGCATACGATGCCGGTCATGACCTCACCGATCATGTCCGAGTCCGAGGTGCGGGCCGCCGTCGAGCGGGAGATGCCCGGCGTACGCGCCGACCTGGAACGTCTCGTCCGCATCCCCGGCATCGCCTTCGAGGGCTTCGACCACTCACACGTGGAACGTTCCGCCGAAGCGGTCGCCGAACTGCTGCGCGGCTGCGGCCTGGACGTCGACATCGTGCGTTCCGGCGGTCAGCCCGCGGTGCTCGGCCGTCGGGCGGCCCCGCCCGGTGCGCCCACCGTGCTGCTCTACGCCCACCACGACGTGCAGCCGGTCGGCGACCGGTCGCTGTGGGAATCCGACCCGTTCGAGCCGGTGGAGCGCGATGGCCGGCTCTACGCCCGGGGCGCGGCCGACGACAAGGCCGGCATCATGGCGCACATCGCGGCGCTGCGGGCGTACGGGGACGCGCTGCCGGTCGGTGTGGTGCTCTTCATCGAGGGCGAGGAGGAGTACGGCTCCGACTCGCTGGAGCAGTTGCTGATCGAGCACCGCGACGAGATCACCTCGGACGTCATCGTGATCGCCGACTCCGGCAACTGGGACATCGGCGTACCGGCGTTGACCACCTCGCTGCGCGGCGTCGTCAACTGTTTCGTCGAGGTGCGCACGCTGGACCACGCGGTGCACAGCGGCATGTTCGGCGGTGCCGTGCCGGACGCGCTCACCGCGCTGGTCCGCCTGCTGTCGACACTGCACGACGACGCCGGTGACGTGGCGGTGGAAGGGCTGGTCGGCCGGGAGGGCGCCACCGTCGACTACCCCGAGGACCGGATCCGGGCCGAGGCCGGGCTGGCCGACGGCGTCCAGTTCATCGGCACCGGCCGGATCACCGACCGGCTCTGGACCAAGCCCGCGGTGGCGGTGCTCGGCATCGACGCGCCGTCCACCAGCGAGGCGCCGAACGCCCTGGTCCCGGCCGCGAAGGCGAAGCTCAACGTCCGCCTCGCTCCGGGCGACGACCCCAAGCGGGCGTACGCGGCGATTCGCGCGCACCTGGAGAAGCACGCTCCGTGGGGTGCCCAGGTGACCGTCAGCCTGGAGCACGACGGCAACCCGTGCGTGATCGACGCGTCCGGGCCGATGTTCGACGCCGCCCGGTCGGCCTTCCGGGCTGCCTGGGACGGCACCGACCCGGTGGACGTCGGCATCGGCGGTTCGATCCCGTTCATCGCCACCTTCCAGGAGATGTTCCCCGATGCGGCGATCCTGGTGACCGGTGTGGAGGACCCGCACGCCCGTGCGCACGGCCCGAACGAGAGTCTGCACCTGGGTGAGTTCGCCAAGGTCTGCCTCGCCGAGGCGTTGCTGCTCGGCAATGTCGCCGCTGCGCGTCGTTAGGTCACGGAACGGCGATTTCGGGCCTGATCTGGGAGTTTACGGCGTGTCGGATGGTCAGCTGTTATAGCCTTTCGTACATGAGTACGAACGAGGTGATGGCCCGGTTGGGGGCCGCTGTCAGCGCGCTGGGGGACGTCGACGTCTCCGCGTGGTCCGAGGACACGCTCAACGAACAGCTCGGTGAGCTCTCCGCCGCACTGGTCGCCCTCGACTCGGTGCTCTCCCGTGTCGCTGGCGAGGTCCGTGCCCGGGGGTTGCGCATCGAGGAGCCCGTCTCCGCCTGATCGTCGTCCGCGTTGGTGGGCGGCGACCTGCCGACACCGCCCGGGCACGGCAATGCCCGGGCGGTGTCGGAGGTGACTGGCAGGATGAGCTGCGTGCGGTTCCTCGACCTGGCAGCCACCTCCGCTGCCGTCAGCGTCACCAGCGGCCGGCGGGCCAAGGTGGAGCTGCTCGCTGACGCGCTGCGCCGGCTCGACCCGGGCGAGGTCGAGCCCGGTGCCGGCTATCTCGCCGGTGAGCTGCGCCAGCGACAGACCGGGGTGGGCTACGCGAGCCTGCGTGACCTGCCGCCACCGGCCGCGGAGCCGACGTTGACGGTGGCATCCGTGGACGCGGCCATCGAGCAGATCGCCGCCGTGGCGGGCACGGGTTCGCAGGCCCGACGGCGGGCGCTGCTCGGTGCCCTCTACGCGGCGGCGACCGCCGAGGAGCAGCGTCTGCTCACTGGCCTGTTCAGCGGCGAGCTGCGCCAGGGCGCCCAGGCGGGGTTGCTCGCCGAAGCGGTCGCCCGGGCCGCCGAGGTGCCGGTGGCGACGGCCCGACGGGCCCTGCTGCTCGCCGGTGACCTGCGTGCCGTGGCGGTGGCCGCGCTGTCCGGCGGGGCCGCCGAGTTGGCCGGGTTCGGCCTTCAGGTCGGCCGGCCGCTGGCGCCGATGCTGGCGCAGAGCGCCCCCTCGGTCGACGAGGCACTCGCGGCGACCGGCACGCCGGCGGTGGTCGACGTGAAGCTCGACGGCATCCGCATCCAGGTGCACCGCTCGGGCGCCGACATCGCCGTCTTCACCCGCAGCCTCGACGAGATCACCGCCCGGGTGCCCGAGGTGGTCGCCGCGGTCCGGGCTCTCCCGGGCCGCGAGCTGGTGCTCGACGGCGAGGCGATCGGCCTGGACGAGACGGGCCGCCCGCTGCCGTTCCAGCAGACCTCCAGTCGGGCCGCCCGACGCACCACCCCCAGCACCACCGGGCGCACTCCGGTCGCCCCGGCGGTGCTCGCGGCAGCCGCCAGCACCGGCGCGACAGTGCTCACTCCGTACTTCTTCGACCTGCTGCACCTCGACGGCGAGGATCTGATCGACCTGCCCGGCCGGGAGCGGTGGGCCGCCCTCGCCGGCGCGGTCGACTCGTCGCTGCTGGTCGGTCGGATGGAGGTCGACGGCCCCGAGCGGGCCGCCGCCGCGTTCGCCGCCGCACTCGACGCCGGGCAGGAGGGCGTGGTGGTCAAGGCACCGGACGCCCCCTACGACGCCGGCCGGCGCGGTGCCGCCTGGGTCAAGGTCAAGCCCCGGCACACCCTCGACCTGGTGGTGCTCGCCGTCGAGTGGGGCAGTGGCCGGCGCAAGGGTTGGCTGTCCAACCTGCACCTGGGCGCGCGCGACCCGCACACCGGCGGGTTCGTCATGCTCGGCAAGACGTTCAAGGGGCTCACCGACGAGTTGCTGCGGTGGCAGACCGAGCGGTTCCTCGACCTCGCTGTGGAGCGCGGCGACTGGGTGGTCCGGGTCCGGCCCGAGCAGGTGGTGGAGATCGCCTTCGACGGGGTGCAGACCAGCTCGCGCTATCCCGGGGGGATGGCGCTGCGGTTCGCCCGGGTGGTGCGGTATCGCGATGACAAGTCCGCCGCCGAGGCGGACACCATCGACGCCGTCCGCGCGATCCACGCCGGCCGTCCCACCGGGTGACCGGCCCGGGTCACCTGCTGGACAGCGATCTCGCGTAGTTCACCTGGTTGTTGAGGTGCTGCACCTGACCCTGGTCGCTGACCGGGATCCGCGCCACGTACTGCTGCGCGCCGTTGGTGACCGTCACCTGCACGGTGCCGTGGTGCCGGGTCTCCTTGACCAGCAGGAAGAGCAGACTCAGGACGAACAGGCAGAAGAAGCCGACGATGGCGCAGACCAGTGCCCAGGTGGCCACCTTCTCCTCGCGCTGCCAGTAGTCGGCCACGTGCCAGGTCGCCCCGGCCAGCGGCAGCACCCCGGCCGGCGTACGGATGAAGGGTGGGCTCACCGCGATCTCGGCGATCTGCACCGCGACCACCTCCGGCCCACTGGCGTAGCCGGTCAGGGCCGGGGGCACCGCCATCGGGGTCGGTGGGTAGGGCCCGACCGCCGGCCACGCCCCGGCCGGCTGGGCCGGTCCCCATGCCCCGGCCGGCTGGGCCGGCGTGACCGGGAACGGTGTCGTCGGCGGTAGGTGGGCCGGGGGTGCCGTCGTCGGGAGTGGCGCGGTCGGTGGTTCGGCGGCCCACGGGTCGATCGGCGGGTGCGCCCGGGTCTCCGGAACGGGCTCGGGCAGCGGTGCCGTGGGATCCACGCTCATCGGGACCCCCAACGTGAGGTGAACACCCGGCGGAGACTACCGGCTGCCGTGGCGTCCCCGGTGCCCCCGAGTGTCCGGTTGAGTCGCCGGAACGGACCGGGTCGGGCCTGTCCGGTCAGGCGGACGTGCTCGGGGTGGGTTCGGCCGCCCGGTCCAGCGGGGCCGGGGTGGTGCCGAGGCCGGCCGCCCGGCGTGCCTCGCGGCGGGCCACCCAGCCGTAGCCGAACAGGGCCATCACCGCGAAGAGCCACCACTGCACGACGTAGCCGAAGTTCTGCCAGTTGTTGGCGTGCCCGACCGGCACCGCCTTGAACGCCGGGTCGGCCGCCGGGGTCTGCTCGTCCAGCAGCAGATAGGCGCCGTAGACCGGGTAGGGCAGTTCGCCGGCCAGCCGGGACACCCCGATCCGCCGGATCTCCAGCCGCCCGTCGCGCCGCGCCACCGCGCCGGCGCCGCTCTCGGTCTCGTGCACCCGACCGACAACTGTCACGTCGCCGGTCGGCACGGCCGGCACCTGCGGCTGGGCGGTCGCCCCACCCGGCGCCGGCGGGATCCAGCCCCGGTCGATCAGCAGTGCCGTGCCGTCCGCGAGCACCAGCGGGGTGAGCACCTCGAAGCCGACCCGGCTGTCCACCGTCCGACCACGGACCAGCACGGTGTTCGTCGGGTCGTACCGGCCGGTGACTGTCACCCGGGTCCAGACCTTGTCCTCGGCGGGGGCCGGGCCAGTCGTGCCCGCGCCGCCGGTGGGAGCGCGCAGCGCGTCGGCCAGTGGCGTCGGGGCCATCCGCTGGCCCGCGTCGATCCGCTCGTTGACCTCGGTACGCCCCCGGTAGCGGTCCAGCTGCCAGTTGCCGAGGAACACCATGACGGCGGCGGCAACCAGGGTCAGCGCGAGAGCGCCCAGCCAGCGTGGGCTCAGCAGGAACCGGTACACGGCACCGAGGCTACTCGTATGACCGGCGCCACTGACCTGGACCGGGCCGGAGCCGTGCCAGGAACCGGGTCGGTGGCTTCGGTTGGCGGTGCTCACGTCTCCAGCCGGACGGGTATCGTCACGCCGACGGATCGGCCCCGGTCGTCCCGTCGCGTACCCGCCACCGCTCGCGAGGAGTCGATGATGACCGTCGTGCCGCGCCTGGTGCTCAGCGCACCGTCCTCCGGGCACGGTAAGAACGCGCTGGCGATCGGGCTGCTCGCCGCACTCGCCGAGAGGGGGGTGGACGTCGCCGGGTTCAAGCTCGGGCCGGACCACGTCGACGCCGCCTACCTGGGCCTCGCCTCCGGTCGGCCGGGTCGGGTGATCGATCCCCGGCTGGTCGGCATGGACCGGCTCGCCCCGCTGGTGGCGCACGGTGCCGCCGGTGCCGGGCTGGCCGTGGTGCAGGGCAGCA
Organism: Micromonospora jinlongensis; assembly: GCF_013410645.1. Classification (NCBI taxonomy): domain Bacteria; kingdom Bacillati; phylum Actinomycetota; class Actinomycetes; order Micromonosporales; family Micromonosporaceae; genus Micromonospora; species Micromonospora jinlongensis. The sequence continues at coordinate 3,053,994 of NZ_JACCHK010000001.1, read as the reverse complement.
TGGGCCTGTACGACGCGGTCGGTGGTCGCCCGGAGCAGGAGTCGACGGCCGCCGCCGCGGCGGCGCTGCGCAGCCCGGTGGTGCTCGTCGTCGACGTGGCCGCGATGGGTCAGTCGGTGGCGGCCCTGGTGCACGGTTTCCGCTCGTACGACGAGCAGTTGTGGCTCGGCGGGGTGATCCTCAACCGGGTGGCGTCGTCGCGGCACGAGGCGATGCTGCGCGAGGCGTTGGACGACGTGGGTGTGCCGGTCTACGGTGCGCTGCGTCGCCAGGACCTGCCGGCGGTGCTGCCGTCGCGGCGGCACGGTGTGGCGCCGGTGGTCGACGGCTCCGCCGACGCCGCCCGCGCGGTCCGTCGGCTGGGCGAGGCCGTCGCCGCCACTGTCGACCTGGAACGACTGCTCGGGCTGGCCCGCTCCGCCCCAGACTTGCCCGCCCCCGCCTGGTCTCCCGAGGAGGCCCTCGGCACGTTCACCGCCCCGGCGGACCGCCCGCTGGTGGCGCTGGCCGGTGGGCCGGGCGGCAGCTTCGGCCACCCGGAGACCGCGGAGTTGCTGCGCGCCGCCGGCGCAGAGGTCGTCACCGTCGATCCGCTGCGCGACGAGGCACTGCCGGTCGGCACCCGCGCGCTGGTCATCGGCGGCGCGCTGCCCGAGGCGTACGCCGAGCAGTTGTCGGCCAACCGGCGGCTCTGCATCGCGGTGGCCGAGTTGGCGCGGACCGGGCGTCCGGTGGTCGCCGAGGGCGCCGGCCTGCTCTGGCTGGCCCGGGAGTTGGACGGGCTGCCGATGTGCGGTGTCCTGGACGCGATCGGCGTCAGCCGGGACGGTCTGGTGGCCGGCTACCGGGAGGCGACCGCCCAGACCGACAGCGTGGTCGCCGCCCAGGGCACGGTGCTGGTCGGCCACAAGGCGCACCGTGCGGTGCTGACCCCCCGCGCTGGTCAGCGCCCGGCGTGGAGCTGGGAGGGCGGCACGCCGGAGGGGTTCGTCTGGCGCAACGTGCACGCCTCGCAGCTCACCCTGCACTGGGCAGGTCATCCGACGACGGCGGCCCGGTTGGTCGCCGCCGCGGCGGCCGAGCCGACGACCGAGGCGGTGCCGGCGCAGCCCGGCGGGGTGCCGGCGTGATTGGTCAGGTGGCGGTGCGCCGCTTCCCGGCGTTGACCGTCTCCACCCCGCGTACGGAGGTGCGGCGACTCACCGCGGCGGACGCGGAGGCGGCCGGGGAGATCTTCGCCGACAAGTTGACCCGGCGCTGGCTGCCGCTGCCCGACGACTCCGGGCCGATCGACGGGCACGCCTGGTGCACCGAGCTGGCCCGGCAGCGGCGGGACAGCGGCGAGGGTGACCACTACGCGGTGGTCCGACGCGAGGACGACCGGGTGGTGGGCTCGCTGTGGACGCGGCGCACCGACTGGGGCGCCCGTCTCACCGAGGTCTCCTACGCGATGGCGCCACACGCGCGGGGCTTCGGCTTCGCCGCCGAGGCCGTGGACGCGGTGGCCATCGCGCTGATCCTGGAGCACGGCTTCCAACGGGTCGAGCTGCGGGTGGCACCCGGCAACCTGGCCTCGCGCCGGGTCGCCGAGAAGGCCGGGTTCAGCTACGAGGGCCTGCTGCGCAACGCCGGGCTGGTCGGCGGCGGCCGGGTGGATCTCGAACTCTGGTCGTTCGTCGCCGCCGACCTGCGCTGACCCTGCCTGCTGGTCAGCCGACGATCGCGTCCGACGGTGGGGTGAACTGGCGGGTCGGTGTGCCCTTCAGGCCGTCGCGCAGAGTCTCCGACACCGCCTTGATCGGGATCTGGGACTGCCCGTCACCGACCGCGTTGAACGGGTTGTCCGGGTCGGAGATGAAGCTCGCCGCGGCCAACTCCGGTGTGTAGCCGACGAACCAGGCGGACCGGGTGCTGTCGGTGGTACCGGTCTTGCCGGCCACCGGGCGTCCGACAGTGCCCCGCACGCTGTCGGCGGTGGACCAGCCGCCGCAGCTCCCGCGCGCCGGGGTGTCGCCGGTGGGGCAGCGGGCCGCGTCGGTGGCCGCCCGGGCGGCGTCCGCGCTGACCACCTGCCGGCAGCGGGGCTTGGCCACCTCGCGATGGATGCCGCCCGGGGTGGCGTACGTGGTCGGGGTGCCGTCCCGGTTCATGATCGACTGCACCGGGATCGCCTCGCAGTAGCGCCCGTCGGCGGCGATGGCGGCGTAGGCGTTCGCCATCTCCAGCGGGGTGGCGTCGGAGACGCCCAGGGTGAACGCGCCCCACTTCTTCGCCTTGTCCGGGGACGCGTGGTCCCGGTCGACGTCGGTGCGCCACCGCAGCCCGAGCTGCTCGGCCAACCGGACCGCCCGGTCCGCGCCGACCTTCTCCTCCAGCCAGACGAAGTACGTGTTGACCGATTTACCGAAACCGGACCACATGGTCTGTTGGCCGGTCATCGCGCCGCTGGCGTTGGAGGGCGACCACCCGTCGTAGACGGCCGACCGGTAGCGGTAGGGAGCGTTGAACGAGGTGGAGAGCGTCATCCCCGAGTCCAGCGCGGCCAGCATCGGGAACATCTTGAACGTCGACCCGGCCTGGTAACCCGCCAGGTCACCGCCGCCGAGCAGCGGCGCCACCGTGTTCGGGTAGTTGGCCTTCACCTTCGGCCCGGCCTCGGGATTGGAGCTCTGCGGGTTCTCGCTGAGATCCAGCGAGTACGTCCGGTTCACCGCCATCGCCTTGACCCGCCCGGTGCCCGGCTCGGAGACCACGATCCCGTTGGCGAACGGGCTGCCGGTTGCCTCCTTGGAACCGACGTTCTTCTCCGCCGCCTCCTGGATCTTCGGGTCGATGCTGAGCACGATCCGGTAGCCGCCCCGGCGCAGCTTGTCCATCCGCTCCAGCCGGTTCGCCCCGAACGCGGGCTGCGCGCTCCACCAGTTCTTCAGGTAGTCGCAGGCGAAGCCCCAGCTGTTGTACTTCTCCGCCACCGCGGCACAGTCGTGCGGCGGGGTCGTCAGCTTCAGCCGGATCGGCTCGGACTTGGCGGCGGCGGCCGAGTCGGGGGAGAGGTAACCGAGCTGGCTCATCCGGTCCAGCACGTAGTCACGCCGCCCGGTGGCCTCCTTCTGGTCGGAGTCGGCCGGGTCGTACTCCGACGGGGACTTGACCAGCCCGGCGAGGGTGGCGGCCTCGACGGGGGTGAGGTCCTTGGGGGTCTTGGAGAAGAAGATCTCGCTGGCCGCGTAGATGCCGTACGCCCGGTGCCCGAAGTACGCCGAGTTCAGGTAGCGCTCCATGATCTGTTCCTTGCTCATCTCCTTCTCCAGGTCCAGCGCCATCCGCATCTCCTTGACCTTGCGAAGGCTGGTCTGCTGGGTGGCTTCCTGGACCTCCTTGGGCGTGGTCGCGCTGTCCCGCAGGGCCATCCGGACGTACTGCATGGTCAGCGTGGAGGCACCCTGTGAGCCGCCGGAGCGGGCGTTGGACACGAAGGCGCGGGCCACGCCCTTCGGGTCGACGCCGTGGTGCTGGTAGAAGCGTGAGTCCTCGGCGGCGACGATCGCCTGCTGGATGTTCGGCGACATGTCCGACAGCTTGGTGTACTGCCGGTACTCCTCGTAGAACATGGTCAGCACGGTCTTGCCGTCCGGGGCGTAGACGTACGAGGTCTCGGCGGGCAGCGCGGTGGTCAGCAGTCTGGTCTTCTGCTCCGTGGCGTGCGCGGTGGCCTTCGCGCCGAGCCCGGTGAGGGCGACCAGTGGGTACGCGGCGGCGGCGATCACGATTCCGGCGATGAGTCCGGCGCGAAGTAGAGGGACGAGTCGACCAGCGGCAGTAAGGGGTCGGTTACTCACATGGCCAAGTTATGACATTTCCGATTCATACCTGAGAAGAACTCTTAAACCGGCGGGTGGTGACGTGGCTTACGCCGAGATCGACTGTCCCACCGGCCACCTTCCCGGCAGGATCGCGGACATGCCTGAGCCGATCGCCGCCTCCGAGCCCGACCTGACGCACCACGGTGACGTCGAGGTCGGCGACGGTCTGATCGACCTCGCCGTCAACGTCCGCCAGGCAGCGCCTCCCGCCTGGTTGGCCGGTCCGATCGCCGCGACTCTGACCGACCTGGCGCGCTATCCGGACCCGACGCCGGCCCGGGCGGCGGTCGCCGCCCGACACCGCCGTCACCCGAACGAGGTGCTGCTCACCGCAGGCGCGGCCGAGGGCTTCGTGCTGATCGCCCAGGCGATGCGCGGGGTGCGCCGACCGGTGGTGGTGCACCCCCAGTTCACCGAGCCGGAGGCGGCGCTGCGGGCCGCCGGACACCCGGTCGAGCGGGTGCTGCTGGACCCCGCCGACGACTTCCGGCTCGACCCGTCCCGGGTGCCCGCCGACGCCGACCTGGTGATGATCGGCAACCCGACGAACCCCACGTCGGTGCTGCACCCGGCGCAGACGCTTGCGGCGCTGGCCCGCCCCGGCCGGGTGCTGGTGGTCGACGAGGCGTTCGCCGACACCACCATCGCCCCCGGCCATCCCGGCGAACCGGAGTCGCTGGCCGAGCGGCGCGACCTGCCAGGGCTGCTCGTCCTGCGCAGCCTCACCAAGACCTGGGGCCTGGCCGGCCTCCGGATCGGCTACCTGCTCGGCGCCCCGGAGCTGCTGACCCGGCTGGCCGCCGTCCAGCCGCTCTGGGCCGTCTCCACACCCGCGTTGGCCGCCGCGTCCGCCTGCGCCACCACGGTCGCGGTCCAGGCCGAACGCGCGATCGCCGTCGATCTCGCCGCCGACCGCGACCACCTGGTCGCCCGCCTGGCCAACCTGCAAGGTGTACGCGTCGTCGGCCGCCCCGCCAGCGCGTTCGTCCTGCTGCACCTGCCGGGCGCGAGCGCGATCCGAGCCGCTCTGCGGGAGCGGGGCTGGGCGGTACGCCGGGGCGACACGTTCCCCGGCCTCGGCCCGGACTGGCTGCGGGTGGCGGTGCGCGACCGTAACACCACCGACGCGTTCATCGAGGTGCTGCGCGAGACCATGGAGGCATGATGCTGGAGACCACGATCGCCGCGATCCGACCGGCGGACGAAGCGGCCATGGCCGCCGCCCGCGAGCTGCACGGCCGGCTGACCAAGCCGGCGGGCTCGCTGGGCGCGCTGGAGGACCTTTCGGTACGCCTCGCCGGGCTGGCCGGGGCCTGCCCACCGCCGCTGCCGGAGCCTGCCGCGGTGGCGATCTTCGCCGGCGACCACGGTGTGCACGCCCAGGGGGTCAGCCCGTGGCCGCAGGAGGTCACCGGGCAGATGATCGGCAACTTCCTGGCTGGCGGGGCGGTGGTCAACGCGTTCGCCCGGCAGGCCGGCGCGTCGGTCACCGTTGTCGACGTCGGTGTGGCCACCCCGCTGCCCACCGGACCGGTCGCCGATCCGGCTGGGCTCGACCCGGCCGGCACCGATCCGGCCGTGCTCGACCCGGCGGTGCCCCGACTGGTTGTCGCGTCCGTCCGCCGGGGCACCCGCGACTTCACGGTGACCGCCGCGCTGACCCGGGACGAGGCGCTCGCGGCGGTACAGACCGGCATCCGGATCGCCGACGAGCTGATCGACGCCGGGGCCGGCATCCTGCTCACCGGTGACATGGGCATCGGCAACACCACCCCTGCCGCCGCGCTGATCGCCGCCTTCACCGGTGCCGACCCGCTCGACGCCACCGGCCGGGGCACCGGGATCGACGACCCGACGTACGCCCACAAGGTCGCCGTGGTGCGCTCCGCGCTGGCCCGGCACGCGCCCGACCCGGCCGACCCGCTGGGTGTGCTGGCCGCCGTCGGTGGCCTGGAGCACGCCGCGCTGGCCGGGCTGATCCTGGGTGCCGCAGCCCGCCGTACGCCGGTGCTGCTGGACGGCGTGATCGCGGTCTCGGCCGCGCTGGCCGCCGCCGCGTTCGCCCCGGCGGCGGTCGGTGCCATGGTCGCCGGCCACCGTTCGGCCGAGCCCGGCGCCACGCTGGCACTGCGCCACCTCGGCCTCGACCCGCTGATCGACCTGGGGCTGCGCCTCGGCGAGGGCACCGGCGCGCTGCTGGCGTTGCCCGTGGTCACCGGCGCCGTCCGGGTGCTGCACGAGGTCGCCACCTTCGACTCCGCCGGCGTGGCCGAGAAGTGACCACACGCAGCGAGCGAGCCGTCCGCCCGGGTGGTGCGGCGTGACCTCCAGTCCGTACCCCCTGGGTCTGCGGCTCGACGGGCGGCGGGTGGTGGTGGTGGGCGGTGGCGCGGTCGCCACCCGGCGCGTGCCCGCGCTGCTGGACGCCGGTGCGGACGTCCTGCTGGTGGCACCGGAACTGACCCCGGCGTTGCGCGCCCGGGTCGACGCGGGTCGGTTGCACTGGGTGCCGCGCCGGTTCGCGCCCGAGGACCTGGACGGCGCGTGGCTGGTCCAGGTCGCGATCGACGACCCGATGGCGGCGGCCTCGGTGAGCGCTGTCGCCGCCGAGCGGCGGATCTTCTGCGTCCGGGCCGACGACCGCACGGCCGCCACCGCCTGGACCCCGGCGGTGACCCGGCACGGCCCGGTCACAGTGGCGGTGCTCGGCGGCGGCGACCCGCGCCGGGCGATGACAGTCCGCGACGCGATCCGTGACCTCCTCGCCGTTCGCCTGGCACCGGACGGCACCGCTCCGACGCAGAGCCGGCCCGACGCCTCGACCGGTCGGCGGCAGACCGGGCGGGTGGCGCTGGTCGGGGCGGGGCCGGGTGACCCCGAGCTGATCACCGTCCGAGGCTGGCGGCTGCTCACCGAGGCGGACGTGGTGGTCGCCGACCGCCTGGTGCCGGGGCTGCTCCTGGACGAGCTGCGCCCCGATGTCGAGCTGGTGGACGCCTCGAAGATCCCCTACGGCCCGTCCCGGGCGCAGGAGGAGATCAACCAGATTCTGGTCGACCGCGCCCTGACTGGCGCCTTCGTGGTGCGGCTCAAGGGCGGCGACCCGTACGTCTTCGGGCGGGGCGGCGAGGAACTGCTGGCGTGCGCGGAGGCCGGTGTGCCGGTGACCGTCGTGCCGGGGGTGACCAGCTCGATCGCCGCGCCGGCCGCGGCCGGCATCCCGGTGACCCACCGGGGGGTGGCGCACGAGTTCACAGTGGTCTCCGGGCACCTGGCACCCGACTCGCCAGCCTCGCTGGTGCGCTGGGACGCACTCGCGGGTCTGCGCGGCACCCTGGTGATCCTGATGGGGCTGAAGAACCTCGCCGCCATCACGGCCACCCTGATCGCGCACGGCCGGCCGCCACAGACGCCGGCCGCCGTCGTCCAGGAGGCCACGACAGGCGTCCAGCGGGTGCTGCGGTCCACGCTCGGCGCGGTGGCTGCCGATGCGCTCGCGGCCGACCTACGCCCGCCGGCGGTCGTCGTGGTGGGCGACGTGGTGGACGCACTCAACGGCTGACAGCGACGGCGTTGGTACGGCTGACGGCTCGACCCGCGCCGGCAACGCCGGTCACGGCGTGGGAGCGAGCTGAAAAGTAGATCTTGGACAGTTTCCGTTCGCGCGGAACGGAAACTGTCCAAGATTGCCGGCTGTGGCGGCTTAACTGGCCTGGGGTCGCGGCGGCCTCCACGCATTTCGGCGGCCGGGACCGCAAGATCGGCGCGGCGGTGGCTGATGTGTCGTCGATCCTCGTCGGGTCGTTCCTGGCGATCCCGGATCGAGCGGATTCGCCACCCCGGACACCGCGCTGTTCGCGTGCGAGGATCTGCCGTCATGGGCCTAGCGGATGCTCTCGCCGAGTGGACGGACGTGGACGGCGCCCAGTACGAGTTGGGCAGGGCGACAGGCCTGTTTGCGGATCGCACTTTTTTGCAGGTCAAATGGGTTTTGTGGTCCAGCAATCCGCTCGGTCAGGCGCTTTACGACATGCTGCACGCGTTGGTGAGGGCCGGCGTTCTGGAGTACCGCGACGAACCCGACCACCAGTTTCGGTGGAGGACGGCGGCCCCGATCGACGGCCTTGACGGCTGACCGTTCTTCAGGCCGCTGAGACCGATCCTCGAAGCCCCTGTGGAACGGTGGCAGGAGCCGGGACGGACGGGGCCGGAGGCGCAAGCGCCTCCGGCCCCGTCGTCGTGCGAGTTGTCGACTACTGCTTGAGCATGTTGTCCAGCAGCAGCGCGCAGCGGATCAGCCCGAGGTGGCTGTACGCCTGCGGGTGGTTGCCCAGGCCGCGCTCGGCGAGCGGGTCGTACTGCTCGGGGAGCAGCCCGGTCGGACCGGCGGTGAGCACCATCTGCGCGAACAGCTCTTCGGCATCGGTGCGGCGACCGGTGCGCAGGTACGCCTCGATCAGCCACGCCGTGCAGATGTGGAAACCGCCCTCACGGCCGGGCAGGCCGTCGTCCCAGTGGTAGCGGTAGACGACCGGGCCGCTGCGCAGATCCGCCTCGATGCGCAGGACGGTGGACAGGAAGCGCGGGTCGTCACCGGCAAGCAGGCCGGAGAGCCCGATCCAGAGCGACGAGGCGTCCATGTCCTCGTCGCCGTACGCGACGCTGTACGCCTCGACGTCGGCGTGCCAGCCGTGCTCCAGCACGTTGGAGCCGATCCGGTCGCGCAGGTCCTTCCACTCGGGCCGGTCCTCGCCGCCGTGCTCGCGCATCACGTGCAGGGCACGGTCCACGGTCATCCAGCACATCACCTTGGAGAAGACGTGGTGCCGTGGTGGCAGCCGGGCCTCCCAGATGCCGTGGTCGGGCTCGTGCCAACGGCGACGAACCGCCTCGACCATGTTCTCCAGGACGCGCCACTCGTCGTCGCGGACGGAGCCGCGCGCGTCGGCGACGGCCGCGATCAGGTCGGCGATGGGGCCGAAGACGTCCAGCTGCAACTGGTGGTTCGCGAGGTTGCCGACCCGGACCGGCCGCGAGCCAGCATAGCCGGGCAGCGTGTCGATGACCGCTTCGGCGCCCAGCTCGTACCCGTCGATGGTGTAGAGCGGGTGCAGGCGTTCCGGGTGGCCGCCGGTGCGCTCGATGCAGCCGTCCACCCAGCGCAGCAGTGCCTCGGCTTCCTCGACGGAACCCAGGTCGACCAGTGCGCGGGCGGTCAGCGCCGCGTCGCGCAGCCAGCAGTAGCGGTAGTCCCAGTTGCGGACGCCGCCCAACTCCTCGGGGAGCGAGGTGGTCGCCGCGGCCAGGATCGAGCCGGTGGCCTCGTGGCAGAGCCCGCGGAGGGTGAGCGCGCTGCGGGCGACCAGGTCACGAGCGGTGGACGGCAGCCGAAGCGAGGCCACCCAGTCCTTCCACGGCTGCTCGGCGGCGGCCTGCCGCTCGTGGATCGGCACCCGGTGGTGCTCCAGGCTGTGCGTGCCGAAGCGCAACTCCAGCACGACCTGCCCGCCGGCGGCGGAGAGGTCGACGATCGCCTTGGCGGTCTCGTACCCGCCGTCGTTGCCGACCTCCCACTCCACGCCGGGGGCGTAGAGCGCGACCGGCTCGTTGGAGCCGAGCACCAGCAGGCCGTCGCCGATCGGCTGCAACTGCACGGCGACCTGACCGAACTCGGGCCTCGGCGCGAACTCCACACGGGCCTTGCCGCTGCCGGTGAGCACCCGGATCAGGGTCGAGTCGCCGGTGATGACCGCGGGGCTGTCGTCCGGGGTGGTCTCCCGGGCCGGCTTGTCCAGCCAGTCGGTGACGGTGAGCCCGGACCACCGGGTCTCCACTGTCATCGTGCCGGAGCGGTAGCGCTGGCCCAGCGGGATGCCGCCGCGTTCCGGGGCGACGCTGAAGTGACCGGCCGGGCTGCCACCCACCAGGTCGGCGAAGATCGCCGCCGAGTCCGGCTTGGGGTGGCAGAGCCAGCTCACCTTGGCTTCGGGGGTGAGCAGAGCGACGGTACGACCGTTGGCCAGCATGGAGTGGCGCTCGATCGGCACCGCCCGCTCGCCGAACAGCCAGTGTCGACGGGTCTCCAGCAGCAGCGCCAGCGCGCGGGCGGCCTCCAGCGGGTCGGCTACCCGGTAGCTGGCCTGGGTGTCCCCGGGGCCGATCTTGATGCCGAGGTCGGGACCGTGCAGGTGCGCGAACCCGTTCTCGTCGGTGATGTCGTCACCGATGAACAGCACCGCGCTGGAGGCGAGCTGGGTCCGCAACTGGTCGAGTGCGGTGCCCTTGTGGGTGGCCACGACGGAGAGCTCGATGACCTCCTTGCCCTGGGTCACGGTGACGCCGTCGAAGGTCGCCGGGCCGTTGCGGACCGCCTCGATGGCGGCGGCAGCGACCTCCGGGTCGACCCCTCGGGTGTGCACGGCGACGCTGGCCGGCTTGCGTTCCAGCCGGATGCCCGGGTGCGCGGAGGCGATGTCGCGCAGCGCGTTGCGCACCTGCTGACGCACCGCGACCAGCTCAGGGGAGAGTCGCTCGACGAAGCCGATGTCGAACTCGGAACCGTGACTGCCGACGAGGTGCACCTCGCTGGGCAGTCGGGACAGCGCGGCCAGGTCGCGCAGCGCCCGGCCGGAGACGACCGCCACGGTGGTCTGCGGCAGCGCGGCGAGCGCGCGGACCGCGGCAACCGACTCGGGCAGCGGGACGGCCGTGCTCGGGTCCTCCACGATCGGCGCCAGTGTGCCGTCATAGTCGCAGGCGACCAGGAGCTGGGGAACCCGGGCGATCCGGCCGATGGCGGAGCGCAGCTCGGGGTCCATCACCCCGGTGGCCATCGCCGCTCCGTCGTTGACGGTCGTGTTCACTCGGCCTCCGCCTCGGAAACTCCAAGCTCGGAGAGGAAAGACTTGGCCCAGTGGCCCACGTCGTGGGTACGCAGGTGACGTTGCATTGTCCGCATCCGGCGGCGTGCCTCGGTTTTCTCCACGTGCACTGCCCGGAGCAGGGCGTCCTTGACCGCGTCCGGGTCGTGCGGGTTGCACAAAAAGGCCTGGCGCAGCTCCGTTGCGGCGCCGGCGAATTCACTGAGCACGAGCGCGCCACCCTGGTCGGCGCGGGACGCGACGTACTCCTTGGCTACCAGATTCATTCCGTCTCGCAGCGGTGTCACCATCATCACATCGGCGGCAACGTACATCGCGGCGAGTTCACTGCGACTGTACGACTGATGCAGGTAATGCACCGCCGGCACGCCGACCCGGCCGAATTCGCCATTAATCCGACCAACCTCGCGCTCCACCTTGACCCGTAGTGCCTGGTAGTGCTCTACGCGCTCTCGGCTGGGCGTGGCCACCTGCACCATAACCGCGTCGGGGACTGTCAACTTTCCGTCAGCAAGGAGCTCGCGGAAGGCCTTGAGTCGCAACTCGATGCCCTTGGTGTAATCCAGCCGGTCCACGCCGAGGATTATCGTCTTCGGGTCGCCCAACTCGGCACGGATCTGCTTCGCCCGGGCCTGGATCGCCGGGTCGGCGGCCATCCGCTCCATCTCCTGGGTGTCGATCGAGATGGGGAAGGCTCCCGCCTTCACCTGCCGACCGTCGACCTGGATCATCTGCCCCTCGTAGCGCAGCCCGAGCAGGTGCCGGGCCAGCCGGACGAAGTTCTGCGCGGCCAGCCGCTGCTGGAAACCGACCAGGTCGGCGCCGAGCAGACCGCGCAGGATCTCGGTGCGGAACGGCATCTGCATGAACAGCTCGATCGGCGGGAACGGGATGTGCAGGAAGAACCCGATCCGCAGGTCCGGGCGTAGCTCACGGAGCATCGCCGGGACCAGCTGCAACTGGTAGTCCTGCACCCAGACCGTGGCACCCTCGGCCGCGACGTCCGCCGCGGCCTCCGCGAACCGCGCGTTGACCAGGCGGTACGCCTCACGCCACCGGCGCTTGTAGGCCGGCGTCTCGACCGCGTCGTGGTAGAGCGGCCAGATCGTCGCGTTGGACTGGCCCTCGTAGTAGCGCTCCAGCTCCTCGGCGCTGAGCGGGACCGGATGCAGCCGGATCCCCTCCAGGTCGAACGGCTCGGGAGCCGGGCCGGTGCCACCAGCCCAGCCGACCCAGGTGCCCTGGTGTTCGGCGAGCACGGGATGCAGCGCGGTGACCAGCCCACCGGGGCTACGTCGCCACTGCCGCCCGTCGGGTGTGCTCACCTCGTCGACCGGCAGACGGTTCGCCACTACGACAAAGGAGCTTCGGACGGTCACGATCGGCCACCTCCGGGTACTGACGGGTCCACCGCGATGAGCGTACTGAGCGTAGCTGCGGCGTCTTGTGCCTAGTGCCGGAGTCTCCTACCCGCCTCGGTCTGACCGAACCCTAGTGGTGATCTTGTCGACAGCCGCGCTGGTCAGAGGTCGATGATGGGCCATTCCTTGGGCAGTACCTCCCCGAGCAGCTCCCGCCGATCCGTCATGATCGGCGTCACTGCCCGAGCCGCCTCCATCGCGGCCTGGGCCAGATCCATGCCGCCCAGGGTCCGCGACCAGCCGCCGAGGATGGCGCACATGTCGTGCTCCACCGGAGTGACCACGACCTGCCCCAGGTCGCCGACGATGTCGAGCAGTGGCCAGCCGTCGCTGGTCACCTGGCGGTACGCGGCTGCCAGGCATAGCGCCGGGATGATCACGCGCTGCCCCTTGTCCGCGACTTTTGCGATCTGCTCCCCGACCGCCTCCGTGCCTTCCGAGTAGGCGAGGAGACATCCGGTGTCGAGGACGAGGCCGGCATCAGTCACGAATGACCATCCGTCCGCGAGACGCCTCGGCCAGCAGGGCGGCCGCCTTGGAGCGCAGTTCAGGGGTGATCTTCGCGTGTGCCTCGTCGAGCTTCCTGCCCGCCTCGGCGAGGCCTTCGTCGGTCAGTCGGAAGCCCACCTGTCGAAGCGCCCGTCGTGTGCGCTCGCTGGCCATCCGCTGACGAACGGAGTCGGTGATGAAGGCGGAGACGTTGGCTTCCTCGGCCAGTCGCTCGGCCACGTCATCCGGAACGCTGATGGCGATCTTCTTGGTCATACCCGAAACGCTAGTTGGTGATACCGGGCCGGGCAAGGAGATGCGCCCTCGTACTCCTGGGGCGGGGTGATGTGGGCGAACCGCGTCGTACCTGTCAGGATTGACGATGGCGTGCGCGCGGCCGGTCACCGGCCGGCGGCGGCGGGCGGTCTTCGCAGCCCGCGCCCGCGCCGCCGATCAGCGACAGCAACCGACGGAGGTAGCCCGCACCGTGGCCCAGTACATCTACGTCCTGGAAAAGGCCCGCAAGGCGCACGGCGACAAGGTCGTGCTCGACAACGTGACGTTGAGCTTCCTGCCGGGAGCCAAGATCGGTGTGCTCGGTCCGAACGGCGCCGGTAAGTCCAGCCTCCTCAAGATCATGGCAGGGCTGGACAAGCCGAGCAACGGCGAGGCCCGGCTGATGCCCGGCTACACCGTCGGCATGCTCGCCCAGGAGCCCCCGCTCAACGAGGCCAAGACCGTGCTCGGCAACGTCGAGGAGGCGGTCGCCGAGACCAAGGCCAAGCTGGAGCGCTTCAACAAGATCGCCGAGCAGATGGCGACCGACTACTCCGACGAGCTGATGGAGGAGATGGGCAAGCTCCAGGAGGAGCTGGACCACCTCGACGCCTGGGACGTCGACTCCAAGCTCGAACTGGCCATGGACGCGCTGCGCTGCCCGCCGCCGGACGCCGACGTGACCCAGCTCTCCGGTGGTGAGCGCCGCCGCGTCGCGCTCTGCAAGCTGCTGCTGGAAGCGCCCGACCTGCTGCTGCTCGACGAGCCCACCAACCACCTGGACGCGGAGAGCGTCTCCTGGCTGGAGCAGCACCTCGCCAAGTACGCCGGCACCGTCATGGCGATCACCCACGACCGGTACTTCCTCGACAACGTGGCCGGCTGGATCCTGGAGCTGGACCGCGGTCGGGCCATCGGCTACGAGGGCAACTACTCCACCTACCTGGAGAAGAAGGCCGCCCGCCTGGCCGTCGAGGGTCGCCGCGACGCCAAGATGAAGAAGCGCCTCACCGAGGAACTGGAGTGGGTCCGCTCCAACGCCAAGGCCCGCCAGACCAAGTCCAAGGCCCGCCTGGACCGGTACGACGAGATGGCCAACGAGGCGGAGAAGACCCGCAAGCTCGACTTCGAGGAGATCCAGATCCCGCCGGGCCCGCGTCTGGGCAGCACGGTGATCGAGGCGGTCAACCTCAGCAAGGGCTTCGGCGACCGGCTGCTGATCGACAACCTGTCGTTCTCGCTGCCGCGCAACGGCATCGTCGGCATCATCGGCCCCAACGGCGTCGGCAAGACCACCCTGTTCAAGACCATCGTCGGGCTGGAGGAGCCGACCGGCGGCCAGGTCCGGGTCGGCCCCACCGTCTCGCTGTCGTACGTCGACCAGAACCGCGAAGGCCTCAACGGCGACAAGACCGTCTGGGAGGTCGTCTCCGACGGGCTGGACTACCTGATGGTGGGCAAGGTCGAGATGCCGTCGCGGGCGTACATCGCCGCGTTCGGCTTCAAGGGACCGGATCAGCAGAAGCCGACGAAGGTGCTCTCCGGAGGTGAGCGCAACCGGCTCAACCTGGCGCTGACCCTCAAGATCGGCGGCAACGTCATCCTGCTCGACGAGCCGACGAACGACCTGGACGTGGAGACGCTGTCCAGCCTGGAGAACGCGCTGCTGGAGTTCCCCGGCTGCGCCGTGGTCATCTCGCACGACCGGATGTTCCTGGACCGCGTCGCCACGCACATCCTGGCCTGGGAGGGCGACGACCAGGACCCGTCCCGGTGGTTCTGGTTCGAGGGCAACTTCGAGGCGTACGAGAAGAACAAGATCGACCGCCTCGGCGCGGAGGCTGCCCGGCCGCACCGGGTGACCTACCGCAAGCTGACCCGCGACTGACCGGGCCGAGAAGGTGTCTGACCGGTTCGTCTACCACTGCACACTGCGCTGGTCCGACCTGGACGCGTACGGCCACGTCAACAACTCGCGCTTCCTCACCCTGTACGAGGAGGCGCGGGTGGCGTTGATGTTCGCCGGCGGCCGGGCCTGGGGGGTCGGCTCGTTCGCCGACGGGGTGGTGATCCGTCGGCACGAGGTCGACTACCTGCGCCCGGTCGACTACGCGCTGGGCCGGGCCACCGCGGAGGCGGCGCCCACCGTTCGGATCGAGCTGTGGGTGGAGGAGATCCGGGCCTCCCGGTTCACTGTCGCGTACGAGCTGTACGACGGCGAGGTGCTGGCCAGCCGCGCCCGTTCGGTGCTGGTGCCGTTCGACCTGACCCGCCAGGTGCCCCGACGGATCACCCCTGAGGAGCGGGATTTCCTGCTCACGTACGCCCCACAGGGCGGCGTGGCATGACCCGGCCGGGTACGGCCGAGCCGGGACGGACGACCGCGTCGACCCCGACGCACGCTGTCGCCGGGGTGGCGGACGCGGGCGCCTTCCTGGCCCGGCTGGTCCGGCTGGATCCGGTCGCACCGGTCCGGCTGCGGCCGGCCGGTGGGCCCGGCCGGGTCGCCCTCTGGGCGCGGCTGCCGTGGCAGGTCCTCGTGGTCCGCACGGTGGCCGGTGGGCCGGCCGAGGACGTCACGGTGGCCGCCGCCGAGCTGCTGGCCGAGCTGGAGCGCGGCGGTGCGGCTCTGCCGACCCGCCGGGACGCTCAGTGGCGGTGGCCGCTGCCGCCGGTGCGCAGCCGGCAGGTGGAGGCGCTGCCGGTCGCGGAGCTGCGACGGATCGCGCAGGCGGCGGCGGGCACCCTGCGGACGGCGAGCGAGCAGGGGGTGGCCGGTCGCGCGGTGGGTCAGCGAGCGCTGCGCGATGCGTTGCTCGACCACGTGGCCGTGCTGGTCACTCCGGACGGGCCGCCCGCCGAGCCGGTCGAGGTGCCGCAGCGGCTGGTGCAGGCGGTGGTCCGGATGGGCTTCCTCGGCGCCGCTGACGGCCCGGTCGCCGGCCACGGCGGTCCCGACGTTCAGGTGCGCGTGGCAGGTCGTTGGGTTGGCCTGGTGGGACCATACGGAGCGGCATGGTCGCAGAAGGCCACGGATCTTGCCGTGACACCCCTGAGCACTCGTCCGAACGGCTGACCCCTGCTCATTCTTCTGGGCTGGGGCGGTCGTTGGGGGGGTGCTTCAGCTCGGCTGTCCGGGTACCGTCCATCCTCGGATCCAACGCACCGTAGGCGGCTGGATCCGCTGGGGAGTGAGGTGCGCGAGCGATGCCGTGGTGGTCATGGCGCCCCGGTCCCGCCGACGGCGGCGATCCGGAAACCCGAAGCGGGATCACAGTGGAGAGCGCGGTCCGGGTCGGGCCGCCAAGCCCCCGCCAGCCGGGGGACGACTGCCCGGCCAACGAGCGGCCGGTGCTGTCCGAGATGCCCGCCAACGTCGAGCCGGTGAGTCTGCGCCGGGTCTGTGACGCACTCGACCTGCTCGACGTGCGCTACCTGGCCGATGGCGACGGCAACCTGCTGGCCATGTGGGAACGGCACGCGGTGCTGGTCACCCTCGAAGGGCCGGAGGACGAGATCCTGGTCATGCGGGCACGCCCACACGCCACCGTCCCGCCGGACTGGGCCGACCGGGCATACCGGGTGGTCAACGAGTGGAACCACACCCGCCGGTTCTGCAAGGCGTACATCGGCGACCCGACCGAGCGCGGGCAGCTACCGATCTACGCCGAGCTTCAGGTGCCGCTCGGCGCCGGCACCCACGACGCGCTTCTGGTCGAGATGCTCGACTGCGGCGCGGCGGTGGCCACCAGCTTCGTGGACTGGCTGCACGACGAGGGCGCGCTGCTCTGACGCAACCTCGGCCCGGCGGTCAGCCGCCGTTGGCCGGGTCCTCCTCGGCGTTGACCATGAAGTACGCGGCCCGCTCCAGGTAGTCCCACAGGGTGGCGGCGATCTCCGGCTCGAGCTCGAGCCGGTCCACGGCGCGGCGCATGTTCCGCAGCCAGGCGTCCCGCTCGGCGGCGCCGATCCGGAAGGGCGCGTGCCGCATCCGCAGCCGCGGATGACCCCGCTGGGCGGAGTACGTGTTGGGGCCGCCCCAGTACTGCATGAGGAACAGGGTCATCCGATCCGCGGCCGGCCCAAGGTCTTCCTCCGGGTACATGGGCCGCAGCAGGGGATCGATGGCGACGCCGGCGTAGAACTCGTCGACCAGCTTGCGGAAGGTGGGCTCGCCGCCGACCGCTTCGAAGAGGGTCATCGACGCACCAGGACGGTCGGATTCACCTGCGGGGTTCACCGTTCCATCCTGCCAGGTGCGCTCCGTGCCGGCCCGACCCGTGCGGGGTGCGTCGGATCACGCCGGGGGTCAGGTGACCGCGTGACGGCGGTGCCCGTCGCCGGAGCGCGGCTCGGGAGTGCCCGCCGCCGGGTCGTCCTTGACGGGGCTAACCGGTTCCTGCGGCGGCTCGGCGTTGGCCGCGGTGGCCGCGGCGATCGCGTCGTCCATGGTCTGCCGGTCCGGCCAGCGCAGCACAGCCACCCCCATGAGCACCACTCCGGCCGCGCTCCACAACCCGACCACCACCGGGATGGGGAACCGCTCGGAGAGCAGCCCGGTGGCCAGCACCGCGAGACCCTGGATGACCTGGACACCGGTGGCCATCACGCCGAAGGCGCGGGCGCGGAAGCCGTTGGGCAGTGCCTGGACGAACAACCCGTTGGCCATCGGCAGCATGCCGGCGACCGCGAACCCGCAGAGGGCGGCCAGCAACGCCACCACCAGCGGGGACGGGTCGAACAGCGCCGGCACCAGCACCAGTGGGGCGAGCACCGCGAGTGGCCGCATCAGCTTCATCCGGCGGGCCGGCCCGAACAGCCGGCTCACCAGCAACCCGCCCAGGATGAAGCCGACGGGGTTGGCCACCATGATCACCGCCTGCGCCGCGCCCCTGCTCAGGTTGCCCTTGGCGCCCTCGTTGGCCCAGGCGGCGGCGAGCCCCTCCGGGACGATCGAGAAGAGCATGGCGCTGAAGACCAGCACCGCGATCGCCCGCAACACCGGTGTGCGGAACACGATGGCGAACCCCTCGCGCGTCTCCCGCAGCAGGTGGCTGCGGTGCGCCGGGTTCATGGACGCCGGGCGGTTGCGTACGCCGAGGCGGACCAGCAGCGCGGACAGGCCGAACGTCGCCGCGTTGAACAGCAACGCGACCACCGGGTCGATCGAGGCGACCGCTGCGCCGAACACGTACCCGACGACCTGGGCGGCCTGCCCGATGCTGCTGTTCAGCGACAGCCCGAGCACCAGCCGGTCCCCGGTGAGCATCTGCGGCATCAGCGCGGACTTCGCCGCCTGGCTGGGTGGGTTGGCCAGTGTGGCAGCGAAGATCAGCACCAGCACCGCCTGGTACGGCAGGTTCGGGATGGCGATGAGCAGCATCAGCAGCATGCGGATGACGTCACACGCCACCATGACCTTTCGGTACGGGTACCGCTCTGCCAGTGCGGCGAGCACGGGACCACCGAGCAGCCAGGGCAGGAAGCTGACCGCGAAGGCTGCCGCGGAGAGCGCGACGGACCGGGTCTGCTGGTAGACGAGCAGGGTGACTGCCGCCTTCGCGACGTAGTCACCGACCCAGGAGAGAGCACCAGCCACGAACACGGCCCGAAACTCGTGCTGGGCGAACACTTCGCGAAAGGTGGCGGGGCCTTCCGCGGAAGATCGCTCGTCGGGCACCGTCGCCTCCATCGGCTCCGGTTCAGCCGCTCGTGGCAGCCAGGCCGGAAGCCCTCGTCAGATCTGCGGATCAGCGAGTATGTGATCACGCTCCGGCGGGAACGCGTGTTCCGGATTCTGCCCGATCGTCTGACAACTAGCTAGGGCGAACGGATCGATCGTCGCTTCCCCGACTGAACGAACGGACGATACCTGAGGGGCCGGGCGGCTGGCGACCCTGCATTGGCGGACAATTTCGCCTGGGTCAGGTGGCGCCGCCCTGACCGGTCTCGCTGTCGGGCAGCGGCCGGGTCGGCAGTCCGGGATACATACGAGCAGCGGCGATCTGCGCGGTGATCCCCGAGTTCTCGAGCGCCTCGGCGAGCCGCCGACGCAGCTCCCGACCCACCGCGAACTGCCCGTCCGCGGTGGTCTTCACCACCGTCCGGATGACCGCGCCGTCCACCGTCACCTGCTCGACGCCCAGCACCTCCGGCGCCTCGACGATCTCCGGCGACAGCTCCGGGTCCACCGCGATCGAGGCGGCCGCGGTCCGCAGGACGGCGGTGGCCTCCTCGGTGCTGTTGAAACCGATCGGCAGGTCCACCACCACGAGGGCCCAACCCTGGCTCTTGTTGCCCACCCGGATGATCTCGCCGTTGCGGATGTACCAGAGCACCCCGCGACCGTCGCGCACTGTGGTGACCCGCAGCCCGACCGACTCGACCACGCCCATCGCCTCGCCCAGGTCGACGTTGTCGCCCACGCCGTACTGATCCTCGATGAGCATGAACAGGCCGGCGATCAGGTCCTTGACCAGGCTCTGCGCGCCGAAGCCCAGTGCCACGCCGACGATCCCGGCGCTGGCCAGCAGCGGGGCCAGGTCGAAGCTGAACTCGCGCAGGATCATCAGCAGCGCGATCCCGAAGACGAACGCCGTGGTGAGGCTGCGCAGCACCGAGCCGATCGCCTCGGCCCGCTGCCGCCGTCGCTCCGGTACGAACTCGGCCGGGTCGACCGCAGCGGTGGGCACCCGCTCGCGCAGCGGCCGCAGCATGGTCGGCACCGCGCCGTCGGTGGTGGTCCGCACCAGCCGGTTGATCGTCCGGTGCAGCGCCCAGCGGGCCACCATCGCCACGACCAGGATCAGCAGCACCCGCAGCGGCTTGAGCAGGATCCAGTAACTGCCCTCGGCGAACCAGGCCGATTTGGTGATGTCGTAGATCCACTCGCAGGAGGTGCTGCCCTGGCAGCTCACCGAACCGGCGGTGGACAGGGCAAGGGGCGTCACGCTGGCGGCACTCACCCTGTCTTCGTACCGCAAGGGACCCGACGGTCCGCCGCCGACCCACCGGCGGGTGAACTGCCGCAGAGGGCGCGACCGGAACGGGGCGAACCGGCCATCGTGACAGGTGCGAGAGAGAGCTTCATGTCCGACCCCGGATTAGTGCGTGCAATCCGGGGTCCGATCAGGGACTATTGGCGCAACGGACGTCGGTGATCGGCCCGGCGTCGACCGGGTGGGCCGGCGTGCCCGACCCCGGTCGGCGGCGGTTCGCAGCAGCCGCTGAACCGGGAGGGTGAGCGCGATGCCTGACATACGACCCGCGGTGGGCTCCGGCGCGTTGGTCCTCAACGCCACCTACGAGCCGCTGTGTGTCGTGTCGGTGCGCCGCGCCGCGATCCTCGTCCTCTCCGCCAAGGCGGTCTGCGTCGCCGACGGTGACGGCATCCTGCACAGCGCCCGGGATGCGCTCCCGGTGCCGTCCGTGGTCCGGTTGACGCGCTTCGTCCGGGTGCCCTACCGGACTCACGTCGGGCTGTCCCGGCGGGCGATCTTCGCCCGGGACGGGTGGCGGTGCGCCTACTGCCGGGGTCCGGCCGAGACCATCGACCACGTCTTTCCGCGCAGCCGCGGTGGCCGGCACGCCTGGGAGAACGTGGTCGCCGCCTGCGCCCGGTGCAACCACACCAAGGGCGACAAGACCCCGGCGGAGATGGGGTGGCGGTTGCACGCGCTGCCGGCCGCGCCGAAGGGCACTGCCTGGCGGGTGCTCGGGCACCGCGCCCCGGACCCTCGCTGGGCCGACTGGCTGGACCTGCGCGAGCCCGAAGCAGCCGCCTGACTCCGCGCGGAGCGGTCCTCCTCCGGCTCAGTCCTGCTGGTCGGCTACCCGGCGCGCTGCGCGCTCGTGGCGGTTCGCTGCCCGCCCGTATGCCATCGCCAGTAGCCGGTCGATCTCGGGCAGCATCTGTGGACCAGGCATCACGATGCTGCCGAAGCCGTACAGCGCGTAGCCCGGGTGCGGTGCGAGGGTGTCCAGCCGGGCGAAGTCGAACGCGTCCCGGTGGTCCTCGAATGCCTTGGGCGGGAAGCCGAAGAGTCGCTCGAACTCGGCCCGGCCCAGGTCCAGGTTGAGGCGGAAGACACCAGGGCGGTCAAGCTGTGCGGCCTCGTCGAAGCCGGGCACGTCGTGCTCGACGATGGTGGCGAACGGCTGGCGGCGGTCCGGGCCGAGGTAGAAGAACCGGTCACCCCAGGCCACCTCGGGTGACCCGTTCTCCTCGCTCGCCACGACCTGTTCGACGCCGGGCAGCGAGAGAATCCGGTCGGCGAGCGTGGCCGCATCGACGCCGGTCGGGATGTGCAGCACCGCATCGGCATGTTCGATGGTGGCCTGGTCCAGCGGAAAGTACCGGTAGTCGTGCGCCCGTTGCTCGGCTGGTCCGATGTCGGACGCGCGGACGTACCCGGGAAGGTCGTCCTCCTGCTGGAGTCTGCCTTCGTAGGTCGACCTGGCGGGTGCCTCGATGCCGAGCGCGGGGCTCGCGCCCAGGCTGCCGACGACCACCGCGTACCGGTCTCCCAGCAGTGACGCGACGATCGCGCCGGCACCGGCCCACGACACATCCGTGCCGTCCATCGTCATCGTGCTGAGATGGCGCTGGAGGTGCGTGTTGTGCGCGAAGGCCAGCGTGGGTCCGCGGTGGGCTTCGGCCGCCCGGATCGCGAGCAGGTTCTCGGCCATCAGCGCGTCCCGGACCCCGGCCAGGCGGACGAAGCGTTCCCCCTGGGCCAGTGGTGCGGCGGCCGCGGCGTGGTAACGCAGCAACGCGACCGCCGACGTGGCGTGTACGAGCGCCGCCGGCCAGCCCTCGGGTCGCCGGGGTGCCTGCAGGTACAGCTCGGTCAGCAGGTCGTCGGCGATCACCCGCAGTCGCTGAGCGTCGGTCGAGCGACCGACCGACCGGCCCGGCTCCCAGATCGCGGCTGTGTCACTCCACCGCGTCTCATCCCCGATCAGGTCGTCGATCTCGGCGGAGCGGTCCAGGCCGAGGAAGTGACAAACCTTGTTGAGGTGGCGCCGCGGACTCGGGGCGCTCTCAAGCTCCACCGGGGCGTCGAAGCCGTGGAACGTCAGGCGCTCGGCGACCGGCCGTCCGGCGTTCCACTCGCGCATCCGCAGCAGCAGGTCGCGGTTGGCCGGGGCCGCGCCGAACCCGTGGCTGAACCCCTCGGTGAGCGCACGGTCGAGCGTCACGACGCCGCCCTGCACGAACTCGTCGGCGATCAGCCCTGCGACCCGGTCGCTCTCCAGCGCGATCGACCGGTAGCCGTGCTCGGCCAGCGTCATGAAGGCCTCGTTGCGGACCTGGAGGAAGGCGGACTCACCATGCGTCGGCTCGCCGATCGCGAGCAGGGCCGGTGATCCGGCAAGCAGGTCGAGAAGGGTCGTCATTGCATCAACCGTATCGTTGAACCAGCGGTTGAAACTTACGAGTGTTGGAGCGCGGTGGCAGCCACGAAACCCTCAAACCCAGGTGTACGCCGACCGGTGGATCTCGCGCGTCGGCACGGCCTGTCCGCGCAGGCCGTGCGCAACTACGAACGCGACGGCGTCCTGCCTCCGGCCGAGCGCACCCCGAACGGCTACCGCCGGTTCACCGAGGTGCACGCCAAGGCGTTGAGCGCCTACCTCGCGCTGATCGCGGGCCACGGTTACGCGGCCAGCGGCGACATCATGCGCGCCGTCAGCCGGGGCGAGATCGACACGGCCCTGCGTACGATCGACCAGAGTCACACAGTGTTGCAGCGCGATCGGGAGACGCTGGACGTGGTCGAGGCGGCGGTCGTGACGCTCACCGGAACCAGGCCGTCACCGCAGAGCCGGGAAGCCGTGCCGATCAGCGTGCTGGCACACCGGCTCGGGCTGCGACCCGCGACGCTGCGCAAGTGGGAGGTGGCCGGGATTCTGCGGCCAGGGCGCGATCCCGCGACCCAGCACCGCGTCTACTCACCGGACGACGTGCGCGACGCCGAACTGGCCCACCTGCTGCGTCGGGGCGGTTACCGGCTCGACCACATCGCCGGCGTGCTGCGTCGGGTGCGCGACGCGGGCGGCGCCGAACCGCTCGCCGCGTCGCTGCGCCAGTGGCGGCAACGGCTCACCGAGCGCAGCCGGGCCATGCTCACCGGGGCCGCGCGGCTCGCCGAGTACATCGACGTCGACACCGGGCATCAACCATCACGCGCCTTGACCAACGAGGCGAACACCACCACGTTGTCCGAATAGCCCCTCTCGCCGCCGACCCACTGGCCGCCGCAGGTGATCAGTCGCAGGCTCGGACGGCTGAAGTCGCCGTACACCTCGTCCACCGGCAGCCGATCCTTGTCGAACCGCTCCACCGAATCCACCTCGAAGATCGCCACGCTCCGGTCGGTGCGGGTGACCTCGATCTGGTCCCCGGAGCGCAGTTCGCGAAGCTTGTGGAAGACCGCCGGCCCGCTGGTGGTGTCGACGTGCCCGACGATCACGGCCGGGCCGTACTGACCGGGGGTGGGCCCCTGGTCGTACCAGCCGGCCTCCTGGGCGCGGGCCGCGTCCGGCACGGCGATGGTGCCGTCCGGGGCGATGCCCACGTCGTGCACCGGCGCCTCGACGTCGATCGTGTCAATGGCGAGGTTGGTCGGACGGCTGGACGACAGCACCGGGAACTTCTTCGGTGGCGGTCGGAAGCCGGCGCTGAGCTGATCCGGCAACAGGCTCATGCCGGTCACCTGCTCGACGCCGAGCATCGCCACGATCAGCACCATCAGCGCGGCGACGGCCAGGACCGGCAACCCTGGTCCCGTACCGATCCGGTGTCCGGCCAACGGCGACCCGGCCGGACGCCTCGGTGGCAGCGGCTGGGTGGTCGGATCCGTGGTGGCGATGCTGGCCGACCCGGCCTGACCGGCGACGCGGCGCAGCCGGCGGGAGGCGCGGGCCACCAGCCGGCCGGAGGCGCGCAGCGCCGGCCCGGCCCGGAGGCGGGCGCGGCGGTCCGGCCGCGCACGCGCGGATCTGCGGGTCATGGGTCGTCCGGCTCAGGAGCCGGCTCCGGTCCGACGTCGGCCGCCCGCCATGCCGAGCGCGATCGCAGTCGCCACCAGCGCCACGCCGCCGAGCACCAGCAGTGAGCCGGTGCCGCGACCGCCGGCCGTCCCGCCGCCCCCGGTCGCCGGTCCCTTGCTGGGCGACGCCATGTTCAGCACTGTCAGGTTCGTCGTGGCCGTCTGGCCGTTCTGGCAGCGAAGGTCGACCGCGTAGTCGCCGGCCTGCTTGTTGCCCGGAATGGTGACCTGCCCCTTGAGGAAGCCGTTGTCCGGTCTGAGCACCACGTGATCGAAGGCCTCCGAGTGCACGTTGGCCTGCCGGTTGTTGTCGTTGTCGCAACTCGCCCGGATCGTGACCCGGCTACCGGCCTGGGCGCTGTTCGGCGTCACCTCGACGAAGGTGTTCTCGCCGGCACGGGCCGGCGCGACAGACATCAGGACGAACGCCCCGACCAGCCCGACCAGTGTCAGTGCGGACGAGAGCGCGCGGTTGATCGTGCGGATTCCCTGCATGATTTCCCCCCAACCGGCGACGACCGCCGGAACCCTCCCCTGGGCACGCGGGCTGCTTTCCCGCTGGCGCGGGAGCAAACCCGCAGGCGGTGAGGGTGAGGTGGGGTCAGCGCTGACGCGGGGCGACCCCGGTCGGGGGGATCGGCGTGATCGGCTGCCAGCCCAGCGGGGACGACAGGACCATCGTGCTCGACGGCTGGCCGTACGGGGCGAGTCGGTCGATGACCCCCTCGAACGCGCCGATCGAGCTGGCGGCCACCTTCAGCACGCTGCACGCGTCCCCGGTGATCCGGTGGATCTCCAGGATCTCCGGCCAGCCCGCCACCGCCGGATCGTGCAGGATGCAGCGCGCGCCGTAGCAGGACATCCGGATCAGCGCGATCACGGTGCGGCCGGCTCGGCTCAGGTCGACATGGGCGTGGTAGCCGGTGATGATCCCGGACTCTTCCAACCGGCGAACCCGCTCGGCGACCGCAGGTGGCGACAGGTGCACCCGCCGGGACAACTCGCTGAAGGACAGCCGCGCGTCGGCCTGCAACTCGCGCAGCAGCGCCCAGTCCATGTCGTCCACGCTCAGACCTTACTTTCGTGAACCGACTTCGCCTAGTTGCCTTTGGTTCGCCAGGAGAAGGGGGCGAGAGCCGTTGATCTGGCATTCCGCAGGCCGATCCGACCGAGGGATCATGACGTCGGCGAGTCCGGGGGAGGGAGACGAGATGGTGGATCAGACGGAGCGGCGGGCGCCGAACCGCCCCGCCCCGGTGCGACCGGTGACCCCGGCGCAGCGGGCCGCCCAGGCGGAGCGCACCGGTGGCGAGCCCACGCTGGAATTCGCCGACATGGTGCCGTACGACGCGTACGTGCAGGCCAGCGCCCTGCACCGGATGCAGCACCCACTCAGCAGTGACCCGGGCGAGATGTCCTTCCTGATGGTCAGCCAGATCATGGAGCTGTACTTCGGGCTGACCTGCCACGAGTTGCGGGAGACCCAGCGGCTGCTCCGCGCCGACCAGATCTGGGACGCGTTGGCGCCGTTGCGTCGAGCCAAGCTGCACCTGGAGGGCCTCAACGCCGCCTGGCAGGGGCTGCGCTGGATGAGCCCGGCCGACTTCAACCGGTTCCGCAACCTGCTCGGCGAGGCCTCCGGCTTCCAGTCGGCCATGTACCGGCAGTTGGAGTTCCTGCTCGGGCTGCGTGACCCGACGCTGATCCGCCCGTTCCGTCGACAGACCGACGTGTACGCCGCGCTGACCGCCGCGCTGGCCACGCCGAGCCTCTGGGACGATGTGCTCGCGCTGCTCGCCCGGCGTGGCGTCGACCTGCCCGCTGACCTGCTCGACCGGGACGTTGCCGTCGAACATGATCCGCACCCGTCGGTCGAGGCGGCCTGGGTACGGATCTACGACGACGGCGGCCCCGACAACCACCTGCGACTGCTCGGTGAGGCGCTGAGCTCGGTCGCGGAGGAGTTCGGCGACTGGCGGTGGAACCACGTCAAGGCGGTGCAGCGGACGATGGGCGCCAAGGTCGGCAGCGGAGGCTCCGCCGGCCTGGCGTGGCTGCAACGCAGCATGGCCCGGGTGGTCTTCCCGGAGCTGTGGTCGGCCCGCACCGCGATGTGACCGGAGAGCGAGACACCCCTGTGCACACCCCAGAACGAGAGGCGCACCGCCTCGACGAAGCCGACCCGGGTCACCGGCACCTGTTCCACGTGCCCCCGGCCGACGGCGGCGACCACCCCGAGTCGGCGTACCTCGCCGGCAACTCGCTGGGCCTGCAACCCCGGGCTACCCGCGACGAACTCCTCGCCGACCTGGACGCCTGGGCGCGGCTCGGCGTCGAGGGGCACGTCGAGGCGGCGCGCGCGTGGCTGCCGTACCACGAGTTGTTGACCGCGCCGGCCGCGCGACTGGTCGGCGCCCGCCCGGCAGAGACCGTGGTGATGAACTCGCTCACTGTCAACCTGCACCTGCTGATGGTGAGCTTCTACCGCCCGGCCGGCGCGCGCACCCGCATCGTCATCGAGGACGCCGCGTTCCCGTCGGACAGCTACGCGGTGCGCAGCCAGGCCCGGTTCCACGGCCTGGACCCGGACGACACAGTGGTCCGGTTGCGCCCGCGCTACGGTGAGGACGCCCTGCGCACCGAGGACGTGACCGCCTACCTGGCCGCCGAGGGCGACCGGGTGGCGCTGGTGCTGCTCGGCGGGGTCAACTACCTCACCGGTGAGCTGCTGGACATCCCGGCGATCACGGCCGCCGGCCGGGCGGCCGGCGCGGTGGTCGGTTGGGACCTGGCCCACGCGGTCGGCAACGTGCCACTTGCCCTGCACGACTGGGATGTCGACTTCGCCGCGTGGTGCTCCTACAAGTACCTGAACGCAGGTCCGGGTGCCCTGGCCGGCGTCTTCGTGCACGAGCGGCACCTCGGCGACGAGACCCTGCCCCGCTTCGAGGGCTGGTGGAGCACCGCGGCGGCCACCCGCTTCGAGATGACCCCGGTGTCGCGGCCACCCGCAACCGTGGAGGCCTGGCAGATCTCCAACCCGCCGATCTTCGCGATGGGCCCGGTGCGCACCTCGCTGGAGGTGTTCGACGCGGTCGGCATGCCGGCGTTGCGCGCCCGCAGCCAGCGACTCACCGGCTGGTTGGAGTCGCTGCTCGACGAGGTCGTCGTCGACCGGCCGTTGCGGGTGGTCACCCCGCGCGACCCGGCCCGGCGGGGCTGCCAGCTCTCGGTGCGCATCGGCCACGGCAGCGCGGCGGAGCTGACCAAACGCCTGCGACACGAGCACGGCGTCATCGCCGACGCCCGCGAACCGGACGTCATCCGGTTCGCCCCGGTGCCGCTCTACTCCACGTACCTCGACTGTTGGCGGGCCGCGGCGGCGCTCGCGGCGACGGTGGGGCAGGCGAACTCGTGACCGCGCGGCGCGACGAGGTCGCGATCATCGGTGCCGGCCTGGCCGGTTGTCTGGCCGCCTGCTTCCTGGCCCGGCGCGGCTACCCGGTGGCCCTCTACGAGCGCCGCTCCGACCCGCGGGCCGGCACGGCCGAGCGGGGCCGGTCGATCAACCTGGCGCTCTCCGAGCGCGGCCTGGACGCGTTGCGCCGGATCGGGCTCGCCGAGCAGGTGATGACCGACGCGCTGCCGATGCGGGGCCGGATGATCCACCCGGTCGAGGGGGAGCAGCAGTTCCAGTCGTACAGCGCGGCCGGCGACCGGGCGATCAACTCGATCAGTCGGGGCGCGCTGAACAACGCCCTGCTGGACGAGGCCACCGCGCTGCCCGGTGTGCGGGTCGTCTTCGACCACCGGTTGGTCGGGCTCGACCCGACCGACGGCTCGCTGAGCTTCGAGACACCGCAGGGCACGGTCGCCGCCAAGGCGTCGGTCGTGCTGGGTGCCGACGGCGCCGGCTCCGCGGTGCGGGGGCAGTTGCTCGCGTACGGGCTGCTGAACGAGAGCGTGGACTTCCTCGACTACGGCTACAAGGAGTTGACGATCCCGCCGCTGGGCGGGGACTTCGCCCTGGACCCGGATGCTCTGCACATCTGGCCGCGTGGCACCTCGATGATGATCGCGCTGCCGAACCCGGACCGCTCCTTCACCTGCACGTTGTTCTGGCCCAACGACGGGGCCGGCAGCTTCGCCTCGTTGACCAGCCCGGCCCAGATCGAGCGGCACTTCGCCGAGCACTACCCGGACGTCATCCCGTTGGCCCCGAACCTCGTCGACGACTACCGGCACAACCCGGTGGGCGTGCTCGGCACTGTTCGCTGCACGCCCTGGCAGGTCAACGGGAGCGTCGGCCTGCTCGGTGACGCGGCGCACGCGATCGTGCCCTTCTACGGGCAGGGCGCGAACTGCGCCTTCGAGGACGTGGTCGAGTTGGACCGCTGCCTGGACGAGTGCGCCGACGACTGGCTGGCGGCGCTGCCCCTCTTCCAGCGACGCCGGCAGGAGAACGCCGAGGCCATCGCCACGATGGCGCTGACCAACTTCGTGGAGATGCGGGACAAGGTCGCCTCCCCGGTCTTCCAGACGCGGCGGCGGGTGGAGCACGCCCTGGAGCGGGCCCTCCCCGGCCGGTACGTTTCGCAGTACGAGCTGGTGTCGTTCTCCACCACCCCGTACGCGGAGGTGCGCCGCCGGGTGCGCCGACAGCACCGGGTGCTGGGGACGGTCGTCGGCGGGGCCGCGTTGCTGCTGGTCGGCGCGATCGGCGCGGCACTGAGCCGAGGGAGGCAGGAATGACCGGCCTGTGGGACCCGCGACTGACGGCCGGCCACGCGCCAGGTGGCCCGCAGCGGTTGCGCAACTTCGTCGCCGGCGAGTTCGTCGACGGCGGGTCGACGTTCACCAAGGCCAGCCCGGTCACCGGGGACCAGGTCTTCGAGGTGGACGAGGCGTCAAAGTCTACTGTGGACGACGCGGTGGCCGCCGCCCGGGCGGCGCTGCGCGGGCCGTGGGGCCGGATGGGCGAACGGGAACGCGCCGAGGTGCTGCGCCGGGTCGCCGACGAGTTGGAGCGCCGCTTCGACGATCTGGTCACCGCCGAGGTCGCCGACACCGGCAAGTCCATCGCCCAGGCCCGCACGCTGGACATTCCTCGTGGCGCGGCGAACTTCCGGGCGTTCGCGGAGATCGTGGCGACCGCGCCCACCGAGTCGTTCACGACGGTCACCCCGACCGGTGGCCGGGCGCTCAACTACGCGCTGCGCAAACCGGTCGGCGTGGTCGCGGTCATCGTGC
Organism: Micromonospora jinlongensis; assembly: GCF_013410645.1. NCBI lineage: Bacteria > Bacillati > Actinomycetota > Actinomycetes > Micromonosporales > Micromonosporaceae > Micromonospora > Micromonospora jinlongensis. Next base: position 3,024,760 of record NZ_JACCHK010000001.1, on the reverse strand, counting down.
CGTGGAACCTGCCGCTGCTGCTGCTCACCTGGAAGGTCGCCCCGGCGCTGGCCTGCGGCAACGCCGTGGTGGTCAAGCCCAGCGAGGAGACACCCGCCTCGGCGACGGTGCTCGCCGAGGTGATGGCCGCCGCGGGCGTACCGGCCGGGGTGTTCAACCTGGTGCACGGGTTCGGACCGGACTCGGCGGGGGAGTTCCTCACCCGCCACCCCGGCGTGGACGCGATCACCTTCACCGGCGAGTCGGCCACCGGCGGCGCGATCATGCGAGCCGCCGCCGACGGCGTGAAGGCGGTCAGCTTCGAGCTGGGCGGCAAGAACGCCGGCCTGGTCTTCGCCGACGCCGACCTGGACGCCGCGGTGGCCGGCTCGGTGCGGTCCAGCTTCACCAACGGCGGGCAGGTGTGCCTCTGCACCGAACGCATCTATGTGCAGCGCCCGGTCTTCGAGGAGTTCACGGCCCGGCTGGCGAAGCGGGCCGGTGAGCTGGCGTACGGCTGGCCGACCGACGAGGCCACCGCCACCATGCCGCTGATCTCCCATCAGCACCGGTCGAAGGTGCTCGGCGCGTACGAGCTGGCCCGCGCCGAGGGCGCCGAGGTGCTCACCGGTGGCGGCACGCCCACCTTCGGTGACGCCCGCGACGGCGGGTCGTACGTGCAGCCGACAGTGCTCACCGGGCTCGGCCCGCAGGCGCGCACCAACCGCGAGGAGATCTTCGGGCCGGTGGTGCACGTCGCGCCGTTCGACACCGAGGACGAGGCGTACGCCCTCGCGAACGGCACCGAGTACGGCCTCGCGGCGACCGTCTGGACCCGGGACGTGGGCGTCGCGCACCGGGCCGGCGCTCGGTTGGACGCCGGCATCGTGTGGGTCAACACGTGGTTCCTGCGTGACCTGCGCACCCCGTTCGGCGGGGTGAAGGCGTCCGGCATCGGCCGGGAGGGCGGCGTGCACTCGCTGAACTTCTACTCCGAACTCACCAACGTCTGCGTGGACCTGTCGTGAGCCGTAGCGAGGGAGCGGGCATGGAAGCTGACATCGAGGCCGCCAACCGGGAGCTGGCCGACGCCCGCAGCACCGGTAAGCCCTGCCCACCGCTGCGCGGGCGGCTGCTGCCGGAGGGCGACGTCGAGTCCGCGTACCACGTGCAGCAGCTCCAGGCGCGGGCCTGGCAGGGCCGCGGCGAACGCCGGGTCGGCGCGAAGATCGGGCTGACCTCCCGGGCGGTGCAGGAGACCTTCGGGGTGTACCAACCGGACTTCGGCATGCTGACCGACGCCATGGCGGTCGGCGACGGGGTCGAGGTGCCCATCGACCGGCTGCTCCAGCCGCGGGTCGAGGCGGAGATCGCGTTCGTGCTCGACAAGGATCTCGCCGACCCGCAGATCACCACCGTCGACCTGATCCGCGCTGTGGATCACGTGCTGCCGGCGATCGAGATCGTCGACTCGCGGATCGCCGGCTGGGACATCTCCATCGTGGACACCGTCGCCGACAACGCCTCCAGCGGGCTCTTCGTGCTCGGCACCACGCCTCGCCGCCTCGCCGACGTCGACCTGCGGCTGTGCGGAATGGTGCTGGAACACGCCGGCGAGCCGGTCTCGGTCGGCGCCGGCGCGGCCTGCCTGGGCAACCCGCTGCACGCCCTGCACTGGTTGGCCAGCACGCTCGCTCGCGCCGGTGACCCGCTGCGCGCCGGCGACGTGGTGCTCTCCGGGGCGCTCGGCCCGATGGTCCCGGTCACCCCGGGGGCCGCGTACGAGGCACGGATCTCCGGGCTCGGCTCGGTGCGGACATCCTTCAGCGACAGGGGCGGCCAGTGACCACCAACGTGGCGGTGCTGGGATCGGGAAACATCGGCACCGATCTGATGATCAAAGTTCTCCGGCTGAGTGACAGCCTGAAGATGGTGGCGATGGCCGGCATCGACCCGGAGTCCGACGGGCTGGCCCGGGCCCGCCGGCTCGGCGTGGCCACCACCGCCCACGGCGTGGACGGGCTGGTCGCGATGCCCGAGTTCGCCGACGTCGAGCTGGTCTTCGACGCCACCTCGGCGGGAGCGCACCGACACCACGACGAGGTGCTGCGCGCGCACGGCCGCACGGTGGTCGACCTGACCCCGGCCGCGCTCGGCCCGTACGTGGTGCCGCCGGTCAACCTCGACGAGCACCTGCACGAGTCGAACGTCAACATGGTGACCTGCGGTGGGCAGGCGACAGTGCCGATCGTCGCCGCGGTGCGCCGGGTCACCCCCGTGGCGTACGGGGAGATCGTCGCCTCGATCGCCTCCCGGTCGGCCGGCCCGGGCACCCGGGCCAACATCGACGAGTTCACCGAGACCACCGCTCGGGCCATCGAGGTGGTCGGCGGGGCCGAGCGGGGCAAGGCGATCATCGTGCTGAACCCGGCGGACCCGCCACTGCTCATGCGGGACACCGTCTACTGCCTCTGCCCGGACGCCGACGTCGACACCCACGCCATCGCCGCCTCGGTGGCGGACATGGTGGCGGCGGTGCAGGAGTACGTCCCCGGCTACCGGCTCAAGCAGGACGTGCAGTTCGACCGGGTGCGGGCGTACGCGCCGACGCTCGGGCGGCAGCTCACCGCGTTGCAGGTGTCGGTCTTCCTGGAGGTCTCCGGTGCCGGGCACTACCTGCCGGCGTACGCCGGGAACCTGGACATCATGACCTCCGCCGCGCTGCGTACCGCGGAGCGGCTGGTCGCCCTGCGTTCCTCGGAGGTGGCCGCGCCATGACGGACCTGTACATCCAGGACGTGACGCTGCGCGACGGCATGCACGCCATCGCCCACCAGTACAGCGTCGAGCAGGTCCGCACCATCGCCGCCGCGCTGGACGCCGCCGGGGTGGCCGCGATCGAGGTGGCGCACGGGGACGGGCTCGCCGGTTCCAGCGTCAACTACGGCCACGGCGCGGCCAGCGACGCCGAGTGGATCTCCGCAGCCGCCGAGGTGCTCACCACGGCGAAGCTGACCACGCTGCTGCTGCCGGGCATCGGCACGATCGCCGACCTGAAGGCGGCGAAGGCGCTCGGGGTGACGAGCGTCCGGATCGCCACCCACTGCACCGAGGCGGACATCTCCGCCCAGCACATCTCCTGGGCCCGGGAGAACGGCATGGACGTGGCCGGGTTCCTGATGATGTCGCACATGAACGATCCGGCCGGGTTGGCCGGGCAGGCCAAGCTGATGGAGTCGTACGGCGCGCACTGCGTCTACGTCACCGACTCCGGCGGTCGGCTGCTGATGTCCGACGTGGCGCAGCGGGTCGACGCGTACCGGCAGGTCCTCGCCCCGGAGACGCAGATCGGCATCCACGCGCACCACAACCTGTCGCTCGGGGTCGCCAACAGCGTGCTCGCCGTCGAACACGGTCGGGTCACCGGGTCCGCGCCGGTCGGCCCGGACGCGCCCCACGGCCGGACCGTCCGCGTCGACGCCTCCCTCGCCGGCATGGGCGCGGGTGCCGGCAACGCACCGCTGGAGGTCTTCGTGGCGGTCGCCGAGCTGCACGGCTGGAAGCACGGCTGCGACGTGTTCGCGCTGATGGACGCGGCCGACGACATCGTCCGCCCGTTGCAGGACCGGCCGGTCCAGGTGGACCGGGAGACGCTCTCCCTGGGGTACGCGGGGGTCTACTCCAGCTTCCTGCGGCACGCCGAGCGGGCCTCCACCAAGTACGGCGTGGACGTCCGGTCGATCCTGGTCGAGCTGGGCCGGCGCCGGATGGTCGGCGGCCAGGAGGACATGATCGTGGACGTCGCACTCGACCTGGCCGGCAAGGAGCAGGCTGTGAGCGCGAGGAGTGAGCCGGGTTTGCGAGCCCCGCAGCCGCGAACGAAAGGTGGCGCAGCATGATCGGACCGGACATCGCCGGGATCGCCGAGAAGCTGGGCGTGGCAGCGGCCACGGCCACCGCGATCCCGCAGCTCGCCGCCGAGACCGGCCTCGACGTGGATGCCGCGTACGGCGTGCAGGCCGCACTGCTCCAACGCCGGGTGGATGCCGGTGAGCGCCTCGTCGGGTTGAAGATGGGGCTGACCAGCAGGGCGAAGATGGCCCAGGTCGGCGTGGACGAGGTGATCTGGGGGCGGCTCACCAACGCGATGCGGGTCCCCGACGGCGGTGTGGTGGACCGGGCCGCGTACATCCATCCCCGGGTCGAGCCGGAGGTGGCGTTCCTGCTGGACCGGCTGCCCGAGCCGGGTGAGCCGGTCGGCGACTTCGCCAGCGCCGTCCGCGCGGTCGCCCCGGCCATCGAGCTGATCGACTCCCGGTACGCGGACTTCCGCTTCTCGCTTCCGGACGTGATCGCCGACAACACCTCGGCCGCCGCGTTCGTGATCGGGCCGTGGTCGCCGGTGCCCACGGGTCTGGACAACCTGGGTGTGCTGCTGGAGGTCGACGGGCAGGTGGCGCAGGTCGGTTCGACGGCGGCGATCCTCGGCGATCCACGCCGGGCCCTCGACGAGGGCATCCGGCTGGCCGGCCGGCACGGTGTGCGGCTGGAGTCCGGGTGGGTCTTCCTGGCGGGCGCGGCCACCGCGGCTGTGCCGCTGCGTCCCGGCGCGCACGTCCGTGCGGTAGTGGAGAAGCTCGGCACGGCGTCGCTACGGGCCTCGTCGTGACCGCGCGGGTGGTGGCCGGCAAGGCTGTGCCTCGGGGGGCCTTTCCGCACGTCAAGGTGGCGGGTGGGTTCGTCTTCGTCTCGGGTACGTCGTCGCGGCGGCCGGACAACAGCTTCGCCGGTGTGTCGGTGGACGAACTCGGCACCACCAACCTCGACATCCGGGTGCAGACGCGAGCCGTGATCGAGAACATCGGCGATCTGCTGCGCTCGGTCGGCGCGGACCTCACCGACCTCGTCCAGGTCACGTCGTACCTGGTCAACATGAACGACTTCGGTGGTTACAACGAGGTGTGGGCGGAGTTCTTCGACGCGTCCGGGCCGACCCGCACCACGGTGGCCGTGCACCAGCTGCCGCACCCGCACCTGCTCATCGAGATTCAGGCCGTGGCCCTTCTTCCCTCGGGAGGTCAGTCGTGAGTGAGATCGCCGAACCGTTCAGCTTTCCCGGGTGGATCGCGGACAACCAGCACCTGTTGAAGCCGCCGGTGGGCAACAAGGAGATGTTCCCCGGCGGGGACGACTTCATCGTGATGGTGGTGGGCGGGCCCAACCAGCGCACCGACTTCCACGTGGACCCGTACGAGGAGTTCTTCTACCAGGTCAAGGGCAACATGCACATCAACCTGGTCACCTCCGAGGGGCCGCGTACGGTGCACGTGCGCGAGGGTCAGATGTGGATGCTGCCGCGTAACACCCCGCACTCGCCGCAGCGGCCGGAGGCCGGCTCGATCGGTGTGGTCGTCGAGCGGGTCCGTGAGGAGGGCACGCTGGAGACGTTCCAGTGGTACTGCCCGGAGTGCGGCAACAAGGTGCACGAGGTGGAGTTGCAGGTCCGCGACATCGCCGCCGACCTGCCGCCGGTGTTCCAGGCGTTCTACGCCGACGAGCAGGCACGCACCTGCGCCAACTGCGGCACCCTGCACCCGGGCAAGGGCTGATGCCCGCAGGCGTGGTCGACGTGCACACGCACGTCGTACCGAAGGGGTGGCCGGACCTCGGCGCGGCGTGCGGTGGGTCCGGCTGGCCGTGGCTGCGGGTCGACTCCGAGCGGGCCGCCATGATCATGGTGGGGGAGACGGAGTTCCGCCCGGTCGGCGCCGAGTGCTGGGACGCGTCGCGCCGGCTGGCCGACATGGACGCCGACGGCGTGGACGTGCAGGTGGTCTCGCCCACGCCGGTCTTCTTCAGCTACGACCGTCCGGCCGACCAGGCGGTGAAGGTCGCCCGGATCTTCAACGACCTGACCCTGGAGGTCACCGCCGCCGGTGGTGACCGGCTGGTGCCGTTCTGTCAGGTGCCCCTCCAGGACCCGGACGCCGCCTGTGCGGAGCTGGACCGCAGCCTGGCCGCCGGGCACGTGGGCGTGGAGATCGGCAACCACGTCGGCGACCGGGACCTGGACGACGCCGGGGTGGTCACCTTCCTCCAGCACTGTGCCGAGGTGGGCGCACCCGTCTTCGTCCACCCGTGGGACATGCCGGACGGTCCACGGCTGAACCGGTGGATGGCCCGGTGGCTCGCCGGGATGCCCGCCGAGACGCACCTGTCGGTGCTGGCGATGATCCTGGGTGGCGTCTTCGACCGGGTGCCCGAGTCGCTGCGGATCTGCTTCGCGCACGGCGGCGGGAGCTTCCCGTTCTGGCTGGGCAGGGCCGACAACGCCTGGCAGCGCCGGGGCGACCTGGTCCGGGGCGCGTCCGTCGCCCCGCCCAGCAGCTACGTCCACCGGTTCAGCGTCGACTCGGTGGTCTTCGCGGCGCCCGCGCTGCGGCTGCTGGTCGACACCATGGGGGAGGACCGGGTGCTGGTCGGCAGCGACTACCCGTACCCGCTGGGGGAACGGCCGGCTGGCGCGGTGGTCCGCGACGCCGACTTCCTCACCGACGCCCAGCGCGACAAGCTGCTGTCCACGAACGCCCAGCGCTTCCTGCACGGCTGAGCGCCTCGGCGGGTCGGCCGGCCGAGTGGTGGGTGAGTCCGGCGTGTGTCGGACGCTTGGGGCCCGTCCCAGCGGGCAGGATGAGGGAATGGCCGAGCCGCACGACCTGACCGCGTTGGAGCAGGCCGCCGCGATCGCCCGCGGCGAGCTGACCAGCGTCGACCTGGTCGAGCACTGCCTGGGCCGGGTGGCCGCGCTCGGCGACACCGTGGGCGCGTTCGTCACCGTCACCGAGGACCTCGCCCGGCAGGCCGCACGCGCCGCCGACGCCGTGCCGGTCGATGAGCGCGGCCCGTTGCACGGTGTGCCGACCGCGATCAAGGACCTGACCCTCACCGCCGGCGTGCGCACCACCTTCGGTTCGGCCGCCTTCGTCGACTTCGTCCCGCCGGTCGACGCCGACGTGGTCCGGTTCATCAAGGCCGCCGGCCTGGTCAGCCTCGGTAAGACGACCACCTCCGAGTTGGGCTGCTCGCTCTACTCGGAGGGCCGGGTCGCGCCGCCGGCCCGCAATCCGTGGCAGTTGGCGTACACCGCTGGTGGGTCCAGCGGCGGCGCGGCGGCGGCGGTGGCTGCCGGGCTCGTCCCGGTCGCCCAGGGGTCCGATGGCGGTGGCTCGCTGCGCATCCCGGCGTCGCTCTGCGGCCTGGTCGGCTACAAGCCCAGCCGTGGCGTGGTCTCCGGCGGGCCGCTCGGCTCCGGTGCGTTCGGCCTGCCCACCAGCGGCCCGCTCGGGCGGACCGTCGCCGACGTCGCCGCGCTGCTCGACGTGATGGCGGTGCCGGTCCCCGGCGAGCCCTACCTGTCGCCGCCCGCGCCGCCCGGCGGATATCTGGCCGTGGCCCGTCGGGCCGAGCCAGGCCCGCTGCGCATCGGCCGGTTCACCACGCCGATGCTCGCCGACGAGCCGGTGCACCCCGACTGCGTGGCCGCCGTGGACTCCGCCGCCGCGCTGCTCACCGCGGCCGGCCACGAGGTGGTCGAGGTGCCGCCGCCACTCACGCCGGCGGTGTGGCCGCTGTTCGAGATCCTCTGGTACGTGCTGGCGCTCGCCCCGGTGCCGCCGCAGCGGGAGGCGGAGCTGCTGCCCCTGACCCGGCTGATGCGCGCCCGGGGCGCGGAGATCTCCGCCGGCACGCTGGCCACCACCCTCGGTGAGTTGCAGGCGCAGGTCCGCCTCGGTGCCCGTCGCACCGCCGGTGTCGACCTGCTGCTCTGTCCCACCCTGGCCGCGCCGCAGGCGCCCGTCGGCTGGTTCACCGCCGATGGTGACCCGGCGGCCGACTTCGACCGGCAACGCCGCTTCTCGCCCTACTGCGCCATCTTCAACGTCACCGGCGATCCCTCCGTCTCCCTGCCGGTCGGCACCACCACCGACGGCCTGCCCGTCGGGGTGCTGCTCACGGGCCGGTACGGCGACGACGCGCGGCTGATCGCGACCGCTGCGCAACTGGAGAACTCCAGTGACGGATGGGATCGGCACCCCGCAATCTGGCGGGCCGTCGACTCCGCTAACGTGAATGGTGACGGCGTCGGGTGGCCAGCATCATGATCATCCATCCGACCCGCTTGTTCGAGGTCGTCCTTCTTCCGCCTGGGGGCGTTGGGATTGTCTGTTACCGAGACGTTGCTGGTCTTCGTCGGCATCCCGCTGGCCGCGGTGCTGGTCATCGCCGGCCTCACCTATGCCGGTAGCAGCGGTGGTGCCACCGGCGGTGGCCGTGGTGCCAAGCGCTACCGCCCGGGCCGGCCCTTCGACTTCACTCCGGTCTGGTTCCTGGGCCGCCCGGAGCAGCTGGCCGACTCGGCCGGCACCGCGCTGACGGCGGGGGCGCAGGCGCCCGCGCTGACCAGCCACAAGCTTGAGCAGGCCAGCGTCGAGGCGCCGGCCGGTGGAACCGGAGGCGCAAGTGACCGTTGGTGAGAAGCACGCCGGGTCGGAAAATCCGCCCGAGGTGCTGGACGGGCCCTTCTCGACCCGCCAGCTGCTGCGCATCGACGAGGCGTTGCGCCTTGCCGACCAGGGCACCGGCCTGGTCTTCTCGGTCTTCGTCGGTGGTCTCGACGAGCCCGTCCGGGAGCACGCCCAGCGGCTGCACCGCCAGCTCGCCGACCCGGACAAGTCGGTGCTGATCGCCGTGTCGCCCAACCAGCGTCAGCTGGAGATCGTCACCGGGCGGTACGCGCGCAAGCGCATCCCCGACACGTACGCCAAGCTGGCCGCGCTCTCGATGGCCGGCGCGTTCAGCGGCGGTGACCTGGCCGGTGGCATCATCAACGGGCTCGACCAGCTCGCCAGCCACGCCGGTAAGGGCTGACCCCACACATCCGACGAACCCCGGTCCGCAGTCGCGGGCCGGGGTTCGTCGTGTGTCGGCCCACCGTCAGCGTGGCCGCTCCGGGGCCGGACGGGCACAAAAGCGGCCCGGGGCCGGCGCGGGCTCACACCCACGCCGGCCCCGGGCCGGACAACCGCTGGTCAGGCGCTCTGCGCGTCCTTCGCGCGGGCCTTGAGCGCCCGCAGCACGCCGTCGCGGCCCTCGGCGACCAGCCGGCGCAGCGGGCCGGGGTGCCCGTCGCCGGCCAGCCACGCGTCGGTGGCCGCCACCGTGTCGTCCTCCACCAGGTAGGTCGGGTACGCCAACTGGGCGAACTCCTGCGCCGGCTCGCTGTCCCGGGTGGCCCACACCTGCGCCACCGTCGCGAAGTACCGCTCCCGGTACGGGGCGATCAGCTCCACCTGGGTCGGGTGCGCGAAGCCCTGCAACAGTGCCCGGTGCCGCCAGTTCGGCAGCGCGTCGGGGCCGGTCAGCAGCGCCCACAGGGCGGCCTTGTTCTCGGCCGTCGGCAACAACGCCTGGGCGTACGCGGCCTCCCGCTCACCGCTCGCGGTGCGGTCGCCGGCCAGCTCCGCCTCGATCTCGGCGGCACCGGCCGCGCCGTTGGCCACCAGCGCGGCGAGGACCGACCAGCGCAGCTCGGTGTCCACGGTCAGCCCGGCCGGAATGCCGGTGTCGTCCAGCCAACCGCGCAGGGTGGCCAGGTCCTCGTCGGAGCGTGCCGCCGAGGTGAACGCGCGGGCCCAGGCCAGCTGGAAACCGCTGCCGGGCTCGGCGCTGGCGAGCGCGTCCCGGGCGGTACGGGCCAGGTCGGCCCAACCGGTCGGCGCCCAGGCCGGGTCGGCGTACAGGGTGAGCGCGGTGGTCGCCTGCCGCAGAGTGGCGGTGACCAGGTTGATGTCGGTCTCGGCGGGCAACCCGCTCAGCGTGAGCGCCACGTAGTCACGGGCCGACAGCTCCGCGTCGCGGATCATGTCCCACGCGGCGGTCCAGCACAGCGCCCGGGCCAGCGACGACTCGAAGCCACCGATGTGCTGCACCACGTTGGCCATCGACCGGTCGTCGAGGCGCAGCTTGGTGTAGCTCAGGTCGTCGTCGTTGAGCAGCAGCACGTCGGCCGCCCGGACACCGCGCAGCTCGGCGAGGTCGGTCCGCTCGCCGGCCACGTCCACCTCGTAGCGCTCGCGACGGACCAGCCGCCCGTCGGTGAGGTCGTACAGGCCCACGCCGATGCGGTGCGTCCGCAGCGTCGGGTACGCGGTCGGCGCCTCCTGGAGGACCGCCACCTGCTCGTAGGTGCCGTCCGCGCCGATGGTCACCTCCGGGCGGAGCGTGTTGACCTGCGCGGTCTCCAGCCACTGCGCCGCGAACTTGCGCAGCTCCCGACCGGAGGCCGCCTCCAGCTCGGTGAGCAGGTCGTCGAAGGTGGCGTTGCCCCAGGCGTGCTTGCCGAAGTAGGCCCGCAGCCCGGCGACGAACGGCTCCTCACCCACGTACGCGACGAGCTGCTTGAGCACGCTCGCGCCCTTGGCGTAGGTGATGCCGTCGAAGTTGACCTCGACGGCCTCCATGTCCGGCATCTCGGTGTAGACCGGGTGCGTGGAGGAGAGCTGGTCCTGCCGGTAGCCCCAGTTCTTGCGGATGGACAGGAACGTCGTCCACGCCTCGGTGAACCGGGTGGCGTTGGTGTTGCACCAGTGGCTGGCCCACTCGGCGAACGACTCGTTGAGCCACAGGTCGTTCCACCAGCGCATGGTGACCAGGTCGCCGAACCACATGTGGGCCAGCTCGTGCAGGATCGTGTTGGCCCGCTGCTCGTACTCGAAGTCGGTGACCTGCGAGCGGAACAGGTAGTGCGACTCGGCGTGCGTGACGCAGCCGAAGTTCTCCATCGCGCCGGCGTTGAAGTCGGGCACCCAGAGCTGGTCGTACTTCGGCAGCGGGTAGCGCACGCCGAACTTCTCGTGGAAGAAGTCGAAGCCCTGCTTGGTGATCAGGAACAGGTCGTCGGCGTCCAGGTAGCGCGCCATCGACGCGCGGCAGAACACCCCCAGGTCGATGCCGTCGTGGCTGTCCCGCACCTCGTGGTACGGGCCGGCGCACATCGCGGTGATGTAGGTGCTCATCCGGGGCGACACGGTGAAGTGCAGGGTCTTGAGCCCCTCACCCGCCGGCTCCTCGCGCTGCACCGGCATGTTGGACACGGCCCGCCAGTGCGCCGGCACGGTGGCGTGCCAGGTGTAGACGCTCTTCAGGTCGGGCTGGTCGAAGCAGGCGAACACCCGCTGCGCGTCGGCCGTCTCGAACTGGCTGTAGAGGTACGTCTCGCCGTCCACCGGGTCGACAGTGCGGTGCAGACCCTGGCCGCTGTTGGAGTAACCGAAGTCGGCGTCGACGACCAGGGTGTTGTCGCTGTCCAACGAGGACAGCACCAGGCCCTTCTCGGCCGACCAGTCGGAGAGGTCGACGGGGGAGCCGTTCAGCGTCGCGGAACGCACCGACTCGGCGGCCAGCTCGATGAACGTGCTCGCACCCGGCTCCGAGCAGCGGAAACGCACCTCGGTCGTGGACCGGAACGTGCGGCCGTCCGCCGCCAGCACGGCGGTGGACAGGTCCAGACTGATGTCGTACCCCGTCACATTGAGCAGGCGGGCCCGCTCGGTCGCCTCGACCTGCGTCAGGTTGCGCACTCCCGGCACTGTTCGTCTCCATCCCAACATCTCGCCGTACGCCCGGCGGCGCCCGTCTGCCAACCGCTCGTGGCGGCCGGCCCGAACCGAGTCTTCCATGTACGAGCAGCCCGCGGTGGCCGAGGTCACGCTCTCATTCGGGTGCCGCTCGATGGGCTGCGGGGTGAAGATTCCCCTGAGACGCCGGACTGCCGGCGCCCCCGTCGCGAAGGGACCTCACCGTGACCGATCGTGTCACCGCCGACATGTGGTTCGATCCGGCCTGCCCGTGGGCGTGGATCACGTCCCGCTGGCTGCTTGAGGTCGAGCAGGTCCGTGACGTGGACATTCGTTTCCACGTGATGAGCCTCGCCGTGCTCAACGATGGCCGGGACGAGCTGCCCGAGGAGTACAAGGAGTTCCTGAAGACCGCCTGGGGCCCGGTGCGGGTCTGCATCGCCGCCGAGCAGCGGTACGGCACCGACGCCCTGCGCCCCCTCTACACCGCGCTCGGCACCCGGATCCACCTCGGCAAGGAGGAGCGGGGTCACGAGCTGTACGTCGCCGCGCTGACCGACGCCGGTCTGGACCCGGCGCTGGCCGCGGCCGCCGACAGCACCGACTACGACGAGGCGCTGCGGGCCAGCCACGAGGCCGGGATGCGCCCGGTCGGGCAGGACGTCGGCACGCCGGTCGTCCACGCGCCCGGTCCGGACGGCACGCCGGTCGCGTTCTTCGGCCCGGTGATCACCCCGGCTCCGAAGGGGGAGGCCGCGGGCCGGCTCTGGGACGGCGTCCTGCTGGTCGCCGGCACGCCGGGCTTCTACGAGCTCAAGCGCACCCGGGAGCAGGGCCCGATCTTCGACTGAGGTGTGCGTAGGGCCCCCGGTCGACGCCCGGCGTCGGCCGGGGGCCCTTCCATCGCCGAGCACCTCCGCAGCGCGCCCCGCTCGGCGTGTCGCGTCGTGGCGATGCCCGCCCCGTCACCGGGAGACCGCCGCGCTCGTTGGCCTGCATGTCCGCCGCAGCGACCCGCAGGGCCGCACCCCGCAGTTCGTGGAGGCAATCCCGATGGCCAAGCACCGTGCGTCCGGTGACGATCAGCTGACCCGGCAGGGGGTGATCGACACTCCCGGCGCGGCCTACTGGTCCGTTGACGACTCCCGCTGGCCGGCGGTCCGCCCGGACCTACCCGCCCACCTGGTCGACCTGCTCGCGCCGCCCATCGTGGTGGGCGTGGCCCGGGTTCCGGTGACCTCCCGGCTCACGCCGCCCGCGTCGGCCGACCCTCTGACGTCGGCCGTCGACTCCGGGCCGACCGACCTCGTGCCGTCCACCGCCGCGTCGCCAGTGCCGGCGCTGCCGGTCCCGGCGCTGCCCGTGTCGGCGACGCCCGTCCCGTCGGCGGCGGCACCGGCCCAACCCGCGCCGCCTCCGCCGGCGCCCGCCCCCTCGCGTCCGGTGCCGACGCCGCCGCTGAGCCCGCGACCCGTCCCGTCGCCGCCGCCCGAGCGGCCCGTGCCGGGGCCGCCCGCGTCACCCCGCCGTGCCGTGAACACCGGGCCGGTCGGCACCGCCCGGCGGGGCAACGGCGGGCCGGCAACCGCAGGCAGGCACCGTCGGGGCGCGTCCGACCGCACCGGCTGACCCCTCCGCCCGGCCTGGCGCTTTCATCTGGTGGACCCCCGCGGGTCCCCCTCCGACGGCGACACCGTCGCCGGTAGCGTCAGCGGGTATGACGGTCGTGCATCCGATCCCCCGAGCGTGGGTCACCACTGGTGGCACCGGCGCGCAGAACTACGACGAGTTCGCCGACGACGCGGAAATCACCGCGATCATCGAGGCGAACCCGCACAGTGCCCTCGGCATCGAGATGCCACACCGCGCCCCGCAGAGCCTGGGCAAGTCGTTCCTGGACGCCTTGCCGGACGCGGTCGCCCGCCTCGCCGAGGCCAAGGCGGACGGCAGTTACACCCCCGCCGAGCAGGTGGTGGTGCTCTACCGGATCACCGCACCCGGCGAGGAGCCGGCGTACGGGCTGTTCGCGATGGTGGACACCGACCAGATCTCCACCCGGGCCGACGAGCCCGGTCTGGTCATCCGCAACGAGGACGTCTTCATCGCCAAGGTGCGCGAGCGGGTGGCACTGGCCGAGGCGCTCGGTCACCTGCTCTCACCCGTACTCCTGCTCCAGACCGGGCGCGGCGACGAACTGCACGCCGCGCTCGCGTCGGCGACCGAGATGTCCGGCGCGCCCGCCGCGACGGACACCGACCAGGCGGGGCGCACGCACGCCATCTGGCTGCTCGGCCCCGGGCCGGAGCAGGCCGCGTTGACCGCCCTCGCCGGCGGCGGGGAGCTGGTCGTCGCGGACGGCAACCACCGCAGCCTGGCTGCCCAGACCGGCGGGCTGTCGCGCTTCCTGGCCGTGGTGACCACCCCCGCGTCGGTGGCCATCCAGCCGTACAACCGACTGGTCAGCGAGCTGACCACCACACCGGCCGAGCTGCTCGACCGGCTGCGGGCCGCGGGCGCCGAGGTCGAGCCGATCGACGGCCCGGTCGAGGTCCCGCAGGGTGGCGGCACCGTGCACCTCCGCCTCGACGGCCAGGGGTACGCGGTACGCCTGCCGGCCACGGCCTCCGCCCGCCTGGAAAACCTGGACCACGCCCTGGTCGAGCGGCTGCTGCTGCGCGACGCGCTCGGTCTGGACCCGGGCGACAAGAGGATCACCTACGTCGGTGGTGACTACCCGGCGAGCTGGCTCACCGGTGAGGTCGACGCCGGGCGGGCCGAGCTGGCCATCCTCATCGCGCCGGTGACCGTGGCGGACTTCGTCGCGGTGAACCTGGCCCGGGAGAAGATGCCCCGCAAGAGCACCTGGTTCACCCCGAAGGCGCGTGGCGGTCTGGTCGTCGCCGAGCTGCCGCGCTGAGCGTTCCCCGGCACGACCGTGTGACGAACCCGGCTCTCCGACGCCGCCCCCGCGACGTCGGAGAGCGGGGCCTGACAGACTGCCCGGTATGCGCGTCTACCTGGGATCCGATCACGCCGGTTTCGAGTTGAAGGTGCACCTGGCCAACCACCTGGCCAAGCAGGGGTACGACGTCGTCGACGTCGGCCCGCACAGCTACGACCCGGACGACGACTACCCGACGTTCTGCCTGCACGCCGGCGACCAGGTGGTGGCCGATGAGACGGGCCTGGCAGTGGTGATCGGTGGGTCCGGCAACGGCGAGCAGATCGCCGCCAACAAGGTCGCCGGCGTCCGCGCCGCGCTGGCCTGGAGCGTCGAGACGGCTCAGCTGGCCCGCCAGCACAACGACGCGAACGTCGTCGCGATCGGTGCCCGGCAGCACACGTTGGACGAGGCCACCGGCATCGTCGAGGCGTTCCTGAACACGCCGTTCTCCGGCAACGAGCGGCATGCCCGCCGGATCAATCAGGTCGCCGAGTACGAGCGGACCCGGCAACTGCCCGTCCTGCCCTGAGGTCAGCGCGGCGAGCGGGGCAACTCCTCGCGGGGCACCCAGTTTCGGCGGACGACCACCACCCGGGCTTCCGCCTCGGCCAGATCGTCGTCGGTGGGCCGGGCCGCGTCCCGGGCCCGCAGCGCGGCGCTCAGGCCCACCTGGGACGAACCGGAGCCGACCAGCCCCCGCAGCCCCCGCTCGCCGTCGCGCTCGTCGCCACCCGGGCCCCGGCGGCGCGGTGGCGGGTCGTCACCGTCATGCACCCCGGAGGTGCTGACCGTCGGGCTGTCGGTGCTGCGCCCAGCCGGCTCCGAGTCGGGGTGGTGGCGTAGCCGTCGCCGTCGTCGGTCGGGGTCACCCATCAGCCGACCGTACCCTGCCGGGGGTGGGATTCGGCACTGTCGCGTCGGCCGGCGTCTCGGGCGGGGTCGGCGACCCATTTGCCGGCTGGCTACCCTCGGAATCAGGCGGTGTTGTTGCCGTCGGTCAGGGGGAGGACAAGATGGCAGACCAGACGCAGCCGTGGGCGGAGCGGACCGTGGAGGTGCCACCGCAGGCCGGCGTCGGGGTGCCGCCGCAGCGTGACGGGTTCCGCCGGGGAGTCGCTCCGGTGGGTGAGCCGCGCACCCCGCGGACGGAGCCGTTCCCGGTGGTCGAGCAGGAGCCGACCGGCACCGGCTGGCCCGGTGAACCGGTGCCCCGCCGCTCGCTCAGCTCGCGGATGGCACAGCTTCGGCGCGGCGGTGAATGGAGCGCGGCGGCTGGCCTTTTCGCGTTCGTGTGTTGGGGGATCTGGGCGCTGTCCGGCCAGGGTGACCTGAGCGGTCCGTTGCTCGTGCTGGTGCTCAGCCTGCTGGTGGCGGTCGGCCTGTTCGCCCTGTTCCGGTTGGTCGGCCGGGTGGTGCTGGAGCGGCAGCTCGGTCGGGTCCGGCGCGGCGCGCGCGGCGCCCACCTGGCGACGGCGGTGTTCCTCGTCGGCCTCGGTGTGGCCTGGCTCCAGCAGACCGAGTGGGTCGTCTCGGCCTGGAACTGGATCTCCTCGAACTGATCACGGGCGCGTACGGGCGGGTCGGCTCTGCGCCGCCCGCCCGTACGCCCGGTCGCGGCACGCCGCGACGCCGGTCGTCTCCCCACCAGGCAAGGCTGCTGCTTACCCGGCCGGCCACGGTTCATCCGTGGCCGGCCGGTTCGACTGGTATCCCGTTCGGGGCGGCTCGATCCGCTCACGTTGCGGTCAGTGGGTGCCGCCGTGCCCCTCGGCGTCGGCGCGGGGCGAGACGACCCGGGCGGCCGGGTCCTCGACGCCGGGCTCGCCGCCGTCGGGGGCCACCATCCCGTCGTAGTTGTAGAGCGGCTGGCCGTCGTCGTGCTGCTTGGTGGTCTTGATGTAGCGGTGCATCATGCCGTCGATCTCCAGCTCGACGAGGGCTTCGCCGCCGGTGTCGTGGGTGCTGCCGTCGCGGGGGCCGCCGATCAGGTGGGCCGTGGTGTTCGTGTCCATGGACAATGCCCTACCCGCGAGCCGCCGGCCGGAAACGGGCGAAATGTCGGCGGGCGGTGCCGTGCCGGCGCGCGGACACGGCACCGCCCGGGAGATCAGGCGGCGGGCTGGGCCGCCGCGTAGTCGCGGGCCACCCGGACCATTTCCACCAGTCCGCCGGCGTACTCCTGGGATTCGCCGTGTGCCTCGTCGAACGGCGGCTGGAAGCCGACACCCTCCCACTGGTTGGTCGCCGGGTTCCACCGGTCGTTGCCGACCTCGAAGTCCCAGGCGAAGATGCCCAGCTCGTAGTAGAGCTGGTCCGCCGAGTTGCCGGCGGCGGAGTAGAGCACGTCGGCGACCGGCCCGGTCTGCGACGGCCAGGTGACGGTGCCGCGTTCCTGCGCGATGGCGCCGACGATCCGCCGGGCGCTGTTGAGGAACAGCGTCGACTCGTCGATCGACGGTCGCGGCAGGGTGACCCGGCCGTCGGCCCGGTACGCCCCCGGCGGCCACATGAAGTACCCGCCGTAGGAGTGCACGTTCATCGCGAACTTGATGTTCGAGTGGGCCTTGGCGAGCGCGATCACGTTGCTGCTCTCCGCCTCGGACAGCTCGGCGGTGCCCGCGTAGGTGCCGGAGAGGCAGTTGGCGCTGGCGCCCACGTAGCCGTCGAAGTACGACCCGACGGTGTAGTTGCGGTTGAGGTCGACGCCCCACGAGGTGCGGTACTTCGGGTCGCGGGCCGCCCCGGTGCAGTGGTTGACCAGGTTCTTGCGCTGCATGTTGAAGTCGTTGAACGAGTAGTTCGCGCCGTCGGGGTTGACCGTCGGGATGACGAAGATGTCGACCTGCTCCAGCAGCTCGCGGGTGGCCGGGTCGGTTCGGGCGTTGGCCAGCATCCGCTCGGCGAACTCCAGCGTGACCAGCGGCGTGGCCCACTCCCGGGCGTGCTCCTGGGAGTAGGCGAGCACGCCGACCCGGGAGCCGTCGCGGTGTACGCCGAGGCGCAGCGCCTGCACCGTCCACGGCCGTGCCGGCACCTCGGTGCCCTGTAACCCGTCGTCGAGCCGGGCCGGACCGGCGACCGGCATGGGCAGCCCGGTCGAGCCGTCCTCGACGGTGGCCCGGAAGCGGTTCGGCTGACGGGAGTTGATCGCCGCGGCGACCTCGTCGGTGGTGCTCACCGTCTTGCCGGCGGTGTCGGTGGCCAGCGACACGGTCAGCACGCGATCGCGGTAGCCGACGGTCAGCGGACGGTTGCGCCGGCCCGGGTCGACCGTCCGCACCTGCACGCCGTTCATGCCCTGGTCGCCGAAGCGGACCGACTCGACCACCACGGCCGCCACGGCCGGGTCACCCAGGTACGCGACGGCGTTGCGCCGGTATCCCTGGGTCTTGTTCGGCAGGTCGATCACGTCCACCAGATCCCGGTACTGGCGGGCCAGCCGCTTGATCCGCGCCTGGATGTCGGTCGGCGTCAGGTACGCGTCGATGAAGTCCTTCTGGTAACCGGCCGGCAGGGGCGGCGGGGTGGCGTTGGGCCAGAGCGTCGGCGTGACCACGCGGCTGGCCCCGCCGAGGCTGGAGGTGGCGGTCAACTGGACCGGCCGGTTCGGCACCGGCTGGGGAAGGTTGTAGTGGTACTGGTACTCGCCGGAGTCCTCGAACCGGTACAGCGGGAACGACCCGGTGGCGCCGTCCGCCGTCCGCCAACTGACGGTGATCTCCACGTCCGGGTCGTCGGTGGCGGTGGTGGCCACCTGGGCCTGGAGGAACGTCTGGCCGCTCGTGGTCCACCAGTACGCCTGCTGGACCTGGAGGGTGTCCACGGCTGCGGCGGCGGTGGTCCGCTGGCCGGCGGCCGGAGCGCGCAGCCCGGCGGCGGTGCGGGCCTGCGCCGCGCGAATGCTCTCGGCATGGTGCCGGCTGCCGTCCCCGGCGCGCTGCACGACCTGTACGGCCTTCGCGCCCTGGGCGGTCAGCTCGGCGAGCTGCGTGCCGCTGAGCACGAGGTCGGCGAGGATCCGCCCGTCGCGCGCCCGGGGCCGGTTGGCCAGGTCCGCGCCGGTGGCGACGAGCCGGTCGAGTTGTGCCTGGTCACGTAGCTGCACCCGGACCAGGGCGGTCTCGGTGGCGCTCAGGGTGATCGGTGGTGCGGGATCGGCGGGTGCCGCGGTTCCCGCAGCGGGGTGGGACAGCACTGCGCTGAACAGGATCGCTGTGGTGGCGGCAGCTGTCCACCGTCGTCGGACGATCATGTGCCCTCCTGACGGACATCGATGTACCTGCTCCTTACACCAGTGCACAGATCGACACCTGTCAAGGTGATGCCGCGTTGGTTGTAGCCTCCGGACGTCGTTCGGCGTTGATCCCGTGACATGTCCGCGAGTTCCGGAGCAACCCGGCGGGCCAGACCCCGCGTGACTACCTCGAAACGGGGATCGGAGGCCTGAATGAGCGATCGCGACAAGGCGTTCGCCGAGTACTTCGCGGCACGGTCCGGTGCCATGCGCGGCACCGCGTACCTGCTGTGCGGCGACTGGCACCGTGCCGAAGACCTGGTCCAGACCGCGTTCGTCAAGCTCTACCGGGTCTGGAACCGGATCTCCCGGCACGAGGTGCTCGACAGCTACGTGCGCCAGATCCTGATCCGGACATTCCTCGACGAGCGCCGCCGCGGTTGGTGGCGGCGTGAACGGGTGGGTGGCGAGGACGCCGACCAGGTGGCCCCGCCCGACTCGCCGGAGAGTCGACTGGTGCTGCTCCAGGCGCTGGCCCGTGTGGCACCGCGCCAGCGGGCCGTGCTGGTGCTGCGTTACTGGGAGGACCTGTCCGTCGAGGATGTCGCGGCGCTGCTGGAGTGTTCTCCAGGGACGGTGAAGAGCCAGGCGGCACGCGGGCTCGACACGTTGCGCGGCCTCCTGGCACCCACGTACAGCGGGATCGAGATGGGGGAGCGATGAACGAGGAAGAGTTGCGCGAGGGTCTGCGCAGCGAGATGGCGAGCATTACCCCGCCACCACCATTGAGTACGGGAGCAGCGCTCGGCGCGGCCCGGCGGACGCACTTCCGCCGCCGCGCGGTGTGGGCGTCTCTCGGATCGGCGGCTGTCGTGCTGGCGGTCACCGGCTTCGCGGCCGTCACCAATCCGGACGGCCACCTCTACCAGCCGGCGGGCAACGGGCCACTGGCCTCTCCGGACGCATCGGGGGACACCAAGCAGGCGTGGCCGACCGGGCCCGACGGTCGACCGCAGGAGGACCGGACCGCGCGGGCCGGGTCCAAGCACGACCAGGGAGTTCACCTGCTCAACGAGGCTGTCTCGGTCATACCCTCCGGCTACACCACGCCGGAGGACCCGCCGGGCCAGTCCGCCGAGGAGCGGACGCTGCGGACCCACCAGGCGCAGTTCGAGAACAAGGTGAACGGCGTCGACGTGTGGAGCTACTCGTCCTCCGTGGCGGTGGCCCAGGGCAAGGGCACCGGGCGCGTGATCGTCGAGGTGCACGACGCCGGCAACCCGCTGCCGACCGAGCCGTGCGCCCTGGCCCAGAACTTCTGGGGCATGCAGGGCGAGTGCCAGGTCGAGACGGTGGGAGCGGCGCAGGTCGGCGTGGTGGTCCGGCCGGGCAGCGACGAGCGGCTCGACCAGTGGTCGGCGTACCGGCACCCGGATGGTGTGGTGGTCTTCGTGGCGCAGGGTGTGACGCTCGACGAGAGTCGGCCGGCGTTGACGAAGCTGCCGTTCTCCGTGCCACAGCTGGCGGCCCTCGCCGTCGACGAACGGTTTCACCTGAAGTGACACGGCAACTCGGCTGAGCCGAGTGGGTCCAGGTGCCGCGACCGTGTGGTTCACCTGGGCCTTGCTGTGTGTCAAAGCCCGCCGCCGTGGATCACCCGGTGAAGTGCGGTTGTAGCGTCAGCGCCCATGAGCTGGCTGCCCGACGATTTCGTCCACCCCGTCCACGTGCCCGTGCCCGGCACCACGCTTCACCTGCGGCCGATCCGGGAGGCGGACACCGCGCTCGACTACCCCGCGGTGATGGGCTCCCGGGAGCGCCTGTGGGAGATCTTCGGTCCGGCCTGGGCGTGGCCCAACGAGAAGATGACCTACGAAGAGGACCGCATCGACCTGCTGCGGCACGAGATCGAGATAGCCGCGCACCAGTCCTTCAACTACGCGCTGCTGAACGCGGACGAGACGGCGATCCTGGGCTGCGTCTACGTCGATCCGCCCGAGCGCACCGGCTCGGACGGCGAGGTCTCCTGGTGGGTGGTGGACGACCTTGTCGGCGGCGAGGCGGAGCGCGCACTCGACGCGCTGGTGCCGCAGTGGATCGCCGCCGACTGGCCCTTTCGACAGCCCCGTTATCTGGGCCGCGACATCGCCTGGCAGGAGTGGCTCGCGTTGCCGCGCGCCTCGTGACGCGTAGGTGGGCTCGCGCCCGCCGAGCGAGCCTGCGTCATCGTGACCTCACCCCGCACCCAGGCGCGGGCGTGCTCGATCGCTTCCCGCGGTCGAGGGTCGTCCGGCCGAACCGACTCGAACTGGTGCAGGACGTGCTCCGCGCAGGACGCCGCCCACAGGGCGAGGAGGTGGTGATCCGGATCGGTGAGGCTCCCACCGCGGCGAAGCGTGATGAAGCGCGGGTCCCGCACCTTCGGGAGGATCATGGCTGGGACGTCCTCCAGGCCGAGCCGGTGTCCCCGGGGGCAGCCTCTGGCCTGGGCCGGAGGCTGGTGGAGCGGGGCGACGGGAATCGAACCCGCGTAGTCAGTTTGGAAGGACGAAGATCACGGCCGACACGGACCTGGTGAGGCAGGCCAGTCGGAGGAGGTGGGGACCCTTCGTGCCCGCTGGTGACCGCCGGAGGTACGGGCTACTCGTACGTGGATGGCACGGCGAGCTGCCCATTGATCACGTTGCCCGCCCCGCGTAGTTTCGTCCTTGTGGCTTACGGGGATGCTACGGCGACCGATGTCCGATCTCGGCGTTGGTTGCCATTGGTGCTCAAGCTGTCCGGCCTGGCGCTTGTGGTCGCGGTCACGGTGGCAGTGACTCTGCTGGCTGTCGACAGACGCAGAGAAGCGGACGCACGCGATGGGGTGCAATGGTGCCACCAAAAGGTCATCCAGCGGGCACTGGAGGACCAGAAGGCCACCGAATCAGCTGAGGTCCGGTTCCTGGGAGAACAGTTTGTCATCGGCCAGAACGATGCCGGACGACCCGGCATCGAGGTTGACGGTGCCGTGTCGATCGCCGGGGTGGAGTCACGTTACTCGTGCGCCCGGGAGTACACGGACGGCACTGGCCGCCTGACGGTGCACTGGGCCAATGAAAGGACTGGACAGGGCTAGCTGTGGCAGTGATCGGACGGCAGGCAAGCGGATCTCCTCGTCGACTCGGTGGGACTGGCTGGCTTTCACTTCCACGACCTACGCCGTACCGACAACACCCTCGCCGCCGCCTCTGGGGCCAGCACCCGAGAGCTGATGCACCGCCAGGGACACGCGACCATGCGGGCGGCCCTGATCTACCAACACGCCACCGGCGAGCGGGACCGTGAGATCGCCCAGGCGATGGACCGCGGCATCGCCGGAAGTGCACGCCGCCGGCCATGAATGGCACGCGGATGGCACGCGGATGGCACCCAAGATCCAGAGCGGGGGAGAAACGAACGGCCCAGGTACCGCGATCATGCGGTCCACCTGGGCCTTCGTGTGTGGAGCGGGCGACGGGAATCGAACCCGCGTAGTCAGTTTGGAAGACTGAAGCTCTACCATTGAGCTACGCCCGCGTGCACCCACCTGAGCGGGTCGCGCCGACAGCGTACCCAATGGCTGTGCCCGGCGCGTAGCCACGCCACCGCCTGACGCGCCGCGTCGTCCCGGCGCCGCGTGGCCACCCCCGAAGATCCGGGTTTCGGGGGATCTGTCCGGGTGGGGGATGCCCCGGCACCGCCTGAGGCGCGGCGACGGCATAGACTGCTCGTCGCCACGGGGTGTGGCGCAGCTTGGTAGCGCACTCGCTTTGGGAGCGAGGGGCCGTGGGTTCAAATCCCGCCACCCCGACTGTCGTCCGCGGCCGGGCCGCCCCGGGTGCCGCCCAGTGCGGTCCCGGGCGATGCCGGAGCGTCAGGCCGGCTCGCCTACACTCGATGGGCTGAATCACGCCCAGACTCAACTGAGATCCGTCAAGGAGTACGCCTGTGAAGAGCACCGTCGAGACTCTGAGCCCGACGCGCGTGCGGCTCGCCATCGAGGTGCCGTTCGTCGAGCTCGAGCCGAGCCTCAAGAAGGCGTACCGGGAGATCGGTTCGCAGGTCCAGGTCCCGGGTTTTCGCCGGGGCAAGGTGCCGACCGCGGTGATCGACCAGCGGGTGGGCCGGGGCACCGTCCTCAACGAGGCGGTCCAGGAGGCCATCCCGGAGAACATCCTCGCCGCCGTGCGTGAGCACGACCTCAAGACGCTGGGGCGTCCCGAGGTCGAGATCACCGAGTTCAACGACGGTGACTCGCTGAACTTCACCGCCGAGGTCGACGTCCGGCCCGAGATCACCATCCCGGACACGAGCACCATCGAGGTGACCGTCGACGAGCTGCAGATCGACGAGAGCGAGATCGACGAGCAGGTGAAGAACCTGCGGGAGCGCTTCGCGACCCTCAAGACCGTCGAGCGGGCCGCCGCCGAGGGTGACTTCGTCCAGATCGACCTGAACGCCACCGTCGACGGCGAGGACGTGCCGGGTGGCCAGGCGAGCAACATCTCCCACGAGGTGGGCAGCAAGCAGCTCCTGCCGGGCCTGGACGAGGCCGTGGTCGGCCTCTCCGCCGGCGAGGAAACCACCTTCACCACCCAGCTGGTCGGCGGCGACTTCGCCGGTCGCGACGCCGACGTGGCGGTGACCGTACGCACGGTCAAGGAGAAGGAGCTGCCCGAGCTGAACGACGAGTTCGCCCAGATGGCGAGCGAGTTCGACACCATCGAGGAGCTGCGCGGCGACCTGCGGGCGCGGGTAACCCAGGGCAAGCAGGTCGAGCAGATCTACGCCGCTCGGGACAAGGCCCTGGCGCAGCTCGTCGAGGCTGCCGAGATCCCGGCCCCGGAGGGTGTCGTCCGCGAGGAGGTCGAGAGCCGCAAGCAGGCGATGGTCGACCAGCTCGAGCGGATCGGCGCCTCCATGGAGGAATACCTCGCGGCTGAGGACAAGACCGAGGAGCAGATCGACGCCGAGCTGACCGAGGCGGCGACCGAGGGCGTCAAGGTCCAGCTCCTGCTGGACACGCTGGCCGACGCCGAGGACGTCCAGGTCTCCGACGACGAGTTCGGTCACGAGATCGTGCACCGGGCGCAGCGCGCCGGGATGGCTCCCCAGCAGTACTACGACCAGCTGGTGCGCTCCGGCGCCGCCGCTGCGGTCTTCGGCGACGTGCGGCGGGGCAAGGCGCTCGCCGCTGTCATGGAGCGCATCACGATCAAGGACGAGGCCGGCAACCCCGTCAGCCTCGACGCGCTGCGCGCCGCCAACGAGGCCGAGCACAACCACTGATCGTCGGGTGCGGCCGCCGTCCGCCGCTGCGCGGTGGATGGCGGCCGTTTCCCTTTCCGGGGTACGGCCCGGAAGCCCGCGCCGCGGGTACGCCCGACACAGCTGCGCTGAGAGCGAACAGTGCCCCGACCGGGACTCTGCCGCCCCGCACAGCGGTTAGTGTCGGGAAAGACGGTACGGAGAGCGAAGGGCTGCCATGACCGACATGCACATCCCCAAGAAGTCGCTCCGGGCGATTGACGCGCGCGGTGGCGACTCCATTGGCAACCTCGACGACTCGGTCTACAACCGGTTGCTCAAGGAGCGCATCATCTTCCTGGGCAGTGAGGTGACCGACCAGGTCGCCAACCGCATCTGCGCGCAGCTGCTGCTGCTCGCCGCGGAGGACCCGGACCGCGACATCAACCTGTGGATCAACTCGCCGGGTGGCTCGGTCTACTCCGGCATGGCGATCTACGACACCATGCAGTTCATCGACAACGACGTGTCGACCGTGGCGATGGGCATGGCTGCCTCGATGGGTCAGCTGCTGCTCTGCGCGGGCACCAAGGGCAAGCGGTACGCCCTGCCCCACGCCCGGATCATGATGCACCAGCCGTCCGGTGGCCTGGGCGGCACGGCGTCCGACATCGCCATCCAGGCGGAGCAGATGCTTTACACGAAGCGGATGTTCCAGGAGCGGGTCGCGCACCACACCGGCCAAGACCAGTCGCAGATCGAGGCGGACTCGGACCGGGACCGTTGGTTCACCGCCCAGGAGGCCATGGACTACGGCTTCATCGACAAGGTGATCATCGGGGCCGCACAGGTTCCGGATGGCGCCGGGACCCTGAGCTGAGGAGCTGACGATGACCGATCTGAGCCTGCCGCCCCAGTTCGCGGCCGTGCACAACCGCTACGTGCTGCCGTCGTTCGTCGAGCGCACGTCGTACGGGGTCAAGGAGTCGAACCCGTACAACAAGCTCTTCGAGGACCGGATCATCTTCCTCGGCGTCCAGGTGGACGACGCGTCGGCCAACGACGTGATGGCCCAGCTGCTGACGCTCGAGGGCACTGACCCGGACCGCGACATCATCATGTACATCAACTCGCCGGGTGGCTCGTTCACCGCGATGACGGCGATCTACGACACCATGCAGTACGTCCGTCCGGACATCCAGACCGTCTGCCTCGGGCAGGCCGCCAGCGCGGCGGCGGTGCTGCTGTCGGCGGGCACCGCGGGTAAGCGGATGGCTCTTCCGAACTCGCGGATCATCATCCACCAGCCGGCCACCGAGGGCGGCTACGGGCAGGGCTCGGACATCGAGATCCAGGCCCGGGAGATCCTGCGGATGCGTACGCAGCTGGAGGACATGCTGTCCCGCCACTGCAACCGCCCGATCGAGCAGGTTCGCAAGGACATCGACCGTGACAAGATCATGACGGCCGAGGAGTCCAAGGAGTACGGGCTGGTCGACACGATCCTGACCAGCCGCAAGAAGGGTCTGCTGGCGACCCACTCCGCCAGCTGAGCAGTACCGGGTCAGAGGTTGGCCGGGGCTTTCGTTCCCGGCCGACCTCTGACACACCCGTTTTGGGGGTCGGAGAATGCCCCGCCAGCGGGTAACGTCGGGTCCGTACCGCTTCGCCGGTCGGCCGGCGGGGCGAACCAAGCCGGGCGGCGCGCAGCGTCCGCAGGTCAGGGCCGGGTCTCCGGCCGATGAGTGCAGGGAGAACGTAGGTGGCACGGATCGGTGACGGCGGCGACCTACTGAAATGCTCCTTCTGCGGCAAGTCGCAGAAGCAGGTCAAGAAGCTCATCGCAGGCCCAGGGGTCTACATCTGCGACGAGTGCATCGATCTCTGTAACGAGATCATCGAAGAGGAGCTGGCCGAGTCCGGCGAGGTGAAGTGGGAAGAGCTTCCCAAGCCGATGGAGATCTGCCAGTTCCTCGACAACTACGTCGTGGGGCAGGATCAGGCCAAGAAGGCCCTTGCGGTCGCGGTCTACAACCACTACAAGCGGATCCAGGCCGAGGCGGCCAACGCGCCAGGCTCCGGCAATGATGCCGTCGAGCTGGCGAAGTCCAACATCCTGCTGCTCGGCCCGACGGGGTGCGGCAAGACCCACCTGGCGCAGACCCTCGCCCGGATGTTGAACGTCCCGTTCGCCATCGCCGATGCCACGGCGCTGACCGAGGCGGGTTACGTCGGCGAGGACGTGGAAAACATCCTGCTCAAGCTGATCCAGGCCGCGGACTACGACATCAAGCGCGCCGAGACCGGCATCATCTACATCGACGAGGTCGACAAGATCGCCCGCAAGTCGGAGAATCCGTCGATCACGCGTGACGTTTCCGGTGAGGGCGTGCAGCAGGCTCTGCTCAAGATGCTCGAGGGCACGGTGGCGAACGTGCCGCCGCAGGGTGGTCGGAAGCACCCGCACCAGGAGTTCATTCAGATCGACACCACCAACGTGCTGTTCATCTGCGGTGGCGCGTTCGCGGGCCTGGATCAGATCATCGAGTCCCGCACCGGGCAGGGTGGCACCGGCTTCGGTGCCCGGCTCCGGTCGGTGTCCGATCGGTCGACCGACGACATCTTCAGCCAGGTCATGCCGGAAGACATGCTCAAGTTCGGGTTGATCCCCGAGTTCGTGGGCCGGCTGCCGGTGATCACCAACGTGCGCAGTCTGGACCGCAGCGCCCTCGTGCGCATCCTCACCGAGCCGCGCAACGCGCTGGTCCGGCAATACCAGCGCCTGTTCGAGCTGGACGGGGTCGAGTTGGAGTTCGACGAGCCGGCACTGGAGGCGATCGCCGACCAGGCGATGCTGCGGGGCACCGGTGCCCGTGGTCTGCGCGCCATCATCGAGGAGGTTCTGCTCTCCGCGATGTTCGAGGTGCCCAGCAACCCCGACGCCGCCCGGGTGTTGATCACCCGCGAGGTGGTCCTGGAAAACGTCAACCCGACGATCGTTCCGCGCGAGTTCACCGGGCGCCGTGCCCGGCGGGACCGCGAGGAGAAGTCGGCCTGATCCTCCCCAAGTCACGCCGGCCGCTCACTCCTGACGCGGCCGGCGTGATCGCGTTCGGCGGTCCCATTCGCCCGACCGGGTGACCACCACCATCTTCAGCCGGGCCGGTTCGCCGCTGTCGTCACGCTGACTCCGGGGGGAAGCGTTCCGTCGCGCCGACTCGCTCGCTCTGTCCACGGTGTCGCGGCTCCCCAATGTCGCGCTGCCGGCCGTACTGGCGCTGTCGGTGCCCTGGCCCCCGACCGCCGGCGATGCTGTCCACGCCGGCACTCCCGCCGTACCCTGTGGTCATGCGTGTCGCCGTCTGCCAGCTGAACGCCCGGGACGACCGCAAGGCCAACCTGGCCGCCGCCGAGGTCCTGCTGGAACGCGCCGCCGCCGGCGGCGCGGACCTGGCCGTCCTGCCGGAGTACGTCGACTACCTCGGCCCCGCCGCCGGGTTGCCGGCATCGGAACCGGTGGACGGGGAGGTCGGCAACTTCTTCGCCGGGGTCGCCCGACGGCTCGGCATCTGGGTGGTGGCCGGCTCCTTCCACGAGGCCGGCCCGGACCCGGAGCACACCTGGAACACGTCGCTGGTCTTCGACCGCTCCGGCGCCCTGGCCGCGAGCTACCGCAAAATCCATCTGTACGACGTGGAGATCCCCGGTCGGGTCTCCTACCGGGAGTCCGCGAGCGTGGCGCCGGGCGTGCAACCGGTGGTGGTGGACGTCGAGGGCCTGCGGGTCGGCCTGTCGATCTGCTACGACCTGCGCTTCCCGGAGCTCTACCGGCTGCTCGCCACCGATGGCGGCGCACAACTGCTGGTGGTCCCCGCGGCATTCATGATGCACACCGGGCGGGACCATTGGGAGGTCCTGCTACGGGCCCGGGCAATCGAGAACCAGTGCTTCGTGGCGGCGGCTGGCCAGACCGGCGACCACGAGCCAGGTCGCACCTGCTTCGGGCGCAGCATGGTGGTCGACCCGTGGGGGACGGTCCTCGGCCAGGTGTCGGACGGCCCAGGTGTGTCCGTCGTCGACCTGGACCTCGACCGCCTTGCCGCAATCCGGGCCGAGCTGCCCAGTCTGGCCAACCGCCGGCTCTAACCCTCCAGCAGGACGCCGATCACCGCGAACCCGGCGATGGCCGCAGCGGTGACCAGCAGCGCGGTGGTCATCCGGGACTTGCCCCGTCGGGCCAGCCGTCCCACCGAGAGCACCAGGACGACCAGCACGACCGCACCGATCACCACCTGCCAGAACGGCAGGAGGAGGCCCAGTAGCGCCTCCTCGGCGAACACCCTGGTGCCCAGCCCGGACTCATCCATGTCTGACACTCTGGCACGTCGGGACAGCCCGCGTCCCCAGGCTGCGCCGGGTGCCGTCGCGCCCCGGTCGGTCAAACCAGTGATGAACCCTGATTTGCCTTCTCCGGGCCGTCCGCGTAACTTTCTCTCTGCACGGGGAACGCCGGACAAACCGGCGGAGAACGGGCACCGGGCTCGTGGCGGGAACGCCGAGCGAGACCGAGGATCGGGCGGTGCGGAACACTCCGGATACGGGGTTGCGAACGCGAAGCCGACCGGGTAGGGTTTTGAAGCCGGCAGGAGCCGGGCGGAGAGCCGCGACGCGGCGATCGGCCGGTCTGCGGCTTCCCACGACAGTAACGACCGCCGGTCACGGCGTGCGTCATCGTGGATCCGGACGAACCAGGTTGATCACCTCGGATACGAGGTTGACAACGAAAGTTCGACCAAGTAAGTTTGAGCGGTTGCCCCGAAACGGGGTTCCACTGAGGTGGGGCTTCTGGTCGGTGTGTGGTTGTTCTTTGAGAACTCAACAGGGTGCTTGTAAAGCCAGTGCCAATTATGATTTATACCCCGGACTGGTCAGTTTTTGCTGGCTGGTTGGGATTCCTTTGGCAACATTTGTTTGTTGCCGGGATAGCTGTTCAACTAATTTTTTGTTGGAGAGTTTGATCCTGGCTCAGGACGAACGCTGGCGGCGTGCTTAACACATGCAAGTCGAGCGGAAAGGCCCTTCGGGGTACTCGAGCGGCGAACGGGTGAGTAACACGTGAGCAACCTGCCCCAAGCTTTGGGATAACCCTCGGAAACGGGGGCTAATACCGAATAGGACTTCCGGCCGCATGGCTGGGGGTGGAAAGTTTTTCGGCTTGGGATGGGCTCGCGGCCTATCAGCTTGTTGGTGGGGTGATGGCCTACCAAGGCGACGACGGGTAGCCGGCCTGAGAGGGCGACCGGCCACACTGGGACTGAGACACGGCCCAGACTCCTACGGGAGGCAGCAGTGGGGAATATTGCACAATGGGCGGAAGCCTGATGCAGCGACGCCGCGTGAGGGATGACGGCCTTCGGGTTGTAAACCTCTTTCAGCAGGGACGAAGCGAGAGTGACGGTACCTGCAGAAGAAGCACCGGCCAACTACGTGCCAGCAGCCGCGGTAAGACGTAGGGTGCGAGCGTTGTCCGGATTTATTGGGCGTAAAGAGCTCGTAGGCGGCTTGTCGCGTCGACCGTGAAAACTTGGGGCTCAACCCCAAGCCTGCGGTCGATACGGGCAGGCTAGAGTTCGGTAGGGGAGACTGGAATTCCTGGTGTAGCGGTGAAATGCGCAGATATCAGGAGGAACACCGGTGGCGAAGGCGGGTCTCTGGGCCGATACTGACGCTGAGGAGCGAAAGCGTGGGGAGCGAACAGGATTAGATACCCTGGTAGTCCACGCTGTAAACGTTGGGCGCTAGGTGTGGGGGACCTCTCCGGTTTCCTGTGCCGCAGCTAACGCATTAAGCGCCCCGCCTGGGGAGTACGGCCGCAAGGCTAAAACTCAAAGGAATTGACGGGGGCCCGCACAAGCGGCGGAGCATGCGGATTAATTCGATGCAACGCGAAGAACCTTACCTGGGTTTGACATGGCCGCAAAACTCGCAGAGATGTGAGGTCCTTCGGGGGCGGTCACAGGTGGTGCATGGCTGTCGTCAGCTCGTGTCGTGAGATGTTGGGTTAAGTCCCGCAACGAGCGCAACCCTCGTTCGATGTTGCCAGCGCGTTATGGCGGGGACTCATCGAAGACTGCCGGGGTCAACTCGGAGGAAGGTGGGGATGACGTCAAGTCATCATGCCCCTTATGTCCAGGGCTTCACGCATGCTACAATGGCCGGTACAATGGGCTGCGATACCGCGAGGTGGAGCGAATCCCAAAAAGCCGGTCTCAGTTCGGATCGGGGTCTGCAACTCGACCCCGTGAAGTCGGAGTCGCTAGTAATCGCAGATCAGCAACGCTGCGGTGAATACGTTCCCGGGCCTTGTACACACCGCCCGTCACGTCACGAAAGTCGGCAACACCCGAAGCCGGTGGCCCAACCCTTGTGGAGGGAGCCGTCGAAGGTGGGGCTGGCGATTGGGACGAAGTCGTAACAAGGTAGCCGTACCGGAAGGTGCGGCTGGATCACCTCCTTTCTAAGGAGCACCTTCACCTGAAAGGGTGCAAGGAGCCCGCGGCCCACGGATGTTGGGTCGGGGTGCTCAGATGGCGGAGACACTGGCAAGTTTTCCCTCGGCAACGGCCGGGTTCCTTCTAGTACAGCCGCTCTTGGGTGGTGGGAACGAAGTCCCTGGTGCGGCTGAGGAAGAATGTGAGCACCCTGTTGGGTCCTGAAAGAACAACCATCGTGTTGTTGTTTCAGAGACTTGGCCGGCCTCCTGTGTGGGGGCTGGAAGTCTGCCAGGCATGGCCTGGCCCCATATACCGCCAACTGTTGTTGGTTTGGTGTGGGGCGGATCGGGTTGTGGGTTGGTCGTTTGTTGAGAATTGCACAGTGGACGCGAGCATCTTTGTGGTCAAGTTGTCAAGGGCGAACGGTGAATGCCTTGGCACCAGGAGCCGATGAAGGACGTGGGAGGCCGCGATAGGCCTGGGGGAGCTGTCAACCAAGCTGTGATCCCAGGGTGTCCGAATGGGGAAACCTGGCACCAGTCATGTGGTGTCACCCACACCTGAACACATAGGGTGTGTGGAGGGAACGCGGGGAAGTGAAACATCTCAGTACCCGTAGGAAGAGAAAACAATTTAGTGATTCCGTGAGTAGTGGCGAGCGAAAGCGGATCGAGGCTAAACCGGCTGCGTGTGATACCTGTCAGGGGTTGCGTGGTCGGGGTTGTGGGACCCTGCTGAACAAGCTGACACTTGTTCGAGAAGTTACAAAGTTAGTGGCTAGTCGAACAGTCTGGAATGGCTGACCGTAGACGGTGAAAGTCCGGTAGGTGAAAGTTGCTGACCTTCTGTGGGTGTTCCCGAGTAGCGGCGGACCCCTGAAATCTGCCGTGAATCTGCCAGGACCACCTGGTAAGCCTAAATACTTCCTGGTGACCGATAGCGGACAAGTACCGTGAGGGAATGGTGAAAAGTACCCCGGGAGGGGAGTGAAATAGTACCTGAAACCGTTCGCCTACAATCCGTCGGAGCCTTGCGGGGTGACGGCGTGCCTTTTGAAGAATGAGCCTGCGAGTTAGTGGCATGTGGCGAGGTTAACCCGTGTGGGGGAGCCGTAGCGAAAGCGAGTCTGAATAGGGCGATTCAGTCGCGTGTCCTAGACCCGAAGCGGAGTGATCTAGCCATGGGCAGGCTGAAGCGCGGGTAAGACCGCGTGGAGGGCCGAACCCACCAATGTTGAAAAATTGGGGGATGACCTGTGGTTAGGGGTGAAAGGCCAATCAAACTCCGTGATAGCTGGTTCTCCCCGAAATGCATTTAGGTGCAGCGTCGCGTGTTTCTTGCCGGAGGTAGAGCACTGGATGGTCTAGGGGGCCCACAAGCTTACCGAAATCAGCCAAACTCCGAATGCCGGTAAGTGAGAGCGCGGCAGTGAGACTGCGGGGGATAAGCTTCGTAGTCGAGAGGGAAACAGCCCAGATCACCAGCTAAGGCCCCTAAGCGTGTGCTAAGTGGAAAAGGATGTGGGGTCGCATAGACAACCAGGAGGTTGGCTTAGAAGCAGCCACCCTTTAAAGAGTGCGTAATAGCTCACTGGTCAAGTGGTTCCGCGCCGACAATGTAGCGGGGCTCAAGCACACCGCCGAAGCTGTGGCATTCACATTTAACCTCGCTTGGACTTGATTCCTTGTGCAGGTGTGTGGATGGGTAGGGGAGCGTCGTGCCGCGAGTGAAGCAGCGGGGTGACCCAGTTGTGGACGCGGCACGAGTGAGAATGCAGGCATGAGTAGCGAAAGAAGGGTGAGAAACCCTTCCGCCGGATGACCAAGGGTTCCAGGGCCAGGCTAATCCGCCCTGGGTGAGTCGGGACCTAAGGCGAGGCCGAGAGGCGTAGTCGATGGACAACGGGTTGATATTCCCGTACCCGCGAAAGAGCGTCCCTGATGAACCTCGTTGTGCTAACCACCCGAACTGGCTGATGTCTTCGGACGGATGTTGGGGAGCGTGGGAACCTGATGGGTAGTAGTCAAGCGATGGGGTGACGCAGGAAGGTAGCTGAGCCCGGCCGGTGGTTGTGCCGGGGTAAGCGTGTAGGCCGTGTTGTAGGCAAATCCGCAACACATATAGGCTGAGACGTGATGCCGAGCCGATTCAGGTGAAGTCAGTGATCCTATGCTGCCGAGAAAAGCCTCTAGCGAGTTCTTAGCGGCCCGTACCCCAAACCGACACAGGTGGTCAGGTAGAGAATACCGAGGCGATCGGGCGAACTGTGGTTAAGGAACTCGGCAAATTGCCCCCGTAACTTAGGGAGAAGGGGGGCCGGAGACGTGAAGCCCCGCGCGGGTGGAGCGTTGTATGGCCGCAGAGAGCAGGGGGAAGCGACTGTTTACTAAAAACACAGGTCCATGCGAAGAAGTAATTCGATGTATATGGACTGACGCCTGCCCGGTGCTGGAACGTTAAGGGGACCTGTTAGCTCTTCGGGGCGAAGCGGAGAACTTAAGCGCCAGTAAACGGCGGTGGTAACTATAACCATCCTAAGGTAGCGAAATTCCTTGTCGGGTAAGTTCCGACCTGCACGAATGGCGTAACGACTTCCCCACTGTCTCAACCACAGGCCCGGCGAAATTGCAGTACGAGTAAAGATGCTCGTTACGCGCGGCAGGACGGAAAGACCCCGGGACCTTTACTATAGCTTGACATTGGTACTCGAATTAGCTTGTGTAGGATAGGTGGGAGCCGGTGAAGTCCATACGCCAGTATGGGTGGAGGCAATCTTGAAATACCACTCTGGTTGATTTGGGTATCTAACTTCGGACCGTTATCCGGTTCAGGGACAGTGTCTGGTGGGTAGTTTAACTGGGGCGGTTGCCTCCTAAAAGGTAACGGAGGCGCCCAAAGGTTCCCTCAGCCTGGTTGGCAATCAGGTGTTGAGTGCAAGTACACAAGGGAGCTTGACTGTGAGACTGACAGGTCGAGCAGGGACGAAAGTCGGGACTAGTGATCCGGCACTTGCGAGTGGAAGCGGTGTCGCTCAACGGATAAAAGGTACCCCGGGGATAACAGGCTGATCTTCCCCAAGAGTCCATATCGACGGGATGGTTTGGCACCTCGATGTCGGCTCGTCGCATCCTGGGGCTGTAGCAGGTCCCAAGGGTTGGGCTGTTCGCCCATTAAAGCGGTACGCGAGCTGGGTTTAGAACGTCGTGAGACAGTTCGGTCCCTATCCGCCGTGCGCGTAGGATACTTGAGAAGGGCTGTCCCTAGTACGAGAGGACCGGGACGGACGAACCTCTGGTGTGCCAGTTGTCCTGCCAAGGGCACGGCTGGTTAGCTACGTTCGGAAGGGATAACCGCTGAAAGCATCTAAGCGGGAAGCCTGCTTCAAGATGAGGTATCCCACCCCACTTTGTGGGGGTAAGGCCCCCAGCTAGACGACTGGGTTGATAGGCCGGAAATGTAAGCCCGGTAACGGGTTCAGTTGACCGGTACTAATAGGCCGAGGACTTGACTACTAAGCTGCTACGCGTCCACTGTGCAACTCTCGATAAACGAACAACAGACCACACACGTGTTGGTGTTGGTGTTGTTTGACATGTCGATAGAGTTACGGCGGTCATGGCGGAGGGGAAACGCCCGGTTACATTCCGAACCCGGAAGCTAAGCCCTCCAGCGCCGATGGTACTGCACTCGTGAGGGTGTGGGAGAGTAGGACGCCGCCGGACAATCTTTCCAGAAAGGGTCACCCGTTATCGGGTGGCCCTTTCTGCGTTTACCCTGAGCCTCAGTTGTTCGACTCGGGAACACCCAAACCGCGGTGGCCGCGGCCGCTCGACACCCCAGATATCAGGAAAACCGAGTCGATCATCGGGATCTGGGCGCCAGCGGTCCCGCGCCAGGCACGTGCGGCCGGTGGGGCGCGTCAGCCCCGGGTCTGCATGCCGTTGCGGAGGTTACGCAGCAGGCCGCCGGCGTCGCCGACCGACCGTCCCGGGAACATTGCCATCACCACGCTGCCGTGGTCGGCCCAGCCGCAGACCGCGAAGTCTCCGCCCTCGCCGCTGGTGCTGCCGCACTTCATCACGCCGCCCAGGTCACCGGCGGGCAGCTCGCGGAGGCCGCTCACCGCACCGGTCTCGTCCGACATGAGGCGGAAGAGACTGTCCAGGTCCCGTTCCGGCTGCCACAGCAGTGTGGTGCCCCCGAAGATGAGCACCGAGCGCTTGTCGTCCGCCGGGTCCCGGTAGACGGTGCCGAAGCTGCGGTCCAGTTCGATATCCGCCGCCAGGCCGCTGCGCAGGTAGTCGGCGGTGCTCTTCGCCCGTTCACTGTCGTCTCGGGTCAGACCCGCGACCTGGTCGGGCGACGTCAGCTGGGTGTCCTTCTGCTGTGCGATCCGCCACCCACCGACACCCAGCACCCCGGCGCCAGCGAGGCCGACCACCAGGGCGGCCGTCCAAGCGATCTTGCGCCGGCGGGACCAGCCGCCCGACCGCTCGTCCGGGTCGCCACCGGAGTCGCGGGTGCTCAGCTGGATCGGTTCTTCGGTCAGCTCGACCGGCTCGCGACCGCCGTCGAGCGAACGCTCGGTGAGATGTGCGTCGGACATAGCCGACACCGTACGCGAACCACAGGTGGCGCACGTCAGGTCTGCGGAAGCCCTCCGTAGACTTGTCAGGTGACCGAGAGACTGGATGCCCACCGCCCCGCAGCCCCGACCCTTGCCGGCCAGTACCAGCCCGGCGAGGTAGAGCAGCGACGGTACGAGCAGTGGGTGGCCGACGGGCACTTCCGGGCGTCCGCCGACAGCGACAAGCCCCCCTTCACGATCGTCATCCCGCCGCCGAACGTCACCGGCTCGCTGCACATGGGCCACGCGTTCGAGCACACGCTCATGGACGCCTTGACCCGGCGTAAGCGGATGCAGGGCTTCGAGGCGCTGTGGCTGCCCGGCATGGACCACGCCGGCATCGCCACCCAGAATCTGGTGGAGCGCCAGCTCGCCGCCGAGGGCCTGTCCCGGCACGATCTCGGCCGGGAAAAGTTCGTCGAGCGGGTCTGGCAGTGGAAGGCCGAGTCCGGTGGGGCGATCCTCGGGCAGATGCGGCGCCTGGGTGACTCCGTCGACTGGGACCGTGAGCGCTTCACCATGGACGAGGGGCTGACCCGCGCCGTCCAGACGATCTTCAAGAAGCTCTTCGACGAGGGGCTCATCTACCGGGCCAACCGGATCATCAACTGGTGCCCGCGCTGCCTCACCGCCCTCTCCGACATCGAGGTCGAGCACACCGACGACGACGGTGAGCTGATCTCCATCCGTTACAGCGACGAGGTCGTGGTGGCCACCACCCGGGCCGAGACGATGCTGGGCGACACCGCCGTGGCGGTGCACCCGGACGACGAGCGCTACCAGCACCTGATCGGCACCGAGGTCGAGCTGCCGCTCACCGGCCGTCGCATCCCGATCGTCGCCGACGCGCACGTCGACCCGTCGTTCGGCACCGGCATGGTCAAGGTGACCCCGGCACACGACCCCAACGACTTCGAGATCGGCCAACGCCACGACCTGCCCGCGCTCACCGTCATGGACGAGCGCGGGGTGATCACCGTGCCCGGCCCGTTCGAGGGGCTGGACCGGTTCGAGGCGCGGCCCGCGATCGTGGCCGCACTGCGCGAGCAGGGCCGGATCGTGGCCGAGAAGCGGCCGTACGTGCACGCGGTCGGGCACTGCTCGCGGTGCAAGACGACCGTCGAGCCGCGGCTGTCGTTGCAGTGGTTCGTCAACACCGCCCCGCTGGCCCAGGCCGCCGGTGACGCGGTGCGCGACGGGCGGGTCCGCATCGAGCCGGCCGAGCTGGCCAAGCGCTACTTCGCCTGGGTCGACAACATGCACGACTGGTGCATCTCCCGCCAGCTCTGGTGGGGGCACCGGATCCCGGTCTGGTACGGCCCACAGGGCGAGATCGTCTGCGTCGGCCCGGACGAGCAGCCGCCGACCGGCGACGGCTGGCGGCAGGACGAGGACGTCCTGGACACCTGGTTCTCCAGCGCGCTCTGGCCGTTCTCCACCCTCGGCTGGCCGGAGCAGACCCCGGACCTGGCCAAGTTCTACCCGACCAGCGTCCTCGTCACCGGCTACGACATCCTCTTCTTCTGGGTCGCCCGGATGATGATGTTCGGCCTGTACGCGATGGACGGCAAGCAGCCGTTCGACGTGGTGGCCCTGCACGGCATGGTGCGCGACGAGCACGGCAAGAAGATGTCCAAGTCGTTCGGCAACGTCGTCGACCCGCTGGACTGGATCGACCGGTTCGGGGCCGACGCCACCCGGTTCACGCTGGCTCGTGGCGCCAACCCCGGGCAGGACGTCCCGGTCAGCGAGGAGTGGTGCCAGGGCTCGCGTAACTTCTGCAACAAGCTCTGGAACGCCACCCGCTTCGCCCTGATGAACGGTGCGCACACCACTGGCGACCTGCCGCCCGTCGAGCAGCTCTCCACCGTCGACCGGTGGATCCTGTCCCGGCTGGCGCACGTCACCGCCGAGGTCGACGAGCAGTTCGAGGCGTACGAGTTCGCCAAGGTGTGTGACCTGCTCTACCACTTCGCCTGGGACGACGTCTGCGACTGGTACGTCGAGCTGAGCAAGCCGGTGCTCGGCGAGGGCGGTGAGCGGGCCGAGGCGAGCCGCCGGGTGCTCGGGCACGTGCTGGACCAGCTGCTGCGGCTGCTGCACCCGGTCATCCCGTTCGTCACCGAGGAGCTGTGGCTCGCGCTGACCGGCGGCGAGACGGTGCAGAAGGCCGCCTGGCCGGTGGCCGACCGTGCGCTGATCGACGACGCCGCCGAGGCCGAGCTGCTCAGTGTGCAGCGGGTGGTCACCGAGATCCGCCGGTTCCGTTCCGACCAGGGGCTGCGTCCGACGCAGCGGGTGGCCGCCCGGCTGGACGGGCTGACCGGTGCGGGCATCGCCGCCCACGAGCCGCTGATCCGTTCGCTGGTCCGGCTGGACCCGGCCGGGGACGACTTCCAGGCCAGCGCCACGCTGGCCATGCCCGGCGCCGTCGGTGTCGCGTTGGACACCCGGGGGTCGATCGACCTGGCCGCCGAGCGGGCCCGGCTGACGAAGGACCGCGCCGCCGCCGAGAAGGAGGTCGCGCAGGCCCGGGCGAAGCTCGACAACCCCGCCTTCATCGGCAAGGCCCCCGAGCCGGTGGTCGCGAAGATCCGCGACCGGCTCGCCACCGCCGAGGCCGACCTGGTCCGGATCGACGCTGCTCTGGAGACACTTTCC
Source organism: Micromonospora jinlongensis (assembly GCF_013410645.1). Lineage (NCBI taxonomy): Bacteria > Bacillati > Actinomycetota > Actinomycetes > Micromonosporales > Micromonosporaceae > Micromonospora > Micromonospora jinlongensis. The sequence continues at coordinate 2,986,917 of NZ_JACCHK010000001.1, read as the reverse complement.
TCGTGACCGACCGTACCGAATTCGCCGCCGTCGAGGCCGAGCTGAACGCCCGCGGCTTCACCCGCATGGTCTTCGAGCTGGACCGGATCGAGTCGCTGCTCGACCTGCTCGGCAGCCCGCAGCGGGCGTACCCGGCGATCCACCTGACCGGCACCAACGGCAAGACCTCCACCGCGCGGATGATCGACTCACTGTTGCGGGCGCACGGGCTGCACACCGGGCGATACACCAGCCCGCACCTGGAGACCGTCCGGGAGCGGATCAGCCTGGACGGGGAGCCGGTCAGCGAGGAGCGGTTCGCGTCGGTGTACCGGGAGATCAAGCCACTGGCCGAGCTGATCGACGCCCGGTCCGACGAGCCGCTGACGTACTTCGACATGACCACCGCGCTGGCGTTCGCCACGTTCGCCGACGCGCCGGTCGACATCGCGGTGGTCGAGGTGGGCCTCGGCGGTGCCGAGGACGCCACCAACGTCCTCCAGGCGGGGGTCTGCGTGATCACCCCGATCGGCCTGGACCACACCGAGTGGCTCGGCGACACCATTCAGGACATCGCGCTGGCGAAGGCCGGCATCATCCACCCGGGCGCCACCGTCATCGTGGCGGCGCAGGACGAGGAGGCGGCAGGCCCCCTCCTCGACCGGTGCGCCGAGGTCGGGGCCACCATCGCGCGGGAGGGCGGCGAGTTCGGCGTCCTCAGCCGGGCGGTCGCCGTCGGCGGCCAGGTGCTCAGCCTCCAGGGCCTGGGCGGCGTCTACGACGACGTGTTCATTCCGCTGCACGGGGCCCACCAGGCGCAGAACGCCGCGGTGGCGCTCGCCGCCGTGGAGGCGTTCCTGGGCGCCGGGAGTCGCCGGCAGCTCGACGTCGAGACGGTCCGGGAGGGCTTCTCCTCGACCAGTTCCCCGGGTCGGCTGGAGCGGGTGCGCAACGCCCCGACCATCCTGCTGGACGGTGCGCACAACCCGCACGGCATGGCCGCCACCGTCACCGCGCTCCAGGAGGAGTTCGCGTTCAGCAAGTTGGTGGCGGTCGTCGGCGTCCTCGCCGACAAGGACGCGGAAGGGCTGTTGGAGCTGCTGGAGCCGGTAATCGACCAGCTGGTGGTCACCCGCAACAGCTCGCCACGGGCGATGCCCACGGACGACCTCGCCGCGCTGGCCGCCGAGATCTTCGGTGAGGAGCGGGTGTCGACGGCCGAGGAGATGCCGGACGCGATCGAGCTGGCGGTGGCGCTGGCCGAGGAGGACGTCCCCGGTGAGCTCAGCGGGGTCGGGGTGCTCGTCACCGGTTCAGTGGTGACGGTCGCCGACGCCCGCCGGCTGCTGAAGCGATGACCGGCCCGGAGCGGGACCCGCACGCCACCAACGACCCCACCGACCAGGCTGCGGCCGGTGCGCCGGCTGATCAGGCCCCGGCCGGCTCGCCGGCCGATCGACCCGAGGATGGGCCCGTCGCCGGGCAGCCGCGGCGTTCCGGGTTGCGCAACCCGGAGGCGGCGGTACGCGGCCTGGGTGCGGGAACCCTCGGGTTGGAGGCGCTGGTGCTGTTGCTGGCGATCCAGCCGGTCCGGGTGGTCGGCGGTGACCTGAGCGGCGCCGCGATCGGTGTCGTGGTGGCACTGGCGGTGGCTGCGATCGTGCTCGCCGGCATGATGCGCCGACCGTGGGCATGGAATGCCGGCACGGTGCTCCAGGGCCTGCTGATGCTGGGCGGCCTGCTGCACTGGTCGCTGCTCGGACTGGGCATCATCTTCGCCCTGGTCTGGGCGTACGCGCTGCACGTCCGCCGGGTCATCCTCGGCTGACGGCCGACAGTCGGCCGTCAGCCCGAGGCGGACCGGGCCGGATCAGGCGTCGGCGCGTTCACGCCACTGGGTGAGGGCGATGCCGTGGCCGTCCGGGTCACGGAACGCCGCCGCCCACACCTCCAGCTTCGTGCCCCGGTTGACCACCCGGGGCGCGTACGTGAAGCGGACGCCCGACCCGCGTAGCCGCTCGTACGCCGCTTCGATGTCGTTCACCTCGAGGTTGACGTGCACCAGTCGGCGGCTGATCGGCGCCGCCCCGGTCACCTCGCGCAGGACGAGCCGGGTCGCGCCGGAGGCGAGGATGGCGTTGTGGGCGCCCTGGTCGACCTCGGTGAAGCCCAGCACGTCGCGGTAGAAGCCGAGCGAGCGGGACAGGTCGGTCACCAGCAGGGTGAGACCCACCCCACTGATCGGCGCGGTCGGATCCGCGGCCGCGTCCGAGTCGAACCCGAAGATCGCCTGGTCCAACTCCTCGTCGGTGACCGTCTCGCGGCCCGCCCTGGCCGGGGCGGGGTCGTCCAGCGGGAGGTCGAGGGGGTCCAGTGGGTCGGTCGCTCCCGGCCCGGAACGCTGTGCGGGCGGCGGGTCGACGCGTTGCGCGCTGAGCGGCTCGAGGGGGTCACCGGGGGGTGGGGTTGCCCGGTCGTCCTCCGGCAGGTCGAACCGGTCGGCGTCGGGTTCGTCGAAGCGCTCCTCAACGGGTGAGCGTGGTGCCGGGGTGGCCCGCCGGGGCAGCCCACCACTGGCCTGCTGCTCGACGAGGACGCCCTCCAGCACCACCGGGCCGCCCGGGCTCTGGTGCATCACCACGGGCTCGCGCTCCTCGGGCACGACGCCCGGGTCGTCGCGCAGGGGGTCGTCGCGCAGGGGGTCGGTGCGCAGGTGATCGCTGCGTACCGGGTCGGGGCCGAGCGGGTCGCGGAACGGGTCGCCGAGCGGGTCGCGGAGGTCGTCCCGGAAATCGTCGTCCGGCCCACGGTCGGCCCATGGCGGGGCGTCCTGCTGGATCAACACCTCGTCCACCGCGTCGACGTCGGCGAACTCCGGCGGGAGGTCGGCGACGGCGGCGGCCGTCTCGGCGTGGGTCGGCACCTCGTCCCAGAGGACCTTGACGTGCCGCTGGTCGTCGAGCGCGACCCGGATCGGCAGGGTCTGGCCCAGCGACGGCCACTTCGAGACCGGCACCCGTGGTTCGATGATCTTCTTGGATCGCGGTGGCAGGCCGGGCGCGTCGATCACCAGTTGGAGTTCGCAGCGGCCGAACGCGTACTGGGTGGGTGGTTCGGAGGCGCTGTGCACGTGGCCGACGCCGACCACCCAGGTGCGCCCGCCGCCGCGTACGGTCGCCAGCGCGATCGCCAGCACCAGCAGGGCGACCCCGAGAGCCACGATGGCCCAACTGGTCATGCCCAGCCCGAAGAGGACGACGAACGTGGCCACGGTGCCCAGCACCGTGCCGATCAGTTTGCGTACCGGCGCGATGGGCCGGCTCCCGCCATTCGCCACAGTGGACCTCCCGGGGGTCAGGGCCAGGCTAGGCCGGATCGGCCACCGGGGGAAAGACCGGCCGCCGCGCCGGCGCCGGGACCGGGTCGCTAGGCTGACCGTACCGATCTCGAGCGTTCAACGCGTACAGGAGGAACCCAGCGTGTCCAGCAACAGCCCGGATGAGCGCAGCCTCGTTCTGATCAAGCCCGACGCGGTCCGCCGCGGCCTGGTCGGCGAGGTCCTCTCCCGCTTCGAGCGCAAGGGGCTGCGGATCGACGCGATGGCGCACCGGACGATGGACGCGGCGCTCGCCGACGAGCACTACGCCGAGCACGTCGACAAGGCGTTCTACCCGCCGCTGAAGGACTTCATGACCGGCGGCCCGCTGGTTGCCCTGGTGCTCTCCGGCGACCAGGTCATCGACGTGGTCCGCGGTCTGGTCGGCGCCACCGACGGGCGCAAGGCCGCTGCCGGCACCATCCGGGGAGACCTGTCGCTGTCCAACCGGGAGAACCTGGTGCACGCCTCCGACTCGACGGACAGCGCCAAGCGCGAGATCGCGCTCTGGTTCCCCGAGCTCGGCTGACCAGGGGTCGTCGACACGGGGCTCGCGGGCGGCGGGTTCAGTCGACCGACGGCAGTTTCGCCGGGTTGCCCACCACGTAGACCCCGGTGATCTGGCCGTCGGCCGCCGTGACGGTCAACGTGTAGCGGCTGCCGTCCGCGCGGACGAGCAGGGCGCCGGGTTCGCCGTTCAGCTCCAGCCGACGCAGCGTCCAGCCCCGGCTTCCCGGACCGTAGATCCCGGCGAAGAAGCGGGCGATCCGGTCCGCCCCGGTGACCGGGTTGCGGGCGGCCCGCGCCCGGCCGCCTCCGTCGTTCCACGCCGTGGCGTCCCTGGCGACCAGCCCGGTCAGTGTCGCCAGGTCACCGTCACGGGCGGCGGCGAGGAACGCGTCCAGCAACCGCTCCCGCTCCGAGCGGGTGGCGGTGAACCGTCGCTGCTCCTGGCGTACCCGGGCGGCCGCCCGGTGGTGAAGCTGCCGACAGTCCTCGGGGGTCCGGTCCAGGATCTCGGCGATCTCGGCGTACGGCAGGTCGAACGCGGTGTGCAGGACGTACACCGCCCGCTCCGGCGGGGTGAGCCGCTCCAGCACGTGCAGCAGGGCGGTGGACAGCGAGTCGCGCAGCTCCGCGCGGTCCAACGGCCCGAACGGCGAGGGCTCGGTGGGCACCGGCTCGGGCAGCCACGGCCCGACGTACGTCTCGCGGGTCGCCTGGCGGGCCCGCAGCCGGTCCAGGGCCAGCCGGGTGACGACCCGGGACAGGTAGCGGCGCGGCTCGGCCACCGTCGAGCGGTCCACGCCCAGCCAGCGCAGGTACGCCTCCTGGAGCACGTCCTCGGCGTCGTGCCGGCTGCCGAGCAGGCGGTACGCCAGCCCGAGCAGCATCGGCCGGTGCACCTGGAGCGCACCGGCCGCCTCTGCCGCCTCGCTGGTCACACCTGCGCCGGAGGCTCCAGGCGCATCGTCACCCCGATCCGGTTCCACACGTTGATTGTGGCGATCGCGAAGACCAGGTCCGCCAGTTCCTTCTCCGACCAGACCTTCGCGGCGGTGTCCCACACCTCGTCCGGCACGCCGTGCTCGCCGAGTTCGGTGACCGCGTCGGTGAGCGCCAGCGCGGCGCGCTCCCGCTCGTCGAAGAAGGGCGCCTCCCGCCAGGCGGCGACAGCGAACAGTCGACGGCTCGCCTCGCCCTTGGCGAGAGCGTCCCGGCTGTGCATGTCCACGCAGTACGCGCACCCGTTGATCATCGACGCGCGCAGCTTGATCAGCTCCAGCACGGTGTGGTCGACGTTCGTCTGGACGTACTTCTCCAACCCCATGACTGCCTGGTACGCCTGCGGCGCCACCTTGCTCGGGTTCATCCGTTGCACGGCTACCTCCCTGATCGGTCCGACACCGTGACGACGGACCGGCCGGGGTGAGGTGTGACAACCGTGGCTGTGACCCCGCTCATGCCCGACGGACGGATGGGATCAGCGACCCGCCGGCACCGTGTCCGGCAGGACCTCGCGGGTCGGGGGGATCTGGACGTCCTCGACGGGCGCGACGGGCGGGGTGGGCGCGGTGTCGGCGCCCTCGCGCGGCCCGCGCCGGGTCACCCGGGCGGCCAGCCGGCGTCCCACCTCGATCATCGGCAGCTCGACCCAGCGGTAGAGCACGTCCGCGACGATCAGCGCCACCACCACGGCGCCGAGGAAGACCCCGGTGCTGCGCCGCCCCAGCGCCGGCAGCAGCCCGATCGCCACCCGTGCCGCGATGGACTGGATCAGGTACATCGAGTACGACCGCTCGCCGATGAAGACCAGCGGACGCAGCCCCAGGCCGCGGGCGAGCACGCTGCGCGAGAGCAGGGGCGGCAGCAGCAGCGCGGCGGCGGCGGCGTAGGTGCCGATCAGCGCCTCCTGGCCGAACCGGATCGGCCAGTACTGCACGGACGCCTGGAACGCGATGAAGACCACGATCACGGCGGTGGCCGTCACCGGGTGGGTCAGGGGTCGGACCAGCGCGAAGCCCCGGGGGTGGTGCATCACCACGGCGGTCAGGCAGCCGAGCAGGATGGCCACGTAGTGGATCGGCCAGCTCAGCCAGGCGATGTCCGGCGGGATCATCGCGATGAAGAGCACGAGCAGGCCGGCCGTGACCGCCAGCCGGCGGCGGAAGGCGGCGGTCACCAGGACGAACGCGATGGCCGGCCAGAACAGGTAGAACTTCTGCTCGATCCCGATCGTCCAGGAGTGCAGGTACGGCGCGGTCCCGGGCAGGAGTTCGTTGATGAAGAGCAGGTAGTACTTCATCAGGCGTTCGATCGTCTCGGCGCTGCCGCTCAACCGGGCCAGCCCCCAGGTCAGGAACAGCACCAGCAGGTAGACCGGCATGATCCGGAAGAACCGCCGCAGGTAGAACGCCCGCAGCGAGACCTTGCCGTACCGGTGCTCCTCGCGCAGCAGCAAGGTCGTGATCAGAAAGCCGGAGAGCACGAAGAACAGGTGTACGCCGATCCACCCGGTCAACCACTTCCACGACGGACCGCCGTAGTGGAAGGCAAAGACCATGATCGCGGCAACCGCCCGCAGCCCGTCCAGGGCGGGGAACCGACGCATGGCCTGGAACTCGTTGAACTGAAGCGAACGCACCGGCGAAGTTTGCGTGAACGCCCCACCGGCGTCAAGCGGCCACGTCCACTCGCAACCGGCGGGGCGTGCCGTCCGGACAACCGGCGTTCCGACCCACGTCACCCGGACCGCCGATCGCGGTCATCTCCGCCCGGTAGACCGACGGGGTCAACCCTGAACGGGAGGAAGCATGACCGAGCTTGATCGACGTACCCTGCTGCGGGCCGGCCTGGTGGCCGGTGCCGGAGCCGCCGGCGGCGCGCTGCTGGGCGGTGCCGGCGCGTTCGCCGCCCCGGCCTGGCGCCCCGCGGGACGGCCGGTGCTCACCCACGGCGTGCAGAGCGGTGATGTGACCGCGGACTCGGCACTGGTCTGGACGCGTGCCGACCGGCCGGGCCGGATGCTGGTCGAGGTGAGCCGCCGACCCGATTTCCGGGGCGCGCGGCAACTGCGTGGCCCGGTCCTCGGCCCGGGCGGGGACTTCACCGGCAAGGTCCGGCTGCGCGGCCTGCCGGATGCCGAACGGCTGCACTACCGGGTCCGGGTGGAGAGCCTGGAGCGGCACGGAGTGGTCAGCGAGCCGCTGACCGGGTCACTGACCACCGCACCGGGTCGCCACCGGCGGCGTGACGTGTCGTTCGTGTGGACCGGCGACGTCGTGGGGCAGGGCTGGGGGATCGACCCGAACTTCGGCGGGATGTCGATCTTCCGGGCGATGCGGAAGACCCGGCCGGACTTCTTCCTGTGCAGCGGCGACACCGTGTACGCCGACGGCCCGCTCGTCGAGTCGGTGACCCTGCCGGACGGGCGGATCTGGCGCAACCTGGTCACCCCGGAGAAGAGCAAGGTCGCCGAGACGCTGACCGAGTACCGGGGACAGTTCGCGTACAACCTGCTCGACAGGCATCTGCGGGAGTTCGCCGCCGAGGTGCCGCAGATCAACCAGTGGGACGACCACGAGGTCCTGAACAACTGGTACCCGGGCGAGATCCTGGACGACCCGCGCTACACCGAGCAGCGGGTGGACGTGCTCGCCGCCCGGGCGCGGCAGGCGTTCAACGAGTGGCTGCCCGTGCCGGTCGACGGGCCGATGTACCGGCGTCTGTCGTACGGGCCGATGCTGGACGTGTTCGTGCTGGACATGCGGACGCACAAGGACCCGAACGACGGCAACACGTACGCCGACCCGAAGCGCGGTCTGCTCGGTCGTGAGCAGCGGGAGTGGCTGATCCGGGAACTCAAGCGCTCCACTGCCACCTGGAAGGTCATCGCCAACGACCTGCCGATCGGGGTGGTGGTGCCGGACGGTCCGGGTGCGCAGGAGGGCGTCGCGCAGGGCGACCCCGGTGCGCCGCTCGGTCGTGAGCTGGAGTTCGCCGAGGTGCTGCGGGCCACGCACCGGGCCGGGGTCACCGGCATGGTCTTCCTCACCGCCGACGTGCACTACTCCGCCGCGCACCACTACGACCCGTCCCGCGCGGCGGTCGGCGACTTCACCCCGTTCTGGGAGTTCGTCTCCGGCCCGGCGCACGCCGGTGCGTTCGGCCCCAACGCGTTGGACGGCACGTTCGGCCCGCAGGCGGCCTTCGTGCACGCCCCACCGCGCGCGAACACCTCCCCGGCGGAGGGCTTCCAGCACTTCGGCGAGGTCACCATCGACGGCGAGTCGGAGGCCCTCACGGTCCACCTCCGCGACCGCGACGGCGCCTCCCTCTGGACCACAACCCTCCCGGCCCCCTGACCCGAGTGCGCTGATCATGAGGTTGACGGGCGGATCGGTGATCCACTCACCAGTCAACCTCATGATCGACGGGGTGGGCGGTGGGTGTGGGCGGTGGGGGAATAGTCGGGGGCGGGGTCGGGGGTGGGTCTTGTATCGTTGAGCACCGTAAGGCGATGACCCGGCCATCACCGGTGAGCCTCCGGAAGAACAGCCGGGCAACCGGCCCAGTAGAACCGGACGGGTGCGGCCCGTCACAGCCGGCAATGAGCGGGCGGTCGATCCTGACCGCCAAGCGGGGTGGTACCGCGGGCCACCCGGGAGCGCCGTTCGAGGCGTACCCCGGACGGTTCGTCCTCGCAGACCCACGTTGAGTGAGCTGCATGAGGAGAGCGACCCCCGATGGCCTATCCGTTGCACGACCCGACCGCCGCCGGTGTCCCGGCGAGCCCGGACCTGCCCGCGGTCGAGCGCCGGGTCCTGGAGCACTGGACGGCCGACAAGACCTTCGAGGCCAGCGTCGAGGCCCGCCCGGCCGGCGACGACGGTAAGAACGAGTACGTCTTCTACGACGGCCCGCCGTTCGCCAACGGCCTGCCGCACTACGGCCACCTGTTCACCGGGTACGTCAAGGACGTGGTGCCGCGCTACCAGACCATGCGCGGGCGGCACGTCGAGCGGCGCTTCGGCTGGGACTGTCACGGCCTGCCCGCCGAGGTGGTGGCCGAGAAGCAGCTCGGCATCACCAGCAAGGCGGAGATCATCGACCTGGGCGTGGCCCGGTTCAACGACGCCTGCCGCGCCTCGGTGCTGGAGTTCACCCAGGACTGGGAGCGGTACATCAACCGGCAGGCCCGCTGGGTCGACTTCGCCAACGACTACAAGACCCTCGACCTGGACTACATGGAAAGCGTCATGTGGGCCTTCAAGACCCTGCACGACAAGGGTCTGATCTACGAGGGTTTCCGGGTGCTCGCGTACTGCTGGCGCTGTGAGACGCCGCTGTCGAACACCGAGACCCGGATGGACGACGTCTACCGGGACCGGCACGACCCCACCCTGTCGGTGTGGTTCGGGCTGACCGCCGACGAGTCCGCCCCGGAGCTGCTGCGCGGGCCGGTCAAGCTGGGCGTCTGGACGACCACGCCGTGGACCCTGCCGTCGAACCTGGCGCTCGCCGTCGGCCCGGACATCGAGTACGCGGTGCTGGAACACCGGGGTTCCCCCGACAGCGAGCGCAGTGGGGAGCGGTTCGTCGTCGGCGCGGCGCGGCTGGCCGCGTACGCCAAGGAGCTGGACTCCTTCGAGCAGGTCGGCACGGTGTACGGCAGTGACCTGGTCGGACGCCGCTACACCCCGCTGTTCGACTTCCTCGTCGAGCAGGCCGGGGAGAACGCCTACCAGGTGCTCGGCGCGGAGTTCGTCACCACCGAGGACGGCACCGGGATCGTGCACCTCGCACCGGCCTTCGGTGAGGACGACCAGAACGTCTGCAACGCCGCCGGCATCCCGACCATCGTCACGGTGGACGACCACACCCGGTTCACCGCGCTGGTCCCGCCGTACCAGGGTGAGCAGGTCTTCGACGTCAACAAGCCGGTGATCCGGGAGCTGAAGGATCGGGGGGTGGTGCTCAAGCAGGACACCTACACCCACTCGTACCCGCACTGCTGGCGCTGCGACACCCCGCTGGTCTACAAGGCGGTGTCGTCGTGGTTCGTCGCGGTGACGCAGTTCCGGGACCGGATGGTCGAGCTGAACCAGGAGATCAACTGGACGCCCGGCCACATCAAGGACGGCTCGTTCGGCAAGTGGCTGGCCAACGCCCGAGACTGGTCGATCAGCCGCAACCGGTTCTGGGGTTCGCCGATCCCGGTATGGAAGTCCGACGACCCGAACTACCCCCGGCTCGACGTCTACGGTTCCCTCGCCGACATCGAGCGTGACTTCGGCGTACGCCTCAGCGACCTGCACCGGCCGGCGGTGGACGACCTGGTCCGCCCGAACCCGGACGACCCGACCGGTCAGTCGATGATGCGTCGGGTGCCGGAGGTGCTGGACTGCTGGTTCGAGTCCGGGTCGATGCCGTTCGCCCAGGTGCACTACCCGTTCGAGAACGCTGACTGGTTCGAGCACCACTACCCGGGTGACTTCATCGTCGAGTACATCGGGCAGACCCGCGGCTGGTTCTACACGATGCACGTGCTGGCCACCGCGCTGTTCGACAGGCCGGCGTTCCGCAACTGCCTGAGCCACGGCATCCTGCTCGGCTCGGACGGGCGCAAGATGTCCAAGAGCCTGCGCAACTACCCGGACGTCTACCACGTCTTCGACGCGTACGGCTCGGACGCGATGCGGTGGATGCTGATGTCCTCGCCGGTGCTGCGCGGCGGTGACATGGCGGTCACCGAGACGCTCATCCGCGACGCCGTCCGGCAGGTGCTGCTGCCGCTGTGGAACGTGTGGTACTTCTTCACGCTCTACGCCAACGCCGACGGGCACCAGGCGCGTCGACGTACCGACTCGACGCACCTGCTCGACCGGTACGTGCTGGCGAAGACGAACGAGCTGGTGGCCACGGTCGGCGCGCAGATGGACGCGTACGACATCTCCGGCGCCTGCGCCACCGTCCGGTCCTACCTGGACGCGCTGACCAACTGGTACGTGCGCCGCTCCCGGGACCGGTTCTGGTCCGGTGACGCCGACGCGTTCGACACGCTCTGGACCGTGCTGGAGACGCTCTGCCGGGTGGTGGCGCCGCTCGCGCCGTTGACCGCGGAGGAGATCTGGCGTGGCCTGACCGGGGAGCGGTCGGTGCACCTGACCGACTGGCCGGAGGCGACCGAGTTCCCGGCCGACCACGACCTGGTCGCCGCGATGGACGCCACCCGGGCGGTTGCCTCGGCGGCGCTGTCGCTGCGCAAGGCCAAGGGTCTGCGGGTGCGGCTGCCGCTGTCGAAGCTGACCGTGGCCTCGCCCGCGGCGGAGCAGTTGCGGCCGTTCGCCGACCTGGTCACCGACGAGGTCAACGTGAAGGCCGTGGAGTTCAGCGCTGAGCTGTCCGCGTACTGCGAGCAGGTGTTGACAGTGGTGCCCCGGGCGCTCGGCCCGCGGGTCGGCAAGCAGGTGCAGCAGGTGATCAAGGCGGTCAAGGCGGGGGACTGGGAGCTGGTCGACGGCGCCCCGGTGGCTGCCGGCGTCACCCTCGCCGAGGGCGAGTACGAGCTGCGGCTGGTCGCCGCCGACGCCGAGCACTCGGCGCCGCTGCCGGGCGGTGAGGGTGTGGTGGTGCTGGACACCGAGGTGACCCCGGAGTTGGCCGCCGAGGGGTTGGCCCGCGACGTCGTGCGGGTGGTGCAGCAGGCCCGCCGGGACGCCGACCTGGACGTGTCGGACCGGATCGTGGTGTCGGTGTCGGCGTCCGACGAGGTGCGCGCGGCCGTGTCGGCGTACCTCGACTTCGTCTCCGGCGAGGTGCTGGCCGACTCGGTGGACTTCGCCGAGGGCCTCGACGGCTTCGCCGGTGAGGTCGGCGAGGGCGAGCAGGTAACGGTCACCGTCCGCCGGTCGTAGCGCACGGACGCGGACGCCTCCACACCTCCGTCTGCGGGGTGTGGAGGCGTCCGCTACCGTGACACCGCCTGCTCGCACCTCATCTGCCGGAGGACCAGTGCCCCTGCTCTACACCATCGGCAAGCTGACCGTGGCGCCCACGCTGCGGGTGGCGTTCCGCCCGACCGTGGAGGGTCTGGAACACGTGCCGGAGACCGGCGGCGCGATCTTCGCCGGCAACCACCTCTCGGTGGCCGACGAGCTGTTCCTCGGCACGGTCGTGCCCCGACACCTGGCGTTCTGGGCGAAGTCGGAGTATTTCAAGGGCACCGGCGTGAAGGGTGCGATCTCCAAGTTCGTGCTCACCGGCCTGGGCGCCATTCCGGTCGAGCGGGCCGGCGGCCGGGCCGCGCTGTCCGCGTTCGACGCGGCGATCCCGGCGCTCAAGGGCGGTGACCTCGTGGTGGTCTACCCGGAGGGCACCCGCTCGCCGGACGGCAAGCTCTACCGAGGGCGGACCGGGGCGGCCCGACTGGCGATCTCCGCCGGCGTGCCGATCATCCCGGTCGGCATGATCGGCACGGACAAGGCACAGCCGATCGGTGCCCGGGTGCCGCGTCCCGGCACCGCCAAGATCACCGTCCGGTTCGGCAAGCCGTTGGACTTCACCGGCCGGCCGGACGACCGGACCTCGCTGCGGCAGATGACCGACGAGCTGATGAGCGAGATCCAGAAGCTCACCGGCCAGGAGTACGTGCCCCGCTACGCCCCGCCGCGCGCCCACCCGGACCCGACCCGCGAAGCCTGACCTGCGGGGCGTTCCTCAGCCCTTGGGTTGGACGATCTGGGCGCGCAGCGTGTTCAGCAGGGTGGCGCTGTCGCCGACGGAGAGCCGGGTGAACACTCCGGTGGCGATGCTGCCGTGGTCGACAGAGGTGCAGACCACCACGTCGCTGCCGTCCGCCCGGCCGACCGCGCAGCGCTCATGCCGACCGCGTACGCCGGTGTCCACCGTCTCCGGGGCGTTCAGCGCGTAGCGGTCGGTGAGCCGGCTGATCTCGGCCTCCGCGTCCGACTCCGGGCTCAGCCGGAAGCCGGTGCCGCCGAAGACCGTCACCCGCTTGCCGCTGTTCGTGGAGTAGACGCCGGCGAACGTGTCCTCGGCCAGCCAGTGCTCCTGGCGTACCTCGTTCTCCAACTGCTTGGCGGTCTCCGCGCTGCGGCTGTCCTGACGCAGGCTGAGGTCCTCGATCTGGACGGGCAGTGCCGCGCGGGCCGGGTACTGGGCCGAGACCGGGAACCCGTAGTAGGCAGGGCACCCGCAGCAGCAGGCGAGGGTGAGCAGCAGCAGCCACGGCCAGCGGCGGCGTCGGCGGACCGGCACCGGAACGTACCCCTTGGGGGCCTGCCAGTCCGGCGGCGGCGCCGGTGGCGGCGGGCTGGACCGCCGGCCGCGACGCTGCTTCGGCGGTCGGGCCGGCGTCGGGGGAGGTGCGGGCGGCGACATCGGCCGACTCGGCATCGTGGGCCTGGCGGCCTGTGGCGGCACCGGGGCGGCCTGCGGCGGCAGCGGGTGCGGGCCGACCGGGGGAGCGGGCGGACCGGACCACTGCCGGGTCGACGGCGGCGACGGGTAGGGCATCGTCGGAGGCAGCGGGGGCAGCTCGGCGGACGGTAGGTCCCAGCCGCCGGTGTCCACGCCGGCCCACGGGTCGACCGGGGTCTGGTGCTCGGGCGGCCCGACGGGCACGGCCTGCGGCGGCGTCGGCTCGGCCGACTCGCCCCAGGCGGGCCGGCGCGGCGACGGAGGCGGCACCGGGGCCGAGCCGCTCCACCGGGGCGCGGGAACGTCGGCGGTGGCGGTCGACTCGGGCTGGCCCGACGGCTCGGGTTGGTCCGCAGCTGTGGGCTGCGCCGAGGGCTCAGGCTGGTCCGATGGTACGGGTGGGGAGGTCGGCTCGTCGGCGGCCGCCGGATCCCGGTCCGGCTCCGCGCCCGGGGTGTTCCCGTCGGCCGGCCCTGCTCCCGTCTGGGGCTCGGGCATCGCGGCAATCTCCTCTCGCGCCGGTCCGAGGTTAGTACCGCGTCGCCACCGTCGGACGGGCGCGTACCCTTGGGCATCATGAGTGCCCCGTCCACGACGCCGCGCGCGGCCGCGACCAATTCGGTCTGGCCCCAGCTCGAGCCGCTGCTGCCCCAGGTCTCCAAGCCCATCCAGTACGTCGGGGGCGAGCTGGGTGCGGTGACTAAGGACTGGGATGCCGCAGCCGTGCGCTGGGCGTTGATGTATCCGGACGCGTACGAGGTGGGCCTGCCCAACCAGGGCGTGCAGATCCTCTACGAGGTGCTGAACGAGCTGCCCGACACCCTCGCCGAGCGGACGTACGCGGTCTGGCCCGACCTGGAGAACCTGATGCGCACGCACGGCGTGCCGCAGTTCACCGTCGACGCGCACCGGGCGGTACGCGGCTTCGACGTGTTCGGCATCTCCTTCTCCACCGAGCTGGGTTACACCAACATGCTCACCGCGATCGACCTGGCCGGCATCCCGATGCTGGCAGCCGACCGCACCGACGCCGACCCGGTGATCGTGGCCGGCGGACACGCCGCGTTCAACCCGGAGCCGATCGCCGACTTCATCGACGCCGCCGTGCTCGGCGACGGCGAGGAGGCGGTCCTGGAGATCACCGCGATCGTCCGGGAGTGGAAGGCCGAGGGCTCCCCGGGCGGCCGCGACGAGCTGCTGCTGCGGCTGGCCCGCACCGAGAGCGTCTACGTGCCGCGCTTCTACGACGTCGACTACCTCCCGGACGGGCGCATCCAGCGGGTCGTGCCGAACCGGGCGGACGTGCCGTTCCGGGTGCACAAGCGCACGACGATGGACCTGGACGCCTGGCCGTACCCGAAAAAGCCCCTCGTGCCGCTGGCCGAGACGGTGCACGAGCGGTACGCGGTGGAGATCTTCCGGGGTTGCACCCGGGGCTGCCGGTTCTGCCAGGCGGGCATGATCACCCGTCCGGTCCGGGAACGGTCGATCACCACGGTCGGGCAGATGGTCCGTGACGGCCTGGAGTTCTCCGGCTTCTCCGAGGTGGGCCTGCTGTCGCTCTCCTCCGCCGACCACTCCGAGATCGGCGACATGTGCTCTGGCCTCGCCCAGCAGTACGAGGGCACCAACGTGTCGCTGTCGCTGCCGTCGACCCGGGTGGACGCCTTCAACATCGACCTCGCCCAGGAACTGTCCCGCAACGGGCGGCGGACCGGCCTGACCTTCGCCCCGGAGGGCGGGTCGGAGCGGATCCGCAAGGTCATCAACAAGATGGTGACGAAGGAAGACCTGATCCGCACCGTCGTCACCGCGTACACCAACGGCTGGCGGCAGGTGAAGCTCTACTTCATGTGCGGCCTGCCCACCGAGACCGACGAGGACGTCCTCGAGATCGCGGAGATGGCCCACGAGGTGATCAGGGCCGGGCGGGCCGCCACCGGTTCCAAGGACATCCGGTGCACCGTCTCGATCGGCGGGTTCGTGCCGAAGCCACACACCCCGTTCCAGTGGGCCTCGATGGAGCGTCCGGAGGTCATCGACCACCGGCTCAAGATCCTCAAGCAGGCCATCAACTCGGACCGGTCGCTGGGCCGCGCCATCGGCTACCGCTACCACGACGGCGAGCCGTCGCTGATCGAGGGCCTGCTCTCCCGGGGCGACCGCCGCGTCGGCTCGGTGATCCGCAAGGTCTGGGAGGACGGCGGCCGGTTCGACGGGTGGAGCGAGCACTTCTCGTACCAGCGCTGGGTGGACGCGGCTGCCGAGACGCTGCCCGCGTTCGGGGTGGACCTCGACTGGTACACCACCCGGCAGCGCGAGGAGCTGGAGGTCCTGCCCTGGGACCACCTGGACTCGGGCCTGGACAAGGACTGGCTCTGGCAGGACTGGCAGGACTCGGTCAGCGAGTTCGAGCAGGACGACTGCCGGTGGACGCCCTGCTTCGACTGCGGCGTCTGCCCGTCGATGGACACCGAGATCCAGATCGGCCCGACCGGTAAGAAGCTGCTGCCGCTGACCCCGCTGGGCGGCAACGGTATGAAGGTGCCGGCCTCCGGCCACTCACACTGACGCGCCATCGGGGCAGCGCCGGGCGGCGTTGACCCACTACTCTCCACTTCCGACATCCCCCAACGGGTCCGCTCCTCGCGGACCCGTTGGCGTTGGTCGGGCTTCCTGACACCCCCCGCACATGACATCGACAACTGTCGGTTCGTTCGGACGGCGACCAGGGCTGCCCCGACGTGGTCAGACTTCGATACGCTGCGTCTGACATGGACCGACCCCGAGGGTCGGAAACGGGGGAGGAACCGCATGGGGAGCTTGCCGCCGCCGAACACCGGCGATCTGCACGTCAGCGTCGAGGACCTGGACGCCGCCGCCGCGTACGTCGAACGGCTGAAGCAGTATGTCGAGGACACTCTCAGCTACGAGATGGAGCGCATCAAGGAGCGGATGAAGGGCGACAGCAACAACGCCCAGGCCGTTCCGAACGGCACGCCCTTCGGCGCGTTCGAGGACGCCCGCCTGCAGTGGCGGACGCTGGAGACCTCCACGGCCAACATGGAGCTGCACCTCAAGACGCTCTCCCAGAAGCTCGCCGCGCTCAAGCAGGGCACCGAGGACATCGCCAAGGCGTTCCGCGACGCCGAGGCGCGCAACGGCGCCAACGGCAAGGAGATCGAGCGGCTGCTGGAGTCGGCGGCTCCGCCGCCCCCTGCCGGCGGCACGCCCACCTACCCGCACACGGCCTGAGGGGGACGTCATGGCTGGAGGAACCTGGGAGCGGTGCGTCCGCGAGGTGACGCTCTCCGCGGACCCGGAAACGGTCGGCTCGGTCGGGATGGGGTGGAGCAACCTCTCCGCCGGCCTGGGTCATCTGCGGGACGCGCTCGTCGGTCGGTCGTTCGTCGGCCCTGTCGCGACGGGTCAGGAGCGCCCGCACGTGGGTGGTCTGCCCGGCATGCTCACCGGCTGGAAGGGCAGCGGCGGTGACGCGTACCGCGAGCATCTCGGCAAGATCGGCAAGCAGATCGAGGATCTGATCACCGACGCGAGCAACGTCAGCGGCGCGTTGACGCGGATCGAGGGCGACATCCGCAAGGTGGTGGCCACGATCCCGATCCCGTTGGGGGACGACTTCGGGTGGAACGAGTGGAGCCTGCCCAACGGCACCGAGCTCGATGACGCCCGCGACGGCGAGAGCTCGTCGGGCTTCCTCGCCGCGCTGCGCGCGGACTACCAGAGCAACCCCGCGTCGTACGCCGACGGGGCGTTCCGCGACAAGGCCGACGACCTCGAAGCGACCATGAAGGTCGACGGCCAGGCCGGTGACCAGAAGCGGGGCGGCTTCTGGGACACCAAGGCCCATCTGGACAACTGGTACCGGGACAATCAGCAGGCGGCGAACGCGGCGATGTCACCGCTGCCGCCGGCCGTGTACACCGAGCGTCCAAAGCTGGTGGTCGGCGATCCAGGACGCTCTTTCGACGACTACCGACCCGACGATCGGGTGCCCCCGAAGGGGTTGCCTGAGACCGGCGGCATTGGGGGCGGCGGTGGTGGCGGCGGTGGCGGTGGTGGCCCGTCCATCGGCAGCAGGCCGCCCGGCATCAGCGACATCAACGGGGGCCCCACGTCCACGGTGGCCCCGTTCACCCCGACGACGTCCGGTGGCCCCGGCGGCGGCCCCTCGTTCGAAGGCTCCGGCCCATTCGCGCCGCCGACCACCGGCTCCGGCTATCCGGACGGCGACGGCGGCTACAGCACCGGCCTGGCCGGTGCCGCGCCCACCACCATCGGTGGCGTGGGTGGTGGCCTCGGCAGCGCCGGGGTCGGCAGCGCCGGTCTCGGTGGAGCCGGCGGTGGGTTCGGTGGCGGCGTCGGCGCGGGCGGTGGGCTCGGGTCCGGCGGTGGTCTGGGTGCCGCCAGCGGGATCGGTGTCGGCGGTATCCCCGGCATGGTGGGTGGCGGCAACGGAAAGATTCCGCCGGTGACGAGCGCGGCCAACGCTCTGCGTACCGCCGCTGGCGCGGGTGCCGGTGGTGCCGGCATGCCGGGCGGCGCGCGTGGCGGTGCCGGGATGGGCGGCGCCGGGATGATGGGCGGCGGCATGATGGGCGGCGCGGGCGGTGCCGGGCACGGCGGTGGCACCGGCTCCGAACACTCGTCGTGGTTGACTGAGGATGACGATCCGTGGGGTCCTGGTGACGGGGCGTCCCCGGGCGTCCTTCGATGAGGACGGACGGATGAGGGTGAATGCTGCAGCGTTCCGGCCGGTGACTGCCTGCCTGCTGGCGGGTCTCCTGGTGCTGGGGGCCGCCCAACCGGCGGCCGCCGCGCCTCGGCGGGCCGAGCAGTGGTATCTGGACGAGCTCCGGATCTCGCAGGCGCACAAGCTGTCCACCGGGCAGGGCGTGGTCGTGGCCGTGATCGACAGCGGCGTCGACGCGAATCACCCGGATCTCAAGGGCCAGGTGCTGGCCGGTGGCCGCAGCGACGGCGGCAGTGGAGATGGACGGGCCGACGCGCAGGGGCACGGCACGCACATGGCCGGCATCATCGCGGCGACGAACGCCAGCCCCGACGGCGTGGACGGCATTGCCCCCGGCGCGAAGATCCTGCCCATCAGGCTGGACGCCTCTGCGGATGATGCGCCGTACGACGAAGTGACGGTCAGCCGCGGCATCCGGATGGCCGTCGACGGTGGCGCCAAGGTGATCAACGTGTCACTGGGCAAGCCGTCGGCCGTCACCCCCGAAGAGGTCAGCGCCATCCAGTACGCCCTGGAGCACGACGCCGTCGTGGTGGTCGCCGCCGGTAACACCGCCAAGGGCAGCGTCAAGGTCGAGGCTCCCGCCAGCGTCCCCGGCGTGATCGCCGTGACCGGGACGACCCGGGGCGGCAGCTTCTGGTCCGGCTCGGTCCAGGGCCCCGAGGCGGTGGTCGCCGCACCTGGCGATGACATCTACAACGCCGGCCGCAACAAGGGCTACGGCTGGGGTGACGGCACCTCCGACTCCACGGCGATCGTCTCCGGTGTGGCCGCGTTGATCCGATCGAAGTACCCGAACCTCGACGCCGCCAATGTGATCAACCGGATCATCCGGACCGCCCGGGACGCGGGCCCCGCCGGCCGGGATCCGCAGTACGGGTTCGGCCTGATCGACCCGGTGACCGCGCTGAGCGCGAACGTGCCGCCGGTCAGCGCCAATCCGCTGCTAGACCCGGCCGTCGCGGCCAACCCGGCACCCACTCGGACAGCGGACGCGGCCGAGGAGTTCGACGTCACCCAGCACGGCGACCGTGGCGGCCCCACCGACCAGCAGGTCATGGTGGTCGTCATCGGCATCGCCGTGGTGCTGGTGCTGCTGCTGGGGTTGGCGGTGTTCCTGATCTGGAACCGACGTCGGTACCGCCGCGAGGCGGCCCTGGCCGCCGACCTGCCGGACGACCTGCTCGACCAGGTGGCCACCGACGGGTACGCCCCACCGGGTGCTGGTTACGCCCCGCCACCCGGTTACCCCGCACCCCCGGGCTACGCCCCACCGTCCGGCTACGCCCCACCGTCCGGCTATGCGCCGCAGCCGCCGGGCTACGGCCCGCCCGGCGGGGGCCCGTCGGCTCCACCGGGGAGCGACAACCGGTCCTGATCGCCGATGGCCGGCCGGGTGACCTGTGTGTCACCGGCCGGCCATTTGGCGTCCTGGCCGGGTGATCATGGCCCCCGTCGACCGGTTTCACCCCGTTCGTCGGGGCGAGGCGACAGCCCCGGCTGCGTACCGTCACGGACCCTGCGCCAGGATGGGTGCACACGCAGGTACCCCCGAGGAGCCCACGATCGCCAAGAAGCCTCAACCCGAGGGCGGCCAGGCACCGGTCGTCCAGCGCGTCCGCATCCGGTACGCCAAGCGCGGCCCGCTGCGGTTCACCTCGCACCGGGACTTCGCCCGTGCCTTCGAACGCGCGCTGCGCCGGGCCGCCGTGCCGATCGCCTTCTCCCAGGGTTTCCACCCGCACCCGAAGATCTCCTATGCCAGCGCCGCCCCCACCGGGGTGGCGAGCGAGGCGGAGTACCTGGAGATCGCCCTCCAGTCGGAGGTCGACCCGGAGGCGCTGCGCGCCGCGTTGGACGCCGCGCTCTCACCTGGGCTGGACGTCCTGGACGCCGTGGTCGCCGAGGGAGGGAGTCTCCCGGACCGGATCGAGGCGTCGCGCTGGTACATCGAGATGCCCGAGGTCGACCCGGCGGTGCTGCGCACGGCGGTGGACGCCTTCGTCGCGGCCGACGAGGTGCTGGTGGAGCGGATGACCAAGCAGGGCCGACGCACGTTCGACGCCCGTGTCGCCGTGATATCCATCGATGTCCCGGCGTCGGCACCGACGCCTTCCGGGGCGCCGGCCGTACCGTGTGCGATACTCGAACTGGTCGTGCGGCAGGTCACCCCGTCCGTACGGCCCGATGACGTCCTTTCCGGCCTCCGCGTGGTGGCCGACCTGGAGCCGCCGGTTTCGCCGAGGGTGACCCGGCTGGCTCAGGGCACGTTGACCGCGCAGGGTGCGATCGTGGATCCGTTGGATGCGGACCGCGACGGGGCAGCCATCGTTGGGCACTGACCGACGGTCGGTGTTCTGGCAGGCAGACTTCGGCGGTCGCGCACCACGCGCGCCCGGCGGAAACACTTTTGCGGCGACCCTGCGTGGCAGCGCTCACCCGCGCCCGGGCTAGCCAGAACTGGAGAACGTCCATGCTCGAGAACGAGCCCGAGGGCGGCGAACGGACCGGTTCACAGCCGGCCGGTGAAACCGCCGACGACAGCACCACGGTCGACGGCGCCGCCGTTGTGACCCCCACCACGGCCGTCGGCTCGGCCTCGGTCGAACCGGCAGGCGCGGAGACGGCTGAGCCCGCCGCGCCGGTGCGGCGTGCGAGGACGACCCGTCGTCGGGCCGCCCCGCTCAACCAGGCGGAGCAGACCGACGCGCCGATCGAGGCGTCCACGGGTGGGTCCGGCAGCGTCGAGTCGCCGCAGGCGGAGGTCTTCGCCCCGGTCTCCGGTGACCAGGACGTCGCACCGAAGACCCCCCGGCGCCGCCGCAAGGCCACCCCCGTCGAGACCACCGCCGAGGAGCCGCTGGTCGCCGCCTCCGCGGAGGCGGCCTCGGCCGAGGTGGTCCCGCCGGTCAAGGTGACCCGGACCAGGCGCAAGAAGGCCACCCCGGCTGCGGTCGAGGAGCCGCCCGCCACCGAGCAGCCGGCCGCCGTCGAAGAGCAGCCCTCGATCGAGGAGCCGGTCGTCGTCGAGGAGCCTGCGGAGTCCGACCTGCGCGAGGCCGAGGCCGAGCTGAACGACACGGACACCCTTCCGAGGGCGAGCGCCGCCGAGCTGGCCTGGACCAGTGGTGCGCAGGAGCGCTCCGGCGAGGTGCCGCCAGGTGTGGCCGTCCCCGCTGTGGCCGATGAGCCCGACGAGCCGGCCGAGGTCGAGCCGGAGCAGCCGCGTACCCGTCGTCGGAGGGCCGCCCTCTCGGCGCCCACCGTGCTGTTCATGGCACCCCAGCCGGACGCTGTGCCGGTGACCCGGCCGGTGGAGCCGGCTCCGGTCGCCGAGGAGCCGGCTGTGGAGGAGGCCGCCGAGCCGTCCCGCCGCCGCCGGCGTGGTCGCCGCGACATCGAGCCGGTCGAGCCGGTCGAGGCGATCGAGGCCGAGGAGGAGCCGGTCGAGGAGGCCGACGAGGCCACCGAGACGGATGAGGACGACGAGGACAGCGCCGCCGCGCGCCGTCGGCGCCGGCGTGGTCGCCGGGGCCGGGGCCGCGGCAAGGGTGGGGCCGACGACGCCGAGGACGAGGAGTCCGAGGAGGCGGCGCAGGCCGACGAGGAAGAGACCGCAGAGGTCGAGGCCGAGAGTGACGAGGACGAGGAGACCGAGGGCGGCGATGGCCTGACCCGTCGTCGCCGGCGTCGTCGTCGCCGTGGTGCGGGCGACACGGAGGGCGCCGCGGACGACGGTGTGCCGACCGTGGTCAAGATCCGTGAGCCGCGCCGGACCGTCGACGAGGTGCAGGGCGTCTCCGGCTCGACCCGCCTGGAGGCCAAGCGTCAGCGCCGCCGCGACGGCCGGGAGCAGCGGCGTACCCGACCGCCGATCCTCAGCGAGTCGGAGTTCCTGGCGCGCCGGGAGGCCGTCGATCGCGTGATGGCGGTCCGCCAGCGCGGTGACCGTACCCAGATCGCCGTCCTGGAGGACGGCGTGCTGGTCGAGCACTACGTCACCCGCAACTCCTCCGGCACCATGGCCGGCAACGTGTACCTGGGCAAGGTGCAGAACGTGCTGCCGAGCATGGAGGCGGCGTTCGTCGACGTCGGCCGGGGCCGCAACGCGGTGCTGTACGCCGGCGAGGTCAACTGGGACGTGTCCGGCCTGGAAGGGCGGGCCCGCTCGATCGAGCAGGCGCTGCGCTCCGGCGACTCCGTGCTGGTTCAGGTCACCAAGGACCCGATCGGGCACAAGGGCGCCCGGCTGACCAGCCACATCGCGCTCTCCGGCCGGCACCTGGTCTACGTGCCCAACGGCAACGCGTCCGGGATCAGCCGCAAGCTGCCGGACAACGAGCGCAAGCGGCTGCGCGACGTGCTCAAGAAGCTGGTCCCGGACGGCGCGGGCGTCATCGTCCGCACTGCCGCCGAGGGCGCCACCGAGGACGAGCTGGCCCGTGACGTCAAGCGGCTCCAGGCGCAGTGGGAGGACATCCAGGCCAAGGCCGCCGAGGGTGGCGCCCCGGCGCTGCTCTACGGGGAGCCGGACCTGGTCATCCGCGTGGTCCGTGACCTGTTCAACGAGGACTTCCGCGAGCTGGTGATCGAGGGCGAGCAGTCGTACGACATCGTCGAGTCGTACCTGTCGCACGTCTCTCCGGACCTGGTGGACCGGGTGCGCCGGCACGTCGGCACGAGCGACGTCTTCGCCGAGTACCGGATCGACGAGCAGATCATCAAGGGCCTGGACCGCAAGGTCTTCCTGCCCTCCGGTGGCTCGCTGGTGATCGACCGCACCGAGGCGATGACTGTCGTCGACGTCAACACCGGTAAGTACACCGGCTCCGGGGGCAACCTGGAGGAGACCGTCACCCGCAACAACCTGGAGGCGGCGGAGGAGATCGTCCGTCAGCTCCGGTTGCGCGACATCGGCGGCATCGTGGTGATCGACTTCATCGACATGGTGTTGGAGTCGAACCGTGAGCTGGTGCTGCGCCGACTCACCGAGTGCCTGGGCCGGGACCGGACCAAGCACCAGGTCACCGAGATCACCTCGCTCGGTCTGGTGCAGATGACCCGTAAGCGGATCGGCGCGGGCCTGCTGGAGGCGTTCAGCGAGACCTGCGAGTGCTGCAAGGGCCGGGGCGTCATCATGCACACCGAGCCGGTGCCGGAGAAGCCGCGCCCTGCCGGTGCGGGGGAGAAGGTCAAGGCGGTCGCCTCGTCGGTGGCCGCCGCCGCCCCGGCCACCGAGCAGGCCACCACCTCGTCCCGCCGCCGGGCACGCAAGAACGCCCCGACCGAGCGGGCCGTCGTGGAGGTCGTCGACACCGACAACAGCGCCGAACCGGACGCCGACTACCAGGACACCATGGGCTACGACCTGTCCCGCTACGAGTCGGAGACCGCCGCCGCGCCGGCGATCTCCGACAGCCAGCAGGGGGAGTCGGCTCGGCTGGCGGCGGCGGACGACCCGGACGCGCTCGCCGACGGTGACGGCGACGAGGACGCCACCGAGGGTGGCGCCGGCCGACGCCGTTCGCGCCGAGGTGGCGCCCGCCGGCGTA
This sequence comes from Micromonospora jinlongensis, assembly GCF_013410645.1. Lineage (NCBI taxonomy): Bacteria > Bacillati > Actinomycetota > Actinomycetes > Micromonosporales > Micromonosporaceae > Micromonospora > Micromonospora jinlongensis. Next base: position 2,963,294 of record NZ_JACCHK010000001.1, on the reverse strand, counting down.
CGCGCCCCTGACCGCCTGACCGGCCAAGTGTTTGACGAGGTCCCTTTCCCGGCAATGTGACGGGGGAGGGACCTCGCCGTTGCGGCCACCCCGGTCCAGGATCGGTCGTCCCGGGTCAGGAGAAGAAGATGCGTCGTCTGCTCGCCGTCACCGCGTTGGTCACCGTGCTGGCTGGCTGCTCCGCCGACCGGCCCGGGGGCGTCGGGCCAGGTCCGACCGGCGTGACCACCGGTGGCTCGACCTCCGGATCGAACGGTGTTCCGGCCAGTGGTGCTGCGGCGGGCGGCTCGCAGGTCTGTGTCGCCGCCCAGCAGGCCAGCACCACCGCCGTACGGACGTACGTGGCGGAGCTGGGCCGGATGGTCGCGGCGGTGGGCGCCGGGGACACCAGCACGGCCGAGGCCGCCCGTGGGCGGGCCGAGGCGGCACTGGACGGCTGGCGCACCGAGCTGCGGGAGCAGTCGGAGCAGGCCACCGATCCGCAGCTCAAGACTCTGCTCACGGACCTCGGCACCGAGGTGGCCGCGCTCAGCGTCGACGTCGAGTCGATCGACGAGACTGAGCTGGACCGGCTCCAGCAGCGTCTCGACCAGCTCTGCGCGCGCTGACCAGGGCGGGCCGGTTTGGGGTCGGGGCCGGCAATGGCGTACTCTTGCCTGCGGCCCACCTTTGGTGTGCCGAGTTCCCGTGTGCCCGCGCCGCCGTGCACTGCTACCCGGCGAGCCGCTGCGGGGACGACCGCCAGCAGCCTCAACGACAGGGAGTCCGCCTCCGATGTACGCGATCGTCAAGACCGGCGGCAAGCAGTACAAGGTCGCCGAGGGCGACGTGATCGAGGTCGAGAAGCTCACCGGTGCCCCCGGTGACGCGGTGAAGCTCACCGCGGTGCTCCTCGTCGACGGTGACGACCTGGTGACCGACGCGGCGAAGCTTGCCGAGGTCGCGGTGTCCGGCGAAATCGCCGCGCACACCAAGGGCCCGAAGATCCGGATCCACAAGTTCAAGAACAAGACCGGCTACCACAAGCGCCAGGGTCACCGCCAGCCGTTGACCCAGGTCAAGGTGACCGGCATCTCCAGCGGGAAGTAGGTCGTCCTCCAATGGCTCACAAAAAGGGTGCGTCCAGCTCGCGTAACGGTCGTGACTCCGCGGCCCAGCGACTCGGCGTGAAGCGCTTCGGTGGTCAGGTTGTCAGCGCCGGTGAGATCCTCATCCGGCAGCGTGGCACCAAGTTCCACCCCGGTGACCTGGTCGGCCGTGGCGGCGACGACACGCTGTTCGCGCTGTCGGCCGGTGCGGTCCTGTTCGGCACCAAGCGCGGTCGCAAGACCGTCAGCATCGTTCCGCAGCAGTAGTTCTCGAGCCAAGCGGGCCGCGGACCTACGGGTCCCGGCCCGTTTGGCTTTTTTCGAAGTGCGGGGTTGGACCTCGCTGGAAGGATTGACGCCGTGGCAACGTTCGTTGACCGGGTCGTTCTGCATCTGCAGGCCGGCGATGGTGGGCACGGTTGTGTCTCGATCCACCGCGAGAAGTTCAAGCCCTTCGGCGGACCGGACGGCGGTAACGGGGGGCACGGCGGCAGCGTGTCGCTGGTGGTCGACCCGCAGGTGACCACGCTGCTCGACTTCCACTTCCACCCGCACGTCAAGGCCGACAACGGCAAGGGTGGCGCCGGGTCGAACCGGGACGGGGCCAACGGTCACAACCTGGTGCTCAAGGTGCCCAACGGCACCGTGGTGCAGACCACCGACGGCACCGTGCTGGCCGACATGGTCGGTGCCGGCACCACCTTCGAGGTGGCCCGCGGTGGGCGCGGCGGGCGGGGCAACGCCTCGCTGGCCAACGCCAAGCGCAAGGCTCCGGGCTTCGCCGAGCTGGGCGAGCCCGGCGACCAGCTGGACATCGTGCTGGAGCTCAAGAGCGTCGCCGATGTGGGCCTGGTGGGTTTCCCGTCGGCCGGCAAGTCGTCGCTGATCTCGGTGATCTCCGCGGCCAAGCCGAAGATCGCCGACTACCCGTTCACCACTCTCGTGCCCAACCTCGGTGTGGTCCGCATGGACAACCACACCTTCACCGTCGCGGACGTCCCGGGTCTGATCCCCGGTGCGGCGACCGGCAAGGGTTTGGGCCTGGAGTTCCTACGGCACATCGAGCGCTGCGCGGTGCTGGTGCACGTCATCGACTCGGCGACCCTGGAGCCTGGGCGTGACCCGGTCGCCGACATCGACGCCATCGAGGCGGAGCTGAGCCAGTACGGCGGGCTGACCGACCGCCCGCGGCTCGTGGCCGTGAACAAGGTCGACGTGCCGGACGGCCGGGACCTCGCCGAGATCGTGCGCCCCGACCTGGAGGAGCGCGGCTACCGGGTGTTCGAGGTGTCCGCGGCCACCCGGGAAGGGCTCAAGGAGCTGACCTACGCGATGGCCGAGCTGGTCGAGGCCGAGCGCAAGGCCGCACCGCCCGCCGAGCCGACCAGGATCGTGATCCGTCCGATGGCCGTGGACGACGACGGCTTCACCATCACGGCCGAGGCGGACGGCTCGTTCACAGTGCGCGGTGTCCGGCCGGAGCGCTGGGTCAAGCAGACCAACTTCGACAACGACGAGGCGGTCGGCTACCTGGCCGACCGGCTGGCCCGGCTCGGGGTGGAGGACAAGCTGGCCAAGGCCGGCGCGCAGCCCGGTGACCTGGTCCGGATCGGGGCGCGCGAGTTCGACTGGCAGCCGACGCTGTTCGCCGGCGTGGACTTCGTACCCGGTAACCGGGGCACCGACGTCCGCCTGGAGGAGAAGTCGAACCGGGCCTCGGCGGCGGACCGGCTCGCCGCCCGCAAGGCCCGCCGGGTGCGGTCGGCCGACGAGGTGGGCGCGGACGCGTCGGACGACCTCGACGACATCGAGGACGAGGACGACGCCGAGTAGTTCGTTGCGCTCTGTGATCGGGTTGATTTCCGGAAACCTCCCCGAAATCCACCCGTTCTAGCGTGGGGTGATGCTGATCGAGTCCCGGCCTGTCACCGATCCGGAGATCGCCGCCCTCGTGATCGCGCAGCAGCGTGAGCTGCGTGAGGCCGATGGCGGGTTGGACGGGCAGGTCTTCATGCCGCACGACGACGTCCGCTACCTGGCGGTGGTGGTCAACGGTCGGGCGGTCGCCTGCGGAGGGCTCCAGTCGCTCGACGCCGAGACCGGCGAGATCAAGCGAATGTACGTGCGGCCCGCGTACCGGGGGCGGGGCGTCGCCCGCCAGTTGGTGGCAGCGCTGGAGGAGTGCGCGTTCCGACAGGGGCACTCGGTGGTCTGCCTGGAGACCGGCACCTACCTGCCGGCGGCGATCGCGCTGTACACCTCGTGTGGCTACGAGCAGATCCCGGTCTACGGCGAGTACGTGAGCAACCCGTACAGCATCTGTTTCGCCAAGCGGCTGCCGGTCGCGGCCTGACGGCCGCGTCGCCGGTCAGGCGCCGGTGCTGGCGTGCTCGACGGTCACCGGCTTCGACTCGGGTGAGGCGTGCTGGCGCAGGACGATGCTCAGCAGGATCAGCGCACCGACCGCGAGGAACTCGCTCTGCCAGTTCTGCATGGACTGGAACCAGAAGTCGCTGGTGCTGAGGAAGTCCCACACCCCGATCGGCGGTGCGCCGCTCTGCAGCGCCTGCTCCTGGTTGTACGCCGCGGTGCCACCGAGCAGGTGACCCACGAACGAACCGGCGAAGATCAGCAGCAGCGCGAGGGAGAGGCTGTTGCGGTAGATCACCAGCGGCAGACCGCCGACACGCACCGGCCAGGGCGACTGCGGGGTGGCCCGGCGCTCGTCGTCCTCCGGCCGGTCGGTCTGGTCCACCGGCTTCGACTCGGCCGAGCCCCGCTGCACCAGGTAAGCGGTGAGCAGCACGTACCCGCCCATCTGGAGGAACTCCGACTCCCAGTTCTCGAAGACCGCCTCGGCGAAGTGCCCACTGGTCAGGTACGCCGGCCAGCTCAGCGGCGCGGCGCCGAACTCGGTCAGCTCCTCATTGTGGGTCTGCCAGCCGAAGACGCTTTGCAAGACGAGGAAGACCAGGAACGCCCCCAGCATGGCGACGGCCAGGCCGTTGTTGCGTAGCCAACGAGGCATGACGGACCCCCTTCGCAGGGCGATTACCCCCGTGGGCGTGACCGCGAAACCCCCGAAGCTCCAGGTCAGTGCCGTTCGGCGGGATTGTCGAGGCGCCCGCCGGTGCCCACCTGGTTCGACAGCAGCAGCCCGAGCGCGAGCATCCCGAAGCCGAGCGCGAGGTGCAGCCAGTTGTCGGCGTCGTTCAACGGCAGGATGTTCGCCCCGCCCTCCGGGTTGATCGCCTCGATCCCCAGGCCGTACAGCCAGAGAGCGAGGTAGATCGCGCCGCCGGCGGCCAGGAACAAGCGGGCGCCGGCGATGCTGCGGGCCAGCACCAGACCGACCAGCCCGAAGAGCAGGTGCACCGCGTTGTGCAGGATCGACACCTGGAACAGCCCCAGCAGCCGGGCGTCCGAGTGGTGCCCGGCGAATCTCAGCTCGCCGTAGTCGGTGGTGATGCCGGGGATGAAGCCGAGGACGCCGATCAGCAGGAAGACCCCGGCGACGGCCAACGCGGCCAGCTGGACCCGGGGTCGGGGCACGGCCGGTCGGCCCCCTCGCGCGTCTCGTGCCATCGCTGCCCCCTCCATGGATCTGCCAGCACTCGCGAACCTCACTGTCCGCAGCGGCGACGTGACGCAGCCCGACGATCCTCCATTTTGAAGTCGGACCGACCGGTCCCGCAGAGAAATGCACGAAGAGGTATGGAAGCCGAAACGCAGGGTAGGTAAATGGTCAGCGGCTGCGGCAACGCAGCCACGCGGCCACATCCCCCCAGCACAACCGCGACGACTTTCTGAGCGGAAGGGAAATCATGTCTTACGATCTTTCACCTACGTCTTCCACGTACGGGCAGGAGTCGACGAACGGCGGTGGCGTTCGCGACCAGGCGCGCCAGGTCGGTTCCGAGGCCGCGCAGGCTGGCGGCGCGGTCGCCCAGACCGCCAAGGAGCAGGGCACCGAGGTTGGCCGCGAGGCGGCCCGGCAGGCCCGCAACCTGTACGGCGAGGCCCGCACCCAGCTCGCCAGCCAGACCGGTGAGCAGCAGCGCCGTGCCGCCGGTGGGCTGCGTTCACTGGCCGACGAGATGCGCTCGATGGCCGAGCAGGGTGGCCAGGCCGGCCCGGTGACCGAGCTGGCCCGCCAGGCCGCCGACCGGGTGCACGGCGTCGCCGGCTGGCTCGAGGAGCGCGAGCCCGGCGACCTGATCACCGAGGTACGCGACTACGCGCGACGCAACCCGGGCACCTTCCTGGTCGGCGCGGCGGTTCTCGGCGTGTTGGCCGGCCGGCTGACCCGCAGCATCTCCGCCGCTGGCGACGACTCCGGCAACGGAAGCTCGACCTACCGGGGCGCCGGGGCGTACGACCCGGAGCAGACCGCCGTGATCCCGACGCCGCCGCCTGCACCCCGCGCGGCGCCGAACGCCGCCCCGGCTGGCGGCTACCTCGACCCGACCCCCGGCACGTACACCGAGCCGACTCCCGGCGGTTACACCGAGCCGACTCCCGGTGGTTACACCGAGCCGACCGGCACCGGGCAGCCGCTGCCTCCGGTGACCCAGACCGACCCGCTGCCGGGCGTTCCGTCCAGCGGCAGCCCGCGCCCGTGACCCGCCGAACCATCCGAAGGGAGGCGACGGCATGAGCATGCCGACGCAGGGGTCCGGACTGGGCTCCGGATACCACCTCGACGAGGGTGCCCCGCACACCGCCGCGGAGGTGAAGGGCAGCTCGCTGGGGGACCTGATGCGTCAGGTCACCACCGACCTGTCGACGCTGATGCGTCAGGAGGTCGAACTGGCCAAGGCCGAGATCCGCCAGGAGGGCAAGAAGGCCGGTAAGGCCGCCGGGCTCTTCGGCGGTGCCGGCTTCGGCGGCTACATGGTGGCGCTCTTCGTGTCCATCGCCGTGTGGCAGTTCCTGGACAACGTCATGGACTCCGGCCTGGCCGCGCTGATCGTGGCCGCGATCTGGGCCGCGGTCGCCGCCGTCCTCTACTCCATGGCCAAGAAGAACGCCCAGCACGTACGCGGGCTCAAGCAGACCAACGACAGCGTGCAGCGGATCCCCGACGCGCTCAAGCCGCACCCGGAGGGAGTCACCCGATGAGCACCGATCCCGATCAGATCCGCCGCGAGATCGAAGCCACCCGTAACAGCCTCAGCTCCGATGTGGACGCGCTGGCGTACAAGGTAAGCCCGAGCCGCATCGTCGATGACCGTAAGCAGCGGGCCCGTTCCGCTCTGCAGAATGTGAGGGACAAGGTCATGGGAACCGCGTCTGACCTCGGCCACGGCACCGGCCAGGCCGCCCACTCGGTGGGTGACCGCGCCTCGTCGGCGGCCTCCAGCGTCAGCGACGCCGCGCACTCGGCGGCGACCACTGTCAGCGATGCCGCCCACAGCGCTCCACGGGTGATCCGGCAGAAGTCCCAGGGCAACCCTCTCGCCGCCGGTCTGATCGCGTTCGGGGTCGGCTGGCTGGCCTCCTCGCTGATTCCGGCCTCCCGCCGTGAGCAGCAGGCCGCGACCCAGCTCAAGGACCGGGTCAGCGAGCACAGCGGGGTGGTGAAGGAGAAGCTGGGCGAGGTGGCCAGCGAGCTCAAGGAAGAGCTGCGCGAGCCGGCCCAGCAGGCCGCCCAGTCGGTGAAGTCCACCGCTCAGGACGCCGTGCACGCGGTCAAGGACGACTCGAAGTCGGCCGCGCAGGACGTCAAGGACCAGGCCCAGCAGGCCCGGCACCAGGTCAACTCCTGACCCCACGCCAATCCCGACAGCTCGCGGCCACCTCGGTGACCGCGAGCTGTCGCGTCGTGGGGTGCGGTCAGCGGCGGCGTCGCAGGGCGCGGGTCGAGTGGGCGGCCCGGCGGATTCGGGTGTCGCCGTAGCGGACACCGCCGAACAGGAACCGCTGGCCGATCGCGAGCCAGCCGCACACGCCGCGCTCCAGCAGCCAGACCGGAGCCGCCAGCGCCGTCGCCGCAGGGAAGACAGCGGTGCCGCCGGCCCGACGGCGGCCCACCTCGGCGAGGGCCACAGTGCCGGCCGCCGCACCGAGCACCAGCGCGGGTCGCCGGGCCGCGACCGCCGCGGCCAGTGCCGGCAGGACCGCGAGCGTGGTCAGCAGGCGGGCCGGCTGGGCCAGATCGTCGTACGCCTGACGGACCCGTTGACCGCGGAAGTGCGCGGCGTCCGGAGGCAGCCGGCGTACGTAGAGCCAGGCCGGAGCCGCCTCGGTGCCGTCGTTCGCGCGCAGGGTGCGGATCAGCTCCAGGTTCTCGAAGAGCACGTCCGGGTCGTAGCCGCCCATGGCGAGGAAGGTGCTGCGACGCACCGCGAGGGTCCCCGGGTAGTCCGTGCCGAGCGCCCGGTTGAGCAGCGTCCGGCCGGTGTCCCACCAGGCGTGCCAGGGAAGCGGATCGAAGTAGTTCTGCGGTCGCACCAGGTCGACCCGGTCCAGCAGCCGGTGCACGGCGGTCAGCCCGGCCTCGTCGTACCGGACGTCGTCGTCGGCGATCACCACGTGCTCGTGACCTGCCGCGCGCACACCTGTGCGTACGCCGAGGACCTTGCCGTTGAGCCCGCGGGCGGTGGCGTCGGGCGGGAGGTGCCGGACCAGCCCCCGCCAGGCGTCGGCGTGCCGCGCGAACAGGTCCGGTGCGGAGCCGTCGACCACGAGCACGTCGACCCGGTCGGCCAGCCACCGCAGGTAACCGGTCAGCTCGGCCAGGCCGGTGTCGGCGTGCCAGCGCAGCGGCAGCACGTACGTCATCGGCAGACGGACCGGCGACGTGCTGGCGCGGTCGTGTTCGACGCCCCATCGGCGCGCGCCGCGTCGGGCGTCACCAGGTGGGCTGAACAGGGACATCGGCGTGCCTCCTCGGCCGGACAGCGGTGAATTCAAGGCTGAGCAGCACCTGCCCGCATTCCCGCCGATCAAACGGAGGTGTTGTTTCGACCGCCCGGCGCCGGGTAGCGCTGCCGGAGAGAGCTGTCCATCCCCGGACGTCCGGCTGGAGGAGACGAGATGACCAACAACGGAACGAGATTGGCGGTGCTCGGCGTCACCGCGGTCACGGCGGTCGGTGTGGGGCGGGCGGTGGCTCGCCGTCGGCACCGGCATCAGCCGGAGCGGCAGGACGGCTGGTACGTGGTACGTCGCGGGGTGACCGTGGACCGGTCCCGGGACGGGGTGATCGGTTTCTGGGCCGACCGGGAACGGCTGGACCGCGCGCTGGCCGGGTGGGCCACCCTGGAGCAGCTCGACGACCGGCGCTGGCGGTGCGTGGCTCGCGACCGGGCCGGTGGCGACACCGGATGGCGGGCGGAGATCACCGTCGACGGGCCCGGCGCGCTGCGGTGGCGGGTCGAGGACGGGCCGGTGCCGCAGGAGGGGCGGATCGAGCTGGTCGACGCACCCCAGGGCCGGGGCACCGAGATCCGGGCCGAGCTGCGGTACCGCTCGGGCCCGGTGCGCCGGGTGTTCGGCCTGATCGGTGGAGATGACCCCGATCTGGCGCTGCGGGACGCCCTGCGGCGCGTGAAGTCGCTGATCGAGTGTGGCCAGGTGATGGACACCCGCGACGACCCGTCCGGCCGGAGCCCGAGGCAGGAGAAGGCGACAGACAAGGTCCGGGAGAAGCTGATGACGGGAGGCCGGGCGTGAGGGCACTGTGTTGGGAAGGCGTCGGCAAGCTGGCGGTGCGGGACGTGCCGGAGCCCAGCATCCGCGCCGAGGGCGACATCATCGTCCGGGTCCGGGCCAGCAGTGTCTGTGGCTCGGACCTGCACCTGATCAACGGGTACCTGCCGGCGATGCGGGAGGGCGACATCCTCGGCCACGAGTTCATGGGCGAGGTGGTGGAGACCGGTCCCGGCGTACGACGGCACAAGGTCGGTGACCGCGTGGTGGTCGGGTCGGTGGTCGCCTGCGGTGGCTGCTGGTACTGCCGCACCGAGCAGTACTCGCTCTGCGACAACTCCAACCCCCAGCCGGTGTTCACCGAGAAGCTGTGGGGGCACTCACCGGCCGGCATCCTCGGCTACTCGCACGCCGCCGGCGGCTACTCGGGATCGCACGCCGAGTACATCCGGGTGCCGTTCGGTGACGTGGGTGCGTTCGGGGTGCCCGACGGGGTGCCGGACGACTCGGTGGTGTTCGCCTCCGACGCGATGCCCACCGGGTGGATGGCGGCGGACTTCTGCGGGCTCACCGGTGGTGAGGTGGTCGCCGTCTGGGGGGCCGGCGGCGTCGGGCAGATGGCGGCCCGGTCGGCGCAACTCCTCGGCGCCGAGCGGATCATCATGATCGACCGGTTCCCGGACCGGCTCGCCACGGCGGCCGAGCGGGTCGGCGTCGAGACGATCAACTACGCGGAGACGGACGTGCTGGAGGCACTGCGGGAGCTGACCGCCGGCCGTGGGCCGGACGCCTGCATCGAGGCCGTCGGCATGGAGTCATACGACGTCGGGCCGACCTACGCGTACGACCGGGCGAAGCAGGCGGCTCGGTTGCAGACCGACCGGCCGACCTCCGTACGCCAGGCGATCATGGCCTGCCGTAAGGGTGGCACGGTGAGCATCGTCGGGGTGTACGCCGGTCTGGTGGACAAGTTCCCGCTCGGCGCGGCCATGAACAAGGCCCTGGTGCTGCGGATGGGGCAGATGCACGCGCAGCGCTACATCCCGATGCTGCTCGACCGACTCGCGGCCGGCGAGATCGACCCCGGCTACCTGGCCACCCACCCGATCTCCCTGGAAGAGGGCGCACACGGCTACGAGCTGTTCGAGAAGAAGCAGGACGGCTGCCTCCGCAGCGTGCTGCACCCCTGACCCGCTGGCGTGCCGCCTCGCCGGTCACCCCGAAAGACCGGCGAGGCGGAGGTCAGGCGGTGCGACGGATGGTGCTGAGGGTCAGGCGGTGCGACGGATGTTGGTGAGGGTCAGGCCGAGGGGCGGCAGCGCCGGCATCCGGTGCAGGTCCAGGGCCAGGTTCTGGACGGGCACGTCGTAGCGCATGGTGCTGGTCAGGTTGGTGACCCCCCGCTTCATCAGGTCGATGGTGATCCACTCGCCCGCGCAACGGTGCCCGGCCCAGTGGTCACCGCCGCCCTGCGGGATCAGCTCGAACGGGTCCACGCGTCGGTCGGCGAACCGCTCCGGCCGGAACAGCTCCGGTTCCGGCCAGAGGGTCGGGTGGTGGTTGGTGCCGTACAGGTCGAGCAGGACCCGCCGCCCCCGGGGAAAGTGGTGGCCCTGCCAGTCGAAGGAATGCCGGACCCGGGCTGCCGCCATCGGGAAGAACGGGTAGTAGCGGCGTACTTCCTGGACGAAGTTCTCGGTGGCCTCGCCGTCGCCGCGGACCCGTTCCCGCCAGCCCGGATGGTCGTGCAGGGCGAGCGCGGCGAACGCGATGTACTGGTCCACGGCGACCACCGGCCGTAGCACGTTGAGCAGTTCCACCGCAGCGACCCGGCGGGGGAGCAGCCGTCCCTGCCGGTCCCGGTGCTCGGCGATCACGGCCAGGGCGCTGCCGGGCGGCGCCGGAAAGAGCCCGACCCGGGTCCGCTCGATGAGGTCGCCGAGCCAGCGTTCGGTGCGACGGCGGGCGAGCTGTCCCCGCCAGTGCCGGGGGCCGACCGCCGCCGGAGCCTCGATCATCGAGTGCAGCTCGACGGCGCGTCGTTCGACCTGCGACGTGGGCAGCGGCACCCCCGCCCAGGCGCAGACCACCCTGGTCAGCAACCGGCCGAGTTCGTCGTAGAGCGGCAGGGGACCGGCGGCCTCCCAGGCGGGGATCCGCGCCTGCCACTCGTCGTCGAAGAGTTGGCCGAGTTGCCGGATGGCGGTCGGCGTCATGATCGACATGAACATGGCCTTGCGGTCGGCGTGCTCCGGCCCGTCCAGCCCCTGCACGCCACGCCGACCGGTGAGGGTCCGCTGCACCCGCAGCGGCATGGCGGTCGCGCGCTGGAAGCGGTCGTTGTCGTAGAACAGCACCGCCGCGGGCCGGCCGCGCAGGCAGATTGTCGGGGCGAGCAGGATCCGGGTCTGGAAGACGTCGCTGCCGTACCGCTCGCAGCGTTCGCTGATGAACCGGTAGCCGGCGCGGAGCAACGCGAGCGTGCTGTCCGGGCTGCGGTCGGCCGGCATGGTCGCCATCGGGTCTCCTCACGCGCGGTTGCGGCCGGTCGCCACCGGCCGGCTGCGTCTACCCCCGTCACGGCCGCTGAATCCCCGCGCCGACGGCACGCCGGCTGGCCCCTCCCAGGGGCAGCGGAACCTGGTTTGCTGCTGGTGGGGCAACCACGGGGAGGGCGGATGCGCGACAACACATCACCGCACTGGCGGCAGCGACGAGCGGTCGGGGCACTGGGCCGAGGCCGCGACGCGCGGCCACTCATCGGGCCGCCCCGGCGGCCCACCCGGCCACACCGCTTCTTCACCGTGCACCTGGGCTTCACCGCGCCCAGCGTGGTCGAGGCACGCGAGCTTGCCGTGGCGTACGCGGAGGCGCTCAACCTGCTCCGCCCGGAGGTGGCGCTCGGGGCGGCGGCCCTGTCACCGGCCGATGCCTGGCAGCGGGCCGAACGGCTGTTCTGCGGTGCGCTCGGCCCGGACGGCGAGCGCTGCGTCGACGTGGCCGATCACCCCGGCTTCCACCACGCCCCGGGCCCCGGCGGTCTCGGCTGGGGCGACGGCGACGGCCCCGCCCGTGACTGACCGCCAACCCGGGGCCGCCGGTCCCGGGTCGACGGCCACCGCCCGCTCGCGGGCACGATCAGTCCAGGTCAAACTCGCCGTCCTGCGCGCCGGCCACGAACGCGTCCCACTCGGCCTGCGTGAAGACCAGCACCGGCCCGTCCGGCTCGGCCGAGTTGCGCATCCCGATCAGATCGTCGACGAAGGCGACCTCTACGGCGCTGTCGGAGGTGTCCCCTTCGGCCCGCTGCCAGACCGCCCGAGAGAGGTCGAAGTCGCCCTTGGGGTGCTGCGCCATTGTTCTTTCCTCCAGTGCCGAGGGTCGTGTGGTGACCGGGTGCCGATCCCCATCGGGCAGGATAAGCGGATGCCGAGCCTGACCCGTGTAGAGGCGACCGCGCGTGGCGCGGCGATTACTGTCGAGTCCTATCAGGTGGACCTCGACCTGACCGCTGGCACCGAGCTGTTCCGATCCCGCGTCGAGATCCGGTTCCGGGCGACCGCCGGCACCGCGACCTTCGCCGAGGTCAAGCCCGCAAAACTGCTCGGCGTACGCCTCAACGACCGCGACCTCGACCCCGGTCTGCTCACCGACAACCGGCTGCCGCTCGACGACCTGCTCGCGGACAACACGCTGGTCGTCGAGGCGGAGATGGCATATTCCAGGACGGGCGAGGGGATGCACCGCTTCGTCGACCCGGCCGACGGCGAGTCCTACCTCTACGCGGTGTCCTTCCTCGACAACGTGCAGCGCATCTTCGCCGCGTTCGACCAGCCCGACCTCAAGGCCCCGTTCACCCTCTCGGTGACCGCGCCGCCGGAATGGACGGTGTCCGGCAACGCCGAGGTGGCCGCAAACCCCGCGCCCGGCCGTTGGGAGTTCGCCCCGACCGCGCCGCTGGCCACATACTTCTTCTCGCTGATCGCCGGTCCCTACCACGTCCGGCGGGCCGAGCACGACGGCGTGCCGCTGGGCATCTACTGCCGCCGGTCGCTCGCCGAGCACCTGGACGCCGACGCCGAGGAGATCTTCACCATCACCCGGCAGTGCCTGGACCGGTTCCACCAGCTCTTCACCGAGCGCTACCCGTTCGGCAAGTACGACCAGGCGTTCGTGCCCGAGTTCAACGCCGGCGCGATGGAAAACCCGGGCATCGTCACCTTCCGCGACGACTACGTGTTCCGCTCGGCGGTCACCGACACCCAGCGCGAGCTGCGGGCCACCACCATCGCGCACGAAATGGCACACATGTGGTTCGGTGACCTGGTCACCATGCGCTGGTGGGACGACCTGTGGTTGAACGAGTCCTTCGCGGAATACCTGGGCACCCGGGTCACCGCCGAGGCGACCCGCTTCGACCAGGCGTGGACCACCTTCGCGATGCGCCGCAAGGCATGGGGGTACGCCGCCGACCAGCGCCCCTCCACCCACCCGGTCGCCCCGGAGGAGGTGGCCGACACCGACGAGGGCCTGCTCAACTTCGACGGCATCTCGTACGCCAAGGGCGCCAGCGTGCTCCGGCAACTGGTCGCGTGGCTCGGTGACGAGGCGTTCCTCGCCGGCCTGAACGCGCACTTCGCGGCGCACCGCTTCGGCAACGCCACCCTCGACGACCTGCTGACCAGCCTCTCCGCCGCCAGCGGGCGGGACCTGTCCGGTTGGGCCGAGCTGTGGCTACGCCGGCCACAGGTCAACACCCTGCGCGCCGAGGTCGCCGTCGACGCCGACGGCCACTACGCCGAGGTGGCCGTGGTGCAGACGGCGCCCGAGTCACACCAGGTGCTGCGTCCGCACCGCATCGGCGTGGGCCGCTACTCGATGGACGGCGCCGTCGAGCGCGACGAGGTGGACATCGACCCCGCCGCCGACGGTGGCCGCACGGTGCTGGGTGGGCTGACCGGCGCCCCGGCGGCCCGGCTGCTCCTGCTCAACGACGGTGATCTCAGCTTCGCCAAGGTGCGCCTCGACCCGGCGTCGGCGGACGCCGTTCCGCTGGTGCTTCCCGGGCTGACCGACCCACTGGCGAGGGCGGTGCTCTGGAGCGAGGCGCTGGACGCGGCGACCGACGGGGAGCGGCCGGTCACCGGCCTCGTCGAGCTGATGGTCGCCGCGCTGCCGGCCGAAACCGAAGTGATCATCGCGGAGGACGTGCTGACCCTCAGCCGGTCGCTGATCGACCGCTATCTCGACCCACTGGCCCGGTCCACAGCGCTGGCCCGGGTCGCCGGGGCGTGCCAACGACTGCTCGACGGTGCGCAGGCGGGGAAGTCGTTGCAGCTGGCCGCCGCCCGCGGCTGGATCGCCGCGACCACCGACGTGGACCTGCTCGTCGGCTGGCTCGCCGGCCGGGACGTGCCGACCGGCCTGAAGGTCGACGCGGAGCTGCGCTGGGCGGTGCTGCGTCGGCTGGTGGTGCTGGGCGCCGCCGGCGAGGCGGAGATCGCCCTCGAGGCAGCCGCCGACAACAGCTCCACGGGGGCGGAACGGGCCGCCCGCTGCCGGGCCGCCCTGCCCGACCCGGCCGCGAAGCAGGCAGCCTGGGAAATCATCGTGCGGGACACCGAGCTGTCCAGCCGGCCGTTGGAGGCGACCGCCGAGGGGTTCTGGCAACCCGAACAGGCCGAGCTGACCGCCGCCTACGTCGATCGGTACTTCGCGGACATGCCGGCCGCCGCGCGCCGGCGTACCCCCTGGACGGCCGACCGGGTCGCGGCCCTGGCGTTTCCCCGCTACGCCGTGGCGCAGCCGACCCGGGAAGCGGCCGCGGCGTTGCTGGCCCGCGACGACCTGACCCCCGGCCTGCGCCGGGTGGTGACCGACGCCGACGACGACCTGCGCCGCGCGCTGGTCGCCCGAACGGCGGTGGCCGCCGCGTCCGCATAGGGCTGATTGGGCGCGGGGTCCGGGACGGTTCGACACCCCGATTCCCCGGACCCCCAGTCGATCAGGCAAGGACCACCCCGCACCCGTAGTTCAGCGCAGTGCGGGCTCCGCCGTGACCGGCGCGTCCCAGTCGATGACGTACCGCTGCTCGTGGGCGATCGTCTTCTCCGGGTCCATCGCGGTGCGCACCAGCAGGGGCATCAGCAACGGCATCAGCGTCCGGCCGACCGGCCCCGGCGCCTTGGTGTGGTTGATCCGCGCCGCGCGGGCGGCGACCTTCTCCACCCGGGTGCGACGGAGCCCCTCGAACGCGGCGAACGCCGACGCCACGTCCGGTAGGTCACGCAGGCAGCGGGCGAGCTGCACCGCGCTCTCGATGGCCAGCGACGCGCCCTGCCCGGAGCTGTTCGACGGTGCGTGCGCCGCATCGCCGACCAGCACCATCCGACCCCGGTGCCAGTGCGGCACCGGCGGCATGATCTGCAACGCCCCGACCACCTGGAGTTCGTCCGCGGTGCTGGTCGCCATCAGCTCCCGGCCCGGGTCGTCGTCGCCGTAGGTGCCGCGCAGCGTGGCCAGCCACTGCGCCGACGGCACCGTGCGGGCCTCGACCAGGCTCATCGGCCGCTGGTACGGCAGGTTGGCCCCCCACCGGGTGCCACCGTCCGGCTCCGGCCAGTAGAGGTAGTAGCCGCGGCGCCCGAACGCGAACGTCATAGTGCCCGGCTCCGCATCCACCTCGTGCCGGGCCACCGCCTCGAAGCCGAGCAGACCGGTGAACCGGGGGCCGGGCGCGGCCGGGTCGATCAGGCCACGAACGGTCGACCGGATGCCGTCCGCACCGATCAGGACGTCGGCGGTGGCGGTACTCCCGTCCTCGAAGTGGGCGGTCACGCCGCTCTCCGTCTGCTCGGCGTCGACCAGCCGCTTGCCGTACGCGAAACCGACCCCCTCGGCGACCGCCTGGTCGTGCAGCGCCCGATGCAGCTCGGCGCGGTGCACCACGTGCAGCGGTGGCACTCCGCTCAGCGTGGGCAGGTCGATGCGGCGTCGGCCGACCGCCATGACGCTGCGCGTGATCGGGGTGGCGGTCGCCGTCACCGCCCGGTCCGCGCCGACCGTACGCAGGGCCGCCACGCCGTTGGGCGCGAGCGCGAGGGTGCCGCCGATGCCGCCAACTCCGCTGGCGGTGGCGGGGTACGCCTCGTGGACGGTCGCCGTGATGCCGGCGCGGCGCAGTGCGAGTGCCGTCACCGGTCCGGCAATGCCGCCGCCGATGACGATCGCGGTTCGTACCGTGGTCATGCTCTTCTCCCTGAGGTGTGTGGTCGCGTGCGACCGACCTGGGAGGGAGCCCGGTTATCCTCTGGTTGCCGCTTCGGGCCGGGCGCCTTCCCAGGCATCGGTTCGGGGTAAGGGCTCCGGCGGGGTGTTGGCGCACCCCGCCGGAGCCGTTCTTCAGTCGGCTTCCCGGCTGCTGGCTGTCGGGGTGCTGGTTTTCGGAGTGGTGGTGTCGACGCCGGTTGTTTCGGCGCCGGCGCTTTCGGCGTTGGCTTTCGAGGTGCTGGTTTTCTCGGCGCTTTCGGCGTTGGCCTTCGGGGCGCTGGTGGTGTCGGTGCTTTCGGCGTTGGTCTTGGGGGTGGTGGTTCTCTCGGCCAGCTCGGTCAGCTCCGCGGACATCTCGCCGGTTTCGTGGAAGGCCCGCCAGGTGTCCAGCCCCGGGTAGCTGCCCGAGGTCAGCTCCGCGAGCAGCCCCCGCAGCCAGGAGGCCTCCGCGTCCCGCATGGCGAGGTCGTACTCCGACTCCACCAGGAACAGCCGCGGAACCTCCCGCAGGTGCGCGTCGAGCGCTTCCCGGTCCTGGCGGATCACGTCCTCCAGCAGGTCGAGCCGTTGCCGCAGCAGGGCGGCGGCCTCGTCGGGATGCAGGGCGGCGAGAACGGACAGGCCGGCTCGGAAGCGGGGATGCTCGGGCATCGGCGTGGAGACCAACTCGCGGGCCCAGTCGACCAGCTCCGCCCGCCCCAGGTCCGTGATGCGGTAGACGGTGCGTTCCGGGCGTCGACCCTCGCGGACGCTCTCCACCGCTTCGATCATGCGGTGTTTGTCCATGTTGCGGATCACCGTGTAGAAGGACCCCCACTTGAACTCCATGTCCTGGTCCTTGCCCCAGGCACGCAGTGCGGTGGCGATCTCGTACGGGTGCATCGGCCGCTGGACCAGGGCAGACAGCACGGCCAGCGCCAGCAGGTTGCCGACCTTGCGCCGCTTCTGCACGACCGCTCCTCTGCTCGCGAGCGATTACTCGTACGCGAGTATATGCCCATGCTGACTCACCCCGCGACCCCCGTGCGGCGACCTCCCGGTGCGGCGACCCCGTGCGGCGACCCCCGGTGCGGGGACCCCCGGGGTGCGGCGGACCCCCCGGTGCGGGGACCCCCGGGGTGCGGCGGACCCCCCGGTGCGGGGACCCCCCGGGTGCGGCGACCCCCGGTGCGGGGACCCCCCGGGTGCGGGGACCCCCCGGGTGCGGGGACCCCCCGGGTGCGGCGACCCCCCGGTGCGGCGACCTCGTGCGGTTGCCTCGTGGTGTGCCCCCATGCGGCGACCCGCCGCGAGGCCCGCCCGCGCGACGACTCGCCCTCCGTGCTGAGCGCGCTGAGCCCGCTCTGCGCCGCCTGCGGCGTGATCGACTCCGTTTTCTGAAAATCGGGGTGTCACGCCGTACCGGACACCCCGATTTCCAGAAAGCCGAGTCGATCACCGCGCGGTGCCATCAAGTCGATCACCGCGCGGCCGCCGGATGCCCCGCGACCGACGGCGTGGTAACCCCGCACCACGTCTGCCAGAACCGCACCCGATGTACCGCGAACGCTCGCTGCCGACTTGCTTCGCCGACCGCGCTCCGCGCCCCGCTCGCGCCCTCTCGCGTGGTGATCGACTCGGTTTTCATGAAGTCGGGGTGTTCGGGCCGGTGCGACGCCGCGTTTTTCAGGAAGCCGAGTCGATCACCGCGCGGCGCCTCCGGACGCCCTGGACGCCGGTGCGGTGACCCGCGCTCGGTGCGCCTGACTGTGCTCCGCCGCACCGCTCCGCGCCCCGCTCGCGCCCTCTCGCACGGTGATCGACTCGGTTTTCATGAAGTCGGGGTGTTCGGGCCGGCGTGACACCCCGATTTCCAGAAAGCCGAGTCGATCACCCTGTCATGCCGAGTCGATCACCCTGTCATGCCGAGTCGATCACCACGTCACGCCGAGTCGATCATCACGTCACGCCGAATTGATCACCACGCCGGGCCGAGTCGATCACCGGCCGGCCGAGTTGATCGCCCTGGCGTGTCGGGGTTGATCAGCGTGAAGCCCGAGGTGACCGCCGCGCCGCCGGGGCGAATCGTCTGCCCGGCAGGCTGCCATCCGGTGGGCTGACGTGCGCCCGATACCGGGCGGCAACGGAGCGCCGCGACGTCCGGCCTACGATCACGGGGTGGAGGAAGACATCCGGCGGATCGGGATCATGGGTGGCACCTTCGACCCGATCCACCACGGGCACCTCGTCGCGGCCAGTGAGGTGGCGGACCGGTTCGGTCTGGACGAGGTGGTTTTCGTCCCCACCGGTCAGCCGTGGCAGAAGGCTGATGAGCCGGTCAGCCCAGCCGAGGACCGGTACCTGATGACGGTCATCGCCACCGCCTCCAACCCCCGCTTCCAGGTCAGCCGGGTCGACATCGACCGCAGTGGCCCCACCTACACGGTCGACACCCTGCGTGATCTTCAGGCCGAGTACGGCCCCAAGGTGCAGCTGTTCTTCATCACCGGCGCGGACGCGCTGCAACGCATCCTGTCGTGGAAGGACCTGGACGAGATCTTCGAGCTGGCCCACTTCATCGGGGTGACCCGGCCCGGCTTCCAGTTGACCGACAAGCACCTTCCGGCGGACACCGTCAGCCTGATCCAGGTGCCAGCGATGTCCATCTCGTCGACCGACTGCCGCGCTCGGGTCGCCCGGGGTGAGCCGGTCTGGTATCTGGTGCCCGACGGTGTGGTGCAGTACATCGCCAAGCGGCGCCTCTATCAGGGCTGATCACGCCTGGTATGGCCCGGTCTGTGCGCTTAACCGACCAGAACTGACCGGTCGGGGCGTCGCCGGGTATGAGACGCTTGGAGGATCGCACGCTTGATCTAAGGAGAACGGTGACAGTTTCCGAACGCGCTCACGAGCTGGCTATCGCGGCTGCCCAGGCCGCTGCCGACAAGAAGGCGCAGGACATCACGATCATCGACGTCGGCGACCAGCTCGCCATCACCGACGCGTTCGTGCTCGCTGCCGCCCCCAACGAGCGTCAGGTGCTGGCCATCGTCGACGCGATCGAGGCGAGTCTGCTGGAGCTGCCGGAGAAGGCGAAGCCGGTGCGGCGCGAGGGCGAGCGTGGCGGCCGTTGGGTGCTGCTCGACTACGTGGACATCGTGGTGCACGTCCAGCACACCGAGGAGCGCGAGTTCTACGCGCTCGACCGGCTCTGGAAGGACTGCCCCACCATCCCGTTCGTCGACCGCGACCTGGTCGAGGCCGACGCCAGCGGGTCCGCCGCAGCAGAATGACCCGGCTGATCGTCTGGCGGCACGGCAACACCGACTGGAACGCCGCCAACCGCGTGCAGGGGCAGACCGACGTACCCCTGAATGAGCTGGGCCGCGACCAGGCCCGCGCCGCCGCCCCGCTGCTCGCGGCGCTGCGGCCCGACGCGATCGTGTCGAGCGACCTGAGCCGCGCCGCGGAGACCGCTGGCGCGCTCGCCGCGCTGACGGGGCTTCCGGTGCGCTCTGACGCCCGGCTGCGTGAGCGGCACTTCGGTCAGTGGCAGGGTCTGCACCTCACCGAGGTCGCCGAGCGCTTTCCCGAGGAGTACGCGCGCTGGCGGGCCGGCGACCCCGATCCGGGCGCGGATCTGGAGCCTCTGCACGACCTCGGCGAGCGGGTCGGCGCCGCGTTGCGGGAGGCGGCCGACTCGGCACCGGGCGGCACCGTGGTGATCGCCACCCACGGTGGTGGCTCCCGGCAGGGCATCGGTCACCTGCTCGGTTGGGACACCAACGTGCTGCGCACCATCGGTTCGCTGGCCAACTGCCACTGGAGCGAGCTGCGGCACGACGACCGCGCGCCGGCTGTCGGGCGTCCGCAGGACGTCCGGGGGTGGCAGCTGCGGGCGCACAACGTCGGCCTGGTCACCGCCCCGGTCGTCGTTGACGCGATCTGAACGCTTCCGCCTCGTCGTTCGACCTCTCGATCGGCTAGCGTGCCGGGCATGCCCGTCGCGGTTGTCATCGACTCCACCGCCTACCTTCCGCCCGAGCTGGTGCAGGCGCACCGGCTGACCGTCGTTCCGTTGACCGTCGTGCTCAACGGCGCGGAGGGGCTGGAGGGGGTGGAGACCCAGCCGGCCGACGC
Organism: Micromonospora jinlongensis; assembly: GCF_013410645.1. NCBI lineage: Bacteria > Bacillati > Actinomycetota > Actinomycetes > Micromonosporales > Micromonosporaceae > Micromonospora > Micromonospora jinlongensis. The sequence continues at coordinate 2,943,165 of NZ_JACCHK010000001.1, read as the reverse complement.
CACCCTGGCGCTGAGCGCCCGGCGGGTCACCGCGACCACGTCCCGGCCGGCACCCGAGCAGTTCGCCCGCACGTACCGCCGACTGCTCGACGACGGCGCCGACGGCGTCGTCTCGGTGCACATCTCCGCCGCACTGTCCGGCACGGTGGAGGCGGCCCGGCTCGCCGCCGCCGACTTCGACGGCCGCGTCGAGGTCGTGGACAGTCGCTCCACGGGCATGGGGCTCGGCTTCCCGGCCATCGCGGCCGCCACCGCCGCCCAGGCGGGCGCCGACCTGACCGGGGTACGCGACGCCGCGCTCGCCGCCGTCGCCCGCACCACCGTCTGGTTCTACGTCGACACGCTGGAGTTCCTTCGCCGAGGCGGCCGGATCAACGCCGCCGAGGCGTTGCTGGGGACCGCCCTGTCCGTCAAGCCGATCATGCACATGCCGGACGGGGCGATCGTGCTGCGCGAGAAGGTCCGTACCGCCAGCCGGGGAGTGGCCCGTCTCGTGGATCTGGCCGTCGAGGCGGCCGGGGACGACGAGGTGGACATCGGGGTGCATCATCTGGCGGCGCCGCAGCGGGCCGAGGCGTTGCTCGCCGCGCTGACCGGGCGGTTCGGTGACCGGCTGCACGACACGTACGTCTCCGAGGCGGGTGCGGTCGTCGCCGCGCACGCGGGCCCGGGTCTGGCCAGCGTGGTCGTTCACCGCAGGCCGGCCGGCTGAGCCTATGGCGACGTCCTGTGTGGTCACCGGCGGCGGCCGTGGTGTCGGCCGGGCCGTGGTGGAGCGCCTGGTGGCGACCGGTCTCACGGTCGTCGTGCTGGAGCGCGACGCGGACGCGGTCGACTGGCTGACCGGGCACCCGGCTGCCGACCGGCTCGTCGCCGTGATCGGCGACGCCGCCGACGAGCAGGTTGCCGAGCACGCCGCCGAGCTGGCCGAACGGGCCGCGCCCCTGTCCGGCTGGGTGAACAACGCGGCGGTCTTCCGCGACGCCGCGCTGCACTCCGCCTCGGCCGACACGGTGCTGGAACTGATCGAGCTGAACCTACGCCCGGCGGTGGCGGGCGCTGCGGTGGCCGTGCGCCGGTTCCTGGCCCGCGCCGCCGGCGGCGCGATCGTCAACGTCTCGTCGCACCAGGCCCGCCGGCCGGTGTCAGGTGCCTTGCCGTACGCGACGGCGAAGGCCGCTGTGGAGGGGCTGACGCGGGCGCTGGCCGTCGAGTACGGGAGGCACGGCATCCGTGCCAACGCGGTCGCGCTCGGCTCGATCGCCACCGAGCGGCACGCCGACTTTTTGGCCGCGCAGGAACCCTCCCAGGCCCAGTGGATCGACGCCGAGCTGACCCGGCTGCACCCGGTGGGGCGCATCGGGCGGGTCGACGAGGTGGCCGAGGCCGTCGCGTACCTGCTGTCACCTGCGGCGAGCTTCGTCAACGGGGTGACGCTGCCGGTGGACGGCGGACGGGCCGTACTCGGCCTCGACCCAGAGACCCGCTGAGGTCTGCGGAACGCCGCGCCGCGATCGACGCTAACTGTCGGCGACGAAGACGCCCTGGCCCTGCTGACCGTAGATCAGGTTCCGCTCGTGCAGTTCCTTGACGGCTCGATAGGCCGTTGAGCGTGCCACGTTGTAGAGCTCGCCGATCTCCGACACCGACGGCAGTTGTTGGCCAGGCGAGTATTCGCCTGAGCGGATCTTCTGCTCGATGTCGTCCGCAACGCGGCGGTAGTGCGGTGGTCTCGTCGGCATGAGCGGCTCTCCCGGACTTCAGCGGAGATCATGTTTCCAGCCCGGGCGTGATCGAGACAAGGCGGCAACGCAGCAAAGTGGAGATAGTGAGAACTTGACTACAGTGAGACAGTGGATACAGTGAGACAGTGACCGGGTGCTCCTGGACTTCAGCACTCCCGAGGTATCCGGTCTGCCCGCCCTGAGGGAGCGCATCGCAAGGCTTTGGCCCTCAGGGCGGGCTACTTCGGATCGCGCGGAGGCGCCAAAGATGCCAATCGATGAACCGGTGTCCACGGCGACCGAACTGTTCATAGCCAAGAGGGTGCTGGATGCTCACTGGACCCGGGCGCTCGACCGGCCGTGGCGGGCGGGCGGGTGCCTGGAGTGCCGAGGACGCAGCGAGTGCCGACAACTCGACTGGGCGTTGGCGCTCACGGCGGAAGTCGCCTCGGTCATCTTCAGAAACGGTGAATGATCCTGCCCGCGCCGCTGTGTTAGCCTCCGTGCGCGCCCCAGATGGGCCTACCCCCCCGGAGGTTCTGGCTACTTCAGCCACCACGCCGAGATCGACGCGATGTGCGCGTCCCTCGTGCGGGATCCGGGGCGTCGGTGCCCGCGGGGCTTTGTCATCTGCGTGGCTGGGTGAACGCTGTGGGCCTCCGGTCGGGTCTTCGGATCGACCGGGAAGAAGACGGCACGGATGACAGTCACGTTCAACCACACCATCATCGCCAGCAAGGACAAGAGCGCCTCAGCCGCGTTCTACCGGGAGTTGTTCGAGCTACCCGAGGCGCCATCGTGGGGGCCGTTCGCCAACGTCCAACTGGACGAGGGTGTGCTGCTCCAGTTCGCCGAGCCGCCGGTGGACATCCAGATGCAGCACTACGCGTTCCTCGTCGACGACGAGCTGTTCGTGCGGTGCCTGGCGTTCGTCGAGGGGCGTGGCATCACGTACTGGGCCGACCCGCAGCTGAAGCGGGAGGGGGAGACCAACACCGAGCACGGTGGGCGGGGCTTCTACTTCTTCGACCCGGCGGGACACGCGATCGAAATCATCACCCGGCCGTACCTGTAGCAGGCCCGACGGCCGGTCGGGCGCGGTTGCCCCACCGGCCGTTAGCCTCGCTGCTGAGCCTCGTGGGTCGTGGAATCCGCGCTCTCGCCCGGGCGTACGGGATTGGTCAGCTGGAATCCCGACGCCGCGAAGTTGGCCCCATGCTCGCGGTCGGACAGCACGAACGTTCCGCCCCGCTGCTCTGGCTGCCAACCACTCTTCAGGCCGCAGATGATGACCTCCCGCACGTCCGCGGGTGTGGGGTAGCCGTTGTCGACAACGTACGGCCCGGGTGCCGACAGCAGATCCGCTTCGAGCTTCTGGCTGCTCTTGCCGCCGGATCCCCAGGCGCGAACGTAGACGGCCCGGCGGTAGAAACCGTTGATCTGCACGCTGTGCAGCGCCGCGCGCCACATGAAGGTGTGCCCGTCGATGTGAATCTGCCGTAGTCGAGCCCGCATCTGAGCCACCTCCCTGCCTTCAAGATCGGCGGACGGGTCAGGCGTGCGTGGACAGGTCGAGGAGGTCACGGGCACCCTGTCGGAGCAGGGCGGCGGCGACGGAGGTCCCGAGGGTGATCGGATCCGCCGCCCATTCGTGTACATCGAGCACTGTCTTACCGTCGAGGCTGATCACCCTCGCCCGTAGGCCGAGGCGGCCGTCGGGTTCGGTGCGGGCAAGCGCAGCGATGGGGGAGTGACAGTTCCCCTGCAGGATGTGCAGCATGGTCCGTTCCGCCACGGTCTCCCGCCAGGCCCGTGGGTCACCGAGACTGGCTGCCAGGTCACGGGTGCTGGTGTCGTCATCCCGGCATTGCAGGACCAGGGTGCCGGAGCCGACGGCCGGGACCATCGTGTCGACGTCGATCGGGTGGGTGATGCGGGCGGCCTGTCCGATCCGCTCCAGCCCGGAGAACGCGAGCAGCAGCGCGTCGTACCTGTCCCCGGCGTCGAGTTTGGCGAGCCTGCTGTTCGCGTTGCCCCGGATGGCCACCGGCACCAGGTTCGGCCAGTGCAGCGCCAGCTGGGCGACCCGCCGGACGGCGGAGGTGCCAATCCGGGTACCGGGGGGCAGTTGGTCGATCCGCAGCCCGCCCGGGTGCACGAGGCAGTCCCGGACGTCGTCGCGGGCCAGGTAGGCGGCCATCACCGTGCCGGCTGGCGCCGGGCGGTCTCCGGGGACGTCCTTGACGCAGTGCACCACCAGGTCCACATCCCCGGCGAGCAGGGCCGCGTCCACCTCCTTGGTGAACGCTCCCTTGCCGCCCAGGGCGGCAAGGTCACCGTGCCACCGATCGCCGCTTGTCGACATCGACAGCACGTCCACTGTGACGTCGGGGTGCCGGTCGGCGAGCATCGCGCGGACCCGCTCGACCTGGGCGAGCGCCATCGGAGAGTTGCGGGTGCCGATGCGCAGCAGGCGGGAGTCGGACATACCGCCGAGGGTAATCCGCTCGCTGCGGGCGTCCGCGACCAGACCGGCCGCCCAGGCCGCGCGCCGTAATTCGGCCCTCGCATAGCAGATCGGAGCATGATCAGGGCGTTGTCCACAGTGGCGATGGTTGTCCACAGGATGACGCCGTCACTCTCCACCGTCCCGGCCGCCGCCATAGCGTCGCGCTGTGTCGCACGACGAGGAGACAGAGGTACGCCAGCGCCTGCGCCGGCTGACGGAGGCGGCTGTCGCGCCGCCGCGCCGGCCGGAGGCGCCGCTCACTGGCGTACCCCCGTCGTCCCTGGTCGGCTTGCAGCCCGTGGACGTGCTGTCCCCCCAGCCCGCCGGGCTGGTCTCGGAGCCGACATCGGACGGCCTTGCGGTCCCGTCCGAGTCGCGGCTGCCCGGCCCCGGGGCGTTCGACCCTGGGCGGCGCGGTGTGCGGGCGTTGGCGGTGGTCGCCGTGGTGGTGGTAGTGGGTGCGGCAGGTTGGGCCTGGCAGGCGCGGCCGCAGTCGGAGCCGGTCGCCCCGCTGGCCAGCGACGCCGCGCCGGTCGCGTCGGCGGGTGACCCCAGCGTGTCCAGCTCCGGCGAGGTGGTGGTGGCGGTCGCGGGCAAGGTCCGAAAACCCGGTTTGGTACGCCTGCCGGCCGGGTCCCGGCTCGCCGACGCGGTGCAGGCGGCCGGCGGCGCGCTGCCCGGGGTCGACGTGGCGCTGCTCAACCCCGCCCGCAAGGTCACCGACGGCGAGCTGATAGTGGTCGGGGTGACGCCACCGCCGGTGCCGGGCGGTGCGGCCGGGCCCGCCGCAGGCGGTGCGGCACCCGCCGCCGGGCCGCTGAACCTCAACACCGCGACGCTGGCACAGCTCGACGCGCTGCCCGGGGTGGGGCCGGTGCTCGCCCAACGGATCCTCACCCACCGAGACCAGCACGGCGGGTTCAAGTCCGTTGGCGACCTACGCCAGGTCGACGGGATCGGCGATGCCCGTTACGAACAGCTCAAGGATCTGGTGACGGTGTGAGCGAGTCCGCCGTCGCCGCTGGCCCTTCGCCGGCCGGTAGGGCTCAGCCCGCGCCGCTGGCTGGGCCGGCGCAGAGCACGCCGCTCGTTGGCCGGGCCCGGTCCGAGCCGCCGGATCTGCGACTGGCTGGGCTCGCCGTGGCGGCCTGGCTCACGGCGCTCGCCGGCCTGCACCTCGGCAGCCGCACCACGCTGCTGGTAGCGAGTACGGCGGCCGGTCTGACGGCAATTGGTGCCGTGCACCTGCTCGGCCGCCTCGGCAGTCCCCGAGCCATGGCGCGGCGCTACGGGTGGGTCGCCGTGGCGGTCGGCCTCGGTGTGATCTGTGGTGGTGCGGCCACCGCCGCCCGGCTCGCCGTTCGAGACGCGCCGGCGATCCGTGCCCTCGCCGAGCAACGCGCTCCGATCACCGCCGACCTGGTCGTCCGGGACGATCCGCGCCCGATCCGGAGCGCCGGGCGGCCGGGGATGCTGCTGGTGTCGACCGAACTGGTCCGGCTCACCGGCCCGGATGGTCGACGGATCCACGCGTCGGTGCGGCTACTCGTCCTGGCGACCGACCCGGCCTGGCGGGGCCTGTTGCCCGGGCAGCGCCTCACCGTCGACGGCCGGCTCGGCGTCCCGCGAGGCGGCGACCTCACCGCGGCGGTGCTCAGCACCAACGATCCACCGCAGCGGCACGGCGCGCCGTCCTGGGCGCAGCGCGCCGCCGGGACGCTGCGTACCGGCCTGCAACGGGCCTGCGCGCCGCTGCCCGACGACCCCGGCGGGCTGCTGCCCGGTCTGGTGGTGGGCGACACCAGCCGGCTGCCACCCGCCGTCGAGGCGGACTTCCAGGCCACCGGGATGACACATCTCAACGCGGTCTCCGGCTCCAACGTCGCGATCGTGGTGGGTGCTGTGTTGTTGCTGGCCCGGTGGTCGCGTGCCGGTCCGTGGCTCGCCGCCGCGCTGTGTGGGGTGGCGCTCGTGGGGTTCGTCATTCTGGTCCGCCCGTCGCCGAGCGTCGTACGGGCCGCCACGATGGGAGCGATCGGGCTGGCCGCGCTCGCCGCCGGTCGACCTCGGGCGGCGCTGCCCGCGCTGGCCGCCGCCGTGACAGTGCTGGTGCTCGTCGACCCCGAGTTGGCCGGGGACCCCGGGTTCGCCCTCTCCGTGCTGGCCACCGGTGGCCTGTTGCTGCTCGCGCCGCGCTGGCGGGACGGGTTGCGTCGGCGAGGAGTCCCGCCTGGGCTGGCCGAGGCATTGGCCGTGCCGGCGGCTGCCCAGCTCGCCTGCGGTCCGGTCGTCGCCGGGATCTCCGGCACTGTGAGCCTGGTGGCGGTGCCGGCGAACCTGCTGGCGGTGCCGGCCATCGCGCCAGCGACAGTGCTGGGCGTGCTGGCGGCCATGGTGTCGCCGATCTGGCCGGGCGGTGCCGAGTTCGTCGCGTGGCTGGCGAGTTGGCCGGCCTGGTGGCTGGTGGTCATCGCCCGCCAGGGTGCTCGACTGCCGGGTGGCACTCTGCCGTGGCCGGGCGGGGTTCCCGGTGCCCTGCTGCTGACCGGGCTGACCGTCGCGTTGCTGCTCGCGGTTCGCCGGCCACTCGTACGCCGGCTGGTGGCGGTGGTGGGGGTTGCCGCCGTGCTGGGTGCCCTGCCGGTTCGGCTGGTGGCCGCCGGCTGGCCGCCCGCCGGGTGGGTGGTGGTGGCCTGCGCGGTGGGGCAGGGCGACGCGCTGGTGCTTCCGGTCGACCCCGGCCGGGCCGTGGTGGTGGACGCCGGGCCGGAACCGGGTGCGGTGGACGCTTGCCTGCGTCGGCTCGGCGTACGGGAGGTGCCCCTGCTGGTGATCAGCCACTTCCACGCTGACCACGTGGGCGGCGTGGCCGGGGTGTTCCGGGGGCGGCGGGTGGGTGCCGTGCTGACGCCGTCGTCCACCGACCCGGAGAGCGGTCGGGACCTGGTTCGGGCGGCGGCCACCGGCGGGCGGGCCGCGCTGCTGACCACAGCGGCCGGCGCCCGTCATCCCGTGGGCGGGGTCGACCTGCTGGTGCTCGGCCCGCCGTACCCGCTGGCCGGGACCAGGTCCGACCCGAACAACAACTCGCTGGTGCTGCGTGCCACGGTGGCCGGGGTACGGATCCTGCTGGCCGGCGACGCGGAGACCGAGGAGCAGCACGCGATGGTGGCGCGGGCGGCACCCGGCCAGTTACGGGCTGACGTGTTGAAGGTCGCGCACCACGGGTCGGCGTACCAGGATCCGGGGTTCCTCGACGCGGTGCGGCCGACGGTGGCGCTCGTGCCGGTGGGCACGGGCAACACCTACGGACACCCGAGTCCGGGGCTGCTCGCCCAACTGGGCAGGGGCGGCGTGCGGGTGCTGCGTACCGACACGGACGGCGACGTGGCGGCGGTCCGAACGGGTGACGGTCTGGCGGTAGCCCGGCGTGGTGTGCCCGCAGGCCGCCAGCCCTGACCCCCCGGGCGGACAGTCCGGAGTCGCCCGCACAGCACCAAAACAGGCACCACAACTCCATGCTCGACGAAGTCGAGCCGCATCTTCTCCGCGATCTTGCATCTTCTGTTGCGGCATAGGGTTCATTCCGGGCATGTCGACGACCGAAACTGCAAGATCGGCGCCGGCGGAAGATCGCGAACGCGGTGGCGTGGATCAAGAAGTGCGGGCGACTTGCGGATTAAACGAATAATTGAGCTGTATGTCTGGATTTGCGCTGTGTGCGGGCTGCGCCGATCAAGCAGCGAATGAGCAGGCACGATCCCGAGCCGGGCCGTGCGAATATGGGCGGCGTGACCCCCGCCAGCCTCGCCCCCATTCTGCTCGTCCTCGGTGACGAGGAGCTGCTCGCCACGCGCGCGGTCACCGAAGCTGTCGCGAAGGTTCGCGGTGTGGACCCCGAGGCGGACGTCCGCGAATACCAGGCCAGCGCACTCACCGTTGGCGAGATCGCCGAGATGCTCAGCCCGTCGCTGTTCGGTGGGCGGCGGCTGCTGATCCTGCGCTCCGGTCAGGACGCCCGCAAGGATCTGGTCGCCGCACTGCTCGCGTACGCGAAGAACCCCGACCCCGACGTCCAACTGCTGGTGCTGCACCTGGGCGGCGCCAAGGGCAAGGCGTTCGCCGACGGGCTGCGCGCAGCCGGTGCGACTGTCGTGCCGGTGGCCCAGCTGCCGAAAGGGCCGAAGGGGCACCGCGACAGGGTGGCCTTCGTCCGCGACGAGATCCGCCGAGCTGGCGGAAAGTGCACCGACGACGCCGCCGAGGCGCTCATCGCGGCGGTCGGCAACGACCTGCGCGAGCTGGCCGCCGCCTGTTCCCAACTGATCGCCGACACGGACGGGCGGATCAGCGCCGACACGGTCTCCCGTTACTACCGCGGCAGGGTCGAGGTGACCGGCTTCACCGTTGCGGACGCCACCATGGTCGGTGACGTGCCGGCGGCGCTGGAGGCACTGCGCTGGGCCCTGCACGTCGGAGTCGACCCGGTGCCCATCGCCGACGCCCTGGCCGACGGGGTGCGCACGGTTGCCCGGGTGGCCTCGGCTGGGCGGGGCAACCCGTACCAGCTCGCCAGCAGCCTCGGGATGCCCGCGTGGAAGATCGAGCGGGCGCAGCGGCAGGGGCGTGGTTGGACGCCGGAGGGCCTGGTCCGGGCCATGCAGGTCGCCGCCGAGTGCAACGCGGCCGTCAAGGGCGGCTCCGACGACCGGGCGTACGCCCTGGAGCGGGCGGTCTTCTCCGTCGCCGCGGCCCGGCAGGGCAGCGCCAGGTGACGGGGGCGAACCGCCCGGCCTGGGCCACCATCCCCGTGGACGAGGAGCGTTACCGGCCGCTCTACGCCCGGCTCCTCGGCCTGCGGTTCGTCAACCCCGGCGGCGTGCTGTGCTTCCTCTTCTTCGAGGGCACCATCGCTCTGGCGGTGCTGCTCGCCCTCGCCGAGCTGGTCACCTGGTGGGCGGTGCTGGTGCTGCCCGTCGTGGTGGCGGCCATGGTCAAGCTCAACGACATGGTGGCCGCGATCGTGGTCCGCTCCGCCGCGCTGGTGCCCGAGCAGGAACGGGACCGTTTCCGCCGGCAGATGGAGCCGGCGGTCGGCCGAGCCCAGGTGGAGTGGATCTCGCACAGCGTCACCGGCGTGGTGATCACCGCGGATTCGGTGCCGCCCGCCCGCCGCCCCGACCCGTCAGACTGAGCGCGACCCGCCGGATCGAGCGCTGGTCGGTCGGATCGAGCGCCGGCCCGTCCGACTCAGCGCGATTCAGCAGATCGACCACTGACCCGGCGGGTTGAGCGTCAGCCCGTCCGACTCAGCGCCGCCCGGCGGATCGAGCGCCGGCCCGTGAGATTGAGCCGTCTGGTCTGCGGGCACGACACCTGCCTGCGGACACGCGGAAGCCCCGGGCCTGGGCCCGGGGCTTTCCGAATCGGTCTGACGGTTGAGTCGTCAGGCGGAGAGCGCACCCACGCGCTTCGCGATCGCGGACTTGCGGTTCGCGGCCTGGTTGGAGTGGATCACGCCCTTGCTGACGGCCTTGTCCAGCTTGCGAGAGGCGTCCAGCATCAGCGCGGTGGCCTTCTCGACGTCACCGGCCTCGGCAGCCTCGTTGAACTTCCGGACGGCGGTCTTCAGCGACGACTTGACCGACTTGTTGCGCAGCCGGGCCTTCTCGTTCTGCCGGTTGCGCTTGATCTGGGACTTGATGTTCGCCACGCGACAGCCTCGTCTTGATAGCTCGGGTTGGTCAGCTTGTGCGCTGGATGACGAACATGCGTCACCGCTGCGCGAAGAGCCAGGTTACCAGGTCGCCCGGGACGAGCCAAAACGGCTCGGCCTTCGCGCGGACGGACCCGGCCCGTCGACCACCAGATTACGCCCCCGACCATCACGGCGGCTCACCCCCAGCCCGCGTCGCCCCCAGGCCAGCCCGCCGCCAGGCCGGCCAGCCCGCCGCCAGGCCGGCCAGCCCGCCGCCAGGCCGGCCGGCTCACCGCCAGCCCTGGCGGCGGGCCAGCCAGTCGAGTGACTGCTCGCCGCTCCACCGCTGGTGGGCGGGCAGGTGCGGCGAGGCCGTCGCCGGTGCGGCCGCAGCGCCGGTGAGGTAGTAGCCGGCCAACGCGGCAAGGGTCGCGTCCAGCGCGTCCGGGGGCGCGCCGGCGGTCGCCGGGTGCGTGGCGAAGAGCCGGTCCGCGTCCAGCCCGCTGGTGTACGCGGTGAGCAGCAGGCCGGCCAGGTCGAACCAGGCCGGCCCGGAGCAGACCCAGGTCCAGTCGCAGAACCAGGCTCGGCCGTGCGCGTCGATCAGCACGTTGTCGACCCGCAGGTCGCCGTGGATCAGGCTGGTCGCCCCGGCGGCGTACCGGGGGAGGCGGGACTCCAGCGCCACCAGCTCGGCCAGGCGGCCCCGCGCCGGAGCGGGCAGTGGTGGGGCCGGCTCGCGCCCGGCGGCGACCTCCTCCCACCAGAGGATGTCCGAGCGGGCCAGGTCCGACAGCTGCGGCAGGCCGAGCGCGGTCAGCTCGACCGGGGGGTCGGCCAGGGCGGCGGCGACCTGCGCGTACCCGGCGAGGGTGGCGTCCAACTCGGCGGGCACCCAGGGCAGACGCGGGGTGTGGCCGTCGACGGCGTCGGTGCAGAGCACGAACCAGCCAGCTTCGGACAGGGTCCACCGGGGGCGGGGCGCCGGCAGGTCGGCCGGCAGCCGATCCAGGATCGCGGCCTCCCGGGCGTACCAGTCGACCAGATGCGGTTGCTCGGCGGCGGGTGCCGCCTTGACGAAGGCCCTGCCACCGTCGGCGGTGTGGAGCACTGCGGCGAAGCCGCGGGTGAAGCCCGCGCCCGCGACCCGGGCGGTGACCACCGGCGCGCCCAGGCGGTCGGCGACCGCGGCCCGCAGCGCCGCCGGCAGCGTCGGCCACGACGGGCGCAGCGCACTCGCGTGGTAGGGCACCGGCGGCAGCGGGGGAGGAGACACCACACAATGCTGCCCCGGGGTACGTGCGCGGCGCGCGGCGACACTGCCAGACTGCCAAGCCATGAGGACCGAGGACTTCTGGCAGCTGATCGACCAGGCTCGAGCGGGCGGTGGGGGAGAGCCCGGGCCGGTCGCCGCGCGGGCGGTCGCGCTGCTCGCCGAACGCGACCCGGAGGACATCATCGGGTACGCCCGGCACCAGACGAGGGTGCTGGCCGCCTCGCACAAGGCGGATCTGTGGGGTGCGGCGTACCTGATCAACGGCGGCGCTTCGGCCGACGGCTTCGAGCACTTCCGGGGCTGGCTGATGACCCAGGGTCGGGCGGTCTTCGCCCGGGCGGTCGCCGAACCGGACTCGCTGGCCGAGTTGCCCCAGGTGCGGGCGGCCTCGCTCAGCGGCGAGGAGTTCTCCGCCGAGCAGATGCTGTCGGTGCCCTGGGACGCGTACCGCAAGGCCACCGCGACCGAGTTGCCGGCGGACCGCGACCCGGTGCGTACGCCGGACCTCAACGACTTCTGGGACTTCGACGACGAGGAGGAGGCCCGCCGACGGCTGCCCCGGTTGGCCGCACTCTTCGTCGAACCGCCGATGGAGTGAGGGGTCCTCGGGCCGATCCATCGCCCGCGCAGCGGGCGTGCCCCGGCGGCGTGGGAACATAGAGGGGGTCGGCGGCGCGCCGGCCTGTTCACGTCAGCCGACCAGAACGGACCGCTGTGCCACCGAAGCTCGATCCCGGCGCGAACGCCCCTGGTGCCACCGACCCCGGTCGCATCCGGAACTTCGGCATCATCGCCCACATCGACCACGGGAAGTCGACCCTGGCCGACCGGATGTTGCAGCTCACCGGTGTGGTCGACCCCCGGCAGATGCGCGCCCAGTACCTGGACCGGATGGACATCGAGCGCGAGCGCGGCATCACGATCAAGAGCCAGGCCGTTCGCATGCCGTGGACCATCCGCGAGGGCGAGCGGGCCGGCGAGCACGCGGTGCTCAACATGATCGACACCCCGGGGCACGTCGACTTCACGTACGAGGTGTCCCGGTCGCTGGCCGCCTGCGAGGGCGCCGTGCTCCTGGTCGACGCCGCGCAGGGCATCGAGGCGCAGACCCTGGCCAACCTCTACCTGGCCCTGGAAAACGACCTGCGCATCATCCCGGTGCTCAACAAGATCGACCTGCCGGCCGCCCAGCCGGAGAAGTACGCCGAGGAGCTGGCCCATCTCATCGGTGGCGACCCCGCCGACTGCATCCGCGTTTCCGGCAAGACCGGCGAGGGCGTGCCGTACCTGCTCGACGAGATCGTCCGGCAGTTCATCCCGCCGGTCGGCGACGCGGCGGCGCCCGCCCGGGCGATGATCTTCGATTCGGTGTACGACGTCTACCGCGGCGTCGTCACGTACGTCCGGGTCATCGACGGGCGGATCAGCGCCCGGGACCGGATCAAGATGATGTCCACCGGCGCCGTGCACGAGCTGCTGGAGATCGGCGTCATCTCGCCCGAGATGGTCAAGGCCGAGGCGCTCGGCGTCGGCGAGGTCGGCTACCTCATCACCGGTGTGAAGGACGTCCGGCAGTCCCGGGTCGGCGACACGGTCACCATCAACAGCCGGCCGGCGGCCGAGGCGCTGGGTGGCTACAAGGACCCGAAGCCGATGGTCTACTCCGGCCTCTACCCGATCGACGGGTCCGACTACCCCAACCTGCGTGAGGCTCTGGACAAGCTCAAGCTCAACGACGCCGCCCTGGACTACGAGCCGGAGACCTCCGGCGCGCTCGGCTTCGGCTTCCGTTGCGGCTTCCTCGGCCTGCTCCACCTGGAGATCATCCGGGAGCGGCTGGAACGCGAGTACAACCTCGACCTGATCTCCACCGCGCCGAACGTCGTCTACCGGGCGATCACGGACGACGGCGAGGAGATCGTCGTGACCAACCCGAGCGAGTACCCCACCGGCAAGATCGCCGAGGTGTACGAGCCGGTCGTCCGAGCCACCGTGTTGACGCCCAACGACTACGTGGGCGCGGTGATGGAGCTCTGCCAGGGCCGGCGCGGCACACTGCTGGGCATGGACTACCTCTCCGCCGACCGGGTGGAGTTGCGCTACACGCTGCCCCTCGCAGAGATCATCTACGACTTCTTCGACCAGTTGAAGAGCCGTACCAAGGGCTACGCCTCGCTCGACTACGAGCCCTCCGGCGAGCAGGCGTCCGACCTGGTGAAGGTGGACATCCTGCTGCACGGCGAGCCGGTGGACGCGTTCAGCGCCATCGTGCACAAGGACAAGGCGTACAACTACGGCGTCACCATCGCCGCCAAGCTCCGTACCCTGATCCCGCGCCAGCAGTTCGAGGTGCCGATCCAGGCGGCCATCGGCAGCCGGGTCATCGCCCGGGAGACCATTCGGGCGATCCGCAAGGACGTGCTCGCCAAGTGCTACGGCGGCGACATCAGCCGTAAGCGCAAGCTGCTGGAGAAGCAGAAGGAAGGCAAGAAGCGGATGAAGATGGTGGGCCGGGTCGAGGTCCCGCAGGAAGCCTTCATCGCCGCGCTCTCCTCCGACTCGGGCGACGGCAAGGCGGCCGGGAAGAAGTAGCAGCTCCGGGGGCGGGTCCGCCGGCGCTCTGCTTGCGTGGTGGGGTGCTCTTGCGTGGTGGGACGCTCTGCGTCGTGGGGTGCTCTTGCGTCGTGGGGTGCTCTTGCGTCGTGCGGTGCTCTTGCGTCGTGGGGTGGTCCCGCCGGGGGTGTTGCGTCATGGGTGCTCTCGGGTGGCGTGGCCTCGCGCGAAGCGCCCCGGCGTAACCGACCTCCACAGTCCACCGGACCCCCGGGACCGGGCAAATCACCCATCGACTCGGTGCCTGCGCTCCGACTCGGCGCCTGCGCTCCGACTCGGCGCCTGCGCTCCTGAGGGCCCAGACAGCCTCTACCAGGCTGCCTGCCCAGGCATGATCCACTCGACTTCATGAATATCGCGGTATCCGGGACGGCTCGACACCCCGCCTTCCTGCAACCCGAGTCGATCAAGAAGCGTCGAGCGGGCCGAGGGTGAGCGGCTGGAACTCGAGGTCGGGCTCTGTATGCGGTCGTGGTCGAGATGTGCACGCTCTCAGGGGTGCCGCTGCCGGCAGATATGTTCCGGCGGCGCTTGCCTGCAACGCCGCGCTGGCTCAGCTCAGCGAGATCCACTCGGCTTCCGGGAAGCCGGGGTGTCAAAGGGTCGGCGATACCCCGACTTCCCGAAACGCGAGTCGATCTCTTCGCCTGGGGCTGCTCGTCTCGGCCGGTTCACCTGGGTCCGCTTCACCTCGACCGCTTCGCTTGGTCTGTTGACTCGTGCTGGTTGCTGGGTGGGCGCTACCGGCCATCGGGCATCGGCCATCGGCCACCCGCCCCGCGTACCAGCGACGGCGCACCCGCCACGGCGTACCGGCCACCGGGCATCGGCCACCGGGCACCGGCCACCGGCCACCGGCCACCGGCCACCGGCCACCGGCCACCCGCCACCGGCCACCGGGCACCGGGCATCGGCCACCGGGCACCGGCCACCGGCCACCGGCCACCCGCCACCCGCCACCCGCCACCGGGCATCGGGCATCGGGCACCGGGCATCGGCCACCGGGCACGGGCACCGGCGCCGGCGCGGGCTACCGGCCACGGGGTACCGGCACCGGGCACCGGGCGGCAAGAATTTTTCCTTGGGCTGTCTCGGGTGCCGGGGTCGAGCAGATGGGCACCCACCTGTGTGGATGCGCTCCCACGCGCAACCGACGCAGCTCTGGGCATCGACGTCTGGCGTTGCTATCTGAGGTGAGTCGGTTTGGATTTTCGGGAGGTCGGGCAATTGGTGGTCACGACAGGAAGCACACGTTGTGTGTCAGACATTCTTTGAAGGAGGGTGGCCGTGGAGCTCACCGTGTGGGGCATCATCACTGCGATCGTTGTTGGTCTCATCGTCGGCGCGCTGGGCCGCCTGGTTGTTCCGGGTCGGCAGAACATGCCGATCTGGCTGCACCTGTTGATCGGTGTGGGTGCGGCTCTGCTGGGCACTGTGCTGGCGCGGGCCATCGGCATCGCGACCGAGACGAACGGTGTCGACTGGGGCGAGCTGCTGGTGCAGGTCGTGGTGGCCGCGATCGCGGTCGCGCTGGTGGCCGGTGTGGGTGGCCGCCGCCGCGTGACCCGGTAACACCGAGCATCACCCCGTACCACTGCTAGATCTTCGATGGGCGCCCGACCGGCAGGTCGGGCGCCCATCGGCGTTCCTCCTCTTCGGAGGGTGGCTGGCTCTTCGGATCGTGGCCGGCCGTAGGTCTGGTTCGCCGGCTCGGCCGGTCGAGCCGCCGTGATCGACTCGGGTTCAGGGATGTCGGGGTGTCCCAGGGCCTCCGATACCGCAGTTTCAATGATCTCGTGTTGATCATGCGCCCAGCGGTACCGGCGGGCCGGGGACCGCCGGCCAGGCCGGGGACCGCCGGCCAGGCCGGGGACCGCCGGCCAGGTGGGGGACCGCCGGCCAGGTCGGGGACCTCGGCAGGACTGCGTGCGTCCGGCGGTCGGCGGTCGGCGGAACGTGTTCGTGTCTGCCAAATCGTGATCGTTTGGTGGGTGGAGTCGGTTTGGATTTTCGGACGGTCGGGCAATTGGTGGTCACGACAGGAAGCACACGTTGTGTGTCAGACATTCTTTGAAGGAGGGTGGCCGTGGAGCTCACCGTGTGGGGCATCATCACTGCGATCGTTGTTGGTCTCATCGTCGGCGCGCTGGGCCGCCTGGTTGTTCCGGGTCGGCAGAACATGCCGATCTGGCTGCACCTGTTGATCGGTGTGGGTGCGGCTCTGCTGGGCACTGTGCTGGCGCGGGCCATCGGCATCGCGACCGAGACGAACGGTGTCGACTGGGGCGAGCTGCTGGTGCAGGTCGTGGTGGCCGCGATCGCGGTCGCGCTGGTGGCCGGCGTTGGTCGCCGCCGCAGCGTCACCCGATAACGACCCGGCATCACCTGGTCGGACAGCACCACCGGCAAGACGGCAACACTGGAAAGAGCGCCCGGCCACTGGCCGGGCGCTCTTTCGTGTTGGTACGCCCGACTTCGACCCGATGCCGCAGTGCCGTTCGTCGGGCCTCTGCGGTACGGTCGCGACGCTTCGGCCAGTCCCGCCCACTGTCGTAAAGGAATTCTCCGTACTAGGGTGCGGCGGAGAAGGTTAGTTCCAGGCGGCGCGAGGGGAGCAGTGGCGTGAACAGGTGGAAGCGGTTGACCCCGGTCACCGTCATGGTGGCCTCGGCCGCGATGGTGCTGACCGGCTGTGGGGGTTCCGGCGACAAGGCGGCCGACGACAGCAAGCTCACGGTCTGGATGATGGGCGAGGGCGGCGACGCGCAGAACACCTTCCTCGACGGGGTCGAGGCCGAGTTCCGCCAGAAGCACCCTGACACCGACGTGGTGGTGCAGTACATTCCCTGGCTCGAGGCGCCCAAGAAGTTCCAGGCCGCGCTCGCCGGTGGCGAGGGACCGGACATCACCGAGCTGGGCAACACCGAGACCCAGGGCTGGGCGGCCCAGGAGGCGCTCGCCGACGTGAGTGGTCGGATGGGCGGCTGGGCCGACGGCAAGGACCTGCTGCCCGACCTGGTGCGCAACGCGCAGCTCGACGGCAAGCAGTACGGCGTGCCCTGGTACGCGGGCGTGCGCGCGATCTACTACCGCACCGACTGGTTCGCCGAGGCCGGAGTGCAGCCCCCGAAGACCTGGGACGACCTGGTCACGGTGGCGAAGACCGTGCAGGCGAAGAAGAAGGGCACCTACGGCATCGCCCTGCCAGGCAACTCGGAACTGCCCTTCTACTCCTTCCTGTGGGGCGCCGGCGGCGAGATCGCCAACAACCAGGGCGGCACCTGGAAGTCCGGCTACACCACACCGGAGGCGCAGCGGGCCGTCAAGTTCTGGACGGACCTGGTGACCGTGCACAAGGTGGCCCCGCCGGCCGCGGCCGGTTGGAACGAGATCGACGCGCGGACCCAGTTCGCCACCGGCAAGGCGGCGATGGCCTTCGCCGGCAGCTGGCAGCAGGGCGCCATCAAGAAGGACAACCCCGAGATCGAGAAGGTCTGGGGTACGTTCCCGATCCCCGGCCCGGACGGCAAGGCGGCACCCGGTTTCGCCGGCGGCTCGGACGTGGCGATCTGGAAGGACAGCGAGCGCCAGGACCTGGCCTGGGACTACCTGACCGTGCTGCTCAACAAGAAGAACTCGCAGAGCTTCGCGAGCAGCCTCGGCTTCTTCCCGGTCTACCAGGACCTGGTGGCCGGTGACGCGTACGCCAACGACAAGGTGATGGCGGCGTTCGCCACCACCATGCAGAACACCAAGCTCACGCCGCTCACCCCGAAGTGGGTGGAGGTCAGCCGGACCAAGACGGTGACCCAGGCGATGAACAGCTCGGTCATGAAGGGTCAGAAGACGGTCGAGAAGGCTACCGCCGACGCGGCCGGTGAGATGGAAAGCATCCTCAACGCCAAGTGACCACGCTGACCGAGGTGCCGGAGACGGCCGCCGCGCGGGAGACCCCCGCGCGGCGGCGTCGCCGGGTTGACCGCCTGCCCTACCTGCTACTCCTGCCCGCACTGGTGATCATCGGGGTGCTGCTGCTCTGGCCGCTCGGCCAGGTGGTGGTGATGTCCTTCTACCGGCTGAACACCGTCCGGCAACTGCGGGGCGACCGGGAGTGGCCGTGGGTGGGGCTGGGCAACTACGCCGACATCCTCTCCGATCCGTTCTTCCTGACGGTGCTGCGCAACACGGTGCTGTTCGCCGCGGCCAACGTGCTGCTCACCATGGTCCTCGGCACCCTGGTCGGGCTCCTGCTCAACCGGCTCGGCCGCAAGATGGCGACCTTCGTGGCCAGTTGCGTGATGCTCGCCTGGGCCACCCCGGCGCTGACCGGCACCATCGTCTGGAAGTGGATTTTCGACGACACGAGCGGCCTCGTCACGTGGCTGTTCAACGCCCTGCCTGACGGGCTCTCCAACGGTCTGTTCGGTCGTAGCGACTGGACCGGCTACGGCTGGTTCAACTCGCCGCTGCTCTTCTTCGCCATCCTCACCCTGGTGGTGGTCTGGCACTCGTTCCCGTTCATCGCGGTGAGCGTGCTCGCTGGTCTCAAGAGCGTGCCGAGCGAGCTGCACGAGGCTGCCCGGGTGGACGGCGCCAGCCCGTGGCGGGTCTTCTGGAAGATCACGTTTCCGCTGCTGCGGCCGGTCTTCGGGATCCTGATCGTGCTCTCCACCATCTGGGACTTCAAGGTCTTCACCCAGCAGTTCGTGCTGGCCGGCGGCACCCAGGACCGGCCGACGTTCATGCTCGCCATCTACTCGTACGCCGAAGCCTTCTCCCCGCCGCCGAAGTACGGACTCGGCGCGGCCATCGCGGTGATCCTCACGCTGATCCTGCTGGTGGTCACCGGCTTCTACGTACGGATGGTGCTCAGGCAGGAGGACGAGTCGTGAAGAAGGTCGCCCTCAACGGCGCCGGGCTGCTGGTCGCGCTCTTCGCGGCGTTCCCGGTCTACTGGATGATCTCCACCTCGTTGAAGCCGAGCAGGGAGATCTTCTCGTCCACTCCGCAGCCGGTGCCGACCCACCCGACGCTGGAGCACTACCGGGAGATCCTGACCGGCAACCTGATCCCCGGGGTGAGCTTCCTCGACTTCTTCCTCAACAGCGCGCTGGTCGCCGTATCCACAGTGGTGCTCAGTGGGCTGGTGGCCCTGCTGGCCGCGACGGCGGTGGCGCGGTTCCGCTTCAAGCTGCGGACCAGCTTCCTGATCATGCTGCTGGTGGTGCAGATGATCCCACTGGAGGCGCTGGTCATCCCGCTGTTCCTGATGATCCAGCGGTTGGGGCTCTACAACACCCTGCCCAGCCTGATCCTCACGTACCTGGGCTTCTCGCTGCCGTTCGCGGTCTGGATGCTGCGTGGTTTCGTCGCCGCGGTGCCGAAGGAACTGGAGGAGGCGGCGGCCATCGACGGGGCGAGCCGGGCCCAGATCTTCCGGCGGGTCCTCTTCCCGCTGGTCGCGCCCGGCCTGGTGGCCACCAGCATCTTCTCCTTCATCACGGCGTGGAACGAGCTGATCTTCGCGTTGACGTTCATCAACGACCAGGGGAGCTACACCCTGCCGGTGGCGATGACCTTCTTCTTCGGCCGCGACGACACCAACTGGGGGCCGGTGATGGCCGCGTCCACCCTGTTCACCCTGCCGGTCATCATCTTCTTCCTGCTGGTGCAGCGTCGGATGGTCTCCGGCCTGGTGGCCGGCGCCGTCAAGGGCTGAGCGGCCGGAAACGCTGAGCGGCCGGAAACGCTGAGCGGTCGGAAACGCTGAGCGGTGGTCAGGCGGCGGGCGGCTTCGGCAGCCGCTCCATCCGGTTCCAGCCGGACCAGCCGCGCTCGCGCATCAGCTCCCGCAGCCGCCGCACGCGCGGGTCGGACTCGACGGCGAGCGCGTCGATCAGGTCGTGCGGGAGATCGTCGTCGGCCTCCTCGCCCTGAACGACCTCGCCGGCGGCGTACGCCTGCTCTGCGAGGCAGGCCATGATGTCGGCGGCCTCCGCCAGACGTGGGTCGTCCTCCTCGTCGCCGTCGAAGACCTCCGAGAGCACCCGATAGAGTCGGACGACCTGCGGATCATCAAGATGGGCGATCTTGCCGGGCATCCACTCGACGATCCGGTCGGGCCAGCGCGCCGCGACCAGGATCCACCCGTCCCGTTCGGCCTCCACCATCCGTTGGGACGCCCCGATGCCCCGGAGTCGGTCGAGATAGGCGGCGACCTCCGGTGGGAGCGCCAGGCTGTCCCCGGCGGCGAGCTGCGCGATGTGTCTGCGGCTGGTCTCCAGCCGTTGGATCTCGTTGCGCAGGTGGTTGTCGATGGTCCGGATCGCTTCGGCGAAGGTTGAGGCGTCGGCTTCGAGCATTCGACTGATCTGCGACAGTGGCACGCCGGCGTCGGCGAGGGTGCGGATCTTGATGAGGGACACGACGGCCGTGGCGCCGTACCGCCGGTAGCCCGAGGCGTCCCGCTCGGGCTCCGGCAGCAGGCCGATCTGGTGGTAGTGGCGCACCGCCCGCACCGTGACGCCGGCGTACGCCGCCAGTTGACCGATCGTCAGCATGCCCTGATCCTGCCTGCTCAGGAGATCCGGCGACGATAGGTGACGTTGGCGAACAGGTAGGCGAGGACGAGGATGCCGGCGCACCAGGCGAGGGCGATCCAGATGTCTGCGCCGACCGGCTGCTGGGTGAACAGGTCCCGGATCGCGTTGACGATCGAGGTCACCGGCTGGTGCTCGGCGAAGGCACGCACCGGGCCGGGCATCGACTGGGTGGGCACGAAGGCCGAGCTGACGAACGGCAGGAAGATGAGCGGGTAGGAGAACGCGCTCGCGCCGTCCAGCGTCTTCGCGCTCAGGCCGGGGATCACGGCGATCCAGGTCAGGGCCAGGGTGAACAGGACGAGGATGCCGGCGACCGCGAGCCACCCCGACACGCCCGCCCCCGTACGGAAGCCCATGACCAGGGCGACGCCGATGACGACGACGATCGAGATCAGGTTGGCGACCAGCGAGGTCAGGACGTGCGCCCACAGCACGGCGGAGCGGGCGATCGGCATGGACTGGAACCGTTCGAAGATGCCGCCCTTCAGGTCCAGAAAGAGCCGGAAGGCGGTGTAGGAGATGCCCGAGGCGATCGTGATGATCAGGATGCCGGGCAGCAGGTAGTTGACGTAGGAGTCGGACCCGGCCTCGATCGCGCCGCCGAAGACGTAGACGAACAGCAGCATGAAGGCGATCGGCATGATCGCGGTGGTGATGATGGTGTCCGGGCTGCGGGCGATGTGGCGCAGCGAGCGACCCAGGAGAACGGCGGTGTCGCCGACGAAATGCTTGTTCATCGTTGTTCCTTGCTCGTGCGGGCGCCGACGACGGTGAGGAAGACGTCCTCGAGGCTCGGCTGCTTCTCGACGTACTCGACTTTCGCGGGTGGGAGGAGCTGCTTGAGCTCGTCGAGGGTGCCGTTCACGATGATCCGTCCCTCGTGCAGGATCGCGATCCGGTCGGCGAGCTGCTCCGCCTCATCGAGGTGCTGAGTGGTGAGCAGTACGGTCGTACCGCCCTTGGCGAGTTCCTTGACGGCCTGCCACACCTCGATGCGCGCCTCCGGGTCCAGCCCGGTTGTCGGCTCGTCGAGGAAGATCACCGGTGGGTTCCCGATGAGACTCATCGCGATGTCCAGCCGGCGGCGCATGCCACCGGAGTACGTCGCCACCCTCCGGGTGCCCGCCTCGGTCAGCGAGAAGCGCCTCAGCAGGTCGTCCGCGACCGTGCCCGGCGCTGGGCGGTGCCGGAGCCGGGCGACCAGGACGAGGTTCTCCCGCCCGGTGAGGACCTCGTCGACCGCCGCGAACTGCCCGGTGAGACTGATCGACTCGCGCACCTCGGCAGCCTGTGCCGCGACGTCGAAGCCGTTGACCCGGGCGGTCCCCGCGTCGGCCTTGAGCAGCGTGGACAGGATCTTCACCACAGTGGTCTTGCCCGCCCCGTTCGAGCCGAGCAGGGCGAAGATGCTGCCCCGAGCCACGTCGATGTCCACACCGCGCAGCACCTTCAGTTGCTTGAACGACTTCTCCAGGCCCCGCACGTGTATCACGGGCGGCTCGACCTGATCGGTTGTTGGCGGGATGCTCATGGCAGCAGCATGGAGGGTTGACGCAGCGTCAAGGTCAAGCCCGCAGCGCGGATTCACCTAGGCTGGCCGTCATGACGGGCAGGGTGGCAGCGGTGAACCTCGGCATCGTGACCGAGGCGCAGTGGGCCGGCGACGCGAGCGGTCGCAGCGGCATCGACAAGCGGCCGGTCGACGGCCCGGTGCAGGTCCGTGTGGACGGGGTGGTCGGTGACTTCATCGGCGAGCGAGCCCATCACGGCGGTCCTGACCAGGCGGTCTACGCCTACGCTGAGGAGGACGCCGCCTGGTGGGCGGCCGAGCTGGGCCGCGCCGTACGACCGGGTGGCTTCGGTGAGAACCTGTCCACCTACGCGGTCGACGTGACCGGCGCGGTGATCGGCGAGCAGTGGCAGGTCGGTTCCGCTCTGCTCCAGGTCACCAAACCGCGTACGCCCTGCACCACCTTCGCCGGGTTCTGGGGCGTACCGGATCTGATCAAACGGTTCACCGCCCGGGCGCTGCCCGGCGCCTATCTGCGGGTGCTGCGGGAGGGCGAGGTCGGCCCGGGTGACCCGGTCGAGGTGGTGGAGCGGCCCGCGCACGGCGTGACCATCGGCGAGGTGTTCCGGGCGACCAGCCTGGAGCCGGAGCTGTTGCCGCGCCTGCTGGAGGCACCCGACCTGCCGGAGCCGATCCGGGACAAGGTTCGCCGCCGTCTCGCCGCCCGTTAGTCGACGTCGAGGGCGCGAGGCCCAGCCGTTCGTTGTGGAACGCGGCCCTTTCATTCTCATTATCGATAGTGATACCGTTCGGTCGTGGAGATGTCGAGAGAGCGCTGGGCGGATCTGGCGCTGCATCCGGTGCGGATCCGGATCCTGCGTGCGGTCGCGGGCACGCGCCTGACCACACAAGGGCTGCTTGAGCTGCTGCCCGATGTCCCGCAGGCCACGATGTACCGGCACCTGGCGATCCTGGTCAAGGCAGGGCTGGTCGAGGTGATTGACGAACGCAGGGTTCGCGGCACCGTCGAGCGGGTGTACGCGTTGCCCGCGCAGGGCGCGACGCTCGACCCCGCGGCCCTCGCCACGGCTACGCGGAAGGACCATGCGCGTTACTTCACGGCGTTCATGTCGAGTCTGCTGGCGGAGTTCTCCCGCTATCTCACCCGGGAGCGGATCGACTTCACCGCCGACGGTGTGGGCTATCAGCAACTCGTGCTGCACCTGACCGACGCCGAACTGGGCGAGTTCGCCGCCGGTCTCAACGCACTGGTGGGCCCATTGCTCGGCAACCAGCCCGGCGGTGGACGGATACCGCGACTGTTGGCGACCGTTCTGCTGCCCACCGATCTGCCGACGACCGACAGGCGTGCGCCTGCGCCAAAGGACGACTCCGACACGACGAAAGGGGATGACTGATGGCATCGGTCATGGTGACCAACGATGTGATCGACATTCGGTTCACCGGATGGGAGCGGGTCTGGGTCGGGCGGGAACAGTTCGCACTACCCCTTACCGCGGTGCGGCACGTCGCCCTGGTGGACAACCCGCTCCGTCTGGCCCGTGGCGCCCGCCGGGGATACGTGGTGTCCGGCTTCGCCAAGATCGGAGTATGGGGCCTGTACGGCGGTCCTCGGCAGCTCGTGGCAGCCCGCCGGGCGGAACCGGGGCTGCACCTCGTTCTGGACCGGGCGTCGGCAGGCGGCGAGTTCGACCAGGTCGTGCTCTCCAGCCCGGCCGCGCCAGGCCTCGTGGAGACGATCACGCGTGCCATGGCGGCCCGCGCGTGACCGGCGACCACCTCGCGATCGAGGTGTCGCGCCTGACAAAGCGCTACGGTGACGTGACCGCCGTGCATGATCTGAGCTTCACCGTGCAACCCGGCGTGGTCACCGGATTCCTCGGCCCGAACGGCGCCGGCAAGACCACCACGATGCGCATGATGACCGGGCTGGTGTCGCCGACCAGTGGCACCGCCACGATCGGCGGGCTGCCGTACGGCCAACTGGCCCGGCCCTCGCGCACTGTCGGCGCCGTGTTCGACGCCAACGCGTTCCACCCTGGACACACCGCCCGCGACCACCTGCGCGTCTACGCCGCGATGGGCGGATATCCGGACAGCCGGGTCACCACCCTGCTCGACCTGCTCGGCCTCGCCGAGGCCGCACACCGTCGCACCCGAGGATTCTCCACGGGCATGCGGCAGCGGCTCAACCTCGCCACGGCGTTGCTCGGCGATCCCCGCGTACTGCTGCTCGACGAGCCCGGCAACGGCCTGGACCCGGAAGGCGTGTCGTGGCTGCGCGGCTTTCTGCGTCAGTTCGCCGACGAGGGCCGCACCGTCCTGATCTCCAGCCACGCGCTCGGCGAGATCCAGCAGCTCGTGGATGACGTCGTGGTGATCCGGCGTGGCGGACTCGTCGCCGCCGGGCCCTGTTCCCGGCTCGCCGGCCCGCCAGCGGTGCTGGTCACCTCACCCGACGCGGACGCGCTCGCTGCCGTTCTGACGGCCGACCCCGCCAACGGCGGCACGGCACCGCACGTCGAAGCCGTCGGGCCCGATCGGCTGCGGGTGCGAGGGCTGGACGCGCCGAGCATCGCCGACCTCGCCGCCGCCCACCATGTTCGGGTGCACGAGCTGGTCGTCGAGACTCCCAGTCTCGAAGAACTCTTCCTCCACCTCACCACGGACAAGGCGGTCAGCTGATGAACCTCCTGATCAGAGCGGAGTTCCGCCGGCTGCTGGCCACCCGGATGTGGGGCGGCCTGCTGCTCGCCGCCGCTGTGCTGGGAGGGGGCATGTTCGGGGCCATGGCGCTGGCGGGGCCGGAGAACTTCGATCCACCGATGCCCGGTCTGGACACCGAGGCCGGTCTCCGCGCGATCCTCGGCATTCTTGGCTATACCGCGTTCGTGCCGGCCGCCGCCGGGGCCCTGGCGGTCACCTCCGAGTACCGACACCGCACCGCCGCGGTCACCTTTCTCTTCGCCCCGCGCCGTGGGCGGGTGCTCGCCGCCAAACTCGCCACGTACGCGGTTGTTGGCCTCGCGTACGGGCTCGTTCTCGCGGGCACCGCTGCGGTGGCGCTGTTCGCTGTCGCCGCCGCCCGGGACGTCTCACTCGGTCTGCCAGCCACCGCGGTGCTGGCGCTGCTCGGCCGTATCGCCGTCGCGATGGTGGTCTACCTGCTCCTCGGGGCCGGGGTGGGCGCCCTCATCCACCACCAGGTCGCGGCGCTGTGCGTCGTGATCGGCTATCTGTACGTGGGGGAGCCGGTGCTGATGATGATCCCGGGCGTCAACACGCTCTACCCGATCCTGCCCGGCGGAGCCACCGCCGCGCTGACCGATTTCACCTACGTCGCCGACGCCATCTCCACGGAACTCGGCAGCGGCACCGTCAACCTGCTCCCACCGGCGGCCGGCGCTCTCCTGCTCACCGCGTACGCGGTGGCCGCCTCGGCGATCGCCCTGTTGCTGCTCCTGCGTCGAGACGTCACGTGACCGGCTGAAGGCGCGGGGCTGACCGCGCTGCCGAGGCGACACGCCATCGTTGGGGTGGCCAGCGGCCGTAAGAACCGGATGACGGGGTTGGACGCCAGCGGTTGCCCGTATTGTCCCCTTGAGGGCATGCGGTGGAGGCCGGGTGAAGCGCGATGTCGATGGCAACGGACGGCGGCGCCACGGCAGCGGCACCCGCCGATCCGGACCTGGAGCGTCCGGCGTTCCTGGAACTCTTCTTCGACCTCGTCTACGTCTTCGCGCTGGTCACCTTGGCGACCATGCTGGCCAACGACCTGACCTGGACCGGCGTCGCCAAGGTGCTGGTGCTGCTGCTCGCGTTCACGATGATCTGGGCGCTGAGCGTGTGGACCGCGGACACCATCGACCTGACCAGTCCATCCGGGCAGGGGCATCTCACCTCGGTGGCGGCCGCCAGCCTGCTGTTGGCGGCGGTCGCGCCCGACGCGTACGGCCATCGCGCGCTGCTCTTCGCGATCACCTTCGTGTTCATCCCCCTCAGCACGACCGCCTACTACGCCGTTGTCGTCTCGAAGGGCCAGCCCCTGCGGCGTTCGACCATCCGGATCCAGACCTGGAAGTCCGTCACCGGCGTCGGCTGGATCGCCGGAGCGCTCGTCGGCGGCCCGGGCCAGCTGCCGATCTGGGCGCTCGCGGTCGTCGTCGAGTACGTCGGTGCGGTGTGCGGCTGGCCGCTGCCCCGGATCGGCCGCTCACGACCGCGGGACTGGCGGCTGGTCGACGCGCGGGTGGCCGAGCGCTATCGGCAGTTCGTCATCATTGCGCTCGGGGTGTCGATCTTCGTGACCGGGACGACCTTCAGCAGGAACGAGTACACGCTGGAGAGGGCCGGGGCTCTGCTCGTGGTGTTCAGCACGGTGGTGCTGATGTGGCGGATCTACATCTACCGTGCCGGTGAGCTGCTGACCGACGCGATCGCCCGGTCGACCGACCCGGCGTTGCTCACCCAGTCCGCCGCGGTCACCCATTTGATCATGGTGGCCGGCATCGCCGGCGCGGCGGTCACCAGCGACCTCGTGCTGAGTCGCCCGTTGGGCGAGACCCCACCGTCGTGGGCCGCGGTCATCCTCGGCAGCCCCGCGTTGTACCTGCTCGGTCGGGGCGTCCTCGACTTCACCGTGTTCGGACGCATCTCGCGGTCCCGGCTGGCCGGCGTGGTGCTGCTGGCGTGCCTGGCACCGGCCACGCCCGTGCTGCCGCCGGTCATGGTCGCGCTGCTCGCCATGATCGTGCTGGCCCTGATCGCCGTGGCGAACCTGGTCAGCACCCGACGACACGCCCGTTCGCCGGCGCCGCCGATGCTGGCGTGAGACTCCGCGCGGCGGCGGGGCGATCCCTCATCGGGCCGGCGCGATGGTCTCGGCCAGGCCGCGACGTGCGGCCAGCCCCTCCCCGGCCAGGGTGAGCAGCAGGACCAGGTTCGCCACCACCAGGACGGTCAACGGCGGCAACCGGAACACGCCGGGCGCGACAAGCGCGCACAGCAGCACGGCCGCCAGCAGCACGATCGCCAGCACCCGGGACCAGAGGATCCCGGCCGTCACCACGGCATCGAACAGCACGCTGCCGAGCAGGAACAGCACCGGTCCGCCGAGGATGGCAACCATCAGATCCACCGGGGTGTGACCGGACGGCCGAGCGATGACCATCGAGGTACCGGTCGAGACCAACACCACCCCGGCCACCATCACCAGATGCGTGTACGAGGTGGAGGTGCCGGAGCGGACCCGCTCCACGGTCGTGACCCTGGGTCGGGCCAGGATCCGCTGGACGCGCTGGAAGTAGAGCTGGAACAGCAGGACCGCGCTGACGAACGCCACCGCGCTGGCGGTCACCTGACCGGCGGTGAACCCGCTGCCGGCCAGCCCCATGCCGGTGCTCAGGATCAACTCGCCGAGCGCGACGATGAAGATCGCCCGATGCCGCTCGGAGAGGTGCACCCCGGTGAAGATCTGGCTGGCGAGCTCGGTGCGCCCCAGCCCCGGCGTCGGCCAGCCGAACCGTGCCGAGCCCAGGTCGACCGCCACCGCGAGCGACCAGAGCACCAGCCGCGCCGTCTCGTCCACGAACACCCCGGCCACCCAGGGCGCCACGGTGATGCCGAACCAGAAGAAGACCCGGATGCTCCGGGCCTGGATCGGACGATTGACCCGGGTGCCGGGGATCAGGACGGCATCACGCACCAGGTGGATGCCGAAGTACGCGGCGACGAAGAGCCACCCGTACCTGCCGAAGGCGTACGGTGTCGCGATCGCCATCAGCAGGGTGCCGAGCATGACCAACAGGACGGTCGCCTGGATGATCGGCAGTCGGGGGTTGAACAGGTCGGTGAGCCACGCCGTGAGCACCCAGACCCACCAGGCGGCCAGCAGCAGGACGGCGGTCTGCGCCGCGTTCCGCACGGTGAGGTGCTCGCCCAGGCTGGCCGAGAGTCGGGAGAGCAGGAAGATGTAGACCAGGTCGAAGAAGAGCTCCAGGAAGGTCGGATATTCCGGCTCGCCGCGACGGCGGAGGATCCGGGGGAGCGGAGCGGACGTCACTGCGGCTGCCTCCTGTGCCACCCCGCGCCCCTGCCAGGCGCTGCGCCCCGGCTCTGCCTACCCGCCACGCTACCGACGGCGCGGCGTCTGGTGGCCCGGAAGCGGATACGAGAACGGCCCCCCGCCAACGGTGGCGGGGGGCCGTTCTCAGACGCGGGTGATCAGCGCAGCCAGGGGATGTTGCGGTCGAGCAGACCGCGCTCCTTGAGCTCCTTGCGCAGCGGGATCTCGTCGTCGACGTACCCGTCCCAGTTGATGCCCCAGTAGTTGGCGGTGTGGGTGCCCTCACCGATCAGCTGGCGCTGCACGGGAGTGCGGTTGCGGTACCACTCGCCGTTCACGTCGGGGTGCAGCTCGTCCAGCGGACGGATCCACCGGTAGGTGTAGCCGACGAAGAGCATCTTGCGGGTGATGGTCGACAGGTTCGTCGACCGCGAGTGCCACTGCCGGCGGTCGAAGATGAAGGCGTCGCCCGGATTGGCGGTGATCTCCACCGTGCCCTCCGGGTCGGGGTTCTGCACGGTGAGGTCAGCCGGCCGGGGCAGCGAGTTCTTCAGGTGGCTGCCCGGGATGACCTTGGTGGCGCCGCGGCCGGTCTCGGAGAGGTCGGACAGCACGTACGCGACCTTCAGCGAGAACATCGGCCGGGGCAGGTTCGGGTCCATCGTCTCCGGGTCGGAGTTCTGCCGGTACCCGTCCTGGTGCCAACCCCAGTACGGCTTCTCCGGCTCGGCGGCCGGCGGGGTGACGTCCAGGTGGTTGTGGTGGGTGTAGATGTTCCAGCCGGCCAGCCCCCACATGTACGGGAAGGCGATCGGGTGGGTGAGCAGCTCGCCGAAGAGCTCGTCGCGCTCCAGGAAGCCCAGCAGGTGCAGGGTGCCGTCCTTCTTGGTGGTGCCCTTCGCCTGCTCCTCCGCGTAGACGCGGTCGACCGCCGCCTCCAGCGCCGCCCGGTGGTCCTCCGTCAGGACGTTGCGCAGCAGGAGGAAGCCCTGCTCGTGGAACTCCTTGCGGTCAGTGTCGCTGATCGGTTCGTAACCGGTCCGGTCGCCGTAATCGAACACCGCGTAGTACCCCTCCCCATGAGGTGAAACCTTTTCTGGCACAGGCCGCCGATCGTAACGCGACGGATCTGGCCCCGGGGAGGGCGTGTGGGGCTGGTGGGCCGCAGGGGGACCCCGTGCAGCGAGAGGAGTGCGGAGAGTGAGTTGACCGTGATCAATAGGGGTGTTTGCGGAGACTTGTCCGATTGTGCGGTGACTGCCGGTTAAGAGATCCGGGTCGGTCAACCCTCGTTGAACACCTCGGCCACCACCTGACCGGCGGGGCTCTGCTCGCCGTCCGCCCGGCCCCAGGTGCCGGCCCGCGCGGTCCACTCCAGGTCGCCGAAGCGGACGCGCTTCACGCCGTGGTCCTGGGCGTGGGAAACCAGCCAGTGCGCGTACCGCCAGCCGTCACGCTGGTCGTCCGGCGTCACCGCCAACCCGGTGGGGTCGGTCGGGTCGGTGCCCTTCAGCCCCCAGTCCAGCACCAGGTTGCGGGTCAGCTGCGTGGCCGCCGCCGCGCCGTGCATCGCCGGGGTACGCCCGACGGTGCAGGCGACCGCGCCGGTCGCGTCGCCCATCAGCGCTCGGCTGAGCACCTCGGAGTCGTCGGCCCACTTCTGGTAGGCCTCCGGGAAGGCCGAGCGCTGCACCCGCTGGGCGGCGTCGGTGACGCGCATCTTCTCCCAGCCGCGCACCTTCTTGAGCGCCGCGTAGAACCGGTTGGCCGCGTAGCGCGGGTCCCGAATCTGGGCCGGGGTGCCCCAACCCTGGCTCGGCCGCTGCTGGAACAGGCCGACCGAGTCCCGGTCGCCGTCGGCGAGATTGCGCAGCCCCGACTCCTGGTAGGCGGTGGCCAGCGCGACCACCACGGCCCGCTCGGACATCCCGCGCTGCGCCCCGATGGCTGCGATGGTCGCCGCGTTGGCCATCTGGTCGGCGTCGAGCGCGACCCGACCGTCGGCCTGCACGGTGCACTTCCGGGCCGCCAGCGGCAACTGGAGGCGGTCACCGACCTGCCGTACGACGAGCCAGATCGCGATCACGGCGACGAGGATGAGCACCACTCCACCCGCCACGGTTGCCCGAGTTCGCACCCACACCCCCAGATCGACAGTCTGACAAGCGTACGTCCCCCACGGGCCTCTCCGGGTCGTCCGCGCGGTTCCAGGCCGGCTCTGTCGACCCGTGCCGATCGGGGCATTCCCGCTCCGGCCGCGCTCTCACCTGCCCGTATGGCCGTGTGGCTCACCCTGCTCCGCGAGAATCGACGCATCCGGTGCCGGGGCCCGCTGGCGGATCGCGGGCACCGCGCGTGTTGACAGTCTGACCTGTCGTGCGTGTCACCACCCCGACGGCGCCCGGAATGGCCGGAAAGGTCGAGGCGCTTACTCCCGATTGACATGTCAATTGCTGGCTCGCCCGGTCATTCACTCAGCTGACCTGCGGGTAGCCACGGAGCAAGGAGGAGTTCCATGGGAACGCTCGACGGCAAGATCGTGCTCGTCACCGGCACCGGCGGCGGTCTGGGGCGCGTCGCCGCGCAGATCTTCGCGCGGGAGGGCGCAAAGGTCGTCGGGGCCGACATCCAGGTCGCCGGAAACGACGAGACGGTCGAACTCGTCCGGAGCGCCGGTGGCGAGATGACCGGCATCGCGCCGGTCGATCTCACCGACCCGGAGCAGGTGCGGACGTTCGTCGAGGACGCCGCCGCGACCTACGGTGGGCTCGACGTGGTCTACAACAACGCGGCGGCGCTCCGCTTCGGCCCGATGCCGGACTTCTCCGTCGATGCCTGGCGGTACACCATCACCGGCGAACTCGACATGCCGTACTTCGTGTCCAAGTTCGCCTGGCCCCACCTGGTCCGGCGCGGTGGTGGCGTCATCATCAACGCCGCCTCCATGGCCGGCATGATCGCCGGTCACGTCCCCCCGATGGTCGGCCACACCGCCGCCAACGCCGGTGTCATCGGCCTGACCCGACAGCTCGCGCTCGAAGGCGCGCCGCACGGGATCCGGGCGGTGGCGGTCAGCCCGGGGCCGATCGTCAGCCCCGCAAGTGAGCGCGACCTGGGTGACAACCAGGCGGCTCGGGACGCGATCACCGGCAAGACGCTCCTCAAGCGGTTCGCTCAGCCCGAGGAGGTCGCCGAACTGGTGGTGTTCCTGGCCTCCGACCGGGCGTCGTACATCACCGGGGCGAACTACCCGGTCGACGGCGGCGCGACCGCCTGGTGACCGGACCGAATGGCCCGGGGACGCCACATCATGCAGCGGCGTCCCCGGCGGCCCCGGTCCTAGCCGGCATGATCACCGACGCCCCGGTCCAAGCCGGCCTGAATTCACCGCAGGCCCCGGTCCTAGCCGGCATGATCACCGGAACCACCGTCCAGAGCGGCCACCCATCGAGTCAATCGTTTTTCCCGGAAGGCCATGATCCCCTCGCGCCCCTCGTCGGAGAGGAAGTAGCCGGTCGAGAGGGCGGAGAGCCGGGCCAGGTCACCACGCAGCTCGGCGGTGCCCGGCCGGCGCAGCAGCTCCTTCGCCCCGGCCAGGGCGCCCGGTGCGCCGCGCACCAGCGAGTCGCAGTAGCGCCGCACCGCGTCGTCCAGGCCGTCCGCCGGGACCGAGGCCGTGACCAGGCCGATCTCGGCGGCCCGTCGACCGTCGAAGGTGTCCCCGGTCAGGTAGAGCTCGGCGGCGGCGCGCGGGTGCAGCCGGGGCAGCACGGTCGCCGAGATCACCGCCGGGATCACCCCGATGCGTACCTCGGTGAACGCGAACGTCGCCTCGTCGGCGCAGACCGCCAGGTCGGCGGCGGCGATCAGGCCCAGCCCGCCGGCCCGTGCCGGCCCCCCCACCCGGGCCAGCACCGGCTTCGGGCAGTCCCAGATCGCCGCGAGCACGTCACCCAGCATCGCGGCGGGCACCGTCCCGCTGGCGTAGGCCGCGGCCGTCTCCTTCAGGTCGGCGCCCGAGCAGAAGACCGGGCCGGTGTGGTCGAGCACTATCGCTCGAACCGTCTCGTCGGCGACCGCGTCGCCCAACCCGGCCAGCAGCTGGGTCATGAGGCCGGTGGAGAGCGCGTTGCGGTTGTGCGGGCTGTCCAGGGTGAGGGTGGTCACCCCGCGGGCCGTGGCGACCCGCACGAGGACGTCGGGAGAGGTCATGCCGGGCACACTAGTGGCCATGCCCGGCGTCCTTCCAGATGGTGAGACCGTCCCCGTCGACGGATCGCTGCCCGCCACCGCCACCACGGCGGTCGGCGCGCGCGGCTTCGGCGTGTACGTCCACGTGCCGTTCTGCGCCAGCCGCTGCGGCTACTGCGACTTCAACACCTACACGGCGTCCGAGTTGGGCGGCGGTGCGAGCCGCGAGGGGTACGCCGACACCGTCCTGGCCGAGCTGGCGCTCGCCTCCCGGGTGCTAGGCGACAGCCCGCCGCCCCGGGTCGACACCGTCTTCGTGGGCGGCGGAACGCCCACCCTGCTCCCCGCCGACGACCTCGCCCGCATCCTCGACGGCATCGACCGCACCTGGGGGCTGGCCGCCGACGCCGAGGTGACCACCGAGGCCAACCCCGAATCGGTCACCCCGGAATCGTTGAAGCTGCTGCGGGCCGCCGGCTACACCCGGATCTCGCTGGGCATGCAGTCCGCCTCCCCGGGAGTGCTGGCGATCCTGGACCGCAAACACAGCGCCGGTCGGGCCACCGCCGCCGCCCTGGAGGCACGCGACGCCGGGTTCGAGCACGTCAACCTGGACCTGATCTACGGCACCCCGGGGGAGCGCACCGAGGACTTCGCCGCCTCGCTGGAGCAGGTCGTCGCCGCCGGGGTGGACCACGTCAGCGCGTACGCCCTGATCGTCGAGGACGGCACCCGGCTCGCCGCCCGGATGCGGCGCGGCGAGCTGGCGTACCCCAGTGACGACGTGGCCGCGGACCGCTACCTGGCCGCGGAGGCCGCGCTCGACGCGGCCGGGCTCTCCTGGTACGAGGTCTCCAACTGGGCGCGCACCGACGACGCCCGGTGCCGGCACAACCTGCTCTACTGGACCGGCGCGGACTGGTGGGGGCTGGGGCCGGGGGCGCACAGCCACGTCGGCGGGGTGCGCTGGTGGAACGTCAAGCACCCCTCGGCGTACGCCCAGCGGTTGGCGGCGGGCGCGTCACCAGGCCTGGCCCGGGAGGTGCTCACCGGCGACGAGGCGCACATGGAGGACGTGATGCTCCGGCTGCGCCTCGCCAGCGGCCTCCCGTTGGCGGTGCTCGACGCCACTGGCAGGGCGGGCGCCGAGCGGGCCCTGGCCGACGGGCTGCTGGCGGCCGACGAGTACGCGGCCGGCCGGGCGGTGCTCACCCTGCGCGGGCGGCTGCTCGCCGACGCTGTCGTGCGTGACCTGCTGCCCTGAGTGGGCAGGCCGTTCCGGTGGTGCGGGCCGGCCGGGGGAGCGGCCGACCCGGCATCACTTGATGAAGTTGGCCGTCATCGGATAGCGGTACGCGGTGCCCTCGTTGGCCTTTATGCCGGCGATGATCCCGAACAGGATCTGGATCACCACGACGGCGATGCTGGGCAGGAAGAGCAGGCACCAGCTCACGAAGAGCAGCACGAACGCGATGATCGACCAGAGGATCTGGAAGTTCAGCGCGGCGAGGGCGTGTGCCCGGACGGTCGGCGACTGCTGGCCGCGGGCCAGGTAGGCGATGAGCGGGGCGACGAAGCCCAGCGGACCAAAGCTGATCAGCGCGCCGACGGCGCCGCCGAAGTGGGCGACCAGCGCCCAGGTCTTGTCCTCGTTGTTGGCGAAGCCGCCGCCGGGGCCGCCGTAGGCGCCACCGGTCGGGTAGCCGCCGCCGGTCGGGTAGCCGCCACCGGGCGGGGGATAGCCGCCGGGCGGGGGGTAGCCACCCGCCGGAGGGTAGCCGCCTGACGGCGGTTGGTCACCGGTGGGCGGCGGATAGCCACCGGCCGGGGGATAGCCGCCCGGGCCGGGTGCCCCGGACAGTGGTGCGGTGGGCGGCTCCGACGACGGAAACGAGCCAGGGGAGGTCGGCTCCGGCGGGTAGTTACCGGGGTCACCCGCGCCGGGAGGGCGAGGAGGTTCAGTCATGGATGCCACCGTAGGGGCACGTGGCAACGCGGCACCAGAGCGACACCGCCCGGCCGTGAGGGTCGATCGGCCCGGCGGGGTGGCGCGGGCCGCACCGACGGGCAGCCGTTGATCATCGCGCTGGCGGGCACGCCGACGTAGACTGGCACTCGTTACAGTCGAGTGCCAGGACGGCCTGGCCGGCCGAGGACGCCGGCGGCCGACGTGCGACAGGAGGTGCGGAGGATGGGTCTCGACGACCGGAAACTCGCCGTGCTCCGCGCCATCGTCGAAGACTACGTCTCCACCCAGGAGCCGGTCGGCAGCAAGGCGCTGGTCGAGCGGCACCAGCTCGGGGTCTCCCCGGCCACGGTCCGCAACGACATGGCCGTGCTGGAGGAGGAGGGCTACATCCGGCAGCCGCACACCAGTGCCGGCCGGGTGCCCACCGACCGCGGCTACCGACTCTTCGTCGACCGGTTGTCCCGGGTCAAGCCGCTGAGCCCGGCCGAGCGCCGGGCCATCGAGCGCTTCCTGGTCGGCGCGGTCGACCTCGACGACGTGGTGCACCGCACGGTGCGGCTGCTCGCCCAGCTGACCCGGCAGGTGGCCGTCGTGCAGTACCCGAGCCTGGCCCGCTCCTCGGTGCGTCACCTGGAGCTGGTGCCGATCTCCACCACCCGGTTGATGGTCGTCATGATCGCCGACACCGGGCGGGTGGAGCAGCGTCTGGTGGAGCTGCCCGGGCCGGTGTCCGCCGACGACGTCACCGACCTGCGCCGACTGGTCAACGAGAAGCTCGCCGGCGCCCGGCTGTCCGACACGCCGCCGCTGGTGCAGGCACTGGTCGAGGAGTCGTCGCCCAAGCTGCGTCCGGCGATGACCACGCTCGCCACGGTGCTGCTGGAGACCCTGGTCGAGCGGCACGAGGAACGCATCGCCCTGGCCGGCACCGCCAACCTCACCCGGGGCGGCCTGCTCGACTTCCAGGGTTCCCTGCGACCGATCCTCGAGGCGCTGGAGGAGGAGGTCGTGCTGCTCAAGCTCATCGGCGAGACCGAGCCGAGCACGACCCGGGTGCTGATCGGCGACGAGAACGAGTTCGACAACCTGCGGGCCGCCTCCGTGGTCAGCACCGGCTACGGCCCGGGCGCCACGATCGTCGGCGGCCTGGGGGTGCTGGGGCCCACGCGGATGGACTACCCCGGCAACATCGCCACGGTTCGCGCCGTGGCACGCTACGTGGGCGAGTTGCTGGCCCAGAACTGATTGGTCAGGGCCGATGCGGCCGGCTGCGGCCGCCGACCGGCACAACGCGAGACGAACATGAGGACACGGAACGCAGTGGCCAGGGACTACTACGGCATTCTCGGTGTGAGCCGGGAAGCCTCCGATGACGAGATCAAGCGCGCCTACCGCAAGCTGGCGCGCCAGTTCCACCCGGACGTCAATCCGGACCCGGAGGCACAGGAGAAGTTCAAGGACATCAACGCCGCGTACGAGGTCCTCTCGGACGACCGGAAGCGGCAGATCGTCGACCTGGGTGGCGACCCGCTCGCCCCGGGCGGCGGCGGTGCCGGAGGCCCCGGAGGTCCCGGAGGTGCCGGCCCGTTCGTCGGTTTCCAGGACATCATGGACGCGTTCTTCGGCGGTGCCGCGGGCGGCGCCCGTGGTCCGCGTCCGCGTACCCGGCCGGGCGCCGACGCGATCCTGCGCCTCGAACTGGACCTGCACGAGACGGCGTTCGGCGTCGAGGCCCCGATCACCGTCGACACCGCGGTGCTGTGCACCACCTGCTCCGGCGCCGGCACGGCGGCCGGCACCCACCTGGCGACCTGCGAGGCGTGTGCCGGTCGGGGCGAGGTGCAGTCGGTGCAGCGCACCTTCCTCGGCCAGGTGGTCTCCGCCCGGCCGTGCACCGTGTGCCAGGGCTACGGCACGACCATCCCGCACCCCTGCCCCACCTGCGCCGGCGACGGCCGGGTGCGCACCCGCCGCTCGCTGACCGTCAAGATCCCGGCCGGCGTCGAGGACGGCATGCGGATCCGGCTCGCCCAGCAGGGTGAGGTCGGCCCGGGTGGTGGCACCGCCGGCGACCTCTACGTGGAGATCCACGAGCGGCCGCACGACGTCTACTCCCGCAAGGGCGACGACCTGCACTGCCGTGTCACCGTGCCGATGACCGCGGCGGCGCTGGGCACCCGGCTGACCATCAAGACCCTGGACAGCGAGGAGACGGTCGACGTCAAGGCCGGCACCCAGCCGGCGAGCACGCTGCGGCTGCGCGCCCGGGGCGTACCGCACCTGCGCGGCACCGGCCGAGGCGACCTCTACGTGCACCTGGACGTGCGGACGCCTACCAAGCTCGACCCCGACCAGGAAAAGATGCTGCGCGACTTCGCCAAGACCCGCGGTGAGGAGGTCGCCGAGTTGTCCAAGCAGGGCGGCTTCTTCTCCCGGATGCGCGACGCGTTCAACGGGCACGCCTGAGGTGTCCGCGCCGCTGTTCCTGGTCGAGGCGCTGCCCACCGGCGACGCGCTGACCCTGGACGGCCCCGAGGGTCACCACGCCGCCACCGTGCAGCGGCTGCGCGTCGGCGAGGAGCTGCTGCTCGCCGACGGGCGGGGTGGCACGGCCGCCGCCGTGGTCACCGCCGTCCGCCGGGGCACCCTGGAGGTCACCATCACCTCCCGGGGGTACGCGGACGCGCCCGTACCCCGGATCGTCACCGTGCAGGGCATCGCGAAGGGCGACCGGGGCGAGTTGGCCGTGCAGGCGATGACCGAGGTCGGCGTCGACGAGATCGTGCCCTGGGCGGCGTCGCGCTCGGTGGCCCAGTGGCGCGGTGACCGGGGCGTACGGGCCCGGGAGAAGTGGGTGGCGACCGCCCGGGAGGCGGCCAAGCAGGCCCGCCGGCCGTGGCTGCCGGTGGTGGCCGGTGCGCCGGACGAGTCGACCGCCACGGTGGTCCGCCGGATCGCCGGCGCCGCCGCCGGGTTCGTGTTGCACGAGGAGGCCGACGAGCGGCTCACCACCGCCGAGCTGCCCGCCACCGGTGAGATCGTCCTGGTGGTCGGCCCCGAGGGTGGCATCGCCCCGGCCGAGCTGACCGCGTTCCGCGAGGCCGGCGGCCGGCCGGTGCGGCTCGGGCCGGCGGTGCTGCGCACCTCCACCGCCGGAGTGGCGGCGCTCAGCGTGCTCGCCACCCGCCTCGGCCGCTGGTGACCGTGGGCTTCGGGCCCGTTCAGGGCCGGGGGAACACCGGCACCACCTCTTCCTCCGGCCGTAGGTCCAGCCCGGCCGACCCGATGATCTGTGGGTCGGGCGTGCCGACCACCTCGGGGTCCTTGCCGGCGTAGTCGAAACGGTGCAACACGTGTCGCATCGCCTCCAGCCGGGCCCGCTTCTTGTCGTTGCTCTTCACCACCGTCCACGGCGCGTCGGCGGTGTCGGTCCAGAAGAACATCGCCTCCTTGGCCTCCGTGTACTCGTCCCAACGGTCCAGTGACGCGATGTCCATCGGCGACAGCTTCCACTGCCGGACCGGGTCGACCTGGCGGATCGCGAACCGGGTGCGCTGCTCGTTCTGCGAGACCGAGAACCAGAACTTGACCAGCCGGATGCCCGAGCGCACCAGCATCCGCTCCAGCTCCGGGGCCTGACGCAGGAACTCCAGGTATTCCTTGCGGGAGCAGAAGCCCATCACCCGCTCCACGCCGGCCCTGTTGTACCAGGAACGGTCGAACAGCACGATCTCACCGGCCGCCGGCAGGTGCGCCAACCACCGCTGGAAGTACCACTGGCCGGCCTCCCGCTCGTCCGGCTTGGCGAGCGCCACCACCGACGCCCCACGCGGGTTCAGGTGTTCCATGAAACGTTTGATGGTGCCGCCCTTGCCGGCCGCGTCCCGACCCTCGAAGACGATCACCAGACGCTCGCCGGACTCCTTGATCCAGTCCTGGAGCTTGAGCAGCTCGATCTGGAGCAGCCGCTTGTCGCGGTCGTACTCGTCGCGGTCCATCCGTTCGTCGTACGGGTAGTCCTCCCGCCAGGTGTCGACGGGCGTCCCGTCGGGTCGGAGCAGGACGGGGTCGTCGTCGTGGCCATCGGCCACCCGGTAGTCGGCGGTGAGGTCCAGCAGCGCGGAGTCGGCCATGTCGGAGAGACTTACCCGCCCTCGGGCCGCGAACCACCCCCTGGCCGGGTGATGTGGGCGGCTGTTCCGCCGTCAGCTGCGCAGGTAGGAGGCGCCGTTGAGGTCGACGATCGTGCCGGAGGCCCACTCGGCCTGGGGCGAGGCCAGCCAGTGCACCGCGGCGGCGATCTCCTCCGGCTCGGCCACCCGGTCGAACGGGCTCTGCGCCCGGATCGCCGCACCGTGCTCGCCGCGCAGGTGCTCGGTGGTCATGTCGGTCGCCACGAAACCTGGCGCGACGGTGGCGACCGTGATGCCGTACGGCGCGAGCGCCACGGCGAGCGACTGACCCAGCGCGTTCAGACCCGCCTTGCTGGCGCCGTACGCGGGCTGGTCCGGCTCGCCCCGGAACGCACCACGGGACGAGACGTTGACGATCCGCCCACCGCGTTCGCGCATGTGCTGGGCGGCGCACCAGGTGACGTTGCCGGCACCGGTGAGGTTGGTTTCCACCACCCGCCGCCAGCGCTGCTGCCACTGCTCGTAGGAGGTGCCGAAGATCGGGTGCGGCTCGTCCCGCTCGCCGTACGTTCCGGCGTTGTTGACCAGCACGTCCAACCCGCCGAGCAACTCGGCGGCCCGGTCGACCATGGCCCGGACGGCGTCCGGGTCGGTGAGGTCCGCGCGGACCACCACGTGCCCGTTGCCGGGCAACTGCGCGCGCAGCTCCTCGGCCGCGTCGGCCGAGTCGCGGTGGTGGATTGCCACCCGGTCGCCACCGACCGCGAACGCCGTCGCCACCGCAGCGCCGATCCCGCGCGAGGCCCCGGTCACGAGTACCGCCCGATCCGTCATGCCGGCCATCCTGCCTCAGCCGGTCTCTCCTGCGAACAGGCCGGCGGCGCATGCTGCGCCGGGGCGCCCCCGGCCCGTTAGTCCTTACACTGCCCCGATGGGATCCGACTGCCTGTTCTGCCGCATCGTCGCCGGGGAGATCCCGGCCACCGTGGTCCGGGAGACCGACACCACGCTCGCCTTCCGCGACATCGACCCGAAGGCGCCGGTGCACGTCCTGGTCATTCCGAAGGAGCACTACGCCGACATCGCCACGCTCGCCCAGGGTGACCCGGCGCTGGCCGCCGACGTGCTGGCGACGTCCGCCGCGGTGGCGGAGGACGAGGGCCTGCTCGGCGACGGCTTCCGGTTGATGTTCAACACCGGCGCGTACGGCGGTCAGGAGGTGTTCCACGTGCACGCACATCTGCTCGGTGGCGCGCCGCTCGGCCCGATGCTCGCCCGGGACCTGACGTGAACGAGCGGACCAGCGGGCGCAGTTTCTCGGCGCCGCACCGCGGAGCGGTGGCGTGAGCGCCGGTCCGGCGCCGGACAGCCGGGTGGATGAGCGCCTTGGTCGGTTGGTCCGGCGGGTGCAGGCCGACGCCCGGGTGCCGGCGGTGTCGGCGGCGCTGCACCGGGCCGACCGCCCGCTCTGGAGCTGCACCGTCGGCGAGACCGGCACCGACAGCCCGCTGGGGCCGGGCACCCAGTTCCGGATCGGCTCGGTCACCAAGACCTTCACCGCGGCCCTCACCCTCCAGTGTCGCGACGACGGGCTGCTGGACCTGGACGACCCGGTGGGCCGGCACCTGGACCTTCCCGCGCATGGCGAGCTGACCGTGCGCCGGTTGCTGTCACACACCGCTGGTCTGCAACGCGAGCCGTTCGGCGACGTCTGGGACAGCCTGCGCGCACCGGACGCCGACCAGTTGGTGGCAGAGCTGGACCGGGCCGAGCGGGTGTTGCCGACGGCCCGCCGGTTCCACTACTCCAACCTGGGCCTGGCCGTGCTCGGTCAACTGGTCGCGCGGCTGCGCGGCGAGAGCTGGGCGCAGGCCCTCACCGAGCGGATCCTCACGCCGCTGGCGCTGACCGACACCACGGTGACCCCTCGGCCGACGGCGGCCACCGGCTTCCTGGTCGACGCGTACTCCGACGAGGCGCACCCGGAGCCGCCGACCGACTTCGGCGCGGTCGGCCCGGCCGCCCAGCTCTGGAGCACCGCGACCGACATGGCGCGCTGGGCGGCGTTCCTGGCCGACCCGGCGGCACTGGACCCGACCGGTACGGTGCTCGCCCCCGCCACCCTGGACGAGATGCGCTGGCCGCTGACCACCACCGACGAGACGCTCTGGGGCGCGGGCTTCGGGCTCGGTCTGATCCTCATCCCGCAGGGCGAACGGGTGATGCACGTGGGGCACGACGGGGCGATGCCCGGTTTCCTCGCCGGGGTGTACGGCCGGCGGGGCGGCGACGGCACGGCCGGCGCGATGGGTGCCGCGGTGCTCGGCTCGTCCGGCACTGCGGCCGAACTGTTCGACCTGCCGCACCGGCTGCTCGCCGCAGCGGTCGAGCACGACCCGGCCGAGATCGAGCCATGGCGACCTGGGGCACCCGCCCCGGCGGCCCTGCGGGGCGTGCTCGGTCGCTGGTGGGGGGAGGGTTTCGAGTACGTGTTCTCCTGGCG
The DNA here is from genome assembly GCF_013410645.1 of Micromonospora jinlongensis. Taxonomy (NCBI): domain Bacteria; kingdom Bacillati; phylum Actinomycetota; class Actinomycetes; order Micromonosporales; family Micromonosporaceae; genus Micromonospora; species Micromonospora jinlongensis. The sequence goes on along the minus strand of NZ_JACCHK010000001.1, from coordinate 2,902,352 downwards.
CGACGGTGCCCTGCGGGCGAGCGGGGCCGGTGACGCGGCCGGACGCCCGCCAGCGATCTTCACGCCCCTGCCGGACCAGCCGGACGTGTTCCGCACCGCCTCCGGTCGGGAGGTCGGTGAGCTGCTGCGGCTGACCCGGGACGAGGCCGGCGCGGTGGTCCGGATGCACTGGGCGACGTACCGGTTCACCCGCCACCAGGAGACCTTCGAGGGGTACGACTTCCGGGCCGGGAGTTGATCGCGGCCAGCGGAAATGGGCGCGATGCGGCCCGCGTTGAACGGATACGATGGGTGTAACGTCCGCACGCCAGGCCAGCAGGCCGGCGCCGAGATCGAGAGCAGGTGGCGCAGGGCCCTACGGGCCCGACCTATGACCGGCACCCCACCTCCCGGCCCGCCCCGGGTGCAGACCAGGATCACCGTGCCCGACTCGAAGATCATGGTCAATCTGCTCGGCGCAGGCGACGAGATCCTCCGACTCGTCGAACGCTCGGTCGCCAGTGACGTGCACGTTCGCGGCAATGAGATCACCATCACCGGTGAGCCCGCGGACAACGCCCTCGCCGAGCGGGTCTTCAGTGAGCTGCTCGAACTAATCGAGAAAGGCGAGACCCTGACCACTGACGCCGTCCGGCGTACCGTCGGCATGCTCGAGCAGGGCAGCGCCGAGCGGCCCGCCGAGGTTCTGACGCTCAACATTCTCTCCCGCCGCGGGCGCACCATCCGCCCCAAGACGCTCGGTCAGAAGCGGTACGTCGACGCGATCGACTCGAACACCATCGTCTTCGGCATCGGCCCGGCCGGCACCGGCAAGACCTACCTGGCGATGGCGAAAGCCGTCCAGGCGTTGCAGGCCAAGCAGGTCAACCGGATCATCCTGACCCGGCCGGCGGTGGAGGCGGGTGAGCGACTGGGCTTCCTGCCCGGCACGCTCAACGAGAAGATCGACCCGTACCTGCGTCCGCTCTACGACGCGCTGCACGAGATGCTCGACCCGGAGACGATCCCCAAGCTGATGGCCGCGGGCACGATCGAGGTCGCGCCTCTGGCATACATGCGGGGCCGGACGCTGAGTGACGCGTTCATCATCCTGGACGAGGCGCAGAACACGACGCCCGAGCAGATGAAGATGTTCCTCACCCGGCTCGGCTTCAACTCCAAGATCGTCGTGACCGGTGACGTCACCCAGGTGGACCTTCCCGGCGGGACGAGCAGCGGCCTGCGGGTCGTCCGGGAGATCCTGGGAAACGTCGACGACGTGCACTTCGCCCAGTTGTCCAGCACCGACGTGGTCCGCCACCGTCTGGTCGGGGAGATCGTCGACGCGTACGCCCGCTGGGACGCCGAGCGGGAGAACCAGCAGGCGCAGGGCGTCCACGCCGTGCCCGGGCGACCCGCCCAGGGCGGCCGGGCCGGCCGTCGCCGCTAAAGCAGAGGAAAGCAGTTGTCCATCGAGATCGCCAACGAGTCCGGTGTCGACGTCGACACTGACGCCGTGCTCGCCGTCGCCCGGCACGCCCTCGACGAGATGGGAGTCAACCCCCTCGCCGAGTTGTCCGTGCTGTTGGTCGACATCGACTACATGACCGAGCTGAACCACCGCTGGATGGGTGGCGAAGGCCCGACCGACGTGCTCGCCTTCCCCATGGACGAGGGCAGCGTCGACCACGGCCCGGGTGAGTCCGCGCCGGCCGGCGGCGAGCCCGCCCTGCTAGGCGACATCGTGCTGTGCCCCGAGGTCGCGGCCAAGCAGGCGGCGACCGCCGGGCACGCGCCGGCCGACGAGCTGCACCTGCTCACCGTCCACGGGGTGCTGCACCTGCTTGGCTACGACCACGCCGAGCCGGAGGAGGAGCGGGAGATGTTCGCGCTCCAGGCCCGACTGCTGGCCAGCTGGCGGTCGACCCGCACCCAGTGATGTCCACTCCTCCGTTACTTGCGGCCGGTGCCACCGCCGGCCTCCCTGACCTGCAGCTGATCGTCTTCGCGGCTGGCCTGGTGGTGCTGGCCGGTCTGATCGCGATGACCGAGGCGGCTCTCGCCGCGGTCTCGCCGGCCCGGGCTGCCGAGCTGGCCCGTGACGGTGTGCGCGGCGCGCGTACCCTCCAGGTCGTCGCCGGCGACGTCGTCCGGCACCTCAACCTGCTCCTGCTGTTGCGGCTGCTCGCCGAGTTGACAGCCACCACGCTGGTGGCGCTGGTCGCGGTGGACAGCTTCGGCGCCGGCTGGCGGGCCGCGCTGGTGACCGCCGGCGCGATGACCGTGGTCAGCTTCGTGGTGGTCGGCGTCGCGCCGCGCACCATCGGCCGGCAGCACGCGTACGCCGTGGGTCGTGCGGTGGCGCCGATGGTCCGCTGGCTGGGCCGGGCGCTCAACCCGCTCGCGTCGTTGCTGATCCTGATCGGCAACGCGGTCACCCCGGGGCGCGGCTTCCGTGAGGGACCGTTCGCCACCCAGGTGGAGTTGCGGGAGCTGGTCGACCTGGCCGAGCAGCGCGGCGTGGTCGAGCACGGCGAGCGCCAGATGATCCACTCGGTCTTCGCCCTCGGCGACACCATCGCCCGCGAGGTGATGGTGCCGCGTACGGAGATGGTGTGGATCGAGGAGGGCAAGACGCTCGCGCAGGCGCTGGCGCTCTTCCTGCGTTCCGGTTTCTCCCGCATCCCGGTGATCGGCGAGAGCGTCGACGACGTGCTGGGTGTGCTCTACCTCAAGGACCTGATCCGGCGCTCCCGGGGCGGTGACCCGGAGGCCGAGCAGTTGCCGGTGGCCGAGCTGATGCGTCCGGCGACCTTCGTGCCGGAGTCCAAGCCGGTCGACGACCTGCTCTCGGAGATGCAGGCGGCCCGCAACCACCTGGTCATCGTCGTCGACGAGTACGGCGGCACCGGCGGTCTGGTCACCATCGAGGACATCCTGGAGGAGATCGTCGGTGAGATCACCGACGAGTACGATGTCGAACGCCCGCCCGTCGAACGTCTGGCGGACTCCACGGTGCGGGTGACCGCCCGCCTGCCGGTGGAGAACCTGGGCGAGATGTTCGACACCGATCTGCCCACCGACGAGGTGGAGACGGTCGGTGGCCTGCTCGCCCAGTCGCTGGGGCGGGTGCCGATCCCCGGTGCGGAGGCGGAGGTCGCCGGCCTCCGGCTGGTCGCCGAGGGCACCACCGGCCGGCGCAACCGGATCGACACCGTCCTGGTCAGCCGGGTGGAGTCGGGCCACGAACAGGACAGAGCGGGGCGGGACGACCACGCCGGCCCCGGGGACGACACGGACAACTACCGAGATGACGAGAGGCAAGCTGCCGATGCCTGACACACCCGCCGCGCCCGCCGCCCGACCCGCCCCCACCGCGTCGGCGACGCTCAGCGCCGAGGACGGCAAGCTGGTCGTCCTGGCCCGGGGAGCCCGCGGACGGGTCGGCGCCGTGGAGGGCGCCGCGGTCCGGGATCAGGACGGCCGGACGTACGCGGCGGCCAGTGTCGCTCTGCCCTCGTTGACCCTCACCGCGTTGCAGTTGGCGGTCGCGTCGGCCGTAGCGGCCGGTGCGAGCCGGCTGGAGGCCGCGGCGGTGGTGACCGAGGCGTCGACGCTGGACGGCGCCGGTCATGCGGCGGTGCGTGACCTCGCGGTGGACGCGCCGATCCACCTGGCCGCTCCCGACGGCACGGTGCTCGGCACGGTGACCCAGTGAGCCCCGTGCAGGACCCGGAGGCGCGGCCGTACCGTGCCGGGTTCGGCTGCTTCGTCGGCCGGCCCAACGCGGGCAAGTCGACGCTGACGAACGCCATCGTCGGCACCAAGATCGCGATCACCTCGAACAAGCCGCAGACCACCCGGCACGTCATCCGGGCCGTGCTGCACCGACCGGAATCGCAGCTGGTCCTGGTCGACACCCCGGGCCTGCACCGCCCCCGTACGCTGCTCGGTGAGCGCCTCAACGACCTGGTCCGGTCCACCTGGACGGAGGTCGACGTGATCGGCCTGTGCATCCCGGCGGACGAGCCGGTGGGGCGCGGTGACCGGTTCATCACCGGTGAGCTGGCCGAGTTGAAGGCGACAGTGCTGGCGGTGGTCACCAAGACCGACCTGGTCGACAAGCGCCGCCTGGCGGAGCAGTTGCTCGCGGTGAGCCAGATGGGGGAGTTCGCCGAGATCGTGCCGGTGAGCGCGGTGTCCGGGCACCAGGTGGACACCCTGGTAGACGTGATGACCAAATATCTGCCGCCGTCGCCGCAGCTCTACCCGGACGACATGCTGACCGATGATCCCGAGCAGGTTCTCGTCGCGGAGCTGATCCGGGAGGCCGCCCTGGAGGGGGTCCGCGACGAGCTGCCGCACTCCATCGCCGTGGTGGTGGAGGAGATGATCCCCGAGGGTCAGGTCATGAAGATCTACGCCGACCTGTACGTGGAGCGGCCCAGCCAGAAGGCCATCGTTCTCGGTCACAAGGCGAGCCGGCTCAAGGAGGTCGGCACGAACGCCCGCCGGCAGATCGAGGAGTTGCTGGGCGGCCGGGTCTACCTCGACCTGCACGTCCGCGTCGCGAAGGACTGGCAGCGCGACCCGAAGCAGCTGCGCAAGCTGGGTTTCTGATTCACCAGCACCGACCGGCCGGGTGATCCGGTTCGGTCGGTGCGGGCGGAGGCGCCGCCGTACTCCATGGTCGTCTTCGGTCAGCTGGGTGGAAAGCCTCACGTTTGGTAGGGGTGGTGACCGTTTCGCGCGGGCACCGCGCAGGGTAGGGGAGTTACGCCCCGCGTCCCCGACCCAGATGCAGGCTGATGCGCAACCGCTATCTCGATCTGCTCCGTTTCCTGGCCATCGTTCGAGTTGTCGTCTATCACGTCACGGGATGGGCGACCCTCACCCTCGTCTTCCCCGCCATGTCGGTGATGTTCGCGCTGGCCGGCTCGCTGATGGCCGCGTCGCTGACCCGGTCCGGGCCGGCGGCGGTCGGGCGGCGGCTGCGGCGGCTGCTGCCGTCGTTGTGGGTGCTCGCGGTGGTCTTCGTGCCGGCCATGCTGCTCAGCGGGATGCCGATGAGCCCCCGGGTGCTGCTGTGGCTGTTTCCGATCGCCGACCCGCCGGCCAACAACTGGGGCGCACTGGCGCTGAGCATCATCTGGTACCTGCGCGACTACCTGTGGTTCGTGCTCGCCTCACCGGTCGCGTTCTGGCTGTTCCGGCGTGCCCCGCTGCTCACCCTGCTCGCCCCGTACCTCCTGCTGGTGGCGATCGAGGTGGGGATCTACCCGGCGCCTTCGGTGCTGCGCGAGTTCGGGCTCTACTTCGGAGCGTGGATGCTTGGCTTCGCCCATCACGCCGGGATGCTGCGCCGGCTCGCCGGCCGGGTGCTGTACCCGGTGGCCCTCGCGCTCGCGGTGATCGGCGGCGCCTGGATCGTCGGGCATCCCGGCCCACGCGGGTACGACCTCAACGACAACCACCTCGGCAACGCGCTCTGGTCGGCCGCGTTCATCCTGATCGTGCTGGGTCGGGCCCCCGCCGGGGTGGCCTGGCTGGGCCGAAGCCGGCTGGCCGACCGGGCGGTGACCCTGGTCAACCGGCGGGCGCTCACCATCTACCTCTGGCACATGCCGTTCGTGGTGGCGCTCACCCCGCTGGTCGACGTGGTGGGTTGGTCCCATCAGGACCCGGTGGGACTGGCCATCCGGGTGGCGCTGGTCTTCGCGCTGGTCGGGCTGGTCACCCTGGCCGTCGGCTGGGTCGAGGACGTCGCGGCCCGCCGCCGCCCGGAGCTGATCCCCGGCGGCCCGGTCCAGGCCACCGAGCTGGCCGGCCAGCCCGACGCCGAACGCCGCGAACAGCCCGACACCGGGCGCCGCGACCGTCCCGACGAGCAGCCCGCCGGGGCCACCCTCGGGCGGACGGTGGTGCCGCCGCAGCGGGCTGCGGCGGCACGGAGCGACGTCAGCGCTGGCTGATCGTGACGTCGCCGCTGCCGGCCGAGCCGTCGAGCACGTCGGTCGCGGCCGGGTCGTGCGTGACGGTGATCCTCGCGTCGCCGGAACCGGTGCTGGAGCGCACCTGGTAGCTGCCCGCCGGCACCAGCATCGTGACGTCGCCGCTGGAGGCGTGCGCCCGGGCCGAGGCGGGCTTGTCCAGCTCGACTGTGACATTGCCGGAGCCGGCCTCGGCGTCCGCCGCGCCACCGAGGCGGCGCGCCGTGATGTCCCCCGAGCCGGCGCGCAGGCGGATCGTCCCGCTGGCCTCGCTCACGTCGATGTTCCCGGACCCGGTCTCCACCCCGACCGTGCCGGAGGCGCCGGCGACCCGGACGTCACCGGAGCCCAGCCGCAGGTCCACCGCGCCGACCCGGCTCAGCTCGACATCGCCGGAGCCGGACTCGCCCTGGAGGGCGACGCCCTCCGGCACGGCCACCTCGTAGGAGACGCTGCACCGGTCGCCACAGTCGGTGTCCAGCACCAGCTCGCTGCCCTTGATCTCGTACCGGGCCTTGGGCTCGCCACCCTGGTAGCGCACCACCCGCTTGATCCGCGCCTCCGCGGCGGCGGCGGTGCCCCGGACGATCACGTCGCCGGCACCCGGCAGCACCCGGATGGTGGTGATCTTCACGGCCTCGGTGTCGTCGTAGTCGAGCCGCCGCATGGCCAGGTTGTCGCACCCGGCGAGCACGATGAGGGCGGTTGCCAGCCCCAGGGCGATGGGGGTGGCGGCGCGACGACGGCGGGCGTCGGTGGTGGGTTGCATTGCCATGGCCAGCACGCTACGGCCGGTGCGGAGCCACGCGCATCGGGGTTCATCCGCGCATCCACCCCGAACCGACCCTGATTTCACACCCCGAGGGAGAATGGCCCGATGGCCGGGTATCGCCGACAGCTCTACCGCGACGACGCGGTGGTGCTGCGTGTGCAGAAACTCGGCGAGTCCGACCGGATCATCACCCTGCTGACCCGTCGACATGGCCGGCTGCGCGCGGTGGCCCGAGGGATCCGCCGCACCACCAGCAAGTTCGGCGCCCGACTGGAGCCGTTCGGCCACGTCGACCTCCAGCTCGCCGGCGACCCGAAGGGCAACCACGGCAGCTCACTGCACACCGTCAGCCAGGTCGAGGGCATCGACCTGTACGGCAAGCGGTTCCTGGGGGATTACCCGCGCTACACGGCGGCGAGTGCGATCGCCGAGACCGCCGAGCGGCTGACCCCGGTGGAGCGGGAGCCGTCGCTGCGGCTGTTCCAGCTCACCGTGGGCGCGCTGAAGGCGCTGTCCCGGGGCGAGCACGCCACCACCCTGGTGCTCGACGCGTACCTGCTGCGGGGGATGGCCCTCGCGGGCTGGGCGCCGGCGCTGATCGCCTGCGCCGTCTGCGGCACCCCCGGCCGGCACCGGGCGTTCTCCGTGCCCGCCGGCGGCGCGGTCTGTCCCGATTGTCGGCCACCCGGCGCGGCCCACCCCGCGCCGGCCACCGTCGACCTGATGTCCGCGCTGACCACCGGCGACTGGGTGCTCGCCGACGCCACCGAAGCTGGCGTACGCCGGGAGTGCAGTGGGCTGGTCGCAGCTCACCTCCAGTGGCACCTGGAGCGCGCGCTACGCTCGCTGCCGCTGGTCGACCGGGGTCCCTCGGCGACCAGCACGGCCTCGCCGCCGGATGGCACCGGGGCCGTGGTGCTCCGGCCACGTGGCGACGTCGAGGCCGGGGCGGACGGCGCGAACAGGGAGTGACCGAGTGATCCGATCGAAGAAGGCCGGCCGGCGCGCGCCGACGCCGCCGACACCACACCCGTCCGGCGCCCGGCCGCCGGCGCTGCCCGGCGACGCGGTGCCGAAGCACGTGGCGGTGGTGATGGACGGCAACGGCCGCTGGGCCAAGGACCGCGGGCTGCCCCGCACGAAGGGGCACGAGGCGGGGGAGCACAGCCTCTTCGACACCATCGAGGGTGCGATCGAGATGGGCATCCCGTACCTGTCGGTGTACGCGTTCTCCACCGAGAACTGGCGACGCTCGCCCGACGAGGTCCGGTTCCTGATGGGGTTCAACCGGGACGTGATCCGTCGCCGCCGCGACGAGCTGGTCGACCTCGGCGTCCGGGTGGTCTGGTCGGGCCGGTCCGGGCGGTTGTGGAAGAGCGTCATCTCCGAGTTGCAGACCGCCGAGGAGATGTCCCGCGGCAACTCGACGCTGACCCTGCAGTTCTGCGTCAACTACGGCGGGCAGGCCGAGATCGGCGACGCCGCCGCCGCGATCGCCCGGGACGTGGCGGCCGGCCGGCTGGATCCGGCGAAGGTCACCGAGAAGACCGTCGCGAAGTACCTCTACCACCCGGAGGTCCCGGAGGTAGACCTGTTCCTGCGCCCCTCCGGGGAGGAGCGGATCTCCAACTTCCTGCTCTGGCAGGCCGCGTACGCCGAGCTCGTCTTCCTGGACACGCTCTGGCCCGACTTCGATCGCCGCCACCTCTGGTACGCGTGTGAGCTGTACGCGCAGCGGGACCGGCGCTTCGGCGGGGCGCTGCCCAACCCGGTCGCCCCGGTTCTCTGAATCGACGCGCTTACCCGCACGTCACTCTGGGTATCAGAGACGTCAGAAGCCACTGACGGAGGTGAACCCACATGATCCAGAAGCGCATTGCCCAGTGGGCGGTGATGGCGGTTGCGGTGCCACTGGCGGCTGCCGGTGCTCGCCGGCTCAGCCACACCCTGGAGGCCCGGCGTGGTCCCTCCGGGGTGACCCGGTTGCTGACCAAGGGCGCTGACCTGATGCGCCCGCAGAAGGCCAAGCGCCGCCGCTTCTTCTAACCCCAGACCCCCACCCTCCCCGGCGCCGCCCACACCTCGTGTGGGCGGCGCCTCCCCGTGTGCCCACCTCCGACCCCGTCGATCATGGAGTTGTGGTAGGGGGTTCCACTCCTTTCGCTACTTCTGTGCGGCACCACAACTGCATGATCGACGCGGCCGGGGCGGAGGGGTTCCGGCTGGGGGACGGAGTCTTCGTTTCGGGGTCTCGCGGAAGGGCGGCGGGTAAGGTCCGGAAGTGGCGGATTACGGCGGTTTGGGGTGGGTGTGCGGGATCTTCGGTTCAAGATGATCATGGCGTTGAACGCGGCCGATCTGGGTGACCCGATCTGCGAGCAGGTGGCCGAGATCTGCGCCGAGATCGCCGAGCAGCACTGCGCCGAGTTCGGCCACACCCCGCAGCTGCGCACCGGCGAGATCGCCGAGCTGGCCACCGGCGACCCGGCGCTGACCTGGGCGCCGTCGACCCCTGACGCCGGGCAGCGTGCCTGGTGACCGCCCCCGCCCCCGCCGTCGACGTCCGTCGTGGCGAGGACCGCTTCTCCACCCGGATCTCCTGGCTCGACTCCCACCACTCGTTCTCGTTCTCCCGGCACTACGACCCGGCCAACACCCACCACGGTCTGCTGCTGGTCAACAACGACGACGTGGTGCGACCGGGTGCCGGCTTCGAGACCCACCCGCACCAGGACATGGAGATCGTCACCTGGGTGCTGCGCGGTTCCCTGGTGCACCAGGACTCCACCGGGCACTCCGGGGTGATCTACCCGGGGCTGGCGCAGCGGATGAGCGCCGGCACCGGCATCCTGCACTCGGAGAAGAACGACGCCTGGCGACTCGACAACCAGGAGCCGCACAGCGACCCGGTCCACTTCGTGCAGATGTGGGTGCTCCCCGACGAGCAGGGCGGCGACCCCGGCTACGAGCAGTTGGAGATCGAAGACGAGCTGCTCCGCGGCGGCCTGGTGCCGATCGCCTCCGGGATGGAACGCTACGACGGGGCGTCCGCCATCCGGATCCGCAACCGGTACGCGACACTGCACGCCGCCCGGCTCGCCCCCGGCGACGAGGTCACCATCCCCGACGCGCCCTTCGTGCACCTGTACGTGCCCAACGGCACTGTCACCCTGGAGGGCAGTGGGCCGCTCGGCACCGGCGACGCGGCCCGGCTCACCATGACCGGCGGCCGGCGGGTCACCGCCGACGAGCCAGCCGAGATCCTCGTCTGGGAGATGCACGCCACGGTCACCTGACCCCACTGCGGGCGGGGCCAGGTGACCGTTGCCCAGGTCAGGCGGGGGACTCGGCGCGGTCGCCGGCCCAGGTGGTGTGGAACGAGCCGTCCCGGTCCACCCGCTGGTAGGTGTGCGCCCCGAAGTTGTCCCGCAGGCCCTGGATCAGGGCGGCGGGCAGCCGCTCGGCGCGCAGCGCGTCGAAGTACGCCAGCGACGACGAGAACGCGGGCGTCGGCACGCCGGCCCGGGTCGCGTCACCCACCACCCGGCGCCAGCTCGGCACACCGGCGGCGACCGCCTCGGCGAAGTACGGTGCCACCAGCAGCGTCGACAGGTCCGGCTGCTGGTCGTACGCCTCGCGGATCCGGTTGAGGAAGCGGGCACGGATGATGCAGCCGCCCCGCCAGATCGTCGCGGTGCCGCCGAGGTCGATGTCCCAGTTGTACTCTTCGCTGCCGGCCCGGATGTGGTCGAAGCCCTGCGCGTACGCGACGATCTTGGAAGCGAGCAGCGCCCGGCGGACGTCCTCGATGAACGCCTCCCGGTCGGCGACCTGCCACTTGTCACCCGCGTCCGGGAACGCCCGACGGGCCGCCTCCCGCTGGTCGACGTGGCCGGAGAGCGAACGGGCGAAGGTCGCCTCGGCGATCCCGGTGATCGGGATGCCCAGGTCCAGGGCGCTCTGCACGGTCCACCGGCCGGTGCCCTTCTGCTCGGCACGGTCCTGCACGATGTCCACGAACGCCCGGCCGGTCGCCGCGTCGGTGTGCGCGAGCACATCGGCGGTGATCTCGATGAGGAACGACTCCAGCTCGCCGTTGTTCCAGTCGCGGAAGATCTCCGCGATCTCCGCCGGCTCCGCGCCCAGACCGGCCCGCAGCAGGTCGTACGCCTCGGCGATGAGCTGCATGTCGGCGTACTCGATGCCGTTGTGCACCATCTTGACGAAGTGCCCGGCGCCGTCCGGTCCGACGTGCATGCAGCACGGCACACCGTCCACCTGCGCGGCGATCTTCTCGAACATCGGCCCGAGCTTGGCGTACGACTCGGCGGAACCGCCCGGCATGATGCTCGGCCCCCGCAGCGCGCCCTCCTCGCCACCGGAGACGCCGGTGCCGCTGAAGTGCAGGCCCTGCGCGCGCAGCGCCTCTTCCCGACGGCGGGTGTCGGCGAAGTGGGCGTTGCCGCAGTCGACGATGATGTCGCCCTCTTCCAGCAGCGGCACCAACTCGTCGATCACCGCGTCGGTGGGCGCGCCGGCCTTGACCATGACGATGACCGCGCGGGGGCGCTCCAACGACGCCACGAAATCGGCCATCGACTCGCCGGGCACGAACGTGCCCTCGTCACCGTGCTCGGCAACCAGGCTGCGGGTGCGTTCCGGCGACCGGTTGTGCACTGCCACCGTGAAGCCGTTGCGGGCCAGGTTGCGGGCCACATTCCGACCCATCACCGCCAGCCCTGTCACACCAATCTGCGCCCTCGCCTGCTCAACCATCCGTGCCGCCACCTCTCGCCGTCGTGTCAATGTGCTGCGACGGTATCGCGACGCAGGGGCCATGGGGGAGCGCTGCCCAACAGCCGGTCACCGACCGGTGGCGCTCAGCCCTGGGCCAGCCGGTCCTCCACGTGCGCCACCTTCGCGGTGAGCGCGTCGGTCACTCCCGGCCGGATGTCGGCCTTGAGCACCACACTCACCCGGGGCGCCTGCGCGGCCACCACGTCGACCGCCTGTTTGACGACCGCCATCACCTCGTCCCACTCACCCTCGACGGTGGTGAACATGGCATCGGTGCGGTTGGGCAGGCCCGAGTCGCGGACCACCCGTACCGCCTCGGCGACCAGGTCACCGACGGACTCACCGACACCGAGCGGGGTTATCGAGAACGCGATCAGCATGCCGCCGATGGTGCCAGGAAATTCGGCTGCACCGCCCCACCTGGGGCCGATAGAGTGCGGGCATGCGCAACTGACGCCCCATCTTCCGAGCCGGCCCGCCGCCCCGCGTCGCGGTCCGTGCGCTCCCGGGCGTCCCGCATCTCCCACCCGCCGTTCGGCGGCGCTGGCTGTGTTCCGACCCCGGTGAGCAGTCCCTTCCCCGTTGGACCGTCGCACGACGACGGTCACCAGCCGAACCGACCGACCGCCGGAGCGCGGGACCGGCCGTGTCGATCGGCCCGAAGGAGGCCCGGATGCCTGCCAGACGCAACCCGAAGAGGTCCCGTACCGCCACACCCACCTCCGCCGGCACAGACCCGGCGGCCGGCCATGACGCGCTCCTACCAAGCCGCCCCGATGTGGACCTCGCGGTCGAACCGGCGTTCCTGGCCGAGCTGGCGCTTCCCGCAGCGTTGGGTGAGCCGTCAGTCCTGGTCGAGCCGCCGCTGCCGGCGGTGCTGAATCAGACGGCTCTGCCGGGTGAGCTGGTGCCGCCGGTCGACGTGCCGGCAGTCGCCGACGCGCCGGTGGTGGCAGACCTGCCGAAGGTGACCGGGCGACCGAAGGCACCGACGGCCGGACCGCCGCAGGGTGGCGGGACGCGGGCGATTGGCGGGCGTGGCCAACAAGCTGGCCAAAGCCGCCGCTACGCCTTCCGCCGCAGCTGACCGACCCGCACCCACCGGCCGCGGTGTCCCGACGCCGTGGGCGGTGAGGCAGACAGCAACTTCAGGGATGGTGCTGCCTCACCGCCCAAGGAAGCAGCACCATCGCTGATGTTGTGCGGATCATGCCGGCGTGGCGACGCGGAGAGACGCCGGCCGGCGCGCTGGGTGGAGAGAAGGGGTCAGGTCAGCCGATCAGGGGGCGGAAACTGCCGAGGAGAATGCTCGTGGTCAGTGCGGCGCCGGCCAGGGCGGCCGCCCCGGCGACGAGCAGCCCGTCGGCCCGGGTGAAGCGCTGCCTGCGGGCCACGGTCCGGGGGGTGCCGGCGTCGAAACCACGCGCGTCCATCGCCACGGCCAGCCGGGTGCCCCGGCGGATCGCCCCGACCAGCAGCGCGAACGCTGTGGAGGCGAACAGTCGTAGCTTCGCCACCGGGTTGCGTCCCGCGTCGACGCCCCGCGCCCGCCGGGCCATGCTGATCATCTGCCACTCCTGACCGAGCAGCGGCACCAGGCGGAACGCGGCGAGCGCCCCGATGGCGAACCGGGCCGGCGCCTTCGCGTTCTGGATCAGCGCGTCGGCCAGGTCGGTGGGGTCGGTGGTCGCGAAGACGATCACGCCCGGCAGTGCCACCGCGAAGACCCGCAGCACCAGGCCGAGCGCGGTGAGCAGCACGCCGGTGCTCACGAACACCGGCCCCGCGTCCAGCAGGACCCGACCGGACCGGTCGGCGGCGAAGAGCACCAGGGTGACGAGGATGCCGGCGGCGCTGAGGAGCAGCGGCCAGGCCCGCCGGGCCAGCACCCGGTAGCGGATGCCGAACAGCGGGAGTACGGCGAGTTCGAGCGCGATGGCGATCGCCGGGGCCACCGGGTCCAGGGTGGCCAGCAGGGTGAACGAGAAGACCAGCGCCGCGGCGACCTTCGCCACCGGGTTGCGGCGGGCCAACGGCGCACCGGGCGCGGCGACCGGCTCGATGCTGATCATCGGGCACCGTCGCCGGTCACGGCCCGGTGCAGGGTGACGGTGCGGTCGGCGAGCGCGGCGACGAAATCCGCGTCGTGGGTGACCGCGACCACGCCGTGCCCGCCGTCGCGCAGCTCGGCGAAGAGGTCGACCAGCTCCCGCCAGGTCCGCCGATCCTGGCCGAAGGTCGGTTCGTCGCAGATCAACAGACGGGGCGCGGTGGCCAGGGCCGTCGCCACGCTCAACCGCCGCGCCTCGCCCCCGGAGAGGGTGTATGGGTTGGCGGCGGCGAGCCGATCCAGTCGTAGTCGCTCCAGCAGCCCGGCCACGGTCGCCCGCACTGCTGCCTCGGGTTGACCGGTGCGGCGCGGGCCGAGCGCCAGCTCGTCGAAGACGGTGCTCGTGACGAACTGGTGCTCCGGGTCCTGAAAGACCGACCCGATCCGGCGGGTCAGCGCGGGTGCCCGCCAACGGTGCGGGGGAGTGCGATGGTCCGCGCCGGCCAACCCGGCGGACGCGGTGACCCGGCCGGTGCCTGGCCGGAGCAGCCCGCCGAGCAGCAACGCCAGGGTGGACTTGCCGGCGCCGTTGGGTCCGCGTACGGCGAGGGCCTCTCCGGCGCGTACCGCGAGATCGGTGGAGGCCAGCCGGGGAGGCAGGCCGAGCCGGTCGGCGGTGAGCAACAGCTCGCCGGGGGCGGCGGTGGCCGGCCGGGGCGCGATGGGGTGACCCGGCACCCAGACTCCCTCGGCGGCCAGGGCGGCGCCGTGGGCGGCGAAGACCGCCTCGGGCGTGCCGTCCGCACGGACCCCGCCTCCCGGGTCCAGGACGACCACCCGGTCGACCAGTGGCAGCGCCTCGGCGACCCGGTGCTCGACCAGGATCAGCGTGGTGTCGGCGTCCAGCGCCCCGGCAACCGCCTGCCGGATCAGCTCGGCCCCGGCCGGGTCGAGATTCGCGGTCGGCTCGTCGAGCAGCAGCAGGCCGGGGCGCAGGGCCAGCGCGCCGGCCAGGGCCAGGCGTTGCTGCTCGCCGCCGGAGAGCGCGGCCGTGTTGCGGTCCCGGGAGTACGGGAAGCCGACCCGGTGCAGCGCCTCGTCCACCCGGGGCCAGATCTCGTCGGCGGGCACTCCCCGGTTCTCCAGCCCGAAGGCGACGTCGTCGCCGCAGCGGGCCATCACCAGTTGGGTTTCCGGGTCCTGGAAGACGATGCCGACCCGTTCCCGGCCCTTGCGGGGGTCGAGCCCGTCGATCTCGACGGTGCCCTCCTGCTCGCCGGAGTCCTCGGGCAGCAGTCCGGCCAGCGCGCTGAGCAGGGTGCTCTTGCCGGCCCCCGAGGGCCCGAGCAGCAGCACCCGCTCCCCGACCTCAACCCGCAGGTCGACCCCGCGCAGAGCCCACGCGCGCCGCCCAGCATGCCGCCAACCGAATCCGCGCAGCAGTACCCCGCCCACCAAACACCCCCTCCCAAGCCCCGGCTCCACCCTGCACGGTCGATCATGAGGTTGACGGTGGTTCTGAAGATCCATCCGCCCGTCAACCTCATGATCGACGCGAGTGGGCGGGGTCAGATCAGGGCGCGGTCCCGGCCTACCGGGAAACGGTCCAGGACACCGGTGTTGGCCAGGGCCCTGGTCAGCAGCCAGCCGCCGGCACCGGCGATCACCGTGGCGCTGACGATGGTGATCAGCGCGTACGGGATGCGGTAGTCGGCCAGCGCGTAGTCGACGTTCCAGATGAAGAAGTCGAACAACGCGGCGCTGAGACCGGTCAGCGCGCCGGCCACCACCGCGGTGGGCAGCCGGAACGACCGGTACCGGAAAGCGGCGAACGCCAGCTCGGCGCCAATGCCCTGCACGATGCCCTGCGGGATCACCGTGCCGGCCCACTGGCTGCCCAGCAGCGCGGAGAGGACCGCGGCCACCGTCTCGCAGTAGAGCGCGGCACCGGGCTTGCGGATGACCAGACCGCCGATCACGGCCGGCATCAACCAGACGCCGTACAGCAGCGCCTGCGCCGGCGGGAAGAAGGCGAACGCACCCTCGGTGGCGCTCCAGACCAGGCCCCACGCCCAGAAGATGACGCCGAAGGCGACCGCGATCACCGAGGCGACCACGATGTCGATGGTCCGCCAACGGTTGGTGGTGTTGTCCATGCTGTGCTCCCAGTTCAGTAAATCGAACCAGGAGAAGACGCACGCCGCGTCCGGTGGCACCGGACTGCGGCGCGGCTGGAGGTCGACCGAACTCCCTGCGCTGGCATTACCCAGATCAGGTTCGAGGGTCTGCGGGCGTGCCCGCACTCTCAGCGCTGTGCGCTCCCCTGTCGGATGTGAAGTTGTCTCGCTGACGCTAACACCGACCTGAGCCGCTGGCCCAGGAGGGCATCCGCCTGACCTGCGGCGAGCAGCCGGCCCGTCGTCGGCTGGGTACGCTTCCGATCATGCGGGTTGACGCGCGAGGCTTCACGTTCGAGGTAACCGCCGGTGGTCCGCCGGAGGGCGTACCCGTCCTGCTGTTGCACGGGTTCCCCCAGCACAGCGGCGAGTGGGACGAGGTCGTGCCGGCGCTGCACGCGGCCGGGCTGGGCACGTACGCGCTGGACCAGCGCGGTTACTCGCCGGGTGCCCGGCCCACGGCGGTGGCTGACTACCGGATCCCCGAGCTGGTCGCCGACGTCGTGGCGGTGCTCGACGCCCTCGGGTTGGACGCCGTCCACCTTGTCGGCCACGACTGGGGCGCGATCGTGGCCTGGGCGGTCGCCGCCGGGCACCCCGAGCGGGTCCGCACACTGACCGCGGTGTCCGTGCCACATCCGGCGGCCATGGCGCACGCCCTGGCCAACGACAGCCAGCAGAAGGCCCGCTCGTCGTACATCGCGCTGTTCCGTAAGCCGGACAAGGCGGAGAAGGTGCTGCTGGCGTGGCACGCCACCGCGCTGCGCAAACTGCTCGGCGGGGTGGGCGACGGGCCGCGGGTGGACCGCTACGCCGACCCGATGCGCGAGCCGGGAGCCCTCACCGCCGCACTGAACTGGTACCGGGCGATGTCCCGCTCCGACCTGGCGGCGGTCGGCCCGGTCGCGGTGCCCACCACGTACGTCTGGAGTGACCGGGACGTCGCCATCGGCCGGACCGCCGCCGAGGCGTGTGCGGCGAACGTCACCGGGGACTACCGCTTCGTGCAACTGGCCGGGGTGAGCCACTGGATCCCGGACGCGGCCCCGGGCCCGCTCGCCGAGGCGATCCTGGCCCGAGTCAGCGCAACGGCCTGAGTCGTGCGGGTCAGCGGGGGAGGACCATCATGACGACGGACGGCAGCGGGCCGGGCAGCCGCCGCTCGATCGCCGCGCAGCTACGCCTGCTGGGCGTACGCCCCGGCGCGACGCTGCTGGTGCACGCCGGCCTCCGTCCGCTGGGATTCATCAGCGGTGGTCCGCACGCGGTGGTGCTGGCCCTGCGTGACGCGCTCGGCCCGGACGGCACGATCGTCGTGCCCACCCACACACCGGAGAACAGCGACCCCGCCCAGTGGCGCAACCCGCCGGTGCCGGCGGACTGGTGGCCGCTGATCCGCTCGGAGATGCCCGGCTTCGACCCGGCGATCACCCCGAGCCGGTTCATGGGGGCGCTCGCCGAGACGGTCCGCGGCTGGCCCGGCGCTCTGCGCAGCTCGCATCCCCAGGTGTCGTTCGCCGCGCTCGGGCCGGCCGCCGAGCAGGTGGTGGCCGGGCACGCCCTGGCCGACATGCTCGGCGAGCAGTCCCCGCTGGCCCGGCTCTACGACCTGGACGCCGACGTGTTGCTGCTCGGTGTCGGCCACTCGGCGAGCACCTCGCTGCACCTGGCCGAATACCGCCGCGCCGGCTCACCTCGGGAGCGGGTCGGCGCCGCGGTGCGCACCGCCGACGGCGGCCGGGAGTGGGTGTGGTGGCAGGACGTACGGCTCGACGCGGGTGACTTCGACGCGTTGGGCGCGGCCCTGGAGGCCACCGGAGAGGTTCGCACCGGCCCGGTGGGTGCCGGGACCGGCAGGTTGATGCGCCAGCGGGCGGCGGTCGACTTCGCGGTGCACTGGTTGGCCCGCAATCGGACGACGGAGGACGCATGACGGTGAGTGCCGAGGACTACCTGGCCGTGGTGACCGAGACGATCGGCCGGGTGGCCGAAAGCCAGCGGGAGGCGGTGGGGCGGGCCGCGGATCTGATCGCCGACGCCGTACGCGCCGACGGCGTGGTGCACGCGTTCGGCACCGGGCACTCGGAGGCCCTCGCCATGGAGATCGCCGGCCGGGCGGGCGGTCTGGTGCCGACCAACCGGATCGCGCTCCGCGACCTGGTGCTGCTCGGCGGCGAACCGGCCGATCGGCTGGGCCCGATGCTGGAGCGGGACCCGTCGGTCGCGCACCGCCTCTACGAGCTGGCGCCGGTGCAGCCCACCGATGTCTTCGTGCTCGCCTCGAACTCCGGGGTCAACGGCGCGATGGTGGAGTTCGCCACGCTGGTCAAGGAACGCGGCCACGGGCTGGTCGCCATCACCTCCGCGCAGCACTCCGGTCGGATGACCTCCCGGCACCCGTCGGGGCGCAAGCTGGGCGACCTCGCCGACGTGGTGCTCGACAACGGCGCCCCGTACGGCGACGCGACGCTGCCGCTTCCCGGTGGTGGCGCGGTCGGCGCGGTCTCCTCGATCACCGCTGCGCTGCTCGCCCAGCAGATCACCGTGGAGGTGGTGGCGCGGTTGCTGGCAGCGGGGGAGCGTCCACCGGTCTACCTGTCGGCGAACATCCCGGACGGCGACGCGCACAACACGGCGTTGGAGGCCCGGTACGCGGGCCGCATCCGTCGCGGGTCCTGACGCCGCCGCGCGGTGCTCACGGTCGGCCCGGCATCGATTCTCGCTGCTGCTGGTGACCGACCTGCGTCCCCGAGGTGAACGGGAGATGTCGTGAACTTGTTTCGCGCTCGGGCGGGTGGGGCATTGGCGTTGCTGCCGGCGGCCGGGACCGCCGGCAGTAGCGTCTCACCGGAGGTAGCGCGTGTCCAAGGAGACCGACAAGCAGCGTTGGCAGCGCAATTTCGCCGACCTGCTCCAGGAGTTGCGGGTCGCACAGACCGGCGTGCAGATCCTCTTCGCCTTCCTGCTCACCCTGCCGTTCAGCAACGGGTTCACCGAGACCACGGAGTTCCAGCGGGACGTCTACATCGTGGCGTTGCTCGCGGCGGCCGCCGCCACCGCGCTGATCATCTCGCCGGTGGCGTTCCACCGGGCGCTGTTCCGGCAGGGGCGCAAGCCGGAGCTGGTGCGCTTCGCGCACCGGATGGCCACCGGTGGTCTCGCCTTCATGCTGGTCGCGATGGTCAGCGCGGTGCTGCTGATCACCGACTTCGTGCTGGACCGGCCGATCGCCTTCCTGCTCAGCGCGCTGACCGGTCTCTGGTTCCTGATGTTCTGGATGATCCTGCCGTTCGCCCGGCGCAGCTGGGGTGAGGACGACATCGACGATGATGACGACGACCCGGACACGATCGCCGGTCGCTGATCGCTGATCGCTGATCGCGCAGATCTTTACGCAGCGCTACCCCTGGGTAACAACCGGGGGTAGCGTGGCGGGTAGTCGCGCACGTCGACGCAGCCGCACCGAGCTTCGAGGGGGCAGCCGTGACCACGACGCAGGACGGCCGACCGGCACCGGACGGCCCCGACTCCGAAGCCGCGCCCAGCACCGCCGGTGCCGCGGCCCCGTTGCCCAAAGAAGCCGGGCAGGTCTCCGAGAAGGAGGCCCGGCAGGTCGCCGAGGCAGCCCGCGAGTCCACCTGGGACCGACCCAGCTTCGGCAAGGAGTTGTTCCTCGGTCGGTTCCGGCTCGACCTGATCGACCCGTGGCCCCGGTCCGACCCGGAGGACGTGGCGCGCGCCGAGGAGTTCCTCGGTCGCTTGCGCGCCTTCCTGACCACCGAGGTCGATGGCGCCGCCATCGAACGCGACGCGTCCATTCCGGACTCGGTGTTCCACGGTCTGGCCGACCTCGGCGCGTTCGGCATGAAGATCGACCGGAAGTACGGCGGGCTCGGGCTGAGCAACCTGCACTACTGCCGAGCGCTGATGCTGGCCGGTTCGGTCAGCCCGGCCATCGGCGCGCTGCTCTCGGCGCACCAGTCGATCGGGGTGCCACAGCCGCTGAAGATGTTCGGCACCGCCGAGCAGAAGCAACTCTTCCTGCCCCGCCTCGCCGCCGGTGAGGTGTCCGCGTTCCTGCTCACCGAGCCCGATGTCGGCTCCGACCCCGCCCGCCTGGGCACCATCGCCGAGCCGACCGAGGACGGCACCGGCTACCGGCTCAACGGGGTGAAGCTCTGGGCCACCAACGGCATCCTGGCCACCCTGCTGGTGGTGATGGCCCGGGTGCCGGCCACCGAGGGGCGTCGGGGCGGGATCACCGCGTTCGTGGTGGAGGGCGACAGCGAGGGCATCACCGTCGAGCGGCGCAACGAGTTCATCGGCCTGCGCGGCCTGGAAAACAGCCTCACCCGGTTCCACGACGTGTTCGTACCCGCTGAGAACGTCATCGGCGGCGAGGGCAAGGGTCTGAAGATCGCCCTGACCACGCTGAACACCGGCCGGCTCTCGCTGCCGGCGATGTGCGTGGGCGCCGGCAAGTGGGCGCTGAACGTGGCCCGGGGCTGGGCGGCCGACCGGGTCCAGTGGGGCCGGCCGGTGGGCGAGCACGAGGCGGTCGCGCAGAAGCTGTCCTTCATCGCCGCCACCACGTACGGCATGGAGACCATGCTCGACCTCTGCTGCCTGCTCGCCGACGACGACCGCAACGACATCCGGATCGAGGCGGCGCTGGTCAAGCTGTACGCCAGCGAGATGGCCTGGAAGATCGCCGACGAGCTGATCCAGATCCGGGGCGGACGCGGCTACGAAACGTCCGACTCGCTGGCCGCCCGTGGCGAACGCCCGGCCGCCGTCGAACAGATGCTGCGCGACCTGCGGATCAACCGGATCTTCGAGGGCTCCACCGAGATCATGCATCTGCTGATCGCCCGGGAGGCGGTCGACGCCCACCTGTCGGTGGCCGGCGACATCATCGACCCGGACGCGGGGCTGGGCCGCAAGGCACGGGCCGGCGCCCGAGCCGGTGCCTTCTACGCGAAGTGGTTGCCCACCCTCGCCGTGGGTCGGGGGCAGAGGCCCTCGGCGTACGCCGAGTTCGGGCCGCTCGCCGCGCACCTGCGCCAGGTCGAGCGCTCGTCGCGCAAGCTGGCCCGCTCGACGTTCTACGCGATGTCCCGCTGGCAGGGAAAGATGGAGCGTAAGCAGGCGTTCCTGGGCCGGGTGGTGGACATCGGCGCCGAGTTGTTCGCGATGTCCGCGGTCTGTGTCCGGGCCGTCGCCGAACGGGACAGCCGACCGGAAAACGTGGAGCTGGCCGACCTGTTCTGCCGGCAGGCGCGGGTGCGGGTGGACGCCCTGTTCGCCGCACTGTGGGACAACACCGACTCGGTCGACACCGCGGCGGCGAAGCGGATCCTCGCCGGCCGCTACGCGGGTCTGGAGGAGGGTGTGCTCACCCCGTCCGAGGAACTGCCGTGGGTGGCCGGCTGGTCACCCGGCCCGTCCACCGCCGAGGACGTCCGCCGCCGCATCCCACCAAGGCCGTAGGCCGCGCGGCCGTTGGGCCGGGCCGGTCGTTGCCCGCGTGTGTTGGTGGCGGGCTGGTCGTCGGCCCGGTGTGGGTGGCCGGGCTGGTCGTCGGCCGCGGTCAGCGGGAGACCGCCCAGGCCAGCACCCCGGCCAGGATCAGGCCGTTGAGCCCGGCCAGCGCCAGGTACGCCGCAGGCGGGATCTTCCTGCCCCGGCGCACGAAGGAGACCAGGACGGCGGCGTAGCCGAGCAGCAGGACGGCGATGACGACGAGGAAGTAGAACACCCGAAGACCTTAGCGGCTCCTGCCGCGCAGGCCGAGTTGGCGCAGCTCCAACGCGGCGAGGGCGTCGACAGTGGCGTCGTCGCCACGTCGCCACGCCTCGGCGACGTCCGGCGCGATCCGGGTCAGCCGGCCCAGCGGCTGGGTGGCCAGCGCGCGCAGGGCGAGCAGGTCCCGGCCGGCCGGTCCGGCGGCCAGCTTCGCCGCTGACCCGGCCCGACGCATCCAGCGCACCCGCAGCGGCAGCCAGCCGAGCAGCACGATGCCGAGCGGGAAGATCAGGACCGCGATGGCGAGCGCGAGGGCGAGCTGGTCGACCAGGTGCTGCTGGTCGCGGCCGGCGTCGGCGAGCCCCCGGGCCGCGTCGGCGGCCCGCTGGAAGGGTGCGGTCAGATCGTCACCGACCAGCGGGACCCGGCGGACCTTGCCGCCTGCGTCGGCGAGGTTGTCGGCGAGGCCGCTGCCCGCGCCCTCCAGCTTCTGCCCCGGTACGGCGAGCTTCTGCACCAGGTCGTGCAGCCACAGCGCGCCGCGGATCGCCACGTACACCCAGGCGACGACGAGCAGGTCGGTGAGCAACTGACGGGCGGCGGTCGGAAACCGATCGGCATAGATTTTCACGCCGGACAGCGTGTCACGAACGGCCCGGCGCGGCACCCGTCAAATCAGCCGACGGGACGGCCCGGGCGGCCCGGGCAGGCAGCAATATCGGGGATATTGCTGCCTCGCTGTCGAATGAGGCCGCAACATCGGGGATATTGCTGCCTCAAGGCGCGGCGACCAGTCCGCGGTGTGGAGTCAGCGGACGCAGGTCGGGCAGGTGCCGAAGATCTCCAGGGTGTGGCTGACGTCGGCGTAGCCGTGCTGCGCGGCGACCCGGTCGGCCCAGCTCTCCACCGCCGGGCCGGCCACCTCGACGGTGCGCCCGCAGGCCCGGCAGACCAGGTGGTGGTGGTGCCCCTCGCTGCACCGGCGGTAGAGGTGCTCGCCGCCGGGTGGGCGCATCACGTCGATCTCGCCGGCGTCGGCGAGCCCCTGCAGGGTGCGGTAGACGGTGGTGAGGCCGACCCGCTCGCCGCGCTGCCGCAGCATGGCGTGCAGGTCCTGGGCGCTGTGGAAGCCCTCCATCTCGCCCAGCAGCGCGCTAACCGCCGAGCGCTGCCGGGTGTTGCGCACCGCGGCGGTGCTCTCGCTCATGATCCCTCCCCGGCGTGGCTGACCGCGTCTGCCACGATGTGCGCGACGTGCTCGTCGACCAGGCTGTAGGCGATCTCCCGGCCGCGGCGGGAACCTCGCACCACTCCCGCGCCGCGCAGCACCCGCAGGTGCTGGGAGACCAACGGCTGTGCGGCACCGAGCTTCTCCACCAGCTCGTGCACGCACCGCTCACCGCCGGCCAGCTCGCTGACGATGGCCAGCCGGATCGGCGCGGACAGAGCGCGGAGCAACTCGCTGGCCCCGTCGAACCCGTCGTAGCCCGTCGCGCTGGTCATTCCGCAACGGTACCCATTACCACCGACGGTTCGCTGATCAGGATCAGCTCAGCACGACCTCGTGCGGTTCCGGCGTCGGCGTGGCGGCCGGTGTCGCCCGGCGGCGCAACGTCCGCCAGACGCCGCCGGCCACGGCCACGACCAGGAACGAGGCGATCGCCACCAGCACCACCGAGGCGCCCGGCGCGGTGTCCGCCGTAGCCGCCACCCAGACACCGGAACCGGCGGCGAAGAACCCGAGCGCCATCGCGGCGACCATCGTGCTGCGGAAACCCCGGGTCACCTGCTGGGCGGTGGCGACCGGCACCACCATCAGCGCGCTGATCAGGAGCACTCCGACAGCTCGCATCGCAATGGTCACGGTGACCGCGGTGGCGACCGCGATCAGCAGGTTCAGCGTGCGCACCGGGAGGCCGGAGACCCGGGCGTACTCCTCGTCGTGGCTGACCGCGAACAGCGCCGGGCGCAGCGCGATCATGGTGACCAGGATCGCCGCGCCGAGCACCGCGATGGTGACCAGGTCGTCGGGCGAGATGGTGGTCAGCGACCCGAACAGGTAGGCGTTGAGGTTCGCGCTGGTCGCGTCCGAGAGGCCGACCAGCAGTACGCCGCCCGCGATGCCGCCGTAGAAGAGCAGGGCCAGGGCCAGGTCACCGGACGTACGCCCCCGGGCGCGGACCACCTCGATGGCGATCGCGCCGATGGTGGCGGCGATCACCGCGACCAGCACCGGTGAGCGGTTGAGCAGCAGGCCCGCCCCGACGCCGGTCAGCGCCACGTGCCCGACACCGTCACCGATCAACGCCAGGCGGCGCTGCACCAGGTAGATGCCGAGCGCCGGCGCGGCCAGGCCGATCACCAGCGCGCCGATCAGGGCACGCTGCATGTAGGGGTACTGGAAGAGTTCCATGCGTCAGTTGCTCCACAGCCCGGCGGGCTCGTCGTAACAGTGCGGGTGCACGTGGTCGTGGTCGGGCTCCGCGTGATGGCCCGCCGGGTCCGGCACCGCGCCGTCGTGGATGATGCCACCCTCGTGGACGACGACCGCCCGGCTGATCACCGGTCGCAGCGGGCCCAGCTCGTGGGCGACCAACAGCACTGTCCCACCGTCGCCGACGAAGTCGCGCAGCGCGCCGGCGAACGCCTCCTGGCTGGCCGCGTCCACCCCGGCGGTGGGCTCGTCGAGGACCAGCAGTTCCGGTTCACCGGCCAGGGCGCGGGCGATCAGGGTGCGCTGCTGCTGGCCACCGGAGAGCGTGGACACCGGGTCGCCCGCCCGGTCGGCGAGCCCGACCGCGAGCAGTGCGGCGTCCACGGCGACCCGGTCGGCTCGACCCGGCGGGCGGAGCACCCCCCGGCGGGCCAGCCGGCCGGAGGCCACCACCTCGCGGACGGTGGCTGGTACGCCGCCGCCGGCGCCCAGGCGCTGCGGGACGTACCCGATGCGCGCCCACTGCCGGAACCGGCGCAACGGCCGGTCGAAGAGGGCGACCGAGCCGGCGCTGAGTGGCACCAGCCCGAGCACGGCGCGGATCAGGGTGGACTTGCCGGAGCCGTTCGCGCCGAGCACCGCGACCACCTCTCCGGCGGTCACGGTGAGCGAGATGTTCCGGAGCACGGGGCGGCCGTCGTAGCCGACCACCCCGTGCTCGACGGTGATGACAGGTGAGGTCACGAGCAGCTCAAGGCCGTCTGCAGGGTCTGCAGGTTGGTACGCATCACCGAAAGGTAGTCCCCGTTGCTGCCGGCGGCGAGCCCTTCGATCGGGTCGAGCACCGCGGTCTTCGCGCCGACCTGACCGGCGATGGTCTCGGCGACCTTCGGGCTGACCAGGGTCTCGAAGAAGATCGTGGTGGCCTGGTGCTCCTTCGCCTCCTCGATCACGTGCGCGAGTCGCTGCGGGGAGGGCTCGACGTCCGGGCTCAGCCCGGTGATGCCGACCTGGTCGAGCTGGTAGCGGTCGGCGAGGTAGCCGAACGCGGCGTGGCTGGTGACGATCTCGCGCCGCTGGCAGGTCGCCAGGCCCTGTTTGAACTCCCCGTCCAGGGTCGTCAGGTCGGCGCGCAGCGCCGCGGCACGGGCGGTGTAGTCGGCGGCGTGGGCAGCGTCGGCCTTGCCGAGCCGCTGGGCGAGCTGGTCACCGATGCCGGCCAGCCGGGTCGGGTCGAGCCAGACGTGCGGGTCCTTGCCGCCGCTCTCCTCGGTGTGCCCCTCCTCGCCCTCGTGGTCGTGCCCGCCGGCGGTCGCGTCCAGCAGCGGCTGCACGCTGGTCACGTCGAACGCCCGGTCTCCACCGTTCTGCGCGACGGCGTCGTCCACCGCCGGCTGGAAACCCTTGAGGTAGACGATCAGCTCCGCGTCGCTGACCTGGCCGACCTGACTCGGGTTGAGCTCCAGGTCGTGTGGCTCGGCACCCGGCTTGGCCAGGTTGGTCACCCGGACCGCGTCGCCGCCGATCCGCTCGGCCAGGAACTGGAGGGGGTAGAACGCGGCTACCACGTCGACCCGTTGGGGGTCGGCGCCGGCCGCGTCGCCGCTGGAGCAGCCGGCCCCGGCACCCAGGGCGAGGAGGGCGGTCGCGGCGGCCAGGACACGGTACGTGGTGCGGTTGGTCATGTCGTCAACTGTCCGTGGCAACGATAATGATTGTCAAAAACGCATGATTGCATGTCAGAGCAGCTTGGCGAGGCCCACCGTCACCAGCAGCGTGAGCATCACCAGGCGAATCAGGCGGGTCTGCGGCGCCTGAACCGCCCAGGTCGTCGCCAACAGGGCGATCAGGCCCGCGGCGAGCGCGAGCGTCAGCAGCCCGCCGATCACCCCGGGCGTGAAGAACGCCACCAGCACCACCACAAGGGTGAGCAGGAACACCGACGTCGGGTTCGCCCCGGCCAACCGGGCGAGCAGGGGGCGCTGCGTACGCTGCATCCCACAGACTCTACGAGGAGGGACCACCGTTGCTGGTGACCAACCGGTTCGTGGTCGACGTCGATGTCGCCGACGACTTCACCGAACGGGCGCACGCCGCCCTCACCGCCCTGGCCGCCTGCCCCGGCTACCTGCGCGGTCAACTGGTCCGGGCGCTCGACGACCCCCGGCACTGGTCGCTGGTCACCGAATGGGAGTCGGTCGGCACGTACCGGCGGGCCCTGGGCGCCTTCGAGGTCAAGGTCAGCGCCGTGCCGCTGCTCGCCGAGTCGGTCGACGAACCCTCCGCCTACGAGGCGCTGGCGACCGCGGCGCCCGGCGGAGCGGTGGTCGTCGCCGAGAGTGATCGGGCTGCGGGTCCTTACCGCTGAGCCGCCGGACACTACGCTGCTCCTATGACCGCACCCGCCCCGCCACCCGGTCCCGGGGTGGCTCCGCCGTTCGCCGCGCCGCCCACCGAGGGGCGCCGGACCCGGCTCTGGATCGGCCTCGGCGTCGGCGCGCTCGCCGTGGTGCTCTGCTGTGGCGGGGGCGGCGCCGCCGTCGTCGGCCTGGCCGTCAGCGGCGTGCAGGCGATCCGGGAGCAGGCCCGCACCGTGACCGGTGACTACTACCAGGCGCTGGTCGAGCGGGACTACGGGCGGGCGTACGAGCAGCTCTGCGACGACGCGCAGCGGCGTGAGTCCCGGCCCGAGTTCGAGCGGCGGGCCTCCGCCGAACCTCAGGTCTCGGCGTTCCGGGTGGGTGAGGTGGACACCACCAACCTGACCGTGCCGGTCGACGTGACACTCGCCGGTGGTGACCGGGAGCAGCAGCAGGTCAGCCTCGGGCAGGACGGGGAGACCGGCGGCGTGGAGGTCTGCGGGGTGAGCTGACCCGCCCCCGGTATTCTGCTGGGCTCAGGGCGACGGTGGTCGTACCGTTGTCCCGAACTGACCGTTCCATCCACATCTCGCCCCCGCCGACCGCCAGCCGGCGTAGGAGGAAACATGCCAGCCGACCGTATCGACGCCGTCGTCAGCCTCGCCAAGCGACGAGGCTTCGTCTTCCCCTCCAGCGAGATCTACGGAGGCACCCGATCGGCGTGGGACTACGGTCCGCTCGGCGTGGAGCTCAAGGAGAACGTCCGCCGGCAGTGGTGGAAGACCATGGTCCAGCAGCGCGACGACGTCGTCGGCCTCGACTCCGCCGTGATCCTTGCCCGCAAGGTGTGGGAGGCGTCCGGCCACATCGCCGAGTTCGTCGACCCGCTCACCGAGTGCCAGTTCTGCCACAAGCGCTTCCGGGCGGACCACCTGGAGGAGGCGTACGCCGAGAAGCACGGCAAGCCGCTGACCTCGCTCGCCGAGCTCAACTGCCCCAACTGCGGCAACAAGGGCACCTTCACCGAGCCGAAGATGTTCAACGGCCTGATGAAGACCTACCTGGGCCCGGTGGAGAGCGACGAGGGGCTGCACTACCTGCGCCCGGAGACCGCGCAGGGCATCTTCGTCAACTACAAGAACGTCGAGACGGTCGCCCGCAAGAAGCCGCCGTTCGGCATCGCGCAAACCGGCAAGTCGTTCCGCAACGAGATCACCCCGGGCAACTTCATCTTCCGGACCCGTGAGTTCGAGCAGATGGAGATGGAGTTCTTCGTCGAGCCGGGCACCGACGAGCAGTGGCACGAGTACTGGCTCCAGGAGCGCTGGAACTGGTACATCGACCTCGGCCTCTCGGCGGACAATCTGCGCCTCTTCGAGCACCCCGCCGAGAAGCTCTCGCACTACTCGAAGCGGACCGTGGACATCGAGTACCGCTTCCAGTTCGGTGGCACCGAGTTCGCCGAGCTGGAGGGTGTCGCCAACCGCACCGACTTCGACCTCTCCACACACAGCAAGCACTCGGGCGTCGACCTGTCGTACTTCGACCAGACCAAGAGTGAGCGCTGGATGCCGTACGTCATCGAGCCGGCCGCGGGTCTGACCCGCGCGGTGCTCGCCTTCCTGCTGGAGGCGTACGACGAGGACGAGGCCCCCAACACCAAGGGCGGCGTGGACAAGCGCACCGTGATGCGGTTCGACCCGCGCCTCGCCCCGGTCAAGGTGGCGGTGCTGCCGTTGTCCCGCAACGAGGCGCTGTCGCCGAAGGCCAAGGATCTCGCGACGCTGCTGCGCAAGCGCTGGGTGGTGGAGTTCGACGACTCGCAGGCGATCGGCCGCCGCTACCGCCGGCAGGACGAGATCGGCACCCCGTTCTGCGTGACTGTCGACTTCGACACGCTGGACGACAACGCCGTGACGGTGCGCAACCGGGACACGATGGCCCAGGAGCGGGTCTCCCTCGACCAGGTCGAGCGTTACCTGATCGAGCGTCTGCCCGGCTGCTGAGGCTGTGCGCACGGGGCCTCGGCCGACGCGATGAGCGCCGGTCGGGGCCCCGTACACTTGTCCGGTGACTGTCTCGACCATGCCCGCGCTGCGCCCGTTGACTCTCGGGCCGTACCAGGTGTGGCCGCCGGTGGTGCTCGCGCCGATGGCCGGGATCACCAACGTCGGGTTCCGCCGGCTCTGCCGTGAGCAGGGCGGCGGCATCTACGTCTGCGAGATGATCACCACCCGGGCTCTGGTCGAGCGGAACCCGAAGACGCTGCGCATGATCACGTTCGGCGACGACGAGAAGCCGCGCAGCCTCCAGCTCTACGGCACCGACCCGGAGATCACCGCCGCCGCCGTCCGGATCGTCGTCGAGCGCAACCTGGCCGATCACATCGACCTCAACTTCGGCTGCCCGGTCCCCAAGGTCACCCGGCGTGGCGGCGGCGCGGCGTTGCCGTGGCGACGCCGGCTCTTCGCCCGACTGGTGCGGGCCGCGGTGGACGCCGCGTCACCGGCCGGGGTGCCGGTCACGGTCAAGATGCGCAAGGGTATCGACGACGACCACCTGACGTACGTCGAAGCGGGGCTCGCCGCCCAGGAAGCCGGCGTGGCCGCGGTGGCCCTGCACGGGCGGACGGCCGCGCAGCGCTACTCGGGCACCGCCGACTGGGACGCGATCGCCACCCTGAAGCAGGCCCTCGACGTGCCGGTGCTCGGCAACGGTGACATCTGGGAGGCCGACGACGCGCTGCGGATGGTCGCGCACACCGGCGTGGACGGCGTGGTCGTCGGGCGCGGCTGCCTGGGTCGGCCGTGGCTCTTCGCCGACCTGGAGGCCGCCTTCAACGGCCGGCCGGAGCGGCGACTGCCCACCCTCGGCGAGGTGGCGGTGACCATGCGCCGGCACGCCGAGTTGCTGGTGGACCAGTTCGTGGCCGGTGCCCGCAACCCGGCCCGGGGCGAACGGGACGGCTGCACCGACTTCCGCAAGCACGTCGCCTGGTATCTCAAGGGCTTCCCGGTCGGTGGCGAGCTGCGCCGCTCATTGGCGATGATCGAAAGCCTGGCCCAGCTCGACGACCTGCTCGGCAAGCTCGACCCGACCGAGCCGTTCCCGGTGACCGCTCTGGGCCAGCCCCGAGGGCGCACCAACTCGCCGGGCAAGGTCTCCCTGCCCGACGGGTGGCTGGCCAGCCGGGACGACGACACCGTCCCCGAAGGCGCCGAGATGGACGACTCCGGCGGCTGACCGCCGGGTGGGCGGCGAACTCTGGACATGCCGAAGGGCCGGACCCCGTGGTGGGATCCGGCCCTTCGTCGTGCGTGCCTCTTAGCTGGCGGCGTAGCCGCGGGTGGCGATCCAGTCGGCGAGGTGCTCGACGGTGACCTCGTAGGAGGCGGTGTTCGGGTCGGCGGAGTCGGCGATCTTGACGATGTTGCCGTTGTCGCGGTAGCCGACGACGCTGATGTAGTGCCCACCCTCGAAGGAGTGGATACCACCGTCGGTGTCAGTGGTGGTGCCGGCGATGTTGGCGACCACAGCACGGCCGTCGTCGACGGTCTTGACGATGTCGGCGCGCAGCTTGTCGGTCTGCTTGTCGTCTGCCGCGGGCGTGCTGATCTCGACGGAGTGGTAGGCGTCGTTCTTGCCGGTCTCCTTGTTCAGCACGGGAGTGATGTCGTTGATGGAGTTGGTGCCGGCCTCGGTGGTGCCCATCTCCTTGGCCATGGCGTCGACGCTGATGTCCTTGCCCTGTACGGACAGGGCGTTGCGGGCGGCGGCGGGGCCGCAGTAGTAGAAGTTCGGCTGCGCCTCGTAGCGCACGCCCAGCTGACGCTCACCGTGGCCCTTGCGGTCGGTCTGCGCCTGCGACGCCGGCTTGCTGGTGTTCGGGGCGGCGAACGCGGTGGTGACGGGTCCGGCGATGGCGCCACCGGTGAACGCGAGACCAGCGGCGGTGAGTGCGGTCTTACGAATCAGATCGGTACGCATGATGGCGTGCTCCTCTGCATCGGGGGTGCACGGCACGCCCGGGGGGTGGGCGTGCCGCACCTTCAAGGGGGGAAGCTTCGAAGTTCTTGCCCGGCGGCCATGGGGGGCCGGCGTCGGGTAAGGGTGTAACGGTGCGGGGCGGCGGGTGATTCCACCTGGCTCCCCGGCTTGTGGTGCTCGGGGGTGCGGGGTGTGTAACCGGCCGGGCCGGCGAGTCATTCCGCCGGGCTCCCGGCCTGTGTGGCTCGGGGTGTAACCGGCCGGGCCGGCGAGTGATTCCGCCGGGCTCCCCGCCAGGGTGCTCCGGGGTGTAACCGGCCGGGCCGGCGACGCATTCCGCCCACTGGCGGTGGATGCTCCGGGGGAGGTAACCGGGGCGGCCGGTCGGGTGTTCCCGGCGGCTGCCGCGCCCCACG
Source organism: Micromonospora jinlongensis (assembly GCF_013410645.1). NCBI lineage: Bacteria > Bacillati > Actinomycetota > Actinomycetes > Micromonosporales > Micromonosporaceae > Micromonospora > Micromonospora jinlongensis. The sequence goes on along the minus strand of NZ_JACCHK010000001.1, from coordinate 2,871,645 downwards.
ACCCGAAGTCGCGGTGGCATGCCAGGTATAACGACCCCGCCCGGCCCACGATTCCGCCGTCAGGGTGGCCCCGACCACGGGACGACATCCGACAAAACGGACAAGATACCCGACCCGGCCGCGCTCGCCTCGCTTGATCCACTCGGGTTTGCTGATGTCGGGGTATCCGGGCGGCGGGACACCCCGACATCAAGGAAACCGAGTGGATCATGGCGGTTTGCGTGGTTTGCGCAGGTCGGGGTGCGCGACCGAGACCGGGGTCTCCGCGACTGCGGGCCGCGTCAGTGGGCCGCGTCAGTGGGCGGCGGTGTCGGTCCGGGGCGTGTCGCGCTGGGTGGGGATGGTGGGGGTGGTCGGCCAGGGGATCTCGGGCGCGCGGTGGAAGGTGACGCCGGCGGTCGCCCAGCGCGGGCCCTGACCGGCCAACCGGTCACGGAAGTCGGCCCAGTCGTGGGTCGCCCGGCTGGACCAGCCCAACTCGGCGATGGCGGGGAGTCGGGGCAGGAGCAGGAACTCGATGTCGGCCAGCGAGGTGACCGATTCGGTCCAGAGCGGGGCCTCCACACCGAGCACAGCCTCGGCCGGTACGCCTGCGACGTGCGTGCCGGGGTCCCAGTCGTACGCCTTTCGTACGTCGATCAGACCGGCCCAGTCGTGCCCGATCGGGGTGTCCGGGGCGTACTTCATGTCCAGGTAGGCGTGGTTGCCGGGGGAGAGGATCAGCCGGGCGCCCTGACGGACGGCCTCGGCGGTGGTGGGGTCCGCGCTGGTGGTGCCCCACCACTGCAGGACCCGGCCGTCCAGGTGGGCGGCCGGCGCGAGCTGGTGCCAACCCACGACGGTCTTACCGAGGTCGGCCACGATGCGCTGGACCCGCTCGACGAAACCGGTGTAGACCTCGCCGGTGACCTTGAACGCCTCGTCGCCACCGATGTGCAGCCACGGCCCGGGGGTGAGCGCGGCCACCTCGCCCAGCACGTCGGCGATGAAGTCGTACGTCCGCTCGTCGGCCGGGTCGACGTAGCTGAAACCGACCTCGGTGCCGGTGTACGGCGGTGGCGCGATCTTGTCCGGTGCCAGCACCGGGTACGCGACCAGCGCCGCGTTGGTGTGGCCGGGGAGGTCGATCTCCGGGACGACGGTGATGTGCCGGGCGGCCGCGTAGGAGACGATCCGCGCGTAGTCGGCCTTCGTGTAGTGCCCGCCGGGGCCGCCGCCGACCTCGGTCGCCCCGCCGACGGTGGTCAGCCTCGGCCACGAGTCGACGGCGATCCGCCAGCCCTGGTCGTCGGTGAGGTGCAGGTGCAGGTGGTTGAGCTTGTAGCGGGCCAGGTGGTCGATCACCCGCAGCACGTCCTCGACGGCGAAGAAGTGCCGGGCGACGTCGAGCATCGCGCCCCGGTACGGGAAGCGGGGTGCGTCGGTGATCGTCCCGCCGGGCAGCGCCCAGTGCTCGGCGACCGGGGTCGGGCTCTCGATCGCGGCCGGCAACAGTTGGCGCAGGGTCTGCACGCCGTGGAAGAGGCCGGTGGCGGTGACGGCGGTGAGGCGTACCCCGTCGGTGGCGACGTCGAGCCGGTAGCCCTCCGCGCCGAGATCGGCGGCCTCGTCCAGCACCAGCGCGATGCCGCCGACCCGCCCTGGCCCGGTGGCGTCGGCGACCCGCAGCGGGTGGGCGGCAGTATCGGTGACCGGGAGCGGGTAGCCGGTGGCCGGGCGCAGCAGTTCGGCGAGCTGCTCGGCGACGGCCAGCGCGGCCGGGTCGGCGCTGACCACGATGACCGCTCCGGCCGGCAGCACCCAGTCCGCGGTCGGGTCCGGCTGGACCTGCTGCGGGGCGGGCACGACGTCGGCGAGCCGGTGCGGGGTTGCCGCGGTGAGCACGGTGACCGCCGTCTGCTCGGCCGCGCGGGCCAGCGTGGCCGCGTCCGGCTCCCCCGCCGACAGTGGCGCGGGAACGGCGGTGGTGCTGGGGGAGGGGGTGGTCGACACGGCGGCGACTCCGGGGGTGTATTCGCGTCGGTTATGGCAAAAGCGACGTTCACCGGCTGGCGTGCCATTCAGCGTACGGCGCGCGGCCGGGATGCGTGATGGTGCGCATGGAAGCGTTCCCAAAAACCGGTACGAACACGGATAGTCGTGATGGCTGTGCCAATTGTCACCGAACGGTCCCAGGTCGCTCGATGTTCGCTTAACCTTCGCCCACCGATCGGCGTCGACCCGGGGATTACCGGTGGTCCGCTGCGGGGTAGAAGAAAACTGAACCTTCGTTAAGTGTCAATCCGGCGCGTGTGTTGTGGAGGCTCTGGTGGCAGCGCAAGAGACCGTCGATCACAAGTACGTCTACGACTTCTCTGAAGGAAACAAGGACCTCAAGGACCTGCTCGGCGGCAAGGGGGCCAACCTCGCCGAGATGACCAACCTCGGCCTGCCCGTTCCGCCCGGCTTCACCATCACCACCGAGGCCTGCAAGGCGTACCTCGCGACGGGTCGGCAGCCGGACGGGCTCGCCGGTCAGATCGAGGCGCACCTGGAATCGTTGGAGCGTGCGATGGGCAAGCGTCTCGGCGACCCGCAGGATCCGCTGCTGGTCTCCGTCCGCTCCGGCGCCAAGTTCTCCATGCCCGGCATGATGGAGACCGTCCTCAACGTCGGCCTCAACGACCAGAGCGTCGTCGGGCTCTCCGCACAGGCCGGCGGGAACGACAGGTTCGCCTGGGACTCCTACCGCCGCCTCATCCAGATGTTCGGCAAGACCGTCTGCGAGGTGCCGGGCGAGGAGTTCGAGCACGCGCTGGACGAGGCCAAGAGCGCCAAGGGCACCCACAACGACCTGGACCTGGACGCCGACGACCTCCGTGGGCTGGTCGACGCGTACAAGAAGATCTTTTTGAAGCACACCGGTCGGGAGTTCCCGCAGCAGCCGCGCGAACAGCTCGACCTGGCCATCCGGGCGGTCTTCGAGTCGTGGAACGCCGAGCGCGCGATCCTCTACCGTCGCCAGGAGCGGATCCCGACCGACCTCGGCACCGCGGTCAACGTGGTTACCATGGTTTTCGGCAACCTCGGCCCGGATTCCGGCACCGGTGTCGCGTTCACCCGCGACCCGGCCAGTGGCGCGCAGGGCATCTACGGCGACTACCTGGCCAACGCGCAGGGCGAGGACGTCGTCGCCGGCATCCGCAACACCGTGCCCCTGCAAGAGCTGGAACAGCTCGACAAGACCTCCTACGACCAGCTGCTCGGCATCATGGCTCGGCTGGAGGAGCACTACAAGGACCTCTGCGACATCGAGTTCACGATCGAACGCGGCAAGCTGTGGATGCTGCAGACGCGGGTCGGCAAGCGCACCGCCGCCGCCGCGTTCGTCATCGCGGGGCAACTCGTCGACGAGGGTCTGATCGACCTGGACGAGGCGCTGCACCGGGTCAACGGCGCGCAGCTGGCCCAGCTGATGTTCCCCCGTTTCCAGCTCGACCACGAGTTCCAGCCGGTCGCCAAGGGCATCGGCGCCTCGCCCGGCGCGGCGTCCGGCACTGTGGTCTTCACCTCCGCGCGGGCCGTCGAGATGGCCGCAGAGGGCAAGTCGGTGATCCTGGTCCGGCGGGAGACCAACCCGGACGACCTGAACGGCATGATCGCCGCCCAGGGCATCCTCACCTCACGCGGCGGCAAGACCAGCCACGCGGCGGTGGTGGCCCGCGGCATGGGCAAGACCTGCGTCTCCGGCGCCGACGAGATCGAGGTGAACGTCCCGGCGAAACGCTTCACCGTGGCCGGGCAGACCGTCAACGAGGGCGACGTCGTGTCCATCGACGGCACCACCGGCAAGGTCTACCTGGGCGAGGTGCCGGTCATGCCGTCGGAGGTGGTGCAGTACTTCGAGGGCAGCCTCGACCCGGAGCACATCGACAACGCGTTGGTCCGGGCCGTACACCGGATCATGACGCACGCCGACGGTAAGCGGCGGCTCGCAGTCCGCACGAACGCCGACACCGGCGCGGACGCCGCCCGGGCCCGGCGCTTCGGCGCCGAGGGCATCGGGCTGTGCCGCACCGAGCACATGTTCCTCGGCGACCGGCGGGAGCTGGTCGAGCGGCTGATCCTGGCCCGCGCCGAGGGCGAGCGGGAAACGGCGCTGGAGGCGCTGCTGCCGTTGCAGCGGGCCGACTTCGAGGAGATCTTCCGCGAGATGGACGGGCTGCCGGTCACCGTCCGGCTGATCGACCCGCCGCTGCACGAGTTCCTGCCTCCGCTGGAGCAGCTCGCGGTCAACGTCGCGGTCGCCCAGGAACGGGGCGAGGACGTGGCCAAGGAGGAGGCGCTGCTGGCCGCCGTCCGGCGGATGCACGAGGAGAATCCGATGCTCGGGCTGCGGGGCGTCCGCCTCGGCCTGGTCATCCCCGGCCTGTTCGCGATGCAGGTCCGGGCCATCGCCGAGGCGGCCGTCGCCTGTGCCCGTGCTGGCGGGGTGGCCAAGCCGGAGATCATGGTGCCGCTGGTCGGGGCGGTGCAGGAGCTGGAGACCGTCCGCGCCGAGGCCGAGAAGATCATCGCGGAGGTGGTCGGGGACAGCGGGGTCGAGGTGCTGATCGGCACCATGATCGAGGTGCCCCGGGCGGCGCTGACCGCCGGACAGATCGCCGAGGCGGCCGAGTTCTTCTCCTTCGGCACCAACGACCTGACCCAGATGGGCTGGGGGTTCTCCCGCGACGACGTCGAGGGCGCGTTCTTCTGGCGGTACCTGGAGCTGGGCATCTTCGGCATCTCGCCGTTCGAGTCGATCGACCGCGACGGCGTCGGCCGGCTGGTGCGGATCGCCGCCGAGGAGGGCCGGGCCGCCCGCCCGGGGCTGAAGCTCGGCGTCTGCGGCGAGCACGGCGGCGACCCCGACTCGGTGCACTTCTTCCACGAGGTCGGCCTGGACTACGTGTCCTGCTCACCGTTCCGGGTGCCGGTGGCCCGGCTGGAGGCCGGCCGGGCCGTGGTGGAGACCGGCGGGTCGGACAGCCGCTGACGTGGGCCGGCGGCGGACCGGTGGCCCGGTCCGCCGCCGGCGGTCAGATCGGCGGGCGACGCCAGGTGGGCCGGGACGAGCGGCGCAACTGCGCCGGCAGGGTCGCCATCGGCGTACGCACGGCGAGCGGCCCGTGCGCGTCCTGAATCGAGGTGGCGCCGACTGCCCCGCCGCGTCTGTCCAGCACCGAGCCCGCCCGGCGGGCCACGGCACGGGCCTCCTCGTGCAGCGCTTCCAGATCCTCGGCCGCAGACACCGTGACCAGGGTCAGCAGGGCGGCGCGCCCGGCCGGGTAGGTCACCACGCAACCGGCGGTGGTGCAGACGACCGACTCCCGGAACTCACCACGTTGGACCGTGTCGGCCACCCGGTGGCCGAGCCCGAAGCTGGCTGCGGCGAGCGCGGCGAGATGGGTGGCGTCGGTGCTGGGCAGATCGCTGGAGATGAGCAGCCCGTCGGTGCCGGCCAGGACCGTGCCCGCGATCTCGGGCCGGCGGCGGCGCAGCCCGCGTAGTTCCGTTCCCACCACCGTGTCCGCGTCCACGAGATTTCCCCTTACCGGTCGGGCTCCGCATGTCGGTCGGCTGGTCACGTTCCGCGCTGGGAACGCTACCGGGCGCGACTTCCGCCCGCGAGCCCATAACCCTCAGCGATCGGATGACAACTCCGAGCCAATCGGCGGTTGTGGACCAATCGTCGATGCGTCGCGGGCGGGTCGACCAGCGGTGGCGGGCGTAATCTTGGCTCGCTCGCACACGGCCGATTGCGTACGCCGTCGAACGGGAAAGGTGACTGAATGACCAGCGTCTGGGAGAACCTCACCGTCGATGCCCGCGATCCGGCGCGACTGGCCCGTTGGTGGGCCGAGGCGCTCGGCTACCAGATCGTCACCGAGAGCTCGGACGAGGTGGAGATCCGCCAGTCCGCGGACCGCCTGCCCGGCCTGGTCTTCGTACCCGTGACCGACGCCAAGGACCGCAAGAACCGCCTGCACATCGATCTGCGCCCCGCCAACCGCGAGGCCGAGGTCGAGCGGCTGGTCGACATGGGCGCCCGGCACGTCGACATCGGTCAGGGTGACGTCGAGTGGACGGTGCTGGCAGACCCGGAGGGCAACGAGTTCTGCGTCCTGCGTGAGAAGTGAGCCTGCTGCGGCGGACGCTCGGCTGGTCGAGGAGCCGCCCAAGGACACCGGGCACCGCCGCTCACCGTACGAGCGTGATCGTGCCCGGGTGCTGCACTCCGCGGCGTTCCGGCGGCTGGCCACGAAGACCCAGGTGCACACCGCCGGCACCGACGACTTTCTGCGTACGCGGCTGACGCACTCGCTGGAGGTGGCCCAGATCGCCCGGGAGATGGGCGCTCGGCTGGGTTGCGACCCGGACGTCGTGGACGTGGCGGGGCTCGCCCACGACCTGGGGCACCCGCCGTTCGGGCACAACGGCGAGGCGGCCCTGGATCTGCTGGCCACACCATGCGGCGGCTTCGAGGGCAACGCGCAGACCCTGCGGGTGCTGACCCGGCTGGAGGCGAAGGTGCTCGCCCCGGACGGGTCGTCCGCTGGGTTGAACCTGACCCGGGCGTCGCTCGACGCGATCGGCAAGTACCCCTGGCCGCGCCGCCCCGGCGAGCGCAAGTTCGGGGTGTACGCCGACGACGTGACCGTCTTCGACTGGATCCGGGAGGGTGCGCCCGGCGATCGGCGCTGCCTGGAAGCGCAGGTGATGGACTGGGCTGACGACGTCGCGTACTCGGTGCACGACGTGGAGGACGGCATCCACGGCGGGTACGTGTCGCTGCGTCCGCTGCTCGGCGACGCCGACGAGCGGGCCGCGCTCTGCGCCGACGTGGCCGGCGCCTACTCCGGGGAGTCGGCGGCCGACCTGGCCGAGGTGCTGGTCGAGTTGCTGGCCGACCCGCTGCTCGCCCCGCTGGCCGGGTACGACGGCAGTCATCGCGCGCAGGTCGCGTTGAAGGCCACCACCAGTGGGGTGACCGGGCGATTCGTGTCCGCTGCGGTGGCTGCAACGGAGGAGCGCTTCGGCCCCGGACCGCATCGCCGCTATGCCGCCGACCTGGTGGTGCCTCGGCTGGTCCGGGCGCAGTGCGCCCTGCTCAAGGGCATCGCGCTGCGGTACGTGATGCGTCGGGCCGGCTTCCGGGGTCGCTACGAGCGGCAGCGGACGATGTTGGCCGAGCTGGTCGCCGCGCTGGTGCGGCGGGCGCCGGAGGGGCTCGACCCGATCTTCGCTCCGCTGTGGCGGGCCGCCCCGGACGACACCACCCGACTGCGGGTGGTCATCGACCAGGTCGCCTCGCTCACCGACCCGGCGGCGGTGACCTGGCACACCCGTCTCGTCGACGGGGACACACCGCCGACCCACGACGGGGCAGCTTAGGCTAACCTAACTGTCATGACGGAACGCCCCAGGAACGTCACTTCGGCCCGGGTGCTGCGCACCGAGCGGCCCACCCCGCACCTGATCCGGCTCGTCCTCGGTGGGGACGAGCTGACCGGTCTGCCGGTGGGCGAGTTCACCGACCACTACATCAAGGTGGTGTTCCCGCAGCCCGGTGTCGAGTATCCGCAGCCGCTGGACCTCGCCGCGATCCGTCGGGACCTCCCCCGGGAGCAGTGGCCCCGGCTGCGCGCGTACACGGTGCGACGCTGGGACCCGCTGGCCGAGGAGCTGACCGTGGACGTGGTGCACCACGGCGACGAGGGGTTGGCCGGCCCGTGGGCCGCCGCGTTGCGCCCGGGTGACCCGGTGCACTTCGTCGGCCCCGGCGGCGCGTACGCCCCGAGCCCGGACGCGGACTGGCACCTGCTGGTCGGCGACGAGAGCGCCCTGCCGGCGATCGCCGCCGCGCTGGAACGGCTGCCGCTGGGTGCACCGGCCCACGTCTTCGTGGAGATCGCCGACCCGGCGGAGGAGCAGAAGCTGCTCAGCCCCGGTGCGGTCGAGGTGACCTGGCTGCACCGCGGCGACCGCCCTGTGGGCGAGGCGCTGGTGGCGGCGGTGCGGGCGTTGGAGTTCCCCGCCGGCACCGTGCACGCCTTCGTGCACGGTGAGGCTGCCTTCGTACGGGACCTTCGCCGGCTGCTGCGCGGCGAGCGCGGCGTGCCTCTCGATCGGCTCTCCATCTCCGGCTACTGGCGGCGCGGCATGGACGACGAGGGCTGGCGTTCCACCAAGGCCGACTGGAACCGGCAGGTGACCGCCGAGGAGGAAACCCCCGCAGTGGTGGCCGAGCAGGCCACGGCCGCCTGAGGGCCGCTCATCCCTCCTGCGTCCGGTTCGACTCGCTGGCCCGGGCGAGTCGGCGGCTGAGCAGCACGGCGTACCCGACGATCGCCGCGGCGAGCAGGGACAGCATCAGCCTGGGCTCGTGCACCGTCGCGGTGATCACGCTGACCGAGACCACCCCGTAGGCGGCGATCGCCAACCGGGCGAGGCTCGGCCGGGTCCACAGCCAGTACAGGGCCAGGCCGCACACCGTCCACACCACCATCGAGGCGGCCAGCAGCAACCGCAGCTCCAGCGGCAGCCGGGGCGCGTCGTCGTCGGCCAGCCGGACCACCTGCCCGAGCGCCCAGCCGAGCAGCAGCAGCGCGCCGCCGAGCGGAATGTGCAGGTAGCTGTACGCCTGCCCGCCCCGCAGGCGACTCTGAAGGAGTCGGGTGGTGACGAAGGTGGTGTAGACCCACCAGACGGCCGCCGGGATCAGGAAGGCCAACCCGGCGGTGAGGATCATGTGGGGCGGGGGATGGTCCGGCACGGCAAAGAGCAGGCTGGCCAGCGCGCTACCCAGCACGATGATCGTGAACTGCCCGATCCGTTCCGGCAGGTGCCGGTTGTCCACCGGCCAGCGGTTGAGCCAGCGCGCCCCGACCCAGGGCGTGGCCAGTTCGATGGTCATCGCGACCACCCACAGCGTCGGGCGCAGGTCCGGGGGCGTGGTCAGCGACACCAGCCAGATCAGCCAGCCCGACCCGAAGCCGATCAGGTAGACCGTCGTCACCATGCCGGCCATCGAGCTGGTCGGCCGGGCTCGCAGGTAGAGAAGGAGCAGCACCCCGCGCACGATCAGGTACCCGACCGGCAGGAGCACGCTCTCCGGCACCTCGTCGACGCCGAGCGTCATCGCGCCCGCGCCGACCAACGCGAACAGCACCAGCACCCGGTGCAGCGCGTCGTCCGGGTCGAACCGGGTGTCGTAGAAGACCTGCCCCACCCACGCCCACTGGATCACCACGAACAGCCCGATCACGGCCAGCACGGCGTTCGGCGACGGGGTCGGGTCGCTGCCCAGCCGGGCGACGACCGCCGCCAGCGCGTACACGAAGATGAGGTCGAGGAAGAGCTCCAACCAGGTGGCATGACGGTGTCCGGCCTCGTCCGCCGGCGGGGCCTGTCCGCGTAGCCCGATCCGACCGGCCAACCATCTGGGCAGGCGAGGGACGTCGGTCCGTACCCTGCGCATCTGGTCATGGTCCCCGGGCGGGCCCGGCCTGCGGGCCGGAACCGCCCAGCCGGCAGCGGCGGCCGCCACACCGGCGTCCCCCGGCCGGCGTGTCGTCGGCCCGGCAGGGCAGGATGTACGCCGAGGGGGTGGCGCATGGCTGGGCGGATCCGGGACGAGGACATCGCACTGGTCCGGGAACGCACCTCGATCGGGGATGTGATCTCCGAGACGGTCACCCTGAAGTCCGCCGGCGGCGGCAACCTCAAGGGTCTGTGCCCGTTCCACGACGAGAAGAGCCCGTCGTTCAACGTCTCCCCGGCCCGCAACGTCTGGTACTGCTTCGGCTGCGGGGCCGGCGGTGACGCCATCAAGTTCCTGATGGACGCCGACCACCTCAGCTTCGTGGAGTCCGTCGAGCGGCTCGCCGGCCGCGCCGGCATCCAGTTGCGCTACATCGAGGACGACAAGAGCGCCCCGCGCCCCCGCCCGCAGCAGGGCCAGCGCCAGCGCCTGGTCGCCGCGCACGCCGCCGCGGTCGAGTTCTACCGGGCGCAGCTCAGCACCGCGGGTGCCCGCCCGGCGCGGGAGTTCCTGGCCCAGCGAGGGTTCGACCGGGCCGCCGCCGAGCGTTACGGCTGTGGCTTCGCGCCGGACGGTTGGGACCTGCTCACCAAGCACCTGCGTCAGCAGGGCTTCACCCACCAGGAGCTGGTCACTGCCGGGCTGTCCCGGGAGGCCCGCTCCGGCAGCCTGATCGACCGGTTCCGCCGCCGGCTGCTCTGGCCGATCCGCGACCTCGCCGGCGACGTGATCGGCTTCGGAGCGCGCAAGCTCTTCGACGACGACGACGGCCCGAAATACCTGAACACCCCCGAGACGCCGATCTACAAGAAGTCGCACGTGCTCTACGGCATCGACCAGGCCAAACGGGAGATCGCCAAGCAGGGGCGGGCGGTGATCGTCGAGGGTTACACCGACGTGATGGCCTGCCACCTTGCCGGGGTGACCACGGCGGTGGCGACCTGCGGCACGGCGTTCGCCGCAGACCACATCTCGGTTCTGCGCCGTCTCCTGTTCGACAGCGACGAGGTGGCCGGCGAGATCATCTTCACCTTCGACGGCGACGCCGCCGGCCAGAAGGCCGCGCTGCGTGCCTTCGAGGACGACCAGCGCTTCGTCGGGCGCACGTTCATCGCCGTCAGCCCGGACAACATGGACCCGTGCGACCTGCGACTGGCCAAGGGCGACCTGGCGGTGCGTGACCTGGTCGCGCGCCGTGAGCCACTTGTCGACTTCGCGCTGCGACACGTGATCGGTCGCTTCGACCTGGACACCGTCGACGGCCGGGTCGAGGCCATGCGCCACGCCGCGCCGCTCGTCGCGCGACTCAAGGACCGGGAAAAGCGCCCGGAGTACGTCCGCAAGCTCGCCATGGACCTCGGCATGGAGATCGAGCCGGTGCAGCGGGCGGTGCTCGCCGCCGCCAACACCCCGCCGGCCGGCACCCGCGACGCCGCACCCGCCGCCCGCCCCGCGTCGGCCCGCCCCGAGCCGGCCCTGGACAGCCCGCAGTCGATGGTCGAGCGGGAGGCGCTGAAACTCGCCCTCCAGCAGCCGGTCCTGGCCGGGCCCATGTTCGACGCGGTCGAGGCCACCGAATACCGCCACCCGGTGCACGTCGGGGTGCGCACGGCCATCGCGGCGGCCGGTGGTGCCGCGTCGGCGACCGGCGGCGCGGTCTGGATCGAGTCGGTCCGCGACGCCTGCGACGACCTGGCGTCGGCGGCGCTCGTCGGTGAGCTGGCGGTGGAGCCGCTGCGGATCGACGGGGAAGCCGACCCACGCTACGTGTCGATCACCATGGCGCGGGTGCAGTTCGGGTCGGTGACCTCCCGGATCCGGGACATCAAGTCCCGCATCCAGCGGATCAACCCGGTCAACAACAAGGACGAGTACTTCGCCGCCTTCGGTGAGCTGCTGTCCCTGGAGCAGCACGCCCGGGCGCTGCGCGAGCAGGCTGCGGGAGGCCTCTAGATGGGACTGTTCAGCCGCAAGCCGAAGCTGCCGCCGGCCGACCGGCCGCCGCTGACCGCCGACGAGCGGGTGCTGGCATGGGCGGCCGTTGGCAACGGCGAGGGCGACGGAGTGGTGGTCGCCACCAACCTCGGGCTGTGGTTGCCCGGTCGAGGGCACCGGCTCGGCTGGCACACCATCCTCAAGGCGGTCTGGTCCGGCCGGGAGCTGACCGTCACCCCCGCCGAGACCGTCGTCGAACGCGACGGCTACACGGTGGTCGCCGACGGCCCGGCCGAGACGTACTTCCTCCTCGACCCGCGCGAGCTGCCGCACCAGGTGCGGGCGCGGGTGACCCGCTCGGTCGCGTACACCGAGCACCACCCGGTGCCCGGTGGCGCGGCGCGGGTCGCGGCCCGCCGCGTGGCCGGGGCCGACGGTCTGACCTGGACGGTCCGACTCGACCCCGGCACCCCGGCGGACGACGAGGCCCTGCTCGCCGAGACCGATCGTCTGGTCGGTGCGGCCCGTGCCGCCACCGCGCCGGCCGATCTCTGACCGGTTGGGTCAGTTGGCGCCGAGATCCTTCAGCGCCTTCTCCGCACCGCGGTGCAGCGGCACCGGCAGGGTCCTGCGGGCCTTTTCCAGCGAGATCCCTTTTGCCGCCGGGTTGGCCTGGGCCAGGGCGTCGCGCTTGTCGAACACCGTCCGGGTGATCGCGCAGGCGACATTGGCGTCCAGGTCCTTGCGGACCAGCAACACGTTGGGTACGACGATGGTCGGGGTGTCGGTTGCCGTCCCGTACGCGTCCCGCCCGATCGTGCCTTCCTGGTAGCCGGGGCTCAGCGCGGCCATCTTCGGCAGCAGCGGCGCGATGTCGACGAGCTTCACCGAGTCGCCGGCGGTGGTGAACAGGTCGGTCAGGCCCCCGGTGGGCAGACCGCCGGACCAGAAGAAGCCGTCGACACTGCCGTCCTTGACCCCCTCGACCGTCTTGGTCAGGTCCAGCCGCTGCGCCCGGATGTCCTTGGCCGGGTCGAGGCCGGCGGCCTCCAGCAGCCGGTTGGCGATCACCTCCGTACCGGACTTCGGTGAACCGGTGGAGATCCGCTTGCCGCGCATGTCGGCCACCGAGGTGATCCCGGAGTCGTTGCGGACCACCACCTGCGTGTAGTTGTCGTAGATGCGGGCCAGCGCCTCCACCGGCTGCGGCGCGGTGAAACTGCCCTTGCCCTCGACCGCGTTGACCGCCGTGTCGAACAGGGAGAACGCCACGTCGTACTGGCCACCGACGAGCTGTTCGACGTTCTGCACCGAGGCGCCCGTCTCGGCCGCGGTGCCGGTGAGCTTGCCGCCGGTCGCCCCGGACAACTGCCCGGCCAGGGCGTTGCCGACCACGTAGTAGACGCCCGTCGCGTTGCCGGTGGCGATGCCGACGCGGGTCTCCTTGGTCACCTCGCAGGTGACCTCGCTGGCCGTGTCGTCAGTGGCGGCGCCGCCCTGCTGACCTCCACAAGCCGTGGCGCCGACCGTGACGAGGGCGAGCGCGCCCAGGCCCGCCGCGAGGCGTACGTCGATTCGTCTCACAGTTGTTCCTCCACAGGATTGACTGGTGATCCGGACGATGGCCGACCGGCGGATCCACGTCGGACGAACACACCCGCCGCCGCGACGGCGGCCAGTGCCGCGCCGACCATGACCGGCACGGGTTCGAGCCAGAGCAGGGTGACACCGGCGAGGGCACCGAGCACGCGTTCCGGGGCGCCAGCGGGCCCCACCCCGGGCAGCCAACCACCGGCGGCGACGGCGAGCACGGCCACGCTGAGCGCTGTCACCACGGCGGCGAAAGCGATCCGCTGGACGCCACCGATGCCGAGCAGACCGAGCCCGGCCGGGGTGATGACGAACGCGACCGGGGTCAGATAGGCCGGCAGCGCATACCGCAGGGTCTGCCACATGGTCGGCACCAGCCGGCCGCCGGTCACCGCGGCGGCGGCCACCGCGGCGAGCGCGGTCGGCGGGGACACCTCGGACAGGACCGCGAAGTAGAAGACGAACATCGCCGCGGCGGGCGCGCTCACGCCCAGGTCGAGCAGAGCCGGGCCGACGATCACCCAACCGATCACGAACGAGGCGGTGACCGGCACCGCCAGGCCCAGCAGGCTGAGGGCGACGGCCGCGAGCAGCGCGGTGAGCACCAGGACCAGGGTCGGGTCCGAGGTGGCCGCCTTCGCCCCACCGATCAGCAACGCCGCCGCCTGCGGTCCGAGGCCGGTCTTCGTGGTGGTCGCCGTGATGATGCCGGCGGCGGCACAGACCGCGGACACCGCGAGTACGCCGCGTACGCCGGTGACGAGCGCGGTCACCAGCCGGGCCGGGGTCAGCCGGTACGCGCGGTCCTTCGTGCGGTCCAGGAAGGAGAGCGCGACCGCCAGGAGGGTGGCGAAGACGACAGCCCGCGTCGCGGACATCCCGACCGCGAGGAACACGATGATCGCGATCAGCGAGGCGAAGTGGTAGCCGAAGCGGGCCAGCAGACGCCAGGGCGAACCGACGTCGATCACGACGGGGCGTACGCCGGAGCGGCGGGCGTCGATCTCCACCGAGAGCAGGATGCCGAGGTAGTAGAGCACCGTCGGCACCGTCGCCCAGCCCAGCACCTGCAGGTACGAGACGCCCAGGTACTCGGCGATGATGAACGCCGCCGCACCCAGGGTCGGTGGGGAGAGGATCGCGCCCACCCCCGCCGCGGCCAGCATGCCGCCGGCCCGCTCCGGGGGATAGCCGGCGCGGCGCAGGAGGGGCCAGGTGACCGCCCCGATGCTCACCGTCGTCGCCGCCCCGGAACCGGAGACGGTGCCGAGCAGGAAGCCGGAGGCCACCGCCGTCCGACCGGCGGCGGTACGCGAGCGGCGGAACGCCGCAGCCGACAGCTCGACGAAGAACCGACCGGCCCCGGACAGCTCCAGCACCGCGCCGTAGATGGTGAACAGCACGATGTACGACGCGGCCACGTCGAGGGGAGTGCCGTAGAAGCCGCTGTCGGAGTTGTAGAAAGCGTCCACCAGTTGGCTGAAGTCGAGCCCGGCATGGGCGACCGGCCACGACTGCGGGAGCAACCCACCGTAGTAGCCGTAGCCGAGGAACAGCAGGCAGACTGCGGGCAGGATCCAGCCGGTCGTGCGTCGGCACGCCTCCAGCAGCAGGAGCAGCAGGACGGTGCCCATCGCCAGGTCCGCCGGCACCAGCAGACCCTGCCGGTCGAGGAAGGCGTTGTAGCCGCCGCCACCCGAGCCGAGCGGGACCGGCAGGACGGGGTAGAGGCAGGCCGCCACCGCCAGCACGACCAAAACCCAGTCCGCTGCGGTGGGCGTTGTGGACGTCAGCCGTGTCAGGACAGGTGCGTCAGTGTCGTGGTTGCCGTTGCCTTTGGTGCTGCGCCACCGTCGCCGGGCTGCCAGGCGGGCCCGCAGCCGCAGGTCGGCCGGGTAGGCGAGGAAGACCAGCGGGAGTACGCCGGCCAGGAAGATGATCAGGTAGTACTTGCTGCCCTGCGACAGCGGGCGGAACACCTGCCAGAGGGAGAGGGCGCCGACCGCCAGCGCCGCCGCGGTGAGGAGCAGACCCGCCGGCCCGGACAACACGCGGCCCGGTTTCTCGTCCTCGAACTGGGCAGCCAGATCCCGGGTCGCCCGTTCAGCGACGGAGTCGCCGTCGTCGTACCCGGTCGGGTCGTCCTTGCTCGGGTCGCGCCTGTTCGGGTCGTGCCTGCTCGCGTCGTGCCTGCTCGGGTCGTCGCCGGTCGCAGGGGTTTCGGCGGGCTCGGTGGGCTCGGCTGATGGTCGCGGTCGGGGGGCCGCGCTGCCGGGGCCCGTCGCGGGCTCGATGGCGGGAGAGTTGGCTGGTCGGACGGGTGACGAAGAACCATCGGGCGAGCTGATGGGCGACACGAGGGGACGATACACGTCGATCGGCGAACGGGTGGGGCACCGATCGGTGTTTCGCCGTTGACGGGCTGGCCGGTTGGGCGCGGGCGGATATTTGCGTGGAGGGCTGTCGGACCGGGCGGTTAGGGTCGGGCGGTGACTTCGGGGCGACCATTGATTCAGGCTCGCGGGCTGGTGAAGCGGTTCGGTGACTTCACGGCTGTGGACGGCATCGATGTCGAGGTGCGCTCGGGTGAGGCGTTCGGCTTCCTCGGGCCCAACGGCGCCGGCAAGTCCTCCACCATGCGGATGGTCGGCTGCACCTCTCCACCGAGTGGGGGCGAGCTGCGCATCCTCGGCCTGGACCCGGTGGCTGACGGGCCGGCGATCCGGGCGCGGCTCGGGGTGTGCCCGCAGCTCGACAATCTCGACCCGGAGCTGACGGTCCGGGAAAACCTCACTGTCTACGCCCGCTACTTCGGCATCTCACGGCGGGCGGCCCGCGAGCGGGCCGACGAGCTGCTCGACTTCGTCCAGCTCACCGAGCGCGCCGACAGCAAGGTCGACCCGCTCTCCGGTGGGATGAAGCGTCGGCTGACCATCGCCCGCGCGCTGGTCAACGACCCGGAGATCGTGCTGCTCGACGAGCCGACCACCGGGCTCGACCCGCAGGCCCGGCACCTGGTGTGGGAGCGGCTGTTCCGGCTCAAGCAGCAGGGCGTCACGCTGGTGCTCACCACTCACTACATGGACGAGGCCGAGCAGCTCTGCGACCGGCTGGTGGTTATGGACGGCGGCCGCATCGTCGCGGAGGGCTCGCCCCGGGCGTTGATCGAGCAGCACTCCACCCGCGAGGTGGTCGAGTTGCGCTTCGCCGCCGAGTCGCAGGAACCGTTCGCCAGCAAGCTCGACGGGCTGGGGGAGCGGGTCGAGGTGCTGCCCGACCGGGTCCTGCTCTACGTGCCCGACGGCGACGCGGCGGTCGCCGAGGTCACCGCGTTGGGGCTCAACCCGGCCAACGTGCTGGTGCGGCGCAGCGGCCTGGAGGACGTGTTCCTGCACCTGACCGGCCGCACCCTGGTCGACTGACCGACCTCGGCTGATCCTCGCCAGTCCTGGTGATGCTGCCAGCTCATCCGCGACAATTCCGGCTTATCGACCCCGATCCAACGAAGATCCACTCGGTTTTCTGGAAGTTGGGGTGACACGGCGGGGCGGACAGCCCGCGTTCCTGAAATCCGAGTCGATCAAGCGGCCAGGGCGTGGGCGCGCGGTCCGGGGTTGGGCGAGCGGCCGTGGTCTGGGCCTGGGCCAGTGTTGGAGGCCCCCGCGCAGGGTGAGGGCGGGCGGCGGGGTGCAGAGCGGGGCGACAAGTCGACGGGGTCGTCGTAGGGTGACCGGCGATCTTTCGTACCTGGGGGTTTCATGTCCGATCTGCTGATCGCCAACCGACGTCAGGCCGGGCTGACCGCCGTCTACCTGGGTATCTTCGCGATGGTCTGGTTCAGTGTGCCGGCGGCGGAGCAACCACTGCGTGCCCTGCTCGTGGTGGGCAGCATCGTCGCGCTGCTCACCGCCGTGGCGGGCGGGATGTTGTCGGCCCGACTTCGAGGGGCCGGCAGCCCTCGGGACCGGGCAGCCGACCGCCCCTACCTGCTCATCGTGGTGGCCGAGTTCGCCGCCGCTGGCCTGGGTGCCGCCGTGCTGGTCGCCGCCAACTGGTCCGAGTACGTCCCGGTGCTGGTCTGCCTGGTGGTCGGCCTGCACTTCTTTCCGCTCGCCCCGCTGTTGCGAGACCCGCTGCTTCGGCCGCTGGGTGCCGCGCTGTGCCTGGTGGCGGCGGCGGGTCTCGTCACGGGCCTCGCCTCGGCGGTGTCCGCCGGGTTGGTGATCGGTGTCGGCGCGGGGGTGCTGCTGCTCGGTTACGCCGTGCAGGCGCTGGTCCGCGCGTACCGACCGGCCTGACCGGCACGCGCGGCAGGCGTGAATTGCGCGCGCGGCAGGCGTGAATCGCGCGCACCCGCGCGCCAGGGGTTGATCGACTCGGCTTTCGGGAAGTCGGGGCATCGGGGCGGCTCTGACACCGCGAGTTCCTGAAAACCGAGTCGATCAACGCCGCTGAAACCCGGGCGACACGCTGCCGGGGGCGTCGTAGGGTGACCGGCGGCCTGTCGTACCCCGGCGGTAGACAGGTCGTGGTGGTCGGCTCGGTGGGTGGGGGTGGTCGTGGTGAGCGTGGCGACAGCGACGCGCGGACGGTTCCCGTGGGTGCCTGCGTACGCCGTCTTCGAGCACTATCTGGTGGGTCTACGACGCACCTGGCGGGCCGGGGTGTTCTCGTCGTTCCTGCTGCCGGTGCTGACCGTGCTCGGCTTCGGGCTGGGTGTCGGCGCCTACATCGACCAGGGCGTCGGCGGGGTGCGCTACCTCGACTGGCTGGTGCCCGGGCTGATCGCCTCGACCGCGCTCCAGGTGACCGTCGGTGACTCGACCTGGCCGGTCTTCAGCAACTTCCAGTGGGTCAAGACCTACTTCGCGCAGAGCGCGTCGCCGCTGCGGGTGGGCGACATCGTGGCCGGGCACCTGGCCTTCGTGCTGTTCCGGGTGCTCACCACGATCGTGGCGTTTCTGCTGGTCACCGGGTTGTTCGGGGCGCTGCGGTCGCCGTGGGCGGTGGTCACCCTGCCGGTGGTCGCGTTGCTCGGGCTGGCCGTCGCCGCGCCGACCTTCGCGTACGCCGCGTCGGTGTCCAGCGACAGTTGGCTCGCGATGCTGTTCCGGTTCGCCGTCATCCCCATGACGCTCTTCGCGGGGGTGTTCTTCCCGGTCGAGTCCCTGCCCGACGCGCTGCGGTGGCTGGCGTACGTGACACCGCTGTGGCACGCCGTCGACCTCTGTCGCGCGGCCACGCTCGGCATCGCCCCACAGTGGTCGGTCGCCGGGCATGTGCTCTACCTGGCCGCCTGGGCCGTCGCCGGTTGGCTGTTGGCGTTGCGCACGTTCCGTCGCAAGCTCGTCGTCTAGGGAGGCCGCCGTGGTCACGCTGATCCTGCCCCGGCTGGTCGACGTCTCCGCCGCGTCCCGGCGGTCGGCGTCGGTGGTCGAGCGCAACCTCTCGGCACTGAAGTCGGTCTACTGGCTGCTGCTGCTGTCCGGCTTCGTGGAGCCGCTGCTCTATCTGCTCTCCATCGGGGTGGGCGTGGGGGCGCTCGTCGGCGACCTGCCGCTGCCCGACGGACGACTGGTCTCGTACGCCGAGTTCGTGGCCCCGGCGATGCTCGCCTCTTCGGCGATGACCGGGGCGCTCGCGGAGACCACCTTCAACTTCTTCGGCAAGATGAAATACATGAAGCTGTACGACGGGATGATCGCCACCCCGGTACGGCCGTTCGAGATCGCCGTGGGCGAGTTGGGCTGGGCGATGCTGCGGGGCAGTGCCTACTCGGCCGCGTTCCTCGGGGTGATGGTCGCTCTGGATCTGACCAGTGTCGGCCGCGCGTTGGCCGCCCTACCGGCCGCGGTGCTGGTCGGGTTCGCGTTCGGGGCGCTCGGCATGGCGATCTCCACCTTCATGCGCAGCTGGCAGGATTTCGACCTGGTGGGCTCCGCGCAGTTCACGCTGTTCCTGTTCTCCGGCACCTTCGTGCCGGCGCAGGCCTACCCGACTCTGCTGCACTGGCTGGTCGAGGTCACCCCGCTGTACCGGTCGGTGCACCTGATCCGCGGGGTCGCGCTGGGTGGCGGTGGCTGGGTCTGGGTGCTCGACGTGCTCTACCTGCTGGCGATGCTGGCGGTCGGCCTGTTCGTTGCCTCCCGCCGGATGGGCAGGTTGCTCTACAAGTAGGGGTTATCCGCGCGCCTTCACGGGGCATGTCCGGTGGTGAAACACCACCGACGAAGAGGAGGGGCGATGGCCTCGGACGAGTCTTCCGCCCAGCGAAAGCGGGAGCGTGATCCCGCCAGCGCGCCGGTCGGGCCCGACGCTGGGCCGGACAGCCCCACCGATCTGCCCGGCAGCGGTTGGAAGGCGGCGCTGCGCCGGACGGTCCGCGAATTCCAGGACGACAGCCTGACCGACTGGGCGGCGGCGCTGACCTACTACGGGGTGCTGTCCATCTTCCCCGGCCTGCTGGTGCTGATCTCGATCCTCGGCCTGCTCGGCAAGAGTGCCACCGAGGGCGTCAAGGACACCGTCAACCAGGCAGTGCCGAACGACAGCATCCAAAAGATCATCGAGGGCGCGATCGACACCGCCCAGCAGAACGGTGGTCTGGCCAGCGTCGCGGCGATCATCGGTCTGTTGGCCGCGTTCTGGTCCGCGTCCGGTTACATCGGCGCGTTCATGCGCGCCTCGAACACCATCTACGACGTGCCGGAGGGGCGGCCGATCTGGAAGACGCTCCCGATCCGGCTCGGCGTGACCGCTGTGGTCGGGGTGTTGCTGCTGGTCTGCGCGGTGATCGTGGTCTTCACCGGTCGTCTCGCCGAGTCGGTGGGTGACGTGATCGGGTTGGGCTCGACGGCCGTCGCGGTGTGGGACATCGCCAAGTGGCCGGTGCTGCTGATCCTGGTCAGCCTGATGTTCGCGATCCTCTACTGGGCCTCGCCGAACGCGCGGCACGGCGGCTTCCGCTGGGTCAGCCCGGGCGGGGTGCTGGCCGTGGTGATCTGGTTGGTGATCTCCGGCCTGTTCGCCTTCTACGTGAGCAACTTCGGCTCGTACAACAAGACGTACGGGGCGCTGGCCGGGGTGATCATCTTCTTGGTCTGGCTCTGGCTGAGCAACATCGCGATCCTGCTGGGTGCCGAGTTCGACGCCGAGTTGGAGCGGGGCCGCGCCATCGAGGCGGGTCACGATGTCGACGACGAGCCGTACGTCGAGCTGCGCGACGACCGCAAGCTTCGCAAGAAGCGGGACTCCGCCGACCGCAGCTGACCGTCTCGCACGAATCGCCCCGCCACCGCACGTCCGGGTGGCGGGGCGATTTCGTGTCGGTCGATGGAACTGCAGGCGAGCGGATGCGGGCGGCCCGTGATCCTTTTCTTGATCGACTAGTAGCTTTTGTTCTTTCGGACAAAAGTTGGTCTCGGAACGGTTGAAGCTCTGGACAGGCGGCGCGGAACGCTCCTACTGTGTCGGACACAACACATCGACATGACGTCGATGTGAACGAGGCTGATGAAGAGGTGGCCCCCGTTGCGGACCGTCGATCCCCTGCACGTGCGACTGTTGCGGTTGCTCCGCGACGAGGGGGCCGTGTCCCGGGCCGAGCTGGGCGACCGGCTCCAGATGCCGCGCCCGCGCATGCTGGCCGAGCTGGAACGTCTGGTCGCGCTGGGCTACGTCGCCGAGGCGGGGCTGGCCGCCTCCCGAGGTGGGCGTCGCTCGACGCTGGTCGAGCTGAACCCGAAGCTCCGCTTCGCCGCCGTCGACCTCGGCGCCAGCTCGATAGACATCGAGGTGGTCAACGGCCGCCTCGAACCGGTGGCCCACTACGGCGAGGCCGCCGACATCCGCAACGGTCCGAAGGTGACCCTGCAACGGGTCAACGAGTTGCTGCACAAGGCCCGGGTCGACGGCGCGTACGAGCGGTTGGACGCGGTCGGCATCGGCGTACCCGGCCCGGTCAGCTTCCGCGACGGCGTTCCGGTATCGCCGCCGATCATGCCGGGCTGGGACCGGTTCCCGGTGCGCGAGCTGCTCAGCCGCGAGCACGGCTGCCCGGCGGTGGTCGACAACGACGTCAACATCATGGCGATCGGTGAGCGGCACGGTGGGGTCGCCCACTCGGTGGACGACTTCCTCTTCGTGAAGATCGGCACCGGCATCGGGTGCGGCATCTACCTCACCGGCGAGGTCTACCGGGGCACCGACGGTTGCGCCGGCGACATCGGCCACATCCAGGTCGACTCCCACGGTCCGATGTGTTCCTGCGGCAACGTCGGTTGCCTGGAGGCGCTGTTCAGCGGTGCCGCGCTCGCCAAGGAGGCCACCGCCGCCGCCCGCAGTGGCGTCTCGCCAGCGCTCGCCGAGCGGATGGCGCTGCGCGGTGTGGTGACGGCCCTCGACGTCGCCGAAGGCGCCGTCGAGGGGGACGTGGCCTGCATCCAGCTGATCCGTGACGGCGGACGGCGGGTCGGCGGTGTGCTCGCCGGCCTGGTCAGCTTCACCAACCCGTCGATGATCGTGATCGGCGGCGGGTTGGCCCAGCTTGGGCACATCCTGCTCGCCGAGATCCGCAGCGTGGTCTACCGCCGGTCGCTGCCCTTGGCCACCGGCAACCTGCCCGTCGTGCTGTCCGAGCTCGGTGGCCGCGCCGGTGTCACCGGGGCGGCGGTGCTCGCGAGTGACGTCGCCTTCGCGGAAGCCTCATGAAGTTGACCGAGATCCTGTCGTGAGCGAGGAGGAGACTGTGGCTCTGCCCGAGGATGACGCCGCCACCGCGTCGGCTGAGGCCGTCGCCGAGGCACCGCTGGTCGAGGCTCCCGCTGACACCGTCGCGGGCGAGGTGGTCCTGCGCCTCACCGATCTGGTCAAGACCTTCCCCGGCGTACGCGCGCTGGACGGTGTGCAGCTGGAGGTGCGTGCCGGCGAGGTGCACTGTCTGCTCGGTCAGAACGGCGCCGGCAAGTCCACCCTGATCAAGGTGCTCTCCGGGGTGCACCAGCCGGATTCCGGGCAGGTGGAGTGGCGCGGCGAGCCGGCCACGTTCGCCAACCCGCAGGCCGCGATGAAGGCCGGCATCGCCACCATCTACCAGGAGCTCGACCTCGTCGAGGACCTGTCGGTGGCGGAGAACGCCTTCCTCGGCCACGAGTACCGCAGCTTCGGGTTCGTCCGGCGCGGCCGGATGGCCCGGCACACCCGGCAGATCCTCAGTCGGCTCGGCCACGGCGAGATTCCGCCCGGGCGGATGGTCCGGTCACTGCCGGCGGCGGGCAAGCAGATCGTCAGCATGGCCCGGGCGCTGTCGCACGAGGCCCGACTGATCATCATGGACGAGCCGAGCGCCGTGCTGGCCCATGACGAGGTCGGCAACCTGTTCCGGATCATCCGGGAGCTGACCGCGCAGGGCATCGCCGTCATCTACATCTCCCACCGCCTGGAGGAGATCCGCGAGATCGGTGACCGGGTCACCGTACTCAAGGACGGCCGGACCACCGCGGCGAACCTGCCGGCGCGCGACACCCCGACCCGCGACCTGGTCAGCCGGATGACCGGCCGGACCATCGAGTACGTCTTCCCGGACCGGCCGAGCGACGACGCCGCGGGTGCGGACCTGCTCCAGGTGGAGGGGTTGACCCGGCCCGGCGAGTTCGCCGACGTCTCGCTGAACGTGCGTGCCGGGGAGATCGTCGGCATCGCCGGGCTGGTCGGCTCCGGCCGTTCCGAGCTGCTGGAGACCATCTACGGTGCCCGTCTCGCGGAGGCCGGCTCGGTCCGGATGAACGGCAAGGTGCTGCGTCCCGGCGTGGGCGCGGCGGTACGGGCCGGCATGGGGATGGCCCCGGAGGAACGCAAGAGCCAGGCGTTGCTGCTCGGTGAGCCGATCTACCGCAACGTCACGCTGGCCACCTTCGGCCGGTACGCGCGGCTCGGCTTCACCAACGCCGCCAAGGAACGCGCCGAGGCGGACCGGATCGCCGAGACCCTGGAGCTGCGGCCCCGGGACGTCGACCGGCCGGTACGCACGCTGTCCGGCGGCAATCAGCAGAAGGTCGTGGTCGGGCGGTGGTTGCTCGGCGGCACCAGGTTGTTGCTGCTCGACGAGCCCACCCGGGGCGTGGACGTGGGCGCCCGGGCTGAGCTCTACCAGGTCATCCGGGCGTTGGCCGCCCAGGGCGTCGGTGTGCTGCTGGTCTCCAGCGAGGTGCCCGAGGTGCTGGGTCTGTCCGACCGGGTGCTGGTGATGCGGGAGGGGCGGGTCGTCCGCGAGGCCGCGGCCGGCGAACTCGACGAGAACACTGTGCTTGACCTCGTGATGGCGGGGTCCTTGATGGAAGGCGCACCGGCATGAGCGACGCGACTCCCACTCCCACCGCCACACCGGAGCGCCCGCAGCTTCCGGCGCAGTCTCCGCCGGTGGATCCGGCGGAGACGGCGGTGGCCACCGATAAAGCAGCATCCGCAGGCAAGCTCTCCTGGTGGCGGGGCGACGGCGGCGACGGCGCCAAGCGCAACCTCGGCCTGATCGGGGTGCTCGCCGCACTCATCGTGGTCGGCGCGATCACCAAGCCCGACCTGTACGGCGACCCGAACTGGGTCTGGAACAACGTCCTGGCCATCCTTCAGCTCGCCTCGGTCGTCGGCGTGGTGACGGTCGGCATGACGTTCGTGATCATCGGCGGTGGCATCGACCTGTCGGTCGGGGCGATCGTCGCGCTGGCCGGCGTCTGGTGCACCACGGTGGCCACCCAGAGCTACGGCGCCGGTGGGATGATCTTCACGGCTCTCGCGGTCGGCATCTGTGTCGGCCTGGTCAACGGCGTGCTCATCTCGTACGGGCGGTTGGTGCCGTTCATCGCGACGCTCGCGATGCTGGTGGCCGCGCGGGGCCTCGCGGCGTCGATCTCCAACAAGCAGACGCAGGTGTCGAGCAGCACCTTCATCAACGACATCGCGGCGCGCAAGGTGATCGGTATCCCGATCCTCGTCTACATCCTCGGCGCGGTGGTGGTGGCCGGGTGGGTCGTGCTCAACCGGACGACCTTCGGCCGGCGGACCATCGCCGTCGGCGGTAACCCGGAGGCGGCACGGCTGGCCGGCATCAACGTCCGCCGCCACACCATGCTGCTCTACGCGCTCTCCGGTCTGTGCTGCGGCATCGCCGCCATCATGCTCACCTCGCAGGCCACCTCGGCGCAGGCGGCGATGGCCAACCTGTACGAGTTGGACGCGATCGCCGCGGCGATCATCGGTGGGACGCTGCTCAGCGGTGGTCGGGGCACGATCGTCGGCTCCCTGCTCGGCGTCATCATCTTCGCCACGATCACCAACCTCTTCGCCATCAACGGCCTCTCCATCGAGGCGCAGAACATGGTCAAGGGCGGCATCATCGTCGCCGCCGTCCTCGTCCAGCAGTTCCAGTTCAAGTCCGTCACTCGGCTCCTCGCGCGGAACAGGGTCACCACCGCAACCTGACGCACCGCACCGTTGTCCCGGGCGACGTCGAGAAATTCGACAGTGGCCGGGCCTCGCACACCCTCACCAACTCAAATCCCGCTCCCAGGAGGTCATTCATGACCCAGCACAGTCGCGACCTGTCGCGCCGCCGGTTGCTTTTCGGTGGAGCCGCAGTAGGCGCTGCGACCCTGCTCACGGCCTGCACCAGCAACGAGACGCCGGCCGCCAGCACCCAGACCAAGGCCGCCGGAGACAGCGCCGGCAACAACGCGCCGGGCAAGAAGGTCGTCATCGGCTTCTCCGCGCCGGCCGCCGACCACGGCTGGATGGGTGCGATCCACGCCAACGCCAAGGCTCAGGCCGCGGCCTACTCGGACGTGGAGTTCAAGGAGGTCGACGGTGGGTCGAACTCCGAGGCCCAGCGCTCCACGCTCGGCACCCTGATCGCCCAGAAGCCGGACATCATCGTCGTGCTGCCGCACGACGGCAAGGAGGTCAACGCCGTTGCCCTCCAGGCGATGCAGGCGGGCATCCCGATCGTGAACCTCGACCGTGCGTTCCCCGACGCGCTGGCCTCGCGGCTGGTCATCAAGGGCGACAACTACGGCATGGGCGTCTCGGCCGGGCACTTCATCGGCAAGCAGCTCAAGGACAAGGGCATCGCCAACCCGGTGATCGGTGAGATCGCCGGCCTGGAGATCCCGCTGACGGTCGAGCGCAGCGCCGGCTTCGCGGCGGCCCTGGCGACCTACGGGTTCAAGGTGAACAACCGTCGCTCCGCCGAGTTCACCTCGGACAGCGGCCAGCGTGAGGCGGCCCAGCTGCTCCAGGCGCTGCCGAAGATCGACGCGATCTGGAACCACGACGACGACCAGGGCATCGGTGTGCTCGCCGCCATCAAGCAGGCCAACCGGTCGGAGTTCTTCATGGTCGGCGGCGCCGGCTCGAAGCTCGCGATCGACGCGATCAAGGCCGACAACACCGTGCTCAAGGCCACGGTCACGTACAACCCGTCGATGGCCTCGTCAGCAGTCTCCCTCGCACGGCTCATCGCGCAGGGCCGGGGCCTGGGCGACCTCACGGAACTGCAGGTTCCCAAGGAAGTAACCCTGGCCTCCGAGACGATCACCAAGGAGAACGCGAGCAGCTACGACAAGCTCGGGTTCTGACATACCGGGGGGAGACCCACCTTGTCCACGACAGACAAAGAACTGCGGGTCGGCATGGTCGGCTACGCGTTCATGGGCGCCGCGCACTCACAGGCGTGGCGTACCGTGAACCGCGTCTTCGACCTGCCGGCGCGGGCCCGGATGGCGCTGATCTGCGGTCGAGACACAACGAAGGTGGCGGATGCCGCCGACCGGCTCGGCTGGGACGCGTACACCACGGACTGGCGTGACCTGATCAACCGGGACGACATCGACGTGATCGACGTCTGCACCCCGGGCGACAGTCACGCCGAGATCGCGCTCGCCGCGTTGGCCGCCGGTAAGCACGTCCTGTGCGAGAAGCCGTTGGCCAACACGGTGGCGGAGGCACGGGCGATGACCGCTGCGGCGGAACTCGCCCGGGCCTCCGGGGTGCGGTCGATGTGCGGGTTCAACTACCGCCGGGTCCCCGCGGTCACGATGATGCGCCAGTTGGTCGCCGACGGACGACTCGGGGTGATTCGACACGTCCGTGCGACGTACCTGCAGGACTGGATCGTGGACCCGCAGTTCCCGCTGGTCTGGCGGTTGCAGAAAGACAGGGCGGGCTCCGGCGCGCTCGGTGACATCGGTGCGCACATCATCGATCTGACCCAGTTCGTCACCGGCCAGCGGATCAGCGGGGTCAGCGCGGTCACGGAGACGTTCGTCAAGGAACGGCCGTTGCCGGCCGAGTCGAGTGGTCTCGCGGCCACTGTGGACGGCCACACGGCGCCCACCGGGCCGGTCACCGTCGACGACGCCGCGGTCTTCGTGGCACGGCTCGACGGCGGCGCCCTGGCCACGTACGAGGCGAGCCGGTTCGCCACCGGTCGCAAGAACGCGTTGCGTGTCGAGATCAACGGCTCGCTGGGCAGCGTGATCTTCGACCTGGAGCGGCTCAACGAGTTGGAGTTCTACGACGCCACCAGGCCGGGCGTGGAGCAGGGTTTCAGCCGCATCCTGGTGACCGAGGGCGAGCACCCGTACATGTCGGCGTGGTGGCCTCCGGGCCACATCATCGGCTACGAGCACTCGTTCACGCACGAGATGCGCGACTTCATCGAGGCGATCGCCACCGGCGTCGACCCGACTCCATCCTTCGCCGACGCGTTGCAGGTCCAGCTCGTGCTGGACGCGGTGACCCGCTCGGCGGAGCTCGGTTCCTCCTGGACCGAGGTGGAGCCGGCGCTGATCGCGGCGGCCGTCTGACCATCGATCATCCGCGATGGTGGTATTCGCACCACCATCGCCCTACCAGCTTCCCGAAGCCGACCGGCGAGGGACCGGCCGCGGATTGCGCCCCGCAGCCGGGACGAGGTCGGCGTCGGAGAGCGTGCGGCCGGGCACTGCGGCCCGGTGGCGCACGAGCAGGACGGTCGTCCGGTGCGACCGGACCGGGATTCCCCGGCCGCACCGGAGGACCGCCACCAATCCGGAGATCCGGAGGACCTGATGGCACCGCCCGCCGCTGCCCCCACCCGTGACCTGGTGGGCACGGCGGCCTGAGACGCCCGGTCGGGACGCACCAGCGCCTCGGCCGGTCGGATGCGGGGGAGACAGGGTCGAGACGCCGACCCGACCCTGTCTACCAAGCCCCGTCTGCCCGCGCCCGGACCGGAACCCGGTCTGGCGTCGTCGCCGCCGACGCCGACGTCGGAACCCGGTACCAAACCGGTGCGGGACGGGTGGACGGGGCCCCGCAAAACCGGGGCGTATCTTTCCGAAACATATTCTGATATTCCTATATTTAGCGGTACCGCGGTTCCTCGTGAACGGGGAAGGAGCACCATGCGAACAGGTGTCTGGCTGGTAGGAGCGCGCGGTTCCGTCGCGACCACCAGCATCGTCGGGGGGCTCGCGCTGCGGGCCGGCCTGGCCGGGCCCACCGGCTGCGTCACCGAGCTGCCCGAGCTGCGCGGCCCCGCCCTGCCGAGCTTCGCCGACCTCGTCTTCGGCGGGCACGACCTGGCCACCACCCCGCTGTCCAAGCGCGCCGAGGCCCTCGCCGACGCCGGTGTCATCCCCTGGCGGCTGGTCGCCGCGCTCCCCGACGAGCTGAACGCGGTCGAGCAGGAGCTGCGCCCGGCACCGGTCGGTGCCACGCAGGCCCACCGGGCCGACGCCGTGGTCCGCGACCTCACCAGCTTCCGTGAGCGGCACCACCTGGACCGGGTGGTGGTGGTCAACGTCTCCGCCACCGAGCCGGCACCGGAGCCGCACCCCGGGCACGCCGACCCGGCCGCGTTGCGCGCCGCTCTCGCTGGGCCGGACGAGGTGCTGCCGGTCAGCTCCCTCTACGCGTACGCGGCGGTGCTGGCCGGCTGCCCGTACGTCGACTTCACACCGTCCACCGGGCTGCGCCTGCCGGCGCTGGCCGCGCTGGCCGAGGAGGCCCGACTGCCGTACGCCGGGCATGACGGCAAGACCGGGGAGACCCTCGTCAAGTCGGTGCTCGCGCCGATGTTCGCGATGCGCAACCTGGCCGTGCGCTCCTGGTCCGGGGTCAACCTGCTGGGCGGTGGCGACGGCGCCACCCTCGCCGACCCGGCAGCCAACGCGGCGAAGGTGCAGAGCAAGCAGCGGGTGCTCGGCGAGACGCTGGGCTACGTCCCGCAGGGCGGCACCCGCATCGAGTACGTCGAGGACCTGGGCGACTTCAAGACCGCCTGGGATTTGATCACCTTCGCCGGCTTCCTCGGTACCGGCATGCGGATGGAGTTCACCTGGCACGGCTGCGACTCCGCGCTGGCCGCCCCACTGGTGCTCGACCTGGCCCGGCTCACCGCCGCCGCGCACGCCGCCGGGCACGCGGGGCCGTTGGCCGAGCTGGGCTTCTTCTTCAAGGACCCGCTCGGCTCGCCCACCCACTCGCTGGGCGAGCAGTGGGCCCGGCTGAGCGACTTCACCCGGCAGCTGCACGCGGGCGGGGACGGTGTCCATGACAACGTTGGCTGACCTCGCCGAGCTGGTCCGGGCACCGGCCGCGCTCTCGGTGCCCGGTGACGTGATCGCCGGTGCGGCGGCGGCCGGCGCGCTGAGCCCGCGTACGCCCGCCCTGGCCGGCGCGTCGGTGCTGCTCTACTGGGCCGGCATGGCCGCCAACGACTGGGCCGACCGGGGCCTGGACGCGGTGGAACGCCCCGAGCGGCCGATCCCCAGCGGGCGGGTCACCCCGGCCGCCGCGGTGGGCCTCGCGGCGGGCCTCACGGCCGCCGGCGTGGGCCTGGCCGCCGCCGTGGGCGGTCGCCGCGCCGTCGCGCTCGCCGTGCCGCTGGCCGCCACCATCTGGGGGTACGACCTGCTGGCCAAGAACACCGCCGCCGGTCCGGCCGTGATGGCCGCCTGCCGGGGGCTGGATGTGCTGCTCGGCGCGTCCGGTGGGCGGGTGACCCGGGCGTTGCCGGCGGCGGCGACGGTCGCCGCGCACACCTGGACGGTCACTGCGCTGTCCCGCCGGGAGGTCACCGGCGCCGATGCCAAACTGCCGATGCGCACCCTCGCGGGCACCGCGTTGGTCGCCGCCAGTGCCGCCGTCGCCGTGCCGGGCGCGCGACGCGCAGCCCGCCGAACGGCGAACCAGGCCGGGGCCACCGACCGGGCGGAGACCGTCGACGAGGCCGGTGGGGGCGCGGGTCGCAGCCGGTCCGCCACGATCGCGGCGGTGCTGCCCGCCGTGCTGGCCGGCTGGTACGCCGCCCGCTACGGCGCGGCCCAGGCCGAGGTCGTCCGGGACCCGTCGGCCGGGCGGGTACGCGCCGCCGTCGGCGCCGGGATCACCGGTCTGCCGGCCCTCCAGGGGGCCCTCACCGCGCGGGGTGGAGCGGGTCTGCTCGGGGTAGCCGTCGCGGCGGCCGCGCCGCTGGGTCGACGGCTGGCCCGGAAGGTCTCCCCGACATGAGCGTCCCCGAGCCCCGGCCCGGTGCGCCGGCCGTCGACGCGACGAGGCTGCGCCTCGGGTACGGCACCAACGGCTTCGCCAACCACCGGCTCGACGACGCGCTCGCCGTCATCGCCGACCTCGGCTACGACGGCGTGGCGCTCACCCTGGACCACGACCACCTGGACCCGTTCGCCCCCGGGCTCACCCGCCGGGTCGCCGCGGTCGGCAAACGGTTGGAGACGCTCGGACTGGCCGTGGTGATCGAGACCGGGGCCCGCTACCTGCTCGACCCGTGGCAGAAACACGCCCCGACGTTGCTGCACGACGACCCGACCCGGCGGATCGAGTTCCTGCGCCGGGCCGTGCGAATCGGCGCCGACCTGGGCGCCGAGGCCGTCTCGTTCTGGGCCGGTGTCCGACCCGAGGCGGTGTCACCGCAGTGCGCCTGGGACCGGTTGGTGGCCGGCTGCGCCACAGTGGTCGACGCGGCCGACACCGCCGGCGTCACCCTCGGCTTCGAACCGGAGCCCGGCATGCTGGTGCAGGACATCGCCGACTGGCGTCGGCTGCACGCCGCTCTCGACAACCCGGCCCGCTTCGGCATCACCCTCGACATCGGTCACTGCCGGTGCCTGGAGCCCTGGCCGGTGCCGCAGTGCGTCGCCGAGGTGGCCGACCACCTGGTCAACGTGCAGATCGACGACATGCGCCGAGGCGTGCACGAGCACCTGGAGTTCGGCGTCGGCGAGATCGACTTCCCGCCGGTGCTGGCCGCGCTGCGCGACGCCGGCTACCGCGGCCTGGTCGCCGTCGAGCTGCCCCGGGACTCGCACGCCGCGCCCGCAGTGGCCGCCCGGTCGATCGAGTTCCTGCGCGCCGCCGCCGCGACGGCCACCGATTACCACCCTGCCAGCGTCCTTTGCTCTGCACCCGCCGAGGCGACACCCACTGGAGAGGCCCCGGCGCATATGTAGGTGCAGAGCAAAGGACGCGCTGGGGCACCTGCGGAGCCGCACAGCAGCAAGAGGGAGGAGACGGGGATGACACCGGATTCACTACGGGCCGCGCTGCGAGGCGTACCCGATCCCGATTGGTTGGACACGGCGCTGCGCCGGGTCACCACCGAGCCCACCGCGATCACCCGGCTCTTCCCCGCCGCAGGTCGGCGCTGCGGTCGGGGCCCGTTGCCCGACCTGCCCGGCTGGACCGCCGACGACGCGGCCCGGGTGCTGCTGCTCACGGCACTGCCCGGCGACCACGCGGCGTACGCCGACAGCCTCTACCAGCACGGCGACGCGGCCGAGCGGCGAGCCGTGCTGCGGGCACTGCCGCTACTGCCGATCGGCGCCGCCGGCATGCCGCTGCTGCACGACGCGATCCGGACCAACGACACCCGGCTGGTCGCCGCCGCCCTCGGCCCGTACGCCCGGCACCTCGACCCAGCCGCCTGGCGGCAGGCGGTGCTCAAGTGCGTGTTCAGCGGCGTCCCCCTCGCCGCCGTGGCCGACCTGGACACCCGGGCCGACGGGGAGCTGGCCGCGATGCTGGCCGCGCTCGCCGCCGAACGGCACGCCGCCGGCCGGGACCTGCCCGCCGACGCCACCGACCTGCTCGACCGGCTCACCGCCGCACTGCCCCGGGAGGCGTGAATGCGCATCTTCGACCCCCACATCCACATGACCTCACGCACCACCGACGACTACGAACGGATGGCCGCAGCCGGAGTACGCGCGGTGGTGGAGCCCTCGTTCTGGCTGGGTCAGCCGCGCACCAGCGCCGCCTCGTTCACCGACTACTTCGACTCCCTGATCGGGTGGGAGCCGTTCCGGGCCGGTCAGTTCGGGGTGCGGCACTTCGCCACGGTGGCCCTTAACCCCAAGGAGGCCAACGACCCGCGCTGCCGCCCGGTCCTCGACCTGCTGCCCCGCTACCTGGACAAGGACGCGGTGGTGGCGGTCGGCGAGATCGGGTACGACTCGATGACGCCGGAGGAAGACGAGGCGTTCGCCGCGCAGCTCGCCCTGGCGGTGGCGTACGACCTGCCGGCGCTGGTGCACACCCCGCACCGGGACAAGGCCCGCGGATGCGAACGGACCCTCGCCGTGGTCGCCGAATCCGGCATCGAGGCGGGTCGCGTGGTGGTCGACCACCTCAACGAGGTGACCGTCAAGCTGGTCCGGGACAGCGGCTGCTGGTTGGGCTTCTCCATCTACCCGGACACCAAGATGACGCCGTCGCGGATGGTGGAGCTGCTGCGGGAGTACGGCACGGAGCGGATGCTGGTCAACTCGGCTGCCGACTGGGGGCGCTCCGACCCGTTGCTGACCCGGGCCACCGGCGAGGCGATGCTGCTGGCCGGGTTCAGCGACGACGACGTCGACAAGGTGCTGTGGCGCAACCCGGTGGAGTTCTACGGGCAGTCCGGCCGGCTCGACCTCACCGACCTGGAGGTCAGCGCCGTGGACCCGCAGACCGGCAACTCGATCCTGCGCGGCGGCAGCTGATGCGGCTGCGGCATGCCGGCGGCGACACCGTCCACCTCGGCTACTGCACCAACGTGCACCCCGCCGAGGACCTCGCCGGCATCCTCGGTCAACTGGACACCTACGCCGTGCCGGTCCGCGAGGCGCTCGGCACTGACCTGCTCGGGCTCGGCCTGTGGTTGGCCGCCCCGGTCGCCGCCGAGCTGGCCGCCGACCCGACGTTACGCCGCCGGTTGCGCTCCGAGCTGGACGCGCGCGGGCTGGAGGTGGTCACCCTCAACGGCTTCCCGTACGCGGCCTTCCAGGCCCCGGTGGTCAAGCAGGACGTGTACCACCCGGACTGGACCACCGAGCAGCGCCTGACGTACACGCTGAATCTGGCCCGGGTGCTCGCCGACCTGCTGCCCGACGACGCCGCTCGGGGCTCGATCTCCACCCTGCCGCTGGCCTGGCGGCAACCCTGGGACACCGACCGGGCCGACGCGGCCCGACGCCGGCTCGACCAGCTGGCCGCCGGCCTCGCCGCCGTGCAGCGCGACACCGGCCGCGAGGTGCGGGTGGCCTTCGAGCCGGAGCCCGGCTGTGTCGTGGAGAGCACCGGCCAGGCCGCCGAGCTTTTGTCCGGGATGGACACCGAGCGACTGGGCGTCTGTCTCGACCTGGCCCACCTGGCCTGCGCCTGGGAGGAGCCGGCCGAGGCACTGCAACGACTGCGGGCGGCCGGGCTGCCGGTGGTGAAGGTGCAGGTCTCCGCCGCCGTCGAGGCCACCGACCCGGAGGGTGGGGCCGAGGCGTTGCGCCGCTGGGTGGAGCCACGTTTCCTGCACCAGACCCGGGGCGCCGGTTGCGTCGGTCTGGCCGACCCGGCCGACCCGGCGTACGCGGCTGACGACCTGGACGAGGCACTGGACAGGGCGCTACCCGGGCCGTGGCGGGTGCACTACCACGTGCCACTGCACGCCCCACCCGAGGAACCGCTCGGCTCGACCCTGCCGGTTCTTCGCGCGGCCCTGAGAGCGCTCTTCGACGGCCCGACCGCCGGCTGCGACCACCTCGACGTCGAGACGTACACCTGGGGGGTGCTGCCGGCCGCACGACGGCCCGGCACCGACGCGGAGCTGGCCGCGGGCATCGCCGCGGAGCTGGCCTTCGCCCGGGACGAACTGGTCGGCCTCGGCCTGACCGCAGAGCGATCCGTGAGCATGGGGGTGACGCGATGAGCCGGCGACTGGTGGTCCTCGACGTGGTGGGGTTGACGCCCCGACTACTGGCGCACATGCCTCGACTGCGGGGGGTCGCCGACGGCGGCTTCCGGGCCGAGCTGGGCACCGTGCTGCCCGCCGTGACCTGCTCGGTGCAGTCCACCTTCCTCACCGGGGAGCCGCCCAGCGGGCACGGGATCGTCGGCAACGGGTGGTATTTCCGGGAGCTGGGCGAGGTGCTGCTGTGGCGGCAGCACAACGCGCTGGTCGGCGGGGAGAAGCTCTGGCAGGCGGCCCGCAAGGCCGAGCCGGGCTACACGGTCGCCAACGTCTGCTGGTGGTACGCCATGGGCGCGGACGTCGACTGGACGGTCACCCCACGCCCCGTCTACTACGCCGACGGGCGCAAGGAGCCGGACTGCTACACCGACCCGCCGGAGCTGCACGACGCGCTCACCGGGCGGCTGGGCACCTTCCCGCTGTTCACCTACTGGGGGCCGACGGCTGGGTTGCCGTCGTCGCGGTGGATCTGCCAGGCGGCCGAGCAGATCCTCGCCGACGTGTCACCCGACCTGACGCTGGTCTACGTCCCGCACCTGGACTACGACCTGCAACGCTTCGGTCCCTCGTCGGCCCAGGCCGCCGCGGCGGCAGCCGAGCTGGACGAGGTGCTCGGGCCACTGTTGGACGCCGCCCGGGCGCGGGACGCCACAGTGGTGGTGCTCTCCGAGTACGGCATCACCGACGTGTCCCGGCCGGTGGACGTCAACCGGCTGCTCCGCAGCGAGGGGCTGCTGCGGGTGCACACCCAGGCTGGCATGGAATACCTCGACCCGTGGACGTCGAAGGCCTTCGCGGTCGCCGATCACCAGGTCGCGCACGTCTACGTCAAGGACCCGGCCGACGTGCCGGCGGTGGCGAAGCTCTGCGCCAACCTGCCCGGGGTGGCCGAGGTGCTCGACGCCGAGGGCAAGGCCGCGCACGGTCTGGACCATCCGCGCGCGGGTGAGCTGGTGCTGGTGGCCGAGCCGGGCGCCTGGTTCACCTACTACTACTGGCTGGACGACGCCCGGGCGCCGGACTTCGCCCGCCTCGTGGAGATTCATCGGAAGCCGGGTTACGACCCGGCGGAGTTGTTCTTCGACCCGGCCAACCCCGGTGCCGCGAAGGCCCGCGCCGGGGTGGCCCTGGCCCGCAAGAAGCTCGGCATGCGGTACCTGATGAGCGCTGTCGGCCTGGACGCCGGCGCGCAGGCGGTGCGGGGCTCGCACGGGCGGCTGCCGGACGACCCGGCGGACGCGCCGGTGCTGCTCTGCTCCGACCCGACGGCAGCCCGGGACCGGATCGCGGCCACCGAGGTCAAGGCGCTGCTGCTGGAGTTGGCCGGGTTGGGCGCCGGCGGTACGGGCGGGTCGGGGGAGGGGGCATGACGGTCACCGTCGCGCCCACCGACGCGAGCGGGTTGCGGGCGCGCTTCGACGCGGAGCTGGCCGGGTTCCTCGAACGGCAGGGCCCGGACTGGCCCGACGGCGCGCCGCGCGGCGTGTTCACCGCCCTGCAACGGTTCGTGCTGGCCGGTGGCAAACGGTTGCGCCCGCTCTTCTGCTACTGGGGCTGGCGCGGGGCGGGCGCGGCCGACGGCACCCCGATCGTGGTGGCGGCCGCCGCCCTGGAGCTGTTCCACGCGTTCGCGCTGATCCACGACGACATCCTGGACGGCAGCGACCGCCGCCGGGGTGAGCCGTCGGTGCACCGGCTCTTCGCCGACCTGCACGCCCGCTCGTCCTGGCGCGGTGACCCCGAGGCGTACGGCCGCAACACCGCGCTGCTCTGCGGAGACCTCTGCGCGGCCTGGTCGGATCAGATGTTCCACGAGTGCGGGCTGAGCACCGAACAGGTGCACCGCGGGTACGGCGTGTTCGCGCTGATGCGTACCGAGGTGATCGCGGGGGAGTACCTGGACCTGGTCTCGGGCGTGGGTGACGGCTCGGTGGCCAGCGCGCTCACCGTGATACGGATGAAGGCTGCCCGGTACACGGTCACCCGGCCACTCCAGATCGGCGCGGCCCTGGCCGGCGCGGGCCCGGAGTTGATCGCCGCGCTGGGCGAGTTCGGTGACCCGCTGGGCGACGCGTTCCAGCTCCGCGACGATGTGCTGGGTGTCTTCGGGGACCCGGCGGTCACCGGCAAGTCGGTCCTGGACGACCTGCGCGAGGGCAAGCCCACGGTGATGATGGCGTTGGCCCGCAGTGCCGCCGACCGGTCGCAGACCGCCCGGCTGCGGGAGCTGTTCGGCAATCCGGCGTTGGACGCCGACGGCGCGGCGGAGCTGCGCGCGATCATCGAGGCGACCGGTGCCCGGGATCGGATCGAGCAGATGATCCGGGTGCGGACGGAGGCGGCGCTCGTCGCCCTGCAGGCCGCGATGGTGGCCGACGAGGCTCGCGCGGCGCTGGTCGCGCTGGCCGGGCAGGCGATCGACCGCCGGGCCTGACCGGCAACTTTCGATCAGATCGACGAAAGTTGATGCTGAATCGCCGGAAGGTATGGACACATCGACACGTCCAACTTAGTGTCGTGACCAACACGACAATGTTTCGTCGAGGTGAACCGGCGGCGCGGTAACCCATCGACCCCCACCATCACCGCTACGGCATCCGGCGCGACGGCGCGCGCCCGCCTGGCAGTCACTCGTCAGGAAGGGGCAGCACACATGTCCACGAAGGACGCTCCAAGACAACGATCCCGACGATGGTTCTCCGCCGGATCGGCGCTGCTGTTGGCGGCCACCACCGGCGCCGTCTCCCTCGCCGTCGGCACGGCCCCCGCGCAGGCGCACACGATCGTCGCCACCGACTTCCAGCAGGTTGAGCTCGCCCGGGGGGTGAGCGACATGGGTGAGCCGATGTCGCTGGCGGTGCTGCCGGACCGCTCCGTGCTGCACACCGCCCGCAACGGCACCCTGCGCCGCACCGACGCCAACGGCACCACCTCCGTAATCGGCACCCTGTCGGTCTACACGCACGACGAGGAGGGGTTGCAGGGCGTCGGGATCGACCCGGGCTTCGCCAGCAACCGCTACATCTACCTCTACTACGCCCCGCCGCTCTCCACCCCCGGCGGCGACGCGCCGGCCACCGGCACCGACTTCTCGGCCTGGGACGGCGTCAACCGGCTCTCCCGGTTCACCCTCAACTCCGACTTCACGCTCAACCAGGCCAGCAAGGTCGACGTGCTCGACGTTCCGGCCAGCCGGGGCGTGTGCTGCCACGTGGGCGGGGACATCGACTTCGACGCCGCTGGCAACCTCTACCTGTCCACCGGCGACGACACCAACCCGTTCGAATCGTCCGGCTACTCACCGTTGGACGAGCGGACCAACCGCAACCCCGCGTACGACGCGCAGCGCAGCGCCGGCAACACCAACGACCTGCGCGGCAAGATCCTGCGGATCAAGGTGAACGCCAACGGCACGTACTCCATCCCGTCGGGCAACCTGTTCGCCCCCGGCACGGCCAGGACCCGGCCGGAGATCTACGCGATGGGGTTCCGCAACCCGTTCCGAATCAGCGTGGACAAGGCCACCGGGGTGGTCTACGTCGGTGACTACGGGCCGGACGCCGGCACCACCAGCTCCACCCGCGGGCCGTCCGGTCAGGTGGAGTTCAACCGGGTCGCCGCGCCGGGCAACTACGGCTGGCCGTACTGCACCGGCACCAACACCTCCACCGAGACGTACAACGAGTGGGACTTCGCCGCCAACACCGGCGGGGCGAAGTACAACTGCACCGGCGGGCCGACCAACAACTCGTTCCGCAACACCGGCCTGACCACCCTGCCGCCGGCCCAGCCGGCCTGGATCCGGTACGCCGGTGATGCCGGCACCCCGACCGAGTTCGGCGGTGGCTCCGAGTCGCCGATGGGCGGCCCGGTCTACCGGTACAACGCCTCGTCGACCTCCACCACCAAGTTCCCGCAGTCCTTCGACGGGCAGTTCTTCGCCACCGAGTTCGGCCGAGGCTGGATCAAGCCGATCCACGTCAACGCCGACGGCTCCCGGGGCACCATCGACACCTTTCCCTGGGTCGGCAAGCAGGTGATGGACTCGGCGTTCGGCCCGGACGGCGCGTACTACGTGCTCGACTACGGCACCGGCTACTTCAACGGTG
Organism: Micromonospora jinlongensis; assembly: GCF_013410645.1. NCBI lineage: Bacteria > Bacillati > Actinomycetota > Actinomycetes > Micromonosporales > Micromonosporaceae > Micromonospora > Micromonospora jinlongensis. Next base: position 2,834,174 of record NZ_JACCHK010000001.1, on the reverse strand, counting down.
ACGCCAACTCGGCGCTCTACCGCTTCGACTACGTCGGCGGCGGCAACCGGGCGCCCACCGCGAAGGCCAGCGCCAACCGCACCTCTGGCGCGGCCCCGCTCGCTGTGACGTTCTCCTCGGCCGGCTCGGCCGACCCCGAGGGTGGCGCGTTGACCTACGCGTGGGCGTTCGGTGACGGGACCACGTCGACCGCCGCCAACCCGACGAAGACCTACAGCGCCAACGGCACCTACACCGCCACGCTGACGGTGCGCGACCCACAGGGTGCCACCGGCAGCAGCAGCGTGCAGATCAGCGTCGGCAACACCGCGCCCACGGTCACGATCAACAACCCGGGCAACGGTCAGCTGTTCGGCTTCGGGGACACCGTGGCGTACAGCATCACGGTGTCCGACCCGGAGGACGGCACCATCGACTGCACGAAGGTCAAGATGACCTACGTGCTCGGGCACGACCAGCACGGGCACCAGATCACCTCGAAGACCGGTTGCTCGGGCTCGATCACCATCCCGGTCGACGGTGAGCACGACGACGCGGCGAACATCTTCGCGATCTTCGACGCCGAATACACCGACGCCGGTGGGCTGACCACGCACACCCAGCACACGCTGCCGCCGCGGCACCGCCAGGCCGAGTTCTACGGCACCTCGTCGGGGATCAACGTGTTCAGCAAGACCCCGGCCGAGGGTGGCAAGACCGTCGGCGACATCAACAACGGCGACTGGATCGCGTTCCAGCCGTACCGGCTGGGCAACGTGACCTCGTTCAACGCCCGGGTCTCCTCGGCGGGCGCCGGTGGCACCCTCCAGGTCCGGGCGGGTTCCGCCACCGGCACGGTGCTCGGCTCGGCCACGGTCCCGGTGACCGGCAGCTGGGAAACCTTCGCCACGGTGACCGGGACGATCACCAGTCCGCCGACCGGCACGACCACGCTCTACCTGACCTTCGCCGGGTCGGGCACCGGAGCGCTCTACGACCTGGATGCCTTCACCTTCGTCACCGGTACGCCCCCGACCGGCGGGGGTGGCCCGATCAAGGGTCTCGGCGGCAAGTGTCTGGACGTGCGCAGCGCCGCCACGGCCGACGGCACCCAGATCCAGATCTACACCTGCAACGGCAGCGCCGCGCAGACCTGGGCGGTCACGCCGAACTCGACGATCAGGTCGTTGGGCAAGTGCCTGGACGTCTCCGGCGGTGGCACCGCCGACGGCACCAAGATCCAGCTCTGGACCTGCAACGGGACCGCTGCGCAGAACTGGGCGGCCCAGGCCGACGGCACGCTGCGTAACCCGTCGTCCGGCAAGTGCCTCGACGTCTCCGGCAACAACTCCGCCGACAGCACCGTGGTCCACCTGTGGACCTGTGTCAGCGGTGCCGCCAACCAAAAGTGGATCCTGCCCTGAGCTGACAGGAGCGCCCCTCGGCAGCACCTAGTGTGATGCCGAGGGGCCCCTCCTAACCGCAATTAGGAGAGCGATATGCGCAGACGCCTGCGACCCGTCCTCGGTGCGGCCATGGCCGCACTCGCCGTCATCGCCTGCACCACCCCAGCCAGCCCGGCCAGCGCCGCCGACGCCCCGTACGACGTGCTGGTGTTCTCCAAGACCGCCGGGTTCCGCCACGACGCCATCCCGGTCGGCATCCAGACCATCCGCGACCTGGGTGGGGCGAACAACTTCACCGTCACCGCCACCGAGGACGCCGCCGCGTTCACCACCAGCAACCTCGCCCAGTACGAGGCTGTGGTCTTCCTCAACACCACCGGCGACGTGCTCAACGCCAGCCAGCAGACCGCCTTCGAGTCCTACATCGCCTCCGGCCGCGGGTACGTGGGTGTGCACGCGGCCGCCGACACCGAGTACGACTGGCCCTTCTACGGCAACCTCGTGGGCGCGTGGTTCGCCTCGCACCCGGCGATCCAGCAGGCCAACATGAAGGTGGAGGACCGGGGCCACGCGGCGACCGCGCACCTGCCGCAGACCTGGACCCGCACCGACGAGTGGTACAACTACCGGACCAACGCCCGGTCGACCGCGCACGTGCTGGCCACGCTGGACGAGTCGTCGTACTCCGGCGGTGGCATGGGCTCCGACCACCCGCTGAGCTGGTGCAAGAGCTACAACGGTGGCCGGTCGTTCTACACCGGTGCCGGGCACACCCAGGCGTCGTACGCGGAGCCGGCGTTCCGGGCGCACCTGCTCGGCGGCATCCGGTACGCCTCCGGCCGGAGCAAGGCCGACTGCCGGCCCGAGACCGGCTACACCCCGATCTTCAACGGCTCGACGGCCGGCTGGTCCCAGGCCGGTCCGGGCAACTTCACCAACTCCGACGCCACCCTGACCTCGGTCGGCGGCATGGGGCTGTTCTGGTACAACGCCAAGCAGTTCACCAACTACTCGCTCAAGCTGGACTGGAAGCTGGCCGGGGACGACAACTCCGGCATCTTCATCGGCTTCCCGCCGTCCAGTGACCCGTGGTCCGCGGTGGACAACGGCTACGAGATCCAGATCGACGCCACCGACGCCGCCGACCGCACGACCGGGTCGGTCTACACCTTCAAGTCGGCTGACACGGCGGCCCGCGACGCGGCACTCAACGCGCCGGGGGAGTGGAACACCTACGAGCTGCTGGTCGAGGGCGAGCGGTTGCAGATCTTCCTCAACGGAGTGAAGATCAACGACTTCACCAACACCAACCCGGTCCGCTCGTTGGCCGGTCACATCGGCATCCAGAACCACGGCACCGGTGACGACGCCTCGTTCCGCAACATCCGGGTCAAGGAGCTGGGCACCACGCCACCGCCCACCGGCACGATCCAGGCCGAGGCGTTCAGCTCGGCCAACGGCGTCTCCGCGTTCACCAAGGCGGGCGCCAACGGTGGGCAGACCATCGGCTACATCGACCCGGGTGACTGGGCCGCGTACAACGGGGTCAACCTGGCCGGGGTCACCTCGTTCACGGCCCGGGTCGTCTCCGGCGGCGCGGGTGGCGCCATCCAGGTGCGCACCGGCTCGGCCACCGGCCCGGTCCTCGGCACTGTCGCGGTGCCGAACACCGGCAGTTGGACGACCTTCGCCAACGTCTCCACGGCGTTGTCCAACGTCCCGTCCAGCACCCAGAACCTCTACCTCACCTTCACCGGTAGTGGCACGGGGCTCTTCGACGTGGACGACTTCACCCTGGTCAAGGGCAGCGGCGGCGGCACCGGGGTCGGCCCGATCAAGGGTCTGGCCGGCAAGTGCCTGGACGTGCGCAGCGGCGGCACCGCCGATGGCACCCAGATCCAGATCTACACCTGCAACAGCAGTGCGGCACAGACCTGGACCGTGACGCCGAACTCGACGATCAAGGCCCTCGGCAAGTGCCTGGACGTCTCCGGCAGCGGCACCGCCGACGGCACCAAGATCCAGCTCTGGACCTGCAACGGCAGCGGCGCGCAGAACTGGGCGGCGGCGTCCGACGGCACCCTGCGCAACCCGTCGTCGGGCAAGTGCCTGGACGTCTCCGGCAACAACTCGGCGGACAGCACCGTCGTACACCTCTGGACCTGCCTCAACGCGGCCAACCAGAAGTGGACCCTGCCCTGACCGACTGAGCCTGGAGGGGCCGACGCTCACGGCGTCGGCCCCTCCCGCTCCAGCGCCGACCGTGCCGGGCCGGGCGTGCCCCGACCGGCCGGGTTTGTCGGCTCTGGCGGAGCGGCGAGATGGTGTCATCCACGAGCGCTATACCTGTGAGTCATAACTATGACTCACAGGTATAGCGCTCGCACCGATGTGTGCGACCCGCAGATCTCGCCCGTTCCACGCGGCCCGGCGACGCGGTGCTTTCCGAGAGCGCCGGCCGGGTGGGGGCCGTTCCGGCGACGCCGCGGACCGGCTCACAGCCGGCTGCCGTACCTTGACCTGCATGGGGCGGTTCGCGCAGTGGCGCGGGAGGGTGCTGGCGCAGGGGCACCGGCTGGGTGATGCGCTGCGCCGGCCCGACGAGCCCGAGGACACGACCGGGCCGACTCCGAGCCTGAATCGGCTCGACGCGCTGGTGGAGGGCTTCGCCGCCGGTCAGCCGGTGCGGTGGAGCCTGGCCGGGCAACCCCGGCCGCTGCCCGGGCCGGTCGACGTCGTGGCGTACCGGATCATCGAGGAGTCGCTCACCAACGCGTGCCGGCACGCCCCGGGCGCGCCGGTCGCGGTCCGCCTGCGCTACGACTCCACGGGCATCACCATCGAGGTACGCGACGAGGGCACCGGTGCCGCGCCGTCAGGCGGGCGCGGCCAGGGCGCCGGGCGGGGTCTGCTCGGGGTACGCAGGCGCGCGGAGCGGCTCGGCGGCACGTTCTCCGCCGGCCCGCGCGCCGGTGGCGGTTTCGCCGTGCGGGCCGCGCTGCCCGCACCCGAGGAAATGATCGGATGATCGGCTGACCGCAGGGCTTCCCCGATGGGGTGCTGCGGAAATAAGGTGGGGGCGGCGACCGTGCTGGTGGCCGGTGGCCCGGTGGGAGGCGCAACCCGCTGGGCCCAGGTGTGTTCCGCACCCACCGGTGACCGTCCGGTGCCGCGTACGTCCGGTCACCCTCGCCCCGGTCCGCACCTGGAATCCCCCATGACAACAGGGGAGAAGAACAATGGCGCGACCCATCACGCTCTTCACCGGCCAGTGGGCCGACCTTCCGTTCGAGGAGGTTTGCCGGCTCGCCTCCGAGTGGGGCTACGACGGTCTGGAGATCGCCTGCTGGGGCGACCACTTCGAGGTCGACAAGGCGCTCGCCGACGACTCCTACGTCGAGCGCAAGCGGGAGACTCTCGCGAAGCACAACCTTGAAGTCTTCACGATCTCCAACCACCTGGTCGGTCAGGCGGTCTGTGACCACCCGATCGACGAGCGGCACCAGGACATCCTGCCCGGTCGGATCTGGGGCGACGGAGAGCCCGAGGGGGTCCGCCAGCGGGCCGCCGAGGAGATCATGGACACCGCGCGGGCGGCGGCGAAGCTCGGGGTGAAGACCGTCGTCGGCTTCACCGGCTCGTCGATCTGGCACACCCTGGCGATGTTCCCGCCGGTGCCGCCGTCGATGATCGAGCGCGGCTACCAGGACTTCGCCGACCGGTGGAACCCGATCCTCGACGTGTTCGACGAGGTGGGGGTGCGGTTCGCCCACGAGGTGCACCCCAGCGAGATCGCGTACGACTACTGGACGACGAAGCGGACGCTGGAGGCCATCGGCAACCGGCCCGCGTTCGGGCTGAACTGGGACCCGTCGCACTTCGTGTGGCAGGAGCTGGACCCGGTGAACTTCATCTTCGACTTCGCCGACCGCATCTACCACGTGGACTGCAAGGACGCCAAGGTCCGCACCGGGGACGGCCGGCGTGGCCGGCTCGCCTCGCACCTGCCCTGGGCCGACCTGCGCCGCGGGTGGGACTTCGTCTCCACCGGCCACGGCGACGTGCCGTGGGAAGACTGCTTCCGCGCGCTGAACGCGATCGGCTACACCGGCCCGATCTCGATCGAGTGGGAGGACGCCGGCATGGACCGCCTCGTCGGTGCCCCGGAGGCGTTGCAGTTCGTCCGCCGGCTGGCCTTCGACGCCCCGAGCGCTGCCTTCGACGCGGCGTTCAGCAGCAAGGACTGACCGTACCTCGGACAGACCACGGGCCGGTCGCCCTGCGGCGACCGGCCCGTCGACGTGCGGTTGGTCAGAGCGTGCTGGCGTTCGTGCCCGAGCCGGACGGCTTGGTGCGGGGGTTGTTGGTGGACGACGGCGACCCGGAGGTCGTGCCGACCGTGCTGGTGCCAGCCTTGGCGCCCATGGTGGCGGGCGTGCCGGCGAACGCGTCGTCGGCGGCGGTCAGCTCCTGCTTGCCGGTGCTGCCGTTACCGTTTCCGCTGCCCAGCTTCTCGCCCAGTTTGGTCTGGCCGAGCTTGTCCTTGCCCTCGCTGTAGAACTTGTTGGCCTGGGCCTGCGCGACCCCGGCCGCCTCCTGGACGGTCGGGTGGTCGAGCACCTTGCGGCCCCGAACAACGAGCTCCTCGTACTTTTCCCGGCCGGCACGGGCGCCCAGGACGAATCCCGCAGCCAGCCCGCCAAGAAACATGATCTTTCCGCGCATGGCGGCTCCTTCCGTACCTGACGCGCCTGTCGCCCCGTCGAGTTGCCCCGTCGGAAGGCGACCAATTCGCGCCTGCGTCCTCTGTCCGCAGCTAACTACCCATCCTGCTCTCCGCTCAAGCATGCTTGTGCCCGGATGGCGATTTACCCCTATTGTCACTGCGGCGGCGGGGAGGGAACCCACTGGACCACCACCGGGGAATGTCCTGTACTCTTGTCCCGTCGCACGGCGTCGGAGAGATCCGAAGTCGCGCGGAGCACGATCCCCTGTAGCTCAATTGGCAGAGCAGCCGGCTGTTAACCGGCAGGTTATTGGTTCGAGTCCAATCGGGGGAGCTTCTCCACCCAACGCCCGTCAGCCACCGGCCGACGGGCGTTTTCGTGTGTGTGACCCGGTTTCACCCACCCTCGACCGGCTTGCCCGGCAGGATGGTCGATGTCGACTGAGGCTCCCGCTGCGTCGATTGATGCGTCGATCCTTGGGGTGAGTGCGGATGTCCGGACGGGGCGGCAGGGCCACGCTGATCGCGGTGGCGGTCGTGCTGGCCTGGCTGGTGATCGGCGGCGTGGCCGGCCCGTACGCCGGGCGCCTCACCGAGGTCGCCACCAACGACAACGCCGCATTCCTGCCCACCGACGCCGAGGCGACCCGCGCTCAGGACCTCGCCGGTGAGTTCGTCGACCGGCAGACCATCCCGGCTCTGGTCGTCTACGAGCGGCCCTCCGGGATCACCGACGCCGACCGACAGCGGGTGAGCGCCGACGCGGCCCGGTTCGCCCAGGTGCCCGGCGTGGTCGCCCCGCTGCCCCCGCCCATCCCCAGCGAGGACGGCCAGGCACTCCAGATCGTCGTACCGGTGGACGACGCCGAGGGCGAGGAGATCGGCACTGTCGTCGAACGGCTCCGCGACATCACCGGCGGGGACCGGGACGGCCTCACCGTGGACGTCTCCGGACCGGCCGGCCTGCTCGCCGACCTGATCGAGGTGTTCTCCGCCATCGACGGGCCACTGCTGCTGGTCACCCTGGTCGTGGTGCTGATCATCCTGCTGGTCGTCTACCGCAGCCCGGTGCTCTGGATCTTTCCGCTGCTGGCCGCCGGTATGTCGTACGCCCTCGCCTCGGTGTTCGTCTACCTGCTCGCCGACGCCGACGTGGTGAAGCTCAACGGGCAGGCCCAGGGCATCCTCACCGTTCTGGTCTTCGGCGCGGGCACCGACTACGCGCTGCTGCTGATCGCCCGCTACCGGGAGGAGCTGCACCGCCACGACCGCCCCTGGGCCGCCATGCGCACCGCGTGGAAGGGCGCCGCGCCGGCCATCATCGCGTCCGGCGGCACGGTCATCGTCAGCCTGCTCTGCCTGCTGCTGTCCAGCCTCAACTCCAACCGGGCGCTCGGCCCGGTCGCCGCCATCGGCATCGGCGCCACCCTGCTGGTGATGCTCACCTTCCTGCCCGCGCTGCTGGTGCTCGGCGGCCGTTGGGCGTTCTGGCCCCGACGGCCCCGCGAGGATCAGGCCGACCCACGCGCCGAGCACGGCATCTGGAGCCGCATCGCCGGCTTCGTGGCCCGGCACGCCCGACCGATCTGGCTGAGCACCGCGGTCGTGCTGGCCGTCCTCACGCTCGGGCTCACCCAGCTCGGCGCCACCACCCTCGGCCAGTCCGACCTGTTCACCCAGCGCACCGACTCGGTCGACGGAGAGGAGGTGATCGCGCGGCACTACCCGGCCGGCACGGGCAGCCCGGCCACCATCTTCACCACCGAACAGACCGCCCGACAGGTCGCCCAGGTGGCGCAGGGCGTGCCCGGCGTGGCCGACGTCCGCCCGCTCTCCACCGGCCCGCAGACCGGCCCACCCGAGGAGAACACCACCCCGAAGGTCGTCGACGGGCGGGTCCAGCTGGAGGCGACCCTGGCCGACCCACCCGACAGCGACGGCGCCGAGCGGACCCTCCGCGAGCTGCGGGTGGCCGTACACCAGGTGCCCGGCGCGGACGCCGTGGTCGGCGGCTTCACCGCGATCAACGTGGACACCTCGGACGCCGCGAAGCGCGACCAGAACGTCATCATCCCGGTGGTGCTGGTGGTCATCGCGGTCATCCTGGCCCTGCTGCTCCGCGCGCTGCTCGCCCCGGTGCTGCTGATCGCCACAGTGCTGCTCAGCTTCGCGGCGACCCTCGGCCTCTGCGCGATCCTCTTCCGCCACGTCTTCGACTTTCCCGGCGTGGACTCGTCGTTCCCGCTGTTCGCGTTCGTGTTCCTGGTCGCGCTCGGCATCGACTACAACATCTTCCTGATGAGTCGGGTCCGCGAGGAGTCGGTCAAGCGCGGCACCCGCGCCGGTGTGCTCGCCGGCCTCGCCGTCACCGGCGGGGTGATCACCTCCGCCGGCATCGTGCTCGCCGCGACCTTCTCCGCCCTCGCCGTGCTGCCCCTCGTGGTGCTTGTCGAGTTGGGTACGGCGGTCGCGATCGGGGTACTGATCGACACGATCATCGTCCGGTCGCTGCTGGTGCCCGCACTCGCGTACGACATTGGGCCGAAGATCTGGTGGCCGGGCCGGTTGTCCCGGGCGAACGGTGAGCGGGAGGCGCGCGATGCTGGCTGAGACCGACGTGGTCATCGTCGGCGGCGGCCTGGCCGGCCTCGCCGCCGCCCGTCGGCTGCACCGCGCCGGCGTGCCCTGGCGGCTGCTGGAGGCCAGCGGGCGACTCGGCGGCCGGGTCGCCACCGACGTGGTCGACGGACACCTCATCGACCGGGGCTTCCAGGTGCTCAACACCGCCTACCCCCGGCTCGGCACGCTGCTCGACACCGACCGGCTCGACCTCGGGTACTTCACCTCCGGCGTGCTGGTGCGCAAGGGCGACGACCTGCTGCGGCTGGTCAACCCCTTGCGGGAGCCGACCGGCGCCCCCGGCACCGCGCTCGCCGGCATCGGCTCCCTGCGCGACCGGCTGCGCTTCGCCGCGCTAGCCACCGGCTGCGCCACACTGCCCACGTCCCGGCTGCTCGCCGCACCGGAGACCAGCGCCGAGACCGCGCTACGCCGGGCGGGCCTCTCCGACGCGATCATCGAGGAGCTGCTGCGGCCGTTCCTGTCCGGTGTGTTCATCGACAGGGAACTGGCCACCTCCAGCCACGTCCTCGCGATGGTGCTGCGGTCGTTCGCCCGCGGCCGCATCGGCCTGCCCGCCGAGGGAATGGCCGCGCTGCCCCGGGCCATCGCCGACCCGCTCCCCGCCGACCTGCTCGACCTGGACATGCCCGTCGCCGAGGTCACCCCCGGTCGGGTCCGCACCCAGGCCGGCGACATCCGCTGCCGGGCCGTCGTGGTCGCCGTCGATCCACCCGCCGCGTCCGCGCTGCTGCCGACCCTGGCGACGGTACGGATGCACAGCTACACCACCTACTACCACAGCGCGCCCGAGCCGCCGCTCACCGAACCGGTCCTGCTCGTCGACGGCGACCGGCGCGAGATCGTGGCGAACACGGTGGTGCTCAGCAACGCCGCCCCGACGTACGCGCCCACCGGACGACACCTCGTCGCCACGTCGGTGGTCGGCCCGAGCGCCCCACCCGAGTCGACCATCCGGGCCGAGTTGACCCGGCTGTACGGCCGTTCCACCGCCGACTGGACCCACCTCACCACAGTGGCCGTCCCGAACGCGCTCCCGGCTGCGCCACCGCCGCAGGGGCAGCTACGCAAGCCCGTCTCGTTGGGGGAGGGGCTGTTCGTGGCCGGTGACCACCGCGACAGCCCATCCATCCAGGGCGCTCTCGCCAGCGGCTGGCGCGCCGCCGGCGAGGTGTTGGAGGAGCTGCGCGCCGGCTGACAGGCGTACCCGAGCACGCTGTTATATTCCTGTAGCCCATCGTGCTGGTACAGGCGTGGGCGCCGGCCGGCTCGGTGCTGGCTGCTGACCGCCGAGCGGGATAAGATCCGGCGCGGTGTTCGGGGCGGTAGCTCAGCCGGTTAGAGCAGGGGACTCATAATCCCTCGGTCGCGGGTTCGAGTCCCGCCCGCCCCACCACGTAGTTCCCCTGGTCAGGCATGCTGCCGACGCTCACCGGCCGGGGACGGAACATCAGCGTGGCCGGCGATCTGCGCGGCGATCGGCCCGAGTAGGAACCGGGCAGCGGCACCGACGAGAGCACCCACGATCGGTGGCCCGCGCCAAGGAGGTCAGATGGAGACATGGCGATTCGTGGCCGGTGTCGTGATGATTCTGGCCTTGGGTCTCATCGGTGTCGCCCTCGCGACGAACTTCCGAGGGGTGACCGAGTGGCACATGCGCCGGTCGATGGCCACCGCGAGCGTGCTACGGCGAGTCCCGCCGTGGCGCTGGCTTCCGGATGCTCAGTACGACGAGCGTCTGGCGCGTTTCGTTCTGCTGGAACGGGTAATGGGCGCAGTCTTCGCTGCGGCCAGCGTCCTGTTCCTGATCACCCTCGTTCACCATGTCCTGTCCGGCGAGCCGATGCCCTCAAGCCGATGAGGAGCTGGGCTGCTGGGCAAGCTATCGGTTCGACCAGGAACCGGGGGGAGCGGCACTGCCGACGAGGAGACCCGTTTCAGCGCTATCCGCCGCGCTTCTTCACCTCACGGGAGTGCGCGCACGGCTGCTCAGTCCTGACGTGCCAGACACTCCCCACCAGGGCGATGGGGTAGTCGATCTCTCTGGTCCGGCGATCGCCGGTCTCGACCGAGAATCGCATCGGCAACAGCTCACTCCCGTCTTTCGAGACTTCAGGCCGAGCGCCGACCAGACGCCGGAGCCGAGGCTGGTGCCTGGGCCGCCGACAGCGACCAGGTCCGCGACGCCGTCACCGTTGAGATCCTTGTCGACCGGGCCGGCGGTGACGGTGGGCGTGGGCTTCGGCGCGGCCTGGGCCGGTAGGCCCGGGGCGATCGCGGTCAGCGCGAGCGCCACGGGCGCGGACCAGGCCAGCATCCGGCGGGAAGTAAAGGAAGTGGACGCTGCGGGACCAACGCCGCCAAAAGGGTAGCGGCAGGCAGCCGATTGGTGCTTTGCCTCCGATCTCGGTCTCTATCGAACCATCAACGAGCGTGACCGAGACAGCCGAGCGGCCTGGAGCGAATACCTCCCGGACCCTGCCGGCGATCACTGAGCGAGCAATGTCTTGGAGCAGGGCGACATCTTCAGGGCCGGCTCCCAGATCCCAGCGGGCGCCATGGTCACCGATCCCCAGGATGATTTCGTCGGGGAAGTCCGTCCATCCAAAGGCACGAGCATCGGGGTTACGTGGTGTGACGCCCACCGTGATCCCGCCCTCGATGTTGTCGACCTCCACATTCGCCATCCCAGCCAGCTCCTCTGCCAACTGCCTCGCGATTTTCAGAGTTGGTGTGCGGGGCGGCTGATCGGTGTTGGGTTTGTCTTGGCCCTGCTCATCCGTTACGCAGTCAGTCTGCCAAGGCATCAGGATTGAGGCGGACGCTGCGGTCGTCCGTCGGCCAACTGATGTGCGACGCCCCTGTTCGCTGTCTGCGACAGATCCGTGCACCTGACTGTGGTGGACGTGCGTCGACCGGCAGGGGTTGCCCGCCGATACCCTGCGTTTGTGATCCGACCTCGACCTCATGACACAAGCCGCTCGCATCGAACTCGGTTGCACCGTGGCTGAGGTGGAGGAGGTCAGGAGGCGCGCCGGCCTGGATGAACTACACATCATCTGGAACCATGCCGCTGACTACGGCGCAGATGGCGAGGCTCCCGAGGGCACTCCACGAGGCATCGTGCAGCTCTCGTACCTGCTGCGTTTCTACAACTCGGCGATGGGCGGTGGCTTGGGCTTCGCTGTCGAGGTGAACGAGCCCTTCCGTCTGAAACGAGCCATGGACGCGATGCGGTACTTCGGGTTGGCGGCACACGCCGAGCTCGTAGCAGACCTCGTTGAGCACGACTTGGACGGTGACCACGCCGAGTCCAGGCAAGATGATCTGGATACCCTCCTCGGCCCCCAAGGCGAGGCTCTGGAGACTGCGTTCAGAGTCAAAGCTGCCGAAAGGCCCGCCGACTTCGGCCTGGAATGACGGGTCCCCACTCCCTGCTTGGTGAGCGGACGAACGACGACAACACCTTTGAAGACCTCGGAGGAAGCCGTGGGCAAGTTCCTGCACCGCTTTCGCAAGGTCGACCGCAGTGAGCCTGCTCCGGGCCTCAACCCGGAAGGCACTGCCCTCGGTCTCGCGGCGGCCCGCCGGCTGAGGGAACTCGGCCACATCAAGATTCAGCGCGGTCTGACGGAAGCGGAACTTGCTCGCGTGGAGCACACCTTCGGCTTTCAGTTCGCCGACGACCACCGCGCCTTCCTGGTCGCCGGGCTACCTACCGGGCCCTCTTGGCCAGACTGGCGAAGAGGAGACCAGTCGGCCCTCCGCGATCGCCTTGCGTGGCCCGCGGATGGCGTGTTGTTCGATGTCGAGCACAACGGCTACTGGCATGGGAGCTGGGGAGAGCGGCCCAGTAACCGCCGTGAGGCTGTAGCAGCTGCCAAGCCGTACCTCCAGAACGTGCCGCAGATGGTGCCCGTGTTCGGGCACCGTTTCCTGCCCTCCGGCCGCGGCTCGTATGGGCACCCGGTCCTGTCGATGTATCAGACCGACATCATCTACTACGGCGATGACCTGGAGGACTACATCCATTCGGAGTTCGGTGGACCGGCACCGGATCGAGGCCAGGAGCCGCAGGCTACCGTCGCCTTCTGGGGAGACTTCCTCTAACCGTTTTTGCACAGCCATCCGTACAGCCAAGAGGGCCGGTCACCACAGAGGCCGAGGCGCAGAACGTGCTGGAACCGGCTTCGGGAGCGGGCCAGGCGCGCCAAGGCCGGTCGTCAGGTCTGACGGCCGTACGGACACGTGCGCTGCGGGTTGCGTCAGCGCTAATGCCGGGTCAATCCGATGGTTGCTGCCAGGCGGGTCACGTCGGCAGCAGTGGGGCCGGCGCGGAGCACGGCGGTCAGCGCCGCACGGGCGGCGGGGCGGTTCCTCGTCTCGGTAGGGGCGATGTGGTCGGCGGCGACCAACGCCCGACCGGCGGCGCGGGCGTCACCGAGGTTCAGGCAGGCGTGGGTGATGTCGATCAGGTGCGCGGCCCGGTGCTCGGCGGGAAGTAGGTGCCAGGCGTTACCGCTGGTGACCCGTCGGTGAATAGCGACGGCCAGTTGGTGGTCGCCAAACGACATCGCGATCAGGGCACGAGCGAGGTCGGCCGGAGCGGGACCAAATGCAATGCCGTCGTCGTCGCATTGCTCGCCATCGGCGAGGCGAGAGGCGCGTTCGGTGAGTTCGCTCGCTGCGTTCGCGTCTCCGCTGAGGGCGGCGGCGAGCGCCGCTTCGATCAGCAGGGTCCCCGCCACGCCGGGCCCGCGGACGTAAGACGGCGCCAGGTCGAGTTGGTGTACGGCGTTGACAGCGGCCGTCATCGCCAGCCGGCCTCGCCGCAGGGCTCGCAGTGCCTGCGCGAGAGAGATCGCCGCAAGGCCGGCGCGCCAGGGGTCACCGGAGGCGGCGCTCATCGCCCGGTCGGCAGCCAGCCAGGCGAGGTCTGCCTCGCCGAGCTTGACCAGCACCTGGGCGGCGAGCCGGTACACCCGTACCAGGAGATCCGCGGTGTCTCCCGGCTGCGTGCGGCTATCGCAGAGCAGGTCGGGCAGCAGCCGCAGCACCTGGGAGTGGTGACCGTTGCGGTACGCCGTCCACGCGTACCCCGCTTGGGCGTCGAGCTGAGCCACCGACGGCGCCGGCCGGCCGTCGTTGCCGGGGCCGGGTATGTCGTAGCGGGCCAGCGCCGCGCGGAGTCGTTCCACGTCGTCGCCGGTGTCGGCGACCGGCTCGCGCGGGGCTCTGCCCGCGAGCAGGACGTCCGGGGCGACGCCGAGGGCTGCGGCGACCGTCTCGATCACCGAGAGTCGGTCGAGGGTACGCACTCCTCGCTCGACTTTGTCCACCCAGCTCTTCGACCTGCGAATCCTGTCGGCGAAGACCTGCTGACTCATGCCGCGACGTGCCCGCAGCTCCGCCATCCGCCGTCCGATCGGCGGCTCGTTGCTGTTGCGTCGGCCGGGTCCGGTCATCGCTCCCGCCCCGGCGACGGCTCGATGGCTTCGGTGGATTCGCCGCAGCGTGGGCACCATCTCGACTTGACCCGGAAGGCGAGGAGCCCGAACAGGAAGCCCGGAACCAGGCCACCGAACACGATCGACACGACTTCAGAGGCCATGCGCAGGCTCGCTTTCTGACGAAGCCGGAGACCGGAAGGTCGTCATGCCCGCAGCTCACGCTGTGGTGAGGCTCCGTGGCCGACAGTCATCAGAGTTGCGCATCATGTGATGCAAAGCAAGTAGACAAGCATGATCGACACTCCGAGCATGTGAACCAAGGCAAGTGGAAAGGCGAGACGAGGTGCAGAATCACGACATGCCTCGATTTACGCCAGCGACGCCGCGCTCTCGACGACTGGGCCGGGAGCTACGCAAGCTCCGCGAAGCCAAGGAACTGACCGGCGAGGCTGCGGCGGCGATCGTCGACTGCTCGCCGTCCCGGATCAGTCGGATCGAGTCGGGCGAGATCAGACCTCGGGTCGGCGACGTCATGGAGTTGCTGGTCGCGTACGGCGTCAAGATTGACGAGGAGCCAGGGACCTCGCTGCTCGATCAGGCGCGCGGTCTGCGTGAGGACGGCTGGTGGCAGCGCCTCGGTGGCAAGTACGCCACCTACAACGCGTACGAGATCGAGGCAGTGGAGCTCAAGAACTTCGAGCCGATGCTCGTGCCCGGTCTACTTCAGACCGAGAGCTATGCCCGCGAGGTCAACGTCATCGGCCGGGAGACCGACCCGGACACCGTCGACCAGCGGGTTTCCGCCCGGATGACCCGGCAGGAGGTGCTGCGCCGGAAACCCACTCCGCTGCGGATGCACGCCATCCTCTCCGAGGCATCCGTGCGCACCGAGGTGGGCGGCCCGGACGTGCTGCGTGAGCAACTCGATCACCTGGTCACCTTGAGTCGGCTGCCGAACGTGACGATCCAGGTGCTGCGCTTCGAGGCCGGCGCCCACCTGGCGGACAGCAGCGGTTTCGCCCTGCTCAGCTTTGAGCGGGACGAGCCACCACTGGGCTATATCGAGACCCTGGCAGGCGAGCTGTTCCTTGAGTCGAGCCCTGACCTGGCGCGGCTGTCAGCGGCGTACGACAATCTGAAGACGCTGGCGATGTCGCCCGCCGAGTCGATCAAGTTCGTCAAGGAGTTGAGCGCGCATGAAACGTGATGCCTGGCGCAAGTCGAGCCGCTCCGGCAGCAACGGCCAGTGCGTGGAGGTGCGCGACCGGCGCGGCCAGGTCGACGTCCGCGACTCCAAGGCGCCCAACACCGGAATGCTCAGCTTCGAGCCCGCCGCCTGGGACGCATTCGTCGGCAGCCTCAAGGCGGGCACCTGCCGTCCCTGAGTAGAGGGCAGCGCATTGATAGCTGACCGGAAGCCGGCTTCATGCCTCAGTCGGGCTTGATGCTCGCGAGTTGAACGAGCAGCGAAATCAGCCGGTAGGCGTCGCCGAAGTCAGCGGCCTGGAAGGCGACCGTCCGGCCGCCGCCGACGCGGGTCACGCCCGGCACCAGAACTGCGAGGTCGACCATGTAGGGGCCGTACAGGTCCACCTCGACGTCCAGCGGCCCGGCCATCTTCAGTGGGGGAATCGATCCGCGCCGGGTGACCGCATCGGCGGCGGCGCGGCGCAGCCGCTCCCGTGCCTCCTACGGGTGCAGGGCCACCGCGGCGGCCTGACCCAGGGACTGCTTCACGGCCACGGTGACCGCCGAGGGCACCAGCTCGCTGAACTCCGCACACGCGCTGTCGTCCCCGCTGAGCAGAACGACGGGCACGACCAGGTGTCCCGCCAGGGCGGCGTTGAGGCCGATCTCGCCCATCGACCGTCCACCAACCCGTACGTCGAGGATGCTGTCACTGATCGTGTGCGCCAGCACGGCGGGCCCTGCGCCGGCTCGAGCGTGATAGCCGATGAACAAGACAGCGTCGGTCTGCTCGTCCAGCCCGGCGAGCATGCCCAGCGGGCGGGGTTTGCCTCGCACGAGATGGGCACGCCGGTCGAGGTCCTCCGGCAGGAGGTTGCGAAACGTCCCGTGTGCGTCAGCGACCCACACCACGGCGTCGGATTCGGCGTCGAAGACACCCGCAATCGCCGCGTTCGCCTCGGCCGTCATCAAGGCCCGGCCGCGCTCGTAGTCGTAGCGATCCGGGTTCGTCTCGGCGGGATGCACGATCCCCGAGATGCCTTCCAGGTCCACCGAGATCAATGCCTTCATGAGGCTGGGACCCTACGCGCTCCTGGCACAACGGATCCAGTCGACTGGTTTCAGGACTGAGAGCTACCAGTGGCGCCCCTCGGGCCAGCAGTTGGTGAGGAGCGGTGCCTACGGGTGGTCCAGGGGAGGGAGGTCCACATAATCGCCGAACGGCTCGACGGAGCCATCCCAGCCGTTCCAACCCTGCTGGGTGACCTGCCCATCGGCGTAGGTGTATGACCAGCGGGCCCCGTCCTCACCCTCGATCCGGACGGTTCCCGAGCGAACGAACGGCGCGATCGCGACGTAGAAGGCCGTCGCCTGGTCCGACCATTTGGGGTCGCCCTCGTCGTCGTACCCGAACTCGATCCAGTCTCCGTCGCGGATGATCGAGGCTCTGGCGTCCACCGCCAGGTCGACCAACGTGCCGCTCGACGGAAACGCATCCGGCTGGTACCAACCACCTCGTCCAGCCATGGCAGTTTGGACAGCGGCGACCGCAGCGGCGTCCTCCGACTCCGGGAGGTTCAGACGACCTGACGGCATCACCGTGTATCCCACGCCGCGCACCCTACAACGGTCGATGTCCGCCCCGCCGCAGCCCCAGGCCGGGGTGGTGACACAGCCTGGTACGAGTCGGCCTCAGCCGATGTTGAGCAGCAAAACCTGGTCATCGCGGAGGTCGGAGGTGCAGTCGCATCCAGTAACCGCCGGGCTGGAATGATGAGCATGGTCAGGCCGTACACGCTGTTGATGGCCTCCGACTCGGCATTGAACTCCGACCGCTCCAGGTCGATGCCGCGCTCCTCCAGATAGGTCAGGACGTAGAGCATGCAGTAGCCGGACCAGTCGTACTCCTGCCGTGGCTTGGCCCCATGTTCGGCCAGGTAGGAGTGGAGCGAGAACGGTGATGTGCGGGCCAGGCGGGCGAACTCGGGCGTAGCGCGTTCACCGTTCCCTCAACCGCTGCCGCCACCACGCCTGCGCGTGCCAGGAACTCAGCTCGGCAGCTCGGGGGTCAGGCAACGTCTTGCGGAGAAACTCCTGGTCCAACGGATCGACGACACGCTGCAACTCGCGGCGGGCCCTTGCTGGTAGTCGGCGCAGCGCATCGCCCAGGACGTCCCGGTGCTCCACCACATCGCCGCAACCCGGGCATGAGCAGTAGTCCGGAGACAGATCCAGCCACCGCCCCGACCGCCTGATCGCACGGCGATAGCCGTCCAGCGCGGTTTTCAGCGACCAAGTGCCGGGATGCCTGCGTTCGAGCCTGACAATCGCCGCGTTGGTGCCGATCGACAGACCGTCGATGAGGCGGATCCTGTCGGCGTTCCGCCCGGCCGACCTCGACAGGGCGCGCAGCGCGCCGGGAGACCTACGCGCCATTGACCTTTCGGGGCTGAATCATGACGAGAACCTTGCCACATCATCGTCACAACCTGCCAACGCATTAGTGCAAACCACGTCGAGCGTTCGGCCCGGCCGCTCGTGTCCATTGCGCGACGAACAGACCGAGCTCGCCGAGCTGCGGATTTAGCCTGAGCCGGTGATGTCGACGGCTGGCACGGGCGTACGCGTCAGGCTGCTCGGGCCGGTGGAGGTGGTCGTCGCCGACGGCACGCAGGCGGTGAACGGCGTGCGCCGCAAGGCGGTACTGGCGACGTTGGCGCTGCACGTGGGCCGGGTGGTGAGCGTGGACCGGCTCATCGATGTGGTCTGGGGTGAGCAGTTGCCGGCCACCGCGGCGAACACGTTGCAACGCCATGTCTCCTACCTACGCGGAGTGCTCGGCGAGCCCGGATCGATCGTGGCGCGTCAGCCCGGTTACGTGCTCAACACCGGGCCGGAGTCCACGGATGTCCAGGCCGCCGAGCGCCTCCTCGAACTGGCCCGGCGCTCGTCGGACCGCAACGAGCAGGTGGCTCACCTGACGGCCGCGGTGGCGTTGTGGCGGGGGCCCCCGTTGGCCGACGTGGCCGGGTCCGCCTGGCTTGAGGAGCAGGCGGAACACCTGGCCCGCCTGCGGTTGGAGGCCGAACGCGCGCTCGCCGAGGCCCGGCTGTCCGTCGGCGAGCACGCTCGGCTCGTCCCCGGGTTGGAACGGCTCGTCCGGCAGCACCCCCTCGACGAGCACCTGCACGCGCAGTTGATGCTCGCCCTGTACCGCGACGGCCGACAGGGTGAGGCGGTCGCCACGTACCGGCGGCTGCGCGACACCCTGCGGGAAAACCTCGGCATCGACCCGAGCCCGCGGCTCCGGGATCTGGAGTGCGCCATCCTGCGCCAGGACACCGCGATCGCCGCACCCGCCCCGGTCGCGGCGGCACAGCCGCCGGTGGCGGCACAACTGCCCCCTCCCGTACCCACGTTCACCGGGCGCGACGCGGAGCTGGCCGCCCTTGACGCGCTCGTCGACCGGGGCGGCGCCGTGGTGGTGTCCGGGACCGCGGGCGTCGGCAAGACCGCGCTCGCCGTGCACTGGGCGCACCGGGCGGCCGAGCGCTTCCCCGACGGGCAGCTCTACGTCAACCTGCGCGGCTTCGACCCGGCGGCGACACCGACCGACCCGGCACGAGCGCTGCACGGGTTCCTGGCGGCGCTCGGCGTTCCGGTGGCCCGGATGCCGAGCGACAGGGACCTGATGGTGAGCCTGTACCGCACGACGGTGGCCGGCAAGCGTCTGCTGGTGGTGCTGGACAACGCGCGCGACGCGGAACAGGTCCGGCCGCTGCTGCCCGGCTCACCCGACTGTCTGGCGATCGTCACCAGCCGCGACCAGCTTCTCCCGCTGGTCGTCACCGAGAGCGCCCAACCGGTGCCCCTCGACCTGCTGAGCCCTGGCGAAGCCCGCGACATGCTGGCCCGCCGACTCGGGGCGAGCCAGATCGCCGCCGAACCCGGCGCGGCCGACGACATCTCCGACCGGTGCGCGCGGCTGCCCATCGCCCTGGCCATCGTCGCGGCCAGAGCCGCCACCAACCGGCACTTCTCGTTGGCGGCGGTCGCCGCTGAGCTGGGCGATCTGGGCGCCTTCCACGGCGGCGACGAGGCCACCGACGTCCGGGCGGTCTTCTCCTGGTCGTGCCGGACGCTCAGCCCACCGGCGGCCCGGCTGTTCCGGCTGCTGAGCCTGCACCCCGGCCCGGACGTCTCCGTCCCGGCCGTCGCCAGCCTGGCCGGGATCACCCCGCAGGCGAGCGGTCCGCTGCTGACCGAGCTGACCCGGGCGAACCTCCTGACCGAGCACACGTACGGGCGCTACGCGTTTCACGACCTGCTGCGCGCGTACGCTGCCAGCCTCGCCGACGAGGCCGAAGTACCGGCCGAGCGCAGTGCCGCCGTCCACCGACTGCTCGACCACTGCCTGCACACCGCGCACGCGGCCGACCTGGCACTGCACCCGCACTTCAGCGACATCAGCCTCCCGCCACCGCGAGCGGGCGTGACGCCGGAACGTCCCAGGAACAAGGTGGCCGCCACGGCGTGGTTCACCGCCGAGGTTCCCGTTCTGCTCGCGGCCGTGCCACTGGCGGCGCGGGCCGGGTTCGAGGGCCACGCCTGGCGGCTCGCCTGGGCCATGGCCGGATTCCTGCACCGGCAGGGGCACTGGCAGGACTGGCTCGGCACGCAACGCATCGCTCTGGCCGCCGCGTCCCGCATCGGCGATCAGACCGGTCAGGGCCACGCGCACCGCAGCCTCGGTCTCGCCTGTTCGAGGCTTCGACGGTACGACGAGGCCGACGACCACCTGCGCCGCGCGTTCGACCTGTTCACCGATGTCGGCGACGACGCCGGGCGGGCACACACCTGCCTGAACCTCGGTCAGTTGGCGGAGCGACAGGGGCAGCACCACCAGGCACTCGGCCATTCCCGACGGGCGCTGACCCTGTTCCGGCGGGCCGGAAACGAGGCCGGGCAGGGGTACACCCTCAACGCGGTGGGTTGGCAGGAAGGGCTGCTCGGCAACTACGACCGTGCCCTCGAGTCGTGCGGCGAGGCGTTGAGGAAGTTGCAGGAGGTGGACGACGTGCAGGGACAGGCCGACACGTGGGACAGCCTCGGCCACGCCCATCACCAGCTCGGCGACGACCGGCGGGCCATCGCCTGCTACGAGCACGCACTCGACCTTTTCACGCAGGTGAACGACCGGTACGGGGAAGCGAGCACGTACGTCAATCTCGGCGGCAGCCACCGGGCCCTCGCCGATTTCGGTGCCACCCGGGTGGCGTGGCGGCGGGCCCTGCGCATCCTCGACGAGCTGGGCGATGCCGACGCCGACGCGATCCGTGCCGACCTGGCACAGCTCGACGCCAGTCGACTCCACTGACGTACCCCCGCTTTCAGCGCCGTTTCCGGGCCGCTTCAGCGCGGCCCGCCACTCTTCGGACACCAGTTTCTTTCCGAGGAATGGAGCGTTCGATGAAGCGTTTGGCACACCGCCTCGCGGTGATCGGGGTGGTCAGCGCGACGGTGCTGGCCATGTCCTCCGCTGCGATGGCCCGGACCGACAAGCCGCCGACAAAGGGCACCGACTGTGTGGTCCAGCACGTCGACGAGCGTGGCGGAATCGTCCGGACCGAGACCGAGCCTGAGGGCCGGGAGCACGGCCAGTTCCGCTGCGAAGGCGGGCAGTGGACGTTCGCGTGGGACCCGTTCGGGGCGGACGACATGATCAGGGCCGGCGAGATCCAGATCGGTCCGGCCGGTGCCGTCTCGGTCCGGCGGTTCACCGGTCCCGCGCTCGGCAACGACCTGACGGTGGGCGAGATCGCCACGATCGCCCAAGCCGTCAGCGGCAGCCGACAGGTGCTGATCGACCGCGCGATCGTGGCGGTCGACGACGGCAAGGAGCGGACCCCGGAGCAGATCGAGGCGCTGCTGGCCGGCAAGGAGGACACCGGCGTACGGGTGCTGGACATCATCGAGAAGCCGAACGCCGCCATGTCGACGAAGGACGTCATCGACGAGGCAGGCGGCACCCCTGAGTCGACAGTCGTCTACTTCAGCCTATGGGGCGCGATCAAGTCGGTGTTCGCGTGGATCGTGGACACGATCGGCGAGATCGGCGAGTGGATCGACGACCACTGCGACCTGGGATCCCCGAACGACTTTGGTGACGTGGTCACGTGTCGCTGGTAGCCCGTTCGACCCCGCCGAAACCGATCACCGAGATGAGGACAGGATGACAACTCTGCGGGACATCACCAGGCGCGTCACCATCATCACCACGGCCCTGATCGTCGGGCTGACAGCTTCGTACGCTCCGTCGCAGGCCGCCGAGGGTGAGGCCCGGACGACGGTCACCGACCACCCCGGTGCGCCTCAGACGATGCTCCAATGGTTCGAGGACCTGACCGGCCAGCCGGTCGGCGACCTGGACAAGGTGCTGGCCGTCGACGCCGGCGGCCGGGATCTCACCGGCGATCAGCTTGCGGCGCTCGTCGCAGGTGAGAAGGTCGACGGTGTCAAGGTCGTGGGCACGATGCCGGGCGGCCGGGACATCCTCGGCACGACCATGGCCGACCTCGCCGACGGCGCGTACGACGGCAAGGGTGACACCGCAACAGGGACCACGTCGCTGATCTTCGCCTCGTCGGTGCCCGGCGGTCGGGACTGGTGCCTGACCATGTGCGTCGCCTCGGGCAAGTCCGTCTGGGAATGCCTGCTGTCGCGCCGGACGGGCGAACCGGTCATCACCCTCGACCTTGGCGGCGACACCACGATCGGCGGGACGAAGGCGGCCTTCGAGAAGGCCAACGGAGTCACACTGGATGGCCCGTCCGCCGTGGAGACACTGGTCGGTGACGGCGAACCCTCGGCGAAGGACGCCGAGATGCTCCTCGACGGCAAGGACGTCGACTCGCTGCGCCGGGTGGCCACGGTGAAGGGACCGGACCCGGGGTGGGCGCTGGCCGACATCGCCGAGAACTCCGGCGTCGCGTACGCGAAGACCAAGGCTCACATCTTCACCGTCAGAGTTCCCTTCCTCGGGACGCTCCTCGTGGTCTGCATCTCGCAGGATGGCGGAAAGACCTGGAAGTGCTCGGCCCGCCAGTGGGACGGGTTCTAGCGGCTGGGCGCCGAGAACCCCGCTCCGCCTCGACCTTTCCGGTGCAGGCGGAGCGGGATTCCGCGTCTTCCAGAGCACCAAGGGATGTTGCATGCATAATGAATGCATGGTTGCTCTTCAGATTCGGGACGTGCCGGAAGAAGTACGGGACGCTCTGGCGGCCCAGGCCAAGGCACGTGGCCAGTCACTCCAGACGTATCTGTTGGAACTGGTGGAGACGCAGGCTCGACGTCTCCGCAACACCGCCGCCCTTGATCGCTTCGCCGGCCGATCGGACGGTGCTCGCTCCCTGCCGGGCGAGAGTGCCGCGGAGTTGAGCGAGCAGCGGGAGCAGCGCGGGCCATGGGGAAGCGCCGCGTGATAGTCGTGGATGCGTCGGTCCTGTCCGACGCCCTGGTGGATGACGGGCCGATAGGGGACGCGGCGCGAGCGGAATTGACCGGAGATCCGCACTGGGCCGCGCCAGGCCATCTCCTGGTCGAAGTCATGTCGGTGATCAGAGGCAAAGTCCTCGGTGGGAAACTCGGCCTGGCCCGGGCCCAGGAGGCGATCGATATCCTGCCGTCACTGGTCATCGACGAGGTTGGCGTCCCGCTTCTGCTTGACCGGATGTGGCAGTTGCGCGGCAACGTCACGGCGTACGACGCGGCGTATGTCGCGGCAGCGGAGTTGATGGCCTGTCCACTCGTAACCGGTGATGGTCGGCTCGCGAAGGCCAGCGGCGTTCGCTGCGAGATCCGATTGCTTGCGGCGTCCTGACAGTCAGGCGAGGCACCCTCACACGTCGGCGAGCTGCGCCGGGTCGACGCGGGACAGGCGAGCCGCGTCCTGCCCCGGCGGGAGCCCGAACAGTCGCCGGTATTCGCGGCTGAACTGCGACGCGCTCTCGTAGCCGACCGCGAACCCGACGCCCGCCACGTCACCGGGTTCGGCCAGCAGTCGGGCCCGTGCCTCCTGGAGCCGGATCAGCTTCTGGAACTGAATGGGCGTCATGGTCGTGACGGCCCGGAAATGGCGGTGCAGCGAGGTCACGCTCATCCCGGCCGCGCGCGCCACATCCTCGACGCGGAACAGGTCGGCGTGATGCTCGCGGATCCAGCGGATCGCCCGTTCGATCTGCACGACGTTGCCGTCGCCCAGCCCGATCTGCCGGACCGTGCCACCCTGCTCGCTGGTCAGCAACCGCCAGACGAGTTCGCGTTCCACCCCTGCCCAGAGCACGCGCTGGTCGTCGGGGCGGTCGAGCAGTCGCAGCAGCCGCACCACCACGTCGAGCAGGTCGTCGCTCGCGGTGCTGACCGCTATGCCCGCCGCCGGCTCGCCTCGCGACGGTGGAGTCTCCAGCAGCAGCTCCGCGATCAGTGGCGGGCGCAGAGCGAGGCCCAGCACCAGGTACGGCGTGGCGGGGCTGGCCTCGCTGACGTGGGCGATCACCGGCAGCTCCGTGGACGCGACGACGAACTGCCCGGCACCGTACGAGAAGACCCGTTCGCCCAGTACCGCATACTTCGCGCCCTGTGCGATCAGCGCGAAGACCGGCGCGGACTGGGACGGCATCGGCTCGGTGGGGGAGTCGCTGCGGTGCAGGGCGAGGCCGCCCGGTGCGGGTCGGCCGGCGTGGCGCAGCACCAGGTCGCGGATCTCGGGCAGCGCGCTCATGGGGCTCATCCTGCCGACTTTGGCAGGATCGGGCAACGCGCTGCCAGTTCTGATCTACTCGGTGATAGGCCCGCAGGTGTGCACTGGACGCATGCCACTCGACAATTTCGTCACACTGGGCCGCTCTGGCCTGCGCATCAGTCCGTACACTCTCGGTGCCATGACCTTCGGAGAGGATCACGGTTGGGGAGCCTCGGTCGCCGAGTCGGAGGCGATGATCACCGAGTATCTGGAACGTGGCGGCAACTCCATCGACACCGCCAACATCTACCCCAACGGCCACTCCGAGAAGATCATCGGCGATTACCTGGCCGCTCGGCCGGGCCTGCGGGACCGGATCGTCCTCGGTTCCAAGTTCTTCGGCAACCTGTTCCTCGGCGATCCCAACGGTGGCGGCGCCGGGCGCAAGGCCGTGGTGGCCCAGGTGGAGGAGTCCCTGCGCCGACTGCGCACCGACTACCTGGACATCTACTGGCTGCACAACTGGGACCGGGGCGTACCGATCGAGGAGACGCTGCGCGCCCTCGACAACCTCGTCACGGCCGGCAAGATCCGGTACGTGGGCCTGTCGGACCTGCCCGCGTGGAAGGCGGCCGAGGCGCAGATCGTCGCCCACTTCCGTGGGTGGACGCAGGCGATCGGGTTGCAGCTCGAGTACTCGCTGCTCGAAAGGACCGTCGAGGGGGAGTTGATCCCGATGGCGGCCGAGCACGGCCTCGGAGTGCTGCCCTGGAGCCCGCTCAAGAGCGGCTGGCTCTCCGGGAAGTTCGTCCGTGGGAACGACGCCGTGGACACCAGGCGTGGTGCGCTGGTGGGCGGCCCCGCCGAGCGTGACTGGCAGGTCATCGACGTGCTGCACGAGGTGGCGGGTGAGGCCGGAGTGACCCCGGCCGCCACGGCGCTGGCCTGGGTCGGCGCCCGACCGGGCGTGACCTCGGTGCTGATCGGCGCGCGCCGCCTCGATCAGCTCAAGGCGAACCTGGACGCGGTGGACGTGCGGTTGTCGCCGCGGCAGACGGAACGACTCGACGAGGTGTCGACGCCCGCGTTGAACTTCCCCGCCGACAACAATCGGCTCCTCGCGCCGAGGCTCGCCTTCGCTGGCGCGACAGTGGACGGCCAGCCGAGCAGCCCGTCGCCGTGGCTCACCCCCGACGCGGTCAGGTACTGATCACCGACCGGCCGGGGTAGCGCAGGCTGTACCGAAGGAGGGCAGCAGGGGGGATCGTCCAGGTATCGGACTTCTTGAACCATTGATGGTGTCAAGCGTTCCCGATACCGAGGAGTCATCATGCCCGTGACACCAAACGATCCCTCCCGCCGCCGTCGTACCGTGCGGATGGCCGCCGCCGCGTTGGCCGCCGTCACCGTCGGCGCCGCCCTGACCGGCCCTTCGGCATTCGCCGACACCGCGCGGCGCGACGGCCCGCGCGACGTCGTGCAGCGACAACTGGACGGCCTGGTCAGCGAGAGCGGCTTCCCCGGCGTACTCGCCTCGGTGCGGGGGGCCGACGGGCGGGTCCGGGACTACACCACCGGTGTCGGTGACCTCCAGACCCGCCGCCCGGTTCCCCGCGACGGCCAGGTCCGCGTCGGCAGCAACACCAAGAGCTTCACCGCGGTGGTCGTCCTGCAACTGGTGGGCGAGGGCCGCATCGACCTGGACGCCACAGTCGAGCACTACCTGCCCGGGGTCGTGCGCGGCAACGGCAACGACGGCGGCAGGATCACCGTACGACAGCTGCTGCAACAGACCAGCGGCCTGCCCGACTACGACGACGTGCTGTTCACCAGGTCGCAGGACCTGATCGACAAGAGCCACTCGTACTACGAGCCGCGCCGGCTGGTGGACGCGGCGCTCACCGACGCACCGCACTTCGCGCCGGGGGAGAAGTGGGAGTACAGCAACACCAACTACGTCCTCGCCGGGCTCGTCGTCGAGCAGGTCACCGAACGTCCGATCGGCGAGGAGATCACCAACCGCATCATCAGGCCGCTCGGTCTGCGCGACACCTACTGGCCGGGCGTCGGGGAGCAGCGGCTCCGTGGCACCCACCCGCACGGCTACGTCGCGGTGGCGCCTGGCGCGCCGTGGGTGGACGTCACCGAGATGGACCCGTCCCTGGGCTGGTCCGCCGGCCAGCTGGTGTCGACGCCGGACGAGCTGCGGACCTTCTTCGACGCGCTGGTCGGCGGCAGGTTGCTCAAGCCCGCGCAGCAGACGGCCCTGATGACGACAGTGCCCGCGCCCGGGTTCGAGCCGGCCGGGGAGTACGCGTACGGGCTTGGCGTCGCCCGGTACGAGCTGCCCTGCGGCGGCTACGCCTGGGGTCACGGCGGTGACATCCAGGGCTTCGAGACCCGCAACCTCGCCACCAGGGACGGCCGGAGCGCCGTCGTCGCCGTGACCGGCCTGCCGACCAGCGAGCAGATGCTCGGCGCGGTGAACCGGAGCGTCGAGACGGCGCTGTGCGCCACCGACCGCTGACGCGCTGCCGTCATCGACCTGCTGACCCGATCCCCTCCAGGGCGAGGGCCAGCAGTTGCTCCGCCTTGGCCGCGCCCGCTGGCTGCGCCGCGAGTGAGATGCCGTTGGCGAGGATCATCAGGTCGGCCATTGTGACGTCGGGCCGCACGGAGCCCTCGTCGGCGGCTCGGCGCAGCAGCGGTTCACCGGCGGCGACGAGCGTCGCACCGCAGGCGTCGGTCTCCTCGGCGGGCTCGTTCAGGAGCGAATCCGCGAGGCCGCGGGTTGTCGTGGCGTACGCGGTGACCTCGTGCAGCCAGGTCGTCAGCGCGTCGAGGGCGTCCGGCGCCGTCAGCAGGTCTCCGGCGCGGGCCGCCAGGTTGCTCACGCAGGTGCGGAAAACGGCCTGGAGCAGGGACCACCGCGTCGGGAAGTGCCGGTGCAGGGTCGCCGAGCCCACTCCGGCGGACCGGGCGATCTCCTCCAGCGAGGCGTACGCGCCGTCGCGGGCGATCGCCTCGGAGGCCGCGGAGACGATGAGGTCGTAGTTGCGCCGTGCGTCCGCTCTCATGGCCCGCCTTGCCAAAGTGGGGTGGTCCCCCATATCGTAGCCGATGAAAAGTGGGGGACCACCCCACTTGTTTCTGGGGAGGCACCATGGCTGTTCTCGTCATCGGCGCGACGGGCAAGCAGGGCGGAGCCACGGCCCGCGCGCTGCTGGACCGGGGCGTCGCGGTCCGTGCCCTGGTCCGGGACCCGGGCAGCGACAGCGCCAAGGCTCTGCGGGAGCGGGGCGCCGAACTGGTCACCGGCGACCTGGACGACGCGGAGTCGCTGCTCGCCGCGGCGGACGGGATGGACGGCCTCTTCTCCATCCCGTATCCCGACGTGACGAACATGCAGGGCGATGCCGAGGTGACCCGCGGTCGCAACGTCGTCGAGGCGGCCCGCCGGGCCGGCGTGTCGCACGTGGTGCACAGCAGCGTTTCCGGTGCCGGCGACTTCCACCGCAACCAGCCCGGATGGGCCGAGGGCCGGTGGGACAGGCACTACTGGGAGAGCAAGGCGGCAATCGACGAGATGGTGCGCTCCGGTGGCTTCGCACACTGGACCGTCCTCAAGCCCTCGACCTTCATGGAGAACCTCGTCGGCTGGTCCTACCTCTTTGGCGACTGGTCCAGCGGCACGATCATCACCGGCTTCGCCGCGGACACGCGGCTTCCGTGGATCGCCGTCGACGACATCGGCGAGGCCGCGGCGACCGCGTTCACCAACCCGGGAAGGCTCGACGGCCTCGACGTCGAACTCGCCGGCGACCTGCTCACCATGACCGAGATCGCCGCCATCCTCAGTGAGGTCACCGGCCGGGCGGTCACCGCGCCCGTGCTCACCCCGCAGCAGGCCGTCGAGCGCGGCCTGCTGCCCGCCATGGTCAACGCGGTGGAGCAGATCAACGAGAACGGCAGCCCCGCCCGACCGGAGATGACCCGCGCCCTCGGCCTGCCCACCACCGATTTCCGTACGTGGGCGCGTCGGACGTTCTCCTGACGCCTCACGACATCGTCGCGACGGTCTCCGTCCGGGTCGCGGCGATGCGACGGCGGCGCACCGGGTACAGCACCGGGTGGGCGACACCCCAGGCCGCACCCTTGCAGACGACCTCCTTGTAGCGGGCCGCCAGCCTGCCGGTGAGAAGGGACGGCCTGGCCCGGTCGTCGGCGGTCACGTACTGGATGATGCCGTCGCGGCGGCCGAGGCTGATGCACTGGTTGAAGTAACGCAGCGGGGCCTTGGGGAACTTCTCCCGACCGGCCAGCCGCGCGGCGATGGCGTCGGCGGCCTGCCAGGCCATCGGGATGCCCGAGGCGCAGGACATCCGCAGTGGCTTGCCGCCGGGGCCTTCGGCGAGTCCGGCGTCGCCCACCGCGTACACCTCGGGGTGTGAGACCGAGCGCATCGAGGCGTCGACGATGATCTGGCCGGTCGCCGCGACCGTCAGGGTCGTGGCGGCGGCGATCGGGTGGACGGCGAAGCCGGTCGTCCACACCGTCACCTCGGCGGGGATCACCCGTGCGTCGGCGGTGACCGCAGCGGTCGCCTCGACCCGCGCGATGTCGGCGTGCTCGTGCACGGTGATGCCGAGCCGGTCGCAGACCCTCCGCAGGTGCTGCTGTGCCTTCTCGTTGAGCCAGTCGCCGAGGCCGCCACGGGCGGCGATCGCGACGTCGAGGTCCGGCCGGGCCTCGGCGATCTCGGTGACCGCCTCGATGCCGGTGAGGCCCCCGCCGACGACGAGCACGGTCCCGCCGGCCGCGAGCTGGTCGAGGCGGTCGCGCAACCGCAGCGCCGACGGCCTGCCGGCGATGTCGTACGCGTGCTCCGCGACGCCGGGAACGCCATGGTCGGCGGCGGTGCTGCCGAGGGCGTAGACGAGCGTGTCGTACGCGATCTCGTCGGTGCCGTGCTCGTCGGCGAGCACGACGGTCCTGCGGTCGGCGTCGACGGCGGTGACCCGCGCCAGTCGCAGCGTGACGCCGGTGCCGGCGTAGATCTCGCTCAGCGGGCGGCGCTCGGGGTCCTGCCCGGTGGCGAGTTGGTGCATGCGGACCCGCTCGACGAAATCGGGGTCGGCGTTGACGACGGTGATCTCGGTGTCGTCGGGGTGCAGTCGCTTGGCGAGACGCCCGGCGGCGACGGCTCCCGTGTAGCCGGCTCCGAGGACGACGATGCGGTGCTTCATGGTGTCACTCCTGTCTCGGCGGTGGTCGCTTCCTGAACCGGACAGCGACGTGATTCCTGACAGGCACCGGCTATGACCTGGGTCACCACACGTGCATGAGGGGTTCGCCGTGGTCGGCGGCGGACCACTGACGGGTGGCGCGGACGAGCTTGTCGGGGTTGACCTGGGTGTGGATGGCCGCGACCCCCTCGGGCGTCACCTCCAGGGACATGACACCGATGACCCGGTCGTCCATCACGACCACCGCCGCCGGACTGCCGTTGACGACGGCGACGTACAGGGCGGGGCTGCCGCCGACCAGGTCCCGCTTGACGTCGGCGGGCTTGAACAGGCCGCGCAGGAACTTCGCCACCGCCAGCGCGCCGGAGAACGGCGTGGTCCGGGCCGGGATCTTGCCGCCGCCGTCACCGGTGCTCGTCACGTCGTCGGTGAGCAACTCGACCAGCCGCTGGATCTCGCCGTGCTGGGCCGCCGTGAGGAACTCCGCGACGATCTTCCGCGCGGTGGCCTGGTCGACCTCCGCGCGGGCCCGCTCGGCGGCGACGTGCTGCTTGGCGCGCCGGTAGATCTGCTGGCAGTTTGACTCGCTGAGGCCGAGGATCTCGCCGATCTCACCGTGCGAGTAGCCGAAGGCCTCCCGCAGCACGTACACCACACGTTCGTTGGCGGACAGCCGCTCCAGGAGGGTGAGCACCGCCATCGAGACCGATTCGCGCTGCTCGGCGGTGTCGAGCGGGCCGAGCATCCGGTCCCCGGCGAGAACCGGCTCGGGCAGCCACGTGCCCACATAGGTTTCCCGCCTGGCCCGAGCCGAGGTGAGCTGGTTGAGGCACAGGTTGGTGAGCACCTTCGTCAGCCACGCCTGGGGTGTCTCGACCCGCTCCCGGTCGGCGGCCTGCCAGCGCAGGAACGTGTCCTGGACGGCGTCCTCGGCGTCGCTCGCCGAGCCCAGCAGACGATAGGCGATCGCCTCCAGGCGGGCCCTGGAGTGCTCGAACAGC
This sequence comes from Micromonospora jinlongensis, assembly GCF_013410645.1. Taxonomy (NCBI): domain Bacteria; kingdom Bacillati; phylum Actinomycetota; class Actinomycetes; order Micromonosporales; family Micromonosporaceae; genus Micromonospora; species Micromonospora jinlongensis. Next base: position 2,803,798 of record NZ_JACCHK010000001.1, on the reverse strand, counting down.
TCGACCTCGTCCGGACTCAGCCGCATGGTCCGACAGTATCCACCCGTCGCGACGGGGCACTCGCTCCCGCCGGCAACTGCACCCGGCGCCGGCGCGGCAGGACTCGGGGCGGTCGTACCCCGGGCCCCGCGGACCGGCACTCACGCCAGGTGACCCTCCTGGCCCGGTGCCGCCTGCTCCGCCAGCCAGCGCCAGTCGTTCCAGGTGGCGAGCCGGTCCCGATACAACGTCTCGGCGAGAAGGTACGGGTACGGCCCGAGGAACAGGCGCAGCGGCGGCTCCACGGAGTCGACAAGTTGCAGGATGACTCCGGCGGTCAGCGCGGGATCATCCGGCGTGCGGGCGGACGCCCCGGCCCGGCGCGCCTGCCGTACGGGCTCATAGGCCCCGATCGGCTCCGTGTGCACGGCCGAGTCGCCGGACCAGTCGGTGCCGAACGGTCCCGGCTCCACGATCGTCACCTTCGGACCGAGCGGGGCGAGCTCAGCGGACAACGCCTCGCTGAGCCCTTCCAGCGCCCACTTCGACGCGTTGTAGAGCCCGAGGGTGGGGAAGGCCCCGACCCCTCCGATGCTGGAAACCTGGAGGATGTGACCGCTGCCCTGCGAGCGCAGCACCGGCAGGGCGGCCTGGGTCACCCAGAGAGCGCCGAAGAAGTTCGTCTCCAGCTGCGCGCGGGCCTGCTCCTCGGTCGCCTCCTCGACCATGCCGAACAGCCCGTAGCCGGCGTTGTTGACGACGACGTCCAGCTGGCCGAACGTTTCCGCTGCCCGGGACACCGCGTCGAACACGGCCGAGCGGTCGGTCACATCGAGGGTCAGTGGCAGAACCCGGTCCCCGTACGCCTCGGTCAGATCCTGAAGCGCCTTGTGGTCGCGTGCGGTCGCGGCGACCCGATCTCCGCGGGTGAGCGCGGCTTCGGCCCAGATGCGGCCGAAGCCGCGTGATGCGCCGGTGATGAACCATGTCTTCATGACTCGACCATGCGGCGGCGGACGCCAGGCTGCCAGCACCCTGACAGGGTTAGGCTGGCGGGAATGAAAGGCGAGAACGCGCTCGGCGACTTCCTCAGGGCACGTCGCGGGCGGGTCCGACCGGACGAGGCGGGGCTGACGTCGTTCGGGCGCCGCCGCGTGCCGGGCCTGCGCCGTGACGAACTGGCCCACCTGGCGGGCGTGAGCCAGCACTATCTGACCCGCCTGGAGCAGGGCAAGGACCGCAACCCCTCACCGCAGGTGCTGAACGCCCTGGCGAGCGCGTTGCGGCTGACTCCCGACGAGAGGGCACATCTCACCGCGCTCGCCGACGCTCCGCCGCACGGGGTCGAGCCCACGGTGGTCTCCGACGCGGTGCAGCAGCTCATCGACTCGTGGAGCCAGACACCCGCGTACGTCCGCGACCGCCGCTTCGACGTACTGGCGGCCAACAAGCTCGCCATGGCGCTCTCCCCGCTCTACACGCCCGGTCAGAACCTGGTCCGCGGCATGTTCCTCGACCCCGCGGCGCGTGCGCTGTTTCCCGACTGGAGGCAGATCGCCGCGCAGAGCGCCGCCGCGCTCCGCGCCGAAGCCGACCCGCGCGATCCCGCGACCGCCGAACTCATCTCCTCGCTACTGACTGACAGCCTTTTCCGCGACAGCTGGTCGCTGCACGACGTACGGCCGACACGCGACGAGGTCAAGCGCTTCAACCATCCCGTCGTCGGCCCGCTCACGCTGCGACGGGAGACACTCGCCATCGCCGGCGCCGAGGGGCAGGTGATCATCGCCTACCAGGCGGCACCGGGCGCCCCCGCCGCGCAGGCCCTCGCCAGACTGCTCTGAGGAACGGTGGTCGTACCCTTGCTGCCGTGACCGCCGACCCCCTGCGCCGCGCTCTCACCGCACCCGCGGACCCGCCGCTACGGTCCCTGCCCGACCAGGTCGTCGCCCTGTTGGAAACCCTGCATGCGCCGCCGCGTCTCGCCGCGCACCTGCGGGCCGTGCACGACGTCGCCGCGCAGCTGACCGACGCGATGGCGGAAAGGTTCCCGCAGCTTCCGTTCGATCGTGATGCGGTGCTCTTCGGGGCCGCCACCCACGACATCGGCAAGGTCCGGCACCCGGAGGAGTTGTCCGGGCCCGGATCCGCCCACGAGCCCGCCGGCTACGAGCTGCTGCTGGGGCATGGTGTCTCCGAGGCGCTCGCCCGGTTCGCGCGTGATCACGCGTCCTGGCAGCAGGACGGCATCGGCGTCGACGACCTGCTGGTCAGCGTGGCCGACAAGGTGTGGAAGGGAAAGCGGGTCACCGACCTGGAAGGGTTGCTCGTGGACCGGCTGGCCGAGGCCACCGGCCGCGAGCGGTGGTCGGTGTTCCTGGACCTCGACGACATCCTCGACCACATCGCCGCCGACGCGGACCGCCGGCTGGCCTTCCAGGCAACCCATCCGGTACGCGCCCGGTGACGCCCTGCCCGTCATCGGGTCGCGGGATCCCGGTCAGCCATCCGACGGGCGCTCCGTAGGGACTGTGGGCGGGGGTGCGTGACCACCACGGCCGTCAGACAGATCACGACGGCGGCGACGAGCGGCGGGCGGGCGCCCAGGTGGACGGCTGCGCCGCCGAGGGGGATCGCCACCACGAGTGGCCCGAACATCGCGGTGTTGGCCGTCGCGGAGACCCGGCCCAGCAGCGCCGACGGCGTGTGTGTCTGCACGGCGGTCACCGCCGCGACCAGGGTCCAGGGCAGGCCGACGCCGGCGACCAGCGCCCCCGCGATCGTGACCGGCCACCACGGTAGGCAACGCGCCAGGAGCCCGAGCGCGAACAGCACCGTCCCGGCGACGCCGACGGCAACGGGACCGCGTCGGGCGAGCAGCCGGCCGACGATCAGCCCACCGACGATGGAACCGGCACCCTGCGCGCTGGCCAGCACCCCCAGGAACGTCGTCGGTAGGCGCAGCTCCGTGGTCACGACCGCGTAGATCGCCGCGGTCGTGAAGCCGGACATGGCGATCGACACGGCGGCGAGCGTGACCGGCACCCGGGTCGCTCGCTGTCCGAACAGGACCGACAATCCGGTACGCAGGCCGTTTCGTCGCGGTGCGGGCTGGTCGGGCGGAGTCCTGTGCAGGCGTACCGCCGCGTACAGGGTGGCGACCAGGACCGGCATGGCCGCGCTGAGCACGACGACCGCGTGACCGTCGTGCCACGCGTAGAGGCCGGCTCCGACCAGGGGAGCGACGAGTTTCATGCCCTCCTGCGCGCTGGAGCGCCAGCCGTTGACGTCGCCGAGTTCCGTCGGTGACAGCGCGGACGGCAGCAGCGCCGTCTCACCCGCGTCGATCAGCACGTAGCTGACGCCGTAGGCGCACGAGACGGCGAAGATGAGCCAGGTCTGTCCCGGCCCGCGCACCGCGAGGAGCGCCAGCAGCGAGGCGGCCAACAGGAGGTTGACGGCGATGACCAGGGGTCGCCGGGGCGCCCGGTCGAGCAGACCGCCCAGCAACGGGCCAGCGAGGACCGGGGCGTACACGCAGAGCCCGGCGAGGGCGGCGAGGCCGGTGGAGCCGGTGAGGTCGAGGATCCAGATGCCGGCCACCAGGGTCATGGCGCTGCTGCCGAAGCCGGACAGCAGGGAGATCGCCACGAACAGTCCAGCGTTGCGCCGCATGAACCCTCCAGGTTGAGTCGAGATGACTCACATCCTGAATATTGAGTCTGGTGCGGGCAAGACTCTCGCGGCGCTGTCAATCAACCGTTGACAGGGTCGCGTCGATCTTCGCTGCGGCGGCGCGAACGGGTGCCGGCAGGCGCTCGCCCGCCTCGGTGAGATCGGCGGCGAGATGCTCGGCCAACGCGTACAGCGAACCCGGGGCGGCATCCAGGGCGACCTCCACCGTGCTCCGGACGAGCTCCGCCCGATCGAACCGGGCGTCCCAGCGGCGATCGGCGGCGATCCACCGCCCGAGGTCGGCCACGGCGTTTCGCAGCGCCACGATCCGGGGTGCGAACCGGAGGTCGAGGTGCTGGCGTCGGGACCACCGCGCGGCCACCAGTCGCTGCCGGCGCTGCTCCGCGGCCTGCCGGCTGCCGAGACCCAGTGCCGTCGCGATCTGTGCCCACGTCGCGCCGTCGTGGCGCGCCCGGTCGATGAGGTCCAGCTCCTGCTCGTCGAGGCGGGCGCGGGCGGCACGAACCTCGGCCAACCGGCCCAGCTCCGACGTCATGTGTCAACGCTACATTGACATGCGATTCGGCTCGCGGACCAGGAACACGTCCACCGGGTCCTCGGTCTCCAGTGTGAATCCGTGTCGCTCGTACAGCCGTCGGGCGGGGCTGCCCTGCAACACGTTCAGGCGGACGCGGGTGCCGTTGCGGTCGCACCGGTCCAGCAGCGCACGCAGCACGGCCGTCCCGATGCCGCTGCCATGCAGGTGTGGGGCCAGATAGAAGTGCTCCAGCCAGTGGGCGTCCGCCGCGGGCCGCAGCGCCACGCAGCCGGCGAAAGCTCCCCCCACCTCGACAACCCAGGTGTACGCGGGGGCGAACCCGTCCCGCAGGCGCTGGCGCACCCGCTGCTCGTCGTAGCGCCCCAGCCGCTCCAGATCCGCCCGCAGCACCACTGCCCGTAACTCGGCCACCGTCTCGACGTCCTCCGCCGAAGCTGGTCGAAGCTCCCAGTCCGCCATGATCACCAAGTTATCGGTCCGCCAGGGCGGTGATCGCTCTGCCCTTTTGGCAGCCCTGTCGGCGGCGGTGTAACAAACCGGACAAGACGGTAAAGCCCCTGGTAGAGCACCCTTGGGGCAGGTGGAGGTAGACGGGTGGCGGGCCACACCCAGAGCCTCCGGCCCGGTGGGGACAACATCGTCCGCACCGGTGCCGTCCCCACCCAGTCCGGCCCCAACGCCGCGGCGGTCACGGCACAGATGCCGTGCCGGCCACGCGTACCACAGGCCGTGACTGCCACCGACACCGCTGCGGGCGCCTGCAGCGGTGCCTCCGCCCATCGGGACGAGGACGTCAGCACCGTCGGCAGTCAGGCGACGCCTGCCGCCGGCCGTGCCTGCCATCCCTGCGCCCCGCCGGTCTTTCGCATTGTGGACCCCGCCGTCCGGTGGCGCCCAAACCGCGCGCCGGCCCGGCGACCGAGCCAGAAAGGGCCCGACATGGCCGCTCCCACCGCGACCGCAGCCTTGAACGCATCCGTCTTCGCGCCGGGTGACCAGATGCTGCTGACCGTCACCTACTCAGACGCCGACACCAAACCGCTGACCGTCACCATCGTGGTCACCGACGCGCAGGGCAACAGCAGCGCGCCGGTCAAGGTCACCGCCGTCATCGACCCACTCACCCTGACCGTCAGCGACAACTCCGGGCGTACCTGGACCCGGGTGTCCGACAACGGTTCTGTGGCCGTCTACCGGGCGGTGGCGTGATGCCCCGGGTCACCGTCCAGGTCCGCGACGCCGCCGGGAACACCGCGACGGCCACCGCCGACTACAACCTGAGCCAGCCGGTGCTGGGGGGCTACTACCTGTCCGGGGGCGCCGACCCGACCGCCGACATGGCCGGCGGCAACTTCCGGTCGCTGACCCAGTACCGCAGCTTCGCCGACGGCTACACGTTCCCCGGCTACAACCGGCCCTGGCTGACCAGCCTCGGTAAGGCCGGGGTGCAGATGAACATGGTCCTGGAGTTGAAGCACTACGGTGCCCCGAACCAGGGGCCGCAGAGCTTCGCGGTGGACGGCGTCAGCTACACGGTGCCGGCACCGTCGATGACCATCCAGCAGCGTCCCGGCACCACCTGGCCGAGGGCGTACGGGTACGGCCAGGTGATCAACGGACAGTGCGACGGGTTGTTCGCCCGCGCCCTGTCGCAGTACCGGACGCTCGGCTTCGGGGTGAACATCCAGCTCGCCTCGGAGTTCGACACCGACCACGAGTTCGGGACCACCGAGGACGGCAAGGCCTACACCTGGGCCGAGTCGGACGCTCGGGCGGTGCAGGCGGTGAACTACATCCTGACGTGGTTCAAGGCACGGACCCTGCCCGCCGGGACGACCTTCTCGGTCGGGCTGGGCGGCTTCGACCGGGCCTGCTTCCAGCGTATGCACCCGGAGTCGCTGATGACCCGCCTCGACTATCTCCAGTGGAACGCGTACGGCACCAATGCCAGTCACACCGCGTTGGCCCGGTTCCGCCGCACCAAGGACTGGGCGGTGGCGGATCTCGGCCCGGTGGCCCTGTCCCGTCCCGTGATCATCGCGGAGTGGGGGGTCCGGTCGGCCGAGATCCCGAACCAGGCGGCCTGGATCGCCACCGTGCCGGCGGCGATCGCCCAGCTCAACGCCGAGCGTGGGCCGCGGATCGCGCGGACCAACTACTTCAACTCCGGTTGGGGCACCCTGACGCCGAAGGCCGTCGGGTTGGCCGCGCTGCGAGAGGCGTACGCCAAGCGGCCGTACGTCTGAGCGGTCCCGGCGGCTCCGGGGCTCCGGGGCCGCCGGGACAGACGGTCAGCCCGCATCGAGCCGTTCGGCGTACGCGTCGCGCAGCTCGGGCCAACCGAAGTCCTTGGCCTCCGCGCCCCGGATCGGGCCGACCGGGTCGCCGTCGAGCAGCCGGTCGGCCACGTCCAGGCAGAGGTGCCAGCCGGCCGCGACCATCGGCAGCATGCCCCGGTCGGCGACGGTGTGCCGCAGGGTGAGCCGGGTGCCGCTGCCCAGCGGGCTCAGCTCCCAGCGCAGCAGGTCGTCGCCCCAGGTGTACTCCAGCAGGTGTGGCGGCTCGGCCCGGCGTACCGTCGTCGGGTCCTCCTGGGTGGTCTCGCCGTCGATGAGGGTGAGCACGGCGGCGCCGACGTTGCCGAGATCGCGGTCGGCGAGGAACGGCGCCCACTGCGCGAGCTGGGCCGGGTCGGTCAGTGCCGCCCAGACGGTGGCCGGCGGATGCCGCAGGTCGCGGACGAAGACCACTGTCGCGCCGGCGTCGGCGGGCTCGGCGCGCACCTCGGCGGGTGGGCTCGGGCGGAACGCGTCGCGGTCCATTCACTGCTCCTGACTGTCGAGGTGCCGTTCCAGGGCGTCCAGGTGCCGGGCCCAGAGCCGGCGGTACGGGTCCAGCCAGCCGTCGACGGCCCGCAGCGGGCCGGGGTCGAGGCGGTAGATCCGCTGTCGGGCGGCCGTCCGACAGGTGACGAAGCCGGCGTCGCGGAGCACCCGCAGGTGCTTGGAGACGGCCGGCTGGCTGACCCCGAGCCCGTCGACCAGCTCGCCGACGCTGCGTTCAGCGTCGCGGAGCTGATCGAGGATCCGGCGCCGGGTGGGCTCGGCGAGGACGGTGAAGGCATCGGTGGACACCAGCCCAATATGCCTCTTCCGTCATATGACTGTCAAAGCATATGACGGGAGTCTCCGTCCCGACGCGGCGTCGCCGGTCAGCTCCCTATGCTCGGATCATGGAACTGCGGATCTTCACCGAACCCCAGCAGGGCGCCAGCTACGACCAGTTGCTCGCCGTCGCCCGCTGCGCCGAGGACGCTGGCTACGGCGCGTTCTTCCGGTCCGACCACTACCTGATGATGGGTGACGTGAGCGGCGAGCCCGGCCCCACCGACGCGTGGACCACGCTGGCCGGGCTGGCCCGCGACACCAGCCGCATCCGGCTCGGCACGTTGATGACCGCCGCGACCTTCCGGCTGCCCGGCCCGCTGGCGATCACGGTGGCGCAGGTCGACCAGATGAGCGGCGGTCGGGTGGAGCTGGGCATCGGCACCGGCTGGTACGCCGAGGAGCACACCGCGTACGGCATCCCGTTCCCGCCGCTGGCCGAGCGGTTCGACCGCCTGGAGGAACAGCTCGCGGTGATCACCGGGCTGTGGTCCACGCCGACCGGCGAGCGGTTCGACCACGCCGGTCGGTACTACCCGGTCCAGGACTCGCCCGCGTTGCCCAAGCCCGTGCAGCAGCCGCGCCCACCGATCCTGCTCGGCGGGACGGGCCCGAAGCGCACTCCTCGGCTGGCCGCCCGCTACGCCGACGAGTTCAACCTGCCGTTCGCCTCGGTGCCCGACACGGCGGCGCAGTTCGACCGGGTCCGCGCCGCGTGCGCCGAGATCGGCCGGGACCCGGCCGGGATGGTCTGGTCCAACGCCCTGGTGCTGTGCTGCGGGCGGGACGACGCCGAGGTGGCCCGCCGGGCCGCCGCCATCGGCCGCGACCCCGACGAGCTGCGGGCCAACGGTCTGGCCGGGACCCCCGCCGAGGTTCTGGACACCATCGGCCGGTACGCGGAGATCGGCAGCGAGCGGATCTACCTCCAGGTGCTGGACCTCGACGACCTGGCGCACCTGGAGTTCGTCGCCAGCGAGGTGATGTCGAAGCTCTGAGTCGGCCGGGTGGCCGTGGGACGGGGCTCGGCCGGGTGGCCGTGGGATGGCGCCGCCGGTCAGGCCCGGTGGGCGCCCGTCCCGACCGCGTCCGGGTCGCCCAGCACGGTGTCCAGCCGCCCGTCCCCATCACTGTCCACATAGGTGATGTCGGGGATCCCGTCGCCGTCCACGTCGATCTGCACGACGTCGGCGACGCCGTCGCCGTCGAGGTCGGTGACCACCTCCACCGAGCCGTCCAGGTGCCGGGTCACGATCGACTGCGGGCCGGCACCGGGCGTGCGCGGCGGCGGCCCCGGTGCCGGCACCGGCGTCGGGGCCGGCGCGGGTGCCGGTGTGGGGCGAGGGCCGGGCGTCGGCGCCGGGTGGCTCGGCAACCCGCCGGCCGCTGGCGCGCTGGCCTGCTCGACACCGGTGCCGGTGGGGTCCAGCTCCTCCTCGGAGGGGAAGACGTCGCCCCGCGGGGCCGGATCACGGTAGCTGCTCATGGGCGTAGGGTTCCCCGACGATGACGAGAACAACCGTGCCCGATCGACCGGTGTCCTCGGTGCCGGGTTTGGCGGAAAATGCTGGGACCGACGCCACGGTCATGAACGGGGGTCCGAGCGTGGAACTGCGCCGGAATCGGGGAGCCCGTGCGCTCGCCCTGGTGTGCGTACTCGGCGGAGTGCTCTTGTTGGTCTACCCCAGCGACGGCGCCCTGCTACGGACGATCATCGCGGTGGGAGCCGTTGTGCTCGGTTGCCTGGCGCTGGTCAGCGCGCTGCGGCCGTTCCGGTTCCGGATCGACGCCGAAGGTCTCAGCATCCGGCGGCCCGGCCTGCGCCGGGAGATCCCGTGGGCCGAGGTCGACGCGCTGGTCCTCGACGATCCGCCCCGACGCGACGGCTACTCGGCACCACCGCGACTGCTGCTGGTGCCTGTGCCGGGTGTGGCGTTTGAGCCGGTGACCGCCCGCCACCCGCTCGACGGCCGCCCGGCCATCGAGTTGCTGGTCCTCGACCAGGTTCGTGAGCAGCCCGAGCAGGTGTCGGCTGCGCTCACCCGCTATGCCGGGAGCCGGTTCGTCGACCTGGCCGCGCTGCGCCGGGCCGCCTTCCCCAGCCCGGACCTCCCGGTCGGCCTGCGTGGCTACCGGATGGACCGGGTCGACCAGATGATCCGGCGCGGCCAGGACGCCCTGGTTTCCGGGGACGCGCAGATCCGGCAGGCGGCCCGGGGCGAGATCGAACGCGTGTGCGCGGCCGGCCTGCCGGTCGCTCAGCGTGGCTACAACACGTTCCAGACGGATACGGTTCTGGACGCCCTCGTCGCCGCGTTGGCCGACCACCAGTGCACCGATCGGGAGACCGCCACATGACCGCCCAGGGCCAGCACGCCACGTCGACCAGCGCGGCCGACATCCCGCGCCGCAACTGGGCCGGCAACGTGCGGTACGCCGCTCGGGCGTTCCACCGCCCCACGTCCGTCGACGAGCTGCGCCGGCTGGTCGCCGGCAGCACCCGGATCCGGGCGGTGGGCAGCGGGCACTCCTTCAACCGCTTCGGCGACACTGACGGCGACCTGGTCACCCTCGCCGGGTTGCCGCCGGTCGTCGACCTGGACCGCGAGCGCGGGCAGGTCACCGTCAGCGGCGCGATGCGCTACGGCGACCTCGCCCGGCACCTGCACACCCAGGGGTACGCGCTGGCCAACCTCGCGTCGTTGCCGCACATCTCGGTGGCCGGTTCGGTGGCCACTGCCACCCACGGCTCCGGCCAGGCCCACGGCAACCTCGCCAGCACGGTCGCCGGCTTGGAGCTGGTCACGGCCGACGGTGACGTGTTGCGGGTCGACCGCGACGCCGACACGTTCGCCGGGATGGTGGTCGGGCTCGGCGCGCTCGGCCTGGTCACCCGGGTCACCCTGGACGTGGTGCCGAGCTTCGAGCTGCGCCAGTACGTGCGGCTCGACCTCGACCGGGAGGCACTGGACGAGGCGCTCGGCTCGGCGTACAGCGTGAGTGTCTTCACCGACTTCCGTTCCCCTCGTCTGCGCGAAGTGTGGCGCAAGCAGGTCGCGGACCAGCCGCCACCCCCGGCGGACTGGCTGGGCACCACCGCCGCCGACGCGCCGCGGCACCCCGTGCTCGGGATGCCGCCGGAGAACTGCACCCCGCAGCTCGGCGCGCCAGGGCCGTGGCACGAGCGGCTGCCGCACTTCAAGCTCGGCTTCACCCCGAGCAGCGGTGACGAGTTGCAGTCCGAGTACCACCTGCCGCGTACGGCGGCGGCCGACGCGCTCGCCGCCTTGGACGACGTGGCGCACCTGATCGCCCCGGTGCTGCTGGTGTCCGAGCTGCGTACCGTGGCGGCGGACGAGCTGTGGCTCAGCCCGAACCACCGGCGGGACAGCTTCGTCGTGCACTTCACCTGGGTCGACGACACCGCGGCCGTGCTGCCGGTGGTGGCCCAGGTGGAGGAGCGCCTGGCACCGTTCGCGCCCCGCCCGCACTGGGGCAAGGTCTTCGTCACCGACCCGGTGGAGCTGGCCGCCCGCTATCCGCGGTACGCCGACTTCGCCGCCCTGCTGCGTCACCTGGACCCGACCGGCACGTTCCGCACCGAGCTGCTGGACCGCTACTTCCCCCGCTGACATGCCCCGGCCCACCCCACCCCGGCCCGCCTTGTCCCCGTTGATCATGAAGTTAGCGACGCAAATGTCGGCGTGTCGCGCCGCTAACTTCATGATCAACGGGAGGGTGCGGGGGCGCGGAGGGTGCTGCTCTGGACGGCTCGGCTGATGTCGCTGGGGGAGACTATGCCGGTCAGGCGACCGTCCTCCGTTACCACCAGGGCTCGGCCGTCGGCGCACGCGCTGAGGCGGGGGAGCAGGTCGTTGAGTTGCTCACCGGGCTGGGCCAGGACCAGATCCTCGGCCCGGCAGGCCACCTCGGCCAGCGTGGTCGACGCCCGCCGCTCGGGCGGTACGCCCCGCACCCGGTCGACGGTCACCAGGCCGGTCGGCCGGCCGTCCTCGGTCAGCGGAAGCGCCGAATGCCGATACGCGAACAGGTAGTGGTCGACGAAGTCGGCGACAGTCATCTCCGCCGAGGCGGTCTGCGGCTGCGAGGTCATGACGTCGCCGACCCGGATGCCGCGCAGTGCGCTGCCGGTGCGAGCCTGCCGCTCCTCCATCCCGGCGGCCCCGATCAGGAACCAGCCGATCAGGGCCAGCCACAGCCCACCGAAACCGACCCCGGACAGGAACTGCCACAACCCGAGGCCGATCAGCAGCACACCCAGCACCCAGCCGGCCCGGGCGGCCACCACGGAAGCCCGGGTCCGGTCACCGGTGGCCTTCCACACCGCGGCGCGCAGCAACCGGCCGCCGTCCAGAGGCGCGGCCGGCAGCACGTTGAAGACGGCCAGCAGCACGTTGATCCCCGCCAGCCAGGCCACCGACCCGAGCAGCAGCCCGCCCTGACCGGCCAGCGCCAGCAGCGCGGCGACGACACCGAAGAACGCCCCGAGCAGCAGGCTGACCAGCGGGCCGACGCCGGCGATTCGCAGCTCCGCGCCGGGGTCGCGCGGCTCGCCCCGCAACTCGGCCACGCCGCCGAACAGCCACAGCGTGATGCCGTCGACCTCCAGCCCGTTGCGCTTGGCCACCACCGCGTGCGACACCTCGTGGGCGAGCAGGCCGACGAAGAACACCACCGCGGCGGCCAGCCCGGCAATCGCGTACGCGACGGGCGAGCGGTCCGGGTACGAGCGGGGGAACTGGTTGGCGGCCAACCCCCACGCGATCAGCGCGAAGATGACCAGAACGCTCCAGTTGACGCCGACCGGCACTCCCGCGACCCGGCCAAGCCGGAAACTGGCCCTCATCCCGGGCTCATACCCCTACTCAGCCTGCCCATGCCGACCCTGGCGTCCGAAGGACCTGCTCATGATCGACTCGGGTTCACGGAAACCGGGGCTTCCACGAGGCTTCGACACCCCGAATTCCAGAAAGCCGAGTGGATCGTGCGCTCGCCTGTTCAGCGGCGGGGTGCCTCGCTGGCGATGGTCACCTCGCGGGGGAGTGCCGCCGCGCGCAGCGCCCAGTCCAGCGCGTAGTCGGCGATCTCCTCCCAGCCGTCCTGCCCCACCGTGAAGTGCGAGCGGCCGGGAAACTCCTCGTACGCGGTGAGCGCCCGGGACTTCTGGTAGAGCCCCGCGTTGGTGCGGACCACCGAGGCCGGCACCACGTGGTCGGCGCCGCCGGCCATCAGCAGCAGCGGCGCGCGGTCGTTGCGCCCGACGTCGACGCGGGCGGGTGAGCGCGGGTCGACGTTGGCGAAGGCGCCCTCGAAGAAGATCCGCCCGGCTCCGGGGACGGCGTAGCGCTGCCAGGCCCGGTCGGAGTCCTCCCGGCTCATCGTGTTGCCGAAGGTGTAGGCGAAGTCGTCCGGGGTGAACGGGACGGCCTTGGTGCGGTTGGCGGGGCTGCGCAGGATCGGGAAGCCGGAGCGCAGCTGACTCAACGGCACCTTGAGCACCCCCTTCACCGCCGCGGGATGCACCCCCACCACCGCCGCGCCGAGACCCCGGTCGGCGAGGACCTGGGCGAACAGGCCGCCGAACGAGTGCCCCATGATGATCGGCGGTCGAGGCAACGCCCGGATGAGCTTGTCGTAGTGCGCGACGACCGTGGCAATGCTCTGCTCGGCGATCGGGCCGGGATCGTCACGCAACTGCTCCACGGACCGGTCCATGCCGGGCCAGGCGGGGGCGATGACGTGCAGCCCGCGCTCGGTGTACCGCTCGACCCACCCCTCCCAGCTGCGCGGGGTCATCCAGAGCCCGTGGATCAGCACGACCGTGTCGACCTGGCCCTGCGCCGTGGCACCCATCGCGTCCTCCCCGGTGTGGCGACGTCCGGCCCGGCGGTTACCCGCTGCCGCGCCCGCAATGCCTGCCCCGACGGGTCCGCCGGGGCCGGGACGCGCTGGGGAGCGTTATGACTCACCGGTATAAATATGACTCTGCGGTATACCGGTCCGCGCGGCGTGCGCTTCGGGTCAGGTCACGCTCCGTATCGCCCGGGTCAGGACCGCCCCGGACGGCCCTGACAAATGTCACGGTCGGGACGTGACGGCGGCTCCAGGCACCGGAGTACGCGCCGCCGGAGCATTACCGGCATGACCAGTACGCATCCGGCCGTCGAGTTGGACGGCCTCACCAAGACCTTCGGCGCGGTCACCGCTGTCGACGGGTTGAGCCTGCGGGTGCAGCCCGGCGAGGTGGTGGCCTTCCTCGGCCCGAACGGCGCGGGCAAGACCACCACCATCGACATGCTGCTCGGGCTGGCCCGCCCGGACGCGGGCACCGTCCGCATCCTCGGCGGCACCCCGGACGACGCGGTGGCCCGGGGCCGGGTCGCCGCCGTGCTCCAGACCGGCGGGCTGCTCAAGGACCTCACCGTCGGCGAGACGGTCGAGATGTCCGCCCACTTCTACCGGCACACCCGCCCGGCCGCCGAGGTGCTGGAGCGGGCCGGCATCGCCGACATCGCCGGGCGGGTGGTCGGGCGCTGCTCCGGCGGCCAGCAGCAGCGACTGCGCTTCGCGCTGGCCCTGCTGCCCGACCCGGACCTGATGGTGCTCGACGAGCCGACCACCGGCATGGACGTTGAGGGCCGCCGGGACTTCTGGCACGCGCTGCGCCGCGACGCACGGGCCGGACGGACCGTCATCTTCGCCACTCACTACCTGGACGAGGCGGACGCGTACGCCGACCGGATCGTGCTGGTCCGGCAGGGGCGCATCGTGGCCGACGGCACCACCGCGGAGATCAAGAACCTGGCCGCCGGCCGTACCGTGCGGGCCACCCTGCCCGGCGCCGACCAGGCCGCCCTCGCCGCGCTGCCCGGAGTGGACGCCGTGGAGGTACGCGGCGACAGCGTGCTGGTGCGCACCAGCGACTCGGACGCCATCGCCCGGCACCTGCTCACCCGGACCGCAGCCCGGGACGTGGAGATCACCTCGCGCAACCTCGAAGACGCCTTCCTCGCCCTGACCACCGCGCAGACCGGAGCCTGAAGATGACAACCCTGCCGGCCACCCCCACCCGTACCGTCGAACCGGACCGTCGGTTGCCCGCCCTGGGCGGGTTCGCCCCCGGAGTGCTGCGCATCGAGCTGCGTCGGGTGCTGCGCAACCGCCGCACCCTCGCCTTCACGCTGATCATGCCCGGCGTCTTCTTCCTCATCTTCGGCCTGCCACAGGGCGGACAGAACCTGGACAACGGCCGCCCGGTGACGGCGTACGTCATGATCAGCCTGGCCGTGTACGCGGCCATGGTGGCGACCACCAGCGCCGGCGGCGCGGTCGCCACCGAACGCGCACTGGGCTGGAGCCGCCAGTTGCGGCTCACCCCGCTGCGCCCGAGCGCGTACGTGGCCACCAAGCTGGTCACCGCGATGACCCTCGGCCTGCTCGCGGTGGTCGTCGAGTTCCTGGTGGGCGCGGCGGCCGGCGTCCGCATCCCGGCGTACGTCTGGCTGCTGTCCGGGCTCGCCGCCTGGCTCGGTTCGCTGGTCTTCGCGGCGTTCGGTCTGTTCATCGGCTACCTGGTGCCGGCCGAGAACGTCATGCAGTTCATCGGCCCGATCCTGGCCGTGCTGGCCATGTTCGGCGGCCTGTTCGTCCCGGTCGAGGTGCTGCCGGAGGTGCTCCAGCAGGTCGCGAAGTTCACCCCGGTGTACGGGATGGGTGTGCTGGCCCGCGCCCCACTGACCGGCGACGGGGTGAGCGCGGCGGCGGTGGTCAACCTCGTCGGCTGGGCGCTGGTCTTCGGCGTCGGCGCGGCGCGGCTGTTCCGCCGGGACACCGCGCGGGTCTGAGCGCACCGACGGCTAGCGTGAACCCGATGGACCTCTCGACGGGACAGCCCCGGCCGGCGAGTCGCCACTGGCGGGTCACCGGCTGGTTGCTGGCCGCCGTCTGGCTGTTCTTCCTCAACGTGCCGCTCGCCACCGCGCTGCACCAGCCGGAGCTGTGGCGGCGGGTGCTCGGCGTGACGGCACTGATCGCCTTCGGTATCGGTTACGTGCTGCTGTTCCAGTGGGCCCGCCGGCTGCGCCAGTTGCTGGCGCCGATCCCGGCGGGCCGGGCACGGGCTGGGCTGGCACTGCTGCTCCTGGTGGGCCTGGCCAGCATCCCGGGCACCGGCGGGGACTGGTTGGCCACTCTGGTCTACGTGGCGGCCGCGGCGGTGTTCCTGCTGCCGCCCTGGGAGGCGTTGGCGGTGGTGGTGGTCTGCGCCGTGACACCCGCGCTGGCCTCCTGGCTGGTGCCCGGATGGCAGACCGAGAGCGGCATCGTCTTCGCGGTGCTGCTCGCCTCGTTCGCCATGTTCGGGGTGTCGCAGTTGGCCCAGCGCAACAGTCAGCTCCAGGCCGCCCAGCAGGAGATCGGTCGGCTCGCGGTCGCCGAGGAACGGGCCCGCGCCGCCCGCGACCTGCACGACATCCTCGGGCACTCGCTGACCGTGGTGGCGATCAAGGCCGAGCTGGCCGGGCGGCTGATCGACGTCGACCGGGACCGGGCTGCCGTCGAGATCGCCGAGGTGGAAGCGTTGGCCCGGGCGGCGCTGGCCGACGTACGGGAGACGGTTGGGGCGTACCGCGAGGTCACTCTCGCCGCCGAGCTGGCCGGCGCCCGCTCCGCGCTGGCCTCGGCGGGCATCGCGGCGGACCTGCCGGCCGAGGTGCCGGACCTGCCGGAGGAGTGGGACCGGTTGTTCGGCTGGGCGGTACGGGAAGGGGTGACCAACGTGGTCCGGCACAGTGGGGCGCGGTGCTGCACGGTCCGGGTCCACTCCGACCGGGTCGAGGTGAGCGACGACGGCCGTGGTCCGTCCACTCCCGACACCACCGGCCACGGGCTCGTCGGTCTGCGGGAGCGGGCGCGACGGCTGGACGCCGTGGTGACCGTCGGTCGCCGGCCGGAGGGCGGCGGTTTCCTGCTACGGGTGCACTCGCCGGGGGAGGCCCGGTGAGCGGCGGGCCCGCGCGGATCCGGCTGCTGCTCGCCGACGATCAGGCGTTGGTCCGGGGTGCGCTGGCCGCACTGCTCTCGCTGGAGGAGGACCTGACCGTGGTGGCCGAGGTCGGCCGGGGCGACGAGGTGGTGCCCGAGGCCCGGCGGACCGACCCCGACGTGGCCCTGCTGGACGTGGAGATGCCCGGCCTGGACGGGATCGCCGCCACGACCGCGTTGCGGGCAGCGCTGCCGACCTGCCGGGTGCTGGTGGTGACCACCTTCGGCCGGCCCGGCTACCTGCGCCGGGCGATGGAGGCCGGCGCGAGCGGCTTCGTGGTCAAGGACACCCCGGCCCGGCAACTCGCCGACGCGGTCCGCCGGGTGCACGCCGGCCTGCGGGTCGTCGACCCGACGTTGGCTGCGGAGACCCTGGCCACCGGTGTGAGTCCGCTGACCGAGCGGGAGACCGAGGTGCTGCGGACGGCTCGCGGCGGTGGCACGGTCGCCGACCTGGCCCGGGCACTGCACCTGTCCGAGGGGACGGTGCGCAACCACCTCTCGGCGGCGATCGGCAAGACCGGTGCCCGCAACCGCGCCGACGCGATCCGGGTCGCCGAGCAGAACGGCTGGCTGCTCGGCGAGTGACACCCGCGTCCGGGTGTGCCGCCGCTCAGGCGGTCGGCGGCGGGGCGGGCAACCGGTCGACCACCACCACGCTGCTGCCGGGGCGCACCTCGGCGAGCAGTTCCCGCTGGCCGGAGCGGGTCAGCCGGATGCAGCCGTTGGTGACGTTCTCGCCCAGGTCGTCGTCGTCCTGCCAGGTGTGCACCCCGATGTGCGCGCCGCGCAGCCCGGCCGGCACCGACTCCGGGTCGTCGGGCACCGAACCGAGGGCGTAGATGTCCACCCCGCCGTAGACCGACTCCGGCGGTGGGGTGCGACCCAGGATGAAGGTGCGCCCGAGGGGAGTTTCCTGCCCCGACTGGCCGAGGCTGACCTCCCAGGAGCGCACCGCCTTGCCGGCCCGGTACCAGGTGAGCCGGTGGACCTTGCGTTCCACCACGATCTGGTCGCGCAGCGGCACGGTGTCGAACCCGCCGGGGGGCAGCCAGGCGAGCCTCCGGTTGGCCGAGGGCAGCAGCACTGCCGTCCAGCCGGCGTGCCGCTCGGCGATCGGCATGGTCAGCTCGACGCCGCGGATCGTCGGTTCGAGGAAGGCTCGCGGACGACCGCCGGGCGCGTCGTACGCGGCGATCCGCGCGGTTGGGTGCGCGCCCTCGGTCAGCGGTGTGGTGTCCATGGTGGCCGGGTCGGCGGGGAACCCCTTGGGGGCGGGGTCGTAGTCGACCACCGGCAGCCCGGCCGGGGCGGGCGCGGCCGGGGGGATCGGCTCCTCGGCGTTCTGCTCGACACTGCTCGGCGTCGGGTCGGCCGCCGCGATGACCTTCTCGGGTGCCGTCGGGCTCGGGGTGAGGGCCTGGCCGATCAGCAGCGCGCTCACCAGCAGCACGGGTACGGCGATGGCGGCGGCCACCCAGACGCCACGGCGGCGGTACGGGGACTTTCCGGCAAACTCCACCAAATGACTATATCGGACGCAGGTTCGCCAGGAAGAGCCCCTTGTCAGACAAAATGCGATAACACGGGGCTCTTCCCGGCGGTGGGTCAGACCCGTGCGCCGATGTGGATCGCCACGGCGTCGTGTGCCGGCACGTTGGCCGCGAACCAGCCGTTACCGTCCACCGTGATCACCGGTCCGCTGCACGTGCCACCCGCATACGTGCCGTGGATGACGTCGCAGTAGCGACCGGCGGGCAATCCGGTGTAGTAGGAGCGGCCGTTCACCGCGGAGTCTTCGTCGTTGACGGTGATGAAGCCCTTGCCGCTGCGGCTGAACGCGATGTGGTTGTTGCCGTTGTCGTACCAGTTGGCCACGCCCGCGCCCTCGGTGGCGTTGCGGAAGCCCACCATGTTGGCGATCACCGGCCAGCGGTGCTCACACTCCCAGCCGGAGTAGCAGGTGGCGTTGAGCGTCTTGTTGGCGCTGTCCGAGGGTGGGCCGGCGTCGCGGTTGCTGAAGGTGTAGCTGGACATCACGGTCGGCGAGCCGTACGGCCAGGCCAGCATGAACGCGTTCGCCAGGGAGTAGATGCCGCGATCCTTGTAGGTGAGTACGCCGCCACTGTCGCGCTGGGTGTCGTGGTTGTCGACGAACACCGAGGCCGGCCCGGTGGGCAGATGCCCCCAGCCCTCGCCGAAGTTGCGCAGGTATGCCAACCGCTCCGAGCGGAACACCCGGGCCAGGTCCTTGCCGTAGCGGAACTCGTGCACGTCACCGTTGCCGGTGTACTCGGTCGGCTGGACCGGCTCGCCGGCGCCGTAGATGACCTCCTGCACGATGTACGCCGAGCGGGAGAGCTTGCCCCTGATCGCGGCGATGTCGGCGGCCGGCATGTGCTTGCTGGCGTCCAGTCGGAAACCGTCCACGCCGAGGGAGAGCAGATCGTTGAGGTACGAGGCGATCTTCGTGCGCACGTAGTCCGACTCGGTCTTGAGGTCTGAGAGGTTGACCAGCTCGCAGTTCTGCACCTCGTACCGGTCGTTGTAGTTGGCGATGTCGTCGCCGCCGTTGCGACCGCAGTGGTGGAAGTCCTGGGTCTGGTAGATGCCCGGGTAGTCGTAGTGCGAGTAGGACGAGCCGGCCCAGCCGGTGCCCCCGTTGTCCTGACCGGACATGTGGTTGATCACCGCGTCGACGAGCACCTTGACCCCGGCCGCGTGGCAGGTGTTCACCATCGACTGGAACTGGGCCCGGGTGCCCTTGCGGGACTCGATCCGGTAGCTGACCGGCTGGTACGCCAGCCACCACTGGTTGCCCCGCACGTGTTCCTGCGGAGGTGAGACCTGCACGTAGCCGTAGCCCTTCGGGCCGAGCGTGCTCTGGCACTCGCTGGCCACCGAGGGCCAGTTCCACTCGAAGAGCTGGACGATGACCTTCTTGGCGCCGGACGGGGCGGCGACGGCCGGTGATGCCGGCACGGTGGCGGGGAGAAGCAGGCTGGCGACCAGGCCGAGGGCGAGGATCGCCGAGCCGCGTCGACGTCGGTGCATCGGGACTCCTGACGAGCGCAGGGCGGGGTGGGGTGGTGGTGCGGCGGAAAAACGCGGGGTTGTCGGAATCTTGCAACCCAGACTGAAAATTTCCGAAAGATTACAAGCCTGTTGCAGCGACTGTCAATGCATGGACCGTTGTCACTGTCTTGACTTGCGCGTGTGAGCGTGCGCAACGCACGCCGGCGGCAGTCGGTTCGATCCCGCCCCAGAAATTTTTGGCAGCGGGTGATCCGCGCGCCCCCACCGTCCGTACTGGATGGGGGAGCAGGGGTCGGCCGGTGGTACGCCGCCGCGAGACGATCGAGGAGCAGATGGCCCGGGCACAGCAGGACAAGAAGGCGGCGACCGTCCGGACCAGCGCCAGCAGTCGGGGGGTGCGGACCCGGTCGCGGTCGGCGACAGCCATGCTGATCGCGTCGGTGCTCGCCGCGCTCTGGGCTGCGGTCATGCTGACCGGCGCCGGCCAGAAGGCGTACGCGTACGGCTTCTTCTTCACCGAGTTCTTCGCCGGGGTGATCTCCCTGGTGGCGTTGAGCCTCACCGTGATGCTCGGTCTGCTCGCCACCGACCGGTTGGTGCTGCGCATCTCGCACCGGGTGCTGATGCAGTCGGCGCACCGGGCCACCGGTGTGCTGGGCGTGGCCGGGCTCGGCTTCCACGTCCTCACCAAGATCGCCACGGGCCGGGCGGCGGCGACCGACGCGGTGGTGCCGTTCGTCGGCGGCCGAGGGCTCTACGTCGGGCTCGGCACGGTGGCCGCCCTGCTCATGGTCAGCGTGATCTGGACCGGGATCATCCGGGCGCGCTTCGCCGACGTCGGTCCGAAGTGGCTGTGGCGCACGCTGCACTCCACCGCGTACCTGGCCTGGCCGTTCGCTGTCTTTCACGGCCTCAACGCCGGTCGGCCCGCAGCGCCCTGGGTGATGTTCAGCTACCTCGGCTGCATCTTGCTGGTGGTGCTTGCCCTGCTGGTCCGGTTCTCGGTCACCATCGGTCGGCGCAGCCGCGAGCAGCACCAGGCCGCGGTGCGCAACGCGGTGATGGTAGGCAGGGCCGAGGAGGCGAAGACCGCCCGATCACTGCTGGCCGGGTTGGGTCGGGGCAGCAAGGCCGCCGACAAGCGTCCCGCCTGGGCGGAGACCACCACCGCCACCTGGGCCGCGCCGGCCGCGCGACGTGACCCCGAACGGTTCACCGTCCCCGTGGTGCCCGAGCCCGGTTCCCTCGTGGAGCCGAGCCGGCCCAGTCGACGTCGGCGTACCGAGGAGCCGGCGGCCCGTCGCGACACCGAACGCTCCCGCGGCCGGCGCGACGAGGTGGAGCCCACGACCCGCCGGTCGACCCGCCGCGGCGTCGAGGAGACCGACACCCGCCGGCGCGACGAGGAAGAGCTGGAGCCGGTGGCCCGGCGGCGTGGCTCGCGTACCCGGGACGAGGACGTTCCGACCGGCCGGCGACGCGCCGAGGACCCGGTCGTCGAACGGTCCAGCCGCCGGTCCCGCAGCGAGGACGACGGCAGCCGGTACTCGGCCCCGCCGACGGTCGAGCCCGAGGAGCCGTGGGACAGCCCGCGCCGGTGGCAGGCCGCCGAGCCGATCTCCGCCGGCCCGATCTCGAGCAGCCCGATCTCCGCGACGCCGCGCAGTGACAGCGGCTGGCACAGCGCTGACGAGGACCTGGCGGACGAGCCGGACTACTGGCGCCCGCCGGCCCGGTACGTGCCGGACGAGGTGCCGCCGCCGGTCGACGACACCCCGACCCTGGTCGACCTGGCCTCCCGACGCGCGCGCCGGACGGCCGGCGAGGGCCGGTCCGCCAAGCGCCGCAAGGCCAGCGCCGACGCGGTGGACGGGGCGTACTGGGCCGGGCTGCGGGGTGAGGCGAAGTGATGCGCACCGCCGTGCCACCGGTCGCCTGTGTGGGCGAGCCCCGGCTCACCGCCGGCTTCGCCGAGTACGGCCGGCTCGACCTGGCCGCGCACGAGGAGGTGCACGGGCCGATCGGCCCGATGGAGCCGGCGCAACTGCTCCGCCTCGCCGAGGGCATGCAGCTCAAGGGCAAGGGCGGTGCCGGTTTCCCGTTCGCCCGCAAACTGCGGGCCGTGCTGGAGTCCTGCGAACGGCAGGACCTCGCCGCCGTGGTGGTGGTCAACGCCACCGAGGGGGAGCCGGCCAGTTGGAAGGACAAGGTGCTGCTGACCCGCGCGCCGCACCTGATCCTGGACGGTGCGGCGCTGGCCGCGTACGCGCTGGACGCCGACGAGATCGTCATCGGGGTCGCCGACGACGGGGTCGGCCGGGACTCGCTGATGGAGGCCCTCGAAGAGCGCCGGATGCCGGTGCTGACGACCATCGTTACAGTGCCGCACCGGTTCATCTCCGGTGAGGGCGGCGCCCTGGTCAACGGGATCAACGGGTTGCCGCACATCCCGCCCGGCACCAAGAAGCGCTCCAGCGACTCCGGGGTCAGCGGCCTGCCCACCCTGCTCTCCAACGCCGAGACGTACGCCCAGCTCGCCGTCGGCGCCCGACTCGGCCCGTACGAGTACGCGGCCCTCGGCACCGACGACGAGCCGGGCACCGTGCTGCTCACCGTGACCGGAGCGGCAGGCCGGCCGGCAGTGGTGGAGTGCACCGCCGGCATGCCGCTGCGCGACGTCCTCGACCTGTGCGAGGTGCCGGAGATTCAGGGCATCCTGATGGGCGGCTACCACGGCAAGTGGATCACCCCGGAGGCGGCGGAGAAGGCCGAGGTCTCCCGCAAGGGCCTGGCTGCGGTCGGCGGCACCCTCGGCGCGGGCATCATCGTCCCGCTCGGCGTCGACACCTGCCCGCTCGGTGAGGCCGCCCAGGTGGTGCGCTACCTGGCCGGGGAGTCCGCCGGCCAGTGCGGGCCGTGCAAGATGGGCCTGCCGGACCTGGCCCGCGCCGTGGACCTGGCCGTGGCCGGCAGCCAACCGGCGGACGTGGTGCGGGCCGCCGCCGGCGAGGTGAAGGGCCGGGGCGCGTGCAGCCACCCGGACGGCACCGCCCGGTTCGCGCTCTCCGCGATCGAGGTCTTCGCCGAGGACCTGCGACTGCACAGCACCGGCGACGGCTGTGGCCGACGGGTCAAGGGCGTGATGGGGTTGCCGGGCGCACCCGATGCGAACCCGCAGAAGCTCACCCTGGACTGGTCGCGCTGCGACGGGCACGGCCTCTGCGCGCATGTCGTACCGGACTTCATCCGGCTCGACGCGAACGGATACCCCGCCTTCCCGCCCACCCCCGTGCCGACCTGGCTGCGGGAGGGCGCGCTCAAGGCGGTCAAGGTGTGCCCGGAGCTGGCTCTGCGCCTCGCCAAGGCCGAGTAGGGAAAGCCCCGACGTCTCAGTCACAGGAAGGGGTCCCTTCCTGACGAGAACGGAGAAGCGGATGCGGATGGGCATGGCGAGGACGGCGGCCGGGCAGCTACGCCGCGCCGCCACCGCCGGAGCGCTCGTCGTGGCCCTGTCCGGCGCTGCTGCCTGCACCGGCACCGCGCCGGGTGGGCCCGCCGTCGCCGGATCGGCCCCGGCCTCGACCGGTTCGGCGACCACGCCGACCGGTGCGCCGGTCGCCGCGCCACCCGCAGCCCCGGCGCAGGTCCCGGACATCCTGCGGTTCACCGGCACGACCCTCACCGGCGCCGCGTTCGACGCCGCTCAGCTCGCCGGCAGGCCGGTGGTGCTGTGGTTCTGGGCGCCGTGGTGCGCCACCTGCGCCAGCCAGGCCTGGACGGTCGCCGAGGTCGCACCCCGATACCGGGACACCGTGCCGATCATCGGCGTCGCCGGGCTGGGCGAGCAACGCGCCATGAAGGAGTTCGTCACCGAGTTCGACCTCGCCGGGACGCCGCAGATCGAGGACCGCAAGGGCGCGCTCTGGAAGCGGTTCAAGGTGACCGAACAGAGCATCTTCGTGATCATCGACCGGAACGGCACTGTGGTCCACCAGGGCTTCCTGGATGGTGAGGCGCTCACCGCCCGCGTCGCCGCCCTGGCCGGGGCGTGACCGCCGCACTGCTGCTCGCGCTGACCGCCGGCATGCTCGGCGCGGTCAACCCGTGCGGCTTCGCGTTGCTGCCCGCGTACCTCTCGCTGTTGGTCGCCGGTGCGTCGGACGCCCGCGGCGCGGTCGGCCGCGCGCTCACCGCGGCGGCCGGGCTGACAGTGGGGTACGTGCTGGTCTTCGGCGCGTTCGGGCTGGCGCTCGCGCCGCTCGCCGGTTGGCTGCGGCCCCGGCTGCCCTGGTTGACCGTGACGCTCGGCGTGCTGCTGGTGGTGGCGGGCTGCTGGCTGCTCGCCGGACGGCGACTGCCCTCCCCGGGCTGGTCGGCCCGAGCGCCCCGGCTGACCCGTTCCTGGCCGTCGATGGTCCTGTTCGGTGCGGCGTACGCGCTGGCGTCGCTCGGCTGCGCCATCGCGCCGTTCCTGGCCATCGTGGTGACCAGCCTCCAGGCCGGCTCGACCGGCCAGGGGGTGGCGCTGTTCGGGGCGTACGCCCTCGGGATGGGTCTGGTGGTCGCGGTCGCCGCGCTCGGCGTGGCGCTGGTGCGCGACGGCCTGGTGGCGCGGCTGCGCGTCGCCGGCGCGCTGGTGCCCCGGCTGAGTGGCCTGATGCTGCTGCTCGCCGGTGGTTACGTCGCCTGGTACGGCTGGTACGAGCTACGGCTGGCGGCCGGCCGCCGCGACGCCCTGCGGGACCCGGTGATCCAGGTGGCGTCGGAGGTGCAGCACGCCCTGGCCGACGCTCTCAACGCCGCCGGCCCACCGGTGCTGCTGGCCGTGCTGGCCACCCTGATCCTGACCGCACTCCTCATCAAGCGCCTCCACCGCCCGCCCGACCCCGTTGATCATGAAGTTATTGCGGCGACACGCCGAGGCGAGGGGCAATAACTTCATGATCAACCAGTGGGGTCGGGGTCGGGGTGCGGGAGCTCAGCACGGGGTTAGGCGGTCGGTTCCTAGGCGGTCCTGGAGGACCTTGGGGATCAGGACACTGCCGTCGGCCTGCTGGTTCTGCTCCAGGATGGCCGGGAAGAGCCGGCTCGTGGCCAGCGCCGAGCCGTTGAGGGTGTGCACGAAGCGGGTCTGCTTGCCGCCCGGCTCGCGGTAGCGGATGGCCGCCCGACGGGCCTGGTAGTCGCCGGCCCAGGAAACCGACGACACCTCCTTGTACTTGCCGGTGCTCGGCATCCACACCTCGATGTCGAGGGTCTTCTTCATCGAGGCGCTCGCGTCACCGGCGGAGAGCAGCGTGCGCTGGTAGTGCAGACCCAGCCCCTCGACCAGGCTCTCGGCGTGGGCGAGCATCTCCTCCAGAGCGGCGTCGGCCTGCTCCGGCAGCGTGAACTGGAAGATCTCCACCTTGTTGAACTGGTGCCCGCGCACCGTGCCGCGCTCGTCGGAGTGCGAGCCGGCCGACTCCCGTCGGTAGCACGGGGTGTACGCGAAGGCCTTCAGCGGCAGCTTCGGGGTCTCCAGGATCTCGTCCTGGTAGGCCCCGAGGATCGCCGTCTCCGACGTGGGCAGCAGGAACTGCCCGCGCGGGGCGGACGCCGAGTCCAGGTGGTAGACGTCGTCGTAGAACTTGGGGAACTGGCCGGCGGCGAAGCCGGCCGAATCCAGCAGCAGGTGTGGCGGGAGCAGGAACTCGTAGCCGGCCTTGATGTGCTGGTCGACGAAGTAGTTGAGCAGCGCCCACTCCAGCCGGGCACCGACGCCCGTGTAGATCCAGAAACCGGACCCACCGAGCTTGACCCCGCGCTCGTAGTCGACCAGGCCCAGCGCGCGGCTCAGCTCGACGTGGTCGCGGACCTTCTCGATCACCGGCGGC
This sequence comes from Micromonospora jinlongensis, assembly GCF_013410645.1. Classification (NCBI taxonomy): domain Bacteria; kingdom Bacillati; phylum Actinomycetota; class Actinomycetes; order Micromonosporales; family Micromonosporaceae; genus Micromonospora; species Micromonospora jinlongensis. The sequence goes on along the minus strand of NZ_JACCHK010000001.1, from coordinate 2,778,446 downwards.
TCACCGAAGGTCTTCACGACCCGGTTGGCTTCCTTGCCGCCGGCCACGACGTCGTCGCTGGGCAGGTTGGGCAGCTCACTCATCGCGTCGCGCAGCCGACCCTGCACCTCGTCCAGCTGGGACTCCAGCTCGGCGAGCTGCTTACGCTCGGCCTCCGGCGCGGCGGCCTGCGGCTCCTCGCCGGCGCGCTTGGCCTGCGCGTACGCCCGGGCCTCCGCCTTGCGGCGTTGCCGCTCGGCGTCGATCTCCGTGATCAGGGCGCGTCGTTCCTGGTCGAGCCGCTGGATCTCGTCCAGGGCACGGGTGACCTCGGCGGGATCCAGACGCTTCGCCAGCGCGGTCGCCACCGCCTCGCGATCCTTCCGGATCAACTCCATGTCGAGCATGCTGCTCTGTACGCCTCCGTCCGGGGGTCACAGGTGAACCACCAGATGCTACCGTCGCGGCCCCCTCGGCCCGGGGCGGGGAGTGACAGCCGCGGTTTTCAGAGCCGGATCGGCATCAGCACTGAGTAGGTGTCCGCGTCGTCCGGACGGCGTACGGCCAGCGGGGAGATCGGCCCGTCCAGCTCCAGCACCAGTTGCGGGGCGCCGGCCGCGTTCAACGCGTCCAGCAGGTAGCGACCGTCCACCCCGACCCGCAGCGCGTCGCTGTCCACGTCGGCGGCGGGGAGCAGCCGAAGCCCGCCCTGGTCGTCGACGCCGAGCACGGTGACCTCCCGTGCCGTGCCGTCGTGGTCTCGGGCGACGGTGGGGGCCGCCGGGTCGGCCAGCGCGGCGCGCAGCGTGGCCACGTCGACAGTGATCCGACGCGCGGTGGGCCGTTCGCCGACGGCCTTGCGCAGCAAGCGGCGGTAGTCCGGGAAGTCGTACGGCAGGGCGGTGCCGGTCAACGCCCGGTCGGCCACCAGCACCCGAAGGTCCGCGCCCGCCACTGTCAACGACACCGGCCAGGCGTCGGCGGCGTCGAGCAGCGGCCGGAGCTCATCGACGAGGGCCACGGGGACGAACACCCGCACGGGCGGACCGTCGACGTCGGCCCGGGAGCGGGCCAGTGCGAGCCGGTACCGGTCGGTGGCGACGAGCCGGACACCGTCGGGCTCCACGTCGAGCAGAACGCCGGAGAGCATCGGCACCTCCGGGTCCGCGCCGACGGCGAAGCGCACAGCGTCGAGCGCGGTGGCCAGGTCGGCGGGGGAGAGCAGCAGCGTGGTGGTGCTCGGCTGGGCCGGGTCGACCAGCGCCCGGAGCCGGGTCACCTCCCGACGGGCGTCGGCGAGGCCGTCAACCAACCGACGCAGGTGCGTGTCGAGCAAACGGTGCACCGCCGCCGGCTCGGCGCGGACCGCGGCGGCGATCTCCGGCACCGGCATGCCGATCCGGCGCAGCCCGGCCACCAGCCGGGCCGGGGCGATCTGCTCGTCGGTGTACCAGCGGTAGCCGGTCACCGGGTCGACCAGGGCCGGTTCCAGCACTCCCGCCGAGTCGTAGAAACGCAGTGCGCTGACGGTCAGGCCACTGGCCCTCGCCAGCTCACCGATGCTGTGCAGGTCGCTCACGCTCGGCATCCTGCCCCCTCGACCCGGTCGAGGGTCAAGCCGAGTGCTCCGCCGTGTCCTGCTTGAGCACCCGGAAGGTGAGCCCGGCCCGGACGAGCCGGTCGAGCAGCGCGTCACCCATCGCGGCGACCGGGGTGAGCTGGCCGGTGGTCGGCGGCAGCTCGTCGAGCGCCAGGCACAGCGCCGACTCGCCGAGCATCTTCGCCGTCTCGTCGTAACCGGGGTCGCCGCCAGCCACCTCGGTGACCACCCGCTGCCCGCCACCGGTGCCCACGAACCGGACCCGGAACCAGGACGCCGCCCGTTGCTCGGCGGTAGGCCCCTGCCCGGACTCGAGCCGACCGAGCAACCACCGTCGGGTGGGTGGCAGCTTCACCAGGCCGATCACCACGCCGAGCCCCACCGCGCTGGCCAGCACTGTGGGCAGCCGCTTCACGGCGGCGAAGTGCCGGTAACGGAAGTCCGGGCCGTACTCCGGGCGGGCCGCCGCCGAGCGGCGCACCACCTGCGGGTCGATGGTCGGCAACGGCACTGTCCAGATGCCCAGCTCCGCCGAGCGGCCCAGCCGGCCGGGCACCGCCCGCACCCGGCGGTCGGTGGGGCGCGGCTCGACCGCCCGGCGGTCCCGGGCGGCCCGGCTGGCCTGCCCGGTACGGGAGAACGCGGTGAGCGCCGAATGGTAGGTGCCGGCGGAGAAGCGGCCACCGGCGCGCACGTAACCGTCCACGGTGATCGGCACGCCGGCGGGCAGTTGTTTGACGGTGAACCAGACGCCCAGGTCGTGCGGGATCGAGTCGAACCCGCAGGCGTGCACCAGCCGCGCGCCGGTGCGAGCCGCCTCGGCGTGGTGGCGCACATACATCAGGTCGACGAACTCCGGCTCACCCGTGATGTCCAGATAGTCGGTGCCAGCCGTGGCGCAGGCGGCCACCAACGGCTCCCCGTGGTGGACGTACGGGCCGACAGTGCTGGCCACCACCCGGGCGCTCTCCGCGACGGCGCGCAGCGAGGCCGCGTCGGTCACGTCGGCGGTGAGAAGCGGCAGGTCGGTCAACGTCGGGTCGATCGCGGCCAGCCGGTCCCGGACGGCGGCGAGGCGGCCCGGATCGCGCCCGGCCAGCGCCCAGCGCAGCCCGGGCGGCGCGTGCCGGGCCAGATATTCGGCGGTCAGGCCCCCGGTGAACCCGGTCGCCCCGAACAGCACCACGTCGTACGTTCGCTCCCCAGCCATCCCCAGAGTCTGCCATTCGCGGTGCCCGATGGCAGATCACGAAAGAGGCCGTCACGGCGTGAACACGGCCCGTACGCAGCCGTCGGCCCGGTCCCGGAACAGCGCGTACCCCTGCGGGCCCTGCTCCAGCGGCAGCCGGTGGGTGGCCAGCTGCTCGGTGCGCAGCTCGTCGCGGGCCATCCGGTCCAGCAGCATCGGCACGTCCCGCAGGTCCGGCCGCCGGGCCCCGCGCACCGTGAGCCGCCGGTCGGTCACCGTGCCCAGCGGAAACGCGTCGACAAAGCCAGCCGACTCGCCGAGCACCACCACCACACCGCTCTTGCGGCAGGCGTACACGGCCTCGCGTAGGGCGTCCGGGTGGTCGGCGGTGCGGCCACCGAAGCGACCGGCCGCCGACCAGCCGACCGCCACCACGCACACGTCCGGCCCGCGTCCGCCGCTGCGGTCACGCAGCTCCGCCGCGACGTCGGTGCGGCGATAGTCCAGCGGCTCCGCGCCACAGTGCCGCTCCGCCATCCGCAACCGCTCCTCGTAGCGGTCCACCACCAGCACCTGGGCGGCACCGCGCCGCACCGCCGCCCAGGCGGTCAACTGGCCCACCGCCCCGGCGCCCCAGATCGCCACCACGTCACCGGGGCGCACCGCACCCACCTGGGCCGCCGACCAGCCGGCCGGTGCCGCGTCGGCGGCGAACAACGCCCGGTCGTCGTCGACAGCGTCCGGCACCGGAAACGCGCCGACGTCGGCGTACGGCACCCGCACGTACTCGGCGTGACCGCCCGCGAAGCCGCCCGCCGCCCGAGGCCGGCCGAAACCGCCGGCGTCCCGTCCCTGGTCGGGGTCGGCGCTCGCCAGGTCGGCGCTGCTGTTGTCGCAGCAGGAGTGCAGGCCCTGACGGCAGTACCAGCAGCCGCCGCAGGCGACGCTCGCGCCGACGACCACGCGGTCGCCGGTGCGGTGCCGGCGGACGGCCGGCCCGACCTCGACCACCTCACCCAGGAACTCGGCCCCGAGCACGTCACCGGCCCGCAGCAGCGGATCCCACCCGGCCAGCAGCGGCAGGTCACCGCCGCAGGTGGTGCTGCGGCGAACCCGGACGATCACGTCACGCTCGTTGCGCAGCTCCGGGTCGGGCACCTCGCGTACCGCCACCTCGTCGGCGGCGACCCAGCACAGCGCCCTCACCCGTGCACCTCGCGGCGGTCCAGCGCCGACCGGTCCGCGCGCAGCACCTCGCCGGCCTCCACCCGTTGCTTGACCTGGCGCAGGGTGCGGCGCACCAGCAGGCCCGGGTCGTCACCGACCAGGTGCGCGGCCAGCCCGGGGGGCGGGGTGCCGCCGGGCAGCGGCCGGGCCGCCAGCTCCGTGCCCCGGTCACCGGGTGCCGGCCGCACCCGCACCTCGACCGCGCCGCCCAGGCGGCGCAGCGGTTCGGGCCAGCGACCATCGGGGAGCACCTGCTCCGGCGGCCGGTCGACCGTCACCACCTGCCACCGGGCCGGCGCGCCAGGGTCGCCGTCCGCGCCGGTCCGGCCGCGCCGCCGGGGTACGCGCAGCAACCGCGCCGCCCCGGTCAGCGCCGCGCTGCCGAGGGCGGGTCCCGCCCGCGCCAGCCGTCCCATTCGTCCCACCCGTCCTCGCGGTCCACGTCCCCCGATCGTCGGTCCCGGCCGGGTGAAGCGTGCTCGCCCGGAAGGGGTGAACCGGCCCCCGCCGGGTAACCGCTCGCCGACCGGGGGCGGAGCGCGTGGTGGGGGTGGGGCTGGGTGCCGGAACAGCAGAATCGCGTACGGGTCGACACGGCAGCGCAGGTCGAAACGGCACCGGGGCTTCCGGCGGAGGCACCGCTGCTGGCGTCCCGGCTGACTCCGGCCGTGCCGCCGGAGCCGGTGGTGGCCCGGCCCCGACTGCTGCGCCGGTTGGACGAGGGCAGTGCCGGGCCGGTCACCCTGGTCGCTGCACCCGCCGGCTGGGGCAAGACCACGCTGCTCGCCTCCTGGGTACGACTGGACGGTGCCGCGCCCGACGTCGAGCCGGGCGCGGTCGTGCCCGACTCCGGCGACCTGTCGGTGCCGCCCGAGGCCCGCCCGGTCCCGGCGTGGGTGTCAGTGGAGGTCGGCGACGACGGCGACCGGCTCTGGTCGTACCTCGCGGCGGCGCTCCGGTCGGCGACCGGGTCGGCGGAGGACGGCCCGCTGCCGGACCGGCCGCCGCGCCCCGAGCAGCTGGAGGTGCTGGCCGCCACGCTCGCCGCCGCGGACCGGCCGGTGCTGCTGGTCCTGGACGACCTGCACCGGGTCGCCGACCCGGCGGCGCTGACCGGCCTGGAGTTCCTGCTGCGACATGCCGAGCAGCGGCTGCGCCTGGTGATCGGCGCGCGGGCCGGGTTGCACCTGCCCCTGCACCGGCTACGCCTCGCCGGCGAGCTGACCGAGATCGGCCCGGACGAGCTGGCGTTCACCGACGACGAGGTGGCCGACCTGCTCACCGCGCACGCCGCCGCGCTGCCGGCGGCAGCCGTGCACCGGCTGCGGGACCGGACCGGGGGCTGGCCGGCCGCGCTGCGCATCGCCGCGCTGGCGGTGCGCGGGCAGCCCGACCCGGAGCGCTGGGTGGGGCAGTTCGGCGGTGACCAGCCGGAGATCGCCGGCTACCTGCACGAGGAGGTGCTCGCCACACTCGACCCGGCCGAGGAGGACCTGCTGCGCCACACCGCCATTGTCGACACCGTCTGCGCCGACCTGGCCGAGGCACTGACCGGTCGCGCCGACGCCGGGCCGGCGCTGGCCGCCCTGGCCGGGACCGGCGGCCTGCTGCACCGCGAGGACACCCGCCCACCCTGGTACCGCTGCGAGCCCCTGCTCGCCGACCTGCTCCGCGCCGACCTGGCCCGGTTGCCCGCCGACGAACTGCGTGACCTGCACGCACGGGCCGCCGACTGGTACGCGGGCGACGGGCGGCCGGCCGACGGTCTGCGGCACGCGTTGGCCGCCGGCCGGTGGGACCTGGCCGGCGACCTGTTCGTCGCGCACTGGCCGGAACTGACCCGGTACGACCGGGACCCCGTGCACGCCCCTGCCCCCGTGACCCCGCCAGCGGAGGTGATCCGCGCCGACCCGGAGGTGGCCTTGGCCTGCGCCGCCGAGCGCGCGTACGCCGGTGATCTGCCGGCCGCCAGCAGCCACCTGCGCACGGCAGCCGACCATGCCGCCGGCCTGCCCGTGCCACGCCGGGACCGGTTCCTACGCCTGGTCACCGCGCTGGAAGTGAGCGTGGCACGCCTCGGCGACGACCCGGCGGAGGTCCGGGCCGCCGCCGCCCGACTGCTGCGGACCCGCCCGGCGGACGCCACGCCGACCCGGGTGCCGGACTCCGCGCCGACCGGAGCGGCCAGCTCCGCCCCGACGGCCGGTGGGGGAGGCGCGGCCGACGACGCGGACCTGAGAGCGTTCACCGGCACCGCCCTCGGGCTGGTCGAGTTGGCCGACGGCGCACTCCCGGCCGCCCGGTTCGTCCGGGCCCGGGCGGCGGCGCGCGAGGCCGGCCGGCCGCGTACCGAGTTGGTCGGCGCCAGCCGCGCCGCACTGTTGCTCGCGGTGCGCGGCGAGCTGCGGGCGGCCGAGCAGGCGGCGCGGGACGCGCTGGGCATGCCACCCTGTCGGGGCTGGTCCTGTCGGCTCGACTGCGCCTACGCGTACCTGGCGTTGGCCCTGGTGGCGCAGCTCCGCGACCAGCCCGAGGAGGCCGCTGCGAACCTCGCTCTCGCCGGCCCGGCCCTCGGCGTCGTCGGTGGCTGGGTCGACGGCCCCGAGGCGGATGCGGGCGACGACTGGCCGGCCGCCGCTGCCGACGAACCGGTCGCGGCGACGGTGGCCGCGCTGTGCCGGGCGAAGCTGCACCGCGACTCCGGGGACCCGGCAGCCGGGCAACGACTGCTCGTCCGGGCCCGGGAGGCGCTGGCCGACCGGCCGTCCGCGACCGAGCTGGCCGGCCTGCTGCGAGCAGCCGAGGCCGAACTGCGCGCCGAGCGGGGTGACCTGGACGCCGCCCGCGACCTGTTGGTCGGCGCCGCCGACGGCGGGACCGACCCGGTTCTCGCGGTCACGGCGGCGAAGGTGGAGCTGCTGGCCGGTGACGCCGCTGCCGCCGGGCGTGCCCTGCCGGGCTGGCAGTCACCGGCGGCCACGGCCTGGCCCCTGCCGGTACGACTGGACGCGGGGCTGCTGGACGCCCTGCTGGCCGAGCGGGCCGGCGACGGGCGGCGGGCGGGCCGGATCCTGGAGCAGGTGCTGGACCTGGCCGGGCCGCAGGGCTGCCGGCGCGCCTTCACCCGCGCCGAACCACCCGTGCGGGACCTGCTGGCCGCCCACCTGGACGCCGGCACCGCGCACTTCGCGCTGGTCAGTGACCTGGTGCGGGGAGCCGGCCGAAGCACCGCCCGGCCCGCCGTCGAGCCCAGGGACACGCTCGACGAGCCGCTCACCGAGCGGGAGCTGACCATCCTGCGCTACCTGCAGAGCATCCTGTCCAACGTGGAGATCGCCAGCGAACTGTCGCTCTCGGTCAACACGGTGAAGACCCACGTCCGCAACATCTACCGCAAACTCGACGCGACCCGCCGACGCGAGGCGGTCCGGCGGGCGCGCGAGTTGCGGCTGATCTGAGCGGGTCGGTGGTTGTCAGCGGGTCGGCGGTCAGGCGTTGCCGGCGGCGTCCACGGCCGCCAGCAGGTCGGGCAGGTCGTAACCACCGTCGTGCCGAACGCCGTTGACGAACAGGGTGGGGGTGCCGTTCACCCCGCTGCGGATGCCGCCGACGAAGTCCCGGCGCACCCGGTCAGCGTGATTGCGGCCCTCCACCTCGGCGTTCAACTCGTCCGGCGGCAACCCGACCTGCTCGACACCGAGCGAGAGGTGCACCGGGTCGAGTTGGTCCTGGTGCTCGTAGAGCCAGTCATGCATCTCCCAGAACCGGCCCCGGACCCCGGCGGCCTCGGCCGTCTCGGCGGCGCGTTCCGCGTACGGGTGCATGTTGGCGATCGGGAAGTACCGGTAGACCAACCGCACGGTGTCGGCCCGCTGCCGCAGCAACTCGTGCAGGTTCGGGTACGCGGCACCGCAGAACTGACACTGGAAGTCGCCGTACTCGACGATGGTCACCGACGCGTCGGCCGGGCCCCGGATGTGGTCATCGGTCGTCACCGGGTCCCGAAGCCGGGCGGTGACCTGAAGTGGCGTGGTCATCCGGCCATCACCTTCCGATCGGCGGCGAGTTGGTCCAGCGCGTCGAAGATGCCGTCCGCGCCCGGGTTGACGTCGGGTGGGGAGAGGTAGCTCCAGGTCACCTTTCCCGCCGGGTCCAGCACCACGAGCGCGCGGGCCGCCTCGCCGTTCGACATGTACGCGCCGTAGCGGCGGGCCACCTCGCCCTTGGGCTCGAAGTCGGCCAGCAGCGGGAACTCGATGCCCCGGCTCTCGGCGAACGCCCGGTGCGACCAGATGCTGTCCACCGAGATGCCGAGCACCGCTGCCCGGTACTGGGCGAAGACAGGCGCCGCCGACTGGTAGAGGGACATCTGGTCACCGCAGACCGGGCTCCAGTCAGCGGGGTAGAAGGCGAGCACGACCGGCCGGCCACGGAACTGCTCAGGGCCGACGAGGCCCCCGTCCGGGGTGGCCGGCAGGGTGAAACCGGGCGCGGGACGGCCCGGCTGGATCAGCCCGTTCGGATCACTCATGCCCCCAGCCTGCTCCCGGGACGGGTGAGACGGACTCACCCACCCCGGGTGGTTCCACGTCCGCTCAGCGCCCGCCGAGCGGGCGCCCGCGTCCGTTCAGCGCAGCACCGGGGCGACCGCGATGTGGTTCTGCACCTCGCGGATGCCCGGCGCGGACCAGGCCACCTGCTCCACCTCGGCCCGCTCGGGCATCGAGTGCACAAGACCGGCGAGCACCGCCGTGTCGCCGTGCACCCGGACGCTGATCCGTTCGGCCTCGGTCGCGCCAGCCCGGGCGAGGGCGTCGACGATCCGCTCGGCCAGATCCCGGCCGTCGGGTGGGGCGGCCGGTCTGACGGTGATGCCGTTGCTCACCCCGCGTACGCCGGTCAGCCGGCTGACCGCCCGTTCGGAGGCCCGGCGCTGGTACTCCCACTCGACGTCGCCGTGCAGCGTCACCCAGCCTGCCGAGACGGTGACCTGGAGCTTCTCGATGGGCACGAAGGCGTCCCATTCCAGCGCGTGGCTGGCGGCGGCGGCCAGGTCGGGATCGGCGCGCTCGGACCCGCTGTCCAGTTGCACGGCCACGTCGTTGGCGACCGCCCGGACCCGGGCGACCCGGTGTGCGGATCGTTCGGCGGCCCACTTCTTGGCGTAGCTGTCCACCCGTCCGGTCAACGTGACGACGCCCTCGGCGACGGTCACGCCGATCTCGTGCGGCTGCACCCGCGGTTCCCAGGTCAGCTCGTCGAGTACGGCGGACTGGATGTCCTGGTCGGTTCGGCTGATCTCCGCGATGGCCATCTGCCCCTCCTCCCGTGCTCTGTCGGCGGACCGGGCGGCGGTCGCGGCCGGGAGGTCCGCCGTCGTCCGATCCTGCGGCTGCTCCGGGTGAACCATCCTCGCCCGGAAGGGGTGACGGCCCCGCGGTGGCTGTTCTGGACGGCCGGATTTCTGCCATGGGAGCGCTTCCAAAGCGAGCCGGCTTCGGTTACGGTAATGGCGTTCCTCGATTGCGGGAGCCGTTCGCGTCGGGTGGTGGAGCCAGGGCAGCTCTCCCGTCCCCGTCGCTGTGCCCGTCCCCCGGGCCACGGCGTTTCCGTCCGGTCGACCCCGTCCCCCGGGGCTCCGTCCGAGAGGAACAGCACCCACCCAGCAGCCTCCATGCGCCCCACCACCCGAGCACCGGTCCGCCGGGCAGCCTGAGGGGTCCGGCACCCGGCGGACCGGCCCCTGCTCTGCCCCTGCCCCGCCCTGCCCCGCCCTGCCCCGGCCCCTGCCCGTCGGCGTCGATCATGGACTTGTGGTGGGCGAAGTGCTGCTTCTCGCTACCTTTGTCCACCACCACAACTCCATGATCGACGCGGTAGGGGTTGGGGTTATGGCTTGGGCCCCGCTCGACCTTGGTCGAGTGGGGCCCGTGGTGGTGCGGGGAGAGCGGTTGATCAGACCGCGGGGGAGTTGGGGCGGTCGACGTCGACGAACTCCACGTCGTCGACGGCGCGGTCGTCGTGGCTGCCGGCGGCCCGCGCGGCGGACCCGACGGCCCAGCCGACCGCCGCGCCGACGAGCGCGGCACCGATCAGTAGCGTCCAGGGCAGTGCCGGCTGGCGGCCGGCGAGCGCGTCGAAGGCCAGCGAGGCACGCCGACGTGCCTCCTCGGCGGCGGAGCCCACCAGGTCACCCGCGCCATCGGCAAGGCCGCCGCTGTTGCGACGGGCCGACCGGGCGGTGTCCCGCACACTGTCTCCGGCGGAACTCACTGCCGAGAGCAGGTGTTCCCAGGCCTGGTCCGCGATCCGCTCCGGCTTGCTGCGGCGGTCCAGCAGGTTGGTTCCGAACATCGTGGTTACCTCCTCGGGTGCCGAAGCCGCCGGCCACTTCGGACTTCGGCGTCTGTTCAGCGCGTCACGGTTCGCCTACCCCGCAGTGCCCAGGGCCGCCCGAGCGCAAACCCGGCCGGCCCTGGCTCGCCGGAACTCAGCGCACCACTGTCACGGCGACGCCCCGGGCGAAGTCGTCGTCATCGTCGTCATCGTCGCCTCCACCGCCGAAACCGCAGGCCAGTACGAGGGCGAGCAAGACGCCGACGCCAGCCAGCCCCGCAAGTCGCTTGATCATCGAAGGTCCTCTCCGTCACGGTGGGTGTCCCGGCCCGATGCTAGGGCGGGTCGGCAACCACGCGCGCCGATCAGGGCGGGCGTTCGCGGCGACACGCCGGTGGCACGCGGGGCCGGCGTACGTGGTGGGCCGGTTGGCGGGTCTGTCGGGTCCGGGCGGCTACCCTTGTCCGCGGCGCGTCGGTCCCGACTGATCGCCGAGGGTCAGATAACGAAAAGTGTTGAGTAATCAGATACTGAAAAGTACGGATATGGGCGGCTTTGTGGGTCCGGATCCGCGAATTACTCATCCCGAGGGGTGGCGACCGAGGCCGTCGGAGGAATACTCTCGGTCGCGGCCCGCGTACTGATGAGGCGCCCGGGGGACGGGCGGGTGGAGGTGCTCGCGTGAGCCTGTCGATCGTGAAGTCGGTTCTGTCCGGTGGTGTCGTGGAGATCGCCCCGCGGGGCGAGATCGACGTGGACACCGCGTACGAGGTGCGCGAGGCGATCGCGGAGGTGCTGGCCAAGGGCCGCCCGATCCGCATCGAGCTGAACATGAGGCTGGTCACCTTCATCGACTCCGTCGGCATCAGCGCCATGGTCGCCGGCTTCCAGACGGCCGAGGTCAGCGACGTCAAGCTGGTGGTCACGCAGCCGAGCCGGTTCGTGCACCGACAGCTCTGGGTGACCGGTCTGCTCGGCCTGTTCGGCGCCCCGGAGCCCTACTTCGCCGGTGCCGCCACCCCCGAAGTGCTGCCCGGCGCCTGAGCACACCGGGCATTCCGGTCACGGCTGCTCGTCCAGCCCGGTCAGGTCGATGTCGGTTGCTTCGGTGACCGCCCGGATGGCCGTCACCGAGGCGTACCCGGCGGCCAGCAACGCCACGTCGGTGCCCGGCTGCGCGGCCTGCCCCGGCTCCTCCAGCGACGTGCGGACGAAGCCGTGGCCGGATTCGGCCACCGTCATCTGCACCTGACCGAAGCTGGCCAGCGTGCCTCGCCGCACCCCGCGCAGTCGTCCGTGCGGCAGGTCCGGGGCGTTCACGTTGAGCACGCTCTCCATCGGCGCGGACGTCAACCGGGGGAGCAGGTCCAGTGCGACCCGCGCAGCGGTGCTCCAGTGCCGTTCGGCGTCGCGTACCCGGGCGGCCGCGTCCACCGCCGCGCCACCGCTCGCCGCCGTCGCCTCGCCCGCGGAGAGCACGTCGAGGGAGACCGCCATCGCCCGGCACCCGTTGGTGGCGGCGGTGAACGCCGCCCCCACCGTCCCGGAGTGCAGTACGGCCCGGCCGGCGTTGGCGCCACGGTTGATGCCGGAGAGCACCACCGATGGCGGCGGGCCGAACGCGCCGTGCAGGGCGATCAGCGTGATGAAGCCGGGTGAGCCGCCGACTCCGTATGCCGGCACGCCCTCCAGGTCGGGCAGCGGGTGGTCGTTCACGACGACCCGTCCGTCCCGTTCCATGGCGCTCATCGCGGCGCTGGTGCCGCTCGCCTCCTCCAGCGGTGCGGCGACCACCACGTCCAGGCCCCGCTGCCGGGCAGCCCAGGCCAGTGCCTGGATGCCCGGAGCGGCGATCCCGTCGTCGTTCGTGATCAGCACCCGCAGGGTCATCGGTCGACCACCCGCTCGGCCAGCTCGTCCGGGGTGGTCCGCTCCTGCTGTCGGTTGTCCGCCGGCACCAGTCGGACCCGGTCCACCAGGCCGGTGATCGAGTCCAGTCGTCCGGTGCCCAGGCCGTGCCGGGTGACGTTCAGCGCGCCGGCCGCGGCCCCGGTCCGGATGGCGGTCCGGATGTCCCCGCCGCTGGCCACGACGGCTGCCACCCCGGCGGTCATCGAGTCGCCCGCGCCGCGCGGGTCGGCGGCCTCCAACCGGGGCATCTCGACCTCGAACAGCTCCCCGTCGACGAGCGCGAGCGCCGGCTGGTCGGCCCGGCTCACCACCACCGTCTCGGCGCCGGCCGCGTGCAGCTCGTACATGGCCCGGGTCAGTTCCACGATGTCGTCGCTGCGGGCGCGACCGTCGCGAATCAGCTCCTCGTGGCTCACCTTGAGGAAGAAGACGCCGCCCTCCAGCGCCGAGCCGAGGTGATCGCCGGAGAGGTCGACCACCACCCGACCGCCGTTGGCGCTGAGGTCGGCGGCGAAGCGTCGGTACAGGTCGGCAGGGACGAGCCACGGCTCGTTCGGCCCGCTGAGGATGCTCACCGCAGCCGAAAGGCCCTCGCCGAGGGCCAGGTTGTACAGCTCGTCGAGTTCGTGTCGGCTCAGTGGCTGACCGGGCACGTCGGCGATCTCCTGCCGGGAGCCGTCCCGGCGGTCGTGCACGTACCCGCCGCTGCCGGAATCACGGGCCACCGCCTTGAGCTCGACGCCCTCGCTGACCAGCAGCGGCTCCAGCACCTGGCCGATCTCGCCGCCGAGGGCGGCGCAGAGCACCACCTCGACACCGAGCGACATCACCATCCGGGCCTGCCAGACGCCCTGCCCGCCGGGGTGCAGGTGCAGCTCGGGGTGGTCGTTCGGCTGGTCAACGGTCACCGTCAGCTGTGGAGTGGGCGCGAAGACCATCACGTGCCCGCTCACCGGATCGTCGCCGTTCATGATGTCCGCCCTCCAGCACGGTCGGGTGATTCCTCACTAAACGACCTTAATGCGCCGAACGGTGACTCGGCCTGTCATCGGGCCGGGCCGGGTCGGCCGTCGGACGTTGCCAGCCAGACATCGGTACGGGACGATCGTGCGACCATCGACGGCGGGAGACGGTGTGCTCAGCAGCGACACCTTCAGCTACACCGTGCAGGCCCGGTGTTCGCCGGCCGAGGCGGCGGCGGTGCTCAGCGACCTGACCCGGCAGGGTGAGCTGCACCCGTTGATCGTCCGGGTCCGCCGACTGCCGCCGCGACCCGGTGCGCAGGCCAGCTACACGATCAACGACCGGCTGGCGGCCGGCCCAGTGCGCTTCCGGACCACCTACCACGCGGACGTGCTGATCAGCGAGGACGACGAGATCGTCATGGTCGCCCGCCAGTGGCCGGCCACCACCGTGCGTAACCACACCCGGCTGCGCCCCGAGCCGGACGGCCTGACCCGGATCGACGTCGAGATCACCCTGACCGCGCCGACCCCGCTGTTCCGGTACGCGTTCCGTCAGGCCCGGGCCGCCCACCTCGCCCTGGCCACCCGCCTCGGCCCGGCCCTCGACCGCACCGGCGACCCGCCGCCCCCAGCCTGACCCGAGCACGGCGCGGCAGCGGGGTCACCGGTTGCGGGCGTGGCCTGCCAGGGCGGGCTGGGCGGCGCGACGCCGTCCCCACGGCTTGTACGTGGACAGCACCGTCGCGATGATCATCAGGCTGGTCGACACCGCGGGTGCGATCACCAGGTCGGCGCGATCCCGTGCGGGCAGGGCGGCGCCCAACGCCCCGGCGTGCCGCAGATTCGGGGTGAGCAGGAACAGCACCAGCCCGACCATCACCGTGGTGAGCACGAGCTTGACCACCACCCACCGGTAGCGCAGCAGGCCCCAGGGGGTGAGCAGCGCGCTGGCGACACCGATGAGCCAGACCAGGACGCTCAGCGGCGCGAACAGGACGGTGCCGACCAGCGCGCCGACCGGGTAGAGCACCGCCGGGTCGGCGCCACGCTGCACGGCGATGCCGAGGGTGAGCAGCACCAGGTCGGCGCCGAGCCAGCCCAGCGAGGTGACCAGGTGCAGGGTGAGCAGCCCCTTGCGGGCGGTGGGTGGGATCCGAGGCATACCGCGATGCTGCCCGCCGACCGCCGCCGGGTCGTCCGACGAGCGACGACATCATGGGTACGCCCGGCGACGTAGCCCGGTCGGACAGCGCTGCCCGGACGAACGTGATGCCTGTGAGTCATCTTGATGACTCACAGGCATCACGCCCTTCGGGGAACGGCCGGATCAGTAGACCGACAGGTGCACGTGGTTGGTGTGGTCGGTGGACGGGGTGCCGCCCGCCCCGCTGTACGACTTCCACCCGCTGCTGGGCAGCCAGATCTGTCGGTACCAGATCACGTACAGCACGGCGAGCCGGTCGGCGTTGCGGATGAAGTACGCCGCCAGGTTGTTGCCGTAGGTCTTGTCGCCGCCGGTGGCGTTCCCGCCGAAGCCGCCCGTCTGGGCCGCGAAGTCGCAGGCCCGGCCCTTCGGGTGTTCGCCGGAGCCGCTGGGGCGGTGGCAGGAGACGTACCGGGTGAAGCCGGCGGCCTTTGCCTGGTTGAGGGCGTGCAGGGTGCGCGGGGTGATGCAGCCGTTGGCCGGCGTGGGGTCGTTGACGCTGCACGTCTCCGACGGCCAGGAGCCGTCGGAGTTGCGCGGCGCGGCCTTCGCGTTGGCGGCGGAGGTGCCCCGGTTGGAGCCGGTGTCGGCGGCGGCCTGCGGCTTGGGGGTGGTGGCCACGGTCAGGGCCCGTTCGGCCTGCTCCTTGCGCTTGGCCATCACCGCGACCTGCTTGCGCTGCTCGTTGATCTCACCGTTCAGGGCGACCTGGGTGCGGTTGGCCTGGTCCTTGCTGCTGAGCAGGTCGCGCAGCACCCGGTCCTCGTTGGCGGCCACCGCGTCCAGTGCGGCGGCCCGGTCCATGAAGCCTTCCGGGCTGTCGCTGTTGAGCAGCGCCGACACCGCGCTGAGCCGGCCGGTGCGGTACGCGACGCCGGCGATCTCGCCGACCTTGCCGCTGCGTTGGTTGAGCTCGACCTCGATGGTCTTCAGCTGGGTGGTGAGCTGCTGCTGCCGCTGCACCGAGGCGTCCAGGGCGCGCTTCGCGTCCAGGTAGCCCTTGCTGGCCGCCTCGAGTTGGGCTCGCAGCGCGGGGGTGCCGCCCTCCTCGTCGGAGTCGGGTGCGGCGGCCCGCAGGCCGGTCGGGGGAGCGGCCGAGGCGGTGCCGGCCGGGAGCGCGACGCCGAGGGCGAACATCGCGACGATCAGGGCCGCCAGTCGGGCGGCGGGTGGTCGTGCTGGTGCCACTGTGCATGTCCTTCCGTCAGCCGCCGACCGGGTTAGCTGACGGGTTCGGGACGGAAGATCCCTACCGCTGACGCGGATGCACCCCAGGTACGTGGTTCCCCGGTTCGCCCTCGCGGGCGATTAGGCGACGACCACCACCGGCGCCGGGAGGGCGCCGCCTGGTGGAGGTCGGGACCGAGCCTACCGGTGCCGGTGGGGCGGCTGCAGCGAATGTGACGGACGGTGCGTGCGTCGTCACGAGGAACTGCTGTCACCACTCGATCGAGCCACACGCTCCGGAGGCGGCACCCGGCTCGATCTGCAACGTCGCGTGCTCGATCCGGAAGTCGTCGTGCAGGGCCGTACGCGCGGCGGTGAGCACCGCGCCGACCTCCGCCCCGGGCGCCATGGTCAGGTGTGCGGAGGCCACGTCCATGCCGGAGGTGAGCGTCCAGACGTGCAGGTCGTGCACCTCGACCACACCGGGGACCGCGGCCAGCCGGTCGTGCACGGCGGTCACCTGGAGGTGCTCCGGGGCGGCCTGCACCAGGATGCGGACGGCGGCGCGCGCCAGCCGCCAGGTGCGCGGGAGGATGAACACGCCGATGGCGACGGCGACCAGCGGGTCGGCCCACCACCAGTCGGTGACGGTGATGAGCAGTGCGGCGCCGATCACGCCGACCGAGCCGAGCAGGTCGCCGAGCACCTCCAGGTAGGCGCCCTGGAGGTTGATGCTCTCCTTGGCTCCGGCGCGGAGCAGGGCGAAGGCGGCGATGTTGGCGAGCAGGCCGAGCACGGCCACCGCGAGCATCGGGCCGGCGATGACCTCGTGCGGGTCGCCGAAGCGGCGGATCGACTCGATCACCACGTAGATCGCGACGCCGGAGAGCAGGACGGCGTTGGCCAGCGCGGCGAGCACCTCGAGTCGGTAGAGCCCGAAGGTGCGCTGCGGGTCGCCGGTGGCCCGCCGGGTCGCGGTGATCGCGGCGAGCGCCATCCCGATGCCGAGCACGTCGGTGAACATGTGCCCGGCGTCGGAGAGCAGGGCGAGCGAGCCGGTGTGCAGGGCGGCCACCGCCTCGACCACCATCAGGGTGGCGAGCAGCCCGAATGCCGCCCAGAGGCGGCCCCGGTGCTGGTGTGCGGCATTGGCGACGGACCCGTGGTGGTGGTCATGACCTGCGCCCACGAGAACCACCCTCCGCCGCCAGCCGGGACCCGGTCAAATGTATGTTCACATCGCTATGTATGCAAGTGTAGGGGCGGCAACTCTCGCCGGCGGCTCGCCAGCACGGATCAGCCCGTCGGGTCGATGGTGGTGAGGCGCTGCGTGGCCCGGGAGAGTGCCACGTACAGGGTGCGCACCCCGGCACCCGGATCCGCCCGGATCTCGCTCGGGGCGACCAGCACGACCCCGTCGTACTCCATGCCCTTTGCCTCCAGGCTGGTGACCACCTGGAGCCTCGGCGCGCCGAGTGCGGCGACCCAGCCGGCGACCTCGTCGCGGCGGGGGACCGGCGTGATCACGCCGACGGTGCCCTCCACCTCGGCCAGCAGGCCTGCGGCCGCCTCCACCGTCGCGGTCTCCAACCCGGTCGGGGGCACCACCAGCTCGACCGGGTCGACCCCGGTGGAGCGGACGGCGGTCGGCAGCGGCAGGTCAGGGTAGAGCCGGCGGATCTCCGCAGCCGCCACCGCGAAGATCTCCGAGGAGTTGCGGTAGTTGGTGGTGAGCGTGAAATCGTGCCGCTTGCGCCGACCCAGCGCCTGGTCCCGGGCCCGGTCCAGCTCGTCGGGGTCGCCGGTCCACGCGGTCTGGGCGGGGTCGCCGACCACCGTCCAGGAGGCCAGACGGCCACGTCGACCGACCATCCGCCACTGCATCGGTGAGACGTCCTGCGCCTCGTCCACGACCACGTGCGCGTAGTCCCGGTAGTCCTCCGGGCGCTCGCGGGCCGCCGCTCGGGCGGCCCGTTGCCGCTCGCCGAGGGTGCTCAACTCGCGTACGCCGCCAGCCAGCTGGAACGGGTCGCGCCGGGCCTTGGCCGACTGCGCCGGCTTGCCGAGCAGGGAGTCCAACTCGTCCAGCAGCGCGATGTCGGCGATGGTCAGGCCGGTCGAGTCCAGGTGCCGGTACGCGGCGCTGAGCAGCTGGATCTCCGCCGTGGAGAGGATCCCCCCGGCGTACCGGCGCAGCCGGTCCGGCTGCGCCAGCCAGCCGAGGACGTGTCGAGGGTGCAGTCGGGGCCACCACGCCTTGAGGAACTCGCGGAACTCCGACCGCTCGGCGATTTCCGCCTCGAAGGTCCGCTGGTCCGGCAGTCGAATGCCCACCTCACGGGCCTGGGCCCAGAGCGCGGCGAACACCCCGTCGAAGCCGGCCCGGCGCACCTCGTTGCGGCGGGCGCCCCGTTGCAGCGCCCGGTCCCGGATCCGGTCCAGTGCCGTCCGGTCCAGCCGCAGCAGCGTGCCCCGGTAGAGCAGCCGCAGCTCACCCGGGCCGCCCGGCACCGCGTCGCGGGCAGCCCGCTCCAGCACCCGACGCATCCGCAGCGAGCCCTTCACCGCCGCCACCTCGGGCGGGTCGGTGCGGGTGGCGCTCATGCCCGGGAAGAGGGTGCCCAGCGAGTGCAGTGTCGCGGTGTCCTCGCCCAGCGACGGCAGCACCGAGCCGATGTACTCCACGAAGACCGACGACGGGCCGACCACCAGGATGCCGCCGCCCGCGTACCGGCTGCGGTCGGAGTAGAGCAGGAAGGCGGCCCGGTGCAGGGCGACAGCGGTCTTACCGGTGCCGGGGCCGCCCGCGACGATCGTGACCCCGGAGCCGGGGGAGCGGATCGCCTCGTCCTGTTCGCGCTGGATGGTCGCCACGATGTCCCGCATGCCCCGGCCGGTGGCCTTCGACAGGGTGGCCAGCAGCGCGCCGTCGCCGACGACCGTCATCCCCTCCGGGGCGGCGTTCGGGTCGAGCAGGTCGTCCTCGATGCGGGTGACCCGCTCGGCGCGGGACTGGATCGTGCGGCGGCGCACCACGTCCAGCGGCTGGGCCGGGGTGGCCTGGTAGAAGGCGGCGGCGGCCGGTGCCCGCCAGTCGACGACCAGCGTGCGGGCGTCCTCGTCGCGGATGCCGAGGCGCCCGACGTGCAGCACCTGACGGTCGCGCAGGTCCAGCCGGCCGAAGACCAGCCCCTCGTGCTCGGCGTCCAGGGTGTGTCGCCGCTGCGCCGCGTGGAAGACCATCGCGTCGCGCTCGACCAGCGCCCCGTGCGTGCCCACCCGGGCCATCCGGTAGCCGTCGCGCTCGGCGCGGACCGCCGACTGCCGCAGTTCGGCGAGTCGCGCGTACACCCGGTCGAGGTGGCGTTGCTCGACGGCGATCTCCTGCTCCAGGCCGGTCTGGTCGGTCAACGCACGCTCCTTCGAAGGTCGCCGGCAGGCGGCGGAAACCGCGCAAGCCAACCGCAGAAGGGTACGGCCCCCGGCCCGGCCCGCCGCGCCCGAGGTGCGGGAACGCGCTCAGACGCCCGTCCCGGCGGGCGTCACCCCGCGCTGCGGTTCGGCGAGCACCCGGCGCAGAACGCCGGTGAGGGCGGCGTTGACCTCGTCCGGGCGCTCCATCATGAGCATGTGCCCGGCACCCGGGCAGACGGTCAGCTCGGTGGCCGGCAGCGCCGCCGCGATCGACTCGGCGCAGGGCGGTGGGGTGAGCCGGTCCCGGTCGCCGACCAGGGCGGCGGCCGGCAGATGGGCCAACGCGGCGAGGGTGTCCAGTCGGTGCTGGGTGCCGATGGAGGCGCGGAACCCGCCGATCGACCGCAGCGAGGCACGAGCCACCGCGGAGGTCACCAGTCGGATGTCGGAGGGCTCGCAGCGGTCGCCGAAGAGCATCCACCGGATGCTCGGTTGCAGCGCGTTCAGCAGGGCCCGGGGCGCCCGCCACGAGCCGCACCGGGCGAGGACTCCGGCTCCGGTCGTCTCGGCCAGCCGGATCAACCGGGCGATCCGCGGCGAAAGCCCGTAGACGGTGTGCGTGTGCCCCTCGGCGGTGGTCGAGACGAAGACCAGCCCAGCCGTACGGGCGGCGAAGTGCGCGGGGTGGCGGTGGGCGTACTCCATGATCGTCATGCCGCCCATCGAGTGCCCGACCAGGACCACCGGCCCGGGCGGCGCCACCGCGTCGATCACCGCGGCCAGGTCATCACCCAGCTGGGCCAGGGTGGCCGTGGGCAGCGCCATGCAGCTGGAGCGGCCGTGCCCCCGCGCGTCGTAGGTGACCACCCGCACCGCCCCACCGAGCGGCGCCGCGGTGAGCGCGTCGACCTGTCGGTGCCAGGCGCGCCCGTCCAGCGTCCAACCGTGCAGCAGGATGGCGGTCACCGGGGCGTCCGTCGGCCCCGTCACCTCGACGTTGAGCCGCACGCCGTCCGGCAGACCCACCTCGAACCGCTCCGGCATCGCCGCCTCCCAGGGCCACCCAGTATCACCAGCACCGGGATACCCGGCGGTAACACCGGCTACCCGCCATCAGACCACGTCAATCGCGCCGGGGCTAACATTCCCGACCGCGCCCGTGGCCGTCGGCGGGGGACCAAGCTGAACGGCATGGGGTCGTCGGGGGCGTCCATGGGCGGGGCGGCGGGGCAGGGGCGGCAGGCCGGGGGTACGCCCCGCGCCGCGCTGGCCGACCTGCTCGCCGGCAACCGGCGGTTCGTCAGCGGCCAGCCGATCCACGGACACGACGTCACGGCTGCTGCCGCCGCCTCCGGGGACCAGCAGCCGTACGCGGTGGTGCTCGGCTGCATCGACTCCCGGGTGCCGCTGGAGGCGATCTTCGACCAGACCTTCGGCGCGATCTGCGTGATCCGTACCGGTGGGCATGTCCTCGACCGCGCGGTGTGCGGCTCGATCGAGTACGTGGTCGGCCAGCTCGGCGTACCGCTGGTGATGGTCCTCGGCCACGAGCGGTGCGGTGCGGTGGGCGCGGCGGTGGACGCGCTGCGCAGCGGGCAACGTCCCGGGGGGTCGTTGGCGCATCTGGTGGACGAGATCGCCCCGGCGGTGACCGAGGTGGGGATCGACGACCCGGCGGTGCATCCGCTGGCGATCCGCCGGCACGTCCGGCGAACGGTGGGCACGCTGCGCGCTGACGACCTGCTGGCCGGGCCGATCGCTGCCGGAAGGGTGGCCGTGGTCGGTGGCCTCTACGACCTGGCCACCGGCGAGGTCGCTCTGCTCGATCCGAGCTGATCCCGCCCCGACGCGAAAGCGCCCGCCGGGACTCCCGGCGGGCGCTTTACGTGTTGCGGTGGGGGAGAGCTCAGCCCTCGAAGACGCCGGCCGCGACCAGGCGCTTCTCGGTGGCCTCCCAGCCGTCACCCGGGTGGGTGGCAGCCAGGTTGTTGATCTCCGCACGGATCTTGGCGGCGTGGCCGGCGGCGGCCAGCACGCGGATCTCCTCGACGAAGGCGTCGGAGTCCGTGCGCAGGTGCGCGGTCTTGCCGTTGGTCAGGTTCCGCACGTAGGCGTGCTTGCCGCCGTTGAGCGGGATGAGGTACTTGAACTCGCCCAGCACGCTGAGGGCGCCACCCTGGCCAGCCTGGCCGGCCCGGACGGACGCGCGCGCGGTCTTAGAGGTGTTGCTCGCCACGGAGGTACTCCTTGCAAGACGTACGGGAGGACTGGACGTCCGGGGGCTGTGTGCGGGCCGCACTTGACTCGGCTCGCGAGGGTGTAACGCGGCATAAGCCGCCGGTGGAACTGTACATGACCACGACATCACGCTGGTCGTCGCGGTGTCCTGAGAGGCAACGGCGACCACCCGTCCGGCTATTCCACCCGGCGATTTTTCCGATTCCCTGGCGCACCATGCGCCACAGGAGTCATCATGTGTTGCAGGAACCACCTGGGTGGACGAGGTCGTAGGGGAAGACGCACCTCGCTCTCCGGGAGGTCACCGTGCCAACGCGTGGCGTCGTATACGTCCACTCGACCCCGCTCGCCGTGTGCTCACACGTCGAGTGGGCGATCGCGCGCGTCCTAGCCGCGCCGGTCAACCTGCAGTGGACGGCTCAGCCCGTCGACCCCGGCGCACGCCGGGCCGAGTGCGGGTGGACCGGCCGTCCGGGAACGGGCGCCGAGCTGGCTGCTGCCCTACGGCAGTGGCCCATGATCCGTTTCGAGGTCACCGAGGAGCCGAGCGCCGGCGTCGACGGTGAACGCTTCATGTACGTGCCGGCCCGTGGCCTGTTCCGGGCCACCGTCGGCGTGGCCGGCGACATCCAGCTCGGCGAGGACCGGCTACGGGCGCTGATGGTCGCCTCCCGGGCCCCGGAGGCGCTGGCGCACGCCCTCGACAAGGCGCTCGGCACCGCCTGGGACGACGACCTGGAGCCCTACCGGTACGCCGGCGACGGCGCCCCGGTGACCTTGCTCACCCGGGTCGGCTGACCCGACGTCGGTCCGCTGGCCGTACGCCCCCGGGGTGGTGCGGCCGGTAAGGTCAAGTTGCCCCGATAAGGGGGAAGCTGGTGGGATGGGCGGCGTGTCGAATCGCCCGTGGCGCGCCACCGTCGCAGTCGCCGCCCTGACCGCCCTGCTCGTCTCCGGCTGCTCAAGCGACCCCGAGCGCCCCACGCCGACACCCAGCCCGGCCGGCACATCCGCCGCCCCGAGCACACCCGCCGCGCCGCCGGCCGACGACCCCGCCGCCCGGGCCGCCGCGCTGGTCGCCACCCTGTCCGACGAGGACCTGGTCGGTCAGGTGCTGATGCCGTACGCCTACGGCGACTCCGCCACCAGGGTCTCGGCCGGGTCGGCCGCCGGCAACCAGGCGCTGGCCGGGGTCGACACCCCCGCCGACATGATCAGCAAGTACCGGCTCGGTGGCCTGATCCTGGTCGGCTTCAGCGCCGACGACCCGACCAAGGGCAACCAGGAGACCACGAACGTCGACAACCCGAAGCAGGTGCACGAGCTCACCACCGGGCTGCGTACCGCCGCCGGTCGGCTCGCCGCCGGCCCCGCGCCGCTCCTGATCGGCACCGACCAGGAGTACGGCGTCGTCACCCGCGTGACCGACGGCGTCACCGTGCTGCCCAGCGCCCTCGCGGCGGGCGCGGCCGGCGACCCGAAGCTGACCGAGGCCGCCTGGCGCGCCGCCGGCGCCGAGCTGGCGGCGATGGGGATCAACGTCGACTTCGCCCCGGTGGCCGACGTGCTGGCCACCCGCAGCACCGTGATCGGGTCCCGGTCGTACGGCTCGGACCCGAAGCAGGCCGCGGTGCAGGTGGGCGGTGCCGTCCGTGGTCTCCAGGCGGCCGGGGTCGCGGCCACCCTGAAGCACTTCCCGGGGCACGGCCACAGCGCCGACGACTCCCACCAGGACCTGCCGGTGCTCACCCAGTCCGCCGAGGCGTTGCAGAGCGGCGCGTGGCCGCCGTTCACCGCCGGGATGGACGCCGGAGCGATGGCGGTGATGTCCGGTCACCTGGACGCCCGCGCGATCGACCCGGGGACCCCGGCGACGTTCTCGCACAAGCTGCTCACCGACGTCCTGCGGGGTCAGCTCGGTTTCAAGGGCGTGGTGATCACCGACGGGATGAACATGCCGCCCGCGAAGCGCTGGGCTCCCGGTGAGGCGGCCGTCCGTGCGCTGAACGCCGGCAACGACCTCATCCTGATGACCCCGAACGTCGGCCAGGCGTACGACGGGCTGCTCGCCGCGCTGCGCGGCGGTTCACTGCCACGCGCCCGGCTCGTCGAGGCGGTCACCCGGGTGCTGACCATGAAGTTCCGGCTCGCGGAGACCCCGGCCGCGCAGATGTCCACGCTCAACGCCCCGGCGCACCGCGCGGCGGCCGACGCGCTGGCCACCGCCGCCGTCACCGTGCTGCGGGGCGCCTGCGGCGGCGCCGTACGCGAACCGGTCACCGTCACCTCCTCCGGTGGCCGCGACGGCACCCGGGCGGCGCTCACCGCCGCGTTGACCGCCGCCGGGGTGCAGGTCAAGCCCAGTGGCGGGACGATCGTGCACCTGGTGGGCTACGGCGACGGCGCCAACGACCTGCGCGCCGACGCTGCGGTCACGGTCGCGATGGACACCCCGTACGTGCTCAGCGGCGCGAAGTCGCCGACGCTGCTGGCCACGTACTCCTCCAGCCGGGCCTCCATGAACGGGCTGGCCGCCGTGCTGGGCGGCAAGGCCCGACCGGGCGGCAGGTCCCCGGTGACCGTGCCCGGCCTGCCCGCGACGACCTGCGCCAGTAGCTGACCGCCGCCCACGGGCCGAAAATCGGGTCGCTTCGGTTCGGTCGGCCTGACAACCTCCCAGGCATGGGAGCGGCAGAAGGATTCCGGCACGTGCAACGGGCGGACGGCACTGTGGTGATCACCCACCACGGACGGGTCGCTGGCACGCTGCGCGGCGCTCGGGCGGCGGAGTTCCTCGCCGAGGTCGACGACGACCCGCAGTTGGTGATGGCCCGCTGGACCGGCAACTACCGCCACGGCAACGAGCGCACCGCGAAACAGCACCCCCGCAACCGGGGCTGAACGACGGAAGGGCCCCTCCTCGACGAGGAGGGGCCCTTCTGCGGGATCTCAGGGCCGGGCGAAGACGAGCGCCACGTTGTGGCCGCCGAAGCCGAACGCGTTGTTCAACGCGGCCGGGATCTCCATGTGGCGGGCCTTGTGCGCGGCGACATCCAGGGTGAGACCTGGCTCCGGGTCGTCGAGGTTGATCGTCGGAGGGACGACACTGTCGCGGATCGCCAGGATGGTGGCGATCGACTCCAGCGCTCCGGCCGCACCGAGCAGGTGACCCGTCATCGACTTCGTCGCGGACAGCACCGGGTGGTCGCCGAGCGCCTTGTGCAGCCCGCTGATCTCCAGCATGTCCCCGACCGGGGTCGAGGTGGCGTGCGCGTTGACGTGCACGATGTCCCGCTTCGCGACGTCCGCGTCCGCGATCGCCTTGGCGATGGCCCGGATGGCACCCTCACCCTCGGCGTGCGGCTGCACGATGTCGTACGCGTCGGAGGTGATGCCGGCACCGGCGAGGCGCGCGTACACCCGGGCGCCCCGGGCTGCCGCGTGCTCGGCCCGCTCCAGCACCACGATCCCGGCGCCCTCGCCGAGGACGAAGCCGTCCCGGCCCCGGTCCCACGGGCGGGAGGCGCGCTCGGGGTCGTCGTTGCGGGTCGACATGGCCCGCATCGAGCTGAAGCCGGCGATCGGCAGCGGGTGGATGACCGCCTCGGTGCCGCCGGCCACCACCACGTCGGCACGACCGGAGCGGATGATGTCCAGCCCGAGGGCGATCGCCTCGGCGCCGGTGGCGCAGGCGCTGGCCACCGAGTGCACGCCGGCCTTGGCGCCCAGCTCCAGCCCGACCCAGGCGGCCGGACCGTTCGGCATCAGCATCGGGATGGTGTGCGGGGAGACCCGCCGTGGTCCGGACGCCTCCAGGATGTCGTCCTGGGCGAGCAGGGTGGTGGCGCCACCGATGCCGGAGCCGACGCTGACGGCCAGCCGCTCCCCGTCGAGGTCGGAGCCGGCGAGGCCGGCGTCCGCCCAGGCCTGCTGCGCCGCGATGATGGCGATCGCCTCGGAACGGTCCAGTCGGCGCAGCCGGACCCGGTCCAGCACCTCGGACGGCTCCACGGCCAGCTGGGCGGCGATCCGGACCGGCAGTTGCGCGGCCCACTCCTGGGTGAGGGCACTCACCCCGGAGCGGCCGGCGAGCATGGCGTCCCAGGTCGACGCGACGTCCCCGCCAAGCGGGGTCGTCGCGCCGAGCCCGGTGACGACGACGTCGGGACGACTCATGATCAGGACTGCGCCGCGATGTAGCTGACGGCGTCACCGACGGTCTTGAGGTTCTGCACCTCGTTGTCCGGGATCTTGACGCCGAACTTCTCCTCGGCGGCGACCACGACCTCCACCATGGAGAGCGAGTCGACGTCGAGGTCGTCGGTGAAGGACTTCCCCTCGGCCACGTCGTCCGGGTTCACCCCGGCAACCTCTTCGAGGATCTCGGCGAGGCCGGTGGTGATCTCGTCACGGGTCATTACGGTTGGTTCCTTTCATCGGGGTTTCCGGCGGACGGCGTCGCCGACCGCGCTCCTGGACGCGTACGCGCCGAGGGGGTCATCAGGGGCAGCGGATGACCTGACCGGCGTAGGTCAGGCCACCGCCGAAGCCGAACAGCAGCACCGGTGCGCCCGAGGGCACCTCCCGGCGCTCGACCAGCTTGGACAGGGCCAGCGGCACGCTCGCGGCGGAGGTGTTGCCGGACTCGACGATGTCCTTCGCGATGATCGCGTTGGGGATGTTGAGTCGCTTGGCGATGCCGTCGATGATCCGGGCGTTGGCCTGGTGTGGCACGAACGCGGCCAGCTCCGACGGGTCGACCCCGGCCCGCTCGCAGGCCTGCAACGCGAGTGGCGCGATCGCGGTGGTGGCCCAGCGGAAGACCGCCTGCCCCTCCTGCTGGACGTACGGGCGCCAGCCCTCGATGCGGACCGCGTCGCTCTTCTCCGGCACCGAACCCCAGACCACCGGCCCGATCCCGGCCGGCTCGTCGTCGGCGGTGGCGCTGACCACCGCGGCGCCGGCGCCGTCCGCGAAGATGATGCAGGTGGAGCGGTCGGTCCAGTCGGTGAAGTCGGAGAGCTTCTCGGCGCCGATGACGAGCGCGTTGCGCGACGCCCCGGCCCGGATGGCGTGGTCGACGGTGCCCAACGCGTACGCGAAGCCCGAGCACGCGGTGTTGACGTCGAATGCGCCCGGCGCGGTGATGCCCAGCTTGGCGGCGACCCGGCAGGCCACGTTGGGGCTGCGGTCGATGGAGGTGCAGGTGGCGACCACGACCAGGTCGATGTCGGCGGCGGTCAGGCCCGAGTTGGCCAGTGCCTTGCCGGCGGCGGCGGCGGCCATGTCGGCCACCGTCTCACTGTCGGCGATCCGCCGGCTGACGATGCCGACCCGGTCGCGGATCCACTCGTCGTTGGTGTCGACGAGCTGGGCGATGTCGTCGTTGGTCACCACCCGGGAGGGCTGGTAGTGCCCCATCGAGACGATGCGACTGCCAGTCATGAGCGACCTCCGGTGCGGGCGATCAGGTCCCGTGCGGCCGGCAGGTCGTCCGGGGTGTTCAGGGTGACGATCTCCGGGGCTCCGTCGCCCTTGAGGTCCCGTTTGACCAGCCCGGCGAGGGTGCCGGCCGGTGGTAGCTCGATCACGCCGGTGACACCCAGGTCAGCCAGCGTACGCATGCACAGATCCCAGCGCACCGGTGCGGTCACCTGGCGCACGAGGCGCTGCACCATGTCCGCGCCGTTGTCGACAGTGGTGCCGTCGAGGTTCGACAGCAGGAGGCGGACCGGGTCGGCGGGGGTGATCTCGGCGGCGACCGCGGCGAGCGCGGTCTCGGCCGGGGCCATGTACGGGGTGTGGAACGCTCCGGCCACCTTGAGCCGGATGATCCGGGCCCGGGCGGGCGGCTCGGCGGCGAGTTTGTCGAGCCCCTCCAGCGAGCCGGCGGCGACGATCTGCCCGGCGCCGTTGCGGTTGCCCGGGTACAGCCCGTGCGCCTCGATCGCGGCGAGCACCTCGTCGGGGTCGCCACCGAGCACCGCGGCCATGCCGGTCGGCTCCAGCGCGCACGCGGCCGCCATCTCCCGGCCGCGGACGCCAGCGAGGGTGATCGCCGTCTCGGCCGACAGCACGCCGGCCAGGGCGGCAGCGCCCAGCTCGCCGATGCTGTGCCCGGCGGTGAGCGTCACGTCGTCCAGCGGCAGGTGCTCACCCGCGAGCAGGGCCGCGGCGACCAGCAGGGGCTGGGTGCGGGCGGTGTCCTTGATCTCGTCGGCGTCGGCGGTGGTGCCCAGGTGCATCAGGTCGACCCCGGCCAACGCCGACCACTCGCGCAGACGCGCCTCGGTGCCGGTCAGGTCGAGCCAGGGGGTCAGGAAGCCGGGTTTCTGGGAACCCTGGCCGGGACTAAGTACGGCGAGCACGCCTATGACTCTCCCGGATACGCGCGGGTAACGCTGTGCCGCCTCCGACCAAACCGCACTAGCGCCTTTGGAGGTTTCCTACAAAGATCGGCGGGGATCATCCTCGTTTTGGGTGGTTTTCCGGTTGGCCGGGGTCATTGTCTGACTTGGGACAGGAGAGATGAGCGGTGCGACCGGATCCAACCGACCCACTGTCAGCGCGACCTGGAGAGCGAAAGCGTCCCGCGGTGACAACGGCGAGAAGCCGGTCACCTCGGCGATCCGGCGCAACCGGTAACGCACCGTGTTCGGATGGACGAACAGCGCCCGCGCGGCGCTCTCCAGTGTGCCGCCGGCGGCCAGGAACGCGTCCAGGGTCGCCAGCAGCTCCCCACCGGCGCGTACCAGCGTCGCGTACACGTCGTGCCGCAGCCGCCGACGGGCCTCGGCGTCGCCCGCCAGGGCCCGCTCCGGCAACAGGTCCGCAGCCGGCACCGGCCGGGGGGCGCTGGGCCATGCCGGTGCCGCCCGGAAACCGGACAACGCCGCCCGCGCCGACTCGGTCGCCTCGTCCAGGCTCGGTACGGCCGGACCAACCACCACCGGGCCATCCCCGAACGCGCTCAACAACTTGGCGGTCGCCGTCAACGGGTCCGGCGCGCCACCCAGCACGATCACCAGCCGGTCGCCGTGCACCCCGCCGATGACCTCCACGCCGATCCGGCGGGCCTGCCGGTAGACCACGTGCAGCACCGCGGAGACCTCGCCGCCGGGCGACCGACCGACCGCCACCGCCACCGGCGGCGCGTCCGCCCAGCCGAGCGCGGCGGCCCGGCTGGCCAGCACGTCCGGCGAGTCACCGCGCAGCAGCGCGTCGACCAGCAGAGCCTGCAACCGGGCGTCCCACGCGCCGCGCGACTCGGCGGCCCGCGCGTACACCCGGGCGGCGGCGAACGCGATCTCCCGGGAGAAGCGCAGCACCGCCTCGCGGAGCTGCTGCTCCTCACCCTCGGCGGCCAGGTGCGACACCTGCTCCTCGACCACGTCGATGGTCACCTTGATCAACGCCACGGTCTGCTGGAGGGTGATCGACCGGGCCAGCGCCTGCGGGGCGGCGGCGAAGACCTCGTCCGAGACCTCCTGGGTGCTGTCCGCCGTGCCGCCGCCGTCACGCAGCCACTGCACCAGCGACCGGGCGCCCGCCTGGGCCACCAGCATCACCCAGGAGCGCTGGTCGGCCGGCAGGGTCCGGAACCACGGCAGGGTGTCGTCCATCCGGGCCACGCTGGAGGTGGCCAACGCCCCCGCCGAACGTTCGATCCGGCGCAGCGTGGCCGACAGGTCTCCACCGCCCGGCGTACTCACCGCCCTAGCCTGACACGTGGTGAGCAGGCCATCCACGTCGGCACCGGTCGGCAGGCCGGCCCGGCCGACACCCTCGCACCGACGTGCCGGGCGCGGTGCGGTCGACCGGCTCAGGGTGGTGGGGGAGCGGTCAGCCCCAGCTCCTGCGCCAGGATCGCGGCCTGCACCCGGCTACGCAGATCCAGCTTCGCGAGGATCCGGCTCACATGCGTCTTGGTGGTGCTCTCCGCCAGCACCAGCCGATCGGCGATCTGCTGGTTGGACAGGCCCAGACCGAGGCAGGCCAACACGTCCCGCTCGCGCGGGGTGAGGGTGCCCAGCGCGGCCCGGGTAGCCGCGGACGCGCCCGGCGTGGTGGCCGCGAAGGCGGTGATCAACCGGCGGGTCACCGCGGGGGCGATGAAGCCGTCGCCGCGCGCCACCGTACGCACCGCGGTCACCAGGCCGTCGGCGTCGGTGTCCTTCAGCAGGAACCCGGCCGCGCCGGCACGCAACGCGCCGAAGACGTACTCGTCGAGGTCGAAGGTGGTGAGCACCAGCACGTCGGCGAGCCCGTCGGCGACGATGGCCCGGGTCGCGGAGATCCCGTCCCGGCGGGGCATGCGGACGTCCAGCACCGCCACGTCCGGGCGCGACTTTCGACACAACCGCACCGCCTCGTCGCCGTCAGCCGCCTCGCCGACCACCTCGATGCCCGGTGAGCCACCCAGGATCAGGGCCAGCCCCGCCCGTACCGCTGGCTGATCGTCGGCGAGCACCACCCGCACCGTTGCCGCGCCCGCGTCTCCCGACGGCCCGGTCACCCGCCCTCCCCGGTGGGCAGGGCGGCCCGGACCAGCCAGCGACCGTCCTGCGGCCCGGCGCTGAGTCGACCGGCGAGCAGTGTGGTCCGCTCCCGCATCCCGATCAGCCCGGCCCCGGCGCCGGGCAGACCGACCCCGTTCTGGCGCACCGGGTTCTCCACCGTCAGCACGACCTCCGCCGAGCCGTACGCGATCGTGAGGTCGGCCTCACCCGTGCCGTGCTTGAGCGCGTTGGTCAGCGACTCCTGCACGATCCGGTACGCGGCCAGGTCCACGGCCACCGGCAGCGGCCCCGGCGTGCCGTCGGTGCGGACCCGCACCGCCAAGCCGGCGGCCCGGATCCGCTCGACCAACCCGTCCGTCTCGGCCAGCCGCGCGCTGACCATCTCCGGCACTGTCGGTTCGTCGCCGACCGGTGCCGCCCCACCGGTGGTCCCCGGCTCACGCAGCACCTCGATCATCTGACGCATCTCCGCGAGCCCCTGCACGCTGCTCTCCCGGATCACCCGCAACGCCGACTCGACCTGGCCACGGTCCAGCCCGGGTACGGACAACACGGCGGTGGCGTGGATGGCCACCGCGCTGAGATGGTTGGCGACGACGTCGTGCAGCTCCCGGGCCATCCGGGCGCGCTCGGCGCTGACCGCCTGCCGGCGGTCCAACTCGACCAGTCGGGCGGTCTGCTCGGCCCGCGCCCGCTCGGCGGCGGCCTGGTCGCGGTACTGCCGGACGCTGACGCCGGTCAGGACCGGCAGCAACCCGGCGAGCACCACCGGCACCCCCACGGCGACCCCCCGCCACTGGCCGAGGACGAGGACGCCGACGACCCCACCCACCAGGCTCAGCACGACGGTCACCCGCAGCAACCACCGCCACAGGCGGGGTGGGCCGTACACGCAGGCGTCGTAGAGCACCTGGGTGTAGATCAGGATCGTCCCCAGGGAGCCGCCGAGCACGACGTCCACGACCAGTGCCACGGTGCCGGTGCCCAGGCTGGTGCGGGGGGCGACCCGGCGCAGGCCGACGGCCACGCACATCGCCAGCAGCGGGGGCAGGAACAGCGCCGTCGGCAGGTCCGCGTCCCGGTGGATCTGCGGTTGCCAACCCAGGGCGTACAGCGCCAGGCCGCCGACGAGCGACGCGCCGGCGAGCGCGACGTCGCGGGCCAGGGTGCCGGAGCCGAGCCACGGTGGCGGACGCATGCCCCGATCCCACCACAGCCTCCGACCCTCGGACACCGTCCGCAGGAGGAGCCCGACGGCGCCGACATGCGCCGAAAGGGGTACGCGGAACCCGAGCCGCCGCCGCGATAATGATCATCATGACCGATGTGGAAATTTCGGCCGCGCTGGCTCGCGAGATCGACACCACCTGCCGGCTGACCGGCACGTTCGTGCTCCGTTCCGGGCGGACCGCCGACGAATACTTCGACAAGTACCGCTTCGAGGCCGACCCTCGTCTGCTGGACCGGGTGGCCGCCCAGCTGGCGCTCCTGGTCCCGACGGACACCGAGGTGCTGGCCGGGTTGGAGATGGGCGGCATTCCGGTGGTCACGGCGCTCGGCCGGCACACCGGGCTGCCCTGCGCCTTCGTCCGCAAGAGCGCCAAGCCGTACGGGACGGCCCGGCTGGCCGAGGGGGCGGAGGTGGCCGGTCGGCGGGTGCTGGTGGTCGAGGACGTGGTCACCTCCGGCGGTCAGGTGGTCATCTCCACCGGTCAACTACGTGAACTGGGCGCCCGCGTGGAGCACGCACTCTGCGTCATCGACCGGGCCGAGGGCGGGGCGCAGGCGCTCGCGGGTAACGGCGTGGCGTTGCGAGCGCTCTTCACCCGCGCCGACCTGGAGGCTCACCGCACCCGCTGAGCGCCGCCCCGCCCGCGCCCACGGTGAACGGCGCGAAAAGAAGCTGTGAACTGCGTAACCGGGTCCCGCGCTCCCCGTCGTCCGGATGAACCGCCCGGTTCTGACCCCGGGTACGCGGCGCGCGGCCCGCCGGTCCCGGCCAGTACGGTGACAGGGCACGTCGGGGGGAGCACCCGAGGTTGGGACGAGTGTGAGGAGGCCGGGGATGGCGCACGGGGAGGCCGAGCACGGCTGCGCCCAGGGCGAGCCCTGCCGACCGGGGCACCACGATCCGCAGGGGGCTGGCAAGCACCGCCGGCCGGTCGGCGGTGCGCCGTCGCACCCGGTGGAGCCGCTCGCCGGCCGGGCCGACGACGACGCCGCCCTGCCGCGCCAGCGCTCCGGGGAGCCCAACACCCTCGCCGAACCCGACTCGGACGTTCCCGCTGGTTGCCTCAGCGAACTTCCCGGCTGGGCCGGGGCGCATCGGCACGGCCCGGTCCGACCTCGGCCGCGGGCCACCCGCCGGCAGCGCCCACCGCGCCGCTGGTGCTGACCACCGCGCGGGGGTAGCTCAGCGGGTGCGGCGACGGATCAGCAGGGCGATCCCGGCGAGGCCGACCGTGATCGTGAGCATCACCCCGACGTTGAGCAGCAGCAGGCGTTGAAGGTCGCCGAGCGCCTTGTCAAGGTCCTTCGCGGGGTCGAGCGTGTTTTCCGGGAGCACCCGCTCGCCGCCGCCCACGCCGCCGCTGACCGTGTCGAACTGCCGCTCCAGCGGCACGCCGGCGGTGCGCAGGGTCTCGGACATGCTGAGCCGGCCCAGGAACCAACCGGCGCTGATCTTGCGGCCGTCCGGCTGCTTCGCCGGCCGGTAGACGCGGGGGCCGCCGACCGCCTTGGGGTAGAGATCGTAGGTCTGCTTCGGCGTCTCACCGGCGAGCACCACGACCGTGTACTTCGGACCGAGGTCGGCCGGCTTCGGGCCCTTCGGCATGCCGGTGTGGGCGAGGAAGTTGACCTGGTCGATGACCGCGCCCACGTGGGTGGGTTGGGTGTCGGCGCGCAACCGCAGCGGCGCGGAGAGGCCCTCGCCGGCGATGTCCACTCCGGCGGGTGCCGGCTTCGGTGCCGCCGAGGCCGGGCCGGCAGTGCCGAGTGACAGCAACGCCGTGGCCAGCGCGCCCGCCAGCACGGTTGCCAACCACCTCATGTGACGGACCATCCCGCCTCCTCGCCCCGTTCGATGGATGGCATCGTTGTGACGTCTGGATCGGTCTGCCGATGCGGCACCGACCAGATGGTCGGGCTCACCCTTACAGACTCCGGAAAACGTCGATAAGTTGCAGCTTGTGGAACAGTAATTGGAACTATCTGCGATCTCTGCTCGACTAATGAGGAGCGGTTGGATCAGCGGGCGGATCGTACCCTTACGGAGGGGTTCATGGGGGGCAGGGTTACACGTCTGGCGCGGGTCGTGCCAGTGGTGCTCGGCGTGGCGTTCGGTGTGTCGTTCCTGGCGCCGGCAACGCCAGCCGCCGCGCACAACTCGCTGACCGGCAGCGACCCGCGCGACGGTGCCCGGGTGGCGTCGGCACCCGCCCAGATCGAGCTGCGGTTCCTGGCCAAGCCGGCACCGGCTACGACGAAGATCACAATAACCGGGCCGGACAATGTGGTCGCTGGCGGCCCGCCGGCCTTCGACGGCAGCCGGGTGCGGGTGCCGTTCAAGCCGGCGGCGGCCGGGCTCTACATCGTCGGTTACCAGCTCGCGTCCTCGGACGGGCACCCGGTGAAGGGCGAGGTGCGGTTCACCCTCACGACCGGCACCGCTGCCGACCCGTCCGCGCCCGCCGGCGGCGTCGCCCCGACCGCCGGTGGCACCGCCCCGACGGCCGCGGCGGCGGGTCCGACCGCGAGCGGGGCGTCGTCGGCGGCGCCGGCCGTCACCGCGACTGCGGCGGGCAGCCCGGTGCCGGCCGCGCAGGAGAGCAGCCAGATGCGCGGCTGGTTGTGGACGATCGCGGCGGCCCTGCTGGTGGGCGCGCTCGTCGTCGGGTTGCAGCGACGGCTCCGAGCCCGACGCCGCTGAGGGGCGGCCGGGCACCAGCCCGGGTGGCCGGCGACGGAGACGGAGCCGGAGCTCTCGGAGGTCAGACCAGGCGGAGCCGGGCGGCGCGCATCCGGGTCAGGGTGCGCTCACGACCGAGCACCTCCAGCGACTCGAACAGCGGCAGGCCCACGGTGCGGCCGGTGACCGCGACGCGTACCGGCGCCTGAGTCTTGCCGAGCTTGAGGCCACGCGCGGTGCCGACCACCTCCAGCGTCGACTTCAGCGACTCGGCATCCCAGGACTCCAGTGCCTCGAAGGCCGCGACGGCGTCATCGAGCAGCTCGGCGGACCCGTCCTTCATCGTCTTGGCCCACGCGGCCTCGTCGATCAGCGGCGAGGCCAGGAAGAGGAAATCGACGTTCGGCACGATCTCGCTGAGCACCGCGATCCGCGTCTGGGCCAGCGGCGCGACGGCGGCGAACGCGTCGGCGTCGAACTCCTCGGGCTGCCACGGCGGCGGCGCGATGGTCCCGGTGCCGGTCAGCCACGGCTGGCAGGCGTCGACGAACTCGGCCACCGGCAGGGCACGAATGTAATCGCCGTTGAACGCGCGGAGCTTCTTCTCGTCGAAGAACGCGGGGGAGGGGTTGACCTCCTCCAGCCGGAACTCCTCTTCGATGACCGACCACGGGACGATCTCCCGGTCGCCCGACGGCGCCCAGCCGAGCAGCATCAGGTAGTTGCGCATCGCGCCGGGGAGGTAGCCCTCCTCGCGGTACGCCTCCAGGGCGACCTTGTCCCGGCGCTTGGAGAGCTTCTGCCGCTTCTCGTTGACCACCACCGGCACGTGCGCCCAGATCGGCGGTTTGACCCCGAGGGCGTCCCAGAGCAGCTGCTGCTTGGGCGTGTTGGGCAGGTGTTCCTCGGCCCGGATCACGTGGGTGATCCCCATGGTCATGTCGTCCACGACGTTGGCCAGCAGGAAGACCGGCGAGCCGTCGCCCCGGGCGATGACGAAGTCCTCGATGAGCTTGTTCTCGAAGGTGGGCTCACCGCGGATCAGGTCGACGACCACTGTCGCGCCCTCGTCCGGCGTACGGAAGCGCAGCGCGTGCCCCGGGCCCGGGCCGAGGCCACGGTCGCGGTGGTAGCCGTCGTAGCCCTGGTACTGCGAGCCGGTGCGGGCCTGCACGTCCTCGCGGGTGCAGTCGCAGTAGTAGGCGCGACCCGACTCGTAGAGCCGGGCGGCGGCGGCCCGGTGCTCGCCGGCGTTCTCCGACTGGAAGTGCGGGCCCTCGTAGCTGCCCCGGGAGATGCCGATCCAGTCCAGCGCGGAGAGGATCCCCTCGGTCCACTCGGGCTTGTTGCGCGCCGCGTCGGTGTCTTCGATACGCAGCACGAACACCCCGCCCTGCTGCTTGGCGTAGATCCAGTTCTGCAGCGCCGAGCGGGCGCCGCCGACGTGGAACATGCCGGTCGGGGAGGGGGCGAAGCGCACACGTACTGTCACGTCCCCCAGCCTACGGCGACGGTCGAGCGTATTCCGCCAGGGGCCTCGACTCAGGAAACCGAGCGGATCTTGACGACCAGCGCGCTGCCGATCAGGGTGACCACGGCGGTGACGGCGTAGAGCGTGGGATAGCCACCCAGGTACACGACGAGCGGGGCGGAGAGCGCCGGACCGAGCACCTGCGGTGCCGAGTTCGCGATGTTGATGACGCCCAGGTCCTTGGCCCGGTCGGTGGCCCGGGGCAGCACCTGCGTGATCAACGCGGCGTCCACGGCGAGGTAAACGCCGTAGCCGGCGCCGAGCAGCAGCGCGGCGACAATCGCCATCGGCCAGACCGGCGCGACCGCGAGCAGCAGCGCCGCCACCGCCATGATCAGCCCGGACGCGATGACGTAGATCTTGCGGCGTCCGGAACGGTCCGACAGTCGACCGGCGACCACCGCGGTCAGCATCATGCCGAGCGTGTAGAGCAGGATCAGCACCAGTAGCCCACCCTCAGGATCGGGGTGGCGCACCCCGTCGGTGAGGAAGTACAGCAGGTAGAGGGTGCCCAGGGCGTTGCCGAGCTGGACCAGGAACCGGGTGATCCAGGCCCAGGCGAAGTCCGGGTGCCGACGCGGGCTGATCCACATCGAGGCCAGCAGCGCCCGGGTGCGCACCACGGGCCGGTGCGTACGGGGCAGCGGCTCGTCGGGGGTGAACAGCGCGAACGGCAGCGACAGCAGCAGGATGGCGACGGCGATGGCCAGGTAGCCGGCGGCGTTGCCGGTGACCAGGGCGGTCACCAGCACCGCGCCGAGCACGAGCCCGAGCGCCTGCGGGATGCCCACCCAGCCCGAGACGCCGCCGCGCTGGGTCACCGGGACCCGGTCCGGGACGGCGGCGCTGAGGCTGGCCAGCATCGCGTTGAAGCAGATCTGCGCGGCCACCCAGCCGAGGGCGACCCCGAGGATGGTCCGCTGCTGGGCCAGCAGCACCAGCGCCGCCGCGCCGAGCAGGGCCCCGCCGGCCGTCCAGACGTGCCGGCGACCGAACTCGCGGCCGGCCACCCGCAGGCAGGTGCGGTCGGAGAGCGCGCCGGCGAGGGGGTTGGCGAGCACCGCGGCCAGGGCGCCGAGGCCGGTGACCACGGCCAGCATGTTCTCCTTGTCACCGGGTGCGATCTGCTCGATCTGCTGGGGCAGCAGCACCTGGATGGGCGTGAAGAACGCCATCCAGACGCCGAGGTTGGCGGCGAAGATCAACCCGATCCAGCCGCGTCGCACCGGCACTGTCGGCTCGGCGAGCGCCGCCGGCAGCGACGCCGGCGTCGGGTCGAGGGTGGTCACCGCGCCGACCCTGGCCGGGAGGCCGCGATCACGTCCCGCAGCCAGGTGTACGACGACTTCGGCGTACGCCTCTGGGTGGCGTAGTCGACGTGCACCAGGCCGAAGCGTTTGGTGAACCCCTCGGCCCACTCCCAGTTGTCCAGCAGGGACCAGACGAAGTACCCGCGCACGTCGACTCCGTCGTCGATCGCGGCCCGGACGGCGCGTAGGTGCCTGTCGAGGTACGCGATCCGCTCCGGGTCGGCCACCTGACCGTCGGCGTCCGGCGCGTCGTCGTACGCGCAGCCGCTCTCGGTGATCTCGATGGGTGGCAGCGCGTCGCCGTAGGTGTCGTGCAGCCAGCCGAGCAGTTCGTGC
Source organism: Micromonospora jinlongensis (assembly GCF_013410645.1). NCBI lineage: Bacteria > Bacillati > Actinomycetota > Actinomycetes > Micromonosporales > Micromonosporaceae > Micromonospora > Micromonospora jinlongensis. Next base: position 2,741,610 of record NZ_JACCHK010000001.1, on the reverse strand, counting down.
AGCCCGTCGGGGGCCACCGGCCAGTCGAAGGCGGTACGCGGGTAGCCGTCCAGCGGCACCAGGTCGAACGGGAGCGGTGAACCCTCCTCGGCGGCCCGTACGCCGGTGGGGTTGTAGTAGTTGACCCCGAGCACGTCGATCGGCGCGGCGATCGTGTCGAGGTCGCCGGGGTGGATGACGCGCGGGTCGAGGCCGGGCAGCTCCGGGTAGCCGCGACCGAGCAGTGGGTCGGTGAAGAGCCGGTTGTGCAGCGCCTCGTAGGCGGCCCCGGCGGCCCGGTCGGCGTCGCGGTCGCCGAGCACCCGCACCGGTGAGTAGTTGTTGGCGATCGCCACCGGGCTGGCGGTGCGCGCCCGCAGCGCGGCGACCGCGAGCCCGTGCCCGAGCAGTTGGTGGTGGGCGACCGGAAAGGCGTCGAAGAGCATCATCCGACCGGGAGCGTGCACGCCCATGCCGTACCCCATGCTCATGTGGACGAACGGCTCGTTCAGGGTGATCCAGAGCCGGACCCGGTCGCCGAGTCGGGCGGCGGCCAGGTCTGCGTACTCGGCGAATCGGGCGGCGGTTTCGCGGTGCAGCCAGCCGTCGGCGTCCTCGAGGGGTTGGGGCAGGTCCCAGTGGTAGAGGGTCGCCACCGGGTCGACGCCGGCGGCCAGCAGCTCGTCGACCAGCCGGTCGTAGAAGTCCAGGCCGGCCGGGTTGGCCGGACCGGTGCCGGTGGGCTGCACCCGGGGCCAGGCGATCGAGAACCGGTACGCGGAAACGCCCAGCCCGGCCAGCAACGCGACGTCCTCGGTGTGCCGGTGGTAGTGGTCGCAGGCCACCTCGCCGGTGCTGCCGTCGCCGATCCGGCCGGGGGAGCGCGCGAACGTGTCCCAGATGGACGGACCGCGCCCGTCGACCGCTGTGGCGCCCTCGATCTGATGGGCCGATGTGGAGACACCCCAACGGAAGCCGGTGGGGAACTGGGGCATCGGTGCGGTCGACATGCGCCCTCCCGGTCAACGTGAAACGTGCTCGGGACTTTAGGGCGCTCTCGATGAATGCGCCATAGGCCGGCTTGGCGCAATCCGCAATGGTTGATCGGCGTGTCTTTTTCCAAACCCGTCCAGGTAAGTCCGATTTAGCGCATAGAGTGCCGATATCGTGGGATGTCCTCACCGGAGGAAGACGGAAATGATCCTCGTTGAACGCAGTGCGCACGTGGCGGCGCCAATTGAAGTGGTCTGGGATGTTGTCCAGCGGGCCGAGCAGTTGCCGGCCTGGCTGGCGGGTGTCCGCGCGGCCGAAGTGCTCTCGGGAGAGGGCTTCGGCCGGCGACAACTGGTCCAGGCGGGGCGCGGCTCGGCGCACGAGGCCGAGGTGATCGCCTACCAGGAGCCGACGCTGATCGGCTGGCGGGAACGGGCCAAGGGTGCCGGTGCTCGTGCGGAGGCGCGCACCGAGATCTACGTCCAGCTCACCACCGACGAGGAGGAGGGCGGGACCGTCGTGCGGCTCATCGTCGTCCGCTGGCCGGCCGGCCCGGTCAAGGCGGCCCTGCTGCGCCTCGGACTACGTCGGGTCGGCGCCGATCTGGAGGACTCGCTGGCCCGGCTCACCGACCTGGCCGCCGTCGGCTGACGAGCGCCCATCCTCCCGGCGTCACCCGCGACGGCGGTGGTCCGGATCCCCGCCAGGGACCCCGGACCGCCGCCGCTTCCGGCTCCCGGGGGTGGGTCGTACCGAAAGAAGGGCCCGGCGCGTGTGCGCCGGGCCCTTCCTCGATCGTGCTGGATCAGCTGTCGCCGCCGGTCTCGCCGACCGGGGCGGCGTTGACGTCGTCGATCGCGTACTTCTTGGCGGCCTCGGCCGGCACGGTGGCCGCCACCGCGCCGCTGCGGACAAGCTGCCGCAGCGTGGCCACCACGATCGACTCCGCGTCGACGTGGAAGTGCCGACGCAGCGCGTGCCGGGTGTCCGACATGCCGAAGCCGTCGGTCCCGAGCGACGTGTAGTCGCCGGGCACCCAGCGGGCGATCAGATCCGGCACCGCCCGCATCCAGTCGCTGACCGCGACCTTCGGCCCGTCCGCGTCGGCCAGCTTCTGCTGGATGTACGGAACCTTCGCCTCGGCGCCCGGGTTGAGGAGGTTGTACTCCTCGGTCTCCACAGCGTCGCGGCGCAGCTCGGTCCAGGAGGTCACCGACCAGACGTCGGCGGCCACCCCCCAGTCCTGGGCGAGCAGCTGCTGGGCCTTGAGCGCCCACTGCATGCCGGTGCCCGAGGCGAGCACGTTGGCCTTCGGGCCGTCGACCTGCGGCGCGGGGGAGTAGCGGTAGATGCCCTTGAGCAGGCCCTCCACGTCCACCCCGGCCGGCTCGGCCGGCTGCAGGATCGGCTCGTTGTAGACCGTCAGGTAGTAGAAGACGTTCTCCTGCGCGTCCCCGTACATCCGGTGCAGGCCGGCTTCCATGATGTGCGCGATCTCGAACGAGAACGCCGGGTCGTACGCGACCACCGCCGGGTTGGTGGCGGCGATCAGCATCGAGTGGCCGTCCTCGTGCTGGAGACCCTCACCGTTGAGCGTGGTGCGACCGGCGGTGGCGCCGAGCAGGAAGCCCCGCGCCATCTGGTCCGCCGCCGCCCACAGCCCGTCGGCGGTCCGCTGGAACCCGAACATCGAGTAGAAGATGTACATCGGGATCATCGGCTCGTCGTGCGTGGCGTACGCCGAACCGGCCGCCGTGAACGAGGCCACCGAGCCGGCCTCGTTGATCCCCTCGTGCAGGATCTGACCGGTGGTCGACTCCTTGTACGACAGGAACAGCTCCCGGTCGACCGAGGTGTAGCGCTGGCCGTGCGGCGAGTAGATCTTCGCGGTGGGGAAGATCGAGTCGAGACCGAAGGTACGGGCCTCGTCCGGGATGATCGGCACCCAGCGCTTGCCGAACTCCTTGTCCTTCATGATGTCCTTGAGCAGGCGGACGAAGGCCATCGTGGTGGCCACCTTCTGCTTGCCCGAGCCGCGCTTGACGTCGGCGAACCGCTCCGGACCGGGGATGGTCAGCCGCTTGGTGCTGGTCCGCCGGGACGGCAGGTAGCCGCCGAGCTGCTCGCGCCGCTCCTTCAGGTATTGAATCTCCTCGGACTTCTCACCCGGGTTGTAGTACGGCGGCAGGTAGGGGTTGTCCTCCAGCGCCTTGTCCGGGATGTCCAGGTAGAGCCGGTCGCGGAAGGTCTTCAGGTCCTCCAGCGTCAGCTTCTTCATCTGGTGGGTCGCGTTGCGGCCCTCGAAGTGCGACCCGAGCGTCCAGCCCTTGATCGTCTTCGCCAGGATGACGGTGGGCTGACCGGTGTGCTCGGTGGCCGCCTTGTAGGCCGCGTAGAGCTTGCGGTAGTCGTGCCCACCTCGCTTGAGGTTCCAGATCTCGTCGTCGCTGAGCGGGTCGACCATCTTGCGGGTCCGCGCGTCGCGCCCGAAGAAGTGCTCCCGCACGTACGCGCCCGACTCCGCCTTGTAGGTCTGGTAGTCGCCGTCGGTCGTGGTGTTCATGAGGTTGACCAGCGCGCCATCGGTGTCCGCGGCGAGCAGCGGGTCCCACTCACGGCCCCAGACGACCTTGATCACGTTCCAGCCGGCGCCCCGGAAGAACGACTCCAGCTCCTGCATGACCTTGCCGTTGCCCCGGACCGGGCCGTCCAGCCGCTGGAGGTTGCAGTTGATCACGAAGGTGAGGTTGTCCAGCTCCTCGCGGGCGGCCACACCGATGGCGCCCAGCGTCTCCGGCTCGTCCATCTCACCGTCACCCAGGAACGCCCACACGTGCTGCTGCGAGGTGTCCTTGATGCCGCGGTGCTGCAGGTAGCGGTTGAACCGGGCCTGGTAGATCGCGTTCAGACCGCCGAGACCCATCGAGACGGTGGGGAACTCCCAGAAGTCCGGCATCAGCCGCGGGTGCGGGTACGACGGCAGCCCGCCGCCGGGGTGCGACAACTCCTGGCGGAACCCGTCGAGCTGGTGCTCGCTGAGCCGCCCCTCCAGGAACGCCCGCGCGTACATGCCGGGGGAGGCGTGGCCCTGGTAGAAGATGTGGTCGCCGCCGCCCGGGTGGTTCTTGCCCCGGAAGAAGTGGTTGAAGCCCACCTCGTAGAGCGAAGCCGAGCTGGCGAAGGTCGAGATGTGCCCGCCGACGCCGATCTCCGGGCGCTGCGCCCGGTGCACCAGCATCGCGGCGTTCCACCGGACGTACGCCCGGATCCGCCGCTCGACGTGCTCGTCACCCGGGAACCACGGTTCGCGTTCCGACGGGATGGTGTTGATGTAGTCGGTGGTGGTCAGGGGCGGAACCCCGACCTGGCGCTCACGGGCCCGCTCCAGCAGGCGCAGCATCACGTAGCGGGCGCGTTTGGCGCCGCGTTCGTCGATGACACCGTCAAGCGACTCGACCCATTCGCTGGTCTCTTCAGGGTCGATGTCCGGAAGCTGGCTCGGTAGGCCGTCGCTGATCACCGGGCGCTTGCGTTCCGTAGCCACAGGCGTTCCCTCGGTTGTGTGTGGGATAGGTCTCTAGCGCCATCCTGCCCCCTGGTGGCACCTGTCGTCACGTCTAGGGGCCCCTGACGCGACGCTCAACACAGGTACCCGTCGGTAACTTAGCGCGACGGTCCGTCAAACCGCCCTCTTGTCCGGCCCCGCTACCGTGCAGGACATGAACGGGCGACGGGTGGTGGCCGGCGGCACACTCCTGGCGGTTGGCACGCTCGCGGCAGCCCTCGCCGCGCCGGTGCTGCTGGCCGGGGGCCTCGCCACACTGCCGATCATGATTTTCGGGGGTGGGGCCGCCGTGTTCGGTGCGGTCTGGTTACGCGACGGGCTCCGGGCTCCGGCGTCACCCCGGGGAGCACGCGCCGTGCCCGGCCCACGTCGAGGGCACGCCGACACCAGCATCCCGTCGACGTACTACGGCGACTCGAACGGCTGGGACTGGTCCGGCGGCGACTCCGGTGGCGGCTCGTCCGGTGGAGGCGGCGACTCTGGTGGCGGTGGCGGCGGGTCCTGACCCGCTCCGGCAGAATGCGACGTATGCGCAGCGACGTCATCACCGTCCGAACCGGGTCCCGCCCGAGCGTCCACGACATCACCGCAGAGGCCCAGCAGTTCGTCTCCGGTGAGGGCGACGGCCTCCTGCACGTCTTCGTGCCACACGCCACCGCCGGCCTCGCGATCATCGAGACTGGCTCCGGCTCCGACGACGACCTGCTGACCGCCATCGACGCGCTGCTGCCCACCGACGACCGCTGGCGGCACCGGCACGGCTCGCCCGGCCACGGCCGGGACCACGTGCTTCCGGCGTTCATTCCGCCGTACGCCACGCTGCCGGTGCTCGGCGGCCGGCTGGCCCTCGGCACCTGGCAGTCCGTCTGCCTTGTCGACACCAACGGTGACAACCCCACCCGCCAGGTCCGCTTCTCCTTCCTCCCCGGCTGACCGCGCCCCGCGCCCCGCGCCCCGCGCCCCGCGCCCCCGCGCCCCCGCGCCCCCGCGCCCCCGCGCCCCCGCGCCCCCGCGCCCCCGCGCCAAGATCGTGCTCGATCCTGGTTGTAGTGGTGTCGGTCGCGCGGGATGCCACTACAACCAGGATGTTGCGCGAGGCGGAGGCCCATCGCCCCGTCCCTGCCGGCGGATCGCCTCTTCCGCCGCCGTCACGCCCTCACGATCCGCGCAACTTCCCTGAAGGTGCTGCCTCGACGCGCGCCGAGGTAGCACTCTCCCTGATGTTGCGCGGATCTTGACGCTTCGGTCGGGGTCGGCGAAGGGCTTGCCTCCTCCGGCCGGGATTCAGTCCATGCCGAGTAGTCGGCGCAGCTCGCCGGGCGGGTGGCCGAGGTGGGCGCAGCGTTCGGGTCAGGCGTCGGCCCGGTGGGGGCGTGCCCGATCCTGATCGCTGACCTCGACGACCGGCGCCGTGCGTACGATGTGGCCGTGACGCAGAAGGTGGGTTCCGCAGCAGGTGGGCCGGTGGATCGGGCTGGTCTCGCCGCCGATGTGCTGCGCCGGATGGCCCACGTGAGCGACGCTCTGCGGCACCGGCAGGGCTCCGCGTTCGCCGAGTTGGGACTCACCCCGGCGGCGGCCCGGGCGTTGCGCGAACTGGACCCGGACCACCCGCTGCCCGCCCGTGACCTCGCCGGCCAACTGGGCTGCGACCGGTCGAACGTGACGGTGCTGGTCGACAAGCTGGAGCAGGCCGGGTTGGTCGAGCGCCGCACCGACCCGGCGGACCGCCGGCAGAAGACGTTGGTGGTGACCGAGAAGGGGCGCGTCGAACGGGACCGGGTGACCGAGGTGATGTCCGACTCCCGACTCCTGTCGGGGCTGACCGACCGGGAGCTGAGCACCCTTCGTGACCTGGTGTGGAAGGTGTCCGACGGTGGCTTCCCGGAGCCCTGCGGGCCGGAGTGAGCCGACCCGCCCCAGCCGTGTCCCACTGGGCGAGGCGGCCTCCCGTCGGTAATGCTGTCCGACGTGACCACCCCGCAAGACCTCGACGACCGATTCCGGGAGACGCTGGCGGCGCTGCCCGCCGCACAGCGACGGCGTGATCCCGCTGACCCGGTCACCGACGACGCCCCACTGACCGGCGCGCAGGTGCTGGACCTGTTCGAAGCGCAGGTGACCAGCCGGCAGCTCGACCTGGCCGGCCGCTGGCTGCGTAGCTTCGGGGAGGGCTTCTACACGATCGGCTCGGCCGGGCACGAGGGCAACGCCGCGGTCGCCGCCGCGCTACGTCCCACCGATCCGGCGCTGCTGCACTACCGCTCCGGCGCGTTCTACTGCCAGCGTGCCGCGCAGGTCGCCGCCGAGGCGACGCCGGCCGACCAGGCACAGCCGGCCGACCACACACAGCCCGCCGCCGGCACGCAACCAGTCACCGGCACGCAGCCCGCCGTGGACCCGCAGCCCGCCGTGGACCCACGGCCCGCCGCCGAAACCGAGGCCGCCGACCAGCCCGAGCCGTCCGAGCCGTCCGGGACCGAGCCGCCCACGGGTGGGTTCGCGGCGTACGCGGACGCGGCCCGGGACGTGCTGCGTGGCATGGTCGCCTCCAGTCAGGAGCCGATCGCCGGCGGCCGGCACAAGGTGTTCGGCCGGGCCGACCTGGCCATCGTGCCGACCACCTCCACCATCGCCTCGCACCTGCCCCGCGCGGTCGGCATGGGACTGGCCGTGGAACGGCTGCGCCGGCTGGACAGCGCCGGGAGGCGTACCGGGGCGGGGGTCCGGGTCGGCAGCGGCGCCGGCGCCGAGCACGCCCCCTGGCCACCGGACGCGATAGTGGTGTGCTCGTTCGGCGACGCCTCGGTCAACCACGCCAGCGCCACCGCCGCCTTCAACACCGCCGGCTGGTACGACCACGCCAAGCTGCGCATCCCGGTGCTCTTCGTCTGCGAGGACAACGGGCTGGGCATCAGCGTCCGTTCACCGGAGGGCTGGGTCGAGGCGACCCTGCGGGCCAAGCCGGGCATCCGCTACTTCAGCGCGGACGGGGCCGACCCGGTGCAGACGTACGCGGTGGCGGCGGAGGCCGCGGCCTGGGTTCGCCGTACCCGGCGGCCGGCCGTGCTGCACCTGCGCACCGTACGGCTGATGGGGCACGCCGGGGCGGACGCCGAGTCGGCGTACCGCAGCCCGGCCGAGCTGGCCGAGGACCTGGACCGGGACCCGGTGGCCGCCACCGCGCGGCTGCTCGTCGATGCCGGTGTGGCGACCGGCGAGGAGCTGCTGGCCCGGTACGACGAGATCGGCTGGCAGGTACGCCGGCTGGCCGAGGAGGTGCTGGGCGAGCCGAAGCTGGCCTCCGCGGCCGACGTGGTGTCGGCGTTGGCGCCCCGCCGCCCGGTGCGGGTGGCGCGGGCGGTGGCCGACGCCGCGGCGCGGGCCAGCGGCCCGGGCGCGGGTGCCCGGGCGGAGGCGTTCGGCGGCAAGCCGCCGGAGCTGAGCGGGCCGATGACCCTGGCGCAGAGCATCAACGCGGCGCTCGCCGACGGGATGCTCGACCACCCGCAGATGGCGATCTTCGGTGAGGACGTGGCCGCCAAGGGCGGCGTCTACGGGGTGACGAAGGGGCTGCGCGACCGTTTCGGGGCGGCCCGGGTCTTCGACACCCTGTTGGACGAGACGTCGGTGCTGGGGCTGGGCCTGGGCGCGGGACTGGCCGGGATGCTGCCGGTGCCGGAGATCCAGTACCTGGCGTACCTGCACAACGCCGAAGACCAGCTGCGCGGCGAGGCGGCCACCATGCGGTTCTTCTCGCAGGGGGCGTTCCGCAACCCGATGGTGGTGCGGGTGGCCGGGCTGGCGTACCAGGAGGGGTTCGGCGGGCACTTCCACAACGACAACTCGGTGGCCGTACTCCGGGATGTGCCTGGTCTGGTGGTCGCGGTGCCGGCGCGGCCGGACGACGCCGCGCCCATGCTGCGGACCTGCCTGGCCAGCGCGGCGGTGGACGGCAGTGTCTGCGTGTTCCTGGAGCCGATCGCGCTCTACCACACCCGCGACCTGTACGCCGATGGCGACGGGGAGTGGCTGGCGGGATACCCGGAGCCGGGGGCGTGGGTGGCCGGGCACGTGCCGATCGGCCGGGCCCGGGTCTACCGGGTCGGTTCGGCGGACGACCTGACCATCATCACCTTCGGTAACGGGGTGCGGATGTCGCTGCGGGCAGCGGCCGTCCTCGCCGAGGAGGGGGTGGGCACCCGGGTGGTGGACCTGCGCTGGCTGGCCCCCCTGCCGGTGGCCGACATCATCCGGGAGTCCTCGGCGACCGGCCGGGTGCTGGTCGTGGACGAGACACGCCGCTCCGGCGGTGTCGGCGAGGGGGTGATCGCCGCGCTGGTCGACGCCGGATATGTCGGTGCAGCGCGACGAGTGGCGGCAGTTGACTCGTTTGTACCATTAGGTCCGGCAGCACGTCACGTACTGGTCTCCGCGGAAGCCATTACCGACGGTGCCCGTACGCTGCTGGCACGGTAAATTCCGTTCCACCCGGTGCGCCACTTGCGCGCAGCCCAACAACTGTGTGGACTTTGCCTGACGGCGTCGCACCGACGCCGCGAGCAGGGACGAGATGAGGAGGCACGCGACAGTGAGCGCGACCGCTGGTCAGGCCGCCGACGGGGTACGCAGCCTGGCGGACCGGTTCGGAATCGAACCGGGGATGGTCGTCATGGAGATGGGGTACGACGACGACGTCGACCAGGATCTCCGAGACGCCCTGACCGACCGCTGTGGAGATCTGGTCGACGAGGACACCGACGAGGTGGTCGACGCCGTGCTCGTTTGGTACCGCGACGGCGACGGTGACCTTTTCGAGCTTCTCGTCGACGCCCTCGGCCCGCTGGCCGACAACGGGGTCGTGTGGCTCCTCACCCCGAAGGCGGGGCGTGACGGGCACGTCGAGCCGAGTGAGGTCGCGGAGTCCGCGCCCACCGCCGGCCTTCAGCAGACCTCGACCGTCAACGCCGGCCGGGACTGGAGCGGCGCGCGTCTGGTGCTGCGCCGAGGGGCCAAGGCCAAGAAGTAGCCCGTGCCGCTTCGCACGCCCGGCGGTCCGCACCGCCGGGTGGGCAAGCCGGTGCCGTTTTCGTGACCCGACCCGAGGAGAGTTCGCATGCCCATCGAGGTTGGTGCCGAGGCACCGGACTTCGTGCTCAAGGACCAGAACAACCAGGAGGTCCGGCTCTCGGACTTCCGGGGCAGGCGCGTCGTCCTGCTGGTCTTCTACCCGCTCGCCTTCACCGGCACCTGCCAGGGTGAGCTGTCCGAGATACGGGACAACCTCGACGAGTACGTGAACGACGACGTCCAGGTGCTGACCATCAGCGTCGACTCGGCCTACAGCCACAAGATCTGGGCTGACCGCGAGGGCTACCAGTTCCCCATGCTGGCCGACTTCTGGCCGCACGGCGGCGTCGCCCAGGCGTACGGGGTCTTCAACGACGTCGCCGGGTTCGCCAACCGGGGCACCTTCGTCATCGACAAGACCGGCGTGGTCCGCTTCGCCGAGATGAACGGCCCTGGCGAGGCTCGCGACCAGCAGGGCTGGCGCAAGGCCATCACCGAAGCGACCATCTGACCGGGGTACGCCGTGCGCCCGGGCCGGTGGCGAGCAAGGTAAGCTTGCCCACCACCGGCCCGCCGCCTAGGCGATCCGGGCGCGTAGCTCAGTGGGAGAGCACCCGCCTTACAAGCGGGGGGTCGCAGGTTCGAAACCTGCCGCGCCCACACTCCGACCAGTAAGCGAAGAGGGCCACCGGATCACCGGTGGCCCTCTTCGTCTCAGTTGTCGTCTCAGTCGGCCTTCCAGAGCAGTCCGGCGACCTGTCCGGCGATGCCCTCGATGAGTTGCGGCGCTAGGTGCTGGTACCTCGTCGTCATGGCCATCTGGGACCAGCCCATCACTTCCATGACGGCGCGGGTTGGCACGCCGAGAACTAGGAGCATGGTCGCCGCTGTGTGTCGGGCGTCGTGCAGCCGTGCGTCCCGCACGCCTGCTTCCGTAAGCAGCGCCTTCCAGGAGTCGTGGTCGGCGCGCGGGTCGATTGGCTTGCCGTTCGGTTGGGCGAACACCCAATCGCCTTCCTGCCAGAGTTGGGCCGCCGTCTCTCGTTCTTTCGTCTGCGCCTCACGATGCTGTTTCAGTGCCTCGACTAGCGGAACCGGAATGCCGACGGCGCGTCGACCAGCGCGGGACTTCACGTCCACCTCCCGCAAACCGCCGGCCTGACGCTTTGGGCACTTGCTCGCGTGCTGTTGGCAGTCGGACGGGCACGGCGGGGGGCACACGCGTTGGTGACGTTTACAGCCTGGAGAGCAAGCGGATGTTTTGTGCAGGCGCGCGCCGCAGCGGTGCGGGTCGTCGCAGCCGTGCTGCCATTTGTGCCGCTGCAATTGTCGAGGCGTGCGCAACATGCCTTTTTCCAGGTCAACTCGACGCCACTTCAACCCAAGCGCTTCGCCCTTGCGTAGCCCTAGTGCGAGAGCCAGCGCGAAACGCACGCCGTTTCGCTTGGTCGCTGCTACCTCAAGGATTCGTTGCGCCTCTGCAAGGGTGAACGGCTCAATCTCCTGTTCATCGATCCGAGGTGCCTTTGCGAGCTGGGCAACGTTGCGGGACAGGTGGCCACGCCGGACCGCGACGTTGAGCGCCGTCTTGACGGTGCGGTGTGTCTGGTGGGCAGTGCCGGCCGCGCTCCCGCCTCGGATCATCTTCGCGTAGAGCCGTTCAAGGTGCTCCGGTTCAAGGCGATCCAGCCGGTGAGCGCCGATACCGGGAATCAGGTGTCTGTAGACAGCGGTGCGATATCCGACCAGCGTGTTTTCGCGGACGGACGGCGCGGCGATCGTCTCGACCCAGTGAGTCAGCCATTTTTCGACGGTCCACCGTGGTCCGGTCTTGCGGACCGTTCCACTGTCGCGCTCACGTTCGAGCGCCCGCACTTTCTTGGTTACCTCTGCCTGTGTCGTCGCCTGGACGTGGCGACGATCCGGCTTGCCGTTGTCCTTGGCACCGATCGTCACACGGCCGTGCCAGTAGCCGTCACCGCCCTTGTAGATACTTGATGCGCCATTTGGCTTTCGTCCCATTGTCTTGATTCCTTAGGCTGCGTTTTCGAGTGAGGTTGGTTGGATCAAGAGCCTTTGCACGTACTCGTCAAGGCAGAAGGAGGGCACTCGCCGCAGCCGGCCGATGGTGACCGTTCGGATCTGGCCGGATTTGACGAGGGCGTACATGGTGGTTCGACCGATGCCGAGGCGCTGTGCAGCTTCTTCGATGGTCAGGACGACGCGGTGGTCGGTGGTGGTCACGGTGTCCTCCCCGTTGCGGTGCGGCGGTGGGGTGTCTTCGGAGCGCTGAGGGCCACGGTGAGTGGCGCGCAGGGCATCCGAGGCTGTTTCGGTGGGTCGGGTAGGCGTATCGACGGAAGCCGCTACAACAGCCCGTTGAGAGCGCCGTACAGCCAAGATCTCCGATGGGTTGGGGTAAGGCCATGCGCGACTCTGGCTGTGCGGCTCTCAGCGGGTCGCGGTCGCGGGTCGGCGGCGGGCGGCCGGTGGTTCTGCGTGAGAGGGGCTGAACCATCTCCGCATCTCCGCATCTCCGCAAACATGGCTCTGAGCTGAGCAAATGCTCGCGGAGATGGTCGGAGGTGGTGAGGGGTCATCTCCGCAAAGAGGTGGGATCTCCGCAGTGGGTTGCGGAGATGCGGAGATTGATGATCCTCTTGGTTCTGATCTCCGCAGGGTGTTTTCCCTGGTGGTAGGGGGGTTGGTGCGGCGTTGCGGAGATGCGGGGATGGTTCAGCGGGTTTCACCCCTCGTGCCGCTCGACCCAGAACACGGACCGGTCGCCTCGGTCGTTGCGACCGGCACGGATGACGTGCTCACCGCGCCACCGTCCGGCCTGCCCGGTGAGCAACCGGCCGAGTTGCAGCGGGTTGGGTAGGCGGCCGTTGTGGGTGGTGATGAACTGCCCGTCCCACGGGTCGTGGGCGTCGCTGCCGAGGTGCATCGGCTCGCCGTCTTGCCGCAGTTCGGCGGCGGTCATCGCACGGCCGCCGTGGCGGTCGTGCCAGCAGGTGAGGAACGCGCGCCAGCGCGTTTCGTCTTCATCGATCTCACGGATATCGGCCGCGTTGGTCAGGAACCCGTCGATGCCGTGATGCGCCAGGAACCCGCCGAGGGCTTGCGCCCACGGGGTGAACTGCCGCATCGACAACCCCGACACCCGAGGTGCGCCCCGCCGAGTCCAGTCGAGCACCAGCACGAGCAGGTGCCACAGCACGGTGAGCTGGTTGGCCGGGTCGGTGATCCACTGGTCGAGGTGGGGAATGCCGAACCCGCGCTGGTCGCGCAGCTCGGGGCGGGGCATGTCCGGGTCGAGGCGCACCCGCACGGTGCGGGAGGCCATGTCCCCGCCGACCTGGAGGTTGTTGCCGGTGGCCATCCACAGCCGATCGTTGACGGTGGCGACGTTGCGCGACGCGCCCAACTGCCGGTCGGACCAGACGCCGGAAGTGACGAGCTGGGCGAGCACGGCGGAGTCGATGACGGTTCCCTCGGCCAGGTTGTCCCAGATCACCACACCGACCTGCTCGGCCAGCACCGCCGTGATGGACTTGCGCAGCTCTTCGTCCGAGTAGGCCCAGGTCATGACCCGCTGCCCGTAGAGCATCCCCGGCCCAGCGGTGAGGATCGTCTTACCCGATGACGGCATGGTCGCGTCGATCAACGCGAACGGCGTCAAGCTGCGGGTGAAGTGCCGCAGGATCGGCGTCGCCAGCAGCGCCACGTAGTTCGCCCGGTCAGCGGCGGATGCCCATGGGAAGTCGCGCAGGAACCGGCCGAGCAGGAACGTGCGCGCCTCGTCGACCTGCTCCGCGGTGGGTTCGTCCGGCACGGGCGGCAGCGCCACCTTGGACGCCAGGTACAGGCCGGTCGCCGGGTCGTAGCCGGGCTGCTGCAACAGGGTGCCGTCACGGCGCAGCACCGGAGCGCCGATGATCCCGCGCAGCGGCGGCACGCCCGGCCACGTCTTCCCGGCCAGCACCGACGACAGGATGTCCCGAGGTGGGGTCACCTCGTCTTCGTAGACCTCGGGGTCGCCGGTATCGCTCTTGCGGGTCTTGAGCCGGTACACGTAGGCGTGCTCGGCCAGCAGCCCGGCCAGCCCGGCGGGGTTGACCATGCTGGCCGACACCGGCAGCGGCGAGTCCTCATCGGCGGCGGTGGCCAGGCCACCGGAGACGGCTTCCATGTGCACGAGCGCCCCGGCGGACACGTAGGTGTCGGGGAGCAAACCGTCGACCAGCGCCGCTTTGAGCACGCGGATCGTTTCGGGGCCAGAGCCGATCTGCAACCGGGTGCTCATGCCGCAGCCCTCCCCACCCCGGCGAGAGTGCGCGGGTTGTTCGCCCCGGTCCGCAGGCCGGATGCGATCGTGCGGGCGACTTCCCCGGCTGGCAGGCCGAGCGACAGCGCGGCGGGTTCCAGGACGGCGCTCACGTCGGCGTCAGTGAGCGCGCCCCCGGCCACGAGCTGGCCGAGCGCCACCGCCGAGGCGAACAGGGCGTGATTGCGCTGCCCCTCCGGGGCGGCGGTGAGGTGGCTGACCTGCCGCCGGATCGCCGCTGCCAGGTACGCGCCGCGCCGATCCGGCGGCAGTGCCGCCGGGGCGGGCCGGTACGCGGTGCGCGGGGCCGGGGCGAGCAACCCGCCCACCCACGCGGGCAGCGGTGCTGCATCGCAGTCCAGCGCCACCGCGTAGGGATGACCGGCGGCGGTGCTTGCGGCGCCCACGACGTAGCCGCCGTGGGCGCGGGTGTCGACCTTCCAGCCCAGCCCGCCCCGGTCGCCCGTGGTGTTGCGCAGCCGCGGACCGGCGGGGTGGCGGTAGTAGAGGTGACTGCCGCCGCTGGCCGTGGTCACGGTGTACGTGGCGTCGATGCCGCCGTGCCGGTTGGCGAGGGTGGCGAACACGTCCAGGCCGTCACAGGCCCCGGCCCACTGTGGCGGCGGGGTGTCGTCGGCGTGCTTGGGCACATCGAGGTCGACCACGACCAGCCCGGAGGGGCCGCAGGCGATGCCAATGCCGTAAGGGCGGGTCGACCACGCTCGGCGGATACGGTCGGGGTCGGTGGTGGCGCGTTCCTCCCAGCCGACGTGACGGCCGGCGGCGCGGCAGCGCGGGTCGGTGCGGGGGCAGTGCTCGGCGGTGCAGCGGTTGGGAAACGCGGGCCGTTTGGCGTGGTCGGGGTTGTCGGGTCGGTCGTCGGGACGCAGGGGGAAGACGTGCCAGCCGCGCGCGGCGTGCGCGAGCGCGGCGGTCAACAGGTCAGACATGGGGCATCTCCCAAGGTTCGCGGGGATGGGTTAGGCCGGGCGGCGCTGGGCGCGGGCGGCGGCGAGGTCGATCAGCGCGCCACCGGAGGCGTCCGGGGTGCCGATGGGCCGCTGCCGGCCAGCGGTGACGCTGAGGCGCAGATAGAGCCGGTAGCGGCCGGCGTCGCTGCCGGTCAGCGGCCGGCGGGTGCCGCGCTGGGTGAGGTGCCCGGCGTCGACCAGCGCGGCGGTGGCGGCGTCTAGCTCGGCGGGCGTGCCGGTGAGCCACACCTCCAACCCGGACAGCCGGGCGTCACGCGGGGATGGGCCGTCGCGGCGCGCGGCGGGCATCAGGCGGCCCGCCTCGGTCGGGGCCGACCCGCGATGGCGGCGCGGGTCACGGCCTGGCGCAGGTCACCGAGCAACCCGACCAACTGCCGCCGCGCCGCCAGCTCGGACGGCGCGAGCGCAACCCTGACGCGCACCTCGGCGTGCTCCCGCCCGGTGGCGGTGCGCACCCGCACCAGCACCGCACGGGAGCGGCCAGCAACGTCGACCAAGATTTCGTCGGATCGGTGCTCACCGAGGTTGCAGCGGTGGTCCATGCCGCACCACTCGGTGTGTCCGGCGGCGCGGCGCTTCATGGGTGGCCGTCGCGATACTCGGCACGGATGAAGTCGATCAGCCGTCGACCGGCGCGGACGCGGATGCCGGTGCCGTCGCAGCGGCGGCAGTCGCGGCGGGTGCCGATCGTGGTGCGGTGGTAGCGGGCACCGTGGCAGCGTCGGCAGCGGCCCCACGGGGACGCGGCACACACCGCCAGGTAGCACGCTGCGTAACCGAGCATGGTGAGGCTAGCGAGCAGCAGGATGGGGGTCATGGAATGCCTCCACAGGCCGGAATGTGGGCGCGTAGCGCTGACGCCGCTAGGAACTAGGGCGCTGGCCAGGATTGGGAATGGTTGCTAGCGGGGCCGCTAGGTCTAGCGGAGGGTGGTGCTAGACCTAGCGGCCGATCGCTGTCCGCCTTAGGCGGCTTTGTCGCCCCGACGCTTGTTACGCTCCGCAACCGCGTCGGTGATGTCGGTCCGGTCGATGCCGCGCCGGTTCGCGCCCTTGCCGGTGGCCGGGTCGGTGCCCCACACCTGCCCGGTGGTGATGCCGTAGGGCTTGAGCGCGGCGGTGAGCTGATCGCGGGTCAGCTCCCCGTACGCCTCGGCGTTCAGCTCGGCCAAGCGCTCCGTCAGCGTCTCGGCCCACACCTTCGCCTCCGTCGCCGGCAGCACGGTCAGAATGTCGTCGAGCAAGGTGTCTCGCCGCGCCGCCGGGGTGGCCGGGGTCTGCCCGATCGCGTGCCCGGTCAGGGTTCCGGCCGCTTCCCGCAGGGCACGTGCCCGGTCGGTGATCTTCTCGGCGGTCGGTCCGTCTACGTAGAACGTGCGCACGATCTGCGCGTCGTCGGCCGCGCCAACGAGGTACCCGACGCCCTTGTCCTTCTTAGCGAACATGGTCGCCCGGATGCCGTTCTTGTACGCCGAGGTGCCGAGGATCATGTCGTTCTCGATCTGGCCCATGACCCGCAGGCAGAACCGCGTCCCGGCGTTCGCGCTGACCCCGGTGGGCAGGCTCTTGGCGTCCGGCCGCTGCGTGGCCACGACGAGGATCACGCCCAGGGCGCGGCCGAGCTTGATGATTTTCTCGGCCAGCTCGCCGGCTTCCTTGCCGAAATCCGGGTGGCTGAACAACTCTTGCACCTCGTCGAGGGCCACCACCAGCCAGTGAAGTCCCAACTTCTTGCGCCGGGCCAGCTCGGGGGTGACCTTGTTGTCCGGGCACACCGCCTTGGGTAGGCCTTTGATGATCGCGGCGCGGCGCTGGCACTCCTTGCGCAGCTCCCGCAACGCCATCAAGCCCTCTTCGGCGGTGTCGTCGTCCTGCCCCGACGCGTACCGGGCCGATACCTTCTCCAAGGGATCGAGGCCGCCGGTGCCCTTGAAGTCGAAGCACCACAGCTCCGCGTACGGATCGAGCGCGGCGGCCAGCATCGGGACCTGCGTCGCGGCCGTCTTCCCGTAGCCGGGAATCGACCCGATCAGCACGTTGGTGTAGGGCAGCTCGAAGGAGATGACCCGGCCGCGCGGGTCGGTGCCGAACGGCACCGGCCGACCGAGGTCGAACCCGCCGGATGCCTTGAGCAGCGGCCACGCGGCCGGCTTCGTCGCGGCCATGTCCTGATCGCCCACCCAGAGCAGCAACCGTCCGGGGTGTACCTCCGGCTGCCCCTCGGGCCATACGCACCCGAGGGGGCGGGTGAGGCCGGCGGCGAGCCGGTCGCGGCGCTCGATCACGTCCCCGGCCGTGACGCCGGGGGGCAGGTCGATGTCCGCCCGCCAGCCGGGGCCATCGCGCACGATCGGCGCGGTGAAGCCGATCGCCCGGTGGCCCTGCTTCGCGATGGCCTGGCTGATACCGGAGATGCCCAGCACGGCCAGGGCTCGCACCACCACATCGGAGGTAAGCCGTGCCACGCGTGGGACGACCACGGCGGTGTCCAACAGCGGCTTGTCGGCCGGCTGCCCGAGCAGCCCGCACACCGTGACCAACATCGCCAGCACCGCCCACCGCGCCCACAACGGCGCGAGCGCCACCGCAACCCCACCAGCCAGCATGACCGCGAGGGAGAATGTGACCACGATGCCGCGCCACCGCACCCGCCGGTCCCGCTGCTTGGACAGCTTCAAATACAGCTCCCCATCCTTGGCCGGGGAGGTGGCCTGCCGGTGCGGTTCACCCTCCCAGTCGAACAGCCACCGGGTAGCCCCGGACACCAACCGCCACGCCCCGCCCGGGGCGCGGAACGCCAGCTTGGCGGCGTACTTCGGCAGCCGCGTCGCGTGGTAGCCGGTGGTGTGCAGCAGATGCCCGACCGCCCAGCGCATCACGTCGCGCAGCTCGGCGCGCGAGCGCATCCACGCTGGCAGGATCGGACGCCGCTGGCCGGCGCGAACGCCGTCGAGGGTGAACCGCGGGGAGCGCTGCGCGTCCGGCGAGTCGACCAGCAGCGGCCCGCCGTCGTCGTCGGGGTCGGGGGTGCGGGCGGCGCGGGCGGCGTCGAGGTCGAGCACCTCGGCGTCCGGCGCGGCCGGGTCGGTCAGGTCACGCTCGGCGGCGTGCCAGTCGAACCGGTCGTCTCCGTTGGGGGAGGTCATGATGGTGTTCCTCCATCTGATCCGTATGGGTCGGGGTTGAGGGCCGGCGGCGCGGCCGGGTTGTCGAGGCCGTGAGGCCGCGCCGCCGGGCGGGGCTAGGTGTCGGTTGCGCCGCAGCAGCGGCAGGTCTTGCCACGGTTGACCGGCGTGCAGGCGCAGCCGCAGGAGAGGCAGCCGCGTCCCGGGATGCCGCCGGAGTGGGCGTGCATGCACCCGCAGGCGGGGCAACGGGCCGCCATCAGCGGCCCTTCTTGCCCTTGCGGCCGATCGCGGTCGCGCCGTTGCCGATCGCGGATTGACCCTTGACCTTGACGCTGCCGGTGTTGATCGATCCGTTGTCGGAGCGGCTGCCGGGGTCGAAGTTGTAGTGACCGGCGGTGCATATCGCGAGGGTGCCGGTGCTGTCGATGGAAACGTTCTTGAAGCCCTTGCCGCAGGTGGTGCAGGACGACATCGCCACGGGGTTTCCTCCTTGCCGTGGCTGCCAGCAGGTCTGGCAACCTCCGCACCTCACCGGGCCGCCGCGTGGAGGTCGGGCCGGTGGGGGCGGGGGTGGTCAGACCGCGCAGAACAACGCGGCGACGAACAGGAACCCGATGTGCCAGGACTGGTCTAGGGCGTAGGCCCCGGTGCCGAGTGAGGGGTTGTCGTCGTGGCCGGGGCGGGGTGCGCCGAGGGTGTAGAAGCGGCCCGCGCCGAGGGTGTTTGCGATGCGCCGCAAGGGGGTGCGCCGGTCAGCGATGTAGTGCGACACCGCCGAGACGGTCAGTCCGACCGTCACGCCCCACGGGTCCAGTCGCAGGCCCGTTGCCAGCAGCATGGCGGCCAGCGCAACGGCGGCGGTCAGGGTGTAGGTGGCGACGTGGGCGGCGCAAGCGAGCCGGCCGAGCCAGCCGGGCTGGCCTTTGGCATCGGCCTGCCACTGGGTTTGCACCCAGTGGTCGGCGATCTGGTGGGCGACGTAGAGGGCGGCGAACACGGCAGCGAACGCGCCAGCGTGCGCGCCGGTCGGGTCTGCGAACATGGGTGGTCTCTCCCGGAAGTCGATGGCTGAGGGGTTGAGGGCCGGCGGCACGGCACGGGTTTCCAGGCCACTAGGGCCGTGCCGCCGGGCGGCGCTAGTCGTGAGTGCGGACGAGGTGCGCGAGTGCGGCGCCCATGCCGAGCACCGCCACCGGCAGGCACGCCACGGCGGTGGTGATCCACCACGGGGCCGAGGTGACTCCGGCGGCCTCCAACAGGTGGTAGGCGACCTGGCCGAGTGCGCCGATGGCGAGGGAACCGAGGGCGGACCACTTGGCGAACCGGCGTGCCCGCTCGGGTACCCGACCGGACAGCCACACGTAGAGCGCGTACGCGCCGTAGGTCTCCACCCCGATCGGCAGGGTGATCGCCGAGTTGATGGAGAAGCTGTCCCAGATCCCCGGTAGCGGGTGCACGATGCCGAACCCGGTGAGTCCGCCGAGGCCAACCCACCCGGACCAAATCGCGACGAACGCCGGCAGGGCCAGCAGCACCACCGGCCACACCACCGCCGAACGGACCGGCGCGGCCGGCGCGGGCGTGTCCGGGCGACTGACCGGCGCGACCTGCTCGACCGGCTCGGGCGGCGTGATCTCCGGCTCGGGCGTCGGGCCCGGCTCGACCGGCGGCACGGGCTCGGGTGCGGCCGGGGCGGGTGCCGGGTCCGGGGCGGCCGGGTCGGTGGTGTCGGTCGGCGGGGCGGCGGGCGTGGTCTTGAGCAGCGCGAGCAGTTCGCCAGCCTTGGGTGCGCCGATGCGGAACTCCCGCATGAGCCGATTCCGCGAGGGGAACACCTCCCCGTCCGGCAGATCCAGCGTGCGGGCGGCGGCCAACAGGTCCTCAATGGGCTGCGGGTAGCGGGTGCCGTTGATGGTGGGGGCGGTCATGCTGCGTCCTCCTGGGGGTAGGCACAGTCGACGCACTCGCCGAGCGAGCGCGGGATGAAGTAGGGCCGAACCGTGTGGCAGGTCGGGCAGGTCCGGCGGGCCGTGAGTGCCTTGCCGATCGCGGCGCGCTGCGCGGGGGTCGCGGTGCGCTTCGGCGCGGCCAGGTCGACCCGGTACAGGTAAGCGGTGCGGGTGCCGCCGACGCCGCGCCAGAGCACCTGAGCGGCGACCGGCTGACCACCGGGGCGCAGGTCGGCGGCGGTCAGTTGGCGGCGGGTGGCGTAGCCGGGCGGGGCGCCCTTCCACCAGTAGGTAGGGATGCCGTACCGCGTGCCGTCCGGGTCGTGAAAGGCGGCGCGGATGCGGGCCATCAGGCCGCGCGGCGTGGGTCGGTGCGGGCGGTCGTCTCGGTGGCGGCGCGGGTGACGCGGGCCTCGGCCCGGCGCAGCCGCCGCCAGTCCAGCGGAGACGGTCCGCCGTGGTCTTCGGCGTAGAGAAGCGTGATCTCGGCGTCCAACACGTCCAGTTCGGCCGCGATCAGCGGCCACTCAGCGTCGATCGCGGCGAGTTCGGCGGTTGTCGGTTCGGTGGTGACGGGGGCATGGTGCATGCGCACGGGGGAACCTCCGGTAGTCGATGAAGTGGGGGAAAGCCCGGGGCGCGACCAGATCGGCCGCACCCCGGGCGAACAGGTTCAAGTGGCAGAAGCAACCGCGCGCCAGACCCGGCCCGCTCGCCCCGCTCGCCCGGGATCTACCGGGGTCGGCCACCGTGTGGCTCAAGGCGGGGATGCCGCAGACGGATCTACGCGGCGCTTCTGCTGTGAAGTTCTCAATGAACGACCACACGACCGGCTCGTGAGCGCGCAGCGCAAAGCGCCGCCTTCCCCGGGTTCCGCTCGGCTTGTCGTACCTGGCTAGCCAAGTCCGACGAGATGAACGTAGGCCGGCTTGGCTAGTCAGGTCAAGGGGGCGCGGCGAACTTTCCTAACTTGGCTAGTCAGCGCTACCGTGAGCGGGTGAGCGAGAACCTTGACTTCCTCGGCGAGCTGGATCCCGACGACCCCAAACAGGCCTCGCAGCAGATCGCAAACAAGCTGCGGGCGGCCATCCTCACGCGCCGACTCGCGCCCGGCGACAAGCTGCCGTCACAGCCCGACCTGGCCACCCGCTACGGGGTGGCGCGAGAGACGGTCAAACGAGCGTTGGACCTGCTCCGGGCCGAGCGGCTGATCGTGTCGCGGCAGGGCAGCGGCGCGTTTGTTCGCGCGCAGACACAACGAGCGGTTGAGCTGCGACCGCACATCGAAGCCTCGTTCGACCGACCCCACGTCACTATCGACTTCGCCGGATTCTCCGGTGAGACGCTGCGCGACGCGCTCGCCGAAGCACTCGACAAAGTACGCGTCGGCCGGCTTGCGCCCGAGACGATCGCGGTACGGGTTCTGATCTCCGACATGGCCGTGCCGATGGCGCTGCCGTCGCGGGCAGAGACACAGGCAGACGACCCAGCAGTACGTGAACGCGCGGAGCGGATCACCCGCCGGTCGGCAGACGGCATCATCGACCAGGTCGCCGAGCTGGGCGACCTCGGACTAATCCGGTCAGCCACTGTTGATGTGCGGCTGCATCGGGCGTCTCCGCTGTTCAAGCTCTACATCCTGAACGGCGAAGAGGTCTTCTACGGCTTCTACCCGGTTGTTGAGCGCACCGTCTCGATCAAGGGTGAGCCGATGGCGATCTACGACCTGATGGGGAAGGACGTTCCGCTGTTCCACTACGCGGTGACCGACGACGACGCCTCGCACGGCACGCAGTTCGTGGAGGCTTCCCGCCAGTGGTTTGACTCGGTGTGGTCGACCATCGCCTACCGGTACGACGGATGACCGCCGACCTTGCCCGGCTCCTTGCCGGTGCCGCGGCGGTGCTGCTCGACTTTGATGGCCCGGTGTGCAGCATCTTCGCCGGCTACCCAGCCCCGCAGATTGCCGCCGAGCTGGTTGAGGTGCTAAGGCGGCATGGCGCCGACGTGCCGCCGGATCTCGCCAGCGAGCCGGACCCGCTTGAGGTGCTGCGCCGCACCGGTGCGGCCGGCGACCAACGCAGGACTCGGGCAGTGGAGGATGCGCTCTGCGCCGCCGAGGTTCGGGCCGTCGAGACCGCCGAGCCGACGCCCTACGGCCGGGAGGTCATCGTGGCTGCCCGGCAAGCCGGGATGCCGGTGGCCGTGGTCAGCAACAACTCGGCCGGCGCGGTGACCGCCTACCTGACAGCACACCGGCTTGCCGGGTACGTCTCGCCGGTGGTCGGCCGGGCGTACGCCGATCCGGAACGCATGAAGCCCAACCCGGAACCGATCCTGCAAGCCGTGCGGAGTCTTGGTGAGTTGCCGGCTCGGTGCGTGCTGGTTGGCGACTCGATCTCGGATATCGAGGGCGCGCGGGCCGCTGGGGTCATCGTGATCGGCTACGCGAAGCAGCCGGCGAAGGTCGAGGCGCTTCGGCTCGCCGGGGCGGGCGCGGTGGTCACCAGCATGAGCGCGATAGCCGACGGGCTGATCGAACGGGGGAGCGGCTGACCTGGGGCGGGGTCGCCTCCGTGGCCGCGCTGCGGCTGAATCGCGGAGGCAGAGCACCGATGCGGCGCGCTTTCTATCCGCCGTCGTTGCCCAGAGGCTTGCCTGGTGTCCACCGGGACCAGGCCGCCGGGTTTCAATCGATCGACGCGGTTTTAGATAAATGATGTTTGCCCCGAGAGGGCGTTGCAGCTTCGGTCCGCCAAAGCCTGGCTACCTAACGGGCTGGCGTTGTTTCCGCAGTGATTGTCACCAGAGTCGCTAAGGTTTATGCGTCGGATGTCCGTCGCTCTATTGCTCCGGGTGCTGACAGTCTGACAGCATGTCTCGATGCCTGTTGGATCGGTGTCAGCGATGCTTGCAAAAATTGCCCTAGCCGAGCTGTCAGTCCTGACGACAGTAGGGCTTGCGATCTATATAGTGCAAGGCCAAGGGTTTTCGGCTTTCGCGGAAGCGCTCCGGTACCCTCGCCTACTCATGCGCAAAAAACTGCGGTCCATCCCGTTCATTCTGGCGAGGCTACCCGATTTAGAGAAGGCCCAAATAATCGCCATTCCTCTTTCTCCCATTTTGTTCGTCGGAGGGTTCCTTGGCTATGGCGTTGACCGAGGCCTCCGCTATATCGGCTACTCACCGATCATTCCGCTATGGGTCGCCTTGCCGTGTATCTTGGCCTTCTCCTTGGCCGTGGCCGTCCGGGCAGAGGCGCTGCGCCTGTCGCGGCTAATTCGTTTCTGGCTCGAATCATTGCACGGAGGGCCCCGGAGCGCCAAGCGTCGAGAGGTTGGCTGGCGACTCACGGCGCTCGTGTGTACAGACGCATTCGTCGTATCCGCAGGCCTTGGGACGATTATTGTTCTGATTGGCCCGATGAGTTCTCTCTATCCACGTCTTCTTCCCACAGGCGAACCCTCCAACCTGCAAATCGCCGCTGTCGTCGGGGCCACATGCGCGGTCACCATATCTGCTATTTGGGTGCTATCTATAGTAGAGCGTCTCTTGCTGAGCCGTGCCCCTTATCTGCAAGCTCTCCGTACACTGGACTCGCTGGCATATCGTGCC
The DNA here is from genome assembly GCF_013410645.1 of Micromonospora jinlongensis. Lineage (NCBI taxonomy): Bacteria > Bacillati > Actinomycetota > Actinomycetes > Micromonosporales > Micromonosporaceae > Micromonospora > Micromonospora jinlongensis. The sequence continues at coordinate 2,717,993 of NZ_JACCHK010000001.1, read as the reverse complement.
GAATTCCATTCGGTGGCATCGCCTGACCCGCTAGGCCCAATGCGACGGTCACTGATAGGCGCGGCCCATCAGTTAGAAAGGTGTGCAAGGCAGCTTGAGCTTGATCTGCCCGACGGAAATCCTAGTGCTGTCGGAGCCCTGTTCTATGGTAGCGCTGCACGGTTGCGTCGTTTCGTCGGCTCTCGTGAATCCTTATCGCTTTACGTACCTATCGAGGTCACTAGGACGGTCGAACTATCCGTACTTCTTCTTCTGGAGACCCAGCGGGAAGAAATTTATGAAGAAGCGGCCGACTTGTGGGAAGTATTCGACAAGGATGGACTTCCTAACTTTCCGAGACGGCACGTTCGCTTTGCGAGGCTTCGATCAAGGCTGAGTAGTCTCGGGCGAGGTATAGAACCGACTGGCAAGAGTGTTCAGACCTTGGCTCAGGTTGGAGTGGTCCTGCTTGTGATCTTCCTCTTCGTGTCCGGGGAGATTGACCTCGTTGCAGTAATCAAGAAACTGATTCAGTAGGGTTCGCCTTGCCCTAAAGTGCAATCCGCCGGAAGCTCTACGGCAGGGGAGCTGCACCAGCGCGGCCATGGTGGTCAAACGCGACGAGGAGCGCCAAGACGGGTCGGCGGTTCGGCTGCATGAAGTGGATTTGCGGTGTCATCGCCGACCAAGAGGAGGTCGATTTCGGCGGCCTCGACTTTACGTTGAAGATTTTCGTACGCTACATCCCTGTCAGCCAATCGCTCTTCAAATTCCACTATAAGGGCCTGGATCCTGCCCTTTTCGAAGAACGACTTGTTGGCCTGCGCAGGAGGTAGGCCTCCTTCAAGCTGTTTATTCAAATACGCGAATTGGTTTTTCAGCTTGGAGATTTGATCGCGAACGTACATGCGTTCTGCGGACGTAAAATGCAACTCCTGACGCAACTCATTCCGACGGAACCTCAGTCCCACAATCTCGTCGTCAAGCGCCTCGCTTGCAGGCAGTTCGCCTGCCTGCCGGATCGTCTCGGTGCTAACGTCGGCATTGAGATATTGCTTTGCGTGGTACAAGAGGGTTTGGGTGGTCATCATCACTAGTTGCACGCCGCACAGTCTCTGTGCTTCCTCTGCCAACTCTGGATGGGCTGCAACAATCTTGCCTCTAACCTTTAAGTACCAGTCGTCCTTCTGGTCCCCGGTCACGAACACTAGGTGCGAAGTCGATCGGTGCTTTGCTTCGTCCAATGTCTGGCGCCAAACGAAGTAGTCGCCGTGCTTAGTAGTCTTGTCTGCATCCTTGAAGCCTGGCGGGATCTTCTCCTTGATCCTTCGCTCCGCTTCCTTGATCGCTTCGTCCCCTTCTGCCTCCTGAAATGGAGACCCAATGTGGTCGCCAATTATGACCTGGAGCAGCGCAAGGATTCCGTCCTGCATTTCCTTGTCCGCAGGAGCATGGTCGTTGCTCAAGCGCAGCAAGGAGTCTTCTAGTGGATCGAAGATGCCGGATAGTTGTTGCAGGAGTTGGTCACGTTCGACGTCGGTAAGCGCCGCTCTATTGGAAAGACTCCTAATCTTGCTTTCTAAATCCGCCTCGGCTGCTGCCTTATGCGTGGCGATGGCGCTCAGGACGGTGTCGTATGTAGCGCGCCGGCCGGCCATCACTTCAAGTCTGTTGCGATGAAACTCTAGGCCGACTTGATGCGGAATCCAGAGGCGGTCCTGTAGACGTTCCAGCGTGGACAGGAGTTCTTCACGCGCTTTGGGAGCGAACCTGTAAGCCGAGAGAAGGACATTCGTGTCGAGAACTATCATTCCGGTTGTAAGGGCCGTTCGAACCGTCTCGTCGGTTGGAGCGAGGAAGTGGGCGAACCCGCTGCTGAAGTTCTTGGTCAACCTGACTCCCTCGATCGGTCCCTTAAGGCCGGTGCGTCGAGGCCAGCGTACGTGCTCCACCATCGCTCAGATCAAGGCCGGAGGTCCCCTAGGGATCGTCTCATCTTTCGTCTCGTTCAGGATCGTTCAGGGCCGGCCGTCGTCGACTGTCACGCGCTACTGGCATACGGTTTGGTCACCCGTGGACCCGGTTGGATACGGCATCATCGAACTTACAAGCGGGGGGTCGCAGGTTCGAAACCTGCCGCGCCCACCCTTCACCTCGACCTGCCTCGTTCGGCCCGCTAGCCTCGGTCACCATGGTCGACGCGGACGAGCATGGTCACCCCGCACCGCCGATCGCGGGTAACGAGACCGCCACTCTGCTGGGCTCCCTGGATCGACAACGCGCCACCCTGGCATGGAAAACCGGTGGGCTCGACGCCGCCGGCCTGCGGGCGACGCTGGGGCCGTCGTCGATCACCCTGGGTGGGTTGCTCAAGCACCTCGCCTTCGTCGAGGACTTCTACTTCTCGCTCAAACTGTCCGGGCGATCACCCGGGCCGCCGTGGGAGGCGGTCGACTGGGTCGCGAACCCCGGCTGGGACTGGCAGTCGGCCGCCGAGGACAGCCCGGAGCAGCTCAACACGCTGTGGCGGGAGGCCGTCGCCCGTTCCCGCGCCACGGTTGCCGAACTGTTGGCCGACGCCGGGCCGGAACAACTGGCCCGGGGCGAGTGGCCCGACGGCGAGGTGCCGAGCCTGCGTCGAATCCTCGTCGACCTCATCGAGGAGTACGCCCGGCACGTCGGTCACGCGGACCTCATCCGAGAGTCGGTGGACGGGCTCACCGGCGAGGATCCGCCCCGCTGAGCTGGGTACGGTTCGTGAACAGGCCCAGGTCGCTCAGGCGTGGCACCCCCGATCGTCACGTTACGGGGCAGTCTCCGATCAGAAAGTGAATTAGTGTCGGAGCGCTACAAGGGCCAGCCTTGGGCTGACATCACGGGGGATGCCTTGTCACACAAACGTTATCGCGTCGGCACTGTTCTCAAACTGCTCGGTCCGGCGCTCGCGGTCACTGTCCTGGCCGGTGCGCCGGCACAGGCGGTCGTGGGGTCCGTGCCGGATGCCGGGGCCAACCTCGGTTTCGTGGCGAAGGTCGACACGGCGGGGCGTGCCTGTACCGGTGCACTGATCAATGCGTGGTGGATCGTCACTGCTGCGTCCTGCTTTGCGGTGGACGGCCAAGCCCTCGCGCCTGGTGCCCCGGCCAAGCCCGCCACCGTCACCATCGGCCGCACCGACCTGACCACGACGGGCGGGCACGTCGTCGCGGTCACCACCCTCGTGCCACGCCCCGACCGCGACCTCGTCCTCGCCAAGCTCGCCAGGGCGGTCAGAGACATCGTCCCGGTTCCTCTTTCCACCTCTCCGGCCGCTCCTGACCAGGCACTGACCGCAGCAGGGTACGGGCGTACGGCCAGCGAGTGGGTGCCTGACTCCCTGCACACCGCGCAGTTCACCGTCGAGAGCGCCGGCACCACCACCTTCGCGGTAACGGGGCTCACCCCGGATGCGGCCCTGTGCAAGGGTGATGCGGGAGGCCCGGCATTGCGCGAGGCGGGCGGGCGTCTCGAACTCGTCGGTCTCCATCACACGTCCTGGCAAGGGGGCTGCTACGCGGAGACCGAAACCCGGCGAGGCGCTGTCGAGACCCGGGTCGACGATCTGCTCGGCTGGATCACCCAGAACGCCCCCGTGCCCAGCTCCGGTGATTTCAACGGTGACGGTAGGGCGGACGTCGCTGGTATCGACGGCAACGGTGACATGCGGTTGTACGTGGGTGATGGTGCCGGGTTGTTGTCGGGTGGTGAGTTGATGTGGACGGTTCAGCCGGGTGGTTGGGCGAGCTTCAAGGCCATCGCGGGTGGTGATTTCAACGGTGACGGTAGGGCGGACGTCGCTGGTATCGACCGCAATGGTGACATGCGGTTGTACGTGGGTGATGGTGCCGGGTTGTTGTCGGGTGGTGCGTTGATGTGGACGACTCAGCCGGGTGGTTGGGCGAGCTTCAAGGCCATCGCGGGTGGTGATTTCAACGGTGACGGTAGGGCGGACGTCGCTGGTATCGACGGCAATGGTGATTTGCGGTTGTACGCGGGTGATGGTGCTGGCTTGTTGTCCGGTGGTGCGTTGATGTGGACCGTCCCCCGAGGTGGTTGGGCGAGCTTCAAGGCCATCGCGGGTGGTGATTTCAACGGTGACGGTAGGGCGGACGTCGCTGGTATCGACCGCAATGGTGACATGCGGTTGTACGTGGGTGATGGTGCCGGGTTGTTGTCGGGTGGTGAGTTGATGTGGACGACTCAGCCGGGTGGTTGGGCGAGCTTCAAGGCCATCGCGGGTGGTGATTTCAACGGTGACGGTAGGGCGGACGTCGCTGGTATCGACGGCAACGGTGATTTGCGGTTGTACGCGGGTGATGGTGCTGGCTTGTTGTCCGGCGGTGCGTTGATGTGGACCGTCCCCCGAGGTGGCTGGGCCCGCTTCAAGGCCATTGTCTGACGACGGATGAGGAATGGCACCGTTCCGTTCATCGGGCCGGTGCCATCCCGTCCCTGGGCAGTACAGCCAGCTCGCGCGTCGCTGAGCTGTAGACCGAGGAGGGGCTGCTGGAGTACCAGACGCCCGGCAACCGGTCAGGGCTGGTAGGTGCGCGCGCCATCGACACCGCCATGATGGGCGGGTGCAGGACACCGTCGCCGTCGCGTTGATCACCTCACTGTCCACGTTGGCCGCCGCCGCCCTGACCGGGTTGGTCGGCGCGCTGAGCACCCGACGGCAACTGGCCCACCAGCTCGCCGTGGCCCGTCGGGAGAGCGTCGAACGGCGGGCGACGCGCCGGGAGGAGCTACGGCGGGACGCGTACGTCGGGTTCCTGAGCGCCTGCGACCAGGCGTACCGGCAGTTGGACCGGCGGTGGCTCGAAGACGGCGGGAGCGAGCCGGTGCCGGGCTACGACGAGGCGTACGCGGCGATGCGCGCCGTGGACGAGGCGTACAACCTGGTGTTGTTGGAAGGGCCGGCGGAGGTCGAGGCGGAGAGCCGGGCTGTGTTGACCAGCATCGGTGCGGAGCGCGCCGACCAACGTCGGTTGGGCGAGGAGCCGGGCGGCGCGACGGCGCCCTTGCGTGAGCGCCATCGGGAGCGCTGGCTCGCTGCGATCGAGGCACGGACAAATCGCCGGATCTCGTTCGTCGACGCCGTTCGCCCGGTGCTGGATCGGGAAGGGTGACGCCGACCCGTGCTGCTGTCGTTTCTCACCCACCAGACCGGCGCGCCCGCCTGACGCGATGACGGCCCGTTGGCGGGGGGGTGAGGTGGCGCAGCGCGGCGGTGAGGGTCAGTCGCAGGGCGGTGGTGTCGCTGTGGTCGCCGCCGGCTCGTTCGGTGGGTTCGGCTTCGAGCCGTTCGGCGAGGCGTCGGCGTCGCCACCAGGAGACCTGTTGGTGGTACATCACCCGGCGGACGTACGCCTCGGGATCGCCGTCGCGGATGCGTCGCCAGTGGCGGTAGGTGCGCGCCAGGGCGGTCTGCACGAGGTCTTCGGCGAGTTGATGGTCGCCGGTGAGGAGATAGGCGGTCCGGGACAGGGCCGGCGAACGCTGCACCACGAACTCGTGGAACGTCTCGGTCATGCCCACCCCCTCGGTGAGAAGAACGCCTCCCGTGCGGCGAATGGTTGAGGCTTCCTGCTGACCTGAGGACCGCACCTGCTCAGCATGCAGATCATCGCCGTCCTATCCTCGCGGTGCGAGCAACAAGAGGAGGTGGGCGTGGAACTGGCAGGCATCGGCGCGGTGCTGTTCGACATGGACGGCACCCTGGTCGACTCCGACGCCGCCGTGGAGCGGGCCTGGGAGCGGTGGGCCGTCGAGTACGCCGTCGACCCCGCCGGGGCGCTGGCGATCGCGCACGGCAGCCCCGCCGACCGGACCATCCGCCGGCTGCTGCCCGCGCTCGACGACAGCGCGGTCGCCGCGGCTGCGGCGCGGCAGCTCTCGTTGCAGTACGACGACCTGTCCGACGTGACGGCCACCGTCGGGGCGTACGACCTGCTGAGCGCGCTGGCCCGGTTGGGGTTGCCCTGGGCGGTGGTGACCAGCGCGGACGCGCGACTGGCCGAGGCTCGGCTCGGTGCCGCCGGCATCGTCGCGCCGGTGCTGGTCACCGTGGAGGACGTGCGCCTGGGCAAGCCGGACCCGGAGGGCTACCTGCGGGCCGCCGCTCTGCTGGGCGTGCCCGTGGCGCGGTGCCTGGTGGTCGAGGACGCCGAGGTGGGGCTGCGGGCCGGGCGGGCGGCCGGTGCGATGACCGCCGCGCTGAAGGGCCTCGACGGCGATCTGCGCCTTGCCGACCTGGCGCAACTGGCACGCCACCTGGAGTCGACGCCGACGGCCCCCTGACCCGCCCGCCGGGTCACCCGAGGCGGGTGGCCAGCCAGGGGAGCAGGGCGTCGGCCTGGGCCTGCTGAAAGGCGCGGACGGTGGGGATGCCCTGCGGCGGCGGACGACGAGCGCTGTCGGCGAAGAACCCGGCCAGCCCGGCGTACACCCCGGTGAGCGTCATCGGGTCGACCTCGGCGGTGATGGGCAGCCGGCGCAGCAGGGACTCGGTGTCGTGCCCGCCGTGCAGCCGGACGTTGACCAGCAGCAGCGCGGTGTCCAGCCAGGCCGGCCCCCGGCAGGCCCACGGCCAGTCGACGACGGTGACAGTGCCGGTCGCGTCGAGCAGCAGGTTGTCGGCCCGTACGTCCACGTGGCAGAGCGTGTCACCGGTCAGTGCGGCGATGCCGTGGTCGGCGGCGGCGCGCAGTTGGTCCAGGTGCTCCCGGGCCCACGGGTCCAGCACAACCGGCGGGTCGGCGGCGATCCGGTGCCAGCCGGCGAAGTCCTCGGCCAGCAGGTCGGCGGCGGTCGGCACGTGCGTGACCGGGCTCGGGGTGAGCACGGCGGCCATCACCTCCAGAGCCTTCAGGACGCGGGTCAGCTCGTCTGCCCGCCACGGGGTGGCCGGGTGTCGACCGTCCACGTCGGAGAAGACCAGCGCCACCCACTCGCCGTCGTCGTGGCAGCCCAACAGTCGGGGCGTCGGTGCCGAGGCCGGCAGGGCGGCGGCCGTGCGGGCCTCCGCCCGGTGCATTCTGGGGCTGTCCGGGTTCTGCGCCGGGCTGATCGCCTTGACGAACGCCCGCAGACCGGTCGCGGTGCGGACCCGGTCCGCGGTGCCCGGCGAGTAGCCGCCCGGCTGGGACACCGCCTCGACCACCCGATCGCCGATGATCTCCTGCACCGACGTCCGGACCCGCTCGGGCAGGTCCGTCCAGCTGATTCGGCCGGTGGTCTGCTGCGTCATCTACTCACCGTGCGCCCCGTCCGCGCCGCCGGACAACCCATTTCCCCGCCGGTGGCCACCCCCTCCGGATGTCCCGCCGTGGCGAACCCGGTGGCGTGTCCGGGTGGGTTCTGCTGCACTACCCGCTGGCAACGACGAAGGGGAGCGACTGTGGAATTGACGTTGACGCCGATGACGGCGCAGGAGCTGGCCCGACTGCTGGTGTCGCTGGAGCAGGGGTACGCCGATGACCTGGTGGCGCACCGGGGGATGACGCCGGAGGCGGCCCTGGAACGGTCGGTCAGCCAGATCCGGGAGTCGCTGCCGGCGGGCGCGGCCACCGAGGGGGCGCTGCTGCGGACGGGTCGGGTCGGTGACACCGAGGTCGGCTGGATCTGGGTGACCCTGCCGACGGTCGCCGCCCCGGAACAGGCGTGGATCCACAACATCGAGGTGCACGAGGAACACCGGGGACACGGGTACGCGCGGCGGATGATCCAGCTCATCGAGGCCGAACTCGCCCAGCTCGGCGTGCCCGAGCTGGGTCTGAACGTCTTCGGTACGAACACCGTGGCGATCGGCCTCTACCGCAGTCTGGGCTTCGAGGTCACCTCACAGCAGATGGCGAAGCGGATCGACCCGGCGGGCTGAGGTCGGAAGCGAGGCCCAGGACGGTCCCTCGGCAGGACTGTTCACCTGCCCAGCGGGAAACCGGCGCGGACCGCACCTGGGGAGGAGCGACGGATGACGCACGGTGCCGGACTGACCATCGGTGTGCTCGGCTCGTACGGTGGGCGAAACCTCGGCGACGAGGCGATCCTCACCGGCCTGCTCACCGATCTGCGTACGCAGGAACCGAATGCCCGGATCATCGTCTTCTCCCGTAACCCGGAGCACACCCGGGCCGCCCACCCGGACGTCGAGGCGGTGCCCTGGGAGGGCGTCAGCCGCACCGACTCCGCCCTGGTGCTGGCCCAACTCGACCTGCTCATCCTGGGCGGCGGCGGCATCCTCTACGACCGGGAGGCTCGCCGCTACCTGCGGGTGGTCCGGGTCGCCCAGGAGCGGGGCCTACCGCTGATCACGTACGCGGTGGGGGTCGGGCCGCTCAGCGACGGGGTGGACACCGGCATGGTCCGGGAGACGCTCTCCGGCGCCACCCAGGTGACCGTCCGGGACCAGGAGTCCCGCATGGTGCTGGAGGAGGCTGGCCTGCTCAACCCGATCACGGTCACCGCGGACCCGGCCTTCCTGTTGCAGCCGGAGGAATTCCCGGCGCACCTGCTGGCCGAGGAGGGTGTGCCGGTCGGCAAGCGCCTGGTCGGGATCAGCGTCCGGGAGCCGGGGCGGGCCGCCGAGCGGCTGGACGTGGACGGCTACCACCGGCTGCTGGCCCAGATCGGTGACTTCCTGGTGCACCGGATCGACGCGTACGTGCTGTTCGTGCCGATGGAACGCGACGACATCCGGCACGCCCACGGCGTCCTGTCCCACATGGTCGCCGCCGAGCGGGGCCGGATCCTGCACGGCACCTACTCGCCGCAGCAGGTGCTCGGGCTGATGCGCCACTTCGACCTGGCCGTCGGCATGCGCCTGCACTTCCTGATCTTCGCGGCGATGGTCGGCACACCGTTTTTGCCGCTGCCGTACGCCGGCAAGGTCTTCGACCTGGCCCAACGACTCGGCGTCCCGGCCCTGCGCGGCGTGGAGCGGGAGGTCGAAGGGCCGCTGCTGGCCGAAGTCGACCGATTGTGGGACGAGCGGGAGCAACGCGCCGAGGCCACCGCCCGCCGGGTGGCGGAGGTGTGCGAGCAGGCGAGGGGCACCTCGGAGGTCACCCGTGGCGTGTTGGAGAGCCTGCGCAGTCAGACCCTCACCCGGGTCTGACCTGGGCGGTCACACCGCCGGGCCGGTCCACCGGTAGCGCCACTCGCGGGCCTCTTCCCGGGCGGTCTCCAACTCGTAGATCTGCGCGTCGGCCAGCCCACCCGAGCCGATGTGGTGATGGGTCAGCGGCGGACGGCCGTTGCTGTCCAGCTCGACGGTGATGGTCTGCCCGTCCGCCGTGCCGCCGACGAGAAGGATCTGCACGGATGAAGCCATGCGCCCATCCTGCCCGTAGCGCCGCCCGCCCGCAGCGGATAGCGGGGCAGCGGGGAGCTCCGCTTCGTGACTAGGGTCGGCGGATGGAGCAGACCATCGATCCGACGCTCGGTCCGGTGCTCGCCCGCACCGCCGACGAACGCGCCGTCCTGGACTCGTTCCTCGACTTCCACCGAGCCGTGCTGCTGCGCAAGCTGCGCGGTCTCTCCGACGCCGACGCGCGCCGCCGGCTGGTGCCCTCGGCGACCACGCTCGCCGGTCTGGTCAAGCACCTGACCATGGTCGAGCGGAACTGGTTCCCGACCCTGCTGGCCCCCGAGCCCGGCGATGTCTACCTGACCTCGGACGAGGACGCGGCGGCGCACTTCGCGGTCGGTGACCAGGACACCGTCGCCGGGCTCACCGAAGCGTACGAGCGGGCCTGCGCCCGATCCCGGTCGGTCGCCGCGAGCCTCGACCTCGACCACGTGGTGCCCCACCCGCAGCTCGGCGAGGTGTCGCTGCGCTGGGTGCTGGTGCACATGATCGAGGAGACGGCCCGGCACGCGGGTCACGCCGACATCCTGCGGGAGCTGACCGACGGCGAGTCCGGCGCGATCTGATCATCGGGCACCCGCAGCCGCCTGATCGACACACGTTCGTTGAATTCGGGGTGTCCGGTCCGCCTGGATACCGCGATATCAATGAAGCCGTGTCGATCACGCCGGGCAGCCCTTGACGGCGACGCGGTGAGCCCTGGGTGGGATGCGCCGGACCCGCAGGCGGCCGCCTATCCTGGGCGCGGGCGGCGACGAGGGGGAGCAGGTGCTGGTCATCCACGGGCTGTGGCTGCCCGGCGACAGCCCAACCGGCGGTCTCGCCGTCTGGGCCGAGGACAGCGCCACACCATCCGCACCGACCCGTTCCGGTCGGTCGCCCCGGGAACGCCCGCACCCCTTCGCCGCCGGGCACACCGACCTGGTCGCCGTCCTCGCCGACGCCGCCGAGCCCGCCCGGCCGGACACCGCGCTGCTCACCCTGCCCACCCGGGCCGGCACGCCGACCGACTCACCCGAGCTGATCCGGACCGCCGTCGCACCCCCGGCCCGCGGCCGGCTCACCCTGGCCGGGTGGCGGGTCCCCGTGCTGGTGTACGCCCCTGACGACGCGCTGCCTCTCCTGCGTGCCCTGGACGAACTCCCGGCGGTGCCCGGGGCCACCCTGCGTCACCTCGCCGAGCTGGCCGACTTCGCCGCCGACCTGGTGACCCGTGGCCGTGTCCTCCCCGGCGTCCGCACGACGGAGCCGAGCACGCCGTCGGCCGCCGAAGCGCCGTCGGCCGCCGAAACGCGGTCGGCCGCCAATACGCCGTCGGAAGCCGGGGCGCAGGTGCCGGCGCTGGCGGTCTGGCGTCCCCTGCTGACCGGCACCGACGCCGCATGGGCCCGCTCGCTGGCACTGGCCCTGCCACCAGCCGCCCGAGCCGCCGTCGTGCCGACCGCCGTCGTGCCGACCGCCGTCGTGCCGACCGCCGGCGCGCAGCCCGTGGCCACCGCCGTTGCCTCGCGGCCCATGCCCACCGCCGCTGCTCTGCCACCGACCACGAGCACCGCCACTGACCCAGCCGCCACCACCACCTCGACCACCGGTCCGGGCGATGGTGAGCTGACTGCCGCCGAGGTGGTCGCGGATGCGCTGGACGCGCTGACCGACGCCGCCGCGCGGGCCGCTCTGGCGACCACCACCCTGGCGCGTGGGCTTCGGCCGGGTGGCCCGGTGCCGGCCTGGTTGGCCGCGCTCGCCGGCCCCCGGCGCGACTTCACCGTCGACCCGGCCGCGTTGGCCACCCTGCGCGCCGAGCTGGACCACTGGCAGCGTGACGCCGCGGGCGGGCCGGTGCGGGCCAGTTTCCGGCTGGTGGAACCGGCCCCCGACGAGGTCACCGAACCCATCCTGGCCACCCGCCCGGTGCCGACCGACGTCGTGCTGGCGTCGGTCGAGCCGGCCGGCGGTGGGCGCTGGCGGTTGGAGTTCGGGTTGCAGGCCGCCGACGAACCCGGCCTGCACGTCGACGCCGGGCAGATCTGGCGGGCGCCGCAGACCCTCGGCGGCCTGGCCGGCCGGACGACCAGCCCGCAGGAGACGCTGCTCGCCGAGCTGGGCCGGGCCAGCCGGCTCTGGCCGGATCTGGACGCCGCGCTGCGGACCGCCGCCCCCGAGGCGATGGACCTCGACGTCGAGGGGGCGCACCGGTTCCTCAGCGAGGGCGCTCCGGTGCTGCACGCGGCCGGTTTCGGGGTGCTGCTGCCGTCCTGGTGGCAGCGCCCGTCGGCGCGGCTCGGCGCCCGGTTGCGTGCCCGCAGTCGCACCGCGCCCGGCACGGTGGGTGGCACCGAAGCCGGTGTCGGTCTGGACGCCCTGGTCGACTACCGCTGGGAGGTCGCCCTCGGTGACCATCCGCTGTCCGCCGACGAGTTGGCGACGCTGGCCGAGTTGAAGACCCCGCTGGTGCGGCTGCGCGGCCGGTGGGTGGAACTGGACCCGGGGCGGCTCGCCGCCGGTCTGCGCCTGCTCCGTTCCACGGGAGAGTTGACCGTCGCCGACCTGCTCCGCCTCGGGCTGGCCGACGGCGAGGCCACCGGGGCGCTACCGGTGCTGGAGGTGAGCGCCGACGGGGCGCTCGGCGACCTGCTCGCCGGTGCGGTCGAGCGCCGACTCACCCCGCTGGACCCACCGCCGAGCTTCGTGGGCACGCTGCGGCCGTACCAGCAGCGTGGGTTGGCGTGGCTGGCCTTCCTGCGCTCGCTCGGGCTGGGTGGTGTGCTCGCCGACGACATGGGGCTGGGCAAGACCGTCCAACTGCTCGCGCTGCTCGCCGGGGACCCGCCGGAGGCCGGCCCGACCCTGCTGGTCTGTCCGATGTCACTGGTCGGCAACTGGCAGCGGGAGGCGGCACGGTTCACGCCAACGCTGCGTGTGCACGTACACCATGGGGCGGAGCGGGCGCGGGGGGCGGAGTTCACCGCGGCCGCGCACGGCGCGGACCTGGTTCTCACCACCTACTCGGTGGCGGCCCGCGACGCCGTCGACCTGGCCGGCATCGACTGGCACCGGGTGGTCGTGGACGAGGCGCAGGCGATCAAGAACGCGTCGACCCGGCAGGCCGAGGCGGTCCGCGCGCTGCCGGCCCGGCAGCGGGTGGCGGTGACCGGAACGCCGGTGGAGAACCGGCTCGCCGACCTGTGGTCGATCATGCAGTTCGCCAACCCGGGTCTGCTCGGGCCGGCAGCGACGTTCCGCAAGCGGTTCGCCGAGCCGATCGAGCGGCACGGCGACGCCGAGGCCGCCGAGCGGCTGCGCCGGATCACCGGCCCGTTCGTGTTGCGCCGACTCAAGACCGACTCGTCGATCATCTCGGATCTGCCGGAGAAGCTGGAGATGGAGGTGCTCTGCAACCTCACCGCCGAGCAGGCCGCCCTGTACCGGGTGGTGGTCGACGACATGCTCACCCGGATCGAGACCAGCGACGGCATCGAGCGACGGGGCCTGGTGCTGGCCACCATGACCCGGCTCAAGCAGGTCTGCAACCACCCGGCGCAGTTGCTCCGCGACGGTTCGACGCTGGAGGGGCGCTCCGGCAAGCTTTCCCGGCTGACCGAGATCCTGGAGGAGGTGCTGGCGGCGGGGGAGCGGGCGTTGCTGTTCACGCAGTACGCCGAGTTCGGTGCGATGTTGCGGGGTCACCTGTCGGCGCGCTTCGGCCGGGAGGTGCTGTTCCTGCACGGTGGGCTCGGGAAGGCCGAGCGGGACGCCATGGTGCAGCGCTTCCAGTCGGCGGACGGGCCGCCGCTGTTCGTCCTCTCCCTCAAGGCCGGTGGCACCGGGCTCACCCTGACCGCCGCCAACCACGTGGTGCACGTGGACCGGTGGTGGAACCCGGCGGTGGAGGACCAGGCCACCGACCGGGCGTTCCGGATCGGGCAGCGCCGACGGGTGCAGGTCCGCAAGTTCGTCTGCGCCGGCACTGTGGAGGAGAAGGTCGCGGCGATGATCGCCGACAAGCGTGCCCTCGCCCAGCGGGTGGTGGGCACCGGCGAGCAGTGGATCACCGAGCTGTCCACCGGCCAGTTGCGCGAGCTGTTCGCCCTGGAAGCCGGGGCGGTGGTGGAGTAGTGAGCGAGGACAGCGGCGGCGTGAGCACGGACCGGTTCGCCGACTACGGCCGCCCCCGCAAGGTCGACGGGGGTCTGCGGGCGCGCAGCGCCCGGGGCGCGATCGGCCGATCCTGGTGGTCCCGGCGTTTCCTGGAGGTGCTGGAGTCGTTCGCGCTCGGCACCCGGCTGACCCGCGGCCGTTCGTACGCGCGGGCCGGTCAGGTGCTCTCGCTCGACGTCACACCCGGGCTGGTCAGCGCGGTGGTGCAGGGCTCCCGGCCGCAGCCGTACCAGGTGTCCATCGCGCTACGGCCGTTCCCGGCCGCGCTCTGGTCCCGAATCGAGGAGGAGTTGGCCGGGCAGGCGTTCTTCAGCGCCCGGCTGCTCGCCGGGGACCTCCCCGACGAGCTGGAGGAGCTGTTCGTCGCCGCCGGCGCGCCGCTCTTCCCGGCCGCCGTCGACGAGCTGACCCAGCGGTGCAACTGCCCCGACTTCGCGGTGCCGTGCAAGCACCTCGCGGCGACGTTCTACCTGCTGGCTGAGGCCTTCGACGCGGACCCGTTCGAGCTGCTGCACTGGCGCGGACGGTCCCGCGCCGAGCTGCTCGCCGAGCTGCGCGCCCGTCGGGTGCAGGCCACCGGCGCCGCCCCACCGCCCCAGCCGGTCCTTGCGGCGTCCGCACCGGACACCGGCCAGTCGACAGTGGACGTCGCGGCCCCGGTCGGCGCGGCCCGCGCGCTCGCCGGGCTGTCGGCGACGCCGCTACCGGAGGCGGCAGACCGGTTCTGGCTGCCGCCGGTGCCGCTGCCCGATCGGCCGCCGCGACTGGCGACCGGTCCCGACCTGCTGCTACGCCAGCTCGGGGCGCCAGCCCCGACCATCGGCGGGCCGGGACTGCTCGAACGGCTACGCCGCGCGTACCGGGCGTTCGGCCCGGCCGAGCGGTGAGCCGTCACGTCCAGCGGCGGCGGAACCGCCACATGATCGCGGCGTTGACCACGAGCACCACCGCGCAGATCGCACCGGTCAACCGACCGGCGAACACGGCGATCGCCGGCAGCGACGCCCACAGCACGATGGTCAACAACATCAGATAGCGGCCCCTGCGGGCCCGGACCCGGTGGTCCAGCCGGGCGAAGAATGCCGGGTCGCTCTCCCGGAGCTGACGGGTGATCTGGTCGAACCTGCGCTGATCCTCTTTGCTGAGCATGGCGCTGCCTTCCCCTCACGCGTTCAGCGGTTCGGCGGCATACCCGCTGTGGTGGCGGCTCACGCTCGACCGCCGCTGCTACTTTTCCTCCACGTGAGGGCACCTCATGTCCGGCTTATCTGAACCTTAAGTTTGTCTGTGGTGGTGAACGGCGCGGAAAGTGTCGCGTACGGCCGTGTGGTCCGTTCCGTGCCCGGCTGCCGCGCGTACGCCCTGCTGGGGAGGTCCGCACCGGTGCCCGGTCAGACATTGGTCGCCAGCGTCGTACTGAGCGCTGTCTTAAGTGCCCTCACGAGGGTGTTCGGCCCACCTTGAAGGCCCCTGGGGCCTTGGTTACCTTGCCGTAGCAACCCCCTCAGGCAACAGTCGCCGCACCTGCCGCACCTGCCCGGTCGCAGCTTCCGGCGCTCATCAGAAATCGGGATTGGTACATGGCCGACCAGAATGTGCCACCACGTCGACCGCGGGACGACCGCGGTTGGGACGGACGTCAGCACCACAACGCGGACGGTTACGGCGACCCCAACACGCCCGCGCCCTACGGGTACGACTCGCCCCACCCCTACCAGGGCGGCTACCCGGCGCAGGCCGACCCGCGCGAGCAGTACGGCGAGGTTTACCCGCCGGCCGGGCACCCGGCTCCCGCCCCGCGCGGGCCGCAGTGGGTCGGCCCGGAGGGGCTCGGACGCCCGGCACCGGCGCGTCCCGCCGGCACCGGACTGCCCACCCTGGACGATGACGACGAGTCGGGCCGCAAGGTCGGCCGGCGCAAGGCCATGGTGGCTCTCGGCGGCACCGCCGCCGTCGTCGCCGGTGGCGCGGCGCTCGCCATGACCCCGCAGATCCGCGGCCTCTTCGGTGACGAGGCGGCGGCCGGTGACGCCACCGGCAGCACGGTGACCGACGGCACCGCGGCGCGGCCCAGTGGCCAGCAGCCCAGCACGGTGCGTACCTACACCGAGCAGAACGAAAGCTACATGGGCTCCCGGGCCGGCGAGGCGCTGAAGAAGAACGCGCCGGCCGGTGGACGGAGCTTCTCCGGGCCGGCCGCCGCCGCCGCGGCGACCCAGGTGACCGTGAAGACGGTGCTGGCCAAGGATCCGATCCTGCACCTGGCCCGGCGGACCACCTTCGGCCCGACACCCGCGGTGATCGCCGATATCAAGAACCAGGGCATCGACGCCTGGATCCGCGCCCAGCTGGACCCGGAGAAGATCGCGCCGAGCAAGGCCGAGCTGAAGCTCGCCGAGCTGCCCACCCAGAAGCTCACCGTGCAGCAGTTGCGCACCCAGCGGGACCAGCTCAACGAGCAGGGCGCCCAGCCGGAGCGGGAGATGATCGACGCCACCATCGCCCGGCAGATCTGGTCGAAGCGCCAGCTGTTCGAGGTGATGGTCGACTTCTGGAACGACTTCCTGCACGTCGCCGCCGACTTCGACGGTGGCGAGGTGTACCGCAACTCGTTCGACCAGGACGTGGTGCGCAAGTACGCGCTGGGCAGCTACCCGGAGATGCTGGTCGCCGCGAACAAGCACCCCGCGCTGCTGATCTACCTGAACCAGAAGGACTCGCGCAAGGACGCGATCAACGAGAACCTGGCCCGGGAGAACCTCGAGCTCTACTCGGTGGGCGTCGACGGCGGCTACAAGGAGCCGGACGTGCGCCAGGCGGCCATGCTCCAGACCGGCCGCGGCATCGACAAGGACGGCAAGTACGTCTTCAAGCCCGAGCAGCACTACGTCGGCAAGGTGAAGATCCTCGGCTTCACCCACCCGAACAACTCCGCGGACCCGAAGAAGGCCGACGCGGCGATCGACGCGTACATCACTTACATCGCGCTGCACCCGTCGACTGCGAAGTACATCGCGCAGAGCCTGGCGACCCGCTTCGTCTCGGACACCCCGCCGAAGTCCCTGGTGGACCGGCTGGCCAAGATCTACATCACCAACAACGGCCTGATCAAGCCCGTGCTGATGGCGATGTTCTGCTCCTCCGAGTTCTGGGCTGGCGTGGGCCAGAAGGTGCGCCGGCCGATGGAGTACCTGGTCGCCACGTACCGCACCCTGGGTGTCTCGCCGGACGCGTCGCCGAAGCACAACAACGGTGACAGCAAGCGCACCCCGTACGCCCGCGGCCTGCGCCAGATCCACGACAAGCTGCGCGAGCTGGGCCACTACCCGATGGGTCAGCCCACCCCGGACGGCTACCCGGACGTCTACGTCGCCTGGACGTCGGCCGGCACCATGGTCAACGGCTGGAACGAGGCGGGCGAGATCCTCGCCGGCTACCGCACCGCCTTCACGTACACGGCGCCGGAGAAGCTGGTCGCCAAGCCGCCGGCCACCGCCGGGGCGTACGTGGACGCGCTCTCCCAGCGGCTGGTGGGCCAGAAGCTGAGCACGCGAGAGAAGAACTTGATCCTCGGCGTGGCCGGCGTGCCGGCGACCGCCAAGGTCGACGCCACGTTCAACGGGGCCATCACCGCCGTCGCGCGGGCGATCCTCGCTTCCCCCCAGCACCACCTCCGGTGAGGCACCCGATGGAGAAGACTGTGTACAACTCTTTCCCCCTGCACCCCGAATGCCCCGACGTGCGCCGGCTGGCCGACAACCCGGCCGAGGCGTTGCTGCGCGCGGAGGCGGACATCGTCGCCGCCGAGAACGCCGCGGAGTTCGACCGCTACCGCACGCTGGAGAACCTGGAGGAGGCCCAGCAGGACGGTCGGGGCGTCACCCGGCGTACCTTCGTCGCCGGTGCCGCGGCCACCGCCACCGCCCTGGCCACCGCCCAGTTCGTCACCACCTCGGCGTCGTTCGCGGCGACCAAGACGGGCACCCTGATCCACGTCTTCCTCTACGGCGGGCTGGACGGGCTGAGCCTGGTCGCACCGGACAACGACCCGGTGCTCGCCAAGGCCCGCCCCGACCTGCTGCTCGGCAACGACTCGCTGGCCCTGGGCCGTGGGTTCAAGCTGACCAGCGCCTTCAAGCCGTTGGAGAAGTGGCTCGGCGCCGGCCAGTTGGGCTTCATCCCGGCGGTCTCGGACGAGCGGCTGTCGCGCAGCCACTTCCAGGCCGCGGACGCCTGCAACCTGGGCGGGCTGCCCAACGAGACCGGCGGCCGGGGTTGGCTGGACGGTCTGGTCGACAACCTGGGCAAGGGCACCGCGTTCCGCAGCGTCGGCATCGGCAGCACCCTGCCCCGCTCGCTGGTCGGCAACAACGGCGCGATCTCGCTGAACAACATCGGGTCGTTGCGGCTCAACGGTGACGAGCGGTTCCGGGCCGCCACCGAGAAGGCCATCAAGGGGCTGTTCACCGGGATCAACCACCCGGTCGAGGAAGCCGTGCAGGAGGGCATGGGCGCGCTGGCCACCGCCCAGCAGCTCGCCGCCAAGCCGTACCAGCCCGTCGAGGGCGTCAAGTACGAGGGCGTCGGCAACGCGTTCAAGCAGCTCGCCCAGCTGATCAAGGGCGGTGCCAACGTCCGGGTCGCCACTGTCGGCATGGGTGGCTACGACACCCACGAGAACCAGGGCACCAGTGCGGGCGGCCAACTGCACCGCCGGTTGAACGAGCTGGCCAGCGCCATGGCCGCGTTCTTCACCGACCTCGGCCCGCAGGCCGCCGACGTGACGATCATGGTGTCCAGCGAGTTCGGCCGTCGGGTCGGCTCCAACGGTGGCGGCACCGACCACGGCCACGGTGGCGTGGTCACCGTCCTCTCCGGCAAGAAGCTGGCCGGTTCCCTGCTCGGCACCTGGAACGGCCTGGACAAGCTCGACTCCGGTGACGTGCCGGAATACAACAACATGTTCAACGTCTACGGCTCTCTGGCCCAGGGCCGGTTCGGGCTCACCAACGCGGAGGTGCAGAAGGTGTTCCCCCGCATGAAGTACGCCCCGATGAAGCTGTACGCGTGACGTACCCGCACACCCACGCCGCCGGCCGTCGTACCGGGACCTCGTCCCGGCACGGCGGCCGGTCGGCGGTACCCGTACCCCCGCAGATCCCGGACCGGCGCGGACCCGGCGGCCGGCGGCTGCTGGGCGTGCTGCTCCTGGTCGGCCTGGTCGCCAGCGTGCTGCCGTGGTGGCTGGGCACCCCCGCCGGCTCGCTGCGGAGCACCGCGACGACCGTCACGGCGGCGGGCCGGATCACCGGTCTGATCGCCGGTTACCTGCTGCTGGTGCAGGTGCTGATGATGAGTCGGCTGCCGGTGCTGGAGCGGTGGATCGGCGGCGAGCAGATGGCCCGCTGGCACCGCGACGTCGGCGCCACCCTGCTGGTCACCGTGCTGGCGCACATGTCGCTGATCCTCGTCGGCTACGCCGACCTGCGGAACCAGTCGATCATCGCCGAGGTCGGCACGCTGCTCGGCGACTACGAGGACATGGTCTCGGCGTTCGTCGCCGCCGGCATCATGATGCTGGTCGGGTTCAGCAGCATCCGGGCGATCCGGCGGGCGCTGCCCTACGAGTTGTGGCACGCCCTGCACCTGTCCAGCTATCTGGTGCTGCTGCTCGGCTTCGGCCACCAGTTCACCCACGGCGCCCAGTTGTACAAGCCCGGTCCGGTGCGCACCGGCTGGATCGCGCTCTACCTGCTGGTGGTCGCCGCCCTGCTCTGGGGGCGCGTGATCGCGCCGCTGGCGTTCAACCTGCGCTACAAGCTGCGGGTCGCCGACGTGGTGGCCGAGAGCCCGGACACCATTTCCATCTACCTCACCGGGGAGCGGCTCGGTCGGCTGGCGATGCTCGGCGGCCAACACTTCCGGTGGCGGTTCCTCACCCGGGGCTGCTGGTGGCAGTCGCACCCGTTCTCCGTCTCCGCCGCCGCCAACGGCCGTTGGCTGCGGGTCACCGTCAAGGTGGTCGGCACCCACACCGCCGACCTGCGCGACCTGGAACCGGGCACCCGGGTCTGGGCCGAGGGGCCGTCGGGCACCTTCACCGCCGCGCACCGGGTGCGCGAACGGGCCCTGCTGATCGCCGGCGGCAGCGGCATCACGCCCATCCGGGCGATGCTGGAGGAGCTACCCCCGGGCGCGGCCCTGATCTACCGCGCGAGTACCCCGGCCGACGTGCTGCTCAGCCGTGAGCTGGACTGGCTGGCCCAGGAGCGGGACACCTCCGTCTGGTACGTCATCGGCTCCCGCGACGACCCCGGCCCCCGTCAGTTGTTGAGCCCGGACGGGCTGCGTCAGCTGGTGCCCGACGTGGCCCGGCGCGACGTCTACCTGTGCGGGCCGCCCGGGCTGGTGGACCAGTCGGTGCGCGCGCTGCGCCGAGCCGGCGTGCCCCGACGGCAGATCCACCTGGCCACGTTCGAGTTGTAGGAAAGGCATCCCATGCGTCGCGCGTTCCTCGCGATCACCGGTCTGGCCGCCAGCACCACCGCGCTGGTGGTGTTCAAGGGCTCGCCGAGCGCCACCCCGGTCGCCCAGAACCTGCCGACCGCCCAGCCGGTCAACCCCACCCCGCAGGGGGTCGACCCGAGCGCCGACCCGGCCGCGCCGGGCACCGACCCGGCGGCTGGCGCGCCGTCGCCGTCAGCGAGCGCCGACGCGCCGGTGTCGCCCAAGCCCGGCAAGACCACCGCCCGCCCGTCGGGCACCAAGGCGACCACCAAGCCCCCCAGCGCGCCGCGGACCACCAAGGCACCCCAGTCGACCACCCGCCGGGTCACCGGCACCGGCTTCGACAACGAGTACGGGTACGTGCAGGTGCAGATCGTTGTCTCCGGCACCCGGATCGTCGAGGCCGTCGCACTGTCGCTGCCCAGCGGGGGTGAGTCCGACATCCACAGCGGCGACGTCAGCAACCGCTACGACGGCACCGGCGGCGAGGTGGTGCAGAAGCAGAGCGCCAACCTCAACACCGTCTCCGGCGCCACCGAGACCAGCAACTCCTACAAGCAGTCCCTGCGGTCCGCCATCGAGCAGGCATTCTGACGTGCCGGCCGCGCTGACCCGACCCGGGCTGTGCCGGGTCGAACAGATCATGGGCACGGCGATCACCCTGGATCTCGCCGACGACCTGCCACCGGCGACCCTCCGCGAGTTGGCCGATGAGGTCTTCGCCTGGATGCGTGAGGTGGACGCCCGGTTCAGCACCTACAAGCCGGACAGCGAGGTGTGCCGCTTCGACCGGGGTGAGGTGCTGCTCTCCGAGGCGTCCGCGGACCTGCGGTTCGTGCTGGAGACCTGCGCCGACCTGTGGGGCGCCACCGACGGGTTCTTCGACGCGTACGCCACCGGACGGCTCGACCCGTCCGGCTTCGTCAAGGGCTGGGCGGCCCAGGTCGCCTCGGATCGCCTGCTCGCCGCCGGTGCCGGGAACCACTGCGTCAACGCCGGCGGTGACGTGCGCGTACGCGGTCTCTCGCCGTCGGGGGAGCCGTGGCGGATCGGCATCCGGCACCCGTGGGACGCGATGTCGACCTGCCTGGTGCTCACCGGGACCGACCTGGCCGTGGCGACGTCCGGCGTCTACGAGAGGGGCCGGCACGTGCTGGACCCGCGCCGGGGCGCGCCGGCCAGCGGGTTGCGCTCGGTGACAGTGGTCGGCACCGACCTGGGGGTGGCCGACGCGTACGCCACCGCCGCGCTGGCCATGGGGGCCACCGGTCTGGGCTGGCTGGACCGTCTGGACGATGACCACACCCACGCCGTCGTCACCGACGACGGCCGTCAGTACTACTCCGCCGCCATCCCGTCGACCGACTAGCGGACCGGGCGGTGGGTGCCGGCTGGGCGGGACCCGGTGGGGCGGGGGCGGCCGGGGCGCGAGCCGGACGGGCGGGTGCCGGCCCAGCGGTGTCCTGGGTGGTTGCGCCGGGGCGGCTCGGTGCCGCCGGGATGAGAGGCTCTGTCGTCCGTGGACATCGTTCCCCCGTTCGTGGCGCGCGTTCGCGCCGTCTCCCTGTCAACGAGGACCGGCGCTCCGGCGACGCTGTCGGGCACCGGATGGAATCGTCGGCCGGGCCTGTCTCACATGCCTCGTCGGGGCAGGGGCAGGTGACCGGGGAGCAGGTCGGGGGTGAGCGTCACCCCGGTGGCGCGCAGCGCCCCGATCAACGTGTTCTGCACGAGGTACGAATCCGGGAGTTGCCAGCGGGCCTGCTCGGGGGCGACCGCCCAGCGGACAGTGCCCTCGGGCAGCCGGGTCGGCGGCGCGGGGATCCACGAGCCCGGGCCGTGCCGGACCACGTGGAAGCAGTGCTCCAGCTCCGGCCGGAGCGGGTCGCCGGGGCGGACCAGGAACATCCACCGCCCGGTGGGAGTGACCAGCACCGGCCCGCGTACGCCGGTGCCGGCGGGGTGGATCTGCACCGCGTCGAGCACGTGCCGGCCGAGGTGGGCGGGCACCTCCAGCACGTCGAAGGCCCGGCCGGTGGGCAGCAGCACCCCGTGCGGGCGGCTGCGCCACCAGGTCGCCACCCGGGCCGGGTCGGCGCTGGCAGCCAGCTCCCAGTTTTCCAGGGCGGGGTGGCAGCCCACTGTGGGACAGCCGGCCCGGCCGCAGACGAAGCGACTGCGGGCCAGGCAGGCACCCGGGGTCACCTCCCAGCCGTGTGCGGCGTACCGCATGGCGACCCGGCGCAGTCGGACCCGTTCCAGCGGCGACAGTTCGGCGACGCGCGGTGCGACATTTCCCCACATGTGTGCCATCTCCCCTCTTCTGGCCCGGCGGTCGCCAGGTCGCATGTCGAGCACCGTCACTGCCGTAACCCACGATCGTTGAGGTTGACGAACGGCTCGTGCAACTTGCACGAAAAGTACGAGGACTGGCTGTACGGCTGACGTACATCGTGTGCGACCAGCTAAAACCTGAAAGCGAACGACAGTCGCCGCACCCACGGACATCGCCTCGACTCAATGGGTCGTGGGCGGCAGGGGAGGATGGGCAGATGGACGAGCTACCCATAGGACGGCGAGTGGCTTACTGGCGAGGGCGACGCAAGATGTCCCAGCAGGTCTTCGCCGACCGGCTCGGCAAGTCGAAGAGCTGGGTGGACAAGGTCGAACGCGGCGTCCGTCGGCTGGACAAGTTCTCCGTCCTGTACGAGATCGCCGACATCCTCCAGGTGGACGTCCAACTGCTCATGGGCAAGGACCCGGAGCGCCGCACCGACGCGCTGAACTGCATCGACCAGATAGAGGTGCAGGAGATCCGGGCGGCGCTGGAACGCTACGACTCGATGAGCGCGTACTTCGACGCGGCGCCCTCCCCGCCGCCGCTGGACGACATGCGCAAGGCCGTCAACCACGCGTGGCTCACCTACCAGTACGGCCGCTACGGGATGCTCACCCGGGCGCTGCCCAAGCTGCTGCGCGACGCACAGGCGGCCGACGCCGCGTACGGCGGTGAGCGGGCCCCCGAGGCGGCCCACCTGCTCGGGCAGGTCTACCAGATCGCCTCCTCGGTGCTGCGCAAGCTCGGCGAGTGCGAGCTGGCCTGGCTGGCCGCCGACCGGTCGATGGCGGTGGCCCAGCGCGCCAACGACCCGCTGCTGGCCGGGATCGCCACCACCCGCGTGTGCGCCGCCCTGGTCGCGATGGGCCGGGCCCGTCCCGCGCTGGAGTTGAACGTCCAGATCGCCAACCGGCTGGCACCGGGCGGCAGCAACGAGGTCTCCCCGGCCCGGCTGTCCGTCTACGGGATGCTCCTGCTCCAGGGTGCGATGGCCGCCTCCCGCATCGGTGACACGGCCAGCGTCGACGACCTGATCAACTGCGCGCAGGAGGCCGCCATCCTGCTCGGCGGCGACCACAACCACTACTGGACGTCGTTCGGCCCGACGAATGTCGAGCTGCACCGGGCCGCCGCCGCTGTGGAGCTGGGCGACGGCGGTCGGGCCGTGGAGGTGCACCAGCTGCGCATCGCGGAGCCCTCCTTCAACGCGCTGCTGCCCGAACGCCGCGCCCACCACCTGCTCGACATCGCCCGCGGGTACGCCCAGATCGGCGACGTGGCGAACGCCGGCGAGATGCTGCTGCTCGGTGATCGACTCGCTCCGTCCGAGATTCGTTGCCGTCCGATCGCGCACGAGGTGATGTCGGACATCCTGCGTCGCACACGTGGTGCGCCGCCTTCTCCGGTAGCGGAGTTGGCTGAGCACATGGGAGTAGGGGTATGAGCGCGGAGCCGGTTTGATGGCCGGTCCACCGTGCACCAGCGGGCGCCGCGAGGTGCTCTACGTCATCGCCTGCGGTTCGCCGTTGGCACGGCACGTCGGCCGTCTGGTCGACCTTGCCCAGCAGGATGGTTGGGACGTCTGCGTGGTCACCACGCCGGACGGCGCGAAGTTCGTCGACCAGTCGGCACTGGTTCGGCAGACCGGCCACCCGGTGCGGACGCACTACAAGAATCCCGGTGACCCGGACGTGCTGCCGCCCGCCGACGCCATGATCGTCTGCCCGGCCACCGTCAACACGGTCAACAAGTGGGCGGCCGGGATCACCGACACCCTCGCGCTCGGGCTGCTGATCGAGGCGCAGGGCAAGGGCGTCCCCATCGTGGCGGTGCCCTACACCAATGCGGCGATGGCCTCCCACCCGGCGTTTCGGGCCGGGGTGGCCCGGCTGGCCGAGTGGGGTGTCACGGTGCTCTTCGGTGATCACGTGATCGCCCTGCACCCGCCGGGAACGGGGGAGCAGCACCTGTCCGTATTCCCGTGGGCGAAGCCACTGGCCGCGCTGCGCGCCGTCCCGGTGAGCGCCGCCTAGCGCTCCCGGCAGGGCTCCCACTCGGCGCGGCCGGGCCGGGCGTCGCCGCCCCGCGGTCCCCACGGCGGTAAGCTGGGCCGCCGTGAGCACAAGCGGATCCGCGCCGACGGTGACCGACGTCGTGGCCGAGCTGGAACGGCGCTATCCGCCGGTCTGGGCCGAGGAGTGGGACCGGGTGGGCCTGGTGCTCGGTGAGCCCTCCGCCCCGGTGCGCCGGGTGCTCTGCGTGGTCGACGTGGTGCCCGAAACGGTCGCCGAGGCGTTGGCCGCCGAAGCCGACATGATCGTCGCGCATCACCCCCTGCTGCTGCGCGGGGTCTCGTCGGTCGCTCCGACGACCTTCAAGGGGCGGATCATCCACCAGCTGATCCGGGCCGGGGTGGCGCTCTACGCGGCGCACACCAACGCCGACGTGGCCTCCCCGGGCGTCTCGGACGCCCTCGCTGCCCGGTTCGGGCTGACCGGGCTGCGCCCGCTGCTGCGGCCCGCGCCCGGCTCACCCGCCCACGGCGACGACCGGGGCTTCGGGCGGATCGGCGAGCTGCCCCACCCGATGACCCTCGCCGAGCTGACCCGGCACGCCGCCGCCGTGCTTCCCGTCACGTCCTGGGGAGTTCGCGCCGCAGGGGATCCCGGGCGTATGGTTCGTACCCTCGCCGTCAGCGGCGGGTCGGGGGACAGCTTCCTCGGCGCCGCGACCGCCGCCGGGGTGGACGCCTTCCTCACCGCCGACCTGCGGCACCACCCGGCCGGCGAGCACCTCGCCGCCGATGGTCCCGCCCTGATCGACGCCGCCCACTGGGCGACCGAACGACCGTGGCTGGACGACCTGGCCGCCCTCCTCCGGGAGGCGCTGGGCGTCGAGACGCTGGTGTCCGACCTGGACACCGACCCGTGGACCGTGCACGCCGCCGCACCCGTTGTGGACGACAAGGAGCCCGACCGTGAAGGCTGACCCTCAGGCGCAGCGCCGCCTGCTCGACCTCCAGGCGATCGACACCAACCTCGCCCAGCTCGCCCACCGCCGGCGGACGCTGCCCGAGCGGGCCGAGCTGGAGTCGCTGGCCCGGGAGTTGTCGTCGCTGGAGGACGAGCGGGTCCGCGCCCAGGTGGCGGTCGACGACCTGGACCGGGACATCGCCCGGCTGGAGAAGGACGTCGAGCAGGTCCGGGTCCGTAAGGAGAAGGACGAGAACCGGCTGGCTGCCGGCACCGGCCCGGCCCGGGAGCTGGAGGCCCTCCAGCACGAGCTGGTCTCGCTGAACCGGCGCCAGGGTGACCTGGAGGACGCCGAGCTGGAGCTGATGGAGCAGCGGGAGACCGCGCAGGGCGTACTGGAGGGCGTGGAGCAGCGGCTGGCCGACACCCGCGACAAGCGGGCCGCCACCGAGCAACGCCGCGACGAGGCGATGGCCGAGATCGCCAAGGAGGAGGAGTTCAAGCGCGGGGCCCGTCAGCCACTCGCCGCTGACCTCCCGAGCGACCTGGTCAACCTCTACGACAAGATCCGCGCGGACACCGGGCTGGGTGCCGCCCTGCTCACCGCGGGCCGCTGCGGCGGGTGTCGGTTGGATCTCTCCGGTGCCGACCTGGCCCGGATCCGCAAGGCCGCCCCGGACGACGTGGTCCGCTGCGAGGACTGCCGGCGGATCATGGTCCGCACCAACGAGTCGGGTCTGTAGGTCGTGGCACCGCGGGTGGTCAGCGTCGAGGCCGACGGCGGGTCCCGGGGCAATCCCGGCCCCGCCGGCTACGGCGCGGTGGTGCGTGACGCGGAGACCGGCGCGGTGCTCGCCGAGCGCTCCGAGTCGCTTGGCACGGCGACCAACAACGTCGCCGAGTACCAGGGGCTGATCGCCGGGCTGACCGCCGCAGCCGAGCTGGGAGCCGCAGAGGTGGACGTCCGGATGGACTCCAAGCTGGTGGTCGAGCAGATGTGCGGCCGGTGGCAGATCAAGCACCCCGGCCTGCGGCCCCTCGCCGCCCAGGCGGCCGGGCTGGTGGGCCGCTTCGCCGCGGTCCGGTTCACCTGGATCCCCCGCGAGCAGAACCGGCACGCCGACGCGCTCGCCAACGCCGCCATGGACGCCGCCGCGGGCCGACCCCCGTCGGCCCCGACGACGGGCCAACCGCCGGCGACGCCCGCGACCGGCAGTGACCCGGCGACAGCGCCCGCGTCCTGGGAGCCTCGGCCGAGCTTCACGGCCACCCGGCTCATCCTGGTCCGGCACGGCGAGACCGAGTACACCGAGCAGCGGCGCTACTCCGGCCGCGGCGACGTGCCGCTCTCCGAGAAGGGCCGCGCCCAGGTCCGCGCCACCGGCGCCCGGGTGGCCGAGCTGGCCCCGTCCGTCGGGGCCGTGCTCAGCTCACCGCTGTCCCGGTGTACGGCCACCGCGGCGTCGATCGCCGAAGCGCTCGGCGGCGACGTGCCGGTGCGCACCGAGGACGACCTGATCGAGTGCGACTTCGGCCAGTGGGAGGGTCGCACCTTCACCGAGGTCCGCGAGCGGTGGCCGGGGGAGATGGACGCCTGGCTCGCCTCACCCCGGATCGCCCCGCCGGGCGGGGAGTCGTTCACCCACGTCGCCGAACGCGCGCACCGCGTCGTCACCGGGCTGCTCAGCGCGTACCCCGGGGAGACCGTGGTGGTCGTCTCGCACGTCTCGCCGATCAAGCTGGTGCTGCGCGACGCGCTCGCCGCAGGCGACGGCTTCCTGCACCGGCTCTTCCTGGACGCGGCCGGCATCTCGGTGCTCGACATGTGGCCCGACGGCGGCGTCGCCGTCCGTACGGTCAACGACACCGCCCACCTCGCGAAGATCGATTAATTCCCATCTGTCGGGAGGGTTCTGGGTCGAGGCCCGAACATGTGGGGAACCTGTTGACAGTGGATGGACCCCGCTTCAAGATCGGTTCGTGCGAAGCGTTCACCTGACGAAGCGGGGTCACATCGACCTCCTGCGCGTCGCCAGCGCGGCCTGTCGACGCTCCACCTGACGCCGGGTTCCTCCCTCCCTCGCACGCTGCAGGCGTTTCCCATCCCCGCTGGTCTCCGGCCCGGTGGCGCGTTCGCCTGCGCGTACCCTCCGACAGGAGATCCGTTCATGCTGTCCGCAAGACCTCTCGCCCGCCTCACCGCGACCGCGGTGAGCACCGCACTGCTCGCGACCATGGCCCTGACCGGGCCGGTGTCCGCCAGCGCGCTGCCCACGGTGCCGTCGGTCCCCGTCGACCTCTCCGACGTACGGGGCTATCCCCGGCAGAGCACCCTCCCGGTCTGGCCGGACAACCCGGCCGACGCTTCCATTCCGATCGGCGTGATTCCGTACGACGAGATCGCACCGAAGCTGAACGCGCTCCAGCGGGCCAGCAACCGGGTCTCCGCCCGGGTCGCGGGGAAGTCCGCTGGTGGTTACGACCTGTACGCGGTCACCGTGACCGCGCCGGAGAGTCGCGCCGAGGCACGGCAGCAGGAGACCTGGAAGCGGCTCATCGAGGACGAACCCGCCCGGGCGCAGCGGGACCGCAGGCTGCTCGCCGGCTACAAGACGCCGCTCTTCGTCAACGCCAACATCCACGGCAACGAGTGGGAGGGCACCGACGCGGCGCTGCGGGTCATCGAGGAGTTCGCCACCGACCGCAGCCCGGAGGTCGCCGAGCTGCTGCGGCGCAACCGGCTGGTCTTCAACATCACGTCGAACCCGGACGGTCGGGTTGCCGGCACCCGGGCCAACTCGGCGGGCTACGACCTCAACCGCGACCTGACCATCGTCGCGCAGCCCGAGACCAACCTCATCCGTGACCTGATCATCGACACCAAACCGATCATCACGCTGGACCTGCACGGGTACGTCAACCCGACCCTTCTGCACCCCAGCACCCCGCCGCACAACGTCAACAACGAGTACGACCTGTACATCAAGCACGGCCTGCCCAACGCGTTGGCGATCGAGGAGGGCCTGCGCGGTCTCGGGTACGCCGAGACCCAGCGGGCACGGATCCCCTTCCGCGACGACGAACCGGGCGTCTGGGACGACTTCCCACCGATCTACGTACCGTCCTTCGCCATGTTGCAGAGCAGCATCCCGTACACGATCGAGGCCCCGCTGAACCCGCGCGGCAGCACGCTCACCCCCGCCGAACGGGTCCGTCGCTCCGGTATCAACACCGACGTGCACGAGGTGGCCATCCGCACCTCGCTGCGTTACATCCAGGACCACCGGGCCGAGGTGCTGCACGACCAGGCCGAGGTCTACCGGCGGGGTCTGGCCGGTGAGCCGCTGCGCGACATCCCCGACGGCTATGTGCCGGGCTGGGGTCCGGAGGACAACTACAACACCACCTTCCCCCGGGCGTACGTCATCCCGAGCGGCGCCGGGCAGCGCTCCGAGCCGGCCGCGGCCCGCCTGGTCGACCTGCTGATCGACAGCGGTGGCCGGGTGTGGCGGGCCAATACGGACTTCACCGCTGGCGGCAACCGCTACCAGGCCGGCTCGTACGTCGTCGACCTGCACCAGCCCAAGCGCGGCCTGGTCAACTCGCTGCTCGAACCGGGTGCCGACATCACCGACCGGGTGAACGACCTGTACGCGGGCCCGGCCGCCTGGAGCCAGGGGCTCACCTGGGGCGCCACAGTGGACACCGTGTGGGACAACCTGCCCCGGGTACGCCTGGAGCGGACCTACGACGGGCGGGCCGAGGGCACGCTGCCCGCCGGTCGGTCCGACCTGCGCCTGGACCTGCGCGACGCGGCCGACCTGCTCGCCGTGAACTCGCTGCTCGCGAAGGGCGTCAAGGTCCACCGCCTCGCGGACGGGTCGGTGGTCGTCCCCGGCACCCCGGCCAACCGGAAGCTGGCCGCTGCCGAGGTCCGCGCCCACGCGGTCAGCTTCGAACGCGCGCCGGCCCGTTGGCAGGGCACCCCACTGGACCGGGTCGTGGTCGGCTACCTCGGCATGGTCGAGGAGCGCGACACCCTCGCCGACCTCGGTTTCGAGGGCCGGGAGTTGACCGCCGCGACGCTGGTCGGCACGCTGACCGACGACGTCGACGTGCTGCTGGTCGCCAACAACGTCAACCTGGCGACCCTGACCGCCGAGAACCGGGCGGCCCTGGACCGGTTCCTGGCCCGGGGCGGCGGCGTGGTCGGCCTGGGCACCGCCGGGGCGTCCCTCAGCAACGACGCAGGGCTGCTGACCGTGACCGCCACCGCGGCGCCGAGCCTGGCGAGTGGGGTGGCCAACATCGTCAACAACGGGGGACCGGTCACCACCTCCGCCATCCCGCACGCGTTCATCAGCCAGCCCGTCTGGTTCACCGACCTGGGCGCAGGCGTCGAGGTCGAGCAGTCGTACGCCGCCGACCCGCTGCTCTCCGGCTGGTGGGCCACCGAGGGCGCCAACGGTCAGGTGGCGGCGGCCAACCAGGCCAGCATCGTGCGGGGCGTCTCCGCTGCCGGAAACGGCGTGGTGCTGTTCGGCACCGACCCGACGTTCCGCCTGCACCCGAAGGGTTTGCAGTCGCAGCTCGGCCGGGCCGTGCTCTGGGCGGCACAGCGGTGACCCCGACCGGGTGAGCCGACGATCGGCAGATGTGGGGCCCGGGTGCCGAGCGCACCCGGGCCCCACGCCGTCGTCGGCCAGGTGCACCCGCTCATCCGCCAGATCGCCCGGCCCGCCGTTCGGCGCAGCCGGTCGGCCGTTCGGCGCAGCACCCTCCGGGCGGGTCGGGTGACCGCCGTCACAGAGTCGTAGCCTCCGGCCGTTACATCGAGAGCCACGACTCCCCGGAGGTGTGTCAGATGGCTGCACCGGAACCGGAGGCGCCGACCACGGCGCCAACCAGGGCGAAGGACCACAGTCCCTGGAACTGGTTGCTCTTCATTCCCATCGTGGTGCCGCTGATCCCGGTCTTCTTCAATGGCGACTCGCCCCGGGTCTTCGGCTTCCCACGCTTCTACTGGCTGCAACTGGCGTTCATCCTGCTTGGCGTCAGCACCACGACGCTGGTCTACCAGATGACGAAGAAGCGGGGAGACCGGTGAGCGCGAGGAGTGAGCCGGGTTTGCGAGCCCCGCAGTCGCGAACGAAGGAGGTCCAGTGATGTGGCGTGACCATCTCACCGAGATCATCGTCTTCTCGTTCCTCTTCCTGCTGGTGAGCGTGATGGGCTTCGTGGCCGCGCGCTGGCGGGCACCGAAGGACATGGCGCACCTGGACGAGTGGGGGTTGGGCGGGCGCAGCTTCGGCGGCTGGATCACCTGGTTCCTCGTCGGCGGTGACCTCTACACGGCGTACACCTTCGTGGCGGTGCCGGCGCTGATGTTCGGTGCCGGAGCGGCCGGGTTCTTCGCCGTGCCGTACACCATCGTGATCTACCCGCTGGTCTTCCTGGTGCTGGTCCGGCTCTGGTCGGTGTCGCACCGGCACGGGTTCGTCACGCCGGCCGACTTCGTCCGCAACCGGTTCGACTCGCCGGTGCTGGCGCTGCTGATCGCGATCACCGGAATCGTCGCCACCATGCCGTACATCGCGTTGCAGCTGGTCGGCATCGAGGCGGTGCTCAAGACGATGGGGGTCACCGGCGACAACGCGCTGGCCCGGCACCTGCCGATCATCATCGCGTTCGCCATCCTGGCCGCGTACACCTACCAGTCGGGGCTGCGCGCGCCGGCGCTGATCGCGTTCGTCAAGGACAGCCTGATCTACATCGTCATCCTGGTGGCGGTCGTCTACCTGCCCTACAAGCTGGGCGGCTGGGGTGACATCTTCGCCGCCGCGGACGCGAAGTTCGACGCCTCGCCCAACCCGAACGACGGCATCCTGCTCAACGGCAACAACCAGCTTCAGTACGTGACGTTGGCGCTCGGCTCGGCGTTGGCGCTCTTCCTCTACCCGCACAGCATCACCGGTGTGCTGGCCAGCCGGAACCGCGACGTGATCAAGCGGAACATGTCGGCGCTGCCGGCGTACAGCCTGCTGCTCGGGCTGATCGCGCTGCTGGGCTACATGGCCATCGCGGCCGGGGTGAAGCCGTTGCCCGGGGCTTCTGCCGGCAGCGTGGACAACAACACGGTCGTGCCGCTGCTGTTCGACCAGCAGTTCCCGGACTGGTTCGCCGGTGTCGCGTACGCGGCGATCGGCATCGGCGCGCTGGTGCCCGCAGCGATCATGTCGATTGCGGCGGCGAACCTGTTCACCCGCAACATCTACAAGGAGTACCTGAAGCGGGACGCCTCCCCGGCCCAGGAGGCCAACGTCTCGAAGATCACCTCACTGGTCGTGAAGGTCGGTGCGGTGGCCTGCATCGTCTTCCTCGACCCGCAGTTCTCCATCGACCTTCAGCTGATCGGTGGCGTGATCATCCTTCAGACGCTGCCGGCGGTGGCGCTGGGTCTCTACACCCGCTGGTTCCACCGCACCGGCCTGATCGTCGGCTGGGCGGTCGGCATGGGGTTGGGCATGTGGATGCTCTACCAGGTGGCCAGCCCGACCAGGAAGCACTTCGGTGGCTCGGCGTTCCCGCTGTCGGAGTTCGGGTTCGACACCACCAGGACGATCTACGTCGGCATCGTGGCGGTGGCGGTCAACCTGGCCGTCGCGGCACTGGTGACACTGGCGCTGCGGGCCGCGAAGGTGGACGAGGGAGTCGACGGCACCACGCCGGACGACTACTTCGCCGACGAGGGCGACCCGCGCATCACCCCCGGCACCGATCGCGACGCCGACTCCGCCCGGGAGCCGGTCGCCTGAGATCGGGTACGCGCCCGGGTGCCGACGTGGTCGGTGCCCGGGCGCACCTGTTCCGCCGCGATCGTGCGGGGTGTCGTCCGGCCGCTGCGGGTGTTGCTCGGACGCTGTGGAGCTGATGTCGCAGACGAATCAGGGGCGTTTCCCGCCGCTCAGGCGCATTTCGGCTCAGGCGCGTTTCGGCAGTCAGCGGGGGCGGCTGCGGGAGACCAGGGCCTGGTTGAGGCGGCCCAGCAGGGTTGCCAGGGTGGTGCGGTCCTCGGCGCTCCAGTCGGCCAGCATGTCGCCGTAGAGCCGGGTGCGGGCGTTCTGCACGGCGGCCATCCGCTGGAGCCCGGCCGGGGTGGGGGAGATGACCGTGCCGCGGCCGTCCGTCGGGTCGGGGGCGCGCACGATCAGGCCGTCGCGTTGCAGCGCGGACACCTGCCGGGTGACGGTCGAGCCGTCCAGATTGAGCCGGGCGGCGAGCGCGGAGACGTTCTGCGGGCCGGCGGTGTCCAGGTGACGCAGGATCACGTACGCCGCCCGGTCGAGCACCCGGTGCTCGGCGGTGCCGGTGGCCCGCCGGGTCGCCTCGCCGAAGCGCATCAGCAGGGCAACCTCAGTCTCGATGCGGCCGAGGGTGATCTCGTCGTCGTCACTCATAGCTGTATGATACAGAATAAGTACCTGTACCATACAGCTAGTTGAGGAGTCGGAGTGGATCGGCGTTCCGAACCGAACCGCAGTGCCATCTACGCCACCGTCCTGGTGGCCTTCCTCGCCATCGCCGGCATCGCCGTCGTCGACCCGATCCTGCCCGCCATCGGCGAGGCGATCGGCGTCACCGCCTGGCAGGTCGAGCTGCTGTTCACCGCGTACATCGCGGTCATGGCCCTGGGCATGATCCCGGCGACCCTGGCCAGCGGCCGCTTCGGCTTCAAACCGGTGCTCATCACCGGCGTCTCCGTGGTCGGCCTCGCCGCGATCCTCGCCTCGTTCAGCGACAACATCGTGCAACTCTCCGTGCTGCGCGGCGTCTGGGGTCTGGGCAACGCGATGTTCTTCGCCACCGCCATGGTGGTGCTGGTCAACCTGGCCATCGACCGGGAGTGGGTGGTCGGCCTCTTCGAGACCGCCCTGGGCATGGGCTTCGCCGTCGGCCCGCTGATCGGCGGCCTGCTCGGTGAGATCAGCTGGCGGCTGCCGTTCTTCGTCTGCGGCGTCTTCATGGTCCTCGCCCTCGGCGTGGCCTCCCGCAAGCTGCGCGAGCCCACCAACCGCCAGGCCCCGGTACGCGTCGGCCAGATCTTCGCCACCTACCGCCGGCCGGCGTTCATCGCCCTCTGCGTGGTCACCGCCGCGTACAACTTCGTGTTCTTCGTGGTCCTCGGCTACACGCCGCTCTTCCTCGGCCTGGACGTCATCCCGCTGGGGCTCGCCTTCACCGGCTGGGGGCTCGGCCTGGCCGCCGGCATCATGGTGATCGGCCACCGGCTGGCCCACCGGATCGGCGCTGTGCAGACCGTCGGCGTGGCCATCGCCGGGCTGCTGGTCTGCATGGTCCTCTTCGCCACCTCCAGCAGCACCGCCGAAGCGCTCGTGGTGCTGGTGCTCGCCGGACTCTGCATGGGCCTGGCCAACGCCAACCTCACCGACCTGGCGCTCGGCCTCGGCTCCAGCGACCGGCGCGTCGCCACCGGCGCGTTCAACCTGGTCCGCTGGGGCGCCGCCGCGCCCGCACCGATCATCTCCGGCAAGCTCGCCGAGCACTCGCTGTCGCTGCCGTTCTGGGTCGGCTTCGGGGTGCTCGCCGTCGGCGTGCTGGTCTACCTGGCCTTCGCGCACCTGATGGCCGCCGGCTACGGCGAACGTGTCCTCTGGTCCCGCTGGAACCGAGCCGCCGCCGACACCGAGAAGGCCGCCGAGGAGCCGGTGGGCGAGGTGTACTGACCCCGTCTCAAGATCCGCGCACTTTCCGGGAAACTGCTGCCTCGACGCGCGCTGAGGCAGCAGTTTCCCTGAAGTTGCGCGGATCTTGGCGTCAGCTCAACGCGCGCCAGAGCAGGTAGAGGCCGATCGTCGTACCAAACACCACGATCACCGTCTTGAGCAGCACCGACGGCAGCCGGCGGACCAGCCGGGCACCCGCGTACCCCCCGATCAACGTGGCCGGCGCGACCACCGCGACGGCCGCCCAGTTCACCGGGCCGAACAGGGCGAACACCACGAGCGTCGTGAACCCCACCACCGCGGACAGCAGATTCTTGATCGCGCTCACCCGCGCCAGGGTCGCGTCCAACACCAGGGCCAGGCCGGCGACCAGCATCACCCCGAGCGCCGCACCGAAGTACCCGCCGTACACCGCACCGAGCCCGACCATCGTCTGCACCGCGACCGTCCGCTGCCGGGGCGACATGTCCCGGGGGTGACCGACCAGCCGGCGCAACGGGTCCTGGAAGGCCAGGATCGCTGTCGCGCCGAGGACCAGAAAGGGTACGACCAGCTCGAACGCGCGGGCCGGCGTGGCCAGCAGCAACAGCGCCCCGAGGATCGTGCCGACGATCGTGGTGGGCACCAGCGTGGCCAACGCGCGGGGACGCGGCAAGTCCTGCCGGCTACCCGCCACGCTGGCCAGGTACCCGGGGAACACGGCCACCGAGTTGCTGACGTTCGCCGGCACCGGGGGCAACCCGACCGCGATCATCGCCGGGAAGGTGATCAGGGAGCCACCACCGGCCACCGCGTTGACCGTGCCAGCGGCGAGACCGGCGGCGAGCAGCAGCGCGGCGTGGGAGAGATCCATAGCCCCACGAGGCTAGCCCCCGCCTCATCGGCCGGATCCGCCGGACCACTGCCCTTGAGCTGCTCGATCTTGCCCAGGTGGGGCGGCAATACCGGGAGCTGGCACGTCGTTAGGATGAGGGAGCGACGGACGAGTCGACCGGGCGGTCGCGTCGGCGGGCTCAAGCCCGCCGCCGAGGAACGTCCGGACTCCACAGGGCAGGGTGGTTGTTAACGGCAACCCGGGGCGACCCGCGGGACAGTGCCACAGAAAACAGACCGCCGACCCCAACGGGGACGGTAAGGGTGAAACGGTGGGGTAAGAGCCCACCAGCACCCCGGGTGACCGGGGTGGCTCGGTAAACCCCACCCGGAGCAAGGCCAAGCAAGGGCCGTCACCGCAAGATGACGACCCGGCGCAGACGCTTGAGGGCTGCCCGCCCGATGTCTGCGGGTAGGCCGCTGGAGCCTGCCGGCAACGGCAGGCCGAGATGGATGGCCGCCGCCGGCGCAAACCCTTCGGGGTACGCGTCGCGCACAGAATCCGGCGTACAGGTCGACTCGTCCGTCGCCCACCAGCTCAGCCGCTAATAGATGACGGTTAACCTGCCGTTTCTTCGGGCGCTACCGGTGGTCCTTGGTCACCTTTGGTCAGCATCCAACGGCCCAGCGGCGGCCCCGACGGCGCAGAGACGGCCCAATAGTGGCTGGCCAAGTCGGGTGACCTCAGCGAGGATTGGGGTCTTGCCCGATCGAGGGAGGTTGCGTCGTGTCTTGGGCCTCATCACTGGACCTGGATAAGGCTCTGATTGCATGTCACCAGGACTTGCTGGGTGACTGGTTCCGTGACCCGTGGGGCTGGCCCGAGTTGGACTGGGTAGTTGCTACTCGACGTGACCTCATAGAGGAGCGCCTAGAAAGCACTGATGTGCGGGCCATCTCAAAGATTGATGTCCCAAAGGAGAATTTCGGTATCCGGCCGGCGATGGTGATGGACCCGCTGGACCGACTTGCCTATCAGGCGCTTGTGGGTCACCTCAGCGTGCCGTTGATCGGCGGGATGCATCGCAATGCGTATGGCTGGCGGCTCCCGGTAAAGGGTATGACCGCAGGCCTCTATTCTCCAAACGACAAGCAGTGGGGAAATTACCGTTCCTACTTGTCGCTCTTGGCCGGGGAGTTCGATGTAGCACTCAAAACCGATATCGTTTCCTGTTTCGCAAGCATCCCGGTCGAGCGGCTGATCGAGGAGATCGAGGGCAAAGTTACTCGGGCGAGCGCTCGACCCATCGTCGATCATCTTGTCCCTCGTCTTAAGAGTTGGACCAAGGTCTCTGGCCGGAGCGGTATCCCTCAACGCTTCCAGGCATCAGCCGTGCTCGCGAACCTATACTTGTCTCAGCTGGACGAGGTACTGGAACACCATTCATCCGAAGTTGACTACGACTCGGGTAAACGGCATAGCTTCGTCCGATGGATGGACGATGTGTGGCTCTTCGGTGAGGATGCCGGCAATCTACGCCACGCGCAGGTCGAGATCAACAGTGCGCTTAATGACATGGGCCTGCATATGAACTCCGGAAAGACTGAGCTGCTGGAGGGGAAGCAGGTAGCCCTCAGCGCTCGTGAGGTCGAACATAGTGCGATCGAGGAGGAACTCCTGTTCGGCAAGCTTCTCCTCAAGAAAAAGCTTGTAACTAAGCGCCTTGATGAGTTGGTGGAGCGACTAGTTGATGCCAAAGAAACCGCGAGTCGCACCTCTTTGAAGTTTGCTACTACCCGGATGAGAACCTACAAGCACTTTGTGAAGGTCGACAGTTTCATGGAAGTGGCTATGCGAATGCCGCAAGGCGCTGACTCACTAGCGCGGCTCTTCCGGGATGCCAAGAGGACTGGCGGCATGGAGGACTGGTACATCGACTACCTCGGAAAGCCATGGTCTAAGGTCGAGTGGGCGGCGGCGCAGCTCGGCACCATGTTCCCCTCGCGCGGCAAAGTAGGTCGGCCGATTCAAGAGGAATTCGCCTCCATTCTGTCCCGAGGCGGTTCGTCGCTGCCCATGACTGCCGTGGCTGCCCAGCGCCTTGCCAAGTGGAACCGCAAGGAGGCGCGGGTCGTAATTGCAGAGGCCGTGAAACGCGCTGAGAACCCCCTACACCGGCGCGTCCTTGCCCTTGCAGGTCTAGAAGCTGGCTGCTCCCAGACCAACGTCACCAAATGGCTCGGTGAGTTCCCTGAGAACGCGGTGACCCTAGAGTTGCTGCGGGACCGGTCATTTAGAAAGCTCCCCTTGAAGCCGGATTTCGCTGGCAGCTAACCGCTTGCCAGCAAGAGTTCCCCGATCTGCGCTGGTATAGCCGCGCCTATAGGATGTGTCCCCAAGTCGGTCGATTTAATGCCGCGTGCCGCAATGAGGTGCGGTTCGTGGTCTGGTTCGAAAACGATCCTGGATGCGCACCGGGCCCTTGCGAAGGCCACTGGGAGGCGTGCCAGGAACACTTGACGACGCTACTTGAAGGGCGCAACACTTGGACTGAAAGCGGCAAGGCTGTCATCGTTGCTCGCTACGAGCCGATAGAGGACGAGCAGCCGCCGTTTTGAATCCAAGGGAGACCTTCTTGTGCTTAAGTCGGCTCACGCTCGTCGGTGGCCCAGGCCCACGCCATCTCACCGCTGACTGCTTCAGCTAGCCAAAAGCGACCGTCAGGCCGACACTAACTCCGCACGGTCGGGCGGCTTCGGCCGAATCAGGACGCCAATTTCGGTAGATCTCTTACTCCTTATGAAACTTAAAGTCCATCGCAAAAGACCACACTTCATCGAGAATTGCAGTCTCGAATTGTCCCGTCTTTTGACTACAAATGCGTATTACTCCTAGCGTGAGTGGCCAGTGGGCAATTGACGTAACGGCCATGAGTGCGATATCGCCATTTAGGCCTACGTCAGGCCCACGGTAGTATTCATCAAGGACGCCCTTCATTACTAAGTTCCATGCGAGACGTGCAGTCTTACGGGCAACACGATCACGAATCCCAGCCGCCTGCATTACTGTTTCCACTCGAATGGTATCGGGGTCAACAATATACTCAAGGCTCGCGTACATGAAAGCTGAAGCCAGCAAATGGTAGCTGGCAAAAAACGAGCGCACCGGGTTTGCCTCAACTAAACTACAGTGCACCTCGGTCAGCTTAAAATATTCATCAGAATTGCAGGTTATTCGGGCCCATAGCATCCTATGCAGAATGGTTATCTCCCGACTCGGAACAAAGTTGTCCTCCGGAACGACTGCAACTGGCGGCGCATTCTTTGCTTGGGGGTCAGCCGGGCCGAACTCCACCTGCACTAGGTCCCGTTGGCCAAACAAGAGGAACTGCTGGGTAAGGTCATACCGGGACCAGATGGTGACTCTAAGCCTTTCGGAGCTTAGCTCGTCGGCGATCTGCACGAGCGAGGGATGGGTTCCGGGATGGTTCACCACAAAAGTCCACTGAGTGACCCCTCTCGACTCATTCCAACATTCAATAAAGCGATTGAAATCTTTCTTCATCTTCGATCTTGCAGCAGTGATGCTCACTGGCGTCTTTGGTCCGTACACAGCAAAGGACATCCGCTTGGAAGACAGGTATCCGTCGCAGCCGAGGTCCCCTTCGTTTCCAATGGCGGCAGTTGAAACGTAGTCCTGGCTATGAATCGATCGCATAATGCGATCAAACAGCTCTTGAAATGCTTCGCCGGAAGATCGCTGGTATTCAAGCTCCAGGCGGAGCTTGTATAGGTTTTTCACCCACTCCGGTGCGTCTTTTAGCCAACGCCGCTTTGTCTGCTTCTTGGCCATAAAGAACGCCACCTCCGTGCCGCATCCGTTGCGACGGACAATAGCATTCACATCGCTGCCATCCCGTCTGCCGTCGACCCGCCCTGCTGGGAGAGCGGGCCGCCGCCCGGCCCGCCGCGGCAAGTCAGAGGCGAATTGATGCTCCCACTGCTTCACGAAACCAAGGCGGGAGTACCAGGTCACCGCGGCGTTGGCGTCCGTGGTCCGGAGCACAGGCGCAAGGCGTTCGGTCATCCAGGCAGTCTGGCACCTAGTTGCGATGAGAGGGCCCTGCGTTGATCGGACGTGCCCTCGTGCTGCGTCGCAACGGCCGGCCATCGGACTACTCGGCGATCACTCGTCGTCGGCGCGCGGAGCTGTGCCACCTGCCCCGCCGGAGGTGCGTCCCGGCAGAAGGACTCTGCCTAGGATCAGGCCGCCTGCAACTGCGATCAGTTGGCCAAGGAAGATCCCAAACGGGGCAACGAAGATTGCCCCGATGACGACGGTGAACCCGACGGCGATCAAGGCGCCACCGATGGCGAGGGTCACGCGGCGCGTCGTCACCTTTTTTGTCATGGTCTCCCAGTCAAGCAGTTCGTCACCACTGCCCGGCATCCCGTCCACCGTCGACCGCACTCCCTGTGGAGCGGGCTTCGGCCCGCGCTCCCGTCCGCCAAACGGACCCGAGCCGACGGGCGCTGTCGCGCGTCCGGCGTAGGTTACGGCCGCTCGGCAATCTGAGCGACGAACGCTCGCCAGGCAGTCGGACCGAAAATTAGTGCCGGGCCGGCAGGGTCCTTGCTGTCCCGAACGCCGACGACGCCGGCCAGGTTGTCGGCGACTTCGACGCAGTTGCCTCCGGACGATCCGCTGCGCCGGGACTTGCGCCAGGTGGCGTTAGTGAGGTCCATGATCGCTGTGCACTTCCTTCATCAGCTCGTTGGACTGTCGGCGCGGGAGCGCTTCGTTCCGCACGTTCTCCCACCTCGTCTGAAGAGTATGTAGCCCATCTTCGTTGTCGACCACGATCCCGCCTAGCTGATTTTCGAGGTGCCCGACCCAGGTTCCGTCGCCGGCCCGGGCCAGCGCGAACGGTCCGGACAGCCCGATGTGGAGGCCGGCTCCTGCCGGGATCACGTGCACGTGAACGTGCGGCAACTCTGCGACGGTGATGAGGTGCGCGACCTGCTCCGCCATGATGCCGGCGTGCTCGTCGCCGGCGCGACGAAGCGTGGATTCATCCAGCACGGCTACCACCTGAGGCGGCGTGTCACCGGTCAGGATTTTGTGTCGGCTCATGCGAGCGCTTACCTGTTGGTCTACTTCGGTAGCTGACATGAGGTCGTTCAAGCGCATCACCACGCGGGCGTAGTTCTCGGTCTGAAGTAGGCCAGGGATTAGTAGTGGCTCGAAAAGGCGAAGTTGTCGCGCGCCGCGCTCGGCGTCCAGCCACGCCAGGAACCACGATGGTGCGCCGAGTTTCACCACCAGTCGTCCGAACAGCCCGTCGTTACTGAAGGCGCGGTCCGCTCCCCGGATGAAGTCGATCGTTAGCGCCCGGGTGCCGCTCTCCACGGCGCTGACATGCGACGCGCTGAAGCCCGCTGCCCGGCCGAACGCCTCTTGCGTCATCCCGGACGCTCCACGAGCGCGGCGGATCTCACTCACGATGAAGTCCGCGAGGGGACTTGGCACATCAGCCATGCAACGCTCCTCAAATCGGAGATCGGCTTCCCGAGATTCCCCACGGGTTGGGCCTGTTCCGCCAGGTCAGCCCGGACACCTGGGATGCCTTCCGAGCGTAGTGGTCTCCACAGCAGAGTGTCACCAAGTGGCGCGGCCGGTAGGGATCGAGGTCCGGCGGTCGCGTTCGTAGCGGGGCCGCTCCCGACGGGCGAGCACTCACGGGAGCGGCCCCTTCCCATAGGCCCCAAGGGGAGACCGTGCCCGACAACAAGCCCGAGAAGCCCAAGCCCGCGAACCCGGAGGCGCCAAAGGTTCCCTACGGCCCGTGGTCGCCCGAGGCGGTCAGTCCCCACGTCCGGCGTTCGGGCGCGAACCGCGCTGTCGCGTACCCCTGGGGGTTGCTTTGATCGGGACGATGAAGGCCGGCGATGTGGTCCTTCTGGCCACGGCCGCGAGCGTGCAGTTCCTGCGCCCGATCTTCGTGCGCGTCATCCGTGAGTTGCCCGAGCGGCACACGTACGACGGCTGGGTGTGGATTGAGGGTTACGAGCTGAACGCCGCCGGCGATGCGGTGGCGCGACGAGAGCTGTACGTGATGCGTCGGGGCGTGCGGTTCCAGGCCCAGCCCACCGCTCCGACGAAGGCCACGAAGCGTCGGCCCGTCCGCCGGGGTCCGGCGAGGGTCGGATGACCTCCCGCCCCCGCCCGCACCTGCCGATGCGCCCGGCGTGGCTGTGCCGCAACTGCGCCGCGCCCTGGCCGTGTGGCCCGGCTCGGCTGGATCTCGCGGCCGAGTTCCACGGTCATTCGATCGCCCTGGCGTTCTACCTGGCCGCGTCGATGCACGAGGCGATCGACGACGTACACGGTCTGGGTCTGCGTCCGAACCTGCCGGCGATGCACGCGCGGTTCCTCGGGTGGTTGTCCCTGGCGCGACGGCCCCGCCGGTCCGGTTGAGCCTGAGGTCCCGTGCCGCTTCAGTCACCGAAGTGGCGCCATGCAACGGCGGTTGTCGGCTACGGCGTCATGACCGGTCAGGCGATGCAGACGGTGAAGTAGGCGGGCGCGTACTGAGGGATTTCAACCCAGCGAGGCGTCGGGCTTGCATCTGATACCTGGGTACAGGCTTACCGTCGAGAGTATGAGTGATCGCCACATCACGACGGACGACGCCTGGGTGCCGGAGGCCTGCACGCTCCCGACGGCTGAACGGCCGCTGCGGCTCGCCGAGTTTGATCAGTTCTTCACCGATGCGGTGCGGGGCCTCGACCGGCTGTCGGCGCAGCACCTGCGGTTGCGGCTTGATGGTGATGCGCAGGTCGAGGAGATGGCGCGGGACCTCACGGCCCGTGAGTCGTCCTGCTGCTCGTTCTTCACGTTCGGCCTCTCCCGGTCGGGCCCCGACTCGCTCTCGCTGGACGTCCGGGTGCCGGCGGCCCACGTCGACGTGCTCGACGCCCTCGCCGAGCGTGCCGTGTCTCTGCGAGATCAGGGGTGACCGGGTCGGGCCTGCGCAGCGGTCAGCTGGCCGACGCGGCAGGAGTCAACCAGCAGACGCTGCGCTACTACGAGCGCCGGGGTCTGCTCGACTCGCCGCAGCGGTCGCCGGGCGGGCACCGGCTCTACCCGGCCGAGGCGGTCACCCTGCTGCGAGTCATCAAGACCGCACAACGGCTGGGCTTCACCCTCAACGAGGTTGCCGACCTGCTCGACGCCGGCCGGCACCAGCACAGGGGCCGATCCGACAGCGGCCTCCAGGCGCGTGCCAGGGAGAAGCTCGTCGAGGTCGAGCAGAGGCTGGCGGACCTGACCGTCATCCGCGACACCCTGCGGGACGCTATCTCGGCCGGTTGTGACGACCTGGTCGCCTGCGCCGAAAGCTCCCGCTGCCCCCTGCCCTTCACCGAAATGGTGGAGAGGAACGGTCGTGCCGACACCTGCTGAGTCGGTACCCGGGGATGCCACGCCGAGGCGAGTTGGATTGGCGGCAAGCCGCGCCGGGATGAACTGGCGGGGCGGCCGCAGTCACCGTCGGGAGCGCCGCTCGAACCACCCGCGATGACACTCCTTGCCGCCTCCTGCCGGCCACGGCCAAGGCTCAAGGTGGCGTCGACCGTAGGATCGAGATGATGCAGGAGACACGGCTGAGGGTTCGGCCAGCAAGTCTGGCGGACGTCCCTTCATTGGTGGAGTTGCGCTTGGCCAACGCCGAGGCGCACCTCGCTCTTGACGCCGGCACATACCGCATTCCGCAGCGCGAGGCGGTGGTTCGCCACTTCGCGGTCATGCTGGCCGACCAAGCGGATCGAGACGGGGTTCTCGTCGCTGAGACTGATGATGGCCGGGTCGTCGGGATGGTTGAGGTCTTACTTCAATCTGATCCGCCGGAGCATCAGATCCTGTGTCCTCAGCCCTCGGCGCAGGTGCACACGGTTGTGCTGCCCGACGCCAGGGGACTTGGGGTGGGATCAGTTTTGTTGCAGGCGGCCGAACGGTGGGCAACCAGCCGGGGGATCTCGTACCTGTCGGCCGGCATCTACCACCGCAACGTCGATGCAGTGCGCTTCTACAGCCGGCACGGCTATACCGACGCCGGTCTCTCCCTGGGCAAGAGCGTGGATTAGCGCCTGCATCCGCCCACCGGCCGGGTGGGTTGCCCCACCCGGCCGGTGTCCGGATCCCTGCAAAAACAGGTTCTAGTGCTTCTTGAACACCGGCATGGTGTCCAGCGTGGTGGTGATGTTCTGCGTGGTGCCGCCCCGGTACGTCTTCCCGGTGAAGATGTCGGTCCAGCTGTTGCCCGGCGGGAACCACACCGACGTCGTGGCGGTGTTGCCCGGCGTCGTCACCGGTGCCACCAGGTAGTCCGGGCCGTAGAGGTACTGGGATCCGGCGGTGGCGTACGCGGCCTGCTCATTCGGGTACGCCAGGTACATCGAGCGGACGATGGGCGTACCCGTGCGGGTGGCCTCCTTGGCGGCGGCGTAGGTGTACGGCTGCAGTTCCTTCCGCAGGTTCAGGAACTTCTTGGCCGACGCGTTCGCCGCTGGGCCGTACTGCCAGGGCAGCCGGTCGCTGTGGTTGGAGTGCAGCCGGTCGATCGGCTGGAACGT
The DNA here is from genome assembly GCF_013410645.1 of Micromonospora jinlongensis. Lineage (NCBI taxonomy): Bacteria > Bacillati > Actinomycetota > Actinomycetes > Micromonosporales > Micromonosporaceae > Micromonospora > Micromonospora jinlongensis. The sequence goes on along the minus strand of NZ_JACCHK010000001.1, from coordinate 2,674,442 downwards.
GCCGAACTGGACCCACCGGGCGTAGAGGTCGTCGGGCAGTTTCGTGCTGCCCGGTTCGCTGCCCGGCTCCTGGAGGCCGCCGGTGTGCCCGCCGATGTCGTGGCTGACCGCGGCCAGCCCGGTCGCGGCCGACTCGCCCGGTGTGTAGCCGACCTCCATCTGCAGGGTCTGCCAGTCGGAGGTGGTGTCGCCGGTGAAGTGCAGCGTGGTGCGCTTGTCGGCCCACGGCCCGGTCGACACCGGCGTCGGGCTGCCGTAGCCGCCGGCCTGCAACGAGCCGTACGCCCGGGAGAAGGCGAAGCCGGTCTTGTCGGCGTACTGCTGGTTGATCCACGCGTCCGCGGTCACCCCGGCGAGCGAGGACTTCGTGTTGTCGCAGCACCAGTCCAGCCACCAGAAGTCCGGGCCCTTGCTGCCCTTCGGCAGCATCCCGTCGTGGAGCTGCATGTACGCCTTGAGCTGGTCCGGGTCGCCGAAGTCGAACGCGTAGCAGTCGGGACCGCCGTTGCAGCCGACGCGCTGGAGCTTGCCCTTCGCGGTGGCCTGCGCCTGCGCGAACTTCGGGTCCGAGCCGAGGATGCTCGGGTGGATGTTGATGCCGGTGTGCAGGCCCTGCTTCTTCGCCCAGTCGAAGAACGCCTTCGGGTCGGGGATCCGGGTGGGGTCGATGCTCCAGCCGTTCCACTTGTCCGGCGCCTTGATGTCGGTGTCGAGGACGAGCACATCCAGCGGCACACCCTCGGCCTTCGCCCGGGCCACCAGGTCCTGGAACTCGGTCGCGGTGCGGTCGTAGTACTCGGAGTACCACACCCCGTACGCCCACTTGGGCAGCAGCTTCGTGGGTCCGGTCAGGGTCGCCAGGTCCTTCAGAGCGCGGGTGAAGTCCTGCCCGTAGGCGAAGACGTAGCCGTCCTGCTCGGGGGCGGGCCGGGGCTTGGTGTTGCTGAGGGCCGAGGCCGAGTCGTCGAGCAGGTACCAGCCGTCCTGGTAGAGCAGGCCCGGAGCGGTGAGCGCGGTGCCGGACACGCCGTCCAGGCCCCGGCGATAGCCGCCGAGCGGCGCGTGTGGGGCGAGCAGTGGGGAACCCTTGCTCGTCACGGCGACCGTGTCCACATTGACGTTGCAGCTGGCGTCCGTGGGGCATCCCAGCGTCACGGTGTTGGTGCCGCGGTCGAGGTGGACCGGTACGGAAACGGTGTTCCAGTAGTCCCATCCGCTGGTCGGCGGAAGGGTCGCCGTGACCGGCGCAGCCGTTTCCGCCGTGACCGATACGGTGCGCGCCTGGCTTGGCTGGGAGCCGGCCTGGCCGTTGGCGTAGCGGATCTGCACCTGGTAGTCACCTGCGGAGGGCACATCCGTCACGGTGAGTGCCACGGCGGCGGTAGTGCTTTCCAGGCCGGCCAGGAATCCCGTACCGGAAGCGCCGTTGTGGTCGTTCGCGGGCTTCGCGCCGCCGGTCAGCGCGCCTGTCTCGGCCTCTGCCAGCGTGCCGAACCGCATTGGCTGCGGCTCGGGCGCGGCCGGCGCCGGGAACGGATCACCCGGGTTGACCACTGCGAGGCTGTCGACGTTCACATTGCCGGAGTCGTTGGGACCCCGCACCACGCTGATCTCGTGCCGGCCCGCGGTGAGGTCGACCGGCACGCTGGCCAGGCCCCAGGTGTCCCAGTTCGTGGTGGGCGGCAGCGTCAGTGTGCGGCCGGCGTCGCCGTCGACCTGGACCGTCAGGGTGCGGGCCACGTTCTGGCCGTCGCCGCCGGTGCTGTTGGCGTAGCGGACGGTGAGCTGCTTCGTGCCGCTCGCTGGAGCGTCGAGCGCGAACGTGGCCGAGTCGCCGGACGAGGCGAAACCGGCCGCGAAGCCGCGTCCGGTGTATCCCTGGTGGTCGGTGGCCACGCCGGGACCATTCAGTTGCAGCGATTCGGCCTCGCAGAGTGCGCCGAGGACGCAGGCCGGAGCGGTGTGACCGGCCCAGGGGCGGCCCTGCACGACCTGCTTGCCGGTCTTGAGCTGCACGGTGAGGTTGTCGGCGGTGAAAGCGCCCGAGCCGACCTGGTAACGCAACGTCATCGCGCCGGTGTCGATGGTGAGCCAGCCGTGATCGACGCGCTTGGTGAAACGCGTACGGGAGAAGTCATCGCGCCCGATGGCGTTGAACGTGGCGGCGTCGGTGAACCTGCCGTCCTTTTGGTACTCGGTGCGGATCAGCGTCGGGGACAGCACTTCGAAACGTGCGTCGCCCGACCGGACGGCCCCGTCTTGCGCGCGGTGACGGCTGGCCTGGGCCGGCGCGGACGGGGCGAGTGTCAGCCCGGTGATGAGAATGCCGGCTGCTGCGGCTGCTGTCGCGCTGCGGCGGCGTGAACTCCGATAGAGCAAGTTGCGCTCCTCGTCTCATATGGAGGAAATGAGTCGATGACAACGCTGTCACTCGCTCAAAACGCGTGTCAACGGGCCGCGGAGGGTGTCCCTTCTCTCTTTCATCGGCGGCGTACCTGCTGGCGTCGACGCAGGAGGGCGATCGCCGACGTGTACGGCCCGGGCCTGTGCCCGGATCTGCCCACGATGTGCGCCAGGTTCCCCGGGTGGGTCAGCGCCCCTGAACAAGGCCGGGTCAGCAGCGAGGGGCGTTGAGCGGGGCGGCACCGGCGAGCGCCTCGACGGTCGCCGTTGGTGCGACCGATTCGGACGGGGTCGGCGAGGGCGCGATGCTGGGGGACGGGGGAGCCGACGGTGAACTGCTGGGCGGCGTGGGCGAGGCGAGTGTGGCCGTGCTGCGTTGGACCTGCTTCGTGATCATCCGGATGGTGGTGGCGGTCGCCTGGCGTCCGTACACGTCGGTGACCCTGATGTTGTAGGGCCCGGGGCCGAGCCCGCCCTCGACGGTCCAGTAGTTGTCGCTCTGGCGGGTCGCCTTGCGGAAGCCGCCGCCCGGCCCCTGTGCCTCGACCGAGCGGAGTGGGTTGCCGTGGTTGCCGACCTGCACCGCGAACCAGTACCGCGAGGCGCCGCCCTTCATCCGGAAGGTGAGGCCTCCGTCGAGCGGCGGGTTCACCACCGCCCGGTACGTCACCTGCGCGATGCCCTGCGCCCGGTCGGCAATCTTGGCGTACGCCTCGTCGGAGAGGTCGATCTTGCCGGAACCGCACCCGCCGCACTGGTCCATGACCATGACCCGGACGGTGCCCTTCGGGCCGGTCACGTCCAGGTAGCTGCCGCAGGCCGCGGACCCGGAGTACGCCGACGAGCCGAGGGCCACGTAGAGCCGGTCCGCGGGTGGGCCGGGGAAGGAGCAGTTGCCGCCCGAGCGGCCGGCGTCGTAGAAGCTGGCCTTTGCCTTGTGGACGGTGTTTCCGGTCGGTGGCGCGGCGCACGCCGGGGTGGCACCACCGCGTACGGCGAGTGTGATGCCGAGCACGGCGGCCAGGGCGGTGACCCCGGCGCCGGCCAACCAGTGTCTGACCCGCCGACGCGACCCGAGTGTGCCGACCGGGGTGTCGTTGTTGGGGGCCGAGTCCGGTGCCGTCACGGCGCCTGATGTTGCCGCACCAGCTCGCGGCGGTGCAACTAGATCCACTCGGCTTTCAGGAAGGCGGGGTGTCGTGTGGCCCGGGATGGACCGGTTTCAAGAAAGACGAGTGGATCAAGCCGGCCGGCGGGGGCGCAACCCGTTGAGGGCGGTGGTGACGACGAGGTCGGCGTACTCGGCGGTGAGCGGTCCGCTGCGTTGCAGCCATCGGCTGAACAACGGTCCCCAGATCAGGTCCACCGCCACGTCGAGGTCGATGTCGTCGGCGAGTTGCCCGGCCTGTTGGGCGCTGCGCAGGCGCTGCCGTTTGGCCTCCTTCAACGGCCCGTCCAGACGTTCGGCGTAGGCCGCCGCCAGCTCAGGGTCGAGCGCGATCTCGGTGGCCAGGGCGCGCATCGGTTGCTCGTACCGGGGATCGTTCATCTCCTCGACCGTGGCGCGGAGCACCAGGGTCAGGTCGGCGGCCAGGTCGCCGGTGTCCGGCAAGGTCGGCGGCCCACCCTCGGTGGCCTCGCTGAGCATGAGGAACGCGTCGAAGATGACCGCGCCCTTGGACGGCCACCAGCGGTAGATGGTCTGTTTGCCGACGCCGGCGCGCGCAGCGATGCCCTCGATGCTGACCTTCGCGTACCCGATCTCCTGGAGCAGGTCGAAGGCCGCGGTGAGGATGGCGCGCCGGGAGGTCTCTCTCCGGCGGGCCGTGTTGGGGGTCATGGGGCACCACGATATCAGCAACGAGACGAACCGTCTCGTCTTGACGGGCGGGCCGGCGTGGCCTAATCTCTCCTCTATGACGAGACGGACCGTCTCGTCTCGCTAAGGGATGGAGCTCCGACATGCGCACCTGGTTCATCACCGGCGCCAGCCGCGGCTTGGGCCGTGCCTTCACCGACGCCGCGCTCGAGCGTGGGGACCGGGTGGTCGCCGCCGCCCGGACCATCACCCGGGACGGCTTCGACGAGCGCCACGGCGACCGGCTGCTGGCCCTGACCCTCGACGTGACCGACCGGGCTGCGGTCTTCGCCGCCGTGGCCACCGCCGTCGAGCACTTCGGACGGCTCGACATCGTCGTCAACAACGCCGGGACTCTGTCCATGGGAATGGTCGAAGAGTTCACCGAGGCGGAGGCGCGAGCCCAGTTCGAGGTCAACCTCTTCGGCGCGCTGTGGGTCAGTCAGGCGGTGCTGCCGCATCTGCGCGCCCAACGGTCCGGCCACATCGTGCAGGTGTCCAGCATCGCCGCGTTGGGTGGCTTTCCGAGCACCGGCATGTACAGCGCGAGCAAATTCGCCCTGGAAGGCATGAGTGAGGCGTTGGCAATGGAGGCGGCGGCCTTCGACGTCAAGCTCAGCATCGTGCAGCCGGGCGGTTACTGGACCGATCTCTACACCAGTTTGAGCGCCACCACCCCGATGGAGGCGTACGCGCCGCTGCGCGCCGAACTGGAGCGACAGTGGGCGGAAGGATCGATCGACAGCGAACCCCGGCTGGCCGCAGAGGCGTTGCTGCGCCTGGTCGACAGCGACGACCCGCCGCTGCGGCTCCTGCTCGGGAGCATGGTGTACGACCTGGCGTTCGACCTCTCCCGCCGGCGGATGGACACCTGGGCGGGCTGGGAGCAGGTCAGCCGGGCCGCCGAGCACGCCGTCGCAGGTCCCACTTCGGCCCGGTGACCGCTGACAGGACTTCTCCCCATGGTCGTGCCTGAATGCCGTCAACCTGGGAATAACGCGATCCGCCCCCGCCCACTCCTCGCGAGGCGCAAACCCAGACGGAGAGGAAGCACGCATGGCTGTCAAGACCATGACGCGACCCGGCACCACGGAAATCCGTCCGTTCAAGGTGGAAATCCCCGAGTCGGAACTCAAGGCCATGCGTGCGCGCATCGCCGCCACGCGCTGGCCGGAAAAGGAAACCGTGCCGGATCAGTCGCAGGGCGTGCAGCTTGCGACGATGCAGGCGCTCGCGCGTTACTGGGAGAAAGAGTACGACTGGCGTAAGGTCGAGGCGAGGCTGAACGCCCTGCCGCAGTTCATGACTGAGATCGACGGCCTCGACATCCATTTCATCCACATCCGTTCGAAGCATGAGGACGCCCTGCCGCTGATCATCACGCACGGGTGGCCCGGCTCAGTAATCGAGCAGATGAAGATCATCGACCCGCTCACCAATCCCACGGCACATGGTGCGAGTGCCTCGGATGCCTTCCATCTGGTGATCCCGTCGATGCCCGGCTACGGCTTCTCGGGGAAGCCGAGCATGCCCGGCTGGGACCCGCAACACATCGCAACCGCCTGGATCGAGTTGATGAAGCGCCTCGGCTACGCGCGGTTCGTCGCGCAGGGTGGCGACTGGGGAGCGCTCATCACGGAGCTGATGGGTGTGCAGGCGCCTCCGGAACTCATCGGCATTCACACCAACATGCCGGGCGTGTATCCGCCCGACATCGATGCGATGCTCCAGTCCGGTATCACCGGTGCGAACAATCCGCTCGCGTCGCTTCCATCCACTCTCTCGGAGGATGAGAAGCGCGCGTGTGAGCAGGCGGACTTCTTCTGGAAGCATTCCAGCTACGCCCTTGAGATGGGCCGCGCGCAGACGCTGACCGGGTTGGCGGACTCGCCCGTCGCCTTGGCGACCTACATGCTCGACCATGACGCCGCCAGCCTGAAGCTCATTTCCGAGTCCGTTGCGGGCCAGCCCCGAGGCATCACGCCGGAGGACCTGCTCGACAACATCTCGCTTTACTGGCTGACGAACACCGGGGTTTCCTCGGCTCGTTTGTACGCGGAGAACCAGCTCTCCTTCTTCGCGGCCAAGGGCGTAACCATCCCGGTCGCCGTGAGCGTGTTCCCCGACGAGCTCTACCAGGCTCCGAGGAGTTGGGCAGAGCAGGCATATCCCAACCTGATCCACTACAACAGGCTGGACAAGGGCGGGCACTTCGCGGCCTGGGAACAGCCGCAACTCTTCTCCGAAGAGATGCGCACCGCCTTCCGGTCGCTTCGCTAGATGGCCGTGCACCTGCCCCCGCTGAACGGGGCGGCCGAGTGGCTCAACTCCGAGCCACTCGGCCCCGCCGACCTGCGCGGACGCGTCGTCCTGGTCAACTTCTGGACGCTGACCTGCATCAACTGGCTGCGCCAGGAGCCGTACGTGCGTGCCTGGTCGCAGGCCTACCGCGACGACGGGCTGATCGTCGTCGGAGTGCACACGCCGGAGTTCTCGTTCGAGCACGACGTCGACGAGGTGCGGCGGGCGGTCGCGGCGCGATCGATCGACTACCCGGTGGCGGTCGACAACGACTACGCGATCTGGCGCGCCTTCGGCAACCAGTACTGGCCGGCGCTGTACTTCGTCGACACCGACGGGGTCATCCGCGACGAGCACTTCGGTGAGGGGCGCTACGAGCAGTCCGAGCGGGTTCTCCAGCAACTGCTCGGCATCGAGCGCGACCCCGTACCCGTGCAGGGTCTCGGCCCGGAGGCGGAGGCCGACTGGGGCGAGCTGCGGACGCCCGAGACGTACCTCGGATTCAGTCGCGGCGAACACTTCGCGTCGCCGAACGGCCCCGCGCTCGACGAACGCCGCGCCTACGAGCTGCCGGCGAGCCTGGGCCTCAACCAGTGGGCACTGGCGGGCGAGTGGACGATCGGGTCGGAGAGCGTCGTGGCCGATCGGGCCGGCGGGAGCATCGCCTTCCGGTTCCACGCCCGCGACGCGCATCTCGTGCTGGCCCTCGGGACGGGACGGTCGATCCCGTTCCGGGTGCTCCTCGACGGCGAAGCTCCCGGCCCGTCACACGGCGTCGACGTGGACGAGGCCGGCAACGGCGTGCTCCAGGACGGCCGGCTCTACCAGCTCGTCCGCCAGGACGGCGCGGTCCGGGAGCGGACCTTGGAGATCACGTTCGGTGAGCCTGGCGCCCAGGCGTACGCCTTCACGTTCGGCTGAGGCGCAGATCGACAGTGCTCACCGTGTTGGAGACCGGTGAAAAGCTCTGCACCTGAGCGCCGGGACGCAGGCGGCTGTCGGTCGCGTACCGGTCGGCGAGCGCCTTCTCCGCGCCCTCGTCGCCGTCGTCGGCGGCGAGCAGCAGGGCGGCGATCTCGTCGGCGAGCGTGAGGTCGGCGTCGGCGAGGTCCTCGGTCATCGCGCCGAAGCTGTCCCACAGCAACAGCTCGTCCTTCTGCCGGTGAGCGAGCTCCTGGATGACGTAGTCGTGGATGAACCAGGCGCCGCGGATCGGCGATTCCGGTGCCACGCCGTAGACGTCGGGGTCGATCGCCCCGGCCCGGTAGGCCGACCACACCCGTGCGGCCGAGTCGAAGAGCCCTGCCGTCGGGTCGATGTCGTAGCCGTCGAACCGCCAGTCGCCGGCTGGGTCGATCTCCGGGTCTGCCCAGACCCATCGTTCGCCGTTCCAGTACTCCAGCAGCACGTGATCGTGGTGCCAGCCGGGCGTGAAGTAGGAGGCGAACCCGACCCGGCTGCGGCTGGGAATGCCGTGTTGGCGGAGCACCGCCACCGACAGCAACGTGTGGTCCCGGCAGCAGCCGGCCACCCGGTCGACGGCCGGGCGCTCAGCGGTGAGTGGCAGGAGAGAGCGGGACTGGTCCGTGTCCAGGATGCGGTCCACCCAGCGACAGTTCACCTCGTCCAGCCGATCGTCGGGCAGCTCTACGCCGCCGGCCCGGTAGTGGACGATCACGTTGCGGGCGGTCGCCGCCACGGTGGGGATGTCGGTCGCCACGGCGTCGAGAAGCCCGCCGTGCCGACCGGGGTCGCTGTAGGGGGAGTGGTTCCGGTAGTCATCGAGGTCCATGGGGCCAGTCTCCGGTCCGCCACCGTGTCAGGGTCAAGGCGCTTTTTCCGGATAGGGTCGACTGCTGTGACAGCGCCCGAGATCACCATCGCCACCCCAGCGGACCGTCGAGCAGTGGTCGACACGCTGGTCGCCGCGTTCGTCAAGGATCCCGTCCTGCGGCACCTGTTCCCCGACGAGGAGACCTATCCGCGCTACGCCGCCACCTTCTTCGGCAACCTCTTCGACAAGCGGGTGCACCGGTCGTCGATCTGGACGATCGGTGGGGGAGCGTCGGTCGCCATCTGGGAGCCACCGGCGGCCGGCCACGAGACGTCGGCCGAGGTGCGATACCCCGCTGACGTGCAGGCTCGGGTCCAGAGCTACGACGAGGCCGTGCACGCAGCCCTGCCCGAGTTCCCGTTCTGGTACCTCGGCGTCCTGGGCACCCACCCCGACAGCGCCGGACGCGGTTGGGGCCGCGCCGTCATGCGGGCCGGGCTGGAGCGCGCCGCCGCCGACGGTCTGCCGGCGATCCTGGAAACCAGCAAACCGGCCAACGTCGAGCTGTACCGCCGCGCCGGCTGGGAGGTGGTGGGCTCCCTGTCGGAGCCCGTGCCCACCTGGGTCATGCAGCAGTCGCCGCGGTGAGAGCCCCCGATCCGGCCACCTCGGCGCGGTCCCGGACCGCCGACCAGCCTCAGGCGGCGAAGATGCGCGCGTAGATCTCGTCGATGACGTCGTTCTTCGCCAGGCTGTAGTCGCGGGGCCGGTGCGCGGTGTCCCGCGCGAGGCGTCGCTTGGTCGCGGCGTAGAGCTCCCGGTCGTGTGGATGCGAACGCAGCCAGTCGCGGAAGAGTCGGTGCCGGACGGGTTCGGGCGCGCCCTGCGGCCAGACGTGCAGGTTGACGTCCTCGGCGGCGCTGAGCAGCATCCGGTGCCCGTGCCACCAGGGCTCCCGTAGGACGAGCCGGTAACCGAGCCGTTCCAGGGCGGAGAGATAGCCGGACTCCTCGTCGGCGTCCTCGATGACCAGGTCGATGTCGATGACGGGTTTGGCCGCGAGCCCCGGCACCGCCGTGGACCCGACGTGTTCCACCGCGATGATCAGAGCGCCCAGCGCCTCGGTCAGCGACGACCGGACGGCGGTGAACCGCTGCGCCCAGGCCGGGTCGTACTCCTCGATGACGACGGACTCCCACGTCCGTGGCGGGTCGCCCACCAGACCGGCGTCGACCTGTTCGGGGGTGCCGTGGAAGCGCTGCACGACGTCCTGCGGATACTCGGCCACGTCAACCTCCTGAAGAAGCAAAGTCCGCCAGGCTACGACACGACGACCGGTGCGGCCGCACCCGACCGATGCGGGCATCGGATGTCGGGTGGGCCACCGACCCCGCGACCTAGCGTCAGTGCTCGAAAGGGAAGGAGGCCCGGGTGCTGGATCGGCTCAACGAGGCGATGGCGTACATCGAGCGGCACCTCGACCAGAAGATCGAGGTGGCCGAGCTGGCGCGGATCGCGCTGACGTCGGAGTACCACTTCCGGCGGCTGTTCTCCGCACTGGCCGGGATGCCGCTGTCGGAGTACATCCGACGGCGTCGGCTCACCGTCGCCGGGGCGGACGTGCTGGCGGGGGAGCGGACGTTGCTCGACGTCGCGGTGCACTACGGCTACGGGTCCGCTGAGGCGTTCGCGCGGGCGTTCCACGCCGTGCACGGCGTGGGGCCCGGAGAGGCTCGGCGTACGGGGGCAGCGTTGCGTGCCCAGCCCCGGATGTCCTTCCGACTCACCGTCGAAGGGAGCGGCAGCATGGAGTACCGAATCGTCAGCAAGGACGCGTTCGCGCTGGTGGGGCGCAAGGCCCGGGTCCCGCTGGTGCACGAGGGGATGAACCCGGCGATCGTCGCGTTCATCCGGAGCATCGACAAGGAGACGACCGCACGGATCGAGGCGCTCTCCGATCAGGAGCCGACCGGGATCGTCAACGTCAGCGACAACCTCGCCGACAGCCGGGAGGAGGGCACCGAGCTGGACTACTGGCACGGTGTGGTGACCGGTGCCGTGCCACCGGAGGACCTGGACGCGCTGCCGGTGCGGGCCGGGACGTGGGCGGTGTTCACCACCTCCGGAGCCTTCCCGCAGGCGGTGCAGCACCTGTGGCGCGACGTGTTCACCCAGTGGTTTCCGTCCAACCCGTACCGCAGCCGACCCGGACCGGAGATCTCCCGGGTGCGGGTCTCCGCGGACGGCACCCAGGCCGACGCCGAGCTGTGGATTCCCGTCGAACGGGTACCCACCCCTATGTAGAGTTCCGATACAGTGGTCGGATGCGGATCACCATCCCGGTGGTGAAGGTGCTCGCGGCGCTGCTCGCCGAACCCGACGAGCAGCGCTACGGGCTGGACCTGATGCGATTGACCGGCCTGCCCAGCGGCACCCTCTACCCGGTGCTGCACCGGCTCACCGAGGCCGGCTGGCTGGACGCCGACTGGGAGGCGATCGACCCCGTCGCGGCCGGCCGGCCGGCCCGCCGTTACTACCGACTCACCGCGATCGGGGTGACGCAGGCCCGTCAGGCGCTCGCCGAGCTGCGCGCCGCGATCCCCGACGGCCGTCCACCGTGGGGCGGCACCGAGCCGACCGGGGCCCCGGCATGGTGAGCCGACGGGTCGCCGCGTTGCTGTTGGAGATGGCCGCCCGCCGCTGGCCCGTCGACGTCCGGGACGACCTGCGCCGCGAATGGGCCGCCGAGGTGCACGTGCTCGCCGAGAGCGGCCATCGGACGAAGATGCTCGGCTTCGCCGCGAGCCTCGCGGTGAGCCGGGCCGGCACGCCGGTGGTCGACCGCAGCGTGCTGCACCGGCGGGCCCGCCGCACGGCAGCCGCGCTGCTGTTGTCCCCGATCGCCTGCGCCCTGATCGTGCTCGCCAGCGCGGTGCTGATGAACGTGGCCCTCGAATGGGCCGGGCTGCCGCCTCAGGTGCAACTGCCGCTCTGGTCGGTGTTGACGACCGGATCGGCAGTCCTCCTCGCGGTGCGCGCCGCACGCTGGGCACGGCACACCGCGCTCGGCGGTCCGCTGCGAATCGCGCTCGGGGTGGTGCTCCCCATCGGTGCGGTCATGGCCCTGGCCGGGTACACCCTCGCTCCCGACAACATGCCCGGCACCGTGCCCGGCCTGCTGTTCTGGTTGGCCGGCCTGACCCTGGTCCTCTGGGCCGCGGCGACCCTCGTCGCGCGCGGCCGGGCCCGGGCCGCCTGGTGGCTGGGCATCCTCGGCGCGCTCGTCGTCGCCGACCTCGCCGTGATCCTGCTCGTCGTCGACAACATCCCCGGCTCCGGCCCTCTGATCGAGGGCACGGCCGAGGACTCCGTCGACCGGATCTCGGCACCGCTGTGGCTCTTCTCCTGCCTGACCGACTGGAACTTCGGCCTGCCCCGGCCGACCCGCTGGGAGATCTTCCTGATCACCGACGAGGTGCTGGTGGAGCCGATGTTCTACCTGGCCTGCTCGCCCTACGCCCTCGCGTACACCATCCGGGCGGCCCGGTCGGCCCCCGCCGAGCCGGTCGTCCTCGCGGCGACCCCGGTGTGAACCTCAGTCCGGTACGTCGTCCCACGTCATGCCCGGCTCCAGGTAACCGGCCACCTGGTTCTCCCGCAGCGCGTACGCGAGGACCAGCAGGGCGTGCTTGTCCAACTCGGGCAGCCGGTCCACCGAGAACCACCCGACGGCCAGCGACTCGTCGTCGTTGACCCGGGCGGTGCCGGACACCACCCGGCAGAGGAAGCTCAGGTTCAGGTATTCGCACTGGTCCCCGTTGGGGTACGTGTGCGGGTGCGACACGGCGCTGGACATCCGCACCGGCGCGACGTCCAGACCCGTCTCCTCCCGCACCTCACGGACCAGCGCGGTGGCCGGCTGTTCGCCCGGCTCGACGAACCCGCTGATCACCGACCAGCGCCCGTCGTCGGAACGCTGGCCCAACAGCAGCTCACCGGCGTCGTTGCGGACCACCGCGCTGACGCTGGGCAGCCAGAGCAGTTCGTGGCCGACGTGCTTGCGCATCCCCACGATGTAGTCCGGTGTCCCCATCCGGCGATCATAGGCGCGACCCCACAGCGAGGCTCACCTGCGCATCTTCTGGTGTTCCAGTCCCACGCGTTTCGCCATTCCGGCCCGACGAACCCCATGCATATCTACTGTGGAGAGGGTCGGCGACTTGTGCGATCCGGTGGCGGCCTGCCGGTTCGCGGTGCACAGTGATTCCCATGAGCGACAGCGAACGTGGTGGGCAGTTCTACTGGTGCACCCGGCATCACCGGGTCGAGACGGACGCCGACGTGTGTCCGGCGAAGCACGTTCTCGGCCCGTACAACTCGGCGGCCGACGCGGAGAACGCCCTGCAACGCGTGCAGGAGCGGAACGAGGCGTGGGATGCCGAGGACGCTCGTTGGGCCGGGGAGAACAAGTAGGCGGCGCGGGACGGCCCGCGCCGAGGCATTTCGTGCTCCGCGAGGACGCACGCGAGAGCACGTCCCCAAGGAGGGAACCACGATGGCCGAAGCACAGCAGGCCACCACCCGCCCGGCCGCCCGACGCACCACCGCGAAGAAGACCGCCGCGGCGGAGCGCAACACGGCCGCGAGCCGGACCACCCCCGTCCGCAAGTCCACAGCGGGTGCGAAGGCGGCCAAGGCCCCGGCGAGGAAGGCCGCCGGCGGCGCGGGACGTGCCCCGGCGAAGAAGACCACCACGGCGGCCACGAAGGCTCCCGCGAAGAAGACCACGACCAAGGCCACCACGGCCAAGAAGGCCCCCGCGAAGAAGACCACCACCCGCTCGACGACTGTCGCGGCGAAGAAGGCCCCGGCGTCCGCGACGCGCAAGACCACCGCCGCCGCGAAGAAGACGACGGGTACGGCGAAGAAGACCACGGGCACGGCGAAGAAGACCACCAGCGCCGCGAAGAAGACCGTGAGCGCCGCGAAGAAGACCACCACCTCGGCGGCGAAGAAGACCACCGCCGCGGCGAAGGCGCCGGCGCGTAAGACCGCGACCAAGGCGTCCGCCGTCAAGAAGACAGCGGCGAAGAGGACGGCGGCGACGAAGACGGCCGCCAAGAAGGCGCCGGCGAAGAAGACCGCGTCGACCGGTCCCAGCGGCGGTGCTCGCAAGGCCCCGGCGAAGAAGGCCCCGGCCGCGAAGGCGACGGGCACCTCGTCGACCACCGCGCGCAAGGCGGCGGCCAAGAAGGCCCCGGCGAAGAAGACCGTCGCGGCCAAGGCCCCGGCCCGCAAGGTGACCGCCCGCAAGTCACCGGCCCGCCCCGCCGCCGCCCGCGCCACCGCGCCCCGGAGCCCGCGCAGCGCTGCCCGGAAGGCGACCGGCTGAGCGCAGCTCGACCCGGCTCGCCCGGGGAGAGATATCTCGGCCGGTCACCGGAAGCGGATCACCGGCGGCGCTGTCAGGATTGAGTCGTGGTCATCCGACGCGTACTCGCGCCCCGTATCGACTTCGGCGCACTGCGCCGCGAACTCGGTCTGCCCGGGGAGTTCCCGGCCGACGCCCAACGTGAGGCCGACGAGGCGGCCGGCGCGCCGCCGCGACCGCCCGTCGACCGCACCGACGTACCGTTCGTCACCGTCGACCCGGCCACCTCTCGTGACCTGGACCAGGCGATGCACCTCGCCCGCCGCCCAGGTGGGGGCTACCGGGTGCGGTACGCGATCGCCGACGTCGCCGCCCACGTCAGCCCGGGCGGCGCGCTGGAGGCGGAGACCTGGCGGCGCGGGCAGACCATCTACCTGCCCGACGGGAACGTGCCGCTGCACCCACACACGCTCAGCGAGGGTGCTGCCAGCCTGCTGCCCGACGACGACCGGGCCGCGGTGGTCTGGACCATCGACCTGGACGCCGACGGCGGCACCGTGGCCGTCGAGCTGGAACGCGCCCTGGTCCGCAGCCGGGCCAAACTCGACTACACCGGGGTGCAGGCGGCAGCCGACGCCGGGCGGCTGCCCGAGCCGATCGCACTGCTGCCCGAGATCGGCGACCGGCTGACGGCCCGCGGGTTGCGCCGGGGCGCGATCAACCTGCCGCTGCCCGAGCAGGATCTGGAGCCCGACGGCGACGGCTGGCGGCTGGTGCTGCGCGCGCCGGTGCCGATGGAGGAGCACAACGCGCAGATCTCGCTGCTGACCGGGATGGCCGCCGCCGACATCATGCTGGCCGGTCGGATCGGGTTGCTGCGGACCATGCCGCCGCCGAAACCGGAGGCCGTGCAGCGGCTGCGGGCCGCCGCCGCGCCGCTGGGCGTGCACTGGCCGGACGGCGTGGGCCCGGGTCAGGTGATCGCCGGTCTGGACGCATCCCAGCCGCGCGCCGCCGCGTTCATCGACCAGGCGGCCGAGTTGATGCGCGGCGCCGCGTACACCGCCTTCGACGGGACGGTGCCGGAGCAACCGGAGCATGGTGGCGTGGCAGCCACGTACGCCCACGTCACGGCGCCGCTGCGGCGTCTGGCCGACCGGTACGCCACGGAGATCTGCCTGGCGCTGCACGCGGGCCAGCCGGTGCCCGACTGGGCCCGCGCCGCGCTGCCCCGGCTGCCCGAGGTGATGGCCAGCACCGACCGGACCGCCTCGACGGCCACCCGCGGCGCCGTCGAGCTGGCCGAGGCGGTGCTGCTGGCGCACCGGGTGGGTGAGACCTTCGACGCGGCCGTGCTGGACGTCGACGCGCCGCCCAACGGCCGGGCCCGCACCCGGCCGCCCGGCGGCACGGTCGCGCTGGACGCCCCGCCGGTGCGCAGCCGCTGCCTCGGCGAGCTGCCGCTCGGCGAACGCGTCCGGGTCCGGCTGGTCACCGCGGACCCGACGGCCCGCACGGTCCTGTTCGAGCTGGCCTGAGCCTGCCGGCGCGGCCCTCGGGGGCAGCGGGGATCGTCACAGTGCTCCGCGCTGCTGCCGGACCGGTCGGTTTGCGAGGATGAACCCATGGCATACGACGCGAGCACGCTCCCCGACGTGTCCGGGCTGACGGTCGGCATCATCGGTGGCACCGGCGACCAGGGGCGAGGCCTCGCCTACCGGTTCGCGCGGGCCGGGCAGACGGTGTTGATCGGCTCCCGCAACGCTGAGCGGGCCGCCGAGTCCGCCGCCGAGATCGCCGCCCTGCCCGGAGTGCCGGCGACCGGCAGTGTCACGGGCGCGGCCAACGACGAGGTGGCCCGACGCAGCGACGTGGTGATCATCGCGGTGCCGTGGGACGGGCACGCCGCCACCGTCGCCGGCCTCGCCGAGCCACTCGCTGGCAAGATCGTCATCGACTGCGTCAACCCGCTCGGCTTCGACAAGCAGGGCCCGTACGCGCTGACCGTCGACGAAGGCAGCGCCGTGCAGCAGGCCGCCGCGTTGCTGCCCGACTCCCGGGTCTGCTCGGCGTTCAACCACGTCAGCGCCCCGCTGCTGGCCGACCCGGAGGTCGACCGGATCGACCTGGACGTGCTGATCTGCACCGAGGACCGCGAGCTGGTCGACGTGGTCGGCGCGCTCGCCGCCCGGATCCCGGGGATGCGCGGCATCTACGCCGGCCGGTTGCGCAACGCCCACCAGATCGAGGCGTTCACCGCGAACCTGATCGCGATCAACAAGCGTTACAAGGCACACGCGGGCGTCCGCGTCACCGACATCTGAGTCATTCTCTGGTGGCGTGATCCACTCCGGTTTCGTGAAAACGCGGTGTCCCGAGGTCAGGGACACCGCGTTTTCGGCAAACCCGAGTGGATCACGCCGTGAGCATCCCTAGAAGGTGTGCTCGGCGGCCGGGAACTCGCCGCCTCGGACCTCGTCGGCGAAACGCCGGGTGGCGTCGGTGAGCACACCGGCCAGGTCCGCGTACCGCTTGACGAAGCGGGGCGTCTTACGGGTCCGCAAACCGGCCATGTCCTGCCAGACCAGCACCTGCGCGTCGGTGTCCGGGCCGGCGCCGATGCCCACCGTCGGGATCGGCAGCTCGTGGGTGATCCGCTTCGCCACCTCGCCGGGCACCATCTCCAGCACCACCGCGAACGCCCCCGCCTCCATGACCGCCCGCGCGTCGGCGAGCACCTCGTCGGCGGCGTCGCCCCGGCCCTGCACGCGGTAACCGCCCAGGGTGTGCTCGCTCTGCGGGGTGAAACCGATGTGCGCCATCACCGGAATGCCGGCGCCGACGATCGCGGCGATCTGCTCGGCGCAGCGGCGGCCCCCCTCCAGCTTCACCGCGTGGCAGCCACCCTCCTTCATGAACCGGACGGCGGTGCGCAGCGCCTGCGCCGGCCCCTCCTCGTACGAGCCGAACGGCAGGTCACCGACGATCAGCGCCTGCCGGGTCGCCCGCACCACGGCCCGCACCAGCGGAAGCAGCTCGTCGGCCGTGACCGGCAGGGTTGTCTCGTAGCCGAACACGTTGTTCGCGGCCGAGTCGCCGACCAGCAGCACCGGCACGCCGGCCTGGTCGAAGATCGACGCCGTGTACTGGTCGTACGACGTCAGCATCGGCCACCGCTCACCGCGCTCCTTCGCGGCGATCAGGTCCCGGGTGCGGACCCGTCGGGTGGCCGGGCCGCCGTACAGCGCGGTCACCTCGTTCGGAGTGGACTCCACCATCTCTGTCTCCCTTCCTCGAGGCCGCCTGCGCGGTCCCCGGGTTCCGTCGCGATCGTCGCACCGTGAGACGGGGTGACGGCAGGGCCCAGTGCAAGATGTCACTCCACCGCGAAACCGCGAGGCCCGCGCCGCGCGGCCCCCGCGAGCAGGCGCCGGGTCGCGCCACCGACCCGCCACCCCCAGGGGGTACGCCTCAGCCGTGCTCGCGCCACCGGTTGGTGATCGGCAGACGGCGGTCCCGGCCGAACGCCTTCATGGAGATCTTCGTGCCCGGTGCCGACTGCCGCCGCTTGTACTCGGCGGTATCCACCAGCCGCAGCACCTTGTCCACCACCGCCGGGTCGTGACCCGACTCGACCAGCCCGTCGCGGCCGAGGTCGCCGTCGACGTAGCCGATCAGGATCGGGTCCAGGACGTCGTAGTCGGGCAAGCTGTCGCTGTCCAGTTGGCCCGGGCTCAGCTCGGCGCTCGGCGGCTTGCCGATCGAGTTCTCCGGGATCGGTGCGGTCTCGCCGCGCCGTGCCGCGTCGGTGTTGCGCCACTTCGCGAGCCGCCAGATCAGCGTCTTCCAGACGTCCTTGACCGGGTTGAAGCCGCCCACCGAGTCGCCGTAGAGGGTGGAGTAGCCGACCGCCAGCTCACTCTTGTTGCCGGTGGTCAGCACCAGGTGGCCCTCCTGGTTCGACAGCGCCATCAGGATCACGCCACGGACCCGGGCCTGGAGGTTCTCCACCGCCACACCGGACAGCGACAGGTTGGCCAGGAAGCCGTCCACCATCGGCTGGATCGGCTCGACGCGGTAGTCCAGGCCGGTGCGCTTGGCCAGGTCGGCGGCGTCCTCGCGGGAGTGCTCGGAGGAGTGCTGGCTGGGCAGCGACACCCCGACCACCCGGTCCGGCCCGAGGGCGTCGACGGCCAACGCGGCCACCACCGCCGAGTCGATGCCGCCGGAGAGACCGAGCACCACCGACGGGAACCGGTTCTTGTTGACGTAGTCGCGCAGGCCGAGCACCAGGGCCTGCCACACCTCGGCCTCGTCGGCCACCGGCTCGATCAGACCGCC
This sequence comes from Micromonospora jinlongensis, assembly GCF_013410645.1. Taxonomy (NCBI): domain Bacteria; kingdom Bacillati; phylum Actinomycetota; class Actinomycetes; order Micromonosporales; family Micromonosporaceae; genus Micromonospora; species Micromonospora jinlongensis. The sequence continues at coordinate 2,656,394 of NZ_JACCHK010000001.1, read as the reverse complement.
GGTGACGGCCGGACCGGTCGGCGCGGCCGGAACGCCGTCCAGCGTGCTGTGCACGATGCGCATGCCGTCCGCGACGGTCTCCGTGGTCGTCGCGGCGGTGGCGGCCGGCAGCTCGACGTCGTGCACGAGCAGATGCTCGACGAACTGCGGGGCGCGGGTGAGCAGCTCACCGTCGGCGGTCACGATCATCGAGTCGCCCTCGAAGACCAGCTCGTCCTGCCCGCCGATCATGTTGACGTACGCGATGGCGGCGCCCGCCTCGGCGGCCCGGCGGCGGACCAGCGGCAGCCGGATGTCGTCCTTGTTCAGCTCGTACGGCGAGCCGTTGATGTTGACCACGAGGCCGACGCCGGCCTGCCGGGCGGCGGCGAACGGGCCGCCGGCCTGCCACAGGTCCTCGCAGATGGTCAGCGCGACGTCCACGCCACCGATCCGCACCACCGTCAGGGTGTCGCCGGGGACGAAGTAGCGGTCCTCGTCGAAGACCCCGTAGTTGGGCAGGTGGTGCTTGAAGTAGCGGGCGGCGACGACCCCCCGGTGCAGCAGCGCGGCGGCATTGCGGGCACCCCGGCCCGGCTCGGCGTCGCCGCTCACCTGCGGCGGCCCGTCGGCGTCCAGGTAGCCGACCACCACCGGCACCTCGCCGAGGCCGTCCGTGGCGAGGTCGGCCGCGAGCCGTTCCACGGCGGCCCGGGACGCGGCCACGAAGGAGCGCCGGAAGACCAGGTCCTCGACCGGGTAACCGGTGAGCATCATTTCCGGGAAGAGCACCAGCTGGGCACCGGCATCGGCGGCCTGGCGAGTCCAGCTGCGGACCAGGTCGGCGTTTCCGGCGAGGTCGCCGACGCTCGGGTTGACCTGGGACAGGGCGAGACGCAGGGTGGGCATGTCCTCATCTTGCCCCAGCCTCCTCGGGAGAATCCGTACCCTCGGACGAGATGGCCGCCACGCTGCGGTGGCAGGCGTTCGTCGGGTGGCAAAGGCACTCGCTCGCGGGGCGGGACGCGAGGGGACGGGCGGCGGCAGTTCGCGTAACGTCTGCGTAACCAGGCCCGGGAACACTGGGCGATCAGGTCGGGTGCAGCCCGGCCAAGGCGGACATAAGAGTGTCGCGAGGGGTTGGGGAAGTGGACCGTCAGCAGGAGTTCGTCCTCCGCACGCTGGAAGAGCGGGACATCCGGTTCGTCCGGCTGTGGTTCACCGACGTGCTGGGCACGCTCAAGAGCGTCTCGGTGGCGCCGGCGGAGTTGGAGGCGGCCTTCGAGGAGGGCATCGGCTTCGACGGTTCGGCGATCGAGGGCTTCGCCCGGGTCTTCGAATCGGACATGGTGGCCATGCCCGACCCGACCACCTTCCAGGTCTTCCCGTTCGAGGGCGGGGTCAGCGGCGAGAGCGCCCGGATGTTCTGCGACATCCTGCTGCCCGACGGCGGTCCGTCCTGGGCCGACCCCCGGCACGTGCTGCGCCGGGCGCTGTCCAAGGCCGCCGAGAAGGGCTTCACCTTCTACACCCACCCCGAAATCGAGTTCTTCCTCCTGGAGAACGGCCCGCAGGACGGCTCGGTGCCCACCCCTGTCGACACCGGCGGCTACTTCGAGCACACCACGCATGCCGTCGCTCGCGACTTCCGCCGCCAGGGCGTGCTGGCGCTGGAGCGCATCGGCATCTCGGTGGAGTTCAGCCACCACGAGGTCGCGCCCGGCCAGCAGGAGATCGACCTGCGCTACGCCGACGCGCTGACCACCGCCGACAACATCATGACCTTCCGGCACGTGGTCAAGGAGGTGGCGCTCTCCACCGGAGTGCAGGCCAGCTTCATGCCGAAGCCGTTCACCGACCAACCGGGCAGCGGGATGCACACCCACCTGTCGCTGTTCGAGGGGGAGCGCAACGCGTTCCACGACAGCGGTGACCCGATGAAGCTCTCCAAGGTGGCCAAGTCGTTCATCGCCGGCCTCCTGGTGCACGCCCGGGAATACACCGCGGTCACCAACCAGTGGGTCAACTCGTACAAGCGGCTCTTCCCGCAGGCCCTGCCGGACCGGATCACCGAGAGCCCAGCGTACGTCTGCTGGGGTCACCTCAACCGGTCCGCGCTGGTCCGCGTTCCCGCGTACGGCAAGCCCAACTCGGCCCGCGTCGAGGTCCGCTCCCCGGACTCGGCGGCCAACCCCTACCTGGCCTTCGCGGTGCTGCTCGGCGCCGGCATGAAGGGCATCGAGGAGGGCTACGAGCTGCCGCCGGGCGCCGAAGACGACGTCTGGTCGCTGACCAGCGCCGAGCGGCGTGCCATGGGATACGAGGCGCTGCCGGAGAACCTCGCCGAGGCGATCGACGTGATGGCCGGTTCCGAGCTGGTCGCCGAGGTGCTCGGCGAACACGTCTTCGACTTCTTCCTGCGCAACAAGCGGGCCGAGTGGGAGCAGTACCGGCGCGAGGTCACCCCGTACGAGCGGCAGCGTTACCTGGCGCTGTAACCGCGGGGCTGACGCGGTTGCGCGCTGCCGCTATCGTCTCGATCACCGCGCCGGTCCCCCTCCGGGCGGAGAGTCGGGAGGCAGTCGGTGCTGGAGGATCTGCTCAGCGGTGCTTGGCAGAGCGTCGTGTTCGGGATCGTCGGCGTGGGGCTCATGGCGGCTGGCTTCGTGCTGGTCGACCTGCTCACGCCCGGTCGGTTGCGCGACCTGATCTGGGTGCAGCGCAACGCCAACGCGGGGTTGCTGCTGGCCGCCAACCAGCTCGGCATCGCCGGGATCGTGTTCACCGCGATCCTGACCAGCTACAGCGACTTCGGCAGGGGTCTCGCCTCCACGGTGATCTTCGGCATCGTTGGGCTGGCCATCATGGCGTTGGCCTTCTTCGTGCTCGACCTGCTCACCCCGGGCAAGCTCGGCGAGGTCATCTGCTCGGACGAGCCGCACCCGGCGGCCCGGGTCAGCGCCGCCACCCACTTCGGCGCCGCGCTGATCGTCTGCGCCTGCATCGCCTGAGGCGACTGTCCGCTTTGCTGTGGCGGCCGTCCGCGTCGCCGTGCGGGCGGTCGCCGACGGGCGTCGTACCCCGGCCGTAGCGTGCCGGGCATGAACCGTACGGACCGTCTCTACGCGCTGGTCGAGGAGCTGCGGGCGGTGTCGCCGAGGCCGCGCAGCGCCCGCTGGTTGGCTGCGCGTTTCGAGGTGAGCAGCCGCACCATCGAACGGGACATCGGCGCGCTACAGGAGGCCGGTGTGCCGATCTGGGCCGAGCCCGGGCGCACCGGCGGCTACGTGGTGGACCGTGCCCGCACTCTGCCGCCGGTCAACCTCACCCCGGCCGAGGCGGTGGCGATGGCCGTCGCGCTGCACCGGCTCGCGGGCACGCCGTTCGCCGGGCCGGGCGGCACCGCGCTGCGCAAGCTGGTGGCGGTGCTGCCGGCCGCCGAGGCCGCCGAGGCGCACCGCCTCGCCGGCCGGGTGCACCTGATCGGCGACGGGCCGGCCACGCCCGTCCCGGCCATCGTCGCCGACGCGGTCTCCGCGCGGCGGGTGCTGCGCATCGGGTACGACGACCGCGACGGCACGGGTTCGCTGCGCGACGTCGAGCCGCTGGGCTACCTCGGCAACTCCCGACACTGGTATCTGGTGGCCTGGTGTCGGCTGCGCGACGAGCTGCGGTGCTTTCGCACCGACCGGATCCGGACCGTCCGGTCGCTGTCCGAGGTGGTGTCCCGGGAGTTGCGCCTGACGGACCTCGACATCCCGCACCGGCGGGTCCGCCCGCTGAGCCTGGTCTGAGGAGGCCGCCCGAACCCCGTCAGGTGATCTGGAAACACCGACAGGACGGTGTCGCGGACGCCCCCGAGACTGCTCCAGACGGCCGAACGGCCGGCACGGGAAATTTCTGGAGGCAGTAGATGTCCACGACGCCCATCACCTGGTTCGAGTTCGGCACCGACCGGCCGGACGAGGCGCAACGGTTCTACGGAGAGCTGTTCGGCTGGGTCTTCGAGGAGCAGGGTCCGTCCTACCGTGTTACCGGGGCCGGTGGCGACACCGGAATCGGCGGGGCGATCCGGACCACCAACGGCGACGAGCCGAACTACGCGATGTTTTACGCCGAGGTGGCCGACGTCGCGGAGACCTGCCGTCGGGCCGAGGCGGCCGGCGGCACGGTGCTGGTGCCGCCGGGTACGACGCCGAGCGGCCTCACCCGCGCCCAACTGCTCGACCCGGTCGGGAACCGGGTGGGCGTGTTCGCGCCTCCGCCCGCTCAGGTCTGACGACTGCGGATCGCCGATGTGGCGGTGTCCCGGCGTACGGACACCGCCACATCGGCTGATCGGTGTGGATCAATCCGGGATCACTTGCCGGGCGTGGCCTCGGGCGCGTCCTGCTGGTCGGAGCCCTCCGGGGCGGCGTCGGGGCCGTCCTTGTCGCCCTGGCCGCCCTTGTGACCGGGGCCGCCCTTGTCGCCCGGGCCCCCCTTGCCGCCGGGGCCGGGGAAGACGCCGGCCTCGACGGCCTTGGTGATGGCGTCGGCCTGCTCCTGGGTGAGCTTGCCGTCCTTGACCGCCTGGTCCAGCCGCTCCTTGAGCGCGGCCTGCCGGTCCTCGGCGGACGGGCGCTCCGGCCGGTCGGCCGGCTTGTGCTGCTCGCGCAGCTTCTCCAGCGCGGCGGTCACCTTGTCGGTGGGGACGCCCAACTCGGTGGCGAGCTTCTCAGCGAACTCGCCCTGCCGCTCGCCCCTCTTGTCGCCCTGCCGGTCCTGCTGCTGCGGCTGCTCACTGCTGCTGGCGCTCGGCGTCGGGGTGCTGCCGTCAGCGGCGAACGCCATCGTGGGGGCGGCGATCCCCACGCCGAGCACACCGGCGGCGGCCACGCCGGCCAGCAGGTGCTTCTTCGACATCGTGCGGAACATCAGTCCTCCAGATTGTCGTTGGTGCTGCGATGACGTCACCGACAGTGACCGGAAAGCCTGGGCGCGGCCCATGGCGACCCTGTCAGCGGGCTGACAATCTCCGACCAACAGCCGGACAAACCGGTTGCAACGTCGACGTCCCTGCGATCAGGGTGGGAAAACCCCGACGAAAGGACCACGCCTCGTGACGACCGCCGAGATTCGTGAGATGCCACTCGCCGCGCCGGGCGCCGGCCCGTACGGCATCACCGTCGGTCCGGACGGCGCGCTCTGGCTGACGCTGGTCCACTCCGATGCGATCGCCCGGTTGGCCTCCGACGGCGCGATCCGGACCTACCCGTTGGACCCGGCCGGTGGCCGGCCGCTGATCATCACCACCGGACCGGACGGCGCCCTCTGGTTCACCCGCTCCGGGGATGACCGGATCGGCCGGATCAGCGTCGACGGCGAGCAACGCGCGGTCGTCCTGCCAACCGACACTGGGCCGTGCGGCATCGCGGCCGGCCCCGACGGCGCACTCTGGTACGCCGGAATGAACTCCGACACGATCGGCAGGGTGGGTACCGACGGCGCGGTGGAGGTGTTCTCGCTGCCGGTGACCGGCGGGTTCGCCTCGATGATCACCGCTGGCCCGGACGAGGCGCTCTGGTTCACCCTCAACCAGGCGAACGCGATCGGCCGGATCGACCTCGACGGCCGGGTGACGCTGCATCCGGTGCCCACCGCGAACGCCGGCCCGGTCGGCATCACCCTCGGCGGTGACGGCGCGATCTGGTTCGTGGAGATCGCCGCCGGTCAGCTCGGCCGGATCACCCCGGATGGCGAGATGACCGAGGTCCCGCTGCCGGACCGGGCGGCCCGCCCACACGCGATCGTTGCCGACCCGGCCGGCGGCGCCTGGTTCACCGAGTGGGGTGCCAACCGGATCGGTCACATCGACGGCACGGGCCGGATCGAGGGTCACGACCTGCCCACCCCTAACGCCGAACCCCACGGCATCACCCTGACCCCCCAGGGCGTCTGGGCCGCCCTGGAAATAGGAGCAGTAGCCCACCTGACCCCCTGAACCCCACCCCACCCCGCCCGCCCCGCCGCCCGCCTGGTTGATCAAGAGATTTGCGTCAGAATCCCGCCCGAAGTTGACGCAAACCTCTTGATCACCGGGGTGGGGCGGGGCAGGGCGAGGGCGGGGCAGGGTGGGGGGTGCGGTTACTGGACTGCGGGGGATGCGGTCAGGGTGCCGTTTTCGGCATTGAGCGTGGCTTGGGTGCCTACCGGGACGGTCAGCTGGTTGGGGCCGTGGCCGATGGGGAGGCCGCCGAGGACCGGTACGCCCAGGTCGCCGAGGCGTTCGGTGAGCACGTCGACGATCGTGGTGTCCCAGCCGTCACCGCAGTCGGTGAACTGCCCGACCGCCACCCCGGCCAGCCCGTCCAGCGCGCCGGCCCGACGCAGGTGGGTGAGCATCCGGTCGACCTTGTACGGGGGCTCCTGCACGTCCTCGATCAACAGCACCGCCCCGGTCAGGTCGGGCAGGTCCGGTGTGCCGATCGAGGCGGCGATCATGCACAGGTTGCCGCCGAGCAGGGTGCCGGTGGCGAGGCCCGGGACGCGTACGTCGAAGGTCTCCTCGGTGGGCACCGCGGCGATCGACACCGGCTCGGTCGTCATCAGGGCCGCGTGCAGGGACTCGGCGGAGCGCAGCGGGGTCCGCTCGTCGCGCCAGGCAGCCCCCGGACCGTGCACCCCGGCCAGCCGGGCACCCCGCCACAGTGCGAACTGCAACGCGGTGATGTCCGAGAAGCCGGCTACCACCTTCGGGTCGCGGCGGACGGCGGCCATGTCGATGGCGTCCACGACCCGCTGGACGCCGTACCCGCCCCGCGTGCAGATCACCCCGCGGATCTCCGGGTCGGTGAAGGCCGCGTTCAGGTCGGCGGCCCGTAGGTCGTCGGTGCCGGCGAGGTAGCCGTGGCGGGCGTACGCGTTCGGCGCCGGCACCGGGCGCAGGCCCCACCCGGTGAGCAGCTCCGTGCCCCGGGCCACCCGCTCCGGCGAGGTCGGGCCGGACGGCGACACCAGCAGCACCGCGTCGCCCGGGAGTAGCACGGGCGGGCGGACGGCTGCGGTGTCGTCGCTGATCACAACCGCTGAGCCTAACGACCACGCCAGGTCCCGGCCGCCGCGGTGGGACACCACCGGAAGCGTGGGCCTGTGGCGGGGCGCTGCGTCGCGTGGCGCACCGGCTAGCCTCGACGGGTGGCAACCGCGCTGGTGATCGAGAACGACCCGACCGACGACGCACGCCGGCTGGGCGAGTGGCTGACCGAGGCTGGGCTGGAGCTGTGGGTGGTTCGCCCGCACGCCGGCGACGAGCTCCCCGCCGACCTGGAGGGGTACGCGGCGCTGGTGGTGCTCGGCGGCGACCAGCAGGCGTACCCGCTGCCGGACGGCTCGCCCGGCGCACAGTGGTTTCCGGCGGTGGAGGGCCTGCTGCGCAAGGCGGTCCGCTACCGGGTGCCGACCCTGGCCGTCTGCCTGGGCGCGCAACTGCTCGCCACCGCGCATGCCGGCCTGGTCGAGCGGAGTCCATCCGGACCGGAGATCGGCCCCGGCGTGGTCGGCCGGCGCGACGCTGCCGAGGGCGACCCGCTGTTCCGGTACGTGCCGTTGATCCCGGACGTGCTCCAGTGGCACGCCGACGAGATCACCGAGCTGCCCCGGGGCGCCACCCTGCTGGCCGCGTCCACCCGCTACCCGCACCAGGCGTTCCGGCTCGGTGACCGGGCCTGGGGTCTGCAGTTCCACATCGAGTGCGACGCCGCGATGATCGCCGACTGGGCCACCGACTCGGCCCAACTCGCCGAGCTGGGCTACGACCCGGAGCTGGTGGTCGCGGCCTGCGCCTCGGTGCTGCCCGACATCGAGGAGGTCTGGCAGCCGTTCGCCGCCCGGTTCGCCGCGCTCGCCCTCGGCGAGTTGGACGACAGCACGATGCGGCGCGGCCTGCCGCTGCTCGGGCACTGATGAGCCGGCCGACCAGGGCAACGGGCCGGCTCGCCCGGTACGGCTTCGGCACCGCCGAGGGCGACGGCGGCGCGCGCGCCGCCGACCTGCTCGGCCCGGACGGGCTGCGGCTGTGGCGGCCGGAGGAGCAGGAGCCAGCCGACGAGCCGGCCGGTGAGCTGCTCGCCGCGATGTCCCGGGCCGCCGACCCGGACCTGGCGCTGCGCCAACTGCACCGCATCGTCGAGGCCGAACGCCGCACGACCGACGACGACGCCGACTCGCCGCTGCTCGCGGAGCTGCACGCCGACCCGGGGCTGCGGCGGCGGCTGATCGCGGTGCTCGGTGCCTCGTCGGCGCTCGGCGATCACCTGGTGGCTCATCCCGACCACTGCACGGCGCTGCGGACCGCCCCGGACGGGCTCGCGCCGATCGCCGAGGGGCGGTTGGAGCCGGCCGCCGGTGGCAACCCGGTGGCGGTGCTGCGGACCGCGTACCGGTTGGCGCTGCTGCGGATCGCGGCGGCCGACCTGACCGGCGGACGCGGCCTGGAGCAGACGATGGCCGCGCTCTCCGCGTTGGCCGACGCGACGTTGGCCGCCGCCTACGAGGTGGCCGTCGCGGAACTGGCGGAGGGCACCGAGCGGCCCCGGCTCGCGGTGGTGGCGATGGGCAAGTGCGGCGGCGGCGAGCTGAACTACGTCTCCGACGTGGACGTCATCTTCGTGGCCGCCGAGGACGCCGACCTGGCCGCCGCGACCCTGGTGGCGACCCGGCTGATCCACATCTGTGGGTTGGTCGCCTGGCCGGTGGACGCCGCCCTGCGCCCCGAGGGCAACCGGGGCCCGCTGGTGCGGACCCTCGCCAGCCACTTGGCCTACTACCAGCGGTGGGCGCGCACCTGGGAGTTCCAGGCGCTGCTCAAGGCCCGCCCGGCCGCCGGTGACCTTCCGCTGGCCCAGGAGTGGATCGACCAGCTCGCGCCGCTGGTGTGGCGGGCGGCCGAGCGACCCGAGGCGGTCGAGGACGTCCGAGCGATGCGGCGCAGGATCATCGACCACATCCCGCCGAAGGAGTTGGAGCGCGAGATCAAGCGCGGCCCCGGCGGGTTGCGCGACATCGAGTTCGCCGTCCAGTTGCTGCAACTCGTACACGGTCGCGGGGACGAGACGCTGCGGGCGCCGGGCACCATCCCGGCGCTGCGCGCGCTGGTCGCCGGTGGCTACGTCGGCCGGGCCGACGGCGAGGCGTTGCTGCGCGGCTATCGTTTCCTGCGCAGCGTCGAGCACCGGCTGCAACTACAGGGCCTGCGTCGTACGCACACCGTGCCCACCGAGCCGGGCGCGCTGCGGTGGCTCGCCGCCGCGCTGGGTTTCACGGCAGCGCCGGGGCGCAGCGCCGTGGAGAGCTTCCGGGCCGAGTGGGTCACCCACGCCACCGAGGTACGCCGGCTGCACGCCAAGCTGCTCTACCGGCCGCTGCTGGAGTCGGTGGCCCGGGTGCCGGCCGACGGGCTGCGCCTCACCCCGGAGGCGGCCCGGCACCGGCTGGAGATCCTCGGGTTCGCCGACCCGGCCGGGGCGCTGCGGCACCTCCAGGCGCTCACCGGCGGGGTGAGTCGCACGGCGGCGATCCAGCGGACCCTGCTGCCGGTGCTGCTCAGCGAGTTCGCCGACGCGCCGGAACCGGACCGGGGGCTGCTCAACTACCGGAAGGTCTCCGACAAGCTGGGCAGCACCCCCTGGTATCTGCGGCTGCTGCGCGACGGCGGCCCGGTCGCCCGTCGGCTGGCCCGGGTCCTGGCCCTGTCCCGGTACGTCGCCGACCTGCTCGCCCGCGACCCGGAGGCACTGCGGCTGCTGGCCGAGGAGAACGAGCTGGCGCCCCGCTCCCGCGAGGTGCTCCGGGAGGGATTCCTCGCCGCCGCGGCCCGGCACGCCGACCCGGTCGAGGCCACCCGCGCGGTACGCGCACTGCGGCGCCGGGAGCTCGTCCGGGTGGCCTGCGCCGACGTGCTCTGCCGGGCGGGCGCGCTCGCACCCACACCCACCCGACCGGACGGCACGAACCGCCCGGCACCGGGGCTGGCCGACATCACCCAGGTCGGCACGGCTCTCGCCGACGTCACCGACGCCACCCTGGCCGCCGCGCTGCGCGCCGCCCAGGCCAGCCAGCCGGCCCCGGAAGGGCTGCGGTTCGCGGTGATCGGCATGGGACGGCTCGGGGGGTACGAGTCGAACTACCTCTCCGACGCCGACGTGCTCTTCGTCTACGACCCGCCCGCCGGGTCCAGCGAGAGCGCCGCCAGCGCCGCCGCCCACGCGATCGCCGAGGAGCTGCGCCGACTGCTCGGCGTGCCCGCGCCCGACCCGCCGCTGGGCGTCGACGCCGACCTGCGCCCGGAGGGCCGGCAGGGCCCGCTGGTTCGCAGCCTCGCCGCGTACGCGGCGTACTACGCCCGCTGGTCGCGGGTGTGGGAGGCGCAGGCCCTGCTGCGCGCCCGGTTCGTCTGCGGCGACGCCGAGCTGGGCGCCGAGTTCGAGGCGATGATCGACCCGGTGCGTTACCCGGCTGAGGGGCTGACCCGCGAGCAGGTCGTCGAGATCCGGCGGATCAAGGCCCGGGTGGAGACCGAGCGGCTGCCCCGGGGCGCTGACCCGGCCACCCATACCAAGCTGGGGCGCGGCGGGCTGGCCGACGTGGAGTGGGCCGTGCAACTCGTCCAGCTCCGGCACGCGGGCGCGGTCCCGTCGCTGCGCGGCACGCGTACCCTCGATGCCCTTGCGGCCGCCGAGCGGGCCGGCCTGATCGACCCGACGGACGCCGCGGAGATGGCCGCCGGGTGGTCCCTGGCCGCGCAGGTCCGCAACGCGTTGATGCTGGTCCGGGGCCGGGCCGGCGACCAGTTGCCCCGGCACGGGGTGGAGTTGGCCGGCGTGGTCCGACTCCTCGGGCGGGACGACCCGGGGGAGTTCCTCGACGAGTACCTGCGCGTCGGCCGCCGCTCCCGTGCCGCGACGGAACGGGTCCTGAATGCCTGACGCGTCGACCCGGCCGGCCACGCGGTCCCCGCAGGCGGTCTGGGCGGCGGCGACCGGGGCCGCGGTCGTGTTCGCCGTCGCGTTCCTGCTCGCGCCGCGGATGGGCACCGACCTCGCGGCGCAGGTGGCCCGCGCCGAGTTCGCCGACCGGTACGGCGGTGCGCCGATCGACCTCGGCTGGTACGGCGGCGTCAACCAGTACGGCTACAGCCTGTTCACGGCCAGGTTGGGCGCGCTGATCGGGATGCGTCCACTGGGGGCCGTCGCCGCCTTGCTCGGCGCGGCGGCGCTGGGCTGGCTGTTCGTCCGGGGCCGGGCCCGCCGGCCGCTGCTGGCCGGCGTCCTCGGTGCCGTGGTCCTGGTCGGCAACCTGGCGAGCGGTCGGGTCACCTTCGCCGTCGGGCTGGCGTTCGGGCTGCTGGCGCTCTGCGCGGTCAGCGCGGAACGCCCACCGCGCCCGCTTCGCCTGGCACTCGCCGCCGGCTGCGCCGCCCTGGCGACGGCGGCGAGCCCGGTCGCCGGCCTGTTCACCGGCCTGGCCGGCGCGGCGTTGCTGCTGGCCGCCCTGCGCCGAGGCGACGGGCCCGGCCGTGCACTGCCCGGTGGGTGGCGCTCGGAGCGACCACTGGCGGAGGGGTTCGTGCTGGCCGTGGCACCCGCCGTCACCCTGGCGCCGATCGCGTTGCTCTTCGGCAACGGGGGCACCCAGCCGTACTCGGCCGAGTCGATGCGGATCAACGTCGCGCTCGCGGTGCTGGTGGCGGTCGTGCTGCCGCGTCGCCGCCGGGTGCTGCGCGTCGGCGCGCTGCTCACCGTGCTGCTCCTGGTCGGCGCGTACTACGTGCCCAGCCCGATCGGTTCCAACGCGCTGCGCCTGCCGCTGCTCTTCGCACTGCCCGTGCTGGCCGGGTACGCGCCGCTGCCCGGCCCGTGGCTGGCCGGGCTGCTCGCCGCGACGGTGTGGTGGCAGTCCCCGGTGATGCTGAGTGACGTCACCCGGGCCGGCGCCGCCGAGAGCGCCCCGGCGTTCTATCGCCCGCTCGTCGCGGAACTCGACCGACGGCAGCCCGTCGGGCGGGTCGAGGTGGTGCCCCTGCGCGACCACTGGGAGTCCGCCTACGTGCCACCGACCGTGCCGCTGGCCCGTGGCTGGGAGCGCCAGGTCGACAGCGACCGCAACGCGCTGTTCTACGACGGCACCCTGAGCGCCCAGACCTACGAGCAGTGGCTCCGCGACCAGGCGGTCACCTACGTGGTGGTCGCCCCGGACGCTCCCGCCGACCGGTGGGGCCGCGACGAGGCCGCGTTGATCCGCGGCGACCTGCCGTACCTGCGGGAGGTCTGGCGCGATCCGACCTGGCGCATGTACGAGGTGGTCGATCCGACGCCGCTGGTCGGGGCCCCCGGCCGACTCGTCACCGCCGACCGGGGCGCGGTCCGGCTGACAGCCCAGCCCGGCGACGTGCCGGTCAAGGTGCGGTGGTCACGGTGGCTGTCGCTCGATGGCCCGGACGGCTGCCTGCGACCTGGCGCGGACGGGTGGACCGAGGTGCGGGTACGCGCGGCCGGCGACTACTCGATCTCCAGCAGCCTGGCACCGGCCAACCACTGCTGACGGTCCTGCCGTCGGTCACCCACCGGGGTGCTGGCAGCATGTCGGGCGTGCCTCCCCACCTCGCGCGCTGGACCGGCCTGGCCGGCTCGATGCTGCTCGCGCTGTCCGCGTTCCTCGGCGGCGCGTTTCCCAGCGGCCCCCTGCGCAGCACCCCGGTCAGCATCTGGCAGGGCACCAACGGCCCGCTGATCCTGGCGGCCTGGGCGGTCGGCACCGGCCTGATGGCGTACGCCTGGTGGCGGCTGCGCGACGGCGGCCCGTCGACTCGCTGGGCACTGGTCACCGTGGGGCTGTGGCTGCTGCCGCTGCTGGTCGCGCCGCCCTTCGGCAGCCGCGACGTGTACGCGTACGCGTGTCAGGGCGCCAGCTTCGCCGGTGGCATCAGCCCGTACGAGCAGGGCGTCTCCGCGCTGCCCTGCCCCTGGCTGGACTCGGTCTCCTACATCTGGCGGGACACCCCCGCGCCGTACGGGCCGCTGTTCGTGCTCGTCGCGGGTGCGGTGGTCAAGGTCGCCGGCTCGCTGACCGCCAGCATCGTGCTGTTCCGGGCGCTGGCGCTGCTCGGCGTGGTGTTGAGCGCGTGGGCGCTGCCGGTGCTGGCACGCCGGGCCGGGGTGCCGGCCAAGCGGGCGGTGTGGCTGGCGCTGGGCTCCCCGCTGCTCGCCGCGCACCTCATCGGTGGCCCGCACAACGACATACTGATGCTCGCCGCGCTGGTCGGTGGGCTGGCCGTGGTGGCCGCACACCCGCGCCGACGCGGCATGCTGCTGGTCGGCGGGTTGCTCCTCGGAGTCGCCGTGGCGATCAAGGTCACCGCCGTGGTGGTGGTCCCGTTCGCCGCGCTGGCGGCCACCGCCGGCCCGTACCGGCTCCGGACCCTGATCCGCGACGGCGGCTGGGTGGTCGGCGGCACGATCGCCGCCGTGGTGGGCGTGACCATCGCTGGCGGGCTGGACTTCGGCTGGGTCGGCGGGCTGTCCCAGGGCGGCGCCGCCGTCGCCTGGACATCGCCGCCGACCGCCGTCGGTCAGACCGTCGGCTACATCGCCGCGCTGTTCGGCGCTCACATCGACGCGTTGCCGGTGACGCGCGGGACAGCCGTGGTGGTCCTGGCCGTCCTCCTCGTCTGGCTCTGGTGGCGGGCCCGCACCCGCGACCCCCTGTACTACGCCGGGCTCGCCCTCGCCGTCACCGTCGCGCTCTCTCCCGTGGTGCACCCCTGGTACTGGACGTGGCCGTTGTTCGTGCTGGCCGCCACCGCCCGCCGTACCGGCTGGTTCACCGTGGTCGCCCTCGTCGCGTCGTTCCTGGTGCTGCCGGACGGCACCGGGTTCCCCAGATATACCAAGACGGTCGGGGCGCCGCTGATGACGCTGTTGGTGATCGTGGTGGTCGTCCGGTTGGTACGGTCGGCTCGGGCGGCCCGTCAGCCGGTCGCCGCCGACTGAGGGAAGGTGCGCCGGTGACCGCTCCCGGCCCGCCTGTTCCGCCGCCGCCTGGTCCCTTGTCGGCACGCCTCGCCCGGTACGCGGGCCTGGCCGGCGGGGTCCTGCTCACCGTGGCCGGCTACCTCGGCGGGGCCCTGCCCGACGCCCCGCTCGGCGTGACACCGGCGTCGATCTGGCGAACCCCGGACGGCCCGGCGACGCTGATCTGCTGGCTGGTCGGCACCGCGCTGCTGGTCGGTGCGTGGTGGTCGCTGCGCGGGGGCGCTCCGTCGACCCGGTGGGCGTGCGTCACGGCCGCGCTGTGGGCGCTGCCGCTGCTGATCGCGCCGCCGCTGGGCAGCCGGGACGTCTACTCGTACGCCTGCCAGGGCTGGACGTACGCGCACGGCGTCGACCCGTACGCGGTGGGCGTGGCGGCGGCGGGGTGCCCGTGGCTGGATACCGTGGCACCCATCTGGCGGGACACTCCGACACCGTACGGGCCGGTGTTCGTCCTGCTCGCGGCGCTCGCGGTCACGCTCGGCGGCGGGCTCACCGGCACGGTGGTGCTGCTGCGGGTGATCGCCGTGGCGGGGCTGCTGCTGGCCGCGATCTGCCTGCCCGGCCTGGCACGGGCAGCCGGGGTGCCGACCCGGCGGGCAGTCTGGCTGGCGTTGGCCGCACCGCTGGTCGGGGTGCACCTCGTGGCTGGGGCGCACAACGACGCAGTGATGCTGGGCCTGCTGCTGTGTGGGCTGCTGCTGGTGATCCGGCGGCCGGGTCTGCCCGTGGCGTTGCTCCTGGCCGGGGCGCTGCTCGGGCTGGCGGTGACGGTGAAGGCCAGCGCCCTGGTGGTGGTGCCGTTCGCCGCCCTGGCCGCCGTACACGGTCGCCACACCGTACGGGCGTTGCTGCGGGACGGCGGCTGGCTGGCCGGTGGGTTGTTCGCCGCGCTGCTGGTCACCTCGACGCTCTCCGGCCTCGGGTTCGGCTGGGTGGGTGGGCTGACGCACAGCGGCGACTCGGAGCAGTGGACGTCGCCACCCACCGCCGTCGGGTTCGTGGTGGACTACGCCGGTGCGCTGGTCGGCCGGGACCCGCAGGCGGTACCGGTGCTGCGGGCGGTTGCCCTGCTGCTGCTCGCCGGGGTGCTGGTGGTGCTCTGGTGGCGTGCCTGGCGGGCGCTGCGCGGCCCCAACGATGCCCGGCGGGCGGCGCGGGCGGCTCAGGGCGAGGGGGCGGGGGTCGAGGGCGCGTGGGTCGAGGGCGCGTTGGCCGAGGGCGCGGGGGGCGAGGGCGCGGGGGTCGAGGGTGCGCGGGTCGAGGGCGCGTGGGTCGAGGGTGCGCGGGTCGAGGGTGCGCGGGGCGAGGGGGCGCGGGGCGAGGGGGCGCGGGGCGAGGGGGCGGGGGGCGAGGGCGCGGGGGGCGAGGCGCGGGCCGAGGGCGCGTGGGTCGAGGTGGGGCGCCCTCGGGTGGTGCTGCACGGCGCGGCGCTGGCGCTGGTCGCGACGGTCGTCCTGTCCCCGGTCTTCCACCCCTGGTACGCGACCTGGCCGCTGGCGTTGCTCGCACTGACCGCCGTGCGAACGACGTGGTTCGTTCTGCCAGTGGCGGTGGTGGCCTTCCTGGCCCTGCCCGACGGCACGAACCTGGCCCGCTTCACCAAGGCCCCCGGCGCCGTGGCGATGACCGCCCTGCTCCTGGCCGTGGTCCTGATCCTCCTGCGCACGGCGCACCGCCCGGGTCCAACCCGTCGATCATGAGGTTGGCGGGGGCAATTCGGATGTAATGCCCGGCCAACCTCATGATCGACGTCCTTGTGCGGCCAAGATCGTGCCCGAACGTGGATATAGGGGCTTCGGGCCGCTTCGGTGGCCACTAAAACCATGATCGAGCACGATCTTCGTCCAGGCCCAGTCCAAGATCCGGGCAACTTCAGGGAAAGTGCTGTCTACGGTGCCTGGGAGGCAGCAACATCCCCGAAGTTGTGTGGGGTGCGGGGCCTGCGGGGCGCGGGGCCTGAGGGCGGGGCCTGTGGGGCGCGGGGCCTGCGGGGGGCGGGGCCTGCGGGGCGGGGGCCTGTGGGGCGCGGGGCCTGCGGGCGTGAGGCCTGAGGGGCGCGCGGCCTGAGGGGTGCGCGGCCTGAGGGGCGCGGGGTCTCCGCGGCGCGGGAGCTGTGGGACGTGAGGCGTGCGGGGCGCGGGCATGGGGTGCGGAGTCGAGGGCGGGGGAGGCAGAAGCTGAGGCGCGGGGGCGGGCGTGTAACGGGCCGGGCCGGCTCCGCGATCGCGAAGCCGGCCCGGCCGGTGGTGCGGTGACTGCTCAGCAGTCGTAGTACATGGCGAACTCGTGCGGGGTCGGGCGCAGGCGCACCGGGTCGACCTCGTTGGCGCGCTTCCAGTCGACCCAGGTGGAGATCAGGTCGGGGGTGAAGACGCCGCCGTCGAGCAGGTAGTCGTGGTCGGCCTCGAGCGAGTCGAGCACGGCCGACAGCGAGCCCGGCACCTGCTTGACATCGCCCCACTCCTCCGGCGGGAGGTCGTAGAGGTCCTTGTCGATCGGCGTCGGCGGCTCGATCTTGCTCTTGATGCCGTCGAGGCCGGCCATCATCATGGCCGAGAAGGCCAGGTAGACGTTGGCCGACGGGTCCGGGACGCGGAACTCGACGCGCTTGGCCTTCGGGTTGCTGCCGGTCACCGGGATGCGGGTGCAGGCGGAGCGGTTGCGCTGCGAGTAGACCAGGTTGACCGGTGCTTCGAAGCCCGGCACCAGACGACGGTACGAGTTGATCGTCGGGTTGGTGAAGGCCAGCAGCGACGGCGCGTGGTGCAGCAAACCACCGATGTACCAGCGGGCCATGTCGGACAGGCCGGCGTAGCCGGTCTCGTCGTAGAACAGCGGCTCACCGTTGAGCCAGAGGCTCTGGTGGGTGTGCATGCCGGAGCCGTTGTCACCGAAGAGCGGCTTGGGCATGAACGTCGCGGTCTTGCCGTTGGCCCAGGCCTCGTTCTTCACGATGTACTTGAAGAGCTGGAGCTGGTCACCGGCGTGCAGCAGGGTGGAGAACCGGTAGTTGATCTCGGACTGGCCGGCGGTGCCCACCTCGTGGTGCGAGCGCTCCACGTTGAAGCCGGAGTCCACCAGGCGGCGCACGATGGAGTCGCGCAGGTCGGCGTAGTGGTCGACCGGCGGCACCGGGAAGTAGCCGCCCTTGTACGCGGTCTTGTAACCACGGTTGCCGCCCGGCTCTTCGCGGCCGGTGTTCCAGGCGCCCTCGATCGAGTCGATGTAGTAGAACGACTGGTGCGCCGAGGTCTCGTGGCGGATCGAGTCGAAGATGTAGAACTCCGCCTCGGCGCCGAAGTAGGCGGTGTCGGCGATGCCGCTGGCCGCCAGGTACGCCTCGGCCTTCTTCGCCACGTTGCGTGGGTCGCGGCTGTAGGCCTCGCGGGTGAACGGGTCGTGGATGAAGAAGTTCAGCGCGAGAGTCTTCTGCGCGCGGAATGGGTCGATGAACGCGGTGGCGACATCCGGGAGCAGGAGCATGTCCGACTCGTGGATCGCCTGGAAACCGCGGATCGACGAACCGTCGAACGCGAGGCCGTCGGTGAAGAGATCGTCGTTGACGGACTCGACCGGCAGGTTGAAGTGCTGCATCACGCCGGGCAGGTCACAAAAACGAACGTCGACGAACTTCACGTCCTCGTTCTTGAGGTATCGCAGCAGTTCCTCGGGGTTGGCGAACACACATCCTCCTGGCACGTCCACGGGGTGGCTAGGCTTCTGGCGACGCTATGGCCGGGGGGTTGCCCGGCCGTGTCTCCGTTGTTTCTGCCGTGTTACGTCCCTCGCGGAGCGTCAGCGGCGCTCCTGTCCACGCCTTCGGCCCGCCGCGAACGTCGTACCGACTGTGCCAGTGTAGTGACATCTGATGCCTTTGGTCGCAATCGGCACGCAGCGGCGGCGGCACCCGGCGAGCTCTCGTCGCGACGCGGATACCCTTGATCGCTGTGACCAATCCGCACGTCCCGGCAGCGCCGGCCACCGACCCCACCTTCACCCCGCCGACCCTCGGACGCCGCTTCGGGGCGCTGATCATCGACTGGGTGCTCTGCCTGCTGGTGTCCAACATCTTCGCCGACCCGGTACGTGACGGCTGGGCGCCGGTGCTGGTGCTGGTCCTGGTGTACGGCGTCTTCCTCGGCCTGTTCGCCCAGACCCCGGGCATGTACGTCACGAAGATCCGTTGCGTGAACTGGCACGACGGCGGTCGGATCGGGGTGCTCCGAGGGTTGATCCGCGGCCTGTTGCTGGCCCTCGTCGTCCCTGCGCTGATCATGGATGAGCACCGTCGCGGCCTGCACGACCGGCTCGCCGACTCGGTCATCGTCGACGCCCCCAGAAGCTGAGGAGATCCGAGTCGAGGCTGATCCGAGCTACCACGATCGGCAAGATCGCGCTCGATCCAGGATCTAGTGGCATCCGGCCGCGCACGAGACCACTACATCCTGGATCGAGCACGATCTTGGCCGGGGGAGCCGGCGCGGCGCAGTGGGCGGCCAGGGGAGCCGGCGCGGCCCGGCCCCGGCGGGAGGCACGGCCCGGCCCCGGCGGGAAGCACGGCCCGGCCCGGCGGGAAGCACGGCGCGGCCCGGCCTGCGCGACGCCCGGGGGCGTACGCCAAAAGAGCCGGACCCACACGGGTCCGGCTCTTTCGCGTACTCCTTGGGGGTCAGCGGCCCCGCGACTGGCGGAAGGCGCCCGGCGGCCGCATGTTCTTCGGGATCGCACCCTTGGGCATCTGCGGTCGAGCGGTGAGCGCCTTGAGTCGCTTGTCCAGCGAGTTGACGTCCTTGCCGGAGAGCGCGCGGGGCAGGCGCAGCAGCGTCGTCCGCAGCTTGCGGATCGGCAGCTCGCCCTCCTCCTGCCCGATCACGTAGTCGTGCAGGGGAGCGGAGCCGATCACCTTGGACAGCCGCCGCTTCTCCTGCCCGAGCAGGCCGCGCACCCGCTGCGGGTTGCCCTCGGCCAGCAGGATCACGCCCGGGCGGCCGATCACCAGGTGGACCATGTCCATCTGGGTGGTCGAGCTGACCGCCGGGGTCACCCGCCAGTCGCCGCGCATGTTCTCCATGATCTGCGCCGCCGCGCCGGGCTGGCCCTCGGCAGCGTTCATCATCGCCTTGTTGGACCGCAGGTTGAGCACGATCAGCACCGCGAGCAGGACGAACAGGATGCCGATCGGCAGCCAGATCCAGCTCCAGAGGATGACCGCGACCACGGTGAGGGCGAGCGGGATGAGCACCGCGGCGGCGACCAACGGCGCGAACCACCGGTCCTGCTTGGCGGTGAACTGGAACACCATCCCGATCTGCTTCAGCCGCTGGCCGAACGAGACCTTCTCCTGGGGCTTTGCCATGCCGCAGAGTCTAGTGGTCGCCGCCCGCCCCGTTGATCCGCGTCCGGGTGCCGGGGCAGCTGAGTACCTTACGTCTCCTCACCGCCGGAGAACGGACGGGTAAGGAGGGTGCCGGCCGGGAAGATGAGGCGCCGTGCCCATGCCCGGGTGGGGCCTTCGCGCGAAGAGTCGTCAGCAGAAGACGACGACGCCACGAAGGAGCCCGACATGTTCGGCAACGACGTAGATTTCCTGCTCTCCCTGCACCGTACGCACGCCGCCGAGCTGCGCGCCGAGGCGGCCGCGGAACGGCTCGCCCGGGCGCTGCCGCGTCCGGCCGGCCGCGGTTGGCTGGGGCGGCGCAGGCACGCCGGCCGCACCGGCGACGCCCGCCGGTGACCGCGCCCGCCTCGGCTGCCACGGCGCCCGCCGTGCCGGCCGGCCGGCACGACGCCGCCCCGCCGCCCGGCCACCGGCCGATCGGCGGGGCTGTCGGCGAGGGACGTCATGGCATGCTCGAACCTGTGACCGTACGTGCCGCCAGTTCCGTCCTCGTCGGCCGCCATCGTGAGATCGCGGCGCTGCGCGACGCGCTGGGCCGCGCCCGGGTCGGCGAGCCGACCACCGTGCTGGTCGGTGGCGAGGCCGGCGTGGGCAAGACCCGGCTGCTGGAGGAGTTTGGTGCCTGGGCCACCGACGGCGGGGCGCGGGTGCTGGTCGGCCAGTGCCTGGAGCTGGGCGAGGCGGGCCTGCCGTTCGCTCCGTTCGCTGCCGCGCTGCGCGCGGTGCTGCGCGCCGACGGCCCCGAGGTCTTCGCCGGCTACGAGGCGGAGTTCGCCCCGCTGCTGCCGGAGCTGGGACGGGCGTCCGCGGCGTTGGCCGGCCCTCGTGCCGTCGCGCTCAGTGACGCCCCGCGCGGCTACCTGTTCGACCTGGTCGCCGAGCTGTTCCAACGACTCGCCGATGCCCGCCCGCTGGTGCTGATCATCGAGGACCTGCACTGGGCCGACCGCTCCACCCGGGACCTGATCGGCTTCCTGGTCCGGGCGGCGCGCCCGGGTCGCCTGCTGCTGGTCTGCACCTACCGCACCGACGAGTTGCAGCGCGGGCACCCGCTGCGCCCGTTCCTCGCCGAACTGGACCGCGCCCGCGGTGCGGAGCGGGTCGAGTTGGGCCGACTGGATCGCGACGGCACCGGCGCGATCCTCGCCGACCTGCTCGGCGCCGAGCCACCCGCCCGGGCCGTCGACGATGTCCACGGCCGCACCCAGGGCAACCCCTTCTTCATCGAGGAGCTGGCCGTCGCCGGTGACCCGATCGGCTGCGCGGCGCTCCCCGAGACGCTGCGCGACCTGCTGCTGGCCCGGGTGGACCGGCTCCCCGAGCCGACCCAGCGGGTGCTGCGCATCGCGGCTGCCGGCGGCACCCGCTTCGCCCATGACCTGCTCGCCGAGGTCGCCGGGCTGCCCGAGGCCGAGCTGGAGGACGCGCTACGCGTCGCCGTCGCCGCCCAGTTGGTGGTGGCGAACCCCGACGGTGACTACGAGTTCCGGCACGCGCTGGTCCGCGAGGCCGTGCACGACGAGTTGCTGCCCGGGGAGCACGCCCGGCTGCACGCCCGCTTCGCCGCCGCCATCGAGGCCCAGCCGCACCTGGTCGCCGCCGGCCGGGCCCCGGCGGAGATCGCCCACCACTGGTACGCCGCGCACGACCACCCGCGGGCCCTCGTCGCGGCACGGGCCGCAGCGGTCGCCGCCGGTGGCCGGTACGCGTACGCCGAGCAGCGCCGACTGCTGGAGCGGGCGCTGGAGCTGTGGGAGCTGGTGCCCGACGCCGCCGACCTGCTCGGCATGGACCACCTGGCGTTGCTGGAGCAGACGCTGGCCGCGGCGGTCACGGCCGGCGACTTCAGCCGGGCCATCACGCTGACCCGGGCCGGCCTGGCCGAGGTGGACGCCGACGCCGCACCGCTGCGCGCCGCCCGCCTGCTCAACCAGCGGGGTCGGCTGATGGCCCTGCTCGGCAAGAGTGACGGTCGCCGGGAGCTGGATGAGGCGTACCGGCTGGCCGCTGGCGGCCCCCGGGGAGCGGAGCGGGTCCGGCTGCTCGCCGACATCGCCGCGCACCTGGTCAAGATCGACCCCAAGCAGGCGGCCCGGGTGGCCGCCGAGGCCGCCGTTGACGCCGAGGCGTTCGGCGAGGACGTCGCCCTGCTGCACGCGCGGCTCGCCCTGCTCTGCCACGGCGAGCGGGACCTGGAGCGAGGGCTGGCCGAGCTGAGCCAGGCCGAGGCCGTCGTCCGTGCGTCCGGGGACGCGTCGGGGCTGGTGCTCGCCCGGGTGTACCAGTCGGACGTGCTGTGCGAGCTGGGCCGCTACGCCGAGTCCGCGCAGGCTGCCGAGGCCGGCGTCGCCGAGGCGCGTCGGGTGGGGATCAGTCGCTCCACCGGGGCGTACCTGCTGTCCAACCGGGCCGAGGCGTTGATCGCGCTGGGTCGCTGGGACGAGGCCGAGGTGGTGTGCGCGGAGGCCGCGCGGATCGACCTGTCCGGCGTCACCGGCCTGCACTGGCTCCAACTGAGTGCCGGGCTACGGCTGGCCCGCGCCCACCCGGGCGCCGACGAACTGGTCGACCGGGCGCTCACCTTCCTCGGCCGGCCCTACCTGTGGCCGAGCCACCGACTGCCCCTGCACGAGTTGGCGATCGAGGCGGCGTTGGCCGCCGACGACAAGGTGGAGGCGGTCCGGGCGGCGCGGGTCGCGGCTGTCGACGAGAGCCTGCCGCAACTGCCCCGCGAGGGTTGGCCGGTGCTCAGCGCCGTCGCGCGTACCGCCGCACGGGTGGGCGACCGGGACCTGTCGGTCGCGGTGGCGGCGCTCGCCGCCGACCTGCCCGTCCGGCACCCGGCGGCGCGGGCACACGCCGCTCAGGTCGCCGCCCTGCTCGCGGTCGGCGACCAGGCGCTGCCGGCCTGGCGGAAGGCGGTCGACGCGTGGCGGGTCGACGGGCAGCCGTACCCGCTGGGTCGCGCGTTGCTGGCGCTCGCCGAGTCGGCTGCCGCCGCCGGGGAGCGCGACGAGACGGCCGCCGCGGTCACCGAGGCCGCCGAGATCGGCCGACGGCTGGGTGCGGTGCCGCTGGTCGAGGCGGCTGCCACCCTGGCGCGGCGGGTCGGCCTGCGCACCATGGGCCAGGGCGGTGCCGGCGCCGACCTGCTCACCGCGCGGGAACGGGAGGTGCTGCGACTGGTCGCCGAGGGGCACAGCAACAGCCGGATCGCCGAGCAGCTGTTCATCTCCCCGAAGACGGCCAGCGTCCACGTTTCCCGGATCATCGCGAAGCTGGACGTGACCAACCGGGTGGAGGCCGCCGCCCTGGCGCACCGCCTCGGCCTGCTCACCGAGCCGGCGGCGTCGCACTGACGCGCACCCCTTTGTCGCACTGACGCTTAGCCGGCGAGGTCACTGCGGCAGGTAGATCCGCCAGCCGTCGATCGTGACCAGGTCGAGGCTGCCCGGGTTGGCGCGCTGCCGCTCGTCGAGCGCGTTCGCCAGCGGTGAGCCGGCCGGTGCGACCCAGGCTGGCGCCGAGGCCCTGTCCACCTCCCGCCGGTACGCGGGGTAGCGGTCGAAACCGGGGCGCAGCGCGTCGTCGACCACCGCGCAGACCACCTGCTCCGCAGCGGCGAAGGTGAGCCGGTTGCAGGTCCAGTAGCCGGCGCGCACCTGCCCTACGCCGAGCTGCCGCAGGGTGCTGACCAACTCGGCGTGCCGGGCCTCGGCGGCCCGGGTGGCCGGCGCGGTCTGCGCCGACCGCCAGGTGGCCTGGGCGGCGGTGCCCAGCGTGGCCGCGAGCAGCGCCAGGGCGACCAGCCGGGCCGGCGTCCGCCCGAGGCCGCGCCGGCCGGTCGCCGACGGGCCGCGCCGGGCCACCGTCCACACCGGCCAGAGCAGCGCCGGCAGGGAGATGAGCAGGCAGGACAGGTAGCGGGAACTCTCCACCGGGGTGAGGCCGGCGGAACTGCTCACGGTGTACGCCCCGAGGGTGACCACGGCGGCCAGCACGAGCGCGAGCCGGATCGCCGCCGCCACCCGGGGTGCAACGAGCACCGGGTCACCAGGATCAGCGGCGGGGCCGGCTGGCGAGGCGGGATCGGTGGGCGGTCGGCGTAGTGCCCGCCAGGCGGTGACGGCACCGAGGGCCAGCAGCAGCGGCAGGGCGAGCGCCCACCAGAGTTGCCAGGTGGCGCACTGCCCGGGAGCGCAGAAGCCCATGCCCAGCGGCGGGCCGATCAGCAGGCCGCCGTGCAGCCGGTTCGCCCAGCCGGCGGTGGCGTTCGCGCCGCTGGCGGCGAGCACCGCGTGCAGCGGGTTCCGCCCGTTCAGCAGGCTGTGCAGCAGCAGCGGGGCCGCCCCCAGCACGGCGGCCGCCCCGAGCAGCGCACCGGCGGCCCCCCGCAGCTCCCGGTGGCAGAACCCGACGAGCACGGCCCCGGTCGCCACCACGTACGGCAGCACGAGCGGGTCGACCCAGAGCATCAGGCCGGCCAGGAACCCCCACGCGGCCCACCGCGCCAGCCGCCACCTCGACCGGCCGGCGGCCAGATCCACGGCGAGGACGGCCAGCGCCACCCCGGCGGCGTTCATCTCGGGGTAGCCACCGCCGGCGATGAGCTGGTTCTTGACGATCCGGTCGGAGCCGAGCGCCAGCAACGCCACCACCAGCAGCCCGAACCACCGGTCCCCGGTCAGCCGCAGCGTCAACCGCCAGGACAGCAGCAGGAACAGCAGGTACAGCGCCAGGGTGGGCAGCCGCAGGCCGAGCAGCGACGGCCCGCCAGCCAGCGCGAACACCGGCGCGGCCAGGTACGCCTCCAGCGTGCCCATGTACTGCTGGCCGTAGAACCAGACCGGGAAACCCTCGCCTCGGGCGATGTGCAGCGCGGCCAACCCCATGGTGGCCTCGTCGCTGTTCGTCGGCGGAGCCGCCTGACCCAGCAGCCAGAGCCGGTAACCCACTCCGGCGAGCACGGCGAACCCGGTGAGCCAGCCGACCAACCCGAAACGCGTGCCCGGCCGCGGGCGCGGGGAGCCCGCGCCCCGCGGCTGCTGGCGTACGCCGAGGGTCATTCCACGATCATGGCATCCGGACGCCGAACGGCCGTGCGGCGCCGCCGGCGGGGTCAGCCCGCGGTGGCGACCGGGATGGCGGCGCGGGCGTCGAGCGCCTGCTTGTAGAGCCGGCCGGCCCGGTACGACGAACGCACCAGCGGCCCGCTCATCACCCCGGCGAAGCCGATCTCCTCGGCCTCCTCGCGCAGCTCCACGAACTCCTCCGGCTTGACCCAGCGGGTCACCGGGTGGTGCCGGGGCGAGGGGCGCAGGTACTGGGTGATGGTGATCAGCTCACAGCCGGCCTCGTGCAGGTCGCGCAGCGCCTGCGAAACCTCGGCCCGCTCCTCGCCCATGCCCAGGATCAGGTTGCTCTTGGTGACCAGGCCGTCGGCGCGGGCCTGCCGGATCACGTCCAGCGAGCGGTCGTAGCGGAACGCCGGCCGGATGCGCTTGAAGATGCGCGGCACGGTCTCCACGTTGTGGGCCAGCACCTCCGGGCGGGAGCCGAAGACCTCGGCCAGCTGCTCGGGGACGGCGTTGAAGTCGGGGATCAGCAGCTCGACGCCGCAACCCGGCTGAAGGGCGTGGATCTGTCGGACGGTCTCGGCGTACAGCCAGGCGCCGCCGTCGGGCAGGTCGTCGCGGGCGACGCCGGTGATGGTGGCGTACCGCAGCCCCATCGAGACCACCGACTCGGCGACACGACGCGGCTCGTCGGCGTCGAACTCGGCCGGCTTGCCGGTGTCGATCTGGCAGAAGTCGCAGCGCCGGGTGCACTGGTCGCCACCGATGAGGAAGGTGGCCTCCCGGTCTTCCCAACACTCGTAGATGTTGGGGCAGCCGGCCTCCTGGCAGACGGTGTGCAGCCCTTCGCGCGAGACGAGCCCGCGCAGCTGGGTGTACTCCGGGCCCATCTTGGCCTTGACCTTGATCCATGGCGGTTTGCGCTCGATCGGCGTCTCGGCGTTGCGCGCCTCGATCCGCAGCAGACGCCGCCCCTCGGGGGCCGCCGTTGCGGTGCGCGCTGCCTGGCCGGTCGTCGGCGCGGAGTGCTCGATCGTCACGAAAACGAGCCTACGCCGGACGGCGGGTATCTATGTGCGTCGGGCGACCGGCGTCACGCCCCGAACGTTGTGACGCCGGACACCGGGGTGTCGAAAATGTGCGTCACACGAGCGGGATTCGGGTGCTACGGTCACCGCCAACAGCGACGACGGAGCCGAGTAGCGCGCCGACCCGCCAGTGCAGAGAGCCGCCGGTGCTGAGAGGCGGTCTGGCGCCGGTGCGCGAAGACCCTCCCGAGCTGCGGGAAGAACGGTTGCGGGTCACCCGTGCCCAGTAGAGCCCGCCCGGCTGGCCCCGGTCATCAGGCGACGAACGAGGCCCTCGCTTCGGCGGGGGTGAAGGTGTGGTGGCACCGCGAGGTTCCCGCTCGCCCACACCTCCCTGGGGCTGATGCGACGCTTCGCCGCCCCAGGGCGGCGAAGGCGTGGCGATCGACCGAGGAGCAGCCCGCCATGCAACGAACCCTGTCCCACCACCTGCCCACCCGGATCGGCACGACCGTGCGGATCGCCGGCTGGGTGCACCGCCGCCGACTGCTCAAGTCGGTGGCCTTCCTGATCGTGCGCGACGCCACCGGCCTCGCCCAAGTGGTCGTCACCGACCCGGCCGTCCGCGCCGAGCTGGAGAAACTCACCGAAGAGACGGTCGTCGAGGTCACCGCGACGGCCACCGCGAACGAAACGGCGCCCGCCGGGGTCGAGCTGACCGACCCGACGGTACGTCCACTGGGGCCGCCCGCCGTGCCGCCACCGTTCGACCTGTACCGGCCCGCGCTGACCGCGAGCCTGCCCACCCAGCTCGACAACGCGCCCACCGCGCTGCGGCACCCCACCCGGTCGGCGGCGCTGCGGATCTCGGCGGCGGCGGTGGCCGGCTTCCGGGCCGCCCTGGACACCCGGGACTTCGTGGAGATCCACACCCCGAAGGTGGTCAGCTCCTCCACCGAGAGCGGGGCGAACGTGTTCGCGCTGGACTGGTTCGGTGGGCCCGCGTACCTGGCCCAGTCGCCGCAGTTCTACAAGCAGTTGATGGTCGGCGTCTTCGAACGGGTCTACGAGGTGGGGCCGGTCTTCCGGGCCGAGCCGCACGACACCGTCCGGCACCTCGCGCAGTACACGTCGCTCGACGCGGAGCTGGGCTTCGTCGCTGACCACCACGACGTGATGCGGGTGTTGCGCGACACCCTGGCCGCGATGCTGGGCACGGTGGGCGAGCGGGCCGGTGGGGCCCTGGCGACGCTCGGCGTCACGCCGCCGGAGGTGCCCACGGAGATCCCGGAGGTGCACTTCACCGAGGCGCTGACGATCGCCGGCGCGCCCGCCGACGAGCCGGACCTCGCGCCGGCCCACGAACGGGCGCTGGGCGAGTGGGCCCGCCGCGAACACGGCTCCGACTTCCTCTTCGTCACCGGCTACCCGATGGCGAAGCGACCGTTCTACACCCAGCCCGACCCGGAGCGGCCCGCGTACTCGAACGGTTTTGACCTGCTCTTCCATGGTCTGGAGCTGGTCACCGGCGGGCAGCGGCTGCACCGGCACGCCGACTACCTGGCGGCGTTGGCGGCCCGGGGTGAGCCGGTCGAGCCGTACGCCGGCTACCTGGACGCGTTCCGGCACGGCATGCCGCCGCACGGTGGCTTCGCCATCGGCCTGGAACGGTTCGTGGCCCGGCTGGTCGGCGCGGCCAACATCCGGGAGGTCACCGCGTTCCCGCGCGACCTGCACCGCCTGACTCCGTAGGGTGCGCCCTGCCGGCCCACCCGATCGGGTGGGCCGGCAGGGGGTTCAGGCGGGGCCGAGCAGGTCCCACAGGTTGCCGGCGATGTCGCGGAAGACAGCGACCTTGCCGTACGGCTCGGAGCGCGGCGGCTTGACGAACTCGACGTGCATCTCGACCATCCGGCGGTAGGTGGCGTCGAAGTCGTCGACCTGGAGGAAGAACCCGACGCGGCCGTGGGTCTGGTCGCCCACCGCGGACTCCTGCCGCTCGCCGTCGGCGCGGGCCAGCAGCAGCCCGGTGCCGCCGCCCGGCGGGCGGACCACCACCCAGCGCTTCGGCCGCCCGTCATTGGTCAGCGACGGGGAGTCCTCGGCCAGCTCGAAGCCGAGTACGCCCGTGAAGAAGGCGATGGCCGGGTCGTACTCGCTGACGACAACGGTGACGAGGTCGATCTGCATTGGCCCGAGGATAGGCCGGCCCTCGGTCACCCCGGCGCGCGGCCGGGCCTGCTCAGACCGTGACGAGGGTGGCGAGCCGACGCTCGACCACCGGCAGCACGTCGGCGACGCTGATCGGGCGGCCCAGCTCGGCGGTGAGCGAGGTGACACCGGCGTCGCGGATGCCGCACGGCACGATCCGGTCGAAGTACGTCAGGTCGCAGTCGCAGTTGATCGAGAAGCCGTGCAGGGTGACGCCCCGGGCCACCCGGATGCCGATGGCGGCCACCTTGCGGGCCGGCCCCCGGTCGTCGGCGGGCACCCAGACCCCGCTGCGTCCCTCGACCCGACCGGCGGTCAGCCCGAACTCGGCGCACACGTCGATGAGCAGCTCTTCGGTCCGGCGGACGTAGGCGACCACGTCCACCGGGTCGGGCAGGCGCAGGATCGGGTAACCGACGAGCTGCCCCGGCCCATGCCAGGTGATCTTGCCGCCGCGGTCCACGTCGACGACCGGAGTGCCGTCCATGGGCCGGTCCCACGGCTCGGTGCGCTTGCCCGCGGTGTAGACGCTCGGGTGCTCCAGCAGCAGCACGGTGTCGCCGCGCTCGCCAGCCACCACCGACTCGTGCAGGCGTCGCTGCTCGTCCCAGGCGGCCTGGTAGTCGAGCAGGCCGGCACGGACGGCCGTCAGGCCGGGGGTCGTCGTCGTCACGGCGTCCAGCCTAGTCCCGCAATGGGCGATCTTCCCTGGTGAGCCGCCTCACCGGGGCCGCGCCAACCGCAGCGGCCGGGCTCAGGCGCCGGGTGTCGGGGCGGCCGAGCGGCGGCCCCGCAGATGGCGGGTGAGGAGGGCGACGGCGAGCAGCAGTGGGACGGCCAGCACCAGGTAGAGCCAGGGCGGGGCGGCGAACGGTGACGGCCGGGGCTCCGGACCGCCGAACGCGGCCCGGGCCAGCAGGTCACCCGGGACCGCCAGATCGGTCGACCCGACCGGCGCGGTCACCAGCACCTCGCGGTGGCCGCCGGATGACAGCGCGGCGAGGACGGCCTGGCGGTCCGTGTGCTGCTCCGTCCCGCTGACCTCCTGCACCACCGGGTCCCCGCCGCGCCAGCCGACGATCTTGCTGGTCGAGGCGTTGACCGGCAGCGGCGCACCGACGGACTGACCGGTGGTGGCGTCCACGAACTCGATGCGCCAGGTGCGTGTCGCCGTCTGCTCCGGGGTGCAGCCCAGGCCGGCGCAACCGTCGAAGGCCAGCAGTGCGATCCGACTGCCGTCGGGGTGCCAGGCGGCCGGGCCGGCCAGCATCCGTCGCTCACCCAGGTCGACCTGCCAGCGAAGGCTGCCCCCGGCCGGGTCGACGACCACCAGCCGCTGCCGCTCGGCGACCTGCGCGGCCCCGTCCGGTGGACCAGCCACCGCCACCAGGTCGCCGGAGGGTGACCAGGCCGCCGCGTGGTGGGCGGCGAAGGTGCCGGCCGCGACCACCTGCTCGGTGCCCTGGTGCGGGTCGACGACCAACAGGTCGTCGGGCTTTTCCGGGTCGTTGAGCTGCTGATTGTCCGGCCCGTAGCTGATCACCAGGTCGTCGTTGCTGCGGGTGCCGAGCACACGTCGCCCATCCGGCGACCACGCGAAAGGGTGCAGCCCGGGGTTCAGGGTGCGGCGCTGCCGGCCGGTGGTGAGGTCCAGCAACTCGCCGGACTGCGGCCGCAGATAGTGGCGCCCGTCGGGGGAGAGCAGCCCGTGCCCCTCGGCGATGCGGATCGGGATCAGCCGGTAGGCACCGTCCCGGGCGATGAGCACCCCGGTCGACTCGAAATAGCGGGTGCGGTCGGTGAAGAACACCAACGCGGCCGGACCGGCCGGGCGTTGACCCACGGTGGCCTGCCACAGCCACGGATCGCGCACCCGGCTCGGCACCACTCCGGCCGTGCTGGCGGTGACAGCGCTCCCGCCGGCCGCGCTGGCGGTGACAGTGCTGTTCGCGGCCGTGGCGGCTGGCGCGCTGAGCACGACGAGCCCCAGCGCGAGCCCGACCACGGCGGCGCGCCGCAATCGCCCACCGGTCAATCTCATCGGCCCATTAGACGCGACGGCGGTCGGTCGTGGTGCCCCGGCCGGCCGCGTCGCGGTCTACCGATCGGCGGGCGGGATGCGCCACAGCCAGACGTCGTCGACCCGTTGCGGCTCGCCGAACAGGGCGGTGCCGGTGCGCAGCAGCGCCGCCTCGTCGACCTCGAACTTCGCGCCGTGCACCTCGTCGGCGAGGACCACCGTCTCGATGCGCCAGTGCCGCAGGTCCGACTGGACCTCCCGGATGGTCCCGTCGGTCACGATCGGCACCAGGCCGGTACGGCCGGCCTGGTCCATCAACGCGCTCAGGGTGCGCGGCACCGGGCCGATCCGGCCGCGCCCGTCCGGCCCGCCGGGGCCGAGGAAGAACCCGCCGGGGATCTCGAACTCGCCCTGCCGGTGCGACAACGCGTACGCCTGCCAGCGCTGGCCGTCCGGGTAGATGTCCACGGTCAGCGGCACCGGGGTGAGCACCCCGTCCGGTGAGACGTAGTGGCGCCACGTGCCGGAGGTGATGAACCGCGGGATCGGTTCCCGCTCGTCGGTCAGCAGCGGGGTGGGCAGCAGCGGCACCAGCGCCACCGCGAACCCGACCAGCCAGGCCAACTCGGTGGAGCGGTGCCGGGGTGGCGCGGTGCGCAACTGGTCGACGGCGTACGCCAGCAACAGCCCGATCACCGGCGCGACCACCAGCGCCAGCCGGGCGGGCAGCGCGGCGTTCACCACCGGCAGTTGTCCGAGTAGGTCGAACGGCATGGGAAGGTCGGTGCGTCGCCCGTCGACCTTGGCGATCGGGCCGAAGGAGAGCACCGAGAAGATCAGCGCGACGACGCCCAGCGCCCAGAGGGTGGCCCGGCGGCCCGGGTCGGCCCGCCGCCAGAGCGCGACGAAGCAGACCACGGTGAGCACCAGCAGCGGGATGCCGAAGAAGGAGTTCTCCTCGGTCGGGTTCGGTGCCAGCGAGGTGCCCAGCCCCACCTCACCGGCCAGCGAGCGGCGCGGGAAGGCGGCGAACGCCGCGATGTCCTCGGAGTGGATCACCGGGTCGAAGCCGGTGCCGTGGAACCGTTGCGGCCCGGCGAAGTGCAGCCACAGCGGGTACGACAGCAGCACGCCGGCGACCACGGCGGTCACCCCGAGCCCCCGCAGGAAATTGGGCAGCGCGGCGCGTGCCTCGGCCCGGTTGGCCGGGTGCAGCGCCCAGACGGCGACGAACACCCCGAGCGCCAGCGCGGTGAAGAACAGCCCTTCGGCGGCGATCGAGAAGGCCACCGCGACCAGCACGCCGAGGATCACCCCGTCGCGGAGCCAGTGCCCGGCTCGGCGCAGCGCGAACAGCCGCCAGATCAGCAGCGGCACCAGCCAGCCGGCGGTCCAGTTCAGGTGCGCGTTGGCGTGCGAGACCATGCCGGGGGAGTAGGCGATGAACAGGGCGCCGATCCCGGCGGCCAGCCGGCTGCGGACCAGGTGCCGGGAGAGCAACCAGTACCAGACCAGCGCGGTGGCGAGCAGGTTCAGGGTGAGGATCACCAGGAACGTCGCCGGTGGCCCGATCAGGTACGTGAGGGGGGCGAAGACCACCGCGTACACCGTGATCGAGGTGTTGACCGCGAGGTTCACGCCGTCCGGGACGTTGATCAGGTACGTGAAGAGCGGGTTGTCCCCGTGGGTGACCGCGTGCCCGCCGAAGGCCAGCAGCCACTCGAAGAGCGCCTGGTCGCTGGAGTTGACCGTGATGGTCCGGGTGTTCGGGTCCCGCCACAGCCCACTGGTCACCCAGACGGCGAGCGCGAGCGCCACCAGCACGACGATCAGGTCGGCCCGGCGGTCCCGGACGACGCGCGGCGGTGACGCTGGTGCGGGCCCGGTGGCCAGCGACGGGGAGGACGGCACGCAGCGGACGTTACCAACCGGACCTGGACGGGCCGGTCAGACCTGCAAGGACAGGACCGTTGGGGACGGATTCGGCCCGCCACGTCGACGGTCTGACGTACACAGCGTCCGTCGTGAATGTGTGAGCGCGCCCCATGTCATCGCGGCGACACATCGTCGTAACGTCTCGGCAATTCGACCGTGACCCAGTTCACAGTCCGCCCCCCTCAGGAGGCCGCCGTGCGCCGCTCCTCATCCACCATCACCCGCCTGGTCGGCGGGCTCGCCGGGCTCGCCCTCGCCCTGGCCGGCGCGGTCGCCATCGCCGCCCCCGCCCAGGCCGCCACCCTCACCCAGGTCACCGGGTTCGGCTCCAACCCGGGCAACCTCGCCATGTACGCCTACCGGCCGGACAACCTGCCGGCCAACTCCCCGGCCGTCGTCCTCCTGCACGGGTGCACCCAGAACGCGTCCGGCTACTTCGCCAACTCCGGCTGGCAGAAGTACGCCGACCAGTGGAAGTTCTCGCTGATCGTCGCCCAGCAGCCGTCCGGCAACAACGCCAACTCCTGCTTCAACTTCTTCGAGTCGGGCGACACCACCCGCGGTCAGGGTGAGGCGCTGTCGATCAAGCAGATGGTCGACCACGCCAAGGCGAACTTCGGGGTGAACGGCTCCCGGGTCTTCGTCAGCGGCCTCTCCGCGGGCGGGGCGATGAGCGCGGTCATGCTCGCCACCTACCCGGACGTCTTCGCCGCCGGATCGATCATCGCGGGGATTCCCTACCGCTGCGCCACGAGCATGGTCAACGCGTTCAGCTGCATGAACCCGGGCGCGGACAAGACACCGGCCGCCTGGGGCGACCTGGTCCGTGGCGCGTACTCCGGCTACACCGGCCCGCGACCCCGGGTGGCCATCTGGCACGGCACCTCGGACACCACTGTCACCCCGCTCAACGGCACCGAGTCGCGCGACCAGTGGACCAACGTGCGGGGGGTCTCGCAGACCCCGAGCAGCACCTCCTCGCTGCCCGGCAACACCAGCCTGGAGGTGTACGGCAACGACGACGTACGTCTCTACCGGGTCTCCGGGATGGGCCACGGCACTCCGGTCGACCCGGGTTCCGCAGCCGAGCAGTGTGGCACCGCCGGCGCGTACTTCCTGGACACCATCTGCTCGACGTACCGTGACGCGCTCTTCTTCGGCCTGAACGGCGGCGGCACCAACCCGACCCCCACCCCGACGGCCACGCCGACCCCCACGGCCACCCCGACGCCGACTCCGACGCCGACGCCGACCGTGCCGGCGACCTGCGTGACCGCCAGCAACTACGCGCACGTGGCGGCCGGTCGGGCGTACCAGTCCGGTGGCTACGCCTACGCGAACGGCTCCAACCAGCGGATGGGCCTCTACAACACCTTCTACACCAGCGCCCTCAAGCAGACCGCCCCCAACTACTGGGTGATCGGCTGCTGACCACGCCCGGGCCGACCCTGTCGATCATGAAGTTGTTGCCACGACACGCCGAGGCGGGTGGCAACAACTTCATGATCAACGCGAACGGCGACAGGGTTGTTCAGGGGGTCAGGGCCGCCTGGAGGGCTTCGGGGAGGGTGGGGTGCTGGTAGCGGTAGGCGGCTCTCGTCAGGACGCCGGGGAGGACGCGGGTGCTGGTCAGGGCCTCGTGGGAGAAGCCGCCGAGGGCCACCTTGAGCGCCAGTGCGGGGATCGGGATGATCGCCGGACGGTGCAGCTGTCGGGCCAGCTCGCGGGTGAACTCGGCGTTGGTCACCGGGTTCGGCCCCACCACGTTGACCGGGCCGGCGACCTCGTCGTGGTCCAGCAGGAAGAGGGTCGCGCCCAGCCAGTCGGCCATCGAGATCCACGGCAGCCACTGCCGGCCGCTGCCCAGCCGGCCGGCGATGCCCAGCTTGAATGGCAACAGCTGCGGCTTGAGCAGCCCGCCGTCGCGGTCCAGTGGCAGGCCGGTGCGCATCCGGATGACGCGTACCCCGGCGTCCTCGGCTGGCCGGGTCGCGGCCTCCCACACCCGGCAGACGTCGGCCAGGAAGCCCTCACCGGCCGGCGCGTCCTCCTCGACGGCCCGGTCGCCGGTGTTGCCGTACCACCCCACGGCCGAGGAGTTGAGCAACACCCGCGGTCGGTCGGCGGCGGGAAGCCCGGCGATGGTGACCGCCAGTGTGGTGGTGCTGTCCACCCGGCTGGTCCGGATCAACCGCCGGTAGTCGTCGTTCCAGCGCTTGTCACCGACGCCCGCGCCGGCCAGGTTGACCACCGCGTCCGCCTCGGTGACCACGGCGGGGTCGAGCTGCCCGGCGGCGGGGTCCCACCGCCGCTCCTGCGGGTCACGCGGCGGCCGACGGACCAGTCGGGTGATCTGGTGCCCGTCCGCCGTGAGCCGGTCGGCCAGCCGGGTGCCGAGGAAGCCGGACGCGCCGGCCAGAAGGATCCGCATGCTCATATCTTCGGGTACGGAGGGCAACTTGGATGCGTCCTGCCCGTGCACTCCCTCGTCGCGACAGCGTGCCTCCCGCGTTCCGCGATCTTGCACTTGATGTCCCCGCGAAGGTGGATGCCGGCCCGTGAACGGGTCGGCATCCACCGTTGACGCGTCAGTCGACGGGCGGCGCCGTGCACTCCTCGATCAGCACCCAGGCGTTGAAGAACTTCGGCTGCGGACCGAAAAGCGCCCCCAGATGGTGCGTCGGAGGTGCATGGCGGTCGTCCTCGGGCAGCCAGACCGAGTCGCACTCCGGGCACAGCAGGAACACGCGCCCGTCCTCACGAACCCGGTACCAGGTCTGCCAGTCCTGCCCGCATGCCGTGCAGGCGACCCGTGGGGAGTCGTTCACACACACCCTCCTCGGATCCGCGCCATCGACCCAGTATCGGCCCACGCCCGAGCCGCCGGCCACGCAGGTGGCCGCCGATCTGCCGAGGGGCCAACCTCCGGATTGGGCAATGCGGGCGCAGCGATAGGGGCCAGTCCTCTGCTTGGGAGGACCGGCCCCTACAGCCCGACCACGAAGCGACGGCCGGTGCGAGATTTCTAGACAGGCATGGTGGGCTCCAGCGCGGCAGCCTCGGCGAGCAAGGCGTCGATCACCTCGCTGCCGGCCGGCGGACGGGGCGCGCCGGCCCGCTCCAGCAACACCAGGGAAACCAGGAGGACCCCGCGTAGCAGCTGCGAGAGGGTGGGGTGGCGGCCCTCGTTGTAGAACTGTAGAAGGCGGTCCACGAAGGTCGTGAACGTCGTTGGATCGAGATCGCAGCTGCCGTTGCGGAGCGGCGTCAGACCTGACGCCGTCCCCACGACCTCCGCCACCGACTGGGCTTGGCCGAGGTATACCTGGCCGACCCGGAGCGCGGGATCCCACACCGGTGTCTCGGCGGTCTGGAACGGATAGCTCATGAGGCGAACTCAATCTTCAATTGGACGCCAGCCTCTTCGGCCAAACGAGTCAACCTCTCTGTGATGACCGTGCGTGTCTTCGCGTCGATCTTTTTGTTGGTGAAACGGAAGCCGATGACTGCGTCGCGGTAGTCAGCGGGGAGGATCGTTCGCGCCTTCAGGTACTTGGCGAACTTCCCGTCAATCTCCTTGGCGAGCCATTCATCGTCCCCCCACCACGGGATTCCGCCCTTCAGCTCCCACAGCTCGCCGTTTTCGATGCTGTCGATGTCGGTGACGATCCGCTTCGTGACAGGGTCCATGACGTCGTACTCGATCTCACCGTCCAGGCAGCCACCCACATTGTGTACCAGCAGCGCGGTCGAGCCGGCGGCCACGTAGTAGGTGTGGGTTTCGGCAACGGTCAGGTTGTGCATCACCCGCGGCCCGTCGAAGGTTCGGACGCCGGCCACCTGGACCGGTTCGCCGTCCGGATTGCGCAGGGTGCTGCCTACCGTCAGGTCCGCGGCGTCGACCCAGCGTCGGACAGCGGCGTCCCAGAATGGGTGATGCGGCGTGGTGTGAACGGTTACCGCCGCCCCGCCGGCCGGTGCAACCGTCACGTCGGTGAGGGCCGGATCGGTGCTCCGAATGAGGCGGGTCACGGGCTGGGCGGCAGATACACCCGTCGTGGGGTCCGTGGCCAGGACCCGATCGCCGACCCGTACGTCCGCGATGGGTTTGCTGCTGCCGTCGGCGAGCAGCACCGGTGTGTCGGCGGAGAAGCTGTTGGGGGTCAGGCACGAGTTGAGCCGCAGCTCACGCCGCGCCTTGTTCACCGTCTTGAGGTCCGCCTCTGCCTGTTTGGCGGCGCGGCTGAGGTCGTAGAGGTGCTTGGCGGCCTTGAAGCCGGCGCCGACGAGTTTGGCGATGCCGGCGAACGCTAGTGCTTCCAGCGCGACGGCGCCGAGCTGCATCAGGGTGTCCGCGAGTGACTGGTCACCGTTGATGTACTTGTAGATGCTGAGGCCGATTTCGCCGATCGTGACCAGGCTGCCGGCGACGATGCCGCAGACCACGCTCAGGACGCAGCCGATGCCGAGAGCGATGGCGACGGGAGCCAGGATCATGGCGACGCCCTGCAGCACCGCGGTGAGCATGACCAGCGTCTGTCCGCCCCGGAAATCGGGGGCCAGGACGGTGGCGAGGCAGTTCTTGGCGAGTTGGCTGCCGTCGGGGTAGACGCTGCAGTAGGCAGAGTTGGTGTAGGCGCGTTTCGCCAGCTCGGCGGGGTCGGCGATGACGTTGCGGACGCACTTCTCGGCGAAGTCACCCCGCTCACCGGTGAGTAGCTTCTCCCATTCGCCCAGCGGCCCCTCGGAGGTGTATTCGACGCTGCATTTCTGGATTTCCACGCCCTGGGCCGACTCGTACCGCTGGTAGGCGTCCTTGGCGGCCGCGACCGCCTCCTGGGCGCTCTTGCCGGCGGCGACAGCCGAGTTGTACGCGCGGGTGGCCGAGGCGTGGGCCTCGGTGGCGGACTGGATGGCCTGCTCGTGCGACAGGACGGCCCAGGACGCGGAACGGATCGCGCTGCGCGCCGACGCGGACGCCCGGGTCGCTGCCGCCTTGGCGGTCCGGACCGCGGCGGCGGCCTTCTCGGCCGACTGGCTGGCCTGGTCGGCGTACTGCGCGGCCTGCGTCGCGTACCCGGCGGCCTTCTGCGCCGACACGGCCGCCTGATTGGCGTATTCCGTGGCGGCGGCGGCGTCCTTCCGTGCCTGGGCTGCGACGGACTGCGCCGTCATGGCGTCCTGCACCGCCGTCTGCGCGATCTGGTTGATCCGCTGCACCAGGCCGGCGACCACGGCCAGGTGCGCCGCGCCGTCCTGGTCGCGCTCGGCTGCGGCGTAACGGCCCTCGTCGAGGAACTGCCGTAGCCCTGCCGGCGGCCCGTCCAACGCGATCTGCGCGGCGGCCTTCACCTCGGGACCACTGTCCGAGCTGGCCAGGATCGTGTTGACCTGGATCCGCTGGCCGATGGCGGCGGCCGTGTGCTGGCCGGAAGCAATGAACTCGCGCAGCTTCTGCCCGTCCCCGGAGTCCAAGGCTTCCTGCGCCTTCTGCGCCAGATAGGTGTCGCCAGCCGTCCGTGCCGCTGACGCGATCTGGTTGACCTTCAACCGGTCCTGCGTGTACCGGCCGGTGTAGTTCTGGGTCTGCAGGAACTGCGACACCTGCGCGTCGCTGCCCTGCAACGCGGCGAGGGCCGCGTCCCGCAACCCGGTGTTGTCCGTGACAGCCAGTTCCCGTACGGCCACCCGGTCGTCCTGCCCGGCCGCCTCGGCGATACCGGTGCGGACGAACTCCATCACCTGCGCGTCGGCGCCGGCGAGCGCGGCCATGGCCGCTTCCCGGGTCCACGTGCCGGACGCCTGGCTGAGGTTCAACGCCACCTTGCGGGCCTTAGTCACCGCGACGGCCGGGTCGGTGGCGGGATTGAGGACCTCGGCGATGAGCTGGTTGGTCGCCGCGTCACGCTCGGCGGCCTGTACCGCGTCCCACTTCGCCGCGGCCTGCGCCTGGTCGTACTGTGCGGCGGCCTGGCGGGCCGTCTCCGTACCCTCGTCCTGGGTGACCGCAAGCCGCTCGGCGTCCGCCACGCGCGCCGCGTCGTAGATCTCGATCGCCTGGCTGGCTGTCTCCACCGCGGCCTGAGCAGCTGCGGTCGCCGCGGTCGCTGCCGCGGTCGCCCGTGCCGCGGCGGTCGCCGCGTCACCGGCGTGGTTCGCCGCGTCGATCGCCGCGTCGGCGGCCTCCTCCGCGTGCTGCGCGGCCCGGTTCGCCGCGTCCCGAGCGCGGGCGGCCGCCGTGGCCGCCACCCGGAGGTATCGCTCCGCCGTGTCGGCCGCCCGCAGAGCCCGGTCCGCGTCCGCCCGCGCCTGCTTCGCTGCCGCGATCGAATCCTTGGCGTCCGCGCCGGCCGCATTCGCCCACCGGGTCGCGTCGTCGTTGGCGTCCGAGGCCAGCTTCGCGTTGTACGCCGCCGACCGCGCCGCGTCCAGGGATTCCAGGCCCGCCTGAATCGCCTGCCCCGCCAGGTTCGCGCTGGCGGCGAGGCCCCTCGTCACGCGCGCGGTGTCCCGCGCCTCCTGCGCCCGCACCCGGGCCGTGTCCGCTTTCGTCGCATCCGTCGCCGCGCCCGCCGCCGCGTTGTAGGCCCGGGTCGCCGCCCGCTCCGCCTGCGATGCCGCCGACGCCGCCCGCTGCGCCGCAGCGGCGGCCGCCCGCGCCGCCCGGTTCGCCGAGGCCGCCGCCTGCACCGCCACCTTCGCCGCCGACGCTGCCTTCTGTGCCGCCACCGCGGCCCGCTTCGCCTGCGCCGCCGCCTCGGCCGTGTCGTTGCGCGCCGCCTCCGTCGCCGCAGCCGCCAACTCCGCCGAACGCTTGGCCGCCGCTGCGGCCTCCTTCGCCCGTGCCGCCTCCGATACCGCGCGCTCGGTCTCCTGCTTCGCCAGGTCGCCATGCGCCTGCGCCTGCGCCTGCAACGCGGTCAGCGTCTCGGTCTCCTGGTCACGAGCCGCCGCCACCGACCACCCGCCGTCCAGGAACGACTCCAACGCCTCCGGCGTCCCCGCGTCCAGCGCCTTCTGCCCGGCTGCCCTCACCTGTGGCCCGCCGGTGGCCATCGCCTGGTTGACACGCACGCGCTGATCCGTCAACCACCGCGACTGCCAACCCGAGTCCGTGAACTGCCGCCACACCGCCGGGTCTTCCGAATCCAACGCCTGCTGCGCGGCTGCCTTGACCTGATCCCCACCAGCCGCCATCAACTGGTTGACCCGTACGCGGGTGTCGGTGTTCGAGGGCGGCTGCCAGCCGCTGTTCAGGAAGGTCGAGAGCGCGTCAATGTCACCGGCATCGAAGGCGTTCAAAGCCGTCTGTGCCGCCGCCCGTACCGCCGGCCCGGACTCGGCGATCACCGACACGACCGCGTCCCGCTCATCGAGCCGCTGCGCCTTCGCCCAGCCGTCGCTCACGAACGCCCGGATGTCGTCGTCGGAGCCGACCAGGGCCAGTTCGGCGGCGGCCCGCACCTTCGTGCCGCCGTTCAACCATGCCTGCACCACCGGCGTGCGCTCTGCGGCCGCGGGTGGCGGCTCCGCCGCCCGCGCCGGGTGCGCCGGAAGAAGACCGGCCAGCAGGGCGAGCGCCGTGACCTGCGCTACGGCGGCCCGTCGCCACCCCGTTCGGTGGCGCCGCGCCGGTGGCGCGACAGCCGCGGACATTCTCAGAACCATGTCTGCTCCCCGTGAAGACGCGCGCCGCCACCGTATGGGGGGCGGCGCGGCAATGAACATCGAACGGAGGACGGACCCGATGGACCGGCGGGATGGCGGATCCCGGCTCCACGCCGGCGCCGCCGCGTCGACGTGTGGTTACGAGTGATTGCCGCCTCCTGGGCCAACATCGCCGGCACGCCGGCGGCCGTACGCACAGGAACACGCTGCGTACGATGTGGACTGACGCCACGCTACAAGTGCCGGTTCGGCGGCGCTGTCCCGCTAAATGTGCCCGGCGTCACATTGATGGATCACGCTGGAGGCGGCGGTCGGCGCCGGCCAGGGCCGGAGTCCGGTGTTGTCCGCCCTGGTCGAGGACGATCGATGCGGTAGGCCTCGGCTGACGTCACCGGCTGCACAGCAATGGCAGGCAGAGAAATCTGGGCGGACCATCCGGACCAAGCGGGAAGCCGCAGGTCAACCAATGTTCCCGGAGCCGAAAACGGCCGCCGCGCGCTGTCGACGGTCAGCGCGTTTCCGCAGGTCAGAGCGAACGTGAATGCCATGTTCGCGATTGCTTCCGGCATCGATCTGGCTGAGCATGAGCCATCCGAGAGCGCCCCCGGGATGGCGGGGTCGGCTCGCCGTGCCCGCCGTCGGGCGATCCCTGAGGAGGAACCATGCCGATCCTGGTGACCGGAGCGACCGGGACCGTCGGAGGCAGCCTGGTCCGGCAACTGGTCAGCACCGGCCACGACGTACGCGCACTGACCCGCGATCCCGCGTCGCCGGCGGCCACCGCGCTGCCCGACCGGGTGGAGGTGGTGGCGGGTGACTTCGCCAGGCCCCACACGTTGGTCGCGGCGCTGCGCGGCGTGACGCGGATGCACCTGGTCGCGATGGACGGGTACGGGCCGCTGACCACCGGCGCGGAGATCCTGGAGCTGGCCCGTCAGGCCGGCGTCCGCCGGGTCACCCATCTCGGCCACAACGATCCGAGCCGGGCGGACGACGACCCGATCGAGGCCCCCCACCGGCCGCTGCACCGGGCCGTCGAGAACTCGGGCCTGGAGTGGACGCACATCTTCCCGGGCGAGTTCATGGCGAACACCCGCGAGTGGGCGGCCGGTATCCGCACCGAGGGGGTGGTGCGGGCGCCGTTCGGGGACTGGAACAGCGCGCTGGTCCACGAGGCGGACATCGCCGCGGTCATCGTGGCCGCGCTGACTGAGGACGGCCACGCCGGCCGGGTGTACCAGCCGACCGGGCCGGAGCCGGTTCGCCGCCGCGACGCGGTCCGGATGATCGGCGAGGCGATCGGCCGCCCGGTGCGCTTCGACGAGCTGACCCCGGAGCAAGCCCGCGAGTACTGGAAGGACCACTACCCGACCGAGGTGATCGAGTGGTTCCTGGAGATGGGGCGTCATCCCGACGGCAGCGGCTGGGTCGCCCCGGACGTCGAGCAGGTGACCGGACGCCCCGGGCGCACGTTCCGGCAGTGGGCCGCCGAGCACGCGGACGACTTCCGGTGACGGCGCCCGGGGCGAGGGCCGCTGCGGCGGTCAGGCCGCGTGGGCCGGGCGCAGGTCGGCGAGCAGTCGCTCCACCTCGGCGTACGTCTCGGCGCTCAGCGGGCCGAGCGTCAGGGTCGCCAGGTTCTCCTCGGCCTGGGCCACCGTGCGCAGGCCGGGGATCGGCACCGTACGAGAGCTGCGCGCCAGCAGCCAGCCCAGCGCGCCCTGTGCGAGGGTCCGCCCGTCGGCGGTGAGCGCCGCGCGGACCTGCTCCACCCGGGCCGCCCAACGCGGCGTCGGTCGGCCGTCGGTGAACCACTCCAACCACTCCGGCGCTCGCCCGCGCACGTCGTCCGCCCCGACGGCCCGGGTCGACCCGGTGAGCAGCCCCATGGCCAGCGGCCCACGGTTGAGGCTGGCCAGGTCGTGGGTGTCGCAGACCGCCAGCACCGCCGCGTTGTCGCGCAGCACCGACTCGTCGTGCTGGATGGCGGCGCAGTGCGGGCCGGCCGCCGCG
Source organism: Micromonospora jinlongensis (assembly GCF_013410645.1). NCBI lineage: Bacteria > Bacillati > Actinomycetota > Actinomycetes > Micromonosporales > Micromonosporaceae > Micromonospora > Micromonospora jinlongensis. Next base: position 2,614,998 of record NZ_JACCHK010000001.1, on the reverse strand, counting down.
AACGCCTCCGCCGAGGCGGGGTCGTCGGTGCTCCACCCGTACGCGCGGATCTTGCCCTGGTCGACCAGGGCCTCCAGCGTGTCGACCAGATCGAGCGCGGCGGGCACCGACAGCTCGTTGATGTGCAGTTGGTAGAGGTCGACGTGGTCGGTGCCGAGGCGGCGCAGCGAGTCCTCCAGGCTGCGTACCGCGAAGGCCGGGCTGGCGTCGGTGCCGAGCGCCCGCCGAGTGTTCTCCTCACTGACGTTGCCGAACTTGGTGGCGATCACCGCGCTGTCGCGCCGGCCGGCCAGGGCCCGGCCGAGGATCCGTTCGCTGTGCCCGGCGCCGTAGTTGCTGGCCGTGTCGAACAGGGTCACCCCGAGGTCGAGTGCCCGGTGGATGGTGCGGATCGACTCGTCGTCGTCGACCTCGCCCCAGCCGAACGGCTGCCCGTCGTCACCCCAGAGCGGGCCACCGATCGCCCAGCACCCCATGCCGATCGCGCTCACCTCGATGCCGCTGCGTCCCAGCGTCCGTGTCGTCGTCATGGTCACCAGCCTCCAACCTGGAGTGCGCTCCAGGTCAAGCACTACGATCTCGACATGAGCGGTTACGCCCCCGCGGAGGCTGCCCGCCGCAGCGGCTTCAGCCTCGACACCCTGCGCTACTACGAGAAGATCGGCCTGCTCGCCGACGTGGGCCGGACGACGGGCGGTCAGCGGGTCTTCACCGACGACGACCTCGGCTGGCTGGTGCTGTTCCGCTGCCTGCGCGACACCGGGATGCCGATCGCTCAGATGTGCCGCTACGCGGAGCTGGCCCGGGAGGGCGAGCACACCGTCGACGAGCGGCGGGAGTTGCTGAAACAGCACGCGGCTCGGGTCGAGGAGCAGATGCTCCTGCTGAGCCGCCAGTACGAGCACCTCCGGGAGAAGATCCGCTTCTACGAGCGGCTGCCCGGGCCGGCGCCGGAGGCCGAGCAGCCCACCGCCACCCGGTCCGGCCCGGCCGTCAGTCGGTGACCTGCGGAGGCACGGTCAGACCGAGGAGTTCCTCGGCCGTCCCGGGTCGGCCGGTGAGCGCGTTCAGCGCGGAGACCAACCGCTTCTCCTCGTAACGGAAGTGCGACTCCAGCAGGGCGGCCAACCCGTCCAGCTCGCCGCGCACCTGGGCGAGGGGCACCGCCGTGTCGCCGCCGAGCAGCGCCTCGACCCGCTCCAGGATCCCCGCCACCACCTCGTGATCGGTGATCAGGTTCGCGATGACCGGGCGTAGTTCGGGGACCTGCTCGGCCAGCAGCCGGAACGCGCCCGCGTCCTCGCCGGTGTGGTGTCGGCCGAGTGCGGCGCAGAAGGTCAGGCAGTGCGCCCGCAGATCGCGGGACGGGGTGTCGAGGCCTGCCCGGAGACGGGCCAGTTCCGCGCTGAGCCAGAGGTGGATCTCGATCATCTGATTGCCGACGGCGGCGAGCCGGTCGGCCGGTGAACCGGTCGGGTGCACGTTTGTCCCATGCTGTCCCCGCGCCTCCATGCCCACGGCGGCCTTCGTGCCGGGTACACCGCGACGCTGCGCCGGAGTCTATCCCGAACCGATCACGGCGTGGTCGGCTCGTCGGTCTCCCGGACGTCGTGCCAGCGCGCCCGCCAGGCGGCCTCGTGGGCCTCGTGGGTGGTCCGCTCCTGGAAGACGGCGGAGCGCAACGCGTGCCGGGAATCCGACATGACCATCACCTCCACGGCCACCAGCGCCACGCAGATCACGGTCGCGAGGGTGAGCGCGCCCAGCGCCGGCAGGTGCTGACCGACCGGGAGGGCCGCCGTGAGCACCACGATGACGCCGACGCGGGTCCAGCTGACGGTGTGCAGGGTGCGCAGCTGGAACAACAGGTTGACGGCGAAGTAGCAGATCAACCCGCCGAAGAGCATCGGCACGGCCGGTCCCTCGACCTTCTCGGCGAGCCCGCCGGCCGGGTCAGTGATCTTGTGCAGAACCTCCTCGTTGCCGATGGAGAAGAGGATCACCCCGGCGATCATCGGCAGGTAGAGGTACGCGTACGCGTCGCGGGCCATGGCCACCCGGGGGCCACCCTCCGCCGCGTGCAGGGCGATCCGCGCGGCCGGCCCGATGAAGTCGAAGTGCGCCCACCACAGGGCGGCGGTGACCACGATGCCGAGCGCCGCGGCAGCCACCGCCGACCAGGTCACCGGCTTGCCGAGCAGATTGCCGCCCACCCCGGTGGAGATGATGGACTCGCCCAGCGCGATGATCAGGATGAGGTCGTAACGCTCCGTCCAGTGCTCGGCGCTGGTCACCCCCCAGCCCCAGGTACCGACGATGAAGCCGGTGGCGTACTGCACCACCACCACGGTGATCCACAACGCGTCCCGGACCATGGCGGCCTGGTCGGGGTCGGTGATCTGCGGCGGAATCAGCGCGGCGGCCAGCAGCAGCACGATGCTCACCGCCAGCTCCGGGGCGAAGCGCCGCAGTTGCCGCCGCTCCTGCGGGCTGTCCCGCACCACATGCTGGTAGAGGATCATGTGGACGGCCCGGACCACGACGTAGCTGATGGCCACCAGCATCGGGCCGGCGGCGCTCCCCTTGGGGTCGTTGAACGCCTGCGGCAGCGCCAGCGCGAACGCGAACAGGGCGACCATTGCGATCACCATGAGCACCGGGACGTAGCCCTCGCCGAGCCGGACCCGGGTGGCCACCAGGCTGTGCACCACCCAGATCCACCAGAGCACGGCGAGCACCAGGCCGGCGTGCAACAGCTGCCGGCCGGAGATGTTGGCGGCGGTCGCCCGGGTGATGATGAAGAACGAGAAGACGAAGACCAGGTCGAAGAAGACCTCGAACTTGTCCACCCGGGCACCGGGAGCAATCGGGACGGCCGGTCCCAGTTGTCCACCCCGCCGGTAGCCGCCCACGATCCCACTCTGGCAGCGTCCGGCCTGCTCGGAGGCCCGAACAGCGATGGCGACGGTGTCCGGCGTTACCTCCGGTCCGGCTCGGGAAAACACCGGGACTACCGCCTCCGGCAGCGGGCCGGTCGGTCCGACCCACCCTGGACAAGGATGGATCATGACGACGAACAACCCGATCACCACCTCGTTCGCCCATACCTCCACGGCCATGGACGTGATCCGGGGTGTGGACCTCGTCCGGCGGCGGGCGATCGTCACCGGCGGGTCGTCCGGCATCGGCGTGGAAACCGCCCGCGCCCTGGCCAGCGCCGGCGCGGAGGTCACCCTGGCCGTCCGCAACCCCGACGCCGGCCACAAGGCCGCCGACGACATCACCGGGACCACCGGCAACGACCGCGTCCTGGTCGCCCCGCTCGACCTCGCTGACCAGGGTTCGATCGCCGACTTCGTCGCCAACTGGGACGGACCGCTGCACATCCTGGTCAACAACGCCGGGATCATGGCCGCGCCCCTGTCCCGCACCCCGCAGGGCTGGGAGATGCAGTTCGCCACGAACCATCTGGGGCACTTCGCGCTCGCCACCGGGCTGCGCCCGGCACTCGCGTCCGGCGACGGGGCCAGGATCGTCTCGGTCAGCTCCGCCGCCCACCTGCGCTCACCGGTGGTCTTCGAGGACATCCAGTACGACCACCGGGAGTACGAGCCGTGGCAGGCGTACGGGCAGTCCAAGACGGCCAACGTGCTGTTCGCCGTCGAGGCGTCCCGGCTCTGGGCCGACGACGGCATCACGGCCAACTCGCTGATGCCCGGCGCGATCCAGACCAACCTCCAGCGCTACGTCAGCAAGGAGGAGCTGGACCGGATGCGCTCCGGCAACGCGGCGGCCTGGAAGACCGTCGAACAGGGCGCCGCCACCTCGGTGCTGGTCGCCGCGTCGCCACTGCTCGACGGTGTGGGCGGGCGCTACTTCGAGGACTGTCAGGAGGCCGCCCCCGCCCAGCCCGGCGGGCGGACGGGAGTCGCGGCGTACGCGCTGGACCCGGAGGCCGCCGAGCGGCTCTGGAAGGTCTCGACCGCGCTGCTCAAGGGCTGAGGACCGCAAACGAGAGGGCGCCCCGGTCGACGACCGGGGCGCCCTCTCGGCGTTGCAGGCAGATCAGGCCAGGCCCAGCTCCGACTCGAAGTTGCCGGCCTCCAGCCGCTCCTTGACCGTGGTCAGGAAGCGAGCGGCGTCGGCGCCGTCGATCAGCCGGTGGTCGTAGGACATGGCCAGGTAGACCATCGACCGGACCGCGACAACCTCGCCCAGCTCCGGGTCGTTGACCACGACCGGCCGCTTGACCACGGCACCCGTGCCGAGCATCGCCGACTGGGGCGACGGCACGATCGGGGTGTCGAAGAGCGCGCCACGGCTGCCCGTGTTGGTCAGCGTGAAGGTCGCCCCGGCCAACTCGTCCGGGCTGATCTTGTTGGTCCGGGTCCGCTCGGCCAGGTCGGCGACCCGCTTGGCGATGCCGCCCAGGTTGAGGTCCCCGGCGTTGTGGATGACCGGCGTCAGCAGACCCCGCTCGGTGTCCACGGCGATGCCCAGGTGCTCGGCCGCCGGGTAGGTGATCGTGCCACCTTCCAGGTCCATGCTGGCCTGGACGATCGGGTGCGTCTGGAGCGCCTCGATGGCGGCGAGCGCGAAGAACGGCAGGAAGGACAGCTTCACGCCGTGCCGCTGCACGAAGGAGTCCTTCGCCTGCGCCCGCAGCTTGGCGATCCGGGTGACGTCCACCTCGACCACCGTGGTCAGCTGCGCCATCTCGTGCAGAGACTCGTGCAACCGCTTGGCGATGGCCTTGCGGATCCGGGGGAGCTTCTCGGTGGTGCCCCGCTTGCTGCTCGGCTGCGGCTTCGCGGCCGGCTTGGCCGGGGCCGCCGACGGTGCGGTGGCCTGCGCGGGTGCGGCGGCGGGAGCGGCCTTGGCGGCCTTCGCCTTCTCGGCGGCCTCCAGCACGTCCTGCTTGCGGATCCGGCCACCCACACCGGTGCCGTTGAGCGAGGACAGGTCGACGCCGTGCTCACCGGCCAGCTTGCGCACCAGCGGGGTCACGTAGCCGGCGGCCTCCTCGCCGCCACCCTGCACCGGGGCGGACGGACGCGGCGGCGTCGAGGACGGCGCGGCAGGCTGCGAGGCCTGCTCGGTCTTCGCCGGCTGCGCCGAGCTCTCAGTCTCCGCGGCCGGCTCGTTGTACGACATGCCGGGGGTCGGCTCCTCGACCTTCGGCTCCGGCTTCGGCTCGGCCTTGGGCGCCGGCTTGGCCTCCGCCTTCGGCTCGGGCTTCGGCTCGGGCTTGGTCTCGGCGGGGGCCGCACCGGCAACGCCGATGATCGCCAGGTCGGCGCCGACGTCGGCGGTCTCGTCCTCGGCGACCTTGATCTCCAGCACAGTGCCGGCGACCGGCGAAGGGATCTCGGTGTCCACCTTGTCGGTGGAGACCTCCAGCAGCGGCTCGTCGACCTCGATGGTCTCGCCGACCTGCTTGAGCCAGCGGGTGACAGTGCCCTCGGTGACGCTCTCACCCAGGGCCGGCATCTTCACCGCGGTGCCCTCGCCCGAGGAAGCAGCGGCCGGAGCCGGCGTCTCGGTCGGCGCCTCGGTCGGGGCCTCGTCCTGGGCCACCTCGTCGGCGGTGCCCTCGGCGGCGGCCGTCGGCTCGGCGGCCGGCTCGACCTCCTCGGTCGGGGCCTGCTCCTGACCGGCGGCCTCGCCACCGCCGGTCGACTCGCCCTCACCGGAGATGACAGCCAGCTCGCTGCCGACCTCGGCGGTCTCGTCCTCACCGACCACGATCCGGCTCAGCACGCCGGCAGCGGGTGACGGGATCTCGGTGTCGACCTTGTCGGTGGAGACCTCGAGCAGGGGCTCGTCGACCTCGACCGTGTCGCCCTCCTGCTTGAGCCAGCGCGTGACGGTGCCCTCGGTGACGCTCTCGCCGAGCCGGGGCATGGTGACCGATACCGGCATTTTCTGAGACTCCTTCATTCCCCTGGTGGGATCTTCGCCCGTCGCCGGACGCCGCGGTTGTGGATGATCAGGCGTGCGAGTGCAGCGGCTTGCCGGCGAGGGCCAGGTGCGCCTCGCCCAGGGCCTCGTTCTGGGTCGGGTGGGCGTGCACGAGCTGGGCGACCTCCGCCGGGTAGGCCTCCCAGTTGTAGATGAGCTGCGCCTCACCGATCAGCTCACCCACCCGGGCGCCGATCATGTGTACGCCGACCACCGGGCCGTCCTCGACCCGGACCAGCTTCACGAAGCCGGTGGTCTTGAGGATCTGGCTCTTTCCGTTGCCACCCAGGTTGTAGTTGTACGTCTTGACCTTGTCAGCGCCGTACTGCTCCTTGGCCTTGGCCTCGGTGAGGCCCACCGACGCCAGCTCCGGGTCGCAGTAGGTGACGCGCGGGATGCCGACCTCGTCGATCACGGCCGGGGTCTGCCCGGCGATCTCCTCGGCGACGAAGATGCCCTGCTGGAAGCCGCGGTGCGCGAGCTGGAGGCCGGGCACGATGTCGCCGACCGCGTAGACGTTCGGCACGCTGGTGCGCAGCCGCTCGTCGGTCAGCACGTAGCCGCGGTCCATCTTGACGCCCTGCTCCTCGTACCCGAGGTTGGCGGTGTTCGGGCCGCGACCCACGGCGACCAGCAGCAGCTCCGCCTCGACGGTCTCGCCGCCCTGGATCGTCAGCTTGACGCCGCTCTCGGTCTTCTCGACCTTCTCGAACGGCTTGCCGACCTTGAAGTTGATCTTCCGCTTGCGGAACGCCCGCTCCAGCGCCTTGGACGACTCCTCGTCCTCGGCGGCGACCAGCCGGGGCAGCGCCTCGACGATCGTCACGTCCACACCGAAGGACTTCCACACGCTGGCGAACTCGACGCCGATCACACCGCCACCGAGGACGATCACCGACGACGGCACCCGGTCCATCGTGAGCGCGTGGTCGCTGGTGATGATCCGCTCGCCGTCGACCTCCAGGCCCGGCAGGCTCTTCGCGTACGAGCCGGAGGCCAGCACGATGTTGCGGCCGGTGTAACGCTTGCCGTCCACCTCGACCACGTTCTTGCCGACCAGCTTGCCGGCGCCCGCGACGAAGGTGATGTTCTTCGAGCCGCCCACCAGGCCCTGCAGGCCCTTGTACAGGCGGGAAATCACACCGTCCTTGTACGAGTTGACCCCGGCCATGTCGATGCCGATCAGCTCGGCCTTCACGCCGAACTGCTCCGACTCGCGGGCCTGGTCGGCGATCTCGGCGGCGTGCAGCAGCGCCTTCGTCGGGATGCAGCCGTTGTGCAGGCAGGTCCCGCCGAGCTTGCCCTTCTCGATCAGCGCGACGGAGAGGTCCAGCTGGGCGGCGCGCAGCGCGGTCGCGTAGCCGCCGCTGCCACCTCCGAGAATGACAATGTCGAAGGTCGCTTCGTTCGGCTCGCTCACGTCCAACTCCCAGGTCGCGTCGCTGCATCGGGGGTCACAGAGGTGTAACACGGACACACCCCACCTCGGTCATCTTGTCACCACTGGGCACAGGGTGCGTACCGAGGTGCCCAACGACACGTCATCGACACGTACCCTTGGCACCGTCGTCGATGACGCAACATGGGGGAGAGATCCGGTGGGCTTGTTCCGGCGCCGCAAACAGACGGCTGTGCCGAGCCATGACCGCGCTGCCAGTCGCGGCGATCTGGACCATTTGGAGAACTTCATCCGCAGTCGGCGCGGCGTCGAGGCGTACATCGAGCCGCGCACGACGGTGACGGAGACCACGGTCATCCTGATCGCCGACGACGGGGAGTGGACCCGCCGGCGCATCGACGGCCCGGACGGCGCCCGGCGCTTCGCGTACCGGATGGGCATCCCCGTGTACGACGTCCGGCTGATGGGCTACCCGCAGCGGATGCGCGACTTCAACGAGCGCCGCAAACGTCGCCCCGAGCAGCACTGAACGCGACCGGGGCGCCCTCCAGGAGGAGGACGCCCCGGGTCGGCGGATCATCAGCCGTTGGCGGCGACGTCCTCGACGAGCTGCACCAGGGTGCGGACCGGGACACCGGTGCCGCCCTTGGTCCAGTAGCCGGTCGGCTCGCCCGAGTGGTAGCCCGGCCCGGCGATGTCGATGTGCGCCCAGGCCACGTCGTCGGTCACGAACTCGCGCAGGAACACCCCGCCCTGCAGCATGTGACCGGCCCGGTCCATGCCGGCGTTGACCTGCGAGATGTCCGCCACGTCGGACTCCATGCCCTTGCGCACGTCGTCGGGCAGCGGCATCGGCCACGCCGGCTCGCCGACCGCGTCGCCGACGGCCTGGACCCGGTCGCACAGCTCCGGGGTGCCCATCACGCCGGCCATCCGCTTGCCCAGCGCGATCACCTGGCCGCCGGTCAGGGTGGAGGTCTCGAACAGGTAGTCGGTGCCGTCCGCGCAGGCGCGGGCCATGGCGTCACCGAGGACCATCCGGCCCTCGGCGTCGGTGTTGAGCACCTCGACGCGCTTGCCGTTGAACATGGTGATCACGTCGCCCGGCCGGTAGCTGGTGCCCGACGGCATGTTCTCCGCCATCGGCAGGTACGCGTTGACCGCCACCGCCGGCTTCAGCGCGGCGATCGCCAGCATGGCCGCGCCGACCGCGGCGGCGCCCGCCATGTCGGACTTCATCTCCCACATGCCCTGCGCCGGCTTGATCGAGATGCCGCCGGTGTCGAAGGTGATCCCCTTGCCGACCAACGCGACCCGCTTGCCGTTGCCGCCGCTCTGCGGGGTGTAGGTGAGCTTCACCAGCCGCGGCGGGGCCTCCGAGCCCTGCCCGACCGCGACGATGCCGCCGTACCCGCCGGCGGCCAGCGCCGCCTCGTCCAACACCTCGACGCCGAGGCCCGCGGCACGGGCGGCGTCGGCGACCGCGTCGGCGAACGACGGCGGACGCAGCTCGTTCGGAGCGGTGTTCACCCAGTCCCGGCTGGTCCGGACCGCGCCCGCCACCGCCAGCGCCCGGGTGACCTCCGCCTGGGCGCCCGCGTCACCGGCGTCCGGCACCGCGATGAGCACCTCGGCGACCGGCTCCCGCCGGGTCGGCTGCGGGCGGGTCTTGTAGCCGGCGAACCGGTACCCGCCGAGCAGCGCACCCTCGGCGACCGCGCGCAGCTCCGCCGACGCGTCCGCGTCGTCCGGCAGTGGCAGGGACAGGGCGACCTTCGGAGCGCCGGCCAGGGCCCGGACCGCCGTGCCGGCGGCCCGGCGCAGCGTCTCCGGGGCCGGGGCGGCACCCGACGGCTCCGGGCCGAGCCCGACCGCGACGACCAGCGGCGCGGTCACGGTGCCCAGCGTGGCCAGCTTGACGACCTCACCCGGCCCACCTGTCGCACCGAGCAGCGCGAGGGTCTCGGTCAGCTTGCCGTCGAAGGCGACGGCGATGCTCTCCGCGCCGCTGGCGAGCAGCAGGGTGCCGGCGAGGCCGCTGGTGGCGCCCTGCTCTCCGGTCTGGCTGTGCACGCCGATCACGATCGCGTCGACGGCGAGCTCGGCCGGGTCGGTGTCGACCAGGCTCAGGTTGGTGGTGCGGGGTGATGTCACTGAAGCTACTCCGGGCGGGCCGGGCCGGTCGCGGCGTGGCGTACCGGCGGTGAAGGTCTCCGGCGGAACCTACCCGCCGGACGTCATGGCTGTCCCGCCGACAGCGCCAGCGGGTTCCCGCCGATGCTAACCAGCCACGTTGCCCCCGGTAAGTTGCCACCCATGACCGACGTGACCTCCGACGCCGCCGCGACCCGGCTGCGTCGTTCCCCGCTGCACGAGCGGCACACCGCCGCCGGCGCCAAGTTCGCCCCCTTCGGGGGTTGGGAGATGCCGCTGGAGTACGCCGGCGGCGGTGTGCTCAAGGAGCACACCGCGGTGCGGACCGCGGTGGGGGTCTTCGACGTGTCCCACCTGGGCAAGGCCCGGGTGAGCGGCCCCGGCGCGGCCGACTTCGTCAACGCCTGCCTCAGCAACGACCTGGGCCGGATCGGCCCCGGCCGGGCGCAGTACACGCTCTGCTGCGACGACGCCACCGGTGGTGTGGTGGACGACATCATCGCCTACCTGTACGCCGACGACCACGTCTTCCTCATCCCGAACGCCGCGAACACCGCCGAGGTGGTGCGCCGGTTGCGCGCCGCCGCGCCCGCGCAGGTCACCGTCACCGACGAGCACGAGGCGTACGCCGTGCTGGCCGTCCAGGGCCCCCGCTCGGCCGAGCTGCTGGCCGCCCTCGACCTGCCCGTCGAGCACGGCTACATGAGCTTCTCCGCCGCGAGCCTGGCCGGGATGGAGTTGACCGTCTGCCGCACCGGCTACACCGGCGAGCTGGGCTACGAGCTGGTGGTGCCGGCGGAGCACGCCGTGGCCGTCTGGGACGCGCTCTTCGCCGCAGGCGAGGCGTTCGAGCTGCGGGCCTGCGGCCTGGCCGCCCGGGACACGCTGCGTACCGAGATGGGTTACCCGCTGCACGGGCAGGACCTGTCCCTGGACATCAGCCCGGTGCAGGCCCGTTCCGGCTGGGCGGTCGGTTGGGACAAGCCGGCCTTCTGGGGCCGCGACGCGCTGCTCGCCGAGAAGGCCACCGGCCCCCGGCGTACGCTGCGCGGCCTGGTGGCCGTCGACCGCGCGATCCCGCGGCCCGGGATGACCCTGCACGTGGGAGACACCCAGGTCGGTGAGGTGACCAGCGGCACCTTCAGCCCGACGAGGAAGCAGGGCATCGCGCTGGCCCTCCTGAACACCGACGCCAACCTGGCCGACGGCGACGAGGTGGAGATCGACATCAGAGGCCGCCGAGCCCCCCTGAAGCTGACGAAACCCCCCTTCGTAACCCCCTCAGTGAAATAACCCCTTCACGCCTCGCCCCAGCCCTCTCGCCCTCCCAGCGTTGATCATGAGGTTGACGGGCTGTTGAGAGATCAACACCCCCGTCAACCCCATGATCAACCGGGTGGGTGGGTGGGTGGGTGGGTGGGGTGCGGGGGTGGGTCAGCGCGACGGGGTTGGAGGTTCGCCGGAGTCCAGGACGGCCTGGGTCCAGCCGCCTTCGATGACGCCGGTGGCGTCCAGGACGGCCCAGTCGACCACGTCGGTCGCCTCCACCACGACGGGGGCGCCGATGCGGACCGACGGGTCGGTGTTGGCGTCGCTGGCGCTCACGCCGACGATCCGCTCCGGGGCCTCCCACGAGGTGACGCCCGCCCAGACGTACTCCGGGCCATCGTCGCCGGGCAGGCCGTACTTGACCACGAGCTGCGACTCGGCGGGAAGGTGGCCGGCGACGAAACGGGCGCGCGCGTCACCCAGCGCGGCCCGGGCGGTGGCGACCGCCCGGCTCATCGCGTCACCCGAGCGGGCGTAGCGCACGTCCGGCTGGATCCCGGAGAACAGGGTCGCGCAGGCGGCGGCGTAGTAGCGCCCGTCCGGGCCCGGGTGCCCGGCCGGTGGGCGCAGGCTGAGGAACGAGTCGGCCTCCGGGTCGGTCGCCGGGTCCAGCTCCAGGCGCAGCAGCACCGGGGCGGTCGCGCCGTGCTGCTCCGGGTTGCCGTACGCGACAGCGATGTCGTGACCGGTGACCGTGGCGAGCACCGGAAGCTGCACGAACGCCGGCACCTCCTCGCCGGTGAGCCCGTCGGTCCAGTCCCGCAGCAGCCGACGTGCCGCCCCGGTCATCACCGCACCCCAGGCGCGGGTGAGGTGGTCGGGCACCCCCTGGGTCTGCAACTCCAGCAGCCCGAAGCGGCGCAGCCCCTTGGTGGTGAACCACAGCCCCTCGGTGTCCGACGAGTACGGCACCAGCACCCAGTCGACCAGCCGGATGCGACCCTGCTCGTCGGGGAGTGAGCGCAACGCGGTCGCCGGGTCGAGGAACTGCAGGCCGAAGACGTCCACCACGTCGCCGTCGACGGACTCCGCCACGGCAGCCGCGACCGCCCGGGCCGCCCACTCGTGCGCGGGCGGCCAACCCGGCCGGTACTCGGCCTGCACGACCACCAGGTGGGTCGCCGCGGCCAGCCGGGCCAGCTGCTCCTCGGTGGCGCCGAACGCGGTGAGCAGGTCCGGTGGCAGCTCGGGAAACTCGGTGATCGGCCGGGTGTCGACGCTCATCAGCGGGCTGTCCAGCATCTGCCTGGCCAGCCCGTGGACCGGCTCGGCCAGCCGGCCGGTCAGCGCCGCCACAGCGGTCTTCGCGCTGACCTTCGGCAGCCCCGCCATCGGCACCAGGTAGGTCGCGCTGAGCGACTCCGGCACCGGTACGGGCAGGAAGTCGTCCGTGATGAGCATTTCTGGTTCCCCCGGTGGCCGTGCCGGTGCTGTCGAGCCGAACGCTACCCGGCCTGCCGCGCCCGGTTCAGCCGGACAGCACCAGACCCAGGTAGACCAGCGTGGTGACCACCTCGACGGTCGCGCCGAGAACGTCCCCGGTTATCCCGCCGAGCCGGCGTACCACGTGGTTCAGCAGCAGTAACGCGACGGCGAGCGCGACGGCCACGGCCAGCGGCCCCTGCCACGGGCGGTCCGGCACCGCGCCGACCGCCAGCAGCGCGACGGCGACCGCGCCGACGGCGAGGGCCAGCGGGCCGACGGTGCCGGCCACGAGCGCGCCGAGCCCGTCTGGCCGGGCCGCCGGCACTCCCCGCCGGCAGGCCACCGTGACGCCGAGCCGCCCGGCGGCGGTCGCCGTGACCACCGCCGCGACACACGCCGGCCAGGACCGCCCCGCCAGCTCGGCGAGCGCCGCCGCCTGCACCAGGAGTACGACCACCAGGGCGACCACCCCGAACGGGCCGACGTCCGGCTTCTTCATGATCTCCAGCGCGGCCGCGTCCCTCCGGTACGAGCCGAGCGCGTCCACGGTGTCGGCGAGCCCGTCCAGGTGCAGCCCTCGGGTGAGCAGCGCGGCGGCGCCGACCGTCACACCGGCGGCCACCAGCGGGGGAGCGACAGCGGCGGTCAGCAGCAGCACGCCGACCAGCAGGGCGCCGAGCAGCGCGCCGACCGCCGGGGCGAGCGCCATCGCGGTGCCGGCCACCGGGCGGTCGATCCGTCCGGCGCGCACCGGCAGCGTGGTGAACGTGGTGAGCGCGAGCCGGGTGCCCGCGAGGAACCGCGACTCAGCCGGCACGCCAGCCCGACGCCGGCTGCTCGTCCGCCCCGGTGCTGGCCGGGCCCGGCCCGGCCGGCTCCGGCTCGGCGAAGTCGGGCTCGGCGAGGTCCGGGTCGGTGTCGTTCACGTACGGGTCGTTCACGTCGGGGTAGCTCGGGTCGGTGGACTGCGGCTCGTCGGCGGCCGGGTCCGTTTCGTCGTCGCCGCCGAGGGACGGGTGGACCGGCAGCGCGGCCGACAGCGCCAGCACCGAGCGCAGGAGCGGGAGCGCGACCAGCGCGTTCGCGCCCTCACCGAGATCCATCCGCAGATCGAGCAGCGGGGTGAGGCCGAGCACGTCGGCGGCGAGCCGCACCGCCGGGTGCCCACCGTGGTCGGCGAGCAGGCACCAGTGCCGGGCCTGCCCGGCCAGGTCGCGGCTGACCATGCCGGCGGCCACCCCGACCGGCCCGTCGAGCAGCACCGGCACCCGGCGCGCGGTGGCGCCGAGCAGCACGCCGGTGGCGACCGCGACGTCGCCGCCGCCCAGTTCGGCCAGGATGTCCTTGGCACCCCGCGACGAGCGGCGGGTGCGGTGCAGGGCGTCGCGTACCGCCGCGCAGCGGATCATCCACGCCGCGTCGTCGATCTCGCCGGAGTCGGTGATCACCCGGCCCAGCACGGCGGGCGGCTCCGCGCCGGCCGTCGCCGCGAGCACCGCCGCGGCCGCCGCCTCCGTGCCGGCTCCGCACGCCCCCAGGACCAGCAGCTGTACGCCCGCGTCGGCCGCCTGTTCGGCCAGCCGCCAGCCGTAGCGCAGCGCGGACTCCACCTGATCGGGCGAGAGCGCCGGCTGGTCTTCCATCGGGGCGGAGGCCGGGGCGTCCACCACCTGCAGGCTGGCGCCACTCTCGGCGGCCAGCCGCGCCAACGCGCCCTTGCCCGCGCGGGCCTGCGCGGCCCGGCGGGCCGACTCACCGGCGACGGTGCCGGCCGACCCGCCGCCAGCGTGGTCGCCGTGCAGCAGCAACACCCGCACCGAGCTCCAGGCGCGGGGGGTCGAGGTGCCCTGGGTGCCGGCGGCGAAGCCGACCACCCGGTCGAGCACGCCCAGCCCGGCGCCCGGTACGTCCAGCGTGGCCAGCCGGTCCACCGCCTGCGGGCCCGTGTACTCGTCGGGCATCGGCAGCTCCATGCCGGGCTGGATGACCAGCCCGGTGGCCACCATCGGCAGTGCCATGGTCGGTGCGGCCCAGGGGTTGCCGGGCTCCTGGTTCGGGGCGGCCGGCGGCGCGTGCGTCAACACGTCGGGCAGCTGCACCTCGGGGGTGGGCTCGGCGTCGGCCAGGCCCGCGAGGGGCGGCGCGGTGACGCTGGCCGAAGCCGCCGGCGTGGCGGCGGGAGCCGACTGGGCGATCGTGGTGGCGGCCGGCTTCAGCCAGACCGGCTGACCGGCGACGACCAGCGCCACCGCGTCGCAGGCGTCGGCGACGGCACGATTGGCCGCGCCCAACGCGTCGGTGAACGCCCGGCCCAGCGGGGTGGTCGGCACCAACGACAGCCCCACCTCGGGGCTCACCAGCACCACCCGCGCCGCGCAGCCGCGCAGCGCCTCGGCCAGCTCGGCGATCGTTGCCACGTCGTCGGCGGGCTGGTGGTCCGGGTCGAGCAGCACCGTCACCCAGCCGCCCAGGTCGTCGACGAGCAGCGTCTCGTTCGGCTCGGCGGATGCGAGCACGTCGGCCAACCGGCGCGGGTCCTCGGTGGTCTCCTCCGTGGTCCAGCTGCCCGGTCGCCGGGCGCGGTGCGCCGCCAGCCGGGTGGCCCACTCGGTGTCCTCCGGGTCGCCCTCGGGCGCGGTGGCGACGTAGCGGACCACCGGCGCGTCGGTGACCAGGGACTCGGCGAACTCGGACTTGCCAGACCGGGTACCGCCGAGCACCAGGACCGTGTTCCACCCGTCTACGGACATGCCCGTACCTTAAGGCCGCCCGGGGTTGCGGTGCCTGCCGGCCCGGGTGCTCACCGGTGATCAGTCGCAGTGTTCGAACCCGCTGCCGTAGCTGACCCCGCCGGTGGCACCGCCCCACTTCACGCACGTTCCCGCGGCGCTGGCCCGCACCGGCCCGGCGTAGTAGTCGAAGGACCCGCTGTCGGTGCTGCGGGCCCGCCCCTGCACCTCCAGGTACGCCGACGCCGCCGACTTCGTCCCGACCGCGGTGTCCTTGAGGGTGACCACGCAGTTGGTGCCGGTGCCGGAGTGGTACATCAGGAAGACCCGGCCCTTGCGCTGCCCGTCACCGCCGGTCAGCGTGGCCGAGTCGACCACCTGGTAGCCGCTGCCGCACGCCTGCGCCGCCGTGTACGGGTTGGGTCGGCTCGACGGGGTGCGGCTGGGCGTCGGTCGGCTGCTGGCCGTACCGGTGGGGGTGCTCCCCGGCGCGGCGGTCCGGACCGGTTCGCCGCTGGTCGTCGCGGTGGTGGGGGCACCGGTCGGGTCGGCGGACGTGGTGCGGTCGGCGACCGGTGTCCCGCTGGGTTGGGGACCGGTGGCGGTCGGGTCCCCGCCCGGCAGTGCGGCGTCGGTGACCGCCGCCGACTCACCGGCCAGCGCGGGCGGCGGGTCGGCCGCGCCGCCTCCGGTGCCGGGCCGCAGTGCCGTCACGGCCACCGCGACGACCAGCACGAGCAGGACGACCGCCCCGGCCCCGAGCAACAGTGGCCGGCGTCGGGCGGTCGGCCCGGTCTGGAGCACGTCCTCCCGGGTCGGCCCCGGTTCGACCGCGAGGTTCGCCGCTGGGCGCAGGGCAGCCGGCACCGGCCCGGCCGGAGGGGTGTTCGCCACCGGCGACGTGGGGACCGGGACGGCGGGTGGGTTGGTCGGTACGGCGGGTGGGGTGCCGGCCGGGACGGCCGGGGTGGCGTTCGGGGCGGGCGGGACGCCGATCGCCCACGGTGGGCGGGCGGACACCGGGATCCTGGCCACTGTCGAGTCGCGGGCGTCGGCGGCGGCAGCGGCCAGCTCGGCGGCGCTGCCGAACCGGTCCGCGGGACGCTTGCCCAGCGCCCGGGCCACCACGGCGGTGACCGCCGGTGGGGTCTCCGCCGGCAGCGGCGCCGGCTCCTCCTGGGCGTGCCGCAGCGCCACCGCGAGGGGGTTGTCGCCGTGGAAGGGTGGCTGCCCGGCAAGGCAGAAGTACGCCACCGCGCCGAGCGCGTAGATGTCGGTGGCAGCCGAGACCGGCTGCCCGGTGGCCTGCTCGGGAGACATGTACGAGGCGGTGCCGAGCACCATGTTCGCGGCGGTGAGCCCGGCCATGGCGCGGGACCGGGCGATGCCGAAGTCGACAAGCACCACCGTGCCGTCGGCCTTGACCAGCAGGTTGCCCGGCTTCACGTCCCGGTGGACGATGCCGGCGAGGTGGGCGGTGTGCAGCGCCTCAGCGGCCTGCGACAGCACCGACATGGTGGTGGCCGCGTCCAACCGCCCCGCCGCGCGTACCCGGGCGGACAACGGCTCGCCCTCGACGTACTCCATGACCAGGTAGTCGACCCGGCTGCCGTCGGCGAGCGCGGCCTGCCCCACGTCGTGCACCGGGACCACACCGGGATGCCGCAGCGCGGCCAGCATCCGGGCCTCGGCCCGGAACCGGGCGGTGAACTCGGGGTCGGCGACCAGCGACGGCAGCAGCACCTTCACCGCCACCTCGCGTTCCAGCAGCACGTCCGTGCCGCGCCAGACCGCGCCCATCCCGCCCGTCGCCACCCGCTCGCCCAGCCGGTAACGGTCGCCGAGCAGCACTCCCCGAGTCAACACCGAGCCACCGTACCGGCCGGCGCCAACCGGATTGATCCACCTGCGGGTCCCGGCGGTGGCGAGCGAGCGGCCGTTGCGCGCCGGGCCGACTACGCTGGCGGGGGTTCGTCCCACGGGGACTTCAGCGGCGAGGGGAGACGCGGCATGGCGTGGAGCTGGCGGTACGAGGGCACGGACGGTCAGACGGTCGAGGGGCCGGCGGAATCGTTCGGCAGCCAGGCCGACGCCGAATCCTGGATCGGTCAGACCTGGCGGGAGCTCGCGGCGTCCGGCGTCACCTCGGTCGCACTGATGGAGGACGACCGGGTGGACTACCGGATGAGCCTGCTGCCCACGGCCGAGTGATGGCCTACGACCGGCCGGGCGCCGACGGGCTGGTCCTCGGCGTGCCCAAGGCGGCCTTCCGGCCCAGCCCGGTCTTCCTCGGCCTGGTCGCCCTCTTCGCGGTCGGCGGGGTGCTGGCCTGGAACGGGTACGGCAATGCCCGGTTCAACGTGTTCCTCTTCGTGGTGTCCGGCTGGCTGGTGTCGCTCTGCCTGCACGAGTACGCCCACGCGGTGGTCGCCTACCGGGCCGGCGACCGGGACATCGCCCACCGGGGCTATCTGACGCTCAACCCACTGAAGTACACCCACCCGCTGCTGTCGATCGTGTTGCCGGTGGTGGTGGTGCTGCTCGGCGGCATCGGTCTGCCCGGCGGCGCGGTCTGGGTGGACCGGCACGCGATCCCGGGTCGACTGCGGCACACCCTGGTCAGCCTCGCCGGCCCGGCGACCAACGTGTTGTTCGCGTTGGTGCTGGTGGCGGCGGTGCGGATCGGCACCCAGTCGGCGGGCGGCCCGGTGGAGTTCTGGGCCGGGGTGGCGCTGCTCGCCTTCCTGCAGATCACCGCGAGCGTGCTCAACCTGCTGCCGGTGCCGGGTCTGGACGGCGGCAACATGATCCAGCCGTGGCTCAACCCGCAGTGGCGCAAGATGTACGACCTGTTCGCCCCGTACGGATTCCTGCTGCTCTTCGCGTTGCTGTGGAACCCGCGCATCGGCGGCTGGTTCTTCGACGGGGTCTTCGCGGTCGGCGACGCCCTGGGCCTGCCGTCCTGGCTCTACGCCACCGGCCTGGACCTGATCCGCTTCTGGCAGGGCTGAGCTGACCGGGCCGGCCGGCGCGAACCTCTCGCGTCGGCCGACCCGGAGCGGCGTCAGGGACGCTGCGCGGGGGACTCGGTCTTCGACGGGTCCCGCTCGGTGACCGGCTCGACGATCTCGTCGATCGCCTTGAGCAGCGCGGAGTCGAGCTTGACCCCGGCCGCCTTCACGTTGTCGTGCACCTGCTCCGGACGCGACGCGCCGATGATCGCCGACGAGACGTTCGGGTTCTGCAGGACCCACGCCACCGCGAGCTGGGCCATGCTCAGCCCGGCCTGCTCGGCGATCGGCTTGAGCTGCTGCACCCGGGTCAGCACGTCGTCGTTCATGAACCGGGAGATGAAGCCCGCGCCGGACTTCTCGTCGGTGGCGCGGGAACCGGCCGGCGGCGGCTGCCCCGGCAGGTACTTGCCGGAGAGCACGCCCTGCGCCATCGGCGACCAGACGATCTGCCCGATGCCCAGCTCCTCGCTGGCCGGCACGACCTCGGCCTCGATGACCCGCCAGAGCATCGAATACTGCGGCTGGTTGGAGACCAGCGGGATGTGCAGTTCACGGGCGAGCGGGTGCGCGGCGCGCAGCTGCGCGGCGCTCCACTCGGAGACGCCGATGTAGTGCGCCTTGCCGGAGTGCACGACGTCGGCGAACGCCTCCATCGTCTCTTCCAGCGGCGTGCTGCTGTCGTACCGGTGGGCCTGGTAGAGATCCACGTAGTCGGTGCGCAGCCGCCGCAGCGAGCCGTTGATCGACTCCATGATGTGCTTGCGGGAGAGGCCACGGTCGTTACGGCCCGGCCCGGTCGGCCAATAGACCTTGGTGAAGATCTCCAGCCCTTCGCGGCGCTCGTTCTGCAACGCCCGACCGAGCACGTCCTCGGCCCGGGTGCCGGCGTACACGTCGGCCGTGTCGAAGGTGGTGATTCCCGCGTCGAGTGCGGCCTGGACGCAGGCGAAGGCGGCGTCCTCCTCGACCTGTGAACCGTGGGTGATCCAGTTGCCGTACGAGATCTCGCTGACCATCAGGCCGGAACGGCCCAGGTGTCGGAATTCCATGTACCGACCCTAGCCCCGGTGGATCACGACCGTCGACCGGTCACTCAGAGCACCGGATTGGCGTCGGTGAGTAGCCGGTCGATCTCCTCCAGCACCTCGGCGCGATCGCGGTGCACCGGGTCGATCAGTGGCAGGCCGCGCCGGTCCAGCGCACCCCACCGCCCGGCGTCGTTGCAGAACAGGAACGCCACCGGGTGGATGACCAGCATCGGGTGCGTCGGGGGGACCAGCACCGCGTTGGTGCGGTCCACCACACCGCGCCGGCCCGCCACGTCGACCACGGCGAGGCCCTCGTCGGTGAAACCGTCGACCTGCTGGCCGTCGGCCAACTCGGTCACGAACCCGTGGTAGCGGGTCGGCACGACGATCCGGCCGGTCCGGTCGACCGCCCCCCACCCCTCGCGGCGTACCGCGGCCAACCCGCGGCGGAACGGTCGTACCTCGGCGAAGTTGGGCGGCACCTGCACGGTGCCGGTCGCGTCGATCGCCGTCCATCCGCCCTCACCGACCACCCAGGCCAGGCCGTCGCTGAACGGGTGCGCCGCCCGGTAGGACGGCGGGATCACCGTCGTACCGAGCAGATTGATCAGCGACCACCGGTCGGTGTCCGGCCGGCGGACCCAGGCCAACCCGTCGTGGAACGGCTGCGCCTCGGCGTACCGGGCGGGGATGACCATGTCGCCGTCCTGGCCGGTGTAACCCCACAGCGGCCCGTCGCGGTCCGGCACCGGGGGTCGGTCACGGTCGAGCACCTCGTCCCGACTCCGGGGGTACGGCCCGAAGCCGTCCGCCGTGGCCCGGACGCTGACCGCGTCGAGGGCCACCCGGACCCGGTGCAGCAGTTCGGCGTCGCCGGCGCCGCGCAGGTTGAGCGCCTGCTCGAAGTGCTCGCAGGCCTCCATGAGCCGTCCCTGGTCGTAACACGACCGCCCGGCGTGCTCGTGCAGCGCGGCCCGCAACCGGTCGGGAAGCTCGACCGAGTTGGCCTGGGCGAAGAGCTGGTCGGCCTCTGCGAAGTTGCCGCGCCAACGCAGGACGTGCGCCAACCGGGCCTGGGCCAGCGCGGTCCGGCGCAGCTCGCCGGTGGCCTCGGCGTAGGTGAGGGCGAGCCGACCATCGGCCAGCGCGTCGTCCAGGTCGCCGAGGATCCGCGAGGCCACCGCCCGGAGGCTGAGCAACCGGGCCCGGGCACGGTTGTCGTTCGCCGAGCCCAGCTTCTCGGTCAGTCGCCGCCGAATGGCCCGCAGGTCGTCCGGTTCGGTCAGCTCCTCGCGCAGCGTCACCGGGTCCAACCGCCAGCGGTACGCGGCCAGGACCTGCTCCGGGTCGCCCGGGTCGGCCAGCGACGGGCGGGGCACCACCGGTGCGGTGTCGGCGGGTGGTGCGGCGGGTGACACCGGCGCGCTGTCCCCGCCGAAGCCGTTCCTCGGGCCGGGGACGGCCGAGGCTGGCGCGGACATCGGCACGGGCGGCGCGGAAGCGGGCGGCGCGGATGCAGGTGGCGCGGAGACGGGCGGCGCGGAAACGGGCGGCGCGAATGCAGGTGGCGCGGACGTCGGCATCGTCGAAGCGGGTGGCGCGGAGACGGGCGCCGCCGGCATGGGCGCGGGGGAGGTCGGCGGTGCGGAGACGGGCGCCGCGTCGGGCGGTGGCATCGACGCGGGCGGCGCGGACACCGGCGCGAGGAAGGTCGGCTCTGCCGGCGCGGGCGGCGCGGACACGGGCGCCGCGGCGACCTGTGGCGCGGGCGGTGCCGAGACCGGGGGAGCGGAGACCGGGCGTGCGGGTGGTGCCGAGACCGGCGCGGGTGGTGCGGATACGGGTGCTGCGGCGACCGGTGGCGCGGAGACGGGTGGCGCGAAGGTCGGGGGTGCGGGTGGTGCGGACACGGGTGTCGTGGCGGCCGGCGGCGCGGACACAGGTGGCGCGAAGGTCGGGGGTGCGGGTGGTGCGGATACGGGTGCCGTGGCGGCCGGCGGCGCGGACACAGGTGGCGCGAAGGTCGGTGGTGCGGAGACCGGGGTTGCGGGCGGTGCCGAGACCGGCGGTGCCGAGACGGGTTCGTGCACGTCGTCAGCTGTTTCGGGTCGGAACGGCGGCACAACGGGGAACGACCAGTCGTCGGCCGGCGACACGTCCGTCGGTCCCGTGCTGCTCGGGCCGTCCGGCGCGTACCCCGAATGGTCGTGTGTCGCGGCCTCGTCCGCCGGGTCGTGCTCCACCGGGGCGGTGTCCTCGGTGGGACGACTGGCGACGTCCCCGGGCTGGTGGTGCGGCAGCGTCGTGGCAGGTATGCCGGAGACCGGCTGGTCGCCCTCCACCGAATCCGGCTCGACGGCCGACGGTGCGTCGTCCGGATCGTCCGCCCAGGTGTGGGTGGCACTGGCACCGGTGGTCGGGTCCCCGGGTGGCGCGGAGATCGGCTCCGGGAGGGCGGTCGAGGTCGACCCGACTGTGGGCTCGCCGGACGGAGCGTCCTGAGCGAGGGATGGGGGTGTCAACGGGTCCCGGTCTGTCGCGGCGGACGCCGAGAGGTCGAGGTTGTCGTCCGACTCCTCGTCGACCGAGGCGGACGACGGTGGTGCCGAGGCCGGCTCGCTCTGCTCGGGCTCGGCCTGCTGAGCGGGGCTGAACCATGCGTCCGGCCCACGGCTGGTCGAGACCTCGTCGGACTGCCGAACGGGCGCCACCGGCTCTTCCGAGGGCGGCGGGGGCACGTAGCGGCGCGGTGTGCCAGGGGCCAGCGGGAGCGCCAGGTCCACGTCCTCCACTGGGGGCGCCGGGGCCACCGGGGGCGGCGTGGCAGGGATCGACGTGGCAGGGGTGGGTGGTGCCGGGGACGGCCGGGCGGCCGGCGGTGCCTGCACCTGCCAGGCGGGCGGCGGCGCGACCGGCGGGCGGGCGTCCACAGTGGGGGCCTGCCGCTCGGACGATGAAGGCCACTGCGGCGAGGCCGGACGCTCCGGCGAGTGCGGGTGCTCCCGCGAGCCCGCCTGGGCCGGCGAGTGCGGGCGCTCCGGCGGGACCGGCCGGCGGTCGGTCGGCCCGCCGGTGTCCACCGGTTCGCCGACCCGTCGACGGTCCAGGTCCTCGCCGCGCCGCTGGTCCACCGGGCGGTCCCCGACGTCCGGACCGGCGTAGCGCGGCGGCGGGGCGGGGTGCGCCCCGGCAGCCGGCGTCGGGTCGGCCGGCGTTCGGTGCTCAGGCGACAGCGGGGCGTCCGACCGTTCGTCGGAGACGGGCGGGTCCACCGGCGCGGGCAGGTACTCCAGCCGCAGGCGTGCGGCGGGTGGACCCGAGACGGGCAGGTCGGCGGCGGGGGAGACGGGCGCCGGCGACACCGGGCGGTCCCGACCGGGCGCGGCGGGGGAGACGGGCGCCGGCGACACCGGGCGGTCCCGACCGGGCGCAGCCGGAGAGACGGGCGCCGGCGACACCGGTCGTTCCGGGGAGACCGGCGTGGCGCGACCCGACGTGACCGGTGGAGTCGTTGCGGCGGGACGTACCGGGCGCTCGTCGTACCGGGAGGGGGTGGCCTCCGGGCGCTCGTCCGGGCGCGACGGCGGGACCGGCGGCCGCTCCGGCCGAGCGGCCGGCCGCGACGGGACCCCGGGGTCGGCGCCGCGATACGGGTCGGGGCTGCGGTGTGGGTCGGGGGCGCGGTGCGGCTCCGGGGCGCGGCGCGGCTCGGTGCGGTGGCTCTGCTCGCGCGTGCGGTCCGGACGCAGCGGACCCGGCGGCGGCCAGGGCAGGCTGCCGTCCGGCTGTTGGCTGGGCTGCGGCCGAGGCTCGCGGTACCCGTTCTCGCGTGGCCCGTCCTCGCGGTACCCGTGCTCTCGTGGCGCGTGCTCTCGCGGCCCGTGCTCGCGATAGGCGTCCGGGCGGGCCTCCTCGCGGGGGCGCCGATCCGGGTACGACTCGGCGCGGGCTGCCGCCTCACGAGGCTGCTGCCGGTGCGGCTCGGTGTCGGGCCGACGCCGGTCGTCGTCGCGGCGGGGCTGCTCGGGCATCTCCGGCTCGTGCCGTCGCCGTCGTCCACCGTTGGGTGCCTGCGCCGCCTCGACGCCCTCGTCCGCGCGGTAGCGCCGCTCCGGGCGTCGGACGTCGTCGACCGCCCGGTCCGGGTATCCATCCGAGCGGTACCGCTGGTGGGCGTCCGCGGACGCCCACGGGTCGGCCGCGTCGGGGAGGCGGTCGTCGGCCGCGCGGCCGTTGTGGTCACGGGTGGGTCGTTCGCCGTACCCGTCGGCAGGGTGCCGTTCGTAACCGGCGGCCGGTCGCTCCTGCGTGCCGCGTCGACGCGGTGAGTCGTCCGACTCGGGCATCCAGCCGGAGTCGGACCGGGGCGCCGGCGAGACCGGCGATCCGCCCGGGTACCCCCGATCCCGCTCGCCGGGGTCGTGCTGCGGGCGGCGGCCGTCGTACCGCTCGGAGGCGGGCTGGTCGCGGTGCCAGGCGGCCTCCCGCGCCGGACCCCGCTCGTCGGCGGGGCGTCGGTCGGACCAGGCGGTACGCCGGTCCGACTCGGAGGGGCGGCGCTCGTCGCGCCGAGGTGGTTCGGGCAGGGGCCGGCGGTACGGCTCGTGGTCGTAGTGACGGGAGTCCGCGCTGTCGGACCGCCCGTAGGCGGACGCGTCGACCTCGCTGCGGGGCCGGCCGTAGGTCGGTGTCTCGCCCGGCGCCTCGTCCACCCAGGAGCGGCTGGGGGCTGCCTGTTCCGCCGGTGGTTCGTCGGCCCAGGACCGGCCGAGGTAGGTGCCGTCCGGGCGGGTCGGTGCCAGCGGCGGCACCTCGGCCCGGCCGCTCACCGTGGCGCGGCCACGCGGTGGCGGCTGGTGGATGGCGCCGATGTCGCCGGGGTAACGCTGGCCGGGGAACTGGGGGTGCCACTCGGTGGTCGGTTCGACCACCCAGGACGGCTCGTTCGGGTCGGGCCACCGGTCGTCGTAACGGGCGTTCATCCGCCGAGCCCGTCGCCACACCCGGCCACTCGGCCGATCCTCGACGGAGGCGAGCTGTCCGCAGCCGCAGCGGGGTGACCTCCGGGCGTCCGGTCGCCGCCTGCCACGCCCCGGTGGCCGGCTCGCGTCCGCTCGCTCACGGCGTTTGTCACCTCGTTGCAAATTGTCGCGCTGGGGCCTCGCGTGCCGGTCAGGTCGCCCGCTCCGGCAGCCCGTGGCTGCGGATGGAGGGTAACGGCGTGGGCTCGCTCACCGCCACTGTGGCGCCGCCCACGGGCGCAAACGTTATCCCAATGGTTTCGGACATTTGGTCCTATAACAGAATCTGCTCTCCGACCTTACCGCACTGGCCGGCCACCCGGATCGGGCGGGATCACCGGCTTCGGTCAGGGGTGTTCCATGATGAGGACGGCGAACGTGCCGGGCGCGAGCGCCTCGTAGCGGTGCGGTGCGTCACCGGGGAAGGTGGCGTAGTCACCGGGGTCGAGTTCGACCGCAGCCGTCTCGGGGCCCACCCGCAGGCGGCCGGCGGCGAGCACCACGTGCTCGACACTGCGGGGAGTGTGCCCGTCCGCGGCGCGGATCGCGCCCGGTTCCAGCTCGATCAGGTAGACGTCCCGGCGCAGGTCCGCCGTACCCGCGCTGAGTAGCGTGCCGGTGAAGTCGGCCCGCTCGGAGCGGACCCGAGGCCCGTCCCCTGCCCGGACCACCCGTACGCCGTCGTCGGTTGGCTCCACCAGCCGGCTGAACGGGACGCCCAGTGCCACGCCCAGGGTCCAGAGCGTCTCCACGCTCGGGTTGCCGGTGCCCGACTCCAGTTGGGAGAGCGTGGACTCGGCCACCCCCGCCCGCCGGGCCAGCTCGGTGAGCGAGATGCCGACGCGTTCGCGCTCCCGGCGGAGGGCGGCGGCGATGGTGGCCAGCGGGGCCGCAGGTTCCGGAGGCATACGGTCGCTCCACTGGATCAACGTTCGGTTCGGCGAACAGCATCAGCTGTTCAGCATGCTGAACCAGACCCGTCCTCAAGCAAGAACCGCACAACTTCGGGGAAAGTGCTCCCTCCGGTGTGCCGGAGGGAGCGTCATCCCTGATGTTGTGCGGATCGTGTCCAGTGCGTGGGGGACCCTCGGGTCGACCCGGTCAGACCTTGTCGCCGAGCTTGACCTGGGGAGCCGGGGCGCGCATGCGCCGGAAGGTGATCGACCGCATGACCGCGTAGAGGTAGAGCGAGCCCATCCGCTGGTCGGTCTTCGGGAAGCGTTCGCGGACCAGCTTGCTGATCTTGCGGCAGATCAGGATCGAGTCGACGACCACGCCCAGCGCCAGCGCGCCCCAGAGCACGTTCGAGATCAACCGCACCAGCGGCGGCATGGCCGCGTTCGACCCGATCAGCACGATCAGCGCGCCGCCGAAGAACCAGGTGCCGACCGTACGCCGGGAGTCGACCACGTTGCGGGCCAGCAGCCGCTCCGGGCCACGGTCGCGGGGGCCGCCCTCACGGCGGAACTCCGAGGCGGCCTCGGCGCGCAGTTGGCGGCGACGCTCCCGCTCCTCCTCCTTGGTGAGGGGGCGGCTGGGGCCGGCCGGGCGGCGACCGACGGTCGGCCGCTTGGGCGTCTCCCGACCCTTGGCCGGGGTGTAACCCCGGGACCGCTCGGCGGTCTCCTCGGGGGTCACCGAGGTGACGGCCTCGTCGACGAGGTCGGTGGACTTGCGGCGAAAGAGCGACGGCACGCGGCAAGGGTAGCCAACGGTCCGCGCCCGGCGCACATCGCGGTACAGCGGCCGACGGCTCCAGGTCGCAGCGCGACCTGGAGCCGTCGGCGTCGAACGATGGGTGAGCGGGGTTACGGACGTTCGGCGTGCGCGCCCAGGTCGGCGAGCTTCGCCTCGAAGTCCTCGTAGCCCCGGTTGATCAGGTCGACGCCGTACACCCGGGAGGTGCCCTCGGCGGCGAGCGCCGCGATCAGGTGGCTGAACCCGGCGCGCAGGTCCGGGATGACCAGGTCGGCGGCGTGCAGCTTGCTGGGCCCGGCGATCACCGCGGAGTGCTTGAAGTTGCGACGGCCGAAGCGGCACGGCGTGCCGCCGAGGCAGTCCCGGTAGACCTGGATGTTGGCGCCCATCGAGTTGAGCGCCTCGGTGTAGCCCAGCCGCTGCTCGTAGACCGTCTCGTGCACGATCGACAGGCCGCGGGCCTGGGTGAGCGCCACGACCAGTGGCTGCTGCCAGTCGGTCATGAAGCCGGGGTGCACGTCGGTCTCGAGCGCCACCGCGTTCAGCTCACCGCCCGGGTGCCAGAAGCGGATGCCGCCCTCCTGGCCGGGGTCGCCCAGCTTCGGCGCGCGCGCGTCGGTGACCTCGTACTCGCCCCCGACCGACCGGAAGATGTTCAGGAAGGTCATCATGTCGGCCTGCTGAGCGCCGAGCACCTCGACGTGGCCGCGGGTGGCCAGGGCGGCGGCCGCCCAGCTCGCCGCCTCGATCCGGTCCGGGATCGGCCGGTGGGTGTAGCCGTGCAGCTTCGGCACACCCTGGATCTCGATCACCCGGTCGGTGTGGACCTTGATGATCGCGCCCATCTTCTGCAGGATGCAGATCAGGTCGATGATCTCCGGCTCCACCGCGGCGTTGCGCAGCTCCGTGACGCCCTCGGCCATCACCGCGGTCAGCAGCACCTGCTCGGTGGCGCCGACGCTCGGGTACGGCAGGGCGAACTTGGTGCCGTGCAGCCCGTTCGGTGCGGACAGGTGCAGACCCTCGGGCCGCTTCTCGACAGTGGCGCCGAACTCGCGCAGCGCCTGGAGGTGGAAGTCGATCGGGCGCGGGCCGATGTGGCAGCCGCCCAGGTCCGGGATGAACGCGTGCCCGAGCCGGTGCAGCAGCGGACCGCAGAACAGGATCGGGATCCGGCTGGAACCGGCGTGCACGTTGATCTGGTCGGTGCTGGCGCTCTCCACATTCGCCGGGTCGAAGACGAGCTCGCCGTCCTCGGCGCCGTCGGTGACCTTGACGCCGTGCAGACCGAGCAGACCCCGGACCACCTCGACGTCGCGGATCTTCGGCACGTCGAACAGTCGGCTCGGGCTGTCGCCGAGGAGGGCGGCGACCATCGCCTTCGAAACCAGGTTCTTCGCGCCGCGCACGCGGATCCGCCCTTCGAGCGGAGTGCCTCCGTGAACGACCAGGACGTCGTCGGTCAACGCAACCTCCAGCGCGTCGGTGCTGCAGTGTTATTGGTGGGGCGCCTGAGCCTTCTCGCTACCCCGGATGCGGCCATGTCGAAACGGCCCGCTTGTCTCTTCGCTCCGGGCAGCATAGCCCTCGGTGACGAAAAAGGACTCGGTCACATCGGCGTGTGTGGCATTAATCGGTGATCCGGCACTTTTGCGTACCAAGAGCGCTACAGATCGTGATCAGGGTGCCGTCGGTGGCGGGGTGTCCGCGCCGGGCAGCGCGAGCATCTGGTCCAGCGCGACCCGGGCGTGGTGCGCGGTGTCGGGGTCGACCGTGATCTGGTTGACGACCCGGCCCGCGACCAGCTCCTCAAGGGCCCAGACCAGGTGCGGCAGGTCGATCCGGTTCATCGTCGAGCAGTAGCAGACGGCCTTGTCCAGGAACATGATCTGCTTGTCCGGGTGCGCCAGCGCGAGCCGACGGACCAGGTTCAGCTCGGTGCCGAGCGCCCAGGCCGAGCCGGCCGGAGCCGCCTCGATGGTCTTGATGATGTATTCGGTCGAGCCCACGTGGTCGGAGGCGGTGACCACCTCGTGCCGGCACTCCGGGTGGACCAGGACGTTGACCCCGGGCACCCGCTGCCGGACGTCGTTGACGCTCTCCAGCGTGAACCGGCCGTGCACCGAGCAGTGCCCCCGCCAGAGGATCATCTTGGCGTCGCGCAGCTGCTCCGGCGTGAGCCCGCCGCCGGGCTTGTGCGGGTCGTAGAGCACGCAGTCGTCCAACGACAGGCCCATCTCCAGCACGGCCGTGTTGCGGCCCAGGTGCTGGTCGGGCAGGAAGAACACCTTCGACCCCTGCTCGAACGCCCAGTCCAGGGCGCGCTTGGCGTTGGAGGAGGTGCAGACCACGCCGCCGTTGCGACCGACGAAGCCCTTGATGTCGGCCGAGGAGTTCATGTACGTCACCGGGACGGTCTCCCCGGCGATGCCCAGCTCGGTCAGCGTGTCCCACGCGGCCTCGACCTGGCCCAGAACGGCCATGTCCGCCATCGAGCAGCCCGCCGCCAGGTCGGGCAGGATCACCCGCTGCGCGTCGGTGGTGAGGATGTCGGCGCTCTCGGCCATGAAGTGCACGCCGCAGAAGAGGATGTATTCCGCGTCCGGACGGGCCGCGGCCTCCCGGGCCAGCTTGAAAGAGTCACCGGTCACGTCGGCGAACTGGATCACCTCGTCGCGCTGGTAGTGGTGCCCCAGCACGAAGACCTTGCTGCCCAGCTTCGCCTTCGCGGCCGTGGCGCGGGCCACCAGATCCGGGTCGCTGGGCGCCGGAAGGTCGCCCGGACACTCGACGCCGCGCTCGGTGTCGGGGTCGCTGCCCCGGCCGAGCAGCAGCAGAGCCGTCGCCGTGTTGGAGGGTTCCACCCAGGTCGAAGTCACGTAGCCATGGTCCCACAGCGCGAGCGCGACGCAGCTTCCGTCGGTGTGGGCTGCCACACTGCTCGGCATGCGCGTGCTGCTCTGCCCGGACAAGTTCGCCGGCACCCTGCCCGCACCGGAGGTGGCCGCCGCGGTGGCTGCCGGCTGGCGCACCGTCACCGACGGTGACGACCTGCTGATCCGACCGCTCGCCGACGGTGGGCCGGGCTTCGTGGAGGTGCTCGCCGAAGCGCTCGGCGGCCGGCGGGTGCCGGTGCCGACGGTGGACCCGCTGGGCCGTCCGGCCGCCGGTGAGATCCTGCTCACCACCGACGGCACGACCGCCTACCTGGAGAGCGCGCAGGCGTGTGGTCTGCACCTGCTCTCTCCTGCCGAGCGTGACCCGAAGACCACCACCTCGTACGGGCTGGGGCTGTTGGTGACCGCCGCGGTGGAGAGCGGCGCCCGGACGGTGGTGATCGGGCTGGGTGGTTCGGGCACCAACGACGCCGGGGCGGGGATGCTCGCCGCGCTGGGTGTCACACCGCTCGACTCCGGTGGCGCCGCGTTGCCGTACGGCGGGGCTGCGCTCGCCGCGGTCGACGCGGTGGACGGCGTGCCCCGGCTGCGGGGCGTCCGGCTCGTCGCGGCCACCGACGTGGACAACCCGCTGCTCGGCCTGCACGGCGCGAGCAACGTGTTCGGCCCGCAGAAGGGCGCCGACCGCGCCGACGTGCTGCTGCTCGACGCCGCGTTGGAGCGCTTCGCGGCGGTGCTGGAACGCGACCTGGCCGGCTGCCCGGCGGGGCTCGGCATGATGCCCGGGGGCGGCGCTGCCGGCGGCATCGGCGCGGCGCTCCTCGCCCTGGGCGGCGGCTGCGAGTCGGGGATCGGCCTGGTCACCCGGGCCACCCAGCTGGACGCGGCGCTGGACACCGCGGACCTGGTGATCACCGGCGAGGGGTCGTTCGACCACCAGTCGCTGCGCGGCAAGGTGGTCGCCGGGGTGGCCGGTGCCGCCCGCGACCGGGGTGTCCCCTGCGTGGTGGTGGCCGGGCAGGTGAGCACCGGCCGGCGAGAGGCCGCCTCGGCCGGGGTCACCGACGCGTACAGCCTGGTCGAGCACTTCGGTGGGGAGACGGGCGGCGGGCTCGACGCCGCGCTGAGCAGGCCCGCCG
Organism: Micromonospora jinlongensis; assembly: GCF_013410645.1. Classification (NCBI taxonomy): domain Bacteria; kingdom Bacillati; phylum Actinomycetota; class Actinomycetes; order Micromonosporales; family Micromonosporaceae; genus Micromonospora; species Micromonospora jinlongensis. The sequence continues at coordinate 2,585,204 of NZ_JACCHK010000001.1, read as the reverse complement.
AGGGGCTGCGCGAGCTGGGCGCCCGACTGGCCCGGCAGTGGAGCCGCTGAGCGTTCCGGCCGTCTGACGACTGGGTCCACCTGCGGCGGGCGTCACGCCACGCGGGTGCACCCGGCCGAGGCGGCGTACGATCGGCGGAGGAGCACAACCGGGAATCACTGGACGGCGCGCGGCGTTGGCCAGTGCGTCCGGACCCAAAACCGCGCAGGGAGACTTCCACGTGACCACGCCAGCGCAGACCGAGTCGACCGAGGCCCAGGCCCCTACTTCCGTCGTCCTCACCGACGTCGCGGCGCAGAAGGTCAAGGCCCTGATCGAGCAGGAGGGCCGCGACGACCTGCGGCTCCGCGTCGCCGTGCAGCCGGGCGGCTGCTCCGGCCTGCGGTACCAGCTCTTCTTCGACGAGCGCTCGCTCGACGGTGATGTCGTCACCGACTTCGGTGGTGTCGAGGTCGTCGTCGACCGGATGAGCGCCCCGTACCTCTCCGGCGCGACGATCGACTTCGCCGACCGGATCGACGCCCAGGGCTTCACCATCGACAACCCGAACGCGGGCAGCTCCTGCGCCTGCGGTGACTCGTTCAACTGAGTCACGCACCACGCACCAACGACGACGGGGCCGTCCTTCGGGACGGCCCCGTCGTCGTACCGGCCTGGACGTGATGCCGGCTGGGAGCGGTCCCGCCGCTTTCGTGACGGGCCGGTTGCCGTTGTCCGACCGACCGGTCACCGCCGGGTTGCCGGGCCGGTAGTCTGACCGCGCCCTGCTCCCGACCCCGAGGGTTGACATGAAGATCGCCGTCACCGGCTCGATCGCCACCGATCACCTGATGAGCTTCCCCGGCCGCTTCGCCGACCAGCTCATCGCCGATCAGCTGCACAAGGTGTCCCTCTCCTTCCTGGTGGACGACCTGGTGCTCCGCCGAGGTGGCGTGGCGGCGAACATCTGCTTCGGCATGGGGCAGCTCGGGTTGAGCCCGGTGCTGCTCGGCGCGGTGGGGGCGGACTTCGCCGACTACCGCTCCTGGCTGGAGCGCCACGGCGTGGACTGCGACTCCGTGCACATCAGCGAGGTGGCGCACACCGCCCGGTTCGTCTGCACCACCGACACGGACATGTGCCAGATCGCGTCGTTCTACGCCGGTGCGATGAGTGAGGCGCGCAACATCGAGCTCGCCCCGGTCGCCGACCGGCTCGGCGGACTGGACCTGGTGCTGGTCAGCGCCAACGACCCCGAGGCGATGCTCCGGCACTCGGCCGAGTGCCGGAGCCGGGGGTACGCGTTCGCCGCCGACCCGTCGCAGCAGCTCGCCCGGATGGGCGGCGAGGACGTGGTGGCGCTGATCGAGGGCGCCGAGTACCTGATGACCAACGACTACGAGAAGTCGCTGCTGCAGAGCAAGGCGAAGCTGAGCGACGACCAACTGCTGGACCTGGTCAAGGTGCGGGTCACCACGCTGGGCAAGCACGGTGTGGAGATCGCCGGGCGGGGCATCGACCCGATCCACGTACCGATCGCGCGGGAGATCCGGGCGGTCGACCCGACCGGGGTGGGCGACGGCTTCCGGGCCGGCTTCTTCACCGCGCTCTCCTGGGGGGTCGGCCTGGAGCGGGCCGCCCAGGTCGGCTCGTTGCTGGCCACGCTGGTCCTGGAGACGGTCGGCACCCAGGAGTACGACGTCCGCCGCGACCTGTTCGTCAAGCGGCTCGCCGAGTCCTACGGTGACACCGCGGCGGACGAGATCCGCCCCCACCTCCTGCCGTAAGCCCCCGACACCGTGTTTCGCGGCATCCGCCGCCGGCCTCAGTGGCGGCGGCGGATGTCGTAGGCCGGGCCGTCCGGGCCCTTGACCGACCCGAGGAACTCCTGGCCGCGCATCCGGCACCAGGCGGGGAGGTCGACCGCCGCGGCCGGGTCGTCGGCGAGCACCCGGACCACGGTGCCCACCGGCAGCTGTGGCAACCGCCGGGCCGCCGCGATCACGGGCAGCGGGCAGCGCTGCCCCCGGCAGTCGATGACCTCGTCCGGCATCGTCACAGTCCCACCACCCCGGCGTCGGCGCGCAGCTCGGCGACGATCCCGGGCAGCTCGTCGAGGAACCGCTCGACGTCCGCCTCGGTCGTCTCCCGGTGCAGGCTGACCCGCACGTTGCCGTGCGAGAGCACCCCCATCGCCTCCAGCACGTGCGACGGACGCAACGTGGACGAGGTGCACGACGAGCCGGACGACACGGCGAAGCCCCGCCGGTCCAGTGCGTGCAGCAGCGCCTCACCGTCGACGTACAGGCACGAGAAGGTGACCAGGTGGGGGAGCCGGAGCACCGGGTCGCCGACCACCTCCACGTCGGGCACGTCCGCCGCGACCCGCGCCCGGATCCGGTCCACGAGCGAGGTCAGCCGGGCCGCCTCCACCGCCGCGTCGGCCGCCGCGGCGCGCAGGCTCGCCGCCGCCGCCACCACCGCGGGCAGGTTCACCACCCCGGGGGTACGACCACCCTCCCGCTCGTCGGCCGGCCAGGGTGACTCCCAGCGGGTGCCCTTACGCACCGCCAGCACCCCCACCCCGGGCGGACCGCCCCACTTGTGGGCGCTCGCGCTGAGCACCGACCAGCCGGCCGGCAGGGGCACCCGGCCGACCGACTGGGCGGCGTCCACGTACAGCGGCACCCCCGCCTCGGCGCAGATCGCGGCCGCCTCGGCGACCGGTTGCACGGTCCCCACCTCGTGACTGGCTGTGATCAGAGCGGCCAGCGCGACACCGGGTGCGCGAACGGCGGCCGACCACGCGGTCACGTCCAGCCGACCCACCCGGTCGACCGGCACACCGGTCGCGGTCCCACCCGCCGCCACGTGCCGCTCCGCCGCGTGCAGCACCGCCGAGTGCTCGATCGCCGAGTGCACCAGCGTCGACCCGATCCGACGGCGCCCCGCCAGGCCACCGAGCACCGCGCCGTGAGCTGCGGTCGTACCGCTGGGGGTGAAGGACACCTCGTCCGCGCGGACGCCGAGCGTCAGCGCGGTGGCCTCGCGGGCGGCGTCGAGCAGCTGCCGTGCCCGGCGGGCCTGGCTGTAGAGCTTGCCCGGGTCGGCCCAGCCGTCGTCGAAGGCGGCCAGCAGCGCCTGCCGCGCGACCGGATGCATCGGCGCGGCGGTCGCCGCGTCCAGGTAGACCGGGGATGCGCTCACAGATCGACACGCTATCGCGGTGGTATGCCCATCATCCCCCCAATGGGGGGTGGACAGTGACCCCACCACGGCCGACTCCGTCATGGTCGAGTAATCTGCGACCGTCGGTGACGCCTTTGCCGTCGGTGCTGAGGAAAGACCCACCGCGGCGCGCTAGGGAGGCAGGACCAGGTGGTCGCAAGGAGTTCGGAGGTACGGCCGTCGGCCGTACGGCACAGCGCTTCCCCAGGGGTCGGTGGCCGCCGGGGGCGTGGTGCTGGTCGCTTGGCCGGGCTCGGTCTCGGTGGCGTGGCGCTGCTGGTCCTGCTCACGGGCTGTGACGTAGGGCAGGCGTTTGACGGCTTCGGCTGGCCGCAGGGCGGCATCTCGGCGGAGTCCAAGCGGATGTACGACCTGTGGATCGCCTCCTGCATCGCCGCGCTCGCGGTCGGCGTCTTCGTGTGGGGCTTGATCTTCTGGTGCGTCGTGCGCTACCGCAAGCGTGGCAACACGCTGCCGGTGCAGACCCGCTACAACCTGCCGATGGAGTTCCTCTACACCATCGCGCCGATCCTGATCGTCTCCGTGCTCTTCTACTACACGGCGATCGTGCAGACCGACGTCGACAAGTTGTCGAAGAACCCGGACGTCACGGTCGAGGTTGTCGCCTTCAAGTGGAACTGGCAGTTCAACTACCGCGACGGCCAGGGCCCGGAGGCCCGCACCACCGCGTCGACGCTCGGCACCAGTGAGGTCATCCCGGTGCTGGTGCTGCCGACCAACCGGTCCATCCGGTTCGAGGAGACCAGCCGCGACGTCATCCACTCGTTCTGGGTGCCGGAGCTGCTGTTCAAGCGGGACGTCATGCCGGGCAAGATCCGCAACGTGTTCGAGGTCTCGAGCCTGGACGCCGAGGGTGCCTACGTCGGGCGCTGCGCCGAGCTGTGCGGCAGCTACCACGCGTTCATGAACTTCGAGCTGCGGGTGGTCTCGCCGGAGAAGTACGACCAGTTCCTGGCGGCCAAGCAGAGCGGCAAGTCCACCCAGGACGCGCTGACCGAGATCGGTGAGCAGCCGTACGCGGAGACCACGCGGCCGTTCGACACCCGCCGGACGCAGGACAACTTCAACCCGGACAAAGCTCCGGCCGGCACGGGAAGCTGAGGCAGCCATATGAAGACCGAGTGGCGTATCTTCCTGATCATTGCCGCGTTCCTGCTCGGCGCCACCATCCTCTACGGCGCCTGGACCAACGGCGCGTCCGGTGGCATCGAGTGGGTTGGCACCGTGGCCCTGCTGCTGTCGTTCCTGCTCTGCTCGATGTGCGGTGGCTTCTTCTGGTTCGTCTCCCGGCGTATCGACCTGCGCCCGGAGGACCGCCCGGACGCCGAGATCGCTGACGGCGCCGGCGAGGTCGGCTTCTTCAGCCCGGGCAGCTACTGGCCGTTCGGCCTGGCGCTGGCCGCCGCGCTCGCCGCGCTCGGCATGGTGTTCTGGCAGTACTGGCTGATCGGCGCCGGTCTGGTGGCTGTCGTCTTCTCCGCCTGCGGGCTGCTGTTCGAGTACTACAGCGGCACCCGGCGCACCGCCGAGCACTGATCCACCCGGTCGCTCGCGACCGACCTGCGTGACGAAAGGCCCGTTCCCCGTGTGGGAGCGGGCCTTTCGTCGTGCGGGAGGCCGGACGGCGCTGTGGGTCAGGCGGCGTGGCGGCGGGTGGGCTGGCGGCGTCGACGGTCGGCCAGCTGGGTGGCCGGGACGGCGATCGCGGTGACCAGCACCACGGCGGCACCGCAGCCGGTGCAGATCAGCTCAGGACAGTCGGCGCCGTGACCATCGACGCAGGGCGGCACCTCGAACGGTGCCACGCCCTCACAGACGTCGCAGTACAGCTCGCGATGCGACACGGGCGTCTCCTCTCGAACCGGGCGACCCGCCCCCGAACGCGACAGTGGCGCACGGACGGCATCGGATAACTACTCGCCTGTAGTTTCCCACGCGGGTCCGACAAATCTCCCGTGGCCCGTCGCTGGGGCCCCCGGCCGCGGGTGCCGCCAGGGTGATCCACTCGACATCGTTGACATCGGGGTATCCGGGCGGCTCTGACGCCGCAGTTTCAAGGAACCCGAGTCGATCGAGGCCCTCGCCGCCGAGCGGTGATGCCGAGGTCAGGCCACGGTGGCAGTGGCGGTCGCGGTGGCGATCCAGCGGTCGAGGGTAGCGGCGGCGGCGCCGGAGTCGATCGACTCGGCCGCGCGGTCCAGGCCGGCGCGCAGCGCCTCGGTCAGGTCGCCGTCGAGCGGGCCCTGCGTGGCCAGCGCCGCCGCGGCGTTGACCAGCACCGCGTCCCGGACCGGGCCCGTCTCGCCGGCCAGCAGGCGACGGGCCACATCCGCGTTGTACGCGGCGTCACCGCCCCGCAGGTCCGCGAGGGTGGACCTGGGTACACCCAGGTCCGTCGCGTCCAGCACGGACTCGCGTACGGTGCCGCCCTGGGCCGCCCAGACGCGGGTCGGCGCGGCGGTCGTGAACTCGTCCAGCCCGTCCTCGCCGCGCATCACCAGGACGGAGTCACCACGGTCGGCGAACACACCGGCCATCACCGGGGCCATCCGCAGGTCGAAGCAGCCCACGGCGCCCGCGCGGGGCCGGGCCGGGTTGGTCAGCGGGCCGAGGAAGTTGAAGACGGTCGGCACGCCCAGCTCCCGTCGAACCGGGCCGGTGTGCCGCATCCCCGGGTGGAACCGGGCCGCGAAGCAGAACCCGATGCCGGCCTCGGTGACGCAGCGGACGATCGCGTCCGGATCGAGGTCGAGTGGGACGCCGAGGAACTCCAACAGGTCGGCGGTGCCGCAGGAGGACGACGCGGCCCGGTTGCCGTGCTTGACCACCCGGACGCCGGCACCCGCCACCACGAGGGCGGCCATGGTGGAGATGTTGACCGTGTGGGCGAGGTCACCGCCGGTGCCCACCACGTCCAGCGCGGTGGAACGCAGCTCGTCGGGGAGATCCACCGGGACCGCCCGGCTCAGCATCGTCTCCACCAGCCCGGCCAACTCGGCGGACGTCTCACCCTTGGCCCGCAACGCCACCGCGAAGCCGGCGACCTGCGCGGCACCCGCCGAGCCGGCCATGATCTCGCCCATCGCCCAGGCGGTGTCGGCGGTGGACAGCTCGTCGCCGCGCAGCAGCGAGTTGAGCAGGTGCGGCCAGGTCCGATCGCCCATGACGGGCCTCCCGAGCGTGCGAAGTGCGGGTGGGCTGGAACCAGCGCCGAGTGTCCGGCGCCGTGGCGGTGCCGGAGGAGCGTGGGACGTCAGGCGGGTGCGTGCGTCCGCAGCAGCTCGGCCACCGTGCCGCCGGTGGTCACCGGGTCGAGCGGGTGCACCAGCGTCGCGTCGACCTCGGCGTACGCGGCGAGCCATCGGTCGGCGGCGCGGGCGATCACCAGGCAGGTCGGGGGAGCGTCGTCCCGGTCGTCCTTGATCTGCCGGGCGATGCCGATGCCGCCACCCGGGCTCGCCTCACCATCGAGCAGCAGAAGGTCGATCTCGTAGTCGTCGACCAGTCGGATGGTCTCCGCGTAGGTCGACGCGTCGACGAACTCGATCTGCAGACCGGGCGCGGGCCGAGTGCCGACGGCCATCCGCATCCGATCACGGACCTGCGGGTCGTCGCTGTAGAGCAGGACGGTGCAAAGACGATCGCTCATGCCGGCACTCCGCTTCGCTCCGTGCCGTCATGAGGCACCATCGCACTGAGCCCGATGATTCGTTCGCTGCGCTCACTCATGCCGGCACTCCGCTTTCAATCCGTAGCTGCTCGCAGATCGTACCGGTCGGGGTGACGTAGCCGACATCCTGCCCGCCACCGGCCGTCGGGGCGTACGGTCCGGGCAGCTCAGGTGGCCGCGGCGTCGGCGGCGCGCTCCCGGGCCTCCTGGCGGTCCAGCTCGCGGTCGACCCGGCGGGCCTCGCGTTCGGACTGCTTGACCCACTGGACGACGAGCACGGCGAGCATGGTCACACTGACGAACTCACCACCGGCCCACAGGATGCCGCCGGCGACCACCTGGTCCGCCCACGGGTCCGACCAGGCGAGGTTGAGTGACGGGTACCAGTCGCCGCCGAAGAGCGTGGTGCTCTGCATGATGGTGAGGCCGAGCACGGTGTGGAACGGCACGGAGAGCAGCATCAGCAGCGCGCGCGCCGGGTACGGCCAGCGGCCGGGCAGCGGGTCGAGCCCGAGCAGCGGCCAGAAGAACACGCAGCCGGTCATGATGAAGTGCGCGTGCACCAGCTCGTGCGCCCAGGCGTGCTCGAGGGTGAAGCGGTACAGATCACTGAAGTACAGCACGAACGGGTTGACCACGAAGATGGCGAACGCCACCAGCGGGAAGCTGTAGACCCGGGCGACACGGCTGTGCACGATCGCCAGCAGGCGTTTGCGCGGCCCGACCGGCAGGGTGCGCAGGGCCAGGGTCATCGGCGCGCCCAGCGCCAGGAAGATCGGCGCCACCATGGACAGCACCATGTGTTGGATCATGTGCACGGACAGCAGCGCGGTGTCGTACGCGTGCAGCCCGCTGACGGTGACCAGCGCGATGCCGCCCAGGCCGGGGCCGATGAAGAAGACGGTACGGGCGATCGGCCACCGGTCGCCGCGCAGGCGCAGCCGGTACACCCCGTAGAGGTACAGGCCGGCGGCGAGCACCAGGCCGAGGGCCAGCCAGCTGTCCAGCCGGGTCTCGGTCAGCACCGTGCCGACGGTGAACGGCGGCGGGGCCGAGGTGGCGGCGAGGATCGGATCGACGTGCAGCACGCTTTTCAGGCTAGGCCAGGCGAACCGGACCCTGACGGTGGGGCCACGGAAGGCGCAGGTTTGCCACCCCGCTGATCGCCGCCCCCGGTCAGGGGCAATAATGACGGCGTGACTGCGGCCCCAGCCATTGACAAGAGCCGGATCCACTCTCTGACCCGACCGAACATGGTCAGCGTCGGGACGATCGTGTGGCTCTCCAGCGAACTCATGTTCTTCGCGGCGCTGTTCGCGATGTACTTCTCGATCCGCGCGGCTGCGCCGGAGCAGTGGGAGAAGCACACCGAAGCGCTGAACATCCCGTACGCGACCACCTTCACGGTGATCCTGGTGCTGTCCTCCGTGACGTGCCAGCTCGGCGTCTTCGCGGCGGAGAAGGGTGACGTGCACGCGCTGCGGCGCTGGTTCACCATCACCTTCGTGATGGGCCTGATCTTCGTGCTCGGCCAGCTGAACGAGTACCGGCACCTGGTCGCCGACGGCATCAAGATCAACGGAGACGGTTACGGGTCGGTGTTCTACCTGACCACCGGCTTCCACGGCCTGCACGTGACCGGCGGTCTGATCGCCTTCATCATCTTCATGGTCCGCACGACCATGGGCCGGTTCACCCCGGCGCAGGCGACCTCGGCGATCGTCGTGTCGTACTACTGGCACTTCGTCGACGTCGTGTGGATCGGGCTGTACGCCATGATCTACTGGCTTCAGTGATCTTGCGCGTCACATTCCGCGCTGCTGCTCCGTCCCCTGAGACAGGTCCAACCGGTTAAGGACACCGCTCATGACTTCTGACAACGACCGCCGACGCGGTCTGCTCGCGCGGTTGCGCGAGCGGCCCGCCGCGCGCAGCAGGGGCCGCCGCCGGCTGGGCGCCGCGGTCCGGCTGATCGCCGCGCTGATGCTCGCCGGCGGCGCCTACACCGTCTTCGCCCCGGGTGCCCAGGCGCAGGACAACCCGCAGCTGACCGGCGCCGCCGCCGAGGGCAAGGCGCTGTTCGACGTGAGCTGTGTGACCTGCCACGGTCGCAACGCCCAGGGTGTCGAGGGCCGCGGGCCGAGCCTGATCGGCGTCGGTGCGGCCTCGGTCGAGTTCCAGGTCAGCTCCGGGCGGATGCCGATGGCCCGCCAGGAGGCCCAGGCTCACCGCAAGCCCCCGGTCTTCACCGACGAGCAGACCCGTCAGCTGGCCCAGTACATCCAGGAGCTGGGTGGCGGTCCGGTCGTGCCCGAGGGCGACGAGCTGCGCGAGGACGGCAACATCGCGTCCGGTGGTGAGCTGTTCCGGATCAACTGCTCGCAGTGCCACGCGTTCGGTGGTGGCGGCGGTGCGCTCTCCTCGGGCAAGTTCGCCCCGAGCCTGCGCCCCGCGACCGACCGCCAGATCTACGCGGCGATGCTGAGCGGCCCGCAGAACATGCCGGTGTTCGGCGACAACCAGCTTCGGCCGGAGCAGAAGGCCGACATCATCGCCTACATCCAGGAGACGCTGAAGCACGACCAGGACCCGGGCGGCTTCAACCTCGGGCGGTACGGCCCCTCCACCGAGGGCCTGGCGATCTTCCTCGTCGGCATCGTGGCGCTCGTCTTCGCCAGCCTGTGGATTGCGGGCAAGTCGTGACCGAGCGGATACTCCCCATCAGCGCTGTGGTGCCGCTCGGCGCCACCCGTAGCGAGGTGACGGCATGAGCACCCACACCGAGCACCAGGCCTCGCAGGGCCCGGAGCCGCTCGACGTGAACGACCCCAAGCTGACCCGGTTCGACATCGTTCGTGAGGGCGCGCGTCGGGACGACATCGAGATCGTCCACTACGAGCCGCAGGTGCTGCCCGGCACCAAGGCGGAGCGTCGGCTGACCCGGGTGGTCGCCGGCTTCTTCCTGCTCACCGGTCTCGCCGCCACCGCCTTCATGGTCATCTACATCGCCTGGCCGTGGCAGTACGAGCCGGGCCGGGGCGGCGACAAGTTCTACACCCCGCTGCTCGGTTTCACCCTCGGCATCGCACTGCTCGCCGTCGGCTTCGGCATCCTGACCTGGGGCAAGAAGTTGCTGCCCAAGGAGGTCTCGATCCAGGACCGGCACGAGGGCCAGGTGGACTCCGAAGGCCGCACCATCACCGGCCAGACCATGCTCTACATGGCGGACGAGCTGGGCGTGAAGCGTCGCCCCCTGCTCGGCATCTCGCTGCTGGCCGGTCTCGCGCCGGTCGCTGCGGTCGCCGCCGCGCCGCTGGTCGGCGGTCTGATCTCCGACCCGCACAAGAACAACCAGATGTTCACCACCGGGTTCGCCGCCGCCGAGGGTGGCGAGCGGATCCGCCTGGTCCGCGAGGACGGCCGTCCGGTCCGCCCGGCGGACATCAGCGCCGGTGGCCAGCTGACCGTCTTCCCCGGCATCGAACACGGCGTGAGCAACCGACACGCCGACTCGCCGACGCTGCTGATCCACCTCCGGGACTCCGACGCGCAGGAGTCGCGTCGGGCCAACGAGAAGATCGGCCACGGCGACTACATGTGGGGCAACTACGCGGCCTTCTCCAAGATCTGCACGCACGCTGGCTGCCCGGCCAGCCTCTACGAGCAGCAGACCAACCGCCTGCTCTGCCCGTGCCACCAGTCCCAGTTCCTGATCACCAACAACGCCAAGCCTGTCTTCGGCCCCGCCAGCCGGCGGCTGCCACAGCTGCCGATCGAGGTGGACTCCGACGGCTTCTTCGTGGCGAAGTCCGACTACACCGAGACCGTCGGGCCTGATTTCTGGGAGCGGCCATGAAGCGTCGAAAGTTTGACCTTGCGGCGACGCCGGGCAAGGCCGCGGTGGGAGTGGACGACCGCTTCGCGGTGGCCACGCCGCTGCGCAAGCTGCTGAACAAGGTCTTCCCGGACCACTGGTCCTTCCTGCTCGGCGAGATCGCGCTGTTCTCGTTCGTTGTGCTGCTGCTGACCGGTGTGTTCCTCACCTTCTTCTTCGAGCCGGCGATGACCGAGGTGGTCTACGACGGCAGCTATGCGCCGTTGCAGGGCACCCCGATGTCCGCCGCGTACGCCTCCAGCCTGGACATCTCGTTCGACGTCCGCGGTGGTCTGGTGATGCGGCAGATGCACCACTGGGCGGCGCTGCTGTTCATGGCCGCGATCGTCGTGCACATGCTGCGGGTGTTCTTCACCGGCGCCTTCCGCAAGCCGCGCGAGACCAACTGGATCATCGGTTCGCTGCTGTTCTGGGTGGGCTTCCTGGCCGGCTTCACCGGCTACTCGCTCCCGGACGACGGCCTCTCCGGCACCGGCCTGCGGATCGCCTCGGCGATCATGCTGTCCATCCCGGTGATCGGCTCCTGGGTCACCTCGTCGATCTTCGGCGGCGAGTTCCCGGGCACGATCATCATCAGCCGGTTCTTCATCGCCCACGTGCTGCTCATCCCGGGTCTGCTGGTCGCGCTGATCAGCGTCCACCTGGGCCTGGTCTTCAAGCAGAAGCACACCCAGTGGCCCGGCCCCGGCCGGACCAACAACAACGTGGTCGGCGAGCGGATGTTCCCGCGGTACGCGCTGAAGCAGGGCGGCTTCTTCATGGTCGTCTTCGGCGTCATCGCGCTGATGGGCGGTCTGTTCCAGATCAACCCGATCTGGCTGTTCGGCCCGTACGAGGCGTGGGTGGTCTCGGCCGCCAGCCAGCCCGACTGGTACGTCATGTTCCTCGACGGGTCGACCCGACTCATGCCGGCCTGGGAAATCAACATCCCGCTCGGCGACGGTTACGTCATCCCGCCGCTGTTCTGGCCGACGGTCGTGCTGCCCGGCATCCTGGTGGGCCTGTCGACGATGTACCCGTTCCTGGAAGCACGGCACCTCAAGGACCGCAAGAGCCACAACCTGCTCGAGCGTCCCCGTGACGCTCCGGCCCGGACCGCGGTCGGCGCGATGGCCGTCGCGTTCTACATCGTTCTGACGCTCTCCGGCGCCAACGACGTGATCGCCGACAAGTTCCAGATCAGCCTGAACGCGATGACCTGGGCTGGTCGGGTCGGTCTGCTGGTGCTCCCGCCGATCGCGTACTACGTCACCTACCGGCTCTGCCTCGGTCTGCAGCAGCACGACCGGGAGGTCCTCGCGCACGGCGTCGAGACCGGCATCATCCGGCGCATGCCGGACGGCCGGTTCGTCGAGGTGCACCAGCCGCTCAGCGCGTCGAACGGGCACGCGGACGGTCACGGTCAGCTGGAGTACGTCGGCTGGGTCGTACCGAAGAAGATGAACCGGCTGGGCGCCCTCGGGCCGGCCATCCGGGGCTTCTTCTACCCGATCGAGAAGCCGGTCGAGGCGCCGGTCTCGCCGGGGCACCCGCCGGTCGAGGCCCGGCCCGAGCGCGAGGAGATCGGCAGCGGAGAGAGCCGCCGCTGATCGCCCGACCGCACCGTCACGTGGCGCCCGCCGGATTCCGGCGGGCGCCACGTCGTATCCGCACCCGCCGCCCAGGTGGGGCGGAGTCGGACGGCCACGACGGGACCGGTAGACCCCGCGCGACGGGCGATCGCAGGAATAACCCCGGTGAGCCGGGTATCCGTGCGGTCCAACGTCTCAAGGGGGGGAAGCATGTTGGGTATCAAACGCCTCGGCCTGTTGGCCGCGCTTGTACTCGTCGGTGTCGCGCCGGCTGCGGCCGCGCAGGCCGCGGCACAGCCGTCAACGCAGGACACCCAGTACCTGCAGGCGGTTCACCAGGTCAACCTGTTCGAGATCACCGCCGGTGACCTGGCCCAGCAGAAGGGTCAGGACCAGGGGGTCAAGGACCTGGGTGCGATGCTGAAGACCGACCACACCCAGCTGGACCAGACGGTGCAGCAGACCGCGTCCCAGCTCGGGGTGGAACTGCCGAACGAGCCCAGCGCCGATCAGCAGGCGGTCATCGACAAGCTGAACAACGCCAGCGGTGCGGAGTTCGACCGGCTCTGGGTGACCAGTGAGCTGGCCGGTCACGTCCAGGCCATCCAGGCCACCCAGACGGAGATCTCGCAGGGCTCCGAGCAGTCGGTGGTCCAGTTGGCACAGACGGCTCTGCCGACGCTGCAGGCGCACTATGACGAGCTGGTGCAGCTCGCCAACCAGTTGGGCATCCCGGTTCCGCAGACCAGCGCCAGCGGTACGCCCAGCCCGGGCGGCACCGGCACTGAGTCGCCGGCTCCGGGCGGCACCGGCACCGAGTCGCCGGCTCCGGGTGGCAACACCGAGTCCCCGGTGCCGGGCGGCGGCACCACCGAAACGCCGGCTCCCAGCGAGAGCTGACGTAGCGACAGCAGACGGCCGGTCCACCCGCGTGGTGGACCGGCCGCCGTGCGTGCGGGTCAGTCGGCGCCGGCCAGCCCGATCGCGAACGCTTCCTCCAGGTCGGTCTGGGAGTACGCCCGGAACGCGATGTGCGACTCGGTGTTGAGCACACCCGGCACCTTGGAGATGCTGCCCGCGATGACCTGGGCGATCTGGTCGAACTCGCGGACCCGGACGATGGCGATGAGGTCGACGTGCCCGGCGACCGAGTAGACCTCGCTGACGCCGGGGAGGTTGGCCAGGGTCTCCGCCACCTCGGGAATCGCATCGGTGGCGCAGTCGATCAGCACGATCGCGGTGATCACGGGACATCTCTCCGTTCGTCGGCGTCGTCGCCCATGCTAGATGTTTCGGTCCGGAACTGGAGGCGGGAGCCGTCGGGCTTCAGCCGTGCGCGGCGCAGGGCACGGTCAGGTCGTCTCCGGCCCGGATCGCGTCGTGCAGCCGCTCGCCGTCGCGCACTGTCGCGCCCGGCCAGACCACTGACCGGCGGACGTCGCCGCCGACCCGGGCGCCCGCGCCGACCACCGACTCCACGCAGTGACCGGTCACCGTGGCCGACGGGTCGACGAGGACGCCACCGGCCGCGGCGTGCAGGTTGGCCGCCAGGTAGTCGGCCGGGGTGCCGGTGTCGTAGAAGGTGCCCGGGAAGGGCACCACCTCCAGGGCGCCCGCCGCCTCCGCGGGGCGCCACACGGCGCGGACCAGGTCGGAGACGACGACCGGCAGGTCGCGGACCAGTCGCCAGGGCAGCAGCGAGAACCCGGTGAAGCAGTGCCCGGCGAAGGTGCCCGGCGCCGCCGGGTCCGCGGCGGGCTGACCCAGCAGGCGTACGGTGTGCCCGTCCCACCCGTCGAGCAGGGCCGCCACGTCCGGGCCGGGCGCAGCCGCCGGATCGGCGAGGTACGCGTCGGCGTTGCCGACCAGTACCGGCCGGCCGTCGATCCAGTCCCGCAGATGGGCCACCCCGCCCGCGGTGCCCAGCGGGTCACCCGGCTCGACGGACAGGTGCGCGCGCTCGCCAACGTGGGCGACCACCTGGTCACCGAGGTAGCAGGCGTTCACCGCGACCCGGGCGGGACCGGTCAGGCCGAGCCCGGCCAGCCGGGCCAGGGCGCGGTCCAGCAGCGGCACGTTGCCCACCGGGCAGAGCGCCTTGGGGACCCGTTCGGTGAGCGGGCGCAGCCGGGTGCCCTCGCCGGCGGCGAGCACCACCGCGCACAGCTCCGCCGGCACGCCAGCCGCGCCGATCACGGCAGGTTGTCGGGAACCGGTGGCGGGAACTGCCCGGCCAGCGGCCCGATGTCGTAGTAGGCGAGCAGCCGGGCAGTGGCCCAGCTCAGCTTGGGCAGGTCGTCCAGCGGGTGCCAGGCGGCCTCGAAGACCTCCGCGCCGTCGACCGCCAGCTCGGTGCTGGACGCCGGGACCTCCGTCTCGAAGACCATGTCCACCCAGCCCTTGGCGTGCACGATCGCGTTCGGCACCGCCGGGCGCAACCGGGACGGGGGGAGCCGGATGCCGGACTCCTCGAACAGCTCGCGGGCCGCTCCCACCACCGGGGGCTCGCCGCGGTCCAGCAGGCCGGCGGGGAGCGACCAGCCCCGGCCGGGCGGCTGGCGCAGCATCAGCAGACGGCCCGCGCCCGTCGCCTCGCTGTCGCGGACCAGGGTGACCGCGCCGACGATGTACTTGGGCACGGCCAGCCGGACCAGGCGCCGACGCACCGGCAGCGGCAGCCGGTAGAAGGCCTGGTAGAAGATGGCCCGACCGGTGGCGCGGGAGCGGGGGATCATGACTCCAGGCTAGTGGTCACGAATGTCCTTCGGACGCGCCGGGGCCGGCCCGGTCACTGCCGGTGGTCGACCAGGTCGATGAGCTGGCGTACCACGGTGTCTGGCTCGATCACCCGGTCGAAGACCGCGACCAGCAGGGTCTCCAGGTCGGGATAGCCCAGCTCCTCGGAGAGGCGCAGCAGGGGCAGGTCGCTGGCGAGGCCACGATTGTGCTGACGCAGGGTCAGCCCGATGGTGGCCCGCCCGAGCCGGACCTTGTCGCTGATCGTGATGCCCGGCTCGGTGTGCTCGGCGAACCACCGGTTGATCTGCATCTGCGCGTGCGGTGACTTGACGAAGGTCAGCCACTCCCGACGGGGGCCGCGCGGCGCCACACCGGCCTCGAAACCGTTGTCGCCGTCGTTCTCGGTGAAGATCTCCACCACGTCGCCCTCGTCCAGCTCCGAACTCAGCGGGGCCAGCCGACCGTTGATCCGTGCGGCGAGGCAGTGGTCGCCCCGCTCGTTGCCCAGCTCGTACGCGAGGTCGACGGGCGTCGCGCCGGCCGGAAGCACGATCTGCCGCCCCTCGGCGAAGACCTGGATCTGGCCCTCGGCGAGGTCGCACCGCAGCGACTCGAGGAACTGCGCCGGGTCGGCCGCACCCGGCTCCCAGTCGAGCACCCGGCGCAGCCAGTCCAACTGCTCGGCGCGCGCCGCGGCGCTGCTGGCCCCCGAGCGGGGAAAGCGGAAGTCGGCGGCGATGCCGTACTCGGCCGAGCGGTGCATCTCCTCGGTGCGGATCAGCACCTCCACAGTGCGGTCCTGTGGGCCGCAGACGCTGGTGTGCAGCGAGCGGTAGAGGTTGTTCTTGGGGGAGGCGATGAAATCCTTGAAACGGCCGGGGATCGGTCGCCAGGTGCCGTGGATCGCGCCCAGCGCGGCGTAACAGTCGGTGGCCGGGCCGTCGACCACCACCACGATGCGGGGCAGGTCGTACGGGGCGGTGTGCTCGCCGGCGATGGTGTCTTTCCAGATCGAGTAGAGGTGCCGGGGACGAGGGCTCACCTCGGCGTCGACCCGGCTGCGCTTGAGCGCCACCCTGGCCCGGGTGACCACCGACTCGAGGTACGCGTCCCACCCCGGCCGGTCGTGCACGTGCCGGGCCAGCCGGGCGTGCTCGTCGGGCTCCAGGTGCAGCAGCACCACGTCGTCCAGCTCGCGCTTGAGGGTCTGGATGCCCAGCCGGTCACAGAGCGGGACCAGCACCTCCTGGGTCTTGCGGGCGATCCGTTCCCGGGAGGAGGCCGAGCGCACCCCGAGGGTGCGCATGTTGTGCAGCCGGTCGGCCAGCTTGATGATCAGCACCCGGACGTCCTTGGCGGCCGCGACGATCATCTTGCGGATCGTCTCCGCCTCGGCGGCCTTGCCGTAGAACGCCTTGTCGAACTTGGTCACCCCGTCGACCAGGTGGGCCACCTCGCCGCCGAAATCCTCGGAGAGCGCCTGGAGGGTGTAGCGGGTGTCCTCCACGGTGTCGTGCAGCAGCGCCGCGACCAGGGTGGTGGTGTCCATCCCCAGCTCGGCGCAGATCTGCGCCACCGCGAGGGGATGGGTGATGTACGGTTCCCCGCTCTTGCGGAACTGCCCGCGGTGCATGTTCTCCGCGATCGTGTACGCCCGTCGCAGCACCGCGGGGTCGGTGCCGGCGTGGATGCCCCGGTGGGTGCGCACCAACTGGGTGACCGGGTCGGAGTCGGTGGTCGGCCAACTGAGCAACGACCGCAGCCGGCGGGCGAGCGGCAGCTCACCCGGCTGTGTCGGCAGGGCGCCCCCCAGGGCGGCGCCGTGTCCGGCGTCGACGTCCACGAGGGACACCTCCTCACCCCGGCTCCGCATCGCCGAAACCCGGCGGCGGGGAGCAGGCCCACGAATCGGGCAGGACTGCACTTCTCTAACAGCCTAAGCGAGTCGACGTAGTCCGATCGGTCAGTTGGTCATGAGCGTTCGGTCGAGAGTTGATGGGACGCGCCGTTCTCAGCCTTCGCCAGCAGGTCACGGAACCGCCCCGCACCACCGGCCGGGGAGGACCAACCGGAGGACATCTCCACCAGCCGGGTCTCCGGTCGTTCCAACCAGGACAGAATCCGCTCGGACTCCTCGGCGGTGGCCGCCGGCACCGGGCCGTGCCCGCCCGACACCGTCTCGGCGGTCGCCCGGATGGCGGTCAAGGTGGGCCGCGGGTGCACGCCCGGCGGGGACACCCCCGCACCGGCCAGCCGGCCGTGCCGCACCAGCGCCAACTCCCAACCGCCCCGGGCGGCCGGCCGGGCGGCGGCCAACTCGACGATCCCGGTCAGCGCTGCCAGCCGCTGCATCCGCACTGTGGCCCGCAGCACCGCGGCCAGCCGGGATCGCAGCACCGCCGCCTCCTCGTAGCGCTGGTCGGCCGAGAGCACGTCGATCCGGGCGAGCAGCGCATCCACCACCGGCTGGGGGTCGCTGGCGGTGGCGGTGCGGAAGGGCGCGGCGGCCTGGTGGTCGTACTCCTCGGGGGTGATCTTGTGCTCGCAGGGTGCCGGGCAGCGACCCAGCTCGGCCAGCGCGCAGGCCGGCGTGATGGTGCGCAGCGAGAGCCGGTGCGTGCACTGACGCAGCGGCACCGCGTCGTGGAAACCGGCGGCGGCCAGCTCCGCGGCGCGCCGGGAGGTGAACGGCCCGAGGTACGCGGTGTCGGTGGGGGAGAGGTCGCGCACGATCGACAGCCGAGGGTACGGACCGTCGGTCAGCTTGAGCCAGACCATGCGCTCCGGGTATTTCGACCGTCGGTTGTACGGCGGGGCGTGCGCGGCGATCAACCGCAGCTCGCGGACCTCCGCCTCCAGCGAGTGGGCGCACTCCACCGCCTCGACCCGCTCGGCCGCCGCCAACATCTCGGAGATCCGGGCGCGCTTCTCCCCGGCGGTGAAATAGCTGCGCACCCGGGTGGCGATGTCGACGGAGGTGCCCACGTAGAGCGGGCGGTCGTCGGCGGCCCGGAAGATGTAGACCCCGGGGACCTTGGGCAGCCCTTCGGCCAGGTGCCGTTTGCGGCGCTGGGTCGGGGTGACCGCCCGGGCGAACTCGATGGCGTCGCCGACCGTGTCCACCCGGTGCCCGCCGAGCCGACCGATCAGCCCGTGCAGCACGTCGACTGTGGCCTTCGCGTCGTCGAGCGCCCGGTGGGTGGGCTGGGTGGCGGTGCGGAAGTAGGCGGCCAGGGTGCCGAGCTTGCGGTTGGGCACCTCGTCGCGGGTCAGCACCCGGCGGGCGAGCGCCGCCGTGTCCAGTACGCGGGGATTGGGCCAGCGGTAGCCGTGCTTCGCGCAGGCGGCCTTGAGGAAGCCCACGTCGTACGGGGCGTTGTGGGCCACCAGCACCGCGTCGGCGATGAACTCCAGGAAGCTCGGCAGCACCTGCTCGATCGGCGGCGCCGGCAGCAGCATCGCCTGGGTGATGCCGGTGAGCACGGTGATGAAGGGCGGGATCGGCTGCCCCGGGTTGACCAGGGTGGCGAGCACACCCAACTGCTCACCACCGCGCACCTTGACCGCGCCGATCTCGGTGATGCCGCCGCCGTCCGGCGCGCCGCCGGTCGTCTCCAGGTCGACCACCACGAAGGTGGTCGCGTAGAGCGGCAGCGCCGGGTCCACCCCACCCACCGCCGGGTCGAGACCAGCGAGGGACTCCTGGACGTACTCCGCCTGTGCCATCGGCGGCACGCTAGCGCCTCGGTCCGACACTCCCGTCGCAGCCGTCCCACCAGTCACCATGGGGCTAGGATGAGAGATCGGCTCACTCACCGGGCGGTGGGCCCGGTCGCGGTGGGAGACTTGCCACATGCCCCTCGCCGAGCCGCACGACGACCACCTCCCACAGGAGGACCTGGTCGCGCTCGGCGGGGCCATCAGCAACCCGGACGACAACGTAGTCACCGAGACATCCGGGGCATCCGACCCCACGGCGGCAGGCGACAGCCCGGACACCGAGCCGGAGCCGGCCCAGTCCGAGCCGGCCGTGTCCGAGCCGGCCGTGTCCGAGTCGGAGTCGGAGTCGGCCCTGCCGGAGCCGGAGCCGACCCTGCCTGAGCCGGTCCGGCAGCGGATCGTCACGCTGACCGCCGCGGTCCTGCCCACGCTGCCCGCCGACGAGGTGCCGGTGCCGCTGCGCCGGGTGGCCAAGTTCGCCCCCAACCGGCGGGCCCGGCTCGGCGCGCCCGTCATCGCCGCCCAGCTCACCGCCGACCCGCTGTTCCGGCAGCGGGTCACCGCCCGCGTCCTGGCCGACGCCGGTGACCTCGGGGCCGCCGTCGTCGAGGGCACCGCGCCCGCCGCCGCCGACCCGGTCGAGGTCGCCGCGCTGGCCTACCTGGCCCGGCCGCGTGGCTGGCGGGAGCTGATCGACGCCAGCGGCGCCGCCGTTCGCGCCGAGGCGGACAGCGCGGTCGTCGCCGAGCTGGTCCGGGAGGCCGAGCAACGGGCCACCCGCGCCGAGCACGACCGGGCGGTGGCCCGGGTCGAGGCGGAGAAGCTGCGCGACGAGCTGGCCCGCGTCCGTGAGGAGCTGGGTCAGCTCCGTGAGGAGTCCCGGCAGGTCGCCCGTACCCTGCGGGAGACCCAGGCCCGCGAGCGCAAGGCCACCGAACTGCTGGCCACCGAACGCGGCCGGGCCGCGCGGGCCAGCGCCGACGTGGACGCCGAGCTGCGCCGCGCCCGGGCCCGGCTGGCCGAGGCGGAGGCCGCCGCCGGGGTGGCCCGGGCGAGCGCCAAGGAGGCCCGCTCGGTCGACGACGCCCGGCTCTGGCTGCTGCTGGAGACCATCGGTCAGGCCGCCGTCGGCCTGCGCCGGGAGCTGGCCCTCGACCCGGTGGACAAACTCCCCGCCGACTTCGTGGCCGACGCGTTCGCCGAGCAACCGGGCACCGCCCCGGCCAGCCCCGCCGCACGCGCCCGCGACACCGACGACCCCGCCCGGCTCGACCAGCTTCTCGCCCTGCCCCGGGCGCACCTCGTGGTGGACGGCTACAACGTCACCAAGCGCGGCTTCGGTGACATGTCCCTGGAGCAGCAGCGCAAACGCCTCATCACCGGGCTCGGCGGGATCGCCGCGCAGACCGGCGACGAGATCACCGTCGTCTTCGACGG
Organism: Micromonospora jinlongensis; assembly: GCF_013410645.1. NCBI lineage: Bacteria > Bacillati > Actinomycetota > Actinomycetes > Micromonosporales > Micromonosporaceae > Micromonospora > Micromonospora jinlongensis. The sequence goes on along the minus strand of NZ_JACCHK010000001.1, from coordinate 2,564,944 downwards.
CGCCGAGCGGATGCACGGGTTGCCGCCCGCGCCGCGCGGCGTCCGGGTGCTCTTCTCCCGCAAGGGCGAGACCGCCGACGAGCTGATCCGGCGGCTGGTCCGTGCCGAGCCGGCGGGTCGACCGGTGGTGGTGGTCTCCTCCGACCGCGAGGTCGCCGACGGGGTACGCCGGCACGGCGCCTACCCGCTGGGCGCCGACTCGCTGCTGCGGCGGCTCGCCCGCTCCTGACCTTTGCAAGATCGACACGGGTTTCTTGAAGTCGGGGTGTCCGGCCGGGCGGGATGGCCCGGCTTCGCTAAAGAGGAGTCGATCTCGCCCTCGAACGGACGGTCGGTGCGGTTCTGTCGTACCCGGTGGTTAGCGTCGATGTGACCGACGGTGCTCGGTCGGCGACGACAGGGCGCCGGCCCTGCGCCGCGAGCCGATCAGGAGGCGTGATGCTCATCGACTGCGACGGGTGCGCGAAGCGGGCCGACGGCTGTTCCGGCTGCCCGCTGACCGCCCTGTTCGACGAGACGTCCCCGGCGGCCGGGCTGGTCGCCGCCGAGGTCGAGGCGATCGAGGTGCTCGCCCGAGCCGGCTTCGACGTGGAGGTGCTGGCCGCGCCCGCGCGGCCTGAGACCGCTCGCCGCCGCGCCACCCGGCAGGTCGCTTGAGCGCGAGACCGCGCCCGGGAGCGCGCTTTCCGCGGGCCATAGGATGAGCGGTCACGGCGGGAGGAGCGGCGCGATGAGCGGGGTACGACGGAACGACGGCACACTCGTCGGCGCTGCGCTCGCTGGCGCTGCGCTCGCTGGTGGCGACGACGCCCGCCGTGCGGGGAGCACGGCGGTGACGCAGTGACCCCGCGCGGGTGGGCGTTGCTGACCCTGGCCGGGTTGACCGTCGCGTTGGTCGTGCTCGCCGCGTTGCTCATCCCGTGGCATCGACCGCCGGCCCCCCGCGCCGACCAGCTCGCCGCGCTGGGTGACCTGCCGGCGGAGCAGGTCGCCAAGGGGCGGGAGTTCCGGGCCGCGCTGCGCCCCGGCGGCTACACGGCGCTCGCCGTCGGGCTGTTGGTCGCCCTGGCGCTCGGGCTCACCCCGCTGGGCAGCCGCCTGATCGAGCTGGTGGCTCGGCCCTTCGGCGGGCACTGGGCCGCGCAGGCCGTGCTCGGTGGGCTGGCCGTGGTGCTCGTCGCCGACCTCGTCACGCTCCCGTTCGCCGCTTGGCGTCAGAGCGTGCTCACCCGCTACGGGTTGAGCACCAACGGTTGGAGCGGCTGGGCCGTCGACCTGCTCAAGTCGTACGCGGTCAGCGCGGTGATCGGCGCGGTGGCGCTGTTCGGCTTCTACGCGGTCATCCGGCTCGCGCCCCGCTGGTGGTGGGCGTTCGGCGCGGGTGGTGCGGCGCTGCTGGTGGTGCTGCTGTCGTTCGTGCTGCCGGTGCTGGTCGAGCCGGTGTTCAACCGGTTCACCCCGATGGAGCAGGGCCAGCTGCGCACCGAGCTGATGAGCATGGCGGCCCGCGACGGGGTGCCGGTGCGCGACGTGCTGGTCGCCGACGCCTCCCGGCGCACCAAGGCGGTCAACGCGTACGTCTCCGGTCTCGGCCCGACCCGGCGGGTCGTCGTCTACGACACGTTGCTGACCGAGGCGACCCCGGCCGAGGTGACCGCCGTGGTGGCGCACGAGTTGGGGCACGCCAAGGACTCGGACGTGGCGGCCGGCACGCTGACCGGGGCGTTGGGTGCCGCCGCCGCGGTGGTGGCGCTCTACCTGCTCGGCTCGTGGGGGCCGCTGCTACGGCTGGCCGGTGTCGACTCGGTCGCCCAACCGAGCGCGTTCCCGCTGCTGCTGGCCCTCGTCACGGTGGCCGGGCTGATCGCCGCGCCGGTCCAGGCACTGATGTCGCGGCGGGTGGAGGCACGAGCCGACGCCCATGCGCTCGCGCTCACCCGCGACCCGGAGGCATTCGAGTCGATGCAGCGCCGGCTCGGCTCGGTCAACCTCGGCGACCCCGATCCGCCGCGCTGGGAATACCTCTACTCGGCCTCGCATCCGTCCACCGTGGAGCGGATCGCCGCCGCCCGCGCGTACGCCCGGGAGTCTGGCCGATGAGCCGCACACTGCTGATCACCAACGACTTCCCGCCCCGCCCGGGCGGGATCCAGTCCTTCGTGCACAACCTCGCGGTGCGTCAACCGGCGGGCTCGGTGGTCGTGTACGCGTCGAGCTGGCGCGGTGCCGCGAAGTTCGACGCCGACCAGCCGTTCGAGGTGATCCGGGAGCGCACCCGGGTGCTGTTGCCCACCCCGTTGATCGCCCGCAGGGCGGCGCGGCTGGCTCGCGCGTACGACTGCGACACGGTGTGGTTCGGCGCGGCGGCGCCGTTGGGTTTGCTCGCCGCCGGTCTGCGGCGGCGGGCCGGCGTCCGCCGGGTGGTGGCGCAGACCCACGGCCACGAGGTTGGTTGGGCGGCGCTGCCGGCGGCCCGGCCGGCGCTGCGGCGCATCGGCCGGGGCGTCGACGTCACCACCTACCTCGGCGAGTACACCCGCAGCCGGTTGGCCCGCGTGCTGGACGGGGTGACCGAGCTCCGCCGGTTGGCGCCCGGGGTCGACGTGGACACCTACCACCCGACCGTGGACGGTGAGCAGGTCCGGGCCCGGCTCGGGCTGACCGACCGGCCGGTGGTGGTCTGTGTGTCCCGGCTGGTGCCGCGCAAGGGTCAGGACATGCTGATCCGGGCACTGCCGGAGATCCGTCGTCGGGTGCCCGAGGCGGCGCTGCTGATCGTCGGCGGCGGGCCGTACCGGGCCACCCTGGAGAAGCTGGCCCGGCAGACCGGTGTGGAACGGGACGTCGTGTTCACCGGCTCGGTGCCGTCGGCCGAGTTGCCGGCGCACTACGCGGCCGGCGACGTCTACGCGATGCCCTGCCGCACCCGCAACCGCGGTCTCGACGTGGAGGGGCTGGGCATCGTCTACCTGGAGGCCTCCGCGACCGGCCTGCCGGTGGTGGCCGGTGACTCTGGCGGCGCACCGGATGCGGTCCGTGAGGGGGAGACCGGCTACGTCGTCCGCGGCCGGGACGTCGCCCAGCTCGCCGACCGGGTCGCCCGGCTGCTCGCCGACCGGGATCTGGCCCGCCAGCTGGGTGCTGCCGGCCGGGCGTGGGTGGAGCGGGAATGGCGCTGGGAGGCGCAGGCGGACCGGATGGCGGCGCTGCTCGCCGGCTGAGGGCAGCGCCGTGCTCAGCTCTCCCGGGTCGGTGCGTAGCGAGGCACGTACTCCTGGCCGGTGAGCTTCTGGATCGCCGCCATGACCTCATCGGTGACCGTCCGGATGTCACGTGGCCCGTTGATCCGTTCGGCGACCGGGATGGGCGGGCCGAACCGCAGGGTGACGGGGTGCCGGCGGGGCAGCCGCGCGTCGACCGGCAGCACCTCGGCGGTGCCGGTCACGCCGACCGGGATGATCGGCACCTCGGCGTCGCGGGCCAGGCGGGTCATCCCGACGCGGCCCCGGTAGAGCCGTCCGTCCGGCGAGCGGGTGCCCTCCGGGTAGACGGCGACCAGGCCGCCGGCGCGCAGCACCGGTACGGCGGCGTCGAGGGCGCGCAGGGCAGCCCGGCCGTCGGCGCGGTCGACCCGGATGGCACCCATCCCGGCGACGATGCGCCGGTTGAGCCAGCCGCCCGGGCCGCGGCCGGTGAAGTACTCGGCCTTGGCCCAGAAGGTCACGTGTCGGGGCGCCGCGGTGACGAGGAACAACTCGTCGGCGACGGACAGGTGGTTGCCGGCGAGGATCGCGCCGCCGTGCCGGGGCAGATGCTCCAGCCCCTCCACGCGGGGCCGCCAGCCCAGCCGCAGCGTGGTGCCGACGGTCAGCTTGGTGAGGTCGTACAGCAGGGGCACGTGTTCTCCGGGTTCGGGTTCAGGTGGGGTTCGGGCCGAGATGGGCGTCGAGCGCGGCGCGCAGCAGGGCGTCGTCCTCGGTGGCGCCGGTGGCCAGCGGCAGGCTGCCCCAGGCCCAGAGCTGGGCGATGCCGTGCAGGTTGGCCCAGAGCGCGCCGGCGAGCACCGGTGCGGGGGCGTCGGTCGGTCGGCGTAGCTGGGCCACCAGGTCGGCCAGCACGGCGAACAGCGGGAGGCTCGTCTCGCGCAGCCGCAGCCGGCCGCTGTCCAGCAGGTCGTGGCGGAACATCAGCTCGAACATGCCGCGATGGGCCGCCGCGAAGTCCAGGTACGTCCGGGCCAGGGCGGTGATTCGGGTACGCGGGTCCGGGTCGACGTCGCGCAGGGTCTTCTCGACCCTGGCGGTGAGGTCCGCGAAGCCCTCGCGGGCGATGGCGGACAGCAGGTCGACGTGGGTGGGGAAATAGCGGCGCGGTGCGCCGTGCGAGACGCCGGCACGGCGGGCGATTTCCCGCAGTGACACCGCCGACTGGCCCTCGCGCAGCACCAGGTCGACTCCGACGGCCACCAGTCGCGCCCGCAACCCCGTCTCGTCCGCGTCCATAGACACTGTCTACCATCCAGGCGTAGACGTTGTCTACGCCTGGTCGGCTTGCCCACGTGGGCGAGCTTCTCGCTGGTCGCGACCCTGATGGCGGGTCAGACGAGGCTCAGCACCGCCCCCGTCGGGAGTCGTCGGTCGGGCGTCGTTGTCTCGTTGAGCGGTATACCTGTGAGTCATATATATGCCGGTGAGGTATACCGCCTACTCGACTTGGTCGCCCGACCCCCGAGGAACCCGGCGACCGCGGCCGGGGGTCGGCGAGGGGTTCCGACCACGGCCAGGACACAACCCGAAACCGGACAATCTGTGCGCGTCTCGATCAGTCTGTCGCGTGATCCACTCCGGTTTCATGAAATCGGGGTGTTCTGGCGCCAGGGATACCCCGACTTCATGAAAGGCGAGTGGATCATGCTCGGCCGTGGGGCCGTGGGGCCGTGGGGCCGTGGGGCCGTGGGGCCGTGGGGCCGTGGGGCCGTGGGCCGGTCCGAGCGGGGCGCGGACGCCGGAGGTGGTCCGAGCTGGCGTGCGAAGGGGCACCGGGGTCGTGGTCAGGCCGGCGCGAACGGGGTCGGGGTGGCGGGGTCGGGCCCGAGGGGTCAGCGGATGCGGGCCAGGATGCGATCGGCGGGGGCCGGGCGGCCGAAGTGCCAGCCCTGGGCGGCGTCGCAGCCGATCGCCCGCAGTCGCTCAGCCTGCCCGGCGGTTTCCACGCCCTCGGCGGTGACGGTCAGGTCCAGCGCGTGCGCCAGCGAGACCAGCGAGGCGAGGATCCGCTCGTCGGTGCGGCCGACGGACGGCGACCGCAGGCCGGCCACGAACTCCCCGGCCACCTTCAGCTCGGTCACCGGCAGGTCCCGCAGGTACGCCAGGTTGCTGTAGCCGGTGCCGAAGTCGTCGATGGCGATCCGTACCCCGAGGTCGGCCAGGACCCGCAGGGCGCGTACCGGCTCCTCGGCGGTGCTCATCATCGTGCTCTCGGTGATCTCCAGTTGCAGCCGCTCCGGCGGTAGGCCGGTCTGCCGCAGCAACGCGCGGACCTCCTGCACCAGCCCGGGCCGGTGCACCTGGCGTACCGCCAGGTTGACGCTGACGAACGGTGCGGCGGCGCCACCGGCCGACCAGGCCTCCGCCTCGCGGCACGCCTCGGCCAGCACCCACCCACCCAGCTGCACGATCAGGCCGGTCTCCTCGGCCAACCCGATGAAGCTGTCCGGTCGAAGCACACCCAGCTCCGGGTGCCGCCAACGGACCAGCGCCTCGACGCCGACCAGGCTGCCGTCGCGCAGTGAGGTCAGCGGCTGGTAGTCGAGGTAGAACTCGCCGCGTTCCAGGGCGGCCGGGATGGCGGCGGAGAGCGCGTACCGGGCCAGTTCACGTTGGTTGCGCTCGGCGTCGTAGAGAGCCCAGCGGGCCCCGCCGGCGGCCTTCGCCCAGTGCAGCGTGCTGTCGGCGGCCCGCATCAGGTCGCTGGGGTTGGCACCGGCCACCTGGCGCTCGACGATGCCGATGCTCGCCGAGATCTGCAGCTCGTGCCCGTCGACCAGCGCCGGTGTCCGCACCGCGGCCAGGGCGGTCTCGGCCACCTCCAGCATGTCGTCGGTGCCGCCGCTGCGCTCCACCAGGATGACGAACTCGTCCCCGCCGAGCCGGGCCAGCAGGTGCTCACCCATGGCCTTGCACAACCGCTCGGCCACGGTGACCAGCAGATGGTCGCCAACCTGGTGCCCCAGGGTGTCGTTCACGACCTTGAAGCGGTCCAGGTCCAGGAAGCACACCCCGACCCGCTCCGCGCCCCGGCCCGGCTCGTTCAGCGCGGCGGTGAGCCGCTCGGTGAACAGCGTCCGGTTGGGCAGGCCGGTGAGGGGGTCGTGGGTGGCCTGATGCCGGAACCGGGCCTCGCTGGCCCGCAGCGCCCGCTCGGCCTGGGTGCGGGCCCTCATCGCGGCCCGGCGGATCGACTCCTGCTCGTCGAGCGTCCGGTCGCGCAGCGCGCGGGCGTAGCCGGTCGCCACCGCCGCGAGCAGTCGGGCCATCCGGTCCTCGACGTCCTCGGCCACCAACCCCAGGTCGCGCACCAGGCGGAGCTGGATGACCTCGACGGTACGACCGAGGCCCTCCGCGGAGGCGATGTGCGCGGCGACCAGTTCGGCGCCGACCCGGTGCCCGGCACGCAGGTCGAACGGTTCGGTGAGCAACGCGCCGGCCAGTTGCCCGGTGAGCCGGTGCAGCAGGGTTTCCAGCTGGGCCTGGGTCATCGGCAGGTAGCTGGTGCCGGAGACCGCCTTGGCCCAGGCGCGCGCGAACGTGCCCGGGTGGGTGGCCACCTCGGGCAGCTCAGCCACCGAGTCGCCCGACGCCGCCCATGAAGACCGCGCGCTCGGCGTCCTCCGCGCTCTCCGGGGTGTCCGGTCGCCACTCGGGCACCCAGACCACGCCGGGGTCGAGCAGCTCGAACCCGTCGAACAACTCGGTCAACTCGGCGCGGCTGCGCACCCACAGCGGGTTGTCGGTACGCCGGTAGACCCGTTCGGCCTCGGCGCGTTCGTCGTCGCTGCGCCCGTCGTCGCTGGCCTGCGACAGCACGAGGTAGCTGCCGGGGGCCAACGCGTCGCGCAGCGTCCGCAGCAGCTCCGCCGGTCGGTCGTCGTCGGAGATGAAGTGCAGGACGGCCACCACCATCACGGCGACCGGTTGGCTCAGGTCGAGCAGCTTGCGGACGTCGGGGTGAGCCAGGATCGCCTCCGGGCGCCGCAGGTCCTCCTGGACGACCACCGCCCGCTCGTTGCCGGCGAGGATCTCGCGGCTGTGCGCCACGGCCACCGGGTCGACGTCCACATAGACCACCCGTGACTGCGGGTCGAGCCGCTGGGCGATCTCGTGGACGTTGCCGACGGTCGGAATGCCCGAGCCGATGTCCAGGAACTGCCGGATCCCCGCCTCGGCGAGGTGGTGCACGGCCCGACGCAGGAACGCCCGGTTGGCCTGGGCCATCAGCGGCGCCTCGGGCACCGCCGCGACCATCGCCTGCGCCGCGGCTCGGTCGGCGGCGAAGTTGTGGGAGCCGCCGAGGTAGTAGTCGTACATCCGCGCGACGCTCGGGCGCTCGATGTCGATGGTGTCGGGTGCCCAGTCCGGCCGCTGCATGCGTCAACCCCTCGAATCCGCGACGCGAGCGTCGTCGCCCGCGCGGGTATTGTGCACCCGCCACGCACGCCAGACCATAGCGCGCCGGAGGTTGCCCGCCGACGTCGGTCGATACGCGACGGCCCGCGCCTGGCCGAAGCTGGCGCGGACCGTCGGTCGCGACGTCCCGCTCGACGAGCGGGGACAGGTCAGAACTTGGGAGCGTCCGGTGCCTCGAGCAGGCCGAGCCGGAGCGCGGTCATCAGGGCCTGAGCCCGGTTGGCCGCACCGAGCTTCTCGTAGAGCTTGGAGATGTGCGTCTTGGCCGTGGACTCGCTGACGAACAGCTGCTTCGCGATGCCCGCCACGCTCATTCCGTCGGCGAGCAACCGCAGCACCTGCCCCTCCCGCGGCGACAGCTGCGGGCCGGACGGGGCGAGCCGACGCTTCATGGCCTCAGCCAGGTCGGCGGCGGTGAACGCGCTGGGGGAAGAGGCGGCGTGCCGTGCGGCGGCCACCACCTCGTCGGCCGGGGCGGTCTTCGGCACGAAGGCGCTCGCGCCGGCCTCCAGGGCGCCGAAGAGCTGGTCGTCGCCGGCGTACATGGTCAGCACCACGATGCCCATCGACGCGCTGGACTTGCGCAGCGCGCGGGTGGCCTCCAGGCCGCTGCCGTCGGGCAGCCGCAGATCCATGATCACCACGTCCGGCTGCAGGGCGCCGGCCTGGCGTACGCCCTCCGCCGCCGTGGCCGCCTCACCGACGACCTCGAACTGGCGGTCGCGCTCGAAGGCGTGCCGCAGGCCCTTGCGAATCAGGTCATGATCGTCGACAAGGAGGACCTTGGTGCGGGTGGCCGGTGTCGGACTTGTGGTCATCCTCGGGTTACTCCCCTTCTGATGGTGCTGCGCTGTCGCGCACGTTGTCGCGCCGGGCCGAGGTGCCGAGAACCACCGCCACGGTCGTGCCGCTGGGTTGCCGCGGCCTGATCTCCAACCGGCCCCGGATACGTTCCGCCCTCTCGGCCATGATCGCAAGACCGTACCGTCCGTCGGGGCGCTGGTCAGCCATCCCCTGACCGTCATCCGACACTTCTATTTGCGCATACGGCGGGTCGACCTCACACGTGACCCACAGATTCGAGGCTCCGGCGTGCTTGCGGGCGTTGGTCACCGCCTCCTGGGCGATGCGCAGCAACTCGGCCTCGGTGGCGGCCGGCAGCCGCGCGGTGGACTCGTCCAGCGAGAGGTGCACCCGCAGCCCGCCGGACGCGCCGACGGTGCGCGCGTACTCGGCGATCGCCGCGGCCAGCCCGCCCTGCCGGTCCACCTCGCTGCGCAGCTCGAAGAGGCTCAGCCGCAGCTCCTGGATCACCCGGGTCACCTCGGCGCGCAGCGTACGCAGGGCCTCGGCGGTCTCGTCGGCGTCGTCGAAGACGGTGGCCAGGGCGTTGTCGATGCCGTAGCCGACCATCACCAGCTCCTGCGCCACCCCGTCGTGGATCTCCCGGGCCAGCCGCTGCCGCTCCTCGTTGGTGGCCAGCGAACGCACCTCGTCGAAGAGCAGCGCCGCCTCCAGCCGCAGCGCGGCCGGGCGGGTCAGCGCGGTCACCCGGGACACCACCGGCGGCGGGTACGCGTGCGCGGCGTCCGCCTCCAGCACCACCAGCCCCACCGTGCGTACCCCGGCGACCAGCGGAACGATCAGCGCGGACACGTCGCCGCCACGGTGCGAGCGGGACTGCGAGCGCGCGGCCGTCGTGGCCTGCTGGCTGGCCCAGGCGTCGGCGATGGCCGAGTCCGCGTCGAGTGTCGTCTCCCAGTCCACCCGGTCGACGCCGGCCTGGGCGAGCACCACGAGCCGGCCGCCGCCACTGGCCGACAGCACCGCGCCCCGGTCGGCCCGGGCCACCGTGCGCAACTCCTCCAGCAGGTGCTCGGAGATGCCGCCCGGATCCAGGGTTGCCCCGGGCAGTTGCCGGGCGACCGTCCGCAGCTGGGTCAGCAGTCGCGTGGCCTCGGCGTACGGCTGGGGTTTGCCCTCGTTGCGAACGGCCATCACCCGGTGCAGGGTGCCGGCGGCGTAGAGCCCCAGCGCCGCCAGGATGAGCCACTGCGCGCAGACCGCGAGGTAACCGAGCTGGCCGAGCTGGGGCCCTCCGTCGACCTGGGTCAGCGCGCCGCTGACCAGCAGGGTGGCGGCGGTGACCGCGAGCAGGGCGGTGCCCTCGGAGAAGCGGCGGCGCAGCGCGGTGACGGTCACCGGGACCGCCAGGTAGGGGAGTACCGCCGAGGCTCCGAGGCCGTCGACGGTGCCACCGATGGACGCGACCGCCGCCACGTGACTCGCGGCGAGGCCCAGCACCACCACCTCCGCCACCCGGCTCAGCGGCGCGATCAGCCGGTGTTGCGGGGCGAGCAGGGACGGCAGCCCGGCCACCGCCAGCAACGCGATCCACCACAGCTGGCCGACGTCACGGGTGGCGAACAGGGTCAGGACGGCGATCAGCGCCAGCATCACCAGGCGGGCGGCCGCGGCGAGGGGATGCGGGTGCGGTGCGGTTGCTGTGGATGCGGGCACGTGACGGATGGTAGTCAGCCTCGGTAGATATCGGCGATCTCCGCCGCGTACGTCTTGTGGACAACCTGGCGTTTGACCTTGAGCGACGGGGTCAGTTCGCCGGTCGCCTCGGTGAAGTCGCGGGGCAGGACCCGGAACACCTTGATCGCCTCGGCCTTGGAGACGGCCTGGTTCGCCGTGTCGATCGCGCTCTGGATCTCCTGACGCAGGCCCTCGTGCTCGCGCAGCTGCTCGACTGTGGTGTCGGCGGGCATCCCGGCGCTCTCCAGCCAGGCCGGCAGCGCCTCCTCGTCGACGGTGACCAGTGCCGCGATGAACGGCTTGCTGTCACCGACCACGACACACTGGCTGATCAACGGGTGCGCCCGGACCAGGTCCTCCAGCACCGCCGGGGCGACGTTCTTGCCGCCGGCGGTGACGATCAGCTCCTTCTTGCGGCCGGTGATGGTGAGGTAACCGTCGGCGTCCAGGTGGCCCAGGTCGCCGGTGCGGAACCACCCGTCGCCGCTGATCGCCTCGGCGGTTGCCGTCTCGTTGCCCCAGTAGCCCTGGAAGATCAACTCGCCGGATATCAGGATCTCGCCGTCGTCCTCGATGCGGATGGTCACGCCGGGCAGCGGACGGCCGACGGTGCCGATCCGGGTGCCGTCCGGCAGGTTCGCCGCGGCGGCGGGCGACGTCTCGGTGAGGCCGTAGCCCTCCAGGATCGTCACGCCGATGCCGCGGAAGAAGTGACCGAGTCGGGCGCCGAGCGGCGCGCCGCCGGAGATCGCGTCCCGGCACCGGCCGCCGAGCGCGGCGCGCAGCTTGCGGTAGACCAGCCGGTCGAAGACCACGTGCTGGGCGCGCAGGGCCAGGCCCGGTCCGCCCGGGGTCTCCAGAGCCTCGCTGTACGAGATGGCGACCTGCTCGGCGCGGGCGAAGATGCGCCCCTTGCCGTCCGATTCGGCCTTCTGCTTGGCCGCGTTGTAGACCTTCTCGAACACCCGGGGCACGGAGAGCACGAAGGTCGGCCGGAACTCCTGCAGCTCGGCGACCAGGTTCTTGGTGTCGGCGCAGTGCGCCATGGTGGCCCGGGCCTGCACGACGCCGATCTGGATCAGCCGGGCGAAGGCGTGCGCCAGCGGAAGGAAGAGCAGGGTGCTCGCGCCGGGGTTGAACAGGTTCGGCAGCACCGGGATCGCGTTGGCGATGTCGGCGTACATGTTGCGGTGGGTGAGCACGCAACCCTTGGGTCGGCCGGTGGTGCCGCTGGTGTAGATGATCGTGGCGAGGTCGCTGGCCTCGACGGCCTTGCGCCGCCGCTCGACCTCGGCCAGTTCGACGCTGGCACCGCTGGTGACCAGCTCGTCGACCCCGCCCTGGTCGATCTGCCAGACGTGGCTCAGCTCGGGCAGCCGGTGCCGGACGCCGGCGACCAGGGCCGCGTGCGCCTCGGTCTCCACCACGACGGCGACCGCGTTGGAGTCCTCGAGGATCCACGCGGCCTGCTCGGCGCTGGAGGTCTCGTAGATCGGCACGGTGACCGCGCCGACGGTCCAGATGGCGTAGTCGAGCAGCGTCCACTCGTAGCGGGTGCGGCTCATCAGGCCGACCCGGACACCGGGCTCGATGCCGGCGGCGATGAGCCCGCGGGCGACGGCGGCCACCTCGTCCCGGAACTGGAGGCAGGTCACCTCGGTCCAGGCGGTGACGGCGCCCTCGGCGCTCGCGGTGGGGCGGGCGAACTGGACGGTGTCGGGCGCGGCCTCGGCGTTGTCCCACACCGGATCGGTGAGGTTGGCCGCGTCGCCAACGGTGACGATCGGCGGGACGGAGAACTCGCGCACCTGCACTCCTTCGTGCTCGCACTGGTCGGGCCAGCCGCCACCCGCGGGTGCCGGCTGTGTCGAAACCTACCTGGTGAACACCGGCACACCGCCAACGCCCGGGGCTGTTCCGGCCCCCTGCGGTCCTCGGGACCTGCCGACGGGGGCGGCGCGGCACGGGGGCGCTACCCGCCGGGTAGCCTCCCCCCATGGCGGACTCCTCCACCCAGTCGATCATCGTCGGCGCCGCACCGGACCGGGTGGCGGCGGTCATCTGCGACTTCGCGCGTTACCCGGAGTGGACCGACGCGGTGCGTCGCGTCGAGGTCGTCGAGGAGTACGAGGACGGCTACGCCAGCCAGGTGCGCTTCACCATCGACGCCGGGGTGATGGCCGACGAGTACGTGCTCGCCTACTCCTACGCCGAGGACCTGTCCCGCATCGAGTGGCACCTCGTCGCGCCCTCGAAGATGCAGAAGAGCCAGCGCGGGTCGTACGACCTGGTGGGCAACCCGGACGGCAGCACCACGGTGACCTACACGCTGGAGGTCGACCTGTCGGTGGGAATGCTCGGGATGTTTCGCCGCAAAGCCGAAAAGATGATCATGGACACCGCGTTGAAGCAGCTCAAGCGCCGGGTAGAAGCATCCGGTGCGGCGCAGTGACGCGTCCGGTGGCACGGTAGAGGAGCCGAGGGTGGGCGGAACGGATCCGGGTTCGGCCCGGGAAGAGGCGGAGCGGCTGGTCGCCACCCTGCTCGCGGGGGCGCGACTGGCCTCCGCGGGCTCGGCGAGCGGCGCGTTCGGCTCGCTGGGCGGGGTGCTGTCCGGTGTCCTCGGTCACAGTGCCGGCCCGGACGGGCGTCCCGGCCCCGGAGGTGCTTTCGCCACCGGATCGGCCGAATGCTGCGTCTGCCCGGTCTGTCGGGGCATCGCCGCGTTGCGCGACCCGAGTCCGGAATTCGCCGAACGTCTCGCGACCGGCGCCGGAGACCTGGCGGCGGGCGTCGCCAGCCTGCTCCGCGCGTTCTCCCCGGCGGAGCCGCCCCCGACGAGCCCCTCCGACCCACCCTCCCAGCCACCCGCCCGGACCGCGCCGGCACCGGCCGCGACCACCGACGGTGTGCTCCCGCAGCCGGCCCCGGACGAGCCGCCCGCCGCGGCCGGTGACAACCACGTGTGGCGCGATGCCACCCGCACCGGGCATGATTCTCAGCCGGCGCCGGAGCGGGATGTCTGGTCGGTCGCCACCCGGACGGCGGACCCACTCGCCCCGGCCGCCGCACCACCCGTCGACGAGGCCGGGTCGGCGACCGTACCGGCACCGACCACCCGTCCCGTGGTGCCCGCCTCGCGGGTGCCCGACGACACCGACGCGGAAGCATCGGGCGACGGCGCCTGAGCGCGGGACATTTCCGACCCGGACCGGCATGCCGCCGGACACGGGCCGGACGGCACAGCAGAGGGGGGCGGCAGCGGTGACGCTGACCATCGGAGTCGACGTCGGTGGCACGAAGGTGGCCGGCGGTGTCGTGGACGACACCGGCACGGTCCTCGTGCAGACCCGACGGGACACTCCCGCCGATGACGTCGGCAAGACCCGCGACGTCATCATCGAGCTGGTCGGCGAGCTGGCAGCCGGGCGGACGATCGAGGCCGTCGGCATCGGCGCGGCCGGCTGGATCGACGCCAGCCGCTCGACAGTGCTCTTCGCCCCGAACCTCGCCTGGCGCGACGAACCGCTACGCGAGTACGTCAGCAAGGCCGTCGGTCTGCCGGTGATCGTGGAGAACGACGGAAACGTGGCCGCCTGGGCCGAGTTCCGGCACGGCGCCGCCCGCGACGCCGACGACTCCATGATCATGTTCACCATCGGCACCGGCGTCGGCGGCGGCATCGTCCTCGGCGGCGAGCTGATGCGCGGCGCGCACGGCATCGCCGCGGAGCTGGGCCACATGCTGGCCGTTCCGGACGGCCACCAGTGCGGCTGCGGCCGGCTGGGCTGCATCGAGCAGTACGCCAGCGGCAGCGCCCTCGTACGTTTCGCCCGGGCCGGCGCTCGCCAGGAGCCCAACCGGGCCACCGCGCTGCTCGACCTGGCCGGCGGCGAGGCCGAGGCGATCACCGGCCCGATGGTGACCGCCGCCGCGCAGGGCGGTGACCCGATCTCCGCCGAGGCGTTCGCCCAGATCGGCCGGTGGCTGGGCACCAGCCTCGCCGACATGGCGCAGATCCTCGACCCGCAGACCCTGGTGGTGGGCGGCGGTGTGATCGACGCCGGTGACCTGCTGCTCGGCCCGACCCGCCGTTCGTACCTCGACGCGCTCGCCCAGCGTGGTCGCCTGCCGGTGGCCGAGGTGCTCCCCGCGGAGCTGGGCAACAGCGCCGGCGTGATCGGTGCCGCCGACCTGGCCCGCCGGATCTGAGGCGGTCCGGGATGGGCGTACCGCTGCGGGTCGTGTCGTACAACATCCACAGCCAGCGCGACGACACCGCCGCGCTGGCGGCCGTGGTCCGGGCCGCGCGGCCGGACGTGGTGATCGTGCAGGAGGGGCCGCGCCGGTTCCGGTGGCGGCAGAAGTCCGCCACGCTGGCCGAGTCGTTCGGCCTGGTGGTGGCCGCCGGCGGCCTGCCTGCGCTGGGCAACCTGCTGTTGACCAGTCTGCGGGTCCAGGTGCGGGCCACCCGGTGCCAGCGCTTCCCGCTGACCCCCGGCCGGCACCTGCGCGGCGCCGCGTACGCCGAATGCCGGGTCGGCGACGCCCGGTTCACCCTCGCCGGCTCGCACCTGTCCACCGACCTGGGTGAGCGTCCGGCCCAGGCCGCCGAGTTCAAGCGTGGGCTGGACGAGGCGACCAGCCCGGTGCTGGCCGGGGCGGACCTCAACGAGGGCCCGGACGGGCCGGCGTGGGCGACCGTGTCGCGCGGGTTGACCGACGCCGCGGTGGCAGCCGACCGGGCGGACCGGCTCACCTACTCCTGCGCCGAGCCGCGCCGACGCATCGACGCCCTCTTCGTCGACCCGCGGATCACCGTGGTCGACTACGACGTGGTGGACACCCCGCAGACCCGCCGGGCCAGTGACCACTTCCCTGTGCTGGTCGACCTGCTGCTGCCCGACGCCGACTGACCCCCGACGCCGGTTCGACCGTCGACGCTTCCGCGTCAGGGCTGGACATCCGGCTCCGTTGTGGAGAGGATTTCGCGGCGACCGGCACGCCTGCCGTACCAAAAGGAGATGTTTCGGTGTCCACCTCCACCGACCACGGCCGGCCCGACCCCGAAGCGATCCCGTCCGCGCTGAGCAGCGACGGTCGCCCGGTCTCCGACCGGGGCGACACGGTCTGCGTCATCGGGGCCGGGGCCAGCGGCCTGACGGCCATCAAGAACCTGCGCGAGCACGACTTCGGCGTCGACTGCTACGAGCGGGAGACCGGCGTCGGCGGCGCCTGGAACTGGCGACACGACCGCAGCCCGGTGTACGCCAGCACCCACCTGCTGTCGTCGAAGCCGTTCACCCAGTTCCCCGACTTCCCGATGCCGGACTCCTGGCCGGACTACCCGCACCACAGTCAGCTGCTGTCGTACTTCGAGCGGTACGCCGACCACTTCGACCTGCGCTCGCACATCTGGTTCGGCACCGAGGTGATCCGGGTCGAGCCCGCCGAGGGGGACCGGTGGGACGTCACCACCCGCTCCACCGGCGGGTACGGCCCGGAGCGCACCTCCCGATACGCCGCAGTGGTGATCGCCAACGGCCACAACTGGTCGCCGAAGCTGCCCCGCTACGAGGGGCTGGAGGAGTTCCGCGGCGAGATCATGCACGCCTCGTCCTACAAGGACCCGGCGCAGCTGCGCGGCAAGCGGGTGCTGGTGGTCGGTGCCGGCAACACCGGCTGCGACATCGCCGTCGAGGCCGCCCAGCAGGCGTCGCGCTGCTGGCACTCCACCCGGCGCGGCTACTGGTACGCGCCGAAGTACGTGCTCGGCCGCCCCGCCGACCAGGTGAACGACACCCTGCTGGCGCTGCGCGTGCCGCTGCGGGTGCGGCAGTGGCTCTACCACTGGACGCTGCGCCTGACCGTCGGCGACCTGACCCGCTTCGGCCTGCCCAAACCCGACCACCGGGTGTACGAGACGCACCCCATCGCGAACAGCCAGCTCGTCTACTACGTGGGCCATGGCGCGATCGGCCCGGTGCCGGACATCGCCCGGTTCCACCCGTACGCCGTGGAGCTGGCCGACGGCCGCCAGATCGACCCCGAGGTGGTCATCTTCGCCACCGGCTACCTGCCGCGCTTCGAGTTCCTCGACGCCTCGGTGTTCGGCGACAGCGCGGGCGCGGGTCGGCCCACGCTGTGGCTCAACGCGTTCACCCCGGGGCACCCGACGCTGGCGGTCGCCGGCCTGTTGCAGCCGGACTCCGGGTTGTTCACCCTGTCGCACTGGCAGACGGTGCTCTTCGCCCGCCTGCTGCGGGCTCGCCGAGATCGGCCGGAGCGGGCCGCCGCGTTCGCGTCTCGGGTGCGTGACCGGGCCGGTGAGCGCTACTCCGGGCAGGTCAAGGAGAGCAGCCGGCACTGGTTCGAGGTCGGTCACGCCGACTACCTGCGCGCCATCCAGCGCGCCCTGCACGACCTGGAGGGCAAGTGAGATCCCCCGGTCGCGGACGAAAGGCAGACCAGTGACTGAGCTGCGGATCATGCGAGGCCGGGAGTGGTCGCGTCCGGTCCGGCCGGCGCGGCGGGAGGTGCTCAGCGCCCTTCCCGAGCTGGAGGAGGGGCGCCCGCCGCTGCTCTTCGTACCCGGGTTCGGGCACGGCGCGTGGGCGTTCGCCGAGCACTGGTTGGGTCACGCCGCGTCGCGGGGCTTCCCGGCGTACGCGGTGAGCCTGCGGGGGCACGGTGGCAGCGAGCCGGCCCCGGAGGCAACGCTGCGGGCGTACGCCCATGATGTGGTCCAGGTGGCCGCGAGCCTGCCGCGGCAGGCGGTGCTGGTGGGGCACGGCGCCGGGGCGCTGGTGGTGGCCCACGCGTTGGCCCGCTACCCTGCGCGGGGCGCGGTGCTGGTGGCACCCGTCTTCGGCGGTTGGGGAGTGCTGGGTGCGGCGCTGCGCCGGAACCCGGCGGGCACGCTGCCGGCGGTGTTCGGCGGACCGCTGCGGCTCAACCGCGCGCAGTTGTTCAGCCGTGAACTGCCCGAGGAGGAGGCCCGACGGCACGTCGGACGACTCGGTCGGGCGGGCCGCCGGGCGCAGTGGGCGCTGCTGGGCGAGCCGCAGGCCGAGCCGGCCGTGGGCTCGCCTCCGGTGCTGGTGCTGGGCAGCCCGGACGACCGGGTGGTGCCGGCGTCGACGTTGACCCGGGTGGCCCGCCGGTACGGTTCGGCCCCGCTGCTCTTCCCCGGGATGGGCCACGACCTGATGCTGGACGCGCGGTGGGCGGAGCCGATCGACGCGATTCTGGACTGGCTGGAGAAGGAGCCCGCGGCGGCACACTGAGCCCCCGGGCGCCGGTGCGGCCCGCCGGCCCCGTCGGTCAGCCGCCGGCCTGGTGGGTGGCCGGGCTGGCGGTCGGGGCGGTGGCGGGTCGCGGCACCCGAGCCACGCCGTCGGGGTTGGTGTCGGTGCTGGACAGGCGACCGACCAGGGCGCCGCCCTCGTCCAGGGCCCGGAGGTAGGAGCGGGCCCACGCCCGGATGTCGTGCTCGTGCAGGTGGGCGCGCATGGCCCTCATCCGTTGGGTGACGTCGGCCGGGCTGGCCCGCAGCGCCGCGCGCAGACCCTGCTTGAGCCCTTCCAGGTCGTGCGGGTTGACCAGGTACGCCTGGGACAGCTCAGCGGCGGTGCCGGCGAACTCGCTGAGCAGCAGCGCGCCGGTGTCGTCCACACGGGCGGCCACGTACTCCTTGGCGACCAGGTTCATCCCGTCGCGCAGCGGGGTCACCGCCATCACGTCGGCCACCCGGTAGAGCGCGGCCAGCTCGGCCCGGTCGAAGGGCTGGGTGAGGTAGTGGATCGCCGGCTCGCCGACCCGGCCGAACTCGCCGTTGATCCGGCCCACCTCGCGCTCGATGCGCTCACGCAGGATCTGGTACTGGCCGACGCGTTCCCGGCTCGGCATCGCGACCTGCACGAGCACCGTGTCGCGGACCTTGACGTCGCCGGTGGCGAGCAGTTCGCTGTACGCCTTGAGGCGCTGCTCGATGCCCTTGGTGTAGTCCATCCGGTCCACGCTGAGGATGACCTGCCGCGGGTCGCCGAGATCCTGCCGGAGCCGGCGGGCCCGGGCGGCCACGTCGGGGCGGGCGGCGAGCGCCCCCATCTCGGCGGTGTCGATGGAGACCGGGAACGCGCCGATGCGGACGACCCGGTCGTCGACGCCGATCCGTCGGTCGGTGGCCGGCAACTCCAGCACCCTGGTCACCAGCTGGGCGAAGTTGTGCGCCGCCTGCACGCGCTGAAAGCCGACCAGGTCGGCGCCGAGCATGCCGCGCAGCAACTCGGCTCGGCGGGGCAGCTGCATGAACAGCTCCGGCGGCGGGAACGGCACGTGCAGGAAGAACCCGATGCGCAGGTCGGGGCGGAACGCGCGGAGCAGGCCCGGGACCAGTTGCAGGTGGTAATCCTGCACCCAGACCACCCCGCCCGGCTCCGCCACCTCGGCGGTCGCCTCGGCGAAGCGCTGGTTGACCCGCTGGTACGCCTCCCACCAGCGACGGTGATGCTGCGGCTGCTCCACGGCGTCGTGGTAGAGCGGCCAGAGGGTGGCGTTGGCGAACCCTTCGTAGTGGTCGCGCAGGTCCTCCGGGCTGAGCGCGACGGTGTGCATCCGGACGCCGTCCACGTCCGGCAGCGCGGGGGCCGGGCCGGTGCCGCCGGCCCAGCCCACCCAGGTCGCCGGGGTGTGCCGCAGAAGTGGGTGCAGCGCGCTGACCAGCCCACCCGGACTGCGTCGCCACTCGCAGGCCCCGTCCGGGGCCTGGCTGTCGTCGATGGGGAGGCGGTTGGCCACCACCACGAGGGAACTCTGTCGCATCTCGGGCATTCCGATCAGCAGAGACTGACCGCCGCGAGCAAGGGAAAACCGGTCAGTCAGCGGGGGAAGTGACGTACAGCGGTATTCCTACTGACAGTAAGTTACACCACTGTTACGGCGTCGGCGGGCCGGTGCTGTCCCGGGATGCGGGCCGGAGGTCAGACGACGGCGCCGTTGTCCGGGTCGTCCTCGTCCTCGTCGCCGGGGCGCAGCCGCCAGATCAGCGTGACGAAACCGGCCAGGATGCCGGTGAACCCGAACAGGGTGACCGCCGACCTGTCGATCGGAAGCAGCCAGGGGAAGAGGAAGAGCACGAACCCGACGACCACCCCGAGCACGCCGATGACCGCGTACTTGCTGACCTGGGGCAGCGGCGGCGGCGGGGGCGGGTGGTAACCCTCGTCGTCGTCCTCGTCGTCGGGCAGGTCGGTGCCGAAGGTGTCCAGCCCGTCCAGGAGTGACGGCTCGTCCGGCCGGGTGCCGCGCCCGACCGAGATCCCCGAGATGTCGGTCGCGGACGGCAGCCGGCGCACGTCGGTGGCGGTCGGACCGGGCTCGTCGGCTCCGGAGCGGGCCAGCGGGCCAGCGGTCGACTCGTCCCGGGCGTCCCGTTCGTCCACGTTCTCCGAGGCCGGCCACGGGTGCTCGTCAGTGGTCGGGGTGGTGTGGAAGCCGGCGACGATGCGCGCCCACTCGGCGTCGATGTCCGGTTCGTCGCGGGCTGGCGGCTGCTCCGGAGCGGTCTCGTCGGCAAGCTGGGTCAGGTAGTCCCGTGCGGTGGTCAGGTGCGAACGGTCGACGTAGAGCCGGTCGACCGGCCGGGCCGGAACGGTGGTGGTGCGGGTGACCGGGTTGAGGTCGGCGGAGGGCTGCAGGTAGGCGGCGATCCCGCCGGCGGCCAGCACGTCGAGCAGGTGCTCACCGACGCGCGGATCGACGTCGCCGACGACGGCGTACTCGTTCGCGTCGAGCCCGTTGTCCCGCCGTCCCCGGCGGGCCCCACCCGCTGACACCCGGACATCCCCCTTAACGCGCCTTCCGGCGCGGCCACCCCTGCCCTTCGACGCCCGACGGCACGCCGTGCTCTGAATCGTGACACGTCAGGGCATGGTTCCGGGAGTGCGTTGTGTCGCGTCTTCCAAAGTCACGGCTGCTGCCGCAGGTCACAGCGGGGCTCCTTTGTCCGTTCTTGCGCGACAAGTGCGATCTCGGTGATCGTTGGAATTCACGCGACCGACGCCTGTTCGCCTACGAACGATCGAGGACCGGAGGGGTGCGGTCGATGCGTCGAATCGGCGCTTCGTCCGTTGTGGGGCGAGCGCGGGGTTCGTAGGCTCGTCGGCACGCTCCCGGGCATGGTGCTGTCGCGGGCACACCACGGAAAGGACGCCGGTGTTCTACTGGCTGCTGAAGTACGTCATCCTCGGTCCGCTGCTCAAGCTGATCTTCCGCCCGCAGGTGGAGGGTCTGCACCACGTGCCGGCGACCGGTCCGGTGATCCTGGCCAGCAACCACCTCTCCTTCTCCGACTCGATCTTCACGCCGTTGATCATC
This sequence comes from Micromonospora jinlongensis, assembly GCF_013410645.1. Lineage (NCBI taxonomy): Bacteria > Bacillati > Actinomycetota > Actinomycetes > Micromonosporales > Micromonosporaceae > Micromonospora > Micromonospora jinlongensis. The sequence goes on along the minus strand of NZ_JACCHK010000001.1, from coordinate 2,544,341 downwards.
CCGCGGAAGGTCACCTTCGTGGCCAAGGCCGAGTACTTCACCGGCAAGGGGGCCAAGGGCTGGTTGACCAAGCTGTTCTTCGTGGGCACCGGCACGATCCCGGTGGACCGCTCGGGTGGCCGCGCCGCCCGCGCCGCACTGGACACCCAGTTGCAGGTGCTGCGTGCCGGGGGAGTGGCCGGCATCTACCCGGAGGGCACCCGCTCGCCGGACGGGCGGCTCTACCGGGGCAAGACCGGGGTGGCCCGGCTCGCCCTGGAGAGCGGCGCGGTGGTGGTGCCGGTGGCGATGCTCAACGCCGACGAGATCCAGCCGCCCGGCAAGCTCATCCCCAGGATCGACCGGGTGAAGATCCGCTTCGGGGCGCCACTGGACTTCTCCCGCTACGCCGGGCTGGCCGGCGACCGGTTCGTCGAGCGCGCGGTCACCGACGAGATCATGTACGAGTTGATGGAGCTCTCCGGCCGCGAGTACGTCGACGTCTACGCCCAGAAACTCAAGACGCCGGTCGCCGCCTGACACGGCTCAACACGCGACCGCCGGCCCGGTCGGGCTGATCGGCCGACCGGCCAGGGCGAGCAGGCCGGGGGCGTCGTTGCGCAACGCGAAGGTGCGTACCTCCGCGCGGATCGTCCGTGCACCGGCCGGGTCGCCGGCGCGGGTCAGCTCCGCCGCCGCGAGCGCAAGCGCCAACACGCGGTCGCTGACGTCCGGGATCCGCCCGTAGGTCTCGGCTGCGGCCAGGTGCAGCTCGGCGGAACGTCGGTGGTCGCCGTCCGCCGCGGCCAGGGCCGCCGTCACGGTCCGCAACGCCGCCTCCGACCAGGGCGTGCGGTGCCCGACGCGGTCCAGCATTGTGCGGACCCGCACCGCCGCGCTCCGACCGCTCAGGGCAGCGGCGTACGCGGCCGCGGCGATCCACTCGCCGCTGGCCAGGGCCGGCACCGCCGACCAACGCCCGTCCAGCTCCTCGATCAGCTCCGCCGCCTCGTCGTCGCGCCCCTGCAACGCCCGACACAACGCGGCCATGCTCAGCATCGTCCAGAGCAGCCGGTGGAACCCGCTGCGCCGCGCGGTGTCCAACGCGGCGGTCAGGTCGTCCGGATCCTCGTCGTCGCGCAGCACCAGCAGACAGCAGCGCAACCCGCGCACCTGCATGTCCCAACTCCCGGTGGGCGTGTCCACGAATGCCTCCGCCGCCGCGAGGAGCCGGCCGAAGTCGCCGTCGAACCAGGCGCGCATCGCCTCCGCCGAGTAGCTGGTGGTCAGGGTCTGACCGCTGGCGGTCCGCGCCGGCGCGGCCGAGAGCAGGGCGTCGGACCGCAGCCAGTCGCCCTCCTCCCGGATCGCCCAGGCGAGGTTCTGGGTGGCCCGGGGCAGCGCCAGCAGTTGACCGGCCCGGGCGAACTCGACGATCGCGTGCAGCTCGTCCAGCCCGACCCGGTCCCCGGACTGGTAGCGGGCGGTGGCCGCGGTGATCCGGGCGTTGGTGCGGGTCTCGGCCAGGCCCAACCGCTCGGCGATCTCCGCCGCCGTGTCCGCCGCTGCCACGGCCGCGTCCCGCTCGTAGTTGAGCATGTGCAGCCGGCCCACCTCGGCGTACGCGTCCGCCTTCTGCGGGGTGTCCGGTAGTGGCTCGAACAACTGCACCGCGCGGTCCAGGCAGGCCAACGCGTCGCCGCGGTCGGCCCGCAGCCAGGCGGCCTGGCCGAGCAGCGTCCACGCCCGGGCGGCACAGGCGTCGTCGCCGTGCGACAGCAGCCGGTCGGCGAGCGTGTGCACCTGCTCCGCGCCGCCGCCGGAGAGGAACGCGTTGCCGTCCCGGTAGAACGAGATCTCCGTGCTCAGCAGCTCCAGCTGGAGTCGACCCACCGGGTCGCTGTCGTCGGCCAGGCCGAGTGCCCGGCCCGCGTGGCTGGCCGCCGCGTCCAACCCGTGCAGCGCGTACGCCCGCCGGGCCGCCCGGTGCAGTGCCTGCCGCGCCGGCCCGGCGTAGCGCCGCACCTGCATGCTCAGCGAGCGGGCGATCTCGTGCGCCGCCCAGCGGTGGTGGGCGAGCACCTCGGCCAGGTCGGTGTCGCGGGAGTGCGACAGCGCATCGAGCCAGTCGGCGGCCCGCTCGTGCCGGGCCACCCGCTCGGTACGCGGCAACCGCTGGTAGCAGACGTCGCGGACCAGCACGTGGCGGAACCGGAACTCCGCCTGCCCGGCCATCGTCGACGCAGCCTGCTCGTGCACGAAGTCGCGCTGTTCGAGTCGGCGCAGCGAACGCTCGACCGACTCGACCTGCTGCCCGAGTGCGGCGGCGACCGCGCCGGGCCAGAACTGCACCCCGACCACCGACGCGGCCAGCAGCACCGCGCGGTCCTTGGCGTCCAGCAGGTCCACCCGGTTGGCGATCACCGCGTGCACGCTCTCCGGCATGGTCAGCTCAAGCTGCTTGTCCAGCGACCACCCCCGCCCCGACTGGCGCAGCGCCCCCTGCTCGATCAGCATCCGGACGTACTCGTGCGCGTAGAGCGGGTTGCCGCCGGCCACCTCGATCAGCGGGCTCAGCATGTCGGCGGAGAACGCCGCCTGGCCGAACAGGTGCGCGTACAGGGCGGCGATGCCGGTGTCGCGCAGTGGCGGCAGGGTGATGGTCACCGAGCCGGTGATCGTCCCGGCCCAGCTCGGGTCCCGGTCGACCAGCTCCGGGCGGGCGGTGCAGAGCAGCAGCAACGGCACGTCGCGGGCCGCGGCCCCGAGCAGCTCCACGAAACGCAGCATCGCGTCGTCGGCCCAGTGCAGGTCCTCGAAGACCAGCACTGTGGGACGCCGGGTGGCCAGTGCCAGCAGGAAGCGACGCCACGCCGACTCCGCCTCCTCGGCCGGCAGCGGCGTGCCGGGTAGCCCGACCAGCGGGCGCAGCGCGTCCACCACCCGGTCCCGTTCGCCCGGGCCGACCAGCTCGCCCACGGCGGCGGCCAACCGCTGCGCGGCGCTGGCCGCGGGGTCGGTGTCGAGGATGCCGGCCTCGGACTTCACGATGTCGGCGAGCGCCGCGAAGGTGACGTTCTCCCCGAACGGCGGGCAGCGCCCGGTGCGCCAGGTCAGCGGCTCGTCGACCAGCCGGCCGGTGTGCCGGTAGAGCTCCCGCAGCAGCCGGCTCTTGCCGATGCCGGCCCGGCCGAAGATGGTGACCACCTGCGGTCGCCGGTCGCGCAGCGACCGGTGCAGGGCGTTGACGAGCATCCCCAGCTCGTGTTCCCGGTCGACCAGCGGTGTGGTGTCCGGCTCCCGGTCGGTGGGCTGGCGACGCAGCGGGGACAGGGCGAGCCACACCTCGGTCGGCGACGACCGCCCGCGCAGGGTGACCGGGGGCTGCTCCTCGTAGCGGATCGCGTCCTTGGTGAGCGCGTGGGTGGTGCCACAGACCAGCACCCCTCCGGGTGGCGCGACCGACTGCATCCGGGAGGCGGTGTTCACCACGTCGCCTGCCACGATGGCCTGCCCGCCGTCGCGCGCGGCGGCCACGTCGACAAGCGCCTCGCCGGTGGCCACCCCGACCCGGAACCGCAACTCGGTGCTGCCGGTCGGCGCGAACCGGGTGAGCACCCGTTGCAGCTCCAGACCGGCCCGTACGCAGCGCAGCGCGTCGGTCTCGGTGGCGATCGGGGCACCGAAGAGTGCCATCACCGCGTCCCCGATGTACTTCTCCACCACCCCGCCGTACTGACCGACCACCCGACGGGCGGCGGAGAAGAACCCGGTCTGCATCCCACGGACCTGCTCCGGGTCGGCGCGTTCGACGTACGGCGTGAAGTCGATCAGGTCCACGAAGAGCACGCTCACCCGGCGGCGGTCCTCCTGCGGGGTGACCGCGGCCGGTCGGTCCGCGCCCGGTCGGGGTGACCCGCACGACGTGCAGAACGTGACGTCCGAGGCGAGAGGGCGCAGGCAGTGCGGGCACACCGCGCCCAGCTCGGAGCCGCAGCCGCCGCAGAAGCGGTCCCCGTCGGCGGCCGTGCGTCCACAGCGTCCACACTGCGCGGCGATGACATCCCCCCAGAGGTCAACGGGTCGACGCCGATGGCGCGTCCCCTGACCGGAATTATCGCCCCCGTCGGCCGCTGTCAGGTACCGGCCTGTTGGCTTGTGGACAGTCACCGAGGGTGCCGAGCGACTAGATTCAGGCGGCCAGATATCGATCAGGGACCAGAGGGGACAGGTCAATGGTGTACGTCAAGCTGGAGAGCGACTGGACCGACGGCAACGGGGTCAGCCACTCCGCAGGCGACTCGGTGGACGTCGACGCGGCCACGCTCGCCACGCTGCAGGCCGAGGGGATCGTCAGCGAGCAGTCCCACGGCCCGGGTGGCGACGGCAAGGGCCCGGACAAGTGGGCCGGGCCGGGCAGCTCCGGGGTGTGACCCCACGCCGATGACGCCGAACGGCCGGGTCGCCCACGGGTGACCCGGCCGTTTCGTGCTGCTCGTGAGGTGTCAGCGGTCGTTCATGCCGGCGCGGCGGCGCAACGCGGCCACATCGGTCACCACGATCCGGCGGCCCTCCGTACGCAGCCAGCCGCGGCTGGCGAACGAGCCGATCGCCTGGTTGACGCTCTGCCGGGAACCGCCGGCCATCTCGGCCAGCTGACTCTGGTTGAGCTCGATCGTGATCATCGGTGCCTGGCTCTCGCCGGCCAACCGGACCAGCGTCTTGGCCACCCGACCGGGCAGGTCGAGGAAGACGTGGTCGGCGTTCTGCTCGGTGAGCCGGCGGATCAGCCCGCCCAGCGAGCGCATCACCGCGTCCAGGATGCGAGGGTTGGAGTGCACCAGCTCCATGAACGCGCCCCGGGAGAGCGCCAGCGCGGCGCAGTCCTCAATGGCCTCCGCCGAGGCGGACCGGGTGGACGCGTCGAGCAGGGAAACCTCGCCGAGCACGTCCGGTGGTCGGATCACCGACAGCACGGCCCGCTCGCCGGTGGGCGCGGTCCGAAAGACGGCCACCGCGCCGCGGCGCAGCACGATCAGTGACTCACCGGGGTCGTTCTCCACGAAGAGCAGTTGGCCTTTGCGGTAGGTGCGTGGGACGGCGGCGGCGATGACACGCTGCCGTACCTCAGGCTCCAACCCGGCGAACATCTCGACACCCGTGAGCGCGTCACCCGGCTCCGGCAGGCGCATCTCCACGGCCCAACCCCTCCCCGGTCATGGACCACAAACTCGCTCACCGGGTGAACCTGATGGCCCTGACAAGGTGAACTGACACCGATTCGGCGTCCGGTAGCGGTACACATCAGATCATGACGGTCCGGTCGCTTGCTGTACACCCCTCGAAGCACTTCCGTGACCGTCGCGAGCTGCGGCGTACCCGTTTCGGAGCTGCCGGTCCGGCCCCGGCGCCCGCGTGACCGCCGGCGCCGGGGCGGACCCCCGCCGGGGACGGCCCCGCGGCGGTGGGCGAGGATGGCCGGAATGGTCTACCGCTACTTCTACGACTGCGAGTTCATCGAGGACGGCACCACCGTCGACCTCGTCTCGATCGGTGTCGTCGACGAGTACGGCCGCGAGTTCTACGCGGTCTCCACCGAGTTCGACGACTCCCGCGCCGTGCCCTGGGTCCGGCGTAACGTGCTGGACAAGCTGCCCTCCCCGGCGGACCGGGCCTGGCGGTCGCGCGAGCGCATCCGCGACGACCTGTACGACTTCCTGGTCGAACCGATTCGGGACCGGCCGGGCGAGCAGTTGGAGCTGTGGGCCTGGTTCGCCGCGTACGACCACGTGGTGCTCGCGCAGCTCTGGGGTGCGATGCCGGCGCTGCCCCGGGAGATCCCCCGCTACACCAAGGAGTTGCGGCAGCTCTGGGACGATCGTGGTCGGCCGACCCTGCCCGAGGCGGACGCGGCCCGGCATGACGCTCTCGTCGACGCCCGGCACAATCTGGCCCGTTGGCGGGCGATGACGACCCGCTGAACGCCGGTCGTACCGTCGTAGGTTTGACCGGTTCTGTCCCGGGCATCGGTTCGACGAACCGAAGCGGAGGAGAGTGCCATGAGCAACGAGCCGACCAACGCCGCCGAGGCCCGCGCCCGGGTCACCGAGCTGGCCCGGGCCGCACGGATCTGCATGCTCACCACGATCGCCCTGGACGGACGACAGGTGAGCCGGCCGATGGGGCTCCAGGAGGCCGAGTTCGACGGCGACCTCTGGTTCTTCGCCCACGCCGACTCGGCCAAGATCCGTCAGATCCGGGTGAACCCGGAGGTCAACGTCGCCTTCTCCGACCAGAAGCACAACGCCTGGGTGTCGATCTCCGGGACCGCCACCGAGGGGTTCGACCGGGCCCGGGCCGAGCAGTTGTGGAACCCGCTGCTCAAGGCGTGGTTCCCCGACGGGCTGGACACCCCCGGTCTCACGTTGATCAAGGTGCACGCCAGCTCGGCCGAGTACTGGGCCTCGCCGAGCAGCACCGTGGTCAATCTCTTCGGCTACGCGAAGGCGGCGGTCACCGGCCAGCCGCCGAACGCCGGGGAGAACCACGAGGTGACCTTCTGAGCCGCGTCGCCCCGGGGCGCGCTGTCGTCGCACCGGCACGCCGACTACAGTTCGCAGTGACGGCCCGCCCCGGGCCGGCAACGGCGCCGATGGTCTGACCTGACACATACCCTGGGGCATATCGGGCTTTACCTGATGCTCCAGGAGGATGACGGATCATGCGTATCGGCGTGCTCACCGGCGGCGGCGACTGCCCAGGTCTCAACGCGGTCATCCGGGCGGTGGTCCGCAAGGGTGTCGCCACGTACGGTCACGAGTTCGTGGGCTTCCGGGACGGCTGGAAGGGCCCCCTGGAGGGTCTGTCCCGCCCCCTGGACATCGCTGACGTCCGCGGCATCCTGCCCCGCGGCGGCACCATCCTCGGCTCGTCCCGGACCAACCCGTTCAAGATCGAGAACGGCGTCGAGCGGATCAAGGACAACCTCGCCGCCCAGGGCGTGGACGCGCTCATCGCGATCGGCGGCGAGGACACCCTCGGCGTGGCCACCAAGCTCTACGAGCTGGGCGTGCACGTGGTCGGCGTCCCGAAGACGATCGACAACGACCTCGGCGCCACCGACTACACCTTCGGCTTCGACACCGCGGTCAACATCGCGATGGAGGCCATCGACCGCCTGCACACCACCGCGGAGAGCCACCACCGCACCCTGGTCGTCGAGGTGATGGGCCGGCACGCCGGCTGGATCGCCCTGCACGCCGGTCTGGCCGGCGGCGCCAACGTGATCCTGCTGCCCGAGCGGCAGTTCGACGTCGACCAGGTGGCCGGCTACGTCGAGAAGCGCTTCCAGCACCAGTACGCCCCCATCGTGGTCGTCGCCGAGGGCGCCCAGCCGCTGGACGGCCAGATGGTTCTCGCCAACCAGGAGCTCGACTCGTTCGGTCACGTCCGCCTCGGCGGCATCGGCCAGTGGCTCGCCGAGCAGCTGGAGGCCAAGACCGGCAAGGAGGCCCGCACCGTGGTGCTGGGCCACATCCAGCGCGGTGGCACCCCGACCGCCTTCGACCGGGTGCTCGCCACCCGCCTGGGCCTGCAGGCCATCGACGCGGTCAACGACGGCGACTGGGGCAAGATGGTCGCGATGCAGAGCACCGACATCGTCCGGGTGCCGCTGGCCGAGGCCACCCGCGAGCTGAAGACCGTGCCGCTGGAGCGGTACGCCGAGGCTGAGGTGTTCTTCGGCAGCTGATCGACGGTAGGCGGCGCGGCGGTCCTGCGGGTTCGTCGCGCCGCGACCCGATGCGGCGCGGCAGGCTTGCGGGTCCGCCGCGACCCGATGCGAGAGGGGTACGGCCGAGATGTCAGCCGGGGTGCACACGGTCGCGGTGATCGGCGCGGGCAAGATCGGTGAGCTGATGCTCTCCGGGCTGCTGCGCTCCGGATGGCCGGTGGACCGGCTGCTGGCAACCGCCCGCAGACCGGCCCGCGCCGAGGAGCTGACCGCCCGCTACGGCGTACGGGTCGTCGACAACCTCACGGCGGTGGACGAGGCAGCGGTGCTCGCGGTCTCGGTGAAGCCACAGGACGCCGCCGCGCTGCTCGACGAGATCGGCCCCAAGGTGCCGGCCGACAAGCTCGTCATCTCGCTCTGCGCCGGCCTGCCCACCAGCTTCTTCAACCGCCGGCTGCCCGACGGCACCCCCGTGGTCCGGGTGATGACCAACACCCCGGCCCTGGTCGACGAGGCGATGACCGCGATTTCGGCCGGCGCGTACGCCACCGGGGCCCACCTGGCGTTGGCCGAGGAGATGTTCAAGCCCCTGGGCCAGACGATCCGGGTGCCCGAGTCGCAGCAGGACGCGGTCACCGCGCTCTCCGGCTCCGGCCCGGCCTACTTCTACCTACTGGTCGAGGCCATGATCGACGCCGGGATCCTGCTCGGGCTGCCCCGGCAGGTCGCCCACGAGCTGATCGTGCAGACCGCGATCGGTTCCGCGGTGATGCTGCGCGACTCGGGCGAGCACCCGGTCAAGCTGCGCGAGGCGGTCACCTCACCGGCCGGCACCACCATCTCCGCGATCCGCGAGTTGGAGAAGCACGGCGTACGCGCCGCGCTGCTCGCCGCACTGGAAGCTGCCCGCGATCGTGCCCGCGAGCTGGCGGCACAGGCCGACTGAGCATTCCGGGCCCGTCCGGGAGCCGGGCGTGCCGCATACTGGCGCGGTGTTCACACTTGCCCAGGCCCGGCACCTGGTGGCCACCCTCCAGCCGCGCGTCAACGAGTTGATCCGGGTCCGGGCCGACCTGGCCGAGCTGCGCGCCGACCTGGCCGACCACGGCGTCAGCGCGCTCGGCGGTCTGGCCGAGGTCAAGGGGCTGGAGGCCCGGCTGCACGCCGTCGTCGACGAGCTGCACCAGCACGACATCCAGGTCAAGGGCATCGCTCCGGTGCTGCTCGACTTCCCCGGCGAGCGCGCCGGCCGCGCTGTGCTCTGGTGCTGGCTGGAGGGCGACTCCGACGTGCGCTGGTACCACCGGGCCGAGTGCGGCTTCGCCGGCCGCCGCCCCCTCTGATCCGCCCCGCCCCGCTCCGCCCTGCCTCGCGGCGGGGCTGACCGACGCTGAACGCTTGATCGACTCGGGATCCTGAAAGTCGGGGTATCCAGGTGGGGTGGACACCCCGGTTTCCTTGAACCCGAGTCGATCAAGCGGTGATGGCCTGACGTCGGGGCTGGATCGGGTGCAGTTGGCACCGAGGCTGACCGGCTTGCGAGCAGCACCTGCGTCGAGAGCCCGGCGTCCGTCGAGGGGCCCGGCCTCCGTCGAGGGGCCAGGGCCCTGCGTCGAGAGCCCGGCCTCCGTCGAGAGCCCGGCCTCCGTCGAGGGGGCCTGGCGTCCGTCGAGGGGGCCCGGCGTCCGTCGAGGGGGCCCGCGTCCGTCGAGGGGCCCGGCGTCCGTCGAGGGGCCCGGGCTGCGTCGCGGGACCGGGCTGGCCGCTCAGCCGGCTGCGGAGTCCGGCAGCACCGGACCGGGCGCTTCGGTCACCGCGAAGACCACGATGTTGTCCCGGTAGTGCCTGCTGCGCCGGTCGAAGTCACCTCCGCAGGTGACCAGCCGCAGCTCCGCGCCGGGCGTCGGCCCGTAGACCGCGGCGGTCGGGAACTGGTCCTTGCGCGCACGAATCGACCCGGTCACCCGGAACGACAGCCGTTGCCCGCCGCGCCACACGTCAACCCGGTCGCCGGGCCGCAGTTCGTCGAGCCGGGCGAAGACCGCCGGGCCGCGCCGCGAGTCCAGGTGGCCGGCGAGCACGGCGGGGCCGGTGTCGCCGGGGGCCGGGCCACCGCCGTACCAGCCGGCGGTGTCGAAGTCGGTCGGCGGGATCAGTGCACCACTGCGGTCCAGGCCCAGCACCGTGAGCGTGGAGTCGACGCCGATGCGCGGCACGCGTACCCGCGTGGGTGGACCCTGTGGCGTCGGCGCGGCGGCCACCGACGGGCAGTCGTCGGTGCAGCCGGGGTGCCAGGTCGCGGCCGGGGGCGCCGGACCGGTGGTGGCCAGCCCGACCCCGGTGCCGGCGGCCAGGCAGACCGCCGCCCCCGCCGCGACCAGCCCGACCAGCGGCACCCGGCGGTCGCGGTGCCGCCGGATCGACGGGTCGGGCCCGACGGTCACCAGGTGGTGCGCCGCCGCCGGCGCCACATCAGCAGGACCACCGCGACGGCCGCCGCGGCCACCCCGCCGGCCACCAGGGGGTACGCCCCGAGGCCGGTCCCGGCGGTGCCCCCAGCGCCGGTGTCCACCCCTCCGGCGGGAACGACGGTGCCGCCCTCGGCGTCGCGGCGCAGCTCGGCGGTCAGCCCGCCCTGCTTCGCGTCGAGCACCAGCAGTGAGTAGACCGCCCCGCCGACGAGCCGCACCTCGGCGTCGGTGCTCGGCCCGCCAGCACCCGTCAGGCGCAGCCGCCAACTGCCCGGGTCGACCTGCTGATATGCGGTCGTGGTCGCGAACTGCACGCCGTCGGCGATCATCGGCCCGTCGGCGGCGGCCACGTCCAGCACCGGGGTACGCACGGAAGCCTGCACGACGCGCACCTTGGCGCGGCCCTGCGTGGGGGCGCTGAGGTCGTCGTTGAGCACCCGCAGCCCCAGGTCCGCGTGTCGACCGACACCGGCCACCGTGTACGCGTCACCGCTGGCCACCGCGACCTCGGTGGTGAGCACCGGGGGATCGCTGGCGGGGGCGCCGGCCTCGCGCATCGCCACCGCGTACCGCCCGGGTGCGAGCTCCAGGTAGTCGGAGACCACGCCGTAGCCGACCCCGGGGAAGACCCTGGGTTTCGCGGAGTCCGGCGCGGCCAGGTAGACGTCGACGGCCGGGGTGTCGGGGGAGAGGTGGGCCAGCCGGACGTAGCCGACGGTGTCCGTGCCGGTCGCGGCACCGGCCGGAACCGGGATGCCGGTGGCAGCGAGGGCGGTGGTGATCAGGAGCGCGCCGGAGCCGGCCAGCAGCCGGCGGGGAAGGGTACGGAGCGTGTGCATGTCGCCTCCGGAAGCACTTTCGGTGAGCGGGCGGCAACCCAGAGAACAGGGTCCCGTGCGCGGGACTGCAACGCAAGTTGCGACGAGATGTTTCTTGACGTGTCCCGCCGCCGTCCCGGCGCCGCGCCCACCTCGGCGGGCGACGTGTCGTCACCCCTCTCGGACGGCGAGGAGGCCGAACAGGTCGGGGACTCCGCCCGGGCCTGTCTCGGCGACCCGGAGCAGCCGGAGACCAGCCGCCACTGTCGCGTTGACCAGGTCGGCGAGAGGGAGGTGCCAGGCGCCGACCCGTACCCGGACGCCGCTGGTGTTCCAACTGTCGAAGCTGCGCGACCGGTCGGCGTATCGCGCGTCGACGACGACGCTCGGATGCCGACCCCAGGCGGCGAACGCGCCCACGAAGCACGGGTGAACGCCCCCATGTACGGTGGCGTGCACCCGGCGGAGATAGTCACCCCCGCCCGAGATGAAGCCCTCGTACCAGTCCGCGTGGGCGTCGTACGCCGGTGTGCTCGTGGTTCCCATCAGCCGATGCTAGGAATCGGAGCCGCCCACGCCGTGCCCGTTCTTCCGCGGGCAGACGTGCCGGCGTCTGCCACTACGGGCCGCCGCGGACGGTCGTGCTCCCTTATCCTCGATCGATGCGGGATCGCCGGGTGGCGCTGGTGTGGGCGGCCTTCGTCGTCGTCGCGCTGGTGTCCTGCGTGCTCGTGCTGCGCCGCGATGACCGCCTCTCGGACCTGCACATCTACTACGGCGCACTGTCCGATCTGCACGCCGGTCGCCCGCTGTACGGGTTCGTGGCGGCCAACGGTGGGCCATTCACGTACCCGCCGTTCGCCGCGCTCGTGCTGGGCCCGATCACCGCCGTGAGTGAGGGCGTACTCCAGGGGATCTGGCTGGTGGCGACGTGCGCGGCGGTCGTCGCCGTCGCCGGTGCGGTCGGTGTCGCGTTGACCACCCGGCAGTCCCGGCGACCCCTCGTGGTGGCGGTGGCCGCCACGGTGCTGATGCTGTCCGCGCCGGTGCAGAGCAACCTGCGCTTCGGTCAGGTCAGCATCTTCATCGTGCTGATGGCCCTGCTCGACGGGATGGGCGTCGTCCCGCCCCGGCTGCGCGGGATGTTGGTGGGGGTCGCCGCGGCGATCAAGCTGACCCCGCTGCTGTTCGTGGTCTACTTCCTCGCCACGGGCCGCTATCGCGACGCCGGGCGCGCGGTGGCGACCTTCCTGGCCTGCGCGGTTCTCGCCGCGGTGGTGCTGCCGGCGGAGAGCTGGACGTACTGGACCGAGGCCGTGCGGCAGACCTCGCGGATCGGCAACCTCGCCTCGCTGGGCAATCAGTCCCTGCACGGGATGTTGCTGCGCGTCGGCGTCGACGAGGCGACGTTGCCCCTGCTCTGGGCCGGTCTGGTGGCACTCGTGTGCGCGGCGGCGCTGCTGCGGGCCCGACAGTTGACGGTGGAGGGCCGCGCGGGGCACGCGGCCGTGCTGGTGGGCTGCGCCACCGTCGCCGCGTCCCCGGTGTCCTGGACCCATCACCAGGTGTGGCCGGTGCTCGCCGCGATGCTGCTGATCGGCGCGTCCGGCGTCGCCCAGCGCGCCGCCGGCGTGGCGCTGCTCGCCGCCATGGTCGTCTCGTTGGGTGCGGTCCTCAGCCCGGTGTCGACACGGCCGGGCGTGCAGTTCCTCTTCGAGAACGCCCGCGCGGTCGGGGTGTGCCTGCTGTGCCTGGTCGGCTTCGGCGGCGTCGCGGTGGCCGCCACCCGAACGGTTCGCCGGCCGGCGGGCGGGCGGGGCTGGTTGCGGGTGGGTGTCACGGCCACGGTGGCGGTCGCGTTCTTCGCCGTGCAGCCGCTGCCCGCCGGGGCGGACCCCACCTTCAAGGCGTACGCCCTCGACGACGTGGTCAACCCGCGATACTTCTTCGTCTGCCGTGGCCCGGCCGAGTGCGCCGCCTACGGCACCGACGCGCCGGTCACCTTCAGCACCCGCGCCGAGAAGACCAAGGTGCGGGTCAACGGCGTGGTCTCCCCGCAGGTGACCCGCCTGGAATACTTCTCCGCGCCCGGCGGGGCGCCCCGGGCCATCCCGCTGCTCGACGCGTACCCGGGTAGCCGGACGTTCTCGTTCCGCTCGGCGAACATGGCCCAGGGGCGGCTGGTCGCGTACGCCTCGGACGGTCAGCCGATCGCCAGCTACGACGAGGAACTCGCCGCCGCCCTCCGTGCGACCACCCGATAGGTGATCGCAGGAGGGCGGCGGCGTAGCTCAGCGGGTCGCGGAGGCCACGGCGGCGCGCACCTTGTCGGCGTCCGCCGGTGCCGGGTGCTCCCAGTCGGTCGGCGTCGCGGAGTAGATCGTGCCGTACGCCGGGGTGTCCGGCTGGTAGCGCCACCCCTCGGCCAACGGGCCCACGTCCACCGCGTCGTAGCCGATCCGGTCCAGGAAGGCGGTCACCTCGGCCTTCGCGGCGGCGTCGTCGCCAGCGATGGCGAGGGCGCTGCGGTCGGCCGCACCGGACGGGCGGGGAAGCTCGGCCAGGCCCTTGTAGTAGATGTTGTTGAAGACCTTGACCACCCGCGAGTCCGGCAGGTGCCGCTGGAGCAGTTCGCTGCTGGTGATCTCGCCCGAGTCCAGCTCCGGGAAGGCCCCGTCGCGCTGCGGGTAGTAGTTGTTGGTGTCGATGACGACCTTGCCGGCCAGCGGCTCGACGGGCACGGCGCGGTACGCCTTCAGCGGCACGGTGACCACGACCAGGTCGCCGACCTGAGCCGCGTCCTGTGCCGTGCCGGCGCTGGCGTGCTCGCCCAGCTCGTCGACGAGGTCCTTCAGCGTCTCCGGGCCCCGCGAGTTGCTCAGCACCACGTCGTAGCCGGCGCCAACCGCCAGCCGGGCCAGGGTGCCGCCGATGTTGCCACTGCCGATCAGTCCCACAGTTGTCATGATTGATTCCAACTCCGTCCACCCGCGACGCATTCCGGTTGCCCGGTGTCGATCGGCTGCGCAGACTGCCGAGCATGCGCTGTCTCGTCGAGGACCTAGCGACCTTCGCCGTCACGGCGGGTGCCTGGCTGTGCCGCGAGCCCGTCCTGCACAACGTACTGCTCACGCTCGTCGCTGACCGGCTCTCCGGTGACGTGCCACTCTCCGGTGACGAGCGGTTCGTGCGGGTGGTCGACGGCGAGGCGACGGTGGGCGCGATGGTGTGGACTCCGCCGCGCGGGCCGCTGCTCGCCGCGATGCCGGTCGCGGCCGCGCGAACGCTGGCCGAGCACCTCGTCGGGGCGGCGCCGCCGCTGGTCGAGGTGCACGGCCCGGTTCCGGCCGTGGCGGAGTTCGCGCAGCGCTACGCCGAATGCGCCAGCCTGATGGCCGTACGCGGCACCGCGCAGCGGATCTTCGCACTGGACGCGGTCCGGCTGCAGACCGGCGTGCCCGGACATGCCCGACCGGCGACCGCGGCGGACCGCGACCTGCTGGTGTCCTGGGCGGCCGCATACAGCGCGGAGACCTCGCCCGGCCGTCGACCCGTCGACCTGTCCGGGCAGGTGGACGCCCGGCTGCGGCACGGCCTGCTCTGGCTCTGGGAGTGGGCCGGCAGGCCGGTCTCTACGGCCTGGTTGAGTCGACCGGTCGCCGACGTGGTCCGGGTCAGCGGGGTCTTCACGCCACCGGAGGAACGAGGGCGCGGCTTCGCCAGTGGCTGCGTCGCGCACGTCAGCCGGTACGCGCTCGACGCCGGCGCGACGACCTGCACCCTCTACACCGATCTGGCGAACCCGACCAGCAACCGCATCTACCAGGCCCTCGGCTACCGGCGCGTGGCGGAAGCAGCCCAGTGGCGCTTCGCCCCGCCGTCAGAGGTGTTGATCAAGAGGTTTGCGTCGGAAACCAACCCCGGGCTGACGCAAACCTCTTGATCACCGCTCTCAGGCGGGGAGGACCTTGTCGACTGCTGCCTGGAGGTCGGTGGACTCGGGGGTGACCGTGGGGGCGAAGCGGGCGGCGACCGTGCCGTCCGGTGCCACCAGGAACTTCTCGAAGTTCCACCGGACGTCACCGGTGTGCCCGTCGGCGTCCGGGGTGTCCACCAGCGCGGCGTAGAGCGGGTGCCGGTCGGGGCCGTTGACGTCGACCTTCTCGGTCAGCGGGAAGGTCACCCCGTAGTTGACCTGGCAGAAGTCGCTGATCTCGGCGGCGCTGCCCGGCTCCTGCCCGGCGAACTGGTTGCACGGCACGCCGAGCACCACCAGGCCACGGTCGGCGTAGGTGTCCGCGAGGGTCTGGAGGCCGGCGTACTGCGGGGTGAGACCGCAGCGGGAGGCCACGTTGACGACCAGCAACGCCTTGCCGCGGTAGCGGGCCAGGTCGGCGGGTCCACCGTTGAGGGCGTCGATCGGGATGTCGAAGACGGTCATGGGCCGAGGTTACGCGCTGGGCGCCGAGCGGCCGGGGGACGGTCCCGACGGGTGCACTCCATGCACCAGAGGAAATCGAAACATGCGCATCTTGACGAAGTGATGACGCCGTGAGTACCGTCTCACCATCTCTTTTGGAAAGTTTCCTAACAGTTCGGGAGACGCCTCATGAAAAGATCGCTCCGCCGGGCCCTCTGGGCCGGTGCCGTGGTCGCCGTGACCGTCGCTGCGGTACCGGTGACGACTGCCTTCGGCGCCGGCACGGTCACCACCACGTTCACCAGGGCACAGGACTGGGGGACCGGTCACGAGACGAGGGTGACCGTCACCAACGGATCAAGTGCCGCCATCAGCACCTGGCGCATCGAGTTCGACCTACCGTCGGGCACCACCATCAGCAGTGCCTGGGACGCCGACGTCACCAGCAGCGGCAACCACTACGTCGCGGTCAAGAAGAGCTGGGCCGGCGGCATCGCGCCCGGCGCCTCGTTCAGCTGGGGCTACAACGGCACCGGCGCCTTCAAGGCGCCGCTGAACTGCACCATCAACGGTGCCGCGTGCGGTGGCGGAACGCCCCCGCCGACCACCACGCCCCCGACCACCACCCCGCCGACCACGACGCCACCCACCACGCCCCCGCCCACCACGCCCCCGCCCACCACGCCGCCGCCGAACACGGGTGGCAAGAAGGTCGTCGGCTACTTCGCCGAGTGGGGCGTCTACGGGCGCAACTACCACGTGAAGAACATCCAGACCAGCGGCTCCGCCGCCAAGCTGACCCACATCCTGTACGCCTTCGGCAACACCACCGGTGGCCGCTGCTCCATCGGCGACAGCTACGCCGACTACGAGAAGGCGTACACGGCGGCGGACAGCGTGGACGGCGTCGCCGACACCTGGGACCAGCCGCTGCGGGGCAGCTTCAACCAGCTGCGCAAGCTCAAGCAGATGAACCCGCACCTCAAGGTGATCTGGTCGTTCGGCGGCTGGACCTGGTCCGGCGGCTTCACCCAGGCCGCACAGAACCCGGCCGCGTTCGCCGAGAGCTGCTACAACCTGGTCGAGGACCCGCGCTGGGCGGACGTCTTCGACGGCATCGACGTCGACTGGGAGTACCCGAACGCCTGCGGCTTGACCTGTGACACCAGCGGCCCGAACGCGTTCAAGAACGTGATCAGCGCCCTGCGGTCGAAGTTCGGGTCCAGCGCTCTGGTCACCGCCGCCATCACGGCGGACGGCAGCAACGGCGGCAAGATCGACGCCACCGACTACGCCGGCGCCATCGGCAACCTCAACTGGCTGATGCCGATGACCTACGACTACTTCGGGGCGTTCGCCGCGCAGGGTCCGACGGCACCGCACTCGCCGCTCACCTCGTACACCGGCATCCCGCAGCAGGGCTTCAACTCCGATGCGGCGATCCAGAAGCTCAAGAGCAAGGGCGTCCCGGCCAACAAGCTGCTGCTCGGCATCGGCTTCTACGGCCGCGGCTGGACCGGCGTAACCCAGGCCGCACCGGGTGGCAGCGCCACCGGGGCGGCACCGGGCACCTACGAGGCGGGCATCGAGGACTACAAGGTCCTCAAGAACACCTGCCCGGCCACCGGCACGATCGCCGGCACCGCGTACGCCAAGTGCGGCAGCAACTGGTGGAGCTACGACACCCCGTCGACCATCAACGGCAAGATGACGTACGCGAACAACCAGGGCCTCGGTGGCGCGTTCTTCTGGGAACTCTCCGGTGACACCAGCAACGGCGAGCTCATCGGCGCCATCAAGGGCGGTCTCGGCTGAGCCGAGTGCCGACGCATCACCCACACGGCGGGGAGGGGCCCGCACCGTCCCTCCCCGCCCGTGACACCACGGCCCGGCCGGCGCCCAGCGTCGGCCGGGCCGCCGTCATTGGGCTGGCCCAGCTCGATGTGGCAGACTCGCGGCTCGGCACGTCTCGATCTCGATGGCACCGGCGACGGAGGTGGTCATGCGCCCGACCCACCGCAGGCTGGCGGCAACCGCCGCCGGGCTGGTGCTGCTGCCGGTCGCCCTGGTCGGCTGCGGGATCGGCGGTGGCGACACCAAGGACGAGCCCACGCCCAAGCCGGCGCGGGCCCCCGCCGAGGAGGCCGCCGCCCGCTCCCGTGAGCGCGTGCAGGCGTACCTCGACGCGATGACCGCGAAGGACGTCGCCGCCGGCCGCAGCCAGCTCTGCGCACTCCTGCACGACGGCTTCGACCTGGGTGCCACCGGGCCCAACGGTGACTTCGCCGACCACTTCCAGGTGCCGGAGGCGGCCATCACGGACATTCGGCCCGGTCCGCTCGGGCAGGAGGTCAGCGTCTCGGTCTCGGTCACCGCCGGCAGGCGCACCGTCACCCGGCCGCTGGTGTTCACCGTGACCCGCGACGGCAGCGACTGGTGCATCGCCGGAGAGGCGCCCACCGGCCCGCCGGGCGCCGAAGCGCCGCCGGCCGGCGTCGCCCCCACCCCCGCTTCCTGACCGCGCCGGGCGGGTTGATCTCCCATCTGCCGGAACCGTCCCCCTCGCCGCCCGGTCACCCCGACGGTCGCCGTACGCTTTCTGTCATGCGCCATGAGTGGCATCAGCTGAGCCATCCCGCGGTGAGCAGCCCGGGCCTGCAGACCAGCCGACCGACCGTCGACTCCGCCGAGGACGCCGCGCTCGGGCTGGACCGATGGCGGGAGCTGCCCCGCGAGCAGGTCCCACCGTGGTCCGACCCGGCCGCCGTCGCGGCGGTCTGCAAGGTCCTCGACACCGTGCCGTCGGTCGTCGCGCCCTACGAGGTGGACCAGCTCCGGCAGAAGCTCGCCCTGGTCTGCGAGGGCAAGGCGTTCCTGCTCCAGGGCGGTGACTGCGCCGAGACGTTCGTCGACAACACCGAGAGCCACCTGCTGGCCAACGCCCGCACCCTGCTCCAGATGGCGATCGTGCTCACCTACGGCGCGTCCCTGCCGGTGGTCAAGGTCGCCCGGGTGGCCGGGCAGTACACCAAGCCCCGCTCGCTGCCCACCGATGCGCGCGGCCTGCCCGCGTACCGCGGCGACATGATCAATTCGCTGGAGGCCGACCCGGCCGCCCGGGTGGCCGACCCGCAGCGCATGATCCGGGCGTACGCCAACTCGGCGGCGGCGATGAACATGCTCCGGGCGTACCTCGCCGGCGGGCTCGCCGACCTGCACGCGGTGCACGACTGGAACAAGGGCTTCGTGAAGAACTCCCCGGCGGGGGAGCGCTACGAGGCGATCGCTCGGGAGATCGACCGGGCGCTGGCGTTCATCCGGGCCTGCGGGATGACCGACGACGAGGCGCTGCGTACGGTCACGCTCTACTGCTCCCACGAGGCCCTGGCCCTGGAGTACGACCGGGCGCTCACCCGGGTCTCCGACCGCCGGGCGTACGGGCTCTCCGGGCACTTCCTCTGGATCGGCGAGCGCACCCGGCAGATCAGTGGCGCGCACATCGACTTCATCTCCCGCATCGCCAACCCGATCGGCGTCAAGCTCGGCCCGACCACGTCCCCGGACGAGGCGATCGAGCTGTGCGAGAAGCTCAACCCGGACAACATCCCCGGCCGGCTCACCCTGATCAGCCGGATGGGCAACCACCGGGTACGCGACGCCCTCCCGCCGATCGTCGCCAAGGTCACCGCCGCCGGCGCCAAGGTGGTCTGGCAGTGCGACCCGATGCACGGCAACACGCACGAGTCGTCCAACGGCTACAAGACCCGGCACTTCGACCGCATCGTCGACGAGGTGCTCGGCTACTTCGAGGTGCACCGGGGGCTGGACACCCACCCCGGGGGGCTGCACGTCGAGCTGACCGGTGAGGACGTCACCGAGTGCCTCGGCGGCGCCCAGGGCATCGAGGACCTTGACCTGCCCGACCGGTACGAGACCGCCTGCGACCCGCGACTGAACACCCAGCAGTCGTTGGAGTTGGCCTTCCTCGTAGCGGAGATGCTCCGTGGCTGAGCCTGCGAGCCCCGCAGTCGGCAGCCGAAAGGATGATCATGGCTGATCTGTTCGTGGACCTGCGTTCCGACACGGTGACCCGGCCCACCGCCGGGATGCGGGAGGCGATGGCCACCGCCGAGGTCGGTGACGACGTCTACGGCGAGGATCCGACCGTCAACGCGCTGGAGGCCGAGGTCGCCGCGCTGTTCGGGCACGAGGCGGCGCTGTTCGCCCCGAGCGGGTCGATGGCCAACCAGATCGCCCTGCAACTGTTGGTGTCGCCCGGCGACGAGCTGCTCTGCGACGCGGACGCGCACGTGGTCACGTACGAGATCGGCGCCGCGGCCGCGTACGGCGGGATCTCCTCGCGGACCTGGCCTGCGGTGGGCGCGGACATCGACCCGGAGGTGGTGGCCGGGATGATCCGGCCGGACGGCTACTTCGCCGTTCCGACCCGCGCGATCGCCGTCGAGCAGACCCACAACCGGGGCGGTGGCGGCGTGATTCCGCTGGCCACCCTGCGGGATCTGCGGGGGGTCGCCGACGACGCGGGTGTCGCGCTGCACTGCGACGGCGCCCGGATCTGGCACGCGCACGTCGCGGACGGGGTGCCCCTGATCGAGTACGGCCGGCTCTTCGACACGCTGTCGGTGTGCCTCTCCAAGGGCCTCGGCGCGCCGGTCGGCTCGCTGGTGGTGGGCAGCGCGGACAAGATCGAGCGAGCTCGGATGATCCGTAAGCGGATGGGCGGCGGCATGCGTCAGGCCGGCATCCTCGCCGCGGCCGGCCGGTACGCGCTCGCGCACCACGTCAACCGGCTGGCCGACGACCACGCGAAGGCGGCCCGGCTGGCCGAGGCGGTCGCGCCGTTCGGCGTGCTGGCCACCACGGTCCGCACCAACCTGGTCGCGCTGGATCTCACCAAGCACACCCTGGACGCGCGGGCCCTGGCCGCTGCCGCACGGGCCGAGGGCGTACTCATCTCGGTGCTCGGCCCCCGCACCGCCCGCCTGGTCACCCACCTGGGCCTCGACGACGCGGCCATCGACCGCGCGGTCGCGGCTCTGCCCCGCATCCTCGCCGCGTCCTGACCTCCGGCCGGCGCCCTTCCACGAACCGGTGATCAAGAGGTTCGCGTCAGAGTCCGGCCTCCGGATGACGCAAACCTCTTGATCACCGAGGTGGGGCAGGGGTGGGGCAGAGGTCAGGGGGTCGGGGTCAGCCGGGTCAGGGTTGTTATGTCGGCGGCGTGGCCGATCTGCTTCTCGCTCGGGGTCTCCACGACGAAGGGGACGCCGGCGGTGGCGGGGTGGGTCATCAGCTCGGCGAAGGCGGGCTCGCCGATGGTGCCCTTGCCGATGTTCTCGTGCCGGTCCCGGGTGGAGCCGCACAGATCCTTCGAGTCGTTGGCGTGGACCAGCCGCAGCCGGTCCGCACCGACCGTGGCCACCAGCGTGTCCAGGGTCGCCGTCATGCCGCCCTCGACCGCCAGGTCGTGACCGGCCGCCCAGGCGTGGCAGGTGTCGAAGCAGACCCCGAGCATGGGGTGCCGGTCCACCGCGTCGAGGTAGGGCCCGAGCTGCTCCACCCGGGAGGCCAGTGACCGGCCACCACCCGCGCTCGGCTCGACCAGCAGCATCGGCCCGCCGGCGTCGGCGGCCCAGTCGAGCAGCGGCAGCAACTCCTCGCGGACCTGTCGCATCGCCGCCTCGGCGTACCCCTCGTCCACCGAACTGCCAGCGTGGAACACTACCGCCTGAGCACCGATCGCCACACCCCGACGCAACGCGTGCGCCAGCGTCTGTGCCGACTTCTCGACGGTGCCCGGGGTGGGGGAGCCGATGTTGACCAGCAGCGAGGCGTGGATGAACGCCGCAATGCCCCGCTCGGCGCAGCCGTCGCGGAACAGGGCGTCCTGCACGGGGTCACCGTTGGGCAGCGCCCAACCCCGCGAGTTGGAGACGTAGACCTGCACCACCTGGGCGCCCGTCGCGTCGGCGTACGGCAGGGCGGCCTTGGCCAGCCCACCCGAGGTCGGAGTGTGTGCGCCCACCGGACGCGAGGTGACCGCCGGCATCAGAAGCACGTGAGGGTGACCGGGGTGCCCGGCGGCACCTGCGAATTCTCGCCCGGGACCTGGATCCGGACCACGGCGTTCGGGTTGACCACGACGGTCACCGGGAAGCCCTGGCTCTCCAACGCCTGCTTGGCCTGCTGACACGGCAGGTCGATCACCCGGGGCACGACGATCGCCGCCGGGCCCTTGCTGACGTCCAGCTTGACCTGGGTGCCCTTCTCCACGCCGGCGCCGTCGGCGGGGCTCTGGCCGAGGATCTCGTCCCGGGGCTTGTCGGAGTCCTTGTAGGTCTCCACCAGCACCAGGTTGAGCTGGGCCAGGGTTGTCCGGGCCTCGGCCAGGCTCTTTCCGACCAGGTTCGGCACCGACACCGGCGCCCTGCCCCGGCTCAGAATGAGGGTGATCTTCGCGCCGGGTTTGACCTCGCTGCCCACCTTGGGGGAGGTGTCGAGCACGACCCCGGCCGGCAGGCTGTCGTCGTAGCGGGAGGCGCCCTTGGCCACCACCAGCTTCACGTTGACCAGGTCTGCCTCGGCAAGATCGAACTCCTTGCCGATCACGTCCGGCACGGGGAAACGCTCCGGGCCGAGGGAGAGGGTCAGGGTGATCGCGCCACCCTTGACGATCCTGGTGGCGGACGCGGGGCTCTGCTCCAGCACGCTGTCCTTCGGGGCCTGCTCGTCGAAGCGCGGCTCACCGTACTTCAGGGTGAGCCCGGCACGGTCGGCCTGCGCCTGTGCCTCGGCCTTGCTCAAGCTCACCAGCTGCGGGGCATCCGTGTAACGACCGACACCGAACCACCAACCACCGATGGCGGCCACCAGGCCCAGCGTCACCACCACGGCCGCGACGGCCAGCCGGCCGCGTGGGCTCGCCATCAGAGTGCTGCGCAGCGCTGCGAGTCGGGACCCCAGGCTGTCCGCGGGCTCCGGAGCGGCCCGACGTCGACCCGGCCCCTGGCTGCTGGCACCCTCGGGCAACCGCGCCCAGGACGGGCGGTCGGAAGGGCGGACCGTCGCGACCACCATGGTCGGTTGAGAGAGTGGCTCGCCGC
This sequence comes from Micromonospora jinlongensis, assembly GCF_013410645.1. Lineage (NCBI taxonomy): Bacteria > Bacillati > Actinomycetota > Actinomycetes > Micromonosporales > Micromonosporaceae > Micromonospora > Micromonospora jinlongensis. The sequence continues at coordinate 2,521,797 of NZ_JACCHK010000001.1, read as the reverse complement.
TCACCGGGCGGAGCACGGCGGTGTGGCTGTTGGCGTCGCCCAGGCGATCCCGGGCAGCCTGCACCTCGGTCAGCAGCGCGCCGGCGTCGGCGGGCCGCGCGTCGGGATCGCGCCGAGTCGCCCGCTGCACCAGGTCGTCGAGGACCGACGGCAGGCCGGGCACCAGCGTCGATGGTGCCGGCACGTCCCGGTCGACGTGCTGCCAGGCGACGTCCACCGGGCGGTCCCCGTCGTAGGGCACGCGGCCGGTGAGCATCTCGAACAGCACGATTCCGGCCGAGTAGACGTCGGTGCGTGGATCGGCACGGCCCTCGGTGACCAGCTCCGGGGCGACGTACGCCACGGTGGCCATCAGCTGGTTGCCCTGCTCCTCGTCGGCGCTCGCCTCGACCGCCCGGGCGAGCCCGAAGTCCGCCACCTTGACGACGCTGTCGACCAGGTTGGCGACGCCGCCGGTGGGTGCCTCGGCGACCAGCACGTTCTCCGGCTTGACGTCGCGGTGCACCAGACCGGACCGGTGCGCGGCGGCGATCGCGGCGAGCATCTGCTCGACGATGGCCAGCGCCTCGTCCGGGTTGAGCCGGCGACGCTCGGCCAGCACGTCGCGCAGCGTGCGACCGCGGACGTACTCCATCACCAGGTACGGCAGACCGGCGTGGGTGCCCTGGTCGTAGACCGCCACCACGTTCGGGTGGGTCAGCCGGGCGATGGTCTTCGCCTCGTCGGTGAACCGGGCCACGAAGTTGGCGATCCGGGCTCTGGCCTCGGGCGCCTGGGTCGGGTGAATGATCTTGACAGCGACGGTGCGCTCGAGGCGCTCGTCGGTGGCGGTGTACACGGTCGCCATGCCACCACGGGCCACGCGACCGCGAATGCGGTAGCGCCCGTCGATCAGCGAGCCCAGCAACGTGTCGGCGACCTGAGTGTCCATCGGCAGGGAGTCTATGTGTCCAGGGGGTGAAGGATGAACAGGATGCTACAGCCGTACGCCGAACTGGAACGTCCCGCCGCGCTCGCCGCCCTCACCCGCTGGTCAGCGACGCGTACGAGACCGGGCGCCGATCGGTCGTCCGGGGTGCCGTTGGCTCGTCGTGGCGACGGCGTGGCAGGGTGGTCGGGTGACCGAACCCGTACCCGACCAGGCCGTCCCCGGCCCGGAGCTCGCCGGACCCACCGACCCGGCCGGTTGGCTGACCCTGCCCGACGTCGCCGAGCGCCTCGACGTGTCGATCAGCAAGGTGCACCAGATGATCCGTGACCGGGAGTTGCTGGCGGTCCGCCGCGACGGCGTCCGCCGGATCCCGGCGGACCTGGTGGCCAACGAGACAGTGCTCAAGCACCTGCCCGGCGTGCTCAACCTGCTCTCCGACAACGGCTACGACGACGAGGCCGCCCTGCGCTGGCTCTACGAGCCGGACGACACCCTCCCCGGCGCCACCGCCGCAGCCGCCCTGTCGGGCGACCAGGCCCGCGAGGTGAAGCGCAGAGCCCAAGCCCAAGCCTTCTAACCCCTCCCCGGCCCCACCCCCCGGGTCCACCCCGTCGATCATGAAGTTAGCGGCGCGACACGCCGTCGCGAACGCCGCCAACTTCATGATCGACCGGGGGAGAGGGGCCGGGGGAGAGGGGCCGGGGGAGAGGGGCCGGGGGCGGGGAGGGTGGGTTAGTCGGCTCGGCGGGTTGCGGCTATGGCCAGGTCCACCAGGGCTTGGCGGGCCTCGGTGTCGAGGTCGACGGCGGTCAGGGCGGCCAGCGCGGCGTCGGTGAGCGTGACGATCCGCTGCTCGGTGCGGGCGAGCGCCCCGCTCGCGGTGATCAGCTCGCGCAGCCGGGCCACCCCCTGCTCGTCCAGCTCCGGGTCGCCGAGCCGGCTGAGCAGCAGCTCGCGGCCCGCGTCGTCGGTGGCCTCCCCAGCCGCCGCCACGAGGAAGGTGCGCTTGCCCTCCCGCAGGTCGTCCCCGGCCGGCTTGCCGGTCAGCGCCGGGTCGCCGAAGACCCCCAGCACGTCGTCGCGGAGCTGGAACGCCTCGCCCAGCGGCAGCCCGTACGCCGAGTAGGCCGTCCGCACGTCGGCCGTCGCGTCGGCCAGCGCGGCGCCGAGCAGCAGCGGACGCTCGACCGTGTACTTCGCCGACTTGTACCGGGCGACCTTGCTGGCGCGTTCCACCGAGGTGTCGCCGGTGGCCTGCGTCAACACGTCGAGGTACTGCCCGACGGTGACCTCGGTGCGCATCTCGTCGAAGACCGGCCGAGCCCGGGCCAACGCCCGGAGATCCAGGCCCGAGGAGTGCAGCAGCTCGTCGGACCAGACCAGGCAGAGATCGCCGAGCAGGAGGGCCGCGGCGTCGCCGAAGCCGTCCGGGTCGCCGCCCCAGCCGGACTGCCGGTGTCGCGCCGCGAACCGCCGGTGCACCGCGGGCTCGCCGCGGCGAGTGTCGGAGCGATCCATCAGGTCGTCGTGGATCAGGGCGCTGGCCTGGACGAACTCCAGCGCGGCCAGGGCGGCGAGCACCTGGTCGCCGTCCACCCCGCCGGCGCCCCGGAACCCCCAGTACGCGAAGGCCGGCCGCAGTCGCTTGCCGCCGCCGAGCACGAAAGCCTCGATCGCCTCGGCCACCGGGACGAGGGCGTCATCCACGGCGGCGAGCCGGACCCGTTGACCGGCGAGGAATTCGGTGAGGGCCTTGTCGACGCGCTGGCGCAGGCCGGCGCGGTCGACGGGAGAAACGGGAGCAGCGTGGGTCACTCCCCGACGCTAGCGGGTCGCCCTGACCCGCGCTCTCCCACCACGCGTAGTCCCGCCGGTGCGGCCCGGACCGGTGTGCCCCGCCGGTGGCGCGCCGGCCCGCCCGGTGCGGCCCGGACCGGCTGCTCCTGTCGAGCCGGCCCGACGGGTGGCTGCGGCGGCCTCGGCGAGCGTCACCAGCGGCACGTCCAGGACGACGGCGAGCCAGCCGAGCCAGAAACCGCCGGGCACGCGGCGCTGTCGTTCCCAGCGGGACACCTCATGCCGGCTCAGCGTCGGCACCCCGGAGGCGGCACACAACTCGGCGGCGGCGTGCTGCTGGCTCCAGCCGCGGGCCAGCCGGCAGCGGGCCAGCAGCGGCCCGAGCTGCGCGGGGCGCGGCGCTGCGGGTGGGGTCACGGGTCCTCCTGGCGGGCGTCGGTGTGGTGACGACCCGCCCTGCCGACTGGCCGGGACCGGCGTCACCGCTCGGTTGCTGACCCCCGCGCGGGACCCCGGAGCCGCCCCCGCCGCCCCTCCCACGCCACCCATTCCTACCCCGGGGGTACGACACCCGCGCGCCACCGGGCCGGGACGCGCGGGGGACACGGGTCACCGGGTGGGAAGCGCCTGGGTCGCGGTGGCGTCGCCAGCTAGAGTCGGGTCGTGGCGCTCGGTCTTCCTTCGGTCCTCCCCAATCCGCAACCGGCGATCGGGGAGCTCATCCGTGAGCGCCAGCCGACCTTCTCGTTCGAGTTCTTCCCGCCCAAGACCGAGGCCGGGGAGCGGCTGCTCTGGCAGGCCATCCGCGAGCTGGAGTCACTGCGCCCGTCGTTCGTGTCGATCACGTACGGCGCGGGCGGGTCGACCCGGGACACCACGGTGGCGGTGACCGAACGGATCGCCACCGACACCACACTGCTGCCGATGGCCCACCTGACCGCGGTCGACCACTCCGTCGCCGAGCTGCGGCACGTGATCGGCCGGCTCGCCGGGGTGGGGGTGCGCAACGTTCTGGCGGTCCGCGGCGACCCGCCGGGCAACCCGGGCGGTGAGTGGATCCGCCACCCGGAGGGTGTGGACTACGCCGAGGACCTGGTCCGCCTGGTGCGCGATGCCGGCGACTTCAGCGTCGGCGTGGCCGCCTTCCCGTACAAGCATCCCCGCTCGCCCGACGTGGCCAGCGACACCGCGCAGTTCGTCCGCAAGTGCCGTGCCGGCGCGGAGTTCGCGATCACGCAGATGTTCTTCGACGCCGACGACTACCTGCGGCTGCGTGACCGGGTGGCCGCCGCCGGCTGCGACACCCCGATCCTGGCCGGGGTGATGCCGGTGACCCAGATCGGCACCATCGAGCGGTCCGTGCAGTTGTCCGGCGCGCCCTTCCCGCCGGCGCTGGCGGCCCGCTTCGAGCGTGTCGCCGACGACCCGGAGGCCGTCCGCCGGCTCGGCGTCGAGCAGGCCAGCGAGATGTGCCGCCGACTGCTGGACGAGGGTGTGCCCGGGATCCACTTCATCACCCTCAACCGGTCCACGGCCACGCGCGAGGTCTGGCAGAACCTGAAGGCCGGCGCGCGGGTGTGAACGTTGCTTCTGCGACACCTGATGCCCGGCACGACGGTTGATCCGTGGTGGGCACACAGCTGAACTGGGATCAGTACGCCACGGCGTGGGCGCGGTTGCACGGCGGGTTCGACCCTCGGGTCGCGGCCCCGGTGGTCCGCGCCTGGCTGCGATTCGCGTACCACGTCGGCTATGTGCTGGGCCGGCTGCGGGTCAGCCCGACCGCGGTCACAGTGGCCGGGGTGCTGCTCTGCTTCTGCGTACCGTTGCTGGTGACCCGCCCGGGCGACGGGCTCTTCCTGGGCGCGTTGTTCGTGCTGCTCGCCGCCGTGGCGGACAGCGTGGACGGTGCGGTGGCGGTCGCCACCGGCCGCACCACCCGGCTCGGCTACGTCTACGACTCGGTCGCCGACCGGCTCGGTGAGGTGGCGTGGTTGCTGGCGTTCTGGCTGGTCGGCGCGCCGGGCGCGCTGGTCGTCGCGGGTGGCGCGCTGTCCTGGCTGCACGAGTACGTCCGAGCCCGGGCGGTCGCCGCCGGCATGCGCGACATCGGCGCGGTCACCGTGGGCGAACGTCCCACCCGGGTCTCGGTGGCGCTGGCCGGGCTGCTCGTCGCCGGGCTGGCCGGGCTGATCGAGCCGGAGCTGGCCGCCGGCACCATCACCATGGCGACCGCGGTGTGGGTGCTGCTGGCCGGGTTCGGCCTCGGGCAACTGCTCTCCACCATCCGCCGCGCGCTGCTCGATGCCGGCTGAGCCCCGGAGCGTGCCGCCCCGCGCCTACCAGGCCGGGCCGATCTCGTCGGCGACGATCTGCGCGGAGAGGGTCACCATCGGCAGCCCGCCGCCCGGGTGGGTGGAGCCGCCCACCAGCCACAACCCGTTGGCCGGGCCCCGGTTGGCGGGGCGGAGCAGCCCGCCGGCGGTGCCGTAGATCGAGCCACCCGGCGCGCCGGTCGCCGCGTCCAGGTCGGCCGGGGTGCGGACCTCGCGGAACAGCAGCCGGTCGCGCACGTCCATGCCGCGCCGCGCCAGCACGTCCAGGACCCGATCGGCGTACGCGTCGGCCAGCCCCGGCCGTCGCCAGTCGACCGCGCCCGCCGCGGTGCCCTGCCGAGGGGCGTTGACCAGCACGAACCACGCCTCGTGTCCGGCTGGGCGGACCATCGGGTCGTCGGCCACGGTGACGAACACCGTCGGGTCGGCCGCCGGCCGGGCCCGTACGCCGCGCCCGGGGTCGCCGAAGATCGCGTCGAACTCCGCGTCGTAGTCGCGCGGAAAGAAGACATTGTGGTGGGCCAGCCCGGTGCTGCCGGAGACGCCGAGCAGCAGCACGAAGCCGGCGAGGCTGCGGTCGGTCAGCCCGGCCAGCCGACGCGGGTGCGGCAGCAGGTCACGGTAGACGGTGAGAGCGTCCACGTTGGCCACCACCACGTCGGCGGGCACCGGCGCGGTGACACCGGCGAGGCGTACCCCGTGCACCCGGCCACCGGTGGCGTCGATCCGGGTGACCGTGGCGTCGGTCTGCACGACCACGCCGAGGTCCAGGCAGCGGGTGAGCAGCGCGTCGGCGAGCGTGCCCAGCCCACCGCGCAGGTACCAGCCACCGAAGGCCAGCTCGGCGTACGGGACCGCGACCAGCGCCGCCGGCGCCCGACGCGGGTCGGCACCGGTGTAGGTGGCGTACCGGTCCAGCATCATCCGCAGCCGTGGGTCGGACAGGTGCCGGCGGCCCAGGCCACGCAGGGTGCGGCCCGGGGCGATGGCGGCCAGGTCACCGACCCGCCAGGCCAGCGACGCGAGGTCGCGGGGGGAGTCGACGGTACGGCGCAGGATGTCCCGCGAGGAGGCGTTCCACACCCGCGCGGCCCGACGCCACAGCCGCTGCCAGTCGGCCGCCGCCCGGTCGCCGAAGGCGGCACCGATCCGGGTGGCGAACTCCACCGGGTCGGCGCACGAGTCCAGTGCCGGGCCGTCGGCGGGGAAGACGTGCCGGACGATCGGGTCCAGCGGAACCAGGTCCAGGTATTCGTCGAGCTTCGCCCCGGTCGCCTCGAACAGGTCGTGGAAGACCTCGGGCAGGGTGAGCAGGCTCGGCCCGGTGTCGAAGTGGAACGACCCGGCCGGGGTGTCGTGCGCGTACCGGCCGAGCTTGCCGCCGACCGTGTCGGCCCGTTCGAAGACGGTCACCTGGTGCCCGGTGGCGGCCAGCCGGGCGGCGGTGGCGAGGCCACCCACCCCGGCGCCGACGACCACGATCCGCGCCATTCCGCGTCCTCCTAGCTGACCGGGCGACCCCGCCAGGTCAGGCGGCGTCGCTTTCGCAGATGGTACGACCGCAGGGTCAGCCAACCGAGGACCACGACCGACACGGGGTGTGCGAGCGCGTCGGGCCACCACCGGCCCCCGGTCGCCCGGGCGGTGAGCACCCGCCCGGCCACGCCCAGCAGGTATGCGATGAGCGCAACCATTGACACCCGGGGAGCTGTCGAGGCGAACCCCAGCGCGATCAGCGGCGGTGCGGTGTAGAGCAGCAGCAGCGACGCCACCACGGCCGCAGCCGCTCCCGGGTGCCCGAACGACGCCCAGAGCGACTTCGAGTACCCGTCGCGTAGCTGCGGCCAGTCGTCGTACATCCGGCAGGTGGCCAGCCGGGAGCCGTCGGCCAGGGCGATGCGCCCACCGGCCCGCTTGACCGCCCGGGCCAGCTCGACGTCCTCCAGGATCTTGTCGGCGACCGCGACGTGCCCGCCGGCGGCGGTGTAGCCGGCCCGGTCCAGCACCAGGAACTGGCCGCCCGCCGCGGCCAGCGACGGCCGCGACGAGCGCTCCATCGCACGCAGCGGCAGGAACGTCAGCCAGAGCCACTGCAGCAGCGGCTGCACCAGCCGGTCGGCCGCCGTCGCCACCACGATCCGGGGGTACGGCGACAGCAGCGTCGCGCGGGCGGCGCGCAGCTCGGTGACGGCCGCGGCCACGGCGTGCGGGGCGAGCACCACGTCAGCGTCGACGAAGACCAGCGCGGTGGCGTCCGGGTCGGCCCGGGTGGCCAGTTGCCAGCAGGCGTGCGGCTTGCCCAGCCAGCCCGGCGGTGGGGCGACCCCGGTGAGCAGCGTCACCCGGGGGTCGTCGCCGGCCACCGCGCGGACCACGTCGGCGGTGCCGTCGGTGGACCCGTCGTCGAGGACCACGACGCGCAGCCCGGGCACGCCGCGTTGGGCGAGCAGGGCGCGCAGGCAGGGCGTGACCCGGTTGGCCTCGTCGCGCAGCGGCAGCAGCACGGCGACCCGCTCATCGACCTCGTCGGGCCGGTCGGTGGGCCGGCGCAGCCAGCGGGTGGCGTTGAGCCAGGTGTGCCCGGTCAACGCGGCGATGGCGATGACCAGGGCGAGCAGGACGCTCATCGGGTCGCGTCGACGCCGGGCCGGTGCGGCTGGTGGTCCTCCCGGCGGGTGTCGTGAGCCCGCCGGGCACGCAGCACTGTCACCGCCAGCGGTACGGCGGTCACCGACATGCCGGCGGCACCCCAGAGCGCCGAGGCGGGCAGGTCGAGGAAGACGGCGTGGGCCAGGATGCTGGAGAAGTACGTCCACAGGTAGAGCGCGACCATCGGATGGTCCCGCCGATCGGTGTGCTCGGCGGCCGGCCCGGCCAGCGGGCGCAGCGCGCTCATCATCAGCACCGCGAAGAGCAGCCAGCCGAGGTAGTTGCTGACCGGGATGCCGGGCAGACCGGGCAACGCCGGGGTGGCGTCCCGCCAGACCCAGTAGCCCTCGGCCACCATCTGCGGGTCGAGGAAGAGGTCCCAGGCGGCCAGCCCCACGGTGGCCAGCGCGATCCGCCCCACCCATCGACCCAGCGTCGGCCCGCTGCCGCCGGCCGTCGTGGCCCCGCCGCCGGTCAGCCGGACCGCCGCCAGCCAGGCCGGCCAGGCCATCCAGGTCCAGGCCAGCGGAATGATCAGCGGAACTCCGGCCAGTTTGGGGCCCAGCTCGCCGGAGTAGTCGTAGCTGCCGAACGGCACCCCGGTGGCCACCCCGATCGCCTCGATCGCGAACCCGCCGCCGGTGGCCACCGCGACCAGCGCCGCCGCCACCCGAGGGCCCCGGCTGAGCAGCGCGTGGCCGACCGAGAGCAGCCACCCGAGCACGACGGTGGCCACGGTGAGCCCGGCCCTGGTGGCGCCGGTGGTGAGCGGGTAGCAGATCTGGGCGAGCACCAGGATGGCGAGCAGCGCCCAGGAGATCCGTCGGGTCATGACGCCGGTGGTTCGAGGGGCAGGTCCCGACCGAGTACGCCGAACGGCCGCTCGTCGCCGGGGAAGTGGAAGTTGCGCAGCACGTCGACGAAACCGAAGCGCCGGTACAACCGCCAGGCCCGTGAGGTCTGCTCGTCGGCCTCCGGGGTGGACAGCAGCGTGGTGTCACCCTCGGCCATGCCGAGCAGCGCGCGCAGCTGGCCGGCGCCCAGACCGTGCCCCTGCGCCGGTGGCCGGACGTGCAGCTCGACCACCTCGAAGCAGTGGGTGAGCCAGCGCTGGCGGGTCGGGGCGTCCAGTGCCCGGTGCACCTGGTCGTGCCACCACTGACCGGAGGCGCCCAGGTAGCCGTAACCGAAGCCGGCGAGGTGACCCTCGCTGGTCAGGCTGGCGACCGCTCGGAAACCCGGCCGGCGGACGTGGGTGGCGATGTAACCGCGCCGGGCCTCCAGCAGGTCGGTGCGGTATCCCATCGCCTCGCCGTAGACGGTCACCACGTCGTCCAGCCGCCGGACGAGATCGTCCGGCGTCCAGCGCACCAACCTCATGCCCGTCCACCCTTCACTGTTTCCGGGCCACCGTCGGCGACCCATCCGAGCACCGACCGGTCGCCGACCACGTCGCGCACCTCGAACCGGGCGAACAACTCCTCGGCGTACCAGCCCTCGGTGGGGGTTCGCATGATCGCCGCCCGGTGCTCCGGGTGACGGTACGCGAACGCCACCAGGTCCGTCGGGTCGCGCCACACGCTCACCGTGCCCTGCCAACCCAGCGGCGCCTCCCCGACCCCGAACCGGGCCAACAGCCCGGGCGCGTCACGCAGGGCGGCAGCCACCGGGGGGATCGCCCGCCAGAAGGTGGCTGCCCGGCGGGCCCGCAGCCGAGCCCGGGTCAGCGCCAGCACCGGGCCGGTGACCCGACCACCCGGCGGGTCACCGAACGGCCGCTGGCCGGACCACTCGCCTCGGCTGGTCAGCGGGCGCAGGTCGACCCGGGCGGAGGCGTGGGCGATGCGCGCCCAGGCCCGCCCTACCGCCGAGTCGTCGAAGCCGGCCGCCGCTGCGGGAGAGTCCCAGACGGTCAGCGCCGCCCACCGGGTCAGGTCGGCGTCCCCCGGCCCGAAACCGGTGCCGGTCCCGGTGCCCAGCAGCTTGCCGAACCGGGCGCCCGGGAGGGCGCGCAACCGGCGTGGGTCCACCGCCATCCGGGTCAGCGCCCGGGGCAGCGCGGCGCGGGAGGTCCGCCACACATGCAGCGTGACGAGCTCCGGTACGGCGTTCACGCCACCTCGGCCGGGCTGCCGCCGGTGACCCGCAGCAGCTCGGTGTAGGTGGTCGGGAAGACCGCCTGCGGTACGCCACCCGCGGCCCAGATCTCGGGGTACGCCGTCAGCGCCGTGTCCACCAGGGTGCGCAGCGGGTGCGGGTGCCCGAGCGGGGCGACACCGCCGATCGGCTGCCCGGTGTGCGTCCGGACGAACTCCGGGGTGGCGCGGCGCAACCGGGTGACGCCGAGCGACGCCGCCAGGCTGGCGGTGTCGACCCGGTGCGCGCCGGAGGTGAGCACGAGCAGCGGCGCGTCGTCCGCGTCGAAGATCAGTGAGTTGGCGATCTGGCCTACCTCGACGCCGAGCGCCTCGGCGGCCGCCGAGGCGGTGTGCACCGCGTCGGGAAGCAGACGGACCGTGCTGGGCTCACCGGTGCCGTCGAGCGCGCCGACGGCGGTGAGCGCGTCCTGCACCGCTCGTACGTTCGGGTGTGGCTGCATGTCGCCATTCTTCCCGGTTCGGTCGGGGTCGGTTCACCCTGGTTCGCTCGGCCGGCACGCCTGGCGCGTCACACGTTGCATTTTCGTCGGAGGGGAGGTGTACTGTCAGGAGCAGTTAGAACGAGTGTTCGATTGCCTCGAACGCCCGTTCCAACCAGCCGGAGCGCGGCGTTTCGCGGCGCCAGCTCCGGGCGGTGTGGCTCCGCGGGCCGCACCTGGGTTTCCGGGCAGTCGCGAGCCTGGTCCCGACAGGCAGGATCGTCGCCCGCCGCCCACGACCCCCGGGCGGCGGGCGACGAACCCGCCGGTACGCCGGCCGGGTGTGGTGTGGGGAAGCATCCACACCCGGCCGGCCACACCCGGTGCGTCTTCCTCCGCACCACTCGACCTCGGCGTCTCGTCGGCGGCACCAGCGCGCCGGGGCGACGCCTCGGCCATGTGGAGGAGACATCCATGCCGACCAACTCGGCTCAGGCACCGACGGTGCCGGCGCACGTGCTGCCGCACCGCACCCCCGCCCAGCTGCTCACGTTGGCCCGGCGCGGGCTGGTCGAGGCCGGCCAGACCCGACCTGACGGTCTGCGTTACGCGGCTGCCCACCTGGCGGCGCTGCGCGCGGCGGCCGCCCTACTCGCCGCGCGTGCCCGACCCGCGCCGAGTCGACGCAACCGGATCACCAGCGTCTGGGTCCTCCTCTGCGCCGTCGCTCCGGAGCTCGACGAGTGGTCCCGGTTCTTCGCCGCCGGCGCCAGCAAGCGCGCCGCCGCCGAGGCCGGCATCCCCCGGGTGGTCAGCGCCCGGGAGGCCGACGATCTGCTCCGTGCTGTCGAACAGTTCGTCACGGTGGTGGAGACCGCACTCGGCGTGGCCCACCAGCCGGCCCTGGACGGCCTCGCCGCCTGATCCCGCCGTGCCACCGGCCGCCCCGCGGGGGGAGCCGGGCGGCCGGTGGCACGGCGTGCCGGTCCTGATCTGATCCACAGCAACGACGGGGGAGTTGGTCCAATGGCGGGCCGCATGGTGGTCGGTTCCGCCGCACTGGCCGATCTGGTGCGCCCGGCGAGCGCGCCCGACCAGGTCGGCGGGCACCGGGTGCTGCCGGTGGTGCCCGAGCTGACCGGTCTGCTGCCCAACAGAGGCCTGCGTCGGGGCAGCACCATCGCGGTTGCCGCCGGCCAGCCCCGGCGCAGCGGTGGCACCTCACTGATGCTGGCTCTGCTCGCCGAGGCGTCCCGGGCCGGCTCGTGGTGCGCCGTGGTCGGTGTGCCGACGTTCGGTGCGGGCGCGGCCGCCGAGCTGGGCATCGCCCTGGACCGGCTGGCCCTGGTGCCGAATCCCGGCCCCGAGTGGGCCACCGTGGTCGCTGCGCTGATCGACGGGGTGGACGTCGTGGTCACCACCGTGCCGGCCGCGGTCTCCGCCTCGGTCGCCACCCGGTTGGCCGCCCGGGCGCGGCAGCGCGGCAGTGTGCTCGTCCCGTACGGCCGGTGGGACGGCGCGGACGTGACGTTGCAGGTGGTCCGTGGAGTCTGGGAAGGGCTCGGGCATGGCCGGGGGCGGTTGCGCCGCCGGGAGGTCACCGTCTCGGCGCGCGGGCGCGGGGCGGCTGCCCGACCAAAGGAGATCAAGGTCTGGCTGCCGGGTGACGAGCTGACCCGGGTGATCCCGCGTGTGATGCCGTCGACCGTGGGCCGTCCGGCCGCGCCGCTCGCCCTGGTCGGTCGGGAGTGACCGGCACGCCGGCACGGACCCTGCTGCTGTGGTGCCCGGACTGGCCGGTGCTCGCCGCCGAGATCGTCGACGGGGTGCCGGCCACCGGCCCGGTCGCCGTGCTGCACGCCAACCGGGTGGTCGCCTGCTCCGAGCGGGCCCGCGCCGAGGGGGTGCGCCGAGGGCTGCGCAAACGGGAGGCGCAGGGTCGCTGCCCGCAGCTCACCGTCGTGGATTACGACCCGGGTCGGGACGCCCGGGCATTCGAGCCGGTGGTCGCCGCGGTGGAGGAGTTGGTCGCCGGCGTCGAGGTGGTCCGTCCGGGCGCCTGCGCGGTGGCCGCCCGCGGGCCGAGTCGTTACCTCGGTGGTGAGGAGGCGGCCGCCGAGCGGATCATCGAGCACGTCGCCCAGTCGTGCCTGGTGGAGAGCCAGGTCGGCATCGCCGACGGGGTGTTCGCGGCCGGGTTGGCCGCTCGCTCCGGTCGGGTGGTGCCACCGGGTGGGACACCGGAGTTCCTGGCCGGGTTGCCGGTCGAGGCGCTCGGCCGCTCGGCGCTGGCCGACCTGTTGCGGCGGCTCGGTGTGCGCAGTCTCGGCGACTTCGCCGCGCTGCCGGCTGGCGACGTGCTGGCCCGGTTCGGGTTCGACGGTGCGCTGGCCCATCGGCTGGCCGCCGGGCGGGACCACCGCCCACTCGCCGTCCGGCAGCCGCCGGCCGACCTGACGGTGACCGCCGAGCAGGACGAGCCGATCGACCGGGTCGACGTGGCCGCGTTCGTGGCCCGGGCGTTGGCTGAGCAGCTGCATGAGCGGCTGGCTGGGCACGGGCTGGCCTGCACCCGGCTCGGCATCGAGGCGGTCACCGAGCACGGGCAGGAACTGCACCGGGTGTGGCGGCACGATGGCCTGCTCACCGCCGCGGCCATCGCCGACCGGGTGCGCTGGCAGCTCGACGGGTGGCTCTCCGGCAGCAGTGGCCGCACCGGCGCCCGGCCGGCCCGACCGACGGCCGGCATCATCCGGCTGCGGCTGATCCCGGACGGGGTGATCGCCCAGGCCGGTCTGCAGGCCGGCCTGTGGGGGGAGACCGGCGAGGAGCGGGAACGGGCGCACCGGGCGCTGAGCCGTGTGCAGGGCATCCTCGGCCCGGAAGCCGTGGTCACCGCGGTGCTCGGCGGTGGGCGCTCCCCGGCCGACCAGGTGCGACTGGTGCCGTGGGGCGACGAACGCCTCCCCACGCGTCCCGGTCCGGCACCGCTGTCCGGCGAGCCGATCGCGCGTCCGGGTCCGGGGCCGTTGCCCGGCGGGCCGATCGCGCGTCCCGGTCCGGGGCCGCTGTCCGGCGAGCCGATCGCACGTCCCGGTCCGGGGCCGTTGTCCGGTGGGCCGATCGCCAGTGGCGGCGGCCGGGCCGTCAGTGCCGGTCGGCCTGCCGACCACAGTGCCGGCGGGGTTCCACCGTGGCCCGGCCGGCTGCCGGCGCCCGCGCCGGCTGTGGTGCTGCCCAGCCCGCTCGCGGCGACCGTACACGACGCCGCTGGTGAGGCGGTGGTGATCAGCGCGCGGCTGGCGGTGAGCGCTCCGCCCGCCCGGCTGGTGGTCGGCACCGGCCGGCCGGCGGAGATCGTCGGCTGGGTCGGCCCGTGGCCGGTGGACGAGCGGTGGTGGGCTCCGGCCGAGGCTCGGCGGCGGGCACGGTTCCAGGTCTGCCTTGCCGACGGCACCGCCCTGCTGCTCGCCGTCGAGGCCGGGCAGTGGTTGGTGGAGGCGATCTATGACTGAGCGTCCAGCCGGGCTTGATCGACTCGGTATTCCGGAAGTCGGGGTGTCCCGCCGACCCGGACAGCCCGACTTCCCGGAGGTCGAGCCGATCAGGGCGAGGGTGCGGGAATGAGCTTCCACAATCCGAAGATGCCCTGGTCGGAGCTGGAGCGGGTGCTCTCCGGGCGGGCCGGCGGCGGCTCCGGGCGGGGCGGCGGCGGCTCCGGGCGGTCGGGCGGTTCCGGCGGCGGGCGGTCGCGCGACGAGCGGCACCTGCACGTGGTGGACCCGCTCGCCGTGGACGCCGACGGGGGAGACTCCCCGGCCTGGAGCCGCCACCGTGAGCGGTACCAGCCACCGGAGCTGACCCGCCCCGACGGGGTGGTGCCCTACGCGGAACTGCACGCGCACACCAACTTCAGCTTCCTCGACGGTGCCAGCCATCCGGAGGAGCTGGCCGAGGAGGCGGCCCGGCTGGGGCTCACCGCGCTCGCCGTCACCGACCACGACGGCTTCTACGGGGTGGTCCGCTTCGCCGAGGCGGCCCGCACGCTGGGCCTGCCGACCATCTTCGGCGCGGAGCTGTCCCTCGGGCTGCCCGGCCCGCAGAACGGCGAACCCGACCCGCACGGCGCGCACCTGCTGGTGCTCGCGCACGGCCATGAGGGGTACGCCCGGCTGGCCACCACCATCGCCCGCGCCCAACTGCGCGGCGGGGAGAAGGGCCGCCCGGTCTACGGAGAGTTGGAGGAGGTCGCCGCCGAGCTACGCGATCACGTGCTGGTGCTGACCGGTTGCCGCAAGGGGCACGTGCCGGGCGCGCTGCTCACCGAGGGGGTGGACGCGGCGGCCCGCGAGCTGGACCGGCTGACCGCGCTCTTCGGTGCGGAGACGGTGGCGGTGGAGCTGACCGACCACGGCCATCCTGTCGACGCCGACCGCAACGACGCGCTCGCCGACCTGGCTGCCGCGGCCGGGCTGCCGACGGTGGCCAGCAACAACGTGCACTACGCCAGCCCTGGCCGGCGTCGGCTGGCCACCACCGTCGCCGCCGTGCGGGCCCGACGCAGTCTGGACGAGATCGACGGCTGGTTGCCCGCGGCGGCCACCGCCCACCTGCGCAGCGGTGCGGAGATGGCGGCCCGGTTCGCCGCGTACCCGGGTGCGGTGGCGCGGGCCGCCGAGTTCGGCGCCGAGTTGGCCTTCGACCTCCAGCTCGTCGCGCCGCAGTTGCCGGCGTACCCGGTGCCACCGGGGCACACGGAGATGAGCTGGCTGCGGAAGCTGACCGCCGACGGGGCACGGGAGCGCTACGGGCCGCCGCAGGCGCACCCGACGGCGTACGCGCAACTCGACCACGAGTTGAACATGATCGAGGAGTTGGGCTTCCCCGGCTACTTCCTGGTGGTCTACGACATCGTCACGTTCTGCCGTGAGCAGGACATCTACTGCCAGGGTCGGGGCTCTGCGGCCAACTCGGCGGTCTGCTACGCGTTGCGGATCACCAATGTGGACGCGGTCCGGCACCGGCTGCTCTTCGAGCGGTTCCTCGCCCCGGAACGCGACGGCCCACCGGACATCGACGTGGACATCGAGTCCGACCGTCGGGAGGAGGTGATCCAGCACGTCTACACCCGCTACGGCCGGGAGCACGCCGCGCAGGTCGCCAACGTCATCTCCTACCGGCCCCGGTCGGCGGTGCGCGACGTGGCCAAGGCGTTCGGCTACTCGCCGGGGCAGCAGGACGCCTGGAGCAAGCAGATCGACCGGTGGGGCTCGGTCGCCACGGTCGACGTGGAGAACATCCCCGAGCAGGTGGTGGAGTACGCCAACGAGTTGCAGACGTTCCCACGGCACCTGGGCATCCACTCCGGCGGCATGGTGATCTGCGACCGGCCGGTGATCGAGGTCTGCCCGGTGGAGTGGGGGCGGATGCCCGGGCGCAGCGTCCTGCAGTGGGACAAGGACGACTGCGCGGCGGTCGGTCTGGTCAAGTTCGACCTGCTCGGCCTGGGCATGCTCTCCGCACTGCACTACGGCTACGACATGATCGGGTCCCGGCTCGACCTCGGTGACATGACACTGGACGACCCGGAGGTCTACGACATGCTCTGCCGGGCCGACTCGGTCGGGGTGTTCCAGGTGGAGAGTCGCGCCCAGATGGCCACCCTGCCCCGGCTCAAGCCCCGCGAGTTCTACGACCTGGTGGTCGAGGTGGCGCTGATCCGGCCCGGCCCGATCCAGGGCGGTTCGGTGCACCCGTTCATCCGGCGCAAGAACGGCCAGGAGCCGGTGACCTTCGCGCACCCGCTGATGCGCAACGCCCTGGAGAAGACCCTGGGTGTGCCGCTGTTCCAGGAGCAGTTGATGCAGCTCGCCATCGACCTGGCCGGCTTCGACGCGGCCGAGGCCGACCAGCTGCGCCGGGCGATGGGCGCCAAACGGTCGGTCGAGCGGATGACCCGTATCGCCGATCGGCTCTACGCCGGGATGGCCGAGCGGGGCATCACCGGTGAGTTGGCCGACGACGTCTACCGCAAGCTCACCGCGTTCGCCAGCTACGGCTTCCCGGAGAGCCACGCGATGAGCTTCGCCTACCTGGTCTACGCCAGCTCCTGGCTCAAGCGTTACCACCCGGCACCGTTCCTGGCCGCGCTGCTCAACGCCCAGCCGATGGGCTTCTACTCCCCACAGACCCTGGTCGACGACGCCCGCCGGCACGGGGTGGAGGTCCGTCGCCCGGACATCAACGCCAGCGGGTCGAAGGCGGTGCTGGAGTCCACCCCGGACACCCGGTGGGGCAGCGGGCCGGGGGAGCCGCCGCACGCCTGGGGGTTGGGCGGCCCGGCGGTCCGGCTCGGCCTGTCCAGCGTACGGACTCTCGGCGCCGACGTGGCCGAGCGGATCGAGGCCGAACGGGCCGCCGGTGGGCCGTACCGGGACATGCCTGACCTGGCCCGGCGGGTCGGTCTCACCGCCGCGCAGCTGGAGGCGTTGGCCACCGCGGACGCCTTCGCCTGTTTCGGGCTGACCCGGCGGCAGGCGCTGTGGGCCGCCGGCGCGGCCGCCCAGGACCGGCCGGGCCGGCTACCCGGCACGGTGACCGGCGCGGCGGCGCCCACGCTGCCCGGGATGGAGGCGGTGGACCGGCTGGTCGCCGACGTGTGGGCCACCGGGTTGTCGCCGGAGAGCCATCCCGCCCGGTTCATCCGGGGTCAGCTCGACGTGCTCGGCGCGGTGCCGATCGCCCGGCTCGGCCGGGTGGAGCCCGGCCAACGGATCCGGGTCGGTGGCATCGTCACCCACCGGCAACGCCCGGCGACCGCGGGCGGGGTCACCTTCCTCAATCTGGAGGACGAGACCGGGATGCTCAACGTCACCTGTTCGCCGGGGCTGTGGCAGCGCTACCGGCGGGTGGCCCGCACCAGCGCCGCGCTGGTGGTCCGGGGGCGGTTGCAGCGGCACGAGGGGGTGACCAACCTGGTCGCCGACCGACTGGACGCCATCGAGCCGCCGGTCAGCCCCGCCTCCCGTGACTTCCGCTGAGAGAGTGATCCACATTACGGTTTCCTGGGTCGTTGGGCGGGAGACTCGTCCCGAGCGGGCAGAGCCGCCCGTGATCCGTGAGGGGGAATGACAGTGACGGGCAATCACGCGTACACCGGTGGAATCGCCAACGCTCGGCGGACCCGGCTGGGTGCCGGTTGGGTGCCGTCGCACCTCGCCGACCCCCGGGAGTACGAGGTGACCAACGGCCCGGTTGCCAACGAGCGCCGGTCCCAGGCGGAGGACGAGGCCGAGGGCACCGAGTCCTGACCGACCCTGGCACCGCACACCCGATCGGGCGTGTGGCGGGTACGCCCGCCACACGTCCGCAGCGAGGATGGACCGGGTGACTAGGCTCGACCGGGTGGAGCAGACCCGAGGCCGGTTCGCCGGGCCGCCGCTGACCCCCCGTACCGCCGTGATCTGGTCGGTGCTCCGCGCCGAGCTGGACCGGCGCGGCGACGCCGAGCTGACCGTGCTGGACGTGGGCGGCGGCACCGGCGGTTTCGCCGTTCCCCTGGCCCGCGCCGGGCACCGCGTCACCGTGGTCGACGCCAGCCCCGACGCGCTCGCCGCACTCACCCGCCGGGCCGCCGAAGCCGGCGTGGCCGACCGGATCGCCGCCGTGCAGGGCGACGGCGACGCCCTCGCCGGGCTGGTCGAGCCGGCCGGCGTCGACCTGGTCCTCTGCCACTCCGTGCTGGAGGTGGTCGACGACCCGACGCCCGTGGTGACCGCGTTGGCCACCGCGCTGCGTCCCGGCGGCGCGGCCAGTGTGCTCGTGGCCGGGCGGGCCGCCGCCGTGCTGGGCCGCGCGATGAACGGCCACCTCGACGTCGCGACCGCGCTGGCCGCCGACCCGGCCGGCACCGCCGGACCACGGGACACGCTGCGCCGACGCTACGACGCCCCGGGCGCCGCCGCGCTGCTCGGCGCCGCCGGTCTCGTGGTCGAGGAGATCCACGGGGTACGCGTGCTCGCCGACCTGCTGCCGGCCGCGGTCGCCGACGGGCAGTCCGCCGCCCTGGTCGAGTTGGAACGCGCGCTGGCCGCCCAACCGCCGTACCGGGACCTGGCCGCCCAACTGCACCTCTTCGCCCGCCGGCCGGCATGAGCGACTCGCCACCTGTGGCGCCGCTGGCGGTCCTCGGGCCGCACCACGGCGGCGGCCGTCTCGCCGACGTGCTGCCCAGCGCGCTCGCCGTGCTGGGCGTTCCCGGCTCGGCCGACCCGCTCGGGCTCGTCCCCGCGTTGGCCGGGGTACGCCGGATCGCCGTGCTGCTGGTCGACGGGCTCGGCTGGTACCAGCTGCCGACCGCCGCCCCGTACGCGCCGACCCTCGCCGGGCTCGCCGCGACAGTGGCCCGGCCGATCATCGCCGGTTTCCCGTCCACCACCCCGACCAGCCTGGTGACGCTGGGCACCGGCGTCGCGCCCGGCGCGCACGGGGTGCTCGGCTTCACCGTGCGGGTGCCCGGCACCGACCGGGTGCTCACCCACACCGACTGGGCCGCGGACCCGTCGCCGCTGCACTGGCAGCCGGTGCCCACCCAGTTGGAACGGGCCCGCGCCGCCGGTGTGACGGTGACCGTGGTGAGCCGGCCGGAGTTCGGCGGCAGTGGGCTGACCGTCGCCGCCAACCGGGGCGGCGACTTCCGGGGCGCCGCCGGTGGGGACGCGGTGGCCGCCGCCATGCTGGCCGCACTGGCCGCCGGCCCGGGGCCGTCCCTGGTCTCCGGCTACCACGCCGACCTGGACCGGCACGGCCACGTCAGCGGCGTCGACTCAGCGCCCTGGCGGGTCGCCGCCACCGAGGTGGACGCCCTGATCGCCCGGTTGGTCGACGGGCTGCCGTCGGACGCGGCACTGCTGGTGACCGCCGATCACGGCCAGCTCGACATTCCCGCCGACCACCGCTTCGACCTGGACACCGACCCACGACTGCGCGTCGGGGTGCGGGTGGTGGCCGGTGAGGCCCGGGTGCGCTACCTGCACGTCGAGGCGGGCGCGGTCGACGACGTGCTGGCCGCCTGGTCCGAGGTGCTGGGCGCTGCGGCGCGGGTACGCACCCGCGACGAGGTGGTGGCCACCGGCTGGTTCGGTCCGGTGCCCGAGGAACACCTGGGGCGGATCGGCGACGTGGTGGTGACCTGCAACGACACGTACGCGGTCATGGCCAGCCGCACCGAGCGGCCGATGGCGTCGAAGCTGGTGGCGTACCACGGGTCGGACACCGCAGCCGAGCTGACCGTGCCTCTGCTGGTCGTCCGCGGCTGACCGGCGTCCGGTCCGGCCCGCCGGCTGCTGGTGGTGTCGTATCCCCGGGTTAACCTGCCGGGATGGGCCGCAGTCAGTCGTTGCCCCGGGGCGACGACGATCCGCGCTTCGGGCCGGACGCCGACGACTCCGGCAGCCCGATCCTGCACGTCGACATGGACGCGTTCTTCGCCGCCGTCGAGGTGCGCCGCCGACCCGAGCTGCGCGGCCGGCCGGTGGTCGTCGGCGGCGTCGGGCCACGCGGGGTGGTCAGCTCGGCCAGCTACGAGGCCCGCCGGTACGGCGTACGCAGCGCGATGCCGACCAGTCAGGCCCGAGCCCGCTGCCCGCACGCGGTCTATCTGCCACCTGACTTCACCGCCTACACCGAGGCCTCCCGGGCGGTCATGCAGATCTTCCGCGACGTCACCCCGCTGGTCGAGCCGCTGTCCCTCGACGAGGCGTTCCTCGACGTGACCGGCGCCCGCCGGCTCTTCGGCTCCCCGGCCACCATCGCCCGGCTGATCCGCCGTCGGGTCGCCGACGAGCAGGCGCTGACCTGCTCGGTCGGGGTGGCGCCGAGCAAGTTCGTGGCCAAGCTGGGTTCCACCCGGGCCAAACCGGACGGGCTGCTGGTGGTGCCCCCGGGGCAGGTGCTCGACTTCCTGCACCCGTTGCCGGTGGACGCGCTGTGGGGGGTGGGGGAGCGCGCCGCCGAGTCGCTGCGCCGGCTCGGCCTGACCACCGTCGGCGACCTCGCCGAGGCGCCGGTGGGCATGATCCGCCGGGCGGTCGGCGCCGCCTCGGCGGCACACCTGCACGAGTTGGCCTGGGGACGGGACCCGCGCGGGGTCAGCCCGGAGCACGTCGACAAGTCGATCGGCGCCGAGGTCACCTTCGACGTCGACGTGGCCGACCCACTGGAGATCCGCCGCGCGCTGCTCGCGCTCAGCGCGAAGGTCGGCATCCGGCTGCGAGGCTCCGGGCAGGTCGGGCGCACCGTCGCCCTCAAGGTCCGGCTGGCCGACTTCCGCACCGTGAGCCGCTCTCGCACCCTCGACGTGCCCACCGACACCGCCCGCGAGATGTTCGACACGGTCTGGGCGCTCTACACCGTTTTGGACCCGGGCGAGCGGATCCGACTGGTCGGCGTCCGGGTCGAAGGGCTCACCTCCGCGCAGGGCGCTCCCAGGCAGCTCACCCTCGGCGCGCCCGAGCATGGTTGGCGCGAAGCGGAAGCTGCCGCGGACGCCGCTGCTGCCCGTTTCGGGCGGTCCGTCATAGGTCCGGCCAGTCTGATGGGCGACCGTGACAGCCGTCGAAACGAAAATCCACCCCACCCGTAGGTCGTCCCGCTTTCCGACGCGCGAGCCCCCTCGTAGACTTGCGGGTAAGCAGCCGGATGGCTGCCACGGTCTGTCGGCCCGAATGGGCACGACCAACGTGACCGGGGAGGAGTGCCGTGCCGCTCTCGGAGCACGAGCAGCGGCTGTTCGAGCAGATCGAGCAGTCGCTTGCCGAGGACCCCAAATTCGCCTCGGCCGTGCGCGCCAGCGATCCGCGCTTCCATGCGCGGCGTCGCCTGCTCGTCGCCGCCGGCGTCATCATCGCTGGCTTGGCTCTACTGGTCTATGGCGCGGTGATCAAGACTCCACCGCTGGCGGTGGCGGGCTTCGTCGTCATGCTGGCGTCGGCCGCGTTCGCGTACCAGTCGCACCGGCGGGCACAGTCACCTGACCTGCACGTGGTGGGCGGCACGACGAGTCGTCGTCGCCCCCGCGGTGGCCGATCCGGTCGCAAGTCGTCACTCCTGGACCGCATGGAGGACAGGTGGCGGCAGCGCCCGGAGGGACACCGGTAGGCCGGTTCCGCCCCTGAGGCGGGACGTACGCCGCTGAGGCGGCCGTACGTCGCGACGAGTGGGTCGCCGGGCATTCCCGCCGGCGACCTCAGTGGCACCCGCGCGCCCTTCTCCCCGCTGCTTCTTGTCGGCGGTCTCCCTCCCCGCGGTCTCCCTTCCTCCTGTCTTCCCCTGCGGCCCCCTTTCCGCATGATCGTGCTCGATCCTGGATGTAGGGGCATCGGGCGCGAGGGGAGGGGACTACTTCCTGGATCGAGCGCGATCTTGGGAGGGGCCCGGGTATCCGTCGCCGCGCCGCCGCGAATCGACGGGCGACGGGGGACTGACGCGGGGGGCGGGCGACGGGGTGACCCGCGCCGGGGCGCTGGGCGGTGGCGCCTGATGCAGCGTGGGGCGGCGATCCACCGACCGCCGCCCCACACCTGGACCTGCGTTGTTCAGCGGGCCGCCCGGTCGGCCAACAGCCGTCGTGGGTTCCAGCGCAGCAGCCGGTACCGGGTCCGCCCGGTCAGCGCCGCCATTCGCCCGGACGTGTCCGCCATCGCCGTTCTCCACCGCAGCAGCACCGACGGCGGCAACACGGCGGCGAGGATGCGGGTCCGTCGGTCCGCCCGTGTGGCGAGCGCCCCGCGAACCGTGCGCAGCGCCGGCAGCAACCGCTCACCGGTCAGCGGATCCCGCGCGTAGCGGGCCCGTTCCTCCGCCTTGCCGAGCAGCCGCGCCGACTCCACAGCCGCGGTGTCGTCGCTGAGGGTGTCCCGGATGAGCCGGTCCGCGGTCGCCCTCGGCGTCTCGGTGAGGTCGACCGGAACCCGGAAGTCCACCAGGGTGTCGAGCAGCTCCGCCCAGGCGGCGTGCGCGTCCGCGCGGGCGCGGTTGGCGTCGGCGACGACAGTCACCAGGCGGGTCCCCGGCTCGGTGCCGTCGGCGACGGTGGTGGCGGCCACCGTGGCGCTCGCCGCCCGGCCACCGCGTCGACGCCGCAGCGCGAGCCGGCGCAGAGCAGGCACCGCCAGGAGCAGCAGCAGGGCCAGCACGCCGGCCGCCCACCAGGGCCAGACCGGCGGCTGTTCGTCGGGCGTCGTTCCGCCGAGGGCAAGCCCCTCGTCGGTGTCCCGGTCGGCGTTGTCCGGGCCGGCCGGCCCAGCTGAGGCCTCGGGGCCCGTCGGGGCGTCCGTGACACCCGTGCCCGGGGTGGTCGGCTCCGGCGCGTCGGTGTCCGGTGCCCAGGCCGACCGGGTGGAGCCGGGCACCCCGGACGCCGGGGTGGCGTCGAACGGCACCCAACCGAGGCCGTCGAAGAAGACCTCGGTCCAGGCGTGCAGGTTGAGGTTGGTCAGCGTGAAGGTGTCACCGTCGCGCTTGCTGCCGTTGGTGAAGCCGAACGCCACGCGGGCCGGGATCCCGGCCGCGCGGACCAGCCAGGCCATCCCGGCGGCGTACTGCTGGCAGTAGCCGACCTTGTTGGTCAGGAAGTTGACGATGTCCTGCCCGCTGCTGCCGCTCTCGGTGCTCAACCGGTAGCTGAACCCGTTGTCCGCCGAGAAGTGCTGGTAGATGGCCAGCACCCGGTCGTAGTCGGTGCGCTTGCCCTGGACCAGCCCCTTGACCAGCTCGTCCACCTCCGGCACCCGCTCGGGGGTGGCGGTCAGCTGCCGGCGTACCGGGTGGTCGGCCGGGAGCGGCTGCGCGGCCCGCAGCGCCGCCGGGGTGTACGTCGAGCGGACGTAGTCGAAGGAGTACTTGCGGCCCCGGGAGTTTTCCCGGTTGGAGAAGACGACCTGCTGGTTGGGGTCGTAGAGCCAGTTGCCGTTGAGGTCCTCGGTGCGTACCGGCTCGGCGTACACCGGCATCAGCGACATGCTCAGGCTCTTGGTGACCTCGACGGTCGCCCGGTAGGTGGTCTGCTGCACGCCCCGACCGGCCCGTTCGGCCGGGTCCGGCAGGTCCCGGTTGGCTGGCCGGCCGCTCGGGCTACGCGCCTGGAAACCACCCGGGCGCAGCTCGTCGGCGACCGCGTAGCGCAGGTAGAACGGGCTCTGTTCGGACGTGGTGACCTTGACCAGATCGGCCACCTGGGACTGGTTGAGCTGGCCGGCGAGCGAGGCGAACAGGTCGATCCGACCCGATGTGCCACCCGAGCCGGGGCCGTTGCCGGTGCCGTTGCCCGACCCCCGGCTCAGGGAGTCGAGCAGCCCGCCGGTCATGCCGGGCACCGCCAGCGGCAGCATCACCGCCAGGGCCACCCCGACCGCCGCGAGCCGGCGGCCGGCGGACGCCAGCGGCGAGGCCTCCCACACGTCGACGTCACGGCCGTCACCGGTGAACCGGCGCCCGAAGCGGCGTACGCGGTCCACGTTGTCGGTGACCAGCAGCCAGAGGTAACCGGCGGCGCCCACGACGAACGGCACCGCGGGGACGCTGTCCACGTAGACGGCGACCGGCACCGAGTAGATGGCGAGCATCGGCAGCCCCGCCAGCGCGGGCCGGCGCAGCCCGACGGCCAGTACGTCGACCAGGACGGCGACCCCACCGACGCCGAGCACGGTGATGAACAGCAGCGGGTCGGTGTCGGGGACCTCGACGCCGTACGAGCGCATGTCCTGCATGGAACCGGCGAGCAGATCGTTGAAGTGCGCGAGCGTGCCCGGCGTGGGCAGGACGGCGAGCAGCTCCGCGCCGCTGGGGAACAACCAGGTCAGGGCAAGGAGCAGGCCGGCCAGCATGCCCAGCACCTGACCCCACAGGGGGGCCCGGGCGAGCCGGGTCAAGGCGGCCACCCCGGCCACCACGGCGACCGCGATGACGGACTGGATGAGCCACGTCCAGCTCTGGAAGATGGCCGACAGCGGCGCGGCGGCCAGCACGGTGGCCGTGGCCGCCACCAGGCCGATGTTCCGACTGGCGATCATGAGGGGAACCTTCCGTTCATCGCACGCCGCCGGCCACCGTCTCGGCCAGTGCGGCGCGAAGCGCGAAGCCCTGGGAGCCCCGGCCGGCCTGCGGCCACAGCGCGGGCAGTCGGCCGCCATGGTCGACACCGACCACCCGCCAACCGCTCTGCAGCATGGCGAGGACGGCGGCGGCGTGCGCGCGTTCTGCCTCGGCCCGGGCCTTCTCCGGCAGGCTGAGCCAGGTGGAGCTGTTCAGCAGGAAGCCGACGCAGGTGGCGCCGTTGCCCCGCAGACCGGCCAGCAGCTCGGCCTCGGCCACGCTCACCGTGCCGAACAGCCCGATGATCAGACCACCGTCGGCGCGTTGACGGACCCGTTGCACGAGGTCGGTCAGCTCGGCGCGCTGATCCAGTCGGACCTCCGCGAGGTGGTCGAGCAGCGCCCCGTCACCGCCGGCCTCCGAGGCGTCGACATCCGCCCCCGAGCCGGTGACCAGGCGCAACTTGTAGCCGGCCTGGCGCAGGTGGACGGCGATGCTCGCGGCGGCGGAGACGGACCACTCGAAACTCGCCGTCGGCCCCTCGCCGCGGTGGCCGTACGCGCGGGTGTCCAGGACGACAGTGGCCCGGCTCTCCCACGGCTGCTCCTCGCGGCGCACCATCAGCTCGCCGGTGCGTGCTGTCGACTTCCAGTGCACCCGGCGCAGGTCGTCGCCGCGCCGGTATTCCCGGGTCGCCGCGTCGTCCTCGCCGTGCACCGCGACCGAGCGGGCCCGACTGTCGCCGCTGCCCGCGTACTCCCCGGGGAGCCGGACCGACGGCAGTGCGGTGACCTGCGGAATGACCGTCAGGTGGTCGGTGCTGGGGAAGGACCTGGTGAGCTCGCAGAGACCGAACGGGTCGGTCATCCGGACCACCAGCGGGCCCACGTCGTAGCGACCCCGCACGTCGGCCCGGACGGTGTACGCCACGGAGGTGGCCTGGTGCGCGCCGAGCCGCTCCAACACCACCCGGGGCCGGCTGCCCAGCGCGTAGGGCAGCCGGTCCTCCAGGAGCAGGGTGCCGGTCGGCAGCCGGGAGAGGTTCTGCAGGCGCAGCACCACCCGGGAGTTGGCGCCGACCGGGACCCGGTGCGGGTCCAGTGAACGGTTGCAGGCCAGCTTGTAGCGGCTGCGCCCGACGTAGGCCGCGGCCAGCAACGGCAGGACGGCCAACAGCACAGCCACCCGGAGCAGGTCCTTCTCGCCCAGGATGGCGGCCGAGATCGCCGCCGCGATGGCGGCGGCGAGGAAGGAGCGCCCGCGGGTGGTCAGCCCGCGTAGCCCGGCACGCACGTCATGGCCTCCGCGGCTCGTAGGGCGCGCGGCCGTTGCCGGTGCCGGTGCCGGGGCGGGTGTCGTACGGGTTGCGCTGCCTGTCGTGTGGCAGCGGCAGGCGGTGCACCAGCTCGGAGACGATCGCGTCGGTGGTGCGTCGGGCGAGCTGCGCGTCGGCGGTCGGGATGATCCGGTGCGCGAGCACCGGCACCGCCAGGGCCTGCAGGTCGTCGGGGAGCACGTAGTCGCGACCCTCCAGGGCGGCGACCGCCCGGGCGGTGCGCAGCAGTTGCAGGGTCGCCCGGGGGGAGGCGCCGAGCCGCAGGTCGGGTGCCTCGCGGGTGGCGGTGACCAGGTCGATCGCATACTGCTTGACCGCGTCCGCGACGTGCACCTGCCGGACGGTGGCGATGAGCTGTCGGACGATGGCCGCGTCGGAGACCGCGCGCAGCTCGTTCAGCGGGTCGGTGGCCCCGTGCCCGTCGAGCATGGCCAGCTCGGCGTTGGAGTCCGGGTAACCCATCGCGATACGGGCGGTGAACCGGTCGCGCTGCGCCTCGGGCAGCGGGTAGGTCCCCTCCATCTCGATCGGGTTCTGGGTGGCGATGACCATGAAGGGGGTCTGGAGCTGGTAGGTGACACCGTCGACGGTGACCTGCCGCTCCTCCATGCACTCCAGCAACGCCGACTGGGTCTTCGGCGAGGCCCGGTTGATCTCGTCGCCGACCACCAGATTGGCGAACACGGCACCGGGACGGAACTCGAAGTCGTGCGTCTCCTGGTTGTAGACGCTGACCCCGGTGACGTCGCTGGGCAGCAGGTCGGGGGTGAACTGGATCCGCCGCACCGTGCAGTCGATGGACCGCGCCAGGGCCTTGGCCAGCTTGGTCTTGCCGACACCCGGCACGTCTTCGATCAGGAGGTGACCCTCGGCGAGCAGGACGGCCAGGGCGAGCCGCACGGTGGCGGTCTTACCCTCGATGACCTGCTCGATGTTGGCCACGATGGCCTCGCTGGCGGCGCGGAACTCGTCGTGCGGCAGTAGGCCGCCCACCTCGTCCCAGGTCTGTTGTGTCACGGGCCTCCTCCTCGTCGCCATGACGGCAGCTCTGTATAGAGCACCTGGACCCGCCGTTGGGTTCGCGACGTCGAGCCTCGTCTGCCGCAGGAATCTCACTGGTCTCTCAGGCTAACCATGTTTGTCGTTATCGCCGACCCCCGCAGGTAGTCCGCCGCTTACGCACCGGAATATTCGCCGTTCGGGAGATGCGTGACCGGTCCGAGCCCGGGTATCCGGTGGCCCGCCCGCGTGGCCCACCGGTCGGCGGCGGCGACGTAACCGGGGGAGAGCACCGTGTGGCGGGAGCGCGACATCTACGGGCAGGCCGACGACGGAGGCGTACGCCTCGGCGGCGGGTTGGCGCAGTGGCGGCTGCACGCGGACCACGTCGACGTGGCGGCCGGCACCGGCGGGCGACGGGTGCGCATCGAGGCCGAGTTGCTGCCGGTCGTGGTGGACCTGGACACGACCGCCCTGGTCCTGCTCGACATGCAGAACGACTTCTGCTCTCCCGGAGGCTGGACGGACCGGTCCGGGCTGGACTACACGGCCTGCCGGGAGGCGATCCCCGGCGCGGTACGCGCGGTGGAGGCCGCCCGCCAGCTCGGCGTACCGGTGCTGTGGGTCTACTGGTACAACCGTTCCGACCTGCGCAACCTCGGTGCGCCGACGCTCTGGTCGTTCAAGCACCGACTCGACCAGGCCGGCATCGGGGAACAGTTGGACCACGGCCCGGTGCTGACCGAGGGGTCGTGGGGCGCGACGCTCGTGGACGAGCTGCGGGAGCTGGTGCGCCCCGAGGACCTGCTGGTGGAGAAGTTCCGGATGAACGGGTTCCACGCCACCCACCTCGACCAGGTGCTGCGCACGCAGGGCATCCGCACCCTCCTGTTCGGCGGGGTCAACACCGACCAGTGCGTCAGCACGACGGTCGAGGACGCGTACTTCCGGGACTACGCCACACTGCTGCTGACCGACGCCACCGCCACGTCCAGCCCGGCGTACTGCAAGGACGCCGTGGTCTTCAACTCCCAGCAGTGCTGGGGCTTCACCACCGACACCGCCCGGTTCGCCGCGGCCAGGTGACCGGAGCGCCTCCGGCCCGGCGGCGGCGGTCCGCCCCCGCACCGGAAGGCGAGGTACACTGCGGGACATGGCCGGAGTCTTCCTGCTTCTTACCGGGCCGTGCTGATGCGCTGAACGCAGCGACAGCACGGCGGCCCCTCCTGCGCGAGGGGCTTTTTTGTGCCCGCCGCCGGCCCGGCCCGGTGGTGCCGAGACGAAGCGAAGCGAAGCGAGGAGAGACGATGAGTGAGGCAGCCGCACCGGCGGGCGACATTCCCCCGTTCCGGTACACCGCGGCCCTGGCCGACGAGATCGAGATTCGTTGGCAGGACATCTGGGCGCGCGAGGGCACCTTCCACGCACCGAACCCGACCGGCCCGCTGGCCGACCCGACCCACCCACGCGCCGGCGCGGAAAAGCTGTACGTGCTGGACATGTTCCCGTACCCGTCCGGCGCCGGCCTGCACGTCGGCCACCCGTTGGGCTACATCGGCACCGACTGCTACGCCCGCTACCAGCGGATGGCCGGCCGCAACGTGCTGCACGCGATGGGCTTCGACGCGTTCGGTCTGCCCGCCGAGCAGTACGCGGTGCAGACCGGCACCCACCCGAGGACCACGACCGTCGCGAACATCGAGCGGTACAAGGCGCAGCTGCGCCGGCTGGGGCTGGCGCACGACGAGCGTCGCTCGGTGGCCACCATCGACACCGATTTCTACCGCTGGACCCAGTGGATCTTCCTGCAGGTCTTCAACTCCTGGTACGACCGTGACGCCGGCCGGGCCCGCCCGATCGCCGAGCTGATCGCCGAGTTCGAGGGCGGCAACCGGCCCACCCCGGACGGCCGGGCGTGGGCCGAGCTGAGCGTCGCCGAGCGCCGCCAGGTCGTCGACGACCACCGCCTGGCGTACGTCTCGCAGGCCCCGGTGAACTGGTGCCCGGGGCTGGGCACCGTGCTGGCCAACGAGGAGGTCACCGCCGACGGCCGCTCGGAGCGGGGCAACTTCCCGGTCTTCAAGCGCAACCTGAAGCAGTGGATGATGCGGATCACCGCGTACGGCGACCGGCTGCTGGACGACCTGGACACCCTGGACTGGCCCGAGCCGATCAAGCTGATGCAGCGCAACTGGATCGGCCGTTCCACCGGTGCGCACATCGACTTCCCCACCGGGCAGGCGCCGGTGCGGGTGTTCACGACCCGACCGGACACCGTCTTCGGCGCCACCTACATGGTGCTGGCGCCCGAGCACGAGCTGGTCGACGCGCTGGTGCCGGCCACCTGGCCGGACGGGACGAGGGACGCCTGGACCGGCGGGCACACCAGCCCCCGGGCGGCCGTCGAGGCGTACCGCAAGACGGCGGCGGCCAAGACCGACGTCGAGCGGCAGTCCGACACCAAGGAGAAGACCGGCGTCTTCATCGGCGCGTACGCCACCAACCCGGTCACCGGCGGGCAGATCCCGATCTTCATCGCCGACTACGTGCTGGCCGGCTACGGCACCGGCGCGATCATGGCGGTGCCGGCTCAGGACGAGCGGGACTGGGCGTTCGCCGAGGTCTTCGAGCTGCCCATCGTGCGCACCGTGCAGCCAGCGGAGGGCTTCGATGGCAAGGCGTACACCGGGGACGGCCCGGCGATCAACAGCGCCGCGCCCGAGCGCGGCCTGGACCTGAACGGCCTGGGGGTCGCCGACGCCAAGGCGGCGATCATCTCCTGGCTGGAGGCGAACGGGCACGGCACCGGCGCGGTCACCTACCGGCTGCGCGACTGGCTGTTCTCCCGCCAGCGGTACTGGGGCGAGCCGTTCCCGATCGTCTACGACTCCACCGGCGCGGCCATCGCCCTGCCGGAGGAGATGTTGCCGGTCGAGCTGCCGGAGGTGGACGACTTCTCGCCGAAGACGTTCGCCCCCGACGACGCCGACAGCAACCCGGAGACCCCGCTGTCGCGCCGGCGCGACTGGGTCGAGGTCGAGCTGGATCTGGGTGACGGGCCGCAGCGCTACACCCGGGAGACCAACGTGATGCCGCAGTGGGCCGGCTCCTGCTGGTACGAGCTGCGCTACCTGGACCCGACCAACAGCGACCGGTTCGTCGACGCGGAGAACGAGCAGTACTGGATGGGCCCGCGCGGCGACGGCGACTGCGGGGGCACCGACCTGTACGTCGGCGGCGCCGAGCACGCGGTGCTGCACCTGCTGTACGCGCGGTTCTGGCACAAGGTGCTGTACGACCTGGGGCACGTGTCGTCGTTCGAGCCGTTCCGCAAGCTGTTCAACCAGGGCATGATCCAGGCGTACGCGTACACCGACTCGCGCGGCAGCTACGTGCAGGCCGAGGAGGTCGTGGAGCGCGACGGCGCCTACTACCTGGGTGACCTGACGGTCAACCGCGAGTACGGCAAGATGGGCAAGTCGCTGAAGAACGTGGTGACCCCCGACGACATGTGCGCCGCGTACGGCGCGGACACCTTCCGGGTGTACGAGATGTCGATGGGCCCGCTGGAGGTGTCCCGCCCCTGGGAGACCCGGGCGGTGGTCGGCTCGTACCGGTTCCTGCAGCGGGTCTGGCGGGCCGTCGTCGACGAGCAGACCGGAGCGCTGCGGGTCACCGAGGACCCGGCCGACGAGGCGACCCGCCGGCTGCTGCACACGGTGATCGACGGGGTCCGTGGCGACATGGACGGCATCCGGTTCAACACCGCGATCGCCAAGCTGATCCAGCTGACCAACGGGCTGACCGGGCTGTCGGCGACGCCCCGCGAGGTGGCCGAGCCGCTGGTGCTGATGGTGGCGCCGTTCGCCCCGCACCTGGCCGAGGAGCTGTGGCGCAAGCTGGGCCACGACACCTCACTGACGTACGCGGACTTCCCGACCGCCGACCCGGCGCTGCTGGTGGCCGACACGGTGACCTACCCGGTGCAGGTCAACGGCAAGGTCCGTGGCCGCATCGAGGTCCCCGCCGACACCGCCGAGGAGGCCGTCCGCGCGGCGGCCCTGGAGGCGGTGGCCGCAGCCCTGGCCGGTAAGGAACCCCGCAAGGTCATCGTGGTGAAGGGCCGGATGGTCTCCGTCGTCGTCTGACGCCGCCAGCCCTCACCGGTGTCGATCATGGAGTTGTGGTGCCTGGTTCGCCCCCTGGCGGCCGTTTGATCCCCCACCACAACTCCATGATCGACCCAGGCGCGCCCGGTCAGACCTCCAGCGCGGCCGCCACGATTGCGCGGTTTGACTGCAGCCAGTTCTGCCAGCTTCGTATCCCGTTGACCGCGCCCTGGTCGCGCAGCCGGCGCATGCCCGGCTCGTCGCGGTCGGCGCCGGCGTCGATGCCCCGCCAGGTGCTCTCGATCTGGTCGAGCATCACGCCCACCAGTTCAGCCCGCGCCAGCGTGGCGGGTGCGGTCGCGGTCGGCGCCGCGTCGTAGGCGTCGCAGAGAAGTCGGCAGCGCCGACCCAGCTCGACCGGGTCGGCGCCCTCGCCCAACGCGGCCCAGTGCCAGCCGGCGAACGAGACGTCCTCGATCCGGCGGCCCGGGGCGGCCAGGTCCCAGTCGAGGAAGGCCACCGGTAGTGGCCCGGCGGGGGAGTCCCGGTACACCGTGTTCTTCGGCGACAGGTCGCGGTGGCACACCGTCTCGGCGTCGCCCGCCAGCCCGGTGCCCGCACACGCGTCGTGCAGCCGCCGGATCAGCTCGGCCAGCCGCACCAGTGCCGCGTCGGAGAAGAACGCCGGATCCTCCCGGTCCCGCCACGGCACCCGACCCGCGACGTAGCTGAGCATCTGCCGACCGTGGGCGTCGACGCCCAGGTGGTGCGGCGCGAGGTCCGCGCCCACCCCGGCCAGGTGGCGCAGCAGCGCGCCGACGAAGTCCAGGTTGGCGGGCGGGGTACGTCGTACCGTGTCCCCGATCCGGACCACGTCGGCGACGAACCCGCCGGACAGTGGCTCTCCGGCCGGGCCGGCGGTCGGCTCGGGCACGGTCAGACCGGCATTCGACGGCGTCGGCGCTCGGCGCGCCACCACTGGTGGATGAGGACCACGCTGGCGATCAGGCCGAGGCTGGCCGGTGCGGCGGCGTACCAGTTGATGTGGCCGGGTGAGCTGACCGCGGAGCCGATCGCCGCGTAGCCGATGGCGGTCGGCGCGGAGGCGATCACGCTGCCGGCCAGGAACGGCAGCACCCGTGCGCCGGTCGTGCCGTAGCCGTAGCTGACCAACCCGAAGCCGGCGATGGGCAGCAGCCGCACGGTGACCACACCGAACACGCTCTGCCGGGCGAACCAGCCGTCGAGGCGGGCCAGGCGACCACGGACCCGTTCGGCCACGAACTCCCGGCCGAGCAGCCGGCCGACCGTGAACCCGATGGCCGCGGCCACAAGCGCGGCGCCCAGGGCGTACGCGGCGCCCTCCAGGGGGCCGAAGATCGCACCCGCGGCGAGCGTGATGAAGGTACGGGGAACCAGCGCGACCAGCAGCAGAGCGCCGCCGAGGATCGCCGCCACCGGGGCGAGGTCGCCCAGCCGGTCGGCCAGCAGCGGCAACTGCTCCGGATCCGGACGGGGCACCAGGAGCAGTAGCAGCCCGCACCCGCCGATCAGCAGCACGAGCAGGGCGAACCGGGCGGCCGACGGCTGCCGGAGCAGCCGACGGACGGCACGGATCATTGCCGGGCGGCGGCCACCGCGGAGCGGCGCTCGTTGCGGAGCCGGTCGGGCCAGGTGTCGTCCAGCGGAGGAAGCTGGTGTGCCCCGGTGGCCCAGCGCAGCAGCAGGTCGGCCAGGGCGGGGTTGCGGGCCAGCGCCGGGCCGTGCGAATAGGTGCCCAGCAGCTTGCCGCGCCACGCGCCCTCGGTGGCACCGTCGTTGCCCACCCCGGCGGTGATCCGGGCCAGCGGGGAGACCTCCGGGCCGAGGTGGGTGCGGCCGCCGTGGTTCTCGAAACCGGTCAGCGGTGGCAGGCCGAGCCGGGGGTCGATCTCACCGGCCAGCTCGCCCACGGCCCGGCTCGGACCCCGGTCGGACTGGAGGTCGAGCAGCTCCAGGCCGCGGCACTGCACGCCCTTGGCGAAGAACGAGGTGCCGAGCAGTTGGTAGCCGGCGCAGACACCGAACACCACCGAACCCTGGGCGACCGCCCGGTGCAGACCGCCGTCGGCGAGCAGGCGCTGCGCGCCCAGCGCCTGCGGGCCGTCCTCGCCGCCGCCGACCAGGTAGATGTCGGCGGTTGCGGGCAGCTGCTGGTCGGAGCGGACCTCCAGCACCTCGACGGGCATGCCGCGTTGGCGGGCCCGGCGGGCGAGGATTAGGGCGTTGCCCCGGTCGCCGTAGGTCGACAGCAGGTCGGGGTAGATCCAGACGATGCGCAGGCTCTCAGATGACACGGTCCAACTCCGCTCGGATGTCCTGGAACGCGGTGTAGTTCGCGATGACCTCCAGCCGCCCGGGCGGGACCGACCGGATCGCGTCGTCGAACGTGCGGACGTGCTGGAACGGCACGTCGTTGACGTCCAGGCGGACTGCCAGGTCGTATGCCCGGTCGCCGGTGATCAACACCTGCCGGCCGCGGAGCGGGGCGAAGTCGACGTCGAAGAGCCATGACGTGTCGAGGCCGTCGGGGTCGCGGGCGTTGATGGAGAGCAGGGTCGGCGCGTTGTCGGCCATGTCGAAGGCCTCCAGCCAGCTGGCCGGGTTCTTGGCCAGCAGCAGGCGGATGTTGCGCCCGTCCTTGTCGACCTGCGCGTAGCGGCCGGCGACCGAGGTGACGATGCCGAGGCGGGACACCGCGTCGACCGGACGGACGCCGAACTCGGCGGCCACGGCCAGCGCGGTCGCGGCGTTGCCGAGATTGACCTTGCCGGGCAGTTGGAGGGAGACCTTGTGCCAGGCGCCGGTGGGGTCGAGCACCCCCTCGTCCTCGACGACCCACTGCGGCTCTGGTCGGCGCAGCGCGCAGCCGGTGCACCACCACTGGTCGCCGGAGCGCTGGATGGTGGAGCCGCACTCGGGGCAGACCCAGGAGTCGTCGTGCCAGCGCTGGCCGGCACTGAACCAGGTCACGTGTGGCGGGTTGATGCCGCGGGCGGGGTCGCCCGGCGGGGTGGCGGCCCAGACCACCATCGGGTCGTCGGCGTTGGCCACCACCCGCACGTTGGTGTGCCGGACCAGGGCCGCGCGCCAGAGCTGCGCCATCATGGCGACCTCCTTGGCGCGGTCGAGCTGGTCGCGGGAGAGGTTGAGCAGCGCGACCACGTGCGGCTCGGTCGCCTCCAGCACCTGGGCGAGGTAGTGCTCGTCCACCTCCAGCACCGCGTACGGGGTGCTGCCGGCCTTGGCCAGCGCCGAGGTGTGCCCGCTGGGCATGTTGGCGCCGAACGAGTTGGTGGCGACCCGGCCGAGCACGCCGACCGCGGCGGAGGTCAGCCGGGTGGTGGTGGTCTTGCCGTTGGTGCCGGAGACGAGCGCGATCGCCCGCCCGGCCGAGAGGTGGGCCAGCAGGTCCGGGTCGATCTTCAGGCCGATCCAACCGCCGATCACCGAGCCGTCGCCGCGGCCGGCGGCCCGGGAGAGCGCCGCGGCGGTCCGTGACACGGAGCTGGCCACCTTGGCCCGTAGGGGCATTTTCGCGTCGGTCACGCGAGCGAGGTTACCGGACCGCCCGCCCCGCCAGATCGCCGCCGACGGTGAACCGTTCGGCCGTGGTGGCCGCGCGGGCGGCCGGGTGGACCTCCGCCGGACGGAGTCGATCTATGTCGGAAAGCGGACCACGCCGGAGGGCGGTCCGAGCCCTCCACTCTGCTCCACCCCTTGTGACGTGCTGTTTTAGGCGGGGATCGGGCGCGCCACGCGGGCGAATCTGGTTGCGGGTGGAGGGAAGTGGAGTAGAGTGGGGACCAATGGTGAGGCCGGGAGGGCTCACCGGCCCGGGGGGTCAGCGGCGCCGCGAACGCCGTTCAAGGGCGAGGGGGTTGGGCCGATGTTCCTCGGCACCCACACTCCGCGCCTGGACGAAAAGGGCCGGTTGATCCTTCCGGCCAAGTTTCGGGATGAGCTGGCGGGGGGTGTCGTGGTCACCAAAGGGCAGGATCGTTGCCTCTACGTCTTCCCGACTCCTGAGTTCCAGCGGATCGCGGAGCAGTTGCGCGCGCAGCCGATGACGCACAAGGCGGCCCGGGCCTACAGCCGGGTCTTCTTCGCGAGCGCTCACGACGAGGTTCCCGACAAGCAGGGTCGGGTGACCATTCCAGCCCATCTGCGGGAGTATGCCGCGCTCGACCGCGAGTTGGTGGTCATCGGCGCGAGCACGCGGGTGGAGATCTGGGACAAGGTCGCCTGGGAGACCTACCTCGCCGAGAGCGAAGACGACTTCGCCGACATCGAGGAGGGGGTGCTGCCCGGCGGTCTGTAGGGCGGAACGGCGCCCGACGTACTGCGAGATCTCCAGCCGCTTTCGAGTTCCTGGCACCCCTTCCCCGGTGCCAGGCGCACGATCCAGTCATCGGGCGACGGTCCGGTGTCCGGCGGGAGCGGATGGGGATCTGGCGGTACGACGGCAGCGCCGTCCGACGACAGGCGCACGAAGAGAACGGACGTTTCAACCAGTGGGGGTCATCATGGGGGAGTTGCGCGGCACGCACGTGCCGGTGCTGCTCGAGCGGTGTCTCGAGCTGCTGGCCCCCGCGCTGGGTCGAGGCGGCCGGACGATCTACGTCGACGCGACGCTCGGCTTGGCTGGGCACGCGGAGGCGGTGCTGGAGGCGCACCCGGAGACGGTCCTGATCGGGCTCGACCGGGACACCGAGGCGCTCGCCCACGCGCGGGTCCGACTGGCCCGGTTCGCCGATCGGGTGCACCTGGAGCACGCCGTCTACGACGAGCTGCCGGACGTGCTCGACCGGTTGGGCTATCCGGGCATCGACGGGATCCTGTTCGACCTGGGTGTCTCGTCGTTGCAGTTGGACGCGCCCGACCGCGGGTTCGCGTACGCCCAGGACGCGCCGCTGGACATGCGGATGGACCAGACCCGGGGGGTGACCGCCGAGGAGGTGGTCAACACCTACGGGCATCCGGACCTGGCCCGGGTGCTGCGGGTCTACGGCGAGGAGAAGTTCGCCGGCCGGATCGCCTCGGCGATCATCCGGGAGCGGGAACGCGCCCGGATCACCTCGTCCGCGCTGCTGGCGGAGCTGGTCCGGGACTCCATCCCGGCGCCGGCCCGACGAACGGGCGGACACCCGGCAAAGAGAACGTTTCAGGCTTTACGGATCGAGGTAAACAGAGAGCTGGCAGCGCTGGAGACAGCGTTGCCATCCGCGCTCGACGCACTGACCGTGGGCGGTCGCATGGTGGTCCTGTCCTACCACTCGCTGGAGGACAGGCTCACCAAGGCGGCGCTCGCGGACCGGGTCCGCAACACGGGCCCGGTCGACCTCCCGGTCGAACTTCCCGGGTCCGGTCCGACGTTCCGGCTGCTCAGCCGGGGCGCCGAACTGCCCGGGGAGGCGGAGGTCGCCGCGAACCCGCGCGCCGCCTCGGTGCGGCTGCGGGCCGCGGAGCGACTCGACCCGAACGCGACAGAGCTTGGGCGGACCGACCGCGAACGGTCTCGCCGACGGGTGAAGGGAATGCACCA
This sequence comes from Micromonospora jinlongensis, assembly GCF_013410645.1. Taxonomy (NCBI): domain Bacteria; kingdom Bacillati; phylum Actinomycetota; class Actinomycetes; order Micromonosporales; family Micromonosporaceae; genus Micromonospora; species Micromonospora jinlongensis. The sequence goes on along the minus strand of NZ_JACCHK010000001.1, from coordinate 2,485,387 downwards.
ACCGGGCACGGGGTCCGCCTGATCCGTGGGGGGTCAGGGGCACCGGGACGGCAGAGGGACGGACGTTGAGGGGGAGGGACATGAACATTGACAAGCGCGGCCGCCGGGACGTCACCGGCGGCGAGCAGCGCGCACCGCGGTCGGGGGGCCGGACCGCGGCGGAGCGGGCTCCGCGCCTCGGAAACGGTACGCCACGCATCGATCGAACGAATCGGCAGGGGGAGACTCGCGCCCGGGAGGCGCGCGAGTTCCCCACCCAGGGCACCGCCGCGCTGCGGCCGGTCGAGAAGGCGGCCAGCGCCACCGCTGCCCGCCCGCCTCGGCTGCGGGTGGCGCCGCCACCGCCGGTGTCGGTGCCGCGCGCGCCGTTCGCGGCGCTGATCGTGGTGTTGGTGGTCGGTGGGGTGCTGGGGATCCTGGCGGTCAACACCAAGATCAATGAGAACGCGTTCCGGTTGGAGCGGTTGCAGCAGCAGCAGGCTCGACTGGACCTGGAGAAGCAGCAACTGGACAAGCAGATCGCCGAGGCCGAGGCGCCGGGCAACCTGACCGCCGAGGCGCGGCGGCTGGGCCTGGTGGACGCCGGCGAGCCGGGTTACATCCGGCTGCCGGACGGCAAGACCATCGGCGTGCCGCAGCCGGCGACCGGCAAGCCGTCGGTAACCAGCCAGGGTGCGGGAGGCTGACCAGTGCCACCAAGGTCGGACGAGCCGCGCCGGGACCCCACAGGGGCCCGGCGCGGTTCTTCACGTGACGCCGGCCCCGTCGACGGGGAGTCCCGCGCCGGCGAACCAGGTATCGGGGGCATCTCCGGGGCTCGCGCGTACACCCCGAGGGGTCGAACCGTTCGCGAGGAGCGCGGCACGCCGGCGCGCAGCGGGGGTGCCGAGCAGCGGCGTACGCCCCGCAGCACCCGCTCCGGCGACCCGTTCCGGCCGGCGTTGCAGGTGCTCGACGGCGGCCGGGCCGCCGCCCGGGCCGGCCGGCGCGACGCTCCGGCCGCTGGGCGCGGCGGCGTCGTGCGCACCGTCTCGCCGCGCACCCCGCGTGCCCCGGGCGTCGACGAGCCGCCGCCACGCCGCCGGACCACATCACGCGCGCCGCGCCGCACCGACCGACCGGCGGCCCGTCGTCCGTCCCGGAAGCCACCGCGCCCGCCGAAGCTGGCCGAATCGCGACTGCGCCTGCGGCTGGGCACCGCGCTCGCCCTGACGTTGTTCGCCGCCATCGGGATCCGGCTGATCTTCCTCCAGGCGGTCGACGCTCCGGCGTACGCCGGGGGCGGCATCTCCGACCGCCTTCGCACTGTCGAGCTGCCGGCGCCGCGGGGCGCGATCTACGACAGCACCGGCGCGCCGCTGGCCCGCAGTGTCGAGGCCCGCTACGTCTTCGCCGACCCGACCGAGGTGAAGGACCCGCCCGCCACCGCGAAGGCGCTCTCCCCGCTGCTCGGCATCCCGGCGTCGAAGCTGGTCGAGCTGATGAAGCCCCGCAGGCTGGAGAACGGCAAGTTGTCCACGTTCGCCTACCTGGCCCGGGGGGTGGAGATCCCGACCGCCAAGCGGGTGCAGGCGCTGGAGCTTCCCGGCATCGGGGTGCACCGCGACGAGAGCCGTGACGTGCCCGGCGGCGACCTGGCGGCCAACCTGATCGGCTTCACCAGTCAGGACATGGCCGGCCTGGAAGGGTTGGAGGCCCGCTACGACGACGTGCTCGCCGGGCAGGACGGCAAGCGGGTGTACGAGGCCGGCCTCGGTGACCTCGCGGCGCCGATCCCGGGCGGCTACAGCCGGACCACTCCCGCCAAGCCGGGCAGCTCACTGACCCTCACCATCGACCGTGACCTGCAATTCCGCACGCAGCAGATCCTCAGCGCGGGCATGGCCCAGCAGCGCGGCGGCACCGGCGTGGCCGTGATCATCGAGATCCCCTCCGGTGCGGTGCTGGCCCAGGCCAGCAATCCCACCTACAGCGCGGCGAAGCCGTTCCCGAGCGACCCGGTCGCCCGGGAGGACGCGGCGACCAGCTTCGTCGTCGACCCCGGCTCGATCCACAAGGCGATCACCTTCGGCGCGGCGTTGCAGGAGGGGGTGATCACCTCGGACACGGCTCTGCCCATCGCCAACAGCATCAAGATGGGTGACACCTGGTTCTCCGACACCCATCCCGCCAACGGCAAGAAGATGAGCGTGCCGGGGATGCTCGCCTACTCGTCGAACGTCGGCACCATCACGATTGCCGAAAAGCTCGGCCCGGACCGGCTGATCGACTACCAGAAGCGGTTCGGGCTGGGCAAACCCACCGGCGAGGGGATGCCGGGGGAGGCCAGCGGGCGACTGCTGCCGGCCGACGAGTGGAGCGAATCGTCGCACGGGTCGGTGCCGATCGGGCACAGCGTCGACGCCACGCCGCTGCAGATGGCCGCCGCGTACGCCGCCATCGCCAACAACGGCACGTACGTGCAGCCGCACCTGGTCAAGGAGGTGATCGGGCCGGACGGCAAGCGCACCCCCGCGCCCGCCCCGGTGACCCGGTCGGTGCTCAGCCCGCAGAACGCGGCGGCCCTGCGCACCATGCTGGAGGCGGTCACCACCGTCGAGGGCGCCACCGGCACCCTGGCCGCTGTCCCCGGCTACCGGGTCGCCGGCAAGACCGGCACCGGGTGGCGACTGGTGGACGGCAAGAAGCAGCCCGGCGAGGTGTCGTCGTTCATCGGCATGGCCCCCGCCGAGAACCCCCGGTACGTGATCGCGGTCTTCGCGTACGCCCCCGGTGGTGGGGGCGCGGCGATCGCTGGCCCGGCGTTCCGCGACATGATGCAGTTCACGCTGCGTCACTACCGCGTACCACCGTCAACCGGTGGTTCCGCACCCAAGTTCGTGGTCTATCCGCGCTGAGCAGCAATGGCGGGACATCATCGGTGAGTGCCGACGAACCACCGGGGCGGCTGTGCGGCCGGAACCGGACGACGGGGTAGGGTCTGACGCCGTGCCCGGCAATCCACGTCCACGTACCGTGACCGGAGTCCGGCTCGGCGATCTCGCCGTCCGACTCGCCGTCGACCTTCCGGCGGACGCCGCCGAGGTGGTCGTCACCGGGGCCACCCACGCCAGCCAGGAGGTCCATCCCGGCGACCTGTACGCGGCGTTGCCCGGCGCTCGCCGGCACGGCGCGGAGTTCGCCGCCGGCGCCGCCGAGGCGGGTGCCGTGGCCCTGCTGACCGACCCGGCGGGTGCGGAGCTGGCCGCGGGCAGCGGGCTGCCCGTCCTGGTGGTGCCCGACCCGCGCGCCGTGCTCGGCGAGCTGGCCTCGGCCGTGTACGGCGACCCGACCGCCGGTCTCACCGTGATCGGGGTGACCGGCACCGCCGGGAAGACCTCCACCGCGTACCTGATCGAGTCGGGGCTGCGGGCGGCCGGCCACACCACCGGGTTGATCGGCACGGTCGAGACGCGACTCGGTGACCTGGTGATCGACAGTGTGCGCACCACTCCGGAGGCGACCGACCTGCACGCCATGCTGGCGACCGCGCGCGAGCGGGGGGTCACCGCGGTGGTCATGGAGGTCTCCAGCCACGCACTGGCCATGGGTCGCGTGGGCGGCGTCCGGTTCGCCGTCGGCGGCTACACCAACTTCGGCTCCGACCACCTGGACTTCCACGCCGACAGCGACGACTACTTCGCCGCCAAGGCTCAGCTCTTCGACGGGCGGTGCGCGGTCGAGGTGCTCAACCACGACGACCCGGCCCTGAAGCCGCTGTACAAGCCGGCCACCGTCACCTACTCGGCGGCCGGCGACCAGGACGCGAGCTGGTGGGCCGACGGCGTGGGCGGCGAGGGGTACGCGCAGCGGTTCACCGCGCACGGCCCGGACCGCGTGGTCCTGGACGCCGGGGTGGCACTGCCTGGCCGGCACAACGTGGCGAACGCGCTGCTGGCCATCGCCACGTTGGTCGGTGCCGGGGTGGACCCGACGACCGCGGCGGCCGGGGTGGCTGCCTGCGGTGGGGTGCCGGGCCGGCTGGAGCTGGTCGACGTCGCCGCGCCGGTGCGCGGCGTGGTCGACTACGCGCACAAGTCGGACGCGATCGTGGCGGCGCTGGCCGCGCTGCGCGAGTTGAGCGCCGGACGGCTGATCTGTGTGATCGGCGCCGGCGGTGACCGGGACCGGGGCAAGCGGCCGGTGATGGGCGCCGCCGCGGCGGAGGGAGCCGACCTGGTGCTGGTGACCGACGACAACCCGCGTACGGAGGACCCGGCGGAGATTCGCGCCGAGGTGCTCGCCGGCGCGTACCGGGCCGGAACGGCCGCCCGGATCATCGAGGTGGCCGGCCGCCGCGCCGCGATCGACGAGGCGGTTCGGCTGTCCGAGCCCGGCGACGTCATCGCGCTGCTCGGCAAGGGGCACGAGCGCGGCCAGGAGGTGGCGGGCGAGGTGTTTCCGTTCGACGACAGCATCGAGCTGGCCGACGCGCTGCGGGCCCGCTTCGGGGACCTGGCGGTCCAGCGGTGATCGCGCTGAGCCTGGCCGAGGTGGCCGCTGCGGTCGACGGGCGGCTGGAGGCCGCCGACCCCGCCGCCACCGTGACCGGTTCGGTGGAGTTCGACTCGCGCAAGGTGGGGCCCGGTTCGCTCTTCGTGGCCTTCCCCGGTGAGAAGGTCGACGGGCACGACTACGCGGCGACGGCGATCCAGGCCGGCGCGGTGGCGGTGCTCGGCAGCCGTGCGGTGCCCGGGGTGCCGATGGTGCTGGTGGACGACGCGCTGGCCGCGATGGGCCGGCTGGCCCGTGCCGCGGTGGACCGGCTGCCGGAGCTGACCGTGATCGGTGTGACCGGCTCGTCCGGCAAGACCACCACGAAGGACCTGATCGGTCAGCTCACCGCCCGGCTCGGGGCCACCGTGGCGCCGCCCGGCTCGTTCAACAACGAGCTGGGCCACCCGTACACCGCGCTGCAGGCCGGGCCGGACACCCGCTACCTGGTGATGGAGAAGGGCGCCCGGGGGATCGGGCACGTGCGGTACCTGTGCGAACTGGTGCCGCCCCGGATCTCCGTGGTGCTCAACGTCGGCACGTCGCACATCGGCGAGTTCGGCTCGCAGGACGCCATCGCCCAGGCCAAGGGAGAGCTGGTCGAGGCTCTGCCGGCGGACGGGCTGGCGGTGCTGAACGCCGACGACCCGCGGGTGGACGCGATGGCGGGTCGCACCGGGGCCCGGGTGGTCCGCTACGGCGAGGCACCGGACGCCGACGTGCGCGCGGAGGACGTGACGCTGGACGAGCGGGGGCACCCGTCGTACACCCTGGTCACCCCGGAGGGACGCGCGCCGGTGCGGCTCGGGCTGACCGGCCGTCACCAGGTCGGCAACACGCTCGCCGCGGCGGCGGTCGCCCGGGAGCTGGGCATGCCGCTGGCCGAGCTGGCCACGGCTCTCGGCGAGCTGGGGCTGGTCTCGACCCGGCGGATGGACGTGTTCGACCGCCCCGACGGGGTGACCGTCATCGACGACTCGTACAACGCCAACCCGGCCTCGATGGCGGTGGCGGTGCGGGCGCTGGCGAGCATCGGTCAGGGGCGGCGTACCGTCGCGGTGCTCGGTTACATGGCCGAGCTTGGCCCGTTCGAGTCCGACGGCCACGCCGAGATCGGCCAACTCGTGGCCGAGCTGGGCGTCGACCGGCTGCTCGTTGTGGGTGAGCCGGCCGCGCCGATCCACGAAGGCGCGACAGCGGTAGCGAACTGGGGAGGAGAGTCGGTGCTGCTCACCGATCAGGCGGCGGCCGTCGAGGTGCTGCGGGGCGAGCTACGACCGGGTGATGTCGTCCTGGTCAAGGGCTCCCGGTACCGGACCTGGGAGGTGGCCGACGCTCTGCGCGCCGACGCCGGTGGGGAGCCGACCCGATGAGGGCCGTCATCGTCGCCGTCGGGGTGGCCTTCCTCGTCTCGCTGTTCGGCACCCCGATCGCGATCAAGTTGTTCACCCGGCTCAAGGCCGGTCAGCCGATCCGGTCCGACGGCCCGGCAATGCACCAGGGCAAGAAGGGCACGCCCACGATGGGCGGCGTGGTCTTCATCCTGGCCACGGTGATCGCGTACGTGGCCGGGCACCTGGCCCTGACCAGCCTGCCGGACCAGCAGATCGCCCAGGTGGAGCCGACCATCACGGCGTTGGTGCTGCTGGGGCTGATGGTCTTCTCCGGCGCTGTGGGTTTCCTCGACGACTTCCTCAAGGTGCGCAAGCGCAACAGCGCCGGGCTGAACAAGCGCGGCAAGCTGCTCGGCCAGATCCTGGTCGGCGCGGTCTTCGGCGTGATCGCGCTGTGGTTCCCGAGCACGATGACCGACGGCTCGGGCCTGGCGACCAACACCGAGACGGTGGGCAGCACCACGCTGAGCTTCATCCGGGACATCGATGCCCTGGAGGTCAGCAAGGTCGGCGCGGTGATCATCTTCATCTTCGTGGTGATGGGCGCGACGAACGGTGTCAACCTCACCGACGGCCTCGACGGTCTGGCCACCGGCGCCTCGGTGATGGTGCTCGCCGCGTACGCGCTGATTGCGTTCTGGCAGTACCGGCACTGGTGCGCGGACCCGAACTACACCCAGCCGTACTGCTACGAGGTCCGTGACCCGTTGGAGATCGCGCTGATAGCCGGGGCGGCGGCCGGGGCCTGTGTGGGCTTCCTCTGGTGGAACACGTCCCCGGCACGGATCTTCATGGGCGACACCGGGGCATTGGGGCTGGGCGGTCTGATCGCCGGCATGGCGATGTCCACCCGCACCATCCTGCTGCTGCCGATCATCGGTGGGCTCTTCGTGATCATCACGATGTCCGTGGTGATCCAGATCATCTCCTTCAAGACCACCGGTAAACGGGTGTTCCGGATGTCGCCCCTGCAGCACCACTTCGAGTTGGCCGGCTGGAGTGAGGTCAACATCGTGGTGCGCTTCTGGATCATCGCGGGCATCGGCGTGGCCATCGCCCTGGGCCTGTTCTACAGCGAGTTCCTCGCCAACATGACCTGATCGGGCCCTCGCCATCCTCGCACTCTCCGGCCGCCCGGACGGCCCGCTCCGCGCGGGTTCCGTCCGGGCGGTTGGTGCTTTCAAGGCCGGGGCGGGAGTTCGACACGCCCGGTGCGTCGTTGTGGGCGTGCCCGGCGCGTCCAGCGGTGATGATGTCGGGGTGGGGGAGGACTCAGGCACCGACGACAGGACAGCCGGTCGGCCGCGACGGTCACCGGGCGCGACGCGTACCGCTGCGGCGGGCGCGCCGCCCGACGACGCGCGCGGCCCGGAACCGGGTGCGGCACCGCGGGCAGCGGACCCGCCACCACCCGTGCCACTGCGCGGGTTGGACGGGGCCGGTGGGCTCGCCGCCCTGCGCGGTCTGCTGGCGCGACCGCTGGCCTCCTACTACCTGCTGCTGTCCAGCGCCGGCCTGCTGCTGCTGATCGGGCTGACCATGGTCTTCTCGGCGACCAGCGTGAAGGACTACGCCGAGGACGGCAACGCCTCGGCCTCCGTGACCAAGCAGGCGATCTTCGCGGTGATCGGCATCGGGGCGTTCTGGGTCTGCCAGCGGCTGCCCGCCAGCACGTACCGCTCGCTGGGCCGACCGCTGCTGTTCACCTCGATCGGGCTGCTGCTGGTGCTCAACCTGCTGCTCGCGTACGCCCGGCTCAGTCACCAGGACTCGGCCCGGATCGGCCCGATCGAGGCGCGGCTGCTCTGGCTGTTCATCGGCGGAATCCAGGTCCAGCCCTCCGAGCTGGCCAAGTTCGCGCTGGTGTTGTGGGGCGCGCACCTGATCGCCCGCAAGGGCGCCGCGCTGGGGTGGTGGCGGGAGCTGGCCACCCCGCTCTTCCCGGTGATGGGCCTGCTCTTCGTCCTGGTCGGCTACAACGACGTGGGCACGATGCTCTGCCTGCTGGCCCTCGTTGTGGGTCTGCTCTGGGCCGCCGGCGTCCGCATGCGGGTCTTCGGCGCGCTGACCGTGGTCGGCCTGCTCGGCGTTGGCCTGCTCATCGCGGTGGCCTCGCTGGGCGCCGGCTCCGGCGAGAAGGGCGCGGACAACTACCGCTTCGCGCGGCTGGTGATGTTCTTCAACCCGCCGGACCCGGAGACGTGCAAGCTCGGCGACTGTCTCCAGTTCTACCAGGGTCGACTGGCCATCGAGCACGGCGGTTGGTTCGGTGTCGGGCTGGGCAAGGGCAGCCTGAAGTGGGACTGGCTGCCCGAGGCGCACAACGACTTCATCTTCGCGATCATCGCCGAGGAGCTGGGCGTGATCGGCTGCGCGGTGGTGCTCGCACTGTTCGCGGTCCTCGCGTACACCGGGTTGCGGATCGCCCGCCGGGTCGACGACCCGTTCCGCCGGTTCGCCGCCGCCGCCATGACCACCTGGCTGGTGAGCCAGGCCGTGATCAACATTGGTGGGGTGGTCGGGCTGCTGCCGATCACCGGCCTGCCGCTGCCGTTCATCTCCGACGGCGGAAGTGCCCTGGTGGTGACGTTGGCGGGCATCGGCATGCTGGCGTCCTTCGCCCGCGCCGAACCCGATGCGGCCCGAGCACTGCATGCCCGTCCGCCGGCCCGGTGGGTCCGACTACTCTGGGCCCCGTTGCCGCCGCTTCCCGGCCGGCGTCGCCGGCCGGCGACGCCGCCCGCTGGCCGAGGGTCCGTGCCCCGGTCCCGCGAGCGGCGCCATGACGACCAGGCCGCGCCGCGCGGGGTCCGCCAGGACCGGAGCCGCGGGGGTACGGCGAGCGAAAGGAGACGCTGATGGGTCCGCTGCGTTCGGTGGTGCTCGCGGGAGGTGGCACCGGGGGGCACGTCTACCCGCTGCTCGCCTTCGCCGACTGCCTGCGCCGACACGACCCGGGCGTCCGGATCACCTGCCTCGGCACACCACGCGGCATGGAGAACGATCTGATCCCGCCGCAGGGCTACGACCTGCGGCAGATCCCGGCGTACCAACTGCCCCGGTCGGTCAACATGAACCTGGTCCGTACCCCGGGCCGGATGTGGACCGCGGCGCGCGCGGCGGGCAAGGTGATCGACGAGGTGCAGGCCGACGTGGTCGTCGGCTTCGGCGGGTACGTCTCGGTGCCGGCCTACCTGGCCGCCTGGCGCCGCGAGATGCCCATGGTGATCCACGAGGTGAACGTGCCACCGGGTGTGGCCAACAAGCTGGGCATGAAGTTCACCAAGAACGTCGCCGTCGGCTTCCCGCACCAGCCGAGCCAGGCCGAGTCGCTGCGCGACGCCACAGTGGTCGGGGTGCCGCTGCGCCGCACCATCGCCGCACTGGACCGGTACGCGCTGCGCGACGCCGCCCGCGCCCACTTCGGGCTCCGCCCGGACCTGCCGGTGCTCTTCGTCTCCGGCGGCTCGTCCGGCGCCCGGTCGATCAACCTGGCGGTTTCCGGGGCGGCCAAGGAGCTGGCCCGCAACGGCGTGCAGGTGCTGCACGTGATGGGCGCCCGCAACGAGCCGGTGCCGATCCCCACCGACCTGCCGGTGCCGTACGTGACGCTGCCGTACCTGTCCGAGATGGAGCTGGGCTACGCGGCCGCCGACCTGATGCTGGCCCGGGGCGGGGCGATGACCGTCGCCGAGGTTGCCGCGATCGGGCTGCCGACGATCTACGTGCCGTACCCGCACAGCAACCAGGAGCAGCGGCGTAACGCGCTGCCCGTGGTGGAGGCCGGCGGTGGGCTCCTGGTCGACGACACGGAGCTCACCCCGGACTGGCTGGAGCGCACCGTCATCCCGCTGATCCGCGACCCGCAGCGGCTGTACGCGATGGGCGCGGCCGCGGGGGCGTACGGCCGACGCGACGGTGACGAGGCCCTGCGCTCCTTCGTCATGCAGGCGGTGGCCCGATGACCGCGCAGTTCACCCCGGCCGGCACGCTCACCGCGGAGGACCTGGGCACCGTCCACCTGATCGGGGTGGGCGGGGTGGGCATGCTCGGCGTGGCCCGGCTGCTGCTCACCCGGGGCATCCGGGTCTCCGGCAGCGACCTGCGTGAGTGGCCGTCGCTGGCGGGTCTGCGGGCGCTCGGCGGCACCATCTACCTCAGCCACGAGGCGACCAACCTCGACGGCGTGGACACCGTCGTCTACTCGTCGGCCATTCCCTCCGACCACCTGGAGCTGGTCGAGGCGCGTCGGCGTGGTCTGCGGGTGCTGCACCGCTCGGAGGCCCTGGCCGCGGCGATGACCGGCCGCCGGGCGGTGGCTGTCGCCGGCACGCACGGCAAGACCACCACCACCTCGATGGTGACGATGGTGCTCCAGCAGGCCGGTGTGGACCCGTCCTTCGTGATCGGCGGCGAGATCTCCGAGGTCGGCTCGGGCGCCCACCACGGCACCGGCGAGCACTTCGTGGTCGAGGCGGACGAGAGCGACCGCTCGTTCCTCATCTACCGCCCGTACGTCTCGATCATCACGAACGTCGAGGCGGACCACCTCAACACCTACGGCGACTACGCGACGCTGGAGGCGGCGTTCGTGGAGTTCGCCCGCCTCACCGACCCGGACGGGTTCATCATCACCTGCGCCGACGACCCGGGCGGTCGGCGGCTGGCCGAGAGCCTGCGCGCCGAGGGGCGGCAGGTGTTCACCTACGGCGAGGCGGCCGACGCCGACCTGCGGCTGACCGAGATCGTCTCCTCCGCGCGTGGGGTGCGCTATCTGGCCGCGATCGACGGTCGGTCACTGGGCGAGTTCCGGTTGCCGGTGCCGGGGCGGCACATGGGGCTGAACAGCGCCTCCGCGGTGCTGGCCGCGTACCTGCTGAAACTGCCGCTGGAGGCGGCGGAGGCCGCGCTGGCGGTCTTCCCCGGAGTGCGGCGGCGTTTCGAGCGCAAGGGCGTCGCGGACGGCGTGCTGGTCTACGACGAGTATGCCTACCATCCGACCTCGATGACGTTGGCGATGCAGACGCTGCGCGAGGTGGCCGGCGACGGGCGGCTGATCGTCGTCTTCCAGCCGTACCGGCTGTACCGCACCCGCGACAACCAGGCGGAGATCGCCGAGGCGCTGGCCATCGCCGACGAGGTGGTGCTGTTGGAGGTCTTCGGGCCGGGCGAGCTGCGCCAGCCCGGCGAGGGCTCGGCGGCGCTGATCGCGGCGGTGGGGCTGCCCGCCGACCGCAAGGTCTTCGTCGACTCGTGGGAGGCGGCGCCGGTCGAGGTGGCCCGCCGCGCCCGCCCGGGGGACGTGGTGGTGACCATGGGCGCCCCGCCGATCTCGCTGATGGGTGACGAGCTGCTCGCCGCCCTGGGCGCGCGTGCGAACGGCTCCGCGCCGACCGCGACCGTCGACCCGGTGGCCACCGCCCCGGTGATCGGTGATCCGGTGCCGGGTGGCGCCACGGCCGGGGGCGACGGAGCGGCCCTCGGTGGCACCGTCGCGCCCGGCGGCACGGCGCCCACGGCCGGATGAGTCCCGGCCCGGCCCGAGGGCGGACCCGCGCCGCCGACGGCGGCGCCCCGCGTCGCGGTCCGGTGCGGCGTTGGCAGCTGGTCCGGGCGAGCCGCGACGCGGTACCGCCCTCGACGCGCCGGTTCATGGCCCGTGCCCGGCAGCGCCGCATGCGCGCGGCGCTGCCCTGGGCGGTGGCCGCCGGGGTGCTCGCGCTGGCTGGGCTGGTCGCCTGGACGGTGCTGGGCACCGGGCTGTTCGGTGTGCGGGAGGTGCGCGTGGAGGGTGCCGACCTGGTCACCCCGGTGCAGGTGCACGACGCGGTCGCCGTACCGGACGGGGTGCCGCTGGCCCGGGTGGACCTGGCGGCCGCCGCCCGCCGGGTCGGCGCCCTGGCGCCGGTGGAGCGGGCCACCGTGTCCCGCGACTGGCCCGGCACGCTGGTCGTGCGGGTGACCGAGCGGACTCCGGTGGCGGCGGTGCCGCAGGGGGAGGCGTACGCCCTGATCGACCGCAGCGGGGTGGCGTTCCGGACGGTGGACCAACGCCCCGCCGGGATGCCGCAGGTGACGGTGGGCCGACCGGCCGCCGACGACCCGGGCACCCGGGCCGGGCTGGAGGTGCTCGTCGCCCTGACCCCGCGGTTGCGCGCCGAGGTGGTGGACGTGAGCGTGGAGGGATTGGCCCGGATCACCCTGCGGCTGCGAGGCGACCGGACGGTGGTCTGGGGCGACGCGACCCGGGGCGCGGACAAGGCCCGGGTGGCCACCGCGCTGCTCGACGAGGACACCGATCGGATCGACGTGAGCGCCCCGGACGTGGTGACCTTCCGCTGACCCGGCGAGCGCGTCAGGGCGTGACCTGTCGCGCTCCGGCCGGCGACACGCCGGGCGGGTCCTTGGCTCATCGCGTGGTGGCGCTTACGTTGCCCCGAAGAGGTTCAGTGGTTGACATAACTGTAAGCCTCTAGTAGAGGGTGAGGGTTCACTCCTGACTCTCGCTGGTGACAGCTGTCGTCGGCCGCTGGTCTGGCCACGCCGTACCCGGTCGGCCGAAGCCAATCTCGAAGGAAAGGACCGGAGATGACACCTCCGCACAACTACCTGGCGGTCATCAAGGTCGTCGGCATCGGGGGAGGCGGCGTCAACGCCGTCAACCGGATGATCGAGGTTGGGCTCAAGGGCGTCGAGTTCATCGCGATCAACACCGATGCCCAGGCGCTGCTGATGAGTGACGCCGACGTCAAGCTCGACGTCGGCCGGGAGCTGACCCGTGGCCTGGGGGCCGGGGCCAACCCGGACGTCGGCAAGAACGCCGCCGAGGACCACCGCGACGAGATCGAGGAGGTGCTCAAGGGCGCCGACATGGTCTTCGTGACCTGCGGTGAGGGTGGCGGCACCGGCACCGGTGGCGCTCCGGTGGTGGCCAACATCGCCCGCAAGCTCGGTGCGCTGACCATCGGCGTGGTGACCCGGCCGTTCTCCTTCGAGGGCAAGCGCCGTCAGGTGCAGGCCGAAACCGGGATAGACGAACTCCGCAACCAGTGCGACACGCTGATCGTGATCCCGAACGACCGGCTGCTGGCCCTGGGTGACCGCAACATCAGCATGATGGACGCCTTCCGCACGGCCGACCAGGTGCTGCTCTCCGGTGTGCAGGGCATCACCGACCTGATCACGACCCCGGGTCTGATCAACCTGGACTTCGCCGACGTCAAGAGCGTGATGAGCGGCGCCGGCAGCGCGTTGATGGGCATCGGCAGCGCCCGCGGCGAGAACCGCGCGGTCGAGGCGGCCGAGGCGGCCATCTCCAGCCCGCTGCTGGAGCAGAGCATGGACGGCGCGCGCGGCGTGCTGCTCTCCATCGCCGGCGGTTCCGACCTCGGCCTGTTCGAGATCAACGACGCGGCCCAGCTGGTCACCGACGCCGCCCACCCGGATGCCAACATCATCTTCGGCGCGGTCATCGACGACGCGCTCGGTGACGAGGTGCGGGTGACGGTCATCGCGGCGGGCTTCGACGGCGGCACGCCCGCGTACAAGGCGGCCGAGCCGACCCGCAAGACCAACACCAACCAGCCCGCGCCGCAGAGCACCCCGGCGCCGGCGCCGGCGACCAACCCGGCTCCGGCCCAGTCGCCGCGCCGGGTGCTCTTCGACGACGTGGACGTTCCCGATTTCCTCAAGAACGGGTCCTGAGCACCGCCGATGACCGACAGCTCAGCCACGGTACGACCGGACCGGCACGCCGAGATCGCGGCCGGCCTGGCTCAGGTCCGGTCCCGGATCGCCGACGCCTGCGCGCAGGCCGGGCGGGACCGCGCCGACATCACGATGATCGCGGTGACGAAGACCTACCCGGCCAGCGACGTGTTGGCGCTGGCCGGGCTCGGGGTGACCGACATGGGGGAGAACCGCGACCAGGAGGCCGCCGGTAAGGCCGCCGAGGTGGCCGCGGCCGGGGTGCGCCCCCGTTGGCACTTCATCGGCCAACTCCAGCGCAACAAGGCCCGCTCGGTGGTCCGGTACGCCGACGTGGTGCAGTCCGTCGACAGTGTCCGGCTGGCCCGGGCGTTGGCCAACGCCGCCGCCGACCGGGAGGTACCGCTGGACGTCATGGTCCAGGTGAGCATCGACGGCGACGCGGCCCGGGGCGGCGCACTGCCCGGCTCGGCCGACCCGGGCGCCGGACTGGAACCGGTGGCCGAGGCGGTGGCCGACGCGCCCGGGCTGCGTCTGGTCGGTCTGATGGCGGTGGCTCCGCTGGGTTGGGAGCCGGATCGGGCCTTCGCTCAACTCGCGGAGGTTGCCGGCGTGTTTCGAACGGTCCATCCGGGAGCGACCGAGCTGTCCGCGGGAATGAGCGGAGATTTCGATATCGCGATCCGATACGGCGCGACACATGTCCGCGTCGGCAGCGCGTTGCTCGGAATGCGTCCCACGCTGCGGTAGCCTGACCGCGAGACATGCAAATTACATCAGTGTTGTTTCAGGGGTGGCGTCCCCTAGTCGGGGGTCGTGGCGCGCGACGCGAATCGCGCGCCAGGGGATTGCCGCCCCGGTCCGATGGGCATTGTTGTCCACTCGCGACGGGCGACATGGCACGGGGGCGCGTGCCGCACGGCGGACGGAAGGGCGCGGGATGGGTGCACTGCGCAAGGCGGGGGTCTGGCTCGGTCTGGTCGAAGAAGACGACGAGCGGGCCTACGACGACGGTGGCTACGAGAAGGGTGGCTACCGCGACTCGCGTTACCGGCAGAGCCGGTACGCCGAGGAGTTCGCCGACGAGGACGAGGACGACACCGAGGAGCCACCGGCTCCCCGGCCGCGGATCAGTGAGCGGGGTCGACTCTCCGAGCGGGCGAGCGGGCGGTTGAGCGAGTCCGAGCGTGGTGACGGTGAGCGTCCGGAGCGGGTCGAGCGGTCCAGCGTACGGTCGATCACCCGGTCGTCGGCTGGTGAGACCTCCGGCGCGCTGACCTACCACACCCGCGACAATCTGGCCCTCGCGCCGCAGGTCACGTCGCGTGAGCGGGCGTTGCCCGAGGAGGAGCAGCGCTACCAGATCACCACGCTGCACCCGACTACCTACCGCGAGGCGCGCACGATCGGTGAGCACTTCCGTGACGGGGTTCCGGTGATCATCAATCTCACCGAGATGGATGAGGCCGATGCCCGCCGTCTGGTGGACTTCGCCGCCGGTCTGGCGTTCGGCCTGCGCGGTACGATCGAGCGCGTGACCAATCGGGTGTTCCTGCTCTCACCGGCTAATGTCCAGGTCACCGCTGAGGACAAGGCCAAGATCGCTGAGGGCGGTTTTTTCAGTCTGAGTTGACCCCGCCCGACCCGAGGGACGTCGCTGACCGTGTTGTCGATCTTACTGCAAGTGTTGTACCTGGTCCTTTATGTCTTCCTGCTTCTCCTCTTGTCCCGGTTCGTGTTGAGCGCCGTCCTGCAGTACGGCCGTCGCTGGCAACCGGGGCGGGGAGCATCGGCAGGATTGGAATCCGTGTGGAGCGTCACTGATCCCCCTCTCAACGCGTTGAGGCGTGTGATCCCTCCGCTGCGAATTGGTACCGTGAGCATCGACCTGGCCTCCCTTGTGCTCCTGGTTATCCTGTTCGTGCTGATGGAGTTCGTGTTAGGGCCGTCGATCAGGGCATCTGCCTGATGACCGACGCGCTTTCGCGGCCGCAACTGACCCGAGGAGTTTCGATGCCGCTGACCCCGGCCGACGTCCACAACGTCGCCTTCAAAAAGCCGCCGATCGGCAAGCGGGGGTATGACGAGGAGGAGGTCGACGCCTTCCTTGACGAGGTCGAGCGCGAGCTCGCCCGTCTCATCGAGGAAAACAACGAGCTGCGCGCCCAGGTGGAGCGCGGCGGCCGTGGCGGCGCCCCCGCCGGCCCCGGCGGCGACGCCCGACTGGCGGCGGAGCTCAACGACGTCAAGGCCCAGCTGGACCGCGTGCAGCGCGACAAGTCGGCGGCCGAGCAGGCCGCCCGCGCGATGCAGGCCGAGCTCGAGCAGGTCCGTGCGACCGGCGGCCCGGCCGGCGGCGTCACCGGTGACGGTGAGCAGCAGGCCCTGCGCGTGCTGATGATGGCCCAGCGCACCGCCGACGACCACGTGTCCGACGCTCGCCGCGAGGCCGACCAGCTGCTGTCCGAGGCCCGCGGCAAGGCCGAGGAGGTGACCCGGGAGGCGCGCGCGAAGGCTGACGCCCTTGAGCGGGACGCCCGCCAGCGGCACCAGGAGGCCATGGGCGGCCTGGACGCCAAGCGCACGGCGCTGCAGAAGCACATCGAGGAGCTCAAGCAGTTCGAGCGCGAGTACCGCACCCGGCTCAAGGCATACCTGGAGAGCCAGCTGCGTGACCTCGACGGTCGCGGCCAGGGCCTCGAAGCCGAGATGACCCGCTCCGAGGCAGGCCGGGTCGCCGGCGGCAACGGGCTGGCCGCTGCGGGCCTCGCCGGTTCGTACGGCGGCGGCGGGCGCTCCGGCGCCCTCGAAGCCGGACGCTGAGCACCGGCCGGCGATCGTTCTCCGCCAATGGTGACGATCGCCGGCCCAGCCTGGATGGTACGACGCGGCGGGGGTGAGCCGTGATAGTCGCAAGTCTCCTGCTCATCCTCGTCGCGGTGGTCCTACTGGTGCTCGGTCTGGCCAGTGGCTCCAGCTTCATGTTGATCATCTCCATCGCGGCCAGTCTGCTGGCCGCCGTGGCGTTGGTGGTGGGCGCCCGCCAGGCAGCCGCCAACCGCGCCACGGCGGATCCCGGTCGGCCCGGCCGGCGACACCCCGACGCACCCCGCACGGCCAGCCAGGCCACGGGTGTCGCGTACGGGCCGCCGCTGGTCGAGCCGGAGGTGCCGGTCCAGCACGTGCCCACGACGGTCGGTACCGGCGGCACCGGGTGGCGGCAACCACCCGAGCCGCCGGTCGACCATGCACCGCAGTTCGACAGGCGCGTCGACGATGCGCCGCCCTTCGATTCCCGCGTCGACGATCCGCGCGTCGACGATGCGCCGCCGTTCAATCAGGGCTCGCCGTTCGTGGCCCCGGCCGACGACGCGTCCGCTCCCGTCCGGCCCGTCAGCCCGGCGTCGCCGTTCGCGGCGTCGACCGACGACGCCTTCCTCGACGGCGCCCCGACGGCCGACGAGCCGGCCGAGCAGCCGGTCACTCCCGCCGAGGCGGCCCGGGTGGCGCGACTTCCCGATGAGGTCCGGGTGGTCGACGGTCACCCCCGCTACCACCTCGCCAGCTGCCCGCACCTCGTTGGCCGGGTGCCCGAGGTGCTACCGGTCGCCGAGGCCGTCGAGCTCGGTTTCACGCCCTGCGCGCACTGTGCACCCGCCACCGCCCTGCTCGCCGACGCCCGGCCGATCTGAAGCGGCGCCGGTGCCCGCGCAGGAGACGCTCACGGTGGCGGTACGGGTGAAGCCGGGCGCCTCCCGTACACGGGTCGGTGGCCGCTTCGATGGTCCGCACGGGCCCGCCCTCGTGATCGCGGTGCACGACCCTGCCGTCGACGGCCGGGCGACCGAGGCGGCCCGCAAGGCGTTGGCCGCCGCCCTGGGCCTCCGGCCGGCCGCGGTGTCACTGCGGGTCGGCGCGGCCAGTCGGGACAAACTCTTCCTCGTCGATCGGCCCGGCCCGGAGCTGTCCGAGCTGCTGCACCGACTGCGCGACGGATCAGCCGAGTGAGGAACGCCCAGGCCAGGCAACCGTGATGCCCGGGTTGGAGCAACCGTGACGCCCGGATTGGACATCGCGCTGCTGCTCGGTGCGGCCGTGCTGCTGGTCGCCGTCGGCGCGGTGCGGCTCTCCACCCGGCTCGGCGTGCCCAGCCTCCTCGTCTACCTGGCACTGGGCGTGGCGATCGGCGAGGGCGGGCTGGGCATCCGCTTCGACGACGTCGAGCTGACCCGGGCCCTCGGCTTCTGCGCGCTCATCGTGATCATCGCGGAGGGCGGCCTCACCGCCCGGTGGACCACCCTGCGTCCGGTGCTCGGGCTGGCCTCCGCGCTCTCCACGGTCGGCGTGATCGTCAGCATCGTGGTGGTCGGTGTCGCCGTACACCTGCTGTTGGGGTTGGACTGGCGGTTGGCGCTGCTCTATGGCGCGGTGCTCTCGTCCACCGACGCGGCGGCCGTCTTCGCCACCCTGCGACGGCTGCGGCTGCCGCCACGGCTGGTGGCGACCCTGGAGGCCGAGTCGGGCATGAACGACGCCCCGGTGGTGCTGCTGGTGGTGCTGCTGTCCCACGAGGGCTGGGCGCACCCGTGGTGGTACGAGGTCGGGCTGGTCTGTTACGAGCTGGGTGTGGGTGCGGCGGTGGGCGTGGGCGCCGGCGTCGCCGGCGCCTGGGCGCTGCGCCGGGCGGCGTTGCCCTCGGCCGGGCTCTACCCGATCGCGGCGGTGGGCATCACCGTGCTGGCGTACGCCGCCGGGGCGGTGCTGCACGCCTCGGGGTTCCTCGCCGTCTACGTGGCCGGGGTGCTGCTGGGCAACGCCCGGTTGTCACACCGGCAGGCGATCCTCGGTTTCGCGGACGGGCTCGCGTGGCTCGCCCAGATCGGGCTGTTCGTGCTGCTCGGGTTGCTGGCCTCGCCGGGTCGACTGGACGCGGCCGTGCTGCCCGCGGTGGTCGCGGGACTGGCCCTGGTGCTGCTGGCCCGGCCGTTGTCGGTGGCCGTCTCGGCGCTGCCGTTCCGCGTCGGCCTCCGCGAACAGGCGTTCCTGTCCTGGGCGGGGCTGCGCGGGGCGGTGCCGATCGTGCTGGCCACCATTCCGCTCTCCGAGCGGGTGCCCGGTGCGGAGCGTCTCTTCGACGTGGTCTTCGTGCTGGTGGTGATCTTCACGCTGGTGCAGGCCGGGGCGCTCGGCCCGTTCGCGCGGTGGTTGCGGGTGACAGCGCCAGCCGAGGCGGCGGAGATCCATGTGGAGACCGCGCCGCTGGAGCGGATGCGGGCGGACCTGCTCCAGTTGGAGGTGCCGCCGGGCTCGCGGTTGGCCGGTGTGCACGTCGACGAGCTGCGGCTCCCGTTGGGCGCATCGGTCACGCTGGTGCTGCGCGACGGGGTGGGTTTCGTGCCCGCACCGGACACCCGCCTGAAGACCGGCGACAGCTTGTTGATCGTGGCGACCGCGGGGGTGCGGGATGCGGCGGAGCGCCGGCTACGGGCGGTCAGCCGGCGGGGTCGCCTGGCCCGGTGGTTTGGTGAGTACGGGGATGAGGCGGTCGATTGATCTGCTAGCGTTCCCTTTGCCCCAGTTCGGCAGGGCTAGGGGCTGTTTAGCGGAGCGACGGTGCGGCACGTTGTCGGACGCCTGTACGTTCCGTATTCTTGCCAGCCTCCGGAGTGCGCGGCCACCATCGCCGTGCGCCCCTTTTCGTACATTAGGGGACGCCTTGGTCGGCGCCCCCTGACCAGGATGCCGCGGACCACGCGGCTCCCCGGCCGAGGGAGCGACCCATGGCGAAGCCAGCCGATACCAGGACCGCCGGGCGCAAGCCGGTGACCAAGCCCACCCGGAGCACGGCGGAGACCGAGAAGATCCGGGCGGCGCTGGCGGCGCGGAGGGACGAGCTTCGCGCCGAGTACGATCAGACGCTGAGTGAGATCACCGAGCTGCAGCGCGACCGGCTGACCGACTCGGCCGGGGACGACCAGGCCGACACGGGCACCAAGACGCTCGAGCGGGAGCAGGAGATCTCTCTCGCCAACAGCATTCTGGAACGGATCACGCAGGTCGAGCGCGCTCTGGAGCGCCTCGACGAGGGTGGTTACGGCTGGTGCGAGCGGTGCGGCAACCCGATCCCGGTCGAACGCCTCGCCGCCTTCCCGTCGGCCACCCAGTGTGTGACGTGCAAGCAGCTGGAGGAGCGGCGCTGAGGTCCGTTCCCCGGCGGCGATGAGACGGTGAGCGATCACCGCCGAGACTGTCGATGGGGAGCGCATGACCGCAGTACCGTCCGCCGAACCCGGCCGCACCGACCCGGGAGGCGGCACACGCCGGCCCCGGGCCGTCGCGATCCTTGCCGGAGTCGCCCTCGTGGCCCTGCTGGCCGACCTGGTCACCAAGCACCTCGCGCTGGCCGCGCTGACCGACCGGGAGCCGGTCCGGCTGCTCGGCGGGTTCGTCTACCTGAGCCTGACCCGCAACAGTGGTGCCGCCTGGAGCATCGGCTCGGACCACACCTGGATCTTCCCGCTGATCACGATCGGTGTGGTCGGCTGGATCGTCTGGATGGCGCTGCGACTCCGCTCGCTGCCCTGGGCGATCTCCCTCGGCCTGGTGCTGGGTGGCGCGCTGGGCAACCTCGTCGACCGGATCTTCCGGGCGCCCTCGCCCTTCCACGGGCACGTGGTCGACATGATCAGCCTCTTCGACCCGTACGGCCAGGTGTGGCCGGTGTTCAACCTGGCGGACAGCTCGCTGGTCTGCGGTGTGCTGCTGGCGGTCCTGTTGGAGCTGACCGGTCGCCAGCGGGACGGCCGGCGGGCCGGACGCGACGACGCCCCGGCCGAGACGGACGCCACCCAGGGCGCCGACCAGAAGGAGCGGGCATGACCTCCGCCTTCGCCGCTGGCGGCGACCACCGTTCCCTCCCGGTGCCGGACGGCCTCGACGGCATGCGACTGGACCAGGCGGTGTCCCGCCTGTTCGGGCTCTCCCGCACCGCCGCCGCAGCCCTGGTGGACGCCGGGGACGCGCTCGTCGACGGCACCGCCCGACCCAACTCACACAAGGTCAAGGCCGGCTCCTGGCTGGACGTCACGCTGCCGGCCCCGGTCGCACCGCCGACAGTGGTGCCGCAGGCGGTGCCCGGCCTGCGGGTGGTCTACGCCGACGACGACATCGTGGTGGTCGACAAGCCGGTGGGCGTGGCCGCGCACCCCAGCCCCGGGTGGACCGGCCCGACCGTGATCGGCGCCCTCGCCGCGATCGGGCACCGCATCTCCACCAGTGGCGCCGCCGAGCGACAGGGGGTGGTGCACCGGCTCGACGTGGGCACCACCGGGATCATGGTGGTCGCCAAGAGCGAGCAGGCGTACACGGCGTTGAAGCGGGCCTTCAAGTACCGCGAGGTGGACAAGGGCTACCACGCGGTGGTGCAGGGTCACCTGGACCCGCTGCGCGGGACCGTGGACGCGCCGATCGACCGTCACCCCACCCACGACTACCGCTGGGCGGTGGTGTCCGGCGGCAAGCCGAGCATCACCCACTACGACACCCTCGAGGCGTTCCCGGCGGCCAGCCTGGTCGACGTTCGACTGGAGACCGGCCGGACCCACCAGATCCGGGTGCACTTCTCCACACTGCGGCACCCCTGCGTGGGTGACCTCACCTATGGTGCCGACCCCACCCTCTCGGCCCGTCTCGGCCTGGCCCGACAGTGGCTGCACGCCCGCGAACTGAGCTTCCTGCACCCCCGAACGGGGGACGAGGTCCGGTTCGTCAGCGACTACCCTGACGATCTGGACCGTGCGCTTCAGATCCTGCGTGACTGAGCGGCGACCGCCCGACACCGCTCCGACGAGGGGATCCCGCCCGTGCGCGCCGGCAACCTGCTGCGGCAGCTGGACCAACGGCTGCTGCCGCCGCTGACCCGGGCCGTGACCCGGCTCGGCGACCGGTCGGCGCGGTCCGGGGTGCTCACCTGGGCCGCCGTGCTCTCCGCGGCGGCGGTCCTGGGCACCGCGGTCTGGGCCGTCGACGACACTCCGGTCGGCGACCGGACGGTGGGTGAGGTGACCCGCGTCGGTGTGACCGACGGCGATTCCGTCCCCGGCTACCTGCGGTCCGCCGCCGCCGACCTGGCCGCGCTGCCCGCGTCGGCGCAGTCCGCGGGGGACGGGACCTACGCGCTGGTCACGCTTGCCGCGTACCTGCCGCCGCAGCGTCTGGCGACGGTGCTCGGCGACGTGGGGGTCTCCACCGTCTTCGGGCGGGTTCCGCTACCGGGGCGGCAGACCGAGATCGTCAAGATTCCGGCGCTGCGGGTGCCGGACGACGTGGTGGCCGGGATGGACCAGGTGGCGGCCCGCAAGGACGTCGAAGCCGCCGACTACCGGGCCTTGGCCGCCACTGTCGACGGTGACAGCCCGGATGAGCGGGAGCTGCGGGAGCGCTACGCCAGTGGCGCCGAGGTGGCCGCCGCCGAGGCGGCCGCGTACCGCACCGGCTGCGCCTGCGTCTACGCCGCGGTGGTGCGAGCGACGCCGGGAGCGCTGCGCGGTGTGGCGGCCCGGCCGGACGTACGTGCGGTCGACCCCGCCCCCGAGGTGTACCGCCTGGACCGCACGGTCTTCACACCTCCGCTGCCCGAGCAGCGCGACGTGGTGCGTCCGCCCGCTGACATCGGCCCGAGTCCGGCGCCGACACCCGACGGAGACGCGCCGTCGACACCCCCCGCGCCCGCGCCGATGGCGTCGATGGGCGAATCGTCGGAACCCGCACCGGTCGTCACGACTCCGTCACCCGCGCCGTCCCCGGCCGCGTCGACCGAACCGCCCCCGCCGACCGTCACCACCTCCCCGGACGGCATCGGTGCCGAGCCGCCGACGCCCGCGTCGTCGTGATCTGCGTCGGCTGGTGTGCGCTCTGAGGTGTGGTCCGAATAGGGTTTGGTTCGTAGCCTGTCAGACGGAGATCGATGGCGCTGGGAGGGCGGGCCGTGGAGGGCAGTGAGACCGGCTGGGGCCGGCCGGCCGAACCAGCGCCGCGGTGGCGCGCGTTGTTGGACCGCGCCCGGCTGGGCGGTCGCGGCGCGGAGCAGACCGAGCCGGACCGGCATGCCGAGGACCCGTCACCGGATCCGCTGCCACGGCGCGCGGCACCGAACGGCAACGCCGGGCGGGCGTCCGCCATCGGGCATCCGGCCGAGCTGTCGTACGGCGCGGAGCCCGACTACCGGGCCGAGGCGACCTACCGGGTCGACCCCGCATACCGGGCCGACCCGGGTTACCGGGCGGAGCCGGGTTACCGCTCCGAGCCGGACTATCGGGCCGAGTCGGTGTACCGCTCGGAGCCGGACTACCGGTCGGAGCCGGCGTACCGGTCCGAGCCGGCGTATCGCGCCGAGCCGGATTACCGGGCCGAGCCGACGTACCGGGCGGACCCGGGTTACCGGGCGGAGCCGGGTTACCGCTCCGAGCCGGACTATCGGGCCGAGCCGACGTACCGCGCCGAGCCTGGCTATCGCGTTGAGCCGGAATATCGGGCCGAGCCGACCTACCGGGCCGACCCGGGTTACCGGGCGGAGCCCGAGCCGCCGCCGGCCGTCCCCGACCCGGGCCAGTCGCGGTACGCGTTGCTGGACAACGGCTACCGGCCGGGCGACCCGCCGGTGCAGTCCCGGTACGCCCTGCTGGAGACCGGCTACCAGCCGGAGACCGGTTACCCGGCGCCCGCGACCCCGTCGGTCGCACCGCCACTCGCCGCACCGGTCGCGCCGCCGGTGGCCCGGCCACCCGTCGCGCCGGTGGCACCGCCACCCGCCCCGTCGGTCGGCTCGGCGGTCGCCGAGCGCGCCTACCCGCCCCGGATCGAGTGGCGCCCGCAGGGCGTCGACCAGGAGCAGGAACGCGCCAACGGGGTGCTCCGGCGTGACCTGGGCACGCCCCGGGTGTTCGCCTTCGCCAACCCCAAGGGCGGGGTGCACAAGACCACCGCCACCGTGCTCGCCGCGGCCACTGTCGGCAGTGTGCGCGGGCAGGGCGTGCTGGCCTGGGACGACAACGAGCTGCGCGGCACCCTCGGGCTGCGCGCAGGCAGTGCCCGGCACGCCCGGACGATCCGTCACCTGATCACCGATCTGGCGCAGATCGAGATCCTCGAGGGCGAGACCCTGCTGGGTCGGCTGGACGACTACCTGCGGCACGCCTCCGACGGCTCGTACGACGTGCTGGCCGGCGAGGAGAGCCCGCGCTTCGCCCAACGCCTGGACCAGTTCACCGTCCGACGTGTGCTGGAGCTGCTGCGGCGCACCCACGACGTGGTCTGCGTCGACACCGGCAACAACGTGGAAAGCCCCAACTGGCGCACCGTGATGCAGGCCGCCGACCAGCTCGTGGTGACCACCGTGCCCCGGGAGGATGCGGCATTCAGCGCCGACTGGATGCTCGACCTGCTGCACGAGGAGGGCATGGGCGAGCTGGCGGACAACGCCATCACCCTCATCTCCTGCCCGACCCCGGGCCGCTCGCCCTTGCAGGACGACCTGGAGCGGCACTTCGCCACCCGCACGCGAGGGGTGGCCGTGGTGCCCTACGACCCGGCGCTGGAGACCGGGTCGTCGATCGAGTACCACCAACTCCAGCCGGAGACCCGGCAGGCCTGGTTGCAGGCGGCGGCGATGATGGTGGAGCCGTTCGCCCGGTGAGCTGGTCTGCCGCCACCGGAGCCCCGACCCTGCGCCGGGCCTGAGAGGATCATCGGGTGAGCCCGGACAACCCCGAACCCGAGCGGCCCGTCGACGATCCCGACCGGGCCGCTTCGCCCGACCCGTCGGGGGCGACCACGTCGCAGACGCAGCCTGCTGCCCAACCGCCGGCGTACGTCGACCCGCCGGGCGCCGCACCCTCGACCGCGTCCCGGAGCTGGTTCGAGCTGACCTCCGACGAGCCGCGTCGTCCGCTGCGCACCGCGGCGACGGTGCTGGGCGCCGTGCTCGCGCTGGCCGTCCTGGGTGTGCCGTTCGGGCTGCTCTGGGCGGTGCTCGCGCCGGCCACGCCGGTGCTCAAGACCGCCGAGGGGGCGATCTACGCCGACCCGCAACCGGAGCAGCCGATCGCGGCGGACGGGTGGTTCAGTCTGCTCGGGCTCGGCTTCGGGCTGCTGGTGGCGCTCGCCCTGTGGTTCGCGCTGCGCCGGTGGCGCGGCCCGGTCGGGTTGCTCGCCGCGGTTCTCGGCGCGTTGGCCGCCGCGCCGGTGGCCTGGCAGGTGGGGCGGCGGGTCGGTCTGGCCACCTTCGACCGGCTGCTGGACACCGCTCCGGCGGGGCAGTCCTTCACCAAGCCCCCGGACCTGCGGGCCGGCGGGGTCGACTGGCTGCTCGGCGTCCTGCCGGTGCCGCACGGCAACCTGCTGCTGCCGGCCTTCGGGGCCGCGATCACGTACACCCTGCTGGCCGGCTGGTCGCGGTGGCCGGGCCTGCGCCCGGAGCCCGAGCCGGCCGACCTCAGTTGGGTGTCGGTGGGGACGACGCCAGCTCCGCCAGCGGCACCGGAACCGCCCGCACCTGGCGCAGCAGAGCCGCCTCGCGGTTGAGCAGCCGCAGTTCGGCGCGCAGCCGCGCGGCGGTGTCGTCGATCGCCAGCAGTCGCTGCCGGTCGTCGACGGTGAGCGCCGCGGTCGCCGCCACCAGGTGGGAGAGCACCGTCGGATCCTCCGGCAGTTGCTCGGAGATCTCCTCCGGGTCGGAGCGGATCAGGCTGAGGTACTGCCGGAACACCGCGATCACCCGGGCGGCCAGCAGATCGGCCACCTCGTCCGACCCGGCCGGGTCGGGCAGCCACTCGACGTCGGCGGTCAGATAGGGGGCCGCGCTGTCGTCGACCTCGGCGATCCGGAAACGGCGTCGGCCGACCGTGACGATGTCGAAGCCGCCATCGGTCAGCTCGGTCACCTGACGCAGCTCGGCGGTGCAGCCCACCTCGTGCAGGGTGACCTCACCGGCGTTGGGCGTCGCGCGGGCGCCGGGACCGGCGGGCGCGACCTCCCAGCCAGCCTGGATGGCCACCACACCGAACTCGCGCGGAGCGCCCTCGGGCAGGTCGACGAGGTGTCGGACCAGCGCCCGGTAGCGCTCCTCGAAGATGTGCAGCGGAAGCACCAACCCGGGAAAGAGCACCGTTGCGAGCGGAAACACCGGCAGCCGTGCGGTCACATGGTCGAGCCTAACCAATCTCGCCCGCGTGGGCGTGGCCCGGCTCACCGTCCCGGCGGACGGGCGGCTCGGGTGTACTCCGGGTCGGCCGCCTAGACTCGCAAGGGTGCTGAATCGGATCGACCTGCGCAAGGGTCTCGGAGACCCGCGCCGCCTGCTGCCCCGTGCCCAGCTCGACGTGTCGGTTGCCGTCGAGCGGATCCGCCCGCTGGTGGAGGCGGTTCGCGAGCATGGCTACCCGGCGATCCGGGAGGCCAGCGAGCGATTCGACGGCATCTCCCCGGAGGTGCTGCGGGTGCCGGTCGAAGCGATCACCGAGGCCGAGGGGGTGCTCGACCCGGCTGTACGCGCCGCGCTGCTGGAGTCGATCAGCCGGGCCCGTCGGGTGCACGACGACCAGCGGCGCACCGACCACACCACGCAGGTGGTGCCCGGCGGCACTGTCACCGAGCGCTGGCTGCCGGTCGACCGGGTCGGCCTCTACGTGCCGGGCGGCCTGGCGATGTACCCGTCGACGGTGGTGATGAACGTCGTGCCCGCGCAGGCGGCCGGTGTGCGGTCGCTGGTGGTGGTCAGCCCGCCGCAGAAGGACAACGGTGGTCTGCCCGACCCCCGGGTTCTCGCCGCGTGCGCGCTGCTCGGCGTCGACGAGGTGTACGCCGTTGGCGGGGCCCAGGCGGTGGCGATGCTGGCGTACGGCGCCGCGGTCGACCCGTTGGGTGAGCTGCGGTGCGACCCGGTCGACCTGATCACCGGTCCCGGCAACATCTGGGTGACCGCCGCCAAGCGGCTGCTGCGCGGCGTGGTCGGCATCGACGCCGAGGCCGGGCCGACCGAGATCGCCATCCTCGCCGACGACACGGCCGATCCGGCGCACGTGGCCGCCGACCTGATCAGTCAGGCCGAGCACGACCCGCTCGCCGCGAGCGTGCTGGTCACCCCGTCGCTGGCGCTGGTCGAGTCGGTCGAGCGGGAGTTGGCCCGGCAGGTGCCGGCGACCAAGCACACCGAGCGGGTGACCACGGCGCTGACCGGTGAGCAGAGCGGCGTCGTCCTGGTCGACGATCTTGAGGCGGGGTTGCGGGTGGTCGACGCGTACGCGGCCGAGCACCTGGAGATCCAGACGGTCGACGCCCGGCAGTGGGCGCTGCGGGTCCGCAACGCCGGGGCGATCTTCGTGGGCGCCTGGTCGCCGGTGTCGCTCGGCGACTACTGCGCCGGGTCCAACCACGTGCTGCCCACCGGCGGCTGCGCCCGGCACTCCTCGGGGCTGTCCGTGCAGTCGTTCCTGCGCGGCGTGCACCTGATCGAGTACACCGAGGCCGCGCTGCGCGACGTGGCGCCGCACGTGGTCACCCTGGCCAACGTGGAGGACCTGCCCGCGCACGGCCAGGCGGTCCAGGCCCGTTTCCCGGGGGCGTCCACGTGACCCGCATCGAGGACCTGCCGATCCGCGACGACCTGCGCGGGCTCTCGCCGTACGGGGCGCCGCAGCTCGACGTGCCGGTGCGGCTCAACACCAACGAGAACTCGTACGCGGTGCCGGAGCCGGTGGTCGAGGCGATCGGCAAGGCGCTCGCGGCCGAGCTGCGCGAGTTGAACCGCTACCCGGACCGGGACGCGCTGGCGCTCCGCGCCGACCTGGCCGAATATCTCGGGCACGGGCTCACCGTCGAGCAGGTGTGGGCCGCCAACGGCTCCAACGAGATCCAGCAGCAGCTCCTGCAGGCGTTCGGTGGGCCGGGGCGCAGCGCGCTCGGCTTCGTTCCGGCGTACTCGATGCATCCGCTGCTGGCCCTCGGCACCGGCACCCGGTGGGTGCCCGCCGAGCGCGGCGTCGACTTCGGGTTGACCGCCGAGGAGGCGGTCGCCCAGGTCCGTGAGCACCGGCCCGACGTGGTCTTCCTCTGCTCGCCGAACAACCCCACCGGCACGGCATTGGACCCGGCGGTGATCGCCGCGGTGCTCGACGTCGCGCCGGGCATGGTGGTCGTGGACGAGGCGTACGCCGAGTTCGCCCGGCCGGGGACGGTCAGCGCCCTCGCGGTGCTGCCCGACCACCCGCGGCTGGTGGTGAGCCGCACGATGAGCAAGGCGTTCGGCTTCGCCGGCGGGCGGTTGGGCTACCTGGCCGCCGACGCGGCGGTGGTGCAGGCGGTGCAGCTCGTCCGTTTGCCGTACCATCTCTCCGCACTGACCCAGGCCGCCGCGCGGGCGGCGGTGACCCACCGCGACGCACTCCTCGGCACGGTCAGCGCGATCATGGCGCAACGGGACCGGATCGTGGCGACGCTGCGCGAGCGTGGGTTGCGGGTCGCCGACAGCGACGCCAACTTCGTGCTCTTCGAGGTGGGCGGCGACCAGGCCACCGTCTGGAAGGCCCTGCTGGCCCAGGGCGTGCTGGTGCGGGATGTCGGCCTGCCCGGCTGGCTGCGGGTGACCGCGGGCACCCCCGCCGAGACCGACGCCTTCCTTACTGCAATGGAGACTGTGACGTGGGAGCGCGAGGAGTGAGCTCGCGAGCCCCGCAGTCGCGACCGAGAGGCAAGCAATGAGCCGGAACGCCCGGGTGGAGCGGATCACCAAGGAGACC
The DNA here is from genome assembly GCF_013410645.1 of Micromonospora jinlongensis. Lineage (NCBI taxonomy): Bacteria > Bacillati > Actinomycetota > Actinomycetes > Micromonosporales > Micromonosporaceae > Micromonospora > Micromonospora jinlongensis. The sequence continues at coordinate 2,456,961 of NZ_JACCHK010000001.1, read as the reverse complement.
AAGGTCCTCGTCGAGATCGACCTCGACGGCACCGGCGCCGCCGAGATCAGCACCGGCGTGGGCTTCTACGACCACATGCTGCACCAGATCGCCCGGCACGGCGGCTTCGATCTGACCGTGCGCACTGCCGGTGACCTGGAGATCGACGCCCACCACACGATCGAGGACACCGCGCTCGCCCTGGGTGCCGCGTTCGACCAGGCGCTGGGCGACAAGGCCGGCATCCGGCGGTACGGCTCGGCGACGGTGCCGATGGACGAGGTGCTGGTCCGGGCCGCGGTGGACCTCTCCGGTCGCCCGTACGTGGTGCACGACGAGCCGGCGCTGGCCCCGTACATCGGGCCGGTGTACGCGACCAGCATGACCCGGCACATCTGGGAGTCCTTCGGTCAGGCGGCCCGGGTCACGCTGCACGTCGACGTGCTGCGCGCGGCCCGGCCGGGCGGTCACCCGGACGCGCACCACGTGGTGGAGGCGCAGTTCAAGGCGGTCTCCCGGGCGCTGCGGGAGGCGACCGCGATCGACCCACGCTCGGCGGGCGCGATCCCCAGCACGAAGGGCGCGCTCTGATGAGCGCGAGGAGTGCAGCGAAGCGGAGCCCCGCAGTCGCGATTCGAGGGTGGCTCTGATGGGTGCCGCGTTGCCGACGTTGTTGCTGATCCTGGCCGGGGTGCTGGTGGGTGGCACCTGGTCGCTCTACCGGCAGGGCGCGCCGAAGGCGGCCGTGCTGGTCACCGCGGCGCTCGCGGTGCTTGCCACGGTCGCCGGGGTTCTGCGGCTGCTGCCGGAGAACGGGTGATCGGGGTGACGACATGAGTGATGTGGTGGTGCTCGACTACGGCTCGGGCAACCTGCGCTCGGCGGAGCGGGCGCTGGCCGCCGCCGGCGCCGATGTGCGGGTGACCGATGACCTGGCCGCCGCGGCCGCCGCCGACGGCCTGGTGGTCCCGGGGGTGGGCGCGTACGCGGCGTGCATGGCCGGGATCGAGGCGCTCGGTGCCGGCCCGGTGATCGCCGAGCGGGTGGCGGCCGGTCGGCCGGTGCTCGGCATCTGTGTGGGCATGCAGGTGCTCTTCGAGTACGGCGAGGAGCACGGTGTGGTGACCAAGGGGCTCGGGTTGCTGCCCGGCGGGGTGACCCGGTTGGCCGCCACCCGGTTGCCGCACATGGGTTGGAACACGGTCCGGGCGCCCGAGGGGTCGGTGCTCTTCGCCGGGTTGTCGGAGCAGAGCCGGTTCTACTTCGTCCACTCGTACGCGATGGGGGACCCGGCGGCGCTGGCTGCTGCCGGTGCCACGGTGACCACCGCCCACCACGACACGGATTTCGTCGCCGCGGTGGAGCGTGGTCCGCTGTCGGCGGCCCAGTTCCACCCGGAGAAGTCCGCCGACACCGGTGCCGCGCTGCTGCGCAACTGGCTCGTCACACTGCCCAGCGGTGACTGACCGTCGTCGCCCGGTGCCCGGCGCGATGGTGTCGCGGTGAGCCGGGAACGGGCCCGTCGTCGGGCGGTGCGTGAGGCCGAGCAGGCCCGGGAGCGGGCGGTCCGGCAGCGGCAGGTGGCGCGCCGTCAGCGCCGTCGCGCGGTGGTCCGCCGGTTGACGCCGCAGGTGCGGCGGGGCCGCACCGGACGGCTGCCCCGGCACAGCCGGGGTGAGCGGGCCGCGATCGTGCTGCTGACCGGTGCCGCGCTGATTCTGATCTGGACGTTCGTCGACAACCTGGCGCTGCGTGTCGCGCTGATGGTGCTCTTGCTGCTCGTACTGCCGGCGATCGTCGTGATCGCCCTGGACCGTCGTACCTGATCGAGGAGAACACGTTGAGCCTCACCCTGTTACCCGCTGTGGATGTCGCCGACGGCCGGGCCGTCCGGCTCGTGCAGGGCGCCGTCGGAAGCGAGAGCATCTATGGCGAGCCGTTGGACGCGGCGCTGGCCTGGCAGCAGGACGGCGCCGAGTGGATCCACCTGGTCGACCTGGACGCGGCGTTCGGTCGGGGCACCAACGCGCACCTGCTCGCCGAGGTGGTGCGCCAGTTGGACGTGAAGGTGGAGCTCTCCGGCGGCATCCGGGACGACGAGTCGCTGCGGGCGGCGCTGGGCACCGGCGCGACCCGGGTCAACATCGGCACCGCTGCCCTGGAGGACCCGGTCTGGTGTGACCGGGTGGTGGGGGAGTACGGCGACCGGGTGGCCATCGGGCTGGACGTGCGCGGCCACACCCTCTCCGCGCGGGGTTGGACCCGCGACGGCGGTGACCTGTACGAGGTGCTGGAGCGGCTGGACAAGGCGGGCGCGAGCCGGTACGTGGTCACCGACATCACCAAGGACGGCACGATGCGCGGGCCGAACCTGGACCTGCTGCGCGAGGTGTGTGCCCGCACCGACCGGCCGGTGATCGCCTCCGGTGGGGTGTCCACGTTGGACGACCTGCGGGCGTTGGCGACCCTGGAGTCGATCGGGGTGGAGGGCGTGATCGCCGGTAAGGCGCTCTACGCGGGTGCCTTCACGGTGGCCGAGGCGCTGCGGACCCTGGCCGAGGCGTGACGATCACCCGGCTCTCCTCGGGTGGCCCGTGGGAGCAACGGTACGGCTATTCCCGGGTGGTCCGGGCCGGTGACCTGGCCTTAACAGCCGGTTGCACGGCGACGGTGGACGGTCGGGTGGTGCACGTCGGTGACGCCGCCGCCCAGACCGCACAGGCGTTGCGGATCGGGCTGGACGCGCTGGCCGAGGTGGGTGCGGAGCCCGGCGACGTGGTCCGGACCAGGATGTACGTGACCGACCGGCTGCACGCCGACGAGGTGGGCCGGGCGCACAACGCGGTCTTCGGCGCGGTCCGGCCGGCGGCGACCCTGGTGGTTGTGGCCGGTCTGCTGGATCCGGAGCATCTGGTCGAGGTGGAGTTGGAGGCGTACCTCGGCGGTCGCTGAGGTCTGCGGTCGGCGCGGTGCCGGCCGCTTCCCGGCCTAATAGGTTGTGCACAACTTAATTGTGGGCTACGGTTCAGCGGTGACCGATGATCTGCTGCTGCGCCGACAGGTGTGCTTCGCGCTCTACGCCGCGTCGCGCGCCCTCACCGACGTCTACCGGCCGATCCTCGACGAGTTCGGGCTGACCTACCCGCAGTACCTGGTGCTGCTGGTGCTCTGGGAACGCCCCGACGACGCCCCCACGGTCTCCGAGCTCGGTGCCGAGCTGCGACTGGACTCCGGCACACTCTCCCCGCTGCTCAAGCGGCTGGAGGGAGCGGGCCTGGTGGTTCGGCGGCGGTCGGCGCGCGACGAGCGGCGGGTCGAGGTGGGCCTCACCGAGCAGGGGCGGGCGCTGCGGGAGCAGCTCTGCGACGTCCCGCTGCGGATCGCCCTGGCCACCGGGCTGGGCATCGATGAGCTTGTCGCGTTGCGCGACACGCTCACCCGGGTCACCGACACCATCCATCGACAGAAGGAGCAGTGACTCTCATGCAGGTTGTCTACACCGCATCCGCGACCGCCAAGGGCGACGGCCGCGACGGCCACGTCGAGACCTCCGACGGCACCCTCGCGCTCGACCTGGCCGTGCCGAAGGAGATGGGTGGCGCCGGCGGCGCCGCCAACCCGGAGCAGCTCTTCGCCGCCGGCTACGCGGCCTGCTTCCACAGCGCGCTGCGGCTGGTGGGCCGCCGCGCCAAGGCCGACGTGAGCGACTCCGTCGTCGCGGCCGAGGTCGGCATCGGCCCGAACGGCAGCGGCGGTTTCGGGCTCACCGTCGAGCTCGTCGTCGACCTGCCCGCCGTCCCCCGCGAGACCGCCGAGCAGATCGTCGAGCAGGCCCACCAGGTCTGCCCGTACTCGAACGCGACCCGCGGCAACATCGACGTCGCACTGACCGTCCGGGAGACCTTGGCCGCGTGACGTCGCGGACCGAGACCCCCACCGCGGACGAGAGGACGACCACCCCGTGACCAGAAACCGCGAGATCCACCTGGCCAGCCGCCCTCAGGGCTGGCCCACCGAGGACACCTTCCGGCTCATCGAGACCGACGTCCCGACGCCGGGCCCGGGCCAGATCGTGGTCCGCAACCAGTACATGTCGGTCGACCCGTACATGCGCGGACGGATGAACGACGTCAAGTCGTACGTGCCGCCGTTCGCCCTCGACGCGCCGCTCGACGGTGCCGCGATCGGCGAGGTGGTGGCCAGCGCGGCGCCGGACGTCGCCGTCGGGACCACTGTCCTGCACGGGCTCGGCTGGCGGGAGTACGCGCTGCTCGACGCCACCGCCGCCCGGCCGGTCGACCCAAGCGTCGCGCCGGTCAGCGCGTACCTCAGCGTGCTGGGCATGACCGGGCTGACCGCGTACGCCGGGCTACTGGAGGTCGCCGCGATGAAGCCCGGCGAGACGGTCTTCGTCTCCGCCGCGGCCGGTGCGGTCGGCAGCCTGGTCGGCCAGATCGCCAAGCTCAAGGGTGCCGGCCGGGTGGTCGGCAGCGCCGGCTCCCCGGCCAAGGTCGAGCGGCTGCGGGCGCTGGGCTTCGACGCCGCCTTCGACTACCACGACGGGCCGGTCCGCGAGTCGCTGCGGGCGGCCGCCCCGGACGGCGTCGACGTCTACTTCGACAACGTCGGCGGCGATCACCTGGAGGCCGCCATCTCGGCCATGAACCTGCACGGCCGGGCCGCGATCTGCGGCATGATCTCGCAGTACAACGAGACCGAGCCGGCGGCCGCGCCGCGCAACCTGGCGCTGGTCATCGGCAAGCGACTCACCCTGCGCGGCTTCCTGGTCAACGACCACAACGACATGCGGGCGGCGTTCGTCCGCGACGTCGCCGGCTGGCTGCGCGAGGGCACGCTGTCCTACGACGAGACGATCGTGGACGGCATCGAGAACGCTCCGGACGCGTTCATCGGCCTGCTGCGTGGCGACAACCTCGGCAAGATGCTCGTCAAGGTGTGACCCAGGCCTCGTTCACGGCGGTCGACCCGATCGGGTCGACCGCCGTGCCGTTGGCGGAGGATAGGCTCGCGGCATGACGGTGGCGGTGCGCGTGATCCCCTGCCTGGACGTGGACGCCGGGCGGGTGGTCAAGGGGGTCAACTTCCTCGACCTTCGCGACGCCGGCGACCCGGTGGAGTTGGCCGCCGCGTACGACCGGGCGGGCGCGGACGAGCTGACCTTCCTCGACGTCACGGCGTCCTCGAGTGACCGGGGCACCATGCTCGACGTGGTGCGCCGCACCGCCGAGTCGGTGTTCATCCCCCTCACCGTCGGTGGCGGGGTCCGGCAGGTCGCCGACGTCGACACGCTGCTGCGTGCCGGGGCGGACAAGGTCGGCGTGAACACCGCCGCCATCGCCCGCCCCGAGCTGATCGCCGAGATCGCCGACCGGTTCGGCCGGCAGGTGCTCGTGCTCTCCCTCGACGTGCGTCGGTCGCCCGACGGCGGCACGCCCAGCGGCTTCGAGGTCACCACCCACGGCGGTCGGCGCGGCACCGGAATGGACGCGGTGCGGTGGGCGCAGCGGGGCGCCGAGCTGGGCGCGGGGGAGATCCTGCTCAACTCGATGGACGCCGACGGCACCAAGGCGGGCTTCGATCTGGAGCTGATCGCCGCGGTGCGCGCGGTTGTGGACGTGCCGGTGGTCGCCAGTGGGGGCGCCGGTGAGGTGGCTCACTTCCCGCCCGCGATCGGCGCTGGTGCGGACGCGGTGCTCGCCGCCAGCGTCTTCCACTTCGGCGAGCTGACCGTGGCCGAGGTCAAGGACGCGCTGCGGCACAGCGGCCACCCGGTGCGCTGAGCCGGTCAGTGCCCGCCGGAGTGCCCCTCCGGTGACCGTCGGGGCGTCGGGATCGAACGGACCGCGTATTCCTGGACGGCCGCGGCGTGGTCGGCCTCTTCCAGGATCCATTCGGCGCTGCCGGGTGCGTGCCGCCGGGTCAGCACGCCCTGCACGGTGTCCACCATGGTCGCCACCCCCGCCCGAGGTCGGGTGCGCCAGAGCTGCTCACCCTCGGCGGTGATCCGGAACCAGCCGTCGGCGACGCTCACCAGCCCGGCGCCGACCAGCCGCTGGATCGCGGCCTCCACCTCGTGCCGCTGCGGGATCGCGTGGTTGAGGTGGTCGGCGGTGGAGAGCACGTCGGTCAGGCGGACGCCCTCCGGCCGTCGACTCGTCGCCGACCGATGGTGCCGTCCGGCTCCGCTCGCGATGACCAGCGACACGAAGATCCAGGCGTCCGTCCAGCGCCAACCGTTCTCCCCCATGCAGAGATGATGACGGCGCGCGTCGCGGAAGGGAACACCCACCCTCCATCCGGCACAGAGGACCACCGCCGCGTGCCGGTTCGCGAACGGTCGGTGAGGGCTCAGCCGGTGGGAGCGGCCGGGGCGGTGCTGCCTGGTCGCGGCACGTCCGCCTCCGCCGGCGGAACGGCGGCGCCGTCGGACACGGCGCCGTCGGTGACGGTGGCACCGTGCGCGGTGGCGTCGGACACACTTTCCTCGGGTACGGCGAACGGCGGGATGAAGAGCTGGGCCAACGGACCGATGGCCAGCGCGTATGCGACAGTGCCGAGGCCGACCTTGCCGCCGAGCAGCCAGCCCAGCGCCAGGACGGTGACCTCGATGACGGTGCGCACCAGCCGCACCGACCAGCCCGGCCGGCGGGCCACGAAACCGGTCATCAGCCCGTCACGTGGGCCCGGACCCAACCGGGCACCGAGATACATGCCGGTGGCAGCGCCGTTGGCGACGATCCCGGTGACGAGCAGCCCGATCCGGACGCCGAGGGGGCCACCGGCGGGCAGCAGGGCCAGTGTGGCGTCCACGACCAGACCGATCACCACGACGTTGCTGATCGTGCCGAGACCCGGCCGCTGTCGCAGCGGAATCCAGAGCAGCAGCACCAGAGCGCCGACGCCGATGGTGACGGTGCCGAACGAGAGCCCGGTCAACCTGGAGAGGCCCTGGTGGAACACGTCCCATGGGTCGAGGCCCAGGTCGGAGCGGACCATCAGGGCCATGCTGACGCCGTAGAGGACGAGCCCGAGGTAGAGCTGGACCAACCGTCGAACCGGCCGGTGGCGCAGATTGCCAAGCAATGCCATGCATGCCACCCTAAGTGCCAATCCACGTCGAGGAAGAAGCCAATATCCGGGGAGTGGCTATGACGGGTCAGGTGCGCGGCGTCCAATTGGCGCGTCTGCTCGGTCAGTGGCACGCGTTGCCGGGCCGCCGACGCAGCCCCGACTACGCCGCCCTGGCCGGCGCGGTGCGCGGTCTGCTCGCCGACGGTCGTCTGCCGCTGGGCGTTCGCCTTCCCGCCGAACGCGAGCTGGCAGAGGCGCTGCGGATCAGCCGGACGACTGTCACCGCCGCCTATCGGCACCTGCGCGAGACCGGGCACCTGGCCAGCCGCCGGGGCGCGGGCAGTTGGACGATGCTGCCCGGCAACCACCGGGTGGCGAGCACCGGCCTGTGGACCCCGTTGGACGACCGAGACATGATCGACCTCGGTGCCGCCGCGCCCGCCGCCCCACCGCAACTGCTGGCGGCGGCCCGGGCCGCCGCCGAGGACCTGCCCCGCTACCTGGGCGGAGCCGGTTACCACCCGACCGGCATCATCGAGCTGCGCGAGGCCGTGGCCGACGGCTACACCGCACGAGGGCTGCCCACGTCGGCCGACCAGATCATGGTCACCAGCGGCACCCAGCACGCACTGGACCTGGTGCTGCGGCTCGCGCTGGCCCCGGGCGGCAGTGTGCTGGTCGAGTCCCCGACCTACCCCAACGCGCTCGCCGCGCTGGCCGGGCGACGGGCCCGGATCACCACCCACGGTCTGGCCGCCGACGCCGACGGCTGGGAGCCCGACCTCCTGTTGGGCAGCCTCCGGCAGACCCGGCCCAAGCTGGCCTACCTGATTCCGGAGTTCCAGAACCCGACCGGGCACCTGATGCCCGCCGCGCTGCGCGAGCGGGTGGTGGCCGCCGCGCACGCGGTCGGCACCGATCTGGTCATCGACGAGTCCTTCGTGGACCTTCCGCTGGACGGCACCGAGCTGCCACCCCCGGTCGGCGTCTACGACCGGCACAGCCGCGTGATCAGCATCGGCGGGATGAGCAAGGCCTACTGGGGTGGTCTGCGGATCGGCTGGGTGCGCGCCTCTGCGCCGCAGGTGCAGCGGCTGGCCGCCGTCCGGGTCGGGGTGGACATGGCCAGCCCGGTGCTGGACCAACTGGTGGCGGTGCACCTGCTCGCCGAGGCCGACGCCATCGTCGCCGATCGTCGCGTCGAGTTGGTCGCCCAGCGCGACGCGCTGCTCGGCGCGCTCGCGCACCGCCTGCCGGACTGGCGGGTCACCGTGCCCCGGGGTGGCGTGACGCTCTGGGCCGAGTTGGACGGTCCGGTCTCCAGCGCGCTGGCCCGCGCCGCCGAGGAGGTCGGCGTACGACTGGCACCCGGCCCCCGGTTCGGCCTGGACGGCACCCTGGAACGCTTCCTGCGGCTGCCGTTCACCCTGCCCGCCGCGGACCTGGTGGAGGCCGTGGGGCGGATCGCCGCGGTGCGGTACGACCTGGACCGCACCGGCCGGCAGCGATGGCGGGAGCCCGCCGTCATCGCCTGAGCCGTCGCCGAACCGACCACCGGCCCACGATCGTCGGGCCAGCGCCAGATCTCTCCACGGTATGAAGGAATGCACCTTTCGCCCCATCTTGGCTGCCACAATCTCCTGATGGGCGAGGGCGGGGGGATGCGCGGGGTCCGCCGGAGCGCGCCGGGCTCACGGGCAACCCCGCTCGAACTCTTCTACGACCTGGTCTTCGTCTTCGCGTTCCTGCACGTCACCACGGCCACCGCCGGCAATCCGACCGCCCGGGGCCTGGTGCAGTGCCTGGTGCTGCTGGCCCTGCTCTGGTGGTGCTGGTCCGGGTTCGCCGTGCTGGGCAACCTGATCCGTACCGACCAGGGCATCGTCCCGGCGGTCGGCTTCGTCACCATCGCCGCCGCCTTCGTGCTGGCGCTGAGTCTGCCGAAGGCGTTCGTCGACCGTCCCGGTGGGCTGTTCGGCCCGCTGGTCTTCGCGACCTGCTACTTCGTGGTCCGGGTGAGCGAGACGGTGATCTTCCTGTGGATCGGTCGCCGGAACCGCGACGTGCGTCGGCGCTGGCAGATGCTCGCCCTGCCGGCGCTGGTGGCCACGGCCCTCATCGTGGCCGCCGGGCTGCTGCCGCAGCGGCTCTTCGACGGAACAGCCGAGTCGGTGGCCCGCCTGCTGTGCTGGATCGCGGCCCTCGGTGTGGAGTATGGAGCCGGCCTCGCGCTGCGGGGCACCGGGTGGACGGTGCTCTCCGCCGGGCACTGGGCGGAGCGGCACGGTCAGATCGTCCTGGTCGCCCTCGGCGAGACCATCATCGCGCTCGGGTTCAGTCCCGACGAGACAGTTGGTCTGCCGCTGACCTGGCCGGTGCTGTTCGCCGCGGTCCTCGGCGTCGCGGTGGTCGCCGCGATGTGGTGGGCGTACTTCGACACCCTGGCGCTCGGCATGGAACAGACCCTGCACCGCACTCGTGACCCGGACGCCCGCGCCATCCTGGCCCGGAACGCCTACAGCTACCTGCACCTGCCGGTCATCGCCGGCATCATCCTGTTTGCGCTCGGGCTCAAGGGGCTGATCCACGAAGGCGCCAATCCGAATACGCCGAGCTGGGGCATCCCGCTGCCGAGCTTCGACCTGTTGGCGCTCTACGGTGGGGTCGGGGTCTACCTGCTCGCGCTCATCGTGCTCGGCCGACGGATGCTCGGCGCCCCCCGCTGGCCCACGGTCGGCGGGATCCTGCTGCTGGTCGCGCTGGTGCCGGTTGCCGGGTCGCTGCCCGAGCTGATCGCGTTGGGAATGTTGGCCCTGGCCACGATGCTGGCCGTGGCCGCACAGACGGTCGTCGACTCGCGGCGCCGGGCCGGCGTCCGGCAGATGGCGTTCGAGGAGCAGCTCGCCGCGGAAGAGGAACACACGAGGTGGCGGGGCCGCCACCTGTGAGGGCCCCGTGCCGGCTCTCCCGCCGACACGGGACCCTCGGCCGGCTCACAGTTCGGCGAGCGTGCCCGCGTACATCTTGTCGATCTGGGCCGCGAAGTTGCTCTCCACACCACGTCGCTTGATCTTCAACGACGGGGTGATCTCGCCGTCCTCGATCGTCAGGTCGCGCGGCAGGATGGCCACCTTCTTGATCGTCTCCCAGCGGTTGAGCTTGGCGTTGAGCTGGGCGACGTACTCCTCGACCATCGCCTGGGCCTCCGGCGAGGCCACGATCTCGGTGTAGCTGCGCCCCTCCAGCGGACCACCGGCGACCCAGCCCCGGATCGCGTCCGGGTCCAGCGTGACCAGCATCGTGCAGAAGTTGCGGGCCTGACCGACGACGACCGCCTGCGAGGTGTACGGGCAGATCGCCTTGAACATCCCCTCGATGTGCGACGGCGCGATGTACTTGCCGCCCGAGGTCTTGACCAGGTCCTTCTTGCGGTCCGTGATCCGCAGGTAGCCCTGCTCGTCCAGGGTGCCGATGTCACCGGTGCGGAAGAAGCCGTCCTCGGTGAACGCGGCGGCGGTCTCCTCCGGCAGGTTGTGGTAGCCGCGCATCACCGGCCGACCACGCACCAGGATCTCCCCGTCGGTGTCGATCCGGCACTCCAGGTCACCCATCGCCCGGCCCACCGTGCCGATCTGGAGCCCGGACGGCGGGTTGACGAAGTTGCCGGCGCTGGTCTCGGTCAGGCCGTAGCCCTCCGAGATCGGCAGGTTCGCCGCGGCGAAGAAGGTGGCGATCTCCGGGCTGAGCGGAGCCGCGCCGGACACCAGCACCCGCATCCGGCCGCCGAGGCGGGCCTGGAGCTTGCTGAACACCAACTTCTCGGCCAGGCCGTAGCGCAGTCTCAGCCCGCCCGGCACCGGCTTGCCGGCCTGCTCCAGGGTCACCTTCTCCTTGCCGACGCCGACGGCCCAGGCGAAGATCTTCGCCTTCGCGCCGCCACCAGCCTGCGCGGTGGTCACCGCCCGGTTGTAGACCTTCTCGAACACCCGGGGAGCGCCGCACATCAGCGTCGGGCGGATCACCGACAGCAGGTCGACCAGCTTCTCCACCCGCCCGTCGACATAGGTGGGCAGGCCGACGTGGATGGCACCGCAGAGCAGCGTCTTGCCGAACGAGTGGGCCAGCGGCAGCCACAGGTACTGCAGGTCGTCGTCGCGCAGCAGCCCGACCTCCGCCTGCGCCACGGCCTCCCAGCACCAGCCGCCGTGCAGCAGCTCGACGCCCTTGGGTCGTCCGGTGGTGCCGGAGGTGTAGATCAGGGTGGCCAGGTGGTCCGGGCCGATGCCGGCCACCAGCATGTCGATCAGATCCGGCTCGGCGGCCAGCGCGCGGGTGCCCCGCTCCTCCAACTCGGCGAGGGTCAACTGGGGGATCGCCGCGGTCTGGTCGGTGTCGCCGTCGAGGAGCACCACGTGGGTCAACGCCGGCAGGTTGGCGCCAGCGATCTTCGCCGCCTGGGCCGGGTTCTCCGCGAAGAGCACCTTCGAGCCGGAGTCGGCGATGATGTACGTCGCGTCCGCCGGCTCGGTGGTCGGGTAGACGGTGGTGGTCGCCCCGCCGGCGCACATGATGCCGAGATCGGCGATCACCCAGTCCAGTCGGGTGTTGGCGAGGATCGCGACCGGGTCTTCCTGGCCGACGCCCAGGCCGTGCAGGCCGGCGGCGACCGCCTTGGCGCGCTGGCCGACCTGCTCCCAGGTCAGCCAGACGGGCCCCGAGTCGTCGGGGGCGGGGGACGCGAACGCGTTCCGGTCGGGGGTGGCCGCCACGCGCTTGAGGAACATGTCCGGGATGGAACGGTACGGTACATCGAGAGCCATCGCTGTAGCCGCCTTCGGGGGTGGTGGCGTGACGGTCGTCACGTCATGATGGTTACCGAAGAGTATTGCGTGGCACCGTGCATCGGCTAGCCCTGGTGATCGTCCGTCCGGCCCAACGCACCGACCGGTACGCGGAATCAGGCGTACCGGGCAGCCACGACTGACCAGTCGTAGGTGGCCCGGACCCAGTTGCGCCGGGTGGCCACCGCGTGGGTCATCTCGTCGTTCCCACTGGACAGCAGCGCCTCCTCCGCTTCCAGGTACGCCGCCAGGCTCTGGTTGAACCGGTTCGCCACGACCCGCAACGCGGTCGCCTCGTCCCCGGCGGTGCCCTGGGCGATCACCGTGACCAGGTTGTGCGCCTCCGGATCGGCCCGGCTCTCCTTGCCGTAGGAGAAGAGGTCGTTGCACCAGCAGACCAGGTCCACCGCCAGCAGATCCAGTGCGAGCAGCGCCGGGTTGGCGCGCTGGATCGCCCCGAGGGGCCGCGCCGATGCCAGGTCGGTCAGGGTGAGGCAGGGGTGCACGCCGCCGATGTGCCGGCGCAGTTGGACGTACTCCGCCACCTCCGGCACACGCCGACGCTCCCGGTTGGTCGCCTCCCAGAGCAGTGCCAGCAGATATTCCCGCATCTGGCTGACGAACCGCAGCAGCAGCGCCGCATGGTCGTCGTGCAGCCGGGTCCGGCGGCACAGGTCGTGCAACGCGTCACCCAGGGGTCCGACGGCGGGCGGTGGGACGTCCGGGTTGCCGTACCGGTCCAGCACGTCGAGCAGGGTGCTGATCGCCGGTCCCAGGCGGACCGGGTCGGCGCCGAGACCGTCCTCGTCGCAGGCGTCGTCCATCACGAAGAGCCAGCTGATCAGGTCGGTGAGCAGTCGCAACCCGTCCACCGAGCCCGTCGGGCAGGCGCGGCCGGCCAGGCCGGCGGCGTCGGCCCGTTGCAGCCGACGAACCCGTTGGCTGGAATCGATCAGCCCGAAGGTCTGGGCCCACTCGATGCTCTCGTCCGCCACCCGTTCGGTGGCCTCGTGGCGACCTACGGGAAACGGGGGCTCCCGCAGCGCCGAAATCGCGAAACTCCGCACAGTCCGCCCCCACTCGTCGCCGCTCGGCAAGGAGCGGCGCGGTGAAGCGTACGTGAGGAGGTATCAGCCTTCCTCGCTGGGTGTGGGGCATTCCACAGTAGATTGGTGACCTTTTCGATGCAGACCGTCACATTCCCAGGCTGGCGGTCCGCAGGCGTCGGACGGCCTCCGGTGGGCCGTCCAGTTGGACCCGGGCCACCCGTTGCCGACCGGAAAGAAACAGGACCAGCTCGGCCGGAGCGCCGACCACCCGAAGCGGCTCGCCGCCCCGGCCGACGGAGAGTTCGCCGTGACCGGGCGCCTGCACGTAGAGGTCCGCCGGAAAGCGGCGCAGCGTCAGCCGGGCCATCGGGGAGGCACGCTTCCAGAGCGCAGCCTGGAGGCCGACCGGCAGGTCGCGGGGCTGCCACCCGGAGCCGGCCCGCCGCACGTCCTCGTGATGGATGAAGAACTCCATCATGTTGGCCAGCTCGTCGGTCAGCCGGTTGCTGACCGGACTCCAGAACGGCGGGTTGCGCACCTGCGCGACCAGGTCCGGATAGGGCCCCGCGGCGAGGCGGAGACGGACCCGCTCGGCATAGCCGCGCAGCGGCGGCAGCACGAGGCCCCCGGCCGCGTCCGGGCGGCGTTCCCGCAGCACCAGGTGTGCGGCGAGGTCACGGGTCGCCCAGCCCTCGTTGATCGTCGGGGCGTCCGGCCCGAGGGCCAGAAGGAGGTCGGTCAGCGCATCGCGCTCGGCTCGGGCGTACCGCGGCATGGCCCGATCGTAGGCCCGGCGACTGATTGTCGCGCCACAACGGGCGCCAGGTCGATGTCCGCCGTTCGCCCCGTCCGGTACGTGATGGTCGACATATCCCGTCGGGGTCGGCGGTGCTGGCCCGGACCGGTAAGGATGAGGGAGATAATTGCGGCTTACGGCGGGGGAGAGTGTGGCGAGCAGGACAAGTCGGGACGTGCTCAGCCGAGGGCTGGGGGTCCTGCGGCAGGCGATCCGCGAGCAGCCACGGATCTTCACCGTCGCGGTCGTGGGCAGCGTGCTCTTCGGCGGGATGATCATCGTCAGCGCGCGGGTCGTCGGGTCGGTCATCGGCGAGGTGGCGCTTCCGGCCATCGAACGCGGCGAGGTGGGCGCTGGCACCCTGGCGCTGGCGGCGACCGCGTTGTTCGGGATCAGCGTGCTGCGGGTGGCGGGCATCTTCGGCCGTCGGCTCGGTGCCGGCTACATGCAGTACCGCCTCCAGGCCTCCTACCGCCGCCGGGTCACCCGCCGGTACCTGGAGCTGCCGCTGTCCTGGCACCACCGCAACTCCACCGGCACCCTGCTGTCCAACGCCAACTCCGACGTGGAGGCGGCCTGGTACCCGATCGCGCCGCTGCCCTTCGCCGTCGGCACGCTGGTGATGCTGGTCGGCGCGATCGTGTCGCTCTTCGCCACCGACTGGGCGCTCGCCCTGGTCGGCCTGGCGGTCTTCCCCGCGCTGTTCGCGCTCAACGTCGTCTACTCCCGCCGGATGGCACCCCGGCAGGCCCGGGCGCAGCGGCTGCGCGCCGAGGTCAGCGGCATCGCCCACGAGAGCTTCGACGGCGCCCTGGTGGTCAAGACGATGGGTCGCGAGGCACAGGAGACCGCCCGGTTCGCGGGCCGCGCCGGTGAGCTGCGCGATTCGTTGATCGCGGTCGGTCGGCTGCGCGGCGTCTTCGACCCGCTGTTGGAGACCCTGCCCAGCCTCGGCACCCTCGCCGTGCTGGTGGTCGGGGCGTTCCGGCTGCGCCAGGGCGCGATCAGCGTCACCGAGCTGGTCAGCGTGGCCTTCCTCTTCACCGTGCTGGCTTTCCCGGTGCGGGCCATCGGTTGGGTCCTGGCCGAGCTGCCGCGCAGCGTCGCCGGCTGGGACCGGGTCCGCCGGGTGCTCGACGCCACCGGCGAGATGCCGTACGGGCAGCGCGTGCTCGACCCGGCCAGCGCCGGCCCGGCCACCCTCACCTTCAGTGACGTGCACTTCTCCTACCCGCCGGCCGAGGCGCACCAGACCGGCGCGCAGGTCCTCGGTGAGGTCGGCTTCACCGTGCCGGCCGGTCGGACGGTGGCCCTGGTCGGGCCGACCGGCGCCGGTAAGTCCACCATCGCCTCACTGGCGGTGCGCCTCGTCGACCCGGACTCCGGCACCGTCAGCCTGGACGGGGTGGACGTGCGCGAGCTGACCGCCGCGTCGCTGGCCGGCACTGTGGCGCTGGTCGCGCAGGTGCCGTTCGTCTTCGACGACACGGTTCGCGCCAACATCGCCCTCGACCGGCAGGGCATCGACGACGAGGCCGTCTGGGCGGCGCTGCGGCTCGCCGAGGCGGACGGGTTCGTCGCCGCGCTCCCCGACGGCCTGGACACCATGGTCGGTGAGCGGGGCACCTCGCTCTCCGGCGGGCAGCGGCAGCGGCTCACCCTGGCCCGCGCGCTGGCGGGCCGGCCGCGCCTGCTGGTGCTCGACGACGCGACCAGCGCGGTGGACCCCCGCGTGGAGGCGGCCATCCTGGCCGGGCTGCGGTCGTCGACGGCCGAGCCGGGGGTGCCGGTCGCGTCGATCCTGGTGGTGGCGTACCGGCGGGCCACCATCGCGCTCGCCGACGAGGTCATCTACGTGGAGCAGGGGCGGGT
Source organism: Micromonospora jinlongensis (assembly GCF_013410645.1). Classification (NCBI taxonomy): domain Bacteria; kingdom Bacillati; phylum Actinomycetota; class Actinomycetes; order Micromonosporales; family Micromonosporaceae; genus Micromonospora; species Micromonospora jinlongensis. The sequence continues at coordinate 2,441,332 of NZ_JACCHK010000001.1, read as the reverse complement.
GGTCGCCCGGGGCACCCACACCGAGCTGCTGGCCACCGTGCCCGGCTACGTCGACCTCGTCACCGCCTACGAGCAGGCCGAGGTCGACCGCGCGCAGGAAAGTTCGTACGGCGACGATGTCGCGCCGCTGCCCTCGGGCCTGGAAATCGAGGTGGACCGGTGAGCGCGAGGAGTGCAGCGAAGCGGAGCCCCGCAGTCGCGAACGAAAGGCGGGCCCGGTGAGCGCGACGGGGACGGATGACAAGCGGGAGGAGACGACCTGGCAGACCCTGCGCCGGGGTCTGGCGCTGTCGCCGGAGCTGCGGACCGGTCTGGCCGGCACGTTGGCCCTGGCGTTGGTCTACATGGTCGGTCGGGTGGCCGTGCCGGTCGCCGTGCAGCAGGGCATCGACCGTGGCCTCGTCGGTGGTCTTGACCTCGACGTGGTCTGGACGGTGGTGGCGATCACCACGGCGATCCTGGTGATCACGACGGTCTGCGGCTATCTGATGATGCGCCGGCTGTTCACGGTCAGCGAGACGGCGTTGGCCAACGTGCGGACGCGGGCGTTCCGGCACGTGCACGACCTGTCGATGTTGCACCAGCAGTCGGAGCGGCGCGGCTCGCTGGTCTCGCGGGTGACCAGCGACGTCGACCAGATCACCCAGTTCCTCCAGTGGGGCGGGGTGATCCTGCTGGTCAACCTCGGTCAGTTGGTGGTCACCACCGCCGTCATGCTGGCGTACTCCTGGCAGTTGACCCTGGTGGTGCTGGCCGCGTTCCTGCCGGCCGTGTTCGTCATCCGGCAGTTGCAGCAGCGCCTGGGCTCGGCGTACGCGACGGTGCGGCAGCGCACCGGCACGCTGCTCGGCGCGATCGGTGAGAGCGTCGTGGGTGCGCCGGTGATCCGGGCGTACGGCATCGCGGGGCGCACCGAGCGACGGTTGGACGAGGCCATCGACGGGCAGCGGCTGGCGCAGCAGCGGGCGATCCGGATCAGCATCGTGGGCAGCTCGGTCGGTGAGTTGGCCGCCGGGCTGGCGCTGGCCGGCGTGGTGGTGCTCGGGGTGATGCTGGGCGTGGACGGCACGCTGTCGATCGGCCAGCTGACCGCGTTCCTGTTCCTGGTGACGCTCTTCATCCAGCCGGTGCAGATCGCCACCGAGGTGCTCAACGAGGCGCAGAACGCGATCGCGGGCTGGCGTCGGGTGCTGGACGTGCTGGACGTCGCCCCGGACGTGGCTGACCCGGGGGAGCAGGGGCGGGAGCTGCCGAGCGGGCCGCTGGACATCCGCTTCTCGGGGGTGCGGTTCGCGTACCCGGGCGGTCCGCCGGTGTTGCACGACATCGACCTGGAGATTCCGGCGAAGAGCCGGGTGGCGGTGGTCGGCGAGACCGGCAGCGGCAAGACGACCTTCGCGAAGCTGCTGACCCGTCTGATGGACCCGTCGGCGGGCGCGGTGCTGCTGTCCGGGGTGCCGCTGGCGGAGGTCCGGTTCGACTCGCTGCGCTCCCGGGTGGTGATGGTGCCGCAGGACGGCTTCCTCTTCGACGCGACGGTGGGGGACAACGTCCGGTTCGCCCGACCGGAGCTGACCGACGAGCAGTTGAGCGCGGCCTTCACCGAGCTGGGTCTGTCGGACTGGTTGGACGGCCTGCCGGCGGGCCTGGACACTCCGGTCGGCGAGCGCGGCGAGGCGCTCAGCGTCGGGGAGCGGCAGTTGGTCGCGTTGGCCCGCGCGTACGTGGCCGACCCGGACCTGCTGGTGCTGGACGAGGCGACCAGCGCGGTGGACCCGGCGACCGAGGTGCGGTTGCAACGCACCCTGGACGCGGTCACCAGGGGCCGGACGACCCTCGCGATCGCCCACCGGCTCTCCACGGCGCAGGCGGCCGACGAGGTGATCGTCGTGGACCGGGGTCGGGTGGTGCAGCGGGGCCCGCACGACGAGCTGGTCCGCGACGCGGACTCGGTCTACGGCCTGCTCTACGCGTCCTGGCTGGAGCAGACCCGGTGACGTGATGCGCCGGTGTGGTGGACGTCGAAGGTCGGGTGCTCTAGGCTCCGGCTTAGGTAAGCCTAACCTTCGAAGGAGGTCGCGCCCATGCGGCCCAACCCCGCCGAGATCGTTCGTACCCTCGTCGCCGGCCGCCTGCCCGGTCTCGTCCACCTGGCCCACCGGCCCGGCCCGCACCACGCCCGGCACGTGACCGACCCGGACGGGCGGGTGCTGCTGCTGGTGCCGGTGGCCAGCCACCTGGCCGCCGCGCTGCAACCGGTGGGCGGGGGCAGCGACGTGGCGGTGGTGCTCGACGTGCTCGACCTGCCGCCCGCGGCCGGTGCGCCCGGTCTGGGTCGCGCCTGGGTCTCCGGGTGGGCTGCCGAGCTGCACGGCGACGAGGCCCGCCAGGCGGCGGTCGACTTCGCCGCGGTGGAGCCGACCGGGGACCTGCTCGACCTGGGCACCCGGTTCCGGCTGTTCCGCTTCGAGGTGGTCGAGGTCCGCTGGGAGCGGGCCGGCGCCGTGCACCGGGTCGACCCGGTCGAGTACGCCGAGGCCGAGCCGGACCCGGTGCACCCGGTCGAGGCGCGCCTACTGGCCGACCTCGCGGAGCGCGACAGCGCGCAGGTCACCGAGTACCTGCGCCGGCAGCTCGGGTTGACCGAGCACACCCCGGACGGGCCACCCCGGGTGGTGCGCATCGACCGCTACGGGCTGGTGGTCGCCCTCGGTCGACCGGGCGCCCGGCGCCGGATCCGGCTGGCCTTCCCGGGTCCGCTGGCCGACGCCGACGAACTGGGCTGGCTGCTCCCGACGCTGCGCCGACCGGCCGAGGCCGCCCGCCGCACTGAGCCGGTCAGCGGGACCGATCGCGGGTCGCGGCCAGCGCCCACGCCACCAGCGCCGGCTGACCGAGTAGGCGTAGCGCCCGCTTGCGGTCGGTGTCCAGCCCGAAGCCGTTCCGGCGTTCGACGAACTGGGCGATGTTGCCGGGGAAGACCCCGACGAAGAAGCCGGCGGCGGCCCGGCCGAGCAGCCGGCGGGCGGGTTGGCGCCACGTCGCCAGCAACGCCGATCCCAGCACGACCTCAGCGAGACCGGACACGACCACGACCTTGTCGACGTCGACGGGCAGCCAGGACGGCACCTGTGCCCGAAACTCCTGCCGCTTCGTCGTCAGGTGACCAACGCCGGTGCTCAGCAGGACAGCGCCGAGGGAGGCCTGACCGATGGCCTGCAGAACGGGTTTCGCCGGTTGGCTCATGATCCTGTTCCTGGGGCTCTGTCGAAGACTGGTTCCCCTACCATCTCCGATTCCGCACCGTTCAACCCTGCGAACCGGAGAGCCGGCCTGTCTCGACCGACCTTGCTGGACGGCTAGGGCCTGTTTCATAAGGCCGCCAGTTCTTATGAAACAGGCCCTAGGTCGGCAGGGGGCCGGTGAGGTAACGCTGGATCGTCGGGCCGATCGCGGCGACCAGGGTTTCCGGGTCCGCCGAGGCGACCGGCTCCAGACGCACCACGTGCCGCATCATGGCCAGGCCGATCATCTGGGTGGCCACCAGGGAACCGCGCAGCGGCAGTTGGGCCGGATCGACGTCGAGCTGTTCGAGCACCCGCCGCAGGACCTGGGTGGTGACGAACTCGCGCAGCAGTCGAGCGGTCCACTCGTTGCTCACCGCGGAACGCAGCAGTGCCTGGGCGGCGCTGCCCGCCGGTGAGTCCCAGACGCCGAGGAAGGTGCGCACGAGTCGCTCACCGGCCCCGTCCGGGTCGCCCGCGATCACCTTCGGCACCAGCTCACCAGGGTCGACCGGAAAGTCCATCGCGGTGAGGAAGAGCTGGTCCTTGCTGCCGAAGTAGTGGTGCACCAGCGCCGGGTCGACGCCTGCCGTGCCGGCGATGGCGCGAATCGAGGCGGAGTCGAAGCCACGCTCGGCGAACGCCGTGCGCGCCGCGTCGAGGATCGCCTCCCGGGTGTCCGGGTTGCCGGGTCGCCGGCCGGTCCGCCGCGTCATCGCCGCCCTTCGTTCGTCCACCTGGGCAGCCGTGGGCCGGTCCGCCCACGGCTGCCGCAGCCTCACCCGCTGCGCCGACGCAGGGTGGCCGCCGCGAGCACGAGCGCGAGCACCACCGCCCCGAGCACCACCGCCACGTCCCGCCACATTCTGCCGGTCGGCTCGGCGTGGGCACCGACCTCCTGCAACGCCTCGATGGCGTACGACAGGGGGAAGGCGTCACTGAGCGCCTGGAGCCAGCCGGCCATCTGGTCGCGGGCCACGAACAGCCCGCAGAGCAGCAGTTGGGGGACCACCACGACTGGCAGGAACTGTACTGCCTGGAACTCGGTGCGGGCGAAGGCGCTGCACAGCAGCCCGAGGGCGACACCGAGCACGGCGTCGACGACGGCGATCCCGATCACCAGACCGATGCTGCCGGCGGTCTCCAGGCCGAAGATCCAGTACGCCACACCGGCGGCGACCGCGGCCTGCACCGCGGCGGCCAGCCCGAACGCGATGCCGTACCCGAAGAGCAGGTCGAGCTTGCCCAGCGGTGTGGTGAGCAGCCGCTCCAGGGTGCCGGAGGTGCGTTCGCGGAGCATGGCGATGCTGGTCACCAGGAACATGATCACGAAGGGGAAGATGCCCAGCATCACCAGCGCGATCCGGTCGAACGTCGTCGGCTGCCCGGGCGGGGTGGGCTGGTCGGAGTACATGAAGTAGACCAGGGTGAGCAGGGCGGCCGGCACCACCACGAGCAGCGCGATGGTCCGCCGGTCGTGCCGGAGCTGGCGCAGGATGCGGCCGGTGGTGGCCGCCAGGATCCGCGGGTTCATGACTGCTCCTGTCCGGCTGTCGTGGCGGTGCTGGTCGGGTCTGCCTCGCCGGCCCGGATCAGGCGCAGGAACGCCTCGTCCAGGTCGTCGACACCGGCGGCGGTGCGGATGGCGGCCGGGCTGTCGTCGGCGATCAGCCGCCCCTGGCGGATCAGCAGGAGCCGGTCGCAGCGGGCCGCCTCGTCCATGACGTGACTGGACACCAGCAGGGTGGTGCCGGCGGCGGCCATCGCGTGGAACCGGGCCCAGAGGTCGGCCCGCAGCACCGGGTCCTGACCGACGGTCGGCTCGTCGAGGATGACCAGCTCCGGCTCGCCGACCAGCGCGCAGGCCAGGGAGGCCCGGCTGCGCTGGCCGCCGGAGAGGGTGGCGACCAGTTGGCCCGCCGCGTCGGCAAGCCCGACATCGCTGACCGCGCGGTCGGCCTCGACCCGCCCCCGCCCGTACAGGGCGGCGAAGTAGCGGGCGTTCTCCCGAACCGTCAGGTCGGCGTAGACGCTCGGCGCCTGGGTCAGGTAGCCCACCCGGTGGCGCAGTGCCGGGGTGCCCGCCGGTTGGCCCAGGACGGTGATCTCCCCGCCGCCGACCACCTGCACGCCGACCACCGCGCGCATGAACGTGGTCTTGCCGCTGCCGCTGGGGCCGAGCAGACCGGTGACCGCCCCGCGCGGGACGCGGCAACTGATGCCGTCCAGCACCCGCCGCCCGCCTCGGTCGACGACCAGGTCGCGGACGGCTATCGCGTCGTCCATCGCGCACCTCCAAAGAAACTCATCATTCGTTGAACTCAACGCTAGATGAAATACCGATCCGGGCGCAACGGCCAAGACCCGTGTCCGACTGCCCGCCGTCACGAAGAGCGTGAGAACGGGCAGTATGCTCCGGACCGGACACCGAGTCCGCCAACGGGCATTGCGCGCCGATCGGACGTACGGCACGATGGCGCGGTGGGTCACGCTCCGTTACCGAACAGCGGTTTTCTTGAGGACTGGGCCGCGCGGTTGCGGCAGGGCGCCGAGCGGCCGGTCGTCGGCATCCTCCTGCGCGGCAGTCACGCCCGCCGCGCCGCCACCGCACACAGCGACGTCGACCTCGACGTGCTGGTCGGCGGTGCCCCGTACGCCGCCCGGCAGGCGTACCTGGCCGAATCCGCAGGCCGGGTCACCCACGTCTCGGTGGCCGCCCGTGACGTCCGCTCCTGGGTGCACCGGCTCGGCGAACCCGCCGACTGGGCGTTCGGGCTGCCGGTCACCACGCCGGCGCGACTGCTCTGGGCCGACCCGCACTGGCGGCCCCGGATCGATCTGCCGGTGCTCTGTCAGCCCGCCGAGCCACCCCGGTTGGAGGAGCTGATCGCCACGCTCGGTAAGACCGCCGCCGCCCGCGTCGCCAACGACCGCGTGGGGGTCCGGCTCGCCGTCGCCGACCTGGCCCGCCTCTGCCCGTCGGTGCTGCGCCCGGCCAACCCGTCGGTGCGGGTCCACTCCCGTCGGGCGGCCTTCGCGGCGGCCCTGGAACTGCCGGTCGCCCCACCCGGCTACCGGTCGGACATGCTGCTCTGCCTCGGGCTGCGCCCGGGCGCCACCGGCCAACTGTGGGCCGCCGCCGTACGGCTGGTCGCCGGCACACTGCCGCTCATCCGGCCGTACGCCGAGGAAATCGCCGACACGGCCGGCGCGGACCTGGCCGCCGCCCTGGTCGACGGTCGGCTGGACCGCTACGTGGCCCAGTTGGCCCGACCAGCCGGGCTTGCGCCGCAGTCCGGGCGGGAGCGGTCGCCGGTGCCCGCACCGCGTGCGGGACAATTCGTCACTGTGCCCGTACCTGACTCGCCGGTGACCGGCGTTCCCAGCGATCCGAGCGACCCGGTGGTGTCCGAGCCGGCTCGTCCGTCCCGGCTCGACCCGGCCATCGCGGCCCGGCTCCGCCGTTCCGCGGACGGCCTGGTGGCCGCCGTGGTTCGCGCGCACGACTCCGGCGAGGTGCTGATGGTCGCCTGGATGGACGACGAGGCGCTGCACCGCACCCTCACCACCGGCCGCGCCACCTACTGGTCACGCAGCCGACGCGAATACTGGGTCAAGGGCGCCACCTCCGGGCACCACCAGTACGTCCGCTCGGTCGCCCTGGACTGCGACGGGGACGCGCTGCTGGTGAGCGTGGACCAGGTCGGAGCGGCCTGCCACACCGGGCACCGGACCTGCTTCTTCACCGAGCTCCCCGTCACCACGCCGGAGGCACGGTGAGCGCGGCGCGGTCGAGCCCCACAGCCGTGAACGAAAGGCAGACCCAGCCATGACCGACGGCATCGTCAGCCCCGATCTGGCCGCCTTCACCGAGCTGGCCACCCGCTGGCGGGTGGTGCCTGTCACCCGGCGGTTGCTGGCCGACGCGGAGACCCCGGTGGGGGTCTACCGGAAGCTGGCCGGCGGGCCGGGCACGTTCCTGTTGGAATCGGCCGAGCAGGGCGTCGGGTCCGCCGGCATGGCCTGGTCGCGGTACTCGTTCATCGGCGTACGCAGCAGTGCCACCCTCGTCGAGCGGGACGGCGTCGCGACCTGGCTCGGCCAGCCGCCGGCCGGGCTGCCCACCGAGGGTGACCCGATGCGGGTGCTGCGGGAGACGGTGGCGGCGCTGGCCGGCCCGGTAGGGGACCCGTCCGACGGTCTGCCGCCGTTGACCGGCGGCATGGTCGGCTACCTGGGTTACGACCTGGTCCGCCGTTTCGAGCGGTTGCCGGAGCTGACCGAGAACGACCTGGGTGTGCCGGAGCTGGGCATGATGCTCGCCACCGACCTGGTGGTGCTCGACCACTACGACGGCTCCGCGATCCTGGTCGCCAACGCGGTGCTGCCACCATCGGACGCCCCGGACCGCGCCCCGCAGGTGACCGCCGCGTACCACCACGCGGTCGGTCGACTCGATGCGATGACCACCGCGCTGTCACGGCCCATCCCGCCGATGATCTCCACCGTCGAGCGTCCGCCGGCCGGAGAGGTGCTCTGCCGTACGCCCGCCGACGGGTACCCGAAGGCGGTGGAGGCGGCCAAGGAGGCGATCCGGGCCGGTGAGTGCTTCCAGATCGTGCTCTCCCAGCGCTTCGAGCGGTCGATCCACGCCGACCCGCTGGACGTCTACCGGGTGCTGCGCACCAGCAACCCCAGCCCGTACATGTACCTGCTGCGCTTCGACGGGTTCGACATCGTCGGCTCGTCCCCGGAGGCACACCTGAAGGTCACCGGCGGCGAGGACGGGCGACGGCGGGCGCTGCTGCACCCGATCGCCGGCACCCGGCCGCGCGGCGGCACCCCCGCCACCGACGCAGCGCTCGCCCAGGAGCTGCTCGCCGACCCGAAGGAGCGGGCCGAGCACGTCATGCTGGTCGACCTGGGCCGCAACGACCTGGGTCGGGTCTGTCAGCCGGGCAGCGTGGAGGTGCCCGAGTTCGCCACCATCGAGCGGTACAGCCACGTCATGCACATCGTCTCCACCGTGACCGGCACGCTGCGGGACGACCAGACCGCCTTCGACGCGCTCGCCGCGACCTTCCCGGCCGGTACGCTCTCCGGCGCGCCCAAGGTGCGGGCCATGGAGATCATCGAGGAGTTGGAGCCCGTTCGCCGGGGCGTCTACGGGGGCACTGTCGGTTACTTCGGCTTTGGCGGCGACCTGGACATGGCGATCGCCATCCGGACCGCGCTCATCCGCGACGGCCGCGCCTACGTGCAGGCCGGGGCGGGGGTGGTCGCCGACTCGGACCCGGCCGCCGAGGACCAGGAGACGCGGAACAAGGCCGCCGCCGTGCTGGCGGCGATCGCGGCCGCCGAAACCTTGCGGCCTGCCAGGTGAGTGCGAGGAGTGCAGCGCAGCGGAGCCCCGCAGTCGCGAACGGGAGGTGGGCTCGGTGAGTGCGAGGAGTGCAGCGCAGCGGAGCCCCGCAGTCGCGAACGGGAGGTGGGCTCGGTGAGTGCGAGGAGTGCAGCGCAGCGGAGCCCCGCAGTCGCGAACGGGAGGTGGGCTCGGTGAGTGCCGAGGAGCGGTCCGCTGTGGGCCGGCGCGAGTTGACGTACGCGGTGTTGCTCTGTCTGGCCGGCGCGGGCCTGGCGTTGTGGGCGGCGACGCGGAGCTGGTCGGTGGAGCTGACGGTGCGCCCGGCTCCGCTGCCGCCGGTGCGGGACACCCGCAGCGGTGCCGGGCTGCTGCCCTGGCTGCCGGCGCTGGCGCTGGTGGCCTTGGCGGGTGGTGGCGCGGTGCTGGCCACCCGGGGTCGACTGCGGCAGGTGCTCGGCGGGCTGCTTGGCGCGCTGGGGCTGGCCGTGGCGGCGGGCGGCGGGTACGGGCTGGTCGCCGACATCGGCGGCTCGGTGAGCCGGCAGTGGCCGGCGCTCTGCCTGCTCGGCGGTCTGCTGGTTGCCGCTGGCGGGTGGTGGACGGCGTTGCGTGGTGGCGGTTGGCCGGCGATGGGCGCCCGGTACGAGCGGCCGGTGCGTTCGGCCCCTGCAACCACGTCGGTGCCGGCTGGTTCGGAGGGTCCGCCGGCTCCGCTGGCCGGGCGGCGGACCACCGAGGCGTGGGACGCCCTGGACCGGGGCGAGGACCCGACGGCCGACTGACGCGACGGCCGGTGCGGTCGACGGGTCAGCCGACCGGCTGGTGCTCCCGCTGAGCTCGGCGACCGGCGGCGCGGGCGGCGGTCAGTTCGGCTACCAGGCGGTTCAGCTCGGCACGCTGGTCGGCGCGGGCCCGGTCGGCGCAGACGGCCTCCCAGGCGTTGCCGCGGGCGGTCCGCATCCGTCCTTCGCCCACCACGGCCCGCTCCACGCTGTGCACCACGCCGACGGCGAGCGACGCCACCGTGCGCGAGATGGTGGTCAGGCCGATGGTCGGCTGCGGCTCGGAAATGCTCATGGTCACCTCGCACGAGGAGTTGCGACGGTCGGGGCAGGCGCGCCATTGAGTCTGCCCGAGGACGATGCTCGCCGGCTGACGTTTCGCCGCCGTGAACGTCCGGTCAACTGTCCCGCCTTGGCCCTGACCAGGGCCGCCTGTCAAACCTTGAGCTTGCTCACAACATCGATCGGCGTCATTGTCACCGAGCGCCGTCCGCCAACTGGTGGCATGATCGATGGATCGGCCCGGTTCGACCGTGGCCGCCGGGCCCCGTACCCGTGACGGTGGTCGATATCGGAGGTGGCGCTGCGTGACACACCGTTCACGGCAAGTCGGCCATTATGCCGCAGCCCTTTTCGTGAGCAGCGCCATACCCCCGGCGTCCGGCGTCGGTCGGCTGCCCCTAGCATCGGCCCATGACGCCCGGAGAGGGGAGTCCGTTGATGACTGCTGAGCATGCGCACGCGGAGGGGGACGACGCCGGTCAGGCAGCGTCCGTAAGCGTGCTCGACGAGATTCTGGCTGGCGTACGTGAGGACGTCGCCCGACGCCAGGAGCAGGTTCCGCTGGAGCGGATCCGTGAACTGGCAGCGGCGGCGCCGCCGCCGCTGGACGCGTACGCGGCGCTGCGCAAGCCCGGCGTCGCCGTGATCGCCGAGGTGAAGCGCTCGTCGCCGTCGAAGGGCCGGCTGGCCGAGATCGCCGATCCGGCCGACCTCGCCGTCGACTACGCGGCCGGTGGGGCTCGGGCGATCAGCGTGCTGACCGAGGGACGCTGGTTCGGCGGCTCACTGGACGACCTGGCGGCCGTCCGGGCCGCGGTCACCGTGCCGGTGCTTCGTAAGGACTTCGTGGTCTCCAGTTACCAGGTGCACGAGGCGCGCGCGCACGGCGCCGACCTGGTCCTGCTGATCGTCGCCGCGCTCGAACAGAACGTGCTGATGGGTCTGCTGGAGCGCATCGAGTCGCTGGGCATGACCGCGCTGGTCGAGGTGCATGACGAGGAAGAGGCCGACCGCGCTCTGGAGGCCGGCGCGCAGGTGATCGGGGTCAACGCCCGTGACCTGCGTACCCTGGAGGTCGACCGGTCCGTGTTCGAGCGGATCGCGCCCGGCCTGCCCAGCAGTGTCGTCAAGATTGCCGAGTCTGGCGTCCGTGGCCCGCACGACCTGATCCGGTACGCCTCGGCGGGCGCCGATGCGGTGCTCGTGGGTGAGGGCCTCGTCACCCAGAAGAGCCCCCGCGAGGCGGTCGCCGAACTGGTCAACGCGGGCAACCACCCGGCAACGCCCAGGCCGGTGCGCTGACCTCGCACCGAACGCCCCACCGAGAGGATTTTCCGATGAGCGCCGACGCGCTGGCCCCGGTGGCCGGCTCGCAGCCCGACTCCGCCGGCCACTTCGGCCGCTTCGGCGGTCGGTTCGTTCCCGAGGCCCTGGTGGCCGCGCTGGACGAGCTCGACGGGGCGTGGCGCACGGCGATGGCGGACGAGTCCTTCCGGGCCGAGTTCGCCGCGTTGCTGCGTGACTATGCCGGCACTCCGTCGCTGCTCTACGAGGCCCGGCGGTTCTCCGCCAAACTCGGCGCGCGGGTGCTGCTCAAGCGGGAGGACCTCAACCACACCGGCGCACACAAGGTGCGCAACGTGCTCGGCCAGGCGCTGCTCACCAAGCGGATGGGCAAGACCCGGGTGATCGCGGAGACCGGTGCCGGGCAGCACGGTGTGGCCACCGCGACCGCCGCCGCCCTGTTCGACCTCGAGTGCGTGGTCTACATGGGCGAGGTCGACACCGAGCGGCAGGCACTCAACGTGGCCCGGATGCGGATGCTCGGCGCCACCGTCGTCCCGGTCACCAACGGCTCGCGCACGCTCAAGGACGCGATGAACGAGGCGATGCGCGACTGGGTGGCCAACGTCGACGAGACGCACTACCTGATCGGCACCGCCGCCGGTCCGCACCCGTTCCCGGCGATGGTCCGCGACTTCGTCCGGGGCATCGGCGACGAGGCCCGCCAGCAGTGCCTCGACCTCACCGGCGCGCTGCCGGACGCGGTCACCGCCTGCGTCGGTGGCGGGTCCAACGCGTTGGGCATCTTCCACGCCTTCGTCGGCGACGAGGACGTGCGGCTGTACGGCTTCGAGGCCGGCGGCGACGGCGTGACCACCAGCCGGCACGCGGCCAGCATCACCGGTGGGTCGGCCGGCGTGCTGCACGGTGCCCGCACCTACGTGTTGCAGGACGCCGACGGGCAGACGCTGGAGTCGCACTCGATCTCCGCCGGCCTGGACTACCCGGGCGTCGGGCCCGAGCACGCCTGGTTGCACGACACCGGCCGGGCGACCTACCTGCCGGTGACCGACGACGAGGCGATGGCCGCGTTCGAGCTGCTGTGCCGCACCGAGGGGATCATCCCGGCGATCGAGAGCGCGCACGCGCTCGCCGGCACCCTCACGCTTGCCCCGAAGCTCGCCGCGGAGCTGGGCCGGGAGCCCACCATCGTGGTGAACCTCTCCGGGCGGGGCGACAAGGACGTGCACACCGCCGGTGACTACTTCGGCATCCTCGACAAGGAGCGGTGAGATGAGCCGGATCGGGGTGGCCTTCGACAAGGCCCGCGCCGACGGGCGGGCACTGCTGGTCGGCTGCATGCCGGCTGGTTTCCCGACCGTCGAGGGCAGCATCGCCGCGATGACCGCCATGGTCGAGGCCGGCGTCGACGTCATCGAGGTGGAGATTCCCTACTCCGACCCGGTGATGGACGGGCCGGTGATCCAGAAGGCCAGTGACATCGCCCTGGCAGGTGGCGTACGCACCGCGGACACCATGCGCATCATCGAGGCGGTGGCGGCCACCGGCGCTCCGGTGGTCACCATGACCTACTGGAACCCGGTCGAGCGGTACGGCGTGGACGTGTTCGCCCGTGATCTCGCCTCCGCCGGTGGCACCGGGCTGATCACCCCCGACCTTATTCCCGACGAGGCCGACGAGTGGCTGGCCGCCTCGGACGCGCACGGGCTGGACCGCACGTTCCTGGTGTCGCCGTCGTCCACCGACGCTCGGCTGGCGATGACGGTGGAGCACTGCCGCGGTTTCGTCTACGCGACCGCGGTGATGGGGGTGACCGGCGCCCGGGCGAGCACGTCCGACGCCGCGCCGACGTTGGTCTCCAGGGTCCGGGCGGTCACCGACCTGCCGGTCGGTGTCGGTCTGGGCGTGGGCACCGGTGTGCAGGCCGGCACCGTCGCCGGGTACGCCGACGGGGTGATCGTCGGCAGTGCCCTGGTCCGGTGCGTGCTCGACGCGCCCACCGAGGCGGAAGGGCTGGCCGCGCTGCGTACCCTCAGCGCCGAACTCGCCGAGGGCGTCCGCACCCCCACCCGCTGAGCCGCCCGCCGCCGGTCCTCGGGCCGGGCAGGTGTGTGTAGTGAGCGATATACCTCCGAGTCATATCTATGACTCGGAGGTATATCGCTCATCGGGAGATGGCCGGTCGCGCGGATGTCCGCGACCCCGCGACGGACCTCGCAACGCTTCCCGGCGGCTGTCAGCGGTGCAGGGACGGGTCGGCGGCCTCGCCGCGTTGCTCCGGAGGCTGCCCCGCCCCCGCGCCCTGCCCTGCTTCCGACCGCTCGCCCTGGCCGGTCCGCGACCGCCCGCCGTCGTCGGTTGTCGGTCGGCCCGGGTCGGCGACACCGGGCGTCCAGGAGACATCGTGGAGGACGCCGGAGCGGCCCGCGCGGGCGTCGGTGACGGCGGCGCGGGTGAGCGGCGTGACCGACTCGGGCAGCGCGTCGGGGGAGTGCCAGGACAACCGGCAGCCCGGCGGTGGGTCGGCGGCGGGTCGGACCCCCGCCGCACGGGCCCGGAACACGTGCACGAGGACGTCCGGCAGCGGCCCGGCGCGCCCGGGTGACGTCTGCCCGGTGGGGCCGGTCAGGTGGTAGACGCCGACCAGGTCGACCAGCTCGATCTCCCAGCCGGTCTCCGCGCGGATGTCCCGCAGGGCCGCCCGCACCGGGCTCTCGGCTGGGCGCAGCCGCCCGCCGGGCAGCGCGTAGCGGCGTTCCCCCCGGCCCTGCCGGCAGAGCAGCACCCGGCCGGTGTCGTCGCTGACGACCGCGGCGACCGCCCAGGTGAGCGCGCTCATGGACAAAGAGCGTACGGGGGTGCAAACCAGAAGTCACCGGGATGCGCACCCCAGCGGCCCGGGGTGCCGCTGCGGGGGTGTGCAGCGGTAGCGTGTGCACCCGTGACCCTCGCCTCGCTGTCCCCCCAGGCGGCCCTGCCCAGCCCCAGCACCGCGGTCTGGCAGCTCGGGCCGGTGCCGATCCGGGCCTACGCGCTCTGCATCATCGCCGGCATCGTGCTGGCCTGCTGGGTGACGGAGCGCCGGCTGCGGCAGCGCGGCGTTGCGCCCGGTGCCGTGCTCGACATCGCCGTCTGGGCGGTGCCGGCGGGCATCATCGGCGCCCGGATCTACCACGTGATCACCTCACCGGAGAAATACTTCGGCGCCGGTGGTGAGCCGATGAAGGCCTTCGCCATCTGGGAAGGCGGTCTCGGCATCTGGGGTGCCGTCGCCGGTGGCGCGCTCGGCGCCTTCATCGCGGCCCGGCAGCTCGGCATCCCGTTCGGGGTGGTGGCCGACGCGTTGGCACCCGGGCTGCCGCTGGCCCAGGCGGTCGGCCGGCTCGGCAACTGGTTCAACAACGAGCTGTTCGGTGGCCGGACCACCCTGCCGTGGGGTCTGGAGATCCACCGGATGGACCCGGACAATCCGGGGCACGCGCTGCGCGACGACGCCGGGCAGCCGATCCTCGAACCGGGCCTCTACCAGCCGACCTTCCTCTACGAGGCGCTGTGGAACCTCGGAGTGGTCGCGTTGGTCCTCCTCCTCGACCGCCGGCTCAAGCTGGGCCGGGGCCGGGCGTTCGCGCTCTACGTGATGGGCTACACCGCCGGCCGGTTCTGGATCGAGCTGATGCGCACCGACGAGGCCAACCAGATCCTCGGCGTACGGCTCAACGTCTGGACCGCCGCGCTGGTCTTCCTCGGCGGGTTGATCTACTTCGTCCGGGTGCGCGGCCCCCAGGAATTCCTGATCCCGCTCGGCGCGGCGGCGACGCCGACCACGCCCCCCACGTCCGACCTGTCCCAGGTGGACCTCTCCGAGCGGGAGACCCCCGCGGCGGCCGCCGCGCCGGAGGGCTACCGGGTGGTCAGCGAGGAGCAGTACGCCACCTGGCAGGACACCGGCGTCGTGCCGCCCGAGCCGACCGCCGACGAGGACGTTCGGCCCGGTGGCGGCGAGCCGCTGGGTGACGAGTCGCGTGGCGACGAGGGAACCGTCGACAGCCCGTCGGCCGACGACGACCCGTCGGCCGCCCGTACCGACCGGGCCGACGCCACTGGCGCACGGCCCGCCGACCGGGACAGCTGAGCGGGGGCGGCACCGATGCGAAGCGCGGTGGTGGTCGGCGCAGGGGTCGGTGGCCTCGCGGTGGCCGGCGCGCTGGCCCGCTCCGGCTGGCAGGTGACCCTGCTGGAGCGCGCCGAACGGGTCCGTCCCGAGCCGACCGCCGTGGTGCTCTGGCCCAACGGCGTCCGCGCGCTGCAGGCCCTGGGCCTCGGCGCGGGCCTGGCTGCCATCGCCACTCCGCTGCCCGACGGTGGGGTCCGTCGCCCCGACGGGCACTGGCTCGTGCAGCCCCGGGCCATCCCCGCCGACCGGATGCCGGTGGTCGTGCACCGCGAGGACCTGCACGACGCGCTGATCGCCGGGCTCGGCGAGCGGGTCGAGCTGCGGACCGGTGTGACAGTACGCCACGTCCGGGTCGAGCCGGGCGAGCGACCGGCGGTCAGCGACGGACGGCAGACCATCGAGGTCGACCTGGTGGTCGCCGCCGACGGCACGGACAGCGGCATCCGCCGCCAACTCGCCCCCGAATCCCGGGTGGTCAGCTCCGGATCCGCCGCCTGGCGGGCCGTCATTCCCTGGTACCAGGCACCTCGGCTACCCGACGACCAGCCACTCGCCGGCGAGATCCTGGGCGCGGGCTACCGGTTCGTGGCCGCGTCGTTGGGCGAGCGCGGCTCGTCCGGCGGGTCCACCCGGGGCGGCATCTACTGGGTGGCCACCGCCGCCGGCGCACCCCGCCCGGAACCACCGGAGACCCAGCTCGCCCTGTTGCGCCGCTGGTACGCGGGCTGGCCCGCCCCGATCGGCGCACTGCTCGACGCCACCGACCCGGCCGACCTGATCCAGCAGGAGGTCCGCGAGCTGCGACCGCTGCCTCGCGCGTACGGCTTTCCGGCCGGGCCGGGCGGGGTCGTGCTGCTCGGCGACGCGGCGCACGCCATGCCGCCGCACCTCGGGCAGGGCGCCTGCCTCGCGTTCGAGGACGCCGCCACCCTCGCCTCTCTGCTGCGGGAAGCTCGGCTGCCCGACGCCGTTCAGGCGTACGACCGGATTCGCCGCCCGCGGGCCGCGACAGTGGTCCGGCAGACCCGACGGATGTCGGCGGTGCTCCAGGCTCGGGGCCGGTTGGCGTTGCGAGCCCGGGACGCCGCACTGGGCACGATCAACTCGCGACTGCTCTCCAGCGCCGCAGCCTCCGCGGCCCAGTGGCGCCCGCCAACCTGACCCACCCCGGACCCATCCCGGGTCAGGGGATCAGGGCGACCGGTTCGGCGATGCAGGCGGTGCCGATGCGGCGGAAGCCGACCCGCAGGTAGACCCGGGCGATCTCCTCGCTGCCCGCGGAGAGGAAGACCAGGTCGGTGCCGGCGGCGAGCAGCTCCCGGGCCAGGGTCGCGGTGAGTGCGGCGCCCAGCCCGCGTCGGCGGGCGGCCGGCAGGGTGGCCACCCCGGCGATCTCGGCGACGTCGTCGACGCGCATGGCCATGCCGCTGGCCAGCGCACCGTCGGTGGGGGTGCCGGCCAGCGCGGAAATCCGTCGACCGTCCGCGATCCGGGAACGCTCCTCGTCGAGCGCGGCCAGTTCGAGTTCGGTGACGGCGGCGTCCCGCTCGGCCGGACCGGCCTCGCCGGGCGCGGTGCCGGCGGCGGCGAACGACACCGCTGCCACCGCACGCCGCGCGGCGACATCGGCGGCGAAACCGGGGGAGTCGGCGGCCAGCACCCGCACCGCCACGTCGGACAACGTCGCCGGGTCGGGCAGCGCGGCCGGGTCGAGCACCATCAGCGGTGCCTCCAGCACGTGCAGCCCCGCCGAGCGGGCCACCGCCAGCAGCTCGGGGCTCGTCTCGTGCACCCACTCGAAGGCTTCCGGCAGGCCCAGCTTCCGCTGCCGCTCGCGGACCGAGGTCACGTCGGCCAGCGACGCCGGCTCGGTGGCGTCGAGCCGGGGGCGGGCGTAGAACGGCCAGCCGGCACCGTCGCGGACGAACAGCACCAACCCGCCATGCTCCTCCGCAGCGGCGACGTCGCGGGGCACCGCGTCGTAGAAGCGCTCCAACCGGTCGAAGACGTCCCTGTGTAGCTGATCCACCGCGCGAGACTACACGTCCCAGCCTGTGGACGGTGTGATCAATCTCAGGTGGTCCTGCGACCCCGGCCCTAACGTAGACTCAATAGACCCACGGGCCGACGTCGTCCCCACCATGATCCAACCTGAGTGACGACAGGAGGCCCGGTGGCTCAGCCGTACGCGGACAAGATTCAGCCGTATCCGCACAGCCCGCAGGCGTCCCCGATGCCTGACCCCCGCCCATCCGCCCAGGGCCTCTACGACCCGGCGCAGGAGCACGACGCCTGCGGGGTGGCCTTCGTGGCGGACCTGCACGGCCGGCGTTCGCACGCGGTCGTCGCCAACGGGCTCGGTGCCCTCTGTCGACTGGACCATCGCGGCGCTCGTGGCGCCGAGCCGAACACCGGCGACGGCGCCGGCATCATGATCCAGGTCCCCGACACCTTCCTGCGCGCGGTGGCCGACGTCGCGCTTCCCCCGGCGGGCGAGTACGCCACCGGGCTGGTCTTCCTCCCCGACGACGACACCGCCGAGGCGCGTGCCCGGCGGGTGGTCGAGAAGTACGCACTGGTCGAGGGAGCTGACCTGCTCGGCTGGCGGGACGTGCCGATCGACCCGAGTGAGCTTGGCGAGACGGCCCTGGCGGCGATGCCCCGGGTCCGGCAGCTCTTCCTGGCCGCACGTCGGCTCACCGGCTCGCCGGAGGGGCCGGCCGGCTCACCGCTGCGCGGCATCGACCTGGACCGGGTGGCGTTCAGCCTGCGCAAACAGGCCGAGCGGGAGACCGCCGAGCGGGGCGTGCCGGCATACTTCCCGTCGCTGTCCAGCCGCACCATGGTCTACAAGGGAATGCTGACGCCCGACCAGCTGCCGGCGTTCTACCCGGACCTGCGCGACGAGCGGATCGACAGCGCGATCGCGCTGGTGCACTCCCGCTTCTCCACGAACACCTTCCCGTCCTGGCCGTTGGCGCACCCGTACCGGTTCATCGCCCACAACGGCGAGATCAACACGATCCGTGGCAACCGCAACTGGATGCAGGCCCGCGAGGCGCTCCTGCGCTCGCCCAACGTGCCGGGCAACATCCGGCGGGTCTTCCCGGTGTGCACGCCCGGCGCCTCCGACTCGGCGAACTTCGACGAGGTCCTGGAGCTGCTGCACCTGGCCGGACGGAGCCTGCCGCACGCGGTGCTCATGATGATCCCCGAGGCGTGGGAGAACGACCCCGGTATGGAGCCGGCCAAGCGCGCCTTCTACCGCTTCCACGCCAGCCTCATGGAGCCGTGGGACGGCCCCGCGTCGGTGGCCTTCACCGACGGCGAGATCGTCGGCGCGGTCCTGGACCGCAACGGGTTGCGCCCGGGGCGCTGGTGGCAGACCGACGACGGGCTCGTGGTGCTCGGCTCCGAGGCGGGCGTGCTGGACCTCGACCCGGCCCACGTGGTCGCGAAGGGGCGACTCCAGCCGGGCAAGATGTTCCTGGTCGACACCGTCGCGGGTCGCATCGTGCACGACGAGGAGATCAAGTCCGAGTTGGCCGCAGCCCAGCCGTACGGCGAGTGGCTGCACGCCGGGCTGATCGAGCTGGGCGACCTGCCGGCGCGCGAGCACACCGTCTACACCCACGACTCGGTGCGCCGCCGGCAGCAGACCTTCGGATACACCCAGGAGGAGCTGAAGATCCTGCTCGGGCCGATGGCCCGCACCGGCGCCGAGCCGCTCGGTTCGATGGGCACGGACACCCCGATCTCGCCGTTGTCGACCCGGCCGCGGCTGCTCTACGACTACTTCCACCAGCTCTTCGCCCAGGTCACCAACCCGCCACTGGACGCCATCCGCGAGGAGCTGGTGACCAGTCTGGCGTCGACGATCGGGCCGGAGGGCAACCTGCTCGACCCGGGCGCGGCGAGCTGCCGCCAGATCGTGCTGCCGCACCCGATCATCGACAACGACGAGCTGGCGAAGATCCTCTCCATCGACGAGGACGGCGACCTGCCCGGCTTCAAGGCGGTCCGGGTGTCCGGGCTGTACCGCATCCGGGAGGGCGCGGCCGGGATCAAGGCGCGGCTGACCGAGATCTGCCGGCACGTCTCCGAGGCGATCGAGGACGGCGTCCGCATCCTGGTGCTCTCCGACCGGGACTCCAACGCCGACCTGGCGCCGATCCCGTCGTTGCTGCTCACCGCCGCGGTGCACCAGCACCTGGTGCGGGAGCAGACCCGCACGCAGGCGGCGTTGATCGTGGAGTCCGGCGACTGCCGGGAGGTGCACCACGCGGCGGTCCTGATCGGGTACGGCGCGGCGGCGGTCAACCCGTACCTGGCGTTCGAGTCGGTGGAGGACATGATCGCCACCGGCGCGCTCGTCGGGGTGGAACCGGCTGGCGCGGTCCGCAACTACGCCAAGGCGCTCGGCAAGGGCGTCCTGAAGATCATGTCGAAGATGGGCATCTCGACGGTCTCCTCGTACTGCGGGGCGCAGGTCTTCGAGGCGGTCGGCCTGGACACCCGGCTGGTCGAGCGCTACTTCCGGGGCACCCCCAGCCGGATCGGCGGGGTGAACCTCGCGGGCGTGCACGCCGAGGTGGCCGCCCGACACGCGCTGGCCTGGCCGCCGGCGGGCTCCGCCGCCTCCGACCGGTTGGAGGTCGGTGGCGAGTACCAGTGGCGCCGCGAGGGTGAGCTGCACCTGTTCAACCCGGAGACGGTCTTCCTGTTGCAGCACGCCACCCGCAGCCGGCAGTACGACGTCTTCCGGGAGTACACCGCGAAGGTCGACGCGCTCGCCGCGCAGGCCGGGTCGCTGCGTGGACTGTTCACCCTGCGTACCGGGCTCCGGCCGGCGGTGCCGATCGACGAGGTCGAGCCGGCCAGCGAGATCGTCAAGCGGTTCGCCACCGGCGCCATGTCGTACGGGTCGATCTCCGCGGAGGCGCACGAGACGCTCGCCATCGCGATGAACCGTCTCGGCGGCAAGTCCAACACCGGTGAGGGTGGCGAGGACGTCGATCGCCTGCATGACCCGGCCCGCCGTTCGGCGGTCAAGCAGATCGCCAGCGGCCGGTTCGGTGTGACCAGCGAATACCTGGTCAACGCGGACGACCTCCAGATCAAGATGGCCCAGGGCGCCAAGCCGGGCGAGGGCGGTCAACTGCCCGGCAACAAGGTCTGGCCGTGGATCGCCCGTACCCGGCACGCGACCCCCGGTGTCGGTCTGATCTCGCCGCCGCCGCACCACGACATCTACTCCATCGAGGACCTCGCCCAACTGGTGCACGACCTGAAGTGCGTCAACCCGGCCGCCCGGGTGCACGTCAAGCTGGTCAGCGAGGTCGGCGTCGGCACCGTCGCCGCCGGCGTGGCGAAGCTCAAGGCCGACGTCATCCTGATCTCCGGCCACGACGGCGGCACTGGCGCCTCCCCGATGAACTCGCTGAAGCACGCGGGCACCCCGTGGGAGCTGGGGCTTGCCGAAGCCCAGCAGACGCTGCTGCTCAACAAGCTGCGCGACCGGGTCACCGTGCAGGTCGACGGTCAGCTCAAGACCGGCCGCGACGTGCTGATCGCGACGCTGCTCGGCGCGGAGGAGTTCGGCTTCGCGACCGCGCCGCTGATCGTCGCCGGTTGCGTCATGATGCGGGTCTGCCACCTGGACACCTGCCCGGTCGGCATCGCCACGCAGAACCCGGTGCTGCGCGAGCGCTTCACCGGCACCCCGGAGTTCGTGGAGAACTTCTTCCTCTTCCTCGCCGAGGAGGTCCGGGGATACCTGGCCGAGCTGGGTTTCCGGTCCATCGAGGAGGCGATCGGGCAGTCCGAGCTGCTCGACGTGGCCCCGGCGCTGACGCACTGGAAGGCACACGGGTTGGACCTGGCGCCCGTCCTGCACCTGCCGGAGCTGCCCGCCGGCGCGGCCCGGCGGGGGGTCCGCGCGCAGGATCACGGCCTGGAGCTCTCCCTGGACAACGAGCTGATCGCGCTCGCGCAGCCCGCCCTGTCCACCGGCGCGCCGGTACGGGTCGAGGTGGCGGTCCGCAACGAGCACCGCAGCGTCGGCGCGATGCTCGGCGGTGAGGTGACGCGCCGCTTCGGCGGTGCCGGCCTCCCGGAGGACACCATCGAGTTCGTGCTGCACGGCACGGCCGGGCAGTCGTTCGGCGCGTTCCTGCCGCGCGGGGTGACCCTGCGGCTGCACGGCGACGCCAACGACTACGTGGCCAAGGGCCTCTCCGGTGGGCGGATCATCGTCCGTCCGGACGCCGCAGCGCCGTTCCTCGACCCGGACGCCGAGCCGGGGCAGCGGGCCGAGGATCAGATCATCGCCGGCAACACCATCCTGTACGGGGCCACAGCGGGTGAGGTCTTCCTGCGTGGCCGGGTGGGGGAGCGGTTCGCGGTGCGCAACTCCGGTGCGGTCGCCGTGGTCGAGGGGGTTGGCGACCACGGCTGCGAGTACATGACCGGCGGCACTGTCGTGGTGCTCGGCGCGACCGGCCGTAACTTCGCGGCCGGCATGTCCGGCGGCACGGCGTTCGTGCACCACCTGGACCGCGCACGGGTCAACACGGAGTTGGTCGACCTGGCGCAACTGGGCGAGCAGGAGCAGTCGTTGCTGCACGAGCTGGTCCAGCGGCACGTGGCCGAGACCGGGTCGGCGGTCGCCGAGGAGCTGCTCAAGCGCTGGCCGGAGGCGGTGGCCGAGTTCACCGCCGTGGTGCCCCGCGACTACCGCCGGGTGCTGGAGATCATGAAGGCCGCCGAAGCCGCCGGCCGCAACGTCGACGACGCGGTGATGAGCGCGCTCAGCGCGCCGTCCGCCGTGCCGGTGCCGCCCGCCCCGCGGGCGGCTGCCCAGGAGGTGGCTCGTGCCTGACCCGAACGGTTTCCTGCGCTACGACCGGCGACTGCCGGCCCGCCGCCCGGTGCCGGTGCGGATCAGCGACTGGCGCGAGGTCTACCCGCCGGCCGGCGAGGAACTGGTCCGTGAGCAGGCCACCCGGTGCATGGACTGCGGCATCCCGTTCTGCCACGACGGCTGCCCGCTGGGCAACCGCATCCCGGACTGGAACGACCTGGTGCGGACCGGCAACTGGGACGCCGCGGTCGAGTCGCTGCACGCCACCAACAACTTCCCGGAGTTCACCGGCCGGCTCTGCCCGGCGCCCTGCGAGGCGGCCTGCGTCCTCGGTATCTCCGGCGGCCAGCCGGTGACCATCAAGCAGGTCGAGGTGGAGATCGCCGACGCCGCCGCGGCACGCGGGTTCACCCCTCGCGCGGTGCCGGCGCCGTCCGGTCGGTCGGTCGCCGTCGTCGGCTCCGGGCCCGCCGGCCTCGCCGCCGCCCAGCAACTGGCCCGCGCCGGTCACGCGGTGACGGTGTACGAGCGTGACGACGCGATCGGTGGCCTGCTCCGGTACGGCATCCCCGACTTCAAACTGGAGAAGCGGCACATCGATGCCCGCCTGGCCCAGCTCGTCGCCGAGGGGGTGCGCTTCCGCACCGGCGTGAACGTCGGGGTGGACGTCACCGCCGAGCAGTTGCGCGCCGAACACGACGCGGTGCTGCTGGCCTGCGGCGCGTTGCAGGGGCGGGACACTCCGGAGACCCCGGGGCGGGCGCTTCGGGGCGTACACCAGGCGATGGCGCACCTGGTCGCGGCGAATCGCGCGGTCGCCACCGCGGCCACCGACCAGCCTGGCGCCGCGGCCACGGGTGAGGCCCGGCCGGCGCGTGCGCTGCTGCCGGACGGCACGCCGATCGACGCGGCCGGCAAGCACGTGGTGATCATCGGTGGTGGTGACACCGCTGCCGACTGCCTCGGTGTCGCCCACCGGCAGGGCGCCGCGGGCGTGCACCAGCTCGACCTGTACCCGCAGCCGCCCCGGGAGCGCGACGAGGCACGGGACCCGTGGCCGACGTGGCCGTGGATCCTGCGCAGCTACCCGGCGCACGAGGAGGGTGGCGAGCGGGTCTTCGCCGTTGCGGTGCAGGAGTTCGTCGACGACGGCACCGGGCAGGTGCGGGCGGTGCGGATCGCCGAGGTGACGGTGGAGAAGCGCGACGGCCGACGGGTCGTCACCGTGGTGCCGGGTTCCGAGCGGGAGCTGCCGGCCGATCTGGTGCTGTTGGCGATCGGCTTCGACGGCACCGAGCAGCAGCCGCTGCTGGCCCAGTTCGGCGTGACCCGTAATCCCAGGGGCGCTGTGGACGCCCGCGACGACTGGCAGACCGATGCTGACGGGGTGTTCGTGGCCGGTGACATGCACCGGGGTGCCTCGCTGATCGTCTGGGCCATCGCCGAGGGGCGTGCGGCGGCTGCCGCGATCCACTGTCACCTCGGTGGTGTCGGTGCGTTGCCGGCCCCGGTCGGCCCGGCCGCTCAGGCTCTCGCCGCTCGCTGAGTTTGCGGGCGTCCGGTCGGTGGGGCAGGTCTGCTGCCTCACCGGCCGGGCGGTCGTTCCCGCCGCTCTGGTTCGCCTACCGGCACATCCGTGCCGTGGAAGCGAGCACGGCCGAGGCGACAGGCGTCCCAGCGACTCCGTGACCGGGCTTCTCCAGGCCCTCGGCCGGGTGGTGAAGCCGGCCGGGGACGACCTGCGGGAGGGCAACAGCACCTCCGACGGTCCCTGTAGAGCTGCCCCAGATATGGGCCGCGGTCATCGCCCCATTTTTGGGGCAGCTCGACAGGCAAGCACCGAAGTGGTCGGTCATCGGTCTGCGCTCCGGGGAGAACGCGGGATGCCGGCGCCGGAAGGGCCCGCCGCAGGGCGGCGGGCCCTTCCGTCCACACCGGATGCCTAGTGCGACAGCAGGTGGTGCGACTCGCGGATCTTGGCCCAGGACTTCGGCTCGGTCGGCGGGGCCGCCTTGCGTGCGGCGGTGGCCACGTCGGGCCGACCGGCGGTGAACAGCCAGGTGGTGAACAGGTCGTCCAGGTCCAGCCCGGAGATCCGTTCCGCCAGCGCCTGGAACTGCTCGATGGTGCCGTTGCCGTACCGGTGCTCGCTGGTCCAGGCCGGCAGGATCTCGAAGAACGCGTCGTCGCCGACGGCCAGCCGCAACTGGTGCAACGTCATCGCGCCGCGGTCGTAGACGGCGTTGTCGAAGACCCGGGCGGCACCAGGGTCGCCGGGCAGCACCTGCCAGAACTCGTCGTCGGCCGGGTAGCTGGCGTAGGTGAAGTCGAACACCTCCTGCGCGGTGCCCTCACCCTGCTCCTCCGACCAGAGCCACTCGGCGTACGAGGCAAAGCCCTCGTTGAGCCAGATGTTGCGCCACTCGGCCACCGAGACCGAGTCACCGAACCACTGGTGGGCGTTCTCGTGCGCCACCACGTAGGTGTTGGCGCCGCGTCGCCAGAAGCCCGGCCCGTACACCGGTCGGGTCTGGGTCTCCAGTGCGAAGCCGATGCCGTCGATCGGCCCGGCCACGCCGCCCTGTGCCTCGAACGGGTACGGCCCGAAGATCCCGCTCTCCCAGTCGACGATCTCGGCGGTCCGCTCGATGCTGGCCCTCGCGGCCGGCCCGAGCGCGCCCAGCGAGGTGCTGTACGCGTTGACCACCGGCTGGCCGCCCGGCGTGGTGTCGGTGACGATGTCGTACTGGCCGATGGCCATGAAGGCCAGGTAGGTGGCGGTGGGTGAGGTGGTCCGCCAGATCCACCGGGTGCGGTTGCCGGCCTCGGCCACCGGTGGCCTCGGCTGCACGCCGTTGCTGATCACCTCGACGCCGGTGGGCACCGACACCGAGATGTCGAAGGTGGCCTTGTCCAGGGGGTGGTCGTTGCTCGGGAACCACCACCAGGCCGACTCGGGCTCGTTGACGGCGAGGGCGCCGTCGTCGGTGCGCGTCCAGCCGGTGTAGCCGCCGACCAGGGTTTCCGACGGGATGCCGTGGTAGCGCACCACGATGGTGAGCTGCTGGCCCCGGGTCACCGTGCGGGCCGGCGTGACCACCAGCTCGTGTGCGCCCGCGGTGCTGGTGGTCGCCGCCCAACCGTTGACCCGCACCGACTCGACGTCGAGCAGGAAGTCGAGATTGAACGCCGACAGATCCTGGGTGGCGGTGGCGAGGATGGTGGTGGTGCCGGTGAGCAGGTCGGTGGCCGGTTCGTAGCGCAGCCGGACGTCGTAGTGCTCGACGTCGTAGCCACCGTTGCCGTAGTCGGGGAAGTAGGTGTCGCCCAGGCCGGCCGCGCCGGGTTGCGGCGCGGCGGTGACGATCGGCCGACCCCAGCCCGTCGGGGCGGCCTGGCCGGGGGTGCCGGCGAGCATGGTGCCGGCGGTGGTGAGGGTCAGGGCGGCGGTGGCCGCCGTGAGTGCTCGTCGCACGAGGTGGACTCCCTCCATCGGGTGTTCGCCACGCAAACCTAATCGACAACGGTGAACGTCGCCGACCCGCCGCGCGGCATCGGCGAGCTATTCCATTGATGTGCATGTTTCGATAGCATTACCAGCTAGTAACAAGAGACCCACCCCTGGCCACGCGCGCGGTCGCAGGATCCCACCACCCCTGTCCTGTGGAGGTCCGTCATGCCCCACCGCCCGGACGCCGACGGCTACCGCTACGGATACCTGCCGGCGCTGAACGCCATCACCGGCTGACCGGAGCGCACCACCGACCCACACCGTCGTACCCGCACCGGCCGGCGGCCGAGCGTCCCCTGTGGGCGCTCGGCCGTCGGCCGGCTCCGCGTCTGTACCCGATGCGTCACACTGGGTGGAATCGGAGGTGAGGCGTGCGACGGTCCGAGGTGCCCAAGCAGGAGTTGATCGGTCAGCGGCAGGCGGCCGCGGGCCGCGACCGGCTGCCGGCTGGCGGGTTGGAGTTCTTCGCGCTGCTCGCACGGCTGCTGCGGCGACCCCGTCGCGGCGACCGTCGGCTGCCGCTACTCTGGCTGGTCCGTTCCGACACGGCGGATCTGATGGTGCCGCTGCGCCGCTTCCTCGGTCAGGGCGCCCGGCGGCGGGTGCCGCACGCCGTGTTGGACGCCGACGCGCCACCGGGCGCCGGGGACGTGCCGGCGCTGCTGCGCGAACTGCACCGGCAGCTCTCCCTGGAGGCGTTCGGCGCCGCCCGGCTGCGCTTCCGGCACTACCCGCTCGCCGACTGGCTGATGCACCAGAGCCTCAGCTTCGGCATCGACGCCGACGACAGCCGTGCGGCCCTGGTCCGCCGGTTGCGCGACCGCCGGGGCCCGCGTACGCCCGAGGCCCTGCCCACCGGCGGTGACGCGGTCAGCATCGTCTCGCAGGTGCTGCTCTGGGTGGTCCGCCGCGCCGTGCCGGGGGTGGTCTTCCGGGCCGCCGTCTCCGGCCGGGTGCCGGTGCTCGGGCGGCACTACAACTGGTTCATGCGCCAGCAGTATCTGGCGCCCCGGCAGTCGGTCACCTTCCTCGGCTTCGCCGAACGCCTCACCGCCGGGTGGCGCGACGGCGAGCAACCCGACCAGGTCAACAAGCTGCTGCTGCACGCGTTCCTGGAGGACCTGCGGCAGGCGTACCGGCGTCGACCGTGGCGTCCGTCGGACTGGCGGCGCACCGCGTACCCGGCGCTGCTGATCGATCACGTCGCACCCGGCAACGTCGGTGGCGAACTGGTCCGCCTGATCGGCGACGTCCGCACCGAGACGGGCCGCAACGACCCGCTGCTCATCGTCGTGTCCGGCGGGCAACCACCGCCGGAACTGCCCGAGCCGCACCCGCTGACCGAGGCCGACGAGGCGTACGACGAGTGGGCCGAGGCGCTGCCGGAGATGCGGCGGCTGCGCCGCCCGGCCGCCTGGCTGGTGGCGTTGCGCCCCGACGACTCCGGCACCGGCCCGCCGTCGCGTGGCGGCATGCGACCGTTCTCCGCGCCCGACCCGCCCTGGTGGTCGCGGCGCTTCCTGCCGGCTGCGCTGTGCCTGGTGCTGGTGGCGGCGCTCGGTGTGTGGGCGGGCAGCCGGTGGGCGCCGGGCTGTCACCCGTCGCTGACCGGAGGTCGGGTCTCGGTCGAGGTGGTCGCCAGCGGCGAGTGTGTCGGCTACAGCGACAGCGCCGCACAGGTGTTCAACAACGACCCCGGTCAGGAGGGTCTGCGAAAGATCCAGCAGCGCATCTTCGCGCAGAACCGCGCCGCCGAGGAGGTCTGGCAGAGAAGCGACCGGCGCCGGCCCTTCCTGACCCTGGTCTACCTGGGCACCCTGACCGGCAACCGGACCCGCGCCGACGAGGAGTCCTACGTCTCCGAGCGCGAGGAGCTCGAAGGCATGGCCACCGCCCAGTACGCGTTGCTGAAGGAGTCGGCAGGCGCCGACGGCGCCGCGCTGCTGCGGATCGTGGTGGCCAACGGTGGCCGGCAGATGATCTACGCCGACCGGGCCGTGTCGATGCTGGCCGAGCTGGCCTCGGACGACCCCACCGTGCTCGGGGTGGTCGGCCTGGTGGAGAGCCGGACGAGCACCGCCCGAGCTGAACAAGGTCGGGCTGCCGGTGCTGGCACCCACGCTCTCCGCCGACCGGATGGACACCAACTCCCGCCTCTACCTGCAGATCTCCGCGCCCAACACCGATCAGGTAAAGATGATCGACGCGTACGCCCAACAGGTGCTGAAGGTCGACGAGGCGCACGTCTACTACACGACGTTGGAGGGCAGCTCGCTCACCGAGGACCTCTACGTGGGCACCCTCGTCGACGGGCTGCGGCAGCGGTTCGGCGCCCGGATGACGCGCCTCGACGAGTGGCGCACCGGTGAGCGGCTGACCGACGAGTGCGGCTACCCCGGCCTGCTCTTCTACGCGGGCCGCTGGACGGAGTTCGACGGTTTCCTGCGGGCGCTGCGCGAGTGCGGGGGCAACCCGCCCCGGCACCTCGTCGCCGACGACTCGGTCAACCGCTACATGGCCAACCCCGGGCTCCGCGCCGCCGCCCCCGGCAACCTGCCGGTCACGTACGTCTCCAAGGCCTCCCTGGCCACCTGCGCCGCGCTTCGGGTCGCCGAGGAACGCCGCGACGATGCCCGGGCCAGTTTCCTGTCCTGGATCCAGGCCGACGACCTGCTGGACCCGCCGCGCTGCCGGCCGGACTCCGGGCACCAGGTCGGCGAGCGGGTCAGCCTCGCCTACGACGCGGCGATGATGATGATCAGGGCGGTGGAGAGCCTCGCCGCCCGGCTGCACCACGCCGACCCGCGACAACGGTGGGAGCCGACGTCGGTCAACCCGGTCGCCGTGCACGCGGAGGTGCTCCGGCAGAACGCCGGCCAGGGCTACCGGGGGGTGGCCGGGCTGATCCGGTTCACGCCCGAGTCGGGCGAGCCGGTCGACAAACGGCTGGCCCTGCTGCGGGTGGAGCAGGTGCCACAGGTGGCGACGGCGCCGGTGGAGGTGTTCCGCTGTGGGCTGGCCGACGCGCCCGACCTCGTGCCGTGCGGCCCTGCCTGACGGGTCCGGCGTGACACGTCCTCGCAGGACTGTCCGGGTGCCACCGCTGTCCGTTAGGGTTCCTGGGACCAGGCGGCCGTCGGCGTTGGGGGCAGAGGGTGGGCAGGCTCGCGTCGGCGTACGGGCAGGCGATCAACTCCCACCGGGCGGCCCGAGCGCACCTCGACGCCGCCCGGAACGCGCTCGGCACCGCACCGGCTGCCGTCGCCCCGGCCGGCGTCGACGCGCTGGTCACCCGCCTCGCCCGCCTCGGCGGCGCCCTGGCCACCCCCGCTCCGGGCGCCACGCCGTTGACCGACGAGCCGGCGGCGGTCCGGATCGGCGAGGCGTCCGTCTCGGACAGTGGCTTCCCGGTGCTGGTTCCCCTCGGCGGTGGGCACCACCTGGCCCTGGACACCGACGCCCGCGACCCACGGGTCGCCGGGCTGCTGCGGGCACTGGTGCTGCGGCTGGTCGCCACCGCACCGCCCGGTCAGGTCCGGGTCGCCGGCATCGACACCGCGGCGCTCGGCGCCACCTTCGGCCCGTTGCGTCCCCTGCTCGACGCGGGGGTGCTCGACCCGCCGGCCACCAGCGAGGCCGAGGTGGCCGCGCTGCTCGATGACGCCGAGCAGCATGCCCGCGCCGCCCAGCACGGTCAGCCCGCTGGCCGGCACCTCCTGGTGGTGGTCGCCACCGCCGCGCCACCGCCGCGCGAGCTGGCCCGGCTCGCCGCGCTCACCCACGCCGGTCCGGCCGCCGCCGTCTGCGTGCTGCTCACCGGCCACCCGTCCCGGGTGCCCGGCGAAACCGCGCCGCCGCTGGGTGGCACCACCGCGATTCGGCTCCACCAGGGGTACGCGCAGATCGGCGACCCGCCCGGCATCCCGTTCAGCGCCGACGGCAGCGGGCTCGCCGCACCCGTGGTGCTCGACGGCGACCCGCCGGCCGCCTCGGTACGCGCGCTCGCCGAGCACCTCGGCGCCGCCACCCGTCGCGCCGACGCGCTGCCCTTCACCGACCTGCTGCCCGAGCGGCGCTGGGCCGAGTCGGCCGGCAACGGTCTGCGGACGGTGATCGGCCGGGCCGGCACCGCACCCCTGACACTCGCCTTCGACGACGCCACCCCGCACTGGCTGGTCGGGGGGCGCACCGGCGCGGGCAAGACCGTCTTCCTCCTCGACGTCCTCTACGGACTGGCCGCCCGCTACTCCCCGGCCGAGTTGCAGCTCTACCTGCTCGACTTCAAGGAGGGCGTGAGCTTCACCGAGTTCGTGCCCACCGGTCGGGACCCGTCCTGGCTGCCGCACGCCCGTGCCGTCGGCATCGAATCCGACCGTGAGTACGGCCTCGCCGTCCTGCGCGAGCTGCGCCGGGAGGCGCAACGCCGGGCCGGCGCGCTGAAGCGCCACGGCGTCACCAAGCTCGCCGACCTGCCACGGGACAATCCGCTGCCCCGCATCGTGGCGGTCATCGACGAGTTCCACGTGCTGCTCGCCGGCAACGACGCGCTGGCCCGTGAATCCGTGGACCTGCTGGAGGAGTTGGCCCGCAAGGGCCGCTCGTACGGCATCCACCTGGTGCTGGCGAGCCAGAGCATGACCGGCATCGAGGCCCTCTACGGGCGGGCCGAGGCTATCTTCGGGCAGTTCGCGTTGCGGGTGGCGCTGCCCGGCGGCGGCGGGGTGCTCGATCAGCTCAACGACGCCGCCGCGGCCCTGCCGGTCGGCTCCGCCGTGGTCAACACCGCCGCCGGCGCGGTCGGCGCCGACACCGTGCTGCGTTTCCCCGACGCGCACGCCGCCGCCGCGGATCTCGCCGCGTTGCGCCACGAGCTGTGGCAGGCCCGCCCGCCGGGCTCGCGGGCACCGGCGGTCTTCAAGGGGTACGAGGCCGCGCGGGTCGAGGACGACCCCACCTTCGCCGGGTTGCGCCCCGGTGGTCGGCGCCCGATGGCCCTGGTCGGCCGGACCGTCGACGTGCACGGCACCACCGCCCTGTTCCTGATGGACACCACGCCCGGCCGACACCTCGCCGTGGTGGGCACCGCACCGACCGGCGCGGACGTGCTGCGCGCCGCGACGCTGAGCCTGGCCCGTCAGCACGCCCCCGGCGACGCCCGGTTCCAGTTGGCGTCCCTGGTCACCGTCGCCGACCCGGTCGCCGACGACACCGAAGCGGCCCTGCGGGCCGCCGGCCACCCGGTGCACCGCCTCGACGCGGCCGGGCTGCGCGACCGCGTCACCACGTTGGCCGCCGAGCCCACCGGCCGCGAATACCTGGTGGTCTTCGGCATGGACGCCGCCGCGCCGGTGTTCGGGGCGGCCGACCCGGGCACGTTCCGCTCCGGCCTGGACGACCTGCGCACACTGCTGCGCCAGGGCCCCGGGCAGGGCGTGCACCTGCTCGGTTGGTGGCGGGGGCTGCGCCGGCTCGCCGACGACCTCGGCGGCACCCAGAACCGCGACGACGTCGCCTGTCTGGTCGCCCTCAACGTGCCGGGGGCCGAGCTGGCCCTGCACCTCGGGACGCACGACCTGACCTACACGCCCCGCGCCGACCGGGCGCTGCTGATCGACCGGCACGACCAGCGCACCCGGCTGATCGTCCCGTTCGTCGGCGACGGGCACGACCCGGACGGGGAGCGGTGACAGTGTCCTTCGAGGAGTACGCGGCGCTGGCCCGACAACTCGCCGAGCAGCGCCGGGCCGGTGAACAGCACGCCGCCACCGAGTCCGCACGTCGCCGTGACCTGCACGCCGCCGTCGACTACCTCCAGCAGAGGCTGACCGCACAGGGGCACCGCCTCGACCAGCTCGGCCGAGCCATCGGCATCGATCAGCCACCACCCGTGCCCGCCGGTTCTGGTGCCGGGCCGGTCTCGGGCGCTGGTGCTGCTTCGACCTTTGCTGCGGGGCCGGTCTCCGGTGCGGCCGACGGGTCGGGGTCGGGCGGGTCAGGATCGGCCGGGTCGGGTGAGACCGCTTCGTGGCCCGGTCCACCGGGTGCGAGCGGGTTTCCGTCGGGCTCCGGCGTCGGGCTCGGCCCGTCCGGGCCGCCCGGAACGGGGGACGGGGGACCCGACGGCGCAGCCGGCGTGCCGGGGCGGGCGGGGGTCGGGGCGTACCCCGAGCTGCCGGCGGGGGAGGCGCGGCTGGCGCTGCCGACGGCGGTGAGCCCGGCGGGCGTCGGGGTGCCGGCGCAACGCGCGGCGGCGGTCGACCCGGCGGTGGAGCTGGAGTTGGCCCGGCGGATGGCCGACGAGGCCGACCGGCACGGGCAGCAGGCGGAGCTGCTGGCCCAGCGGCCGGCGCTCCTGCCGACGTGGTCGCCGCTCGCGCGGGCGGCTGCGGTCTACGCCGCGTGCGGTGCCGCCGCCGGGGTGCTCGTGCTGGCCCTGGTGCTCGCGTCCGGTGTCGGTCTGGTCGACGGGTTCACGCTCGGCGCGTGGATCTGCGCGGGGCTGCCGGCGGTGGCGTTCTTCGGCGGGTACCTGGTGCTGGGCAGGTGGGGGCGGCCCGCGATGGTCACCGGCACCCCGCCGCGTTATCTGCCGCTCGGGTTCCTGATCTGTTTTCTGCTGGTGCCGATGGCCTACTGCGCCTACCTGCTGCTGGCCCGTGGCCTGCGCTGACCCCGCCGCGATCCCGCCCGTCCCGCAGGCCCGGCGTGGTCGACTTCCGCCCGCGCGGCGTGATCGACTTCCGCCCGCGCGGCTTGATCCACTCGGGTTTCAGGAAATCGGGGTATCCGGGCGGCCCGGATACCGCGATTTCCTGAAACCCGAGTCGACCTTGAGCTGGCGGCCGGACTGCTGTAGGGCTTCCCGGCCTATTCCGCGTGGTAGGTGAGGAGCCCGCTGTCGCTGAATCTCTGCTCGGTGCCGCTGTTGGAGAGGCCAAAGACGCGACAGGTGCGGCCGTCGGTGGGTTGCCCCGCTGACGCTTCGGTGTAGGACCAGACCTGACCCACCTGCGCCTTGAACGTGCGACTGGTCCGCGCTGGCACGTCGAGCGCCTTGTGTGGCTCGCAATCGTCGTCGAAGAGCCACAGCACGAACGGCTCGCTGCTCGCCGAGGCGGTGCCGCGTACCGGGTCTCCCCACCGGTCGGCGGGGATGTCCCGGTGGAAGTACGCCACCGCTTCCTCGCCCTTGGTCTGCGCGATGCAGGCCCGGGCGAGCTGCGCCCGAGATTCTGTGGTCACCGTGGGCGCGGGCGTCGTCGAGGAAGATGACCGGGAACCGTCGAGGATGCCCCACCTGTCACCGGTGGCGTGGGCAGCGACGAGCACGAGGGCCGCAACTGCCGCGAGCCCGCCCGACAGCACGATGGCCCTGGCCCGGCGGCGACGGCCGGTGGGGCTCGCGGGGTTCCCTTGAGGTGCCACGTCGCGCCACTCCTCCAGCGGAATGCCCGGACCGTTCTCCTGGCTGCCGGCAGCAGAGTCTATGACGCTCCCCGCCCCGGCGCTGTCCCGCGAATGCGGTCCGTGTCGCGTCAGCTGCTGGTCGTTCGCGCCTGCCTGCTGCTGAGCGGTCAACAGCACCGGTTTACCGAGCGCCACTGTAGATCTTGGACAGTTTCCGTCGAGCGGGAACGGAAAGTGTCCAAGATCTAGGTCCTCGCGCGAGTCGGGACGGGACATTCTCGCCGTTGGCCCGTTTCGGCATCCGCTAACGGCGGGGTGGTGAGCGCGCCAGCGAGTGGTCGCGCTTAGTGCGTGCATCTCGTACGCTCCCATGTGGTCTCCGCCTGTGCGGTGGTGGAGGCGATGGTCGACCACGGGGGAGGCGCGCGTGAGCGCAGCACAGATCATCGCGAGGCTGGCGGCGGCGTCGCAGAAGCTGGACGAGGCGAAGGCCAAGACCGCAGCGGCAGCCCAGGACGCAGCCGAGGCACGCGCGCTCGTGGCGGGTGCGCTGGAAGGCGTGGCCGCAGGCCCGCTGGTCGGGATGATCGATGCGTACCGTCAGGCCCTCGCGCAGGCGTCCCAGGGTGGCGACCCGGCCAAGCAGCACGTCCAAGAGACGATCGCGAAGGTCCGAGCGCTGGGAAACTGATCACGGGTGGTGGGAGCGTGACCCACCAACCACCCGTGCGACCTGCGGTCCCACCGCCGACGACGGTGACCTGGTTGCGAACACCGATGGGCGCTCGTTCAGGCAGGCGCCTAGAGGCTCGACCGGTTCAGCGTGTTATCCGGAATGTCTGCTCGAACCTCGGTCCGCTACAGCCCACGTCGCCGCACAGTTCGAAGCCTCCGCTGATCAGTGCCACACCGGGCTTGATGACGAGGCCGCCACCCTCCACCCACGCCCGCCCGGTCACGATCTGCGGCTGGCCGGTGCAGTAGACAGGACCCCAGCCGGAGGCGGACGCGACCCTGTCGCCCGACCGCTGTCGGATGATCATCTCGGCCCCGCCAGACAGGCCGGACTGGCAGGTCACGCTGAGGCTGACGTCCACGGCGACGCCGCGCGCGACCAGGGTCGCGGCCGTGACCTCAACGTCACTTGCCGCGCTCGCCGGCGTCGGCGCCAGCATCATGACGAGTGACATCCCGAGTAGTGCGATGGTGGCGATGATGCGGCGCACGACGGTTCTCCTTGCCGGAGTGGGTGCTTACCTACGGTCACCCTAGCCCTCTCCGGCATCTACGGAGATCAATTGCCGGTTGATTCTTTCCGAGGCGCGCGTTCGATGACGACCAGGGGGATCTCGCGGTTGGTGCCCTTCTGGTAGCGCTCGTACGTGGGGAAGACCTTCGTCATCACCGGCCACAGCCGGGCCCGCTCCTCGCCCGTCGCCGTGCGGGCCCGACCGGCGAAGCGTTCCGCGCCGACCTGGATCTCCACCGCCGGGTCGGCGCTCAGGTTCAGGTACCAGGCGGGGTGCTTGTCCGCGCCCCCGTTGGACGCCACCAGCAGGTGGTTGTCACCGTCGCGGCCGTACATCAGCGCGGTGCGGCGCAGGGCGCCCGTGCGGCGCCCGCGCGTGGTGAGCAGCAGCGACGGTACGCCCTGGTAGGTGCCGCCGTCGGCGCCGTCGGTCTCGACGTACCGCTGGATGTGCTTGGCCACCCAGCCGACCGGGCTGTCCTCGATCGTCTCGTGCTGTTCTGCCGCCGTCATGCCACGAGACTAGTGCGCGGATGCGCGTGTGTTGCCTGGCCGAAGCGGGTCAGCTTCGCGATCGCGGCAGGCAGCACTTCTTGTATTTCGCCCCGGACCCGCACCAGCAGGCGTCATTGCGTCCGGGCGGCCAGGCCCTGAGGTCGGGCCCGGTGAGCGAGTCGGCGTACTCGTCCTGGGTTTCCTCGTCGGTGGGGTCGCTGCCCTCGCGTTCGGCGAAGGCGGCCAGCCCGGCGACGGAGCCGACGACCACGCCCAGGTCGGCGCCACCCAGCCCGGAGGCGTCGACGAGGGCACGTTCGGTCTGGGTGCGGTGCTCGTCCCAGCTGGTGGGGTAGCTGTCGGCGAGGGCGGGCCAGCGCAGCAGCAGCGCATTGAACTCCGCCTGCGGCCAGAACAGCAGAGTCGCCGGGCCGTCGTCCAGCGCGTCGAGCGCGTGGTCGCTCGCGGCGCGCAGTCGGTCGGCGAGGTTGTCGTACTCGTCGTGCGGGAGGCCCATCTCCTCGCGCAGGTTGTGCCGCCGCTGCGTCAGGCCGTAGATCATGGCCGCGGCCTCGTCCTGGGCGTCCTCGGATTCGTGCTGCTGGGTCCGGGTCCGTTCCAGGATCGCGTCGAGCGCCCCGGTCAGCCATTCCAGCGCCAGGTCGGTGTGGCCGGCCTCGGCCAGCTCGTCGATCAGGTATGTGGCGTTGGGGTTGGTCTCCAGCAGCGGGCGCAGGGCGGTCAGCTCGGCCATGCCCTCGTCGGAGCGGCCGAGGCGCAGCAGCAGGCCACCGCGCACCGACCGGGCGTACGCGTCCTCGTCGGGCTGTTCGGCGATGGCGCGGGTGGCCAGCGCGAGCGCGTCGGCCAGGTCACCCGCCTGCTCCAGGATGTCCGCGGCGACCAGCAGGGCGTACGCGGTGTCGTCGGGGTCGGCGACCCGCCCCTCGTCGACGGCGCCCACCAGCTCGGCGACCAGCGCGGCCGGGTCCGGGCTCTCCGGACCCAGGGAGCCGATCTCCTCGATGCGGTCGGTGGTCAGCAATTCGGGCATGTGGGCATCCTGAAGAACGGCGAGTGGTGGACGGGGAAGCGGCCAGCGTACTCCCGGACATGGCGGAGCCCGGGCGGCGAACCGCCCGGGCTCCGACACGGTCCCTCAGCGGGTCGCCGGCATGGTGGCGAACTCGCCGGCTAGCTCGGACTCGACGATCGTCGCGGTGGACGGCCGGGGACCGGCCGCCTTCCGCCGGGCGGACGGGACGGCGAGGGCCGCGAGCGCGGCGGCCAGCGCGATGGCCGTGAGGACCAGAAACCCCATCGTGAAACCGGCCTCCCGGGGCAGGCCGTTGGCCTGCGGGTTCGCGGTGATCACACCGCTGACCACGGCGGCGCCGATCGCGCCTCCGATGGTGCGGATGTTGGCGTTCATGCCGGTCGCCACGCCGGTCTGGCTGGCGGGCACGCTGGCGACGATCAGGTTGGCCATCGACGCGAAGGCCAGGCCGATGCCGAGGCCGACCAGGCCGCCGGCGATGGCGACCTCCCAGCGGGTGTCGTGCGCGGCGGCGAGCATCGCGGAGGCGGCCACGTTGAACGCGGCACCGGTGGCGAGCTGCGCCTTGGCGCTGAAGACGGCCTGGAGACGGCCGGCGACGAGACCGGCGACGAACATCGCGACGAGCATCGGCAGCATGAGCAGGCCGGCCTGGCTGATGCTCGCGCCGAAACCGTAGCCGGCGGCGGTCGGGGTCTGGACGAACTGGGGGAGGAACGCGTACACGGAGAACATCGACGCGCCGTAGAGCAGGGCGACCAGGTTGGTGGTCCAGACGCCGGGCAGGCGCATCATCCGCATGTCGATCAGCGGGTTGGGCGACCGCACCTCGGCGACCAGCCAGCCGACCAGCAGCACCACGGCGAGGGCGAGCAGGCCGAGCACCCGGGGGCTGGTCCAGCCCCACGCCGCGCCCTGGCTGATCGGCAGCAGCAACGCGACCAGCCAGCCGGAGAGCAGCACTGTCGCTCGCCAGTCGATGCGACCGGGGGTGCGGACCGGGGACTCGGGGACGAACAGGTGGGCGGCCACGGCGGTCAGCCCGACCACGACCATCGGGATCCAGAACAGCCAGCGGTAGTCGAGCGTGCTGACGATCGGGCCGGCCAGCACGATGCCCAGGCCACCGCCGACGGCGACGATCGCCGAGATGGCGGCCACGGCCGTGGAGACCCGCGCGGCGGGGAACTCGTCGCGGATGATGCCGAACGACAGCGGGAAGACCGCTCCGCCGATGCCCTGCACGACCCGGGCGATGATGAGGACGCCGATGTTCGGCGCGATGGCGGCCAGCAGGCAGCCGAGGGCGAGGGCGGCGAGCGCGACCACCAGCATCCGCTCCTTGCCGACCATGTCGCCGACCCGTCCGAGGATCGGCGTGAAGATCGACGCGGAGAGCAGGTAGGCGGTCAGGACCCAGGTCACGGTGTTCTGGGAGGTGTGCAGATCGTGCTGGATGGTCGGCAGCACCGGGGTGATCAGCGACTGGAGCATCGCGAAGAACCCGGCACCGGCGGCGAGCACGGTGAAGGTGAGCCGACGCGAGCTGCGTCGGGAGGTCACTGCCACGAGAGAAGACTCCTGATGATGGTACGGAAGGAGGTTTGTCACCCGTCGTCTGTGGCGGGCTGGCTGTCGGGTCCGGGCGATCGGGTGGCCAGGCGGATCGGGCGGATCCCGAGGTAAGCTAAGCGGAGGCAGGCCTCCGGGGTTCCGGAGGGGTGCCTCCACTAAGCTAGCGGAGGGTTGCCTCCGGTTGCAACCAGGACGAGGTGACTCACGTCATGACCAGCGCGGGGCAGGTGCCCGAGGTGTTCGCGCAACGCCCGAAGCGGGCCGACGCACGGCGTAACTACGACGCTCTGGTCGCCGCTGCGCGCGACGCGTTCGCCGAGAACGGCGCTGCCGCCTCCCTCGAGGACGTGGCCCGGCGGGCCGGCGTGGGCATCGGCACGCTCTACCGCAACTTCCCCAGCCGGCGGCACCTCTTCGAGGCCGTGTACGTCGAGGAGGTCCGGGCGCTGAGCCGCTCCGCCGAGGACCTGGCCGAGCTGCCCCCGTGGGACGCCCTCGTCGCCTGGTTGCACCGCTTCGTCGCGTACGTCGCCACCAAGCGGGCGCTCGCCGAGCAGTTGCTGCACGACTCGGAGATCTTCCAGAGCTGCCGGACGGAGATCTACTCCGCCGGCGAGCCGCTGATGCGTCGCGCCCAGGCCGCCGGCGTGGTCCGTGACGACATCGGCTTCGACGACGTGGTGCGGCTGATCAGCGGCCTCACGATGGCCCAGTTCCCGTCACCCGAGCAGCGCGACCGGGTGCTCGGCGTGGCTCTGGACGGGCTGCGCGCGCCCACCCGCTGACGCTCGCTCGCCCGACGGGTCAGCGGTCGACCAGCAGCAGCCACTCGTCGTCGAGCTGTTGGACCACCGCGCCCGTCGGCCAGCGGTGGCCAGGATCGACCACCGCCCGGGCCTGATCGACCTGAGGTGGCCGGCTGAACTGCGTGTCGCGGAAGCTGGCCATGCTGTGGAACCGGGCCCGGCCGAAGTTCGCGGCGTCGGTGAAGCGGGCCTGGTCGAACAACGCCTCTGCCCCGAACACCGTCCAGCGGAACAGCGCCATGTTCGTGAAACGGGCGGCGTGGAAGTTGGCCGACCGGCCGAACTCGGTGTGCTCCATCGACAGGGCGCCGTCGAAGACGGCTTGCCGGAATGTGGTGGAGTCCTCGAAGCGGGTCGCGTCGAAGCTGGTCGGCTGACCGAAGGTCACCTGGCGAAATGAGGTATGGCCGGCGAAGGTGGACCGTCGGCAGGCCAGGCCGTCGGCGAACGTGGCCCCGTCGAAGGTGGCCTGACCGCTGACGCGGACGCCGTCCAGCAGGACCTCACCGTCGGCCGCGAGGCCCTCGAAGACCACGTCGCCGAAGGTCGCGGCCCCGAGCTGGAGACGCCCCCGCACCGTCACGCTCGCGAAGGTGGTCGTGCCGGTGAACGCCGTCGCCGTGAAGTTCGCGTCGACCAGGGTGCAACCCGTGGCGTCGAAGTCGACCAGCGTGGCACCGGTCAGGTCCAGCACCACCTCCGGCCAGTAGGCGTCGTCGTCCGCGCGCAGGTGGCGGGTCAGCACACGCTGCGCGGTGCGCCGGACCTCCGTCTCGCGCGGCTGGTCGTCGGGCGCCGGCATCCGCAGGTACGCGCAGAGCACCGCCCCGATCGTCGGGCGCTGCCCCGGATTGTCCTGACCGAGGCGTTCCAGCGCGTGCAGCCCGCCGAGGCGTACCGCCGCGCTGTCGTTGCCGAGCAGCTCGACGGCCCGGGTGTAGAGCTCGGTCAGTCGACGTTCGGCGGCGTCGTGCTCGGCGGCGGTGGCCTGCCGGTCCTGCTGGCGTTGCGTGGCCTCGGCCACCGACTCGGCGTGCGCCTGCACGCGGTCGCGGTGGGCCTGGTCCCGGGCGGCGACGCTCTCCTGGTGCCGCTGCGCGCGTTCGGTGATCCACTGGCGGCGGGCGGCCAGGAGCAGGGCGAGCCCTCCGCCGGTGCCGGCGACCACGGTCAGGCCGGTGCGGATCGCGTCGATGCGCAGCGTGGCGCGGGTGTCCGGCTGGCTGGCCCGGTCGGCCTCGGTGAGCAGCAGGTCCAGCACCAGCCAGCCCAGGGCGGCGGCGAGCAGCAGGCCGACCAGGACCAGCCACCAGGGCATCACCCGTAGCTGGCGCTCGGTGGGTTCGTCGGCGGACACGGCCACAGCATGCCATCCGCCGACCCGACCCGGGGTGCGTGCGCCGGGCCGGCGGTCCGATGTGGAGAGCTGCGATTTGCCCGTTTGCACCCTCGCCGGGACAACGGGTTACCGGCGCGTAACAAGTCATTGACGTTTCTGAATTGTTGCGGGGATGATCGTCGCACGGTCGACCGGACACCCCACCCACCTGCCCGGTACGCCGGGTGCCTCCCCCCGGAGGTGCAGCCATGCTGCTCCGAAAGACCGCCCTCGTCGTGTCCCTCGTCGCCGCCGCCCTGTTCGCGTCCGCCGGCGCGGCGACCGCCGCCCCCGCCGATCCCACCCCGGCCCCCGCTACCCCCGAAGCCTTCGCCGCCGCCGCCGCGGCCAACCCGGTGATCGTGGTCGGCGGGCTCAGCGGCATCGCCGTCGCGTACGAGCCGATGGCCGCCCGGCTGCGCGCCGATGGCTACCGCACCTTCATCTACCAGTTGCCCGGGCTGGGCCTCGGCGACATCCCCACGTCCGCCCGCGCGTTCGCCACCTACGTCGACCAGGTGCGCGCCAGCACCGGCGCGGCGACAGTGGACGTCGTGGCCCACTCCGAGGGCGGCCTGGTCAGCCGCTACTACCTCAAGCGGCTCGGCGGCACCGCCGCCATCGGGCGCTACGTCAGCCTCGGCACACCGCACTACGGCACCTACGTCGCCAACATCGTGGCGTTCCTCGGGCTGGGCAGCTGCGCCGGCGTCGTGGCCTGCCAGCAGATGACCATCGGCTCGGCGTTCCTCGCCGACCTCAACGCCGGCGACGACACCCCCGGCGCGGTGCGCTACACCACCATCCGAACGCTTCAGGACGAGCTGGTCCGGCCGACCGGGAACGCCGTGGTCAACGACGGTGCGACCAACGTGCTGATCCAGGCGTACTGCCCGCTGCGGGTGGTGGGGCACCTCGGCCTGGTGCTCGACGGCACGGCGTACACCATCGTGCGTGGCGCCCTGGTCGACGGCCCGGTGCGACCCAACTGCCTCGCGCTCTGACCCGGTCCCCATGGGGGTGGTCCCGACGGGACCACCCCCACGGTCGCGCGACGGCGAGTGTCGGGTCGGCGACGGTACGGCGAAACAGGATGGCAGACATCAGGTGTCCTCGATAGCCTGCTCCGGCTGTCCACACGCGACAGAGAAGGCGACTTTCCCCAAGGAGCAGCGCGCATGACCGAGCCGCATCCCGTGCCGCCGGAGGGCACTCCGCCGACCGTGCCGCAGCTCGACGTCCGGGCCGCCGAACCGCCGGCGGCCGACACGCCGCCGCCCACCGGGGGGTTCGCCGACCGGCCGCCGGGCTATCCGAGCGCGCTGGTCTGGCTGCGCGCCGGGATCCTGCGGGACTGGCGCGGCGTGCTCGGTGCCTTCTTCGCCACCTGGTTCTACCTGCCGGTCGCGCTGCTCCTGGCGTTCTGGGGCGGTCTCGTCCTGGCTGTCAGCGGGCTCTTCGCCGGTGGGTTGGGCGCCGATGACCAGCTGCCCCAGGTGCTGCGCGACGCGCCGCTGATCGGCCCCCTGCTGGAGGCGTTCCTGACCCGCTCCGGCGGGGTCCTCGGCGGTGTGGTCGGCTTCGTCGTCGGGTTCCTGGGCGGCTTCCTCGCCGTGCTGGTGGTGCCCTGGCTGGGCGCCGACGCCGGGCCGCTCACGGTGGTCACCGGCCTGGTCGGCACGGCCGTCGCGGCGGTGCTGATCGGGGTGCTCTACACGCTCTACCGGGTGCTGCTGGAACCGCGACTGCTGGTGGTCTCCGGTGCCCGTCAGCCCAGCCGCCGCGAGTACGCGCGGCTGCGCCCGGTGCTGGACGACTGCGCCCGACGGCTCGGCCTGCCCAACGTGCCGCGGCTGCTCATGGAGGACGATCCGGTCCTGAGCAACGCCCGCACGTACGCCCGGCACGTGGTGGTCACCACCGCCGTGCTGACCGAACCGGACGACGAGATCGCCGCGCT
Organism: Micromonospora jinlongensis; assembly: GCF_013410645.1. NCBI lineage: Bacteria > Bacillati > Actinomycetota > Actinomycetes > Micromonosporales > Micromonosporaceae > Micromonospora > Micromonospora jinlongensis. The sequence continues at coordinate 2,399,840 of NZ_JACCHK010000001.1, read as the reverse complement.
GTTCAGCCACGAGCTGGTGCACTGGCGCACCGGGGACGAGATCACCAGCGCCTTCGTCCGTGGCGTCGGTCTGCCGTTGACCCTCGCACACGCCCTGCCGACCTGGCTGATGCGGACCTTCCCGCACCCGGCCACCAACCTCGTGGTCTTCCTGTTCTTCTGGCCGGTGCTGCTCACCATGCGGTACGTGGTGCTGCCGCTGCACGCCCGTGACGTCCGGGCCGCGGAGTACCGGGCCGACCTCGGCGCCGTGCTCACCGGGCACGTCGAGGGGATGCGGCGCGTGCTGGAGCGGCGGCTGTCCTTCGAGACGGGCCGCAGCGGCTGGGACGAGGCTGTCTGCGCCACTCACCCGCCGCACGAACTGCGGCTCGACGCGCTGGAGCGGGCGTCGGTGGCCGGCGTGTCCGCCGAGGCGGGCGAGCCGGCGGTCACCGCCGAGCGGCTGTTCGGCCACTCCGGCCCGGTCGGCACCCGCCGCACCTGGCTGCTGGTCGGCGCCCTGGCGCTGGCGGCCTGCGCCGGCACCGGTGGGCTCGGCGTGGTGCAGTGGGCGTTCTTCCGCCCCCAGTCGGCGGTCGACGGATACTTCTCCGCGCTCGCCGACACCGACAGCGACGCCGCACTCGGCTTCCTGACCGACCAGAGCGGCGTCACCGACCGCAAGCTGCTCGCGCGACTGCTGCGCGCCGAGGGCTACCAACCACCGACCGACGTGGAGATCAGCTCACTGGAACGCGACGGCGACACCGCCACCGCCACCGTGGCGTACCGGCTGGCCGGCGCGGCGCAGACCTCCACGGTCAGCCTGCGTCGCGACGACGAGGCGACCGCAGGCTTCCTCCACGGCTGGCGGATCGACGGTGGGCTGGCCGCGCTCAACGCACCGGTCGCCGGCCCCGGGGTGCGGCTCAACGGGGTGGAGCTGCCCGGCGACGCCGAGGGCCCCGCGCTGACGCTGCTCCCCGGGTCCTACGCCGCGACCGGCCCGTCCAGCGCGCTCAGCGAGACGCCCGCCGAGACCGTGGTGGTCGGCCCCGGGCAGAGCGCGGCAACCCTGCAACTGGCTCCGGTGCTCAAGCCCGCGGCAGTCGAGGCCGTCGAGGCCCGGGTGCGCGCCTGGTTGGACGAGTGCGCCAAGCAGACGGTCGCCGCGCCGCCCGGCTGCCCGTTCCGCTACTACGGCGGCTCTGCGCAGAAGGTCTCCTGGAAGATCCTGGAGTACCCGAAACTGGCCGTCGAACTGACCGGCCCGGCCAGCGCCCAGGTCGCCACCCCGTACGAGACGCAGGGCAAGGTGCAGGTCAGCGGCACCAACACGTACTTCGGCGGCACCTCACCGTTCACCGAGGAGGACGCGTTCACCGTCGCGGGTGTCGCCACCGCCGACGGGGACGCCGTCGCCTTCCGTCCCGCCGCCAACTGACCGGGGAGAGACCGTGACCGAGAGCTTCGCCGCAGCCCGGCTGCCCGTGCGGCTGACCATCAACCCCCGGCAGCGGCAGCCCCCGTCGGTCGACCTGCTGGCCTGGATCCACCGCCAGCCGGAGTACCGGCCGGTGGTCCGCCAGGCCGGTGGCGGCGGGGGACGGCCGGGCTTCAGCGACGCGGTGATCATCGCGGTGCTGGCCCAGGGGCTGCTCCCGGGTCTGTTCAACCTGTTGCAGTCCTGGGTCGACCAGCAGCGCACCGAGGCCAGCATCCGGATCCAGACCGGAGACACCGAGGTGGAACTTCAGGTGAGTGGGCGCACCGACTCTGCCCGCCTGCTGGCCCAGGCAACCGAGGCGCTGCGGGCTGCCCGGGAGCCCGGCCCGGACACCGCCCGTGAGCTTGGCGCGGGCGCGGCCCGGGAGCCTGGCGCGGACGCCGTCGACTGACACCGACGGCGTCCGCACCGGTGGGTCAGCTCGCCTTGGCGAGCGCCTCGAACTCGTCGTCGGTGAGCCGAACGTCGGCCGCGCCCACGTTCTCCTCCAGGTGCGCCACCGAGGACGTACCGGGGATCGGCAGCATCACCGGCGAGCGGCGCAGCAGCCAGGCCAGCGCGAGCTGCGCGGGCGACGCGCCGTGCGCGGTGGAGATGGCGTCCAGCGGGCCACCCGGGCGGGCCAGCTCACCGGTGGCGATCGGGAACCACGGGATGAACGCGAGGTCGTTGCGCTCGCAGTACTCCAGCACGTCCTCGGCACTGCGGTTCGCGAGGTTGTACAGGTTCTGCACCGACGCGATCGTGGTGATCGCCTGGGACTCCTCGATCTGCGCGACGCTCACCTCGGACAGACCGATGTGCTGGATCTTGCCCTCCTCGCGCAGCAGCGCCAGCTCACCCAACTGATCCGCGAGCGGCACCTTCGGGTCGATCCGGTGCAGCTGGTACAGCGGGATGCTGTCCAGGCCGAGGTGCCGCAGGCTCAGCTCACACTGCTGGCGCAGGTACTCCGGGCGGCCCAGCGCACGCCAGTCGCCCGGACCGGAGCGGCTCAGCCCGGCCTTGGTCGCGATGACCAGGTCATCGGCGTACGGGTGCAGGGCCTCCCGGATCAGCAACTCCGAGACGAACGGGCCGTACGAGTCGGCGGTGTCGATGAACGTCACGCCCAGCTCGACCGCGCGGCGCAGCACCCGGACCGCCTCGGCTGGGTCCTTCGGGTCTCCCCAGACACCCGGGCCGGTGATCTGCATCGCCCCGTAGCCGAGCCGGTTGACGGTGACGTCGCCACCGATGCGGTACGTGCCGGACGCCTTCGCGGGCTGCTCACTGATGTTGGTCGCCATGTGTAGATCATGCCCCGGAGGCCGACCGGCACACCCATGGTCGGCCGACTGTGTGGCTGGACACCGCACCTGCGCCGAGGCGAGTTGCCCCGAAGCGACATGTACGACCGGGGCGTGCGTGCGACGCTGGCCGGAGCCGGTGCCTTCCGGCGCGACGGCAGAGGGAGCACCCATGGCGGGAGTGCCGCAGGTCAACTTCGCGCTCGACACGTACGAGTGCATCGTGATCTATCCCGGCGCGGCCGGACGGGTCCTGCCCGCCGAGACCGTGCAGCGGTTGCAGGCCGAGCACGCCGAGCACATGCAGGCCCTACAGCGAAGCGGCATCATCCTGGTCGCCGGTTCGGTGGACGGGCCGGCCCGCGAGCCGGAGCCACCGATCGGCTTCGGTCTGGCCCGCACCGGCAGCGTCGACGACGTCCGCAGCGTGCTGGAGGCCGACCCGGCGGTGCAGGCCGGGCTCTACCGGGTGGACGTGCTGACCTTCCTCTGCCCGGCCGGATCGCTGGAGTTTCCGCTGGTCAAGACGGAAAGCTGACTGGCCGGTCAATAGACGGCTGTCGTGATGACGACGGCGCTCGGCGGCCCGCCGGTGTTACGGTCGCGCCCAGCGAGGGCCGCCGCCGGGGCGCACCCGGAAAGCCTTGGGTCGGCCCCGGTCGAGGAGTCGCCATGATCTCCGCCGCCACCCCCGATGTCGTGACGGCCACCGCCCGGCTGCGCGCCCTGCTCGGCGACCGGCTGCACGAGCCGGGCGATCCGGCGTACTTCACCACCACGACGCTCTGGAACGGCGCGGTTCAGCGCACGCCGGCCCTGGTGGCCCACTGCCGGGACGCCGGCGAGGTGGCCGACGCGGTCCGCGTGGCCGCCCAGTGCCACCTGCCCCTGTCGGTCCGCTCCGGAGGGCACGACTGGGCCGGCCGGGCGCTGCGCGACGGCGGCCTGGTGCTCGACCTGACCGGACTGCGCGCCGTCCGGGTCGACCCGGACGCGGCCACGGTGACCATCGGTGGCGGCGTCACGGCCGCCGGACTGCTCGCCGCCACCCGCCCGTACGACCTGGTGGTGCCCACCGGCGTGGTCGGCGCCGTGGGCATGGCCGGGCTCAGCCTCGCCGGCGGGTACGGCCCGCTGTGCGGCCGGTTCGGGCTGACCCTGGACAGCCTGCTCGGCGCGGAGGTGGTCCTCGCCGACGGCCGCCGGGTCACCGCCGACCCCCGACACGACGCCGAGCTGTACTGGGCGCTGCGCGGCGGCGGCGGGAACGTCGGCCTGGTCACCGAACTGCGTTTCCGCGCGCACCGGCTGCCCGGCGTGCTGGCCGGCATGATCATGTTCGCTCTGGCGGAGGCGCCGGCCGTACTGCGCGGCTACGGCGCGCTCATCGCCGAGGCCCCGAACGAGCTGACCGTGATGACCGGTTTCCTGCCCGGCCCTGCCGGCGAACCGGTCATCTTCGTCTGCCCGTTCTACAGCGGCCCGGACCTGGACGCCGGGCTGCCGTGGATGGATCGGCTGCGCGCGCTTGGCACCCCGCTGGTCGACCAGATCGCCCCGCTGCCGTACGCGGACGCGCTGCGGATGTTCGACGGCGGGATGGTCGACGGCAACCACTACCTGCTGCGTACCCGCTGGCTGCCCGCGCTCACCGACAGCGCGGCGGACGTGCTCGTCGACGCGGCCCGGCAGGTCAGCTCCCCGTTCTCCGCGCTGGCCGTGCACCACTTCCACGGCGCGGCCACCCGGGTCCGGCTCGCCGACACGGCGTTCGGCCTGCGCACCGACCACCTGCTGACCGAGATCATCGCGGTCTGGGCGCCCGGCGATCAGGCCAGGCCACACCGGGAGTGGGCCGAGCACACCTCGGCGGCGCTCGCACCGCACGCCCTGCCCGGTGGCTACCCCAACCTGCTCGCCCCCGAGGAGACCGACCGGGTCCGGCTCGCCTACGGCGCGAACTGGCCGCGGCTGCGTCGGGCCAAGCACCGCTACGACCCGCGTGAGCTGCTCACCGCGGTGCCCACCCTGCCCCGGTCAGCGCGCTGATGGTGACCTGCCGTCGGGAGCACCCCGACAGCGCACGCCACCGGAGGCGTACGATTCCCGGCGCGCGGTCGCCGTTGCCCGTCGCCACAACGTTCCCGGTGCGGTTCCACCCGCCGGCCCGACGCGCACCGCGCGTCGTTGGACACATGTTCCGCTGCCTGCAATGGGTCGGCCCCGAGTCCGACCTGAAGGAGAGACTAGCCTGATGGGCGTGACACGCCGTGTGAAGATCGTCTGCACTCTTGGTCCCGCCACCTCGTCCCCGGAGCGCATCCGGGGCCTCGTCGAGGCTGGTATGAACGTGGCGAGGCTCAACTTCAGCCACGGCAGCCACGCCGACCACGAGGCGGTCTATCGACTGGTCCGGGAGGCGTCCGAGGCGGCAGGTAAGCCGGTGGCCGTCCTCGCCGACCTCCAGGGCCCCAAGATCCGGCTCGGTCGGTTCGCCGACGGCCCGCACGAGTGGCGCACCGGCGACTCGGTCGTGATCACCGGTGACGACATCATCGGCACCAAGGAGCGGGTCTCCTGCACCTACCAGAAGCTGCCGCACGAGGTGAAGCCCGGCGACCGGCTGCTGATCGACGACGGTCGCGTCGCCGTCGAGGTCACCGACGTCACCGGCAACGACATCCGCTGCCTGGTTACCGAGGGCGGCCCGGTGTCCAACAACAAGGGCGTGTCGCTGCCCAACGTGGCGGTCAGCGTGCCCGCCATGTCGGACAAGGACGCCGAGGACCTGCGTTTCTCGCTGGGGCTCGGTGTCGACCTGGTCGCGCTGTCCTTCGTCCGCTCGGCCGAGGACATCAAGCTCGTGCACGGCATCATGGCCGAGGAGGGCGTGTTCCGCCCGGTCCTGGCCAAGGTCGAGAAGCCGGAGGCGGTGGAGCACCTGGAGGCCATCGTGCTGGCCTTCGACGGTGTCATGGTCGCCCGCGGTGACCTCGGTGTCGAGATGCCGCTGGACCAGGTGCCCCTGGTGCAGAAGCGCGCCGTGCAGCTGTGCCGGGAGAACGCCAAGCCGGTCATCGTGGCCACCCAGATGCTCGACTCCATGATCGAGAACTCTCGCCCGACCCGGGCGGAGGCCTCCGACGTCGCCAACGCGGTGCTCGACGGCGCGGACGCGGTGATGCTCTCCGGCGAGACCAGCGTCGGCAAGTACCCCGTGCTGACCGTCAGCACCATGGCCAAGATCGTGACGACCACGGAGTCCGGCTCGATCGGCGTGCCCCGGTTGCAGCACGACCCGCGTACCCACGGCGGCGCGCTCACCGTCGCCGCCTCGTCGATCGCCCGGGCCATCAACGCCAAGGCGCTCGTCGCCTTCTCGCAGACCGGCGACACCGTCCGACGGCTGTCCCGCCTGCACTGCGACCTGCCGCTGCTGGCCTTCACGCCGGTGCCCGAGGTGCGCGACCAACTCGCCCTCTCCTGGGGCGTGGAGACCTTCCTGATGCCGTTCGTGCAGCACACTGATGACATGTTCCGTCAGGTCGACCAGGCGCTGCTGGGCCTCAACCGGGCCAACCCGGGTGACTACGTGGTGATCGTGGCCGGTAGCCCGCCCGGCACCCCCGGCTCGACCAACACGCTGCGCGTACACCAGCTCGGGTCGCTGGTCGACGCGGCGTCGGCGCGGGCGCTGCAGTGAGCGACGGTCGGGTCGCGGTCGGCCAGGCCGCGGTGGACCAGCTCCTGGAAGTGCTGGACCTCGACCCGACCGGGGAGATGAGCTTCCGGGGGATGAGCCCCCCGGTCGGCCCACAACGGGTGTACGGCGGCCAGGTCGCAGGTCAGGCCCTGGTCGCCGCCGGCCGCACGGTTGACCCGGAGCGCTTCGTGCACTCGCTGCACGGATACTTCGTCCGCCCCGGCGACCCGGTCGAGCCGATCGAGTACCAGGTGGAGAACATCCGCGACGGCCGGTCCTTCTCGGTTCGCCGCGCGGTCGCCCTCCAGCACGACAAGCCGATCTTCTTCATGTCGGCGTCGTTCCAGCGGGCCGAGGAGGGTCTGGACCACCAGGTCACCGCCCCTCTGGACGTACCGATGCCGCAGGACGTGCCGACGATGACCGACCGGCTCTCCCGCTACCCGGAGCGGCTGGGCATCTGGGGCCAGATCCCGCGTCCGATCGACGTGCGCTACGTGGGCGAGCCCGGCTGGGTCCGACCCGGTGACCGGCCCGCCGACCCGCACCAGCGGGTCTGGATGCGCATCGACGGCAAACTGCCGGACGATCCGCTGCTGCACGCCTGCGCGCTCACCTACGCCTCGGACCTCACCCTGCTCGACTCGGTGCTCTCCGCGCACGGCGAGGTGTGGGGGCCGGGCGGGCTGGTCGGCGCCAGCCTGGACCACGCCCTGTGGTTCCACCGGCCGTTCCGGGCCGACGAGTGGTTCCTCTACGACTGCCTGAGCCCGTCGGCGTCCGGCGCGCGTGGGCTGGCCACCGGCCGGATGTTCACCACTGACGGCCAGCAGATCGCCAGCGCCGTGCAGGAGGGCCTGCTGCGCCGCGTCGGCGCCTGACCTTCTCGAGCATCCCCGCCAGGCGCGCGCCCGCACCGGCCGCGTCGTGGCGGGGATGAGGCGGGTCAGGCCTGGTAGATGGCCTCGCCGGCGATCTCGATCTGCACCGTCTTGCCGACCAGCACTCCGCCGCTCTCCAGGACGACATTCCAGAGCAGGCCGTAGTCCTCACGGTTGATCTCGGCCGTCGCGCTGAATCCGAAGATGTTCTGCCCGTACGGATCACGACGGGTGCCACCGAAATTCACCTCCAGGTCGACAGCCCGGGTGACCCCCTTCGCCGTCAACTCACCGGTGAGGACGAATCGTCCGGGTGTGCTGTCGGACTGCGGCGGAACAATGTGACTCCGGCCTCGTCCGCCCAGCCGATGGTTGCGCAGACGCGCCCACTGGAATATGGGGTCCTCGGCGCCCTGCCATTTGATTCCGGTGCTTCGATATTCGAGAGTGGGATAGCGCTCCACATCGAGGAAGTCGGCACTCTTCAGATGCGTGTCCCGGTCGACACTTCCGGTGGTGATGCTGGCCGACATTATGGTGGCCGTCACAGAGGAGAGCAGCGGGTCCTCCGCCACGATGATCTCAGCAGTGGCCTCGGCGAACTCGCCGCGCACCGGGCTCACCATCATGTGCCGGGACAGGAAACCGATCCGCTTGTGCGCCTGATCGAGAAGATAGGTGCCGGCGACCGGGATGGTCATGCCATCCCAGGTGCGTGTGGCGACATCGGTCATCGTATTGCCTTCCCCCCGAGCGCACCCGGGTGTTTATCTATATCTTGCCGGCGGCCACGTAAACGGCCAGACATTCGTACTCCCGCCCAGCATAAGGACGCTCCAGAACAGCATTTCGGCCCCCACCGCGCGGTGGATCATGATGCGCTTCGCCGATCCGCGACGGTGGCGGGAACGGGCGCGAGCGGCACGGGTTTTCGTCGATGCGTACCCGATCGGCCGAGGGTCGCCCGCCCAGCCGGCTGACCAGCGACTAACCTTGCCGGCATGCGCCTATCCGCCCGGGTCGACTATGCCCTCCGCGCGGCCGCCGAGCTTGCCGCGACGGCCAGTGGCCCCGGGCGCGGCCGGCCGGTCACGGCCGACCAGATCGCCCGTGCCCAGGAGATCCCGCCGAAATTCCTGGAGAGCATCCTGCTCCAGCTGCGTCGCGGCGGCATCGTGCACGCCCAGCGTGGCCCGGAGGGCGGCTACTGGCTGGCCCGCCCCGCCGAGGAGATCTCCCTCGCCGAGGTGATCCGGGTGATCGACGGGCCGCTCGCCCACGTACGCGGGCAGCGTCCCGAGCAGCTCGGCTACCACGGCCCGGCCCGGGCGCTCCAGGAGGTCTGGATCGCGCTGCGGGCGAGCGAGCGGGAAATCCTGGAGCTGGTCAGCATCGCCGACGTGGCCGCGGGCACCCTGCCCGCACGGGTCACCGAGTTGGTCGCCGACCCGCGCGCCTGGATCTGAGCGCCGCCCGCTCTCCGGCCCGTGCCACCCGCGGTACGTCCACCGCGAGGTGCGGTCTGTAGTGGCGCGCTCCGCATGGTGGCGTCCCATCCACCGATCGGGGGCTTGACCCTGGCAGCACCGTGCCGCATTGTCGACCAAGTCGATAGGAGATGCCGAAAAGTCAGGGGGCGCTCGTGCGCAAGCTGCTGGTCCTCGCTCTGGTCGGGCTCGTCGCGCAGTTGATCGACGGCTCGCTCGGCATGGCGTACGGGTTGACCTCGTCGACCCTGCTGCTGGTCGCCGGGGTCGCCCCGGCCGCCGCCTCGGCCTCGGTGCACCTGGCCGAGATCGGCACCACCCTCGCCGCTGGGGTCGCGCACTGGCGGTTCGGCAACGTCGACTGGCGGGTGGTGACCCGCATCGCCCTACCCGGCGCGATCGGCGCCTTCGCCGGCGCCACAGTGCTCAGCTCGATCTCCACCGAGGCGGCAGCGCCGTGGATGGCTGCCATCCTCTTCACGCTCGGCGCGTACCTGCTGATCCGCTTCGCCCGACCGCTGCGCACCGATCGGGTCGGCGGGCGTCTCCGCGGTCGTTTCCTGGGCCCCCTCGGCCTGGTCGCCGGCTTCGTCGACGCGACCGGCGGCGGCGGGTGGGGCCCGGTGGCCACCCCGGCACTGCTGGTGTCCGGCCGCATGGAGCCCCGCAAGGTGATCGGCTCGGTCGACACCTCCGAGTTCGTCGTGGCCGGCGCCGCCAGCGTCGGTTTCCTGATCGGGCTGGGCACCGAGGGGTTCCTGCTGCCCACCGTCGCGGCACTGCTGATCGGTGGGCTCATCGCCGCCCCGCTGGCCGCCTGGCTGGTGCGCATCGTCCCCGCCCAACTCCTCGGCGCGGCCGTCGGCGGCGTGATCGTGCTGACCAACGCCCGCACGCTGCTCCGCTCCGCCGAGCTGGACGGCCCGGTCCGCCCCATCACGTACGCCCTGTTGGCCGCCGGCTGGCTGGCCGCCCTGGTGCTGGCCGTGCGGGCTCTGCGCCGTACCCGCCTGGCCCGCGCCGAAGCAGCGATCTCCGAGGCCGCCGCTGCTGCCCTTCCTGCTGCTCCCGTCACTCCGGCCGTGGTGGTCGCGGGCGAGTTGGCCGCGACGGGTACGCCCAACCCGCGCTGACCGCGCGCCACACCCGCCCGACGGTCAACGCCGCGATTCCCGGGGTTGAGCCGTCAAGATCGTGCTCGATCCAGGATGTAGTTGCCTCGGGCTGGCGGGATGTCACTACATCCAGGATCGAGCGTGATCATGCCGCGCCAGGCAGATCGCGCGGTAGATCGCACAGGAAGATCCGCACAACATCAGGGATGTTGCTGCCTCCTGCGCGTCGGAGACAGCAACATCAGGGAAGTTGCGCGGATCTTGATGCGCGGTGCGGCCCGGTGCGGGGCGGGGCGGTGCGGTGCGGTGCGGGGGAGGGTGTCAGGGGGTGAGCAGGTCTTTGGCCGTGTTGGCGAGCAGCGTCCAGGCCTCGTCGACGTGCGCTTCGGTGGTCTGCGGGGAGCCGATGGCCATGCGCAGCGTGTAGCGGCCGGCGACCCGGGTGTGTGTCAGGTGCACCCGCCCGGTGCCGTTCACCCGGGCCAGCAGTGCGGCGTTGACGTCGTCGTCGGCGCGCAGTCGGAAGCAGACCAGTGAGAACGGGTGTGCCGCCGACAACTCGAAGCGGTCGTCGGCGCGTATCCGCTCGGCGAACTGGGCGGCGAGCGCCACCCCGGAGCGGATGTGGGCCCGTAGTCCTTCGGCGCCGTACCAGCGCAGCACGAACCACAGCTTCAGCGCACGGAAGCGCCGGCCCAGCGGCACCTGCCAGTCCCGGTAGTCGATGACCGCGCCGGAGTCGGAGGCGGCGTTGCGCAGGAACTCCGGCAGTACGGTCAGTGCCTCGATCAGCTCGGCGCGGTCGGCGACCCAGAACGCGTCGCAGTCGAAGCCGGTGAGCAGCCACTTGTGCGGGTCGAAGCAGTACGAGTCGGCGTACTCCAGGCCGGCGTGCGACCACCGCAGCTCGGGGCAGACGGCGGCGGATCCCGCGTACGCGGCGTCGACGTGCAGCCAGATCCCGTACTCCGCGCAGATCGCCCCGATCTCCGGCAGGGGGTCGATGGCCGTGGTGGAGGTGGTGCCGATGGTCGCCACCACGATGGCCGGTACGTCCCCGGCGGCCAGGTCGGCCTCGATCGCCGCGCGCAGCGCGTCGGGCAGCAGAGCCTGGGTGTCCGGGTCCACCTCGATGGACCGGACCCCGTCGCTGCCCAGCCCGGCGATGCGTACGGCCTTCTCGATGGAGGAGTGGCCGTGGGTGGAGGTGTAGGCGCGGTAGCGCCGGTCGATGCCGGTGTCGCGCCAGCGACCTCCGCTGGCCCGGTGCAGTGCGGCCAGGGTGGCCACCAGCGTCGCCGAGGAGGCGGAGTCCTGGATGACCCCGCCGCCGCTGCCGGTCGAGCGGAACCGCTGCGGCAGGTCCAGCAGGTGGGCCAGCCAGTCCATCATCACCGTCTCCAGCTCGGTGCAGGCGGGGCTGGTGGCCCAGAGCATGCCCTGCACGCCGAGCCCGGAGCTGACCAGGTCACCGAGCACGCTCGGGCCGGAGGTGTTGGCCGGGAAGTAGCCGAAGAAGCCGGGGTGCTGCCAGTGGGTCAGCCCCGGTACGACGATGGAGTCCAGGTCGGCGAGGACCGCCTCGACCGGTTCGCCACCGGTGGTCGGTGGCGTGGAGGGGAGGGCTGCGGCGACGGTGCCCGGCGGGTCGGACGGGGCGACCGGCCGCTGTTCGACAGTCGCCCAGTAGTCGGCGATCCAGTCGACGACGGCGTGGCCGGCTCGGCGGAACTCGTCGGGGTTCATGTGTGGGGCGCTCACACCCAGGAGTCGATCAGGTGATGCTTGCCGGAGCAAGACCTGAAAATGAACCACGGCCGTCGATGTTGCGTACCGGAAAGCGCTTGCCTTACGATGCGCGGTGAGCCGGATCCGTGAGTTCCAGGGCGTTCAACCCCGATCAGATCGCCGTCCGCCGCAGTCGCGGCAGGGCCGGTCCACTGTGCTTCCCGGGCAGGGTCAGTGGGCCGCAGCGATCATCACCGGATCCCCGGAGGCAGTCCATGCACCCGTCCAGACATCGGCTGATCCTGCTCGCCGGTACGACGGCCGCCGCCGTCGTGGCCGGCACTCTCGGCACGGTCGCCGCCTCGGCCGCCGCCGCCGGCTGCCGGGTCGACTACCAGATCACCAACCAGTGGCAGGGCGGTTTCGGCGCCAACGTCACCGTCACCAACCTCGGCGACCCGGTCAACGGGTGGGCCCTCACCTGGTCGTACGCCGTCGGGCAACAGGTCACCCAGGCGTGGAACGCCACCGTCACCCAGTCCGGTGCCCAGGTCACCGCCCGCAACGTCGAGCACAACGCCGCCATCGCGACCAACGGCACCGCCGCGTTCGGCTTCAACGGCTCCTGGACCGGCAGCAACGCGGCACCGACCAGTTTCGCGCTCAACGGCGTCACCTGCACCGGCGCCCCGCCCACCGGCGAACCGACCACGCCGCCCCCGACCACGCCGCCCCCGACCACACCACCACCCACCACTCCACCGCCGTCGGCCGGCGTGTTGCAGATGGAGAACCTGGACCGCGGGCTGATCAGCGTCCGCTCCGGCAGCGGCAACCTGGTCTCCTGGCGACTGCTCGGCACCGAGACCTCCGGGGTCGCGTTCAACCTCTACCGGGGGGCGACCAAGGTCAACGCCAGCCCGATCACCGGCGCCACCAGCTACCTCGACAGCGGCGCGGCGGCCGGCTCGGCGTACACCGTGCGGGCCGTGGTGGGCGGCGCCGAGCAGGCGGCGTCGGCGCCGGCGTTGCAGTTCGGCGCGGGCTACCTGGACGTGCCGTTGCAGGTCCCGGCCGGCGGCAGCACCCCCAGCGGCGAGAGCTACAGCTACAGCGCCAGCGACGCCTCGGTGGGTGACCTCAACGGCGACGGCAGCTACGAGATCGTGCTCAAGTGGGAGCCGTCCAACGCCAAGGACAACTCCCAGTCCGGCTACACCGGCAACGTCCACATCGACGCGTACACCTTGGCCGGCACCCGGTTGTGGCGCATCGACCTGGGCCGCAACATCCGCGCCGGCGCCCACTACACCCAGTTCCAGGTGTACGACTACGACGGCGACGGCCGCGCCGAGGTGGCCATGAAGACCGCCGACGGCACCCGTTCCGGCACCGGCCAGGTCATCGGTTCGTCGTCGGCGGACCACCGCAACTCCAGCGGCTACGTGCTGTCCGGTCCGGAGTACCTGACCATGTTCAACGGGCAGACCGGCGCGGTGCTCTCCACCGTCAACTACGACCCGCCGCGCGGCACCGTCTCCTCCTGGGGCGACTCGTACGGCAACCGGGTGGACCGGTTCCTCGCCGGCACCGCCTACCTCGACGGGCAGCGCCCCTCCCTGATCATGGCCAGGGGTTACTACACCCGAGCGGTGATCGCGGCCTGGGACTTCCGCGACGGCACGCTGCGCAAGCGCTGGACGTTCGACTCGAACGCCTCCGGTAACGGCGCCGCCGCCGGGCAGGGCAACCACCAGCTCTCCGTCGCCGACGTCGACTCCGACGGCCGCCAGGAGATCGTCTACGGGGCCGCCACCGTCGACGACAACGGACGGCTGCTCTATTCGACGGGCAACGGGCACGGCGACGCCCTGCACGTCGGCGACCTCGACCCGGGCCGCGCCGGCCTGGAGGTGTTCAAGGTCGACGAGGACGCCAGCAAGCCCAGCTCCTGGTTCGCCGACGCCCGTACCGGTCAGATCCTCTGGTCCACACCAGCCTCCGGCGACAACGGCCGGGGTGTCTCCGCGGACATCTGGGCGGGCAGCCCTGGTGCCGAGTCGTGGTCGTCGGCGGCCACCGGGTTGGCCAACACCCGGGGGCAGAACGTCGGCCGTAAGCCGTCGTCGGCCAACTTCCTCGCCTGGTGGGACGGTGACCCGGTGCGGGAACTGGTCGACGCCACGAAGATCGACAAGTACGGCACCGGCGGCGAGACCCGGCTGCTCACCGGCAGCGGGGTGGCGTCCAACAACGGCACCAAGTCAACGCCGGCGCTGTCCGGCGACATCCTGGGTGACTGGCGCGAGGAGGTCATCTGGCGGACCAGCGACAGCCGGGCGTTGCGCATCTACAGCACACCCACACCGACCAGCACCCGGATCCACACCCTGATGCACGACCCGCAGTATCGGGTGGCGATCGCGTGGCAGAACACCGCCTACAACCAACCGCCACACCCGGGGTTCTTCATCGGCAACGGGATGGCCGACCCGCCCACCCCGAACATCTACCTACGCTGATCTGATCCCTGGTGGCCCCGAACCGGGTCGCCTAGGGTGGCAGGCACCGGGCCGCAGCCGCGGAATCCGCTCAGCTCCGGCCCGGTGCGCCACACCGCGGCATTCTCGACCCGTCCCGACCGAGAATGCCGTACCACCACCGGCACCAACATTAGGCACCGTCCGGGTCGGCCGGGTGACGCTGACGTGAAGATCGTGTTTCACGCCGCCCGGTGCAGACCGCCCGCCACCTGCTCGGCAATCAACTCGTACGACCGCACCCGGTCCTCGACGTCGTACACGAGCGTGGTCAGCATCAGCTCGTCCGCGCCGGTGCGCTCGATCAGCTCGGTCAGCTGCCGGCGCACCGTCTCCGGCGAACCCATCGCCTGACCGTCGCGACGCTGCAGGACGAACTCCCTCTCGAACTCCGAGTACGGGTACGCCGCCGCCTCGTCCGGCGTCGACAGCGGCTCCGGCCGGCCGGAGCGCAGCTTCAGGAACGACAACGCGCTGGGCCCCGTCAGCCACTCGGCCCGCTCGTCGGTCTCCGCGCACACCGCGTTGACCGCCACCATCGCGTACGGCTTGTCCAACCACTGCGACGGCCGGAAGTTCTGCCGGTACAGGGCCAGCGCCGGCAGGGTGTTCGCCGAGCTGAAGTGGTGCGCGAAGGAGAACGGCAGACCGAGCAGACCGGCGAGCTGGGCGCTGAAACCGCTGGAACCCAGCAGCCACACGGCCGGCTGCTCACCGCGACCCGGCGTGGCGATGATCTGCCCCGGCTTCTCCCCGCTGAAGTAGTTCATCAGGTCCGCCAGCTCACGCGGGAAGCCCTCCGCCGACAGGCCCTCCATGGTGCGCCGCAACGCCAGCGCGGTCACCTGGTCGGTGCCCGGCGCCCGGCCGATACCGAGGTCGATGCGACCGGGGTGCAGGGCCTCCAGGGTGCCGAACTGCTCGGCCACCACAAGCGGCGCGTGGTTGGGCAGCATCACCCCACCCGATCCGAGGCGGATCGTCGAGGTGTTCGCGGCCAGGTGCGCCAGCAGCACGGCGGGAGCGGAGCTGGCGATCGCCGGCATGTTGTGGTGCTCGGCCACCCAGAAGCGGTGGTAGCCCAGCTCCTCGGTGCGTCGGGCCAGCTCGGTGGTGGCCTGCAACGCCGCGCCAGCGGAGGTGCCCTTGGCGACCGGGGCAAGATCAAGAACAGACAACGGTACGGTGATCACAAGGTCAACCAACCCGTCACCGGGCGGCTTTGTTCCGCCACGCGGGTTTTCGTCGGCCAGCTCACCCGCTGCTCAGCCCATCCCGCGCGCCTGCTCGAAGATCAGACTGGTCTGGGTGTGCTGCACCACCGGGTCGACCGCCAGATGGTCCAGCACGAAGTCCCGCAACGCGTCACCGGACGCCGCCCGCACGTGCAACACGTAATCCTCCGCGCCGGCCACGTGGAACACCGACACCACCCCCGGCAGTCGCACCGACCGGGCCCGGAACGCGTCGACCGCCGCCCGCTCGTGCGCGGTCAGCCGCACCGACACCAACGCCTGCAACGGCAGACCGAGCGCGGCCGGATCCACCTCGGCGTGGAAACCACGGATCGCGCCACGCTCGCGCAGCGCCCGCGTACGCGTCAGACACGTCGACGGCGCCACCCCCACCCGCTCGGCGAGGGCGTTGTTCGGCAGGCGGCCATCAGCGGCCAACTCGCTCAGGATCGCGCGGTCCACCTCGTCCAGGGCCGGATACGGCCGCACATCGTTCGGCTCAGGAGGCATCCCGCCATCATCACCCGAATCCGTCGCCAAAACCAAGCCGGTCGACAGAATGATCTGTCGAACCATTGCCCATCGGGCGGTAGATGTTCGACGCTACCGGCATGACGACGGTGGACACCCGGGCCGTACACGCCGGCCGCGACGACCTACGCGCCCTCGGCATGCACGTGCCACCCATCGACCTGTCCACCACCAACCCACTGCCCTCGGTCGACGACGGCGGCGCCGCGTACGAGCAGCTCGCCACCGGCGGCACCCTCCCCGCCGAGGGTGGCGCCGTCTACCAACGGCTCTGGAACCCCACCGTCGCCCGCTTCGAAACCGCCCTCGCCGAACTGGAGGGCACCGCGCAGGCCGTCGCCTTCGCCAGCGGCATGGCCGCCCTCACCGCCACCCTGCTCGCCGCCGCCCGCGACGACCGCCGGCACGTCGTCGCCGTTCGCCCCCTCTACGGCGGCACCGACCACGTCCTCGCCACCGGCCTGCTCGGCACCACCGTCACCTGGGCCCGCCCCGACGAGGTCGCCGCCGCCATCCGACCCGACACCGCGCTGATCATCGTCGAGACACCCGCCAACCCCACCCTCGACCTGGTCGACATCGCCGCCCTCGCCGCCACGGCCGGCGACGTCCCGCTGC
Organism: Micromonospora jinlongensis; assembly: GCF_013410645.1. Classification (NCBI taxonomy): domain Bacteria; kingdom Bacillati; phylum Actinomycetota; class Actinomycetes; order Micromonosporales; family Micromonosporaceae; genus Micromonospora; species Micromonospora jinlongensis. The sequence continues at coordinate 2,383,224 of NZ_JACCHK010000001.1, read as the reverse complement.
TGGTCGACAACACCGTCGCCACCCCCGTCCTGCAACAACCCGCCCGACACGGCGCCACCCTCGTCCTGCACAGCGCCACCAAGAGCATCGGCGGGCACGGGGACGTGCTCGCCGGCGTCGTCGCCTGCGACGCCGACTGGGCCGCGCGACTACGTCAGGTCCGCGCGGTCACCGGCGCGATCCTGCACCCACTGGGCGGCTACCTGCTGCACCGCGGCCTGCAGACCCTGCCGCTGCGGGTCCGCGCCCAACAGGCCAGCGCCGAGAAGCTCGCCGGCTGGCTCGCCGACCACCCGGCCGTACACCGGGTGCACCACCCCTCGGTGTACGACCCGGCGGCGCTGGTCGGCCGGCAGATGGCCGGACCCGGCAGCCTGCTCGCCTTCGAGGTACGCGGCGGCGCACCCGCAGCGGCCGCCGTCACCGGCGCCTGCCGCCTCATCACCCACGCCGTCTCCCTCGGCGGGGTCGACACCCTCATCCAGCACCCCGCCTCGCTCACCCACCGACCCGTCGAGGGCGACGCGAAACCCGCCGCCGGCCTGCTGCGACTCTCGGTCGGTCTCGAAGACCCCGAGGACCTGCGCGCCGACCTCGCCCAGGCTCTCGACACGATCGCCTGATCAGCGCAGCTCGCGGTTGCCCAACACCCGGGTCGGGGAACCCTGCCGCGCCACCCGCAGCATCGCCCGGCCGATCCCGTCGGTGGTGGTGACCTGGTTCGGCAGCAACCGACGCAACACCGGAAAGAGCGGCCGCGCGACCGCGTACCCGAACCGGTACAACCGGGTCTTCGACACCGCACCGTACGTCGGCTGGATGAAACCGGGACGCGCCGCGTAGCCGTTGGGCAGCAGCTCGATGATCGCGTTCTCGGCCCGACCCTTGACCCGCGCCCACATCACCCGACCCCGACCCGACGAATCGGTGCCCTGGCCCGACACGTAGACGAACGTGACCTGCGGGCTCACCTCCGCCAACAACCGCGCCGCCGCGAGCGGGTAGTCGTAGCTCACCCGCGTGTACGCCGCCTCGTCCAGACCCAACGAGGACACCCCCAGGCAGTAGAAACACGCGTCCACACCGGTCAACTCGGCGCGCACCGCATCCAACTCGCCCACGTCCGCGACCGTGAGCTCCCGCAGCTTCGGGTCCTGCCGACCGGTCGGCCGGCGACCGACAGTCAGCACCTCCCGCACGTCGTCGGCGAGCAGGCACTCCCGCAACACGCCCTGGCCGACCATGCCGGTCGCACCGAAGATGACCACCCGCATCAGTTCCCACCCCTGTCGTCGACCCCGCCACCGGCCATCCGCCCGCGCGTCAGCCAGGCTCCCACGATCGACACGACCCGTGCGGGCGGCGGTCAGGACTTCGGGCCGACGTGCCGGTCCAACGCGGCGACCGCGCCCCGCCGCGCCACCGAGAGCGAGTTGCGCCGGTTCATCCGCCAGGCGATGCCCAGCAGGTCGAGGCCCCACTGGCACAGCCGCATGATGTCGGTCGACTCGTTGACGAACATGTAACGCGGATAGACGTACGCCTTGCCGCGCACGGTGACCCGGTTGGCGAAGCGGCAGCCGTCGGAGTGGAACAGGCCACGCAGGAAGTCACCGGGGTGGCTCTGGAGAATCGGTCGCTGCCAGTCGGTCAGGACGATGGGGCGATCGTGCTTCTTACCGGGGCCGTGCTGCGGGAGCAGGCACGGCCAGTGGACCCCACTGCTCTCGACCGAGACGCAGCCGTGCTTGGGGATCCTCTGCACCCGCGTGGCGAGCACCCTGAGCATGGCCGCCTCGCATGCATCGACGAGATTCGGATGGCTCGCCGTGCACGCGATCCGAAGCACCGGCACCTTCGGTGAGACGGCCAGATGACCGTCGCCCAGATAGAGGCCGAGCAGGTAGGCGTAGGCGGCGGGGTCGGTCGGATTGTCGACATCCGGCAGGCAACGGAAGCAGCGCAACCCGGTGCCGAGCTTCGCCCGTTCGGGTCGATCGACGCACCAGTGCCAGACCGTGGTGTAGGGCAACGAGAGAGTGCGGGCTACTGCGTGAATGGTGTCTCCGCGAGCGCGGAGAGCGCGGGCCTGTGCCCGCATCTGCGGTGGGTGCACACCCGCATCATCGAACAGGTGTATGACAAAGTGCCGGGAGCGGGATTCGAACCCGCAAGCCCTTTCGGGCAGAAGTGTTTGAGACTTCCGTGTATGCCGTTCCACCATCCCGGCGGGTGGCGCTTACTGTACCCGACTACTCTCATGCGGGAGCATGGGTGGTAGCCGTGCAGTGATCGATGGTGGGGGTAGGGCTGGTGGCTGAGATGCCGACGGATACCGAGCGCAGGCGCGTACTGATCGCCGAGGACGAGGCGCTGATCCGGCTGGACCTCGCCGAGATGCTGGTCGAAGAGGGTTACGAGGTGGTGGGGGAGGCCGGCGACGGCGAGACCGCCGTCCGCCTCGCCGAGGAGTTAAAGCCCGACCTGGTCATCCTCGACATCAAGATGCCGATCATGGATGGGCTGGCCGCCGCCGAGCGCATCGCCGGTGCCCGGATCGCCCCGGTGATCATCCTGACCGCGTTCAGCCAGCGTGATCTGGTGGAGCGGGCGCGGGCGGCGGGCGCGATGGCGTACCTCGTGAAGCCCTTCCAGAAGAGTGACCTGGTCCCGGCGGTGGAGATCGCGCTGTCGCGCTACTCGGAGGTCGCGGCCCTGGAGGCCGAGGTCGCGAGCCTGACCGACCGTCTGGAGATCCGCAAGGCGGTGGAGCGCGCCAAGGGCGCGCTGATGACCACGTACGGGATGACCGAGCCGCAGGCGTTCAAGTGGATCCAGCGCACGGCGATGGACCACCGGATGACCATGAAGGAGGTCGCCGAGCGGATCCTCGCGGAGACCGCGGGCGGCGAGGTGTCGCAGCAGCCGACCGTCTGAGCGCTCCCCGCGACAACGGGCCGTGTGGGCCGCCGGGAGCGGCCTGCGGTGGTTAGCATCGGCGGATGTCCGTCCGAGGGGTGATCGCGGTGTTCGGCCTCTTCGCGCTGGTGCTTGCCGGGTGCGACGGGCCGGCCGCGCCGCCCGGCGGCGCGGGGTCGGCGACGCCGGCCGCAGCGGCGTTGCGGCCGGTGTGGCAGTCGCTGACGCTGCCGGCGCCGCCGGGCGGTGCGGGGCGCCCGATGATCCGTGACGCGGCGTCGTGCGCGGGTCGGTGGTTCGTGGTCGGTGGCGTCGCCGACGCCGAGGGCGGCACGCGTCCGGCGGCCTGGACCAGTGTGGACGGTACGACCTGGACGGTGCTGCCGGTTCGCGCGGATTCCTTCTACGGTCGGCAGAACGTGTTCCTGTCGGTGGCCTGCCGGGACGGGAAGGCGGCGCTGATCGGCGCGAAGGTCGGTGGCGCGCACGGCTACCCGCGGGTGAGCACCTGGCGGCAGGTGGCCGACGGTGCGCTGGTCGAGGTGCAGGCGTCGTTCGAGACGTACGGCGGGCCGACGGCGGTGAACGTGTCCCGCCTGGCGGCGGGTGCGCAGGGTTGGTTGATCGTCGGTAACCGCTCGGCGGGCGCGGCCTCCTGGGTGTCGTCGCCGGACGCGGCGGAGTTCGCGCTGGTCGAGGGTGCGCCGGAGCTGGCGAGTGACGCGGTGGGGGTGACCTGGGCGTTCGACTCGGTGGCGACGTCCTCGGGCTGGTTGGCGGTGGGCGGCCTTTTGCCGGCCGGCCGGATCGACCGTGACCCGGCGGTCTGGTCGTCGCCGGACGGGCGGTCGTGGCGGCGCACCGTGCTGCCGGGCGGTTCGGAGTACGAGGAGTTGCAGCGGGTGGTGCTGGTCGGCGGCGTGCCGGTGGCGGTCGGTCTGCGCGGGGCGGTGTTCGGCGCCTGGCGGCAGGAGGCGCAGAGGTGGGTGTCCGCCGGGACGTTCGGGCGGCGGGCCGGGGCCGGGGTGCCGAGCGTGACGTCGCTGGTGTCGTCCGGGGATCGGTTGTTCGCCGCGGTGACCGACGGGGCGCGGCACTCGGTGTGGGTGTCGTCGGACCGGGGTGGGTCGTGGCGGGAGGTCACGGCGCCGCTCGATGTGCCGGCCGGTGTTGATCGGGACGTGACGCTGGTGGCGGTGGGTGACCGGTGGTGGTTGGCGGCCGACGACGGGACACGGTCCGGGCTGTGGTGGGCGGGCGGTGTGGGCGTCTGAACGCCGACGTTCACGTGCTGGGGTGGTCCGGTTGCGGTCCGCTGAGGCGTTTCCGCAGGTCAATCGGCTTTTTTGGCAGTAGTGCCCGGTCCGGGTGGGTGCGGGTGGACTACGACCGGGCGTGGATTTAAGGACCGTCCGGCGGATTCACCTGTTACGGACATCGACATGATTGCCCACGTCTTCGTAACGGTTTCGCAGACCCAGCGTTCAGGCCTTCCGGGACGGTATGCGGTGTCGGTACGCTCCGCCATCACGAGCCGTAACGCAGGGGCAGTCCCTGCGGGGTGGGTGGAATTGCGGTCTGCTGCTGTCGCCGTCGCAACGGGTCAGCCGCGTCCGCATCTGGAGGAGGTCTGAAGCCGTGAGGCGAAGCTATGTACGGGCGCTGGGCACCGTTGCGCTCGCCGCGACCCTGGTGGTCGCGGCTGGTTGCCAGGATTCCGGTGGCAGCGAGGGTGGAACCGCGTCCGGTGACTGCGGTGGCAAGATCGCGATCTTCGGCGCGTTCACGGGTGACAACGCGGGTCTGGTGATCCCGTCGCTGAACGGCGCGAAGCTCGCCGTGGAGCAGTTCAACACGGCGAACCCGAACTGCAAGGTCACCATGCAGGAGTTCGACACCCAGGGTGACCCCGCGGTGGCGACCCCGTTCGCGAACCAGATCGCGGGGGACAACTCGTTCCTCGGTGTCATCGGTGGTCACTTCTCCGGTGAGTCGGACGCGACGATGCCGATCTACCAGGCCGCTGGCCTGGCGATGGTCAGCCCGTCGGCGACCCGGACCGACCTGACCCAGAAGGGCAACACGTCCTTCTACCGCGTCGTCGGCAACGACGGCACGCAGGCCGGTGCGGTGGCGAGCTACCTGAAGACCCAGAACGCGCAGAAGGTCTTCATGGTCGACGACGCCAGCGCCTACGGCGCCGGCATCACCGACGAGCTGGGCAAGCAGCTCGGCCCGCTGGTCGTCAACAAGGACAAGATCCAGGAGCGGCAGACGCAGTTCGACGCCACCGTATCCAAGATCAAGGCCGCTCAGGCGGACTTCGTCTTCTACGGCGGCTACACCCGTGAGGCCGCTCCGCTGGTGAAGCAGATGCGTGCCGCCGGTGTCCAGGCCAAGTTCGTCGGCCCGGACGGTCTCTACGACACCGCGTTCCCGAAGGGTGCCTCCGGTGGCGCCGAGGGCGCGATCATCACCTGCCCGTGCCTCCCGGCCGACAAGGCCGGCGGCACCTTCTCCGCCGACTACCAGAAGAAGTTCGGCATCCCGCCGGGCTCCTACGGTGCTGAGGGCTTCGACGGCGCCACCATCTACCTGGACGCCTTCAAGGCTGGCAAGAAGACCCGGGCGGACATCCTGGCGTTCGTGAAGTCGTACGACAAGCAGGGTGTGTCGAAGTACATCAAGTTCGACGCCAAGGGTGACGTCGACCCGACGAAGGTCGTCATCTGGGCCTACCAGATCAAGGGCGAGGCCATCGAGGCGCTGCAGGAGCTCAAGCTCAGCTGACGCCCCACGCAATGGAGTGCGGCCGGGGTGTCTCACCCCGGCCGCACTCGATTCAAGGAGACCCCCGGTGCATTTCGATGAACTGATCGGCCATCTCGGCCAGCACACGGTCGATGGCCTGTCCAAGGGCGCCATCTATGCCCTGATCGCCCTTGGCTACACCCTCGTCTACGGCGTCCTTCGCCTGATCAACTTCGCGCACTCCGAAGTGTTCATGGTCGGTACCTTCGCGGTGCTGATCCTCTGGAACCAGCTCGGGGTGCAAAATAACCCGCCCATCGGCCAGGCGATCCTCTTCCTGGTGCTCGGTCTGATCGTCGCGGCGGTCGCCTCCGGCGGCACGGCCCTGGCGCTCGAACGGATCGCGTACCGGCCGCTGCGGCGCAAGAACGCGCCGCCGCTGATCTTCCTGATCACTGCGATCGGTCTGTCGCTGGTCTTCGTGGAGCTGTTCGGGCAGGTCCTGCCCAAGCTGCTCGGTGGCGCGTTGCCGGATGTGTTCGGCCGGCCGCGGCAGATCGTCGGTATGCCGACGATCATCCAGCAGGAGACCCTCTTCACCGTCGGCAACACGGCGATCACGAACATCCAGCTCATCGTCTTCGTCGCGGCCGTGGCCATGATGGCGGTGCTGGACTGGTTCATCAACCGCACCCGGTACGGCCGGGGTGTGCGGGCCGTGGCCCAGAACCCGGAAACCGCCGCGCTGATGGGCGTCAACCAGGAGCGCGTGATCATGCTGATCTTCGTGCTCGGAGGCATCATGGCCGGCGCCGCCGCGTTGTTGTGGAGCATGCGGTTCGGCTTCACGCAGAACAGCATCGGCTTCGTGCTCGGTCTGAAGGCGTTCACCGCAGCGGTGCTCGGCGGCATCGGCAACCTGCGCGGTGCGCTGCTGGGTGGCCTCTTCCTCGGCATCGTCGAGGTCTACGGCGCGACGCTCTTCGCGTCCAACTGGGAGGACGTCATCGCCTTCGTGGTGCTGATCGTGGTGCTGATGTTCCGGCCCACCGGCCTGTTGGGTGAGTCGCTCGGGAGGGCCCGCGCATGATCGACAAGATTCGCTCCGCAGACCGCCGCCGGGTCAGTTTGTTGACCTCGGTCGGCGACCGTTGGGGGGCCCTGCCGAAGTGGCAGAAGGCCATCGGTGTGGTGGCTCTGCTCGTCTTCGTCTACCACCTGCCGTACCTGGGCAAGCTGCCCGGCGGTCTCATGATCCCCGGTCTGAACAACCTGCGTACCGACTCGATCGAGGGCGGCAACAACTGGGCGGGCGTGCTCTTCATCTGCGCCATCTACGTGCTTGTCGCGATCGGTCTGAACGTGGTGGTCGGCCTCGCCGGCCTGCTCGACCTCGGCTACATCGGCTTCTTCGCCATCGGCGCGTACAGCGTGGCGCTCTTCGGCTCGGTGAACTCGCCGGTCGTCAAGTGGATCCAGCAGGAGTTCAACCTGCCGCCGACCTGGGCGGTGACCTGGGGGATCTGCCTCCTGCTCGCGATCGTGCTGACGATGATCTCCGGTGTGCTGCTGGGTTGGCCGACGCTTCGGTTGCGCGGTGACTACCTGGCCATCGTGACGCTCGGCTTCGGTGAGATCATCCGCATCGTCGCCCGCAACGCCACCGGCGTCACCAACGGTCCGGTCGGTATCTCGGCCATTCCGGGTCCGGAGGGTCCGCCGTCGGCGGACAACAAGGTCTTCGGTCTGATCGACGCGAAACCCTGGTACTGGCTGGCGATCACCTTCGTCCTGCTGATGGTGATCCTGGTCCGTCGGCTGGAGCACAGCCGGGTCGGTCGCGCCTGGCTCGCGGTTCGTGAGGACGAGGACGCCGCCGCGGTGATGGGCGTGTACCCGTTCAAGTTCAAGCTGTGGGCGTTCGCCATGGGCGCGGCGCTCGGCGGCCTGTCGGGTTTCCTCTTCGGCAGCCGTAACGCGTTCATCGACCCGACCCAGTTCAACGCGAACCTCTCGATCCTCTTCGTCGCCATGGTCGTGGTCGGCGGTTCCGGCAACATGATCGGCGTTTCGCTCGGTGCGGTCCTGCTGGCGTACCTGCCGGAGCGGTTCCGCGACTTCGCCGACTACCGGTGGCTGGTCTTCGGGTTGGCCATGGTGCTGGTGATGATCCTGCGTCCGCAGGGCCTGATCCCCAGCCGGCGGCGGGCCCGTGAGTTGAAGGACCGCGCGGCGGAGGCAGAGGAGGCGCCTGCTCATGTCTGACCAGACCACCAGCACGTCCGCGCCGAAGATCCCGGCCCAGCCGGGGCCCCGGTCGGTACTGCTCGAAGTCGACGACGTCACGCTCCGCTTCGGCGGCGTGGTGGCCCTCGACAAGATCAATTTCAAGATCTACGAGGGCGAGATCCTCGGTCTCATCGGGCCCAACGGCGCCGGTAAGACCACCAGCTTCAACGTGATGACGGGGGTCTACAAGCCGACCTCCGGAGCGGTCCGGTTCCAGGGCCAGCAGGTGACCGGCCGCAAGCCGCACCAGATCAGCCAGCTGGGCATCTCCCGTACGTTCCAGAACATCCGTCTCTTCCCGGAGATGACGGCACTGGAGAACGTCATGGTCGGCACCGACTCCCGGCACAAGACCAGCGTGCCCGGAGCGCTCTTCCGGGTGCCCCGGAAGAAGCCGAAGCCGCACGAGTTGCCGCAGGTGACCGCTGAGGCGGGCATCCAGCGGACGTGGCAGGAGACGCGTCGCACGTTCGCCAAGACGTTCGGGCTGTCCCGGCACATCCTGGAGGAGCGGGCAGCCGAGGCCAAGGCGCTGGAGCTGTTGCGGTTCGTCGGTATCGCCGACCGGGCCAACGACGAGGCGCGCAACCTGCCGTACGGCTACCAGCGCCGGTTGGAGATCGCCCGCGCGCTGGCCACCGAGCCGAAGCTGATCTGCCTGGACGAGCCGGCCGCCGGCTTCAACCCGGCGGAGAAGGAGGAACTCCTCACCCTGATCCGCAAGATCCGGGACATGGGCCTGACCGTGCTGCTCATCGAGCACGACATGCGGCTCGTCATGGGTGTCACCGATCGGATCGTGGTGCTGGAGTTCGGCCGCAAGATCGCCGAGGGTGCGCCCGCGGAGGTCAGCCGCGATCCGAAGGTGATCGCCGCATACCTGGGGGAGCCAGCCGATGACGCTGCTTGAGCTCGAGAACGTCGCCGTCGCGTACGGCCGGATCGAGGCGCTGCACGGCATCAGCCTCACCGTGAACGAGGGTGAGGTGGTGGCCCTGATCGGTGCGAACGGCGCCGGTAAGACCACCACGATGCGGGCCATCTCCGGGACCCGGTCGCTCGCCAACGGGAAGATCACCTTCAATGGTGAGGACATCAGCAAGCTCCGGGCCGACCTGCGGGTGGTCCGGGGGCTGTGTCAGTCGCCGGAGGGGCGGCAGATCTTCCCGGGTATGACGGTGATGGAGAACCTGGACATGGGGGCGTACACCCGGCGGGACTCCGCCGGCATCGCCGCCGACCTGGAGCGGGTGCTGACCCTCTTCCCGCGGCTGGCCGAGCGGCGCAAGCAGGCCGGCGGCACGCTCTCCGGCGGCGAGCAGCAGATGCTCGCGGTCGGCCGGGCGTTGATGAGCCGTCCGAAGCTGCTGCTGCTCGACGAGCCGTCGATGGGTCTGGCCCCGCTGGTGATCCGGCAGATCTTCGACATCATCACGGAGATCAACCAGCAGGGCACCACCATTCTGCTGGTGGAGCAGAACGCCCAGCAGGCGTTGTCGCGGGCACACCGCGGCTACGTGCTGGAGACCGGTCGGATCGTGAAGGAGGGGTCCGGTCAGGACCTGCTGCACGATCCGTCGGTCAAGGAGGCGTACCTCGGCGTGGCCTGAGCCACCCGAGCGACGGCCGGTCACCCCTGCGCGGGGTGGCCGGCCGTCGGCGTTCGGGCCGGCCGCCGTTCCGGCGTCGTGTCACCCGGTGCCGCCGGCCAGGGATGTCGGTGCGACGGACTAGAGTCGCTGCCGTGACAGCTACGACGCCGCGCCTGCTCCTCGTCGACGGACATTCCATGGCATACCGGGCTTTCTTCGCCCTACCTGTGGAAAACTTCTCCACCACGACGGGTCAGCCGACCAACGCGGTCTACGGCTTCACCTCGATGCTGATCAACGTGCTGCGCGACGAGCAGCCCACCCACATCGTCGTCGCCTTCGACGTCTCCCGCCATTCCTTCCGCACCGACAAGTACGCGGAGTACAAGGCCGGCCGCAGCGAGACCCCGACCGACTTCAAGGGTCAGGTCAGCCTGGTCAAGGAGGTCCTGGCCGCGCTCCAGATCCCGGTGGTGGAAAAGGAGGGCTTCGAGGCCGACGACGTCATCGCCACGCTCGCCTGCCAGGCCCGCGACCAGGGCATGACGGTGCTGATCAGCAGCGGCGACCGGGACGCGTTCCAGCTGGTCGACGACCAGATCACCGTCCTCTACCCGCGCAAGGGTGTCTCCGACCTGGCCCGGATGGACCCGGCGGCGATCGAGGCGAAGTACGGCGTTCCGCCCCAGCAGTACCGGGACCTCGCCGCGCTCGTCGGCGAGACCAGCGACAACCTGCCCGGCATCCCCGGCGTCGGCCCGAAGACCGCCGCCAAGTGGATCACCACGTACGGCGGCGTGGAGGGCGTTATCGCCCGCGCCGACGAGATCAAGGGCAAGGCCGGCGACAGCCTGCGCGAGCGGCTCGCCGACGTGATTCGCAACTACGAGATCAACTGCCTGGTCTCCGACCTGGAGCTGCCGCTGCGCCCGGAGGACGCCCGGTGGACCGGTTGGGACCGGGAGGCGGTGCACCAGGTCTTCGACACCCTGGAGTTCCGCATCCTGCGCGACCGCCTCTACCAGTACCTGGAGGCCGTCGAGCCGGAGGCCGAGTCCGGGTTCGACCTCACCGGCGAGGTGCTCACCGAGCCCGGCGCGTTGGCCGGCTGGCTGACCACGCACGCGCCCACCGGCACCCCGGTCGGGTTGGCGGTCAAACTCGACACCGGCCCCAACCGCCGGCACACCGCCTCGATCACCGGCCTCGCGCTGGCCACCGCCGGCGGCGCGGCCGCCTGGGTCGACCCCGCGGGGCTCGACCCGACCGACGAGGGCGCCCTGGCCGGGTGGTTGGCCGACGCGCAGCGACCCAAGGTGCTGCACGACAGCAAGCCGGCCGTGCTGGCCTGCGCCGCGCACGGCTGGCAGCTCGCCGGCATCGTCCGCGACACCCAGATCGCCGCGTACCTGGCCCGCCCCGACCAGCGGTCCTACGACCTGACCGACCTGGCGCTGCGCTACCTGCACCGGGAGCTGCGCGTCGACGTCCCGGAGTCCGGTCAGCTCACCCTCGACGGGCTGGGCGACGAGGGTGTGGTCGAGCAGAACCTGATGCTCCAGGCCCGGGCCACCCTCGACCTGGCCGATGCGATCGACACCGAGCTGTCCCGCGACGGCGAGCAGTCCGCCCGGCTGATGGCCGGGGTCGAGCTGCCGCTGATGCGGGTGCTGGCCGGCATGGAGAGCACCGGCATCGCCGCCGACACGCACTATCTGTCCGAGTTGGAGGCGCACTTCGCCGCCGAGGTGAAGGCCGCCGCTCAGGGCGCGTACGAGGCGGTGGGCCGGGAGTTCAACCTCGGCTCGCCCAAGCAGTTGCAGGAGATCCTCTTCACCGAGCTGGGCCTTCCGAAGACCAAGAAGATCAAGACGGGTTACACCACCGACGCCGACGCCCTGCAGTGGCTCTACGCGCAGCAGCCCCACCCCGTGCTGGCCCACCTGCTGCGCCACCGCGACGTCGCCAAGCTCAAGTCGACGGTGGACGGTCTGCTCAAGTCGGTCTCCGACGACGGCCGGATCCACACCACCTTCAACCAGACGGTGGCGGCCACCGGTCGACTCTCGTCCACCGAGCCCAACCTGCAGAACATCCCGATCCGCACCGAGGAGGGCCGGCGGATCCGGCGGGCCTTCGTGGTGGGGGAGGGCTACGAGTGCCTGCTCACCGCCGACTACAGCCAGATCGAGATGCGCATCATGGCGCACCTGTCGTCGGACGACGCACTGATCGACGCCTTCAACTCCGGCGCCGACTTCCACGCCGCCACCGCCTCATCGGTCTTCGGGGTGCCGCTCGACCAGGTCACCCCCGACCAACGCCGCAAGATCAAGGCAATGAACTACGGCCTGGCGTACGGGCTGAGCGCCTTCGGGCTGTCCCAGCAGCTTGGGATCAACACCGAGGAAGCGCGTGGGCTGATGGAGAACTACTTCGCCGGGTTCGGCGGGGTGCGCGACTACCTGCACCAGGTGGTCGCCCGGGCCCGCCAGGACGGCTACACCTCCACCATCCTGGGTCGCCGCCGCTACCTGCCCGACCTGGTCAGCGACAACCGGCAGCGCCGTGACATCGCCGAGCGGATGGCGCTCAACGCCCCGATCCAGGGTTCCGCGGCCGACATCATCAAGGTGGCGATGCTGCACGTCGACACCGCGCTGCGCGAGGCCGGGCTGCGCTCGCGGATGCTGCTGCAGGTGCACGACGAGCTGGTCTTCGAGGTGGCCCCCGGTGAGCGGGAGGCTCTGGAGGCGCTGGTCCGGCACGAGATGGGCGGGGCGTACCCGCTGTCGGTGCCGTTGGAGGTGTCCGTGGGCGAGGGACGGGACTGGAACAGCGCCGACCACTGAGCCTTTGGCGGTCGCGGTCGGGTTCTGGGCTTGGTCGCGGCTGGGGTTCCGGGCTTCGGCGCGGTCGGGGTTCCTGGGTTGGTCGCGGTTGGGGGTTCCGGGGCAGCCCGACCCGCTCCGGGCGGTCAGGCTTGATCCCTGCGCGGGTCGGGCTGCCCCGGAACCCCGACGAGTCTCTGCGGTCGGTCCTGCTCGGCGCGGTGAAAGGCTGCCCGTGATCGCCAGGTCCGCGCTGCTCACGCCGCCGTTTACCGACGCCTGGTCGCCGGCTCCGCGTCGCGCCCGCCGCTGCGCGCCGCCTTCTTGATCGCCAGGTCGCGCCGCGTCCGTCGCCGTGCGCCGACGCGGGCCCAAGATCTGCGCAACTTCGGGGAAAGTGCTGGGTCGCTGGGTTCTGAGGCACCAACTTCGCCGAAGTTGCGCGGATCCTGCCGTGGAGTGACGTGGTGGGGCGGGCTCACGGGCTACTTCAGGGGGTCGTGGCCCCAGTTCATCAGGGACCAGCGCCACTTGGTGTCGCGGACGTTGCCGGACGGGCGTTGCGCCATGTGCCGTCGGACGTAGCCGACCACCTTGCGCATGTGCTTGTAGTCGCCCTCGGACAGGTCGCCGCGTTTGCGACGCAACAGGTTGATGATCTTCCGGCCGGACTCGTGGCCGACGGACTCGCCGCCGCCCGAACGGCCGCCCTTGTGCCAGCCGACCTGCTTCGACTCGTCGGTTTCGAGCCACGTGGACAGCTCGCCGGGCTTCATGTTCACCGCCTCGGTGAACTCCCGGTAGGTGTCCCGGCCCGGGTCGTCAGCTCTGCTCATGACGCAGCGCCTCGGGGCGGTGGGCCACGTCGCGGCCCGTTCCGTCACTGCGGACCCGGTACTGCGGGTCGTCGGGGGCCGCGTTCACGGCCCGTCCGCGGATCCGCGTCCGCTCGGTGATCGTGCCCTGCACCACGCCGTACGCGCGGCTGCCGTGGGCCGACCAGGAGACATGGTCGCCCTGGTGGAATCTCTGTTCGGCCATGGTCCTCGGCTACCCGACACGGGTGGGGCGAAACGACCGGCCGGCACGGTCAGTCGGCGGGCTTCTCGGTGACGAAGATGGCGGTACCGGGGAAGAGCCGACCGCGCAGCGGGCTCCACTGCCCCCAGATCCCCTCGTGCCCCTCCGGCCACTCCGGCTCCACCAGGTCCAGCAGTCGGAACCCGGCGCCGACCAGCTCACGGATCCGGTCGCCGAGGGTGCGGTGCTGCTCGACGTAGGTGGCCACGCCGGACTCGTCCTGCTCCACGTAGGGGGAGCGGTCGAAGTAGGAGTGGACGGCCGTCAGGCCGCCCTCACCCGGGTCGTCGAGGAAGATCCAGCGCATCGGGTGGGTCACCGAGAACACCCACCGCCCCCCGGGGCGCAGCACCCGGTGCACCTCGGCGTGCAGGGCCGCCGAGTCGTCCACGAACGGGATCGCCCCGAACGCGGTGCAGGCGAGGTCGAACGACCGGTCGGCGAACGGCAGGGCGAGGGCGTCGGCCTGAACCAGCGGTACGCGTACCCCGGTGTCGTCGGCCGCCTTGGCGGCGTGCCGCAACATGCCGGCGGACAGGTCGAAGGCGACCGGCCGGGCGCCCTGGGTGGCGAGCCAGCGGGCAGCGGCCGCCGCGCCGCAACCAACCTCCAGCACCCGCCGCCCGGACAGGTCACCCAGCAGCCGGGCGTCGGCCTCGCGCAGCCCTTCCGGACACCAGACGAAGTCCACGTCGCCGAGGAACGCGCCGTGCTCGGCCTGGTAGTCGTCGGCGTCGGTGTCCCACCAGCCGCGGTTGGCCCGCCGGGCCTCGGCGTCACCCACCCGGCGCCGGGTGACCCGGCTGTCGTCATCCACGGCGCTCACGCTAGGCCCCATCCGCCCCGTTCGGTGCGGCGGCGCGTCCGAGATCCTGCGACTCCTCGCGCGGTGACGCCTGATCGACTCGATTTCCGTAAAGTCGCGGTGTCCGGGCCGGTGGGACACGCCGATATTCAGGAAACCGAGTCGATCACGCGGACCACATGGTCGCTGGAAGCTGCGACGACTGGGGCTGCTGTGACGCACGAGACAGCAGAGGCCGTTTACGGGCGATTGTTCGCCTTTCGCAGGTCACCGCACGCAGAGAAGCCGGGAGGGCTTGCACGCTGTGGTAATGCGCACGGTAGGCTAGACGATGCGCTCGCGGATCGCGTTGCCTCGGCAGGGAGCAGGTACGCGGTCGTCGGAGCCACATCATGATCCTCACTAGGCGATCGTTCGGTGTGCCCGGCGGCGGATCCGCTGGCGCGAACAGGTCACTGCGACACACCAGCCTGCTGTGACAACCCACCGACCGGAGCAACCGCCCACATGACGAGCAGCATCGAGGCCCCCTCGAGCGCCACCCGGGTCACCCACGACGATCTCGGTTCCGAGGAGGCATTCCTCGCCGCGATCGACGAGACCATCAAGTACTTCAACGACGGCGACATTGTCGAAGGAACCGTCGTCAAGGTCGATCGGGACGAGGTCCTGCTCGACATCGGCTACAAGACCGAGGGTGTCATCCCCTCTCGGGAGTTGTCGATCAAGCACGACGTGGACCCCGCCGAGGTTGTGACGGTTGGCGACCACATCGAGGCCCTGGTCCTCCAGAAGGAGGACAAGGAGGGTCGTCTGATCCTCTCCAAGAAGCGGGCACAGTACGAGCGGGCCTGGGGCACGATCGAGAAGATCAAGGACGAGGACGGCGTCGTCCGCGGTTCGGTCATCGAGGTGGTCAAGGGCGGCCTCATCCTCGACATCGGGCTGCGGGGCTTCCTGCCCGCGTCCCTGGTCGAGATGCGTCGTGTGCGCGACCTGCAGCCGTACGTCGGGCGTGAGCTCGAGGCCAAGATCATCGAGCTGGACAAGAACCGCAACAACGTGGTCCTGTCCCGCCGGGCCTGGCTGGAGCAGACGCAGTCCGAGGTGCGCACCGAGTTCCTCAACAAGCTGCAGAAGGGCCAGGTCCGCAAGGGCGTCGTGTCCTCGATCGTCAACTTCGGCGCCTTCGTGGACCTCGGCGGCGTCGACGGTCTGGTGCACGTCTCCGAGCTGTCCTGGAAGCACATCGACCACCCGTCCGAGGTTGTCGAGGTGGGCCAGGAGGTCGAGGTCGAGGTCCTGGACGTCGACCTGGACCGCGAGCGGGTCTCGCTGTCGCTGAAGGCGACCCAGGAGGACCCGTGGCGGCAGTTCGCCCGCACCCACGCGATCCAGCAGATCGTGCCGGGTAAGGTCACCAAGCTGGTTCCGTTCGGTGCGTTCGTCCGCGTCGATGACGGCATCGAGGGCCTGGTCCACATCTCCGAGCTGGCCGAGCGCCACGTGGAGATCCCGGAGCAGGTCGTCCAGGTCGGCTCCGAGGTCATGGTCAAGGTCATCGACATCGACCTGGAGCGCCGCCGGATCTCGCTGTCGCTCAAGCAGGCCAACGAGGGCTTCGTCGAGGGCGAGGAGCACTTCGACCCGACCCTCTACGGCATGGCCGCGACGTACGACACCGAGGGCAACTACATCTACCCGGAGGGCTTCGACCCGGAGACGGGCGAGTGGCTCGAGGGGTACGACAAGCAGCGCGAGACCTGGGAGAACCAGTACGCCGAGGCTCGTCTGCGCTGGGAGGCCCACACCAAGCAGGTGCAGACCTCTCGGGCCGCCGACGCCGAGGCCGCTGCCAACCCGACTCCGGTCGTCCCGGCCGCTGCCGGTGGCGGCGGTGGCACCACCTCCTCGTCCAGCCCGGCCCCGAGCCGGCAGGCCGAGGAGCCGGCCGGCACGCTGGCCACCGACGAGGCGCTCGCCGCACTGCGGGAGAAGCTCGCCGGCGGTAAGTGACCCACTGAACGACGACGGGCCCCGTCCCCGCGATCTTCGGATCGCTGGGGGCGGGGCCCTCGCCGTGGGTGAGGCCCTCTCGCCGTGGGAGCAGCCGGAGGCCTCTCGCGTGGCACGCTGCCCAGCCAGCCAGCCAGCCAGCCAGCCAGCCAGCCAGCCAGCCAGCCAGCCCCGCAAGATCAACCGCCCCCATGACCGCGCAAGATCGCGCTCGATCCTGGAGATAGGGGCCTCCGAGTCGCCGGGACACCACTAGAACCTGGTTCGAGCACGATCTTGCGAGTGGCCAGCCGGGCCGAGCCGAGCCTGCCCGGGTCGGCCCGTCCAGGCTGCGTGCCTCGGCCGTTCGGGCCGGGTCGGTCGGGGTTCGAGCACGATCGTGCGCGCGCCTCGGTCGTTCGGGCCGGGTCGTTCGGGACGATGGCGGTGGGTTTGGCGGCGGGCTCGGGGATCCGGTTGACTGGTCGGGTGCTGAGAGTGGGGTTGACCGGCGGGATCGGGTCGGGAAAGAGCGCGGTCGCCGCGCGGCTGGTCGAGCGGGGCGCGGTGCTGATCGACGCCGACCAGGTGGCCCGGGAGGTCGTGGCGCCGGGCACGGAGGGACTGGCCGACATCGTTGCGGCCTTCTCCGACGCGGTGCTGGGCGACGATGGTGCGCTGGACCGTGTTGCGCTGGGCGCTGTGGTGTTCGCCGACGAGAAGGCCCGCCGTCGGTTGGAGTCGATCACGCACCCCCGGGTTCGGGCCCGTACCGCGGAGCTGGCCGCCGCGGCGGCACCCGGCGCGATCGTCGTCAACGACGTACCACTGCTGGTCGAGGTGGGTCTCGCGCCCACGTACCACCTGGTGATCGTGGTGCAGACGGCCGTGACGACCCGACTGGAGCGGCTGGCGCGGGATCGGGGGATGGGTCGCGCGGAGGCGGAGCGGCGGATCGCCGCCCAGGCCGACGACGCCCGCCGACGGGCGGCCGCGGACGTGGTGCTGACCAACGACGGCAGCCTGGCGGATCTGCACGACGCCGTCGACGAGCTCTGGCGGCACCGGCTGGTGCCCTACGAGGACAATCTGCGCGAGCGGCGGGTGGTCCTGCCGGACCGGGTCGACCCGGCGGGGACCGACGCGAGCTGGCCGGAGCAGTACGAGCGGCTGGCCGCCCGGATCCGGCACACGCTCGGCTCGGACGCCCTGCGGATCGACCACATCGGCTCGACCGCGTTGCCCGGCCTCGCCGCCCAGGACGTCATCGACGTGCAGGTGGCCGTGCGCAGCCTCGCCGACGCCGACGGGGCGCTGGTCGACCGGCTGGCGCACGCCGGGTTCCCCCGGGTGCCGGGGCACTGGTGGGACGTCCCTCGTCCGGCCGGCAGCGGTCGGTGGGAGAAGAGGTTGCACGGCAGCGCGGACCCGGCCCGCCCGGTTCGCCTGCACGTGCGGGTGGCCGGCTCGCCGGGTTGGCGGTACGCGCTGCTGATGCGCGACCACCTGCGGGCCGACCCGGATCAGCGGGCCGCTTACCTGCTGCTCAAGAGGGACCTGGTCGACGCCGCACCGGAGGCTGGCGATTCGGGCACGGCCCGCGACCCGTGGTTCGACGAGGAGTATCTGCGGGCCGAGCAGTGGGCCGAGCAGACCGGCTGGCGTCCCTGAGCGTCAACGGTCAGCGGGGCCGAGGCGTCGTGGGTCGGGGCTTGGCGGCCGGGCGGGGTGTCGGGGTCAGTCGGGGCACCACGGCGGGCTGGAGGTCCAGTTGGGCCCACGCGTTGGCGTCGGTGTGCAGCTCCAGCCGGCGTAGCGACCCGTCGCGGTCGATCCAGTAACGCAGCCGCGCGTCGGCCGGGCCCACCTCGACGACGTCCACGGTGCGTCCGGCGGTGACGTCCTCGCGTACCCGGACGGCCGTTCCTGGTGGCCCGACCGACCCGGCGGCCACCGCGGCCTCGACCAGCACGTTCAGGTCGTCGCCGCCGGACCGCTGGGCCCGCCAGGGCCCGGCCGGGGGCGGCAGCGGTGGCCGGTCGGGCGCTTCCGCGGTGCCGCCACCAGCGGCGGCGGCCGGCAGATCCGCCCGGGCCAGACCGGCGGTGTCGCGCCGCAGCAGGGTCCGACGGTCCGGCACGCCCAGGTCGGCAACCGCGAGGTACGCGGTACCCGTGGTCCAGCTCACCCAGCCGGCGCCCCGCAGGTTCGTGTCCGTGCCCACGGGCGCGGTCAGCGTCATCGTCGCACCGCGCTGGGCTCGGAGCCGGGCCGGCAACCGGTCCAGTCGACGCCGCTCGGCGTCGGTCAACGCGCGGGGCAGGCCGGGCCGGCCGCCGAGTGCGTCCACCGGACGCAGCGTCGGCCGGTCCGCCCGGTTGAGGATCATCGTGACCGGGCCGACGCCGGGCAACCGGGTCACCAGCTTGTGCAGTCGGGCGTCCTGGTCGAGCCAGAACCGGGTCTGCCCGTCCGGCTCGGAGCTCGCCGACCCGGCGCTCGGCGTGGGTGCCGCGGTGCTGACGAGTGCCGGGCTGCGGCGTGGCGGCCCGGCCGGCAGCGGCGCCTCAAGGACGTCCACCGGGCCGGCCGCCACGGTGTCCTGAGCGATCCACCGCGCACCGCTGCCGGTCACCGCCTGAGTCTGGTCCGGGCGGTCGGCGGCGAGGCCGAGGAGCAGGTCTAGGACGGGTGCCAGGTTCGTCCCGGGTGCCAGGCGGTGCAGCCGCCAACGGTCCGCCGGAGGCAGCAGGGGCGGCGCGGCGGGAGTGGGCACTGCCGCCGGGTCGGGCCGGATGACCAGGACCGGGCCGACCCGCTGCACCAGCCCGCGTTCGGCGCCCGCACCCGGCCCACCCACGTCGAGGTAGACCAGTGACCGCGACCAGTCCACCCAGCCCACCAGTTCGATCCGGGCGGCGTCGGCGCCGGCGGTGACGCGGACTCCGGCGCGCAGGTCCCGGAGGTTGGTGACCCGCACGGCGGCCAGCCGCTCGCCCTCCGCGAGGGTCAGCGGCCGGGTCGGCTCGGGCGGGTCGGGGGCCCAGCTCAACAACCCGAGCACCAGCGCCGTCGCGGACGTCGCGGCGGTCAGGGCGAGCAACAGCAGCAGGGTACGTCTGCGGCGGCTGACCGGGGCCGGGCCGGTGGCGTCCGCAGTGTCGGTGGGGGGTTCGGCAGCGGCCTCGCGGCGGGTGGTCGTCCCGGTTGTCCCGGGACCTCGCCCGGTGGTGCCCCGGTTCTGCGTGGGGCCCTGGCCGGTGGTGGTCCGGGTCTTCTCGGGCACCTGGCCCGTGGTGGTCCGGTTCTTCTTGGGCTCCCGACCCCTGGCGGTTCGCAGAGCGGCGGTGGGCAGCCCTGGGCTGCCCGATCGGGCGTTTGCAGGTCGGCTGGCCCTGGCTGCGGCGTCGGCGTCGCGGTCGGTGGCGGCTCGGCGGGCGCCGGTGGGCCGGCCGGTGGTCGATCCGACGCCGGTGTCCGTGCTCCGGGTGGTCTCGGAGGCGGTGCCGGAGCGGTGCCGCCCGTTGCCTGACCGCCCGATCTTGGGGGAGCTGGGCCGTCCGGCGGTGGTGACGTCCGGCCGGGGTGTGCCGCGGGGAGTGGCGTCGGGTGCCGGGGTCGGAGAGGTGTCCACGGAGATGAAACGGGCGGGGAGGCGTCGGGGTGACGAGCAGGGGCGCTCGCGGCGGCCGGTCTGCGCCTCGAGCGCGACCACACGGGTGCGCACGCCGGGCGAGCCGGGTGCTGCGACCGCAGTGCCGGGGGCGACCGGCCGTGATGTGACGGCCTGGCCACCTGCCCGGTCGGCCGCCGCGAGCGGCCTACATGAAGAGGGTAGTCCCGGTGACATGGGCCACACAATGGGAATATTGAAGCTGATCACGTACCTGGCGTGACGGCCGTTCCTGTCGGACCCCCGGCGTACCGTTGACGGTATGGCGCTCGACATTCCCCGGCTCGACAACCGCTTCCAGGTCGTCAGTGACTTCCAGCCGGCCGGCGACCAACCGGCGGCCATCGACGAGCTTGCCCGTCGGGTTCGGCGCGGCGACCGCAACACCGTGCTGCTCGGCGCGACCGGCACCGGCAAGAGTGCCACCACCGCGTGGCTGATCGAGCGGCTGCAACGCCCGACCCTGGTGCTCGCCCCGAACAAGACGCTCTGCGCGCAGCTCGCCAAGGAGTTCAGCGAGCTGCTGCCGCACAACGCTGTCGAATACTTCGTCTCGTACTACGACTACTACCAGCCTGAGGCCTACATCCCGCAGACCGACACCTACATCGAGAAGGACTCCTCGATCAACGAGGAGGTCGAGCGTCTGCGGCACTCGGCGACGATGTCGCTGCTCACCCGCCGCGACGTGATCGTGGTGGCGACCGTCTCGGCGATCTACGGCCTGGGCACCCCGGAGGAATACCTCAACCGGGCGGTCCGGGTGCAGACCGGGCAGGAGCTCGACCGCGACCAGTTGCTGCGCCGGCTGGTCGACATCCAGTACACCCGCAACGACATGGCCTTCCAGCGGGGCACCTTCCGGGTCCGCGGTGACACGCTGGAGATCATCCCCGCGTACGAGGAGCTGGCCGTCCGCATCGAGCTGTTCGGTGACGAGGTGGAGAAGCTCTACTACCTCAACCCGTTGACCGGTGACGTGGTCCGCGAGGTCGACCAGCTGGTGATCTTCCCCGCCACGCACTACGCGGCCGGTCCCGAGCGGATGGAGCGGGCGATCCGTGACATCGAGGTGGAGCTGGCCGAGCGCCTCGCCGAGCTGGAGCGCCAGGGCAAGCTGCTGGAGGCGCAGCGGCTGCGGATGCGCACCACCTACGACATCGAGATGATGCGGCAGGTGGGCTTCTGCTCCGGCATCGAGAACTACTCGATGCACATGGACGGGCGGCTGCCCGGCAGCCCGCCGCACGCCCTGCTCGACTACTTCCCCGACGACTTCCTCACCGTGGTCGACGAGTCGCACGTGACCATCCCGCAGATCGGCGGCATGTACGAGGGCGACGCGTCCCGCAAGCGGATGCTCATCGACCACGGCTTCCGGCTGCCCAGCGCGGCCGACAACCGGCCGCTGCGCTTCGACGAGTTCCTGGAGCGGGTCGGCCAGATGGTCTACCTGTCCGCGACCCCCGGCACCTGGGAGATGGAGCAGGCCCAGGGCGAGTTCGTCGAGCAGGTCATCCGGCCGACCGGTCTGGTCGACCCGCAGGTCGTGATCAAGCCGACCAAGGGCCAGATCGACGACCTGATGCACGAGATCAAGCTACGGACCGACCGCGACGAGCGGGTGCTGGTCACCACTCTGACCAAGAAGATGGCCGAGGACCTGTCCGACTACCTCCTGGAGAACGGCATCCGGGTGCGCTACCTGCACTCGGAGGTCGACACGTTGCGCCGGGTGGAGCTGCTGCGTGAGCTGCGCAAGGGCGACTACGACGTGCTGGTCGGCATCAACCTCCTCCGCGAGGGTCTGGACCTTCCCGAGGTGTCGCTGGTGGCGATCCTCGACGCCGACAAGGAGGGCTTCCTGCGCAGCGGCCGGTCGTTGATCCAGACCATCGGCCGGGCCGCCCGTAACGTGTCCGGTCAGGTGCACATGTATGCCGACAAGATCACCCCGTCGATGGCGGCGGCGATCGACGAGACCGACCGGCGTCGGGCCAAGCAGATCGCGCACAACGAGGCGCACGGGATCAGCCCGGAGCCGTTGCGTAAGAAGATCCACGACATCCTGGACGACATCTACCGCGAGGCGGAGGACACCGAGAACTCCCGCGTCGGGGGCGCGGTGCGTCAGCTGTCGCGAGGCAAGGCACCGGTCAAGGAGACCCGCAGCCGGAGCCGGTCCGCCGCCGCCACCCCGTCACGGGAGGGGATGGCCCGCGCCGACCTGGCCCAGCTCATCCAGGAGCTCAACGACCAGATGCTGGCCGCCGCCCGCGAGTTGCAGTTCGAGCTGGCGGCTCGGATCCGCGACGAGGTTTCCGACCTGAAGAAGGAGCTGCGCGGCATGGACGCCGCCGGCGTGAAGTGACACCCATCCGGCCGGCCATCAGCGCTCCCCGGGAGCGCGGCCGGCCGGATCGCGGGAAGGGCGGGCGGGGTTGACTGCGGTGGCACCGGTCGACGAGTTCGTCCTCGGCGTGCCCGAGGTCAGCCTGCGTCCGTTCGTCGACCGGTACGTCGGCTACCGGCAACGGGCGGACGTCCCGCTGGTGCGCCGCGAGTCGGCGGGCGTCTTCGTGGTGCTGATCCTGGGGTGGGGCGCTCCGCTGGACGTGACCGACCCGCGCAGCGCGCAGCGCGGCGTCACGAGGGTCGACTCGTTCGTGGCCGGCACCTTCGACGGCTGGTGCACCACGCGCACCGTGGGTGTGGGGGAGGGCGTCGAGCTGCTGCTCGCCCCACTGACCGCCAGGCGGCTGCTCGGCCTGCCGCTGAGTGAGCTGACCAACCGGGCCGTCGGTGTCGGGCAGCTCCCGGGCCATTGGCTGGATCGGCTGCGTGGCCGGCTCGCAGAGACGCCCGGCTGGCCGGAGCGGTTCGCCCTGCTCGACCGGGTCCTCGCGGCCCGGCTGGCGGCGTCCCCTCCGGTCGATGCCCGGCTCGACTGGGCGTGGCGGTGGCTCGTCTCGAGCGGTGGGCGGGGGAGTGTCGGTGTGTTGGCCGACGAGCTGGGCTGGAGCCGGCGACACCTCGCGTCCCGGTTCCGGCAGGAGGTTGGTCTGCCGCCCAAGATGGCCGCCCGGTTGCTGCGTTTCCAGCGGGCGTACGCGGTGCTGACCGACGTCGGGCCGACCGCCGGGGCGCCAGCCGGCGTCGACCAGCCCGAGGTGGGCGCCGTCGACTGGGCCACGGTGGCGACGCGATACGGCTACTACGACCAGTCCCACCTCATCCGGGACTTCCGCCAGTTCGCGGGGGCCACGCCGGCCGCCCTGCTCGCCGCCCGCACCCCGACCGGCTGACACCACCCGGTCGGCGAGACGCGCCCAGGTCACATCCGTCCAATCCGGATCGGGGCCGGCGGCAGCAGAATCGGGTCATGCGAACCGTCTACCCGATCTTCCGTTACCCCGACCCCCGTGCCGCCATCGACTGGCTCTGCTCCGCCTTCGGCTTCCAGGTGCACGCCGTGCACGAGGCGCCGGACGGCACTGTCGCGCACGCCGAACTCATCCTCGACACCGGCATGATCATGTTGGGTGGTCGGACCGACGCGGCACCTCGACCGGCCGACGACGACTGGTCGGTCTACGTGGCGGTGCCGGACGTCGACGCCCACTGCGCCCGGGCACGCGCCGCCGGTGCCGAGATCACGCGCGAGCCGTTCGACACCGACTACGGCTCCCGTGACTACGCCGCCCGCGACCTGGCCGGCACCGTCTGGTCCTTCGGCACCTACCGGCCCTGAACCAACCGCGCGGCAGGCCGGGAGTCGCGCCGCACTCCGGGCCGCACAGCACCGCAGGGCCGCACCGCACTCCGGGCCGCGCAGCACCGCAGGGCACCGTCGCACGCGGGACTCCAGGTGCGCGGGACTCCGGTGTACGGAACTGGAGAGCGCGGCTCGACACCCCGCCTGACGTGCGGAAACGCCGGACGATGGCCGGTCCGCCCACCGGACGGCGCCATCTCCTCTGATTGCGGTGCGCGAGCGAGCTATTGCACTGGGTGATCGTCCTGCGTACTCTCCCTCGGTGGGGAGGCCGGGATGCCGCTGCCAACAAGTCCTGTCATTCGACGTGCACGTCTCGGCGCAGAGTTGCGCCAGTTACGCCGGCGCGAGGCGCTGACCCTGGAACAGGTCTGCGACCGGCTGGGCTGGGCCTCGACGTCGAAGTTGTCCCGCATCGAGCTGGGTCAGAGCCGCCCTGACCTCGCCGATGTGCTCGATCTGCTGGACATCTACAAGGTGCCCTCGCCCGCCCGGGACGCGCTGATCGTGATCGCCCGGGACGCGGCGACCAGCCGCGGCTGGTGGAAGACGCTGGGCGAGATGAGCGAACGGCAGCGCACCTACGCGGAGTTGGAGGCGGGTGCCGCCGACATCGTCGAATACCAGCCTGCGATCGTGCCGGGGTTGCTCCAGACGCCCGCGTACGCCCGGGTGCTGGTCGCGGCCGGCGCCCAGCTCACGCCCGGCGTCGACGTGGAGGCCGAGGTGCGCGCCCGGGCGCTGCGGCAGGAGGTGTTGCGGCGGGCCTATCCGCCGCGTTACACGGCCGTGCTCGCCGAGGCCGTCTGTGACCCGGGCGACCTGCCGGATGAGGTCTGGCGTGAACAGTTGCGCCATCTGGTCGCCGTGACCGGGCTGTCCCATGTCACGGTGCGGCTGCTGCCCCGCGGGGCGGCCGGTCGTGGGCTGCACCCGCTGACCCCGTACTCCTGCTATGCCTTTCCCGACCCGGCGGACCCGCGGACGGTGATGTTGGAGGCGTTGACCACCGACGTGCGGTTGGCCACCGTGCTCGACGTCGACCGCTACCAGCGGATGACCGAGGCGTTGCTGGCGGCCGCGCTGTCACCGGAGGAGACGGTCACCGTGCTGGCCCGCCGCGTCGGCGGGTAGGAGCCGCGCCGCGCGGCCACCGAGCCCGGCGCCCCCGAGCCCGTCGGGACCGGCGGCCGGCGCGTGCGCAGGGCACGATAACCACGGGGTACGACAGCAGGCTCAGGCCGGCACGTCGAGGAAGTGCTCGACCACGGGCGGCCCGGCGAAGTGTGGCCCGATCAGCGCCCGCCACTGCTCGAACCGTTCGGTGGCCCGGAAGTTCTCCTCGTGCGCCTCGACCGAGTCCCATTCGACGAGCAGCACGAAGCGGGTCGGGGACTCGATGCCCCGTGTCATCCGCACGGACCGGCAGCCGGTTGCCCCGGCGAGCACCGGGTGACCCTCGGCGTACGCGGCGGCGAACGCGTCCTCGTGTCCGGGCAGTACGTCGATGAGCGCGACCTCAAGCACCATGTCGGACAGCCTCGCACGGCGGGCCGGGTCGGCGGTGTCGCGGGGTCTGTTCCGGTGTCGACGGTGCCCCTGGGTTCCGTGGCGAGCTGGCAGGGTGCCGGTGGTGGAGTTGGCGGGGACGCACGCCGAGCGGCTGGCCCGGGCGGTGCGCGCCTGCGACGACCTGCTGGCCGCCAGCTGGTCGCTCAGCGACCCGACAACCGCACCCGACCTGCACTAGCCTCCTAGGACGCGACAGCGGGTGTGACGTGGCGGTATGACTCAGCCGGCCCGGCCCCCGATATTCCCTACAAACGGGTGGTTGGCGCCACCGGCTGCCCGGGGTGTGATCACGGCGCGTGGTGGGCAACAATGGTCACCGAGGAGGGGAGTATTCCTTCGCGACGGAGTCGTCAGCACGGTCGATCGTCGGAACCACGGCGACCCGACCCGGCCCCGTAGGTCGCCGTTCCGTTCGCGGGCGGCGGCGGAAGAGACCTCCGACAGTCACCAGAGTGAGCGACAGCGGCACACCGGCCTCTCCGGAGGCGTACGGTGTGCCCGACGCCGCGTGTCTGCCGGAGGAATGAACGTTGGACGTGTCCGGATTGGTGTGGGCGGGAACGCTTGTCGCACTGACTGCGGTCCTGCTCGTCGACCTGTTTATCATCGGTCGGCGCCCGCACGAGCCGAGTGTGCGCGAGTCGAGCCTCTGGGTCGCCTTCTACGTCGGTCTCGCCCTGATCTTCGGCGTCGGTGTCTGGTTGACCTCGGGCGCCAGCTCCGCGGGGCAGTTCTACACCGGTTGGCTCACCGAATACAGCCTGTCGGTGGACAATCTCTTCGTCTTCGTGATCATCATGGCGCGCTTCGGTGTGCCCCGGCAGTACCAGCAGAAGGTCCTGCTCGTCGGCATCGTGCTGGCGCTGGTGATGCGCGGTGGGTTCATCGCCGCCGGTGCCGCGCTGATCTCGCAGTTCTCCTGGGTCTTCTACATCTTCGGCGCGTTCCTAATCTACACCGCGGTCAACCTGGCCCGGCAGGGTGAGCCGGACGAGGACGAGTTCTCCGAGAACCTGCTGATCCGGTGGAGCCGTAAGGCGCTACCGATCTCCAAGGGCTACGACGACGCGAAGCTGATCACCCACGAGAACGGCAAGCGGTTGTTCACCCCGATGCTGATCGTGATGATCGCGATCGGCACCACCGACCTGATCTTCGCTCTGGACTCGATCCCGGCGATCTTCGGCATCACCCAGGAGCCGTACCTGGTCTTCACCGCCAACGTCTTCGCGCTGATGGGCCTCCGTCAGCTCTACTTCCTGCTCGGTGGCCTGCTCGACCGGTTGATCTACCTGAGCTACGGCCTGGCCGTCGTGCTCGGCTTCATCGGGGTCAAGCTGGTGCTGGAGGCGTTGGCCGACAACACCCTGCCGTTCATCAACGGTGGTGAGCACGTCGGCTGGGCGCCGCACATCCCGATCTGGCTGTCGCTGCTGGTCATCCTCGGCACCCTGGGCATCGCCACCGCCGCCAGCCTGATCAAGTCCTCCCGGGACCGGCGCCGCGAGCTGGCCGACGCCCGACGTTGACGTGTCGCCGGCCGGGTGCGGGAAACGCGCCCGGCCGGTCAGACGCGGTGTGCGCCCACCAGCGTCGCGGTCCGGTCGGCCGGCAGGGGCTCCTCGATGACCCGCCGCCGCCGGTAGCAGGCGTGCAGCATCCGCCGCTCGCCACGGTTACCGGGCGGGGCGGTGACGATGCCGATGTGGTGGATCTTGCGGCCGGGTCGGGCGAAGAAGTAGAGATCACCGGGGCGTTCCGCCCCCAACTCCAGCGGGGTGGTGGCGACGGCCTGGTCATCGGCGTCGCGGGGCAGCAGCACCCCGAACCGCCGCCAGGCCAGGTGCACCAGCCCGGAGCAGTCGATGCCGTGCGCGGAGAGACCGCCCCAGATGTAGGCCACATCCAGCAGCCGCTGCGCCACCGCGAGCGCCTGCGCTGCGGCTGGCGCCTCGGCCGACGTGGCGACGAGGTGGTCGTCGGGCAGCCAGAGCGGCGCGGCGTGGCCGGGGACGTGCACCGGCCGCCAGTCGTCGCGCGCGGGGCCGGCCGGGACGAGGCGGGTGCCGACGACGACGCCGGGCAGCACCTCGGGACCGTTCGGAGCGGCGTGCAGCCCGGTGACTGTGGAGTCGACCACCAGCGGCGGGTCGGTGCCGGTGTCGGTGGACGGGTCGACGGGGGTCAGTTGCTCGGTGGGGAGCCAGCCCGGGTAGCCGCGCGGGTCCAGCTTGGCGGCGGGCTGCTCGACGGCGACGACCCGGGCCCAGCCGTCCGGGCGCAGCTCGCTGACGAGGACCCGCTCGCCGAGCAGGAGCTGGCTCAGCACGCAGTCGCCGACCTGCTGATCGGTGTCCAGACCGGAGACCCAGGTCAGGATGTCGGCGCCGGCGGTCAGCGCCGGACGGTCGACCGGGCGGACCGCCTCGGGGGAGGTCCACAGCGTCGCCACCGCGACCCGGACGACGGCCTCTCGGCCCGGTTGCAGCTTCACGTCAACCCCCAGATCGAGTCGGCTGTCCAGGGAACCCTATGAAAGAAACCAACGCTCATCAACCACGCGCCTGCACCTTTGCTTCAGCGAGGCCGGAGATGCCCAGGCCAGGCGCGTCGGGCAACACCACGGTCGCCCCCTCGTAGCGTATTCCGCCCTGCACCGGTGACCAGGCCAGCCACCAGGCGGCGTCCAGGTCGGGCACCGCCGTGGTGCCGTACGCGGCGACCAGGCTCGCCGCCGCACCGATGCCGACCTGGCTCTCCATCATGGAGCCGACCACCGTGCCGAGCCCGTGGGCGCTGGCCAGTTCGAGGAGGGTACGCGCCGGGTGCAGCCCACCGCACTTGGCCAGCTTGACGTTGACCAGGTCGGCGGCCCGACGACGGATCACCTCCACCAGGTCGCGGACCCCGAAGACCGCCTCGTCGGCCAGGATCGGCACGGACACCCGGTCGCTGACCCAGGCCAGGCCGTCCAGGTCCCAGCGGGCCACCGGCTGCTCGACCAGCTCCACGTCGAGGCCGGCGTCCTCGATGCCCCGAATCACCCGGACCGCCTCCCGGGGCGTCCAGCCCTGGTTGGCGTCGAGCCGGATCCGCACCCCCGGGCCGACGGCCGCGCGAACGGCACGGACCCGGTCCAGGTCGGTGCTCGCGTCGGTGCCGACCTTCAACTTCAGCACGCCGAAGCCGTCCGCCTGCCGCTGCCGCGCCGCCGCCGCCAGGTCGACCGCGTCGCCCGCCGCGAGCGTGACGTCGGTCGGCACCCGCAGCCTGGTGCCCCCGAGCAACCGCACCAGGGGTACGCCCAACCGCCGGGCGGCGAGGTCGTGCAGGGCGACGTCCACCGCGGCCTTCGCCGCCTCGTTGCCGACCACTGCGCGCTGCACCTCGGCGCACCGGGCCACCAGGTCGTCCGGGTCACGGCCGATCAGCTGGGGGCCGAGCAGTTCGCGTACGCACGCCAGTGCGCCGGCGACCGACGCGCCGGTGACCTGCCACACCTGCGGGGCCTCGCCGAAGCCGGAACGGCCGTCGGAGTCGACCAGTTCGACGACGAGGGTGTCCACTGTGGTGGTACGACGCAACGCGGTGACGAACGGGGTGTGTAAGGGGGCCGAAACCCGGTGGGTGCGTACCTCCGAGATCGTCATGTCAGGCACCCTATACGCAGGCGCACGTCGGGATGGGAGACCGGATGACCGGGCAGGGCTGGGAGCTGGTAGGTGCACCGAACGCACGCGATCTGGGTGGGCTCGTCGGTGCCGACGGGAGGCGGATCCGGGCGGGGCAGTTGCTCCGCACTCCCGCGCTGGGCCGGCTGACCGACGAGGATCTGCCGGTGCTCGCGAAGCTGGGACCGGCGTGCGTGCTCGACCTGCGCGCCCCCGCGGAGATCGAGGTCGCCCCGGCGGATCGACTGGCCGGTGAGCCACGGGTGGTGTGCCTGCCGGTGCACGATGCGGAGCACCCGGTCTTCACGTACGTGTCGGCCGTGCTGCTCGGCCACGACCTGAACGCGTACGCGGAGCTGGCACGGCAGGGCACGACGGGGGCGATGGCCGCCATCTACCGGTGGTTCGTGACCGGCGAGTCGGCTCGGGTCGGCTTCGCCGAGGCGGTGCGGCTGGCCGCCCAGCCGGAGAACCTGCCGTTGGTCTACCACTGCTCCGCCGGCAAGGACCGCACCGGTTGGCTGACCGTCATCCTGTTGACAGCGCTCGGGGTGGACGAGGCGGCGATCCGCGCCGACTACCTGCGCAACAACGAACTGACCGACAGCCTGCGCGCGGTGATCATCGAGGCGATGCGGCGGCGGCAGCCGGAGCTGGACGTCGACGCGGTGCTGCCGGTGTTGGAGGTCCGCGCCGAGTACCTCGACGCCGGCTACGACGAGGTGCGCCGGGTGCACGGCTCGTTCGACGCGTACCTGCGGGACGGGTTGGGGTTGACCGACGAGACCCTCAGCGCGTTGCGGGCGCGACTGCTGGAGTGACCGGCGGGCCCGGGGGTGTGCCGACGCGGGCGGCCAGGCCGAGGACGATCAGCGCCTGGCCGGCGGCGTAGGTGGCCATGACCAGCACGGGTGCGCCGGGTGGTTGGGCCACCTCGGCCACCCCGGCGGCGATCAACAGGTCGGAGCCGAGGAACAGCGCGGCGCCGAGACCGACCCGCCAGCCCTGGGTGGTGGCGGTGGTGGCCATCGCGGCCAGCGCGAGCGCGTAGCCGGCCACCGGCACGGCGAGCCCGGCGTCGGTCAGCCCCGCCCACATCCACCACAGCGCGACGACGGTCAGCACCGCGTACGTCAGGGGGACCGCGAGCAGCGGCGCACGCCGCAGCGCGGTCGCGGCCCCGTGTCGGGTGAACGCCACGATGTAGCAGAGGTGCGTGCCGAGAAAGCAGGCCATGCCGGCGATGAACCAACCGGTGCCGTCGCCGAGCAGGAACACGTCGCCGCCCGTGGAGAAGGCCAGCCCGACGAGCACCAGCCGGTCCGGGCGGGCGCCTCGCTCGGCGGCGGCCCGCCAGAGGTACGCGGCCAGCAGCGGCATCAGCAACGGCTTGGTGAGTGCCTCGGCCACGCGGCCATCGGTGGCGTTGGCCAGCAGGTTCGCCGCCGTCACGACGAAAAAGGCGATGAGGATGGTGCGACTGCGGGGCATCGGCGGCTCCGGGGTGGGGGTGCGAGCAGCCTAGCCGGAGCGCCGGGTCGTGGTCAGAGCTGGTGACGGGCGGCCCAGACCTGCGCGGAGATGTGTGCGAGCAGCCCGCAGGCGTCGTCCTCGACCTCGTCGTCGCCGCCGGCCAGGTCGGTGGTGGTGCAGACGGTGATCAGGTAGGGCGGGGCGTCGTCGGGCAGGACCAGGCCCGCGCCGTGTCGGACCCCGCGTACCCAACCGCTCTTGTGCGCGATGCGGGTGCCCTCGGGCAGGCCGGCGGCCAGGTCCTCGCGGTGCTCCTGGGCGAGGAGGACGTCCAGCATGGCCGCGCAGCCGGCGGGCGAGGCGAGCCGGCCCGGGGTGTCGGCCCCGGTGGCCAGTGCGCCGAGCAGGGCGGCCAGGTCGGCGGCGGTCACCGTGTTGGTGATGCCGGCCTCCCGGGCGGCGAAGTCCTCGATGCCGCGGCCCGTGACGCTGGTGCGGGCGCCGGTGCGGGCCCACACCTCGGCCACCGCGGGCAGCCCGACGTGCCCGATGACCAGGTTGGTGGCCAGGTTGCTGGATCGCACGATCATCCGGTCGGCCAGCCAGCGCAGCGACGCCGTGCCGCCCAGCCGGTCCCAGACCGCGTCGTCGTTGTCGTAGTGCTGGGCGCAGGAGAACCGGGGCGCGCCGGGCTGGGCGGAGTCGAACTCGTTGACCACGGGGACCGGGGCGTCCAGGTCCAGCGTGCCGGCCTCGGCGGCGCGGTGCAGGGCGGCGAGCACCGCGACCTTCATGGTGCTCGCCGCGTAGTGGGCGGCGTCCGGGTGGCGGGCCCAGGTCGGCGGCGCGTCGGGTCGGCCCACGTACGCCGAGACGGTGCCGGGCACCTTGTCCAGGTGGGCGTCGAGATCATCCCAGGTCATGCCGGTGACCGTAGCCGATCGGCGGCAGCCAGTCGGGCTGGCCCGCGTACCCCCTGGGGAAAACGGACGGGCGCGCCGGCCGCAAGCGGCCGACGCGCCCGGTGTCGGGTGCTGGTGTGCTCAGCCGGCGTGCTTGCGGCGGGCGGCGGCCCGGCCCCGCTGCTGCTGGTCGAGCACCACCTTGCGGATGCGCACCGAGGTCGGGGTGACCTCGACGCACTCGTCCTCGCGGCAGAACTCCAGTGCCTGCTCCAGCGAGAGCTTGCGCGGCGGGATCAGCTTCTCCGTCTCGTCGGAGGTCGACGCCCGCATGTTGGTGAGCTTCTTCTCCTTGGTGATGTTGACGTCCATGTCGTCGGAGCGGGAGTTCTCCCCG
The DNA here is from genome assembly GCF_013410645.1 of Micromonospora jinlongensis. Lineage (NCBI taxonomy): Bacteria > Bacillati > Actinomycetota > Actinomycetes > Micromonosporales > Micromonosporaceae > Micromonospora > Micromonospora jinlongensis. The sequence goes on along the minus strand of NZ_JACCHK010000001.1, from coordinate 2,351,499 downwards.
ACGATCATGCCCTCGTACACCTCGGTGGTCGGCTCGACGAAGAGCTGACCGCGCTCCTGCAGGTTGATCATCGCGAAGGCGGTGACCGCGCCGGCCCGGTCGGCGACCAGGGAGCCGTTGTTGCGGGTGCGCAGCTCGCCGAACCACGGCTCGTAGGACTCGAAGACGTGGTGCAGGATGCCGGTGCCCCGGGTGTCGGTGAGGAACTCGGTGCGGAAGCCGATCAGGCCGCGCGCCGGAACCAGCCACTCCATCCGGATCCAGCCGGTGCCGTGGTTGACCAGCTGCTCCATCCGGCCCTTGCGGGTGGCGAGGAGCTGGGTGATAGCGCCCAGGTATTCCTCGGGGGCGTCGATGGTCAGCCGCTCGACCGGCTCGCAGGTCTTGCCGTCGATCTCCTTGGTGACAACCTGCGGCTTGCCGACGGTCAGCTCGTAGCTCTCCCGGCGCATCTGCTCGACCAGGATGGCCAGCGCCAGCTCGCCGCGGCCCTGCACCTCCCAGGCGTCCGGCCGCTCGGTGGGCAGCACCCGCAGCGACACGTTGCCGATCAGCTCCTTGTCGAGCCGGTCCTTGACCATCCGGGCGGTGACCTTGGAGCCCTTGACCCGGCCGACCAGCGGCGAGGTGTTGGTGCCGATGGTCATCGAGATGGCCGGCTCGTCGACGGTGATCAGCGGCAGCGGGACCGGGTTCTCGAGGTCGGCGAGGGTCTCACCGATCATGATCTCCGGGATGCCGGCGACGGCGATGATGTCGCCCGGGCCGGCGGTCTCGGCCGACGTGCGCTCCAGGCCCTCGGTCATCAGCATCTCGGAGATGCGGACCCGTTGGGTGCTGCCGTCGGTGCGGCACCAGGCCACCGTCTGACCCTTGTTGATGGTGCCCTGACGGACCCGGCACAGCGCGAGCCGGCCGAGGAACGGCGAGGCGTCGAGGTTGGTGACGTGGGCCTGCAGCGGCGCGCCGTCCTCGTACGAGGGTGCCGGGATGGTGTCCAGCAGGGTGCGGAACAGCGGCTCCAGGGAGGTGCTGTCGTCGGGCACCGAGCCGTCGGCCGGCTGGGTCAGCGAGGCGATGCCGTCGCGGGCGCACGCGTAGACGATCGGGAAGTCGATCTGCTCCTCGTCGGCGTCCAGGTCGAGGAAGAGCTCGTAGGTGTCGTCCACGACCTCCTTGATCCGGGCGTCGGGCCGGTCCACCTTGTTGATCACCAGGATGATCGGCATCCGGGCCCGCAGCGCCTTGCGCAGCACGAAGCGGGTCTGCGGCAGCGGGCCCTCGCTGGCGTCGACGAGCAGCACCACACCGTCGACCATGGTGAGGCCGCGCTCCACCTCGCCACCGAAGTCGGCGTGGCCGGGGGTGTCGATGATGTTGATGGTGACCGGGTCGGAGCCGTCCGCCGGCAGGTAGCGCACACCGGTGTTCTTGGCCAGGATCGTGATGCCCTTTTCCCGCTCCAGGTCACCCGAGTCCATCACCCGCTCGGTGTTCTCGCCCCGGGCGCCGTACGCCCCGGCCTGCCGCAACATGGCGTCGACCAGGGTGGTCTTGCCGTGGTCGACGTGAGCGATGATGGCGACGTTGCGGAGGTCGGTGCGAAGCTGCATACCCTCTATCCTTCCGCCTGCGCTCGCGCAGGCTGCGTCGGGGTCACCCCCAGGTGCCCCTGATCTATGGTGAAACTGCTGTCCGGGTGGTTCCCCCGGCTGGCATGCTGGCTCCCGTGTCCCGGGGGCCTGAGTGCACGACCTGCTGACCTGGGTGCAGGGTCTGCCCACCCTGTGGATCTACCTGGTCGCCGCGCTGATCGTGGCGGGCGAGACCGCGGTGATCTTCGGCCTGCTCGTGCCGGGTGAGGCTACCCTGCTGCTCGTCGGTTTCCTCACCTACAACGGTACCTTGCGGCTCGCGCCGGCGTTGCTCGCGATGATCGCCGCGGCGGTCCTCGGCGACGGGCTGGCCTTCCGCGCCGGACGGCGCTACGGCCCCCGGCTGCGTGCCGGGCTGGGTCACCGGGTCGGGCCACAGCGGTGGGGTCGGGCCGACGCCATGCTCGCCCGGCTGGGTGGTAGGGGCGTGTTCGCGGCCCGTTGGGTGGCCTTCGCCCGCACGTTGGTGCCCCGGTTGGCGGGTGCGGCCGGCATGCCGTACCGGCGGTTCGCCCTGTGGAACCTGGCCGGGGTGGTGACCTGGGTGGGCGGCTCGATCCTGCTCGGCCACCTCGCCGGTGAGTCGTACGACACGGTCTCCCGACTGCTCGGCCGAGCCACCGGCGCGGCGCTGGTGCTGCTGGCCGGCCTGTTGGGTGTGGTGCTCGCCGGCCGGTGGCTGGGTCGCAACCCCGACCCGGTACGCGCCCTGCTGTCCCGGGCGGGCGCGCTGCCCCCGGTGCGCTGGCTCACGGCCCGCTACGGGGTGCTGTTCTTCCTGGTGGCCATGCGGATCGGGCCGGGGTGGACGCTGCTGCTCAATCTGGCCGCCGGGCTCCTGCTGCTCTTCGCCGCCGGGTTCGCCATCGCGGGCCTGCTCGCCGTGGCCGTCCGCAACAGCGGGTTGGCCGCCCTGGACGGCGCCATCGCGGGCTGGTTCGCCTCCCGGCGTACCCCCGGCGCGGCCGACGCCACGATGGCCGTGGTGTCGGTGCTACGAGGGTCGGTGCTGATCGTGCTGGTGGCGGTGGTGGCCGCGGTGCTGGCGTGGCGTAATCGACCCTGGCGGGCGGACCTGCTCAGCGTGGTCGGCACTGTGGGTGCGTTCGTGCCGCTGGTGGTGCTGGCCGTGGTCGCCGAGCTGACCGGACCGCCCGGCAGCGCGCCAGGTGGCGGCAACTCTGCCCCGCTGCCGACCCAGAACGCCGTGGTCGCGGCCAGCCTGTGCACCCTGGCCTGGCTGGTGTCGCGCAGTTCCCGCTGGCCGGTGGCGGTGGCCGCCTGGACAGCCGCCGCCGCGGGGGTGCTCGGGATCAGCGGCGCACGGCTCTACCTCGGTCTGGACACGGCGAGCAGCACCGCCGCGGCGGTGCTGCTCGGGGTGCTCTGGACGGTGGTCTTCGTGGTGGCGTGGGCCACCCGGGACCGGGCGGTGGGGGATCTGGAGCAGCCGGTGGAACAGGCCCGGCCGCCGTCGCAGGGGCACCGCCGCCCAGTTGAACCTTGCTAGGGTGCGGCGAGGATCACACCGGGGGAGGCAAGGGCATGGTTCGACGGACGAGACGGCTGGGCACGGCGGTGCTCGCCGGGTTCCTGTTGGTGAACGCGCTGGTCGGCTGCGCCGCCAAGGGGCAGAGCCCGCAGGACCTGGCCGCTCCGGTGGCGGTCACCGACGCGCCGACGGACGCCCCCGCCGACGAGGCCACCGGGGAGCCGAGCCCGTCGGTGAGCGCCCTGGAGTCGATGGGCGCCGCGCCGGGACGTAGCGCGACCCCGACGCCGACGAAGAAACCGACGAAGAAGCCGACCCGCACGGCGCCCAAGCCACTCGCCGTGGCGAAGCCGCCCACCGAGACGCAGGTCCCGCCGGCCCCGCCGAAGCCCGCGCCGAGTTCCTGCAAGCCGACGTACAAGGGCACCCAGGCGACCCGGGCCGAGGCGAAGGCGGCGCTGACCGACGCGGCCGGGCGCACCTACTGGCCGACCTCCGCGCCGGACATCAAGGTCCCGCTCACCCTGCTCAAGGCCACTGCCTGGCAGGAGAGCGGCTGGCAGTCCAACATCTACGCCTGCGACGGCGGTGTCGGGCTGATGCAGGTGATGCCGGGCACCGCGACCTGGATGAACCAGCGGTTCGAGAAGAGCTACGAGATCGACGACTACCGGGACAACGCCTACCTCGGCGCCACCTACCTGGCCTGGGCCACCAAGTACATCGGCGACATGTACTTCGAAGCCGACTACCGTCTCGATCCGGCCCTGTGCACCGCCGAGCTGAACTCCTGCCTGCTCAACGCGGTCATCGCCTCGTACAACTTCGGGCACGGTGCGGTGGCGCAGGAGGGCAAGCCCCTGGCCATCCCCAACCCGTCGTACGTGCGCAACGTGCGGGCGCTGATGACCGAGTGCGTCTGCCTGGACTACTGACCTCGACGGGGCCGTGACGGTGTCGCCACGGCCCCGCATCGGTCAGTCGCGGGCGGCGACCGGCTCCGGCGAGGCCGGGATGTCCTCCGGGCGGTCGCGGTTGATCCGCCCGGGCCACCAGAAGCGCTCACCCAGCATGAACGCCAGCGCCGGCACCAGGACCGTGCGCACCAGCAGGGTGTCCAGCAGGACGCCGATGCAGACGATGATGCCGATCTGGGTCAGTGTGATCAGCGGCAGCACGCCGAGCACCGCGAAGACCGCGGCGAGCAGCACCCCGGCGCTGGTGATCACGCCGCCGGTGACCCGCAGGGCGGAGAGCATGCCGTCACGGGTGCCCGCGCTGCGGGCGTCCTCCCGGGCTCGGGTGACCAGGAAGATGTTGTAGTCCACCCCGAGGGCCACCAGGAACACGAAGGCGAGCAGCAGCACGCCGCTGTCCAGGGCGGGGAAACCCAGCACGTGGTCGAAGAGCAACCACGCCGCGCCGAGGCTCGCGAAGAACGACGCGATCACGGTCAGCACCAGCAGCAGCGGTGCCAGCAGGCCGCGCAGCAGCAGCACGAGCACGGCGCCGACCAGCAGCAGGATGATCGGCAGGATCAGTCGCAGGTCGCGGTCGTTGGCCTCGTCGGAGTCGTACGTGGCGGCCACGGAGCCACCGACGATCGCCCCGGACGGCGCGTCGGCGCCGGCGGCGGCCGGGGGAGCGGAGTCGGGAACGGCGGCGACGGCCTCGCGCAGCGCCTCGATCGCGCGGTCCGAGGCGGTGGTGCCGGGCTCGGCTTCCAGGACCACGTCGACCTGGGCCACGGCGTCACCGGCGTCACCGGGGCGCGCCGAGGCCACACCGTCCACGCCGGTGGCGGCGTCGGTGACGGCCCGCACCGCCGCAGGGGTGGTGAGCACGGCCACCGGCTGGGTGCTGCCGGCGGGGAAGGCCCGCGCGAGGGTCTGCGCCCCGGTCACCGCCTCGGGCTCGGCCCGGAACTGCTCGGTCTCGGACAGGCCGGTGCGGATCCCGAGCCCACCCAGCGCCAGGCCGCCGAGCAGCAGGGTGGCCAGCACCGCGACCACCACCGGACGGCGTTCCACGGCGCTGCCGAGCCGGCCCCAGAGCCGTCCCTCACGGACCGGGCCACCGACACGGGGCACGAACGGCCAGAACAGACCCCGACCGAAGAGCACCAGGACGGCGGGGAGCACGAACAGGGCCGAGAGCATGGCGAAGACCACACCGGTGGCGCAGGCCACCGCCAGCGCCCGGTTGGTCTCCTGCTCGCTGAGCAGCAGGGTGAGGACACCGAGGATCACGGTGCCGCCGCTGGCGAGGATGGGCTCGGCGGTGCGGCGCAACGCGGCGCGCATCGCCGCGAACCGGTCCTCCTCGCGCCGCAGCTCCTCCCGGTAGCGGGCGATGAGCAGCAGGGCGTAGTCGGTGGCGGCGCCGAAGACCAGCACGCTGGCGATGCCGGTGACCTGGCCCTGCTGAAGGTTGATGCCGACGGCCGGGACGATGGTGTCCACCGCGCGCAGGGTGAGCTGCTCGGTCGCCGCGACCACGGCCAGCGGCACGATCCACAGGAACGGGCTGCGGTAGGTGATCAGCAGCAGCAGCGCCACGACGGCCGCTGTCACCGCCAGCAGGGTGATGTCGGCGCCGTCGAACACCGAGGAGAGGTCGGCGGTGAAGGCGGGGGAGCCGGTCACCTCGGCGCTCAGCCCGGGCAGGTCCGCCAGGGCGGTGCGCAGCTGGTCCACCGTCTCGGTGACGGCCTCCTGCCCGCCGGCGGTGTCGATCGGGACGGCGATGAGGGCCACCGTGCCGTCCGGGGAGACCTGTGCGGGGCTGACCTGCCCACCCACCGCGAAGCGGCGCAGGTCGCCGGCGCGAGCGTCGACAAGGGCCCGGTCGGCGTCGCTCAGCGCGCCCCGGTCGCCTCGGCTGACCACCACGATCGCCGGTTGCACGTCGCTGGACGGCAGCTGCTCCTGTAGGCGCTGCACCTGGGTCGACTGCCACTGGACGGACAGGCCGGTGGAGGAGACCGGCGCCGGGTTGTCCGGCTGGGGTGTCCCGAAGACGGCTGCGGCGACGACGATCGCCGCAGCCACGGTGAGCCAGGCGGCCAGTCGGCCGCGGGCGACTCTGGTGAACACAGACATCAGGTGACCTCAGGGTCCTTCGAAAGCCGAGTATCTTGACTTTCGAGATTATCGACCGTTGTTCTATGCTGCAACCCGAGAGACCGACGACGGGAAGAAGCGGCGCGAGGTGGCGACTCACGGCATGTACCGACGGCGCGACACGCGCCGCGAGCAGCTGGCCGCGGAGATCACCAACACCCTCCGGCGGTACGCGGCGGACGCCCAGCAGGTCGGCCACGCCTTCGCCAACCTGCACGGCCTCAACCCGACCGACCTGCAGGCCTTGATCGCCGTGATGGACGCCGAGCTGCTCGGAGACCCGATCACCCCCGGCCGTCTCGGTGAGCAACTCAACCTCTCCTCCGGCTCGGTCACCGCCCTGATCGACCGACTTGAGCGGGCCGGCCACATCCGCCGCGACCGCGACACCGTCGACCGGCGCAAGGTGCTGCTGCACTACGCCGACCAGGGCGCCGCCCTGGCCATGCAGTTCTTCCGGCCGCTGGGTGCCCGTACCGACGCGGTGATGGCCCGCTTCGGCGAGGACGAGCTGGAGATCGTGCAGCGGTTCATGGCGGAGATGAGCGAGTCTCTGCGGGGCCACCGCGACGCGGTACGCGCCGCCCGGCCCGAGTCGCCCCGCCGCCCGACGGGCTGACCGGTGCCGGACCGGCTCGCCGCCCGCCTTGCCGCCGCCGCACTGCGGCTGCCACCGATCCGGCCCGGTTCGGTGCGGGTCAGCCGTGACATCCCGGTCCGGGCCCGCGACGGTGTGGTGCTGCGCACCGACCACTACGCCCCGGCGGTCCGGGACGCGCCGACCGTGCTGATCCGCACCCCGTACGGGCGGGGCGGACCGCTGCGGCTGCTCGGCCGGCTGCTCGCCGCGCGGGGCCGGCACGCGGTGATCCAGTCCTGCCGGGGCACCGACGGCTCCGGTGGGACCTTCGCCCCACTCGTGCACGAGCGCGACGACGGGTTGGACACCCTGGAGTGGCTGCGCCACCAGCCCTGGTGGGCCGGCCGGCTCGGCATGTTCGGGGTCAGCTACCAGGGCTTCGCGCAGTGGGCGCTGGCCGCCGACGCCGGCGAGGAGCTGCGCGCGATGGTCGCGGTGGTGACCGCCTCGGCCACCCGCGACTCGACGTACGCGGGGGAGTCCTTCGCCCTGGACACCGTGCTGACCTGGGCGGAGCTGCTGCACGCGCAGACCGTGCCGTGGCTGGCCCGGCAGTGGGAGCTCAAGCGCGGGCAGCCCCGGCTGGCCGCCGCGCTGAGGCACCTGCCGCTGGTGGACGCCGACCGGGTGGCCACCGGCGTGACCATCCCCTTCTTCCAGGAGTGGCTGCGTCACCACAGCCCGGACGCCGTCTACTGGCGGACCCGGGTCTTCGCCGACCGGGTGGCCCGGGTGCGGGCGCCGGTGGTCATGGTCACCGGCTGGCACGACATCTTCCTGCCCGCCCAGCTGGACGACCACGCCACCCTGCGCGCCGCCGGCGCCCAGCCGCGACTGGTGATCGGCCCCTGGACGCACGGCAGCCCCGGCCTGTTCGTGGCCGCCCTGAGTGAGGGGCTGGCCTGGCTCGACGAGCACCTGACGGCCACGCCACCGGCGGACGAAGATCCGCTCCGGAAAGCCCCGGTACGGCTGCACGTGAGCGGTCCCGGCGGCGGCTGGCGGGACCTGCCGGCCTGGCCACCACCGGCGGTCGAGACCCCCTGGCACCTGCATCCGGGTGGTGAGCTGGCGGTGCGCCCGCCGGTGACCTCGGAGCCCGACGGGTTCCGGTACGACCCGGCTGACCCCACCCCGTCGCTGGGCGGCCCGCTGCTCGTCGCCCAGCGGGCCGGCCCGGTGGACAACCGGCCCGTCGAGGCCCGCCCCGACGTGCTGACCTACACCAGTGCCCCGCTGACCGGGCCGGTCGAGGTGATCGGCCCGGTACGCGCCGAGATCCACGTCCGCAGCGAGCTGCCCTACCTGGACGTCTTCGTGCGACTGTGCGACGTGGACCGCCGGGGTCGCTCGTGGAACGTGTGCGACGGTCTGGTGCGGGTGACACCCGACCGCTTCCCGGCTGACCCCTCCGGGACGCTGCGGGTCCCGGTGCCGCTCTGGCCGACCGCGTACCGGTTCGCCGCCGGGCACCGGCTGCGGGTGCAGGTCAGCGGTGGAGCCCATCCGCGCTGGGCGCGCAACCCCGGCACCGGGGAACCCCTCGGCACGGCGGTTACGCTGCGTGCCGGCTGGCGGCAGGTTCTGCATGACCCGGCTCACCCTTCGGCGCTGCTGTTGCCGATCGTCCACTCTGCCCCCGCGCAACCTCCAATTTGAACAATGCCCCTCTGAGCTGGGCATTTACCGGAAATGCGGGCTATGGTTGAGTCAACGCCCGGCGCCGTGCATCAGCAGACCGGGCTCGCCCAAAGCCCAGCACCGCGTACGCGGTGTGACGTCGTGCCCGGTCCCCGCCCCATCTGAGAGGGGGACCCCATGACCCGGGCCCCGGCTAACCTGTTGGCCCTGCGAACCCTGCTCCTCACTCACCTCGACAACTCCCCCGGCCCGGACGACCTGGATCCGGCGGAGGTCGGCATCGTCGGCGACCCGGCCCACCGGGGCGGCTATCACTGCGGATCGGACCGGGTGGTCTCAGGCGACTACTCGGTGGTCGAGTCACCCCGGGATCGGGCCGGACTGACCCTCGACGCGGCGGCGCTGGACGTCGGCCCGTTCGAGGTTCGCTCCGGTGGCCGTACGCACACCCTGGTCAGCTTCTCGGCCTGGTGTGTGGCCCAGTGCGCCGCGAACGCCGCCGACACCCGGGACATTCGCGAGATCATCTACAGCCCCAACGGCAGCACGGTGAAGCGGTGGGACCGCCTCGGCAAGCGCAGCAGCGGCGACAGCTCACACCGCTGGCACACCCACTTCAGCTTCTTTCGTGACGCCATCAAGGCGGGCCGCGACCAGCGGCCATTGTTCCGCCGCTATCTCAGCTCCATCGGACTCCTGGAGGACGACGACATGACCCCCGAAGAGCACAACTGGCTGGCCACCGTCCACAAGAACCTCACCGTGCTGGACGGCCGCAACCCGATCGGGCAGATCTACCTGCGGCTGGCCGAGGGCCGGGACGACACCGGTGCGGCGGTGACCGACCACCCGAACCTGAAGAGTCTCGGCGCGCAGCTGACCGCGTTGCAGTCGGCGCTGTCCGCGCTGTCCAGCAAGGACTTCACCGACGAGACGGCGATCGCGCAGGGCGTACTGGCCTCGCTGACGCCGGAGAAGATCGCCGCGGCCATTCCACCCGCCATCGCCAAGCAGGTCGCCGACGAGCTGGCCCGCCGGCTGGTCGCCTGAGCGAGGGGCGGCCCGTAGCCGCCGGGCCGCCCCTCTTGGCAGTCCCAGTCCGCAACAACTGTTGGGCAATAAGTATTGCGCAACGGTCGTCGCGGATGGCATCGTGGCGGTATGGAAACCCCCGCCGTACGCCAGGTCACCGACTCGCGGGTGCTGGCCGCCATGGCCCACCCACTGCGTCGCCGCCTGATGGACGTGCTCAAGGTGCACGGGCCCTCGACCGTCGGTCTGCTCGCCGAACGCACCGACCAGGCACCGGCGAACGTCAGCCACCACCTCAAGGTGCTCGCCGCCGCGGACCTGGTCACCGAGGCCCCCGAGCTGGCCCGCGACCGGCGCGAACGGTGGTGGCGGCTGGTCACCCGCGGGCTGCGCTGGTCCAACACCGACTTCGACGCCGACCCGGCCGCCCGGGCGGTCGCCGACGCCGCCACCTCGCTCAACCTCGACCGGCACGTCGCACTGGCCCGCGCATGGCACGCCGCCGACGAGGCCGAGCAGGCATCCTGGCGCGACGCCGCGTTCTCCACCGACCACTGGCTGCGCCTCACGCCCGAGGAACTGGCCGAGCTGAGCCGCGAGATGATCGGCATCCTCTCGCGGTGGGCCAACCGGGACCTGCCCGACGACGACGCCGAGCGCCGCCCCGTCTTCGTGTTCGTCCACGGCGTGCCGGCGCGACCGTGACCGCCGCCACCCGCAGCGACCGGACCCCCGTCAGCCATGCCGGCGGATTGCTGCGGCACCGCGATTTCCGGCTGCTCTGGACCGGCCAGACGGTCAGCAGCATCGGCAGCAACGTCACCACTGTCGCGCTTCCGCTGGTTGCGGTCGCCGTCCTGGACGCCGGCACCTTCCAGGTGGCGGTGCTCACCGCCGCGGCCTGGCTGCCCTGGCTGCTGATCGGCCTGCCGGCCGGCGCGTGGGTGGACCGGCTGCCCCGCCGACCCGTGATGGTGGCGTGCGACCTGTTCCGCGCGCTGCTCTTCCTCAGCGTGCCGCTCGCCGCCGCACTCGACCGGCTCACCGTCTGGCACCTGCTGCTGGTGGCGCTCAGCGCCGGCGTGGCCCGGGTCTTCTTCGAAACAGCCGACCAGGTGTACCTGCCGGTGCTGCTGCGACCCGAGCAACTGCCGGAGGGCAACGCGAAGCTGCACGCCGCCCAGACCGCGAGCTATGTCGTCGGCCCCGGCGTCGCAGGTCTGATCGCCCAGCTCATCGGTGCGGTCACCGCTCTGCTGCTGGACGCGATCAGCTTCCTGGTCTCCGCGGTGTGCCTGCTGCGGATCCGCACCGTCGAACCGCGCGTTCGCCGAGTGGACCAGTCCCGGTCACTGCGCCGCGACATCGCCGAAGGGCTGCGCTTCGTCGCCCGAGACCCGTACCTGCGGGTGCTCACGGTCTTCGGCGCGGCCAGCAACATCGGGCTGACCGGCTACCAGGCCGTCCTGGTGGTCTTCCTGGTCCGTGAGTTGCGTCTCGAACCGGGCCTGGTTGGCGTCCTGATCGCCGTGATGAGCGCCGGAGGGATCATCGGGGCGTTGCTCGCCACCACGCTGGGCCGGCGCTGTGGCACCGCGCGGGCGCTGCTGATCGGGGCGGCGTTCACCGGCCCGCCGGCTCTGCTCATCCCGCTCGCCGCACCCGGCATCGGGCTGGCCTGGCCAGCCCTCGGAGGTCTGCTGATCGGCCTCGGCGTGGCCATCGGCAACGTCGTCAAGGGCGCCTTCCGGCAGACCTACACGCCGCACCACCTGCTGGGCAGGGTGACGGTGAGCATGCATCTGCTCAACTACGGCACGATCCCGCTGGCGGCCCTGCTGGCCGGCGCGATCGGCGCGCGGTATGGCGTCGGGACAGCAATATTCGTGATGACCGCCTGGTTGGCGCTCACCCCGTTGATTCTGTTGATCGGGCCGATCCGGAGGCGGCGGGACCTGCCCGCCGCCCCGGCGGCGTCTTGAGTGCGCTGCGACGGCGGCCGGAAGACCGGCCGCCGTCACCGGCACGGAGCTACATCGGGCGGACGTTGTCCGCCTGCGGACCCTTCTGCCCCTGGGTCACCTCGAACTCGACCTTCTGGCCCTCGTTGAGCTCCCGGTAGCCGCTCGAAGCGATCGCGGAGTAGTGGACGAACACGTCCGGCCCTCCGCCATCCTGCTCGATGAAGCCAAAGCCCTTTTCCGAGTTGAACCACTTAACCGTGCCGGTTGCCATGCATCTCTCCCTGTTCAAAGCGGCTGACCCTCGGCCTCTGGCCGATGATCGCCCGTACCTGTTCGACAGTAACGGGCAAAACCCCAATCCGCTGGCCGAAGTGCCGTAGGTCTTTGTGTGAAGTCGGGTGAACTCTGCGCGGCGGCATGCGAAACCCGCCCCGACCACCCGCCGCTGGGGCATGCTTGCGCCGATGACAGGTGCCGCAGCCGACGCGCTGACCGAGCTGGAACGCGAAATCGACGCGCCCGGCGCCGGCCTGGACCGGCTCCGGTTGGTCCCCACCCCGTTCGTACCCGAGGTGCGGTTGCACCTGGCCGAGGACGCGATCGTCTGGTGGGCTCGGATGGAAGCCGCCGCAGGCCACGCCCTACCCGCGCCGTACTGGGCGTCCGCCTGGGCTGGAGGCCAGGCACTGGCCCGTCACCTCCTGGACCACCCGGAACTGGCCGCCGGCCGCCGGGTGCTCGACCTCGCCGCCGGGTCGGGACTGGTCGCCATCGCCGCCGCCCTGGCCGGCGCCACGCAGGTGACCGCCAACGACATCGACCCGTACGCCGTCGCCGCCGTCACGCTCAACGCGCGCGTCAACCGGGTCGCCGTCGACGCCGTCGGAGACGACCTGCTCGACAGCGCCGACGCGGAAGCCGACCTGGTGGTCGCCGGCGACGTCTTCTACGACCGCGAGATGGCCGACCGGATGCTGCCGTTCCTCCAACGGGCCGCCGCCGCGGGTGCCGACGTGCTGGTGGGGGACCCCGGCCGGGGCCACCTGCCGACGGACCGCCTGACCGTGCTGGCCGACTATCCGGTGCCCACCACCGAACCGTCGGTCGACTCGTCGCTACGCCGGGTGCAGGTGCTGCGACCCGTCTGAGTGCGGACACCGCCTCCGGGGCGACCCCGAGACCGATACCAGGGGTGCCTGGGGGCTGTAACCGGATGTCCGAAGTGGTGCCGCGGCCATAGCGTACGAGGCATGACGCAATGGCTGGCACAGATCGGTGAACTGCCCGTTCTGCTGCTGATGGGTGCGCTCGGGCTCGTCATGCTCTTCGACGCCGTACCCCTGCTGGGTGTCCTGATCCCCGGCGACGTGGCGATCCTGGCCGCCGTCGGGGTGGGACGCCCGACCACCGGGCTGGCCACCTTCGCCGCAGTCCTGGTCGGCTGCCTGGCCGGCTGGTCGTTGAGCTTCCTCGTCGGCCGCCGCTACTCAGAGCAACTGCGGCACAGCCGGATCGGCGGCTGGATCGGCGAGGCGCGCTGGACGGCGGCGGAGGGCATCCTGCGTCGCGGTGGCGGTCGGATGATGGTCGTCGCGCCGTTCCTGCCCGTGTTCAACGCGCTGCTTCCGCTGGCCGCCGGTGGGCTGCGGATGTCGTACGGCCGATTCCTCGGCTGCGCCGCGATCGGCGCGACCGCCTGGGCCGGTCTCTACCTCGCGCTGGGCACCGCGTCACGGTCGCTGGCCGGGCTGCTCCCGGGGGACCCCAGCCCGCTGCTGGTCACCATGGGGGTCGGGGTGGTGTTGGCTTCCGTCGTGCTGCTGGGGGCTCGGCGGCGGTTGTTCGCTGTGACTGGCTGAGTTCTGGTTGCGGTTGCGGGTCGGTGGTTGCGGTTGAGGGTCGGTGGTTGCGGTGTGGGGGCGGGGCCTGCCGCGCCCGGCTCCGGGCGGTCAGGCTTGATCCCTGCGCCGGGCACGGCAGGCCCCGCCCCCGTCGTGGTTTCGGCTCGTGCGAGCGTTCCGCCGCCGTCGGTGGGTTATTGATCTTGGTGGTTCCTGGTCGACGTTTGGTTTTTGGGCTGGCTGTTACCAGCCTCTTGCTTTCCACTGGGGGAGGGCTGGGCGTTCGGCTCCCAGGGTGCTGTCGCTGCCGTGGCCGGGGTAGAACCAGGTGTCGTCCGGAAGTTGGTCGAACAGCTTGTGCTCGACGTCGTCGATCAGGGCGGCGAAACGCTCCGGGTCCTTGTCCGTGTTGCCCACGCCACCTGGGAAAAGACTGTCCCCGGTGAAGAGGTGCGGGGTGCCGGCCGGGTCCCGGTAGAGCAGTGCGATCGACCCCGGGGTGTGCCCCTTGATGTGGATGACCTCCAGCGCGCAGTCACCCACCGCCACGGTGTCGCCCTCGACCAGACGCTCCGCCTCGATCGGCAGCCCGGCGGCGTCGTCGGCGTGCACCAGCGCCCGGGCGCCGGTCGTGGCGACCACCTCCTCCAGCGCCACCCAGTGATCCATGTGCTGGTGGGTCGTCACCACGGCGGTGAGCCCACCGTCGCCGATCAGCTCCAGCAGCCGGGGCGCCTCGTTGGCGGCGTCGATCAGCACCTGCTCACCAGTGCCCGTGCACCGCAGCAGGTAGGCGTTGTTGTCCATCGGGCCCACCGACAACTTGCTGATGGTGAGCCCGTCCAGCTCCCGTACCGCCGGCGCGCCGCCGTGCGTGACGTCTCCGCTGTATGTCATGACGTTTCTAGATCCATTCCGGTGGAGTAGGCAGGGGACCGTCGGGCGTGACGGAGAGCGGTTCGCCGTCGGCGCGGCCGATCAGCCAGGCGGCTAGGTCGAAAACGGGACCGGTGACGATCGGGGCGCCGTCCCGGTCGCCGAGCACCACGTCGTGCTCGCTCCCGTCCACGCGTAGCACCATCGACGGCGGTGTCGGCCCCGTGGCGTGATGGCTGGCAGCCTCGCGCAGCAGTCGGTGGGCGAACGTCTCCGACCAGTCGGCGGGTCGGTAGTCGGCGGCCAGGTCGAGGTGGTGCACCTCGATCTCCCGCAGCCGGCCCCAGACGAGCAGCGCGGCCGGCCACGGGCCCTTACGCGCCTGCACCGTCGCCGCCCACGCCTCGGCGGGCATCGCCTCGACCGCCTCGGCGAACAGGTCGGCGGTGCGCCGCAGGTCGTCCAGGTGCTCCGCGGGCGGGCGGCCCGAGCCGGCGTCGATGTCCGCGGTGCGGGCCGCCAGCGACGAATACATCGGCAGCGCCTGCCCGGTGCGGGCCGCGGTGAGCAGGTTGACGAAGCCATCGGCGTTGCGCGCCACGTGGGCCAGCACGTGGCCGCGCGTCCAGCCCGGGAGCAGCGACGGGGCCGCCAGGTCCGCGGCGTCGAAAGAAGCGGCGGTACGCAGAAGTCGGCTGGTGGCCGCGTCCACCTCGCCCATCAGCAGCAGCGGGTCCGTGGTCACCCGTCGACCCTAGCGGTCCGCCGTCAGGACGTCGCCGGGGAAATCGCTTTCGGCGCGTCGGCGCGCGACCTACCGTCAGCGGCAGACGCGGCACCGGGACATCGGACGGAGGTGGTTGATCATGCCGGACGTGGCACGCGTGTTCCGCCATCACCAGCTTCGACACGATGAGGATGCCATGACGATCGATCTGACCGCCCTCGGCTGGGACGCCGAGCGGGCGGCGTACGCCGAACGACGCGGCGAGCACCACCCGGGTCGGGTGGCCCGGGTGGACCGGGGCGTCTGCACGGTGCTCACCGCGACCGGCCCGCTCCGGGCCAGCCTGGGCGGGGCGGTGCTCGCCGCCGCCGCCCGGGACCCGTCCGCGCTGCCCTGCGCCGGGGACTGGGTCCTGCTCACCCACTGGCCGGACCGCCGCGTCACAGTGGAGGCCGTGCTGCCCCGGCGGGGCGCGCTGATCCGGCGTACCGCCGGCAAGGACGCCAGCGGCCAGGTGCTGGCCGCCAACCTCGACGCGGCCGCCGTGGTGGAGCCGGTGCACCCCGAGCCGGACGTGGGCCGGATCGAACGGTTGCTCGCCCTGGCCCACGAGTCCGGCGCCCGACCGCTGGTCGTGCTGACGAAGGCCGACCTCGCGGCCGATCCGGCCGCGCTGGCCCGCCAACTCGCCGCGATCGCGCCCGGGGTGCCGGTGCTGCCGATCAGCGCGGAGCGTGGCATCGGGCTGGACCCGCTGCGCGCCGAGGTGACGCCCGGCCGCACGCTCGGCCTGCTCGGGCCCTCCGGGGCCGGCAAGTCGAGCCTCGTCAACGCCCTCGTCGGGGCGGTGATGATGCCCACCCAGGCGATCCGGCGCGTCGACGGCAAGGGTCGGCACACCACGACGTGGCGGGCGCTCGTACCGATCCCCGGTGGCGGTGCGGTGATCGACACACCCGGTGTGCGGGCGGTCGGCCTGCTGGACGGCGCGGCCGGGCTCGACCGGGCGTTCGCCGACATCGCCGGGCTGGCCGAGGGCTGCCGGTACGCCGACTGCGGGCACGACGGCGAGCCCGCCTGCGCGGTCCGCGACGCGCTGCACACCGGGGAGCTCTCCACCCGTCGGTGGGAGAACTGGCGGCGCCTCCAGGGTGAGGTGGCCCACGAGAGCCGACGGCGGGAGGCGCGGGTGGCGGCCGAGCGGCGCGGCGGATGGCGGTCGGCTCGACGTCGGACGGCCCGGCCGCCGTCGCCCGGGGGCTACTGACATTGACCGCCGGTCGGGACTGTGGCGGTGGGGCTGGCGGACCTTCCACCCGGCGTGATCGTGGGCTTGACGCGGTGCGGCCGACCGGGCTGAGCTGGGGGAATGTGCGGGCGGGGGAAAGTGTCATACCTCGGGGCTAGAGTTGCCGAGGCGTGTTTTCCGCGCCCGCACGACCGCTCACAATCACCCAGAGCGGGACAGATCCATCGCTTCGTCTTCTCCCGGGAGCACACGCACTGTGGCCGACCGACTGATTATCCGTGGCGCGCGCGAGCACAACCTGCGTGACGTCAGTCTCGACCTGCCCCGGGACGCACTCATCGTGTTCACCGGGCTGTCCGGGTCGGGCAAGTCGAGCCTGGCCTTCGACACGATCTTCGCCGAGGGGCAGCGCCGCTACGTCGAGTCGCTCTCGTCGTACGCCCGGCAGTTCCTCGGCCAGATGGACAAGCCAGACGTCGACTTCATCGAGGGTCTGAGCCCTGCCGTCTCGATCGACCAAAAGTCGACCTCGCGCAACCCGCGCTCGACCGTCGGCACCATCACCGAGGTCTACGACTACCTGCGGCTGCTCTACGCCCGCATCGGTGAGCCGCACTGCCCGGTCTGCGGTGAGCGGATCTCCCGGCAGAGCCCTCAGCAGATCGTCGACCGGGTCCTCGCGATGGCCGAGGGCACCAAGTTCATGGTGCTCGCGCCGGTCATCCGCGGCCGCAAGGGCGAGTACGTCGACCTCTTCGCCGAGTTGCAGGCCAAGGGCTACGCCCGGGCCCGCGTCGACGGCGTGGTGCACCCGCTGACCGAGCCGCCGAAGCTCAAGAAGCAGGAGAAGCACACCATCGAGGTGGTGATCGACCGGCTCACCGTCAAGCCCAGCGCCAAGCAGCGGCTGACCGACTCGGTCGAGGCAGCCCTGGGCCTGTCCAGTGGCCTGGTGCTGCTCGACTTCGTCGACCTCCCCGAGGACGACCCGGACCGGGAGCGCCGCTACTCCGAGCACCTGGCCTGCCCCAACGACCACCCGCTGGCCATCGAGGATCTCGAGCCCCGGGTCTTCTCCTTCAACGCGCCGTACGGCGCCTGCCCGGAGTGCACCGGCCTGGGCACCAAGAAGGAGGTCGACCCGGAGCTGCTGGTCCCCGACCCGGAGCGCAGCCTGCGCGAGGGCGCCATCCAGCCCTGGTCCACCGGGCACAACCTGGAATACTTCCTGCGCCTGCTGGAGGCTCTCGGCGAGGCTCAGCACTTCGACGTCGACACCCCGTGGCGGGCGTTGCCGGCGCGGGCGCAGAAGACGATCCTGCACGGCTCGGACGACCAGGTGCACGTGCGCTACCGCAACAAGTACGGCCGCGAGCGCTCCTACTACACCGGCTTCGAGGGCGTGGTGCAGTGGATCGAGCGCCGGCACTCCGACACCGAGTCCGAGTGGTCCCGCGACAAGTACGAGGGCTACATGCGCGACGTGCCGTGTGCCGCGTGCGGCGGCGCCCGGCTCAAGCCCGAGGTGCTCGCGGTCACCCTGGCCGGCAAGAGCATCGCCGAGGTCTGCAACCTGTCCGTGGGGGAGTGCGCCGACCTGCTCGCCGGCATCGAGCTGACCGACCGGCAGAAGATGATCGCCGAGCGGGTCCTCAAGGAGATCAACGCCCGGCTGCGGTTCCTGCTCGACGTCGGTCTGGACTACCTCTCCCTGGACCGGCCGGCCGGCACGCTGTCCGGCGGCGAGGCACAGCGCATCCGGCTGGCCACCCAGATCGGCTCCGGCCTGGTGGGCGTGCTCTACGTGCTCGACGAGCCGTCGATCGGGCTGCACCAGCGCGACAACCACCGGTTGATCGAGACGCTGATCCGGCTGCGCGGGCTGGGCAACACACTGATCGTGGTGGAGCACGACGAGGACACCATCCGCACCGCCGACTGGATCGTCGACATCGGGCCCGGCGCAGGTGAGCACGGCGGCAAGATCGTGCACAGCGGCTCGGTGCCGGCACTGCTGAAGAACAAGGAGTCGATCACCGGGGCGTACCTGTCCGGGCGTCGCTCCATCCCGACGCCGTCGACGCGCCGCCCGCAGGATGCGGCCCGGGAGCTGGTGGTGCACGGCGCGCGCGAGCACAACCTGCGCAACCTGACCGTCTCGTTCCCGCTCGGCCAGCTCATCGCGGTCACCGGGGTCAGCGGCTCGGGCAAGTCGACGCTGGTCAACGACATCCTGTACGCCGTGCTGGCCAACCAGATCAACGGCGCCCGGCTGGTGCCCGGCCGGCACACCCGGGTCTCCGGTCTGGAGCATGTGGACAAGGTCGTCGGCGTGGACCAGTCGCCGATCGGCCGTACGCCGCGCTCCAACCCGGCCACCTACACCGGGGTCTGGGACCACGTCCGCAAGCTCTTCGCCGAGACCACCGAGGCGAAGGTACGCGGGTACGGCCCGGGTCGGTTCTCCTTCAACGTCAAGGGTGGGCGCTGCGAGGCGTGCTCCGGTGACGGCACCATCAAGATCGAGATGAACTTCCTGCCCGACGTGTACGTCCCCTGCGAGGTCTGCAAGGGCGCCCGGTACAACCGGGAGACCCTGGAGGTGCACTACAAGGGCAAGACCGTCTCGGACGTGCTGGAGATGCCGATCGAGGAGGCCGCCGAGTTCTTCTCCGCCATCCCGGCCATCCACCGGCACCTCAAGACCCTGGTCGACGTCGGCCTGGGCTACGTCCGCCTCGGTCAGCCCGCGCCCACCCTCTCCGGCGGTGAGGCGCAGCGGGTCAAGCTCGCGTCCGAGCTGCAGAAGCGCTCCACCGGGCGGACGGTCTACGTGCTCGACGAGCCGACCACCGGTCTGCACTTCGAGGACATCCGCAAGCTGCTGATGGTGCTGGAGGGTCTGGTCGACAAGGGCAACACGGTGATCACCATCGAGCACAACCTCGACGTGATCAAGACGGCCGACTGGCTGATCGACATGGGTCCGGAGGGGGGCCACCGGGGCGGCACCGTGCTCGCCACCGGCACCCCCGAGGAGGTCGCCGAGGTGGCCGAGAGCCACACCGGCGAGTTCCTGCGCCAGGTGCTCAAGCTCGACGGCAAGGCCAAGGGCGCGGCCGCCGCCACCACCCGGGCGGCCAAGGCCAACGGTGTGACCAAGGCACGGGCCAGCCGCAAGGTGGCGGCCAGCGCCCGCTGACCTCGATTTCCCGAGGGCAGGTCCGGCTGGCTTCGGGTGTGGCGATTGCGGGGCGGGTCCGATCGGGTTCGTTCGCGTCCATTGCGGCGCGGGCGGGCCGGTCCGGGGCCCGCCCCGTCCCATTTCCTGGGTCGGACAGCTGCCGCGATGAACCATCCGGCACAGTTGCCCGTGTGGAGAAGTGTGACCGGCTTTCGGACCGGCGCAGCGGGCTAGAGAGAGGCGAGGCATGAGTGACGATCAGGCGCTGACCGGTCCGGGTACGCAGACACGTCGTACCCTGCTCACCGGTGTCGGGGTGGTCGGCGCGGCCGTCGTCCTGGCTGCCTGTGGCAGCGACGACGGCAGCGGCAGCGACACCCCCACCAGTGGCGGCCCCGCCGTGCCCAGCACTGGTGATGCTGGCGGCGGCGACCGGCAGGGCTCCCAGTCGCTGGCCACCACCGCCGACATCCCGGTCGGTGGCGGCAAGGTCCTCGCCACCGACGGCGTGGTCATCACCCAGCCCTCCCCGGGCCAGTTCAAGGGCTTCGACCCGATCTGCACCCACCAGAACTGCCCGGTCACGAACGTCGACGGCGGCACCATCAACTGCACCTGCCACGGCAGCAAGTTCTCGATCGAGGACGGCTCGGTGAAGGCCGGCCCGGCCACCAAGCCGCTGCCGCCGAAGAACATCAAGGTCACCGGCGACCAGATCTCGCTGGCCTGACCGTCCGCGGGTCGGCGACCGCCCCTCGGCCAGGCGTATCCGGCCGGCCTGATCGGTGCGGCGGTCGCCATCGCCCCCGGCCGGGCGTGTCCGGGTCCCCGGGTCGGTCGAGGGAGCCGGCCAGCTGATCGACTCGCGTTTCGGGAAGTCGGGGTGTCCGCGATCCCTCGACACCCCGACTTCCCGGAAGCCGAGTCGATCTAGAGCTTGAGTTGGGCTGTCGGTGCTGCGGACTAGGCTTGCTGACGTGGCTGACCCCTCGACCTACCGCCCCGCACCCGGCACCATCCCGGAGCTACCGGGGGTCTACCGCTTCCGCGACGGCACCGGCCGGGTGATCTACGTCGGCAAGGCGAGAAACCTGCGCAGCCGGCTCAACTCCTATTTCGGCGACGTCTGGAACCTGCACGAGCGCACGCGGCAGATGGTCACCACTGCCGAGTCGGTGGACTGGATCACCGTCGGCACCGAGGTCGAGGCGCTCCAGCAGGAGTTCACCTGGATCAAGCAGTACGACCCCCGGTTCAACGTCCGCTACCGCGACGACAAGTCGTACCCCTATCTGGCCGTGACCCTCAACGAGGAATACCCGCGGCTACAGGTGATGCGTGGCGCCAAGCGCAAGGGGGTGCGCTACTTCGGTCCGTACTCGCACGCCTGGGCCATTCGGGAGACCCTCGACCTGCTGCTGCGGGTGTTCCCCGCCCGGACGTGCTCCGCCGGCGTGTTCAAACGCGCCGGCCAGGTTGGTCGTCCCTGCCTGCTCGGCTACATCGGCAAGTGTTCGGCGCCGTGCGTCGGCACCGTCTCCGCCGACGAACACCGCGCGATCGTGGACGGGTTCTGCGACTTCATGGCCGGGCGCACCGACACCATGGTGCGCAAGATCGAGCGCGAGATGACCGAGGCGAGCGAGCAGCTGGAGTTCGAGCGGGCCGCCAAACTGCGCGACGACGTGGCCGCGCTGCGCCGCGCCATGGAGAAGCAGACCGTGGTGTTGGGCGACGGCACCGACGCCGATGTCGTCGCGTTCGCCGACGATCCGCTCGAGGCGGCCGTGCAGGTCTTCCACGTCCGCGACGGCCGGGTCCGGGGGCAGCGCGGCTGGGTGGTGGAGAAGACCGAGGACCTGACCACCGGCGACCTGGTGCACCACTTCTGCACCCAGGTGTACGGCGGTGAGCACGGGGAGGCCGACGTGCCCCGGGAGCTGCTGGTGCCCGAGCTGCCCGCCGACGCCGACGCGCTGGCGGAATGGCTCTCCAACCACCGGGGCAGCCGGGTGTCGCTGCGGGTGCCGCAGCGCGGCGACAAGCGCTCACTGATGGAAACGGTCGAGCGCAACGCCAAGGACGCGCTGGCCCGGCACAAGCTGAAGCGATCCGGTGACCTCACCACCCGGGGCAAGGCATTGGACGAGATCAGCGAAGCACTGGACATGCGCACCTCGCCGCTGCGCATCGAGTGCTTCGACATCTCCCAGATCCAGGGCACTGACGTGGTGGCCAGCATGGTGGTCTTCGAGGACGGGTTGCCTCGCAAGAGCGAATACCGGCGGTTCATCGTCCGTGGCGCCACCGACGACCTCTCCGCGATGTCCGAGGTGCTGCGCCGTCGCTTCGCCCGCTACCTGGACGCGCGGGCGGAGACGGGCGAGGTGGGCGTCGAGTCGGCCGACGACCCGATCACCCCGGAAGACGCGGCTGAGCCGCAGGTCGGTGTGCTGATCGATCCGACCACCGGCCGTCCGCGGAAGTTCGCGTACCCGCCGCAGTTGGTGGTCGTCGACGGCGGTGCTCCGCAGGTCGCGGCGGCCGCGCAGGCCCTTGCCGACCTGGGCATCGACGACGTGGCGTTGTGCGGCCTGGCCAAGCGGCTGGAGGAGGTCTGGCTCCCCGACGACGAGTTCCCGGTCATCCTGCCGCGCACCTCGGAGGGTCTCTACCTGCTGCAACGCATCCGCGACGAGGCCCACCGGTTCGCCATCACCTTCCACCGGCAGCGCCGCTCGAAGCGGATGACCGAGTCGGCACTCGACCACGTACCCGGCCTCGGCGAGGTGCGGCGCAAGGCGTTGTTGCGGCACTTCGGCTCACTCAAGCGGCTCTCTGCCGCAACGGTCGAGGAGATCACCGAGGTGCCCGGGGTGGGTCGACGCACCGCCGAGGCGATCCTGGCCGCCCTCGACAAGGACACGAAGACCGACGAAAGCGCGGAGGCGACCCCCGGCACCTGACGCCGCCCTCGCGCCCCTCGGCGGTCAGTCGCGGCACGCATGATCGTGCTCGATCGTGGTTGTAGTGGCCTCGTCGGCGCCGGGTGGGGCCTGTTTCCTGGATCGAGCACGATCTTGGGGGCTGCGCGGTCCCTGGCATCCCCGGCGACGGCGTCCGATATCGCCCGCCGCCCGCAGCCCGGCCCACCGCCAACCCGCTGCCCGCCGCTCGGGTCAAGATCCGCGCAGCTTCAGGGAACTTGCTGCCTCGCCGCGATCTGAGGCAGCAGTTTCCCGGAAAGTGCGCGGATCTTGGATTGCCCACGCGGGGTGGGGTTGGGTGTGGTGTCCGGTTCGCGGTTCCGGCCGTGGGGTGGTTGTCCGGTTTGGGGCGGGCTGTCCCGTGGCCGGGGCCACCGTGGGGGCGGAATCGTGGGCCGGGCGGGGTCGTTATACCTGGCATGCCACCGCGACTTTCGGGTCGTGGGGCAGGGCGCACCGGCCGGGAACATCCGCTGGGCCGCCCCGGTTACATCCCCCGCAACGCCCGAGCAGGTCCCCCGAGGATCGCCGGCGTTTGTCGCGAGACTTTCCCGCACGGTCGCCGTACCCCCTTGTGAGGTGCCGTGCGGACACCCCCGATGCAGAGGAGCACGCCATCATGCGTACCGATCTGATTCGTAAGACCGCACTCACCGCCGCTGGTCTGGCTTTCACCGGTGGTGCGATCGTCGGACCTGTCACCGCCGCGTATGCGGCGTCGGATGCGAAGCCGGCCTCGCAGGCGCAGTCGGATCGTAAGCCGGCCGGTGAGCGTCAGCTGGGTGTGCGCTACGAGGCGCAGCCGAACTTCTACTACTGCGGGCCCGCCGCGACCCGTAACGCCCTGAGTGTGCAGGGTAAGAACATCAACGTTGATGACATGGCCAAGGAGATGGGCACCACCGAGGCCGGCACCAACTCCATCAACGACATCACCCCCGTGCTGAACAAGGAAACCGGTAAGAACGACGCCTACCGGTCGGTCGAGATCAAGAACTCGAACGCCGACGCGAAGCAGACCGACAAGCTGCGCGCTGACATCGTCAAGACCGTTGACGACGGTCGGGCCGTGATCGCCAACATCGCCGGCACCAGCACCGACACTGATGGCACCACCCACTCCTACGAGGGCGGGCACTACATCAGCGTCGTCGGCTACCGCGACAACGGCAACATCGTCAAGATCGCCGACTCCGCCGACCCGAACACCGCCTCCTACGAGGTCACCGTCGAGCACCTCGCCGACTGGATCGCCACCCGCGGCTACGCCACCAGCTGACCGCGACCCACACACCACGAAGGGCCGGACCCCACCACGGGGACCGGCCCTTCGTCACGTCCTCAGTCCTCGGCGAGGACGGCCAGGATCTGCTCGCCGTACTTGGCGAGCTTGTTCTCGCCGACCCCGCTGACGCGGGACAGCTCGGCAAGCGAGCCCGGCGCGTCGCTGGCGATCTGTCGAAGAGTGGCGTCGTGGAAGATCACATACGCAGGGACGCCCTGCTCTTTGGCGGTGGTCGCCCGCCAGCCGCGCAGCCGCTCGAAGAGCGACGCGGCGGCCGGGGCCAGCTCGGC
Organism: Micromonospora jinlongensis; assembly: GCF_013410645.1. Lineage (NCBI taxonomy): Bacteria > Bacillati > Actinomycetota > Actinomycetes > Micromonosporales > Micromonosporaceae > Micromonospora > Micromonospora jinlongensis. The sequence goes on along the minus strand of NZ_JACCHK010000001.1, from coordinate 2,327,514 downwards.
CACGACGGTGGCCGAGCCGCGCGGCTTCGACGAGCGGCTCGAAGCTGGCTTCTCCGGCTCGCGGCGCATCGTGACCGTGCGGCGGCGACCCAGCACGTCGGCGCTGGCCTCGGTCAGCGCCAGCGTGCCGTAGTCACCCTCGACGGCGAGCAGCCCTTCGGCGAGCAGTTGCCGGACGACGCCCCGCCACTCCGCCTCGCTCAGTTCGGAGCCGATGCCGAAGACGGTCAGCGAGTCGTGACCGTACTGGCTGATCTTGTCGTTCTGCTTGCCGAGCAGGATGTCGATGCAGTGCCCCGCGCCGAACCGCTGGTTGCGCTCACGGTCGAGGCGGAAGACCGCGGAGAGCAACTTCTGGGCGGCGACCGTGCCGTCCCAGGTCTCCGGTGGGGTGAGGCAGGTGTCGCAGTTGCCGCAGGCGGCCGTGGACGTCTCGCCGAAGTATTCGAGCAACTGGACCCGCCGGCAACGCACCGTCTCGCAGAGGGCGAGCATCGCGTCCAGGTGGGCGGCGAGGTTGCGGCGGTGGGCAAGATCGCCGTCGGACGTCTCGATCATCTTTCGTTGCTGGACGACGTCCTGCAGCCCGTACGCGAGCCAGGCGGTGGACGGCAGGCCGTCCCGCCCGGCGCGGCCCGTCTCCTGGTAGTAGCCCTCGACGGACTTGGGCAGGTCGAGGTGGGCGACGAACCGCACGTCGGGCTTGTCGATGCCCATGCCGAAGGCGATCGTGGCCACCATGACCAGACCGTCCTCCCGCAGGAAGCGCTGCTGGTTGGCGGCGCGGGTGGCCGCGTCCAGACCCGCGTGGTACGGCAGTGCGGCGACCCCGTTGGCGACGAGGAACTCGGCGGTCTTGTCGACCGAGGCCCGGGACAGGCAGTAGACGATCCCGGCGTCGCCGGGGTGCTCGTCGCGCAGCAGCGTCAGCAGTTGCTTGCGCGGCTCCCGCTTGGGCACGATCCGGTACTGGATGTTGGGCCGGTCGAAGCTCGCCACGAAGTGCCGGGCGTCGTCGAGGTTGAGCCGGGTGGCGATCTCGGTGCGGGTGGCGCTGGTCGCGGTGGCGGTCAACGCGATCCGCGGCACCTCCGGCCACCGCTCGTGCAGCATCGACAGCGCCAGGTAGTCGGGGCGGAAGTCGTGCCCCCACTGGGACACGCAGTGCGCCTCGTCGATCGCGAACAGGGAGATGCGACCCCGGTCCAGCAGGGCGAGGGTGGACCGGACGCCGAGCGCCTCCGGGGCGAGGTAGAGCAGGTCCAGCTCGCCGGCGACGAAGGCCGCCTCGACCCGACGCCGGGCGTCGAGGGTCTGGGTCGAGTTGAGGAACCCGGCGCGGACGCCGACTGCGGTGAGCGCGTCCACCTGGTCCTGCATGAGGGCGATCAGCGGGGAGACGACGACCGCGACACCGTCGCGGACCAGGGCGGGGATCTGGTAGCACAGCGACTTGCCACCACCGGTGGGCATCAGCACCAGCGCGTCGCCGCCGGCGACCACGTGGTCGATCACGTCCTGCTGGAAACCGCGGAAGGCGTCGTAACCGAACACCCGGCGCAGCACCGGCAGCGCGTCCTCGGTACGCAGGTCGGTGGGGGAAGCCATCCGCGGAGTCTACGAGCCCACCCCGACACCGCCGACCCGGCGCACCCGAGCGAAGGGCGTTCACCCCACGACCCGTGGCGGGTGCGCGGGCTTGCGCCGGTGGCGGGATAGAGTCGCTGATTGACCAATCGCGGCCAACGGCGGCCGCGGCGCCACGGCTTGGGGGTACGGGTGAGCGAGGCGCGCACAACCGGTGACCGGATCGACGACCCGGCGGCGGTTGACGGGCAGGTGTCGGCCGAGTCGGAGACCACACTCGTGGTCGTCACCGGCCTCTCCGGCGGTGGCCGCAGCACGGTTGCCAGGGCTTTGGAGAACGTCGGCTACTACGTGGTCGACAACCTGCCGCAGGCACTGATGCTGGACATGGCCGAGCTGGCGTTCAAGGCGGGCGGGGCCGCTCGGCGTACCGCGATGGTGCTGGACGTGCGGTCCCGGGCCTTCTCCACGGACCTGGCCGGGGCGATCCGTGAGCTCAAGGACCGCGGGTTCTCGCCCCGGGTGGTCTTTGTCGACGCCGACGACGAGGTGTTGATCCGACGGTTCGAGAGTGTGCGCCGGTCGCATCCGCTTCAGGGCGACGGGCGGCTGGCCGACGGCATCGCCGTGGAGCGCGGGCTGCTCGAGGAGGCGCGCGACCAGGCAGACGTGATCGTCGACACCAGCCACCTGAACGTCAACCAGCTCCGTCGGCGCATCGAGGAGTTGTTCGGCGGCGAGGACGCCCGCCGGCTGCGGGTCACCGTGCTGTCGTTCGGCTTCAAGTACGGTCTGCCGCCGGACGCCGACTTCGTGCTGGACGCCCGCTTCCTGCCCAATCCGTACTGGGTGCCGGAGCTGCGGGAACACACCGGTCGGGAGGAGGCGGTGAGCGCGTACGTGCTGGGTCAGGAGGGTGCGGACGCCTTCGTCGCCTCGTACGCCGACCTGGTCAACGCCACCACCGCCGGCTTCGAGCGGGAGGGTAAGCGGTACCTCACGGTCGCCGTGGGCTGTACCGGCGGCAAGCACCGCAGCGTGGCCATCGCCGAGGAGCTGGCCGGGCGGTTGCGCCACTCCGGGTTGGCGGCCAACGCCCAGCACCGCGACCTGGGGCGGGAATGACGGCCCGGCGGGTGGTGGCGTTCGGCGGCGGGCACGGGCTGTCCGCCTCGCTGCGCGCGCTGCGTCACTGCGCCCCCGAACTCGACCTCGACATCACCGCTGTGGTCACCGTGGGTGACGACGGGGGTTCCAGTGGCCGGTTGCGGGCCGAGCGGGGTGGTCTGCCCCCGGGTGATCTGCGTCAGGCGCTGGTGGCGCTGGCCGGGGACCACCCGGCGACCCGCCGCAGCGCCGGGCTGTTCCAGCACCGCTTCGCCGCCGTGCCGGCCGGCGTACCCCCGCTCGGCGAAGCCGACCCGGCCCCGACGGCGACCGACGGCCGCAACCCCGACCCGCGCGACCAGGACGCAGACAGCCAGGGCCCAGACGACCAGGGCGCCCACGGTCCCGGCGTGACCGTCCCCGGCGCTGAGCGGGCGAGCACCCGCACCGACGGGCTGGCCGGGCACGCGGTGGGCAACCTCGTGCTCTGCGGCCTCATGGAGATGCTGGGCGACCCGGTGGCCGCGCTGGAGCACGCCGGCGCGATGCTGGGCACCGTCGGCCGGGTGCTGCCGATGTCCCGTCAGCCGGTCGGCATCGAGGCGCAGGTCCGCGGTGTCGACCCGGCCGCCCCCGACGAGGTACGCACCGTGCGCGGCCAGCACCAGGTGGCGGTCACCACCGGGCGGGTCGAGTCGCTGCGCCTCACCCCGTCCGCCCCGCCGGCCTGCGCCGAGGTGATCGAGGCGATCAGGGCGGCGGACTGGTTGATCTTCGGACCGGGCAGCTGGTACACCAGCGTTCTCCCGCACCTGCTGGTGCCGCAGTTGGCCGACGCTATTGTGTCCACCTCGGCCCGGCGGTTGGTCACGTTGAACCTCGCGGCCGAGAAGGAAACCCTCGGGCTCTCCGTCGCCGATCATCTCGCGGCGCTGCACTGGTACCTGCCCGAGCTCAAGGTGGATCTCGTGCTCGCCGACGCCAAGGCGGTGGGTGACCCCGAACCGGTCGAACGTGCGGCAGAATCGCTGGGTGCCCGCCTGGTCCTCGCCCCCGTCGCCGTCACCGGTGGCACTCCCCGCCATGATCCGGCTGCCCTGGGCGCCGCACTGGTGCCTGTCCTGGGTGCCGATCGTTAGACACGTACGTAATCTCCGGCGACACGCCGGAACCGGTCCGTGAGGGGACGCACAATGGCGATGACGGCCGCGGTCAAGGACGAGCTGAGTCGGGTCGACGTGCCCAAGCCCTGCTGTCGGCGGGCGGAGATGGCCGCACTGCTGCGCTTCGCCGGCGGGCTGCACATCGTCTCCGGCCGCGTGGTGGTGGAGGCTGAACTGGACACCGGGGCGGTGGCCCGACGGCTGCGCCGGGAGATCGCGGAGGTCTACGGGTACCCGAGCGAGATCCACGTGCTGGCCTCCGGCGGGCTGCGCAAGGGCAGCCACTTCATCGTGCGCGTGGTCAAGGACGGCGAGGCTCTCGCCCGGCAGACCGGCCTGCTCGACGTGCGGGGTCGTCCGGTGCGCGGGCTGCCCCCGCACGTGGTGGCGGCGAACGTCTGCTGCGCGGTCTCCGCCTGGCGGGGCGCGTTCATGGCGCACGGCTCGCTCACCGAGCCCGGCCGCTCCAGCGCGCTGGAGATCACCTGCCCGGGGCCGGAGTCGGCGTTGGCGCTGGTCGGCGCGGCCCGCCGGATCGGCATCACCGCGAAGAACCGAGAGGTACGCGGGGTGGACCGGGTGGTGGTCAAGGACGGCGACGCCATCGCCGCGCTGCTCACCCGGATCGGCGCGCACTCCAGCGTGCTGGCCTGGGAGGAGCGCCGGGTGCGCCGCGAGGTGCGGGCCACCGCCAACCGGCTGGCCAACTTCGACGACGCCAACCTGCGCCGCTCGGCGCGCGCGGCGGTCGCCGCCGCCGCCCGGGTCACCCGTGCGCTGGAGATCCTCGCCGACGAGGCGCCCAACCACCTGACCGACGCCGGGCGGCTGCGCCTGGAGCACCGGCAGGCCTCGCTGGAGGAGTTGGGCGCGTTGGCCGACCCTCCGCTGACCAAGGACGCCATCGCGGGGCGGATCCGCCGGCTCCTGGCGCTGGCCGACAAGCGGGCCCGCGACCTTGGCATCCCGGATACGGAAGCGGCCGTCACGCCCGACATGCTCGTGGTCTGATAGGACGGTGGGGCCGCACGGTGCGCCCGGGGCACTACCCGGCGCAGCGTGGTCTCGCACGCTCGGATATGGTCGCTGCGTACGGCAAGGGGGCCGACACCGGCACTCCTCGTCGTGCCCCACCGCCTCGGGCGGTCAGGTCCTCAGACCGCGCGGCGGGGTGGCCGAGATGAACCGTCGACGGCCGGCTCCAACGGTCGGCGCACACCATTCCCGCCGGCCCGTTGTCTGAAGCCGGCGGACCAGAACGCGAGGAGATGGGACCTGTGACCATCCGGGTTGGCATCAACGGCTTCGGCCGCATCGGCCGTAACTTCTTCCGGGCAGTGCTGGCGTCTGACGCCGACATCGAGGTCGTGGCGGTGAACGACCTGACCGACAACGGCACGCTCGCCCACCTGCTCAAGTACGACAGCATCCTCGGTCGCCTGCCGTACGAGGTCAAGGCCACCGCCGACGAGATCACCGTCGGTGGCAAGACCATCAAGGCGTACGCCGAGAAGGACCCGTCGAAGCTGCCGTGGGGCGAGGTCGGCGCCGACGTCGTCATCGAGTCCACCGGCTTCTTCACCGACGCCACCAAGGCCAAGGCACACGTCGACGGCGGGGCCAAGAAGGTCATCATCTCCGCCCCGGCGAAGAACGAGGACGTCACCGTCGTCATGGGTGTCAACCACGACACCTACGACCCGGCGAAGCACACCATCATCTCCAACGCTTCGTGCACCACCAACTGCCTCGCCCCGATGGCGAAGGTCCTGCACGACACGTTCGGCATCCAGCACGGTCTGATGACGACGATCCACGCGTACACCCAGGACCAGAACCTCCAGGACGCGCCGCACTCGGATCTGCGTCGTGCCCGGGCCGCCGCGCTGAACATCGTCCCCACCTCCACCGGTGCCGCCAAGGCGATCGGCCTGGTCCTGCCGGACCTCAAGGGCAAGCTCGACGGGTACGCCCTGCGGGTGCCGATCCCGACCGGCTCGGTCACCGACCTCACCGTCAACGTGGGTCGCGAGACCACCGTGGACGAGGTCAACGCCGCGCTGAAGGCTGCCGCGGACGGCCCGCTCAAGGGCATCCTGGTCTACAACGAGGACCCGATCGTCTCCAGCGACATCGTCACCGACCCGGCGTCGTGCATCTTCGACGCGCCGCTGACCAAGGTTGTCGGCAACCAGGTGAAGGTCGTCGGCTGGTACGACAACGAGTGGGGTTACTCCAACCGCCTGGTCGACCTGGTCAAGCTGGTCGGTTCGTCGCTGTGAGCATCCGGACCCTCGACGACCTGCTCGCCGAGGGGGTGTCGGGTCGGCGCGTGCTGGTGCGCGCCGACCTGAACGTCCCGCTCGACAAGCAGACCGGTGACATCACGGATGACGGGCGGATCCGCGCGGTGCTGCCGACCCTCGGCGCGCTGGTCGAGGCCGGCGCGAAGGTGGTCGTCTGCTCGCACCTGGGCCGCCCGAAGGGCGCGCCGGACCCGCAGTTCAGCCTGGGCCCGGTCGCCGGGCGGCTCGGTGAGCTGCTCGGCGCCCCGGTGCACTTCGCCACGGACACCGTCGGCGATTCCGCCCGTTCCACCGTCGCGGACCTGGCCGACGGCCAGGTCGCCCTCCTGGAGAACCTGCGGTTCAACGCGGGTGAGACCAGCAAGGACGAGGCCGAGCGGGCCGCGTTCGCCGACCAGCTCGCCGCGTTCGGCGACGCGTACGTGGACGACGCGTTCGGCGCGGTGCACCGCAAGCACGCCAGCGTCTTCGACGTGCCGGCCCGGCTGCCGCACGTCGCGGGCCGACTGGTGCTGCGTGAGGTCGAGGTGCTCTCCAAGCTCACCGGTGACCCCGAGCGCCCGTACGTGGTGGTGCTCGGTGGGTCGAAGGTGTCCGACAAGCTCGCCGTGATCGAGGCGCTGCTGCCCACCGTCGACCGGCTGCTCATCGGTGGCGGGATGTGCTTCACCTTCCTCAAGGCCCAGGGTCTGGAGGTGGGCACCTCGCTGCTGGAGAAGGACATGGTCGACACCTGCCGCAACCTGCTGGAGCGGTCCGGCGGCAAGATCATGCTGCCGGTCGACGTGGTGGTGGCGGACGCGTTCGCCCCGGATGCCGCGCACGACACGGTCCGCGTCGACGGCATCCCGAGCCACCGGCTCGGGCTGGACGTCGGCCCGGAGACGGTCGCCGGTTTCAGCGCCGCACTGTCCCAGGCGAAGACGATCTTCTGGAACGGCCCGATGGGCGTGTTCGAGATGCCGGCCTTCGCGGCGGGCACCCGGGGCATCGCCGAGGCGATCACCAAGGCCGACGCGTTCAGCGTCGTCGGTGGCGGTGACTCGGCGGCGGCGGTCCGTGCCCTGGGGCTGGACGAGTCGTCCTTCGGGCACATCTCCACGGGCGGCGGCGCCTCCCTGGAATACCTCGAGGGCAAGACCCTCCCCGGCATCGCGGCCCTGGAGAACTGAATGTCGAGCACCACCCGTCGGCCGTTGATGGCCGGCAACTGGAAGATGAACCTCAACCACCTCGAGGCCAACCTGCTGGTGCAGAAGCTGGCGGCGAGCCTCACCGAGAAGCAGCTCACCGACGTCGAGACGGTCGTGCTGCCGCCCTTCACCGACCTGCGTACCGTGCAGACCGCTGTGGACGGCGACAAGCTGCTGATCGGCTACGGCGGGCAGGACCTGTCGCCGCACGCGTCCGGCGCGTACACCGGGGACATCTCCGGTCCGCTGCTGGCCAAGCTCGGCTGCACGTACGTGGTGGTCGGGCACTCCGAGCGGCGGGCCTACCACCACGAGGACGACACGCTGGTCAACGCCAAGGTGAAGGCGGCGCTGACGCACGGCCTGACCCCGATCCTCTGCGTGGGGGAGGGGCTGGACGTGCGCGAGCAGGGCACCCACGTGGCGCACTGCTCGGACCAGCTCGACGGGGGCCTCGCCGGGCTCACCCCCGAGCAGGTGCGCCAGGTCGTGATCGCGTACGAGCCGGTCTGGGCGATCGGCACGGGCAAGACCGCGACGCCGGAGGACGCCCAGGAGGTCTGCGGGGCGGTCCGCCAGCGACTGGCGGAGCGCTTCGACCAGGACACCGCGAACCAGGTCCGGGTCCTCTACGGCGGCTCCGTCAAGGCGTCAAACGTCGCCTCGATCATGGCCCAGCCGGACGTGGACGGGGGCCTGGTGGGGGGTGCCAGCCTGGACGCGGAGGAATTCGCTCAGATCTGCCGCTTCCCGGAGCACCTCGCTCGCTGATCGCTCGGTATCCTTGACACCGCCCGTCCGCCGGTCGGTGCCACCGTGCCCGATCAGACCGGGCGAGGATCGCTACGAGAGGAACTGACCCCAGCCATGCCGATCTGGTTCGCATACACGTTGATCGTGTTGCTGGTCATCACGAGCATTCTGCTCACCCTGCTGATCCTGCTGCACCGCGGCAAGGGCGGCGGTCTGTCGAGCATGTTCGGCGGTGGCGTCAGCTCCAGCCTCGCCGGGTCGTCGGTCGCGGAGAAGAACCTGGACCGTTACACCGTTCTGGTGAGCGTTGTCTGGTTCGCCTCCATCGTCGGCCTCGGGCTCTGGCTGCGCCTGCAGATGAACAGCATCTCCTGAGCAAGCGCGTCAAGTCGTACAATCTGCGCGCGGTCCGTCACACGACGGGCCGCGCGCAGGCTTTTCTCCGCTGCACCGCGTCGCCCGCCGCGCACCCCTGCACGACGGCGGGTCCCCTCCGACGACAGGAGCGAGCAGCCGTGCCGAGTGGCAACGTCATCCGCGGCGCCCGAGTCGGGTCCGCACCCATGCGCCCCGACGAGCGGCACCAACCCGCCCCCCGACAGGACGTCACCTACTGGTGCCGCAACGACCACCGGATCGACATCCGGATCGCCGCGGACGCCGAGGCGCCGGCCCTGTGGGACTGCCCCCGCTGCGGCCTGCCCGCCGGGCGGGACGCGCAGAATCCGCCCGGCCGGGTCCGCGCCGAGCCGTACAAGAGCCATCTGGCGTACGTGAAGGAGCGGCGTACCGCCGAGGAAGGCGAGGCGCTGCTGGCCGAGGCGCTCGCAGCGCTCCGCCGTCGCCGCGGCGAATAAGAAGGAAGGGCCCCTGTCGAGGGGCCCTTCCTGTCGGTCAGCGGAGGCTGCGCAGCCGGGCGGGTACGTCGGCTGCGGCGGCCCGATCCAGCAGCCAGCGGGTGCGACTCACACCGTGCACCCCGGCGGCCGGCAACTGCACCGGCCCGGCGCCGGCCAGCGCCATACCCACCGCGCGGGCCTTGTCGGCGCCGCCGGCCACCAACCAGACCTCCTCGGCGGTGTTGATCGCCGGCAGGGTGAGGGTGGTCCGCACGGCTGGCGGCTTGGGGCTGCCCCGCACGGCGCTGCACGGGCGGGTGTCGTAGTGCACCGGGTGCTCGGGGAAGATCGACGCCACGTGCCCGTCCTCGCCGACACCGAGCATCAGCACGTCGAAGTGCGGCAGTGTGGCGTGCCCAGGTCGGGCGGCGCGGGCCAGCTCCTCCCCGTACCAGGCCGCGGCGGCCTCGGGGTCGTTGCCGGCGGGGCCGTCGGAGGCCGGCATCGGGTGCACCCGCGCCGGGTTGAGCGGCACCACGTCCAACAGGGCGGCCCGCGCCTGGGTCTCGTTGCGGTCCGGGTCGCCGGCGGGCAGGAACCGCTCGTCACCCCACCACACGTCGACCCGCGACCAGTCCACCGCGTCGCGGGCGGGCAGCGTCGCCACCGCCCGGTACACGGCGGCGGCGATCCGACCGCCGGTGAGGACCACCGACGCCTCGCCCCGGTCGGCCTGGGCGTCGAGCATCTTCACCAGCAACCGGGCCGCCACGGCCTGCGCCAGCAGATCGGCGTCGGCGTGGACGGCGACACTCGCCTCACTCATGGGTTGCGCCTTCGTTTCCCGACCGCGTGCGGTCGCTGTCGCGTCGTACCCGGGCTGGAGGCCCGAGGTGGCGGGGCGAATGCCCCGGAGGTTCCGGGGCAGGGCCCGGTGGGTGACCCGGCCCTGCCCCGACGTTGTCGTGCCCCGGTCGGGCTCAGCCCTCGCCGCTCGTGCCGGCGTGTGCGGTGACCCCGGCCTCGGCGCGCCGGGCGGTGGCCGGATCCTTCCAGACGTGCACCCGTTGCGGGGGACGCTGCTCCAACCCCCGCAGACCGACCGTCGCACCCAGCGCCTCCGCGTACACCTGGTCGGCGTCCAGACGGCGCAGCTCCTCGGCAAGCTCGTCGCCGAGCGGACGGCGGACCAGCGGCAGAGCCCGGTCGTCCTGGCCGGTCCGCCGGAACACCGCCATGCTCTCCTCGCGGGTCAGCGTGAGCTGGTCGCCGTTGGCGCAGCTCAACTGCACCTCGCGCATCCGGGGGAACTCGTTGGTGTCCACCCGGCGCGGGGTGATGCCGAGCCGGCTGGACAGCCAACCGACCATCAGCGCCGCCGTCGGGTCGCTGGGCGGCGCGACGACGGTCGCCTCGGTGACCCGCTCGCTGGTGGTGTCGAACGCCCCGGCGACCAGGGTCCGCCACGGGGTGATCCGGGTCCACGCCAGGTCGGTGTCGCCCGGGGCGTAGTCCCGGGCACGCTGGTGCAGCGCCTCCACCGGGTCGGCGGCCTGCGCCGAGTCGGTGATCCGCCGGTCGGCGACCACCCCGAGGAAGTCGGTGGCGATCTCCGCCGGTGGCTCGCCGTGCCACCAGGTGACCACCGGCACGTCGGGGACGAGCAGCGGCATCACGACCGACTCGGCGTGCAGGGCCAGCCGCCCGTACATCCGGGTGACCACCGCCTCGCACGGGCCGAGCCGGCCACCGACGACGATCTCCGCGTCCAGCCGGTTGCGGTCCCGCTCGATCTCGGAGCGAACCACCACCACCAGCCGGCACGGGTGGGCGGCAGCGGCGATCGTCGCCGCCGCCTCCGCCTCCCGGACCCGCTTCTCGTCCACCACCACGATGAGGGTGAGCGCCATGCCGCTGGCCACCCCGCCGGCACTGCGACGCTCGGCGGCGAGCGCCTTGACCACCTCGTTGCCGGTGGTGTCCCACAACCCGATCATGCTCGTCTCCAAGCGCGGCCCTCACGGGCCAGCATCTCGTCGGAGGCGCGTGGACCCCACTCGCCGGCCCGGTACGGCTCCGGTGTGGTGCCAGCCCAGGCGTGCTCCAGCGGGTCGATCACCTGCCAGCTCTGCTCGACCTCGGACGCGTCCGGGAACAGGGTGCGGTCGCCGATCAGCACGTCCAGGACCAACCGCTCGTACGCCTCGGGGCTGGACTCGGTGAACGCCTCGCCGTACTGGAAGTCCATCGCGATGTCCCGGACCTCCATCGTGGTGCCCGGCACCTTCGAGCCGAACTTGAGCACCACACCCTCGTCCGGCTGCACCCGGATCACGAGCTGGTTGTTGCCCAGCGACTCCATGTCGGCGTCGTTGAATGGCAGGTGCGGCGCCTTCTTGAACATGATGGCGACCTCGGTGACCCGCCGGGGCAGTCGCTTGCCGGCCCGGATGTAGAACGGCACCTCGGCCCAGCGGCGGTTCTGGATGCCCAGCCGCACCGCCACGTACGTCTCCGTGGTGGAGTCGCTGGGAACGTCCTGCTCCTCCAGGTAACCGACAGCGCGCTCGCCGCCCACCCAGCCGGGCAGGTACTGACCGCGAACGGTGTCCCGGGCCACGTCCTTGGGCAGGGTGATGGCCTTGAGCACCTTCAGCTTCTCGGCCCGGATCTCGTCGGCGTCGAAGCTGGTCGGCTCCTCCATCGCCACCAGGGCGAGAAGTTGCAGGAGGTGGTTCTGGAGCACGTCACGGGCGGTGCCGACGGTGTCGTAGAAGCCGGCGCGGGTGCCGATCCCGACATCCTCGGCCATGGTGATCTGCACCGAGTCGACGTACTTGGAGTTCCACAGCGGCTCGAACAGGTTGTTGGCGAACCGCAGGGCCAGGATGTTCTGGACCGTCTCCTTGCCCAGGTAGTGGTCGATCCGGAAGACGTCCTCCCGGGTGAACACGTCGTCGACGAGGTCGTTGAGCGACTTCGCCGACGGCAGGTCGTTGCCGAACGGCTTCTCCACGACGACCCGACGCCAACCGCCGGACTTCTCGTTGTCGGCCATCCCGGTGCGGGCCAGCTGCTTGAGCACGACGGGGAACGCGGCCGGGGGGATGGAGAAGTAGAACGCCGCGTTGCCGGTGATGCCGTGGGTCTGGCGCAGGTCGTCCAGCGTCGAGGCGAGCTGGTCGAAGGCCGCGTCGTCGTCGAACGACCCGCCGACGAACTTGATGTTGCCGGCCAGCCGTGCCCACACCTCGTCCCGCCACGGAGTACGAGCGTGCTTGCGGGCAGCCTCGCAGGCCAGCGTCTCGAAGTCGCCGTCTCCCCAGTCGCGGCGCGCGAAACCGAGCACCACGAAACCCGGCGGCAGCAGCCCCCGGTTGGCCAGGTCGTAGACGGCAGGGAGCAACTTCTTGCGGGCCAGGTCGCCGGTCACCCCGAAGATCACCAGAGCGCAGGGCTCCGGGATCCGGGGCAACCGGCGGTCCTGCGGGTCGCGCAGCGGGTTCACCGAGCCACCTTCGGTTCGCGACTGCGGGGCTTGCAAACCCGGCTCACTCCTCGCGCTCACGGTGCCCCCCTCGCTTCCGCCTCAGTCACGTCGTCCATCCTCACGCCCGCAGATCACCACCGGCCGCGTCGAGCAGTTGGGCGACACCGGCGGCACGGTCGGTCAGATGCAACCGCAGCACCGGGCGCTCCCGGCCGGCGAGAGCCTGCCGGTCCCCGGCAGCCTGCGCCGCCTGCAACTCACCGAAGGTGTACGGCTTGCCCGGCACCGCCAGGTCCTCCGCGACCGCGCCGGTCACCTGGAGGTAGCTGCCCACCTGCGGGCCGCCCTTGTGGTACTGACCCGTCGAGTGCAGGAACCGCGGCCCCCAACCGAAGGTGACCGGCCGACCGCCCGCCTGGGCCAGCAGCGGCCGCAGCTTGGCCGTGTCGGCGTCGGCGAACCGGTCGAGGTACGCCATCACCGCGAGGTAACCGTCGTCGCCCAGCCCGTCGAGCAGCCAGCGCAGCACCCCGGCCAGGTCCCCGGGAGCGCCCTGCGGCGCGTACACCTCGATCGCGCCCTCGGTGAACGACGGCGTCTCCGCCGGCAGGCCCGAGGCCAGGATCTTGTTGGTGTTCTCCTTGGACTCGGTGACGTTCGGCTGGTTGAACGGGTCGATGCCGAGCACCACACCGGCCACCGCGGTCGCGTACTCCCAGGCCAGGAACTGCGCGCCCAGCGGGCCGTTGACAGCCACGTCCGGGGCCGCGCCGCCACCCGGCATGTCACCAGGTGCCAGCGCGCCGCCGTAGCTGACGGTCAGCACGTCCGCACCGCTGGCGCCGGGGCTCTGCGGAGACTCCACGACCACCGGCAGGATGCCCACCCCGGCCTTGCCGGTCGACTCGGCGATCAGCTGCTCGGCCCAGTCGCCGAGCCCGTCGATGCCGGTGCCGTCGGAGACCAGCGCGATCTTGTCCCGGGCCAGCGTCGCCGCCGCGCCCAGGGCGGCGCCCAGGGCGAGCGCCGGGTTGTCCCGGTCCGCGCCGAGCGACGCGGCCAGCGCGTCGGCCTGGTCGAGCAGTTCCGCGACCTCGACCCCGGCCAGCGCCGAGGGCACCAGGCCGAACGCGGTCAGCGCCGAGTACCGGCCGCCGACGTTCGGGTCGGCGAGCACGGTGAACGCGCCCATCTCGGTCGCGGTGGCCTCCAGCGGCGAGCCCGGGTCGGTGACGATGACGAAGTGCCGGCCGGCCTCCGCCTCCGTCATCCCGGCGTCCAGGAACGCCTGCCAGTAGGCGCGCCGGTGGCTGTCGGTCTCCACCGTCGAACCGGACTTGCTCGCCACCACGACGACGGTGCGCTCCAGCCGGTCACCGAGCGCCGCCCGGACCTGGCCCGGGTCGGTGGTGTCCAGCACGGTCAGCGGGCGGCCCAGGGTCCGCGTGATCACCTCGGGGGCCAGTGACGAGCCACCCATCCCGGCGAGCACCACGTGGTCAAGGTCGGCCAGCTCCGCGGTCAGCTCGGCCAGCTGCGCCAGCAGCTCCCGGCTGCGCTGGTGGGTGTCCACCCAACCGAGCCGGATCTTCGCCTCGGCCTCGGCGTCCGAACCCCACAGGCTCGCGTCCTTGCCGGCCAGCTTGCCCGGGACGCCGGCCTTGACCAGCGCGTCCCGGGTCGAGGCGGGAGCGGACTTGTCGACCGCGTCCGCGCCGTACACGGCCAGCCCGGCGGCGGCCTCCACGGGCCCTGCCAACAGGTCACTCATGCCGTCACTCCGCTTCGCTGCGTGCCGTCATGAGGCACTGTGGCACTGAGCTTGCTGATTCGCTCGCTGCGCTCGCTCATGCGCCACCGGCCTTCTCGGCGCCCTTGGCGTTGCCCTTGGCGGCCTTGTTCGGAGAACCCTTACCCTTCGCCGCCGCCTCCAGCGACTTGCGGACGCCCTCGAGCAGCTCCTGCCAGCTGGCCTCGAACTTCTCCACGCCCTCGCGCTCCAGCGTGGCGATCACGTCGGACATGTCCACCCCGACCGCCTCCAGGTCCGCGAAGACCTTGCGAGCCGCGTCGTAGGCGCTGGTGATGGTGTCGCCGCGGGTCTCGCCGTGATCGGCGTACGCGTGGATGACCGACTCCGGCATGGTGTTGACCGTGCCGGGGGCGATCAGCTCCTCGACGTAGATGGTGTCGCGGTAGTCCGGGTTCTTCGTCGAGGTGGACGCCCACAGCGGCCGCTGCGGGTGCGCCCCCGCGTCGGCGAGCGCCTTCCAACGGTCGGAGGAGAACACCTCGGTGTAGCGCTCGTACGCCAGCTGGGCGTTCGCGACGGCGGCCTTACCCCGGAGCGACTTGGCCTGCTCGGAGCCGATCTTCTCCAGCCTCTTGTCGACCTCGGCGTCGACCCGGGAGACGAAGAACGACGCGACCGAGCCGATGGTGGACAGGTCGTGGCCGTTGGCCTTGGCCTGCTCCAGGCCGGCGAGGAACGCCTCCATCACCGCCGAGTAGCGGTCCAGGCCGAAGATCAGCGTCACGTTGACGCTGATCCCCTCGGCCAGCGTGTCGGTGATCGCCGACAGGCCCTCCTCGGTGGCCGGGATCTTGATGAAGAGGTTGGGGCGGTCGACCAGCCACCACAGGGCCTTGGCCTCGGCCACCGTCCGGTCGCTGTCGTGCGCCACCCGGGGGTCCACCTCGATGGAGACCCGGCCGTCGACACCCTGACTGCCGTCGTACGACGGGCGCATCACGTCGCAGGCCCACCGCACGTCGTACGTGGTGAGCATCCGCACCGACTCCTCGACCTCAATGCCACGGGTGGCCAGGTCGCGCAGCTGCCAGTTGTACTCGTCGGCGTCGCTCAGCGCCTTTGCGAAGATCGTCGGGTTGGTGGTGACACCGGCCACGTGCTTCTCACGGCGGAGCTGGTCCAGCCCGCCGGAGCTCAGTCGTACCCGGGAAAGATCGTCGAGCCACACCGCCACGCCCGCGGCGGTGAGCTCATTCAGCTTGTCCGTCATGCCGTCCACGCTCCCTCAGTTGCCGGTCGTGAAACCGGTGATGTCGCCCACCCGGGCCAGCGAGGCGTGCGCCGCCGCCACGATCCGGTCGCCGGTGAAGCCGAACTGCTCGAAGAGCACGGTGTGCGGGGCGCTCGCTCCGTAGTGCTCGAGGCTGACGCTTTCGCCGAGGTCGCCGACGACGCCGCGCCAGGACATCGCGATGCCCGCTTCCACGCTCACCCGTGCCTTTACCCCGCGTGGGAGCACCGACTCCCGGTACGCCTCATCCTGCTCGTAGAACCACTCCTGGCAGGGCATCGAAACCACCCGGGTGGGGGTGCCGTCGGCCTCCAGGCGCTCCCGCGCGGTCAGGCAGAGCTGCACCTCGGAGCCGGTGCCGACGATGATCACCTGAGGCTTGCCGTTGGACGCCTCGGCCAGCACGTAGCCGCCCTTGGCGACCCCCTCCGCGCTGCCCAGGACGTCCCGGTCCAGGGTCGGCAGCGGCTGGCGGCTCAGCGCCATCGCGGTCGGCCGGTCGGTGTGCTCCAGGGCCATCCGCCAGGCCCAGGCGGTCTCGTTCGCGTCCGCCGGGCGGACCACGTCCAGACCCGGGATGGCGCGCAGCGCGGTCAGGTGCTCCACCGGCTGGTGGGTCGGGCCGTCCTCGCCCAGGCCGATCGAGTCGTGCGTCCAGACGTAGGTCACCGGCAGCTTCATCAGCGCGGCCAGCCGCACCGACGGGCGCATGTAGTCGCTGAACACCAGGAACGTGCCGCCGTACGGGCGGGTGCCGCCGTGCAGCGCGATGCCGTTGAGGATCGCTCCCATGGCGTGCTCACGGATGCCGAAGTGCAGCGTGCGGCCGTACTCGTGGCCCGGGAAGTCCTTGGTGGCGTGCGAGGCCGGGATGAACGACGGCTCGCCCTTCATGGTGGTGTTGTTGCTCTCCGCCAGGTCGGCCGAGCCACCCCACAGCTCCGGCAGCACCGGCGCGAGGGCCTCCAGCACCTTGCCGGACGCGGCCCGGGTGGCCACGCCCTTGGCGTCGGCGGGGAAGACCGGCAGCGCGTCGGCCCAGCCGTCGGGGAGCACCCGGCCGGCCATCCGCTCGTAGAGCGCGGTGCGCTCCGGGTTGGCCTTCTTCCAGGCGTCGAACTCGCCGGTCCATGCCTGCTCGGCGTCGGAGCCGCGACCCATCACCGTGCGGGCGTGGGCGAGCACCTCCTCGTCGACCTGGAAGGTCTGCTCCGGGTCGAAACCGAGGATCCGCTTGGTGGCCTTCACCTCGTCGGCGCCGAGCGCCGAGCCGTGGATCTTGCCGGTGTTCTGCTTGTTGGGAGCGGGCCAGCCGATGATGGTGCGAAGGGCGATGAAGGAGGGACGGCCGGTCTCCGCCTTGGCGGCCAGCAGCGCGGCGTGCAGGGCCTCGACGTCCTCGTGGTAGTCGCCCTGGTCGGCGTCGCCGCTACGCCAGTCGACGGTCTGCACGTGCCAGCCGTACGCCTCGTAGCGGGCGGCCACGTCCTCGCTCTTGGCGATCCGGGTGTCGTCCTCGATCGAGATCTCGTTGTCGTCGTAGATCACCGTGAGGTTGCCCAGCTGCTGGTGCCCGGCGAGGGCGCTGGCCTCGTGGCTGATGCCCTCCTCGATGTCGCCGTCGGAGACGATGCACCAGATGTTGTGGTCGAAGACCGATGCGCCCGGCTCGGCGTCCGGGTCGAACAGGCCGCGCTCGCGACGGGCCGCCATGGCCATGCCGACCGCGTTGCCCAGACCCTGCCCGAGCGGGCCGGTGGTGGTCTCGACGCCCGGGGTGTGCCCGTGCTCGGGGTGGCCCGGCGTGAGTGAGCCCCACTGCCGCAGCGACTTCAGGTCGGACAGGCTCAGCGGGTAACCGGACAGGAACAGCTGGATGTAGAGAGTCAGGCTGGAGTGTCCGGCGGAGAGGACGAACCGGTCACGGCCGGGCCAGTTCGGGTCGGCCGGGTTGTGCCGCATGACCCGGTTGAAGAGGAGGTACGCCGCGGGCGCAAGGCTCATCGCGGTGCCCGGGTGGCCGTTGCCGGATTTCTCCACGGCATCCATGGCCAGCACGCGGACGGTGTCGACGGCCCGGCGATCGAGGTCGGACCAGTTCAGTGCGGATTGCTCGGGTCGTTTGGCAGCCACGATGGTTGTGCTCCTCGGCAGATGGGCGGAACCCTCACTGATGACCCTATCGAGCGTCCCTAAACACGCGCCCGGGGATCTCCGCATGGTGTGCGCTACGTGACGAACCCGTTGCACCGTTCAACCCGGTGGTGTGACCGTCCGCACCGTTGTCGGGTCGGCCGGGCAGCCAAAACGACAACGCGTAGTGTGTGGGTCGGTATGCGGACCCGAGCGGTCCCGACCGATCCGATCTCCCCGTGCCCGATGCCGGAAGGTGGCAATCCGTGAGCATGATCACCGAGCGCCCCGCGAGCAACCCGGCCGGGCAGCACCCGGCGCGGGCGGCCGAGGGCCCGGTGGCCCGGCGGGACGTACGCGCTGTCCTCTCTGCGTACGTGGCGCTCACCAAGCCGCGGATCGTCGAGCTGCTGCTGGTCACCACCATCCCGGCGATGATGCTCGCCGAGGGCGGGCTTCCGTCGCTGTGGTTGATGGCCATCGTGTTGATCGGCGGCTCGCTCGCCGCCGGCGCGGCCAGCGTGCTCAACTGCTACATCGACCGGGACATCGACCAGTTGATGCGGCGTACCAAGCGTCGGCCGTTGCCGGCGCACACCGTGTCGCCACGCAGCGCGCTGGTCTTCGGCCTGGTGCTGGCGGCGGTGTCGGTGGCCCTGATGGCGGCGTTCACCAACCTGCTCGCCGCCGGGCTGACCCTTGCCGCCATCGTCTACTACGACGTCGTCTACACCCTGTGGCTCAAGCGCTCCACCCCGACGAACACCTTCTGGGGTGGCGCGTGCGGGGCGGCCCCGGTCCTGATCGGATGGGCGGCGGTGACCGGCTCGCTGGCGCCGGCCGCCTGGGGGCTCTTCGCGGTGGTCTTCTTCTGGCAGATGCCGCACTTCTACCCGCTCGCCATGAAGTACAAGGACGACTACGCGCGGGCCGGCATTCCGATGCTGCCGGTGGTGGCGTCGACCCGACGGGTGAACGCCGAGATCCTGATCTTCGCGTGGCTCACCGTGCTCACCTCCCTGGCTGTCTGGCCGCTGGGGCTCAGCGCGATCTACGGCGTGCCGACGCTGGTGGTGGGTGCCATCTTCATCGTCGAGGCACACCGACTCTGCCGGCGCGCGACGCGGGGCGAGGCGGTCAAGCCGATGCGACTCTTCCACTGGTCGACCACGTACCTGACGATCGTGTTCGTGGCCGTCGCGCTCGACGCGCTGATCTGACCCCGCCCCCGCGTTTCCGACCGGCCGGACGGACCGGTGCCGTTCATCGGCTGACTAATCACGCCCATGGATGAGTTGTCCGGTTTAACGTCACATCAGGGTAACTTTCGGCATGAGCCGGATGGGCTCAACCTGCGGTGGATGCGCAAGGTTTTGCCAGGAAGATTTGCGGTGAAAAGTCCGTATATAAACGGACAGCTTGCCTGTGGTCAGGCTTAAACCTGTAGGTAATTGGCATCACAAAAGGTTCATGGTTCTCGCCCGAGAGGGTGCGAGTCTGCTTAGGCTTCGCGTCATGGCAGATGGTTCCGATACGACGCTGACGGCCGAGCAGACCGCCGGCGAGCAGACGCCCCAGGGCCTGGTTGCGGGCCTCAAGGCGTTCGCCGCCGGACACGGCGGCGCGAAGGCGGTCATCGAGTACGTCGGCAAGCGTGGCGCGCGAATCGTCCTGGTCGGTTCCGACGGTGAGTGGGGCGACCAGTTCGCCGACGACACCGTCACCGCCCGGGAGGCGTGCGCCAAGGCGGGAGTCACCGTCGAGAACGCCTGGGAGCGTGAACTGATGGACCAGATGCGTCCGAGCAACGACCTGTGGCGGTCGATGGCCCGGCGCACGATGGCCCGCTGAATAGACAGCTGAATTGACCACCCATCACCAGTCGACCCGGGGGAAACCCCGGGTCGCTCTCGTCACCTGCGCCGACCTCGCCGACCTGGACCCCGACGACCGGCTGGTCCTCGCCCCGCTCAGCGCCCATGGCATCGCCGTCGACGCCCCGGTGTGGGACGACCCCGATGTCGACTGGTCCTCGTACGACCTGGTCGTGCTCCGCTCACCCTGGGACTACGCGCTGCGCCGCGACGAGTTCGTCGCCTGGGCGGCAACCGTCCCGACGCTGGTCAACCCGGCCGACGTGGTCCGCTGGAACACCGACAAGCGCTACCTGGCCGAGCTGACCGCCGCCGGGGTGCCGACCGTGCCGACGTCCTGGGTCGAGCCGGGGGAGAGCTGGCAACCGCCCGCCGAGACCGGCGAGTACGTGCTCAAGCCCTCGGTCAGCGCCGGCAGTCAGGACACTGGCCGCTACGACCTGGCCGACCCGGAGCACCGGGACCTGGCCGCCGCACATGTCCGCCGGCTCTCCGACGCCGGCCGGGTGACCATGGTGCAGCCGTACCTGCGCGCCGTCGACACCGAGGGTGAGACGGCACTGCTCTTCCTGGCCGGGCCGGACGGGCTCACGTTCAGCCACGCGATCCGCAAGGGGCCGATGCTGACCGGGCCGGACCTCGGCCCGGACGGGCTCTACAAGGCCGAGGAGATCACCTCCCGTACCGCCCGACCCGAACAGCTCGCAGTTGCCGAGAAAACCCTCGCCACGGTGCCCGGCGGCACCCGGCAGCTGCTCTACGCCCGGGTCGACCTGATCCCCGGCCCCGACGGCGAGCCGGTCCTGGTCGAGCTGGAGCTGACCGAGCCGTCGCTCTTCATCGGGTACGCCGACGGGGCCCCCGATCGCCTCGCCGCCGCGATCGCCACCCACCTGGCCCGCCACGCCTGACCGTCCCCGGCGCGGCGCGCCCCATGCGCCCGCGCAGGGCGCGCGCCACGTGCGCCCGCACAGGGCCAAGATCTGCGGCGCAACGCGCCCTGCGCCAACGCGCCCTGCGCCAACGCGCCCTGCGCCAACGCGCCCTGCGCCAACGC
This sequence comes from Micromonospora jinlongensis, assembly GCF_013410645.1. Taxonomy (NCBI): domain Bacteria; kingdom Bacillati; phylum Actinomycetota; class Actinomycetes; order Micromonosporales; family Micromonosporaceae; genus Micromonospora; species Micromonospora jinlongensis. The sequence goes on along the minus strand of NZ_JACCHK010000001.1, from coordinate 2,306,968 downwards.
GCCCTGCGCCAACGCGCCCTGCGCCAACGCGCCCTGCGCCAACGCGCCCTGCGCCAACGCGCCCTGCGCCAACGCGCTCCGCGCCAAGATCCGCGCAACTTCGGTGAAGTTGGTGTCTCAGGGCCCCGGGACACAGCACTTTCCCCGAAGTTGCGCGGATCTTGGCCTGGTTGGCCGGGTGGCCGGGTGGCCTTGGGCCTGGGCGGCCGGGCGTCGGGTGGCGGATGGTGCGTCGTCGACGGGCGTCGGTCGCGCCGGGAGCGACTCCGTGGGGCGCGCCAGCGAGGCTTCCTCAGTCAAGATCGCGCAAGATCCTGGATGTAGTTGCATCCGGCGCGCCCGACACCACTACATCCTGGTTCGAGCACGATCTTGGCGCGGGCGCGGGCGCGGGCGCGGGCGCGGGCGCGGGCGCGGGCGCGGGCGCGGGCGCGGGCGCGTGCGCGGGGCGCGGGGCGCGGGGCGGCAGGCGTCGTCCGGCCGCTCCTTGCGGAAGCGAAGGACCGGACGCCCGACGCGGGAGGGCTCGGACCGACCGACGGCGCGGGACGCGGGCCGCGCCCTGGGGGTCAGGCGGTGACCGGTACGGGGTCGGCGGCGTTGGTCGCTGCGACGTCTGCTGCCGGGGTGACCGGGCGGCGTTCGCGGGTCGACCACTGCACCGACAGCGCGGCCAGCAGCACCAGGCAGGAGCCGAGCATGTGCGCGCCGACCAGGATCGCCGGCACGTGGGTGAAGTACTGCACGAAGCCGATCAGGCCCTGACCCAACTCCACGGCGACCAGCACGATCGCGGCGCGGGTGGCCCGCTGTGCGCCGACGGCGCGGAACGCGAAGATCAGCGCCACCGACAGCCCGATCAGCAGGAAGACCCCGTCCGCGTGCACCTGCGAGATCGTCTCCGGGTCGAGCCCGTTGCGAGCGGCGCCGTGGTCGCCGGCGTGCGGGCCGCTGCCGGTGACCCAGGTGCCGACGACCAGCACGGCGACGGTGACGCCGGTGGTGACCCGGGCCAGCGCGCGCAGCGGTGCGGGCACCACGGCCACGGTCGGGCCGTCGGGGTCGCCGATGCGCCGCCAGAGGGCGTACGCGGCGGCGATCACCGCCATCGAGGCGAGGAAGTGCAGCCCGACCACCCATGGGTTGAGGTTGGTCAGCACGGTGATGCCACCGATCACCGCCTGGGCGGGGATGCCCAGGAAGACCGCCACGGCCAGGGCGAGGAGCCCGGGTCGGCGGGGCCGGTGCAGAAGCACGGCCAGCACGGTGGCCAGCGCGATGAGACCCACCGCGAAGGCCAGCATGCGGTTGCCGAACTCGATCACCCCGTACACGCCCATCTCGGGCGTGGTGACGTAGGAATCGTCGGTGCACCGGGGCCAGGTGGGGCAACCGAGGCCCGAGGCGGTCAACCGGACGGCCCCGCCGGTGACGACGATGCCCACGTTCGCGATGATCGAGGCGAGCGCGAGGCGGCGCAGCAGGATGCCGGAGACCGGACGGACGATTCGGTTCACGGCGCAAATCCTACGCACCGTAGTGATCGAGGTTCGTCCGACTCCGTCGGACCGGTGGTTCGGATCACCGGGGCCCGGGTTTGCGACCCTCCGGGTAATTACGTAACGTTGGCGTTGTGAAAAACGTGGCGGCGCTCTCCGGGCACCAGCCGACGGCTGTTCCGGCCGTCGGCGTGTCCGCGTCCGCGCTCGTCACGACCACCTCCACCGCCCTCGGCGGCAGTGCGGCGACCGAGATCTCCACCCGGGACCGGGTCACCCAGTTGCTGCTGGAGCGGGGTGCGACCACCGCCGCTCAGCTTGGCGCGGCCCTCGGGCTCAGCCCGGCGGCGATCCGGCGGCACCTGGACGCGATGCTCGCCGACGGTGACGTCTATGCCCGCGAGCAGACCGTGCAGGGCAGCCGCGGGCGAGGGCGTCCGGCCAAGGTGTTCATGCTGACCGAGGCCGCCCGGGTGCGCTGTGGCACACACCACTACGACAACATGGCCACCGCCGCGTTGCGCTGGATCGCCCGCAGTGGCGGTTCGGACGCGGTCGAGGCGTTCGCCACCGAGCAGGTGTCGGCCCTGGAATCCCGCTGTTTAGCGGCCATGGAGGACGCCGGCGAGGACCCTCTCGCGCGTGCCGAGGCACTCGCCGCGGCGCTCACCGCTGAGGGTTACGCTGCCAATGCGACCACGATCGCCTCCGGCGGTCAGCTCTGCCAGCACCACTGCCCGGTGGCGCACGTGGCCGCCGAGTTTCCCCAGCTGTGCGAGGCCGAGACCGCGGTGATCTCCCGTCTGGTCGGCACCCACGTGCAGCGCCTGGCCACCATCGCGCACGGCGACGGGGTGTGCACCACGCACATTCCGACCCAGCCGGGCCGTGTTCAATCCGGTAATCCCGTCACCACTGTGAGGACAGATAGATGACCGAGCAGATCGTCCAGCCCCTGACCCAGGAAGAGCAGCTCGCGGCCCTGGGTCGGTACGAGTACGGCTGGTCCGACCCGGACGCCGCCGGGGCGGTCGCCCAGCGCGGCATCAACGAGGCGGTGGTGCGGGACATCTCGGCCAAGAAGAACGAGCCGGCGTGGATGCTCGACCTGCGGCTGAAGGGCCTGCGGCTGTTCGGCCGCAAGCCGATGCCGGCCTGGGGCGCGGACCTCAGCGGCATCGACTTCGACAACATCAAGTACTTCGTGCGGTCCACCGAGAAGCAGGCCACCAGCTGGGAGGACCTGCCGGAGGACATCAAGAACACCTACGACCGGCTGGGCATCCCGGAGGCGGAGAAGCAGCGGCTGGTCGCGGGTGTCGCGGCGCAGTACGAGTCCGAGGTCGTCTACCACAAGATCCGTGAGGACCTTGAGGAGCAGGGAGTTCTCTTCCTGGACACCGACACGGCGCTGCGCGAGCACGAGGACGTCTTCAAGGAGTACTTCGGCACGGTGATCCCGGTCGGCGACAACAAGTTCGCCGCCCTGAACACCTCCGTGTGGTCCGGTGGCTCGTTCATCTACGTGCCGAAGGGTGTGCACGTGGAGATCCCGCTGCAGGCCTACTTCCGGATCAACACGGAGAACATGGGCCAGTTCGAGCGGACGCTGATCATCGTCGACGAGGGTGCGTACGTGCACTACGTCGAGGGCTGCACCGCGCCGCTCTACTCCTCCGACTCGCTGCACAGCGCTGTCGTGGAGATCATCGTCAAGAAGAACGCGCGCTGCCGTTACACGACCATCCAGAACTGGTCGAACAACGTCTACAACCTGGTCACCAAGCGCGCCGTCTGCCACGAGGGCGCGACCATGGAGTGGGTCGACGGCAACATCGGCTCCAAGGTGACGATGAAGTACCCGGCGGTCTACATGACCGGCGAGCACGCCAAAGGCGAGGTGCTCTCGGTGGCGATGGCCGGCGAGGGTCAGCACCAGGACGCTGGCGCCAAGATGGTGCACGCCGCGCCGCACACCTCCTCGACCATCATCTCCAAGTCGATCGCCCGGGGCGGCGGCCGCACCTCGTACCGGGGTCTGGTGCAGGTGCTGGAGGGCTCGCACCACAGCCGGAGCACGGTCAAGTGCGACGCGCTGCTGGTCGACACCATCTCCCGCTCGGACACCTACCCGTACGTCGACATCCGTGAGGACGACGTGTCGATGGGTCACGAGGCGACCGTGTCCAAGATCAGCGACGACCAGCTCTTCTACCTGATGAGCCGGGGCCTGAGCGAGGACGAGGCGATGGCCATGATCGTGCGTGGCTTCATCGAGCCGATCGCCAAGGAGCTTCCGATGGAGTACGCCCTGGAGCTCAACCGTCTGATCGAGCTTCAGATGGAGGGCGCGGTCGGCTGACGCCGCCGCTCCCGCGTGGCGGGCCGGGAACCTCGGCCCGCCACACCAGGACCCCACCTCGTCGTCACGGAACAGACAGACCAAGGAAGAAATGACTACCCAGGCTTCCGCGCCACCCAGCACCAAGTCGCAGGCGCTGCGCTCGTACGACGTCGCCGACTTCCCGGCCCTCACCGGCCTGGAGGAGGAGTGGCGTTTCACCCCGCTCAAGCGCCTCCGCGGCCTGGCCACGGCGGACACCTCCGCCGCCACCGGCCGGGGCGTCACCATCGAGCACCCGGACCTGCCGGCCGGGGTGTCGGTGCGGCTCGTCGAGCCGAGTGACGCCAGCGTCGCGTCCGCGCCGGTGCCAACCGACCGGATCAGCGCGCTGGCGCACGGCGGTGCCGCGCGGGTCGCGCTGGTCGAGGTGGCGGCCGACGCGGTGGTGTCCGACGCGGTGATCGTCCGGTTGCTGGGCGCGTACCCCGAGGAGCTGGCCTTCGCCCGGACCCAGGTCCAGGTGGGTCGGTTCGCGGAGGCCACTGTCGTGTTCTCCCAGGAGGGCTCGGCCACGCTGGCCGACAACGTCGAGGTGTTCGTCGCCGACGGCGCGAAGCTGACCCTGGTCACGATCGCCGACTGGGCCTCCGACGCGGTCCAGGCGCAGCACATCCAGGTGAAGCTGGGCCGCGACGCCCGGGTCGTGCACATCCAGGTCTCCCTCGGTGGTGACCTGGTCCGGCAGTTCACCAGCGTGGAATACACCGGTCGGGGTGGCGAAGCCGAGCTGTACGGCGTCTACTTCGCCGACTCCGGTCAGCACCTGGAGCACCGGCAGCTGGTCGACCACTCCGTGCCGGACTGCCGCAGCTACGTCGGCTACCGGGGCGCCCTGCAGGGCGAGGACGCGCACACCGTCTGGGTGGGCGACGTGCTGATCCGCGCCGAGGCGACCGGCACCGACACGTACGAGATCAACCGGAACCTGCTGCTCACCGACGGCGCTCGGGCGGACTCCGTACCCAATTTGGAGATCGAGACCGGCGAGATCGCCGGCGCCGGCCACGCCAGCGCGACCGGCCGCTTCGACGACGAGCAGCTCTTCTACCTGATGGCCCGGGGTATCCCGGAGAGCGAGGCCCGCCGCCTGGTGGTCCGCGGCTTCTTCGCCGAGCTGATCAACAAGATCCCGGTGGAGTCCCTGCGTGAGCGCCTGGGCGACGCGATCGAGGCCCGGCTGGCCAAGGCGGGCGCCTGATGATCCGAATCTGCTCCACCGAGGACGTACCGAAGGGCACCGCCATCAGCGCGGACGTCGACGGTACGTCGATCGCCCTGGTGCACGGCGAGGACGGCAACTTCTACGCCGTGTACGACGAGTGCTCGCACGCCGCCGTCGCCCTCTCCGAGGGTGAGGTCGACGGCTGCACGCTGGAGTGCTGGTTGCACGGCTCCCGTTTCGACCTGCGCACCGGTGAGCCGACCGGGCTACCCGCCACCGAACCCGTCCCCGTCTACCCCGTCGAAGTCCGCGACGGCGACATCTACCTCAGCCTGACGCCGAGTAATGGAGTGACCCGATAATGAGCACCCTGGAGATCCGCGACCTGAAGGTGTCGGTCAAGCTGCCCGAGGGTGAGCTCAAGCCGATCCTGGCCGGCGTCGACCTGACCGTGAAGTCCGGCGAGACCCACGCGATCATGGGCCCGAACGGCTCCGGCAAGTCCACCCTGGCGTACTCGATCGCCGGTCACCCCAAGTACGAGATCACCGGCGGCACGGTGACCCTCGACGGCGAGGACGTGCTCGCCATGACGGTCGACGAGCGGGCCCGCGCCGGCCTCTTCCTGGCCATGCAGTACCCGGTCGAGGTGCCCGGCGTCTCGGTGGCCAACTTCCTGCGCACCGCGAAGACCGCCATCGACGGCGAGGCGCCGAAGCTGCGTACGTGGGGTGGCGAGCTGCGCGGCGCGATGGAGCGCCTGCAGATGGACCCGGCGTTTGCCCAGCGCAACGTCAACGAGGGCTTCTCCGGTGGTGAGAAGAAGCGGCACGAGATCGTCCAGCTGGAGCTGCTCAAGCCGAAGATCGCCATCCTCGACGAGACCGACTCGGGCCTCGACGTGGACGCGCTGCGCGTGGTCAGCGGGGGCGTCAACCGGGTCCGCGACACCGGCGACACCGGCGTGCTGCTGATCACCCACTACACGCGGATCCTGCGCTACATCAAGCCGGACTTCGTGCACGTGTTCATCGCCGGCCGGATCGTGGAGCAGGGCGGCCCGGAGCTGGCCGACAAGCTCGAGGCCGAGGGCTACGAGCGGTACGCCGCCGGGGCCGGCACGGCCAAGGCCTGAGCGGGAGAGGCGCTGCCGAGATGACCAGCATCGCGATCCCTGAGGGGATGCCGCAGTACGACGACGTGCCGCGTTTCGACGTGGCCCGGGTACGCGCCGACTTCCCGATCCTGGATCGGGAGGTCAACGGGCACCCGCTGGTTTACCTCGACAGCGCCAACACCTCGCACAAACCCCGCCAGGTGCTCGACGTTCTCGACGAGCACTACGCGCGGCACAACGCCAACGTCTCGCGGTCGGTGCACTCCCTGGGTACCGAGGCCACCGAGGCGTACGAGGGGGCGCGTGCGAAGGTCGCCGCGTTCATCAACGCGCCCAGCGTCGACGAGGTGGTGTTCACCAAGAACTCCACCGAGGCGATCAACATCGTGGCGTACGCCTTTTCGAACGCCTCGCTGCGTCCGGACGCGGACCCGCGGTTCCGCCTGGGCCCGGGCGACGAGGTGGTGATCTCCGAGATGGAGCACCACTCGAACATCGTCCCGTGGCAGCTGCTCTGCGAACGGACCGGCGCGACCCTGCGCTGGTTCCCCGTCACCGACCAGGGCCGACTGGACGAGTCGGGCCTGGAGGACCTGGTCACCGAACGGACGAAGATCGTCTCGTTGGTGCACGTGTCGAACATCCTCGGCACGCTCAACGCGACCTCCCGCATCACCGCGCGGGTCCGCGAGGTGGGCGCGCTGCTGTTGCTGGACTGCTCGCAGTCGGTGCCGCACCTGCCCATCGACGTGGTCGACCTGGACGCCGACTACATCGTGTTCACCGGCCACAAGATGTGCGGCCCGACCGGCATCGGGGTGCTCTGGGGCCGGGGTGAGCTGCTCGCGGCCATGCCACCGGTCTTCGGCGGCGGCTCGATGATCGAGACGGTCACCATGGCCCGCTCGACGTTCGCCGCCCCGCCGGCCCGGTTCGAGGCCGGCACCCCGCCGATCGCCGAGGCGGTCGCGCTCGGCGCTGCCGTCGACTACCTGACCGGCGTCGGCATGCGGGCCATCCAGTGGCACGAGAAGGAGCTGACGGCGTACGCGCTGGACGCCTTCGGCTCGGTGCCGGACCTGCGGATCTTCGGTCCGACCGTGCCCGTGGGCCGGGGCGGCACCATCTCGTTCGCGCTCGGCGACGTACACCCGCACGACGTGGGTCAGGTGCTCGACTCGCTCGGCGTGCAGGTGCGGGTGGGTCACCACTGTGCCAAGCCGGTGTGCAGCCGGTTCGGTGTCCCGGCCATGACCCGGGCCTCGTTCTACCTCTACACCACCACCGAGGAGATCGACGCTCTGGTGGCCGGTCTGGAGCAGGTGCGGAAGGTGTTCGACTGATGCAGCTCGACCAGCTCTACCAGGAGATCATCCTGGACCACTACAAGCGCCCACACGGGCGTGGTCTGCGCGACGCCGAAGACTCGGGCGACCGGGTCGAGGAGGCGCACCACGTCAACCCGACCTGCGGCGACGAGGTCACCGTCCGGGTGGCCACCGACGGCACGGTGTTGCACGACATCTCGTACGACGGCATGGGCTGCTCGATCAGCCAGGCCTCGGCGAGCGTCCTGCACGAGTTGCTGCGCGGTCGGGGTGCCCGGGAAGCATTCGAGGTGCACGAGGCGTTCGTGGAGTTGATGTCCGGACGTGGTCAGGTCACGCCGGACGAGGACGTGCTGGGTGACGGGGTGGCCTTCGCGGGTGTGGCCCGTTACCCCGCCCGGGTCAAGTGCGCACTGCTGCCGTGGATGGCGTTCAAGGACGCCGCGGCACGCGCGGGTGTGGGCGCGAGCCCGGAGGTGAAGGCGTGACCGAGCGTCAGCGAGCCAATCATTGTTGCAGCACCGTGGCGCCTCTCGGCGTCACGGAGCGAAGCGGAGGGACGGCATGAGCGAGAACACGGCTACCGAAGCGACGCCGGAGGCCGGTGACGCCGTCGCGGCGTCGCAGGTCGACTCCGTGACGACCGACGCCACCGCGACGCCGGAGGCCGGCGACGCACCGACGGCCGGCGTCAGCAAGGCCATGATCGCCGACATCGAAGAGGCCATGAAGGACGTCGTCGACCCGGAACTCGGGATCAACGTCGTCGACCTGGGCCTGGTGTACGGCGTGCACGTCGACGACGAGAACGTCGCCACCCTGGACATGACGCTCACCTCGGCGGCCTGCCCGTTGACCGACGTGATCGAGGACCAGACCCGGCAGGCGCTGACGACCGGCCCGGGCGGCGGCCTGGTCAACGACATCCGGATCAACTGGGTGTGGCTCCCGCCGTGGGGCCCGGACAAGATCACTGACGAGGGTCGGGACCAGCTCCGTTCCCTCGGCTTCAACGTCTGAGCCGACTCCGGTCGGCTCTGCCCGTCGAGCGCGATGCCCCAGGGGCGTCGCGCTCGACGCGTTCCACCCCTGCCGCGCCGTTCCACCCGGCAAGATCGCGCAACATCCCGGTTGTAGTGGTGTCGGCACGCGGTGAGGCCACTAAAACCAGGATCGAGCACGATCTCTCGGGCCCACGCCAGGTCGAAGATCCGCGCAACATCAGCGATGTTGCTGCCTCCCGCGTCCCGGAGGCAGCAACATCCCCGAAGTTGCGCGAATCTTGGTCGCGGGGTCGCGGGGTCGCGGGGTCGCGGGGTCGCGGGGTGCGGGGTGCGGGGTGCGGGGTGCGGGGTGCACGGCGCGGGGGCACGGAGGCGTGGGGCGGCAGGGCGGAGGGGCACGGGAAATCCGGTGGCGCGGGCGTGGGTTCGGCGCGCAGGATGCGCGTGTGATTGAGGCGTACCCGATGCAGGTCCCTGTCCGTGCGGCCACCGCCGTGCGTCGACAGCGGCCGGTCCGGGGACGAGCCTCGACCCGACACCGACGTCCGTGAGCGGGGCGTTCCTGGCCGGTCTGGTGGCCGGCTACGGCGTCGCCATCCCCGTCGGCGCGATCGCGATCCTGATCCTGGGCCTGAGTGCGCGTACCTCGTTTCGGGTCGGTGCGGCTGCGGCGCTCGCGGTGGCGACGGCCGACGGGCTCTACGCGGCGGCCGCCGCGCTCGGGGGTGCCAGCCTGGCCGGGATCATCGCGCCGGTCGCCGGGCCGCTGCGGGTGGTCGCCGCCGCCGTCCTGCTCGGTCTCGCCGCGCACGGCCTGTGGCGGACCTGGTCAACCCACCGGTCGCGGCAAACGCCGACGGCACCCGTCGGGCGGGGCCTGAGCACGCCGGGGCGGGCCTACGCGGCGCTGCTCGCGTTGACCTTGCTGAACCCGATGACGGTGCTCTACTTCACCGCGCTGGTGCTCGGTCGGCGGGACACCGCCGACGCGGGTCCGGGCGCGGCGGCGCTCTTCGCGGCCGGTGTGTTCCTGGCGTCGGCGAGCTGGCAGCTGCTCATCGCCGGCGGCGGCACGATGGTCGGCCGGGCGCTGACCGGGCCGCGTGGCCGGCTGGTCACCGGCCTGGTCTCCAGCGCGCTGATCGCCGCGCTGGCGGTGGCCGCGCTGCTGCCGGGCTGAGCGCCGCGCCCGACCGCCCAATCTGCGCTGTCGTGCCGTACGGTCGGGCGGTGACCAGTCGACCCGCAGCCGGGGGAGGCCGGTGGGTGGAGGTCGACCCGGCCCGCGTCGGGCGCTGGGTCGAGGGCTTCGCCGACCGGCACGGCCCGCACACCACCACCAAGCGGGAGTACGGCCTGCTGCTCACCGCCGCGGACGGGGCCACCGCCGAGCTGTACGCCCCACCCGGCGCACCGGTCGGCGGCGACGTCCCCGGGTTCGTGGCCGCCGCCGTGACGCCCCGCCGGATCGGCCTGCTGCTGGCCCGCAAGGGCGCGGTGGCCGTCGGCGTGGCCCAGGGCGCCGACCTTGTCGTCTCCAAGGTGGACACCCGTTATGTGCAGGGGCGCACCGCCGCTGGGGGATGGTCCCAGCACCGGTTCGCCCGGCGGCGCGACAACCAGGCCAAGGCGGCGCTGGGCGATGCGGCGGACCTGGCCGTACGCCTGCTGTTGCCGGAGGCGGCGGCGCTGACGGCCGTGGTCTGCGGCGGTGACCGGAAAGCGGTGGACACTGTGCTGGCCGATCGGCGGTTGGCCCCGCTCGTGCCGCTGCGGGCCGAGCGGCTGCTCGACGTACCGGAGCCTCGGCACGCGGTGCTCGTCGCCGCGGTGGCGGCCGCTCGTGCGGTGCGGATCCGGTTGCGCGACCCGGCACCCGACTGACGTCTGCGCTCGGCTTACCTCGGCGCTCGGCGGAGAGAAACCGGCGTTCCTGGCGTGCTGCCGTGCTGACGGTCCGAGGATGGGCGCATCGCCCCGGTAACCCGTGGCCGCGACACTCCAGGGAGATCATCATGTCCGACGCGCAGATCCTGCGTACCGTCCTCGACCGGTGGAAGTCGGCGGTCGACGCCCACGAACCGGACCGGGTCGCGTCGTACTTCACCGAAGACGCGATCTTCCAGGGGCTGCACCCGTACACCGTCGGCCGTGCCGGGGTTGCCGCGTACTACGCCGCCCAGCCGCTCGGCCTGACCGCCGCCTATGAGATCCGGGAGACCCGGCGTCTCGCCGATGACCTGGTCCTCGGCTACCTCGAGGTCGAGTTCGACTTCGCCGACCGTCCGGCGCTGACGGTCCACCTCGGCGTGCTGCTAAGCCGGACTGACGAAGACTGGCTCATCAGCCACTACCAGGTCTCCAGGCTGAACTAACCCGGGCTTCCCGTACCGCGCTCCCGCGCCTGCCCCGCCCCCGCGCCCCGCCCCCGCGCCCCGCCCCCGCGCCCCGCCCCCGCGCCCCGCCCCCGCGCCCCGCCCCGCCCCCGCCCGCGTCGATCATGGAGTTGTGGTGGTGGGCGAAGGTTGCTTGTCTGCCCATACCGGGCACCACGACTCCATGATCGACGGGGACGGGGGCGAGGGCGGGGGCGAGGGCGGGGGCCAGTTTCAGAGCTGGTCGGTGCCGAAGGTGTCGCAGGTCTTCGGGTCGCCGCTGTCGTGGCCCTGCTGGAACCAGCGCTGCCGCTGCTGCGAAGTGCCGTGGGTGAACGAGTCCGGGTTGACCTGCCCGCCGGAGCGTTCCTGGATGCTGTCGTCGCCGATCGCCTCGGCGGCCTTCAGCGCCTCAGTGATGTCGCCCGGGGTGATCGACTTGAACAGCGGTTCCTGGCCGGTCTTGTCCTTGGTCTCGGTGGCGTGCTTGGCCCAGGCGCCGGCGTAGCAGTCGGCCTGCAACTCCAGCCGCACCGAGGCGGAGCGGGGGCCGCTCTGGTCGCCCCGGCCGGCCTTCTCGTTGGTGCCGAGCAGGTTCTGGACGTGGTGGCCGTACTCGTGGGCGAGCACGTAGGGCTGGGCGAACTCGCCCTTGGCGCCGAACCGGGAGGACAGCTCCTCGTAGAAGCTCAGGTCGATGTAGACCTGCCGGTCGGCGGGGCAGTAGAACGGGCCGACGCCCGAGTCGGCCTGACCGCAGCCGGTGTTCACGGCGGCCTGGAAGTAGTTGGTGTCGGTCGGCTCGTACTTCCCGTTGCCCAGTTCCGGGTACGCCTCCTGCCAGTAGCCCTGGATGCTGTTGACGTAGGCCAGGTTGCGGCAGCGCAGGTCGTCGAAGCGCTGGGGGTTGTCGCGCGAGCACAGCTGCTCCAGGTCGGTGCCGCCGGCCTGCCCGCCCTCCTCGCCGTTGGTCATCGCGTTCAGGCCGAACCCACCGCCGAGCAGTGCGACCAGCACAGCCACCACGATGCCGATCAGCCCGCCGCGGCCACCGCCGCCGGGAAGTGGAATGCCGAGGCCTCCGCCCCCTCCACCGCCCCGCCCCCGGTCGTTGACCTGGGAGGTGTCGAGCTCGGCCCGCTCGTTGAGTTCCATACTGACCCCGATCGCCGTATGCCGGTGAATGTCGTCTGAATGTCGTTCTGTCCTCTGAATGCCGGACGGGGTCCGGACAGCGCTTCCGGTACCCGATGATCTTGATCGGTAATCCGGGCGGGCCGCCCAGCGACGCCCGGTACACTTGTCGGGTGCTGCGCTGCGAAGGCTGAACCGCCCCGCGCCGTCGGGCCCCTTGAGCCCGCCGGCCGTTTCGCGTGCCCCGAGTCAGCCTTCCAGACCCCGAGAGCGAGCCCGAAAACATGATCACTGCCACCGGCCTGGAACTGCGTGCCGGTTCCCGGATCCTGCTGTCCGACACCACGCTGCGCGTACAGCCCGGTGACCGGATCGGCCTGGTCGGTCGCAACGGCGCCGGCAAGACCACCACGCTGAAGGTGCTCGCCGGGGAGGGCCAGCCGTACGGCGGCCAGATCGACCAGCGCAGCGCCATCGGCTACCTCCCGCAGGACCCGCGCACCGGCGACCTGGACGTGACCGGCCGCGACCGGGTGCTCTCCGCACGCGGCCTGGACGTCCTGATGTCGCAGATGCAGGAGGTCGAGGCCCGCCTCGCCGAGGACGCCAGCGACAAGTTGGTCCGTCGCTACGGCGCGCTGGAGGACCAGTTCGCCGCCCTGGGCGGGTACGCGGCGGAGGCCGAAGCCGCCCGGATCTGCGCCAACCTCGGCCTGCCGGACCGGGCTCTCGCGCAGACCATCGGCACCCTCTCCGGTGGTCAGCGCCGCCGCATCGAGCTGGCCCGGATCCTGTTCCGCGACGCGGGCGAGAACGGCGGCGGCATCCTGCTGCTCGACGAGCCGACCAACCACCTCGACGCCGACTCGATCACCTGGCTGCGCGGCTTCCTCGCCAACCACAAGGGCGGCCTGATCGTGATCTCCCACGACGGCGCCCTGCTGGAGTCGGTGGTCAACAAGGTCTGGTTCCTCGACGCCACCCGGTCGGTCATCGACGTGTACAACCTGGGCTGGAAGGCGTACCTGGAGGCACGCGAGACCGACGAGCGGCGCCGACGCCGGGAGCGGGCCAACGCGGAGAAGAAGGCCGGCGCGTTGATGGCGCAGGCCGACAAGATGCGGGCGAAGGCCACCAAGACCGTGGCCGCGCAGAACATGGCCCGCCGTGCCGAGAAGCTGATCTCCGGCCTGGAGGAGGTGCGGGTCTCCGACCGGGTGGCCAAGGTGCGCTTCCCCAGCCCCGCGCCGTGCGGCAAGACCCCGCTCACCGCGACCGGCCTGTCCAAGTCGTACGGCTCGCTGGAGATCTTCACCGACGTCAACGTCGCGGTCGACCGCGGCTCCCGGGTGGCCATCCTGGGGCTCAACGGCGCCGGCAAGACGACCCTGCTGCGGATGCTCGGCGGTCTGCTCAGCCCGGACACCGGCGAGGTGCACGCGGGTCACGGCCTGCGCCTGGGCTACTACGCCCAGGAGCACGAGACGCTGGACGTGGAGCGGACGGTCCTGGAGAACATGCGCGCCGCCGCCGTCGAGCAGTCCGACACCGACCTGCGCAAGATCCTCGGCGCGTTCCTCTTCTCCGGTGACGACGTGAACAAGCCGGCCGGGGTGCTGTCCGGTGGCGAGAAGACGCGGCTGGCGCTGTCCACCCTGGTCTGTTCCGGCGCCAACGTGCTGCTGCTCGACGAGCCGACGAACAACCTCGACCCGGTCAGCCGGGAGCAGGTGCTCGACGCGATCGCCAACTACCCGGGCGCGATCGTCCTGGTCACCCACGACCCGGGCGCGGTGCTCGCGCTCAAGCCGGACCGCGCGATCCTGCTGCCCGACGGTGACGAGGACGCCTGGAGCGACGACCTGCTCGAGCTGGTCGAGCTGGCCTGACCGGCTCGGCCTGGCTCGGCCGTCGCGTCCTGGGGGCGGCCGACCGGGCCGTCCTCAGCCGGGCAGGTCGACCAGCCTGCCGAGCACACCGGAGCTGACCAGGATCAGCACGCCGATGCCGATGAAGATGGTCGGCACCAGCCAGTGGCCGGCGCGTTCGACCAGCCGGACCACCCGGGGATGCCCGCCCAGCCAGGCGCCGCCGGCACACCACAGCGCGATGAGCAGCACGAAGACCAGGAGGAACACCGCGCTGTCGGCCGCGCCGAGGGCCCGGAAGACGGGTACGTAGACGGCCACGTTGTCGGCGCCGTTCGCGATCGTCACCCCGGCCACACCGAGCGTTCCGGTGACGACCGCGGGGGTCACGTCGTCGTCGGAGGCGCGCAGCGCGCGTACGCCCAGCGCGATCGGCAGCAGGCCGAGCAGCCCCGTCCACGGATCCGGTACGACCAGCAGCCCCGCCGCGACCACCGCGCTGGCCAGCGCGAGCGCACCGATTCCGAGGTATTGACCAGCGACAATCTGCCAAGGGCGGGGTCGACCGGTGGTGCGCGCCGCGACGAAGAACAGGGTCAGGATGACGATGTCGTCGATGTCGGTCGCGGCGAAGACCACGGCCGCTCCGGCCGCGGTGCTCAACAGGTCGATCACGAGCGAAGGCTACGGGTTGTCGGCAGGCGTCACCGTGCCGCGGTGGTACGCCCGGAGGCAGCGCGGGGGCCGATCGCCAGGATCACTCTATCGGGAAGCTGACATTGCATAGCGTGTCGGTTGGCGAAGAGTTGATATCTGGCGCATGATCGTCCGAGGCGGTCTAATAGGTGGGACCGTATCCGAACCGCACAGTCTGGGACGTGAGGACACAGCATGGCAGCCACTGGCACAGCCACCAGCACTGAGAAGGGTCGCCGGATCGTCGGAGCCGAGCGTCAGACGCTCGCCAAGGACCTGGTAAAGCGGTACACCTCGGGGGAGAGCATCCGCGCGTTGGCGGCCTCGACCGGCCGTTCCTACGGGTTCATCCACCGAGTGCTCACCGAGTCCGGGGTGCAGCTGCGTCAGCGCGGTGGTGCCCGGCGCCGCAAGAAGGCGTGACCCGCCACTCAGCGTCGTCCAGCAGCGCCGCGCCCCGGGCCGCCTGGTGACCGCCGAGGCGACCGGGGTCCGGCTGACTTGCGACGGGCCGGTCGCCACGGTGACGTTGTGCCGGCCCGACGTGCTCAATGCTCAGACGCCGGCCATGTGGCGGGCGATGAGCGACTTCTCCCGCGACCTGCCCGGCGACGTGCGGGTGGTGGTGGTCCGGGGCGAGGGGCGTGCGTTCTCCGCCGGCCTCGACCTCGCGGTGGCTGGCGCGTCCGGCCCGGGCTCGTTCGCGGAGCTGGCCACGCTGCCCGAGCAGGAGTGCGCCGAGCGCATCGCGGAGTTCCAGGGCGGCTTCACCTGGCTGCACCGGCCGGACGTCATCTCCGTGGCGGCCGTGCAGGGTCACGCGATCGGTGCGGGCTTCCAACTCGCCCTCGCCTGTGACCTGCGTGTCCTCGCCGCCGACGCGAAACTGTCGATGGCCGAGGTGACCCTCGGCCTGGTGCCCGACCTGGCCGGCACGAAACGGCTCGTCGAGCTGGTCGGTTACTCGCGGGCGCTGGAGATCTGCGCCACCGGCCGCCGGTTGGACGCCACCGAGGCGGACCGGATCGGGCTGGCCACTCTGGTGGTGTCACCAGCCGAGCTGGACGGCGCGGTCCAGGACCTGACCGCTGGCCTGCTGTCCGGGGCCCGCGACGCGGTGGTGGAGATCAAGGCGTTGCTCGCCGGTGCGGCCGGGCGGTCGCACGCCGACCAGCAGCGCGCCGAGCGCGAGGCGCAGACCCGTCGGCTGCGCGACCTGGCCGGCCGGGGAGAATAGGGTAAGGACCGCGCGGGAAGATCCGGGTTACGACCGAGGTTGTCACAGTCGTCGGGAGAATTGACCTGACGGCGCGGTCTGCCCGACGACCCGGAGGTGAGCGATGTCCAACCCGATGTCCGGAGGTGGCATGGCCGGGTGGAGCATGCTCCGGTCGATGCGCAACCGGGACGAGGTTTCCACCCACCGACTGAAGCGCGGGGTGGCCCGGCGCATCGTCGCCTTCGCCCAGCCCTACCGGCGCGACATCATCGTCTTCCTGGCCACCGTGGTGTTGGCCGCCATCATCGGCGTCGCCACCCCGGTGCTCGCCGGTGACGTGATCAACGCGATCAACCGGGGCGGCACCGAGGCCGGCCGGCTCGTGGTGCGGCTGGCCCTGTTCATCGCCGCGCTGGCGGTCGCCGACGCGCTGCTCTCCCTGGCCCAGCGGTGGTATTCGGCGCGCATCGGCGAGGGCATCATCTTCAACCTCCGCACCCGGGTCTATGACCACGTGCAGCGGATGCCGTTGCAGTTCTTCACCCGTACCCAGACCGGTGCCCTGGTCAGCAGGCTCAACAACGACGTGCTGGGTGCCCAGCGGGCGTTCACCTCCACCCTGTCCGGTGTGGTCAGCAACGTCATCCAGCTGGTGCTCACCGCAGCGGTGATGTTCACCCTCTCCTGGCAGATCACCGCGCTCTCACTGGTGCTGCTGCCCATCTTCATCATTCCGGCCCGCCGGGTCGGTCGGCGGCTGGCCGACATCACCCGCGAGGCGTACAACCTCGACGCCAAGATGAACGCGACCATGACGGAGCGGTTCGGGGTGGCCGGCGCGCTGCTGGTGAAGCTCTTCGGTCAGCCCGAGATCGAGGCCGGCCGGTTCGCCGGCCGGGCCGAGCGGGTCCGCGACATCGGCATCCAGTCCGCGATGTACTCCCGCACGTTCTTCGTGGCGATGCTGCTGGTCGCCTCGCTGGCGCAGGCGCTCACCTACGGTCTCGGTGGCTGGCTGGCGGTGACCGGCGGCGTCAGCGCGGGCACTGTCGTCACGCTCGCGTTGCTGCTCACCCGCCTGTACGGCCCGCTCACCGCACTGTCCAACGTCCGGGTCGACGTGATGAGCGCCCTGGTCTCCTTCGACCGGGTCTTCGAGGTGCTCGACCTCAAGCCGGGCATCGTGGAGAAGCCCGACGCGGTGCCGGTGCCCCGGGGCACCGGCCGGGTCGACTTCCGCGACGTGCGGTTCCGCTACCCGAGCGCCGCCGAGGTCTCGCTCGCCTCGCTGGAGGAGGTCGCCACTCTGGACCGGACGGTCAACGAGCCGGTGCTCAAGGGCGTCTCGTTCAGCGTGGAGCCGGGGCAGATGGTCGCGCTGGTCGGCCCGTCCGGCGCCGGCAAGTCGACCCTGTCGATGCTGATCTCCCGGATCTACGACGTCACCGACGGCCAGGTGCTGGTCGGTGGGGTGGACGTGCGCGACGCGACGCTCGCCTCCCTGCGGGACGAGATCGGTGTCGTCACCCAGGATTCGCACCTGTTCCACGAGACGATCGCCGAGAACCTTCGCTACGCCAAGCCCGACGCCACCGACGACGAGATCTGGGCCGCGCTGGCCGGCGCGCAGGTGGCCGACCTGGTCCGGGCGCTGCCCGACGGGCTGGACACCACCGTCGGGGAACGCGGCTACCGGTTCTCCGGCGGCGAGAAGCAGCGCATCGCGATTGCCCGGTTGCTGCTCAAGGCGCCGTCGATCGTGATCCTCGACGAGGCGACCGCCCACCTGGACTCGGAGAGCGAGGCGGCGGTGCAACGGGCGTTGTCGGTGGCGTTGACCGGGCGGACCGCCCTGGTGATCGCACACCGGCTCTCCACCGTGCGCGACGCCGACCAGATCCTGGTCCTCGACGGCGGCCGGATCGTCGAGCGGGGGCGGCACGACGAGTTGGTAGCGGTCGGCGGGCTCTACGCCGAGCTGTACCGCACCCAGTTCGCGGTCGCCGACTCGCCCACCCCGTTCGTCGACGCGACCGGCCCCGAGCCGGTGGTCATGCCGCTGGGCACCTACCGCGCCGACGAGGTGCTGCCGCCCGCCGCGGCCAACTGACGTCCCGCCGGCACCGGATCGGGGGTCGCGGCGCGCGCTGATCGACTCCGGTTCCTGGAAGTCGGGGTGTCCTGGTCGCGTCGACAGCCCGACTTCCTGAAAGCCGAGTCGATCAGCGCCGTTCCGGCAGGCCGGTCGCCACGCGCAGCTCGGCGAACGCCAGACCCAGCGTGACCGGGGTGAAGTGCGCGTTCAGGCCGCTCGGGTTGGGCAGCACCCACAGCCGGGCGCCGGCCAGTGACTCCGGCTGCGGCCCGAAGGTGGCTTTCGGCCGCTGAAAACCGATCCGGTACGCGGTCACCCCCACCACCGCCACCCAGCGGGGCTGGTAGCGGCCCACCTTGTCGGTCAGGATCGCGGCGCCGTCGAGGAGTTCCTCGCTGCTCAGTTCGTCCGCGCGGGCGCTGGCCCGGGCGGCCATGTTGGTGATGCCGAGCCCGAGTGCGGGCAGCTCGTCCTGTTCGCTGGGGTGCAGCAGCCGGGGGGTGAACCCGCCCCGGTGCAGCGCGGGCCAGAACCGGTTGCCGGGTCTGGCGAAGTGCCAGCCGGTGGCGGCCGACCAGAGGCCGGGGTTGATGCCGACGAAGAGCACCGCCAACCCCGGCGCGAGGACGTCGGGGATGGTCCGGTCAGCGGCCGCCGCCAGTTCTGCCCGGGTCGGACGGGCCGCTGCCAGTTCTGCCCGGGTCGGACGGGCCGCTGCCAGCTCTGCCCGGGCCGTCCCGGCCGCCGCCAGCTCTGCCCGGGTCGGTCGGGCCGTCCCGGGCGCCGCCAGTTCCGCCTGGGTCGGTCGGGCCGTCCCGGGCGTCGCCAGCTCCGCCTGGGTCGGTCGGGCCGTCTCGGGCGCCGCCAGTTCCGCCTGGGTCGGCCCGGCCGTCTCGGGCGTCGCCGTCGGGTGACGGTCGGCCCGGTGCCCGGGTTCCGGCCGACCGGTGTGCCGCGCGTTGATCGACTCGGGTTCCTGGAAGTCGGGGTGTCCTGGTCGCGTCGACCGCACGGTTTCCTGAAGGCCGAGTCGGTCAACGGCCGGGTAGTCGGGCTGAGCCCGCTCGGGCGGCGTCACGGCACGGCCAGGTCGGCCCCCGTCGGGGGTCACAGCCCGCGCAGCGCGCCGCCGTCGACCGGGAGGGTGATCCCGGTGAGGTAGCTCGCGGCGGGGGAGAGCACGAACGCGGCCACCCGGCCGAACTCGGCAGGGTCGCCGAGGCGACGCAGCGGGATGGCGGCCTCCGCCTCGGTGCGGGCGCGTTCCGGGTCGCCTGTCGCGGCGAAGAGCTCCCGGTTGCGGTCGGTCAGGATCCGGCCCGGCAGCAGCCCGACCACGCGTACCCCACGCGGGCCGTAGTCGTCGGCGATGTCCTTCGCTGCGCCGACCAGGCCGGGCCGCAGACCGTTGGAGATGCCGAGGCCGGGCACCGGGCCTCGGGCCGAGGTGGAGAGCACCAGCCCGATCGCACCGCCCTCGGGCAGCGCGGCGGCGACCGTGCGCACCGCGCGGATGGTGCCCAGGAAGACGGTCTCGAAGGAGAGCCGCCACTGCTCGTCGCTGATCGCGGCGGCGTTGCCCGCCGGTGGCCCGCCGACCGAGATCAGCGCGCCGTCGAGCCGGCCGAAGTGCTCCCGGGCGGCGGCGACGAGCTGCTCCGGGGTCTCCGGGTCGGCCAGGTCGGCGGTCAGCCCGACGGCATGCTCGGGACCGCCGAGCTGCTGCGCGGCGGCGGCCACGGCGTCCGGGTCCCGTGCCGAGAGGACCACCCGTGCCCCGTCGGCGACCAGGCACTGCGCGGTCGCGAAGCCCAGGCCGCGAGAGGCACCGGTGAGGACGTACACGTGGTCGGTCAGGCCTAGATCCATAAGGTCGATCCTGCCGCATCCGGCACACCGTCGCCACCACCTGCGGGTGGACGCGAGGCGGGGCGCAGCAGACGTACCCGGCCGGCGATCTGCACCGCCACGGCGCCGCCGGCGCGGCCCACGGCCGGCAGCCGGCGCGGACGTGGCGCCCCGAGCCCGTCGTAGCGCAGGCGCGCCTCGCGGACGGCCAGCTCCTCGGCGGCGGCCGGGGGCAGCGCACCCTGTTCGCGCATCGCACGGGCCAGGTCCCAACCATCGCGCAACGACCCGGCGGTGGGTCGTCCGGCCGCCCAGCCGGCGAAGGTCGTCGACCAGCCGGCGCCGAGGCCGGCGGCGAGCAGTGGCCAGTGTCGGGCCACCTCGCCGGCACGTTTGCGTATCAGGGCCGCCCGGGTGGCGGCCAGTTGGGTCGGCGCGAACCCCGGCGGCGGTGGCCCTCCGGCGACCAGCGTCGCGACCAGTGCCGCCTGTCGCTCGGCGAGCCCGCCGACATCGCCGGGCGACCGCCTGCCGCTGTCGTCGCGTGGCTCGGTCATGTCACGGCCGGGAAGCCCGCGGCGGCGGCCAGGGCGTCCAGTTCGGCGCGCAGCTCGGCTGCCGGCGGGTAGTGGCCGTCCCGTTCCAGCAGCAGCGCCGGCGGTCGCTGTCGGGCGCAGAGCGCGCCGACCAGCTCCAGCACCGCCGCTGGCACCGGATCGGTGTGGGTGTCGTGGTAGAAACCGCCGTGCTCGGCGCCGCCGGCCACGTGGACGTACGCGACCCGCTCCAGCGGCAGACGGTCCAGCAACGCGAGCGGGTCGGTGCCCCGGTTGCGGGCGTTGGCGTGCACGTTCGCCACGTCCAGCAGCAACAGTGCGCCGGTCCGGTCGAGGATCTCGGTGAGGAAGTCCGCCTCGTCCAGCTCGTCGTCGGGCCAGTCGACCAACGCGGCGATCGGTTCCAGCGCGATCGGCACCGGCAGGTCGGCCTGCGCCCGCGCCACGTTGGCGCAGACCGCGTCGACCGCCTCCCGGCTGCGCGGCAGCGGGAGCAGGTGCCCGGCCTCCAGGCCGCCGGCTCGGACGAACGCGATGTGCTCGCTGACCAGCGGGGCATCGACCTGCTGTGCCACGGCGGCCAGGTGGGCGACCCGGGCCGGATCGACCGGCTCGGCGCCGCCGAGGGAGAGCCGCACCCCATGGGGTACGACAGTCACGCCGCGCTCGCGCAGCTGCGCAAGACCCGGCGGGAGCGGCCCGGACGAGGGCACCCCCTCGGCCACCACCTCGACGAAGCGCAGGCCGGGCAGTTCGGCCACGAAGCCGGCGATCTCCGGACGCCAGCCGATGCCGACGCCGGACGGGCCGGTCATCCGCCGCACCCCCCGCCACCGCCGCAGCCGCCACCGCCGCAGGAGCTGCCGCCGTCCGAGCCGGAGCTGTCGCCCCCACCCGAGGATCCGTCGGAGCCCCCCGTCCAGCCGCTGCCGGCGGCGGCCTGGCGCTGGATCTCGGCCTGCTCGGCGAAGCCGGGGTCGAGCGCCCAGAGCGAGGCGGTGCCGTACAGGGCCACGCCCATCGCCGCGCCGGCAGCTCCGTAGGTGGCGTAGGACGGCGCGGAGGCCGGAGCGAGGTGGGTGTGCTCACGGCGTACACCGCGCAGCGTGGACCGACCGGCCCGGGTGAGCACGGGCGCCCGGCGCAGCACCAGCGTGACGATCAGGAGCGCGACAAGGGTCAGCAGCAGGTAACCGACCGGGCGTCCGCTGAACAGACCGGAGACCAACCGGAGCACGCCGAGGCCCAGCAGGGCGATCAGGATCGTGGTCCAGAAGCGGGCACGCGTGCGTTGCGCGTCGTCGGTCAGCAGGCCCCGCTGCTCCAGGCCGTTGCGGATCTGGTGCAGCGCGACACGTACGCGCTCGTCCTGCGGCAGGTCCCCGACCCGGGCGTGCTGATGCGCGGCCCAGTGGATGGCCTGGTCCAGAGGGGTGAGCCCGGTCGGCGCGGCCCCGATGGTGGTCAGTCGACGGTCCGGACGCACGCCGATCGCGCCGCTGCCGCGCAACCCGCCGAGTGCCGCGTGTACGGCGAGTCGGGGTCCACCGTTGAGGTACGCGACCTGCTGCGGCCCGAGTGGATCGGCGGTCATGGCAGCGTTCGACGCGGTCGCCAGACGGACCCGGTGGTACACCGCGACGGCCACCACCAGAGCGGCTGCCACCAGGTAGTACCGGAGGAAGGTCGGGCCGGAGATGCCCCAGGTGTCGCCGGACGCGGCGTGGACGTTCATCGACTGCTCCTGTCACCGGAGGGATGCGCGGCCCCATTGTGGAGCAGCCTCGCCACGGTCGGCAGTCGGGCGTACGGGCGGTCAGTGGCGGCGGACCGCCTCCTCGACCAGATCGAGCACCGGGCCCAGGTCGCCTGCCGGTCGGCCCATGGCCAGGTGCAGCACCAGACCGTCGTAGGCCAGCTCCAGGAACTGGGCCAGCACGTCGATGGGGACGTCTTCGCGCAGCACCCCGGCGTCGCGCTGGCGGGCCAGCCGGTCCCGGGTCGCCTCGGCGATCGCGGCGGACCGCTCGGCCCAGCGACGGGCGAACGCCGGGTCGGTGCGCAGGCGGCGGGAGACCTCCAGTTGGCTGCCCAGCCAGCCGGTGGTGTCCGGTGAGACGGCGCGGGCGAGCAGGTCGCGCATCACCTGCACCAGACCGTTGCGGGCCACCGTCTCGACCATGGCCGCGGCGTCGTCCTCGGCGACGGCCAGGAAGAGCGAGTCCTTGTCCCGGAAGTGGTGGAAGATGGCGCCGCGGGACAGGCCGGTGGCCTCCTCGAGGCGGCGTACGGTCGCCCCCTCGTAGCCGAGCCGGGCGAAACACGCCCGGGCAGCGGCGAGGATCTCCCGCCGACGCGCGTCGAGCTGGTCCTGGCTTACTCTGGGCACGCGTCGATCGTTGCAGGTCAACCCAGGGCATGCAAACCGTACGTACGGCTTGGGATATCGCCGACTACCCTCGCCTGGTGACCCCGCCGCACACCGTGCCCACCGCCCCGCTGACCGTGGCCACCGTTCAGGCCACCCCGACGCCGGGTGACGTCGCCGGCAACGCGGTCACCGCCGCCGACCTGGTCCGCCGAGCCGGTGACCAGGGCGCCCGGGTGGCCGTCCTGCCGGAGCTGTTCCTCTGCGCGTACCACCCGCCGAGCCTCGCTGCCGACCCGGTCGGCACGGACGTCGCGGCCGACCCGGCGGGTGAGGTCGCGGATCCCCGGCTCGACCCGCTGCGTGCCGCGGCGCGCAGGGCCGGTGTCACCGCGCTGGTCGGCGCCGCCGCCCGACACCCGGACGGCCGGCGGACCATTGCCGCGCTGGTGGTCGACCGGACCGGCGCGGTGCGGGTCGGGTACGACAAGCAGCAGCTCTGGGGCGACGAACGCGAGCTGTTCAGCGCCGGCGATCGGGGCGCCACGCTGCTCGTCGACGACTGGCGGCTCGGGCTGGGCATCTGCTACGACGGCTGTTTCCCGGAACACGGCCGGGCCGCCGCCCTCGACGGCGCACACGGCTACCTGTGCCCCAGCGGATACCTGGCCGGCTCCGAGCACCGCCGGGACCTCTACTACGCCGCGCGAGCCCTGGACAACACGATGTTCGTGGTCTTCGCCAACGCGGTCGGCGGCGTCGACCCGTGGCGGTTCAACGGCGGCGCGGCGATCTACGACCCGCAGGGACGGGTGCTGGCCCGGGGCGCCGACGACGGCACGGAGGTGCTCGTGGCGACCCTGGATCCCGCCGCGCTGGCGGCCACCCGGGCGGCCCATTCGATGCTCGCCGATCGGCTGCCGAACCAGGGCGGCACCCGGGTGTCGATGTCCGGCTGAACCCGTCGTCAGGTGGATACCCGCCGGATCTGTTGGTGAACACATCGGTCCCGTAGGGTGCCCGAGTGCCACTGCTCCTGCTGGACCTGGACAACACCCTGCTGGATCGGGCCGGGCCGTTCCGCCGCTGGGGTGAGCGCTTCCTGGACGGCATCGGCGCGCCCCACACCGACATCGACTGGCTGCTCTCGATCGACGCCGACGGTCTGACCGACCGCTGGGATCTCGCCGACGCCATCCGGGACCGCTACGAGCTGCGCATCCCCTCGATCGACCTGGTGGAGGAGCTGCACGACGGGGTGGTGGCGCAGACCCGGCTCGACCCGCTGACCGCCTGCGCGCTGCGGATCGCCGACGACGCCGGCTGGGTGCCGGTGGTGGTCTGCAACGGCACGGTACGCGTCGAGGACGCCAAGATCCGCCGTACCGGCCTGGACCAGTACGTCGCGGACTGGGTGATCTCCGAGGAAGCCGGCGTCAGCAAGCCCAACCCGCGGATCTTCGCGCTCGCCGCCCAGCGGGTCCGGATGCCGCTGCGGGGCGCCTGGGTGGTCGGCGACAGCCCGGAGGCGGACATCGGCGGTGCCGCCGCCGTCGGGCTGCCCAGCGTCTGGCTGCACCGGGGGCGCACCTGGACGGACGTCCGGTTCGCGCCGAGCCACACCGTGGACGGGTTGATCGCCGCGGTCGCCACAGTCCTGGCCCGCTGACGACCGCGGATCCTGGCCCGACAGCGCACACCGGCGGCTCGGTAATTCGGTTGACCGGCTGCCGTGGGGCCGCGAGCATTGTCAGCGCATCGTGCACCCGGGCGTGGGCCCGGTCGTGGAGAGGAGGTCGGTCATGGCCGTCTTCGCAGGTCGCTTCCAGCTGCCTATCTCAGCCTCGACCAAGGGAACCTCACCACAGTGCGCGATTACGACCTCCCGGCGCTTGAGCGCCGGAGCCGCGGCAAGAGCCGCTTTGACGACGACGAATCACAGTTTCTGAAGCGCGGGCGGCCCACCGAGCCGCCCGCCGACCCGGACACCGAGCCTGACTCGGACACCGGCGACCGCTGGTCGTCCTGGGACGACGCCGTGCACGGGCCCGAGCCGCACCCGGAATGGCTGGTCACCGAGCTGGCGGCCCGGGACACCGAGCTGGGTGTGCTGAAGACCGGCAAGGAGGCGGACGTCCACCTGGTGCGCCGGGCGGTGCCCGACACCGACCGGTCCTGCCTGCTGGCGGTCAAACGCTACCGCGACCCCGAGCACCGGCTGTTCCACCGGGACGCCGGCTACCTGGAGGGCCGCCGCGTGCGCCGGTCCCGGGAGAACCGGGCGATGGCCGGCCGGACGGCGTTCGGCCGACAGATGATCGCGGGGCAGTGGGCCGCGGCCGAGTTCGACGCCCTGGCCCGGCTCTGGGAAATCGGTGCCGGGCACGACCGGATCGCCGTGCCGTACCCGGTGCAGCTGCGGGGCACCGAGCTGATGTTGGAGTTCGTCGGCGACGCCGAGTCGGGGCAGGCGGCGCCCCGGCTGGCCCAGCTGCGACCCGGCCCGACCGAGCTGCGGGACCTGTGGGCCCAGCTGGTGGAGGCGCTGCGGGTGCTGGCCCGGGCCGGTTACGCGCACGGCGACCTGTCGCCGTACAACCTGCTCGTGCACCAGGGGCGGCTGGTCGTGATCGACCTGCCGCAGGTGGTCGACGTGGTGGCGAACCCGCAGGGGCCGGAGTTCCTGGCCCGCGATGTGCGGGTGGTCGGCGCCTGGTTCGCGGCGCGGGGTCTGCCTGCCGAGCAGCTCGACCCGGGCACGTTGACCGGGGAACTGCTACGCGAGGCGGGCATTCGCTGATCAGAGCGGGTCGGGCGGTCAGACCGCCCGACCCGCCGCGTCGGTCATTGCAGGTAGCGCTCCACCTCGGGCTTGGGGCGTTCGCCCTGTGCGTCGGGGTCGCCGTGGGTCTCCCGGGCGGCCCGCCGACGGCGCAGCAGGTCCCAGCACTGGTCGAGGGATTCCTCCAGGGCGCGCAGTCGCTCGCTGGCCTCGCCCTCGGTGCCCGACTCGTGGGCCTGGGCGTCCGAGCGCAGCTTGTGTTCCTCGTCGACCAGTTCGGAGATCCGGTTCAGGATGGTCTTGTCGTCCATGCTCCTGAGCCTGGCACAGCGCCCCACGACGCGCCTGGCTTCGTGCGCCGATAGTGGGGTCACACCACGATCGGTGAGTCCACCCACACTGACAGCAACATGTCAATGTGGCGTTTTTCACGCCTCACCCTGGGCCGGTCGGCACGCCGTCCCAGGCTGGGCGTCACCTGCGCGATCTTTTTGAGCCAGCCATCCGGGCCCGGGTC
This sequence comes from Micromonospora jinlongensis, assembly GCF_013410645.1. Taxonomy (NCBI): domain Bacteria; kingdom Bacillati; phylum Actinomycetota; class Actinomycetes; order Micromonosporales; family Micromonosporaceae; genus Micromonospora; species Micromonospora jinlongensis. Next base: position 2,280,995 of record NZ_JACCHK010000001.1, on the reverse strand, counting down.
CGGCACGGACGCGTTCGCACAACGCGAGAAATACTCCGGATCCGTCCCATGGAAAAGAAGTCCCATGGATGACATGCTCGGCCGGATGGTTACGCGCCATCAACAGGGCGGCACGGAGCGCAACCCGCTGTGCCACCGGAGAGGACGGATCCGTGCAGGTGAAAAATGGCTGAGTCGAGCACCCCTGCCTACCGCGAGCCGTCCGTCGCCACCCTGCGCCACACGTTGCCCAAGCTGCTCAAGAACCCACTGGGCACCCTGGTCGGGCTCGCGGACGCCGCACCCGGGCAGGTCGTCCAGCTGAACCTGGGCACCATCCGGCCGTACCTGGTCGTCGAGCCCGCGCACGTCCAGCACGTCCTGCGCGACAACGCCGCCAACTACACGCGGGCCGGCGACAGCATGTTGTGGAAGTCGGTCAAGAAGATCGCCGGTGACGGCATCCTCGCCGAAGGCCCGGACTGGGAGGCGAGTCGCCGACGGCTCCAGCCGCACTTCACCGCGAAGCGGATCGACGCGGTGGTGGACGGTCTGAGCCGGGCGATCAGCGATGCGGTCGACGAGCTGAACGCCCCGGCGCGAAACGGCGAACCGGTCGACGCGGCCAGCGAGATCTCAAGGATCATCTGCCAGGCCGTCATCCGGGTCTTCTTCGGCGACAAGATCTCCGTCGCCGACGGTGTGCGGATCGTCGCGGAACAGAACACCGTGGCGACCGCACTGCGCTTCCGGCTGCTCATCCCGTTCCTGCCGGACGCCGTGCCGATGCCCGGCGACCGCGCACTGCGGCGGGCGGTCCGGAACATCGACACCATTGTCCTGCCGCTGGTCCGCGCCGAGCAAGCCCACGACGACGGAAGCGACGACTTCGTCGCGTCGCTGGCCCGGGGCCGTGACGCGCACGGCCACAAGCTCGACGAGCAGCGGGTACGCGACGACCTGGTGTCGATCTTCGTGACCGCCACCGAGACCACCTACACTGCGCTCACCTGGATCTTCCCGCTGCTGGAGCAACGGCCCGAGGTCGCCGCGCGGCTCTACGCGGAGATTGATCGTGTGGTCGGCCCCGGCGACGTGATCAGCCACCAACAGCTTGGCGAGCTGCGCTACACCCGGATGGTGCTGGACGAACTCGTCCGCGCCTACCCATCCGGCTGGCTGGTGCCGCGGACCGCGATCGCCGACGACCTCATCGGCGGCACCCGCGTCAGGGCCGGTGACACGATCATCCTGAGTCCGTACGTGACCCAGCGGCTGGCCCGCTTCTGGGATCGGCCGACGGTCTTCGACCCGGAGCGCTTCGCCCCCGACACCCCCCGGCGCGCCCACCGGTACGCCTACTATCCGTTCGGGGGCGGCGCCCACCAGTGCATCGGCCAGTACTTCTTCCAGGTCGAGGCGCCACTGATCGTGGCGACGCTGCTCAGCCGCTTCCGGTACCGGCTCTGCACGCCCGGGATGCCATCGCCGCGGCTCGCCGCGACGCTCCGACCAGGGGAACGGTTGCCGCTGCTGCTCACCCCCCATCGGCAACCGGCCCTGGCCTAGCGGGTGGCACAACGACAAGTGGTCGAGGACGCACTTCAGCAGGCCGCCGAGCACGGGCGCGTCTGTGCCCTGGCCGCTCAGGGCCAACGTGACCTGCAACGGTGCCTGGCCGCCCATCCGGACCTCTTCGCCGAAGGGCCCTTCGATGGCGCTCTGACCAGCAGCATCGCGTTGGCCATCGCGTTCAGCGCGCCCTGGTGCGAGGCAGCCGAGCTGCGTCTGACCAACCGGGCGGTGCTCTGGGGGTTCGCGCTGGACTGGCAGGTGGACCGACTGGCCACCTCCGCCGTCGAGCTCGACGGGCTGGTGCGCCAGCAGCTTCTCGTCGCGGACGGCGCGGCCGCGACGACGGACGACCCGCTGGGTCACCTCCTCGCCGATCTTCTCGCCGACCTGGCCGCCGAGCCGGCCTTCGCCGAACTGGGCGGGGCGTGGCGGGCGGCGGCCCGGCGGACCCTGCACGCGATGCGGCAGGAGTGGCAGTGGAAGACGGCGATGCGGGACGACCTCCAGCCGCGGCCCACCCTCACCGATTACCTGAACAACGCGGACAACCTGGCCTGCACCGTCGTGAACGTCGTGCACTGGATTCGCACCGGCGGGGCCGACACGGAGGCGGGGCTCGACCGGCTGGTCCTCGCCAGTGACGCGGTGCAACGCGCTCTTCGACTGGTCAACGACCTGAGCACCTACGAGCGGGACCTCCGCTGGGGCGACCTGAACGCGATCATGCTGGTGGAGGACCGGGCAGTGGTGGAGCAGGAGTTGGCGCGCCTGGTCACCGAGGCGACCGACCTGCTCGGCGAGTTGCGGGCCGACTGCCCGAGGGAGGCGGCATACCTGACCCGACAGCTCGGCTACACCACAGGCTTCTACCGGAGCACCGACTTCTGGGGTGTGTCGTGAGCACCGAGGCACTGCCCCGGGACGCCGGCGCGGCGAAGGATTCCGGGTCGACGCGCGCCGTCGACGAGCTGATTGCCGAGCTGAGCCGGCACCCGTCCGGTCGCACATCCGCGTCGCCGTACGAGACTGCCCGTCTGGTCTCCCTGGCACCCTGGCTGCCCCGACACGCCGACCGGATCCAGTACCTGCTCGCCGGGCAGCGCCCGGACGGAGGTTGGGGCGGGCCGGACGGGTACGCCCTGGTACCCACCCTGAGCGCCGTGGAGGGGCTGCTCGCGGCCTCGCTGCACGACGAGCCGGTGGGCTGGTCCCCGGCGGCGGTGCACGACGCGATCGACAGGGCGCTACGCCTGCTGTTCGACCGGCTGGCCGGCCCCTCGACCTGTCCCGTGCCGGACCTGCCGGCCGCGGACCTGATCGTCCCGGCACTGGTCGACCGGATCGCCGACCACCTCGCCGATCCGCCGGCGTGGTTGGTCCACTGGCGAGGCTTCGGCCCGCCGCCGATGCCCGCGGGCATGGATCGGCAGCGGCTCGACCGGGTGCGCCTGCTGGTCGGATCCGGTCGGCCGATTCCGCCCAAGCTGCTGCACGCGCTGGAGATCCTCGGGCCGGCCGCCCGGCGAGCGGCAGGTGTCACCGCCACCGCCGCCGGCCCGGTCGGAGCCTCGCCGGCCGCCACCGCCGCGTGGCTCGGTGACCCCGACGGCACTCAATCCGCCCCGCTGGACTACCTGACCCGGGCGCTCGGCGAGCACGGCGGAGCGGTTCCGTGTGCCACACCGATCGCCGTGTTCGAACGGTCGTGGGTGCTGAGCACCCTGGCACGGGCGGGTGTGCTCCCGACGGTGCCGGCGAAACTGGTTGCCGGGCTGCGCGACGCCCTTGGGCCGGACGGTGCGGCCACCGGGCCGGGGCTGCCCACCGACGCCGACACGACGGCGGTGACGCTCTACACGCTGGCCCTCCTGGGTCACCCGACCGATCCGACGTGCCTGTGGCGGTTCGACACCGGGGAGCACTTCGGCACCTGGCAGGGCGAGGACGGCGCGTCGGTGACCACGAACGCGCACGTGTTGGAGGCGTTCGGGCGATGCCTCGGCGGCGACGACCCGGCCACGGCACCGGTGCTGCGCCGGCTCACCGGCTGGCTGATCGACCACCAACACGCCGACGGTCGATGGACGGACCGTTGGCACGCCTCGCCCTACTACGCCACCTACTGCGCGGTGCTCGCACTGCGGGGGTACGGCGGTCCGTCGGCCGACGCGGCACTGCGGCGGGCCGTCTCGTGGGTGCTCGAGAATCAGCGGGCCGACGGTTCGTGGGGACGATGGCAGGGCACGGCGGAGGAGACCGCCTACGGCCTGCTGGTGTTGCTGGCAGTGCCGCCGTCATCCACGACTCGTGACGCAACGGTCGCCGCTGCTCACCGTCTGTCCACAATGCAAGATGGGGCCACTGAGAGTCCACTGTGGCATGACAAGGACCTCTACCATCCGGTACTGATCGTACGAGCGGCGGTGGTGGCTGCCCGGGCGGCGGCTGCGGTACGGGTGAACGGTTCCGCCCATATCCCAGCAAGCCGCTGGACTGCATCGCTTGAGTGAAATTCCGGACACTGCTAGCGTGCGCCGGGCCGGGGGCTGGGCTCATTCAGCCAATCGAAACGGTCGAGGGACGGGTGGGATGGCTTCCCGCAGTGCAAGTTTGCGCACCAAGATTGTGGCCCTGCTGGTCTCACTCGCCGCGCTCTGGGCGTTCGCGGCGTGGGTGACCCTGCGCGACGGGTTCAACGTGCTCGGTGTGCAGACGCTTGACGCGCAGGTCGCCCAACCCAGTGAATCGCTGCTCAGCGAGCTCCAGCAGGAGCGCCGGTTGTCGATGGCCTACCTTGGACGTCGCGACCCGGGCATGGTGCAGCAACTGCAGGCCCAACACGAGCGCAGCGAGAAGGAGTCCGCCGCCTTCGCCGAGGCGTCCCGCAACTGGCGCGCCCGATTCGCGTCGAGCGACGAACTGATCACGCGGATCGACGAGGTGATCACCCGGCTGGATGGGCTCGGCCAGATGCGGGAGGCCGTTGTCGCCGGCACGGTGGACCGGGCCGGCGCGGCGGCGGCGTACACCGGTGTCCTCGATGGGCTCTTCCGGGTCTACGGGGCCATGGGTCAGCTCGACGACGAGCAGATCGCCAAGGACACCGTCACCCTCACTCAGCTGTTCCGCGTGCGTGAGCTGATGTCGCAGGAGGACGCCCTCTTCGCTGGCGTCGCGGCGGCGGGTCGAATCAGCGACAAGGAGGCAGCCCAGTTCGCGCACCTGGTGGGCGCGCAGCGGTTCCTCGTCTCCGAGGCACTGGCCGAGCTGCCCGACGCCGACCGCCAGCGCTACGTCCAGATGACCGAGGGGCCAGCCTTCACCAAGCTCCGAGCGCTTGAGGACCGACTGGTCTCCAGCGCTCGACCGAACGCTCCTCTGCCGGTCAGCGCCGACGACTGGCAGGCGGCCCTCGCTCCCGCTCTGGAGGAGCAGGAGGCCGTCGTGCTGGCCGGTGGGGACGCGCTGGTCGAGCGGGCCACCCCGGTCGCGATCTGGGTTGTCATCCGGCTGGTGCTCGCCGCCGGCCTCGGTCTGCTCGCCGTCATCGCCTCCATCGTCGTCTCCATCACCACGGCCCGGGCCCTGCTGCGCCAGCTGGAGCGGTTGCGCCAGGCCGCCTGGCAGCTCGCCGACGAGCGGCTGCCCCGGGTGGTGGAGCGCCTCGGCCGCGGCGAGGAGGTCGACGTGGCCACCGAGGCGCCTCCCCTCGATTTCGGCAACGACGAGGTCGGCCAGGTGAGCAAGGCGTTCAACGCGGTGCAGGAGACCGCCCTGCGTACCGCCGTCGAGCAGGCCGAGCTGCGGCGCAACGTCCGCGAGGTCTTCCTCAGCCTGGCCCGACGTACCCAGGCGCTGGTGCACCGCCAGCTCACCCTGCTGGACGCGATGGAGCGGCGCGAGCACGACGCGGAGGAGCTGGAGGACCTGTTCCGGGTCGACCACCTGGCCACCCGGATGCGGCGTAACGCGGAGAACCTGATCGTCCTCTCCGGCTCGACCCCGGGCCGGGCCTGGCGGCGCAACGTGCCGATGGTGGACGTGGTGCGCGGAGCGGTGGCCGAGGTCGAGGACTACACCCGGGTCAACGTGCTGCCGCTCGGCCCGGTCTCGCTGGCCGGCCGTGCGGTCGGCGACGTCATCCACCTGCTCGCCGAGTTGATCGAGAACGGTCTGTCGTTCTCCCCGCCGCACACCACTGTGGAGGTCCGCGGTCAGCTGGTGGCCAACGGTTTCGCCATCGAGATCGAGGACCGGGGCCTCGGCATGAGCGAGGACGACCTGGCCGCCGCGAACGACCGCATCGTCGACCAGTCGGAGCTGAACCTCGCCAACGCCGCGCGGCTCGGGCTCTACGTGGTGAGCCGGCTGACCGAGCGGCACGGCGTGCGGGTCCGGCTCAAGGAGTCGGCGTACGGCGGCACCACGGCCGTCGTGCTGATCCCGGCGGAGCTGATCCCGCAGGCCGCGGACGCGGAGACCTCCGGCGGGATCCGGACGGGTTCGCCGGCGATCCCGCTGCCCGCGGGGCCGACCGCCCCCTCCGACAGTGTCCGCCCGGCCACCCTGGCGCTGGCCGCGCGGCCGACGGCACCGGGAACGCCCGACTCCGACACACCGCAGGTCACGACCGAGGCGCAGATCGCCACCGGGACGGATCAGGCCGACGGCACCGAGGCGGACGCGTTGCCCACCCGGCGGCGAACGACGCCGGCCACCGGGACGCCGGATCTGCCCACGCGGGTCCGTCGCACCCAGGGGCAGCCGGCCCTGGAGGGCCCGACGTTGCCCACCGGCCTGCCCGCGGTCAACGGCGCCCGGCCGACGGCCGGCACGGACCCCACGGAGTCGGACGTGAACGGTGACGACAGGCCCGGACCGGAGCGTGCCGAGGCGGACCGGACGAACACGGGCCTGCCGGTCCGGGTCCGGCAGGCGAGCATCGTGCCGGAGTTGCGCGACGAGCCCGCGACGGACAGCGACCACGACGACGTGGTACGCCAGCCGGAGCAGGTGCGCAAGATGATGAGTTCCTACCAGACCGGCACGCGGCGCGGTCGGACCGACGCGGCGCGGCTGCTGGGAGGCGCCTCCGACGCCCAACCGGCAGCGACGCCGGAGCCGGCCGAGGACCCGGACGTGACCTGACCGCGTGCCGGTGAGGCGGTCTCCGCGCAGCGTGACGGTCAACCCCAGACGAGTACGGCGACAACGCCGGGCGAGAAGAGGACGACGAAGTGGCCCAGAAGACGGCTTCGAGTGCCGACCTGACGTGGTTGCTGGATGACCTGGTGGGCCGGGTGAAGCAGGCGGAGCACGCGGTCGCCCTCTCCAGCGACGGTCTGCTGATGGCCGCCTCTGGAGGGCTGAGCCGGGACGACGGCGAGCACCTTGCAGCGATGGCGGCGGGGATCCAGAGCCTGGCCCGGGGTGCTGGTAAGCGCTTCGGTGGCGGGCAGGTGCAGCAGACCATCATCGAGATGCAGTCGTCGTTCCTGTTCGTCACCGCGGCCGGCCGCAACGCCTGTCTGGCGGTGCTGGCCAGCGAGGACGCCGACGTCGGCCTGATCGCCTACGAGATGGCGATGCTCGTCACCCGCGTCGGAAAGTACGTCGCATCCCCGTCCCGGGGAGCTGAGCAGCCGGCCAGCGAGAGGTAGCGGCATGACGGTGCAGGGTGAGGCAGCGGACCATCAGTGGGTGGACGACCATGCGGGTCCGGTCGTGCGCCCGTACGCCATGACGCGCGGTCGGGCCCGCCCCGTCACCGGCACGTTCGACCTGATCTCCCTGGTTACCGCGACCCGAGCCGAGGTCACGCCGGAGGTCGGTATCGGTCCGGAACATCTGGCGATCGTCGGGCTGTGCCAGCGCATACAGTCCGTCGCCGAGATCGCCGCCCATCTCGACCTGCCGGTGGGCACCATTCGGGTGCTCCTCGGTGATCTGGCGGCCCGCAGCCTGGTCCAGGTTCGCGAGCCGCAGACCACGGCCGGTCTTCCCGACAACAGCATCTTCGAGGCGGTAATCAATGGACTACGGGCACTCTGACCGGCCGGCGGGAGCCCCCCCACTGCCCACCGCGATCAAGATTCTGGTGGCAGGTGGGTTCGGCGTGGGTAAGACCACCATGGTCGGCGCGGTGAGCGAGACCCGGCCGTTGCGCACCGAGGAGGTGCTGACGGAGTCGGGGGTCGGCATCGACGACCTGTCCGGGGTGGAAGGCAAGACCACCACCACGGTGGCGATGGACTTCGGCCGCATCACCATCAGCGACGACCTGGTGCTGTACCTGTTCGGCACGCCCGGCCAGGACCGGTTCTGGTTCGTCTGGGACGAGTTGGCACTGGGGGCGATCGGCGCGGTGGTGCTGGCCGACACCCGTAGGCTCGCCGACTGCTTCCCGTCGATCGACTACTTCGAGGGTCGGGGCACGCCGTTCGTGGTCGCGGTGAACTGCTTCGAGGGCGCCCGGTCGTACCGGCTCGACGAGGTGCAGACCGCGCTGAACCTGGACCCGGGTGTGCCGGTGCTGCTCTGCGACGCCCGGCAGCGGGAGTCCAGCAAGGAGGTGCTCGTCACGCTGATGGAGCACGCCATGAAGACCCGCGAGGCCCGCCGCCGCGCCGCCGGAGGAAACTGACCGAGATTCTTGCGGAAGGGGTGTCCGGAACACTCCCGCCCGATCGTCATGCTGGCGACACCCCGAGAAACCAGGGAGCGACCAGATGAAGTACATGATGTTCGTTTGCAGCGACACCGAGCCGGACAACGACCCGACGGCACTCCCCGACATCCACAAGTGGGTGGCGGAGAACGACACCCGTGGTCGCCGCCTCGCCGGCAACGTGCTGGCACCGACCACGGCGGCCACCACGGTCCGGGTACGCGGCGGTGAACTGCTCGTCTCCGAGGGGCCGTTCGCGGAGACCATGGAGGTGATCGTGGGCTTCGACCTGCTCGACTGCGCGGACCTGGACGAGGCGATCGAGGTGGCACGGACGCACCCGATGGCTCGGGAAGGGCGCCTGGAACTGCGCCCGTTCGCGGACCTGTCCGCCTGACGAGTTGTCCACACCGCAGCGCCGGCCGGTACGCCCGCCCGCACCGGCCGGCGCGGTGGCGGCTGCGGCGGCGCAGGCCGTCGGCGACGCCAGCGTCGAGGCGTACCCCCGGATCGTCGCGACCCTGATCCGGGTGACCGGAGACTGGGCGCTGGCCGAGGACTGCGCCCAGGAGGCGCTGGCGGTCGCCCTGGAGCGCTGGCCCACCGACGGTGTGCCGGCCAACCCGGGCGGCTGGCTCATGACGGTGGCTCGCAACCGGGCGCTCGACGTGCTGCGACGGGCCACTGTGGAACGCCGCAAGCTGCACGACCTCGCGCTGCTCACGCCGCCCGAGGGGCAGCCCGGCCCGGCGGTCCCGGAGGACGTGGTGGACGACCGACTGCGCCTGATCTTCACCTGCTGCCACCCGGCGCTGGCGATCGACGCCCGGGTTGCGCTCACGCTGCGAACCGTCTGCGGTGTGCCGACCAGCGACATCGCCCGACTCCTGCTGGTCAACGAGTCGACAATGACCCGACGGCTGACCCGGGCCAGGACCCGCATCGCGCAGGCCGGCATCCCGTACCGGGTGCCCAGCGGGCCGGCGCTGACCGAGCGGCTGCCCGGCGTCCTCGCCGTGTTGTACCTGCTGTTCACCCGGGGCTACGTCGTCGACGGCGAGCCGGCCTTCGCCGACGAGGCGGTCCGGCTCGCTCGGCTGCTCGACCGGTTGATGCCGAAGCAGTCCGAGGTGGCCGCGCTGCTGGCGCTGTTCCTGCTCCAGCACTCCCGCCGCGATGCCCGTCGGGACACCGCAGGCAACCTGCTCACCCTGGAACGGCAGGATCGCGCGCGGTGGGACCGTGCGGCCATCGCCGAGGGCCTGGCCGCCCTCGATCGGGTACGCCACGACGGGCCGTACGCCTGGCAGGCCCGGATCGCCGCCTGCCACGCCACCGCACCGTCCGCCGACGCCACCGACTGGCTGGCGATCGCACGGGCCTACGACGCGCTGATCGGCATCCGGCCCTCACCGGTGATCGCGCTCAACCGCGCCGTCGCGCACGGCTACGCGTACGGGCCGTACGCCGGGTTGAGCCTGCTCGACGCGGCGCAGGCCGGGGGAGGGTTGAACGGCAACCCGCTCGCCGTGGCGGTGCGGGCCGATCTGGTCGCCCGGCAGGGTGACCGGCTGCGGGCCGCCGCGCTGTTCAAGGAGGCCGCGGCGATGGTCGGCTCGGACGCCGAACGCCGTGCGCTGCTCGACCGGGCCCACGAACTCGCCGGGTAGGACAGCGGGGTCAGCCGCGCTTGGCCATCGCCAGGAATCGGGCCCAGGCCGTCGGGCCGAAGGCGAGCGCCGGACCGGCCGGGTCCTTGGAGTCGCGTACGCCAATGACGCCCGCGAGGTTGTCGGCCACCTCGACACAGTCGCCGCCATTGTTTCCACTCTTGGTGCTCTTGCGCCAGCGAGCGCCGGTCAGGTCCATGATGCTGCCGCTTCTCTGATGAAATTGAGGGACTGGGCACCCGACAGGGCGCCATCGCGAATGCGCTCCCACCGTCGATCCAGCGTAGCAACGTCGGCCGCTCGGTCGATGAGTTGCGCCTGCGCCTGGCTGTCAACGTGCGCGACCCGCGCCCCGTCCGGCATTTCCGCGACGGTGAACGGCCCACCGAGGCCCGGGTACATGCCGACGTCGGCGGGCACGACGAACAGCGACACGTTCGGCAGGGCGGCCTGCTCGGCCAGCCGCTCGCACTGCTCCCGCATCATGGCTCGGTCGCCATTGAGGGTGCGCCGAAGGACTCCCTCGTCGAGGACCGCGACGAGCAGGGGCGGGCGCTCCCGTCGCAGGATGGCTTGCCGACTCAGCCGAGCCTCGGCGAGATTGTCGGCCTCGGCCGGTGTCAGCGCCTCGCCGACCAACGTTGCCAGCGCGTACGCCTTCGTCTGAAGAAGGCCAGGTATCCACGCGAGCTGAAACGACCGTAGCGACACCGCTTCACGCTCGATCTCGGCCCAAGGCCGGAACCAGGCCGGCGTCCGGCGCTTCAGCACGTCCGGCCACAGCTCTTCGACGTTTCGACCGAGCACCTCGGCGACCCGGGCGCGATGACGCGTCTGTGGAATTCGTCCCGTGCTTGCCCACTTCGCGGCCGTCTTGGGGTCGACACCGATCTGAGCAGCGAGACTGTCAGCCGTGTGGCCCCTTTCGGTCATCGCCGCCTGTACGGCTCGATTCATCTCCAGACCCTTCGGAACGTTCCAGACGTCGGAAGGAAATACTTCTACGCGGTGTGATTGTTTGGCAACTCTCGGCAGGGTGTGTTGAGACAGTGTCGAGGAGGGAGCACAGAATGCCCGAGGACACGCCCCGGAACCACCCGAAGCCGACGGGCGGCTCGCCACCGGTCAGGCCGAGCCTGCCCCGCCCGACCGGGCCTCGGCACCCTCCGTACCGTGGCCCGGGTCGCGCGCCGAACGCCGTACCCGAAGCTCGCTGGCGGTCCCGGTGCGGCCCGCCTGTCGCGCACACCGCCGACGGCCCTCTGTGGACGTGCGACGCCTGCGGTCAGGACTGGCCCTGCCCGGCGCTGCGCGCGATCCCGACCGACGCCGCCCGCCGCGCGACCCTGATCCCCGAGTTCTCGCGGATCACCCGCCGGGCGATCCGCGACCTGCGCGGCCAGCAGGGCGGCCCCGATCCGGTCGCCATCGTCCGCCGTTTCCTCTGGTTTCTGCCCCTCACCGACGAGGAGGCCCGCGCGGTCGCGCTGCGGCTGCGCTGAGCGTCCACCCGGTCGCGCATCCCTGTTGGACACTAGCCGGCGACCGATATGGTGGCCGCATGACATTGCCGTTCGAAACTGCTCTGCGCGGTTATGACATGCGTCAGGTCGAGAGTCTCTTTGCCGAGGTCGACGGGGCTCTGGCTACCGACAGCGCTGTGTCACGGGCTGCCGCGCGAGACGCGCTTCGGGCGGCCAGCCTGCGACGGCGGCTACGTGGCTACGAGATGCGGCAGGTGGATGCGGCGATAGACCAACGGCTGGCTGCCCTCGCGCTCCCGGACACCCGGAGCGGACCGGCGTGACCGGCCGGCATCCGGCCCGTGCCGTTCGCCGCCGGGCGCTCTGACCGCAAGCCTTCCTCGGCTCCAACGGCGAAGACCGCCCCCGCCGAAGCGGGAGCGGCCCTCAACCAGCCGTACGCGATCAGTTGGCGATCATGCGGCGCAGCACGTACTGCAGGATGCCGCCGTGCCGGTAGTAATCCGCCTCACCCGGGGTGTCGATCCGCACCACGGCGTCGAACTCCACGCCGGTGTCGGTGCTGACCTGCACGGTGCGCGGGGTCTCGCCGTCGTTGAGCGCGGTCACCCCGGTGATGGTGAACGTCTCGGTGCCGGTGAGGCCGAGCGACTCGGCGGTCACGTCCACCGGGAACTGCAGCGGCAGCACGCCCATGCCGATGAGGTTGGAGCGGTGGATCCGCTCGTACGACTCGGCGATGACAGCTCGGACGCCCAGCAGCATGGTGCCCTTGGCCGCCCAGTCCCGCGACGAGCCCGACCCGTACTCCTTGCCGGCCAGGATGACAAGCGGGATGCCGGCCTCCTGGTAGGCCATCGAGGCGTCGTAGATCGAGGTCTGCTCGCCGGTGAGGTGGTTGACGGTGAAACCGCCCTCCACCCCGGGCACCAGCTGGTTGCGCAGCCGGATGTTGGCGAAGGTGCCCCGGATCATCACCTCGTGGTTGCCCCGGCGGGAGCCGTACGAGTTGAACTCGTGGCGCGGCACGCCGTGCTCGGCGAGGTACGTGCCGGCCGGGGAGTCGGCCTTGATCGAGCCAGCCGGCGAGATGTGGTCGGTGGTCACCGAGTCACCCAGCTTGGCCAGCACCCGGGCACCGGCGATGTCGACGACCGGGCTCGGCTCCTGCTGCATGCCCTCGAAGTACGGGGGCTTGCGCACGTAGGTGGAGTCGTTCTCCCAGGCGAAGGTGTCACCGGTCGGGGTGGGCAGCGACTGCCACCGCTCGTCGCCGGCGAAGACGTCGGCGTACGCGGCGCTGAACCCGGTGGCGCCGATCGCCTGGGCGATGACGTCCTGGATCTCGGCGCTGTTCGGCCAGATCTCCCGCAGGTAGACCGGGTTGCCCTCGGTGTCCTCACCGATCGGCTCGTTGGCCAGGTCGATGTCCATCGTGCCGGCGAGGGCGTAGGCGACCACCAGCGGTGGGGACGCCAGGTAGTTCATCTTGACGTCCGGGTTGATCCGGCCCTCGAAGTTCCGGTTGCCGGAGAGCACCGAGACCACCGACAGGTCGTGCTCGTTGACCGCGGCGGACACCTCCTCGGGCAGCGGGCCCGAGTTGCCGATGCACGTGGTGCAGCCGTAGCCGACCAGGTTGAAGCCGAGCTTGTTCAGGTACGGCGTGAGACCGGCCCGCTCGTAGTAGTCCATGACGACCTTCGAGCCGGGCGCCAGGGTGGTCTTCACCCACGGCTTGCGGGTCAGGCCCTTGTCGACGGCGTTACGGGCCAGCAGCGCGGCACCGATCATCACCTGCGGGTTGGAGGTGTTGGTGCACGAGGTGATCGCGGCGATCACCACGGCGCCGTGGTCCAACTCGTACTCGACACCGTCGGCACCGGTGACCCGGACCGGGTTGCTGGCGCGACCGCCGGCACCGACAGCGGCGGTCTCCAGGTCGCGCGGCTCGTCGGCCGGGTCGCTGAACTCGTTGGCCGGCGGGTCACTGGCCGGGAACGACTCGGCGCTGGCCTCGTCGGCCGGGCCATTCGCGCCCCGCGGAAGCTCCTCGCGGGGTACGCCCGGCTTGAGGTCACGCTCACCGACGGAGTCGTCCGCGACGTAGTCGGTCAGCGCGCCGCGGAACAGCGTCTTCGCCGCGCCCAGCGGCACCCGGTCCTGCGGGCGCTTCGGGCCGGCGAGCGACGGCTCGATGGAGCCCAGGTCCAGCTCCAGGCGCTCCGAGTAGTCCGGCTCGGCGTCCGGGTCGTGCCAGAGGCCCTGCTCCTTGGCGTACGCCTCGACGAGCGCGACCTGCGCGGCGTCGCGGCCGGTCAGCTCCAGGTAGCGGATCGTCTCCGCGTCGATCGGGAAGATCGCCACGGTGGAGCCGTACTCCGGGGACATGTTGCCGATGGTGGCCCGGTTGGCCAGCGGCACGGCGCTCACGCCGGGGCCGTAGAACTCCACGAACTTGCCGACCACACCGTGCTTGCGCAGCATCTCGGTGATGGTCAGCACCAGGTCGGTGGCGGTGGTGCCGGCCGGCATCTCGCCGGACAGCTTGAAGCCCACCACCCGGGGGATCAGCATGCTGACCGGCTGGCCGAGCATCGCGGCCTCGGCCTCGATGCCGCCGACGCCCCAGCCCAGCACGCCCAGGCCGTTGACCATCGTGGTGTGCGAGTCGGTGCCGACCACGGTGTCCGGGTAGGCCTGGCCGTTGCGCTCCATGATGGTGCGGGCCAGATACTCGATGTTGACCTGGTGCACGATGCCGGTGCCCGGCGGGACGACCTTGAACTCGTTGAACGCGGTCTGGCCCCAGCGCAGGAACTGGTAACGCTCCTTGTTGCGCTCGTACTCCAGCTCGACGTTGCGGGCGAACGCGTCCTCGCGGCCGAACAGGTCGGCGATCACCGAGTGGTCGATGACCAGCTCGGCCGGGGCGAGGGGGTTGACCTTGCTGGCGTCACCGCCCAGGTCTCGCACCGCCTCGCGCATGGTGGCCAGGTCGACCACGCAGGGCACGCCGGTGAAGTCCTGCATGAGCACCCGCGCCGGGGTGAACTGGATCTCCACGCTCGGGGCGGCGGTGGAGTCCCACCCGCCGAGCTGACGGATGTGGTCGGCGGTGATGTTCGCGCCGTCCTCGGTCCGCAGCAGGTTTTCCAGCAGGACCTTCAAGCTGTACGGCAGCCGGGCGTGGCCGTCCACCTTGTCGATCTTGAAAATCTCGTAGCTCGCGTCTCCGACGCGTAGCTGGGTCTTCGCACCGAAGGTGTCGAGGCTCGCCACGTCGTACTCCTTCACACCAGCGACCGTGAGTAGTCCTGAGCAGTCTGTCGCACCGGTCGGGGGGCCGCCGAGGTTAGGTGACACTTACCGCCGATTCCGCTCTCAACAAAACCGTACGTCCGTCTTGCTAGTTGTGCAACCCAGCTGTCAGCTCCCGGTCCACCACCACCCCTAGCCTCCTAGGACGCCCTTCGGGGCGTGGGTCATGCCACCTGAACCTGGCGGCCGCCGCGGTGCGCCCTGCGATCGGATTGCCACGGGTAGGGTTCGAGGCCGGCCGGAAGGGGTCACCGTGTTCGATGTCCAGCACTGGCTCGAGTCGCTGCCGCCGATCGCGGTCTACCTGCTCGTCGGCGGGGTGATCGGCGTGGAGAGCATGGGTGTGCCTCTGCCGGGTGAGATCGTCCTGGTCAGCTCCGCCCTGCTCGCCGCCACCGGCGTGGTGGAACCGGAGTGGGTGGCCACCGCCGCGGCCACCGGCGCGATCGTCGGTGACTCCATCGGGTACGCGGTGGGCCGCCGGGGTGGCCGCCCACTTCTCGCCCGACTGGGTCGCCGCTTTCCCCGCCATCTTGGCCCCGCCCAACTTGCCCGCGCGGAACAGAGCTTCGCCCGGTACGGAGTCTGGGCCGTGTTCTTCGATCGCTTCGTGGCACTCCTGCGAATCCTGGCCGGGCCGCTCGCCGGGGCGCTGCACGTGCCGTACCGGCGGTTCCTGCTGGCCAACGCGGCCGGAGGCCTGGTCTGGGCGTTCGGCACCACCTACCTGCTGTTCACCGTGGGCCGGGCGGCCGAGCACTGGCTCAAGGACATCTCCTGGGCCGGGCTGGTCCTCGCCGTGATCGCCGGTCTCGCCAGCACCTGGTGGCTGCGCCGACGAGCCCATCGGCTGGAGGCCGCCGAGCCCTCGGCGCCCGACACCGAGCCGGCGCGCGCCCACAGCGACACCTGACCCAGGCATGACGAAGGGCCGGACCCCGTGGTGGGGTCCGGCCCTTCGTCGTGCGTGCCTCTTAGCTGGCGGCGTAGCCGCGGGTGGCGATCCAGTCGGCGAGGTGCTCGACGGTGACCTCGTAGGAGGCGGTGTTCGGGTCGGCGGAGTCGGCGATCTTGACGATGTTGCCGTTGTCGCGGTAGCCGACGACGCTGATGTAGTGCCCACCCTCGAAGGAGTGGATACCACCGTCGGTGTCAGTGGTGGTGCCGGCGATGTTGGCGACCACAGCACGGCCGTCGTCGACGGTCTTGACGATGTCGGCGCGCAGCTTGTCGGTCTGCTTGTCGTCTGCCGCGGGCGTGCTGATCTCGACGGAGTGGTAGGCGTCGTTCTTGCCGGTCTCCTTGTTCAGCACGGGGGTGATGTCGTTGATGGAGTTGGTGCCGGCCTCGGTGGTGCCCATCTCCTTGGCCATGGCGTCGACGCTGATGTCCTTGCCCTGTACGGACAGGGCGTTGCGGGCGGCGGCGGGGCCGCAGTAGTAGAAGTTCGGCTGCGCCTCGTAGCGCACGCCCAGCTGACGCTCACCGTGGCCCTTGCGGTCGGTCTGCGCCTGCGACGCCGGCTTGCTGGTGTTCGGGGCGGCGAAGGCGGTGGTGACAGGTCCAACGATCGCACCACCGGTGAAGGCGAGACCAGCAGCGGTCAGAGCGGTCTTACGAATCAGATCGGTACGCATGATGGCGTGCTCCTCTGCATCGGGGGTGCACGGCACGCCCGGGGGGTGGGCGTGCCGCACGTTCAAGGGGGGAAGCTTCGATGTTCTTGCCCGGCGGCCACGGGGGCCGGCGTCGGGTAAGGGTGTAACGGTGCGGGGCGGCGGGTGATTCCACCTGGCTCCCGGCTTGTGGTGCTCGGGGGTGCGGGGTGTGTAACCGGCCGGGCCGGCGAGTCATTCCGCCGGGCTCCCGGCCTGTGTGGCTCGGGGTGTAACCGGCCGGGCCGGCGAGTGATTCCGCCGGGCTCCCCGCCAGGGTGCTCCGGGGTGTAACCGGCCGGGCCGGCGACGCATTCCGCCCACTGGCGGCGGGTGCTCCGGGGGAGGTAACCAGGGCGGCCGGTCGGGTGTTCCCGGCGGCTGCCGCGCCCCACGACCCGAAGTCGCGGTGGCATGCCAGGTATAACGACCCCGCCCGGCCCACGATTCCGCCGTCAGGGTGGCCCCGACCACGAGACGCCCACGCCGAAACCGGACACTGACCCCAGGGTGGCATCCCGAAACCGGACACCGTGCCCCGGAACCCACGTCGTGGGCAATCCGAGATGCGCGCACTTTCCGGGAAAGTGCTGCCTCACGTCGCGGCGAGGCCGCAGTTTCCCTGATGTTGCGCGGATCTTGGACTGGGTGGGGATCCGGACACCGCCGCCGGGGACGCCAGACGCGACGCATCACCTCAAGGTCGCGCTCGATCCAGGAAATAGGCCCTATCCCGCGTCGATGAGGCCACTACAACCAGGATCGAGCACGATCATGCGGGGAGGCATGCCTCCACCGTCGACCGGTGAGGCCCGGGCGCGAGCAGGGTTGACCATCAAAGGGCGCGGCTGGGGCGACGTTCGGCGTTTCCGGCCCAGACCGCTCGGCATCGTCGTGATCTCCGCAGCTTCCGGGAAACTGCTGCCTCACGTCCCGGCGAGGCAGCAGTTTCCCTGATGTTGTTGACCGTGGTGGAGATCCGGACACCGCTGCCGGGGACGCCAAACGCGACGCACCACCTCAAGGTCACGCTCGATCCAGGAAACAGGCCCCATCCGGCGCCGACGAGGCCACTACAACCAGGATCGAGCACGATCATGGGCGACCCAGAGGACCGCGGACCGCGGACTGCGGACTGCGGACCGCGGACTGCGGACTGCGGACCGCGGACCGCCGGCCGCGGACCGCGGACCGCGCAAGCCCGAGAGTGGGTCAGGTCGCCTTCAGCAGGTCGAGGACTGCGTCTCGGGCGGTCACGACGGCGGCCTCCGACTGTGGGTTGTGGTCGAGGATGTCGAAGCTGTGCTGACCGTCCGGCACCTCGATCACCTGTATCGGCCAGCCGTGGGCGGTCGCCGCCGGGAGGAATGCTTCGATGCCGGCCAGGACCGGTGGGATGTCCCGTCCGGCCCGGGTCAGCACCAGAGGAACGTGCGCCCCCGAGTCGAGTGCGTCGACGGGCAGGAACCGGGGGGCGACCTCCCAGCCGGGGAAGGGGACGAGCAGCGGGTAGGTGAGCGCGATCCCGCGTAGCCATGTTGGTGCCGCGCGCAGCCAGTCGGCTGCGAAGAGGCCTCCGCCGGAGAAGAACCACAGCACTACCCGCTCGGGGTCGACGCGCGGGTCGGCGCGGACCTGCTCGACCATCGCGGCGATGTCGTCGGCTGCGGCGGGGAGGGCCGACAGGTCGGTTACCTGGTAGCTGATCACTGCGGTGACCACGCCGCTGTCGGCGAGCAGTGCGCCGTAGCCGCGGTAGAGAAGCCAGTCGCGGGGGTCGGCTGCGTCGGGCGGCAGCGGGGCGCCGTGCACCACCACGACGGCGGGTGCGGGGTCGGCGCGGGTGGGTAGGTGCAGGTCGACGTTGCCGTGCCGTTCGACCGGCGCGGCAGGGGAGGACAGGACGAAGGGCCGTTGTGCGACAGGCGTCGTCATGCCCCGATGATATCGATCATGTGCCTGCTCAGGTGCCCCGTCGACGATCCACAGAGGTGGGTGGTCAGGCGGGGTCGGTGGGCTTCGTGGCGTCGCCGGCCTGGGCGTGTCGTTCCAGCAGCCGCTGCCGGATCTCCTCCGGGGTGTACGCGCGTCGGCGCCGTTCAGCGCGCGCGATGACCACGCCGGAAGCCGCGACGCCGGCGAGGCCGGCGAGCCCGAGAACCTTCCACCACCGCATTCGTTGCCGCATCGGCCTAGGCTAGACCCTCATGAGCATCAGCCTGGATGAGGCCGTCGAGTTGACCCGCACCGGTGACGTGTGGGTGTTCCGGGGTCGCAGCGTGCCGGACCGGGCGATCCAGTTCACCACCAACAGCCCGGTCAACCACGTCGGGATGGCGGTGGTGCTCGACGACATGCCGCCGTTGATGTGGCACGCGGAGCTGGGCAGGTCGCTGCCCGATCTGTGGTCGGGCACCCACCAGCGTGGCGTCCAGTTGCACGACCTGCGGGACGCGGTCTCCGTGTGGGCCAACCGGTACGGCCAGCGGGCCTGGCTGCGGCAGCTCGATCCGCCGGCCGACGGGGAGATGGAGCGGGCGGTGCTGCGGACGATCGCGCGGTTGGACGGCACGCCGTTCCCGTCGACGGCCCAGTTGGCGTGGCGGTGGGTGCGTGGTCGGGTGCCGGCGCTGCCACGCCCCGGCCGGCTTGCGCTGCCACGCCCCGGCCGGTCGACACCACAGCCGACGCCGACCGGAGCGACCCCGTCCACTCCGGCGGAGCGGGACCGGGCACTGGAGACGGCGTACTGCGCCGAGGTGGTCGCGGTGACCTACGAGGCGATGGGGTTGTTGCCGGCGGGGCGGCGTCCGAACTGGTATGACCCGGGGCGGTTCTGGAGCGGGGACGACCTGGGTCTGGCCGACGATGCCCGGCTGGGTTCGGAGATTGAGGTACGTGTACCGCCGCGTTGAGGTTTGACCTGGCCGGTGACCGGCAATTGCCCTTGCCGTGAACGCTCCCACGAATCTCGACACGTTGGCCGACTTCTTCGACCGGTACGGGGTGGCGCTGACCTCCGGCGACCTGCCGGCTCTCGCTGGCTGTTACGCCCTCCCGGGGTTGGTGGTGGCCGACACCTACAGCTTCTCGTTCACGTCACCGGCGGCGGTGGCGTTGTCCTTCGTGGGCGCCACACCCGACTACCAGGAGCGGGAGCTGATCGCGGCGCATGCCCGGATCGAGGACGTGCAGCCGCTGTCCGCGCTGTTGACGATGGTGGCGGTGGAGTGGGAGTTCCTGGACAGCCGGGGGCAGTCGGTTCCGGGGGAGCGGTACCGCTATCTGCTGCGCACCTCGGACGAGGGGCCGCTCATCTGCACGGTCGTCCGGACGGCCTGACCGAGCGGGAACGTCCGCCGGGGCGGGCCGTTTTCCGTGGCGCGTCGGCCGGTCGGCCCGATCCGTACCCGCCTGGTTTCCGGTCTGGCTGGTGCTGGCTACGCTGTCGCGTCGGTGGGGACGAGGGGAGACCTGATGGCGGTGCGGCCGGATGGTGCGACGGGGACGCGGGCGGCTCGGGTGTTGGCATCGGTGCCGTGGATCGTGGTGCTGCTCGGTGTGTGTGCGCTGGTGGTGCTCCTGGTGATCGCGCTGTTGTCGTTCCGGACCAGGGAGCGCGACGCCAGACCGCAGGCCGCGCCTCCGGTGTTCCTGCCGACCGTGCCGGCTGCGGCGTCGGCGACGGGTGGGCCGACCCCGACTGGTGTGGAGCGGCGTTCGGTGTCGCCTCGGCCGTCGCGTAGCAGTCGGACGCCGTCGCCGCGAGCCAGCGTGACCGGCTCTCCGACGCCGGGGCGGACGAGCGCCTCGGCGGTGTCGACGCCCCTGGTGGCGGAGACGGTCAGCGCCCGGTACGAGGTCGGCACGAACGGCCGGGACGGGGACGCGGCGGTGCTGTCGATCGCGAACAAGTCGAGCCGGTCGGTGGACTGGGTGGTGGAGTTGACGTTCGACGACGACCTGTGGGCACTGCGCGTCGCTGACGACGAGGGGATCTCGGTGCGGGGGCGCGGCAACGGCGAGTTCGTGTTGCGGGGGACCCGTTCGCTGGACCCGGGTGGTTCGCGGACGCTGCGGCTGCGCCTCGGGTGGGGTGAGTCCGCGGAGCGGCCGCGCCGGTGCACGATCAACGGGATCGACTGTCGGCTCGGCTGAGCTGGTTTCGCGCCGTGGGTGCGGCGGCGGCGCTTCCCGGCCCGCCCGCCGGTCGCTACGCTGCCCGGACGGCCCGCTGAGGGAGGTACATGTCCGGCATGCGTCGCTTCCCGCGACTGTCGCCCGGTCCGGTTGCCATCGTGTCGTCGCCCTGGATCGTGGTGGGGGCTGGTGTCGTCGTGATGGTGGTCCTGCTCTTCGTGGCCCTGGGCACGTACCGGGGGCCTGATCCGGCCCCGGACGGCGCGTCGGCGCCGCCGGTGGTGCCGCTGCCGTCGGCGGAGGCCGCGCCGAGCGAACCCGCACCGGCGTCGTCGCCGGCAGGTGCGTTGCCGGGGTTGTCCGCGCGTGCGAGCGGGTTGCCGCCGAGCGCCGCGACGCCGTCACCGTCGGTGGCCCCGTCTGTCGGGTCGACGGGTGGGCCGACGGCGACGCGGTCGCCGAGTCGGGCGCCGCAGGTGCGGCCGGCGGTGACTGGCCGGTACCGGGTGGTGCAGAGCTTCGACGGCGGATTCATCGGCGAGGTGTCGATGGTCAACGCGTCTGCCCAGAGCCGTGGTTGGACGGTGCGGCTGGAGTTCTCCGGCGGACGGTTCGTGACCGCCTGGGTGGAGGGTGTTCCCCAGGGGACGGTGCGGCAGTCCGACGACGGCTTCACGTACGTCAGCGGGGTGGACGTGCGGGCCGGTGGGTCGGTGTCGTTGCGGTTCCACATGGAGCGGACGTCCAGTACGCCGCGACTGTGCACCGTCGACGGGGTGCGCTGCGGCGGGCTCTGAGCCGCGTTTCCGCAAGGACTCTGCTGTGTTGCGACTGTGTTTGCAAGGTATTGCAGAATGTTTCGGCAAGGGTTAGCGTGCGGCCAATCAGCGACCAGAGGAAGGCGTCGATGACACCCCCGCCGAAACCGCGCACCACCCTGGCCCTCGTCTCCCTGCTCACTTTGACGCTCGTCGGCACCTCGGTCGCCGTGCCCCCGGCCGCCAACGCGGCCCCTCGGACGTCCGCCGGTGTCCCCGTCGCCGTCGGCGGCGCCGCCCAGTGGAGCAACGAACCCTCCGCCGAGGCGCTGCTGAAGGCGGGCGACAGCTCGGCCCGGGCCGAGCAGTTCTACTTCGTCCTGCCGGACCGGTTCGCCAACGGTGACCCCCGCAACGACCGGGGCGGCCTCACCGGTGACCGGCTGCGGACCGGGCTCGACCCGGCCGACAAGGGCTTCTACCACGGCGGTGACCTCAAGGGCGTCATCGACAAGTTGGACTACATCCAGGGGATGGGCACCACTGCCATCTGGCTCGCCCCGATCTTCAAGAACCGGCCGGTGCAGGGCGCCGGCGACGACATCTCGGCCGGTTACCACGGCTACTGGATCACCGATTTCACCCAGGTGGACCCGCACTTCGGCACCAACGAGGAGATGAAGCGCCTGGTCAAGCTCGCCCACCAGCGCGGCATCAAGATCTACCTCGACGTGATCGTCAACCACACCGCCGATGTCATCAAGTACGCCGAGGACAAATACGCGTACGTGGACAAGGCGACCTCGCCGTACACCGACGCGCAGGGGCGGGCGTTCGAGGACCGCAACTACGCCGACGGCAGCCGCGCGTTCCCTCCGGTCGACCAGGAGTCGTTTCCGTACACCCCGACGTTCGCCGAGCCGAAGGACGCGACGGTCAAGGTCCCGGCGTGGCTGAACGACGCCACGATGTACCACAACCGGGGCGACTCCACCTTCGCCGGTGAGAACAGCGAGTACGGCGACTTCTTCGGCCTCGACGACCTGTGGACCGAGCGTCCCGAGGTGGTCCAGGGGCTGACCAGGGCGTACGGGGACTGGATCGGCGCGACCGGCGTCGACGGGTTCCGGCTGGACACCGTGAAGCACGTCAACATGGACTTCTGGCCGCAGTTCAGCCAGGGCATCGAGCGGGCCGCCGAGAAGGCCGGCAAGAAGGACTTCTTCATGTTCGGCGAGGTCTACAGCGCCGACCCGGAGATCAGCTCCAGCTACGTGCGGCAGGGTGGCCTGCCGGCGACGCTCGACTTCGCCTTCCAGGAGGCCGCGCGCGGTTACACCGCCGGTGCCGGGTCGGCGAAGGCGCTCGCCGACGTGTACGCCCGCGACGACCTCTACGCCGCCCGGGACACCGACGCCGGCCGGCTCACCACCTTCCTCGGCAACCACGACATGGGCCGGATCGGGTCGTTCGTCGCCGGTGGTGGCACCGACCCGGCCAGTCACCTGCGCCGCGACCAGCTCGCGCACCAGTTGATGTTCCTGACCCGCGGCCAACCGGTGGTCTACTCCGGCGACGAGCAGGGCTTCACCGGGCCCGGTGGGGACAAGGACGCCCGGCAGGACATGTTCGCCTCGAAGACCCCCGACTACCTGGACGACGACCTGCTCGGCACCGACCGCACCCACGCCAGCGACCAGTTCGACACCAGCCACCCGCTGTACCGGACGATCGCCGAGCTGGGCCGGCTGCGCCAGGCGCACCCCGCGCTGCGCGACGGTGTGCAGGTCACCCGGTACGCCGCCGACGGCCCGGGCGTCTTCGCCGCCTCCCGGATCTCCCCCGCCGACCGGACCGAGTACGTCGTGGCGGTGAACAACGCCGACACCGCGCAGACTGTCACCGTGGACACCTGGTCGGCCGGTGCCACCTTCACCGGCATCTACGGCGGCAGCCAGACCGCCACGGCCGGCGCCGACGGCAAGCTGAGCCTGACCGTGCCACCGCTGTCGGCGGTGGTGCACCGGGCCGGCACGCCCGTCGCGCGCCCGGCCGCCGCGCCGCGCATCACCATCACCAGCCCGGCTCCGGACGCGCTGGTCGCCACCCGGGCCGCGGTCACTGCCCAGGTGACCGGTGACCCGCTCGCCACCGTCACCGTCGCCGCCCGGGTCGCGGGTGGCCGGTGGACGTTGCTGGGCAGCGCCGACCGCGCGCCGTACACCGTGCAGCACGACCTGACCGGCCTGGCCGGCGGCACCCGCGTCGAGTACAAGGCGGTGGTCCGCGACGGTCGGGGCCGCACCGCGACCGCCCGGTCCACGGTGATCGTGGGTACGCCGGCACAGGGCAAGTCCCGGGAGTGGGCGGTGGTGCACTACCAGCGCCCCGCCGGTGGGTACGACGACTGGAGTCTGTACGCCTGGGGGGACATCGACCCGGCGTACGTCACCGAGTGGCCCAAGGGGCAGCCGTTCGCCGGGGAGGACTCCTACGGCCGGTTCGCCTGGGTGAAACTCAAGCCGGGCGCGAAGTCCGTGGGTTTCGTGGTGGTCGACTCCGACGGCAACAAGGACGTCGCGCAGGACCGCAGCATCGACGTCACGGCAACCGGCGAGGTGTGGCTCAAGCAGGGCGACCCGGCGGTCTACCCGAGTAGGCAGGCGGCCACCGGTCAACCGGATCCGGCGGTCGAGGAGGGCACCGCGGTGATCCATTATCGGAGGGCCGACGGCAACTACGACGGCTGGGGCCTGCACCTGTGGGACGGCGCGGCCAACCCGACCGAGTGGTCCGCGCCGCTGAAGCCCATCAGGATTGACGCGTTCGGGGCGGTGTTCCGGGTGCCGCTGGCCGCTGGCGCGACCGGGCTGAACTACATCATCCACCAGGGCGACACCAAGGACCTGCCCGACGACCAGCGGCTCGACTTCGCCAGCGCGGGCCGGGAGGTGTGGCTGCTCGCCGCCACGCCGGGCCGGTTGCTGCCGTCCACGGCCACCAGCGTCAACGCGGACACCGACATCAGCAAGCAGAAGGCACACTGGATCGACCGCTCCACAGTGGCGTGGCAGACCGCGCCGACCGACGGCAGGACGTACGCGCTCGTCGTCGCGCCCGAGGGCGGGGTCGGTGTGGTCGACGGGGAGCTGACCGGGACGTACACCACGTTGCCGCTGCGGGCGCAGCGCAACGGGCTCACCGAGGCCCAGCGCACGGCGTTCCCGCACCTGTGGTCGTACCGTAGCTTCGCCCTGGACCGGGCGGACCTGGCCAAGGTCCCGGCGGCGCTGCGCGGGCAGCTGCTGGTCACCGAGCGCGACGCCGAGGGTGCCCTGCTCGCGGCGACCGGCGTGCAGATCCCCGGTGTGCTCGACGACGTGTACGCGCGGGCCACCGACGCCACCCTCGGGCCGACGTTCGCGGGCCGGACGCCGAGCGTCGCGCTGTGGGCGCCGACCGCGCGCACTGTGACGTTGCAACTGTTCGACTCGCCCACCGCCGTGCCGAGGACCGTGCCGATGCGCCGCGACGACCGCACCGGCGTCTGGTCGGCGCGCGGCAACTCCAGTTGGGTCGGCAGGTACTACCGGTACCAGGTGCGGGCGTGGCAGCCGGCGGCGCAGAAGATGGTCACCGCGTCGGTGACCGACCCGTACTCGGTGGCCCTCGCCGCGGACTCCACGCACAGCCTGCTGGTCGACCTGAACGATGCGGCGCTGGCCCCGGCGGGTTGGCGGACGCTGCGCAAACCGGCGCCGGTGCCCCCGGCGAAGGCGCAGATCTCCGAACTGTCGGTCCGCGACTTCTCCATCGCCGACGAGACCGTGCCCGCCGAGCGGCGGGGGACTTTCCTCGCCTTCACCGACCCGAAGACCGCCGGCATGACCCACCTGAAGGCGCTCGGTGACGCCGGTGTCACCCACCTGCACCTGCTGCCGGCGTTCGACTTCGCGACGATCCCGGAGAAGCGGGCCGACCAGCGGCAGCCCGCCTGCGACCTGGCGGCGCTCCCGCCGGACTCCGCGGAACAGCAGAAGTGCGTGGCGGCGGTCGCCGAAACCGACGGCTACAACTGGGGGTACGACCCGCTGCACTACACCGTGCCGGAGGGCGGCTACGCCGTCGACCCGGTCGGTGCGGCGCGGACCACCGAGTTCCGGCGGATGGTCGCCGGGGTGAACGGCGCCGGGCTGCGGGTGGTCATGGACGTGGTCTACAACCACACCTCGGCGGCCGGTGTCGACGACAAGTCGGTGCTCGACCAGGTCGTGCCCGGCTACTACCACCGGTTGTTGGAGGACGGCACGGTAGCCAACTCCACCTGCTGCGCGAACACAGCGCCCGAGCACGCCATGATGGGCAAGCTGGTCGTCGACTCGCTGGTCACCTGGGCGAAGCAGTACAAGGTGGATGGTTTCCGGTTCGACCTGATGGGTCACCACCCGAAGGCGAACATCCTGGCCGTCCGCAGCGCCCTGGACCGGCTGACCATCGCCCGCGACGGCGTGGACGGCAAGGCGATCATGCTCTACGGCGAGGGCTGGAACTTCGGCGAGGTCGCGGGCGACGCCCGTTTCGTCCAGGCCACGCAGGCCAACATGGCCGGCACCGGCGTCGGCACCTTCAACGACCGGCTGCGCGACGCGGTACGCGGCGGCGGACCGTTCGACACCAACCCGCGCGTGCAGGGCTTCGCGTCCGGGCTCTACACCGACCCGAACGGCGACGCGGTCAACGGGTCAACGGCCGAGCAGAAGGCACGCCTGCTGCACGCCCACGACCTGATCAAGGTGGGGCTCACCGGCAACCTGCGCGGGTACCGGTTCACCGACACCGCCGGACGGCAGGTCACCGGCGCGCAGGTGGACTACAACGGCTCCCCGGCCGGCTACACCGCCGCTCCGGGGGAGGCCGTCACCTACGTCGACGCGCACGACAACGAGATCCTGTACGACGCGCTGGCGTACAAACTGCCGCAGGCCACCTCGGCGACCGACCGCCTCCGGATGCAGGTGCTGGCGCTGGGCACTGTGGTGCTGGGGCAGGGCACCGGGTTCGTCACCGCGGGCACCGAACGGCTGCGGTCGAAGTCACTGGACCGCAACTCGTACAACTCCGGAGACTGGTTCAACCAGATCCGGTGGGGCTGCGAGCGGGGCAACGGGTTCGGCGCCGGTCTGCCGCCCGCGCAGGACAACGAGGACAAGTGGTCGTACGCCAAGCCCCTGCTGGCGGACCCGGCGCTGGTGCCGGACTGCGCGGCCATCAACACCACCGACGCCCGCTACGCCGAGCTGCTGCGCATCCGGGCGTCGTCGCCGGTGTTCGGGCTGCCCACCGCCGAGCAGGTGCAGCAGCGGGTGGCGTTCCCGTTGTCCGGGGAGCAGGAGATGCCCGGCGTGCTGACCATGACGCTCGACGCCCGAGGGCTGGGCGGGTCGTGGAAGTCGCTGACCGTCGTCTTCAACAGCACCCCGGAGACGGCGAAGCAGACGGTGACCGACCTGCGCGGTGCGGACGTGGCACTGCACCCGGTGCTGGTCGACTCGGCCGATCCGGTGCTGCGTACCGCCTCGTTCGACCGGGCGGCCGGCACGTTCAGTGTCCCGGCGCGCAGCGTGGCGGTGTTCGTCCAGAGGTAGTGACGTGAACCGGCCCCCTTCCGCGTGGTGCGGAAGGGGGCCGGTCCGTTGTGCTGGAGTTGTGCTGTCACCCGAGGGTGATCAGGCGAAGCAGTTTTCGATGGTGCCGCCCGGGATGGCCAGGCAGTTGGTCGGACGGTTGGCGGTGATGGCGGACTTCTCGTCCACGTTCACCTCTCCGAAGAAGCTGAAGACACCGCCCGGCGCGAAGGTGGAGAAGTTGTGGGCGACCTTCGTCTTCGACAGGTTGACCTCGCCGAAGATGTTGAAGATGCCGCCGCCGACCCCGATCGGACCGATGGCCCGGTTACCGACGACCTCGCTGTCGCGCAGCGTGGTGACGCTGCCGGCGTTGAAGAGCCCGCCGCCGAAGAAGCCGGCGGTGTTGTCCTTGATGCTGCTCTTCTCGAACGTGACCGCGCTGTCGAAGGCGATGGCCACACCGCCACCGACACCGGCGGTGCTGTTCTTCTCGACCGTGACGTGGTGCAGGTTCAGCTGGCTGTCGGCCGCCGCGAGACCGCCACCGGCGAGGACCGCGGTGTTCGAGACGAACTTGGTCTCGTACGCCGTGGTGTTGCCCCCGATGTCGAGGTAGCCGCCGCCGAAGCCGAGCGTCTCGTTGTCGGTGATCTCGGCCTTCTTCAACTCGACCGTCCCGCCGTCGACGTCATCGGTGAAGATCGGCGCGGCACCGTTGGAGATACCGCCACCACCGATGATGGCCGTGTTGTCGGTGATCTTCGACTCCTCGACCTTGAGCAGGCCGGCGTTGAAGACACCGCCGCCGAAGAAGAAGGCGGTGTTGCGGGCGACGGTGCTGTGCCAGATCTTCGTGGTACCGAAGTTGGCCACGCCACCGCCGTTGCCGCCGGACTGGTTGAGGACGACCTCGGACTCCAGGATCTCGGCGGTACCACCCGGCTGGACCAGGATGCCGGCGCCGTCGTTCTCGTCCGGCTCCTGCACGAGCGGCGTGACGACGCCGCCCTGGGCCTTCGGCGCGGCCTTGGGTGCGGCCTTCGGTGCCGCCTTCAGACCTGCCTTCGGGTTCGCCTGCCGGGCGCTGAGCGCCTGGTCCAGCGGAACGCCCGCCTTCACCTGCGCCGCGATCGCCTCGGAGTCCGAGTAGGACGCCCAGACCGCCGCCGGCTCGACCGCGTCGAACAGTTCGAGGGTCTGGCCACCCTTGATGGTCAGGCCCTTGATGGTGAGGTGTCCACCGCTGCCGACGTTGAGGATCCGGAAGTAGTCCGCCGTGGCTTCCCGGGAGATCGTCGTGTGCTCACCCTTGAGCGTGATGTGCTCGGTGATCACCGGAAGGCCGTTGCCCTCGTAGTCGTTGCGGGTCAGGTTGTAGGTGCAGCCCTTGGCCAGCTCCAGCACACCGCCGTTCTTGTTGTTGGCGAACACGATCGCCTGGATCAGCTTGTCGGTGTCGCAGGGCACCTCCTTTCCGCGCTCGTGGTCCTTGTCCCTGTCCTTGTTCCGGTCCTCGCCCTTGTCCTTGTCCCAGTCGCGTCCCTCGTCACCCCGCTGGTCGCCGTCCTTGCTGACCTGCGCGGTGTTCCAGTCGAGGCCGACGGCTCCGGCGCTGCCCGCGACGCCAACCGCCGCGAGACTGATCACGCCCGTCAAACCGGCTACGCCACTGGCGAGCCAGAGCTTGCGGCGGCGCTTTGCCGTCGCCCGCCCGGAGGCTTCGTTGTTCGTTAGGTAGTTGGACATCGGAGCTCTCTGCCCTCTCCTCGTACCAGACAGGGTCGCCGCCGTCAGACGGGCGTCCCCTGCTACAAATCGGTTGTAGCTCCCAAAACCACCGTATGAGAAGGTTCCTCGCCTCGCGGGCTTATCCGAAAGAAGCCCACATTAGGTTCATCTTCCGTCCAGGGCCGTCCGGAGGCCTCGGTTCCGGCACACGAACCCCAACCCGACCGGGAGAGCCCTTGAGCTGCCCAAACAGGCACGCCCCTCCGGGCCGTGACCGGCTCGGAGGGGCGTGCCCTCTCTATGTGGTTCAGCCCCACCCGATCAGGCGAAGCAGTCCAGAACGTTGAAGCAGTTGGTCGGGCGGTTGGCAGTGACCGCCGACTCGTCGTCCAGCGTCACCGTGCCGCCGAGGCTGTTGAAGATTCCCCCCGGCGGGAGGGTGGAGAAGTTGTGCGCCACCTTCGTCCGGCGGAGCGTCACCTCGCTCCCCTCGGTGTTGAAGATGCCGCCGCCGCGGGCGAACGGACCGACGGCCCGGTTGCCCACCACCTCGCTGTCGCGCAGCGTGGTGACGCTGTCCTCGTTGTAGAGGCCGGCGCCGAAGAACCCGGCGGTGTTGTCGTTGATCTTGCTGTTCTCCACTGTTGCGGCGCTGTCGAAGGTGACCGCCACACCGCCACCCACACCGGCGGTGCTGTTCTTGAACACCGTGGCGTCCTTGAGGGTGAGCTGGCTGTCGGCCACGGCCACGCCGCCGCCCGCGAGGACAGCGGTGTTCCCGCTGACCGTCGTCTGGTGCAGGGTCGTGGTGCCTTCGACGTCCAGGACGCCACCGCCGAAGCCGAGCGTCTCGTTGTCGGTGATCTCGCTCTTGTAGACCCAGACCGAGCCACCGTCGACGCTGTCGGTGAAGATCCCGGCCGCGCCGTTGGCGATACCGCCGCCGCCGATGATCCCCGTGTTGTCCTTGACCTTCGACTCGTCGACCTGGAGCACTCCGGCATTGAAGATGCCGCCGCCGAAGAAGAAGGCGGTGTTGTGCGCCACGGTCGTCTTGCTGAGCCTGGTGCTGCCGAAGTTGGCCAGGCCGCCGCCGTTGCCACCGGACTGGTTGTAGAGCAACTCGCTGTCCAGGATCTCCGCGCGACCACCGGGCTGCACCAGCACCCCGGCGCCATCGGTGAACCCGGGCTGCTCGACCAAAGGCACCGCAGCCCCGGCCCCCGCCGGCTTCGCCTCCGCGGCGATCGGCTTGGCGGCTGCCGCCTTCGCCGTCGCTTTCGCTGCGGGCTTGGCCGCGGGCTTCGCTGCCGCCTTGGCTGCTGCGGGCTTCGCCGCCGTTGTCGCTGCGGGCTTGGCTCCGGCCTTGGCCGCCGTTGTCGCCGCGGGCTTGGCTGCCGCTGCCGGCTTCGCCGCCGTTGTTGCTGCCGGCTTCGCCGCCGTTGTTGCTGCCGGCTTCGCCGCCGGGCCGGCCACGGTGGACCGGACCACTGTCGAGTACGGCGCCCAGACCGTCGCGGGGTCGGCGGCCATCGGTGACTGAAGAGTCTGACCACCCCTGATGCTCAGACCCTTGAGGGTGAGATGCCCGCCAGGGCCGACGTTGAGGATGCGGAAGTAGTCGGCGGTGGCCTCACGGCCGATGGTGGTGTGCTCGCCCTTCAGGGTGATGGGCTGGGTGACCACCGGCAGGCCGTTGCCGTCCTGGTTGCGGGTCAGGGTGTAGGTGCAGCCCTTGGCCAGCTCCAGCACGCCACCATCTTCGTTGTTCGCGAACGTGATGGCCTGGATCAGCTTGTCCGTGTCGCACGGGACCTGCCTGGTGCGGTCCTTCTCGTCGCGCTTGTCGTCCTGGCGCTTGTCGTCCTTGCCGGACCGGTCGTCGAAGCCGCTCCAGTCGTCGCCGCTCCACTCGTCGTCCTGAGCGTCGGCTTCCTTGGCGCCGCCTTCGTCCGCGCCGCCAGCGTCGCTGACGTTCTGCCGGTTGGTCGACGGCTGCGCGTCGGAGACCTGGTCGGATTTGGGCTTGTCATCCCTGGCGGCCACGCCGCCGAGGGCCGCCAGACCGACCACACCGGTCAGCCCGGCCACGCCGGCGACCCACAGCGCCCGCCGTCGTCGTGTCGGCGGAGCTGTCGAGGCCCCGCCGTCGGTACTCGTTACGTCGTTGGACATCAGAGCCTTCCGCCCTTTCCTGCTACCAGACGGGGTCGCACCGCCTGAGGCGCCACGACCAGCTACAAATCGGTTGCAGCCTCTGATCCCCACCGTATGAGAACCATCTTCGCGATGCGGACGTATCCGAGATAACCCCGCATTCGGCGCAGGTCGGATGACGGCGGGCAAGCGGTCCGGGTTGGTGAAAAGGGTGTGAGCAGCGCAAACGCCGACTCGGGTGGGTGAACGTCACCACCGTCGCGGGAACGGACGTTGCCCACCTGGCCTGCGTGCCGCCCGCCGTCCACGCGGCAGGCGCGCCGAGGAGTTGATCCACTCGAGTTCACGGAAGACGCGGTAACCGCGCGGCCTGGACAGCGCGGTTTCCGTGAAAGGCGAGTGGATCACGAAGGGTGGGCGCCGGGACCGGCGCTTGGCCCGGCCGGAGGGCTTGGTTGACAACGGCACACCGGCGCCGCCGGGCCGTTGGTCGGCTGGCGGCGACGCCGGTGCGTGAAGGGCTGGTGCGGTGAGGGCTGGCGCGGTGGTCAGCCGGGCAGGCGGGGGCCCGCCTCGCGCTGCTCGGCCAGCCAGGTCTCGACCTCGTCGGAGGTGCGCGGCAGCCCGGCGGAGAGGTTCACCGCGCCGGTCGAGGTGACCAGCACGTCGTCCTCGATCCGGATGCCGACGCCGCGCAGCTCGGCGGGGACCAGCTCGTCCTCCGGCTGGAAGTACAGCCCCGGCTCGACGGTGAGCACGTAGCCCTCGCCGAGCGCGCCGTCGCGGTACGTCTCCTTGCGGGCGTTCGAGCAGTCGTGCACGTCGATGCCGAGCATGTGGCCGAAGCCGTGCAGCGTCCACCGCCGGTAGACCGTCGACTTCTCGTCCATCGCCTCGTCCACGCTCACCGGCAGCAGACCCAGCTCGGACAGGCCCTCGGCGAGCACCCGCATGCAGGTCAGGTGGACGTCCTTGAACTTCACCCCGGGGCGGATGGCCTCGATGCCGGCCTGCTGCGAGGCGTACACGATGTCGTAGACCTGGCGTTGCAGGGCGGTGAACCGCCCGCTCACCGGCAGCACCCGGGTCACGTCGGCGGTGTAGAGGTTGCGGCCCTCGACACCCATGTCCATCAGCAGCAGGTCACCCGGCCGGGTGGCGCCGTGGTTGTGCACCCAGTGCAGGATCGTGGCGTGCTCGCCCGCGCCGACGATCGAGCTGTACCCGACGTCGTTGCCGTCGTGTCGGGCCCGCAGCGCGAAGACACCTTCCAGGAGCCGCTCGGAGACCGCGCGGTCCGCCGGAAGGATCCGGGCGACGTCCTCGAAGCCGCGTACGGTGGCGTCGATCGCGTCCTGGAGTTGGCCCATCTCCCACTCGTCCTTGACCAGCTTCATCTCCGAGATGGCGATCGCCAGCTCCCGGTCGCGGGCCGGCTGCCCCCCGGCGCGCGGGCCGTCGTAGGCACGGACGGCCGCGTCCACGCCGGCGTCGAAGCCGCGCAGCACCCGGGTACGCCCCGGCGCCAGGTCGGCGAGAGTCGCCTCCAGGCCGGTCAGGTCGGCGGTGGGCAGGCCCAGCTCGGTCGACTTCTCGCTGAGCGTGTGCCGCCGGCCCACCCACAGCTCGCCGTTGCGGCTGCGGAAGAACTCGTCGGTCTCCCGGGACGACCGGGGCCGCATGTACAGCGTCGCGTCGTGCCCCGAGCCGTTCGGGCGCAGCACCAGAACGCTGTCGGCGTCGTGGTCGCCGGTCAGGTAGGCGAAGTCACTGCCCGGCCGGAACGGGTAGTCGGTGTCGTTGGCCCGGACCTTCTCGGTGCCGGTGGGGATGACCAGTGTCTCGCCGGGGAAGGCCGCGGAGAGCGCGGCACGCCTCTTGGCGTAGTTGGGCGTCTCCGGCCGGGGCGCCACGGGGAGCGCGGTGTCGCGCCAGCCCTGCCGCATGAAGGACAGGAACGCCTCCGGGAAGTCCGGATCGTGCGATTCCGTGCCGTCCGTCGGCGTACCGTCGGTTTGTCCCTCGGTCATTGCGCCGCTCCCTCCGCCTCGTTGCTGATCCCGACGGTACCGCGCGCCCGGTTCGCGGCGACGCCCCCGGCGGGCGGATCGACGGACGGCTGCGACGGGCCGACAGCGCGCGTGGAAAGATGACCACCATGTGCGGACTTCTGGCCTTCTTCAGCGCGAACGGTAACGCCGCCGCGCATCGCGACCACATCGCCGGAGCGTTGGAATGCCTGCACCACCGCGGCCCCGACGAGACCGGGGTCGAGGTGGTCGGCGACGCTTCCGGCCGGTACGCGGACGGCGTGTTCGCCCACAAGCGGCTGGCGATCATCGACGTCGCGTCGAGCCACGAGCCGCTGCCCTACGCGAACGGCCGTTACCTGCTCACCTTCAACGGCGAGATCTACAACTACATCGAGCTGCGCGAGGAGTTGATCAGGAACTTCGGCGCGCAGTTCGCCACCGCCGGCGACGGCGAGGTCATCGTGGCGGGCTACCACTTCTGGGGCGAGCAGGTGCTCACCCGGCTGCGGGGGATGTTCGCCTTCGTCATCTGGGACCGGCAGGAGCGGCGCGCGTTCGGTGCCCGCGACTATTTCGGCATCAAGCCCATGCACTACCTGGAGACCGCCGACGGCCTCTACCTGGCGTCGGAGAAGAAGGCGCTGCTGCCGTTCGCGCACAGCAACTACCAGGGCGACGCGGGCGTCGACCCGGCCAACCTGAGTCACTACCTGACGCTGCAGTACGTCCCGGAGCCCGGCACCCTGCACAAGGGCATCAGCCGGATCGGCTCGGGGGAGTACCTGAACTGGACGCCGGGTGGGCGCATCGACGTGCGCCGGTGGTACCGGCCGGTGTTCCGGCCGGCGCCGGTCGACGACGAGCAGAAGCTCTACCACGAGATCCGGGAGACGCTGCGGGAGAGCGTGCGCATGCACATGCGCTCGGATGTGCCGGTCGGCTCGTTCCTGTCCAGCGGCATCGACTCGACCGCGGTGGTGGCGTTGGCCCGCGAGTTCAACCCGAACATCCTCACCTTCACCGTCGGCTACGACGTACCGGGTTATTCGGAGATCGACGTCGCCCAGGAGTCGGCGCGGCACCTGGACGTCACCACCATCCCCACCAAGATCGGTCCGCAGGACATGATCGACGCGCTGCCGAAGATCGTCTGGCACCTGGACGACCCAGTGGCCGACCCGGCGCTGGTGCCGCTCTACTTCGTGGCCAAGAAGGCCGCGGAGCACGTCACTGTGGTGCTCTCCGGTGAGGGTGCCGACGAGTTCTTCGGCGGCTACACGATCTACCGTGAGCCGCTGTCGCTGGGGACCGTCAACGGCCTGCCCGGCGGTGTGCAGAAGGGTCTGCGCGCGGTCTCCAAGGCGATCCCGCAGGGGGTCAAGGGCAAGAGCTTCCTGGAGCGTGGCACCACCCCGATCGAGGAGCGCTACTACGGCAACGCCCGGATGTTCACCGAGGAGGAGAAGCAGCACCTGATGCGCCGCTACGACCCCTCGGTGCGCTACACCGACGTCACCGCCCCGATCTACGCCGAGTGCACCGAGCTGGACGACGTCACCAAGATGCAGTACGTCGACCTCTACACCTGGCTGCGCGGCGACATCCTGGTCAAGGCCGACCGGATCTCGATGTCGCACTCGCTGGAGGTGCGGGTGCCGTTCCTCGACCGCGAGGTGTTCGACGTCGCGGCGAAGATCCCGGTGGACCTGAAGCTGCCGCCGCGCTCCGACGCGACGAAGTACGCGATGCGTCAGGCGTTGCAGGGTGTCGTGCCGCCGGCCATCGTCAACCGCAAGAAGCTGGGCTTCCCGACCCCGACGCGGGTGTGGCTGCGCGGCGAGATGTACGAGTGGGCCCGGCACGTGCTGAGCACCTCGGGCGCGGGCGACCTGCTCGACCTGTCGTACGCGCTGCGGCTGCTCGACGAGCACAAGCGGGAGGAGGCCGACCACTCCCGCAAGGTGTGGACGGTGCTGATCTTCTGCATCTGGCACGCGATCTTCGTGGCGAAGACCCTCGACCCGGGCATCCAGCGCAACCAGTCCGCCCTGCTCACGAAGCCGGTGGTGGGTTCCATGGTCCGCTGACCCCGGCCCGACCCTGTTGATCAAGAGGTTTGCGTCATCCGGAGCGGTTCCGGTGACGCAAACCTCTTGATCATCTAGCGGGGGTGGGGGTTACCTGCGGGCGCAGGTGACTGTGGGGAGGCCGTTCGTTCCTGTGGTGCTGGCCAGGAAGCCGAACGTCGTGGTGCCTTCCGGTGCGACAGTGCCGTTGTAGGCCACGTTCGTCGCCGTCACCGACGAGCCGGACGACGTCTGTGTCGCCCCCCAGATCTGGCTGATCGACTGCCCGTTGGGCCAGGTCCAGCTCGCGGTCCAGCCGTTGAACGGCGTACTGCCGTGGTTCATGATCGTGACTTCGCCCTGGAAGCCACCCTGCCAGGCGCTGCTCACCTTGTAGACGGCCATGCAGTCGCCACCCGCCGGCGGCGGGGTGGTCGTCGGCGGCGGGTCGGTCGGCCCGGGCGTCGGGGTGGTCGGCGTCGGGGTCGGCGTCGAGCCGCCACCCTTCACCCCGGTCACCTGGCCGTTGCCGCCGTCGAAGACCACGTCGGAGCAGCCGAAGAAGTTCTCCTGCGAGTCCGAGCGGACCCAGCGGGAGTAGATGATGTGCTGGCCGCTCTTACCCGACGGCAGGTTGCCGCTGAAGTAGTAGTGCCCCTCGTTGGTGCCGACCGCCCCACGCTGCGGCGGGTTGGTCACCGTGAGGAACGGCTGCTCCTCCAGGTCACTCCAGGCCAGCGCCCGGGTCGGGCTCCAGCTGTTCTTGGTCACGTAGAAGTAGAACGTGCCCGGGTGGTGCGCCCAGTTGCTGTAGCGGAAGTCCAACCGTGCCCCGGCGGTCAGGTGGGTCAGCGGCCAGTCGGTGCGGGCCAGGTTGAAGCCGCTGTAGCCGGAGTTGCCGCCGCTGCAGAGCTGCCCGTCCGGGATGAAGCCGGTGGTCCGGCCGCCGGCGTCGGAGCGCAGCACGCTGAACCAGTTGTAGAGCGAGTTCGCACCGCTCTGCGCCACGGCAGCGGAACACGCGGGGTTGGTCGGCGTGATCTGACCGGTCGAACTGAGGCCGTCCTGCCAGCACAGGTAGGTCCGGCTGCCCGGGGTCATCGCCGCGCCATGCGCGGCGGCCGGCTGTGGACTGGACGCCAGGGCGACGGCGCCCAGCGCGAAGGTCAGGGCCGCGGTGAGCAGTGCGGCCGTACGGGAACGGTTCACGGGTTCTCCTGACTCGCGAGGCGCGCAGCCCAAGCCGCCCCGCCGAAATCGGGTGGATGTGGCGTGATCGCACCGCTGTCGTGCGGTGCGACGGTCACGGCGACCTGCCCCGGCGGGAATCGGCCGGTGGACGTGCGCCGTCGACGGTCCTGTCCTGGACCGTTGCCCTCGCGTCTGACGAACCCGGCAACCGGTGGTGCCGCAGCCCTCGCACCGCCCGGTACGCGTCATCCCATCACGCCGCGCCGCCGCAATGCAATAGTCGTTCCTCGATGCATCAAAAGACCCGTCGGCGGTCGGTGCGCGCCATATCCTGCGTACGGAAACGACGTGACGGAGAGGCGGCAGCGGGTGCCGGACGTGTTCGACGAGGCGCACCGCCGTTGCCGCGCCGGCGAGCCGGTCGCCCTGGCCACCGTCGTGGCCACCTGGCACTCCGCGCCGCAGCCGCCCGGCGCGACCATGCTGGTCGCGGCCGACGGCACGGTCACCGGCAGCGTGTCCGGCGGCTGCGTCGAGGCGGATCTCTACGAACGGGCCCGCCGGGTGCTCACCACCGGAGCGCCCGAGCTGATCCGGTACGGAATCAGCGACGACGACGCGTACGCGGTGGGCCTGACCTGCGGCGGTGTCCTCGACGTGTTCGTGGAGCGCGTCGACCCCGGCGCCCTGCCCGGGCTGAACGCGGTCGCCGCCGCCCGCCGGGCCGCCCAACCGGCGGCGGTGGTCACCTGCGTGGCGGCCGATGCCGACGGCGCACCACACGATGCCGGCAACTCACCGGCCGATGGCGGGGACTCACCGGATAGGCCGCAGACCGACCCGGCCCAGCGACTTGGCCGGCGGCTGGTGCTGACCGGCGGCCAGTCGCCGATCGGTTCGCTCGGCGACGACCGGCTCGACGACGCCGCCAGCGCCGACGCCCTCGGACTGCTCGCCGCCGGGCACAGCGGGATGCTCCGGTACGGATACTCCGGGCAGCGCCGGGGCTCCGGCGTCAGCCTCTTCGTGACCGCGTACGCCACCCCGCCTCGGATGATCGTCTTCGGGGCCATCGACTTCGCCGCTGCCGTCGCCCGGATCGGCGCGTTCCTCGGCTACCGGGTCACCGTCTGCGACGCCCGGCCGGTCTTCACCACCGCGCGACGCTTCCCCGAGGCGGACGAGGTGGTGGTGCAGTGGCCGCACCGCTACCTGCGTACCGAGTTGGACGCCGGTCGGGTCGACGAGCGGACGGTGGTGTGCGTGCTCACCCACGACCCGAGGTTCGACGTGCCGCTGCTGGAGTTGGCGCTGCGCCACCCGCTGGCGTACGTCGGCGCGATGGGCTCGCGGCGCACCCACGACGACCGGCTCAAGCTGCTGGGCGAGGCGGGGCTCACCGAGGCGCAGCTCGCCCGGCTCGCCTCCCCGATCGGGTTGGACCTCGGTGGTCGTACACCCGAGGAGACCGCGGTGAGTGTGGCCGCGCAGATCGTCGCGGCCCGGTGGGGCGGCACCGGCCGCCCGCTGGCGGCGCTCGACGGGCCGATCCACCGGCCGGGGTAGCCGTTGCGCCGCCTTCGCCGCCCGCCGAGCGGCCCGCTGTGCCAGCCTGATGCCACGGCGATCGGCCCGGCGGACGACGCCCGGTGGCGGTTGGCGACGACGAGAGGATCGGCATGGGATACGCGGTGGTGCTCGGCGAGGCGCTCGTCGACCTGCTCGACAGCGAGCGTGACGGGGAGCGCGTCTACCGGCAGGCTATCGGCGGTGGGCCGCTCAACGTCGCCGTGGGCGTGGCCCGCCTCGGTGGCGCGGCGCAGTTCGTCGGCTCGCTCGGCGACGACGTGCTGGGCGGCCGGATCCGCGCCTTCCTGAGCGCGGTCGACGTCGGGGTGGCCGGCGCGGTCACGGTGCCGGCGCCGACCACGCTCGCGGTGGTCACGTACGCCGGACCGGAACCCGACTTCCGCTTCTACGGCGAGCCGGTCTCCTACGGTCTGCTGGGCCCCGACGACCTGGATCTCGCGCAGTTGGAGGGCGCGGACGTGCTCTACTGCGGCTCCATCGTGCTGCTGCAACCCCGCACGCTCGCCGCCGCCCGACGCGCCTGGTCGCTCGCCACCGGTCTGCGGGTCTTCGACCCGAACGTGCGTCCCCGGCTGTTGGACGGGCCGGCCGCGTTGGAAGGGTTGCGCGAGGTGGTGGCCGAGTTCGCCGCCGGCGCGCACCTGGTCAAGCTGAGCGCCGCCGACGCCGGGCTGCTCTACCCGGGTGAACCGGTCGAGGGTGTGGCGGCGTACCTGCGTGAGTTGGGCGCCGCCACGGTGGTGGTGACCCTCGGCGCGGCCGGTGCGGTGCTGGCCGCCGCCGACGCCGACCCGGTAAGGGTGCCGGCCCCCAAGGTCGACGCGATCGACGCCACCGGTGCCGGTGACTCGGTCATGGCCGCGCTGATCGCCGACCTGCTCGTCGACGGCGAACCGGACTCCCCGGCGGGCTGGGTCGAGCGGGTCGCGTTCGCGCTGCGGGTGGCGGGCCTGGTCTGCGAATCACCCGGTGGCGCCACCGCCATGCCCACCCGCGCCGACGTCGAGCGCCGTTTCCCGAGCTAGGCCTCGCCGTCGAGTCTCGGAGCTAGGCCTCGCCGTCGAGCTCGCGGTAGCCGCGGCGGGCGGCGATCAGGGCGGCGCGCGCACCGAAGGGAGCCTCGGCGGCCACCCGCTCCGGAGGCGCGCTGCCGGTGTGCGCGGCCCGGATCAGCCAGGCCAGCTTCGCCAGCTCGGCGTGCTGGGCGCGGACGAAATCGACGTCCACCGGGTCGCCGTGACCCGGCACCACCACCGTGCGCGCGGTCGTCAGCCGCAGCAGGTCCGCGACCGCGTCCGGCCACCGCAGGGGGTACGAGTCCTCGAAGGCGGGCGGGCCACTCTGCTCCACCAGGTCCCCGGCGATCAACACGTCGGCGTCCGGCACGTGCACCACCAGGTCGGCCTCGGTGTGCCCCCGCCCCGGGTGCCGCAGCAGCACCCGCCGGCCACCCAGGTCGAGTGCCGTCTCCGTCTGCACGGTGTGCGTCGGGGCGAGCAGCGGGGTGTCGGCCAGCTCGGCGGCGAGCGCCGGGTGCTCCGTGCGCACCTCGTCGTACGCCTCCCGGCGCAGCCGCTCCGGCTCCTGGCGCAGGGCCGCGGCGGCCAGCTCGTGCGCGTACACCGGACGGGGTGGGTCGCCGGCCAGGACCGCGTTACCGAAGCAGTGGTCGTAGTGGTGGTGGGTGTTGACCAGCGTCAACGGGCGGTCGGTGACCGCCCGGACGGCGGCGGCCAGGTCGGTGGCCTGGGCGGCCGACGAGAGAGTGTCCACCAGGAGGGCCTCGTCATCGCCCACGACCAGGGTGACGTTGACCCGCAGCAGCGGCTCGCGGAGCACGTGCACCCGGTCGGCGACCTCGACGAAACCGGCGTTCACGACGCGCGCCCGGCGCGCTCGACGAAACGTTGCCGGTCCACCAGGATCCGGTCCACCCGGCCCCGGGCCACCGTCTGGTCGCCGTCACTGACCGTGACCTCGAATGACAGCCGGCGACCGTCGACGGTCGCCAACAGCGCCTGCGCCCGGACCGTCCGGCCGACCACGGTCGGCGCCAGGTGCTCCAGCTCGACCCGGGTGCCCACGGTCGTCGACCCGGACGGCATCCCGACAGCCGTCGCCGCGACGGTGGCCGCCTCGGCCAGCGCGAGCACCCGGGGAGTGCCCAGCACCGGTACGTCCCCGGAACCGACCGCCTGGGCGGTGTCCGCGTCGGTGACGGTCAACTCGACCTGGGCGGTCAGACCCGGCGCGAAGGCCGGCTCGGGCTGCTCCTGCATGGTCGTCAGCCTAGGTGCTCTCCGAGCCCGCCGAGCACCCGCCCGAGGATCCCGGCGCCGACCGCCACCCACCTGTGCGCGGCTTCGCCGGGTGGTCCCCGTCGGTCGATGCCGCGACCGTCGTTAACCTTGACGACGATGGCCGTCGTGACTGACCCCCAGCCCCCCGCCCGGACCGACCCGCCCGCGTCCCCGGACGGGGGTCGTCGTCGTGTCGTCGCGATGACCGTCTGGGCGGTCGCCTTCGTGGCCGCGTGGCTGGCCATCGGGCTGCCCACCGACCCCGCGTACGCCTTCGTCTGGATCTGGCTCGCGACCATCGCCTGGAACAGCGAACGGCCCTGGCGTAGTCACCTGCGCTTCGCCCGGGACTGGGTGCCGGTGGTGCTGCTGTTCGTCGTGTACAACCTCTCGCGCGGCTTCGCCGACAACGGGGCCACGCCGCACGCGATGGAGTTGATCGTCGCCGACCGGTTCATGTTCGGCTGGGCCACCGGCGGGGAGGTGCCGACGGTCTGGTTGCAGCAGCACCTGTACCACCCGCAGGTGCACTGGTGGGACGTCGCGGCGAGCTGGGTGTACTTCTCGCACTTCGTGGTGGCGTTGGCCGCCGCCGCGGTGCTCTGGCTACGGGACCGGCACCGCTGGGCCGCGTACATGCGGCGTTGGGGTTTCCTCTGCGCCGCCGGCCTGGTCACCTACTTCGTCTACCCGGCCGCCCCGCCGTGGTGGGCCGCACAGAACGGGCTGATCACCGAGGTCGCCCGGATCTCCACCCGGGGCTGGAAGGCGTTCGGCATGCACGGTGCCGGCAACGTCCTCAACGCCGGCCAGATCGCCTCCAACCCGGTCGCCGCGATGCCGTCGCTGCACACCGCGTGGGCGCTCTTCGTGGTGCTGTTCTTCCTGACCAGCACCCGCCGCCGCTGGTGGCCGCTGCTGCTCGCGTACCCGCTGGCGATGACCTTCACCCTGGTCTACTCGGGTGAGCACTACGTGATCGACGTGCTGGTCGGCTGGGCGTACGTGGGGCTGACCTTCCTGGTGGTCGGTCTGGCCGAGCGCGGCTGGGCCGCGTGGCGGATCCGCCACCCGAAGGCCGGACCCCCACCGCCCCGCACGGAACCACCACGGCAGGCCACCGCCCCCGACGAACACCCACCCACGACCCAACGCCCCCCACGCGAACCCACAAAGACCGACCACTGACCCACCCCCCCGGGGGTCGGCGTCCGCCCTTGCTCGCTCCCGTCGATCATGAAGTTAACGTCCGCCGCCACGGCGTGTCGCGGCGCTAACTTCATGATCAACGGAGGTGGAGGGCGGGGGTGGGACCCGGCCGGGGTGGATGGTGGGTTGGGATTGGGGTTAGGTGGGGTTGCGGGCCTGGTGTGCTCGGTTGGTCAGGTCTGCGGCCAGGACCCAGGCCTCTGCCAGGTCGCGGTCCTGGGCGGTGGCACCTGAACCGCCCGCGGTGTCCGCGTGCACGGAGGCCAACCCGAGTCGGCGTTGGATCGGCCCCTGCACCACCCGCACACTCTGGATCCGGGCGTACGGCACGATCACCACCTGCCGGGTGAGCCGCCCGGAGCGGGTGGCGAACACCTCGTCGAAGAGCCCCGCGCCGAACGCGCGACGGCCCAGCGGGTGCAGCCACCGGGTCCGGGTCGGCGGAGGGCTCAGCGCCAGCGCGTCGAGGCGTACCCCCGGAAGCACCTCGGCGACGATCATCGTCGCGGTCGGCAGGTCGCCGACCGGCAGCAGCCGGTCGGGCCGGTTGCGGTCGTCGGCCTCCGCGACGGAGTAGCCGGCCACCTCCAGGCGCAGCCGCAGCCAGCCGTTCATCCGCCAGAGCAGCGGCCAGGTGGCCCGTACGGTCTGCACCCGCGCCAGCGGCACGGTCTGCGCCCGCGTCTCCAGCAGGCCGTTGTGCACCCGCAGCGTGCCGCCGTCGCGGGCCAACCGGAAGTTCCAGTCGTCGAGCACCCGCCGCACCGGTTGCAGCAGCACGCCGGCCATCGCGGTCAGCGTGCTCGCCACCGCGACGAACGACCACGACCCCGCGGTGAGGAACTGCACCACGACGAAGGCCACACCGAACGGGAGCAGGAACGCCTGCGGGGTGAGCAGTTGGCTGATCAGCAGGCTCTGGTTGCGTACCGCGTGCAGTGGCCGGCCCGGCGCGGCCACCGTCGGCGCCGCCGCTCCCGGGAGCACCGCGGCGCCCGCGTGCTCCGGGGTGGGTGCCTGCGCGACCCGCCCGGCCAGTGCCAGCAGCCGCTCGCGCAGCCGGGCCGCGTCGGCCACCCCGAGGTACGCCAGCGGCGCCTCGGTCTTGCCCCCGCCCACCACCTCCAGGCGCAGCTCGGCCAGATTGGTGAGCTGGGCGAGTAGCGGTCGCACCACCTCCACGGCCTGCAGTCGCTCCAACGGGATGGCCCGGGTGCGCCGCCAGAGCAGCCCCTCGTACACCCGTAGCTCGCGGCCGACCACGTGGTAGCCGGTGTTGTACCAGCTCACCACCGACAGCACGGTCGCGCCGAGAGCCAACACCGCCACCATGGCGGCGAACCAGCCGAAGCCCACCCGGGACAGCGTCGACCAGGACAACCCGGCGATCACCACGACCAGTGACTTGGCGCCGTGCAGGACCGGGCTGAGCGGGTGCAGTCGCTGCCGGGGCTCGCCCTCGCCACCGCCCGCCGGTGCCGGCCACGGCGCGGGCGCCCCCGGCGGTGCCGCGCCAGCGACCGGCGCGCCAGTAGTTGGCGCGCCAGCGGGCAGCACCGGGCCCGGTGGCGTCGGGCCAGTGGGTGGCACGGTGCTCGGCTCGGCGGGCCCGTCACTCATCGGCGTAGCCTCGGCGCGGCCGGTGGCTACCCACGCGGGTGTTCACAGGCCCTCCGCCCGGTCCTCGCCGAGCGCGGTGAGCCGGTCGCGCAGCCGGGACGCCTCCGCCGGGCGTAGCCCGGGCACCCGGGCGTCGCTCGCCGCCGCGGCGGTGTGCAGTTGCACGGTGGCCAGGTCGAAGGCGCGTTCCAACGGCCCGGCGCTGACGTCGACGAACTGCATCCGCGAGTACGGGACGATGGAGAGCCGCCGGACCAGCAGCCCGTGCCGGACCAGCAGGTCGTTCTCCCGCTCGGCGTACCCCCAGGCCCGCACCGCCCGGACGATCGCGATGGCCCGCCACACGCCGAGCAGCGCGACGACGGCGACGGCGAGCCCGAACAGCCAGTGGCCGCTCAACGCCCAACCCACCGCCGTCACCGCCAGCCCGATGGCGACCACGACCCCCAGCCGGATCAGCTCCACCCAGATCAGGTCGGTGCAGATCGGCTGCCAGTTGACCGTGTCCGGCCAGGGCTCCAGCGGCCCTCGCCCCACCGGCGCACCAGTGGACAGTGGGCCGGAGGGCGCGGGTGGCAGGAGGCCGGGTGCCGGCAGGTCGGGCGCGCGCTGGTCGTCGGCGGGCGCCGGCCGGTGATCGGGTGGCAGCGCCGCCGGTGGCAGTGGGGCGGGCCAGGAGACGTCGGGCGCGGCGGGCTCCGGGCCGAGCGTGCCGGGTGCGGGGAACGCACCGGGCGGTGGCTCGACGCCGGGTGCGGGGGCCGGGGTGGGCGGCCAGGACGGGGAGGTGGGGCCGGGGGAAGCCGGTGGGTCGCCGCTCACACGTCGAGCGTAGGCGATCCGGGCACCGGAGTGACGGCACGCAGGAAGCCGCGAGCGTCCAGGAAGCCCCCGAGAGTGCTCCGGTGCTCGTCGCAGGCCAGCCAGGTCT
Source organism: Micromonospora jinlongensis (assembly GCF_013410645.1). Taxonomy (NCBI): domain Bacteria; kingdom Bacillati; phylum Actinomycetota; class Actinomycetes; order Micromonosporales; family Micromonosporaceae; genus Micromonospora; species Micromonospora jinlongensis. The sequence goes on along the minus strand of NZ_JACCHK010000001.1, from coordinate 2,237,294 downwards.
TGCGCCGATCGGCGTCGTGCAGCCGCGGATTGTTCCACTCAAGGGCCCAGACGGCAGCGGCGCGGCAGCCCCGGGCCGAGCAGACCAGGGCCTCGTCGGCAGGGGAGGGGATGCTCATCCCGGCCAGTCTAGGGCGGCGGGAGAGAAAGTTTGAGCGCCGGGCGACCACGGGGGGAGCCGCCCGGCGACGGGGTGAATCGTACACGCGGTGGGCCGGTCCGTGCACGCCCGCGACGCACGATTCGGCCGCCGGGGACGGCGCGGCAAAAATCGGCTTCTCCCCACCTCGACACTCAGCAAGGCGTGCGAGTCTTGATACCGCACGAGCCGCGACGACGACCAACGCTGTGGAGGACCGGTGGCCCAGCCGACCATGCCCGACGCCCCGACGCCGAACGGGGCGGCACCGCAGACGCCTGCGCCGGTGACCACCCCCGCGCAGGACGCCACTCTGCTGGAGAAGGCGCTGTTCGAGATCAAACGCGTGATCGTCGGGCAGGACCGGATGGTGGAGCGGATGTTCGTCGCGTTGCTCGCCCGGGGCCACTGCCTGATCGAAGGGGTGCCCGGGGTCGCCAAGACGCTCGCCGTGGAGACTCTCGCCAAGGTCGTCGGCGGGTCCTTCGCCCGGGTGCAGTTCACCCCGGACCTGGTGCCGGCCGACATCATGGGCACCCGGATCTACCGGCAGTCGAGCGAGAAGTTCGACGTCGAGCTGGGCCCGGTCTTCGTCAACTTCCTCCTCGCGGACGAGATCAACCGGGCTCCGGCGAAGGTGCAGTCGGCGCTGCTGGAGGTGATGAGCGAGCGGCAGGTGTCCATCGGCGGGGAGACCCACCGGGTGCCCGACCCGTTCCTGGTGATGGCCACCCAGAACCCGATCGAGCAGGAGGGCGTCTATCCGCTGCCGGAGGCGCAGCGGGACCGGTTCCTCATGAAGATCGTGGTGGGCTACCCGACCGACGCGGAGGAACGGGAGATCGTCTACCGGATGGGCGTGGCCCCGCCCGAGCCGACCGCGGTGTTCGACACCCCCGAGCTGCTCGCCCTGCAACGCAAGGCCGACCAGGTCTTCGTGCACAACGCCCTGGTCGACTACGCGGTCCGGTTGGTGTTGGCCACCCGCGCCCCGGCCGAGCACGGGATGCCCGACGTCGCGCAGCTGATCCAGTACGGGGCCAGCCCCCGGGCCTCGCTGGGCCTGGTCCGGGCCACCCGCGCCCTGGCGCTGCTGCGCGGGCGTGACTACGCCCTGCCGCAGGACGTGCAGGACATCGCCCCGGACATCCTGCGGCACCGGTTGGTGCTCAGCTACGACGCGCTCGCCGACGACGTGCCCGCCGACCACATCGTGCACCGGGTGATGTCGACGATCCCTCTCCCGGCGGTCGCTCCCCGCCAGCAGGCCACCCCGTCGTCGACCGCGCCGCCGCCGGGCGCTGGCTGGCCCGGGCAGCGGCCGTGACCTCACCCACCCCTCGTCCCGCCCCCCTCGCCGACCGCAGCGAGGCCGTGCTGTCCCGGCTGCAACTGCTCGTCACCCGCAAGCTCGACGGTCTGCTCCAGGGCGACTACGCCGGCCTGCTGCCCGGGCCGGGCAGCGAGGCGGGGGAGTCCCGGGAGTACCGCCCCGGCGACGACGTGCGCCGGATGGACTGGCCGGTCACCGCACGCACCACGACTCCGCACGTCCGGCGCACGGTGGCCGACCGGGAGCTGGAGACCTGGCTGGCCCTGGACCTGTCCGCCAGCCTGGACTTCGGCACCGGGCAGTGGCTCAAGCGCGAGGTGGTGGTCGCCGCCGCGGCCGCCATCACCCACCTGACGGTGCGTGGCGGCAACCGGATCGGCGCCGTGATCGGCACCGGCGGCGGCGCGTCCGCCCCGGCCCGACGCTGGCGGGGCACGCCGCCGCCGGCCGGGCCCGGGGTGCTCACCCGCCTGCCGGCCCGTTCCGGTCGCAAGGAGGCGCAGGGCCTGTTGCGTACGGTCGCCGGCACCACCATCCAGCCCGGCCGTGGCGATCTGGGCGCCCTGATCGAGATGCTCAACCGTCCACCCCGTCGACGCGGGGTGGCCGTGGTGGTGTCGGACTTCCTCGCGCCGGCCGAGCAGTGGGCCCGTCCGTTGCGCAAGCTCCGGGTCCGCCACGACGTGCTGGCGATCGAGGTGATCGACCCGCGGGAGCTGGAGCTGCCCGACGTCGGCGTGCTGCCGGTGGTCGACCCGGAGACCGGCGAGCTGCACGAGGTGCAGACCGCCGACCCTCGACTACGGCAGCGTTACGCTGATGCCGCCGCCGCCCAACGGGCCACGATCGCCGCCGCACTGCGCGGTGCCGGCGCGGCCCACCTGCGTCTGCGTACCGACCGAGACTGGCTGCTGGACATGGTGCGATTCGTGGCCGCGCAGCGGCACGCCCGCACCCGGGGGACGACACGATGATCCGTTTCATGCAACCGTGGTGGCTGCTGGCTGTGCTCCCGGTGTTCGCCCTTGCCGCGTTCTACATCTGGCGGCAGCTGCACCGCCGGCAGTACGCGATGCGCTTCACCAACGTGGACCTGCTGCGTACGGTGGCGCCGAAGGGGCTCGGCTGGCGCCGGCACGTCCCGGCGACCGCGTTCCTGCTCTGCCTGCTGGTGCTGGCCACCGCGCTGGCCCGACCGGCGGTGGACACCAAGGAGCCGTTGGAGCGGGCCACAGTGATGCTCGCCATCGACGTGTCGTTGTCGATGCAGGCCGACGACGTGGCGCCGAACCGGTTGGAGGCGGCCCAGGAGGCGGCCAAGCAGTTCGTCAGCGAGTTGCCGGAGAGCTACAACCTGGGCCTCGTGTCGTTCGCCAAGGCGGCCAACGTGCTGGTGCCCCCGGGCAAGGACCGGGACGCGGTGACAAGTGCCATTGACGGGCTGGTGCTGGCCGAGGCGACCGCGACCGGCGAGGCGGTGTTCACCTGCCTGGAGGCGATCCGGTCGGTGCCGGCCGACGGCGCGGCGGGCATCCCGCCGGCACGGATCGTGCTGCTCTCCGACGGTTTCCGCACCTCCGGTCGCGCGGTGGAGGAGGCGGCGGCCGCGGCGCAGGCGGCCAACGTCCCGGTCTCCACCATCGCCTTCGGCACCGACACGGGCCAGGTCGACATCGGTGGGCAGTTGCAGCGGGTGCCGGTGGACCGGATGGCGCTCGCCGAGCTGGCCGAGACCACCGAGGGTTACTTCTACGAGGCGGCCTCGGTGAGCGAGCTGAAGCAGGTCTACCAGGACATGGGCAGCTCGATCGGGTTCCGCACCGAGCCGCGTGAGGTGACCCAGTGGTACGCGGGGTTCGCGCTGCTGTTGGCGCTCTGCGCCGGAGCGCTCAGCCTGCTGTGGTCGTCGCGGATGCTCTGAACGACGAGCCGGCGGTGGTCAGCGACTGCCGCCGGCCGGCACGGTTCAGCGATTGCCGCCGGCCGACGGGGTTGAGCGATCGCCGGCCGGGACGGTTCAGTGACCGCCGCCGGCCAGCACGAAGACGACGGCCACCCAGACGGCGGCGAGGGTGAAGCCCAGCGGGGCGACGTAGCGGCTCATGGACGGCTCCGGGTGGCGGCTGGACGGTCCGCGTGCGGGGGCGGACCGCAGGGGGTGGGGACGCGCACACGAAGTCGTGACCGGGCGGCTCCCGGCGACCGTCCGGAGTCGGACGGCGCGGCACACGCGCCTCGGCGTCGGCCGAAGCGGTGGGGGAGCAGAGCTGGGTCAGCTCACCAGACTGAGTCGTGGCTCAGCGGGGCTGACCATCGGCCCGGCCACGACTGGGAGGATCGCTATCTCGCACAGCGATCACCTCCTGCAAGTCGGGCGGGCCGGAACGTCGATGATCGTACACCCGCGCTGCCGGCCGGACGCACTCGGCCGACCGGCCGGCGAACCCTCCACCGCCCGGGTGGCGCCGCGCCCGCGGCTGGCCCGTTCGCACCACCGTGACCAGCACCGCAGCCAGCAGCGGCAACCAGCAGAGGCGCGCCAGCACCCAGCCCGGGCCGTCCGGAGGGGTGTGCAGACCCGGCAGGGTCAGGCCGCTGCGAGCGGTGAGCGCGGTCACCGCCACCAGCACCGGCTGGTGCCACAGGTAGATCCGGACCGCCTGCCGGTTCACCTCGACCGCCGCTCGGCCCGGTAGCGGCCGGTCCAGCAGCCGTTCCAGCGCCGGCCGGGCGAGCAGCCCCAGCCCGACCTGGGTGACCGCCAGCGCCACTGCCAGCAGCGACGGCGGGTTCAGATTGGACACACCCGCCCCGGGCACTCCGACCGCGCTCACCGGGTAGCCCAGCGCCAGCAGCGCCCCCAGCGCGACGGCTCCGCCGCCCGCCACCATGCCCGCCGCCCGGCGACCGTCCAGCCGCCCGTCGGCGTGCGCCACGCCCAGCAGGTAGGGCACCGCCCAGGCCGCCAGCACGGTGACCGGTGGCACGTCGATGCCGGCCGGCAGCAGGCGGACGGCCAGGTCGACCGCCGCGACCGCGGCCACCGCCGGCGCGACGCACCGGGCCACCCCCCAACGGCGTACGGCGGTGCGCAGTGGGCTGGTCACCGCGACCAGGAACACCAGCGGCACCAGGAACCACAGTGGACTGATCGCCAGCCGCAACGCCACCGTGAGCGTGTCGTCCGGGGTGCCGGCGACGGTGGCGGCGAGCAGCACGGCGGCACCCACCCCCAGCAGCGCCACGGTGGGCAGCAGCAGCCGGCGCAGCCGACGCGCCAGCCAACCGCCCGCGCCTTCCCAGTGGCGGGCCAGTGACCGGGTCGAGCCGAACCCGGCGGTGAAGAAGAACAATCCGAGCGTCTGCAACGCCCAGGTCAGCGGGGCCAGACCGGGCAGGGCGGTCAGCGGGCTGGCCTGGTGCAGCCCACCGTCGCCGGTCAGCACCAGCCCGGTGACCAGCCAGTGCCCCAGCACCACACCGCCGATGGCGTACGCCCGCAACGCGTCGACGGCACGGTCCCGGCTCATCGGGCATCCCCGACCCGGTCGGCGTCGACGCCCAGCACCACCGCCGCCACCGCGATGAGCGCGGCGCTGCCCGGCACCAGGTAGCCGTCGTGCCCGTCCACCCCACCCGCCGGTAGGGGGCGGGCACCGAATGCCGGGTCGCCGGGGCGACGGCCGAAGCCCAGGCCGAGCAGTCGCACCGACGGCACCCGACGAACCCAGTCGCTGGGCGCCTCGGCCGCCCAGAACCGCCGCCCGCCGGGCAGGGCGTCGGCGCGCTGCACCCCGGCGCCCACGCCACCGAGGCTGACCACGTCGGTGATCTGGGCCGGGGCGTCCGCCGCTGCCAGCGACACCACCAACGCCCCGTAGCTGTGCCCGACCAGCGTGATCGTCGCCGCCGGACGCCGTGCGGCCAACTCCCGCAGCAGCGCGGCCAGCCCCTCCGCGCCGCGCCGGGCGCTGACGTCACCGGCGGCGGTCAGCACCCCGTCGGGCGGGTCGTAGCCGAGCCAGGCCAGCACCGCGACCCGCGCCGCCGGCTCGGTCGCCCGCAGCTCCTGGTAGAGCTGCCCGGCCTGCACCGCTGGCGCCCGGCGGGTCACCCCGCCCAACCCCCGGTCGAAGTCGGCCAGGGTGCTCCCCACCCCCGGCACCAGCACCGCGATCCGGTCCGCGCCGGCCAGGTCGCCGAGCACCTCGACCGCCCGGCCGTCGCCGCGTGGGTCGAACGTCAGGAACCGGCGTCCGTCGGCCGCCCAGTCCGCGTACGGCGGCCCGGCCGCGCGCATCGCCGCCGCCATGACCGGGTACGCCTCGACGAATCCCGCCGCAGCAACCGGCTCGGGTCGGGTCGGCAGGACCAGGTTCGCGCCGAGCAGCGCGGCCACCGCCACCCGGCTGGCACCTCGTCGTCGCATCACGTTCTCCCTCCGGAATGTCGTCCAGGAGGGAGAGTGCGCGGGTGGGTGGCGCTCGGTCGTCGTCCCGGGGAGCCGTCTGCGGGCTGGCTCCGCGGGGCTACTCGCCGGCGGCCACCAGACCCGTCTCGTACGCCAGCACCACGGCCTGGGCCCGGTCGCGCAGCCCCAGCTTGGCCAGGATCCGCCCGATGTGCGTCTTCACGGTCTGCTCGGCCACCACCAGATCAGCGGCGATCTCCGCGTTGTTGCGACCCCGGGCGATCAACCGCAGCACCTCGGTCTCGCGTGGGGTGAGTCCGGCCAGGTCGGTGGGGCGCGGACGGTGGCGGTCCGGGCGGGCCGCGAACTCGGCGATCAGCCGGCGGGTCACCGCCGGGGCGAGCAGCGCGTCCCCGGCCGCCACCACCCGCACCGCCTGCACCAGATCGGCCGCCGGCGCGTCCTTGAGCAGGAAGCCGCTGGCCCCGGCGCGCAGCGCCTCGTACACGTAGTCGTCCAGGTCGAAGGTGGTGAGGATGAGCACCCGGGGCCGCTGCGCCGAACGGTCGCCGAGCAGCTTGCGGGTCGCGGTCAACCCGTCCATGACCGGCATCCGCACGTCCATCAGCACCACGTCCGGGTCGAGCCGGCGGGCGGCCGCGACGGCCTGCGCCCCGTCGGCGGCGTCACCCACCACCAGCAGGTCCGGTTGGGCGGCGAGCAGCGCGCCGAAGCCCTGCCGGACCATCGCCTGGTCGTCGGCGATCAGCACCCGGATCATCGGTCCCCACCCTCCGCGTCGTACGGCAGCTCGGCCGCCACCGCGTAACCCCCGTCGGGCAGCGGCCCGGCGGTGAACGTACCGCCCAGCGAGGTGGCCCGCTCCCGCATGCCGGTCAGCCCGTGCCCGGGGCCGCCGTCGGCGGTCGGTCGGGCGTCGGCCGGGGAGTTCTCGACGCGTACTTCCAGACCGGAGTGACCCGCGCGGACGGTGACCCGCACCGCGGCGCCGACGGCATGCCGGGCCGCGTTGGCGAGACCTTCCTGCACGATGCGGTACGCGGCCAGCCCGACCGGCGCGGGCACCTGCCCGTCGTCCACCGGCCCGGCGTCCAGGGTCACCGGCAGCCCGGCCCGGCGTGCCGCGTCCACCATGGCGTCCAGGTCGGCCAGGTCCGGCTGCGGCGCGGTCTGCGGCCCGGACGACTCGCTGCGCAACACCCCCAGCAACCGTCGCATGTCGGTCAGCGCGTCGCGGGCCGAGGCGGCGATGGCGACGAACTCCGCGGCGGCCGGCGCCGGCACGTCCGTCAGCCGGTACGGGGCGGTCTCCGCCTGCACCGCGATCAGCGACATGTGGTGCGCCACCACGTCGTGCATCTCCCGGGCGATCCGGGTGCGTTCCTCCAGCACCGCGCGGCGCTCCTGCTCCCGCTCGCTCTGCTCGGTCTGCGCGGCCAGCGCGTGCCGGGACAACCGGTTGCGTCGGAGCAGGTCGCCGACGATCGCCAGGGCGCCGAGCAGGAGCAGGACGGGGACCCGGTTGTCGGGGTCGACCAGGGTGAGCACCGGCACCGTGCTGATCGCCACCACCCAGAGCAGCACCGGTCGGTCGACCCGGGCGACGACCACCGCCAGCACCGCGATCGACCCGAGCGCCAGCGGCGGGGTCCACGGCCAGGCCTGGTCGGCCGGCGCGTTGAACGTGCAGATCAGCAGGGCCAGCACGGTCAGCCGCCAGGCCAGCAGCGGACGCCGCGGCAACGCCAGCAGCGGCGCCACGGTCATCGCTGCGAACAGCAGCGCGATCGGCGTCGACAGGCCCCACTCGCTCTCCACCGTCAGCGTGATCAGGAAGAGGCCGAGCGTGGCGAGCAACCCGACCGGGGTGGCGTACCGGTCCAGCCGGGGCCAGCGGGCCAGCAGCCGTCGGCTGGGCGGGGCGTCGCGGCCCAGCAGGGTGTGCCGCAGGGCCCGCAGGGCCACGGCGATCGGTTGCCGGTTCACCACCGGAAGGCTACGGTTCGGCCGCTTCCAGGGCGTGCCACCAGGGGTTGATCCCGGTGTCGTACCCCGGTGTGACGGGACTCCCGTTAGCGCTTACCTGCCGGTAACGCCTAGGCTCCGACGCGTCCGTGCTGACCATTCGCAAGGGGGAACAGTGGCCCGTACTGTGCTGGTGACCGGGGGCAACCGGGGAATCGGCCTGGCCATCGCGCAGGCCTTCGCCAAGCAGGGCGACCGGGTGGCGGTCACCCACCGCAGCGGCGACGCCCCCGACGGGCTGTTCGGCGTACGCGCCGACGTCACCGACGCCGCCTCGATCGACGCCGCGTTCACCGCCGTCGAGGCCGAGCTGGGGCCGGTCGAGGTGCTGGTCGCCAACGCCGGCATGACCGCCGACACGCTGCTGCTGCGGATGACCGAGGAGCAGTTCACCGATGTGCTGGACACCAACCTCACCGGCGCGTTCCGGGTCGCCAAGCGAGCCTCCGGCAAGATGCTCCGCGCCAAGTGGGGCCGCATGATCTTCATCTCCTCGGTGGTCGGCCTGGCCGGCGGCGCCGGGCAGGTCAACTACGCCGCCAGCAAGGCCGGTCTGGTCGGCGTGGCCCGCTCGATCACCCGGGAGTTGGGCAGCCGCAACATCACGGCGAACGTGGTGGCGCCCGGCTTCATCGACACGGACATGACCGCGGGTCTGTCCGAGGACCGCAAGGCGGAGATCCGCAAGTCGATCCCGGCCGGCCGGATGGCCAGCCCGGACGAGGTTGCCGGGGTGGTCACCTGGCTGGCCTCCGACAGCGCCGGGTACGTCTCCGGCGCCGTGATCCCGGTCGACGGCGGCCTCGGCATGGGCCACTGACCCTTATCTACGTACGGAGGAACCACTGCATGTCCGGACTGCTCGCCGGTAAGCGGCTGCTCGTCACCGGTGTCATCACCGACGCCTCGATCGCCTTCTCGGTGGCGAAGCTCGCCCAGGAGAACGGCGCGCAGGTCGTGCTCACCGGCTACGGCCGGCTCTCCCTGGTCGAGCGGATCGCCAAGCGGCTGCCCGAGCCCGCCCCGGTCATCGAGGTGGACGTCACGAACACCGAGCACCTGGCCGGCCTCGCCGACCGGGTACGCGAGCACGTCGACGGCCTCGACGGTGTGGTGCACTCGATCGGCTTCGCCCCGCAGAGCTGCCTGGGCGGCGGCTTCCTCGACGCCCCGTGGGAGGACGTGGCGACGGCCCTGCACGTCTCCACCTTCTCGTACAAGTCCCTCGCGATGGCCGCGCTGCCGCTGATGTCGCCCGGCGGCGCGGTGGTTGGTCTGACCTTCGACGCGACGAAGGCGTGGCCGGTCTACGACTGGATGGGCGTGGCCAAGGCCGGCCTGGAGTCTGCGTCGCGCTACCTGGCGCTGCACCTGGGCAAGCAGGGCATCCGCAGCAACCTGGTCGCCGCCGGACCGCTGCGGACCATCGCCGCCAAGTCGATCCCCGGCTTCGACCAGTTCGAGGACGCCTGGGCCGAGCGGGCCCCACTGGGCTGGAGCCTCACCGACCAGGAGCCCGCCGCCAAGGCCTGCCTGGCGCTGCTCTCCGACTGGTTCCCGGCCACCACCGGCGAGATCGTCCACGTCGACGGCGGTTACCACGCCATCGGCTCCTGACAATCCCTGCCGGCGTTTCCTGGTGCTCGACCGGCGACGCTCCCGACAGCCGTTCGCGTGATCTGCGCGTCCGGACCAGGGGGCGTCGCCGGGCGGCCCAGGCCGAGGGGCGAGAATGACCCCATGTCCTACGACGCGGTGGTGCTGGTGTCCTTCGGTGGGCCGGAGCGGCCCGAGGACGTGATGCCGTTCCTGCAGAACGTGACCCGCGGCCGAGGCGTGCCGCCCGAGCGGCTGGCCGAGGTCGCCGAGCACTACCAGCACTTCGGCGGGGTGTCCCCGATCAACCAGCAGTGCCGTGACCTGCTGGCCGCCGTCCGCGCCGACTTCGCCGCGCACGGTCTCGACCTGCCCGTCTACTGGGGCAACCGCAACTGGGACCCGATGCTCGCCGACACGGTGACCCAGATGCGCGACGACGGGATCACCCGGGCGCTGGCCTTCGTCACCAGCGCGTACGGCGGCTACTCCTCCTGCCGGCAGTACCAGGAGGACATCGCCGCCGCCCGGGCCGCCGTCGGCCCGGACGCGCCGGTGATCGAGAAGCTGCGCCAGTTCTGGGACCACCCCGGTTTCGTCGAGCCGCACACCGACGCGGTCCGGGCGGCCCTGGGCCAGCTCGACCCGGCGCAGCGGGACACCACCCGGCTGGTCTTCACCGCCCACTCCATCCCCAGCTCGATGGCGGCCAACGCCGGACCGCACGGCGGCCGGTACGAGGCGCAGCTGCGCGAGACCGCCCGGCTGGTGGCCGCTGCCGCCGCACCCGACCTGGAGTACGACCTGGTCTGGCAGAGCCGCTCCGGCCCTCCGCAGGTGCCGTGGCTGGAACCGGACATCAACGACCACCTGGCCACCCTCGCCCAGAGCGGCACCACCGGCGTGGTGGTCAGCCCGATCGGGTTCGTCTCCGATCACCTGGAGGTCGTGTGGGACCTGGACACCGAGGCACTGGAGACGGCCAAGCAGCTCGGCCTGGACTTCGTCCGGGCCGACACCCCCGGCACCGACCCGCGCTTCGTGACCATGGTGCGTGAGCTGGTCACCGAGCGGACGGACCCGGACGGTGCGCAGCTGCGCCGCCGCCTGGGCGAGCTGCCGATGTGGGACACCTGCGCCACCGTCTGTTGCGTGCCGACCCGCCGCCCCTGACCTCTGAGGATCATCATGCATGACCGCAAGCCCGTGCAGAGTTGGCTGACCGACATGGACGGCGTGCTGGTGCACGAGGGCCAGCCGGTCCCCGGCGCACCGGAGTTCATCAACCGGCTGCGCTCCTCCGGCAAGCCGTTCCTGGTGCTGACCAACAACTCGATCTACACCCCGCGTGACCTGACGGCCCGGCTGAGCCGGATGGGGTTGGACGTGCCGGAGGAGTCGATCTGGTCGTCGGCGCTGGCCACCGGGCAGTTCCTCGCCGACCAGCGGCCGGGCGGCACCGCGTACGTCATCGGTGAGGCCGGGCTGACCACGGCGCTGCACGCGGTCGGGTACGTGCTCACCGATTTCGCCCCCGACTACGTGGTGCTCGGCGAGACCCGCACCTACAGCTTCGAGGCGATCACCAAGGCCGTCCGACTGATCAACGACGGAGCCCGGTTCATCTGCACCAACCCCGACGTGACCGGCCCGTCCGTGGAGGGCGCCCTGCCCGCCGCCGGTTCGGTCGCCGCCATGATCTCCAAGGCGACGGGGGTGGAGCCGTACTTCGTCGGCAAGCCCAACCCGATGATGATGCGCTCGGCGCTCAACACGATCAACGCACACTCGGAGAGCACCGCGATGATCGGTGACCGGATGGACACCGACATCCTGTGCGGCCTGGAGGCCGGGCTGGAGACCATCCTGGTGCTCACCGGCATCAGCAGTCGCACCGAGGCGGAGCGCTACCCGTACCGCCCGTCCCGGATCATCAACTCCGTCGCGGACCTGCTCGACGAGGTCTGACCACCCCCGGCCGGGGCTGCGGTGTTGCGAGGTGCCGGTCAGAAGCGCAGGGGGGCGTTGCAGGCGGCCACCAGCGCCTGCCGGCAGGCCGCGGTCAACGGGCGAAGTGCCGCGTCCCGTTGCTGTGCCTCGTAGTTGTTGATCGCCCCGCCCGGGGCGGCGTGCCCGGCCAGCGCGAGCACCCGGTCGAGCACCGCGGCCCGGGCGAAGAGCCGCCGCGCCCGCGGGTCGAAGCCCGGTGGCAGGTCGGTGGCGCCGTCGGGCCGGCGCAGCGCGGCCAGCGCACCGGCCAGCTCGGGCCGCCACTGGGCCACGTCGAGGCGGGTCAGCGCGGCGGTCGTCTCGGCCAGCGCGGCGGCCAGCTCGGCCTCCGCCTCGGCGGCGCCGGGCAACGAGAGTGAGGCGGCCGGCGCGTTGGCCGGCAGCGGGTAGACCCGCCACAGCACCGTCTCGAAGCAGTCCCCGGAGCCGGAGGTGTGCGAGCGGACCTCCGGGATCAACCCGAGCCCGCCGGCCACCACCGCCTCACCCGTGACCAGCGCCGCGCCGGCGAAGTCACCGGGGCCGGGCAGCCCCCGGGGGTCGCCCGGCGCGGGCAGCACCAGGCGGATCTCGTCCGGTGAGAGCTTGGCCAGGGTGGGCAGCGCGGCGCCCAGCGGGACGTCGGTCCAGGTGCCCGGGGCGTCCGCAACGAGATGTTCCTCGTTGCCGGCGATGGCGTCGGCGACCTCGTCGTACGGCACCAACCCGGCGCGCCACGCGCGCACCCAGGCAACGAACCGGCTCGACCGGCGCGGCGCGAGTGTGGCCGCGCCCGTTGCGGGGGTGGACATGCCGAAAGGGTACGTGGTCACGACCGGCCCTGTCTCGGCTGCCGCTCGCGCCGCCCGGCCTGCCCCGAACTGCCCTCTTCGCCCGATCCCGCCCGCAGCGCGGCGCTGCGATCCCGGCCCGCTACCGCTACCGCAGCCGCAGGCCCGCGATGACCAGTCCGACCATGAGGCGCGCGTCGTAGACGGGGCTGTCGGCGCCGATGCAGAGGTTGCCGATGCCGTGCATCAGGACGAGGGCGTCCATGTCGGGAATGATCTCGCCCGCCGTGCTGGCGGCGTCGAGCAGCTCGGCGCAGACGGGGACGAGCCGGTCGAGGAAGTACGCGTGCAGTGTCTGGAAGGCGGCGTCGTCGGACCGCATCGCCTCGGCCAGGCCGTGCTTGGTGACCAGGAAGTCGACGAAGAGGTGGATCCAGCTCGCCAGGGCGGCGTGCGGCGTGGCGCTCTCCGCCAGGAGCACCGGGCCCGCCTCGGCGCACGCCTCGACCTGGTGTCGGTACACCGCGACGATCAGATCGGCCCGGGTCGGAAAGTGGCGGTAGATCGTCCCGACGCCGACGCCCGCCCTGGCGGCGATGTCGCGCACCGGCGCGTTGACTCCGGAGACGACGAATGCCGCGGCGGCCGCCTCCAGCAGTGCCGTCTCGTTGCGCCGCGAATCAGCCCGCTGCTTGCGCGGGGCACCCGACTCCGTGCCGGCCACCGTTACCCCCGTCACATCCCTTGGAAAAACGGAACCGTGTTCCGTATGTTTTAGCGGAACCAAGTTCCGCATATGCAGCATGCCAGAACGCCAGGCCAATCCCAAGTCACGGAGGCACGACCATGCACGCGATGCCAGAGCCCACGCCGGTCGTCACGGTCCACCCCATCACGTTGCCGACCCCGGATCGCGGCGACGATCTACACGTACGGGTCTCCGCACCCACGACCGGCCACGAGCTGCCCGTCATCGTCTTCTCGCACGGCTTCGGCTCTGCGGCCACCAACTACGGTCCGCTGGTCGACTTCTGGGCCTCGCACGGTTTCGTCGTCATCCAGCCCACCCACCTCGACTCACGGCGACTGAACCTTCCGCCCGACGACACCCGCACACCGCGGATCTGGCGCATCCGGGTGGACGACCTGAAGCGCACCCTCGACCAGCTCGACCTGCTGGAGTCGTCCGTCCCCAGCCTCGCTGGACGCCTCGACCGCACCCGAATCGCCGTGGCCGGCCACTCCTGGGGCGCCCAGACGGCGAGCACCCTGCTGGGGGCGCGAGTCCTCGACGCCGACGGGAACCCCGGAGAGGACATGTCCGACCCACGGATCAGGGCAGGCGTCCTGCTGGCCGTGACCGGCCGGGGCGGAGGCGATCTTTCCCCGTTCGCGGCCGAGCACTTCCCCTTCATGAGCCCGAGCTTCGCGGACATGGACACCCCGACCCTCGTCGTCGCGGGCGATCGGGACGACTCCCCGCTGTCGGTCCGTGGGCCGGACTGGTTCACCGACGCGTACCACCTGAGCCCGGGGAGCAAGAGCCTGCTCACGCTGTTCGGAGCGGAGCACTCGCTCGGCGGCATCTCCGACTACGAGGCCAGGGAGACGACTGACGAGAACCCCGAGAGGGTTGCTCTGATCCAGCGGCTCACGTGGGCCTACCTCCGGGACGCCCTCGGCCTCAAGGACTCCGTCTGGCCGGCACCGGTCGAGAGCACCCTGGGCCGCCTCGAATCCACTCCATGATCGACTGAGTGGTGCGGTGGGGTGGGGCGGTGTGTCGGGGCGCGGCGTGCTGGTGGGGGAGTTAGCGTGATCGACATGGCGGGGCGATACGGCGAGGACGTGTTGGCGGGGGACTGGCGGCGGCGGAAGGTCACCCCCGAGGTGGACGCCGAACCGGATCTCGTGGTCGAGGATGCCGACTCCGGGTTCTGCGGAGCGGTGGTGGGCTTCGAGGCCGGCGCGGTCGTGCTGGAGGACCGGCATGGCCGACGGCGCAACTTCCCGCTGCTGCCGGCGGCTTTCCTGCTCGACGGCCGCCCGGTGACGCTGCGCCGCCCCACCCGCGCGCCGGTACCGGCGGCCCGTCGACGCACCGCGTCCGGCTCGGTGGCGGTGGACAACGTCCGCGCCCAGGTGGCCAAGGCGAGCCGGATCTGGGTCGAGGGCATCCACGACGCCGCGCTGGTCGAGCGGATCTGGGGCGACGACCTGCGGATCGAGGGTGTCGTCGTGGAGCCGCTGGACGGCATCGACGCCCTCGACGCCGACGTACGCGACTTCGGCCCCGGCCCGACCCGGCGACTCGGCGTGCTCGTCGACCACCTCGTGCCGGGCAGCAAGGAGAGCCGGATCGTGGCCCGGGTGAACTCGCCCTACGTGCTGGTGACCGGCCACCCGTACGTGGACGTCTGGCAGGCGGTCAAACCGGCGGCGTTGGGCATCGCGGCGTGGCCGGTCGTGCCGCCGGGACGGCCGTGGAAGGAGGGGGTCTGCGCGGCCCTCGGCGTGGCCGAGCCGGCGGACATGTGGCGGCACATCCTGTCCCGGGTGAACAGCTTCGCCGACGTGGAAACTCCCCTGATCAACGCCATGGAACGCCTCATCGACTTCGTCACCGAAGCCCCCTGACCCGGCTGACCCGTCGGGTGGGTCAGGGGACCTCGTCGGGGCTGCGCGTGAAGACGAACGTGGCGATGTCGATCGCCACCGCCCGTCCGCTGTCGTCGCGCCGCACCGTCAGGATCTCGCCGTTCTCCGGGCCGGATCGTCCCCGCCAGCGGTCCGTTCCCTCGGCGGTGAACCGGCTCACCCGCTCACCGCGGACGTGGGCCACCAGGTCACCCGCGTCCCAGCTCAGGTCCAGCGAGGTGCCCATCCACCACCAGCGGCCGGTCAGCTCTGCCAGCTCGACCGGTGGCGTGGCGGCGGCCGGCCGCCACGGCTGCGGGAATCCCGGCTCGGCGTCCAGCACTGTGGTCAGCAGCCGGCGGCCGAGCCCGGTGATCGGGAAGCCGTACGAGTTGGCGAAGCCGACCACGGCGGTACGGGTCGGCCGGTGCACCGTGAGGGCGGCCACGTACCCGGGCATCGAGCCGCCGTGCCCGACGTACACGCGCTCGCCGTCGCGGTAGAGCTCCAGCCCCAGGCCGTGCCCGCCGGTCCAGGAGTCGAGATCGCTGATCACCACGGGCGCGCACATCTCGGTGAGCGTCCCGGCGGCGAGCACCGACGGGTCCGGGTCGGCGAGGAAGGCCGCCCAACGGCCCAGGTCCTCGATCGTCGACCAGAGCTGCCCGGCGGGGGCCATCGCGCCGGTGTCGGTGCGGGGCTCCTCGCGAAGCGTGCCGTGCCAGGGGTGCACGACGTAGCCGCGGGCGTACGGCTCGGTGGCCGCGTACGTGGTGCGGCGCATTCCGAGCGGGCCGAGCAGCCGTTCGTTGAGCAGGTCGGCCCAGGGCGTTCCGGTGAGCCGTTCGAGCACCCCGCCGAGCAGCCCGTACGCCAGGTTGGAGTAGTGGTACGCGGTGTGCGGCGGATAGGCGATCTTGTCGGCGGTCAGGCCGGCGAGCAGCGTGGCCAGGTCGGTGCCCGCCGCCCGTTCCCACCATTCGCCCTCGGGTTCGCGTTGCATGCCGCTCGCGTGCCCGAGCAGCTGACGCAGGGTGAGCGAGCCGACACTGGTGCCCGGCAGGTGCTTCTCCAGCTCGTCGTCGACGCTGAGCCGGCCGGCGTCGCGCAGCTGCATGACCAGGCTCGCGGTCATCGTCTTGCTGATCGAGCCGACCCGGTACTGCAGGTCGACGTCCGGGCGGGGGTGCTCGCCGGCGGCGGCCAGGTGGACCAGCGCGCCGTCGCGGACCACGCCCAGCACCAGTGACGGAGTATGACCGTCGATCTGCGCCTGGGCGACCTGGGTGTCGATCTGTCGGGCGGTCGCGGGCAGCAGGGTCAAGGGAATCTCTCCTCGATCGGTGGTTCGGACCGGACCCTAGCCGGGGGGTGTTTCGGCCGGCCAGTCCATTTCGGCGAGCGTGCTGATCATGAGAGGTGGGCTGTTAGTGCATTCGCGTGTCACGATCAGGGGGTGGACGCGGTGGTGTGGATCGTATTGGGTGTGGTGCTGGCGGTCGCCGAGATCTTCACGACGACGCTCTTTCTGATCATGTTCGGGGCCGGGGCGTTCGCTGCCGCCGGTGCCGCCGCCCTGGGTGCGCCGGTTGCGGTGCAGGCGCTGGTCTTCGCTGTGGTGTCGGCGTTGAGCGTGGTGGTGGTCCGGCCGGTCATCCGGCGGCACAGCCGTTCCGCGCTCGACAGCGGCGAGCAGCCGTTCGGCGTGGAGGCGATCGAGGGCTCCACGGCGCTGGTGCTGGAACGGGTCGACGCTGAGCACGGCCTCGTCAAGATCGACGGCGAGCTGTGGACCGCCCGCTCGTATGACACGACGCAATTTTACGAACCTGGTCAACGGGTTCGAGTGATCAAGGTTCGGGGCGCGACCGCCCTGGTCTGGCAGGACGACGTTTCTTCCGCCGGCGAGCTGCCGGAAGCGAGAGGGTGAACGGGATGACCGTAATCGGGGTGCTGGTGATCGCGGTGGCGCTGATCGCCGTGATAACGCTGGCGAAGGCGGTGCGGATCGTGCCGCAGCAGCGCCAGGACGTGGTGGAACGGCTCGGTAAGTACAAGCGCACGCTCAACCCCGGCCTCAACCTGCTGGTGCCGTTCGTCGACGCGGTGCGCACCAAGGTCGACATGCGCGAGCAGGTGGTCAGCTTCCCGCCGCAGCCGGTGATCACCTCGGACAACCTGGTGGTCTCGATCGACACCGTTCTCTACTTCAAGGTGGTCGACTCGGTCCGGGCGACCTACGAGATCTCCAGCTTCCTCCAGGCCATCGAGCAGCTGACCGTCACCACGCTGCGTAACGTGATCGGCTCGCTGGACCTGGAGCGCGCGTTGACCAGCCGGGACGAGATCAACCGGCACCTCTCCGGGGTGCTGGACGAGACCACCGGGCGCTGGGGCATCAAGGTGACCCGGGTCGAGATCAAGGCGATCGAGCCGCCGGCCAGCATCCGTGACTCTATGGAGAAGCAGATGCGCGCCGAGCGTGACCGTCGCGCGGCGATCCTCACCGCTGAGGGCCACAAGCAGTCGGTGATCCTCACCGCCGAGGGTGACAAGCAGTCGGCGGTGCTGCGGGCCGACGGTGACCGGCAGGCCCAGATCCTGCAGGCCGAGGGTCAGGCGAAGGCGATTCGGACGGTCTTCGACGCGATCCACCAGGCGAACCCGAGCCAGAAGGTGCTCGCCTACCAATACCTGCAGGCCCTGCCGCAGATCGCCCAGGGCAGCGCCAACAAGGTCTGGATCGTCCCGGCCGAGCTGACCAAGGCCCTGGAGGGCATGGGTGGCGCGCTCGGCGGGCTGAGCCAGATGGTGGGGGATCTGCCCGCACCGGAGGCGGCCGAACACGCGAGCCAGGTCCAGCGCGAGGCCGCGGAGGCGGCGCAGGCTGCGGCGGATGCCGCCCAACAGATCCACGACGAGGTACGCGTCGCGGAGGCGCAGGCCACCGGCGGCAACAAGCCGCAGGGGCTGCCCGCCCCGGAGCCGGTGTCGCCGGCCAGCCTGACCGAGGACCCGGCCGACCAGCGGGAACGCGGCTGATCAAGGCCTTAATGCGAGAAAGTCTCATGGGGCGCTCCGACGCCTGCCACGATCGGTCCTAGGACGGGTGGTGACCAGGCAATCGGGGCGCCCCGGCGCGTTCCGCACCGCTCGTGGACGAGCGAGGTGACGCATGAAGGATCCGGCGAATCGGATGTGGTCCTCGGCCCCGGTGCCCGGCGCGCACGACCCGGTCGCCCCGCTGGGCTCCCGGCGCAGCGGAGGCGGGTTCGGTGTACTGCCGTTCGTGGGCGAGCCCAGCCCGGGCGCCCCGGCCACGAACGCCACCTGGGCCTGGTCGATACGTCGGTTCGCGCGGGCCGCGGTGTGGCTGCTGCCCGCGTACGCCATCCTCTACGGCGCGGTGGCGATGGCCAGTGACGGAGGGGTGGGCAACGACCCCTACCCGGCCGACGGCCGGGCGGTGTACCTGATCGGTTGGGTGGCCGCGGTCTGGCTCGGCCTGCTCGCGCTGCTGGCCCTCACCGGTCTGCTGGCCGCGACCCGCAGCCGCCGGGTGGCCGCCGCTGGGCTGCTGGTCAGCATCGCCGGTACCGTGCTGATGCTGCCGTTCGCCGGGCTCGCCGAGCAGACGCCGGTCTTCGGCACCACCGCGCGGTCGCTGGTCCTGCTCGGCGCGACGTTCTACAGCGTCGGCTGGTTCCTCACCGGATGGGCGGTGGCCCGCTCGGGCACCTTCAGCCTCGGCGACGGCGTCATGTTGATCATCGCCGCGCCGCTGCTCGGCCTCGGTGGCGCCCTGATCGGTTCGCTGCAGACGTTCGGCGCGATCTTCGTACTGATCGCCGGCATCGGCATCGGCTACCGCTCCGGCCGCCTGATGCCCCGCGAAACCGCAAGAGACGCCGCCAGCGCCAGCCTGAGCACTCCAAACCCCTAACGCACCCACTGGGCCCTCGGCCCTCGCCCAGCTCCGGTGATCATGAGGTTGACGGGTGATTCCGTGATCAAACCTCCCGCTAACCCCATGATCACCGTGGCGGGCGGGCGGGTGGGCGGGCGGGCGGGGGCCTGGGGGTGGGACGAGGGCGTGAAGTTGCTGACAGTTGGCCTCCGGGGGTGGTCGGTTGGCGGCTTTCGTGGCAATCCTGGGAAGCATGGCCGCCCCCCGCTCGCCGCTGTCGCGGCTGTTCACCGTGCTGCTCGCCGGCGTGTTGGCCGGGCTTGTCCTGGCAGTCGCCGCGCTGCCGGGCAACCTGCTGCTCGGGCTCGGCGCCCGCGCCGCGCTCGGGTCGTACGCCGCGTTGCCGGCCTCGCTGAAGACCCCGGCCACGCCGCAGCGCTCGTACCTCTACGCCAACGACGGCAAGACGCTGATCACCACGTTCTACGACGTGAACCGCACCGACGTGCCGTTGTCGGAGATCGCCCCGGTGATGCGGCAGGCGATCGTGGCGGCCGAGGACCGGCGCTTCTACGACCACGGCGGCGCTGACCTGCGCGGCCTCGCCCGGGCACTGGTGGCCAACGTCAAGGGCGGCGGCACCGAGCAGGGCGGCTCGACGCTGACCATGCAGTACGTCCGTAACGTCCTCAAGACCGACCCCACCCGCACCGCTGAGGAGCGCGCCGCCGCCACCGACCCCACCGTCGGGCGCAAGATCCAGGAGATCCGGTACGCGAGTGCGCTGGACAAGAGCCTCGGCAAGGACGAGATCCTCGACCGGTACCTGAACATCGCCTACTTCGGCTCCGGCGCGTACGGGATCGCGGCGGCCAGCCAGCGGTACTTCGGCAAACCGCCGGCGCAGCTGACCCTCGCCGAGTCGGCCCTGCTCGCCGGCCTGGTGCAGTCCCCGGACGCATACAGCCCGATCAGCGGCGACAAGGGCGAGGCGCTGGCCCGCCGGTCGTACGTGCTGGACTCGATGGTCGCCACCAACGCGATCACCGCCGCGCAGGCCGCCCAGGCCAAGGCCGAGCCGCTGACCCTGCACCCCACCGCCCAGCCCAACGGCTGCACCGCGGTCTCCCAGGGCCACGACGACTGGGGCTACTTCTGTGACTACCTGCGTCAGTGGTGGCTGACCCAGCCCGCGTTCGGCGCCACCGTCGCGGAGCGCGAGCAGGCCCTGCGCTCCGGGGGCTACACCGTGGTCACCTCGCTGGACCCGAAGATCCAGGCCACCGCGCAGCAGCAGGCCACCAAGGTCTACTCCTACGACAACAAGCGCGCTCTGCCGATCGCGGCGGTCCAGCCGGGCACCGGGCAGGTGCTGGCCATGGCGGTCAACCGGCACTACAGCCTGGCCGACAACCCGAACGGGCAGGCGAACTACCCGAACACCGTGAATCCGTTGATCTCCGGCGGCGCCAGCGTGGACGGGTACCAGGCGGGTTCGACGTTCAAGCTGTTCACCATGCTCGCCGCGCTGGAGTCGGGCCGTACCCTCTCCACCGGCTTCGACGCGCCCGCCAAGCTGCCCACCCGCTACGCGGCCGAGGGGCCAGGCAGCTGTGAGGGCCGCTGGTGCCCGGCGAACGCCAACCCGGACTGGATGGACGGGTACCGGATGATGTGGGACGGCTTCGGTCGCTCGGTGAACACCTACTTCGTGTGGTTGGCCGAGCAGGTCGGCCAGGACAAGGTGGTCGAGATGGCGCAGCGCCTCGGCATCACCTTCCGGGCCGACACGGACGCCGCCTTCGCCAAGGACAACGCCGCGAACTGGGGGTCGTTCACCCTCGGCGTCGCCGCCACCACCCCCCTGGACCTGGCCAACGCGTACGCCACGGTGGCCGCCGAGGGCACCTACTGCACGCCGGTGCCGGTGGTCTCGGTGACCGACTCGGACGGTAAGAAGGTGCCGGTCGGTCAGCCGTCCTGCAAGCGGGTCCTCGACGTCGACGTCGCCCGCGCCGCGACCGATGCCGCTCGCTGCCCGGTGGGCCAGCAGTCGGCGTTCGGGCAGTGCAACGGCGGCACCGCGACCGGTGTGAACGACATCCTCGACGGCCGGCCGGTGGCCGGTAAGACGGGCAGCTCGGAGCAGAACTCGACCGAAACGTTCGTCGGTTTCACCCCGCAGGTCGCGGTCGCCGGCATCGCCGCCAACCCGGACGACCCGGCCGACTCGGTGGGCTCTGCGGTGCAGAGCAAGGTGATCGACGCGGTCGCCCGGGTCATCGCCACCGCCGTGAAGGGCCAGCCGGAGAAGGCGTTCGTCGCACCCAGCCGCGAGCTGGCCGGCGACGCGCGCCGCCCCGTGCAGCGCCCCGTGGTCCCGGAGCGTCAGCAGCAGCCCACCCAGGAGCCCCGCTCGGCCCTGCAACGCTGGCTGGACCGCCGCGGCTGACCCGTTGTACGGCTGCTCGCAGCATATGTCCACCACCGCAACTCCATGATCGACGGCACCAAGGGCGGCGTCAGCGTTCGCGGCGGCGGGGGCGGTAGCTGGCGAGGGTGGCCGGTAGGCCGCGTCGGACGATCCCGGCCCAGTCGGTGTCGCCGCGCAGCACCGCCGCCGCGGTCTTGCGGGCCTGCTCGGCGGTGAAGTGCGGCGGGAGCATCAGCTCGGCCGGGTCGACCAGGGCGTTGATGACCACCGGTCGGTCGGCGGACAGTGCCCGTTCCCAGACGCCCGGGATCTGCTCCGGCGAGTCGATCAGCTC
Organism: Micromonospora jinlongensis; assembly: GCF_013410645.1. Classification (NCBI taxonomy): domain Bacteria; kingdom Bacillati; phylum Actinomycetota; class Actinomycetes; order Micromonosporales; family Micromonosporaceae; genus Micromonospora; species Micromonospora jinlongensis. The sequence continues at coordinate 2,215,678 of NZ_JACCHK010000001.1, read as the reverse complement.
GCCGCGCAGCCCGAGCACCTCCGCCCACTGGTGGTACGCGATGTCCGGCAACTGCTGGCTGTCCGGGAACATCGGCGTCCCCTCGCTGGAGCGCTGTTCCCAGCTGACGAACGCCAGGTCCCGGTTGTTGAGCACCAGCACCACGAACCGCGGGTCGGCCCAGCTTCGCCAGTACTTGGCCACGGTGATCAGCTCGTTGACGCCGTTCATCTGCATGGCGCCGTCGCCGATCAGCGCGACGAGCGGCCGGTCCGGGTGGGCGAACTTGGCGCTCAGCGAGTACGGCATGGCGCCACCCATGGACAGCAGCGTTCCGGACAGACTGGCCAGCATCCCGGGGCGGACCTGGATGTGCCGGGCGTACCAGGCGGTGGTGGTGCCGCAGTCGATGGCGAGCATCACGTCGTCGGGCAGGCGTTCATTGAGGGTGTGGAAGAGCAACTGCGGGTTGACCGGGTCCGCGGTCTGCTCGGCCAGGTCGCGTTGCACCCGCCGCCACGCCGAGGTGTTGTCGGCGATCTCCGCCCGCCAGGCGGTCGGCCCGGGGCCGGGGCCCAGCTCGTTCAGCAGGGCCCGCAGGGTGGGGCGGGCGTCGCCGGTCAGGTTCACCTCGGTCGGGTACCGCAACCCGAGCTGGGTGCCGTCCAGGTCGATCTGCACCGCGCGGGCCTGCCCGGGCGGCGGGTAGAACTCCGAGTACGGCATGTTGCTGCCCACGATCAGCAGCCTGTCGCAGCCGGTCATCAGCTGCCAGCTCGGTCGGGTGCCGAGCAGCCCGATCGCGCCGGTCACCCACGGTTCGCGGTGGTCGACGGCGGTGAAGCCGAGCAGTGCCGTGGCCACACCGGCCCCGAGTCGGTCGGCGATCTCGCGGACCTCGTCGCGCGCGCCCAGTGCGCCCTGCCCGACCAGCATCGCCACCCGCTGCCCGCCGCGCAGCACCTCGGCCGCCCGGCGCAGGTCCGCCGCCGGCGGCACGGTCGGTGTGCTGCTCGGCGCGTTGCTGGTCCGGTAGTAGCCTTGCGCGTGCGGCGGGTCCGGGACGGCCGGCTCGTCCTGGAGGTCCAGGGGGAGGATCAGGGCGGTGACGGTACGCCGGGCCAACGCCGTACGGCACGCCCGGTCGACCAGGTGGCGCACCTGCGCGGGGTGGTCGAGCTGGGCCAGGAACGCGGCCGCCACGTCCTTGTAGAGGGCGAGCAGGTCGACCTCCTGGTAGTAGCCGCCGCCCTCGGCGGTGGTCGCGGTGTGCCCGACCAGCGCGACCACCGGTTGGTGGTCGAGCTTGGCGTCGTACAGGCCGTTGAGCAGGTGGATGGCACCGGGCCCGCTGGTGACGAGGGCGCACCCCAGCGGTCCGCCGCCGTACTTGACGTGGGCGGAGGCGGCGAAACCGGCGGTCTCCTCGTGCCGTACCTGGATGAACTGGGCCCGCTCGTTGGTGCGTTGCAGCGCGGAGGTCATGCCGTTGATGCCGTCACCGGGATAGCCGAAGTAGCGGTACACACCCCAGCTGGCCAGCCGGGAGACGATGTGGTCCGCAACGGTCGGGTGCCGGGGCAGGGCACCGGCCTCGCTCGGGGCGGTGTGGTCTGCGCTCACCTGGCTGATCCTTCCCGCCCGGTCCGATACTCCGCCGGCCATTCCCCTTCTTCTTCGGACAAACCACCCCGCCGGGCGGGCGTCGGAGGGCAGGGCTCGCCGTCCGGCAGAATCGTCGGGTGCCCGTCCACCAGATCACCGACCCCGACGACGACCGGATCGCCGACTACCGCGCGCTCACCGACGTCGAACTGCGCACCCGCTGGGAGCCGCCGCACGGCCTGTTCATCGCCGAGGGGGAGCTGGTGCTGCGCCGGGCGCTGCGCGCGGGCTACCCGGCCCGGTCGTACCTGGTCGACGCCAAGCGGGTCGACCAACTCGCCGACCTGGACACCGGCGATGCGCCGGTCTACGCCGCGACACAGGACGTGCTGCAACAGGCCACCGGTTTCCACGTACACCGGGGGGTGCTGGCGTCGTTCCACCGCCGGCCGCTGCCGACGGCGGCCGAGGTGCTCGCCGCCGCGCGCCGGGTCCTGATCCTGGAGGACGTCAACAACCACACCAACCTCGGGGCGATCTTCCGGGGAGCCGCCGCGCTCGGCATCGACGCGGTGCTGCTGTCGCCGTCCTGCGCCGATCCGCTCTACCGGCGCAGCGTGCGGGTCAGCATGGGCGAGGTCTTCGCGATGCCGTACGCGAAGCTCGATCCCTGGCCCACGGGTCTGGACCAGGTGCGGGACGCGGGCTTCACGGTGCTCGCCATGACGCCGGCCCCGGACGCCGTACCCATCCAGCGGTTGACCCCGGCGCAGCGGGAGCGGGCGGCGCTGCTGCTCGGAGCCGAGGGCCCCGGCCTCACCGCGGCGGCCCAGGCGGCCAGCGACGTACGGGTGGTCATCCCGATGCGGCGCGGGGTGGACTCGCTCAACGTGGCCGCCGCCGCGGCCGTGGCGTTCTGGGAGCTGGGCCGCGACGATCCACCTTTCGACGGCGCGTAACCCGCTTCTATTTGCATGGCCATGCGTCTTGACGCATAATCTTCCCTGTGTCCAAGGTTCTCACCTCCCTGCCCACCGGCGAACGTGTCGGCATCGCCTTCTCCGGCGGCCTCGACACCTCGGTCGCGGTCGCGTGGATGCGCGACAAGGGCGCGATCCCCTGCGCCTACACCGCCGACATCGGCCAGTACGACGAGCCCGACATCGGTTCGGTGCCCGGTCGTGCGCTCAGCTACGGCGCCGAGGTCGCCCGACTCGTCGACTGCCGCGCCGCCCTGGTCGAGGAGGGCCTCGCCGCGTTGACCTGCGGCGCCTTCCACATCCGCTCGGGCGGTCGGGCGTACTTCAACACCACGCCGCTCGGCCGGGCCGTGACCGGGACCCTGCTGGTGCGGGCGATGATCTCCGACGACGTCCAGATCTGGGGCGACGGCTCGACGTTCAAGGGCAACGACATCGAGCGCTTCTACCGGTACGGCCTGCTGGCCAACCCGCAGCTGCGCATCTACAAGCCGTGGCTCGACACCGCCTTCGTCACCGAGTTGGGTGGGCGTAAGGAGATGTCGGAGTGGCTGCTCGAACGCGACCTGCCATACCGGGACAGCACCGAGAAGGCCTACTCGACCGACGCCAACATCTGGGGTGCCACGCACGAGGCGAAGACCCTCGAACACCTCGACACCGGCATCGAGACGGTCAACCCGATCATGGGCGTCCGGTTCTGGGACCCCTCGGTGGAGATCCCGACCGAGGACGTCACCATCGGCTTCGACCAGGGCCGCCCGGTGACGATCAACGGCAAGGAGTTCGGCAGCGCCGTCGACCTGGTGCTGGAGGCCAACGCCATCGGCGGCCGGCACGGCCTGGGCATGTCCGACCAGATCGAGAACCGGATCATCGAGGCCAAGAGCCGGGGCATCTACGAGGCACCCGGCATGGCGCTGCTCTTCGCCGCGTACGAGCGGCTGGTCAACGCCATCCACAACGAGGACACCCTGGCGAACTACCACAACGAGGGCCGCCGCCTCGGCCGGCTGATGTACGAGGGCCGCTGGCTGGACCCGCAGGCGCTGATGCTGCGGGAGTCGTTGCAGCGCTGGGTCGGCACGGCGGTCACCGGCGAGGTGACGTTGCGGCTGCGCCGGGGCGAGGACTACTCGATCCTGGACACCACCGGCCCCGCGTTCAGCTACCACCCGGACAAGCTGTCGATGGAGCGTACCGAGGACTCGGCGTTCGGCCCGTCGGACCGGATCGGCCAGCTCACCATGCGCAACCTGGACATCGCCGACTCGCGGGCGAAGCTGGAGCAGTACGCCTCCCTCGGCATGGTCGGCGGCGGAGCCCCGCAGCGGATGATCGGCGCCGCGCAGGCAGCCTCCACCGGGCTGATCGGCGCCATGCCGGAGGGTGGCGCGGAAGCCATCGCCTCCCGGGGCGTCGCCTCGCCCGAGGACGAGGCGCTCGACCGCGCCGCGATGGAGTTCGGCGTCGACTGAGCCGCTTACCCGCCTCGGCGACTGAGCCGCTGACCCGCCTCGGCGGCGGCGAGTCGAGATCCGGCGTCACGGACGGTAGCGTGTCGGCCGTGTTCCCTACCGTCCGTGAGGTCCTGGCCCTGGACCCCGTCCGCCACTTCGCGCCGCGCGTGGTGGCCGGAGACGCGGGGCTGGACCGACCCGTCCGCTGGGTGCACGTCGCCGAGGTGCCGGACATCGCCACCCTGCTCGGTGGTGGTGAGCTGGTGCTCACCACCGGCATCGGCCTGCCCGGGGACGACGCGGGGCTGCGCGCGTTCATCGGCGACCTCGCCGACGTCGGAGTCTCCGGGCTCGTCGTCGAGCTGGGCCGCCGCTACATCAGCGGCGTACCCCGGGTGATGGTCGCCGCCGCCGAGCGGCGCGGGCTGCCCCTGGTGGAGCTGCGCCGGGCCACCCCGTTCGTGCGGATCACCGAGGCGGTGCACGCGCTGATCGTCGACGCGCAGCTCACCGAGCTGCGCGCCACCGAGGAGATCCACCAGCGCTTCAACGACCTGTCCGTCGAGGGCGCCGACGCCGCCGAGGTCATCCGGCAGGCCGCCGAGCTGTCCGGTTGCCCGGTGGTCCTGGAGAACCTGTCCCGGCAGGTGCTCGGGTACGACCCGGCGGGCGAGAGCGCCGAACTGCTGCTGGACAGTTGGGAGCAGCACTCCCGGCGGATCCGGCCGGTCGGGCGCACCGCGTACGACCCGGACAACGGCTGGCTGGTCACCGCCGTCGGCGCGCGGGGGCAGGACTGGGGTCGGCTGCTGCTGCGCTGGCCGGCCAGCGGCGACGTTCCCGGCGCCCGGTCCAGCGATCCGGCCGTCGGCCCGCCCACCCGACTCACCATCCTGATCGAGCGGGCCGCGTCCACCCTCGCGCTGGGCCGGCTGATCCGCCGTGACGCCGAAGGGCTGGAACGGCAGATCCACCGCACCCTGCTCACCGCGCTGCTCGACCACTCCCGGCCGGTGGACGAGGTCGCGCTGCGTGCCAAGGCGCTCGGTGTGGTGCTCGACCGCCGGCATCTGGTCGGCGTGATGGTCCGACACCGGGTCGAGGAGCCGGTCGGGGAGAGCGGACCGGAGGCGGGTCAGGCCCGGCTGCGGGACCTGTCCGAGGCCGTCGGCCAGGCACTGCGGGAGGCGAAACTGACCGCGCTGACCAGCGCGGTCGACGACAACTCGGTGGGCGCGCTGCTGGCTTTGACCGACCCGGCCACCGAGGACCGCGCGCTGTCCGCGTTCGCCGGCGCACTCCGTCGGGTACGCCTCGACTCCGCCGCCAGCCGGGCGACCTCCGGTGGCGACGTGCCCCGGTCGACGGCCGGCACCGAATCGTCAGCTGCGCCGTTCGCTGTCGATGTGCACCGCGGTGCTGGTCCAGGTGCCGTGATCGTGGCCGCCGGGTCCGGGGTGGGGAGCCTGCGCGAGGCCCGACGGTCGTTGGTCGAGGCGCGGCAGATCGCCGAGGCCGCCCGGCAGGACCGGCGGGACCTGCCGATCTTCCGGCTGCCGCACGTCGGGCTGGCCGGGCTGCTGCACCTGCTCCGCGACGAGCCCCGGTTGCAGACCTTCGTGGAACGCGAACTTGGCGCCCTGCTGGAGTACGACGCCCGCCACCCCCGGGAGCAGTTGCTCGACACCCTGCGCGCGTACCTGGAGCAGGGGCGTAACAAGACCGCGGGCGCAGCCGCCGCCCACCTGTCCCGGCCGGCGTTCTACGAGCGCCTGGCCCGCATCGCCCGCATCCTCGACGTGGACCTGGATTCGGTAGAGGCCAGCCTGTCCCTACACGTAGCCCTACTAGCCCTGGAAGCAGTCCGAACCCCCTGACCAGCCATGTTGATCAAGAGGTTTGCGTCAGAAATTCCGGTCCTTTTGACGCAAACCTCTTGATCACCGGGGCGAAGGGGTGGGGCGGGTGGGGTGCGGCGGAGGCCGGGGTTAGAGGTTGAGGGTTTTTGCGTAGGTTGGGGGGATGTGGTTGGGGCCGCCGGGGGTGAAGACGTCCGAGTGCGCCACCGCCGACCAGGCTGTCGCCGGGACGGCGTCGACCAGGGCTCGGATCACCGGGGCGTCGCGCCACTGGTCCTGCTCGGCGAGCAGACCGAGAGCCACCACCGACTCCTCGACCTCGCCCACGCACTCGAACGGCTTGTGCCCGTCCACACCCAGCAGCTCGCGGTAGCCGGGGATCTGCTCCGGGTCGGCCAGCAGGTCACCGCCGAAGATGTGGGTGACCCGCTCCCGCGACATGAACGGTGCCATGGCCAGGAAGACGAACCGGCACTTCGGGCAGTTACGGCACCAGCGCTCGCTCGCGTCGCGCAGCTTGAACGCGGCGTTGCAACTGGTCACCACGTCGTCGTACCGGGTGATCTCGGCGAACAGCCGGGCGATGTGCAGCTCCGACAGTGAGCGCAGCAGCGAGAAGTACGGTTCGGTCAGGCCGGCGTGCTCGGCCAGCGCCGCCCGCAGCAGCCCCTCCGCCTCGACGCCCTTCGACCACTGGTGATTGATCTCGTGGCCGTCCCAGACCAGGTTCGGGTCGGACGCCGAGCGCTCGTTGGACATCACCACCGGGCCCAGCCCGTGCAGCACCGCCGTGGCGACCGCGATCAGTGAGTTGATCGCGGTGACCGGGATGTGCCCGTTCAGCGCGCCGGCCGCGTTCAGGTCGAACAGCACCGGGTCGAGCCGCCGTCGGGCGGCCAGCGGGGTCAGCCCGGACGCCTCGTTCACCGCGACGATCACGTGGTTCGGGTTGACCGAGAACGGCACCGGGTCCAGCTCGGCGCGGCGCAGCGCCTCCAGGCTGACGATCGAGTCCTTGCCGCCACCCACCGCCGAGAGGGGGCGACGGTCGGAGTCGTCGTACACGCGCGGGGGCTCCGGCGAGCCGGCCGGGACCTCCGGGCGCAGCTGGAGCACGTGCGGCAGTTGGTTGCGGTACGCATACTCCGCGAGGCCCTTGGTGTAGACGGCCGTGACGTAGTCGACGGTGGCCGCGCCCAGCGGCGCCGGCAGCACGAGCCGGGGTGGCGCGGCGGCCTTGTAGTAACTGACGCCGGCGACGAGGTGCAGCACCTCCAGCACCCGACCGAGGGTCGCCACCGTCTCGTCCGTGGGTGGCTCGGCCGGAAGCGGGAGAGTGATCACCTCGGTGAATCGCTGCTCGCCGGTCGGGCCGGTCAGGGCGTAGTCGAACAACACCTCGCCGGTGGCGAAGTCGATCGAGTAGGACGGAAAGGTGAAGGCGTCCATCCGCCGGAGCTGCTCGTTGGGCACACGCCATACTAGGCCCTGGTTCGTCCGGCCGTGTCCGGACCGGGCCTGCCCTGCCGCCGCCGCGACCCCCGAGGAGAGCCCAGTGCGCCTGTCTGACCTGCGCGGACGTACCGTCGCCGTCTGGGGCACCGGTCGGGAGGGCCGGGCCGCTGTGACCGCCATCGCGGCGCACGGCCCGGCCGAGCTGGTCGCCGTCGACGACAGCGCGAACTTCCTGTCGCTGCCCTGGGACGGCCCCCTGGCCGAGGCGGCGCCGCTGGTCACCGGTGAGGCGGGCTTCGTTCGGCTGGCCGCCGCCGACGTGGTGGTCCGCTCCCCGGGCGTGCCCCAGACCCACCCGTGGCTGGTCGAGCTGCGCCGACGCGGCGTCATGGTCACCCAGGGCACCGCGCTGTGGATGGCCGACCACGCCGTGCGCACCGTCGGGGTCACCGGCAGCAAGGGCAAGAGCACCACCTCCAGCCTGATCAGCCACCTGCTCACCGCGATGGGTCGGCCGAACGTCTTCGGCGGCAACATCGGGGTGCCGACCCTGGACCTGCCGGAGGCGGAGCTGTACGTGCTGGAGCTGTCCAGCTACCAGTGCAGCGATCTCACCGACTCGCCCCGGGTGGCGGTGGTCACCGCGCTCTTCCCCGAGCACCTGGACGCGCATGGTGGTGAGCGGGAGTACTACCGGGACAAGCTCAATCTGCTGGCCCACAACCCGCAGACGATCGTGGTCAACGGCGGCGACCCCCGGCTCGCCGCCGAGCTGGGTGAGTTGCCGGCGGTCCGGGCCGGTCACCCGGACACCACTCACATCGCCCCCGGCCTCGACGGCATGCCCTGGTTCCATCTCGGGGACCAGGCGCTGTTCCCGCGCGCCGTACTGCCGCTGGTCGGACGGCACAACGAGGGCAACCTCTGCGTCGCGCTCGCCGTGCTCGACGCGCTCGGCGTGGACGTGGTGGCCGGCAAGGACCACCTCGCCGTCGCGGTCGCCGAGTTCCAGGGACTGGCCCACCGGCTCACCGAGATCACCGACCCGTCCGGGCTGACCTTCGTCGATGACACCCTTGCCACCAGCCCGTACGCGGCCATGCACGCGATCGACGCGTACGAAGGTCGGCCGCTGACGGTGATCGTCGGGGGCAACGACCGGGGTCTGGACTACACCCCGTTGGCCGAGCACCTGGCCGAGCGGGAGCTGACGGTGATCGGCATTCCGGACAGCGGCGCCCGCATCGTCGAGGCGCTCGCCGGCCTGCCCAAGGTGCGTACCGAGCTGGTCGACGACCTGGTGGACGCGGTCCGGCTGTCCCGCGAGGTGACCCCGGCCGGTGGGGTGGTGCTGCTGTCCCCGGCGGCGCCCAGCTACGGCCGGTTCCGCAACTTCGAGCACCGCTCCGAGGTCTTCGCGCAGGCGGTCGCCGACACCGCCCGCTGAGTCAGCCCCGGTCGGCCGGCGTCGGGGCCGGTGTCTGCATGCCGGGCAGCAGCACGGTGTCGGCGTCGTTCTCGGGCTCCCTCGGCTCCGGTGCCTCGGGCTCCCTCGGCTCCGGTGCCTCGGGCTCCCTCGGCTCCGGTGCCTCGGGCTCCCTCGGTTCCAGTGCCTCGGGCTCCGCCGCGACGACTGGCGGACGATTCTTGTCCGGGGTCCAGGCGAATGCGAGCGCCCCACCGAGCAGGGCCAGCAGCATCCCGATCACGAAGCCGCCCAGGTTCGAGGTCAACCAGGAGACCAGCCCGAGCACCAGCGTGACAAGTGAGTAGAAGACCCTCTGCTGCGGGTTGGCGATCAGCAGCACCCCGCAGAGCACCAGGACGGTGGGCACCAGGTACGCGGCGAGCCCCTGCGGCCCGACGTGCAGCAGCACCCCGAGCGGCGCGCGCAGGGTCACCAGCATCTCCGCGCCGCCGAGGGCGATCAGCACCCCGGCGGTGAAGGGGCGGCCCCGCCGCCAGCGGCGCCACCGCCCGCGGGATCCGCGGGCGGCCGGCGCAGCCTGGTGTCGTTTTGCGCTCACGTCAGCACCCGTCTTGGGTGAACGCCATGCGCAGGTTGGGCAGGTTGAAAACGGCGGCCGTGGTGGCGTAGTTGTTCTGCCGCAGGTTTTCGATGACGATCGAGTCCGCCTGCTGGGAGAAGACGCCGGGGTTGCCCTTCACGCCGGGCACCTTGTCCAGGGTGCTGGCATCCTGGCCGATGTCGATGTTCTTGAAGGCGGCGTTGCCGGCGATCTCGTCACCGTCGACCACCAGGGTCCGGGCGCTGACCGGTTTGTCGCCGCTGCCGGCAGTGATCTTCAGGAAGACGCCGCCCAGGTTGATGCTCTGGCAGAGGTTCGTCAGCTCCGCCTTGTCGATCGCCGAGACCATCACCAGGACCTGCCCGCCGGTGTCGCCCTGGTTGGGGCTGTCCGGGATCATCTGGTCGAGGGTGGCGAACTGCTCGAACCCGGTGCCGGTGAGCTTGTCGGCGGTGACGGTGAACGGCATGCCCGAGATGGCGAACTGCGCGGCCAGCACGCCCTGGGCGGTGAGCACGATCATGCCGGCGGCACCCGCCGCCACGGTGCCGAACGCGGCGGCGAACCGCCGCCAGCGCACACCGCTGCGCGGCGGGGCGGGTTCAATGTGTGCGGTCTCCTCCGACATGGAGCTCTCCTTAGAGATCATTCATCGGCGACAATGGGAATTGCGACCCGGGATGGGACGTGTCCAGGCGCAGAGCCGAAGTTACCGCCGAGTAAAGGGCGGGTCAACAGCGTGTAGCAGCCAGTTGCGCGGTATCTGTGAAATGCGTCTAAAGTGAAAAACCGCTGCGGTTTCCGACCGTGTGGTCAGGGCTGGAGGGTCGGCACGCACGGCGCGGCCGTGCTCGGGCCGTCGTCCGGGTGTATCGGCCGGGTCGCCCGAGCCGCACCCTCGGTGCCAAGGAACGGCGCGGTGGAGGCGTAGGTGAGCACCGGCAGCAGTTGCGGCAACTCCGCCGCCCGACCCTGGGCCACGCCACCGCGGATGGTGGCGTAGACACCACCGACCACCGTGGACACCAGCGCGTCGCGGTCCACGCCGGTGACCGCCGGTCCCGGGCCGGCGTCGGCGAAGAACCGGCGGAAGCTGCCGAGCAGCGCGTCCCGCTCCCGGCGGGCGTCCGGGCCGGCGGCGTCCACCTCGACGAGCGCCATCCGGGCGAACGCGGGCACGCTCGCCAGCACCTCCAGCAGGGTGCGCAGTGCGGCGCGGGCGGCGTCCGGCCAGGCCGGGCCCGCCTCGTGGTAGGCGCTGTCCATCAGCTGTGACACCACGGCGATGCCGTGTCGGTACGCGGCGAGGAAGGCGTCCTCCTTGCCGGTGAAGAGAGCGTAGAAGGCTGGCCGCGTCACCCCGGCGGCGTGGCAGATGTCGCTGACCCGAGCGTTGTCGTAGCCCTTCGTCGCCACCTCGTGCACGAGCCCGTCGAAGAGGCGGTCGCGCTGGGTCGCGGCCACCGCCTCGGCCGACACTCGGCGTGGGCCGCGCTTGATCGCGCGGTCGGGGTCGCGACCGGGGCGAGCCCCCGGGAGGGGTACCGACGCTGGCTGGGGGTGGCTCTGCGTGGTCAACTCATTGACCCCCTTTGATGCGTTGACTTTACGACCCTCCGGGGTTTATAACTTTCTTCACGCTCGGTTGATGTCCAGTTACCTATGGTGATCTCCCCGGATGGTCACCCTGACTCCTCGAAGGAGGGCTCGATGGCTGTCATTATCGCCGAACGTGAGCGCCCTCCCAAGGCCGAAAAGGCGCAGGTGAGGCGACTCCGTCGCAGTGCGCCACGCTGGCCCGCCCACTGAACGGCGACGCCTCCACCACCGCCGGCCGGCCCTGACGCCGCCCGGCCTCCGCCACCACCGCCGGCCGATCCCGACGGCCGTCCACCACCGCCGTCCGCTATGGACGGCTCCCGAACCCCGCCCGGGCGTCCCCGCCCGGCGGTGACCGCCTGTGCGGTCCGCTCGTTCCCGTCCCACCGCCGGAAGGAAAAACCATGCTCAGGTACGGAAAAATCGGTGGGGGCCTCGCGGCCCTCGCGCTGCTGACCGGTCTCGTCGCCGCCACGCCAGCCTCCGCCGACCCGTCGGCCGCGCTCGCCGGCAACGTCCTGACCTACCCCACGGCCGGCGGCACCGCCGTCGCCGTCAACGACGTCATCCAGGCCAGCCTCAAGACCGGCACCAACGCCACCTTCTACAACTCCACCTCCGGGACCACCGGGATCAAGTGCGCCGCGTCCAGCTTCAGCGCCAAGGTGCTGACCAACCCGACCGCCCCGGGCACCGCCACCGAGAGCCTCACCGCTCAGAGCTTCGGCACCTGCACCACGAACGTGTTCGGCACCACCGGGGTGCAGAGCATCACCCTCAACAACCTCCCGTACGCCACCTCCGTCACCAGCGCCGGCGTCGTCACGATCTCCGGTACGGCGGCGGCCCCGATCCAGAGCACCGTCGTGCTGAACTCGCTGCTCGGTACGGTCAACTGCGTCTACCGGTCCAGCACCAACAGCCTCACCGGCGCGGCGGTCAACGCCACCAACTCCATCGTCTTCACCAACCAGCCGCTGACGAAGTTCTCCGGCTCGGCGCTCTGCTTCAACACCGCGTACTTCTCGGCGACCTACTCGCCGGTGCGCGACAGCACCAAGGGCAACGCCGCCGTCTATGTGAACTGACCACGGCCTACGGGGCCGGTGCGCGGCGAACCGCCGTGCGCCGGCCCTGCACGGCGTGCCGGTCAGCCGAGGGTCAGCTCGTGGTGCAGGGCGCGCATCGACCGGATCGCCGAGCGGATCTCCTGGAGGTAGCGGCCGGGGCTGAGCGTCGGCTCCGGCAGCCGATCAAGGTCGACCAGACCGGGGTCCACCCCGACCGTGTCGATCCCGCAGCCGTACGGCACGGCCAGGGTGCGCAGCGCGTCGCAGTGCTGGAACGGCACGTAGATCGGCGCGGTCACCAGCAGCACCGCGTCGTCGGGAGCGAGCCGGACGTGCCCCGCCCAGAACCGCTGGGTGTCCGCGGTGTGCGCGCGCCGTCGGTGCGGTTCGCTGGAGGGCGCGGCGAGCACCCGCACCGGTGGCAGACCCGCCGGGAGATAGGTGCGCGACGACCAGGAATGGTGCGGGTGATCCGCGTCGACCCCGTCCTCGACCGCCGGGGCGCTCACCCCGAACGCCAGCCGGACCGCCGCGTCCAGGGCGTCCACCTCGGTCACGCAGCCGTGCACCCCCGCCTCGGCCAACATTCGGTGCTCCCGGTCGGAGAGTGGTCGGAAGCTGCCCAGCACCGCCACCTCGCCGGTCACCCCCAGCCCACCGTCCAGCAGGTGTGCGGCGTACGCGACGCGGCGCAGGCAGGCGTGCGCCAGACCGCCCAGCACCACCAGATGGGCGTACGCGGGCCGGGCTGGTGGCACGGGTCGGACGAGCCCGAGCGCGGTGGCGGCGGCGTGTACCAGCTCGACGGTGCCCGGGTCGAGATCCGGCTCCCGGGCGTCGGGCCTCTCCCGGCCACCCCGGAAGTCCCAGTGCGCGGCGGAGAAGTCGTCCAGGAATCGGAGCAACTCGGTGAGGTCACCGTCGGGCCAGGTGCCGCCGAAGCGGGCAACCAGGCCGCGGAGCGGGGCGGAGCAGACCCAGGCGCCAACCTCGGCTGTGATCCGCTCGACGACCGAGTCGGTCGACGGCGTCTCGTCCGCTCTCCGCACCTGCCGGATGCTACCGCTCGCTGCGGCGGTACCGACGGTTGTGCCTGGTGTCTACGCTGGCGGCAGCAGCGGATTGGGGGAGCTCGATGGCCCGTGACGTGGCCCGTCGGCGGTCAGGGGAGCGGGGCGGCACCTCCGAGGGCGGCTTCGTCCGTCTGGTGGCACACACCGACCCGGTGGCGTTGGTCGGCATCACACTGTCGATCACCCTCAGCATCGCGCTCGACCTCAGCAATGCCGCCTCCGGGGTGGAGTCGCTGCTGGCCGGCCTGATGGGCATCACCATCTCGCTGCTGGTGGACTCGCTGGCCCGCGCGGAGCGCCGGTTTCACCTGCGCACCCTGCTGGACGGTCCGCCCTGGCTCGTCCGCACCACCACGGAACTCGCCGGCGCCATGCGGGACGCGGCCGAGCAGCACGCGGGCACCCGCGTCGCGGTGGAGGCGCAACGGCGGTACGAGCAGTTCCGGCTGGAGGCCGAGCAGCTCGCTGAGGGCCGGATCATCCGGCGCGGCGACGAGGACGAGGACCTGCTCGGCGCGACCCGCACCTGCGTACAACGGCTGGACGCCCTGACCAACGTGATGCCCCGGGCGAGCGGGGAGCTGAGCTGGTGGCGCAGTGAGATCGGCCGGCGCTACTGGGACGCCAACGTCGAAGCCCTGCAACGGGGCGTCCAGATCACCCGGGTCTTCGTCTACGCCAAACTGAGCGACGAGCTGTCCGCCCTGGTGGAGAAGCAGCGTGCGGCGGGGGCACGGGTGGGGTTGCTGCCCTACGGTGTGGTCAGTCCGCAGCTCCACGTCAATCTGGCACTCTGGGACGGGTCGAGCTGTTGGGAGGCCCACATGACCGCACACGGCGAGATCGGCGAGAACCAGTTCTCGGTCAATCGGACGGACGTCAACCGACTCACCCGCGTGTTCGACCTCTGCGCGAATGCCGCGACCTTCCAGGACTGACGGCCCCACCGGGGCGGAGACGGGTGAGTCATGACGTGGAGCGCGGTCCTGCTGGTGACGGCCGTTGTCTGGGCGGTCAGCGTGATCCGCTCCGTCCGGCTCCGAGCGCTGGTCTACAGCCTGCCGTTGCCGATGACGCTCGTCCTGGTCAGCACCGACAACAACCGGGTGGAGGGCGCGCAGTTGCTCGGCGTGCTCGGGCTCAACCTCTTCTTCGTCACGGTGGCGGTCACCCACCATCGGCTGCGCTGGCCGATCCTGCTCGCCGACGCTGCGGGGATCGCTGTATACGTGGCGCTCAGCGCCGGCCTGTTGGCCGTCGTCATCCCGTTCGAGGTGGCGCTCGCCGGCACGCTCGTGCTCTGGCTGGCGGCCATGCTGCTGCTGCGCCGTCGCGCGCGCCTGAACACCGCCGCCGCTGACGACCCGCCAGCCGCCGCCGAGACCTCGAACGGAGGTCGTCCGGACGGGCTGCCGCCGTTGCTCAAGCTGGTGGTGATCTTCGTCGGGGCGATCCTCACCGCGCTGCTCGGTGCCGTGCTGCGCGGCATGGTGGTGACATTCCCCTACTCGGGGGTGCTCGTCGCTGTCGAGGCCCGCCACCAGTTGCGCGAGTTCAGTCGACACTTCGCCCGCAACAGCCTCGCGCTGGTCGGCTTCCTCACCGCGTACCACTACCTTCAGGACGTCTCGTCAGCCGTGGCGCTGGGTGCCGGTTGGGCCGCCTTCGCGGTGGTCGCGGCTGCCCTGCATCTGCCGTTGCGCACCCGCCCGGCAGCGCCGGACCCGACGACGCCGGCCCCGACCATCGGGCCCCCACCCGGCCAGCCCTCGCCCGACCGGCGACCGGCCACGCCTCCCGCCGGCGATGCGACCCCCGGCGATGCCGCACGCCGCCGCGATCCCGCCACGTCGACCGGCGGCGGCCCGACGGTGGTCCGCAGAGCCGCGCAGGTACGCCCGCCGAGGCCACTCCGGCCGTCGGTCGAGCCGCCCTCGGTGCGATGAGGCCAGCTAAGGCGTGTTTCGGACCAGCTCGGCGATGCGGGTGAGGGGTTCGGCGTACGCGGGCCAGTCGAGGCCGTCGACGCTGAGCGTGGGCCGGCGGCGCACGCCGTCCACCGCGCCCGCGCGCACGATCGCGGCCAGCAGGTCGTACGACCACGCGGGCTCCAGCAGCGTTCGAAGCTCGGGCACGTCGGGGCGCAGCAGCGACAGTGCGCCGACGAGAGCGGCGGCGGCCCAGTTGGAGGTGCCGCCGACCAGCAGCGCGTCCGCGCCCACCACGCACCGGATCCGCTCGCCCGAGGCGACCACCCGTCCGATGAGTTCCGCCGGCAACAGGCCCATGCCCAGTTCGTTGCCGCCGTCGCCGATGCCGACGCGGAAGGCCGACCCGGAGGTGTAGAGCCGGTCCAGGGGCGCCGTGTGCGCGCCGATGTCCTCGCCGCGCATGTTGCGGGGCCGACCGTCCACCCCGGGCCCGACCCGTTCGCAGGCGATGAGGTGCGTCAGTCGGCCGTGCTCGGGCAGGAGGGCGGCTTCCCACTCGTCGTACCCCCGCAGTGGCGCGACATCCACCGGTAGGCCCGGTGCGCCGGCGGCGACGGCCGCCTCGACCACCGGGGCGCAGGGCTCGTCGGTGACGAGCCGGCACCCGCCGCCGAGAAGGCGCAGCGCGGCGGCGATCTGGACCGCGCCGAGCGGGCCGTCGGTCTCCGCGGCCGGCGGCTCGGCACCCGGAATGAAGAACCCGGTGAACACCGCCGCGTCCGGCGCGCTGGCGGCGGCGAGCGACCGGGCGGCGGCCAGCAGCCCGCCTGCGGCGGGCTCGGCCAACGCCTCGCTGCCCCGGCCCACCTCGCGCGCGGCGACGCGCTCCAGCTCGGCGATCGTCTGTTCGGTGCGCACCGTGTGCCTCCCCGGCGACAGTGGACCAACCCAGGGTAGCGGTGCCAGGCGACGCCGCCGGTCGAGCGGCGGACGGGGTCAACCCCGGGTTCCCCACCCCGACCTGAGCAGTCGCAGCACGCCCGCCCCGGCCGCGTACGCCAGGAGCGCCGGGACGGGTGTGCCGAGCGGCTCCGGGGCGCGGGCCGCCGTCGTGCTGTTGATCAGCAGCCCGGCCACCACGGCGGCGTAGCCGATGACGGTCCACGCGGCCCGGACCCGGCTGGCCCGACCAGCGGTGCGGTGTCGGCCACTGCGCGCCTCCACCGGCCCGAAGATGACGACCAGCACCGACAGGACGACGGTGAGCAGCAGCAGCCAGGGCAGCCGCAACGCCCACCAGCCGGCGGAGTCGACCGCCGGGGTGGGCAGCGTCCCGGTCGCGTCGAGCACCCCGATCAGCAGAATCACGGCGGTCAGGTGCCAGAGGAAGACGGTCAGCACCACCACGTTGACCCCGATCACCACCTGCCAGGGGCGGGTTCGGTGCAGCAGTCGTTCCGCCGGGTTCCGGAGCAGCAGGATCAGGCCCAGCTGAGCGGCGGCGACGGCCAGCAGCGCGAGGCTGGGTGGCGAGGCGTTGTCGAGCCGTTCGCCGGGCACCTTGAGCATGGCCACCGGCCACGGGCCGAGCACGGTGAGCAGCACCAGCGCGCCCAGCCCGCCGACGAGGAACACCAGGCCGGCCCGGCGGGAGATGGGCAGTGTTCGGCGTACTCCGGGACGCTCGTGCGTCGACGGCCCGGCTGCGTCGGTGTCAGCGTCGGCGGACGGCGGCGCGGTCTGACCGGCGGCCGGCGGTGCGGCGCGGGTGTCGTGCCAGGCGAAGCCGAGCTGGTGGACGGCCAGCCATCCGAAGAGGTAATTGCCGTAGCTCCACTCCTGCGGCCCGGTCAGCCGGCCGAGGTCGCCAAGGCCGACCAGGACGACCAGCACCAGCGGCACGGCCAAGCCGAAGCGGCGGTGCAGCGCGTACATCGGTGGGGTGAGCGCGACCACCGCCAGGTAGGCGACCAGGAACCACAGCGGGATGGTGGCGAACCAGAACACCTCGCGGATCCGGGTCGGGTCGGTGCCGGCCAGCCAGGCGACCGCCGCCGCGGCGGTGAGGACCAGCAGCAGCACGCTGGTGGGGCGGACCAGCCGGGCGCTGCGGTCGAGCAGCCAGCCGGCCGCGTCGCCACCGCGGGCCCGCAGCCGGGTGAGCGAGGCCGCGTTGGCATAGCCACCGACCAGGAAGAAGACGGGCATCACCTGGGCCAGCCAGGTCAACGGGTACGCCCACCGTAGATCGCCGAGCGCGGAGTGCCCGGTGGCCTGGCCGTCGGCGTCGCGCTCGATGACCGTGACAACCCAGTGTCCGATAATGACCATGGTGATGGCGAGCGCGCGGAGCAGGTCGACGTACCGTTCCCGCCCGGCCGGGGTGCGCTCGGCCAGCTCGCGCAGACGGCGCATCGCCCCAGGCTAGGCGACCCGACCGCCACCGGTGGCGATAACGGTTCGACCGTCAGGACTTGAAGTCCGGGGCCGGCTGTCGTAGAAATTCTTCAGTAACAGAGCATGAACTGAAGAGAATCAACGTGCCTCGCGCGGCGGCCGCCTTCCCCCTGACATCGGCGGTCCGCCCGACCCGACCCGAGGAGACTCGATGAACAGGCGTGACATTCTGCGGCGCACCGCCGCCGCCGGCCTGCTGGCCACCCCCGCCGCCGGTCTGCTGACCGGCTGCGCCACCGGAGGCGGTGGTGACAAGAAGGACGCCGGCACCTACCAGGGCACCAAGAGCGCCCAGAACCCGCTCGGCGTGAAGGAGGACGCCCCACTCGAGGTGGTGATCTTCGGCGGCGGGTTCGGCGAGGAGTACGCCAAGGCCCACGAGGCCATGTACACCGAGAAGTACCCGAAGGCCAAGGTCAAGCACTCCGTCACCCAGGAGATCAGCAAGACCCTCCAGCCGCGTTTCGTCGACGGCACCCCGCCGGACGTGGTCAACAACTCCGGTGCGGGCCAGATCGACTTCAACGGTCTGGTCAGTCAGAACGCGATCGCCGACCTCGGTGAACTGCTCGCCGCGCCGAGCCTCGACGTCCCCGGCAAGACGGTCCGGGACACCCTGCTGCCCGGCGCGGTCGAGGTCGGCTCGTACGACGGCAAGTTCCTGGTGCTCAACTACACGTACACCGCCTACGGCATCTGGCACTCCAGCAAGCTGTTCACCGAGCGCTCCTGGGAGTACGCGAAGACCTGGGACCAGCACATCGCGCTCTGCAAGGAGATCAAGGCCGCCGGCATCGCCCCCTGGACGTACGCCGGCCTGCACCCGCGCTACATGAGCTGGCCGGTGATCGCCACCGCGATCAAGCTCGGCGGCCCCTCGGTGGCGACCGCCATCGACAACCTGGAACCGAACGCCTGGAAGTCCGAATCGATGCGGACCGCCGCAGACGCCTGGCACCAGATCGTCAAGGACAAGTACATCCTCGACGGCTCGTCCGGTCTGGATCACAAGCAGTCGCAGACCGCCTGGTGCCAGGGCAAGGCCGCCTTCATCTCCTGCGGCTCCTGGCTGGAGAGCGAGCAGAAGGACGTCACCCCGGCCGGGTTCAACATGACCATCGCGCCGACCCCCAGCCTGGGCAGCGGCGACAAGCTGCCGTTCGAGGCGATCCGGGGCACCGCCGGTGAGCCGTTCATGGTGCCCGCCAAGGCCCGCAACCTCGCCGGCGGCCTGGAGTACTTCCGCACGATGCTCTCCAAGAAGGGCGCCCAGGACTTCACGAAGAAGGTCGCCAGCCTCACCGTGGTCGCCGGCGCCACCGAGGGCATCGAGCTGCCGTACGGACTGACCACCGTGGTCAAGGCGCTCGACGCGTCCGGCGCCAACGGCTTCAACTGGGTCTACAACAACTACTACCGGAAGCTGGAGCGCAACCTCGTCGACGCCGCGTGCGGCGAGTTCTTCAGCGGCCGGATCGGCCCCGCCGAGTTCCTCGACCAGTGTCAGAAGGGCGCCGACTCGATCGCCCAGGACAGCTCGATCAAGAAGTACAAGCGAGCGGCCTGACCGCCCGGCCGGTGGGGGAGAGGTGCACCCCCACCGGCCGCACCCCCTTCGGAAAGGTCCCCTCGTGAGACATGGCAAGTGGCCGCTGATCGTCACGTTCCTGGTGCCGCCGGTGCTGCTGTACGTGTTCTTCGTCGTCTCGCCGTACCTGCAGGCGTTCCAGATCTCGACCACAGACTGGCTTGGCTACTCGGCCGACGCCAATTCGGTGGGGCTGGCGAACTTCAAGGCCCTGTGGAACGACGACTACGTGTGGAACGCGCTGAAGAACAACGCGATACTGCTGGGCCTGGTGCCGGTGCTGACCATCGTGCTCGGGCTCTTCTTCGCCAGCATGCTCGCCCTCGGCGGGCGCAAGGGCCGCGCCGGGGTGACCGGGGTACGCGGCGGGGCGCTCTACCGCACTGTGTACTTCTTCCCACAGGTGCTCTCCGTGGTGATCATCGCGCTGCTCTGGAAAGAGGTGTACCACCCCAACCAGGGTCTGCTCAGCGGCGTCGTGCGCGCGGTCGGCCTGCCCGCGCCGACCTGGCTCGGCGACCCGGCGACCGCGTTCTGGTGCGTGCTGGCGGTGATGGTCTGGAGCAACGTCGGCTTCTACGTCGTGCTGTTCGGGGCCGCCATGTCGGCAGTGCCGAAGGAGATCTACGAGGCCGTGCTGCTCGACGGCGCGTCCCGGTTCACCACCCTGCGCCGGGTCACGCTGCCACTGCTCTGGGACACCATCCAGGTCGCCTGGGTCTACCTCGCCATCTTCGCCCTGGACGGGTTCATCCTCGTACAGCTGATGACCAACGGCGGCCCGAACTTCTCCACCGACGTGATCGGCGTACGGATGTACGACACCGCCTTCGGCAGCGAGACCAAGTTCGGCTACGCCTCGGCGATCGGCGTGGTGATGTTCTTCCTGACCCTCACGGTGGCGGTGCTGTCGCTGCGGGTCGGCCGGCGCGAACGGATCGAGTACTCGTGACCACTCTGGATCAGCCCACCGTGAACGCCCCGGCCCCGGTTGTCAGACGAGACCGCCCGGTGCGGCGGGACATCGGCCTGGCCAACGTCTTCTCGCACGGCTTCCTGCTGTTCTGGGGCCTGCTCACCGTACTGCCGCTGCTGTGGATGTTCATCAGCTCGTTCAAGACCAACGGTGAGATCCTGTCCGACCCCTGGGGGCTCCCCGGCGCGCTGCACTGGGACAACTGGGCGCGGGCCTGGACGGGCGCGCACATCGGCCGGTACTTCCTCAACAGCCTGGTGGTGGTGGCCGGCTCGGTCAGCCTCACCATGCTGATGGGCGCGACCGCCGCGTACGTCTTCGCCCGGTACGAGTTCCGCGGCCGTCAGGTCGTCTACTACCTGTTCGTCGGCGGCCTGATGTTCCCGGTGTTCCTCGCCCTGGTGCCGCTCTTCTTCGTGGTCCGCAACGCCGGGCTCTTCGGCACCTGGAAGGGCCTGATCCTGGTGTACGCGGCCTACTCGCTGCCGTTCACGGTGTTCTTCCTGACCGCGTTCTTCCGGACCCTGCCGACCACTGTGGCGGAGGCCGCGATGGTCGACGGCTGCGGTCACTTCCGGCTCTTTTTCCGGGTGATGCTGCCGATGGCGCGTCCGGGAATGATCAGTGTGGCGATCTTCAATTTCCTGAGCCACTGGAATCAGTTCCTGTTGCCGCAGGTGCTGATGCAGGGCGACGACTCCAAGTGGATGCTCGCGCAGGGGTTGTTCGCGCTCTCCGTCAGCCAGGGGTATGCCGGCGACTACGCGCGGCTCTTCGCCGGGCTGAGCATCGCGGTGCTGCCGGTGCTCGCGATCTACGTGGCGTTCCAACGACAGGTGCAGGCCGGCCTCACCGCAGGCCAGCTCAAGTAGGGCCCAGACCCACTCGACGCTGACCGTCGCATCCCGTCCCGTCGCGTCCGTCCAGCCCAAGATCCGCGCAACTTCGGTGAAACTGCTGCCTCACGGCGCGCTGAGGCAGCAACGTCACCGAAAGTGCGCGGATCTTGCGCGTCCGGCCGGGCGCGGGGTGCACGGGGGCGGGGTGACCCACGCCTTGATCGTGCTCGATCCAGGATGTAGTGGCTTTGCGGCGTGAGGTGGGGACTATTTCCTGGATCGAGCGTGATCATGGCGCGGCGCACGGCGCGCAGCGGGCCCCGCGCGCGGGGTGCACGGGTGGGGCGGGGTGCGGCGGGGGTGGTCAGGGGGCGGGGAAGAGGCGGGCGTGCAGGGCGGCCGGGTCGGTGACCTCGGGGAGGTCGCGGGCGGCGAGCCAGGCTGCGGCGGCGGCGCCGTCACCGGCGGTCCGTAGCGGCGCGTCCGGCCACTGGCGGGCGATCTCCACCCGGACGGCGGCGGCGAGCGGGGTGTCGGCGGTGAGCAGCCCGCCGCCGAGCACGACCGGTGTCACCGCGCCGGCCGCGCGGATGCGGCCCACGCTCTCGGCCAGGTGAGCGGCGGCCTCGGTGATCAGCGCGGTGGCGACCGGCTCGCCGTGGGTGGCGGCGTCGACGACCAGCGGCGCGAGCCGGGCCAGCTCGACGGGGGCTCGTCGGGTCACGGCCTGGATCGTGGCGTCCACGGTGGCCCGCGGGCGGGAGGCGATCTCGGCACTGCCCAGCAGCTCGGTGAGCACCGCTGTGGCGAGCGTGCCGGGTGTACGCCCGGCGTCCAGGTCGGCGAGCAGCCGGCGTACCGCTTCGCGACCGAGCCAGAAGCCTGAGCCGGCGTCGCCGAGGAGCCAGCCGTGGCCGTCGGCGATCCGGTCGAGCCGCAGGTCGCGAACCTGCGCGGTGATCGCACCGGTGCCGGCGATGAGCACGGTGCCGTCCGGGGCGGCGGTGCCGGAGGCGTAGGCAACCAGGGCGTCGCCGTGCACCGCGTACGGGCAGCGCAGGCCCGCGTCCTGCCAGGCCTGGTCGAAGGCGGCCCGTCCGGCCGGGTCGGCGAGCAGTCGGCCGGCGCCGGCCAGGCCGATGGTGCCGGCGACGACCCGCGCCGGGTCGAAGTCGCTGAGCGCCTCGCGGAGCGCGGTCAGCAGCTCGACGGCGGCACGTTCCGCGCCGTGACTGGTGGGGTTGCCGCCGCCGGCGCGACCGCTGCCGAGGCGTTGCCCGGTGAGGGTCAGGACGGTCGCCCGGGTGGACGTACCGCCGATGTCGAGACCGACCACGGCGGTGTCGAGCTTCGGCACGGGTCTCCTTGCGCTGAACGGCGATCGGGACTGTTCATGCTGGTCGGCGACGTCGTGGAGGGCAAATCCTGGGGGGCGCGGCGGGCTGTGCGCCAGGTAACAGTTTGAAAACTTCGCCCACGGTCTTGACATAGACGGTCGTTCAGTAAGAAATTTTACCACTAACAGTTAACAGTCCTTCGAAAATGCGAGGCGTCGATGGTTGATCAAGAGGTGGACACCGCTGCGGGGACCGCGGTGGTCGACGCCGACGCGATCGACCGGCGCAACGCCCTTGGATCGACGTCCGACGGGGTGCTGGCCCGGGTCCGCAACGGGCTCGCCGAACTGACCGGCGCCCTGCGCCGCGTCGCCGAGCACGTGCTGAGCGACCCGGAGGCCGCCGCCCGCTCCACGATCGTCGAGCTGGCCGAGCGGAGCGGCACCTCACCCGCGACCATCACCCGCTTCTGCCGGGCCATGGGCTTCGAGGGATACGCCGACCTGCGGCTGGGCATCGCCTCCGAGACCGGCCGGGCCCGCTCGGCCGGCTGGACCGTCGACATCGGACGCGAAATCCAACCGAGCGACCCGCTCGCCCGGGTGCTCGACCAGATCATGGCCGCCGACACCCGGGCCATGCACGACACGGCCACCCTTCTAGATCTCGCCGAGGTCGAGCGGGCCGCGGTGGCGATCGCCGGTGCCAACCGGGTGAACATCTTCGGCGCCAGCGGTAGCGCCCTGGTCGGTGAGGAGATGCAGTTCAGCCTGCACCGCATCGGGGTGGCCGCGTGGGCGTGGAACGACGTGCACGAAGGGCTGGCCAGCGCCGCGCTGCTGCGCACCGGGGACGTGGCACTGGGCATCTCGCACACCGGGCAGACCCGCGAGACGATCGAGATGCTCGCCGAGGCGGGCAGCCGGGGTGCCACCACTGTCGCGCTCACCGGCTTCCCCCGTTCCCCGTTGGCCGAGCTGGCCGACATCGTGCTGCTCACGGCCAGCCAGGCAACCACCTTCCGACCGGATGCGCTCTCCGCGCGCCACCCCCAGCTCGTGGTGCTCGACCTGCTCTACATCGCCGTCGCCCAACGCACGCACGACCGCGCGCACGCGGCCTTCCGGCGCACCGCGCAGGCCGTCGACGGGCACAAGGCGGCGAAGGGAGCCCTCTCATGATCAGCGCCCAGGGGTACGCCGACGCCGTCCGCCCCGTACTCGACCGGCTGCTCGACTCGGAGGCCGACGGGATCACCCGCGCGGCCGACCTGATCGCCGACAGCCTGCGCGACGGCGGGGTGCTCCAGGCGTTCGGCGCGGGGCACTCCGAGGCGTTCGCCGCCGAGCTGGTGGCCCGGGCCGGTGGGCTGGTCCCCACCAATCGACTCTCGGTACGGGACCTGGTGATGCACGGCGACGCCCCGCGCGACGTGCTCGCCGACCCCAAGCTGGAACGCGACCCCTCCATCGCCCACCAGATCTACGCGCTCGCGGCACCCCAGCCGCGCGACGTGTTCGTGGTGGCGTCCCAGTCCGGCATCAACGGCTCGGTGGTCGAGCTGGCGGCGCTGGTCACCGAGCGCGGTCACCCGTTGATCGCGGTCACCTCGGTCGAGCACACCGCGCGGGTCGCACCACGGCACCCGTCCGGGCATCGGCTCGCCGACCTCGCCGACGTCGTGCTGGACAACGGCGCGCCGTACGGCGATGCACTGCTGCCGCTCGAGGGCGGCGGCGCGGTCTGTGCGGTCTCCTCGGTCACCACGGCGCTGCTGGCGCAGCTGCTGACCGCGGAGGTCGTACGACGGTTCCACCAGGCAGGGGAGGTACCCCCTATTTACCTCTCCGCCAACGTCCCCGGCGGGGACGAGCACAACCTCGCCCTCGAGTCGCGGTACGCCGGGCGCCTCCGGCGCACGGCATGACCCGAATTTCACAAGGAGACACGACGATGTCGTTTACCCCCGAACACCCGGCCGCACTCGACCGTCGCACGGTTCTGCGTCGCGCCGCCGCCGTGGGCATGCTCGCCACTCCGGCCATCGGCCTGCTTGGCGCCTGCGCCACCAGCGGCAGCGACAACGACAACGAGCAGGTCGCCGGCGGCACCAAGAGCGAGAAGAACCCGCTGGGCGTCAAGGAGGACGCGCCGATCGAGGTGATCATCTTCAACGGCGGCTACGGCGAGAAGTACGCCACCGACGTGCACGAGCCGCTGTACAAGAAGGCGTTCCCCAAGGCGGAGGTCAAGCACCAGGCCACCCAGGCCGTCTCCACCGTGCTCCAGCCGCGGTTCGCCTCCGGCAACCCGCCGGAGTTCGTGAACAACTCGGGCGAGAAGCTGATGGACTTCGGCGCGCTGGTCGCCGACGGTCAGCTCCAGGACCTCACCGAGCTGTGGGACGCCCCGTCGGTCGACGACCCGTCCAAGAAGGTCCGCGACACCGTGGTGCCGGGCACCATCGAGGCGGGTTCGTTCAACGGCAAGCCGTACGTCCTGTACTACGTCTCCACCGTCTTCGGCATCTGGTACTCGGCCAAGCTGTTCAAGGACAACGGCTGGGCGCCGGCGAAGACGTGGGACGACTTCATCGCCCTGCTCACCGCCATCAAGGCCAAGGGCATCACCCCGTACGGCTACGCCGGGGCGAACGCGGCCTACTACCAGTGGAACGTGATCCTCACCCAGGCCGCCAAGATCGGTGGCGTCGACGTTCTCAAGAACATCGACAACCTGGAGGATGGCGCCTGGAAGCAGGACGCGATCAAGCAGGCGGCCACGGCGTGGGCCGAGGTCGGCGCGAAGTTCAGCGACAAGAGCTTCGAGGGGCTCAAGCACACCGACGTGCAGCTGCGCCAGAACCAGTACAAGGTGGCCCTGTACCCCAGCGGTGACTGGCTGGAGGGCGAGCAGAAGCAGGACACCCCGCCCGGCTTCGACTACCAGCTCATGCCGGTGCCGAGCCTGACCGCATCGGACAAGATGCCGGCCACGGCGCTGCGCGCCACCGCGGGTGAGGGCTACTTCGTCTCGGCGAAGAGCAAGAACCCCAAGGGTGGCCTGGAGTACATGCGCCAGATGCTGTCCAAGGCGGGCGCGAAGGGCTTCACCGAGGTGGTCAAGGCCCCGACCGTGGTCACCGCCGGCTCGGAGGGCTTCGCCTTCCCGCCCGGTGTGGCCAGCTCGCAGGCCGCGCTCAAGGCGGCCGGCCAGGACGTGTTCAACCTGTACTTCGACGGCTGGTACAAGGAGCTCGACACGGAGGCGCGGACCGCCACCAACGAGCTGATGTTCGGCCGGATCAACGCGGACGCCTTCGTGGAGCGGATCCAGAAGCGCGCCGACGCGATCAAGAAGGACAGCTCCGTAGCCAAGTTCAAGCGCTGATCGATCGGAGCTAGGGTCATGCGGCACGGCAAGTATCCATTCGTGATCGGGTTCCTCTTCGCCCCGGTCGCGCTGTACGTGACATTCGTGATCTGGCCATACGCGCAGGCGTTCCAGATCTCGATGACCAACTGGCGAGGGCTGTCCGCCCCGCAGTGGGTGGGGTTCGACAACTACCGGAGGCTGCTCGACGACGGGGCCTTCTGGAAGGCGGTCCAGCACCACGGCGTACTGCTGCTTGCCCTGCCGCTGATCACCGTTGCCATCGCCCTGTTCTTCGCCTTCCTGCTGAACGTGGGCGGCAAGAGCAGCGGCGGGCAACGCCAGGGGGTCTGGGGGGCGAAGTTCTACCGGGTGGTGTTCTTCTTCCCCCAGGTCCTCGCGGTGGCCATCATCGCGGTGTTGTTCCAGATGGTGTACCGACCGAACGAGTCCGGCCTGATCAACGGCGTGCTGATGGAGTTCGGCCTGGAGCCGGTCCTCTTCCTGGTCAAGCCGAACCTGGCGCTCTGGTCGATCATCGCGGTCCTCGTCTGGCAGGCCGTCGGGTTCTACGTGGTGCTCTTCTCGGCCGGGATGGCCTCCATCCCGGGTGAGATCTACGAGGCCGCGGAGATGGACGGGGCGACCAAGGTGACCCTGTTCTTCCGGGTCACCCTGCCGCTGCTGTGGGACACCCTCCAGGTGGCCTGGGTGTACCTCGGCATCGCGGCGTTCGACGCGTTCGCCATCGTGGCGGTGCTCTCGGTGGACGGTGGTGGCCCGGACGGCGCCACCACCGTGCTGGCGATGGAGATCTACCGCAACGCGTTCGTCTACTCGAAGTACGGCTACGCCTCGGCGATGGGCGTGGCGCTGTTCTTCCTCACCCTCACGTTCGCGGCGCTGACGCTGCGGCTCACCAAGCGGGAAAGCGTGGAGTACTGATGAATCCGCAGTCGACGCTGCCGCCGACCCCGGCGGCGCTACCGCCGAAGACCGGTGATCCGTCCGCCCCCGCCGGGCCGGGGCGTAAGGGCCCCCGCTCGGAGGTACGGCTCTTCGCCGGCCTGGGGCACATCGCGCTCGCCGTCTGGGCGGTGATCGTGATCGTGCCGATCCTCTGGACCTTCCTCGCCGCGTTCAAGAACACGAGCGAGATCTTCAGCAGCCCGTGGACGCTCCCGGCCGAGCTGCGCTGGGAGAACTTCGGGCGGGCCTGGACCAAGGCGAACGTCGGCAGGTACTTCCTGAACAGCGTCATCGTGGTCTCGTGCAGCACGTTCCTCACCATGCTGCTCGGCTCGATGGCCGCGTACGTGCTGGCCCGCTACAAGTTCTGGGGCAACCGGGCGGTCTACTACCTCTTCGTCTCCGGGTTGGCGTTCCCGGTGTTCCTGGCCCTGGTGCCGCTCTTCTTCGTGGTGAAGAACCTGGGCCTGCTGGACACCCACACCGGTGTGGTGCTGGTCTACACCGCGTACTCGTTGCCGTTCACGGTGTTCTTCCTGGCCGCGTTCTTCAAGACGCTGCCGTCCTCGGTGGCCGAGGCGGGCATGATCGACGGCTGTGGGCACAGCCGGCTGTTCTTCCAGGTCATGATGCCGATGGCGAAGCCGGGTCTGATCAGTGTCGCGATCTTCAACATCATCGGTCAGTGGGCGCAGTATCAACTTCCGCTGGTGCTGCTCTCCAACGCCAAGGACAAGTGGGTGCTCACCCAGGGCATCGCCGACATCTCGGTCAACGCCGGCTACGAGGCGGACTGGTCCGGGTTGTTCGCCGCGCTGACCATCGCCATCCTTCCGATGATCATCGTGTACGCGGTCTTCCAACGTCAGATCCAGGCCGGCCTCACCTCCGGCGCGGTCAAGTAGTCGGTCACCGCAGCCGCTCGTCGGCCTGCGTGTGCCAGGAGCGCCACAAATCCGCGTACGCCCCGTCGGCAGCCACGAGATCATCGTGGCTGCCGATCTCGGTGATCCGGCCGTCGGCCAGCACGGCCACCCGGTCGGCGTCGTGCGCGGTGTTGAGCCGGTGCGCGATCGCGATGACGGTCCGCCCGGCCAGCACGGCGGCCAACGCCCGCTCGGTCCGACGCGCGGTGCTCGGATCGAGCGCGGCGGTCGCCTCGTCCAGGATCAGCGTGTGCGGGTCGGCGAGCACCAACCGGGCCAGCGCGAGCTGCTGGGCCTCCGCGGCGCCGAGCTGCCGTGCGCCGTCGCCGATCGCGGTGTCCAGCCCCGCCGGCAGGTCGTCGTACCAGTCGGCGCCCACGGTGACCAGCGCGGCCCGCATCTGCTCGTCCGACGCGTCCGGCGCGGCGAACGAGAGGTTGTCCCGCACCGAGCCGATGAAGACGTGGTGCTCCTGGGTGACCAGGGCGATGCGGCGGCGCCGCTCGGCGGGGTCGAGGTCGGTGATCGGGCAGCCACCGATGCTCACGACGCCCTGCCGTGGCGCGTCGATCCCGGCCAGCAGCCGGGCCAGGGTGGACTTGCCGGCGCCCGACGGACCGACGACGGCCAGCCGCTCACCGGGCTGCACCTCCAGGTCGATGCCGTGCAGGACGTCCGTGCCGCCGGAGTAGGAGAACCGCGCCCCGCGTACGACGAGCCGCTCTCCCCGCGACGTGGACGTGCGGCCCGGCGGCTCCGCCGGGACCATGCCGACGCCGAGCACCCGGGCGTACGACGCGAAACCGCGCTGCGCCTGCTCCGTCCACTGCAACAGCCGGTCCAACGGTTCGATCGCCTGTTGCAGGTAGAGCGCGGCGGCGACCACCGCGCCGAGCGTGACCATGTCCCTGGAGAACAGGTAACCGCCGACGAGCAGGACCAGGGCGACCGGCAGCGGATAGCTGGCCTCGACGACCGAGAAGAACACCGTCCGCAGCGCGAGCGTCGCCCGCCGGGCCCGCCACACCTGGGTGATGCGGCCGGTGCCGTGCCGAATCCGGTCGTCGGTCAGCCGCAGCGCCTCCACAGTGCGGGCACCCTCGGCGGTGGTGGTCAGCGTGTCGGTCAGCTCGGCTGCGGCGGCGCCCTCGGTGAGGTACGCGGCGCTGGCCCGGCGCAGGTACCAGCGGGTCACCACCACGATCGACGGGAGCCCGGCCAGCGCTGCCAGCCCGAGCAGCGGATGCAGCAGGAAGACCGCCCCGAACAGCAACGTCAACTGCACCCCGGCGATGACGATGGTGGGCACCACGTCCCGGACGGTGGTGCCGACCGTCGCCACGTCGACCGAGCTGCGGGTGGCCAGGTCCCCGGAGCCGGCGCGCTCGACGACCGAGACCGGCAGCCCGAGAGTCCGGGAGACGAACTCCTCGCGCAGTTCGGCGACGGCCCGTTCACCGAAGCGGTGACCGGCGTACTGGGCGTATCGGGAGAGCAACGCGCTGACCAGGACGCAACCGGCGATGGCCAGCGCCAACCGGTCCACAGTGGCCACTCCCGCGCCCGCGGTGACCCGGTCGACGATGGTGCCCAGCAGCCACGGCGGAGCGAGCCCGGCGACCGCGGCGGCGCTGTGCAGCGCCAGCACGATCCCGACCGCGCGGCGGTGCCGGTTGATCATGTCCCGCAAGGCCCGGCGTACGGTGCGGCGGTCGGCCACCGGCAGTCGGCTCACCGGTACGCCTCCTCGGTGTCGGTGGCCTCGATGTCGGGATCGTCGCTGCCACGGGCCACCAGGTGCCGGTAGCCGGTGTCGGAGTCGAGCAGGTCGGTGTGGCTGCCGGTGGCGGTGATCCGGCCGCCGCGCAGGTGTGCGACCAGGTCGGTCCGGCCCAGCAGCAGCGGCGACGTGGCGATCACCACTGTCGTCCGCCCGGCCCGCGCGGCGCGCAGCCGTTCGGCGATCCGCGCCTCGGTGTGCGCGTCCACCGCCGAGGTCGGGTCGACGAGGATGAGCACCTCCGGCTCGGCGAGCAGCGCCCGGGCCAGGCGTATCCGTTGGCGCTGACCACCGGAGAGCGTCCGGGCCCGGGCGTCGATCGGGGTGTCCAGACCGGCGGGCAGCGCGTCGACGACGTCCTCGGCGGAGGCGGCCCGCAGGGCCGCGTCGATCCGGTGGTCATCGTCGTCGGCCAGGGGGCGCAGGATGTCGCGCAGAGTCCCGGCGAAGAGGTACGAGTCGTGGTCGGCGACCATGATCCGGGAACGGACCTCGTCCAGGGCGACCCCGGTCAGCGGCACACCACCCCAGGTGGTGTCACTCGCGACGTACCGGCCGAGCCGGTCCGCCAGCGCCAGCGCTTCCGCCGGATCGTCGGCGGCCACACCGGTCAGCCAACCCGTGCGTACGGTCAGCCCGGTCAGCGGGTCGTGCAGGTCGGCGGGGCCGGCCGGCGCGGCCAGGGCTCCCGGCTGGCGAGGGTCGGGCACCGAGCCCGACCACCGACGGCCCGGACCGCCGACGTCGTCCGACGTAACGTTGAGCAGGTCGGCGATCCGCCGGGCCGCGACCCGCCCCCGGATCAGCTGGTGACTGCCCTCCAGCAGGAACCAGACCGGCACGATCAGGGTCGCGACGTAGCCGTAGACGGCAACCAACTCGCCGATCGTGACCTCACCGGTCACCGCCATCCGCGCCGTCAGCCACACCACCGCCGCCAGGAACAGCCCGGGGATGGCGACGGTCGCCGCGTCGATCCAGCTGTAGACCGCGCCCACCCGGTAGCCCTCGGCGCGCAGCTCCTGGGACCTGGCCGCGTACCGTCGGGCGAACAGGTCCCGGCCGCCCACCCCGGCGAGCACCCGCAGGCCGGCCACGATGTCGCCGGACCGGGCGGTGAGCGCGCCCTGCTGTTTGCGGTAGACCGACTCGGCCCGCTCCAGGCGGCGCAGCAGGGGCCCGACGACCAGCCCGACCACCGGCACTCCGACCAGCACGCAGAGCGCGAGCATCGGGGAGATCGACCAGAGCACCACGGCGATGACCCCGTACGCGACGACCGCCCCGACGCCCGGCCCGGTCAGCGTCAGCACCTGCGCCGTCCAGTCGATGTCGGAGCCGCCGATGGTGGACACCTCGCCCGCGGCGACCCGGCGCGGGAGCACGGCGCCGATCCGGGACAGGTGGCGCAGCAGGACCTCCGCCGAGCGGGCCTTGGCGTCCTCCCGGATGAAGGTCATTGTGCGGTGCCGCATGATGCCCAGGTAGGACAGGCCCAGCCCCGCGACGACGATCGCCACGACCCAGAGCGCCAGGGCGCGCGTGTCGCGGGCGCGCAACCCGTCGTCGACGGCGCGGGCGATGAGGTAGGGCCGAGCCGCGAGCCCCATCATCCAGGCCGTGCCGAACAGGCTGCCGCGCAGCACCCGCCAGGGTTGACGGCGGACCAGCCACCACAGGTATCGCATTGGTCCGCGGGTGTCCGGAGTGCCAGGATCGGGATGAGGGATCTGCGGAGGCACCTGGTCACGCTACCGACCGACCCCGACACCCCACCGACCCGCTCACGGTGAGGTGCGCCTCCGTTTCTGTCGGACGGGAGAGGCAGAATCGCGTTCGTGCTGGTGGCGGTGGTGTCCGACGAGCGGGGTGGGGGAGTGCTGTGCCCGCTGGACGCCGTCGGCCGGCCGGCCGGCCCGGCCGAGGCCGTCACCGACCTTGTCGACGCGGTCGCCGCGCGGGAGGCCGCCGAGCACCCGCGCTGGGTGTGGGCCAGCGCCGCAACCGTCTATCCGACGTTGCTGCGCGCCGGCGTCCGGGTCGATCGCTGTCACGACGTGGAGTTGACCGAGGCGTTGCTGCTGGGGCACGCGGGCCGCTGGGGCGAGCCGCGCTCGCTGGCCGCGGCCTGGGCCCGGCTGACCGGCGCGGCGGTGCCGCCCGACCCACCGCCGCGCGCCGCCGCGCCGCCCGGGCACGGCCAGGGCGCGCTCTTCGACACCCTGCCCGGCCCGTCGGGCCCGGGCGTCGAGGCACTGACCCAGGTGTACGCCGACCAGCTCGCCCGCATCGCGACGACCGAGCACCCGGGCCGGTTCCGGTTGCTGGTGGCCGCCGAGTCCGCCGGCGCGCTGATCGCGGTGGAGATGGGCATGGCCGGGCTGCCCTGGCGGGCCGACGTGCACGACGAAATCCTGCACGAGCTGCTCGGCGAGGCGTCCCCGGTCGGTGGCCCGCCGCGACGGCTCGCCGAGCTGGCCGCCCAGATCGCCGACGCGCTCGGCGTACGCCGCCTGCACGCCGACTCCCCGGCGGAGCTGCTGAAGGCCTTCGCCCGGGTCGGCGTGGAGCTGCCCAACACCCGGGCCTGGGTGTTGCGCGGGGTCGACCACCCGGCGGTGCCGCTGGTGCTCGAATACAAGGAGCTCTACCGGATCTGGACGGCTCACGGCTGGGCCTGGCGCGAGCAGTGGGTGCAGGGCGGCCGGTTCCAGTCGGAGTACGTCCCGGGCGGGGTCGTCTCCGGCCGTTGGGCCACCCGGGGCGGTGGCGCGTTGCAGATCCCCAAGGTGATCCGGCGGGCGGTGGTGGCCGATCCGGGCTGGCGGCTGGTGGTCGCCGACGCCGGCCAGTTGGAGCCTCGGGTGCTCGCGGCGGTGTCCGGCGACGCGCGGCTGGCGGCGGCGGGCGGAGCCGGCGACCTCTATGCCGCGCTGGCGCGTGACTCGTTCGGCGGCGACCGGGCCAAGGCCAAGGTGGCCCTGCTCGGGGCGATGTACGGGCAGACCGGGGGGGCCGCGGTGCCCGCGTTGGCAGTGTTGAAGCGCAGCTACCCGACGGCGTTCGCTTATGTGGAGTCGGCGGCGCGCACCGGTGAGGCGGGCGGGCTGGTGCGGTCGTGGCTGGGGCGGACGTGCCCGCCGGGTTCGGCCGGGTTCGGTGATCCTGACGACGTCCCATCCGATCCGGAGGAGGCGGCCGACCCGCGCGGTCCACGGGCCCGTGCGGCCCGGTCCCGAGGTCGCTTCACCCGCAACTTCGTCATCCAGGCCACCGCCGCGGAGTGGGCCTCCACGTTGCTGGCCACGCTGCGCACACAGTTGTCCGGCACCGACGCCGAGTTGGTCTTCTTCCAGCACGACGAGGTGGTCGTGCATGCGCCCGCTGATCAGGCGTCGGCGGTCGCCGAGGCGGTCACCCGGTCCGGCGAGCGGGCCTCTGCGCTGCTCTTCGGTGCGACGCCGGTCCGGTTTCCGCTCGACCTGTCCATCGTCGACTGCTACGCGGACGCGGCCTGACCGACGGAGTGTCCGTGCCGGCAGGTGCCGGTCGTGTAACGGTTGTGCTATTTCTCCTTTTCGCCCCGCCACCCACGGCTGTCGGTCCTCGTTGCAGTGTCCGTAGGAAGGGAAGGGCCGGTCACGGTCCGTCCCGTGCTGGAGGGGGCGCAGCTGAACCGGATCGCAGGAATGATCATCGCGGCGGGTGGTGGACGACGGATCGGTGGTCCGGAGGCACTGCTGCACCAGGGTGACAAGCCCCTGGTGAATCAGATGATCGACACGATGACCGAGGCGGGCTGCGAGCAGATCGTGGTCGTGCTGGGCGCCGCCGCGGAACAGGTCCAGGAGACCGCCGACCTGGGCAAGGCCACCGTTGTGATCAACAAGGCGTGGGGCACCGGGGTCGGCTCGTCCATCCGGGCTGGCCTGGCCGCCATGGACGACGACGGGATCGAGGCGGTGGTGGTGGTCCCGGTCGACATGCCGGGTCTGACCGTCACGGCGGTCAGCCGGGTGGCCGCGCTGCCGTACCCGGACGTGCTGGTCTGCGCCACCTACGACGGGTTGCGCGGCTACCCGATGCTGTTCGGCCGCCGGCACTGGCCCGGCATTGCCACCCTGGCCAGCGCGGACGTGGGCGCCCGACCGTACCTGCTGGCGCACAAGGACCAGATCGTCGACATCGCCTGCGACTCGGTGGCCGACGGCAGCCGGGCTGACACCCCCGAGCTGATGGAGCTTTACGGGCTCACCGTCCCGCCGCAGCGCGTCGGGGTCTAGGTGCTCATTCCTGTCAGGTGACATCTGTTCCTTGGCTCTGCCGACGCCGATATCGCGCACCGTCAATTCGATCTTGTGCTGGCGGCTGCCTCCCACTAACCTGTGGCTGCGCGGTCTCGCTTCCACGGGGGTTGATGTGGCATCGCCGTCGTCGCTTGCCCTTGCGCGTATGGCTGTCCATTCCGACAGTCAAATCAAGGTTCGTGCCAGGGGAGGCAATGCATGAGTTTTGTCAAAGTCGGGTGGCGGGCGGGTTTATCGCTCGTCCTGGTGGCGGCGGGATTGACGTCGTCAGGCCTGCCGGCGCAGTCAGCTGGCGGTGTCGCAGCCGCTGACGGCACGTACCGGTTCGTCGCGAAATTGACGATCGGGGATCCAGGTCAGGTGGGAAGCACCTCCTGTTCTGGTGCGCTTGTAGCTCCGCAATGGGTGATCACCGCCAAGAATTGTTTCGGATCGTCCGGTGTGGGCTCCGGGCCACCACCACGCCCCACTACGGCAACCGTCGGCCGCGCGAGCCTGAGCACGTCTGCTGGCACGGTTTCCGTGGTCGACAGACTGGTGCCGCACCCAGGGCGCAACGTGGTCCTTGCCCGGCTGGTGACGCCGGCCAGTGGCATCACGCCGATCAGGCTCGCCTGGGCCGAGCCGCGATATGGGCAGGTGCTCCGCGTCGCGGGCTACGGCCGGACCGCCACCGAGTGGGTGCCCGACCGGATGCACACGGCGCAGTTCACGATCGGATGGTGGGACGACCAGACGGCGACGACCTTCGACGTGAAGGCCCGTGTTCCGGCGAACGCGAGCATCTGCAAGGGCGACGCCGGTGGGCCGGCCTTCCGGGAGCTCGAAACCGGCCCTCAGTTGGTGGCCATCAACGGTTCGTCATGGCAGGCCGGATGTATTGGTGAGACCCAGACTCGGCAGGGTGCTGTCGAGATCCGTGTCGACGACCTCGCCGACTGGGTGCGTGGAACCATTGTCGACTTCCCGCTCGCGGACGGATCGGTGTATCGCGAACCGGCAGGGACAATCTCAGTCATCGCTGGTGGAGCACCCATCTGGTTCGACAGCGTTGACGAGATTTCGGCAACGGGCTACCCCCAGTCATGGACAGCCGTTCCCGACGGCACGTTCGGGTTGCTGCCGGCCGTTCCGCGCAACGGCACAGTGGTAGCAGCACCGCATCACGGCATCTATGTGGTTGCGGGTGGCGCGAAAATATGGTTCAACAGCCCGCAGGAGATGGTCGATACCGGATATGGCGGGATTGGGCCCACCATTGTGCCGACCCGCTACCTCGACACTTTCCCCGATGTTCCACGCGACGGCACGGTGGTGCAGAATCCGCAGGGCGGCGTCTGGGTGTTCGCCGGTGGCGCGAAGGTCTGGTTCGCCTACCCGCAGGAGATCACTGACACCGGGTATGGCCCCGCACGTGTTGTTCTGCCGACCCGGTATCTCGACAATGTTTCCGACGTTCCCCGTGACGGCACGTTGGTGAGGAATCCGCAGGGCGACGTTTACCTGATCGTCGGTGGCGCCAAGAAGTACTTCCACTCATGGGACGAGATCGTGGAAGGTGGGTACGCCGACGCGCCGCTCACGGTTCTGCCGGCCCGCTACCTTGAGGGACTGCCGACGGCGCCCTCTGACTGACGACCGCTGAACCGGTGACCGTCGACAAGCTGGATGCGCTCGGCTGTGGCCGAGCGCATCCAGCGCGTCGTGGTCGTCTGGCCGTCAGGCGTCCGGCAGCTGGCCGGTGGCGGCCAGGCGCTGGTACCAGTGGGCGCTGTCCTTCCAGGTGCGGACCTGGGTGTCGTAGTCGACCCGGATGATGCCGAAGCGGCGGTCGTAGCCGTAGCCCCACTCGAAGTTGTCCAGCAGCGACCAGACGAAGTAACCGCGCACGTCGGCGCCCTGTTCGCGGGCGTCGGCCATCGCGCCGATGTGCCGACGCAGGTAGTCGATCCGCCGGTCGTCGTGGATCCGCCCGTCGGCCTCCACCACGTCGTCGAACGCCGCGCCGTTCTCGGTGATCATCATGGGCTGGCTGGGGTACGCCTGGTGCAGGCGAAGCAGCAGCTCGGTCAGGGCCGGCGGGTCGATGTTCCAACCCATCGCCGTGTACGGGCCGGGCTGCGGCAGGAAGTCGACGTTGTCCGCGGCGACCCACGGCGTCGACGTCGACGCACCGTGCCCGTCGGCGTCGGAGCGGGGCGAAACCCCGTCCCAGGCCCGGACCAGGGTGCTGGAGTAGTAGTTGACCCCGAGCACGTCCAGCGGCACCGCGATCACCTTCTCGTCGCCCTCGCGGACGAACGACCAGTCGGTGACCGACGCGGTGTCGGCCAGCAGGTCGGCCGGGTACGCGCCGTCGAGCATCGGGCCGAGGAACGCCCGGTTGGCCAACGCGTCGATCCGTCGTACAGCGTCCTGGTCCGCGTCGGAGTCGGACGCCCCCCGGATCACGTGCAGGTTGAGCGTCACCGACAGCTCGGCGGCCGGGGCCAGCTCCCGGACCACCCGGCCGGCCAGACCGTGCGCGAGGTTGAGGTGGTGCACCGCGGCCAGTGCCGC
The DNA here is from genome assembly GCF_013410645.1 of Micromonospora jinlongensis. NCBI lineage: Bacteria > Bacillati > Actinomycetota > Actinomycetes > Micromonosporales > Micromonosporaceae > Micromonospora > Micromonospora jinlongensis. Next base: position 2,179,527 of record NZ_JACCHK010000001.1, on the reverse strand, counting down.
CGCCGGCTCGGTCCGACCCGGCGCGTGCACGCCGGAGGCGTAGCCCAGGTAGGCCGAGCACCAGGGCTCGTTGAGCGTCGTCCAGGTGTGCACCCGGTCGCCCAGCGCGCCGACGATGCCCGCCGCGTACTCCTGGAAGCGCAGCGCGGTCTCCCGCGTGGCCCAGCCGCCGGCGTCCTCCAACTCCTGCGGCAGGTCCCAGTGGTACATCGTCGCCACCGGGCGGACGCCCCGCTCCAGCAGCCCGTCCACCAGCCGCGAATAGAAGTCGATGCCCGCCTGGTTGAACCGGCCCGAGCCGCCGGGCTGCACCCGTGGCCAGGAGATGGAGAACCGGTACGCGCTGAGGCCCAGGTCGGCGATGTGTCCGAGGTCGTCGGCCCACCGGTGGTAGTGGTCGGCGGCCACGTCGCCGGTGTCGCCGTTGAGCGTACGACCGGGTGTGTGGCTGTAGGTGTCCCAGATTGACGGCCCTCGCCCGTCCTCGGTGGCCGCGCCCTCGATCTGGTACGCGGCCGTCGCCGAGCCCCAGACGAAGCTCTCCGGGAAGTGGTGTCGCGTCATCGTTCAGTCCCCTGGATCTCGCAGATGTAGCCCGTCGAGGTGCCGGCGACCAGTGCGGCACTGGCCGTTCCGTCCTCGTAGCGCACGTCGAACTCGGCGCCCGGCCCGTCCCCGGGTGACGGTACCCGTACGCGGGTCCGCTGCCCCTCGGCCGGTGCGTACAGCCGCAGGCGCACATCGTCGGCCCACTCGTAGTCCGGCCGGTCGTCACGGGAGCCGAACGGGATGACCGCGCCGGGCCGGGCCAGCACCGGCAGGCTGTCGAACCCGTGCTTCTCGGTGACCCACGCCGGGCCGTTGACCTGCGCGCCGCTGACCAGGTGCGTCCAGGTGCCGGCGGGCACGTAGTAGGTGACGTCACCGTCGGCGCTGAACACCGGGGCGACCAGCACGTCCGGGCCGAGCATGTACTGCCGGTCCAGGTGCGTCGTCGCCGGGTCGTCCGGGAACTCCACGACCATCGGCCGCATCATCGGCGTCCCGTCGCGGTGGGCCTCCTCGGCGGCGGCCGCCAGGTACGGCATCAGGCGGAGCTTGAGCTGGGTGAAGTGCCGCAGCACGTCGACGGCCTCGTCGTCGAACGCCCACGGCACCCGGTACGACCCCGAGCCGTGCAACCGGGAGTGCGAGGAGAGCAATCCGAAGGCGACCCACCGCTTGAACACCACCGGGTCGGGAGTGCCCTCGAAGCCGCCGATGTCGTGGCTCCAGTAGCCGAAGCCGGAAGCGGCCAGGGACAACCCTCCGCGCAGCGACTCCGCCATCGCGGCGAACGTCGACTCGCAGTCACCGCCCCAGTGCACCGGGAACTGCTGCCCGCCGGTGGTGGCCGAGCGGGCGAACAGGACCGCGTCGCCCTTGCCCCGCTCGGCCTCCAGCAGCTCGAAGACCGCCTTGTTGTAGAGGTACGAGTAGTAGTTGTGCATCCGCTGCGGGTCCGAACCGTCGTGCCACACCACGTCGGTCGGGATGCGCTCACCGAAGTCGGTCTTGAAACAGTCGACGCCCATGTCGAGCAGCGCCTTGAGCTTGCCGGTGAACCAGCGGACCGCGTCCGGGTTGGTGAAGTCGACAAGCGCCATGCCGGCCTGCCACTTGTCCCACTGCCAGACCGAACCGTCGGGGTTGCGCACCAGGTAACCGGCCTCGCGGCCCTCCTCGAAGAGGTACGAACGCTGCGCGATGTACGGGTTGATCCAGACGCACACCTTCAGGTCGCGCTCGTGCAGCCGGCGCAGCATCCCCTCCGGGTCGGGGAAGGTCGCCGGATCCCACACGAAGTCGACCCAGTGGAACTGGCGCATCCAGAAGCAGTCGAAGTGGAACACCGACAGCGGCAGCCCGCGCTCGGCCATCCCGTCGACGAACTCGGTCACGGTCTTCTCGTCGTACGCCGTGGTGAACGACGTGGACAGCCACAACCCGTACGACCAGGCGGGGATCCGGGCCGGACGGCCGGTGAGCGCGGTGTAGCGGCGCAGCACGTCCTTCGGGTTGGGCCCGTCGATGACGTAGTAGGTGAGCGACTGCCCCTCGACGCTGAACTGGGTCTGCGTGACGACCTCGGAGCCGACCTCGAACGACACGTGCTCCGGGTGGTCCACGAACACGCCGTAACCGGCGCTGCTGAGATAGAACGGCACGTTCTTGTACGCCTGCTCGCTGGCGGTGCCACCGTCGGCGTTCCAGATGTCGACGGTCTGCCCGTTCTTCACGAACGGACCGAAGCGCTCGCCCAACCCGTACACCGTCTCGCCGACCCCCAGCGCGAGCCGCTCGTGCACGTGCCGGCGGCCCTCGGCGTCGGTGACGACGCCGATGCTGCGCCCGGTGGACGCGGTGACCAGCCGGTCGCCGTGCAGGAAGTCGACCCGCCACCCGTCGACGAGCGCGACCCGCGCGGTCAGCTCACCGGTGGTCAGCGTCGCGCTGATCCCGGTGACGTCGACGGTGACCGGGTGCGTGTCGCCGGTGCTCAGCCCGAAGTGCGGCTCGCGGGGCAGCCCGCCGGTGTGGTGGGCGATGGTCACCCCGATGACGCCGGGGGCGGGGGAGAAGAACCGGACGGTGACCAGGGGCCGGTTGAGGGTGTCGCCGCGTCCGTTGATCTGGCCGGTCGGTGCGAAGACGGTGAAGCCCCGCTCGTCCGGCTCGACCGACTCCACGACGCCGGGGCGCAGGACGCTGACGCCGGGGCGCAGCTGCCAGTACCCGTCGGTGAACTTCACTTCTCGGCTCCTGCCGTGATGCCGCGCGCCAGAGTGCGCTGGAAGATGAGGAAGAAGAGGATGGCCGGCACGAGGCTGATCAGCGCGCCGGCGTTGGTGGTCGGAGCGTCCATCAGCCGGTCGCCCTGCAACGACGCGAGCGCGACAGGGATGGTCTGCGTCTGGTTGTCGATCAGCATGACCAGCGGGATGAGGAACTCGTTCCAGGTCCAGATGAAGAAGAAGATGAGCAGCACCGCGAGGGTGGGCCGCAGGTTGGGGAAGACCACCCGCCACAGCACCGTCCACTTGCCGGCGCCGTCCAGCGCCGCGGCCTCCAGCAGCGAGCGCGGGAACGTGCCCATCACCGAGGCGAGCAGGTAGGTGCCGAACGCGCTCTGGATGACGGTGAAGATGATGATCACCGCGAGTCGGGTGTTGTAGAGCCCGACCTCCTTGGCCACGTAGTACAGCGGGTAGATCAGGGCCTCCTGCGGCAGCATGTTGGCCAGCAGGAACAACCCGACGATCCAGAGCCGGCCACGGACCCGACCGATGCCCAGGGCGTACGCGTTGAGCAGTGACACGGCGACGCCGAGCACCGCCACCGACCCGGCGATGAGCGCCGAGTTCCAGAGCTTGAGCGGGAAGTTCACCTCGGTCCAGTACGTGCGCAGACCCTTGGTGTAGAACTCGCTCGGCCAGCTCAGCGGCCCGCCCGACGAGTAGTCACCGGGCGACTTGAACGCGTTGAGCAGCATGAACGCGAACGGCACCAGCATGACCAGCGCGCCGATGATGACCAGGGTGAGCACCACCCAGCGGCTGACGCCCCGGTGGTGGCGGTCGGGTACGGGCCGGCGGACCGGCGCGGGGGCTCCAACGATTGTCACGGCCATCTCAGAACCCCCGGTCCCGGCGCTCGCTGCGGGCCTGCATCCAGATGAAGACCACGGCCACCACAACGATGATCAGTGTCAGCACGGTGGAGATCGCGGAGCCGTAGCCGACCTGCAGTTTCTTGAAGAACGTGTAGTAGGCGAAGTACGACGGGACGTTGGTGGCGTTGTCCGGGCCACCCCGGGTCAGGGCGAAGATCGGCCCGAACACCTTCAGCGCGGCGATGGTGCAGGTCAGAGCCACCACGAAGGTTTCCGGCCGGATCTGCGGGAGGGTGATCGCCCGGAACCGGTGCAGCCAGTTCGCGCCGTCGACCTCGGCCGCCTCGTACAACTCGGGGTCGACCCGCTGAAGCGCCGCCATGAAGACGACCACCGGGTAGCCGATCTGCACCCAGATCATCACCGCCATCACGGCGGGCAGGGCCGTGCCGGGGTCGCCGAGCCAGTCGTGGCGTAACGCGCCGAGACCCACCGCGTCGAGCAGGCTGTTGAACGCGCCGTCGGGGCGGAGGATCCAGCCCCAGACGATGCCGGCCACCACGACGGGCAGCACCTGCGGAAGGTAGAAGGCGGCCCGCAGCGCGGCGGCGGTGCGGGGCTTGAACCGGCGGCCGATGACGTCGAAGAGCACCGCGGCGAGCAACAGACCGAGCACTGTGGGCACCACCACCATCGCGACGATCATCCAGACGGTGTTGCGGAACGACGCCCAGAACACGTCGTCGTGCAGCAACTGCTGGTAGTTGTCCAAGCCGACCCAGCGGGGGTCGCCGATGCCGGACCACTTGGTCAGCGACAGGTAGAGCGTGCCGACCAGCGGTGCGCCGATGACCAGGAGGAAGAGCACCGCTCCGGGGAGCAGGTAGAGCCAGTACGCCGCGTTGCGGCCGCGGCGTCTGCGGCCGGGTGACGGTGGGGTCGGGGTCGCCGCCGGTTGGGTGGCGAGGGTCTCGGAGACTGCCATGGAAGATCCTTCCCGGCGGGGCGGGCGGGCGCGTCGGTGGTGTCGGTCGCGCCCGCCGCTCGCCGTGTCACTTGCCGGTGATCTCCTTGACGCCATCGGCGTACGGCTTGGCGATCGTGTCGAGGACCTGGTCGGGCGACTTGGACCCGTTGATCAGGCCCTGGAAGCCGGAGACCAGCACGTCGTAGTAGCCGGGGACCGGCCAGTCCGGGTAGAACGCGAGCCCGTCGGACTTGCTGACCGTGTTGAAGTCCTCGATCAGCTTGCGGTCCTTCGGGTCGGTGATCTTCGAGGCGTCGGCGGCGACCGGAACTCCACCGTTGTTGCCGATCAGGTCCTGGATCTCCGGACGCAGGGTGATGTCGATGAAGTCGTACGCCAGGCTCTTGGCCTTGCTGTTCTCCGGGACCACCCAGAGGTTGCCGGAGGAGCCGGCCTGAAGGGTGTTGCCGGGGAAGAGGAAGGTGTCCCAGTTGGCCTTCATCTCGGCCTTGAACCGGCCGTACCACCAGCTACCCGACACGATCATCGGAACCTTGCCGCCGATGAAGGCGGTGCCCATGTCCTCGGCCTTGAGGCTGGCCGAGTTCTTCGCGACGTAGCCCTTGCGCACCCAGTCGGCGAAGGTGTCCGCGCCGTACTTGAGCGGGTCGGCCTTGAAGTCGACCGGGTTCTTGTAGAGCTGGTAGTTGTCGACGAACTGCCGGTCGCCCTTGGACAGGGCGAGCTGGTAGAAGAGTTGTCCGGCTGGGTACTCGGCGCCGGCCATGCCCAGCGGGGTAATGCCCTTACCGACGAAGGTGTCCATCGCGGCGGTCATCTCGGCCATGCTGGTCGGCACCTTGACGCCGTTGCTCTGGAACAGGTCCTTGTTGTAGTAGACCGTGACGTACTCGCCGTAGTTCGGCACGCCGAACCACTTGCCCGACCCCATCACGCCCTTGTCGCTGTAGCGGGCGGTGGTCTGCAGGCTGGGGCTGAGCTTGCCGGCCCAGCCGCGCTTGTCGGCCTCGGCGCTCAGATCGGTGAGCAGGCCCTGCGAGGAGAGCAGGCCGGCGGTCGCGTTGCCCTTGTTGTACTCCATGATGTCCGGGCCTTCGGACGAGTTGATGATCATGCCCGCGTTCTGCTGGATCTGCTCGAACGCCTTGCGCTCGAAGCGCACCTCGACGCCCGGGTGCTCGGCCTTGAACAGCTCGATGGCCCGGTTCCAGCCGACCCCCATGGCGCTGTTCTCGCTCTCGTAGTGCCAGAGCTTGAGGGTCTTGGCGTCGCTGTCGTCCCCGTTGTCGTCGCCGCCGCAGGCGGCCATGGCGGTCGTCGCGGTCGCCGCTATGGCGATCGCGGCGACGAGCCGGCGGAATCGCTGCATTACGATCCTCCTCGTCGAGTATCTAGCCGGTACTTCACTGGGCCCGTCGTCGCGTTGCAGCGCGGCGGCGGGCTGTTCCTACTGGTCAGCCCCCATGGGTTGGCGGCGTCGTGGTGCGGCGGTCGAGCCCCGGATCTCCAACGCGCACGGCAGCAGTTGCTGGTGACGATGGTCGCCGGGGTCATCCAGGTGGCGCGTCAACGCCTCGATCGCGATCCGACCGAGCGCCGAACCGGGTGAGGTCATCGCCGTCAGCGCCGGGGTGGCCAACTCGGCGACCTGCGGCGAGGTGACCATCGAGACGACGGAGACGTCGTCCGGCACCGACAGCCCGCGGCCGCTCAGCTCACCGAGGATGCCGAAGATCGCGGACTCGTTCATCGCCAGCACGGCGGTCAGCTCCGGGGCCCGCGCGAACGCGGCGGCCAGGGCCGCGCGCCCTCCCGCGGCGCTGTCCTCGGCCGCGATCATGACCGGGTCCAGGCCGTGCCCGGTCATCGCCGCGGCAAAGGCGTCACGGGTACGCAGCGCGGGCCCGTAACCGCTGGCCAGCGTCGCGGCCGAGTGGTTGACGTAGACGATCTGCCGGTGCCCGAGGCCGACCAGGTGCGCGACGGCCTCCCGGACGGTCTGGTCGAAGTCGATGTCGACGTAGGAGAGCGTGCTGGCGTCACCGGTGCGGCCGATCAACACCAGTGGCACGCCGGCCTCCTGGAGCACGGTGACCCGCTCGTCGGCCAGCTGGACCTCCATCAGCACGACGCCGTCGAGCATCCGCTGGCTGGCCAGTCGACGCAGGTCGCCGGGGTCACCCCCGCCCACCGGCGAGAGGACCAGGTGATAGCCGGCGGCGCTGGCCGCCGCGGCGGCGCCGGTGACGAAGGCCGTTTCGGTGGCGCCGAGCCCGCGTTCGTCCATCGGCATCAGCAGGCCGAGGATCCGGCTGCGCCGGCTGGCCAGACCGCGGGCCATCGCGTTGGGCTGGTAGTCGAGCTCGGCCATCGCGGCGAGCACCTTGTTGCGGGTGGCCTGCGAGATCGGCCGGGTGCCGGTGAGCACGTACGAGACGGTGCTGACCGAGACCTGCGCGAGGCGGGCGACGTCGTGCATGGTGGCCACCGCGTTGCCTCCTCCGGTCGGGGGTTGGGATCGCTCCCAATTCACCGTCGAAACGCTTCGACTAAGCGGTTCGACAGGACGCTAGGCCACCTGTTACGGCGACGTCAATAGCCGATGTCGAAAAGAATTCGGGTGCCGCCTGGGGTGCCCTGCAGCCTGCCCGCGTCGCGCCATCCGGTGCGCAAGATCCGAGCAACATCAGGGATGTTGCTGCCTCGCGCGAGCCGGAGGCAGCAACATCCGGGAAGTTGCTCGGATCTTGGTGCGGGGTGCGGGGTGCGGGGTGCGGGGTGCGGGGTGCGGGGTGCGGGGGTGCGGGGGTGCGGGGCGTCGAGGGCGAGAGCCGGGGCGTCGCCGGGTCAGGTCAGGTCGAACATCGCGGCGGCGTTGTTCCAGCAGACCGCGCGCAGCCAGTCGTCGCCCAGGTCGAGCCGGGCCAGCCCGGTGAGCTGGTCGGCGTACGGGTAGGGGATGTTGGGGAAGTCGCTGCCGAGCAGCACCTTGCCGGACAGTCCCAACTCGCGCAGCCGGGGCAGCTCGTCGTCGGGGAAGGGGACGAACTGGTCGAAGAAGGGCGTGAAGGCCATCGTGGTGTCCAGCCGGACCCGCTCGTACGCCTGCGCCAGATCCAGGAACGCCCGATAGTCCGGGGCGCCCAGGTGTGCCACCACGGCGGTCAGCCGAGGATGGCGGGCCAGCAGCTCGCCGAACTGCTCGGGGCCGGTGTGCGCGGTGCCCACGGGTGCGTGCCCGGCGTGGACCACCACCGGCACACCCGCGTCGGACAGCATCCCCCACACCTGGTCCAGCGCCGGATCCGTCGGCGAGAAGCCGCCGACCTGGACGTGCACCTTGAACACCCGGGCCCCGTCGGCCAGCGCCGCCTCGACGTACCGGGCGCGTCCGGTTCGGGGAAGAAGGTGGCCGAGGGCAGGCAGCCCGGGGTGACCCGGGCGAAGTCCAGCGACCACCGGTTGAGGTCCGCGGCCATGCCCGGCCGGTGGGCGTACGCCAGGGCGCTGAACGCCCGCACCCCCAGACGGTGCAGGTACGCGACCCGCTCGGCGTCGCTCCACCGGTACCGGATCGGCCACTCGGTGCCGACCAGCGGCCCGGCCGCGTCGAAGTACGCCCAGACCCGGCGCAGCAGGCGCGGCGGTAGGAAGTGCACGTGCACGTCGGCCAGCCCGGGCAGCCCCAGTCCGCGCCAGAACTCCGGCACCCGCGCGTCGGCGGCTGGCGGCGGCTCCGGTGCCGGATCGGTCATATCTCGATGTCGAACCGGCTCAGCACCGAGGGCGCGATCAGGCCGACGGTGGCGAGCGCCGAGACGACGGTCAGGGCGATGCGCATGCCGACCACCTCGGCCTTGCTGCCGACCCGCAGGGCGATGCTGTTCGGCAGACCGATCATCATCCACATCCGCCGTTTGATCGGGATCGGCCAGAGGATCGGCACGCCGGCTCGGGTGATCATGTCGCCGAGGATGTGCACGAAGCAGCCCACCCCCAGGGCCGTGCCGATCAGCGGATAGCCGCGACCGCCCGGCAGATTGGCGAAGGTGAACCAGGCCGCCCCGGCCGACGCGAGGGTGATGATCACCCAGCCGGCGCGTTCCGCCCACTCGTCGAACAGCCCGCGCAGCGCCAGGCCGAACATGAAGAACAGGATGGTGATGACCGCCCACTTGCCGTACGCGGCGCAGAGGGCGGTGGTGCCCCAGCCGACCAGCACGGTGAACGGCAGGGTGTGGGTCAGGGTCCGGTGCCCGTTGTTGCGACGCGGGTCCTTGCTGAGCTTCGTGGCGTAGTAGACCCCGAGCGAGATCTTCTCCATCACCTCGGCGGCGAAGAGCGAGAAGACCCCGAAGGTACGGGCCACGGTGGCCCCACCCTGGTTCCTGGTCACCTTGCCCGACATGTCGAGGTCGGGAAAGAGCGCGCCGCCGGCGCACACCGCGGTGCCCACCGCCAACGCGAGCGGCGACTGGTGGTAGTCGGCGAAATGGTCCAGTGCCCAGGACCCCGCCAACCACACCGCCGCGCCGGACAGCGCGTGCTGTGGTCCCATCATTTCGGCTCACCCTCCCCAGGGATCTTGAGCGCCCAAAACTACGCCACTGTAGTCAGCCTCGGCGTCGCAGGGGCATCACCCGGAAGGTCCACATAGGACGGGGTCAGAGAGTGGGGGTGAAGCTCTGCCGGATCATCGGCAAGTATGCCGCGTTGACCTGCCAGTCGAACTCTTTTGTCAACCACGAGACGGTGTAGGAACGCTCGGCCGAGGTGTTGGCCAGCAACCGGAAACTGTGCACCTGTTCGCCGGCGGCGTTCTCCCAGCCGCACTCCCAGACGGCGCCACCCTCGAAGATGTCCATCGCGGAGATGTCCACCTTGCGATAGCCCGGGAGCAGCCCGTCACCGGTGGTGAGTCGTGCCTCCTCGGCCTTCCAGTACGCCACCGGGTCGGCCCGCACCGGCCCGGACTCGACGCTGAGCACCCGGGCCCCGCCCGTCTCCCGGAAGCAGGTCACCGACCCCTCGGTCCAGCGCGCCCAGCCCACCGGCGCGGCGATCCGGAAGCCGGTCGGGTCGTCGTGCCAGGTCCAGCCGTCGCGTAGCCGGTACCGTGCCTCGGTCGGCGGCGCGACCGACGCCACCGGAGTGGACGTCGGCGGCGGTGGCGGTGGGCTCGCGCAGGCGAACGCGGCCGGCCGGGCGCTCGACGCGCCCCCACCGGAACCGGACGGCGGCGTCCGCCCGTCGTTGCGGTAGACCAGACCCACAGTGACGCCGCCGGCGACGAGGAGAGCGGTGACCACGCCGCCGAGAGCGATCAGGCGTCGTCGGCGTCTACGGGGGCGGCTCGCCGGCCGATCGGCCGACGTCGGCGGATGGTCGGGCGGACCGGCCGTGTCCACCGGGGCGGGCGACCTGGTACGGCCCGCGCTCCGCAGCGCCGCCACCGCCGAGGACATCGGCGGCGCGGCCGGCTGGTCGGGCTCCGCCGCCGCCTGCCGCAGCAGGGCCTCCGCCTCCGCGGCGGTCAACCGCCGCCAGGGATCGCGTTGCAACAGACCGATGAGCACGGGACGCAACGGCCCGGCCCGCCGCATCGGGTCCGGCGGCTCGGTGGCCAGCGCGCTGAGCGTCGCCATCGCGCTCGACCGGGCGTACGGGGACTGGCCCTCGACCGTCGCGTAGAGCGTCGCGCCCAGCGACCACAGGTCGGTGCGTGGATCCGACACGCCTTCGCGGGCCCGCTCGGGGGCGACGAACTGCGGTGAGCCGAGCACGGTGCCCGGCCCGGTCATCGCACCCTCACCACCGTCGAAGGTGGCCAGCCCGAAGTCGGTGAGCACCACCCGGCCGTCGTCGGCCACCAGCACGTTGTGCGGCTTCACGTCGCGGTGCAGCACCCCGGCGGTGTGCGCGGCCCGCAACGCGGCCAGCACCGCCAGCCCGATCCGGGCGGTGCGCTGCGGGCTCAGTGGCCCCTCGGCGCTGATGATCTGCTGCACCGACCGGGACTGCACGTACTCCATCACGATCCAGGGGCTCTCCCGGTCGTGCACCACGTCGTAGATGCGGACCACGTTGGGGTGGTTGAGCCGCGCGGCGGTGCGCGCCTCGCGCAGCGTCCGTAGTCGCAGCTCCGCGCGCTCGGCCTCGGCCAGCCAGGACGGTGGCACGACCTCCTTCACCGCCACGTCGCGATGCAGCATCTCATCGCGAGCAAGCCACACCCGGCCCATTCCGCCGGTGCCGACCAGGTCGAGCAGCCGGTACCGACCCGCGATCAGCAACTGCTGCACGGTCGCTCCCCCTCGGTCACCCCGGGTTACACGATAGCTACCGTGCCCGCTCTTTTCATCCGCTGAGCGGCCTCGATCCACGCCGGACGGTAGTCCGGATCATGACCATACGGTGCAGGTCAGGGGGGTGGTCGGAAACTGTTTCGCACTGCCGTCCAGTCTGCGCCGGCCGTGGTCCAGTCCCTGTCGTCGGTGATCCAGGCCAGCGTCCAGCGACCCGCGCCGACGACCTGTTGCCGGGCGTGCAGCCATGCGCCGTACGGGGCCTGCCAGCGGCACTCCCACTCCGCCCCACCGTCGGCCGCGGCGAGCCGGATCTCGTCGTACCCCGGCAGGGCACCGGCCTGGGCCGCCGCGTCGCGGACCGTGCGGAGTCGGACCAGCGGGTCGGTGTCGTCGCCGCTGGCGACGCTGAAGGCCCGGCCGGTCCTCGGGTCCTGGAAGCAGGCCACCGCGCCCTCGCGGGAGTAGTACCAGGTAGCCGGCACCGCAACCCGGAACCCGATGGTGTCGGCGTGCCAGACCCAGCCGGATGGCGGGCGGAACCGTTCGCCCGCCACGGGGGCGCCGGCCAGCACCGGCGCACCGGCCGCCTCCGGGCGGACACACGGGAAGGGTGGCGGAGGAAAGTTCCGGCCTCCCGGCGGTGGGCCGGCGCGGTCGGGGACGTAACCGGGGCCCGGCCCGCCACCACCGTCCGGTGGCCGTGCGGTGGGCCGGCCGGCAGTGTCCCTGGGCCCGTCACCGGTGACAGCCATCGCGGTGCCCACGCCGGCGGCGGCGGCCACCACCAGCGCCACGGCGATCAACGCCGCCCGGCGGACGGTGCGCCGCCGAGCCGGTGGGGTGGAGGCCGGTGGCGTGTCAGCCGGCGCGTTCAGGGCCCGGTCGCCGGAGCCTGTCGACCCTTCTGCGGTCGGTTCGGTGCGCCCGGTCGCCGCGGCGGTGAGCAGCCGACGGGCCGCGTCGTGGTCGAGGCGGTCGCGCGGGTCGCGACGCAGCAACCCGGCGAGGACCGGCGCGAGCTGCCCGGCGTGTGGAGCCGGGTCCGGCGGTCCGGCGGCCAGCGCGCTCAGGGTGGCCATGGCCGTGCTGCGGGCGTACGGGGAGCGGCCCTCCACCGCGGCGTGCAGGGTCGCACCGAGCGACCACAGGTCCGCGGCCACCGTGGACACTCCCTCGGCGGCACGCTCCGGGGCCACGTACTGCGGGGAGCCGAGGACCAGGCCGGGGCGGGTCATCGCACTGTCGCCGCCGTCGAAGGTGGCCAGCCCGAAGTCGGTGAGCATCACCCGACCGTCGTGCGCCACGAGCACGTTCTGCGGTTTGATGTCGCGGTGCAGCACCCCGGCGGTGTGCGCGGCGTGCAGCGCGTCGAGCACGGCCAGGCCGATCCGGGCCGCGTGGGCCGGCTCCAGCGGCCCCTCGGCGTCCACCACGTCCGCAAGGGTGCGGGACGGGACGTACTCCATCACGATCCATGGGCTGCCGCCGACCGCGACGACGTCGTAGAGCCGGACCACGGCGGGGTGGTTGAGTCGAGCCGCGGCGCGCGCCTCCCGCAGGGTGCGCGAGCGCAACTCGTCCCGTTCGCGATCGGCCAGCCAACTGGGCGGCACGATCTCCTTGACCGCGACCTCGCGATGCAGCATCTCGTCGCGGGCACGCCACACCCGGCCCATGCCCCCGCGACCCACCAGGTCGAGCAGCCGGTACCGATCCGCGATCAGCACCTGCGCACGCACCTCCTCAGCCGCTGTCCGGGCTACACCCTAACCAGCGGATCGGAAGTCACCAATCAGTCGTCCGACTCGGCTCAGCAGGCGGCGTGGCCGTCGCGCGCCAGAAGGTTGCCCTCGGGGATGGCGATCCGGGTGCGTCCACCGGCCAGTTGGGCTGCCGCCCGGCGTGCCTGCAACGGGCCGTGTTCCCTGCGTGCGGCTGTGTAGCTGGCAGCCGTACGGGCCGCGATGGTGGCCCACCCGTAGCGCTCGCCGACCATGGTGCGGGCCCGGCGGGCCACCCGCCGGGCGAAGACCTCGTCGCCGAGTAGTTGACCGACCGCTCCGGCGAGCGCGTCCGGGTCGCTGTGCGGGAACGTCACCCCGGTGACACCGGGCTCGACGATCTCGGCGAGACCGCCGGTGCGGGCCACGGCGAGGGGCGCCCCGGCGGCTGCTGCCTCCAGCGCCACCATGCCGAACGGCTCGTAGAGGCTGGGCACCACTGTCGCGTCGGTGGCACCGAGCATCGCCGGCAACTGGGTGGAGTCGAGGAAACCGGTGAACCGTACGGTCGAGTTGAGCGCCAGCCGCCGGGCCTCCGCCTCCAACTCGGCGCGGTACGGGCCGTCGCCGGCGATCACCACCCGCAGGCCCGGGTGCCGCTCGCGGAGCCGGGGCACCGCGTGCACCAGGTGTTGGACGCCCTTCTCGTAGACCAGCCGCCCGGCGTACCCGACCAGCGGGCCGTCCCCGGCGAACCGTGCGCGGGCCGACGCGACCGCCCTCGGCCGGGCCCGCCAGGCCCGGTCGTCGACCCCGTTGGGCACCACGTCGACCTGCGCGGTCGGTACGTCGAACAGCGCGGTGACCTGGTCGCGCATGTACCCCGAGCAGGTGATCACCCGGATGGAGGAGCCGCTGAGCCAGTGCTCGACGCCGTGGATGGTGCGGTTCATCTCCTCCGGGAGCCAGCCCTGGTGTCGGCCGGCCTCGGTGGCGTGGATGGTGGTGACCAGTGGCAGGTCCAGGTGCTCGGCCAGGGTGATGGCGGTGTGGGCGACGAGCCAGTCGTGGGCGTGGATGACGTCGTACGAGCCGGCTTCGGTGGCGCGCAGGGCGGTGCGGGTCAGGGTGTGGTTGAAGGCCATCGTCCAGGCCAGCAGCGAGCCGGTGGCGAGGGGGAAGGCGACCGGGTCCTCGGGGGCGCGCAGGATGCGCACGCCGTCGGCGTACTCCTCCAGGGGCGCGCCGTCGGCATGACGGGTGACGACGGTGACCTCGTGGCCGGCGGCGGCGAGGGCGACGGAGAGCGCGTGCACGTGTCGGCCGAGGCCGCCGACGAGCACCGGCGGGTACTCCCAGGACAGCATCAGCACCCGCAGTTGCCGGGCGGCGTGGATGTCGATCACGTGGGCGTCGGGTGACATGCGGCCCCCTTTGAGTTGTCCCCGGGCGCGCGCCGACCGACACCGGAGTCGATGTCGCCGTCGCGTCTGGATCGGGGCCAATCCTGCCGGGATCGAGATAACCAGCGGAGACACCACCGTTGCGGTCGTGTAAAGCGCTACTGGCCCTTTCGGCGTACCCGCAGCAGCTCGGCCACCGACCACGCCTGGAATGGGCAGCCGGTCGCGGCGTGCGGCGCGAGGCCGTCGGCCGTCTCGCTTACCGAGCCTAGCCCATATTCGGTCAGATGAGCCTCAATGCCGATGAATACGTCATCGACCGACATCTTGCTCCGGCGGCACGCGTCCACGTACGGCCCGAGCAGCCACGGCCAGACCGTGCCCTGGTGGTAGCCACCGTCGCGCTCGGCGGGACCACCCCGGTGCCGGCCCACGAACTCCGCCGAATCCGGGGCCAGGCTGCGCGGCCCGAGCGGCGTGAGCAGACCGTTTCCGACGCGGCGCAGCGTCGCCTCGTCCGGCTCCATCGGGGCGTACGGCAACGACCAGGCCAGCAGTTGGTTGGGGCGCAGCGCGTCGTCGTCGTGCAGGGCGGCCCCACCGAGCGGGTACGCCGGCGCGGGCGCGTCCAGCACGTCGTGCAGCCAGCCGGTCGGCGACGGAAAACGCTCCCGGAACGAGGCGGTCGCCTGCCCGTGCCGTCGCCACAGCTCGTCGGCGTCCTGCCCGGCCAACTCGGTCAGCTCCGCGAGCCCGGCCAGCCCGTTGATCCACAACGCGTTGACCTCGACCGGCTTGCCGGTACGCGGAGTGACCGGCACCCCGTAGACCCGGGCGTCCATCCAGGTGAGCGCGGTGCCGGGGGCACCCTGGGCGAGCAGCCCGTCGGCCGGGTCGACGGAGATCCCGTACCGGGTGCCCGCCACGTGGGCGTCGATCACGGCACGCAGCGCGGGCAGCAACTCGTCACCGAGGTCGGTGTCACCGGTGACGGTGACGTGCTGGCTCACCGCGTGCAGGAACCACAGCGTGCCGTCGACGGTGTTGTACTCCACCCGACCGGTGTCGGCCGTGTTGGCGAGCATCCCCTCGGACAGCGTCGCCGCGTACGCCCGCAGCAGCTCCCGGCCCTCGTCGGCGCGAGCCGTGCAGAGGAACAACCCCTCGTACGAGATCATCGTGTCCCGGGACCACGCCCCGAACCACGGGTAGCCGGCGACCACGTCGACGGACCTGCCCCCGGGCCGCACCACGAACGCGTCGGCGGCCAGCGTGAGGGTGGCGTCCACGTCGTCGGCCGGCTTCGCCGCCGCCACCACCTGCCGGTTGCGCCGTCGGGCCGCCTCCACGATCTCGGCGGCCGGCGGCGGCTCCTCGTCGAGTCGACCGGCCCAGGCCCGCACCGACACCGTGTCGCCGGGGCGTTCCAGCTCGCCGACGAAGCGTCCCGCGTACCAGAGGTCCTCGTCCGCGTTCAGACCACGGTTGGCCTCCTCGCGGTGGTGCACGCCCAACCACCACTGCCCCTCGGGCGCCCAGCCCGGGCCGGCCAGTCGGTACGCGCCCTCGACCACAGCGCCGTCGGCCACCGCCTCGACCTGCGGGGTCGGGCCGTCGGCCCGCCGTTCGCCGTGCGCGTCCCGCCACGTGCAGGCGGCCGACAACTCCAGCCGAACGGGCCCGCCCGCGACCAGCCGGTGCACCACCGCCACGCAGGAGCGGCCGGGCAGCATGGCCAGCTCCCGTTCGATCACCACCGCGCCGATCCGCCACCGCCACCGGGGCAGCCCGTCGACCAGGTCGAAGCGCTCCAGCAACTCGAAACCGCGCGGGTCCACGACGCCGGAGGACCACTCGTGCGCGCCGAGCCGCACCCGCGCGCCGGACGGCAGCGTGACCGCCGGGTCGAGACTGACCAGTCCCACCTGGCGGGAGGCCGGAGTTTCGCCGGGAACCACCAGCAGACCGTGGTAGCGGCGCGTCCGGAGCCCGCCGACGGTGCCCATCGCATATCCGCCGAGGCCGTCGGGGACCAGCCACTCCCGGCTCGCGGCGCTGGTCAGATCGCCGCAGACCTGGGGGCCGAAGCGCATGTCGATCAACTTTCCTCCACCTGCCACGAGGTGTAACACACCACGACGAGAATGGCCGCTGTGGTCAAGTACCGCGGCGACGTCAAAGATGTGCACGTGATCACTGACCGATCGTCCTCCGACGCCTCGCCACCCGACGCTGAGCGGCTCCGGCTCGCCCAGGCCGACTCGGGGGAGCAGGACTGGCGCGCATGGGGTCCCTATCTGTCCGAACGGGCGTGGGGGACGGTACGGGAGGACTACAGCGAGCACGGTACGGCCTGGGACTACTTCCCGCATGACCACGCGCGGTCCAGAGCCTACCGGTGGAATGAAGACGGGATGGCCGGCGTCTGCGACGAACGACAGACCTTCGCCTTCGCCCTCGCGCTGTGGAACGGCAAGGACCCGATCCTCAAGGAGCGGATGTTCGGCCTCGGCGGCGACGGCGGCAACCACGGCGAGGACGTCAAGGAGTACTGGTGGTACGAGGACTCCACGCCCACCCACTCCTGGATGCGCTGGCGCTACCACTACCCCCAGGCCGCCTTCCCGTACGACGAACTCGTCGCGGTGAACGCGTTGCGCGGCCGCGACGACACCGAGTACGAGCTGGTGGACACGGGGATCTTCGACGACGACCGGTACTGGGCGGTGACCGTCGACTACGCCAAGGCGTCCCCGACCGACCTCTGCATGGTGGTGACCGTCGCCAACCGGGGCGACCGGGCGGCGACCCTGCACGTGCTGCCCACCCTGTGGTTCCGCAACACCTGGGCCTGGGGCCTGCCCGGCGGCGACCGGATCCCGCGACTGACCGGCCAGGGCACCCGGCTCGTCGGCGAGCACCGGGTGCTCGGCCAACTGCTGCTGGAGGGCGACGGCGGGCCGGTGCCGCTGCTCTGTGACAACGACACCAACGCCGAACGGCTCTGGGGCCTGCCCGGCCGCTCGCCGTACCCGAAGGACGGCATCAACGACCACGTCGTCAACGGCGCGGCCACTGTCAACCCCGCGCGGGAGGGCACCAAGGGCGCGCTGCACTACGTGCTCGACGTGCCGGCCGGCGGGCAACGCCAGATCCGGCTGCGGCTGTCCCGCACCGCGTCACCACCGGCCGCCGCGCCGCCGCCCCCGGCCGACCTCAGTGACGGCTTCGAGGCCGTGGTCTGGGCGCGGCGGGCCGAGGCGAACCGGTTCTTCGCCGGGGTGATCCCACCCGCCGCCACCCCCGACGAGGCGCTGGTGGCACGGCAGGCCATCGCCGGGCTGATGTGGGGCAAGCAGTTCTACCACTTCGACGTCAAACGCTGGCTCGAAGGCGACCCGGGCTCCACGCCGCCGCCGGCCGGACGCCGGCACGGGCGTAACAGCGCCTGGTGGCACATGACCAGCTTCGACGTCATCTCCATGCCAGACCCCTGGGAATACCCGTGGTACGCGGCCTGGGACCTCGCCTTCCACTGCGTGAGCATCGCCCGGGTCGACCCGGGCTTCGCCAAGGAACAACTGCTGCTCCTGCTCCGCGAGTGGTACCTGCACCCCAACGGGCAGATCCCGGCGTACGAGTGGGCGTTCGGCGACGTGAACCCGCCGGTGCACGCGTGGGCGGCGCTGAAGGTGTTCGAGATCGACGGCGGCCGGGACTACGACTTCCTGGCCCGGGTGATGCACAAGCTGCTGCTCAACTTCACCTGGTGGGTCAACCGCAAGGACACCGGAGGCAACAACGTCTTCGAGGGCGGCTTCCTCGGTCTGGACAACGTCGGGCCGTTCGACCGCTCGGCGGCGCTGCCGGTGGCCGGTGTGCTGGAGCAGTCCGACGGCACCGGCTGGATGGCCATGTACGCGCTCAACCTGCTGGACATGGCCATCGTCCTCGCCGAACACGACCGGACCTGGGTGGACACCGCCACCAAGTTCTTCGAGCACTTCGCGTACATCGCCGCAGCCGCGTACGAGCAGGGACTGTGGGACGACGAGGACGCCTTCTTCTACGACGTGCTGCGCCTCGCCGACGGCACGAAGGTGCCGCTGAAGGTCCGTTCGGTGGTCGGGCTGCTGCCGTTGGCCGCCACCACCCGGCTCACCGCGAAGACCCTGCACCGCCTGCCGGAGCTGGGTGCGCGGTTACGCTGGTTCCTCACCAACCGCCCGGAGTACGCCCAGGTGATCGGCACCCGCAGGCTCGGCCCCGACGGCCGGCAGCAGCGGCTGCTGTCCATGGTGGGCCCGGAGCAGGTGGTCCGGCTGCTCGCCCGGATGCTGGACCCCGACGAGTTCCTCTCCGACTTCGGCCTGCGTACGCTGTCCCGCGCGCACCTGGACAAGCCATTCTCGGTCAGCCTCGGCGGGCAGGAGTTCTCCGTCGGCTACGAACCGGCCGAGTCAACCAGCGGCCTGTTCGGCGGCAACTCGAACTGGCGTGGGCCGATCTGGATGCCGACGAACTTCCTGCTGATCAGCGCGCTGCGCGACTACGCCGCGTTCTTCGGCGACGACCTCCAGGTGGAGTACCCGACCCGCTCCGGGGTGAAGCGGACTCTGGACGAGATCGCCGACGACCTCTCCGCCCGGCTGATCTCGCTCTTCACCCAGGACGACTGGGGGCGGCGGCCCATCTACGGCGCGTGCCAGCTCTTCCAGACCCACCCCGACTGGCGGGACCTGGTGGCGTTTCCCGAGTATTTCCACGGCGACAACGGTGCCGGTCTGGGCGCCTGGCACCAGACCGGCTGGACAGCACTGGTCGCCGACCTGATCCTCACCCTGCGCCGCTGACCCGCCGTGCCGCGCCCGCCCGCCCGTCCGCAAGATCCGCGCAACTTCTCTGATGTTGCTGTCTCGGGGCCGCCGGAGGCAGCAACATCAGGGAAAGTGCGCCGATCTTGCAGGTACGCCCGAGCCCTGCCACATTTTGGAATGGTCGCGGCGGTGGGGCGGTGGGGCGGTGGGGTGGTGGGGTCGTGGGGCCGGTGATCGACTCGATTTCCTGAAAACCGGGCAATCCATGCCGCCGGATACCGCGGAAGTTGTTGCGGCCCGCTCACGGCGCGAATATGCGCTTCCTTCACTATCGTCATCGGCTGTGGGGGAGTCGGTGAAACCGGTGGGTGAGGTCCACGTCCTCGGGCAGTCCCGGGCCTGGCCCGCCATCGCGATCCCGAGCGCGGCCCTGGTCGTGATGATCGTCGTCGGGGTGCTCTTCGAAGTGGTCAACTGGACCGCGCTGATGTTCGGCGTGGCTTCGATCATCCTCGCCTTCACCCGGTGGCGAAACGCGGTGTTCGCTGACGACCTGGGGCTGCTGGTCCGCGATCGCGGTGGCCTGCGCCGCTCGTACGCCTGGGATGAGATCGAACGCATGGGCTGGGTGGACGCGGGGATGTGGGGGAGCAGCCTGTCGGTCTATCCCCGAGGCGGTCCCTACGACGTGCCGGGGCCCAACGCGTCGATCAACGTCGGGCGCATCTGGCGCCCCAGGCGTCGGCACCTCGCGGACCCGCTGCCCACGTTGCTCGAAACCCACGGCATCAAGACACTGCTCGACCGCTGACCCCCACTCACCCCCGCAGGCTCATCGATAGCCGACGTGGATGATCAGCTTGCCCTCCTTGGCGCGGGCTCCCACGTAGACGAACCCGGGGTCGAACAACGTCGGAGACAGGCTCTGCTCCTCGGTGAGGCCCATCTCGTGTGCCAGGTCCTCCGGGGTCTGCCCCGCCGCGGGCGCCACGGTGATCTGCCGCCAGCATCCACCGGAGGCGCATTCCATGCCTTCGTCGATGACGCTCGCCCCGGACGGCACCTTCGGTATCCGTGAATCCGGCGGTAACGCTCCCTCGGTGCCGAGCACCCGCAACGACAGGAACCCCAGAACCCACAGACACGACAGCAGGCCCACCGTGACGGACACGGCCACGAGGAGGTGCTTCGTACGGCGTCTCCTCGGCGCGGTCCGCGGCGTCATGCCGCCAGGGTAGCGAGACAAGAGCGGACGTCTGAGGCTCAGGTCTCCGCGGCGGCGTCCTGGCTGGCGTCCACCCGGGCGCCGATCCGCCCCGGCAGTGGGTAGACCTTTTCGGCGGGAAGCAGCGCTGCCGCCGCTGGCTCATCGTTGACGACGAGCAGCTCGCGGATGCGGTGGACGGTGGGAGTGATGTCGGTGACCGCGACGATCCAGTCGTCGACATACCGGTCGACAGCCTCGCCGGACAGGCCGACCTGTAGCGAACGGTACGGCAGCGCGCTCAGACGCAGTGTCCGTTCCGGATCCCACTGCACCCGCACCGGGCTGGCCTTCAGATGCCGCGACCAGGTGGCCTTGTCCGCGTGCAGCCTGCGGTCGAAATGACTCAGGCAGGCTCGCTCCAGTGCCCACTCGAAGCCCTCCCGAGTGATGTCCAGGGCCAGCACGCGTTCCTGCCCCGGCTTCGTGGCCCAGCCGCAGCGGTACATCATCCACAGGAAGGACGGCTTGATCCAGGTCATGCGATCCCGCTTGAAAGGCGCCACGAAGCCGCCAGCAGTCACCGCCGGCAGCGCGATCTCCGGGGGATACGCCTGGTAGACGGTGATCGTGTCGGCTGAGAAACGGGCACGGATCTGACGGGCGGGAACGGACACGACCCCGATCATCACAGGTTCTCCCGGGCCAGGTCATTCCGTTAAAAGGGCTCGGGTCCCAGTCGGCCCCAGGCCACGAAGGCGGCCAGGGCGAGGTAGAACAGATTCAGCGCGATGAACTTCGCCTCGTTGTGACGCAGGTGGGTGATCATCGCGCCGATCATCAGCAGCACCCAGCAGACGGCGGTCACCGGCACCAGCACCGGTGCGATGTCCAGCACGGCGGGCAGGATCAGACCGACAGCGGCCAGGATTTCGAGGACTCCGAGGGTCTTGACGAAGCCGACACTCGCGGTCTCCGTCCACCCTCCACCATTGGCCCGGGCCAGCTTCTCCTTAGGTACGAACGTCTTGGTGATGCCGCCGGCCAGGGCGACTGCGGCCAACAGTCCGGCCGCGATCCACAGAGCCAGGTTCATGATCTTCCTTCCGCGTCGGGTCGAACACGAGACACCGCCGGCCCGCTCGCTGTGACGGCTCGACACGTGACGTGGCGCACGGCGCAGCGGTGTCACACCAGGTGGGGGAGCGGTGTCCTGTGGGCGGCGCAGCCGAGATCGACGAGACTGGAGGCGGCATGGAAGCCAGGGGAGAAATGATGAGTGAGGGCGGCCCTGCTGTCGACGCGTTCGTCGCACACCGGAACCTGCTCTTCACAGTCGCCTACGAGATGCTCGGCTCGGCCGCCGACGCTGAGGACGTACTCCAGGAAACCTGGCTGCGGTGGGCGGACGCCGACCTCGCGACGGTGCGGGATCAGCGCGCCTACCTGGTCCGGATCACCACCCGCCAGTCGCTCAACCGGCTGCGGACGGTCGGCAGGCGCAGGGAGTCCTACGTCGGCTCGTGGTTGCCCGAGCCGCTGCTGACCGCGCCCGACGTCGCCGACGACGTCGAACTGGCCGAGAGCGTCTCGATGGCCATGATGCTGGTGCTGGAGACGCTCGCACCGATCGAGCGGGCGGTGTTCGTACTCCGTGAGGTCTTCGACCTGGCCTACGACGAGATCGCCCAAGCGGTCGACAAGAGCCCGGCCGCGGTCCGCCAGATCGCCCACCGGGCGCGGGCGCATGTCGCCGCGCGCCGACCCCGGGGGGTGGTTTCGGCGGCCGACACCCGGCGTGTGCTCACGCGTTCCAGCGGGCGATCGAGACCGGCGACGTGCAGGGCCTGCTCGACGTCCTCGCGCCGGATGTCGTGCTCGTGGGCGACGGCGGCGGTATCAGACAGGCGCTGCTGCGGCCGGTCGCCGGGGCTGACAAGGTGGCCCGCCTGTTGGCCAGCAGGCAGTTCCAGGCCGCTGCCATGTCGCTGCACCCGGCCCAGGTGAATGGTTTCCCGGCGCTGGTGTTCCGGTCTGACGGCGAGATCGACACGGTCGTGGCGCTGCGTATCGACGACGGCCTCGTCAGCGGGCTCTACGCCGTGCGTAATCCGGAGAAGTTGTCGCACATGCAGAGTGAGAACGCCCTGCGTCGGTGAGCCGCGCCCCTCGGTCCGGGTTGCCCTCCCGTCCCGGGGATCTCCTCGCCTAACGAGCAAGGGGTCGGCTGTGGCGCGTGGCGAAAGGGACCGCCCGCAGGGGCTTTCCATCCCCGACAGTCACCAATCCGTCACCGGGCAGCTACGGGAGGTGTGCGCCCTTACGCTCGTGGGCGTGCCCGGACCTGCCGAGAAGGCCACCGAACAGGACCGGCGCGACCTCATCGTCGCGGTCGCGCGAGAGCTGGCCGAGGCGGAGGGCTGGGCGGGGGTGACCACCCGACGGTTGGCCGAGCGGGCCGAGGTCGACGTCGGTGACCTCTACCGGCACTTCGCGGATCTGGAGGCGTTGCTCGCCGCCGTCGCCGTGTGCGCCTTCGCCGACCTGGCCGCCGACCTGGCGGAGGCGCACGCGGAAGCCGTCGAGGGTCCCGAGGGGGCCTGGCCGGCGGTGGCGAGCGCGTACCTCGACTTCGCGTACACGAATCCCGAGGTCTACGACGCGATGCTCGCGCTGACCCCCGACCTGGCCCTCGGCGTCGATGGCGTGCCGGCCGCGCCCCGGGCGGTCTTCGCCGAGCTGCGGGCGGCCCTGACCCCGCTGGCCGAGGGGCGTGACCCGGACGTGCTGGCCGAGATGGGCTGGAGCCTGCTGCACGGCGTGGTGATGCTGACCAGGGGTGGGCGACTGCGCCCCGACGCGCAGGAGGAGCGGGAGACGATGATCGCGGAACGGTTGCTGCGGTGGCCCCGACCGGTGGGCGGAAAGTCGTTGGGTACGACGGACGATATGCCCTAAAGTCCCCGATCGTCGGAGGAGTTGATCACGAGGAGCTGGCGGCATGACGGTGGACGCGACGGCGCGGCGGCAGGCGAAAGTGCTGATCTTCGATGCGGACGACACGTTGTGGGAGAACAACGTCGTCTTCGAGCGGGTGATCGACGACTTCCTGGCCTGGCTGGACCACCCCACCCTGGACCGGGCCGAGTTGCGGGCCGTTCTCGACGACATCGAGCGAGCCAACGCGGTGGCGCACGGCTACGGCAGCAAGGTGTTCCTGCGCAGTCTGGCGGAGTGCCTGGAGCGGCTGCGCGAACGCCCGGCGACCGAGTTCGAGCGTCAGGAGATCGACCGGCTGGCCGTGGCACTCGTCGAACACCGGGTGGAGCTGATGCCCGGCGTGGCCGAGGCGCTCGACGAGCTGGCCGTCCGGCACGAGCTGCTGCTGCTGACCAAGGGGGATCAGGCGGAGCAGCAGCGCAAACTCGACGCCTGTGGCCTGCTGCACCACTTCCGGGCCGCGCACATCGTCGCCGAGAAGAACGTCGAGACCTACCGGTGGCTGGTGCGGGAGCACGGCTTCGACCCGTCCGGTGCCTGGATGATCGGCAACTCCCCGAAGTCGGACATCCTGCCGGCACGGGCTGCCGGGCTGAACGCGGTGTTCATCCCGAACGAGAACACCTGGGTGCTGGAGGACGACGAACTGGACCCGACCGACACCGGCGTCCTGCGGCTGGCGTCGTTCCGCGACCTGCTGCGGCACTTCTGACCCCACCGAAGCCGAACAGCGTTCGAGATCATGATCGCGTTACGCCCACATGCCGGTTTTTCACCCTGGGGTCAGTCACGCACCGGGTCGCCCGGCACGGCTTGTCCGGCCGTCGCGGCCCCGCCTAGCCTGGGCCCGCGCTCACGACCCTTCGAGGTGTGTCGGGGGCGCACCGGCGTTCGGCGGGTGGGCACCGTGGAGCTGAGTGCAGAGCGGCCGGCTATCCCCGTTGCAGCGCATGGCCCCGTGCCACGCCCGAGCGGCGGGGCGCCGTAGCTGTCCGCTCCTCTGCCGGACAGCCGGGGGTCAGGGCCGGGTAGTTGCGGACCCGGTCCTGATCCGGCCCACGAATCGATCATCCCCGGTGAGCGGGGCAGACCGTGAGCCGGCCGACTGTCAGGATGACGGAATGAAGCGTAGATCCCTCCTGCTCGGCACTGCTGTGGGCCTGGCGGCACCGGCCGTGCTCGCCCCGACGGCTCCCGCGCTCGGCGCGACCCGGCCGCCGCCGGCCTGGGGCACGGCGCCGGTTCCGCACTCCACCAGGCCGACCGTGCCGCGCCGTAACCTGGCCGCCCGGCTGACCACCCTGCCGGCGCAGACGAAGCAGGTCATCGTCGTCGGCTCCACCAGCTACACCACCACCTACGCCACCCTGGAGGCGTACGTGAAGGTCAGGGGCCGCTGGCAGCCCGCCTCGGCGTCGTTGCCCGCCCGGATCGGCTCGAAGGGCTTCAGCGACAACCACGTCGAGGGTGTGCCGACCACGCCCACCGGGGTCTACTCCATCGGCCCGACCATGTACGGCATCGCCGCGAACCCGGGCGTCCGCTACCCGTACCACCGTCTGGTCAGTGGCGACTGGTGGAACGAGAACCCGGCGTCCGCGCAGTACAACTCCTTCCAGCACACCTCGACCAACCCCGGCGGGGCCAGTGAGGCGCTGTGGACGGAGGTGCCGGCGTACACCCACTTCGCGGTGATCACCTACAACATGGTGCCGAACGTGGCGAAGCCGGTGCCGAACGCGGGCAGCGGCATCTTCCTGCACCAGTTCAGCACCAGCGCCGGCAACGCCACCGCCGGCTGCGTGTCCCTCTCCCACGACAACCTGGTCGACGTGCTGAGCTGGCTGGACCCGACGCTGTCGCCGCGCATCGTGCTCAGCCCCTACGCCGAGCTCGGCCGCTACTGAGGTCCACCGCCTCCCGACGGGGTCGCCCGCGCCGCGGCGCCGGGCGGCCCTCGTGCCGACAGAACCCCGCTCCGGGGTCGAGAGAGGGTTTCGTGGCCGGTCCGCCGACCATCATCGCGTCGCGACGCACCAGCTCAGGAAACCTCGCCTCCCCGGACGATCGCCACCGCCACCCGGCAGAACTCGTCCATGTCCGGGTTGAACCCGGCCGCGATGTCGGGATGCAACCCGGAGCGGGTCTCCTCCAACAGTCGCTGGCAGACCTGCTCGACCGGCTCACCGGCGTAACCGCCGCGGATCCGGTCGATGGCCGCCTGAAGCGCCGAGGTCAGCTGGTCCTCCAGCGGGCCCCGCAGCTTCTGCTGCACAGGGTCGAGCCCGCGGGGGTCGAGCGTGACATGTGGCTCCGACATCGGTGCTCCCTTCGTCGGCGTCCGCGGTACCCCACCGCGGACGTCGGTCAAACCCCGGTCGGTACGGCGGCGACCCGCACCTGGTACGAAAAGTCCTCCGCCGGCTCCTCGTGGTACGACAATCGGCGGATCTGCCGGTCGTCGGCGTAGAGGGCGACGTCCACCAGGACGCCGAGGTGGGTGAGGCCGATGGACGACACCCGCTTCTTGTCCTGCAAGACGGCGCAGACGCCGCCGAGCAGGGTGCTGGCGTCGGCCGTACGGTGCCCGGGCGGGCAGCGCAGGACCAGGTCCACCTCGATCGGCCCGGGCAACGGCGTCCAGCCGGTGCGCTGGGCCGCGGTGAGTGCGGCCTGGAGCAGGGTGCGGACCCTCGTCGCCTGCCGGTGCCCGGCGGCGAAGATGGACAACGCTTCGGTCTTGACCGGTGGCAGGCCGCTCACCTCGAACGTCAGGGCGAGAGCGCGGGTGTCCTGCACGACGGCACCTCCTCGTTGGGACGATCCTGCCGAACCGGGGCAGCGGCGGTGGGACGTTCCCGCGATTACCAACCGATCGGGCAGGCTGGGGGTCGGCCGGAGGCGTGTCGACGGCGGCGGCGAACGCGCCGGCTGCGGCGCTAGGAAAACGCTAGCTGACGTCGCCCGCGCTCGGTAGTCGGTCGTTCACCCGGTTGAGCGCGGCGCGAAGGCACAGAACTCGTTGCCCTCGGGGTCGGTTAGCACCCACCAGTTGTGGGCCTTGTCGACCGGCTCCCGCAGCAGGGCCGCACCCGCGGCCAGCAGCGCGGTCGGCTCCGGGTCGACCAGGTCGACGTCCCAGTGCAGCCGGTTCTTGACCGTCTTGGGCTCGGGCACCCCGTCGAACACCCAGTAGTCCCAGGGGAACCCGGACGCGCCGACCACCGACGCGTGGGTTCCCTCGTCCTCGACGGTGCCGCCGAGGACCCCCGCCCACCAGGTTGCCTGCGCGGCCGGATCGGTCGAGTCGACGACCAGCTCGAACGGACCCGGCCGGGTGCCGTCGCGGGCCGGGAACGCGCAGAACGGGTTGCCCTCCGGGTCTTCCAGCACCCACCAGGTCGCCTCGCCGCTCGGCTCGCGGACCAGTCGGGCGCCGTCCGCGAGCAGCGCCGCCGGGTCCGCGTCGGCCAACCGCAGATCCAGGTGTACGCGGGTCTTGCCGACCCTCGGCTCGGGCACCCGGTTCACCCAGATGGACTCGGCGTTCGAGCGCGCCGAGCGCGGGTCCACCCGGGTGTCGTCGTCACCGGCATCGGCCACGTCGCCGTCGAGCATCCGGGCCCAGAAGGCGCCCAGGGCGAGCGGGTCGGCGGCGTCCAGACAGAGGTCCTTGAAGCGTGCGATCACCGTCCCAGCATGCCTGGTCCGGGCGGACCTGTCCGCGCAGGAGGCACCTCGACATTGAACGTTGCCGGTTCCGCGGCCGGCCGTGTTCCGAGGTCTGCGGTGTTCCGGGGTCTGCGGTGTTCCGGGGTCTGCGGTGGTCGGGGCCGGCCGGTTCGGGGCCTTGCGGTGTTCGGGGCCGGCGTCTTCCTGGCCGGCCCGTTCCGGGCGGCCGTCTTCCGGGCGGCGGTCCCGGCGCGTGATCGACTCGGGTTCCTGAAAGGCGGGGCTTCCCGGGCGTGGTGTTAGCGCAGTTTTCAGGAAGTCGAGTGGATCACGCCCGGTGGGGCGGCTGGTCGGGTCCGGGGCAGGCAGGCCGGGGGTGGTCGGTTGGTCGCGTTGCGGGTGATCGACTCGGGTTCCTGAAAGGCGGGGCATCCCGGGCACGGTGACAGCCCGACTTTCAGGAAGTCGAGTCGATCACGCACCGGCTTCCGCGCCACGGCGAGGACGCCACGTCGTCGCGCCGACCCCTGCTGTGACAGTCAGGTTTCGCGACTCCGCAGGTGGGGCAGAGTAGCCGCACGGAGCATCCGGGTCGGGGTGTTTCCGCAGCTCCCTGGCCCGGGATCGTCTCGCCGTGCGCCGGGGCACGGATGCCCCTCCCCGGTTTTCGCCGAAGAGAGGGGGAGGGCGATGACGGACCCCGAAACGGCTCGACACCGACGCCGACCGATTGTGCGGCTTGGGGCGGCGGCTGCCACGATGGCGCTGGTCGCACCGCTGGCCGCGTGCGGCGCCGACGACGCTGGTGGCCCACCGACGATCAACCTGTACTACCCGCCGGAGCAGAACCTGCAGAAGGTGGTCGACGACTGCAACGCGCAGGCCCAGGGGCGCTACGAGATCGCCTACCGGGTGCTGCCCCGCCAAGCCGACGACCAGCGGGTGCAGATGGTGCGCCGGTTGGCCGCCGAGGACAGCGGCATGGACCTGCTCGGCCTGGACGTCACCTGGACCCAGGAGTTCGCCAGCGCCGACTGGATCCGTGAGTGGACCGGCCAGGACAAGGCCGAGGTCGAGCAGGGCACCCTCGCCGGGCCGTTGGACACCGCCCGCTACGAGGACAAGCTGTACGCGGCACCGAAGAACACCAACGTGCAGTTGCTCTGGTACCGCAAGGACCTCGTGCCGCAGCCGCCGACCACCTGGGACCAGATGATCAGCGCGGCCCAGCAGCTCAAGGACCAGGGCAAGCCGTACCGGGTGCTCACCATGGGCGCCCAGTATGAGGGTCTGGTCGTCCTCTACAACACCCTGGCCGAGAGCGCCGGCGGAAAGATCCTCAGCGACGACGGTAAGCAGGCCGTGATGGACGACGGCACGGTGCGGGCGTTGGAGCAGTTGAAGAAGTTCGCCACGTCGGGCGTGACCTCGCCGTCGTTCAGCAACGCCACCGAGGACCCGGTCCGGTTGGAGTTCCAGTCCGGCTCGGGCGCGTTCCAGGTGAACTGGCCGTTCGTCTACCCGGCCATGCAGGAGGCCAACCCGGAGCTGGCCAAGCAGGTCGGCTGGGCGCGGATCCCCGGCATCGACGAGGGCACCCCCAGCAAGGTCACCATCGGTGGGGTCAACCTGGCGGTCAGCTCCTACTCCAAGCACCCGGAGATGTCCTTCGAGGCGGCCCGGTGCATCCGCAGCGCCGAGCACCAGAAGTTCTCCGCCATCAACGATGGTGTGCCTCCCACGATCGAAGCGGTGTACGAGGAGCCGGAGATGACCGAGGCGTACCCGATGAAGGACACCATCCTGGAGGAGCTGAAGGACCCGGCCACCCGGCCGTTGACCCCCGCCTACCAGAGCATCTCCACCGTGATGTCGGCGGTCCTGTCGCCGCCGTCGGCGATCAACGCGCAGAAGACCGCCGACGAGCTGCGCGGCGCCATCGCCGATGCCCTCCAGTCGAAGGGGGTGCTGCCGTGAGCATCAACGCCACACCGACCGGCGCCGATGTCGCCGCCGAGGAGACCGAACGGTCCACCGGCCGGCCCGCCACCGTCCCGAAGCAACGCGGCGGCCGTGGCAAGGGACCGTTGAGTGAGAACAAGAAGGCCGAACGCCGGTTGGGTCTGCTCCTCTGCGCACCCGCCGCGCTGGTCATGGTCCTGGTGACCGCGTACCCGATCATCTATTCGGTCTGGTTGTCGTTGCAGCGTTTCGACCTGCGCTTCCCCGACCAGCGCGAGTTCATCGGGCTGGAGAACTACGTCACGGTGCTCACCAACGAGTTCTGGTGGACCGCGTTCGGGGTGACCGCGCTGATCACGGTGGTCACCGTGGCCGTCGAGCTGGTGCTCGGCATGGGCCTGGCGATCATCATGCACCGCACCCTGATCGGGCGCGGCCTGGTCCGGACCTCGGCGCTCATTCCCTACGGGATCGTCACCGTGGTCGCCGCGTTCTCCTGGCGGTACGCCTGGACGCCCGAGACCGGTTACCTGGCCAACCTGTTCAGCGACGGCGCACCGCTCACCGAGCGGGCCAGCTCCTTGGCGATCATCATGCTGGCGGAGATCTGGAAGACCACCCCGTTCATGGCGCTGCTGCTGATGGCGGGGCTGGCGCTGGTGCCGGAGGACCTGCTCAAGGCCGCCTCGACTGACGGCGCGACCGCCTGGCAGAAGTTCACCAAGGTCATGTTGCCGGTGATGAAGCCGGCGATCCTGGTCGCTCTGCTGTTCCGCACTTTGGACGCGTTCCGGGTCTTCGACAACATCTTCGTGCTGACCGCCGGCGGCAACGAGACGTCCTCGGTGTCGATGCTCGCCTACAACAACCTGATCCGGGGTCTCAACCTCGGCATCGGCTCGACGATGTCGGTGCTGATCTTCATCACCGTGGCGATCATCGCCTTCGTCTTCGTGAAGCTGTTCGGCACCGCTGCCCCCGGCAGCGACGACGGGGAGAGGCGCTGACATGGCCACCGGTACCGAAACCACCACCCGGGCGAAGCTGCGCTGGGGGCTGCTGGACGTCCTGGTGGTCGTCTTCGCGCTCGTCCCGGTGCTGTGGATCGCGTCGCTGTCGTTCAAGACGCCGGCCACCCTCACCGACGGGAAGTTCATCCCCCGGGAGTGGACGCTGGACAACTACAAGACCATCTTCGACACCGACCAGTTCGTCCGGGCCCTGGTCAACTCTATCGGCATCGCGCTGATCGCCACGTTGATCGCGGTGGTGCTCGGGGCGATGGCCGCGTACGCGATCAGCCGACTGGACTTCCCGGGCAAGAAGCTGCTGGTCGGCGTCTCCCTGCTGATCGCGATGTTCCCGCAGGTGTCGCTGGTGTCGCCGCTGTTCGAGATCGAGCGGCAACTCGGCCTCTTCGACACCTGGCCCGGGCTGATCCTGCCCTACATCACCTTCGCGCTGCCGCTGGCGATCTACACGCTGTCGGCGTTCTTCAAGCAGATCCCGTGGGACCTGGAGAAGGCCGCGAAGATGGACGGCGCCACGCAGGGGCAGGCGTTCCGGCGGGTGATCGCCCCGCTGGCCGCGCCCGGGCTGTTCACCACGGCGATTCTGGTCTTCATCTTCTGCTGGAACGACTTCCTCTTCGCCATCACGCTGACCTCCACCGAACGCGCCCGTACGGTGCCGGTCGCCCTGTCGTTCTTCACCGGCGAGTCGCAGTTCGAGGACCCCACCGGGGCGATCTGCGCCGCCGCCGTGGTGATCACCGTTCCGATCATCCTGTTCGTTCTCTTCTTCCAGCGCCGCATCGTGTCCGGTCTGACCTCCGGCGCAGTCAAGGGATAGGTGAGTAGTCATGGCTGACATCGTGCTGGACAAGGTGAGCAAGAGTTTCCCGGACGGGACCGTCGCCGTGCAGGACGTCGACCTGGAAATCGCCGACGGCGAGTTCGTGATCCTGGTCGGCCCCTCGGGCTGCGGAAAGTCCACCACCCTCAACATGATCGCCGGGTTGGAGGACATCAGCTCCGGTGAGCTGCGCATCGCCGGGCAGCGGGTCAACGACAAGGCACCCCGGGACCGGGACATCGCCATGGTGTTCCAGTCGTACGCGCTGTACCCGAACATGACCGTGCGGGAGAACATGGCGTTCCCGCTGCGGCTGGCGAAGCTGGACAAGGAGACCATCAACTCCAAGGTCGACGAGGCGGCGAAGGTGCTGGAGTTGACCTCCCTGCTGGACCGCAAGCCGGCCAACCTCTCCGGCGGCCAGCGCCAGCGGGTCGCGATGGGTCGTGCGATCGTCCGCCAGCCCAAGGCGTTCCTGATGGACGAGCCGCTGTCCAACCTCGACGCCAAGCTGCGGGTGCAGATGCGCACTGTGGTGTCCCGGTTGCAGAAGCAGCTCGGCACCACCACCGTCTACGTCACCCACGACCAGACCGAGGCGATGACCCTCGGCGACCGCGTGGTGATCATGCGCGGTGGCGCGGTGCAGCAGGTCGGGCCACCACAGGAGCTGTACGACCACCCGCGCAACCTGTTCGTCGCCGGGTTCATCGGCTCGCCGTCGATGAACTTCCTGCACGCCGCCGTGCAGGACGGCAGCCTGCACACCGCCCTCGGTGACGTGCCGCTCGGCGACCGGGTCCGCCGGGAACTGGAGGCGGCCGACGCACCCCGCGAGCTGATCCTCGGCATCCGCCCCGAGCACTTCGAGGACGCGGAGCTGGTCGACGACGACACCCGCCGCCGGGGCATGGAGTTCGAGGCGCCGGTCGACATCGTCGAGTCGATGGGCTCGGACAAGTACGTCTACTTCACCGTGGAGGGCGAGAAGGCCAGCGCTGCCGAGTTGGAGGAGTTGGCCGCGGACGCCGGTGCCGCCGACTTCGCCGGAGGTGGCGGCAACCTGGTGACGCGGCTGTCCGCGGAGTCGGCGGTCGCCGAGGGGCAGTCGCGACGGGTCTGGTTCAACCTGGAGAAGATTCACCTGTTCGACCCGGCCACCGGGCGCAACCTGACCCTGCGCGACGGTCGGGCGGCCGGGGCGCTCGACGACTGACAGCGTCCAGCGAGGTGGGGCCGGCGGGTTCGTCCGCCGGCCCCACCTCGCCGTGTCCTGCGCCGCGCGCCCGGTCGTGGCAAGGTGGTCGGAGGTCGCGTCGTGAGGCGGGGGGCGGGATGAACCGACGACTGGCCGCGCTGGCGAACGCGCACGGCGTGTCCACCTGGTACGAGGACTGGCGGCACCGCCGTGTGGAGGTCGCACCGGAGACCGTCGTGGGCGTGCTCGGGCTGCTCGGTGTGGACGCCACCAGCCCCGCCGCCATCGCCGACGCGCTCACCGCCGCCCGTGCGGTCGACCGGGGCGCACTGCCGGAGACGGTGGTGCTCGCCCACGGCACGACCCGGGCACTGCCCGGCCCGGGTGTCGTCACCCTTGAGGACGGCGGCCGCCGGGCGGTCGACAGCGAGCTGCCGGGGGACCTTCCGTTGGGCTGGCACCGGTTGGCCTGCGCCGGCCGCGAGGCGACGCTGGTGGTGGTGCCCCGTCGGCTGCCTGTGCCGCCACGCACCTGGGGTTGGATGCTCCAGCTCTACGCGCTGACCTCGGAACGCTCGTGGGGCATGGGCGACCTCGGCGATCTCGCCGAGTTCACCGGTTGGGCCGGTGACACGGGCGCGGGGCTGGTGCTGCTCAACCCGCTGCACGCGGTCGGGCCGGCGCACCCGGTCGCCGCCTCGCCCTATTCGCCCGCCAGTCGACGCTTCGTCAACCCGCTGTACCTGCGGGTCAGCGACACCGCTGCGTACCGTGCCGCGGACCCGGCCACCCGGGCGGTGGTCGACGCCCTGCGCCCCGACCGTGGGGATCTGATCGACTACGACCAGGTGTGGGCCGCCAAGCGGCACGCCCTGGAGCTGCTGCACCCGTACGCCCAGCCGGTCGACCTTGCCGCGGACCCGGCGCTGGCCAGCTTCGCCACCTGGTGCGCGCTCGCCGAGCGGCACGGCAACGACTGGCGTGCCTGGCCGGAGGACCTGCACCACCCGGACGCCCCGGCGGTCGCCGAGCAGCGTCGGCAGCTCGCCGACCGGGTGGCCTTCCACGCCTGGTTGCAGCACCTGTGTGACGAGCAACTGGACGCGGTGACGGCGGCGGCCCGGGCGGCCGGAATGCCGGTCGGCGTGGTGCACGACCTGGCCGTCGGCATCGACCCCGGCGGCGCCGACGGCTGGCAGCTCGCCGACGTGCTGGCCCAGGGTGTGCGGGTCGGCGCGCCGCCGGACGACTTCAACCAGCTCGGCCAGGACTGGGGGCTCGCCGCCTGGCGTCCCGACCGGCTCGCCGCCACCGGGTACGCGGCCTACCGGGACATGCTGCGCCGGACCCTGCGACACGCGGGTGGCCTGCGGGTCGACCACGTCGCCGGCCTGTGGCGGCTGTGGTGGGTGCCGCCGGGCGCCGGCGCGGCCGAGGGCACCTACGTGCGCTACGACGCCGAGGCGATGCTCGGCATCCTCGCGCTGGAGGCGCTCCGGGCCGGCGCGGTGGTGGTCGGGGAGGATCTCGGCACCGTCCAACCTGCGGTGACCAGTGGGCTGCGCGGGCGCAACATGCTCGGCTCGACAGTGCTGTGGTTCGCTCGCGACGACGACGGCGGGTTCGTCCCGCCGGCCCGTTGGCCGCGCAACGCCCTCGCCACGATCTCCACACACGACCTGCCCACCGCGCCCGGCTTCCTGACCGGCGAGCACGTCCGGGTGCGCGACGAGTTGAAGCTGCTCGGCACCGACGTGGCGGTGGAGCAGGCCCGGGCCGCCACCGACCGGGAGCGGCTGCTGGACATGCTGCGCGCCGAGAGCCTGCTGCCCGACCCGGCGCCGACCGCCCAACCAGCGTCGCCCGGCACGGCTGCGGCACCCGACGACGGCGAGGTAGTGGTGGCGATGCACGCCGCGCTCGCGGCCAGCCCGACCCGGTTGCTCGGCGTCTCCCTCTACGACGTGCTGGGCGAGGTACGCCAACCCAACATGCCGGGCACGGTGGACGAGTATCCGAACTGGCGGCTGCCACTGCCGAACACCGTGGCGGAGATCCGTTCGGATCCTCGGGTGACCCGGATCGTCGACCTGCTCAGCGCCGCCCGCCCACGACACGCCACCCCGGCCCCGACCGAGGATTGACGCCGCGCGGTCAGGTCAGCCAGTCGAAGCGGGGAGGCAGCCCGAGGAAGTCCGCGTACCGTCCGAGCGCCTGCTCCACCCGGGCCCGCGCCGCGGCGTCGAGCGTCGTCAGCGGCTGGACCGTCACGGTGACCGCGGTGCGGCCGACCTTGCGCTTCCACACGCCCACCACCCGTCCGGAGCGGACCACTGTGGCCTGGAAAATGCCGTTGTTACCCGGCACCACGGCCGCCTGGTGCGCGGGGTCGAGTATCAACGAGCGGTCCCGGTAGCCCAGCAGGTATTCGTCGAAGCCCGGCAGCACGATCATGTCGTCCAGCGGGGGAGGGGCGGTGTCGGCCAGCGCCGCGTCGACGTGCATCGGCTCGCCGTCGACCCGTACCGTGCTCAGCAGGTCATCGGCGGCGGCCAGGCCGCGCCGCGCGTCGGTCAGGGTGAGCCCGGTCCAGCCGGCGAACTCGCGGGCGGTGACCGGCCCGTGCCCGCGGACGTAGCGGTGTGCGAGCAGGGCCAGCGCCTCGTCCCGTTCCAGTTGGCGTGACCCGGGCGCCCACTCGTCCAGCAGCGCGAAGGTCTGTTCGGTGCCCAGGTTCGGTGCCACGCAGGTCACCCCGCGGACACTCGCATACCACAGCAGGTGGTAGCCGCGCTGGCCGTCGGTCCCGATGCCGGCGGCGCGCAGGGCGGCGAGGCACTGCGCGCGGGTGAGCCGGCCGCCACCGGCCAGAGCGCTGCCGAGGACGTCCACCGCCCGGTCCGCGTCGGTCTCGGTGAGCCCGAGCTGCGCGCGCCGGGTCGCCGCGCCAGCCAGCGAGCGTACGCCGGTCAGCTCCAGCATCCAGCGGGCGTCGGCGGGAGGGACGAGGTGAACGGTGCCCCGCATCGGCCAGGTGCGTAGTGCCTCGCGTCGCTCCAGCGCCGCCTGCACGTCGACGACGCTCTGCCCGGGCAGCCGCGCGCCCAACGACCACAGACCGCTCGCCAGATCCTGCGCCTGCATCGCGCCGAACCACTGGACCACCTCGGCGACGGTGCCCGGTCGGAGGCTGGGGTGCGTGCGCAGCAGCAGACTCGTCATCCGCAGCGCCAGCGCGTCGGCCGCGCTGAGATCGTCGGGCATCGGGCGCCCCCTCTCCGGTGGCCGGGCTGCCAGCCTAGGGCCGACCACCGACACCCCTGCTTACGCGAGGCGTAACGGCGGCCGTCGTGGGAAAGCGGCCCGCTGGAGTGCGCGCGCCGCGCGTGCGGAAGGGGAAATGTCATGACTGCCGCAAGCGAGCCGGCCCGGGGTGCCGGCGCATCGGCCGGATCCCGGGGTCATCGGGGGGACGCCCGCGCGAAGACGAGCGCCGCCGCGACCTTTGCCCTGGTGTTCGGGGTGGCCGGTCTTTTCAGCGTGTTGACGGCGATCCTCGCCTGGCTGGGGCTGGTACTCGGCATCATCGGGATCATCCTCGGCATCGTCGGCCTGAAAATGGCGCGCCGACCCGGCGTCACCGGCCGGGGCGTGTCGATCGGTGGCCTGGTGCTCAGCATCCTGGCCGTGCTGATCGGTCTCGGTCTGGCCGCGGGCATCACCACGTTCGTCAACAACGAGAACGCGGTGGACCGCCTCCAGACGCAGGTCGACAAGCTGCGCGACAAGCTCGACTGACACCCGCGTCGGCTCGGTCACGCACCGTGAGCGTGATGGCTCTGAGGTGTTTTCCCGGCTCGGAGGTGTCGCGCTCACCGGTGTAGGCAGGGCCGCGGCCCGTCCCGGGCGGTCACAGTAGGGTGGGCGTCGTGCTCCGCCAGGTCACCGCGATCCGCTACGTCACCCCGCTGCGCGAGGGTGGGTCGCTGCCTGGCGTGGTGGAGGCCGACGACCTGGGCACGTACGTGGCGAAGTTCCGAGGCGCCGGCCAGGGGCCCAAGGCGCTGATCGCCGAGGTGATCTGCGGTGAGCTGGCCCGCCGCCTGGAGCTGCGGGTGCCCCCGCTGGTGGTGCTCGACATCGACCCGGTCATCGGGCGGGCCGAGCCCGACCAGGAGGTGCAGGAGCTGCTGCGCAACAGCGGCGGCGCCAACCTGGGGATGGACTTCCTGCCCGGGGCGCTCGGCTTCGACCCGATGGCGCATCCCGTCGACGCGGCGCTGGCCTCCCGAGTGCTCTGGTTCGACGCGTACGTGGAGAACGTCGACCGGAGTTGGCGTAACCCGAACCTGCTGGTCTGGCACCGGAAGCTGTGGTTGATCGACCACGGGGCCTCGCTGTACTTCCACCACAACTGGCCCCGGGCGGAGGCGGCAGTGCACCGGGCCTACCGAGCTGAGGACCACGTGCTCGCCCCGTACGCGTCACGGTTGGCCGAGGCCGACGCCGAGCTGGCCCCCCGGGTCACCCCGGAGCTGCTCACCGAAGTGCTCGCCCTGGTGCCGGCGGACTGGCTGACCGCTGCCGATTTCGAGACGGCCGACGCCGCGCGGGCCGCGTACCTGGAGCACCTGTCCCGCCGGGTCGCCCGCACGGCCGACTGGCTGCCGCAGGGGAGCGCGGCATGAGGCATCCCTTCGAGTACGCGCTGATCCGGCTGGTGCCCCGCATCGAGCGCGGCGAGCAGATCAACGTCGGGGTGTTGCTCTACTGCCAGCAACGTGACTTCCTGGCGGCGCGCACGCACCTCGACGCCGACCGGGTCAGCGCACTGGCACCCGACGTGGACCTGCCGGCGGTGGCTGCAGTGCTCGACTCCCTTAACCGGACGTGCGCCGGCGACGGGCCGGCGACCCGGATGCGACTCGGCGAGCGGTTCCACTGGCTGGCGGCACCGCGCAGCACGATGATCCAGACAGGGCCGGTGCACACCGGGCTCACCGCCGACCCGGCGGCCGAGCTGGACCGGCTGATGGCAGCCCTGGTCCACTGAGCGTCGTCCGCACCTGGTGAGCACGCTGCACGGCCCCTGATCGCGCTACGCCAGCGTCGTTGGTGGCGGAGCGCGATCCCCCGTTCAGGTGCCCGGTGCGGGGCGGCGGCTGGTTCCCGCCGGCACCGATGGCATCAGGATCGCCGTCGATGCGGGGCACAGGGAGAAAGCCACCGGGAAGTTGCGGAAAATTTGAGCCCGCGGACCGGTGGGTGGGAGCGTCCGGGCGCTGCCGTTAGAGGTCGCGCGCGACGGGTAGTCGCGAGAGCTGACCCGAGACGAGATAGGGGAACATCTGATGGCTGCCCAGACCAAGGTAGCGGTGATCTACTACAGCGCCACCGGCATCACGTACCAGATGGCTCAGGCGGCCTGCGAGGCCGCCGGGGACGCCGGCGCCGAGGTGCGCCTGCGCAAGGTGCGCGAGCTGGCGCCGGACGAGGCGATCCGCTCCAACTCCGGCTGGCAGGCGCACCGTCTGGAGACCCAGGACGTGCCCGAGGCGATGGTCGACGACCTGTCCTGGGCCGACGTGGTGATCATGGGCGCGCCGACCCGGTACGGGATGGTCGCGGCCCAGCTCAAGCAGTTCATCGACACCACCGGCCCGCTGTGGGCGCAGGGCGCGCTGGCCAACAAGGTCTATTCCGCCTTCACCTCCACGGCGACCTCGCACGGCGGGCAGGAGACCACGCTGACCTCGCTCTTCAACGTCTTCTACCACTGGGGCGGTGTCGTGGTCACCCCCGGCTACACCGACACCAGCCAGTTCATCGCCGGCAACCCGTACGGCGCTTCGCACACGAGCAACAACGGGGAGATCGCCCCGGACGCCGTGGCACTCGGCGCCTGCGCGCTCACCGCGCGGCGTGCGGTGCTGCTGGGCACCGCGCTGAAGGCGGGCATGGCCGGCTGACGGCGGAAACGACCGGTGGCGCGGGCGGGGGCTCTCGGCCCGTCCGTGCCACCGGTCGATCCAGCCCTACCCTCCGGCGGAGCGACTATGCGCGTCCGCCGGTGGGGGACAGCTCGTCGGCGCGCGGTGCCGGCAGCAGGTCGGTCAGCAACTCGGTCAGCACAGCGAGCCCGTCCGGGCTGAGCACCGACTCGGGGTGAAACTGCACCCCGGCGAAGCCACGTCCCCGAAGGGCGTGCACGGCCCCGTCACCCGGATCCCGGGCCAACTCCACCGGCCCGTACGCGGTGTCCAGCCGGTCCGCCTCCGCGCGGGCGGTGAACGTCGAGTAGAACCCCACCCGCCGGGTCCTGCCGAACAGCGGCACCTCCCGCTGCAACCCCTGATAGGGGGCGTCCCTGCGGTGCAGCGGCAGCCCCAACTGACCGGCCAGCACCTGGTGACCGAGGCAGACGGCGAGGGTGGGGCGGCCGGTCGCCAGCAGCCCTCCCAGCAGCTCCCGCAACGCCACCATCTTCGGCTCGTCGGTGCTGCCCGGGTCACCCGGCCCGGGACCCGCCACCACCAGGTCGTAGCCGTCGACCGAGCCGCTCGCGTGCCACGGTCGGGTGGTCACCGCGAGACCCAACGCGCCCAGCTGGTGGGCCAGCATGCCGGTGAAGGTGTCCTCGGCGTCCACGATCAACGCCCGACGGCCCACCAACCCGGGCAGCCCGGGTGCGTCCGGTGCCCGCTGGTCCAACCAGAACCGCGCCAGCGGTGCGTTGCGCGTGGCCAGCGCGTCGCGTACCGCAGGGTCGTCGGCCAGCCGCGCGACCGGCTCGCGCCCACGGTCGGGCGCCGCCGGCCCGAGGCCGAGGGCGGCCAGCACACCGGCGGCCTTGGCGTGCGTCTCGGCCACCTCGCCGGCCGCCGTCGAGTGCCGGACCAGGGTGGCACCCACCGGGACCCGTAGCCGGCCGGTGGGGGAGATCTCGGCGGTGCGGATCAGGATCGGGGCGTCGAGCGTCTGTCGGCCGGCCTCGTCGTGGCCGAGCAGGGCCAGCACGCCGGAGTAGTAGCCGCGGCCCCGGCGCTCGTGTCGGGCGATCACCCGGCAGGCGTTCTCCATCGGGCTGCCCGTCACGGTGGGGGCGAACATCGTCTCGCGCAGCACCTCCCGCACGTCCCGGGTGCCCCGCCCGGCGAGCAGGTACTCGGTGTGCGCCAGGTGCGACATCTCCTTCAGGTACGGGCCGATGACCTGGCCGCCGTGCTCGGCGACGGTGGCCATCATCTTCAGCTCCTCGTCGAGCACCATGTACAGCTCCTCGACCTCCTTCGGGTCGTCGAGGAACCGCAGCAGCGCCTCCCGGTCCGGAGTGTCACCCGCGCGCCGGAAGGTGCCGCTGATCGGGTTCATCATGACCAGGCCGTCGTCGACGCTGACGTGTCGCTCCGGGCTCGCCCCGACCATCGTCCGGGTGCCGGTGTGCACCACGAACGTCCAGTACGCGCCGCGCTCGGCGACCAGCAGCCGGCGCAGCGCGGCAAGCGCCGCCATCAGCGGTGGGCCCTGCACGGTGGCGTGCATGGTGCGGTGGATGACGAAGTTGGCGCCCTCGCCGCGGCCGATCTCCTCGGCGAGCACCCGGTGCACGGTCCGTGCGTACTCCTCGTCGGTGATGTCGAAGGCCGCGTCGATCGTGCGGACCTGCTCGTCGGGCAGGATGGCCAGGGCGTCGGCCAGAGCGATCTGTCGATGGTCGCGGACCTGGAGGCATTCCAGCGGGGCGCCGTCGTCGACGCAGGCGAAACCGCGTTCGGAGATCTGCCGGAACGGCACCAGGGCCAGCGTCTGCGCACCGGGTGCGCCCGGCGTCAGCGGGATGTCCGCGAGCCGTTCGACAGTGTCGACCGGGCCGGTGAACAGCTCCAGCTCGTCCGCGCCCTCACGGCGTAGCAGGGCGAAGGGACCAGGGTCGACACCGCGGGCAATGGCGGCGAGCAGGTCGGTCAGGTGGGTCATCGGGGTCTCCGTCAGGCTGGGCGCCGCCATTGAGGCGACCATCCGGCCGGGAGATCCGGCGGCCGCCTGGAGGGCGGCCGCGTGGATGGAGCTACGCGCGGAGGGTGGCCGCCGGGTCGGCGGGCCACCAACTGGTCAGATGCGCGAGCATGTGATCCACCCTACGCGCCCGTTGCCCGGTTCGCACCGGGTAACTTGACCGGCGATGAACATTCTCGCGCTCGATCTGGGTACCTCCTCGGTCCGGGGGTTGGTGCTGGACGGGGACACCCAGCCGCTGCCCGGTGCCCTGGCCCGGCGCAAGGTCGACCTCGCTATCGGCGACGACGGCACCGGCACGCTGTCCGGTCCCGACTATCTCGCCTCCCTGGTCGAGTGCCTGGACGAGTTGGCCGACGCGGGGCACCTGCACGACGTCGGCCTGGTGGCGGTCTCCGCGCAGTGGCACTCGGTGCTCCCGCTGGACCGCGCCGGCGCCCCGATGGGCCCGGTGGTCACCTGGCTGGACACCCGGCCCGCGCCGGTCGGCGGCACGGCGGGGCCGGCCGACCCGGACGGCTTCCACCAACGCACCGGCTGCTGGTGGCACCGCTCGTACTGGTCGATGCGGTTGCCCTGGTTGCGGGAACAGTCCGGCAGCCCGATCGCCCGGTTCGTCGGTCTGCCCGAGTACGTGCTGGGCGAGCTGCTCGACTCGGCACCCATGTCGATCTCCCAGGCCTCCGGGACCGGCCTGCTGGACCTGCGCACCCTGCGTTGGGACGAGGAGGCGCTGACGCTGGCCGGGGCGCGAGCGCAGGATCTGCCGTCCCTCGGCGAGCTGAACTGGCACGGCCGGCTGCGGGCCGACCTGGCCGGCCGCTGGCCGCAGCTGGCGCAGGCCCGGTGGTCACCGCCGGTCGGCGACGGCGGCGCGTCGAACGTCGGTTCGGGCTGCGTCGACCCGAGCCGGGCGGCCGTCACCGTGGGCACCTCCGCGGCCGTACGGCTGATGCAGCGGATCCCGGCCGGCGACCCGATGCCCCGGCTCCCCGAACGGTTGTGGCGTTACCGGGTCGACCACGACCACGTGGTGACGGGTGCGGCGTACGCCTGCGGGGGCAACCTGTTCGCCTGGGCGGACCGGGAGCTGCGGTTGCCCCGGGGCGCGGAGCTGGACGCGGCGTTGGCGCTGGTGCCGACGGGCGGTGGCCGACCGGCCGACCCCCGATTCGGTGGCGACCGGGCACCCGGCCTGGCGCCGGCGGGCAGCGGCGAGCTGCGCGGCCTCAGCTTCAGCACCACCTCGGTGGACATTCTGGCCGGGCTGATGCAGGGGCTGTGTGACCTGGTCACAGAGGATCTCGCAGTGCTGGAGTCCACCATCGACAAGCCGGTCGGTGTGGTGCTGGGCGGCGGTGCCGTGGCAGCGTCGGTGTGGTGGCGGCAGGCCTTCGCCGCCGCGCTCGCACCGCGGCCGGTGTCGCACCAACGCAACCCGGAGATCGGCGCCACCGGCGCGGCGTTGGTGGCACTTGGCCGGTTCGGTGACGCGATCGGCCTCGCCGACATCGGCCGGACGGACGAGCTGGTCCTGCCGACCACGGCAGGACGGTCCCACCCGCAGTATCCTTCCTGAACCTCCGCGTTGCCCGGGCCGTTGACAGCGGTCCCGAGCCTGGTTGGATGGACTGCGCTCCCCGGACCGCGGTGGACGCGGTAGGACGGAGGAGGCAGGGTGGCGGTAGGTCCCGAGCCGGCGAACGGCGCGGTGTCGAACCATCGCCGGCGACGCTTCGACGTCCGGGTGGTGCCGCACCGGCGGCGCTCGCCGTTCCGCCTGCGGGACTGGCGGATGAGCACCAAGCTCGCCACCGTGCTGGTGGTGCCCTCGATGGCGTTCCTGCTGCTCGCCGGTGTGCAGACCAGCGCGCTGGTGGGGCGGACGACGGTGTTGAACGACTTCTCCAGCCAGGTCGGCATCGGCCGGCAGATCACCGCCGCCGTGCACCAGCTCCAGCAGGAGCGCGACCGCTCGGCGGGTGAGTTGGGCGAGCGGCGCGGGGGCAGCGAGCGGGAGACCACGGCGACCGACCTGAAGCCGTTGCAGACCGCCACCGACCGGGCCTTCGCGGACCTGCGCCGGGCCGCCGAGCCGCTGGCCGACGCCGACGCGTCCTGGCGGGTCGCCTTCTCCGAGGCGCTGGAGGCGTACGACCAGGTGGTCGACATCCGTCCGGCCATCCCACCGGCGGTGCTCGGCAGCGAGACCATCCTGAGCAACTACCACCGGGCCATCGGCGCGCTGATCGACCTGCTCGCCGAGCCGACCCCTGGTCAGGACCAGCCGGCGTTGAACGACGCGGTGCTGCGCTACGTCCAGCTGGCCCGGGTCAAGGAACTCTCCTCCCGGGTGCGGGCCCAGCTCTACGCCGCCGCCCGCGCCGGCGGGTACGGCACCGAGGACCGGGTGCTCCTCGCCGACCTGCGCGCCCAGCAGCTGACCGCGCTCGGCGCGTTCCGGGTGGCCGCGACGTCCGACCAGATCCGCCGGTACGACGAGACGTCGGTGGCTCCGATGTTCGCCGTCGCCACCCGGCTCGAGGAGCGCAGCCTGCCAGCCGGCGACAAGGCGCCTGAGGTGCTGCCGTCGGAGCAGTGGTGGGGGGCCAGCCAGCAGCGTCAGGAGCTGCTGCGCCAGCTTGAGGCGGGTGTGCTCGACGACGCCGTGCGGCAGGCCGACGACGCCAGCAACGGGCAGTTGCGGGCCACCCTGCTGGTCGTCGGCGGGATCGTCGCGGTCCTGCTGGTCGCTCTGCTGATCTCGTTGCTCGTCGGGCGTTCGGTCGCCCGGTCGATGCGGTTGCTGCGGAGCCAGGCGCTCCGGATCGCCCAGGTCGAGCTGCCGGAGGCGCTGGACCGTCTGAAGACCGTCCGAGGTGGAGTGCCGGACATCGATGTCGCGCCGGCCGTGGTCCGCTCGCTCGACGAGATCGGCGAGCTGGCCGAGGCGTTCGTGGCGGTGCACCGCAGTGCCGTCACCGTCGCCGTCGAGCAGGCGCTCATGCGGCGTAACGTCAACGCGATGTTCGTCAACCTGGCCCGCCGGAGCCAGGTGCTGGTGGAGCGCCAACTGGAGCTGCTGGACGACCTGGAACGCGAGGAGAGCGACCCGGACCAGCTGGAAAACCTGTTCAAGCTCGATCACCTGGCCGCTCGTATGCGTCGTAACGACGAGAGCCTGCTGGTGCTCGCCGGCACGGACTCCACCCGCCGGTGGAACCGGCCGGTCGGTCTCGGTGCGGTGCTGCTGGCCGCCGCGGCGGAGATCGAGCAGTACCAGCGGGTCCGGATCGAGGCGGTGGCCGACGTGCACGTGGTCGGGCACGCCGTGGGCGAGCTGGTGCACCTGCTGGCCGAGCTGCTGGAGAACGCCACCGCCTTCTCGCGCCCGGACACCAGCGTGGTGGTGACCGCCCGGGTCGACGCCGGGGGTGCGCTGATCGAGATCGCCGACCGTGGCCTGGGCATGAGCCCGACGGCGCTGTCCGAGGCGAACGCGGTGCTGGCCAGCCCTCCGGCCGCGGACGTCGCGGCGGTGGAGCGGATGGGTCTCTTCGTCGTCAGCCACCTGGCGTCCCGGCTGGGCGTACGGGTGCGGTTGGACGATCACCAGGGCGGCCTGGTCGCTCGACTCGCGTTGCCCGCGGTGTTGCTGGCCCCGGCGGGCTCGGTGGAGCTGGATCCGCCGGCGCCGGCCCGAATGCTGGCGACGAGCGCCGCCCGGGGAGTGGCCCGGCAGCCCGGGGCGGTGCGGGAGGCCGTCGCCCCCGGGCCGGGCATCGAGGCACGGAATCTGCCGGTGGCCGGTCGGCCACCGGGTGTCGCCGTGCCGCGCCAGGCCCGCCCGGTGCCGGTGCGCGCCGAGGACGTGTTGACCCCGGCCGGCGTTCGCGACAGCGGCGGGGGCTGGTGGTCGCGGCAGGATCCGT
This sequence comes from Micromonospora jinlongensis, assembly GCF_013410645.1. Lineage (NCBI taxonomy): Bacteria > Bacillati > Actinomycetota > Actinomycetes > Micromonosporales > Micromonosporaceae > Micromonospora > Micromonospora jinlongensis. Next base: position 2,135,800 of record NZ_JACCHK010000001.1, on the reverse strand, counting down.
CCGCGCCGGTCGTTCCCACGCCGCCGGTGCCACCGGCGATCCCGGTCACCGCGGGCACCAATGAGCGAGGACTGCCGATGCGGGTGCCGATGGCACAGTTGAGCGCGGTCACCCGTTCGGCACAACCGACGTCGGCACCGACCCGCACCGACCCGGACCCGGAGGCGGTCGGCGGCATGCTCTCCCGGCTCTACAGCGGAGTGCGGCGCGCCGAGGCTGAGGACACCACCGAGATACCCGTGCCACCGTCCGGGGGGCACGACGAAGGGGGACGACGACAGTGACGACGTTGAGCCAGGAGGCGCGTGACCTGAGCTGGCTGGTGAGCGCGTTCGCGGAGCGGGTGCCGGGCGTGGCGCACGCGGTGGTGGTCTCCTCCGACGGGCTGCTCGTGGCGATCTCCGACCACCTGCCCCGCGACAACGCGGACAAGCTCGCCGCGGTGACCTCCGGGCTGATGAGCATCACCGCGGGCGCGGCCCAGATGTTCGACGGCGACATCGTCAAGCAGACGGTGGTCGAGATGGGCCGCGGCTACTTCCTGGTGATGCAGGTGCGCGACGGTTCGATCCTGGCCACGCTGGCCGCCGGTGACGCGGACATCGGTGTGGTGGGTTACGAGATGGCCCGGCTTGCCAAGCAGGCGGGGGAGATGCTCACCCCGGCGCTGCGGGCGGAGTTGCAGCAGGCGCTGCCCCGCTGACCGACCCGGCTGGGTCCCGGACGGTCACCGGCTCACCGGAGCCGAGCCGTCCGGGCCCGGCTGTCCGGGACGCGGCCGTTCAGAAGCCGCCGTCAGCGATCACGGAGCGGTACCAGGTGGCGCTGCTCTTGAGCACCCGCCGCTGGGTCGGGTAGTCCACGTAGACCAGTCCCCACCGCTGGTCGTACCCCTCGTTCCACTCGAAATTGTCGAGCAGTGACCAGACGTGGAAGCTCTCCAGCGGCACGCCTGCGGCGATGGCCCGGTGTGCGGCGGCGAGGTGGTCCCGGAGGAAGTTGATCCGGCCGGCGTCGTGGACGGTGCCGTCCACGGCCAGTGTGTCCGGTGTGGGCAGCCCGTTCTCGGTGACGGTGAGCGGGATAGGGCCGTAGTCGCGGGTGACCCGGGTCAGGATGTCGTACATGCCCTCGGGGTAGATCTGCTGCCACTCGGCTTCCGAGGTCGCCCAGCGGTGCTCGGTGCCGCCGTCGGCGGTGACGTAGATGGGCGTGTAGTACTGCACGGCCAGCAGGTCGATCGGTGCGGAGATGATGGCCAGGTCGCCGTCGCGGATGCCCTGGACCATCCGGCTCTGCGGGCCCAGGTCGGCAAGCACGTCCTCCGGGTAGCTGCCCTTGAACAGGGAGTCGAGGTAGAGGCGGTTCTCGTAGCCGTCGTAGAGGCGGGAGGCCGCTGCGGCCTGGGGCGAGTCGTCGGCGGGGTAGCAGGGGTGCAGGTTGAGCGCGGGGCCGATCCGGCTGGCGCTGCCGGTGGCGCGCAGCGCGCTGACCGCGAGCCCGTGCGCGAGTTGCAGGTGGTGGGCGACCAGGTAGGCCGCATCCGGGTCCTGCCGGCCGGGGGCGTGGTGGCCGACGAGGTAGCCGTTCTGCACCACGGTCTTGGGCTCGTTGATGGTGAGCCAGGCCGGCACCCGGTCGCCGAGGGCCTCGAAGACCGCGTCGGCGTAGTCGGCGAAGCGGAGGGCGGTCTCGCGCGACTCCCACCCGTCGGCGTCCTGCAGGGCCTGCGGGAGGTCCCAGTGGAACAGAGTGGCCATCGGGGTGATGCCACGCTCGAGGAGGCCGTCGACGAGGCGGCGGTAGAAGTCGAGCCCGCGCTGGTTGGGTGCGCCGGTGCCGTCGGGCTGGATCCGTGGCCAGGAGATGGAGAAGCGGTAGCTGCGCAGCCCGAGGTCGCGCATGAGGTCGAGGTCCTCGGCGTACCGGTGGTAGTGGTCGGCGGCCACGTCGCCGGTGTCGCCGTTACGGGTGCGCCCTGGGACGCGGCTGAAGGTGTCCCAGACCGACTCGCCGCGCCCATCCTCCTTGGCAGCGCCCTCGATCTGGTACGCGGAGGTGGCCGCGCCCCAGCCGAAGTTGTCCGGGAAGCGCAGCGGGCCGGCGGGCCCAGTAGGTATCGACATGGATTCTCCTCATGGATACGGGGCCACCGCCGAAGGGTTCGGGAGCGCTCCCATGATAGGGCAGGCGCGGCCGGCCGGTCATCCGGCCGTCGAGGCGGCCGGTGCTGGCGTGGTGGAGGCGGGTCTGGCCCCGAGCAGCGAACGAGGCCGTCCGGGCGGCGCAACGCGCCTGTCCCGTCGGCCTCTTTTCCTATCGTGTACGGGGGTTTAGTGTGGGGACGGGGGAGGGCAACCCCCGTCCCCACCGTAACTGCACACACACGGGCGAGATTTGGGTCCTGCCGTGCGTGTCGCGCGGGAGCCGGGCCACGCGAGTGGCTCTGGTTCCACCTCCCTCCATGTGGCGGGACGATGGCTGACGACGGCGTCCGGGCTGGCCCGTCGTCGGCCCTCGGTTCGGGTTCCCCGGGCCCGTCAGAGACGGCCCCGGCGATCTTCTACTTGGAACCTTGTCGATGGAAGCGCTCCCATCGACCGATGTTGCGACTGTAACGCCCGTCACGCCTTTGTGAAAGACCCAAAACGAGATCGAAACAACGAGCTGGTCCGCCGCCGCGCGCGCTTGTTGTGGGAGCGCTTCCATGGCACACTGTCGATTCGACGCGACAGGAGCCACATCGCGTGAGTGCGGGTCCACCGAGGGCAGCCGGCAGCACCACCTCCGGTCACGGTCACCCGAGCGCAGCCGGCGGGACCCCCTCCCGTGCGGGCCGCACCGCCCTACCCCGGCCGGGCCCGGGGAAGACCACCTTCCCGGCGCCTCGAATCCCCCGCGGACCACCACCCTCGCGGGCAGGCGCCACGCCGGGGACCACCCCGGCCTGGTCCGAGGAGACACCGCGCACATGAGACAACTGGCACGACGCCGTCGAGTGGCGATCATCGCCGCCGCCGCGCTCGCCGTCGGCGGGGTGACCCTGCCTGCCGGCGCCGCGCAGGCCGCGCCCGCCTGCGATGTGGTCTACGCGACCAACGACTGGAACGCCGGCTTCACCGCGAACGTCACCATCAAGAACCTGGGTGACCCGGTGAGCAACTGGACGCTCAAGTGGACCTTCCCGAACAGCAGTCAGCGGGTCACCCAGGGCTGGTCGGCCAGATTCAGCCAGTCCGGCAGTGAGGTCACCGCGACCAACGAGTCGTACAACGGCAACCTTGCCACCGGGGCCTCCACCACCATCGGCTTCAACGGCTCCCACTCGGGCAGCAACCCGAAGCCCACCTCGTTCACCCTGAACGGGACCCCCTGCAACGGCACCCCGGCCAATCAGCCGCCGACGGTCTCACTCGGCCTGCCGACCGGGCCGTTCACCGCTCCGGCCGACGTGCCGCTGACCGCCACCGCCAGCGACCCGGACGGGACGATCAGCAAGGTCGAGTTCTACCGCAACGGTCTGCTGGTCAACACCGACACCTCCGCCCCGTACGCGTACACCCAGGAGGACCTGCCGGCCGGCAGCTACACCGTCCAGGCCAAGGCGTACGACAACGCCAACGGCATCGGGGTCGACGAGAAGGCGTTCACCGTCGGTGCCGCCACGGGCCCGACGCTGGTCGCCACGCCGTCGGCGGTGAGCGTCGCCGAGGGTGGCACCGCCACCTTCAACCTGAAGCTCAGCGCCGCGCCGACGGCCAACGTGCCGGTCACTCTCACCCGCACCGGCGACACCGATGTCACGGTCTCGCCGGCCACCGCCACGCTGACCCCGAGCAACTGGAACACCGGGGTCACCGTCACGGTCGCCGCGGCGGAGGACACCGACACCGCCGGCGGTGCCGCCACCATCACCGCCTCCGCCACCGGTCTCGCCTCGCTGGCGGTCACCGCCACCGAGATCGACAACGACACCCCCGGCGGCGACAACACCTACATCGCGAAGTTCCTCGACCAGTACGGCAAGATCAAGAACTCGGGCTACTTCAGCCCCGAGGGCGTGCCGTACCACTCGGTGGAGACGCTGATCGTCGAGGCGCCCGACCACGGGCACGAGACCACCTCGGAGGCGTTCAGCTTCTGGCTCTGGCTGGAGGCCTACTACGGCAAGGTCACCCAGAACTGGGCCCCGTTCAACAACGCCTGGACGGTGATGGAGAAGTACATCATCCCCACGCACGCCGACCAGCCAACCGCCGGCTCCGCGGGAACGCCGCAGTACGCCGCGGAGTACAACCTGCCCAGCCAGTACCCGTCGGCGCTGAACCCGAACGTGCCGGTCGGTCAGGACCCGCTGCGCTCGGAGTTGCAGTCCACCTACGGCACCGGCGACATCTACGGCATGCACTGGTTGATGGACGTCGACAACACCTACGGCTTCGGCCGCTGCGGTGACGGCACCACCAAGCCGGCCTACATCAACACCTTCCAGCGGGGCACCCAGGAGTCGGTGTGGGAGACCGTCCCGCAGCCCTCCTGCGACACCTTCAAGCACGGCGGTCAGTACGGTTACCTCGACCTGTTCGTCAAGGACACCGGCGCCCCCGCCAAGCAGTGGAAGTACACCAACGCCCCGGACGCCGACGCCCGCGCCGTGCAGGCCGCGTACTGGGCGCTGACCTGGGCCAAGGCGCAGAACAAGCAGGCCGACGTCGCAGCCACCATCGCCAAGGCCGCCAAGATGGGCGACTACCTGCGGTACGCGATGTTCGACAAGTACTTCAAGAAGATCGGCAACTGCGTCGGGGCGAGCACCTGCCCCGCCGGCAGCGGCAAGGACTCGGCGCACTACCTGCTGTCCTGGTACTACGCCTGGGGCGGCGCGTACGACGCCAGCCAGAACTGGTCCTGGCGGATCGGCTCCAGCCACAACCACTTCGGCTACCAGAACCCGTTCGCGGCCTGGGCGCTGACCAACACCCCGGAGCTCAAGCCGCAGTCGTCGACCGCGGTCGCCGACTGGACCAAGAGCTTCGAGCGGCAGCTGGAGTTCTACACCTGGTTGCAGTCCGCCGAGGGCGGCATCGCCGGTGGCGCCACCAACAGTTGGGACGGTAGCTACGCCCAGCCGCCGGCCGGCACCAGCACCTTCTACGGCATGTTCTACGACGTCGACCCGGTCTACAACGACCCGCCGTCGAACCAGTGGTTCGGCATGCAGGCCTGGTCGATGCAGCGCATCGCCGAGCTGTACCAGCAGACCGGCAACGCGAAGGCCAAGGCCTTGCTGGACAAGTGGGTGCCCTGGGCGATCGCCAACACCACCCTCGGCACCAACTGGTCGATCCCGTCGGACATGGCGTGGACCGGCCAGCCGACCACCTGGAACCCGTCCAACCCGCAGCCCAACACCGGCCTGCACGTAGAGGTCATCAGCAAGGGTCAGGACGTCGGTGTCACCGCCGCCTACGCCCGGATCCTGATCGCGTACGCGGCCAAGTCGGGCAACGTGGCGGCCAAGGACACCGCCAAGGGGCTGCTCGACGCGCTGTCCGCCGCCAGCGACGCCAAGGGTGTCTCCACCACCGAGAAGCGTGGCGACTACCGGCGCTTCGACGACGTCTACAACGCGTCCACCGGTCAGGGCCTCTACGTCCCGCCGGGCTGGACCGGGAAGATGCCGAACGGCGACACCATCGCCGCCGGCAAGAGCTTCCTCGACATCCGGTCCTTCTACAAGAACGACCCGGACTGGCCCAAGGTGCAGGCGTACCTGGACGGTGGCCCGGAGCCCAGCTTCAACTACCACCGGTTCTGGGCACAGGCTGACGTCGCCATGGCGTACGCCGACTACGGCAGCCTGTTCCCGAACGGCTGAGGCGACCCGGGGTGGGTGGCGTGGACCGCCCACCCCAGGATCCGCCCGGGTCCGGGGAACGCCGGACCCGGGCCGGCGGACGGCCTGACACCCACGGTCAGGCCGGGGTGGGCCGGCCATCTGGCCGACGCAGCGGATCGGCTGGCCCACCCCACCGCCCGGACTGGAGCCAGCCGCGAAAAAGCCCAGAAATTCGGGCCGTCACGGGATCACGCCGAAGCACACGACGGAGTAACGTACGTCACCGGAGAGGCCGCTCCCCCCGTGGCGGCCTCTCCACTTTTTTGCCCCGCCACCGCCCACTCCGGACCGTCCCCGACCGATCCCCTTCGGGTCAGCGGGGCGGTGCGACCGGGTCCACGGTGACCGGATGACGCAGACCCGGGTGCCCGGCCGGCAACGACCGCCGCAGCACCACCCAGCTCAACCCCAGCGCCGCGGCGACCAGCGGCCAGGTCAGAGCCACCCGGGCCACCACCAGCGCGAGCACCTGCCCGCCAAGGTAGAGCGGCACGAACACCGCGACCCGCAACACGTAGGTCGCCGTCCACACCCAACTGGCCCGGCCGTACCCGCGCAGCAGCGCCGGGTCCCGCCGCCACCGGGCACGCTGGCCCAGCACCACCCCGACCAGCACACCGAGCAGCGGCCAACGCACCACGATGCTGACCGCCCACGCGAGCGCGCTGGCGGCGTTGGAGAGCACCTGGAGAAGGAAGAAGTTCTCGGCCCGGCCGGTGCGCACCGCGATCAACGCCGCGACACAGACCGCCAGCAACCCGATCAGCACCGAGCGTGGGCGGTCACCGCGACGCAGCCGTACGCCGGCAACCACCGCGCCCACGACGAGCGCCGCGCCGACCCCACCCCACAGCGACTCGCCACCCAGCAGCCAGCCCACCGCGAACGCCAGCGGCGGGAGCGTGGCGTCGATGGCGCCGCGTCGCCCGCCCAGCAGATCCGTCAGCGACTCCGGCCGGGCCGGCCCCGGGTCGGCACCCGCCCGCTGGTCCGGGCCGGGTACGGCCTGCCCGCTGTCGCCCTCCGGTGCACCGCCCACCACCGCCTCCTCGTCTCAGGCACAACCTAACCGGCGGCGGCCGGCGGGCCACCGGTCGGTCGGCCGCGACCGGCCGCTACGGTGTGCGGATGCGCGCGACGGCACGGGGTTGGACCGCGGTCTGGTTGGTCGTACTGGCCCTCGTCCAGGCGGCCGCCTTCCTCGCCGTCTGGCGGGTGGCCGTGCACACCGAGATCGGTCAGTGGGTGGACACTGTCGCGCTGACCGGCAACCGGATCGGGCAGGACACCATCGACGGACCCGTCGACCGGATCCTCAACGCGATGTCGGTGGTCTCCCTGGTGGCCGCCACCGCGATGATCGGGTTCATCGCGCTGATCCGGGGGCGGATCGCCCTCGCCATCACCGCGACCCTGCTGATCGCCGGGGCGAACGTCTCGACCCAACTGCTGAAGCACGGGCTGAGCCGGCCCGACTTCGGCCTCGACCCGGAGCGCGCCGCGGTGGGCAACAGCCTGCCCAGCGGGCACACCACGGTGGCCGCGTCGGTGGCGATCGCGCTGATGCTCGTCCTGCCCCGCAAGGTGCGGGCGGTCGGCGCCTTCATCGGTGCCGGCTACGCCGCCGTCGCCGGGGTGGCCACCCTCTCCGCCGGTTGGCACCGGCCCAGCGACGCGGTCGCCGCGTACCTGGTGGTGGGTGTCTGGGCGGCGCTGGCCGGGCTGGTCCTGCTGGTCACCCAACGGGAACAGGCCGAGGTGGCGCCCGGCGACGCGCACCGGGTCGCCGCGCTGGTGCTCGGGCTGGGCGGTGTGCTCGCCCTGGTCGCCTCTGGGCTGGCCCTGGCCTGGCTGATCGAGCTGCGTGACACCGGGCCGGACGAGTTGAGCCGGCGGCCCCTGTTCATCGGGTACGCGGGCAGCGCCGCCGGGATCGCCGGCACGATGGCGGTGGTGATGGCGCTGGCACTCACCGTCGTGCACCGGCTGGTGCCCCGGGTCAAGGGCTGAGCCGGCCGGTGGACCCGGTTCGCGCGGCGTTCTCCGTCGAGTGCGCGCGGCTCACCGAGAGCTTGTCGAGTTCGGATGGGCTGCCCGGTGGTGCGGCGGCTGCCGATCAGGGTTTGCGGCCGACCGCGCAGTAGCCGTCCAAGTCCGTCGGCGCGCCGTCGTGCTCGGGTCGCCAGTGGGTGAACGGCACCAGACCGGGCTCGACCAGCTCCAAGCCCTCGAAGAAGCGGGCGAGCCGCTGCGGGCTGCGCAGGTGGTACGGCAGCGCGCCGCTCTCGTTGTACTGCCGGTGCGACTCGACCACGCCCGCGCTGGTGTCGGTGCCGTCGGAGAGCGCGACGTAGCTGCCGGACGGCATGGCGTCGAGCAGCGTGCGGATGATGGCGACCGCCTCGTCGTCGTCGCCGACGTGGCCCATGACGCCGAACAGCAGCACCGCGACGGGCCGGGTGAGGTCGAGGTGCTCGGCGGCCTGCCGGAGCACCGCCGCGGGCTCTCGCAGATCGGCGTGGATGTAGCGGGTCAGGCCCTCCGGGCTGCCAACGAGCAGCGCCCGCGCGTGCGCCAGCACCATCGGGTCGTTGTCCACGTAGACCACGCGGCTGCGCGGGTTGACCCGCTGGGCGACCTCGTGGGTGTTGTCGGCGGTGGGCAGCCCCGTGCCGACGTCGAGGAACTGCCCGATGCCCGCCTCGCCAGCGAGGAACCGCACCGCGCGGGACAGGAACGCCCGGGACTCGCGCGCCGTCTCGATCATCGCCGGGAAGAGCTGGCGTACCTGCTCACCGGCCTGGCGGTCGATCTCGAAGTTGTCCTTGCCGCCCAGCCAGTAGTTCCAGATCCGGGCCGAGTGCGGAACGGTGGTGTCGATCTTGGCGGGCTCGGTGGACGGGTGGGGTGCCGTCTCTGCCACGGGGATCCTTCCATCGGGGAAGACACAGGGGACGACAATGCTCGCACAACTCAGCGGTACGGAAAACGGGCGCGCACCCACCCGTGCCCGGGTCCGGGCCTGACCGCCCCGGTCAGACCGCCCCGGTCAGCACGGTGAGGTTCCGTGCCCGCCACTCGTCGGCCACCACGTCGCTGAGTGAGCGGGACAGCAGCTGGATGGTGCCGTTCGCGGCGAGTTGAGCGACGTGCCGCTCGGTGTCGCTCAGCCACACCGACACCAGGTGCAGCCCGGCGGGCGTCATGCCCTCGGCCTGGATCTGGTGCACCGTCCAGCCGTCGCCGGAGGAGCGCACCTCCCACAGCCGCCCGTCGAAGTCGGCGAAGACCAGCACCCAGGCCAACTCGACGTCGTCGACGCTGAAGATGCGCTGCACCGCCAGGGCGCTGGCCGGCGGCAGGCCCAGCTCCGCCGTGAGCGACCGGGTGTGCCAGCCGTCGGCGCCGAGGAAGTACAGCCGGATGTCCTGCCGGTGGTCCAGGGCGAAGAGCCGGTGCTGTTCACCGGCGCCGGCCATGCCCCACACCGGGTGGCCGGTCAACGGCAGCGGGTTCTCCTGCTGTGTGGCCCAGGTCAGCGAGAGGTTCGTCCACTGTGCCGGGCCCTCCTGGAGGATCCGCAGACCCTCCTCGTTGTCCCGGTACGCGATGACGTCCAGACCGGTGCCGTGGTCGACGTACCCGAAGGGGGCGCCGATCGGGTGGCCGGCGCCAGGCTGCGAGACGTCCTCCCACGACCAGCCCTGCCCCGGCGGCTGCGACAGCCGGATCACCCTTCCGTCGTCGGCGGCGTACACGACCCGCTGGGTGTCGCCGTTGCGGTAGGCGTGCGGCTGCCCGCCGACCGGCGGCGCGCCACCGCTCTCGGCGTTCAGGTCGTTCCACCACCACGAGCCGTCGGCGAACCAGAGCTGGTGCGCCCGGTCGTCGGTGCCCCGGTACACGTAGGACGGCACCCCGTCGTGGGCGAAGAAGGCGCTGACCGCGTGACCGCGCTCCAGTCGCGGCGCGCCCAGGTCGGCGGTGAGACGGGTGTACGCCCAGTCCTCGCCGTCCCCGAAGTACACCAGCAGGTGCTGCTCGCAGTCCGGACCGGCGACGTGGTTGTGGCCGGGCAGGACCTGCGTACCGATGCCGGACACGAACGGCAGGCGGCCGTACATGTAACGGAAGCCGGCCTGGTCGTCGGACTTCGGCACCCGGTACCAGGTGGCGTTGCGGTACATCACGTTCTTCTTCTTGCCGTGGTGCATGCCCAGCGCGTGGCCGATCTCGTGCGTCGCGACGTGCCGGAAGTCGCTGTTGTGCCAGACCTGGTCGAAGTAGCCGGGCGCGTCCCAGGCGATCTCCCGGTTGAAGATCACCGGAAGCTGGCCGCCCACCCCCGGCCAGCCCTGCGACGCCCCCCACTTGGTCACTGCGTAGACGGTGCGGAACCAGTTGCTGTCGTCGAAGACCGGGTCGTAGCCGACGGAGAAGAGGATGTCCGCCCTCGACGGGTCGTCCACCCGGGTGAACGTCAGGGGGCCGTACCAGTTCTCCCCGAGGATCCGCCGCCACTCGTCGAACGACACCCGGATCAGCTCCTCCTTGAGCTCGTCGGTGAACCCGGGCCGGGCGTTGGGCATGTGCATGTTCCCCAGGTGGTAGGTCAGGTTCGTGTGCTGGAAATGGTGCCCCTCCACGGCGAAGCCGGCGGTCGGCGCGCCCGGGTCGGCGTTTCCGCAGCCGGGCGCGGTCAGGTGGGCGACCGTCGTCGCGTCGGGCCGCCCGGTCCGGGGCAGTTCGTGGACCGTCTGGTAGGACCGGATCGCCGCGCCCAGTCCAGCGGTGCTCGGGTAGCCGGCGTGATCGAGCAGGGTGGTGACGGCCGTCAGGGGCAGCTCGGTCAGGTCGGGTTCGAGCAGCGACACCGTGCCGTCGCGGTCGTCGCCGACGTAGACCGTGCCGTCCCCGGCCACCGCGATGCCGTAGGGGCTGCGGCCGGTCAGGATCGGGTCGAGGACCTGCGGCAGGTACGGGTTGCTCGCGTCGACGAGCTGCGCGCCGCGGTCGGTCGCCGCCCAGGCCCGGGGCAGGTGCGGGTGCGCCGCGAGACCCCGCACCCCGGCCGCGGTGCCGACGGAGCCGAGCCGTACGCCGGTGTCCGGGTCGTGCACGCCGGCCAGCGGGTGCACCGTGCCGCCGCCGAGCGAGCCGACGTGGACCAGGCCGTCGGCCCCGATCGCCACCGGCCCGGGTTGCAGGCGTGCGGGCTCGATCGGTGCCACCTGGAGCGAACCGTCCGGGTGTACCACGGCCAGGGCGTCCACCGGCGGCTGCACCGATTGCAGGGACAGCGTCACGAGTACGTCGCCACCGGCGCCCACCGCCAGCCGGACCGGCGCCGACGGCAGCTCGACCATCCGCCGGCTCGAGGGGTCGGCGATGTCGACGACGATCAGCCGCTTGTGCGCCCAGTCGGCGACGTACAGCAGGTCGGCGGCAGGGTCGACGGTGATGGCGATGATGCCGAAGCCGATCGGGATGTCCGTGACCCGACCGGTGTCCAGCTCGCACTGCGACACGCTGTAGCTCTGCACCCCGCGGTTCATCACGTACGCGGCCCGCCGGCCCGGGTGCCAGGCCACCGCCCGGGGCTGGTGGCCGACCGGGAGGGGATCGGCCACCGGCGCCAGGGTGCGCGGGTCCAGCCGGTGCAGCCGTCCCCACCCGGCGGCGGGGTAGTGGGCCACCAGCAGCGTCGACCCGGCGACGGCGAGGCCGTGGATCGAGCCCGGATCGTCCGGGGTGCCGAGCGGCACCTGTCGCTGCGGGGAATCGCTGCGGATCGGCTCCTCGGTCATCGGGGCTCCCTTCCCACGTCCGGCCGGGATGACTGGACGCAACGCTAGGAAGCAGCATGGATAGATCGGTATCGGTAAGCCGTCACTGCCGTATGCGGGACGGATCCCGGGGCCGTGGGGTCGGGCAGCGAGCGCAGCGAGGGCCTGTTCCTCTGCGAGTGCGGCGAGGTCGGGGCGGCGGGTGGCCGCGGCGCCTGTGAGCCTCGCTGTCGGGCCGCGGTCGACGCGGCGGGCTTCCGCTGGCTCGCCTTCGGTCGCTGACCCGGTCAGCTCGCGGAGCGGGGCGCGGGGACGTGCGGGGCGACGCCGCGCAGGTGCGTCAGGACGACCGGGTCGATCCGCCCCGGCACCAGCCGCTCCTCCAGGTTCTCCAGCCCCGCCCAGGAGATCAACGCTGCCTCCGTCCCGTCGTCGGTCACCGGGTGGCCCAGCGCCGTGAGCAACGCCGCCACCTCCTCGGCCACCGCGCCGCTGAGGTCGAGCAGGGTGGCCGGGTCCGGACGGCTGAACAGCATGGTGTGCACGGCGAGCAGTCGACCCAGCTCGGCGACCGGATCCGGGTGGTCGTCCACGCGAAGGTCGACCACCACGTCGCTGGTGCCGCCGTACCCGCCGCCTCGCTCGACCACCAGCAGACCGGCGCTCTGCCGGCCCCGCCGGTCGCCGCCGGCCTGGTCGCCGGCCCGCAACGCGGCCACCAACCGCTCGGCGAACGGTAGCGTCGACCCGGCCAGCCAGGCGTCGCCGAGGGCGTCGACGACCTCCGGGCCGGTGAGCACGTTGCCCTGCGCGGCCCAGCCTTCGCCGGTGCGCCCGCCGGCCCACGGATGGCAGGCCGGCCCGGTCCAGCTGGCGCCCGCACCGCTGACCCCCACCACGCCGAGCTGGCGGTGCTGCCGCTCCGGGTCGGCGGCGACCAGCCCGGCCACCACGTCGGCGGCGGCCACACCGGTGCGCAGCAGGGTGAGGCCCTGCGGGCGGTACGCGAGGTTGACGTGCGCCTGGGTGGCCAGTGCGCCGACCTCGGCGGCCGCGGCCGGCACCAGTGCCCCGGCGGCGAGGAACTTGCTGGCGACGGCGACGCCATGCAGGCGGCCGTCGGCGGAACGGGCGACGAGCGAGAAGGTCACCCGCCGAGACTATCCGGCCTCGCCGGCTTGACATCGCCGTGTGCCGATGGTTCAGAACGGTGGTGCGGCGGCCTCCGGCGGGGCGCCTCGTGCCCGGCGGGCGTCGATCACCGCGACCGTCGCCAACACCACCACCCCGAACGCCGTGGCGATCACACCGGGCAGGTGAAGCAGAGGCACCGACGACGCCACCAGCACGGTGAGGGCGATCCACCGGGACGGGGAGACCCGTCCGAACACCTCGTACTCCAGGCGGGCCCGGCCGGCCAGGAACAGCGCCGGCCCACCGAGCACCATGGCCAGCCACGCTCCCGGGATCCGCTCCAGCGGATGCTCGATGATCAGCTCGTAGCCGATCGCGGTGGCGGCGAGACCGATCACCATCAGCAGGTGGGTGTCGGCCGCCGAGCGGCCGATGTTGGCGGGGTGCCGGGCCTTCACCACCGCCTCGCCCAGGATCCGCCCGGCCCGCTGGACGTAGATCCGCCACAGCATGATCGAGGTCGCCAGCGCCAGCGCGAACGCCCACACGTGCCCCGACTCGTACGGCCCCGCGCTGTACGCGAAACCCGCCACCAGGATGGTCTCGCCCAGCGCGACGAGGAAGAACTGCTGGTACCGCTCGGCCAGGTGCTCCCCGGCGATCTCCCACTTGGAGACCGTCGAGCGGCCCAGCCCCGGCACCGGCCAGCCACAGCGGGCGGCCAGGTACTCGATGACGAGCGCCACCGACCAGAGCACCACCTGCGCGTTGGTGGTCAACATCGCGCCACTGATCCAGAACACCCCGCTGAACGCGAACACGACCGCCATGCGCACCTTCAACCGGCGGTACGGGTGGGGTCCCAACGCGATCGACAGGATCAACGGCCGGGTCACCTGCGCGATCACGTACGCCACCGCGAACAGCAGCGCGGTCTCGCTGAACGCCCGGGGAATCGCCACCCCCATCAGCATGCTGCACACCAACGCGGTGATCACCACGGTCTGCAGGGGCACCTTGTACGGGTCGTAGCGGCTGGTCGTCCACGCGGTGCCCTGCCAGACCGCCCAGAGCGCGAGCAGCAACAGCAGTGTCTTGCCGGCGCCGGTGATCGTGCCCCAGCCGTGCTCCCGACCCGGATCCTGGGTCAGGTCCTCGAACGCGCGTGCCGAGATCCGGGTGAGTGCGAAGACGTACACCAGGTCGAAGAAGAGTTCCAGGAAGGTGGCCCGGCCGGGAGTGGCCGCCGCAGGGACCGGCTCCAGGCGTCCCGCTGCCCTGGAACCCATGGTCAGCGGCCTGTGCCGTTGGTTCGGTCCACCTCGAAGTGGTAGCACCATCGGCGGTGGGCACGGCCGGAAACCGGCGATTCTGCCCAGTACGGGGATCTTGCTCGCGTGCCCCGTCAACGGGCACGATCGACCGGTGACGAATCGATGGGGCATGACGGTACCGCTGGGCGGCATCCCGCTGGCCGACCACGCCGCGGTCTACGCGACGCTCGACCGGGCCGGGTTCACCGACGTCTGGTCGTCCGAGGTCGCCGGGGCCGACGCGTTCACCCCGCTGGCCCTCGCCGCCGCCTGGCAACCTCGGCTGCGGCTCGGCACCGCCATCACGCCGGTCTTCACCCGGGGCCCCGGGCTGCTGGCGATGAGCGCGGCGGCGTTGGCCGAGGCTGCGCCGGGTCGGTTCTCGCTCGGCATCGGCGCGTCCTCGCCGGTGCTCGTACGGGACTGGAACGCGGTGCGGTTCGACGAGCCGTTCCGGCGCACCCGCGACGTCCTGCGTTTCCTGCGCGCCGCGCTGCGCGGCGAGACCGTCGACGAGGTCTACGAGACGTTCACCGTGCGCCGGTTCACGCTGGAACGACCGCCGGCCGTGCCGCCGCCGGTCCTGCTCGCCGCGTTGCGCCCGGGGATGCTCCGGCTGGCCGGCGCGGAGGCCGACGGGGTCATCCTCAACTGGCTCAGCGCCGACGACGTGCCGCGTGCCCTCGCCGAGCTGGGCGAGCGGCGCCCCGGCTTCGAGGTCGCCGCCCGGATCTTCGTCTGCCCCACCGAGGACGCGACGTACGCCCGCGCGTTGGGCCGCCGGCTGATCACCAGCTACCTCACCGTCCCCGCGTACGCCGAGTTCCACCGCTGGCTCGGCCGCGACGAGGCGCTGGCGCCGATGTGGGAGGCCTGGGCCGCCGGTGACCGGCGCGGCGCCAGCGCGGCGGTGCCGGACGACGTGGTCGACGCCCTGGTGCTGCACGGCTCGCCGGAGCGGTGCCGCGCCCAGGTGCGCCGCTACGCCGACGCGGGCGTGGACGTACCGATCTTCGCGCTGCTGCCCACCCCCGAGGTGACCGCCGGCGGCGCGAGCGCGCTGACCACCCTCATCGCCCAGCTGGGCACCGACCCCGTAGGAGCGTCCGCGTGAACCTCACCGACCGGATCGTGGTGGTCACCGGCGGCGCCGGCGGCATCGGGGCCGCGCTGTCGCGCCGCTTCGCCGCGGAGGGGGCCGCCGCCGTGGTGGTCGCCGACCTGGACGCCGACGCGGCGGACGCGGTGGCCGAGGGCATCGGCCCGGTCGCGCATCCCATCGCCCTCGACGTCACCGACGAGGAGCAGGTACGCGAGCTGGTCGCCGACACCGAGGAGCGCTACGGCCGGATCGACCTGTTCTGCGCCAACGCGGGGGTGACCACCGGCGGGGGAGTGGAGGTCGACGACGCCGGTTGGGACCGGGCGTGGCGGGTCAACGTGCTCGCCCACGTCTACTCGGCCCGTGCGGTGCTGCCCGGGATGCTCGCCCGGGGCGGTGGGCACCTGCTGCACACCTGCTCGGCGGCGGGCGTGCTGACGGCGGTGGGCGACGCCGCGTACACCGCGACGAAGCACGCCTCGGTGGGGTTCGCGGAGTGGCTGGCCATCACCTACCGGGACCGCGGCATCCGGGTCAGCGCGCTCTGCCCGCAGGGCGTGGACACTCCGATGCTCGCCGGAGGAATCGTCGAGGGCCACCTCGGCGCCCGGGTGATCGCCGCGTCCGGTGCGGTGCTCACCCCGGACCAGGTCGCCGACGCGGCGATCGCCGGGTTGGCCGAGGAACGTTTCCTGATCCTGCCGCACCCGGAGGTCGCCGACTACGCTCGCCGCCGCGCCGAGGACCCGGACGGTTGGCAGGCCGGCATGCGCAAACTTATCCGCCGCCTGACCGCCTGACCGCCTGGCGCGGCCGGACGCGCCCGGCGGCCAGGAGGTGTGCGCTCGCTCCGATCAGTGCCGGCTCGGTGCTGTAGAGCCGGGCGAGATCCAACGCCGCGGCGAAGACCGCGTCCTGCGCCGGCCCACCGGCCGCCGCCTCCGCTGCCGGCCACGCCGGACCTTCCACCCCGTGTACGACGACATCGGTCAGCCCTGCCGCCAGGCACTCGTCGGTGATCTCCTCGACCCGGTGGAAGTAGGCGTGGGTGAAGCCGGTCCGCAAATCGTTGGTGCCGTCGGTCAGCAGGGTCCTGGCCTCGTCGAGCAGGTGCTCGTCGAGGCGTCCGGTGGCGGCGAAGTCCAGCGGGCCGGCGAACCGGGAGATGGCAGCGGCCACAACGTGACCACCGGGGCGCGTGACCCGGACGGCCTCCCGCAGCGCCCGTAGCCGGTCGGCGCGGCGCACCAGGTGGTAGAGGGGCCCCAGGAGCAGCGCGGCGTCGTACCCGCCGTCGGTGTCGGGGAGCGCACGTGCGTCGGCGACCCGTGCGTCGCTCGTGTGCTGGTCCACCCCCTGATGCTCATCGTTGCGCGGACGAACCGCCAGCGTGTTTCGGCTCCAGCGCAACGGTCCATCCCCCGGCTGCGGGAGCGCATTCACCTCCGCCGGGGAAGAGGAACGCGTCCATCGCCGCAGATCATCGGTTCATGAATGTCAGTGGCTGGTCGTCAGGGTCCGGTGTTCGCGGGGGCCGATACGGCCGCGGGTCCGCAGTGCCGACCGCAGGGGCGGCCGACCCGACCAGACGGTGGTCGGCGGCCTGCGTCGTCTTCGTCGTCGCTGCGATGGCCCTGCGGCTGTACTGGATCGCGGGTGGTCGGTGGGCGTACACCGCCTGCGACCGCACCGCCCTTGTCGACCCGGTGGGCGGGTGCGGCGCCGACCGCGTCGAAGCTCTGCCGTTCTGGGCGGGCTGGGGAGCGGTGGGGGTCGGCGTCGCGCTCGCGGTGGCGGTCGTGTGTGCGGTCCGCTTCGCTGGCCGCCGCGTCGCGGCCACACCCAGTTGGGCAGCCGCCGCGCTGCTGCTGGTGGTCGCGTTTCCGCTGCACCTGCTCTTCGAGATTCCGGCGGCGGTGGCGGGGCGCCCCTCGGACTGGCGGGACCTCGGCGCCCGGCTCGCGTTGGTGGCCGGTGGCGTGCTGTTCGCCGGGCTGGCGAACGCGTCCGGTCCGCCGCGCCCACCGCTGGCCGCTGGCTACCGGCCGGTGCCAAGGTGGACGCGCCTCTGGGCGTACGTGACTGTCGCTCTGCCGGTGGTCGGGTGGGCCGTGCCGCACGCGCTCTGGGTGCTCGACGTTCCGTTCGGCATCTCCGAGCGGGAACTGGACGACATCCAGCAGAACCTCTCGACACCGGCGGGCGTGGCGATCACCCTCGTCCCACCGCTCGCCGGTCTGCTCGTTCTCGGGTTGGTGCAGCGGTGGGGGCAGCAGTTCCCGCGCTGGGTGCCGGGACTGCGCGGTCGACCCGTTCCCCGGTTGCTGGCGCTGATCCCGGCCGGGGTGGTGGCGCTCGCGCTGGTCACCTACGGCGTGCTGAGCGTCGCGGTGTTCGTCGGCCGACTGGTCACGGGTGAGCTGCGCTGGGCCGACGTGGGGGAGGGGTGGGCGGTAGCCGCCACGCTGCTGGTGTTCCTCGGCTGGGGAGTGTCGCTGGGTGTCACGACGACCGGCTATGCCCTCGCCACCGGCCGCGTCAGGAACGCGGACGCCGCCGTTCGGCGTGAACCGCCGGCCGGACCAACCACGGCCGACGCCTCGATGACCTCGACCTTCGACGATCGGAGCGCTCATGAAACACACTGACCCCGGCCCTGACTGGGCTGCCGCCCCCTCACCCTGGGCGGTCGCTGCCGCCTACGCCGTCCCGTTCTGCGTCCTGCCGTCGGCGATCTGGCGACTGTCCCTCGTGTTCACCGACGATTCGGCCACCACCTGGTACATGGTCTTCCTGTCCGTCCTGTCGATGGGGTTGGCCCTGTCGACACTCGGGCTGGTGTACCGCTGGGGGCAACGGGTGCCACACTGGGTGCCGCTGCTCGGCAGGCGTTCGATCCCGGCCCGCCCCGTCGTGCTCGTCGCGCTGATCGGCGGCTCGTTGCTCGTTGCCGTCTGTCTGTATCTGTTGCTGAACAGCATGTTCCATGTCGTGGACCGCGGCTGGGTGGGGATAGGGCGCGACGAACCGGCACATCCGGCTCCGGGCTGGGAGGTGCTGCGGTACTACGCCCCGTTGGTCGCCTGGGGTCCCCTCGTCATAGCCGTGGCCGTCGACTACGGCCGCCGCCCCCTGCGCCGATCCCCCAACCCGCCACCGGTGATCAAGAGGTTCGCGTCAGGAACGGGCCCCGAAGTGACGCAAACCTCTTGATCACCGTGGGAGGCCGCGGGGGCGGCCGGGGGTGGGGGTGGGGGACTAGTTGGGGTGGCGGGACTGGTGGGCTCGGTGGAGGGGGGAGGGGTGGACGGACCAGAGCAGGCGGCGCCACCAGGGGCGGGCGGAGCGCAGGTTGGCCACATAGGCCGTGGCCAACTCGGCGGCGCGGGCCGCCTGGTCGGCCGCCGCGGCGTCGGGGGCGAAGCCCACCCGATTGAGCAGGGCCGCCAGCTCGTCGACGGCCGGCTCATCGGCGGGTGCGCCGCTGCCGGTTGCGCGGTCGCCGGTGGCACTGCCGTCGGTTGCGTCGCCGCCGCTTGCGCTCGCGTTTGCCCGGGCTTCGGCGAGGGCCTGGCGGGCATGTCTGGCCACCTCGGTGGCGGCCAGGTCGTCGCCGACCGGTCGGCCGGCCAGCCGGAGCGCGTCGGTGACCTCCCGCCAGGCGCCGGCGATGCGTTGGCCGGGGTCACCCTGGATGAGCCGGGTGCGGGTGAGCGAGCGGCGCATCGCCAGCAGGGTGAGCAGCAGCGCCCCCACCAGCAGCAGCAGGCCACCGCTGCCGGCGCCGACGAGCACCACTGTCGACGGCCGGCCAGAGCTGGGCGGCCCGTTCGGGGCGGCCACCGGCTCCGGTGAGGCGCTCGGCTCCACAGTGGGTGCAGGCGCCTCCGACGGTGGCGGATCCTCCGGCGTCGGCCGGAAGTCCTCCTCGACCGGCCTCGGTTCGCTCTTCGGACGCGGCAGCGGGTCGAACGACACCCACCCCAACCCGTCGAAGAGCACCTCGGGCCACGCGTACGCGTCACCGGCCAGCACCGGCCCCTGCCCACCGGCGCGGAAGCCCACCACCACCCGGGTCGGCAGCCCGGAGAGCCGGCCGAGCACCGCGAACGCCGCCGCGAACTGCTCCGAGGTGCCCTCCTGCCCGCCGCCGTTACGCGGTCCGAAGAGGAAGAAACTCAGATTCGGGTACGCGTGCCCGCTCGGCGCGTCCGCCGCCACCCGGTAGTGCTCGGCCAGGAACTGCTCGATCGCCAACGCCCGCGCGAACGGCGCGCCGTTCTCCTCGGCGAGTTGCGTGGCCAGCCGGCGCATCGGGTCGGGCACACCGTCGGCGACCCGCAGCACCCGGGCCACCTCGTCACCGGCGGGCACGTTGGCGGTGGCCAACAGGTTCGAGTCCGGGTGTTCCTCGGCAGAGGTCACCGCGTACCGCAGCCCCGGCGTCAGCCCTTCCGGCCGGATCAGCGTCCCGCTCGCCGGGTCGTACGCCACCCGTGCGCCAGTGACCTCCTGAGGCGTCGCCACGGCGGGCAACAGCCGACCGCTCAGCTCCGCCACGGTGATCTGCTGACGGACCGTTCCCACAGTGCTGTCCCGGGGTGGCGTGGCAGCCGGCAGGATTCGGCCGGCGTTGCGGTACGTCGCGCCGACCCGCCAGGTCACCCCGTCGTAGTCGCTGAGCACCGCCAACCGGATCCGCACACCGCCGCCGGTGTCCGCCGGCCCCGGGGAGGCGTCCGGCTCCGGCTCCGGCGAGGCGCCGCCGGACGGCGGGACCGGGGCGCCGGAGCGTTCCGTGCTCACGTCGAGGAGCTTCTGCTCCGGGTGCAGCGCCCAGCCGGAGATCCGGATCAGCGGGTTCTCGTCGAGCGTCTGCACCTGCGGCGGCTCCACGTACCGGCGCGGGTCCACCGGCCGGCCGTCGACCTGACCGGCGACGACCGGACCGAGCACCGCGACCAACCCGACCACCAGGGCCACCCCGAGCGCCGCGCTGGCGGCCAGCCGAAGCCGCACCGCCGCGCGTACCCGGGGAGTCAGGCTGGCGGCCGGGTCCTCGCCGGCCGTTGCCGTGCCGGGCGGGCTCGCCAGGCCGAGTGCGGCGACCGCGACGAACGCCACCGTCGCCCCGACTGCCGGTTCGGCGTTCGGGCCGACCACGTAGAGGGCGGCGGCGTAGAGCCCGGCCGGCGGCAGGTAACCCAGCAGCACCCGGCCGGCGCGCAGCGCCACCTCCGCTCCGGCCAGCCCGGCCAGCCAGGCGGCGACGACGGGCACCAGCACGGTGTCCGGTGCGGGCTCCACCGGAATCATCGCGGTGAGCAGCCGCGGGATGCCGTTGCGAGCGGCGTCGGCGGTGACCTCCAGCAGGCCACCAGGAAGCTCGGCGTGGTTGGCGGCCAGCCGCAGCGACCAGAGCGTCCAACCGGCCATCGCGGCCACCGACACCGGCGCCACCAGCCAGGACGGCAACCGCCGGGTGGCGACACTGACCAGCACCGAACCGGCCGCCGCGCCGATGACCAGCCGGGTCAGCAGGTCACCCGCGTACACCCGGCCCAGCACCACCCCGGCGAGCGCGGTCAGCCCGATCAGCGCCACCGGGACGGCGGCCGCCCGCAGCACCCGCACGACGCGCGTCACCACCGGCGTACCCCGTCCCACTCGGCGGCGAACTGCGCGCCGTCCGCCGCGTCGACCACCACCAGGCCGGCCGCGCCCGGCGGCGTCGGCTCGGCCCCGCCGAACACCCCGACCACCACCGACGGGTACGCCCCCCGCAGCGCCCCCACGTGCCCCAACTCGCCCCGGCCACCCGGCCCGGTCAGGAAGATCAGCGTGTCGCCGAGCCGGTCCTGACGCAGCCGGGTGGTGGCCGCGCGGACCGCGTCGTCGTCGCTCGACAACTCGGCGGCGGCGAGTCGGTCCAACGGCCCGAGCGCGCCGCCCCCATCCACCTCCCCGCCGGGTGTCACCGGCTCCGCGGCGGCGAACAGCAACACCACCGGCAGGTCCGCGCGGTGCGCGGCGGTGACGATCGACGCCGCCGCCTCGCAGGCCGACTCGAACGACTCCACCACCCCACCCACCCGCTCCGGATGGGCGGTGGCGCGATTGTCCAGCAGGACGACCAGGCGGGGCAGGCTGGTGTCCACGTTCTCCCGCACCATCAGCTCACCCACCCGCGCGCTGGTCCGCCAGTGCACCCGACGCAACTCGTCACCGACCACGTACTCCCGCAGCGAGTCGAACGTGATCGACCCGTGGGGGACCCCGTCCACCCGGCCGTCGAGGCTGCGCCCCGCTCCGGTGGGCACCGCCGACAGAGGGTGGACCCGGGGGTACACCCAGACCGGCACCGTCGCGCCGTACGGGCGGGCCAGCGCCACCAACCCCAGCGGGTCGCGCCTGGTCACGCGCAGTGGCCCGACCGGCACCACCCCACGTCGGTGGGTCGGCACGTCGTAGCGGACCTCGGTGTCCCGGCCCGGACGCAGGCGCAGCACCGGCACCGGCACAGTGCGGTCCCCACACCGGTCCTCGGCCAGCAGGTTCGCCGACCGCAACCGGCCCGAGTTGCGCACTGTCAACGTCATGCTCGCCGGCTCTCCGCGCGCCACCCGATCCGGGTCGGCCAGGCGGGTCACCGTCAACCGGGGCCGCCAGGCCGCGACCAGTGCGGCGTAGCCGACGGCCGCGCCGGCCGCCGCGCCGAGCATCGTCAACTCGGGGTACGCGAACCGGAAACCCACCCCCAGCAGGACGACGGCGGCCACGATCAGCCCGACCCCGCGGGCGGTGATCCCCATGCCGCTGCTGCCGGTCAGCCCTGCACCGGAGCCGGCTGCCCCGACGGCAGAGGCACCGGCACCGAGGCGATGGCCTGGCGCAGCACCTCCCCGGCGGTCACACCGCGCACCTGGGCGTCCGGGGTGAGCAGCAGCCGATGTGCGAACACCGCCTCGGCGAGCGCCTTCAGATCCTCCGGCATGATCCAGCCCCGCCCGTCGATCAGCGCGTACGAGCACGCCGCGCGGGTCAACGCGATCACACCCCGGGGACTGACCCCGACCCGCACCTGCGGGTGGGTGCGGGTCGCGGCGGCCAGCCGGACCGCGTACGCGTAGAGCGGCTCGGCGATGTGCACCCGGCGGGCCATCCGGACCATCTCCCCGACGGTGGCGGTGTCGGTGACCGGGGCGAGCGCTTCGGGGGAGCGCACGGTCGCGCCGCGCAGCACCTCGACCTCCACCGCCTCGTCCGGGTAGCCCACGGACAGCTTCACCAGGAAACGGTCCAACTGCGCCTCGGGAAGCCGGTAGGTGCCGTCCATCTCCACCGGGTTCTGGGTGGCCACCACCAGGAACGGCGACGGCACCGGGTGCCGGACCCCGTCAACGGTGACGGTGCGTTCCTCCATCACCTCCAGCAGCGCCGACTGGGTCTTCGGTGAAGCCCGGTTGATCTCGTCGGCGATGACGATGTTGGCGAAGACCGGCCCCGGATGGAACTCGAAGTCCCGGGTCGCCTGGTTGAAGATCGTCACTCCGGACACGTCCGAGGGGAGCAGATCGGGCGTGAACTGGATGCGCCGCCACTCACCCTTCACCGTGGCGGCGATGGCCCGCGCCAGGGTCGTCTTACCGACCCCGGGCACGTCCTCCAGAAGCACGTGACCCTGCGCGAAGAGCGCGGTCAGCGCCAGCCGGACCACCTGCGGCTTGCCGAGCACCACCGCGTTGACGTTCTCGGCCAGCCGGGCGGCCAGGGCCGCGAAGCCCTGGACCTCCGGTTGGGTGAGCGGCTCGTGGGTGTTCACGGTCGGCGGAGCTCCTTGCCTGGTGGTTCAGCAGGTGGGCAGGACATTGATGTTGTCGCCGCCCTCCAGGTTGAGCCAGGCCCACGGGATGTAGTTCTTCTTCCCGTTGAAGTCGACCTGCACCCACCAGGTGCTGCGCTTGTGGTTGTTGTAGACGTAGGAGTCGACGTCCTCGCCGGACTTCTTGCAGTACGCCTTCAGCCGGGTGCCGGGCTTCGCCCAACCGGCCTGCTGGTCGTTGTCCTGCCGGGTCACCTTGAAGACCTCGTTGCCGTTGCGGCCGTCAACTTCCTTGTTGCAGTAGGTGCGCTGGTCACCGTCGGGCCCGTTGTTGCAGGTCGCGATTCCGTACAGCGACGGGGTGGCCTGCGCCCTGGTCGCCGTGCCCTTACCGGCGGCGTTGCTCGCCGTCACCGTGAACGTGTAGTTGGTGCCCGGCGTCAGCCCCGTCATCGTGATGCTGGAACACGCCCCGGCCTTCGCCGGCTCTCCCGTCGTGCTCAGCGAGCAGGTGGCCTGACCGCCGCCGGCGTCCACGGTGAACGTCACCGTCGCCCCGGTGGCGGTCGCCGACGAGCCGGTCACCGTGACGCGTGGTTCGGCGACCGTACGCGCGGTGGCGGTGGCCTCCGGACCGGGCCCCGCCTCGTTGACCGCCTTCACCTTCACCGTCACGTTCTGGCCGTTGCCCAGCCCGGTGACGGTCGTGCGGGTGTCGGTCACCTCGCTGACGCGCCCGCCGACGTCCACCAGGTACTTCGTCACCGGCCGACCGTTGGCCTCGGCTGGCGCCCACTGCACCGTGACCGCACCCGGCTGGTTGGCGACGGTGCCCGCCCGCAGGTTGAGCGGCCGACCGGGCGCCGCGAAAGGCACCACCGTGTTGCTGACCGGCGACGCCGCCGACCCCGCGCCCTTGTCGTTGACCGCCACCACGGTGAACGCGTACTGCGTGCCGAACTCCAGCTCACCGGCCGGCACCACCAGCTCCGTCTTCGTCGACTCGCCAGCGGGGGCGTTCGTCCCCGCCGAACTGGCCGTCACCGCGTACCTCGCGATCTTGTTGCCCTGCCCGTTCGCGGCCGGCCACTTCACCAGGACCGTGCCGTCCGGTCGCTCCTGGGCGGTGACGCTCGCTGGCGGATCGGGCACCGCGGCGGTCGGGGTCACCGGGTTGCTGTTGCGTGGCGGACCGTCGCCCTTGGCGTTGACGGCGTGCACCGCGAACCGGTACGTCTCACCGTTGGTGAGGCCCTTGACCTCCACCGCACGCTGGTTGGCACCCACCTGAAGGCGCTGGCCGGCGCCCTCCACCACGTACTTGATGATCTCGGCGCCGTTGGCGGCCGCTGGCCGCCAGCTCACCCGCGCCTGCGCGTTACCGGCGGCGGCGGTGACGCTGCGCGGCGCGCTCGGCTTGCCCACCCGGGGCTTCTTCGGCGGGGGCGGCGGCGGGGCAACCGGAGGCGGATCGCCGCCGAGCACGTCGTTGGCGTACTTGTTGACCTCGCGCACCTGGTGCTTGTCGTCCACTACCCGGGCGGTCGCCGAGTCGGGGGAGTTGATGAACAGGTGATTCTCCCGGACCTCCAGCTCCAGCGGGCCGTTCGCCCGCCCGCCGATGGTCTCGACCAGCTGACCGCCCCCGTCGAAGGCGTAGATGGTGCCGGTGGCCTCGTCGGCGCAGTAGAACCGGTCCGCCCAGGCCACCGCCGGGCTGAGTCGGTCGCCCTCGCCCGGCACGGTGAACGCCCTCTCCTCACCACCGTCACCCACCACCAGCACCCGCCGGTCGGCGGGCACGGTGACCGGGACCCGGGAGCCACTGGTCCGCGAGGGCAGCGCCGCCGGACCGGACAGCGTCAACGGCGTCGGGTGGACCTTGCCGCTCTGCACCCGCACCAGCTTGCCGGCCGTACGGTCGAGCACCGCCACCCCGTCGTCCAGGGTGGAAACCACCAACTCGTGGCTGGCCTCGGCGACGTCGTACGAGTCGACACGCTCCGGGCTGAGACCGGCGCCTGGTGAGGCCGCCGAGGCGGGAGCGGACGGCAGCTTTGCGGCGGTGATCGCCGAGACGGTGCCCTGGCTGGGGACCGCGATCCATAACCGGCCCGTGCCGTCGAAGGTGCCGCCGGTGATGCCCGGCGGGTAGTGCACCGGCTCACCGATCGGAGACAGCGACCGCGGGTCGAGCTGCCGAACGATGCCCTGCACAGCGTCGACGATGAACGCCGCGTCCTCGTGCAGGGCCACGCTCACGCCCAGGCCAGGGGTCGTGCGGGTGGTCGCGGTCAGTTGCAGGGTCGCCAGGTCCAGTGAGCTGACCTGCCCGGTCTGCAGGTCACGCAGGATCAGCAGCCGATCGGTCTGGGTCACCTGCATCGGGTGCTGGCGGGCGGCGGGGATCTCGGTGCGGGTGTCCACCCGGGCGGTGACCCCGTTGACCCGGGCCAGCTCACTGCGCGCCGCGCTCCACAGCCAGGAACTCGCGTCGTAGTTGGCCACCGCGTTGTCCGCCGCGCCCAACCCGAGGACGGTCAACCCCATGGCGGCCAGCAGCGCGGTCACCGTGCCGATGGTCACCAGCCCGCCGCGAAACCGGGACCGGAAGCGGGGGGCGTCGGTCCGTACGGCGTCGTCCATGCTGGCCACAGCCGGCTGCCTTCCCTGAGTCGTGGCAGGTGGCGCGCCTCGCGGCGACCCCTCCCCTGAGCCGGGTGCCATCATATGGCGCTGCTGGTGGCGGGGGAACCCGCACGGTCACCCCTGTGGATACCGAGCGTGTGCGTTGTGGACGCCCAGCTCAGCTCGGCTCAGCTCGGCGACGGCCGCCCTGAGGGCTTTCCGCTCGACGGGGTGGTGCGCTCCCGCGCCGTGCAGACCTGCCCCGAAGTCGCGAAGCTGTCAGTGGAGTAGACCGCCAACACGGTGAAGCAGTGGTCCACTCGCGAGTTCAACCCGTTGACCGTGTAGCTGGTCCTGCCCGGGTCCACGGTGGCCATCACGCCCAAGGCCTGCCCGGCACGTCCGGCAGCGACCATGAACGGCACCGCACCGCCGGACGGATCCGTCCAGGTCAGCGTGATCGTGGTCGAGTCGTCCCGGAGCTTCAGATCCCCCGGAGGAGGCCCGGCCGCCGTCGGTGCGACCCCCGTCGGCGCCACCGCCGTCGGTGCGCCGCCGCCGGGCGGCGGGTCGTCGCGGGTCAGCACGACCGCACCCAGCCCGGCCACCACCACGACAGCCACCCCGGCCGCGACCACCGCGCCGATCAGCGTCGCCCGGTTGCGGCCCGCCGAGTCGCTCTCGTCGGCGTACGCCGGCCGGTACGCGTCCGGCCCGGGGTGGTGGTACTGCTGACCCGGGTACGGCGCCTGGTACGGGCGGTGCTCCTGCGTCGGGTAGTGGTCCTGCTCCGTCTGGGTCGGCTGCTGACCTGGTTGGTACTGCGGGGCCGCTCGCGGCGCGGTCGGCGGCGGGCTGCCCCCACCCGGTGACCAGGCAGCCGGAGACGGTTCGACGGGGTGTGATTGGGGGGCACCCAGCAGCGGCTGGGCCGTGACGGGCTGGGCCGAACTGGCGAACTCCCTGGCCGGGCCACTGCCAGGTGCGACGGCCGGGAGCACCTCGGTCTGGTCGGATGCCGCGGCCCGGGCCCGCTGCGTCGGCACCACCGCGGCGTCGAGGATGTCCAGCCCGAACTCACCGCCGTCCGCGCCGGTGCGCTCCGCGTCCGTCTGGAGCGGCTCAGCGTCGTCGGCACCGGCACCGGCACCGGCAGTTGGCGGTGGGCCGGTGCGGCTCCACGGCGGCGCGGTCAACCCCCAGGGCGGTGCGGGTGGTGCGCTGACCGGCGGAGCGGAGACGGGTGGCGCGCTCAGCGGGCGCGCGAGGAAGGGTGGCGCGCTCATCGGCGGCGCCGACATCTGCTGGCCGAACGCGGGTGGTGCGGAAACGGGGTAGGCGTGCCCGGGTGGTGCGGAAACCGGGTGGGCCGGTGGCGCCGAGACGGGGTGGCTCGGTGGTGCGGAGACCGGGTGCGTCGGCGGTCCCGAAATCGGATGGGGGAGGGCCGGTGGTGCGGAGACTGGGTGCGGGGGGATGGGCGGCGCGCTGACCGGGTGGGCTGGTGCTCCGCTGACCGGCTGCGTTGACCCTGGGTGACTCCTGCTCGGGGATTGGCTACTCGGAGAACCCGGCTGGGCAGCGGACGCGTCGACCGGCCCGCTCGCCCCGGTGGCTCCGACTCCCGTTCGGGCAGCCTCCTCGGCGAGTAGCGGTTCGATCTGCCGTACCTGGATCGTCGGGTCGTCCCAGCGCGGCGCCGGCAGCCCGGTTGCTGGCGTCGAGGAGGTCGGGGTCGGGGCGGTTGCGCTCGATGGCCGGTGGGAAGCGTCGACCGCCGGGTCGTCGCCGACCCGTTGACGGGGCGCTACGGCGGGTCCGGACGATGATCGGTGTGGTGGCCGCTGACCGGACGCCGGCATCGGCTGGCTCTCGGCCCTCGGCCGGGGTGGCTGGTTCTCGACCCTCTGCCCGGGTGGCTGGCCTGCCGCCTTCGGCCCTGGCTGGCTGTCGACCGCTGACAGGGACGGCCCGGGCGGCTGCTGGTCGGGGGCTCGGCGGGGCGCCACCGTGGGCACCGCGGTCTCGGGCGGCTGCTGGTCGGCTGGCCGAAGTGCCGGTCGCGCCGGCCCTGGCGCGGCAGGCGCCGTCGGGGCGGCGGGTGGACTGGATTGCGCCCGCGTGATCGAGGAGGGTGCGGGCTGCACCCGAGACACCTGAGGCGGCACTGTGGCGGCGCTATGGGGCGGGGTGGGTGCGGCGGGTACGCGTACCCCTGGGGGGGTTGACCGGGGTGTGGCCGGCGGAGCCCAGGGTGAGCTGGTGGCGGCCTGGCCATCAGCGGAGGGCCGCATCGCGGCCAGGGTCGCCAGCGACAGCGTCGGCCCGGACAGCGCCGACCGGGCGCCGGCGTCGGCCGCCGCACCCACCGGCTCCGCGCTGCGCGTCGGCGGTGGGTCGTGCTGCTCGGTCGGGGCCGAGGCGGGTGGGCCGAGGTAGGCGCGGGCGGCGCGTACCGCCGGGTGGTCCTCCCCGAGCACGGCGGGCCCGGCGGTGGCGACGCGGGTGTAGTTGCGGCGGGCCTCGTGCCGGTTGCCCAGCTCTTCGGCTACCTCGGCGAGCTCGAAAGCGAGCGCGAGCAGCACCGGGTCGGAGTGCTCCCACCGCCGCTCGCCCGCGGCGAACGCCTCCTCCAACACCCGGCGGGAGGCGAGCGGATCGTCCGCCTCGCGGTGCAGCCGTGCCAGCAGGTGCGCGGTGTGCAGCATCTCCGGGTGATCGTCGGTGTACGGAGGGGGAGGGGAACCGACAGCCTCCGCGAGCAGCTGCCGGGCGGCGCTGAGGTCGCCGGCAGCGCGCAGGGCGAGGGCCCGGTGCTGGGCGGCTGCCAGAGGGGAGGGATGGGACACAGGGCAATGCTGCCGTCAGAGGGCCACCGGACGCTACCCGGACACGCCTGGGTGCCGTGTCGGTGAGGCGTTTCAGGCGGCCTGAACAGGGGCGGAAGCGTCGGAACGGAGGCGCCGGAAGGCGATGTGCATGATCCACGAGCGGCGTGTACAGTAACTCCCCGTGCGGCCCGCCGTGCCGAACACCGGATGCAAGATCATCTGGTCGGCGAGGTAGGCTGAACGTGTAGGTCCGGGTGGCGGAATGGCAGACGCGCTAGCTTGAGGTGCTAGTGCCCGTATAGGGCGTGGGGGTTCAAGTCCCCCCTCGGACACGTACAGTTACCCCACAGTAATCAGCGTCGGGCTTAGCCTCGACGCTGATTTTGTTTTCACCAGGGTTGTAGGTGAGGGCGAGCCGCAACTCGCGGTAGACGTTGCCTTTGTCCTCGCTGTGGGCGTCGCGCAAAGTGTTGCGCATGACATCGAGACCGCCGACGAGGCGTCGGATGTCGTCCTCGCTGAGGTGCCGGGGAGCCTGGTCTTGTGCTGATGCGGTGTCGCGTTGGGCGATGGCAGCGGCGCGTTTGGCGTTGACCTCGGTCATCCAGGCAGCGACGGTGGCGGGGTCGCCTCCGGCGTCGGCGACGGCGCGATACTGGAGGAGTTTGGTGTCGCACGCGGCAATGATCTTGTTTGCGGCGATGATCTCTGGCGCGATGGTGCCGGGCCCGGCGTTGGGTTGGGCGGCGTGGAGTCGGCGGATCGTCTCGGTGAGCCGGTGCGGGGCGAACGCCTTGAGGAGCCAGTTGTCGAGGGCGGGGACGATGTCTTGTTCCGCGACGTAGACGTTGCGCGGGTGCTGGACGTGGTTGGCGAGGGCGTACTCGTTGGGATAGCGGCACCGGTAGTAGGCGGTCTCGTGTGCTTGGTGGCTTTGCATCTTGCGTCCGCATAGCCCGCAGAGCATGAGTCCGCGTAGGACGTAGTGGCGGCGGACCTTGCGTTGTTGGGTGCCTGTGCGACCTCGGCCGCTGGCCGCCATGATCGTTTGAACCAGTTCGAAGTCGTTGACGGTGACGAGCGGCGGATGCGCGATCGTGTCGGACCATACCCAGGAACCCTTGTCGTTCCAGCGCATCCTGGTTTCGTAGCCGAGGGCGACGTCGTTGACGTCGAGGAGCACCTCGTCCTTGCGCTGTTTGTTCCACACTTGCCGGCCGGTGTAGCGGGGGTTGGACAGGATGTTCTTGACGGCGCTGTTGGCCCAGCCTTCGCCGGTGCGGTGAGGGTTGCGGGCGGGGTCGGCGGCGGAGGGTGAGGGGACGCTGTCGCGGGTGAGTGCCTCGGCGATGGCGAAGTAGCCGTTGTTGGCGAGGTACATGGCGAAGATCCGGCGTACGACGGGGGCGGTGGTCGGGTCGGGTTCGAGCTTGTGTAGGCGGCGGCCGTCGGCGGCCTTGCCCGGGTTGGGGTGCGGTCCCGCGTCGGCGAGGCGGTACCCGTAGGGCGGGCGTCCGCCGAGGAATCGGCCTTCGATCTTTGCTTGTGAGGTCATGGCGGTGCGGACGCGGATCTTCACGCGGGTTCGTTCGCCTTTGGACATGCCGCCGAACACACTCATGATGAGGTCGTGGGCTTCGGATTCAGGGTCGATCGCGCCACCGACCTCCGGTACCCAAAGTCCGACGCCATAGTGTGAGAAGACGGGCATGGTCAGGCTGTACTGGTTGCCGTAGAACGCGCGTTGGGGCTCGCCGATTACGACTGCGTCGAACCCACGGTTCGGGTCGGCGAGGGCGTCGAGCAGCCTGGCGGCGTTAGGCCGTCGCTTCCATGGCAGGGAGCGGGACAGGCCAATATCGAAGAACTCGGCGACGATGATGCCGCCGATCGGTTCGATAAGGCCGGTAGCGCGGGTGACCTGCCAATTCCTCGACGCCACGGGGTCTTGCTGGTCCTCCGTGGAGACGCGGCCGTAGAACGCAAAGCGCTCGTATTCGCGGCGGGTGAGCAGGGCGGCGGCAGTGTCTTCGATACGGGTTATGTCGATGGTCACCGAACGTGCCTTCCGGGTGTAGTGGGCACGTGTTCGCCGGCCACCCAAGGGATTAGGTGACCGGCGGGACGCGTGGTTGCACGGATTCACGCATACCGGCATGAATTGATCAAGCGTCGGTGGATTCGACCGGACCCGGATTACTACTGGCTGACGAGCGTTGCAGCAAGGTCAGCAGCGCACGAGCCACGGCTTCAGTCAGCTCCGGTTCGGTATGAAACTCGACGGTCGGCTCAGGGCTCGTCGCGGAGGTCTCGGCAGGTGTGTCCGACGTGCGGTCGCTCATCGGTGCGACGCCTTAAAGATCACCACGTCTTCGTGCTGAACGAGCCATTGCGGGTCACCTGTGGCGATGGCGTCGCGGGTGTTCTTCTGCTGGAAGAACGAGGCTCGGGGGATGATCAGGCCGTCACGGACGCCGCAGATGAGGGCGATGCATTCCTCGACCAGTTCAAGGTCGGCGTTGATGCCGGCGGCGGCGACCATGCCGGGGATGTCGATGAGTTCGCCGTGGCGGCGGTAGGGCCGGGCGGTGACGACGACATGCCCGCCGGGCCGCAGCAGAGCCCGGCAGCCGGCAAGGATCGCGGTGAACCCGTCGGCGAGCTGGCCGTGGCTGCGGTAGGCGAGGTTGTCCGCGCCGCCGTACTTGTGGTTGATCTTGCGGATCTTGCCGCGTCTTGCGCCAGGGGTACGGACGTGGCCGTGGGTGGACGACCCGTAGGGCGGTGAGGTGATTACGAGGGAGACCTGGCCGTGCAGGCTGGCCGGCAGCAGTGCCGGCAGCGCGGTCGAGTCTCCGTGGTAGATCTCGCCCCGGCCCGGCGCCCCGGTCTGGACGGTGTGGCGGATGTTGTCGGCTGCCTTGGCGACCCATTCGGCTTCGTACTCGACGCCGACGCCGTGACGGCCGAGGTGCATGGCCTCGATGACGGCGGTGCCGATGCCGGCCATGGGGTCGAGCACCACGTCACCGGGGCTGGTGTAGGTGCGGATGGCGTAGCGGGGGATGGTCGGCAGCATCTTGCCGGGGTGGGTCAACGACTCCGGGGTGTATCGGCCGCGCCGCAGGTCGCGCGACGCGGTTTGACCGGTGAGCCAGACCGCACCGAGGTAGCCCTCGGTGAGCAGTGCCGCGAGGTCGGACGCGCTGGGGTACGGCGATTCGGAGTCGTGGGGGTTGCCGGTGTGGGACGGCGGACGGGACTCAGGCATGGGCGCTCTCCTCACCGGTGGCGGTGGTCCCGAGCACGACCAGATCCCGGAACGTCGGAAGGTGGCGGCCAGCGAGCAGACGGCGGCCGTCGTCGGCCTCGTCGGGGTGTTCCGGGGCGGTGCGTGGCTCGTGCTCGGGCAGTGGGACGAGGACGGCGGGTATGTGCTGGTGGTAGAAGAACCCGGCGGCGCGGGCGGCGGCGATGACTGTGGCTCGGCGGCTGACCTCACCCGGCTGAGGCCGCAAGGCGGCGAGTCCAACAAGCAGGAACCCGCCGGGGCGCAGCAGAGGCCGCCAGATACTCATTGCTGCGGCGATGCCGTCTCGTGCGAGGCCCTGCGCGCCCTGCGGCAGGGTCGCCAGGATCAGGTCGACACGTGGGCCGGGACGTCGCATGGCGCGTCGCGTCCGGTGTTCGGGGGCGGGCGGCATGAGCCGCACGTGCAGGCCATGGCGACCGGTGACCAGCCGGGCCGGTACCCGGTCCAGGTAGGCGGTCGCAGCGATGGCGGCGGGGTGCGCGTCGAGGTCGAGCACCACGTCTTGGGCGCCTTTGTCACGCTTGGGTCTCGCCCTCATCAATCCGGCACCAGGCGTACCCGCCGAAACAGGCACGATCAGGACGGGCGAGATTCCCTGCCGCCAGGGTAGGGCGCTACGGTGCTCATCCGACCGAAACCTGAACGTCTCGGTATCAGATTGGTGAATATTTTGAACAAGATGAGCATTTTGAAAAATGAGCCGCAATCCAGCCGGGTTCGCCGAACGTTCTGGGTCGTCACCACTCTCCTATTGCTCGCAATGATCGGGATACTTGTGCCGGTTCTGCGCAGTGGGGACGGTTCCCAAACCATGAGCGCGGGCGAAGAACTCAGAACGGACCAAGCACCGTATGGCTGGCAGACCTCCAAGGACGTCGGCACACGATTCACCGATGGACTGAATCTAATAACAGTGACGCCGCAGGCGCGCGGGCCGTTACGCCTTATCTCGGCGACGCCGATCATGGACGACGAGGGAAGGGCTGTGCGGGTGATCGGGGTTCGAGCTCGGGTCAATCCCGACATGCTTCCGCCGGGTTCCGACGTCGGGTCGTTTCAGGAGGCGCCAGGTTTTCCGCCTGCATTGCCCTACACGGTTGGTGCCGTGCCTGTCGAGGGTCTCATTGTTGAAGCACCGCAGCAGGGCGAGGATCGCTGGATCGAGATCCAGATTGGTTACGAAGTTGTCGCGCCGGGTCGCTCCGCACGTCGAGGCGTAGAACTTATCTATGAGTATGAAGGCGCTCGTCACAAGGCGCTTATTCCGAGCTACGTGGCAGTCTGTGCACCTTCCACCGCCACATGTGAACCAGAACATGACAGGTAGCTCAGCGCTCAATTAGAAGGTTCGATCCAATTTTCAACCCCACTTTTTCGTGCCCGGACCCGGACTTATTGCGTTGCGGTGCCACGATCCGGGCCCACGGCGCGTCACGCTGCTATCGAAATACTCGCACCCGGTGACGCGGCGGTCCCTCGCGCGACCAGCGGGCAGCTGAGCGGTGGGGCGCGAATTTCTGCCGCTACTGACTAGGGATGGGCCCTTCACGCAGCGTCATCCCCGGTGCCCCGGTGCCCCGGTGCCCGGTGCCCGGTGCCCAGTGCACCAGGATCTCCATATGCGCCGCGGGCCTTGCAGGAACCGGGTTTGACCTGGAAGGTCCTGCTGGCGGGAGAACAGTAACGTCTGTCCCGCCTTCGAAGGAGCTGACTCTGCCCGTTAGGCCAGCCCCATGGTGTCTGTCAGCCGTGCATGAAACGCCACCTGTTGTGCAGAGAGTGACGTTCTTGACACTCATTGACAGCCGTATTACTTTGAGCCATCAAATTCGTTTGCGGGGGAGGATCAGCTTGAGACAGGTCATGCTCTGGAGAGGTCGCGGAGCGAGTGGGACCAGGCGGATTGCTCGTTCGATAGCATGGTCTCTAGCTATCGTGCTGGTAGTGACAATCTTCGGACAAAACCCCGTCTACGCGGGCGGCAAGGCCAGCAGCGCCTCAGTGTCACCGGCACGAGGCAGCAACGTGGCTACTGCGAACAGCGACCCTGCTCGTGCCAGCACATCCTTCCCGATTTCGGGGAACCTGGTCGACCAGGATGGATCGCCGATTCGTAATGCAGATCTGGCAGTCTATCTCGACCCAGGCCCGGCCATGCTGGCCGGATCTGCCTCAGTTCCAGGTCTCCAAATCGCGGCTACACAAACCGAGCAGAATGGGCAATTTCAGCTGCAGGTGCCGGCGCTCAAGAATCTAGGCTCGTACCTTGATCCGAAGGGCCAGGTCACCCTGCAGTTCGTCAGTTTTGGTGGCCGGCACTCGATGCTCTACCAGCAGAAGGTGAAACTTCCTTCTACGGTTGGTGAGCCCGCACTCGCGAGAGTTGATGATAAGCGAGTGTTTTCAGACCGGTCCCGAACCTTCGGGATGCGTACTCAAGACGGTCGCGTGTCACCCGAGTTGGCCGGCATGAGGCTGACCGCCACTACGAGTGCAACCGACACGATGAGCCAAGCCGGGCCGGCCGCAGGAGCCCAGTCGCTGGAGGATAGTGAATGTGCCCGCACCTGGGAAGGGCATCCGTGGGCCCAGTATTGGTGGATCAGAGAAGGTGGTCCAATCAAAACCTGGGTTCCCGTTCAGCGCGCACAAACGGGCAAGAAGACGACCATGAAATACGAGTGGAGTAGCAGCACGGAATCGTCGACTGAAGTCGCCGTTAACTATGAATATAAGGTAGTCGCGGCGGGTGGTGGCTACACCGATCTAACCGAAGCCGGCAATGGCGTACCTTTCAGTGTTGGGCAGAACGTTATCCGCGACCTTGAGGCGGAGTACGACTACTATAGTTTCCGACTTTGGTGTGGCCTTTCGGGTGATGCGACGCAAAAGAGGGACGCCAAAGTGACGAAGGCGTTGCCGGTTTCCTTTACTGGGGGCAGCCGCAATTCGTCATACTCGGGCTATTATACGTGCACGAATAATAATTTCAAAACTGAGATTAACAATCCGCTCTGGGTGTCCAAGGCCAGCACGACGACGCTCCAGACCAGTACCTCCATTTACGGCATTAGCCTCTCGACGAAGCAAGTAAACACAAGCCTTCACAAAAAGACCTACACCCCGGTTACTGGACCTGCATACCTTTGCGGCGAGGACGGGAATCCAGTCGATACTGAGAAGGTTGGCGAGGTAAATGCTGACAGTAGCGTCGGATTTGCCAAGCCGAATAGCTCGCTCAATTCCCTGTTTAACAATTACGGCAACAGTGCTAGCTGCTCCGACTGGAGTGGAGCGGATGCCACCCAGTCAGTTTCCTTGCCGAGTGGCAAGCGGGCTTGGTTCTTTGCTGACTCATTTCTGAACTCACCGACTGCCCGGGTGAACGGATTCAATCGAAGTACGTTGCGTAACTCAATCGTCATCCAGAATGGCAGTAGCATGCGTACCATTACCGGGGGGAACACATGCCGCGAAAATGACAGCTCGCTATCTTTCTGGGACCGTTTCGCAAAGACGCCGTTCTCTGAGCCGACTGGCAGTGCGTACTACTGGCCCGGTGATGCGATGGTGGTCGGGAACAATGTGGTGAAGTTTTTCTATCGCAATGTGCCGCAGGGAGGGTGGTGGACGGACACGCACAGTGCGGTGGCAGCAATTCCGATCAGCTCCTTGGAAAGCAGTAGCGTTATTAATATGCAGCCGACCCTGTTGCCGCCGGTTTACTCGTATGGGCAACATCCAATTAACTGGGGGCTCGCGCTGCTGCCTCAAGGCTCCGAGGTCTACATTTACGGCGCCGGAATAGTTAATGCGCAAAACAGTCGACGGCTCTACGTCGCCAAGGCCACGCCTAACGATCTGACCAACCCCAGCCGCTGGACTTTCTGGACGGGTTCCACGTGGTCGGCGGTCGGGAATCAATCAGCGGCTCGGGCTGTCTCGCCGGATCTTAAAGTCGAGAACGGCTTTAGCGTTGCACAGGTTAAGGGGTCGTACTGGTTGGTCCAGCACGAGCCCGGCCTCGACGGCGGCGATATCATCGCGCATCCCGCTGCTACACCGTACGGTTTCGGAGCATCCAGAATATCGCTATATACGCCACCTGAGGGGCCTCGGGATGCGGCCCATAAGTACCAGTTCTACTACGAAGCCCGAGTACACGCTGGTTTGGGAGCATCGGACAAAGTCGTCGTTTCGTACAACGTAAACACCTCCGCAGTGAGCGTCGGCTGCCGCAGCCGCAATAACCACGATGCCGGCATCTATCGTCCTCGGTTTTTGGACGTTCCTGTGGACATGTTCCAACCTGGATCGGCGACTGTGCCTTCCACAGCAGGCTCGTCCGACTCGGGCTCGTACCAACGCGGAATCCGTGATCACAGTCTCGAGGCCCAAGGCAACGAACTGTCCAAGCCGGCTGCAGCGGTAACGCCCGCTTCGGCAGTCGCGATGGCTGCTGATTACGGCTGGTACGACGGCTGGGCCCCGCCCCAGGAGGGCAACGGCGGATGCCCGCCGTTGAACCAGGCCACAAACCTCACGGGCGTGGCTGGGCCCGACGGCCGCGTCACCCTAAACTGGACCGACTACGGCCGGGACATGTGGTATTGGGTCTACTCGCGGGACGCCACCGCCAACGAACCATTCACCCGGCGAGAATTGTGGACAACTGGCCCGTCCGTCGTCGCAGCGCCGGTCATGGTCCCGGAACGGCAAGGGCACCATTTTGAATGGTACGTCGTGCCATGGGCGAGCGGGAACGAGGCCGAGGCCTCGCGCTCGAACATCCTCGGGCTTACGGTGAATATCCAGCCGCCGGCGAAGGTCGCGGGCGTCACCGCCACTAACATCGCAAACGGCGCAATACAGATCTCCTGGAATTCGGTTTCATATCCCTCACCCAACGTCTACTACTACGTCGACTATTGGAACGTGCTGGAACAGTCGGAGGCCCAGGCTGTGCGGATCGGTCCCTTCACGGGGCCCACGACCCTTAAGACCGTTCTGCTATTCGATGCCGGCGACACAATCGCATTCCGAGTGCGGGCAAAGAACATTGGTGGCCTGGGTCAGCCATCCGATGTCGTAACGAGAACCGCCACCTAGACCCGTTGATAGTAGGGGCCGGCATGGTGTGACTCACCGCGCCGGCCCCTGCGGCCCGGCTGTGCGCATAGCGCACGCTGGCGGGAAGCAAGCTACCGCCATGCTCAACTGCTAGTCGGTCGTTGGTTGACCCTTCAACCACACCGTCCGCCAAATAGGCAAGAGGATCTCGCCCGAACAAGTCGGCGTTGCTCTGCACCTCGGGGCTGTGGTAGTTCAATATGCTCCGCTGTAGCCGCTCCTTGGTCGCCTCGTACGACAACTGCAGCAGTCCTGCGGGAGACCCTCGGCATCGCAAGGTCCGGGAGTAGCTTGCGTGTAGCGGGCGCGGCAGCACACCAGAATTTCCCGCGCCTCCGGGCCAGCGACGGACCTGGCAGTGAGCAACTGCGCGATAACCAGCACGTTGACCTCGACCTGCGCCTTGAACAGTGGATCTGCCGAAGCCGACACCGGAGGTGAGCGCTTCGGGGCACCTCTGCCGCGTGCCTCGGCTTCAGAAGCTGACGATCTGCCCCCCGGATAGTCGCGTCCAACTCCTAGGCGATGACCAGCACCCGGGGCCGGAGTCTGACATCAGTTCGGTAGGCACGTTTTAGGCAGCACCCGTGCGGCGCTCAAAGCGATGTGGGCGAGTCGAGCGCAGCGACGACGTAACAGGGCGAAGCCCTGCAACTGCCCGACTTAGAGCGCGTTTGACATTGGTGTCAGTCGGGTGTGTTGAAGGTGAGGCGTTGTTGGCGGGTGGCGGGTTCGTCTCGGGTGAGGCAGCGGAGCATGCCACCGAGGGCGGCCCATCGGATCATGGCCTCTGACGTGGCGCGGTGGGTTTCGTAGTCGCGGGCCAGGCGGCGGTGGGCGGTGAGCCAGGCCAGGGTCCGCTCCACGACCCAGCGGCGCGGGTGCACGACGAAACCTTGCTGGTCGGCGGGTTTGCGGACGATCTCGACGGTGGTGCGCAGCAGGTCGCGGGCCCAGTCGACGAGGCGGCCGGCGAAGCCGGAGTCGGCGAAGACATGCCGGATGGGCGTCGCCGCGTAGGTGGCGAGCAGAGCTCCCTTGGCGCCGTCGCGGTCCTGCCAGGACGCGGCCAGGACCCAGACGGTGACCAGCAAGCTGAGAGTGTCGGTGACGATGAACCGTTTCCGGCCGTTGATCTTCTTGCCGGCGTCGTAGCCGCGGGTGGCGCGGGGCACGGTGTCGGCACCCTTCACGCTCTGCGAGTCGATGATCCCCGCCGTCGGCTCGGGCTCACGGCCGTGAGCCACCCGAATCTGCTCACGTAGCTCGGTCAGGATCCGCTCGGTCACGCCCCGACTGTTCAGCCGGGTGAAGTGCGCGTACACGGTCTGCCACGGTGGGAAATCGACCGGCAGGTACCGCCACGCACAGCCGGTACGCACCACGTACAAGATGGCGTCGATGATGGCCCGGCGGGCGTGTTTTTCTGGTCTGCCCGTCCACTGCGGAGACGGCAGCATCGGCTCGATGATCTCCCACTCGGCGTCGGTCAGGTCAGGCGGGTACCACCGCACTCGATCCATGCCTGTCTACCGACCGAGCTACATCCATCGACCGGACCCACTGTGCGACACACCCGACCGACCCATAACCAAACGCGCTCTTAGGGCTCGTATTCGGTCAAATAGGCGGAGGTTGGTGGCAACCCACTCGGCACCGACGGCAGGGGACCGCTTGCACACGGCCCACCCTGGGGTTACCTGGGCGGGACCCCGGTGGCTGGGCACTGCTCCGCCTTGTCAGCGGTCGGCAGAGCCGCGCCGCTACGCCCTACCGGGTCTGTACGAGGGTGACTGCGGGTTGGGGTTGGGATTCTTGAGCTGGATCCAGCCACACCCAGTCGTGTGCGTTGGCGCGATTCGTCTTCGATTCGCCTTCACCATTCTTCAGGTGATCCCTGTCTGTCTGTCGATACCGCTACCAGCCGAGTGGTCGTCGCTGGAAGTAGAGTCCACCGGTCGGCCCGTTTGGTGGCAGTGTGGCAAGCCATACGAAGGTGTCCGCTGCTTCGTCGGGCGTGGAGCTCGCCTTCCCGTAGGCCAGGCGGGTGTCGACCTTTCCCGGGGACGCCGCGTTCACCAAGATGCCGTCGTCCTTGAGCTCAGCTGCGAGGATGCAGGTCAGGGCGTTCACCCCAGCTTTCGACACGCGGTAGGAGACGCTTCCGGTTCCCATCTCGCCAAACGTGCCCATGTGGCTGGTGACGTTGACGATCCGGCCGTACCCGTTCTTTCTCATCTCGGGAATGGCTGCGGTGCAGCAGCGCCAGGTCCCCATGATGTTGGTATCCAGGGTGGCTCGCACCTTCTCGATGTCGGCGCTAGCCGCTGCTTGACCTCGGTCGATGGCGATGCCAGCGTTGTTGACGAGAATGTCTAGCCGGCCGTACTGGTAGCCCACGTCCGCCATGGCACGAGCGACGCTGGCCGGATCGGCGATGTCTAGTTGCTGGCCGGATGCAGAGAGTTTATCCGCGAGAAGCTCGTCGGCGGCCCGATGTGCGGCCTCCTCGGTGCGGGCCGTGACGATCACGTGGGCACCGGTCTCGGCTAAGCCGCGGGCGATGGCTTTGCCGAGACCGCGGTTGGAGCCGGTGACAACTGCGACCCTATTGGCCTCACTCATGTCAGCAGACTACGCACGCATTCATCCAACTCTCCTGCGGCGGGGTGTCGATGCGCCAGGAGACGACCATGGATGTCGAGCAAGCGGCGATGGTTGCGCACGGATCGGGTGGCGACGACATCGGGGGCAGCCTGGGCGACGAGGCTGCACGCCTGCTCGACATCTCCGAGATTGAGTACAGAGTCAGCGCGCCAGATCAGATAGGTTGCGCGGTCGCGGCTGCGCTCGGCTGGTTGGAGTGCGAGGGTCTGCTGAAGCCAGTAGTCGCTGGCTTGGTGGCGCTGCAGGAGCAGGTAGCAGGCCGCAACCTGGGCGGAGTACTCCGCCTGATCAAAGTAGCTGGCCCAGGCCGGGCTTGCTTCCTCATCAGCGCGTGACATCTCTGTCTCGGCCTCTGCGAGTCGGCGCTCGCACGCTACCGATTCACCAAGCACTGCATGTGTGCGAGCCAAACGCGTGGTGAGCATCGCTCGTACACGGGCGGGCGCATCCTTCGCCCCAGCCCGCGCAGCGTCGGCCAAACGGAGAGCCTCGGTGGGACGTTCAGTGTCGACCCGCTGAAGGCTCATGCACTTCAGGATGTTCGCGCCTGCCGCGCGGTCGGCTGCGGAGTGGGCAGCATGTAGGGCGGCGAACCAGTAACGCTCGGCTGCCGCGTGGAATCCTGCATCGAAACTGGCCCAGCCAGCGATTCGCCCCAACTCGGCGGCGACAACGAGCAGGCGATTGCCGGCAAGCTCCGAGTAGCTGCTGTGGCGCAGGAGATCCGTTACCAGCCGAAGCTCGGCGTCAACCAGCGACCGCACGCTCCCGCCGCCGAGGCTGGCGTCCATGCGGCGCAGGGCCGGCAGCCGCTGTTCGAAGCAATCTAGGAGATCTGCGTCGACGCGGCCTCCCTCAAGCGCTGCGTTGATCTTCGGCGGCTCGGTTGCGAGCCACCGTTCGGCTATCGCGGCAGCTAACCCGGCCTGCATGATCAGAAACCCTCGGCGATCTAGCACTGCTGGTCCTGCAGTGTCATCAAGCAAGGTCACTGCTCCCTTGACGGTCCAAGGCGCTGACGCGCTGATCGCGGGACCGGTAGGGAGCCAGTGAGGCCATCCGAGCGCCTTAACTGTTTGCCTATCAACGCCGAGTTCGTCGGCCAATGCGACCTGTGAATCCTCATCCGGCACCACGCCCCATCGCTCCCAGCGCCAAGCCTTCTCGCGCCGGGCGGCGGTGTTTAGACGGCGCGCGATGACATCGACGAGATCTTGCTGCGTCCAGCTTCGCTGTTCTCGAAGGTAGCTCAACGGATGCACCAAGAGCTGACTCCGTGGCGATGGTGCCCGCGTCATCCTGCCTCCCCGATCGTCGCCGTCACTCTAGTCCGATCCGGTCAAAGAAACGTGCTCTCAACTGCGGAAACTGCTCGGATTTGGCATGAGACAACAGCGAGACAACAAGCTAAGCGTCGATTTGCTCTGGCCGTTCGGCTTTCCTGAACAGACCAATCCGTTTCGGTGCCAACCAGTCGCTGTCGGTGATTGGACCGCACAGAACCTAGGTCACCCGGCTCGGCGGTGAGCAGGGGTTGACCGCCCCCGAGGCGCTGGCGCCTTTCCTGCACGGAGGTGTCAAGTCGGGGGCCGAGAGAAGGGTGGCATAGAGATGCGCCGGAGAAAGTGGTTTGTTCCGGCCGACGATCGGTCGTTCGACCCCGTGGGCAGCAACGCGACGCGGCACAGGGCTATCGAGGCGCGGGTAGGGACGTGTGCGCAGGGTCCGACGCCCAGTCGGGTGGGCCTTAGCGTTCATAGTGTCCGCGTACCCAGGACCAGTCGGCGCGATGACTGATCTAGGACTCTCACTGGCGGTCGCCCTCGCCTCGCACGGCCGAGCTGCCGATCACTTCTGGTCGTTCATGGAGGACCGCAGCGTGCGGCTGCTTCCGTACCAGGTCGCGCCGGTGTTCTTCTCGACGCTAGGACAGTTGGTCGTGGGTCGGCGTGATCCGGCTGGTCGACGTGCGGCGTTGGCGGTGTTGGGTCGGATGTACCGGCGTTTTGATCTTCAGCCGTATCACGGGACGGCCGTCGTGGCTGCGTTGGTCGATACGGTGCGCCGGTTTGCGGGCGAGGGTTGGGAGCCCGAGCTTGCGGGTGATTGGGAGCGGGGGTGTCGTCGGGCGCTTCGGCTCGCGGAACGGGCGGCGGGGGCGTTGGGCGATGGTCCGCACGTGACCTTCGGCGAGGTGGAGGCGTGCGAAGTCGCCGCTGATGGTGTCGCGGTGTTGACTGTCCGGCCGATGCGGAGGTTTCGGTATCTGCCTGGTCAGGCGATGCCGGTGTGTACGCCTCGGCTGCCGGGGCTGTGGCGGTGGTATTCGCCGGCGAGCGCTCCGCGGCCGGACGGGCGGGTGGAGATCCACGTTCGTGCCGTACAGGAGGGTGTGGTTTCGCCTGTTCTGGTCGAGCGGGTGGCTGCGGGGGAGCTGCTGTGGCTGGGGCCGGCATCTGACGTCGGGTTGTCGCTGGAGGCCGCTGATGACGCCGATCTGCTCTTGGCGGCCGGGGGTACTGGCCTTGCACCCTTGCGGGCGCTGGTGGAACAAGTTGCCGCGTCGCCGAATGGTCGGCGGGTGACGTTGGTGGTGGGCGCACCCGCGCTGCCGGACCTTTACGACGCGGTCGCGTTGGACAAGCTTCAGCAGGCGCATAGCGAGTGGCTCACGGTCGTGCTGGCTTTCTCGAACGACCGTGATGTGGAGCCCGCAGCGCAGGGCGACCTGCTCAGCATGGCTCTGTATCACTATCGGCCGGGGCAGGCGGTCTATGTCTGCGGCTCACCGCGGTTGATCGAGGCAGCGCGGAAGCGGCTCCCCCTCGCCGGGGTCGCTGCGGACAGCCTGCATCTCGCCGCGACTTTCCATCGCGCGCTCGATTCGGCGCCGTGGGTGTCTCGCCCACGCGCAGTGCCCGCTGCCCGCTTGGGGCCCGCGCTCGAGAGGGCCGGCGGCGGTAGTGGGCTCGGCCAATTCGGGGGGGATGCGCCAGAGCTTGATGGAGACGGCGGTCCGTCGCGCGACCGACGAGGACGTTGACGCTCTGTCCTCGGTGATGGCTGACGCGCTGATGGCCCGGCCCCTGGGTGTCTGGCTGGTACCGGACGTGGTCAATCGTGCGGTGGTCATGCGCCGCTACGCGCGGCTCGTGCTGCTCCAAGGGCTGGAGCACGGCCGAGTCGAAACGACCGACGATCGCGCGGCGGTGGCGGTGTGGTACGCACGGGTGGAGCCGCCTCCGCCGGCTGCGCCGTGGATGTACGACCTGCACAGGCTCCTCGGCCGGCACGCGGCCCGGTTCGCCCTGCTGCACGCCTGTGTCGATGGGCTGCGCCCCCACCGTCCGCATCACCAGCTCGCCCACGTCGGGGTCCGTCCCGGGCACGGGGATGCCGCGCAGGCGTTGCTGGCCACCCATCACCAGACCCTGGACCTTGCGGGGCTGCCGTCGTGTGCGGAGCACAGTAGCGACCGGCCCGGAGACGGACTGCTCGCGGAAGTCGGTTATCGACCGCGCTCGCCGGTCCTGCTCGCGCCAGGAGGCCCGGCCCTGTGGCGGATGTGGCGTCCTCAACCTTGTGACGAGCAGCCCTGCGGATCGGCTGGCGGTGGGCTGCCGCGACGAGTCCGCCTGGACCGCACCGCGACTCCGTTCCTTGGCCGCCTCCTCCCGGCGGCACCGCCGCGTTCGCCCTGACCACCCAGTAAGGCACCGATTCATCACCTGCTGGCGGCGACGTCTCGGCCAGCGGGCCACGT
This sequence comes from Micromonospora jinlongensis, assembly GCF_013410645.1. NCBI lineage: Bacteria > Bacillati > Actinomycetota > Actinomycetes > Micromonosporales > Micromonosporaceae > Micromonospora > Micromonospora jinlongensis. The sequence goes on along the minus strand of NZ_JACCHK010000001.1, from coordinate 2,092,412 downwards.
CATCACACCCTTATACCGAAGGACGGCACCCCCCATGCTGACCCGAGTCACACAGCCCACCACCGCACTGCGACCACGCAGTCCCGACTTGGGGCGCTGGTTGAGGTTGCCAGCACGGATCGCGACTGCCGGCACCGGTACCGACCTCACGCTCGCAGGCGACGAGACGTCGACGGAGTACGCGTGGGGGCATGCGATCCGGCGCGAGTGGCCAGACGGGACGCACGACCTGTTCGGATTCACGCCTGATACCGACACCGCGATTCGCCGGCTCGACCGTGACCGGAGCTTTTGGCGCGGCGGTCCGGTACGGCCGACGGCGGTTTACCTCGTGCCCGTCAACGCCGCAGAGGTGGGCTCGCATCCGGTGGATGGCTGCCGCAGGTCGGGGTGCCCGGACTCGCCGCAGCGGGGGCAGCGGTGAAGGCGGCGCAGGTGCAGGTGGGGCTCGCGCGGCGCCATCTGGGAAAGAGGTTGAACGAGATAGGCTCCGGCGCCTTGGCGGTGGGCTGGCATATTGGTGGCGCCGGCCCGGACCGCTCATCAGGGTGGATGGTGCCGAGCACGCTGCAGACTTGCTTTGCTCCTGCGGCTTCGAGGTATGACAGGTGTTGGCGTCACGCCTCGGGGCGGCGCGGTCAGCGCCGTTGCCACAGCTCGGGTACGGCGCCGGGCCCGGTATTTGATCACGGTGTCCCACATCTGAAGTTTGTGCTGCGACTCCTGCGGCACCAGGAGCTGAACCAGTGCGATCACCGTGGTGCTGATGATGATGAGGATGGCGACCGCGAGTAACGCACCCCAAGGCACGCCCACCATGTTGCCGAAAAACGACAAGACACTGGTGAAGCCGAGTCCACCGAGCACGCTTCTCATGATGCCCCCACGGTGTTTTTGTAGTCGGGAGCAGACTGCACGCGCTTGCGGAAACTGCTGAGCCGGCCTTCAACCGCCTTGACCGTCAGATTCAGTTCGGCGGCGATCTGGATCTGGGTCTTGCCGGCTGCGATCATCCCGAGGATCAGCTTGGTCATCGGCTGCGCCGTGTTGATCATCCGCTGCAGGTCTACGCGGAGGACTGCAAGGTCGGCGATGCTGGCCGTAAGCCGAGCGCCCACCTGGTCGAAGTCGATCTCTTCGGTCACCGCGAGCCGTTCCAGCTGACCCATGTGCTGCTTGGACCAGGTCTTGTAGGCCCGGGGAAACTCATAGGCGCACGCGCCGATGAAGTAAGTACGCAGGGATGCGCCTCGTACCCACGGTTTCCACCTGCCCTGGCCAATGGCTCGCTCGCGGAAGTCCTTCACTGCTCTGCTGATGATGTCCAACGCCAGTTCGTCGCGAGCAGCCTCGGAGTTGGCCAGCAGGAACATGTCCTCAGGAAGCATCGAGACTCCGCGCTCCGGAGCGAAGCGTTTGAGGACACGCCGTAGCTGGTTGGTCCGCAGGAACGCTTTGATCACCGGTAGCGCGTAGGTCCACAGATCATCGAATAGTTCGTGGTAGGCCACGCCGTCCCACTTGTGGCCGGGGCGGATCTCCGTGCGGACGTACTCGGAGAGGCCGGCTTCGAAACGGACCTGCTCCGCCAGGCGGGCGTCGGTGAGGCGCGCCTCAGCACACCGGCGCTCGGGCGAGTCGAGCTCGTACTCGTGCTCGATCGCTTCCAGGAGGTCAGCGATCGGGTTGTGCGGACTCCAACGGCGAGGCGACATCAAACCCGCCCTACCCTTCGGTTCCACGGCGGTGTTGTACGCGGCGAAAGACATGTCTGGGGATTAGGCACTCTCGAGCTGATTTCCCCTGACCCTATTTTAGTGAAATGGGTCACACCGCTGGTCTGTTAGGCGCGAGGGGTCGCAGCGCGAGGTGCACGCAAGGTCAGACTGTCCTGCGCGCGACTTGGTCGGGGCGCGAACATGCAGGCCGAGCCTCGCACCGCAGCAGTTCGGGGATCCCGACCTACTGCGGTCGCCCTGCCTAACAGGATGGCCAACCGTTGGTGCTGGCTGCAGATCCAAAGGACCACGGCTTGATCGCCGCGCTGCGGACTGCGAAGCCCGAGGCACTGGCAGCGGCAGTCAATAATCATGGCGTGACGTCATCACCTCAGGATCGTCGCCGGCGGTGGAGGCGAGCACGGTCCGCAACTGCTGTGACAGCAGCACGGTGCACAGTGCTGCTCGTCGTGTGGTTCATGCCTGTGATTGATTGCCGGAACCGACGCGGGCTCCTATGAGGCGACCGCGATCGCTGCGGTCGCGGCGATCACGGCGGCGCTGCTGGTCGTAGTACCCGCCGTGCTCGTGGTCGCGATTCAGGCGCTGTCCCAGTTCTCGTGGCACACCGTCCGAGTCCTCGCGAACCGGCGGATGGCGGCATGGGTCGTCATCGCAGCAATAGTCGGGGTCTGCGTGCCGCTGGGCCTGGCCGTCAACCCGAACCCTCTCACAACACGGATTGCCTTACCTGCTTCATAGCGTCGATCGTCATCGTCGCCTGGGTAACCTGGAACGGCGCTCGTCACGCCACACCCAAATGGCTCGTCCACCACGTGTCCACGAGCGTTCTACGGCCGCGCGGTCGCTGGACGGAAGGACGTCAGAGACTCATGCGGCGCGTCGCCGTACTCGGCGGTGGTGATGATCAGGTGTGCCACCCTGAGGTGAGCCGCCTGTCGGCGCACCCTCTGCGCCAGCAGACTCGCGACGAGCCGGCTGGCCGAGCCGTCGGCCCGCGGGCGTCCCATGAGGAGAAGGTCGTCGACGGTGGCGTCTTGAGGGATCGACGCGATAGCCGTCTCTCATCTACCCAACACGCCCATCACGGGCAAGTCGTGTACTACTCCCGTGGACGCAACCGCCTGGGCATAATCGGATCCGATGATCAGCAATAGCTCCGGCATACAGGTCGGCGACGGCAACACTCAGTACAACCACTACTACGGGCTCTCTTCACCCGGCGTGCCGCTGGCGGAGTGGTGGAATGACACGTGGTTGCCGTTCACCGAGCCTCCCCTCGGCCCGGAGATCGTGTTGGCGGGGCGCCAGTCGCAGGCCGCCGCCCTGCGAGCCGCCTTCGACGCCGATCCGCCGGTCGTCGAGATCAAGGGCGACCTGGGCGCGCTGGAATTGAAGGCGTTCGCCGCGGCGGCCCTGATCGGGACCGAGCTCGGCGATCGCACCTTGCTGGTCGACAATGAGGCGGCGCTCCGTGTCCATCTGGCGGACAGGGAACCTCGGATCATCGCCGTGCCGACCGGATTGCCGGTCGACGGGATTTCGCTCAACGGTCCGCACACGATCCTGGTCTACGGGCGGCTGGCGCAGAGTCCGTCGGTGATCGTGCCTCCGCTCGACGAGGCGGAGGTCGGGCAGCTCCTGTCCGCGGCCGCGATCGATCCGGACCGGGCCCGCTCACTCGGCGTCCAGGCGCGACGCGGCCTGAGTCAGGTGCGGCGTGCCCTGGCCCGGCACGCCACGTTCGCCATCCCGCCCTGGATCCGATCCCCGGACGTCCGGCTCCGGCGGCTGGCCCTGCTCGGCGGCTGGCACGGCGATCGCGTGGGCGACCAGGCGATCGTCAGCGAGTTCGCCGGAGCCGGGTATGCCGAGATCGCCGCCCGGTCGGCCGCGGACCCGGACACGGCGATGCTCGGGCACCTGGGGCAGCGATGGTACGTGCAGGCGCCCGAGGACACCGTTGTCCTGATGGGACCCAGCCTGACCAACGATGACCTGACGGCGTTCGCCGAACTGGCGGTGCGGGTCCTGACCACCGGCACCGGTTCGGTGGCGATCCGGCGAGGTATCGCGGAGTCGCTGACCATCCTCGCGGTGCGCGGCGGCGACGTCCGCACCGGTGCTCCCGGGGACACCGCGGCCGACCTCGCGCGCCGGGTGGTGCGCGAGGTTCTGGCTCAGGCAAGCGCCGACCCGGCCTTCGAGCTGTGGTCCTCGCTCACCGACGTGCTGACGTACCTGGCCGAGGCCCATCCCGCTGCCTTCCTCGACGCCCTGCGGGCAGTCACCGACTTCGCGGGCGTGTTCGAGGCCGGCCGAACCCGTGCCTACTTCCAGGGTGCTTTGGAACTCGTCGCCCGGCCGGCCGAGTATTTCGACGGCGCGGTCGAGATCCTGGCCCGGATGGCCGCCGCGGATCCGGGGGGCGATCAGTACGACCGGCCCGCCGTCTCGCTCGCCGAGCTCTTCGATGTCCTCCTCGCGCAGACCGGCGCACCCAGGCCGGTCCGGCTGCGCGCCCTGCGCCGGATGTCCCGCGATCATCCCGAGGTCGCCCGGGCGCTACTGCTCGACCTGCTCCACTCGGCCAAGCACGGCAGAGTCGGCACGTTCCACCTGACGCCGCTGCTGCGGGACTGGCCGGTGCCCGGGAGGTTGCCTCCGGCCGAGACGTACGCCGCCTTCCAGGACATCACAGGGCTGGTCCTGAGCGACCTCGGCGACGATCCTGAGCGTTTCCTGGCGCTCGTCCCGCTGTCCGACAACCTGCTCGAGGAGCAGCGCACCGAGTTCGTGGAGCGGCTGATTTCCCTGGCCGGTGCGATCGACGACGAGGACATGCGGCGGCTTCTGTCCAACGCGCTCCGCGAACTGGTCGCCATGCATACCGAGGTCCCTGACGCGCAGTGGGCACTGTCCGCGGACGATCTCACGCCGTTTCGGCAGGCCGCCGAAGCGCTCGCGCCCTCGCAACCGGCTGACCAGACGCTCTGGTTGTTCAGCGACCGGTGGCCGCAGTACGCGGGCATCGGGCGCCGACGGTCCAGCCCGGACTACTTCACCGAGGTGTGGCGTTTACGGGCCGAGGCCGTGGCGCGGATCCTGGATTCCGGTGGTCTTGACGCGCTGGTGGCGCTGGCCGACCGGACCGGGAACGGGGACCTGGTCGGGCCCGCCCTCGCTCAGTTGTCGTCCACCGAGCACGACGACGTGTTGCTGACCTGGCTGTCCCTCGAGCGGCCGGCGAGCCGTGCGGACATCGCGTTCGAGTACTTCGCGGTGCGGATCCGGGGCGGCGCGGACTACCTCGACCGCACCGCGGATCCGACCGCGCGGGCGAGGCTGCTGCTGGCGCGGCGCGATCCGGAGCACACCGATCCCGATCCCGAGGTGGCTGGCGTCTACTGGCGCGAGTTCGAGATCAACGGCCTCGGTCAGGAGTTCACCGGTCTCGCGAAGGCGGCGGCCGGCCTGATCAGCGTGGGCCGGGTCTCGGCGGCCCTGGATCTGATCGCGATGTACGCCGAAGAGATCGACACGCCGGAGGTCGCCGTCCAAGCTGCCACGGCCTGCGAGAGTCTCGTCTCGTCGGCCACGGGCGATCCGGAACACCGCCGGCTCTCCGGATACGAGTTCCAGGTCATCGTCGATCTGCTCGAACGTCACCGGGACGCGGTCGAGGCGCAGCGGGTGACCGAGATCGAATTGAAGCTGACTCCGCTCATGCGCTATGACGCCCGGACGCCGACGATCCACGCCCGCCTGGCCGAGGATCCGGCCTTCTTCGCCGAGTTCGTCGAGACTGCCTACCTAGCCGAGGGCTCCGACGAGCGTGTCGACGACCCGGACCAGGTAGCCCGGATCCGCGCGATCACCCAGGTCCTGCGCTCGTGGCGCCGCTCTCCGGGCACAGGCCCGGACGGGAGCATCGACGCGAAGGCCCTCAGTGCCTGGGTCGAGGAGGCGAGGCGACTGTTGTCCGCCTCCGGTCGGTTGCGCCTCGCCGACGGGATGATCGGCGCCGTCTTCGCCTTCGCCGAGCCCGGCCCGGACGGCTCGGTTCCGCCGCCGGCCGTGCGCGAGGTGCTGGAAGACTGCGACAGCGACGCCATGGAAGATGGCCTCTGGAGGGGTCTCTACAACCGGCGCGGGGTGACGATGCGCGGGGCCCGGGACGGCGGCGATCAGGAACGGACGCTGGTCGAGCGCTATCGGGAGTACGAACGCCAGGCCGACGAATGGCCTCGATCTCAGCGGATCCTCCGGCAGCTGGCCGACACGTACGAGCGGGAGAGCCGGCAGCAGGACGACGACGCCGAGGTCCGTCGACGCGGAATCGAGTGGTGACGATGGCTGACATGGACCCGATCGACGTGCTGATCGTCGCGGCGATTTCGCTGGAGCACGAGGCCGCCCGTGCCGGCATCGACGACTGGACACCGTGCGACCAGGACGACCCGCATCCGTTCCTTCGGGGTGAATACCGGTGCGCCGACGGCCGCCGGTTGTCGGTCGCGCTGGCCCGCCCGGTCCGGATGAGCGGCCGCCCGACCAGTGTGGCGGCCACCGCGCTGGTTGACCGGCTGCGTCCGGGCTGCCTGGCCATGCCGGGCGTGTGCGCGGGCAATCCGGGTGAGGTCGCGCTGGGCGATGTGGTGGTCGCTGAGATGACCTACGAGTACGACGAGGGCAAGCAGACAAGAAAAGGCTTCGTCGGCGACCACCGCCCGTACCAGCTCGACCAGCAGTTGATCCGCGCCGCACAGGAACTGGATCCGAGCACACTGCCCAGCTACGGCCCGGCGACCGAGGACGAGGCCGCCCTCTGGCTGCTGGAGCGGCTGCTGCTCGACCAGAATCCGGTGAAGCACCCGGCGTTCGAACGCTACTTCCCGCCGGGCACATGGCCGGGGCGACCGGCGGCGATCGAGGCTCGGGGGCACATCATCCGGCCCGGGGTGGAGTGGACGCTGACCGAGGAGGGCCGCATCTTCATCGAGCGCGCCCGCTACGACGATGTGTACGGGCCTGCGAAGCTGCCGTTCGCGGTGAAGGTGGCGCCCGTGGCCAGTGGGAGCTATGTGGCCAAGGACGGTGAGGCCTGGGCGAGGCTGGCGGCGATGGGCATCCGCAGCGTCGCCGGCCTGGACATGGAGGCCGCGACCATCGCCACCGTGGCCGAGACCCAGGGTGTGCCGCATTGGCTGGTGGTTAAGGGCGTCATGGACCACGCCGACCCGGCCAAGGACGATCGCTACAAGCGGTTCGCCGCCCGCGCCTCGGCCGAGGTCCTCTACGCCCTGCTTGACCGGCTGACCGGACGCTCACCGAACCCGGCCGCGACCAGGCAGAACGTCCGGCTGGAGAATGTCCTTGGCGCGCAGATCGGCGACCACAACGTTCAGCACAACATCTACAACGGCTGACCGGTGCGGGTGGAGGGAGCCGAACCCCCCTAGGCGCGAAGCAGGCGGTTTGCAGCCGCTGTCGACCTTCCCGAGTCGGCGCACCCGCATGAGGACTGGCAGCCCACCGTGACGACGGCCAGTCTGTGGACCGTCGGGAACTCGACCCTGGCCCTTTGGGTCTCAGGCGGTGTTTCAAAGGATCTTGGTGTCGGATGATGTAGCGCGTGGGTCGTCGCTACGAGTTGTCTGACGTCGACTGGGATGCGCTGTCGAGGTATCTGCCGTCGGCGGTGACGGGTGGTCGGCCGCGGGTCGATGACCGGCGGGTGCTCAACGGGATCGTGTGGAAGATCCGGGCTGGGGCGGCGCGGCGGGACGTGCCCGCCCGGTATGGGTCGTGGCAATCATCTACAGGCATTTCCGTAGGTGGGCCGTGGACGGGACGTTCGAGCGGATGCTCGCTGGGATCCAGGCCGACGCGGAGGCGGCCGGGGACATCGATTGGCTGATGTCTCGCTGGCCGCATTCGCCCGCACCGCAGCCAGCGTCGATCCGGTGGTGGCGACTCGACCCGGGCCGACAGGCGTGGCCATAGTGGTGTTACGCCAGCCAGGTTGGCGAACGCGGCCTTGGCTCACCGCACCCGCCCCGATCTACAAGATCGGTTTGGAGCGGCTCAGTGGGCGAGGCGTGGAATCATGGCTGCGCGGCTCTCCACGAATCGGACGGCAGCGGTCCTATACGCGAGTGAGAAGGGCAAAACTTGACACGCCACAATCGACGGGTGGCCGACAGCTCGGTGACGACCGAGAAGCTGCTCCTTGTCGAGTACGAACGGTTAAAGGACGAGCAGAAGACCCGCATCGGTTTCCGGGACAACCTGATCTATGCGACGCTCGGCTCGATGGCTGGCGTCGTCGGGGCAACCTTGACTCCCAAAGGAAATCTCGGCCTGCTTCTCCTCCTCCCGCCGGTGTGCCTGGTGCTGGGATGGACCTATCTGGTGAACGACGAGAAGGTCTCAGCGATCGGGCGCTATCTGCGGCTCACGGTGGCGCCGAGGCTGTCCGAACTGGCCGGGGCGACCGGCGACGAGGCGGCTGCGGTATTCGGGTGGGAGGTGGCACATCGCTCCGATTCTGACCGACTCATACGGAAATATTCCCAGCTTGCCATCGATCTAGGCACGTTCTGTGTGCCGGCGCTGACAGCCCTGGTGATCTACTGGGTTGCCGGGCCGCACCGCGTCGATCTCATGACCGTGTCCGTGATGGAGACGCTGGCGATAGCCGCGCTCGCCGTCCAAATGATTCGCTATGCCGATCTGGCCCGCGAGAGATGAGCGAGGGGCGCCCTGGCAGCGCTATGCCGGGCGACGCATCGGGACGATAGCCCGTACGCCTTGGTACTAACTCGGGACCGGGCCCGCGAGCTGCGCGGCGGCGAATCGGAGGTCGGGACGGCTAGGCCGAGCACGGCAACGGACGAGATGATCGAGCGGGGTCGGACCGAGGGTCGGCCGTGGCGGATGCTCGACGAGGGCGACGTCGACGCGGGCAGACGGGCGTCAAGTCGGACGAGCGCAGTGTGGTGTATGAGGAGGCTGATCTGGACGGCGGGGGAGCCCGGCGGCGAGGATGACTTCGGGCCGCTGTACGACTTCGGGCAGCCGAACTGGGGATTCGTCGAGATCCAGTACCGCGAGCTTCGGTGATGTGGTCGAGCGGTGCGGCGTGCCTTCGTTCCATCATCCGAGACGCCGATTCAGAAGGGGAACGCCTGACCAGGCCCTTCAGGCTGGTGACCTCTTCGGCGAATCCGAAGAGGTCACCACCATGGCTAGGCCTGCGTGAGCTTCAGAGTTGCGTTGAGGGTCAACGGCAGTGGGGCAATGATTCGTGTGGCCTCGGACACGTTATTTCCCCACGAAGCGTGCTTTCTCTTCGCGTTTCGTGCGATCCCCGTCCCGTTGGGCGGGGATTTTTGCTGTGCGGGTCAGGACGCTCGTCGGGGCGGTGAGCGGGAAGACCGCCGTGTCGGTCTCGATGGTCAAGGCGTCGTGGTCGCAAACGATGATCATGTAGTTGAGCCGCAGGTAGCCCGCGACGCTGTCTGGATCCTGGTCGCGCATCGCCGGGTGGTGCCGACGCAGGCTGCTGTCGTGTCGAATCCTGTCCAGGAGATGGTCCTCCCGGACGTAGAGGGTCTTCTGTCGTCTCGATGAGGTGGGTCGGACGCTGGTGTTGCCGTGTCGGCATCGGTAGCCGGCACGGTCGTGGACCCAGTGGGAGTCCATGATCCGGCCGCACACGCCGCAGCAGGTCACTCCGGCCAACACATAGCAGCGGGGGATGCCGCCGGCTGGGGTCGGCGCGCTATGGATTGCCTGGACGGCGACGAAGTGTTCTTCGCTGACCAGCGGAGTATGCGCGACCTCGCGGGAGATGACCCAGTCAGTGGAGGCGCTCCACCGTTGGATCTCGTGGTGTCGATCGAAGGCCCCCTCGTCAGGGAGGGCATCACGGTCGGTGCGTTGACGGTTCCAGACCTGCCGCCCGGTGTAACGGGGGTTCGCCAGGATCGCCGCGGCAGTGGTGAGCATCCACTGAAGGCCGCTGCGGTGGGGGTTACGCGCTGGGTCGGCGCCGGACGGGCACGGGACGCCGTTGTCGTTCAGGGCGCAGGCGATGCTGGCCACGCTCTGGCCGACACAAGCCGCTGCTCGCAGATCCACCGGACGTGGGGTGCGGTGGCAGGGTCGGGCTCCAAGCGGTGCAGGCGTCGTCCCCAGGCGGCGTGGGCGCGGTTCGGATGAGGGCCGGCGTCGGCGAGCCGGTAGCCGTAGGGTGGCCGGCCGCCGAGATGTCGGCCCTGCAACTCTGCCTGAGCGCGCATGGCCGCGGTGCTGCGATGCCGGGCCCGGGACACGTCCCGCTGGGAGTGCACACCCAGCAGGTCCAGCAACGCCAGCTGCCGCGGGTTGTCGAAGGCCACCGGCCCGTAGGTTTCCGGCAGCCGTAACTACACGCCCTGCCTGAGCAAGGTGGGGGTCGACTGTTCAAGCTGCTGGTCGTGGAAGGCGCGTCCGTACTTCCCGACGACGATCGCGTCGAAACCGCGTGCCGCGTCCATCACCGCCGCGAGCAGCCGTGCCGCCTGCGGCCGGTCCGGCCAGGGCACTCGGCGGGAGACGCCCTCGTCGAAGAACTCCACCACGATCCGACCATGACCGGCGACCATGTCGCCGGCGTAGTCGCGTTGCCACCGGCACGACGACGCCCGATCCTGAAAGTCGACAGTGGACATCCGTCCCTAGAACGCGAACCGCGGTCCCTTCGCAGCCGGGGTGAACCGTTGTGGCCGTAGCTTCTGCTGCCCGGCGGCCCACGACGAAAAGGGGTCCCGTTCCGCGGCTGCCGTCATTCTCGTCGTCATAGGACCGCCACGATCGGCGCACCTACCCCCGTCATGGTTCCCACCTCCAGAGTAGTAGGAGCGGTTGAGACACGCAGCTCTGTCACTGTCTCGGGTGGTATCGAGCCAATCCAGCCGTCCGGCTGACCAAAGTTGGGTCCGCTGGTGGTGTAAATGACGCCATTGCGGGATCCGGTGCGATTTTGCGTCGCGATCGGGGTGAGGGCGGACTGATCGGTGTCGGCGGTGGTCAGAGGGCTGAGAAATGGCGCATCCTGGGCCGCCACCACAGCCGACGCCAGCAGCTCGATGCCACCATCCGTGCCGTTGTCAGCCAACCAACAGAAAATCAACGCACGGACCGAACCGAGAACAGTTCCTAACAATTAGGGCACCACCAGCCTCCCCTAGCACCCCATGAAGAACCGCTCTTCATCAACAGCCAATCCGTGCACGAGGTGGTTAGAGAAGGCGAATCGGCGAGGCTTCTTACTCACCATGATGCTCACCTGGATGGGACCCGGCTCGGGCAGTTCTGTCACCCAGCATGTGATCGGCGATGGCCTCGACAGCCGCCGGGCAGACCATGGCGAGCAGGTCGAGAATCTCGGACAGGCGCCTATGGCGGATGGGTGATACAAGGAATGGTTTGGCCCTTGAGGGCTCGATCTTGCGAGCGGCCGCGATTGATGCCCGGGCCTGGCTGAACCCGTCCTCTATACTTCGAATGACCAGCTCGGCCGCGCCGACGGCTCCCTGATCGACGAAGACCTCAGCGAGCTGCTGGAGACTTTGGCCCCGCTGATAGGAAGTGCCGCCGGTGCGGGCAAGCGCGTCAGCGCGGTCACCATGGCCAGCCCGTGCCAAGGCTACAACGAGCCGCGTTCGCGCCTCAGCCTGACGATAAGCGTCCACAATCAAGTTGACCAGCGTCTCGGCGCGAGTGAAGTTCCCGGCCTGGGCCACAGCATCGACCGCCTCGGCAAGGCCTTCGTCACGTGCTTGAGCCGCGTGCGAGGTCTCTCGCCCAGTGGTGCTACTGAACGTCGGCCAGATGACCGGCGTGGTGATTGAAGACGGCGACTTGTTGGCGTCCTCGTTGTCGGCCATCCAGTTTGCCAATGATTCCGCACGTTCGTCCTCGCCGAGCACCCACCACGCGGCCAAGACCTTTTGCATCGTGCGTTGCGGTAGGCTACGTACGGTCTTGACGGCCTCCTCTGTGGCGGCCAGTGGTCCGATAGCGAGCCGGAGCTTGTCCGAACCTTCGGCGGATGACGCTAGTTCGATCAACATTGCCGCACGGCGATGCGGATCATCAATCAGTCCAGCGACTTCCACGGCCGTCTCGAGATCCTCTGCCAAGGCTGCCCCGCGGGCGAGCTTTTCGAGATTCGAGATCTTCGGGTCCGTCTTCTGATCCGTCTGGTAGAGCAAGGTGGCCCGCCGAGCGGCTTTGCGGGCGCACTCGAGATCGCCCAGGGTCACGAGTGCCAAGACCAAGGGCACGAGAAGCTCGAGTTCCGTCAGGGAGTCCGTGATCGAACGGCTGATCGTCTCAGCACGTCCAGCAAGATCGGCCGCGGTTTGCCTGTCGCCGTGCCGTGCTAAGCGATAGCCCAAACTGGTCAGCGCGGCTGCGAGTTCCCGGGGACCGACGATCGCGTCTATCAATCCGGCCAGGTAATTGTCGTCGGCTTCCTCAGCTGCTCGGCCGATGATCCCGCCGTACGCCCGGTCTCTGTCCCCGGCGTCTGGAAGGGAGTCAGCGAGGTGTCTGGCGTAATCGAGGTCGCCCGCTGCGGCAGCGGATCCGATCACCTCGCGCATGGCCTTTGCTTGTTCAGACTTCTTGGCTATGGAGCTAACTATCGCTGCAGCACGTTGGGGGTCGCCTGCCACGTACCAAGCCGATCCGATGGCGGCGACATGCCGCGTCAACACGTAATCCGGAGAGGCATCCTCCTTGTTTCGGACGTCGGTCAGTGCCGCATCGGCAAGGCTGGCAAGACTCGCCAAATCGGCGCGGTCAACAATGGCAGCCAGACGCGGACCGAGCTTCGTCAGCGCATCGATTCGCTGCCGTGGTTCATGCACACGTGCGGCTTCCCGAATGGCGTGGTCCGCCAGTCGGCGAACCCGCTCCGGGCGACCCGAGCGGTTGAGCCCGTCCGCCAGGTAGCCGTAGAGGAGGGACTTGTCGCCGCTGTTTGTCATTGCGTCGACTTCAGCCACAGCGCTGTCGGCCAGACGATCCGCGAGGCCGGGTTCGCCACGGCGGGCAGCCTCCTGTGCTAGGGCGCCTAGCGCCTGACCCCGCCAGTATGGCATCGGAATCTGCCAGGCCAGTTCTTCCGCCTCAGCCAGGCCTACGCCGGCGCGGGCAACACCGATGGCGACTCCGGCGAGTGCCCGCGATTGCCAGAAAGGCGCCGGTGCGGTGCGTGCCACCCGGAGTGCTCGCTCAATTTCACCGCCTTCTGCGATGCATCGGGCGACTTCGCTAATCGCCTTACCAGGCTCATCCTCGGCTATAAAGACACGAGGTGGTATCAGGCCGACGAGCCGTTCGGCATGGGCGTGGTGACCTGCCGCCGCCATTTTAGGCGCGAGAAGTGAGAGCGCGCCACCGCGCATCCCACCGTCTTCGGATATCGACCGGACCAGTGCCTCGGCACGCGTCACATTGCCAACGGCGACCCAGAGGCGTGGCAGGTCAAGGGGTATGTGACTGTTGCGCCTCTCAAGGTCGGCGCGGTGCAGCACCAGCCGGCACAGCGTAACCAGGTCACAGTCGCCGGTCGCCGACAACGCCTCCTCAGCGAGCGCGACCTCGTCCAAGGCGACGGCATCACCGCCGGTGTAGTCCAGCATCCGGTCGTGCCGGCCTGCGTCGGTGGCTTGCTGCACCATCCGCGTGTGGTCGCCCTGGTCGGAGAGCATCCGGAAGTAGCCGAGCAGGAGGTACTCCGGCGTGTCGGCGGGCCAGCCTTGTTCGCGGTAACGGTCAGCCCACTCGTGCAGCCGCTGGCGGTAGTCGCGTAGGCGCGACGGGCCGAGAAGCTTCATCGCCGTGGACTGCAACTCCTCGTGAGCAAGCACGTAGGAATCACCCGCCCGGCTGAAGGTACGTCCAGTGAAACTGGTCAGATAATCTTCCACCAACCACTGGTCCTCGTCGGCCAGCTCTGCAAGGTCCGCCACGGACAGACCGCTCGACGCGGCGGTGATCAACCCGAGGATGACCCGTTCGGTGCCATCGGCTTGCACGATCCTCTTCAGTTCCCGTTCGGCATCGGCCCGGACCACCTCCGCGTGGGCTGAGTGCCCAAGTTCACGGACTAGGCATCGAACCCGTAACGGGTGGTCGGACGACACATCAGGTGGCAGAGGCGGATCCGGCCGACTGGACACGACGACACGCAGGCCGGTCGGTGGGTGCCGTGGAAGGGTCGCGGCGATGCTGTACGAATCAGGCCTGCCCGTGACCCCCCGATCCTCGTCCAGCCCGTCGACCAGAAGGATCAGCCGTTCATCCGCTGCTTGGCAGGCGGCCGCAGCTGAACTGAGCATGTTCAACAGGTGCGCTTCCTGCGTCGATTCGGTCATGCCGACGGGAAGTCCTCGATGTTCGAGCAGGTCGGCGAGCTGTTCGAGGGCGTTGTCGAGGAACGCCTTGCGGTCGTTCTGCTGGTGATGGCGTGCGGTCACGAAGAAGGAGACGACTCGGACTCCGGCCGGTGGGTGCAGCACGAACCACGACATCAGCGCAGACTTGCCAGCCCAAGCCGGGGCACGCCACCACGAATACCGGTAGTCAGAGTCGCCTGTGCAGAAGGCTTCTAGCTCCGCCAGTTCGGCGTCCCGACCCTTCAAATCAGGCGGGACTATCCGGCGTACCTGCTCGACGTAGGCGGAGCGGACGACCGGCGGCACGTAGCCAAACGAGTTGTACTGCCTATTGTTCGCGCCAACCTGAATGCCGCGGGCGTGATCCGCTTCCAACCTGACGCCCGTGCTGTTCTCCCAATCGGGTGCCATGTCCATCGTGGCGGTGGCTCAGCTGAATGTGTAGGTCTGGGTGTTGTGGCTACCAAACTGAACGCCTTTGGCAGAGTCAGCTGACATCTGGTAACTAGCCGCCGTTGCCCGGTCCGGCTCTGCCAGGCTCAACAAGCGGCGCGCCGCGGTGATCACTTGCTTATCAGCGGCAGCCCCGGATTCTGCCAGGTCTTCACTGAGCAGTGCCTGCCATTGATCGGCTCCGACCCCCACCGCGTCGAGTGCTTCCTGTGCCCGGTCCCGGCCACTCAGGCGCTGTTGCAGCAGGTTCTTCAATCCGATGTAAGCATCCAAGATTGCGGATTTCGTCACGTCCGTCGAGCCTGCCGCCGCACCGGCAGCAAGCGCTGCGACAATCATCTCCGCACCCGTCACAGCGCTCATCCTATGACAGCAGTGCCTCACGCGCGTAAGACCTGATTATGCGCAATTTGTGGTCAAGCGCAGTCTGTGCTCGGACTACGAGCAGGAGCTTCAAGGTCTTGAGCGTGGCGAGCGCTCGTTCAAGGCGGGGCGCGGATCTTCGCCTAGACCCGAGTGACCGTCCTCTGTAGGCACGACAGGGCGTCCTGCTCGACCCGGCAGAGCTGGACCAGAATGGTGTGCCGGCGCAACCCACTGGCCTCTTGGCCGACCTGGTCATCGACGGGCAGGATGCCTGTACGGCGGCACTGAAGACCTTGCGTCGCCTGGGCGGAACGTGGAGGTAGGTGCTCGCCGACGCTCGCGACGACGCCGAGGGCGACTTGCGGGAGGTCCTCCAGGTGCTGCTGGCCCTGCTCGGGCTGACCGTGATCGTCCCCGTGGTCGGGGTCGGCACCACCGCCGTGCTCTCGCTGGTGGAACCAATCCGGAAGTCCGGCCTGCTGCGAGCGGTCGGGATATCCCGGGACCGGCTCCGGGCGATGCTCAACCTCGAGGCCGGCCTGTACGGGCTGCTCGGCGCGGTTATCGGCCTGGTGCTGGCGCTGCCGTACTTCTGGCTGACGATGGCTGCGCTCCGCGATAGCGTGCCGGTCGAATTCCCGGCCGGACGGCTCGCACTCGTGGTGCTGACGTTGGCAGCGGCGGCCGCGCTCGCCGGCCCGCTACCGGCCCGCCGCGCCGCCCGGATCAGCCCGGTCGCCGACCTCGGCGCCGACGACTGACCACCTCCGACCAGTCCCCAGAACTTCGGTGCCGCCTCAGCGTGATGCCGCACTCCCGGCCGGGCGGCTTGAGGGTAGGCCGGAGGGAATCCACTCGTTACCTTCTGTGTGTGGACGTTGACGACCTGTCCGCCAGCAGTGGCGGTCTCGCTTCCTTGCTCTCGACGACCGACTGGGCCGCGATGTGCTCGCTCGGAACCCGGTGCCTCATGGCCGCCGACTACCCGCTATTCCGACAGGGCGACGAGGGGGAGCACGCTTACGTGATCCTCAGCGGCGCGGTCAAGGTAGTTCGTGGCGAAGCAGCGGGAAAGAGGGCGATCCTGACGATTCGCGGGGCTGGCGACGTTGTGGGTGACCTGGCCGTGATGGACGGTGGCCGCCGCTCCGGAACGGTTTCGACGCTGACCCCCATGGTGGTCCGGGTGGTCCCAGGGGCGAGCTTCAAACGGTTCATCGAACGATCCTCCGTCACCGCCGCCTACGCCCGGTACACCGTCAACCGCCTCCGACAGTCTGACGTCCAGCGGACCGAGATCGCCGTCCTTCCGGTACGGCAGCGCCTAGCCCGGGCACTGCTCCGGCTGTACGTGACGGCTGACGCCGCCGGTGGCCAACGCGCCTTCGAGCTGCCGCAACAGGATCTGGCAGAGCTAATCGGCGCGTCCCGGAACGCCGTCGTTCTCGCGCTCGGGGTTCTCCGCGCCGAAGGCGTGCTGGACACCCATCGCATGCGGGTATCGATCCTCGACGTCGATGCACTGTACCGGCAGGCCGGATGACGCAGTGATTGATAACCGCGTCACCTCTGCGGTGCACAGTGGTGGGCAGCGCTACCCAAGCGGGCCGGACACGATTGCCTTCATTCGGCCGCCTGCGAAGGGAACGCGACATGGAGCAGTCACCCCCGTTCGAGCAGTCCCGCCCACTACCGCCGTACCGCGCGGTGCTGGCGGTCGACGCTAAGGGCTTCACAGACCTGCCCGGCTGTACGCACGAGAACGTCTCCCGCACCATTCACCGGCTCGTAGGG
Organism: Micromonospora jinlongensis; assembly: GCF_013410645.1. Classification (NCBI taxonomy): domain Bacteria; kingdom Bacillati; phylum Actinomycetota; class Actinomycetes; order Micromonosporales; family Micromonosporaceae; genus Micromonospora; species Micromonospora jinlongensis. Next base: position 2,075,605 of record NZ_JACCHK010000001.1, on the reverse strand, counting down.
GACGCGATGCGGGATGCCGGGCTGGACGCGGAGTGGTCGAGTCCCGACTTCTACGGCCCAACCGGGGACGGCCTGGCCGTGGGCTTGCCCACCCGGATACTCCCGTATCTCGTCCATCCCTTCCCGGCAATGCTCCAGAACCATCTGGACGACCACCGGCGCCAACACCCAGGGGAGGAGCCTCTGCGGTTGCGGGTGAGCCTGCACGTGGGTCCCCTGCCGACTGACTCGGCAGCCGTTGGGCAGGGGGGCAATGGGACAGCACGTAACGAGACGCACCGACTACTGGACTCCGGGGTGGTCAAGAGCGCGCTCACGGAAGCCAAACCGCGCATCACCCTGGTTGCCATGATCGTCTCGGACCGGGTCTTCCACGACGTGATCAGTGCTGGTTACTCCGGTCTGCACCCGGACCACTTCGTCGACGTGGAGGCCCGGGTGGAGGGCAAGGCGTTCGCGCAGCGTGCGTGGCTGCACCTACCCACCCCGTCGGGCGCCTGGCCGGTGGGTCGAACGAACGAACCGGAACCCGCATCTGAGTCTCAGTCCCCGCCAGGGCCCGCCTACCAGCCGTCGCAGCAGCCAGTGGGCACCAACTACGGGCAGGTGGTCGGGGGTGGGACCGTGCACGGCGGGATGCACCAGTCCTTCGGCGGTAACCCCCTCGGGAGCCGATCGTGAGCCCCGAAGAGACCGTGGCTCTCGCCGAGGACGACCGGCTCGAGGAGGACCTCTACGCGGAGGCTGTCAGCGGCATCAACGTCGGGCAGGTGGTCACCGGCGGCACCGTGTACGGCGGGGTGCACCAGACCTTCGTCGAGAACAAGCTGATCAACGAAGCCATTCGTCGGCATTATCTGCTACGGGCCTATGTCGAGCAGGTAGTGCAGTCACTCGCGACACGCAGCTACCGATTGGCCAGCCAGGATCAGGATCTCGCTCTCGACCGAGCCGCCGCAGCCCGCCTCGTCGGCGACCAGCCATGGGTGGTGGTGCTGGGCCCGGCCAACTCCGGGCTGCGGACCGCTGCGGTCGCGCTGCTGTACGAGTCGAGCCAGGCGGGGCGGCGATTGGAGGAAATTCTGATCGACGAGGAGCGGGGGCGCCTGTTCGCTGCGGCGGAGCTTCCGGCGGAACGGGGGGTGACATACCTGTTATGTCTTCCGGACCAGCGGGAACGGGTGAGCCCCGACCTGGGCCGCCGGTTGCAGGCCCACGCCGCGCACCTGGCGACCCTGGACGCAAGTCTGGTGGTCGCGGCAACCCCAGCCGTCTGGGCCGCCGCCGGCGGCGTCGGGACCGTCTCCATCTTTCAGGTCCCGCCCCCAGACCTTGCAGAGGTGGTACGTCGCGAGTGCGCAGTGCACGTCGTCGACGCTTCCTCCATCATCGCGAATCCCACCATCGGCGACTTGTTGACCCGAGCCACGGTGATGGACGCTATGCGGCTTACCGGAATCATCGTGACCGCCCTCCGTAACCATCCCGAGCATGACCTGACGAAGCTCGTCGAGGAGGTGTGCGGGGCCTACGGTGACTGGGACGACGTCCTGGCCAACTGGTTCAGCGTAGCCAGAAGTGTCCGGCATCGGCTGTTCCTCGTCGCAGCCGCCCTGCTCGAGGGAGAGCCACCGGCAGAGGTGCTGGACGCGGTCAACTCGCTCGGGCAGACCCTCGGTGACCTGCCCTCCGCCCGCTCCGACGGACTGGCGGAAATCGGACTACGGGCGCTGATGAGCGAGATCAAAGCCGAGGTGATGGACGGTGGGCTCCGGTTCGAGCGGGCGAACTACAGCACGGCAGTACTGACCTTTCTGCACGGTGACCGCTCTGCCTGGTTCCACAAGAAGCTATGGGAGTGGGCCATGGACCTGCCGTTACGGCGGAACGACCATCGGCAGACCCGGCTGGCGGAACGGATTGTCGGGAATCTGGTGGCGATCGTGCTGCGGAGCCGGGACACCCGCCCGCTGGTGTGGCTGAATCGCTGGACCGGACGGCCGAATCTGCGGCCTCACGTGGTGCAGGCCCTGACGGCCACTGCCGTGAGCGACGAGGTCGGGGCTGACGTGCGGAGCCTGCTCTACCGCTGGTCGCGCTTGGAGCGTGCGAGTGACCAGTCCCTCTGCACCATCGCCGAGGTCTGCTCAGGTGAACTCGCCCGGCTCTATCCCCGGGTGTCGCTGACCCGTCTGAGCCACATTGCCCACCGCGACTCTCCCGTGGTCCGGGATGCCATCGTGGCGGCGGTGAGTCGGCTCTGGGAGATACCCCGGCTACGCCCTCGGATCGTCGAGGTGGTCACCAACTGGTCCGAGGGCGAACCTGGTGGTCGTACGAAAACGGCATGGGCGGTGTTCGCAGCGCTCGCCCGTAGTGAAGCTCATCCCGTGTTGCTGACCTGGCATGACGAGTCGTCGCGCATCGGGCTCGTCGGGGCCGTGGCCCGACTCTTCGATCAGACCGAGGTCGATGAGGCCCGTAGGGAGTTCGGCGAGAGTCTGCTCGACGCGGCGCTCTTGTCCGAGGCTAGTCGGATCCGGATTGTCGAGTTCCTCGGGGACGTGGTGCGTCGTGGCGACGGCGGGACCCGCCGTCTCGTGCGCCTCTCCAAGCTGACGTTCGCGTGGCAGCCGGTCGATCGCGACGTGACCAGCCCGGATCGGCGTGACGTGCGTGACCACGTCGTCGAGAGCCTGCACCAGGTCGATCCACTCACTCTAGGAGCATGAGATGCGTGATCTCTGGCGGGGTTTCTCCCGGGAGTGGGCGTCCGGGAATGAGAAGCACCCCCCTTTCCCGTCCCCGTCACACATGTTCGAGGCCACGCTGGCTAGCGCGCTGCCCGGCGCGATCTTTCAGGCGGAGGTGACCGTTGAGTGGCGGGGACGTGAGCCGGAGGCCGAGGCCAAGGTTCGTGCCTTTGCCTGGGATCACCTCGCCCGCTGGGCTGCCACCCGGCGCGTCACGGTTGCGAGTCACCTGGCTGATCTAATCAATGCCAGGGGCGTCACCGAGATTGCCGTGCCGCGGACCAGTCTGGTGCTCACCCATTTGCGTGTCCGGATCACCGTGCCTGCCGAGGCGCTTGCCGTGACCACCGCCTGGGAGGAGGCCGAACGACGCGCGACTCTGGAGAGGCAGCGTCGCGGCGACGAATTGCGTCAGCTTCGGTGGCTGCGTGACGAGATCTTTGGCAGGCCGGACATAGCTCGGATGTACTGGCATCTTCACCACCCGGCCGATCTTCGGTCCTTGACGGACCCTCTCTTCGATACGATCGCCGCTCAACTTGGCGGTGGTGAGGGTGTGACTGCGTCCGCGCAGGTCGAGGAGGATCCGATCAGTGTGCTCATCGGAAAGTTCGTCGCCGGGCTCAGTGCAGACGAGCGCCGGCACCTAATCGGCCAGCTCGATCGGGTGTTCCGTAGCTTCGACCGCACGGACCTCGCCAGCCAGCTGGGGGATCCGAGTGACCGGGTCGGGTCGTGACGGGGACGCTCTGGTCCTCCGGTTTGCAGAGCGAAGCGGGATGGAACGCCCTCCAGCAACTACACGAGACAATTCGTTTCGCCGACGTGAAGGCGGCTGCGGTCCTAGCGGCCGCCGGGCTCCTGGGCGGCAGCCTGTGGTCTGGCCAGGACTCTCTGACCGTGACGGGCCCGGCCTGGTCGCCGGTGCTCCCGGTGTTATCTGCGGTAGCGGCCGCGACGAGTGCGCTCCTCGCGTTGCACACGCTGATGCCGCGACGACAGGCGGCTGCGTCGGAGCCTCTGCACCACTTCGCGTACGTAGCCGAGCATTACGGTCGCAACAGCCAGGGATTCGTCGATGCATGGTTGGCAACCACAGTCGATGAAGACGCCACCGCCAGGATGCTGGCGGGACACGTCTGGGCGGCGCACATGGTGGCGAGTCGCAAGTTCGCCTATGTCACGTGGTCGATCCGACTTCTGGTGCTCGGTGTGTTGGCGTGGCTCGTGGCCGGGCTGGTCTGAGGGGTCGGCCGGTGTCGCCGAACATGGTGGCGGGATGCGTCTCGTCCCGTCACCATGTCGAAAGCCGTACGTTGGATGCTCGGCACCTGGGCGGCCCGGATCAGTCGGCCTCGACGCCGTTGGCTCGAAGGATCTGCCGAACGCGTTCGCGGGTGTACCCAGTCGCCCGCACGATGTCTACCTGGCGCATTCCGTTGCGGGTCGCTGCAACGGTCGCATTGGCGAGACGTTTCCGGGCCGCGACCACGCCGGTCTTCGCGGCGGCGACGATCCGGGCGGCTTCCCCCTGCCCGTCGGTGACTGCTGACCGCGCGACCTCATGCCCGGACTGCTGCCTCCAGGTCGTCTGCCACCCGATGATCGTTCCATCGGCCTGGGTCATTGAAGCAGGCCGTTGCGGTCTGAATCAGCTGTGGCGCTCGTCTTCTCGGCGCACCGAGGACAACGGGTGGGGCAAGGAGTCAGCGGCGTGGCTTTGCCCAGGCCGCTGATGTGCAGGATCGTCGCGACAGCTTCGTCGATCGGTCACATCATTCATGTCGCGGTCATCACGGCACCCCTCCTCGCCAGGCGCATCGCCCGGCAGGTCAGGCCGGACACACCCATAGATCCACAGACCCAGATCCGAGCTTGGCTACGTCCGGGTGTGAGTCCAGTCCCGGCCTTGGTTGGTGTCTCTGTCGGCTATCCGCCACGCGCTGGCGAGCAGTGCCTTCTCGTAGTGCGATGACCATGTGGGGCGGGCACTAAGGGAGTACCGTCGCGAGTCCGGTGCCCTGCTGGGCACGATTGCCGTCGGTCTGGCTATCAACATCGTCACGGCGCGAACGGACAGCTGGCGTGGGCCGTGGCGGTTTGCCCTTGACTACGCCTACCTGTGGCTCCCACTCTGCGTCGTCCTGTGGCTCAGCTGGCGCTTCTTCGTCCATCGCCGCACAGCGGTGACGTGGCGCGGCGCGGAAAGCCCATACCCTGGTCTCGCGCCGTTCACGGCAGAGCGCGCGGGTGTCTTCTTTGGGCGCGACCGCGAAGCAAGGGACGTACTGAACCGACTGGAGCGCTCGGGGCCGGCGCCGGCGACCCGGATAGTTACGGTCGTCGGCCCGTCGGGGGTGGGCAAGTCCTCGCTGATCCGCGCGGGTGTTCTCGCTCGACTACCACGGCGTTGGACCGTAGTGGGTCCATTACGTCCGGCCGCCGACCCGTTTATGAGCCTCGCCGCGGCTCTAGCGGATGGCCCAAAGGCTGTGCTGGAGACGGCGCGACTGCTGCGCGAGGAGGCCGCCTCTCCGGAAGCTCCACTCCAGGTTGTGCCAAGCTTCCTCGCCGCCGCCCGCGGCCCTGTGCTGCTCGTTGTCGACCAGGCCGAAGACCTGTACACGATGACCGGCGAGCACGACCGAGCCCAGGGGTGGAGCCTGCTGACCCGAACGCTGACGGTGCTGCCGGAACTGCGCCTGCTGGTGGCTATCCGGCCCGAGTTCCGCCGCCGGCTCACCGATCAGCAGGCCGGCTTCATCACCCGGCCGGTGGCCATCGGTCTGCTGGATCCGGCCCGCATCCGACAGGCCATCGCGGGACCTGCCCGGGCTGCCGGACTCACGTTCGAGGACGACCTCATCGACCGCATGACCGCCGACGCCACGGTCGGTGACGCGCTTCCCCTGCTCAGTCACCTGCTGCAACGTCTGCACCTGCAGTCCGATCGCCAACACATCACGGTGGCTCAGTACGAACAGGCGGGGGAGGTGGGTGGTGCCATCGCAGCTCACGCGGAGCAGATCTACGAATCCCTCACCGAGCGGTACCCCCAACACGCCGTCGACTCTGCTCTGCTGCACGCCGTCGGCTTGGAAGGTAAAGAAACCGTACGACGGACGATCCGCCGAGCCGACCTCGATACCACCGCCGCCCACATCCTTGAAGAGTTCAGGGCGGCCCGTCTGATCATCGACGTCGAGGACGGCACCTGCCTCGAATTGACCCACGACGCCCTGTTCCGCCAGTGGCGCCGACTCGCCTCGCTGATCAGCGCCAACGAGGAGCGCCTGCACCGCATCACCCGGCTCGAGCACCGCGCGACAGCATGGCAAGCGGACCCACACACCGACGACCTCTTGCGCGGCCGAACCCTCGCCGATGCCCTCGCGCTGGCAGCCGAGGCACCCCTCTCCACCACAGCCCGACACCTGCTCGACGCCTCCCGAGAGTCCGACCACCAGGACCGCGTCCGACAGTCCGAACGGATCGCCGAGCTGGCGCAACAGGTGCGCCGGCAGGATCCTGAGTTGGCCGTGGCACTGGCCCACACCGCGCTACACGAGTTGCCACCCACCCCGGCAGCAACGACGACGCGCTGGGCCCTGACCGCAACCTCGCGAACACGGCACCTCACCATAGGGCACACCACCGGCATCACCTCCGGAGTCTGGTTGCCCGACAATCAGGGCCTGCGCACCGCCGACAAGACGGGACGCGTCTGCACCTGGGACGACGCCGGTTGCCTTGCCGAGGTCACCTTTGCCGCTGACCGGGATGGGTACGGGCACACACTGCTGAGTGCCAGCGGCACCCTCGCCCTCACCGGGCACGATCGAGGTGCCACGCTCTGGCGCGTCGCGGATGGCTGCACCCTGGGCAGCCGAAGGGGGAGTTTTGCAGCATCGCTCGACTCATTCTCGTGGCGCGACGATGTCTGTTTCGCGGGCCAGTTCGACTACCGGACCGTTGACGTCTGCCGCTTAGACGACGACGTCCCACAGTTGGTCACCAGCATCCCGGCCGCACACGTTCGCGCCACAGCATGGTCCCCGCAGGGTGACCGGCTGGCCATCGCCTCTGATGACCTGCTGCTCGTGGTCAGCATCGGCGAGCAGGTGTTTGAGGTCCTGCGACAGCAGGTAGCTTGGTCGGACGCGGTGTTGTGTTGGGCGCCCGACGGAATCCGACTCGCCGTTTCAGCCGCTCCGGCGTTCACAATGCGCCGCACTGAGATCCTCGCATCGAAACGTCGCACGCTGTGGATCTACAACACTGACACCGGCCAGGCCGCCGAAAGCGCACCGCCCGGCTTGACCGAAGCCATGGCATGGTCACCCGTCGAGGATGTCATCGCGTACGCCTTGCGTCGGACACGAGACCATAACCGCGTGGCTCTGATCGACGTCGGCAGCGGCCGGACCGTTGAGCGGCGGGCACGCCCACATCAGATCAGCACAATTGCCTGGTCCTCGGATGGTAAACGAATAGGCTTGGGAACTTCATTTCACAACGTCGAGATCTGGGACGTCACTGGCCGAAACTTCCGCCGCCTGCCCACCGGAAGCCTGCGAGAGATTTCTTGGTCGCCGGACCTCAAACGCGCCGCTGTAAAGCGGACCGGAACGACGCCAGAGATCATCGAAGCGGATGAGGTGACGCCGCCACTGCGGCTCGGGGACGACGATTGCCTGTCGATCGCGTTTTCACCACTAGGTGACCTGGTTGCCACCGCGATGCAAGAGCAGGTCACCGTGTGGGACGCGCGGTCAGGTGTCTCTCGGATTCAGTGGGGCGCGCAACCGCGACAAACTCCGAGACACGTAACGACATCGATGCCACTTCCGTGGGTTTATGGACTCGCCTGGTCCGGCGACGGCTCACGGCTGACTGTCCATACGCATTGCTTCTTCGGCAGAACACCACCCGCTCTCTCAGTCTGGGACGTGGCCAAAGCGCAGCGCCTAGCAGTTCTCGACGGAGGCGAAGACAGCACAGGAACGATTGCCTGGTCCCCGGATTCAAGCCTCATAGCTGCAGTCGCCGGCAAACACAACGTGAGCTTGTGGCGAGGAGACGACTACACCCTCGTCCACCAATGGCGAACCGAAGGGCCCGACGAGTTCGCAGCCCTGGCCTGGTCGGATGACTCCACCAGACTCGCCGCCGCCGTCGGCAACCACGTTCAAATCTGGAACGTAGCGCAGAAGCAAGTCCGCTCGCGCTGTCTCGGCCATACGGGCAACATCGAACACCTCACCTGGGCAACCGACGGGCACCGTCTCGCGACCATCAGCGATGACTACATGCTCTACATCTGGCGCGCTCAGGAGGGACGGCCTCTTGGCGTACTTGACATACCTCGTTGGGTAGTGCGCAGCCTGTCGTGGCAAGACGCCCTCATCATCGCCTACGACGACGGCACGATCATGAGCTGGGATGTATGCAATAACCCTGCGCAGGTTCCGGCTGAAGGCAGTGAGCCCCGTGCGCTCAACAGTGAAGAACGCGAACGATATGGCTTGCCACGAAAGCCAGTCGACTGAGAGTTCGCCAGCGTGCAAAACGGCTCTCGTGGTGGCCCGCCGATGTCAGACAGTGAGGCCGTGGCGGACTGAGTCCAACTTGTCGGCTGTACACTTACACATGGTTATGGCGGCCAGTATTGAGCTAGTCCTAGCCGTACCGTAACCTATGAGCATGTGCACCCCAGAATGGTGCGCATGTGATGCGTACAAGAGTTCGAATCCCCCCTCGGACACAAACCATTGCCCCACGGTGCGCGCTGAGATCCACTGCAGCGCGCACCGTTTGCGTTTCAGGCTGGTAGTACAGCCGAAGGCCGAGTTGCCGGTAGACCTCGGCTTTGTCGGCGGGGTCGGCGTCGCGGAGCACGGTGACGATGTTCCCGAGCGCCTGCACCGGCGACGAGGCGGTGGGGCGGACCGGGTGGCCACCTGTAGGGCCGTGGTGCCACGTCCGCTGCCGATTTCGAGTACCACCGCACCGGCTCGGATCCGCGCGCCGAGCAGGTCGGCGATCGTGGCGGCAGCAGCGGCGCGATCTCGGCCCGGAGGCCGTCCGAGACGATCCACGGCGGCTGCTCACCCCTCCTCACGTTCGGAGAGAACGACTCTCACATCCCGGGTTACGCCCAACATCATGTCGTTGGGAGTTGTAAGTGGGAGAAGTTTGACCTCGTCACCGGCTGAACGGCGGCGGCGGGCCCGGCCTGGACGGTGAGACCAGGCCGGGCAACGCCAAGAGGCCGCGGAGAGCCCTCAGCTGTGCTGCGGGATGTCCGTCGTGTACGCCAGCTCGCGGCCCGCCTCCACGTCGGAGGTCAGCGCATCGATCCGGGCCTTGACCAGCGAGTAGGAGTCCGAGCCGAGCAGTTGGTGCAGAGGAGCCTTACCCGAGACCGCCACCTCGATGATGGCGGTTGCGGCTCGGACGGGGTCACCGAGCTGGGTGCCCGGCATCGCCAGGTGCGCCTCGGTCATCTCCCGGATCGACTCGTAGCCGGACACGGTGGTCGGCGGCAGGCCAAGGGAGTGCGTACGCAGAAAATCGGTCTGCATGTAGCCGGGCTCCACGAGGTTGACCTGCACGCCGAAATCGCCGACTTCCGCAGCCAGTGACTCGGTCAGCCCTTCGAGGGCGTACTTTCCGGCGCAGTAGAGACCCCAGCCCGGGAAGGAGGTCAGACCGAGGACCGAGGAGATGTTGATGATGTGACCACTGCGCTGGGCGCGCAGGGACGGCAGCACCGCACGAAGAACGTTCCAGAGCCCAAAGATCTGCACGTCGAACATCTGCCGGGCGTCGGCGTCGGTGACCTCCTCGATGGCGGCGAGGAAGCCGTAGCCGGCGTTGTTCACGACCACGTCGATCGCGCCGAAACGGTCGGTGGTGGAGCGGATCGCCGCCGCGACCGCCGGCTCGTCCGCGAGGTTCAACTCAAGTGGCAGCAGCCGGGCCCGGTCCACGGATCCGAGGGCCGCGTCGAGACGCTCAGCCGACCTGGTCGTCGCCGCGACGTTGTCACCGCGCTCGAGGAGCTGCTTGACCAACTCCAGCCCGAGGCCCCGGGAGGTGCCCGTGACGAACCAGGTGGCGGGTCGGGTGGTGGGGTACGACATCGGTGTTCTCCTTGTGACTGGAGTGGCAGCGCTCGCGCCCTGCCGGAAACGCATTTCATGCTGCTGCCGGGCGGTCGAGCCGAACACCTCTGGCCAGGCCCAGCCGTACCTGGGAACGACATGCCCACCCAACCCCTGGGCGCGGCCCGCCGCGCGCGCCATCATTGGCGACATGGTGCGACGCACAGAACTGGCCGTCTTCCTGCGCAAATGCCGGGCTGACACGACGCCGGAGGCAGCGGGAATCCTCCCCTTGCCGGGGCGACGCGTCCGCGGCCTGCGCCGGGAGGAGGTGGCTCAGCTCGCCGGGGTGAGCGTCGACTACTACAGCCGACTCGAACAGGGTCGCCACAGCAGTCCGTCGGAGGCGGTCATCGACGCGTTGGGCCGTGTCTTCCAACTCGACGCGGCCGCCCGGGCTCACCTTGTCGACCTGGCCCGGCCGGCCCGGCACCGCGCCGGGCAGGTGCCGGGCCAGCGGGTCCGGCCGGCGATGCACCAGATGATCGCCTCGATGGTGGACCACCCGGCCTTCATCGTCGGGCGCCGCACCGACATCCTCGCGTCGAACCTGCTGGCCCGCGCCCTCCTCACCGACTGGACCCAACTGCCACCCCGCGAGCGCAACTACACGCGCTGGGTCCTCCTCGACCCCGGCGCCCGCGAGGTCTACCCCGAATGGGCCACCGTGGCGGCTGACGTCGTGGGCACGCTGCGCCTCTACGCCGGCCGTAACCCCGACGACCCGCAGCTCAACGAACTCGTCGGCGAGCTGACCATCAAGAGCCCGCAGTTCCGTACGTGGTGGCACAACCACCGGGTGCACGAGCGGACCCACGGCACCAAGCACATGGTCCACCCCGCAGTGGGACCGATGACCATCCGATACGAGGCGCTGGCACTACCCGGCGACGATGACCAGACGCTCTTCATCTACACCACGGATCCCGGCAGCAGCTCACACGACAACCTGCGCCTGCTCGCGCTCTGGGCGACACAGCAGCGGTACGCCCCAACGACCGGCGCATCCAAGGCCGCTCCCGCCCAGATCGAGGACAGTCCAACCAGGTCTCCGGGCTCAGCCTGATTCTGACGGGCGGGCGCGGACGATCTCACCGCGGAGAAGCGGTTCCTGTTGAGCCGTGGGCTGGTGAGTGGGGTGGACCCGCGAGCGCAACGGGTGGTTTTGCGCGGGCCGCGGGGTTCGACAGCAAGGACGAACACCTTGCCGTGGTGTGCTCATCCCAGGCGATGTCGGCGTTACTCCGGCGGGAGGTCGCCGAACCCGAGCCCGTTCTCGTCCAGGGCGTTGTAGACGGTCAGCCAGCCGTCCGTGAATCTCAGGCCCACGGTCACGGTACCGGCCGCCAGGTCGTCGCCGGCCCACTCGAGGAGCTCTACCGCCTCAAGCCGCTGCCCGCACCGGGCCGCCAACACGGCGGGGACGTCATCGCGCCACCGCAGCAGGAAGCCGTCCGATGTCGGCCCCGTTGAGCCAACCCGGCTGGTAACCCGCGATACCGAAGTCGAACACCACCGAGGGATTGTGCCCGGTGGTGTTCGACTTCGGGCGACTCTGGCAACCCGGGCTTGGCGTTCGCCGGCCACCTTCGGTGGGCGACAAGAGCGCAGCTCCGCGCGGACGATCCCGTGGATGCTCATCCACCGACCCCAACGGCACCACGCTGCCGCGTCGGAGAGCCACATCAGTTCGGCGCTGTCGATCAGCAGAAGCCGTGGTGTTGGCCACCCGGCCTGAGCGGCGCATTAACGGTCGTCTCAGATTCGCTCGGTACGAAGTCGGCATCGGATGAGCGAACTGACCGTATGGAGGAAGCTAGTGATGGCAGTCAAGGCAGCGCCGCCCGGGGAAGCGCCGGCCGGTCGCTTGGCAGGCCGGTGGGTGCCGTGGTTGGTGATCGGGTTGTGGGTGGCGCTGGCGGCGGTCATGGTGCCGTTGAGTGGGAAGTTGAGCTCGGTAACCACCGACAGAGCCGTGGACACCCTGCCGGCCAGCGCCGAGTCCACCAAGGTGGCGGTGCTGGAGGACAGCCTCCCCGGCGGTGAGGACAACACGTTCGTCTTCGTGTACCACCGCTCCGGCGGCATGACCGACGCCGACCGCGCGTCGGTCGAGCGCCACCACAACACCCTTGCCAAGCGGTACGCGCCGAAGGCGACGGCGGCGGGCGGCGAGGACGACGCTGGCCCACCGACGAGACCCTCCGCCGACGGCACGGCGATGATGTTCACCCTCGACGTGAGCACGACCTACGGCGTACCGGAGACCCTCGTCGGCCCATTGCGCGAGGCTGCGAAGGACCGCCCCGCTGGCCTGGAACTCGACGTGACCGGACCCGCCGCGGTCGACGGCGACATGGACGCCGTCTTCGACGGCATCGACCTGCAGGTCTTCCTCACCACCGTCGTCGTCGTCACGCTCCTGCTGATCCTCACCTACCGCAGCCCGGTGTTGTGGTTCATCCCGCTGATGGCTGTGGGCGCGGCCGCACTGACCGCGATGGCGACCGTCTACCTGCTCGTCAAGGGCTTCGGCATCGTGATCAACGACCAGAACTCGGCGCTGCTGACGATCCTGGTATTCGGCGTCGGCACGGATTACGCGCTGTTACTCATCGCCCGGTATCGCGAGACACTGCACCACCACGAGAACGTGCGGGTCGCGATGGTCCACGCGCTGCGCGGCGCGGCGCCGGCCATCGTCGCGTCCGCGGCCACCGTGATCGCCGGCCTGCTCTGCCTGCTCGTCGCCGACCTGAACAGCACCAGCGGGTTGGGCCCGATCGGCGCGGCCGGCATCCTGTGCGCGCTGGTGGCCATGCTGACGCTGTTCCCGGCGGTGCTCGTGGTGCTCGGCAGGCGGATCTTCTGGCCGGCCATCCCGCGGTTCAACACGGCCGTCCAGGAGAAGCCGGGGCTGTGGGGACGGCTCGGCACCGCCATCAGTCGCCGCCGGTGGGTGGCGACGCTCGGCTCGCTCGGAGTCCTCGGCGTGCTCGCCATCGGCCTGGCGGGCAACACCGGCGCCCTGCGGGAGCAGGACCAGTTCCTGTCCGCGCCGGAGTCGGTCACCGGCTTCACCGTCCTCCGCCAGCACTTCCCGGAGCTCGGCGGCCAGCCGATGACGATCTTCACACGGCCGGCGCACCAGGAACGGGTGCTCGACATCGTCCAGGGCACTCGCGGTGTGGCCCTGGCCGTCCCGGGGCAGACCAGCGGAGGCTGGGCCGACATCTCCGTGTTCCCGACCGACGCGCCGGACACCGCCGCGGAGTACGACACGATCAAGCGGGTGCGTACCGCCGTGCACGCGGTGAACGGGGCGGAGGCGATCGTCGGCGGGCCGAGCGCGGAGAACCTGGACACCGAGGTCACCACCACTCGCGACGAGAAGCTGGTGATCCCGCTGGTGCTCACCGTCGTCCTGATCGTCCTCGGGCTCCTGCTCCGAGCGATCGTGGCCCCGCTGGTCCTGATGGCGACCGTGATCGTCTCATTCGCGGCAGCCTTCGGCGGCAGCGTTTTCGTCTTCGACACGATCCTCGGGTTCAAGGGCGTCGACTATTCGGTGCCGCTGCTGGCATTCCTGTTCCTGGTGGCGCTCGGCATCGACTACAACATTTTCCTGGCCAGCCGGGCACGGGAGGAGACCGTACGCCTCGGCACCCGAGCGGGCATGCTCAAAGCCCTCTCCGCCACCGGTGGTGTCATCACCTCGGCAGGCCTGGTCCTGGCGGCCACGTTCGCGGTCCTCGCCTCACTTCCGCTGGTGATGCTGATCGAGGTCGGGTTCCTGGTCGCCTTCGGCGTGCTGCTCGACGCCTTGCTGGTGCGGTCGGTCCTGGTGCCCGCCCTCACCCTGCTGATCGGCCGGCGGATGTGGTGGCCGAGCCGGTTGTCCCGACCGGTGGAGCTGCCGGACGATCAACGGCCGCTCGTGGAGGGGCCCGCGCCGCAACGGTGAGCGCGGCGGCACAGTCGAGATCCGGGACGGGCTCCTGCCCGTCCCGGATCTGTGTCATGGCCCGGCGGCCGTCACCGTGTCCGACGCCCTTGTCCCGCGCCGCCCGCGGCGGCGGGTCCGGGCATCGCGCGCTGTGGCGGTCCCGGCGCCGTACCGCAGCGGGTCAGCGCGCCACCGTGTCCACCCCCGCGATGGCCAGCGTGATCCGAGCGGGCGGGGCGGCGGCCGGAAGGATGATCCGCAGCAGCGCGCCACCGCGTGCGGACCGGGCGACGGTGACCCGGCCGGCGTGGGCGTCGACGACCCGCTGCACGATCGACAGCCCCAGACCTGATCCCGGCAGCGCCCGGGCGCTTTCGGCACGGTAGAACCGGTCGAACACCCGCGGTACGTCGGCGGCGTCGATGCCCGGCCCGGCGTCGTCGACCTCGAGGACCGCCGACGCGCCCTCGGCACGCAACCGGACCTGGACCGGCTGGTCAGCGGGGGACCACTTGCCGGCGTTGTCGATGAGGTTGAGCACCGCCCGCTGCAGCGCAGCGGGACGCCCGCCCACCCACACGGAGGTCACGTCGAGCGCGACCTCGATGTCGGGCACGCGGGAACGCGCCCGGGTCGCGGCGGCCACCACCACGTCGGCGACATCGAGCAGCTCGGTGCTCTCGTCGCTGACGTCGCCGCGCGCCAGGTCGGTCAGCTCGGCGGCAAGGGTGCTCAACTCGGCCACCTGGGCGCCCAGATCGTTGAGCAGCCGGGTCCGGCTCTCCGCCGGCAGTGCGCTGTCCAGGGTGCCGCGCCGATCGAGCCGGATCAGCAGCTCAACGTTGAGGCGCAGGCTGGTGAGCGGGGTCTTGAGTTCGTGGGCGGCGTCCTCGGCGAGCAGCCGCTGGGCCCGCCGGGAGTCCCGGAGCGCGGCGAGCATGTCGTTGATTGACTGGATCAGCCGTCGGATCTCCCCGCCGCCCTCGTCCGGGATGTCGGCGTCGAGGTCCCTGGTCTGCGCGACACGAACCGCGGCGGCAGTCAGCCGGTCGATCGGCGCCAGCCCGGTCCGCGCCACGGTCCGCCCGACGAGGGCGCCCCCGGCCACGCAGAGCAGTCCGATCAGCAGCATGCCCAAACCGAACCGGTTGATCGGGCTGTCGTCGTTGTTGCGGGCCACCTGGACCGCGCCGTCGCCCGCCCGCAGCGTGTAGATGAGGTAGCCGTCGTCGTCGCTGTCGTTCGACTCCATCAGGTCGGCTGACGCGCCCTGCGCCACGCGCCACGCGTGCCCGCTGACGGGGGGCAGCGCGGGTTGGCCGGCCGGCGTCCGGGTCGAACCGTCGGGCAGGATGACCCGCACCAGCCGACCGGATCCGGGATACGGCGGTAGCTGGACCTGCGCCAGACCGGTGTGCTCCATCGTCGTCGCCAGGACGCGGGAGTCCGCGCGTAGCTGATCCTCGGCGTTGTCCTGCAGCTCCGAGTCCAGCAGCTCGCTGGCCACCTGGAAGGCCAGGAACACGCTGACCGCGATGGCCGTTGCCGCGATCACCGTCAGCCTGGTCCGCAGGGACCGCCGACGCCACCATCGGATCAGCCGACGCGGTTCCCAGCAGGCGGGCCTGTTCACGGAGGAGTCTCCCGCAGCGTGTACCCCAGGCCGCGCAGCGTGTAAATCAATCGCGGCTCACCCTCGGCCTCCATCTTGCGGCGCAGATAGCTCACGTACACCTGAAGGTTGTTGGCGGTGGTGCTCATGTCGAACCCCCAGATCGCCTCGAACAGCGCGTCGCGGGTCAACACCCGGGTCGCGTTGCGCACGAGAACCTGTAGCAGGGAGAACTCGGTCCGGGTCAGATGCAGCGGCCGCCCACCGCGCCACGCCTCGAACCTGTCCGGATCGAGCCGGACGTCGGCGAACGAAAGGATCTGCGACTCGTCGTCGCCCGGCGCGCGGCGGCGCAGCAGAGCCCGGACCCGGGCCAGCAACTCCTCGGTGGCGAACGGCTTGGGCAGGTAGTCGTCGGCGCCCGCGTCCAGCCCCGCGACCCGGTCGGAGACCTGATCCCGGGCGGTCAGCATCAGCACTGGCAGATCCCGACCCGCCGCCCGCAACCGCCGGCAGGTCTCCAACCCGCCGAGGCGGGGCATCATCACGTCGAGGATCAGCAGATCCGGCGTTGCGGCACCGATCCCGTCGAGCACGGCGAGACCGTTGGCGGCGGTGCTGGTGCCGTAACCCTCGACCTGAAGTACCCGCTCCAGCGACTCACGGATGGCCGCCTCGTCATCGGCGATCATGATCCGCACGCCGGCCAGCTCCCTCCAGTTGATGCTTTTGCGCTCATCCTCCCCGATCAACCTGAGGGCAGGATTAATACTGCGCCCAGGGCGCCATGCTGGGCACCCGCTTCCTGGCCGCAGCCGAAGCCGCCACCCACGAGGTCTATCGGCAGCATCTGATCGCGGCCACCGTACACACCCTCTGCTTCGACGGCGGATGGCCGAACGCCACGCATCGCGCGCTGCGCAACACGACCCTCCACCGTTGGCAGGAGGCCGGCTCGCCGCCCGCCCCACTACGGCCCGGCGAGGGTGATGTCGTCGCCACCGACGCGCTTCATTGGGGGTGGGGCATTGGTTCGTGTCGCCCCTCGGACACCAACAATTTGCCCACGGTGTGCGCTGAGATTCACTGCGGCGCGCACCGTTTGCGTTTCGGTCTGGCAGGTGAGTCGGAGGCCGAGTTGCCGGTAGACCTCGGCCTTATCGGCCCGGTCGGCGTCGCGGAGCACGGTGGTGATGTCGCCGAGCGCGGTCACCAGGGCCGAAATCTCTGCTCGGCTCATCCGGCGCGGGTGGTGCCCGAGATGGTGCCTAGTTCGGCTTCCGCGCGGGCGCGTTCGGCCTGTGTCTGGGCGATCCAACAGTGACGACCGCGGGATCGGCACCAGCGTCGAGGGCGGCGCGGTATCGCTCCAGCTTGGCGTCGCACTCGGTGATGATCGTCTGGGCTTCTGTGCCGGTTGCGGGCGGGTGATCTAAGGGCTGGGCGTCGGCCATCGCTGTGATCGTTTCTGTTCGATGAGGTGGGGTGCGAAGGCGGAGGCCAGCCAGGTGTCGAGCGGGTCGGTGAGGGCGTCCTCGCGCAGGTACACGTTGCTCGGATGCTCAAGTTGGTTGGCGAGGGCGTACTCCTGCGGGAAGCGGCGCGGTAGTAGGCGTCGCCGTGGTTGTACTGGCTCTGCATCCGTCGGTCACAGGCGGCGCAGTAATTCAGTCCGCGGAAGACGTACGGGTTGCGGGTGCGCTGCCTTACGTGTTGTCCACCGGTTCCCCGGCCCGCTGTTGCAGGATGGCTTGGGCCTGCTCGAAGGTCGCGTCGTCGATGAGTGGCTCATGGGTGATCTCCTTGGAGACCACCCATTTGTCGCGGGCGTTCCAGCGCATCACACAGGTGTGGCCCATCCCCACGTCGTCGACGCCGAGCAGCACCTCATCGGTGCGTTGCTTGTTCCAGGCCGGGCCGACAGCGACCCGGACATGGCCGTCGCGCCGATCCTTGCGCTGCTCGGCGGCGACGTCGCCCTCAACGGTCGAGTTCCGCGTCTGCCGCGCCCGGCTGTTCCTGGCTGGGTGGTGTCCCCGGCTGTCCCTGGCCTGCCCTGGTGACCAGCGCGTCCAGCAGTGCGGGTGTCACAGGTTCACCCGTCACGAGCACCCGGAAGTGGATCGGCCCGACCGCCTGGTCGACGAGGAGGTCGACGTCGGCCTCGGCGGGCAGCTCGCCCCGTGCCGCTGCCCGGTCGAACGGCACTCGGTCGCGGGCGCGCAGCTGCGGCAGAACCTCCGCGCGCAGCCGGGCGGCCAGCTCCGGATCATGCTGGGCCTGACCGACCAGGGCCCGGAACACCGCGCCTGAGTCGGACACCTCGAGGAAGCGGACCAGCTCGTCGAGGTGGGCGCGCAGGTCGGTACGGAAGGCGCCGGTGTCGCGCAGCGTGAGCTCCTGGGCGCTGTCGGCGGTGAATGCGTCGACCAGGATGTCGGTCTTGGAACGCCACCACCGGTAGATCGTTTGCTTGGCGACGCCGGCCCGGGATGCGATGCCCTCGATGGTGACCTTGGCGTAGCCGATCTCTGCGACGAGGTCGTCCGCCGCCTGGAGCACGGCCTCGCGGGCCGCCTCGCTCCGGCCGTGCCGGTTGCCGCGATGCATCAGGCGCTCCTTCCCGTGAGACGTCTTTCCCGTGAGGAGTCCAAGTCTTCCGAGACATTACAAGAATCGAGTCTTTACTAGACGCAACGTTGCGTCTAGCCTATCCGTCATGACGACGACACTGCACGACCCCGCCGTCCGCGACCTGATCGCCCGGCTGTTCACCGAGGCCGAGCGCGACGATGAGCGCTCGCCGGGCCGACCCGCACCGACGGCCACCCCCCAGGAACGCTCCGACCTGCTCGAAGACGTCTACATGCCGATCTCGGCTCGCGGCGGCGACCTGCTCTACGCCCTGGTCCGCGCGGCCCGACCCCAGACGGTGGTCGAGTTCGGCACCTCGCACGGAATCTCGACGCTCTACCTCGCCGCAGCCGTGCGCGACAACGGGATCGGGCACGTCACCACGACCGAGCTCAGCGCGACCAAGGTCAAGGCGGCCCGCTCCAATATCGAGGCGGCCGGGTTCAGCCACCTCGTGACAGTGCTCGAGGGAGACGCGCTGACCACCCTCGGCACGGTCGACGGCCCGATCGGCCTGGCGCTGCTCGACGGCTGGAAGGAGATGTGCCTGCCCGTCCTGCGCCTGATCGAGGACCGGCTAGCCCCGGGCGCCCTGGTCGTCGGCGACGACTCCACGTTCGCGTCGATGAGCGACTACGTGACCTACGTCCGAGACCCGGGCAACGGCTACGTCAGCATCGACTTTCCGGTCGAGGATGGCATGGAGCTCAGCTGCTGGACGGGCCGCTGAACTGCTGGCCCCTCCAAGACGACGTGGTCGCCGTCCCCGTCATCGACGCCCCACGGGTCACCACAGTCATCGCCTGGCCACCACACAGCCGATCCCGAGCTGCCGCCCACCTCGTCCAGACCGCGACGCTTCTCTAGCTTGCTTCCCGGCCAGGCGACCCATCGCCCGGTGGGTGCCGAGGTGCTACTAAGGAACCGTGTCTGACCTGACAAGCTCCCTCGACGCCACGTCCCTGGAGACTCCGCGCCTGCTCTTGCGCCCTTGCCGGGACGACGACCTGGACGGGTTCGCCGCGATCAACGCGCAGCCCGAGGTGATGCGCTACATCCATGACGGCAACACCCTGGACCGCGCCGCTACCGCGAGGCGCCTGGCCGTCTATCAGCGGCATTGGGACGAGCACGGCTTCGGCTTGTACGCGGTTCAGATCAAGGAGACCGGTGAGCTGGCCGGTTTCACCGGACTGGCGGTGCCGACCTTCCTGCCCGAGATCATGCCGGCGGTGGAGATCGGTTGGCGGCTCGGCCGTACACACTGGGGTCGGGGCCTGGCCACCGAGGCGGCCCAGGCGGTTGTCGCCCGTACTCGTGCCGAACTCGACCTCCGGCGGCTGGTCAGCATTCACGTCGTCGGCAACGAGGCGTCCGCTCGGGTGATGGTCAAGCTGGGCATGTCGTTGGATCGCGAGACGGTGCAGCCGGACACCGGCCGCCGGGTCCGGGTGTACGCGATGGGCCTGTAGCGCGGCATCGAGGCGTGAGCCCGGCTGTCAGCGTTGGCCGGGCCGGCCTGCCAAGCGCGTCACGATTGACGAAGCGCCTGAGCGATCTCCTGCCGCAACAGCGCGGCCTCGTCGTCGCTGTCGCACAGCAGCAGCACCGTGAACTCTGGCTGACCGGCCGGAAACGCCCAGTGCCGCACGGCCTGCGACAGGACCCGGAACAGCGTGTTCCGGTCGTCTGCACTGCTCGACAGCATCCGGGACACGTTGTCGACGACCACCAGGTACCCGTCCGCGGGCAGCCAGTTCAGATCAGGAAGACAGTCGGACAACGCGTCCCAGTTCCAGCCGAAGTAGGCGGGGAAGAGCAGCGCGTCGGAGAACTCGTAGAAGGCGAGGTCCGCGTCCGCCATCCTCGTTCCGTCAAGTCGGGCGACGACGAACCTGCCCGTTGCCGGTAACACCGCCGCCAGCTCGACCAGGGCAGTGCGTGAGCAGACCACGAGGTGATCGGCGGAGTCGTTCCGCCCGCTGCTCGTCATTCAGCCCAAGCTACGCGACGGCGTTCGATGAGGCTCGTGAGCATGCCGGTCACGCCGACATCCTGCGGGAGCTGATCGACGGTTCCACCGGTCGGTAGAGGCCCCCAGCTCCCGGGGCGACCGCGAGTCGATCGCCCCGGGTTGTCGTTCGGCGGTTTGCGGCGTACCCCTAGACCGGGTTTGCGGGAATGAGCTCGACGACGCTGCCGGTGGCGCGGGACTGCTCTGCCGCCCACACGACCCGGTGTGAGGAGATGCTCTCCTCAGGCCCGGAGGTGACCAGTGAGCGGTCACCGGTGGTGACCGCCGCGATGAACGCCTCGATGAGTGCCGCGTCGGCGCCGCCGTGCCCGTCGGCGGCGGAGGCGTCGCCGTCGGGATCCAGGTCGATGGTCTCGACGGTGTCGGTGAGGAAGTCGTGGACCCGCAGGGTGCGGCCGTCTCCCTCGATGCTGCCGAGCGTGCCGAAGATTCGCGTCTTGCGGAAGTCGAGCGCCGTGAAGGCCGTCATCGTGAAGGCGACGGTGGTGCCGCCCTCATATTCGAGGTTGACCACCTGGTGGTCGACGACGTCGTTGCGACCTGTGTAGACGCAGACGCCGTACGGGCCGTCCTCCAGGGCTTTGCGGACGCCGTCGGCGCTGACATCGTCGGTGAGCACGCCCAGCGGCCATGCCTCGTGGACGGGGTCACCGAGGAACCGTTCGTAGATCCGGATCGCGGAGTAGGCACAGGATCGTTCCACCGGGCAGTCGACGCAGCGTTCGGTCGCTCCAGCCGGACGGTTCTCCGGCCGGAAGTGGGCGAGGCCGCCGAAGGAGGAGACCCTTCGGACCGGCCGGCCAATGAGGTGGCCGAGCCAGTCGATGTCGTGGCAGGACTTGGCGAGCAGCATCGAGGAGGATTCGGCCTCCACCGCCCAGTTGCCGCGCACGTAGCTGTGGGCGTGGTGCCACCAGCCGACGGGCTCCAGGTGGTCGATGCTGACGATCGCACCGACCCGCCCGGCGTCGAGCAGCCGCTTGAGCGTCCGGGAGTAGGGCGTGTACCGGAGTACGTGACAGACGGCGAGGAGGACGTCGTTGTCGACGGCCGCGGCGACGATGCGTTCCGCCTGCTCGGGCAGCGGCGCCATCGGCTTCTCCAGCAGGATCGCGTAGCCGCGTTCGGCGAAGGCCACCACCGGCTCGACGTGCGCGCGGTCGGGGGTCGCGACGATCACCGCGTCGGCGAGCCGGGGCTGTGCGGCGAGGTCTTCCCACGATGCGAACCGGCGCTCCGCGGGTACGTCGAACTCGTCTGCCAAGGCGATGCGACGGGCGGGGTCGGGATCGGCGACAGCTGCGATCGTGGCCCTGGTGGTGGCTGCGGCGAGGCGTGCGTAGGCCGCGCCGCGCGCTCCGGCACCGACGATCGCCAGTTTGATGGACATCAGGTGTCTCCTATTTGATGGCGCCGGAAAGGATGCCTTTGACGAAGTGGCGCTGGAAGAAGAGGTAGAGGATGACCACTGGCACGATGACGATGATCGTTCCGGCGCTGAGCAGCGGGATGTTGCGGCCGTAGGCCTGGATGAACTTGCCGAGCCCGGACGGCGCCGTACGCATCGCCGGGTCCTGGATGAGGATCAGCGCGAGCAGGAACTGGTTCCACGCCCACATGAAGTAGAGAAGGCCGAGGGTGGTGAGCGCCGGCCGGGCGGTGGGCAGCAGGACCTGGCGCAGGATCTGCCTGCTGGACGCGCCGTCCATCTCGGCGGCCTCGGTGAGTTCCGGCGGCAGCGACTCGAAGTGGCTACGCATCCAGAACACCCCGAACGGCATGAACGCCCCGATGAGCGGCAGGATGACCGCCCAGTAGGTGTTGAGGAGTCCGATCGACTTGAGGTCGTAGTAGAGCGGGATGACGATCGACTCGTACGGCAGGGCCAGACCCAGCATGAGCAACGCGAAGATCGGCCCTCGGACGGGGAGCCGCATCATCGCCAGCCCGTATCCGGCGAGCGTCGCGAGCACCAGTGCGAGGGGTACGACGCCGAGCGCGATGATCAGGCTGGACCGCATGAGGTCTGCGAAGCCGCCGGTCGACCAGGCGTCGACGTAGTTGTGCCACTGCGGGTCCGACGGCCAGGCCAGGCCCGGGCTGAGGTTGTCCTGTGGTTGCAGGGACGCGGCGAGGATCGCGTAGAAGGGGACGAGCACCGAGGCTGTGGCAGCCAGCAGCGACAACCGGGTCATCGACCGGATCATGTCTTCTCCCGGGTGAGGCGGTTCAGGGCGAACATGACCGCGCAGGTCAACAGGGACAGGACGACGGCGAGTGCACAGGCGGTGCCGACCTCCCCCGCGGTGAAGGTCAGCCGGTAGATGGCGACACCGGGCACCATCGTCGACTCGCCGGGGCCGCCGCCGGTCATCACGTAGACGACGTCGAAACTGGCCAGGGCGGCGATCACGGTGACCGTCGCCGCCACCGACAACTCCCGGCGCAGACCCGGCACTGTGACGTGCCAGAACTCGTGGATCGCGCGGGCGCCGTCGAGCCGGGCGGCTTCGTACAGAGCCGGATCGATCTTGCCGATTCCGGAGTACAGCAGCAGGAAACAGAGCCCGGTCGAGACCCAGGTCCCGACGACTCCGACCGCCGGGTACGCCCAGGTGAAGTCACCCAACCAGGCCCTGGTGAAGCCGGACAGGCCGACCGTGCGCAGCAGCGCGTTGAACGGTCCGTCGTCGTCGAAGAACAGCTTCCAGACGCTGCCGACCGCGACCAGCGGGAGGATCTGCGGCAGGAATATCACGGTACGGACGAAGGGCATTCCCTTCCAGGGCACGTTCGCGACGAGTGCCGCCAGCACCAGGCCGAAACAGATCGGGATGACCGAGTAGAAGAGGATCAGCCCGAAGGCGTGGACCAGGGAGAGCCGCAGCGCCGGGTCTGCGAGGATCTCCCGGTAGTTGTCGAGCCCCGCCCAGGTGGCGACGCCGATTCCGTTCCAGTCCCAGAACGAGATCCACAGGCTGTGCAGCCAGGGCGCGATCACGAAGGCCGCGTAGAAGAGCAGTGCCGGTGCGGTGTAGAGCAGCGGTACGAGGCGCGCCCGCGACCGCCGGGTCCGCACCGGCGTCGCGGATGCGACGACGGTACGGTCCCGGACGGTCACGCGATTCGCGAGGCTGTCAGCCATGCGTCTTGGCCCAGTCGGACTGGACGGCCCGGATGAAGGTGGCGGCGTCGACCTTGCCGGCTATCAGCTTCTGGGTCTCGGCGACCAGCGTGTCGTTCATGGTCGCGGTGGCGTTGTTGTTGAACCCGATGAGCCCGTCATCGGCGTTGACCTTGTTCCAGGCGGCGATCAGTTCGGCGGAGATGGTGCCCGGCTCGGCGGTCACCGTCGAGGTGTCCGAGGGCAGGAAACCCTGCGCGAACGAGGCTTTGGCAGCCTCCGGGCCGCGCAGGAAGTCCAGGAAGGCGGCGGCGGCCTGCGCGTTCTTCGACTTCCGCGAGATCCCGTACGCGACCGAGGTGCCGATCGCGGTGGCCTTGGGGCCGGGGAAGGGCACGAAGCCGGCGTCGCCCTTCAGTGCGTCGCCGATCTTCTTCGAGTCCCAGGAACCGTCCACGAAGAAGACGCCGTCGCCCTTGGTGAACTTGTCCACCGCACCCTGCAGGTCGATGCCGTTGGCGTCCTTGGAGTAGTACCCCTTGGTACCCCAGTCGGTGATGCTCTGGGCGCCCTTGGCGTTCCCGGCGGTGTCGAAGGTGGCGCCGCCCTCTCCGAAGACCCACTTGGCGTAGGCGGCCGGACCGTCCGTGGACTGGCCGATGAGCTGGATCGGGAAGGAGGCGTGGCCCTCCTTGTTACCGAGTTGCAGGGGGGTCTCACCGCCGGCCTTGGCCTTGGCCAGGGCGGCCTCCAGGTCCTCCAGGGTGGCCGGAGCCGTGTCGATACCCAGCTTCTTCAACTTGGCCTTGTTGTAGTAGAGACCGACCTGGGAGAAGGACGCGGGTGCCGCGTACAGGTTGCCCGACCCGAGGGTGGTGCCGTCCTTGGCGACCCGCCACTGGTTGAGCTGTCCGGCCGGGTACGCCGACTCCCAGCCGTACGCCTTGGCGTAGGGCTGGAGGTTGAGGATCAGTTGGTCCTTGACCGTGGTGCCCACCGCGTTGAGCAGCACGATGTCGGGCGAGGTGTCGCTGGACAACGCAAGGTTGAGCGACTTGTTGTAGTCGTCGTACGTGGTGTCGACGTAATTGATCTTGACGTTGGGGTGCATGCCCTGGAACGCCGGGATGATGTCCTTCATGGCGGCGCCCGACTCGGGGGTGGCGATGAGGTTGAGTTCCACCTGTCCGGCCGGTACGCCGGTCTGGACCGCCGCGTTGGCGTCGGCGGCCGGTTCGCCGTCCGACGAACTGCCCGGCGCGCACGCTCCGAGCGCGAGGAGCACGGCGGCCGCGCTGAGCGCACTCTTCGCTGATGTCATCGATTTCATGGGGGTCTCCCTGGGCAGGAGTAGTTTCGAAGGAAACTTGCGTTCGCTATAGTGGGCCGTCGACGAACGCACGTCAAGGGGCAGCGAATGACCGTGGGAGATGCTCTTCCAGGCGGGGACCAGAGCGCCTTACGGCACCTGAACACGCGTCGTGTGCTGCGGCTGCTCTACGAGGGGCCGTCGCTGACCATCAGCGGTGTCGCCCGCGAGACCGGGCTGTCCCGCCCCACCGTGCAGGGCATCCTGACCTCACTGGTGGAGTCCCGACACCTGGTCCTGGACGGATTCGACAACGCTCCGACCGGAGGGCGACCGGCGCAGCGGTACCGCTTCGCCGCGGACGCGGGCGTCGTGGCCGGCCTCGACATCGGGGCGCACGCGGTGTCGGTGCGGATCGCCGACCTCGCCGGCGCGCAGGTGGCGGCCGCTCGGGCCGCCATCCACCCGGACCTGGACCCGGCCGGACGCATCGACGCCGCTGTCCACCTGCTGCGACGGACGATGCCGGCCGACGCGCCGCGGTTGTGGGCGGCCTGCGCCGGCTCCCCGGGCATCATCGCCGACGGTGTCGTGCGGCTGAGCGTGGCCATTCCGGACTGGACCGGCACGGCGCTGGCCAAGGAACTCACCGCCCGTCTGGGCTGCCCGGTGAGCGCCGTCAAGGACGCCAACCTCGCGGTGCTGGCCGAGCACCGGGTCGGCGCCGCGCAGGGGGTCGACCACGTCCTGTACGTGCATGCCGGGCACCGCCTCGGCGTCGGCGTCCTGGTGGACGGCAGACCGTTCGGCGGTGGCCGGGGGGCGGCCGGAGAGATCGGCCGGCACCCGGGCCTGGGCTGGGAGGCGGCACCCCGCAAGCTGCTCTCCGACGCGGGGGTCGCTCCCGGCATGAACTCCCGCGAGTGGGTCTTCGCACAGGCCAGGAGGGGGGACAGGCGCGCGGTCGAGGCCGTCGACGACTACGCGCGGGCACTCGCCGAAGGGGTGGGCGCCATGGTTCTCGCGATGGACCCGCAGTTGGTCGTGGTGGGCGGCGGCGTCGCGCGCGCCGGTGAGACGGTGATGGAGCCGGTGCGGCGTCACCTCGCCGAGATCCTGTACGAGTTGCCAGGTCTGGCGATCTCCGCGCTGGGCGATGACGCGGTGGCCATCGGCGCGGTCGAGACCGCCCGGGACGCGGTCCGCGGGGAGCTCTTCACCGACGGCTCTTGACAGCGGTAGCACCCACCGGCATATTCCGAAAGAACTTTTCTTTCGTTACCCCCGGGAGTGCCTCATGGCGCATCGCTTTCGAAAAGTTCTAGCCGCAGCCACCTCGATGATCCTCGGCGTCACCCTCGCTGGCATCGTCACCGCCCCGCCGGCGCAGGCCGACGACACCCCGCCCAGCCCGCTCGCCAAGCCGGGCTACACCCTCGACTTCGCCGAAGAGTTCGACGTCAACACCCTCAACACGAACCGCTGGCTGCCCTACTACCTGCCGCACTGGACCTCCCCGGCCAATCGGGAGCTCGGTGCCAAGGCGCGCTACACCATCGCCGACGGCGTGCTCACCCAGCGGCTCGACGCCGACACCCCGGCGTGGAACCCGCAGTACGACGGCACGGTCAAGATCTCCTCGATCCAGACCTACAACAAGGACTACTGGCACAAGTTCAACGGCTCGATGCCGTTGAACCACCACGAGCCCGACTTCAATGGCTACACGTTCCAGTACGGCTACGTCGAGCTGCGCGCCAAGAAGTCGAACGTCGGCGGAGGCGGCCACCAGGCGCTCTGGCTGGTCGGCACCGGGGACACCTCCAGCGCCTCGCGCAACCCCGAGGTCGACATGGTCGAGACGTTCTTCAACGAGCCGAACAACTGGCGGATCGCCGCCCACGGCTGGGGCGACCCGAACTTCCTGTCCAGCTCGTACGCGTCGATCGCCCCCGTTCCCAGCGGGTCACCGACCACCGAGTTCCACACGTACGGCATGGAGTGGTCGCCCACCGACATCAAGTTCTACTACGACGGCCAGCTCTACCGAACGATCAACGACGCCCCCAACATGCCAATGGGGCTCATCATGGGCATCTACACCGATGCCGGCTCCGGTCGGCACAACGACGTCTGGCCCAAGACCTGGAGCGTCGACTACCTGCGCGTCTACAAGAAGGACGGCGGCTACCCGATGTCCTACCAGCGGTTGAAGAACCGGCAGACCGGCCAGTACGTCAAGGACGACGGAAGCGGCACCGCCAGGTACGTCGCCGCTGCCAGCACCGACCAGTCCGCCCAGTGGGCAGTCGAGAACGTCGACGGTTACGTCCGGCTCAAGAACCGTGCCACCGGCAACTATCTGCACGTGGAGAACCAGACCGGCAACGTGCAGACCGGTGCGGTACCCGGCACCTACTGGTCGGCGCAGTGGGCCCAGGAGCCCGTCGACGGCCGCCTGCGCCTGAAGAACCGTTGGAAGGGCACCTACGCCCATACCGAAAACCTGACCGGCAGCATCCAGTACGGCGCCGCGCCCGCCAACTGGTGGACCAGTCAGTGGAGTCTCGAACCCGTCTCCTGACGAACCGTCACCCACCTGTCCATCAGTGGGATCGACGAGGGCCGCACACCAGCCTCGCCCACTGTCGGGTCTCGCAGTTCACACGCCGCCTCCGGGATATTGGAGGCGGCCTTCTGCTGCCGATTGAAATCGGCTGGCTGAGTGGGATCGTCGGGTTGTGAAGCGAGATAAGGGTGTGGGCGGCTTCAGTCTCCGGTGAGGCGTGCGGCTGCGGCCTGACGCACGGATGCTTCCTCGACAGGATCCTCGCGTAGCGTGAGCAGCCAGCGCCGGGTCTGATCGGTGAGCGGGGTGTGCTGAGCGGCTAACAGCCGGACGTCCGGCTCACAGTCGAGGAGATAAGACGGCAGCACGGCAGTTGTCTTGTCCGGATCGAGAAGCAGCAGGCTTTGCAGGTAGCTGCGTCGCTCGTAACTGTGTGGCGATGCGATGGTCAATCGGCGCAGCCGGCGGATCACTGTTGTCCGCAGGTCGGCCTGGGAGGCTGATGGGGAAGTGGTGAGGATCCTGGCCAGGCCTTCGGTGAGTCGGTCGTGGCCGCACCATTCGTCGGTGAGCCGGTCGAGTGCGGCGAGGATCGACGGGATGTCCTGCTCGTCGCCGTGCTGGGCGAGGAGGTGTGCGGCGGCGTCGAACAGCGGGTGTTCGGGGTCGGCAGCCCAGACTCGTGCAGCCGGGAGGACCTGCGGGCCGAGGACGCGCAGCGCACCGAACAGTCCGGCTTGCCGTTCGGCGGCCAATTGCTCGACTGCGTCGAGCAATTCCGGTACGGGCCGTGCTCTGCGACGGATCTGGTGCAGTGCGGTCACCTTCACGGCCCGGCCGGTGTCCGGCGCCTGGAGGAGCGCGATCAGTTCGGCGTCACTGGTGGTCGAGAGGTCGACCCGGCGACCTTGAGCATCCTTTCGGCTGCGCTGCGCGGCGTTCAACACGCTGTCGATCCTCGGATCCCGACCCCGCCAACGCAGCCAGGGCTCAGCGGCTGGCAGTACCTCGGCCACATCTTCGGGCCTGATACGCATGGCTGCGGTCTCCCAAAGGTCGTCCCACCACTCCGCCGGCCAACTGGAGGCCAGCGTTGTCAGTGCATCGATCCAGCGGATGCCGTCGCGAACGTATCCGCGCAGTGTGTCGTGTGCCTGCCTGTTCCCCTTGCGGGCGAGCGCCTCCAAGACGCCGACAGCAAGGTTGAACTGATTGTCATCATCGGTCGAATCCGTTTGGGGCCAGGGGCGGTACGGGCCGCAGGCGTGAAGCTGCGCGACCAGTGGGGCTGTGTCGAGGCGCAGGTCGTGCAGCAGCCGAGCCAGGTACGTGTAGCGGTCGTCGACCTGCCAGTCCCACCGGGTGTCGCGAGCGGTACAGGTGTAAACCTTGTGCCCGTGATCCGGCTGACCCTGCAGCCAGGCCACTGCGGAACCCTGGCCGCGCTGCAGCGCGCCCAGCCCGGTGCGGTACGGCGCGTAGTGCCACTCGTGCGAGCAGCCGTCGTTTTCACAGCCCATCGCGAGACAGAATGAACCCGCGGGGTCTCCCGCTCCAGCGAATTTGTTGCGATAGCAGGGTGCGCAGCACAGTTCCCACCGTGGGGACCACGCCAGCGCACCGACCGCTGCTGGCGCTGATGGAGATCGTGCCCGTCATCAACTCAACCCGGACGAGTTTGCGAGACCGACGGGGTTGACCGATTGGGTTAGAAGGCGCATGCATCTGTACGGATTCGCATCCATCGACTCCGATCTGGATCTGCGGGCTGCCCCAGCCCGATTAACCTCCCGGGACAGCCTGGCCACGCTCATCCGTACCCACCTGGGACACGAACTCGTAGCTACTGCGATGGCTGTGAATCTTTGAAGACACGGCCTATGCGCATGATCTGCCTACCTCACTGGCTACCACCTGGGCCGGCAATGACCAAACGGCTCGGCCGATGCGGAGCAGAAACACCAGGTCATCACCGACGGGGCGGCATTGGCTAACGGTGACTGCGGCGGACGGGTTCGGCCTGAGCTGGCGCAAGGTGATGACCCGGGCGCGGTGGTGGCGGATCGTCGGCCGAGCGCGATAGTCGCTCTCCTCGGGCTCTCGCCCGATATACGGCCGGGCGGTGGCGTGCCGCGCGCAGAGACCTGAGCGAGAATGGGCCAGTTCGAACCGCAACCCTGGAAGGACCCTCCCTTGGCCGGTGGACTCGTAGCCCTGCTGGATGACGTGGCGGTGCTGGCCCGGGCCGCTGCCGCGTCTATCGATGACATCGGGGCGGCCGCCGCGAAGGCCGGCGCCAAGGCGGCGGGCGTGGTCGTCGACGATGCTGCCGTCACGCCGCAGTACGTGCGGAGCCTGGCGGCCGAGCGCGAGTTGCCGATTATCAAGCGCATTGCCGTGGGGTCGCTGCGCAACAAGTTCTTCATCATCCTGCCGGCGGTGCTGCTGCTCAGTCAGTTCGTGCCTTGGCTGCTCACTCCGATCCTCATGCTCGGCGGCGCCTACCTCTGTTACGAAGGCGCGGAGAAGGTGTGGGCCAAGATCGCCCATCATGGTGCCTCCGGCGCGGGCGAGGAGAAGGTGCAGGACGAGACGACACTGGTGTCTGGGGCGGTACGAACCGACCTGATCCTCTCGGCGGAGATCATGGTCATCAGCCTTAACGAGGTGATCGATGAGGCGTTCTGGTCCCGCCTGGCAATCCTGGCTGTCGTCGCCGTCGTCATAACCGTCCTGGTGTACGGCGTGGTGGCCCTGATCGTGAAGATGGACGACGCCGGGCTGCGCCTGTCGCAACGTTCCGGCGCCGTCGCCACGTTCGGCCGCGGTCTGGTGAGGGCGATGCCGGTGGTCCTCACCGTGCTGACGGTAGTCGGCACCGCGGCGATGCTGTGGGTGGGCGGGCATATCCTGCTGCTAGGCACGAACGAGCTGAACCTGCACTTCCTGTACGAGGCCGTGCACCACGTGGAGGTCGCCGCCCACGACGCCACGGGTGTTCTCGGCGGGCTCGTCGGCTGGCTCGTCAACACGGTGGCCAGCGCGATCCTCGGGCTGATCGTCGGAGCGCTGGTCGTGCTGGTCATGACTCTCACGCTCCACCGCCGCACATCCAAGGCTGCGGCGGCGACTGCGGCGGCCACGACTCGTACTGACGGCACCATCCCCGCGCCGCAGAGCCGTGCAGCTCGGCGTCGCGACGCCCCTGCGGATCGAGCGCCGCGCGGTTGACCGCGAAATCACCGCAACTCGACCACGGGGGTCAGGCGTTCTGGTGCTCAACCCCTTTGGCGCTCCAGCCGCACCCGGTGGAGTCGGAGTCTTCGCTGGTAGTGGGCCGTGTGGGCGCGACGATGCGGCCTCTGTGGGGCTGAATGAGTGCTGTCGCCCGGGTGAGTTGCCACCCTCGCGACGAGTCCTGATCTTGGTTGTTCTCGGTGGAGACACGGCCGTAGTACGTCACTTCCCGGACTCCAGAGGGCGGCACCGCCGGGGCGCCTCGGGCGTTGATGCCGCCGTCCGAGCCCGGCAAGTGGTACTGGGTCGGTGACGGCCACCTCTCGGGCGGACAACTTCAAGTGGTGTACCAGGAGTACGAGCGTTTCGGCTCGGGCGCCTGGGACTGGCGGTTCAACCGCAACGTCGTCGCCAACTTCGCCCTGTCCAACCTGCGGACCCCGGTCAGCGTCCGGGAGTTGCCCTCTGCCAGCGGGGTCGCCTGGGGCTCGGGGCTGCTGCCGGCCAGCCGCAGCGGCGACGGCTACACCTACGTCTACGGCGTCGACGACTCCCCGATCAACAAGCAGATGCGCATCGCCCGGGTGTACGGCAGCGACCTCGCCAACGGCACCTGGCAGTACCACACGCCGTGGGGCTGGACGCTGCGCGAGCAGAACTCCCGCAACCTGCTGACCGGCATCGCCAACGAGTACAGCGTCAGCCCCTGGGGCGGACAGTTCCTCCTGCTCAGCCAGGACAGCACCGAGGCGTTCAGCGGGCAGATCAACGCCTGGACGTCCTGCTCACCGTACGGCCCCTTCACCCAGAAGACCCCGGTCTACCGCATGCCGGAACCCGGCCCCTACGGCAGCTACTGGAATCCCAACGTCATCTCCTACAACGCACACGTGCACCAGGCGCTCAGCTCCGGTGACACCTTCATCGCGTCCTACAACGTCAACAGCATGGACACCCGCGTCTCCCCGGACGCGGACCACTACCGCGATCCTGGCATCTACCGCCCCCGCTTCTTCCGGTTCGTCCTCGGATAACTACCGCGGTTCCGCCGGGCGTGTCCTACGCCCGGCGGAACCGTCTGGCATCCCCGGTAGCGGTGGGTGCCTCCAATAGCGCGACAGCGACGTGGTCGCCGCCCATCGCCAGAGCTGGCGAAGGGCGGCGACCATTCGGCATTCGTCCAGGTGACGGTAGAAAGCCATCCGTCCAATGTGGCTTCTTGTGGCTTACCCCTTGACTTGGCCGGAAGGCGGGCGTAAACAAAGCACAAGCAAAACGAAACGGCGGTGAAACAACACGATGTACGCCGAAGAACGACAGCAGGAGATCCTTCGCATCGCCCGGGATGTGGGCCGGGTCGAGGTGGCCGGCTTGGCCGATGGGCTGAACGTGACGTCGGAGACCATCCGCCGCGATCTCACCATCCTGGAGCGGGCCGGGGTGCTACGCCGGGTCCATGGTGGAGCTATTCCGATCGAACGGCTCGGGTTCGAGCCCGCGCTGGCGGCGCGTGACGCGGTGCTCATCGAGGAGAAGGAGCGGATCGCCAAGCTCGCCCTGAGCGAGGTGCCGGAGGAGGGCGCGATCATCCTCGACGCCGGCACCACGACCGCCCGGCTGGCCCAGCTGCTGCCGGTCGACCGGGAGCTGACAGTCGTGGTCAACTCGCCGGTCATCGCCACGACCCTCGGTACCTATGCCAACCTCAACGTCCTGCTGTTGGGTGGGCGGGTCCGCGGGAAGACCCTGGCAACCGTCGACGACTGGGCGCTGTCGCCGTTGGCGGGCCTCTACGTCGACGTCGCGTTCGTCGGGACCAACGGCATCTCGGTCGAGCGCGGACTGACCACCCCGGACCCGTCCGAGGCGGCGGTGAAGCGGGCGATGGTTCGTGCGGCCCGCCGCACGGTGGTGCTCGCCGATCACACCAAGCTCGGCAACGACTATCTGGCCCGGTTCGCTGAGCTGGCCGACGTCGACCTGCTCATCACCGACAGCCGTGCCGACCGCGACCTGGTCGGTGACCTGGAGTCGGCAGGCGTTCGGGTGGTACGCGGATGAGAGCGGGCCGGGCATGATCGTCACCGTCACCCTCAACCCCAGCCTCGATCGGGCCGTGGAGGTCGACTCGCTCACCCGGGGCGAGGTCATCCGGGCTGCCACGGCTCACCTCGACCCGGGCGGCAAGGGCGTCAACGTGTCCCGTGCCCTGCTGGCCAACGGGGTGCCGTCGGTAGCGGTGTTGCCGTCCGGCGGTGACGAGGGCAACCAGCTCATCCGCCTACTCCAGGCGGAGGGTGTGGAGGTCCTCGCCGTGTCGATCTCCGGAAGGACCCGCTCCAACATCACCCTGGCCGAGCCCGACGGCACGGTCACCAAGATCAACGAGCCTGGCCCGGCCATGTCCCGCGCTGAGTTCGACGAGGTGATCGACAAGGTGCTCGCGCGCGCCGGCGGTGCCGACTGGGTCGTGCTGTGCGGCAGCGTCCCGCCCGGCCTGCCCGCTGACGCTTACGCTCAGTTGTGCCGCAAGCTGCGCGCTGCCGGCATCAGGGTCGCCGTCGACACCAGCGGTCCTGCCCTGCGCGAGGCCGCCCTCGCCGGGGCGACAGTGCTCAAGCCCAACCGCGACGAACTGGCCGATGTGGTCGGCACCCCGCTGGCGGACCTCGACGATGTGGTCGACGCCGCTCAGTGCCTGCGGAAATGGGGAGCCCGCACCGTCGTGGCCAGCCTCGGCGCTGACGGCGCTGTCCTGGTCGACGCCGACGGCGTCCGCACCGGCACCTGCCCGGTCGCCCGGCCCCGCAGCACAGTCGGTGCCGGCGACGCGCTGCTGGCCGGGTTCCTCGCTGCGGGCGCCCAGGGTGCCACCGCTCTCGCCGAGGGCCTCGCCTGGGGCGCGGCCGCGGTGAGCCTGCCCGGCAGCCGGATGCCCGGCCCCGCCGACCTGTTCCGCCACCACGTCACCATCCACCCCTAGCCGGACGGGCTCTTTCCCCGCGGCCGTCTGGTCCGCCCCCTCAAGAAGGAGATACCCCCGTGACCTCCTCCTCCTACACACCAGAGGTACAGGGCCAGGGCCTCAGGGCCACTGTGCAACGCCTCGGCGGCTACCTGGCCGCGATGGTCATGCCCAACATCGGCGCGTTCATCGCCTGGGGCCTGATCACCGCGATGTTCATCCCGACCGGCTGGATCCCCAACAAGACGCTTGCCGAACTGGTCGGCCCGATGATCAGCATCCTGCTGCCGGTGCTCATCGGCTACACCGGCGGCCGGCTGGTCCACGGCCAACGCGGTGCCGTCGTGGGCGCGGTGGCGACGATGGGCCTCGTCGTCGGCGCGGACGTGCCGATGATCCTCGGCGCGATGATCATCGGGCCGCTCACGGCGTACGTCCTCAAGCTGTTCGACGGCCTGGTCGAGAACAGGATCCGTCCCGGCTTCGAAATGCTCGTGGACAACTTCAGCGCCGGCATCATCGGCGCCGCGATGGCCATCGGCGGTGTCTACGGCATCGGTCCGGTGGTCGAATGGCTCACCAAGCAGGCCGGCTCGGGCGTCGACTGGCTCGTCGGCAGGGACCTGCTGCCGCTGACCTCGGTGCTCGTCGAACCCGCCAAGGTCCTCTTCCTCAACAACGCCATCAACCACGGCGTGTTCGGCCCGCTGGGCATCGCCGAGGCGGCCGACAAGGGCAAGTCGATCCTGTTCATGATCGAGTCGAACCCCGGCCCCGGCCTCGGTCTGCTGCTCGCCTTCATGGTCTTCGGCCCCCGCGCACTGCGCCCCAGCGCCCCGGCCGCGATCATCGTGCAGTTCCTCGGCGGCATCCACGAGATCTACTTCCCGTACGTGCTGATGAAGCCGAAGCTGATCCTTGCCATGATCGCCGGCGGCGCGGCCGGCGTCGGCACCTTCGTGATCACCGGTGCGGGCCTGGTCGCCACCCCCTCGCCGGGCAGCATCTTCGCGTACCTCGCGGTGACCCCCAAGGGCGGCCACTTCGGGGTCATTCTCGGCGTGGTGGTCGCCGCCGCCGTCACCTTCGCGGTCGCCTCGGCCCTGCTCGGCTTCGGGCGCGGCGAGCCCGTCGAGGACGCTGTCGGCCCTGACGAGACGACGGCTGACCACCCAGATGAGGACAAGGCAGTCGACCCCGACGGGACCCTCGACAAGTCGGCGAAGCAGGAGGTCTGAACACATGTCCACAATCAACGGCACCGAGATCAAGAAGGTGGTCGTGGCCTGCGACGCCGGCATGGGCAGCAGCGTGATGCTGGCCAGCCAACTTCGGCGGCAACTGGCGAAGAACGCGGTGACGGTCGAGCACACGCCGGTCAACTCGATCCCCGCCGACGCGGACGTGGTCATCTGCCACCAGGGGCTCGCCGCCCGGGCCCGGGTCAGCGCACCCGACACGGTGATCGTGCCGATCCAGGTGTTCATCGGCGACCCGGCAGTCACCAGGGTCGTGAACGCGGTGCAGCGCGGTGGTGAGCTCAGTGGCTGAGCTGCTGGCCCGTGACGCGATCCGGCTCGACGAGCGGGCCGGGTCGCGGGACGAGGCGATCAGCCGCTGCGGCGCGGTACTCGTCGAGGTCGGCGCGGTCGCCCCGGCGTACGTGGACGCGATGCTCGCCCGCGAGCGGAGCGTCTCCACCTACATCGGGGAGGGTGTCGCCATCCCGCACGGCACGCTGAACAGCAAGGAGTCGGTCCAGCGCGACGCCCTCGCGGTGCTGCGCTTCCCGGACGGCGTCGACTGGGACGGCTTCGACGTGCGGGTCTGCGTCGCCATCGCCGCGGCCGGAGACGGGCACGTGGACATCCTCGCCCAGCTCGCTTCGGTGCTGATGGACCCGACCCAGGCGCAGCGGCTACGAGAGTCGACGAGCCCCGATGACGTGATCACTATCCTCGAAGGGAAGCCCTCGTGAAGGTTGTCCGATTCCACGCACCCGGTGACGTCCGCATCGAGGACGCGCCCGAGCCCACGGCGGGCCCCACCGACGTGAAGATCCGTGTCCGGGCATGCTCCACCTGCGGCACCGACGTGAAGATCTCCCGCTTCGGCCACCACCACATCGCCCCGCCGCGCGTCATGGGCCACGAGATCGCCGGGGAGATCACCGAGGTCGGTGGCGACGTCACCGACTGGCGGCCGGGGGACCGGGTCCAGGTCATCGCCGCCATCCCCTGCGGTACGTGCGCCGAGTGCCGGCGCGGCCGGATGACCGTGTGCCCCAACCAGGTGTCGATGGGGTACCACTTCGACGGCGGGTTCGCCGAATACATGGTCGTACCGCACAACGTCCTCGCCGTCGACGGGCTCAACCGGATCCCCGAGGGGCTCACCTTCGCCGAGGCGTCCGTCGCCGAGCCCCTCGCCTGCGTCCTCAACGGCCAGAACCTCGCCGGTGTGGGGGAGGGCGACGACGTGGTCGTCGTGGGCTCCGGGCCGATCGGTTGCCTGCACGTCCGCCTGGCCCGGGCACGCGGCGCCGCCCGGGTGTTCCTCGTCGACCTCAACCGCGAACGCCTCGACCTGGCCGCCAACCTGGTGCAGCCGGACACGGCGATCTGCGGCGCCGATACCGACGTCGTCGACGCGGTGCTCAAGCTCACCGAGGGCCGGGGTGCCGACGTCGTCATCACCGCCACGGCCGCCGGCGCCGCCCAGGAGCAGGCGGTGCAGATGACCGCGCGGCAGGGCCGGATCAGCTTCTTCGGCGGCCTGCCGAAGGACAAGCCGGTCATCTCCCTGGACTCCAACCTCGTGCACTACCGCGAACTGACAATCGTCGGTGCCAACGGTTCCAGCCCGGAACACAACAAG
Source organism: Micromonospora jinlongensis (assembly GCF_013410645.1). Taxonomy (NCBI): domain Bacteria; kingdom Bacillati; phylum Actinomycetota; class Actinomycetes; order Micromonosporales; family Micromonosporaceae; genus Micromonospora; species Micromonospora jinlongensis. The sequence goes on along the minus strand of NZ_JACCHK010000001.1, from coordinate 2,039,378 downwards.
GAGGCGCTGCGACTCATCGCTGACGGCTCCGTGCCGGTCGCCGATCTCATCACCCACCGCCTGCCGCTCGACCGCGCCCTCGACGCCTTCGGCATCGTGGCGCGCGGCGAAGCGATCAAGGTGACGATCGAACCGTAGGAGGATGCGTTGCCCACCAGAACAGTCCTCGTCGGCTCCGCCAGCGGGCTGCACGCCCGCCCGGCGGCGCTGTTCGTCGCCGAGGCGGCGAAGCAGCCGGTGCTGGTCACCATCCGCACCGGCGACAAGAAACCCGTGCCGGCCCGCAGCATGCTCGGCGTGCTGTCGCTCGGCGCCAAGAAGGGCACCGAGGTCACGCTGGAGGCCGACGGCGACGGCGCGCAGGCCGCCCTCGACACCCTGGCCGACCTCCTCGAACGTGATCTGGACGCTGTCGATGCGTGAACTTCGGGGAATCGGGGCCAGCCCCGGTGGTGCGGCGGGGCCGGTCTACCGGCTGGCCCCGCCGCCGGCCCTGCCGCCGTTGGCGGAGACCGTCGATCCCGCGGCCGAGAAGACGGCCGTGCGGGAAGCGGTCCTCGCCGTCGCCGCCGATCTGACCCGTCGCGCGGACACCGCAGTGGACGCGACCGCCGCCGAGGTCCTGCGCGCCCAGGTCATGATGGCGCAGGACGAGACGCTGATCGACGCGGCCGACACCGCCATCGACGGCGGCGCGGACGCGCCGCACGCGATCACCGACGTGCTCGCCGGGCACCGGGCCGCCTTCGAAGCCGCGGGCGGGTACCTCGCCGAACGGGTCAGTGACCTCGACGACCTGCGGGACCGCCTCGTCGCGGCGTGCCTCGGGCAGCCGATGCCGGGCGTGCCGGACCCCGGCCACCCGTACCTGCTCATCGCCCGTGACCTGGCGCCCGCCGACACCGCGGGTCTCCAACCGGGTCTGGTGCTGGGCCTGGTCACGGCCGAGGGCGGGCCGACCAGCCACACCGCGATCCTGGCCCGGACCCTCGGCATCCCGGCCGTGGTCCGCTGCGCGGGCATCCTGGACGTAACCGACGGCGCGCTGGTCAGTCTCGACGGCGCGAGCGGCGTCGTGGTGGCCGGCGTCTCCGCCGACACGGTACGCACCGTCAACGCGAACCGGCTCGCGGAGATCGAACGCCGCGCCCGCTCCCACGGCCCCGGGCGGACCAGGGACGGCCATCCCGTCGCGCTCCTGGCCAACATCGGCTCGGCCCGCGACCTCACCGGCGAGGTCGAAGGCGTCGGCCTGTTCCGCACCGAGCTGCTCTACCTCGACCGCAGCGACGCGCCGTCGCACGACGAGCAGGTCGCCGCGTACCGCGATGTCTTCGCCGCCCTGCCCGGCCGCAAGGTCGTCGTGCGCACCCTCGACGCCGGGGCCGACAAGCCGCTGCCGTTCCTGCGTCTGGCCGATGAACCCAACCCCGCGCTGGGTGTCCGCGGTCTGCGGGTCGCACGGCAGGCACCCACCGTGCTCACCACGCAGCTGGCCGCGATCGCGGCGGCGGCCGCGGCGACGGACGCCGACGTGTGGGTGATGGCGCCGATGGTCGCCACCGCGGCGGAGGCGGCCGCGTTCGCCGAGTCCTGCCGCGAGTACGGCCTGCCGACCGCCGGCGTGATGATCGAGGTGCCGGCCGCTGCCCTGCGCGCCGGCCAGGTGCTGCGCCACGTGGACTTCCTCAGCGTCGGCACCAACGACCTCAGCCAGTACACGTTCGCCGCTGACCGCATGTGCGGCGACCTCGCTGACCTGCTCGACCCGTGGCAGCCCGCGCTGATCGCGCTCCTCGCCGCCTGCGCGACGGCCGGCGTCGCGGCGGGCAAGCCAGTCGGCGTGTGTGGAGAGTCCGCAGCGGATCCCAGTTTCGCTCTGGTGCTGGCAGGCCTGGGCATCACCAGCTTGTCCATGGCGCCCCGCAGCATCCCGGCGGTGCGCGAGTCCCTGGCCGCGCACACCCTAAACGAGTGCCGCCAGATCGCCGAGGCGGCCCTTGCTGCCCCCAGCCCGGAGGCAGCCCGGGCGGCGGTGGCCGTGCTTCGCGTCAGCTACGGGTGGGCGACGGCTGCACCTGACGAGGGCATCCGGATCTGCGGCTGACAAGGCGTGGCGATTGTAGGTGTGCTCCACGACCGACCGACCGACCGACCGACGCGGCTGCGGGAGCCGACCTGGCCGGCGTCATAGCCTTCCCCGGCTTCACCCTGCCGGACCTCGCAACCCGCCTGCGCGGCGTCAACGACGCTCACCGCTCGGCGATCTGAAGGGCTTGCATGAGTGATCTCGCATGCGCGCATCTGGCGCTGTCCGAGCGTGCCAGCCGTTGGGCGCCGCGTTTGTGCCGGTCAGCTCACGCGGGGCCGTCGAGATAGCCGACGGCTGTGAAGCCCGACGCGACGCGGACGCGATACCCCCAGTGTCGTAGGACCTGGGCGATCTTCGCGGCGCCGGCCGGGTTGGCGGAGTGGACGTTGATGACGCCGATGTCGAAGGGGCGCTTGTCGAAGGCGGTTCGTTCCAGGACCTCCACGACCGGCCAGATCGTGTCGTCCCCGCCGAGGTCGTGGTCCAGCCACAGCTCGTCCAGGCGCCGGTGCCGGTATCGATCGAGGAGTTCAATCCCGGCGGCACTGGTGCGGGCCACCTCGGCGCTATGGCCATCCACGAACGAACGGAGGTCATCGACCAGGACGATCGTTCGGCGGGCATCCATCCGAAGATGATGCCTGGCACCGTCAGGACTCAAAATCCGAATTTGGTCGCTGTCCGTGCTGGTGAGCCCACGTGCCCTGCGACCTGGGCCACGTGGGCTCGCGCAGCCGAACCTTCGACGTTGCGCAGCTCCGCGCCCGGCTGGGTTATGCCGATGTCGTCCAGTTCCAAGAGCCGGTCACCGGATAGGGGTGCACTCGGCAGCCGCGAGGGGGTTCAGACCCGGGTGATCCGCACCGCGTCGGCGACCACGAGTCCGGTGCCGCTGGTCCAGCGACTCACGCCGACCTTGTTGCTCGTGCCCGCAGCCAGGGTGAACACGCCGATCGAGACCCACCTACCGCCGTTGACCCGCTGATTGACGGAGACGGACCTGCTGCCTGTGGTGGTCTCCACAAGGTATGGCGTCTGGTTGTTGTAGCCCGCGTCGGACGGGTACCAGACTGAGATCTCATAGCTTCCGGTCGCCGGGATGGTCGACCGGAACCAGGCGACGTCGCTCGACGACATCGGACTGGTGAACCGATAGTCGGTGCCGAACCGTTGGCCGGAGTAGGCCGACGTGCCCCATTCGGTGCTCGCGGTGAACCCGCCCGAGGCGCTGTTGTCGATGGTCGTGGTCCACTGCTGCGGCGGGGTCTGCGTAACCCTCAGGTCGAGGTAGTTGCGGTCGATCTTCATGGTGACGCCGCCCCACGTCTCGGTGACCTCCCCGGCGTACTGGTGCACGCGCTGCTGGTTCGCGTAGTAGGCATCGGCGCAGTAACTTCCAGCGTCCGTGTCAGCCACCCCGTTCCACCAGGCGATCCAGATCTGGTCGAGTCGCGTGTAGCTCGGGTTGTCGTATGCCTCGCAGACGTCCTTGATGCCGGACGAGCCGCTGGAGTACATGCCGGCGAGGTAGCCCCGTACGTGCAACTGCTCGGTCCAACCGGACAGGAACGACAGCACGGCGGCCCGGCACGACGCGTTCGACGGGTACTGCTCGATGTCGTTGTAGATGGTGCTCGCAGTGCCGATGCCCAGCGCCTGGGCGGCATTCGCGGCGCTGTTGGCCGCGGAGACGCCTTGCGACCGGGCGGTGGTGGGATCGGCGGACATCTTCGGCGTGCGGGTGCCGCATGGCGCCTGGTAACCCAGTTCGATGGGGATCAGCCGCCATCCGTTACTGGTCTGGTCGGCCACCCAGCTTGCGGTGAGATTGGGCTGGGAACAGGAGCGGCTCGCCCCGCTGATGTAGATGCCGACCGCGCCGTAGGGCGAACTGGCCCGCCACGCGTTCATCGTGGCCTGTGACGGAGCGGCGCAGGTGTCGAATCCCCGGCCGGTGAAGGTGCCGGGTTGCGGGCCGGTGGCCAGCGGCGTCACTGCAGTCGGTGCTTGTGTGGGTGTTGCGGCCACAGCAATCGACTCGGCGGGCGCCACGACTACTGCGACAAGGGTAAGACTCGCCAGCCACCCGGCAGTGAACCTCACGATGCCTCCGTCTGAAGAAATTCTTGCCTGGGAACGGGCAGTGCGAAAGATTTCTACCACGAATCGATGAGTAGCAATAGAGGGTCGCCGCCGACCCGGCCCCGAGGTCAGCTGAGGGGTAGGCCAGGTAGTTCTCGGCCAGGCTGGTGGCGTACGCGCGGGAGCCGGCCAGGTATCGCAGCGTTGTGGTCTGCAGCTTCGTCTCGTACGGGTCGTCGCCGTCCAGCCGGTGCAGCATCGAGGTCATCCACCAGGAGAAGTGCTGCGCCCGCCATAGTCGGCGCAGCGCGGTCGTCGAGTAGCTCTCCAGCAGGTCCGTCCGCCCCTCGCCGTACCAGGCCGCGAATGCCTCGCCGAGCAACGTCACGTCGGCTAGGAACTGGTTCCGTCAGCTGAGACACCGATCCCACCCGCGACGCGGTGGCCAGGGCCTCCTCTGTGGTGACATCTTCGGCGAATCCGAAGGGGTCAGCGCTGGCCTCCGGCGGAGGGGGTAGGGCGGCCTCCGCTCATGCCGATGTGAGTGCGTCAGGTGATGCCGCACTCTGCGACGAGCGGGCGTCAGCCGTTGCCGTGCTGCCGTTCCTGCCAGAGCAGCCGCTGCCCTGTCCAGGTCGTAGTGAGGAAACACAGGGATGCCCAGCGGCGGTGACGCCGGTGAAGATTCCGTCGTGAACGTAGGTGCTACCGCAGGTAGGGCTGCCCTCGACCAGGATGGCGAGCCCGACACCGGCCTGCAGTGCCTTGTCGACCGCCCGCTGCGCCGCCGCCTGGAACAGTTCGGTGACGTCATGGCCCGATGCTTCGTGTACGTGGGCGCGGCCGTCGAGGACGTCGGCCGGGCTGCCGCCGACGATCTCGGCTGGCGGGCGCGGCACCGGGAATCCGACGGCCAGTTCTGGACAAAGCGACACGAGGCGCCCTTCAGACGCCCAGTGCTGCCAGATCGAAGAGGCGACCGGCACGCCGGCCTCGTTGAACCGGATCGGTGCGCCGCCCAGGCAGCCGCTGACCAGGATCTTCATCGGCAGTTGCCCCTGTGGGTGCACGCTGGACTACCGGGAAGTGCTGGAGATCGCCGCGATCCCTGCCTCGCCGGACGGCCCGCCCGTGACCTCTGCCGCTACTACCGCTGAGCTGGCACACACCGCAAACCGCATGCCATCTGTACTATTTTGACCGTATGTCCTTATGGGCATGGGAATCTCATCGCCGTCTTCCCATTCGCATATTCTCATTGCTGACTGTCTACTTAGTAGAGCGAGTGGCGGCAGACATCCGGTCGGACACGACCGACTGGCGAAACGCGGACAAGGGGACTGCGATGAATCTCCCGAACGACACGGGCGACAGGGACGGCCGGGAGGGCGTCATGGAGCGCTGGATCTGGCTCACCGCCGGCAGTGGTCTCGTGACCGTGGTGCTGCTGACGGTACTCGCAGGCTGGGGTGAGGCGGATGCGACCGCCACGTCGGGCATCGCCGCCGTCGGCACCATCACGACTGCGGCGTTCGGCGTCCTGGCGCTGCTTGTACGCAGACGAGGCAGGTGACGGGAGCCACGGCAGCACCTGTCGGGCCGAAGGAGCAGCTGGGAGGCCCGATGGTCCATCTCAGCTTGGCCGTAGCAGCCGGTCACGAGCCCAGGATCGGGGGAGCAGGTTGGTGGCAACGGCGGCTCAACCTTGACCCCTCTGTTCCGGCCGAACTTTGGCCCTTGGCGGCCCGGCACTGGGCTAGCTTCTGCGTCACAGGCCGACATCGTGGCCCGGGCTAGCCGCGGTAGTGGAGTTAGTTGATCACTGGCTGGGCGTCGGCCACGGGGGGTGATCGTCTGGTCGAGGTGGTCCGGGGCGAACGCGGAGGCCAGCCACTCGTCAAGCGGCTCGGTGGGGGCATCCTGGCGCTGCGGCTGTGCTGACGGCACCGTCCGATTCTCAGATGATCCTCAAGATATCCCACCTCAACGGCCACTGGCGGCACGGCTGGTGTGTGCTGTCGCTACTGATCATCCCCCTGTTCCTGGAGTTTTCCATGAAAGATAGACCGGCGTTGACATTATCCGTCCTGCTCGCCGTGACCCTCGTGGCGACCGTTGCACCCCCGGCCAACGCGTCCCCGACCAGCTCCGGCGAGGAGCGTTTCCAGCCCAGTGTCACCTACGACCTGTCGGTGACCGACGCCGAGCGCGACGCGATCCACGCGGAGGTCGAGGCGTTGGCTGGACGCGTCAGCAGCGCGCGGGCGGGGGACGGCACCTACAACCCGCTCAGTCTGGTGGGGGCGATGCTGGACGGGTCGAGCTACGACTCCATTTCCCGAGGCGGCACGGCCGCGACGGAGTACCCCTTCCCGGTCAGCAACAACGAAGCCAACCAGAACGAGTACGACCGCAAGGTCGCCAAGCTCGCCTGGGTGGTCAAGCTGGCCACCGACCTTGGTTTCCCGGTGGTCGTCCAACGCCAACCCGACAAGTACGTCTACGCAGAGATCGGTGACCCGGACGCCCCGGAAATGGTCATGGCGTTGAGCCACCTCGACTCGCCGACGGCTTCCGTTTCACCGGCCCAGCTGGCGCGCTGGCGGGACGCCGACGGCAACCTCGGCAGTCCTGGTGCGTACCACTCGCCCTATGTCCAGGACGGCTGGGTCTACGGGGCGGGCATACAGGACGACAGCGGCCCGACGCTGGCGACGCTGCTCGCGGCCAAGGCGCTGCTCAAGGCGGGGTTGCCCCTCGACCGACGCATCCGCATCGTCATGGGAATCTACGAAGACGGCGGTCCCGGCACGCCCTCGACGACGAACACCGCCAACTTCCAGTCCATCCCGTACAACTCGAACCCGAGCTTCTACGACAACTGGGCCTACAAGAATCTCAACCGGGAGGAGATGCCGATCGCGGCCTACACCTCCGATTCGCGGTTCCCGGTGATCGTTGGTAACTCGGGATCGGTGACCCCGTCGGTGTCGATGAGCTTGTCCGCAGACAGCGCCAGGGCCTTCCGGCTGACGGATGCCACGGCCGGCGTCACCCTGCGCGAAGGCGACCCGACGCTCAAGGACATCGCCTACGGCAGCACCACGCAGATCGCCTCGCGGGCCATTTTCACCCTCGACGTGGCGGGGGCCGGCTCCGCCGAGCGCGACCGGTTCGTGTCGGCGATCGTCGCTGCCGCGACCACGAAGGGTTGGCTCCCGGCTGCTCCCCGCACCACGCCCAAGGTGCAGACCACGATCAGCGGCGACTCGCTGACGCTGGAGATCAACACCGATGTGGCGATGGAGATGCCGACCCCGCAGTACGGCAAGAATGCCGTCGTGTGGGGAATGTTCCTCCTCTCCAAGGGGCTGGGCGCATTGGGAAACCCGGCTGACGACATGGAGTTGAAGAAGGCCGCCGACGGCATTGCCGACCTCTTCTTCCGCGACGGTGTCGAAGGCGAGGCCTATATCGGGAAGTACATGGGCATCCCGGCGAGCCTGTTGCGCAACACGAGCAACGGCACGCCGAACCTGACCTTTGCCCTCATGGGAGGCATCAATTCGGAGACCCCGACGAGGTTCTACACGGACGCCTCCGGCAGCCTCAGCATGCCGATGTATGTGCGCAGCATGCACATCAACGCGGCTGACTCCGGCCAGGCGACGGCGGCGGTCACGGCCGCCTTCCAGTCGAAGGGGTTCACCATCGGCAACCTTGGCTCGCCCATCGGCGCCGGGTTGTACGTCACTCACGACAACCCGCTGACGGCTCTTCAGTTCGGGAGCTACCAGGCCTCTATCGACCGCAGCCCGCAGGAGTTCGCGGATCCATATTCACTCAAGGACGTGGTGTATCCGCAGGGCACCACCGGTGGCACCCTCGCCAGCAGCTTCCGCAACAAGATGACTGCCTTCGGTGCCGTCATCCCGGGTAACGAGCGCTGGTGGCACACGGCCAACGAGCGGATGAAGGTCGACTCGGCAGTGCAGATGACCAAGATCATGGCCGATGGCATGTTGGAGATGGCCCGGTACTCCGGGCCTGCCGGCGCCAAGTTCATGTGGGCGGACATGCCGGGGCTGAACGCCGACCGGGCGGACCTCGACCTGCTCGACGTCACGATCGGAACCTACAAGGACGCGTCGCCGGCTGTCGGCGCGGACCAGTTGGGCAACCAGGCACTGCTCGGCGCCACGTCGTTCAACATCCCGATGTGGAACGGGCGCGGCAACTCGGCTCCCACGCAGGCGGCTTTCGCGCTGGGCCACGAACCGGGAGGGGTCTACCTGCCCCTGAACGACGCCGAGTACCTGAACAACTCGTACGTGGCGCCGATGCGTCTGGAGTTCAAGGTGGAGCGCCCCGACCACATGTCGGACGCGGCTTGGGCGAAGTTCGTCGCCGGAGGCTACGGCAACTTCCAGTTCAACATTCTCGTCGGCGGCGCGGTTGTGCCGCTGGCCGTTCCTGCGGGGCAGAGCGCGGAGAAGTACTTCTCCTCGCGCATTTCGGCCAACAACCCCGACGCCATCTACCTGTCGGTCAACCTCGCGATCACCGATGCGCCGTACACCGGGGTGAAGCCCACCCTCGCGGATTCCAAGACGGACCTGTACACGGTCAATCCGGCGTACCTGGCCGCGAACCCGGATCCCTTCCCCGGGCGCGGGGCCATCGAACAACGGGGCTTCTTCGTGTTCGGTGATGGGCAGAAGAACGCGGAGTTCTCGTCACCCGACGCGGTCTACGTGACGGTCGCCAACGCGGCCGTCGACGCGAAGCCGTCGGCGGTGGTGAAGAAGCTGAAGGGCAACACCAACGAGTTGACCATCACGGTGAAGCAGACCCGCATCGACGGCAGCGAGTCCGCTGTGACGGGCACGTTCACCATCAACAACAACGCTGCTGGCACTTACACCGTCGGCGATTACCAGGTGTACGTCGACACCAAGGGCAACACCCAGGTGCGGTCGATCTCCATCGTCTGAGGCACATTGACAACGGAGTGGAACCATTGCCGTCGGTGATGGTTCCACTCCGTTGTGCGCCATCGAGCACTTCCAACTGGTTCGCACAGCACGGATGGTTCCCCGTTTCGGAGCAAGGTGGAGGACCGTCTCGGGTGGCCGATCGGGTCATGCCGAAGTTCGGTTGTGCCGCGAACGCCGTACTGGGGTGACGTCGCCGTTCTGCCGCGAGCGAACCCGCTTGTCTTGTTGCGGGGCCCTGCGGAGGATCGGTGGATGGATCTCCATACTGCGGAACGGCAGCTCCAAGCCGCTCAGCGTGCCGCCGATGTCGAGTCCCTCGACGCGCTTCTGCACCCTCAGGTCGTGGGTGCTGGACCGGATGGCACGGTTTTTACGAAGGAAGATGACCTGGAAAGCTACCGCTCGGGGGCTCTGCGAATCACGAACCTGGTGGAGGAGTCGCTCGACGTCCAGGTAGACGGTGAGACCGGGGTGACCCGCACTGTCGCTGCGGTGGATGCCGTTCAGGGCGGTGCCGTTATGTCCGCGCGGTTGCGCTACACCCGGCTGTGGGTGCGTGAGGACGGCAAGTGGCGGGTGTTGGCCGCCACCTTCGTCCCGGTCCAGTGAGCGCCTGGACCTTCGCTGCTTGACCCTGCCACGCGGGTGGACCGGGCTCCTGTCCCCTGTTCGCGGGGCTTGGCCGCGTCCCCGCAGTGTGCGCGATGATCCGTGCCAGCTACACACCGGCAAGCCGAGCGCGGAGCAGCATGACTGGGGCAACGAGAACTGAACATCCGGCCGGGCCGGACGTCGAGCACCGGGCGTCCGAGGAGCTCAGTCGGCGCAGCCAGTTCGTCCGGGCCTTCGTCGAACACGCGGCCGAGCGCCCGGCGAGTGAGCGGATGACCGTCCGGCTGCCGACGCTGATCACCGTGACCGCGCTGGTAGCGGTGGGTGCCGTCGTCGTCGGGGTGTTCTGGAACCTGGTCAAGCCGATGAGCCCCGCCCAGAAGGCGGCTTTCAAGGGCAAGGCGCCGGCCAGCTCGGCCCCGCCGGTCGCGGGCTTCACCGCGGTCGCCGGCTGGGACTGCGAGGCGCGTGCCGACCGCGGGTTCGACGCCCAGGGCCGCACCGCGCAGTGGCGGACGATCGGCACCGGTGGCTGGAAGCAGGACGGCTGCCGCGGCACGTTCGGGACGCTGCCCCTGCCCACCGAAGAGCGGACCCAGGCGCAGACGTCGACATGGTCGTTCAGCACTGGCGAGCGCATCACCTCCTGCCAGGTCAGCGTCTATGTGCCGGCGGTGTCCGGAACCACACTCGCCGACGGCGTCAAGTACACGATCACCACCGGGACCTCCGGCACGCCGTACGCCAACTTCACTGTCGACCAGCACAAGGCCGCCGGCACCTGGGTCGGTGTCGGGACCTACCCGGTACACCGCAACGAGATCGCCGTGCGGCTCGACGCGAAGGATGCCTCCGGAGCCAGACAGGCGCGGATCGTCCTTGCCCAGGTGCGGGTGAACTGTGCGTCCTGAGGTGGCCGCGGCCAAGATCGAACGGGTCTCCACCCGGGCGTGGAGCCGGCACCGCACGATCGGTGCGGCCGTGCGCGCCGCCAAGCCGGGCACGGTCGTCGCGGTGGCCGCCGGCACCTATCGCGAGTGCCTCGTGCTGGACGGCACGGTCACCGTCATGGCCGAGAACGAGGACGGTCTGGTCGAGTTGGTCGCGGCCGAAGGGCCCGCCCTGCTGGTGCGCGCCGGCACGGTCACCGCGCGTGGCCTGACGATCCGCGGCGATGTCACCGCCACCTCCGGGCACCTGAACCTGGAGGACAGCCGGATCGCCGCCGGGTCGGTGCAGCTCACCGGCCGTGCCACGGCCCGGCTGACCGGCTGCTCGGTGGACGGCGCCGAGGACGTGGCGGTGGGCGTGGCCGACGGGGCCAGACTCGATGCCGAACGGCTGCGGGTGACCGGAGCCGCGGTGTCCGCGACCGGGTCGGCCGTACTCACCCTCACCGACGCCGTGCTCACCGACGCCCCCGGGGTCGCGGTCCGCCTCGCGGGGACCGCCTCGGCCGTGCTCACCGGTTGCGACATCGGCGGAGCCGCCGACGCCGGCGTCGAGGTCCGCGACGCCAGCGTGCTGCGCCTGTCCGGCAGCCAGGTGCACGACGTCGGCGGCGACGGCGTCCGCGTGCTCGGCAACCTGCCCGGAGACCGCGCCTGGTGGGCGTCCGTGCGGCCCGGCCGAGCCGACGACCACGAGATCGCCGAGCCGCCGGAGGGCGCCGGCGTCATCGTGCGTGACTGCGAGATCAGCCGCACCGGCGCGGCCGGGCTCGTCACCGGTGGCACCTCCAGCACGCTGCTGGTGGACACCACCGTCAACCGGGCTGGCACCGCCGGGGTGCTGGCCGCTCAGCACAGCCGGCTGGGCGTACGCAATTCCACAGTGACCGACAGCGTGCAGACCGGGCTTGCCCTGCGCGACGACGCCGAGGTTCGCTGGACCGGCGGCGCGCTGAGCACCGCTGCCGCCAACGGCGTCTTCGCGGTCGGCGCCAGCCGGCTGCTGATGCGCGACAGCGCCGTGACCACCTGCGGATTCACCGCCGTGCACCTGACCGGCGCGGCCGCGGTCACCCTGCTCGACGTCACCGTCGAGGGCACCTCCGAGCTGGGCGTGCGCGCCTCCGGCGCGGCGATCCTGAATGTGCGCGGCGGCCGGGTCGAGCGGGCCGAGTTGGGCGGCATCCAGATCGACGAGACCGCCGACGCCCAGCTGCGCGGGCTGACCGTGGCCAGGTGCCACACCGGCGTACGGATCGACACCCCGCACCGGCCGCTGCTGCAGGACTGCGTCATCCGCGACATCGCCCAGACCGGAGTGGAGGTCGCGGCCGGCGCGGCGCCGTCGATCACGCGGACCGCCGTACGCGGCTGCGGCGCCGCCGGCATCTTCGTCGATGTCGACGCCGAGCCGCTGCTCGACGACTGCGAGGTCGCCGAGATCGGTGGCAGCGGGATAGCCGTCTGGACCGGCGCGCGCCCATCGGTGCGGCGGCTGACGGTCACCGACACGAAGAAGAACGGCATCTATTTCGGAACGGGCGCGCACGGCAGCATCGCCGACTCGACGTTCTCCCGGACCGGGTATCCCGCCATATACATCGGCGACGACGCCGACCCGGCGTTCCACCGGTGTGCCGTACGCGAAACGGACGAGGACGTCAGCCAGGGCGACCGGGCGTCGGCGACCTTCACCGAATGCCACAGCTCGGGGGTCGGCGCGGCGCGCTGGCCCTCGGTCGCCGTGCCGGTGGCGGTCGGTGCCCCGGCGGCGGTCGTCACCTCGGCGGCTGGCTTCGCGCTCCAGCCCGACACCGTCGAGCTGCAGCCGCTGCTCGACCAACTCGACGAGCTGATCGGGCTCACCAGGGTCAAGCGGGACGTCGGGACGATGGTCAAGCTGATGCACCTGGTGAAGCGGCGCCGCGAGGCCGGCCTGGCGCCTCCGCCGATGTCCCGGCACCTGGTGTTCGCCGGCAACCCCGGCACCGGCAAGACGACCGTCGCCCGGCTCTACGGTCAACTGCTCGCCGCGCTGGGCATGCTCGGCAGCGGCCACCTCGTCGAGGTCGACCGCGGCATGCTCGTCGGCGAGTACGTCGGACACACCGCACCCAAGACCCAGGCCGCGTTCGAGCGCGCGCTCGGCGGGGTGCTGTTCATCGACGAGGCGTACGCGCTGGTGCCCGAGGACCAGGGCGGCGACTTCGGCCGCGAGGCGATCTCCACGCTGGTCAAGCTCATGGAGGACCACCGCGAGGAGGTCGTCGTCATCGTGGCCGGCTACCCCGACCAGATGCGCCACTTCATCGCCGCCAACCCGGGCCTGTCGTCCCGGTTCTCGCGCACCCTGACCTTCGACGACTACTCCGAGGCCGACATGGTCCGAATCGTCGCGAAACAGGCCAAGGACCATGACTACCGGCTCTCCGACGGCGCCCAGGACCGATTGGCCGAGTTCTTTGCCACCATCGACCGCGGCGAAGGCTTCGGCAACGGTCGGTACGCGCGCAAGGTCTTCCAGGAGATGACCGAGCAGCACGCCGGGCGCATCAGCGCCCTCGACGATCCCACTGACGAACAGCTCAGCACGCTGGAAGCCGCCGACCTGACCGACGTCGACTTCGACGTCCGAGGCTGAGGAGCCTGATGAGCCGCCTGGCCTTCCACCGCCCCGCCCGGATGTTGTTGCCGCAGCTGCCGGCGCAGACGGTGACCCTGCCCAGCCCGCCGGAACCGCCCAACGACAACCAGGCGAACTCCGCGTGGACGCTGATTCTGCCCCTGTTGAGCAGCGTCGGCATGGCCGCGTACATGATCACGTTTGGCAAACCCGCGCTGATCATCATCGGTGTGCTGTTCTTCCTCACCTCCACCGGCGCGGTCATCGCGATGCGGATGCAGCAGCGCAGCACCAGCGGCCGCACCGCCCGCAAGCAGCGCATCCGCTATCGCCGGCACCTCGCGCTGGCCCGCGACCAGGCCCGCGGGGTCGCCCAGGCCCAGCGGACTGTCGCGGCGCTGGCCGACCCCGATCCGCAGCGACTCTGGTCGATCAGCATCAACCGGCACCGCGTGTGGGAACGACGCCAGGACGACGCCGACTTCCTGCGGGTCCGGGTCGGGCGCGGGGCGGTACGGCTGGCCACCCCGATCGAGCTCGACCCCAAGATGGACCCGCTGGGCGAATACGACTGGGACTCCATGCAGGCGGCGCACCGGCTGATCGACCGGATGGGCCACCTCGACGACCAGCCGATGATCATCGACGTCGGCAACGCCGGAGTCATCAGCGTCGTCGGCGAGGCGGCCCGCACCGACCTGCTCACCCGAGCCCTGCTGTGCCAGATCGCCGTCCTGCACGCACCCGACGACGTCACCCTGGTGGTCGAGACCGCCAGATCTGAACACTGGGAATGGACCAAGTGGTTGCCGCACACCTTCGAGCCGGACGCCCGCAGTGACAGCGGATCGGTGTCGCTGGTCGCCGAGGACCCCGACGTCCTGGCCACCTTCCTGCAGGCCGAACTCACCCGACGCACCGAACTGCAGACCACCCGGCGCAATGGGTTCAGTGGCGATCGTCCCGCCGCCAAGCAGCGGCGGTTGGTCGTGCTCTTCACCGGATTCGCGCCGTTCTCCGAATGGGGCCGCTCCGACCTGATGGCCGCCCTGCTCGCCGGGGCCGGACCCCAGCTCGGCCTCACTCTGATCTTCTGTGGCGACCGGGAACTGGACGAACCCAGCCGGGTCGACCTGCGGATCCGCTTCGACGACGCCGGGCACGTGGTCACCGAAGGACGCGGCGAACTGGTCGTCACCCCGGCGATGCGCTGCCGCCCCGACGACGTGTCGCCGTTGCTGGCCGAGCTCATCGCGCGCAACCTCGCGCCGCTGCGGCTCAGCGACGAACGCGACCAGGTACTCACCCGCACCCGCTCGCTCAGCGAGATGATCCTCGGCACCGACCCCGGTCGCGGCGACGTCACCAGTCGATGGGTCACCGCCGGCGACCCGCGGATGCTGCGCGCCCCGATCGGGGTGGACGGCGACGGCCAGACCGTCGTGCTCGACATCAAGGAATCCGCACAGGGCGGCTCCGGGCCGCATGGCCTGATCGTCGGTGCCACCGGCTCCGGCAAGAGCGAACTGCTGCGTACGCTGGTCACCGGCCTCGCGCTGACCCACTCGCCGGAGCTTCTCAGCTTCGTCCTCATCGACTTCAAGGGCGGCGCGGCGTTCGCGCCGCTGCAGGGCCTGCCCCACGTCTCCGGGCTGATCACCAACCTCGCCGACGACGCCGCCATGATCGACCGGGTGCTCGCCGCCCTCATGGGCGAACAGCAGCGCCGTCAGCGGATCCTGCGTGACGCCGGCAACGTCGACACCGTCCGCGAATACCAGATGCGCCGCGCGGCCGGCGCCAGCGCAGCCGACGGCACCCCGCTCGAACCGCTTCCCACGCTGCTCATCGTGGTCGACGAGTTCGGCGAGCTGCTCTCCGGGCGCCCCGAGTTCGCCGAGCTGTTCGTCCAGATCGGCCGGGTCGGCCGCAGCCTCGGCATGCACCTGCTCATGGCCACCCAACGGCTCGAGGAGGGCAAGCTGCGCGGACTGGACTCGCACCTGTCCTACCGGATCTGCCTGCGCACCTTCAGCGCCGCCGAGAGCCGAACGGTCATCGGCACCACCGACGCATACAAACTCCCCCCTATCCCCGGCTCGGCGTACCTGAAAGTGGACGAGTCGATCTACCAGCGATTCCGCGTCGCCCACGTCTCCGCCCCCTACGTCAGCGCGGAGGAACGGTTCAGCGCCGGCCGTGGCGACGGCGCGCTGCTGCCGTTCGACCTGCGCACCTACACCTCGATCGCGCAGGAGACCGACGAGTCGCAGCTGACCGCCCGGCCCGGCCCGACCGAGCTGAAGATCCTGGTGGACCGGCTGACCTCGGTCACCAGCCCCGCGCACCAGGTGTGGCTGCCGCCGCTGCCCGCTGCGCTCGCCCTCGACCACCTGATCGGCCGGCCCTCCGTTCAGGAGAAACGCGGCTACTCCGCGCACGTCTGGCCGCTGTCCGGGCGCCTCGCCGTGCCGATCGGCCTGCTCGACCTGCCAGTCAAACAGGACCAGGAAACGCTGGTCATGGACTTCGGCGGCGCTCACGGACACCTCGCCGCCGTCGGCGCGCCACGGACCGGGCGCAGCTCGCTCCTGCGCACGATCATGCTCGCCGCAATGCTCACCCACACCCCCGAGGAGATGCGGTTCTACTGCATCGACTTCGGCGGTGGGACACTTCACCCGTACGCGGCGGCGCCACACGTCGGCACGGTCGCCGGTCGTGCCGAACCCGACCTGGTCAGCCGCACCTTCGCCGAGATGCGCGCACTGATCGTCGAACGGGAACGCACCATGCGCGCCAAGGGCATCGAGACCTTTGCTGACCTCGGCGCCCCGCACGTCTTCCTGATGATCGACAACTGGGGTGCGCTGCGCACCGAGTTCGAGGGCGCCGAAGCCGCGGTCAACGAGATCGCCGCGCGCGGCCTGGGCGCCGGAGTCCACCTGGTGATCACCTCTGGACGCTGGAACGACATCCGGCCCGCCCTGCGCGACAGCATCGGCACCCGCATGGAGCTGCGCCTCAACGACCCGAGCGAATCCGACGTCAACCGCCGCATCGCCGCCCGGGTGCCCGCCGGGGTGCCGGGCCGCGGCATCAGCGCACCGGGCATCTACTTCCAGCTCGTGCTGCCCCGCCTCGACGGCGTCGACTCCGCGGACGGGCTGCGCGAAGCCCAGGAGGACATCATCGCCCGGATCGCCGAGCACTGGACCGGTCCTTCGGCACCCCCGATCCGGCTGCTGCCACAGCGCATCACCGTCACCGAGCTGCCCGCCCTGGCCGCCGCCACCCCCGCGACCGTGCCGATCGGCGTCGCCGAGAACGACCTGCGCACCGTCGGGCTCGACCTCACCAACGGCGACCCGCACTTCCTCATCTACGGCGACGCCGGGTCCGGCAAGAGCACCCTCTTGCGTACGTGGCTGACCGGGCTCACCGAACGCATTTCCCCGTACGACATGCGGGTGGTCCTCTTCGACTACCGCCACTCGCTCATGGACGCCGTGGGACCCGACCACCTCGGCGCGTACGCCGGTGACGCCGACAGCGCACAGGTCTACGTTCAGAACGTCGTCGACAAACTCAAGGAACGAATCCCGCCGCCCGGCATCACCCCCGCCCAGCTCAAAGCCCGCGACTGGTGGGAAGGCACGGAAATCTACGTCGTCGTCGACGACTACGACCTGCTCGCCGGCGGCCCGCAGGCCGTGCTCGCCCCGCTCATACCGTTCGTCCCGCAGGCCCGCGAGGTCGGCCTGCACCTCGTCCTCGCCCGCCGGGTCGCCGGCATGGTCCGCTCCGGCATGTCCGACCAGCTCGCCAGCCGCATCCGCGACATGGGCTGCGGCGGCCTGGTGCTCTCCGGCGACCACCGCGAAGGCGTCATCCTCGGCGACGAACGCGCCGTCCAGCGCCCGCCCGGCCGCGGTGTCCTGGTCCGGCGCGGCCACCCCAACCAGCTCATCCAGACCGCCGTTCCCGTGCCGGCGCTCGAACCCGTCAACTGAAAGGCCGTCGCATGGCGAACGAACACACCCGTGTCACAGTGGTGGGCACCTATCGCAGCGTCGACATCGCCCTGCCGTCGCTCAGCCCGCTGGGGGAATACACCCCCCGCCTCGCCGAGCTCTGCGGCCAGGGCGGCTCCGACCAGCTGCCACCCGTCTGGTCACTGGCCCGCGCCGACACCGGGCCGTTCGCTCTCGACATCGGACTGCTGCAGGCCGGCGTCGTCGACGGCGAGGTGCTCTACCTGTACGACCTCGCAGGGAGCCCGATCGACGTCCTCGACGTCAAAGACATCGACGAGGCCGTCGCCGAGGAAACCGAACAGCTACGCCGCAACACCGTCCACCCCGGGCCCGTCGTGCTCGCCCTCGGGCTCATCCTACTGATCGCGGCGGCCGTCCTGCTCTCGCTGCGTTACCGCGCCGACACCGGCGCGGCTGTGGGACTCACCGTCGCCAGCATGGCTCTGCTCGGGACCGCCTGGGGGTTGCGCCAACGCCAGACCGCGGTGCCGGTCGGCCTCGTGCTGACCGTCGCGCTCACCGCCGTACCCGGCCTCGCTGGCGCCGGTCTGCTCATCGCCCGTGGCCTCGGCGGCAGCGACTGGGCCTGGGGCGGCGCCGCCATCGGCGCCAACACCGCGATGCTCATGGCGATCGCGATATTGCCCGAAACGATCTTCGTCGCGGCCGAGGTCTCTCTGCTCGCGGGCGGTCTGACCGTCGCACTCACCGCCGGACTGGAAGCCGACAGCGTCGAATCCGCCGCGATCGCCGCCACGGTCGCCACCGGGATGCTGGCCCTCGGCCGCCGCCTCGCCGCCCTCATCACGGCCTGGACGCCCGTGCGGCCCGTCCCCGAGCTCGTGCACACCTCGGCCCGGATCCTGCCCATCGTGCTGGCCGGTCCGGTCCTCACCCTCGCCGTGGCCATGCCCCTGCTGGCCCTCTCCGGACGTTCGTTCGCCGTGATCCTCGCCGTCTTCATCTGCATCGCCGTCGCCGTCAGGGCACGTGGGGCGGCGTTCACCACCGAGCTCTACCTGCTCGGCGGGGCGGCAACCATCGGCGTCTTCGGGCTGCTGGTCGCGGCAGCGCGCGCGTTCGCCACCTCCGGCGGTGCGGCAGCCGTCATCCTGCTCGGGGCGGGACTGCTCGTCATCGCGGCCGGAGTGGCGATGAGCGTGTTCATCCCGCCGGCCAAGCCACACGGACCCGGCCCCAAACCGCCGACTCGCCGCAGCCGCGCCGAAGCGCTCGGCGTCCTCGCGGCGATCATTATCGCGCCGCTGACCATGGGCGTCTTCGGCGTCTTCAGCCACCTGATGATGGTGGGACGCACGATCTTCTAGCGCCTCTAGCTCTTCATGGACGTCAAGTGGCCGAGCTCGATCGCGCGGCGGGTCAGCTCGGCCTTGTTGTTGGCGTTCAGCTTCGCGCGGATCCGCTTCGCGTACGTGTTGACCGTCGCCTGGGAAAGGCCCATCCGCGTGGCGATCTGCGAGTGCGTGAAGCCGGACGCAATCCACCGCAACGTCTCCACCTCCCGCGGTGCGAGCCCGCCCTGCTCGTCGGCGGGAGAACCCGGCAACTCGGCCGGGAACCGGTCCGCCAGCCGCGGGCACAGGTAGAAGCCACCCTGCGCGGTCACCCGCATAGCCTCCCGCACCGCCTCCTGCTCCGCGAGTCGGCTCACGCAGCCGCGCGCCCCCGCTCGGATCGCCGCCATCAGCTTCGGACGGCCCGTCCAGTCCGCGCTGATGAGCAGATGCCCGAACGGCGTGGCCCCACGGACCAGCCCCAACGTCGACGCATCCGGCTCCGCCGCATCCAGAACCACCAGGTCGTACGTCGCACCGGCCGGCAGATCCGTCAGCGCAGCCACCGCCGCGACCATCCGCAATTCCGGATCGTCGGCGGCCAGCTTTTCCAGGCCGGCTCGCCAGATCGGCTGATCTGCCACGACAGCGACTTCAAACATTGCTACCTCCCAGACCAGGTCCCGCCATAGAACGGTTGGAAGCCCGTGCCGGTTCGAGGACGTCGCAAAGTTCCTCCCGAAACAGCCTCCGACGTCCCCGAACAAGTGTCTTGCCGTCTGCTCTGTCGTCGCTCCTAGTCTCGAACCGCATCCCCGCCGCCAGTCGAGGAGACCGACGTGCCCACCGAGACCAGCGCCGACGGCACCGTCGTCGACTACGACAGCAACGGCAATCCCGTGCGCCAGCAACTCCCCGACGGAACCGTCTTCGATGGCTTCACCGCCGATGGCAAACCCACCCACGCGATCCTCCCGGGAAACCAGGACGTCTCCATCACCTACGGCGGTGATGGGTCGAGTACGTGGTCGTATGCCGATGGCACGAAGGTTTCCCGAGACTCGTCGGGGGCGTTGACGCACCAGAGCACGTCTGATGGGGCGTCGTTCGATCGGTTCACGGCTGATGGTAGGCCGACGCATGGCAGTGTGCCGGGGGCCGATGGGCAGCCGCCGCAGAGCGTGGACATCGCCTACGGCGGTGATGGCAGTAGCAGTTGGACCTACGCCGATGGCACGAAGGTTGATCGGGATGCCGCTGGTGACATCACGCGTGAGGCGACCTCGGACGGTGCGTCGTTCGACCGGTTCACGGCCGATGGCAGGCCGACGCATGGCAGTGTGCCGGGCGCCGATGGGCAGCCGGCGCAGGCGGTGGACATCACGTACGGCGGTGACGGCAGCAGTACGTGGACCTATGCCGACGGTACGAAGGTTTCCCGAGACTCGTCGGGGGCGTTGACGCACCAGAGCACGTCTGATGGGGCGTCGTTCGATCGGTTCACGGCTGATGGTAGGCCGACGCATGGCAGTGTGCCGGGGGCCGATGGGCAGCCGCCGCAGAGCGTGGACATCGCCTATGGCGGTGACGGCAGCAGTACCTGGACGTATGGCGATGGCACGACGGTGGACCGTAATGCGGCTGGTGACATTACCCGTGAGGTGACTGCGGATGGGGCGTTGTTCGACAGGTTCACCGCCGATGGCAAGCCGACGCATGGCACTGTGCCGGGGTCGGATGGGCAGCCGGCGCAGGACGTGTCGATCGCCTATGGCGGTGACGGCAGCAGTACCTGGACGTATGGCGATGGCACGACCGTGGACCGCAATGCGGCTGGTGACATCACGCGCGAGGTGACTGCGGATGGGGCGTTGTTCGACAGGTTCACCGCCGATGGCAGGCTGACGCATGGCACTGTGCCGGGGTCGGATGGGCAGCCGGCGCAGGCGGTGGACATCACGTACGGCGGTGACGGGTCGAGTACGTGGACGTACGCGGACGGTACGACGGTGGACCGTAATGCGGTTGGTGACATTACCCGTGAGGTGACTGCGGATGGGGCGTTGTTCGACCGGTTCACCGCCGACGGCAGGCCGACGCATGGCACTGTGCCGGGGTCGGATGGGCAGCCGGCGCAGGCGGTGGACATCACGTACGGCGCTGACGGGTCGAGTACGTGGACGTACGCCGACGGTACGACGGTGGACCGTAATGCGGTTGGTGACATTACCCGTGAGGTGACTGCGGATGGGGCGTTGTTCGACCGGTTCACCGCCGACGGCAGGCCGACGCATGGCACTGTGCCGGGGTCGGATGGGCAGCCGGCGCAGGCGGTGGACATCACGTACGGCGCTGACGGGTCGAGTACGTGGACGTACGCCGACGGTACGACGGTGGACCGTAATGCGGTTGGTGACATTACCCGTGAGGTGACTGCGGATGGGGCGTTGTTCGACCGGTTCACCGCCGACGGCAGGCCGACGCATGGCACTGTGCCGGGGTCGGATGGGCAGCCGGCGCAGGCGGTGGACATCACGTACGGCGCTGACGGGTCGAGTACGTGGACGTACGCCGACGGTACGACCGTGGACCGCAATGCGGCTGGTGACATCACCCGCGAGGTGACTGCGGACGGCGCGTTGTTCGACCGGTTCACCGCCGACGGCAGGCCGACGCATGGCACTGTGCCGGGGTCGGATGGGCAGCCGGCGCAGGCGGTGGACATCACGTACGGCGGTGACGGCAGCAGCACCTGGACGTATAGCGATGGCACGACCGTCGACCGCAATGCGGCCGGTGACATCACCCGCGAGATGACCGCGGATGGGGCGTCCTTCGACAGGTTCACCCCCGACGGCAAACCGACCCACGGCACGATGCCAGGGGCGGATGGGCAGCCGGCACAGGCGGTGGACATCGCTTACGGCGGTGATGGCAGCAGTACGTGGACCTATGCCGACGGTACGACGGTGGACCGTAATGCGGTTGGTGACATTACCCGTGAGGTGACTGCGGATGGGGCGTTGTTCGACCGGTTCACCGCCGACGGCAAGCCCACGCACGGCACGGTGCCGGGGGTCGATGGGCAGCCGGCGCAGGCGGTGGACATCGCTCACGGCGGTGATGGCAGCAGTACGTGGACCTATGCCGACGGTACGACGGTGGACCGTAATGCGGCCGGTGACATCACCCGTGAGGTGACTGCGGATGGGGCCTCGTTCGACAGGTTCACCCCCGACGGCAAGCCCACGCATGGCACCCTGCCGGGGGTCGATGGGCAGCCGGCGCAGGCGGTGGACATCACGTACGGCGGTGACGGCAGCAGCACCTGGACGTATAGCGATGGCACGACCGTCGACCGCAATGCGGCTGGTGACATCACCCGCGAGATGACCGCGGATGGCGCCTCGTTCGACAGGTTCACCCCCGACGGCAAACCGACCCACGGCACGGTGCCAGGGGCGGATGGGCAGCCGGCGCAGGCGGTGGACATCGCCTATGGCGGTGACGGGTCGAGTACGTGGACCTACGCCGACGGTACGACCGTGGACCGCAATGCGGCCGGTGACATTACCCGTGAGGTCACTGCGGATGGGGCCTCGTTCGACAGGTTCACCGCCGACGGCAAGCCCACGCACGGCACCGTGCCGGGAGCCGATGGGCAGCCCGCGCAGGCGGTGGACATCACGTACGGCGGTGATGGCAGCAGTACGTG
Source organism: Micromonospora jinlongensis (assembly GCF_013410645.1). Taxonomy (NCBI): domain Bacteria; kingdom Bacillati; phylum Actinomycetota; class Actinomycetes; order Micromonosporales; family Micromonosporaceae; genus Micromonospora; species Micromonospora jinlongensis. The sequence goes on along the minus strand of NZ_JACCHK010000001.1, from coordinate 2,016,975 downwards.
GACCTATGGCGATGGCACGACAGTGGACCGCAACGCCGCTGGTGACATTACCCGTGAGGTGACTGCGGATGGGGCGTCCTTTGACAGGTTCACCCCCGACGGCAAACCGACCCATGGCACGGTGCCGGGGTCGGAGGGGCAGCCGGCGCAGGACGTGTCGATCGCCTATGGCGGTGACGGGTCGAGCACCTGGACCTACGCGGACGGTACGACCGTCGACCGCAATGCGGCTGGTGACATTACCCGTGAGGTGACTGCGGATGGGGCGTCCTTTGACAGGTTCACCCCCGATGGCAAACCGACCCATGGCACGGTGCCGGGGTCGGAGGGGCAGCCGGCGCAGGACGTGTCGATCGCCTATGGCGGTGACGGGTCGAGCACCTGGACCTACGCGGACGGTACGACCGTCGACCGCAATGCGGCTGGTGACATTACCCGTGAGGTGACTGCGGATGGGGCGTCCTTTGACAGGTTCACCCCCGATGGCAAACCGACCCATGGCACGGTGCCGGGGTCGGAGGGGCAGCCGGCGCAGGACGTGTCGATCGCCTATGGCGGTGACGGGTCGAGCACCTGGACCTACGCGGACGGTACGACCGTCGACCGCAATGCGGCTGGTGACATTACCCGTGAGGTGACTGCGGATGGGGCGTCCTTTGACAGGTTCACCCCCGATGGCAAACCGACCCATGGCACGGTGCCGGGGTCGGAGGGGCAGCCGGCACAGGACGTGTCGATCGCCTATGGCGGTGACGGCAGCAGTACCTGGACGTATGGCGATGGCACGACAGTGGACCGCAATGCGGCTGGTGACATCACCCGCGAGGTGACCGCGGATGGCGCCTCGTTCGACCGGTTCACCGTCGACGGCAGGCCCACGCATGGCACGGTGCCGGGGTCGGAGGGGCAGCCGGCACAGGACGTGTCGATCGCCTATGGCGGCGATGGCAGCAGTACCTGGACGTATGGCGATGGCACGACAGTGGACCGCAATGCGGCTGGTGACATCACCCGCGAGGTGACCGCGGATGGCGCCTCGTTCGACCGGTTCACCGTCGACGGCAGGCCCACGCATGGCACGGTGCCGGGGTCGGAGGGGCAGCCGGCACAGGACGTGTCGATCGCCTATGGCGGCGATGGCAGCAGTACCTGGACGTATGGCGATGGCACGACAGTGGACCGCAATGCGGCTGGTGACATCACCCGCGAGGTAACCGCGGATGGCGCCTCGTTCGACCGGTTCACCGCCGACGGCAAGCCGACCCATGGCACTGTGCCGGGGTCGGAGGGGCAGCCGGCGCAGGCGGTGGACATCACGTACGGCGGTGACGGCAGCAGTACCTGGACGTATGCCGACGGTACGACCGTCGACCGCAATGCGGCTGGTGACATCACGCGCGAGGTGACTGCGGATGGGGCGTTGTTCGACAGGTTCACCGCCGATGGCAAGCCCACGCATGGCACTGTGCCGGGGTCGGAGGGGCAGCCGGCGCAGGAGGTGTCGATCGCCTATGGCGGTGACGGGTCGAGCACCTGGACGTATGCCGACGGTACGACCGTCGACCGCAACGCGGCTGGTGACATCACCCGCGAGGTGACCGCGGATGGGGCCTCGTTCGACCGGTTCACCGCCGACGGCAAACCGACGCATGGCACGGTGCCGGGGGTCGATGGGCAGCCCGCTCAGGCGGTGGACATCACCTACGGCAGTGACGGCAGCAGCACCTGGACGTACGCCGACGGCACAACCGTTGACCGCAACGCCGCTGGTGACATCACCCGCGAGGTGACCGCGGATGGGGCCTCGTTCGACCGGTTCACCGCCGACGGCAAACCGACCCACGGCACGGTGCCAGGGGCCGATGGGCAGCCCGCTCAGGCGGTGGACATCACCTACGGCAGTGACGGCAGCAGCACCTGGACGTACGCCGACGGCACGACCGTCGACCGCAACGCCGCTGGTGACATCACCCGCGAGGTCACTGCGGATGGCGCCTCGTTCGACCGGTTCACCGCCGACGGCAAGCCCACGCACGGCACCGTACCCGGCCAGAACGGGCAGCCGGCCCAGACCGTGGACATCGTCTACCAGGGCGACGGGTCGAGTACGTGGACCTACGCCGACGGCACGACAGTGGACCGGAACCCTGCCGGCGCGGTGGTTCGGCAGACCACCCCCGAGGGCGTGGTCTACGACGCGTTCAGCCAGGACGGCAGGCCCACCCATGGGACGGTTCCCGGCCAGGACGGCAGGCCGGCGCAGCAGGTCGACATCGTCTACAACGGTGACGGGTCGAGTGTCTGGAGCTACCAGGGCGACGGCTCGAAGGTCTTCCGCGCTGCGGACGGGACGGTGACCCGGCAGGAGCTGAAGGACGGCAGCGTCCTCGACCGGTTCAACGGCGACGGCAGGCCCACCCACGGAACCGTGCCGGGGCAGGACGGTCAGCCGGCGCAGCAGGTCGACATCACCTACGGCGCCGACGGGTCGAGTGTCTGGAGCTACCAGGGCGACGGCTCGAAGGTCTTCCGCGCTGCGGACGGGACGGTGACCCGGCAGGAGCTGAAGGACGGCAGCGTCTACGACCGGTTCAACGGCGACGGCAGGCCCACCCACGGAACCGTGCCGGGGCAGGACGGTCAGCCGGCGCAGCAGGTCGACATCACCTACGGCGCCGACGGGTCGAGCATCTGGAGCTACCAGGGCGACGGCACCAAGGTCTACCGCAACGCCGAGGGCGACACCACCCGGCAGGTGCTGAGGGACGGCACGACCTTCGACCAGTTCGACGGGAAGGGCAACCCCACGCACGGCACCGTGCCGAGCAACAACGGGGGGCCGGCCCAGCAGGTCACCATCACGTACGCCCCGGACGGGTCGAGCACTTGGAAGTACGGCGACGGCACGACGATCCAGAGGGACCCGGCGGGAGCCGTGACGGGGATGCAGGCCAGCGGGTGGACCTTCGACACGTTCGACGAGCAGGGACGGCCCACGCACGCCACCGAGGACGGCAAGAACAACGCCGTGGACATCAAGTACGCCGGCGACGGTTCGAGTGTGTGGACGTACCGGGACGGGACAGTCGTTAGCCGTAACCCCGACGGGGACGTCGTACTGATGCAGGCCGACGGGTGGATCTACGACGCGTTCGACGGTCAGGGGCGCCCGACGCGCGGGGTCAAGGACGGCAAGGCCATCACCATTTCGTACGGGGCTGACGGGCTCACCACCATCATGTACGACTCCAAGAACGGGGTGGTCACCGACGACAGGGGCCAGCCGGTCGCCGTCATCGTGGACGGCAAGCGCTACGAGTACGCCGTGCAGATCCCGCTGCTCGGAGAGTCGATCGGCAGTGTGCGTAAGCAGCGTGACTCGATCGAGAGCAGCCTCAATGCGATGGCGATCCACCTGGAGTCGATCTGCGAATCGTGGAACAGCCCGGCGGGGGACAGGTACGAGGTCCTCACCACCGACCTGAAGAAGCTCACCACCGACACCCGCGGGCTGCTCGATGACGCCCTCACGGCGATGCAGAAGTCGTACGACACCTACGTCGCGGCCGAGGGCGCGAACCTGAAGAGCATGACCGCCGAGACGCGGCAGCGCTGACCCCGGGGACTGTCGCGGTGTCCCGCAAAGAGGTCACTCGCGCTGTCCGCGCGGCCACCACCATCCTGATGAAGGCATAACAGCTGTCGACGGCAGCGGAAGGAAGAAGTTGCGATGGACCACATTCTCGTAACACCGGAAATGATCATGGACGCCGCGGCCAGCTGTGACGTAACCGCGACGGATATCGACGGTGAACTGGCCAACCTGCGGACGACTGTGGTGCAGATGCAGTCGATCTGGCACGGCGTCGCGGCCGGGCAGTTCGAGATCCTCATGCACGACTTCGACGTGTTCGGCCGGATGCTGCACAACGCGCTGACCGACATCGGCAGTGGCCTGCGGGGCAACTTCCACAACTACGTCGATGCCGAGCAGGCCAACATCAACAGCCTCGTCGCCGTCAACCAGGACATCCCCGGCGCGAACCTCTAGCCCTCCGCCACGAGACAGGAGAGATCCATGCCAGATCCCACCACCAGTAACCTGCGCGTCCCGGCGGAACTGGAGATGGCTGGGCAGACGCTCAACGCCAAAGCCGCCGAAATCGAAGAGCAACTCGCGGCGCTGATCAACAAGCTGATGCCCCTGCAGGACCAGTGGCAGGGCCCGGCCCAGTCCTATTACCAAGGTCTGCAGCAGGAGTGGAACATCGCCGCCAATGGCCTGTTCGGCGAGACCGGTGTGCTCGGCAAGATCGCGTCCGCGATGAACCTGTCGTGGAACAACTACGCCGAGGGCGAATGGGCCAACGTGCGTACCTGGTCAGGGCGCTGAGGGAGGATCCCATGTCGGACTTGGACCGGATGTTGGAGCAGGCGCAGGCGGTGCAGGAGCAGATGGCCGCCATGCGCGATCGGCTGTCGGCCACCGAGGTCACCGGCACGGCCGCCAACGGTGCGGTACGGGTCTCGATGACTGCGGCCGGCACCTTCACCGCCGTACACCTGAATCCGAACCTGTTCACCGACACCGACCCGGAGGAGATGGAGGAGCTGATGCTCACCGCCCTTCAGGACGCCGGCGCACAGCTGCGCGAGATGACCGAGCGCCGGATGGGCTCGCTCAACGAGATCTTCCAGTCGATCCAGCAGTAGCCGGGTAGACAAGCGGGGCCGACAGCATGCCGACGTAATTCGCCGCACAGGGGGCGTTGCTGCACCGACTGCTGCCGCGTGTCGCCGGCGGCGTACCCGACGAGTTGCGCGCGCAGGCCCGGATGGCCCTGACGGACGACCCGCGCCGCAGCTTCCACGCCCGCGGACCCGCGCTCGGGGTGGGCGGCGCACATGGCACCGGTGCTCGATCTGACGACCGCCCGCGCCGCTGCGCACGGCGACCGCCGACGATGCTGGCGCGGGGTCCCCGCCGGCCTGCGCGATGCGCTGTATCGACGCGTGCGTCGGCGTCCCGGAGACCACCGAGCTCATGGCGGACGTCGTCGATGCGTGGCATGTCGCGTCCAGCAGCAATGCGCGCGTCGTCGCGTTCCAGCACCGCGGTGCGCCGGTCCTGGCTCCCGTCGGCGTTGAACGCGGACGTGCCGGTGGTCCTGGGATCGTGGCAGGCGCGGGTGCCGGAATCGTCGGACGCCAGCCAGCGCACCTGCTCGTTCGCGCTGCGCTGCACCCAGGTGGTGAACCGGACCAGACCCTCGTTGAAGGACGGTGGGCGTGTCCGGCAGCGAGACGGCGTCACTCAGCGCGACCCCTTGCGCCGCCGCGGCGACCGGCAGGACCAGGCGGGCGCGTCCAGCTCAGCGGTGGCGCTGATCAAGTAGGCGTTGACCTACGCGTCGGTCGCCTCGACAAGATGGAAGAAGCCTTCCCGGCGACGGGCAGTGGTGGACATGTCGGTTCCTCTCGCCCGCTCAGCAGTCCATGGCCAGTGCGCCGAGGGTGTGCAGCACCGACTGCCGTGCCGGGTTGGCGACGGCCAGCAGGCGCAAACCGTCCATCAGCGCCAGCTTCGACTCGAGGTGCAGACTCCTGGCCGCGGCGCGCACCTCGGTGACCGGCAGCGGCTCATCCCGGGTGGCGTCGTGGGCGTATCCCAGCAACCGCGCCATCGCCGCGTCCGAGGTCGTCACGACCGGCAGGCCGGTGTGCAGCGCGGGCAGGGCGCTCAGCACCGCGTCGCTCTCGCCGAGCAGCCCGGCGAGCAGCGTGTTCCGGCGGACCGGGTCGGCCTCGGTAAGGAAGGCGTCGCGGATCTCAGCGTGCCCGTTCGCGGCCAGGGTATCGGCCGCCTCGTCCGCCGCCGTCCGCGTATCGGGCGCCGGAGCGGTCAGCTCGGAGTCGCTGATCGGGAGCACCTGGACCTGCTCACCCGGCACCCTGGGTACCCGGCCGAGCAGCTCCGGTCCGGCCGTGGCCAGCTGCACGGTCTCCGGCAGCTCGTGCGACTCGGTGGTCGCCACCTCCTCGCCGCGGAACAGCTCGTCGTACGCGGTCAGCCAGTCCAGCGTGAACGACCGGCCCAGCGCTTCGCTGACCGGCGTCGGCAGGTCGATGGTGGGCAGGTCGTCGAAGGCGGAACCGGCGGCGCGCATCTGCTCGCCGAGCAGGGCACGGTGCAGCAGCAGGACGGGTATCGAACGCACCAGGTCGCTGAGCGTGTCCCGCAGCCCATCCACTGCGGCGGCTACCACCGCCGGGGTGTCACCACCACGTTCGGCCCAGATCTGCGCGGCGGTGCTGGCCTCCCGGATACTGGCATCGAGTTGGCGGGTGATCCGTTGCCGGGTGGCGTCGTCGATGTCCCGGCCCGGCCGGTGCAGGGCAGCGTGGATGTCCGCATGAGCCTGGTCGACCACCGGGCGCGCGGCGCTCTCGTACGCCGTCGACGTCGCCTCCAGCAGCGGCGTGGTGTCGTCCGTGCGCAGCCTGGCCTGGGCGTCGTCGTGGAAGGCCTGCGCGGCCGACTCCGGCACGTCCCGGTCCGCGTCGCCTGCCTCGATCACGGCGGCCTGCACGGTCGCCTCGTGGCGTTGCGCCTGCAGATAGCGGAACGCGGTGCCGCGTACGGCGGTCAGCAGCTGCTCGTAGCGCACCTGCCACTCGTGCTCGGCCGCCTGGAATGCCGGGTCGTCGCCGCGGGTGCCCGCGGCGATCACCGGCGCCCACACCTGGTCGAACAGGTGACGCCCGGCGGCGACGAATTCCGTCCGGAACCGGTCGGCCACCTCGGCGGGCAGCCGGTCGAGCGACGCTGGTTGCGGGCTCCGCTCGGTCCGGGCGGCCGCGTCGGTCATCGCGTTGCCAAAGGCGCCGACGAGATCGGGCCGGAACTGCTCGACGCGCCGCGCGGTGTCGATCCGCGCGGCGTAGTCGGTACGCAGTGCGTCCTGCCGCGCCGTCCACTGCTGCGTCCGCGCGGCCTGGTTCAGGGTGGAGTCTCCGGGCGGGTTCGTCGAAGTGCCGTTGCTGGTGCCGAACCGGTACGACGTCGCGGCCGGCGCTTCGGCCGGGGCGTCGGTGAGGGCGGACGCGAGCAGGCTGATCTGCGGGTTGCCGGGCAGGCCGGCGAGTAGCCGGTCCGCGATCTGCTGTGCCCGCTCCGGCGTGACCGGTTGGCGGGTGCCGACGAACTCGACGGTTGACACGGGCGGCTGCGACGGGTGCAGCTCAGCCAGCGCCGCGCGGATGGCCGGCAGGCTGGTCACCGAGCCGTCGACGACGACGGTCAGGCCCGGGCCGGGGCGTAGCACCAGCCTGGCGGGTTCCATCCCGGCGTGGAGGTGTAGGACGTTGCCCTGTCCGGTCAACGAGAGGCCACTGGGCATCGCGGTGACGTAGGGCGCTTCGTGGGCAAGCGGTGGGCGCATCGGTACGGTCGGTGCCGGCGGCGGCGTCGGGTCCAGCACGACCGGCGGCGCCTGCGGTTTCGCCGCTACCTGCGGTGTCGCCACTGCGTCCACCGGCGTGGCGGAGGCCGCGTCGTGGGCCGGGGCAGCCGGGAGGTCGTGGCCTGGGGTCGGGTTCGTCGATGCGTCGTTGCCGGCGTCGAACCGGTACGACGTCGCGGCTGGTGCCCCGGCCGGGGCGTCGGTGAGGGCGGACGCGAGCAGGCTGATCTGCGGGTTGCCGGGCAGGCCGGTGAGTAGCCGGTCGGCGATCTGCTGTGCCCGCTCCGGTGTGATCGGTTGGCGGGTGCCGACGAACTCGACGGTTGACACGGGTGGCTGCGACGGGTGCAGCTCAGCCAGCGCCGCGCGGATGGCCGGCAGGCTGGTCACCGAGCCGTCGACGACGACGGTCAGGCCCGGGCCGGGGCGTAGCACCAGCCTGGTGGGCGCCGCCCCGGCGTGGAGGTGTACGACGTTGTCCTGCGCGGTCATCGAGAGGCCGTCGGGCATCGCGGCGATGTACGGCGCCTCATGGGTGAGTGGCGCGCGCATCGGTACGGCGGGTGCCGGTGGCGGTGTCGGGTCCAGCACGACCGGCGGCGCCTGCGGTGTCGCCACTGCCTGCGGTTTCGCCACTGCCTGCGGTTTCGCCTTGGCGTCGGTCGGCGTGCCCGGCACCGGGTCGTGCGCCGGTGCGGCCGGCGTGGTCTTCGCCGGATGTCCACCGGGCACGGGGTCGGCAGTCCGCACCTCGGTGCCAGGCGTCTGTTCGGGCCGCGGCTTGCGAAGCACGTTGCGCGGCGTCTCGGCGGGGGTGCCGAGCACGACCTGACCGTCATCGCCCCTGGTCATGGTGCGGGCGGCCGCCGCGTCCGCCGGACCACCGATTCCGGCACCGGGACCCGTGGCGGGCTTGCCACTGCCCAGCGTGCGACCCGGATCGGGCCGCTCACCGGGCGCGCCGGCGTTGGTGCGGGCATCCCGCGCCATCGCGGCGGCGCTGCTCTGCGCGGTGCTGGGTTGCTTGACGAAGGTCAGCGGGCCGTCGTCGGTCTGCGTTACCGATCCGCGAGACGGGCCGCGGCTGGACAGGCCGCCACCCGGCGAACCCGGAGCACCGCCGCCCCCACCGGACGAGTGACCACCGGTGGGCCGGGCACCATCCATGGTGATCGTGCCGGACGCGGTGTCCAATCTGATCTGGTCGGAGGTGATCGCTCGAGGGTTCGCCGGAACGAGAGTGCCGTCCGGCAACACGCGCAGCGAGTCGATCCCGCTGCCGCCGCCCCCGCCGCCGGTGGCCGTGTATCGGCCGATGGTCACCGACCGGGTCTGCGTGCCGATCTCGGCCACCTCAAGCGACGTGGCCCGCACATTCACCGGCTCTGCCGTGGCGTTCGCCTCGTTCCAGCGGTAGTAGGCGCTGTCCGGCGGCGTGCCCTGGCCGGTGCCCTCCCTGCTGAACGACGGGTTGTCGGCCGGCTTGGCAACCGTGACGGGCGGGGCGTCGGGGGCCCGGCCCCAGCCCTTCGGCGGCGCCGCCACGCCTTCGGTCCTCCCCAGCGGCGTCCAGTGGTGGCTCTGTTGGTCCTTGACCAGCAGTGACGTGGGCTCACGCTGGAAGAACACCTCCTTGCCGTCGAGCCGTTGCCCGGTCGACTGCGGCTTGCTGATCTGCTCGGCCGTGAACCTCTCACCCGGGCCGATCGAGCGCGACTGCCAGCCTCGGTTCACCCCCGGCCCGTCCAGATCGTGGAAGCTTGCCTCGCCGGGCTGCGGCTTCACCGGCGGCCCCGACGCGAGCGCTGGCGGCTTCTGGAACGTCAGAAGGTCCACGGTGCCGTCCGGGTTCTGCCGGAGCATCTGCGTGGGTCGGGCGGCGGCGGCCGGTTGGGCCGCCGGTGCGATCGGGTTGACGTCCCACGCCCTGCCGTCGGCGGAGTAGCTGAGGATCTGCTCCTGCGGCTTGCCGCTCAACGGCTTTGAGTGCAGGACGTTCTCGCCCGGGCGCAGCGTGGTCGGGCCCATGGTGCCGTCGGCGCGCAGCTCGGTGTAGGAGAAGGACGTGTCCGGGCCGGTGGCGGGTCGCTCGGGGGCCGGGTCCGCCGCCGGCCGGCCGGGGCCCGCCACCGGATGGGCATCCCCGCCGAGCCGTCGCCCCTCACCCGCGAACATCGGCTCCGCCGAAACCCGCACCAGGTCGGTACGTCCGTCGGGGCCGGTCTGCAGCAGCTGACGCCCGGGCGTCGGGGTGCTGGCCCGGGGCGTGGCCGTAGGCACCGGAGCGTCGGCCCGGGGGGCCGCCGGGTCCGGCCGCAGCGGCACGGCGCCGTGCTCGGTCTGGGCGCCTCCCGCGTCCGCCCGCGCCGGTGCGGGTGGAGCCGACACGTCCAGCAGTCGCGAGTCGACCCTCGTCGCGGCCGACCGGTCGGAATGCCCGGCCACCGCTGTGTCCACCTCACCCGGCCGCGGCGTGGGCCCGGCGAGGTCCTGGGGGCGGGCTGGGCCGGCGGTGGTGTCGCGGGGTGTTTCGAGGATCTTGACGCGTTGGTCGCGTAGTTGCTGGGTGGTGGGGTGTGTGGCGCTGGTGGCGGTGTCGTCGAGTACGTGCCCGCGTCCGTGCGGCGCGGATGGCGTGACGGTGTGCTGTGGTGCCGCGACTTCTGTGGTACGGGGAGGGGCGACGGGTCCGGTGGTGGTGTCGCGGGGTGTTTCGAGGATCTTGACGCGTTGGTCGCGTAGTTGCTGGGTGGTGGGGTGTGTGGCGCTGGTGGCGGTGTCGTCGAGCACGTGGCCGCGTCCGTGCGGCGCGGATGGCGTGACGGTGTGCTGTGGTGCCGCGACTTCTGTGGTACGGGGAGGGGCGACGGGTCCGGTGGTGGTGTCGCGGGGTGTTTCGAGGAACTTGACGCGTTGGTCGCGTAGTTGCTGGGTGGTGGGGTGTGTGGCGCTGGTGGCGGTGTCGTCGAGTACGTGCCCGCGTCCGTGCGGCACGGATGGCGTGACGGTGTGCGAGGTACCGGTGGGGGGCGCGTAGTCCGCGACGACGGGCCGGCCGGTCGGCGGCATCAGGTGGTTGCCGCCGTTCAGCACCGACGTCTCGGGCAGGCCGCCGGGGCGCATGGCGGGCGGCAGCGACGTCCCGTGCGGCACGGTGGCTGGGCCGGTCGAGGGGGTGGAGTGCATCGTCGGGCCGGTGATCGGCGACTCGGGACGGTTGGCGCCAACCTTGGCCGTCCCGATTGGCCCCTGGCCGGTCACGTTGGGGTGGGCCGGTTGGTGGACGACGTTCGCCGCCCGGGTGTTGACCTGCGGGGAGACGTCGCCACGCGCGCCGAGGGCGGGAACGGTGCGGTCGAGGTTCGCCGTCTGTGGCCCGTCGCGGCGCGCGCCACCCTGCGGTGCGGCAGTCGTCGTGGTGGTGTGCGGTGTGGCGAGCGGCTGGTTGACGTGGCCGGTGCCCTGCTGGGTGGACGGACTCACCGATTTCCCGCCACCCGGCACACCGACCGCCAGGCGGCGTGCGTCGCCGGCGGACGATGCCGACGCGGTTGGTGCCGTGTGGCTGCCGGTCGGCACCACCGGCGCGGCCGCGATGTCGCTGGCGCTCACCGCCGGCGTGGCGTCGTTGATGCGGGGTGTGTTGGCGACCCCCGTGCCCTTGATCGGCGCCGGGCTGGTGAGCTGCGCGCCGGCGCCGTCCGGCATGGTGGCCGTCGACGCCTTCGGCAGTGCCTGCATCTTCGGGACCGGCGGGGGAGTGGCGCCGCGGGAACCCCGCAGCGGCACCGCGTTGACGCCCCGGATCGAGAACAGACCGCCCAACGAGCCCGCGAGCAGGATGTTCAGCAGCTCCATGCCGCCCACCTCCAGCGGCAGGCCCATCGCCGCGGAGACGATCCCCCGGGTGCCGAACTCCATCGCGACCTGCATGGAACCGAACGTCAGGAAGCCCAGCGCGAAGTCGATCAGCATGGTGGCGATCCGGCCGGCCACTGCGCTCATGGCCGGCAGCAGGCTGGCGAGCAGGCTCGACAGGGCGGCGAGGGCGGGTGCCAGCACGAACGCGAGGCCGATCGTGAGCAGACCGAGGACGGCCAACACGATCTGGACGATCGCGGCCGCCTTCTCCCGCTTGATCTGCTCCTCGACCTTGCTGGCGTACTCGTCGAGGAAGTCCGCGAACTCCCGCGCCGCATCGGCCATCTTGCCCAGCTTGACGTGCACGGCGTTCGCCGCGGCCGTCGCCGAGAAGTACGCGAACCCCGTCCACTTGATGCCGTTGTAGGCCGACATCACCGTGCCGCCCAGCGACTCCAGTCGATCGGCCTGCGCACGCCACTCGGCCGCGAGCGTACGCAGCTCCTCAGGGCTCGCGCGCCCGTTCCAAACTGTCTTCGGCACGGTGCGTCGTCAGCCGTCGGTCTTCGGGGCGGGGAACGGGTTGGTGTTGTAGTCCACGGTGATCGGCGGCATCGTGCTGTCCTGCGGTCCCCCCTCGCCCTCGCCCTCGCCGGCGATGGCGTGGACGAAAGCGTCGAACATGTCTGTCACGGCGTGCTCGGCGGCGTTGTAGTTCGCCGCCGCCACCACGGCGCCGTAACGGACCCGGTCGAGGATGCCCGGGGTCTCCACCTTGGTGGTGTCGGCTGGGTCGGGGGTGCCGAACAGGCGGTTCTGCACGTCCCGGAGGCGCTCGTTGAACGCGTCGGCCGCCTCGGAACTCTCCCCGACCCAACCGATCTTGAGCTGATCCCAGGTGTCGCCGATTTCCCTCCAGTCGTCCTGCAGGCTGGAGATCAGCGAAGCCATGTAGACGCTCGCGGACCGGTGCATGTAGTACATGTCCACGTTGATCCGCACGGCGGAGGCGTCATAGTTGGTCGCACCGTCACTCACCATGCACGCTCCGTACGTTGGACTCCACCCTCCCGCCGACCGTAGCCACCCGGCAGGGCAGCGCCCCAGACCCCGTTCCGGCGCCGGCGGGTCGTACCAAGAGGGACGTTGCCGCCACCCCGACGCGCGCGCAGGGTTGAGGTATGAGTGATCCCAACACCTCTGTCGTCCCGGCCGATCTGACCCAGGAATGGCCGAGCGGCCGCCACGTCAGCGGGAAGAACGAGGATCTCATCGGCTTCGAGGCGCCCACTTCGGACGGCCACGGAGGCTACACGAACACCGACGGTGAACCCGTCGATGAGCACGGCAACCTGCTGCCCGACCCGAACGCGCCCAAGGGTGACCCGGGCGAACCGGACCTGCGCAGCTACGACGTCAGCCCCGGCCAGATGTACGACGCCGAGACAACGATCCTCCAGGCGACGACGGGCCAGATCGCCGACTTCGAGCGCTTCCGCGACGCCGCGATCGCCAAGTCGAGCTGGATCTTCTGGGCCGGCAAGGAGTCGGACGCGGCCGAGGTCTGGCACGAGGGGGCACCGCTCAACAACAACGTCAAGTGGATCGGCCCCTACGACGACGGCAGCGGCTGGTACGCCAATTACCGGGACCCGCACCCGGAGCAGACCGCGGAGATCCAGTACAGCCAGTTCCAACTGCTGCAGGGCTGCGCCGGCGTGCTCGATCTGGTCGGCCAGTTTGTCGGGAGGCTCAACAACGCCGCCCAGATCTACGCCGGCGCGGACATCAACTCCACCGTCCCGGACGGCACCAGCACCGCCTGAGCCTCAGCCGCCGTTGGGGCCCATCTCAGCTTCGGCGTCGTGCGAGAAGTACACGGTCACCACGGTCTTGCGGTCGCTGCGCAGCACCGTCACGTGCGAGATGCCGGCGATCGCGGCGGGCACCGCGCCGGACACCTCCTGCTCCTTGCCAGTCCCGCCGGTCCAGTTCACGACCGCCCATCGGTTGTCGTCCGGGCCGTAGCCGTACAGCCGGTAACCGGTTCCCTTGGTCAGACCGGTCAGCTTCGCGCGCACCTCGGTCGACCCGTCCTTGGCGGTCAGCGCCACCGTCATGTGCACCCCGCTGTCCACGTCGGTCGTCGAGGCCGCCGCGCTCACGGCGGCCCGGGCCGTCGGTGTGCTGGGCTCGCCGTCGTGCTCGCGCAGGAGCGCTGTCGCGGCGGTTCCGCCGAGCGTGACGGTCGCGGCCAGCAACCCGATCGACACGATCAGCGACCGGGTAGGCCGGACCGGTCGCGTCTGCCCGGCCGGTTGCGTGGTCAGGGGCACCGGAGCAGGCACGGTCGACGGTGCCGGCCGGTTCACGGGCTTGGTGCGCACGCCCGGCGCGATCGTCGGCAGCACCGGCGTGGCAGCCGGCTCGGCGGCGGCAACCGTAGGCGCGATGATCGGCACGACAGGCGCGACGGTCGGCGCCGTGAGCGATACGGCCGGCAGGGCAGGTGCAGCAGCCGGCACAGCATGCCCAGCGGGCGCGGCGGGCTTGGCGGGCGGCGCAGCGGGCGCGGCGGGCGGCACCGTGGGCCCAACGGGCGGCACGGAGGGCGCGGCAGTTGGCGCGGCGGGCGGCACCGTGGGAGCGGAGGTTTCCTTGGCCGGCGCGGCGGCTGTGCGGGTCGTCGGAGGGGGCGGCGCTGGTTCGGGCGCCGGCGCATCAGTCACGGCTGCGGACTCCGTGGGGCGGCTGCGGCCGGACCGGCGTGATCGGTGCGTCCAGCCGATTCGGGACCGCGGCGCCTCGGGCTCCTCGATCGGCGCGAACCGGGCCGGGAACGCCGGTGGCACCGACGTGCCGAGCGCGCCGTACATACTGGCCAGCCCTTCCCGGTCGTCGAGGAGCAGGGCCATCGCCGCGAGCGCCTCGCACACCTGCGCCGCCTCGTCGCGGCAGGTCACGCACGCGTCGAGGTGGGCGCGCACCCGCTGGGCCGACGCCGCGTCGAGCTCGTCGAGGTAGTAGAGCCCGAGCAACTCCTCGACGTGCTCGGTGCCGTCCGCCACAGATATCAATCCCCGGTCCGCTTCGCTGGTCCGAGCCCTCGTCGGGCTCCCTGCCCATCCTCGTCGAACGCCGGGGCGCCGCGAGACACCAGGCGAGCATGCTTGATGCGTACGGGAAACGGAAAGTCCCTCATCGGGGGCATCGCCACCGCAACCGACCGGGACGCTGGCGGATTTCCGCGGTTCGTGAACCGGGCGGGGCCGGGATCCGTCTCAGTGGCGCCCGTGAACACGGGCCCGACAGCTTGGAGGAGCCCCGGTGTTGACAGTGGCCATCGTCTCCGATCAGCCCATCTCCCGGGCTGGCCTGGAAAAGCTGGCATCCGACGATGGCGGTCTGCGCGTCGCGGCCACCGTGGCGAACGTCGGCGAGCTGCTGGCCGGCGGTCAGACGTTCGACGCGGTGGTGCTGGAGCTGCCGCCGGGCGGGACGGACAGCATCGCGCGGGTGGCCACGGTGGGCCGGCCGCTGGTGAGCGCGGCGTGGGACCGGTCACCGAGCCTGCTCGCCGCCGTCCGGGCCGGGGCACGAGGTTGTTTCAGCAGGCTCAGCGAACAGCGTGACGTGCGGGAGGCGGTGCGGGTGATCGTCCGCGGTGGCTTCTACGTCTGCCCGCGGCTGGTCGATCAGTTTCAGGGTGAGCTTGCCCGCGGCGGGGGCGAGGAGCAGAACGGCCTGGCACCGCGGGAAGTCGAGACGCTGCGGCTCATCGCCTCCGGCTTCACGCACGCGCAGATCGCGACCCGCATGGGCCTCTCGCAGGCGACGGTCAACACGTACGCGAAGCGGATCCGCGCGAAGCTGAACGTCAGCAACAAGGCGGAGCTGACCCGGATGGCGATCGAGCTGGGCCACCTCAGCCACCCTCGCCGGCTGAGCCGCGCGGCCTGAGCATCGTCGCCAGCGGGCGGCTCGGTGCTCTCCTGCTCGGGCGGCGCAACGTGTGCTTGACCGGGTTTCTCAGTCTCGGTGGCTTCCGCCGGGCGGCGGCCTCTCGGCGCCACTGACGCTGGTCGACTGCCGCGGCCCGGTGTCGTTTGAAGAGATGACTTGCTGGTGCCCCCGTGGCAGGACGACCGTTGACCATGAGTGGCAAAGCGGAGGAGGCGCGGCGTGGGAGTGCTGGCGGACTGCCTTGAAGCGATCAGCACGGAAGGGCCCGGCGTGTTCCGGTACAAAGATGCTGCCTCGGACTCGGTGGTGGTCGACGATCGGGTGTACGACCTGGCGAGGAAAATGGTGGCGCCGGGTACCACCGCGTTGCTCGTTCCCGATTCGGCCTCCAACTCCACGAACCTTCGTGCCTATCTACACGGTTTGGTAGCCACCGATGTCCGGGTGGTGGTGGTCCCGTTCAGCTCCAGAACCTCCGGGCCCCTGGACCTGGACAGCGCACTTCGGCTTCAGGACACGTTGGGCGTGGAGTTGGCCCTGCCGGGTGATGTCGCCCAGGAGGGCGTGCCGCCGGGCCTGCAGGACCGTCTCACGTCGCTCGAATCGACAGCGGAGCTTGCGAGGACCGGTGAGCACGCTAGCGCCTACCGTCTGCTGCCCGAAACGCTGGCGGCGAACCTCCGACAGCTTGCCGAGTTGACCACGGCGCGCCAACCGGTGTCCGTGGGCGAACTCGTCAGCAATTCCGCGGCCGGTGGGCGCCGGACAACCGGCGGTGCCGGCTTTGTAGCCGGCGATCTCTTGCCCTTGGCCGCCGTGTACTACGCGACCTTCGGCGATCTGCCCGGACTGTCCCTTGCGGAGCTGCGCGCGCTCGCGAGGCCGCTGTCTCGACGGCGCCTGAATCACGCCCTCGGTCAGACTCCGGTGCCCATGCCTTTGGCGAACGTGCTGCAGGAGTTCAATTCGGGCCGGGCGGTCGCCGCACTGGTTCACGCTCCTGCCGGGTCTCCTACGCCCGGGTCGTTCTGGATGGTGAAGGGCGACGACGGGCAGTTGCGGTGGGAGACCGGAACCGAGCCGGCCGTTCCGGTGGTCCTGGACGGGGCCGTCGACCGGAGAACGGCCGTCCTGGAAGACCCGCGCAGCGAAATCGTGGTCGTCGGTTCGGATGGGGTGCCGTACCCGCCGGAACTGCCGGCCGAGCCGACGTGGGCGCCATGGGTGTCGACCAATGCCCGACGGATCGGCAAGAACACGATTCTGCTCGGCCCGGACTCGTCATCGACCGCGATCGACGAGATCGTGACGGTTCTCAACCACCATGACGGCCTGATTGCCCTGGTCGACGTACGCCGCGGCGCTCCGAGCAGGCATGGAACCACTCTGGACGCACTGATAGCCGAGAGTCTGCACCGGACCTTGGCGAAGAATCCCGCGATCAGCGTGGTGGTCGCCACGGAGCGCAACGATGAGCTGGAGTTCATCGTCGCTGAGCAGCACGGCCGGTCATCGGTGCAACCGACGATGGTCGGGTTCGAGAAGTTCTGGGACGTGCAGGGGGCCGGGTCGGCCCACCGGGAGCGATACCGCAGCCTCACCGACGGTGCGTTGGCGCGAGCTGAGGCACTTGCCGCTCCGCCGAAGTCTGGTCCCTCGGATCTGGTAGCGGAATTTATCAACCAGCCGACGTGGAAGGACGTCGAGTCATACCTCCAGGAGCACGCAGATGATTTGCTCACGGGGGACGTCGTGCAGGAGTTGGCTGATCTGGAATCAGCGAGCGTGGCCAACGGCGAGCGGATCTCCCGGTATGACGACACGCAGATCAGAGACAGTCCCTTCTTCCGAGAAGATCGGGTCCTGGCGGCTTTTCGGGTCTTGATCAAGCAGGAAATGCTGGCGCGGAAGGACCCGGAACTTGTCGGCAAGCGTCCGCTGGAACCGCAGCGCCGCTGGCTCACTGATCCGGTTGAACCGCACACCCAGACGGCCGACTCCAGTTTGTTCCTCGGCTATCTCACCTCGCGCCCCCTGGACGAGGCCCGCCTCGGCGAAAAGGTCGGCGACTATGAGGGAGGCCTCCTGTGGTTGCGGGAGTTGCTGCAGGCCATGAGTAACGCGGAAGCGACGAAGGTTAGTCTCGCTGACCTCGTGGCAGTGGTGAGAGCCAAGGGCGAACTGGAGGAGGAACGAGCCGCCCGCCGCCCGGGCCAGGCCGAGATCTTCCGTGCGCACGCCGCCATCGTGGAGGCAATCCTCGATATCGTAGGCGGCAAGGGGGACGCAGGAAGATGGCTCGAGCGGCTCAACGCCACCGACTGTCTCACCGGCGCGGATCGTGTCTTCTGGCATTTCGTGCTCCGCGATATCATCATGCCGGCTTTTCCGGAGCACAAAGCAGAATTAGAAAGAATGCAAAACCGCATTAACGCCTGTTACGACAAGGCTGGTCTGTGATGCCCGGCGCTCCCGCTCCGTCGATCTGCCTCGACGGTTTCGTGCTGCTCCCTTCCGGCTTTGCCCTCCAACTCGGTGACACCACTGCAGAGGTGCCGGTTCACGTTCGAGATGCGCCGCTGATCGACGGCGTGGTGCAAGTGCACCTGCCCGAAGACGCGCCGGGTTCGATGAGGGTGCGACACGTACTGGAGCGCGAGGAGCCGACGACTGCCGCTCGTCTGTCGGTAAGCCTTGCCGTCGAGCGCAGCAGAACCATCAGCCGCG
Source organism: Micromonospora jinlongensis (assembly GCF_013410645.1). NCBI lineage: Bacteria > Bacillati > Actinomycetota > Actinomycetes > Micromonosporales > Micromonosporaceae > Micromonospora > Micromonospora jinlongensis. The sequence goes on along the minus strand of NZ_JACCHK010000001.1, from coordinate 1,998,961 downwards.
ATGAGGCGTTGTCCGTAGCCAACCAACTCGGCGTGTACCTCGATCTGCCGGAGCGTGTCGACCTGGTGGACCCGGCCGACGACCGGTTCCTACCCATCACCAGCGATCGTGGTGTCACCAGTTCGGCTTCCGCGACCGGTGTCCGGGTGATACCCGAGAAGCACCTGCTGGGGGATCTCGCCACGGCTGCCGATACGCGGACACTCAACAACTACGCGGCGATGCGCGGCCAACTGCGACTGACGTCGAACAACGTCGAGATCGGCGTACCGCGCGCAGTGGTCGACGCGCTGCCCAGCCGGGCTGCGGAACCGCAGGCCAAGCTCGCCGCGCCGGTGGTCGTCAACGGCTACGCCGAGGTGATGTCGCATCTCGACGGTTTGGCGCAGGGGCAGCAGGCCAAGGTCACCGCGATTGCCGCAAACAGCACCCACGAAGTGCTCGCGACAATGCACAGCTGGGGTCTTGCGGTATCCGGACCACTGCCTCGGCGTCCGGACTCCATCTCCGTGTCACTTCCGGTCCCCGCCCGCCCGGTGGGCAGGGTCGAGATCGACACCGAGCGGTGGCGTCCGGTGGACGAGCCGTTCCGCTTCGATGACGGGCGGATAACCGCCGTGCCCGGTGGCGGCGAGCAGGTCGCCGTTCGTTATGAACTGATTCGGGCCGACGACGAGTGGCTGTTCGTCGTGCGAGTGCACCTGACCGGCGACCCCGACGCCGTGGCCCAGGTGCAACAGTTGGCCACCGAGGGCGTGCAGACGTACCTCAACGACCCCCGGCACGTACTACCAATGGTGAACCTACCGATGCGGGTCGAGGTGCAGTTCGTCGACGCCTCTCGAGCGCACCTCACCGTCGCGGTCACCGCCCCCGACACCCAGATGGACCAGGCCCACTGGGCGCAGGACCGGCCTCCTGCGTTCTACGCCCACGAGGTGCTGCACGCCCTCGGGGCCATCGACCACCAACCTCCCTCGCGGCGCACTGGCGGCGATCTACCGGCCGACCCCAGGACCTCGTTGATGAGCCCCCGCACCCCGGGCTCGCCGGTGGCGGTCCTCGACGAGGACCTGCAACAGATCATGGACACCCTGGCCCCGATCTACGCGGGCGTCGCCGGCGACCACGGTCCCCTCGTCCGCCCCGACGGCGCCGCCACCGCCGCCCAGGGCCCGAGCAGCGTCTCCGAATCCTGGAACGAAGGGCTCAGCAGGCCACCACGGATGCCCGACCCAGCGGAAACGCCAGGTCCAGCAGGCCCTTCGCTCGCGCCCGGTCCCGACGCGATCGTCGATCTGCTCTACGTCGAAGCCATGCTCCCCGTCCTCCAAATGCGACTTGAACAAGCCGAGCGACAACTCTCCCCGGACCACCCCGAGGTGGTGCAGACAGACAGGGCGTTCCAGGAGCTCAAAGGACTGGTCGACGAAGCCAGGAACAACGGCGAGCTGCCGGACAAGCCCCTCAGTCAGGCCCTGCTCACGTCGTCCTTCGAGGATGTCCTGCGCTGGGAGAAGGACGCGCGTGACAAGGTGAGCACCCTCGCCGACCAGGCGTCGGAGGGCGAGGGTACGCAGCAGGCCCGGCGCTGGCTCGAGAACGTGTTGTACCGGGACTTTCTGATTGAGACCAGCGCGCTGGGTCTCAAGCCGGAGGATCCGGGCAACGCGCAGTTCCTGCCGATAGTCAGGAAGGCGTTCGACCCGGCGGCGTCGGCGGTGACCGACGAGCAGATGCAGAAGTTGACCGAGTATGTCACCGACCTGATCAAGGGTGATCAGCCAGTCACGATGGAGGCGCTGACCCGACGTGCCGAGTTCGACCGGCTGCGCCAACGACTCGGTTCTCACCCCGCCGCAGAGATCGACGTCGCCGTCGCAGGTTGGCGGACGTCGTCGCCTGATCAGGACCTGAAGCAGCGCGATCGCAAGCTCGAGGTACGCGAATTCGCCAGAATCCTCGTGCAGCGAGAAGGGACCTTCGACCCGACGACCGCAAACCTGGACAGCCTGGACCGGGTGATCGAGTCGGCCTACCGGCGGTACGCCAAGGACAATGACGGTGCCCGGCCCCACGGGCCGATGCCGGTGGAGGGCCTGAAGGCTCTGTTCCTCCACAAGCTCGGCCGGGAGACTCTGAGCTGGAAAAATGTGCAGCTCGTCGCTAGCCAGGACAGCGCGCGCGAGCGCTATCGGAAAGATCGCCCGATTCGGGTGGAGACGGCCAAGAAACTCGCCGCGGCGCCCGGGCTCGGCGCAATCAGCACGACGGTCAACGCCCGGCACACCAGAATGATTCAAAGTGGGCCGGAACAGGCGGACTCGCCCGAAGAACGTCTGGCCGAGCAGAAGGCGCTGTGGGCGCTGGTGAGGCCGAGCGTCCCGGGGGCATCATCGCCCCCTGTGCAGCCGGCGGAGCTGGCTGGCGCCACTGAGCTCGCGCGTCTCGGCGGCTCACAGGCAGTATCGCCGGCTGCGCAGGCAGCTCGGCCGCCGACGGTCGCGGTGGCCCCCGTCACCCGTGATGACCTCAGCAAACTGGTCCTGGTCCGACGTCGGCTCTACGCCGACCCGCGGGATCGCCAATACACCGGCCCGTCCGACTACCAGCAAATGGCACTCGAGCTGCTCGGCGCAGAGGGGGCGGTGGGCGCGGCCGAGCTGCGCGACCTGGCCATCATGATGCGCCGCCTGCCTCGGCCCCGCACCCTCACCATGGACAGGTTCGACGACCGGGCCGCACGGCAGTGGCTTACCGAGCAGGCGATCTCGAACTGGAGGCCCGGGCCGCCGGGTCATCGCCCGGATCCGCAGAATCCGCAGGAAGCGCCGGATGCGAGAACCGACCGCAGCCGAATGGTCACCGCCTTCCACGCCATCGACGAGATGCCGTTCGTGGCGGACCTGACCGCCTGGATCAACCGGGCGGTGCCGTTCGGCGCAGGGCAGATCACCGAGGAGATCGTCCAGCGCAAGATCGCCTCCCTGTTCGGTCAGGTGCTCGACGACGGCGCGGCGCTGGAGGTCACGGTCGGCGAGAACACCTACGACATTCGGTTGTGGGCCGTGCCGACCAGAGGGCCGGCAGTGGAAGCGGACAGCCTCCCCGGCGCGGAGCGCAGCAACCGGTTCAGCGGCAAGCAGGAGAACCGGATCTACGGTTACCACGATCTGGCCTCCTGGCGGACGTGGGCGACGGCGGCCAGCGCCGATGGCGGGTTGGTCTACCGCGCCGCGCTCGGGCAGGCGGAAGCGCTCAGCGGCGCCCGGATCGACCTGATGACCACTCTCGGCCGGGTGTCTGGCAAGGGCCAGCGGGAGCTCAGCGCAAACGCTCCCGCCGAATTTCAGCAGCTGCGGATCAAGGAGCCCTTGGGCTGGGTCAACCTGCCGGTCAACTGGGCGTTACGGGTGGAGGCGCGCGGGACCGGGAAGTGGCGGGAGCTCACCTTCCGGAACGGGGATGGCGCGTTGCGCGAAGACAAAGTGCGCTACGCGGTGGCGGAGTTCCAGCTGCCTTACTCCGCGAAGGAGAGCGGTGCTCCACAGCTGAAAGAGTTTACTGACCCCGATTATCTGAAACCGGTGGACATCAGGACGCCCGAGCAGTTTCCGGTGTGGAAACTGGATCACGGGGTTTCGCGCCTGCAGCTCTCCGGTGCGGTGCTCAGCGAAGTGCAGAAGGCGCTCACCCCTGAGGATTATGCGTTCTGGAAGCCGTACGTCGAGGGGCACCTGTCCAACGACCAGCTCGCCCTCAACCTGGGCGACATCCTGCGGCCCCGTGCGGACCGCAACTACCAGCAGGTGTTCCGCCTGAACCTGGACGCCAAGGGCCGGCAGTTGAGCCTGAGCCTCACCGCCGGCGACCGGGCCCAGCCGGTCAACTCAGTGACAAAGGTCAGTGAGGTGAGTCAGAGCGGGGAGACCCGGTTTGACCGGGTGCAGGCCGTCGTGGCCAAGACCCTGCTCAGCGAGGACGCCATCCTGACGCGCCGCACAACGCTGACGATGGCTTTCCGGGCGGTCGAGCGGTACCTGCGGCTCGGGTTCCGCGGCCAGCTCAGCTGGCAGAAGGGCGATCAACTCATCCGCCATCACCGTGCCCTGCTGACCCGGGCCGAGCGGGTGGTCGGGAAATTGCAAGTCGCGTTGGCCGACTTCACCGTCCGGTTGGATGTCCACCACGAGCGCGAAGGTCGGCAGCTTGCCAACGGCCGGCATGAGCGTGTGGTGACAGACCCCGGCCCGATCGACATCCGTGGCTTTGCGCACTTCATGGTCCACAAGGACGCGCTGGCGGGACTGGCATCCGCTGGCCCGGTGGGTGCCCCCGGCCGAGCCGGGGAAGCAAGCGGCACAGCGGCGTCGTCCACCGCCACGCAGCCTGCCACCGCGCAGACCGCACCGAAGTGGTGGACCCCGGGTGCCGACTGGGGACCGACAATGGACTACGTCAAGAACCTTGGCGGCGTAGCGGAGCTCTACAACCAGATCGCCACGCGTATGGCCACCGAGGGGTATCTGCCGAAGGCGGCGGCGGGCGTCGGGAGCACAACGCCGTGGGACGCGTTGCAGGGATTGCCGGTAACGGGCGCGGACGTCAACAAGCCGGGCGTGGAGTACGCGAACTGGCAGCTGCTCCTCAGCAAGTTGTCCGAACGCTCCCTGCGGGCCGGGGTCGACAACGTGCTGAACATCGACCCGGCACAACCGGGCGTCGCCTGGGTCTTCTCGCACCCCAAGCACCCGGTCTCACCCGCCCATGTGCTCACCATCGGCCTGTCGGCCGAGACCACCGGCGGCACCACGTTCGTCGCCGAGAGCGATAAGCAGGTGCAGTACGGCCACACGAGCATCGACACCATGACCGCCAAGCGCGCCAAGGGCAAGGTCAAGGAACTCTCCGGGTACGGCGGAGTCGGCGGAAACGAGGCGAGCAGCTTCTGGCAGGGGCAGGTGGGGGCCCAGCGCTCGTGGACGAACAAGAAAAAGGCCGGCGACACCCAGTCCACCGCGCTGACGTCCGACACGGACGGTCAGAAGATGAGCAGCCCGATCTTCGAGGTGGACATCCGGTGGACGTGGGTCGCCCTGCGCAACGAGACGCCCGTGGGGCCGCCCGGGACTGTTGACGCGACGGCGACGATCCTGCAACCGAATGCCCTGAATGACGTCGCCAGCTCAACGACCGCACCACCGCTCCAATTCGTCCCGCCTGCCGATCGGTCGCCGGCACAGATCAGAATCGACAGCGACCCGCCGGAACATTTCGGCACCAATCCGCAACTGCGCTCGGTGTTGACCGAGATCGGGGCATCGGTCTACACCACACTCGGTGTTCGAGGCGTCGGGCAGCTACAGGAGAAGCTGATCCAGAACGTGCGCGGCCTGCCGGCGGTCGCCGTCTGGAACGGACTCAACCGTGCCGCTTACAGGAGCAACCTGATAAGGGCTCTCGCCGCAGCGGCGACGCTTCCTGTCGGGAATCAGTTGGTGGGTCTGTCCGTCCGTCCGGTCGGTCGCCCGGAGATCGTGAAGGTCTGGTTCCCCTACACCCAGCAGCTCCTCGAGAGTCAGGTAGGCCGCGAGGAGGGTGCGGAGGAACTCGGTGAGAAGGGCTTCCTGGGCGGCGCATATCTGGGCAAGGAGTCCGCCTCGGCCGCCGGCAACGAGTTGGCGTTGGGCGGCGGCACCGTCACCACGTCGACGGGCCAGGGGACGGGTTCCGTGGCCGTGCAGACGGTGGGCAGCTACCGGGGCCTCTACCAGGACCAAAAGATGGCTGTTGTGCGTACCGTTGTCGTCAACCGGGCCGAGGTCGGCGATGTCGTGGTCCAAACCTTCGGTGAGGTGATGCTCAATGTGCTTCTGAGTGATGTCATCGCCAACCGAAACGCCTTCGACGGTGCTGCGCTGCTGGACGAGCACCTCGTCGACTCGAGCCCGGATACACCGCCCAAACCGTCGCCGGCCCTGGCGCTGATCACCGACCTGCGGCCTCCGGTCAGCCTGCAGCACGGCCTCTCCTGGGCCGTGATGTGGCCGATGCTCTACGGCACGGCGAGCCCCGAGGCGACGACCTCCAATCAGCCGACAGGTTTCGGAAAGCTGAGCGAGAGCCTGGCCGCAGCTGCCGAAGAGTTCCAGGCGCCTGGGCTGGTCGCCCAGCTCAGGGCGCTACCGTCCTGGTTGAGTCCGTACATGGCGAAAATGCGCGACGGGGGCGCGCTCTGGAGGTTCAAGGCCGACGGCCGGATGTTCGAGGTGTCGATGTCGGCCGAGTTGGTCGGGCCGGCCTGGGGCAGCCGCCCTGGTGGAAACGGCATCAAGGTCTACGAACGGGGCAACGCCTATCGCGACGCCAGCCGTCGCTTTACGACGATGCTCGCCGTGGGCGGCGGTGCCACCGGAACGGGTCGTCCGGACAGCCTGGACGGCGGTTTCGCGTCGGGATCACTGGTCGGCGGGCGGACCCGCGGAGAGGAGCAGAGCGACACGCGTGGCTCGAACCTGCTCTTCATGAACGGGCTACGAGCAAACAAGCTGACGGACTTCAACCAGATGGTCCAGTTCCACGTGACGATCAATGAGACCACCCCGCTCTCTGCGAAAAAACAGTTGAAGAAGACGTTCGGCAGTCAGAACCTGGGGCACCGGTCCTCGAAGATCACAGTCGTGGAGGAGCACGTCCTCAGCGTGCCCACGGAGGGCACGATGCCCCTGGGAGCACCCAGGCCGACCATCACGTTCGGCCTCAGGAGGACGCTACCGCCGAAGGTTCTGATCGAGGGAGTTCTCGGCGTAAAGAAGATCCACGAGGCAGTGGCATCCGCCGGTATGGGAAAAGCGGTGGATGGGCCGACCGCCGACGGCCATCTCAACTTCGAGACGATGCGGACGAGCCTGGGCGAGATGCTCAGCGAGCAGGGTGCCCGGTTCACCGCGGTGTCGATCCCCGGTGCGGTGCTGAACCCCGGGCCGGGCGGCCTCCGCGTGAAGGCTCGTTTCAGTGACGTCCTCCAGCTCTACTACATGGAGAAGGCCGAGAAGGAAAAGTACGATCACGGCACCGATCTCGTCGCTGACACCGACGTCTCGACCAGGAAGGAGCACGGGGCCTTCACCGTCGCCGCCACCGGGCCGGTGGCACCCGGTCAGTCGCTCGGGGCTCAGGTTTCCGGCGGCTTCCAACGGAGCCGGGCCAGCGGCATCGACCACACCGCGTGGATCGAGCACCGGGCCTGGCTCCGCGAGGACAGCTCGGTCTTCTTCGTCTTCGCCCTGCTTGAGTACGAGGTCACGGTGCCGGGCACCAGCACCCGCACGAAGGTGCCGGGTAGCGTCGAAATGGTGGTCACGAAGCAGGAGGCCATCGATTGGGGCATCCCCGTCGACGCACTCTGGTTCGCCGTGCCGGCAGGCAAACGGAACAAGGAGTTCCCGGGCTACCACGGAGCGGGCGAGTCGACATCGGCTGCGCCGCCCACCGGCACCGTCTCGGACGATCGGCGACTTGCCGCGGCGTTCCGTAAGGCGGTCGAAGCTTTGAACACCACCACCACCACCGCCACCGCGTTGCCGACCAATACGGGAGTGGCCGGACCGTCAGATTCGGCCGCGACGACCGCCGGGCCGGCCGGGGATCTTGGCGCCACCGGACAAGCGACGGACCCCCGCGCGGGCGACAGCAACCTCAGCAACCCGGAGCCGGAGTGGCTGCGGACGTCTCTCGGCCGGATCAAGCGGCCGGACGAGCAGCTACCGAACCTGCTCAGTGACATGTCGGTGCCCGGTGTCCGGACGCAGCCACCGCCGGTCGACCTCCGGGCCACCGCTCGCCAGCAACCGAACCAGTACTTTGTATGGCTCAGCACGGCGCCTGGCGCGGCGGTGGACCGACAGGTGTTCGAGTGGCTGAACGAGCGGTTGGAACAACTCGCCCAAGCCGGAAGGACACCCATCGTGGTGACCCGCGGCCAGCTCGACCTCGACGATGTGCCCGGCAAATCGAAGAGCGTGCCAGGGTCCGAGAAGCGAAGCCTGATCCCGCTGCTCAGCAGGTACGGCGTCGCTGTGATTCACCAGGTGCCACGGAGTTCCGGCGGACTCGGTGGGTTGAACCTCAGCAACAGCTGGAAGGTCCGCGGATCCAGCTCTGCGGCAGCGAGCGGCCGGAAGGTGGACGACACCTGGTCGAAGATCGACCTGGCTGTGGTGAACGCCGCACGCCGCCTGACCCGATCGACCGTCCGCCCGGTATCCGAGGCGCTCGGCGAGCTGGTGTGGGGCGCGCAGGGCGTCGACGGGCAGCTCGCAGTGCTGCGGTCGCGCTGGGAGGATCTACGGGCAACGAAACACCTGGTGGAACAGGCCAGCCGGATGGCCGAGCGGGTTCCGGACAGCATGAACATCGCACTGGTCAAACCCCTGCTGCGCTTCGGTCCGAACGAGAACGTGGTGGTCCAGTTCACGAAGTCCACTCCAGAGCAGCGGCCGAGCACGATGCTGGAGGCGGTCGCCCGGCTGGAGCTGGACGCCGCAGGCAAGCTGAAGGACCCGCAGGACTCCGGCGGCGTCACCGACGACCTCGTCGATCTGGTCCAGGCGGTCCGACTGGGCGCGGACAAAGCGGAGCACAGCCCCTTTGACTTCACCGTCTCTCTGCTCAAGGCCATCGGCCAGGTCAAGGCCGGCAGGTTCGACGACGCGGAGCGGTTCGTCGCCGAGAACCAGGGACGGCTCAACGATGAGCAGAAGAAGGCCTGGGTCAACGCGCTCAGCGACCTTCAACGCAGTATGGACCACACCGAACGCGGCCGCCTCCAGCCGGTGCTGGCGGCGGTCCTGGCTTGCTGATCGGGCGCCCCGCGGCCGGCGCGGGAGCGGGGCGCCCCTACGAGCGGCTGATCAGGCGGGCCGGGAGCCGCCGGCAAGCTCGCGCCGCAGGACGGGCAGCACCTCGGCGCCGAGGATGTCCAGTTGCTCCAGCACCGTGTCCACCGGCAGCCCGGCGTGGTCGATCAGGAAAAGCTGACGGGAATAGTCACCGACGTACTCCCGGTAGCCGAGAACCGCGTCGATGACCTGCTGCGGGCTGCCCACCGTCATCGGTGTGGTGTTCATGTGCTCCTCCAGCGAGGGCCCGCGGCCGTAGAGGGGCGCGTTGTCGAAGTACGGCCGGAACTCCCGGACCGCATCCTGTGAGCTCGGCCGGACGAAGACGTGCCCGCCGAGCCCGACGACCGCCTGCTCGGCGGTGCCGTGGCCGTGCGCGGCGTACCGCTCGCGAAACGTCCGGACCAGCCGGGCCGTGTGCTGCCAGGGCCACATGATGTGGTTGGCGAAGAAGCCGTCACCGTGGGCGGCGGCCAGCTCCGCGGTCTCCTCGCTGGACACCGATGCGTGCCAGACGAACGGCGGATGGCCCGCGAGCGGCCGCGGCACCGCCGTGAAACCCCGCAACGGCGTACGGAAATCGCCGGACCAGTCGACGGTGTCCTCGTCCCACAGCCGGCGCAACAGCCGATAGTTCTCGGTTGCCAGCCGGCGACTGTCGTCCGGGTCCCGACCGAACCACGCATACACCGGGCCGAAGATGCCCCGGCCGAGCATGAGGTCCAGCCGGCCGCCGCACAGATGCTGCACCGTCGCGTAATCTTCGGCAACCCGGACCGGATCGTTCGTGGTGATCAGAGCCGTTGCCGTGGAGAGCAGTATCCGGCTCGTCCGTGCGGCCAGGTAGCCGAGCAGCACGGCCGGCGCGGACACGGCGTACGACGAGGTGTGGTGCTCTCCGACGGCGAAGACATCGAACCCGGCCGCCTCGGCGTGCTCGGCGATCCGTGCCGTGTTGAGTAGCCGCTCGTGATCCGTTGGCGCCCGGCCCGTCACCGGGTCGGGAGTGCGGTCGCCGAGACTGTAGACACCGATCTGCATACCCCCCAGACGAACGGGGCCGGCGACCGGTTCAGATCGTGGCCCGGCTCATCTGCCGGGGGCGGCCGGCGCACCGGTGTCGCGGGGCAGGTACGCCGTGACGACGATCCGGGTGCCGCGGGTGACGGCGAAGTGGGAGAGATCGGCGATGCCGACCGGTAGTTCACCGTCAAGTTCCTGTACGCCGGCGCGGCCGGTCCAGTTGACCAGCGGCCGCTGCCGGCCGTCGAAGGTGTAGCCGTAGAGCCGGTAGCCGACGCCCTCGGCCAGGCCGCTCAGGGTGACTCGCACGGTGACCTTGTCGCGCTCCTCGGTGAGGAAGACCGACAGGTTCGCGCCAGAGTCCCGGTCCGTCGCGGAGGCGACGGCGGTACGGACGGTGACCGTCTGCACTCCCGAGGCCGGCGGGGCGAGCAGCGCCCTCACGGAGACACCGGCCACCGTGAGGGTGAGCGCCAGCAGGGCGCCCAGGCCCGCGAAGGTAACGGCACGCCGGGACAGGAAGCGCTTCCGTGGGGAGACACGCTGACCGTCGTCCGGATGCGCGATGCCCGGCGCGCGGTCGAAGCCGGGTTGGGCGGGGTGTCGGGCGGCCCGCGTCGGCGAGGGTACGTCCGTCGTTGTGGTCTGCTCCTGAATGGGCGAGGGCTTCTCCACCAGCGCGACCGATGGGGGTGCGGCCGGTGGCGGTGCGACCCGTGGCAGCGCGCCGGGCGGGGGTGCGGCCCCTGGCGGTGCGACGGGTGGGGGTGTGAACGGTGCCGGTGCCACGCGCTGCTGCGGTGGTTCCCCGCGCCCGAGGTCGGGCCCAGCGGCGGCAGGCGCCTCGCCGGTGGCCGACTCGGCGCCCGTACCGCCGCGCCGCAGTCGAAACCGGCGTCGCTCGGTCTCCTGGGCCTCGTTGCGCGGCTGGACTGCCGGCTCCTGCGGCGCGAACCGGGCCGGGAAGGCCGGCGGCGCCGCCGTTCCCAGCGCCCCGTAGCGGTTGAGCAGGTGCTCCCTGTCGTCGTTGAGCAGGGCCAGCGCGGCGAGCGCTTCGCACACCTCGGTCGCCGCCGCCCGGCACTGCTGGCACGACTGGAGATGGCGGCCGACCTGCTCCCCGCTACGCTGGTCGAGCGCGTCGAGGTGGTAAAGAGCCAGCAGGTCCGCCACATGGGCGTCCGTACCGGAGACATCTTCCGCCCGCATCAGACCCTCGGTTCACCGACTTTCCACCAGTAATGCTTGAAACGTGCCCTGCCGACGCGCGGTTCACGTCGGCAACATCACCACCGGCGGCCCGGGGCGGGGTGTCGTCATGGCGCGTCTGGACGCTGCCGGGACGACTTGGCTCCGATCGACGCCTTCGGCAGTGCCACGGTCTCGGCCCGGGTTCCCGGCCCGTCGCTGGCCGCGGACGCCGTGCTGTCGGCTTGCTCGTCGTCCGGGTTCAGCTTCCCGCCGTCCGAGGGCGGTGGGTCGCCGACCGTCCGCCGGGAGACCGACGGCGCCCGGGGCGCGGAGGCCGGAGGAAGAGCGCCGCTGCGAACCGGCGGCGCGGCGGTCACCGGCAGGGGGTCGTCGTCATCACCGTCGTCCTCAGTGTCGTCGCGCAGCAGCCGGCGGATCCGGAACACGAGCAGCACCGCCGCCGCGAGCGCGACCAGCGCCACGATGGCCAGCAACGCCGACCGTCCGCCGGAGCTGCCGGAGGTGAGCCGTCCGCCCGACTCCCGCCCCGACGAGACCGCCTTGGCCTCCTCGGGCAGCACCTTCGTGACTGCAGCGGCGGCATTGATCATGCCCCAGCCGTACCGGCCGTCGGGCTGTGCGCCGTCGCCCATCTTGTCCGACGTCACCTGGAGACGATGGGCGACCTGCTCCGGGCTCAGGTCCGGGTACGCGGCCCGCACCAGCGCGACGGCGCCGGCGACAAAGGCCACCGCGTACTGGGTACCGCTGCCTGCGACGGCGCCGACCCCGGTGATCCCGACACTGCTCACGTTGACACCCGGGGCGACCACGTCGATGCCGCCACCGCGATAGTCGGCGGCTCGCTGGCCGTCGACGGCCACACCACCCACCCGCAGCACGCCGGGGCCGATCTCCGCGCCCGGGTTGACCGGTACCGAAGCACGTGCGGCGCCGATCACCACAACGACGTCCCGTGCCACCGCCTCCATGATCGCCTTGGCCACCTCGGGCTTGCTCGTGTCGACGAAGTTGCCCAGCGCGATGACTGTCGCGCCCGCCTCGACGGTGGCCTCGATGGCCGCCGCAGAGTCGGCGGGCTGAGCCTTGGCGTCGTTGCCCACGACCCGGACCGGCATCACCGTGGCGTCGGGGGCGACGCCCTTGACATCGCTGCCGTTGGTGGACTGCCCGACCACCAGACCGGCCATCGCGGTGCCCGAGCCGAGGCAGTCCGTGTCGCCGCGACCGCTGCCGCTGGTGATGTCCATGCCGACGGCCACGTGACCACTGAGCGTCGGCAGGCTGCCGTCCACACCGGAGTCGACGATCGCCACGAGCTGCCCCTTGCCGCGGCTCTGCGGCCAGGCCTGGTCGGCGGCCAGGCGCAGGCTCGCCCAGTCGGAGCGACTGCTCGACGCCGCCGTGGTCGCACACTGCCCCGCCTTCGCGCGGGGCTGTGTCGGTGCCTTGCTCGGGACCGCGGCCGCGCCGGAGACCCGCTCGGGCGGGACGGTGGGCCGCGCCTTGGCGGTGGGCGTGGGCTGGGCCTTGCCGGGCAGTGGTTTGACCGGCGCGGCCGGTGCCTTGTCGGGCAGCACTCCGTACTTGACGCCCTCGCCGACGGCGTCCCAGGGCAGCACCAGCAGCCACCCGGCTCGCAACTGGCCCGGTTCCTTGAGGGTGCCACCGTCAGGTTGCCGGCGGCCGGTGTTGAGGTTGCGGATCTCGACGGACCGCGCCCCGTCGCCGAGGAACCGGGCGGCGATGCTGGTGAGGTTCTCCGGTTCTCCCTGGTACGACGACGTGACGGCGTAGAACTTGACGTATTCGTCGGCGGCCGAAGCCGGGCTCACGGCTCCGACGATCAGAGCCACCATGACGAACACCGCGAGGCAGGCACCACGTGCCGACCGGGTGATCCAGAACATTCTCTACTTCCCTTTGTCGTCGCCCAGGGCTGATCTGCACACACGACGGCCGAGACGGCATCGTGGTTCACGGCCGGACGCAATCTGCGGCGGCATCGTGATCCCGTCGTGCCACGCCGCCAACCGGCGCTCGCCAGGTGCGAAGGCGGCGTACCTCAGCGCGGTGTCGCGGACGTGGCTCGGGGAAGATGCACCGTGACCGACGGCGCGCCGTTCGCCACGCTGATCGTCACGAAGGCCAGGTCGCCAAGGGCCACCGGCAGATCACCGGAGACCTCCTGCACCGTGTCGGTGCTGGTCCACGACGCGATCTCGCGCGTCTGGCCGTCGAGCGTCACCGCGTACAGCTGGTAGCCGGTGCCGGCGCGCAGGCCGGTGACCGTGACCCGCACGTGCACTCCGCTGTCGGTCTCCGACGCGAACACCGAGGCCGTCGCGCCGGTGCGGGGCTCACTCCCGCTCGCCGCGACCGTCACCACCTCCGGCCCGGCCTCGTCACTCACCTGATCCAGAACGAAGAGGGCGCCGAAGCCGACGAACAGCACCACCGCAAGCGCAAGACCGGCCCGCACCAGCGCGAGCCGCTGCCGCCGGGGGCGCGGCTGCCGCCCGGGCCTGGCGGACACCGGATGCCCGCCGGCCGGACGAACCGTGCCGGAGCCGCCACGGCGGGCAGCGGGCGCCGCCGGTCGGGTGACCGGCGACGCCTCCTCGACAGCCACATCGCCGCTGAGCAGCGCGAGGGCGGCGACGACTTCGCACACCTCGCGGGCCGTCAACCGGCACTGCGCGCAGTCGCGCAGGTGCCGGTCGACGGCGTCGCTGTCGGCGCGATCGAGGACACCCATGTAGTGCGGACCCAGCAGGTCCGTCACATGGTCGCCCAGGGCGGGTAGGTCCGGCACGCCGCTCAGCTTCCCGGCTCGCCGTGCCCGGCTGGCGTCACTGCTTTACAAATCGCCACTTCTGGTCTCTCTGGGTGTCCTGGCGGTCAAACTGTTGGATCCAGTATCCGTTCCAGGTGGTGCCGTTGTCCCTCGTCGGCCCGATGTCCACGCCCAGCAGCTCCATCACAAAGCCGGAGCGGCGGTTGGTCATGACCACGTTCCCGGCGCCGACGTCCTCCAGCAGCCACTGCTGATTCTCGTCGTTGTCGTCGCGTTCGTACACCGCCATCTTCGACCCCTTCTGCAGGGAACGGTCCTGCACGGACAGGGCCATGTTGTTCCACGCGTTCGTGATGATGACATGCCGCCTGTCCGGTGCCGGGTAGAGCTTCCAGCGCTGGTCCTTGTACCCTTCGTCCTTCCACAGATGGACCCGGCTACCGGGCTGCGTGTTCTGGTTGATGCCGGGGAGCTCCACGATCGACTGGGCCCACGGGCTCTCCAGGCGGTACGTGGCACCCGCCTCGTACGCGAACAACTTCGGGCCCTGGGGCTTCTCGCTGGGCTTCGCAGACGGGCTGGTGCTCGGCGAGGCCTGGACGCCCCGGCTCGCCGACGGCGTGGGGCTCGGCTTCACGGTGGGGCTCGGCTTCGTCACGGGGACGGAAAGCCGGCTGTCCTTCTCGTACTCGGTGACGTGCGCCGGAACCTGGTCGGCCAGCTGGGTGACGTTGACGCGGGGCAGACCGGCCGCCCGCCGCACCGGGTCGATTCCCCACTGGTACGCGCTCAGCGCGAGCCGGTACGGGTCCTCGCCGTTGAGATCGGACAGCTGCTGGGCCATGTCGCACATGGCGACGCCGAGCGCCGGGATCGCGTCCGCGGGTCGCCACACGGACGTGTCTGTGCCCGGCTGGTACTTCTCCCACAGGGCGGGCGTGAACTGGGCGACGCCCTGGCGGTCCGCCGTTCGCTTGTTCACGTCGAAACCGGACAGCGTCCGCAACTGTGCGGCGATCTTCGCCGGCGTGACCTGCGGGCACAACTTTCCGGCGATCTGGATCGGCTGTACGAGAGAGTCGGGCACCTTGAGTTCACCGTTCGCCGCGGCGACGACCGGCTGGGTGGTCGCCTTCTCGGAGAACTGCGGCTGCTCGGCGTACCAGGCCGCGTACGCCTTCACCTTGTCGACGTATGGCTTGGCGTCTTTCGGGACGCCGCGGGCGTCGAGCACCGCCTTGACTCCGGTCTGCTCCGCGGCGATGGCGGCCGGCCAGAGGTCCCCATCGATGTCGGCGGAGCGCAGGCGGCCCACGTTCTCACAGGTCCGGTGACCCAGCGCGATGATGTTTGCCCGCCGGTCGGCGCGACTGGCATCGGACGAGGGCCGCCACTTCTCCCACGCCGCCTGGTCGAGACCGGCGATCATGTCGGGGCTGCTCTTGAAGCCGGACGCCGCCATGATCTGCGCGGCGAGCTTCGGCGGGTTGAGGGCGGGGCAGGACAGGGCTGCCTCCACGATGGCGGGCACGTCACCGTCCGGAACCGGCTCGCCGACCAGCTTGTCCGGGTCCGCAGTGGCGGCCAGTTCGAAACCGACGGCCCCGGACGCCAGGATGACGCCGACCAGGGCGACGATCTCGACGCGCTTACGCGTCGACGAGATGAGCCGTCGCCACGGGCGGCGCTGGCCACTTGCGGTTGCTTTCATCGACTCACTCTTACGCTCAGTGGGTGTGGGCACGTGTCGTGCACATGACGGCCGGGCAGCTACCCCGGTTCACAGCTGATCGGATTTTCTTGGGCGTGCCTCGCCCGCATCGCCGTTGCCGGTTGGCCGTCTCTCGCCTGCGGTCCCGAAATCGAAGCCGCGGCTGACGAGGGCCTCCCGCATGGCCCGCAGCGCATAGAAGGTGCGTGACTTGACGGTGCCGGCCGGGACGTCGAGCGCGTCGGCGGCCTCGGACACCGACCGTTCCCGGAAGAAGATCTCGACCAGCGTGATGCGCAGCCGCTCGGGCAGGGAGTCGAGCGCGGCCCGGACCTCACGCGCGTCGAGGAGGCGCTCGATGGCGTCGTCGGGCTGCGCGTGATCGTCGATGTAGTCGACCGGCAGCTCGGCCGGCCGGACGTCAGCGGAGCGCATCTGGTCGATCAGGATTCGCTTGGCCACGGTGAACAGCCAGGCTCGGTTCCAGTTTCCCTCGGCGTTACGCGCCTCTGGATTCCGCCAGGCGCGCAGCACCGTTTCCTGCACGATGTCCTCGGCGCGGTGGACGTCCCCCCTGGTCAGGCGGGTCAGGAAGCTCAGCAGCACGGGCGCGTGGACCTGCTGCAGATGCCGCAGGGCTGCGACATCTTCGGGGTTGTCCATACCCGGGCCCGGACCGTCCGCAGGGGACTGGGTGCCAGCTGCCGTGCCGCTGGCACCGCTGACTTCTGGGGAGGGTCGCACGCGGCAAAGACTTGCACCGAGATTGCGGATTGTCTACTCAGTGACACTGACGGTGACAGTCTGGCCGGTGGTTGTCTGGGCTGTTCGTCGGCCGCCGATCACTGATGGAGCGTGACGACCATGTCGGGGCGTTCGGTTGATTGGCAGCCCGCCGAGACGGCACCCGACCAGCGTGAACTGTGCCGGGGCACGCGCCCGCGAAGTGGTTGCCCGGGGCAAGCTAACCTACGTCCACTGTCCACTCGGCTGTAACGTCGACTGTTCACTCGGCGGTTAACACGGTCCCGACATCTGCCGCGTCCCTGCCGGACCGCGACCGTTTCGGCGGGCCACCGATGGGAGGAGGACCGAGCATGGACACCGCTTGGGTGGTGGCGGTGGCCTCCGTGGTCGGCGGTGTCGTCGGCGCTTCGATCATGGCGCTGAGCATGCGTCGCACGGCCGCCGCGAGGAGCAACGAGCTGGCACAGCTCGAACAGTTGGTGGAGCGGCGGGCGGAGCAGGTGACCGCGTTGAGCCATGAGCTGCGGACCCCGTTGAGCATGATCAAGGGGGCGGTCGATCTGTTGCGGGAGGGCACCCCCGGGCCGCTCACCGCTGCGCAGGCCCGCTTCCTGCAGGTCCTGGACCAGCAGTCCACGCAGGTCATTGGGCTGTGCGAGAGCCTGCTGATCCAAGCCAAGATCGAGGCGGGGCTGTTCACGCCACACCTGGAGAGGGTGGACGTGTCGGTGGTGGTGCGTGAGGTGGTGACCGCGATGCGGCCGTTGTGTGCGCAGCGGCAGCAACGGATCAGCCTCGACATGCCGCAGGTGATGCCGCGCATCCGGGCGGACCCGATGCTGCTGACCCAGGCGCTGACCAACCTGCTGTCGAACGCGAGCCGATTCACCACGACCGGCGGGAATCTCGACGTGCGGGTCATGCTGATCGACAATGGCGTGGCGGTGTACGTATCCGACGACGGTGCGGGCATGAGTCAGGCGGAGCGGCAACGCCTGTTCCACCGCTTCGCCACGGGTCGCCCGTTGGCCGACGGCACCGGCCTCGGCCTGGTGATCACGAAGACGATCGTGGAGCTGCACGGAGGCGAAATCATGGTGCACACGGCGTCGTCCCGGGGGACCACCATCCTCCTGACCCTGCCGGACCGGTCGTGACGCGCGCCGGCGAGCAGCCCGGGAGCGGGCCCACCGCGCTGGTGGTCGACGATGAGCCGCAGATGACGATCATCGTGGAGTTCGCTCTGCAGACCCAGGGCTTCACCGTCCTCACCGCCCACGACGGCGCTACCGCCCTGCACCTGCTGCGGACGCATTCGGTGGACCTCGTGGTGCTGGACGTCATGATGCCCACGATGGACGGGCTGGCCCTGTGCCAGCGGATTCGCGCGCGCTCGGAGGCGCCCATCATGTTCCTCACCGCGCTGGCCCAGCGTGACGACATCATCGCTGGGCTGGAGCACGGTGCCGACGACTACGTCACCAAGCCGTTCCACCCCCGGGAGGTGGCGCTGCGGGCGCAGGCGCTGGTGCGTCGCCGCCGGGGGGCGGGCACCACGGTCCGGGTCGGTGAGCTGGTCATCGAGCCGGCCACCCAGACCGCGACGTTGGCGCAGCACCGGCTCGACCTGCCGTTCACGGAGTTCAAGCTGCTGCACCACCTGGCGGTGCGCCGCGGCGTGCCGCAGTCGTGGCAGGACCTGCTGCGGGAGGTCTGGGGCACCACGGACCTGATCGGCGGACGAGACGTGGTGAAGTCCGCGGTGTACCGGCTGCGCTCCCGGCTCGCCGGGACACCGAACGGATCGGCGTACGTGCGCACCCTGCGGGGGGTCGGCTACCTGATGCCCGAGATGGCCACCGAGGACGGGGACGCCTCCCCGGCGGCCAGGTGACAGCGGCGTCACCATTACTTACACCGCCGTCACCGGGGCACCGTTCACACGCCCTTAACGTGGCCGTCACACCACTCGCATTGATTCGGGCGGCTAAGTAGGGGAGACCACGTCATGGCGACGAACAGGATACGGGGCAACCGCGCACTGCTGGCGACAGCGATGGCGGCCTCGCTGCTGCTGGGTGCGGCCGGCTGCGCCCGCGAGGGTGGCGCCGAGGCCAGCAAGGACGGCGGTGTGGTGCACGTGGTGTGCGGCGCCACCGAGGACTGGTGCGCGGCGACCACGAAGAAGTTCACCGAGTCCACGGGGGTGAAGGCCGACTTCGTGCGGCTCTCCAGCGGCGAGGCGCTGGCGCGCATCAAGGCCGGCAAGGGCAACGCGGAGTTCGACGTCTGGTACGGCGGGCCCGCCGACGGGTACGCCTCCGCCGGCGACGAGGGGCTCCTGGAGCCCTACGTCTCGCCGAACGCGGGTGTCATCCCGGCCAAGTACAAGGACCCGCAGGGCGTCTGGACCGGCGTCTACGTCGGTGCCCTGGGCTTCTGCAGCAACAGCAAGCTGCTGACGGAGCGGGGAATCGGGCTTCCCGACTCGTGGACGGCCCTGCTCAACCAGAAGCTCGCCAAGGACATCGGCATCGCGCACCCATCGACCTCGGGCACCGCGTACACGACGCTCTGGACCCAGGTGCAGCTGGCCGCCGGCGACGAGGGCAAGGCGCTGGACTACATGCGCAAGCTGCACCCGAACGTCCTGCAGTACACCAAGTCCGGCTCGGCGCCTGCTCAGATGACCGCCCGTGGTGAGGTCGCGGTGGGCGTCATCTTCGCGCACGACTGCGTGGCCACCATGGAGGCAGGCTTCCCCGACCTGAGGCTGAGTTTTCCAGCGGAGGGGACCGGTTACGAGACCGGCGGTGTCGCCCTGGTGAAGAACGCCAAGAACCCGACCAGCGCCCGCAAGTTCGTCGACTGGGCCCTCACCACCGAGGCGCAGGAGGTCGGCCCGAGCGTCAAGGCGTACCAGTTCCCGACGAACCCGGGCGCGAAGGTGTCGGAGAAGGTCATCCCGCTCTCCGGCATCAAGATGGTGGATTACGACGCGGTGGCGGCAGGTAAGGCGAAGTCGGCGCTCAACAAGCGGTTCGACACCGAGGTCGCGCAGGCGCCGAAGTCATGACCACGTTGTTGTCCGATCCCGGGGTGATCACCCCGACCCCACCCGAGGCGGTCGCGCCGCGGCGGCGCCGCCGCCTCGGCGCGGGGCTGCGGGTCCTGGTCGGGATCTGTGCGGCGGTGGTGGTGATCGGTGCGGCGGTCCCGCTCGTGGCGGTGCTGGCCACTGCCTTCGCGCCGGACGCGCTGCCCCGGTACGTCGAGTTCTTCAGCTCCTCCGTCGATCTCGGCATCCTGCGCAACACGTTGGTGCTCGGGGCGCTGGTCGGGTTGTGCGGCACCGCCCTGGGGTTCCTGTTCGCGTTCGTCCAGGCCCGACTGGACGTGCCGGGTAAGAAGATCCTGCACCTCATCGCCCTCATGCCGATCGTCAGCCCGCCGTTCGCGGTCGCCACCGCCACGGTGGTGCTCTACGGCCGGCGCGGTGTGATCAGCAACGGCGTGTTCGGGCTGGAGTACGACATCTACGGCCTCGACGGCCTGGTGATCGTGCTGTCGCTGTCGCTGTTTCCGGTGGCGTACCTGGGCCTGCTCGGCATGATGCGGGGCCTGGATCCGGCACTGGAGGAGGCGGCGATGAACATGGGTGCCAGCCGCTGGCAGATCATGCGCCGCGTGATCCTGCCGCTGTTGGCCCCCGGGCTCGTCGCCCCGTTCCTGCTGCTGTTCGTGGAGGCGATCGCCGACCTGGCCAATCCGCTGGTGCTCGGTGGCGACTACACGGTGCTGGCCAGCCGCGCCTACCTGGCGGTCACCGGTGAGTACGACACCACCAGCGCCGCCGTCTACTGCGTGATCCTGCTGGTGCCTTCCCTGGCGATGTACTTCGGCCAGCGGTGGTGGCTCAACCGCAAGGTGCGCACCACCATCACCGGGCGACCGTCCGGCTCCGTGCACCTGGTAACCGGCTGGAGCCGGTGGCCGGTGTACGCCCTGGCGCTGTTCGCCGCCGCGGTCATCGTGAGTATCTACAGCACGGTCATCCTGGGTTCGGTGACCAAGGTGTTCGGCGTGGACAACACCTTCACCCTCGAGTACCTCAAGGAGGTACTGCTCGGGGTGGGAGTGGAGGCCGTCCTCGACACGTTGACGTTCGCGGTCATCGCCACTCCGATCGCCGCCCTCCTCGGTCTGCTCATCGCCTGGCTGGTGGTTCGTCACCTGCGACGTACCGCCTGGTTGCTTGACCTCGGCGGCACGTTGGGTGTCGCCGTGCCGGGCACCGTGCTGGGCATCGGCTTCGTCCTCGCCTACCGGCCGGAGCGGTACATCGGCGACTACCTGGTGTTCCCCAGCCTGGTGGGCGGCAGCGCCGTCGCCGCTGGCGCGATGGCCATCGTGGTGGCGTACGTGATCCGTAGCGTGCCGGCGGGGCAACGGACGGCTGTCGGTGCGCTGACCCAGCTGCATCCGCAGATCGAGCAGGCGTCGACCGACCTCGGGGCCAACTCGCTGCAGACGTTCCGTTGGGTGACCCTGCCGTTGATCAAGCCGGCCCTGCTCACCGGGCTGAGCTACAGCTTCGCCCGCAGCATGACCTCAGTGTCGACCATCGTGCTGCTGGTCACGCCGGAGACGAAGATCATCACTTCGCAGGTGCTCAGCGCCGCGAGCACCGGCCGGTACGGGGTGGCATTCGCCTACTGCACGGTGCTGACCGTGCTCGTCCTGGTCGCCTTCGCGATCATCCGACTGCTCGTCGGCGGGGGCGCCGCACTGCACCGCACCGCCAAGTCTGAAAGGCCGAAACGATGACCGTCGCCGCGCCCACCGAGGCCGCTGCGCTCGCACCCGCCGGACGTGGTGAGGCCAGCACCGGACGCCTGCAACTCGAGGCCCTGACCAAGCGTTTCCGGAGCCGTCCCGGGGACGTCACCGCAGTCGACAGCGTCTCGCTCGACGTCCTGCCGGGGGAGTTCATCACCCTGCTGGGCCCGTCGGGCTGCGGCAAGACCACCACGCTGCGCATGGTGGCGGGTTTCGAGGACGCCACGAGCGGCAGCATCCTGCTCGACGGCAAGACCATCGACGACATGCCACCGCAGCGTCGACCGATGGCGATGGTGTTCCAGAGCTACGCCCTGTTCCCGCACATGACCGTCGCGCAGAACATCGCGTACGGGCTGAAGCTGCAGCGGCGTACCAAGGCCGACATCGCCGAGGGCATGCGGATGGCGGTGACCAGCATGAACCTCGTCGGTCTGGAGGATCGTAGCCCGCACGAGCTCTCCGGCGGCCAGCAGCAGCGGGTCGCGTTGGCCCGGGCGCTCGTGGTGCAGCCGAAGGTGCTCCTGTTCGACGAGCCGCTGTCGAATCTGGACGCGAAGCTGCGCGACGCCATGCGGACCGAGATCCGTCGCATCCAGAAGATGTTCGGGATCACCAGCATCTACGTCACCCACGACCAGGACGAAGCGATGAGCATGTCCGACCGGGTCGTGGTGATGAACAAGGGCAAGGTCGAGCAGGTGGCGACGCCCGGCGAGATCTACGCCCGCCCGGCCAGTGTCTTCGTGGCGGACTTCATCGGTCGGGCCAACTTCATCGAGACGGTGCCGGAGAGCATCGCCGACGGTAAGGCGACGGTGACGGTGCTCGGCCGGCGGCTGACTGTGCCCGCCCACTCGACGGTGGTGGCCGGATCGGGGGACGCGTACCTCATGGTCCGTCCCGAGACGGTGACGTTGTCCCCGGTCACCGACGGTGGGACCGGCCTGGGTGTGGTGCTGCGGTCGACGTTCCACGGGCCGAGCATCGACTACGAGGTGGAGACGACCGGCGGCACCGTCACGGTGACCGAGGCGGGCAAGGACCCACGGGATGCGCTGGCCGAGGGAACCAACGTGGACGTGGCCATCGACGCGGACCGGGCTTACCTGCTGAACCGGGAATGAACCTGGTGGCGGCCCGCCGGCCTTCACACCGATTGTCGGCGGGCCGCCACCAGTCATCGTCGGCACATCCCGACGGGCAGACCGGGATGGCCAGGTGTTCTGCTCGGAGGTCGCCCTCGAGGCCGCGATCGACGCGATGAAGGTGTCAGGACAGTCGCAGCCGAGGTTCGAGGACCACTTCGAAGAGCCGGTCCCACGGCAGCTCGACACGCGCCGACTCGAAGCGAGTCAAGGTCGCCGTGAACGTCTTCGCGCCTCGCCGTCCCAGCACGATGCGGTGCCCCGCGAAGTACCGCTCGGTCAACGGCACCAGCCGTTCGCTCACCCAGCCGTCGAAGTAGCTCTTCTGCTCGGAGGTGAGCGCGAGCGGGTCCCGGCCCTGCGCCCGTGCGTGCGCGTACGCCTCGACCTGCACGACGGGGTGCTCGGCCCGAACGCGTTCACCCTGGCCAGCGTGACCGGGAGTGACGCCGCGGACGTCAGCGGATTCGCCATCGGCACGCCGGACACGAGTGGCAAGCTGCGGGCCGAACGAGCCGGCAACGCGGGGGACCGGGTGTACCACCTCACGTACACCGGCCACGACGAGATCGGACGGCCGGTCGGCTGCACCGTCACCGTCACCGTCCCACACGACCAGGGCGGCAACTAGCTGGGACCAGCGTCAGCTTCTACGGCTGGTGCCGGCCGGCTGGTGCGGAGTCGCCGCACGAGTTGCGCGGCTCGCTGACCGGGCGGTGGCGGGCCGATCACCCCGACGCCGGCATGGCGAAACACCGGTACGACACGGAGGAGGGATGGGGCGGCGGCTGGTACCGCTCGAACGGGATCACCTTCGCGATCGGTGCCGACTCGTTGCCATTGGCCAGGGCGAGCTGGCGGGACAAGCGCGGCAACACCGGGACGGTCGCGTTCACCGGCCCTGGCGACGCATTCGTCGGCACCTACCAGCGGGTGGGCGAGGGCGCCATCGGCTACCGCGGCCGCTCGCCCGCACCGACCAAGGGCGAATAGCGTCGTCGCACGTTGCGACTGCTCGCCCTGCTGTGGGGATCGACCGACCTTTCTCTGGATCGAGCTGGCCATGGACGCACCGACTCCGGTCCAGGTCACCCTCAGCCGGGGTCGGTCTGACCCGCCTACGCAGCCGGGACCGAAGTCAACCTCATCACATATGATGATGCTCATCGATGCGATGTGGCCGTGCCGGAATAGCTCGGATCGTCGCAGCGCGGAGGCACCCCGCACCGCAGCGGTGCGAGCGGGAGCGCCTCAGCGTCGGATGGCCGGAAAATCCTGCTGGCCCGGCCCCTGTGGTGGGGCACAGCCGTCATGGAGGATGACGATGCGCAGTGTTCTCGCGGTGTTCAGCGCCGCCCTGATCCTCGGCGCCGCAGTCGGCAGCAATCCGGCCGGCGCATCGGGGGCCTCCCCGCCCTCGTGCCCCCGTGGCCTTCTCTTCTGCGAGGACTTCGAGCGACTGCCTCCCGGGGGGCCCAACACGTTGAACTGGGGCATCGACACACGCCACGGCACGCTCACCGTCGAACGTGCCCGTCGCGGTAACCAGGTGCTGCACATCCACACGGTTGACAACGGCCGCGCCTTCCTGCGCGTCGACGACTTCGCCGCACCGGGCAACCGCTTCTACGGCCGGATGCGTCTGCGCGTCGATGCCTTCCCCACGGCCCCGGACTGGGCGCACTTCACGCTGGTGGAAGCAACCGGCACCGGCAGCGCGGAGGTCGTCCGTCCGGTCGGTGGCCAGTACGCGCCCACGGTCCCCGGAACCTTCTGGGGGGTCGGGGCCGACGGCGGTCCGACCGGCGACTGGACCAACTGGCGGGAGTCCGCCCCGGTCGCTGAGGACACCTGGCAGTGCTTCGAGTGGAAGATGGACGCGGCGGACAACCGCGTCGCGGTGTGGATCAATGGCGTGGCGAACCCGGAGCTGACAGCCTCCACGAGTGACCACGGTGGCAATGATGTTCCCTTCGTCCTGCCGACGGTCGACACGGTGAAGATCGGCTGGCAGCTTTACCAGGGCGGCACGACACCGGGGGAGTTCGACCTCTGGGTTGACGACATCGCCCTCTCGAGTGAGCGGCTCGGCTGCTGATCTGGAGCCCCGCTCGCTCGGAGGCTCTCGACACATGTGGTCGTGATGTCAGTCCCGACCGTGCCGCCTCAGCGATGTACGCCGAGGCGGCACGGTCGCCGATGTTCGAGCCGCGACGCCTACTCCTTCACACCGATGTTGTCGATCGGGGGAGCGCCGAGCAGCCGTCGGACCGGCCACACGGTGGTTGCCAACGCCAGCAGTGTCGTGCCGCCGAGCACCGCCACCCAACCGAGCGGCGGGACGTACGGGATCGGGCTGCCGGTCAGTCCGTTGACGATCGCGCTCAGGGTCAGCGCCGCGATCGTCACGCCGATCAGCACCGCGCTGCCAAGGAGCCCGGCCTGTTCGGCCTGCACCATCCGCCGAATCTGACGGCGGGTGACCCCGACCAGTTGCAGCAACGCCAACTCGCGGCGGCGGGCCAGCGCGGCCATCACCATCGTGGTGGCCGCCGCCAGCGCCGCGTACCCCACCATCACGCCGATCAGCAGCCGGTTCAGCCAGGCGCCGAGCGCCAGATCGGTGCTGATCAGGCGCGTACGGGTGGCGGCGTCGAGAACCTCGGTGCCCGGCCGCCCAGCCGACCACGTGGCCAACGCGGTGTCGGCCTCCGGGCCGGCGCTGACCAGGATCTCGTCGTCGGTATCCCCGGCCGTGTGCCCGGCGACCGTCTCGGCGGCCAGCGTGACGTCGCCGAAGCCGAGGCCGCGGTCGTAGATCGCGACGACGTCCAACGTGACGGGGGTGCCGTCGCCCAGCCAGAGTTCCGCCTGATCGCCGACGTCCCAGCCGGACGAGGACGCTTGCGTCGCAGACAGGGCGACAGTGCCCGCGCGCAGGTCGGCCAGGTTGCCCTCCCGCACGGCCAGGTCCATCGTCGACGCGATGCCCGCCGGGTCGACCGACTGCGCGCTGACCGGCTCGATTCCGTCGAGCCCCCGCACCACCACCTGCGTACGGTGCACACCGGTGGCCGCCTGCACCCCGGCCAACACGCGGATCTCCCGCGCCGCGTCCGCCGGCAGCCCACCCGGAGCGACAAGCACCCGCTCGGCGAGGGTCCCCGCGCTGCTCTGCGTGGCGGTCTGCCGTTCCAGGTTGGTCTGCAGGAACCAGACCGAGCCGCCGAACCCCACGGACAGCACGAGGGCGGTCAGGACGGTCGCCATGCCCTGCGCGTTGGCCCGCAGATTGGCCGCGGCCAGGTAGCCGCTGACCCTCCACATTCGCGGCAACAACGGTGTGAGCAGGCGTGCCGCGTACGCGTTGATCCTCGGCGCGAGCAGCGCCACCGCGATGACGAACAGGTACAGCATGCCGACCGCGCCGGCCAGTGCCCCGGTCGACCCGCCGGCGCTGAGCGTGAACGCCCCGGAGGTGCCGGCCGCCGCCAGCGTCAGCACGCCGGCGATCAGCCGCACCCGGCCGCTACGCCGAGGCTCGACAGCGATCTCGCCGAGCGCCTCGATCGGCTTGATCCCGGTGACCCGGCGTGCGGCGACCAGCGCGGCGAGCACCGCCACGAGGACCGCCGTACCGACCGCGGCCGGCACCGCGAACAGGCCGCCGACCATCGGGAAGCTGGCCGGCACGAACCCCCGCCCGACCAGCTCGCCGTGCACCCAGCGGGCCGCCAGCAGACCGGCCGGGCCGCCGATCGCCGAGCCGATCAGGGCGAGCAGCGCGGCCTCGGCGACCAGCATGCGGCGCACCTGCCCCGGCGTGGCCGCGACGGCACGTAGTAACGCCAGGTCACGTCGACGGTGCCGGACGGACAGCCCGATGGTGCCGGCCACCACGAAGACGATCAGCAGGACGACGTACCCCCCGAAAGCCGATCCGGCCCCGACCAGCAACGTCTGGGCGGCCTGGTTCTCCGACTGCTCGACGTTCCCACGGTCTTTTCCGACGTACGTCGTGGCGCCGGCCGCCGACGCGATGTCGCGGACCGCGCCGACGTCGGCGCCGGGCGCCATCCGCACGCCGATCGCATCCACCCGGCCCGGGTGGGCGGACAACCGGGCGGCCTGCGCGTCGGTGAAGAACACCGCCGCCGAGCCGGTCTCGGCGGTTCCGCTCACCCGGTACGACCGCCTGACCCCGCCGACGACCAGGTCGATGCCGTCGCCGGGTGCCACGCCGAGACGGGTGTCGACAAGCACCTCGTCGTCGGCCCGGGGCGCGGCACCCGCGGCGATGGGACGACTGGTGAAGGCGTACGTGTCCCAGCCGTGTCCCAGGGCAGCCGGTGAGCCGATCAGCACCCCTTCGTCGCCGGTGACGGCCGCGACACCCGGCACCTGGCGGATTCGATCCACCAGGGCCGCGTCCACCGTGCCGCCCTCGGGCAGCGCGACGGTGCTCGTGGTGGTCTCGCCGTCGAACTCCCTGAACGTGTGGCTGACCGTGCGGTTGGCGACGACCACGTCGGCCGCGGCCCAGAGCCGTGGCTCCGGGCGGAAACGCAGCCCGGACTCGACGAGGGTGCCCATCGCTACGAGGATCAGGACGCCGGCGATCAGGGCCAGCAGGGTCGCGGCGGCGGGGCCGGCACGGTGCCGCAGCAGGCGGGCGGCGAGCCCGATCATCGGAGGACCCGCCGATCCAGCGACGCCAGGTGCTCGGCGATACGGGCGGCTCCGAGCTGCGGAAGGTCGCCGACAATCGCACCGTCGGCCAACACGAGCACACGGTCCGCGTACGACGCGGCGATCGGATCGTGGGTCACCATCACCACGGTCAGCCCGTGTTCGTCCACGACCGCGCGAAGCAGCGTCAGCACCTCCGCCGCGGTCCGCGAGTCGAGGGCGCCGGTGGGCTCGTCTGAGAAGATCACCTCGGGGCGGGTGGCCAGCGCCCGGGCGATCGCCACCCGCTGCTGCTGGCCACCGGAGAGCGCGGCCGGCCGGTGGTGCAGTCGGTCGGCGAGGCCGACCCGCTCGACCACCTGGGTCAGCCAGGCCCGGTCCGGACGGACGCCGGCCAGGCGCAGGGGCAGCACGATGTTCTCCTCGACGGTGAGCGCGCCGATCAGGTTGAATGCCTGGAAGACAAACCCGATCCGTGTACGACGCAGCTCGGTCAGGCGGGTCTCGGACAACCCCGACAGGTCGGTGCCGCCGATGACCACCCGACCGGAGGTGGGCCGGTCGAGCCCGGCCGCGGTCTGCAGCAGCGTGCTCTTGCCGGAGCCCGACGGCCCCATCACCGCGGTGAAGGTCCCCCGGTCGAAGCCGACATCGATGCCCGCAAGCGCAGCCACCTGGTTACGGCCGGCGCCGTACACGCGGGTGAGTTGTTCGACGCGTACCGCCGATTCGATGGTCTGTCCCGGATAGTCCGGCATTCTGGTGGCCTCTCTCCGTGTCATCGGCAAGAACTGCGCGCACCAGAAACGCTATTGACGTGAGAGAACGGCGACCATCCCGCGGGCTGCCAGGTCCGGGTACAGCAGGCGCTACCGCCGACCGCCGTCCAGGTAGCGCAGCACCGCGGTGACCCGGCGGTCGGCCTGGTCGTCCGGTGGAAGCTGAAGCTTCGAGAAGATACTGCGGATGTGCTTGTGCACCGCGCCGTCGGTGACGAACAGCCGCTCGGCGATCGCGCTGTTACCGAGCCCTTCGGCCATCAGCCCCAGCACCTCACGCTCACGCGGCGACAGCTCGCTCAGCGCCGTGTCCGTCCGACGGTTGCGGGCGAGCAACTGCGCCACCACCTCCGGGTCGATCACGCTGCCGCCGTCCGCGACCCGGTGCAGCGCGGCGAGGAACTCCTCGACCCGGCCCACCCGCTCCTTCAACAGATAACCAAGCCCGACGGCGCCGACCGAGAACAGGTCGGTGGCGAATGCCTGCTCCACGTACGCCGACAGGACCAGCACCGCGAGGCCGGGGCGCCGCCGCCGGGCCTCCACCGCGGCCACGATGCCCTCGTCGGTGTGGGTCGGCGGCATCCGTACGTCCACGATCGCGACGTCCGGCGCATGTTCGTCGACGGCGACCAGGAACTCGCCCGGAGTACCGGCCGTGGCGACCACGTCCAGATCCTCCGCCCGCAGCAGCAGAGCCAGCCCCTCACGCAGCAGCGGGTCGTCCTCGGCGATCACGATCCGCATGGCAGCTCCACGTCCATTCTCGTCGGCCCTCCCGGAGGGCTCGTCAGTGTCATCCGGCCGTCGTACGCCTCGACCCGCCGGCGGATGCCGGTGAGCCCTGAACCACGTGTCTCGTCCGCGTCGCCGTGCCCGTCGTCCTCAATGCACACCAGCAGCCGCCCGCGCTCGCGGCGCACGGCCACGTCCACTCGGCTCGCACCGCTGTGCCGGACGACGTTGGTCAGCGCCTCCGCCACCACGAAGTACGCGGTGGCCTCGACCGAGGCCGCGCACCGCACAGCCACGTCCACCTCGAGTCGGCAGGGCACCACGCAGCTGCCGGCCAGGCCCGCCAACGCGCCCGCGAGACCCCGGTCGTCCAGCACGGGCGGCAGGATCCCGCGCACCACCGTACGCAGCTCGCCCAGTGCCTGTTCCGCAGCGTCCTGCGCCTGCCCGAGGATCTCGTCGGCGCGATCCGGATTGCGGCGCACGGCCCGCCGCGCGGCACCCAGCAACACGTTGACCGCCACCAACCGGTTCTGGGTGCCGTCGTGCAGCGACCGCTCGATCCGGCGCAGTTCGACAGCGTGGGCGTCCAGCGCCGCAGCGCGGGTGGCGGTCAGCTCGGCCACCCGCAGCGACAGGTCGACGCCCGGCGGCGGAGGCAGCAGCAACCGGCCCGGCCACGCCTGGAGACGGGCCAGGACCGGGCTGAACCAGATCGCGGCGGCCAGCCAGCCCACCCCGAGCAACCCGACCGCGAGTGCATCGGACAAGCCGTCGATGCGCCACCAGACGATCCCCGGCGCGGCGTCGGGGGGGACCAGCCGGTACCACAGCGGGAAGGTGGCGTCCTGCACCGCATAGAGCGGCAGCGCGAGGCCGACCAGCCCGGTCACCAGGCCGATGAGTGAGTACAGCGCGACCCAGCCGAGCTCCCGGCGCACGAACGGATCCCGCATCGCCGTCCGCAAACCGGTCGGCACCGGCCCCGGCGTGGGGATCGGCTCGCCCCAGCGGGACAGCCGGGCCCGCTCACGGTCGGCCACCCAGCGCACCGCCCGCAACGCGCCGGGCGCCGCCAGCAGCCCCACCCCGCCCAAGCAGGTCACCGCCACGATCGCCGCCCAGAGCAGCGCGCCCAGCGCCAGCGTGGCCGTGCCCAGCCCTCCGACCAGGTGCTCCAGGGCGTCGACCGAGGCGCGAACCCGGCCCCGCACGTACGCCATCGACCCACCTCCCCCCGCCAACATAGGCCACCACGGGCCGCGCCCGGCAACGCCTGGCGCGGAAGGTACAGCCTGCTGTACCACGGTCGTCGAGCTGGCGGGATCGTCCCCGCCGCGCGCCCCGCCTAGCGTTGACGGCATCGAGAAACGTTCACCCAAGGAGGCAGTCATGACCGATCCGTACCGCATCACCGAGGCGCCGGTCGCCGCACCGAAGAAGCCGGGCGGCCTGCTACGCCCGCTGCTGTGGCTGGTGCTCTTCATCAGCGCGGCGGCCAACGTGGTGCTGTCGACCGCGGCGGACAACCAGTGGATCAGCTCGGCGTTCGGCCTGGTGGCGGTGCTCTGCGCGGTCGCGCTGCTCGTCCACCACCGCCGTAACCGCCCGCGGAAGTAGTAGGGACACAAACCGCACTCCGTCGCGCTCGATCACCCTCGCCACTCCGCTCAGGTCGTCGTTCAACTGGTGCTCACGCCGGGCAGCAGCTGTAGCGCAGTTCGTCGCGAGGCCCATTGAGCTGAATGCGCTGCGACAGGTCGGTGGCCTGAGTCTCCCGGGCGGTACGGGCGATGGCCTCCGGCCCTGCCAGCGAGCTCGGCCAGGGCTCCGCCGGTGTAGGCATCCGTAGTGCTGCCAGCTCACACCTCCGCGGGGCATCGGCAGCAGGTTCACCCGTCCTGCCAGACGTTCAGGCGCACACCCGGGCCCGCTCGCTCGATGAGGTTACGACTGCGTTTGTAGTGGATGGTGGGTCGGTGCGTTGATCGTTTCCTGGTCCGAGTGTGGGGGTGCGGGGCTGCGCCATTCGGCGAGCAGGACGGTGGCGTCGTCCTGCAGGCGGTCGTCCTGATGGTCGAGGATGGCGTGCACGAGTCGGCGGGCGGTCTCGGGCAGGGGCAGTTGATCGGCGACTGCTCTGGTGGCGAACTCGACGAGCCGTTCCATTCCGAACGTCTCGCCGTCGGATGTGCGGGCTTCGATGATGCCGTCGGTGTACAGCAGTACCTGGTCGCCGGGTTCGAGGGCTTCCTCGACGACCACCGGCGGGCGTCGGTCACCGAGGGTGACCGGAAGGGCGGTCGGGGTGGGCAGAACCTTGACGACGTGGCCGTCGCGCAGCACGATCCCACTCGGGTGGCCGGCGGAGATGACCTGCAGGATTCCGGTGCGCTGGTCGAGCTCGGCGAGCACTGCCGTGATCATCCCGTACCGGTCGTGGTCGCGCACTGCAGCATCGATGTGATGGTAAGTGGCGGTCAGGTCCAGGCCGGTGCGCCGGGCGTTGCGGTAGGCGGCGAGGGCGATGGAAGCGAGCACCACGGCCCGCATCCCGCCAATGGAGCCATGACCGGCCGCGTCGAACAACGCCAAGTGCGCGGTGTCACCGTTGACCGCGTAGTCGAACGCGTCACCGCCCACGTCGTAGCACGGTTCGAGGATGCCGCTGATGATCAGATGCCCGGTCGAGAACGTCAACGGCGGCAGCTGCGCACGCAACATCTCCGCGGCCAGCTGCATCGGTGCCCGGCGCCGGAGCCGCTCGATCGTGTCGCTGTACGAACTTCGCGTCACCACCAGCTCGGCGAGGAGGGACGCGACAGCGGCGCAATCGTCAACGCTGTCGTCAGCCAGCGGGCCGTCGGCGACAACTTCCAGCACGCCCATGCGTTCGCTGCCGTCGACCACCGGCACCCACACCCGCACACCGTCCTCGCCGCTGGCGCCGACGCAGGTCGACGCGGTGCTGAACGCTCGTCCGGCGAGGGTGCCGTCAATGTCGATCGGTACGCGGTCCGGCGCGCTGCCGCCCAGCAGCGGAAGCAGCAACCGCTGCTGATGGTCCACCAGGTAGATCACCAGGGCACGCGCGTCCAGCAGAGGCGCCGCGCGCATCGCCATTTCCGGCAGATCATCCGGACGCGCATGGTGTGACTGCTGCAGCAACTGCCGCAGCGACTCCAAACTACTCACGCTCATCCTCTCCTGCACCGGCCCATGGATTGTCGCCCAGAAACTGTCAACTGGCCCTGGCTGCCAGAGTCACGTCACAACCGAGGCTTCCCGAGCTTGGCGTGAAGCGGCGGTCGCGTCGTGTCCTGACCAGGCCACGACGGGCGTCCTGGCCTAGGGTTGGCTAATCTTGCCGGAGATTCGCGCCGACAATGACGAGGACAACGATGACTCGGACCGACGACGACGTCGCCCTCGACTCGGCGTTGGACCCGCTGGTCCTCGCGGTGGACATCGGTTCCACCGCCACCCGGGGCGGCGTGCACGACGCGTCGGGCCGGCGGGTCCGCGGCCTGCAGTACAAGGTGCCGCACGCCTTCACGGTCGCGCCTGACGGCACCTCGGTCATCGACCCCGATCAGGTGACCGGGGAGGTCGAGCAGGTCCTCGACGCGGTGACCGGGGACCTGCGGCTCGGGACCCGCATCGCCGGCGTCGCGATGGACACCTTCGCCGCCTCTCTGATCGCGGTCGACGCCGCCGGACGCGCGCTCACCCCGTGCCTGACCTATGCCGACTCCCGCAGCGCCGACGCGGTCACGGCGTTGCGGGAGGAACTCGACGAGCAGGCGGTGCAGCAGCGCACCGGCGCCCGCCTGCACACGAGCTACCACGCCCCGCGCCTGCGTTGGCTCGCGGCTGCGCAGCCCCGCGTCGTCGCTACGGCCGCGGCCTGGTGGTCCCTGGGCGAGTACGTCCTGGCTCGGCTGGTCGGGTACCCGCTCGCCGGAACGTCCACGGTGGCGTGGACCGGCCTGCTCGACCGTCGCACCGGCGGGCTCGACGCCGAGCTGCTCGCTGCCGTAGGCATCGACCCCGAGCAGCTTTCCCCGCCGCGGGACATGACCGAGCCGGCACCTTCCGCGGCCCCGGCGCGCTGGCCCGCCCTCGCTCGGGCCGCGTGGTTCCCTGTCATCACCGACGGCTTCGCCAGCAACATCGGGTCCGGGGCGACCGACACGACAGTGCTCACCGCAGCGACAGCGACCAGCGGTGCGCTACGGGTGCTGCTCGACGGCCCTGCCGATCCCCTGCCGACCGGGCTCTGGAACTATCGGGTCGACGCAGGGCGCACGCTGCTCGGCGGGGCGATCAACGATGTCGGTCGTGCCGTCAGTTGGGCGCAGGGTACGTTGCGCCTCAGCTCTGCGCTCGCTGTCGCCCTCACCGCGCCGCCGAGCCACGCCACACCGCTGGTGCTGCCGTACCTCACCGGCGAACGCGCGCCCGGCTGGGTCGGTGGGGCACGCGCCGTGTTCGGCGGGGTGTCGGCGGCCACGGACGCCGACGCCCTGTTCCGCGGGATCGTCGAGGGCGTGGCCATGACCTACGCGCGCGTCGCCGACGAACTGCACCCAGCCGCCCCGCAGGTCGTGGAGGTCGCGGCGGCGGGACGGGTCAGCAACGACCACCCTGAATGGCTCCAGATCCTTGCTGACGTGCTCGGGCGACCCGTCACGCATGTGACCCGGCGGCGCGCGACGCAGCGTGGCACGGCACTGCTCGCGCTCGACGTGCTGGCACCGGACGTCCCGCGCGCTCCCCGGGCCACCGGAGCGACGTACGAGCCCCGGCCCGCGCACGTCGAGCACTACGCGGGACGGCGCGCGCGGTTCGCCAAGGTGTACGACGCGCTCGTGGGCGGTTGAGGGACCTCGTGGCGGTTCCCCAGCCCGGGCGTTGACTTCGCCTGGGTCGAGGGCACCGGAATCTTCCGGGAACAACTCGGCCCGCTGTTGGACGCCTCCGTGTAGGTGCAGGGCAATCTCGATGAACAGGAGCGTTCTGACGGCGGTACCGCTCCGCCGACACGACCTGACTGCGGCCGTGCGGGTCTGACTTTTGTCATGAGTACCTGTGCGCCCCGCATCGAACGTGGTGACTAAGCGCACTGGAGCCCGCCACGTCCTGTCGATGAGACTCGATTCAACGCCGGAACAACAGCCGGCCGAGTTCGAGGGGCGGCGGGACGGTGGACGAACGTTACGACAGCTACTGCGCCGCAGATCGGCTGTTCTACGACTCGCTCGGCAGCGCCGTCGCGCAGCCCGTCTTCCCGGCCGCCGAACGACCGATGCCGACCGGCTGGCGCCGCGAGCCGCTCGACGACTGGCTGATCTATGCGCCCGACGGCGGCTCGCTGCCGCAGCAGGGCTGGAAGATTCATGTGTCGGCGGGTCTGGCGAACGCCGAGCGGGTGCTGGACGCCGTCTGGAACTACTGCGTCCCTCGCGGCCTGTCCTTCAAGTTCCTGCGCGGACCCCGCACGCTGCTGCTGCGCAACTCCAAGTACGCCGCCCGAGCCGCCAGTGGCAAGTTCATCACGGTCTATCCCCGCGACGACGCGGAGCTGGAACTGGCCTGCAAGGAGCTCGACGAACTGCTGACCGGCGAGCTTGGGCCGTACATCCTCAGTGATCTCCGCTACGGCACCGGACCGGTCTACGTGCGCTACGGCGGCTTCGCCGCCCGCTACTGCCACTCTTCCGACGGTCAGGTGGTGCCGGCGATCGAGGACGACTCCGGCACGCTGGTGCCGGACCGCCGTGAGCCCGTCTTTCACGTACCGTCCTGGGTCACCCTGCCCGACTTCCTCGGCCCCCACCTGGCCGCCCGGAGCGGAACCAGCACGGACCAGGTGCCGTACCGGATCGAGCGAGTGATCCACTTTTCGAACGGCGGCGGGCTGTACGTGGGCAGGGACCTGCGCACCGACACCGAGGTGGTGCTGAAGGAGGCCCGACCGCACGCCGGCCTGGACGCCGACGGTACCGACGCCGTCGCCCGGCTGGCCCGCGAGGCGGAGGCTCTGCGGCAACTCGCCGACCTGCCGCAGGTGCCGCGGGTGCACGACGAGTTCGTCCTCGGCGAGCACCGGTTTCTCGCGCTCGAGTTCATCGAGGGCCGACCGTTGAACAAGGTGCTGGTCGACCGGTACCCGCTGATCGACGCCGACGCGACGGACGGTGACCGGGCGGCGTACGCCCGATGGGCCCGCAAGATCTACGAGCAGGTCGAATCCGTCGTCGCGGCGATCCACGAGCGCGGCCTGGTCTACGGGGACCTGCACCTGTTCAACATCATGATCCGGCCGGACGACCGGGTCGCCCTGGTCGACTTCGAGGTGGCCGCCCCGATTGCCGGGCACCGCCGACCCGGGCTGCGCAACCAGGGCTTCGCGGCACCGAGGGACCGGACCGGGCCGGCGGTCGACCGGTACGCCCTGGCGTGCCTGCGGTTGGCGCTGTTCCTGCCACTGACCCAGCTGGTCCGGCTCGCCCCGGCGAAGGTGACCCATCTGGCCGACATCATCGCCGCGAACTTCCCGGTGCCGAGGTCCTTCCTCGACCCGGCGGTCGAGGAGATCACCGGTGACCCGCGGGTCACCCCGGACCCGCGAGCGGCCCTTGGCGCGGACGACTGGCGCACCATGCGGGACCGGCTGACGACGGCGATCATGGCCAGCGCCACCCCCGAGCGGAACGACCGGCTCTTTCCCGGTGACATCGAACAGTTCCGCAGCGGCGGCCTCAACCTCGCCCACGGGGCGGCGGGAGTGCTGTACGCGCTCGACAAGAGCGGTGCCGGGCGGTGGCCCGAGCACGAGGACTGGCTGGTGCGGCGGGCGACAGCGCCCCCGTCTGGCACCCGCTGCGGCTTCTACGACGGGCTGCACGGCGTCGCCTACGCGCTCGTTCACCTCGGACGCCGGCAGGACGCGCTGGACGTTGTCGACATCTGCCTGCGGGAACCCTTGGACGGGCTCGACCACAGCCTGGCGAGCGGACTGTCCGGGATCGCGCTCAACCTGGCCGAGTTGGCCGCGCGTACCGGGGAGGTGTCGTTGCGCGACGCCGCGTGGCGGACCGCTGAGCGAGTGATCGGGCAACTGGTCGACGACCCGGGCCCGGACATCAGCGGCGGACGTAACCCGTACGCCGGGCTGCTGCGCGGCCGGACCGGACCGGCGCTGATGCTGTTGCGGCTCTACGAACTCAGCGGCGACGACGAGCTGTTGGGGCACGCCGCCACGGCGCTGCGCCAGGATCTGCGCCGGTGTGTGCTGCGCCCGGACGGTGCCCTGGAGGTCAACGAGGGCTGGCGCACCATGCCGTACCTGGCGCACGGCAGCGTCGGTATCGGGCTGGTCCTCGACCAGTACCTGCGCCACCGCGCCGACGACCGGTTCGCCGCGGCGAGCGCGGGAGTCCGCCGGGCGGCGCGGTCACCGTTCTACGCACAGTCCGGGCTCTTCGCCGGCCGGGCCGGCATCATCGCCTACCTCGCCGCCTCGGCCGACGACGCCGACCGCCGGGAACTCGGCGCGCAGCTGGATCGGCTGACCTGGCACGCGCTGCCCTACCGGGAGGGGACCGCGTTCCCCGGTGAGCAGTTGCTGAGGCTCTCCATGGACTTCGGCACCGGCACCGCTGGCGTGCTGTACGCGCTGGCCAGCGCGCAGCACGACCAGCCGCCGGTGCTGCCCTTCCTCGCGCCCCTGCCGGGCGCGAAGAGACTCCCTCGCGACAGCGGGGGCGACCTGATCGGCGAACGGATGGAAGGGAGGTGAACGACATGGCGCTTCTGGACCTCCAGGGCCTGGAGATGGCTCCGGCCGACCGCACGGGTGGCGGTAGCCGGGCGAGCCTGCTGCTCTGCGGCGACAGCTCGCTCTCCGTCACGACCTGCAACTGATCCACGGACACGTGGGGCCCTGGGTGGGTAGACGTGCCCACCCAGGGCATCCGCGTACCAACGGGAGGACCGATGCCGACGTTCGCCATGGGGGACAGGCTGCTCCGGCAGACGGTCCGGGCGGGCGGCGGCTGGACCGGGGGACTCGCGGCGGTCGCGCTTCTCGGCGCTGCCGCCGAACTGTTGCTGCCCGCGGCCCTCGGCCGCGCCGTCGACGCCGCCCTCGCCGGCGGCTCCGGCTGGTGGGCGGTGTCCGCCTGTGGCCTGGTCGTCGTCCTCATCTGCGTCGACACCCTTACGGACCTGGCCAGCGGGTTCGGCGCGGCACGCGCTACCGCCGGACTGCGCCGACACCTGCTGCGTCACCTGTTCGCCTTAGACGTCCGCGCCACCCGCCGGCACCCGGTGGGTGATCTCGTCGGCCGGTTGGTCGGCCAGGCCGCCGACGCGGGACAGGCCGGCAACGCCGTGGTCTTGGCCATCGTGGCGGTGCTTCCGCCGCTCGGCAGCGTCGTCGCGCTCGCCATCATGGAACCGGTCCTGGGCGTCACCATGCTCGTCGGCCTCGGCCTGCTCACCGTCCTCATGCGCGCCTTCGTGGCCGACGCCTCCGCCGCGACCGCCGGGTACCAACGGGTGCTCGGCAGCATCGCCGGTCGACTGCTGGAATCGCTGACCGGTGCGCGGACCATCGCCGCCGCCGGCACCACCCATCGCGAGGAGGACCGGGTGCTGGCGGCCCTGCCGGAGTTGG
This sequence comes from Micromonospora jinlongensis, assembly GCF_013410645.1. Taxonomy (NCBI): domain Bacteria; kingdom Bacillati; phylum Actinomycetota; class Actinomycetes; order Micromonosporales; family Micromonosporaceae; genus Micromonospora; species Micromonospora jinlongensis. The sequence continues at coordinate 1,961,698 of NZ_JACCHK010000001.1, read as the reverse complement.
GCCTGCACGGCCGGCGCACCTGGGAACTGCTGGCCCGGGCGAGTGCACGCACCTCGGCCGTCGCGCCGCTGCTGAACCTGAGCGTCATAGCGGTCGGCGGATACGCCCTGACCGCGGGCTGGCTCACGCCGGGGCAACTCGTCGCCGCGGTCCGATACGCGGCCATGGGCGCCGGGCTCGGTGGAGTGCTCGCCACCCTGAATCACCTGGTCCGCAGCCGCGCGGGAGCACACCGGGTCGCCGAGCTGCTGACGCAGCCCGCCACGCCGGCGGGCGATCGGCCCCTTCCACCCGGCGGCGGCGCCCTGCGACTGCGGGGGGTGTGCGTGCACGCCGACGACGGCCGGCCCATCCTGGACGGCATCGACCTGGACGTGCCGGCCGGCGCCACCGTGGCAGTCGTCGGAGCGTCCGGTGCCGGCAAGTCGACTCTGGCTGCCGTGGCGGGACGGCTGCACGACCCCGACGGCGGTGAGGTGCGACTGGATGGTGTGCCGCTGCGGGACCTCGACGGGGTGGCGCTGCGCCGAGCCGTCGGCTACGCCTTCGACCGGCCGGTGCTGATCGGCGCGACCGTCCACGACGCGATCGGTCTGGCGCTGCCGGCCGACTCCGCGGCGCCACCGGTCGATCGGAGCCCGGCCACGCCGGCGGTTCTGCGGGCGGCCCGGATGGCGGCGGTCGCCGACGTGATCGACCGCCTGCCCGGCGGCTACCGCACCCCCCTGGTGGACACACCGCTCTCCGGGGGCGAGGCCCAACGCCTCGGCCTGGCCAGAGCGTTCGCCGCCGAACGGCTGCTCATCCTGGACGACGCGACGTCCAGCCTCGACACCGCGACCGAACACCGGATCACCGAAGCGGTGCTCGGGCGCGCCGGGGAGCGTACCCGACTGGTGGTCACCCACCGGACCGCGGCGGCTGCGGCGGCCGACCTCGTCGCCTGGCTGGACGGCGGACGGCTGCGCGGCCTGGCACCGCACCGGCAACTCTGGGCCGACCCGGACTACAGGGCCGTCTTCCAGCCGGCCGGCGGTGGGTTGTGAGCCGTGCTGGCGTACGCCGTGTGACCTGGCGGGCACTGCGGGCCCGCCGGCGGGAGCTCGCCGGGCTCGGCGGCTGGTCGCTTGTCGAGTCGCTGCCCGCGCTGCTCGCCGGCTATCTGGTCGCTCGCGCCGTCGATGAGGGTTTTCTGGCCGGACGTCTCCTCAACGGCCTGGCCTGGTTGGGGGCCCTGGCCGTGGTCGTGGTGGTCGGCGCGGCGGCCACCGGTCGAACGTACCGGAGCCTCGGCGCCGTGGTCGAGCCGTTCCGTGACGATGTGGCCGCTCAGGTGGTCCGGGGTGCGCTACGCGACGCCACCCGGGCGGGTGGTCGCCCGGACAGCGCCGCCGTGACCCGGCTGACCCACCAGATGGAGATCGTCCGCGACACCTTCGCCGGTCTGCTGATGGTGACCCGCGGTTTCTTCTTCTCCGCTGGCGCGGCCCTGCTCGGCCTGCTCGCCCTGGCGCCGGTGGTGGCGGCGCTGGCCGCCGCGCCGCTGGTCGCCGGCCTGGTCGTGTTCCTCGCCGCGCTGCCGGCCATGGTCACGCACCAGCGCGCGTACGTCCGGGCCGGTGAGCAGCTCGGCCAGTCGGCGGCGGCCGCGCTGGCCGGTCACCGCGACGTGCTGGCCTGCGGCGCCCAGACACGCGTGACGGCCGACGTCGAACGCTGGGTGTCGGCGCAGGCCGCCGCCGAACGCATGCTCGCCCGGATGGCGGCGATCCGTAGTCTCAGCCTCGGCATCGGCGGCTGGCTGCCGTTGCTGGTGCTGATGTTGGCCGCCCCGTGGCTGGTCGAGCGTGGCCTGACCGCTGGCGCGGTGCTGGGCGCGCTGATCTACGTCTCCACCGGCCTGCAACCCGCCCTGCACACCCTGGTGCAGGGCCTCGGCGGCGGCGGGCTCCGCTACGCGGTCACCCTGGAGAACATCCTGCGTACCTATCCGCTGTCCGACGACCAGCACCCGTCGGGCCCCGCCACCCGGACACCCCACTCCCGGCCGCCCACCGGTCCGGCCGACCGCTCGCCAGCCGTCGAGGTCCGGGGACTGACCTTCGGCTACGGCCCGCGCGCCCGGCCCGTCCTGCAAAACTTCACGCTGACACTGGCCGACAGGGACCATCTCGCCGTGGTGGGCCCGAGCGGTGCGGGCAAGTCCACACTGGCCGTCCTGATGACCGGTCTGGTGCCGCCGCAGGCAGGAACGGTCCACCTGGCCGGCGCCACTGTCGCCCAGATCGAGCCGGCCGTTCTCGCCCGGATGCGGGTGCTGGTGCCCCAGGAGGCGTACGTCTTCACCGGCAGTCTCGCCGACAACCTCCGCTACCTCCGGCCGGACGCCGACGACCACACGCTGGAGGTCGCCCTCGACGCGCTCGGTGCGGGACCCCTGGCGACCCGCCTGGGCGGCCTGGACGCGCCGGTCGCGCCGGCTCTGCTCTCCGCCGGCGAGCGGCAGCTCATCGCGGCCGTCCGCGCCTGGCTGGCACCCGCCCCGCTAGTGGTCCTCGACGAGGCGACCTGTCACCTCGACCCGGCGCTGGAGGCGACGGTCGAGGCCGCCTTCGCCCGACGACCCGGCAGCCTCGTGGTGATCGCGCACCGGATCAGTTCGGCGCTGCGGGCCGGTCGGGTGCTGGTTCTCGACGGCGACGAGCCCGTGGTGGGGACGCACGAGCAGTTGATGGCCCGCTCGGCCACCTACCGGTCGCTCGTCGGCTGCTGGGACGACTCGGTGGTGCCGTCCCGGGCGGCGTCGGCGCGGCACGGCTGAGCCCCGCGCCCGAGCGGACGGCGCCGGTCAGATCCAGCCCGCCTCGCCTGCCATCCGCACGGCCTCCACCCGGGTACGCGCGCCCACCTTGCGGGCGATCCGACCGAGGTGGTTGCGGACGGTGCCACGGGTGAGCCCGAGCGACACCGCCACCTCCGCGACCGGCGCCCCCGCCGCCGTCAGCCTCAACACCTCCGTTTCGCGGTCGGTCAGTGGGCCGTCCGAGCGCAGCGCCGCGACGACGAGATCGGCGTCGAGCACGGGCTCCCGGCGGGCGAGCCGGCGGATCCCGTCGATGACCCGCTGGGGGGCGACATCGCTGCGCAGGATGCCGACCGTCCTGGTCGGGCAGAACATGCCTCGCAGTCGCCGGGCCCGACGCGGGTGGGCCAGCACCAGGACGGGGCACGGGCCGAGGCGGCCGGGATCGACTCCCTCGAAAAAATCGAGGTCGGCCACCACCACGTCGGGGCGTTGGGCGCGGACGGCTGCGGAGACCGCGTCGCCGCGATCCACCTCCGCCACGACACGGATGTCCTCCTCGGCGGCGAGGACGAGCGACAGCGCGCCCAGAACCAGGGTGCCGTCCAAAGCGAGCAGGGTACGGATCACGATGAACCTTCCCGCACTCCGATGGCGATCACAGAACGTCAACATTCAAACACGGTTGCGGCGGGTTCGCATGGCGACGGGGCGGGCCGGACACATGCGCCGGGCCCGCCCCCCGACGGCTACAACCAGCCGTTACACCGCGCGCGCCACACCGCCTCCAGTCGGTTGCGAGCCCCGGTCTTGCGTAGGATCACCGACAGATGGTTGCGCACCGTCCCATGTGCCAGATATAGACGGACGGCGATCTCCTTCAGGGGCAGACCCTCGGCCGCCATCCGCAGCACGTCCATTTCCCGAGGCGTCAACGGGATCTCCGGTGGACTCAGCACCGCCACCGCGGCGGCCGGGTCGATCGCCCGCTCCCCGGCGGCGAGCGCGCGGATCGCCCGCACCAACTCCGCCAACGTGCTGTCCTTCCCGACCAGGCCGCGCGCGCCGGCCGCCAGCGCCGCCTCCACCAGGGTTGGGCTCCACCGAGGGCTCATCGCCAGCACGGCGGCGTGCGGCGCCTCGACGCCGATCAGCGCGACCACCTCCACCGGGTTGGGCAGTTCCGGCGTCAGTGCCAGCACCACCACCTGCGGTCGGCACCGCCGGACCACCGTCAACAGCTCGCCAACACTCTCGACGTCGGCGACCACCTCCATGTCCTCCTCACGTGACAGCGCGGCGCAGAGTGCCCCGCGGAGCAAACCCATGTCCTCAGCGACGACAACGTGGATCACCACGTTTCTCCGATCTCAGGTACGCGGCACGACGGCCACCGGTCCCGGAACATCCACGGGTTGGCCGGGGCGGTTGTGCGCGACAGACGGATAGGCGTCGGCCCGCAGCACCGTCACGGGGGGCGGGCACGGGCTCCGATTGACCAGGCCGGCGGGTGGAATGGGCCACGAGGGCCAGCCACCCGGGGTCGGTCGACCCGGCTCAGCCTGGACGGGCGATCGCAGACGGAGTTCGGCTCTCGACGAGAAGCGGCACGAAATCGCCGGGCTGCCCAGCACCCAGGTGCGACTGCCGGTCGACCGGCCGGACCAGCCCGGGCCCGGGCGTCGATCGATCGTCGACACCTGCGGCATCCTGGTCGACGGGCGCGACGGGTCGGCCCGGAAGGTCGGCCCCGGCGGCCACCGGACCGGGGCGTGCGGCGAGGTGCCCCGTCGAGGCCGTGGGAGGCGCAGGTCCGACGAGGGACATCGGGGGTGGCGCGGCCGGGGTCGGCTGCGCTGCGGCGGGTACGGGCGCCAGCGCCGAATCCGTCGGTGGCGTTGGCACTGTCGGTACGAGGGCCGGGTCGGTCACCGGCACGACGGCCGGCCCGAGCGCTGGGGGAGCGGGCAGTGGAGGTGTCGCCGCCGGAACGATCACCGCGCCGAGAGCGGGTGGTAGAGCGGCATCGACGACGCGGAGAAGCGCCACGACGACGGGCCGGATCGGCACTGTGCTCAGGATGTCGACGACGTACGGCAGCGGGGCGGCGATCAGGCCCACCGTCGGCGAATCGGCCGGCCCGCGCACCGCGGGTAGGTCGGGCGCGGCGATGGCTGGCTGTCGCGGTGGATCAGCGGCCCGCCGTGACGGGTCGGCACGTTGAGCTGGACGATGAGCCGCGCGAGCCACGGAGGCCGGCCGAAGCCTTTCGCGCTCCGCCGCGTCGGGTGCGCCGACACGGGGCAGCGGCACGGACACGGGCGACGCGCCCGTCGGCCGTCGAGGTCCCGTCGAGGGTGTCGCGTCGAGGGGGCCGACGATGGCACCGATGGTTCCTGCCAGCGGTGCGCGGGGCCCATCGTGGCGGCGGTCGTCGGCACCCGCGGCTTGCTGGCGCTCATGGCTGGGGCGCTCCGCGACCGTGAGCCGCGCGACCGGCTCGGCCAGCCCGCCGACCCGCCGATGAGGCTCGTCACCGGATCCGCTGCGCATCCCGTCGGCGGCGGCCGGCCCCTGGAACAGGGCGGCCACGAGGAAACCGGCCCCGACGGCGGCCGCGATCAGCACCGTCCGCTGGGCGAGCCTGCGCAGCCGGTCGGCCACAAGCGGCGCGGATCGGTCCGGCGCGGACGTCGGCGCGGTTCCGGTGACGGGACTTCGCACGCGGGCACGACCCCTTCCTCTGGGTTGCTGACCCATAGTAGCCATGCACTCACGTAGTCGCATCCGGTGATGTGTGCGCTCGTCGGCCGGGCGCGGCCGCCGCCCTCACTCCGCACAAGCTGGAGAGATCAACCGGGCCGCCCACAGCGGCGGCAACGACGTCGTCCTCGACACCCGGCAGTTACCTCACCACGATCCTCGGCCGTCTCGACCTGCGTAACGGGGTGTGCGCGCTGCTCAACGCCGCCAGCCTGGATCTACCGACCATGCTGCGGTCGATCCCTCATTTGCACCCGCGTGAGGCCGTCCGGGCGTTGGCCGACGCCGTGCTCGAGGTCAGCGGACCGACTCTGCCACGCTGTTCATCCTGGACTGGCACGGCGGGCACAGCGAGGACCGGCGGAGCAGCGCCGGCGCCGACCAGGCGCGTGCCAGCACGGCGGGCTGCACCGCGGAAGGCGCAACCGGCCGCCGACATCACGCATCGCCTTGACCATCACCACCAGCACCCAGTGCGCTGGAATCCATGAAACCCACCCCGGCCAGATCCACCACTACCTGTTGATGGGAAGCCGAGGTTCTGAGGCCGGTGGCGCAGCGTCTGGCAGGCGACGGGCTGTCCTCGAGCCGCCCGGGGGGCCATACATGGGACGGGTTCGAGTTAGGCACTGGTAGTGCCTGGCGCGGCAACCACTCCCAGAGGCTCCCGCCCGTACGTAGGGCTGCCTATCGGGACCAGCGGCGTCGGGAGGCGATGACCACGAGGGTGGCCGCAGTGCCAGCAACGGCGAGGACCGGTACGGGTTTCGTGCGCACCGAGCTGCCGATCTTGGTGATCGCGGCGCGAGCGGAGGTGATCAGGGCCGACTCGGCCTTGCCGGTGGCCTGCGCGCCGGCTCTCGCCGAATCGTGTATCGCGGTGGTGGCCTGCTGAGCTTTCTGCGCGACCGGCTTGGCGCGCTGAGAGGCCTTCTGGCTCATCGTTTGGGCCAGCTGTCTCGCCGTGGTCTTCGCCGACTGGCCGGCCTGGGTGACCCGCTGGCGGAGCCCGCCCACGGCGGTGGTGGCCTTGGTACGCGCCCGGGTCTTGACGTCGGTCTTGGCGGTCAGTGCGGCCACGGTTTCGCCGAGTTCGGCGCGGGTCTGTTGGATGTTCCGTCGCGTCTGCTCCGGGTCGCTGCCCTCGGCTGGCGTGCTCATGGCTGCCTCCGACTTGCTGCGCCGCGTATCGTCTCGGCGTCGGCTCGCACGCTGTCTCTGGTAGCTGTAGGTGTGGCGGGCATGGCCGCACTGACCTGCTTCTTACCGCGACGGGCCGCGATCGCGGCGGCGATGGCAAGGATCACCGTGACAATCAGGGCGGCCACGGCGTCGGGCATGATCGCGGCCAGGGTCAGCACGATCGTGGCGACGGCCGTCGCGCCAGCGAAGAGCCCGAGCATCGCACCGCCGCCGAGTAGCCCGGCGCCGACACCGGCGCGTTTGCCCTTGGCGGTCATCTCCGCCCGCGCCATCGTCAACTCGTCGCGCACCAGCCGGGTGATCTGTTCGGTGGCGCGCTGCACCAACTCGGCAACCGGAGTGTCAGCAGTGGCACCGGGGGTGCCGCTAGGTCGTTCTGGCATCAGTACTTACATCTCTCTCGCAGAGGAGTGGTCCGAACGCTGGCCGAGGGTCAGCTGCGCGGCGCCGCGGGCGATCTGACAGGCGTACCTTGCGGCGAGGCCTCGATACGCCCGCCGAGCGATGGAGTGGCGACGTCATCGAGCTGGCCGGTGACATCGCCCGTTGCGAAGTCACCCTCCTGGCGGTGACGCCGGAGAGTGAGCGTGCCCGCCGCTCCGGTCAGCGCCCCTGCCGCGAAGGCAAGGATGAGTGCTCGCCGCGCGGTGGGCTTCCTTTTTCGTGCCATGACTGCTCCCTGAATCCAACGTGCCTGCATAGTCCTGATTGTCGGACTCGACCGACGGAGCCGTGTGCTTAATCGGCAGACACGCATGGAGCGAGTCTCACTCGGGTGCGGGGCGTCGTGGGCTGGTTTTCGACGTGCGAGAGGCGGCTTTGAGGAAGACTGAGGCCATCAGCGGCGGTTCGCTTGTCGATTTCTGCAGGACCTCGCTTGAGTGCGTGCCCCGATCACGGCTGACGGTGGAGTCGGTGAGCTGATTGGCGTGGCTGACGAGGAGTGGCGACGGTGAGCGAAACAGATCTTGGTGCCCGCAGTGACCGTGGCAGTGATTACGCCGACCTGTCCCGCCTGGTCCGAGGCGCGGGTCTCCTCGACCGACGGCCCCGCCGCTACGCGGCGAGGATGACGGTGGTGTTGGTTGGTCTCGCGCTGATGGGCGTCGTGTTCGTCCGGCTCGGGTCGTCGTGGTGGCAGACGGCTACCGCAGCCGGCGTCGCAGTGCTGTTCGCGCAGTTGGCGTTTCTCGGTCACGACGCCGGGCATCGGCAGATCTTCCGTTCCCGCCGGGCGAACGACGTGATCGGCTTTGTCTGTGCCAACCTGGTGAACGGGATCAGTTACGGCTGGTGGGTTGACAAGCACAATCGCCACCACGCACATCCCAACACCGAGGGCCGCGACCCTGACCTCGTGGTGGCTCCGCTGTCCTTCACCCCGGGTCAGGCCGCGACGCAGCGCGGCCTGCGCGCGCTGTTCGTTCGGCACCAGGCGGCGCTGTTCTTCCCCCTGTTGATGCTGGAGGGTCTGCATCTGCATGCCGCCAGCTTCCGGGCGGTCGTCTTCCGCCGCGGACTCAGGCGCCGACGAGCGGAGGCCGGACTGCTCGTCCTGCACTCCGCCGGCTACCTCGCGGTCGTGTTCTTGGTCCTGAGCGTCCCGCAGGCAATCGTGTTCGTCCTGGTCAATCAGGCACTCTTCGGCCTCTATCTGGGCAGCTCCTTCGCCCCGAACCACAAGGGGATGCCGATCCTGGCCGCAGCCGACGACGTCGACTACCTACGCCGTCAGGTCCTCACCTCCCGCAACGTACGCGGCGGTCGGCTCCTCGACGCACTCCTCGGCGGGCTCAACTACCAGATCGAACACCACCTCTTCCCCAGCATGCCCCGGCCGAACCTGCGCCGCGCCCAGCCACTGGTCCGCCAGTTCTGCACCGAACATGGCATCACCTACCACGAGACCACCCTGATCCAGTCCTGGGCCCAGGGGCTGGCACACCTGCGGACAGTCGGGGCCGGATCAACCCGACCCGGCAACGACTGAAACCGTGTCCGCGCATGCTCTGGATCATGCCGGCCTGCCATCGAGGCGGAAGTCGTCATGCGGTCGGGGCGGCTCTGCACCGAGCGCACCGGCGGTGGTGCCTTCGGCCCAACTCGACGGCGACACTCGCCGCGCCGCCGGTCACTTGGTCGGCCCGGAGTTGGTGCGCAACATTGTCACCTCTTGACCAGCACACTGTCGTCGCCGCCGCGCTCGGATGGCGGGGTGCTCAGGGCTGAGGGCTCTCCTTTATCTTCGGTAATGGCGTACCGTCTTCGCACCGTGCCTTGATCTCGCTCTTGTTGCCTGCGGACAGCAGCACCACCTGGATCTCCTTGACGGGCCCGGAGTTGTAATCCCTGAGGCTGTAGCCCGGGGCAGGAGCGACGTTGACAACGTGAGCCTGGTCGCCGGTGCAGAGCACAGTCACCACGCCACCGAGCGCCCGAAGGGGTGTACCCGGCTTCGGGGAGGTCGGCGCCGGCGCGGCACTGGACGGCCCCGTCAGCTGCTCGGCACTGGGTGACGTTGTAGGGCCAGGGCCGGCCGAGGAACCGGCTCTGGCCGTCGGTTCAGCCGGCCCAGCCGGAGCGGCCAGCGTGCGGCTTGGTCGTGGGAATGGTGCGGGCTCCGCAGAAGTCTGCCGAGGTGCAGGTGGCTCAGTGGCAGACGCATCGAAGGCGGCGCCGGGTGGGGTGGCACCGTCACGTGTGGCGGCCCCGCCCGATCTGCCATCGACCGGTGTGAACTGGGAGAGCAGGAGCGAAATGGTCGCTGCTGTCGCCAGCAGAGCGGGGATCAACACGGCGGGTGGGATGCGGCGACGCCGACTGGCAGAGGAACCGACGGTAGTCGGTGCCGGCTCGGGCACCTGCTGCTCCGCCCGTTCCACCCGCCGCTCGGCCTCATCGGTCAGACCGTGCAGGGCCGTCGCCACGCCCGCGGCGTCCGGCCGATCCGCGGGATCCCTGGCGAGGCAACGGTCGAGGAGACGGTGAACCTCGGGGGACACTCCCTCGATATCAGGCAGCGGTGCCGGATCGACGTACACGTGAGCACTCAACATCTGCGTGGGGGTCTCCGCCGACCAGGGCAGCTCATTGGTCAGCGTTCGGTACAGCAACAGTCCCAGCGCATAGACGTCGGAGGCAGGCAGGACGGTGCCACCGGCGAGTCGTTCGGGCGCGAGGTAGGCCGCGGTGCCCAAGAGTTGTCCGTCCGCCTCCAGCTCCGGCCGGCCGACAGTGGTGGCGATACCGAAATCGACCACCTTCACTCCGGCGGGCGTCAGCATCACGTTGGACGGCTTGATGTCCCGGTGCACCAGTTTGCGTTCATGCGCGGCGGCGAGCGCCTCGGCGACCTGCGCGCACGTCCGCATCGCGGAGGCCGGCGGCAGCGGACCGGCGGCAAGTCGCTGGGACAGGGTCTGGCCGGGCAGCAGTTCCATCACCACGTACGAGACTTGACGGCCGGCGGCATCGGTGTGCTCGCCATAGTCGTACACACTCGTCACGTGCGGGTGCCAGAGGCCCGCTGCGGCCCTGGCCTCAGCCTGGATGCGTTGCCGTGCGCCTCGGGCGGCGGCCTGCGCGCCGGCCAGGACCTTGACGGCCACCGCACGTTCGAGGACACGGTCCCACGCCCGCCAGACAACCGACATGCCACCAGCGCCGAGACGGCTCTCGACCTGATACCTGTCGTCCAACAGATCACCGACCATCACTGGGACAGCTTGCCAGAGTGGACTCGCAGCGGCATGGCGACCAAGGTCCGACGCGTTCACCGGCGGCAGACCATGACCGGCCCACCCACTCTTGTCGGAGTCGACGGGTCTGACTGCAGCCTCGTCGCGGTTGACCTCGCCGTTCGTGAGGCCGCGCTACGGGGACGTCCGGTACGCACCGTGTACTGCGACCCCGTCACCGTCAGCGCCCGCGCCCACTCGTCCTGCAAGGCCTGAGGCGACGCATACGCCGCCGTGCCGTGTCGCACCAGCCCTGCTGGACTGTCATACCCCCCGGGGGTATTCTGGAGGCGAGGAGGCGATGAGGATGTCGCACGAGGACGAGCACCACCGGATGCAGACCCCGGGTGAGGCGGTGGACCGACACAGCGGCCACGGTGATCACCGGAGCCGCCGAGGCGACCCGGGCGGACAGCCTGGCACCCACGACAGCCATGCCGGGCACGGCGGGCATGACAAGCACGCCGGGCACGACCCGGAGATGTTCCGCCGTAAGTTCTGGCTGAGCCTGGTCTTGACAGTGCCGATCGTCGCGACCAGTCACATGGTGATGGACTGGTTCGGCTATCGGCTGGACTTCCCGGGCGCCGACTGGGTGGGTCCGGTGCTCGGCACGGTGGTGTTCGTCTACGGCGGGTGGCCGTTCCTGCAGGGCGCGGTGCGGGAGCTCCGCGAGCGGGCGCCGGGGATGATGCTGCTGATCGCGATGGCCATCACCGTCGCGTACGTCGCCTCGGCGGCGACCGCGCTGGGCGCGTTCGACCTGGACTTCTGGTGGGAGCTGGCCGCTCTGGTCACGATCATGCTGCTCGGGCACTGGCAGGAGATGAAGGCCATCGGCCAGGCCCAGGGCGCCCTGTCGGCCCTGGCCGCGCTGCTGCCCGACGACGCCGAACGCCTCGACGGTGACGGACAGCCCGAAGGGGTGCGGGTGAGCGACCTGCGCGTCGGCGACGTCGTCCTGGTACGCCCGGGCGGGCGGGTGCCGGCTGACGGGCGCATCATCGACGGCCGCGCGGAGCTGGACGAGTCGATGATCACCGGCGAGTCGCGGCCGGTCGGCCGCGAACACGGGGACCGCGTTGTAGCCGGCACCGTCGCCACCGACGCGGCCATCCGCGTGCGGGTCGAGGCCGTCGGCGAGGACACCGCCCTGGCCGGCATCCAACGCCTGGTCGCGCAGGCCCAGCAGTCCAGCGGCCGGGCACAAGTCCTCGCCGACCGGTTCGCCGCCTGGCTGTTCTACGTCGCCACCGCCACCGCCACCGCCACCATGCTGGTCTGGACGCTGATCGGCGACCTCGACGAGGCCGTCGTACGCACCGTCACGGTGCTGGTGATCGCCTGCCCGCACGCGCTCGGCCTGGCCATCCCGCTGGTGATCGCCCTGTCCACCGCAGTGGCCGCGAAGGGCGGCATCCTGGTCAAGGACCGCCTCGCGTTGGAGCGGATGCGCACCATCGACGCGGTGCTGTTCGACAAGACCGGCACCCTGACCCGCGGTGAGCATGTTGTGGCCGGTGTCGCCGCCACCGGCGGCGTCAGCGAGACCGAGATTCTGTCCATCGCGGCGGCGGTGGAGTCCGACAGCGAGCACCCCCTCGCGCGGGCCGTCGTCACCGCCGCCGCCCAGCAGGGCGCCCGGCGCACCGGGACCGGTTTCCAGTCGCTGACCGGCCGCGGGGTGCGCGCCGACGTCGACGGCGTCAGCTACGCCGTCGGCGGACCCGCGCTGCTGCGCGAACTCGACGCCACGGTGCCCGCTGACCTCGACGAGCACCGGGCCGAGTGGTCCCGGCGGGGGGCGGCGGTGCTGCACCTGCTGCGCCTGGAGGGCGAACGGGCCAGTGTCGTCGGAGTCCTCGCCCTGGAAGACCAGGTCCGCCCCGAAGCGCGCCAGGCCATCGCCGAGCTGCGTCAGCAGGGCATCGGTAAGATCGTGATGATCACTGGAGACGCGCGGCCAGTGGCCGAGGCGGTCGCCGCCGAACTGGGCTTCCGGCGCGGCGAGGACGAGGTGTTCGCCGAGGTGTTGCCCGCGGACAAGGACGAGGCGGTCGGCGAGTTGCAACGCCGAGGGCTGCGGGTGGCGATGGTCGGCGACGGCGTGAACGATGCTCCCGCCCTGGCCCGCGCCGACGTCGGCATCGCCATCGGCGCCGGCACCGACGTCGCCATCGAATCCGCGGGCGTGGTGCTCGCCTCCTCCGACCCACGGGGGGTAACCGGCGTCATCCGGCTCTCGCGCGCCTCCTACCGCAAGATGATCCAGAATTTGGCCTGGGCCGCAGGCTACAACGTCGTCGCTCTGCCTCTGGCCGCCGGTGTTCTTGCCTGGGCCGGGGTGAGCCTGAGTCCGGCGGTCGGGGCGGTGCTGATGTCCGCCTCCACCATCGTGGTCGCGCTCAACGCCCAACTGCTGCGCCGCGTGCAGCTACGCCACCCGGATCGTTGAGACCCGGATCGCAGGTTCGTCTCGAGGCTGCCGACGCTGGCACGCTGGCGTGGAGCGCGTGACACAGCCAGCAGCACGGACCGGGCTCCTCGTCCGGTTCGGCCGGGCTTCAGGGTTCGGGCCTCTGGCCAGTTGGACCAGTGCGTGTTGGGCGGCATGTCTGGTGCGAACCGACCAGTTCCGACCCCGCTCGGCGGCTACCGCGATTTCCGGGCCACTGTCCGTCGGCGAGGGTTTCGCGGAACTCGGGGTCGCCGGACCGGCACCGACCGGGCATGATTCTCTACGCACCGAATCCGGCGGGTCCTTCACACCGTGCGACGAGATGTGCGATACCCAGCTCAACTGGCCTGGCGAAGCCTCGGCCGCGCCGCTCAGGAGAACACTTTGCACTGCGTGAAATGCGGAGCCGGTCTCGAATATCCCGGCCAAGGCCACACGTGCCGGTCCTCGACACCGCCGCCCGCGCCGCCCAGGACAGCAGGTTGGGACGTCGCGACCTGGTTCGTAGTCGGGTTCGCCATCCTCTTCGCCCTGGCCGCGATCGCCGCGGCCGTCCTCGGCAGCATCCCGAGCGGCCGGGCCCGGCCGCTGCCCCCGAACGGCACCGGCGCAGCGATCGGTTTCGTCCTGGCCAACCTCACCCTGTTCGTCGCCATCATCGGCCTGGTGATCAGCGGGCTGATCTGGGGACGCGGCACCCGCCAACTCGCCGAGGCGCACGGCTCATCCGGCCGCTCGTACAGCCGCCACTGGGGCACGCGCGTCTTCCCCGCCTGTGTCGTCTCCAGCGCCGCGATCGCCTGGCTGGCCACCGACCGAACCGCCCCTGTCGTCCTGTTCGGCCAGGCGGCCCTGCGCACCCTCGGAGCCGCGGCGTTGGTCGGGGGCGTGCTGCACAGCCGGACGCGGGTCCTGCGGTTGATCGCCCACGTCAACCGAGTCGTCGCCGGACACTGCTCGCCGGTCGCCAGCCAAGGCCCGGCGTGGCCGCTGTCGCCCACTCCGACCAGCGACGACTGGAACGCCGGCCAATGGGACCCGGACGTGCTGCGCGACATCGAAGCTCGCCGTCACCGCGACAGAACCTGATTCGAGGTGCGGCCGGTCCCAGCACGACGACTGCTACGGCAGGGCAACATCGAACCGGCGATCGTCTCAGCCCGCCAGGCTATGGAGCCGGTCCCCGACGCGTACGGCACGAAGAAGCCGCTCTCCGTACCAAAGGAGAAGGCCCCGCGTCAGCGGAGCCTCGACGAGCGTTGGGCATTCATGGTCGAGAACAGGGTCCTCGACCATGAGCGGTGCCGGCCACAAGGACGAGGTGACGAAGGACTTCGAGTACACCCGCGAGGACGCCGAACTGCTGATCGTCTCGACCGCCGGGGCGCTCAAGTGGCTGTGGGCCGGGCTGTAACCCGGTGCGTTCGCGCTCAGGGAGTTCGAATCTCTCCACTCCCACGCATGCCCGCGTAGCTCAGGGGACAGAGCACCAGCTTCCGGAGCTGGGTGTCGGGGGTTCGATTCCCTCCGCGGGCGCTTCTGCCTGGTCGTGTGCCCGAGTGGTGAGGGAACGGTCTGCAAAACCGCGTACGCCGGTTCAATCTCGGCCACGGCCTCGAATGCCATCCACTGCGGATAGTGAGCGGCATGCTGTTCCCGATAGGGGAACCGACCCCCGAAGAGGTCGGCTGGGTCGGCAGTGAACCGCACCACCTCCTCGCGTGCCCGCAACCAAACCGTGGCAATTCCGACATCCTCCTGGCCTTCCTTGAGGTGAGCGGCACCATGACACGCCGGTCCGACGGAACCGTTCGGTCAGCCGCCCGGGCAGCGGGTGTCACCGCCGCTGTGTTCCACGCAGTGCCCCGGCGGGCCGGGCGTCGTCGCTGCCGGCGCCGGATCGAGGCCCCGGCCGGCGGAGGCAGCGAGCGGTACGGCGGGCACGGCGATCACAACGGTCAGCACCAGGAAGACGACTGCGGTGCGTACGAGCCGCAGGTGGTACGCGACGAGCGCGATGAGGGCCGGCCCGGCCGTCGCGACCAACGCGGCAATCAGCAGGGCCAGGCTGGCGCGACGTTTGATGTTCTCGAGCTCGTTGGGCTGGTCGTCGTAGCTGACGCTCCATTGCTCCAGGCTGATGCCCATCAACCACACGGCCGCCGCGATCAGTCCGCAGACCCAGACCAGGACCAGGAATCCCACGATCGGACCACCCCGTCGACCTGTGCCGACCGCCTCCGACGTCATGCGGTCCAGCGTGGATGGCTCAACTCGGCCGGGCATGAGTCGGCGTACTCAGGTGTCATTTCTGCGGAGTGGACCCATGAAGGCGGCGGTGCCGAGCGGTCGCGCCCGGCCGACCGGCGCTTCCGGGCAAGGTGGGGGAGAATCGAATCATGTTTGTCATCAAGGAGCGGTTCTTCTCGATCGGCGACGACTTCGACGTGCTCGACGAGCACGGCACCAAGGTCTTCCACGTCGACGGCAAGGTGCTCAGCGTCCGCAACAAGGTCGTCATCGAGGACGCCTCCGGCCATGAGGTCGCCACGCTGCACCGGCACCTGGTGGCGCTGCGTCCCACGTACGAGATCCGGATCGGCGGCGAGAAGGCCGCAGAGGTCCGCAAGAATCTGCTCACGCCGTTCCGCGACAAGTTCACCATCGACGTGCCAGGGCCCGACGACCTGGAGATGAAGGGTGACCTGCTCGACCACGAGTACGTGATCGAACGTGACGGCACCGAGGTGGCCGCGGTCTCGAAGCGGTGGCTGACGATCCGGGACACCTACGCCGTGCAGGTCACTGCCGGCGTCGACCCGCTGCTCATCATCGGCAGCGTCCTCGCGCTCGACCTGGCCATGGACCGCGACAAGAAGAAGAGCGACGACGACTGACCCCCTAGGTGTTCTGTCCATGGACGTTGGTGACGCGTCCGGGATGTCGAAAGGGTGAGGACCTCCCGGGTAGGTGTGGAGCTACCAGACAGTCGCACCTGACCCGAGGAGGTTTTGCCCACCTAATGCCCCGTTGTCGGAGACCGGCAGGCGGCGTCTGGCCCGGTGCGTGGTGGATGATGAATGGCCGCTGCATCGGGCTGCGGAACGCTTCCAGGTCAGCCCGAACACGGCGAAGCGGTGGGCGGACCGCTACCGCCTTGAAGGACCGGCGGGAATGGTTGACCGGTCCAGCCGGCCGCGGCGCACCCGGCACCGGTGGAACGTAAGGCGCTGCACCACCCACGGCATCACCGTGCGCCGGGTCATCACCGACAACGGCTCCTGCTACAAGTCGTTCCTCTGGCGCGACACCTTCGGCGAGCTAGGAATCACCATGAAGAAGGCCCGCCCCTTCCGACCTCAGAAGTGCCTCGCACAACACGTCCGTTCTGAGGGGATTCTTGCGAACGCCGACCTGCGGAAACGTGATCGCTATCAGGGGCTGCCGAAGAACTCTCACAGCTGGTCATTTCTGCGAACCACACGAGCTACATCCGGGTACGCGCGTACGTTTGCAGCGCGTCGCGGACGAACGTCGCCCCCGCCTCGTCGTCGTACATGGCGGCGAAGCGAGGGTCGTCGACGAACATGTCCCCAATGCCGTTCACCATCTCGATTGAGCGCTCCCGGTCGCCCTCGGCGGTGGGGGTGCCCGGGATCTGGCTCAGCCACTGAACGTGCCGGGCGGCCAGTGACTGAGCGTGTTCCGATGCCGGCGAATCCCCGGCTTTCACCGCGGCGATCCATGCCGCAACGAGGTCTTCGGTGTCCTGCTTCCAGGCCCGCTGTTGCTCGAGACTCTTACCATGCCACCAGTTGTTGCTCACTTGGAACGCGCGCTCGCCCCAACGTGAGATCACCTCGTCCTTGTAGCGGTCGTTGAACCCCGCCAACATGACATCCATCCGCGGTTCCACCCCCGCCTGTATGGCCTCCAGCGTTTGACGCGCAGAGTGGATCTGCTGTTCGATGCGGTCCCGTTCCTCTTCCAACGCGGCAATGTGGGCGCGGAGTCCGTCGAGTGGGTCCACCTCCTCGGCCAAGACTTCGGCGATGGCTGGCAAGCCCATGCCGAGCCGACGCATGAGGAGGATCCGCTGAAGCCGGGCGACCGCGGCGGCGTTGTAGTAGCGGTACCCGTTCGCGCCGACCCGGGATGGGGCCAAGAGCCCGGAACTGTCGTAGTGACGCAGGGTCCGGCTGGTGATGCCAGCCCTCGCCGCGAGCTCCTGGATCGTCCACTCCATTGTCAACCGCGGCGCAGCGTGGTCGCGATGATCTCCGAGGCGTCGGCGAGCAGGGCCTGCGCCGCCGTCTGCCCGGTCACCGCCAGGTAGGTGTCGACCAGCCGGTTGCCCGCGGCGTAGCCCGCGCCCATCGGCAATCCCACCGGGTCGACGCCGAGGTGCTCCGCGCCGGGGTCGCCGTGCACCCAGGCGGTGAAGTTCTGCATGCCTGTCACGTCGAGCCCGGTGAGCACCTTGGCAAAGACCTCGTCGTCGTGCAGGTGCGGCACGCCGATGCGGGCGTGGCCAAGCTCGTCGCCGTAGAGCTGTCGGGCGAAGGCGTCGGCCAGGCCCTCGCCGACGATGTGCTCGCCGACCGTGACGGTCATCGGGTCCCACATGACCCCGCCCGGGCTCCACCGCAGGTTGTGATTGAGCTCGTGCACGGCGGTGGCCTCCAGCCGTTCCACGTTCTCGGGGAAGGGCCAGAACGTGATGGCGATGTTGCCCGAGATGCCGCCGAACCCGGTCAATCCTTGGCAGGGACCCATGAAGTGTTCGTCACCCGGATCGCCGAGGACGAACAGCACGGTGATGTCCGGGGCCTCCAGCCCCGGCGTAGCCTCCAGCAGTACGGCGAGAGCGTTGTCGAGTGCGCGTTGCATCCGCTCCCAGGCCTCGGCCGCCGCCAGGGTCTCGAGCGCGTCGAGGCAACGCTCCTCGTCGCGGTCAATGGGGAACCCGGACGATTGGAGATGTACGGCTACCAGGTCGAGCTCGCCTGGGTGGTAGCGGTACATGCCCGCGTTGGCCTCCAGCATCGAACGCAGCAGGTCAACGCGGTCCGCAACCGGGGCCAGCAGGATCTGCCGCATGGCGGAGTAGGTGTCAAGAACAGTGATCGACATGGCCCCGATGCTAGAAGTTGACGCAGCGTCAAGGTCAAACCAGCGAAGCTCCTCGTCGAGATGCAGCCGAGCGTGCCCCCCAGGCCCGGCGCGACCGGCTGTTCGCCGCTGCGATTGGCTCACACAACTTGGTCAGCCGCTGTTCCAGCCTGCGCAGCTCTCGGTCTTGCGGTCTGCGGTGAACAGCGTCCACCACTGCGCCCCGCCGTCGCCAAGACGCGCTGCTGCCACGTGCCCTTCGGTAGCGCAGCGCGATTACCTGCACAGAGAACCGCTAGGGGGTCCTCCAGGAACAGCCCGATGTAGCGGACCGTGCACATTGTCTCGTCCCGGGTTTGATGGAGACCATCAAGCCTGGAGGACGATCGACCAATGGTCGCCCCGAGGAAGTGCGGGCGCTCGTCCAAGCCGGGAGCAGAGCGCGCAGAGTGTCCGGTGCGTGACCTCCGCCCTGGCAAGCAAGCTATCGATCATCAAACATGACGAACTTTCCCCTTGATTGACTAGAGGATTGAACCGCAAAGATCGTGTGGACAACAGCCCAAAATCCAGCGACTTCTATCTAGCTCATTCGGATTTAGCCTCTGATGAATAGTGTGAACCACGCGATCGTCAGTCAGCTCTCCGACAGGGAGAAGAATCTGATCCGGCGATGTCGGCGGCAACCCCATAGCCAAATACATGCCACCCGCGCTGACGAACATAAATGAGCCGGGTGCTCAGCTACGTGTTCGGGAACGCCCCAGCCGGGACGTACCGAATCGCCCTCGACTTCGCGGAGATCGAGAAGGTCAAGGCCGGCGAGCGTGTCCTCGATGTTCTGGTCGACGGCAAGGTCGCGCTCTACGACCACGACGTGCAGGCGAAGGTGGGTGCGCTGACCGCGGACATGAACACAGTCACCGTCGAGCACGCCGGTGGCGATCTGAAGATCGAGCTTCGCCGCGATAAGGGCGAGGGCGACCCGATCCTCAACGCCCTCAAGGTTCAGCAGGACCCTCGTCTGTGAAATAGCTGAACCTGTCTGCCAACAGTGGTCAGAGCCTCCGCGGGAAGGATTGCCGTGGAGGCTCTGACCGCGGCTTTGGCCCGTATTCCCGCACTTGGTGTCGAGCCGGTTGCGGTCGTCGGGCGGTGGCAGTGCCACCACCGCCCGACGGTCCCCGATCGGGTAATCAGCTGCCGTAGGCCTGCAAGGATCGCAGAGAGTACCCGTACCCGGTCCCCCGGGCGGTGGTGTAGATCCGGAGGTAGCGGCCGGCTCCGGTCAGGCCGGTGAGATCCTGAACGCCTCCGGTGCCGGCGGTGGTGGAATAGATGGTGGACCAGCTTGTGCCGTTGGTCGAGGTCTGGATCTGGAAGGCCTTGGCGTAGGCGGCCTCCCAGGACAGTTTCACCTCGGTGATTGTGCGGCTGGTGCCGAAGTCGACCTGGAGCCATTGGATGTCGGAGTAGCCACTGGACCACCTCGTGTTGAGGTTGCCGTCGGTGGCCAGGATCGCGGTGTAGGTGGTCCCCGGCTCCACGGACGAGGCGGTGGTGGGCTTGTTCAGTGCCAGGTCGGTGCCGTTGCTCCCTCCAGCCGCTGAGAAGCTGAGGGTCTGGGCCGCTGCCGGTCGGGTGTCACCCGCTGTCCCGGCGTTGTCCCAGTTGCGCTGGGGCGCGGTGACCGCCCCGGGTGCGCTGGAGGTCAGGCTCAGGGCCAGGCCGCTGTAGCGGTTGACGAGCCGGTAGGTGCCCGTAGCCGTGGAAGCGCCGCTGGTGGCGGGGCTGCGCACGACGGTCTGCAGATACCACTGTTGGCCGGTTGTGGGGCTGCCGGAGCCGAGGGTGGTCATGGTCGTCGGTGCCGCCCAGGCGCGCCCGGCGTTGCTGCTCGAGTCGACGCTGAGCGCTTGGCCGGAGGCCGCGTTGGTGACGGTGAAGAAGCCGTCGCCGGTGGCATTGAACATCCATTGCTGGGATGCCGACGTGCTACCGGATCCGCTGGTCGTCAGGGTGGTGCCGTTCTGGACCAGGTAACGGTTGGTGGAGGCCAGGATCTGGTAACCGGTACCCGCGGCCACGGGGGCGGTGGGCAGCGCGGATGCCGAGGTGGGTTGCAGGGTGATGGGCGTGTACTCGGCGCCGTAGGTCGAGCAGGCCACGACGCAGTAGGACCGGAACGTCTTGCCCACGACGGTGGAGCTGGTCAGGTTGCCGGAGTCGAGGAACCACCGGTACCACGCCCCGTTGAGGTTCCCGTTGGTCAGCCCGAGGTCGAACCACTGCTGCGTGGCAAGGTCCCTGGTGGCGTAGAAGTGCAGCGGGGTGTTGACGCCGGTGTTCTGGGCGACGTTGTTCTGCGGGGTCCCGATGTACAGGCCGAGGTAGGCGTTCCAGGCCACGTTCATGACGGCGAGTTGGGAGCTGTCGGGCATCGTGCCGGCGGCGACCTGCGCCGCCACGGTGCCGGTGGCGGTGGGGGAATAGTCCTTGTTCGGCGGGGTGTAACCGCTGCCCAGACCCTCGGCCGGAATGATGTTGCTCTCGGCGCCGCCGACCCCGGGGGTCTGCCAGGCGCCGTCGTACCACTTGGTCCAGGAACTGGAGGCCATCTTCTGGGCGATCGGAGCCCGGGCGACGTGCTGCAGCCACACGGCGCCGCCGGTCTTGCCGACCGCGCGCGTGGCGTAGAAGACGTAGAAGTATCCCGAGGCGTAGTCGACGAACAGGCGCGGGTCGCCGTCGCCGTAGTAGTAGGTGGACTGGGGGAAGGCGGCGGTGTCCCCCCGGGTGGTGCTGTACGGGGAGGTCAGGGCGTGGCCCGGGATGGCCCAGGTGTTGCCCTTGTCCTTGGAGACGGCGTAGTCGATGGCGTCAAAATGCAGGCCGTCGCCGAAGGGCTGGCCGGTGAACTCGTTGTGGACCAGGCCGTACCACCAGCCGGTGTCCGGGTCGACCCACACACCGGTCAGGTCGCAGTAGTTCGGCAGGGGGTACCCCGAGCTGGGGGTGGCGTTCACCCCGGTCGGGCTGGTGTTGCAGCGCGTGGTGGTGTCGGCGTTGTCGGCCACCGAGGTGATCGCGGCGGTGGTGACGTTGTCGAAGTTTGCGCCGGTGAAGAACGACCATTTGCGCTTGTCGTTAACCCCGTAGAGCGCGTGCGCCGACTGGTAGTAGAACTGACCGTTCGAGTCGATGTAGGGAAAGCTCGGGGTGTCGTCAGCGTTGTTGAAGGGGACGGCCGGGCCGGAGGAGATGGTGTACGCCGACTTGGGGGCGGTGGCGGCGGTCCATCGCTGCGTGGCCTGGGCCGGGTCGCAGGGGGCCAGGCCGACCCGGGCGTTGTTGACGATCGAGCCGCCCACGACGCCCAGACACTTACCGGACTGGACGCTGTAGATGGTGCCGTCGGGCAACGCCTTGAACTTCTGCGCGGCGTTGGCGACGCAGTCGTACAGCTGGATCAGGGCGCCGGTGGCGTGCGAACCTCCCGTGACGTCCAGGCATTTGGTGGTCCCGGTGGCCGGCGTGACCGCGACGGTGCCGTCGGTGCGCCAGGTCCAACTCTGCGCGGCCGAGCCGTTGCAGGTGAAGACCTGGATGGCGTTGCCGTTGGCGGTGCCGAAGTCGGCGTCGTCGAGGCACTTGCCACCGATGGTGACGGCACCGCCGGCATCCACGGCGCTGGCTGCGGGTGCGGTGATCACGCCGAGGGTGAGCAGCAGAGCAAGGATCAGGAGTGTCGCGAGTGTGGTGCGGGACGGGGGTGGGGGAATCCGTTTCACCGTTTCTCCGATCTTCGGACGTCCTTGCGGGGGATGACGCCCTTCGCGTGCCGGGTGGCGCGCTCAGGTCTTGATGCCGGCGACGAGGTCCTCGATGAACGTCGCCCATTCGTCCCGGGTCGCGGGTTTGCCGTCGACTCCGGGCCGGGTCTGCCAGGGCAGGGGTCCCTGGTGGGGGCGGTACTCGACGCCAATGGCGTCCAGCCTCCGCAGGTGGGCTTCGAGCCGCGGCAGGAAGTCCTCGTAGGAGCGTTCCTTCGGGCTCCACAGGGCTTCGGCGATGGCGCACAGCCGCGGGAAGGCGTAGTAGTCGACGATTCGCGGTGCGTCCATGTGCTCGGTCCAGATGTTCGCCTGACCGCCGAGCACCCGTGCCGCCTGGTCGGGCGTGAGCTCCTCGGGCACCGGGTCGAAGGCGTACGCATCGCGCAGGGTGAGCGGGACGGCGAAGGGGATGGGTTCGCGGGGATCCTCGGACTGGCGGTAGTCCAGATAGACCTGGTCGTCGGGACAGGAGACGACGTCGAAGCCGCGCCGGGCCGCGGTGACGGCCCCGGTCATGCCCCGCCAGGAGGCCACCACGGCCCCGGACGGCGCGTCGCCTTCGAGGATGTCGTCCCACCCGAACACGCGGCGTCCCCGGGCGGCGACGTGCTCGCCGATCCGGCTGATGAACCAGGACTGCAACTCGTTCTCGTCGCGCAACCCCCGCAGGCGCATCAGCTCCTGGGTACGCGCGTCGGTGTGCCACTGCTCCTTCGGGCACTCGTCGCCGCCGATGCCGATGTACGGGCTGGGAAACAGATCCATCACCTCGTCCATCACCTCGCAGAAGAACGCGACGGTGGTGTCCTCGGTGTTCAGCACGTTGGTGTTGATCCCCCACCGGGTCCAGGTCTGCAGTGCATTCCCGGTGACGCCAAGCTGCGGGTAGGCGGCGATGGCGGCCTGGGTGTGCCCCGGCAGGTCGATCTCGGGCACCACGGTGATGTGGCGCTGGGCGGCGTAGGCGACGATCTCCCGGATGTCGTCCTGGGTGTAGAAGCCGCCGTGCGGGCGCCCGTCGCCGGGGGCGTCGGGCGTGGCGCCGAGCTGGGACTCGCGGCGCCACGCCCCAACCTCGGTCAGGGCGGGGTGGCGCCGGATCTCGACCCGCCAGCCCTGGTCGTCGGACAGGTGCAGGTGCAGGGTGTTCAGCCGGTGCATGGCGAGCAGGTCGACGAACCGCAGCACGTCGTGCTTGGGCATGAAGTGCCGGGCCACGTCGAGCATCGCTCCGCGCCAGCCGAAGCGTGGGGCGTCGGTGATGGTGACGGCGGGCACCGCCCAGAGGGCGGGCCCGACCGGCGATCTGCGGTAGATCGCGGGCGGCAGCAGTTGCAGCAGCACCTGGCAGCCGTAGAAGACGCCGGCGCTGTCACCGCCCTCGATCGTGGTGCCGGCCGGGCCGGAGACCAGGCGGTACGCCTCGGCGGCCAGCTCCGGGCGGATGCGCAGGACGATCGCCTGCTCGGCCCGACCCTCGGTGATCGGCAGCGGGAGCCCGGTGGCCGGGCGCAGAGCGTCCTGCAACCACTGCGCGACGGCGGCGAGGCCGGCGGGGGCGTCGATGGCGGTGGAGGCGGTCAGCTGGAACACGCCGTCGCCGTCCAGGAACGAGGCGGGAAGTGGCAGCGGCATCGAGCGGGTCACCCTTTCACGGCGCCAGCGGAGATGCCGGTCACCAGCTTGCGTTGGATGATGAGGAAGAAGACCACCACGGGCAGCGAGAAGATGACCGAGCCGGCCATCTGGCCACCGAAGTCGGTGCCGGTCAGCGGTGTGCTGAACGAGGCCAGCCACACCGGCAGGGTGTAGTGGTCCTGGTCCTGCATGAACGTGTAGGCGATCAGGTAGTCGTTCCACGCGGTGATGAACGCGAAGACGCTCGTCGCCACGACCCCGGGCACCACCAACGGGAACAGGACCCGGACCAGGATCTGCCAGGTCGAGGCGCCGTCGATCCGCGCGGCCTCCTCGACCTCGACCGGGATCGCGATGAAGAAGCCGCGCATCACCCAGATCGAGAACGGCAACACCAGCGCGACGTAGGCCAGCACCAGGCCGAGGAAGGTGCCGAGCAGACCGATCTGGTTGAACACCAGGAACGTGGGGATCAACAGGGCCGTGCCCGGCAGCATCTGGAAGATCAGGATCGCGACCATGATGGTGCGCCGCCCACGGAACCGGAACCTCGACAGGGCTGCGGCCGCGAGCATCCCCAGCACCAGGGCCAGTACGACCGATCCGCCGACCACGATCAGGCTGTTGCGCAGGTTCAGCAGGAAGTCGGTCTGGCTGATCGCGGCGTCGAAATTGCCGAGCGTGGGTGCCTTCGGGACGAACAGCGGGGTCGAGGTCATCGCCTCGGAACGGGGTTTGAAGGCGGTGTTCACCATCCAGTAGACCGGGAACACCCAGATCAGGCTGAAGATGATCGCGGCGGTGTTGTTCCACCAGCCGCCCACCGGGTTCCCGGCGTGATCACGGCGCGGCCGACGGTTGGTCACAGGTCCTCCCCCGAGCGCAGCATGCTGCGGATGTAGAAGGCGGTGATCGCCACCAGGATCGCGGTGGTGATGACGGAAAGGGCCGCGCCCTGGCCGATGCGGAAGGTCACGAAGGCGGTGCGGTAGGCAAAGATCCCCAGCGTGGTGGTCGCGGAGTCAGGTCCGCCGGCGGAGACCAGCCAGATCTGGTTGAAGACGTTGAAGTCCCAGATCACCGACATCAAGGTGACCAGCAGCAGGGTAGGGCGCAGGAACGGCAGGGTGATCGACCACCACACGCGCCACTCGCCGGCGCCGTCCATGCGGGCGGCCGCCTGCAGTTCGGCCGGCATCTGGGTCAGCGCCGCGTACAGGGTCAGGGCGATGAACGGCACCGCCTGCCACACCACGAGCAGCCAGATCGCCAAATAGGCCAGGGAGGGGTTGTTGGCCCAGTCGGTGTTGGTCAGGTCGCCGAACAATCCGGTCTGCGTCAGCAGCCAGTTGATCACGCCGTAACCGGGCTGGAACAACCATTTCCAGACCAGCGAGGAGGCCACGGTCGGCATCGCCCAGGCCAGGATCAGCACCAGGGTGACCACCGTACGCATGACAGCCGTCAGCCGAGTCAGCAGCCTGGCCACGCCCGTGCCGACCACGATGCTGCCCGCGACCATGGCCGTGGTGAACAGCACGCTGCGCAGCAGCGCCCACCAGAATTCCGGATCGACGACGAGGGTCGAATACTGCTCGGCTCCGACGAACTCATAGCGCCCGGTGAACAGGGTCCGTTGGCTGTAGTCGGTGAACGAGGTGAAGATCAGGAAGGCGATCGGGGCGACGGTGAAGGCCAGCAGCACGATCCCGGCGGGGGAGACCAGCAGCCAGGCCGCTCGGCTTCGCCGATCCTCACGCCGCGGCCGACCGGTGGTGGCCGGGCGGGTCACCGGCAGGGCTGCGGCCCCGAGAGCGGGGGAGGGGGAGGGGCGCCCCGCCCGGGCCGGGCCGCGGTCTGCGGCCAGGTCCGGGCGGGGTGGGCTGTCACTGCGCCGCATTCAGGGCCTTGCCCACCGCGGCGTCGAACGCGCCGGCCGCGTCCTGGGGGGTCTTGGTGCCCGAGGCGATGGCGGAGAACAGGGTGTTGATGTCCTTGTTCCCCTCGACCCGGGCCCAGTTGGCACTGGCGGGGGTGGCCTTGGAGTTCAGCGCCGCGCCGAAGAACGCCTTCTGCAGCGGGGGCAGGGTGCTGTCCGCCGCCTTGATGGCCTCGGTGCTGTTCGGGATCCAGCCGTCGTGGCCCGCGACCCAGGTTTTCTGGACCTCGGGGCTGGCGGCGATCTTGACCCACTGCAGGGCGAGGTCGGCGTTGGCGCTCTTGGCGGCGATGCCCCAGTCGGAGCCGCCGATCATCACCGGCTGGGTCTTGCCCGAGGAGCCCGGCATGGGGAACGTGCCGAGGTCGGCATCGGTGATCTTCGGGTTGGCCTTCTTGATCATCGCGATCTTGCCGTTGGTGTCCAGCATGGCCGAAGCCTTGCCGTCGGCGAAGATCTGGGTCTGGTCCGGGGACACGTTGTCGACCGTCCGGGAGGCCGGGACCGAGTACGTGTTCTGGAAGGACTTGTAGGCGGCCAGCCCGGTCTGCGACGCGGGCGATCCCAGGCCTGCGGTCCAGGTGGAGCCGGACCTCGTGGCGATGTCACCACCGGCGTCCCAGACGAACTGCATGCCCGCGTACCAGCTCTGGCCGGGCAGGTAGAACGGCGAGAAGTCCGGAGCCGGGTTGGCCGCGCGGACCTTGTCGAGGTCGGCGGTCAGTTCGGCGAAGGTGGTCGGGGCGCTGGTGATGCCGGCCTTGGCCCACATGGTCTTGTTGTAGATCACCGCGCGGGCGCCGGCGAAGCCCGGCACCGCGTAGAGGTTGCCGTCGACGGTGGCCGGGTCGGCGAGGCCGGCAACCCAGGTCTGGCCCTGCTTGAGGTCCGCGGCGTACGGGGTGAGGTCCTTGAGGCCTCCGGTGGCGGCGAAGCTGGCAACCTGGGTGTTGCCCAGGTCCAGCACGTCGGGCGGAGTCGAGGTTGCCAGCGCCGTCGTGATCTTGGTGGTGATGCCGTCCCACGCCTGCACCTGGACGTCGACCTTGGCGCCGGTCTGCTTGGTGAACTCCGTGTTGATCGCATCGAGGGTCTCGGTGGTGTAGTCATCGGTCATCACCCAGACCGTGACGGTCTTGCCGGCGCCGTTGACCGTGCTCACGGCCTGCGGCTCGGTGCTGCCGGCTGATCCGGAACCGGCCCCGCAAGCGGTCATGGACGCCGTTGCCGCGAGTAGCAGCGCGACGGCGACGCAGGTGCGCGATTGCTTCATCGAGATTCTCCTGAAAGGGGGGTGGGAGATACATTGGGGGAAAGCGGTACTCGTCTTCGTACGCCCAGGACCCGCGTCGGTAGCGGTGGGCCTTCGAAGCGTTCAGGGCAGCCCCGAATCCGGTGGTGGCCGGCAGGTCGGGACGTGCAGGATGCGGACGTCAGCGGTGCGCCGGACTACAGCACGCCCAGTTCCGCCGACAGCACCATGCAGGCACTTCCGATCAGGGTCAGGTCGGTGTCACCGGCCAGTGAGCGGATCCGCAGTGAGGCGCTGACGGCCGGAAGCGTGCGCGCCTGCGCGGTCTCGATCACCGCCTCCAGCAGAGTTCCTTCGATGAGGTCGGGCGGACCGGTCAGCACCACGTCGTTGAGGTTCAGCACACTGACGATCGGAGCGAGGACGACCCCCAGTGCCCTTCCGGCTTTCGCGAGCACCGCGGGGCGTTGCGCCTCGTCCGTACGCGCCAGGCGACCTCGCAGGTGCGCCGCGCTGATCAGCATGTCCAGGCAGCCGCGGCGCCCGCAGACACAGGCATCCCCGTCCTCATCGACCGTGACATGCCCTATCTCACCCGCGGCGAACTGCTCTCCTTCGACCAGCTTGCCGCCCACGACCAGGCCCGCACCCACACCGTGGTCGATCGTCACGACCATCAGGTTCTGTACGCCCTTCGCGCGCTCGTGCAGGACCGCCAGCGCAGCCAGGTTGACATCGTTGCCCAGGTGAGCGGCGACCCCGAACCGCTCGGTCAGCCGCTGCGCGAGAGGTAGGTCGCTCCATCCCAGATGCGCGGCATGGCGTATGACACCGGTGTCGTCGATGATGCCTGGTGAGCCAACCCCGATGCCCAGCACCCGCCGGTGCGCCAGGGCGAACAGCTTCTGGACCAGTGTCAGCACCAGCTCGTAGGCCTCGACGCCAAGGGAGGCGCCGAGCTCCACTTCGGCCCGGTCCAGGATGTCGCCACGCAGGTTGACCACCGCACCGGTGAACCGGTCGCTGTGCGACAGGTCCAGCACCAGTACGTTCGTCCCATCCTCGTCGATGCGTACCAGCTTCGCCGGCTTGCCGACCCGGCCCTCCTGACGGGGGCCGATCTCGACCACCAGGCCGTCCTGCTCCAGCTCCGCGACCAGCGCGGAGATCGTCGGGGCCGTGAGCTTCGAGGCCCGCGCCAGCTCGGATCGGCTCATCTCGCCCTCGTTGTACAGCCGAGCCAGCACCAGCGAGCGGTTGTGTGCCCGACTGTCCTGCGTGCTGGCCTTCGTGCGCTCCGGCGGAGTGCGCCGCTGCGGGGACACCTGGAACAGCCCTCGCTGCGGCAACCCGGCCCTGGCGCCGAAATCCGCCGTCCCCTGCACTGGCGATCACCAAGTCTCACTGTCTCGGAGATTTATAAAACGTCTTTACTTAATGTGGCTTAGATATTCATCTTCCTGACGGGTGGCTGTCAAGAGCTCCGCAGCCCGGAGTTTCGGCAGGGGCGACCGGCAGTGCCTCGGAGCGGGCCGACCCGGCGAGCATCGCCGACGCGAGCAAGGCCGTCGCGACCTCACGGGTCGCGCCGCCCAAGAGCATCTGTGACACGGTGTACGCGCAGCCGGGCTACGAAACCTCAGTCGCCAACCTGGCTCGGGTCACCCTGCAGGACAACAACGTCTTCGGCGACGGTGCTCACGACGACCGTGGTGTTCCCGGCGGCGCAGGGAGGCGTACGCAACGTCAATGAGCGACTGTGACCTGTCGATGCGCGGCGGGCAGGCCGCGCTCGAGTTGGGTATCCCGGATGACGGTGCGGCGCTGCCGAAAGTCGACGGCTTCGGCCTGCCGGCAGACGGCTCGCTGCTGTTTTTCCTGGACCATGAGGAGGACTACCTGGCCGCTCCCGACGGGGAGCGGAAGCACGCGCGAGTCGTGTGTGTACCGACCGGCATCGATACACCGAAGGCGGCCGCGGGTCCGCACTGCCCGCGGCCGCCGATGCCAGGTGCTGGGCATCCGCTCATAGCCGCGAGACGCGCCGGGCATGGGCGCTGCGGCAACCCGCCGGCCGAGTCCCGGGCGTCTACGCAGCCCACGGTCACGATCACGTCGCTCGCACCCCAGGACTTCCGAGGTCAGGGGGTTGGGTACGCCCGATTGATCGGCGAGCGGGACGGCGTCCGCCTACGCTCGTACCACCTGCCGGTCGCCGGCGGCGTCATGGGCGGACATCGTTTCCTGCCTGCGGGGTTCCTCCCGCAGGATGGCGCAGTGCAACCACGTGTCCGGGATGGCGAAACCGTCCACGAGCGTTCGCATGTGCGGGCGCAGTTCTTTGAGCAATCCGTTCACCACGCCGGTGATCGCCTTCGAGCGGGCCGGTGTGAGCCGGCCGTGCTCCAGGAACCACCCCTTGTTGGCCTCGATGACACTGAGCGCGTACAGGTCACAGACGCGGGAGAGGAGCGCCTGGACCGCCGGGTCGGCGGTGTCCGCGATGCCGGCGACGAACGCCTCCAGGGTGACCCGGTCGATGTGCGCGGCGGCGACGGCCAGGACGTGGTCCTGAACGTCGTTGAAGATGTCGAAGGGGCGGTCCTTCTTGGTGGCCGCGCCGCCGCGAAGGCGACGGACAGCGCCGTCGAGAAGATGCCGCTCACGGTCCTCGAAAACCTTCAGCTGCCAGCCGCGGTCGGTGACGGCTACTTCCTCGTCGCGGCCGGGCACCGCGCTGACCAGCCGTTCGATGAGCGACCGTGCGGCGGTGCGCTCGAGCACCATCTCGCGGACCTGCTCAACTACGAAGGAGGCGCGCCCCCAGCCGTCCAACGAGCCGAACTCGTCGCGGAAGCCGGTGAGCAGCCCCTTGGCCACCAGTTGCAGCAGCACCGTGTTGTCGCCCTCGAAGGTGGTGAAGACGTCGGTGTCGGCCTTGAGACTGGGTAGCCGGTTTTCCGCCAGGTAGCCGGCGCCGCCGCACGCCTCGCGGCACATCTGGATGGTGCGGGTCGCGTGCCAGGTCTGCGCGGCCTTGAGGCCGGCGGCCCGGGACTCCAGCTCCCGCTGCCGGTGCTCGTCGACCGGCCCGTCGCCGCCCTGCACCTCATTCAGCGCGGCTACCAGCTCGGTCTGGGCGAAGTGCAGCGCGTACGTGGTGGCCAGGGCCGGCAGCAGCTTGCGCTGGTGGGCCAGGTAGTCGTTGATCAGCACCTCCCGGTCGGCGCCGGGAGTATCGAACTGGCGGCGGATGTCGCCGTAGCGCACTGCGATGGT
The DNA here is from genome assembly GCF_013410645.1 of Micromonospora jinlongensis. Taxonomy (NCBI): domain Bacteria; kingdom Bacillati; phylum Actinomycetota; class Actinomycetes; order Micromonosporales; family Micromonosporaceae; genus Micromonospora; species Micromonospora jinlongensis. The sequence continues at coordinate 1,931,678 of NZ_JACCHK010000001.1, read as the reverse complement.
CAGCGCGGACTTGGTGGCCGCCGACGCGGCGCCGCCCACGCTCACCCGGCCACGGACCAGGGTGCCGAGCATGGTGAAGAAGCGCCGGGAGTCGTTCTCGATCGGGCTGGAGTACGTGCCGTCCTCGGCGACCTGACCGTAACGGTCCAGCAGCATGTCGCGGGGCACCTGCACGTGGTCGAAGCTGAGCCGCCCGTTGTCCACGCCGAGCAGGCCGGCCTTGGGCCCGGCGTCGCCGATGGTCACGCCGGGCAGCGGGTTGCCCTGTGCGTCGCGGATGGGCACCAACCAGGCGTGTACGCCGTGCCGTTGACCGTTCGTGATCAGCTGCGCGAAGACGACCGCCATGCGTCCGTCCCGGGCGGCGTTGCCGATGTAGTCCTTGCGGGCCGCCTCGTGCGGGGTGTGCAGGTCGAAGGTCTGCGTCTGCGGGTCGTACGTGCAGGTGGTGCGCAGTTGCTGGACGTCGGAGCCGTGGCCGGTCTCGGTCATCGCGAAGCAGCCGAAAATGGTGCCCGAGATGATGTCCCGCAGATAGACGTCGTGGTGGCGCTGGGTGCCCAGGGCTTGGACTGCGCCGCCGAACAGGCCCCACTGCACGCCCGCCTTGACCATCAGCGACAGGTCGACCTGCGCCAGCATCTCGCTGGCGATGATCGAGCCGCCGACGTCGGAGCTGCCGCCGTACTCGGTGGGGAAGGCCGACGCGATCCCCAGTTCGACGGGGAGTTCGGTGAGTAGCCGGGAGATCCGCTCACGTGCCTGGTCACCGGTCTCGCCGTACACCGGGAGGAAACGCTCGTCGAGGTGCTCCCGGTGCGCGTTGCGCACCTTTGCCCACGGTCCGTCGAGCACGTCCCGCAGGCGAGCGAGGTCGATGTGGCCGGACGCGTGATCGTGCATGGTCACCCCTCGGCTGGTGGACATATGGGTACAGTCCGTACTCGATCAAGAGTACCGGCGGGCTGTGGTGACCTGGCGAACGAGATCGCGGTGAGACGGGACACCATCGCCGAACTCTCACCGTGCTCACGGCGGAGGGTCTGCTGCACCGATTGGTCGGGCGCGGCGGCACGCAGGCCCCTCCTCGACCTGATCATCGAGGTGCGGCCGACGGGCTGGCCGGGCCTTCTCCCGACCAGCCCGCCGCTCGTGCCTCAGTCTGTGTTCTCGGTCTCGGCCAACCGGTCGGCCGGGGCCTGCGCCACCGGGTGGCCGGTGTCGTCGACCAGCCCCGGCGCCATGCTGCCGCCGTGGGCGTCCTGCGCCGCCCGGGTTCTGCGGGCCCCCTCGTCCTGCGGCACCCCGGTCTGCTCCCCATCGCGTCGCTCGTCCCGCTCGGTCATGTGTGTTCCTCCCTCGGTCCTGACCAGCGGCGGTACCCGAACGACCGGCCGGGAAACCGATCAACGACCTGTCCTGGCCGCCCGGCGTCAGGAGACCGACGGCGGCCAGCGATGTGCGCGCCATTCGTTCCATGTCGCGAAACCAGCCGGTGGCTCATCAATGGGTTCGCTGCCGTCGAGTTCGCCTGGCGTCGGGATGTCGATGCTGGCGGCCCACTCGACGAGCTCCTCGTCGGACATCGGCCACGTCGTGTGCGGCGCTTCGGCTTGGCGCCGGTCGAGTCGTCTGCGCTGCTCGGCAGGGGTGAGCGCGAAGTAGCACATCTCCACCAGCGCGCCGAGGTCTGCTGCTGCCTGCCGCAGGGCGGAGCGCTCGTCTCGACTCCAGAGCCCGTAGTCGATCACAACGTTGTTGCCGAGTTCGAGGGCGCGCAGCCCGATCTCGATGAGTCGTCCTTCGATCACGTCCTGAGCCGATGGCGGATTCTCGTGCCCGTAGAGAGCCTTCACCCATTCGTCCTTCGTCAGACGAAGCGCTGTCCGCTCGTTTTCGATACGCCGAGCGGCAGTGGTCTTCCCGGTGCACGGGAGGCCGACCGTCAGGAACAGTGTCGGTCGCGTCATCAACACCCACTTCCGATCGAACGAGCCGTCAACGCGACTCCAACCACCGCGCTCGGCCCGCGCGGCTGGCGCTGATCGCATTCTGAAAGGGCCTCCGCATCTCGCGCGGGCCCTTTCAGTTTCGGTTCCTCGGCTGGGCGAGGAAGCGCAGGTATTCCACCCGGTCGAACGGGTTTCCGTCGGTGCGGGGCCGGTGCGGCGGGTCACCGGACACCACGCGATCGCCGCCGGGCACCGACGACCACAGCCCTTCCCCGCTGGACAGGTCCGGCAGCCGCCGTTGCGCCTCCGGTTCGAGCCGTGCCGGCAGCACCCCGCCGATCCGCCAACCGGCGGCAATCTCGTCGGTGCCGTCGATGCGGGCGCCGAGCCGACCCAGGTACGACGTGACCGCGCCGAGCCGGTCGGCCGGTACCTCCGCCTCGAACCGGCGGCACGGCTCGTAGACCCGGGTACCGGCCCGGGCGAGCGCCTGCATGAGGACGTACGGCGCCAGGTCCCGGAAGTGCCCGGCCGTGGTGATCGGCGACCAGTAGCCGCTGTGCGTCAGGGTCACCCGGATGTCGGTGACCGGCCATCCGTGACAACCCTGGTCGAGGGCGGCCCGGGTGGCCTCCTCGATGGCCTTGTGGAACGACAGCGGCAGCGAGCCGAGCTCGACCTCCAGCCGGTAGTCCACCGCGGAGCCGGGCTCGACCCGGAACCCGACAGTGCCGAAGAAGCCGTGCCCGATGATCTCCATCGCCGAGCCGGTGCCGGTTGGCCGCTCGACGTGCATGAGGCGGCCCGCCCCGAACTCGGCCTCGATCCCGTACGCCTCGGCCAGCGTGGCGGCCAGCACCTCGCGCTGCACCTCGCCGTAGAGCAGGACGCTCGTGCCGCCATCCGGGGCCACCCGGGTCCGGATGAACGGGTTGGTGTCCGCGATGTCCAGCAACGCGGCGTGCAGCGCCAGCGTCCGGGCCGGGTCGCGGGGTCGCACCACCGCCTCCAGGGTCGGTGCGGGAAAGTACGACCTCCCGTCGAGGCCGGCCGAGCTGCCGAGCTGGTCACCGAGGCTTACCCCGGTCAGGCCGGTGACCCGGGCGATGTACCCGGCGGTCAGCGCGGCCGGCCCGTCGTCCCGGCCGGTCGGCTCGGCCTGTTCGGTGGGCGCGCCGATCACGTCGAGCCGGGTGATCCGGGCGCGGGTCGCGGTGATCTGACCGTCCGGCTCCCGGCGGTACGCGATGACCCGCTGGCGGGCCCGGAACTCCCCGCCGTACGACCGCAGGTACGCCACCCGTTCGCCGGCGGGGTCGCGTTCGATGGCGAAGACCCGGGCCCGCGGCTCGGGTTCCGCCGGTGGCGACGCCGGGAGCAGGGCCGCGATGGCGTCCAGCAGTTCCGGTACGCCGGCTCCGGACAGCGCCGAGCCGAACAGCAGGGGGTGGACCTGCCCGGCCGCTACCTGGACCCGAAGCGCCTTGTCGATCCGATCGGGGTCGGGTGGCAGGTCGTCCACGAGGGTGGCCAGCAGCTCGTCGTCGTGTTCGGCGAGGGCCTCGGCGAGCCAATGGGCGGCGTTGCGGTCGTACCGTGGATCGTCGAGCCGGAAGGCGGCCTCGGGGGTGCCGGGCGCGCGGACCGTGCCCAGCGGGGCGACGGCCGGGGTGAGCAGCCGGCGTACGTCCGCGACCAGCTCGTCGGTGCGGGCGCCCGTCCGGTCGATCTTGTTGACGAAGATCAGGGTGGGTAGCCGGAGTGACCGGAGGATCCGCATGATCCGCCGGCTGTGCGGTTGCACCCCCTCGACGGCCGACAGCACCAGGATCGCCGCGTCGAGCACCCCGAGCGCGCGTTCGACCTCGGCCACGAAGTCGCTGTGCCCGGGGGTGTCGAGCAGGTTGACCTGGCGGTCGGGTAGTCCGAACGCGGCGACCGCGCTGCGGATGGTGATGCCCCGGCGGCGCTCGATCTCGCCGGTGTCGGTCTGGTGGTGCCCGCGTCGACACTGCCGAGCCGGTCGGTGACGCCGGTGGCGTGCAGCAGTCGTTCGGTCAGACTGGTCTTACCGGCGTCAACGTGGGCGACGATGCCAAGGTTGATGGTCTGCATTGGCTGACGGGTCCTCGAAAGCTCGCGTCCGGATGGGCGGGAAGGTTTCGAGTCCTCGCATCGCCGTGCTCCCGTCGGTCGGTTCGATCCCGTCATGGCACCGGGCCGGTGGTGGCGGCTTCCGGTCAGGCTGACACAGCCGGTCCAGGCCGTCCACCAAATATGACCGGCTTGGTTCCAGGCAGCAGCGACGTTGAGGGCGCGGTGCCTGTGGGCTCCACGGACCGTGGCCGCTACAACGGGTGCCGGCTCGACGAGAACTGGGTGACCGGTGGCCGGGGAAACCCCGTACGCTGGCGTGGTGATCGACTTTCGCGCGGCGGTTGAGGCACGCGATCCCGATGCCATCACGGCGGCGCTGGCCGACGACGTGGTTTTTCGCAGCCCGATGGCGTTCAAGCCGTATCCGGGCAAGGCAATCACCGCGGCGATCCTGCGCGGCGTGCTGCGGGTGTTCGAGGACTTCCGGTACGTCCGTGAGCTGAGCGGTGACGACGATCGCGATCACGCGCTGGTGTTCGAGGCGCGGATGGGCGACGTCGCCGTCGAAGGTTGCGACTTCCTGCACCTGGACGAGAACGGCCTGATCGACGAGTTCACCGTCATGGTTCGCCCGCTGTCCGCCGCGCAGGCCCTGTCCGCCGCGATGGCCGCCCAGTTCGCGCAGATCCAGCGTGAGGCCACCGCCGGCTAGCGCGTCCGGCAACTCATAGACAAAGATCGATCTTCGGTATAGCGTCCTGCGGTATACATCAGCCTCTCAACCTCTCTGGAGAGGACATGATCAGTACTCAACGCTGGCTCGGTACCGCCACGGCGATGCTGCTCGCTGCCACCATGGTCAGCACCGTGCCGAGCGGCGCCCACGCCGCGCCGGCCGGTGACGTCACGGTCGCCGTGCAGAACAAGCTGCTCGAGGAGGCCGCGGTCGCGGCGGGCCAGGGAGCCCGCGCCGCCGGACTGGCGGACACCCGGGTGACCGTCACCCGCCGGGACGGCCGTGCCTGGGCATTCGGCACCGCCGTGCTCGTCGCTCCGCAGGAGGAAGGGCTCTATCCGTCCGGTTGGATCTTCGTCGCCCGCCACCAGCGCGGCGACTGGCAGGTCGCCTTCGAGGGGGAGGCCACCTTCACCGAACTGGCCGCGGCCGCGCCCGCCTCCGTCGTCGCCCAACAGGAAATGGCCGCTCTCACGGCCCCCGGCACCCTGGCTGCCAACGGAGACTTCCGCACCGGCATGCGCCTGCCGTTCACCGTCGGCCAGTCCTGGACTCTGCGGGGCGGCCCGCACGGCTGGTCGGGCTCTCCGCGACCGTTCAGCTCGATTGACCTCCAAGGCGGTGACCAGCGGGTGCTGGCCGTGCGCGCCGGTACCGCTTACACGATGTGCAAGGGCTGGATCCGGGTGATCCACGACCGGGGGTACGCCACGGACTACTACCACCTCTGGAACAACATCAACGTCGACGGCGCGTCCGTCTCGGCGGGCACCTACCTCGGCGACACCGGCACCGACATCACCTGCGGCGGGAGCGCGAGCAGCCGGCACGTGCACCTGGGGCTCCGGCAGAACAGCGCGTACGTGGCGATCGCGACCCACAACCTGGGCAAGTGGGTGCCGAGAGAGGGCAGCACGGCCTACGAGGGCTCAGCGCTGCACGGCTCGAAACGCGTCTACGTCGGCGGGGCGCTCTACAACTACGGCGCGCTCGGCTTCACCCAGGGAATCGTCGACAGCAACGGCGGCACGTCGATCAGCCGGCGGTCCGGGCCGGGCACCGGGTACGGCGTCGTCGGCTCGCTCGCGGACGGTGCCACAGCGAGCATCGCCTGCTCGTCGAACGGCACCAGTCTGACCGGCCGCTGGGGTGCCAGCACGCTGTGGAACAAGCTCACCGACGGCACCTGGGTCCCCGACGCCTACCTGTACACCGGATCGGCCAGCCAGGTCAACGGCTGGTGCTGACGCACCACCCCGCGCCACGTCGGCCACAGCTCCCCAAGGACGTCGTCGCCGTCCCGGTCGGATAACCGCAACAAGCCTCCCGTTATGATCGCGGGCCGCACACAGGCTCGGAACAACGTGGGGTGACCATGGCTGGCCCGTCCACCCGCTTCGTGCTGTTTCCAGGGCGCCATCACCTGCTGACCTGCTTCCAGGCTGACTACCTGCGGCGGCTCGCCGAGGAGGGCGCTGTCACGATCGTCTGGGCGGTGACCTCCGCCAACCACGAGAACACCAAGCGCAATCCGGTCCCGTACCACCGGCGGGAGGCCGCGATCGAGCGATTCAGCGTGCTGAGCGGGCTGCGGTCGGTGGTCGTGCCGATCTTCGACACCGCGTACACCGACGCCTTCGCCGAGGTGACCCTCAAGAACATCGCGGTAGCCACCGGACTCGAACTCACTCCTGCCGACACCCTGGTGGCATGCTCGACGCCGCAGGTCGCCAAGCTGTACGAGCGGCTCGGTTTCACTGTCGCGCAGGTCGAGGCCGACCCCGAGCTGCGTACCACGCCCGAACGGCCCTGGGACGTCCTGCTGCGCCTGGCCGCGGGCGACGACACGTGGCGCAAGCTGACGCACCCGGCGACGATCGACGTCTTCGAGCGCTACCGCCTGGTCGACGAGATCCGGATGGTGGTCAACGACCCCCTCGTCGGCGACGAGGGTGGCCTTACCGTCACCCGCGACTACCGGACCTACGTGGAGGCCTTCGCCGGCGCCGCCGAGCGTAAGTGGGACGCCGTCCGGCAGTACGTGCAACCCGGCCGGATCGTGGATATCGGCTGTGGTGCCGGGGCGGTCCTGGAGTTGGCCGACCGGGAAACCGGCCTGCACGAGAGTGACCTCATCGGCGTCGAGGTCGCCCGGCACCTCTTCCAGGAGTGTCTGCACAAGAAGGCGCAGGGCGTGTTCCGCAACGCCAACGTGTACTTCTTCCACCGAAACGTCCTTGGCGGCGCGGTCTTCAAGGACCGGTCGGTGGACAGCACCCTCACCTTCGCGCTGACCCATGAGATCTGGTCGTACGGGCGGCAGCGGGAGTCACTGTTGCAGTTCGCCCGCCGCATCCACGACCACACCGTGCCCGGTGGCGTCTGGATCAACAGCGACGTGTGCGGCCCGGACGACCCCCACCGCCCGGTGATCCTGCGACTCGTGACGGATGACGGCGACAACCCGGCATCGCCGCACCGGGACCTCGCCAGCCTCGACTCCGCCGAGGTCAGGCGTTATGTCGGCGGACTGTCGACGCGGGCACGGCTGGAACAGTTCGCTGTCGACTTCGCGTTCCCCTTCGACTACGAGGCGCTGCCCGACGGCTCGGTGCGGCTCGAACTGGGCTCCGCGATGGACTACCTGACCCGCAAGGACTACACCGACAACTGGCTCTCCGAGACGAAGGAACAGTTCTGTGGCCTCAGTTTCGCCGAGTGGACGACACTGCTGACGGAGGCGGGCTTCGAGATCGGTCCTGCCTCCACCGCCGTCCGCAACGAGTGGGTGATCGACAACCGGATCGCGCCGGTCGCCTCTCTCGTCGACCTCGAGGGCCAGCCCCTCGACTGGCCGACGACCCACATCCTCACCGTCGCCCACCGACCCTGGAACGAGTGAACGCTCGCACTCAGGCACCCAGCGCGCGGGTCAGCGTCGCCAGTAGGCGCTCGAGCGCTGCGCGGTCGCTGTCGGTGAGGCCACGCAGGATGCGCGCCTCGTTGGCCAGATGCTCCTCGATCAGCTGGTCGATCAACGTCATTCCGGCGGGTGTCAACGCCACCACCCTGCCGCGCGCGTCGGATTCGAACACGGAGCGTGACACGAGCCCCCGGGCGATCAACCGGTCCACCCGCTTGGTCACCGCCCCGGTGGTGACGAGCATCCGTTGGCTCAGCTGCCCCGCCGTGAGCGCGTACGGATCACCCTCCCGACGCAGCGCCGCGAGCACGTCGAACTCACCGTTGCCGAGGTCCGCCGCGGCGAACGGCGGCCGCAGGGCTGCGTCGAGTACGACGGCCAGCTGCTGGATCCGACCGATGATCAGCAGCGGGCTGGGGTCGAGGTCTGGTCGCTCGCGTCGCCACTGGCCAACGATCTGGGTGATGCGGTCGTCATCCACCGTTGCATCTTACCTTCCATGGAAGGTAACTTCCCTTCCATGGAAGATAATTCTGGCCGCGCGTCGGCGGTGACGGCCTACGTGGACCCGTCCTGTCCGTTCGCCTGGATCACCTCGCGCTGGCTGGTGGAGGTGGCACGGATGCGTCCGGTCGATCTGCGGTTCGAGGTGATGAGCCTCGCGGTGATCAACGAGCATCGCGATCTGGAGCCCTGGTACCGCGAATTCAACGACCGCGCGTGGGGGCCGGCGCGGGTGTGCACGGCGGCACACGCCGAACACGGCGCCACCGCCCTCGCGAGTCTGTACACGGCGCTCGGTCGCCGGATCCACGACGAGGGCGACAAGGATTTCGACGCCGTCGTCCCCGCGGCCCTGGCCGAGGCGGGCCTTCCCGCCGACCTGGCCGGGGCCGCCCATCGCAGCGATGTCGACCCGCGGATGCGGGCGAGCACCGCCCGCGCGCAGCAACTCGTGGGCGAGGACCTCGGCACCCCGACGGTCGTGGTCGACAACGTGGCGTTCTTCGGCCCCGTACTGACCTCGATCCCGCGCGGGGAAGAGGCCCTGCGGGTCTTCGACGGTGCCCGTCTGCTCGCCGCCTGTGGGGCCTTCTCCGAACTCAAACGCGTCCGGGCCGGCGGCCTCAGTTTTGCCTAGCTCCGCCGTATCACGCGCCGAGTCGAGACCCCTCCGAAGGGACAACTGCCGCCATGACGACAGAAGCGAACGAACGCGGCTGGTCCCTGTCCGCCTCCGACGCGCCGCTGCGCCAGGCCCGCAATTCCGCTGCGTTCTGGGCCACCACCGGGCGGGTCCGCGGCCACGAGGTGCTCCGCCGCCGAGGCTTCCTCGCCGTCGTCGGCGACAGGCGCGCGGGCCTGCGCATCCTGATCCAGGAGCCCGACCTCCGTCGTGAGGAACTGGCCGAGATCACCGAACTGGCAGCCCGGGCGACCGGGCCGGTGGACGCCGAGGACCCGTTCAGCTCGACGGATCTGCGTCACCTCGACATGCGTTCCTGGCAGATGCCGGTCATGCTGCGCCAGCCCGACGTCGTGGCCGAGCCGGCGATGGCGGTCATCCGGCTGCGAAGCGAGGAGGACCTGCGGGCCGCGGAGCGTACCGTGATCGCCGCTTTCGAGCTGGCCAGGTTCGTGCCCTACCGGGCCGGCGAGATAATCCCGACGGCGTTGATCCACGAACCAGGTGTGGACGTGTTCATCGCCAGCCTGGATGGCGAGACCGCCGGGGTGTGCGTCACCGTCGTGCACGGTGGGCTCGGCAGTCACTACTGGGTCGGCACCGCACCGGCGTTCCGGTCCCGTGGTGTCGGGCGGGCGATCATGCTGGGGTCCCTGGCTCCGATGGCGGACCTGCCGGTCACACTGACCGCCTCTCGGCTGGGCCGGCCGCTGTACGAGTCCCTGGGGTTCGCCGTCACCGCCGTCTCGACCTGGTGGTCGTCCCGGTAGGAGTCCGTTCGCCCAGCTGAGAATTCGCGCCGAAAGGCGGTAACCAAATCGGCTGGCCAACCCGTCAGGTCAGGTGACGGATCGCCACCGCGGGCGGCCGGCCGAGGAGGAGCACGGGACATGGGTGACGTTCATGGGCGTTTGAGGGACGACCTGGCCCGACACCCCGCCCCGCCGTTGGGTGACCTGGTCCAGCAGTCGATCGTGCAGGGCCGCCGGCTGCGCCGCCAGCGCCGACAGGCGCAGTTCGGCGCCGGCGGATCGGCGTTGGCGATGCTGCTCGTGATCGGCCTGGCCGCCGGGCCGCTCGGCGTCGGTGCCGATGACGCCGGTCAGCCCGGCGGGCCGAACCTGGGCTTGCCGAGCGGGTCGGTCGACACCGCCACGCCGTCCCCGGCCGAGCCGCCGGCTGGCGCACCTGTCGGGTCCGAGGAGGGCGACAACGAGGAGCGAGGAGACCCCTTTCGGCCAGCGCCGCCGAGACCATCGACCACGGTGATCGACACCGTGAGGATGGGGCCGGGGCCGGACGGTGACCTGCTGACCACCACACCGCAGGGCGCTCTGGAACTGCTGACCCGACTGCTGCCGAGGGGGAAGACCAGCGGTTATGCGAACCTGCAGAGCAGCGGGACAGCCCCCGGCATGCCGTACGTCCAGGTCTACCTGGACCGAGGCGATGGGCCGGGCATGCTGAGGCTTGCCATCTCCCGTGACAACCTCGACGGCGATCCGCCCCTGGGGACGGTGGAGCTGACCGAGGCACCCGATGACTGCGTGCAGAACAAGGTGGTAACCGTGCACCATCGCGGTGGCATCCGGGTTGATCTGATGGTCTCCACCTGTCTGGTGTGGGACGCCAAGGGGACCGTGCCGGCACGGCCCGTCCTCTCGGTGAAAGAGGCGACCGAGATCGCCGCCAACCCGACCTGGGGGACGAAACTGCCCGCCGAACTCGTCGTCACCGGTGCCAAGAACTTCCCGACGCTGGCCCGGTCGAATGGCTGACGAAGACTTCGTGGAGTTCGCGCAGGCGGCCGCCGGCCGCCTGCGCGACGCCGCGTTCCTGATGTGCCGCGACTGGCATCTCGCCCAGGACCTCACCCAGACGACCCTGGCCAAGGTGTACGCCAACTGGAGGCGGGTCCGTCGGGCCGACGAGCCCCACGCGTACGCCCGCAAGATACTTCTGCGCTGCATGATCGACCAGCAGCGGCGTCGCTCCAGCCGGGAGTTGGCGATGTCGGCGCCGCCGGATCGGGGCGAGGAACATCCGGCCGAGCTGCGCATGACGTTGCTGGACGCGGTCGCCACGCTGCCGTTACGGGATCGGGCGATCATCGTCCTGCGCTACTGGGACGACCTGAGCGTGGAGACAACTGCCGAGGTCGTGGGCGTCTCCACGGCGGTCGTCAAGAGCCAGAGCATGCGTTCGCTCAACCGCCTGCGCGAGTTGCTCGGCGAGACCCGTTCCGAACTGTTCGCCGAGGAACGCCATTGACCGGTCCCGGCCGCGGCCGGTCGCGGCGGATCCCGGTGGTGTCGGGCCGCCGGTCGGCAGCGGCCGCGCCTGTGGTGAGGCGAGGAGCATGCCGCCACGCATCGTCGCCGGAAGCGCGACCTGCGGTGGCAAATGTCTGCGTTGGGGGAGGTCCAGGGTGTCCGTATCGAGCAACAGGACGTGCCGAGGCTGGATTCGCGGCAGAGGCCGAGGTTCGGTCGCGGTCCTGTCGGCGTTGGTGATGATGGCCGCAGGGTGTCATCAGTCGAAGCCCGGCGTCGGCCCCGATGAGCGACACACCGCAAACCCGGAACGGGGCGATCCGAGCATGCTGCTTGGGGCGGGCGATCTGGGCCCGGACTGGCACGAGGACGACGCTCGAACCGGTCTGCCGCCCTGGCCATGGGAGCAGAGCAACTGCCCCGGTTATCGGAGCAGCGACTACCCGGCCAAGTCGCATCGGCGCACTGCCGTGCAGCGCTACTACCGGCTGTCTGGCGGCTCGTCGCCGGCCCACCACGTCGTGGAGACGTACGAACCTGGATGGGCCGAGCGGAATGTCGACGACGTCCGGCGGGTCCTGCTGCGGTGCGCGAGCTACCTGGTCCTCGGATCGCAGGTCTCGTTCGACGTCGTTGATCCACACTATTTCGAGGGCCCCGGGATGCTCATTCGAGGCCGCATCGAGCATGCCGACATCCCGAACACCGTCACGTACTTCGTGATGCTGAGACGAGGCGAGACGGTCTCGACGGTCAGCCTGCCCGACCCGGGCAGCCAGGCCGCGGTGGACTCGATCGCGGCGAGGGCGGTGGCCCGCCTTGGCTGAACGGGAACGTCGGCAGCTGTCACGCCGCTGGGTCGTCTCCGCGGTCACCATGTCCCTCGCTGGCGTCGCGACGGCCGCCTTCGGTGCAACCCGCGCTCGCGAAGGCGACTCAGCCGGCCCAGCGCACGGTCCTTCCCCTGCCGATCCGATCCCCACGACGCCGGCCATCGACCGACTTGCGCAGGCCAGAACGCGCATCAAGACCTACGTGGAGCGGTATGGCGGCCACCTGGCAATCGCGGCGCTGGATCGACAAGGATCGGCTGCGGTGACGGTCGGCACCAGACGGTTCCAGACCGCCAGCATCGTCAAGGTCAACATCCTCGCCGCCCTTCTGCTGCGTCAGAAACCGTCGGGCAAGGCACTGGGGTCTGACGCTCGACGGTTGGCCGAGGCCATGATCACGTCCAGCGACAACGCCGCGGCGGTGGCCCTGTGGCAGAGGATCGAGGGCTCGCGCGGCCTTACGGCCGCGAACCGGGCACTCGGTCTGCGGGAGACCAGGCCCAACTCCCACTGGGGCCTCACCACCACCACGGCTGCCGACCAGCTCCGTCTGCTGACCGCGCTGACGTCGCCGACGGGACCCCTGACCCCGCAGGACCGTACGTTCATCATGGGCCTCATGAACAAGGTGATCCCCGAGCAACGATGGGGAGTGACTGCCGCGCGGGAACCCGGCAATGGCTCCGTCTACGTCAAGAACGGCTGGGACACCGTTGATGTCGACGGGGGTCGCTGGCTGGTCAACAGCATCGGACGGATCGTCGAGGCCCGTCATGACTGGCTGATCGCCGTGCTGTCCGACCATCACGTGAGCCAGGAAGAGGGCGTCCGCGTCGTCGAGAAGGCGACCACGTACGTGCTCAAGGAGATGCGCGCCGCCACCGCGGGCGACCGTCCTTCACAGGGGTAGGCCCCGCGTCCCGCGATCTCGGCCATGAGCACCGAGCGGCTCAATCCGGCGGTGGTTGGCGCCGGATGACCAGGAGGGCGATGTCGTCGTTGGGGTGCTCCTCCGCGGTTGTGGCCATGATGTGGTCGCACAACGCCTCGGCTGGCCCGGACCGCACGGCGTCGGCGAGGCGCTCGATCCCGGTGTCGATCAGTTCGCTGCGGCGTTCGATCAGTCCGTCGGTGTAGAAGATGAGCGCCGCACCCGGCGGTAGGTCCAGCACGGTGTTGCGGCGAGTGGCTGATGGTCGCCCCACACCGAGTGGCCGGTCCACCGTCAGGTTGACGAGCGCGGTGGGGTGGCCGGGGACAGCCAGCAGCGGCGGCAGGTGGCCGGCGGAGGAGAGGTGCACCCTCGTGCGATCGGGTGTGATCAGGGCGTAGACGGCGGTGGTGAGGGTGCCCGCTTCGAAATGGTGGATCTTGCGATCGAGGGAGGTCAGCGCTTGGGCGGGATCGTCGGCGTCGAGGGCGTAGGCGCGTAGCGCGCTGCGGATGCGTCCCATGACGACGGCGGACGGCAGTCCGTGGCCCGAGACGTCGCCGATGACGGCGCCCAGCCAACCCGAGGGCAACGTGAACACGTCGTACCAGTCGCCACCAATGCCCAGGTCGTGGCCGGGCACGTACCGGGCGGCCAGGTCCAGGCCGGGGATATCGGGTAGCCGGCCGGGCAGCAGGCTACGTTGCAGGGCCAGGGCTGCCTGCCGGTCGAGGACCTGCGCTCGGGCCCGACCCGCGAGGCTGGCACGATCGGCAACCAGCTGCAACAGCCGCACGTCGTCGGGACCGAACCGCCGCAGGGCCAGGGAGCCGACGTGCAGTACGCCGACGAGGTCGCCGTTGACGAGCATGGGCACGCCCAGCAGAGCGCGTACGCCCGTGGCGAGCAGGACGGGATTGACCACGTCGTCGGGCGTGACGTCATGGATCGTGACCGGTGCGCGTGTCGCCGCCACTCGCCCGGCGAAGCCGCGTCCAACCCGGAGGCGGAAACCGCGACGCACCTCCTCCTCCAGGCCCTTGGCCGCTGTCGCGACGAGCTCACCGGTGTGTTCGTCCAGCAGCAGGATGGTGGCGGTATCGACCTTGAGCAGGTCCCGCACCCGTTCCAACAGCTCGTCGAGCAACTCGGCGACGTGCAGTCCCGACAGGGCGGCATCGGTGATCGCCTCGATACGACGCAGCCGCTCGTCATTCGTCATCAGCTCGGCGTCTGCCACCCAGGCAGCCTAGACGCCGGCACGCCGCCGACAGCATGCCAGCAGCGAGATCAACAGTGTTGCGCCGCCGAGGTGGGGTATCTTCCCATGTCATATCAATGCGTTGATCGTCCGGCGAACCCGTTCCGGAGAGCTGTCCTCCCTCGTGCCATCGACAAGCTCGCCGGTTCCACGTCCGACAGGGAGGGGAAGCAGTGGCCAATCCACCGCTCGGCCACCATGCTCCCGCCGCCAGGAAGCCCCTGCTCTCGACGTCGTTCACCCTCGCCGACCTGACCCGCGTCCGACGCGAGGTTGAGGCCGCCAGTCGCCGGTGCGGCCTTGGCCAGGACGAGATCGAGAACTGGGTCACTGCGGTCAACGAACTGATGATCAACGTGATTCGGCACGGGGGCGGCAGAGGTGGCCTGCTCCTGCTCCTGGATGGCCAGCTCACCTGTGAAGTCACCGACCACGGGCCGGGCTTCAACGCCGCGCAGTACCTTCCGCGCACCGAGCGACCACCCCTGTCCGAAACGGGAGGTATGGGCCTATGGGTGGTCGGGCAGATGGCCGACTATCTCCTCGTCGTCAGCGGACCCGCAGGCACCACCATCCGCATCGCGGCACGCACCCGCGGCACTTTCGCATAACCGTCACCGGCGGGGCCCCGGACTGCCGAGAAGGGCGGTAGGCAACGGCGGCAACCCATGATGCCGGTGTTCGACGCGCGTGGGGCGCTGCCGGAAGAGCGAGCCGGCCCAGGACGCCAACGCCCTGGGCCGGGATGGTGCCGCGGCTGTCGGTCTTGCCGATCAGGTGATGTTGATGTCGCTGCACCACATGTAGGTCTGGTCCATGTGGGACGCCTTCCAGATCACGAACAGGACGTGGTTTCCGGTGCGTCCAGAGACCGAGACGTTGAACGAGATGTTCTGCGCTGGCGCGTAGCGCCCGGTCGTCGTGATCACGTCGAGGTTGCCCCACCCGAGCCGCTGGGTGGCCGGGTTGAATCCCTGCTTGGTGACGTAGACCCGGAAGTAGTCAGCGCCGTGGCTGGCCTGGTCGTACATCTGGACCGTGAAGTTGCGGCTGACGGTGGTCGTCTTCCATGCTCCGGGCTGGTTCACCGTGTCGTTCCTGGAGAGGGCGTTGCTGCACAGTTGCCCGTCCGGGGTGCGCGCCTGGAACTGGCCGGCGAGGCCGTCGCGCAGCTGGCTCATCCAGTTCCACATGGTGTCGGGATTGGCCTGGAACGCCCGCCAGCACATGGGGTCCTGTTGCTGCATGGCTGGGTTCGTGTGCTGGTTGCCCCAGGTCTTCCAGCACTGGTAGGCGCGACTGGCCGGGTTGATGACGGTGCCGTGTGCCTGGGCTGCGCCGGCCCAGGGCAGCATGCCGACCGCTATCGCGAACAGCATGACGAGCGCTCGGAGGGACTGACGGACGGTTGACCGGGATCGCCCGCCGGATTGCTCGAACTTGTGTGGACGCACTGTTCATCCTCCGTTCTTCGGGACTGAAGATCACAATGGGAACGCTCCCAGACAACTGTTGCACCTATTGGCATAGATATCAATGCTTATCGATCTATGGTCGGATGTGGATCAAATAGCCGGATAGGTGTGGGTGCGACCGCGCCGTCGGCCGCCCGGCAGGGTCAGAGCCCGGCTGCGGCGTCGTACCGGCGGCGCTGGTCGGCCATTTCCGAGTCGGTCAGCGCCTCCTTGAGCGCCAACTCCGCGTACTTCTCCGGGAACATCTCGCGCAGCCGGTCGGTGAACATCACGTCGGCCGTCGCCTCGACCACCTGGATGCCCGGAGGTTCGGTGGACATGTCCATGATCACGGGGCCGGCCAGCTTGACCGCCACGTCCCAGGGGCGCTTCTGCTCGGCGACCCCGCAGAGGTGGAAGCCGTAGACCGTCCGCACGTCGGCGAGCGCGGTGACCTCGGCCGGCTCGTAGCCGTAGACGCGGACCCCGCAGATCACCGCCGGCTTCCCTGTGGTCACCTGCTGGGCAGTGTGTCCGGCATGGTTGTGCTGCCCCGGGTCCGCCTGTTCGAGCGTGGTACGCATCCGGGCCATGATCTGCCCTTGCAGATCGGCCGGCTCCGACTCCGGGTCGGCCCGGTTGAGCAGCGCGAACGCGCCGGCCGACACTGCCAGCAGGATCACCGTCACCCACACGAAGCGGTTTCGGTACCAACCCGCGAAACGCTCTCGGGAAATCATATTGCTTCTCACCTCGTCGCCGGTTCTGGTGCGCTGGCGGACCGGATCGGACGCACGGCGTGTCAGGCGTCGAACGCGTCGCCCGTCGGGGGATACGCACTGGGGGAATACGTACGGCGGGCGAGGATGCCTGCCCGGCACGATGCCCGTCGTCCTGGAGATGGCCCGGCGATGCGGCATGCGAGCGTCCGCCAAAGCGGCGCGCTGCCGGCACTGCGATGCTCCCGCGCTGGCCGTTCCCAGCGCGGTTGCCCCCGCGCTGCGGCGATGTGAGTCATTCCAGCACGCCTGAACCCGTTCTGGCAACATCGAAAAGCATCAGTGTGCATTCGTCCCGCCTTGACGGATGACGAGGCCATGCTCATCGACGGGTCTCCACGTCTTGGCAGGGCCGCGCGCCTCCGCTACCGTCCTGGGAACGCTCCCATGAACGTGGAAACATCTATGTGATCAGGAGGCAACACGTCGTGCCTACCCTCTCCTCGCTTCGCCGCAGATCGGCGGCCATCAGCATGGCGGCCGTCGCGGCCGCCACCGTCGTGGGCGTCTGCCTGACCGTCGGCAGCGCCTCCGCCGGCACACTGTCGGGATCGCTCTACCGCGACCCGAGTTCGGCCGTCGTCCGTTGGGTCGCCGCGAACCCCGGCGACTCGCGTACCGCCGTCATCCGCGACAAGATCGCGAGCCAGCCGCAGGCCCGCTGGTTCGCCAACTTCAACCCGTCGACAGTGCAGTCCGAGGTCTCCGGGCACATCGGCGCCGCCAACGCGGCGCAGCAGATCCCGGTGCTGGCGGTGTACGAGATCACCAACCGGGACTGCGGCGGGGCCAGCGCCGGTGGGGCGCCGGACCTCAACCAGTACCAGACGTGGGTGTCCAACTTCGCCAGGGGACTGGGCAACCAGACCGTCATCATCATCCTGGAAACCGACTCGCTCGCCCTGCTGACGTGCCTGAGCAGCGGCGAGATCAGCGCGCGCAACGAGGCGATCTCGACGGCCACCCGGACCATCAAGTCGGCCAACCCCAACGCCAAGGTGTATCTCGACGGCGGTCACTCCACCTGGAACAGCGCGGGGGAGACGGCCAACCGGCTCCGGGCGGCCGGCGTGCAGTACGCCGACGGCTTCTTCACCAACGTGTCGAACTACAACTCCACCTCCGGCGAGGCGAACTTCGGCCGGAACGTCATCTCCGCCCTCACCGGCATGGGCATCTCGGGCAAGCGCCAGGTCATCGACACCAGCCGTAACGGAGGCGCCAGCGGGGACTGGTGCGGCGACGACAACACCGACCGGCGGATCGGGCAGTACCCGACGACCAACACCGGTGACAGCAACATCGACGCGTACCTCTGGGTCAAGCCGCCGGGGGAGGCGGACGGCTGCCGCTACACGGCCGGCTCGTTCCAGCCCGACCTGGCCTTCAGCCTGGCCAACGGCGCGCCCAACCCGCCCACCACCGCCCCTCCGACGACCACTCCGCCGACGACCACCCCTCCGACCACCACCCCGCCGACGACCACCCCGCCGACCACCCCTCCGCCGAACAGCTCGCCGCCGGCCGGTGACGGCTGCTACGCGGATGTGGCGGTCAACCAGTGGGCCGAGGGCTTCACGGCGAACGTGACGGTCACCGCCGGCAAGTCGGACATCAACGGCTGGAAGGTGACCGTCGAACTGCCCGCCGGCGCCGCCGTCACCGGCACCTGGAACGCCCAGGCCAGCGGCACCAGCGGCACCGTCCAGTTCACCAACGTGAGCTACAACGGACGCGTCCTCGGCCGCCAGTCGACCACCTTCGGCTTCCAGGGCACCGGCACCGGCCCGGGCAGGATCGCCGTCTGCGTCGGCTGACCCCACCCGGGTGCTACGGCCCGGCGCGGAGAGAGCACTCTCCGCGCCGGGCCCGTCCCCGTCCTGCGCCAAGGGCCGGACCGGCCGGCGCCCAGGCCCCGGCGAAGAAGTGCGGTTCAGTCGACCCGCTGGGCCAGCACCTGGCCCGGCCAGGACCCAGACAGGAAGGTGTGGGTGGAGGTGAACCCGTGGCGCTCGTAGAACGCCACCAACTCGCCACCGCCGCCCGCCCAGCAATCGACCCGTAGCAACCGCACGCCCGCTCGCCGGGTCTCGTTCACGGCGTGTGCCAACAGGGCCGACCCCAGTTTCCGGCCGGCGAATCGTCGGTCGGAAACCAGGAGGCGGACGTAGCGCTCCGGTTCTGCCGCAGGCACGATCGGTGCTTTCGGATCGGGCCCGGAGTCCAACACCAATGCCGCGGCCGGCGTTCTGTCCACTTCCGCGATGAACGGAAGGTTCTCGGTCAGATACCGATCGACCAGCTCGGCCCCTCCGGGTTTTTCCGAGAACGGCGTCGTGCCCCACTGCTCGGTGTTGCCGCGATCATTCATCCAGGTCACCGCGGAGTCGAGCATGGTCAGCACTGCGGGTGCGTCGGCCGGGCCACCGCGTCTGATTCGTACGCCGCGGATGGGGTCGTCCATGGCGGAATTGTAATCTGTGGCTCATGGAAGACGCCGACCAGCGGGACCCACAACCTGGGCGGGGGACGATCCAGCGGATGGACAACATCGCCATCGTCGTCGACGACCTCGCGGCGGCCGGGGCGTTCTTCGTCGGACTCGGCCTGGAGGTCGAAGGCGAGGCGACAGTCGAGGGCAGCGCGGTGGATCGCCTCGTCGGGATCGAGGGAGTCCGCTCAGACATCGTGGTGATGCGCACCCCGGACGGCCACGGACGGCTCGAGCTGACCCGGTACCACACGCCGCCGAGCCCAGACGGTGACCCGCGCGCCCCGGCGAACACGCTGGGCGCGCATCGCGTCATGTTCGCCGTCGAGGACATGGACGACATCCTCGACCGCCTGCGGCCACACGGAGCGGAACTCGTCGGCGAAGTGGTGCGGTACGAGAACAGCTACCGGCTCTGTTACCTCCGCGGCCCCGCAGGCATCATCGTCGCGCTGGCCGAGCAGATCACGTGACCGGTCCGGGCATCCATCGTGGATCGTGAGTGCGGTGTACCGTCGCCGCATGACGGTGCTGCAGGAGTTTGTCGCCGCTCTTTCCAGCGGCCGGATCCAGGTTGTCGACCTCACCGCCCCGCTCTCGGACCAGACCCCGATCCTGGGTCTGCCCGAGCAGTTCGGCCAGACCTGGCCGTTCCGGCTCAGCGAGATCAGCCGGTACGACGACCGTGGTCCGGCCTGGTACTGGAACAACTTCTCCACCGGGGAGCACACCGGCACCCACTTCGACGCGCCGGTGCACTGGGTCTCCGGTCAACAGGGCGCGGACGTCTCGCAGGTCCCGGTGAACCAGTTGATCGCCCCGGCGGTGGTGATCGACCACGCGGCCGACGCCGCCGACAACACTGACTTCCTGCTCGAGGTCGAGCACATCAAGGCGTGGGAGGCGGAACATGGTGCTCTGCCCACCGGTGGCTGGCTGCTCTACCGCACTGGTTGGGACGCGTACGGCGACGACCCGGAGCGGTACGCCAACGCCGGGCATACCCCCGGCATCTCCGTCGAGTGCGCCCGCTGGCTGGCCGAGGAGTCGCCGATCCAGGGCGTCGGGGTGGAGACGGTCGGCACCGACGCGGGCGCCGCGCACTCGTTCGACCCGCCGTTCCCGTGCCACTCGTTCCTGCTCGGCCAGGAGAAGTACGGCCTGACCCAGCTACGCAATCTGGCGCAGTTGCCGACGACCGGCGCGGTGGTGATCGCCGGACCGCTGCCGATCGTCTCCGGGTCCGGCAGCCCGTGCCGGGTCCTCGCGCTGGTCGAACGGTAGGACCGGGCCACAGATGCGGGTCGCCGAGGTGGTCGGCCGGGTTCTGTACGAACACGGCGCACGGTACGTCTTCGGGGTGGTCGGCAGCGGCAACTTCCATGTCACGAACGCGCTCGTGGCGGCCGGCGCCCGGTTCGTGGCGGCGGCCCACGAGGGCGGCGCGGCGAGCATGGCGGACGGGTACGCCCGCACCTCCGGGACGGTGGGCCTACTCTCGGTGCACCAGGGTCCGGGCGTCACCAACGCGCTGACCGGCCTCACCGAGGCCGCGAAGAGCCGTACACCGATGGTGGTCCTGGCCCCGGAGGCGACCGCACCGCGGTCGAACTTCTTCATCGACCTGCCGGCGCTCGCCGCCGCGGTCGGGGCCGACTTCCATCGGGTACGCGCGACACACGCGGCCGAGGACGCGGGCGCGGCGTACCGGGCCGCCGCCCGGGGTGCGACGGTGGTGCTGGGCCTCCCGTTGGACGTGCAGCTCACCGTGACCGAACCGTGGTCCGGCCCGGTCCCTGCGGTCGCGCCCACCCCGGCCACCGTCCCGCAGGTCGAACCGTTGCTGGCCGCGCTCCAGGCCGCACGTCGACCGGTCTTCATCGCGGGGCGGGGCGCCCGGGCGGCCCGGGAACCGCTGACCCGGCTCGCCGACGCGTGCGGGGCACTGCTCGCGGTCTCCGCCGCGGCGAAGGGCCTGTTCGCCGGGAACCCGTGGTACATCGACGTGGCCGGCGGCTTCGCCACCCCACTCGCCGCCGAGCTGATCGGCGCGGCGGACCTGGTCGTCGCGTGGGGCAGCACGCTGAACATGTGGACCACCCGGCACGGTGAACTGATCCCGCCCTCCGCCGTCGTCGTCCAGGTGGACCACGACCCCGCCGCGTTCGGGGTGAATCGCCCGGTTGACCTGACGGTGGCGGGCGAGGTGTCGGCGGTCGCCGAGGCGGCACTCGGCCGGTTGGGCTCCACGGGGCCCGTGGACCGCGGCTGGCGTACGCCGGAACTGGCACAACGGCTTCGCGAGCACGGCCGGTGGCGGACGGTCCCGTACTCAGACGAGGGTGGGCCGGCGCGGGCCGGCACCCCGGCGACGATCGACCCGAGGACGCTGTCGGCAGCCCTGGACGATTTGCTGCCACCCGACCGGACGGTGGTGGTCGATTCGGGCAACTTCATGGGCTATCCATCGATGTGGCTCGACGTGCCGGACGTGGCCGGGTTCTGTTTCACCCAGGCGTTCCAGTCGGTCGGGCTCGGCCTGGCCAGTGCGCTCGGCGCGGCGGTCGCCCGGCCGGACCGGCTCACCGTCGCGGCGGTGGGCGACGGTGGCTTCGTCATGTCCGCGACCGAACTGGTCAGCGCCGTCCGGCTGGCGGCACCCCTCGTCGTGGTGATCTACAACGACGCGGCGTACGGCGCCGAGGTGCACCACTTCGGCCCGGACGGGCACCCGTTGGAGACGGTCACCTTCCCCGAAACGGACCTGGCCGCGATCGCCCGCGGATACGGCTGCGACGGGTTGACCGTCCGGACCGTCGACGATCTTGGACCGGTACGCCACTGGCTCGCTGGTCCCCGCACCCGTCCACTGGTGGTCGACGCCAAGGTCAGCGCGGCGCGAGGCTCATGGTGGCTGGAGGAGGCGTTCCGTGGCCACTGAGCCACCGCCGTCATCCAACCGGGCAGGGCTGTCGTTCACCGCCCTCGAGTGCGGTAGCGCAGGTGCACGACGCCGTTCGGGAATCGGCGCTCATCGAGGAGCTCAAGGTCGGTGCGCATGCCGGTCGGCAGCCCTGGCTTGCCGCCGCCGACGACAACGGGCAGGATCATCAGCTGGCACTCGTCGACCAGCCCGGCCTTGAAAGCCTGCGCCGCGAGGTCGGCACCTCCAATGGTGAGATCGCTGCTGGCCGTGGCCTTCAGTTCGCGTACTGCGGCGGGGTCGAAACGGCGTTCGAGTCGGGTGTCGGCAGTTGACGCCGCGTCGAGGGTCGTGGAATAGACGACCTTGCTCGCCGCCTGCCAGGCGTTCGCGAAGTCGGCCGTGAGGTCGGATTGCGCCGCCAGAGCGGGGTCGGTCTCCCAGACGGCCATCGTCTCGTACAGGCGCCGCCCGTAGAGAAACGTGCCCACGGATCGCAGGAGGTCGGTGTGGAACGCGAAGACCTCGTCGCCGAGTGGAAACCAGTCGATCGCGCCGCGTTCGTCCTCGATGTAGCCGTCAAGCGACACGTTCGTCACGTAGATCAGTTTTGCCATGCCTCTACCTCTCGATGATGTGTCGCAACGGCCTGAGCATTCATCAGCGTGGCGTCCAGCTTGGTGAACGCCTGGCGCCAACCCTCCTCGCTGGGGCGCGCCAGGCGTTGGGGGAGCCACTGGCGGATCTCGAGTCGCGTCCGTCCGACTGCCTCGTCGTGGAACTCGACCCGGAGTCTCGTCTCGAACGGCTCGAGGCCCTCCTGCAGCCGGCCACCGACGTGCATGATGCCTTGGAGCAGTTCGCCGTCGGTGACGTCCGTGAGGTCGACGTGGACGTGCACCCGAAGCTCGGGTTGGGCTGCACTGACCTCCGTCCACCGTTGAAAGCCGCCGGGGCGTACGTCGAACTCGATCTCGTCGCGCGGTAGTGAGTTGCCGGTCGGGCCCCACCACGCCGCCAGATGGTCGGGATCGGTGAAGGCTCGGTAGACGAGCTCCCGCGGCGCGTCGAACACGCGAGAGATGACGAGCTGCGGAGTTTCGGTGGTCATTCGGGCTCCCTGGGGTCGTCGGCCATCCGGTCCGTCGCCGGTCCGGCGGCCTGCACCGCGGCGAGGTGGGCATCGAGGCGAGTGAGGGACGAGTCCCAGAACCGCCGGTAGCGCTCGATCCAGTCGGCTGCCTCGCGCAGCGGGGCAGCTTCGAGGTGACTCGCGCGCCACTTGCCCGACCGTGACCGCGAGATGAGCGCGGCGCGTTCAAGCACCTTCAGGTGCCGTGACACCGCCGGCATCGAGATGGACAGAGGAGCGGTGAGTTCGGTGACCGTGGCGTCGCGTTCGGCCAACTCGGCGACGATTGCCCGTCGAGTCGGGTCGGCGAGCGCCGAGAACACCGCGCTGAGCTGATCGGTCCCAGCCATGGTGAGCTCCTTCACTTAACCAGTGTGTTAAGCGTATTGGGATGCGGGTGATGTTGTCAACGGGATGCGTTCGTTCGGGCCTTGCCTTCAAGGCCTGGTGCGGTCTGCCGAGTTGAGGGGTCCGGCGTCACGGCGGGGGATCGGCATCAGGCTTTCTGGGCGAGCAGATACCCCTGGGCGGGGCTGTCCGGCCCATCGGCGGGCACGCCGCCCCAGAACACTGTCGTGAAGCCAGCGTCCGTGACGCTTCGTTCCATCTCCTGCGGGGTCTGCCAGTAGAGGTCGAACTCGACGCCAAGGTTGGTGCTGCCGCCCGCGCGTCGGACCTGACTCGCTCCGGCCTTGAAGGCGGTCACCAGATACCCACCCGGCTTGACGACGCGACACAGCTCGCCGTAGGCCGCCGGTCGATCGGCCGGGGCCAGGAAAATGAGGGAGTACCAGCAGACCACGCCTACCAGCGATGCGTCCTCGAAGGGCAGCTCACGCAGGTCGGCAACATCGAACCGGAAGGTCGCATGGTCACGCCGAGCCACGCGGATCATCTCGGGTGAGAGGTCGACTCCCCAGGGTGTCAGGCCCCTGGTCGCCAGATAGGGCTCAAGGCGTCCCGTCCCGCAACCGATGTCACCGACGCTGGTCCCCAGACCGACGGCAAGCGTCAGGTCGCAGAACAGGTCGAGGACGGCTCGCTCCGCCGGCAGGCGATCCAGAGCGTCGGCAAGGCGTTCGGCATAGAACTCGGCGAGGACGTCATGCGCGGCTCTCAACTCTTCGGTCCTGGCGTCCACGCAAGGGACTATAGGAGCCCACCCGGCAGCCGGTCAGGCTCAGGCAGAGGACGAAGCAGCGCCGCCAGGTCGCCGAACACCAGGGGAAGACCGCCCAACTCGTTGATCCCGACCCATGCGATGTCGTCATGCTCCTCGGGTGCGCGGTTGGTGGGAGAGCCGACCCAGTCTCCAATTTTCCAGACGCCCACGTGAACGGCGTCCTCGCCACTGCCGGCATGCCAGTCGCCCAACCGTGAGGCGGACTCCGCCACGATGTGAACACCCAACTCCTCGTGCATCTCCCGCGCGAGTGCTTGTAGTTCGGACTCGCCCGTGTCGACATGGCCCCCGGGCACATCCCAGAGATCCGGGTATGCCCGGCGGGTCGGGCTGCGGTGTACCAGCAGGACCGCGCCGTTCTCAACGAGTGCACCTGTGACGACGACATGCATGACGGGATTGGAGCACAGGGATGGGACAAGCTGGCTCCAGCCGACGGTGCGCCCGCCCGCTTGACCCCGGACGGCGGATCACCGACGACGGCGGGCCATCCACTGCCAGATGTGGGTGCCGTTGCGGCTCGGGTCGTTGCGGGCCACGTAGATCCAGGACCAGTGACCGGGGAACTGGTAGCCGTTCCAGACGACGTGGTCGTACAGGGTGATCAGTGACCCCGGGATGAGGTCGTGTGCGTGGATCGTGTTGGTCTGGGGTGGCACCGTGTCGTCGTCGAGCGAAGTGACCAGCCAGGTCGGGGTCTGGATATTCGCCAGCTCCGCGTCGGTGATCAGCGGCGGGCCCTCCCCGCTGAGCGGCTCGACGACGCCGCAGATCGGCACCGACGCGGCGAACAGGTCGGGATAGGCAACGGTCATCTCCAGGGACATGTAGCCGCCGTTGCTGCAACCGGCAACGTAGATCCGGTCGGGGTCGACGCGCTTGCGGCGGACGAGGTCCTGGACGATCTCGCGGATCAGCGGGGCGAACCGGGGGCCGTCCTCCATCCAGTAGGAGGTGCTCTGCGGAGCGACGACGTACGCGCCGGCAAAGATCCGTTGAGCCTCCGGGGTGGTGAAGCCCAGCGCGCCGCGATTGGCGCGCAGCGTGGTCTCGTTGTCGTAGTAGTCGTCGGGCAGTGAGGCACCCTCGCCACCGCCGTGCAGCCAGAGGATCAACGGCCGCCGACCGTGGCGGGGCGAACGCTCCGGGGAGTACAACCGGTATTTCAGGCCCGAGTCGGAGACGTGGTGGCTGAACGCGTCCGCCTCGGGGTTCGACAGCCGCCCCTGCACGAAGCGCGTGATGGTGACCGGCGAGCCGTGGCGCCGGACGAGTGGGGTGTTCTGCCTGATGGTGTAGACGAGGTCCAGCCGGACGTTGCGGCCCCTGCTCACGATGTAGCCGAGGGTGCCACCGCCGGGTTGACCTTCGGCGTGGCTCAGCTCCAGCACGATGTTTCCGTGCCGGTCGAGGTGGGCCGCGGTCACCGTGCGGTCCAGGTCGTACTCGCTGAAGATCAGGTCACCGGGAGCGATCGGGATCGGGCTGGTGGCCTTGGCATGCACGGTGAACGTGCCGGTGGTGAGCCCGGCGGGGTCGATCGGCCCGAGCCGACCGGTCTCGAGGGTGACCGAGGTGACCTGCTCACCGCCGTCAAGGGTCCTCGCGTCGAGGGTGAATCTCACGCTGGTGGGGTGGTGGCCACCGGCGTGGGCGGCGGGGCCGGGCAGCGCGAGGCCGATGGCGGCACCGGCACCACCGGCCAGGACCGTGCGGCGAGTGACAGACGTGGACATGCGGGCCCCCGTACCTGTGCCTAATAAAGATGCCTATCAATGACGTTTCAACCTAGCGCCGCGGGTCAGGCATGTCCAGGTTCGTACGAAGTGCTCAGACGGCACGTTGGCGCCATTGCTTGATCCGGCGCGCGGAGATATCGCCGGCAGACGACCAGAGCTGCACCCGCCACCTGTCCCCGCGGGTGGTCGAGCCGGGCCAGCCCCGGTTGACGAACCCCCGACCCGATATTCGTGCGGCGTACCGGCCGCTCGGCACCTCGAAGGTATCGATCGTTTCCGTGGGGCTGAAATACCCGAGCGTGTCGTCGACCACCAGGAGGCTGGCCTCGAAGGCCTCCTCCCAGTCCTGGCGATCATCAGGCGGCGGGTCGTCCCACACCTCCAGACGGAACGGCATCTCGAAGTTGTTCTGATGAGGGGAGATGACGACGATCCCGTTGTCGTCTGCCGCGATGCCTGAGCCGTGCGGTTCAAGCTGGACGCCTGCGGCCTTTCCAGGTTCGTCGCGCCGCTGACCGTGGCGTGGGACCTCAATCGAACGAAGATACTCGATGCCTTGACACTCCGAATGCGATCGCTAACACTGGTCTGCAACGCGACGTTAACGAGGTGGACACACCCCCTGACGTCAACCGGAAGCGCCAGATTCGCCCGTTCCGCAAGGTCAATGGGCCGGCAGAAGACCGCGAAACCCAGAGCCTCGGCCACGTCGTAGCTGTTAGCGCTAACAGGCGCGCCGTCTCCCGGGGGGATCGTGATCGTGGTCCCACGGCGAGCAGCAACGGCCTCGGCCGCCGGTACGCCCACACGTCCCGCGTCGTCACCTGGTGCAGTGGCCCCGAAATGGGCCGACGCCGCAAAGGAGAGAGACCCATGTCGAGAGTCCTCGCCCGGCTCTGCGCGGTGGCGGTCGCCGCGTGCCTGCTGTTCACCACCTGGTCGGCGGCGACGCCGAAGGAGGCAGCAGCGCTGGATCCGACCGTCGGCTACCTGATGGCGCACTTCACCGGCGAGTCGTCGACCAACCAACAGATCTACCTCGCCCACAGCACCGACGGCCTACGCTGGACCGACCTCAACAACGGCGGGCTCGTGCTGCGTTCCACCGTCGGCACCCGTGGCGTGCGCGACCCCGCCCTGGTCCGCTCGCCCGCCGGTGACCGCTACTGGATCATCGCCACGGACCTGTGCATCGGCTGCGGGCAGGACTGGTCGACCGCGATCAACAACGGCAGCCGCAACCTGGTGGTGTGGGAGTCCACCGACCTGGTCAACTGGTCGGCGCCGTGGCTGCTGAACGTCGCCGGCCCGATCCCGGACGGACGGAACGCCTGGGCGCCGGAGGCGATCTGGAACCCGGCCACCGGCGACTACGTCCTCTACTGGGCGACGAACGTACCGCTCAACGGGGCGGCCAAGCACCGCGTCTACTACTCGCGTACTGCGGACTTCCGCAGCATCACCACGCCGCAGGTCTACCTCAGCCGGCCCGGCAGCCAGGAGATCATCGACACCCAGATCGTCGAGGTGCCGACCGGCGTCGGCGCCTACCGCTACGTCCGGGCCTCCCGGGACGACCAGATCACCATCGAGGGCAGCAACTCCCTGCTCGGCACCTGGACGACCCTCGGGAACCTGTCCGGCATCGGGCTGACCGGGGCGCAGGTCGAGGGCCCGATGTGGATGAAGGTCAACTCCCGCAACGAGTGGGTTCTCTACCTTGACCAGTACGCCAGCGGGCGCGGCTACCTGCCCGTCCTGACCACCAACCCGTCGAGCCCGGGCGCCTTCCGGCTGCCGGCGTCCGGCTCGTACGCCATGGGTGGCACCAAGAAGCGGCACGGTTCGGTCCTCAACCTGACCGCCGCGGAGCAGAGCCGCGTGCTCGCCCGCTGGCCCGCCACCGCGATCAGCCGGGTCCAGTCGTACAACGTCCAGGACCGGTTCGTGCGGCACGCCGACTACGACGTCCGCATCGACCCCAACGTCAGCCCCGCCCAGGACGGCCAGTGGCGGCTGGTGCCCGGTCTGGTCGGCTCCGGCACGGTCTCCATCCAGTCGGTCAACTTCCCGGGCCACTACCTGCGCCACTACGGGTTCGACTTCCGGCTGGAAGCCAACGACGGCACCGCCACCTTCGCCGCCGACTCCACCTTCCGGCAGGTCGCGGGCCTCGCCAACTCCTCGTGGACGTCGTTCCAGTCCTACAGCCATCCGGACCGCTACATCCGGCACTACGCCTACCTGCTCCGGCTCGACCCGGTCGCCGATGCGCAGAGCCGCGCCGACGCCACCTTCCGCGTGACGAGCTGAACCCCGACTGCGGGCCACACCGATTGGACAGGTCATGACACGTACCAGCGTGCCCCTGGATCACGTATCGCGGAGCCTCCGGTCGATGCGCCGGCTACTGATCGCCCTGGTGGCCGCGATGACCGCGATGGTCGGCGTCGTCGTCGTCACGTCGTCGCCGGCCACTGCCGCCACCAACCAGTTCCGCGGCATGAACTGGGCAGTGCTGGGTGACAACTTCAGCACCGGCCCGCTCGTCGTGCAGGGCCTGAGCTCGTCCGACAGCAACGCGACCGTGCGGGCCAAGGCCAATGCCCTCTACGACGACATGGCCTCCACCATGGGAGTCAACACCGTGCGGCTGCCCATCAACACCCACACCGTGGGTACGGCGTGGTGGGAGGCCTATCGCGGCGCCATCGACGCCGCCACCGCCCGCGGATTCAAGGTCATCCTGGCCTACTGGGAGGACGGCGCCGCCTCCGGCGGCAGGATCACCAACCTCGCCGCCTGGAACGCGATGTGGTCCACGGTGACCAACACGTACGGCTCGAACACCAACGTCTACTTCGAGCCGATGAACGAGCCGCACGGTTACAGCTCGGCGGAGTGGCGCACGGTTGCGGCCAACTGGCTCAGCTACCACTACTCGGCCGTGCCCGGTCGGGTGCTCATCGGCGGCACCGGCTTCAGCCAGGACCTGCGGGACATCTGCAACGACAGCCGCTTCAACGCGACGCTGCTGTCCTTCCACCACTACGCCTTCTTCTACGGCGCGATGACCTACGACGCCTTCCGAAGCCACATGCAGACCCGTCTCGGCAACTGCGCCTCACGGGCGGTCGCGACCGAGTTCGGCGCGCCCATGAACGACGGCCGCAACTACGCCGACGCCAGCAGCACCGACAACTTCGTGCGACACATCCGCGCCATGGCCCAGGTCATGCGCGACAACCAGATGGGCGGCACCTACTGGCCCGCCCTCGGCGGCAAACCGGGCAGCATCGGTTACGACTGGTACTCGATGTTCTCCCTCAGCGGCAGCGGCACCGACCTCAACCTGACGGTCCGCAACACCTCCGGAGCTGACCAGATCCGGTACGCGTGGGGCGACACCGTCGAGGGAGGCCCCACGACGCCTCCGCCGGCGACGGGCACGTTCTACCGGATCACAGTGCGGCACAGCGGCAAAGCCATGGGCGTCCAGTCGCCGAACACCGACAACGGTGCGCGCGTCGGCCAGTACACCTACGGCGGCAATGCGTGGCAGCAGTGGCAGTTCCAGGACGCCGGCAGCGGCTACTGGCGCATCATCAGCCGGAACAGCGGAAAGTGCCTCGACGTGGTGAGCGCTTCCACCGCCGACGGTGCCGAACTCGTCCAGTACACCTGTGGCACCGGCACCAACCAGCAGTTCCAGATGGTCGCCAGCGGTAGCTACTTCCAGCTCCGCGCACGCCACAGCGGCAAATGCGTGGACGTACCGGCTCTGTCGACCGCGGACGGCGTGGTCCTCAAGCAGTATCCGTGCAACACCGGCGCCAACCAGCAGTGGTCGCGGGCGGCCGCCTGACGATCTGTGAGGATGCCTGAATGGAAAAGACACTGAGTCGGCGGGCGGCCTCGGACGCGATCAGCGACCAGGGATGGCGCTATTTGCTAGGCGCGTTGCGCACGCCGGTCCCCGTCGGCTCATCGGTCCAGGCAGCCGAGGTGGCGGCGCGCGTGGTGGCGGCGTGCGGTAGCAACGCCGATGGGCACCTACGCGCTGATATCCGACCAGACCGGGTCGTCCTGACCCTGCAGTCGTTGGATCGGGCGGCGCTCACCGCTTGCGATATTGACCTTGCACATCGGATTTCCGCCGCCATGCGGAACGTCGGGCTACGGACGGAGCCTGAGATTGGTACGGAAGCGCCGCGGTCGGTTCAGCTCGTGGAGATCGCTATCGACGCGCTCGACATCGCAGCGGTCCGGCCGTTCTGGAAGGCCGTGCTGGGCTACACGGACGAGGCGGGAGCCGCCGGTCCCAAGGATCCGATCGTCGACCCGGTCGGGCAGGGTCCGGCGATCTGGTTTCAGCAGATGGATCAGCCACGCCCGGACCGCAATCGCATCCACTTCGACATCTGTGTCCCGCACGACGAGGCACCACGGCGGATCGAAGCCGCGCTGACGGCCGGTGGCCGACTTGTATCCGCGTCCGATGCTCCCGCCTTCTGGGTTCTCGCCGATATCGAGGGTAACGAGGCTTGTGTGACGACCTGGCAGGGCCGAGACGACTCGTAGACCGGGCTGACCGGCCAGTCAAAGGTTGCGGCCGTTGGCGCCTCGGCGATGCTGTGGACGTGGAGTACGTGTCCAGAGTGCCGCGACCGCCGCTGGACGGTCTGATCGACGACCTCTACTACCTGGAGGGTGCGCCGCCGTACGCCCGGCTGACGCTGCCGGCAAGTCCGGCGGCGTTCCTCATCGTCAACCTCGGGGCACCATTCCGCATTCGTGCCGGCACCGACATCGAGACGGCCGAGTACGCCGACGGCTGCGTGGTCACCACGCCCACCCGCGCCTTCGAGTTCAGCTATCCGCCGGAGACCCGGTCCGTCGGCGTGCACTTCAAGCCCTGGGGGCCGGCACCGTTCCTGCCGATGCCCGCGGCCGAGCTGTGTGACCGGCCGGTGACGGTGGAGCAGGTGTGGGGTCGGCCCGCCATTGCTGAGCTGCGAGACCGGCTGAACACGGCGGACCGACCTCACGAGATGCTGACGCTGCTCGAGGAGGAGCTGATGCGACGGCTGGGCGACGCGACCGGCCTGGGGCTGGTCCGCCATACGAGCAGCGTGATCGCGGCGACCAGCGGGGCGGTCACGATCGGCGACCTGAGGGTTTCAGCCGGTGTCAGCAGCACTCACCTGGCACAGCGGTTCAAGGAGCTCATCGGCGTCACGCCGAAGCGGCTGGCCCGCACCTACCGCTTCGCCGCCACCGTGTTCTCGATCAACCCCGCCGAACCGATCGACTGGGCCGACCTCGCCAGTGGCGCAGGCTACTTCGACCAGGCCCACTTCGGCCACGAGTTCCGCGCGTTCACCGGGCTCACACCGACACGGTACGTCGAAGTCCGGCGCCGGTTCCTGCGCGAACATCCCGGCCACGTGCTGGACGGCTGGCCGCTACCGGCCGATTGATTTCTTACAAGAGCGGCAGCTCACGAGACTCTAACCTGAGGGCATCCCCTATCAGAGGAGCGCCCATGGGCAAAGTGGTCATGTACAGCTCGGTGTCGGTGGACGGCTACATCGCGGACGACAACGACCAGCCCGGGCCGCTGTTCGACTGGTTGCTCAGCGGTGACGTGCCGTTGGACGAGAGCGGCGCGTTGAAGGTGTCGCAGACGTCCTACGACTACACCCGGTCCTACTGGGACCAGATCGGGGCGACAATCGCCGGCCGCCACGTCTTCGACATGACGGACGGCTGGGACGGGAAGCCTCCGAGCGGGATCGACCACGTGGTCGTCGTGACTCACCGGCCGCAGCCCGAGGGCTGGGACCCCGAGGCGCCGTTCCATT
The DNA here is from genome assembly GCF_013410645.1 of Micromonospora jinlongensis. NCBI lineage: Bacteria > Bacillati > Actinomycetota > Actinomycetes > Micromonosporales > Micromonosporaceae > Micromonospora > Micromonospora jinlongensis. The sequence goes on along the minus strand of NZ_JACCHK010000001.1, from coordinate 1,899,921 downwards.
TCGTCGACGGCGTCGAGGCAGCCGTGGCCAAGGCGCAGGAGCTTGCGGGTGACCGCATCGTCGAGGTCGCCGCTGGCGACGTCGGTGGCCAGGTGCTTGCCGCGGGCCTGGTCGACGAGGTGCGCATGGACGTCGTACCCGTCGTGTTCGGGTCGGGCAAGCGCTACTTCGGGTCCGTCGACGCACAGCACCTGTTGGAGGACCCTGAGGTGGTGATTCAGGGCAACCGGGTGCTTCACCTGCGCTACCGGGTGCGCCGCTGACCGATGACGCCAAGCCCTCGGGCGACGTGAGCGTGGTGCTGCCCCGGGCCGGGACCGCCCAGCCCTCGGCATGTTTCCGGCCCCCGGGTTCGGGTAGCAAGCGGAACCTGCTTGTGGGAGGTAAGCATGAGCGATACCGCACCTGACTATTTCAAGCCTGAGGGCGGGATCTTTCTTGCCACCCTGTTGATCGTCCGCGATATCGACCGGTCGCGGGAGTACTACGAACGGGTTTTCGGTGCGACCTGCGTACACGAAAGTGCGCCGTTGATCATGCGCTTTCACAACAGTTACATCATCATCAACGTCGAAGGTGGCCCGACCGACGACAAACCCACAGTGCAGGCCAAGGCGCCGGTCGACTCCAATACGCTGAGCTGCGCGATGAACGTGCGCGTGACCGATATCCGGGCCCTCTACACGGAGTGGAAGTCGCGCGGTGCGGAGTTCCTCACCGAGCCAAAGGACCACGGCACGGAAATTCGATGCTATCTGCGTGACCCCGACGGCTATCTGGTGGAGATCGGTCAGGGCCTGTGACCGCTGCCCCCGAACACGGGCATCACGGCCTGAGACGCGAGTCCAGTCACTCGTACCGGTACTTCAGCGAGTCCGCCTCCGCCTGTTCGATGTCGGCGATGGTCAGCTCCGGCATCCGCAGTTGGGCCAGCGTCACCTCGGCCGAGGTCGGCTGGGCGTCCGCCGGCAGCCACTGCTCCGGCTTCCAGGCCCCACTGCGCAGCAGCGCCTTGGGGCAGTGCGGGTAGACCTCCTCGATCCCGAGCACCAGCGCGCTGGCCGGTGGCTTGCCCACGGCGGTCAGCTGCGACAGCAGCTCGGGCCGGGTGGAGACGCAGGCCCGGCCGTTCACCCTGAGCGTCGTGGTGCGCCCGGGGATGACGAACATGAGCCCGGCCCGCCCGGTGGCGATGACGTTCTGCAGGGTGTCCAGACGCTTGTTGCCGGTCGCGTCCGGTATCGCCACCGTGCGTGCGTCCAGGACGGCGACGAACCCGGCGGGGCCGCCGCGCGGAGTGACGTCGCAGTTGCCCTCGGCGTCCACGCTGGCCACCAGGACCAGCGACGAGCAGGCGATCAGCCTCCGGGTCTGCTCGGTGAGCTCGGTCATCTGCTTTCGCACGGCCGCGTCGCTGGGGAGTTCGTAGACCCGGCGCAGCGTCTCCTGGTCGGGTACGGCGTCGAGGCGCAGCGAGTCGAAGGCTGTGGCGGCAGGGGCTGACGTCATATCGCCCGACCCTAGTGGACCGCCCCGACCGACGGCTCGACCAGACCAGCCACCTGCCAGAACCTCGGCGCGGTGGCGTTATGGGAACTACGGGCGACGCCCGCGCCGCGGGGGAGGTGTCATGGCTGTGCGGGCTGGGTCAGGGATTGGACCAGGCGCTGGCCGTCGGGCCACGCGCCGAACCCGGTCTTGGAGTCCAGGTGCCCGACCGTGCCCGCGTCGAACAGCTCCGAGCCCCAGTCTCGGGCGTACGCTTCGAATTGCTCGAACGTGGCGAATGGGTCGTTGTGACTGGCGACCAGGATCGAGCGGAAGGGCAGTGGCTCGCGTGGCACGTGGCCGATGAACACATCGACGGCCTCGTGAGGGTCGGGAGTCCAGTCCGGATCCAGGTACGGCGGTGTGACCAGCAGAGCGGCCCGGACGGGACCGACGTGTTGGCTGGCCCAGATGGCGACGGTCAGGCATCCCGCACTGTGCGCCACGAGGATCGCCGGCTCCCTGTCGGCGCTGATGGCAGCGTGCAGCGCGGCGACCCGTTCGGCGGCGACGTACGGTGGCCCGGGAGGTTCCGGCGCCCACTGGTACTCCGGATGGTCCCTGACCCAGGTGCGCGACCAGTGGTCGGGGAATGGAACTCCTCGACCGGGCACGACAAGGTAACGCGTCATCCCGGGAGGGTAGCTATCTATGCCCAAGGCGGGGTGAATCGGCCAACATACCGGCGAGCACGGGGCAGTGGGTCGCGCCAGAACTGGTCCGGCATACGGTGGTGGTGCTCCGCACAGAATTCAGCGAGATCGACCGTGATCCCGACGCGCTCCAGCGGATGGCCCTCGAAGTCGGCGTTGACGGCCAACAGTTGCGTCTCCGGATTCCAGCCCGAATGGTCGAACGCCCAGCCATTCCAGCTGGCGTAGGCGTGAAAGATTTGCGGGTCGCCTGCCAGACGCACTGCCGACACGTCGATCGACCGGGCCGGGTATGCGTCTCGACAGGCCCAGGCGAGGATGTGACACGCTCCGGCAGCGAAGAAGGCCTGGTCCGCCCGAGCCCAGGCGACCTGCTGATCTGCTCGCTCGAGCGCGCTCCGGCGGAAGGCTCCCGCTGCCTCTGCTGTCACCACCCCATCACCTCACACCGGACACGCGGGCCTGCTGGACGGTCAGATCAGGATCGCGGCGAGAGCGCGGAACGCGTCGGCGGGGAAGGCCGTGGCGTCACCGCCGTTGAGCACCTGGACCGCCACCTCGTCGGCACCGGCCTGGTAGTGCTTTTCCAGCCCGGCCGCGACCTGCTCGGCCGTGCCCCAGGGGACCAGGGTGTCGACGAGGCGGTCGCTGCCGCCGCCAGCGAAGTCCTCGTCGGTCCAGCCGAATCGCCGCAGATTGTTGGTGTAGTTCGGCAGTGCGAGGTATCCGCTGGTGTATTGCCGGGCCGTGGCGCGCGCGGTGGTGGGGTCCGCGTCGAGGACCACCGCGACCTCGGGCGCGAGCAGCCGGTCTGGTCCGATTGCCGCGCGGGCCTCTGCGGTGTGTTCGGCAGGGACGAAGTACGGGTGCGCCCCGGCTGAACGGTCGCGGGCCAGTTCGAGCATCCGTGGGCCGAGTGCGGCCAGGATCCGCCGCTCGGGTGGGAGCCCGGCAGCGTCGAGACCGTCGAGGTAATCCACCATCTTCGAATACGGCTTGCGGTAGGCGGTGCCGCTGCCCTCCAGCAGCACGGCGTGGCTGGCGCCGAGGCCGAGCAGGAAACGGCCGGGATGAGTCCGCTCCGCGTCCTGGGCAAATGCCGCCGCCTCGGGGGGCGACGAGTGCCAGATGCTCACGATCCCCGACGCGACCCCGATGCGCGTGGTCCCGTCCAGGATCTCCCGGAAGCGGGGGGCGACGTTCTCCCCGAAACCGCCCGAGAACCAGAGCCGTGTATAGCCGAGCTCCTCCAGCTCGGTCGCGGCATCGATGGCCGCGCCCCGACTTTCGCTGGCGAGGAAGAACGGTTGCCACACGCTGACGAGTCGTTGTGCCATACCCGGAACACTAGTCATGCCGAGCGTCATCGGTGGTGCCGTTCTCCGTGCCCGCCAGGCTCCAAGCGCAGAGCCCTCGCCGGTTGGTGACCGAGGCCCGCAGACTCGCCGCCGCGCTGGCCGCCTGAGCCGCCGGCTCACCCACCACCGGGACGTCTCCGTCCCGGTGGTGGTGAGCCGGCGGCCCGGGTCGCCTGTTCGAGCTCAGTCGGCAGCGGTCGCCTTGTCCGCCGCGGCGAGGAAGTCGTCCACCAGGTCGGCGGTGTCCTCGATGCCGGTGGCGACGCGCACCAGCCCGTCCCCGATGCCGGTCGCGGCCAACTGCTCGGGGTCCACGATGCCCGCCCACATCGACCGGGGGTGCACCACCAGCGTGCTGACGCTGCCGAGGCTGGCCGCCCGTCTGGCCAGCCGCAGCCCGTCCAGCAGTGCTGCGGCTCCGGCCCGGCCGGCCCTCAGGTCGACGCTGAGGACCCCGCCGAAGCCGGTCATCTGCCGCCGCGCAAGCGCGTGCTGCGGATGCGACGGCAGCCCGGGGTAACGGACCCGGGCCACCGCCGGATGCTCTTCCAACGCACGGGCCAGGGCCAGGGCGTTGGCGTTGTGCCGCTCCACCCGCAGCGGCAGCGTACGGATGCCGCGCAGCAGCAGCCACGCGTCCACCGGATTGAGGGTGGCGCCGGTGACGATGGCCGTCTGCCACACCCGCTCGACCAGCTCGGCGGAGCCGACGACCACTCCCGCCGACACGTCGGAGTGGCCGCCGAGGAACTTGGTGCCGCTGTGCCAGACCAGGTCCGCGCCGGCGGCCACCGGACGTTGGTTGACCGGTGTGGCGAAGGTGTTGTCGACCACCACCAGCGCGCCGGCCGCGTGGGCGAGCTCGACCACGGCGGTCAGGTCGGTCAGCTCCAGCAGCGGATTGCTCGGCGTCTCCACCAGCACGAGTCGCGTCCGTGGCCGGATCGCCCGTGCGAACGCATCGGTGTCGGTCTGGTCGACCTGGGTGTACGACACTCCGAACCGGGACAGCAGGCCGGTGGCGAGCGAGGTGGTGCCGCCGTACGTGCTGCGCTGCACCACCACGTGGTCGCCGGCGGAGAGCAGGGCCAGCGCGATGGTGCTGATCGCTCCCATCCCGGAGGCGGTGACCAACCCCGTCTCCGTGCCTTCCAGCTCGGCGACGACGGCGGCCACCTGGGCGTGGTTCGGGTTGCCGTAGCGGGTGTAGAAGGCGCTGCCCCGCGTCTCGGTGGCGATCGCGGTGAACTGCTCGTCGGAGTCGGCGCTGAAGGTGACGCTCTGCACGATCGGCGGCGCCACGGCTCCGCCCGGGATCAGTCCGTCGTCGCCGTGCACGGCGGAGGTGCTGAGACCGGTCATGACCGGGCCACCCGGTCCACCAGTGCACCGTAACTGCCCAGCGTCACGAACTCGGGCAGTGTGAGGTCGCTGCCGTGACGCTGCCGCAGCATGGTGACCAGTCGCAGCGCGCGCAGCGAGTCACCGCCGGCGGCCGACCAGCCGGTCGCCGGATCATCCGGCGCGACCCCGAGCACCTCCTGCCAGGCCGCCGCCACCCGGGTCGCCCACGCGTCGCCGGCCGCCTGCCCACCGGTGGCGACGGCGGGCAGCGGCGCGTGCGGGTCGGCCGCCAGCAGGCGACGGAAGCCGTCGGCGAACGCGTCGACCCGGTCCCCGGCGACGGTGCGGTGGTCGTACTGGAGGGTGAGGGCGAGGCGGCCGGTGTCCGCGTCCAGCTCGGCGTCGACGGCGAGGCTGAACGCCACGTCCACCGTGACGCCCCGACTGTCCAGGATGCGGGGTCCGCCACCGGCCGGGTCGTTGGCGAAGTGGGTCCAGTTGAAGAAGTGGTCGAAGCGGGGCCCGACCCCTCCGGCCCGGACGATCTCCGCCAGCGGAAAGCGGTGGTGTCCCATCATGTCGCGTTCGACCCGCCACACGTCGGCGGCCAGCTCGGCCAGTGAACGGGTGCCCAGCTCCACGCTGACCGGCAGGGTGTTGAGGAACAGCCCGAGGGTGGCGTCGCTGCCCTCGCCCTCCGGCCGCCCACCGACCACCAGTCCGCTGACCACGTCGTCACGGCCGGTGAGTTCGCCGAGCATCCGCAGGTGGATGGCGAGCAGCCAGGATTTGACGGGTACGCCGGCGGCCCGGGCCGCCTCGGTGACCGCGTCGGTGGTGCCGGCTCGCAATGGCACCTGCTGGGTGGTGGTGGTTCGTGGGGCTGCCCCGCCGAGCAGCAGCGGCGGCACCGCGCCGGGACCGTCCAGCCAGAACCGGCGGGTGGCCTCATCGGTGCGGGCCCGTCGCTCGGCGGCCACGTACTCGCGGAACGGCAGGCCGGGGCGGGCGGGATGAGAGACGCCGTCGCGCTCCCGGTCGTACGCGGCGAGCAGGTCGGTGCGGAACAGGTGCAGACTCCAGCCGTCGAGGATGGCGTGGTACTCGGCGATGATCAGGGTGAACGCGTCGGCGTCCTCCCGGACGGCGTGCAGCCGCAGCAGCGGCGGTCGGGCCAGGTCGAAGGGGCGTACCCGTTCGGCCGCCACGAGCTCGTCGATCCGGGCCCGGCGGGTCTGTGCGTCGACGCCGGTCAGATCCGTCACCGGCACCTCGACCGGCACGTCGGCGTGCACGAGCTGCAACGGCTCGGAGTACGCGCCCAGCGCGAACCCGGTCCGCAGCACCGGATGGGCGGCCACCAGACCGGCCAGCGCGCGCCGCAGCGCAGGCACGTCCAACGGCGCGGCGATCCGGTGGGCGGTGACGTTGTGGTACATCGCCGGGTCGCCGGTCAGCTCACAGTGGTAGACCATGCCCTGCTGAAGGGTCGTCATCGGGTACGCGTCGGCCAGCCCGGCGGGCAGCAGCGCCCGGTCGGCGGCGGTCACCAGCGTGAAGCGCCCGGCCGCCGGGACCGACGCCGAGCCGGCCACCGCGCTGGCACCGGCGGAGTCGATGGTGATCTCGCCGTGCGTGACCAGCTCGCGGATCGTCTGGTACGTGAAGATGTCGCTGAGCCGGAAGGACAGCCCTCGCTTGTTCGCGGCGACCTGCATCTGGATGCTGCGGATGGAGTCGCCGCCGAGCGCGAAGAAGCTGTCCGTGACGCCGACGGTCGACTCCCCGAGCACCTCGCGCCACGCCTCGACCAGGATCTCCTCGGCCCGGTCGGCCGGCGCCACCACAGTGCCGCCCCGCGGCCGGTCGAGGCGGGGCGCGGGCAGCGCCGCCCGGTCGAGCTTGCCGTTGCGGGTCAGCGGCAGCTCGTCGAGGAGCACCACCGCCGCCGGGACGAGGTGGGCCGGGAGCCGGTCGGCCAGCCAGCCGGTGAGCCGCTCGTCGAGGGGCCCTGCCGTCGGCCCGGCCGCGACGACCACGGCCGGGCGTGGATCGGCGGCGTATTCGGGGCGCACGGCGTGCAGGGTGTGCCGGTCGGTGCCGACCAGCAGGTCGTCCTGCCGGGTCACCACGTCGAAGCCACGCGCCTCGAAGGTGGCGACCAGCTCGGCCAGTCGGCCCTCGGTGTCGGTGCCGGGCGCGTCGTGCACCTCCATGGCGACCTGTGCGACCAGCGGCCAGTGCCGATCCTCCAGCCCGGCGAGCACGTCCGCCTCGGCCCGCTGTACGTCGATCTTCAGCAGGTCGATCCGTCCCGGGGCGAGTTCGTCGAGGAACGCCGACAGCGGCCGGACCGGCACTGTGAGCTCCTGGCCGGCGAAGCGTTCCGCGAGCAGTTCGTCGGCCCGGTCGAGCAGCACCTCGCGGTCGGCGCCGGCGTCGCGTTCGTTGGCGAGGAACCGTTTGATCACCGCCACCTCTGCGTCCGGGTCGGCGTACGCGGCGTGGCCGGACATCATCGAGTAGCCCGGGTAGTAGGTGAAGGACACCTCCCCGGCAGCCCGGGACAACCCGACCGCGTGCACGGTAGCCGGCACGTCGAACTCGGCGACGTTGCGGCGCAGCAGGTCGGCCACCGACGGCACCGGCTCGAACGCGTGGATCGTGGCGTCCGGGCAGACGGCGTTCACGAACAGCGAGAACATGCCGATGTTCGCGCCCACGTCGAGGACGGTGGCTCCGGGCCGCAGCACGATGCCGTCGCGCAGGTAGACCTGCTGGACGAAGATCTCGTCGTACAGGTAGCGGGTCTCGTGGGGGTTGACCCCGGCCACCCGGCCGACGTCCACAGTGGCCGGTGCGTCACTCGGGCGGACGTAGGCGACGAGCCGGTCGCCGTGCCCGTCGTCGTCACGGGCCACCACCGCGGCGTCGGCGACCTCCGGGTGCTCGCGAAGAGCGGCCGCGATCTCGCCCGGCTCCACCCGGAACCCGTGGATCTTCACCTGGTCGTCGAGCCGGCCCAGGTAGCGCAGCCGCCGGTCGGCGTCGAAGCGGACCCGGTCGCCGGTGCGGTACACCCGCTCGGTGCGCCCCGACGGCAGCGCCACGGTCACGAACCGCCGCGCGGTGGCCTCCGGATCGCCCCGGTAACCGTCGGCGAGCTGCGGGCCGCTGACGCAGAGTTCACCGGCCACGCCCGGCGGCACCGGGCGCAGCTGCTCGTCGAGCACCCACACCGCGACACCGGGCAGGGGCCGGCCGATCGTCGGGGCCTCCCCGGCACACACCTGCGCCGCGCTGGTGTCCACCGTGCACTCGGTTGGGCCGTACAGGTTGACCGCCCGGACGTCGGGCAGCGCGGCGAGGGTCTCCCACAGGTCGGGTGCGATCGCCTCACCGCCGAGCAGCAGCAGGCCGGGCAGCCGGATGTCGCCCGCCCCGGCGAGCAGGATGCGCAGCTGAGAGGGGGTCAGGTCGAGCACGTCGACGTCGTGGTCGGCCAGCGTGGCGGCCAGTGCGGCCCCGTCCCGGCGGACCTGCTCGGGCACCAGGTAGAGGCTGCGGCCGTGTCCGAGCTGCACGAGCTGCTTCACGCTGGCATCGAAGGTGAGCGGGGCGTTCACCGCCACCCGCAGACCGGGGAGGCTGTCCGCGTACACGGCTTGCTCCAGGGCGTCGGCCAGGTGCGCGGCGGCGCCGTGCGACACCTGCACCGGCCGGGGCGTGCCGGTGGAGCCGGACGTGAAGATCACGTACGCCGGGTCGGTCGGGGTCGGCACCGCGGAGGACGGGCGGTCGCCGGCCGCGACGAGGTCGCCGACCGTCACGGTCGCCGCACCGCCGTCGCCCACGACGACCTCCGCGCCGACCGCGCGGATCTGCGCGGCGAGCCACCGGGACGGGGCGTCCGGGTCCAACGGCACGAAGACCGCCCCCGCGCGCAGCACGCCGAGGAACGCCACGACGGTGTCCCGGGACCGGTCGGCCAGCACGCCGACCGGGGCGCCGGACAGGCCGCGCGCGGCCAGGGCCCCGGCCACCCGCGCGGCCCGTTCCCGCAGCTCACCGACCGTGTACGCGCCCTCCGCGTCGACCACCGCCACGGCCTGCTCGTCCATCCCCGCCAGGCCCGCGTCGAAAAGGTCCACGAGGGTACGCGCCGACGCCTGCGACGGTGTTCCTGCCGCGTCGGTCAGCCAGCGGCCCTCGGCGTCGCCGAGCACCGACGGCGCGTCGGCGCTGGAGAGCGCGGCGGGCAGGGTTCGCAGGACCGCCAGCAGCGCGTCGAGCAGCCACTGGCCGCCGACCACGTCCAAGGTGACCTGGTCTCCGTCGGCCAGCACTGTCAGCTGCGGACCGGCCGCCGCCGGTGGGGTGCCGACGTGCACGGCGACGCCACGGAGCCCGGCCACCGTGGTCGGGGCGGCAGCCGGGGGCACCGCGAAGCCCGCCACCGCCCCGGACTGCTCGTCCACCGGGTCGACCAGGTGGAACGTGTCGTCGGCGGTGGTCACGGCGGCGCGGACGAGGGCCAGCAGGTCGGCGGGCGCGGTGGGCAGCGGCAGGGCCAACCGGAACGGGCCGTACCCGCCCAGCGGGCCCACCACCTCGGCGGTCCCAGCGGCATGGCGGCCGTCGCTCCACCGGGCCAGCACCAGGTCCACCTCGTCGGCGCCCTCCGGCGCCTCGGCGCGGCGGGACACCGCGAGTGCCCACGCGGCCAGCAGCACGGTCTCCGGCTCGACACCGGCGGCCCGCGCCACGTCGGTCAGCTCGGCGGCGGAAACGGTCGCGGACACCACGGCCGTCGGGTCGTCCCCGTGCGGGGTGACCAGCCGGGCGGTCGTCGCGGTCGGCGCGGCGGTGGCCGGTGCCTGCTCGCGCTCCTCAAGCTGCCACTCGGCGACGTCGAGGAACTGCAACGCCTCCGGATCCTGCGCCAACGCCTCGCCGGCGTACGCCCGGGCCAGGTCGGCGAGGACCAGACGCAGGCTGGCCGGGTCGGCGATCAGTGGGGTGGCGGTCAGCTCCAGCGCATCGTCGGTGAGGGTCACCGACAGCTCGCCCTGCGCGCCGACGGTGACACTGCGGTCGTCGTCGACGTCCTGCATCGGCACCCGCAGACCCGGGTGGTGCACCAGGGTCAGACGCAGCGCCTCGTGCCGGGCCACCACCGCGTCCACGGCGCTCTGCAACCGGGCCCGGTCCAGCGGGCGGTCCAGCCGCACCCGCGCCCGGACCAGATCCTGCTTGGCCGACCAGGCGAGCCGCTGGACAGGGGACAGACGGTAACCGTTCACAGAACGCTCCGGTTGACGTAGAGGTCGGACATGGCGACCAGGATCTGCCGGTCACCGCTGAAGGGTTCGCGACCGTGGGTCGCCAGGAAGTTGTCCACCACCAGCACGTCGCCGCGCTGCCAGGGAACCGACACCGCGTGTTCCCGATACAGCTCGCGCAGCCCGGCGACCACCTCGTCGGGGATCGGCTGCCCGTCACCGAGATACGCGTTGCGGGGCAATCCGTCCGGGCCGTACTCGCGCAGCAGAGCGCCGGACACCTCGGTCGGCATGTTCGACACGTGGAACAGGTGGGCGTGGTTGAACCACACCGTCTCCCCGGTACGCGGATGCGTGGCGACCGCCTGCCGCCGGGCCCTGGTCCGCAGGCTGTCGGAGCCGAGCCAGGTGAACTCGGTCGCCGAGGCGTGGCAGTACGCCTCCACCTCGGCCCGGTCGGTGGTCTGGAACGCCTCCTGCCAGGGCAGGTCCAGGTGCGGGCCGTAGTTGCGCACGTAGCAGACCCCGGAGCGGAGGAAGAGTTCCCGCACGTCGGCGGGGATCAGCGGGGTGATGACCCGTTCGCTGGCCAGCGGGGTGGCCCCGCCGCTGCCGGTGGCCGGCTGCGCGCACCAGAAGTAGAGGTAGCTGGGCCAGTTGTGCGAGTACGACATCTCGTGGTGCAGCGGGATCCACTGCTCGGCGTTGAACTCGGTGGAGGTGAAGACCCGGTCGGCGACCTCGTGCCGGGGCGCGGCCCGTTCCAGGTAGCCGAGCAGGTCCGGGCTGACCGCCCGGGCGGCCTGGCTGAAGTCGTCGGGGGTGCGCACCTCGAAGCCGCGGAAGAACACCGCCCCGTACTGGTCCAGGTCCCGGAGCAGCTCCTCGCGCCTGCAGGCGAGCCAACCGGCCAGGTCGAGGTCGGGCACGGCGGCCTCGACGAGCAGCACGAACCGGTCGTCCACGAGCACCCGCCGGGACACCGGCGAACTGACCGTGCCGGTACCGCGTCGACGCGGCGCCGGCCCGCTCATGCCCGATCCCCGGTCGGCGCCGGCACCGCGCGGCTCGCCTCGGTCAGTTCGGGCGCGGCGGTCGGATCGGACATGGCGGTGAGGATCCGCCGGGGCGGGGTGAACGGATCCCGGGCGTGCGCGGCCAGCATGTTCTCCACCAGCAGCACGTCCCCGCGCTGCCAGTCGAAGGATCGGGTCTCGGCGGCGTACGCGGCCCGCAGCTCGGCCAGCACCTCGTCGGAGATGGGCGTGCCGTCGCCGTACGCGGTCTGGTAGGGCAGGTCCTCCTCGCCCAGGGCGGCCCGCAGCCCCGCGCTGACGTCGTCGGGCAGGGAGGTGACGTGGAAGAACAGCGCGTGGTTGAACCAGGTCCGCTCGCCGGTGACCGGGTGGCGGCGTACCGCCGGGCGGACCTGCCGGGTGCGCAACTGCCGCTCGCCGACCCACTCCACGTCGATCAGCGCGCGGGCGCAGTACGCTTCGACGTCCTCCCGTCTCTCGGTCTGGAACGCGGTCTGCCAGGTCAGGCTGATGCCGGGCAGATAGTTGCGCCGGTAGAGCACCCCGCGCTGCTCGAACTCGGCGACGGTCTCCGGGCGGAGCCGGGCGAGCACCCGGCGGCTGTCCGCGAGGGGGGTACGCCCGCCCCCGCCCGGCGCCACCTCGCAGTGAAACACGATCCGCAGGGGCCAGTTCACCGTGTACGACTGCTCGTTGTGCAGCACGATCGGCTGGTCGGCGGGGTGTTCGGTGGAGGTGTACACCCCCTCGGTGACCTGGCTGCGCGGCGAGGACCGTTCGCCGTAGCTGAGGACCTCGTCGGAGAGCGCGGCCATCACGGTGCGGAAGTCGTCGGCGCCGGCCACGGCGAAGCCACGGAACAGCACAGCCCCGTGCCGGCGGGCCAGCTCGTCGATCTCGTCGCGGCGTCCGGCCAGCCAGCCGGCCAGATCCACGTCGGGTGTGTTGGCCCGGACCAGCGCCGGCAGCGGGCCGCCGGGCCACTCGGGGTGCACGTCCACCAGGTTCCGCTCACGGCCGCGACGGGGAATGCTCCGCGCGACCCGGGTCTGCTCAGTCATCTCTCGCTCCCAGGGTGTCGACGCAGTCGGCCAGACTGCGTCGGGGGTCGGCGGCGGCGGTCCGCAGCAACGCCGTGAAACGGCGGTGCCAGGTGACCACCCCGTCGTGGTCGAACAGGTCGGTGCGGTACGTCCACAGCGCCGCCAGCCCGTCCCGCCGCTCGTCGAGCCAGAGGGTCAGGTCGAGGCGGGCGGTGTCGGGGGTCAGTTCCACGCCGGTGAACTCGACGCCGGCCGAGGTGCGGTGCCGGGCCGGTGGGGCGTTCTGCACCCCGAAGGCGACCTGCACCAGCGGCGTGCGGTGCGGCCGGCGGGTGGGCCGCAGCCGTTCCACCAGCAGGTCGAACGGCACGTCCTGGTGGGCGGCGGCGAACAGGGTGACCCGGCGGGCCTCGGCGAGCAGGTCGGCGAAACCGCGCTCCGGCGCGGGGCGCAGCCGCAGCGGCACGGTGTTGACGTGGCAGCCGACGCTTCGTTCGGCGGCGACACTGGTCCGGCCGGCGAAGGCCACGCCGATCAGCAGGTCGTGCCGGCCGGTGGCGGCGCCGAGCACTGTCGCGAAGGCGGCCAGCCCGACCATGTGCAGGCTGACCCGTTCGGCCCGGGCCAGCTCGCGTACCGCGTCGGCGGTGGCGGGGTCCACTGTGGTCCGCAGGGCCGCGCCGGTCCGCGACCGGTCCGGTCCGGCCTGCGCCGCACGTCGGCCCGTCGTGGGCAGGTCGAGCAGGTCGGGTGCGCCACGAAGCTCGTCGAGCTGTTCGGCCAGCGCCCGCCGTCCTGCGGGCCCGGCCAGCCAGTCCCGCTGAGCCAGGGCGAACGCCGCCGGCCCGACCACCGGGGGCTCCGGGGCCGCCACGACGGCGTCCCCCTCGGTGTCGTACGCCTGGGCCAGCTCCCGCACGATCAGGCCGAACGACCAGTCGTCGCAGACGATGTGATGCACGACGAGCAGCAGCGCCGCCGCACGGCCGGTGGTGTCCGGCACCAGGTGGGCGCGGAGCAACGGTCCGGTGGCCAGGTCCATGGGGGCTCGGGTGGCCTCGACGCTGAGTTGGGTGAGCCGCTCGTCGAGCGGGGTGCCCGGTTCGGGCGGCGCGACGAGCGGCGGCGGCCCGGCGCTGGGGAGGACGTGCTGCACCGGCCCGTCCGGCCCGACCGGAAACACTGTGCGCAGAGCCGGATGCTTCTCGACCACCCGACGCAGCGCCCGGGCCAGCCGGTCGGGGTCCACCGGGGCGTCAAACCGCACCGCGAAGGCCAGCAGGTAAGAGGTGTCCGCCGGGTCGAGCCGGTGCAGGAACCACAGCCGGGTCTGCGCGGCCGACAGCGGCGCGGGGCCGGCCGGTGCCCCGAGTGCACGGCCCGGCCAGCGAGCGCGTGTCGGGTCGACGGCCAGCCCTTCGAGGTGGGCCGCCAGCACGCCGACGGTCGGGTGCGCGAAGAGGTCGCCGGCGTGGACCGGCCGGCCGGTCGCGGCGGCCAGCCGGGTGGCGCAGCGGACGGCGAGGAGGGAGTCTCCGCCGAGGGTGAGGAAGTCGTCGGCGGCGGTGGTCACCGGCACGCCGAGCACCTCGCGCCACACCGCCGCCACCGTGGCGAGCATGCCGTCGAACGACCCGCCGCCAGGCCCGGCGTCGTCGCCGTGGGCGGGGGAGGGCAGTGCCGAGCGGTCCACCTTGCCGTTGGGCAGGGTGGGCAGCCGGTCCAACCAGACCACTGTCGCGGGGACCAGCGGCGCGGGCAGCACCCCGGCCAGCCGGGCGCGGACGTCGTCGCGCCGCTCGCCGACCAGGTAGCCGACCAGCAGCGGGTCTCCGCTCGGCCCTTCCCGGACGGAGGCGGTCGCCTCGCGTACGCCGGGCAGGGCCGCGAGGCGGGCGGAGACCTCACCCAGTTCGATCCGGTAGCCCCGCAGTTTCACCTGGTCGTCGAGTCGGCCCAGGTAGGCCAGTTGCCCGTCCGGGCGCAGTCGGACCCGGTCGCCGGTGCGGTACATCCGCTCGCCGGGGCGGAACGGGTCGGGCAGGAACCGGGCCCGCGTCTCTTCCGGCCGGTCGAGGTAGCCCCGGGCCAGACCCGCCCCGGCCAGGTGGAGTTCGCCCGGATCGCCCGGCGGGACCGGCCGCCCCTCGGGGTCGAGGACGTAGGCCCGGGTCTGCGGCAGGGGCCGGCCGATCGGCGGGTCCCCGCTGTCCGGCGGCACCTCCGCCCAGGTGGAGTAGGTGGTGTCCTCCGACGGGCCGTAGAGGTTGCAGAGCCGGCGGACGTGCGGGCGCGACCACACCCGGGCGGCCAGCGCGGCGGTGAGCGGCTCGCCGGCGAGGCAGACCGTGCGCACGCTCGCCGGCAGGGCGTCGGCGGTGAGCAGTTCCCCCATCGCGGAGGGCACGGTGTTGACCACTGTGACGGGCAGCCGGTCCGCGCCGAGGGCGGCGAGGGCCAGCACGTCGTCGACGAGCAGCACCCGCCCGCCCCAGCAGAGCGGGCCGAAGATCTCGAAGACGGACAGGTCGAAGCAGACCGAGGTGGCGGCGAGCAGGCCGCCCAGTTCGGCGTCGTCGAAGGTCTGCCGGATCCAGTGCATGAGCACCGACGCCGAGCGGTGCTCGATGGCCACGCCCTTGGGTCGCCCGGTGGAGCCGGAGGTGTAGATGACGTACGCCAGGTCGGCCGGGGTTGTCGGCACCGCCGGATCGGTGTCGTCCCCGGGCAGGTCCAGTCGGTCGATCGGGACGGCCAGGTCGGGGAACCGGTCGGCGAGGTCGGCGTGGGTGAGCACCAGCCGGGCCCCGGAGTCGGCGGCCATGAAGGCCACCCGGGCCGGCGGGTACGCCGGGTCCAGCGGGACGTAACAGGCGCCGGCCTTGAGTACGGCGAGCAGGGCGACCACCAGTTCGGGTGTCCGGGGCAGGCAGACGCCGACGCGGTCCTCCCGGCTCACCCCGCGCGCGAGCAGGACCCGGGCCAGCCGGTTCGCCGCCTCGTCGAGGTCCCGGTACGACCACGTGCGGTCGATGTGCCGTACCGCCTCCGCCTGCGGGGTCCGGGCGGCCTGCGCGGCCACCATCCGGTGCAGACAGTCGACGTCGGCTGGTACGCCGGTGGCGCGTCGGCCGACGGTTCGGCGGGTCGGGCCGGCGGGCCGGGCGGGGGCGCTCATCGACGACCACCGCGCCCGCCCACCGGGACCGGCTCGGCCCGTTGCGCGCCCGCGGCGCGGTACGCCGCGAGCCGGCGGTCGGCCTCGGCCTGGAGGTGGTCCTTGTCGGCGACGATGACCGTGCCGGGGTCGTTGTCGGGCAGCTCGTCCTCGACGTGGCGGATCGGTCGGTAGGCGATGCCGACGGCGGCCAGGGCGAGCGAGCAGAGGCCGGCGACGATCGCCGCGAGGGCCATGCCGCGGCCCGGACCGGTGCCGACGACAGCGGACAGCAGGCCGCCGGGCGACACCATCGGGGCGAACACGTGCTCGGCGAGCGGACCGGCGGTGAGGAAACCGGCCGGCACCATCAGCCAGGACAGCATCTGGCCCATCGAGAGCACCCGGCCCTGCAGCTCCAGCCCGACCTTGGCCTGCACGATGGCCAACCAGTGCGTGTTCACCAGGGCCGTGGCCAGGCCCATGCCGAACAGGCCGAGTGCGGGGAACAGTGGGTTCGGGCGCAGGCCGACAGTGAGCAGCGACGCGCCGAGGAGCACGACGCTCGCCAGAATGCCGGTGGTCCGTCGGGCCGTGCCGCCCCACACTCCCATGAGGACCGAGCCGACGAGCATGCCGACGCCGCTGGCGGCGAGCACCCGGCCGAGCACCGCCGGGTCACCGAACGACAGGGTCAGCGGGGTGACCAGGACCTCGACCATGGCGAAGAAGTAGTTGAGCGACGCGGTCAGCACGACCAGGGCCACCAGGCCGTGCCGGCGGACGATGAACCGCCAACCGCCCAGGACCGCCCGTCGGAAGGTCTCCTCGCGACGGACGAACAGGGTGTCCGGGAACCGGACCGACAGGGTGACGGTGACCGCGACGGCGAAGGTGAGCAGGTCGATGAGCACGATCCCGCGCAGCCCGACCGCGATGACCAGCGCACCGCCGAGCAGCGGCGCCAGCACGGTGCTCGTCGCGGTGCCGAGGGAGACGATGCCGTTGGCGCGCCCGTAGTACCGCTTCGGCACGAGTTGCGTGACGGCCGCCAGGTAGGCGGGTAGTTGGAAGGCGGTCGCCACGGCGGTGACGGTGATGGCGGTGAAGACGTGCCAGAGCTGGAGTTGCCCGAGCCACAGCAGCAGGGCGAGGCTCACCGTGCCGGTGGCGGCCACGCAGTCCGCGACGATCATGATGAGTCGCCGGTCCCACCGGTCGGCCAGTGCCCCCGCGATGGGGGACAGCACGACAGCGGGCAGCAGCGCCAGGACGGTGGCCGTGGCGAACAACGAGACCGAGCCGGTCCGCTGGTACACCCACAGGCCCATACCGAAGCCGGTCAGTCCGCTGCCGATCAGCGAGACGAGTTGACCCAGGGCGATCAGGTAGAACACGGTGAGGCTGGGCATCGCCCGGCGCACGGCGGGTGGGGTGGCCGGCTGCCCGCCCGCCGGCGCGGCCACGACGGCCTCGGCCGGCGGGAGCGCGGCGTCGGCCGGTGGGGTCGCCGCGTCGGCCGGCGGTTGGACGGGCGTCGCGTTCGACGGATCGCAGGTCGCCTGGATGATGCGCGCCACCTCGCCGGGTTGGTGCTTGGCGAAGTAGTGGCCGGCGCCCTCGATGACCTCCAGGGACACCCGGTCGGAGAAGAACTCCCACTCCAGGTAGCGCTCCTGGTACAGCTCGGTGGCCCGGTCTCCGCCACCGACCACGCAGACGATCGGGGCCGACAGTTTCCTGGGCAGGCCGTTGTCGTAGACGTCGGTGTAGTAGTCCTCGCCCATCGCGGCGTCGGCCAGGACCACGCGCATCACGAAGTCCTTCTCCCGCTCGTCGAAGACCTCGGTGAAGAAGCCCATCGCCCGCAGCGACTCCAGGGTCCGCCGCTTCGACGTCCACCGCTCCGTCGGAAACCACTGCCGTAGCCAGCGGAACACCCGGCCGGGCAGCCGAGGGGCGGGGAAGTGGGCGCCGATGACCACGCCGGTCAGCTCCACACCGGCCGCCTCCAGCCGACGGCCCAGCTCCACCGCCTCGGCGCCGCCCATGCAGTGCCCGTACACCGCCACCGGACCGCTGATCCCCGCCACGACCTCGGCCACGCAGCCGTCCACCAGCTCGTTCATGCCCAGCAGGGGCTCGTCCGGGCGGTTCACGTCGTGCCCGGGGCGCTCCAGGGCGTACAGCCGCACGCCGGGCGGGAGGGCGTCCGCCAGCGGCTGGAAGGTGATCGCGCTACCGGCGGCGAAGGGTACGCAGACCAGCGTCAGCCGTGTCGGCGTCGCCGGTCGCGCCGGGGTCAGCTCGTGCAGCAGCCGCCCGGCGGAACCCCCGGTCGCGTCCAGGTGCTCGGTCAACGAGCGGATCGTCGGGTGGCGGAACAGGTCGAGGACGCTGATCGCCGGGTCGTTGCCGGCCAACGCCTTGATCGCCTTGAAGGAGTCGCCGCCGAGGTCGAAGAAGTCGTCGTCGATGCCGACGGTGTCGTAGCCGAGCACCGCCGCCCACCGCTTGGCCAGCGCCGCGCGCAGCGGGGTGTCGGGCGGTGCCGCGCCGACGCCGGCCCCGCCGCGTACCGGTGCCGGCAGGGCGGCCCGGTCGACCTTGCGGTTGGCGCTGAGCGGCATCCGGTCGAGCACCACGAACGCGGACGGGACCATGTAGTCGGGCAGGTAGGTGCGGGCGAACGCCCGCCAGGGCGTGGGGTCGGCGTCGAAGTCGGGTACGGGCTGCCCTGGCACCCCGCCGTCCGGTCCTTCCTCGTCGGCGGCCGTTGCGGTGGTCAGCGTCAGGTAGGCCACGACGCTCTTCTCGCCGTCGTCCTCGCGGACCACCACGGCGGTGTCGCGGACCTCCGGGTGGCGGCGCAGCACCGCCTCGATCTCGCCCAGTTCGATGCGGAATCCGCGAACCTTCACCTGCGAGTCGCTGCGGCCGACGAACTCGATCCGGCCGTCGGCCAGCCACCGGCCGAGGTCCCCGGTGCGGTAGAGCCGGCCGGCGGAGAACGGGTCCGACACGAACCGCTGCGCCGTGAGGTCGGGGTCGCCGTGGTAGTCACGCGCCAGCCCCGCGCCGCCGAGGTACAGCTCACCCAGCACGCCCACCGGGGCGGGACGCATTCGCGGGTCGAGCACGTAGGCGCGCACGTTGCCGATCGGGCGACCGATGGTGAGGTGGGTGAGGTCGGGTTCGAGGCGTTCCATGGTGGACCACACGGCGGCCTCGGTGGGGCCGTAGAGGTTCCACAACGCGCCGACGCGTTCGGCGAGCTGCCGGGCCAGCGGCGCGGACACCGCCTCGCCGCCGCACACCGCCGTCAGGCCGGGCAGCCCGGCCCAGCCGGACTCGATCAGCAGCCGCCAGGTCGCCGGGGTGCCCTGGGCCAGGGTGACTCCCTCCGCGGCGAGCAGCGCGGCCAGTCGCGGCGCGTCGTAGCCGACGTCGCGGCCCACCAGCAGCATCCGCGCGCCGACTACCAGGGGCAGGAACAGCTCCGGTACGGACATGTCGAAGGCGAAGCTGGCCATCGCGAGCATCGTGCCGTCGCTGGTCAGGCCGGGCCGCTCCCGCATGGCCGCAAGGGTGTTGACGATCGCGCCGTGCGTCACCCGGACGCCCTTGGGGTGGCCCGTGGATCCGGACGTGTAGATCACGTAGGCGAGGTGGTCCGGCCCGGCCAGCGGCTCCGGGTCGGTCTCCGGCCCGGTGCCCGCACTCGCGTCGGTGCGCAGTACCTCACCCGCGTACCCGGTGAAGCGGTCGCCGAGACCCGGTTCGGTGATCAGGACGCTCGCGCCGCTGTGCGTCAGCACGTACCGCTGCCGCTCGATCGGATAGTCGGGGTCCACCGGGACGTACGCCCCGCCGGCCTTGAGCACACCGAGCAGCGTGACCGGCAGTTCCTCGGAGCGGTGCAGGCAGACGGCGACGGTGCCGTCGGGGCCGATGCCGGCCCGGCGGAGCCGGTGCGCGAGCCGGTTGGCCCGGGCGTTGAGCTGGGCGTAGGTGAGCGTGGTCGCCCCGAACGTCACGGCCGGCCGGTCGGGGTTCGTGGCGACCTGGTGTGCGATCAGCTCGACCAGGGTCGGCGTCCCCCCGTCCCGACCGGGCGTGGCCCAGCCGAGCGGGGTGGCGGTGTCGTTCCACTCGTCGACGCGGGTCAGCTCGGCGGGGGCGAGGACGGCCAGATCCGCCAACCGGACGTCCGGGTCGGCGACGGCGGCCGCGAGCAGCGTCTCCAGGTGCCCCATCATCCGCTCGGCGGTGGCCGCGTCGAACAGGTCGGTGTTGTACTCCAACCGGAGCCGCAGCCCCTCGGTCACCTCGTACGCGTACAGGGCGAGGTCCTGCTGGGCGATGCCCGGCTCGACGGCGAACTGGACCATCCGCAGCCCGGCGGTCCCCAGGTCCCGCCGCTCGGGCAGGTTCAGCAGGTTGAACATCACCTGGAACAGCGGGTTGCGGCTGAGGTCGCGGGGCGCGTCGACGAGATCCACCAGCCGCTCGAACGGCACCTCCTGGTGGTCGTACGCGCCCAGGGCGGTGTGCCGGACCTGCTGGAGCAGCTCCTCGAACGTCCACTCGCCGTCGATCGAGGTCCGCAACGGCAGCATGTTGACGAAGAAGCCGACCATCGGTTCGAGCTCGGCGCGGACCCGTCCGGCGACCGGCGTGCCGATGCAGATGTCCCGCTGGCCGGTGTAGCGCCACAGCAGCGCCTTCAGGGCGGACAGCACCGTCATGGCCAGGGTGGCGCCCCGGGTCTGACTGAACCGGCGCAGCTCGTCGGCGGCGTGCGGGGACAGGACCCGGGTGTGCACCGCGCCGTGGAAGGTCTGCACGGGCGGCCGGGGCCGGTCGGTGGGCACCTCCAGGACGCTCGCCACCCCGTCGAGCTGCTCGCGCCAGTACCGCATGTCGTCGCTGTCGTCGTCTGCCAGCCGGCTGCGTTGCCACCGGGCGTAGTCGCCGTACTGGACGGCCAGTTCGGGCAGCGGTGCGGCGCGACCGTCCAGGGCGGCGCCGTACAGGGTGGCCACCTCACCGGCGACGATGCCGAGTGACCAGCCGTCGGAGACGGCGTGGTGCATGGTCATCGACAGCACGTGCCGGTCGTCGGCGATGCGCAGGAGCACGGCCCGGAACAGCGGCCCGTGGGCCAGGTCGAACGGGCGTCCGACGTCGGCGGCCAGGGCGGCGTGGGCCCACGGCGGCACCGCGTCGGCGACCGCCGGCTCCACGATGCTGCGGGCGGCCGGGGACATGTCGTCCGCGCCGGTCGGTGCGGACACGATCGGCAGGTCGACCGGGCCGGGCGGCAGCACCTGCTGCACCGGGTCGCCGTCGGGTCCGAGCGGGAAGACGGTACGCAGCGACTCGTGCCGCCGGGTCAGCTCCGCGAGTGCCCCGCGCAGCGCGTCGACGTCGAGGGTGCCGTCGAGCAGCAGTGCCGTGCCGACGGTGTAGGTGCTCTGCTCGTACGCCTGGTCGAGGAACCACAGCCGGTGCTGCCCGGAGGAGAGCGGCGCCGGCCCGGCGTCGCGGTCGGCGCGGGGGATGGTCGGCGCGTCGCTGGGCTGCGGTGCGACGGTGGTGGTGGGTACGGGGCGGGTCTGCGGCAGCGTGGCCGCGATCCCGGCGACGGTCGGCGTCGCGAATACCGTCTCCAGCGGCAGCGCGACGCCGAGTCGGGCCCGCAGCCGCACGACGAACTGGGTGGCGAGCAGCGAGTGCCCGCCCAGCTCGAAGAGGTTGTCGAGCGCCCCGATCGGCCGAATCCCGAGCAGCTCGCTCCACAGCTCCGCCACGATCTCCTGCCCGGGCGTGCCCGGGGCGACGTAGGCGGTGCTGACCGGTGGGCGGTTGCCGGCCTCGACCTGCCCGGATGCCTCCGGAGCGGTCGGGGAGGCGCTCGGCGGGACGGGTGCGGGCTGCGCGGTGTCGGGCCGCGACACCGCATCCAGCCAGTGGCGGCGCCGCTCGAAGGGATAGCCGGGCAGGGCCAGGCGGCGACGTGGGCCACCGTGGAACGCCTGCCAGTCGACCTGCCCGCCGGACAGCCACAGCCGGCCCACCGCGTCGAGCATCGTGGTGAGGTCGTCGGCGTCACTGCGCGGATGCCGCATCGCCGCCACCACCTGACCGGGCCGCACCCCCGCCAACCGGGCGAGGCCGCCGAGGGCGTGCCCGGGGCCCAGCTCCGCGAGGACGACGTCCTGCTCGGCGAGCAGAGCGGCCGACTCCGCGAACCGGACCGGCTCCCGCATGTGCCGCACCCAGTACGCCGGATCGGTGACCTGCCCGGGGGCGACCGGGCCGCCGGTCAGGTTGGACAGGTACGGGCGTTGCGGCTCCTGGTAGGTCACCCGGCGCGTGTGGTCGGCGAACTCGTCGAGCACCGGGTCGAGCAGGGCCGAGTGGTAGCCCCGGGTGACCCGCAGCGGCCGGCACCCGACCCCGTCGGCGGTCAGCCGCAGGCGCAGCTCCTCGATCGCCTCCGGTGCGCCGGACAGCACGCACAGCTCGGGCGCGTTGACGGCGGCCAGCGACAGACCGTCCACCGCCAGCCCCGCCGCCGCCGTTTCCGGCAGGCTCACCGCGAGCATCGCCCCGGCCGGGGTCCGTTCGACCAACTCACCGCGGGCACGCACCAGCCGCAGCGCGTCGGTCAGGGAGAAGACGCCGGCGAGGCACGCCGCGACGTACTCGCCGAGGCTGTGTCCCACCATCAGGTCCGGGGTCACACCGCGGGCGAGCAGCGACCGGGCGAGGGCGTACTCGGTGACGAACAGAGCGGGTTGGATCAACCCGGGCCGCGCGAGCAGCCGCTCCGCCTCGGGGTGGCCGTCGGGGGCTGGGCTCAGCAGCGTACGCAGGTCGAGGCCGAGATCGTCGCGGAGCAGTTCGGCGCACTCGTCCACCACCGCCCGGTAGGTCGCCTCCGCGCGGTACAGACCGGCGCCCATCGCCACGTGCTGCGCGCCGTGCCCCGGGAAGGCGAACACCAGGGTCCGGTGGCCACCGGGATGAACGCCGGTGAACTGCCGTTGCGGGGCGTCGAGGGCGACCAGCGCGTCGGCGTGGTCCGCCGCGACGAGAAAACGGCGGTGGGTCATCGGCTGGCGCCGGCCCAGGTTCGCCGCCACGTCGGCGACATCCACCTCGGGGTGCGCGCCGACCCAGTCGCCGAGCTGGCGCGTCTGCCGATCCAGCGACTCGACCGTACGCGCCGACAGGACCAGCAGGTGCGGCCCGGTGGCCGGCGTGGCCGGCGGTGCGGCGGCCGTGGCCGGCGGCTCCTCCAGCACGACGTGGGCGTTCGTGCCACCCATGCCGAACGAGCTGACGCCCGCCCGGCGCGGGCCGTCGTCGCCGGGCCACGGCCGGGCGGTGTCGTTCAGGTAGAACGGGCTGCTCTCGAAGTCGATCGCCGGGTTGGGGCGGCTCACGTTGATGGTGGGCGGCAGCGTACGGCTGTGCAGCGCCATGATCGTCTTGAGCAGCCCGGCCACGCCGGCGGCGGCGTCGGTGTGGCCGATGTTGGCCTTGGCCGAGCCGAGGGCACAGAAGCCCTGTTCGTCGGTGCCCTGCCGGAACGCCTCGGTCAGGGCCGTCACCTCGATGGGGTCGCCCAGGCTGGTGCCGGTGCCGTGCGCCTCCACATAGCTCACCGAGCGAGGCTGCACGCCGGCGGACGCGAGGGCGCTGCTGATCACCGCGACCTGGCCGTCGACGCCGGGCGCGGTGTAGCCGGTGCGGCGGGCGCCGTCGTTGTTGATCGCGGAACCGCGGATCACGGCGTAGACGGTGTCGTTGTCCGCGACCGCGTCCTCCAGCCGCTTGAGCGCGACGATGCCGACCCCGCTGGAAGCGATGCTGCCCCGCGCGTCGGCGCTGAACGGGCGGCAGTGTCCGTCGGGGGAGTAGACCCCGCCGTCGTGGTAGAGGTAGCCGCGTCGCTGCGCCGGGAAGACGCTGACCCCACCGGCCAGGACCAGGTCGGACTCGCCGGTCAGCAGGCTCTGCCGGCCGAGGTGCACGGCCACCAGGGAGGTCGAGCAGGCCGTGGCCACGGTGACGGCGGGGCCGGTCAGATCGAGTTTGTATGCGACCCGGCTGAGCAGGAAGTCCTTGTCGTTGTTGATGGACAACTGGTGTTCGCCGATGGTGTGCATCAGCTCCGGATGGCTGCTCAGGTTGTCCAGCAGGTACGTGCTGCGACCCGACCCGGCGAACAGGCCGATCCGGCCGGCGTGGCCTGCCGGGTCGTAGCCGGCGTGCTCCAGCGCGTGCCAGGCGCACTCCAGCAGCAGCCGGTGCTGCGGGTCGAGGGTCTGCGCCTCCCGGGGCGTGACGCCGAAGAAGGCGGCGTCGAACTCGTCGATCCCGGGCAGCCAGGTGCCGGAGCGGACGTACGCGGGATCGTCGAGCCGCGTCGGGTCGGCCCCGTCGGCCAGCATCTCCTCGACGCTGAACTCCCGCACCGACTCCACGCCGGCGTGGATGTTGTGCCAGTACTCGTCGATGGTCCGCGCGCCGGGGAAGCGGCAGGCCATGCCGACGACGGCGATCAGGCCGCCGGGCTCGGCCGTGGTGCCCGTCCGTGGCCGGGTGACGCGGGCCGTCGTGGCCGGGGCGGCCGGGGCTTGCGTGCCGGTGGTGGCGGTGGTCAGGAACGTCGCCAGGGACTCGACAGTGGGGTTGCGGAACAGGTCGGTGACCGTGACGACGTCACCGAGCCGTTCGTGCAGTCGCTTGAGGACGGCCAGCAGGCGCATCGAGTGGCCGCCGAGGTCGAAGAAGTTGTCCCGCGTCCCGACCTGCGCGACGCCGAGCACGTCACGCCACACCTCGACGACCAGTCGTTCGAGCCCGATCCGGGCGGCGTCCCAGTTGGCCGGTCCGGGCTCGGCGGGGGCGGTCGCCGGCTGTTCGGTCGTCGGTCGATCCGGGGCCGCCTCGGCGCGCTGCCGGGGCACCTCCCGACCGGCGGCGGGCAGCGCGGCGACGTCCACCTTGCCGTTGCGGGTCAGCGGCAGCGCGTCGAGGAAGACGACGGCGGCGGGCACCAGGTAGGACGGCAGTTCGGCGGCGAGCGCCGCCCGCAGGGCCGCCGCGTCGGTCTCCGCCCCAACGGCTCCCTTAGCCACGTACGCGACGAGGCGCGGGTCGTCGGGGTCGTCCCGGCGCAGCTGCACCGTCACGTCGCTGTCCGGCCGGCATCGTCGGATGGCGGCCTCGATCTCGCCGCACTCCACCCGGTACCCGTGCAGCTTGACCTGGCTGTCGGTGCGGCCCAGGTATTCCAGGTTCCCGTCGGGACGCAGCCGTACGAGATCGCCGGTGCGGTACAGCCGCGCCCCGGGGACGGACGAGAACGGATGGGGAACGAACCGCGCCGCCGTCAGCGTGGGCTGGTGCAGGTAGCCGCGCGCCACGCCGGCTCCGCCGACGTACAGCTCGCCGATGACGCCGACCGGGACCGGGTTGCCCCAGGCGTCGAGCACGTACAGCTCGGTGTTGGCGATCGGCCGACCGATGGGCACCGAGCCGTCGACGGGGGTGGAGGGGTCGACCTCGTACGCGGCGCACCCGACCACGGTCTCCGTCGGCCCGTACTCGTTGACCAGCGCGGTGTCGTGGGCGTGCGCCCGCCACGGCGCCACCTGGTCGGCGCGCAGATTCTCGCCGCCGATGACGAAGCACCGGGTGCGGCCGGCCATCTCGGTGGGACTGAGCTGATGGTTGACGAGGTCGAGCTGAGCCGGGGTGATCTTGACCAGGCCGAAGGCCGGTTGCTGGTGGCGCAGGGCCTCGCCGAGCGCCTCCGGGCCGAGGTGTTCTCCGAGCATCAGCACGGTGGCTCCGCTGACCAGCGGGACGAGCAGGCTCGTGACGGTCAGGTCGAACCCGACCGACGAGTGCAGCGGGACGGTGTCCCCGGGCCGCAGCCGGTAGGCCTGGGCGGCCCAGCGCACGTAGTTGCAGACCCCGCGGTGGGTGACCATCACCCCCTTCGGGCGGCCGGTGGACCCGGAGGTGTGAATGACGTACGCGAGGTCGTCCGTCGAGGGTTCCGGTCGCCGTCGCGGTCGTCGCCGGGGCCCGGCCCCCGCGCCACCGGCCTCCCGGCCGGGTGGGGCCGCAGCGACCGGCGTGTGCTGGTCGGGCACCAGCAGTGCCAGGCCGTCGGGCACCAGGTGCGCCAGCTCCGCGCAGGTGAGGACGACCGGCGCGGCCGTGTCCTCGATCAGATACCGCAGCCGGGCGGGTGGGTTCGCCACATCCATGGGTACGTAGGCCGCGCCGGCCCGGAGTGCGGCGAGCACCGCCACCGCGAACGGGACCGCACGCGGCAGCAGCACTCCGACGAGGGTGCCGATGCCCACGCCCCGCCCGCGCAGCGTCTCCGCCAGCGCGTCGGCGGCCGTGTGCAGCTCGTGGTAGCTCAGCGCGGTGTCCCCGTCGGTCACCGCCACGCCGTCGGGGTTGCGGCGCGCCTGCCGCTCGATGAGCAGGTGGACCAGGTCGTCCGGCTCGGCGGGGGTGGCGGTGGCGTTCGCCGCCACGACGAGCTGCCGGTACTCGTCGGCGGTGAGCATCGCGGCCGAGCCGACCGGTGCGCCGGGCTCGGCAACCAGCGAGCACAGCAACGTCTGGAAGTGCCCGGCGAGGCGGGCCATCGCGTCGTCGTCGAACAGGTCGGTGCGGTATTCCAGCACGGTCCGCACACCGTCGGCGTTCTCCCGTACCGAGACGGTCAGGTCGAACTTCGCGGTGGTGCCGGGTACGTCGATCGGGCTGACCTCGATGCCGTCGAGGTTGGGCGGTGCCGTCTCGCGGCCGTACACGAACATCACCTGGAACAGCGGGGCGAAGCCGGGCCGGCGGACCGGGCGCAGCGACTCCAGCAGTGTCCCGAAGGGAAGCTCGCCGTTGTCCAGGGCGTCGCCGGCGGCGGTGCGCACCCGTGCGAGCAGCGTCTCGAACGACGGGTCATCGTCCAGCCGGGCCCGGACCGCGACGGTGTTGAGCAGCAGCCCGACGAGTTGCTGCGCCTCGGGGCGCCGGCGGTTCGCCACCGGCGTGCCCACCACGATGTCGCGTTGCCCGGTCCAGCGCGCCAACAGGACGTGCAGCGCGGCGAGCATGACCATGTACGGGGAGACGCCGAGTCGTCGGCACAGCACCAGCAGCGCGTCGGTGGGCACGTCCAGCGGGAACGACACTGTGGCCCCCGCGCCGGACGGCACCGCGGGCCGGGGCCCGCGGGTGGGCAGCTCCAGGACGGCGGGCGCGTCGGCGAGTTGCGCGTGCCAGTGGTCGCGTTGCGCCGCCGCCTCGGCCCCGTGGAGCCAGTCGCGTTGCCACGCCGCATGATCGCGTTGGTCGACGACGACCGGGCCGAGGTCGGCCGGTCGTCCGGTGCGGTGCGCGGCGTAGAGCCGTTCCCACTCGTCGTGCAGGATGCCGAGGGACCATTCGTCGACGGCGACGTGGTGGAACGTCAGCAGGAGCACGTGCTCCTCGGCAGCGAAGCGCAGCAGGCTGGCCCGCAGCACCGGTCCGCGATTCAGGTCGAGCGGGACACGCGTCTCCGCGTACATCCGGGCCTGCATCTCCTGGTCGCGTTGCCACGCGGGCAGCCCGCCCAGATCGTGCACCCGCAACAGTCCTGGTTGCGGCTCACCGACCACCTGGACCAGACGCGGCGCGACGTCGTCGGCCTCGGCTGGCCCCGAGGCGGGGCCGCCGGGTGCCAGCGTGGTGCGCAGGGCGGTGTGCCGGGCCACCAGCGCGTCGAGCGCCCCGGCCAGTGCCGGCACGTCCAGCGGCCCGACCAGCCGGTACGCCAACGGCACCAGGTAGCTGGCCGGATCGGGGTCGAGACGGCTCAACGACCACATCTGGCGTTGCTCGTGGGTGGCCGCGACCAGGGCGCCGGCACTGTCGCGGCGGCGCGGCACGACCGGCATCGCCTGCCGGGGCCGCATGACGTCGGTCATCGCGTCCGTCTCCTTCGTGATGCCAGCAACGGCCGGATCCGCCCACGCGGCGGCCCGGTCCAGCAATGGCTCCTGACTTCGCATCCGAGCCTGCTGTGACGGTTTGTCGACCTGGGTCGGCGGCACCGATGGAGCGGCTGCGGCGCGGGGATGCTGTGACACGACGATCGGTCGCCCCCACGGCTCGGAAGCTACCCACGCCGGTGAAGGTGCTCAGTCGTTCATGCGACAGCTGTCGTTCTTCCGATGCGCTTCCCTGTCACATCATCACACTCGTGATCTTTGATGGGATCCACAGATCGTGTCGGCCGTCGATGCTTTCGGTGTGGGGCCGGTGCGCGTTCGTCTATTGCCGTCGGTCGCTCGGGTCGAACACGTGACCGGTTCTCGACTGAATGGTGGAACTCCGGTACGCGAGGGCTTTCGCAGCCATGCCGTTCCCATTTCATGGCGAACCGGATTGCGCCGATGATCGGCCATTAAATTGCGGCATTCACGCCAGTGACCGTTTGTTGCTGCGGCCGGAGGGTATCTGGGCGTTCATGACCACCCCTGAGCAGAGTCAGCAGGAGAGAGCCCTCGAAACCGGTGAGGTGTATCAGGATGCCGAGGGGCGCCGCACGACGGACCCGGGCGCCGGCGCCGCGAACGCCGACAGCGAGGCCGACCGCAACGAGGAGCACCTGAGGCGCGGTGAGGTGGGCCCGCGCGTCCCGGAGGAGTAGCCCGTCCGGCTACGCCAGCGGCTCGACCGCCTCGACGAGCACCTGGAGCACGTGCCGGTACGGCTGCCCGGTGGCCCGGCTCATGCCCATCTCGCAGGTGCGGTTGCAGGAGGCGTACGCGTCGTAGCCGCGCTGATTGATCTCGATGGCCTGAGCCGCGGTGGCGCCGGCGGTCACCTCGGGATGCAGCAGCCCCCGGTCGCCGGCGAAGGCGCAGCACCCCCAGCTGTCCGGCACGGTCACGGTGTCGGCGACCGCCCGGGCCACGGCGCGCAGGTCCTCGATGCCGCCCAGGTGCACTGTGGAGCAGGTGGGGTGCAGGGCCAGCGAGCCCAGACGCCGGGGCTCCGGCAGCGCCGGCAGGAGGTGCTCGGCGGTGAACGTCACGCTGTCGACGAAGCGCAGGTCGGGGTAACGCGCCTGGTCCTCCTCGGCCAGCGCGGCGGTCAGCTGGGCCAGCCCGTGGGTGCAGGACGAGGCGTCACACACGATGGGCAGGCGGCCCTCGTCGCTGGCCGTCCAGAGCGCGGCGAGGGTCCGCTCGGCCATCTCGCGGTGGCCGGCGGGGTAACCCTTGGACTGCCAGGGCGTTCCGCAGCACAGGCCTGCCGTCGCGGGCACGACGAGCGGCACGCCCGCCAGGTCGCACAGGCGCAGGAACGCTGCCGCCGAGCCGCCGGCCGGGCCGTCCTCCGGCGCGAAGAGGCTGCCGACGCAGGCCGCGAAGAACACCGCCTGCGCGTCCGGCGCGCTGCGGGGGGCGGGGCGGGGAGCGCCGGCGCGTGGCATGTCGTCGCTCCACAGCGGCACGAGTTCGCCGGCACCGAGCCCTCGGATCACCCCGGTGGCGGCGCTGGTCACCGGCGTCGGCACAGCGTGGGCGGCGCTCAGGCCCATCCGGACGCCGGCCACGGCGCCCTTCCAGTGCCGCGCGGCGGCGCGGGCGGTGCGCTGGGCGAGCGGGCCGTGCCGTTCGGCGCGCAGTCGTTTCATCGCCGCGCCGGTGTCGATGCCGACCGGGCAGGCGGTGACGCAGAGGCTGTCCGCGGCGCAACTGTCCACCGCCGCGTACTCGTAGTCGGCGGTCAGCTCCCGGCGGCGCTCCTCGTCGCCGGCGGCGGTGGCGAGGGCGATCTGTCGTTGCAGGACGATGCGCTGCCGGGGCGTGGTGGTCACGTCGGCGGTGGGGCACACCGGCTCGCAGTAGCCACACTCGACGCAGGCGTCCAGCTCGGGGTCGACCGTCGGGACGGCCTTGAGCTGGCGCAGGTGCACTGTCGGGTCGTCGTTGAGCAGCACACCGGGGTTGAGCAGGCCACTCGGGTCGCACAGCCGCTTGAGTTCGCGCATCACGTCGTACAGCTCGTCGCCGTACTGGCGGCGGACGAAGGGTGCCATGGCCCGACCGGTGCCGTGCTCCGCCTTGAGTGTTCCCCCCTCGGCCAGCACGAGGTCGACCATGTCGTCGGTGAACCGGGCGTAGCGGTCGATCTCGGCCGCTGTGTCGAAGGACTGCGTCAGCATGAAGTGCAGGTTGCCGTCCCGGGCGTGCCCGAAGATCACCGCGTCGGAGTAGCCGTGCCTGTCGAACAGGCCGATCAGGCCGTCGCAGGTGCCGGTCAGGCGCGGCAGTGGCACCGCGACGTCCTCCAGCAGGGCGGTGGTGCCGGGCGGGCGGGCACCGGCGACCGCCGTGTAGAGGCCCTTGCGCAGGTGCCAGAGTCGGGCCCGCTCGCGCGGGTCGCGGGTCAGCTCGGTGCCGGTGACGGCGGGCAGCCGATCGAGCACTCCTCGCGCGTCGGCCAGCGTCGCGGCCAACCGCTCCGCGCTGTCCTCGGCGAACTCCACCAGCAGCGCTGCGTGCCCGGCAACCGTCAGGCCGCGCAGGGTCGGGCTCGCACCAGGGTCGCGCTGGCTGACCCGCAGGGCGGCCGCGTCGAGCAGTTCGGCGGTACGGGCACCGGCGGCGAGCAGGGCGGGCAGCGCGTCGGTGGCGTCGGTGAGGCCGGGCAGGATCAGCAGGCCGGTGGCGGCGTGCTCGTGGATCTCGACGGTACGGAAGACGGCCTCGGCCACGAAGCCGAGCGTGCCCTCGCTGCCGATCATCAGGTGGGCCAGCATCTCGACCGGGCTGCTGTGGTCGAGCAGGGAGTTCAGCCCGTACCCCATGGTGTTCTTCATGGCGAACAGCCGCTCGATGGTGGCGCGCGACCCCGGTGCCGAGCGCACCCGGTCGCGTAGGCGCAGCAGCCCGGCGTGCAGCTCGGGCTCGTCGGCGCGCAGCCGGTCGTCGGCGTCGCGTGCGGCGGAGTCGACGACGGTGCCGGACGGGAGGACGAAGCGCAGCGACTCCATGGTGCGGTACGCGTTGTCGGTGGTGCCGCAGGTCATCCCACTGGAGTTGTTGGCCACCATGCCGCCCACAGTGCACGCGGCCTCGCTGGCCGGGTCCGGGCCGAGTCGGCGTCGGTAGCGGGCCAGCCGGGCGTTGGCCTGCCGGATCGTCAGGCCGGGCTGGAGCCGGATGCGACGACCGTCGTCGAGCACCTCGGCATGCCGCCAGTCGGTGCGGACGTCGACCAGCACCCCCGCGCCGCCGGCCTGCCCGGCGAGGCTGGTGCCACCGCCGCGCAGGGTCAGCGGTACGCCGGCCTCCCGTGCACCGGCCATCAGCGCCCCCACCTCGGCCGCCGAGGCGGCGCGAACGACGGCCTGCGGCTCGAACAGGTACGGCGAGGCGTCGTGCGCCGCCGCCAACCGTCGGGGCAGCTCGGCGCTGGCCCGGGTCGGGTCGTCGAGGCGCGAGCGCAGCAGCTCGGCGACCTCGCGGGCGCGAGCTGCGGTCGGTGCGGGTGGTCCTACGACGGGGTGCATGGGCGGATCCTCCCGGGAACGTGGTCAGCCGGCCACCGGTGGCACGGCGGGACGGCCGGCGATCAGCAGGCGGCGGGGAGCGGTGTCGACCGGCGCCGGCAACCGCAGCGGCTGCCGGCCGGGGGTGATGCTGCCGAGCACGGAGGCGTGCCGCGCGCCGGTGCCCGACGGTAGGGCGCCGGGCAGCCCGTGCACGGTCAGGTAGCCCAGTAGCGCGAAGGCCAGCGCCTCCTTGGCGTCCGACGCGACACCCATGTCGTCGCTGGACGACAGGTCGACGCCCGGCAGTTCCTCGGCGATCTCGCGCATCAGCGTCGGGTTGCGTGCGCCGCCGCCGGAGACGATCAGCCGGGTGACGCCATGGTCGCGGCAGGCCTCGGCCACCGTGACCGCGGTCAGGCGGGTGAGCGTGGCCAGCACGTCCTGCGGATCCGGCGTGGGCGCGTCGGCGAGGGCGGCGAGCAGGTAGGGAAGGTGGAACAGCTCCTTGCCGGTGCTCTTCGGGCCGGGCAGCCGGTAGTACGGCTCGTCGAGCAGCCGCCGCAGCAGGACCGGGTCCACCTGCCCGGCGGCAGCCCCGCGCCCGTCCCGGTCGTATTCCTCGGTGCCCCCGCTGAAGTGGCGGGCGGCGGCGTCGAGCAGCGCGTTCGCCGGCCCGGTGTCGAACGCGAGGGGGTCCGCGTCGGGCGCGACGACGGTGATGTTGGCGATGCCGCCCAGGTTCAGCGCGGCGGGGAGGCCGGGCAGGCCACCCAGCAGCAGCGCGTCGAAGAGGGCGACCAGGGGAGCGCCCTGGCCGCCGGCGGCGACGTCGCGGCTGCGCAGGTCGGCCACGACCGGAAGGCCGGTGGCCTCCGCGATCCAGGCCGGCTGACCCAGTTGGAGCGTGCCCCGGACCACTCCGGCCTCGACCCAGTGGTGCATCGTCTGGCCGTGCGAGACGACCAGGTCGGCCCGACCGTCGCACAGCTCCGCGAGAGCCCGCACGCCGGCCTCGGCGAAGGCCTGGCCGACGCCGGTGTCCAGCACGCAGATCGCCTCGGTGCTGGTCGCCGCGGGCGGAAGGGCAGCGGCGATCTGGGCGCGCAGCCGGTCGGGGTACGGGTGGCTGAGCCGGCCCAGCGTTCGCATCCGCAGGGTGTCGCCGCTCAGGTCGAACTCGGCCGCGGCGGCTTCGATGCCGTCGTAGGAGGTCCCGGACATCAGGCCGATCACGCGCATCACGTCCTCCTTCATGCCCGGCCGGCGGGCGCTGCCGCGTCGTCGACCTCGTCGGTGCGTCCATGGTCGTAGAACGTCGTCGGGGCCGGGTGGAACCGGCTCGACACCGCGCCGACGACCAGGGTGATCAGAACGCCGATCGGGACCAGCCACTGCGCGGCGATGGCGGTGGCGGTGGTGGTCCCGGCCGTCGTGACGTCGATCTTGACGTAGCGGACGATGTAGGTCATCACCACCACGGTGACGAGGAAGGCGATCACCGCGTCGACCTGGTTCGCCCGCTTGACGAGACGGCCGAGCAGGAAGGCCCCGAGCAGCGCCCCGTAGGTGTAGCCGGCGATGGTCAGGCCGGTCAGGTAGACGTTCCCGGTGCTGGAGCTGAACGCGCAGGCGAAGATCGCCATCAGCACCGCCCACACCAGGGTCATCACGCGGGCGAGCCGGAGCATCGCGTCGTCCGACGGGACCTTGCGGAAGAAGCTGTGGATGAAGTCGGCGACGGTGGAGTTCGACATCGAGTTCAGCGCCGACGACAGCGAACCCATCGCCGCGCCGAGGATGCCGGCCACCAGCAGACCCGAGATGCCCACCGGCAGGGCGTGCAGGATGAAGTTCGGGTAGAGGTTGTCGCTGCTGTCCAGGCCGAGTTCCTTGAAGGTCTGACCCTTGTTGTACGACCACAGCAGCGCGCCGACCAGGGAGAACGCCGCGAACTGGATGACGACGAAGATGCCCGAGGAGATCATCGCCTTCTGGCCGTCACGCAGGGTGCGGGTGGACAGGATGCGCTGGACGATCAGCTGGTCCGAGCCGTGGCTGGCCATCGCGAAGATCGCACCGCCGATGATCGCGGTCGGCAGGGCGAACGGGCTGGTGAGCACGTGCGCGAGGTCGAAGTTGGTGTCGAAGAGGTGGAACTTGCCGGCGTCGAGCGCCTGCGCGTAGCCGTCGCCGCCGACGGCGTGGCTGAGCACCGCGATGGCCAGGATCGCCCCGCCCAGGTAGAGCCCCATCTGGATGGCATCGGTCCAGATGACCGCCTTGATGCCACCGAGGTAGGTGTAGATCACCGTGATGAGGGTGAGGACGACGATGATGGCCTGGTAGCCGACGTTCAGGCCGAGCTCGTCGAGGAGAAGCTTGATCGGGATGGCCGAGGCGAACAGTCGTACGCCCTCGGCGAGCAGCCGGGTGAAGACGAACGTGACCGACGCCAGACCCTGGAGTTTCAGGCCAAACCGTTCACCAAGGTACTGATAGGCACTGACGAAGCCACCGCGCTTGTAGAGCGGGATGAGCACCGCGGCCACGACGACGCGACCGATGACGTAACCCAGGGCGAGCTCGACGTTGCCGAACCCCTGACCGCTGTAGGCACCACCGGGCACGCTGATCACGGTCAGGACGCTGGTCTCGGTGGCGACCACGGAGAACGAAACGGTCCACCAGGGCAGTCGACCCTCGCCCACGAAGTAGTCCTTGGCGGACTTCTGTCTGCCGGACAGGCGAAGTCCGACGAAGGCGATCACCACGAGGTACAGCACGATCACGACAAGGTCGAGTTGACGCACGGCTCGCTCCCTACCAGCGGTTGTCAATAAGCGACGTTAGCCGAGAGTAACGCGAAACTTTTTGCCAGAGCGGGCCCGGGCTGGCTACGCTGAGCCTCCAGCCTGCTGATATGGGGAACGCGCGCCGGTGAGCCGCCTCCCGTCGGCCGGCGATGTGTTCACCAGCGAGAGGAACGACCACCCCGTGGACCTCAGCACCCTCGGCACCGAGACTCGCAACGACCGCACCAGCGACCTCGACCAGATGTCCCCCACCGAGCTGCTCCTCGCGATGAACGACGAGGACCGCTCGGTCGCGGAGGCCGTCCGCCGGGCCGTGCCGGACATCGCGGCCGCCGTCGACGTCGTCGTGGCGTCGCTCCGACAGGGCGGGCGACTCATCTATCTCGGTGCCGGCACCAGCGGCCGGATCGGCATGCTCGACGCCGTCGAGTGCCCACCCACCTTCGGTACGCCGCCCGACCGGGTTCTCGGCCTGCTCGCCGGAGGGGCCGGGGCCTTCGGTGTCGCCGTCGAGGGCGCCGAGGACGACCCGGCCGGTGCCGTCGCCGACCTCGACGCGGTCGGCCTGACCGCCCGCGACACGGTGGTCGGGCTCGCCGCCAGCGGCCGTACCCCGTACGTGGTCGGCGGCTTGGCCCACGCCCGCGCGCTCGGAGCGACGACCGTCTCCGTCGCCTGCAACTCCGACGCGGTGATCAGCCGGCACGCCGACGTCGCCATCGAGGTGCCCACCGGCCCCGAGGTCCTCACCGGCTCCACCCGACTCAAGGCCGGCACCGCCGAGAAGCTGGTCTGCAACATGCTCTCGACCGCCACGATGGCCCGGCTCGGCAAGGTCTACGGCAACCTGATGGTGGACATGAACGCCACCAACGAGAAGCTCGTCGACCGGGCGCGTCGGATCGTCGCCGAAGCCGCCCACACCGATCTCGACACCGCCACGCAGGCGCTCGCGGCGGCACACGGGCACGCCAAGACAGCCATCGTGCTGCTGCTCGCGCACTGCACCGCCGAGGAGGCCGCCGCACGGCTGCGCGCCGCCGACGACGACGTCCGGGCGGCCGTAGCGGCCTGAGCCACTGCAACCGGCCGAACCCGGCCACTGTCCCCAGTGGTGTCCTCCGAGTACGGTTTCGGTGCCCGCAAGGCACACGAATCGGCGGCTCGTCACCGGGGCGGGAGCGGCCAGCCCGGTGGCGACGGGCCCGGGGGAGGGAGCGACTGTGACGCAGCGCAGAGCACTGGTGGTTCGAGGTGGCTGGGAGGGGCACCAACCGGTCGAGGCGACGGAGCTGTTCATTCCCTTCCTCGAACGCAGCGGCTACGCCGTACGGGTCGAGGAGTCGACGGAGATCTACGCCGATGCCGCCGAGATGGCCGACACCGACCTCGTCGTGCAGTGCGTGACGATGTCGCAGATCACCTCGGACCAGCTGGCGGGTCTCAGCGCGGCGGTCATCGCCGGCACGGGCCTCACCGGGTGGCACGGCGGCATCGTGGACTCGTTCCGCGCGTCGTCCGACTACCTCCAGCTGGTGGGCGGGCAGTTCGCGACGCATCCGGGCAAGGAGCCGTGTGAGCGCCGCGGTGGCCCGGAGGACAACTTCCTGCCGCACACGGTGCGCATCACCGACCTCGGCCGGGAGCATCCCATCACCGCCGGGATCGAGGACTTCGACCTGGTCACCGAGCAGTACTGGGTGCTGCACGACGACCTGATCGACGTACTGGCCGTCACCACCCATCCCACGCAGGCGTGGCATCCGTGGCACCGCCCGGTCACCTCGCCGGCGATCTGGACCCGACTCTGGGGTGCCGGGCGCATCGTTGTGACGACCCCGGGACACAGCCTCGACGTGCTGGAGCACGCGGGCGTCCGTACCGTCATCGAGAGGGGGATGGTGTGGGCGACCCGCACCGCGTCGGCGTCGTAGGTCTCGGGGTCATCTCCCGCGCCTACCTGGACACGCTCGCGAACCACCCCGCGGTGAGCATCGCCGCGCTGGCCGACCTCGACGCCTCCCGGTCGGCCGCGGTCGCCGCCACGATTCCCGGGGCCGAGGCGTTGAGCGTCGAGCGCCTGCTCGCCCGCCCGGACGTGCAGACGGTACTCAACCTCACGATTCCCGCGGCGCACGCCGACATCTCGCTCGGCGCGAGCGAGGCGGGCAAGAACGTGTATGTCGAGAAGCCGCTCGCCGTGACCTTTCCGGACGGCCGCTCGATCATCGAACGGGCCGCGTCGGCCGGCGTCCGCGTCGGCTGCGCGCCGGACACCGTCCTGGGCACGGGTACGCAGACAGCGCGGGCGGCGATCGACGGCGGGCTCATCGGACGCCCGCTGTCCGCGTCGGCCGTCATGGTCACGGCGGGGCACGAGCGCTGGCACCCCAACCCCGACTTCTACTACGTCCCGGGCGGTGGCCCGTTGCTGGACATGGGGCCGTACTACATCTCGGCGCTCATCCACCTGCTCGGCCCGGTTCGCGCGGTGGTCGGAGCCGCCAGCCGCCTGCGCGCCGAGCGCGTCATCGGCTCGGGCCCGCGCACCGGCCAGCGGGTCCCGGTGGAGGTGGACACCCACGTCAGCGGCGTGCTGGAGCACGCCAACGGCGCTCTCTCCACCATTACGACGAGCTTCGACGGCGTCGCGACGACGGCCGCACCGATCGAGGTGCACGGGGAGACCGGCACGCTCGCCGTGCCGGATCCGAACTACTTCGACGGCGAGGTCCGCCTCTTCGCGCTCGGCGGCACCGAGTGGCGCGTCCTCGAACCCCGCGCCGGTTACGCCCATGCCTCCCGAGGCATCGGTCTGATCGACCTGGTCAGGGCCGACGGTCAGCGTCCGCCGCGGGCGGGCGGCGACGTCGCGCTGCACGTACTCGAAACGATGACCACCCTGCTCCGGTCGGCCGCCGAGGGACGGCGGATCGAGCTGACGACGGTGGCGGAGCGGCCCGAACCGGTGCCGCTCACCGCGGTCGAGTCCTGGAATGCGTAAAGGTGTTCCGCGCTGTTCGCCACACGGACGACCGGTGTGAGGTCCCGGTCAGATCGATTGACACCGATTACTGTAACGGTGATGCGACACGTCCGCGGAGGAAAGCGGACGCACCACGACGCACCGGCCCGGCCGGGTGTCGACCGCGGGGGAGGCGACGGCCGGGACATGGGTGACACCCGACGGGCCGCGCAGGACGCGTTCGCTCGATTCGTGCGCGGTGCTGTCGACGCCGCCAGCGACGAGCGTGGCTGGTCCATAACAGAAGTGGCGGCTCGTAGCGGCGTCGGTCGCTCCACCGTCTTCCGGTGGCTGTCCGGTGACTGGCAGCACCACCCGGAGCTTCCCAAGGTGCGAGCGTTCTGCGCGGCCCTGGACCTCCCGCTCGGCGCCGCCCTGCGCGCTCTCACCCCCCTGTCGTACGACACATCGGCGCCGGAGGTGCCGTCGGCGGAGGCGCTCTTCGTGGCCGTCCGGGACCGACTGGTCGATCCCCGCACCACCGCCGCCGAACGAGAGCACATTCTGGCCGCCCTACGCCGCCTCGGGCACCGAAGGTCGTCCCGGGCCAGCTGACAGGCATCGAGAGGATCCGGTGACGGTGATGTCCGACCTGTTCGACTACGACGCTGAACTGCGCCTGCACAACGAACTGTTCCGCGCCGCTGCCCGAGTCGGATCCCACGACCGTGTGCTCGACATCGGCTGTGGCACCGGCCAGTCCACCCGCGACGCCGCCCGCGCCGCGGTGAACGGAAGCGCGACAGGCGTTGACATCTCCGGGCCGATGCTCGAACGGGCCCGTCAGCTCAGCGACGACGAGGGCTTGCCGAACATCACCTTCCAACAGGCGGACGCCCAGGTTCACCGCTTCCCGCCGACGCATTTCGACCTCTGCATCAGCAGGTTCGGAACGATGTTCTTCGCCGACCCGGTCGCCGCGTTCACCAACATCGGCCGCGCGCTGCGCCCCGGCGCGCGCCTGGTGCTGCTGGTGTGGCAGGACCGCGACCGCAACGAATGGGCCACCGCGATCCGCCGGACCTTCACCGACGAGCCAGCCACGCCCCGCGGTCCGAACCCGTTCTCCCTCGCCGACCAGACCGTGACGGAAGACCTTCTGGTGGCGGCCGGCTTCGCGAACGTCGACTTCACCGACGTGCACGTACCCGTCTACTACGGTCCGGACAGCGCGACCGCCTTCGATGCAGTGTTCCGTCTGTGGGAATTCAAGGATCTGCTCGCCGACCTGGACGCCACGGCCGCCGAGCAGGCCCGCAGGCGGCTGCGCACCACCCTCGACGCCCACCACACCGACGGCGGCGTGTACTTCGACTCGCGCGCCTGGATCGTCACAGCTCGTCGCTGACCGGCATCGCCAGGAGTCCGTCAGTCGCGGGGTGCGGGCGTGCGCCGGCGCCAGGACCGGCCACGACCAGTGACGCCACGTCACATGCGGTGGTGACGTGGTGCCACTGACGGATCGGGGCGGGCGGCGGTGTCATTGGTGCATG
Organism: Micromonospora jinlongensis; assembly: GCF_013410645.1. Classification (NCBI taxonomy): domain Bacteria; kingdom Bacillati; phylum Actinomycetota; class Actinomycetes; order Micromonosporales; family Micromonosporaceae; genus Micromonospora; species Micromonospora jinlongensis. Next base: position 1,861,576 of record NZ_JACCHK010000001.1, on the reverse strand, counting down.
TCCACCACACCTGTCATCGAAGTTGAACGGCTGAACGTCACATACGGCGACTTCCACGCCGTCAGGGATCTTTCCTTCGAGGTGCGGCGCGGGGAGCTCTACGCGCTGATCGGCACGAACGGGGCGGGAAAGACCTCGACCCTCGAGACCATCGAGGGGCACCGCACGCCGACCTCCGGAACTGTGCGGGTCTTCGGGCACAGCCCACGGGACCGCCGAGTCGTCCGTCCCCGGGTGGGCGTGATGCTCCAGGAAAGTGGTTTCTCCCCGGACCTCACGGTTCACGAGTCGGTGCGCCTGATCGGCCGGCTCACCCGGCGTACGGACGACGTCGACCGGGTGCTCGACATCGTCGACCTCACCCGCAGGTCGGGTCGGAAGGTATCGCAGCTCTCCGGCGGCGAGAAGAGACGCCTGGACTTCGCCACCGCTGTCTACGGAACCCCCGAACTGGTCTTCCTGGACGAGCCGACCACCGGCCTGGACATCCAGTCCCGCGACGCCCTGTGGGCGACGGTGGATCGGCTGCGCGAGAACGGCGCCACCATCGTGCTCACCACCCACTACCTGGAAGAGGCACAGCAGCGCGCCGACCGTATCGGGCTGATGCACCAGGGCACCTTCCACCGGGAGGGCACCGTCTCCGAACTGACCCGAACGCTTCCGGCCGTCATCCGGTTCTCGCTACCGCCGGTGGCACCGGCGCTGCCCCTGCAGGCGGTCGTCGATGCCCACGGGAAGGTCGTGGTCGAGACCTTCGGACTGCAGAAGGACCTGCACATCCTGCTCGGGTGGGCGCAGGACCATGCCGTGGAGTTGCGGGACCTCCAGGCCGGGCCGACCCGGCTCGACGACGTCTTCCGGGCCATCGGCAACTGACCCGCACCGGTCACCGACTCGTTTCCCCGAAAGGAAACTCCACCATGTTTTCCATCGCTTTCAGCGAACTGATCCAGATCTTCCGGAACCGGCTGGTGCTGATCACCAGCCTCATCATTCCGGTGGCTGTCAGCGCGCTCTTCGTCCGTCAGCACGAGACCTTCGCGGCCGTCGGAAGCCTCGGCTACATCGCTGCGATCGTGATGTTCACCGTGGCCGCGTTCGGGCTCTACGCCACTGCCGTCACCACCCTGGCATCGCGGCGGCAGAACCTCTTCCTCAAGCGGCTGCGATCCACCGTGGCGAGTGACCGCAGCATCCTCGCCGGTCTGCTGCTGCCCGTCACCATCCTCGCCGTGGTCCAGGTCACCGCGATCCTGACCGCACTGGCCGTGGTCGCCGGTGGGCCTGCCAACGTCGTCCTGCTCGTGGTGGCGGTCCTCGCGACCCTGGCCATGATGATCGGCCTCGGGCTGGCCACGGCAGGGCTGACGAACTCGCCCGAGCACGCCCAGGTCACCACTCTGCCCGTCACCCTCGGCGTCGTCGCCGTGTCCAGTTGGGTGGGCATCAGCGGCACCGAGGACCTCACCGTGCTCAAGCGGCTGCTGCCCGGCGGCTCGGCCACCGAGATGGCCATGAACGCCTGGAACGGCGGCGTCGCCGTGACCGATTCCCTCCTCCTGCTCGCACCGACGTTCGGCTGGGTCGTTATCGCCATAGCTCTCGCCACCAGGCTCTTCCGCTGGGAGCCCCGCCGATGATCCAGGCCAGCGACGGCAACAACCAGGCGACCGTGAGCAGAACGACGAGATGAGAGGTGGACCCGATGGCTCAGCAACCCGAGGAACCCCAGACCGACCGCCGCACCGAGGCGGGGCCCGCGACCCTGGCGGAGGATCTCCTGCTGCTCCTGTTCCAGCCGGATGCCGGCCTCCGGGGCACCGGGGCCATCGCCGGTGAGAACACGCTCTTCTACGTTCTCGCGGGGGCGGTGCTCGCCGATCTCGGGCTCGGCGAGCACGTGCGTACCGTTCCCGGTCGGGGAGGGGTGCGGGTGGAGGCCGTCGCGGAACGCCCGCCGTCGGACGACATCCTGCGATCCGCGTGGGACTACCTCGCGGAGAAGCCCCGCGGCGTCCAGAGCGTGCTCGCGGCGATCGGGCCGACGCTGCGTGGCCCGCTGCTCGACCGGCTCGTCGAACGGGGCGACATTCGCCGTTCCACTCGTAAAACCCTCGGCCTGTTCACCACGGAGGTCCTCAAGGCCGGCGGGACGGGACGTCGGGCGGGCCTCCTCCGGGACGTACGCGACGTGCTCGTCGAGGGCGTGGAACCGCAACCCCGGGTCGCGGCTCTCGGCGCTCTGCTCTCGGGCAGCGGGACGCTTCCCCAGCTCGACCGGGAGATCCCCTGGACCACTCCGGTGATCACCCGCGCCAAGGACCTGGAACGGGGCAACTGGGGCGCCGGGGCCGCCGCCGAAGCGGTCACCCGCACCGTCACCGCGACCATCGTCAACAACGTCGTCGTCGCGGCGGCCGTGCTTCCCCGCTAGTGCCGCAATGGGCCCCTCGTCCCGCCGTAGGGAGGTGCTGACGCTGCTCGGCTCAACTGTTGCCCGGCTCCACAGAGGCCCGCCGCTTCGGGGGGAGCGCGCTTTCGCGCGGTCACGTCCGTTGCTCAGAGCCAGTCGTGTTCGCGGGCGTAGCGCGCCGCCTCGTGGCGGGTGCGGGTCTGGGTCTTCTGCATGGCGTTGGAGAGGTAGTTGCGGACGGTGCCCTGCGCGAGGTGCAGGCGGGCGGCGATGTCGGCGACCGAGTAACCCTCGCTGGTCACCCGCAGTACGTCGAGTTCGCGCTCGGTCAGTGGGCAGTCGTCGATGACGGCGAGTGCGGACACGTCCGGGTCGATCCAACGTTTGCCGGCGTGCAGGCCGGTGATGACCGAGGTGATGTGCGCCGGCTCGGCGGACTTGCTGACGAAGCCCTGGACGCCGAGCTTCAACGCCTTGCGCAGCACGCCGGGGCGGGCATGGCGGGTCAGCATGAGGATCACCTGTTCGGGTCGTGTCCGGTGGATCTGCTCGACGGCGCCGAGGCCGTCCATGCCCGGCATCTCCAGGTCGATGACCAGTACGTCAGGTTGGTGCCGCAGGGTGGCGTCGACGGCCGACTCGCCGTCCTGCGCCTCGGCGAGGACGGTGATGTCGCCCTCCAGGGGGAGCAGCGCGGCCAGGGCCTTGCGGAGCAGCACCTCGTCGTCAGCGAGCACGATGGTGATCATTGACGTGCCTCCCGCGCTGCCGCCGGGATCGCGTCGACACGAGCGGGCGGGAACGTCGCGGCGGTCAGGAACTGGCCGTTCGCCTGTTCCACGGTCAGCTCACCTCCGTCGGCGGCGACCCGTTGCCGCAGCGCGGACAGCCCCCTGAGCTCGGGAACGGTGTCGCCGGTCACGCCGTCGTTGAGGATGCTGATGCCCGACTCGGAGAGAGTGATCTGCACCCGTGTGGCCTGGGCGTGCCGCAGGATGTTGGTCGTCGTCTCACGCAGGACCTGGCCGAGTAGCTCGCTGGCGCGGGTGTCGACCTCGGCCTCCCGGGTCACCCGGACCCGGATGCCTGCCGCCTCGAACAGGTTCTTCGCGTTCTCGACTTCCGCGGAGATGTTGAGTCGCCGTTGGGCGTACGCGAGTTCCTTGGTCTGGGCGATGGTGTCGCTGACCAGGGCGTACGTCTCCTGCAGCTCCTTTTCTGCCCGGCCGGCGTCGCTGAGCAGCAGCTTCTGCGCGAGCGCGATCTTCAGTTTGACCACGTGCAGGGTGTGGCCCTGGATGTCGTGCAGGTCGCTGGCGAACCGGACGCGTTCCCGGAAGACGGCCAGCTCGGCTTCGCGCTCCCGGGTGTGTTCCAGTTCCCGGATGAGGTCGTAGAACCGCTCGCCCAGAACCGTCAGGACGATCACGAGGGTGGTGAGGGCGGTCGGGATGAGGACGTAGGTGACCAGGACGTCCCGTAAGTCGTCCTGCTGCACCACGAGCCGCGCCGTCCCGACGACGGCGACGTAGATGATCAACCCGGCCACCGCCAGAGCACGACGTCGCCGCACCTCGCGCAGGGCGAGGGAACCGACGGAGCAGAAGCCCCAGTACGCGTTGGGGCTGCCGGTCAGCAGTACCCCGAGCGGCCAGACCGCTCCGGTCACGAGCATGCAGGGCAGGGCGACCCGGGCGAGGTCGTTCGCCGTCCACCGCTCGAAGGCCACGAGGGCCGCCACGACACCCGGCACCAGAACGATGAGGTGCCACCAGGCGTGTGTGTCGGCGTACAGGAGCACCGCCGCGGCGAGCACGACCAACGGCAGTGAGGTGATGAGGCTGAGCCTGCGCAGCCGTCTCTGCGTTGGCTCGGTGATGCGCAGCGAGGTCGCGGTCACCCCCTCAGTATTCCGCCGGGCCGCCGCACAGACAGTGACACCACGTCACATCTCCGCAGGACGTGGTGTCACCAACGAGGAGGGGTTTGTGGTCGCCGCTGGCACCGCGACACGATTACACACCGGAGAATGCCATGCCGGCATTCGTTCGGTATCGACTCGACGACCTGCCCGGCGTGGTACCAATACCCAGATAGGCAAAGCCGGCAGAAACGGGCGGCCCATGTCGACAAGGGCAGCAGAGCTGCTCCGTAAGCCGGGGCAGCCGCAGCGACCGAGCCTTCTGGAACTCTTCTTCGACCTGGTTTTCATCTTTGCCCTCAACCGGGTCTCCCACCGGCTGGTCGAGGACCTCACCGAGCGCCGGGTGGTCCTTGTCGAAGCCGGGGAGACGTTGCTGTTGCTGTTGGCTTTCCTGGTGCTCTGGTTGGTCACGGCGTGGGTCACCGATCTCTACGATCCGCAGCGGCCGCAGCTTCAGTTGTTGGTCTACACGGCCATGCTCGGCGCGCTGATAATGGCGGTCGCGGTGCCGCAGGCGTTCGGCGACCGGAGCCTGGCCTTCGCTGGCGCGTACGTTGCGGTCCACATCGTTCGTGGGCTGGTCATCGTGCCAGCGTTGCGCGGCCATGAAGCGCAGCGTCGAGCGGCTGGGGTGTTCCTCTGGTTCACGATCTCCGCCGTGCCGTGGATCGGTGGAGCCATCGTGCCGGGTCCGGCGCGTGGGTTGTTGTGGACGCTGGCGCTCGCCATCGACTGCGCGGCGCTGCTGCTGTTCTATCCCGCGCCATGGACCCGCCCCGCCCAACGTCAGTGGCCCGTCCTGGCCGAATATCTGTCCGAGCGCTACCGGCAGTTCTTCATCATCGCCCTCGGTGAGCTGATTCTGACGACGGGATCGGCCTACAGCGACACATCCTTTCGGCAGGGCGGGGCCGCGGTAGCCTTCGGGGTCTCGTTCATCACGACCGTGCTGCTGTTTCGGGTCTACCTTTTCAAGGCGGGCCAGTTGTTGCCCGAAGCGATCAGAGCCTCCGTTGGGCCCGCCCGCCTCGTCCGGGAGGCGTTCCTCGCCCACGTCCTCATGGTGGCCGGCATCGTCGCCGTCGCCGTCGGGTACGAAATCGTGATCGATCACCCGTTCGGACACACCGAGACGGCGTGGATTCTCGTCGTCCTTGGCGGACCGATACTGTTCCTGAGTGGGCGAGCCCTGGCCGAACATGCCGTATTCGATCGGGTATCCCGCTCCCGTACAATCGGCGCGCTGGTCCTCGTCGGCGCCGCGCCGGCCATGGTGCTCCTGCCGCCACTAGCTGCGGCCGTCACCGCCGTTGTCGTCCTTGGCTGCATTGCCATTTCCGATACGAAGCGCGCCAGGGATAACCCTGCCGAACGGCCGCACCCACACCGTTTCGAACGCTGATCAGGCCGGCCGTCACGCAACTGTGAGGCGGTGGATACACTGAATCTGACATCCATGTCAGGTGCGGTGTGGGGGTAGCGATGACGGTCAGCATCCGGATCGGCGAAATCGCCGCCCGTGCCGGGGTGAGCGTGCGATCTCTGCGCTACTACGAGGAGCAGGGGTTGCTCACCAGCCTCCGCAGCCCCAGGGGCCACCGCCGCTACAGCGAGAATCAGGTCGAGCGCATCGTCCTCATCCAGCGTCTGTTCGCCGCCGGGCTGAGCAGCCGGACGATTGTCGACCTGCTGCCGTGTGTCGACTCCCCGAGCGAGGACACCTCCGAGGCTGCCCTGGAGCGCATGCGCCACGAGCGCGACCGACTCGATCGGCACATCGAGGACCTGGTCCACACCCGCGGGGTGCTCGACGAGCTGATCGCTGCCAACCGCGCCCACCGCACGGTGCTCGCCCGCACCTGACGGGCCGGCAGGCCGGAAGGCCGCGGGCGTCACCGTCAGGCTGCGGAGAGCTGGGAGTAGAAGTCGCGTGGGTCGCGAGCCAGTGCGGCCTTGATGTCGGCGCTCCACGTGTCGACGAGGACCTCCAGGGCGTCTGAAGCCAGACCGTCGAGGGTGGCCCGAGCGACGTCCGCTGGGTCGATCTTCGCGCCGTCGTAGTTCGCGCTGAAGTCGGTGTCCACCGCGCCCACGTGGACGCCGGTGACGTGCGTGCCCTGTGCCGCCAGTTCCAGGCGGATGCTGTTGGTCAACGACCAGGCCGCCGCCTTCGCGGCCGCGTACGCCCCCTCACCGGGCCAGGAGAACCAGGACAGCGCCGAGAGGACGTTGACGATCGCGCCGCCGCCGTTGCGGGCCAGCACCGGGGCGAACGCTCGCACCACGGAGAGGGTGCCGAAATAGTTGACCTCCATGTCACGACGGACGGCGTCGAGGTCGCCGGCCACCAGGTCGACATGCGAGTCGACGCCGGCGTTGTTGACCAGCACCGTCACATCCGCCGCGACCTCGGCCGCCGCGCGGACGGCAGCGGGGTCGGTGAGTTCAAGGGACAGCGGTACGGCGCCCGGCAGGTCCACGGGCTGCCCGTTGCGTGACGCCGCGTAGACCTTCGCCGCGCCGCGGTCGAGGAGCTGCGCGACGTACTGCCGTCCGATGCCGCGGTTCGAGCCGGTGACGAGAGCGATGGAACCCTGGATCTGCACGATGAACTCCTTCGGTAAGGGGCGACGCCAGGTGTGCCGCCACCGAAACGCTAGAACCTGTCATTGGTGTCAGATTCAAGGCGCTGGCCGGTGACTTCGGTCACCCTCGGTCCGGCCCGAATGTTCACGACAACATTTCGCGCGCGAGTTGTGCCGGCGGAGCGCCTTGGGGCGAGGGACGTTCGGAAACTTTCGCGAAAGCTCGCCGTCGCGGCTTGACGGGCACGGTAACCATCTACCAGAGTCGATGTGGGCGTAGGTGGCGTGCCGTCGGGAGCTCGGGCGCCAGCAGTGCATCGACATGACTCGGTCGTGGGCGCGGTGGGCGGCGCTTGTTAACGCTAACGATGTTCTGCACCGCTGACCTGGCTGCGGTGGCGGCGTGGCCCGACGGCGACGGATCAGTGTCCCCCCGATCCAGGAGAATGATCGATGAGAAGACCCAGAGTGATCAGAACCGCGTTGATGTCGGCCAGCGCCATGCTGCTGGCATCGACAGCGGTCGCCTTGGCCGTGCCGGCAGGGGCAGCAGCCGCCGGCTGTTCGGTGAACTACAGCGTGTCATCGCAGTGGCAGGGTGGCTTCGGGGCCAACGTCACGATCACCAACCTCGGTGACGCGGTGTCGAGTTGGACGCTGACCTGGTCCTACGACGCCGGACAGACTGTCACGCAGGCGTGGAACACGACGTTGACCCAGAGCGGCGCCACCGTCACCGCCAAGAACGTCAGCTACAACGGGGGCATCGCGGCCAATGGGACGGTGTCGTTCGGCTTCAACGGCTCGTGGAGCGGCAGCAACCCTGATCCGACCACCTTCGCGTTGAACGGGGTGGCCTGCACCGGTGGCACGACGCCGACCACCTCGCCGCCCACCACCCCGCCGCCGACGACACCACCCCCGAACGGGCCGGCGGACATCACCGTGAACAGTGCGACCAGATACCAGACCGTCGACGGGTTCGGGGCTGCCCAGTCCATCTGGGGTAGCGCATGGTCCACAGCCGAGACGCAGACACTGGTCGGGATGGGCGCCAACCAGTTGGGTCTGTCCATCGTGCGTACCGGTTTGTCACCTGTGTCCAGCGAGTGGGCGACACACGTGAACTCGCTGAAGGCGGCGAAGACCACCGGGTCCAATGTGAAGATCCTCGCCTCGCCGTGGACCGCGCCAGCGGCGTGGAAGACGAACAACAGTCGGGTCAACGGCGGCAAGCTGAAGACCGACTACTACGACGACTACGCCAACCACCTGAACAGCTACGTCCAGTACATGCGTGGCCAGGGCGTGTCGATCGACGTCACCTCGGTGCAGAACGAGCCGGACTGGCACCCGGACTACGACTCGATGGACTGGAGCGGCACGGAGCTGCGCACCTTCGTCCGCGACCAGGGCACGAAGGTGCAGAACACCAAACTGATGGTCGCCGAGGCGGTGAACCTGAACTACGGCTACACCGATCCAACCCTCAACGACGCGGCCGCCCGCAACAACATCGGTTACATCGGCGGCCACCTGTACGGCACCGAGGACGCGGGCCGGCTCAAGCCGTACACCCTGGCCGAGCAGCACAACAAGCCGGTGTGGATGACCGAATGGAACCTGCACGCGGCCGACGGCGGCGGCTCCAACATCTGGGGCAATCCCGCCAACGTGGCGGTCTGGAACGAGACGCTCGACGACATCATGCGCACCGTGCACAAGTCGATGGAAGCCAACTGGAACGCCTACATCTGGTGGTACGGCAAGCGTTACTACTCGTTCATCGGTGACGGCGAAGCGGCGTACGGCACCGTCGCGGGCGCCCCGCTCAAGCGCGGCTACGCGTTCTCGCAGTACGCCAAGTACGTCCGCCCCGGCTACCAGCGGGTCGCCCTGACGAAGAGTTCCAAGGCGTCGCCGCTGGAGGTGACCGCCTACCAGGGCGACGGGAAGATCAGCCTGGTCATCCTCAACCGGTCGAACAACGCGGTCAACAACGCAGTGGTCCAGGCCCCGCAGAACGTCAGCAGGGCCGAGCACTTCCTCACCTCGCAGACCGCCAACGCGGCCAGCCAGCCGACCACCGTGAACGGAGGTCAGGCCACCATCAACGTCGGCCCGCGCAGCATCTCCACGCTCGTGTTCACCCTCTGAGACTTCGTCGGTGGGGCGTGTGGGTGTGATCGAGCGACCACATCCGCACGCCCCACCGGGTGGCGCTTCTATTCGCCCCAATCGAGCTGATGGCTCGGTACGCCGGCGCTCCGGCCGTACTCCACGGCGGCGTGTCGTCCCGCGCGATCACCTTTGGTATAGCGGAACACGCGACCGGGGAACACGACGACGTGATCGTCGCCGACCTCGAAGTCCGCGTACCAGCCTTGATCGCTGACCAGGGATTCGGCGAGCGCCGCTGCCACTTCGTCGGCTACCTCGTCGGGCGCCTCGAAATCCAGGAACGTCCACACCTTCGGCTGGTCGGCCGAGGTCGAAGCCGATACATCGTGCCGGCCGACTCTGACGACGCGCAGCGAAGGTACGCGCACGTCGGCACCAACACGCAGGCTCTCCGTCAGTAGTCGTCCACGTAACATCAACCGACTCTTTCATGGACCGGGCGATCCATGTCAGCGCCGGCGACGGCACCGACCACAATGCCCACCACCGTCCGGCCCCACCGGGTCACGGTGTCGATCCACGACCGCCCACCAGGCACCGCGCGTCCCTCCATCGCTCATGTCGTCTCGGAACCACGTCGTCACCGGGCACCCATCGCCTCCGGCGTATCGTGATCAGGCGGGAGACGATGAAGTACGCGACAGCGAGCGCGCAGACCACGATGACGACGGCCTGGAACGTCCCGAAGAAGACTCATCCTGCCCTGACTGGCGGTGAACCCCGCCGCGAGGGGATGTGCGCCTGGCGTGGTTTCCGCTCAGCGGCAGGATCACCTCATTCGGAATCGGCGGGAACAGGTTCTCCAACGCGACCGCCACGCCGGCCCCCGGCGCACCGAGCCGTTCCATCAGCTCGGTCACCAGATCGACGAGGCTGCCCTGCGACGGATCGGAGCCCTGAGCGAACGAGCCAGCGTGCATCGGCGCGTGCCAAACGGATCATGCCAAAGACTATGAACCCGCCGCGGCCCGAACCATGAGGTCGACCGCCGACCTCAGTGGGCCGACCACAACCACCGGGGTGTGGAAAACCGCACCACCCACCGAACGAAGCGCCGCTAGCAGCGTGGGGCCGGCGAGGTACTCCCCGTCGACGCCAGACGTGCCCCCTCGAACGTCTCCCTGTCGATGTAACGTTCGCCGGCATGACCGAGCACATCACCGCCGGGCAGTTCCACGCGGCCGATGGTGTCGAAGACTGGCGCTGCCTCTATCACCTGGTCTCGGCGCACTTCCGAACCGGCTCGCTGGCCAACGGCATCACGCTCGTGGATGAAATCGAGCGGCTCGCCCACGGCCCCGAGCAGCAACATCTCACCGTCGACCTGCGACACTCCGGTGTCACGGTGTCCATGACCCGGCGCGACATCGCCCTGGCCCGCCGGATCTCGGCCGCCGCGAAGGCACTGAACTTCTCCGCCGACCCGACAGCCGTCCAACTCGTCAACGTCACTCTCGACGCACTCGTCGGCGCGAACGTGCTGCCGTTCTGGCAGGCACTGCTCGGCTACCAGCGTGTCGGAGACGACTACCTGGCTGACCCGTCACGCCGAGGCCCGGGTCTCGGGTTGCAGCAGATGGACACGGCGCGCTCAGAGCGCAACCGCATGCACCTCGACGTCGCCGTTCCCCACGACCAGGCTGAGGCACGCATCGCTGCCGCCCTGGCCGCAGGCGGCCACCTCGTCTCCGACGCACACGCGCCAAGGTGGTGGATTCTGGCCGACGCCGAAGGCAACGAGGCGTGCGTCGCCACCTGGATCGCCCGCGAATAACGCCACATCCGGGAGCGCGGCCATCATTCCGACTGTCGTCTCACCCGGGAAGGCTGGTGTCCACAACCGTGTATCCACCAGCTCGCACCGTGTGGAACGGCGCCGGCGCCATGCATCGCCGAAGCACCGGAACGTCCGGGTGCCCGGGTACGCCCCGCACCCGCGGGCCGGACCATCCGATCCGATCGACGTGGCCACCGCCGTTGTCGGCGACGCTCGTTGGTGTGTGGTCGCAGTGTCACGCTCCGGCCGGGACTGTCAGAATCGTGTTCAAGGAGTCGGTTCGTGGAGGCAAGGAGAGAGCATGAGCGACTGGAACGACAAGATCATCGTTGAGTTTCGCGCCAACGGTGGGCAGGTCGGCGGTCAGTTCGCTGGCGCGCCGCTGCTGCTGTTGCACACGGTCGGCGCAAAGAGCGGCCAGCCTCGCGTGAACCCGATGATGTACCAGAAGGTGGACGGCGGCTACGCCGTGTTCGCGTCCAAGGGCGGTGCGCCCACCAATCCCGACTGGTACTACAACCTGCTCGCTCACCCGCAGACCCAAGCGGAGATCGGTACGGACAAGGTCGAGTTGGTCGCCAGAGTTGCCGCCGGCAACGAGCGGGAACGGATCTGGAGCGCGCAGAAGGCCGCGTATCCAGGCTTCGCCGACTACGAGCGGAAGACCACCCGCGAGATCCCAGTCGTCGTACTGGAACCTGCGCCGTAGGCAGAGACGGTGCAACCCCATGGCGCGGCGGTGCGGGCAGCGCCGCTGATCCGGCGCGTGTCCGCTCATGCCGATGAGCGGGTGTCCGGTGACCGGGGGATGAGTAGGACGCTCATACTGGACGCATGGCGCGGGATGCTTCATCGGCTGCCGCCGTCCGGCGGTTCGCCGCTGATTTGCGCGATATACGTGGTCGGCTACTTGCCGACCTGCTGCCCATCGCGGACATCGCGGATCTTCTGGCAGCGGTTCGCTCGCGCCGGGAACTGCCCCGGGAGGGCCTCACCCACAGCGGGAGAGCAGAGTGCGTCGTTCCGCGCGATCCGTGACGCGCTCTGTCAGTCGTGCAACGCCGTTCCCGTCCGGGCCGGAGTGATCTCCTGCCCAGCCGCTGGGCTGCCAGGGTTGGAGGCCGGCGCTGACCCGGCGGTGCGGCTCCGCCACGCGTCCACGGCGAGCAACGCGAAGGCGGCCAGCGTCAGCAGCCCGCCGGCGAGCGCCAGCGGGCGTGGCCCGAGGGTGGGCAGGAGGCCGCCGCCGAGCAGCGATCCGCCGGCGATGCCGGCGTTGAAGGCGGTGCTGACGCCGGCCGACGCGATGTCGGTGCTGCCCGGGGCCAGTTGCAGCATGCGGCTCTGCACGGCGGAGCCGAACGCCGCGTAGGCGAGGCCGACGCCGGCGAGGAGGGCGACCACGCCGGGACGGAGCGCGCCGAGCGCGTACAGGCCGAACAGGGAGGCCGCGCCGATGCTCAGCGGCGTCAGCAGGGAGGCGGTCGGCCGGCTGTCCAGGGTGCGGGCGGCGGCCAGGGTGCCGATGACGCCGGCCGCGCCGGAGACGAACAGCAGTGGTGCCAGCACCGCGTCGGCGAAGCCGCTGACGTCGAGCAGGAACGGTGTGACGTAGGTCTGCAGGGTCATGAAGCCGCCGATGCCGAGGGCGGTCGCGACCAGCAGGAGGACGAAGCGCCGCCCGTCGGGTGCGGTGCCACGGGCGGCGCCGCCGGCAGCCGGGGGATAAGAGGGAAGGAGGATGAACACCGCGACGGCGATCGCCAGTCCGACTCCGGCCAGCGCCCCGAACGCCGTACGCCAACCGGCCTGCTGCCCGAGCCAGGTGCCGAGGGGTACGCCGAGCACGGGTGCGAGCGTCGCTCCGGTCGCGAACAGCGCGACCACCCGACCCCGAACCGCGGCCGGGAAGGGGCCGGTCACTGTCGCCGTGGCGATGGACCAGAACAGCGCCTGGGCGAGCGCCGTCACGACGCGGGAGCCGGCCAGCACCGCGTACGTCGACGCGAGCGCGGCCAGGGCGTTCGCGGCGGCGAACAGGAGCATCGTGACGCCGAGCAGTTGGCGTCGGGGTATCCGCTGGGTCAGCCGGGCCAGTGGCACGGACGCCAGCACGACCACGATGGCGTACCCGCTGACCAGCAGACCCACCTGCGAGCGGGAGCGGTCGAGGTCGGGCGCGATGTGGGTCAGCAGCCCGACGGGCAGCAGCTCGGTCGTGATGAACGCGAACGCCGCGAGGGAGAGTGCGACGAGCACGGCCCAGGCCCTTCGCGGTGACACCTGCGGCACCATGATCCACCCACCTTTCCTGGTCACCGTAATCCAGGGCTCCGACGCCGCTGCACCCGACCGGTGCGGCGGGGCCGACATCCCAGGGTCACGGGGCCCTCCGAGGTGCGGATTCGTCGTACGATCCTGCCCGGGCGAGGGCGGCTCCGGCGGCGACCGGATCGGGTCGGGTCGGGCTGCGGGTGCACCGTCGCGGTCGACCATCCTTGGCAACGACAATGAAGGAGATGGCCATGAGTGACGACGTCACCCAGTACATCAACAAGACGCAGCCGTGGCAGATCGACGTGTGTGAGAAGTTGCGCGCGATGGTCCTCCAGACCATTCCTGATGTCGAGGAGCGCCTCCAGTACGGCAAGCCGCACTACCTCAAGAACGGGCACTACGCGGCCGTCATCGCGGTGGCCAAGGACAAGATCTCCTTCATGGTGTTCAATGCGACGGACGTTCCCGAGGTCAAGGGCTTCCTCCGGTCCCTGGGCAAGGGTGAACGCAAAGCCGTCGACATCAAGGCCGGGCAGACCGTCGACTACGACGCCCTTGCCGGCATCCTCAAAGAGACCACGGCCGCCCTGTAGCTGCGTACACCTCCGGGCGGTGGTGATGGACGCGGTCACCGGCGGTGGCCTGAGGGCTGCCACCGCCGGTGGTGGCGGCGTCAGAGCCGCGAGGTGAAGGTGGCCAGGAAGCGGTGCGGGGTGACCACGCCGGCGTTGTCGAAGCAGATCACGTCGACGTCGGCGTTGGTGGTGTACGTCCAGGGTTGGGTGAGGTGGCAGTAGTTGCTGCCCGCACCCTGCGCGACCACCTGGGCGTGGGTCTCCTTGATGCCGATCTGCGGGAAGGTCGCCAGGTAGCGGCCGGCGGGGGCCAGCGGTGCCACCGTGTTCGCACCGACACCGAGCACCGAGTTGTCGTTGGTGGGCCCACCGACGGCGGTACCCAGGTAACCGAAGTACGACGGCGGGCCGAGGGAGCCGATCACCGGCCGGCGGCGGTGGTACGAGAGGGCGAAGTCGGTGTCGGTGAGCGCACCGGCCTGGTTGTAGCAGAAGACGTACACCTGCACGTCGGTGCCGACCGCGTTCCAGGAATTGACCTTGCACCGGCGGGGGCCGGCGTTCGGCTGCACCGCGGTGACCTGCACGTTACCGGCGAGCAGCCCGGCCAGACCCACTCCGGGCAGCCGCACCAGGTACTGGCCGACGCCCAGCGGTCCGACGGTGTTCACCACGCCGGTGGAGTTGTACGACTGCACCAGCACGCCGCTGCCCCACTGCGTGTACGCGTGGGAGGTGCCGGCCGGCAGCACGCCGGAGCTGGTCGTCCAGAGCACCGTGAACGGGGTGTCCTCGCGCGTGCCGCCGGGCTTGTGGCACTGCACGTCGACGATCTCGTCGGCGCCGGACTGGAACCAGCGGACCACCTCGCAGTAGTGCCCGGTCCGGTTCACCGGGGTCACGTGCGGCACCCCGCGCGAGCTGGCACCCACCTGCGGGAAACGGACCTGGAACCGGCCGGGCGCGAGCTTGACACCGTCGGCCCAGGCGGCGGGGAACGCGGTCTTCCAGCTACCCCACTGCCGGCTGGTGTCCAGCACGGTCCAGACCGGCACGGTGGGGTCCTTGACGTACGCGAACCCCCAGCGGTCGGCGGTGGCCGCCGCTGCCGGGGTCACTGGCGCGAGCGCGCTGACCGCCAGGACGGCGGCCAGCGCTGCGGTGACGAACGATCGGAGACGCATGTGTTCCTCCAGTCGACGGGAACATGTCGGTGAGGAGTGTGCGCCCAGTGACGGATTGGTCACAGTCAGCTAACCTCGCGCTCCGGTGTCGGGTCTCCGCCACCGGCCGGACCGCGCGACGGCGAGCCGACGGTCAGATGGTGAAGCCGCCGTCGACGTTGACCGTTGCCCCGGTGATGTAACGGCCGTCCGGGCTGGCGAGGAATGCCACCGCGGCAGCCACGTCAGTTGGCTCGGCATAGTGGCCGAGGGCGGTGAACCCCCTGATCGTGTCGGCGTTGGGGCCGTCCGCCGGGTTCAGTTCGGTGTCGGTGGCCCCCGGATTCACCAGGTTCACGGTGATCGCCCGGTCGCCCAGTTCGCGTCCAAGCGCCTTGGTCAGACCGATCAGTGCGGTCTTGCTCATCGCGTACAGCGAGAAGCCCGGGAAGACGGCCCGTTCGGCCGTGTTGCTGCCGATGTTGATGATCCGCCCGCCGGCCGGCATGTGGCGTACCGCTGCCTGTGCGGCGACGAACGGTGCCCGGACATTGACCGCGACGGTCTGTTCGAAGTCCTCCAGGGTCAACTGCTCCAGCGGTCCGAGCAGGAACGCGCCGGCGTTGTTGACCAGGATGTCCAGCCGGCCCAGCTCACCGATGACCCGGTCGACTGCGGCTACCACCGCTGCGGTGTCGGAGCTGTCCGCCTGGATGGCGACGGCCCGCCGTCCTGCGGCCTTGATCTGGTCCACCACCTCGTCCGCGCGATGCTGATTCTGCTGGTACGTCAGCGCCACGTCGGCGCCCTCCCGGGCCAGGCGCGTCGCCACCGCGGCGCCAATGCCACGTCCACCGCCGGTCACCAGAGCTACCTTGCCGTCAAGTGCGTTGTTCATGAGAGCAAGCCTGCTGGACAGAGGGTCGACCGTCTGGCGGTGATCGGACGTCGCGTTCGTGGCAGGCACCGCCCACCGTGGACACGGTCGCGCCATCCACGGTGCTGATCGCCTCAAGGAATGCTCAAATTCGATCGAGGCGATCCACTGCGGCCGCAAACGCACATACGCTCACCGGACCCAGCGGGCTCCCGTCCTCCCGTTCCTTCTCGCAACGGCGATCGTCCACGAGCACGGAGTCCTGCCACCACCTCAACCATCCGTCGTAAATAGAAGGAGGGGGAATGCGGCACATACAACGGCGCATCGCGCTTCTGGCGCTGCCCGCCCTGGTGGGCAGCATCCTCGTGGCGACCGGGCCTGCGGGCGCGGATCCCACCGGGCCGTCAGCCACCACCAGCCGATCCCAACCTGACGATCGCGAATCGGTACGCCTCGTACAGATCAGGCTGACCGGCGCCGACATGCTGGACAAGGTGGCCGCCGCCGGCTTCGACCTCGAGCACGGCCTCCGACGCGTGCCGACCGGCATCGAAGGCGAGGCGGTGGTGACCGCCGAGCAGGTCACCGAACTCACGGCGATGGGCGTCGAGGTGCTCGCCGACGATGCCGGCTTCGCCTGGAGCGACCAGGCCGACGGCGGCATCGCCGTCGACGCCGCCGCCGCGCGGGCGGTCCAGCCATCAGACCACCAGGCGACGGTACGCATCGCCCGCGCCGACTGGTTCACCACCAAGGGCCAGGGCTTCCTGTACGTCGAGGCGCGGACCACCGAGGGTCAGCAGGCGGACCCGATCGTCGGGATGCAGGTCGAGAACGACTCGGGCAAGGGCACGCCGTTCGGCTTCGCCCGGACGATGAGCCGGTTCGTCGACTCCGGGCAGTACATGTTCCACCGGAACCTGTTCAAGCTCGACACCCGCCCGACCAGGATCCAGGTGACGAGTTCCACCGGTGGGGTCGCCACCGGTGTCGTCTCGAACTGGTTGGAAAACGCTCCGCCGCCGCTGACGGCGAACCCGTCCTACAAGTCGGACTTCGTGGACGGCTACAAGCACCCGCAGCAGCTCTACAGTCGCGCCAAGGAGATCGCCCGCCAGTACCCGGACATCGCCGAGATCGTCTACCTGCCGAACCAGACCAACGGGTACCAGCGCAAGGCGCAGGCTCAGCTCGGCGGCACCGGGCAGGCGGCGGTCGTCGTCACCTCCGCGGCGTGGGGCCACGAGGGCGGCAACGACATCACCGTGGAGTTCGTGGACCGGCCCGATGCGAACCTCCCGCTCGCGGTGGAGGTCACGGGCAAGGCGGTTCGCGTCCTGCTCGCCACGGACGCCGCCGGGGCGCCGGCGAGTACGGCCACCGAGGTGGCGGACGCACTGCGGACCCGGTCCGCGGGCCTCATCGACCGGGCGCACCCGTACCGCACCAACGAGGGCACCGGCATCGTCGCTCCGACGGCCGGCCCGGTCGCGCTGACCGACTTCCTCGACCAGAAGCGCGTCGGCGCACCGGAGGGTGAGGTGCCGCGAGGCCCCGCGACGATCCCGGTCCTGCGGATCGGCAAGCACCGTGACGGCAAGAAGCCTGGTGTCCTGATCCAGGCGCAGGACCACGCCCGCGAGTGGGTGCCGGCGACGACCAGCCTGGAGTCGGCCGAGCGCCTGGTGCACAACTACCGGTCGGACCGGGAGACGAAGAAGATCGTCGAGAACACCGACATCTTCTTCATCCTGTCCAACAACCCCGACGGGGCGAACTACAGCTTCTACAACTTCGCCTCGCAGCGTAAGAACATGACGAACCACTGCCCGGACGCGAGCGCCGATCCGGCCCAGCGGAACTCCTGGGGCGTCGACCTGAACCGGAACTACCGGGTCGGGTCGGGCCACGACGGCTACGCGGGAGGGTCGACCAACTGCGTCAGCGGCACCTACCAGGGGCCGGAGGAGCTGTCCGAGCCCGAGTCGAAGAACATCATCTGGCTGGTCGAGAAGTACTCGAACATCAAGTTCATGATGTCGGTGCACTCCAACGGCGGTCAGCTGTTCTGGCAGCCCGGCGCCTACATCGCCGACGGACGGATCACCACGCCGCGCCCGCCGCTGGGTGACGAGGCGTTCTACTGGCAGTCGGCCGCCCGGATCCTGTCGCAGGTCAAGGCGCACCGGGAAACCGTCGTCACACCGGAGAACGTCGGCGGCTCGTCGGACGTCCTCTACTCCTCGGCGGGCAACGTGCGCGAGGACCTGTACTACACCTACGGGATCTACGCTTTCGGCTGGGAGGTCGGCGGCTCCGTCTACAACCCCGCCACCGGCGAGTGGCAGGGCGGTTCGTTCCAACCGGAGTGGACGGGAAACCCGGAGCTGGTCAGTGGCCACGCCGAAACGATGGAGTACGCCAACGGGATCATGGAGATGTTCCGGGTCGCGGCGGACTGGGGCAGGGACAACAAGAACCCGACGTCGCGGCTGGTCCCCGGTGCGGGTCGCTACTCCCAGCCTGTCGACGTGCGCTTCGAGACCAGCGAGCCGGCCACCATCTACTACACGACCGACGGCAGCCGGCCCACACTTGAATCGCCCCGCTACGCGGCTACCGAGTTCCGCGAGCCGGGGCAGGTGTTCCACGTGACCGAGACGACGACGTTCCGCTGGTTCTCGGTCGACAGCGCCGGCAACATCGAGAAGAACTACGACCCGACGAAGAAGGACAAGCGCAACAACTACCGCACGGCGACGATCACCATCGCCAAGAGGTAGCGCCCCTCCCGAGGATCGTTGCCCTGTCGGTGTGGTCCAACCGCGCCGACGGGGCAACGTCGGGGATGGTCAGGGCTTGAGGAGCACCTTGATGGCGCGGCGCTCGTCCATCGCCCGGTACCCTTCGGCGGCCTCGTCGAGGGGGAGGGTGAGGTCGAAGACCTTGCCGGGGTCGATCTGCCGGGTCGCGATCAGGTCGATCAGCTCGGGCAGGATCCGGCGCACCGGGGCCCCACGGCGCCGGCGTGAAGAAGTACCGTCACCCCATCGTGGGGGACCTGACGCTCGCCTACGAGGGGCTGGAGATGGCGGCCGAGCCGGGGTGACGCGGCGACGACCGTCCACCGGTCCGACGAACCGGCGGCCATGACCGACAGGACCCACAGTGGACAGATCCATCAACCGAATCTCGATCCGGGTCACGGTGGCTGACCCCGCGCATGCCGATGCGATGGAGACGAAGATCCTGATCGACGACCGGCCCATCGTCCGGGAGAGCTTCACCGCCGGGCCGGCCGCGCCGCCCGAGCACCTGCTGGGAATCGACCACCGACTCCACGCCGATCCCGAGCCGCACGAGGTTCGGCTGGCCGAGGCCGAGTGCACCGAAGGCTGCTGTGGCGCTCTCTACGTCACCATCCAGCGGTGTGGCGATGAGGTCGTGTGGCGCGACTGGCGCGACCCGGACGACTTCCACCTCAGCGTGCCGACCTTCACCTTCGACGCCGCTCAGTACGACGCCGAGATCACCCGCGCCGAATCCGACCGCAGCTGGGAGTGGCACGAGAGCACCGTGGCCCGCCTCGTGCGTGAGCGCCTGAAGAGCGAACCTGACCTGCTGGGCAGATGGGACTGCCACCCGGTGTGGGTGGAAGCCCGTCCGGGTGAACGTGGACGTATCCACGTGTCGTACTTCTTTCCGCAGTTCCCGAGCGTCGGCGACGGCCCTTGGCTCCAGTTCGTGGCCGTTCTCGACGTGCCGGCGGGGGAGCCGACGACCGTCGCTGACGCTCTCGCCGGAAACCTCTGTGCCAGTGACCCGCGCAGGTATGACCGGGTGGCCGGCGGCAGCCCGGGAGCCGCGGAAGAGCTCGGCCACCAATGGCCCTAGCAACGGAGTCGTCACCGCCTTGATCCACCGGAACGCCGACGCTTGATTAAATCGAGAGTGGTAAATAGATTGGCGATGGACACCGCCGTGGTCCGGGCGACCGGGCCGTCGGCGGCTGACAGGTCCACCCCGAGCCGGGCACTTCGGTCGTACGCGCCGACCAGCCGCTGTGGCGCACCGCCGCGCCGCACCCAGGGCGCGTTGTCGCGCCGCGTCCGTCCCGGACGCGCGCCGCCGCGTCGCCTCCGTTCAGCTCGATGGCAGAAGGACCTCTCATGACGATCTTCCGTGCCCGCCCCGCTCCGACCCTGGTGGTCGTCGCCGCGCTGGCCGCCGCCGTCACCGTGACCGGAACGGCCCTGCTCACCGGCCCGGCCGCAGCCGCCCAGGGCTGCCGGGTCGACTACACGCCCAACCAGTGGTCCGGCGGATTCACCGCCAACATCAAGGTCGCCCCGGGCGACACCGCCGTGTCCAGTTGGACCGTCACCTGGACGTACGCCGGGGACGAGCGCGTCACGAACGGCTGGAACGCCACGGTCAGCCAGTCCGGATCGACGGTGACCGCCCGCAACGCGTCGTACAACGGCAGCATCCCGGCCGGCGGCGCGACCGAGTTCGGCGTGCAGGGCACGTTCGGCGCCAGCGGCGGCGCGCCGACCGGGTTCAGCCTGAACGGCGTGCCGTGCAACGGCGCCGCGCCGACGACGCCCCCGCCGACGACGCCCCCGCCCACGACGCCCCCGCCCACGACGCCCCCGCCCACGACGCCCCCGCCCACGACGCCCCCGCCCACGACGCCCCCGCCGACCACCGAGCCGCCGGTCGGGTGCGCCGGGGCGGTGCTCTGCGACGGCTTCGAGAACCAGACCGGCTCGACGCCGTCCGGTGACTGGACCGTGGTGAGCCCGGACTGTTCCGGGGCCGGCACGGCCACCATCGACACGACCACCACGCACAGCGGCAGCCGGGCGGTCCGGATCAACGGTGCCGCCGGGTACTGCAACCACGTCTTCATCAGGTCGACGAAGAACTCCGGCAGCGTGGGCAGTGTCCGGTACGGACGGATCTGGGTGCGGCACACCACCGCCCAGCCCACCGATCACACCACCATGGTGACGATGGCCGACGCCGCCGACGGCAACAAGGACCTGCGGTTGGGCGGCCAGAACGGCGCCCTGCAGTGGAACCGCGCCTCCGACGACGCGACCCTGCCCGAGCAGAGCCCGGCGGGGGTGGCGCAGAGCCTGCCACTACCGGTCAACCGGTGGGCCTGTGTGGAGTTCATGGTGGACGGCTCGGCCGGTCAGACTCGTACCTGGCTGGACGGCACCGCCGTCACCGGACTGACCGCGGACGGCGTCCCGACGCACGACATCGACGGCCAGTGGTACAACCGCACCTGGCGACCGCAACTCACCGACCTGAAGCTGGGATGGGAGAGCTACGGCGGCGGAGCCGACACTCTCTGGTACGACGACGTCGCGGTCGGGTCCAGCCGAATCGGCTGCTGACCCGTCGAGATCCTGCGCGGTGAACCGTCAGCGGTGAATCGTCGCGTCCCGGCAGATGAGCAAGGGTGTGTCGCGATGGATGTGGCACACCCTTGCTCATCATCGACGGTCTGGTCCAGCACAGGAGGACATCGTCGCCCGAAAGAGGCTCGGTCTGGTCGAGCCTCAGCGTTCGATCACCCGCATCTGCTCGTCGGTGTGGTGACCGCCCATTTCCGGGCGTGACAGGCGGCGTCGATCTTGGGGTGGACGTTTGGCGGCAGCACATCGCCCGACCAGGTGCACACCTTCCTCGGCTGTGCGGGAGGGTGCCACAATGGCAGCGGCGTCCAAGCGGTTACCGCTGGGCCCGGGGGAGGGCCTTCCGCAGGAAGCGGACGGTGGGCACGAACCCGGAGGCCGCGATGCACCTTGTTCCCGACGCTGGCGCCATCTCCAGCCTGGTCGATCTGCTCGGTGGTGTGCTGCAGTTGACCGCTGCGGTCGTCACCCTGGTGGCCGCCGTCAACGTCCGTGGGCGTCGCCATGGTCGCGGTCGGGGCGGCGATGATGACGACGCCCGTCCGTGAGACCCCGCTCCGGAACGGCTGCTCGCGAGGTTGCGGCGGTCAACTGCCGGGCCTCTGGTCAGGATCGCGTCCGGAACGGGGCAAGGGTGGCGCGGATCTGCTCGCCGGCACCCCAGTCGTCGTCGAACTGGGCCAGCACGGCGAGGTGTTGTCGCAGCTGGATGACCGGCATGCGAGCCTGCCAGCCATCGTCCAGCGAGGTCAGGTGCGCGTAGACCTCGAAGAACCGTTGCGCCTCGGGCGGGGGCGAGGTGGACCACACGTGGGCGAGGTCGACCTCGGCCCACATGTACGACACGGCCGGGTCGATCAACGCGGGCTGCCCGTCCGGGGTGGCCATGATGTTCTGCGTCCACAGGTCACCGTGTGTCAGGCACGCGGGCCGGTCCGGCAGCAGGTCGGGCAGTCGGCGACACAGCCGCTCCAGTGCCGCCCGGTCCGCCGCGTCGAGCGCCGCCTCGACGCGGGGCTCCCCGAGCCACCGAAGCAGCCGGTGCTCTGCGAAGAACGCAAACCCGTCGTCATGCCACGTGTTGACCTGGCGCCGGCGGCCCAGCCAGTTGTCGTGGTGCCATCCGAAGCGAGGATGGGTCGTGCTCGTGTGCATGCGGGCGAGCAGGTGCGCCAGCTGCTCCCAGAAGCTCTCGGTGTGCGGCCTCGGACGCAGCACCGACAACACGAGCAGTTCCGGGTCCGCCAGGAGCACCTCGGGTGTGGCCATGCCGCCGAGTTCGCGTAGGGCGGCCAGCCCTTCGGCCTCCGCGACGAAGACCCCAAGGGCGGGCGCGTCGGCGAAGCCCTTGACGAACACCGACGGGGCGTCCCGACGGGTGGCGATGCCCGCGAGCGCGGCGACCCCGCCCGTCACCGGCTCCACTGTGACGACCTCGCTCATCCCGGCCTGGAGCAGGCGTTCCAGCAGCACCGTCGTCGAGCTCATCAGGACACACCCCTCATCTGCGTGCACCCCTGCCAGCGGCTGCACGCCCCCGACGGCGACCAGTAACCGCCGTCAGCCCGGCCTTCACGTCGATGTCAGCGTAGGCGGCCACGGTCCTGTGGACACCTGTGCGGTGTCCCGTAGGTTGGTGGTGCGCGCACGTGGTCGACGGCGGCGGTTGCCCTCCGCCACCGGCCAGTGGGTCACGGACCATCGACGCATACGAGGAGAGGCGGACCACGACATGACGGCGGTGCCTGCCGCGGATCCGGCGGTTGCCGGGCGAGGAGCGGTTGAGGAGGATCTGCGGGCGTTGTTCGGGCAGTCCACGGCCGTCTTCGCGTCGTTGACCGGCCCGGCGCATGTGGTGGAGACGGCGAACCGGGCCTTCTTCGAGACCATCGGTGAGGAACGGGTCCGTACCGGAGTCGCGCTCGTGGACGTGTTGCCCGAGTTGGCCGATCAGGGCCTCATCGCTCTGCTGGACCAGGTCTACCGCACGGGCGAGGCCTACGTCGGCCGTGACGTCCGGGTCGTGCTGGGCGTCGGCCCGCAGGCCCGTGAGGCCTTCTTCGATGTCTCCTACGAGCCGCGTCGAGACGCGGCCGGCACGGTGACCGGGATCCGTGTGCTCGGCGTGGAGACCACCCAGGTCAAGCACGCCCAACGGTTGATGACCGAACACCGCGCCCTGCTGGAGCAGATCGCCCGCCAGGCGCCCCTGACCGAGGTGCTCGACGGGATGGCCCGCTGTATCGAGAATCTGGCACCGCAGGAGGTGCTCGTCTCGGTGCTGCTCGCCGATCCAGACGGCCGGCACCTGCGCCACGGTGCCGCTCCCAGCCTGCCCGCCTTCTACAACCAGGCCATCGACGGCATCGCCACCGGCGAGGGCGTCGGCTCCTGCGGCACCGCCGCCCACCGCCGGGAGCCGGTGATCGTCACCGACATCACCACCGACCCGTTCTGGAACGACTTTCGGGATCTGGCCGACCGGGCCGGTCTGGCGGCCTGCTGGTCCACTCCCATCCTGGCTCGCGACGGCGGCCTGCTGGGCACCTTCGCCATGTACCACCGCACCCCGCGCGTCCCACAGGACTCGGACCTCGCTCTCACCCGGGTCTTCGCCGGCACCGCGGCCCTGGCCATCGAACGCCACCACATCGAACAGGCGAAGATGGCCGCCGAAGCACGCGCCAGGGCGGCTCACGACGAGCTGGCCAGGGTGCTACGCGTGGAGCGGGAACTGCGCGCCGAGGCCGAGCAGCGCGCCGCCGCCTCCGTGGAACTCGCCGCGCGGATGCGTGCCGCCGCAGCCGCGCAGGCGGCTCTGCCGCATCCCGAGCACTGCCAGCTCGGCGATGCTCCCGGATGCACGGCACCCGCCGAGATCAAGATCGCCGATTCGTGGGGTGACTCGGCGTGGGGCTGCACCGCGCACGTCGAGGAGGCTCTTCTCAACGTGCGCTCGGTGTTCATCGCCAGCGAGGAGCTCGGCGGCCTGGCCGCCTACCTCAACCGCTGACGAGCCACAGCCGGCACCTGGCTCACCTGGCCGGCGCCCTGATCCCTGGTCAGGAACTATGGGCTGCCACGTTGATGACGTTGCCGTCCGGAGCGCGGACGAAGAACCGCCGCACTCCCCAGGGCTCAGTGGTCAGCGGGTGCACGATCGCGTAACCGAGGCGCTGTGCCTCCGCGTAGGCGCCGTCCACGTCGTCCACCTGCACCGAGATGACCGAATCCTCGGGTGCGGACGCGTCGCCGGTGACGAGCTGCACGCTCGCGCCGCTGTCGGGCGAGGTGTAGCGGGCCACCCAGCCCAGGTTGAACTCCTCGTTGCTCAACCCGAGGTAGTCGCTGTAGAAGCCCTTGGCGGCGCTGATGTCAGGCACCGGAAGGTTTGTCAGGACGCGGACGACGCGCACGCGGACCTCCTGCTTCGAGTTGTGGAATCTGCTCATCATCCTGCGTCGTGCGTCCACTGCTCATCGCCGCGCGGGGAGTCGGGAGGCAGTGCCGCGGTAGGCCCGCCACGTGCGCGGACCCACCGCCCTTTGTCGAGTACGCGAGGGCCAGCCTCTCAACACCAGGTCAACGTCGAGTTGACCCGGGTGACGTTGCTGATCGTGTTGTTCGCGCCACCACAGGGACTCTGGGTGATGTTGGTGCCGCTCACGGTCAGGTTCTGCAACCGGATGCCGGAGGAGATCGGGAACTCCGTCCGCGACGCGATCCTGATCTCGCCGCCGCCCGTCACCGTCCCGGACACCCCGGCGATGACGACGTTGTAGCAGTTCTCCACCAGGATCGAGTTGTTCCCCGTGTTCGAGATCGTCACCCGGTCGATGACCGCGCCACCGGACTCGGAGACGCAGAAGATCCCGCGGCCACCCCCGGACGCGATCACGTTTCCGACCCGGATGTTGGTCGGATACGAGCTGCCCACCCGGCCGTTGCGGTTGGCCATCCGGAACGCCGCGTACCCCGTGCCGGCCCCGGCGCCCTGCGCGTCGACCGTGCCGACAGTGGCGTTGATCGTGTCGTTGAGCAGCAGGCCGGAGTCCCGGGTGTTCCGCGCCGTGACAGTTCCGATGGTCAGACCGTCGACGCCGTACGTCTCCACCCCGTGCGAACCGGTGCCTGACACGTACACGGTGTCGATGCGAACGTTGCGTACCTTGACCGCCCGATCTCCGCCGTGGTTGTCGATGCGCACTCCCAGGCCGGCGGAGAGCCGCATGTCGATCTGCCCGAGGGTCAGGTTGTTCACGTTGCGTATGAAGATGCCGTACAACGGCGACCCGGTCAGCGTCAGGTTCTGCACCTCCACATCCGTGGTTCCCCGCGAGTAGACCGGCGCCTGGTCGCCCGAGCCCGATCCGGTCACGTTGATCGTGCCGCACACCGCCAGCGTCGTGTACGACGGCAGCGACAGCCGCGAACCCGCGCTCATCGACCCGGAGCCGCGCACCACCACCCGCTGCTTCGCCGTCCGACCGGCCGACAGTGAATTGACCGCCGCCTGCATGGCGGACAACATGCTCGTACCCGAATAGACAGTCGACGAGCCGTTACGGGCCGTCCAGGTGCTCCCGCTCAGCACGGCCTCGGCGTTCGTTGACCCGCTGCCACAGCCGGCGCTTCCGCCACCGACCGCAATCATCTGCCACTGCTGGTTCGTACCGCCGACATCGGTGTACTGGCTGATGCGGCCGCCGTCGGCGGTGGACCGCTCCCAGACCTCGAGTGCCTTGGCGGAGTGGCGGTTGATCAGCCGGACATGGCCGCCGTCGGAGTCGAGCACCTGGAACTGCTGGTTGGCGGCGTTGAGATCCGGCCACTGGCGGTACTCGGCGCCGTCGGCGGTGTTCCACTCCCAGAGGTCGACGACCTTGCCGCTGTGCCGAGCCTTGAGGCGGTAGTAGCCGCTGCCGGACGAGACGAACTGGAACTGTTGCCATTCGCCGTCGTTGCGGGACCACTGCTGCATCACCGCGCCGTCTGCCGTCGAGGTGTCCCGGACGTCCAGCACCTTGCCGCTGTGTCGGTTGACCAGGACGTAGTAGGCGTTGGTGTCGATGGTGGCCGCCGCTGCCGGCGGCACGCCGACCACCACAGCGCCGGCGGCGCCGACCAGCGCGGTGATCATGGCCAGAACCAGGCTGGTACGCCGGCCGCGGCGGATCGGGCCGTGGCTGGACGGTCTTCTCGTGGTGGTGGGGGTCATCGGTGCTCCTGGCTCGATGGGGGAGTGGTCCCGCGGCTATTCCAGGTGGAAGGTGGCGGAGGCACGCTCGGCACTCGTGGTCACCGCTTCCAGGTAGAGCAGTCCGTCGCGGTGGCGCACGTACCGGCCGGGGAAGTTCTGTGACTCCAGGGAGACCCCGGTGCTGGCAGCCAGGCCGGATTGGCGGTAGAAGCTCGCGTCGCCGCCGAAGAGCGACGAGCCGTCGCTCCGTTCGACGTACAGGGCGTAGCCACGGTGACGCAGGTAGTACCCCGGGAAGTTGGTCGACTCCAACGACACCGTCCCGCCCCCGGCGAGACCACTGACGATGCGGAACTGGGAGTCGGCCAGGTTGGCCACGTTGGGCTCGACCCGGGCCCGATAGTCGTAGTGCCGGATGTAGCTGCTGGTCAGATCGTGTGAACGCAGCCGCACCGGTGTGGCCCCGTCGGGCACCGGGATGCCGAAGTTCGGGGTGCCGTCGGCGTTCCAGTACAGCTTCTGCAGCCTCGTCCGCCGGTTCGGGTCGTTGAGCGGATCGCCGCTGATGTCACGGTAGTTGCGGTCGTGATAGACCAGGATGTCGCTCTGCCCATCCTCGGAGACGGTGAACGAGTTGTGGCCGGGGCCGTACTGACCGGTGGCGGTGTTGCTGGCGAACACCGGGTTGGGGCTCTTGCTCCAGGCGGCGGCGTCGAGCAGGTTGGCGGTGGCCGAGGCGCTCAGCATCCCGAGGCAGTAGTTGGCGTCCGTGGCGCTGGCCGAGTAGGTCAGGAAGATACGGCCGTTGCGCTGGATCACCGCCGGCCCCTCGGCGACCCGGTAGCCGCGGGTCTCCCAGTCGTACGTCGGCACGACGAGCCGGGTCACCGTGCCGGTGATCTGCCACGGGTTGGCACCCATCCTGGCGAGGTAGACGTTGGAGTTGTTGGAGATGCCCGGCTCCTGCTGCGCCCAGGTCAGATAGCGCACCCCGTTGGCGACGAAGGTCGACGCGTCCAGGCTGAACGTGTCCCACGGTGTCATGATCCGACCACGTTCGGTCCACGACCCGGTCAGCGGATTCGCGCTGGAGTTCTCCAGCACGTACATGCGGATCCGCCACACGTCATCGGTGCGGCCCGCGGCGAAGTAGACGTACCACCGGTTGTTGATGAAATGGATCTCCGGCGCCCAGATGTGGGCGCCCATCTCGCCGCTGGTGTGCCGGTTCCAGATCGTCGTTTCCGCCGCCGTCGCCAGGCCTTGGAGGGTGGTCGCACGTCGCAGCACGATCCGGTCGTACTGCGGCACCGTCGCGGTCATGTAGTAGTAGCCGTCGGTGTGCCGGACGATGTGCGGGTCGGCCCGCTGGTTCGCCAGCGGGTTGGTGTAGTTGACCGCCGGTGCGGCGTGCGCCGGCCCCGCCGCCGGCAGGCCGGCTGCCACGGCGAGCACCACCAACACCGCGGCCACGACCGACCGTAGGCGTCGGCGGCCGGCAGGCCCCCGGCCGGTGGCCGGGCGGGCAACCGGATCGGTTGGGTGGAGTGGCAGCGGCATCTGTCCTCCGTACGGTTGGTGAGCGACTCATCGGCGCAGGTGGCGTCGTGGCCGATCAGGTCGACGCCGAGCAGCACGTGGGACCGAAGCGGTCGCGACGCCAGGGCGACGGCGTCGCGGATCGCGAGATATGACGGTGGCGTTGCGTCCAGGTTACGGTCTCAGTGTTGGCGCTAACATCGACAGGTGTCAAGGTCTTGGATCGGTGCCGGAGACGTACGCGTCGAACGCGGCGACCTCTTCGTCGGTCGCCGACGGGGCGAAGTCGAGGTGCTCGCTGGGATGGAGACCGGTGCCGGAGCCGGTCACCGTCACGAACCACGCGGCCTCGTGATCGAACCAGTAAGCCCTGCCCAGCAGGCCGATCTCGCTGGCCTCGGAAGGGTCGTCGGGGTCCTCCACCGCGACGACGCGGACCCACTGCCCGTCCGACCCGTAGGGCGGTCGCGCGAATGTGAGGGCGATGTCGTTGAGGTCGAAACCACCCTCCGGCACACCAAGCGCACGTGCGGCCCCGGCTCGCGCCATGGTCAGCACCTCACGGGTCCGGCGGGTACGACCGACCTCCACCTCGCCATCGGGCCCGTCGATCAGCACGGCGTAGGAACGGTCCGCCAGGTGGCGCACCCATGCACGTACTCTTTTCGGTTGGTCGACCATCCGCTGATAGTGCCCTTTGCGCACCAACCGCGTCGCGGGGAGTCGCGGTGGCGCAAATGAGCGCGGTCCGGGATAGCCTTGGCGCATATGGCTACCTTTCGCAGCGCCTCAGTGCTCCTTTCGTCGGATGGCACCAGGACCCCCGGCACCGCCGCTCTCTTCGCCGAGCCCGCCCGCAGGGGCGGGGTCCCGCCGTGGGCAGGTGACTTCCGACCTGCCAACAGCGCCGGCAACGGCCCCAAGAACGCGGTCGGGAAGACCTTCACGTTGGAGCTGCCCGACGGCAGCACCGGCAAGGTCGTCGTCCAGGGCCTCAAGAGCGGAAAGGGAGGCGTCGTGCTGGCGCTGATGGGCCAGGACGCACCCCCTTTCTGAGCAAGACTGCTACCCACCGGCCGGTCAGCGACCTGCCGATGTCAATGCGTCCGGACAGCGTCCGGACGCATTGCCGTACCCGTGCCGGGGCGGTCCTGTTCGGTGACGTTCCGCCGCGCAGGGTCGCCAGTCAGCGGCGGCCGGTGGCCAGGGCGACGAGATACTGGCCGCCGCCCGCGTCGACGCTCGCGGTCACCGGCAGCCCGGGCGTCAGCCGGGAAAACCGGTCGACCAGCCAGTCCGCCGCCTCCTGGGCGTCCTTCCTGCTCGGGCAACGGGCCACCAACTCGCGGCCGCCCTTGCGCTCAAGCCTCTCGGCGACGGTGATCAGGGGCGCGGGCTCCACCACGTGCAGACGGTCCGGCCAGGCGATGACCACCTTGACGGCACCTTTGCGGGTGTTGCAGGCGCGGTGCGCAAGCCGCTCGACGACCTTGGCCTTCTTGTCGGCGGTGCGGCTGTCGACACTGGGCCCACGCGGGTCGTTCACCGACATGTCAGCGTCGACCGGCTCGTCGCACACCCAGCATCGCCAGTTGTCACGCCGCGCGACGTCATCGAGAAGACTCATCCGAGCAAACTAGCCTGTCAGCCCCCGGCCAACGACAGTCGGCATCTACGGGCGTCGCGTTGGTTGCTGAGATTCCTTCACGAGCGTAGGAAGAACACCACCTGCGTCGAAGGAGATGCGTGTGACCACAACCAGAGGGCTCCGTCTCGCCGTGTCCGTGCTGGTGACCGCGGGCACCGTCCTGTTCGGGGCGTCGGCCGCTGCGGCACCGCCCGCCACTCCTGCACCAACCGGGCGGCAGGCCTGCGACCCGATCGACCCGACGGCCTGCCTGCTGCCCTTCCCGAACGACTACTTCACCGTGCCGGACCGGACCAGCCCCACCGGTAAGCGGGTGCGGCTCGCGGCCGCCGCGATGCCCGCCAACGTGCAGGGGGCCCCGATCGACCCGACGGAATGGAACCGGCAGGACGGGTTCAGCCCGGGCTCGCCGATCCTGGTGCGCGTACCCGGCCTCGACGCCACGGCGACCGGGATCGCGCCGGTCACCGACATCGGCCGCTCGCTGGCGCCGGACGCGCCGATCGTGCTGATCAACGCGCGGACCGGTGAGCGCACGCCGTACTGGGCCGAGCTGGACGCGCACGCGACCGGCCAGCCCGACCGGCAGGTGCTGATCATCCGACCTGCGGTGGCGCTGACCGAGGGCACCCGCTACGTCGTCGGCCTGCGCGGCATGCGCGACGGCAACGGGGCGTCGATCCCGGCGCCGAAGGCGTTCAGGGCGTACGTGACCGGTGCTGGCCTCAGCCATCGGGACAGTCGTGTGCCGCAGATGAAACGGATCCTCGCCGACCTGACCCGGACCGGGGTCAAGCGGCACAGCCTTTACCTGGCCTGGGACTTCACGGTGGCCAGCCGGCAGGGTCTGACCGGGCGGATGCTGGCGGTCCGGGACAGCGCGTTCGCCACCCTCCGCCGGGCCGCACCGTCGTTCACCGTCACCCAGGTGACCGACTACCCACCGGAGCAGGAGCCGCTGATCGCCCGGCAGGTGACCGGCACCATCGGCGTACCGTCCTACCTGACCGGCGACGGCGGGCCGGGCTCCCGGCTGCACTACGGGCCGGCCGGCGGCGCCGGGACGCCGCAGACGCCGAACGCCCTGCCCACGCCGTCCGGCGCGACGATCGCGGCGGACTTCGTCTGCAACATCCCGCGCAGCGCCTCCGCCGCGAAGCCGGCACACCTCTCGCTCTACGGTCATGGCCTGCTCGGCAAGCCGACCGAGATCAACGCCGGCAACGTCAGGACGATGTCGAACACCCACAACTTCACCTTCTGCGCGACCAGTTGGATCGGCATGGCCGCCGGCGACGTCCCCTATGTGGCCGGTGCCTTCACCGACCTCAGCGCCTTCCCCGCCGTCGCGGACCGGTTGCAGCAGAGCTTCCTGAACTTCCTGTTCCTGGGCCGCGCGATGATCCACCCGGGCGGGTTCGCCGCCCACCCGGCGTTCCGGGACGCCACCGCACGACCGCTGATCAACCTGGCCGGCGGGCTGCACTACGACGGCAACAGCCAGGGTGGCATCAACGGTGGTGCCGTCACCGCCATCGCTCAGGACTGGACCCGCTCGGTGCTCGGCGTACCGGCGATGAACTACTCCACGCTGCTGCAACGCAGCGTGGACTTCGCCCCATTCCAGTCGGTCATGGACGGCTACTACCCGGACAAGGTCGACCAACAGTTGATCCTCGCGCTGCTGCAGATGTTGTGGGACCGGTCCGAGGCCAACGGGTACGCCCAGCACATGACCGACCGACCATTGCCCGGCACCCCACCGCACCAGGTGCTGATGCACGTGGCCTTCGGTGACCAGCAGGTCTCGCCCGCCGCAGCGGAGGTCCAGGCGCGCACCATCGGGGCTCGCCTGCACACCCCCGCGCTCGCCGACGGCTGGTCATCGGACGTGCGTCCGTACTGGGGCATCGCGCCGATCCGCCGCTACCCGTACACCGGTTCGGCGCTCGTGATCTGGAACAGCGGCGCGGCGTACGCGCCGCCGCCGACGAACCTCGCCCCGGCCGGCCCGGAGTACGGGGAGGATCCGCACGAGTTCCCACGTGCCCAGGCCGGGGCCCAGAGACAGAAGGCCGTCTTCCTGCTCACCGGCAAGGTCATCGACGTCTGCGCGCGAACGCCCTGCCCGTGATTCGCTCTGCCGCCCCGCGGGGCGCGAACCTTTCCTGACGTCACGCGCCGCCCGCCGCAGATTCGCGGCGGGCGGCGCGCTCACGGGTGCCTACGAAACGCGCCCTAGGCGAAGCGGTCCGCGAGCTTCGTCAGCTTGGCGACGTACGCCGACCAGTCGTAGTCGTCCGGGATGTTGGTGTTGTCCTGCCGCAGGCCGATCGCCGAGTCGTGCTGCTCGCGGATGATGTCGGCATGACCCGCGTGACGCGCGAGGTCGCAGGTCACGTGGATGATGATCCGCTGCAGCGTCACGTCCTGTCGGCCCGGGCGCCACCACGGCACCTGCCCCGGCGCGTCGAGCGGCAGCTGGTCGATCGTCTGGTCGGCGAACACCCCGACCCGGCGATACAGATCGATCAGGCCGTCCTTCGTCTCGTCCTCGTTCGCGTACCAGTCCGCCTGTGGGTCCTCGTCGAACGCCTGCATGGGGACGAGTTCCTCCGGCGTCGGGAACTCGCGCCCGAAGGTGGGCCCGAAGTAACCGGCTTCGACATTGAGGCAGTGCTTGATGATGCCCAGCAGGTTGGTGCCGGTCGCGGTGCGGGGCATTCTGGCATCGCGTTCGCTGAGCCCGTCGAGCTTCCAGATCAGGTCGTCGCGATTTTCCTTCAGATAGAGGTGCAGCGCGGCTTTCGCATCGCTCAAGTCAGCCATGCCCGCCAGTCTTCCTCAGGGCCGCGCCATCGTGGGTGTCGATCTTGATGAACAGGTCACCGACACGCATGGTCACGCGCTCGTGGTGGGCTAGAACGACCTCGACCTGCTGCACGTTCGGCATTATCGCGGGGGTTGACCAGCGAGGTCACCGGCTTTATCGGGTACGCCTGACCACGTCGCCGTCCGGTGGTGGTGCTCAGCCCAGGAGCGCTCGGACGACGTCGGACCGGTTCAGGGCCGCGACGCACCACGCGAAGTGACCGTCCCCGCCGTCGGCGTCGTAGGCGTTCGCGGTGATCAGCGAGTAGGCCGCGCGGTAGACGAGAAGCGCCTGCCGCTGGTAGCCCAGGCGCTCCTCGATCTGCGTGTAGTGGCCACGTTCGGTGTCCAGGGCCTGCTCGCCGTACATGTCGAAGATCGAGGCTGCGACGGAGGCGTCGAACGCCGGGTCACCCTCGGTCGTGAGGAAGCCCCAGTCGAGTACGGCGGCAGGGCTGCCGGCGTCGTTCACGAGGATGTTGCCGGGGGTCATGTCACCGTGGACGACCGATCGTCGTCCGCTGTCGACGTCCCGCAGCCGGTCCTGCAACGCGTCCAGCTTCCTGTCGAGGTCCTCGACCGCCGGGTCGAGCACCTGCCGGAATCGGGCGACGCGACGCGTGGCCAGTGCGTGGAGGGCGTCAGGGAACGCGTCGGCGGCCTCGTAGAGCGGCATCGCCTCGTCCAGGACCGACAGCTTCCGTGCCTCGGGCAGGGGCCCGCTTGCCCCCAGTTGGGTCAACACGTCGACGAACGCCGACCTGGCCTCGTCGAGGGTGAGGCGGCCCTCTTCCCGCGCTTCGGTCATGGTCCTGCCGGCCAGCCGTTGTTCGACGGTGACGCAGCGACCTTCGATCAGGTGGACCTCGTGGATCCGTGGGACCGCGATCCGCGCAGGTTTTCCGGCCAGCGCGTCGTAGAACACCCGAACCCGCTGCAAGGCGGTCTCCGACCCGTCGAACCACACCTTGGCGACCCGCTCCTGGCCGATCTCGTAGACGACACCCTCCATTCCCCGCCCCAGCAGCCGGGGAGCCGCCCCGCCCGTCCAGTGGTGCAGGAGTCGGGTCAGTTCGACGTCGGTCGGGCTGTGCATCAGGTTGCCATCGCTAACTGTCGCCGGGTCGGACGCTGCTCGAGACGGGGATGTTCGCACAGGCTGGGCGAGGCGGTGGTCCGGCGAGGGCGGTCCGTTTCGGACGTCGCTCAGCACCGCGACGTGCGGCGCTGAGCGACACCGAGGCGTTCGTCCAGGAAGGCTCGGTCGAGCGTCACCCGGGTCCGGCCCCCAGCTCCACCAGCCGGTCCTCCAGACCGTACGCGATCCGCAGCTCCCGGAAGCTGGCGGCCGTCTCCGGCGCGCGCTGGGGGACCGGCTCCAGCATGACCCGGTGCAGCCGCTGGACCTCAGCGCTGGGCTCGACGCCCAGTTCGTCCCGGACCACCCGGCGCAGCCGCTGGTAGACCTCAAGCGCCTCGGCCCGCCGGCCACAGCGGTGCAGCGCCACCATGAGTTGTCCGTAGAACCATTCGTTGAGAGGGCGGGCGATCACCAGCGACTGCAACTCGGGGACCATTTCGCGGTGTCGTCCCAGCCGGGCCTGCGCCTCGATGCGCAGCTCGATCGCCCGGGTCCGCAACTCCTCGAGATTGGCCGCGTGCGCCGACAGGACCGTGCCCATGCTCACGCTCGCGAAGGCCGAGCCGCGGAACAGGGCAAGGGCGTCGCGCAACTGCTCGCTAGCCTCCTCCCACCGCTCGGCGTGCAGGCTCTCCGTGCCCTGGCGCAGCAGGCGTTGGAACCGGGTGGCGTCGGTCTCGTCCACACTGGCGTCGAGCAGGTAACCGGGCGGTCGGGTGAGCAGGACGTTGCGGTCCGAGTCGGTGAGCCGGTTCTGCGCGAACATCCGCCGAGCGTGGTAGACGTACGTCTGAAGGGTGGTCAGGGCGCTCTTGGGTGGGCGGTCGCCCCACAGTTCCTCCACCAGCGTATCGACGCTGACGACCTCACCGGCTCGGGCGACGAGAAGCGCCAGAACCTGACTGATCTTGGAGGTGCCGAGCGGTATCGACGTGCCGCTGTCGGTGATTATCTCCATTGATCCGAGAACATTGAATTCCATTCTTCCCCCCGATGACCTGCTCTGCTCTGCCTGGCTTGCCGGAATTCGGCGTGCGTCAGTGCCGCTGAAAACCCTGGGTCGGCCTTTTTGAGGTGCTACCGTCGCGTGCCCCCCGGCACTGGCGAGATCGCACTGGTTGTTCTGTGGGCTCTCCCCGCCCCGTGGCGTGGCGGGAGGTGCTTCCCAGTGCTCGGTTGGCGCTGATGGCCCCCCATCGACGTCGACCCTTACCGTGCGTACACAATCACTACTACCTACCGCTGTCAATGGTTCTGTTGGTGCCTTCAATCGGACAGCTCGCAGGTGATGATTGGTTTCCGAATGACCATCGCCGGGCTTGTGTGAGTCACGACACAGGTCCTTATAGCTCAATGTCCGATTAGGCGTGATGACCCCCCTTTGTCGTTGGGCAACAGCTATTACCGGCAATTATTGCGTCGGTAACAATATCGTGGGTGGGTGGATCGGGTGCGGTAAATGCCTTGACGCCGCTCGCAGCGGCGGTGCGGTTTCGGACACCACGCACCGAAATCCGGGAGCCGCTCCGCGTGCCGTACGGCGGCGGGGCTCCCGGTTCGGCTCGACCGGCACTTCCGACGATCGCCTATGGGTTGGCCAGGGTGCCGAAGGCCCGGTTGAAATAGATCGCCGGTCTGCCGTCGTCCACCCGGGCCTGGCGTACGCGACCCAGCAGGATGACGTGGTCGCCGGCCTCGTCGACACGCTCGGTGGTGCACTCCACCAGCGCGAGCGCCCCGTCGACCACTGTCACGCCCCCGGCACCGGGCACGAACCGGCCCTGGGCGAACTTGTCGGCGCCCTTGCGGGCGAACCGCACCGCCAGGTCGGCCTGCTCGGCGCGCAGCACACTCACGGCGAACCGGTCGCAGCCGGCGAAGGCGGGGTAGGAGTTCGCCGAGCGCGCCAGGCAGACCAGGACCAGCGGCGGCTCCAGGGAGACGGAGCAGAACGAACTGGCGGTGAAGCCGTGCGCGACACCGGCGGAGTCGACGGTGGTCACGATGGTCACCCCCGAGGCGAACCGCGACATGGCCGCCGTGAAGGCCGACCGGTCGAGGTCGCACCGCGTGGTCTCATCCAGGTCCGAGGAATGCACTGGCGTCACGGCACGGCCCTTCGTAGGCGGGTGGACACCGTCCACCGTGCTCCCGCGCCCTCGAAGACCACTCGATGCCGCCTCGACGTCCCCGTCGACGGGGTCCGACCCGAATCCGGCCGATGTTCGAGCGGCGGACCGCATCGTTGGCGACCAGCCGCGTCCGCACGAAACGACGTGTCTGCCGAGGAGGACCGATGACCCTATTGACGACCCGGGGCGCCGAAGAGGCGCAGTGGGTGCTCTGCCAGGGCTGTACGACACCGTTGTACCGCAAGCGGTGGGCGCGTGGCCGGAAGGTCTGCCCCGAGTGCGGGTACCACGCGCGGCTTACCGCGCCCGAACGGCTCGACCAGATCGTCGATCCCGGCACCCTCGAACCGCTGCCGTTCCCCGCCGTGACCGAGGACATCCTCGGCTTCGTCGACACCATTCCGTACCCTCGCCGGCTGGCGGACGCGCGGGCCCGAACCGGCCTGGACGAGGCCGTCGTCTGCGCCCGGGGCGCCATCGACGGCCACCCGGTCGTCGTCGCCGCGATGGACTTCCGGTTCCTGGGCGGCAGCCTCGGCGTCGGCGTCGGTCAACTGATCGCGCTGGCCGCGGAGACCGCGCTGGTCGAGCGGATCCCGCTGCTCATCGTCACCGCCTCGGGTGGCGCCCGGATGCAGGAGGGGACGCTCGCGCTCATGCAGATGGCCCGCACCAGCGCGGCGCTCGGGCAGCTCGACGACGCCGGTATCCTGACCATCTCTCTGATCACCGATCCGACGTACGGCGGTGTCGCCGCCTCCTTCGCGACCCTGGCCGACGTCATCGTCGCCGAGCCGGGCGCCCGGCTCGGCTTCGCCGGCCGCCGGGTCATCGAGCAGACCATCCACCAGGTGCTCCCGCAGCGGTTCCAGACGGCGGAGTTCCTGCTGGAACGGGGCTTCGTGGACCGGGTCGTCCCGCGGGACCGGCTGCGTACCGAGCTGTCCCGGCTGCTGGCGGCGGCCGTTGCGCCGTCCCCCGGAGCGACCGGTGACGAGCCTCCGGCGCCCACGGTCAGCGACCCGGGCCTGCTGCCGGAGTCCGACCCGTGGGAGCAGGTGCGGCTCGCCCGCAAGCTGGACCGACCCACCACCCTGGACTACCTGTCGATGGCGTTCACCGACTTCCAGGAGCTGCACGGCGACCGGCTGAGTGGCGACAGCCCGGCCGTGGTCGGTGGCACGGCGCGGCTCGCCGGCCGACCGGTCATGGTGATCGGTCACCAGAAGGGACACACGGCGGCCGAACTGAACCAGCGCAACTTCGGCATGCCCGGCCCGGACGGCTACCGCAAGGCGGCCCGCCTGATGCGTCTCGCCGACAAACTGGGCCTGCCCGTGGTGACCCTGGTCGACACGCCGGGCGCCTATCCGGGCGCGGACGCCGAGGAACGCGGTCAGGCGGTGGCCATCGCCGAGAACCTGCGGCTGATGGCCGGGCTGCGGGTGCCCATCGTCACGGTGATCATCGGTGAGGGCGGCAGTGGCGGCGCACTGGCCCTGGCCGTGGCGAACCGAGTGCTGATCTTCGGCAACGGCGTCTACTCGGTGATCAGCCCCGAGGGGTGCGCGGCGATCCTGTGGCAGGACCCGGCCGCCGCACCCCGGGCCGCCGCCGCGCTGGGCGGCTCCGCCCGGGACCTGCTGCGGCTCGGAATCGTCGACGGCGTCATTCCCGAGCCGGACGGCGGCACGGGCGCCGACCCGCTGCGCTCCGCCGACCGGCTTCGGGCGGCACTGGCCCCGCTCGTCGACGAGCTGTCTGGCCGGACACCGCAGGCCCTCGTCGCCGACCGGCGGGAACGGTTCGGCGCGTTCGGCACGGCGCTCACCGTCGAGTCGGGGCTGCGGCCGCTCCGGGAGGGGGTCTCGTGACGGGCCGACTCTTCCACAAGATCCTTATCGCGAACCGGGGTGAGATCGCGGTCCGGGTCGCCCGGGCGTGCCGGGAACTGGGCGTCGCGAGCGTCGCGGTGCACTC
Organism: Micromonospora jinlongensis; assembly: GCF_013410645.1. Classification (NCBI taxonomy): domain Bacteria; kingdom Bacillati; phylum Actinomycetota; class Actinomycetes; order Micromonosporales; family Micromonosporaceae; genus Micromonospora; species Micromonospora jinlongensis. The sequence goes on along the minus strand of NZ_JACCHK010000001.1, from coordinate 1,823,858 downwards.
CACGGTCGACCGGGATTCGCGGGTGGTGCGCCTGGCCGACGAGGCGGTGCAACTCGGGCCGGCGCCGCCCAAACTGAGCTACCTCAACGCGGCCGCAGTGCTGGAGGCGGCCCGGATGACCGGGGCCGACGCCATCCACCCCGGTTACGGGTTCCTCTCCGAGGACCCCGACTTCGCCGACGCCTGCGCGGCGGAGGGGATCACGCTGGTCGGCCCGCCGGCCGCGGTGATGGCCCAGCTTGGCGACAAGACGTCGGCCCGCACGCTGATGTCCGAGGCCGGCCTGCCGCTGCTGCCCGGCAGCCTGGACCCGCTCTCCGCCGAGGACGCCCACCGGCTCGCCGACCGGATCGGTTACCCGGTGATCGTGAAGGCCTCCGCCGGTGGTGGCGGTCGGGGGATGCAGGTCGTGCACTCCTCGGCCGAATTCCCGGAAGCGTACCGGCGCACCCAGGCGACCGCGCGGATGCTGTTCGGCAACGGCGAGGTGTACGTGGAGCGGTACCTCGCCGAGGCTCGACACGTGGAGATCCAGGTGCTCTGTGACGGGCACGGGCACGCCGTCCACCTGGGGGAGCGGGACTGCAGCGTGCAGCGCCGGCACCAGAAGCTGATCGAGGAGACCCCGGCGCCGAACCTGCCGGACGGCCTCGCGGAGCAGATGGGCAAGGCCGCCGTCGCCGGGGCGCTGGCTGCCGGGTACGTCGGCGCGGGCACCTTCGAGTTCCTGGTCGACCGCAGCGGCGGCTTCTACTTCATGGAGGTCAACTGTCGTATCCAGGTGGAGCACCCGGTCACCGAGATGGTGACCGGGGTGGACCTGGTGGCCGAGCAGATCCGGATCGCCGCCGGCCAGCCGTTACGCCTCGCCCAGGAGGACGTCCGGCTCTCCGGGGTGGCGATCGAGTGCCGGATCAACGCCGAGGACCCACGACAAGGCTTCGCGCCGACACCCGGCCGGTTGACCGAGTTCATCCCGGCCGGCGGGCCCTTCGTCCGGGTGGACACTCACGCCTACCAGGGGTACGTCGTCCCACCCAACTACGACTCGCTGCTGGCCAAGCTGGTGGTCTGGGCACCGCGACGAGACGAGGCGATCGCCCGGATGCTCCGCGCGCTGGCCGAGTTCCACGTCGCTGGCGAGCGGGTCAGCACCACCAGCGACTTCCTCGCCGACGTGCTCGCCACCGACGCGTTCCGGACGGCGACACACACCACCGCGCTCGTCGACCAGCTGCGCTGACGGCCGCTCCAGACGGACTCGACCGGCCCTCGAGCACCGGCCGACAGCCTGGACACCGTCACCCGGCACGTGCGGCCACCCGGCACGCCAACCCGCAACGGAGGAACAATGACGCAGGATCAACGGGTCGCGCTGGTCACCGGCGCGACGAGCGGCATCGGGTTGGCGATCGCCCGTCACCTCGCCCGCGACGGCGTACGGGTCTACCTCTGCGGTCGTCGCGAGGAGGCCCTCGCGGAAACCATCAAGTCACTCGGCGACGAGGGGCTGGAGGCGGACGGGCGCACCTGTGACGTGACGTCGTCGGCCGAGGTCCAGGCGTTCGTCCGGGCCGGGGTCGAGCGGTTCGGGCCGGTCGACATCCTGGTCAACAACGCCGGCCGTTCCGGTGGCGGCGTCACCGCCGAGATCCCGGACGAGCTCTGGCTCGACGTGATCAACACGAACCTCAACAGCGTCTTCCTGGTCACCAAGGAAGTGCTGAACAACGGCGGAATCCTCGGTCGGGGCCGGGGGAGGATCGTCAACATCGCCTCCACCGGCGGCAAGCAGGGCGTGCTGCACGGGGCGCCGTACTCGGCGTCGAAGCACGGCGTGGTCGGGCTCACCAAGGCCCTCGGGCTGGAGCTGGCCAAGACGGGCGTCACCGTCAACGCGGTCTGTCCCGGCTTCGTGGAGACGCCGATGGCGCAGCGGGTCCGGGAGGTCTACTCGGGCCTGTGGCAGGTGCCCGCCGACGAGGTGCTCCAGCGGGTGAACGCCCGAGTGCCCATCGGCCGCTACGTCCAGCCCGACGAGGTGGCGGCGATGGTCGGCTACCTGGTCAGCCCCGCCGCGGACGCGGTGACCGCGCAGGCGTTGAACGTCTGCGGCGGGCTCGGGAACTACTAGGGGGCGGCCGTGACGCAGGCAGAGACCAGACAGGACGACCAGCACCTGTTGGAGACCGTCGAGCACAGCGTGCTGCGACTGCTCTCCGGCTTCCGTGACCCACCGGCCCGACTGGAGATCACCGCAGGAGCGGTCACGGTGACCGCCGAATGGGCCACCGCCGAGGGCGCCAACGGCACCGTCCCGGCGGTGCCCGCGCGAGCTCCTGCGGACACGCCGGCCGCGCCGATCGACGACCGGCTGCTGGTCCGGGCCCCGACCGTGGGGGTCTTCTACCTGGCCCCGCAGCCGGGCAGCCCGCCGTTCGTGCAGGTCGGCGACCCGGTCGGCGCCGGTCAGCAGATCGGCATCGTCGAGGCGATGAAGCTCATGATCCCCGTCACCGTGGACACGCCGGGCATCGTGCTCGACGTCCTCGCCACCGACGGCGCGGCGGTCGAGTACGACACGCCGCTGTTCGCTCTGTCCCCGGCCGAGGCGGGCTGACCCGTCGCTCGGCCGCCCAGACCCGAGGAGAAAGCATGATCACGACCGGTGTCTCGACCGACCTCTACGCCGAGGTGTCGCAGTTCTACGCCCGGCAGATGCAGGCGCTCGACAACGGTGACTTCCAGGCGTACGCCGACAGCTTCACCGACGACGGCGAGTTCACCCACTCACCCGGCCTGCCGCCGGCCCGGACCCGCGCCGGCATCGCGGCCGAGCTGACCGAGTTTCACCGCCGGCGCTTCTCCGGCACGCCCGTGCAGCGGCGGCACTGGTTCAACCACGTGGTGTTGGACCACCGACTGGACGGCGGCATCGACTCGACGAGCTACGCCCTGGTGCTCACCGTGCACCCGGGCGTGAAGCAGCCCGAGATCGGGCCGAGCTGCGTGGTCCATGACGTGCTGGTGCGGGTCGACGGCGACCTGCGGCTCGCGTCGCGGCGCGTCGACCACGACCAGGACCGCTGAGGTGGGAGCCGTCGTCGTCATCGGCACCGGCACCATCGGCACCGGCTGGATCGCGCTGTTCGCCGCACACGGTCTGCCGGTGCGGGTGAACAGCCGCCGGCCGGACGCGGAGAAGGTCGTACGTGCCGCACTGGAGCTGTTCGCACCCGCGTTGCCGGGCGCGCCGGACCCGGCGGCGTTGCTGGACCGGATCGAGTTCGAGCCGGACCTGGCCCGCGCGGTCGCCGACGCCGACGTCGTGTCCGAGAACGCGCCCGACGACCTGGAGCTGAAGCAGCGGCTGTTCGCCACGATCGAGCAGACCGGCACCGGGGCGTTGCTGCTGTCGTCGACGTCGAAGCTGGTCCCCGACGACCTCGGGGCCCGGATGCGGGACCCCGCCCGGCTGGTCGTGGCACACCCCTTCAACCCGCCGCACCTGGTGCCGCTGGTGGAGGTCGTCGCCGGCTCCGCCACCGCGGCGGCGGCCGTGAGCGAGGCGATGGCGTTCCTGCGGTCGGTGGGCCGGCAGCCGGTGCTGCTGCGCCGCGCCCTGCCGGCGTTCGCCGCCAACCGCCTCCAGTCGGCGCTGCTGCGCGAGTGCATCCACCTCGTGGTGGAGGGGGTGGTGACGGTGCCGGAACTGGACGACCTCGTCACCAACTCGATCGGTCTGCGCTGGTCGACCATGGGCCCGTTCCAGGCGTTCCACCTCGGCGGCGGGGAGGGCGGCCTGCGCGGGTGGCTGTCCCACCTGGGCTCCGGCCTGGAACGCGGCTGGGCGCAGCTGGGCACCCCGGCCCTGACCGACCAGACGCGGGAGCTGCTGGTCACGCAGACCGAGCAGGCGTACGGCGATCGCACGTATGCCGAGTTGGCGGCCGAACGGGACCGGTTGCACCTGGCGGTGCTCGGCGCCCTCGCCCGCGCTCGGGCCGAACCTTCCTGATTGGAGCGCGTACATGCGAGTGATGCAGTTCGACCGCTACGGCGGGCCGGAGGTGCTCGTCGCCGCCGACGTCGCCCGGCCGGAGCCGGGCGCTGGCGCGGTTCGGATCCGGGCCGAGGCGATCAGCGTGGGGTACGCGCAGACCCAGATGCGGCGCGACGTCTTCCCGGCGCCGATGTGGCGACCGGTGTTCCCGGTGGTGCTGGGCGGTGACGTGGTCGGGCGGGTCACCGCCGTCGGCGACAGCGTGAACGGTGTCCGGATCGGCGACCGGGTCGGCGCCTTCACGCTGCACGGCGCGTACGCCGAGGAGGTCGTGGTGGACGCCACCACTCTGGTGCCGGTGCCGGACGCGTTGGACGCGGCCGAGGCGGCGGTGCTGCCCGGCACCGGCCTGATCGCCGGCGGTGTGCTGCGCACCGCGTTGCTGCGCAAGGGCGACACGGTCCTGGTGCACGCGGCTGCCGGCGGCATCGGCCACCTGGCCGTGCAACTCGCGAAGGCCGCGGCTGCCGGCCTGGTCGTGGCCACCGCCGGATCGGCGTCCAAACGGGACTTCGCCCGCTCGCTGGGCGCGGACGTCGCCGTGGACTACACGCGGACCGACTGGGCCGACGAGGTGCGGTCCGCGACCGGCGGGCGCGGCGTCGACGTCGTACTGGAGAGCATCGGCGGCGACGTCGTGGAGCAGGGACTCGACCTGCTCGCGCCCGGCGGTCGCCTGGTCTTCTTCGGGTCCTCGGCGGCCGAGCTGGCGGTGCCCACCGTGCCGCTGATGAAGCTGATCGGTCTGCGCTACGTCACCGGGTTCGCCCTGTCGGCCTGGCGGGGCAGCCGGCCCGACGAGTACCGCGACGTCCTCGACGACCTGACCTCCCGCCTGCTCGACGGACGGCTGCGCTCGACAGTCCACGCGCGACTGCCGCTCACCGACGCGGCCGAGGCGCACGAACTGGTGGAGAGCCGGGCCCACCCCGGTCGGGTGGTGCTCGTACCGGGGCTGGACTGAGCTTCGAGCCAGTTTCAGGCCACCGTCCGTAGCGTCCATCCTGGCTCGCTTCGGTACCTCACAAGGAGATGAGATGGCAGGTAACACGAGATGGATCGGCCGGCTCGGCATGGGTGCCGTGGCGCTCACCGGGGTGCTCGCGTCGGTGGGTGTCGCGAACGCCAGCCCGGGCGCCGCTACACCGACGGCGGCCGTGAGCACTCACAGCACGGTCGCCTACGACTGCCGCACGACGGTGCAGCAGGGCTTCCACCCGGTCGCCTACAGCCGTGACTTCGACGTCTCGGCGCCGACCACGGTGACCGCCGGGACCGAGTTCGACGTGACGCTCGACCCGACGCCGATCACCGCGTTCGCGCAGTACAACCAGACCGTGACGGACGTCCAGGTGGCGTACGCGATCCCGCGCAACGCCAAGGTCAAGAGCTACTCGCTGGTCGGCGGGTCGGGTCTGGGTCAGGCGTTCACCTGGGTCGAGGAGCGCGACGGCGCGCTCGTGGTGCGCAGCAGCGGGCCGTTCACCGGTGGCGTCGAGTTCGACCTGCCCACGCTGTCGCTGCACATCAAGGCGGGCAAGAACGCCGGTGCGATCGTGTTCGCCCCCGGCGGCGGCAGCTACGTGGAGCCGGGCTTCGCCTGGTTCCGCTACCAGCCGATCCTGAACGAGTGGGGCCCGTTCCAGTGCTTCCCCGACCCGGCCCTGCCGGCGGTGGAGCTGGCCCGGGTGAACGTCACCAAGTGACGCGCGAGGGCGGGCGTCGGGACACCGGGGCCCGCCCCTCTCCGCCACAATGGGATTCCACTTACCAAAAGCACTGAAAGGAACCCCCATGCCGTTCGCGATGGCGATCACGGAGTTCGGCGACGCTGACGTCCTGCGCCCCTTGGAGGTGCCCGAGCCGGACGCCGGGCCCGGCCAGCTTCGGGTGCGGGTGCGTGCCGCCGGCGTCAACCTGATCGACTGTCGGATCCGGTCCGGGTTCATGCAGTCCATCTACCCGGCGACCTTCCCGCAGGTGCTCGGCAACGAGTTCGCCGGCGTGGTCGACCAGACCGGGCCGGACGTGACGGGCTTCGCCGTCGGCGACGAGGTGCTGGGCTTCGCCTTCATGCAGTCGTACACCGAGGTGCTCGTCGTCGGGGTCGACCAGGTGGTCGCCAAGCCCGCAGACCTGCCCTGGGAGGCCGCCGGCTCGCTCTCCGCCGTGGGCCAGACGGCCTACAACGGGCTGCGCGCCCTGCAGGTCTCCAGCGGGCAGACCGTGCTGGTGCACGCCGCCGCCGGCGGCGTCGGAACGGTCGCCGTGCAACTGGCCCGGGCCTTCGGCGCCACGACCGTCATCGGCACCGCGAGCCCGAGCAACCACGACTACCTCCGGTCGCTCGGCGCCGAACCGGTCGCCTACGGTGCCGGCCTTGCCGACCGGGTGCGGGCGCTCGCCCCGGCCGGGGTGGACGTCGCGCTCGACGCGCACGGCGGCCAGGAGGCGCTGGACGTGTCGCTGGAGCTGGTGTCGGACCGCAAAAGGATCGGCACCATCGCGAACTTCCGCGCCGCCGGCCAGCACGGCATCACCATGCTGCGCGGCGAGCGGTCGGCGGAGACGCTGGCCGCGCTGACCCGGCTGTACGACGACGGCGGCCTGCGGTTGCACGTGCAGCGCACCTACCCGCTGCGGCAGGCCGCCGACGCTCACCGTGAGGCCGAGGCCGGGCACGTACGCGGGAAGCTCGCCCTCGTCGTCTGACGGCTTCCACCTGGAGGACACCGTGCCGTCGCCCCCCGACTCCGGACACCCTCGACGCTGGCGGATCCTCGCGGTGCTGGTGTGCTGCCTGCTGTCGATCATCCTGGACAACACCGTGCTGAACGTCGCGCTGCGGACCCTCACCGATGCCCGGCACGGCCTCGGCGCGACGCACAGCCAGTTGGAGTGGATCCTCAGCTCCTACACCCTGGTCTTCGCCGCGTTGCTCTTCGCCTGCGGTGCGGCGGCCGACCGCTTCGGCCGTCGGCGGATGTTGCTGCTCGGGTTGGTGGTGTTCGGGGCGGCGTCGCTCGCCTCGGCGTACGCCGACAGCCCTGCGGCGTTGATCCTCACCCGGGCCGTGATGGGCGTCGGTGCCGCCGCGGTCATGCCGTCCACGTTGGCCGTGATCGCGACGGTCTTCCCGCTGCGCGAGCGGCCCCGGGCGATCGGGGTCTGGGCCGGCGCGGTGGGCTTCGCCCTGGCCATCGGCCCGATCACCGGGGGTGTGCTGCTGTCCCGGTTCTGGTGGGGCTCGATCTTCCTGGTCAACGTGCCGCTGGTGCTCGGCTGCGTCGTCGCAGTGCTGCTGGTGGTGCCGGAGAGCCGGGGGCACGACCGTGGCCTGGACCTGCCGGGTGTGGGGCTGTCGGTCGGGGGTCTCGGCGCGCTGGTGTACGGGGTGATCAACGGCGGCCGGTTGGGCACCGTGAGCGACCCGCGGGTGTGGGTGCCGCTCCTGGCCGGCGTGGCCGCGCTGTGGCTGTTCGTCCGGCACGAGCGGCGCACCGCCCAGCCCGCCTTCGAGCTGCCCTTCCTGCGGGACCCGGCCTTCTCCGCCGCGCTGGTGGCGGTCGGTTTCGTCTCCTTCGCGATGCTGGGTTTCCTGTTCTTCAGCGCGTTCTACCTGCAGAGCGTGCGCGGCTACAGCCCACTGCGGGCGGGCTCGTTCACGCTGGCGTTGGCCTCCGCCAACGTCCTGGTCGGCCCGCTCAGCGCGGTGGCGGTCCGCCGCTACGGGCCGCGGGCGGTCTGCGCCGCCGGGCTGCTGTCGGTGGGCGCCGCGTTGCTCGGGGTGGCCCTGGTGCGTGAGCACACGCCACCGTGGGCGCTGCTGCCGATGTTCGCCCTGCTGGGCGGTGGGATGGCCGCGGTGCTGCCAGCCGCGTCGATGTCCATCATGACCGCCATCCCCCGGGAGAAGGCCGGGGTCAGCTCGGCGATGAACAACACCATTCGGCAGGTGGGCAACGTGCTCGGGGTGGCCGTGCTCGGTTCGGTGCTCGCCTCGACCTACCGCGCCGGCGTCTCCGACGAGTTGTCGGTGCTGCCGGCCGCGATGCGCCACGACGCCGGGGAGTCGCTCGACGCGACGCTGGCCGCCGCGGCGGCGCGGGGCGGTGACACCGACGCCCTGGTCGCGGCAGCCCGTGCGGCTTTCATCGACGCGATGCACCTCACCGCGGTGCTCGCGGCGCTGTTGGCACTGGCCGGTGCGGCCATCGCACTGCGCTGGCTGCCCCGGTCGCTGCCGACCCACGACCGGCCCACCCCGGCGGCGCCCGATCGGTCGCTGCGCTCCGCAGTCGAATCGTCACCGACACCCTAGGATAGGCCGATGTCTTTCACCGATGTGGAGATCGAGTACCTGACGACGCAGCGACTGGGCCGGCTGGCCTCGGTCGCGCCGAGCGGCGCACCGCAGAACAACCCGGTCGCGTTCACCTACAACCCGGACACCGGCACGATCGACATCGGCGGGCATAACCTGACCGCCAGCCGCAAGTTCCGCAACATCAAGGCCGATCCACGGGTGGCGTTCGTCGTCGACGACCTGGCGTCCACCAACCCGTGGAAGGCCCGGGGCGTCGAGATCCGAGGCCACGCCGAGGCTCTGGTGGACGTGGAGCCACCGCACCCCTACTTCGGATCGGCCATGATCCGGATCCGGCCGCGACGCATCATCACCTGGGGGATCGACGACGCGCCGATGACCGGCCGCGACGTCGAGTCGTGACCGACCGACCGACTTAGGGCCTGTTTCACAAGGACTGACCGGCCTCGGCTCGACCGCCCTTATGAAACAGGCCCTAGCGCGCTTCGAGTGGGCCGCGAGCCCGCCCTGACACCGTTGACCTGCAACCGCGGGCCAGCCGGGAGGGGCGCAGATGACGGCACCGACAGCGCAGCAGCTCTTCGAGGACGACTTCACCAACGGCGTACGGATCGGGGCGGGGGCGCCCTGGCGGCTCCGCCCCGTGGACGCCCTGCCGGGTGGTGACGGCGTCGTCCGCGCCACCCCCGACGGCCTGGTGGTCGTACCGACCGGGGTGGACGTCCGGACCGGTGCGCCGGCCTTCGCGCAGCCGGCGACGCCGGTGCAGCACCTGCGCTGGGCGGCGTTCACCACACACGTGTCCCCGTCCGGCCGCCCGGGTTTCGAGACCGCCGACGGACACCTGCTGACCGTGTCGGCCGACGTGGCGCTGCGGGGGTTCGGGCTGGACGCCCACCCGTACGACGACGTCGCCGAACCCACTGTCGACATCCGGCTCGGCGCCGGCGGCCTCATCTCCGTCGACCTCGAATCCGGCATCGTGTTCGACTTCTTCCTCACCCACCGGCGCCTCTACGCGGTGTACGAGCGGCTGGCGCTGCGTCCGGACGCGCGTTTCGCGGCGTTCACCTACGCCGTCCCGGTGGCCGACCGAACGCCCGAGCAGGTGCACCGCCTGGAGGTCTCCTTCGAGCGGGCGACCGGCACGGCCCGGTGGCGGGTCGACGGCGCCGAGGTGCTGTCGGTCGACCGGGTCGGCACGCGCTGCCTCGACGCGGCGTACCTCAAGCGCGACAACGGCGGCGTCGAGGAGTCGGTGCTGCCCGGTCAGTTCAGCTACGGCCTCGGCCTGTTCGCCGACCGCATGTACGGCCAGGGCGTCGAGCTGTCCGCCGGCCGGCTGCGGGTCACCGCCGTCCCGCGTTCCTGACGCCACCCGTCACCGCCCCTTCCGTCACCTCTGGAGGTCAACCGTGTCCCCTTCGGACAAGACCGTGCTTGTGCTCGGTGCCACCGGCAAGCAGGGCGGATCGACCGCCCGTCACCTTCTGCGGCGCGGCTGGTCGGTCCGCGCGTTCGTGCGTGACCCGAACGCCGCGAAGGCGCGGGCGCTGGCCGACCTGGGGGCGACCCTGGCGGTCGGCGACCTGGAGGACGCCGACTCGGTACGGCAGGCGATGAAGGACGCCTACGGGGTGTTCAGCATTCAGACCCCGATGAGCGAGCACGGTGTGGAGGGCGAGGAACGGCACGGCAAGACCTGCGCGGACGCGGCGAAGGAGTTGGGCGTCCAGCACTACGTGCACAGCTCCGTGGGCGGCGCCGAGCGGCCCGAGGGCATCAACTGGCGGCTGTCCAAGTTCGCCATCGAGCAGCGCATCGTCGAGAACGGGCTGCCGTTCACCTTCCTGCGCCCGTCGTACTTCATGGAGAACCTCAACCACGACATGTCGCCGCTGGTGCTGGTCGATGGCGAGTTGGTGTTCCGGCGCGGGCTGGGCCCGACCAACACCCTTCAGATGATCAGCGGGCCGGACATCGGCTACTTCGCGGCCGATGCCTTCGACGACCCGAAGCGGCACATCGGCGCCAAGATCGAACTTGCCGGTGACGAGGTGACCGGCGACGAGCTCGCCGCCGCGTTCGGCCGGCACACCGGCCTGCCCGCCCGGTTCGAGTCGGTGCCGCTGGACCAGCTGCACGCGGAGGGGCTGGTCTGGCAGTCCATTTCCTACCGGTGGCTCAACGGCATCGGCTACCACGCCGACATCCCGGCCCTGCGGGCCCAGTTCCCCGGGTTGCTCACCCTCGACCAGTGGCTGGCGAAGACCAACTGGCAGCCGATGCCGCCGGCCCCGGCCGAGTGACCGACCCACTGCCGCACGAGTCGCGTACGAGCGCGCGACGCCATGGTGAACCGAATCGATGAGGGGGCCGACATGCCGGACCTGTTGACGGCGACGCGAGACGTCGTCGAGCTGGCGGCCAAGAACGCCGCCGACGCGGAGATCAACCGCAGGCTGGACCCGGAGGTGGTCCGGGGAGTCGTGGAGGCCGGGTTCGCCAGGCACTTCGTGCCGACCCGGTTCGGCGGCCGGGCCGCGACCTTCACCGGGTTGATCGAGCCGGTCGCCGTGCTGGGCGAGGCGTGCGTGTCGACAGCGTGGTGCGCCTCGCTCACCGCGGCGCTCGGCCGGATGACCGCGTACCTGCCCGGCGAGGGTCAGGCCGAGGTCTGGTCCGACGGGCCGGACGCGCTGATCGTCGGCGCGCTGATGCCCCTGGGGCGGGCCGAGCCCACCGACGGGGGCTGGCGCCTGTCCGGCAGTTGGCCGTTCGTCAGCATCGTCGAGTACTCCGACTGGGCACTGGTCTGCGCGATGGTGCCCGGTGCGGACCGCCCGCAGCCGTGGTTCTTCGCGGTGCCGCGCGACACCTACCGGGTCGCCGACACCTGGCACACCATGGGCATGCGGGGCACCGGCAGCAACACGCTGATCCTCGACGACGTCTTCGTCCCGACCGGGCGCGGGTGCAGCCGGGAGAGCATCGCCAGCGGTGATGCGGTGGCCGCCGAGGCGATCTGCCACACCGTACCGGTGCGCGCCGTCAACGGTCTGGCCTTCGCCGTGCCGGTGCTGGGCGCGGCGCGGGGCGCGGCGGCGGCCTGGACCCCGTGGGTCGCCGAGAAGCTGACCGGCGGCCCGAACGCGATCTCCGCCCTGGACCGGGGCGCGTACGAGCAGACCCTGGCCCGGGCGCACGGCGAGATCGACGCGGCGCAGCTCCTGCTGGAGCGGGTGGCGCTGGTGGCGGACGCGGGCAACGTGACCCCGCTGGCGGTCACCCGAGGCTCCCGCGACTGCGCCCTCGCCGCCGAGACCCTGGTCGCGGCGACCGATCGACTCTTCACCACGGCAGGCACACGAGCCCAGGCCGAGAACAACCCGCTGCAACGGTTCTGGCGGGACGCGCACGCGGCGGCCAGCCACATCGGCCTGCAGTTCGGCACCGCGGCCAGCGCCTACGCAGCCCGGCTGCTCGCCGGTCGCTGACGACCACCACACTTCTCGGAGGCAGACAGTGGATCCGACCAGGACGGACGCGGGTTTCGTCGCGATCGTCACCTTCCCCACCGACGGCCCGGCGACGGCACGCAAGCTGGTCGAGCTGGCGACCGGGGGAGTCCAGGAGTGGATCCGGGCGGTGCCCGGGTTCCTCTCCGCCAACTACCACATCAGCTCCGACGGCACCCAGGTCGTCAACTACGCCCAGTGGAGCAGCGAGGCGGCCTACCGCGAGTCGTTCACGAACAACCCCAGGTCGGCCGAGGTACGGGCAGCGCTGAGCGCGCTTCCTGGCCTCACCGGTCCGCCACGCTCGGTCTTCTGCACGCTCGCCGCCAGCATCCTGCCGGCGCCGGCCCCGGAGGCGTCCGCGTGAGCCGCCGGGTCGTGGTCACCGGGATCGGCGTACGGACGCCGGGCGGCTCCGGCGCCGACCAGTTCTGGGACCTGCTCACCGCCGGCCGCACGGCCACCCGCCGGATCAGCTTCTTCGACCCCGCGCCCTACCGCTCCCAGGTGGCCGGGGAGTGCGACTTCGACGCCGAGGCCGAGGGTTTCAGCCCCCGGGAGATCCGTCGGATGGACCGGGCCACCCAGTTCGCCGTGGTGTGCACCCGGGAGGCGGTGGCCGACAGCGGTCTCGACCTCGACGGCGTTGACCCGCACCGGATCGGCGTGAGCCTGGGCAGCGCGGTCGCCGCGGCGACGAGCCTGGAGAACGAGTACCTCGTCCTGTCCGACCGGGGGCGGGAGTGGGAGGTCGACCCGACGCACCTGTCGCCGTACATGTTCGACTACCTCACCCCCGGCGCGATGCCGGCGGACGTGGCCTGGACGGTGGGGGCGGAGGGGCCGGTGGCCCTGGTCTCCAACGGCTGCACCTCCGGGCTGGACGCGGTGGGACACGCCGCGCAGCTCATCCGGGAGGGCAGCGCCGACGTCATGATCACCGGCGCGACCGACACCCCGATCACCCCGATCGTCGTGGCCTGCTTCGACGCCATCAAGGCGACCACTCCGCGCAACGACGAGCCGGAGCGCGCCTCCCGGCCGTTCGACGGCTCCCGCAACGGCTTCGTCCTGGCCGAGGGCGCGGCGATGTTCGTGCTGGAGACCCACGAGCGGGCGGTGGCGCGCGGCGCGCACATCTACGCCGAGGTCAGCGGGTACGGGGCGCGCAGCAACGCGTACCACATGACCGGCCTGAAGACCGACGGCCGGGAGATGGCCGAGGCGATCCGGGCCGCGCTGGCCGAGTCCCGGCTCGACGCGGAGGCGATCGACTACATCAACGCGCACGGCTCCGGCACCAAGCAGAACGACCGGCACGAGACCGCCGCGTTCAAGCGCAGTCTGGGCGAGCACGCGTACCGGACGCCGGTCAGCTCTATCAAGTCGATGGTCGGTCACTCGCTGGGGGCGATCGGCTCGATCGAGATCGCCGCCTGCGCGTTGGCCATCAAGCACAACGTGGTGCCGCCCACCGCGAACCTGCACGACGCCGACCCGGAGTGCGACCTGGACTACGTGCCGGTCGTCGCGCGGGAGCGCCGGCTCGACGCGGTGCTGACGGTCGGCAGCGGATTCGGTGGTTTCCAGAGCGCGATGGTGCTTACCCGGGTGGGAGGAACGCGATGACGACGGTGGTCACCGGGGTGGGCGTCGTAGCCCCGAACGGTCTTGGGGTCGACTCGTACTGGAAGGCCACGCTGGACGGGGTCAGCGGCATCGGGCCGCTGACCGGGTTCGACACGTCCCGTTATCCGGCCCGGCTCGCCGGGCAGATACGCGACTTCGACGCCCGCGACCACATCCCCGGCCGGCTCCTGCCGCAGACCGACGTCTCCACCCGCTACGCGCTGGCGGCGGCGGACCTGGCGCTGGCCGACGCTCAGGTGCGCACCGACGCGCTGCCCGACTACGACATGGGGGTGGTGACGGCGAACGCCCTCGGCGGTTTCGCCTTCACCCACCGCGAGTTCCACAAGCTCTGGTCGCAGGGGCCGGAGTACGTCAGCGTCTACGAGTCCTTTGCCTGGTTCTACGCGGTCAACACCGGCCAGATCTCCATCCGCAACGGCATGCGGGGGCCCAGCAGCGCCGTCGTCACCGAGCAGGCCGGCGGCCTCGACGCGATCGGGCACGCCCGGCGCACGATCCGGCTGGGCACCCCCCTGATGCTCACCGGCGGGGTCGACTCGGCGCTCGACCCGTGGGGCTGGGCCTCGCACCTGTCCAGCGGCCGGGTCAGCCTCGTCGACTCGGCCGACCGGGCGTACCGGCCGTTCGCCGCGGACGCCACCGGCTACCTGCCCGGCGAGGGCGGGGCCATCCTGGTGCTGGAGGACGAGGCCGCCGCGCGGCGGCGCGGCGCCGGCGCCGGTTACGGCAACGTCGTCGGGTACGCCGCCACCTTCGACCCGCCACCTGGCTCACCGCGTCCTCCGGCGTTGCGCCGCGCGGCCGAGGCCGCCCTCGCCGACGCCGGTATCGGGCCGTCCGACGTCGACGTGGTCTTCGCGGACGCCGCCGGCGTCCCGGAGCTGGACCGGACCGAGGCGCAGGCGCTGCGGGAGATCTTCGGTCCGCACGGCGTGCCGGTTGCCGCACCGAAGGCGCTGGTCGGCCGCCTCTTCGCCGGTGGGGGAGCGCTGGACGTCGTCACCGCGCTGCTGGCGATCCGCGACGGGGTCATCCCGCCGGTGCCGCACACCGTCGAGGTACCGGACGACTACGGCCTCGACCTCGTGCACGGCGAGCCCCGACAGGCCCCGCTGTCGTACGCCCTCGTCCTCGCCCGTGGCAAGGGCGGATTCAACTCCGCGGTCGTGGTCGGTCAGACCACGGCCGGACGTCACCACTGATCGAGAGGACCAGGTAGATGACCGACATCACCCTCGACGACCTCCGACGCGTCATGGCCGCCTGCGCCGGCGCGGACGAGAGCGTCGACCTCGACGGCGACATCATCGACGTGCCGTTCGAGGATCTGGGCTACGACTCCCTGGCCGTCATGGAGACGGCGGCGATCCTGGAGCGCGACTACAAGGTCACGATCCCGGACGAGAAGATCGCCGGCCTGCCCACCCCGCGGGCGATGCTGGACGAGATCCGGCACAGCCTGGCCACGGCGAGCTGAGCCGTGCCGTACCGGACCGAACACACGCTGACCGTCGCGGCGCCGCCCCGCGTGCTCTACGACCTGGCGGCCGACGTCACCCGCTGGCCGGCCATCTTCACCCCGACGGTGTACGTGCACCACCTGGACCGCTCGGAGTCCACCGAGCGGTTCCAGCTCTGGGCGCTGGTCGGCGGCGAGGTCGCGACCTGGACGTCGCGCCGGAGCCTGGATCCGGCAGGGCTGCGGATCAGCTTCACGCAGGAGCGCAGCCAGGCGCCCATCGCCTCGATGGGCGGCGAGTGGATCTTCCGTGCGGTGGACGGCGGCACGGAGATCCTGCTGGTGCACGAGTTCAGCGCCGTCGACGACGACGCCGATTCGGTCCGCTGGATCACCGAGGCACTGGACCGCAACAGCCCGGTGGAGTTGGCGGCTCTGGCACGGATCGCCACCACCGGGCACCCGGTCGAGGACATCGTCTTCACCTTCGCCGACGAGGTGCCGGTCGACGGCGCGGCGGCCGACGCGTACGAGTTCGTGAACCGCTCCGACCGGTGGCCGCAGCGGCTGCCGCACGTGGCCCGGGTGGTGCTGCGCAAGGTGGCCCCGGGTACGCAGGACATGGAGATGGACACCGTCACCGAGGACGGCTCGGCGCACACCACCAGGTCGGTGCGGGTCTGCACACCGGTCGAGCGGATCGTCTACAAGCAGTTGGTCCCGCCCCGGTTGCTGCTCGGGCACAGTGGCCGGTGGTTGTTCACCGACACCGACGACGGTGCCACGGTGACCGCGGAGCACACCGTTGCCATCGACCCGACCAGGGTGCAGGAGGTGCTCGGCGCGGGCGCCACGCTCGCCGACGCCCGCGAGTTCATCCGCTCCGCACTGGGTCGTAACAGCCGCACGACGCTGGCGCACGCCGGCTCGTACGCGGCTGCCCGACGATGACCGTGGCGGGGCCGGCCGTGGCGTCGGTGGCGGCCGAGTTGACCGAGGTGGCCGACGGGGTCTTCGCGTACACCCAACCCAACGGTGGCTGGTGCCTGAGCAACGCCGGCATCGTGACCGGGCCGGACGGGCTCCTGCTGGTGGACACCGCGGCGACCGAGCGGCGGGCCCGTGTCCTCGCCGACCGGATCTCCGGGTTGCGGGCCGGCCCGGTCCGCACGCTGGTCAACACCCACCACCACGGCGACCACACCTTCGGCAACCAGATCTTCGCGCCGTCGGCCACCGTCATCGCCCACGAGCGGGCCCGTCAGGAGATGGCCGAGACCGGGCTCGCGCTGACCGGGCTCTGGCCGGAGGTGCGGTGGGGTGACATCCGGGTGGTGCTGCCGGACGTCACGTTCGCGCACGAGTTGACGGTGCACGTCGGGGAACGCCGTGCCGAGCTGCTGCACGTCGGTCCGGCGCACTCCACCAACGACGTCGTGGTGTGGCTGCCGCACGAGCGGGTGCTGTTCGCCGGGGACGTGCTGATGTCCACCTGCACGCCGTTCCTGCTGTTCGGCTCGGTCTCCGGTGCTCTCGACGCGGTGGCGCGGCTGCGGGCGTTGCGGCCCCGCACGGTGGTCTGCGGGCACGGTCCGGTGACCGGCCCGGAGATCTTCGACGTCACCGAGCGTTACCTGCGGCGGGTCACCGAGGTGGCGGCCGAGTTATACCCGCAGGGGCGCACCCCACTGGAGGCGGCCCGCGAGTCGGACTGGTCGGAGTTCGCGCACCTGCTCGACCCCGAGCGGGTGGTGGGCAACCTGCACCGGGCGTACGCCGAGCTGGCCGGCGGCCCGCCCGGGGCGCCGTTGCCGGTGGCCGGGGTGGTGGCCGAGATGATCGAGTACAACGGGGGTCGGCCGTTGACCTGCCTGGCCTGACCGGCCGTCCCGCGCGTCGACAGGTGGCGCGCGGGACGGTTCAGGCCGGCTCGGCGTACGTCGACAGGCCCCGGAGGATGATCTCCATGCCCAGCTCGAAGCGCCGCTCCGAGTCCAGGGAGGTGATCGGCCCGGCCATCTGCGTCAGGTTGGGAAACCGGTCCGGGGGCAGTGAGGTCAGGTAGCCGTGGATCTGCGCCACGTACGCCTGCACGGCGCCGGTGTCCACGCCGTCGCCGGGAAAGGCGTCGTCGAGCGTCTCGGTGGTGACGAAGGAGGTCACCAGGTCTCCGGCGTAGGCGGCGATGTCGTCGGGCAGGCCCCCGGCGCGCATCAGCGCCATGGTGCGCTCCATCCCGACGACGCCGTTGCTGCCCAGCGGGATCCGTGACAGTGACACGCGGGCCAGGTCGCGGTGCGACCGGAAGACCCGGCGCAGTGA
This sequence comes from Micromonospora jinlongensis, assembly GCF_013410645.1. Taxonomy (NCBI): domain Bacteria; kingdom Bacillati; phylum Actinomycetota; class Actinomycetes; order Micromonosporales; family Micromonosporaceae; genus Micromonospora; species Micromonospora jinlongensis. The sequence continues at coordinate 1,806,516 of NZ_JACCHK010000001.1, read as the reverse complement.
GCGCAGCATCTCCTTGACCTGCTCGGCCCAGCGTTCCGGGTCGGGTTCGGGGATCTCGACCTCGGCGAGCACCCGGTCGTACAGCAGGTCGAGCAGCTCGTCCTTGTTGGCGACGTGGGCGTACAGCGACGCAGGGCCGGTCTGGAGCTCCTGGGCGACGCGCCGCATGCTCAGCGCGTCGAGCCCTTCGCTGTCGAGGACCCGCAGGGCGGTGGTGACGATCAGCTCCTGGCTCAGCGGGGCCCGGGGTGGGGGCTTGGGGGGCGTCTGCCACGGCGGCGTGGGGATCGCCTGCGTCACGCGTGCCTCCATCGCTCGCTCGTCTGCGGGTCGACTCATCGTAGTTGACGGCATCCGGTGTTTGCTGTTAGAACGGTGTTCGTGCGTGGAACAGCGTACGCTGACCGCCGTGGAGAGGCTGAGATGAATTCCCCGACCGAGCAGGACGCGCCCGACGCGCGCTCCGGCGAGACAGCACGGAGACCCGCCATGGCCACCGACCTCGCGCCCGCCCCGTCCGCCTCCGGCACCCGACTGTGGCCGATCCGGCTCGCCGGGGTCGCCGGGGCCGTCCTCGTCGCCCTGCTCACCTGGGTGCTCATCGAGCCGGTCATCGGCCACGACCTGTACGCCCCGGCCCTCGGCTCGGACGAGCCACAGGACATCGGCGCGGTGGAGACCATCGCCGTCGCCCTGCTGCCCTCCCTGGCCGGGTGGGGGCTGCTCGCCGTCCTCGAACGGCTCGTTCCGCGGCGGGCCACGCTGCTCTGGACGGTCGCCGCCCTGGTGCTGCTGCTGGCCACCATGCCGTGGAGCGGCACCTTCCGCAGCGACGGCGACCACCTCTCGCTCGTGCTGCTGCACCTCGCGGTCGCCGCCGTCCTCATTCCCGTCCTGGCCTCGTCGTCGGCGCGGCGACGACCGGCCGGCACCCACTGACACCCGCAGCCGACCAGCCCGGCACGACCAACACAAGGAGAGACGCAGCCATGACCAAGGTTCTCGTCATCGGTGCCACCGGCAACCAGGGAGGAGCGGTCACCGACCTGCTCCTCGACCATGGCCACGAGGTCGTCGCGTACGTCCGCGCGCCCGAATCAGCCACCGCCCAGGCGCTCGCGGCCCGGGGCGTCCAGCTCGCCGCCGGCAACCTCGCCGACGCCGAGGCGCTCGGCCGGGCGGCCAGCGGCGTCGACGCGGTCTTCGGGCTCTCGGTGCCCTTCGGCGATGGCGGTAAGGAGGAGGAGATCGCCCAGGGGCGTCTGATCGTCGACACCGCGGCGCGTGCCGACGCCCACCTGGTGTATTCGTCGGTCCGGGGCGCCGACCAACTGGTGGACAGCGACATCGACCACGCCGACAGCAAGCAGGTGGTCGAGACGTACCTGCGGGGGCAGGACGTGCGATCCACTGTGCTCGGGCCGGTCTACTTCATCGAGAACGTGCTCAACCTGAACTTCAGCCGCCTGGGTGACGGCGTCCTGTCCAACCCCCTGTCGCCGGGCAAGAAGCTGGACCAGGTGACGGTCCTCGACATCGCCGGCCTGGCGGTGTACGCCATCGAGCACCCGGACGAGCTGGTGGGCAAGCGGATCGACCTGGCCTCCGACAGTGTGACCGGCGAGGAGGCGGCCCAGATCCTCAGCGGGGCGATCGGTCGGGAGATCCCGTACCGGCAGATGCCCATCGCCCAGGTCCGGCAGTGGGCGGGCGACGAGATCGCCGACATGTTCCAGCGCTTCGAGGAGAACACCGACTTCGTCGACGTGGCCGCTCTGCGGGCGCAGTTCCCGGGTGTGGCCTGGCACAGCTACGCCGACTGGGCCAAGACGGTCGACTGGGACCGGGTGCTCAAGGGCTGACGACGGGGCGGCGCGGGGAGGTCCGGGCGCTCCCCGCGCCGCCGCCACCATGGGCTGGTTCGACGCGCTGGTCAGGTGTGCGCGCGGCGCACCATCTCACTGATCCAGGTGGGCGCGTACGGAGATGTGCAGCCCGGGGATGTCGGGTAGTCCTTGAGCACCGCCAGGCGTTCGCCGATGTCGATCGCGCGAGCGCGGTGCGCGGCGTGCTCGATTCCGATCTGGGCCAGGCAGTGGTTCATCGCCCACTGGAGGCGATCCGGCGCGTCCTTCATCTCGCTCTCGATGACGTCGAGCAGTCCCGGCAGGTCGAGGCTCTCGGGCTTCTTCGTCACGCGCTCGGTGGTCAGCGCCCAGCCGGCGCTCGCGACCACCGGGTCCGGGTCGGCGCACCAGGCCAGGCGCAGCTCCTCGGCGTGCGGGCTCTTCTTCACCACGTAGTTCACGAGCCAGTCGTGCACCTTGGGCGCGCGTGCCTCGCGCAGCATGGCGTCCAGCTCGGCACGCTCGAACGCCCTGGGACGGCAGATCAGGAGCGCCAGCAGTCTCGCCGCGGTGTCGCCGGTCCTCCAGAGCTGGCGGGCGAGTTCCTGCTGCGTCTTGAGCCGCTTGGCGACCGCACGAAGCTTGCCGAGGTGCACACCGTGGTCGTCACCGTGTTTCGCGTTCACCTCGCGTGTCCGGTGGTCCTCCAGCGCGGCCAGTTCGGCCATCACCTCGGCCAGCACCGTGTCGGTCGGCGTCGTCGCGGTCACCGCAGCCTCCAGCTCTTCGGGTGTGAGATGCACCTTACGACGCAGTGGACCGGTGATGACCTGCGGCTGGTCGGTTCCTGCCGCGCGTGGCCCATCGAATGGCACAGTGGTGTCCATGGACCGGACGCACGTCAACGAGTGGCTCACCGCGTACGAGCGGGTGTGGCGGACGCCCGGCACGGACGCCTTGGTCACCCTCTTCACCGAGGATGCGAGCTACCAGCAGGGGCCGTACTGGACACCTGTCGTCGGCCTGCCGGCCATCGCCCAGATGTGGGAGAAACAGCGCAAAGGCCCCGACGAGGTGTTCCAGATGACCAGCGAGATCGTCGCGGTCGAGGGTGACACCGCCGTGTCGCGCCACGAGGTCCGCTACGGCGACCCGGTCGAGCAGGAGTACCGCGACCTGTGGGTCATGCGGTTCGCCGACGACGGACGTTGTCGGTCGTTCGAGGAGTGGCCGTTCTGGCCGGGACAGCAGCCGGCCAACCCTCCGGACGGCTCGTGACCCGAGGCTCGGCGGCCGGGGCGGACTATGGTGATTCCGTGAGTACCCGACAGGTGCCCGCGCCGATCGGTGACCTGCCGCCGATCGGGCGACCAGCCACCAGTGCCCTGCTCGAAGCCGGCATCACCACGCTCGCCCAGGTGGCCACCCACAGCCGCCGCGATCTGCTGGCCATGCACGGGGTGGGGCCGAAGGCGGTCGACATCCTGGCCGCCGCGCTGGCCGAGCGAGGGCTGGCCTTCGCGGCTTCGTAGAAGGTCCGCTGGCTCAGCCGGGCGGGTTGGCGCAGAGCGCCTCCAGCCGTACCAGCGTCGCGGTCATGCTCGGGATCCAGCCGCGGCCGCCGTCCATCGCCGCCTGCTCGTCCGCCGGCAGCCGGGAGCAGTCGTAGGTCTCGGTCACGATGGTCGCGTCCGGGCCGTCGGGGGTCAGCTCGTAGGTCCACCGGTGTCCCCAGCGCGTCCGGGGAGTGGCACCGGGTGCGGTGTCCGGGTGGCCGCGACCCGGCTCCGGCCTCCAGCCGATGCGCCGGTTCACCTCGTACTCGACGACGTGGTTGTTCATCTCGTAGTCGCCGTACCGCGAGTAGTGCATCCTCATCACGAAGACGTCGCCGACGGCGGCGACCACCGCGTCCGATACGGCACCCCGCAGCATTCCGGAGCCGTCGAGATCGGTGTGTCGCCGAGGATCCGCGAGGATCCGGAAGATGTCGGCCGCTGGTGCGGCGATCCGCCGGGACACCGCGATGGGCTCGGCCCGACCACCTGTCACCGGTACGCCTCCTCGAAGGTGATCGTCGCCGACGCCTGGCGCTGAACGTCGCCGAGCCGTTCGGTGAGGAAGGCGCGTTCGACCTCGTTGTCGGTGTGGGCCAGGGCCGCCTGGTAGGCGTCCGCCGCCGGTGCCCACCGGTCGAGTTGGCGCAGGAAGTCACCACGGGCGGCGCTGAGGTAGCCGTAGGTGGCCAGGACCGGTTCGGCGAGCAGTGGCGTCAGCGCGTCGAGACCGGCCTGCGGCCCGTCGCGCAGACCCACGGCCACGGCACGGTTGAGCTCGACCACCGGCGAGGGCCAGAGCTGGAGCAGGACGTCGTACAGCCCGACGATCTCCGCCCAGTCGGTGTCCTGCCAGGTCGGCGCCTCGGCGTGCACGGCGGCGATCGCGGCCTCGACGGCGTACCGTGTCGGCGGCCTGCGGCGCAGCGCGACGGTCACCAGGGCGACCCCCTCGCTGATGAGCCGGGTGTCCCAACGCCCGCGGTCCTGCTCGGAGAGCAGTTGCAGCCGCCCGGTGGCGGACAGGCGGCTGTCGTCACGCGCGTGGATGAGCAACAGCAGCGCGAGCAGGCCGCTGATCTCCGTGTCGGTCGGCATGAGCAGGTGCAGCATGCGGGCGAGGTTGATTGCGCTGTCGACCAGGTCACGGCGGACGAGGTGCGCGCCGCTCGGCGCCGTGTGGCCGGTGGTGAAGATCAGATGGAGGACCTCGAGGACGGCGCTGACGCGCCCGGCGAGGTGGTCGGGCGACGGCACACGGTACGGGATACGGGCAGTGGTGATCTTCTTCTTGGCCCGGGTGATCCGTGCGGCCATGGTGGTTTCCGGCACCAGGAACGCGCGGGCCACTTCCGCCGTGGACAGGCCGCACACCAGCCGCAGCGTCAGCGCGACCTGGGCGTCGCGGGACAGGGCCGGGTGACAGCAGGTGAAGACGAGTCGGAGCCGGTCGTCATCGAGGCCGTCCTCGGGGCCGGGCACCGACTGGTCGGTCACCAACTGCGGTAGAGCCCGACGCAACGCCGACTCGCGGCGCAGCACATCCAGCGCCCGGTTGCGGGCGGTGGTTGTCAGCCACGCACCGGGGCGATCGGGAATGCCGATCTGCGGCCAGACCCGCAGCGCCTGGGCGTAGGCGTCCTGGGTGCACTCCTCCGCGAGATCGAGGTCCCGGGTCAGGCGTGCCGTCGCGGCCAACAACTGGGCCCAGTCGCGGCGGTGCGCCTGCGTGACCGCCGCGACGACCTCGGCGCTCATCCGTGATCGACCACCGGACGGATCTCCACCCCGCTGTGCCCGGCGGAGACCTCGTACAGCCGCGAGGCCAGGCTGATCACCTCGTCGAGGTCGGGGGCTTCGATCAGGTAGTAGCCGCCCACTGCCTCCTTGGTCTCCAGGAACGGCCCGTCCGTGATGGCCAGCCGACCGTGCGGGTCGGTGCGCAGTGTGGTCGCGACGGCCGCCGGCTCCAACTGCTGGCCGTCGAGGACGGCCGGACCGGCTGCGGCGCAGAAGGCGCTGTGCGCCTCGTCGCGCTTCTGCAACTCCTGCGGTGACATCGCGGCCCACTGCCGCTCGTCGCCGTTGATGAGGATCAGGTACTTCGCCATGTCGCATCCCATCGTGTGGAGCCCGGCCGGGCCCGTCTACCTCACCGACGAGTCAACCTGATCGCCGATCGACAAACGAGGGGATCAATTTTGCCGGGTGAACCGCCGGCGGCGACGCCCGCCGGCCCACCGCTCTGCTGCACGTTCACACCCGGGCTTTGGCGGGTTCCGCGGGGGCGTCGAGCGGCAGGTCGCGCAGCCGGCGGATCGGGGTCGACAGGTAGATGATGGGCGACAGCACGGTGAGGGCCCCGAAGATCAGCAGGGTGGTCCGGGCGCCGAGCGGCCCGGCGAGGAGGCCGGCAAGCAGGCTGCCGAGCGGGATGGCGCCCCAGGAGACGAACTTGACCGTGGCGATCACACGCGACAGGAGGTCCGGCGGGCTGGCGAGCATCCGGTAGGTGCGGGTGGTCACGCTGAGCACCACCGAGGAGCCGGCGAAGACGAGGTTCCCGATGGCGAAGGCGAGATAGGCGCCGGTGCCGCTGCCCAGCGGAATGACGAGCGCCCCGGCCACCCCGACGACGGCCGCGATGACCAGGCCGCGTGCGGTGCCGACCCGGTCGGTGAACCGGGTTGTCAGCGCGGCGCCCACGAGCGTGCCGAGTCCGTCGGCGGCGAGCAGCAGCCCGACCATGAGTGGCGACGCGTGCAGCTCGCGTATCAGGTAGTACGGGAAGAGCGCGAGCATGCCGCCGCAGACGAAGTTCGTCGCTGTGGCGTCCCACATGGAGGGTCCGATGATCGGGTGGCGGAGTACGAAGCGCCAGCCCTCGCGGATCATCGTGACCATCGGTGGCCGCTCGGCCGGTCGCAGCAGACGCCGGGCCGGAAGGGTGCGCAGCAGCACGGCGGAGATCAGGTAGCTGACGGCGTCCACGAACAGCGTCGGCACCGCGCCCAGTAGCTGCACCGCGAGTCCGCCCAGTGACGGCCCGCCGAGTTGGGTGGCGGCATAGGTGCCGGAGTTGAGGCTGTTGCGCGCCTGCAACTGCGCGGCCGGCACGATCTCCGGCAGGAAGGTCTGGTTCGCCACGTCGAACAGCACGTTGGCGAAGCTCACGACCAGGGCGACCACGATCAGTTGGGCCACCGTCAGGGCGTCGAACCACCAGGCCAGGGGCACGGACGCGATGGCGAGGGCCCGGATCAGATCCAGGGCGACCTGCGTGCCGCGCAGCGGCACGCGCTGCACGATCACCCCCGCCGGCAGGCTGATCAGCAGGTACGCGAGGTAGCCGGCCGCCGTGATCAGACCCATTTCGAGGGCCGAGGCGTCCAGCACGGTCAGCGCGGTGAGCGGCAGGGCGACCCCACCGATCGCCGAACCGAGGTGACTGGTCGTGCCGGCGCCCCACCAGCGCCAGAAGGCAGTAAGTCTCATAATGGAACTCACTATAGTGGCGCGTGCGTCGGGAGCACCACGGCTAAGGGTCTGTTTCATAAGGGCGGTCGAGCCGAGGCGGAGTCCGGGCGGCGATCCGGCAAGGCGCGGTTTCGTCCGGATACCGGTGTTGTATCCGGACGAAACCGCAACGCCGCCGGGCGTCGTCCGGGCCCGCCGCAGGCCGGCCAGTCCTTATGAAACAGACCCTAAGCGCCCCGTCCGTTGTGGACGGGGCGCTTGAGCGATTCAGCCGAGTTGCGGGTCGAAAGCCGATCGGTCCTCGTGAGCCGTCGACGCCGGGGCGGCTACCTCGATCCGGGGTGACCGGTCCGGCGGAAGGTGGGCGGGGTCGGCGATCACGACCACATCCACTTCACCGTCGATCATCTTCTGCTCGACGGTCTCCCAGGGTGCCCGGACGATTCCCTTCAACCGGTAGTCGTGTTGGCGAAGGTGTGCGAGACACATCGCGACGGCGGGCTCCGACGGTTCGATGTCGGCGGGGATCCAGACAACGGCTATTTCCATGATCTCTCCTGATCAACGTCGTGGACGCGGCTGACTGATCAGGAGTTGCCGTGGCGGCGGAGGGCCCCGCTCCACGGGTCGGCTGGTGGCGCGCATGTCGACGGCGGCGACGGTGAGCCCCCGGGACAGCGGCGAGATGGATGGCGGACATTCAGCTGCCGAGGTCGGCGAATCGACACCGCCGGCGCCGACGCCGGTGGGTGCGGACGCTACAGCCAGCACGAATGCCGGCAGCCCCGGCTCGGGGCGGGCCGGTGGGCGCGGCGTCGGCACGGGGACCGCGGTCATCGCCACCTGCGTGTGACCCGCCGTCCGGGCCCGATCCCGCGCGCGGCCGTCGACGCTGCCGTGGGGGGTACCCCGGGACACCGTCGCCGTCCAGGAGGGCGGCGGTGCTGGCGGTGCCGACGGCGGCGGTGGTGAGGCAGCCCGAGAAGCCGAGGCGGACGGGACGGGGGCGGCAGGCGGCGAGGACGACGACGGCACGCTTGGCCGCCGGGTCGGTATGGCGGCGGGGAGCTTGGCCGACGTCGAAGGCAGGGGGATCGCTGATCGCAGCGGCAGGGGAGTGGCTGACGGCAGCGGCAGAGGGGTGGCTGACGGCAGCGGCAGGGGGATCGGCAGCGGCGACTCGACCACGTCGGGCAACAGCGCCTCGATGACATTCGGCGAAGTGGCGGCCGTCGCGGGGTGGGGACCGGTTGGCAACGGCACCGGTAGTGGCGGCGTCGAATCGGCGCGAGCGGGGTCAGCGCCGAGAGCCGCGCCCAGGGCCACCGCCCCGAGCGCCACCGCGGGCAGGCTGTGCCTCAGGCGCATCGCACAGGGGCCGCGGAGAGCCGTGCCGCCAGCCGTGCCCGGTCCGAGTCAGCGGTCCAGCACCGCTGGCCGAGCGGTCGCTCCTCGCTCCCCGTCGTCCGATCCATGTGCGTTCCTTGCCCCCGGAAAACGCGGGCTACACCTTCCGTCGCGCGGCGCCTGGCCAGAGGCCCGTCCACGGACGACGACGCACCCTCTAGGGTGGACCAATCACACCGCAAGATCGCGCGGTGTCGGCGGCTGACGGAGGGCGTCGCCGATGATCCCCGGCCTGCGCCGGGCCACCCCCGCGAGGAGGTCCGCGACCTGGACGCGCGGATCGTCACGGGAGTCGACCATAACGAGGCCAGCCAGGGGCGACACGTCGTCCGGCAGAGCCCAGGTCGTGTCAGCTGCCGCCGACGATGCGCCACCGCCGGCCATCATGCGCTGAAGGCGGGTCAGTCGATCGGCCGTCAGGGCGCTCTGCTCGTCGTGGGTCACCAGCACCTGCCGCTGGCCGCCGCTCCAGGACAGGACCGTTTCCGCCAGCGCCGGCAGCAGCGGTTCCAGCGGCGGGGGCACCGACCGGTCGTCGTCATCGAGCCGGGCCACCACGGCCCGCACATGATCCGGGTCGAGCCCTTCGAGGACGGCGTCGGCCGCCGCGCCGAGCCTGTGGTGCAGCAGCGTGTCCCGGGCCTGGAAGAACCGCTGCACCGACTGCCGCACCGGCACCCGCCGCTTCATCCGGACGAGGTCGACGAACGCGGCCAGGAAGGCACCCCAGTCGCTGCCGGCCGAGTGTCTGGCCGCGTAGAGGGCGAGAGCGGTCGGCCGCTGGTCGAGCGCCAGCCGGGTGCCGGCCGCGTACGACGGCTCGGCCAGCAGGAAGTCGACGATCCGGGTGACGAGGAAGAACTCCTTGTCGATCAGGTGGACGTGCGCGCGACCGGTCAGCGCGGTCAGGAACCACTCCAGGGCTTCGTCGGCACCCGAGCCGCGCAGGAACCGCCCGGACTTGAGCTCGTGTGGTGAGAACCGGAACCCCGACCGCAGCTCAGTGATGAGCGCGACCGCCTCGTCGACCACCAGGTCGACACTCGCGTGCGTGATCACCGGAGCGGTCGAGTGCAGCAGGTTGGTGCCCGAGAATCCCGACTCGTCGCAGGCGATCTCCACGACGGCGCCCACCACCGCGTCCCGCAGCGGCAGCCCGCCCTGAAGTGGCGATCTCACCCGCGAGCTCCCGCCATGCCGACCATGGTCACCCGTGCACCCGCACAGAACAACCCGATTGTGTACGGGGCGTGAGCTGACCGGGCCGGGGAGGGGCGTCTTGCTAGCGTCGCGCCGAGCGGACCGGCTCGGCGAGGGGTCGGCCGACGCGGAACACCGCGAGCGGTTCTCCGCCCACTCGCTCGGCGAGCCGGCTGGCGGTCGCCGGGCAGTCGACGAGCTGGCTGAGTGGATGGACCGCCAGGCCGTGCCGGGCGAGCGTCAACCACGTACGCAGAAGGCGCCGGCCTGCGGCGACGCGGTCGTCGTCGTCGGCGAGCAGCACCAGGACGCTGCCGTCGTAGCGCAACAGACCGCGGCCGCTGGCGGCCAGCAGCGCCGGGAGGCCCAGCCGGCGGGTGACCGGGTACGCGCGGAGCGCGGCGGACAGGAACCGTGCCTCGTACCGGGACAGGGCGAGCGCCCGGTCGGTGAGGCCGTCGAGGTGGTATCGAGGGTGGGCCGGGCTCAGTCGCAGCCAGTCACGTAGCTCGGCCGCGACGGCCGGCGTGCCGAAGAGCCACCGGTCGGCGACCACCAGGTCCGACACGAGATCCCGGGTCGGGACGTGCGCGATGCCGGGGCCGAGTTCGGCGATGACGGCGGCGTCGACGCGCCCGGGCGCGTACGGGCCACGGGCGACCCGGCGGGCCTCGACGTCGGCGATGGTGAACGGAGTCGCGTAGCGGTCCGCTGCGGGGACCAGTCGCGGGCCGGGGGCCGCGGTGACGGTGAGACCGAGCTCGGCGGAGACGATGAGGCACGTCTCGACGAACGCGCCGATGCCGAGGGCCAGGTCCCGCCCGGTCGGGTCGGAGTCGGGCAGGCTGCGGGCAGGGTCGATGCCGATGGTGATCTCGTCCGGGTGGTACTCCGGTCGCCAGGGCTGCGTGTTGTGCGCGCTCGGTGCCCGGCGGCAGATCGCCTCGTTTTCCCGCAACCGTTCGACCCAGCTCACGCGACCGCCGCTTTCTCGTAAAAGGTGTACCCGTGCAGTGGCCGGCCCCCGGCCCGCCGGTACTGAGCGGCCGAGGCGATGTTCGCCCGTTCGACGAAGGTGCTGCGCAGCGTCCGGTAGCCGAAGCTGGCGAGATTGCGGTGCAGCTCCCGGGACAGCAGCGTCAGGTACCCCTTGCCCTGCTCGTCGGGGACGGTGCCCTTGATGATGAGGACGGCGTCGCTGCGGTAGCGGCGGCGGGTGGCGAGCAGCCGGAGCTGATTGGGTATACCGAGCCGGCCACCGACACGCATGAGGTACTCGGAGATGTCCGGCACGGTGACGACGAACGCGACCGGCCTGCCGGCCTTCTCCAGCCAGAGGAGCAGTGCCTCGTCCAGCAGGAACGCGAGACCATCGGTCTGCTCCGCCAACTGCTCGGCGGAGATGTCGGTGTAGTAGCCGAGTTGCGCGAAGCTCGCGTTGAGCATTCGCCGCAGGATCGGCAGTTGGCCGCGTAGCCGCCACCGGGAGCCGTGCCGGACGACGAGCTGTTCGGCGGCGATCCGAGCGTCGTCGAAGACGAAACCGTGGTCCTGGTCCGCGACGGCCGTGCCGTGGACGTCGACCAGCCAGGTGTCGGCCTCGAAGCGACGGTGGAAGCCGTGCCGTTCGTACATGTGCGGGTAGTAGGCGGGGTTCCACGCGGAGTCCACGAAGCCGCGGTCGGCGAAGCCCGAGGTGATCACCCCACCGGTCTGGTTGGGCAGCAGTGCCACCGGTCCGAACAGACCGCGACCGTCGGCCCTGGTCTCGACCGCGTCCATGATGGCGGCGAAGACGTCGTCATCATCGACGAACTCGGTGTGCCCGAACAGCTGTCTGGGGCCCACCTTGGCGTCGAAGGCGGCGCTGCGGTGCATGCTGGTGCGCCCCACGACCACACCGTGGCGGTCGCGGACCAGGAACAGGTCGGCGGTGCGGCGGTGGGCCGCGATGACCGACGACAGCAGGGGTACGTACCGGTCGCTCGGGTGCAGCCGCAGCGGGAAGTCGACGAACGCCCGCAGGTCGGTCCGCGACCGCACCGGAACCAGTCTCATCCGCGGTGCACCGGTGGGCCGGCCGCCTCGGTGGAGAGCGGGGTGAAGGTCGGTATGTGCGCCATGCCGTCCGACTCGGCACGCCAGACGCCGTTGCTGTAGCCCTCGGGCTCGGCGTTGTACAGGCGGATGTAGCCACCGGTCGCGTTCGTGGTGCCGTGATCGGTCACCCAGCACATGAGGTCGCGGTGGTGGCGGCTGCGGGCGAACGTCAGCAGTGCGTCGCGGTCGCTGAAGAAGGCGATGGTGCCGAGCGTGAAGGGAAACTGGTAATACACGGTGTGCCAGCGGTACCCCTTCATCCGTCGCATCTGCCGGACCATCCGGAACCAGGTCCGGGTGAGCGTCAAGATTGAGCGCGGCCCCCGGTAGCGGGTGGCCCCGACGAACATGGCGGTCGCCTGCCCCACCGGGGGAGCCGCGGAGAAGTCGGTGGTCCTCATGCCGGCACGCCCCTCACCAGGTAGACGTTCTTGATCGTGGAGGCGGCGCCGGCGAACGGGCCGGTGCCGTACTCGTGGATCTCCACCCGCAGGTCGGCCGCGGACGGGTCCTCGGCGAGGGATTCGGCGAAGTCCCGACTGACCTCGGCGAGGTGACGCAGCACCCCCGCACGGCAGGTGTGGACGAGGGCTCGCCGCTCGTCGGGGCCGAGCGCAACGCCGTCGCGAAGTTGCAGGTTGACCACCGGTCGACTCTCCAGGTCGGCCTGCTCGATCACCTGGAGGCAGAAACTCTGCAACAGGTGCGCCTGGGGGTTGCCGGTGTAGAGGCCGTACTCGACGTCCTGCGGGTAGATGTTGGCGCCCATGTAGGAGATCGTGCTGTCCTTCCGGCCGTACAGGAACAGCAGCGGCAGCCGCATCCGGTCGACCTGCCAGGCGCGGTCCGCGGCGGCCCGCGCGGCGGGGTCGGTGATCGCGGCCACGACATCGGGGTACGAGATCAGCCGGCCCTCGTCGCCGATGTTGTAGCGGACCCGGGGATTGAGCACCGCCGTCGAGTTGATGGTGCAGAGCACCTCGTTGTCCGCAGTGGTCTCCAGGTAGGTCTCCAGCGGGTTGTACTGGAAGATCATCGGCAGCCGGTGCTCGTCGGCGCCGAGCAGGGCTGCCCGCAGTGCGGCGTCGGTCCGAAGGCGTCGCCGTACCCAGACGCTGAAGTCGCTCTCCCCGGCGATGCCGATGGTGAGGTCGCTGGCCCCGTAGCCGGAGCGCACCTTCAGGAAACGTTCCTGAAGGTAGTCGCGCAGCGCCTCGGTCATCCCCTCGCCGCCCACGAGACCGCTGATGCGGTAGTCGGCCCACGGGAAGTCCTCGGCGTCGAGCTTGTCGCGCAGGTGCTTGAGGAACGGCGGGTACGCGGTCACGATGTAGTCAAAGCCGGGCCCGAAGTAGCGCAGGGTGTCCGCGATCTTCTGGAGGTCGGGCCCGGTGTTCTTCACCATCGCGATGGTGGACATGGCGATGCCGGTGTTGGTGCCGGTGGCCCAGGCGCCCATCGAGTACGCGTTGATGACGAACCGCCGCTTCGACGGGAACACCATGGTCGCGTAGCCGGCCAGGTTCTTGTGCACCGACCGCAGCTCACGCCGGCTGCGGATCCAGTTGAACGGCTGCCCGGACGAGCCCGACGACTCGTCGACCACGCTGCCGGCGATCTCGATCTCACCGTGCCGGCAACGCTGCGCCTCCGGGTACGCCTGCACGTACGACCGCTTGTCCGTCGGGGGGTACGACGACAGGTCGAACCACCGGAACCGCCAGTTGCCACGGCGCAGGAAGTCGCCGTACGCGGGAACGTCGATCGCGGCGAACTGGCACGTCATCCAGGCGTGCAGCCGGGCGAAGTGACCCATGTACGGGCGGTACTGACGTGCCGTGAGCCGCCACACCGCCGGGTGGATTCGGTAGAGCGTATAGAGCCAGGTCAGAGCGAAGCTCGCGGATCGCAGCGTCCACCGGCGCAGGAAAGTGACCACGCGGCCACGCTATCGAGCCGTCGATGCCGGCGAATGACGGCGGGTACTCAGGCGTCGCTGAGTACGTCGTGCGGATCCGGGTTCGTCAACCGGCATCAGATCGGGAAGCGCCCGCGGCGCCACTGCCAGTGCCGGCCGGCCTTCAGATGGTCGATGATCGCGCGCTGGAGCACGCTGCCGCGGGGCAGCTCGTCTAGTGGGGTGGTGAGGCTGCGGAACCCGAACCGCAGCACCTCCACGTCGGCGTCGGGGCCCTCCTGCTCGTCGTAGGGCTCCAGCTCGAATCTCCGCTGGAACCGGACGATGTTGGAGTCCTCGGGCAGGTACTCCCGCAGCTGCGGGTCGAGCAGCCAGGACCCGCAGGCGAAGGCCGTGTAGTGCTCGTCGGGAAAGTGGCGGGGGAAGAACGCGCGGGCCTCATCGAGCGACGCCGCGACCGCCTCCGGGGTCAGCGGTCCCGACTCGGGGATGTGCAGGTCGATGGCACCGTCACCGCGCTGGTGCTGCAACCGCCCCAGCTCATAGAGGCCACCGCGCGCGTGCAGGGTCAGCCAGCTCTGCATCACCGGCCAGCCCTCGCCGCGCATCCGCCGGTCGACCGCGAGGTTGCGGCCCAGGTCCGCCAGGGTCACCCAGGACACGGCGTCGGCGATGCCGTGATCGCGGTGGTACGCCGTGACGACGTCGACCAGGGCCAGGTACGCGTACGCGTAGAGATGCCGCCACGCCGGGCCCCGCTCGCGCGGCAACTCCGGCCCCGGCGACAGCCAGCCGTGGCCCCCGAGGTCGGCGCGGACCAGGGCGATCGACCGGTCGAGCAGCCAGCGCAGCTCCGGGGTCCAGTGTGGTGAGTCGGGGTCGGGCCAGCCAGCCATGATCTCGGTGGTGTCATCCGGTGGCACCGCGAGACGGCCGAGAATCGCGCGCGCGTCGGCCTTGTCGGGCAGCGGTGCCGACGGCCGATCACCGGCGAGTTGGTGCACGCGTTCGACGTCCTCGACGGGCACCCCGAGTCGGGCGGCGGTCTCGTCCAGCTCCACGGCGGCGATTCTAACGGTCGTCGGGCTCGCCCTCCTGCCGCTGTTTCGTCAGCTGGTTGTGTTCGTCAGACGGTCGTCGTCGGCCGAGCCGTCCGTGCTCGCGGGTGACGGAGGTGTGTAGCCCAGTTCGGACGAGATCTGGTCCGCGGTCCTCAGCAGGAGCGGAAGGGCGCTCTTCAACTGGTCGAGGCTCGCGATGACCTCGATCGCCGTCATCGAGACGGCGGCGATGACCTGCCCTCGTGAATCCCTGATCGGTGCGGCGACACACATCACGTACGCGTCGTGTTCGCCGTTGTCCGTGGCCCAGCCCTGTTCCCGGATGCGGGCCAACTCGGTCGCGAGAGATTCGGGGTCGGCGAAGGTGGTGTTGGTGAACCGTTCGAAGACGACGGGGGAGATGAGACGGTCGCGCTCCTCCTGGGGTCGGTAGGCCAGGATCGTCTTGCCGACGGCGCTCGCGTAGATCGACACCGCGCGGCCCACCCGGGACGGCAGCTTGACGGCGTCGAACGCCGGGCTGTCCACCTTGTCGATGTAGATGATCTCGTCGCCGGTCAGTTGCGCCAGGTGCACGGTGTGGCTGGTCTGGCGTTGCAACGTACGCAGGTGTGCGGCGGCGAACTGGCGTAGGTCCATCGAGCCGAGCGCGAGCTCGGACAGCTCGATCACGCCACTGCCGAGCACGTAGGTGCCCGCGCCGGTCCGGCGTACGAAGCGCGCGGACTCCAGTGTCTGCAGGATCCGCAGGGCCGTGGACTTGTGGACGCCGAGCACGTCTGCCGCCTCCGTGAGCGACAGCGGGTGCTCCGCCGACCGACGGACGAGGTCGATCGCACGGCGAATCGATTGCGCCAAGGCCCTGTCTCCCTCCGCGCGGCGGAGCATGACCGCCACTGCGATTGCATAATACGCAATGCGGTTCACGTCACGCGCAACCGACGCTTGACAGCGTTGCACATGGCGCTACGATCGTTGCAAATTCATCGACTGACGCTGACTCGTATCCACTCCGGATGTATCAGGACGCCGTCTGTGACATCCGCCCCGGGGGCGAGCAATCCTTCTTCGGCCTGGGGAGCGGCTCATGACGGTGCCACGGCCCCGGCGCACGACCCCGGGCGCGGGCTGGGCCGGTACCGCCGCCGAGGCGCTGCCGGACGACGCCGACGACAGCGTCCTCGTCGGCCGGATCTGGGACCCGTCCGTCGACGGACCCTCGCCCGTGACCGTCCGAAACGGCGAGGTCTTCGACATCAGCCGGCGGTTCCCGACCGTCCGGGACATCTGCGAGCTTCCCGACCCCGCCGCGACGGTGGCCGGGCTCGACGGACTGCGGGTGGGCGACCTCGGGGAGATACTGGCCAACACCGAGGCCCCGACCCGCGACCGTACGCGGCCCTGGCTGCTCGCCCCGGTCGACCTTCAGGTGCTCAAGGCCGCTGGTGTGACCTTTCCCGTCTCGATGATCGAACGGGTCATCGAGGAACGGGCCCGGGGTGACCTGGCGCTCGCGGGGGACATCCGGCGGCGAATGCTCGCCGACGTCGGTGTCGACCTGCACAGCCTGGCTCCGGGCTCGGCGGAGGCGGAGCGGCTCAAGAGTCTGCTGGTGGCCGAGGGCATGTGGAGTCAGTACCTGGAGGTGGGGATCGGCCCGGACGCCGAGATCTTCACAAAGGGTCAGATCCTGTCCGCCGTCGGCACCGCCGTTCCGGTCGGCGTGCTCGCCACGTCGACCTGGAACAACCCGGAGCCCGAGGTCACGCTCATCGTCCAGTCCAGTGGCCGGATCGTCGGCGCCACCCTCGGCAACGACGTGAACCTGCGGGATGTGGAGGGCCGGTCGGCACTGTTGCTGCCGTTGGCGAAGGACAACAACGCCTCGTGTGCCCTCGGTCCCCTGATCCGGCTCTTCGACCACCGGTTCGGCATGGATCGGGTCCGCGAACTCGAGGTCAGCCTGGAGGTCCGCGGGTTGGACGGTTTCCTCCTGGAGGCGGTCTCGGAGATGACCCGGATGTCGCGGGACCCGGAGGACCTGGTGCGGCAGCTGATCGGCCCGCACCACCGCTATCCCGACGGCGCCGCCCTGATGCTCGGCACGATGTTCGCGCCCATCCAGGACCGCGACCGCGCCGGTGAGGGCTTCACCCACAAGGTCGACGACATCGTACGGATCAGCTGCCCGGCACTCGGCACCCTGGTCAACCGGGTGTGGCACGCGGAGGAGTGCGAGCCCTGGCACTTCGGCGTCCGAGACCTGATGGGCAATCTGGGGAGGAGAGGGCTGCTGTGAACGTGGTCAACACTGTCGATCCGCGCGACGGTCGGCGTCGCGCGACCGATCTCAACGAGACGGACGAGTCTCGACTGGAGGTTGTCGCCGGCGAGGCGTCCCGTGCCGCCCAGTGGCTCTCCGGCCTGGGCAGAATCGGCAGGGCGGAGATGCTGGACCGCATTGCCGCGTCCCTGGAGTCCCGTCGCGCGGACCTGGTCGCCGTCGCGGAGGCGGAGACCGGCTTGAGTCAGGCGCGGCTCGAAACGGAGCTCACCCGGTCGGCTCTCCAGTTCCGGATGTTCGGCGACGTCCTGCGCGACGGCGGGTACGTCGAGGCGACCATCGACCACGCCGCCGACACCCCCATCGGGCCCGGCCCCGACGTGCGGCGGATGCTCGTGCCCCTCGGGCCGGCCGCCGTCTTCGGAGCCAGCAACTTCCCCTTCGCCTTCTCGGTCGCCGGGGGCGACACCGCCTCCGCGCTCGCCGCGGGTTGTCCCACCGTCCTGAAGGCCCACCCGTCGCACCCGCTGACGTCGCACGCCTCCGCCGACGCGATCGGGTCGGCCATTCGCGACATGGGCGGGCCCGACGGCGTGATCACCACCGTGTACGGGGAGCAGGCCGGCCGGTCGCTGGTGCGCCACCCCGCGATCCGCGCGGTCGCGTTGACGGGCTCCGTCGGCGCGGCCCGGGCTATCCAGGCGGCCATCGACGAACGACCCGATCCGATTCCCCTCTACGCCGAGCTGAGCAGCGTCAACCCGATCGTCGTCCTGCCCGGCGCGGCCGCCGACCGGGGAGACGCGATCGCCGAAGGGTTGTTCGCCTCCTTCACGGCGTCGGGTGGTCAGCTGTGCACCAAGCCTGGTCTGGCGTTCATCCCGGCGGATCCGGGCGGTGAGCACCTGGTCGACGCGCTGCGGGGGAGGGTCGCCTCGGCGGGAGGCACGGTCCTGTTGAACGAGCGCATCCGTGACGCCTTCGAGAGCGGCGTGGCGGCGTTCGAGCGTGCCGGCGCGCGTGTCTCGGCCCGGCCCCAGGTCGAGCCGGGCGATGGCTTCACCGTCGCGCCGGCCCTGTTGGAGGTCGACCTGCCGGGACTGACCGCCGAGATCGCCGACGAGTGTTTCGGACCGCTCATGGTCGTGGTCCGGTATCGCGACGTCGCCGAACTCGACACCGTGCTGGCGACCGTTCCGGCGTCGCTCACCGGGTCCGTCCATCGTGGACCAGGCGATGACGTCGATGCTGTGCGCGGGTTGGTCGACGTGCTCGCCGCCCGCTCGGGTCGGATCGTCTTCGACGGCTACCCCACCGGTGTCCGCGTGTCGTGGGCTCAGCACCACGGTGGGCCCTGGCCGTCGACCAACGCCGTGCACACCTCGGTGGGCGCCACGTCGATCCGGCGGTTCCTCCGTCCGCTGGCGTGGCAGGACGCCCCGGAGTGGATCCTTCCGGACGAACTCCGGGACGCGTACACCGCCATTCCCCGCCGAGTCGACGGGAGATGGGAACCGAAGGGGGAGTAGCCGCGCCGTCGGTCGCCCCCCGCACGTGCTCCCTGGTCCCGATGTCACCAGCCAGACCCGCAGGCGCGCAGACCGCCGGGCGGGACGACGACAGGAAGGTGTGCTGATGTCGACGACGAATCCACCGCTGCGCAGCGGGCAGTGGTTCGGTGCGGAGGGCCGCAACGGGTTCATCCATCGGTCCTGGATGCGCAACCAGGGGTTCGCGGACGACGTCTTCGACGGTCGTCCGGTGATCGGCATCGCCACCACCTGGTCGGAGCTGACACCCTGCAACGCCCACCTGCGGGACCTGGCCGAATCGGTGAAGCGGGGCGTGTGGGAGAGCGGCGGCCTGCCCCTGGAGTTCCCCGCGATGAGCCTGGGCGAGCCCCTGATGCGACCCACCACCATGCTCTACCGCAACCTGCTGGCGATGGAGTTGGAGGAGTCGGTCCGGGCCAACCCGCTCGACGGGGTGGTCCTGCTCTCCGGCTGTGACAAGACCACTCCCGGTCTGCTGATGGGGGCGGCGAGCGTCGACCTGCCGACTCTGATGATGACCGGCGGCCCGATGCTCAACGGCAAGTTCCGCGGCCAGGACATCGGCTCGGGCACCGTCGTCTGGCGCTTCACCGAGGAGATGCGGGCGGGCCGGATGAGCGCCGCCGACTGCGCGGAGGCGGAGGTCGGCATGTCCCGCAGCCGGGGCCACTGCATGACCATGGGGACCGCCTCCACGATGGCCTGCGTGACCGAGGCGCTGGGCGTGCAACTCCCGGGGGCCGCCGCCGTGCCGGCTGTCGACTCCCGCAGGTACGCGCTCGCACACGCTGCCGGACGCCGGATCGTCGCCATGGTCGAACAGGACCAACGGTTGTCCACGGTGCTCACCCGGCAGGCGTTCGAGAACGCCATCCGGGTCAACGCCGCGATCGGCGGTTCCACCAACGCCGTCGTACACCTGCTCGCCATCGCCGGACGCCTCGGCGTCCCCCTGTCCCTGGAGGACTTCGACACCCTCACCGCCGACGTGCCGATGCTCGTCAACCTCATGCCGTCCGGGGCGTACCTCATGGAGGACTTCGCCTACGCCGGCGGCGTGCCGGCGGTGATGGCGGAGATCGCCCCGCTGCTGAACATGGACCACGTCACCGTCAGCGGCAGGAGCGTGGCCGACAACATCACCGGCGCCCAGTGCTGGAACCGGGAGGTCATCGGCACCCTGGCCGAGCCCTTCCAGCCCGCCGGCTCCGGCACCGTGGTGCTACGAGGGTCGCTCGCGCCGTCCGGGGCGGTGCTGAAGGTGTCCGCCGCCTCCGCCCAGCTCCTCACGCACACCGGTCCCGCGCTCGTCTTCGACCGGATCGAGGACTACGTCGTCGCCGCCGACGACCCGGACCTGGACGTCACCCCCGACACGGTGATCGTGGTCCGCAACGCAGGGCCGCGCGGCTACCCCGGTTTCCCGGAAGTGGGCAACGTGCCGATGCCACGACGGCTGCTCGCGGCCGGCATCACGGACATGGTGCGGATCTCCGACGCCCGCATGAGCGGCACCGGCTACGGCACCTGCATCCTGCACGTGGCCCCGGAGGCGTCCGTGGGCGGCCCGCTCGCGCTGGTCCGCACCGGCGACCTGATCCGTGTCGACGTCCCGACGCGGAGCCTGGAACTCCTGGTCGACGACACCGAGCTTGTCCAGCGCCGGGCCGCGTGGCGGCCACCGCCGCCGGTGGCCGACCGGGGATGGGTACGGCTGTACAGCGAACACGTCCTGCAAGCCGACCAGGGAGCGGACCTCGACTTCCTCGTCGGCGGCAGCGGCAGCGCCGTACCCCGTCACTCGCACTGAACCTGACGTGGCGTACGAAGCCGCGAGGAACCGATCGTCTGGGAGGGGGTGGCCCCACGGGGTGAGTTCGCGTGGAGGGCTCAGCAGCCGACGAAGGGTCCCTCAGGAGGAGATCGCTCGCGCCCACGGCACGAGGAGTCGTTCGAGGCCGGCCATCAGGTAGAAGAGCAGCGCGCCCATGAGCGCGAGCAGGATCAGCGCCGCGAACGCGAGCGGGGTGTCGGCGGACTGACCGGAACTGGCGATCACCGCGCCGAGCCCGACCTGCGGGTTGATCACTTCGCCGATGATCGCGCCGATGATGGCGAGTGAGGTCGCGACCTTCAAACCGACGAAGATCTGCGGCAAGGCCCACGGAAGACGGACTTTGAGAAAGGTCTGCCACCACGAGGCGGAGAGGGAGCGGGCCAGCTCGCCCAGGTCGTTCGGTGTCGAGGTCAGGCCCGCCATGGTCGAGATCAGGATCGGAAAGAAGCAGAGCAGCACGACCATCACGATCTTGGTCTCGTAACCGAAGCCGATCCAGACCAGGAGCAGCGGCGCGAGCGCCACCTTCGGCACCGCATTGATGCCGGCGATCATCGGTAGGGTCATCCGCTCGACCGTCCGCGACGCGGCGAGCAGCACGGCGAGCAGGAGCCCGCCCACCGCCGCGATCCCGAACCCGACGATCGTCTCCACGAACGTGATCCAGGTCTGCTGAGCCAGGTGACCGGGGAGCCGCAGGAATGCGTCGACGACGTCCGGGGGCGCCGGCAGGAAGAAGGGTTCGATGTCGAAGGCCCAGGTCGACAGCCACCAGATCCCGGTTGCGAGGACCGCGCCCAGGGCCGGCAGCCCGAGGGTGTGCCAGCGCCGTTGTGACCGGGAGTTGCCGGTCACGACTTCTTGACGAAGGTCGGTTCCACGATGGCCGCCGGCGTCAGGCCCGACGGAATCAGGTTGGCGCGTTCGAGGACGGCGATGGTCTGGGCCACCCGCGACTCGTCCATGAACCCGATCGGGGCACCGTCGGCGGGACGGACGTGCGGGGCCATAGCCTCGATCTCGCTCCTGCCCGCCGCCACCGTGTAGGTGGGCTTCGCCTTGTTGAGGATCGTCGCCGCCTCGTCCGGGTGCTCGATGCTGTATGCCAGGCCCTTGAGTGCGGCCTTGGTGAACCGCTGCACGAGGTCGGGGTCCTCGCTGATGAGCGACGGAGTGGTGATGATCGCGTTGCCGAACAGGTCGGGCAGGTAGTCGCTGTAGGGCAGGACCACGACGTCCTTTCGGGCGGCCGTCTGCAGGGCACCGCGGCTGAGCAGGAACGTGCCCAGTGCGTCGACCTGCCGGCTCGCCATGAGCCCGTTGAGGGCGGTGGGCTGCACGCCCTCGATCTTCACCGCGGCCGGATCGAGCCCGGCCAGCCGCGCGTACGCCGGGAAGAGCAACTCCGTCACGGAGCCGCTGCCGGTCGCGATCGTCTTGCCCCGGAGGTCCTTCGGGGTGGTGATGTTGGTGTCCTTGGTGGTCATCACCGAAATCAACGTCTGCTGGTGCACGGCGGCGATCGCCCGCCAGTCGGTGAACTCGCCCTTGCCTGCCTGAATGGCGGCACCGGTGAAGTCGAGAGCCGCGAACTGGACCTGCCCCGACTTGAGGGCTGTCAGGTTCTGCTGGTTGCCGGCGCCCTCCTTGATGTCGACGTCGATGCCGACCTCGGCGAAATAGCCCTTCTCGTTCGCCACCCAGGCGAAGGCGTCCCGGCCCACCGCGCCGAACGCGGTGATGTAGGAGACCTTGTCGGTCCCACCGCCGGACGAGTCGTCGCCGCCGTCATCGGTGCCGCCGCAGCCACCGGCCACGAGAGTTACGGTCAGCCAGGCTGCTACCAGCGCGTGAAAGCGCTTACTCATGAGGTGCCTCCAGCTTTCGGCTTCGCGACGCTTGGCCCATCCCTGTTGGCGGAAATCGACGGGTCGACGCCAGGCCGGCATCGATAGACGATTTTAGATCAGGTGGGTGGTCACCGTCAGTCCCGAACCGCAACAGGGGTGCCGAGCAACAGACCCAACCTGTCCATAATGGAGCGCTGGTGTGCGGCGCCTTGTGATACACATGATCACCGATATACTTGCGCTCGGCGGCTCCCGGCTCTTCGACCGCTGGGCGTTCGTTCGAGTGCACCCGCACGACCTCGCTCGCAGGGCTCACTGAGGAGCGCGATGCCTGACCATCTGGTCCCGTCCGCCCGCGCCCGCGCCGTGGTCCACGGTGCCTACGACACGCACGTGCACGTGGCCCCCGACGTGATGGCCCGGCGCATCGACGACGTCGACCTGGCGCACCGCTGCGCCGAGGTCGGGCTGGCCGGTTTTGTCCTCAAGTCCCACTACGTGGCGACGGCCGAGCGAGCAGCGGTGGTCCGCAAGGTGGTGCCCGACGTCGACGTCCTCGGTGCCATCACCCTCAACGGCGCGATGGGCGGCATCAATCCGGTCGCGGTCGAGGTCGCCGCGCGACAGGGTGCGCGGATCGTCTGGATGCCGACGGTGGACTCCGGAAACCAGCGGCGCAGCACCGCCACCGATCTGCCAGGCGCCACACCGGCGATGTGGGGAGCCTTCCAATCCGACCTGCACAGCCAGGGCATCGTGCCGGACCCGGTCGAGGTCGTCGACGCCGAGGGCCGGGTCCTCGACCGCGTACGCCAGGTGTTGCGGGTGATCGCCCGGCACGACGTCACGCTCGCCACCGGCCACCTGAGCGGCGCCGAGATCGCCGCCGTGGTTCGGGCCGCGGGGGAGGAGGGGGTACGCCGGATCGTGGTCACCCATCCCGAGTTCACCTCGCAGCGGCTGACGCCCGCGCGGCAGCGCGAGCTGGCCGAGGCGGGCGCTCTGTTGGAGCGCTGCTTCACGACCCCGCACTCGGGCAAGGTCGACTGGGCGGACCTGTTCGCCACCATCCGGTCGGTAGGTGTGGCGCACTCCGTCCTCTCCAGCGACCTGGGGCAACCGTTCAACCCGCCGGTGGAGGACGGTCTGGCGCTCTTCGCCGACCGCCTGTTCGACGCCGGCTTCACCGAAGACGAGATCCACGTCATGGCGGTGGTCAATTCGCGCCGTCTGGTGACGCCGGCCGGAACGACGCCGGTATGAGCGGGCGGCGGATGCTGGTGGTGGGCGCCCACTCGGCCGACTTCGTCTGGCGGGCCGCCGGAGCCATCGCCATGCACACGCGGGCCGGCGGCGAGGCCGTCGTGGTGGCGCTCTCCTACGGCGAGCGGGGCGAGTCCGGCGAGCTGTGGAAGGACCCGCAGCAGACGGTGGAGAACGTCAAACGACTGCGGCACGCCGAGGCGGAACGGTCCGCTGCGGCGGTCGGCGCCCGGTTCGAGGCGTTCGACCTGGGCGACTACCCGCTTCGGATCCGGGACGAGGACATCGACCGGCTGGCGACGCTGATGCGCGAGTACGCGCCGCACGTGGTGCTCACCCACCCGGAGCGCGACCCGTTCAACCCGGACCACCCGGCGGCGCACGCAGCGGTGGCGACCGCCCGGCAGCTCACCGCTGGCGCCGGCGTGTCCAGCGGCTTCCGGACCGCCCCGCCCTCGGAGTTCCTGGCCTTCGAACCCCACCAGCCTGAGCTCTGCGGGTTCGTCCCCACCCTCTTCGTCGACATCACCGAGGCGATGCCGGCCAAGCGGGAGGCGATGGCGGCGATGGCAGCTCAGGGCTACCTGCGCGAGTACTACACCCAGCGCGCCGACCATCGCGGCAACCACGCCCGCCGGGTGACCGGTAACACGGCCATCCGGCAGGCGGAGGCGTTCCAACGGTTGATTCCGAACGTCGTGGTGGCGCTGTGAGCGCCGCCCGCGACGCGGCGGACGTCGCCCCCGCGGTGATCGAGACACTGGCCGCTGCCGGGGTGGCAACGGTCTACGAGGCCGCCGGTCGGCGTGGCCTGATCGACGTGGACCTCGTGCAGGTGGTGCCGGGTTCCCGGGTCGCCGGCGCCGCCCGGACCGTCGTCTGCGGCCAGGGTGACAACCGGACAGTGCACGAGGCCATGACGCTCGTCCGCCCCGGCGAGGTGCTCGTGCTCACCATGCCCGAGCCGGCCCCCGTCGCGCTGATCGGTGAGCTGCTGGCCACGCAGGCCAAGGTCGCCGGCGCGGCCGGCGTGCTGGTCGACGCCGCGGTGCGGGACGTGGACGAACTCCGGGCGCTCGGCCTGCCGGTCTGGGCCCGCTGGTGTCGGGTGCGCGGAGCCACCAAAAGCGACAGGGGTTTGCTCGACGTGCCGGTGCCGGTCGGCGGTGCGACAGTCGAGCCGGGGGACATCGTGGTGCTCGACGCCGACGGGGCCGTGGTGGTGCGGCGGACGAGCGCGGACGCCGTGGCCGCCGCGACGAGGGGCCGGATGGCCAAGGAGACCGGATTGCGGGCACGGCTGGAAGCCGGCGAGTTCAGCTACGACCTGCACGGGATGCGGACGGAGGACGAGCCCGGCGGGCGGTAGAGCCGGGCGGATCGCCCGACCCCACCGCCCGGCCTGGTCAGCCCAGGTACTTCTCCCACGGGCCGGTGATGGCCAGAGTGAGGCCGGGGTCCTGCATGTTCACGAAGAGCACGTTGCCGTCGGTGCTGAAGGTCGGCCCGCAGAACTCCGAGTCGTTGAGCATGTTGCGGGCGATCGCATAGGTCGGGCCGCCCGGGATCGTGCTCAGCACGTGGGAGGCGCCCTTGCCGTCCTCGGCGAGCACCAGGCTTCCCCACGGGGTGACGGTCACGTTGTCCGGGCCGTCGAAGGTGATGTCGGTGTACTTGACCGGGGTCCCCTCCTCGGCGGCGGTCTGGTGCGGGAAGTACGTCACCAGCTGGATGGTCTGGTCCTTGAAGTTGTAGAACCAGACCATGCCGTCGTGCGGCGCCGCGTCGGACGGCAGGTCACCCTCGTCCCAGGCGAAGGAGTTGACCACGTACACGCCCTCGTCGGTGCTCCAGACGCCCTCGAACTTGCGTCCGCGGGTGACCTGGCCGTCGGTGAACTGCTCGCGTACGGACGTGTGCCGCGCGTCGCGGTCCGGCACCTCGATCCACCGGACGGGGAAGGGGCGACCCAGTTGGGCGGAGGTCAGGTAGGCGACGTCCGGCAGCACCGAACCGTCGTCCATGATGATCTGCATGGCGGCGAGGACGCCGGTGTTCGGTGCGAGCCGGGTGAGCACGCCGGGACCGACCTTGACGCCGCGCGGCGCCGACCAGCGGTAGAAGAGGCCGTTGGGCTCGTCGGCGTCTTCGGACAGGTAGATGTGGGTGCGGTCCTTGTCGACCGCCAGGGCCTCGTGGGAGTAGCGACCCAGGCACTTGATCGGCCGCGGGTCGGCGCTGCCGTCGGGCCAGACCTCGAAGACGTAGCCGTGGTCCTTCTGGTAGACGCCCGACCGGCCGCCCTCTTCCCACTCGTCGCCGGCCCGGTCCTCGGTCTCCTCGCAGGTGAGCCAGGTCCCCCAGGGGGTGGGCCCGCCGGCGCAGTTGGAGATGGTGCCCGAGAGGGCGACGAACTCACCCAGGTTGCGGCCCGCACGATCGGTCTTGATCACGGTGCATCCGCCGGCGTCGACGGCGCCCGGGTCGTACACCGTTCCCTTGACGTGCGGCACGCCGAACTCGGCACCCGGGTCGATCTCGTGGTTCTGGATCAGGGTGTAGCGGCCGTTGCCGGCGTCGTAGACGGCCATGCCGTCGTGGTCGGCCGGGGTCATGCCCTGGCCACGGTCGAGCCGGGTGACGCCGGTCCGGGTGACCACCGTGTAGCTGAAGCCCTTGGGCAGGGCGAGGATCCCCTTCGGGTCGTCCACGAGCGGCGGGAAGGGCACGTGACCGGACTTGACCGGCGGGTGCGGCCGGCTCGGGCTGGCCTGGGCCAGGGACGGCAGGCCGCCGGCGACGGCGAGGCCAACGCCGGCGGCGGCGCCGCCAGCGAGGAAGGTACGACGAGAGGAAGGCACGGGGATCAGCTCCTGGTCAGGACAAGTGCGACGACTGGCAGCCAACTCCTGCGGGCGAACACCGAAACGTCGCCGACCGGATCGCTCGGTGACATCGGGGTGAAGAATCAGGGTCGCTGCACTCAGGGGGCCGAGGTTCGCCGTCGACGGCGGTACGCCGCGGCCTTGGCGCGATCTCCGCAGCCGCGCATGCCGCACCAGCGTCGCCGCGAGCCTCGCGACCGGTCGACGAACGCTCGGGTGCAGTGCTCGTCGGCGCACCACCGGAGGGCGTGACGGTCGTCGCTGGCGTGCAACTCCAGGCAGTCGCGCGCGAGGACCGTCAGGACGGCGTCCGTGTCGCCCGTCCGGTGCACCCCGTCGGCGTCCAGGCGCAGCTCGGGTAGCGGCCCCGCCGCGGCATCATTGACCAGCTCGCGATCGGCCGGGGCCGCGTCGGTGCCGTCGATCAGGGCTCGGACCAGGCGGAACATCGCCTCGCGGAGATCCTTGGCTTGCCGCAGAGCGGCATCGTCCACATGCGGGGGTTGCTCGACGATGCCGGCCTGAACGGCCCAGTCCGCGAAATCCTGCGGGGCGGTCAGCTGCTCGACGTCGGTGTGGCCGCGCTCGGCGAGCGTGGGAAGGAAGTCCAGTACCGGCCGGTCGGCAATGAACTCGAATCCCACGTCACCATCTTGACCGGTGACGCGACGCGATGCAAGAGTGGTTCGATGGCATCACCGGTTCAACAGGTGACGGCACCCGATCCCGACACCCGCCGACACGGCACACGGCTGGCCCCCTACCTGGCCGCAGCGCTATTGGCGCGTACCGCCGACGAGGGCGCACGTGTGGCGCTGGTGCTTCTCGCCCTGGACCGGGCGGACAGCGCCGCCGTCGGCGGAACGCTGGTCGCGACCCTGCTCATTCCACACGTGGTGGCCGCACCCCTGGTCGGCACGCTGGTGGACCGGTCGAGACGGCCGGCGGCCGTGCTCGCCGGCGCGATCACCGTCTTCGCCGGGGCCCTCGCGGCCCCGGTCGCCCTGCTCGGTCACGCGCCGCTGTGGCAGACCTACCTCGTCCTCGTGGTGGCGGGGTGCTGCGGACCGGCGGTGACCGGCGGGCTGACCAGCCGGTTGGGCGAGCTGGCAGGACCCGGGCACGAGGTTCGTGCCTTCGCGCTGGACTCGCTGTCCTACAACGTTGCCGGCATGGCCGGGCCGGCGGCGGTCGGGCTGGTCGCGGCGGCAGCCGGCCCGAGCGCCGCCACCCTCGCGCTCGCGATCACCGCCGGACTCGGCGCACTCGGCGTCGCTTTCCTGCACCTGCCCACCTCCGACACCGTGGCGGCGCGGACACGAACGGCTGGCCTGTTCCACGGCACCCGCGCGGTCGCGCGCGATCCGGCCCTGCGAGTGCTCACCCTCGCGACCAGCTTCGGCCAACTGGGCCTGGGCGGTCTCGCCGTGGTCGCCACCACCCAGGCTGCCGCCGCGCACGAACCCACGCGCGCCGGCCTGCTGCTCGGCGTGATCGGCGGAGGTGCGTTCGTGGGCTCCCTGCTCTGGGCCTGGCGGCCGATGCCGGCCTCTCGCGCGCCGGTTGTGACGGTCTGGGCCATGGTCGCGGTCGGTGTACCCCTCGCGCTGGCGGCCGCCGTGCACTCCCTACCTCTGATCGCAGCGCTGTTCGCGCTGTCCGGGCTCTTCACCGGGCCGTGCGCCGCAGCGCTGTTCCTGGCTCGGAACCAGTTGGCCACCGAGACGATCCGTACGCAGGTCTTCACCATCGGCGCCGGACTGAAGGTGGCGGCTGCCGCGATCGGTGCCGGTCTCCTGGGTCTCGCCTCCCACCTGCCGGTGAGCGCCCAACTGCTGCTGGTCGCCGCCTTCCCGATTGTCGCGGGGACAGCGGGCGGCGTACTGCTCCACCGCCGCTAGCGGAAGGTCCCGCTTGGCAGGCCTGCGGCACGGGCTCGGCGACCCCGTGGAGTTGCCGTCTACCTCGGCTGACGAGCAGCCGCCCCGGTGAGTGATGGGGCCCGGCGTGCAGGCTGAGGAGTCAGCTCAGCGCGGCCGCCTTGCGGAGCAGCACTGCGCGCTCGCGCTGGTTGGCACAGAGCCGGGCGGCCAGCTCCAACTCGGCGCGCGCCTCGGGCCGCCGACCGAGACGGCTCAGCAGTTCCCCGCGTACGGTCGGGACCAGGTACGAGCCGGCGAGTCGGTTCGAGGCGACCAACTCGTCCACAATGGACAGGGCCTGCGCCGGCCCCGAGGCCATGGCCACGGCGACGGCCCGGTTGAGCTCGACCACCGGGGAGGGCGCGACCCGGCCGAGCGCCTCGTAGAGCAGCACGATCCGATCCCAGTCGGTCTCCTCGACGGAGGGCGCCGACGCGTGGGTGGCCGCGATGGAGGCCTGCAGACCATAGGGGCCGAGGCCGCGGGTCGATGCCCTGGCCAACGCCGCCAGCCCGCGGCGGATCGCCGCGCGGTCCCACAGTCGGCGGTCCTGGTCCTCGAGCAGCACCGGCGTGCCGTCCGCGTCGGTGCGGGCCGGGAAGCGCGCGGCCGTCAGCTCGCACAGCGCGAGCAGGCCGTGCACCTCCGGCTCGTCCGGCTGTAGCGCGGCGAGCGTGCGGGCCAGCCGGATCGCCTCGTACGCGACGTCGGGGCGCAGCAGCCGGTCACCGGACGTGGCCGTCGAACCCTCGGTGAAGATCACGTAGAGGACGCTGAGCACGCCACCCAGCCGTTCCCGGCGCTCATCGGGGGCCGGCAGCTCGAACGGCACCCGGGCCGCCGCGATCGTCTTCTTGCCCCGGGTGATGCGGGCCTGCACGGTCGGCACGGGTACGAGGAACGCGCGGGCGATCTGCTCGGTGGACAGGCCGCCGACCACGCGCAGGGTCAGCGCCACCCGGGTCTCCGGGGAGAGCACCGGGTGGCAGCTGACGAACATCAGCGCCAGGATGTCGTCGTCGATCCGGTCGGGGTCGATCTCCGCGTCGACCGCGGGTTCGGCCGCCAGCAGGGCGTAACGGTCCCGTAGGGCGGCCCGGCGGCGGATCGCGTCGATCGCCCGCCGCCGGGCCGTGGCCATCAGCCAGCCGGCCGGATTGGCCGGAGAGGCACGCGGCCACGACTCCAGCGCCTCGGCCACCGCCTCCTGGGCCGCGTCCTCGGCCAGCCCGAAATCGCCGGTGAACCGGGTCAGCGCGGCGACGATCCGGGCCGACTCGATCCGCCAGACGGCCTCGATGTCGGCCGTACCCATCAGATCCGGCCGCTGCTCCCGTGCGAGGTCCCTTCCGTGACGAACGTCCCGCTGTCCTGCGGGACCTCGTCCTCACCGGGCACCCGACGGATCTCGATCTTGGATCCGGGAACCGAGGGGACCCGCTTGGCCCACTCGACCGCCTCCTGGATCGAGGCGACGTCGAGCAGGAAGAAGCCCCCGAACAACTCCTTGGTCTCCCCGTACGGCCCGTCGGTGACCACCGGTGCCTCGTCGCCGAAGTGCACCACGACGCCCTGGCTCGGATCGTCCAACCCCTCGGCGGCTACGTAGACGCCGGCCTGGCCGCCTCCTCGATGAACAGGCGGGTCGCGGTCATCAGCTCGTCGACGTTGGCCATCACGGCCGCGTTGGTCTCGTCGGTGCCCCGCATGATCAGCATGTACTGCGCCATCGCGTTCTCCTTCGTCCGGCGGGGCCGCCCGTCGGGCCTCGCACCCCCACGTCGAACGAGCGGCCTGCGGATCGACACGGCCCCTGAATAATCTCTCGCCGTGACGCAGACAGCCCCTTCCCGCGATCCGTGTCCCGCCCTCAACCGCGAAAGCCGTCGGCGGCGGGCAGTTGTTCGTCCGCGACCTGGATGATCGTCTTGCCGGGTGTGCGACGGTGGCGGGCGAACGCGGCGGCCGTCTCGGTCAGTGGTCGTACGGCGCCGACGACGGGGTTGAGCCGTCCGGTCCGGAGGCGCTGGGCGAGGTCGGCCAGCCGGACGCGATCAGGTTCGACGACGAAGAAGATGGCTCGCCCGTCCCTGGGTTGCACTGTGGGCGGCATGGCGATGGTGACCAGTGTTCCGCCCGGGCGTACCAGTTCGGTCGACTGCCTGAGGATGTCGCCGCCGATGACGTCGAGCACCACGTCCACCTCGCCGACCTGCCGCAGATCGTCGGCGTCCAGGTCGACGAAGGTCTGCGCGCCGAGGGCGAGTGTGGCAGCACGGTCGTCGGCTCGGCCGGTGCCGATCACCTGGGCGCCCACCTCCCGGGCGAGTTGGACGGCGATCGAGCCGACACCGCCCGCCGCGCCGTGGATGAGGACGGTCTGGCCGGTCGTGAGGTGAGCGTGGTCGAACAGTGCCTGCCATGCGGTCAGCCCGGAGATGGGCAGCGCGGCGGCCACGGTGTGGTCGATGTCGGCCGGGAGCGGGGCCAGGTTGCGGGCCTCCACCGCGGTGTACTCGGCCAGGGACCCGTTGCGGGCCCAGTCGGTCAGGCCGAACACCCGCTGGCCCACGCTGAGGCCGGTGGTCCCGTAGCCGAGTTCGACCACGACGCCGGACAACTCGTGGCCGGGGATGCTGGGTGTCCGGTCGTGGCCGGCGCGGTCGGTCCACGTTGCCGGCCAGTCGAGCTCTCCGGGAGTGAAGCCTGCGGCGTGTACGCGCACGATGACGTCGTTCTCCGCGGCGTGCGGGTATGGCATGTCGGTCAGGGTGAGTCCGTTGACGCCCGCGTCACGGTCTCGCACGGTGATCGCTCGCATGCTCGGATCCTTTCCACAAGCGTTCGTCGGATGGGAGCTTGAGTCCGGTCAGTGCGGCCAGGGCGAACCGAGGATGCGCTCGACCGTCGTGACGCGCGGCAGGCCGGGAATGAAGTGTTCGAGGATGTCGGAGTTGACGGTGCCGTTCGTGGTCTCGGGACGATTCTTCAGCCCGTCGAACTGGACTCGCAGGAACTCGTTCCTGAAGTCCCCGCGCGGGTGGACGGCGAGGATCTCGCCCAGCTCATCGTGTTCCAGTCCGTCCAGGCCGAGGCCGAGCACGTCGGTCAGGACGCCGAGGTAGGTGGTGGCGATCTCCGGGCCCATCCGGTCGGGGATGCCCGGTGTGGTGTGCAGCGCGATGGCCGTCCAGACGGTCTCGGCGGCAGTCGTGGGAAAACCCCGGTCCAGCAGGAACCTGCGCGCGTGGTCGGCACCATCGATCTCGAAGCGCTGCTCGACGTCGGAGAAGGGCGTCAGAAGGCCGGAATCGTGGAACATGGCTGCCAGATAGAGCAACTCCGGGTCCGGTTTCACGCCCAGTCTGCGCGCGTGAATCAGGCCGAAGAGAAAGACCCGTCGGGAGTGGTGGTAGATGAGAGGTGTGGTGGTTTCCTGGATGTGCCTGGTCGCTTCGGCGACCGCTGCCGTCTCAGGAATCTCCAACCCCGCGATGACCTCTGGCATGGTCTGACCTTCCGGGAAGTGTCCGTAGGTGAACGACCTCCATGCTGCCCACCGATCGTCGTACGCTGCCGCCTTCGTCCGGCCAGGAACCACTCATATCCGGACGGCCGTCTTCCCCGGTGACGGCGTGCTACCAATAAGCGGTGCCCCTGCCGTCCGCCGTCGAAGGAGCCGCGGCGGTGACCGGCGGCCCTCACCGCGTCGCGATCTTCGTCTACGACGGGGTGACGTTGCTGGACATCGCCGGCCCGGCGGAGGTGTTCAAGGAGGCGAACCGGTTCGGTGCCGACTACCGGATCATGCTGCTGTCGCCGACCGGCGCGGACGTCACGTCGAGTCTCGGGGTTCGGATGGCGGTCGACGGTGCTGTCTCCTCGGAGGCCGCTGTCGACACGCTCCTGGTGGCCGGGTCCGACCACTATCCGCGCGCCCTGGTGCCCGCCGAGCTGGCGGACGCCGCACGGATCCCGGCCGCTTCGGCCGGCAGGGTCGCGTCGATCTGCACCGGGGCGTTCGTCCTCGCCGCCGCCGGCGTCCTGGACGGCAAGCGCGCGACCACGCACTGGCAGGTCGCGCACGAGCTTGCCGTCCGGTGCCCGACGTGCCGTGTCGAGCCCGACGCGATCTACGTTCGCGACGGCACCACGTACACCTCGGCCGGGGTGACGGCCGGCATCGATCTGGCCCTCGCGCTCGTCGAGGAGGACCACGGGCCCGATCTGACGCGCGACGTCGCACGCGCCCTGGTGGTGTACATGCAGCGGGCGGGCGGGCAGTCCCAGTTCTCGGCGCCGCTGCAAGGGCCGCCGCCCCGTTCGCCGGCCCTGCGGCGCATCACCGACGTGGTGACGGCCAACCCCCGTGGTGACCACTCACTCGGCGAACTCGCGAACCACCTCAACGTGAGCACCCGGCATCTCACCCGGCTCTTTCACGACGAGCTGTCCACGACGCCGGCCCGCTACGTGGAGAACATCAGATTCGACCTGGCCAGGGCGCTGCTCGACCAGGGCCACACCGCGTCGCAGGCCGCGACCCTCGCCGGGTTTCCCAGCTACGAGAGCATGCGACGGGTCTTCGCCAGGAAGTTGTCGATCACCCCCGCCGCCTACCAACGGCGGTTCGGCACGACTCGTCTCACCTGAGCGCGACGTTTCCTGGTCGCAGGGTGGGTAATCAGCCGCGCCCACGTAGTCGGACGAGGCGTCCACCCGAGCCCGTCCTCAGGCAAAGGAGCCGATGGCCGTGTCAGACCAAGACGTCACCGTTGTCCTCGTTCACGGCGCTTTCGCCGAGTCGGCGAGCTGGAACGGTGTGATCGAGCGGCTCGGTGCGGCCTACAACGTGGTGGCCGCCGCCAACCCGCTGCGCAGCGTCGCCGGAGATGCCGCATACCTGCGTGACGTGGTGCGAGGTGTCGGCGGACCGGTCCTGCTCGTCGGCCACTCGTACGCCGGCATGGTCATCACCGAGGCGGCGGCGGACGACCCGATGGTCCGTGCCCTTGTCTACGTCAATGCCTTCGCCCCGGAGACGGGTGAGTCGGCGCTGGCGCTGTCCGGCAAGTTCCCCGGCAGCACACTCGCCGACACCCTGGTTTCCTACCCGGTGGTGACCGGCGGCAACGAGGTGGCGATCGCCCAGAACGCCTACCACAAACAGTTCGTCCAGGACGTGTCCGACGACACGGCGGCGTTGATGGCCCGGACGCAGCGGCCGGTGACCGAGCAGGCGCTCGGCGAGGGCCTGGCGTCGACGACACCGGCGTGGAAGTTGTTGCCCAGCTGGTTCGTCTTCGGCGAGCAGGACCACAACATCCCGGTCGCGGCGCACCGCTTCATGGCCGAGCGGGCCGACGCTCGCGGCGTCCGGGAGATCGCCGGCGCCTCCCACGCGATGACGGCGTCCCAACCCGGCGAGGTCGCCGAGACCATCATTGAAGCGGTACGCGGGTCGTCCTGACCCCGAGCCGTTCCGTCACACCCTGACGGACCGCACACGACGTCATCGACGATCTCGACGCACGGCCCCGCCGCCTGTTCGCAGCGCGGCGGGGCCGTTCTCGTCTGCCGATGAGGGACCCTTCTCCGACAGGCCGGCCGCTGGCGCTGACCTGGTGGCCGGCCGAACTTCGGCGTCGACGCAACCTGTCGGTCGTCCGGACCCGTCGGGGGTGCGGAGGAGGGAGCCTCGATGGCGGATGCCGAGGGTGAGTTCGTGGAGTACGTCTCCGCGCGACTGCCGAGCCTGCATCGGACCGCGTTCCTGATGTGCGGCGACGCCCATCTGGCCGACGACGTGGTGCAGCAGACGATTACGGCGTTGTACGTGAACTGGCGCCGGGTCAGCCGGGTCGACAACGTCGACGCGTACGTGCACCGGATGCTGGTCCACAAGCTCGTCGACGAGAAGCGGTTGAGCTGGGCGAAGGTCCGGCTACTGGGGTCGATGCCGGAGCCCCGCCGCCCGCCGGTCCCACCGGACGACGAGTTGGTCGAACGGGACAGCGTGGTGAGCGCCCTCGCGCACCTGCCTCGCGGGCAGCGCACCGTCCTGGTCCTGCGGTTCCTGTGCGACCTGTCGCTGGCCGACACGGCGGCGGCGATGGGCTGCTCCGAAGGCAACGTGAAGTCGCAGACGGCTCGGGCGTTGGTGGCGGTTCGCCAGGTGCTCGGAGTCAGCGAGATGTCCGGGAGGAGTACGAGATGACGACGTTGGACGAGGAGCGCCTCGCCGCGCTGCTGCGGTCGGCGCAGGTTCCCGAGCCACGTGTCGACGTCAACCGCGCGGTCCGCGACGGTCGGCGTCGCCGCCAGCGCCGCCGCGTCGGGGGAGTCGCCGCCGTGACCGTGCTGGCCGGCCTCGGCGTCGTGGGCGTCGTCGAGCTGGCCGGGGCCGCCAGCCCGCCGGCCCCGGCCAGGCCGGCCGTCGCGGCATCACCGACCGCTGTCGCGTCGGCCGCCGCCGCCCAGCCGGTCACCTGCGAGGCGTCGTGGTTACCGCAGCCGATCGGCGGTTCGGTCGCGGTGGCGAACGGCGTCGACCCCACCGGGCGGTACATCGTCGGTGACATCGGCACCGGGAACGAGGACGGGCGGGTCGTGCTGTGGACCGACGGCCGGGCCGGCGTCCTGCCCGCCAGCGCTCGACACGCGGCGGCGGTCAACGCGCGCGGCGACGTGGTCGGCACCGACGGCGGCGGCACGGGCTGGGTCTACCGGAACGGAAAGCTGCGCTTCCTGGCCACCCCGCCCGGCTACCAGGCGGTCCTCGTGTACGCGGTGAACGGCCGGGGTGACATCGCCGGCACCGCCAGCGGAGCCGGCGAGTCCCGCCAGGCCGTGCTGTGGTCGGCGGACCGCCCGCAGGAGTACCGGCTGATCGGGCGGCCGGGATCGGCCGCGACCGCGATCACCGAGGACGGCACTGTCGTCGGCTCGATGGGTCGCCTGCCCTACCGGTGGACGCCGGAGGGCACCGGGGCGCCTCTGGCGGTGCCCGACGGCTATCCGCACGCCTCGGTCGACTCCGCGCACGGCGGCTGGGCGATCGGCATGGTTCCCGCCGAGCCGAAGGGCGGCGCCGTGCAGATGCTGCCGGTGCGATGGAATCTGAGCACCGGTGCGGTGACCCTGCTGCCGTTCCCCGGGGCGAGCGGGATCGCCGGCACCGGCGACCTGCTGGTCGACGATGGCGCGCCGCTGATCGTCGCCCCGGACGGCACATCCCGACGGTTGCCGGGCCGGGCCGAGGTCCGCGCGACCGAGGCGGGCACCTACACGGCCAGCGGGATCAGCGACGACGCACTGACCGTGGTCGGTGCCGTCTACGAGAACGAGGCGTACCGGCCGTTGGTGTGGCGCTGCCGCCGTTAGCGGGTGCGGTGCCCGTCGACCGAACGGTCGGCGGGCACCGCGGTCGGCGGTCCCGATCGGGCCGGTCACCGGCCGCAGACACCGCACGGCCGGCGAGCGTCGGCACCCATCCGGCCAGACCTCACCCCAACGGTGCACCAGCGCCAGCGGCAACAACACCCCGGCCAGCACCATGCCGATCATCAGCCCGACCATGGTGGCGTCGTCGGTGAGACCGTCGAATCCCACCACTGCCTGGGCCGCGAATCGGGCGACGAGGCCGGTCACTGTGGCGTACGCGGCCCACCGCGCCCACCGCGCCGGTGTCGAGCGCCGCAGACCCGGTCGGACCGTCCGGCAGCAGTCCGGACAGTCGCCCCGGGTGCGCCGCTGATAGCGGGCGGTGGCCAGGCCGAGCAGGACCGCTCCGGTGACACAGCCGAGCCGGCTGGCGAACGCGAGCGGGTCGAAGTACGGGCCGACCGTGAACAGCAGGAAGCCCACCAGCTCCGGCAGCAGGATCGCGGCTGCGGCGACCAGCGCCCCGGCGGTCGCCCAGGCGATCGCCGCGAGCACTGGCCACCACACCATCAGCCGGTCCAGAGCAACCGCCAGGACACCCGCCGCGACGCACATCGCCACCGACAGCCAGCCGGTGAAACCCAGCAGGTCCGTCCCGAACCGCCCGAACTCCGGCGTCTCCCCGACGGTCCACGCCAGACGCAAACCCCCGTATGCCACGGCCCAGCCGAGCACTGCGTACGTCAGGCCATGGCCCGCCTCGCGGACGGCCGGTGCCGATGTCGTCATGCGTCGATCCTCGCGGGACCGGCGCGCTGACGGCCCCCGCCGGCAGGGGAACGCACTCCCTCGCTCGGGTGAGGCTCGTCGCCGATCCACAAGCGAGCGATCCTCGCGCGGTGCTCGGGCAGGGTGGCGCCGATTCTCTGCCTTCTATACCGTGGCACGGTCGCGGGCGACGATGTCCTCGACCGGGCTGTCCCCGCGACGGAGTGGCGTACGCGGTCGAGATGAGGGGTTCGTCGTGACCATGGACTCGCAGGCGACTGGCCGACCCGGGGCCGACGACGTCGACGTGCCGCAGAAGATCGACACGTCGGTGCCGCATTCGGCCCGGATCTGGAACTACTGGCTCGGCGGCAAGGACAACTTTGCTGTCGACCGTGAGGCCGGCGACCAGTACCGGCAGGTCTTCCCCGGTGTCGTCGACGTCGCCCGTGCCTCCCGGCAGTTCCTGGTCCGCTCGATCATGTTCCTCGCCGGCGAGGCGGGTGTCCGCCAGTTCCTCGATGTCGGCACGGGGCTGCCGACCGCCAACAACACGCACGAGGTGGCGCAGGGGATCGCGCCGGACGCGCGGATCGTCTACGTCGACAGTGACCCACTGGTGCTGGTGCACGCCCGTGCGCTGCTGGTCGGCACTCCCGAGGGCCGGACGGCGTACATCGACGGCGACCTGCACGACCCGGCCGCGGTCATCGCCGAGGCGGGCAGGACGCTCGACTTCCAGCAGCCGATCGGCCTCATCCTCAGCGGCGTCATGGGCCACGTGCCCGACTACGAGACGGCCCGCTCGATCACGCGGCAGTTGGTGGCGTCGCTGCCGAGCGGCAGCTACCTCTCGCTCAACGACGGCACGAGCCTGATCAGCGCGGAGATGCAGCAGGCGCAGGACGACTACAACGACACCGGGGCGACCCCGTACACGCTCCGCTCGCCGGACGAGATCGCTGGCTTCTTCGACGGGCTGGAGCTGGTGGAGCCGGGCGTCGTGCCGTGCCCGCGTTGGCGACCCGACGACACGGTCGACACCCCCGAGGACATCGACGCCTTCGGCGGGGTGGGCCGCAAGAACTGAGGTTGGCGCGCCGAGGGCGATGTCGCGGGCGACGACCTCGGCGGGCTACTCGTCTGACTGCTCGGTCTGCGGAAGGACGCTCCGCACGGCGACGCAGGGGTCCGTGGCGGGCGCCGCGGCGTGGATCGCCTCGGCGGCGCGGGCGGCGAAGTCGCGAAAGGCGTCGCGCTGATCCTCGGGCAGCCCGCCCAGCACGTGGTCCTCGGCGTGGGCGACCCGCCGCTCGGCCTCGGCGAGTGCCGCACGCCCGCGGTCGGTGGCCACGACCCGGCGGGCGCGCCGGTCCTGGGGGTCGAGCTTCCGCTCGATGAGACCGGCGTTCTCCAGGTCGTCGATGACGTACGTCAGCACGCTGCGGTCGATGGCCAGGCGCGCGGCCAGCGCGCCCTGCGTGGGCACGTCCTCGTGTACGACGACGGCCAGGATGTGATAGCCCCGGCTGCGGTGCGGCAGGTCGCTCAGCGTCTCCTCGACGTACTCGTGCCAGCGGCGCAGCACGACGCCCAGCGACCAGCCGAAGGTCGAACCCCGCCTGCGGTCGGCCGGCAGCTCGCACGCGTCGGTGGCGGACATGCACCGGACGCTAGCAGGCGATGTGTTGATCAAACCGAAGTTCCTGTGCACCGAGGAATCAGCGGGCGGGCAAGTGCGTTGTTGGACATACGATCTGCACGACAGATTATATTCTGACAACATGACCACGGAGATGCTGACGAATGTCTGATTACGGGCACGAACTTCTCTTCGGCACGTTTCTGACGCCCACCGCTGAGGACCCCGACCACGTGGTGGCGCTCGCTGAGCTGACCGAAGCGGCGGGACTGGACCTCACCACCTTCCAGGACCACCCCTACAACGCCGACTTCCTCGACACCTGGACCCTGCTGAGCTGGGTCGCGGCCCGCACCGAACGACTGCGGATCTCGGGAAACGTCCTCAGCCTCCCGCTGCGCCCGCCGGCCGTCCTGGCCAGGGCGGCGGCGAGCCTGGACCGGCTGTCCCATGGTCGTTTCGAACTGGGCCTCGGCGCCGGCGCGTTCTGGGACGGGATCGAGGGCATGGGCGCTCGTCGGCTGACGGCGGGGCAGGGTGTCGAGGCACTGCGCGAGGCGATTGACGTCCTGCGGGGAGTCTGGGACGCCGACGCCCCCGGGCCGCTGCGGCGGGACGGGACGTACTACCCGATCCCCGGCATGCGGCGCGGCCCCGCCCCGGCCCACGACATCGACATCTGGCTCGGCGCGTACCAGCCGAAGATGCTGGCGTTGACCGGTCAGAAGGCCAACGGCTGGTTGCCGACCCTGGAATACCTGCGGTCCCCGGACCGGGTGACCGCCAACCGGCTCATCGACGAGGCGGCGGTCGAGGCGGGACGTGACCCTCGGGAGATCCGGCGACTGCTCAATCTGTTCACCGTCGACGTCTCGTCGCGCAGCCGTGGCTTCCTCCAGGGCCCCGCGGAGCAGTGGGTCGAACAACTCCTTCCGCTGGTTCTGGACGAGGGTTTCAGCACCTTCCTGATCGGCCGGGACGACCCGCGGCTGATCCAGACCCTCGGGCAGGAGATCGCCCCCGCGCTGCGGGAGGCGGTCGCCAGGGAGCGGGCGGGGACCGCGTCCGGCACCGGACCGACCCCCGCGGTCGCTGCCCGGTCCGAGCGGCACCCGGGCCTCGACTACGACGCCCTGCCCGCATCGCTGACCACCGGTGCCGTCGAGCCCGGCCATCCGGAGTACGAGGGTGTGCGCCACACCTACAGCTGGCAGGGATCACCGGCTCTGGTGATCCGGCCGCAGACCGCCGCCGAGGTGGTCGATGCCGTGTCGTACGCGCGGACCCAGGACGTCCCGTTGTCCGTGCGCAGCGGCGGGCACGGCATCAGCGGCCGGTCGACGAACGACGGCGGGATCGTCATCGACATGTCGAGGATGAACCGGGTCGAGGTGCTGGACCGGGCGACTCGCCGGATCCGGCTGGAGCCGGGCGCCCGCTGGGGGGAGGTGGCCCAGGCACTCGCCCCGTACGGCCTGGCGATGAGCTCGGGTGACTACGGTGACGTGGGCGTCGGTGGCCTCGCCACCACCGGAGGCGTCGGCTATCTGGCGCGCCGGCACGGCCTGACCATCGACCACGTCGTCGCTGCCGAGATCGTCACCGCCGACGGCCGCCTGCTCCGGGTCGACGACGAGCACCATCCTGATCTGTTCTGGGCCGTCCGTGGCGCCGGTGGCAACTTCGGCGTCGTCACCGCCCTCGAACTGGAGGCGTACGACGTGGACAAAGTCGTGTACGCCCACCTCGTCGCGGACGCCACCGACACCGCGCAGATGCTGCACCGTTGGGGCCGGCTCGTCGAGGACGCGCCGCGGGACCTGACGAGCTTCCTGTCCCTCTTCCCGGGCCGCCGTGGAAATCCCCCGATGGCCCAGGTCACCCTCGTGTACGCCGGTGACGACGTCGAGGCGGCGCAGTCCGCGCTGAGCCCGTTCCTGGAGATCGGCCCGATTCTCGATCAGCAGGCGCAACTCGTGCCGTATCCGGCGACCGTCGTGCCACCCGGCAACGACCATCGGGGTCAGGGTCTGCGGGACACCCGCAGCGGGCTGTTGCACCACGTCACACCGGAGGCGGCCGACCTCATGGAAGACATGATCCGTTCCGGCGACGTGATGATCATGCAGCTCCGATCCGTCGGCGCGGCGGTCAACGACGTCGCTCGCGACGCGACCGCCTACCCGCACCGGGAGCAGAACTTCTCGGTGCTCGCCGCCACGGTCCCGGATCGCAGGCCTCAACTCGACAAGCTGTGGGCCGAGCTGTACGCGCATCTCGACGGCATGTATCTCAGCTTCGAGTCGGACACCGACCCGGCTCGACTGCTGGATGCCTGGCCCGAGCCCACGCTGAGCCGACTGCGCGCGATCAAGGCCGCGTACGACCCGGACAACGTCTTCAACCGGAACTTCCCGATCTCACCGGCGACACCGGGCTGACCCGGTCGTCTAGAGCGTGCCGGACAGGTACTCCCTCCGTCGCTGCGGTTCGAACTTCTCGATCGCGTACCGCAGCATGACCCGGGGCATGGCGTGGTAGCGGCGGAGCAGGAACTCCTCCTCCGCCGCTCTGTCCCGGTTGCCCACTTCGCGCAGCATCCAGCCCACCGCCTTACGGACGAGGTCGTGCGGGTCGTGCAGGAGCCGGTCGCTGAGCCGGAAGGTCCAGTGGAAGTCGTCGGCCTTGATGAAGGCGAAAGTCGCCATGATGGCGATGCGCCGGTCCCACACCAGGTCGGACCCGGCCAGCCCGTCCAGGACACCGCGCTCCTTGTCGACGAGCCAGGGGCCGATGATGTACGGCGCCGACGAGTCGACCAGGTCCCAGTTGTTGATGCGGTCGGTGTTGGCCAGGACGAGGCGGTAGATCTCGCCCCGTTCCTGCTCGGGGCCCCTGGTGAACTTGCGCACCAGGATGAGAAGCGACGTCAGCCTCTCCTCGTGCACGTCGGAGTGCAGCAGCGTCGTTGTCTCGGCCAGGGAGAGGTCCCGCCAGTATCTGCCGGCCACCGTGCGCTGGTCCGGCACAGAGACGCCGATGGCCCGGTCGCCCTCGCCGTAACCGCCGGGGACCATCTGCAGAAAACGGCTCGACGATTCGGCGCGACGTGGGTCGGCGCGGCTGGCGAGGTCTCGACGGACGTCGACGCTCGTGGCCATGACCTGCAAGCTACCGTGCCGGTCGGTGCCCCGGTGCCCCGGTGCGCCGTGCACAGCGAGCCGCCGCAGCCCGCCAGGTGCCGAGCGGGGTGTGAGTGGGTGATTCGGGGGGTAGGACCAAGATTGATGACGACCGCCCCGGAGCGGAGCAGCAAGGCATCTGACGGGGTGCCGGCCATGCCGGGATGTGGCATTCCGCTGGATGCCGGTCGAGGAGGGCGTACTGCGATGACGCAGCCGACGATGGAACCCGCTGACGCGTTGGCAGAGCTGGGCCGGGTCAGACTCGACGAGATCAGCCTCGACGACATGCTGCGTCGGATCGCCGAACTTGCCAACCGGAGCATTCCCGGGACCAGGGAGGTGACGGTCACTCTGGTTCGGGGTCAGGTCGCTTCGACCGGGGCATTCAGCGGCGAACTGGCCCGTCAGTTGGACGAGTGGCAGTACGAGGAGCACCGCGGCCCGTGCCTGGACGCTTCCGCCAGCGGTGACACCGTCTCGGTGCCGGACATGGCCACTGAAGAGCGCTGGCCGACATGGGCGGACAGGGCTCGCGCCGCCGGGGTGCAGAGCTCTCTCTCGATCGGGCTTCCCATCCAGGGGTCGGTGGTCGGTGCGCTCAACGTCTACAGCGACTCGCCGAACGCCTTCGATTCGTCCTCGATCGCCAACGCGGAGGGCTTCGCCGCGTACGCGGCGGTGGCCCTGGCCAACGCGCACCTGTACGAGAACGCCGCCACGCTGGCAGCGCAGATGCAGGAGGCGATGCGCAACCGGGCGGTGATCGAGCAGGCCAAAGGGATCATCATGGGGGACCGGCGGTGCTCGTCGGAGGAGGCGTTCGCGCTGCTGTCGAAGATCTCCCAGGACACCAACCGGAAGGTGCGCGAGGTCGCGGAGGCCCTTGTCGCCCAGGCGGTCGGAAAGAAGCGCGGGTGAGTCACGCCCCGACTGCACGCTGCTCACCGACAGGGCCACCCGCGCGACGCGGGTGGCCCTGTCGATAGATCACGCGGAACGGACTACCGCCCGCCTGATTCCGGTCAGCTCTCCGACGGCTTGCGCACCGCGTCGCGTACCCGATCGATGACGGCCAGCACCGGGCCGGCGGCCAGGTTGCCCTTCGCGGACTGGGCGCTGGGATGCGGCCGCGTCGGCGCGGACGCCTCCGCCGCCCGGACGGCGGTGGCGAGGCTGCGCAGCCGGCCGACCGGGACGTGCTGGCGCAGTTGGGGGAACTCGTAGCGTTCCTCGTAACGGGCGTGGGTGAGTACGGCCTCGCGCAGCAGGACGATCCCGGTGTCGAAGCCGTCGGCGTCCACACCGCCCTTGATCAGGGTTTGCAGGGTCTCCTTCGCCTGCCGCTCCTCGTCGAGCCGGTCGTCGACCATCGCGTCACCACCCCCACCGGGCAGCGTCCGGGCGAGTGGGTGGACGACCTCCTCCTCGGCGGTCTCGTGCGCGGCGAGGAGCTTGACCAGATCGTCGAAGGCATCCCGCCGGGTGTCGCCGGTGCTGCCGATGACCAGCAGGAAGAGCTGCTCGATCTGGGCGT
This sequence comes from Micromonospora jinlongensis, assembly GCF_013410645.1. Lineage (NCBI taxonomy): Bacteria > Bacillati > Actinomycetota > Actinomycetes > Micromonosporales > Micromonosporaceae > Micromonospora > Micromonospora jinlongensis. The sequence goes on along the minus strand of NZ_JACCHK010000001.1, from coordinate 1,763,844 downwards.
GCTGTGCGAGCAGCAGGTCGACCACGTCCTCCTCGGGCCCTGGCGTGGTCGGGGCGTCGGTGTCAGGCATGGCTGCCTCCTTCGGCGCGCAGCGCCTCGACCGGGTGCGGCCCCTCGGTCTCCATGCGGTACTCGTCGCCGAAGCGTTCCCGGTGCATGTCGATGACCTGCTCGCTCGGCGGCTTCTGGCCGTCGTGCAGTTGCTCCTGCATCCACTCGAAACGCTCGTGGGCCTCACGGACGTAGCCCTCACCCAGCTTGGTGAGGTCCATCTGAGTGGCCAGCAGGTGGCGCAGGTAGTCCTTGTTGGGCTCGAAGGTCAGCGGCTCCGGCAACCCGGCCGTGCCGACGATCTCCTCGGGTTCCCTGCCGTCGTGCCGGCGCAACAGGTCGGCGGCCTGCTGGAGGTGAGCCAGCTCCATCTGCAGGTGCAGCTCCCAGACCGCCTTGATCCGGGGGTCGCTCTCCTGTTGCAGGAAGGAGTAGTAGAGCCAGCACTCGTTGTACTCGTGGGTGAGCAGCCGCTCCCACCAGTTCTCGCCCGGGTCCAGCAGTGACTCGTAGTGGGTGACGTGCTCCTGCTCGATGAGGCTGATCTCCTGGTAGAGCTGGCGCGCGATCGGTTCCATGTACTGCGGGCCGACGTTCATGTAGTAGAACATCACCTGCTGCTCGGCCGAGAGGATCGTCAACGCGTGCAGCTTCGAGCGCGGGTCCACGGAGTTGCGGTCGTACGGGGTGCGGACCTCGTCGAAGGGGTGCCGGTGCTCCTGAATGGTCGGCCGACCCGGCATGACCTCGGTGAGACCGTTGACGATCTTCTCCGCCTTACGCCGTTCGACCATCTCGTAGAGGTTGGCGTAGCGGTACAGGTGGTCGAAGTCCTCCAGCACGCCGAACTCGTACGCCTGCTTGAGGTAGGGGTCGGGTTCGTGTCGGGCCACCCAGGCGGTGAGGTCGACGGCCACCTGTTCGTAGCCCAGTGTCGTCTCGAGCACGCTGGCGACGCCGGGAAGCAGCCAGTTCACCACCCGCTGCTGCTGGCTCTCCACGTACCGGACATAGGCGAGCTGCCGGCGAACCTCCTGGTCCGGACAGTTCCGGGCGAACTGGTGCGAGAAGTTGATCGCCTCGACCTCGATGCCGTTCATCGTGATGATCCGGCACCGGGTGTACGGATCGACCGCCTCCGGGTCGATCGGCTCGACGTTCAGTTCACGCCAGTTGCGGATCTGACCGTCGAGCGGGATTCCTTTGTGGTCCAGGGGATTGAACATCTCTCTCCTTAGTGGGGGAGGTGGGACGTACCCGGAGTCGCGGACGGCACGGTGCGGCGCCACCCGGGCCGCGCTGAGGACACGGCCGTGCGGTGGTGGCTGCGGAAGAGGAATCCGGTCCGTCACGCGCTGCCTCCGCCATCGACGAGGGTGCCCACCCGGCGCGGGTGGCGCGAGGCAGGGTTGACCATCGAAGGGCGCGTGTCTTGACCCGAGAATCAACCTACCCACGACAAGCGGACACAAACCACGCAGGTCCTCCGGGATCAGGACCGGCGCCCGCGCGAGGCTGGGTGCGGGTGTGAGTGCCCGTTCGCTGGGTAGGGCGTCCACCATGCTGAAGAGAGCGGTGTGGCAGGGAGTGGTGGCGGGTCTGGTGGGGGCAGCCGTGATGACGGCCGCCGAGAAGGTCGAGCAACGGGTGACAGGCCGACCCGACTCGTACGTGCCGGCCCGGGTGCTGGCACGGCTGACTGGCCTGCCGGAAGGTCCGCGGGAGCAGCCGCGGTGGCAGAACCTGGCGATGCACTACGGGCAGGGCGCGCTGGTCGGCGTGCTGCGAAGCGTCATGGCGCAGGCCGGCCTGCGCGGCACCTGGGCGTCGGGAATGTTCACGGCGGTGCGCCTGACCAGCGACCAGATCCTGGAGAACGCCACCGGTGTCGGAGCGCCCCCGTTGACCTGGCCACGTGCGGAACTCGCCATCGACATGGTGCACAAGTCCATCTACGGTTTCGCCACCGGCGCGGTGGCGGATGCGCTCGCCGCCCGCGACGGCGCCGGACCTGGGCAGCGGCACGCGGCGCTCCGGCCCGGTCGCCACTCGGACGTTGGCCCGCTCCCGCGTGCCGCAGCCCGTCGGGGCTGACGCGTCGCCTGCCACTGTCGGCCAGGTGCTGCGCGCGGGGCAGTGGGGTGATTAGCTGCACGGATGATCGCCCCCGTTTCCCTCGGCACCTGGCCGACTCCGCTGGAGGCCGCGCCCCGGCTCGCCGCCCGGCTGGGCCTGGCCGAGCTCTGGTTCAAGCGTGACGACCTCAACGGCCTCGGCGGGGGCGGCAACAAGATCCGCAAGTTGCAGTACACCTGCGCCGAGGCGCTCGCCGTCGGCGCCACCACCGTGATCACCTCCGGTGCGCCGCAGAGCAACCACGCCCGGCTCACCGCCGCGGCGGCGGCCCGGCTCGGCCTCGCCTGCGTGCTGGTGCTCGACGGCCCGCCCCCGGACGACCAGCGCGGCAACCTGCTGCTCGACGGGCTTGCCGGCGCCGAGATCGTCTGGGGCGGGCACCGACCGCTCGCCGAGGTGGTGGCGCACGAGGCGGAGACGCGATCGGCGTACCTCATCCCGTTCGGCGGCACCTCGCCCGCGTCCACCCAGGGTTACGTGGACTGCGGTCGGGAGCTGCGCGCCCAGGTGCCGGACGTCGAGGCGGCCGAGGTCGTGGTCGCGCTCGGCTCCGGTGGGACGATGGCCGGCCTCGTACGGGAACTGGGTGCCGAGCGGGTGATCGGGGTGAGTGTCGGGGCCGTGCCCGACCCGCGCGCGACTGTCGCCGGGCTGCTCGTCGGCGAGGTCGAGCCGGACGCGCTGCGGATCGACGGCTCCCAGGTGGGCGCCGGGTACCGCACGTTCACCGACGCGGCACGGGCGGCGTTGGAGACGACCGCGCGCGACGAGGGGGTCTTCCTGGACCCCACATACACCGGTCGGGCGATGGCTGCGCTGCTGGCCGGCAGCTTCCCGCACGGCGACCGGGTGATCTTCCTGCACACCGGCGGCCTTCCCGGTCTCTTCGGCCACCCGCAGGTCTAGGGCCCCGGGCCTCATTCGGGCCAGGCGGACTCCTCGATGACCCGGACGAAGTCGATGTGGCGGTAGCCGGGCACCCGGTGTTCCAGCACGTCGCCGTTGACGGTGCCGAAGGTGGTGTCCGGCCGGTGCCGGAAGCCGTCGGCGAACGCGTCGACGATGGCTCGCTTGAAGTTCGGCCGCGGGTGCGCCGTGGTGACCGCCGCGATGTCGGCGGGTGACAACGCGTGGTATCCGATGCCGAGCACGTCCGTCTCGACCCCCGCGGTGACGAGGGCGACCTCGGGCTCCAGGCGGTACGGGACCTCCGGTGTGGTGTGCAGGGCGATGCCCTCCCACACGAGCCGCGCCTCGTGCTCGCCGATGCCGTTCGACCGGAGGAAGCGGCGTGCCTCGTCCGCGCCGTCGAGTTCGAAGCGCTGATCGTCGCGGCGGTAGCGTTCGGTCAGCCCCAGGTCGTGGAACATCGCGCCCACGTAGAGCAGCTCGGGGTCGGCCCTCAGGCCGAGCCGCCGACCCTGGAGCGAGCCGAAGACGAAGACCCGCCGGGAGTGATGGAACAGCAGGTCGTCGGTGGCCTGGCGGACGAGCTCGGTGGCGTCGTTGGCGAGCCGCGAGTCGGGGATCTCGATGCCGGCGATCGTCTGGCTCATGGAGGTTCCTGTCGGTCCGGGAGCCCGGCCGGGCTCCGATGCGTCAAGCGTCACCCGAGCGGACCGACCAGCGCCCCGTCCCATCTGCCATGCTTCCCTCAGATCGGGACATGGGTGAAGGGGGTCGAGGCTGTGGGGAGTCGGGCGGCAGAGTCGCACCGGGTGACGGCTCTGGTCTTCGACGGCATGAAGCTGCTCGACCTGGCCGGACCGTTCGAGGTCTTCGCGGAGGCCGCCAGGTTCGGCGCACGGTACGAGCTGGAGGTGCGCTCCAGCGACGGCGCCGCGGTGCGCGCCTCGACGGGTATGCGCGTCCCCGTGGACGGCGACGTCGACTCGGCGACCGACGTCGGGACCGCCCTCGTGGTCGGCGGCGATGCGCTCCCGACGAGCCCGATCAGTGCTGAACTCACCGCCGCCGCGGCGGCTCTGTCACGCCGGGCCGCTCGTACGGCCTCGGTCTGCACCGGTGCCTTCGTGCTGGCTGGCGCCGGCCTGCTGGACGGCCGGCGCGCGACGACGCACTGGCAGCACGCCCGACTGCTCGCTGCCGCGTTTCCGCGGGTGCGGGTGGAGCCCGATGCCATCTTCGTGCAGGACGGGACGATCTTCACGTCCGCCGGGGTGTCCGCGGGCATCGACCTCGCGCTGGCCCTGGTGGAGCGCGACCATGGCGAGGAGATCGCCCGGTCGGTCGCGCAGTCACTTGTCGTGTTCCTGCAACGGCCCGGCGGTCAGTCGCAGTTCAGCCCTTCGCTGGCCCTGCCCCGACCGGGCACCCCGGTGCTGCGACAGGTGACTGACGCGGTGGCGGCGGACCCGGCCGGCGACCACTCGGTGACCGCCCTCGCCAGCCGGGCTCATGTCAGCCCGCGTCACCTCTCCCGGCTGTTCCGGCAGGAGTTGGGCAGCAGCCCCAGCAAGTACGTGGAGGGCGTGCGGGTCGATGCGGCCATCCGCCTGCTGCACGCGGGTCAGTCGGTCACCGCCTGCGCCCAACAGGTCGGCATCGGCAGCCCGGAGACGTTGCGCCGGATGTTCCTGGCCCGGGTCGGAGTGTCGCCACGGGCCTACCAGCAGCGGTTCCGCACGACGGCGCGTGACTCGGCGACGGTGCTGGACGACGAGGACCTCGTCGAACCGTGACGTCGGAGAGCCGTCATTTTCTCGTCTGGCCGCCTTGCCGGGGTGCGTAGGGCCGGGAAGGTGTCGTCCGGCTGATGTCGGGAACGCGGCATCCCGCAGAGACGCAGGCGGTTCCGTGGTGATCGGGAAGGGGCAGCGATGAGCCCGAAGAGTGCTCAGGGCGACGCGAGCGGCATGTCGGGCGTCGAGGGCGTCGACATGAAGCTGGAGGTGATCGTCATCCCGGTGTCGGACGTCGACCGCGCGAAGGCGTTCTACGTACGCCTCGGGTGGCGCCTCGACCAGACACCGCCGGGCATCGTCCAGCTGACGCCGCACGGCTCCGGGTGCTCCGTGCAGTTCGGCCCCGGGCTCACGCCAGCGGCCCCCGGCTCGGCCATGGCCTACCTCGTCGTGTCCGACATCGAGGCGACCCGGAACGCCCTGGTCTCCGCCGGGGTCGAGGTCGGCGGCGTCTTCCACGTCAGCCCGGCCGGCCCGGTCGACGGGCTGGACCCGGAACGGCGTAGCTACGTCTCGCGCGCCACGTTCCGCGACCCGGACGGCAACACCTGGCTGATGCAGGAGATCACGAACAGGCTTCCGGGTCGGATCGAGAGTGGGCTGACGTCGTTCGGCTCCGCGACCGACCTGGCGAGCGCGATGCGACGCGCGGCTGCCGCCCACGGCGAGCACGAGGAGCGCACCGGCCAGCGGGACGAGAACTGGCCCGACTGGTACGCGTCGTACATGGTCAGTGAGCAGTCGGGGGCCACGCCGCCCGAGTGAGCCCCGCGACGCGAGGCGGCGGTCGGCCGGTCAGCGCAGCCCGCGGACGAGGTTGTCGACCAGGGTGCGGGCGAAGTCCTCGGTGAGCGGCAGATCGGGGACGAGGAGCCGGTGGTAGCAGGCGCCCCAGAGTTGGTCGACCACGGACTCCGGGTCGATGTCGGCGCGTAGCTGCCCGCGGGCCATGGCTCGGGTGAGGGCTTCCACGGCGAGCGCCCGGCGGGGTCCCGAGTAGCGCTGCCGATAGGCGTCGGCCAGCTCGGGGTCGGTCTGCGCCTGCGCGATGAGGTGGGCGATAACCCGCCCGGCGGGGGTGTCGCGCACGAGGTGGACGAAGGCGACGAGCTGGTTGGTCAGGTCGGCGACGATGTCGGCGGTGTCGGTGAAGGCCAGCGTGGGCGCGACCACGGTGAAGTAGCCGTCCAGGGCGAGTGCCCCCTTGGAGGGCCACCACTTGTAGATCGTCATCCGGCTCGCCCCGGCCTTGGCGGCGACCTTCTCGATGGTGAAGCCGGCCATGCCCTCGGCCAGCAGCAGATCTCCGGCGGCCGTGAGGATCTCCGCGCGTACCTGGTCGGCGGGTCGGCGGCCACGGCCACGCCGGGGTGGCGTGTTCGCATCCGGGGTGAGCTGAGCCACTGGTCCTCCGGTTATATGGACAGAGTGTCTTCGTGGTGGTTATATGGACACAGCGTACACATCGGTGCCCCGACAGCAGGACGCACCGCGACGACGACCGAAGGAGACGAGGAACATGACGGGTCTACGACGGCGACGGTTGGGTGCCTCCGGGCCGGAAGTGTCGGTCATCGGGCTCGGCGCGATGGGCATGTCGGACCTGTACGGGCCGGCCGACGAGGCGGAAAGCGTCGCGACCTTGCACGCGGCGATCGACGCCGGTGTGAACCTGGTCGACACCGCCGACTTCTACGGGTCGGGCCACAACGAGATGCTGATTGGCCGGGTGCTGCGGGAGCGTCGCCGGGAGGAGATGGTGGTCAGCGTCAAGTTCGGCGCGCGCCGGACACCGGACGGCGGGTTCCAGGCGGCACCGTACGACGTGTCGGCGGCGGCGGTGAAGGACCGGCTGGCGTACTCGCTGCGCCGGTTGGGCACCGACTACATCGACATCTACCGGCCGTCACGGCTGAACCCGCAGGTGCCGGTCGAGGAGACCGTGGGCGCGCTGCTCGACATGCAGCAGGCCGGCTACATCCGGCACATCGGCCTCTCCGAGGTGGGCGCGGACAGCATCCGTCGGGCCGCCGCGGTGGCACCGATCAGTGACGTCCAGATCGAGTACTCGCTGCTGTCCCGTGGGCCGGAGGCCACGATCCTGCCGGCGCTGCGCGAGCTGGGCATCGGCCTGACCGCCTACGGTGTGCTGTCCCGAGGTCTGCTCAGCGGGCACTGGTCGGCCGACCGTGAGCTGACCGGCACGGACTTCCGGGCGAACAGCCCACGGTTCCAGGGCGAGCACCTGGCCGCCAACCTGCGCCTGGTGGACGCGCTCGGCCGGGTCGCCCAGCGGCTGGGGGCGACCACGAGTCAGGTCGCGATCGCCTGGGTGGCCGCGCAGGGCGAGCAGATCGTGCCGTTGGTCGGCGCGCGGCGGCGGGATCGGCTGGCCGAGTCGTTGGCCGCAGCCGACCTGACGCTGGATCAGGAGACGCTGGAGGAGATCGAGCGTGCCGTGCCGGCCGGTGCCGCCTCCGGCCAGCGGTATGCGGCGCCGATGATGGACCTGCTGGACAGCGAGAAGTGACGGCCACGTCAGGGACTTGACCGCCAGACCCAGTTACGGCGTTCGTAGAGCGGCACCATCCCGGCGCGGCGCATGTTGTTCAGCGACGGGTTCTGCGTACCGGGTGCGGGCTTCCCGGTCTCGGCGAACAGCCACTGGCATCCGGCTTCGGCCGCGGCTCGGGCGCGGGCGGCGATCAGCGCCGACTGCGCACCGAGGCCGCGGTGACCCGGTGCCGTCGCGGCGGCGTTGAGCGACGCGGCCCCGTCGTGCAGGAACAGGTTGCCGCCCGCCACGAGCTCCGCGTCGTCCCACGCCGCGTACGGTCGCCAGGCCGGCTCGCCCACTGTCGCCGTCAGCATGTCGGTGAGCCCACCGGCCGGCATGCCGAAGCCGGAGAGCAGCACGTTCGCCCAGCGCTCCGCCTCGGCCGTCGGCACCGGGCCGACCCGCAGGCGGGTCGGGGCCGCGGCGACGTCACCGGGCCGGGCGGCGAGCTTGACCCAGGTGCTCCCCGCTTCGAGCCCGCGTGCCGCGGCGATCCCGTCGAAGCCCGCGGGCAGCACCGCCGGGACGAGCTGGAGGACGGCCTGAGCGACGCCCTGCTCCCGGTAGAAGTCCAGGACACCGTCCAGGGTCCGCGCGGTGAACGGCTCGGTGATGCCGAAGCCGAGCGCCTTGCTCCAGTACCCACCGGAGGGGTCGTTGCGCATCGCGAGGGCGACACCGCCGCCGATGCGCGTGGTCGCGATCCCGAGATCGGTGTACGCGGGCTCGGGCGCCCGCGACTCGTAGGAGTACATGAATTCGCACTCCACGCCTTCGGCCAGCGGGGTCAGGTCGGATGGCTCGGTCATCAGCCGATTATCGACTTGTACCGGTCCCAGGCTCGCACCAGCTGCATCCGGTTGTTGATACCCAGCTTGTGGTAGATGGATCGGAGCTGGGTGTCCACCGTGTGGAACGAGACGAAGAGGTGCCCGGCCGCCTCCTTCTTGGTGGCACCGGCGGCGAGCATCTCGGCCACCCGCTCCTCGGCGGGCGTGAGCGCGTCGATGCCGGTGCGCGGCGACTCGTCGGCCGACGACCGACGGCGTGGGGTGGCCGCGAGTTCGGCGCATCGCCGGTCGGCGGTCGCCTGGTCGCCCGGCGCGCCGATACGGGCGTAGAGGGCAGCCGCCTCGTGCGCGGCGTCCCACGCCTCGGTCGGATGCAGCCGAGGGTTGTTGGCGAGGTCGAGCAACGCGTCGGCCAGGGCCGGCCACGCGGTGGTGGTACGCAGCCCGGCGATCGCCGACCGGAGTGCGTCGGGGTCGCGATCGAGCAGCCCTCTGGTCTGGTCCGCCAGTGCCTGCCACAGCGGGACCGGAGTCCGTGTGGCCACCAGTGCGACAAGTTCGGTGACCCGGCGGGCCGCCTGCGTGTCGCCGGCGGCCACCGCCACGCGGACCAGGCGGGGGCCGAACTGCGGCACCGGCAGGAGCGACCGCACCGACCGGTGCAGGTCGGCGACGATGCTGTCGAGGAGGCTCGACGGCTCGCTGAGGTCCGGATCGCGCACGGCGACGCAGAGGGCGGGAGTCCACACCGTACTGTCCGGCCACCGTCTCCGGGCGAGGCAGGCCCGGAGGACGGCGCGCGCCGCGTGGTGATCGCCCCGGCGGTGGTGCACCTCCGCGATGACAGTGACCAGCAGGGCACGTGTCTCCTGGCTGATGTTCAGCGAATCGGATCCGAGCCTGGTGGCCGCGAGGGCGGCAGCCTCGGGCAGCTCGCCCACCGCGACCATCCGCAGGCAGTCCAGGGCGGTCAGGGTGCCGCTGAACGGCGTACCGCTCGACGTCGTGTCGTCGAAGGCCTGACCGGTCGCCGTCCGGGCGTCCTGGTGCCGGCCCAGGCCGAGCTGCACCAGGATTCCTTCGGCTCGGACCGGGGTGGCGTCCCGTCGGGCCGCCCTGGCGTCCGGGTCCATAGCCGTCAGGACGGCGTGCGCGCCGGGCAGGTCCCCGTGCGACAGCGCGCGGGCGGCCCGCCCGAGGGCGAGGTGGCGGGCGGATGACCGGTCGCCGGATGTGGCGTGCGCGGTGCCCGCCTCGCGCAGCAGGGCATCGGCGTCCGGATGTCCGGTGCGGGCAGCGATGGTGGCGATGACGGCAAGCAGAGTGGCTCGGCTCGGCGCGTCCAGCCGTTGGTTCAGCGACTCCCGTAGGCCCGCGAGGGCGATCGACGGTGGCTCCAGCGCCGCGATCTGTGCCAGGCGACCGAGCAGCAGGGCACGGTGTCGCTCACCGCGGTCATTCGCGGCGATCTCCACTGCCAGGACGCGCAGTGCAGCCTGGCCGCGCCCGTCGAGCCGGAGCTGATCCGCCACGGCGAACAGCCACCGTTGTCGTTGCTCGGCGTCGGCGGCGATGTCGTCAGCCGGGGTCGCTCCGGCGTTGAAGGATGATTCGGACAATGGCGTTCTCCCCGGTGGTTACCCGGCGCGTCGAAATGCCGTCCTGGGACCGAGCCTAGCCATGGCGGCAGAGGCGGGCGACCAGATCGCCGAACCGGCTTGCTTGCGCCGAATGGCCCACCCCGTCCGGGATTCGATGTGCCGGAATGGCGCGATCACGTGATGCGACGGCGCCGGCCCGGCCCCGATCATCGAAAGCATGGTCCACTCCACGCCGCCCCTTGATCGTTGGCTGCCGCGCAGCGCAACGCGTCGGCCCGACTGCTACTCGACAGCCAATGATCGGCGCGAGCACCCGGGGCGGACCGGGCTTCCGGGCGTGCACCGGCTCCGGGTCGTACTGCTTACTCTTGTCGTGTTCGCCAGCACCGGGGCGGGTGGCCACGCTCCGCCGTGGACCCGCCTGGTGGTGGTGGCGACGGCGGTGGCGGTTCCCGCCGCGATCGCGGTCCAGTACGGATGGTCCTCGGTACGCACCCTGCTGGGGCTGCCGTCCCGGGCACGCCTGCGAGGCGGATCCGTGTCCGCGCCCGAGCCGGCCCAACCGGAGTGAGGAGACAGCGATCATGGCGAACAGCGACCCCCAGCCGCGACGTGGCGACCAGGGCGGCCCGCCCATCCCGGGCCGCAACATCGAACTTGAGCGGCAGAATCCCGATCTGGTGGTGCCGCCGACGACCGACAGTCGACTGGTGCCCAATCTGAAGTTCTCGTTCTCCCAGGCGCACACCCGGGTGGAGAAGGGTGGCTGGACCCGCGAGGTCACCGCCCGGGATCTGCCGATCGCCACCCAGTTGGCCGGCGTCCAGTTCGGTCTGGAGCCGGGCGGGTACCGCGAGATCCACTGGCACCAGCAGTCGGAGTGGGCGTACATGCTCAGCGGCAGTTGCCGGATCAGCGCGGTCGACCACGAGGGACGCAACTTCATCGAGGACGTGAAGGAGGGCGACCTGTGGTTCTTTCCGCAGGGCGTACCGCACAACATCCAGGCGCTGGACGAGGGCGCGCAGTTCCTGCTCGTCTTCAACGACGGGGCGTTCTCGGAGAACAACACCTTCCTGCTCAGCGACTTCTTCGCCCACACGCCCCGGCACATCCTCGCCAAGAACTTCGGCTGGACGATGGAACAGATGGAGAACCTGCCCGAGCGGGAGAAGTACATCTTCCAGGGCGACGTTCCACCGCCCCTGCAACAGGACCGGGTGGTCAGCCCCACCGGTGACATCCCGCGCAGCTTCAAACACCGGATGACCGCCCAGACCCCGCAACGCTTCCGCGGCGGGACGGTACGGGTCACCGACTCGACCAACTTCGCCGCGTCCGTGACCACCGCCGCCGCCCTCGTCGAGGTCGAGCCCGGGGGAATGCGCGAGCTGCACTGGCACCCCACCACCGACGAGTGGCAGTACTACATCTCCGGCACCGGTCGGATGGGCGTCTTCGCGGCCCAGGCCGCCGCCCGGACGTTCGACTTCCAGGCCGGCGACGTGGGCTACGTGCCGTTCGCGTACGGGCACTACATCGAGAACACCGGCGACGAACCGCTGGTGTTCCTGGAGATGTTCCGGCACCCGCGCTTCGAGGACATCTCGGTGATGCAGTGGATGGCCAACACGCCCCACGAGATCATCGCGGACACGATCAACGTGCAGAAGTCGATGGTCGACGCCTTGCCGACCACAAAACAGACGGTGGTCTGACCACTGTGACCGGCCCTCGCGGATCAGCTTCCGACGGGTGCCGGAGAGGCGAGAGCGGGTCGGGTCAGCGACGGGCGGCCCGCCGCCACAGCAGCCCAGCCGCCACCACGACGAGAGCGGCCAGCACGGCACCCGCGACGAGCACGCCCGCACCCGGGCCGCCATCGGTCTTCACCGCGCCGACGGCGGACGGGGCGGCGGCCGACGTACCGGGGTCGGCGACCGGCGCGGCGCTGGACGCCGGGTCGGCCACCGTGAACGAGTACGACCCCTGGACCGGGTGCCCATCGGCGGAGACGACCCGGTAGGCGACCGTGTACGTCCCGTTCGGCAGTGGGTCGGTCACCTGGACCGTGCTCTTCACCCCGACGACCACCGGGTCGCCGGTGGCGAGCTTCCGCCTGGCGGCGTCGGTGAGCACGATGGTGGTGAACGTCGGGTCGAGCGGCTGCATGAATTCGAGGGTGACCTCGGGCGGTGCGCTCGGCACTGTCGCGTCCCGGGCCGGCGTCGCCGACTTGAGCGAGTTGTGCGCCCAGGCCGGGGCGGCCGGGACGAGCAGTGCCACGATGACGGCGAGCACCGCCGCGCCGAGCCGGACGGCGGTGGGGCGGGACGGCGGCACGGTCATGACGAGTCTCCGGTTGGCGTGATCATCCGAGCACCTGCTCGCCGATCCAACCGTCCGGTGGACATCCGGGTGGGATGGCGAAGACGGCGGACCCGATCGGCGTGGTCCATTCGTTGAGCAGGTCCCGGTCGGCCAACCGGCGTTGGATGGGCAGGAACTGCCTGGCGATGTCGGCCTGGTACGAGGTGAAGATCAACCCGCTGTCGGCGTGGCCCTGGGCGGTCGGCACCCCGTCGTAGTTGTAGGGCCGGCGCAGGATCTTCAGCCGGTCGTCGGTGACATGCGCCCGGGTCAGGTGCGAGAAGTCGGGGATGACGGTGAGCCCGTCGGGGCCGGTGGCGGCGAAGTCGGGCTCGTCGTGCTCGGCGGTGCCGGTGAGGGGAGCGCCGGTGTCGAGCCGCCGTCCGACGGCGAGTTCGCGATCGGTGCGGCCGAGCAGGTCCCAGGTCTCCATGTTCATGCTGATGCGCCGCACCACCAGTGTGGTGCTGTCGCGCAGCCACGCCGGGCCGTCCGGCACCCAGAGGGCGGTGTCCAGCGGTGTGCCGGGCCGGGGGTTGGCGGTGCCGTCGAGCTGGCCGAACAGGTTGCGTTGGGTGTGGCCGCCCGGCTCGACGCCGGGGCTGCGCCGGAAGCCCTGCTGGACCCAGCGGACGGTGGCGAAGGGCCGACTGTCCTTGATCAGGACTCGTTGGGCGTGGGCGACGGTGATCGCGTCGTCCGCGCAGATCTGCAACAGCAGATCACCGCCGGACCAGGCCGGCTGGAGCCGGTCGACGCGGAACGACGGCAGATCGACCACCGAGGCGGGCCGCCGGTCGTCGACGCCGGCGGCCCGGTACAGGCCGGGCCCGAAGCCGAAGGTCACCGTCAGTCGTGCCGGCAGCAGCCCGAGTTCGGCCTCGGTGTCGGCCAGAGCGGGTTGGCCCCGGCTGAGCCGGGCCGCGTCGTCGGTGAGCAGCCGCAGCATCCGCCCCAGCGCGGCCCGGTCGGTGCCGGCCCGCAGGGTCAACGCGACGAATGCCGCGTGGGCCTGCGGTTCGGTGGCCACCCCGGCCTGCCGGGCGCCGTGGAACGGCTCGACCAGGCCGCCGACGGTCGCCGCCAGCGTCGTGTCGGCAGCGCTCGCCGCCGGTGGCCTGGTCTGCCCGGCACGGGTCGCGGCGATCGTGGCCCCGCCGGCCACGGCACCGCCGACGGCGAGAGCCCCGCCGGTGAGCAGGCCACGCCTGCTCACCGGCCGGACGGGTGACGTCTCGGTCACGATGCCGGGCTCATGCTCATCCCCGGCGTAGCGCTCATGCCGGGCATGGGCTCGCCGTGCCCGGGGGCGTAGCTCTCCTGCGCGCCGGTGAACGGCTTGGCCACCGCGCGGAACTGCTGGGTCCTGCCGTCGGCGAAGGTCAGGGTGAAGGTCACCTCGTCACCGGCCTGGACCGGCTTGGTGAGGTTCATCAGCATGAGGTGGTCGCCACCGGGCTCCAACGCGTGCGTGCCCCTGGCCTTGATCACGATGCCGCCCTGCTTCTGCCGCATGACCATCGTGCCGTCCTTCATGGCCATCTCGTGCAGCTCCATCGGCGACACCGAGGTCGTGGCGCTGGTGAGGGTGACATCGCTGTCGCCCTCGTTGACCAGCGTCCCGAAGGCCGCCGTCATCCCCTTGTCGGCCGCCTTGACCCACGGGTCACGAATGCCGATCACACCGGCGTCCGGGTTTGCCGAGGCCGACACGGACGGGCTCGGCTGCGCTGCCGACGAAGAGTCGGACGCGCCGCAACCCGCGGCGCCCACCGCCAGGATGGCGGCGGCGAGGACGGTGGCCGAGCGGCGTGAACCGAGCGGGCTGGTGGTGCGCATGTGTTCTTCCTCCGTTGATTGCTGCTGGCTGGATGGTCGGCCGCAGCAGGGAGAAAGTTCCGGTCTCAGGGCACGTTGATCGTGAACTCGGCGGTGTGCACCTTGCCGGCGACCTGGAAGTCGAAGAACGCCCGGTACCGGCCCGAACTCGGGGCGGTCAGCCAGAACTTGACCGACCCGTCGACCAGCTCCAGCTCGGGGTGGACGTGCACGTACCCGAGGTCGCCCTCCCGGACGACGACCAGGTGCCCGTACGCGCCGAGGTACCGCTCCAGCGCGGGTGCGTTGACCTGGAAGTGCATCGGCGCCGTCACTCCCACCGTCGGGGTGCCGTTCATCGACACCGCGTACGGCCCGGCCGTCGCCTGGGCCTGCACCGGCGGCAGCGCGGTCGGGGTGTGCGCGCCGGGCACGGTGTGGTCGACGCCCAGCACGAGAGGGACCTGTGTGCCGTTGGTCGCGGTGACGGAGAAGTCCGCGTAGACGCGGTAGCCGCCGGGCCGGGCCAGCGTCACCGGGACGCTCCAGGTGCCGTCGGGCGCCATCGTCGGGTGCAGGTGCTGGTAGCCGGACAGGTCGCGGCCCACCACGATCAGGTGCAACGGCTTGTCGTGTACGACAGCGAAACGCGTCGCCGGCTGCCGGTCGGTCCCGACGATGCGGAAACGGTAGTCCGCGCGTACACCAAGCGGTTGGGACCGCTCCAACGGTTGCAGGGCGTACCCACCGGCGCTGACCGTCGTCCCGGTCGCCAGCGTGTCGCCCGTTGCGCCGTCACCGCGATGCGTGTGCGGCCCGGTGCCCGCCGGGTGTTGGTGCCCGTCGGTCGCGGACTCCGCCTGCCCCGGGGCAGGCGGACCACCCGCGGCCTGTCGGGCGGTGCCGCCCGTCGGGCTCTCGTCGCCGGTCCCGACGCGAGCCAACCCGAACCCGGCCAGCAGGGCGATCACCAGCCCACCGACGAGCAGCGCCAGATGGGTGTTGCTCAGCCGGGACCCGGGTGTCACGGCGGCGAGGTCCGCGTCGGGCCTCGGGTCGGGGTCGACCGTCGGCGCGCCGTCCGTGGTGGCGGAGGCCTTCGCCGCCTGATCGGTCGCCGTCGAATCGACTGCGACGCCCGTGCGGGCCGTGACGACCGCGTTGCTCTTGCGTGCCGCCGGCACGGTGGTGGGTCGCCGCTTGTCGCCCGTGGTCTGCGCCACGGTCGCCGCGCCGACCGTGCCACCGTTGGCCCTGCCACTGCTGGCCCTGGCACCGCTGGCCTTGCCGCCGCTGGCCTTGCCCGCGGCGGCCTTGTTCGTGGTACGGGCACCGCCGCCGCGTCGACCGGAGGTCGCCGACGAGGTACGGCCCCGGCCGGTGGCTCTGCCTGTGGAAGCCGATCGGCGACGCCAGAAGAAGAACCCGGCCACCGCCCCGACCGCCACCGCCAAGCCGGCCCAGGCCAGTGCTCCGGGGCCGCTTTCATCGCTCGACCCGGTCGGCGGGGCCGCCGCAGCCGCGGACGGCGGGGCCGCCGACTCGACTGCGGTGGTCGGAACCGCTGAGCCCTGCCCAGATGATCCGTGCTGCTCGGTGGCGGCCACCAGCGCCGGGTCCGGCTGCGTCGACGGCGCACTCCACCCCTGCGGCGCTGCCGTCACCCGCCCGTTGTAGCGGAAGGTCAACGTGCCCCGCACGGTGTCGCCGTCCGAGGCGACCGACAGGTAGCTCACCGAGTACTGGCCCTTGGCCGGCAGGTGGGAGACGGGCACCACCACGGGGAACCCCGTCGTGTACTCCCGTGGCTCGAACTGTCCGTTGACCAGGAAGTACTCCCGCACCGGCTTGTCCAGCGGCTTCGGCTCCCCGTACGACCAGCCGTTGTCGACCCGGACGCCGCCCGGTGCGGTGATCGTGAAGAACGCGTTGGCGGCGGCCTTCTCGGTGAAGTAGAGCCGCACCGACGTCAACGGCTCGTTCACCGTGGCGCCGCTCGCTGGCGTGGACATGGCGAGAGTCCCGTGAGCTGCGGCGGGTTGGGCGGACGCGAGGAGGGCGACCGCCGAGGCGAGGAGGAGCGCGAGGAGGCCCGAGACCACCCGCCCGCAAGTCTGAGGGAGACGACGCATTTGAATATCCTCACCGCCGTGAGACTTTTTTCAAGAGGTGGCGATCTTTTTCCTCAGATGGCAAAAGTTGACGATGAGGACGCCGTGCCGCCGCAGCACGCCGCGCCGAATGGACGGAATCCCTGGCCAGCTATGCTGCCGACGGCGCTGGTTCGCCCCGTCGTGACCGACTGGGCGTCGTAAGAGGGAACCCGGTGGAAATCCGGGGCTGCCCCGCAGCGGTGAGTGGGAACGACCGCCGTCATCAGCACTGGGCCAGCAGGCCTGGGAAGCGACGGCCAGTAGGGGACCGGCGCGACCGGTCAGGCCCGCGAGTCCGAAGACCTGCCGGCGCCGCGTACACAACCGTGTGCGCTGCCGTCGGCCTCGCGGGTGGGCTGAGCGGGTGACGGGCCGTGCGTGTGGCGCGTCCTCGTCAGCGTGTGCCCGCGACCCGGCGGTGTGGTTTCCCGAGGGACGGACTACCGCTGTGCACGACACCACCACGATCGCCGGCCGAGCGCCGTCGGCGTCGCACCTGACCCTGTCGCAGATCATGGACCAGCACCACACCAACCTGATGGGTACGGTGCACGGCGGCCGGATCCTCAACCTCATTGACTCCGTCGCCGGTGTGGTCGCCGCCCGGCACTCCGACGGGCCGGCGGTGACCGCCGCCATCGACGAGACCGCGTTCCTGCGCGCGGTACGGGTCGGCGACGTCGTGCACGTCGACGCCCGGATCACCTGGGCCGGCCGCAGCTCGATGGAGGTGGCCGTCAAGGTGACCGCCGACCGGTGGGACCGTGCGGTGCCGCCCACCGACGTGGCCACCGCCCACCTGGTCATGGTCGCCATCGACGACGACGGTCAGCCCCGTACGGTGCCGCCGCTGCTGCCGGAGACCGACGGGGACCGGCGTCGGTACCGGGAGGCGGAGATCCGTCGGGAGCACCGGCTGGCGCTACGGCGCGCGCTGCTCGACGGCGCCGACGGCTGAGAAGCGCTCGGTCCGTCCGTCGCGGCGCTGGCCAGTCCGAGGAGCAGCCCACCCCCCAGGAGGGCGGGTCGGCGGCAGACGGGATGGCAAGGTCAGCGGGGTGGGGTTGGACCCACAGCACGGTCGCCGCCGCGATTATCGGTCCCACCGATCGGCGTAGGGTAGGACAAGCAGCCGGATGTAGTCGTGTAATTCGATCGACGCGTCGTGCTCCCGCAGTACGGCCGGCGCGTGTCGTAGCACCCACAGCGACAGCGTCGGGCACCACGTGTCCTCGTTGTGCCAACTCGACCAAGGGAGCGCATCGCCCAGCAGGTCGTCCATCCACTCATCCACGGCTGTGACCAGCCGCCGCCGCGCCACCGCGTCGACCAGCAACTCTGCCCAGATAGCCAACCACGGGGCGAGCTTGGTGGTGGCCTCGGCGAGGAGTGTTAGGGCCTCATGGGCGGGCACCTTTGCATCGGGCTCGACCAGGACGTGCAGCCACCAGGCGTCCACGAATTCCCGCAGGGCGTCCTGTTGTCCGGTGGGCCACTCCTGCCAGCGGCCGGCGGTGAACAACAGCCCAAGGCTCTCCATCCCGGCCATTGGCTCTACGCGGCCCGCCACGAGGCTCTGGGTCAGTTGGGGCAGGATCCGGCGCAGCAGCGGGCCGGGGTAGTGCCAGTCTGTGGTCCAGTACGTGCGGCGGAGCAGGTCGTCGTCAAGCGGCACGTCCGGGGTCTTGAGCAGTGCCAGTTCCTCCGCGCTGCCCCAGTGACACTCGCAGTTGGACTCCTGCCGGTGGGCCGTCATGCCCTGGAACGTGGCGGCCACACCCGCCAGCGCCCTATCCAGGCGGCCGCTTACATCAGTCCGATCAGGGATCATGGCGAATCCGCCTTCGAGGACTCCGGAGGCGTATCACCTGCCGAAGAGAAGGATCTTAGAGCCATACGAACCCCGCGCGTGCCTGGGGTCAAGGAGGCTTGGGCTGGGTGACCAACTGGGTGACGACGGGTGCGGGCAGCGCCGGACGTCCATGGACTCTGGTGGACCGTTGAGACAGCTCAGCCCTGCTGCTTTGATGACGGCTATCAGACTGTCGACAGCAACAGTGACAGCACTGGCCTCGAACGAGGACCGCCGCGGACGGCGAAGTGCGGATCGCCGCCCGAGGTCGCGTGCGAAGACGGATGTCGCCGCACGAAGCGCCCCGAACTTACAAGCGAGGAGGCCAGGGCTTTGGGCGTCGGCGTGGAAGGCGACGCGCGGCGTGTGAGGGGTTATGAGGCGGCAGGCAGGCCGGTAGCGTTGGGTGGCGGCGGCCTGGGCGCCGACGGTGCGTCCCGCGCTATGAGGAGGTCCGGGATGGATTTCTTGCCGGAGTTGACTTTCGGACAGCGGTTGAAGGTCTACCGGGAGCGGTCCGGGAAGACCCGTGCGGTGCTCGGGGGGTTGGTCGGGCGCAGCGCCGAGTGGGTCAAGGCAGTGGAGACCGATCGCATCTTGCCGCCGCGCATTCACATGCTGGATCGCATCGCGCGTGCTCTCAAGGTCGACGTGTCTGCCTTGGCCGGGGAGTTGAGCGCCCGGTCTGCTGTCGTCAACGGGCCGGAGCATCCGGCGCTGGCGTCCGTCCGTGACGCCGTGAACCGCTTCGCGATTTCTGACGAGGCTTCCCCGGAGTCGTTGACGAGCCTGAGGGAGCGGCTTGCGATGGCGTGGCGGGCGCGTCATCAGGCGTCGGATCACCGCACGGTGTTGGGCGGGTTGTTGCCGGGGATGCTGCGCGACGTGCAGCGCGCCGCGTTGGCGTACGAGGGTGATGAGCGTCGGCAGGCTCAGGCCCTGTTGGCCGAGACGTTCGGGCTGACGCAGATGTTTCTTGCCTACCAACCCGCCGCCGAGTTGTTGTGGCGGGTCGCGGACCGAGCGATGGTGGCGGCACAGGAGTCCGGCGACCCGGAGGCGCTGGCGTGCGCGGGATGGTTCCTGTGCCAGGTACATCGGGATGCCGGTGACTGGGACACCGCGATGGCGGTGACCCTGGACCTCCTGTCGGCGCTGGAGCCGCGCACCGCCGACGGCAACACGAACCTCCTGGCGCTTTGGGGTGCGTTGAACTTCGAGGCTGCCTACACCGCCGCCCGCGCTGGTGAGGAAGGTCGAGCCTGGCGGTACTGGGACCGCGCGGACCGGGTGGCGCAGCGCCTGCCGCAGGGCTTCTATCAGCCGCAGACATCGTTCTCACAGGTCATCATGGGCGCTCATGCGGTGACCGTGGCGGTGGAGTTGCAGAAGTCAGGTGAGGCGGTGCGACAGGCACGCCGTCATGATTCCGCGGCGATCCCGTCGAGGCCGCGCCGGGCACGCCATCTCATCGAGGTCGCACGGGCGCACTACGGCAAGGACGACAAGGAAGCGGCCGTGATGACCCTCCGGCAGGCGTACGAATCGGCCCCGGAGACGATCCGCTTCAACGGGTACGCCCGCCAGATCACCTTGGACCTGCTCGACGGCCCGCGTTCCGCCCGTGACGACGCCCGTGACCTTGCGATCAAGGTCGGGCTGCTCTCGTGATCCAGGGGTAGAAACCTTACCCATTCCGCTCCACGACCCACCGTAGCTTCTTGCTCACGGGATGCGGCGGGCGGTGCGGGTATCGCCTGGTCGCCGCGTCCCCTTCAGCTTCGAGGGCAGGAAGCCGTCCTCGTGCTCGAACGAGGGAGGGGCCGTGCGGCGCGTCTCGTATGACGAATACCTCTCGGCCACCGCGCTGACTCTCGCCCGCAGGCATCGGCCGGTGTGGTCGTGGCAACTCTGGCGGCATATCTGCCGCTGCGGAGCCGACCTACCCTGCCGTGCCCGGCACCGGATACCGATCAATCGTGGCCATTGGCCACAGGAGGGTGAGCAGTGAGTAGCGGGCAGCAGGAGGCGATCATCGCGTCGCACGTCCGAGGGCTGGACGGCATGTGCAGCGGCTGCCGGGCGTGGTGGGCGCGGCTCACGCCATACCCGTGCTGGCAGGTCGAATGGGCGACCAGCCGGCAGGCACGGGCGATCACCGTTCGCTTCCTGACGGATGTGCGGTGACCGTCCACGGCCCGGTCATGCCGATCTGGAGCTGCGGTGGCTGCGGCCTGCCCTGGCCCTGCCTGACCCGGAAGCGCGAGCTGCGGGCGGAGTATGCGGATGCTCCCGTGTCGCTGGCACTCTACCTCGGGTCCTACCTCGTTCAGGCGACCGAGGACATGCCTTGGACCCCGGCCGGCGTGCTGCACCGCCGGTTTCTCGGATGGACCAGGGAGGCCAGGCTGTCGAAGCCAGCAGTACAGCAGCGAAGTACAGCAACGCTGCCAACCGAACCGAGCCGGGAGGCGCGCTAGCAGGCCGTCTGACCTCGCATCAAGCTCAAGCCGACCGGGTTGACGAGAGTTCACACCGAAGAGGTCGTTGTGCAGGAGTCAAGTTGTCCACTTCGATCGACTACGCCCCCCGAAATTGGCTAACAAACCCAATTTCGGATGGGCTGTGCGGGTGACGGGCCGTACGTGCGAAGCGGGGGCGTGTCCTCGTCAGCGTGTGCCCGCGACCGGTGGTGTGGTTTCCGAGGACGGACTACCGCTGTGCACGACACCATCACGCTCGCGGGTTTTCAATCCGCGCTCAAGGTCGACCCGGATCGGCGCCGCGCGCCAGCGCGTCGGTAGAAGACTCAGGTCACGGCCGATGCCGTTCCGACCAGGTCGACGACCCGGTCGGCCCAGCGGTTCAGCAGGATCTCATCGTGGGTGACGATCAGGACTCCGGCGCGCTGCGCCCGCTGGTAGTCGCGGATGACGGCGGCGACGTGCGCCTGGGTCGAGGCGTCGAGCATCGCCGTGGCCTCGTCGCAGAGCAGGTAGTCGGGGCGGTGTACGAGCGCCCGGGCGAGGCAGGCCCGTTGCAGTTGCCCGTCGGACACCGCGTGTGGCCGCCGGCCGCGCAGGTCCGGGGTGAGGCCGACGAGTTCGGCGAGTTCGGCTACCCGCTCGCGGACCGCCGGCTCGGGCGTTCGGATCGCGCGCAGCGGTTCGGCGATCAGGTCGTCGAGGCTCAGCCGGGGATCGGCGGCGGCGCGAGGGCTCTGGAAGAGCACGGCGACGCGGGTCCGCAGGTCGACCGGCACGGCGTAGCGCACACCGCCGACCGGGGTGCCGTCGATGCTGACCCGGCCGCCCTCGGGGCGGCGCAGGAGCGCCAGGACCCGGACCAGTGTCGACTTGCCGCAGCCGGACGGGCCGCGAAGGCCGACCGTCTCGCCCCGGTCGATGCGCAGCGTGACGCCGTCGAGCACGACCTGCCGGCCGTACCCGACGGTCACCTCGTCGGCGAGCAGATGCGGCGAGCTGGTCACGTGACGGCTCCGGTGGTGATCGGGTGGTGGCAGGCGACCGTGCCACCTCCGGTGAGCGGTGTCGGCGGTGGCTGGCTCGCGCAGAGGTCGGTGCGACGTGGGCAGCGGGGCGCGAACGAGCATCCCGGGGGCAGCGCGGTGAGCATCGGCGGGTCGCCCGGCACCGGCCGGAAGGCGCGGTCGGGCAGGGCGTCGAGCAGCGCCGCCGCGTACGGGTGGGTTGGTGCGGTGAAGAGCTGGCCGGCGTCCCGGTGCTCCGCGATGCGGCTGGCGTACATGACGGCGACCGTGTCGGCGACCCGCTGCGCGGCGGCCAGGTCGTGGGTGATGAGCACGACGGCCGAGCCGTCGTCGCAGCGGCGTCGCAGCAGATCGAGGGTGTGGTCCACCAACGGGCGGTCGAGACCGGTGGTGGGCTCGTCGGCGATGAGCAGCGACGGGTCGGGTGCCAGCGCGAGCGCGGTGACCAGGCGCTGCGCCATGCCGCCGGAGAGTTCGTGCGGGTAGCGGTCCAGGTCGGCCGGGTCGAGCCCGACGTCGACAGCGAGCCGATCGCAGTCCTCGCGGCCCCGGCCGTGCGCCCGCAGCGTCTCGGTGAGCAGTCGTCGTCCGGTGCGGACCGGGTTCAGCGCGGTGGCCGGGCTCTGCGGCACCAGCCCGACCCGGCGACCGCGTACCCGGCGGGCCAGGTGGCGCTGACCGCAGGTGACCAGGTCGACCGGGTCGGCGTCCGGGTAGTGCAGGACGGCGTGGCCGGTGATCGTGGCGTTGCCCGGCAACAGGCCGAGCAGGGCGTGGGCGAGCACGGACTTGCCGCAGCCGGACTCACCGACGATGGCCAGCAGTTCGCCGGCCCGTACGGTGAGGTTGAGGTCGGTGACGGCGTGCACGCTGGTGTCGCGGAGCCGGAACTGGACGCCGAGGTCGTCAACGGTGAGCAGCGGCCGACGCACGGCGGCGCGGTCCGGTGCCGGGGCGGTGAGGCGTTCGGTGGTGGTCACAGGTGCAGCTCCGCTCGGACCCGGGGATCGAGGCGGTCGCGCCAGCGGGCGGCGAGGACCGCGATGGCGAGGGTGACGACGACGATGACCGCCCCCGGCGCCAGACTGGCCCACCAGGCGCCGGTCAGCAGCGACCCCTGACCGTCATTGATCATGTTGCCCAGTGAGGCGAGGTGCGGCGGCAGCCCCAGGCCGAGGAACGACAGCGCGGTCTCGTGCCACACCGCGTGCGGGATCATCAGGGTGGTGGCCAGCGCCAGCCGGGGCAGCACGTGCGGCAGCAGGTGTCGCATCAGGACCCGACCCCGACCGGCTCCGCCGTTGATGGCGGCGTCGACGAACGGCCGGGTACGAAGGCTCAGCAGCTCGGATCTCACGATGCGAGCGGTGGAGAGCCAGTGGGTGAGCCCGACGGAGGCGATCACCGCGCCGAGGCTGGGGCGCAGCATGGCGACGATGAAGATGCCCAGCAGCAGGTGCGGCATCGCGGCGATGGTGTCCACGATCCGCATCAGGATCCGGTCCACCCGGCCGCCGAGCGTGCCGGCGATCCCGCCCACCACGCCGCCGAGGACGGTGGCGACGAGCGCGGCGACCGCACCGACGAGCAGCGAGACCCGCAGCCCGTAGACGGCACGGTGGGCCACGTCCCGGCCGAGGTCGTCGGTGCCGGCGAGGTGCGCCCAGGACGGCGCCAACCGGGTCTGGCCCAACGCGACAGCGCTCTGGTCCAGCGGCCAGAGGAGCGGGGCGAGAAGCGAACCGACGACGGCGACGAGGAGCACGAGGCCGGCAGCGACGACACCGGCCTGGCCGGGCCGCAGCCGCAGCCGGGACCGGGCGATCCGGAGCAGCGCCGGTCGGGCAGCGAGGTCAGCCATCGAGTCGTACCCTCGGGTCGGCGGCGGCGTAGGCGAGGTCAGTCACGAGGTTCGCGGCCAGCACCACAGCGGTGGTGACCAGCGTGATCGCCGCCAGCAGCGGGAAGTCGCTGCCCAGCGCGGCGGCGACCGTGACGGCGCCGAGGCCCGGCAGCGAGAAGACCGTCTCGACCAGCACCGCCCCGCCGACCAGCTCGGGCAGATGCGTGCCGACCAGGGTGAGGAACGGCAGCAGCGCGGTCCGCAACGCGTGCCCGAACAGCACCGTCCGCCCCGGCAACCCGCGGGCCCGGGCCGCGAGCACGTGGTCGTCGCGCATGCTCTCCGCGACCGCGTCCCGGACGAACAGCACGAACCACGGCGCCTGGGACACGGCCAGCACGCCGACCGGCAGGATCAGGTGGTGGGCCACGTCGGACCAGGACGTGCCGGTCGCGGTGACGTCGGTGAGCCCGCCGGCCGGCAACCATCCCAGGGCCAGCGCGAACACGGCGATCGCGGTCAGCCCCAACCAGAACACCGGCATCGACTGGACCGCGTAGGCCGCCGTCCGCAACGCGCGGTCGAAGAGCCCACCCCTGCGGTACGCGGCCAGCGCGCCCAGCAGCAGACTCGCGACCAGGACGAGGGCGAGACTCACGCCGATCAGCAGCAGCGTCCAGCCGGCCCGGGCGGCGAGCACCGAGGCGACCGGCTCGTGTCGACTGGTCGACCAGCCCAGGTCGCCCTGGACGAGGTTGCCGATCCAGCGCAGGTACTGCACCGGCAGCGGGTCGTCGACGCCCCAGTTCGCGCGGATCTGCGCCAGGTTCTCCTCGGTGGCGGTGAAGGCTGCCGCGCCCGCGTACTGTTTCGCCGGGTCGACCGGCGACGCGGCGCCCAGGGCGAACATCCCGATGCTGGTCGCGGCGAGCACCGGCACGGCGACGAGGAGTCGGCGTCGGACCACCGCGCCGGCCCCGGCCAGCCGGCCGGAGCGGGTCACGACCGGGTCCAGGTGTCGATGTTCCACCAGATGCTGTTCGCCACCCCGTGCTCGTGCGCCTCGACCCGGGGGGCCACGCCCCGCACCGAGGACTTCAGCACGTAGGTGTGCCGCAGGTAGGTGAGGAACAGCCACGGCACGTCGGCGGCGAGCTGCTGCTGGAACTGCGCGTACGCGGCCTTGCGCTGGGCCGGGTCGATCTGGTCCCGGCCGTTCTGCAGGGCCCGGTCCACCGCCTCGGAGCGGTACGAGCCGGGGTTGAAGTAGCCCTGCCCGGCGAACGTGGAGCCGAACAGCTTGTACGAGACGAAGTCCGGGTCGTACGGCGTGCCGTAGCCCATCAGCAGGGCGTCGGACTTCATCCGTGGGTCGATGGCGTCCCAGGTGAGCCCCGCCGGGGTCACCTCGATGCCGATCTTCTTCACGTCGGCGGTCACCGCGAGGGCCAGGTCCTTGCGCAGGGTGTCGCTCGCCGGGTACATCAGCGTGAACCGGGCCGGCCGCCCGTCCCTGGCGCGTACCCCATTCGGACCGGGCGTCCAGCCGGCGGCGTCGAGCAGTGCCGCCGCGGCCGTCGGATCGGCGGTCGGCGCACCGACGACAGTGGGATCGGCGAACTCCGAGGTCGGAGGGATCGGCCCGAACGCCGGTTCGCCGGCGCCGCCGAGGATGCCGGACACCATCGCGGACCGGTCGACGGCCAGGCTGAGCGCACGGCGGACCGCCGGGTCGGCGAGGACCGGGTTGCCCGTCGGCAGCATCACGCCGCGGTAGTCGGCGGTCGGCACCCGCTGCACCCGGTACGTGGTGTCCTGGTCGAAGGCGGCGGCGAGCTTCGGCGGCAACTCGGCGGCGTCGAACTCGCCGGCGCGCATCCGCTGGGCGCGGACGTTGTCGTCGGCGACGAACGCCACCACGACCCGGTTGTTCGCCGGCCGGCCACCGAAGTAGCGCTCGTTGGCCGTGAGCACCAGCCGGTCGCCCGGCGTCCAGGACTCGACGGCGTACGGCCCGGTCCCGACCGGCTTGCGGTTGAACCCGGCGGTGTTGATGTCCTGCCCGCTGAGCAGCGTGGCCGGCACGATGCCGAGGGTGAGTCGTTGCAGGAACGGCGCGTACGGATAGCGCAGTCTGAACACGACCGTCGCCTGGTCGGGTGCGGTCACCGACTCCACCATGTCCAGGTCGGAGCGCAGCGTCGAGTCGACAGTCGGGTCCAGGACGGCCTGGTACGTGAAGACGACGTCCTTTGCGGTCAGCGCGGTGCCGTCGTGGAAAAGGACCTCGTCGCGGAGCTTCGCGGTCACGGTCCGCCCGTCGGGTGACACCGTCGGCAACGCCGCCGCCAGGCCGGGGACGAGGCGGTTGTCGCTGTCGCGGGAGACGAGCCCGTCGAAGATCAGCGCGGCGCCGTCGACGCCGTAGTTCAGCACCGGGTTCAGTGCGTCCGGCTCGTCGGAGGTGGCGACGACCAGCGTCGTGCCGCCGGCCGGGCCCTCGGAGGTGGTCGGGGCCGAGCAGGCGGCGAGGACGAGTGTCCCGGCCGCTGCGGTCGACGCCACGAGGCGCCGGAAGGTCGGACGCATCCGGGTCACAGAACGCTCCTGTGGTGTGGGAAGAGGTCGTGGTCGGGTGGGCGGGGGCGCCGCAGCCGTTGATCATCACGGTGGCATAGTTGCCAGCCTTTTGCAATTGCCACACACCGGCATTATGCAGTTGTTCACGCCGCGGCCCGACCGCCCTCGCCCCACTGGTGCCCGGAGCCATCCGACGCTGGTGACGGCCCAGGTCGAGCGGTTAGGGTTCCGGGATGTTCCGCGCCGTCGTGTTGATCGCTGCTGTGGTGCTCGCCGCGGATCAGCTCACCAAGTACTGGGCCGAGTCCGCGCTGTCCGACGGTCAGACCATCACCGTCGTCGGCGAGCTGCTGCAACTGCGACTCGTCTACAACCCGGGTGCCGCCTTCTCGATCGGCGCCGCGTACACCTGGATCTTCGCGGTGTTCGCGGCCGCGGCGGTGGTCGCGGTGACGGTGGTGGCGCGGCGGGTCACGTCGCGCGCCTGGGCGGTGGCGTTGGGGCTGGTGCTCGGCGGCGCGACGACCCACCTGCTGGACCGTCTCTTCCGCGAGCCGGGGTTCGCCCGGGGGCACGTGGTGGACTTCATCGACTACGCGGGGTTCTTCGTCGGCAACGTCGCCGACATCGCGCTGGTGGTCGGCGTGGGTGTCGTCATGGTGCTGAACCTGCGGGGCATCCCGCTGCGGGAGACGGCCACGTCGGGCGGCGAGCAGGTGGCGTCACGCTCCTGAGGTGTCGCCGACCAGCACGATCTCCAGCCGGCGCGGTCCGTGCACACCCTCGACCCGGTTGAGCTCGATGTCGCTGGTCGCGGACGGGCCCGAGATCCAGGTCTGTGCCGCGCGCGGGTCCAGCCGGGTCAGCGCCTCCGGCAGCAGGCCGACGACCTGGTCTGCGCGGACGACGCAGATGTGCCGGTCGGGCACCAGGGTGAGCGCTCGTCGCCCCTGCGCCGGGCCGGCGTCGAGGATGATGGTGCCCGTCTCGGCGACCGCCACGGCGCAGCCGGTCAGGACCGCGTCCATCGCGTCGAGGTCGGCCGGTGTCAGCGGGGGAGCGTCGCGGTGCACCTGCCCGGCGTAGCCGGTCAGCCAGCCGGCGGGGACGTCTACGGGCACGGCGAGCCGGTCCACCCCGGTCAGCAGCTCGGGCAGAGCGCCGATGCCATGGTGGACGACCGCCCGGTAGTCCTCCAGCCGGTCGACGAGGATGGCGACCGGGTCGGGGCGGTCACCGACCCGGCGGTACCGGCGGGGCACCTCCACGGGCGGCGGGTCGTCGGCCAGGGCCGTGCGGAGCCGGGCCAGGATCTCGTCACGCGCGGTCACTGCTTTCCCCACCACTCTCGGAAGGTCTGCGCCGCGGGCAGCGGCAGGTCACGCGACCGGGTCCACGCGGAGGCGGGCCAGGGCAGCCGGCGCAGCGTCCGAGCGCCGGTGCGCCGCTCGCGGTACGCCCCGAGAGGGCCCGCGCCGGTCCGGGCCAGACGCAGGGCGGCTGCCCAGCGCCGAGGGCTGCGCATCACCCACGACAGGACGCCCATGGTGGTGCGTTCGGCCAGCGGATGCGGTGCCTGCTGGCGGAGGTGGACCAGGATCTCCGGAATGTTGATTTTCACGGGACACACGTCGTAGCAGGCGCCGCAGAGGGTCGACGCGTACGGCAGCGACGCGTTGTCGGCCACGCCGGTCAACTGAGGTGACAGGATCGCCCCGATCGGCCCCGGATACACCGAGCCGTACGCGTGCCCGCCGGCCCGCTCGTAGACGGGGCAGACGTTCAGGCAGGCCGAGCAGCGGATGCACGACAGCGCCGGACGCCCGACCGGGTCGGCCAGCACCGCGGAGCGTCCATTGTCGACCAGCACCACGTGCACGTCCTGTGGCCCGTCACCGGGGGTGACGCCGGTCCACATCGAGGTGTACGGGTTCATCCGCTCACCGGTCGACGACCGCGGCAGCAGTTGCAGGAAGACCTCCAGGTCGGTGAAGGTCGGCAGCAGCTTCTCGACGCCCACGACGCTGATCAGCGTCTCCGGGAGGGTGAGGCACATCCGCCCGTTGCCCTCGGACTCCACGACCACCAACGTGCCGGTGTCGGCGATGGCGAAGTTGGCGCCGGACACGGCGACCCGGGCCGAGAGGAAACGTCGGCGCAGATGCGCGCGGGCCGCCTCGGCCAGCGCGGACGGCTCGTCACTGAGGTCGGCCGGCACGTCGGACATTCGACGCTGGAAGATCTCCCGGATCTGCGCCCGGTTGTAGTGGATCGCCGGCACCAGGATGTGCGAGGGCGTGTCGTCGCCGAGCTGCACGATCAGCTCGGCCAGGTCGGTCTCGTACGCGGCGATCCCGGCCGCCTCGAGGGCCTCGTTGAGCTCGATCTCCTGGGTCGCCATCGACTTGACCTTCACGACCTCGTCGGCTCCGGTGGCCCGGGTCAGCTCGACCACGATCCGGCAGGCCTCGGCCGCGTCCCGGGCCCAGTGCACTGTGGCGCCGGCAGCGGTGGCGGACGCCTCGAACTGCTCCAGCAGCTCCGGCAACCGGCGTTGGACGTCCGCCTTGATCGCGGAGCCGGCGTCGCGGAGAGCCTCCCAGTCGGGTACCTCGTCGACGACCCGGGCGCGTTTGTCCCGGATGGTGCGGGTGGCCCGGTGCAGGTTGGCGCGCAGTTGGGTGTCGGCGACGGCCGGTCTGGCCGCAGTCGGGAAGGGCAGGGGCGTGCGGATGCGTCCGCCGCCGGTGGCCGGTGCGACCGGACGGTTCATGAGGCGGCTCCCGTCGCGGCGAGGATCTCGGCGTAGTGCACGGCCCGCACGCCCGACCGGTGGCGGTCCAGGCCGCCCCCGATGTGCGCCAGGCAGGAGTTGTCGGCGGCGGCGAGCACCTGCGCGCCGGTCTCACCGACCCGGGCGCACTTGTCGGTGAGCATCGCGGTGGAGACGTCCGGGTTCTTCAGGGCGAACGTGCCGCCGAAACCGCAGCACTCCTCGGCGTCGGCCAGCTCGACCAGCCGGATGCCGCGAACCTGACGCAGCAGTTGCAGCGGCCGGTCACCCAACCGCAGCATCCGCAGGCCGTGGCAGGTGGGGTGGTAGGTGACCGTCTCCGGAAACTCGGCGCCGACGTCGGTGACGCCGAGGACGTCGACGAGCAGCTCGGACAGCTCGTAGGTGCGGGCGGCCACCGACGCCGCGGGCGGGTGCAGGTGCGGGTACTGGTCGCGGATCATCGCGGTGCACGACCCGGACGGCACGACGACCGCGTCGTAGCCGTCGAAGACGTCGACGTAGTTGCGCACCATCGGCATCGCCTCGGCCCGGTAGCCCGTGTTGGCGTGCATCTGCCCGCAACAGGTCTGCCGGGTGGGGAAGTCGACGGAGTGGCCGAGCCGCCGCAGGATGCGGGTGACCGCGATGCCGGTGGCCGGGTAGGCGACATCGTTCACGCAGGTGATGAAGAGGGCGATGCGCATGGCGACTCCTCGCGTGTCGGGGGCGGGGTCACACCGGGTCGCGCGGTGTTCCGGGGTCGGGAAGCTGGTCGAAGGCGGGCAGGTGGCGCTCCCGGGCGGCGGTCAGGTGGGCCCGCATCGCCTCGGCGGCCGCCTCGGAGTCACCGTCGGCGATGGCGGCGGCGATGCGTTGGTGCTCGGTGTTGGTGTCCGGGGCGCCGGTGACCGGAAAGTACAGCCGGTGCAGGTGCAGGTGCGAGTGCAGCCGGGTGACGCTGTCGCGCAGCAGTGGGCTGCCGGCGACCTCGGCGATCAGGTCGTGGAATCTCGCGTCCAGCGCGGTGAAGGCGGCGTGTCGACGGTAACCGTCGCCGGCCTCCACGTCGATGCTCGCCGCGGCCTCGGCGGTGATCCGCTGTCGTTCCTCGGTGGAGGCGTGTGTGGCGGCCCGGCCGGCGGTGGCGCCTTCCAGCAGCAGGCGGACGTCGAACAGGTCGTCGAACTCGGCGCGGCTCAGCAGGGGCGTGGTGGAGTAGCCGGACAGGGGGCGCTTGCGGACCAGTCCGTCGGCTTCCAGCCGGGCGAGGGCCTCGCGGACCGGTGTGGGGGAGACGTCCAGCTCGCGGGCGAGAGCGTCTATGTTGACCCGCTCCCCAGGGGGAAGGATGTGGTCCATGACCAGGGTCTTTATCGACTCGTAGACGTCCTCGCTGAGGGTGAGTCGACGGGCGGGACGGAGTCGACCCTCGCGTGCTTCCTGCTGGGCCATCTCGTCTCCTAAGCAACCCCTTGACTGTGCTGGTGTGAGCGAGTACACACTAGCAAAGCAACATCCTATAGGAAATAGGTTCCTCCGCCGCCGTCTCACCACCACCGCCCCCGAGGAGACGAACATGTCGCGCAGAATGCTGTCCCGGATCGGCTCGGGCCTCACCGTCCTGGCCCTCGCCACGACCACAGTGGCCTGCACCAAGAAGAGCGACACCACCGACACCGAAGCCGGCGGCCGGGAACCAGCCCAGGTCAAGGTCGCGCTGGTGCCCGGCGGTTCGCACCCGTACTTCCAGCCCTGGAAGGACGCCGGAGCCGCCGCGAAGTCGGAACTCTCGCTCGGCGACGTCACCTTCAACGAGACGGCCGGCTGGGACCAGACCAAGCAGAACGACGTGCTCAAGTCCCTGGCCGCGCAGGGCTACAACGCCTTCGGCGTCTTCGGCGTCTCGCCGGACAACATCAACTCCACCTTCGAGGACCTCAAGCGGCAGGGCTTCGCCGTCGGCTCCCTGGCGTCGTGCCCCGCCGGGGCCAACAAGGCCGACTTCTGTCTCTCCACCGACGTGGAGGTCGCCGCGTACAAGGGCGCCAAGGCAGCCATCGACGCCATGGGTGGCCAGGGCAACCTGGTGCACCTGACCGGCAACAAGGTCGACTCCAACACCCAGCGCCGGATCAAGGGCGTGGAGAAGGCGGTCGCCGAGACCGGCGGCAAGGTGGTGCTCGTCCAGAGCGTCACCGACATCGACAAGGACCTCCAGAGCGCCCAGAAGGCGGTGGCCGACCTTCTCGCCGCCAAGGGCCGCCAGATCCAGGCGATCGTCAACACCGCCTACAACCCTGCGGTCGCCTCCGCCGAGGGCGTACGCCAGTCGAAGCTCCCCATCAAGGTGATCGCCATCGACGACGACCCGACGGTCCTCGACGGACTGCGGGGCGGATCGGTGGCCGCCACCGTCCTGCAGAACCCGGTCGGCCAGGCCCGGGTCGGCTCGTACGCGCTGATGAAGCTCAGCGGCGGCTGCACGATCTCGGAGCCCGGCGTGACGATCGACTCCGGTTCGTTCGTGGTGACCAAGGACAACCTGGACGGCTACGAGGCAGACCGCACCGCGACCACCGAGGCACTGCGGAAGAAGTTCGACGGCGACCTGCTCAAGTGCAACTGATGTCGAAGATCACGAAGGCCGAGGCGTACCTCGTCGACATCCCCGTCGAGACCGTCCGCACCGACGCGGTGCAGGCGTTCCTCAAGCAGGAGACGGTCTTCGTCGAGGTACGCACGGCCGACGGCGGGCACGGCACGGGCTACTCGTACACGATCGGGACCGGCGGCACCGCGGTGCTCGCGCTGCTGCGCGACTACCTGCTGCCACACCTGGTCGGCCGCGACGCCGCGCGGGTGGAGGCGATCTGGCGTGACCTGCACGCCGCCACCCGCGCCACCGCCGTCGGCGCCGTCACCTCGCTGGCGCTCGCCGCGGTCGACACCGCACTGTGGGATCTGCGCGCCCGGGCCGCCGGCCTGCCCCTGTGGGTGCTCGCCGGCGGCGCCAAGGACCGGATCCCGTTGTACGACACGGAGGGCGGCTGGCTGCACCTCACCGAGGACGAGCTGGTCGCCGGCGCGAAGGTTTCCCAGGCGGCCGGCTGGCCCGGCGTCAAGCTCAAGGTGGGCAAGCCGAACCCGGCCGAGGACGCGGCGCGGATCGGCGCGGTCCGGGCGGCCCTCGGCGACCACTTCGACGTGATGGTCGACGCCAACCAGTCCCTGACCGCAGCGGAGGCGATCCGCCGGGCCCGGCTGCTCGAACCGCACCAGGTCGCCTGGTTCGAGGAGCCGCTGCCGGCCGACGACGTCGCCGGGCACGAGCTGCTCGCCCGCGCGACCAGCATCCCCGTCGCGGTGGGGGAGTCGCTGTATTCCATCGGCCAGTTCGCCGAGTATCTGCGCCGCCAGGCCGCCGGCATCGTCCAGGTCGACGTCGCGCGGATCGGTGGCATCACCCCGTGGCTGAAGGTCGCGCACCTGGCCGAGGCGTGCAACGTGGTGGTCTGCCCGCACTTCCTCATGGAGCTGCACGTGAGCCTCTGCGCGGCCGTGCCCAACAGCCGCTACGTCGAGCACATCCCGCAACTGCGCGCGATCACCCGGGCCGAGGTCGCGATCGTCGACGGCCACGCGCTCGCCCCGAGCGAGGCCGGCCTCGGCATCGACTGGGACCGCGACGCGATCGAGGACAGGAGGGTGGCGTGAAGACCGAAACCGCGCCGGAGGCGCCGGCGGCGCCTCCGGCCGCCGAGGCCCGGCCTCCCACCCGGGTCCTGCCGGTCTGGGCGAACCCCCGACTCGGCCTGCTCATCGTCATCGCCGCGCTGGTCGTGCTCTTCTCGTCGCTGACCCCCGCGTTCCTCGACCCCCGGCTCACCCTCGCGCCGCTACAGGCCGACATCAGCGTGTACGTGGTGGTCGGTCTCGCCCAGCTCGCCGTGCTCTCGCTCGGGCACATGAACATGGCGGTCGGCCGGATGGCCGCGCTGTCCACCTTCGCGATGGGCCTGGTCTACGACCGGCTCGGCGTACCCCTGCTGGTCGGGCTGCTGGTGGGTCTCGCCGTCGGCGCGGGCATCGGCGCGCTCGCCGGCCTGCTCATCGCCAAGACCGGCGTCAACTCCTTCGTGGTGACCCTCGCGCTCGACTTCGGGCTGCTGGGCCTGGTCACCATCCTCTACACGTGGGCCACCGGCGGGGTGTCGTTCGCGGTGCAACCCAGCGGGCTGTCCGCCCTGCGCTTCGACACCTTCGCCGACTACTGCATGGGTGACGTCTGCGGACCCCGGATCCCGCTGGTCGTGCCGATCGCGGTTGCGGCGGCGCTCGGCGTCGGGCTGCTGTTCCGGCACGCCCGGCTGGGCCGGGAGATCCTGATGACGGGCTCCAACACGGTCGCCGCCGAGCTGTCCGGCATCCCCACACACCGTCGGATCGTCGCCGCGCACGCGGTGAGCGGGCTGCTCGCCGCACTGGCCGGGTTCCTGCTGGCCGCCAACAACGGGGCCTTCTCCGCCAACATCGGGGAGTCGTTCCTGCTGCCGTCGTTCCTGGCCCCGGTGCTCGGCGGCACACTGCTCGCCGGAGGCGCGGTCAGCGTCCTCGGCACCGCACTCGGCGCCACCCTCACCCAGGTCATCTACAAGGGCCTCAACCTGCTCCAGTTCTCCCTGGAGGAGCTGAAGCTCTACATCGGACTGGTCCTGCTCGCGGCGCTGTCGCTGGACCGGCTGCGAGCCGTGATCGCCGAGCGAAGGGCGGTGTCGACATCATGAGGAGCCTGGTCCGGA
Organism: Micromonospora jinlongensis; assembly: GCF_013410645.1. NCBI lineage: Bacteria > Bacillati > Actinomycetota > Actinomycetes > Micromonosporales > Micromonosporaceae > Micromonospora > Micromonospora jinlongensis. Next base: position 1,730,301 of record NZ_JACCHK010000001.1, on the reverse strand, counting down.
CCAACGAGTTCACCCTCGCGGTGATCGCCGCCCTCGGGTTCGCCGCGCTCGCGGTCGCCACCGACTTCAACCTGCTCACCGCCGGCACGCTGGACGCGTTCCTGCGCTTCCTCGCCCTGCCGATCGTCATCGGCCTGGCCCAGATGGTGGTGCTCGCCGTCGGTCAGATGAACCTCTCGGTGGGCGTGCTCACCGGGTTCTGCGCGGTGGCCTCGGGCTGGCTGATGATCGACGCTGGTCTGCCGGCCCCGGTCGCGGTGCTCGCCGCGCTGGCCCTCGGCGCCACCGTCGGCCTGGTCAACGGCCTGTTGGTGATCTTCACCCGGATCAACGGGTTCATCGTCACCCTCGCCACCATGACGATCCTCGAAGGGCTGCGGTACGGGGTGAACGGCACCGGCACCTACCAGGGCTACTCACCTGGGCTGCGGGAGTTCGGGCAGGCGTCCCTGGCGGGCGTGCCCGTGGTGTTCCTGCTGGCGGTCGCCATCGCGGTCGCGGTCGCGCTCTTCTTCCGTCGTACCGTGCCGGGGCGGCACCTGCTCGCCTCCGGCGGCAACCCGTTCGCGGCCCGGTTGTCGGGCATCTCCAACGACCGGGCGCTGGTGCTGGCCCACACGCTGTCCGGGCTTCTGGCCGGGTTCGCCGCCGTGATCGTGGTGGCCGCCTTCGGCTCGGTGAACGCCTCGATCGGCGACGACCTGCTGCTGCCCAGCTTCGCCGCGCCGATCATCGGCGGGGTGGCCCTGGCCGGCGGCATGATCAGCGTGACCGGCACGGTGCTCGCGGCCTTCCTGGTAAGGCTGGTCGACGTGAGCCAGTCGCAGTTCGACATCAACCGGCGGTGGGTGGACCTCATCATCGGCGCGGTCGTCCTCGGCGCGGTGCTGCTCGGTCAGTTCCGCGACAAGCTCTCCGGAGGTCCGCGATGAGCGTCGTGCTGTCCGCGGAGAACCTGGTCAAGACGTTCCCCGGGGTGCGTGCCCTGGACGAGGCGACGCTGACGCTGACCGCCGGCAGCGTGCACGCGTTGCTCGGCGAGAACGGCGCCGGCAAGAGCACCCTGATCAAGATCCTCACCGGGGTGTACCGGCCGGACGGTGGCCTCCTGCGGCTGCCCGGGCCGGACGGCGAGCTGCGTACGGTGCAGCTCGGCAACCCGCAGGACGCCCAACGGGCCGGAATCGGTGTGGTGCACCAGGAACGGAACCTCATCCCGGCGTTCACCGTCGCGGAGAACATCTGCCTGCAACACCTGCCCCGGCGCGCCGGCCTGCTCGACCGGTCGGCGCTGCGCGTCGAGGCACGGCGGTGCCTCGACCTGCTCGACCTCGACCTGGACCCCGACCTGCCGGTGTCGCGGCTCTCGGTGGCCCAGATGCAGTTGGTGGAGATCGCCAAGGCGTTGTCGGCCGACTCGACAGTGCTGCTGCTCGACGAACCGACCGCCTCGCTGACCAACGACGAGGCCGACCGGCTCTACGGCATCGTGCGTCGACTGTCCGAGCGGGGCCACGCCACAGTGCTGGTCAGCCACAAGCTGGAGGAGGTCTTCGCGGTCGCCGACACGGTGACCGTGCTGCGCGACGGGCGCAGCGTCGCCGAGGCCGAGCCCCTCGCCGACCACACCCGCGAGCAGATCGTCGACCTGATGGTCGGCCGGGCGTACCAGCAGGTGCACCTCGCCGAGCGCACCGTCGACGCGGACACCGAACCGGCCCTGGCGCTGGATCACGTCGCGACCACCGCCGGCCACCACGACGTCAGTCTCGTCGTACGCCCCGGCGAGATCGTCGGCCTGTACGGGCTGGTCGGTGCCGGCCGCAGCGAGCTGGCCAAGGCGCTCCTCGGCCTCGACCGGATCACCGCCGGTGAGGTGCGGGTGCACGGACGCCCGGCCCGGATCCGGGACGTGGGCGACGCCCTGCACCGGCACCGGATCGGATACGTCACCGAGAACCGCAAGGAGGAGGGCCTCTTCCTCGACCAGACCGTCGCCCGCAACACGGCGGTGACGGTGTGGCGCAAGCTGGCCCGGCTCGGCCTGGTCCGGGACCGGGCGGAACGGTCCCTGGTCGACGAGTACGCCGACCGGCTGGGCATCCGCCTCGCCTCGCCCGACCAGCACGCCGGTCAGCTCTCCGGCGGCAACCAGCAGAAGGTCAGCCTCGCCAAGTGGTTGGCCGCCGACTGCGACGTGCTCATCATCGACGAACCCACAGTCGGCATCGACGTCCGCACCAAGGCGGCCTTCCACGAGTTGATCGCCGGTCTCGCCGCGCGGGGGATGGCGATCCTGCTGATCTCGTCGGACCTGCCGGAGATGGTGACCCTCGCCGACCGGATCGCGGTGATGCGGGAGTTCGCCATCGTCGGGGAGCTGGACAACGACCACGACTATGACCGGATGAGCCAGTCGGTGATCCGCTTCATCCACGACGGGCAGGGGGTGGTGGCGTGAAGGCCACGGACCAGGTGACCCTGGGGCGTACGGACCTGGCGGTGACCCGCCTCGGTCTCGGGCTCGCCCCGATCGGCGGCCTCTTCACCGCCGTCGGCGACGAGGTCGCCCACGCCACCGTCGAGGCGGCCTGGGACCTCGGGCTGCGCTACTTCGACACCGCCCCGCTCTACGGCTGCGGTCTTTCCGAACGGCGGGCCGGGGCGGTCCTCGCCGGCAAGCCGCGCGGCGAGTTCACCCTCTCCACCAAGGTGGGTCGGCTGCTCGTCCCCGGCGGCGGCGACGGGCAGGGGTTCTGGGCCGAGTCGACCGACCTGGCGCCGAGGTTCGACTTCTCCGCCGCCGGGGTGCGCCGCTCGCACGAGGAGAGCCTGGCCCGGTTGGGGCTGGACCGAATCGACATCGCGCACATCCACGACCCGGACGACCACCTCGCCGAGGCTGCGGAGGAGGCGTACCCGGAGCTGGCGCGGCTGCGCGACGCCGGTGAGATCGGCGCGGTCGGCGCCGGGATGAACCAGGCCCCGGCGCTGGTCGAGCTGGCCCATGCCGGCGACTTCGACTGCTTCATGCTCGCCGGCCGGTACACCCTGCTCGACCAGTCCGGCCTCGACGAGCTGCTGCCGCTGTGCCAGCAGAAGGGGATCTCGGTCCTCGCCGCCGGGGTCTACAACTCGGGCCTGCTGGCCGACCCGAGGCCGGGTGCCCACTACGACTACCGGCCGGCCGACGCGGGGCTGCTGCGCCGAGCCACGGCGATCCGGTCGGTGTGCGAGCGGCACGGCGTGCCACTGCGTGCCGCGGCGATCCAGTTCCCGCTCGGCCATCCGGCCGTCGCGAGCGTGGTGATCGGCGCCCAGGACCCGGAGCAGATCGCCGACAACGTGGCGATGTTCGAGTGGGACGTTCCGGACGCGCTGTGGGCGGACCTGAAGGCCGAGGGTCTGCTGCCGGGGGAGGTGCCCACGCCATGATCATCGACGCTCACCATCACCTGTGGACCGCCGACTGTCCCTGGCTCGCCGCGCCGGGCCTGGAGTCGATCCGGCGTGACTACACCATCGCCGACCTCGTACCCCGGCTCGACGCGGCCGGTGTGACGGCGACGGTGCTGGTCGAGGCCGGCCGCTGCGACGCCGCCGAGACCGCCGAGTTCCTCGCCCTCGCCGCCGCCACCCCCCGGATCGCCGGCGTGGTCGGCTGGGCGTCGCTCACCGACCCGGCCCTGCCCGCCACCCTCGCCGGCTACCAGGGCCTGCCCGGCGCGACGAAGCTCGTCGGCATCCGCGACCAGGTGCAGGCGGTCGCCGACCCCGGGCACCTCGCCCGTCCCGACGTGCGCGCTGCCCTCGCGACGATCGGGGCCGCTGGGCTGACCTTCGACCTGGTCGTGCACCTCGGGCAGTTGCCCGCCTGCGCCGAGGCGGCCCGGGCCACTCCCGGTGTCACCTTCGTCCTCGACCATCTGGGCAAACCGCGGATCGACGCGGATGGTCTCGCCGGGTGGCGCGCCGCGGTGCGCGACCTGGCCGCCTGCGACAACGTCGTCGCGAAGCTCTCCGGACTGCTCACCGAGGCCGGCCCCGGGTGGCGGGTGGCCGACATCCGGCCGTACGTCGACACCGCGCTGGAGCTGTTCGGCCCGCAGCGGCTGATGGCCGGCTCCGACTGGCCCGTCTGCGACCTCGTCGCCTCGTACGCCGAGGCGTGGACGGCGCTCGACGCCTGCCTGGCTGAGCTGTCGCCCGACGAGCGGACCGCCGTGCTGGCGGGCACCGCGACTCGTACCTATGCACTGGAGGTTGGTTCGTGAAATTCATGCGCGTCGGGCCCGTGGGGCGGGAGCGCCCCGTGCTGTACGTCGACGGGCGGCACTTCGACCTCTCGTCGCTCACCGCCGACATCGACGGGGAGTTCCTCGCCGGCGACGGCGTCCAGCGGGCACGCGAGGCCACCGACCTCCCCGAGGTCGACATCACCGGTCAGCGGGTCGGCGCTCCGGTCGCCCGCCCCGGGGTGGTCCTCTGCGTGGGGCAGAACTACGCCGCGCACGCCGCCGAGTCGGGCGCCGAGCCCCCGACCGCCCCGATCATCTTCTACAAGGCGCCCAACACCGTCGTCGGCCCCCACGACGACGTCCTGATCCCGCGGGGCTCGACGAAGACCGACTGGGAGGTGGAACTGGCGGTCGTGATCGGCCATCGGGCCCGCTACCTCGCCTCGCCGGCCGACGCCCTCGGGCACATCGCCGGGTACGCGCTGTCCAACGACGTCTCCGAGCGTGACTTCCAGCTCGCCGTCTCCGGTGGCCAGTGGTCGAAGGGCAAGTCCTGTGAGACGTTCCAGCCGCTCGGCCCGTGGCTGGTCACCGCCGACGAGATCGCGGACCCGCAGGCGCTGCGGCTGCGTTCCTGGGTCAACGGCGAGCCCCGACAGGACTCCAGCACGAAGGACATGATCTTCGACGTGGCGTACCTGGTCTGGCACCTGTCGCAGTACACCGTCCTGGACCCGGGCGACGTCATCAACACCGGCACTCCGCAGGGGGTGGCGCTCTCCGGCCGGTTCCCGTACCTGGCCGCGGGCGACGTGATGGAGGTCGAGATCGACGGTCTCGGCCGGCAGCGCAACACGCTCGGGAGCGCCTGATGGCGGCGATCACCTCCGTGAACACGTACGACGTGCGGTTCCCGACCTCGCGTGACCTGGACGGTTCCGACGCGATGAATCCGGACCCCGACTACTCGGCCGCGTACCTGGTGCTGAGCACCGACGACGGGCCGGACGGGCACGGGTTCACCTTCACCATCGGGAGGGGCAACGAGGTCTGCCGGGCGGCGATCGAGGCGCTGGCGCCGTACGTGGTCGGGATCGACCCGGACACCGTCGACCTCGGCGCGTTCGCCCGCTCGCTCACCCAGGACTCGCAGTTGCGCTGGCTCGGCCCGGAGAAGGGGGTGATGCACCTGGCGACGGCGGCGGTGATCAACGCGATGTGGGACCTGGTCGCCAAGAGGGCGGGCAAACCGGTCTGGCGATACCTGGCCGACCTCAGCCCCGAGCAGATCGTCGACCTGGTCGACTGGCGGTACCTCAGCGACGCGCTGACCCCCGACGAGGCGCTGGAGATCCTGCGGGCGGCACAGCCGGGTCGCGCCGAGCGGATCGTCCGGCTCACCGAGCGGGGATATCCCGCGTACACCACCTCGCCCGGCTGGCTCGGCTACCCCGACGAGAAGGTGATCCGGCTGGCCAAGCAGGCGGTGGCCGACGGGTTCACCCAGATCAAGCTGAAGGTGGGCGTGGACGCCGCCGACGACGTGCGCCGCCTCCGGATCGCCCGCGAAACGGTCGGCCCGGACATCCGGATCGCCGTCGACGCCAACCAACGCTGGGACGTCGCCGAGGCGGTCGCCCGGATGCGGGAGCTGGCGCCGTACGACCCGTGGTGGATCGAGGAGCCGACCAGCCCTGACGACGTGCTCGCCCACGCGGCGATCCGGTCGGCCCTGTCGACCAGCGCACCCGGTGGCGGGCCGATCCGGGTCGCGACCGGCGAGCACGTGGCGAACCGGGTGGTGTTCAAGCAGCTGTTGCAGGCCGGCGCCGTCGACGTCGTGCAGATCGACGCGTGCCGGGTGGGTGGCGTCAACGAGAACGTCGCCATCCTGCTGCTGGCCGCGAAGTACGGGGTGCCGGTGTGCCCACACGCCGGGGGAGTCGGCCTCTGCGAGCTGGTCCAGCACCTGTCCATGTTCGACTTCGTGGCCGTGTCCGGCTCCACCCGTGACCGGGTCGTCGAGTACGTCGACCACCTGCACGAGCACTTCGTCGACCCGGTGGTGATCCGGGACGGGCACTACGTGGTGCCGACCGTCCCTGGGTTCTCCGCCGCGATGCGCCTGGAGAGCCTCGCCAGGTACGCGTACCCCGACGGGCCGGCATGGGTCTGACGAGCCTCGACCTGCTCGACCGCACGGCCTTCCTGATGGCGGTGCGGCACCTACTCGCAATGGGAGAGAAACATGCGGTGTGACGGCCTCGTGGCGGTGGTGACCGGCGGTGGCTCGGGGATCGGCCAGGCCTGCGTACGGGCGTTCGTGGCCGCCGGTGCCCGGGTCGGCGTCCTGGACCTGGACCTGTCGGGCCTGCCCGACGATCCGTACGTCCATGGCGTCCGGGCCGACGTCGCCGACCGGTCCTCGCTCAGCAGGGCCGTCGCCTCGGTCGCCGAGGCCTTCGGGGGCATCGACATCCTGGTGAACAACGCCGGCATCTCCGCCGTCGGCACGGTGGAGGAAAACGACGACGAGCAGTGGAGCAGGGTGCTCGACGTCAACGTCACCGGCGTGGCCCGCACCAGCGCTGTCGCCCTGCCGTACCTGCGTCGGTCGTCGTCGGCGGCGATCGTCAACATCTCGTCGATCGCGGCGACCGTCGGCCTGCCCCGACGCGCCCTGTACTCGGCGTCGAAGGGTGCCGTGCACGCCCTCACCCTCGCCATGGCCGCCGACCTGGTGACCGAGGGGGTCCGGGTCAACTGCGTCGCCCCCGGCACCGTCGACACGCCCTGGGTGGCCCGCCTGCTCGCCGGCGCGGCCGACCCGACCGCGGAGAAGCGGCAGCTCGCGTCCCGCCAGCCGACCGGCCGTCTGGTGACCGCCGACGAGGTGGCCGCCGCCGTCGTCTACCTCGCGTCGCCCAGCACCGGGTCGGTGACCGGGGCGTCGCTGGCGGTGGATGGTGGCATGTCCGGCCTGCGACTACCCGCCCAGGTGCCACCTGCCGCTGGTCAGGCCCGCAGTGCCGGATCGGGCGCGTGACATGATTGCGTCATGGGGAAACAGCAGGACGTCGGCGAGCCCGACCGTCACAGCGGGTCCGACGCCACCGCCCACCGTCCGATCGGTGGCGATGCTGACGCGCGGCTCGCCCTCGCACAGGACCCCACAACGCCACAAATGACCCTTATCGACCTGGCGTCCGACCCGTCGGCGGTGGTCCGCAAGGCGGTCGCCGCTCGGGCCGACGCACCCGCGCAGGCCCTGCGACCGCTCACCAGGGACCAGGATCGTCAGGTCCGGGAGGCCGTGGCGAGGAACCCTTCCACCTCGATCGCCAACCTCCTGCGTCTGGTCAAGGACGACGACCGGTGGATCCGCTGGGCGGTCGCCAGCAACCCGGCCTGCGACGAGTCGGTCCGCCGGGCCATGGCGCAGGCATCGGACAAGGAGCTTCGCGGCCTCCTCGCGGAGAGCCGGGAGCTGGAGCCCGAGCTGGCCGCCAAGCTGACCGACGACGTCTCACCCGAGGTACGGGAACGACTCGCCACCCACACCCACGACCTCGACGTGATCAACACCCTGCTGGCCGATCGCACCGCCCGCGTACGCAAGGGGGTTGCCCGCAATCCGCGGACCACCGCCGCGCAGCGCAGCGCGCTCGCGGCGGACCCGGTGGTCGACGTGCGTGCCGCGCTGGTCCGCTCGTTGGAGTTGGACGAGGCCGATCTGGCGCGCCTGGTCGACGACCGGTCGGTGCAGGTCCGCCTGGCGATGGCGACATCCGAGGTCGTGCCGCCGCACATCCGGCAGCAGCTCACCCGCGACCCCGACGAGATGGTGGCCAGCGCGGCACGGGACTTCCGCCCCGGCACCGGCAACGCCTCCGCCGTGCGGGCTCCCCGCATCGCGCACCGACCCTCCGCCGGTGCGGGTCGATCGGGTCGCGGCACCACACGCTGAGATCAATCCGTCGGTGCCACCCGGCCACCCGGCCACCCGCCCGATGATCGACTCGGTTTTCAGGAAGTCGGGGTGTCCGGGGTGGCCCGATACCGCGACTTCACGAAAACCGAGTCGATCATCGGCCGGATCAGCGGCTGGTCGAGCCGGGAGGCGCCTCCCGGTCGGGCATGCCGGTCTGCTCCCACAGTGACTTCATCTCGCCGAACGCCTGCTCCATCAGCTGCACCATCGCCTGCCGGGCGCGTGCGCCGTCGCGTCGTTGGATCGCCTGGGCGACGTCCGCGTGCATCTGGAGAGCCTGCTCGTGCGGGTGGTGTGGCATGAGGTGGTGTTTGTGCCGGCCGGTGAGCACCTCGGCGACCAGATCCTGAAGCCGGACGAACATCTCGTTGCCGGAGGCGAGCAGGACGCGCCGGTGGAACTCGATGTCGAGGTGCAGGAAACGTTCCTCGTCACCGGCCTCGCCGGCCGCCCACATCTTCGCCGCCAGCCCGACCAGGTCACTCGCTTCGTCGTGACCGATCCGGTTGGCCGCCAGGTAGGCCGCGTGCGGCTCGACGGCGGTGCGTAGCTCGGTGATCGACCGGAGCTGGGCCATCCGGCCAGCCGAGGCGAGTCGCCAGCGGATCACCTGCGGGTCGAAGACGTTCCACGCGCTGGCCGGCAGGATCATCACCCCCACCCGGCGGCGTGCCTCGATGAACCCGATCGATGCCAGGACGCGCAGCACCTCGCGGACGACCGAGCGGGAGACGGCGTACCGGTCGACCAGTTCGTCGATGTTGAGGATCGCGCCAGGTGCCAGCTCGCCGCCGCAGATGGCGGTGCCCAGGTGGTCGAGGACACGGGCGTGCAGCCCAGCCTCGGCAGGGGCGGTCTGAGCGGCTGCAACCTCTGATGAGGACGGTTCCACTCAAAGATCATATCATTTACATCAACCTCTTGAAGTAATCCGTCTATTCGGCCTAGCATCCCGATGTTAAGCGGATGTAACACCGAGGTAGCGGCTCTTCCGAGGGGCGGCGGCCACGACAGAAGGAGAGACAAGCGTGCGACGTCGATCGATAATCGGCACTTCTCTGGCCGTGGTCACCGCCATGAGCCTCACCGCCTGCGGTGGCGGCGATGGCGGCGAAGGTTCCAAGACCATCCGCGTGACGCTGGTGAACCACGTCTGGACGGAGAACATCAAGAAGGCCCTGCCGGAGTTCGAGAAGCAGACCGGCCTGAAGGTCGAAGTCACCCAGCTCGGTGAGGACCAACTGTCCGACCAGTACAACGTCAAGCTGAACGCCGGGTCCACCGACCTCGACGTGATGATGTACCGGCCCCTACAGGAGGGGAGGCAGTTCGGCAAGAACAAGTACCTCGCCGACCTGAGCGAGAAGGTCAAGTCGGACAGCGCCTTCGAGTTCGGCGACTTCCAGGCCGGGCCGGTGCAGGCGACGACCTATGAGGACAAGGTGGTCGGCCTGCCGATCATCACCGAGCAGGAGGTCCTCTACTACCGCAAGGATCTGCTGACCAAGTCCGGCTTCACCGCACCGCCCAAGACGCTCGACGAACTCAAGACGCAGGCGGCGAAGGTGGAGGCCGACAACCCCGGCGTCGCCGGTTTCGTCGCTCGTACCGGCAAGGCCGCCGCCGTCACCCAGTTCTCCAGCTTCCTCTTCAGCTTCGGCGGCGACTTCGTGGACAGCAGCGGAAAGGCCACTGTCAACACCGAGCAGGCCAAGCAGGCGTACGCCTTCTACGGCGGTCTGCTCCGGGACCACGGCCCGGAGAACATCAGCACCGACATGAGCTGGTCGGAGGCGATGGCGATCTTCACGCAGGGCAAGGCCGCCTTCTACACCGAGGCCAACTCGCTCTACAAGAACGCCACCGACCCGACCAAGTCCAAGGTCGTCGACTCCGTCGGCTTCGCCGCGTTCCCGGCCGGCCCGGCCGGGTCGAAGCCGTACAACATCCCCTCCTGGGCGCTCGGCATGAACGACAGCTCGGAGAACAAGGACAACGCCTGGAAGTTCATCCAGTGGGCGGCCGGCAAGGAGCAGGCGCTGGCGCAGCAGACGGCCGGCGTACCCGGTGCCCGTACCTCCGTCTGGGCGAACCCGGCGAGCACCGCGACCCTGCCGAAGGACCTGGCCGAGGCCAACACGGTCAGCACCGCGAACGGCGTCGGGCACGACCGTCCGCTGGTGGTCAAGGTGGCTGAGGCGCGGGAGATCGTCGGCCAGCCGATCGTCGACGCGATCACCGGCAAGGACGCCGCCAGCTCGGCGGACGCGGCGAACGCGGCGTTCCAGAAGTTCCTCGACGACGAGGCGAAGTAACCCACGCGCCGGGCGGCGGAGCCGACGTGCTCCGCCGCCCCGCCGGGACCTGGCCCCCGAACCCGGAGATCTGAATGTCAGCCGTCACCGCACCCCGCACCGATTCGCCCAAGGCCCCCATGGCGTCCCCGGAGTCGTCGGCCTGGTCGCAGTGGGCCAACAAACATCGCAAATGGCTCTTCGCGGCACCCGCCATGGCGTTCGTCGCCGTGCTGATCATCTTTCCGGTGGCGTGGACGGGCTATCTGAGCCTGACCGACGCCGAGGGTTCGGTGCGTGCCGAGTCCGAGTTCATCGGGTTCCAGAACTACCTCGACGTGCTCACCGACACCGACCGGTTCTGGCCGGCGGTCTGGCGTACGGTCCTGTTCACCGGCGTCGTGCTGTTCTTCGAGGTCGTTCTCGGCATGGCGATCGCCCTGCTGCTGTGGCGGCCCTTCCGCGGCGAGAAGTGGGTCCGCGTCGCGATCCTCCTGCCGCTGGTGGCCACTCCGGTCGCGGTCGGCATGATGTGGCGCCTCATCTTCGACCCCAACATCGGGATGGCCAACCAGCTGCTCGGCTGGATCGGCATCGGCCCCCAACCCTGGCTGGCCGGGCAGCACTCAGCCCTGCCGACGACGATGTTCATCGACATCTGGCAGTGGACCCCGATGGTCGTGCTGATCCTGCTCGCCGGGCTCACCTCACTCTCCGACGAGCCCCAGGAGGCGGCCCGGATCGACGGCGCCAGCAGCTGGCAGCGGTTCCGGCACGTCACCCTTCCGCTGTTGATGCCCACGGTGATCGTCGCCATCCTGCTGCGCGGCATCGACGCGCTCAAGACGTTCGACATCCTCTATGCGACCAAGGGGCGCGGCGGCGGGTCGTTCCACGAGGTCGAGACCCTCAACGTGTACGCCTACGGCCTGAGCTTCGACTACAACGACTACGGCGTCTCGTCGACCGTTCTCATCATCTTCTTCCTGATCATCATCGGGGTGATGTGGGCCCTCACCTATCGCAAGAAGGGGCTGGGCCGATGAAGCCGAGCAAGCCGTACCGCGTCTTCCGCACGTCAGCCCTCGTCGTCGTGGTGTTCGGGCTGATGGCGCCGCTGCTCTGGATGATCGCGGCGTCCTTCAAGACCAACGTGGACATCTACGACACCGCCAAGGCGTTCGTCTTCTCACCCAGTCTGAAGAACTACGAGACCGTCCTCCAGCAGGCCAACTATCTCGAGTTCATCGGCAACAGCCTCTGGGTGGCGTTCGCGGCCACCACGCTCTCGCTCCTGCTGGGGGTGCCCGCCGCCTACTCGATGAGCCGCTTCAACATGAAGAAGTCGGCGCTCGTCGTGCTCATGGCCCGGGTCATCCCGGGCGTCTCGCTCCTGGTGCCCTGGTATTACGTCTTCTCGAACCTGAAGCTGGTCGGCGGGTTCAGCGTGCTGATCCTGAGCCACATGTTCGTGTCGCTGCCGCTGATCGTCTACATCATGATGGGCTACTTCGACGGCCTGCCGACCGAGTTGGAAGAGGCGGCGTTGGTCGACGGTCTGACCCACATCGGCGCGTTCCGGCGGATCACCCTGCCGCTGTCGGTGCCCGGCGTCGCGACGGCCGGCATCCTCTCGTTCATCTTCTCCTGGAACAACTTCATGTTCGCCCTGGTGCTCTCCGGCTCCGACACGAAGACGCTGCCCGTGGCGATCTTCGACTTCGTCGGGTACGCCAGCATCGACTGGGGCGGCCTGATGGCAGCCGCGACAGTGGTCACCCTGCCGATCATGCTGATCGCCCTGTTCGTGCAGAAGTACGTCGTCTCCGGCCTCACCGCCGGTGCCACGAAGGGCTGACAGCTCGATGACGAAGATCGCAAAGGTGGAGACCTTCCTGGTCGCGCCGCGCTGGCTGTTCGTCCGGGTCGAGACGGAGTCCGGCATCGTCGGCTGGGGCGAGGCGACCTGCGAGGGCCGGTCCGAGACCGTACGCACGGCCGTCCACCAGCTCAGCGAGCTGCTCATCGGTCGGGACGCGCTGCGCATCGAGGACCACTGGCAGGTGATGACCAAGGGCTCCTTCTATCGGGGCGGCCCGATCCTGGCCAGCGCGGTGTCCGGCCTGGACCAGGCGCTCTGGGACATCGCCGGGAAGCACTACGGCGCCCCGGTGCACCAACTGCTCGGCGGGCCGGTCCGGGACAAGATCCGGGTCTACGGCTGGGTCGGTGGCGACGAGCCCGCCGAGATCCGCGACCAGATCAGCGCCCAGGTCGAGGCGGGCCTGACCGCGGTGAAGATGAACGCGTCGGGACGGATGGGCGCGCTCGCCTCGGTTGCCGAACTCGACGCGGTCGTGCAGCGGGTGGCCGTCGCCCGCGAGGTCCTCGGCGACGACCGCGACGTCGCCGTCGACTTCCACGGGCGATTCACCCTCGCCAACGTCCGGCGGGTGGCCCCACTCCTGGAGCCGTACCGGCCGTTCTTCCTCGAAGAACCGGTGGTGCCGGAGAACTCGCACCTGATCGGCGAGGTCGTCCGCTGCACCACCACCCCGGTCTCGACCGGGGAGCGGCTCTACAGCCGGCAGGAGTTCCTCCCCGTGCTGCAGGCCGGCATCGCCGTGGCCCAGCCGGACCTCGCGCACGCCGGCGGCATCACCGAAGTTCGCAAGATCGCCACGTTGGCCGAGGTGTACGACGTGCAGCTCGCCCCGCACTGCCCGCTCGGGCCGATCGCCCTCGCCGCCTGCCTCCAGGTCGGCTTCGCGACGCCCAACTTCCTGATCCAGGAGCAGAGCGTCGGCATCCACTACAACCAGGGCGCCGAGGTGCTCGACTACTGCCTCGACAAGACCCCGCTGACCTTCGTCGACGGGTGCGTGCAGCGGCTGACCGCACCCGGCCTCGGCATCGAGATCGACGAGCACGCGGTGCGGACGGCGGACAAGCGGGGCCACGCCTGGCGCAGCCCGACCTGGCGGCACCCCGACGGCTCGTTCGCCGAATGGTGAGACCACCCCGGTTCTGAAGGAACGAAAGGCACCCCGTGAAGATCGTCGCAGCAGACATCATCGTGTCCAGCCCCGACCGGAACTTCGTCACCCTGAAGATCACCACCGACGAGGGCATCACCGGTCTGGGCGACGCCACGCTCAACGGCCGTGAGCTGTCCGTCGCCTCGTACCTGCGCGACCACGTTGCCCCGTTGCTGATGGGGCGGGACCCGCACCGGATCGAGGACACCTGGCAGTTCCTGTACCGCTCGGCGTACTGGCGTCGTGGACCGGTCACGATGGCGGCCATCGCGGCGGTCGACGTCGCGCTGTGGGACATCAAAGCCAAGGCCGCGGGCATGCCGCTGTACCAGCTGCTGGGCGGCGCGTCCCGCACCGGCATCATGGCGTACGGGCACGCGTCGGGACGGGACCTTCCCGAGCTGTTCGACTCGATCCGCCGCCACCTGGACGAGGGCTTCCGGTCGATCCGGGTGCAGACCTCGGTGCCGGGGATCAACGCGGTGTACGGCGTGGCCGCCCAGCCCAGCGCCACCGGCCAGCGGTACGACTACGAACCCGCGCAGCGCACCCCGCTGCCTGCCGAGGAGGACTGGGACACCCGCGCGTACCTGCGCCACCTGCCCACCGTGTTCGAGGCGGTCCGCGTCGAGTTCGGCCCGGAGTTGCCGCTGCTGCACGACGGTCACCACCGGATGACCCCGATCCAAGCCGCCAAGCTCGGCAAGGCCCTCGAACCGTACGACCTGTTCTGGCTGGAGGACTGCACCCCGGCGGAGAACCAGGAGGCCCTGCGGCTGGTCCGCCAGCACACCACCACCCCGCTGGCCATCGGCGAGGTCTTCAACACGGTCTGGGACTACCAGACCCTGATCCGCGAGCAGTTGATCGACTACGTCCGGTCCGCGGTCACCCACACCGGTGGCATCACCGCCATGCGCAAGCTGCTCGACTTCGCCGCCCAGTACCAGATCAAGTCCGGCATCCACGGCCCCACCGACATCTCCCCGGTGGGCATGGCCGCGGCGCTGCACCTGGACCTGGCCATCCACAACTTCGGCATCCAGGAGTACATGAAGCACACCCCGCTGGCCAACGAGGTGTTCCGGCAGTCGTTCACCTTCACCGACGGCTACCTGCACCCGGGCGACCAGCCGGGTCTCGGGGTGGAGCTCGACGAGGAGGTGGCGGCCCGCTTCCCGTACGAGCCGGCCTACCTGCCGTTCAACCGGCTCAAGGACGGCACGATCCATGACTGGTGAGGGGCGGGGCGACGCCCAGCCCACCCGGCACGTCGTGGTGATGGGCGTCTCCGGTGCCGGCAAGACCACTGTCGCGCGGGGGATCAGCGCGGCCACCGGGCTGGCGTTCGCCGAGGCGGACGAGTTCCACTCCCCGGCGAACGTGGCACGCATGCGCTCCGGCGTACCGCTGGACGACACCACCCGCTGGCCCTGGCTGTCCGACATCGCCGCGTGGATTGCCGATCGCGGCGCGGAGGGCCGATCGACGGTGCTGGCCTGCTCGGCGCTCAAGCGCTCGTACCGGGACGTGCTGCGCCAGGGCACGCTCCGTTTGGATTTCGTGCATCTCGCCGGGCCGGCGGAGGTCATCCGGGCCAGGATGGCCCGGCGCGAGGGGCACTACATGCCGGCGAGCCTGCTCGAATCGCAGCTCGCCACGCTGGAGCCGGCGGAGCCGGACGAGTCGGTGCTCGTGCTCGACGTCGCGCTCACCCCGGAGGCTCTGGTCGCGGCGGCAGTGGACGGCCTCGGCCTGCACCCTACCGCCGTCCAGACTCGCAGCGGAGCATGTTAGGTTAGCCTGCCCTAATCGATATCGGAGTCCGCCTCGCATGTCAGTCGCCGAGACCAGCGGTGGCGTGGTGCTTCGTCGCGCGCTGCGCCGACAGCGTGGCCGGGTGCTGCTCGGCATCGCGCTGCTGTGCACACACCAGGCCACCGAAGCCCTCGTCCCCGTCGCCATCGGGGTGGTCATCGACCGGGCGGTCGCCACCGGTGACGTCCGCGCCCTGCTGCTCTCACTCGCCGGGCTGGCCGCCCTGTTCACCGTCCTCGCCTTCGCCTACCGGACCGGCGCCCGGATGGCGTACGCCGCGGTGGAGCACGAGGCACACGCGACGCGGGTCGAGATCGCCCGGAGCGCCCTCGACCCGCGTGGACACAGTTCCGGCATGCGCGACGGAGAACTGCTGTCCGTCACGGCCTCCGACGCCGAGCTGTCCGCGCTGGTCGTGCGGGTCGCCGGGCTCACCGCCGCGGCGTTCACCGCCATCGTGGTCGCGGCCGTCGCGCTGCTCGTCGTCGACGTCCCGCTCGGGCTCGGAGTGCTCCTCGGCGTACCCCTGCTGGTCGTCGCCCTGCAACGGATGGCGCCGCTGCTCACCCGGCGCAGCACGTCGCAGCAGGAGGCCCTCGCGGCCACGACCGCGCTCGCCGTGGACCTCGTCACCGGCCTGCGCGTGCTGCGCGGCATCGGCGCGCAGGACCACGCCGCGCGCCGGTACGCGGGCGCCAGCCGCCACGCGCTCGACGTCACCCTGCGTGCCGCCACGACCAAGGGCCTGCACCTCGGGCTCACCACCATGGTCAACGGTCTGTTCCTCGCGACGGTCGCCGGCGTGGCGGGCTGGCTCGCGCTCCAGGGCCGGCTCACCATCGGCGAACTCGTCGCCGTCGTCGGGCTGGCCCAGTTCATCGCCGAGCCGGTGCAGACGCTCGGGTACTGCGTACAGCTGTTCGCCATGGCCCGGGCCTCCGCGGGGCGGGTCGCCCGGGTCCTCGGCGCGGCGCCGGTCCTGGCGCCGGGCGACGCCGGGCCGCCCGCACCGACCCCGTCCCGGCTGACCCTCGACGGGGTCGGTCACGCGGGCCTCGAGAATGTCAGCCTGCACGTCCGCGCCGGCGAGATCCTGGGCGTGCTCGCCTACGACCCGAGCGACGCCGAGGCGCTGGTCGCGGTGCTGGCCGGCCGGGTGCCGCAACCCGACCGCCGGGGAACGTTGTACGTCGACGGCGTGCCCGCCGAAGAGCTGCACATCGACGCCCTGCGCGCTGTGGTCCTGGTGGAGCAGCATGACGTGGCACTGTTCGAGGGCACCCTGCGCGCCAACCTCAGCGCCGGCGCCCAGGTCGACGACACGGTCCTGCGTGCCGCGGTGCGGGCTGCGGCGGCCGAGGACGTGCTCGCCGCGCACCCGCACGGCTTCGACCGCCAGCTCACCGAGCGGGGGGCGAACCTGTCCGGCGGGCAGCGGCAGCGGATCGGGCTGGCCCGGGCGCTCGTCGCCGACCCCCCGGTGCTGGTGCTGCACAACCCCACCACGGCGGTCGACGCGGTGACCGAGGGCCTGCTCGCCGAAGGGCTGGCCTCGGCTCGCGGAGCGGACACCCACGGCACGGTGCTGATCACCACCAGCCCGGCGTTGCTGCGGGTCACACACCGGGTCGTCGTGCTCGACCGGGGCCGGGTCATCGCCGAGGGGCCGCACGAGCAGTTGCTCGCCAGCGACGCCCGCTACCGGGAGGAGATCCTGCGATGACCGAGCCGACCACGACCGGGGCCGAGCCCCGGCAACTGCTGCCGACGGCCACCGCCGGACAGACCTGGGCCACCCTCCGTACCGAGCTGGCCCGCCTGCCGGGGCTCAGCGCCGTCGCCGGCACGTTGCTGGTCGCCGCGTCCGCGACCGGGCTCGTCGCCCCCTGGGTGCTGGGTCGCCTCGTGGACGACGTCATCGCCGGCTCCGACACGTCGCAGATCGTGACCTGGGCGGGCGCGATCGCGGGTGCCGCGGTGCTCGCCGGCCTCCTCACCGCGGTCGGCGCCGCGGTCGCCGCACGCCTCGGCGAGACGGTGCTGGCCCGGCTCCGGGAGCGGGTCCTCGACCGTGCCCTGCACCTGCCGTCGGCCACCCTGGAGCGAGCCGGCACCGGGGATCTGGTGGCCCGTGCCGGCGACGACGTGGCAGTGGTGACGAACGTGATCGCCACCAGCGGCCCGGCCTTCCTCGGCGCGTTGCTGTCCGTCGTGTTGACCGCGGCGGGGCTCTTCGCCCTCGACTGGAGGCTCGGCATCGCCGGCCTGGTCGCCGCACCGGCGTACGCGCTGGCGCTGCGCTGGTACCTCAAACGGTCGATTCCGTACTACGCCCGTGAGCGGGTGGCCACGGGTGAACGCGCGCAGGCGACGGCCGAGGCGCTCCGCGGCTCGGCGACAGTGCGCGCCTACCGGATGGAGGACGCCCACGTCGCCCGGATCGCGGCGCGCTCCGGCGTCGCCCGCGACCTGTCGCTGGAGATCTTCGGGCTGTTCACGCGCTTCGGGCTGCGCATCAACCGGTCGGAGTTCGTGGGGCTGGCCGCCGTGCTGCTCGCCGGCTTCCTGCTGGTGCGCGACGACCTGGTCACTGTGGGAGCGGCCACCACCGCCGCGCTCTACTTCCACCGCCTCTTCAACCCCATCGGCCTGCTGCTGTTCGAGTCGGACTCCGTGCTGCAGGCCGGTGCCAGCCTCGCCCGGCTCGTCGGGGTCACCGCGCTGCCGGACACCGCGACCCCGGCCGGCCCGGAGCCCGCCCGGCAGGCGCGGCCCGAACCAGCGGCACTGGAGGTGACCGTCGCGCAGCACCGCTACGACGACGGGCCGGTCGTGTTGCGTGACGTCGACCTCCGACTCGCACCGGGGGAGCGCGTCGCCCTCGTGGGTGCCAGCGGCGCGGGCAAGAGCACGCTCGCCGGGATCATCGCCGGCATCATCGCGCCCACGCACGGGTCGGTGACCCTGCGCGGCGTGCCGCTGGTCGAGCTCGGCGAGCACCGCCTCCGCCGCGAGATCGCCCTCATCAGCCAGGAGGTGCACGTCTTCGCCGGGCCGCTCGCCGACGACCTGCGGCTGGCCGATCCGGACGCCACCGACGACGAGCTGACCGCCGCCCTCGACCTCGTGGGTGCCACCCACTGGTTCCGTACCCTGCCGGACGGCCTCGCCACCGAGGTGGGGGAGGGTGGACGGCACCTCACCGCGGCCCAGGCCCAGCAGCTCGCGCTGGCCCGCCTCGTCCTCGCCGATCCCGCCGTCGCGGTCCTCGACGAGGCCACCGCGGAGGCGGGCAGCGCCGGTGCGCGTGACCTCGACCGCGCCGCCGTGGCGGCCACCGAGGGACGTACCACCCTGGTCGTCGCCCACCGACTGAGCCAGGCGGCCACCGCCGACCGCGTCATCGTGATGGAGCATGGGCGGGTCGCCGAGCACGGCACGCACGCCGAGCTTCTGGCGGCCGGGGGTGGCTACAGCCAGCTGTGGCGGTCCTGGCGCATGCCCGGCCCCGTGCCGCCGCAGGGGCGCGGGAGCACCGAGCAGATCGAGGAGCAGCCCGTCCTGGGTTGAGCGCCGACGAGGCGCGTGCCGTCCCGCCGGGGCCCATGCCTGCCGGTACGCAACCGGGAAGTCGACCGAAGGTGGGATGCCGGGAACTTTTCCGGACCGGTCAGCGACAACCAGGATGCGCGGCTGACCGGCGGCGTCCCGACGACGGCACCTCGCCATGAAGGAGCGCCCGTGGCACACAGGACGGTGGTCCGTGCGAGACGGCGTCGCTGACGACGACCAGGTGACCCGCTGGGCGAAGGAGGCGGGCCGGGGTGACCGGCAGGCCGCCACGGCGTTCGTC
This sequence comes from Micromonospora jinlongensis, assembly GCF_013410645.1. Taxonomy (NCBI): domain Bacteria; kingdom Bacillati; phylum Actinomycetota; class Actinomycetes; order Micromonosporales; family Micromonosporaceae; genus Micromonospora; species Micromonospora jinlongensis. The sequence continues at coordinate 1,711,069 of NZ_JACCHK010000001.1, read as the reverse complement.
CGGGCCCTCCAGGACCAGGTCTGGCGGTTCCTGTCGCACCTCGCCGGGCCGGGTGAGGCCGACGACCTGACCCAGGAGACGTTCCTGCGGGCGTTCCGCAACCTGCCCGGCTTCGCCGGCCGCTCGTCGGCCCGGACCTGGGTGTTCACGATCGCCCGGCGCGTCGCCGTCGACCACGTCCGGACGGCGGTGGCCCGGCCCAGGTTGGCGTCCGTGCCGGACTGGCAGGCCGCGGCCGAGGCGGCCGGGGCGATCACCGCGGGCGCCGACGAGAGCGTGACCCTGCGCCAGCTGATCGCCGGCCTGGCCCCGGAGCGCCGCGAGGCGTTCGTCGCGACCCAGGTGCTCGGCCTGTCGTACGCGGAGGCGGCGGAAATCTGCCAGTGCCCCATCGGCACGATCCGTTCCCGGGTCGCCCGGGCACGCGAGGATCTCGCCACGGCCTGGCAGCTCGACAGTGCTCCGGGCCGCGACCGGCGGACAAGCTGAGGGTGGCAAAGGCCCTTGTTCCACACCACTACGACGTCAGCGCCACCGGTCGACAACCGGTGGCGCTGACGTCGTAACAGGCGCTAGCCCAGGCGGGCCTCGATGGCCTCGATGATGCGCGGACGCAGCTCTGCGGCGCGGATGACGGCGTCCACCGAGCCGACCTGCACGGCGCGCTGGATGTTGTGCACCCGGTCGAACTCGGTCGCCACCTCGCCGAGCTTCTCCGCGCGCACCGACGAGCGCAGCTCGTCGAGTTCCGCGGTCAGCGCGGCGCGTTCGGTGCCGGCAGCGGCACCGACGCGGGCTTCCAGGTCCCGCACGCGGGGGTCGGCCGCCGTCCGGGCGTTGACGTCGGCGGCGAACACCACCGCGGCGGCGGGTGCGCCACCGAGCACCGAGGCGAACGAGCCCTCCAGCGCGAGCACTGTCATGTTCGGGTTCAGTGCCTTCGAGAACACCACGAACGCCCCGCCGTGGTAGCGCGAGATCACGCAGAAGACGATGGGCCCCCGGAAGTTCACGATCGCCCGGCCGATCTCGGCCCCGTACTCCAGTTGCAGCTTGCGCATCGACTCCGGTGAGCCGTCGAAGCCCGACAGGTTCGCCAGCACGACGAGGGGCCGGTTGCCGCTGGCCGCGTTGATGGCCCGCGCGGCCTTCTTCGACGAGCGGGGGAACAGCGTGCCCGCCGTGTAGGTGTCCGGACCGTCGGTGGGCGGGAAGCCGTGCCGCGGCACCGACCGGGACTCGATGCCGAGCAGACAGACCGGGATGCCACCGAGGTGGATGTCCTGCACGACCGCGGTGTCCGCGTCGGCCATGCCCGCCCAGCGCTCCAGCACCGGGTGGTCCTGGTCGGAGAGAGCCCGCATTACGGTACGGATGTCGAACGGCTTCTTGCGGTCCGGGTTGGCCTCGACGGAGAAGATCTCCCCGACGGTGGCGAAGGCGCTGCCCGCCACGTCGTGCGGGAAGTCGGAGATGTCGCGGTCGGCCGGGTCGGTGGTGACCGCCCGTCGGGGCGCGTCCTCGCCGGGCGCGACGTACGTGTGGTCGTAGTGCGCCATCACCACGTCCCGGGCGGCCGTCAGGTTCGGCGCCCAGTACTGTGCCTGCCCGTTGGGCCCCATGACCCGGTCGTAGCCACCGATGCCGAAGTTGTCCTCGGCCGACACGCCACCGGAGAAGTCGAGCGACTGCTTGCCGGTGAGCACCATCGCCGAGTCCGGGGTCATCACCAGGATGCCCTTGGTGTGCATGAGCATCGTCGCCTCGGCGTTCCAGTACGGCTGCGCGCCGACGTTGATGCCCGCGACCACGATGTTGATCTCACCGCCGGCCTGGGTGAACTCGACGATCCGCTTGAGCGCCGCGGCCACCCAGTCCATGTTCTCCGTGCCCGACGTCATCGAGATCCGAGCGCCGGCGGACAGCGCCCACCACTCCAGCGGCACGTGCATCCGCTCCGCCAGGTCGAGGGCGGCGATCACGCGCCGGCACTCCGGCTCCGACAGGGCGCCCAGCGACTTCGTCGGGTCGCCGAGCAGCACCACCCGGGTGACGCCCTGCGGGTAGCGCTCGGTCGGCGTCGTGACCACCCCGGCGACGATCGCGGCGCTGTTGCGGCCCCGTGGCCGGTCCACCGGCACCAGCGCGTGGTCGTCGTCGAGGTCGTGCTCGACGAAGTCACCCAGCCGGCCGGTCAGCTCGTACGGGTACACCGTGTTGCGGCTGCTCGCGCGCAACACCTTGAGCCGGTACTCGTCTAGTGGCTCGATCGCCTCGACCGGCGGCTCGCCGACGGCCAGCTCCGCGCCGCCCGCGGCGTCGAACGAGATCCGTACGGCGATCTTGGTCAGCTCGCCGGTCCGGCGGTCGCGCTGGCGGGCGATGAACAGGATCTCCTCCAGCCCGGCTCCCGCAGTCGTCGGGCGCACGCGCCCGGCGATCATCTCCATCTCCTCGCGGGTGAGTTCGCTCGGCGGCCAGACGTAGACCACGATCCGGTTGGTGTTGAAGCGCGTCTTCGACGGCCGCAGCGACTGGGCGCGGCGGATCGAGTCGAGGCAGGCGGCGATGGCGTCCTCGGTCGTCGGCAGCGCGACCAGGCGGCCGTCCTGCTCGCGAAGCTCGGTCAGGTCACGCACCTGCGCGAACGCCACGAGGCGTTCGTCGGCCCGGTTCTCGCGCGCCACGCACTGGAAGAGGTAGACCTCCTCGTCCGACGACGGGAGCCGGGTCAGGTCGAACTTGTGCAGACGCTCCAACTGCATCCGCTGCGCGATGTACGGGTGCAGGCCGCGGATCAGCCGGTCCTCGGTCAGCTGGGCGCCCGACGGCCGGAAGGTGAAGTGGTGGTGCATCACCGCTCCACCGCGACCCGCGACGGTGGTGGTGACCCGGCGGACCTGAGGCGGCAGCGGATGCGCGGCGATGATCTCGGCCAGCGCCGCCGCCATCGCGTCGAAGTCCTCCGGCTGGTTCTCCCAGCCGAGGTAGATGTCGGCGTCGACGGAGTCCTCGTCGCCGGCCAGCTCGGCCAGCCCGCGCAGCGCGCCGCCCAACGCGTCGAAGCTCACCGCGGCGGAGACCACGCTCGAATCGGCGCGCTCGGCGACCACGAACGTGCAGCCCGCGGCCTCCTGGGTACGCACGCTGGTGAGCGCCCTGTTGCCGTAGTACCGGCGGGTCAACACCTCCAGCATGACCGCGTTGTCGAGGTGGTCGCGGACGAGCCGCTGGCCGAGCAGCCGGACCAGTGGCTCGGTGCTGCGTACCATCTCGGCGATGCGCTCGGCGCGGTCCGCCGCGTCCGGGTGCGCGTCCAGGTGCCGCAGGTGCCCACGGACCTCGGCGTATACCCGGGCGCGGTTGCGGCGCAGCAGCGGCTGGGCGAACCAGGCGAACACCACGCCGCGGGCGAGGTCGGCGACCACGGGGAAGCGGACCTGCGTCGCGGCGATCAGCCGCTCCAGCGCCAGGCCGGCGGGCTCGCGCAAACTCTCGTCCGGCGGGGTCTCCCGCAGCCAGGCCCGCAGCAGGGTCGCGATGACCGTGGCGTCGGCGGACGCGCGCTGCTGGGCGAGGAAGATCCGGAAGACGGCGGCTTCGAGGGCGGGGGAGCGCTCCAGGTCGGTGACGCCGTACCGGCCGAGTGCCTTGGCTAGCCTGGCCTGGAAGGCGTCCGGCAGCCCGGCCCGCTCCACGTCGAGGCTCTGCAGGTAGGTGTGGAAGTACTCCCGCGCACTGTGCACGTGGGCGGCGCCGCCGTCCTCACCCGTCGGCCGGTTGCGGCTCAGTTCGGCGAGGTCGGCGAACACCTCGATGAGGTCGAGTTCCGCGGCCAGTGGCCGGTGACCGGCCTCGGCGGCCTCCCGCCGCGCGGCGAGGTAGCCGTCGAGCACCCGGCGGTCGTCGTGTGGGTCGACGTCGAAGCCGAGCAGCAGACCCCGCAGGTCCTCCTGGCCGCGCCTGCCGCGCTCGTCGGCCGGAACCTTCTCGGAGGCGGTCGGCAGGTCGAGTTCGACGGTCTCGGCGGTCGGGTCGTCCGCGGTTTCCTCGGCGTCGTCCGCGAGCGGCTCCAGACGCAGCAGCGGTGCGCCCGCCTCGACCTGGCTGCCCACCGAGACGGCGCACTCCTTGAGCCGCGCCCTGAACGGTGCACGCAGCACCGTCTCCATCTTCATCGCTTCGAGCACCAGCACCGGAGCGCCCGGCTCGACCTCGGCGCCGACCTCCAGTGGCGTGGCGACGACGAGTGCCGGCATCGGGGAGCGCAGGACGCCGCCCTCGTCGCGGCTGACCCGGTGCGTCACACCGTCCACCTCGACCAGGTGGGTCGGCCCGTACGTGCCGGTGAGCAGGCGGTACCGGATGTCGTTGACGACGATCTGGCCGGTGTGCCGGTCGAACCGGTCGAGTTCGACGTCGGCGGTGCGGACGACGGTGCCCGCCTCGATGCCGACCCGGAACCGGTGTGGGCCGACCCGTGCCACGCGGGTGCGGTAGCCGACACCGCGCAGCTTGAGGTCCAGCGGCCGACCGCTGGCGTGCTGCACCTGCGGGCGCCCACCGGACGCCGTCGACAGCAGTCGCTGCCGCTCGACGCGCTCCTCCTCCTCGTACGACTCGATGGCGGCGGCCGCCAGGGCGACCGCGGAGTGGCGGTGCGTGACGAGTCGGCCCTCACCGCGGACGCGGTCGATCCAGCCGGTGTCGGCGCTGGCGTCGATCACCTCGGGTTGGTCGAGCAGGTCGAGCACGAAGCTCTTGTTCGTCGCGCCACCCTCGATCATCACCGTGGTGTTCGCCATCGCCCGACGCAGCTTGCCGAGCGCCTCGTCGCGGTCGCGGCCGTACGCGATGATCTTTGCGATCATCGAGTCGAAGTCGGCCGGGATGGTGTCGCCCTCGCTGACGCCGGTGTCCACCCGGATGCCGGGGCCACTGGGCAGGTCCAGCCGCGCGATCCGCCCCGGCGACGGCGCGAAGTCGCGGTCGGGATCCTCGGCGTTGAGCCGGGCCTCGATGGCGTGCCCGCGCTCCATCGGCGGCTCGCCGTCGAGCCGCCCACCGGAGGCGACGTGCAGCTGCGCCTTGACCAGGTCGAACCCGGTGGTCAGCTCGGTGATCGGGTGCTCGACCTGGAGGCGGGTGTTGACCTCCAGGAACGCGAACAGCCGGTCGCCGGGGTGGTACAGGAACTCGACGGTCGCCGCGCCGCGGTAGCCGACCGCGATGGCCAGCCGCTCGGCCGACGTCTTGAGTTCGGCGGCCTGCGCCGGGTCGAGCACCGGCGACGCCGACTCCTCGATGACCTTCTGGTTGCGTCGCTGCACAGAGCAGTCGCGTACGCCGAGCGCCCACGCGGTGCCCTGCCCGTCGGCGATCACCTGGACCTCGACGTGCCGGGCCCCGGTGACCAGGCGTTCCAGGAACACGATGCCGCTGCCGAACGCCCGCGCGGCCTCCTGGCTGGTCCGCTCGTACGCGTCGACCAGCTCGGCCTCGGTGCGGACCACGCGGATGCCGCGCCCGCCGCCGCCCGCGGTCGCCTTCAGCATCAGCGGGTAGCCGATCTCGGCCGCGGAGGCACGGGCGGCGTCCAGGGTCTGGACGGCGCCGCGGCTCCACGGCGCGACCGGCACGCCGACCTCTTCGGCGATCAGCTTGGAGCCGATCTTGTCGCCGAGCTGGCGCATGGCGTCCGGGCTCGGCCCGACGAACGTGACGCCGATCTTCTCGCACAGCTCCGCGAACGCCGGATCCTCGGCGACGAAACCCCAGCCGACCCAGGCGGCGTCGGCCCCGGTCTCCGTCAGGGCGCGCTCCAGCACCGCCAGATTGAGGTACGGGCGGGCAGACGCGGGACCGAGATCGTAGGCGATGTCCGCTTCGCGGACGAAGGTGGCGGTGCGGTCGACGTCGGTGTAGAGAGCGACGGTTTCGATCTGGTTGCCGGTCTCCGCGGCCAACTCGCGGACCGCGTGGATGAGCCGCATGGCGGCTTCACCACGGTTGACGATGGCGACACGGTTGAACACCCGACTGACCCCTTAGCTAGACCTTGAACTGCGTGCCGCGAGACGACGGCTCCCAGCAGTGATCACCTTTCCGGCTGGCGGCTGCCAGCGCTATGGCGCAACCACCGAACCAACCGTCTCTCAGTTGTAGGAAGTGAACAAAAGTTTTTGGCGTCCCCGCAGCCCGCGACCGCCACGGTAGCCCAGGCGGGCACCCCGATCACCTTCACCTCAGCCGGAGGGCCCGCACCGGGCGTCACGTACGGCTCGTTCCAGGTGACCCGCCCTGTCGCCCGGCCGCGTCGTCAAGGACTGTCACCCCGGGCCGGACAATGGGGAGGTGACCGTTCTCGACCCGCGGGCGCTCAACCGCGCGACGCTCGCCCGGCAGTTGCTGCTCGATCGCGCCGACGTGCCGGTCCTCGACGCCGTCGCGCACCTCGGCGGCCTGCAGGCGCAGGAGCCGCAGGAACCATTCGTCGGGCTCTGGTCGCGGCTGCGCGCCTTCGACCCCGCGGCGCTCTCGACCCTGCTGACCCAGCGCCAGGTGGTGCGTACCCATCTCATGCGCCGCACCGTGCACCTGCTCGTCGCCGACGACGCGCTGGCCTGGCGATCCCGGCACCAGGCCATGCTGTGTCAGCGGGTGCTCGGGGTCTACCGCGGCGAACTGGACGGGGTGGACCTCGACGAGCTCGCCGCGGCGGCGCGGGCGCTGCTGGCCGACGGTGAGCCGCGTTCGATGCCCGAGATCGGGCGGGCGCTCGGCGAGCGCTGGCCGACGCCGGGGCCGCAGGCCCTGGGCGAGATGGCGATGGCCCTCGTCCCGCTGACCCAAGTTCCGCCGCGCGGGGTGTGGCGGATGAAGGGCGGTGCCCGACACGCCCTGCTCTCCGCGTGGCTGGGCCGCGAGGTCCACCCGCCGACGCCGGACGGCGCCGATCCCGTCGGCCAAATTCTCGTACGACGCTATCTGGCCGCGTTCGGGCCGGCCGCCACGGCCGACGTGCGCGCCTGGTCCGGCCTCGCCGGGCTGCCGGCCGCGGTGACCGCCATACGCGACGAGCTGGTCACCTTCCGCGACGAACGCGGCCGAAAGCTGATCGACCTCGCCGACGCGCCGCGCCCCGACCCCGAGACACCCGCTCCGGTGCGCTTCCTGCCGGCGTTCGACAACGCGATCCTCGGCTACGACGACCGCAGCCGGATCATCGACGACGCCCACCGAGGCCTGTCCGTGGCCGGTGAGCGCGTGGTGCTGGTCGACGGCCGGGTCGCCGCGACCTGGAGCGTCGAGGCGGGCACGGTGACCGTCAACCCGTTGACCGGCTTCTCCCGGGCCGACCGCGCCGCCGTCGCCGAGCAGGGGCAGGCGCTGGCGCTGTTCCTCTCCGACAAGGAGAGCGACCGGGTGCGGGTCGCCGCGTCTCCCCGGTGAGGCCAGCCCCAACGGCCTTGTATCGATGCTCGTCGACTGCCATGCTGTGGTTCGGTCGTGCTCGGGAGCCAGCGCGCACCGCATCCTCTCCGGTCCACGGGACGCACGAGGTGGCCAGGCCACCGGTGCCGGGCAGTCCTCGTCGGCGGCCGGAAACCCGAGCGCGGCACCGGCTACCACCTCGGTCATCGGTGCCCGGTAACCACCGGAGGTACCGATGCTTCGCATGTTCCTCGCCGTCACGACCACGGCGCTGGCCCTCTGGGGCGGGACGAGCGGCCCCACCGAGGCGACGCCAACGCCCTCGGCCACCCCGACACCGTCGCCGACGCCCGTCTGTCCGCCGGCCCTGCCGATCACCGCCAACGTGACCGGGGTGACCACCACGAGCGTGACCATCTCGTACTCGATCTTCTTCCGACCGCCCTGCGGCTACGACCCGCCGATGACCGTCAGCCTCTTCGCCAGCCGCGAAGACGCCCAGCAGTGGCGGGCCCCGGTTGCCGTGGCTGTCTCCGGGCCGGAGCGCAACGGCTCGGTGACCATCGACCGGCTGACGCCCGACACCGAGTACTGGTACCGGTTCAGCGACGTGGAGGGCCGGCGGGACCCGTATGCGTTCTCATCGGCGCGGACCTCGCCGCTGGCCTCCTGCCGCGCGACGGCCACGATCGACGCCCGTTGGGGCAACGGCTTCGTCGCCACGGTCACGGTTCGCAACACCGGGACGGAGCCACTGGACGGGTGGCGCGTCTCCTGGCGGTGGACCGGTGACGAGCGCGTCCAGACCGTCTGGGGTGGCGTGGCCGAGGCCGTCGGTGTCGACGTCACGGTCCGCAACGCCTCGTACAACGGGACGCTGGCGTTGGCCGGCGTGACGACCTTCGGGCTGCTCGTGACGACCAGCGCCGTGCCCGACGGGTTGACGACGACCTGCGCCCGGTGAACGACGTCCGCCCCGCTCCCGCCGTGCTGGCGCGAGCGGGGCGGCGAGCTGTCGATCAGGGTTTACGGGCCACCGCGCCGTAGGCGTCGATCGCCGTGACGTCGGGCTCGTCCGGTCGCCACAGGGGGATCGGCACCAGGCCCGGCTCCACCTTCGTCAGCCCGGAGAAGCAACTGTCGAGGTCCGCCGGGCTGCGCAGGATGTACGGGACGCCGCCGCTCTGTGCCAGTCGCTCGGCACCGGAGACGACAGCCGGGCTGGTGTTGGTGCCGTCCCAGAGCACGAGGTAGCTGCCGGAGGGCATCGCGTCCATGGTCCGCTCCACGATCGAGCGCACCACGGAGAGGTCGGGCTCGTAGCCCATCACGCCCATGAACATCACCGCGACGGGCTGGTCGAAGTCGAGCGTCTGCGCCGCCTCGGCGAGGATCTTCTCCGGGTCGTGGTAGTCGGCGGGCACGTAGGTGGTGACACCCTCGGACGTCGTGCTGGCCAGCAGCGCCCGCGCGTGCACCAGCACCATCGGGTCGTTGTCCACGTAGACGATCCGCGAGTCGGGCGCGACCCCCTGGGCGACCGCGTGCGTGTTCTGCATGGTGGGCAGGCCGGTGCCGATGTCCAGGAACTGCCGGATGCCCGCCTCGGCGGCCAGGTAACGCACGGCCCGCACCAGGAACAGGCGCGACTGCTGCGCCATGAGGACGATCTCCGGGTAGACCTCCGCGACCGCGTCGCCGGCCGCCCGGTCGGACTGGAAGTTGTCCTTGCCGCCCATCCAGTAGTTCCAGATCCGGGCCGCGTGCGGCACGTCGGGCTGAAGCTTCGCGGTGAGTTCGGCGTCCGGGCCGGCCATGCCAGGCTCCTATCGAGGGGTCGTCGGCGGGAGATCACCTCTGCGGTGTGACCGGGATCGTACTCCGGCCGGGTCCACTGTCGACGCCGTGGCTGGCGCAGGACGGCAGTGTGCCTACGACCCTGGTAGGAGTTTCGCGTGAACCAATGCCCATGGCGGGGCATCCAACCCTGTGACAGACCTGCGGAGAAAGGGACCAGCCATGCGCGGCAAGCTGCTTTCCGGTGTGGTGCTCACCCTCACCTTCGTCAGCGGGTGCACGTCATCCGTCGACCGTGTCGGCGGCGAGGCAGTCCCCGCCGGCTCTCCGGCCGGCAGCGCGAGCCCGTCGACACCGGGTGCTCTGGCGCCGACCAGCTCCGGGCCGAGTGCTCCGGCCACCCGTAGCCCCACCCGGGAAGCCCCGGTCACCCGCACCTCCGGGCCGGCCACTCAGGAGAGCGAGATCCGGCGGACCAACTGGCCCAACGCGGTGATCCGCGGTCTGAAATTCTGCGGTGAGTCCGACGACTCCGTGTCGTTCCGCAACGGGTCGAACGGCCTCGACGTGCCGTGCAGGATCCTGCCGGGCGGTGCCCGGCCGGTGTACGCCGAGTTCATCGTCGAGGAACCGGCGAACGCCCCGTCGACCGAGGACGCACTGGTCCTCGTCGAACTGGGCAACCCCGACGCCGCACGGCGGCAGGCCCTCGTGCCCGTCCAGCTCGCGGACAACGGCCGGAACCGGCAGGCGTGGCCGGTCATCCTGGGAGACGACTCCAGCCCGACCGGCGACCGGGTCATGACCTTCGTCTCGTACCGGGTGGTGGGCGAGAACGTGGAGGCCACCGTCCGCAAACTCGACGGCAACACCGAGACGCGGCGGTGGCGCAAGGCCGACGGCAGCGGAAACTGGGAACGGTACTAGCGTTGCGCGACCATCGACGTGTCCACCCGCAGCGTGCCGAGGACCTCGTCGGTGCGGTCGACGCCGTCGGTCTGCTTGACCTGCACGTACACGCCGAACGAACCATCGGCCGCGACAAGGGTGACCTCGCTGAACGACGTGTCCGTGCCCCCGCATCGCGCCCAGTGCGCGACACTCCCGCCGAGGGTGCCGACGGTGACCGTCCGGTCGGCGGCATCCGTGCAGCCACTGTGATCGGGCAGCGTCGGCTCCACCGCGCGCAGGGTGCGGCTCACCCCGACGAAGACCCCCGGTGTGGGGCTGTCCACGTCGGACCACTCGCCGAGGTCCCTCCCGATGAGCAGGCCGGGGCCACGCTCCTCGGCGAGACCGATCACGGCCGGATCCCAACCGCGGTCGCGCAGTTGTCCCGCCCAGCCGTCCGGCACGGCCAGCGAGACGGCACCGGACGCGTCGCCCACCCGCGTCCAGCCGTGCGGTGCGGTGGCGGCGGTGGCCGACCCGGCCATGACCAGCGTCGAGCCCACGGTGGCGACGGCGGCGAGGGACCGGCTAATGCGCCGCGACGGCGGCCGGGCCGCGACCCGACGCGTGGCGAGCAGACCCTCCAACGCCGAGGCGTACGCGGCCGCGGTTGGCCAGCGGCGGCCCGGCTCACGATGCAGAGCTCGGCGTACGGTGCGCTCCACGGCGGCGGAGGCGCGGGGTGTCGCCTCGACCGGCTGCCCCGGCGGCATCCCGGTCAACATGTGGCGTGTCAGGGCGCCGATCGCGTACACGTCGGCGCGCACGTCGATGCCACCGCCGGGGACGAGCTGCTCGGGGGCCATGTAGGCGGGCGTGCCGGCGACCACCGTGAAGCCGGACGCGTGCGCGAGCGTCTTGGCCAGCCCCAGGTCGGCGACCAGCACACGCCCCCCGGCGGTGTCGAACAGGACGTTGGAGGGCTTGAGGTCGCGGTGCAGCACACCGTTGTCGTGCAGGACGGCCACCGCCCGGGCGATGTCGGCGGCGATGCGGAGCGCCTCGCGTACCGGCAGCGGCCCGTCGTTGAGCCGGTCGGCGAGCGTGCCGCCCGCCGCGTACGTCATCACCAGGTATGGCCGACCGTCGGGCAGCTCACCGATGTCCAGCACCCGGACCAGGTGGTCGGAGTCCACCTGCCGCATGAACCGGGCCTCCTGGCGGAAACGACCCCGGATGTCGGCCCGCTGCGACCAGTTGTCGGCGAGCACCTTCACGGCCACCGGCGAGCCCAGCTCGTCGTCGTACGCCAGCCACACGGTGGCGAACGCGCCGGCGCCGACGGGGTGCGCGATGCGGTAACGGCCGACCTGTGCGGGGATGGACACGACCGTATTATCCGGCGACCGGGACTCCGGTGACGCCCACGAGCGGGGGAGCGCGGGTGGTGAACGAATCTGACACCGAGGAACTGGCGAGGCGGGCGGCGGCCGGCGACAGCGCCGCACTCGACGCGCTGCTGGCCGCGATCGGCCCGCGGGTGCTGGAGCAGTGTTGGCGGTTCCTGCCCTGCCGGCAGGACGCGGAGGAGGCGGCGCAGGACGCGTTGGTGCAGGTGGCCCGGCACATCGAGCGGTTCGAGGGGCGGTCACTGTTCTCGACCTGGTTGCACACCGTCGTCGCCAACTGCGCCCGGCAGACGTACCGGTCGCTGCGGCGGCGGGCAGCCGAGCAACCGAGCGCGTTGCTGCCCGTCGAGGTGGCCGACCCCCGTACGACGAGCGTCATCGCCGGATCCCGCCTCGACCTTCTGGACGCGCTGGACCGGCTGGAGGCTCACCGGCCGGAGCTGGTCACGGCACTCGTGCTCCGCGATCTGTGTCAGCTCGACTACCAGGAGATCGCGGGGCAACTGGGCATTCCGGTCGGCACGCTGAAGTCCCGGATTCATCACGCCCGTCGGCACGTGCGGGAGTCGTTGCAGGGCGGCTGAGCGAAGCGTACGCCGATCTGCGGGTTTGCCCTCGATCGAGTGACATCGTTTGACTTGTGCGGCGAATGCATCTTTGATGGTCGATGTCTATCGTTCGGTGCGGTCGGGCGCTCGGTCGTCCGGGTGGCCCGGTCGAGGCCCTGACCCTGGAGGACGGATGCGAGTCATCGCGCGAACCAAACCACGACGGCGGCTGTTGCCGGCGGTGATGGCGGCGGTGACACTGCTGACCGTGGCCGTCGGCGTGCCGGCCGCCGCAGCGGCACCGTCGACAGTGGTCGGCGTGGCCAGCGGCCGGTGCCTGGACGTGGTCGGCAACGTGCGGACCGCCGGCACCGGCATCAACATCTACGACTGCAACGGTCAGGCCAACCAGGCGTGGAGCCTCACCTCGGCCGGTGAGCTGCGGGTCTACGACGAGACGATGTGTCTCGACGTGGTCGGCCAGGACACCACCGCGCCGGCCGCACTGCAGATCAACGGCTGCAACGGCGGTGCCAACCAGCGTTGGCGGATCAACACCAACGGGACCATCGTCGGCGTCCAGTCCGGTCTGTGCCTGGACGTGACCGGCGCGGGCACCGCCAACAGCACCACTGTCGGCCTCTGGACCTGCAACGGGCAGACCAACCAACGGTGGACGACTGCCCTGGGCAGCAGCGACAGCCAGCCGCCCACGGCACCGGGCAGCCCGCGGGTGAGTGGCCTGACCTGCAACTCGGTGACCTTCGCGTGGAACGCCTCGACGGACAACGTCGCTGTCGCCTTCTACGACGTCTACCACGACGGCCAGCTGATGACGTCGGTGAGCGGCACGACGCTGTCCACCACCCTCACGGTGGTCGCCGGCGCGACCTGGGGCCTGTACGTCAACGCCCGCGACGCCGCCGGCAACGTGTCCCAGGCGAGCACCACGGTCTCGATCACACCGCCGCCCTGCCAGGCGGACACCCAGCCGCCGACCGCGCCACAACAGCTCACCGGCACCGCGTCGGGCACCACCGTGACACTGCGCTGGACCGCGTCGACCGACAACATCGGGGTCCGGGCGTACGACATCCACCGCGCCGGAGTGAAGGTCGGCACGGTCACCGGCGCGCCGCCGGCGACCACGTTCACCGACAGTGGGCTGGCCGCGAACACCGCGTACCAGTACTACGTGGTGGCGCGTGACGCTCAGAACAACGCCTCCTCGCGCAGCGCCACGACGACCGTGACGACCGGCGCGGCGTGCGGCAACCCGGTCTGCGGGGTGCGCCAGGTCACCACCGACACCGACATCCCGTGGGGCCTGGTGACGCTGCCGGACGGCAACGTGCTCTACAACCGCCGCGACGCGCACGACATCATCCAGCTCAACCCCACCACCGGCGCCAAGACCAACCTGGGCACGGTGCCGAACGTGCAGAGCACCGACGGTGAGGGCGGCCTGCTCGGGCTCGCCATCTCGGCCAGCTACAGCAGCGACCGCTGGTTGTACATCATGCACACCTCGCCCAGCGACAACCGGATCGTGCGGATCAGGTTGGAGGACGGGCGACTCAACACGGCCAGCGAGCAGGTGCTGGTCAGCGGCATCCGGCGCAACAAGTACCACGACGGTGGCCGCCTGCGGTTCGGCCCGGACGGCAAGTTGTACGCCAGCACGGGCGACGCGCAGAACGGCAATTACGCGCAGGACCGGGCGGCCCTCGAAGGCAAGATCCTGCGGCTCAACCCGGACGGCACCGTTCCCTCCGACAACCCGTTCGGCAACTACGTGTGGAGCTACGGCCACCGCAACCCGCAGGGGTTGGCGTTCGACTCGCAGGGCCGGCTGTGGGAGCAGGAGTTCGGCAACTCGGTCATGGATGAGACCAACCTGATCACCCGGGGTGGCAACTACGGCTGGCCGGCGTGCGAGGGCACCAGCGGCACGTGCGGCACCGCCGGGTTCATCGCGCCGGCGCGCACCTATCCCACAGCCGAAGGGTCGTGCTCGGGCATCACGATCGTGCGGGACGCGCTCTACGTGGCCTGCGCGCGTGGTGCCCGAATGTACCGCGCGGTGATCAGCGGCAGCAGTCTGACGAACGTGCAGACGTACTTCAGCGGCACCTACGGTCGGTTGCGGACGGTGGAGCCGGCTCCCGACGGAGGGCTCTGGCTGACCACCACCAACACCGGTGACAAGGACAGCACCCCGAACAACAGCAACGAGCGGATCCTGCACGTCACGCTCGGCAACTAGCAGGACCGCAGCGGAACAGCGAACGGCGTCTCCGCGGGGCCACCCACGTGGTGGCCCCACGGAGACAGCTCGCCGTCAGGGACTCGTCAGGATCACGAGTTGCTGGGTCGCCCGGGTCATCGCGACGTAGCGGTCGACCGCCCCCTCGATACCCGTGCCGAACGCCTCCGGGTCGACCAGGACGACCAGGTCGAACTCGAGACCCTTGGCCTGCTCCGGGCTCAGCGACCGGACGCGGGACGTCGGTGGGAACGTCGGATCGCCGATCACGCAGGCGGTCCCGTCGGCGTGCTGGGCGAGCCAGGCGTCGAGGATCGCGCCCAGCTCGGCGGCCGATCCGTGGACGACGGGCAGCCCGTTGCTGCGGATGGAGGTCGGCACGTTGGCGTCCGGGAGCACGGCCCGGATGACCGGCTCGGCCTCCGCCATGACCTCCTCCGGGGTCCGGTAGTTGATGCTCAGGGTGGCCAGCGTGATCCGGTCGAGCCCGATCCGCTCCAGGCGTTCCTGCCACGACTCGGTGAACCCGTGTCGGGCCTGGGCGCGGTCCCCCACGATGGTGAAACTGTGCGACGGGCAGCGGGCCAGCAGCATCTGCCACTCGGCGTCGGTCAGCTCCTGGGCCTCGTCCACGACGATGTGGGCGAACGGGCCCGCCAGCAGATCCGGGTCGGCGGCGGGCAGCGCGGACTCGTCGGCCAGTGCGTCGCGCAGGTCCGGCTGGTGCAGCATCGTCAGCAGGCCTTCACCGTCGTCGTAGGCGTCGGCCGCGAGCAGTTCGTCGACGACCCGGGCCCGGTGCTCGCGTTCGGCGGCGGCGGCGGGGTCGTGCCGATGCGGACGCTCCGACGCGTCACCGAGGCGCCGCCGTGCCGCGTCCAGGAGCGGCAGATCGGACACGGTCCAGGCCCGGGCGTCGTCGCGCTGCAGCTTCCGGACGTCCGCCGGGCTGAGCCAGGGCGCACACGTACGCAGGTACGCGGGCACCGACCACAGGTCTCCCACGATGTCGGCGGCGTCGAGCAGGGGCCAGGCGCGGTTGACTGTCGCGCGCAGCTCCCTGTTGCGCAGCAGCGACCTGCGGACCACGTCGTCCGGCTCGTCGCCGTCGTACCTGTCCACGAGGATCGTGAGCAACTCCTCCCAGATCTCGTCTCGCGCCTCGTTGTGCGGGGTGCCCGGCCCGGGAGCCTGGAACGCGTCGGCCCAGTCGTCGGCACTCAGCCAGATGTCGGCCTCGTCGGTCGTGACCGTCATCGGTTTGACCGGTGGGTCCTCGTAGAACCTGACCGCCGCGTCGATCGCACCGACCAGCTCCGCGGAGGACTTCAACCGGGCCACGTCCGGGTCGGGTTCGACGGTCGCGGTGGCGCCCTCGCCGACGAGGTCCCGCAGGGTGCAGGTCTGCACGTCCTCCTCGCCGAGGCTGGGCAGGACGTCGGCGACGTAGGCCAGGTAGGGCTGGTGCGGCCCGACGAAGAGCACGCCACCCCGGCGCTGACCCAGGCGAGGGTCGGAGTAGAGCAGGTAGGCGGTGCGGTGCAGCGCGACGACGGTCTTCCCGGTGCCCGGACCGCCGTCCACGACGAGCGCCCCGGCCGATCCCGCGCGGATGATGGCGTCCTGGTCGGCCTGGATGGTGCTGAGCACGTCCCGCATCCGGGTCGATCGGGCGCTGCCAAGGCTGGCGATGAACGCGGACTGGTCGTCGAGCGCGACGGCGTGCCCCACGAACCCGTCCGGGGTGAAGACCTCGTCCCAGTAGTCGCTGATCCGGCCGCGCGTCCACCGGTACCGGCGACGGCTCGACAGACCCATCGGGTTGGCGTGGGTCGCGCCGAAGAACGGCTCGGCGGCGGGCGAGCGCCAGTCGAGCAGCAGCCGTCGACCCTCGCTGTCGGTGAGGCCGCGACGTCCGACGTACACGGGCTCGGGGTTGTCCGCGCCGACCACGTGGCCGAGACACAGGTCCAGGCCGTAGCGACTCAGCGCACGCAGGCGGCCGGTCAGCCGACGGATCTCCTCGTCCCGGTCCATCGCCTGGCGGCCCTTGCCGCCGGGCGCCCTGCGCTCGGCGGCAAGGCGCTCGGACAGCTCGGCGTTCAGCTGATCAAGGCTCTCCGCCATCGTTGCGAAGTGCTGTTCGTCGCGGCCGATCAGCGCCGGGTCGGTCTTGGGGGAGAGGTGATCGGGGAGATCGAACACGGAGGTGGGTAAGGAATTCAAATGGGGACTTCCAATTCGGCAGATTCTGGCCTCGGCCGACGATTTTGCGGCACGAACCGGGTCTTGCCGCAAGCCCCCCAGTGCGCTATATGTTAGAAGTGGCAGGGGGCCAGGTGTCCCCATTTTCCAAGCTCAGGGCGTGTCCACGATTTCGCGGCCGAGAGGCCAGAACGCCGCCGGCACGAGCTTGAAGTTGGCAATGCCGAACGGAATCCCGATGATCGTCACGCAGAGGGCGATCCCGGCGACGATGTGGGACAGCGCGAGCCACCAGCCCGCCAGCACCAGCCACAGGATGTTCGCCAGACCGGAGGCGACGCCCGCGCCGGGCTTGGGCACCAGGGTGCGGCCGAAGGGCCACAGCGAATAGACGGCGAGGCGGAGCGACGCGACCCCGAACGGGATCGTCACGACCAGGACGAAGCAGATCAGTGCGGCGACGCCGTACCCGACCGCAAGCACGATGCCACCGCCGAAGATGAGCCACAGCACGTTCAGTACGAAACGAATCACCACTCCAGCATGAGCGATGCTCGCCACCGGGCCACCCGGCTCCTCCGCTCTCCTCGCCGGAGCATCTGCGCGGTCAGCCGGCCACATGCTGGCGTCGCGTGGCGTCGTCGGACAACTGGCCGACGGCGTCGTCGAGGCTCTCGAAGGTCGGGAACGCTCCGTCCAGGCGCATGGTGTGCAGGACGGTGCGGATGAATCGCGACGGCGCGGCGAGGCAGAGCGTCACCCCGCGTTCCCGCGCGTCGCGGTGGGCGCGGACGAGAAGACCGAGCCCGGTCGAGTCGATGATGTGCACACGGCTCAGGTCGACGACCACGTGCCCACCCACCTCGGCCACGTGCCGCAGCGCCGTGCGCAGCGTGTCGCCGGTGTCGAGGTCGATGTCGCCCGTGGCGGCGATGACGGTGACGTCGTCGAGGTGGTCGATGCCGAGGATGCCTCCGGGACCGTGGTCGTCGCACGAGCCGGGCCCGCTGCGCGGGGGTGGCAGCAGGCTGCAGTGCGGGCAGCGGTGCGGCCCGGTGGCGAACGGAGAGCCACTCCAGCCGTGCTCGGCCACCAGGGTCCAGACGACCTCGGCGTCGGGTAGCACGCACGCGGTGCCGCGGATCGTCTCGCCACAGGTGTCACAGATCAGGGTCATCAGGTACTCGTCCGGGACGACGGTCATGCTGGGGTCCTTCCTACGCCCTGGCCTGGCGCGGTCCGCGTCGCCCGGCCCGGATCGGTGACGATCGACAGGACCTGGTCGAGGCGGGCGATGCGCAGGATGCGGCGGACCCGAGGGTTCGGGTTGCGCACGGTGAGGACCGCGTCGGCGCGCGCCAGCCTCCGGTGCAGGTCGAGGAGCAGGCCGATCGCGGCGGCGTCGAGGTGTCGGCAGTCGGCGAGGTCGAGCACGACCTGCGCGGGGCGCAGGGTCAGCAGCCGATCGAACATCGCACCGACCTCCGGTAGGCAGGCCAGGTCGAGTTCGGTGACGCGCACCTCGACCAGCGGCAGTGTGTACCGCGTCGGCATCACCGGCGTTGTCATGGCCGTGCCCCTCTCCGTCAGCCCTCGCTCCACCACCACCGTTACGGGCTGGGTTGGCGATAGCTGCAAGGCTCTGTGACAGTTGTGTGACAAAACCGCAAGCTGGGCAGCACGGTTGGCCGCTCGCCGGGCTGCCGAGGATGATTCCGGCATGACGGCCGTACTGGTGATCGAGGACGACGACCGCATCCGGCTCGCGCTGCTGCTCGCACTGGAGGACGAGGGCTACGACGCCCTCGGCGCCGCTACCGCGGAGGAGGGCCTGCGCGCCCAGCGTCACCACCCGGCCGACTACGTGCTCGTCGACCTGATGCTTCCCGGCCTCGACGGCTTCGAGTGCATCCGACAACTGCGCCGCGACGACGACACACCGATCGTGGTCGTCAGCGCCCGGGACGGGACCGACGACATCGTGGCCGCTCTCGAAGCCGGCGCCGACGACTACGTCGTCAAACCCGTGGCGATCAGGGAGCTGACCGCCCGACTGCGAGCCCTGCGTCGGCGCGCCCGACCGCTGGCGGCGGCGTCGACACCGGATCCGGTGCCGGCGGTGGCCTTCGGGGAGTTGGAGATCAGTCCGGAGGCGGGGGAGGTGCGCCGCGCCGGCCAGCAGGTCACCGTCACCCGCACCGAGTTCCGCCTGCTCTGCGAGCTGGCCGAGCACGCCGGCCGGGTGCTGTCCCGTCAGCAGCTGCTGCAACGGGTCTGGGGGTACGACAGCGGCGACGAACGGCTGGTCGACGTGCACGTCGGCCGCCTGCGGCAGAAGATCGAGCCGGACCCGGCGAACCCCCGGCACCTGGTGACCCTTCGGGGTCTGGGCTACAAGCTGCAACGATGAGACGCCTCGGACTGCGTACCCGGGTGGCCGCCGCGTTCGCCGTCGGCGCGCTCCTGCTCTCCGCGTCGATGGCCCTGGTCTCCTACGAACTGACCCGTCGATCCCTGCTCGACGACCGGGAACGCATCGCGCTGCGCGCCGCCTACTTCGACGCCGCGGTGGTGCACGCCGGGCTCGACACGGACAGTCCGGACGTGGTGGGGGTGCTCCGGTCGCTGGACACCGGCGGGAGCCGGCGGCCGGTGCTGCACCTCAACGGCGAGTGGTACGCGCGCACCGCGGATCCGGGCACCACCGCCGCCATCCCCGCCGAGTTGCGTCGGATCGTCGCCGCCGGGGAGCCGGCGGTGCAGCGCGTACGCGTCGCCGGGCAACCCGCCCTGGTGGTGGGGGTGCCGCTGTCCGCGTCGGCGGCATATTTCGAGGTCAACTCGATGCGCGAGTTGGAGCAGACGTTCCAGGTCCTGGCGCTGGCGTTGACCACCGTCGCGGTGCTGGTCGCAGGGTCCGGTGCCGCGCTCGGGTGGTACGCCACCCGACACGGACTACGGCCGCTGACGGCGGTCGCCGACGCCGCCCAGAAGATCGCCGCCGGTGACTTCACCGCCCGGCTGGACCCGGCCACCGACCCCGACCTGACCCGCCTCTCCTCCTCGTTCAACCAGATGGTCGACCAGCTCGCCCGCCGCATCGAACGGGACCGGCGCTTCGCCGCCGACGTCAGCCACGAACTGCGCTCACCGTTGCAGACCCTCGCCGCGGCGGCCAGCGTCCTGGCCCGTCGCCGGGAACACCAGGACGACCGAACGGCGACTGCCGCCGGGCTCGTCGCCGACGAGATCGACCGTTTTCAGCGACTGGTCAACGACCTGATCGACCTGGCCCGCAGCGACCAGCCCGCACACCGTGCCCCGGTGGACGTGGTGGAATTGGCCGAAGAGGCCTGCCACGCGTACGACCTGCCGGTCAGCCTCGTCCACCTGGCACCGGGCGTCCCCCCGACCTGGCACGTCGAGCGGCGGCGGATCGCCCAGGTCCTGGCGAACCTGCTCGACAACGCCGTGACCTACGGCGCCGGCCCCGCAGCCGTCCGCCTCCGCCGCGACGGTGACACCGGCGTCATCGAGGTCGACGACGATGGCCCGGGTGTGCCCGTGGAGGATCGTGAGGCGATCTTCGACCGTTTCGTCCGGGGCCGAGCGGCCCACACCCGTGGCGCAGGTGACGGCACCGGGCTCGGGCTCGCGCTGGTGGCCCAGCACGCCGCAGCGCACGAGGGGCACGCCACCGTCGTCGACCGCCCCGGGGGCGGCGCACGCTTCCGGGTCGCGCTTCCGGGCAGCCTGCCGTGAACCGACGCCGTCTCGCCCCGTTGGCGCTCGTCCTGCTGTTGACCGGTTGCGGCATCCCCACCGACGACGGCCCCCGAACGGTGCAACCACCGCGCGGGCCGTTCCACAGCTCCGTTCCCGCCGACGCCACAGCACCGGCCGGCCACGTCGTCGAGACCCTCTGCCTCGTACGCGACAACTGGATCATCCCCGTGGTCCGGCGCGTCGACAGTGTGCCGAGCATGGCCGACCAACTGCGGCATCTGCTCGCCGGACCCACCGGGGAGGAACGTGACAGCGACCTGACCAGCGCGCTGCCGGGAGCGGTCAACGCCGCTGGTGTGACGGTGACCGGCACGCAGGCTCTCGTCGCGGTGGACGCGCCCGCCGTCGATGCCGGCCGCAGCGACGAGGTCCTCGCCTTCGGGCAGATCGTCTGCACCCTGACCAGCCGCGACGACGTCACCACTGTGGCCTTCCTGCGCGACGGCAGACCCCTCGGTGTGCCCCGGGCCGACGGTTCGCTGTCCGCCGACCCGCTCACCCGCGTCGCCTACGCCCCACTGATCAAGGAGCAGTGAGCCCGTTCAGACCGCTGGTGGCACCGAGGGTCTGCTCAGTGGAAGACCTGAGACGAAGTCCAGGGCCGGGCAGGGGAGCTTCCCGGAGGTGAGGTGGGTGTCGGCGGCCAGATGATGGCTGGCATGAAACGCGCTGCGCTCTTCGTGATCGCCGGACCGGTCGGTATCGCGGCCTACGGCCTCGTACGCCTGTGGGGTAGATCCGACGAGGTGTACGGCCCCGGGCTCGACTGGCAGGCCGCGCATCTCGTCGGCCTCGCGGGCATGGTGTGCTTCGTCCCGGCCGTGCTCGCCCTGGCCGGCCTGCTACCCCGCAGCCCATGGCGTACCGGGGTGGTGGCCCTGACCATGGTCGGGCTGGCCGCCACCATGGTGCAGTTCGGCGCCGACATCGTCGAAGGACTCCTGGCCGCGGACCGGGCGGAGATGTCGGCCCTCGGCGCGGACTTCAAGGACATCCCCGGTGTCGAGGTGGCCTTCTACGACGTCGTACCCCAGTTCTTCTTCCTCGGCCTGGTCGTGCTCGCCGGCATGCTGGTGGCCAGACGGCGGCTGCCGTGGTGGAGCGTTCCGCTGCTGGTCGTCGGCATCGTCGCGCCGGCGGTCACGCTCAACCTGCTCCCCGTCGGCGGCCTGTGCATGCTGGCGGCGTTAGTGCCGGCGCTGCCGGCCCTGAGGCAGCAGGGTGAGCGGGCCGAGCCGCCGGTGGCCGTGCGCTGAGACACGGTGGTCCCCGCCGTCGCAGTTCGACGGCGGGGACCGGTCGTGCGGCGTGGGCTATTTCAGGGCGAGGGTGCGGGCGTCGGCGGCGATCACGCTGGCGACCTCGGCCGGCACCAGCTTGCCGGCTTGCCGGTCGGCGTAGCTGGCCAGTTGGGCGTACTGCGCGTGGATCAGCTTGGTGGTCATCGCCGTGACGGCGTTCGGGTCGGCCCCGGAGGTGAGGAGCAGGTAGCCGAGGCCGGCCTGGCTCACCGTCACGGTGAAGGTGCTGGTCGCCGTGGCGGTGCCCTCGGGCCCGGTCACCTCGGTCGAGATGGTGTGGCGGCCCGCGGTCAGCGTGGTCAGGTCGAGCTTGCGCCCGGCGGCCGACTTCTTGCCGTCCAGCGTGACGGTGACGGTGTCCGCGTTGGTCGCGGCGACCGCGATCACCGGGGACTGCGCCCGGTCGAGTCGAGCCCCGTCGGTCGGCGAGGTGATGTCCACGGTCGGGTCGGCGGAGGCGCGCTGGAGAAACGCCGAGTTCCAGCCGACCAGCTCGGACGCGCGGTTGGTGATGATCGCGTCGGTGCCGATCCGTTCCAACCGTTGCCACAGGCCGGCCGAGTCCATCGTCCAGGCCATCACGGCGACCCCGGCGGCGTGCAGCGAGGCGACGACCTCCGGCTTGGCCAGCAGCGCGTTGCCGTCCGGGTTGTACGCGGTCAGGTGCAGCTCCCTGGCCAGCGCCACCGGGTCGGCGTCGAGGGTGCTGCGGAGCAGGCCGAGCGGCAGCTCGGGGGCGAGTTCGTGCGTGTAGCGCAGGGCGTCGACCTCGAAGCTCTGAATGAAGACCCGGCCCATCATCTGCTCGTTCCGGATCACCTGGATGATCGTGGCGACCTCGTCGCGGGTGTGCTTGCCCTTGATCTCCACGAGCAGGTTGCCGCCCCGGGTCCGCAGGTCGGCGAGCTGCTCGGCGAGGGTGGGAACCCGCTCACCGACGTAGTGCGGGCCGAACCAGGAGCCGGCGTCGAGCGCCTTGATCTGCGCCGCGGTCAGGTCCCGGATGTTGCCGGTGCCGTCGGTGGTCCGGTCGACGGTGCCGTCGTGCAGGATGAACGGGATGCCGTCCTTGCTCGGCTGGACGTCGTTCTCGATCCAGTCGGCACCACCCCGACGCGCGATCTCCTGAGCGACGAGGGTGTTCTCCGGTGCGGCGGCGGACGCGCCCCGGTGGGCGATCACGGTGAACGGGCTTCCCTTGGGCCGGAGGTAGCCGTTCGGTGCCAGCTCGGTCACGGTCACGTCGTCGTACGACACTGTCGCGCCGTTGACGAAGAGCCCCTGCACGCCGTTGGCGGAGCGCTGGAGGCTGTTCGTCCGCATCGCCTCCCGCCCGTCGAAGATCCAGCGGGCCTGGTTGCCGTGCACCTCGACGGCGACCCGCACGTCCCGGCCGGTGCCGGCCGCGTACGGGGCGGAGGCGGTGTTCGTCACGACCCAGGCGTTGGCCGGGGTGCGCTGGGCGAACTCGAGACCGTTGGCGGCGGTGGTGCCGCTGCGCATGGTGGCGATCCACCACGGGGTGGCGCCGTCGGCGGGAACGTCGATGCCGAGTGAGGCCCAGCGGGTGGCGGCGGAGACTGTCTCGAAGCGCATGGTCGCCTCAAGGCGGAAGTCGTTCAGGTGCCGACCGAAAGTGATCTTGTTGTTGTCGCTGGAGCTGGCTGAGGTTCCGTACAGTCGGCCGTTCTCGACCTTCCAGGTGCCGTCGACCGCGTTCCAACCGGCGGGCAGCGACGCGGACGAGAAGCTCTCCGAGACGACGACGCTGCCCGGGCCGGCGGCGGCGGGCGTCGAGGTCGCGACGGTGACCGCGACGGCGGCGCCGGTGACGGCGATGGCGGCGACGGTGGCGGTGGCCCGGGTACGCAGGGCGCCGAGCCTCGACCCGGTGCGGTCGAGTGACGGTGATGCGGGGTGGACAGTCATGCCCGGAACGGTACGAAGCGCCACCGAATTCATGATCAATCAAGCATGGCTGGCGCCGGAACGCTGGGTGTACCGCACTCGACCCGCTGACTCGACCTGGTCAGTGCTGCACTCCGGTGCAGGCGGCCCCGTCGATGGCGCAGGCCTCGGGGGCGGCCCCCGCCGGTGAACCGTTGACCCGGAACGTCACCCGGACCGAGGCGCTGCCGGGCACCTGACCGGCGCTTCCGTCCGGCACGAACGTCCACACCGCACCGTCCCGGCTGACCCGCGCGCCCTCGACCGCGCTGACCCGCAGCGACTCGCGGGGCAGGGTGACGGTCAGCGTCCACTGCGGCACCGGCACCGACCCGGGATTGCTGATCGTCACGGCCGCACCGTAACTGAGCAGGGCGTTGTCCGCGATGGCGAAGTCGGCGTTCAGGGCGGCCGGTGCGGGCGAGGCCGTCGTACCGGTCGGTGTGGGCCGGGTCGACGCGCCGGCGGTCGGTGGGACGGCGGTGGCCGATGCGGTCGGTGGTGGCGCGGGCGCCGCAGGGCTGCTGACCGCCGGCCGTGCCTGCGCCCGGGGAGTGCCGGTCGGTGGAGTGTCCACCTGCTCGGCGGACGGTGGCGCGTCGAGGGTCACCGGCGTCAGCTTCTCCGGCGTACGCAGCAACCCGATGACGGAGACGACCGTCGCGACCAGCACCCCGAATGCCGCGATCACGGCCACCCAGGTGGCCCGCGAGACGTCGTCCCGTCCGGTGAGCACCCGCCGCGCGGTCGTGCCGAAGGCCACGATCCGGTCCAGCAGGATGATCGCCACGGTACGGCGTGGCTGGGGTGGTGTTGCCGGCACTGCCTGTCTCCCCTTCAGTTCGTCGCCGGATGCGCGCCCGCGATCCGTGTGGGTCGCGGATGGCATCTGCCCTGTCACAGGGCGCGGAGCCCGACGAGTATCGCCTTGAGCAGATCCTCGGTCGGCACCTCCGACAGCATCGGCGGGTCATGCGTCTCGATCAGCCCGGCCGTGAGCAGGTCACCGAGCAGCACCCGGACCGTCCCCAGTGGAAGGTCCAGCTCGGCACCGACCTCGGCCACCGACACTGGATCGTGGCACAGCTCGACGATCCGCGCCTGTTCGGGAAAGAGCGGTGTGGGCGGCGTGACCCCCCGGCGAGCGACGACCAGTGAGATCAGGTCGAACTGGTCGCCCGTGGGCGCGGTGCGCCCCCCGGTCATCGTGTACGGCCGGGCCACCGGGCCCGCGTCGTCGTCGTACCACGCCTCGTCAGCGCTGCCGGTGCTGCGCACCAGGATCCCCGATCGTCGCCGAGGAGGCGGGTCCCAGACGGATCGGCAGGTGCCGCTCGGCCTGCCCGACGAAGAGCGCCACCTCGTACGCCATGTCGCCGACCTTGACGTCGTCACCGGCGATCCGCACGGTGAGGATGGTGCCGTTCGGGATCGTGGCGACGAACAGGAACGCTCGCGCCATCTGCACCACGACCTGACGCAGACCGCCCCCTTCGCAGATCCGGGTGGCTGCCAGCCCCAACGCGATCAGACCGGCGACCACGCCGGAGAGCTGCTCGGCCAGCTCGCCCTTGACCTGTTGGGAGCCGCCGAGGGGCAGCCCGTCGGGGGAGAGCACCACGGCGAACTCCGCGCCGTGCACTCGGTCGACCAGGCGGTCCAGGGCGCCGGTCAGGTCGTCGTCGGTGACCACTGCGGACGTCATGGGTGTCTCCTTGTTGCTCTAGCGACCGGAAACTCGACGGTGTCGAGGCTGGTCCTGCCGGGTTCCGGGCCGGTCGGCCCGGTGTGGCGTGTCCGCGTCGGCAGCTCGCCGTCGCCGTTCGGGGCGGAGGGGTCGGCGGTGTCGCGGGCCGGCGGGTAGGGGGTGCCGGGCGGCGCGGTGGTCGACCCACGGCCGGTGTCGTTCGACGTGACCAGCCCGGCCGGGAGGAGCACTGTGGCGGCCGTCCCACCGCGCCGGCTGGGGCGCAACGAGACCTGTGCGCCGCATCGGCCGGCCAGCACGGCCGCCGCGTACAGACCTGCGGAACCCGGGGGTGGGCCGTCCGGTGGCGGGTTGCCGAGCAGGTGGTTCGCCTCGGCCAGCGCGGACGCGTCCAGACCCGGCCCGTCGTCGACGACCAGGACCGCGCAACCCTGCGGTCGGTGCTCGCCGCTGACCCGTACGGTGGTGTCCGCCGCGGAGAAGGCGAGGGCGTTCTCGATCAGCTCCGACAGGAGGTGGACGACGTCCGTGACGGCGTTGCCCGCGAGCGACCAGGGCCAGTGCGGCGCGATCAGGACCCGGTGGTAGTCCGGCACCTCGGCCACGGCACCGCGCGCCACGTCGAGCAGTGGCACGGGCCGCCGCCAGCGGCGGGCGGGCCTCGCGCCGGCGAGGGTGATCAGCTTCTCCACGTTGCGTCGGATCCGGGTGGTGAGGTGGTCGAGCTGGAACAGCTCGCTGGTCTCCTCGGCGGACCGCTCCCGGCGTTGCATCCCGTCCAACAGGCCGAGCTGATCGCGCAGCAGGACCTGGTTGCGTCGGGTGAGCCGCAGGAACAATTCCTGGTTGGCGCCGTCGGGTGTCGCCGTGGCATCACCGGCCGGAGCCGGGGCGTCGTCGTCCGAACTGGTCCGGTCCTCGGTCAGGCGTCGGACGGTGCTCACCCAACCCAGCAGGAGCACGAGCACGACGATGAGGCCGAGCCCCACCACGGCGCCGGTACGCGCGACGACCACCGCGGCACCTGGCGCGGCCCGCTCGGCACTGCTGCGGGCGGTGGTCGTCACCAGCGTCTGCAGTGCGCCCAGGGCGGTGTCCGCCGCGGCCCGCCAGGCCTGGACGGTGATCCCGGTCAGCGCCGTGTCGGCCGCGAGCAGCCGGGCCTCCAGGGCGAGCAGGCCCGCGAAGTCGGGGCCGGTCAGGAGGCGCTGGTGCGCACTCCGGCCGTCCACGGGCAGCCCGGCCTCCGCCTCGGTACGCGCGTACCGCTGGCCGCCGACGAGTTCGGTCAGCCGGCTCCGCTCGTCGGCACCGAGCCGCTCGCCGGTCAGGGCCGCGCTGACCAGGGTGTCCTCCCGGGCGAGCAGCTCCCGGGCGCGGGCCAGCGCGATCACCGCCCGGGTGTCGGCGGCCAGAGCGCTCTCGTACGCGCCCCACTCCGGGCCGTACACCCGGAAGGCGACATCGACGACCTGGTCGTACGCGTCGACGGCCTCGGCCAGGTCGAGACTCCCGGCGTCCACCCGGGACCGGATCGTGCCCAGGCCGTCGAGCCGGCGGACCAGCTCGCCGGCCCGGTCGCGGACGTCACCGGCGCTGAGCAGCCGAAGGTCACGGCCCTCGGTGAACGCGCGGACCTCGGCGGCGGCCCGGTCGGTGCCCGCGCGTGCCGCGACCAGCGGGGGCGCCGTCGGCGCGGCTGCGGCGACCCGCTCGGCCGTGAGCCGACGCTCGGCCTGCAGGCCCAGGATCAGCCGGTCGACGGGCTGGCCCAGGGTGTCCGCCAGGGCCCGCACGCGCAGCAGGTCGGCCGCGTCCTGGCTGGCCACGTAGGCCGCGTAGGACCAGAGCGAGACGAGGACGGCGCACAGCACGACCAGCCTGACCCGGATCAGTCGTACCTCGTCGCGCGTCACGGTCGGCCCCGCCCGGTGCGGACGCTTCCGCGGCGTGGGTGCCTCATCGGGTCGCCCGCTGTGGCCACGGCTGTCCGGCCGTGTCGCTGGCCCGGTCGGCGACGATGGTGCGCAGCAGGGCCAGCAGCTCGGTGCGGTTGGCGCAGTTGAGCCGGTTGCGCATCCGCGCCACGTGGTGTTCCACCGTCTTCGCCGAGATGAAGAGCCGGTCGCCGATCTCCCGGTAGGTCAGCCCGGCCAGCACCAGCTCGGCGACCTCGTACTCGCGGTCGCTGAGCCCCTGCTGGGTGGGGCCGGCCGCGCGCGCCGTGCTCGCGCCGGTCGTCGGTGTCTGCCCGCCGTGGCCGCCGGGTGGCCGTCCCTGGAGTGCGCGGGCGCACTCCAGCAGGGTGGTCATCGCCCGCCGGTCCGCGGTACGGATCGCGGCCTGACCGGCGAGGCGAGCACCGTCCCAGCACAGCCCGGTGTCGTGCAGCCCCCGGGCGGCGGCCTCCACCCGGGTCGGGTCGACGACGCCTCGCAGCACCTCGACCCAGCTCTCCGCGGCGGCGGCGACCACGGCGGCGTACCGGCTGTGGCCGGCGGCGGCGAGCAGCGCGGCGACATGCTCGTCGGCGACCGCCGGCTCGGCGGTCAGGATGGCGGCGTGCAGCCCGCTCCAGTGCAGTGGGACGCTCCACAGTGGTGGGTCGCCGAGTCGGCCCAGCAGGGCGCGTCCCTGGAGCAGGTACGGCTCCAGGCGGGCCAGGTCACCGAGCCGTGCGCCCGCGATGGCCAGCTCACCCAGGGGCAACAACGTGAACAGGTCGACGGGGTGCCGGACCACCGCCTCCAGCGCCTGCCCCCACCCGCGCTTGAGCGCGCCGAGGTCGCTGTTGCGCCGGCTGACGCCCATCCGGATCGCGGCGGCGAACAGCAGGTCGCGCGACTCCAACGGCCGCCCGTCGAGGGTCACCGTGGCGAGGCGTTCGGTCGCGGCGTGCGTCTCGCCCCGGACCATCAGGATCCAGGCCTGCAACAGCCGGTGGCGACGAGCCATCAGGGGGCCGCCGACACCGGCGGTCAGGGCCCGGTGCAGCACCTGTTCGGCGATCTCCAGCTCGCCGCAGTGCACAGCCGTCAGCGCGGCGAGCGCCGCCGGGCTGTCCGGTAGGAGTGCCGCGCGTCCGTCCGGCTCCAGCAGCGCGGCGGCCTGCACGAGCGCGGAGAGCGCGGCGGTGGGTGAGCCGGTCACGCTGTCGCGGACGCCGGCGGCCATCAGCCGGGCGGCGCTGGCGTGCAGGGTCGGGGGTTCGCCGCCGGGATCACCGGCCGGCGGCTCGGCGGCGGCGCTCAGGTCGCCGGTGGCGAGCCCGCCGACGGTGGCGAACGCCAGCGCCGATGCGGTGCCCGACCACCGGTACAGCTCCACGCTGCGGCCGACGTGCCCACGGTGCGCCAGGGCGGTCGCGGCCACGACGGCCGCCTCGCGGCGATCGGGGGGAGTGGCCGTGGACAGCAGTCGGTCCGCCAGCCGCAGGGCGTCGTCGAGGTGGCCGGCCAGTGCGGCGGCGAGCGCCTGCTCGGCGCTGGCTGGCCGTCCGGCCGCCGTGGCGGCCGCGAACAGGTCGGCGGCGAACGCGGGCTCGTCGGCCAGAGCCTCGTTCGCCGCCGCTGCCAGGGTCGGGACCGGGCAGTCGCCGAGCGCGCCGACCGCGAGCAGGGACCGGACCAACGGCAGCACCGCGCCACCCCTGGCCAGCTGCAACTCGGTGAGCCGACGCCAGACCGCCGTCCGCTCGGTGGTGGGGCTCAGCGTCGTGACGGCCCGCCGGACGATCGGTGCGAGCCGGCCGTCGGCGCCGAGCAGCCCGGCCGCCCTGGTCGTGGCGATCAGGTCGTCCACCGCCGCCGGCTCCCGGCCCAGGAGGGCGCCGAGCATGCTCACCGGCAGCGCCGCGCCCGCCGCGACGGCGAGCAGCAGCCGTCGTACCGCGTCGGGTTGGACGTCCAGGTCCGGCCCGAACTCGCCGACGACGGACCGGGGTGGGTCGACCACCGCGCCGGTCGGGGTCTCCGCGGCGGCCAGGCCGCGGGCCAGCCGTTCGACATCCCGGGGTACGCCGCAGGTCTGCGTGTGGACGAAGTCGACCAGGTCGTCGCGGCGGCCCAGCTCGGATGTGGAGGCGAGGTAGGCGGCGGTCTGCTCCCGGGTGAACGGCGTGAGGAGCAGGGCCTGCCCGTCGCGTCGGAGCGCGTCGACCAGCTCGCTGAGCGCCGCCGACCGGGGCCACGGGCGGTGGGCGACCACCAGTCGGTGCCGACGGGTGGCGACCAGACCCAGCAGCACCTCGATCCGTGCGTCGTCGAGCAGGTGCGCGTCGTCGACCAGCACCAGCGTGTCGGCGTCGACCGGTTCGCCCGGCTCCGGGGCGGTCGTGCGCACGGTGATCCCGGCCCGTTGATGGATCCGCGCCAGCTCCGCGAGCAGCGTGGTCTTCCCGTGACCGCCCGGGCCGGCGATGCCGACGCTGAGCGGGCCGGTCGGGTCCTGTCCGACAGTGTCCAGCAGGACCTGCGGTCCCCGGTCCAGCGTCAGCCCGGTCTCGGCGATGTCATTCATGATCATTGGGGTCATCCTTCGCGTCCCCGGCTGCGGGCCAAGGCCAGGCGGGACGGTTTCGGCAGGTCCAGTGGGAGGACCCGGACCGGGGGCCGCGGTGGCGGGTCCCCCGGGACGGTGGTGTCGTGGTGGGGCCGGCGTGTGGCCGGGACGGAGGCCCGACCGGCACCGCCGACCGGGGATGGATCGCGGGCCGGTGGCTGTCGGCGGGAGCGCGGCGACACCACCTGGCAGGCGGCCATCGCCGCACCGGTGGCGGCGGTCAACTGGGAGTCCGGTTCCACCTCGACGGGGACCGGGAGGGCCGCGCTGATCAGTTCGGTGACGAGTGGCACGCGGGTCGAGCCGCCCGCCAGCAGGACACCGTCGAGCTGCTCCGGCGTCAGGTTGGCGCTGCGCACGGCCCGCAGCAGCAGGTCGATGGTGACCTGCACCGTCGGGCGGATCATGTCCTCGAACTGGACCCGGGTCACCGGTATCCGCGCGGGGCCTCCCGGCAGGGCCAGCACCACGTCGGCCGTCAGGTCGACGGTCAGCACCCGCTTGACCCGGTCACACTCCGCGCGCAGCCCGCGCAGCGCGGCCTGGGTGCCGCGGCGTGCGCTGGTGGCCAGCTCCCGGGCCAGCGTGGTACGGGTGTGCTCGGCCAGTGCCTCGTCGAAGTCGGCCCCGCCGATCGGGTCCAGACCCTGGGGGGTGCCGAACGTCTCGTAGGTGCCGCGCGGGGTGCGGCGCACGAGAGCCGCCTCGAAGCTGTTGCCCCCCAGGGCGTAGACGACCGCGGTGCTGCCCGCGAACCCGCGGGCCGCGTGGCTCTCGGCGACCGTGACCGTGCGCGGAAGCAACGTCACGTTGCGCAGGCCGAAGCCGGACAGGGCCCGGTGCAGCACCTCGCGTCGGTAGGGGCGCCACCCCGCCGGGTGGCTGAGCACGATCGCCTCTGCCGGGCCGCCCTCCAGGGCGTGGACCCTCTCCACCACCCACGCCGCCAGTTCGGCGGTGAGCGTCTGCGGCGCGCACGTTTCGCCGCCGAGCAGCAGGGGTACGTCGTCGCCGATCCGGTGCACGAAGTCGCGTGTGGTGCGGCTGCCGTCGTCGGTGGCGGGCTCGCCGACGTGCAGCGAGCCGTCCTCCGACAGGCACAGCACCGACGGCACGAGAGTGGAGCCGACCTGCAACGGGACCGGCTCGGGGCGGGTCCAGGTCGTGCCGTGCGACCGTGCGACCGCGGCGGCGGTGTTGGTGCTTCCGATGTCGATCCCCAGGACGTACGGCATCGTCTCTTCTCCCCCCGTGAGTTGGCCGGCCGGTGGCGATGGCGTCGGTGCTGCCGACGACCCACCCCCGGCGAACCCCGCGGGCTCCTACGTTCGTACCAGAGATCAAGCCCTGGTCGGGACCCTAATCTCGCCGGGTCGGTTTCCCCCTGTCCCCCTAACGTACGAGCCGGCGGAGCCCCTAGTTCAACCGGCCCGGATCCGGGCTGAGCCCCGATGCCCGGGGGTGCGCCCGGCAATAGCGTCGTCACTGTCGATACGACACCCGCCGACGGCCAGATCCGAGGAGAACCAGCACATGGACTCGCACCAGACCCTTCACGACTTCGTGCTCGACCTGCTGACGAACCCCGACGCGCGGTCGGCCTTCGACCTCGACCCCGAGGGTGCGCTGCGGGCCGCGGGGCTCACCGACATCACCGCGACGGACGTGCAGGACGTGGTGCCGCTGGTGGTCGACTACGCGCCGGGGCAGGGCCTCACGTCGCTGGTGCCGGCCGTCGAGCAGCTCGGGTTCGACCCGCTGCTCACCGACACCACCGACGTGGTGGGTCAGTTGCAGAGCGTGGCACAGCAGATCAGCGTCACGAGTTCTCCCACCGGCGTGGACGTCAAGGCCGGCGTGCTCGGCGCCATCGCGGTCGACCCGTCGGCCGCCGCCGCCGGGATCACCGTGCTGCCGGGGATCGGCCTGGGCGTCGGTCCGAGCGGGCTGGACAGCGACCTGGCCGGTGTCTCCGACGTGGCGCACACCCTCGACGCCGACGTGGTGCAGCCGGTGGACGCCATCGCGGACCCGGTTCTGGGGAACGTCACCGGCGTGGCCGGCGACCCGGGCGGTCTGCTCGGTGCCACCGACCCGGGTCTGCTCGGCGGTGACCTGACCGGAGGTGTCCTCTCCGGCACCCACGGTCAGCTCAACGGTGTCGTGGGTTCCCTCGGTGTCGACGACACCCTGGGTGGGCTGGGCCTCGGTCACGCCGGTGGCGCCGTCGGCGGCGTCGTCCCGCCGCTGGACGTGCCGTCCACTGTGGGCGGTGTGACGCACCAGGTGGACAGCCTCCTGCCCGGCGTCACCGGCACGGTCGGCGATGTGACCGGCGGCGCCACCGATGGTGTGCTGGGCGACTCGCACGCCTCGCCGGACCACGGCCTGCTGGGTATCACCGGCGGCCTGCTCTGACAGGGATCTCCGGTAGGAGCGGGAGGCCGGGTCGCTTCGGGCGATCCGGCCCTCTCCGGTTCCCCATCCGGTTCCTCTTGATAATTGAGCCGAAATCCGCACACTTGGTGCGGTGATGGCCGGGATCTGGTTGGACGTGCTGGACGAGATCGCCCGTACGTGCAGTGCTCATGGTCGTGGTGACCTGCTCCAGACGGTGCGGCAGAAACGTGCCCAACTGCTGGACCCGACGCTTCGCGTCCTGGTCATCGGTGAGCCGAACCAGGGCAAGAGTCAACTGATCAACGCGATCATCAACGCCCCCGCCTGCCCGGTGGGCGACGGCCGCACGACCGTCCTGCCGACCGTGGTGCAGCACGCCGAAGCCCCGTCCGCCGCGGTGGCTCAGGCGCCGCCACCAGCCACGGGTCGTCCCGCCGGCGGCGCCGCCACGGTGACCGTGGAGCGGACCCCGGTGGCGCTCGACCAGGTCGCCGCGGGCGTGGCCGGCGTGATCGGGCGTCGGGCGGGCGGCGGTCCGGCGTACGTCGAGATCGGGGTGCCGCGCGCCCTGCTCGGTGCCGGGCTGGTGCTGGTGGACACTCCGGGCACCGACGAGGTCGCCGGTGTCGGCGGTGCCGCCCCGGTCGCGGCTCCCGCCCGCGCGGACACCGTGCTGCTGGTCTCCGACTCCACTCGGGAGTTGTCGGTCGCCGAGCTGAACATGTTGCTGCACGTGATGCGTGCACACCCGAACGTGGTCGTGGTGCAGAGCAAGACCGATCTGGTGGCGGACTGGCGTGCGGTCGCCGAGCGCAACCGGCAGCATCTCGTCGAGGCCGGCGTCCCGGTGGCGTTGATCCCGGTCTCGGCGACGCTGCGGCTGCGCGCTGCCGCGTCCGGCGACCGTGACCTCAACGCCGAGTCCGGTTTTCCCGCGCTGATCGCCCGACTACAGCGGGACCTGGCCGGTAAGTCCGACCATCTGGCCCGGGCGTCGGTGCAGGCGGTGGCCCGGACGGTGGTGGAGCAGCTGGCCGCACCGCTGCGCGCCGAGCTGGCGACCCAGGAGGCCGAGGAGCAGTCCGGGCCGATCTCCCGCCTGCACGCGGCGCAGCGCGAGGTCGACGAGCTGCGCCGCTGCTCCACCCGCTGGCAGAACACGCTCAACGACGAGATCGCCGACCTGCTCTCCGACATCGAGTACGACCTTCGGGACCGGACCCGGCAGATCCTGCGCACGGTGGACGAGGCGTTCGACACCGCCGATCCGCTGGACGCGTGGGACACCTTTCAGGACTGGTTGGAGCGGAGCCTGGTCGAGGCGGCGGAGGCCAACCACGAGTGGCTGATCCAGCGCTGCGACTGGATCGCCCGTCGGGTGGCCGCCAACTTCAACCGGTACGGCTACGACGTCCTGCCACCATGGTCCATGTCCATGCCGGACGACATCGCCGGGCGACTGCCGGAGTTGCAACGGCCGACGATCGACAGGTTCACCACCGGCCAGAAGCTGTTCACCGGCATGAAGGGCTCGTACGGCGGCATGTTGATGTTCGGCCTGGCGACCACCCTGGCCGGAATGCCGATGATCAACCCGGTTTCGGTCGGCATCGGAGCGCTCTTCGGCGGCAAGAGCATCCGCGACGAGAGCAAGCAGTTGCTCCGACGCCGCCAGGCGACCGTCAAGACCGCCATCCAGCGCCACGTCGACGACTTCTTCGTCCGGATCACCCGGGACTGCCGGGACGCCGTCCGGCAGGTGCAGCGGATGCTGCGCGACCACTTCACGGGGCTGACCGAGGAGCTTCAGGAGGCCATCGTGCAGTCGTTCCGCAGCGCGAAGCAGGAGGCCGACACCGACGCCTCCCTGCGCGAGCAGCGGCAGCGCGAGATCCGGCTGAAGATGACCCGGTTGGCAGCGCTCTACGAGCAGGCCCAGCAGTTGACCGCCACGCGTTCCGCCCCGCTGCTGTTGGAGCCGCAGACATGACCGTGGGCCTGCGCCTGGACGAGGCGGCCTGGGGGTTGCTGCACCAGGCCATCGACCTCTATCAGGGCAACCCACGGGCCGTGGGGCAGTTGCGCAATCAGGTGGCCCGGTTGGAGCAACCGCTGCGCATCGCGGTCGCCGGGCCGTGGCGGTCGGGCAAGTCGACGGTGCTCAACGCGCTGATGGGCGAGGAGGTCGCGCCGGTCGAGCGGGCCGACGGTGTGTTCACCTGGTACGAGGACGGCCCTGCCCCGCGTGCCACCGCCTACCCGGCCGGTCAGCCCCCGCAGGAGCTGACGGTGGTCAAGTCGGCGACCGGGTTGCGGGTGGATCTCGGCTGGGACACCGGGGACGTACGCGACATCGTGGTGCAGTGGCCGACGCGCGCGCTTCGGCAGGTCACGCTGATCGACACCCCGGCGCTCCCGGGCGATGTGGAGCAGGGCCGGATGCCGTTGGTGGAGCGGGTGCTGCGGGACTCGGACGCGGTGTTGTACCTGACCCGTGACGGGCGCGACAGTGATCTGCGGATGCTGGAGGCGGGCCGGGACGGCGCCGTCGGGCAGGCCGCCCCGATCAACGTGATCATGGTGCTGTCCCGGGCGGACGAGACCGGGGGAGGCCGGATCGACGGTCTGCTCAGCGCGCGTCAGCTCGCTCGGCGGCACTACCGCGATCCGCGGGTGAGCGCGGTCAGCGTGAACGTGGTGGCGTGCAGCGGGATGCTCGGCCTGGCAGGCCGGATGCTCGGCGAATCGGACTTCGCGGCGCTCGCGACGCTGGCCTCGGTGCCCCGGGCGGAGTTGGACGCCCACCTGATCTCCGCGGAGCGCTTCCTCCGTGGCGAGCTGCCGGTACGGCTGGAGACCGAGGTCCGCGGCGCGCTGCTGGACCGGTTCGGGATCTTCGGTGTCCGGCTGGCGGCCACCCTGGTCCGCAGTGGCTTCGACAGTCGGGTGAAGCTCTCCGCCGAGCTCATCCGGCGCAGTGGCCTCACCGAGCTGCGGGAGTCGGTGACCCGCTGTTTCATCGATCGCCGCGACACGCTCAAGGCCCGGTCCGCGCTGGCTGCGGTGGAGACGCTGCTGCGGGCCGAGCCCACCCGGGGTTCCGACGAGCTGGTCGGCGCGGTCGAGCAGATCCTCGCCGGTGCGCACGAGTTCCGGGAGCTGCGCCTGCTGGTGGCGCTGCGCAACACCCGGCTCGGGTTCGACGTGGAGCTGGCCGACGAGGCGCAGCGACTGATCGGGGGCAACGGGGTGGGCCTCGCCGCCCGGCTCGGTGTGGAGCACGAGGCGACCACACAGCGGCTCTGGGAGGTCGCCGCCGACGCGCAGTGGCGGTGGCGGGACCGGGCCGAGGACCCACTGCTGCCGCTGGCGCAGCGGCGCGCAGCGCAGGTCGTCGCCCGCAGTTGCGAGGGAATGATCGCCGAGCTGGTGGCGGGCGGTCGCTGATCTCAGATGCGACCGGGGACGGCCGTCACGGCCGCCCCCGAAGGCTCGCTCAGCGCGGCTGGTACGTCTGGCAGTCGGCGATGTCCTGCCCCGGGCCAACCCGGATGGACGGTGCGTGGCACTCCAACTCGGCGTTGTGTTGGCAGTCGCTGCGCTTGCAGGCTCCGACCTGGGCGATGACCCGGTCCAGCCCGCCCTTGGCCGAGGTGTCGATGAACGTGGCGCAGTTGGCGTTCTGCTGCCCGATGGTGATGGCGAACGCGTGGCAGCCATCGTGGTTGTAGCCGCAGTCGGTGACGGTGCACTCGTGTACCCGCGGCATCTCCAGCATGTCAGTCATCAGCGATCTCGCTTCCGTCGGTGGTGCCGGGCAACCCCAGTACCCGGCTCCGACGGGACAAATCCCCATCAGCCGTCTCTTTTGGGGATATTTTGCAAAGGCCAGGCTTACCTAATGGCTGTGATGCGCTCGGGGCCTTCCGCCCACGGATCGCAGCCGGAAAACCGTTATTCGATCTAGCTCTCGACGGTCGTCCCTGACCTGCGGAGATAACGCTCTCACGGATGGTGGGAGAGTGCTTGACGCGCCCGTGATCCGGACGCAACGATGCATTCACATATCTCGTCCCACCACCGCCAGGCGTGATCGGCGCACGCCGTCCCTCGCACCGCGAAAGGACCCCACCGTGCGCAGATCCCTGAGATCGTGGCTCGGCCTCGCGCTGAGCACGATCCTCGTGGCCGGCGGCGTGGTCGCCGCGCCACCCACGGCCAGCGCCGCGCCCTTCACCGTGCTGGTCTTCAGCAAGACCGCCGGATTCCGGCACGGATCCATCACCCCGGGCATCACCGCCATCCAGCAACTCGGCGCCGCCAACGGCTTCACCGTCGAGGCGACCGAGGACGCCGCCCAGTTCACCGACGCCAACCTCGACCGGTTCGCCGCGGTGATCTGGCTGTCCACCACCGGCGACGTGCTCAACGCCGCCCAGCAGGCCGCGTTCGAGCGCTACATCACCGGCGGCGGCGGCTATGTCGGCGTGCACTCCGCCTCCGACACCGAGTACGACTGGCCCTGGTACGGCGGGCTGGTCGGGGCGTACTTCGCCTCGCACCCCGCCGAGCAGAACGTCACCGTCAAGGTCGCCGACCAGGTGCACCCGTCCACCGCGACGCTGCCGCAGCGGTGGAACCGGTTCGACGAGCTGTACAACTACCGCACCAACCCCCGGGGCAACGTGCACGTGCTGGCCACGCTGGACGAGAGCACCTACACCGGCGGGAGCATGGGCGCCGACCATCCGATCTCCTGGTGTCAGAACTACTCCGGCGGCCGGGCCTGGTACACCGGCCTGGGGCACACCGACGTGTCGTACACCGAGGCGAGCTTCCGTCAGCACCTGCTCGGCGGCATCAGGACCGCGGCCGGGGAGGTCGACGCCGACTGCGGCCCCACCGTCACCAGCAGCTTCCAGCAGGTGGAGCTGGCCAAGGGCGCGGCCGAGACCGGTGAGCCGATGAGCCTGACCGTCCTGCCGGACCGGGGCGTGCTGCACACCTCCCGCAACGGCGTGATCCGGCATACCGACGCCGCCGGCAACACCAAGATCGCCGCCACCCTGCCGGTCTACACCGGAGACGAGGAGGGTCTGCAGGGCATCAAGGCCGACCCGAACTTCGCCGCCAACCGCTGGGTGTACGCCTACTTCGCCCCGCCACTGAGCACCCCCGGTGGCGGCGCCCCGGCCACCGGCACCCCGGCCGAGTTCGCCGTCTGGGAAGGCGTCAACCGGCTGGCCCGGTTCACCGTCAACGCGGACAACACCATCAACCTGGCCAGCGAGACGCTGATCCTCAACGTGCCGACCAGCCGGGGCATGTGCTGCCACGTCGGTGGTGACATGGACTTCGACGCGGCGGGCAACCTCTACCTGTCCACCGGTGACGACACCAACCCGTTCGACTCTGCCGGCTTCACCCCGATCGACGAGCGGGCCGGGCGCAACCCGGCGTTCGACGCGCAGCGCACCTCCGCGAACAGCAACGACCTGCGGGGCAAGGTGCTCCGGATCAAGCCGAGCGCGGCCGGCGGTTACACCATCCCGGCCGGCAACATGTTCGCCCCGGGCACCGCGCGGACCCGCCCGGAGGTCTACGCGATGGGCTTCCGCAACCCGTTCCGGATGAGCGTGGACAAGGCCACCGGCGTCGTCTACCTCGGTGACTACGGTCCGGACGCGGGCACTGCCGACCCGAACCGGGGGCCGGCGGGCAACGTGGAGTTCGCCCGGATCGACCGGCCCGGCTTCTACGGCTGGCCGTACTGCACCGCCCGCAACGACGCCTACAACGACTACACCTTCCCGTCCGGCCCGTCCGGGCCGAAGTTCAACTGCGCCGGCGGGCCGGTCAACAACTCGCCCAACAACACCGGCATCACCCAGCTGCCACCGGCCGTCCCGGCGTGGCTGCCGTATGGCGGCTCCGGCTCGCCGCCGGAGTTCACCGGCGGTGGCCTGTCGCCGATGGGCGGCCCGGTCTACCGGTACGACCCGAACAACACCTCGCCCGTGGCGTTCCCCGAGTACTACGACGGGACCTACTTCGCCGGTGAGTTCGGCCGCCGCTGGATCAAGAACATCAAGCTCGACGCGTCCGGCCAACCGCTGAAGATCAACCCGTTCCCGTGGACCGGCACGCAGGTCATGGACATGGAGTTCGGGCCGGACGGCGCGCTCTACGTGCTCGACTACGGCACCGGCTGGTTCAACGGCGACGCCAACTCGGCGCTCTACCGCATCGAGTACGCCCGCGAGGGCCGAGCGCCCGTCGCCAAGGTCTCGGCCACCCCGACGAGCGGCACCGCGCCGCTGACCGTGGCCTTCTCCTCGGCCGGCACGCTCGACCCGGACGGCGACCCGTTCACCTACGCCTGGGACTTCGACAACAACGGCACCACCGACTCGACAGCGGCCAACCCGAGCTTCACGTACACCACCAACGGGACCCGCAGCCCGACGTTGACGGTCCGGGACACCACCGGCAAGACGGCCACCGCGAGCGTGGTGGTCACGGTCGGCAACAGCGCCCCGGTGGTCACCGTGAACACCCCGTTGAACGGGCAGACCTTCACCTTCGGGGACGCCGTGCCGTTCTCGGTCACCGTCACCGACGCCCAGGACGGTGCGATCAACTGCGCCCGGGTGAAGGTGAACTACGTCCTCGGCCACGACTCGCACGGCCACCAGCTCGGCAGCGTGCAGGGCTGCTCCGGTGTCATCCAGACCTCGGCGGACGGCGAGCACGACACCGCGGCGAACATCTTCGGCATCATCGACGCCGAGTACACCGACCTGGGCGGTGGTGGCCAGCCGCCGCTGACCACGCACACCCAGGCCGTCCTGCAACCACGGGTACGCCAGGCCGAGCACTTCGGTGACTCGTCCGGCATCCAGATCGTCGCCGGGGCAGCCGGGCACGGGGGCGCGGCCGTCGGCTACGTCGACAACAACGACTGGATCTCGTTCCGTCCCTACAACCTGACCGGCGTCCAGTCGTTCAGCGCGCGGGTCGGCGCCCCGGCCGGTGGCGGTGGCACCCTGGAGCTGCGGGTCGACTCGCCGACCGGGCCGCTGGTCGGTTCGGCCACCGTGGTCCCCACCGGCGGGTACGCCAACTTCGCCACGGTCACCGGCGGGGTCACCGCCCCGACCGGCACCCGGACGCTGTTCCTGGTCTTCAAGGGCACCGGTCCGTACTTCGACATCGACGAGTTCACGCTCTCCACCAGCCCCGGCGGCCCGGGCCCCGACCCGGACCCGGACCCGCCCACAGGGAATCTTGCACAGGGCAAGCCCGCCCGCGCTTCCAGTCTCGAAGGCGCGTACGGCGCGGTCAACGCGTTCGACGGCGTGGCCGGCACCCGGTGGAGCAGCGCGTTCAGCGACCCGCAGTGGATCGACGTGGACCTCGGCGCCACGTACGCCATCAACCGGGTCAAGCTGACCTGGGAGGCGGCGTACGGCAGTGGGTACCAGATCCAGACCTCCCCGGACGGGGTCACCTTCACCACGATCCGTACGGTGACCGGCGGCGACGGCGGGGTGGACGACCTGACCGGGCTCACCGGCTCCGGCCGCTACGTCCGGCTTCTGGGCACCACCCGGGGGACCGCCTGGGGTTACTCACTGTTCGAGTTCGAGGTGTACGGCGGCACCGGGAGCCCGACCGGCGGCAACCTGCTGCTCAACAAACCCACGTCGACCTCCAGCAACGAGGGGGCCGACGTGTCCGGCGCCCAAGCGGTGGACGGCAGCCTCACCACCCGCTGGTCGAGCACCTTCTCCGACCCACAGTGGATCCGCGTCGACCTCGGCAGCCCCACCGCGATCGGTCGGGTCAAGCTGAGCTGGGAGGCGGCGTACAGCAGCGCGTACCAGATCCAGACCTCGAACGACGGCACCACCTGGACCACAGTGAAGACGGTGACCGGCGCCGACGGCGGTGTGGACGAGCACACCGCGCTCGGTGCCAACGGTCGCTACCTGCGGATCAACGGCACCGCCCGGGGCACCGGGTACGGCCACTCGCTGTGGGAGGTGGAGGCGTACACCAGCTGAACCACCACCGCTGACGTGGCCGGCACGGATCTCCGTGCCGGCCACGTCCGTCACTCCACCCCTCGCCTTCCTTGCATATACCGGCTATCGGTATATGCTCCCTGGCATGGCTGAAGCTCCACTGCGGGAACCAACGTTCCTGGTGCTCACCGCGCTGGCGGAGGCGCCCATGCACGGGTACGCCGTCATCGAGGACGTGCTGCGCATCTCCGACGGCCGGGTGCGCCTGCGCGCCGGCACCCTCTACGCCGTCCTCGATCGGCTTCGCGCCGACGGTCTCATCGAGGTCGAGCGCGAAGAGGTGGTGCAGTCCCGACTACGCCGCTATTACCGCCTCACCGCCCTGGGCGCGCGGCGGCTCACCGAAGAGGCGTCCCGCCTGCGACACAACGCGGACGCCGCTCGGGTGCGGCTGCGCCGCAGCGGCCTACTGACCGACGGAGGTGCGGCGTGAGCAGCGACGACCTGGAGCGCCGCTACCGGCGGCTGCTGGCCGTCTATCCGTGGCAACACCGTCGGGTGTACGAGGACGAGATGCTGGCCGTGCTCCTCGCCGGTGCGCGGCCGGGCCAGCGTCGACCCGCCGGGGCCGAGGTACGGAACCTGGTCGGCGCCGGGTTGCGGGCGCGGCTGCGAGTGGGCGCACGGGGGTTCACCGAGCCGAGCTGGGCGGACGCGGCGACGGTGACCGGCCTACTGGTCGGGGTCGTCCTGCTGGCCCTCGCCGGGAAAGCGCTGCTCGACCAGCTCATCCTCGCGCCGAACCTGCCGCCCGGGTTCGGGGCGAGCAGCCCGGGTCTGGTCGACTGGCTGCACGTCGCCGGCTGGGCGGGCGTCTGCGCCGCGGTGCTGGTCGGGTGGCGTTGGGTCGCCGCCGGTCTGGCCTGGGCCGGCGTGCTCGGTTGGGGCGTGCTCGTCGCCCCGCAGGCCGGTGACAACCCGACGTACGTGGTGGACACGTTGCCGCAGCTCGCCCTCGCCGTGGTGGCTGCCGCCGCGCTCACCGTGCCGGCGCCGCGCCGCCGGGCGATCGCGCTGCTGGGCGTACGCCGACTGCTGGCCCTGCTGCTCGCGCCGGCCGCGATGGTCGCGCTGTTGGTGACGAACCGGGTCACCAGCCCCGCGTTCGCCTTCGTCGGTGGGGTGTCGTACCAGGTCTTCTACGGCATCGAGGCAAGCAGTGAGCTGGTCCTCTGGCTCTACGTCGCGGGCCTGGCGGCCGCCGCGTTCGCCATGGTGATCGCGGTGGCCACGCTCACTCCGGAGGTACGCCGACGGATCGTCGTCATGCTGCTGCCCGTGGCAGCCCTCGCCCTGGTGATCGACAGCGCCCTGGCCGGTTGGGTCACCTCGACCATGCACATGGGACACACCGTCCCCCTGGTGCCGGCTCAGTGGGCGATGCTGGTGCTCGTCGCACCGGTGACCTTCCTGGCCGGGGCGCTGCTCGTGCGACGTCGAGAGGACACCCTGCGGATGGTCGCCCTCGGCCGGAACGCCGATCGCGAGCAGCCTCTGGGTCAGTGATGCGGCGGACTGCTCATCCGGCCGTGGCTCTCCCGTCACCGTCGCGGAACACCGCACGACTGAGATAGTGCCGGGACTGCCGATCGAAGCATCTGAGCAGATCACGGGCGGCAGGCGGGACGACGGACGTTGCCGGATCGCCGCCGGTGAAGGCCGACACCGCGGCGAAGTCCGCAAATGTCATGGCGGTGAGGAACTCGCTGCCCTCGGTGGGGTCCAACTCCTGCGGGGAGCGGCGCAGAACCCGCAGCTCACGAAGCCCGTCCACGCCCCGGGCAAGGATAGAGGGCGCGATGTCCTGCGTCAGCAATCGCTCGTAGGCGTCGGTGTGAGCGGGTTTGGTCCATCCGCTCCACAGTCGAAGAATCATGACAGCATGCTGTCATTTAGGTAGTAGACTGTCAATGTTTGGTATCGTGCTGTCGATGACGGAACGGAAGCGGGACCGGGTCGACGCGTACCGGCTGCTGATGGCGGACGTGTACGAACTGGCGGGCGAGTCTCGGCGCTCGAGCGAGGAACTCGCCCGAGAAGAGGGGCAAACCGCCGCGCGATGGCACGTGATGAGCGTGCTCACCGACGGCTCCCGCACCGTTGCGAGCGCGGCGCGCAGGCTTGGCCTGGCTCGACAGAGCGTGCAGCGAGTGGTCGATGACCTGGCCCGTGCCGCAATGGTGGAGTTGCACGACAACCCGGATCACCGCCGCGCGCCGCTCGTGGCACTCACGGAAGCGGGCCGGAACACGCTCACCGGCCTACTGGAACGCTCGGACGCTGACCGCCGGGAGGCCGTAGACCGTGCCGGCCTCAGCCTCAGCGATCTCGAGGACGCGCGCGAGACCCTCCGAAGGTTGGTGGACGCCCTGCAACGCCGGTGAGCCCGCCGTGCCCCTCACCTTGATTGCTCGCTGGTCGTCAGTCGTCGGCGACGGCCACCGGCTCGGAGCCGATGCAGCGCACCTTCAACTCGTACTCACGGGTCGGCCCCTGGAACGTGACCTCGACGTCGTCGTCCGGGCCCCGGTCAACGTCCCTGACCCGGTAGCCCTGCGCGGGCGCCCAGGAGACGAGGCGTACGCCACCGGCACCGCACTCGGCCACGGCCGTGCCGCCGTCGGTGGCGAACCCCCGGCGGACCCCGGAGCTTGCGCTCGGCTTGGGGCTGGTCGTGCCCGGCGCGGCGGTGCTTGTCGGGTCCGGCGCGGCCGAAGCGCTGCCCGTCGTGCCCGTCGGCACCGGCTCCGGCGAGGCGAGCGCCCGTTCGATCTCGGCCTCGCTGCGCACCCCACCCGGTGTGCCGGTGAGGCTCTCGCCCACCAACCGGATCGCGCCCAACCCGATCAGGGTCGCCACGGCGACGGTGGCCACCCACCCGGCGGCGACGAGAAGCGAACGACGGCCCATGCTCTGACTATCCCCGATCCGTCCTTGTCGTTGGCACATCCGGACGCTAAGGCATGGTTAACGTGCGCCTCGCTGACAGCGGTAGCGGTTAGCCTGCCAGCTGTGGCCCGCCTGCTGCTCATCGAGGACGACCTGACCATCCGTACCCCGCTGATCCGTGCCCTGCGGGAACGCGGCCATGCGGTGGCCGCGGCCTCGACCGCGATGGCCGGGCTCCGCGACGCACTGGAGGACCGTCCCGATCTCGTCGTGCTCGACCTGGGCCTGCCCGACCTGGACGGACGCGAGTTGCTGCGGATGCTGCGCGCGGTCAGCTCGGTGCCGGTCATCG
The DNA here is from genome assembly GCF_013410645.1 of Micromonospora jinlongensis. NCBI lineage: Bacteria > Bacillati > Actinomycetota > Actinomycetes > Micromonosporales > Micromonosporaceae > Micromonospora > Micromonospora jinlongensis. Next base: position 1,667,489 of record NZ_JACCHK010000001.1, on the reverse strand, counting down.
TGGCCACCGCGCGCGACGACGAGGCCGAGATCGTACGGGTGCTCGACGCCGGTGCCGACGACTACGTGGTCAAGCCGTTCACGGCGGCGCAGCTCGACGCCCGCGCCCGGGCGGTGCTGCGGCGAGGGCCCTCCGGTGCCGACGCGCAGGACCCTGCGCTCGTCGTCGGCGGGTTGCGCGTCGATCCCCGGTCCCGGCAGGTCACCCTGGACGGGGTGGTGGTCGAGCTGACGCCGCGCGAGTTCGACCTGCTGCACCACCTCGCCGGCCGGCCCGGCCAGGTGGTCACGAAACGTGAACTGCTCACCGAGGTCTGGCAGATCCCGTACGGGGGTGCCGACAAGACCGTCGACGTGCACCTGTCCTGGTTGCGTCGCAAGTTGGGGGAGAACGCCCAGCAGCCTCGTTACCTGCACACCGTGCGCGGTGTCGGGGTGCGTCTCGAAGCGCCGGCGGAGCAGCCGTGAGGGCACGACTCGCGTTGCTGGTCGCCGCGGTCAGTGTGCTGACCCTCATCGCCTTCCTGGTGCCGCTGGCGCTGCTGGTCCGCACTGTCGCCGAGGACCGGGCGACCGTTCGGGCCACCGCCGACGCGCAGAGTCTCGTGCCGGTGGTCGGCACCGCCGATGCGGCGACCATCCGGCTCACCGTCGAGCAGCTCGCCGCGGAGTCCGGACGACCGGTGAGCGTGTTCCTGCCGGACGGCACGGTGCTCGGCGCCCAGACCCCCCGTACGCCGGCGGTGGCCCTGGCCGCGCGTGGGCAGAGCCTCACCGGGGAGTCGGCGGCCGGCCGGGAGGTGGTCATCGCCGTGCAGGGCCGGGCGGACGGCACCGGCGTGATCCGGATCGTGGTGCCGCAGCACGAACTGACCGCCGGGGTCACCCGGGCCTGGCTGGTGCTCGCGCTGCTCGGCGTGATCCTCGTGCTGATCGGGCTGCTGGTCGCCGACCGGCTGGCACGCACCCTGGTCCGGCCGATCAGCGACCTCTCCGCCGTCTCGCACCGGCTCGCCAACGCCGAGCTGGACGCCCGGGTCACCCCGGCCGGCCCGCCCGAGCTGCGCGAGGTGGCTGGTGCGCTCAACCACCTCGCCACCCGGATCCAGGTGCTCCTCGTCCAGGAACGCGAGCAGGTCGCCGACCTGTCCCACCAGCTGCGGACCCCGCTGACGGCGTTGCGCCTGGAGGCGGAGTCGCTGCGCGACCCGGAGGACGCGGCCCGGATCACCGCCGCCGCCGACGGTCTCGAACGTGCGGTCACCGGGCTCATCCGGCAGGCCCGGTGGCGGCACTCACCGGCGGCCGGTCCGGCTGCCTCGGACGCGGCGGCGATCGTCGCCGACCGGGTCGCGTTCTGGTCGGTGCTGGCCGAGGACACCGGCCGGGCCGTCACCCTCGACCTGGCGCCGGGGCCTCTCCCGGTTGGTGTGGCGGCGGACAACCTGGCGGCGGCCGTCGACGCTCTGCTCGGCAACGTCTTCGCACACACCCCCGATGGAACGTCGTTCGCCGTCCGGCTCGCCCCGGACGCGGGGGAGGTGTTCCTCAGCGTCGCCGACGAGGGTCCGGGCATGCCGGCCGGCGCCGTCCGCCGGGGCGCGAGCGCGGCCGGCTCGACCGGCCTCGGCCTGGACATCGCCCGCCGCGCCGCGCAGGCCGCCGGCGGTCGCCTGGAGTTGCGGACCGGCCCGCTGGGCGGGGCACAGGTGCTGCTTCGGCTCGGACCACCCACGTCGCCACGGCAGGCATAGCCGCTGCGGTCCCGGGTAGCTGCGAGTCATGGCGCGGTACACGAAACCCGAGCTCAGAGAGCAGATCAAGGAAGAGATCAAGTCCTCCGACAAGGGCGGCCGGCCGGGACAGTGGTCGGCGCGCAAGTCGCAGCTGGTCACCCAGGAGTACAAGAAGCGCGGCGGGGGATTCCTCGGCGAAAAGGACGAGCGGCAGAAGTCGCTCCAGCGCTGGGGCAACGAAAAGTGGCAGACGAAAGAGGGCGACACGCGTGCGCGCAAGGGCGACACGACGAGTCGTTACCTGCCCAAGAAGGCCTGGGACGAGATGTCGGAGAGCCAGAAGCGCGCGACCGACACCAAGAAGCGCGAAGCCTCCCGCACCGGCAGGCAGTACGTCGCGAACACCGGCCCGGCCAAGCGAGCGCGTCGAGACGCCACCACGGCCGGCCGGATGACCGAGATGTCGGTCGCCGAGGCGGCAAAGCTGGTCCGGGGCCTCGACACGCGACAGCTCAAGACCGCACTGCGCAACGAGCGTGCCAGCAAGGACCGCAAGACGCTCGTCCAGCGGCTCGAAGCGGAACTCAACCGGCGCGGCTGACCTGCCCCTCGACCGCCTTAACCTGGCCTTAGCGTCCCGACAGCGCGCTGCTATCCCGATTTGACCGATCCTCGGAGTCGACAACCGAGGAAAGGTGGACACCACCATGAAGCGCACCAATCTGCTTCTGGCGACAGTCGGCGGTTCGGCGGTGCTGGCGGTGGCCGGGGTCGCGCTGGGCGTCAACGCCGCGAACGACTCGCGGACCGGCGGCACGACACTCGCCGCGGCGACCGTCGCGCCGACGGCCACGGACGCGCCCGGGGCCAGCGGTTCGCCGTCGGCCAGCGGCACGCCGTCGGCCGAGACCCCATCGGGTACGCCGTCCAGCGGCACGCCGTCGGCTGGCACCTCGCCGGCGGGCAGCGCGGTCGACGAGAAGCGTGCCGGTGAGATCGCGCTCGCCAAGTCCGGTGGCGGTCAGATCGTCGAGGTCGAGTCCGAGCAGGAGAACGGTCGACCGGTGTGGAGCGTCGAGATCGTCGCTGGCGACATCGAGCACGAGGTGGACGTCGACCGGGACAACGGCTCGGTGGTCAAGGCCGAGCAGGAACCGGTCGACGACGACGATGACGCCGATGACAAGGACGACAACGACGACGACAACGACGACGACGACTGACCGTCCGGTGCCGCCGCCCGTCCCGGGGATCCCCCGAGGCGGGCGGCGGCTCTGGTCGTGAAGCAGGCGCGCCCGGTGACGCGGCCTCAGATGGCGACGCGTTGCTCCTTCACCGTCGGCTGGTCCTGGTCGAACTGGGTGCGGTACAACTCCTGATACCGGCCGCCGGCGGCGAGCAGGTCGCCGTGTCGCCCACGCTCGACGATGCGTCCGTCTTCGACGACGAGGATCTGGTCGGCCGCCCGGATGGTGGAGAGCCGGTGCGCGATGACGACGCTCGTGCGGCCGGTCAGGGCTTCGGCGAGAGCCTCCTGAACCGCGGCCTCGGAGGTGGAGTCGAGATGCGCGGTGGCCTCGTCGAGGATGACCACACGCGGACGGGCCAGCAGCAGCCGCGCGATGGTGAGCCGTTGGCGTTCCCCGCCCGACAACCGGTACCCGCGTTCACCGACGACGGTGTCCAGCCCATCGGGAAGTGTGCGGATCAGGTTGTCGAGGCGGGCCCGCCGGAGGACCTCCCACATCTCGTCCTCCGTGGCGTCCGGCTGAGCGAACGCCAGGTTGGCGCGGATGCTCTCGTGGAAGAGATGCCCGTCCTGGGTGACGACGCCCAGCGCCGTACGGATCGACTCGGCTGACAGGTCGCGTACGTCGACGTCGGCGAGCCGCACCGCGCCGTCCTCGACGTCGTAGAGGCGGGGGACCAGCTGCGCGATCGTCGACTTGCCCGCCCCGGAGGAACCGACGAGGGCGACCATCTGCCCGGCCTCGGCGCGGAACGACACCCCGTGCAGCACTTCCTCGCCGCCGCGGGCATCGAGCTTCACCACATCTTCGAGAGACGCGAGCGACACCTTGTCCGCTGACGGGTAGCCGAACCGTACGTCGTCGAACTCCACCGCGACCGGCCCGTCGGGAAGCGGGCGGGCGTCGGGCCGGTCGAGGATCAGCGGCTTGATGTCGAGGATCTCGAACACCCTCTCGAAGCTCACCAGCGCGCTCATCACCTCCACCCGGGCGCTGGCCAGCGAGGTCAACGGCGCGTAGAGGCGCGACAGCAGCAACGCGAGGGCGACCACGGTCCCGGCGTCCAGGCTGCCCCGGAGGGCGTAGAGACCGCCCAGCCCGTAGACCAGGGCCAGCGCCAACGAGCCGACGACGGTGAGCGCGGTGATGAAGACCCACTGGAGCATGGCGGTGCGGATGCCGATGTCCCGCACCCGACGGGCCCGCGCCGCGAACTCGGCCGACTCCTCGGCCGGCCGCCCGTACAGCTTGACCAGGGTTGCGCCGGGCGCGGAGAAGCGTTCCGTCATCCGCGTGCTCATGGCCGCGTTGTGCTCGGCCGCCTCACGCTGCAACTGGGCGAGCTTCGAACCCATCCGGCGCGCCGGGAGAACGAAGATGGGCAGCAGCACGAGCGCCAGCACCGTGATCTGCCACGAGAAGCTGAGCATCACCGCCAGCGTCAGTGCCAGGGTGACCGCATTGCCGACGACCCCGGACAGGGTGTCGCTGAAGGCCCGCTGCGCGCCGATCACGTCGTTGTTCAGGCGGCTGACCAGCGCACCGGTGCGTGTCCGGGTGAAGAACGCCACCGGCATGCGCTGCACGTGGTCGAAGACGGCCGTCCGCAGCTGGACGATGAGCCCCTCACCGATGCTGGCGGACAGGAACCGCGTCACCAGACCCAGGCCGGCTTCGGCCAGGGCGATCACGGCGATCAGCGCCGCCAACCGGATCACGACGCCGCTATCGGCGCCGTCGACGATGGCCTCCACCACCCGTCCGGCGAGGACGGGTGCCGCCACCGTGAGGACCGCCGTCACCACGCTCAGCAGCAGGAACCTGACGATCAGGGCCCGGTGCGGCCGCGCGAAGTCCACGATGCGCTTCAGGGTGACACGGGACAGTGGTCGTTCTTCCTGCGCGTTCATCGCGTGGTGCAGAGACGTCCACGCGGCAAATTCCATGCTCATGCCTTACCTCCGATACCGGAGGTTAGGACCTCACCCGAGCTTGAGGTCAAGTCACCGCGCGGGGCGTTCCAGCTCGGCGCGGATCTGACCGAACACACCTCGCGAGTCATCGGTCTTCGTGAAGTTCATGAAAGTCACCATGCCGATGGTGTGCTGATCACTCCACGCGCAGACGTCGACCGGGATGCCCGTCCCGGCCTGACCGGTGCCGCAGCCGGCCACCCCGCCCAGCGGGCCCGGCGCGACCGACCCCACGTCGGTGACCTTCGGCAGCCCGGCGAAGATCTTGTCCAGTGTCGCGGTCGGGTCGGTGATCGTGCCGGACACCGCGCTGATCAGGATGACCCGCTGGTCATCGCTGGGAATGTGCAGCCCGCGCTCTCGGGAGTACACCTCTTCGGCCCGGACGTAGGCGGTGCCCGTCGCGCTGGTGGGCCCAGTGGCGAGCAGCTTCTTAAAGTTGCCCATGTTCTGCTCAGCTTGGCCGCGGATGACCCGATCCACGGACTCGGTCCAGGTGCCCAGGAGCTTGGCTGGCTTGTCGATGCGCGTCGCCGCGGCGGGGGCCGACAACTGGGTGGCCGCTGCCGGCGCGGGAGTGGCGGACTGCCCCGAACACCCGGTCGCGAACAACAGGATCGTCGACGTCAGCGCGCCGACCATCGTTGGGCCAACCGGCCTCGTGCGCGTCATGAGTCCCGTCGCCGTCTCGAGTTTCGCGCGAAAGATATCGCACGCCCCGCTGTCAGAAGACCCGGCCCGCGCGCTGAACGACAGTGGGCAGAAGGCGAGGCCGCGACCGTGCTGATCGGGACAGCATTACGGAACGGCGACCGTGCCGTCGGAGGCGGATCCCGTCAGACGTGGACGGTAGGGCACCAGGACCGAGAGGAAATCCGGCTGTCACGGCGCTGCCGGCGGAGCGCTTCCCACGATAGATAACCTAACAACGATTTTGCGCGATCGGTATCGGGCAGACGACCGACTGCGCAGGTCAGCGGCGGTGGCTAAGTTCGCCCAATGCCCACGAACATAATCAGTGCGAGTTCCGCTGGCACCTGGGCACTCGGCGACCTGACCGTCAACCGGATCGGATTCGGCGCGATGCGCCCGACGGGCAACGGCAGCGCGGCGAGCGACCGCGCGCCGGACGATGTGGCCAGCCTCGAGTAGCGGCCCCCGGCAGGATGCGCCCCGTCCCGAGCCCACGACCCTCCGACGGAAGGTCCGTCCCTGTGCAGGCAGCGACAACGCCCATTCCCACCCCGCCGCCCGACAGCTCATGGCTCGTCGCCCGAGGACTCATCCCCGATCACGGTCCTCGGCGTGTCCTGGCCTTCGCGACCTTCGTCAACATGCTCGGAAGCGGCATCTTCATGGCCAGCGCCGTGCTCTTCTTCACCCGATCCGTCGGGCTTCCCCTTGCGCAGGTCGCTCTGGGCATGGGCATCGCGGCGTTCGTCGGGATGCTCGCCGGGATCCCGGTGGGGCATCTCGCCGATCGGCGGGGGCCGCGCGAGATCTATCTGCTGACTCTGATCATCCGAGCCGCCACGATGGCCGCCCTGGCCTTCGTGCACACGTTCTGGCTGTTCGTCGTCCTGGTCTGCCTGACCCAGCTCGCCCACTCAGCCGGCGGGGCGTCTCGCGGTCCGCTGGTGCGTGGCTTCGGCGGCACGCACCTGGCCCAGTACCGGGCCTATCTGCGTTCGGTCGCCAACCTCGCCGGATGTTGTGGCGCTCTCGCCGCCGGCGCCGCGGTGCAACTGGACACCCGCGCGGCCTACCTGGCCCTGGTCGTCGGCAACGCCATCAGTTTCGTGGTATGCGCCGCCATCATCACTCGGCTGCCCTCGTTGCCGCCCATTCCAGTGCCCCAGATGACCAGGCGCTGGATCGCACTGAAGGACAAGCCCTATCTGGCAGTCACCGCGCTCGACGCCATCCTGGGAATTCAGGGCCAGGTACTGGTCTTCGCGCTGCCGGTGTGGATCGTCTCGCAGACCCACGCGCCGCGCTGGTTCGTCGGGGTGGCCGTGCTGGTCAACACCGCCCTCGTGGCGTCGCTCCAGGTCAGAGCGAGCCGGGGGATCGACACCAGTCCGGCGGCCGGTCGGGCCATGCGCCGCTCCGGGTTGGCGTTCCTGATCGGGATGGCCCTGATCGCCGCCACGTCGGCGATGCCCGGATGGCTCGCCGTGACGGTGATGACGCTGGGGGTCGCCGCGCACACCGTCGGCGAGCTCTGGCACGCGGCGGGCTCACTCGAGTTGCAGTTCCGGCTCGCCCCTGCGCACGCGCAGGGGCAGTACACGGGAATCTCCGGGCTGGGCACGGGCCTGGCCAACGTCGCCGCACCTTCCTTACTGGGCCTGCTCTGCATCGCCTGGGGCGCCCCCGGGTGGCTGCTGATGGGCGGCATCTTCGTCGCGGTCGGGCTCGCCGCCCCGGCGGTCGTCCGGTGGGGCGAGCGAACGCGTCCGGCCTCAGCGGAGGCCGCTTAGCGCCAGCGGTCGTGGGCAGCAGGCAATGCGCGTCGACGGCGGCGCAGAAGGGCCCGATGTCCGGCATCAGCGCGACCGACTACTCGTGGAGTCGTCCCGAGAACATGCCTCGTCACGACGACAGGAGTGATTGCTCTCCGCTGGTCGTGTCTATGTCCGTCGGTGGTAGTGGTTGCGGCGGGGGAGTTGGTGGGGGTCGAGCCAGGCTGGCGGTATGAACTCGGGGTGACTGTCGTCGCTGAGTCGCACTGTCCAGTCGCTGTGGTGGAGGTGGCGGTGGTGGTGGCCGCAGAGTAGGACGGCGTTGTTGAGGTTGGTGGGGCCGCCGTCGGCCCAGTGGTGGATGTGGTGGGCGTCGCACCAGCGGGGTGGGCGGTCGCAGCCGGGGAAGGCGCAGCCGCCGTCCCGTAGCACGAGGGCTCGGCGCAGCGGGCCGGTGATGAGGCGGCGTTGTCGGCCCACGTCGAGGACCTGACCGGTGCCGCCGAGCACGGCGGGCAGGATCGCGGCGTCGCAGGCGAGTCGGCGCACCGTGTCGGGGGTGAGGTGCAGGCCGATGTCGAGGACGCCGGTGGACAGCTGCCGGGTCAGGCCGTCGTAGTTGGTGGTGACGACGATCTGGGCGGGGTCGCCGCCGCTGTCGGGCAGCTCACCGGTGCGCAGGGCGAGTCGGCACACGTCGGCGAGGGCGTCGTGGCGGCGCTGGCCGGCGCAGCGGTTGTCGTCGGGGCCGGCGGGTGCGCTGAGGGGGTCGATGGCGGCGCGCAGCAGCGCGGCGGCTTCCGCGTCGAGGGTGCCGCTGAGCCGTAGGCGACCATCGGTTTGTTCGGAGAGGGTGAGGTGCCGGTCGCGGGTCGCCCGGGCGGCCTCGGCGTCCAGCGCGGCACGGGCGGCGGCGTCGGCGATGTCGGGGGCGACGTGGTCGAGGATGCGGGTGCCGAGCTTGCGCAGCAGGGTGGGATCGAACTGCCCGGCCCAGTCGGTGAGCACACCGACGGCCTTGTCGGCGACCTGGGCGCCGGCCGACGTGTGCACGGTGGTGACGGTGTCGGCGATGACCCGGGCCTGGTCGAGGGTGACGCGCCCATCGGCCAACGCTTGTCGTATCCCGGGGTTGCCGGTGTCCAGTGCGGCGGCCAGGTCGACGAGCCGGCGGGCAGCGGGAACGGTGAGGCGCAGTCGCTCACGCAGCCAGACCGCGGTGCTGGACGCGCCCTGCGCCCGGGCGGTGCCTCGACCGTCGATCTCACGCACCAGGGCGAGCGTGACGGCGGCGAGGCGTTGCTCCAGGCGGTGCGCGGCGTCGAGCGCCGCGACCAGCTCATCGTCGGAGAGAGGCCAGGCCGCGGTGTCGGTGCAGGCGCCGACCGCGTCGTCTGCCTGCGCCAACTCCTCAACCATGCCAAGACACTAGAACAGGTGTAAGACAACTTTCAGTGATCAAGATCGATTGCTGTCAGGCGGGGCGGAGAGGTTCCCGGGGTTACTGAAGGGCGTGGCCCAGGCGATGACGCGGTCGATGGAATCGCGGGTGAGGCCGATCGTCGGGTCGGCGGTGATCAAAAGAGTGGGGCTGGTGCGCCTCGCGGCCCAGACGTGGGCTTGAGGCGTGTGGAGGTCGTCAATCCATGCTGCGGGCCGTTGCTGGGCGTAGGCGGCAATGAGTGGGATTTTCTCGCTGGGGTGGAACGGTGTGCGCGGCATGGTGACCACCGGCAGGGGAGTGATGTGCAGAAGCGGAGCGAGGAGCTGGTTTGCTTCATCGTTCCAGCTTGTGGCCCAGGCGATGTCCAGGACGGCACTCGCTTCGGTGATCCAGGTGCCATGTGCGGGGTTGACACGGACGGGTTCCTCGCCGGGGAACAGGCGGTGCTCGGTGTATCCGACCGGCGGTTGAGGACTGCCGTACGGGTTGAGGACACCGTCGATGTCGAGCAGCAGCAGGGGTCGGTTCATTCGCAAGTCACGACGCCGCTGTCAGACGGAGGGAGACGATCGCCTCCAGCGCCCGCCGGCGAGGACCGGTGCCACCACCGTGATGACCACCGTCTCCACGCTCAACAGCAGGAGGCGGGAGGCGGCCCTCGACCAGCGGTGACGGTCAGAGGCCGGCGTGCATCGTCAGGCTCTGCCGCAGGTGGAGTTTCGGCCTGGACCCGACGATCGAGCCGACGACCTCGCCCCCACGGAACACCAGCAGTGTCGGCAGGGACATGACTGCGTAGCGCCGCGTGGCCTGCGGGTTGTCGTCGGAGTTGAGCTTGGCGATGATCATCCGGTCGCCGAACTCCTGTGCCAGCTCGACGAGGCTCTTCTCGATCATCTTGCACGGGGGGCACCACTCCGCCCAGAAGTCGACCACGACGGGCCGGTCGCTGGCCAGCACCAGCTCGGCGAAGGTGTCGTCGGTGACGGTGATCAGGGAGCTGACGCTCGTTTCCTGGGGCATGTTTCCTCCCGGTGCTTGATGGCGTGAGTGAGCTGGGTGTGCAACTGCTGACGGACCGCTCCGAGCCGATCGAGGTAGTCGTCGACCTCGGCGAGCTTGCGTCGCAGCACCAGGACGGAATCCGGACAGACGTCACCGGACACGTTGCCCGCTCGCAGACAGGCGACGAACGGACGGACGTCGTCGAGGCCGAAGCCGACGTCGAGCAGTGCCCGGATCTCCCGGACGACCCGCAGCTCCGCCTCGTCGTAGACGCGGTAGCCGTTCGCCGAGCGCTGCGGGTGTACCAGCCCGTGGGCTTCGTAGTAGCGCAACGTCCGGGTGCTCGTGCCGGCTCGTTCCGCCAGCTCGCCGATCAGCATCAGACCTCCTCGACCAGCCTGTCGCGACCAGGCTAAACCTTGTCGTCAGCGTCAAGGCAAGGCTGCTCACGGGCACGAGCACGGCTCAGGGCGCCGCGATGCGGCGCCCTGAGTGTCTGTGCGCTAGCCGATGCGGAACTGGTCGCCGTAGACGGCGAACACCAACGGCGTGTTCAGGTTGAAGTTGCCGTTGTTGAGGAACACCCGCTGGGCCGTGTCGACCCGGGACGTGTCCGAGTGGGCCGTTTCCTTCTTCATCTCGATGACCCGTTCGTCGAGGAAGGCGTTGAGCCAGGTCCGCTCGTCGCCGCCCTGCGCCGGGGGCTTCGCCCGAGCGAGGGCGCGGTTGCGGATCTGGCGCATCCCCTCGTACCCGTGCATGACCGCCGCGTCGTAGTAGGCGAACTGACCGAGCGCCCGGACCTGGTCGTTCTTGCCGTCGCGTACCGATGGGGTGAAGTAGACCCGGTCCCGCTCGGCCTCCTGGGCGGCCCGGAACACCGAGTCGTTGGCCGCGGTCCGCCAGTCGCGGGGGAAGTTGGGGTCGAGCCCGGCGTGCGAGGCGGTGCCGTTGACGGCGCGCAACGCCGGCAGGTACGCGGCCAGCACGTTGCCCGGCTTGGTGCGCGTGTACGCCTCGACCAGTTCGAGCATGTCGCCGGTGCCGGAGCAGAAGCCGATGATGCCGGCGGTGTATCCGCGTCCGTCGCCGATGTCCTCGATGTAGGAGAACTGCGCGCGCCAGTCGAGCGAGGAGTTTTCCGCAGCCGAGACGAGCTGCATGGCGACGTCCTTCTTCGCCGGGTCGTCGAGGTTGGTCCCGGCCGGGGTGGTGGGCGTGGGGGTCGGGTTGCTGCCACCGCCGGGCAGGGTCCACTGCTGGTTGGTGGTGCCGCCGCAGGTCCAGATCTGCAACCGGGCGCCGTTCGCGGTGCTCCGGTCGGTGACGTCGAGGCACTTGCCGGAGCCGGTGTTGACGAGCGCGCCGTTGCTGGCGGTCCACTGCTGCGCGCCGGTGCCGTTGCAGTCGTACAACTGGATCTTGGCGCCGTTGGCGGTCGACGCGGCGGTCACGTCGAGACACTTGCCGAGTGCCCGGATCGAGTTGTCGGTGTTGCCGACGGTCCACGTCTGGGCCGCGCTGCCGTTGCAGTCGTAGAGCTGGACCGCCGTGCCGTTGGCCGAGTTGGCGGCGGCCACGTCGACGCACTTCCCGCCGAGGCCGGTGATCGGGCCGGCGGTCGCGGCGCTGGCCGACGGCAGCCCGTAACCGATCGCGGCGACGCCGATCAGCAGGGCGCCCACGACGTAGGCGGCTGTTCTCTTGTGAACCATGGTGTTCCTCGGGGAAGGGGCGGCGTGCCGCCGGCCGGGTCGGTGGCCCGGCGCGGCGGTTCGGCCCCGGCGGGCACCGCGAGCATCAGGAAACTGTATTAACAGATATCAGTACGTCGGAGCGTCGTCAATCGACGACCGCAGGCCGTGACGACGCATGTTCATCTCGTTGACAGGCGCCCGAGAGCTCGATGCCCGGCCCGCCCGGTTGGATGTCGTCAGCAGCGCCGCGGTCCCGGGCGAGACGACCCGGGACGGCACCGACACGCAAGGAGCGTTCCATGGCAGTCCCCCTCCGCCGTACCCGGTCTCTGTGGGCCACGGCCGCCGTCGTGCTCGCCGTGGCGGGGTTGTCCGCCTGCGGCAGCGCCGACGCCGCCGACCCGCTCGGCGCGCCCAGCGCCGCCGCGCCGACCGAGGCCACGCCGACCGGCGCCGCGCTACCGGCGGTCAAGGGCAAGCTGCGCGGGTACGGCACGGTGCGGCAGCTCAGTGAGGCCGCAGACCTGGTGGTACGGGGTGAGGTCGAGGCGGCCGGGCTCCGGGTGGACGAGGTGCTGCGCGCGGCGAACGGGTCGTCAGTCGGGGCCGGGACGCGGATCACGCTCGCCAGCCTGGATCGCGGCGTGGCGGACATGGCCCAGATGTCCACGCTCACGGCGGGTCAGGTGGTGGTGCTCTACCTCGTCAAGGACCCGGCGGCCCCGACGTTCCGCACGCTCAGCGGCGACTTCGGGGTGTTCGACGTGACCGGGACCGGTGACGACGCCGTCGCGGTGTCCCGCTCGCAGGCGATGGCCGTCAGCGGCCTGGTCGACGAGGACCCGGCCGCGTCCGGCCACGGTTTCCGCACCACCCTCGGCCAGCTCCGCGCCGTGGCCGCCCAGGTGAAGTAGGACGACTGGAACGCGGACGGCACCCACCAGGTGCCGTCCGCGTGCTCACTGCTCGCGGTAGGTGGCCAGATCGAAGTCGGCGTACGCGCCGTCGCCGCCGAGATCCTGCACCCACAGGCCCAGGAACGCCCCGGTGAAACCCCACGCCGCCGGCTCACCGTCGATGATCAGCGCGGCGTGCTCGTCGGACAGGATCGTCGCGTCCAGGTCGACCGGTAGCCGCTGCCAACCGGCGCCGAGGTCATAGTCGAAACGCACCACCGGCCCGTCGAACACGGCCCGCAGACCGACCCGGTCCACGCCGCTGGCGTCGACGCTCAGCTCGGGGTACGGGGTGCGCCGCCCGTTGTCGGAACTGAGCAGCTCCAGCACCGTCCGCCCGTCGTCGGCACGGGTCAGGTAGAGGTGGTGCCAGTTGAGGGTGTTGTAGTAGGCGGTGATCCCGGCGAGCTGACGGTGGTCGACCGGGTCGAACTCCAGCACGGTCTCCAGGGAGCAGTGCATCGCGCCGACACGTCGTCCGACCAGGCTGGGGGCCTGTCGACCGACCGGCGACTGCCCGCCGTGGATGCGAAGGTGCGACGGGCGGCTGTGCAGGTCGACCCAGTCCGCGGTGGCCGGCCGGCGCAGCGTCGACCAGCACAGGCTCAGCTCGGGGGCGTCGAAGTGGTCGGTGTCGGGCTCCGCCGGCCACGGGTGCGCGGGCAGGTCCGGTGCGACGACCTCGTCTGCCGGCACCCCTCCGGCGATCTTTGGCCAGCCGTCCGCCGGCCACTCGACCCGCTGGATCGCGGTCTCCCGGCCGAGCACACAGCTGCCCAGTGGGGAGTAGGGGCGGCCCACCAGGTGGGCGAGGTACCACTCGCCGTCCTGCGTACGGACCAGACTGCCGTGACCCGCTTTCTGCAATCGCAGCTCGGGGCGGCCGACGGAGGTGAGCAGCGGACCGTCCGGGTCCACCTCGTACGGCCCGAACAGCTCCCGGGACCGCGCCACGGTGACCTGGTGCTCCCAACTGGTGCCGCCCTCGGCGGTGATCAGCCAGTACCAGCCGTCGTGCCGGTAGAGATGCGGGCCCTCGGTGACACCGACCGGGGTGCCGGTGAACAGGATGCGCGGTCGGCCGACCAGACTGCGCGCGGCCCTGTCGTACTGCTGGATCTCGATGCCGCCGAAGCGGTCCCGGCCGGGCCGCCAGTCCGCGCTCATGCTCAGCAGCCAACTGGTGCCGTCGTCGTCGTGGAACAGTGCGGCGTCGAACCCGCGCCCGTGCAGTTTCACCGGATCCGACCAGGGGCCGGTGATGTCCTCGGCGGTGACCAGGAAGTTCTGCGGGTCCCAGTAGCCGCTGGCGAAGCTGGCGACGTCGCTGTAGACGAGATGGAACTGGCCGTCGTGGTACGTCAGGTCGGGTGCCCACACCCCGTTGGAGTCACCGCAGCCGCGCAGGTCGAGCAGGCGGCGGTCGGTGATGACCCCGCCCAGGGTGCGCCAGTTCACGAGATCACGCGAATGGTGCACACGCACGCCCGGATACCACTCGAACGTCGAGGTGGCCAGGTAGTAGTCGTCCCCGACGCGCAGGATCGACGGGTCCGGGTGGAACCCGGCGAGGACGGGATTGCGGATCGACCGGGTAGCGGTCGCCACGTTAGCGATGTCGGTCGACACGATGGCTCCTCTGGACGGGGCTGTCTGGAACTTCCGGAAACTTGCGGTCCCGGATCACTGGAAGTCGTGACTACGCTAGCCGGTCTTTTCGCAATAGGACAGAGGTCTTGACCGTTGCGGAAACAGCTCGTAGCGTGCCGGCCATCGACCGGTAATACCGGCGAAGCTTTGAAAGTTCCGGAGATCCATAGGTTCCACCCCGCCGGCACGGCCGGCGTCCGAGCACCCCGTGAGTCCCCGAAGGGATGGATCATGACCACGCACCTTTCCCGCCGAACGCTGCTCGGCCTCGCCGGTGCCGGCGCCGGCGCCTACCTGCTGAGCGCCTGTAGCGGCGACGAGAAATCCAGCGACCCGAACGCCCCGCAGACCATCAACTGGTGGCACATCCAGAACACCGACCCGATGCTGCCGGTCTGGGCCGCGATGGCCAACGAGTACAAGACCGCGCACAGCAACGTCACGTTGACGATCCAGCCGCTGGAGAACGAGGCCTTCAAGGCCAAGCTCACCACCGCCACCCAGGCCGGCGACCCGCCGGACCTGTTCCAGTCCTGGGGCGGCGGCGTGCTCAAGCAGCAGGTGGACGCGGGCCTGGTCAAGGACCTCACCGACGACGTGAAGGATCTGGTCGGCGGCATCCTGCCCGCCGCCATGCAGCCCTACACGATCGACGGCAAGATCTACGGCATCCCGTTCGACATCGGCATGGTCGGGTTCTGGTACAACAAGGATCTCTTCACCCGCGCCGGCATCACCGAGGCTCCCGCCACCTGGGCCGCCCTGCTCGACGCGGTCCGCAAGCTCAAGACCGCCGGCATCACCCCGGTCGCCCTGGCCGGCAAGGACAAGTGGCCGGCCCACTTCTACTGGTCCTACCTCGCCATGCGCATCGGCGGCGTGGGCGCGTTGCAGAAGGCCGTCGACGACAAGAACTTCGACACCCCTGATCTCGCCGCCGCCGGCGAGCGGCTCAAGGAGCTCGTCGACCTGCAGCCGTTCCAGAAGGGGTTCCTGGGCGCCGAGTTCGGCTCGCCCGACGGGCAGGCCGCCACGATGGGCAACGGTGGCGCGGCCATGGAGCTGATGGGGCAGTGGGCACCGGCCGTGCAGGCGTCCAGCTCCACCAGCAAGAAGGGTCTCGGCGACAAGCTCGGCTTCTTCCCGTTCCCGGCCGTGGACGGCGGCAAGGGCTCCGCGACCGAGGTCTTCGGCGGCGGCAACGGTTTCGCCGTCGGCAAGGACGCTCCGGCCGCCACCATCGACTTCCTGAAGTTCCTGCTCAGCGTCGACAACCAGAAGCGGTCCGCGCAGACCGGCGCGGTGCTGCCCACGGTGAAGGACGCCACCTCGGCGATCAGCGACGCCAACAACAAGGTCGTCGCGGAGACCCTGGCCAAGAACACCGGCTTCCAGCTCTACCTCGACCAGGCGTACGCGCCCGCGCTCGGGCAGCAGATCAACGACAGCGTCGCCGAGATCATCGCCGGCAAGAAGTCGCCGGCGGCGATTCTCAAGGACATCACGCAGGTGGCAAAGACCGTCTGACCGTGATCCATCACCCATCCGTAGCCGGCCGTAGAACCCGAGTGGAGCAGGCATGACCAGGCCATCGACCGTGTCGGACACGAGGCGCGGCGACACGGCGACCGATCCGCCGGCACCGGGGCCGGGCACCGCGCGACTGCGCGGCCGCCAGCCCCGGCCGGGCCGGGGTGGCGTCCTCGCCGTGTTCCTGGCGCCTGCCCTGGCGCTGTTCCTGCTACTTGTCCTCGCCCCCATCGTGGTGGCCGGCTACGCCAGCCTCTACAAGTGGAACGGCTTCGGGCTGCCGGAGAACTTCATCGGGCTGGACAACTACACCCGCGCCTTCGGCGACCCGACCTTCCGCGGCGACCTGCGGCGCGGCCTGGTGCTGGTGGTGCTGTCGCTGGTCGTGCAGCTGCCGGTTGCGCTGGCCCTGGCCATGCTCCTCAACCAGCCGATTCGCGGTCGGGCCATCTACCGGCTGATCTTCTTCGCCCCGTACGTGCTCTCCGAGGTCACCACGGCCGTTCTGTTCACCCTGGTCTTCTCACCGAACCGAGGGTTGGGTGAGGGTGTCTCCCGGTGGCTGGGCGCCGACGCGGGCGCGGTCTTCGCCGACCCGGACACCGTGCTGTTCGCTGTCTTCCTGGTGGTGTCCTGGAAGTACTTCGGCCTCTACATGATGCTCTTCCTGGCCGCCCGGCAGGGAATCCCCAAGGAGCTGTCCGAGGCCGCGGTCACCGACGGCGCCACCGCCTGGCAGGCGTTCCGGCACGTCACCCTGCCCCTGCTCGGCCCGACGATCCGGATCAGCGTGTTCCTGTCCGTCATCGGCACCATCCAACTGTTCGACATGGTCTGGGTGCTCACCGGCGGTGGTCCGATCCACACCTCGGAGACGCTGGCCGTCACGATGTACCAGTTCGGCTTCCGCCGCTTCGAGGTCGGCTACGCGAGCGCCATCAGCATCGTCATGTTCCTGCTGAGCCTCGTCTTCGCCCTGTTCTACCAACGCATCGTGCTGCGTCGTGACACCGCGGGCGCGATCACCAACCAGGGAGGCCAGCGATGACCGCCACGGCGAGCCGTGCCCAGCGGACCCGCAGCGTCGTGCTGCACCTCGTCTGCGTCGCCGTCGGCGCGCTCATCGTCGTGCCGGTGTGGTTCGGTGTGCTCGGCGGCTTCAAGGACAACGGCCAGCTGTCCACCAACCCCCTGGGCTGGCCCGACCCCTGGGTGCCGAACTACATCGACATCCTGAGTAACGGCGTGTTCTGGCGGCAGCTCGGCAACAGTCTGCTCATCGCCGTGAGCAGCACCGTCATCGTCGTCGGCGCGGCGGCGATGGCCGCGTTCGTCTTCGCTCGCTACGCCTTCCGGGGCCGCGAGTTCCTGGTGACGCTGTTCGCGATCGGCCTGATGTTCCCGTTCGCGGTGGCCATCCTGCCGCTGTTCGTCCTGCTGCGCGGCATGAACCTGCTGGACAACCCGCTCGGTGTCATCCTGCCCCAGGCCGCCTTCGGGCTGCCGATCACCATCATCATCCTGCGCCAGTTCTTCCGTACCATCCCGGCCGAGGTCGAGGAGGCAGCCGTCCTCGACGGTTGCGGCTCGTTCGGGTTCTTCTGGCGGGTCCTGCTGCCGATGGCCCGTCCGGCCCTGGCCACCGTGTCGGTGCTGGCCATCGTGACCAGCTGGAACAACTTCATGCTCCCGCTGGTCGTCTTCAGCGACCAGAGCTGGTGGACCCTCCCCGTCGGGGTGCAGGCCTTCCAGGGCCAGTACGCCGACGACACCGCACGGGTGCTCGCGTACGTCGTGCTGTCCATGCTGCCGGCCCTGGGCTTCTACGCCGTGGCCGAACGCCAACTGATCGGCGGCCTGACCGGCAGCGTCAAGGGATGACACCGCGTCACCGCGAGCAGACCTGACGCTTCCAGCACGACGAAGGGGGGACCGTGGGCACGGAGAACGGCCGAAACGTCACCATCGCCATGATCGCGAGGTTGGCCGGTGTCTCAGTGCCCACGGTCTCCCGGGTCATCAACGGTCGCTCGGACGTCGCCCCCGACACCCGGGAGCGCGTCGAGGCGCTGCTCAACCGGCACGGCTACCGCCGCCGGTCACCGGCCCGGCGCACCGACGCCGCCCTCATCGACCTGGTCTTCAACGATCTGGACAGCCCCTGGGCCGTCGAGATCATCCGGGGGGTGGAGGACGTCGGCCAGACCAGCGGCGTCGGCACCGTCGTGTCGGCCATCCACTGGCGCATCTCCTCGGCCAAGCAGTGGCTCGACAACATGCGGACGCGTTCCACCGAGGGCATCATCTTCGTGACCTCGATGGTCAACCCGCCGTTGCAGGCCGAGCTGCGCCGCCTGCACCTGCCGGTGGTCATCATCGACCCCGCCGGGGTGGACCCCCAGGAGTCACCCACGATCGGCGCCACCAACTGGGCGGGCGCCCTGAGCGCCAACCAGTATCTGATCAACCTCGGCCACCGCCGCATCGGCTTCATCGCCGGCCCACCGCACCTGATGTGCAGCCGGGCCCGGATGGACGGCTACCGGGCCGCCCTCGGCGCCGCCGACATCCCCATCGACGACGCCCTCATCCGGCCCGGCAACTTCTACCACGAGGCCGGGTTCAGCGCGGGTACGCAGCTGCTGGCCCTGCCCGACCCGCCCACCGCCATCTTCGCCTCCAGCGACCAGATGGCCCTCGGCGTCTACGAGGCGGTCCGCAAGCGCGGCCTGCGGGTGCCCGACGACGTCAGCGTGGTCGGTTTCGACGACCTGCCGGAGGTCCGCTGGTGTTCACCGCCGCTGACCACCGTTCGTCAACCCCTCGCCGAGATGGGCATGCTGGCCGCACGGACCGTGCTGCGCCTCGCCGGTGGCGAGAAGACCGAGAGCCCCCGGGTCGAGCTGGCCACCGAACTCATCGTGCGCGACAGTGCCGCACCGCCGCGAGCGTCCTCCTCGGGGCGGCCCCGGTCGTGACACCGTTCAGCCGTCACCGAGAGCGTCGTCGACGCCCGTCTCCCGTCGACCGAGGTGCGCCGGGTCCCGACGGGACAGCAGGTCCAGGGCTGCCTTCAGGCAGGCGCCACGAGTCGTACGTGTCGAAACCGGGTCCGGCCCGGGGCTGACCATCACGGCCCTTCGGGTTTGGCTTTCGTTGCTAGGGTTTCGTGGGCCATGACGGGGAGGCTGCGGGATGCCAGACGATGCCGGGGACAGCTACACCGCGCGGGTGAACGCGTACCGCCAGGAGCTGGCGGGTCTGCGCGCGGAGCCACCGAGGACCGACGCGGTCGCGCAGAGCCGCGCCGACGACGCGCACGGGTCGGTGACCGTCGTCGCGACGGCAGGCCGTCTGCAATCGGTCGAGGTCGCCGCCCAGCTGATGCGGCTGTCCGGTGCGGAGCTGAGCCCTCTGGTGACGGAGGCGTCCAACAACGCGCTCGCCGAGACCCGCGCCGTGCCATCCGATGTGGAGCGTGGCCCGGACGTCTCGCGATTGACTGACAGTGTGGCGGCGGTCCTGGCGGAGAGCGAGCTGGCGATGCACCGCCTCCAGGGGGCGTTGGCCGAGGCTGTCGCCAAGGTTGGCCCGGCGACCGGGCTCGGTGGTGACCTTCCGGCGCACGGCTCCGCGGAGCTGCTGCACGGTGTCCTGGACGTGTTGCGGTCGGCAAGCGCGACGACGCCCGGCCCCGACCAGGTCGAGGAGGGTGAGCGTCAGTGGACCGGGTCCGACGACGCGGGGCATGTCCTGGCCGAGGTGGATGTCACCGGCCAGGTCGTCCGCCTGGAGCTGGTGCCTCGTGCCGGCCGGCTCACCTCCGCGGAGCTGGGTGCGTCGATCGTCGAGGCGGTCAATCGGGCGTTGGACGAGTTCGACCCGGCGGACGCCCCGCAGCAGGGGCCGTCCTGGGAGGACCTCGGCGGTCGGGCGGCCGAGCTGCAGGAGGCCAGCATCCGACAGATGGCTGCGCTGACCGGGGCGTTGACCGGCATGATGGCCCGCGTTCGGGAGCCGTGACGATGATCGATCGAGGTGAGGCGTGATGGCCGGTGAGATTGAGATCAACCCGGAGACGATCATCGAGGCGGGTGACAACATGGTCGCCTCGGCCCAGCGCATCCGCTCCGCGCTGTCCGCCTTCGACGCCGAGCTGGCCGCGTTCGGGGCGCCCTGGGGCAACGACGATCTCGGTTCGCTCATCGGCATGGTGTACGAGACGATCCGCGACCTGGCGCTGGAGAGCTACGACGCCAACGGGGTCGAGATCGAGGACATCGGCAAGTTGAGCCGGGTGATGGGCCTGAACTATCAGGAGACCGAGCGTGCCATCGTGGAGCACCTCGGCCGTTTCGGGGAGATGCTCAGCTGACATGGGAATGACGCTGCCCGCCGAGTTGGTGTCCCTGCTGGGTCTTCTGGGCTACACCTGGCCCGAGGCCGACGAGACGAAGTTGCTGGAGATGGGCCAGGCATGGCTCGCCTTCCCGGACCGTCTGGCCGCGCCGGTGGCCGACGCGGACAGTTCGGCACGACAGGTGTGGACCGACAACCGGGACGACGCCATCGAGCGTTTCCAGGCCACCTGGCAGGCCGGCGACTCGGCGAAGACGAACCTCGACGACGGGGCTACCGCGGCGGCGTTGATCGGGGCAGGGCTCATGGTGTGCGCCGGCATCGTGCTCGCCCTCAAGATCAACGTGATAGTGCAGCTCACGTTGCTGGCCATCCAGATCGCGCAGGCCGTCGCGACGGCGGCGGTCACCTTCGGCGCCTCGTTGCTGGAAATCCCGATCTTCAAGCTCATCACCGGCGCCCTCATCGACCAACTGCTGAACATGGCGACCGAAGCGGTACTCGGTGGGTAGCCGCGGCAAGGCGGGCCTCTTCCGGCCGGTCGAGAAGTGGCTCCGGGCGCGAATGCGCCACCGCCGCTACGAGCACATCTTTCGTGGCCACGTCAACGCGAACGCCACCCCGCCCCGCGGCACCGGCTTCCACCACCGCTTCATGGGGGAGAACCCGCCCGGCGCCCGGGTCCGCGTCGGCCCCGACGGCCGGGAGATGATCCTGGAGCGGCACGTCGACGGCACGTACCGGGCCCGGGTGGACGTGCTCGACGACGGCGGCGTCTGGCGCCAGAAACGGGGTTCGAGCACCTTCTTCCCGGACAACTGGACGCCGCAGCGGGTCGACGAGACGATCGAGGGCGCGTTCCGGTCGGGAGGTCCGCACCCGGCGGATCCGAACAAGTGGCAGGGTAGGGCCAACGGGGTGCTGGTGGAGGGCTTCTACAATCCGGGCGGCACGACGTGGTATTCGGCCTGGCCGGTGGGGGGAAGCTGACGATGGGGCACGTTGAGTTCGGCCGTAACCAGTACGGCGCGCCGACCATGACGAGCGGTGACAGGCGCTTCCGCGACCTCGCCTCCCAACTCACCAGCGACATCCAGAGCTACGCTCCGGACTGCCTGGAGCTGTTGCAGTGCATCGACGACGTGGTGTCCGGGCGTTCCGCGTACGAGGAGTACGAGGGCAACTCCGCCGTCGTGCGCTGCACGCCCACCGGTGTCACGGTGGACAGCCTCGGGCCTGTCCCGTCGGGTACGACGTACACGGTCGACGAGGCGCGCGAGGTCATCCTCACCTACTTCGACTTCCTGGCCCCGGCCGTGCAGGACAGGAAGCGGCACCTGGCGACCTGGGAGCAGGAGCACGGCGGCCCGTTCCCGGGTCGCCACCTGCTGCGTCTCGACGACTGAAAGCAGGTGCCCGCGGGCTACCCGATGTCGTGGGGTGCTCATAGCCAGCCGTTGGCCCTCGCGGTACGGGCCGCCTCGATCCGGTTGCGGGTGCCGGTCTTGCCGATCGCCGCCGACAGGTAGTTGCGCACAGTGCTCTCGGACAGGTGCAGCCCGGCCGCGATGTCGGCGACGGTGGCACCGTCCACGGCGGCGGCCAGCACATGCCTTTCCCGCTCGGTGAGCGGGTTGGGGCCGGCCGACAGGGCCGCGGCCGCGAGCGCCGGATCAATCACCCGGTGGCCGGCGAGCACCCGCCGAACGGCCACCGCCAGTTCCTGCACCGGCCCGTCCTTGACCAGGAAACCCCGGGCGCCGGCCTCCATCGCCCTGCGCAGATATCCGGGCCGGCCGAAGGTGGTGAGGATCAGCACCCGGCAGGAGGGCAGCTGTTCCCGCAGGGCGGCGGCCGTGTCGAGGCCACTGCCGTCGGGCATCTCGATGTCCAGAAGGGCCACGTCAGGGCGTACCCGAAGGGCCGCCGTGATCGCCTGGGCTCCGGTCGCAGCCTCGGCCACCACCTCGATGTCGGGTTCGAGGTTCAGCAGCAGCGCCAGCGCGCCGCGCATCATGCCCTGGTCCTCGGCGAGCAGCAGCCGGATCACCGGGTCACCGTCCTTCTAGTGGGCGGGGGATCCGGGCGGTGAGCAGCATGCCACCACCGCGCGCCGGCCCCACGTGCAGTTTCCCGCCGGCCCGCTCCAGCCGTTCGGTGAGCCCGCGCAGACCGTTGCCCGGCTGCGGCCGGCCGCCCACGCCGTCGTCCCGGATGGTCAGCACCGACTCGCCGGCGCGCGCGTCGACCTCGATGTCGCACCGGGACGCCCGGCTGTGCCGCAACACGTTCGTGACACCTTCCCGCAACACCCATCCGAACGCGTCGTCAGCCTCCACACCCAGTGGTTGGCTCGTCTCCCGCACGGTGACGGTGATCCCCACCTCGGCCAGGGCGGTCCGGACAATGTCGAGTTCCCGGCCGAAGTTGCGCTCCCGGTAGCCGGTGACCGCCTCGCGTACCTCGACGAGTGCGGTACGGCCGATCCGTTCGATGTCGGCTGCCTCCGCCGCGGCCCGTTGCGGATCGCTCGGGGCGAGCCGGCGTACCACCTCCGCCTTCACGACGACCAGCGACAACGTGTGTCCCAGCAGGTCGTGCAGATCCCGGGCGAACCGCAGCCGTTCCTGCTCCACAGCCGTGCGGGCCAGCTCCCGTTGCGTGCGGCGCAGCTCCTCCACCAGGCGGGCCGTCCGGGAGAACGCCAACGTGACGGTGCCCGCGAGCACGGTGATGAGGGCCGCCTGGGCGGTCTCGCTGGCCGACAGCCCGTGCGCCAAACCGATCGCGAGGACGGCGACGACCGACGCGCCGATCCAACCGAACCCCTGGGCCGCCCGCACGAAACCGACCGCGCCGGCGGCGGCGACGTACATGAGCAGGGCCAGCCAACCCTCCGGGCCGTCGCCGTACGCGACGGCGAGCCCGATTCCGAGCAGCGCGAAGGCGACCAACCCGCCGTGGTGCACGGCTGGCCGGACGGCCAGGTCGGCGACGGTCACGGCGACCAGGGCCAGGTAGAGCACCGCGAAGACGACCAGCCCGACGGCAGCCGGCAGCGCGGGGTCCACCTGACCCCGCGCGATCGCGGCGGCAGGCGTCAACAACAGCCACAGCCAGAGGGTGTGAGCCGCGACGAGCAGGAAACCGCGACGGTTTCGAGGCGGCTCGACGGCACCGGACGACATGGTGGACACCGTATCGGCGGTCAGCGGAGGACGGTCGAACGCCGGTACGCCCAAGCCGCGAGGAACCCGAAGGCCATGGCCCACGCGGTGAGCACGGCGAGGCCGGACGGCGTGGGCGCCAGCCCGGCCACCGAGCGCCAGCCGAGTTCGGCGAACCGGTACGTCGGCAGTGCGTGGGCCAGGTGCCGCAGCGCGGCGGGGAAGTACGCCACTGGCACCAGCAGCCCACCGAGCACCGACAGGCCGAGGAAGGCGAGGAAATTGACCGGCTGGGCGAGTTGCGGGGTGAGGCCGTACCCGATGGCGAGCCCGAGCAGGGCGAACGGTGCCGTGCCCGCCCACATCAGCAGCAGCAGTGCGATCCAGCGGCCGGCACCCAGCTCGACGTGGTGTTGGATCCGCCCGGTGACGCCTACCGCGACGATCGCGGGCACCCCGCTGAGCGTGCAGACGACAGCCTTGGCGGCTACCGCCTGCCATGCGGGCAGCGGGGTGATGCGGAGTTGGTGCAACCAGCCGAGCGCCCGTTCCTGGGAGACGGATGTGCCCACCGAGAGGACGCCCGCCACCGCGCCATAACCGGCCAGGCCGACCATGAGGGCGGCTGCCGCGTCGACGCCCTCCAACCGGTCGCCGTCGGGGCCCACCGACGAGAAGATCACGTACGTGACCACCGGCGAGAGGACGGTGAACAGCAGCAGCCGCAGGTCCCGGACCAGCCGACGCAGCTCGAACCGCAGGTACGCACGCATGTCAGTGCTCCGTCCCGGGCGCGGTGAGGGTGAGGAAGGCGGCCTCCAGTGCGGCGGCGTTGACTTCCAGGCCGCGGAAGCCGCGGGTGCCGGCCAGGGCGAGGACCGTGGCGTCGGAGTCCTCCGTGGTCAGCACCACCCGTTGGCCGCGGACCTGCACCGAGCGGACGCCGGGCAGCGCGTCGAGGCCCTCGATCGGCCCGTCGGCGAGGTCGAACGAGACCGTACGGCCGCCGGCCAGTGCGCGGATCTGCGCGGGTGGCCCCTCGGCCACCACCCGCCCCGCGGCGAGCACCACGACCCGGTCGGCGAACTCGTCCGCCTCGTGCAGGTGGTGTGTGCTGAACAGAACGGTGTGCCCCTCGGCGGTGTACTGGTGGATGGCCGCCCAGAACGCCTGCCGGGCGGCGACGTCCATGGCGGCGGTGGGCTCGTCGAGGACCAGCAGGTCCGGGTTGCCGGCCAACGCGAAGGCGAACCGCGCGCGCTGCGCC
The DNA here is from genome assembly GCF_013410645.1 of Micromonospora jinlongensis. NCBI lineage: Bacteria > Bacillati > Actinomycetota > Actinomycetes > Micromonosporales > Micromonosporaceae > Micromonospora > Micromonospora jinlongensis. The sequence goes on along the minus strand of NZ_JACCHK010000001.1, from coordinate 1,642,991 downwards.
TCGCCGCCGGAGAGCTTGTCGAGGCGGCGGTCCGCCCGCTCGGTCAGTCCGGCCAGGTCGAGTATCCGGTCGGTGGGGAGCGGGTGGGGGTAGAGCGCCCGGGCCAGCTCGACCACTTCCCGGATCGTCGCGCTGGGCACCCATCCAGCGTCCTGGAGCATGGTGCCGACCTGGCCGGCCCGCACCGCCTCGGCGGGAGGCCGGCCGAACACGGTCGCGGTGCCGCTGTCGGCCGCGTCGAGACCCAGCATGATCGAGATGGCGGTGGTCTTGCCCGCGCCGTTGGGACCGAGCAGGGCGACAGTGCTGCCCCGCGCGATGGTCAGGTCGAGCCCGTCGACGGCCCGGACCGGGCCGAACCGCCGGGTGAGCCCGGTGAGGCGTACGGCTGTGTCATCCATGCCCGTCACGCTACGAGCGGGCGCGCAGCGCTGGCAGAGTCACCGATACGTGTTCGGCGGGGACATTTGTCCCGGGTGGCAGCCGTGTAGCCCTTGAGGTCGCCGATTCGGCCATGACATTCTTGACCGTCGATGACGCCACGCGCGGGGCTGACCGCCGTCCGATGGGCAGCCGGGATCAAACACGATCCCGGGGGACGGTGACACGAGCGATGGAGCACCGGGAGCCATCCGTCCACGAGTCCGTCCGCTGCCGGGCCGCACCCTGACCTGCCGGGCGGCTCACTGCTCAGTCTCCGTGAAGGAACTCCGCCCATGCGTGAACCGAAAGCCCGCACGGCACTTGTGGTGAGCATGTTGCTCGCCGCGGGCGCGCTCTCCGGCATCAATCCTTCGACCGCCAGCGCGGCAGCCGACCCGGTCGCCGTGACCGTGAACGCCCGCGCGGGGCTGGCCGCCGTGCCCAACACATCGTTGGGCGTCAACCACGCCATCTGGGACCAGAACCTGGGCACCACCGAGACGTCGGACCTGCTGCGCGACGCCGGCGTGCAGATGATGCGTTACCCCGGCGGCTCGTACGCCGACATCTACCACTGGAAGGACCACACCGCGCCCGGCGGTTACGTCGCGCCGAACACCGACTTCGACACCTTCATGGCGGCGGTCCGACGGGTCGGCGCGCAACCGATGATCATCGCGAACTACGGCACCGGCACCCCCGCGGAGGCCGCCGACTGGGTGCGCTACGCCAACGTGACCAAGGGGTACGGCGCCCGGTACTGGACGGTGGGCAACGAGAACTACGGCAACGGCCACTACGGGTCCGCCTGGGAGGCGGACGACCACCCGGACAAGAGCGCGACACAGTACGCGAGGCTGGTCGTCGAGTACGCCGACGCCATGAAGGCGGTCGACCCGAGCATCAAAGTCGGCGCGGTGCTGACCATGCCGGGCAACTGGCCGGACGGAATCACCGCCGGCAGCGACCCGGGCCCGTGGAACCAGACAGTGCTCTCCATCGCCGGACCGAAGATCGATTTCGTGGACGTGCACTGGTACCCCGGTGGCACCGCCGCCGAGTCGCTGGCCCGCGTCAACCACCTCCCGGACGCCACCTACCTGCTGCGGCAGCAACTCGCCCGGTACGCCGGCGCGAACGCCGACCGCATCGGCATCAGCTTCACCGAGTTGAACGTCGACGCGGGCCGGACCACCCAGCCGGCGGCACTCTTCCTGGCCGACGTCTACAGCGGGCTGCTGGAGAGCGGCGTCTTCACCGTGCAGTGGTGGAACGTGCACAACGGGTTGGGCACGGTGACACAGGTGGCCGGCCAGACCGACTACGGCGACTTCGGGATGCTCTCCAGCGGCTCCTGCAACGAGGACGGCTCGGTCTGCGAACCGCCGCTGAACACGCCGTTCGCGCCGTACCACGGGCTGAGCATGATGAAACTGTTCGCCAGGACGGGGGACCAGTTCGTACGCGCGGGCACCGACGAGCCTCTGGTCACCGCCCACGCCGTCCGTCGGGGCAACGGTGACCTCGCCGTGCTGCTGGTGAACAAGGACCCGGACAACGATCACCCGGTCACCATCGACTATGCCGGGTTCACCCCGTCGGCCGCCGCGCCGACGGTGTCCACCCTCACCAACGGCGCCACTGGCATCGCGACCAGCCAGTCCGGTTCGGCGACCAGTCGCACGCTGCCCGCGTACTCGTTGACCACGATCGTGCTGCGACCGGCCGGCACGTCCGTCGGGCGCCCCTCGGCCCCGGGCCAACCCACCGCGAGCGGCGTCACCGACCGCGCCGCGACGATCACCTGGCCGGCGGCCACCCCGGGTGCCAGCCCCGTCGCCAAGTACGAGGTGTACCGGCAGAACGGCGCGGTCAGCGAGCAGTTGGGCGAGACCAACGCGACCTCGTTCACGGTCGGCAACCTGGTGCCGGGCAGCCGGTACACGGTGAACGTGCTGGCCCGGGACACCGCCGGTCGGGTGTCCTGGTCCTCTCCGCCGCTCACCTTCGCCACCGGAAGCCCGACGGCCAGCGCGTGCACCGTCCGCTTCACCACGGCCAACGACTGGGGCAACGGCTACATCGGCGGCGTCGAGATCACCAACAACGGGACGAAGCCGATCAGCGGTTGGACGCTCAGCTGGACCTGGCCGACCGGTTGGCAGCAGGTGAGCAGCGGCTGGAGCGCCACCTGGGAGCAGGTCGGCACCGCCGTGCGGGTCACCCCGACCGACGACAACCGGCAGATCGCCGTGGGCGCGAGCGTGAGCGCCGGTTTCGTCGGCGCGTACAGCGGGCCGAACGTCCTGCCCACGGCGTTCACCCTCAACGGCACCGTCTGCACCACCGGCTGACGCCCAGCACCGCCGGGCCACGAGATCTTGGACAGTTTCCGTTACGACGTAACGGAAACTGTCCAAGATTCGCACGGACGGAGGCCATCAACGAGTTTCTGGCGCGGATCGTGCGCCGGCTGGCATCGGGTTTGGGAAGCTTCGCATGGCCGACTTGCCGCCCCCGCTCGCCGCGTTCATCGTGGGTGAGATCCGCCGGACCCGCGGGGTCTTCGGGCCGGTGGCCTGGCGGGCGTTCGTCACCGAGGTCGCCCGGCGGTCCTGACCGAACCCGCACACAGAAGCGCCCGCCCCCAGCAGAAAGGGCGGGCGCTTCGCTGTGCGGGATTCGTCAGCCGACCACCGACCGCAGCGGCACCTTGGCATCGCGGAGCGCGCGTACCAGATCGCTCGCGAACGGGTGTTCGTCGACCTGGAGGCCCTGCGGGTTGGGGATCACGACGTACGCCGAGCTGTCCTTCGCGGGCGTCCTCGCGTCGGTGGTGAAGCGTTCGACGATGGCCTTCGCACGCGGCAGGTCCGCCGCCGCGACCTCGATGGTGATCGGCCGCCATCCGCCGCCCAGGTCCGCCGCCACCGGCGCGGCGGCGGCGCTGGCGCGCGCCGGGTCGATCCCGGCGGAACGCCGGGCATCCGAGGCGTCCGTCGGGTAGAGCAGCGCGTTGGCCACCAGGTGCAGACCATTCTCGTTGTACGCCCGGAAGAGCGGATTGAACGCGAACAGCACCGCCCGGCCGGCACCGGTCGGCTCGTCGACCACTGCCGCCGTGCCCTTCAGGGCGTCCTCGCCGACGGTGTAGCCGTTGGCCCAGAACGTGTCACCCGTCGGGTAGATGAGCACGTTCGTCCCGGTGGTGCTCGGGTTGAGGATCGGGTCGCTGTTGTTGAACTCGAAGTCCTCCGCCGGGCGGCCCAGCGCGACCGGGCTGTCGGTGTCGACGTCGACCCGCAGGTGCGAGCCGATCACCAGGTAGTCGGCCGGTTTGGTCTTCTCGGTGGTGGAGGTGAGCCCGGCCGCGCGGGCCACCCGTGTGCCCTCGTTGCGCAGCCCGAGGTAGGTGTGGCCCTGGGCGATCCAGTCGCGCAGGTTGGCCTGCCCGGTCGCGGTCAGACCGCCGGTCGCGCTGCTGCCATCGGGGACCAGCAGCACGGTACGCCCGGTGAACGCCTCGGTGTTGTCGTTGATGTCGGCGGTGGTGACCGGCGTGAGGTCGAGCCCCCACCGCTTGCCGAGCACGTACCGGGCCTCGCCGTGCGAGCCCGAGGTGGTGGAGATGCCGGTGCCCTGGAAGAGCCCGACGTCGGGCAGGGCCAGGCTGGTGCCGGTGGGCCGCCCGCCCGGGGTGAGGGTCACCCCGAACGACTCGGCCAGCTCGTCGACGGTGCGGCTCAGCTTGGTCGCCGGTATGGCGACCCGGCTGGTCCTCAGGTCACGGACCAGCGGAACGCCGCGACCGAGCAGGCGGAAGGTGAACTCCGCGGCGGCGGCGGAGTCGAGCGGGTACGTGTACGAACCCCACGGCCACGCGAGCGAGCCCCGGCCGCCGGAGATTCCGCGGACCAGCTCCGCCTTCGGTCGGACGTTGTCGCCGGTGTAGATGGTGGAGACGCCCATCAGCAGCGGGTTGCTCCAGGACGACACGTCGTAGAAGTAGGGGAACGGAACGTACGGGTCCTCGCCCATGATGGCCTGGATCCAGTGCTTCTGCGGCTGGTCCATCGGGATCCAGTACGCGCCCTTGGGCACTGTCACGTTCGTGGCGGTCCGCCCGCCGAAGACCCGCGCGGTGGGCACCCGGGTCGGCTTCTGCACCTCGTACACCTCGACGTCCATCCGGCGCAGCCGCTCGACGAGCTGGCGGACGTCGGCGAGCTGCCGGTCCGGCAGCAGGAAGTACGAGCGGATCTTGATGTCCGGAACGGGGAACTGGACCTCGTTGGTGGGCTGCACCACCTCGTTCGGCTCCAGGGTGCCCGCCCTGCCCTGGGCGAGCGCGTCGGTCCAGATGTCGAAGTAGCCGCTGAGCACCTCGCGCTTGTTCGCGGCGGCCCAGCCCAGCGTCGACCACTGGGTGTGGAACTGCTGCTGGACCCGGTCGGCCACCGCCGACGCGCTGCCCTTCTCGTACGTCATGCCGGCCGCACCGAAACCGGTGGTGGGCACTGTGTCGCCGTAACCCATGAAGAACATGTCGTACGTGTCGTAGTTGAAGTAGCACTCGGTGGTGACGGTGTCGTCGCAGGCCCCGTTGAAGCCGAAGCCGGCCTTGTTGGCCTCGCCGATCCGGTTGATCCAGTCCACCGTCTCGCCGGCGATCTCGTGGTGGATCGGGTCGGCGTTCGGCGGGAAGAAGTACTGCCGGCCACCCATCTCGTGCGCGTCGATGAACACCTGCGGCGGGTAGCGGCGCAGCAGTTCGAGCTTGCCGTCAGTCTCCTGCTGGGTGCGGGCGAACCAGTCCCTGTTCATGTCGAAGCCGAACTCGTTCTGCCGACGCGTCGCGTCGCGGCCGTCCGGGTTCTGGGTCGGAACGATGATGGTGACCAGGTTGTCGTTTCGCCGGGCGACCTCGCAGGACAGGCCCGCCGCCAACTCGTACAACGTCTTCAGCGCCGCGTCGGTGCCGCTCTTCTCACCGCCGTGCACGTTCGCGGTGACCCAGACGATGGCCGGGCTGTCCTTCGCCGTCCGGTCGGCCGTCCGCGCGCTGGTCCGGCGCGGGTCGCGCAGGTCCCGTACGTCGTCGGCGATCTTCCGCAGGGCGGCCGGCCGCACGTGGCGTTCGTTGGACACCACCGCGTACGGCAGCGGCTGGCCGAGCACGCTGGTGGCCATCACTCCGGTGACGACCCGGTTGGAGGCGCTGTCCACAGCCCCGAGGTACGTCCGCACCTCGTCGTTGGTGACGACCCGCTCCTGCCCCGCGCCGAGGGGGAAGCCGAGCACTGTCTCCGGGCTCGGCACGGTGCTCAGCCGGGCGGTCGGGTCGTTGCTGCAGGGGGAGGGTCGGGTGGGGCTCGCGGTCGCCGTGCCGCTGAGCAGGGGAGCCATGCCGAGCAGGAGCGCGATCGTGGCGGCACCCGCCAGCCGCTTCGGAGGGACCGTCCAGAACGGACGCGACGATGGGGCCATGTCTCGGGTTCCCTTCCTGGGGAAAGCCTCGCAGTGGCCGGAGCCTATGAACCGTCGATGCGACGGTCAATAGCTGATCGACTTGGGTGATTCTGTGGGGCTGCCCGAAGGCGACACCGGCTGGCAGGATAGGGGAGTGGGGTTTGCCTTCGTCGGAGGGAGAAGACGGTGCCCGCGTCTCAGCAGACGATCACGCTCTCGGTCGACCCGGATCTGCCCTCTGCCGATGCTCGGAGATCCCTCGCGTCCTGGCTGCGCGCCGAGGACCGGCTCCGCGGGCAGGTGACCGCCGCGCCCGCGCCGGGTGCGACGGCGCCGACCGACGAGATGTCGGCCGGGGCCACCGACGTGCTGCTGGTGGCTGTCGGTAGTGGCGGCGCGGTGATGGTGCTGGTGCAGTCGATCGCCGGCTGGCTGACCCACCGTCGCGAGGACGTCACGGTGAAGCTGACCCTTCCGGACGGCTCGTCGGCGGAGTTGGACGTCCGCCGGGCCCGTGACATGGACCAGGTCACCACGCTCATCAAGGCTGCCGTCCGGGCGCTGTCCGAGCACGAACCGGCTGTCGAGACGACCGACAGGTGAGCCGCCCCGACCCGACCAGGTCGACCGCCCTGCTGATCGGCACTGCCACGCACAACCAACAGGCACTGGACGATCTGCCCGCCGTGCGGGCGAACGTGACCGAGTTGGCGCGACTTGTCACGACTGGGCCGGTCGATCTGGTCGCGGTGGAACGCTGCACGCAACTTCTCGACCTCTCGCACCCGGGCGAGGCGGGCGTGACCATCGCCGAACGTTGCGGCGAGGCAGAGGACCTGCTGCTGGTCTACTACGCCGGCCACGGGCTCCTCGACGACAACGGGGAGTTGTTCCTCGCGCTGTCCGGCACGAACCCCCGCCCGGACTGGCTCAAGTACACGGCGATCCCGTTCAGCTGGATCCGGGACGCGATGCGGGACAGCCCCGCGCGTACCCGGGTGTTGATCCTCGACTGCTGTTTCGCGGGCCGCGCACTCCACACCATGTCCGCCGCCGACGTCGAGAACGGGCTGGCTGACCGCAGCGAGATCCAGGGGACGTTCACCCTGACCGCCACCTCCGACAACGTCGCCGCCATCGCCCCGGTCGGCGCGGAGCACACCGCGTTCACCGGGGAGCTGCTCACCCTGCTCCGGCACGGGCCACCGATGCGCGACGGTCATCCCGACGGGGAAGACCTCACCCTGAACGCCGCGTACCGGCACCTGGCGGTGACCCTGCCCAGCCGGGGCCTGCCCCGTCCGCGTCAACGCAATACCGACCTCGCGGCCGACCTGGTGTTACGTCCGGGGTCCGGCGGCCCACCGGCAGCCGATGACCAACCCTCGGGTGAGACGGCCGGCGTTGCTCCGGCGGCGAATCTGCCCGCACTGACCGTGGCCCGACCAGTGCTCGACACACTTCGCCGACCGCAGCGGCTGTTCCACCCACTGCACCGGGAACTCCTAGGCGTGCAACGGCGACGGCTCGCGGTCTCCGTCGGCATCGCTGCCCTCTACACCGTGTTGTTGTTGGCGCGGCTCGTTGTTCCCGAGTTGACGTCGAGCCGAGGTGGGTGGCCGGGCGCGGGGGTGTTGCTCACGATCCTCGACATCGCCGCCGTGGCTGTCGGCACCGGCCTGGCACTCACCGCCGCCAGCGACGCGCGAGAAGGGTTCCCGGGGGACGCAAGGATCAAGTGGGGCCTGGCCATCGTCATCTGGGGCGTGGTCGCCGTGTTCCTGTTGGTGACGGTGGCCATGCGAGTTCTGGTGCCGCTGCTCGGTGAAGACTCGCATTCCCTCGTTCCCTTCGGCTCCTGCGTGATTGCCCTGGCGTTGTGGTGGTGGTTCGGGGGCGATCGTGACGTGCTGCGGATGTGGTGGCGCGCCGCGTTCGTGGTCGCCGTCGTCTTCGGTGCGATGACCGCGTACTACGCCACCCCGGACCCGATTCGGGGAAGGACCCGGTTCATCAGGTTGTTCGAGACCCACGCCCTCGGTGAGCTGTGGACGCTGGCCGGCTTTCTCACCGTCGGCTTCCTGCTCGTCGTCCAGTGCCAGGACGTCCTGACCGGCCACCTGGCGCTCTCGAAGAGACCGCTCGTCGTCGCTCTCTCCAAGCAGGGCATCGGCATCCAGACCAGAGCGCACCACAGGTTCATCGCCTGGCATCACCTGGACCGGATCTTCGTCGCCGGCAACGTCCTCGTCATCGCCTTCAAACGGGACTATCCCGAGGTGGACAAGCCGCGCGAGTTCACCTACTCCACCGAGCTGGGTGGCTTTCCAGTGGCCGACATCCGGCACTTCCCGCACAGCCGGGGGGAGATCCTGCACGCCCTCTCGCACTTCGCGGGTGCCACCCTGCACGGAGTCACCCCACCCGGCCCGGACGAGGACCGCCTGCCAACGCGGCCGGACGGCAGCCCGGCATGGCGGTACAACGAGCGGTGGAGCACCCACTGACCTGACGCCGGCCCGCCGCCAGCCGAGGAATCGGCCGGCGACGGGCCGGAGGACCGCCAGGTGGATCGCGGTACGCCTACCAGGTCGTCAGGCCGAGGCCGATCGTCCTGGTCAGCGTGGCGTTGTCGTCGTCGCCGTCCAGCGACCAGATCATCGCTCCGGCCAGGCCGGCACGGCGGATGTAGAGCGTCTTCTGTAACACGACCGCCGGGTCGTCGTACGTCCAGAACGTCGTACCGTCAAATAGCCAGGCGTGCCCGGCGCGCAGGTCGCGGTGCACTGTGTAGCCGTTGCCGGCCAGGGTCTTGAGCAACTTGTAGTCCTCGTAGCCGGCCTCGAAGGTGGCCGGCGCGGGCCCGGTGGCCGGCTGGAAGAGGCCGTTGCCGCCTCCGGTGACACCGGTCCAACCCCGACCGTAGTACGGGATGCCGAGCACGAGCTTGTCGCGCGGCGCCCCGCGGGCGATCCAGCCGTCGATGGCCACCTCGACGGAGAAGTCCGGGTTGTCCGGCGATCCCGCCGGTACGCGCAGCGCCGACTGCTGGTTGGCCACTGCCTCCCAGCCGCCGTGGAAGTCGTACCCCTGCACGGTGGCGAAGTCCAGGTACTTGAAGATCTTGCGGCCCTCGTAGCCGGCGTCCATGGTGGCCGGGTTGGCCGGCAGGAAAGCGGTCAGCGGGTGGTGCTTCCGGGTGGTGCGCCCGTACGCGTCGAGTTGCCGGCGGAACTCGGCGAGCAGCTTGGTGAAGTTCTCCCGGTCCTCCGGGCGGATGACGTTGCCGGGCTCACCCTCCCAGTTGGGCCACTCCCAGTCGAGGTCGATGCCGTCGAAGACGCCGGCCCCGGCACCCGGGCTGCTACCCGGGAGGTTGCCCTTGAGGTACAGGTCGATGCAGGACGCGACGAACGCCTTGCGGGAGGCGTCGGTGCGGGCGGCGTTCGAGAAGTACGTCGACCAGCTCCAGCCCCCCAGCGAGATCAGCACCTTCAGTTTGGGGTGCTTGGCCTTCAGCTTGGCGAGCTGGCCGAAGTTGCCGTTGAGGGCCTGGCCCGGGGCGTCCGCGACGCCGTCGACGCTCTCCTCGGCGGGGACGGGTCGCTGGTAGTCGGCCCAGGCGTCGCCTTCGCCCGGCCCTCCGTCCACGTAGCAGCGTCCGTCCTCGCTGACGTTGCCGAAGGCGTAGTTGACGTGGGTGAGGCGGCTCGCCGCCCCGGACGTGTCGAGCTTCTTGACCGGGAAGGCCCGGCCGTAGATGCCCCACTGGGTGAAGTAGCCGACCCGGTGGTAACCGGCGCGGCGCTGCTGGTTGTCGCCCGCGCTCGCGGCGCTGGGCGGGGCGGCGGTGAACAGCAGGGCCGCCAGGGTGACGACGGCGGTGAGACGGCGGTGGCGGAATGGTCGCATCGGCACACTCCCACGAGGCATCAAGCAGTATTAGTAAAGAGACTTATCTGATTGATGAAGTTAAGCCGACCACAGTCCGGGGTCAAGAGCGTCCAGCCACATGGGGGATTGTTGCGGCGTTACCCGGTGGTAACGATGTTGTGCCATGGACTCCGCCCTGACTCTGATCGGCCTGCCCATCGCCCTCGGCATCATCATGCTCGGTCTGGGTCTCGGACTGACCATCGCGGACTTTCGCCGGGTGGCCCAGCATCCACGAGCCGCCGTCATCGCCCTGGTGTGCCAGGTGCTGGTGCTGCCGGCGCTCTGCTTCTGCCTCGTCCTCGCGTTCGACCTGGCACCCGAGCTGGCCGTCGGCATGATGCTGCTGGCAGCCTCGCCGGGCGGCACGACGGCCAACCTCTACAGCCACCTGTTCGGCGGCCACGTGGCTCTGAACATCACCCTGACCGCCATCAACTCGGTGCTCGCCGTGTTCACCCTGCCGATCCTGGTCAACCTGTCGGCGGCGTACTTCCTGCCCGACGGCAGGAGCATCGGGTTGCAGTTCGACAAGATGGTTCAGGTCTTCGCCATCGTGCTCGTCCCGGTCGCGATCGGCATGCTGATCCGGGCCCGGCTGCCGCACGTCGCCGAGCTTCTGAACCGGCCGGTCCGGATCCTCTCCGTCGTCGTGCTCGTCGCGGTGATCGCCGGGGCCGTGCTCGGCGAACGGGAGAACATCGCCGACTACTTCGTCTCGGTCGGCCTGGCCGTGCTCGCGTTCAACCTGCTGAGCCTCGCCATCGGGTACGGGGTGCCGCGGCTCGCCGGTGTCGAGCGGAGCGCCGCGACGGCCGCCGGGTTCGAGATCGGCATCCACAACAGCACCCTGGCCATCACGATCGCGCTCAGCCCAGCGTTGCTCAACAGCACGCAGATGGCGATCCCGGGCGCCGTCTACGGCATCGTCATGTTCTTCACCGCGGCGGCCTTCGGCTACCTGGTGACCCGCGTCGGCGCCCGGTCCGCCACCCTGCAGCCCTGACCCGGGTGCCGCCAGCCCGGCCGGCGGTGCCGCCGGCCGGGCTGATGCTGATCAGCCGACCTGGCTGTTGTCCTTGAGCGAGCCCCAGCCGTGCCAGCGGTCGATCTCGATCAGGGCGCTGACCCGGGCGCGCTCCCGCCGGGGGTACGCGTTGCCGGTGTAGTGCCGGGACAGCCGGTCGATGTCGGCAAGGGCCTCGTCCTCGCGCAGCTCGGCGACGTGCCCGATGATGCTGACGTGGGTGTACCAGCCCGCGTCGTCCAGCACGGTGAGGGAGACCCGGGGGTCGTTCCGGACGTGGTTCAGCCGGCGGCGGCCCGCGTCCATGTTCACCAGGATCCGGCCGTCCTCCCACAGGTACCAGGTAGCGGCAGAGACCGGCTGACCGGTCGCCTGCAGGGTGGTCATGACAGCCGGATTCGGCTTCTGCAGCATGGCGATCGCGGGCTCGGGCAGCGGTGGCTTGGACATGAAGTCTCTCCTCGTCGCGTCAGGGTTACCCCTGCACGTTACGCACCCTCCGTCCCGGTCACCGTGGGATGTGATCGCTCAACTGGCGTACATCATCGTGGCGGGGAACTCGCCGCTGGACCGCCACGCCTTGACGATCTTTACGCTGATCGCGCTGGCGGCCGAGTTGAATTCGCCGTCGTCGACACCTGCTTCAAGGGTTCTGGGATCGATCGTGAGAACCCGGTCGAACCTGTCCTCGAACCCGAATTCATAGCGGACCTCATCCGCGGTGGCCTCGATCCGCCTCGCGGTTACCATCATTCCCATCGCGCTGACTCCCAAAGTTGTACCGTGATGCCACCTAGTCGAGGTCCGCGCAGATCCGCTCGTGCGGCAGCAGCGGTCGGACCACCAGGCGTACCCGGTGTCCCTCAGCCTGCCATCGGGTCTCGCCGCGCGCCGCGCCGGCTTCGGCCAGCAGCGGTGCCAGCGTCGCGCCGTCGACCACGTGGCAGGGCCGCTGGGGTGCGCTCCACCCGCGTGCGGGGTGCCGCGCCACGCCGGAGAGGATGTGGGCATGACCGATCCCGCACTGCCCAGCCGTGTTGTCGTCACCGGGGCCACCGGCAAGCTCGGCCGCGCCGTCGTTGCCCACCTGCGCGCCGTGGGCGTCGACGTGCTCGCGGTCGACCGCGCCGGAGGCCGCGACCTCCGCGACGTGGCCGGCGAGTTCCTCCAGGTCGATCTGACCGACTACGGGCAGGTGGTGGAGGCGTTCACCGGAGGCGCCGACGAGCACGCCGGCGGCATCGACGCGGTCGTGCACCTGGCGGCGGTCCCGGCCCCCGGGCTGATGCCGAACGCGACCACGTTCGCCAACAACTCCGCGGCCACGTACAACGTCTTCGCCGCGGCCAGGGCGGCCGGGATCAGGCGGGTCGTCTGGGCGTCCAGCGAGACGGTCCTCGGGCTGCCGTTCGACACCCCACCGCCGTACGCGCCGGTCGACGAGGAGTACGCGCCGCGCCCCGAGTCGACGTACTCGCTCAACAAGGCCCTTGAGGAGGAGATGGCGCGGCACTTCTGCCGCTGGGACCCGGAGCTGGTCATGGTGGGTCTGCGCTTCTCCAACGTGATGGACGTCGAGGACTACGCCCCGTTCCCCTCCTTCGACGCCGACCCGCTGCTGCGCCGGTGGAACCTGTGGGGCTACATCGACGCCCGCGACGGTGCCCAGGCGGTCGAGCGCGCCCTCGCCCACGACCAGCCCGGCGCCGACGTGTTCATCATCGCCAACGCCGACACCGTCATGACCAGGTCCAGCGCCAGCCTGATGGCCGAGGTCTACCCGGGCGTCGAGATCCGTAAGGAGCTGAGCGAGCACGAGACCCTGCTCAGCATCGACAAGGCCCGCCGGGTGCTGGGGTACGAGCCGCAGCACTCCTGGCGAGACCACGTGGATCAGCTCTAAATCAGCGAGCCGCCTGGTAGGCGCGGCCCACGGCGGTCGCCTCGCTGCCCGTGCGGAAGAGCCCGGTCTGGTCCTTGTCCGTGGCGGGTAGGCCGAACCACGCGTACCGCTGAAGCCAGGACAGGCCGCCCAGCATCCGGGTCGCCGCGGTGAGGAACGCGGCCTGCTGCGCCTGGGTCGGGAAGCGAACGCCGTTGGAGAAGTCGATCAGGGCGAACTCGGTGAGCCAGACCGGCAGCTTGTAGCGGTCGTGCACCGCCTGCAGGTACGACCGGAGCTGGTTGACCGCGTTGGCGGTGGTGAAGTCGCCGCCGTACCAGTGCAGGGCGATGAAGTCGACGCGGTACCCGCGCTGCTTCGCGCCGGCCATGAAGCGGTCGAGCCACTCGCCCGGCCGGTCACCGCCCCAGGCCACGGCGGGGCTGCCCAGCGGAAGGCCGGTCGCCTCCAGCTGCGGCCACAGCTCCAACGCCTGCTCCACGGTCATCTCCGCCTGACCCTTCAGGTCCGGCTCGTTGAACCCGAGCAGGTGACTGCCGTTCTTTTTGGCCTGTTGCAGGTTGGTGGCGGTGACGCTCTTCGCCCCCCAGATCATCGGGACGAACTCGGCGTCCTTCGGGCTGGTGACGCCCTGGTGGGCCACGTCCCAGGTGTAGTACCAGCTCGCCCCGGAGCTGGCCAGCGCCTGGTTGACGCCGTCGAAGGTCCACACCCCGACACCCTTGCGCTTCGAGGTCACCACGGGTGCCGCCGGGGCGACCGTACGCCCGGTCGTCGGCTTCGTCGTCGGCGTCAGGGTCGGGGTCGCTCCCGTCGGGCTCGGCGTGGCGGCCGGCGTTGTCGCGATGGCAGAGCTGGACGCCGGGTTGGCGCCCAGCGGCTCGTCGACGGCCTGCGGGGCCGCCGCCGGAGCGGGCGTCGGCCCGGTCGGTTGGATCACGACGATCACCCCGGTCACCAGGAGGACGACCACGGCGGCCACGGCGAGCGGCCACAGCAGACGCCTCGCGCCCCGATTCCCCTTCGCGGCGTCCGCTCCACCCTGACCTGTTGCGCGCATCGTCTCGACTCCTCCGTGTGGTCGCATCGCTAACCGATGCCGTGGTGGCGGGGGATCTTGCCACCACCTTCCCCTCAGGAGACTGGACGCCCGTACCGGGATAACAGTTTCTGCCCGGGGTGAGCGGCGGGCCAGATCCGCCATCTACCGCAGAATCCCAGAAAGATGGATAAAGTACGCGGAACAGGATCACGCGGTCGGTGAGGGGGCTGGGGGCGATGGCAACGGGTCGAATCGCCGAGCACCGCCATCACCTCGGCCCGCCCGTGTCGGCGGCCCTGGCCGGCTGAGCTGTCCCGCCGTCCGTGTTGACGCGCATCCGGTCTCGTGGGCTCGGGGACAGCAGGAGCCCGAACTCGGCGACCGTCCTGGAACTGCTGTTCGACATCGTGTACGTCTTCGCGCTGGCCCGCCTCGCCGGGCGGGTCGCGGACGACCTGACCATCGTCCGGCACACGCTGCTGTCCGAGGCGGGCCAGACGGTGCTGTTCTTCACGGCGATGTGGATGATCTGGTCGCTCAACGCCCTGCTGGCGAGCACCTACGACCCGCGTCGTTCCGATGTGCAGGCAGTCCTACTGGCGACGATGTTCGGCACGCTGGTGCTGGCCGTCTCGTTGCCGCAGGCCTTCGGTCAACGCGGCGTCGTCTTCGCCTGCACCTACGTCGTCATCCAGGTCGGTCGACCCCTCTTCCTGGCGTTCGCCCTGCGGGGCCATGCGGTTTACGCGTTCTCGCTCCGGGTGCTCACCTGGCACCTGGTGTCCGGCGTGCTCTGGATCGGTGGTGGGATCAGTGGTGGTCTCGGTCGGGGCATCTTCTGGACCCTCGCTCTCGCCATCGAGATGATCGGCGCCGCCACCACCTACCCCCTTCCGCGCATTGGCGGGAGACAGCTGAACGCCCTGGGGGTCTCTGTCTCGGAGGAGCATCTCGCCGAGCGGTACAACCAGTTCTTCATGATCGCTCTAGCCGAGGTGGTGCTCGAAGCCGGCGCCGCGGTCAGTTTCCCGGGCTTCTCGACCGATGGGACCATCACCCTCGTCGCCTCGTTCGTGGCGGTGGTCTCGTTCTGGCGGATCTACTTCTACCACGTCAGGTCCGGCCATGCCTCGACCCCGAGCGGTGAGGGGGTCCATCTGTCGAGGTGGGCGAGCTACAGCCTGCTGTTGATCGTCGGCGGCATCATCTGCACCGCCGTCGGCTTCGGGCAGGTCATCGAGGATCCGCACCCGCCGATCGACTGGGCCCTGGTGGTCATCATCTTCGGCGGCCCGGTGCTGTTCCTCATCGGGCGCAGCACCCTGGAGCGGGCGAGCAAGACCGCGCCGCGGTGTCGGGTGCTGTACCTCGGCGCGGTGGCGCTGGTCGTGGTGGCCCCAGTGATGGTGGTGCTCCCGCCGGTCGCCGTGGCCGCCCTCGCGGCGGTGGTCCTGGCCGGCATCGCCGTCTTCGACCAGCGAGCCCACCGGCGTGGGTCGGAGACCAACCCGACGCTGTGACAACCTGTTGCGGGCCAGCGACCGATCGGCGTATGTTCTTCCGGCACGCCGTCGAGCCGGGAGGAGGTCAGAACAATGTCCGATGTTCTGCGCCCCCTCCGCGCTCCGGCGTCCGCGCGGATCTGACCCGGGGCGCTCGCTTCCCGGAGGACCAAGCCATGACTGATCTGGTCATCCGTCCGCTCGTCGCGGGCGAGGAAAACCTGTTCGACTCCATGCCTGATCCGCTGCCCCAACTGCGCCAGGTCGGCTACGCCGACGGGGTCGCCGGCGGCGGCTATCGGCCCGAGACCACCTGGGTGGCCCTGCGCGACGGCCGGGTGGTCGGCCGGGCCGCCTGGCTCCTCCCACCGGGCGCCGTCGGCGCGCCCTGGCTGGACCGGTTCGATCTGGACGCCGAGCCCGAGGTCGGCGCCGAACTGCTGCACGCCGCCCACCAGGCGCTGGGTGGCCCCGGCCTGTACTACGCCGCCCTGCCGGCACACTGGCGGCGCCGCCCCGAGGTGCGGGCCGTGGTGGAGGCACCGATGGCCGCAGCTCGGCTCGCCGGCCTGGTCGAGCGGGGGGAGCGGCTCCGGTGCTCCTGGGCGGGCACGCCCCTGCCGGCGTCCTCCAGGCGGTACGACTTCCGTTCGCCCGTCGACGCGACGGAGGTCAACGCCCTGGTCGCCAGGATCGACGAGCCGGACGTGCTGACCGGCGTCGAGATCGCACGGGTGGTCAGCGGCGTCGACCTCGCCACCGACCCTCTGGGCTGGCTGGGGGACGGGGTGCAGGGATGGCGCGTCGCGCTGGACGCCGGAGAGCCGGTGGGTCTGGTCGGCACCGCCGGGGACGCCTGCTACCCGCTTCTCGTCTACCTCGGCCTGCTTGACGAGGCCGCCCGGCCAGAACTGCTGGTCGAGGCGGTCCGGCTGCTGGCCGCCGGGGGCGCCCGGGAGGTCATCGCCGACGTGGACGCGCGCCGGGTGGCGGTGCTGGCCGAGCTGGAACGGACCGGGTTCCGGCAGTTGCGCACCAGGGTCGTCTTCGCGCCGGCGGACCAGCAGGAGTAGCGGAATCGGGGGTGCGCCCTGTCACCGGGGCGCACCCCCGCACCGGTGCCGACCGCTGGCCCTGTCAGCATCGGGCCATGCTCATCGTCGGCGTACTGGCGCTGGTCGTGGCGGCCGTCGCCACGCTCTGCCTGTGGCGGTCGCTGCGCCGTGAGCCACCGGTCGCACCGGCGCGGCCGCTCGACTTCGACACCGCCGTCCGTGCCGCCGAGGCCGTTATCGCCGCCGAGGCGGCTGACCCGGCGGTCCGGCCGGAGTCGCGCAGCCGTCTCCTGAGCCACGGCTCCCGCACCGGCAGGGTCGTGTTGCTGCTGCACGGATACACCCTCGCGCCCGACCAGTACGACGAACTGGCCGAGGAGTTCTTCGACCGCGGCTACAACGTCTGGGTTCCGCGAGCCCCGCAGCACGGCACCGTCGACCTGCGGGCCCACCACCGGGTCCGGGCCGACGAGCTGACGACGTACGCCGCGCGGGCGTTGGCCGTCGCCGAGGGCCTGGGAGACGAGGTGGGCGTCGTGGGGATCTCCGGCGGTGCCGTCCTGGCCGCCTGGCTGGCCCAGGTGCCGGGCACCGTCGTACGGCGTCTGCTGTTGCTGTCGCCGTTCTTCGGTCCGGACCGTCGGCAGGCGCCGGCCTTCGCGGTCCGACCGCTCATCATGTTGTACGGGCGCCGCATCCTCCCGGACCGCGTCACGTCGCGCGGTTACTCCCTCGCCGCCGTCACCCAGTACCTGAGCATCGCGCGTACTCTGCCGACGCCGTCACGACGGACCGGTCTGCGAACCGCGGCCGTCGCGATCAGCCCCCTCGACGGCGTGGTGGACCTCGGTGCGGCGGTGCGCGTGCCGCGCCGGATCGCCGACGCGAACGCGATCCCGCTCCAGGTCTGCACCCTGCCGGAGGCGTTGGGCGTCGGCCACAACACCCTCAACCTCATCGCGCTCGGCGCCGATGGGCCCGAGTTGCGCCGGTTGTACATCGCGCTCTACGAGGGGGAGTCGTTCCCCGGACCGTTCCGCTACTGGATGGGCGGGGTGGCGCCGTTGAACACCGGCGGGGCGTAACCGGCCGGCTTGTCGCCGATGCCGAGGCCGGGGCTCACCACCCAGGACTGGTACCGCGGGGTGAACATGCTGTACACCAGCCCGAGGTTCGGGGCGCTCGCCTCGTCGAGTCGCCGACGGGCGTCCGCCGGGATCTCGAAGTCGAGCGCACCGAAGTTGCTGGCGAGCTGCTCGGGGCTGCTCGCCCCGACGACCACCGAGGCGACAGCGGGTTGGGTGGCCACCCAGTTGATCGCCACCTGCGCCATGCTGCGCCCGAGATCGGCGGCCACGCTCTCCAGTGCCTCGATCACCTGCCAGTCGCCGGGGCTGATCTCCCGACCCGCGGCGTCGGGGTTGGTCAACCGGCCGGTGCCGCTCATGCCTTCGCTGGTCCGGCGGTACTTGCCGCTGAGCAGGCCGCCACCGATCGGGCTCCACGCGGTCACACCCATTCCCAGGGTCTGGGCCATCGTCACGAACTCCGCCTCGATGTGCCGGGTGACCAGGGAGTACGGCAGCTGCACGTTGATCATTGGGGCGAGCCCGTGTGCCTCGGCGTAGCTCTGCGCCCGGGCCGCGTACCAGGCCGGCACGTCGGAGAGCCCGGCGTACCGGATCTTGCCGGCCCGTACCAGGTCGTCGAAGGTGTGCACGACCTCCTCGACCGGGGTGATCCGGTCCCAGGTGTGCAGGAGGTACAGGTCGATGTAGTCGGTGCCGAGTCGGCGCAGCGAGGCCTCCGCCGCCCGCGTGATGTGCTTGCGACCGTTGCCGCTGGCATTCGGGTCGGTTGGGTCGACGGTGTTGGTGGCCTTGCTGGTGAGCACGAGCCGTTCGCGGACGCCGGCCCGGTCGATCAGGCGGCCGAGGATCTTCTCGCTCTCCCCGGCGGTGTAGAAGTCCGCCGTGTCGATGAAGTTGCCCCCCGACTCCAGGTACTGACGGAAGATCGGCTCCGCCTCCTCCTCGGTCTTGCCGTAGGCGGCATGGAACCCGTCGACGCCGAAGTTCATCGTGCCCAGCGCCAGCCGGCTCACCCGCAGACCGGACCGCCCGAGCAGGTAGTAGTGGTTCATCGTTGCGTCCTCTCGATCGCGTGTCGGCCCTGAGCGGGCCGCTCCAGACCTTTGCTCGGTAAAAATGGACCCGCAAGTCCAAAGCCCGCGCTAGCGTTGGACCGGCAGGTACGGATGCGGATCGGTGACGGGGGTCTCATGACACGGGCGTTGACCCGCAAGGGCGAGGCCACCCGGGCGCGGATCGTCGCCGGCGCGGCCGCCGAGATCCGCGAGCGCGGCGTCGACGAGGTACGCCTCGAAGACGTGATGGCCCACACCGGCACCAGCAAGGGACAGCTCTTCCACTACTTCCCCGGCGGTAAGGAAGACCTGCTGCTGGCGGTGGCCCAGCACGAGGCCGATCAGGTGCTCATCGACCAGGAGCCGATGCTCAGCAACCTGACGTCCTGGCCGGCCTGGCTGGCGTGGCGCGACCGGCTCATCGAGCGCTACCTTGCGCAGGGCGTGAAATGCCCGCTCAACGGGCTGCTCGGTCAGACCGGCCGACGCGCGCCGGGCGCGCAGGCGATCGTGACCGGGCTCATGTGGCGCTGGCAGGCGGCGATCACCGAGGGCATCCGGCACATGCAGTCGACCGGGGACATCGGCCCGGACGTGGACGCCGACCGTGCCTCCGCGGCGCTGCTGGCCGGCATTCAGGGCGGCGTCCTGCTGCTGCTCTCCACCGGGAAGATCGATCACCTCGAGGCGGCCCTCGACCTCACCATCGACTCGCTTCGGGCCAGCGCCCGGACGATCGGAGAGCAGGAAAGGCGCGACAATGACTGACGACGACCGACCACCGTTGGTGCTGCTGCACGGCCTCACCTACGACCGGCGACAGTGGGACCCGGTCCGGCGCGAGCTTGCGGCGATCGACCCCAACCGACAGGTCCTCGCCCTCGATCTGCCCGGTCACGGCGACGCACCACGTCGGCAGTCCTACCGGATAGCGGAGGTCGCCGAGGTCCTGCACGACCAGGTGACCAAGGCCGGTCTCGCGCAGCCGATCGTGGTGGGACATTCGGTCGGCGCGGTGGTCGCCACGACGTACGCGGCCCGCTACCCGGTGCGCGGGGTGGTGAATCTGGACCAGATCCTGCTGCCCGGCCCCTTCGGTGCGGTCGTACGCCAGGCGGAGTCGACACTGCGCGGCCCGGACTGGCGGCGGGTGTGGGACGGCATGCTGGCCGGGATGGGCATCGAGTCGTTGCCGGCCGAGGCCCGGGAGATCGTGACCACCGCGACCGATCCCCGGCCGGACCTGCTGCTGGGCTACTGGGGGGAGATCCTGAGCGGGTCGGACGAGGACATCGCCGCCCAGCGGACCCTCGCCCTGCGGTCCATCGGGGTGCGGGGGATCCCCTACCGCTGGGTGACCTCGTCCCAGCCGCCGCCCCGGTATCTGACCTGGCTGACGGATGTCCTGCCGGAGGTGGTGGTGACCGTGCTACCCGGTAGCCACTTCCCGCACCTGGCGGAGCCGGCGACGATCGCCCGGCTGCTGGCGACCGGCTGAGACGACGATTGGGCATGGCGGCAGGAACGACCGCAGCCCACCCCCACCCCGCCGGTGATCAAGAGGTTTCGGTCACGACACGCCGGGCCGGATGACAGAAACCTCTTGATCGACGCTGGTGGGGCGGGGGTGGGGGTGGCCTGGTCAGGCAGGCCGGTTCAACCGGTCGAGTCGGGTGAGCTCGGCGTCGCCGGCCCGGACCACCTCCGTGGCCAACGCGGTGGTCGCCGGAGACACCCCGTTCCGCTGCTCCGCGGTGGCGACCCGCACCGCCTGTTGCAGGTGCGCTCGTACGTGCTGACCTGCCAATCGCTGGAACGCGACACCGGTGGCCGACCGCAAGGTCGTCAACTCCTGCTCGGTGACCATGCCCGGCATGTCGTGGCCCTCGTGCGGGTTGGTCGCCGGGGCGCCGGACTCGGCGAGCAGCCGTCGGGCGGTGCTCAGATCCGCGCGGTGCGCCGTGCCGAGCCGGGCGGCGAACGTTTGCCAACCCGGGTCGGTGGTCCGACTCGGCACCATGTCCAGCACAGGCAGTAGGCGTTCGTTCATCGCCACCGTCAGCTGGAGCCACGCGACGTCGGTGGGGCTGAACAGGCTGGCCGAGCCGCTGGGCGAAACCGAGCCGGACGGTCCGGCGTTCGACGGTGCGGTCGTGGTCGGTGATCCGGTGGCGCAGGCCGTGACGAGCAGCGCCGCGAGGAACAGGGACATGGACGCGCTCACGGGGGCTCGCATCCGGCCTCCTCTCGCCCCCGGACGGCGGGCCCGGCGTGACCGGACCCGCCTCCGTGGTGGGAGCCTGTCGGCTCAGATCGGTCGGCCGTCGTGACCGCACTTGATGACGGGACGAATGCAGTCCTGAACCCGACGGGCCATCTCCGCCACCGGCCAGGCATTGAAGAAGTCACCGTGCATGGTGTAGCCCGGCCCGGAGGCGAGCCGGATCCGCGAGGGGTCGCCGGTGACCGGGTACCGCAGCACCTGCCGCAGCTTCGGCACGTGCACCGGGTGGGTGCTCGGGCAGGCCTGGTTCACCGGGTACGCCAGGTGGCTCTTGTGGTCGGGCGAGTCCAGGTCGCGGCCGTTCCAGCACTGCGGGAAGTCCAGGTACGACTCCAGCATCGTGCCGGACGGGCAGTTGACGAAGTCCTTCGACGGAGGCACGTGCCCGGCGTGCAGGCACGACCACCGGGCGATGCTGTCGTTCGAGCCGGTGGCTTTCGCGTTGCCGGCGACGAGTCGCAGCCCGAGCGGAAACGGCTGGGTGTTCGCGACGACGTCGGAGCGTACGCCCTCGCCCAGGTAGTAGAACGTGGCGATCGCCGGCTCCACCGGCACGTTGTCGCGGTACAGCGTCGGTACCCAGTAGGACGAGACGTCCACCCGCGGGTTGCAGGTGCTGGGGGAGTTGACCAGGTCAGGGAGGGTGGTGTTGGCGTTCGTCACCGTGGCGCCGAAGAAGCTGTGCATGTGCGAGGCCCCGGGCAGCCCGGGGAAGATGATCGGGTCGTCCGGCAGTCGGTGGCTGTAGGTGCAGTCGGCGGGGAATTCGGCAACCCGGATGGCGTTGGCGACCGGGGCGGCGTCGGCCCGCTCGGTGGTGGAGACGACGTACGTGCCGAGTAGCACCAGCAGTGCGCCGATCGCCGTGGCGAGGCGCAGCCGGCGGTGGGTGCCGGAGAGGGGTGCGGCCCTGTCCATCTCGTGACTCCTGTCGGGGGGACGGGTCAGGGACAGCTCCGGCGCCGCCGCCGAAGACATCGGAGATTGCCCTGGCCAGACTGGTGGTGGCCGGTTGAGGCCGGGTGCGAGAGAGCGCTCTCAGCGAGTCAAGCCTCACCCTGATGTCGAAACTTGTCAATACGTTCCGCAATTGGCGGAAATGAAAGACGACGAAGGGCCGGTCCCCGTGGTGGGGTCCGGCCCTTCGTGGTGTGTCAGTCGCGGTCAGCTGGTGGCGTAGCCGCGGGTGGCGATCCAGTCGGCGAGGTGCTCGACGGTGACCTCGTAGGAGGCCTGGTTCGGGTCGGCGGAGTCGGCGATCTTCACCAGGTTGCCGTTGTCGCGGTAGCCGACGACGCTGATGTAGTGCCCGCCCTCGTAGGAGTGGGTGGTGCCATCAGTGTCGGTGCTGGTGCCGGCGATGTTGGCGATCACGGCCCGACCGTCGTCAACGGTCTTGACGATGTCAGCGCGCAGCTTGTCGGTCTGCTTCGCGTCGGCGTTCGAGTTCTTGATCTCGACCGACCGGTAGGCGTCGTTCTTACCGGTTTCCTTGTTCAGCACGGGGGTGATGTCGTTGATGGAGTTGGTGCCGGCCTCGGTGGTGCCCATCTCCTTGGCCATGTCATCAACGTTGATGTTCTTACCCTGCACACTCAGGGCGTTACGGGTCGCGGCGGGCCCGCAGTAGTAGAAGTTCGGCTGCGCCTCGTAGCGCACACCCAGCTGACGCTCACCGGCCGGCTTACGATCCGACTGCGCCTGCGAGGTCGGCTTCGCATCCGACGCCGCGTATGCGGCGGTGACAGGTCCGACGATCGCACCACCGGTGAAGGCCAGACCAGCGGCGGTGAGTGCGGTCTTACGAATCAGATCGGTACGCATGATGGCGTGCTCCTCTGCATCGGGGGTGTCCGCACGGCACCTCACAAGGGGGTACGGCGACCGTGCGGGAAAGTCTCGCGACAAACGCCGGCGATCCTCGGGGGACCTGCTCGGGCGTTGCGGGGGATGTAACCGGGGCGGCCCAGCGGATGTTCCCGGCCGGTGCGCCCTGCCCCACGACCCGAAAGTCGCGGTGGCATGCCAGGTATAACGACCCCGCCCGGCCCACGATTCCGCCCCCACGGTGGCGCCGGCCACGGGACACCGACCCCCCAAACCGGACACCCACCCCAGGACCGCGCCCCGAAACCGGACAAAACCCACTAACCGACGGCGTGGGCAATCCAAGATCCGCGCACTTTCCGGGAAATTGCTGCCTCAGATCGCGGCGAGGCAGCAAGTTCCCTGATGTTGCGCGGATCTTGACCTGGGTGGGGATACCGGACAGCGCCGGACGCAAGGGTGGGGCAGCTCGAACGCGTCGGACTGCCCCACCTGTGGCACGAAGACGAAATCAGAACCCGAGGACGCTCCGCCCGCCGACCACCGGCAGCCGCAGTTCGCTGTCGTTCGGTGCGACTCGCAGCTCGGTGCCACCCAACGGCAGCAGGGTGTACTCCTGGTCGCTGGAGAAGATGACCACGCCGATCCGGTGCCCCGCCGGGAAGACGTAGTCCTTCGGCTCCATGGTCCACCGGTAGTCGTACAGCTTGCCCTGCTTGACCGGCTCGGTGCGTGCGGCGCTCTTGCGGTTCTGCGGGTCCATCCAACCTCGCGTCACCACTGTCGGCGCGGCGGTCGACCCGGCCGGGCCGTAGTCGACCAGGTACGCGGTGAGGTTCGCGTCCGGCTTGTTGTCGATCGCCATCCGCAGCCGCATCTCCGGACGGCCGGAGATGCGCACGCTCTGCGTCAGCTCGGGCGAGCGGTACGCGAGCCGGTTCGCGCTCGCCGTGTCCGGGTTGGACACCAGGGTGTCCGGGTGGATGGTCCGCCCCTCGTCGACGAAGCTCTGCTCGACAGTGGACTTCGGCGGCTTGCCCGTGGTGAGTGCGCCCGGGGCGGTGGCGTCGGTGGCGGCGAACCGCAACCCGACCTCACGCGCGGCCGGGTCGGGCCAGTTGGCGTACGTGGTGTAGGCCCGGTCCTCGCGCTGGAGCACCGCGGTCGGCTCGTCCATGATGCCGTTGCGCACGTTCCACAGCCAGAAGTCGAACCAGCGGTTCTCGGTCTGCTTGTACGTCCACGTCTGGCCGCTCGGCAGGGTTACCGACGCGTTGCTGCCCGGGCCGCCGTGGCCGCCCTGGTGCAGCCAGATCTTGCGCGGTACGTCGCGTTTGGCGAGCTGGTCCCACCAGCCGGCGAAGTGCTCGGTCTTCACGTTCCAGTCGTTGAGGCCGTGGACGACGAAGACGCTCGCCTTGACGTTGCGGGCGTCGAGGTAGTCGCGGTCCCGCCAGAATTCCGAGTAGTCGCCGGTGACCCGGTCCTGCTCCTCGGTGATGGCGGCGAGCTCGTCGGCGCAGGGCCCCTCGGCCCGCGCGTGCCCGGCGGTGTACTGGGCGAGGATGTCGAGGTCCTCGCCCTGGAACGTCCCGGGGGCGACGACCAGACCGTTGGCCCGGTAGTAGTCGTACCAGCTGCTGATCGCGGAGACCGGCACGATGGTCTTGAGTCCCTTGACCCCCGTGGTGGCCACCTGGTTGGGCAGCGTCCCGTTGTAGGAGACACCGGTCATGCCGACCGCGCCGGTGGTCCAGCCGGCGGTGACCGGGGCGCCGTTCGCGTCGTACCCCTTGGCCCGGCCGTTGAGCCAGTCGATGACCGCCTTGGTGCCGAGCGTCTCGGCCTGGTCGCCGCTGGTGGGGCAGCCGTCCGAGTCGCCGGTGCCGACGCTCTGACCGAGCACCACCGCGTACCCGCGGGGCACGTAGTAGTCGTCCAGCGAGCCCGGCAGGTTGGCCTTCGCCTGGGCGCGCTGGGTGCCCACGTCGAACGCCCGCCGTCCGGAACGGTCGGTCAGACCGTTCTGCGGCAGGTCGTCGACCAGCACGCTCGGGTACGGCACGTCACCCCAGGTGCCCTTGCGGTACGGGCTGTGCTCGAAGATGACCGGCACCTTGAAGCCCTGCGTGGCGGTCTCCCGGGGTCGCGAGATGTCGATCGCCACCCGGTCGGGTCGACCGTCGTGGTCGGTGTCGACCGGGGTCTGGACGAACACCCGCTCCTCGATAGCGTCGGCGAGCGAGAACACCGGTTGGGTCATGCCGTCGCTGACCACGATGCCGGTGGGCGTGGTCGCGGTGGGCGGTGCAGCCGTTGCTGTGGGGGCTGCGCTGAGCACCAGAGCGCCGGACACACCGATGCTCAGCAGTGCCAGATGACGGGGTCGACGCATGCGCGTCTCCCTTCGGTTGGGCTGGTTGCCGGGGGTCGGCAGGGGCCAATCTCGAAGATCCATTCGTCGCCATGCTAGGACGGCGCTGGCGTCCCGTCGATCCCCTCGGACGGAGAGGCATCCCTCGCGCGGGCCAGAAAACTCCTCGTTCCGGGGCCTCGGAAGAGACACTCCCGTGCATATGATCTTGCGGGAAGTCGCCCGAAGAGACGGCTTCGTCCACATTAGACGAGGAGCACCATGCTCAGGAAAACGCGGTGGCTGTTGGCCATCGCCGTCACGGCCACGACACTGACCGCCCTACCGGGCGGCTCTGCCACGGCCGGGCCAGGCGGCATCGGCACGACCGACACGCCCAGGACCTCGGTCGACGGGAAGACGCACACCGTCACCCTGCTGACCGGGGACGTGGTGACCGTACGGAGCACCGGATCGGGATGCCCCAAGGCCACGGTGCGGCCGGCCGACGAGAACGCGGTCATCCAGCAGACCTGCGGCCCCGACGGTCACCTGCACGTCGTACCCGCCCGCGTCGCGTCCCAGATCGGTCCGGTCCTCGACCCCGACCTGTTCGACGTCACCGCGCTGATCGCCGACGGGTACGACGACGAGAACACCACGGAGCTGCCGGTCATCGTGCAGCCCGCCACCGCGTCCGCCCGGGTGGCCGCACTCGGTGACGTGCTGTCGCTGCCCAGCATCGGCGCGGTCGCCGGTCACGTACCCAAGAAGAGCCCGGCCACCGCGAAGCTGGCGACCGACTCGCTGCTCGCCGGCGCGAAGAAGGTCTGGCTGGACCGCAAGGTCCGCGCCACCGCGCTGACCGGCGGCGGACAGCGCGCCGACCTGGACCGCAACCTCGGCCAGATCGCCGCGCCCGACGCCTGGAAGGCCGGCTACACCGGCCGGGGGACCACCGTCGCGGTGCTCGACACCGGTGCCGACTTCACCCACCCGGACCTGGTCGGCCGGGTCGCCGACCGGGCCGACTTCACCGCCGATGGCGGTGACGCCGTCGACCACAACGGCCACGGTACGCATGTCGCGTCGACCATCGCCGGCACCGGAGCGGCCGCCAACGGTCAGCGTCGCGGTGTGGCACCCGACGCCAAGCTGGTGATCGGCAAGGTCCTCGACGACCACGGTTCCGGTGCGGACTCCGGGATCATCGCCGGCATGGAGTGGGCCGCCACCCGGGCCGACGTCATCAACATGAGCCTCGGCGGCAGCGACCCGGACGACGGCAACGACCCGCTCTCGCTGGCCGTCGACGGCCTGAGCAGGTCCACCGGCGCGCTCTTCGTCATCGCCGCCGGCAACAGCGGCGGGGCCATCTCCTCGCCGGGCTCGGCTGCCAGCGCGCTGACCGTCGGCGCGGTCGACCGGAACGACAAGCTCGCCGACTTCTCCAGCCGTGGGCCGCTGGTCACCAGCAACGTGGCCAAGCCTGAGCTGGTCGCACCCGGCGTCGACATCGTCGCCGCGCGGGCCGCCGGCACCAACCTCCAGGACCCGATCGACAGGTACTACGAGGCCATCAGCGGCACCTCGATGGCCAGCCCACACGTGGCAGGTGCCGCCGCGCTGCTCGCCCAGCGGCACCCGGACTGGACCGGCGCACAGCTCAAGGCCGCGCTCGTCGGTGCCGCCGACCCGCTGAGCGGCGTCGACGCGTACGCCGTCGGTGCCGGCCGGCTCAACGCGGCCCGGGCCCTCGGCGGCCCGACCAGCGACCAGCCGGTGGTCAACCTCGGCACCTTCGCGTACCCGCAGTCCGGGACCAGCGAGGCGAAGCTGAGCTGGACCGGTGAGTCGGCGGCCGTCCTCGACCTGGACGTCACGGTGGTCAACCACGACGGCCAGTCGGTGCCGCGCGGCGCCGCGTCGCTCTCGGCGAGTCGGGTGACGCTCAAGCGCGGCGCGACCGCCGGCGCGACAGTGCGGATCAACCGCGCGGCGCTGGCCGCCCGACCGGGCTTCTACCTGGCCACCGTCACCGCCCGCACCGCCGGGCACAAGCTGGTCTCGACCACGCCGGTGAGCTTCTACGTCGAGCAGCCCAGCTATGACCTGACGATCCGGACGAAGCCACTGCCCGGCCTCAAGGAGGGCGCGGAGAGCTGGATCAACCTGCTGGTCACCAACCTCACCGACCCGGTGGTCTACTACAGCGGCGCTGGCGGTACTCCGGGAGACACCTTCACGCTGCGGGTGCCGGCCGGCCGGTACGCGATCCTCGGCTCATCCGTCGCCTACTACGTCGACAGTGACGTGCTGGAGACGACGCTCGCCGCCGAGGCGGACCTGGATGTGCGTGGTGCCCGAACCGTGACGCTCGACCCGGCGCGGGCCAGACCGGTGACGGCGACTGTCGACGGGGTGCGCACCACACCCACCCGGACCGACCTCACCAACGTCCAGACCGCCCCGAACGGGCTGTCCTGGTGGCACCAGATCAGCGGGTACGGGGCCCAGACGACGGTCCGCACCACCGCGCTGCCGAAACCCGGTGTCGGGTCCCGGCGCACCTGGGCGGCCGTCAACCTCGATTCGCCGGCCGGCACCGCCAAGCCGTACCGCTACAACCTGGTGCACGAGTACGCGGGCGGAGTACCGGGTGACCCCGCCTTCCGGGTGAGCAAATCCGAACAGGCGAAGCTCGCCCGCATCGAGGAGCGCTTCCACCAGATGGACTCGGAGGGGATGGTCACCCAACTGATCCGCAGCGGCTTCACGCCCGACGGGGTGCCGGTGACGCAGACCCACGAGGGCAACCTGCCCCCGTACCGCACCGACTACCTCTCACCCGGCTACCTGTGGGCCGACGAAGGTGTCTACGGTGGCCTGTCGGCGCAGGAGGCGCCGCGCACCTACCAGCCGGGCAGTCGGCAGACCAAGGTCTGGGCGCGGCAGCCCCTGCACTCAGGCTGGTACGACGACCCGGCCGGGGCCGAGTCCAGCTGCGCCACCGCGCCGTCGCGTACCCGGGGCAACCTGCACATCGACCTGGTGTCGCTGACGGACCAGCACCAGCGGGCCGACTGCCTCCAGGGCGGCTCGATCGGGGTGAACCGCAAGCTGTCGGTGTACCGCAACGGCAAGCTCGTCGACGAGCGGGACCGCCCGCTCGCCGACGTCACCGTTGCGCAGCAGATGGCCGACTACCGGCTGACCCTCGACGTCGACACGAGCCTGATCCTGCCGATCTCCACCAGGGTCAACACGTCGTGGACGTTCCGGTCCGCCGGGCCGGACGGCACCGGCAGTGTGCCGCTGCCCCTGCTGGCGGTGGACTACGCGCTGCCGATGGACACCCTCAACCACGCCACCGGCGGAACGGCCGAGCTGACCGTCCGGCAGATGCGGGGAATCAAGGCGCAGAAGGTGACGTCGTTCCAGGTCTGGACCTCGACGGACGACGGTGCCACCTGGACGTCGGCCCGGGTCACCGGCACCGGCGACAGCTACCGGGTCGCGCTGCCGACGGCCGCCACCGGACAGCCCGTCTCGCTGCGGGTGAAGGCCGCCGCCAACGGCGGTAGCGGCATCGACCAGACCATCATCCGGGCGTACAACGCCGGCTGACGGTCCGCGCACTGGTGCGGCCCGGCTCCGGCCGGGCCGCACCACCGCTTGCAGCTCCGTGTCGATCCGGCACCCACCTCGGGACAGCTCACTGGCCCTCCCAGACCGCCTTCGCGCCGGAGTCGCCGGTGCGGATCACGTAGTACACGGTGACGGCGGCGGCCAGCAGCGACAACACCTGCAACGCCGGAGTCAGCAACCGACTGGACCGCTTGTCGTCGGTCGCGGTCGCCTCAACGGCTCTCGGCGGCACGAAACGGACCAGGGCCAGCGCCACGATCGCCAGCCCGATGGTCGCCCAGAGCGTGATGTCGCCGAACTCCTGATGCGTCTCCAGGGTCGGAAGGAACTCGGGGGTGACCCGGTTGGCAGCGCGCATGCGCTCGAAGAAGGCATCACCGGACAGCTTCGCCAGCAGGGCGGCGAGCGGCGCGCCCACGGCGAGCAGCCCCAGCACCCAACGGGTGTGCGGCCGGATCGGCGGAACGAGCGCGTAGCCGACCGTCAGCAGGGCCAGCAGCGGCACGAACACCACAGCGGCGTGCAGCACCAGCGGGTGGGCGGGGATGCCCATGAACTCCTCGAACATCGGCGTCTCCTCCTGACACGGGCCGGACGTCGATCGTCCAGGAAAGGACGCTAACGGTACCGAAGGGACGCGTCAGCCCCAAGATTGCCGACGGCGTCCACCCGGCCCCGTCGCGAGGTGATCAGCGCAGGCCTTTACCGAAATTGCTGCTCAGGGCCACCCACGAGGCGCAGGGCAGCTCGCCGGGAGCCAACTGGATGTGCGCCGGCCGCCAGAGCTCGGCGCCCTCCTCGGTGACGCGGGCGAGGATGCAGTCGTACTGCGCGGCCCGCAGAGCCACGCCGACCATGCCGTCCTTCGCGGCCACCTCCAACGCGATGGCCGGGTCCAGCTTCAGGTTGGCGATCGCCGCGCGGACGGCGGATTCGTCCGGGTCGACGGCCTTCAGGGCGCTCTTCAGGCGGTCGTCGACCCCGTCGAGAGAGGGGTCCTGCCTGACCTGGAGAGGATCATCGGCCGGGCACTCGATGTCGTCGTCGCGGTCGTCGTCGTCCGGGCCGAACTGAAGCCGAAAGCAGATCGGCTCGTCACGTTCGTCGATCACCGAGCCGTCCGCGCCGATCTCCACCCCGTGGCCCATCACCCGCAGCACCAACGTCACGCCGGTCTCCCAGTGCGTCTCGCCGGTGACCGAGAGGACCGCGACGTCGGGGTGCTGGCTGGCGGAGTGCACGTACTTGTCGGCCTGGTAGAGGTGGTCGTACTCGAAGCCGAACAGCACCCGGTCGACCTTCTCCGCGGCGTCGGCCACGGCGCTGTCGTGGGTCGGGTCGTCCGGGCGGTCGACGTACTGCCAGAGACCGACGCCGACCAGCGCCACCACCAGCAGCGCCGCTCCACCAAGGATCGCTCGCCGTCTTCCCTTCGCCACGGACGGGATTATGTCGCAGTCGGGACCGCGCCGATGCCCCCTCGGCTACCGGGAGCGCGGCAGACAGTCCTTCTTGTACTTGAGACCCGAGCCGCACCAGCAGGCGTCGTTGCGCTCCGGCGGCCAGGCGATCCGAGCGCTGGGTCGCGCCTGCACCTCGGCCGCGTACCCTGCCCGGACCGCCGCGTCGGCCGGGTCGCCGTCACGTCGACCGGCGAACGCGTTCAGCCCGTCCACTGTGGCGCGGAACACGCCCAACCCGGCCTGACCGGCACTCCTCAGCCGGACCAGTTCCTTCTCCAGCCGGCCCCGGTGCGCGTCCCAGTCCGGCCCGTACACCTCGCTCAGCGCGGCGTGCTCGGCGAGCAGCCGGTCGAACTCCGCCCGAGGCCAGAAGAGCAGGTCCGACTCGGCGTCCCTGCGCTCCCCGGCCCGGCGCACGAGCTGGGTCTCCAACCGGTCCGCCAGGTCGTCCTGCCGGTCGTGCGGCAGGTTGAGATTCCGGCGTACCCGGTGCCGCTGTTGCAGCAGGAAGAAGACGACACCGGGAGCGTCCGGCGGACCGAGATCCACCACCGGGTCGATCGCGGTGCTGGCCGGCCCGGACGCCGCGGTCGCGCGCTCGCTGAGCAGGCTGTCGACCGCCTCGCTCAGCCACGTCTCGACGGTCGCCGAGCGACCACCCGCGTCCAGCGCCGCACTCACGTAGGCGGGTGCGTCGGGCTGCGTGAGCAGCAACGGGCGCAGCGCGGTCAGCTCCGCCACCGCCTCGTCGTCCCGACCGCCGGCCCGGAACAGCGCCCGGGCCCGCAGCGCCCGGGCGACGCCGGCCCGGGGATCGTCCCCGGACGGGTACGCCGCCAGAGCCTGCTCCGCGTACCGCAGGGCGGCATCGGGCCTGGCCCGGATCTCGGCGATCTCGGCAGCCAGGGTCAGGGCGTCCCCGGCGTCGTCCGGATCCTCCAGCCGGCCCTGCTCGGCCGCCTCGGCGAGGTCGGCGGCGACACCGAGCGGGTTGGCCGTCCCGAGCGCTGAGCGGCGAAGTTCAGCGAGGTCAGCCTTGGTGAGTACGTCTCTCGTCGGCACGATCTCACGGTACGTCGGGGTGCTCTCGGTACGCGGGCAGATCACCTGTTACGCCGCTCTCACACCGCCCGCAGCTCCGACCAGCGCCGCCCGCAGTCATGACCACGCGCCGGCTGCCGCCGCCCGGGCGACGTAGGTGTCGAAGTCGAGCGGGTCACGCCCGAGCACCCGCCGTACCACGTCCGGGGTCGGGTGCCCCAGCGGCTGCTGGGCGCGCTGCCGCCGGTGGTCGGTGGGTGGAACCGCCGCTGACCTATCTGACCGACTGGCGGATGACCCTGGGGCGATCAGAACTCCTCGTACACCGCGGGGTCCTGGTCCGCGAGCCGCCCGTCCGGGCGGCCCAGCGCGGTGATGGCCTCGACCTCACCGTCGGTGAGCGTGATGCCGAAGACGTCCAGGTTCTCGGCCTGCCGCTGCGGGGAGGCGGCCTTGGGCAGCGGGATCACCTGGCGGGCCACGTGCCAGGCGAGGATGGTCTGCGCCGGGCTGACACCGTGGGCGTTTGCGATCTCCACGATGACGGGGTGCTGCTGCAGGTCGTTGCCGTGGCCGAGCGGGCTCCACCCCTGCACGAGGATCCCGTGCTCCCGGTGGTGGTCGAGCGCCTCCTGCTGCGGGAAGTACGGATGCACCTCGATCTGGTTGACCACCGGGGCGACCCCGGTCTCGGCCACCAGGCGGTCGATGTGCTCGGGCAGGAAGTTGGAGAGGCCGATGTGCCGGACCAGGCCACGCTCGCGGGCCTCGATCAGCGCCCGCCACGCCTGCACGTACAGGTCGACAGTGGGGTTCGGCCAGTGGATCAGATACAGGTCGACCCGGTCGAGGCCGGTGCGGAACACACTCTCCTCGATCGTGGTCAGTGCCTCGTCGTAGCGGTGGTGCCGCCCCGGCAGCTTCGAGGTGACGACCAGCTCGTCCCGCACGTCACCCGCCGCCCGAGCTGCCCGGCCGACCGCGCCCTCGTTCTCGTAGTTCACCGCCGAGTCGATCAACCGGTAACCCGCCCGGATCGCCTGCCCGATCGCGTCGACACCCGCCGAGCCGTTGAGCTGGTAGGTGCCGAGCCCGATCGCCGGCAGAGTCGTGCCGTCGGCAGCCGTCAGGTGGGGAATCGTCATGATCGGAACCTTACTCGTGCGACTGTCCCGCAGGCTGTGCCTTCCGCCCGGACGGTCACCCGTCGCCGGTGGGGGCGTCTCGGATGGCGAGTGCGGCTTGGACGAGCGCGGCGTGGGTCAGCGTCTGCGGGTAGTTGCCGAGGTGGGCACCCGTCGTAGGGTCCACCTCTTCGGCGTAGAGGCCGAGTGGGCTGGCGTGGTCGACCATGGCCTGGAACAGCTCGACGGCCTCGCGGCGACGCCCGATGCGGGCAAGGCCCTGGACGAGCCAGAACGAGCAGGGCAGGAACGCGCCCTCGGTGCCGGGGAGGCCGTCACGTCCGGGCGGGTAGCGGTAGAGCAGTGGACCGCCGGCGGACAGCCGGTCCCGGATGGCGTCGATGGTGCCCCGTACCCGGGGCGAATCGGCCCGGTCCATCCCCAGCAGCGGCAGGACGAGCAGGGCTGCGTCGAGATCCTGCGAGCCGTAGCTGCGGACGTAGCTGCCCGCCGTCGGGTCGAAGCCGCGCGTCCGGACCTCGGCGGCGATGGCATCCCGGGCTTCCTGCCAGCGTCGACGTTGACGGTCCGGCAGGTGGTGCGTGTCGGCGATGGCCAGGGCACGGTCCAGGGCGAGCCAGCCCATGAGCTTGGAATGGACGTGTTGGGCGGGCTCCCGTACCTCCCAGATGCCGGCATCGGGCTCCTGCCAACAGTCGGCGACCACGTCGGCGAAACCGCGCACCGCCCGCCACGTCTCGGCGTGGAGGAGGTGTCCGGCCTGAGCGAACGCCCAGGCGGCGTCGATCACCCAGCCGTAGCCGTCGAGCTGGTGCTGACCGGCGGCACCGTTGCCCATCCGCACCGGAAGGCTGTCGAGGTAGCCGGGCCAACCGGACAGTTCTCGTTCCGCTGGTACTTGTCTGCCGTGCACTGTGAGCAGCGCCGGCAGGCGTGGCCGTTGCAGTCGGCTGGCGTGCAACAGCCACGCGAGGAAACCGCGGGCCTCGTCGGTCTTGCCGACGCTGAGGAAGGCGCTGACGCCGATGCTGGCATCACGCGGCCAGACGTAGCGGTAGTCCCAGTTTCGTCCCCCGCCGGGATCCTCGGGCAGTGACGTGGTGGGTGCGGCCACCGGCGCCCCCGAGGGCGAATAGGTCAGCAGCCGCAAGGTGAGCAGGCTTCGTACGACGTGTTCCCGAAACGGCAACCGCTCGTCGATCTCCGCGGTCCAGGCCCGCCAACGAGCTTCATCCTCGACGAGCAGTTCCCAGGCGGCCGTCGGCTCGACGTGGATCAGCGGTTCGCGGTGGGCCACCGCCAGTACGAGGGTGACCGGACGGCCCGGCCTGACCGTGATCGAGGTTGGCAGACCCGGTTCGATTCTGAACGTGGGCGTGCTGTCCAACGCGACCGCAAGCGCCCCCCACTCACACACGAGCCCTTGGCGCCGGTGCTGCGCTCGGGGCCGGCGGTGCCGTGCGCCCAGTCGGGGATCGAACTCCACCACCGCGTCGACCGCCGCCTGCTCGGCCGACAGCCGTCGCACGATCAGCGACGTGGGCAGCAGGCGACCGCTGACCTCGGCCACCATCGCCTCAGTGAGGCGGAGCCGGCCGCTGCCCACCGCCCAGGTGGTCTCCAGAGTGGCGGTGTGCTGCCGGTACCGCCGTTCGACGACCGTGGACGGCCGCGCCGGGCCAACCCGGAACGTTCCGGCGTCCGGGCCCCCGACCAGTCGACCGAACAGGGGATCGCCGTCGAAGCGTGGCACGCAGAGCCAGTCCATCCCGCCGTCACTCGCGACCAGGGCGGCGGTACGCGTGTCGCCCAACAGACCGTAGTCGCTGATCGGTGGCCCGCCAGTCATGGAGATCGCTCCTCGACGAGCCGCGCTCGCGAGCAGCGGGTCACCTGGCCTGCAGGAGCAGCCCGAGGCAGACCCCGTAGACGACGTGGACGACAACCGTGACCAGCGGGGTCTGGATGCCGTAGTTGAGGGCGAACAGCCCGGGCGGCTCCAACACCGCCGTGCTGGCCGGCCCCGCCCGTTGCGAGGCCATGCGCGGGTGGACACCAGGAAGCAGCGGCAGAATCACCGTCAACGCGATCCCGACGTGCACAATCCCGAACAACGCCCCGATCCACCAGGTCGCACGGTGCAACAGCGCGAACGTGGCCGCGTAGCCGAGGGCGAAACCCTGCCCGGCGCAGAGGTGGAGGAAGAACCCGACGACCCGGGCCCGGTCGGGATCCCCGGTGACGAAGGCACCGAGCACCAGGGGAAGGTCGAGCCGCGTGAGACCGGCCAGTTGAGCGGTGATCATCGCCGCGGTGAGCGCCGCGGTGGCGACCAACCCGAACAACGCCCATCCGGCCCAGTCCATCTCAGCAGTCGTCGACGTCGCGGGCGTTCTCCTTCATCGGTCCACCCTCCGGTCGAACAGCGTGAAACCCGCGGCCCGGACCGGACACCCGCCTCGTCCGGCTTCGAGAACCGCCCGGTTTCTCACCATAAGCCACCGGACCCGTCACGCTGACCTGCTCGCCCAGACGTCCCTTGACGAGTTGGCACCAGGTGGCGAGCGCTCTTCGCACGAGCCGGGCTGCCGAGCTCAACCGGTCGTCAGCCGAGGACACCTCCGATGGGCGTCTCGTATACCGTCTCGACCGGCCGGATCACCTTGACCATCGAGGCGAGGTACTCCCGCGTCTCGGGATCCGTGGAGTAGACGATCGTGCCCTTCATCCCGCGGGTCAAAAGCACCTTGTAAGTGTTTCGAATCAGCAGATCCGCCTCGGCGTCGCTGACCGACTTGCGATTGCGGAATGCTGGATCCTTCGACTCGTCGCGTCGCGTCACCAGTTGGCCGTCCCGAGCAACCAGGTCCGGCCCGATGATGACGCCAGACCAGTCGTACTCGAAGCCCTGTGCCGTGTAGACGCAGCCCACTTGGCCGAAACCGTTCGGGTCGGTGGCCCAGAACGCGCTGCCTGGCGCGTCTCCGACGCTGCGGTCGCTCTTGACATTCCAGGGTCGCGACCAACCGCCGAGCTGCACATCCGGCACCAAGCTGTCGTCCGGGCGCGGATCGCTCCACGGCCAGCAGTACCCGGCGGACATCCTGGCGCTGACGCCCGGTGCCTGTTTGCTGGCGAGGAAGGCCTCCATTTCCTCCGGCGAATCGGCGAGACGCAGGTCGACCCTTCCGTCGCCGACCCAAACCGACGGCTCGCCGCCGTCGAGGTCGAGCAGGTCAACGACCCATCGCTCGTACGCCTCGCTGCCCCCGCAGCGGAACTGGCTGTGCAGCGAAACGACTTCGATATCAAGGTTGAGCTGCCTCGCGTACGACGAGATGACCTCGACATTTCCCAACTCGCCCGGCTTCACCACCTGGTGCTCGTCGAGCAGGAACACCGGCACCCGGGCCGCGGCGATAAGCTCGTCGATCTGGGAACGAGCCTTCTCCCGCTTAGCCTTCGGCGTGAACCGGTTGACGGAGTTTCCCCGGATGCGGTGTGCCTCGTCGCAGATCAGGACGTCCAGCCCGTTGCGTTCGGCGGACATGAAGCTGTTGAAGTAACCGAAGAGATTCTTCAGCCGGGTCGATCCCTTGCCGGCGTACCGGCGCAACGTCTGGGTGAACGACCGCGAGCCCGTTGCATGCATGACGGAGCGGTTCTGGCGCGCCAACTCACCGAGCACTGACAGTGCGATCACGCTCTTCCCACTGCCCGGCCCACCGGACACGACCACGACCGACTTGCGGTCCGCCGAGCGCGCCCGCTCCACTGCGTGCAGCACCAGCTCGTACGCCACACGCTGCTCGTCCAACAGCGTGAAGTGCGACCTGTCCTTCAGCTCCTGCGCGGCGTACCGCAGCAGATGCCGACTGGGCCGGACGGAACTGCAGAGGAAGCGGTCTGCCGCGCCAGCCCCTGACGTCGGTGCGAGGTGGGTGCGTAGGTAGTCGAGAAACTCACCCCGCCGCTGCTTGGTGAAAATCCGGCTCTGCTCGGTCGCCTGACGGTCGAACAGGTCGCTGATGTCTCGGTCGACCGCGTTGTGCAGGTACGCCACCCCACGGACCGGGTTTTGTTGACCGGCGAGGATGCCAAGGAAGTCGGTCAGGTACTCGCAATAGAGTCCGACTTGGACGCCAGGGTGAAGCCGTGGGCCACGAGCGTGCTGCACCGCCACCAGGTTTTCAGAGCCTTCGTAAGACTCGGCGTAGGACCATTGCTTCAACTCCACAACGACGTAAGAGTCGTCGGTGGTCCTCGGGTCCGCCCCAGCGAGAATGACGTCCACCCGCTTGCTCGTCAGCGGCAACTGGTACTCCACCAACATCTCGACCTGACCCAGGCCGGCGTCAGCGAGATCCTGCCCCAGCACCTCAAGGCTCCGCGACCATGAGCGGCGTTCTGCCGGGCTCACATTGCGACCGATCTGCTCCACGATTCGGTCTTCGAGCATGCCGGCGCCAGCCAAGCGCAGCAGACCACCGGCGGACGTACGGAACGCTGACAACACTTGCCCCCGGGCAGCACGAAGTGATCGTGCGCATGGGGGGCATGTCCGGCAGCCGCCGGAAGCCCGTCGTGACGCGCTTCTACGCCATGGACTGTAACGAAGAGATCAACTCAGCGCCATGATGGAATCGCCTTGGGCTACCGTTTTGCCGCCGAGCCGCGAGCCTGCTCAACCGGATAGCGGCGGGCCGAATCCTCGAGCTTCATCTGAGCTGCCTCTACCAGGTCGACGCCGAGCACGTCGGCGAGTCGAGTCAGATAGATCATCACGTCGCCGATCTCGGCTCTCACCCGGCTACCCGCGTCCGGGTCGGACATGACGATCGCCGACTGCTCGGCCGTGAGCCACTGGAACTCGGCGGTCAACTCACCGACCTCACCGGCGAGCGCCATGGCCAGATTCTTGGGTGTGTGGAACTGCTGCCAGTCCCGCTCCTCTGCGAACGCCCGCACACGGCTCGTCAAGTCATCCATGGCTGGGAGCATCGCAGATGCCAGGTACCAGCAGCCCGCGCTGCCGCCTACTTGTCGGCGAGGCCGGCGGACTTCATGGCGGCTGTGAACAGAGCCAGGCGCGATGCTCGAAGTGAAGAGCCGGCCCGTCAATATGCTTGAAATCGCGTACGGCGACCAGGTCGGGGATGTTGGTCGCGACCTCGACGCAGGCGCCGCCGTTGTCTCCGCTGCGGGTGCTCTTGCACCAGAAGGCGCCGCTCAGGCCGCGCAGGAGCGCGCACTCGACGTGTTCCGCCATCACAAGAGCTACCGGGGGTAGACGTGCTGTACCAGATCCACTTCGAGGAAGAGTTGCCTGCGGACGCACTGCGCCGGCACCTGCAGCAGGATTACGGCATCGCCCCCGACGCCGTGTACGTCGGTCGGATCGAGGACCGGACGGCGGACGATCCACGTCCGGTGGCCATGTTCACCCCGCCCGACGAGGATGAGGGATTCGGGTGGATTCTCACCGGTGACACCGAACTCGCCGACGCCACAGGGCGGAACGAGCGGGATCTCGCCGTCAGCCTGGCGCGTACCTTCGGGGTGCGGGCACTGGTCGACGACGGCAGCATCTATCCCGACCGGTGGCTGCTGGTCAGTGTCGACGGGAGCAGCGGACGAGTCGTGACCGATGAGGACGCCGCCGCCGACGGAGACCTCCGGGTCGTGCACGCCCTCGAGCCGATCTCGGGTGAACCGCAGCTCGCCGTGGTGCCACCGCCCGAGTGGGCGCGCGGCTAGCAGACCGTCGTACGGCCGGGGCCCTCTCCACCGGTCGGTTGACCGCTAGGCTGGCCCTCCCTGGTCTCCCCACCTGGAGAAACGCCCATGTCCGACAGCGTCTTCGCGCAGTTCACCGCCGACGACGAGCAGCTCGAAGTTGGGCTGATCGTGCAGCCGGCGATCAACGCCGCCCTGGTGCACAACCGGGTGCCGTTGGTCCGCCACCTCACGCTCGTCAACCGAGGTGTGGTGCCGCTGACCGATGTCACGTTGACGCTGGAACTGCGAGGCCCGGACGGGGCGCTGACCGAGCCGTGGACGCGTACGCTGGCTGCGCCGCTGCGCCCCGGGGCCAGCACGAGCTGGGATGACTTCCGCGACTTCACGCCCGACCGCGTGCTGCTGTACCGCACCGACGAGGCGTTCCCGGTCGACTACACCCTCCGGGTGCAGGCGCAGGAGCAGACACTGCGGCTGGTCGCCCCGTCCAGAGTGCTGGCGCACAACGAGTGGTTCAACAGCCCCGCCCTGTACGACAGCCTGGCGGCCTTCGTGCAGCCGAACACCCGGGCGGTGGAGGCGGTCCTGCG
Source organism: Micromonospora jinlongensis (assembly GCF_013410645.1). NCBI lineage: Bacteria > Bacillati > Actinomycetota > Actinomycetes > Micromonosporales > Micromonosporaceae > Micromonospora > Micromonospora jinlongensis. The sequence goes on along the minus strand of NZ_JACCHK010000001.1, from coordinate 1,604,401 downwards.
GGCAGCCGCCCAGCTCCTGCTGGCGCGGACGGGCTCGGGCTCGCTGCAGGGCTACCAGGAGGGTTCGGAGCGGGCGGCGCTGATCGCCGGTGCGGTGTACGAGGCGCTGCGCCAACTTGAGATCACCTACCAGACCCTGCCGGCATCCTTCGAGAACACCGGCCAGAAGGTGCGCACGACAGCGGCCGTCCTCGACGGTCGGCTCGGCAACTGCCTCGACCTGTCCGTCACGTACGCCGCGTGTCTGGAGGCGGCGGGGCTGCACCCGCTCATCTTCGTCAGCGCGGGGCATGCGTTCGGCGGCTTCCTGCTGGAGGAGGAGCGGCTGGGCTCGGCCGCGGTGACCGAGACCAACCTGCTGATCTCGATGGTGGACTCGGGCCGGGCCGTGCCGGTCGAGCTGACCCGCATCGGGCCGGGCGCGCAGTCGGCGACCTTCACCGAGGCGGTACGCGTCGGGCTCGGCCACTTCCGCGGCGACGGCGAGCGCATGCAGGGCGTCGTCGACGTGCACCTGGCCCATCGCTCGGGGATCCGCCCGCTGCCGTCAGCCGACGAACTGATCGCGCCCGCCGCGGTCGACCCCGAGGCGACGCAGAAGATAACAGCGTCTCTCGACCTTCCGCCCGGCGTCGCCGCCGCGAAGCTGCGCCAGTTCGCCGACGAGGGCGAGGAGGTGCCCCAGCAGTCCGACGGGTCGCCGGCGCGCGTCCAGCAGTGGAAGAAGTCGCTGCTCGACCTGAGCCTGCGCAACCCGCTGCTCAACCTGCCCAAGCGTGGCCGTGGCCTGGACCTGCACGTGCCGGCGGGTGCGCTGGCCCTGCTGGACGACCTCATCCACGACGGCCGTCAGGTGCAGGTCATTCCGCAGGACGACATCAGTCACGTCCACGAGCTGGCCGGGGCACGTCGGGCGCAGGACCTCGACGCCGAGATCCTGACCCGGGAGCTGCGTACCGACCGGCGGGTATACGGCGCGGTCACCGACGCCCGTTACAAGACGGCGATGCGCGCGCTGCAGCGCGAGGCGCGCACCATGGAGCAGGAGACCGGCAGCAACTACCTCTACCTGACCATCGGCACCCTGGTGCACACGAAGACGACCGGGGGAGAGGCGTACGCGCCGCTGTTCCTCCTACCGGTGCGCATCGAGGGTGGCAGCGGCCGTCGCCCGTACGCGATGGTCATCGACGGCACCGAGGTCGCCAGCCCGAACTACTGCCTCATCGAGTGGTTGCGGGTCAAGCACAGCGTGCGGATCCCGGAGCTGGAGCGACCGGTCCTCGACGAGCACGGCATCGACATCGCCAAGACCCTGGCCGCGATCAACACCGGGCTGCTCGACAACCGGCTCAACTACCGCATCGACGAGAGCGCCAGCCTTCGCCTGTTGCAGTTCTCCACCTTCCAGATGTGGCGGGACCTCACCGACCACTGGCCCCGGTTCATGGAGAACCCGGTCGTCCGGCACCTGGTCGAGTCTTCCGGCGCCACGTTCGACGATCCCGCCCGCCCGGAGCACGACGTCGAGATCGCTGTCGACGAGGCCGACCTGCACCTGCCCATCCCCGCCGACGGGTCGCAGATGCAGGCCATCGTGCGCGCCGAGCGGGGCCACTCCTTCGTCCTGGAGGGCCCGCCGGGCACCGGCAAGTCCCAGACCATCACCAACATGATCGCCCGGGCGGTCAGCGCGGGCCGGTCGGTGCTGTTCGTCGCCGAGAAGCAGGCCGCACTGGAGGTGGTGAAGCGCCGCCTCAAGCAGATCGGCCTCGGCCCGTTCGCGCTCGACCTGCACGGGCGCAAGCAGTCCCTCAACGCGATCCGCCAGCAGCTGCGCGACGCGCTCGACCAGTACGACCAGGGCGGCGACGGCACGTGGACTGCCGTCGAGACGGCCTACCGGACGCGGCTCGCCCCACTGACCGAGTACCCGGCCCAGGTGCACACCACCAACCCCGTCGGGATGTCGCTCTGGTCGGCCTACGAGCAGACCCTGGCGTACGGGGACGGCCCGGTTGCCCCGATCCCGGTGGCCTACCTGCACGCACTCGCCCCGGCACGCGCGCAGGTCGAGACGACAGTGCGGGAGTTCCCGGCGGCCGCACGATCGGCCCGACTCCGGCCCGCGCACCCGTGGGCGATCAGCGGCTGCCGCACCCTCGACGGGTTGCACGGCGCCGCGGTCACCGAGATCGCCGGTGAGCTCGAACGCCTCCGCGCCGACCTCGCCGCCCACCCGCGCTTGGTCGAGTTGCTGCGGACGCTGCCCGCCCCGGAAACCGTGAGCGAGCTGCAGGCGGGTGCCTGGCTCGCCGTACGCGGACTGCTGCCGGACCGGCAGACCACCCTGCACGCCAGCGACCGGCGGTGGGACGAGGCGGTGGCCCGGCTCCAGACGGACCTGGCGGCCTTCCGGCAGGGCTTCGCCGGTGAGCTGGCCACCTTCCGGCAGGACGTGTTCGCTCGACCGGAGCTGACCGCCTGGCACGGTGAGGCCCAGGAGGTGGCGAAGCGGCTGATCGGTAAGCGCAAGCGTCGGCAGGCCATCGTGGATCGGCTGGCGGTGCACCTGGTCGCCGGTGCGACGCTCGACGTCGAGCGGGTGGAGGTCGCCACCGGTCGGCTGATGGCCGCCCAGGCGCAGGCGGCGGCCCTCTTCCAGCATGTCGTCGCGGTGGGCGGGCTGCGGCTGTCGCAGTGGCAGCCCACGGACCCCAACGCGCAGGAGCGGCTGACCGAGGCGATCGAGGCGACCCGCGTCGGCCGGACGCTCCTGGCCCGGCACCCGCAGGCCTGGGAGCTGTTTCACGGCGGGTTCACCGATGTGGATGCGGTGCTCCTCGACCGGTTCGCCTCCCGGTGGCGGGCCTGGCGCGGAGTGTTGCGCTCCGGTGAGGCCGAGCTGGCACTGTGGGCCGCCGGTTCGCACTGGACCGACGCCTGGCAGCGCGACGGCGCGGCCTGGCTGCACGAGGTGCAGAGCGAGGAGTTGTTCCCGCTGCGCCGATGGGCGACCGTCCTGACCCACGCCGACGTGCTCGCCTCGGCAGGTCTCACCGACTATCGGGACCAGCTGCTGCGCGCCGAGGTGCCAGCGCATCTCGCCGAGGAGGTCTACCGGCGGGGAGTCGCGACGGCGTCCCTCGCCGAGCGGGTACGGGCCGGCGGCCTGCAGTACTTCGACCCGGAACTGCACGACGACGAGATCAGCCAGTTCGAGGCGGCCGCCGGTGAGCTGCGGTCCGCGCTGCCGACACAGCTGCCGTCGGTGCTGGTCCGCCGCCGACCCTTCAGCCCGGCCGACCGGCGTGGTCGCTTCGCTGACTTCGCGGCCGAGCTTCGCCGCAAGCGGGGCGGGCGGTCCTTCCGGGAGCTGTTCGAGCAGTACGCGGACGCGGTGCTCGCACTGACCCCGTGCGTGCTGGTCAGCCCCGCGTCCGCGGCGAACTTCCTGGCGCCGGGAAGCCAACGTTTCGACCTGGTCATCTTCGACGAGGCCTCGCAGATCCGCGTGGCGGAGGCGATCGGCGCGATGGGCCGGGGCAGCGCCGTGGTGGTGGTCGGTGACTCCCGGCAGATGCCGCCGAGCAGCATCATGCAGGCCAGCCACAGCGTCGACGAGGTCGACGAGGGCAACGGCCCGGTGCCGGAGGACCTGGAGAGCATTCTCAGCGAGGCCGTCGAGTCGGGACTGCCGCAACGGTGGCTCTCCTGGCACTACCGCAGCCACGACGAGTCACTCATCGCCTTCTCCAACCGCTACTACTACGACAACAAGCTCTCCAGCCTCCCGTCGCCCGGTGCCGCCAGCTCGGCGGGCGTCAGCTGGCGGCGCGTCGAGGGCCGGTACGACCGGGGCGGATCCCGCACCAACGAGGTCGAGGCGCGGGCGATCCTCGCGGACATCACCCGGCGGTTGCACGACCCGGCGACCGCCACCCAGTCCGTCGGCGTGGTCACCTTCAACATCCAGCAGCGGGACCTCATCCTCAACCTGCTGGAGGAGAGCCCCGATCCGATCATCCGCGAGCACCTCTCCGGCGCGGTCGCGGAGCCGATCTTCGTCAAGAACCTGGAGAACGTGCAGGGCGACGAACGGGACGTCGTCCTGTTCTCCCTGGCCTTCTCCACCAACCTGGAGACCGGCCAGCTCCCGCTGAACTTCGGCCCGCTCAGCCAGGCCGGCGGCGAGCGGCGGCTCAACGTGGCCATCACCCGCGCCCGCCGCCAGGTCATCCTCTACTCGTCCTTCGACCCGTCCGACATCGACCTGTCCCGCACGTCCGCGCTGGGCACCCAGCACCTGCGGGCGTACTGCGAGATGGCCGCCGCCGGCGCGGAGCGCCTGGGCGACCTCGCCACCGACCGCACCGAGCGGCGCGGTCGGATCCGCGAGGAGGTGGCCGCGGCGCTGCGCGACCGCGGCCACGAGGTCCGTACCTCGCACGGCCTCTCCGACTTCACAGTGGACATCGCCGTACGCACACCAGGCTCACCACGGTGGCAGGTTGCCGTCATGCTCGACGGCCCGGACTGGAGCGCACGCCCGACGGTGGCCGACCGGGACTCGGCACCCACGCTCCTCCGCTCGATCATGGGTTGGCCGGAGGTCGTGCGGTTCTGGCTGCCGGCGTGGATCCACGACCGCTCGGCGCTGCTCGACCGGGTCGACGAAGCCGTCACCCGGGCCGACGCCGCCACCACCGCCGAGCCCGAGCCGTCACCGGTCGCGGCGGCACCCGAAGCCATCGAACTGCCGCAGCCGCGCTCCGAAACGGACGTGGAGCCTCTGCGCCCGACACCGCCCGCCGAGTTGCCGCAGCCGCGCCTCGCGGTGGACGAGGAGCCGCTCCGGGGCGAATCGGCGGCACCCGTCACCGCACTGGCCGCCACGGCCACGGCGACCTCGGGCGCAGACAACATCACGGTGAGCCCATTCGTTCCGTACGTCCCGACCCCGCTCGGAGACCAGGCCGACCTCGACCTTCTGGCCACCGACCGGCGCGTACGCGATCTGATGCGGAGCGCCCTCCGCGAGATCATCGAGGCTGAGGGGCCCATCGAGCAGCACCGGCTCGCACGCCTCGCCCTCGCCCGGTTCGGTTTCCTCCGCACCCGGGAGGACCGGCGTACCGCCGTGCTGTCGCTCGTCGACTCCCGCCGCCTCTACACGCACCCGACAGTCAGCCGGTACGCCTGGCCCGAAGGCGCCGACCCGCAGACGTACCGCGCGTACCGGGTCACGCAGGCGAGCAACGACCGCGCATTCGAGGAAGTGCCGCCCGAGGAGGTGGCCAACGCCTTCGTACACGTACTCGAGGGCATGCCGAGCATGGACGAGGAACGGTTGCTGCGCGCCGGCCTGGAACGGCTCGGCTACCGTCGCCGCACCGAGAAAATCGACAAGCTACTCCGGTACGGGCTGCACGTCGCCGTGACCAGCGGACGCCTCCGCTTCGACCAGGAGGGCCGCCTCACCCGAGGCTGACGAGAGTCACCACTCATATCGGTAACAGGCGTCACCTGAGTCGGTCGCGGCAGAATGAGCGAGGTCTGGGCCGCTTCAGCCGAGGCCGTGCTCGTCGGGTCGGGTGTTGAGGACCCAGGCGAGCGGCATGGTCGCACGGGCGACGTACTGGTCGCCCTCGAGACGGTGCATGGTGACGGTCTGCGCTGCGTCCTGGTCGACCACCCAGTATTGCGGGATGCTCGCGGCGGCGTACTCACTGCGCTTTGTCACTGTGTCGACACCCTCGGAGCCGGGTGAAACGATCTCGATAACAAGGACCACGTCGGCGACCGGCAGCCACACACCGTCGGCCTGAGCCTTGCTCCACACGACCAGGTCCGGGATGCGTCCGCCGACGCCGCCGTCACGGCCCGGTATGCGTAGCCCGACTGCCTGGGCGATGTGTTCCGCTGGGACACCGCCCTGAGCGAGCCACACCATGAGCCGGGTCGCGATGATCGCGTGGTTGTAGCCCGGCGGCGGCAGGATCGAGACGAGTCCCTCCGGGCTGATTTCGTACCGGTGGTTCTCGTCTGCGGCCATCATCGCCGTCAGGTCATCGAGCGTCACGACCGGGGGCATGTACCTGCCAACCGCCTCTCAGCTCATGGGCGCATCCTACCGGTTCGCAGCCCAGCGCCTGCGGTGATGGGACCGCACGGTGTGCCAGCGACTACCAGGATTGCTCGATCCAGGAATCTCGGATGCGTAGGTTGCGGCCACCAGCCCGCTGCCTCCGAACTACCTGTCGCGGTGCACTATGTGGTCTGTCCGGAGCGTGACCATGGCGACCGTACGGCCATCGGCGTCAGCGAACTCGACTTCGTACGCAGGCGGGGGGCCGTTGAAGACATGCACGACGGTTCCCGTTGCCCCCGCGAGCAGTTCTTCTCCCGGAATGGCTTCCCGGAGTTCAACCACGTCGTACAGCTCCAACATGTCAACCTTCCTTTGGCGGGAACGAGATGGTCACCATCCGAGGTGCAGATGCCCCGCTCTCCAGTATCCAGGCTGTGCGGACGGTGATCGTGCCATCGGGGCCGGTCAGGGGTAGGTCCACGTTCCACCGCTGGCCGAACTCGTCCGCCCTGCCGATCTTCTGCGACCTACCGCTGTGTGGCGGCCGGCGCTGCCTGTTCCACGACGGTCACGACGGCGCCTGCTCCCGCCGCCTACGCCGGTGAACGGGTTCTTACGTCACGAGGCGGTAGTCGGGGATGCCACGGTTGCGTTCCTCGGTCGGCTCGTCTGTCGATCGTGCGGTGACACCGACCGGAACAGGTGCCCGGGACACGTAAATCCCCTCCAGGCAGGTGTCGCACCAGAACGAGACATACCCGTACTCGGCAGCGGGCCGTGCCGTGAAGACGATCCGTAGGGTCCGGTGACCGCAGTTCGGGCAGGCAAGATCGGACGTCGCTGGCAGCGCGCGGTATACGACGTCGTATGCCGTCAACCACTCATCGAACGTGGCCATCAGTGCGCTCCTTCCGGCCTGACCGAGTGGTTGGTCCACCACTGTTCCTCATGGGCGTAGGCCCGATCCTCGAATGCGTCGATCTCATGACGGGTGGCCGGGTACGGGCGCCCCTGGCGGAGCTCGGCGACGTGGAACCGCTCGTGTTCGAGCGTACGGGCCAGGTCCTCCTCACTGCGGAAGGCTTCTCGACAGAGCATGACCGACTCGTCAGGCTTCGTCAGCCCGCACACACCAGAAACCCGATTGTTGATGATGAGCCGGATGTCGGAGATATCAATCCCGTACTTGGCGGCGAGGCTCGTCACCGCCTCCATCCTCATCGGCATTCGAGGACCAGCTCCGCGACCGCGAACCCGACTGAGGTCGCCCGGGTCTGCCCCGGAACGCTGGAGTCGACCCAGCGCCTGCTTGAGTTTGTCGATCAGGTCGCCGAGTCGGCGTACCTCCGGGATCAACCGCCGCAGGCTGGCCAAAAGCCCCCGCAACAGCCGCGCGATCCGCGCCGCCCACGACGCCACCAGGGTCGTGACCTGCTCCACGACCAGCGGTGCGGCCAGTCCGCCGGTGACGACAAGTTCGCCCGCGTACACGATGAGACGGGACACGCAGGTGGCGATGGCGTCGCGGACCAGGAGCCGGACGGCGGCCACGAGGCCGGCGGCGCCTTCGGTGATCGCGGCCATGGTGTCGGCGCCCCGGGCGAGGCCGGTGATGGCCTGTTGTTGTTCGGCGGCCCAGGCGCGGTAGGCGGGGCCGGCGCTGCCGCCCCATCCGGCGACGTCGGTGCGGACGGCGCGGGTCAGCGCACCGGCCTCGTCCCGGAGCGATGCGGCGACGTTGCGCCACGTCTGGGCGTGAGCGGTGATCTGCGCCGGGTCGCCGGCGAGCCAGTCCAGTGCCTCGCTGAGCGGCTTGACGTGCTCGATGAGCCAGGCGATCCCGTACTGGAGCAGGGCGCCGACCGGGTCGGAGACGAAGGCGAGGGCGTCCAGGCCGGCGCTCACCACGCCGAGGCTGCCGTCGATCCAACTGCCGTTGCGTACGCCCTGGGCGATGAGTTCGATGTCCTCGCAGATCCAGATGCCCGCCCATGCGCTGGGTGGAGTGTCCGCTGCGGCGGCGACGAGCGGGTTGGACGTCACCGGTGCCGCCGCACCTCATCGAGGTGCTGCTGCCGTACCCCGTCGAGCAGTTGCTTCGCGTGGGCGTCGGAGGTTCGGTAGCGGTCCGCTGCGACCAGCAGCTTGCCGGCGGTGTCCCGCACCGACGTGGCGGCGGCGCCGATGCCGTCGACCAGGGTCCGCTGGAGGCCGTCGAGCAGTGTCGGCATCAGCGCGCAGAGCTGGCCGTACGCGTCGGTGCCCAACCGGACGTGTTGGCCTGCCTGTTGGGCGGTGTCGAGGCTGCCGGCGCAGCGGTCGAGGCGAGCGGCGTGGGCGGTCAGGTCGTCCGGGTCGACGTGGATGCCGTCACCGGTCGGCATCGCTCGAACCCTGGTCACCAGCCAGCCGGCTGCGGTACGAGTCGATGATGGCCTGGGCGCTCGCGTCGTCGCCGAGGAACTCCACTGTCAGTTCGCGGACCTGGCGTAGCAGGTCGGTGCGTGCGGCTCGGGTGGTCTCCAGGATCTGCTGGGCGGTGCGCGCCGCGGGTTGCTGTCGGATGCGTTCGTCGAGCCGCAGGCCGATCAGCAGGCCGGAGCATTCGACGGTGACGTCGATCGTCCGGTCGTTGTTGTGGGCGGTGCCGGTCAGCTCCTGCATCCTCGCCGAGAGCGTCTTCGCGCGTGCCGCCCGTTCGGCGAGCGACGACTCCCACTCGTCGAGCCGGCGTCCGGCCGCGCCGAGCGCAGCGTCGTCCGCCCACATGTTGACCCTCCCCAGGGGACCACCGCCGACGGCAGCCGGCGGGATCACCCGCACGTTACCAACTGGTGGCGCTCCGTGTATGCCCCGCGCCCGACCCGGTGCTCGTATCGGCTGGTCGCCATGTGCCCCAATCCGGACCACGCGACGATGAGGTCAACGAAGATTGTCTCCGTGACGAGCGACAACCCGCACCGGGGATGGACCAGCCGAACCGCCTGGGAGGGTCGGTTCAACGCTCCGCTGCGCTCGTTCCTGCGCACCGAGACCGGCGGCGCCCGGGTGGTGCTGGTCGCCGCGGCGGCGGCGCTCGTGTGGGCCAACCTGCACGTGTCGTCCTACGAGTCGGTGTGGGGCACCTCGCTCTCGGTTCGGCTCGGCGACTGGTCCCTGTCACACGACCTGCGTACGTGGGTCAACAGCGGGCTCATGACGTTCTTCTTCCTGGTCGCGGGGCTGGAGCTGCGCCGGGAGTTCGACATCGGCGAGCTGCGGGAGCGGCGTCGACTGGCGTTGCCGATGCTGGCCGGGTTCGGTGGGATGCTCCTGCCGATCGCGATCTATCTCGCGTTCAACGTCGGGCAGACCACCGCCGCGGGCTGGGGCGCGGTGATGGCCACGGACACGGCCCTCGCGCTCGGCGCGCTGGCCGTCTTCGGGCCGCGCTTCTCGGATCGGCTGCGGGGATTCCTGTTGACCGTCGCCGTCGTCGATGACGTGGTCGCGATCGCGGTGCTGGCAATCGCGTACCCACATCATCCCTCGCCGATGGCGCTGCTCGTCGCGGTGGGGATCTTCGGCGTCGTCCTGCTCGTCCGGGCCCTGGGTGTGCGGTTCGGGCCGGTATACGCGCTGCTGGGGGTGGCGGCCTGGGTCGCGGTCTCGGAGTCCGGTGTCGACCCGGTCGTGGTGGGTCTGGTGATGGGGCTGCTGACCTACGCCTACGCTCCCGGGCGCGACGACCTGCAGCGGGCGAGCGACCAGTTCCGCCTCTTCCGGGAACAGCCCACCCCGCAGCTGGCCCGGATGGCCCGGGCCGGGCTCACCTCTGCGTTGTCGCCGAACGAGCGGCTCCAGACCATCTACCACCCGTGGGCGAGCTACCTGGTCGTGCCGCTCTTCGCGCTGGCCAACACCGGAATCGTGATCGACGGCGACCTTCTCGCCAGGGCCGTGGTCTCCCCGGTCACGCTCGGCGTCGTGGTCGCCTACGTCGTCGGCAAGCCGGCCGGGATCGTGGCTGTCTCCTGGCTGGTGGCCCGACTCAGCGGCAACCGGTTCCGACCACCGGTCGGCTGGGTCGCCGTCGTGGGGGTCGGCACGGTCTCCGGCATCGGGTTCACCGTCGCGCTCCTCATCGCCACCCACGCCCTCAGCGGCCCCGCCCTGGACGAGGCGAAGCTCGGCATCCTCGTCGCGACACTGGGGGCGTCCCTCGTCACCTGGCTGGTGTTCCGCTCGGTCGGGCGACTGTCGCCGGCACGGCGGGCGCGCGCGCTGCTCGGTGTCACCGAGGGGATCGTCGACCTGATGCTGCCGGTCGACCCGGAGCGCGACCACATGCGCGGGTCGCTCGACGCGCCGGTGACCGTCGTGGAGTACGGCGACTTCGAGTGCCCCTACTGCGGGCAGGCCGAGCCGGTGGTCCGGGAACTGCTCGCCGACTTCGCCAACGTCCGGTACGTCTGGCGGCACCTGCCGCTCACCGACGTCCACCCGCAGGCCCAAATCGCCGCCGAGGCTGCCGAGGCGGCGGGCGAGCAGGGGGCGTTCTGGGAGATGCACGACCTGCTGCTCGCGCACCAGGACGCCCTCGACCCCGACGACGTGCTGGGCTATGCCGAACAGCTCGGCCTGGACATCGACCAGTTCCGGGAGCACATGGTCAAGCGGATGGGTGTCGACCGGGTCGCCGAGGACGTCGAATCCGCCGACCTCAGCGGTGTCACCGGCACCCCGACCTTCTTCATCAACGGCCGGCGGCACTACGGCGCGTACGACATCACGGCACTCTCGGCGGCGGTGAAGTCGGCGTTCGCCAGCGCGAAGCTGCGTCCCGAGTACCGACCCCGGGAGCCCGGGCCTCCCGAGGGTGGACCGGCGAGCTGACGGAGGCCGAGACGGGGGAGTGTTGGTCGGTGCTTTGGAGCTGAATCGTTTGCGACATCAGCTCCAAAGGCAGCGCACCAACCCTCCTGCCGCGCCGCCACCTGATGCGGGCGTTTAGGGCCGATACCGCACCTCCGCCAAGGTCAAGACCCATGCTGTACGAGTGACACGCTCCGGTTCCACGTCCGGCGCGGTACGGGTCGCGTTCGCCTTCTGGATCACGCTCGTGGGCACCACCGTGCCGACCCCGCTCTACCCGCTCTACGAGATGGAGTTCGGCTTCTCGTCGTTGACGGTGACCGTGGTCTACGCGTTGTACGCGTTGGGCGTGGTCGTCGGGCTGCTGGTCTTCGGGCGGCTCTCCGACCAGATCGGCCGACGCCCGGTCATCCTCGCCGCGCTGCTGCTCTCCGTCGCCGCGGACGCTGTCTTCCTGTTCGCCGTGGACCTGGCGATGATCATCGTCGGTCGGATCCTCGCCGGTCTGTCCGCAGCGCTGATCATCGGTGCGGCGACCGCGGCCTTGGCGGAGTTGATCGACCGGCGGCATCCGAAACGAGCCGCCACTGTGTCGATCTTCGCGAACCTGGGTGGTCTCGCCACCGGCACCCTGCTGGCCGGGATCGTGTCGGACGTGGCGCCCGACCCGCTCCGGCTGCCCTGGGTCATCGTGCTGATCCTGGCGGTGCTGGCGATCATCGCGTTGCGGGGCGTGCCGGAGACGGTGCGCGAGCGTTCACCGGTGACCCTGCGGGTGCAACGGTTGTACGTGCCCGCGACCATTCGCGGCGCCTTCGTCCGCTCGGCGATCACCGCCGGTGCGGGCTTCGCCGCGCTCGGGGTGCTCACGTCGGTGAGTGGGCTCTTCCTCGGCATGGTCCTGCACGAGACCTCGCACACCCTGGCCGCGCTGGTGGTCTTCGTGGCCTTCGCCGGTGCCGCGTTCGGTCAGCTGCTGACCCGCGTGCTGTCCTCGCGCGCCGCGTTGGCCAGCGCCTGCGTCGGCCTGATCGTGGGGGCCGGCCTGCTCGCGTTCAGCATGTGGATGGCGCTGCTGGCGACGCTGCTCGTCAGTGCGGCGCTGATCGGGGTGGCGTCCGGGGTGGCGGTCGGCGACGGCATCGCGACGATCACCATGAAGACCGAGCCGCAGCACCAGGCCGAGGCGGTGTCGACGTTCTTCGCCATCCTGTTCGCCATGCTCGGCGTGCCCGCGGTAGGGGTCGGTCTGCTCATCCAGACGATCGGTCTGCGCCCCGCCGGCGAGGTCTTCAGCGCGGTGGTGGCGGTGCTCGCGGTCGTCGTCCTGCTCAGCCTCCTGCGGCGTGACGCGGCCCCGCCCGCGGCCCGGTCCGCGCCCTGAGCTGACGACGGGAGGCCGGCGGCTGGCCGCCCGGTCGGCAGGAGATGCCAGCGGTCTTCTGGGCTGCCGAAAGCCAATTCACGGAGGTCTTGCGGCGGTCATCGTATACAACATACGCTCCCCGAATCGCCCACCCGAGGAGCTCTCCATGACGAACCTCTCCGCCAGCGAAACGCGCCTGCCCCGCCGCCGCGTGCTCCGGGCCGCAGTGGCGGCGGCCGCCGCTGTCTGCACGATCGTTGCCTGCTCACCGGTGTCGAACAGCGGCGGCGACACGTCCGGCGACAACCAGTCGGCCGGCCAGGATTCCTTCGGCACGCCGGCAGACCCCGCCGCCGTGAAGCAGGGCGGCAAGTTGGAAATCGCCCTCTCCGCAGAGCCCGACGCGCTGGACCCGACACTGTCGAGAAGCCTCTACTCCCGCTACGTCTTCCAGGCGATGTGCCAGAAGCTCTACGACGTCGACGAGAAGGCGCAGGTCGTACCGCAGCTCGCGACCGCGCTGCCCACCACGAGCGGCGACGGCCGGACGGTGACCATCCCGCTGCGCCCGGGCGTGCGCTTCGCGGACGGGACGCCGTTCGACTCGGCCGCGGTGAAGGCCACAGTGCAACGCCACCTCACCAACGCCCGGTCGGCGCGCAAGAGCGAACTCGGGCCCATCGACGGCGTCGACACCCCGGACGCGCAGACCGTCGTCCTTCGACTGAAGCAGCCGTTCGCGCCGCTGCTCGGTGCCCTCGCCGACCGGGCCGGCATGATCATGAGTCCCAAGGCGTTGCAGAGCCTGGGTGACGACTTCGCCTCCGCGCCGGTCTGCGTCGGCCCCTTCAAGTTCGCCAAGCGGGTGCCACAGAACTCGATCGAGGTGGTGAAGGACCCGAACTACTACGACGCGAGCAAGGTGCACCTCGACACCATCTCGTGGCGAATCCTCACCGACGCGAGCATCCGCGCCGCCAACCTGCGCTCCAGCGACGTGCAGGTCGCCGACAGCGTCTCCACCCAGGACTTCGCCGCCCTGCGCCAGGACGCCGCGGTCTCGGTCCTGCAGTCGCAGTCCCTCGGCTACCAGGGTCTGACGATCAACATCGGTAACGTCGACGGCATCGGCACCGCGCCCAAGCCCATCAACCGTCCGCTCGCGCAGAACGCCAAGGTACGGCAGGCCTTCGAACACGCAATCGACCGCAAGGCCCTGGTCGACGCGGTGTTCAACGGTCTGCACGCCGTCGCCTGCTCACCGATCTCGCCCGCGAGCGCGTTCTCGTCGGCGGAGGCGCAGACCTGCCCGGCGCACGACCCCGCCAAGGCCAAGCAGTTGCTGGCGGAGGCGGGTGTGCAGACGCCGTACACGGTGACGATGCTGGCCTCGAACACACCCGACACGCTGCGTCTCGCGCAGGCGCTCCAGTCGATGGTCAAGGACGGCGGGTTCGACCTGAAGATCAACCCGGTGGAATACTCGTCGCTCCTCGACGAGCAGGACCGCGGCAACTTCGAGCTGTTGCAGCTCGGCTGGAGCGGGCGGATCGACCCGGACGCCAACATCACGAACTTCGTCGGCACCAAGGCGAGCCAGAACGTCGCCGGCTACAGCAACCCGCAGCTCGACACCCTGCTGACCCAGGCCCGTCAGGCCGGCGACGTCGAGGAGCGTAAGAAGCTGTACGGGCAGGCGGTCACCCTGCTCCAGCAGGACGACGCCCTGATCTACCTCTACCGGCAGCGCAACCTGACCGCCGTGAGCAAGCAGCTCCAAGGCTTGCAGGTCTTCCCGGACGGTGTGCTCCGGGCGGCCTTCGCCGGCTTCGCCAAGTAGGTCACAGTGGCCCGCTACCTGCTCACCCGCGCCTGGCAGTCGGCGTTGACCCTGCTGTTGTCGACGATCGTGGTCTTCGTCGGCGTGCGGGCCCTGCCCGGTGACCCGGCCCTCGCGCTGGCCGGGGAGGACCGCTCGCCGGAGGCGCTGGAGGCCATCCGCCGGCACTACGGGTTGGACCAGCCGCTGCCGGTCCAGTTCGCGCAGTACGTGGAGCGCATGGCGCAGGGCGACTTCGGGGTGTCGATCCGCACCGGTACGCCGGTGTCGTCGATGCTCACGACCGCCCTGCCGGTGACCGTCGAACTGTCCGTCCTGGCGATCCTCATCGCCTCGGCGCTCGGGGTCGGCGCGGGAGTGCTCGCGGCGGTGCGTCGCGGGCGGCCCGCGGAGTGGCTCGCCAACGGCCTGGCCCTGGTGGGCCTCTCGGTGCCGCACTTCTGGCTCGGGCTGCTCGCGATCCTCTACCTGTCCGTGGCGACCGGGCTGTTCCCCGCCTCCGGCTTCGTGCCGATCCTGGAGGATCCCGTGGACAACCTGCACCACATCGTCCTGCCGGCGGTGATCCTCGGCACCGGCCTCGCCGCCATCATCATGCGGCAGACCCGGTCGGCGATGCTGGACTCGCTCTCCTCCGACTACGTGCGCACGGCCAAGGCGAAGGGTCTGCGACCGCGCGCCGTCATCACCCGGCACGCACTGCGCAACAGCCTCATCGTGGTGGTCACCGTCGTGGGTCTCCAGCTCGGTGGCCTGATCTCGGGCGCGGTCGTCACCGAGCAGATCTTCGGGCTGCCGGGCTTCGGCAAGATGACCATCGACGCGGTGTTCCAACGGGACTACCCGGTGATCCAGGCCGTCGTCCTGCTCACCGCGACGGCCTACATCGTGATCAACTTCTTGGTCGACCTGCTCTACTCGGTCATCGACCCCCGCATCCGGGTGACGGGAGATCCGGCATGACCGTCCTCACCGTACCGATGGCGGAGACCTCGGTCAGCGTCACCCGGCGCGCACGGGTGCTGCGACGGTTGCGCCGCAACCCACTCGCCGTGGTGAGCTTCGTCGTGCTCGCGCTGGCGGCGGCCACCGCGCTGCTCTCGCCGTGGATCGCGCCCTACTCCGTCGACCAGACCGACTTCGCCCGTACGTTCGCACCGCCCGGCACCTCCGGACACGTGCTCGGCACCGACGATCTCGGCCGGGACGTCCTCTCCCGCATCATGCTCGGTGCGCGGGCGTCGTTGCAGGTGGGGCTCCTGGCGGTGGCCACCTCCCTGGTCATCGGGGTGCCACTGGGGCTCGCGGCCGGTTACTTCCGGGCCTGGGACGCGGTGATCTCGCGTTTCACCGACCTGTTGCTCGCGTTCCCGTTCCTGATCATGGCGGTGGGGCTGGCGGCCATTCGGGGCGCCAGCCTCGGCAACGCGGCGGTGGCCATCGGCATCGCCCAGATCCCCGGGGTGATCCGGGTCGTCCGCTCGGACACGCTGCGCCTCAAGTCGCTGGACTTCGTCGCGGCGGCCGTGGTCGACGGGGCGAGCGACCTGTGGGTGCTGGCCCGGCACATCCTGCCGAACGCGACGTCGGTGATCCTGGTGCAGGCCACCGTCGCGATCCCGGCCGCGATCCTCGGCGAGGCGGTGCTGTCCTTCCTCGGCCTCGGCATCCAACCCCCGGCACCCAGCCTGGGCACCATGCTGGCCAATGCCCAGCAGTTCGCCGCCCGGGCACCGTGGGCCGCCGTCCTTCCCGGTGTCGTGATCATGGGCTTGGCGCTGGCCTTCAATGTCTTCGGTGACGCCCTCCGCGACGCCCTCGATCCGAAGGGAGACCGGCGATGACCACGGCGACCGTGCCGGTGCTGGAGATCCGCGACCTCTCGGTGTCGTTCCCCACCGAGACCGGCACCGTCTCGGCGGTGGACGGGGTCAGCCTTGACCTCGCACCCGGGGAGATCGTCGGAATGGTCGGCGAGTCGGGGTGCGGCAAGAGCGTCACCGCGATGAGCATCGCCGGCCTGCTGCCCGGCAGCGCCCGGATCACCGGCTCCGTACGCCTCGACGGCGCCGAACTGGTCGGCGCCCGCGAGTCGGCCCTTCGTCGGGTACGTGGCCAGGAGATCGCCTACATCTTCCAGGAGCCGATGACGTCCTTGAACCCGGTGCTCACCGTCGGGCGGCAGATCGCGGAGGTGCTCCAGGTCCACGAACGGATGCCCCGACGAGCCGCGCGGGCCCGCGCCGTCGAGCTGCTGACGCTGGTCGGGATCCCGTCCGCTGCCCAGCGGGTCGACACCTACCCGCACCAGCTCTCCGGGGGCATGCGTCAGCGCGTGATGATCGCGATGGCGGTGGCCTGCGGCCCGAAGGTGCTGGTGGCCGACGAGCCGACCACGGCGTTGGACGTCACCGTCCAGGCCGGCATCCTCCAGGTGCTGCGGGACCTGCGCGACCGGCTCGGCACGAGCATCCTCATCATCACCCACGACCTCGGCGTGATCGCCGACATCGCCGACCGCGTCGTCGTCATGTACGCGGGACGGGTGGTGGAGCGGGCACCGGTCGACGACCTGTTCGCACACCCCAGGCACCGCTACACGGCCGGGCTCCTGTCGGCGTCACCGCAGCCGGGCCGGCACGCCGGCACGGACCGGTTGACCGAGATCCCCGGGCTGGTGCCCGTCCTGTCGACCCAACCCGACTCGTGCACCTTCGCGGACCGGTGCCCGGCCGCCGACGCGACGTGCCGCGACTCCGCCCCGCCGTTGGAGGGCGTCGGTGGCACGGACCACGTGGCGGCCTGCTGGCATCCCTGCTCGACGGCACCCCAGGAGGCGACCCGATGACGCCGCAGCCCAACGCTTTGGAGATCGAGGACCTGGTGATGCACTTCGGCCCGGTCCGCGCCGTGGACGGGGTGTCCCTGACGATCCCGAGAGGCCGGGTCACCGCCCTGGTGGGGGAGAGCGGTTCCGGGAAGTCGACGGTGGGTCGATGCGTGGTGCGGCTCGTCGAGCCGACCGCCGGCACGGTCCGGATCGCCGGAATGGACGTCACCCACTTGT
The DNA here is from genome assembly GCF_013410645.1 of Micromonospora jinlongensis. Classification (NCBI taxonomy): domain Bacteria; kingdom Bacillati; phylum Actinomycetota; class Actinomycetes; order Micromonosporales; family Micromonosporaceae; genus Micromonospora; species Micromonospora jinlongensis. Next base: position 1,587,183 of record NZ_JACCHK010000001.1, on the reverse strand, counting down.
CCCGACGGCGACTGCGTCCCCATCGCGGCGCGGTGTCGATCGTCTTCCAGGACCCGGCCGGGTCACTGGACCCCCGCATGCTGGTGGGCGACATCGTGGCCGAGCCGCTGCGGCTGGCCGGCAAACGGATCTCCCGGCGGGACCGGGACGCCCGCGTCGCCCCCCAACTCGAACGGGTGGGCCTGCGCGCCGAGGTGGCACGCCGCTATCCGCACGAGCTGTCCGGCGGGCAACGCCAACGGGTCAGCATCGCCCGAGCACTGATCTCCGAGCCCATGCTGCTCATCGCCGACGAACCCACCAGCGCACTCGACGTCTCCGTGCAGGCGTCGGTGCTCAACCTCCTCGCCGACCTGCAACGCGACATCGGGTTCGCCTGCCTCTTCATCACCCACGACCTGTCCGCGGTCGAGTACCTGGCCGACGACATCGCCGTCATGTACCTGGGTCAACTCGTCGAGCAGGGCAGCCGCGAGCGGATCTTCGCCCGGCCCGCCCACCCGTACACGCAGGCGCTGCTGTCCGCCGCGCCGGTGGCGGACCCGGTGCGCCAACGCGAGCGTCAGCCGGTGCTGCTCGGCGACGACCTGCCGTCCGCGCTCGACCCGCCGTCCGGCTGCCGGTTCCGGACCCGGTGCCCGCTCGCGTTCGACCGGTGCGCGACGGAGGTGCCGGCGCAGAGGGCCATCGGCGACGGCATGGCCGCGTGCCACCTGGTCCTGCCGGACGGCACCGGTCCCGACGTTCGCACCGCAGATCCCAGTGAGGTGTTGTCATGACGTTCACCACCCGACCCACGCTCCAGGGCACCTTCGGCATGGTGTCCTCGACGCACTGGCTCGCCAGCCAGGCGGCGATGGGCATCCTCGAACGCGGGGGGAACGCCTTCGACGCCGCGGTCACCGCCGGGTTCGTCCTGCACGTCGTCGAGCCGCACCTGAACGGGCCGGGCGGCGAGGTACCGGCCATCGTGGCTACCGCGGCGGACCCGAGGCCGAAGGTGCTGTGCGGTCAGGGGCCGGCGCCGGCCGGTGCCACCATCGCGCATTTCCGGTCCCTCGGCATGGACCTCATCCCGGGGGCCGGGCCGCTCGCGGCGGCCGTGCCGGGCGCGGTGGACGCCTGGCTCCTGCTGCTGCGCGAGCACGGCACGCTCACCCTCGCCGAGGTGCTGGAGCCGGCGATCGGCTACGCCGGCGCCGGACACCCGCTGGTGGGCCGGGTCGGCGACACCGTGGCGGCCGTGCGGTCGCTGTTCGAGGAACACTGGCCCACCTCCGCCGCGCTCTGGCTGCGCGGCGGCCGGCCACCCGCCGCCGGGGAGATGGTCACCAACCCGGCGTACGCGGACACCCTGCGCAGGCTGGTCGAGGCGGGCCAGGCGGCCGGCGCGGACCGGGAGGCGCAGATCGAGGCGGCGCGTCGCGCCTGGAGTACGGGCTTCGTCGCCGAGGCGATCGACGCGTTCAGCCGCCAGCCGTTCCAGGACTCCAGCGGTCGGCCGAACGCCGGGTTGATCACCGGTGACGACCTGGCCGCGTACTCGGCGACCTGGGAGGCGCCCGCCACCCTCGACTGGCACGGCTACTCGGTGGCGAAAACGGGTTTCTGGGGCCAGGGCCCGGTCCTGCTGGAGTCACTGGCCACCCTCGACGCGCTCGAGGACCCCACCGCGTACGACCCGGGGACCGCCCATGGTGTGCACGCCCAGGTCGAGGCGCTCAAGCTCGCCTTCGCCGACCGGGAGGCCTGGTACGGCGACGACGTCGAGGTGCCCGCCAAGGCGCTGCTCTCCCGGGAGTACGCGCGGGAGCGGGCGGCCCTGATCGGTGACCGCGCGTCGGCGCAGTTGCGGCCGGGGCGTCCCGACGGGGCGCTGCCACGGCTGGCGGCCCACGTCCGACCCGGCGCCGCCCGGCGTACCGACCCGACGGATGCGACGACGGGGGAGCCGACAGTGCAGTCGGACGGCGTGACCCGTGGCGACACCTGCCACGTGGACGTGGTCGACCGGTGGGGCAACATGATCTCCGCAACGCCCAGTGGTGGCTGGTTGCAGAGTTCGCCGACCATCCCGGAACTCGGCTTCCCGCTGGGCAGCCGCTTGCAGATGTTCTGGCTGGAGGAGGGGCTGGCCTCGTCGTTGGCCCCCGGCCGCCGGCCGCGTACGACGCTGAGCCCGACGATGGTGCACCGCGACGGGGAACCGGTGCTGGCCTGCGGGACACCCGGCGGCGACCAGCAGGACCAGTGGCAGTTGCCGTTCCTGCTGCGGCACCTCGTCGGCGGCCAGTCCCTTCAGGAGGCCATCGACGCGCCGGCGTGGCACACGCTCAGCCTGCCGGGGTCGTTCTACCCACGGAGCATGGAGCCCGGCGTCCTGGTGGTGGAGGACCGGTTCGACGACGAGGTGCTGGCCGCCCTGTGGACGTACGGGCACGAGGTGCGGGTCACCGACGGGTGGAGCCTCGGTCGGCTCTGCGCGGTGAGCCGCGACCCGGCGACGGGCGTGCTCTCCGCCGGTGCGAACCCCCGGGGGATGCAGGGCTACGCGTGCGGGCGTTAGCGGGCGCCGTAGCCACCTTCGGCGTTCTCGTGGGCCGCTGCGGACGCCGCGTCGAGATGGTCGAGCGCGGCCCGCTCGGCGCGGTCGCCGTCGCCTGACTCGATGGCGTCGACGAGCTGGATGTGCTCGGCCCACGAGTGTGGCGCGCGTTCGGCCGCCCCGAGCCGGAAGACCCACTGGACATGGAGGTAGAGCGACTTGGCGATCGACGACAGCCAGGGGTTTCCGCTGACCTGGAGGATGCGCAGGTGCAGGGTGCTGTTCAGCTCGGCCACCCGGGCCAGGTCCTGCCGCTGCGTCGCCTCGCGTCCCTCGTCCAGCAGGGCACGCAGGGCCACCACGTCCGCGGCGGTCGCCCGCTCGGCGGCCAGCCGGGCGGCCAGCGTCTCCAGGCGTACGCGGACGGCGAACATGTCGGCGATGGTGCCGCTGCTCGGTGAGGCGACGACCGCTCCCCGGCGGGGGAGGATCACGACGAAGCCTTCCGCCTCGGCGACGCGCAGGGCCTCCCGGACGGGGTTGCGGGAGACGCCGAAGTCTTCCGCCAGCCGGTCCTCGGTGAGCCGTTCACCGGGCAGGTAGTTGCCGTCGATGATGGCGGTGCGCAGGGCGGCGAGAACCTGATCGCGTAGCGGCAGGTGTTGCGCGCCGAGCTTGTCCCGCAGATCTTCAGCCACCTGGTCGCCTCTCCGTGAACACATCCGGACAAAGTGTATACGAAGAACAATCCTTGGAGGGTGGCCGACCGTGTCGAGCACAGTGCCCAGCGTCATCCAGCCCCGCCCCGCGGCTCAGCAGGACCCGCGCCTCCTGCGTCGACGGCACGCGCTCGTCGTCGTGCTCACCTTCCTGACCGGTTGCGCCGACGCCATCGGGTTCCTCTCCCTCGGCGGCGCCTTCGCCAGCGTCATGACCGGCAACATGGTCCTGCTCGGACTCTCGGCGGGCCGAGGTGACGCCGAGCTGGCCCTGACGTCCGGCTGCGCCATTGTCAGCTTCATCGTCGGTGTCCTCGCCGGTGCCCGCGTCGTCGGCTCGGCACGACCGGGCGACCCGGTCTGGCCCCGGCGGGTCACCTGGGCGCTCGTCCTGGAGCTGCTGGTGTTCGTCGTGTTCCTCGTCGTCTGGGAGGTCACGCTGCACGCCCCCGACGCGCGTGTCCACCTCGCGCTGCTCATGCTGTCGGCGGTCGCGCTGGGCGTGCAGAGCAGTGCCATCCAACGGTTCGGCGTGCCCGGCCTGTCGTCGACGTACCTGACCGGCACCCTCACCAGCCTGATCGCCGGCGTCGCCGCGCGCAGCCCGTGGGGCAGCCTGCGCCCCAAGGCCCAGGTCTTGCTGGCCCTCATGGTCGGCGCCGCCGTCGGCGCACTGGTCGCCCTGCACCTGCCGGTCGTCGCCCCGGCGTTGCTGATCGTGCCGCTGGTGCTCGTCATCGGCGTGTCCGCGCGGATGCGGGCCTGACGTCAGACGCCCCGGGCGAACAGGGCCAGACGGACCCGGTTGGGACTGTCGGTCTTGGTCATCAGGCTGGTGATGTGGGTCTTGACCGTGGTGACGCCGATGTGGAGGCGGTCCCCGATCTCGGTGTTCGACAGGCCGTCGGCGACCAGGTTCAGCACCTCCTGCTCGCGGGCGGTCAGGCCCTGCACCGACCGTGGTGTCTCAGGACGGGCGTGCACCGCGCGCTGCACGAGACGTCGCAGCACCTCCGGGCTGAACGGGCTGTCACCGACGGCGGCCCGGCGGATGCCGTCCAGCAGCTCGGTCGGGGGCGCGTCCTTGAGCAGGAACCCGCAGGCGCCCGCGGTCAGGGCGGGATAGAGGTGGTCGTCGTCGCCGAACGTGGTCAGCACCAGGATGCGGGCGGCGGGGCGCTCGGCGAGGATCCGGCTGGTCGCGGTGATCCCGTCGACGCCCGGCATGCGCAGGTCCATCACGACGACGTCGGGAAGGAACCGGGCGGCGAGCGCGACCGCCTCCCGGCCGTTGTCTGCCTCCCCGACGACCTCGATGTCGGGTTGGGCCGCACAGAGCATCCGCAACCCGGCCCGGATGAGGTGCTGGTCGTCGACCAGCAGCACCCGGATCACGCCGGCTCCGGCGTGCGGGACGCGGCCGGAGCCGTACGCTCGCGGGGCACCGCCCCGGCGGACGCGGCCGCCGCGGCCGGGAGGACGGTACGCACCCGCCACCCGGTGTCGGTCGGGCCCGTCTCCAGCCGGCCGCCGAGGACCTCGACACGCTCGCGCATCCCGGTGATGCCGTGCCCGCCGCCGGCCGGCACAACCGCCGGCACCCCGCCGCGCCCGGTGTCGGCGACCTCCCAGTGCACCGCGCCGTCGCGAACGGCGACGACGAGCCGCGCCACCGCTGACGTCCCGGCGTGTTTGGCCACGTTGGTCAGCGCCTCCTGGGTCAGTCGCAGCACCGCCATACCGCGTACCGCGTCGAGTGAACCGATCGCCGGGTCGAGATCGGCCTCCACAGTCACACCCGCCTGCCGGGCCCGGTCGATGGAGGCGCCGAGCGCCGCCGGCAGCGCGGCGGGCTCGATCGCGGTCAGCGCCGCATCGCCGCGTACCCCGTCGGGGTTTCGCAGCACCGCGACCAGCCGGCGCAGCTCGGCGAGGGCCGCGGTGCCGGTGCCGTGCACGTCGTCGAAGACCTCGCCCACCCGGGGGTCCAGGTCGGTGAGCACGTGCCGGGCGACACCGACCCGCAGGACCATCGACGCCACGTGGTGCGCGACGACGTCGTGCAGCTCGCGGGCGATGGCACTGCGCTCGTCGGCGCGTGCCGCGCGGCTCTCCGACTCGTGCTGGCGTTGCTCGGCAAGGGCCCGTTCCAACGCCTGCCGACTCAGTTCCCGGTTGGCGCGGATGACGAGGCCGAGCAGCACCGGCACGCCGACCTCCACGGCGAGCCCGACGACTCCGGAGGCGAACCGGCGTGGCGGGTCGCCGATCGAGTCGGTCAGGTCCACCACCACCAGCAGCGCCGCGGCCAGCCAGATGGCCCGGGAGCCGCGCGCCCGCATGGTCATCTCGAACAACGCCCAACTGGCGCCGACCTGGTTGATGGTGAAGTCGTCGATCAGGCTGATGGCGACCGCCAGCAGGGCGGCCTGCGCCACCATGTTGACGACCGGTCGGCGGTGCGCCGCCAGCGCCACTGTGAACGCCGGCACCGCGAGAATCCACTGTGTCGTCGTGGGCGTGCCGGTGGAGTGCGGGACGACAAGCAGGTAGCACAGCCCGGTGAGGTCGAGCAGCATCATCCGCACGAGCGTGTCCCGCAGGTCGAACAGTCGCCCCAGCCAGCTCACGACGGTCAGCCTAGGCGCTGCGGGCCGGTGGCGGCGATCGTCGGTCGCCGCCACCGGGTCCGGACCGCGAGGTAGGCGGCCAAGCCGAGCGGTCCGAGCAGGATGGTCAGCAGCAGCACCGGAGCCATCACCAGCGCCGGCACCCCCCGTTCCCTGCCGTCCAACCACGCCCACCGCCCGACGAACAGGTCGAACGCGATCATGTGCGCCCAACCCGCCGCCGCCCCGGCGGACGTGCCGAGCAGGTCGCGAACTCCGGTCAGGGTCGGCGACGCCACCGCCGGCAGCACGTCACCGAAGGTCGACAGCACCAGCAGCGCGTAGATCAACACGACCGGCAGCACGATCAGCGGCGAGCCGATGATCCGGGCCGTCCACGACCAGCGCGGCAGCAGGATCATCAGCGCCCAGAACGGCGCGGCCACCGCGAAGGTCAGGGAGAACAACGCCTCGGTCATGCCGCCAGCGCCAGTTCCGGTCGGCGACGGCGCGCCAGCACGAGCCCGCCGGTGGTCGCGGTCGCGACCACCAGGGCAGCGACCGCGGCGAGGGTGAGGCCGTCCGGCCGCAGCAGCGGCTGCCCGCGCAGCGCCTGCCAGGTCAACAGCACAGTGAGGACGCCGTACGCCGCGCCCGCCACGACCAGCAACCGGGCACGGGTGCGCTCGTCCAAGCGCGTGGCGAACCGGCTCAGCAGGATCGCCAGGATCGGCAGGGCCTGCAGGGCGTGCAGCCCCACGAAGTGCCCGATCCGCAGGTCACCGCCCGTGGTGCTCCAGCCGACAACCGGCAGACCCGCCCCACCGTCGACCACGCCGACGCTGTGCGCCCCGGAGATACCGTCGATTCCCGGCTCCTGCATGGGGAGCACCATCGGCACCGCCGCGAGCATGCCGAGCAGCGACAGGCCGAGCCCCCACCCGACGGCCGTCGCGGCGGCCCGGTCCGGGATCCGCCGGATGAGCACCACGATGCCGACCACGAGGTGCGCGAGGAACAGCACCATGATCGCCGCGCCCATCACCGAGAACAGTGCGCTGTTCAGGGCGGAGGTGCCGTTGAAGTGGCTGGTCTGCCCACGTACCACCTGACCGACGATCACCACCATCTCGACCAGCGACATCGCGACGATGACTGTGGCGGCCCACTCGGCGGCTCGACTGCGTCGCGGCAGCAGGGTGAGCATCCAGGCGAGAGTCGCGCCGTACAGCACGAAGGACACCGCGAACTTGAACGGTTTGAGCCAGATCGGCGCGCCGACCAGGACGCGTGGGTCGACGAGAACGCCGACCGCGCAGACGACGGCGAGCACCGCCATCGCGTACACGAAGAACATCAGTGGGCGGTGCCAGCGTGCCGCCCGGCGCAGGTCGATAGTCATGTCTGTAGATGGTCGCGGTCGTGCCCGCCGGTCGCGTCCGACCGCTGGCCCCGGTCGCGGCCGCCGGTCGGAGCGGGACCTCCCCCCTGGGTAGGAGGCCACGTGGTCAGGCCGCAGTCTGCCGCCGGGTTCCTGCCGGGACGAGCCGTTTCGTCATACGGCACAGTCGCCCAGCGGTCCCCTCATTCGACGGAAAGGCGCAAAATTACCGCTTTAGGGTAAGCGAGGCAATCTCCCGTAGCTTCTCCGATTGCTTCGAAGGAGAGGAAAACTCGTATTCCTCCCTTCGGGTGCATAAGGAGTCAGTGATGAAGCTCAGCATCGCGCTCGCGGCAGCCCTCCTGGCGGGTCTGACCAGCGTCGGTTCGATCCCCGGGACCGCCTTCGCCGACGGCGGTGGCCCCGGGTACCACGACGACCGCAAGGGAGGTGATCACCAGTACGGCGAGGAGGGCGCGGTCTTCGTCCAGACCAACAAGGCCGAGGGCAACACCGTCAAGGTGTACGACCGCGACGAGGACGGCCGTCTCACCAAGGCGGGGGAGTACGAGACCGGCGGCCTGGGCGGGTTCACCATCGGCGCGCCGTTGGACGCGCTGGCCTCGCAGGGGTCTCTGACCTACCACAAGGGGCTGCTCTTCACCGTCAACGCCGGCAGCAACACGGTCACCGTCTTCGGCGTCGAGGGCACCAAGCTGCACAAGCTCCAGGTCATCTGGTCCGGAGGTCTGCTGCCCGTCAGCATCGCGGCCCGGGGCGACCTGGTCTACGTGCTCAACGCCGGTGGCGAGGGGTCGGTGCAGGGCTTCGAGCTGCACAAGGGACGTCTGTCCCGGATCGAGGACGCCAACCGCTCACTCGGGCTGCACAACGGCAACCCGCCCGCGTTCGGCACCGCGCCCGCACAGGTCAAGATCGACCCGGACAGCGAGTTCGTCCTGGTGTCGACCAAGGCCGCCAACGTCATGTTCAGCTACGAGATCGGTCGCCACGGCGAGTTGGCCCGCAACCCGGTCATCAGCGACGCGGGCAACACCCCGTTCGGCTTCACCTTCGACACTGACGACACGCTGCTGGTCACCGAGTCCGGGGCGAACGCGGTCAGCCGGTTCGAGCTGGAGGAGGACGGCGCGCTGGACCAGATCGGGCCGTCGGTGCCCAACGGCCAGCAGGCGACGTGCTGGATCCAGCGCGTCGGCGACTACTTCTACGTCGCCAACGCCGGCACCTCCACCATCAGCTCCTACCGGGTCAACGACCACGGCAAGCTCGAACTCGTCGAGGCCGTCGCCGCGGACACCGGCGGCGGGTCGATCGACATGACCACCAGCGACGGCTTCCTGTACGTGCAGAATGCCACCGCCGGCAACGTGCAGGGCTACGAGGTGCACGAGGACGGCTCGCTGAAGCTCGTCACCACCGTCGAGGGTCTGCCGAAGTTCACCGACGGCATCGGCATGGAGGGCATCGCGGCCTCCTGAACGCGTCACCCGCTGGTCCCGGTCGTTCATCGACCGGGACCAGCTCCTTGTGCTGCACGGCATGTCGGGGGAGGCGCGACGGAGTCGGCCCTTACGAGGCCAGTCGCTCGACCGTGTCACGACGTGGTCCTGACAGCCCGGCCCCCTCGTCGGTGTGGTTGATCTCCGACCACACCGCGTCCAGGGAGAGGCCGAGGACGTCGGCGATCGCGGCGATGGTCGGGAAGGCGGGAGTTGCTATGCGACCGGACTCGATCTTCCGGAGCGTCTCCGGTGAGACACCCGCGTCCAGCGCGGTGAGGAGCATCGAGCGCTCCCCGCGGGCTCGACGCAGGAGGGCGCCGAGGCGCTGTCCGCGTTCGACCTCGGCAGGAGTGAGCGGCAACCTGACCATGACCCGATTCTAGTACCGGGATAATATGGCCGGGATACTTATTGGTGTGAGGAAGGCCCCGCATGATCGAGATCCTGAGCCCCACCGACCTGCCGCGCGCCCGGGACACCGGCGCGCTGGTAGCCGGCATCCTGCAGACGTTGAAGGGCCGCAGCGTGGTCGGCACGAACCTGCTGGAGATCGACGCGTGGGCGCAAAGCATGATCATCGAAGCCGGTGCGCAGTCCTGCTACGTCGACTATGAGCCGTCCTTCGGGCGCGGCCCGTTCGGCCACTACATCTGCACCTCGGTCAACGATGCCGTGCTGCACGGGCTGCCGCACGACTACACCCTCGCCGACGGCGACCTGCTCTCGCTCGACCTCGCCGTCTCCCTGGGCGGAGTCGTCGCCGACTCCGCCATCAGCTTCATCGTGGGCGAGGCCCAACCGCCGGAGAGCGTCGCGCTGATCGACGCCACCCAACGCGCGTTGAGCGCCGGCATCGCCGCCGCCGGTCCCGGCGTCCGCGTCGGTGACATCTCCCACGCCATCGGCTCGGTCCTCGGCGCGGCGGGATACTCGATCAACACCGAGTTCGGTGGCCACGGCGTCGGCTCGACGATGCACCAGGACCCGCACGTGTCCAACACCGGACGGCCCGGCCGCGGCTACCGCCTGCGCCCCGGTCTGCTGCTGGCCCTGGAGCCGTGGGTCATGGCGGACACCGCCACGCTCGTCACCGACCCGGACGGCTGGACCCTGCGCAGCGTGACCGGCTGCCGGACGGCGCACAGCGAGCACACGATCGCCATCACCGAGGACGGCGTCGAGGTGCTCACCCTGCCGAGGTCCTGACCCCGTCGTCAGTGACCACCGGCCCGGCGGATCGCGGCAGCCATCGCCGACGAGTCGTGGTCGGCGTCAACTCCCTCGACGAGGATCACCTCGCCCGCGAGGTGCCTCGTCCGCAAGGGCTTGATCTCCTGGTACGCGCTGGAGCGGTACCAGGAGCGTGCCCCGCTCAGGTCCGGAAACTCGATGACGACCAGGTCGCCCGGCCAGTCGCCCTCCAGCACCTCGACGGGCGCACCGTGGACGATGAACCGGCCACCGAAGGGCAGGAGGGTGGCCTGGATACGCTCCAGGTATTCCAGCACCTCGGCATGCAGGGGTGCCTTACGCAGATGAGCAAGCGCGTACGCGGTCATGACTCTCCATTCGTCTTCGGTCGGGTCGTCGCCCGCATTCGATGATCGCGAGCGCCGGTACGAGTTGTCGATTACGTGGCAGGTAAAGCGGCGTACACAGGCGGGGTCACTAGGGTCGGGGTGTGACGACCATGGTCAGGCCGGGGCGACCGCTGGGGGAACTCCTGCGCGAGTGGCGCCGAACTCGCGGAATGAGTCAACTCGACCTGTCGATCGAGGCGGGGGTGTCGGCCCGTCATCTGAGCTTCGTGGAGACCGGGCGATCCCGGCCGAGCCCGGAACTGATCCTGCGGCTGGCGGAGCAGCTCGACATTCCGCTGGCAGAACGCAACACCATGCTGCTCGCCGGCGGATACGCCCCCGCCTACCCCAGCCACCAGCTGACCGACCCGGAACTGGCCCCGCTGCGGGCAGCGATACGGCAGATCCTCGACGGACACAGCCCGTACCCCGCAGCGCTCGTCGACCGACATTGGCACCTCGTCGAGGCCAACCCCGCAGTGGCCCTGTTCACTGCCGGCGCCGACCCCCACCTACTTGCCCCGCCGATCAACGTGCTGCGGCTCACCCTGCACCCCGGCGGTATGGCCCCGCGAATCGTCAACCTCTCCCAGTGGCGGGGCCACCTGCTTGGACGGTTGCGCCAGCAGACCCTGGCAACCAACGACGCCGCCCTGTCCGACCTGCTCGAGGAGCTTCGTGGCTATCCCGGCGGTGACGATGTCGCGGCACCGGAGGGCGACGACCTGTCCCATGTCGTCATCCCACTTCGGTACCGCCACGGTGACCGGGAGCTGTCCTTCGTCAGCACGACCACCCTCTTCGGCACTCCGCTGGACGTCACCGTCTCCGGGCTGGCCGTCGAGGCGTTCTTCCCGGCCGACCCGGTGACCACCGCCACGCTCCACGCCCTCGGCACGTCCGCGGCCGACGTGACCTGACCTGAACACCCGTCGTCGCGTCCGGGGCGTCGTCGGCTGCGACGGCTGCACTCACTGCGACGACTAATCCGCATCCGGCGGGGCACGTCCCTCCGTATACATGGTGAGGCTCGTTCAGAATGAACCGATCGGTCATGTTTTCCGTGATGACGGTCAGGGTCACCCCACTGGAGTCACGGAGGCGCGATGTCAACGGTTCGAACGGGTCCGGTCATCGGACTGCTCGCGCAGATCGGTGTGCTGGCGGTGCTCGCGCAGACGGTCGGCCTCGGCCCTGTCGGGTGGACGGCCGGGCTGGTCTACGGAGTGGTCCTGTGCGCCCTGCTCAGCCGGGGGATGTCCCGCGCGGGCGCTCCTGATCTGAGCCCGGCCGACCGGGTGACCCTGAGCCGGGCGATCCTCGTCGGCGGCGTGACGGCCCTGGCCGCGGACTCGTTCACCCGGCCGGCACCGGTCACGCTGATGGTCGTCCTCACCAGCGTGGCGCTGGCCCTCGACGCGGTGGACGGATACACGGCCCGCCGCACCGGGACGTCCAGCGAGCTCGGTGCACGCTTCGACATGGAGATCGACTCCTTCCTGGTCCTGGTGCTCTGCCTGTACGTGACCCCCTCGACGGGTGCCTGGGTGCTCGCGATCGGCGCGATGCGGTACGTCTTCGTCGCCGCGAGCTGGGTGCTGGACTGGATGCGCGGCTCGCTGCCGCCGCGCTACTGGCGCAAGGTCGTCGCCGCGGTCCAGGGCGTGGTGCTGACGGTGGCGATGGGTGACGCGTTGCCCGGTCCGCTGACCACAGTCGTCCTGGTGGCGTCACTGGCGCTGCTGGTCGAGTCGTTCGGGCGGGACGTCAGATGGCTGTGGACGACCCGTCACCTTCGCCGCGCTCTCGTCCACGACGCGGTCGACCAACTGGCGGGCGTCGCACACGGGTCGAACGCGATGGCCCACGCGGGCAACCAGCCGAGCCACAGCGCCCCGAGCGCGGGCGCGGGCCTGGCCGGTCTGGGCCACGGCAGGACGGATGTGCGGCCCTGGCCGGAGCACCGGCCGGTCGCCGTGGCCCGACGCGGGACCGCCCGCGTCTGAACCGCCCGGATGCCGCACCCAACGAAGATCATGGAAGGATGCCCGGGTTGTCGCTCTTGACGCGCGTACGTCAGCTGCCGAGCCAGGGACGGAGGGCGATGAGGGGCGAACTGTCGGACGACACCGACGGCACCGACACCGACGGCACCGCACCCGAGGGTCGGCCGAGCCGCTCCATCGTGGCCCGACTGGTCACCCTGCTGGCCGTGCTGCTGGTGCTGCTCGTGCTCACCCTGCCGTACGACTTCGGCCGGTTCAGCCCCGGCGCGTTCGTGCGGATCCCTTTGGAGGCGCTGCTCGCCGTCGCCCTCCTGCTCGCCCTGCCGCCGCGCGCGAGCCGGTTCGTCGCCACCCTCGCCGGCGTGGCCCTCGGCCTGCTCGGCCTGCTCAAGCTGTTCGACCTGGGGTTCACCGCATCGCTCAGTCGGGCCTTCGACCCGGTGCTCGACTGGGCGCTGCTCGACGAGGGTTTCGCGTTCCTCAGCGAGTCGTACGGTCGGCCCGCCGCCATCGGCGTGGCGATCGCGCTGGCGGTGGTGGCGGTGGGCCTGCCCACCCTGGTCACGCTGTCGATGCGCCGACTGCGCGGGCTGGTGATCCGGCACCGCGCCGGGACCACCCGGACCGTGGCGGCGCTGGTGGTCGTCTGGGTGGTCTGCGCCGCGTTCAACGTGCGGCTGGTCGAAGGCGTGACGGTCGCCGACACGTCCGCGACCACGCTCACCAACGGCCACGGCTTCCAGGTGCGCCTGCGACTCGACGACCGGGAGAAGTTCGCCGCGCTGCTCGACGACGACCGGTTCGCGCAGACTTCCGGCGACCAACTGCTCACCGCGCTGCGCGGCAAGAACGTGGTCATCTCCTTCGTGGAGAGCTATGGCCGCGATGCCGTCGAGGACCCGGAGTTCGCCCCACAGGTCGGTGCGGTCCTCGACGGCGGGACCAGCCGGCTGAACGCGGCGGGGTTCGCCGCGCAGAGCGGCTTCCTCACCTCACCGACGTTCGGCGGCGGTAGCTGGCTCGCCCACGACACGCTGCTCTCCGGCCTCTGGGTGGACAACGACCAGCGGCACCGCACCCTGCTGGCGAGTGACCGGATGACCCTCAACGGCGCCTTCCGCCGGGCGAGCTGGCAGACCGTGGGCGTGATGCCCGCCGTCAGCAAACCGTGGCCGGAAGGCTCCTTCTTCGGCTACGACCGGTTCTACGACGCCAGGAAGCTCGCGTACCGGGGACCGAAGTTCAGCTTCGGCACCATGCCCGACCAGTACACCCTCGCCAGTTGGCGGCGCCTGGAGCAGGCGACGCGCGACGGCAACCCGACGATGACGGAACTCGCGCTGGTGTCGAGCCACGCGCCGTGGACGCCCGTCCCGGACCTGGTCGACTGGGCCGCCATCGGCAACGGGGCGATCTTCAAGGGGACCGCCAAGGAGTCCGACGACAAGCGACGCAACACCGAACAGATCCGCGCGGACTACCGGCACTCCATCGAGTACACGTTGAACGCGCTCATCTCCTACGTGCAGACCTACGGCGACGATGACCTGGTGTTCATCTTCCTCGGCGACCATCAGCCCGCCGCGGTCGTCACCGGCGAGAACGCCAGCCACGACGTCCCGATCACGATCATCACCCGGGACCGGGCCGTCCTGGACCGGATCTCCGGGTGGGGCTGGCAGGACGGGCTCAAGCCCGGTCCGCAGGCACCGGTCTGGCGGATGGACACCTTCCGGGACCGCTTCCTGACCGCCTTCGGGCCGTAAGCCCGGCCAACCTCACGGACTGGACTCAGACAGATGACGGCTGCCACCGACACCAGGATCGCCGCGCTCAGGACCGACCCTGCGATGTCCCTCCTACACCGATCGCTGGACGTCTACTACGGCGACGCCGAGCGCGACGCGCGGATGGACGCCTTCTACTCCCGGTTCGTCGCCGAGGGCGACCTCGTCTTCGACGTCGGCTCGCACGTGGGCGACCACATCGCCAGCTTCCGTCGCCTCGGGGCGCGGGTGGTCGCCGTGGAGCCGCAGCCGCTGTGCCTCCGCGCCCTGCGGGCCATCTACGCCGACGACGACCAGGTGACGCTCGTCGAAGCGGTCTGCGGGGCGACCCCCGGTAGCACCCGGTTCCACGTCAACTCCGCCAATCCCACGGTGTCCACCGCCTCGCCCGACTTCGTGCGGGCGGCGGAGGGCGCGGGCGGGTGGGAGGGCGAGGTGTGGGACGCCGACATCGAGGTCCCGGTGGTCACCGTCGACGCGCTCATCGCCGAGTATGGCGTGCCGACGTTCGCGAAGATCGACGTGGAGGGTTTCGAGGACGAGGTGCTGGCCGGGCTGACCCGCCCGCTGCCGGCGCTCTCGTTCGAGTTCACCACGATCGCGCGCCCGGTCGCCCACCGGTGTCTCGATCGGCTGACCGCGCTCGGCTTCGACGGTTTCGACGTGGCGTTGGGCGACGACAAGTCGATGACGTTCCAACGCTGGGTCTCCGCGACCGACATGACCACGCACCTGGCCGCACTGCCGCACGACGCGAACTCCGGCGACGTGTACTGCGTGTCCGGCGGCGGGTCGCGCCGGCCACCGCCGCATCGCGACCCGAAGCGGCGGTAGCCGGCGTCAGAAGGGCCACCGCTCGTGACTGCCGGCCTCGATGAGCGGGATCATCGCGAACGCGGCGTCGGACAACCCGCCGAAGGTGTGCCGGTTCGCCACGGTCGGCGTGTGCCCGATCCGGTAACCGGCGAGGTTCCAGGTGTACACCGGAACCTCGGCGGGCACCGCTGCGGCGACGTCCGAAGCGTTGTGCCAGTGGGCCTGCTCGTCGGTGAGGATGACGACCCGGTCGTGCCGGTCGTAGTGCTGCCGTACCGCCTTCTCGGTGTCGGTGCCCATGCCGAAGAAGTAGCCGTCGTCCTTGAACCGCCGTACCCCCGCGAGCACCGACTCGCCCGCCACCGACGGAAACACCCGGCTGTCATGGGAGAACGACACCACAGTGGCCGTTCGCGCCCGGGCGGCCAGCGCAAGGCCGAACACCGTCGCGGCGTCCCAGCAGAGCAACGTGCCGTCCTTGCTGAACGGACTCTGCATCGACCCTGACGTGTCGATGAGGATGAGCGTCCGTCGGTCCAGAGCAGGCACGTTGGCCAGGGCATGCTGCAGGGCCTTCTCCAGCGGGTACGCCCACCGCAGACTCGGTGCGGCGTTGTACGCCGACAGGAAGCGCATCGGCAGCACCCGGGAGGCGGCGACCTGTGCTGGATCGGAGAGCTTGGCCGCAACCGTCTCCGCCACGGTGTCGCTGACCCCGGCCTGGTCGAAGTTGCGCAGGTTGCGCAGCAACGCCAGGTAACCCATGGTCGGGATGACGGACTCCCACGCCGAGGCGTCCATCGCGCTCTGTCGCCAGCCGGCCAGGGCCTCCCACGTCATGCCGGCCGCGCCCAGCACCGCCGGATCGGTGACCTCCCGGCGCTGCTCGACGGGCAGCGCCATGAGCGCATCTCGTGCCGCCACCATCCGGAGCGACGCCGGCAACGGATTGTCCCGCCGGTGCCGCCGGTCCAGCGCGTACCGGAACAGGTCGCCCTGCCGGTCGTCCTTCGCTGTGGGATGGGTCAGGTCGATGACGTCGCCGAAGCGCACGGTGCCGCCGACGGAGTCGTACTTCAGCAGACTCCGCTCGGTGTACAGCCGGACCGCCGCGTCGGCGATGCCCCGCTTCACCGGCTTGGGGAGCTTCCGGCCATGGCGAGCCAGCCAGTACGCCAGAGCCTCCGCGGGCTCGTCCGCACGCTGCAACGCGGCATCCACGACCGTCCGCGAACCAGGAATCTGTGCGGCGACCTGGGCGCGAGCGCCCTCGACAGCCGCCACCACGGCCGCCGAGCGCATCATGGCGCCGGACCGAAGCCACGGTACGAAGCGAGCGAACCAGTCCGGATCGGCGACGGCGACGGTCGCGACCAGGTCCCGGAAGCGAGCGTCCCGGCCCGCAGCGCCCTCGTAGAAGGTGTCCTCGCCGACCATGGCGGAGACACCGAGCAGGAACAGCTCGACGCGCGGCTCACGGGCGAAGCCGGGCGCGCCCTGGGCGGCCATCGGCTGCCGACGGCCCTTGCGCAGCTTGATGTTGAACTTGGCCATGACGTCCCCCACGTCAATCAGCTCGAATACGCCACCCATGGCCGCTGCCAGCGCACAGGGTTTGCGGTGTGGTCGCGCGTGCCGAGGTCCAGGTCGATGACGGACGGTCCTGCACCGGGGTCTGAACCCCTCAGAGGCAACCGTCATCTGCGCACCGGGAAGTGCGGGCACGACCGTAGCGACGGCGGCGGCAGCGGGGCAACGGATTTACGATCTTGCGAGCGGGGAAGGTGGTAACGCCGCACACCAGAGATCAGATTGGACACGGTGTTGCGGGCTCGAACCGCGGGTCCCTCGCGGGACCTTCACCAAGAAGTAACCGTGTCCGTCGCACCGGTGTGCGGCGTGAGTGCGTCTCCCGAGATCGAAGCGGCGACGGCGACTGGCCCTTGCGGGCCAAGGTGACCTGGGCCGCTGGTCGACGCCACCTGAGATGGCGGTGGGATTCGAACCCACGTCTCCCCGTTGAGAGCGGAAGTAGCCGTTGCCTGCGCACCGGAAGGCGCGTGACGACGATAGGCCCGCACCGACGCCTGGACAAGCGGATTCCGGGGCCAGGCGGCGGCGACCATGGTCAGGGCTCGCGGCGAGTGCGTAGGCGTATCAGGGCCAGGCCGCCAACGAGGAGAACACCGAGGGCGGCGACAGAGGCTCCAAGTGCGGCGATGGCTGTCAGACGGCCACCCGTGACCGGCATGGGCGGAATCGGACCGGTGAGGACCACCGTCGAGGAGCAGTTCGGTGTGCAGTCCGGGTCGGTGACGCCGTCGGGTGGGGTGAGGGTGGCGGTGTTGGTGAGGTCGCCAGCGGTGCCCTTCGGCACTGTTCCACTGATCGTGTAGGTCACGGTTCCGCCCGCGAGGACGGTGATGGTGTCGTTGATGCTGCCGGTGCCCGACGCGGTGCAGGAGCTTCCGGTGGATGCCGCGCAGGTCCAGGTGAATCCGGCCAGTGGTGCGGGCAGTGGGTCGGTCAGGTTCGCGCCGATCGCGTCGGATGGTCCCCGGTTGGTCACGGTCACTGTGAAGGTCAGCGGTGCACCCGGCACGTAGGGGCTCGGGGTTGCTGTCTTCACGACAGCGAGGCCGACGGTGGGTGCGGCGGGGGTCACGACCGTCGACGAGCAGGTCGGCGTGCAGTCCGGGTCGGTTGCGCCCTCGGGTGGGGTGAGGGTGGCGGTGTTGGTCAGGTCGCCCGCGGTCTCCGGCGGGACGGTTCCGCTGATCGTGTACGTCACGGTCCCGCCGGCCAGGACGGTGATGGTGTCGTTGATGCTGCCCGTGCCGGAGGCGGTGCAGGTGCTTCCGGTGGATGCTTCGCAGGTCCAGGTGAATCCGGCCAGTGGTGCGGGCAGTGGGTCGGTCAGGTTCGCGCCGACGGCGTCGGACGGGCCGCCGTTGGTGACGGTCACGGTGTAGTTGAAGGGCGTGCCCGGCACGTAGGGGCTGGGTGATGCGGTCTTCACCACTGCCAGATCCACCGTCAGCGCGGCTGGGGTCACGACCGTCGACGAGCAACTGGGGTTGCAGTCCGGATCGATCGCACCGCCCGGTGGGGTGAGGGTGGCGGTGTTGCTGAGATCGCCGGTGGTCCCGGACGGCACGGTTCCGCTGATCGTGTAGGTCACGGTCCCACCGGCCAGGACCGTGATCGTGTCGTTGATGTCGCCGGTGCCCGAGGCGGTGCAGGTGCTTCCGGCGGATGCCGCGCAGGTCCAGGTGAATCCGGCCAGTGGTGCGGGCAGTGGATCGGTCAGGTTGGCCCCGACCGCGTCCGACGGGCCGCCGTTGGTCACGGTGACCGTGTAGGTCAGCGAGGTGCCTGGCACGTATGGGCTCGGGGTTGCCGTCTTGGTCACCGTCAGATCCACGGTGGGAGCGGCCGGGGTGACCACGGTAGACGAGCAGTTGGGGGTGCAGTCCGGGTCGATCGTGCCGGGCGGTGGGGTGAGCGTGGCGGTGTTGCTGAGGTCTCCCGTGGTGCCGGAGGGCACGGTTCCGCTGATCGTGTAGGTCACTGTTCCGCCGGCGAGGACGGTGATGGTGTCGTTGATGCTGCCCGTGCCGGAGGCGGTGCAGGTGCTTCCGGCGGATGCTTCGCAGGTCCAGGTGAAACCGGCCAGCGGTGCGGGCAGTGGGTCGGTCAGGGTCGCCCCGACGGCGTCGGAAGGTCCGCCGTTGGTGACGGTGACCGTGTAGGTGAAGGGCGTGCCCGGCACGTAGGGGCTTGGGGATGCGGTCTTCACCACTGCCAGGTCCACGGTCAGCGCGGCTGGGGTGACCACTGTCGACGAGCAGGTCGGCGTGCAGTCCGGGTCGGTGACGCCCTCGGGTGGGGTGAGGGTGGCGGTGTTGGTGAGGTCGCCGGTGGTGCCCGACGGCACCGTTCCGCTGATCGTGTACGTCACCGTCCCACCCGCCAGGACGGTGATCGTGTCGTTGATATTGCCCGTGCCCGAGGCGGTGCAGGTGCTTCCGGCTGATGCTTCGCAGGCCCAGGTGAATCCGGCCAGTGGTGCGGGCAGTGGGTCGGTCAGGTTGGCCCCGACGGCGTCGGAGGGTCCGCCGTTGGTGACGGTGACGGTGTAGGTGAAGGGCGTACCTGGCACGTACGGACTTGGGGATGCCGTCTTCACCACTGCCAGGTCCACCGTCAGTGCCGCCGGTGTCACCACGGTAGACGAGCAGCTCGGAGTGCATTCCGGATCCGAGGCTCCGGCGGGCGGGGTGAGCGTGGCGGTGTTGCTGAGATCGCCGGTGGTGCCGGAGGGCACGGTTCCGCTGATCGTGTAGGTCACTGTTCCGCCGGCGAGGACGGTGATGGTGTCGTTGATGTTTCCGGTGCCCGAGGCGGTGCAGGTGCTTCCGGTGGATGCCGCGCAGGTCCAGCTGAATTCGCTCAGCGGTGCGGGCAGTGGGTCGGTCAGGTTCGCGCCGACGGCGTCGGAGGGTCCGCCGTTGGTGACGGTGACCGTGTAGGTGAAGGGTGCGCCCGGCACGTAGGGGCTTGGGTTTGCGGTTTTGACCACAGCGAGGTCCACCACTGGTCCGGCGGGAGTGACCACTGTCGACGAGCAGTTGGGAGTGCAGTCCGGGTCGATCGCGCCGGGTGGTGGGGTGAGCGTGGCCGTGTTGGTCAGATCGCCGGTGGTGCCCGAGGGCACGGTTCCGCTGATCGTGTACGTCACGGTTCCGCCCGCGAGGACGGTGATGGTGTCGTTGATGCTGCCCGTGCCCGAGGCGGTGCAGGTGCTTCCGACGGATGCTTCGCAGGTCCAGGTGAAACCGGCCAGCGGTGCGGGCAGTGGGTCAGTCAGATTCGTCCCGACGGCGTCGGAAGGTCCGCCGTTGGTGACGGTAACGGTGTAGGTGAAGGGTGCGCCCGGCACGTAGGGGCTGGGTGATGCGGTCTTCACCACTGCCAGATCCACGGTCAGCGCGGCCGGGGTCACCACGGTCGACGAGCAGGTCGGCGTGCATTCCGGATCGGAGGCGCCTGCCGGTGGAGTGAGCGTGGCCGTGTTGGTCAGATCGCCGGTGGTCCCGGAGGGCACGGTTCCGCTGATCGTGTACGTCACCGTCCCACCCGCCAGGACGGTGATGGTGTCGTTGATGCTGCCGGTGCCCGAGGCGGTGCAGGTGCTTCCGGTGGATGCCTCACAGGCCCAGGTGAATCCGGCCAGCGGTGCGGGCAGTGGGTCGGTCAGGGTCGCCCCGACGGCGTCGGACGGTCCGCCGTTGGTCACGGTGACCGTGTAGGTCAGCGGTGCGCCCGGCACGTACGGGCTCGGGGATGCCGTCTTCACGACGGCGAGGTCCACCGTCAGTGCCGCCGGGGTCACGACCGTCGAGGAGCAGTTCGGTGTGCACTCTGGGTCGGTGACGCCCTCGGGTGGGGTGAGCGTGGCGGTGTTGCTGAGATCGCCGGTGGTGCCGGAGGGCACGGTTCCGCTGATCGTGTACGTCACCGTCCCGCCCGCGAGGACGGTGATGGTGTCGTTGATGCTGCCGGTGCCCGAGGCGGTGCAGGTGCTTCCGACGGATGCCGCGCAGGTCCAGGTGAACCCGGCCAGGGGCGCGGGAAGCGGGTCGGTCAGGGTCGCACCGACCGCGTCGGACGGCCCACCGTTGGTCACGGTCACCGCATAGGTCAGCGGTGTGCCTGGCACGTAGGGGTTCGGCGTTGCCGTCTTCACGACGGCGAGGTCCACCACTGGTCCGGCGGGGGTGACCGCTGTCGACGAGCAGTTGGGGCTGCAGTCCGGATCGATCGCACCGCCCGGTGGGGTGAGGGTGGCGGTGTTGGTCAGATCGCCGGTGATGCCTGACGGCACGGTTCCGCTGATCGTGTACGTCACCGTCCCACCGGCCAGGACCGTGATGGTGTCGTTGATGCTGCCGGTGCCGGAGGCGGTGCAGGTGCTTCCGGTGGATGCCGTACAGGTCCAGGTGAATCCGGCCAGCGGTGCGGGCAGTGGGTCGGTCAGGTTGGCCCCGACGGCGTCGGAGGGTCCGCCGTTGGTGACGGTGACCGTGTAGGTGAAGGGTGCGCCCGGCACGTAACGGCTAGGGGAAGCGGTTTTCACCACTGCCAGGTCCACCGTCAGTGCCGCCGGTGTCACGACCGTGGACGAGCAGTTCGGTGTGCAGTCCGGGTCGGTGACGCCCTCGGGTGGGGTGAGGGTGGCGGTGTTGGTCAGATCGCCGGTGATGCCTGACGGCACGGTTCCGCTGATCGTGTACGTCACCGTCCCACCCGCCAGGACGGTGATCGTGTCGTCGATGCTTCCCGTCCCAGACGCGGTGCAGGTGCTACCGGCGGATGCCGTACAGGTCCAGGTGAACCCGGCCAGCGGTGCGGGCAGTGGGTCGGTCAGGTTCGCCCCGACCGCGTCGGACGGGCCGCCGTTGGCGACGGTGACGGTGTAGGTGAAGGGCGCGCCTGGCACGTAGGGACTGGGGGACGCGGTCTTCACCACAGCCAGATCCACCGTCAGTGCCGCCGGGGTCACGACTGTGGAAGAGCAGTTCGGGGTGCAGTCCGTGTCGGTGACGCCGTCGGGTGGGGTGAGGGTGGCGGTGTTGGTCAGATCGCCGGTGGTGCCTGAAGGCACGGTTCCGCTGATCGTGTACGTCACCGTCCCACCGGCCAGGACGGTGATGGTGTCGTTGATGCTGCCCGTGCCGGAGGCGGTGCAGGTGCTTCCGGTGGATGCCTCACAGGTCCAGGTGAATCCGGCCAGCGGTGCGGGCAGTGGGTCGGTCAGGGTCGCCCCGACGGCGTCGGAGGGTCCGCCGTTGGTGACGGTGACCGTGTAGGAGAAGGCTGCGCCCGGAATGTATGGGTTGGCGGACGCGGTCTTCACGACGGCCAGGTCGACCACTGGTCCGGCGGGGGTGACCACTGTCGACGAGCAGTTGGGGGTGCAGTCGGGGTCAGTCGCGCCGGGCGGTGGGGTGAGGGCGGCGGTGTTGGTGAGGTCGCCGGTGGTGCCCGACGGCACCGTTCCGCTGATCGTGTAGGTCACCGTCCCACCCGCCAGGACGGTGATCGTGTCGTTGATATTGCCCGTGCCGGACGCGGTGCAGGTGCTACCGGCGGACGCCGTACAGGTCCAGGTGAATCCGGCCAGCGGTGCGGGAAGTGGGTCGGTCAGGGTCGCCCCGACGGCGTCGGAAGGTCCGCCGTTGGTGACGGTGACCGTGTAGGAGAAGGCTGCGCCCGGCACGTAGGGGCTGGGTGATGCGGTCTTCACCACTGCCAGATCCACCGTCAGGGCCGCCGGGGTCACGACCGTCGAGGAGCAGTTCGGGGTGCATTCCGGATCGGAGACGCCGTCGGGTGGGGTGAGGGTGGCGGTGTTGGTCAGGTCGCCGGTGGTGCCGGAGGGCACGGTTCCGCCGATCGTGTAGGTCACCGTCCCACCCGCCAGGACGGTGATCGTGTCGTTGATATTGCCCGTGCCGGACGCGGTGCAGGTGCTACCGGCGGACGCCGTACAGGTCCAGGTGAACCCGGCCAATGGTGCGGGAAGTGGGTCGGTCAGGGTCGCCCCGACGGCGTCGGACGGGCCGCCGTTGGTCACGGTGACCGTGTAGGAGAACGGCGCGCCTGGCACGTACGGACTTGGGGACGCCGTCTTCACGACGGCGAGGTCCACCGTCAGGGCCGCCGGGGTCACGACCGTCGAGGAGCAGTTCGGGGTGCAGTCCGGGTCGGACACGCCGTCCGGCGGGGTGAGGGTGGCGGTGTTGGTCAGGTCGCCGGTGGTGCCGGAGGGCACGGTTCCGCCGATCGTGTAGGTCACCGTCCCACCCGCCAGGACGGTGATCGTGTCGTCGATGCTTCCCGTGCCGGACGCGGTGCAGGTGCTACCGGCGGACGCCGTACAGGTCCAGGTGAACCCGGCCAATGGTGCCGGCAGTGGGTCGGTCAGGGTCGCCCCGACCGCGTCGGACGGGCCGCCGTTGGTCACGGTGACCGTGTAGGAGAACGGCGCGCCTGGCACGTACGGGCTTGAGGACCCGGTCTTCACCACAGCCAGATCCACTGTCGGGATGACGGTGAGGGTGGCGGAGCCAGGCGGGTTGATACCGACGATGGTGGGGAAGTTGCTCTCACAGCCGGGGATCGTGGAGCCGTCCGGTGCGACGCATCCGGTGTTGGTGTACGAGCCGACGACAGTGCTGGTCACCTGGACGGAGATCATGCAGGAGGCGACACCCAGATCTATGTTGCCGGCGAAGTCGACAGACGTGGCACCGGCGGGCGCGGTCACGGTGGCTCCCGAGCACGTGGTGCTGTTGACCCCGGTGGCGGTCACATTGGCGGGAAGGGTGTCGGTGAAACTCATCCCGTTCTTGGCTTGCAGATCGTTGGTGTTGGTGATGGTGAACGTCAGCGTGGACGTCTGCCCCTGCCCGATGGTGGTCGGGCTGAAAGCCTTGTCGAGCTGTGGGGTCACGTCGACGATCTGCGGAAGGTCGAACGCGACGTCGTTGCCTATGCCCGTTGCGGTCGCGTTGTAGAGGCGCAGGCCCAGGGTCGGTGTGTCAGCCACCGACAATTGCAGGGCCAGCGATCGCAGTTGGGCTATCCAGGTGTTGTTGATGATCTCGGCGCCGGGGTCCGTGCATGGGCTCAGGTTCTCTGCGAGCACCGTCGGCACGCCGTTGAGAAGCAGCTCGAACCGAAGCCGCGCCCGCTGGGCAGAGGGGACGGTGCAGTTCCTCTCAGCGAAGATCGCCGAGACCTCATAGAAATGGCCACCGATCGCCGGGATGGTGTTGTTGTCGGTCTCCAGTTGGTATCCGGGAAGCTGCGCGCCTGTCGGGCTGTTGGTGTACTCGGTGAGTACCTGGTTAGTGGCGGCCTCCTCAGCGCTCTGCCCCTGAAACAGCCCCATGTCACGGGCCATTTCCTGTAGCCGGCCCCACGCGTCTGAACGACCGCACTGGTCGTTGTTGGTGATCGGCGGGCTACCACCGTTGGGCGGCAGCGGCGAATCCTGCCGCATGATCCAGCCGTTGCACGCGCCCGCGCCGGGGCTCCACGCGGGATCCGCCGTATAGGTCTCACCGTCCGCGCCGCTGCCACCCGGCCCCGGCACGTAGACGGAACCTGGTGATCCCGTGTAGGAGCCGATGCGAATCGGCGCAGCAGCCGCGCTCTCGTTGGAGAAATCCTCAGTGAAGATCGGAGTGCCGGGCTGGGGGGTTCCGGGCAGGCCCGGCACGGTCGCCAATGCGGGTTGGCTTGACGCCACAACCACCAGCGTGGAGGAGGCCACCAACGTGCCGACCGCCGCCAGCGCCGATGTGAACCATCGGCGTTCTCCGCGAAGCATGTTCATTTCCCCCGTTGTGCGGCGTGCAGAAGGTGCAGGTGTGGCGTTCCGGCCGCGCCTGACGATCGCAGACTGCGAAGGCTGAGCAGATTCACCCGATACGTGGTCACCCAATCGAGTGAGCGGATGACGACCCGAATGCAATGACGGCGATGCGCCGGAATTCGCACTCTCCTCCTGAATGGATCGATGAGGGCGACGAGGCCGGTGCCGCCGCGCGTCGTCCACGGCGAGTGCGTCGGTCGGGTGAATCACTGATGGCGGTGGGGCGCTTCGCAGGGGGATGATCGAGGTTCGTCTCGACGTCGAGCCGGGCCATCACCGCCGCCAGTTCGCCCGGCGGGTCGCTGTCCCACCCGTCCGATCCGATCACCACCGCCGCCCGCGTACGACGTCCGCGTGGTGGGGGTGAGCAGGGAGCGCAGGTTCGTGGCGATCCGCACCGCCTGCGAGGCCGGTGTGGGGGGAGGCGGCGCTGGCCCGGCTCTGCTCACCGATCGGGCTGGACCTGGGCGCACGGGACACCCGAGGAGACGGACAGTTACCGTTCCGCCCGAACGGTAACTGTCCACGACCGCCGGGTGTGGCTGGCCTGGGCACGGGGACAGCCGGGCTCGTACGGACGCGGGCCACTCCACAGCGGGTGCGGCTCGTCCGCTGTCAGACCTGTCTCCTCCAACAACTCACGGCGGCCGCCTCCTCCGGCGCGCGGTGTCATGCCGCCGGCAGCTTGGTCGACGACGGTTCCTCGCGGCGCGCCGGGTCGCGTACCCTCCGCTGATGGACCTCGATGATCTTCCGCTGGCCGAATTCGCGTTCCCGGGGCCGCTGCGGGACAAGCTCGTGGGCGCGATCCTGTCCGGCGCGAAGACCTCGACCACTGGCCTGCTGGTCGGGTACGAGTGCGCGAACGAGCCGCTGCCCGAGGTCGGTCAACTCTCCGCCGTGGTGGACTCCGCAGGCCGGCGGGTGGCGGCCATCGAACTGACCGAGGTACGGGTGATCCGCCTCGCCGACGTCGACCTGCGACACGCGCTGGACGAGGGCGAGGGCGACGAGTCGGTGGCGCAGTGGCGGGCGGGGCACGAGACGTTCTGGAACAGCGCGGAGGTCCGCGAGGAACTGGGCGACCCCGACTTCACGGTGGACGACGACACGATGGTGGTGACCGAACGCTTCCGGCTGGTGCACGTGCTCTGACCAGCCGGACCAGTCGCCGTCGTGACCAGAGCGCGGCCGGTGGGAGGCGATCGGCCTCCGGAGCAGACGTTCGTCGGCAGCTCAGCAGCGCGATGCTCGGCGTGTCGAGCTGCTCAGCTGCCAACGATCAACGGACCGACCACGCCGTCGAGCCCGATCCGCGTGGGCTGATCCTGGTAATCGTCCTTGAGACGCGCGTACACCTGTTCGCGGGTTTCGAGAGCCACCCCTCGACGCCGGGGCTGGTCTTCGAACCTTGGTCCGCCAGACTGCGCGCTATGGGTGATCGTTGGCGCCGGTGGGCGTGGGTTCCAGTCTTCGTCGTCGGGCTGATCCTTTACCTGGTGGTGCTGCGGACCCTCGTCAGCACCAAGAACCCGAACTTCGTACCGGCGTTGATCCTGCTCGGGGCGACGCTGGTGCCGCTGACGTTCCTGACCTTCGCGCAGGCGCGCACCGGGCGATGGCAGGTGCCGGCGTCGGTGCTGGTGACGTCCGCGTTCTTCGGTGGTGTGATCGGCACGGTGGTCGCCGGCACGCTGGAGTACGACACCCTGCGCGGGCTCGGCACGCTGCCGATGCTGTTCGTCGCGCTGATCGAGGAGTCGGCGAAGCTGATCGTCCCGGTGGTCCTGCTGTTCACCGTGGTGGCCCAGCGTCGTCGCCGGGTGCCCTCCGACGGTTTGATCATCGGGATCGCCGCCGGCATGGGGTTCGCCGCGCTGGAGACGATGGGCTACGCCTTCAGCGCGCTGCTGAGCTCGCAGGGCAACATCGGTGCGGTGGAGCAGACGCTGTTCATCTGAGGTCTGACCGCGCCCGCCGGTCACACCGCCTGGACCGGGCTCACCGCCGGCGCGCTGTGGGCGCTGTTGGCCAGCCCGAGCGCCCGCCGGCTCTTCGGGTTCATCGGCACGTTCCTGGGTGTCGTCGTCCTGCACACCCTCTGGGACACGTTCTCCGGCTCGTTGGTCTTCATCGTGCTGGCGATCATCAGCATCGGCTGGCTGTTCTGGGAGCTGCGCCGTTACCGGACCTTCGGCGAGCACCCCGTCGGTCAGCTCCAACCGAACTGACCATCGCCGTACTTCGTGCCTCTCCCGGCCCGCACGATCAGGCCGGGGGAGGCATGACTGTTGGTGATCCCGCTGCGACCGGACCGGCACCTCATCTAACGTCAGAGTGTTCATATTTGGCGTGCTTGGTCGGGAAGGTGCGGCAATGGGGGTGCGCAGCTGGATCGAGGGCTGGCCGGTCTACCGCCAGCTCACCGGCACCGACCCCCTCGGTCGGGGTGCCGCCGCCAAGTCCGACGGATCCCGGGCGCTCACCGCTCGCACCGACACCGCCGACTCGGTAGCCCGGTCCGTCTGCCCGTACTGCGCCGTTGGTTGCGGTCAGCGGGTGTTCGTCAAGGACGGGCAGGTCAGCCAGATCGAGGGCGACCCGGACAGCCCGATCTCGCGGGGTCGGCTCTGCCCGAAGGGCGCGGCCAGCAAGAGCCTGGTAACCAGCCCGCTGCGGCAGACCAAGGTCCGTTACCGCCGGCCGTACGGCACGGAGTGGGAGGACCTCGACCTCGACACGGCGCTGAACATGATCGCCGATCGGGTCCTGGCCGCCCGGGACGAGACCTGGGAGGACGTCGACGCCGAGGGTCGACCGCTCAACCGGACGCTGGGCATCTCCAGCCTGGGTGGGGCGACGCTGGACAACGAGGAGAACTACCTCATCAAGAAGTTGTTCACCGCGATGGGGGCGCTCCAGATCGAGAACCAGGCCCGTATTTGACACTCCTCCACCGTCCCCGGTCTGGGGACCAGCTTCGGTCGTGGCGGCGCCACCCAGTACCAGCAGGACCTGTCGAACTCCGACGTCATCATCATTCAGGGTTCGAACATGGCCGAGGCACACCCGGTGGGCTTCCAGTGGGTGATGGAGGCCAAGCGTCGGGGCGCGAAGGTCTTCCACGTCGACCCGCGCTTCACCCGCACCAGCGCGCTGGCTGACTCGTACCTGCCGATCCGGGCGGGCACGGACATCGCGCTGCTCGGCGGGGTGGTGCGCTACATCCTCGACAACGAGCTGGACTTCCGGGAATACGTCGTCGCCTACACCAACGCCGCGACGATCGTGACCGAGGAGTACGCCGACACCGAGGACATGCACGGCCTCTTCTCTGGCTTCAACGACGACAACGCCACCTACGACCAGGCCAGTTGGCGGTACGAGGGCCACCCGCAGAACCAGACGACCCGCGACAGCGAGACGCAGCGGGAGACGGCGGCCGGGCTGGAGAACGAGTCGCACGGCGCGCCTGTCGGCGGCGAGACCGAACGTGACGAGACGTTGCAGCACCCGCGCTGCGTCTACCAGATCCTCAAGCGGCACTTCGCCCGCTACACCCCGGAGATGGTGGAACGGGTCTGTGGCGTCCCGCAGGAGAAGTTCCTGGAGTTGGCCCGGGCGTGGACGGAGAACTCCGGCCGGGACCGGACCGGCATGCTCGTCTACTCGGTGGGCTGGACGCAGCACAGCGTCGGCGTGCAGTACATCCGCACCGGCGCGATCATCCAGCTGTTGCTGGGCAACGTGGGCCGCCCGGGTGGTGGGGTGATGGCCCTGCGCGGGCACGCCAGCATCCAGGGGTCCACCGACATCCCGACGCTGTTCAACCTGCTGCCGGGCTACCTGCCGATGCCTCACCATGCCGAGCACCCGACCCTGGACGAGTGGGTGAACAGCATTGCGCACCCCGGGCAGAAGGGCTTCTGGGGCAACGCCCGCACCTACGGCGTCAACCTGCTCAAGGCGTACTGGGGTGACGCCGCCACCGTCGACAACGACTACTGCTACGGCTACCTGCCGCGGATGACCGGCGACCACGGCACCTACCAGCAGGTGCTGAACATGATCGACGGGAAGATCAAGGGCTACTTCCTGCTCGGGCAGAACCCGGCTGTCGGTTCGGCGCACGGCCGGGCGCAGCGTCTCGGCATGGCCAACCTCGACTGGCTCGTGGTCCGGGACCTGTTCGAGATCGAGAGCGCCACATTCTGGAAGAACGCGCCGGAGATCGAGACCGGGGAGATCGTCCCCGAGGAGTGCCGCACCGAGGTGTTCTTCCTGCCCGCTGCCTCGCATGTGGAGAAGGAGGGTACGTTCACCCAGACGCAGCGCCTGTTGCAGTGGCGGGAGAAGGCCGTCGAGCCGCCAGGCGACGCCCGCTCCGAGTTGTGGTTCTTCTACCACCTCGGTCGCGTCATCCGGGAACGGCTGGCGACGTCGACGAAGCCGCGCGACCGGGCGCTGCTCGACCTCGCCTGGGACTACCCCACGCACGGTCCGCACGTCGAGCCGAGCGCCGAGGCGGTGCTGCGTGAGATCAACGGGTACGACGTGGCCACCGGCCGGCCGCTGGCGTCGTTCACCGAGATGAAGGACGATGGCTCGACCGTCGGCGGGTGCTGGATCTACACCGGGGTGTACGCCGACGGCGTCAACCAGGCCGCCCGCCGCAAACCCGGTTCGGAGCAGTCCCTGGTGGCTCCCGAGTGGGGTTGGGCGTGGCCGGCGAACCGGCGCATCCTCTACAACCGTGCATCCGCCGACCCGGACGGCAACCCGTGGAGTGAGCGCAAACGCTACGTCTGGTGGGACGCGGACAGGAGTGAGTGGACCGGCTACGACGTGCCGGACTTCGAGAAGACCAAACCGCCGTCCTACCGACCGGAGCACGACGCCTCGGGTGTGGCGGGCATTGCCGGTGACGACCCGTTCATTCTTCAGGGCGACGGCAAGGGCTGGCTGTACGCGCCCACCGGCGTGATTGACGGACCGATGCCCACCCACTACGAGCCGGTCGAATCGCCGGTGCGCAACCCGCTCTACCGACAGCAGGCCAACCCGACCCGCAAGGTCTACACCCACCCGATCAACACGCTCAACCCGAGCCCGCCGGAACCGTACAGCCAGGTGTTCCCGTACGTGTTCACTGTCAGCCGGCTCACCGAGCACCACACCGCCGGTGGGATGAGCAGGATGGTGTCGCCGCTGGCCGAGTTGCAACCGGAGATGTTCGTGGAGGTGTCCCCGGAGCTGGCCGTCGAACGCGGCCTCACCCACCTCGGTTGGGCGCACCTGATCACCGCCCGTGCGGCCATCGAGGCGCGGGTGCTGGTGACCGACCGGCTCACCCCGTTGCGGGTGGACGACCGGATCATCCACCAGGTGTGGTTGCCGTACCACTTCGGTTTCGAGGGTCTGGTGACCGGCGACTCGGCCAACGATTTGTTCGGCATCAGCCTGGACCCGAACGTGCTGATCCAGGAGAGCAAGGTCGGCACCTGCGACGTCCGATCCGGGCGACGCCCGAGAGGCGCCGAGCTGATGGCTCTCGTCGTCGACTACCGGCGACGGTCCGGGGACCTCAGCCCGCACTATCCACCGCAGGTCACGACCGACTCCGCCGACAGCGGCCCGGACCAGGAGGTCTGACCCATGCCCCACAGCAATGCCCTGTACGGGCCCCTGGATCCAGCGCCGGACGCCGGTTACGAGGACGCGCCGCCGCGGATGGGGTTCTTCACCGACACCAGCGTCTGCATCGGCTGCAAAGCCTGCGAGGTGGCCTGCAAGGAGTGGAACGGCGTCCCGGAGAGCGGGCTCGACCTGCTCGGCATGTCGTACGACAACACCGGGGCGTTGACAGCGAACTCGTGGCGACACGTCGCGTTCGTCGAGCAGCCCCGTCGGGCCGGGATGGCGACCCCGGCGTTCGCGGGGGATCCGGACGGGCCGGCGATCAGCCCGGTGACGGCGGCGGTCGGCGCGCGTACCAGCACCGACACCGGCACGGACCCCGGCCTGCCCACCGGCTCGCCCGCAGCGGCGGCCCGCATGTCGGGCGGCCCGGAGTTTCTGGGGATGCCGGGGGCGCAGCCGCCGGGGAGGGGTTCGGGTGCGGAAGGGCGGACGGATTTCCGCTGGTTGATGATGTCGGACGTGTGCAAGCACTGCACCCACGCGGCATGCCTGGACGTCTGCCCGACAGGTTCCCTGTTCCGGACGGAGTTCGGGACGGTGGTGGTGCAGGAGGACATCTGCAACGGGTGCGGTTACTGCATCTCCGCCTGCCCGTACGGCGTCATCGATCAGCGCAAGAATGATGGTCGGGCGTGGAAGTGCACGCTGTGCTACGACCGGCTCGGGGTGGGGATGACGCCAGCGTGTGCGCAGGCGTGCCCGACGGAGTCGATCCAGTACGGGCCGCTCGACGAGTTGCGGGAGCGGGCCGCCGCGCGGGTGACGAAGCTGCACGAGCGGGGAGTGGCGGAGGCGCGGTTGTACGGGCACGACCCGAACGACGGCGTCGGTGGTGATGGCGCGTTCTTCCTGCTGCTGGACGAGCCGGAGGTGTACGGGCTGCCACCGGACCCGATCGTGACCACCCGCGACCTGCCGGCCATGTGGAGGCGCGCCGGCCTGGCGGCGATGACGATGGCGGTCGCCACGGCGGTCGCGTTCCTGGGTAGGCGGCAATGACCGACGAGAGGACCCACAGGCGACGTGGCGACGGAGGCGAGCAGCTCACGGTGCCGCCGGCCGACTTCGCCTCCTACTACGGCCGGCCGGTTCTGAAGCCACCGGTGTGGAAGTACGACATCGCCGGCTACCTGTTCACCGGAGGCCTCGCCGCCGGAAGTGCGCTGATCGGCGCGGGCGCCCAACTGACCGGACGGCCCGGGCTGCGCACTGTGGGCCGCTGGACGGCCCTCGGTGGCGTCGCCGCAAGCACGTACCTGCTGGTTCACGACCTCGGCCGGCCGGCCCGGTTCCATCACATGCTCCGGGTCGCCAAGGTGACCTCGCCGATGTCGGTGGGCACCTGGATCCTCGCCGCGTTCGGGCCACTGGCCGGGGTGGCCGCGGTCGCCGAGCTCGCGCCGCTGCTCCCGCAGCACGGCGTGCTCGGCCTCGCCCGTCGGATCGCACCGCCGATCGGCAACGTCGCCGGCCTGGCCGCCGCGGCCACCGCGCCGGCGCTGGCGACGTACACCGGGGTGCTGCTCGCCGACACGGCCGTGCCGTCCTGGCACGACGCGTACCCGTCGCTGCCGTTCGTCTTCGCCGGCAGCGCGCTCGCGGCGGCGTCCGGGGTGGGACTGATCGCGGCGCCGGCCGCGGAGACCGCCCCACTGCGACGACTCGCCCTGGCCGCCGCGGCCGTCGAGTTTGGCGGAGGGCACCAGATGGAGCGGCAGGGCCTGACCAGCGAGCCCTACCGGCACGGACGCAGCGGCCGACTGGTGAAGGCGGGACGCGTCCTGCTCGCCGTGGGCACCGCCACCGCCCTGCTCAGCCGACGCAGCCGGGTCCTGTCGGCGCTCTCCGGCGCCGCCCTCGTGGCATCGTCGGTCGCCACCCGGTTCGGCGTCTTCGAGGCGGGACGGGTGTCGGCCCGCGATCCGAAGTACACGGTCGTACCACAACGGGAGCGGCTCACCGAGAACCGGGCGGCCACCCCGTTCTGAGCGGATCGGCGAAACGGAAGGCGCCCCTTCAAGGGGCGCCTTCCGTTGTGATGCACGACGAGGTCCTGGCCGCGAGGGGCCGGCGCGCGGCGTCAGCCGGTGAACAGCTTCGCGGCGGTGATGGCGGTCTGGACGATGCCGTACCCGAGCAGCACCGCGACCAGCAGCCACGACAACCAGAGCCGTCCGGTCTGGCTGCCGACGCGCGGCGGCGCGGGCGGTTGACTGTCCCGCCCGAGAGCGACCGGCTCGGTGACAGTCGCCTTCGCCACGGGCGAGGTCGGCCCTCGGTCCGGTTCGTGGAACCGCTCGGGCACGGAACGCACCAGCAGGTTCGCGATGAACCCGATGGCGAGGATGCCGACCATGGTGAACAGCGCGGGCCGGTACGCCGCCGCGGTGAGGGTGCCGGGCTTGCCCTGCGTGTCGAGGATCCCGTTGACGATCAGCGGGCCGGCGACACCCGCGGCCGACCAGGCGGTCAGGATCCGGCCGTGGATGGCCCCGACCTGGAAGGTGCCGAACAGGTCACGCAGGTAGGCGGGCATGGTGGCGAAGCCACCGCCGTAGAAGGAGATGATCGCGGCGGCGATCAGCACGAAGACCGCGGTCGCGGAGTGGCCGGCCACGGCGAGCAGCACGTACAGCACCATGCCGACGCCGAGGTAGACCATGTAGATGGGCTTGCGGCCGATGAGGTCGGACGTCGTCGACCAGACGAACCGCCCAGCCATGTTGAACAGCGACAGTACTCCCACGAAACCGGCCGCCGCCGACACCGAGACGGTGGTGGCGGTCCCGTTGTCCCGAAAGAAGTCCTGGATCATCGGGCTGGCCTGCTCCAGGATGCCGATGCCCGCGGTGACGTTGCAGAACAGCACGATCCACAGCAACCAGAACGACCGGGTACGCACGGCGTTCGACGCCGACACGCTCGCCGTCGTCACCAGAGGTTTGGCGGCGACGGTCGCGGGGTCGAACCCGGCGGGCCGCCAGTCCGGTGCCGGGACCCGGACGTTGAACGGGCCGAACATCATGATCACGAAGTACCCGATGCCGAACGTGACGAACAGCGCCACGAGGGCGCTGCCCGACGCCACGGCGGCCGGGTTGTCGGGGTTGTAGCCGGAGTCGTAGAGCGAGAGCAGTTGGCGTGCGAGCGGGCCGGCGACCAGGGCGCCGCCGCCGAACCCCATGATGGCCAGACCGGTGGCCAGGCCGGGGCGGTCCGGAAACCACTTGATGAGGGTCGAGACCGGCGAGATGTAACCGATGCCGAGCCCGATGCCGCCGATGACGCCGTACCCGAGGTAGAGCAGCCACAGCTGCTGGGTCGCGATGCCGAGCGCCCCGACCAGGAACCCGACGGCCCAGAAGCACGCCGAGACGAACATCGCCCGGCGCGGCCCGTTCCGCTCCACCCAACGGCCACCCACCGCCGCGGACGAACCCAGCATGACGATGGCGATACTGAAGATCGCCCCGATCGCCGTCTGGCTGGTGTCGAAGTGCGCGATGAGGGAGTTCTTGTAGACACTCGTCGCGTAGACCTGGCCGATGCAGACGTGCACCGCCAGTGCCGCGGTCGGGATGAGCCAGCGGCTGTATCCCGGGGGAGCGACCGTGTGCCGGGGATCGAAGACCGACAGCATGGGCATCGTCCACACCTCCAGCGGCTGAGTAGGCCGCGACGTTGCCGAGCTGTCCCGACCCGGCAGTTGGCCGAGCGGCGCCGCCGCAGTGGCGGCCCGGCGCACGTCTGGCGTCAGCCGATTACCGGCTTCACCTCACGTTACGTGGCAGCCGGTTCACACCATGTCGTTACCGAAAAACGCGGCGGCAGGTGGGCGCAGAACGGGGGCGGGCCCACCGGCCCGCCCCCGACTGCTGTCGTACCGCTCAGTGGATCGCGGCCTTTGCGGCCGCCTCCTCCTGGACGCGTCGTTCCTCCCCGCTGAGGGTGTGCAGCGGCTTCTCCCTGATGAACAGCACGACGATCAGCGCGAGCAGCGCGAACGGCGCGCCGACCAGGAAGAGATCCGCGGTGGCGATGCCGTACACGTCCTGCACGATGCGCAGCACCGGCTCGGGCAGGGTGGACAGGTCAGGCACCTCGGCGGAGCCACCGCCGGCCGTCGCCGCCGGGCCGAGCCGCTCGGCGGTCAGCGAGGCCACCCGGTTCGCCAGGACCGCGCCGAGGGCACTGACCCCGATGGCGCCGCCCATGCTGCGGAAGAACGTCAGCACGGAGGTGGTGACGCCGAGCTCGTGGGCCGGTACGTCGTTCTGTGCGGCCAGTACGAGGTTCTGCATGAGCATGCCGACGCCGATTCCCAGCACGACCATGTAGAGCGACAGCACGATGACGCTGGTGTTGGCGTCGATGGTGCCCAGGAGCAGCATCCCGACGCTCATCACCGCGGCGCCGGCCACCAGGTATGCCTTCCACCGGCCGTACTTGGTGATGAGCTGTCCGGCGACCGTCGACGAGACGAGCAGTCCGAAGATCATCGGGAGGCTCATCAGGCCCGCGACGGTGGGCGACTTGCCCAGCGAGATCTGGAAGTACTGGGACAGGAAGACGGTGCCGCCGAACAGCGCGACACCGACCAGCACGCTGGCGACCGTGGCCAGGGAGACCGTGCGGTTGCGGAAGATGCCCAGCGGGACGATCGGCTCGGCGGCGCGCGATTCGACGAACACGGCCAGCGCCAGCAGGACCAGACCACCGACCACCATCAGGGCCGTCCAGCCGGAGGCCCACTCGAACTTGTTCCCGGCCAGGGACGACCAGATCAGCAGCGTGGAGACACCAGAGGTGATGAGCAGGGCGCCCAGCCAGTCGATCTTCGCCTTGCGGCGGACGACCGGCAGGTGCAGGGTGCGCTGGAGCAGGGCGATGGAGATGATGCTGAACGGGACGCCGATCAGGAAGCACCACCGCCAGCCCAGCCACGACGTGTCGACGAGCAGGCCACCGATCAGCGGTCCGGCGATGGTGCCCACACCGAAGACCGCGCCGAAGATGCCGGCGTAGCGGCCCAGCTCACGGGGCGGGATCATCGCCGCCATGACGATCGTGGCCAGCGCCGTCATGCCGCCCGCGCCGATGCCCTGGACGACACGGCTGAGCAGCAGCACCTCGACGTTCGGCGTGAAGCCCGCGATGAGCGAACCCACCACGAACAGGCCCAGCGACAACTGGATCAGCAGCTTCTTGCTGTACAGGTCGGCCATCTTGCCCCACAGCGGCACCGTCGCCGTCATGGCGAGCAGTTCGCTGGTGACGATCCACGTGTAGACGGTCTGGCTGCCGTTCAGATCCGCGATGATCCGCGGCAGCGCGTTCGCCACCACCGTGGAGGCGAGGATGGACACGAACATGCCGACCATCAGGCCGGAAAGGGCCTGGAGAACCTCCCGACGCGACATGCGCGTGCCGACCTCGGCGGTGTCGGCGGGCGGGACGGTGGTGGTCATTGACGCTCCCTTGTCGGGTTTGTGACGAGTTGACTGGCCCCGAAGCTGGTGCGGCGGGGCGGGCAGTGGTGGGTCAGGAGGGGGACGGCGGATCCGGCAGCCCCGCGGCGATCGCGGCGAACGCCTCGTCGACGAAGTCACGCAGGGGGCGGGCGTCGTCGCCGGCGGACCAGCGCAGCATCGCGGTGTGGAAGGCAGCACCGGTGACAGCGGTGATGAGCGGCGGGAGGCCGTGATCGGGACCTAGGCCGAGGCGGGTGGCGATGACCGAGACCATGGCTCGCTCCGTCGCGATGTTGCCGGACACCAGCCGGGGCAGCAGCGCGGGGTTCTGGGTGATGACGGCCAGCCGCAGCCGCCACAACTCCCGGTCGGCCTGGATCGTGTCGATCGCCTCGTCGAGGGCCAGCCGGACGGCCTGCAACGTCGGCACCTGCGCAGGTGTGGCCGCCAGGCGCGCCACGACCGGGTTGCCGTCGAGCGCCGGATCGTCGGTGAGTGCCTCGTCCTTGCAGGTGAAGTAGTTGAAGAAGGTCCGCGAGGACACGTCCGCGGCCTCGCTGATCTCCTCCACCGTCACGTGCTCCAGACCGCGTTCGGCGACCAGTCGCAGCGCTGCGGCGGTCAGCGCGGCCCGCGTCTGCGCCTTCTTGCGGTCGCGACGCCCGGGCGCGGCTTGGTCGGTGTCGGTCACGCGAGCGAGATTAGGAGCGAACTTGCACAGCCTGCAAGTTTTTAGAGTGTGAAGTGATCTTCCTGACTCGAGACGCTGGTCGGAGACGGACGTACCGTTCGCTCGGTGCGGGGCACGGCACCGGTGGTCTCCAGGATGAGCCCGGCGACCAGGTCCGGGTCGTCGCTCATCGGCACGTGCCCGCACCTGGGCAGCGTCACCACCCGTGCCGCCGGCAGGCCCGCCCGGGCGCGCTCGGCCTGGTGGACGCCGAAGATCCGGTCCCGGTCGCCCCAGCCGATGGTCACCGGCACCGTCGCGTCGGAGAGCCGAAGGCAGTCGAAGCGATAGTCGCGGGCGGCTCGGGCCACGGCGTTGAAGCCGAGCCCCCGTCGCAGGGCGAGCGCGTCGCCCACCGCGCGCTCGACATCCAGCAGCGTCGGGCGGGCCATCAGCGGCGCGAAGCACAACGCCCGCAGGTACGCCGAGCGCAGCGCGACCCGCATGATCGGGGTGGGCAGGTGCGAGTTGGCCCGCAGCATCCGGAGGATGGCCAGCGCGCGTCGGCGCTCCGCCGGGGTGAAGAAGCCGGCGGGGGAGAAGGCGGTGGCCGAGGCGGCCGCTCCCGTCGCCGCAAGCTCCAGGGCGATCGCCCCACCGAGGCTGTAGCCGGCGACGTGCGGACGCTCCAGCCCCCACTCGGTCAGGACCGGCAGGACCCCGGCCACGGTGGCGGCCATGTCGGCGGGCATGCCGGTGCCGGGCACCGGAGAGTTCCCGAATCCGGGCAGGTCGAGCGCGATCACCTCGTGGTGGGCGGTGAGCCGGTCGAACACCGGCTCCCACGCCTGATGGCGGTGACCGATGCCGTGGATGAGCACGAGGGGCTCGCCGCTGCCCGCACGCCGGAAATGAATGCTCATGACTGCCCTCCCACCGACGTCCTGCCGAAGGAACGCCCGAGCTGGCGTACCTCGTCTTCCATCTGGCCGACCATGGTCTGGCCGCCGAAGCGGGTGATCAACCCATCCGAGAGGCCGCTCAGCACCACCGGCCGCAGCGCCTGCACCATGGCGAGCGACCGGGGCACGTACACCTTGCGTTTGCGGCGCTCGATGCCGCGGAGCAGGGCCTCGACGCACTGCTCGACCGGGACGACGGTGGACAGCGGCCACGGCAACCGGCGCAGCGTGGCGCGGAAGGACGCCAGGTCGTCACGGATGTCGCGGACCAGGTCGGTGTCGATCCAGATCGGATGCGCCGTGCCGACGGTGACGCCGCGTGCGCGGGTCTCCAGGCGCAGCACGTTGGCGAACTGCTCCACACCTGCCTTGGACGCGCAGTAGGCGGCCATCCCGGGCATCGCCGTGAAAGCGGCGGCCGACGAGATGATCAGGACGTGGCCACGGGCGGCGGTGACGTGGGGCAGCGCCGCGCTGACCGTGCGGATCGCGCCGCAGAGGTTCACCTCGACGGTACGGACCAGCGCGTCGACCGGTCCCACGGCGACGGTACCGAGGTTCGCGATGCCGGCGTTGGCCACGACAACGTCGATGCCACCGAAGCGGTCGACAGTGGACGCCACGGCCGCGTCCAACGCCGCCTGGTCGGTGACGTCACACTCGTACCAGTGCGCGTCGAGGTCGGCACCGAGCTGCTTGAGCAGCTCGCCCTCCAGGCCAACGACGGCGACCTGGGCGCCCCGGGCGACGGCCTCGCGGGCCATCTGCGCCCCGATGCCGCGCGCCGCGCCGGTGATGAGCACCGTCCTGCCCGCCAGGTCATACCGCATCGGCGTGCTCCCGTTCCGTGTCGTTGGGGGTGTTCCTGGCCGTGGCGACCTGGTAGTCGGCCGGGCGGAACCGGCGCAGCCGCATCCGGAAGCTGGTGGCGAAGCCTGGCCAGATGGTGGTGTTTCGGCCGGTGCTGTCGAGATACCAGCTCTGACAACCGGTCTCCCACACGGTGCCGGTCATCTTCTGATCGATCCGTTCGGTCCAGCGCCGTTGCGCGTCATCGGTGGGCTCGATGGCCCCGATGCCCTTGGCCCGCATGTGACGCAGGGCCGCGAGCACCAGGTGCAGCTGTGCCTCGATCATCAGCACCACGGAGGTGTGCCCGAGCCCGGTGTTCGGGCCGAGCAGGAAGAACAGGTTGGGGAAGCCGGCGATGGTCGTGCCCCGGTACGCGTGCATGCTGGGGGTCCACGCCTGTGCCAGGCTGCGCCCGTCCCGACCGTGGATGCGCCGGACGACGGGGGAGTCGGTGACGTGGAAGCCGGTCCCGAAGATGATCGTGTCCGCCCGGTGGTGGACGTCGTCGTTGGTGACGATGCCCTCCGGCACGATTCGAGCGATGCCGGCGGTGACCACGTCGACGTTCGGTCGGGTGAGCGACGGCCAGTAGTCGTTGGAGATCAGCACCCGCTTGCAGCCCATCGCGTAGCGGGGGGTGAGCTTGTCCCGCAGGTGCGGGTCGGGGACCTGACGCCGCAGCGTACGCAGGGACAGGCGCGAGGCGAGGCGGTTGACCGCCGGGTGCAGGAAGCCCAGGCCCATGCCCTCGCGTACCAGATAGAGCCCCGCCCGGGCGGCCCGTTGCGCGCCGGGCACCGTGCGGAACGCGGCCTGCTCGACCCCGCTGATCCGGCGCGACAACCTCGGCATGATCCACGCGGGCGTGCGCTGGAAGAGCGTCAGCCTCTCGACCGTCGGCTGGATCTGGGGCACGAACTGGACGGCCGACGCGCCGGTGCCGACCACCGCGACGCGGCGACCGGTCAGGTCGTGGTCGTGCCGCCAACGGGCAGAGTGGAACACCGTGCCGGCGAACCCGTCGATCCCGGGCAGGTCGGGGATGGCCGGGTCACTGAGCGGGCCGGCCGCACAGATCAGGACCCGGGCGCTGTGGTCGCCGCCGGAGGTGCGCAGCAGCCACCGTTGGCGCTGCTCGTCCCACCTCGCCTCGTGCACCTCGTGGCGCAGGCGCAACCTCGGGCGGATCCCGAAGCGGTCGACGCAGCCACGCAGGTAGTCCCAGATCTCCGGCTGACCGGAGAACGTGTTCGACCAGCGGGGGTTGGGGGCGAAGGAGAACGAGTAGAGGTGCGACGGGACGTCGCAGG
The DNA here is from genome assembly GCF_013410645.1 of Micromonospora jinlongensis. Taxonomy (NCBI): domain Bacteria; kingdom Bacillati; phylum Actinomycetota; class Actinomycetes; order Micromonosporales; family Micromonosporaceae; genus Micromonospora; species Micromonospora jinlongensis. The sequence continues at coordinate 1,547,804 of NZ_JACCHK010000001.1, read as the reverse complement.
CGCAGCCCGGGTACGTGTTGTCACGCCAGGTGCCGCCGACGTCGTCACCCCTGTCGAAGACGAGAAAGTCGGTGAAGCCGGCCCGCTGGAGGCGGATGGCGGCGCCCAGGCCACCGAAGCCGGCGCCGATGATGGCAACGTCTGTCTCCATTCACCCCTCCGTGGGCTCGGGCGCGGAAGTCGAGTCGGCAACGGGCGGCCAGGGCGGATCGCCCACGCCGGTGATCCGTACGCCGCCCCACGGATCGACCTCGGCCAGTCGGGCGGCCCGGACGCGATCGGCGATGCGCACCTCGACGTCGCGCCGACCGGAGCGCAGCAGGTGGGCCACCCGTGGCTCGGGCTCGATCCGTCCGCCCCAGTGGAAGCGGCCGTCGACCGGCTCCCACCGCCCGCTGAGGTGCACCCGGACCGAGGTGCCCTCGACACCCGCCGGGCCGTGGTAGCTCACGGCACGATCCGCTCGTGGGCGCGGGTGAGCTCGTGCGGCAGGTCGGCGCTGGCCCGTACCCCCTCGATGCCGCTCCACAGCAGAGCGGTCAGGTAGTCGGTGAGGGCGGCCCGGCTGATCGGCTGGCCGTGCGTGGTCCACCAGTCGCCGACCGCCTGCACGAAACCCACCAGGCCGTACGCCCAGGGTTCGGCGGGACCGGCGTCCAGGCCCAGCGTACGGAGCCGGTCGCCGATCACCCGGGCGAGCCCGGCAGCCACCTGCCGGCTGGTGCCGGCGATCACCTGGTGGATGCCGGGGTCGCCGGACTGGTGCATCAGGAACCGGTAGAGCCTCGGCTCCGACTCGATCACGCCCAGGTAGGCGTCGATCGTCGCCTCGACCAGGCCACGTTCCTCGCGGACCTGTTCGACGGCGGGCGCGATGGCGTCGACCACCCGGGCCGCCACCACCTCGCTCACCGCGACCCAGAGCTGCGACTTGTCGGCGAAGTAGCGGTACAGGACCGGTTTGCTGACGCCTGCCGTGGCGGCGACCTGTTCCATGTCGACCTCCGGCCCGTGCCGCAGCAGCGCCTGTACGGCAGCCCCGACCAGCTCCTGCCGTCGTTGCTCACGATGGTCTGCCCAGCGGTCCCGACGGCCGTTGCCCTTCGCCTTCGGACCGCCGTCGGGGGGCGTGGCCGGCGAGTCGGATGCATTGACATCGTTGAGCGGCGATTGCATGCTACTACTCGTAACAGTTACCCGTCGTCACGTCAATATGGAGGAGCCATGGAGGCCGCACCGGCGGAAACCGGGCGTGCGGCGGTCGCCGAGCGACTACTCACGTCCTCACTGCGGACCAGCTACGACCCCACAGTCGAAATCGACTGGGACGCCCCGCACACCCCCGGCGCCTACTGGCTCCCGCCGCAGCGCAGCAGCCTCTACGGCACGCCACTGTGGGAGCAACTCAGCGAGGAGCAGCGCGTCGAGCTCACCAAGCACGAGGTGGCCAGCGCCGCCAGCGCCGGGCTGTGGTTCGAGACCATCCTCATGCAGATGCTGATCCGGGAGTACTACCGCGCCGACCCGACCAGTCGACAAGCCCAGTACGCGTTGACCGAGGTCGCCGACGAGTGCCGGCACTCCATCATGTTCGGCCGGCTGATCGAGGCGATGGGTTGTCCGGTCTACCGCGCGAGCACGGTGGACCACCACCTCGGGCGCTTCCTCAAGGCCACCGCCAGCGGCCCCCGGATGTACGCCGCGATCCTCATCGCGGAGGAGATCCTCGACGCGTTCCAACGCGAGATCATGGCGGACGAGTCGCTCCAGCCGCTCATCCGGATGGTCTCCCGCATCCACGTGGTCGAGGAGGCGCGACACGTCCGGTTCGCCCGTGAGGAACTCGCCGCCGCGGTCGCGGCCACCGGCCCGGCGGGCATGGCGTACGCCCGGCTGTTGGTCGGTCGCGCCGCCTACACGATCGCCAACCGCCTGGTCCATCCCGACGCGTACGCGGCGGTGGGCATCCCACCGGCGGTCGGTCGTGCCGCTGCCCGCGCCAACCCGCACTGGCGTGCCACCCTGCGCTGGTCGGCGGCGCGGGTGCACGCCAACCTGGCGGGCGTCGGCCTGGTGGCCGGGCCGGGACGTCTGCTGTGGGCCCGGGCCGGGCTGATCTGACCCGCCGTCCCTCGGTGGAACGGCAGGGGCGTTCTGCCGTCAGGCTCGTTCGACCCGCGCCTGCTGGTGGTCGGTCAGCCGGAGCCCCACCCCTCGAACCACGTCGATGGTGGCCCCGGTGCCGAGGTCGTGCAGCTTGCGGCGCAGCCGCTTCACCAGCGACTGCACGTCCGCCTTGCGTTCGCGCCCCTCGTCACCCCAGACCGACCGGTGCAACTCCGCGTAGCTCCAGACCCGGGCCGGCTCGGTGATCAGGCAGGTCAGCAGGTCGTGTTCCAGGCGGGTGAGATCGACTTCACGGTCACCGCAACGGGCGCTGGAGCGGGACGAGTCGATCACCAGGGCGGCGGCCGGCGCCTGCTCGGACGCGGCGGCGGCCACCTGCTGTGGGGCGGCGATCAGCCGGCGTAGCTCGTCGAGGTCGGCCACCAGCAGCAGTGGCGCGATGCCGTCGAGGCGCTCCGCGAGCCGGATGCGCTCGGCCGGCGACGGGGTCACCGCGATCAGCAGCGGGAACGGCTCATCGGCCGGATCACCCCTGTTCAACGTTGCCTCGTCGTCCTCGGCCACAGCACCGCCCGGGATCGATGGGCATCCCTGCCCAACTCTCGTCATGGTCCTGACAATGATTGGCAAGCGCGCCGCCAGCAGGGCAACTCTTAGCGACAAGTTGCTCACGGCAAGTTCTTGATCGTCCTTTCTTCTCGATCATAGTGTCCACTCGGGCAACCGGCGTGACCCGCGCGGTGCATGGGGGAGGTTCGCCATGGCCCATCTTCACCCTGGGTCGTTCTGAGGGAGGCAGCACCGATGTTCAGACGTCCACGATGGCGGCGCGCGGCCAGATCACTGGTGAGCGCCGGGGCGGCGACGATCCTCGCCGCGACATGCTTGGCCACCATGGGCTCGGGCGCGCAGGCCGCGCCGGGCGGCGGGATGGGGGCGGGCGCCCCGACCGGCGACAAGATCCGACCGGAGCTCGCCAGGCAGCTCCAGGCCAAGAGTGAAGGGGACTTCTGGATCCGGTTCAAGGACCGGGCGGACCTCAGCAAGGCCAGCGCCATCAAGGACTGGTCGAAGCGTGGCACCGCGGTCGCGGACGCTCTGCGCAAGACCGCCGCGGCGAGCCAGGGCAAGATTCGGGCCGACCTCGACAGCTCGGGCGCGAAGTACCAGACCTTCTGGGCCACCAACGCGATCAAGGTGAGCAGCGGCTCGCTGGCGATGGCGCAGAAGTTCGCCGGCCACTCGGAGGTCGAGGGCCTCTACGCCCCGGTTGCCTACAAGGTGCCCGAGACCACCAAGGGCACCGACGAGAAGACCGTGAACGCCCTCGAGTGGGGCGTCGCCAACATCAACGCCGACGACGTCTGGTCCCAGTACGGCGTCAAGGGCGAGGGCATCACCGTCGCGAGCATCGACAGCGGGGTCCAGTTCGACCACCCGGCGCTGGTGAACTCCTACCGCGGCAACAACGGCGACGGGACGTTCGACCACAACTACAACTGGTTCGACGCCGCCGGCACCTGCGCGACTGCCCCCTGTGACGACGACGGCCACGGTACGCACACGATGGGCACCATGGCGGGCTCCGACGGCGCGAACCAGATCGGTGTCGCCCCCGGGGTCAGGTGGATCGCGGCGAACGGCTGCTGCCCCAGCGACGCCGCTCTGATCGAATCCGGTCAGTGGATGCTCGAACCGCTGGACCTCAACGGCCAGAACGCGGACGCGAGCAAGCGACCGAACGTCATCAACAACTCGTGGGGCACCCGGGACCCGTCCAACGAGCCCTTCATGGAGGACGTGACCAACGCCTGGACCGCGTCCGGGATCTTCGGTGTCTGGTCCAACGGCAACAGCGGACCGGCATGCCAGACCAGCGGCTCGCCGGGCAGCCTCGCCAGCAACTACTCGACCGGCGCGTACGACGTCAACAACAACATCGCCGGCTTCTCCGCCCGGGGCACCGGGCAGAACGGCGAGATCAAGCCCAACATCTCGGCCCCCGGCGTGAACGTCCGGTCGAGCATTCCCGGCAACTCCTACGGCAGCATCAGCGGCACCTCGATGGCCGCGCCGCACCTCGCGGGCGCGATCGCGTTGCTGTACTCGGCGGCCCCGTCGCTCATCGGTGACGTCGACGCGACCCGTGCGCTGCTCAACGGCGCGGCCATCGACAAGGCCGACGACCAGTGCGGTGGCACTGCGGCCGACAACAACGTCTACGGAGAGGGCCGGCTCGACGCCCTCGCGTTGCTCAACGCCGCTCCGACCGGCGACATCGGCACCCTGGCCGGCACGGTCACCAACGCGGCCACCGGCGCCCCGATCGCCGGCGCGACCCTCACCCTCACCGGCCCGAGCGCCCGTGAGCTGACCACCGGCGCGGACGGCAAGTTCTCGACCCAGCTGCCCACCGGTGACTACCAGGTCGCCGTGGCGGCCTTCGGCTACGCCAGCACCACGAAGCCGGCGACCGTCACCAAGGGCACGACCACGACGCTCACCGTCGCGCTGACGCCGGTGCCGAGTGTCAACGTCACCGGCGCGGTCACCGACGGCTCCGGCCACGGTTGGCCGTTGTACGCGAAGGTGACCGTCACTGGCGTGTCCGGCGTCTACGACTACACCACCCCGTCGAACGGCCGCTACAGCATCTCGCTGCCGGCCGGGCAGACGTACACCCTGAAGTACGAGTCGCAGTACCCGGGCTACCAGACCGTCACCAAGGAGGTCGTGGTCGGTTCCGGCAATGTCACCGCCAATGTCGCGGTGCCGGTGGACACCACCGCCTGCACCACCGCCCCCGGATACACGTTCGGCTCGGACGGTGAGTACGAGACCTTCGACGGCACGACCACGCCGGCCGGCTGGACCGTCGTGGACAACGCGGGCAGCGGTCAGGTCTGGAAGTTCACCGACGACGGCGACCGGGGCAACCTGACCGGCGGCACCGGCAACTTCGCGATGATCGACAGCGACGCGTACGGAGCGGGCAGCAGCCAGGACACCTCGCTGGTCAGCCCGGTGGTCGACCTGACCGGTGTCACGGCACCGGTCGTCCGGTTCAACCAGGACTTCAACCAGCTGGCCGACGACACCGCCGACGTCGATCTGAGCATCGACGGTGGCACCACCTGGACCAACCTGCTCCGGCAGGAGACCGACGTGCGGGGACCGAGGGTGACCGAGATCCCGATCCCGCAGGCAGCCGGCCAGGCGCAGGTGCAGGTGCGGTTCCGCTACTACGACGCCTCGTACGAGTGGTGGTGGGAGGTCGACAACGTGTTGATCGGCAGCCAGGTCACCTGCGTGCCGGTCGACGGCGGTCTGGTCGTCGGTAACGTCCGCGACAAGAACGACAACAGCTACGTCAACGGCGCGACCGTCACCAGCAAGGACCGGCCCGCCGAGAAGGCCGTCACCGTGGCGACCCCGGACGACCCGGGGCTGGCCGACGGCTTCTACTGGATCTACTCGACGGTGACCGGGGCGCACCCGTTCATCGCCAGCGCCGGCAACTACGTCAGCCAGACCAAGCAGGTCGACGTCGAGGCCGACTGGGCGACAGTGGCGAACTTCCAACTCGCGGCCGGTCGACTGTCGGTGACGCCGACGCAGGTGAGCGCGACGCTCCAGATGCCGGGCGGCAAGGCCAGCAGGACGTTCACCGTGACCAACACCGGCGGCGCGCCGGTCGAGGTGAAGTTCAGCGAGCGGGACAACGGGTTCGAACTCCTCCGCGCGGACGGGTCCACTGTCACCAGGCAACAGGTGCTCGGGGCCAGCGGCGCGCCGGAGCAGCGGCTCAACGCCCCGACGTCGTTCGCCGCCAAGGCGTCCGGCACGTTCGCCAAGGCCGCCGTCGCCGGGGTTGGCCCGAACGCGGCACCGTGGACCGACATCGCCAACTACCCGTCCGCGATCATGGACAACCGGGTGGTGCACCTGGACGGCAAGGTGTACTCGCTCGGTGGTGGCGACGGTAGCGCCTCCACCACCAAGAACTACGCCTACGACCCGGCCACCCAGGCCTGGACGGCGATCGCCGACCTTCCGGGTGCCCGCAACGCCCTGACCGTGGGTGTCGCGGACGGGAAGATCATCGCTACCGGTGGCTGGGGCGACGCCGGCCCGGACTCCGCCACCTGGTCGTACGACCCGGGGGCCAACACCTGGACGGCGCTGGCCGCCAACCCGGCGCCACGGGCCGCGGCCGGTCAGGCCGTCGTCGACGGCAAGCTGTACGCCGTCGGTGGCTGCACCACCGCGGACTGCCTGCCGATGTCGAACAGCGTCGTCCGGTACGACCCGGCCGGGAACACCTGGGAGACGATGGCCAACTACCCGAAGTCGGTGGCCTTCGCCTCCTGCGGCGGGATCGACGGCATCCTCTACTGCACCGGCGGCAACGACGGTTCCGCCTCGCAGAAGTCCAGCTACGCCTTCGACCCGGGTGCCAACACCTGGACGGCGATCGCCGACGCGCCGGCCGACAACTGGGCCAGCTCGTACGCCGTCGCCAACGGCAAGCTGCTCGTCGTCGGTGGCTCGCAGGGTGGGGCCATCAGCAACGCCGGCTTCGCCTTCGACCCGGCCGCCGGCTCGTGGTCCAACCTGCCGAACGCCAACACGGCCCGCTACCGCGGTGGTGCGGCGTGCGGCTTCTACAAGATCGGCGGTTCGTCCGGCAGCTTCAACGCGGCGGCCAACAGCGAGGTGCTCCCGGGCTTCGAGGGGTGCGCCGAGTCGGCGGCCGACGTCAGCTGGATGACCATCGACAAGTCGTCGGCCACCCTCGCGCCGGGCGCGAAGGTCACGGTCACCGTCGGAATGACGGCGAACGTGGACCAGCCGGGCACCTACTCCGGCGCGGTCGGGATCTCGGAGAACACCCCGTACTCGGTGGCACCGGTCGCGGTGACCATGACCGCGAACCCCCCGAAGACCTGGGGCAAGCTCATGGGTACGGTCACCGGCACCAGCTGCCAGGGTGCGACCTCGCCGATCACCGGCGCGGTCGTCCAGGTCGACTCGTGGGCGGCGTCGTACACCTTCGCCACCGATGCCGAGGGCAGGTACGCCTACTGGTTGGACCGCCGCAACAACCCGCTCACCATGATCGTCGCCAAGGACGGCTGGAAGCCCCAGACCCGTCAGACGAAGATCGCCACCGCCGCTCCCACTGTGGAGAACTTCGGGTTGACGCCCATCAAGTGCTGACACCTGAGCGGTAGCGAACACCTCCGGCCCGCCTGGTCACCGACCAGGCGGGCCGGACCGTGTCCCGAGGATCGTCGCGGGCCGACACCGCTCGCCTGCCGTCGCCAAACTGATTGGCCCCCGCGCGCTGAAGTGCGAAGATCCGCCGATGTCCCACAACACACGGCAGCGTCGGCTGGCCGCACAGCGCGCCTGCGACCGAATCCTGTCCGGCAGCCGCCCCGCGACAATGCGGGAGCGGCTCGCCGACCTGGCCGCGGGCGGCGACCTGGATGGCCAGCCCGACTTCTACGGCGACGGCCCGGTCACCACGCTGGAGGAACGCGTGGCGGAGCTGTTGGGCACCGAGGCCGCCGTCTTCTTCCCGACCGGCACGATGGCACAGCAGGTCGCGCTGCGCTACGGCGCCGAGCGCAGCGGACACCCGACGGTGGCTCTGCACCCGCTCGGCCACCTGGAGGTGCACGAACGGCATGCCTACGCCAACCTGAGCGGGCTGCGCAGCACCTGGCCGACCACCGAACCCCGAAACCCCACCGCCGCCGAGATCGGCGCGCTCGCCGAACCCGTGGGCAGCGTCGTCATCGAACTCCCGCTGCGCGACGCCGGCTTCGTCCTCCCCACCTGGGACGAACTCGCCGCCGCGTCCGCCGCCGCGCACTCCATCGGCGCCCGCCTCCACCTCGACGGCGCCCGACTGTGGGAATCCACCCCCTATCTGGCGCACACCCTCAGCGAGATCGCCGACCTCGCCGACAGCACCTACGTCTCGTTCTACAAGACGATCGGCGGTCTCAGCGGCGCGGCGCTCGCGGGCACCGAGCAGCTCGCCTCCTACGCCCGCGTCTGGCGGCACCGCTACGGGGGTCAGGTGTTCCAGCAGTGGCCGGCCGCGCTGAGCGCGCTCGCCGGTCTCGACCGGGAGCTGCCCCGCATCCCCGAGTACGTGCGACACGCACGGACCGTCGCGGCGGCGCTCGCCGCCCTGCCCGGCGCGTTGGTGTATCCGGAGCCTCCGCACACCCAGAGATTCCGTCTGTGGCTGCCCTATCCGGCGCAGGCGCTCGATGACGCCGCGCTGGCGCTCGCGGAGGACGAGAAGGTGTGGTTCGCCGCCGGCTGGCAGGAGACGGACGTGCCCGGCATGGCGATGACCGAGATCACCGTCGCCGATCCCGCTCTCGACTGGACCATCGAGGACGTCGCCGAGATCGGCGCACGCTTCCTCAGCCGCGTCCAGGACCGCTGACCCTCCGCCGGCGAACGAGGTCCCACGGGCCGCCGACGGGCTAGATCGGGGCGAGGCGGAAGCCGACCCCGCGTACCGAGTGGATCGTCGTCGCGGCGTTGAGTCGCGCGAGCTTGCCCCGCACCCGGCGGACCACCGAGTGCATGTCGGAGTTGCGGCCGAGGTGCCGGTTGCCCCAGACCTCGAGGTGCAGACGCTCGTAGGTCCAGATCTGCCCGGGCGCGTGCACCAGGCAGAGCAGGACGTCGTGCTCCAACCGGGTCAGGTCGATCTCCTGGTCGCGCCACCGCAGCACCCGGCGGTCGGAGTCGACGGCCAGGTCCGGTGGCGGCGGCTGCGGGCTCGGTGCCACCTCGGCGAGCACGGCGACGGTCTGCGGGGCCGCGACCGGAGGTGCCTCGATCACCCCGAGAAACTCTCGGGCCTGGTCGACGTTCGAGACGATCAGAAAGGCGTCACTGCCGCCGAGCAGCCGGGCCAGGTGTCGGCGTTCGGCCGGCGAGGACGCGATGCCGATGACCAGGCTGGCGACTGGAATTTCCTGCATTCCCCAACCCCTTCCGGTTCCCCAGCTCACTCCGGATGGATTTTCTGCACCGTCGACCAGACATCGATCAGCGTCCTGACCCTAGTGGTGGCTGATCTCGGCTGGGTAAAACATCGTTGCATACAGGCATGTGAATCCCGCTGCCTCGTCCGGGCCCACCCGGCCCTACCGCCGACGATCCGCTTTCCGGAAGCGACGGGGGCGGTTGTGACAGAACCAAGACAATTCGAGTACGGCGTACGGACCTGCCGGGGCGAGCATGGTCGGCATGTCCATCGGATCGTCGTACCCCGTCGGGCGGTCGACGCCCGGTCCGCAGCCGGCGCGACCGCTGCCGCACGCCCACGCGGCGGCGCCTCTCGGCCTCCGGCTACTCGCGGTGGCGCTGTGCTGTCTGCTCGCCCTGACCCTCACCGCCACCGTCTTCGTGCGGACGCACCCCGGCCAGTGGCTGGACGGAGTGCTCCTGCCGAGGGCGGAGCGGGGCGGAGGGTACGAGCAGCAGACCGTCCTGGTGGGTCCGGCCAAGACCGTGCTGGCCACGTTCGGCAGCCCGACGCTGCTCGCTGCCCTGCTCGGCGCGATGCTGCTGGTGGGTGTGCTCCGCCGCCGGCTGGTGGCGGGCATCGTCGGCGTGGGCATGGTCCTCTGCGCGGTGGTGGTGGCCGGTGCGGTGAAGTCGGCGTTGCCCCGCCCCGACCTCCAGATCGAGAGTTCGACCACCCACAACAGCTTCCCCAGCGGCCACGTCGCGGCGGCGACGACACTGCTGCTGGCGTTCATGCTGGTCCTGCCCGGGTGGGCCCGACGCTGGCTCGTGGTGCCGGGCGCGGCAGGTGTCTCGGTGATCGCGGCGGCCACGATGATCGCGGGCTGGCACCGGTTCAGTGACGCGCTCGGCGGCGTACTGCTGGGTGTGGCGCTGTTCTGCCTTGCCGCGGCCTCGCTGGGAGGGTGGCGTGGCGACCACGACAGGGTCGGCGGGCCCGACGGTGGCGCTCTGTGGCGCAGGTTGGCCGAGGCGGCGCTCGCGCTGGTCGCGCTGGTCTGGGCGCTGGTGGTCCTCGTGCCCGGCCTGGTCGCGTCGGTGCAGCGCGGGGCGCTCGTCGCCATCGTGGCGGCTGGCGCGTCCACGATGTTCCTGGTGGGTTCGGTGGTGTTCCTGGTGCGTTCGGCCGATTTCGCGGTCCGGCTCTCCGCCCGCCGTGTCGGGCCACCGCAACCGGTGGCCGAACCCCAAAAGATCTCATGATGGGATACTTGACGACATGTCCCAGGTCCTGCTGATCGAAGACCACCAGACGGTGCGCGACGGGCTTCAGTTGGCGCTCACGCGACAGGGCCACACGGTGCACGCCGTGGGGACGGGGGAGCAGGGCCTGGAGCGGCTGCGCACCACCTCGGCCGACGTCGTCGTCCTCGATCTCATGCTGCCCGGCATGGACGGGTTCGAGGTCTGCCGCCGGATCCGGCAGCTCGGCGACCTGCCGATCATCATGCTGACCGCCCGCAACGACGACATGGACGTGGTGGCGGGCCTGGAGGCCGGCGCCGACGACTACGTGGTCAAGCCCGTGCAGGCCCGGGTGCTGGAGGCACGCATCCGCGCGGTGCTCCGACGGACCGGTGGCGAGTCGCGGCGTCCCGGTGGCGAGCGGGCCGGCCTGGAACAGCACGGCGCGCTGACCATCGACCGGGCCGCGCTGGTGGTCAGCAGGGACGGGGCGCCGGTCAGCCTCGCCCCGACGGAGCTGCGCCTGCTCCTGGAGCTCTCACACACCCCAGGTCAGGTGCTCAGCCGCCAGCAACTGCTGGAGGCGGTGTGGGAACACGGCTATCTCGGTGACTCGCGGCTCGTGGACGCCTGTGTCCAGCGGGTACGCGCCAAGATCGAGGCCGACTCCTCGGCACCGGTCTTCATCCAGACCGTGCGCGGCTTCGGATACCGGTTCGGGCCGCTGTGACACCGTGGCGCTGGGTCGGCGCCCGGGTCTCGGGCCTGCGGGTCCGGCTGCTCCTGGCGTTCGCGTTGCTGGGCGTGACCACGACGGCGGTCGTCGCCAGCGGCAGCTACTTCCAGGCCCGGACCGTCATCCTCCAACAGGCACAGGACGCCGCGGTGATGTCGCTGACCGACCAGATCACCAAGGTCTACCCGATCGCCCAGCTTCCGCCGACCCAGGGCGATCTGGACCTGTTGGCCCAGCGGCTCTCCGACCGGGAGTCGTCCGCGGTGATCGTCTACCGGGACATGCGGTCCCAGGGCGCCTGGGCGTTTCACCTGCTCACCCCCGAGCTACGGCAGGAGGTCGGCGACGGCCGCGTCGCCTGGCAACGTGTCGCGTTCGACGGACAACCCACGCTGCTCATCGGCACCCGACTGGACCTCGAACGACCCGACGGAACGTCCCAGCCGTCCGGGCTGGAGGTCTACTCGGTGCGCAGCCTCCTGGCTGAGCAGCAGAGCATCGACCGGCTCGCCACCCTGGCGTGGCTGACCGGCGGGCTGTCCCTGGTCCTCGCCATCCTGCTGGCCCTGCTGGCAGCCCGTGGTGTGCTGCGACCCGTCCGCGATCTCGGCCGGGCGGCGCGCCGCCTCGGTGAGGGCGATCTGAGCACCCGACTGACGGTTCGGGGCGCCGACGAGCTGGCGGACGTGGCCCGGACCTTCAACGACACCGCGGGCACGCTGGAGCGGCAGGTCGGTGAGCTGCGGCGGATGGAGTCCGACGCCCGCCGCTTCGTGGCCGACGTCTCGCACGAGCTCCGTACGCCGTTGGCCGCGATGACGGCGGTCACCGACGTGCTGGACGAGGAGGCGGACCACCTGCCCGGGGACGCGGGGCGGGCCGCCCGGCTGGTCAGCCAGGAGACGCAGAACCTCACCCAGCTGGTCAACGACCTCATCGAGGTCAGCAGGTTCGACTCCGGCACCGCTCGGCTCGCCCTGGACGACGTGGACGTGGCCGCGGCGGTGACCGCGACCCTGCGGATCCGGGGCTGGCTGGACCGGGTGCGCACCGAGCTGCCACCCGGAGTGGTGGCCCGGATCGATCCCCGTCGGCTCGACGTCATCGTCGCCAACCTGGTCGGCAACGCCTTCCGGCACGGTGCCGAGCCGGTGTCCGTACGCCTGGACGCCGACCCGGACTGGATCACGATCGAGGTGGCCGACGAGGGGCCGGGGCTGGACCCGGAGGTGCTGCCGCACGTCTTCGACCGCTTCTACAAGGCCGACACCGCGCGGACCCGGTCGGAGGGCAGCGGCCTCGGCCTCGCCATCTCCTGGGAGAACGCCCGCCTGCACCGCCACGGCGAGCGGCGGGGCAGTCTCGTCGCGGCCAACCGCTCCGGCGGCGGCGCGGTGTTCACGCTTCGCCTGCCCCGGGACCCGGCGGACACCGGAGGTGCCCGGTGACCGGCCGGCGGACGGGCCGCGCGCTGCTCGCCGGTGGACTGCTGCTCGCGCTGCTCGCGCCTGGTTGTGGGGTACGGCCCAGCGAGGTCATCCGGGGTCGTCCGGCGGTCAGCGGCCCGGCAGTGGGCACGGGGCTCTACCTGCTCGCGCGGGGCGAGCTCGTGCTGGTCCTGCGCCCCGCGAAGGTGGTTCCGTCGCCCGCCGACACGCTCGCCCTGCTCGCGGCTGGTCCGGAGGAGCACGAGCGCGGCCAGGGTTTCACCAGCGACGTTCCGGCCGCGCTCGATCCGGTCACTGTGACGTCGGGGGCCGGTCCGGCCGGTGGTCTCACGGTCCGCACGACCACCGCCGTGCGGACGTTGTCGGCCGACGCGGCCGACCAGATCATCTGCACGGTCACCGACGCCGCCGCGCAGGTCGGCTCCGCGCAGAATTCCGCCCCGGTCACCATCGTCGGGTCCGACGGCGCCCGACCGCCCCGGCCGTGCCCGATCAGGTGAGCGGGCACGGCGACCGACTCAGACCAGGTTGGCCGCTCGTGGCCGGGGCAGCCCGCTGTGGCCGGTCCGGTCCCGGTCGACAAGCGCGCCGGAGATCAGGATGTCGATCAGGGCGGCGAACCCGATGCCGGCCTTCTGCCAGATCTGGGGGAACTGCGACGCGGCGGTGAAACCGGGGAACGTGTTGACCTCGTTCACGATGGGCTCCGGCGACCCTTCGGCGGGCAGGAAGAAGTCGACCCGCAGCAGGCCGCGACAGTCGAGGGCCTGGAAGGCGCGGATCGCGCGGTCCTGGAGCACCTCGGTGGTGGCCGCGTCGAGCGGGGCGGGGATCTGGAAGACCGCCCCGCCGTCGTACTTCGCGTCGTAGTCGAAAAAGCCGGCACCGGTCACCCGGATCTCCAGCGGCGGGCCGGCCTGCACCCGGCCGTCCGGGTGTTGGAGGACCGCCACGTCGATCTCCCGCCCCCGGGCTCCCTGCTCGATGAGCACCTTCGGGTCGACCTGTCGGGCCAGCTCGAGAGCGGCGGGAACTCCCGCCCAGTCGTCCACCTTGACGACGCCCAGGCTGGACCCGGCCCGAGCCGGCTTGACGAAGACCGGCAGGTCCAGTCGTCGCCGGTCGTCGGGCGACAGCTCCTCGCCCGGCCGCAGTGTCACTCCCGGGCTGACCCGCAGGCCGTCCGCCGCGAGGAGCCGCTTGGTGACACCCTTGTCCATCCCGGCGGCACTGGCGAAGACACCGTTGCCGACGTACGGCACGCCGAGCCACTCCAGCAGCGACGCCACTGTGCCGTCCTCGCCGTACGGGCCGTGCAGGGCCGGGAAAACCACATCCTGGGCGCGCAGGACACGCAGCGCCGCAGGCAGTGGCGTCGGGCGTCCGTCGACATGCCATCCGCCGTCGCGGTCGATGAGCACCTCGGTGACCTGGTACCGCTTCCGGTCCAGGTTGGCGAGGATGCTGGCCGCCGAGCGGCAGGACACGTCGTGTTCGCCGCTCTGCCCGCCGTACAGCACTGCCAGTCGGATCGTCATGAGGTCCGTGCCCTTCCCTGGAGGTGGTCGCGGGCCACCCGGGGCCCGATGCAGGTCAAGATCTCGTGCGGGTTCGTGCCCGCCCAGCGGGCCCACTCGACGACCGTGGGTGGGCTCTGGTCACCCTCGGCGGGACCGAACACCACGACCGGGTCGCCGATCGCCACGGGAAGGTCCCCGGCGTCGACGACGCACTGGTCCATGGCGATGCGCCCGACGATCGGGCACCGCCGACCACCGAGCCACACCTCGGCGCGGCCCCCGGCGGCCCGGGGCAGCCCGTCGGCGTAACCGAGCGGCAGCAGCGCCAGCGTGGTCGGCGCCCCGGTCACGTGTTCCGGCCCGTAGGAGACGCCCGTGCCGGCCGGCACCCGCTTGACGTTGATCACGCTCGTGCGCAGTGTCATCGCGGCGTGCAGGCCGAACTCGCCCGGGCCGGTGGCGCCGAACGGGTCGACGCCGTACAGCGCGATCCCGATCCGGCAGAGGTCGAAGCGGGTCCGGGGCGCCGACAGCGCGGCCGCCGAGTTGGCCAGGTGGACGAGATCGGGGTCGAGACCGGCCGACCGCGCGATCCGCAGGGCCTCCTCGAAGGTCGCCACCTGCCGGCTCAACTCGGGAGCGCCGGGCAGGTCCGCGTCGGCGAGGTGGGACCACACGCCGCGCACCCGGATCCCGCCCTCCCGTTCGTACTTGCGGGCCCAGGCGACCAACTCGGACCAGTCGTCCCCGGCGGCTCCGTTGCGGGACAGGCCGGTGTCCGCCTTGAGCTGCACCATCGCCGGTACGCCGTGCAGGTGGACCGCGTCGGCGACGGCGTGCAGGTGCGTCGTCGTGGACACACCGACGTCGACACCACTCTTGATCAAGGTACCGAAGTCGTCGTTCGGCCCGTGCAGCCAGCTCAACGTGGGCGCGGTCACACCCGCGTCGCGCAGGGCCAGCGCCTCGGTCACCGAGGTCACCCCCAGCCAGGTGGCGCCGGCGCGGAGCGCGGCACGGGCCACCCGCACCGCGCCGTGGCCGAACCCGTCCGCCTTCACCACCGCCATCAGGCTGGTGCCGGTGACCGACGTGATGGCCCGCACGTTGCTGGCGATCGCGTCCAGGTCGACCAGCGCCTCGGCCAGGGCGCTCATCCGGCCGCCTCCACCCGACGCGGGCCGGGGAGCGCGAACAGCCAGCCCGCGCGCACCGCCAGGAGCCCGCGGTGGACGGCCAGGCTCAGGGCGATCACCAGGCCGGTCAGCAGAATCGGATATCCGAGCACGATCAGGCCCTGAGCGGACCCACCCAGGCCGGAAACCGGTACGAGCAACAGCCGGTGCAGTAAGGCCAGAACCGGCATGTGGACGACGTAGATCGGCAGGGTGATGCGGCCGAGCCTAGCCAGCGGTCTGCTGATCGCCGACCAGCGGGCCAGTCGGGCGGCGGCGGTCACACCGAAGGCGACCGCCACCACCGAGACCGCCGTCCATACGCCGAACCACTGCTGGGCGCCGGCCACCGCCATCGCGGTGAGCGCGAGGACATAGGCGCCGGAGGTCAGCACGAGCCGACGCCGGCTGGCGGTGGCAGCCCACTGCTGGATCTGCGGCCGCAGGTACAGGCCGGCCAGGAAGAAGACCAGGTTCTGGTAGAGACCGGCGCGGTTGCCCGGGGTGTCGAGCAGGCCGGCGGCGGCGACGGCGGACAGCAGGGCGGCGGGTACGAGCATCAGCGCCCCGGGGGCCCGGCGGGTCGCCTTGGCGATTGTGAAGTACACCGCCAGGGCGTACAGGTACCAAAGGTTGGACGGCGTGATGGTGAGCTGCTCCAGCAGGCCGAGGGCGGAGGTGGCGCGGTCGGTCGGCAGTTGCGGGGCCGCGGCGAGGATGGCGGTGTGGATCAGCAGCCAGACGGCGTACAGGTAGAGGAACCCGGCGATCCGGCTGCGGGCGACGACGCGCCAGGGCCGCTGGGCGGCGTTCGCCGCGAAAACGCCGGAGATGGTGAAGAACAACGGCATCCGCAGCGGCAGGAACTGTTCACCCAGCGTCCCCCACAGGCCCGGCACCGGTACGCCGATGTGCCAGTCGATCTGTAGGTAGTCCTTGACGACGACGTGCCACAGGACGACGAGAATGATGCAGGCGCCCTTCGCGGCGTCGGCCCACTCCGCCCGCTGTGACGGTCCCGCGACGGGCGCGGGCCCGGTCCGGTGCCGGTGGCGGAACCGGACGCGCGCCGTGTCGGGCTCCGTCTCGGGCTCCGTGTCGGCGGGCCTGGGCTCGGTGGGAGACAGCTGTTGGATCACTCATCAGAAGCTGCCAGCCGGATATCCGCAGGTGATCCACGAATTGTCATGAACCGGTAATGGACGTCGCGCGGGCCGGCTCGACGGGGTACCGCCGAGCCGCATGCCGGTGACGCCGAGGAGCACTAGGCTCGTTGCGGAGGTGCCGAACATGAAGCTCGGGCTGCACTACTGGAACTACTCCACCCCGGCCGACCCGGCCGCGATCGCACCCACCCTGGCGGAGGCGGCGACCACCGCCGAGCAGGCCGGCGTCGCGTCGTTCACGGTGATGGACCACTTCTTCCAGATGGACGCGGTGTTCGCGGCCGAGGAGCCGATGCTGGAGGCGTACACCACGCTGGGCTACGTCGCGGCGAAGACGCAGCGGATGACGCTGGGTGTGCTGGTCACCGGTGTGATGTACCGCTACCCGGGGTTGCTCGCCAAGACCGTGTCGACCCTCGACGTGCTGTCCGGCGGCCGGGCCCGCCTCGGCATCGGCGCGTCCTGGTACGAGCGGGAGCAGCTCGGGCTGGGTGTGCCGGTCGTTCCGGTGGCCGAGCGGTTCGAGCGGCTGGAGGAGACGCTGCGCATCTGCCTGCAGATGTGGAGCGCCGACGACGGCCCGTTCAACGGACAGCACTACCAGCTCGCCGAGACCATCAACTCGCCGCAGCCGTTGAGCCGACCGCACCCGCCCATCATGATCGGTGGCGGGGGCGAGAAGAAGACCCTCCTGCTGGTGGCCCGGTACGCCGACGCCTGCAACCTGTTCGGCCGCGGCGGCACCGACGACGTCGCGCGCAAACTGGATGTCCTGCGCGGGCACTGCGCCGCTGAGGGCCGCGACTACGACACCATCGAGAAGACGGTGGTCGCCGACCGGTCGCCCCTCGGCGACACCGACGGGTTCCTCGCCGAGGTGTCCGCCTACGCCGCGCTCGGGGTGACCGAGGTGCAGGTGACGCCGGATCGGCACCCGGTGGAGTTCGCCCAGCGGCTCGGCGACGAGGTGCTGCCACGGTTGGCCGACATCGGCTGATCCCGCTGCGCGAAATTCGGTGGTCGTGGGGCTGTTCGCGGTCTACCGTGGCCCGCCGTGCTCACCAACGAACAGATCATCGAACGGGCCCTGGATCGGATCGAGGCAGGGTACGTCTTTCCTGCGAAGGTCGTGGACATCGACGCCGCGATCCGGCGCCGTCTCGCGGAAGGCGAGTACGACGGCCTGGCCGGGCCGGCGCTCTGCGAGACGGTGACCGCTCACCTTCAAAAGGCGTGCCCGGACAAGCATCTGCGGTTGCTGTGGTCCGACCAGCCGCAGTCACTGGATCCAGCGGACGAGGACGGGGGGCGGGCAGCGTTCCTCGCGCTGCTCAGGGCGGAGAACCAGGGGATCCGCCGTGTCGAGCACCTGGACGGGAACGTCGGGCTCATCGACGTGCGGCGCATCGCGTACGCGAACGAAGGCGCCGAGGCGATCGGCGCGGCCATGCAACTGGTCGCCCTCAGCTCCGCGCTCATCCTGGACCTGCGCGCGTGCGCCGGCGGAGCACCCGAGGGAGCCGCGATGTGGTGCAGCTACTTCTTCCCCGACGATCAGGTGCACCTCAACGACTTCTACGAGCGGTCCACCGGCGCCACCCGCCAGTTCTGGACGACCGCGCACCTTCCCGCGCCGCGCTACACGGACCGCCCGGTCCATGTGCTCACCAGCGCGATCACGTTCTCCGGGGGCGAGGACGTGGCGTACACGCTTCAGGCGCACGGCCGCAGCGTCGTCGTCGGCGAGACGACACGTGGCGGCGCGCATCCGACGGCCCGCCATCCGGTCACCGAACACATCCTCGTGACCGTGCCGACCGCCCGGACCATCAACAGCGTCACCGGCACCAACTGGGAAGGCGTCGGAGTGGTCCCCGACGTTCCCGTCCCGGCCGACCAGGCACTCGACACGGCACTCAAGGCCATCCGGGGCGCATAGGCGCGGTCACGTTGGCGGCCGTTCGCTCTGGGCTCGGGTCGAACCGTCAGCCACCGATTCGCGGATGGCTCACTGAGCCATTCCGCGCAACGTTGTGATTATCGGTCGTGATCGTGTCGTGCGGTCGTGTTCCGTGTGGAGTAGGACGTGGTTGTCGTGCTTGGCCGACATCCGGGCTCGGGGCTGAGCGGATGGTGTGGTCACCTCGCCCCTACTCCAGACCCCGCCCTTCCCTCAGCCCGCCACGTCGTCACGACGTCGACCCCAGCAACTTCGAGGTGCACCAACGGAATTGCTCTGCAAACGGGGGCACGGTCGAGAATGATCCGGTTCCGCTACGTTGTCCCGCATGGATGCTTCAGAGCAGATCCGGGAGACGTCCGGCAGGTTCGAGAATCCCGCGGGTGGCGGAGGCGGGCACACCGACGCTGTTCGGGACGCGGTCTGCGTAGCGCCCGCGGTCGGCGTGACCGTTCAGCCTGAGCACGGACGAGGGCTGTCCTCCCGTACTGCGGAGAACAGCCCTCGCCGGTGATCGGTCAGGCGACTTGGTGACGGGTCAGGCGACCGAGGCCGGGAACCGTTCCCACACCCGGTGTGCGGCCATCAACTGCTGCACCGCCGTCAGGGCCTCGGCGCCGGAGCCCGCCGCCACGATGCCGGGGGTGCCCGCCACCCCGGCCTGCTCCAGCACTGTGACGCCAGCGCCCCAGGCGCCGATCGCCTTGGCGTGCCGCCAGCACTCCTCGACGAGGAGCAGCACGCGGGGGTCCACGGCCGCCGGGCCCGGCCTGCCCGCCTTGTCGTCACGGGCCGGGATGGCATCCGGTGCGGGTGCCGGCGCTCCCGCCAGCAGGACCGCGTCGAACTCCACCGACCGGCCGGTGGCGAAGGTGCGCTGGACCGGCATGCCGCCGACCATGCCGCCGTGCGGTGCGATCAGCAGCGGCACCATGCCGGCGTCGAACACAGCTTGGCGCACCTCGGCGACGCCGTCCAGGTCACCGTCGGGGTCGACCACGATCCCGACCGTACGACCGTCCGCCGGCCACTCCCGGCCGACCTGCGACAGCGCGGGGCTGGGCGTGACATCGGCCAGCGGCACGGTGGGCTGCGGGGCGGGCAGGCCCAGCCCGGTGGCGACCTGCTCGCACAGCACCGGGTCGATGTTGGCGAGGCACTGGAGCTGGCGCTCCTTGATCGCCTGCTCGTAGCACTTGCCCAGCTCGAAGGTGTACGCCCGGATGATGTGCTCCTTCTCGACCGGCGACATGCTCAGCCAGAACAGGCGTACCTGGCTGTAGTGGTCGTCGAACGAGGCCGGGTTCGCGCGTACCTTCGGCGCCTGGGTCACGGTGACCGGCACGTCGACGAACGCGTTCTCGGCGTCGCCCGCCGGGAACGGGTTGCCGCCGTCGAGCGAGTTCGGTCGGTACGGCGCAACGCCGGCGTGCACGGCGTGCTGGTGGAAACCGTCGCGCAGCATGTCGTTCACCGCGGCGTGCGGCCGGTTGATCGGGATCTGGGAGAAGTTGGGCCCGCCCAGTCGGGTGAGCTGCGTGTCGACGTACGAGAAGAGTCGGCCCTGCAACAGCGGGTCGTTCGTGACGTCGATGCCCGGCGGCAGGTGACCGAGGTGGAAGGCCACCTGCTCGGTCTCGGCGAAGAAGTTCGTCGGCGTCCGGTTGAGGACCAGCTTCCCGATGGGCTGCACCTCGGCCAGCTCCTCCGGCACGATCTTCGTCGGGTCCAGCAGGTCGATCCCCGCGAACGTCTCCTCAGGAGTGTCGGGAAAGACCTGGATGCCGAGCTCCCACTCGGGGTACGCGCCGGCTTCGATGGCGTCGTAGAGGTCCCGGCGGTGGAAGTCCGGGTCGATGCCGTTCAGCATCTGGGCCTCCTCCCAGGTGAGGGAGTGCACACCCAGCTTCGGCTTCCAGTGGAACTTGACCAGCACCGTCTCCCCGGCCTCGTTGACCAGGCGGAAGGTGTGCACGCCGAACCCTTCCATGGTCCGGTACGAGCGCGGGATGCCCCGGTCGGACATGTTCCACAGGGCGTGGTGCTGCGCCTCGGTGTGCAGCGAGACGAAGTCCCAGAAGGTGTCGTGGGCGCTCTGCGCCTGCGGGATCTCCCGGTCGGGGTGCGGCTTGGCGGCGTGGATGATGTCGGGGAACTTGATGGCGTCCTGGATGAAGAACACCGGCATGTTGTTGGCGACCAGGTCGAAGGTGCCCTCGTCGGTGTAGAACTTCGTCGCGAAGCCGCGGGTGTCGCGGACCGTGTCGGCCGAGCCGCGCGAGCCGAGCACCGTGGAGAAGCGCACGAAGACCTCGGTCTCCCGGCCCTTCTTCAGGAAGCCGGCCCTCGTGACCGCCTCGGCGTTTCCGTACGCGGTGAACACACCGTGCGCGCCGGCGCCGCGGGCGTGTACCACGCGCTCCGGGATGCGCTCGTGGTCGAAATGGGTGATCTTCTCGCGGAAGTGGTGGTCCTGCATCAGGATCGGGCCCCGGGGGCCCGCCTTCAGCGAATGATCGGTGTCGCGCAGCCGTGCCCCCTGAGAGGTCGTCAGGTACGCACCCTGCTGACCGTTGGCGATCGTCGGCGCACCGGTTTCGGCGCCGGTCGGCGTACGCGTCTGCGGTGCCCCCTGCTCCGGCTTCGGCGGCAGCGGGTCGTGCGGCGTCGTCGGCTCCTCGACGGTGGGTGTCCCGCTGCCCGGTGCGCCGGGAACATCGGGGGACAGGGCGTCGGCGATCTTCTCTGAGGCGCTCTTCACAACGTTCTTGACCGCCTCGGCGGGCTTGCTTGAATCCACTGAACGAACCTCTCCGTGGTGCGTGTCGGGCAGGCGTCTGCCCTGCTACCCCTGGTCACGGGCTCGAAACACAACTGGGTGCGGCATCCGTCACCGGGACTGGTGATTTCACCGATGCGTGGACGGGCGGACAAGCCAAAACTGACGCACGTCGATATCCCTCGACTCTAGGGAGTGCCCGACGTGTCGTCACCAACCACCACCCGTCCCCGTTCCATCGCCGCCCGAGCAACCCGGTTCGCGCTGGCCGCCGTCCTGGCCGCCGGCGGCGTCCTGGCCGGATCGTCCGGCGCCGCCCAGGCTGCGGGCCCGTACGAGCGGGGCCCCGACCCGACCACCGCGATCCTGGAGGCCAGTCGCGGTCCGTTCGCCACGGCCTCACAGAGCGTGTCCTCGCTGAGCGTCACCGGCTTCGGCGGCGGCGTCATCTACTACCCGACCAGCACCAGCGAGGGCACCTTCGGCGCCATCGCCATCTCGCCCGGTTACACTGCCGCCTGGTCCAGCATCAGCTGGCTCGGACCGCGGATCGCCTCGCACGGGTTCGTGGTGATCGGCATCGAGACCAACAGCCGGCTGGACCAGCCGGACAGCCGTGGCCGGCAACTTCTCGCCGCGCTGGACTACCTCACCCAGCGCAGCTCGGTGCGTACCCGGATCGACAGCAGCCGACTCGCGGTGGCCGGTCACTCCATGGGTGGAGGGGGCAGCCTGGAGGCGGCCTCGTCCCGGCCGTCGTTGCAGGCCGCGGTGCCGCTCGCGCCGTGGAACCTGGACAAGAGCTGGTCCGAGCTACGGGTGCCCACGCTGATCATCGGTGGCGAGAGCGACTCCGTGGCGCCGGTCTCGTCGCACTCGGTGCCGTTCTACAACAGCATCCCGGCCTCGGCCGAGAAGGCGTACCTGGAGCTGAACGGGGCGAGCCATTTCTTCCCGCAGACGACGAACACGCCGACCGCCCGGCAGATGGTGGCCTGGTTGAAGCGGTTCGTCGACGACGACACCCGCTACGAGCAGTTCCTGTGCCCCGGCCCGAGCGGTTCGCAGATCGAGGAGTACCGCAACACCTGTCCGAGCGCCTGACCGTGGTCGCGGGGCGGTCGCCGGTGGCGGCCGCCCCGTCCGCGTGTGTGGCCGGGTATTGAAGGTCTTGACGCGATACCCGAGAAACGTACACTGCGAGTGTAAATAAACACCCGCCACGACAGAGGGATGGGTGATGGAGCGCGGCCTCGAACTGCACCACATCGGCGTCCGTTTCGGCGGCCTCACCGCCCTCGACGACGTCTCACTGCGGGTGCCACCCAACCGGGTGGTGGGCGTCATCGGGCCCAACGGCGCCGGCAAGACCACCTTGTTCAACGTGATCTGCGGCTTCGTCGCACCGGAGACGGGTTCGCTCACCCTCGACGGTCGACCGCTGCGGCCACGGCCGCACCGGCTGACCCGGCTCGGCATCGCCCGGACCCTCCAGGGGACCGGGCTCTTCGCCGGTCTGACCGTGCTGGAGAACGTGATGACCGGCGCCTCCCACACCGCCCGGGCGGGCTTCGTCCCGGCGCTGCTCGGGCTGCCGGCCAGCGACCGCGACGAGCGCCGACTGCGCCGCGACGCCCTGGACATCCTCGACGACCTGGGGATCGCCGGGCACGCCGAGGCCGCACCGACCACACTGCCCTTCGCCGTACGTCAGCGGGTCGCCCTGGCCCGTGCGCTCGCCGCGCGGCCCCGGCTGCTGCTGCTCGACGAACCCGCCGGTGGCCTCGGTGCCGACGACATCGCCGAGCTGGCCGAGCTGGTCCGGCAGCTGCCCCGACGCGACGACAACCCCTGTGCGGTGCTGCTGGTCGAACACCACATGGACCTGGTGATGGCGGTCTGCGACGAGCTCGTGGTGCTCGACTTCGGCCGGGTTATCGCCGCCGGCACCCCCGACGAGATCCGCGACGACCTGGCTGTGACGGACGCCTACCTCGGCGCCGCCGTCGAGGAGGCCTACCCGTGAGCGCGGGCAGCACACCCGACCTGCTCGTGGTGCGCGGGCTGGTGGCCGGTTACGGTGCCGCGCCCGTGTTGCAGGCCATCGACCTCACTGTCCCGGCCGGCACGATCGCCGCGGTCGTCGGCGCCAACGGCGCCGGCAAGACCACACTGCTGCGCGCGCTCTCCGGCATGATCCGCCCGGTCGCCGGCCAGGTGCTCCTCGCCGGGGAGGACCTGCGCGGCACGCCGGTGGAGCAGCTCGTCCGACGCGGCATGGCGCACGTGCCGGAGGGACGGGGCGTGATCAGCGAGCTGACGGTCGACGAGAACCTGCGCCTCGGCGGGTTGTGGCGGCGCGACCGGGCCGACGCCGGGCGTGCCCTCGACGAGGTCTACGAACTCTTCGAGCCCCTGGCCCGGCGACGCCGGCACCTCGGCCACCAGCTCTCCGGCGGTGAACGGCAGATGCTCGCGCTCGGTCGGGCCCTCGTCGGCCGACCCCGCCTGCTGCTGCTCGACGAGCCGTCGCTCGGCCTGGCGCCGCGGGTCGTCGCCCGGACCATGGCCCTGCTCCGTCAGCTACGCGACCGCACCGGCCTGACCGTGCTGCTGGTCGAGCAGAACGTCCGCAGCGCACTCGCCGTCGCCGACCAGGGCGTCGTGATGTCCCTCGGCCGGGTGGTGATCGCCGCCCCGGCGGCGAAGCTTCGTGACGACGTCGACCTGCGCCACGCGTACCTCGGTTTCTGACCACCACCTCGTCCCCGGAAGGAGGACTGTTGGACCGCTTCGTCTTCCTCACCATCGACGGCCTGTCCCGAGGCGCGGTGTACGCCGCGTTCGCGCTGGCCCTGGTGCTCATCTGGCGGGCGGCGCGGGTCGTCAACTTCGCCCAGGGCGCGATGGCCGTCGCCGCCGCGTACGTCGCCTACACCGTCTCCGCCGCGACCGGTTCCTACTGGTTGGGCTTCGCGGTCGCGCTCGTCGCCGGCCTGTTGCTCGGTGCGCTGGTGGACCGCGTCGTGATGCGGCACGTCGACCACGCCTCACACCTCAACCCCGTGATCGTCGCGCTCGGTCTGGTGCTGTTGATCCAGGCAGTGCTGGGCATGGTGTACGGCAACGAGTTCCGCCCCGCCGAGGCGCCGTTCAGTCGGTCCGCTCTCACCGTGGGTGGGGTGGCCGTGCTGTCGCCGTACGACCTGTTCGTCTTCGCCACGATCGGGGTGGTGGTCAGCGGGCTGGCCTGGATGTTCGCCCGTACCCCGGTGGGGTTGCGGATGCGCGCGGCGGCCTTCGCCCCCGAGGTGTCCCGGCTGCTCGGGGTCAACGTCGGTGGCATGTTGACCCTCGGGTGGGCGCTCGCCTCCGGGGTGGGCGCGCTGGCCGCCATGCTGGTCATCCCGACCGAGCTGGGCCTGCACCCGCACGCGATGGATCTGGTGTTCGTCTCCGCGTTCACCGCGGCGGTGGTCGGTGGGCTGGACAGCCCACCGGGGGCGGTGGTCGGTGGCCTGGTGGTGGGTCTGTTGCTCTCCTACGTGAGCGGTTACGCCGGCAGTGACCTCACGCCGCTCGCGGTGCTGGTCCTGCTGCTGGCGGTGCTGCTGGTCCGGCCCGGTGGGTTGTTCGCCCCGGTCGCGGCGAGGCGAGTGTGAGCGCCACGACGGCGGCCGTGCCGCCGAAGCAACGGCCGGACGACCCCGCTGACCGCCCCGTCGACCGTCGACGTGGCTCGACCCTGCTGCGCCACCTCGCGATCGTGCTCGTCGTCGGGCTCCTGCTGGTCGGGGTCAGCTACGCCGTCGAGCCGTTCCGCAACTTCCAGCTCGCCACAGTGGCGGCCTACCTGTGCGCGACCGCCGGGCTGACCGTCCTCACCGGCCTCAACGGTCAACTGTCGCTCGGGCACGGCGCGTTGATGGCCACCGGGGCGTACACCGTGGCCCTGTGCCAGAACGCGTTCTCCGACCGGGGGATGACCAGCGGCTGGCTGTTGCCGCTCTCGCTGGTCGCGGCGATCGTCAGCACTGTCGCGGTCGGCGCGGTCGTCGGCGTGGCGGCGGCCCGGCTGCGTGGTCCCTACCTGGCCGGGGTCACCCTGGCGGTGGCCGTCGTCGTGCCGGCGTTGGCCGTCACCTTCGACGGCGTCTTCAACGGCGAGCAGGGGCTGTCGGTGCCGGTGGAGCCGCCGCCGATGTCGCTCGGCCCGTACTTCCCCTACGAGCGGTGGCAGCTCTGGCTCACCGGCGCGGCAACCCTGCTCGCCCTGCTGCTGCTGGCCAACCTCATCCGCAGCCGGTACGGGCGCACCTTCCGGGCGGTCCGGGACGACGAGGTGGCGGCCCGCCTCGCCGGCATCCACGTGGCCCGCACCCAGGTCCTCGCATTCGTGGTCAGTGCCGCCACCGCCGGGCTCGGCGGGGCGTTGCTGGCGGTGCTCGCGCAGAGCGTCTCGCCCGGGGCGTTCTCGTTGACCCTGTCGCTGTTCCTGCTGATGGCCGTGGTGATCGGCGGTCTCGGCCGGCTCACCGGCGCGCTCTGGGGGGCCGTCCTGCTGGTCGCCCTGCCCGACCTCACCCACTCCGCGACCGAGATGCTCACGCTCTCGCCCGCGGTGGCGCAGCGGCTGGAGGGAAACCTGCCGCTGGCGATCTTCGGCCTCACCCTGATCGTCGTCATGATCGCCGCACCCGGTGGCATCCACGGGCTGCTGTCCCGTCTTGGTCGGCGCCTGCGGGCCCGGCGTTCCTGAGCTGCTCCGCGCCCGGCCCCGGCCGGGCGTTCCACCACACACACCGTTCCCCGAACCGGACCGAGAAAGGTCGGTGTTCTCCATGCACCGTTTGGCACAACGTGGTCTCGCGATCGCCAGCACCATCGCCCTGTTGGCCGCCGCCGCTGGTTGCAGCGGCGACGACGGCTCCGGTCCCGGCGCGGCGTCGGTGCCGGGCGTGACCGACACCGAGATCGTCGTCGGCACCCACATGCCGCTCACCGGGCCGGCCTCGGCCGGCTACTCGAAGATCGCTCCGGCGACGAAGGCGTACTTCGACTACGTCAACGCCAACGGCGGTGTGCACGGTCGGAAGATCACCTACAAGGTCATGGACGACGGCTACAACCCGGCGAACACCCAGCAGGTGGTCCGTCAGCTCGTCCTCCAGGACAAGGTCTTCGCGATCCTCAACGGCCTCGGCACACCGACGCACAGTGGCGTGCTCGACTTCCTGAAGACCAACCGGGTCCCGGACCTCTTCGTCGCCTCCGGCAGCCGCAGCTGGGACCAGCCGGACAAGTATCCCGGCACGTTCGGGTTCAACCCGGACTACACGGTGGAGGGCAAGATCCTTGCCACCTACGCGAAGACGAACCTGGCCGGTCAGAAGGTCTGCTTCCTCGGCCAGGACGACGACTTCGGCCGGGACAGCCTGGCCGGCGTGGAGAAGGTGCTCGGTGCGTCGGCCGTGGCGGTCAAGCAGACGTACGTCACCAGCAACACCAACGTGGCGCCGCAGATCGGCGCGTTCAAGGCGGCCGGTTGCCAGGTCGTCGTGCTCGCCACCGTGCCCGGCTTCACCGCGCTCTCCGTCGGCACCGCCGCTCGGCTGGGCTTCAAGCCGCAGTGGCTGGTGTCCAACGTCGGCGCCGACCACCCGACCCTGGCCAAGCAGCTCGGTGCCGCCGCCCCGCTGCTGGAGGGCATGGTCGGCACCAACTACCTGCCGATGCAGAACGACACCGCGAACCCGTGGATCCAGCTCTTCACGAAAATCAACAAGGAGCACAACGGGGACGCGCCGTTCGACGGCAACACCGTCTACGGCATGTCGGTCGGCTACCTCTTCGTGCAGGTGCTGCTCGCCGCCGGCAAGGACGTCACCCGGGAGAAGGTGCTGGACGCCGTGCAGAAGGGCGGCTTCCAGGGCCCCGGGCTGGTGCCGCTGCGATTCTCCGCCAAGGACCACTCCGGCTACGGAGGCCAGCGGCTGAGCCGGGTGACCGGGGGAGTGCAGACCTACTTCGGGCCCGCGTACGAGACCGACGAGGCGGACGGGGCGGTCAACGAGTACACCGCCACCCCGGCCGCGCCGCCGGCGAACGGGGTGCCGACCGTCTCCTGAGAACCCGTACCAGCGACGCCCGACCGGGTGTGGTCTCGCGTGACCACGCCCGGTCGGACGGCTGTGCGCGCTCGGGTCACCGGGTCTCCCGACCGGCTGTCCGGGACGTTGACCGACACCGATCAGTCCTCCTACTATCTGCACCGTGAATGCATATTCGGGTCGGCTCGCGAAACGCGTCGCCATCGTGACCGGCGCCAGCCGCGGCATCGGCCTGGCCATCGCCCAACGCCTCGTCGCCGAAGGCGCCCGGGTCGGGCTGACCGCCCGACATCCCGAGGCGCTCGCCGAGGCGGTCGCCGCCCTGGGCGGGCCGGCGTACGCCGTCGGCGTGCCCGGCCGCTCCGACGACCCCGAGCATCGCGTCCAGGCGGTGCACCAGGTCAGTGAGGCGTTCGGGCCGGTGGACCTGCTGGTCAACAACACCGGCATCAACCCGGTGCACGGTCCGCTGATCGGGCTGGACCTGGCCGCGGCCCGCAAGATCCTGGACGTCAACGTCGTCGCCACACTCGGCTGGGCGCAGGAGGTGTGTGCCGCCGGCATGACCGAGCGCGGCGGCTGCGTGGTCAACGTCTCGTCGATCGCCGGTGTCACGCCGTCGCCCGGCATCGCCTTCTACGGGGTGAGCAAGGCGGCGCTCAACCACCTCACCGCCGGTCTCGCCGTGGAGCTGGGGCCGACGGTCCGGGTCAACGCCGTCGCCCCCGGCGTCGTGAAGACCCGCTTCGCCGCCGCGCTCTACGAGGGTCGCGAGGACGAGGTCGCGGCACGGTACCCGCTGGGCCGCCTCGGCCTGCCGCAGGACGTGGCGGGCGCTGTCGCCTTCCTCGCCTCCGACGACGCCAGCTGGATCACCGGGCAGACCATCGTCTGCGACGGCGGCGTCTCGCTGACCGGTCGAGCCGGATGACAGCCCCGGCGGTCGGCTCGGAACCGCTGATCACCGCCTGTCTAGACTCGGCGGTGCGTCAGGAGGCGCCGTGGCGGTGAGAGGGCGGGGGCGGATGGACGGGGTCGAGGTCGCGAGCCGGGTGGACGGGCGTACCGCCCGGGCCGAGCGCACCCGCGCGGCCATCGTCGAGGCTCATCTCGCGCTCATCGGCGAGGGGGACCTCCGCCCGACCGGGGAGCGCATCGCCGAACGGGCCGGCATCTCGCTGCGGACGCTCTGGACCAATTTCAAGGACATGGAGACGCTCTTCGAGGCGAGCGGCGCGGAGGTGCTCCGCCAGCAGGACGCCGCCTACCGGCCGGTCTCGCCCGGGTTGCCGCTGGCGAAGCGGGTCGACGCGTACTGCCGGCAACGAGCCCGGCTGCTCCAGCTCATCACGCCGTCGGCGCGTGCCGCGCAGATGCGCGAGCCGGTCTCCGACCAACTGCACCGCAACCGCCTCAAGCACATCGACCGGGTCCGCGACGAGGTCGAGGAGCTCTTCGCCGCCGAGTTGGCCCAGGCCGGCCGGGGTCGCGAGCAACTGCTCAACGCCCTGGTCGCGGCGAGCATGTGGCCGGCCTGGTCGATGCTGCGCTACGGCCTCGGGTTGGGCGTGGACCAGGCCCGCGCGGTGATGACCCGGACGGTGGGGGCCCTGTTGGCGGAGGTCTCGGCCGACTGACTCCGGTCCGGCCCGAATCGCCCCCTCTTTCCATTCGGTTTCCGATGAGTGACACTGACATGCATGGTTACTGCATCGAGAGTGCAACTAACCGTGCTGCGTGGCCGGGACGACGAGCGCCGGTCGGTCCGGAGCCTCCTCGACGGCATGCCCCACGGCGGCGGTGCCCTGCTGCTGCACGGTGAGCCCGGATCGGGTCGGACGGCGCTGGTCGGCTACGCCCACCGGCACGCCGAGGGCTGCACCGTTCTCGCCGGGAGCGGGCTCGCCGAGGAAGCCACCCTGCCCTATGCCGGCCTGCAACGTCTGGTCGACCCGGTGCTCGACCGGGCCACCGTCCTGCCGGACGAGCAGCGCCTGTTGCTGCGGCGGGCGCTGGGCGGCGAGAGCTGCCCGTCTGACCGCCGGCTGACGCTGTCGATGGCGGTGCTCGGGTTGCTCACCGCCGCCGTGGGCGACCGTCCGCTGCTCGCCACGATGGACGACGTCGACCGAGGTGACCCGCAGACCGCCCAGGTGCTGGCCTTCGTGGCCCGCAGGCTGCGGCACCTGCCGATTGCCATCCTGCTCACCGCGGACGTGACCGCCACTGTCGACGGGATACCGGCACACCGACTTCGCGCCCTGACCGAGCACGAGAGCGCTGCCGTCCTCACCGACCGGCTCCGATCGTTGATCGAGCGGGGCAGCGGCGACCGGCTTCCCGAGCGGCCTGCCGAGTCGGTCCTGACCGCGCTGGCCGCGATCGGCGGCGGGAACCCGCAGGCCCTGGTGGATCTCGCCGACGTGCTCACCCCGGGCCAGTGGCGGGGGGAGGAGTCGCTACCCGCCGCGCCACCGGCGGACGGTGCTCTGGGCCGGGCGTACCGGGCCCGGCTGGACCGGCTGCCACCGGATACCCGCCGGATGCTGCTGCTCGCGGCGCTCGACGAGGACGGCGAGCCGGGCACCCTGATCCGGGCTGCGGCAGCCGCCGGGTCCGAGATCGAGGCGCTCGCCCCGGCGGAGGTCGCCGGCCTGGTCCGCGTCGAGCCGCGAGGCGTCACCTTTGCTCAGCCCCTGGTGCGCACGATGATCGCGGCCAGCGCCCCACTCGCGGAGCGGCGCGCGGCGCACCGACTGCTCGCCGCTGTGCTGGTGGCCGACGGGCAGCGGCTGCGCCGGGCGATGCACCTCGCCGCCGCGGCGGCGGGCACCGATCCCGCCCTCGCCGACGAGCTGGAAGCGGCGGCAGCCGGCGGCGCTGACGGTTGGGCCACCGCGTCGGCGGCGCTGCGCTGGGCCGCCGATCTCAGCGACCAACCGACCCAGTCGGCCGCCCGCCTGCTGACCGCCGCCCACTACGCCTGGACCGGGGGCCAGCCCGACGTGGCCCGGCTCCTGCTCGACCGTCTCCGCGCCGTCTACCGGGACCCGGCCATCCGGAGCCACGCCGACCTGCTGCGCGGTGAGTTGGAGCTGCGGTGCGGCACCGCCGCACGGGCGTCGGCCAGATTGCTGGCCTCGGCCGAAGCGGTCGCCGGCACCGACCGCGCGCTGGCGATGTCCGGGCTGGTGCGGGCCGGCGAGGCCGTCTGCTTCGCCGGTGACCAGTACCGGTACGCCGAGGTCGGCCGCCGGGCGTCGGCGTTGCGGCGGCCGAACGATCCTCCATCCATGGAGCTGATGGGCAGTCTGGTCGGCGGGGTGGCGGCCACCCTGCGGGGCGACCACGAGCGGGCCGGCCCCGCGCTGCGTCGCGCCGTCGTGCTGGGTGGCCGACTGACCGGGTCGGCGTTGACCCCCACCGCGCTGAGCTGTGCCGCGGCTGCCGGCCTGGTGGTCGCCGTGGACGGCGCGGCACACCGGCTCGCCGATCGCGCCGTCGCGCTGGCCCGGGAGCGGGGTGAGCTGTCCATGCTGTCCCGGGCGCTGGAGTTGCGGGCGGTCGCCGAGTACTGGCTGGGCCGGCACGAGGCGGCGGCGGAAACCTCCCGCGACGGGCTGCGGGTCGCCCGGGCCACCGGTCAGGCCAACTGCGCCAACGTCCACCTCGGCATGCTCGCCGTGCTCGCCGCCGTGCGGGCCGACCGGGACACCAGCCTGCGGCGCATCCGCGAGATGGGCGAGACGCCGACGCCGGGCAGCCGTCCGCACGCGTTCGCCGGGTGGGCCCTCGCGGTGCTCGACCTGGTCGACGGCCGGCACGCCGAGGCCGCGAACCGGCTGGCGTCACTGGCCCGGCTGGGCACCGGGCGCGGTCAGGTTCTCGTGCAGGTGATGGCCACCCCCTACCTGGTGGAGGCGGCGGCCCACCTGCCCTGCCGACCTGCGGCGACGGCTGCGCTCGCCGTGTTCGACAGGTGGGCCAGCAGCACCGCGAGCCCGTTGCGCCGGGCCCTGTCCGCCCGGTGCCACGCGTTGCTCGCGCCGCGCGGCGGCCCCGAGGCCGAGCAGGAGTTCCAGACGGCGCTGCGGCTGCACCCGACGGAGGCCGGCACGTTCGAACGGGCCCGCACCGAGCTGCTCTTCGGTCAGGAACTGCGCCGCAGCCGGCGCCCGCGCGACGCGCGTACGCACCTGCACCAGGCCCGTGAGATGTTCACGCTGCTCGGGGTGAGTTGCTGGGCCGAGCAGGCGACCACCGAGCTGCGGGCGGCCGGGGAGTCGGTCGGTCCGCCGGACCTGCCGGCGGCGCGGCTGCTGACCGGCCAGCAACTGAAGATCGCCGAGCTGGTCGCGGAGGGGGCGACCAACCGTGAGATCGCGGCCCGGATGTTCCTCTCCACCCGTACGGTCGACCATCACCTGCGCAACGTCTTCCACCGGCTGGGCATCCGCTCGCGTACCGAGCTGGCGCGGGCGTTCGCCACCGAGCGGCAGGTCGGGCTGGCCTCGGATCGGTGATCGTCCGGTCTGGACGCGGTAAACTATCACCGCTAGTTTAAGCGTCATGGAGCTCACTCTCTCCGCCGAGCAGGCGGCGGTGCGCCAACTGGCCGCCGAGTTCGCCGACCGGGAGCTGTTGCCGCAC
This sequence comes from Micromonospora jinlongensis, assembly GCF_013410645.1. Taxonomy (NCBI): domain Bacteria; kingdom Bacillati; phylum Actinomycetota; class Actinomycetes; order Micromonosporales; family Micromonosporaceae; genus Micromonospora; species Micromonospora jinlongensis. The sequence goes on along the minus strand of NZ_JACCHK010000001.1, from coordinate 1,515,883 downwards.
GCGGCCGCCTGGGATCGACGTGAGTCGGTCGACCCCGCCATCGTCGGCAAGCTCGGTGACCTGGGCTTCCTGGGGCTGACCATCGCCGAGGCCGACGGCGGCTCCGGTGGCGACCACCTCGCGTACTGCCTGGTCCTGGAGGAGCTCGGCCGGGGCGACTCGGCGGTGCGCGGCATCGTCTCGGTCTCCCTCGGCCTGGTCGCGAAGTCCATTGCCGCCCACGGGTCGGCCGAGCAGCGGGCCGAGTGGCTGCCCCGACTCTGCGCCGGCACCGCCCTCGGCTGTTTCGCACTGACCGAGCCGGACAGCGGCTCGGACGCCGCGGCGCTGCGCACCCGCGCGGTCCGCGACGGCGACGACTGGCTGCTCACCGGAACGAAGACGTTCATCACCAACGGCACCACCGCCGACGTCGCGCTGGTCTTCGCCCGGACCGGCGGCCCCGGGCACCGGGGCATCACCGCGTTCCTGGTGCCCACCGACAGCCCGGGGCTGACCCGACGCGAGATCCACGGCAAGCTGGGCCTGCGGGGCCAGGCCACCGGCGAGTTGGGCTTCGATGAGGTACGCGTGCCCGACGCGGCCCGCCTCGGCCCCGAGGGCGGCGGGTTTCGGCTGGCCCTGGCCACCCTCGCCAAGGGGCGGATGTCGGTGGCCGCCGGGTGCGTCGGCATCGCCCAGGGCTGCCTCGACGCGGCGGTCGGCTACGCCGGGCAGCGGACCCAGTTCGGCAAGCCGATCGCCGGGCACCAGCTCGTCCAGCAGCTCCTCGCCGCCATCGCGGTGGACACCGCCGCCGCCCGGCTGCTGGTGTGGCAGGTGGCCGACCTGATCGACCGCGACCAGCCGTTCGCCACCGAGGCGTCGATGGCCAAGCTCTTCGCCAGCGAGGCCGCCGTCCGCGCGGCCAACAACGCGGTCCAGGTGTTCGGCGGGTACGGCTACATCGACGAGTACCCGGTCGGCAAGTACCTGCGCGACGCCCGGGTCGCCACCCTCTACGAGGGCACCAGCCAGATCCAGCAACTCCTCATCGGACGCGCGCTCACCGGCGTCAACGCCTTCTAGCTCCAAGGAGATCCGGCATGAGAGTCTTCAGCTCGTTCGAGGAGCTGACCGCCGCTGTCGGCGAGACCATCGGGCCCGGCCCGTGGCAGCGCATCGAGCAGAGCCGCGTCGACCTCTTCGCCGACGCCACCGACGACCACCAGTGGATCCACCTCGACCCGGAGCGGGCCGCGGCGGGGCCGTTCGGCGGCACGATCGCCCACGGCTACCTGACCCTGTCGCTGCTGCCGGCCCTGGCTGGCCGGCTCTACCGGGTCGAGGGGGTGGCCATGGGGGTCAACTACGGGCTGAACAAGGTGCGTTTTCCCGCGCCGGTCCGGGTCGGCGCCGCCGTGCGCGCCACCGTCGTCATCGCCGAGGTGTCGCCGGTCAGCGGCGGTGTGCAGCTGGTCGCGACGGTCACCGTGGAGAGCGACAGCGGCGGCAAGCCCGTCTGCGTGGCCGAGACCGTGAGCAGGCTCTACCCCGCCGGTGCTCGGTGATCATCTAGCGGGAACGTCGCTCTGCCCGTACGGGCGGGTGGCTGTTGCGGAAGAAGTTCCGGAACTTGCGGCGGCGCGTTCCCCTTGCCTCCTCCCGGTTCGATGCACACGACCTCACCTTCCTGCGGCACGGGGTGCCACCTGGGCAGCGGTCTCTTGGCGTGATGACCGGGGCGGTCCACGTCTCGTTAAACTTCCGGAAATTCTTGCTCGTCGATGAGTGGCGCTGACATACTCCTCATCCACCGGAGTCGATGACCGAGGGGTTGGCGCCTCTCCCCGGACGCCTTTTCCGTGCGCGGTCCCGGCCCGGCACCCACCACCGCCGGAGCGGTACGTCAGTTGCCCCGCCCCGGGCCCCACGGAAGGAAGAGACATGACCGAAAGGTGCCAGGGGGACACCCGTCCACGGACGGGCCCCCGAGCGCGTACGGCGATCGTTCTCGCCGCCGCGGCTCTGCTCGCCGCCACGAGCGCCGCGTTCCTGCCCGGCACGGCGAGCGCCGGGACGACCCTTGGCGCTTCTGCCGCGGAGAAGGGCCGGTATTTCGGTACGGCGGTGGCGGCGAGCAGGTTGTCCGACGGCAACTACACGACGATCCTCAACCGTGAGTTCAATTCGGTGACGCCCGAGAACGAGATGAAGATCGACGCGACGGAGCCGCAGCAGGGTCGGTTCAGTTACGGCGCCGCGGAGCAGATCGTGAACCACGCACGGAGTCGGGGGATGAGCGTGCGGGGTCACACGCTGGCGTGGCACTCGCAGCAGCCGTCGTGGATGGAGAGCATGAGTGGTAGCGCGCTGCGGTCGGCGATGCTCAACCACGTGACGCAGGTGGCCACGCATTTCCGTGGTCAGGTCGTGGCGTGGGACGTCGTGAACGAGGCGTTCGAGGACGGCAGCTCCGGTGCGCGTCGTAACTCGAACCTTCAGCGCACGGGCAACGACTGGATCGAGGCGGCGTTCCGGGCCGCGCGTGCGGCTGATCCGGGTGCGAAGCTCTGTTACAACGACTACAACACCGACAACTGGACGCACGCCAAGACGCAGGCTGTGTACAACATGGTCCGCGACTTCAAGTCTCGTGGTGTGCCGATCGACTGCGTCGGTTTCCAGTCGCACTTCAACAACGACTCGCCGTACGTGAGCAACTACCGCACCACGTTGTCGAGCTTCGCGGCGCTGGGTGTGGACGTGCAGGTCACCGAGCTGGACATCCAGGGCGCGCCGGCGGCCACCTACCGCAGCGTGGTGGAGGACTGCCTGGCCGTGGCCCGCTGCAACGGCGTCACGGTGTGGGGTATCCGCGACAGTGACTCGTGGCGGGCGTCGCAGACGCCGTTGCTGTTCAACAGCAGCGGTCAGAAGAAGGCGGCGTACGACGCAGTGCTGGCGGCGTTGAACAACGGCACGACGCCGACCGACCCGCCCACCACCCCGCCCACCACCCCACCGACGACCCCGCCCGGCGGCAGTTGCACCGCTACCCTGCAGGACAGCACTCGATGGGGCGACCGGTTCAACAGCCAGGTGACCGTCAGCGGGGCGAGCAACTGGACCGTCGTGGTCGCCGTCACCCCGCCGCAGAAGGTCTCCAACACCTGGAACGGCAGCCCGACCTGGGACAGCAGCGGGAACGTCATGACCATGCGGTCGAACGGCAGCGGCAACGTCTTCGGCTTCACCACCATGGCCAACGGCACCTGGACCCGTCCAGTGGTGCGCTCCTGCACCGCCTCCTGAACACCACCACCACCACCCGCTGATGGGGCGGCGACGGATCCCGTCGCCGCCCCGTCATCTGTGTACTCGTGGACAGCGGTGACATCCAGGTCCAGAAGCCCGCGGGCACGGCGACGTGGACGAGGGGGTCGGCCTCGGGACGAGGAGCGCCCGCCAGTGGTCGGCGATGGCGGGCGCTCGCCGTCGCGGTGCCGAGCTTCTGCTGCCCGGCACCGCGGACGGGTGGTGTCAGACGGTCGTGCAGGCCATGCCGTTGAGGGTGAACGCGGACGGTCGGCCGGCGTTGCCCGTGTGGGTTGCCTGGAAGCCGACGTCGACCGAGGTGTTCGGCGCGATCGTCGCGTTGTAGGAGACGTTGCGGGCGGTGACCGCTCCGCTGGACGGGGCGAAGCTGGCGTTCCAACCGCTGGTGATGCTCTGCCCGCCCGGGAGCGTGAACGCCAGGGCCCAGCCGTTGACCGTTGTGCTGCTCGTGTTGGTCACCGAGATGGACGCGGTGAGACCGCTGTTCCACGCGTTGACCGTGTAGGCGACACGGCAGCCGTCCGACGCGGGCGGCGTGGTCGGTGGGGTGGTGGTCGGAGGCGTGGTGGTCGGAGGTGTGTCGCCCCCGATGCTGCCGGGCACGCTCCGCAGCGCGTCGTACCAGGCCGCGGCCATCTTGCGGTAGCCCGTGGCGTTGGGGTGCACGCCGTCGGCCAGGTCGCCGAGCGTCAGGGCGCGGTACATGTCGACCAGGTGGACGCGTTTCCCGGCGGCGGCCCGGGTCTGCACGATCCCGGGAATCGCGGCGTTGTACGCCCGGACCTGATTGTCCGCGCCGGACTTCGGGACGATCGTCGCGACGAACACGTCCGCGTTCGGTGCGTTGTTGGTGATCTTGTCGACCAGTGCGGCAAGCCGACCCGGGGCGCCCGACGTGTCGCCGTACATGTCGTTGGTGCCGATGTGCAGCAGCACGGTCCGGGGATTCGTGGCCCGCAACCAGGTGACGACGTTGGCGTCGATCTGCGCGATCGTCCAGCCGGAATGGCCCTGGTGGTCGTGGTCGCCGAGGCTGGCGGGACCGTTGAACTGGGAGCCGACGAAGTCGACGCGGTACCCGCCGGTCGCGAACCGTTGCCAGAGCTCGATCCGGTAACCGCCGGGAACGTTGAACCCGTCGGTGATCGAGTCGCCGAGGGGCATCACGCGTACGCCGCCGTTGGATTCCGCGCTCGCTGGTGTGGTCGCGATCGGCACGGCGGCGACCATGGCGGCGACGGCGGCCAGGACGGCCCACCACCGGCGAACCGATCGGGGTCGCGACGTCGTCGTGCTGGCGGCGGGTGGGGGAGGGACGGGACGGTCGAGGGTCGAACTGCTCATGGGGCTTCTCCTGGTGGGGGTACGCGGCGGCGGCCACCGAGAGACGGTTTTTGCCACGACGCGGTACGCGGAGGTGGGGGTGCGCACAACGACCAGGAACCGGACGTCTTCACTGGCGGTCGTGGCGGTGAACCTGGCACCGGCCGTCGAGGATCTGGCGCGACGGACCGATGGGCCGTGGGCGGAAGTGTGCCCTGCACCCCGCCTGACGCACCATAGCGTGTTATCGCTAACATCGGCAATGCATCAACGAACGACTATGAATCATCGGTGGCCGCTCAGGCCGGGGGTTGTGCACCGCTGAGGTGGTCTCCTGGACGTTCCCGCGCCGGCTGCCGTGGTCGCGCCGCTTCACGCCATGATCGACTCGGTTTCCCAGGAAGGCGCGGAGTCCGGACCGGTGCGACACCCCGGTTTCCTGAAAGCCGTGTCGATCATGGCGGGGCACCGACGTCGATCATGGAGGGGTACCGGCGTCGGCCATGGTGGGACGCCGAGTCGATCCTTGCGGCCCCGCCATGTGCCCGAGGCCGACGCCGCCGACGGGTGAAGAGAACAGCGGTCCCGGGGCGGAGTCCTGCCACGTGTCAGGGTTGGAGCACCGAGTCGAGCCAGCGCAGCTGCCGCCGGACGTGGACGGCCTCACCGCCCTCGTGACCGTTGAACGGGTAGACGTGCATCTCCCGCTCCGGCCGGACCGGCCTCCCGTTGCCGGCGCCGTAATGGTTGTAGGCGGCGAAGGCTGTGCGCGGCGGGCAGACGGTGTCGCGTCGGCCCACCCCGAAGTGCGCGGGCGCCGTAGCGCGCCGAGCGAAGTTCACACCGTCGACGTAGGACAGGGTGCGCCACACGGACTCCTCGGCCTCCCGCTGCACGGCCAGGTAACGCGCGATCTCGCCGTACGGCGCGGGTTCGCTGAGCTGGACGGCCCGTCGCATGTCGCAGAGGAACGGCGCGGTGGTCAGCACCGCGCTCAGGTCGGCGACGAGACCGGCCACCGCCAGGGCCAGACCGCCGCCCTGGCTGTTGCCGACCACGGTGACCCGGTCGACGTCGACCCCCGGCAGAGCGCGGACCGCCTCGACCGCTCGGACCGCGTCGGTGATCAGACGGCGGTAGTGGTAGTCACGCGGGTCGTGGATGCCCCAGGTGACCGGCGAGGGTCCGCCCGGCGCGCCGTGCGGGTCGGGGGTGTCCCCGGCACCGTACTGACCCGCCTGACCCCGGTTGTCCATCAGCAGGTGCGCGTAGCCGGCCACCGGCCAGGTCAGCCGCTCGTGTGGCAGGCCACGGCCGCGGCCGTACCCGGCGTACTCGACCACGGCGGGCAGCGGCTCGGGTCGACCGGCCGGGCGGGTGTACCAGGCCCGGACGGGGTCACCGCCGAAGCCCGCGAACGTGACGTCCCACGAGTCGAGCAGTCGCAGGTCGGTGGGCTCCGGACGGACGTCGACGAGCACCGGTCGGGCCGCCGCCTCGGCGAGCGTGTCCCGCCAGAACCTGTCGAAGTCGTCGGGCTCGGCGACCTCGGGGACGTACCGCTGGAGTTCGTCGGGGATGAAGGCGGAGTCAGACACGGGTCCTCGCAGGGGGCCGGGATCAGTGCGGGTCGGCGGGGGGTGCGGTGCTCTCCCGGACGACCAACTCGGTCACCAGGTCGATCCGGCTGGTCGCCGGCTCGTTGCCCCGGGTCAGGTCGAGCAACATCTGGGTGGCGATGCCAGCCATGTCGCGCAACGGCTGGTTGATCGTGGTGAGAGCCGGGTCGGTCCAGGCGGAGACGGGCAGATTGTCGTACCCGATCACCGAAAGGTCCTCGGGCACTCGGAGGCCGCACTGGCGTGCGGCCCGGAGCACCCCCATGGCCTGGATGTCCGACCCGGCGAAGATCGCCGTCGGTCGGGACGGTTGGCGGAGCAGTTGCAGCCCGTGGGAGTGCCCGGCGCCGGCGGAGAAACTGCCGTAGCGGACCAGCTCGCGGTCGACCGCTATCCCGGCCTCCTCGTGGGCCGACTGGAAGCCGGCGGCGCGGGCGCGGCTGCAGAGCACGTCGGGTGGCCCGGAGATGATGGCGATCCGCCGGTGCCCCAGATCCAGCAGGTGCCGGGCGGCGAGCAGGCCGCCGTTCCAGTTGTTCGAGCCGACGGTGGGCACGGACGCCGAGGTCGCGCTGTCGGTGTCGACGACGACGAACGGTATGCCCTGGCGCCGCAGGTGCTGTTGTTGCGCCTCGGCCAGGTGGGAGAGGACGAACACCACGCCCAACGGCCGGTCGGCGAGCAGCGCCTCCAGCCATCGGGCCGGCGGGCGGTGCGCGCCGTCGAGTTGGGCGACCGACAACCCGATGCCGGCCGCGGTGGTCACCGCCTCCACGCCACGCAGGATCTCCATCGCCCATCCCGTGTCGAACTCGTGGAAGACGAGTTCGACACGTCCTCCGCCGGGCGAGGGCCGGCGGGCGCGGCGCTGGTACTGGTGGCGGTCGAGACTCGCCTCCACCCGGGCTCTGGTGCTGGGAGCGACATCGCCACGTCCGTTGAGGACCTTGGACACCGTCGCGACCGAGACGCCGACATCGTTGGCGATGGTCGCGATGGTGGTGGAGGCGGGTGGGTCGAGCGGGCGGTGCTCTGTCATCGCGACCTCAAGCAGCATCCGAAAGTTTCGGCAGACCTTAACACGATCAGCCGACCACACCAGCCGGTGCGACGGTCGGTCCGGTCGTGGATGAGCCCGTACGTGGCGCGTGCGCCACGGAGTGCCGTCGGTGGAGTCACTGTGTGCAGGATGTGGCCACTGGGCGTCCGATTGAGACTCTTGACACACATCGATGGGGACCTTAGGTTGCCGAAAAGGTTGCGCGGATTTCCGGAAAGTTTCGGATCGTGAAAAAGTCCGCTACGCAACGGGTTCCACGAGGGCACGGGGACGTGGCCGGAGCTGAGGGGTCAAGGCATGAGTAGTCAGTTGTCCGGGGACAGCGACACCGCGCCGTGGCGCGATCCGCGGCTGACGCCGGCCGAGCGGGCCGAGGCGCTCCTGCCGATGATGTCGCTGGAGGAGAAGATCGCCCAACTCGTCGGCGTGTGGGTCGGCGCGGAGGCCACCGGCGAGGGTGTGGCGCCACACCAGTCCGACATGATCAGCGAGCTGCCGCAGTGGAGCACCGTCATCCAGCACGGGCTGGGTCAGCTCACCCGCCCGTTCGGCACCGCGCCGGTCGACCCGGTGCTCGGCGCCCGGTCGCTGGCGGCCTCGCAGGCGCAGATCGTGGCCGCCAGCCGGTTCGGCCTGCCTGCGCAGGTGCACGAGGAATGCCTGACCGGGTTCGCCGCGTGGCGGGCCACCGTCTACCCGACCCCGCTGAGCTGGGGCGCGTCCTTCGACCCCGACCTGGTCGAGGCGATGGCCGACCGGATCGCGCGTTCCATGCGCGCCGCCGGCGTACACCAGGGTCTCGCCCCGGTCCTGGACGTCACCCGCGACTACCGCTGGGGTCGCACCGAGGAGACGATCGGCGAGGATCCCTACCTGGTGGGGACGACCGGTGCCGCGTACGTGCGGGGCCTGGAGCGAGCCGGCGTGGTCGCCACGCTGAAGCACTTCGCCGGTTACTCCGCCTCCCGTGGCGGACGCAACCTCGCGCCGGTGCCGATGGGCCCCCGGGAGCTGGCCGACGTCATCCTGCCGCCGTTCGAGATGGCGCTGCGCCACGGCGGTGCCCGCTCGGTGATGAACTCCTACGCCGAGATCGACGGCCTGCCCGTGGCCGCCGACCAGGAGCTGCTGACCGGGCTGTTGCGCGACGAGTGGGGCTTCACCGGCACCGTGGTCGCCGACTACTTCTCCGTACGCTTCCTGGAGACCCTGCACGGTGTCGCCGACGGCGCCGCCGACGCGGCAAGGCTCGCCCTGCGGGCCGGCATCGACGTCGAACTGCCCACCGTGGACACCTTCGGCACCCCGCTGGTGGAGGCGGTGCGCCGTGGCGAGGTCGACGAGGCGTTGATCGACGGCGCGCTGCGCCGGGTGCTGATCCAGAAGATCGAGATCGGTCTGCTCGACGAGGGCTGGCAGGAACTGCCCGACGACGTGGCGTCGCTGCGTCTGGACGACGAGGCCAGCCAGGACGTCGCCGTACGCCTGGCCCGGGAGGCCGTCGTCCTGCTGCGCAACACCGGGGTCCTCCCGTTGCCCGTCGGCAACCGGGTCGCCCTGGTCGGCCCCGTCGCGGACGACCCGATGGCCATGCTCGGCTGCTACTCGTTCCCCAACCACGTCGGCGTCCACCACAGCGAGTTCGGGCTCGGCCTGGACATCCCCTCGCTGCGAGACGAGCTGGCCCGACGCGTCCCGCTGCTCAGCCACGAGCGGGGGTGCACCATCACCGGTGCGGACACCTCGGGCATCCCGGCCGCGGTCGCCGCGGCTGCCGCCGCCGACGTGTGCGTGCTCGCCGTCGGCGACCGGGCGGGGATGTTCGGTCGGGGCACCTCCGGCGAGGGGTGCGACGCCGCCGACCTGCGACTGCCCGGTGTGCAGGCCGACCTGGTCCGTGCCGTCCTCGCCACCGGCACCCCTGTCGTCCTGGTGCTGATGACCGGCCGCCCCTACGCGCTCGGCCCGGAGTTCGACGCCGCGGCGGCCGTCGTGCAGGCGTTCTTCCTCGGCCAGCTCGGCGGGCAGGCGCTCGCCGAGGTGCTCACCGGCGCGGTCAACCCGTCCGGGCGGCTGCCGGTGAGTGTGCCCCGGGACGCTGGCGGACTGCCGAGCACCTACCTGGCACCCCCGCTCGGCCGGCGCAACAAGGTGTCCTCGATCGACCCGACGCCGGCCTACCCGTTCGGTCACGGGCTGAGCTACACCACCTTCGACTGGTCCGACGCCACAGTTGTCGAGCCGGCGGGTGGCGCGCCCGACCAACCGGCGGCGTGGCCGACCGACGGCGAGGTGCGGGTGCGGATCACGGTCGCCAACACCGGCGACCGGGCCGGCACCGAGGTGGTCCAGCTCTACCTGCACGACCCGGTCGCGCAGACCACCCGCCCGGTGGTCCGCCTGGTCGGCTACACCCGACTGCCGTTGGAGCCCGGCGAGGTGGCGCACGTGACCTTCGGCGTACCGGCCGACGTGGCGTCGTTCGTCGGCCTGTCCGGTCGGCGGATCGTCGAGCCCGGCGAGGTCGAGCTGCGGTTCGGCAGGTCCAGCGGCGACGTGGCGGCGGCCCTGTCGCTGCGGCTGACCGGAGCCGAACGCCAAATCGGCCACCACCGGGAGCTGTTCACGTCGGTGCGGGTCGAGCCCCTCGTGGCCGTTCCGCAGTCCGCCTAGGAGGCGAGGATGACATCCACGTTGCGGCCACCGCCGCCGGCGCCGCCCCGTTCTCCGGCGGCGGCTCCCAGCCCCGCCCCGCGCTCGCCGCGCCGCCGCCGCAGCTGGCGGCAGGCACTGCGCCGGGACTGGCAGCTCTACTCCCTTGCCATCCTTCCGCTGCTGTTCTTCCTGGTCTTCCGCTACCTGCCGATGATCGGGAACATCATCGCGTTCCGTCGCTTCAAGCCGGGCGGGAGCATCTTCGGCGAGTACTGGGTGGGGCTTCGGTACTTCCGGATGTTCTTCACCGACCCGACGTTCTGGGAGGTCTTCACCAACACCCTGGTGCTCGGGACGCTGACCCTGCTGTTCTGCTTCCCGCTGCCGATCGTGCTGGCGCTGCTGCTCAACGAGGTGCGTGCCCGCCGATTCAAGCGGTTCGTCCAGTCGGTGTCGTACCTGCCGCACTTCCTGTCGATCGTGATCGTGGCGGCGATGGTCATGCAGTTGACCTCGATCGACGGCACGGCCAACCAGCTCGTCCGGATCGTCGGCGGCGATCCCGTGGCGTTCCTCCAGCAGGCGGAATGGTTCCGCACCATCTACGTCTCGTCCGAGGTCTGGCAGACCGTCGGCTGGGGAACGATCCTCTACCTCGCCGCCCTCACCACCATCGACGAGGACCTGTACGAGGCCGCCCGGATCGACGGCGCGAGCCGGCTGCGGCAGACCTGGCACGTGACGTTGCCGGGCATCCGGCCGACGATGGTGACCCTGTTGATCCTCAACATCGGCAGCTTCATGGCCGTCGGGTTCGAGAAGATCCTGCTGCTCTACAACCCGCTGACGTACCCGACCGCGGACGTGATCTCCACCTATCTGTTCCGGATGGGCTTCCAGTCCAGCAACTTCAGCTACGCCGCCGCCATCGGTCTCTTCGAGGCGGTGATCGGACTGATCCTGGTCCTGTCGGCGAACCTCATCTCCCGTCGCACGGTGGGGACGAGCCTGTGGTGACCCTCGGTACGAAGCGCGAGGCCCCGAAGACGCGCGGGCCGGTGGACAGCCGGGGCTACCGGATCTTCCGGATCGTCAACACGGTCGTCCTCATCGGTGTCGTGATCGTGACGCTGTACCCGTTCCTCAACATCGTGGCCCGTTCGCTCAGCGACGAGGCGTACATCCTCGCCGGGAAGGTGAACATCGTCCCGCGCGGGTTCGACCTGACCGCGTACGAGCTGGTGATGTCGGACTCGCTGTTCTGGACGAACTATCGCAACACCCTGGTGTACACGGTGGTCGCCACGCTCATCTCGATCGTGCTGACCACCTGCTACGCGTACGTGTTGTCGAAGCCGCAGCTCAAGGGCCGCGGGGTCCTCGTCGGCATCGCGCTGTTCACCATGTTCTTCTCCGGGGGCCTGATCCCCAACTACGTGCTGGTCACCAGCCTGGGGATGAAGAACACCATCTGGGCCGTGGTGATCCCCAACGCCATCAGTGTCTTCAACCTGCTGGTCATGAAGGCGTTCTTCGAGAGCCTGCCGACCGAGTTGGAGGAGGCCGCGGCGGTCGACGGGTTGAACACCTACGGCATCCTGCTGCGGATCGTGCTGCCGCTGTCGAAGGCGATCATCGCGACGATGGTGCTCTTCTACGCGGTCTCGTTCTGGAACTCGTGGTTCACCGCATTCCTCTACATCGACCAGCAGGATCTGCTGCCGGTCACCGTGTACCTGCGCAACCTGATCGCGGGTGCCACCGACGCACAGCAGTCCGGCGCCGCCGACGCCGACGTCGTGCAGGCCGCGGCCACGCTCCAGGCCGTGACGATCGTGCTCACCACCCTGCCCATCCTGGCGGTCTACCCCTTCGTCCAGAGGTACTTCGTCTCCGGCGTGATGCTCGGCGCGGTCAAGGGATGACGCCGGGCGCTGCATCGCATCACCTCCGAACCCCCCACCACCGAAAGGACGAGCCATGCTCCACAAGACGTGGCGCCGGGTGGCGATAGCCACCGCGGGTCTGCTCGCGCTCAGCCTCACCACCGCCTGTTCCGAGGACCCGGGCGAGTCGAAGGACCTCTCCGAGAACCGGGCCGGCGCGATGGCCAACTACGGCGTCGGCGACCAGTTCAAGGCCACCGAGGCGCTCTCCTTCTCCACGCTCTACAACAACCACACGTTCTACCCGCTCAAGGAGGACTGGCCGTTCTGGTCCGAGCTGACCAAGCGGACCAACGTCAAGATCGAGCCAGTCGCCGTCCCGCTGAGTGACTACGAGCAGAAGCGCAGTCTCCTCATCGGCGCCGGGGACGCTCCGCTGATCATCCCGAAGACGTACCACCCGCAGGAGAACGCGTTCGTGTCGTCCGGGGCGATCCTCCCGGTGAGCGACTACCTGGATCTGATGCCCAACCTCAAGGACAAGATCGCCAAGTGGAACCTCAAGCCGGAGATCGACAACCTGCGGCAGTCCGACGGTAAGTTCTACCTGCTGCCCGGCGTCCACGAGAAGCCCACGCAGGACTACACGGTGCTGGTGCGCACCGACATCATGCAGGAGCTCAACCTGGCGACCCCGAAGACCTGGGACGACCTGTACGCCGTGCTCAAGGCGATGAAGGCGAAGTACCCGAACGTCTACCCGTACTCCGACCTCTTCAGCAAGCCCAACCCGACCGGCGCGCTGCTCAACATCCTCGGCTCCGCCCACGGCACCCAGGCCGGCTGGGACTACCAGCACGCCACCTGGGACCCGGCGGCGAAGAAGTTCAACTACACCGGCGCGTCCGAGCAGTACCGGCAGATGGTCACCTTCCTGCACAAGCTCGTCGCCGAGGGCCTGCTCGACCCGGAGAGCTTCACCCAGACCGACGACCAGGCACGCCAGAAGCTCGCCAACGGCAAGTCCTTCGTGGTCACCGGCAACGCGCAGACCCTGGTCAACAACCACCGGCCCGACCTGGCCAAGACCCTGCCGAACGCGAAGTTGGCCAAGATCCCGCTGCCGGTCGGCCCGGCCGGTGAGGTCAACCCGTTCCCCCGACTGGAGAACGGCATCATGATTTCCTCGAAGGCCCGGGACAGCAAGAACTTCGTGGCCATGATGCAGTTCATCGACTGGCTGTGGTATTCCGACGCCGGCCTGGAGTTCGCCCGCTGGGGCATCGAGGGCACGACCTTCACCAAGGACGCGTCCGGCAAGCGCACGCTCAACCCCGGAGTCGACTTCCTCGGCCTCAACCCGAAGGCCCCCAAGCACCTGCAGAAGGACTTCGGCTTCCAGAACGGCGTCTTCGCCTACGGTGGCAGCCCGGACCTGGTGCGTGGGTTCTTCTCCCCGGAGGAGCTGGAGTTCCAGAAGGTGATGGACGCCCGCCCGCCCAGGGTGGTGCCCCCGCCCGCCCCGTTGACCGACGAGGAGCGCGAGCAGGTGTCGCTCTGGGAGACCCCGTTGAAGGACTTCGTCACCCAGAACACGCTCAAGTTCGCTCTGGGCCAGCGGCCCCTCACCGAGTGGGACGCGTACGTGGCCGAACTGAAGGCCAAGAACTCCGAGCAGTACATCGACGTGGTCAACAAGGCGTACGAACGGTTCCAGAAGAACAACGGCTGATCAGCGGGAGATCCGGTCGGGCGGCGCACCGCCGTCTGACCGGACTTCCCGGCCACCACCGGCCGGTACGACGCGCGCGACCCACCGCGCTCTGCCGGTCGTCGGGACCGACCGGAAGGAGCAACAGTGAGCGGCACCGCCCAGGTCTGGCGACAGTTCGGCGACGGGCCGCTGTCGCGGATCACCTCCCGGGTCTACATCCTGCTCGTGGTCGAGTTGCTGCTCCTGCTCACCACAGTGCCCGGCCTGTTCCCACTGCTGCTGCTGGGTCGTGACCCCAGCAACCTGCCACTGGTCGCACTGTTCCTCCTGCCGGTCGGCCCGGCGATCTCCGCAGCCCTGTACGCCCTGCGACACCAGCGCCTCGACCTGACCGACCTGCGGCCGGCCGCCCTGTTCTGGCGCGGGTACCGGGCGAACCTGTCCGGCACGCTGCGCGTCTGGGTGCCGACGCTGCTGTGGCTGACCGTGCTCGCCCTGAACCTCGCCCACCGGGACGCCGTCGGCCTCGCGGGCTGGTGGGCGGTGCCGCTGGTCCTGCTCGCCGTGGGAGTGACGCTCTGCGCGGCCAACGCCCTGGTCATCACCGCGCTGTTCGACTTCCGCACCCGGGACGTGCTCCGGCTGGCCGTGCACTTCCTCGTGCGTACCCCCGGTGTCACCGTCGGCACGGCGTTGCTGCTGGCCGCGGCGACCGGGATCACCGCGGTCCTCTCCGAGGCGGTGCTGGCGATGCTCGGCTCGGTCGCGATCCTCGCGTTCCTGCGCGTCAGTGACCCGATGATCCACCTGATCCGGAAGGAGTTCACCCCATGAGCCTGCCCGTCACCGCCAAGGTGCCCTTCGGGGGCGACTACAACCCGGAGCAGTGGCCCGAGGACGTGTGGAAGCAGGACCACCGTCTCTTCGACAGCGCCCGGATCGACCTGGTCACCATCGGCGTCTTCGACTGGGCGCTCGTCCAGCCCGCCGAGGGCGTGTACGACTTCTCGCTGCTGGACCGAATCGTGGAGCGGGCCGCCGCCGAGGGGCGCGGAATCTGCCTGGCGACCGGCACCGGGGCGCACCCGGCGTGGTTGGCGAAGGCGTACCCGGAGGTGACCCGGACCGACTTCGAGGGCCGCAAGCGCCGGTTCGGGCAACGACACAACTCCTGCCCCAGCTCCCCGGTCTTCCGCCGGCTCTCCGTCGAGCTGGCCCGCCGGGTCGCCCGCCGCTACGCCGACACCCCGGCGGTCGTCGCGTGGCACGTCGGCAACGAGTACGGCGGCGCCTGCTACTGCGACCTCTGCGCGGCCGGCTTCCGGGCCTGGCTGCGCCACCGCTACGGCACCCTGGATGACCTGAACGCGGCCTGGTACACCACCTTCTGGTCGCACACCTTCACCGACTGGGAGCAGATCGAGCCGCCGTCGGCGCTCACCGAGCACTGGCGCGGTCCGGACCACACCGCGTTCCAGGGAATCACCCTGGACTACCTGCGGTTCTCCTCCGACGCGATGCTGGCCAACTTCCTCGACGAGAAGACGGCCATCCGGGAGTCCAGCCCCAGCCTGCCGGTGACGACCAACTTCATGGGCATGTACCGGCCGATCGACTACCACCGCTGGGCCGCGCACCTGGACTTCGCCTCCTGGGACAACTACCCGCCGGACGACGAGTCGGCGGCTCGGATGGCGCTGACCCACGACCTGATGCGCGGGCTCAAGGACGGCCAGCCGTTCTGGTTGATGGAACAGTCGCCGGGCGTCACCGCGTGCCGGGACGTCAACCCGTTGAAGCGGCCCGGTCTCATGCGGTTGTGGAGTTGGCAGGCGGTGGCGCACGGCGCCGACGCGGTGCTGTTCTTCCAGCTGCGGGCCTCCCGGGGCGCCAGCGAGAAATACCACGGCGCCGTCATCGGCCACGCCGGCCGCTCCGACACCCGGGTGTTCCGGGAGGTCGCCGAGCTGGGCGCCGAGCTGGATCGACTCGGCCCGGCGTCGCTGGGCGCACGGACGCCCGCCCGGGTGGCGCTGCTGTTCGACTGGGACAGCTGGTGGGCGTTGGAGATCTCCGACGGGCCGTCCCGGTTGGTCCGCTACCAGCAGGTCGTGCTCGCGTACCACCGGGCGCTCTGGGACGCCGGCGTGGACCTGGACGTCGTCGCGGTGACCGCCGACCTGTCCGGCTACGACGTGGTCGTCGCGCCGGCCCTGCACATGCTCAAGGGCGATCTGCCGCAGCGCCTGGAGGCGGTGGCGGCGCGCGGCGGATCGGTGCTCACGACCTACCTGTCGGGTCGGGTGGACGAGAACGACCAGGCCTTCCTGATGGACGTGCCAGGCCCGCTCGGGCAGCTGATGGGTGTCCGGATCGACGAGTGGGACGCCCGCGGCCCGGAGGTGGTCAACCCGGTCCGCCTCGGTGGCGGCGCCGATCAGGTCGACGTCGAGGCGCGGCTGCTGTTCGAGTTGGTGATCCCGCAGGGCGCGCAGGTGGTCGGCACGTACCAGGCCGACTTCTACGCGGGCACGCCCGCGGTGACCCGCAACTCCTTCGGCGCCGGCGAGGGCTGGTACGTGGCAGCCGGCCTGGACCAGGCCGGGGTGTCCTGGGTGGTCCGGCAGGTGCTCGCCCGGCACGACGTGCTCGGGCCCTACCCGGACACACCGGACCTGGAATCCGCCGTGCGGGTCGCGCCGGACGGATCGCGGCTGCTGTTCCTGCTCAACCACCGCGCCGAGCCGATCGAGGTGACCGCCCCGACCAGTGGCGTCGACCTGCTCACCGGTGACCGGGCACTGACCGGCTCGGCCCTGCGCCTGCCGGCGTACGGTGTCGTCGTCCTGCGGGAGGACGGGTGAACGCCGAGGAGTCCCTCCACCTGGAGCATCTGATGTTCGTCGAGGAACCGATGGAACCCGGCGAGCCGCGCGTCCACGCGGCCTGGCTGCCCCCGGAGGCGTTCCGGTCCCTCGGCGCGCGCCGCGTCCTCGTCCACGGCGACGGGCTGCTCGTCGACACGGTCCTGAACGAGGTCTCGCGTGCCTGTGCGCGCTACGGCGGTCGGGTGTGGCACTCACCCTCCTGGGATGTCGACGTCGACCTGGTGCTCGCCCTGCGCGGTGCCGACGAGCTGCCCAGCCCGGCGGTGCAGGCGGCGCGGTCGGCTGCGGAGGCGGCGCTGACCGAGATCGGCGGTGAGCCGCTCGGCGACGAGGGATTCCTGCTGGCCCGCGACGGCGAGGTGACAGTGGTGCTGGCCGACGCACCCGCCGGCCTGCTGTACGGGCTGTTCCACGTGGTCCGGCTCTGCGCGGCAGCCTTCGATCCGGCCCGCCCCCCGGAGCACCACCGGCCGGCGCTGCGCCGGCGGATGCTGGACCACTGGGACAACGTGGCAGTGCACCCGGTGATGGGCCAGGTCGAACGGGGGTACGCGGGCGGCTCGATCTTCTGGCAGGACGGCCGCCCGCGCGGCGACCTGGCCCGGGTCCGGGAGTACGGGCGGCTGCTGGCCGCGAGCGGCGTCAACGCGATCTCGGTGAACAACGTCAACGTGGCCCGGACGGAGGCGTTGCTGCTCACCGACCGACTCGGTGACGTGGCCGAGATCGCGGACGTGCTGCGGCCGTACAACATCCGGGTGCACCTGTCGATCACCTTCGCCGCGCCGGCGGTCCTCGGTGGTCTGTCCACCGCCGACCCGCTGGACGAGGCGGTGCGGGTCTGGTGGGCGGCGACCACCCGGAGGGTGTACGAGCGCATCCCGGACTTCGGCGGTTACCTGGTGAAGGCCGACTCGGAGGGGCAGCCCGGCCCGTTCACCTACGGGCGAGACCACGCCGACGGGGCGAACGTGCTGGCCGAGGCGTTGGCCCCGCTCGGGGGAGTGGTGCACTGGCGGGCGTTCGTCTACAACCACCACCAGGACTGGCGGGACCGGTCCACCGACCGGGCGCGCGCCGCGTACGACCACTTCGCCCCGCTCGACGGGCGCTTCCGGACCAACGTGGTCGTGCAGGTGAAGTTCGGGCCGGTGGACTTCCAGACGCGGGAACCGGTCTCCCCGGTGATCGCCGCGATGCCCGCCACCCGGCTGGCGGTGGAGTTGCAGGTCACCCAGGAGTACACGGGTCAGCAGCGACACGTCTGCCACCTCGGCCTGTGGTGGGGTGAGGTGCTGCGGTTCGCGCCGTGGGGGCCCGGCGGGCGGACGGTCGCCGACATCGCCGCGGGGGAGTCGGGCGCGGGCGGTGGTCTGGTCGCGGTCGCCAACGTGGGCGATGACCTCTTCTGGACCGGGCACCCGTTGGCGCAGGCCAACCTGTACACGTTCGGGCGGCTCGCCTGGGATCCGCGGTTGGATCCGCGGGCGGTCCTCGACGAGTGGATCGCGCTGACCTTCCCGCCGTCGGCGACGGCCGAACCGGAGCTGGTGGGGCGGACGCTGCACGAGATCATGGACGACTCGTGGCGCACCTACGAGCGCTACACCGCGCCGCTGGGCGTCGGCTTCATGGTCAACCCGGGCGACCACTACGGTCCCGGCGTCGACGGGTACGAGTACACGCGGTGGGGCACCTACCACTTCGCCGACCGCGACGGTGTGGGCGTGGACCGCAGCCGTGCGTCGGGCACCGGCTTCGCCGGCCAGTACCCGCCGTACTGGGCGCAGGTGTACGAATCACCGCAGAGTTGCCCCGACGAGCTGCTGCTCTTCTTCCACCACGTGCCGTACGGGCACGTCCTGCACAGCGGGTCGACAGTCATCCAGCACATCTACGACACCCACTTCGCCGGTGTCGAGGAGGTGGTGGCGATGCGACGGCGGTGGCAGACCCTGAACGGGATGATCGACCCGGCCGTGTACGAGCGGGTGGCCGAACGGCTCGACGAGCAGGTGCGCTGCGCCACCGAGTGGCGCGACCAGATCAACACCTACTTCTACCGCAAGTCCGGGGTGCCCGACGAGCGAGGGCGCACCATCCACTGATCGGCACGACGGAGAGGCGCGGCCATCGGGCCGGGTCTCCCCGTCGTGTCTCCGGTATGCCCGGCACGTTTCGAGAACGTCCCGGTAATTGCTCGCAACCAGTCGACGGTGCTCACGCCCGTCGATACCGGTCGAAGCGCAGGTGGCCGCCGGATCCGTTGCGGCGAAAGGTTTCCGGAACTCTTGACAATCGAGTGTTCTCGATTGAAGCTGGCATGGTCACGCGAGCCGCGGTCAAGGTCGGGCGAAGGGCAGTCCTCGACTTAAGTCCCCTTCCACGCGCCTTTTTCGCAAGGGATCGCGACGATGACACTGAAGACAAGGACGCTTGGCGTCGTGCTGGCGGCCGTGACGCTGGCCGCCGCCGCGTTGACGTTCCCCACACCGGCGTCGGCGGCGACGCTCACGCAGGTGACCAACTTCGGCACCAACCCCACCAACCTGCAGATGCACCTCTACGTCCCGGACCGGGTGGCGACCCGACCGGCGATCCTCCTGGCCATGCACTACTGCACCGGAACGGGCCCGGCGTTCCACTCGGGCACCCAGTACGCATCCCTCGCGGACCGGTACGGGTTCATCGTGATCTACCCGTCGGCCACCCGCAGCAGCAAGTGCTGGGACGTCTATTCGCCGCAGGCGTTACGTCGTGGCGGTGGCAGCGACCCGGTCGGGCTCATGTCCATGGTCGAGTACGTGCGGCAGCGCTACTCGGCCGACCCCGCGCGGATCTTCGCCACCGGCACCTCCTCCGGGGCGATGATGACCAACGTCATGCTCGGCGTCTACCCGGACGTGTTCGCGGCGGGTGCGTCCTTTGCCGGGGTGCCGTTCGGTTGCTTCGCCACCGGCGGCAGCTCCGAGTGGAACAGCCAGTGCGCGAACGGGCAGCTCATCAAGACCCCACAGCAGTGGGGCGACCTCGTCCGCGAGGCGTACCCGGGCTACACCGGTCAGCGACCACGGATGCAGATCTGGCACGGCACCAACGACGAGACGCTGCGCTACCCGAACTTCGGTGAGCAGGTCAAGCAGTGGACCAACGTGCACGGGCTGAGCCAGACCCCGACGTCCACCGACACCCCGCAGTCCGGCTACACCCGCACCCGCTACGGCAGCAGCGGTGCGATGGCGCCGGTCGAGGCGATCAGCATGCAGGGTGTCTCGCACAACCTGCCGGTCGACGCCGCGCAGGTGATCCGCTTCTTCGGGCTGGACGGCACCACGCCACCGACCACTCCGCCCCCGACGACGCCGCCCCCGACCACGCCACCCCCGACGACGCCGCCTCCGACCACGCCGCCCCCGACGACTCCGCCGCCCAGCGCGGGCGCCTGCCGGGTCGGCTACACGGTCAACGCCTGGAACAACGGGCTCACCGCGAGCGTGACCATCACCAACACCGGCACGGCCGCCGTGAACGGGTGGGCGTTGGCCTTCACGCTGCCCAGCGGACAGGTCATCACCAGCGGCTGGAACGCCCAGTACGCCCCGGCGAGCGGTGCGGTCACCGCCCGCAACGTCTCCTACAACGCCGCCATCGCCCCGAACGCGTCGGTCGAGATCGGCTTCCAGGCCACCCATGCCGGCGGCACCGGCAAGCCCTCGTCGTTCGCCCTGAACGGTGCCGTCTGCTCGGTGCCCTGATTCCCCACCACCCCCTCACCGCAGAAGGAGTCGCACGATGACAAGAACGAAGTGGAAGGCGGCATCGAGAGCCGCGCTCGCGCTGGCCGGCGCGGGTGCGCTCGCCGCCGGCATGGCGCTGTTCGCGACGGCGCCCGCCGCCGCCGGGACCACGCTCGGCGCGTCCGCCGCCGAGAAGGGCCGCTATTTCGGTACGGCTGTGGCCGGATTCAAGCTTTCCGACAGTGCGTACACGACGATATTGAACCGAGAGTTCAATATGGTGACGGCCGAGAACGAAATGAAGATGAACGCCACCGAGCCGCAGCAGGGTCAGTTCAGCTACGGGGCGGCTGACCAGATCGTCAACCACGCGCGCAGCCGCGGCATGAGCGTGCGGGGTCACACGCTGGCGTGGCATTCCCAGCAGCCCGGCTGGATGGAGAGCATGAGTGGCAGTGCGCTGCGGTCGGCGATGCTCAACCACGTGACGCAGGTGGCCACGCATTTCCGGGGTCAGGTCGTGGCGTGGGACGTGGTGAACGAGGCGTTCGCGGACGGCAGTTCCGGTGGCCGCCGGGACTCGAACCTCCAGCGCACGGGCAACGACTGGATCGAGGCGGCGTTCCGGGCCGCGCGTGCGGCTGATCCGGGTGCGAAGCTCTGTTACAACGACTACAACACCGACAACTGGACGCACGCCAAGACGCAGGGCGTGTACAACATGGTCCGCGACTTCAAGTCTCGTGGTGTGCCGATCGACTGCGTCGGTTTCCAGTCGCACTTCAACAACGACTCGCCGTACGTGAGCAACTACCGCACCACGCTGTCGAGCTTCGCCGCGCTGGGTGTGGACGTGCAGATCACCGAACTGGACATCCAGGGCGCATCTGCGGCCACCTACCGCAGCGTCGTGGAGGACTGCCTCGCGGTGCCCCGGTGCAACGGCATCACCGTGTGGGGTATCCGCGACAGTGACTCGTGGCGGGCGTCGCAGACGCCGCTGCTGTTCAACAGCAACGGGTCCAAGAAGCCGGCGTACGACGCGGTCCTCGCCGCACTGAACAACGGCACCACGCCCACCGATCCGCCGACCGACCCGCCCACCGACCCGCCGACCGACCCGCCCACCACCCCGCCTCCGGGGCAGGGCGGCTGCACCGCGACGGTGTCGGTGAACCAGTGGACGGGTGGCTTCGTGGCCACGGTGAAGGTGACGGCCGGCTCGTCGGCCATCAACGGCTGGACGGTCGGCATCGCGTTGCCGTCGGGCGCGACGGTCACCAACGCCTGGAACGCCAACCGCAGTGGTAGCACCGGCTCGACGAACTGGACGAACGTGGCCTACAACGGCCAGGTCGGCGCCGGCCAGTTCACCGAGTGGGGCTTCCAGGCCAACGGCACCGCCGGCACCCTGACCCCAACCTGCTCAGCAAGCTGAACCCCGGAGGGTCGGTGCGGAAGTCCATCCCCTCCCGCACCGGCCCTCCAGCCGCGTGATCAAGAGGTTTGCGTCACCGGGCACGGCGTGTCGTGACGCAAACCTCTTGATCACCGGGCGAAGGGCGGGCAGCGGAGGGGGCGGGGTGGGGGCGGCGGGGAGGTCAGCCGTCTATGCGCGTTATGTTGCGGATCTTGTTGGAGGCGTCCAGGGCCGCGACCTTGTACGCCTCTGCCAGCGTCGGGTAGTTGAACACCGCGTCTATCAGGTAGTCGATCGTGCCGCCGCAGCCCATCACCGCCTGACCGATGTGGACGATCTCGGTGGCGGCGGTGCCGAACACGTGCACCCCGAGCAGTCGGCCGTCGTCCGGGCAGACCAGCAGCTTCAGCATGCCGTACGAGTCGCCCACGATCTGGCCCCGGGCCAGCTCCCGGTAGCGCGCGATGCCCACCTCGAACGGTGTCGAGGTGTCGGTGAGCTGCGCCTCGGTCTGCCCGACGAAACTGATCTCCGGGATCGTGTAGATGCCGATCGGTTGCAACCCGTGCATCTCCCGGATCGGCTCGCCGCAGGCGTGCTGCGCGGCCAACCGGCCCTGCTCCATCGAGGTGGACGCGAGGGCGGGAAAGCCGATCACGTCGCCGACGGCGTAGATGTTGTCGACCGGCGTGCGGTAGTTGGCGTCGACAGCGATCCGGCCGCGTCGGTCCGCCTCCAGCCCGGCCGCCTCCAGCGCGAGGTCGTCGGTCTGGCCCTGCCGACCGGCCGAGTACATCACCGTGTCCGCGACGATCTTCTTGCCGCTCTTGAGGATGCAGAGCGCCGCCGTCTGGTGCTTCTCCACGGCGGCGACCTCCTCGCCGAAGCGGAACGCCACGGACAGGTCGCGCAGGTGGTACTTCAGCGACTCGACGACCTCCTCGTCGCAGAACTCGAGCATCCGGTCCCGGCGCTCCACCACTGTCACCTTGGTGCCGAGCGCGGCGAACATCGACGCGTACTCCATGCCGATCACGCCGGCGCCGACCACGACCATGCTGCGGGGCACGGCCTGGAGGTTGATGACGCCGTCGGAGTCCACGATCGTCCGGTCGTCGAAGTCGACGCTGTCCGGGCGGGCCGGGCGCGTGCCGGCAGCAATAATGATCTTGTCGAAGGTCACTCTGGACTCGCGGCCGGAGCCGCCGTCGACCCAGATCGTGTGCGCGTCCGCGAAGCGCCCGGTGCCGGTGATCATCGCGACCCGGTTGCGGGCCAGCTGATTGCGGATGACGTCGGTCTGCCGGGCGATCACGTGCTGCGTCCGGGCCGCCAGGTCGCTGACCGTGATCTCGTCCTTGACCCGGTAGCTGCTGCCGTAGAGGTCGCGTTGGCTCAGCCCGGTCAGGTAGAGCACGGCCTCGCGCAGGGTCTTGGAGGGGACGGTGCCGGTGTTGATGCACACCCCACCGATCATGTCGCGGCGGTCCACGATGCCGACCCGCCTGCCGAGCTTGGCGGCGGCGATCGCGGCCTTCTGACCGCTGGGTCCGGAGCCCAGCACCAACAGGTCGTAGTCATACACAGGCGTTAGCGTCGCAATATGTCGCGGCGCGCGCCAGACCCCGGAGTCGAGCGTTATTCGTCTGCCACCGTGCAGAGGCCGCCGTTCAGCGTGATCTCCTCCGGCAGTTGCGTGCCGGTGGCGACGAGCCCCAGCGACACGGTGCCGCCGGGCGGGATCACGGCGTTGCGGCTGGTGTTGCCCACCCTGAGGTAGCTGTTGTTGAGGCGGTCGACGACCTTCGCGCCCCAGATGCCCCGCACCTGCTGGCTGGCCCAGAATCGCCACGTCATCGTCCACCCGTCGACCGCCGTCGCGCCGGTGTTCTCGACGACGAGGTGCGCCACGAAGCCGTCCGGCCACTGCCGTACGACGGACCGGACCGCGCAGCTCGGCGGTGGCGGCAGGGTGGTCACGGTGACCGGCGCGGACAGCGGTGACAGGTGGCCGGCCTCGTCGCGGGCCTGCACCACGAAGGTGTACGTGGTGTTCGGCGTCAGGCCGCTGATCTGGGTGCTGTTGCGCCCGGGCGGGTACTGGTAGACCTCGCTGACCCTGGTGAGGGTGCCGCCGGCGTCGACCCGGAACACCTCGTACCGTTCGAGGGCGACGTTCTCCACCGAGTGCGCCCAGCGGAGCCAGACCAGCGTGGCGGCCACGTCGTAGGCGACCGGTTGGCCCGGCGCGCTCGGCGGTTGGTCGTCTCCCGGTGGCATGGTCAGCCGCAGGGTCGGGTTGGACAGTGAGCTGTTGCCGGCCGCGTCCAGCGCCCACACCGAGAAGGTGTACGTGCGCGACGGCCGCAGGCCGGTGATCCGGATGCTGTTGGTGTCGGTCGAATACTGGCTGCCGAAATCCTCGAACCGCGCGCCGACCGGGTAACGGACCACGCCCACGTTGTCGGTCGAGGCCGCCCAGGTCAGCTCGACCGAGGTGGTGTCGATGGCGACGACCGTGATCGGGCCGGGCGCGGTGGGACGTTCGGTGTCGTCCGCGGCGTACGCCGGGGTGGCGCCCGCCGCGACCAGGGTTGCCGCCAGCACGCAGGCGGCCAGCGCGGTGGCCCTGGACCGGACGCCGCAGAACGGATGATCACGCATGTTTGCCTCGCTTCCGAGTGAACGCAGCGGATCAGCCATAGACCACTATTGATTCTAGGTCAGTGCCGGCCGCGTCGTTGTCCGGTCAGCCGACGAGGCGTCGTTCCCAGGCCCAGGCGGCGATCTCGACCCGGTTGCGGGCCTTGAGCTTCATCTGCACGCTGGCCAGGTGGGTCTTGACCGTGCCGACGGCGATGAAGAGCTGGGCGGCGATCTCGGCGTTGGTCAGGCCCCGGGCGACGAGCTTCGCCACGTCGAGTTCCCGTGGTGACAGCCCGGCGTCGTCGTGGGCCGGAGCGGGCGAGCTGAGGTGCTCCAGCAGCCGTACCGTGATGGACGGGCTGATCAGCGCCTCACCGGACACGGCCGCGCGGACCGCCTCGATGAGCAGCGCCGGGCCGGAGTCCTTGAGCAGGAAACCGCAGGCGCCGTTGGACAGCGCGGTGTGCACGTACTCGTCCAGGTCGAAGGTGGTCACCACGACCACCCGGATCGGGTCGGCGACGCCCGGCCCCGCGAGCAGCCGCAGTGCCTCCAGACCGTCGAGGCGGGGCATCCGGATGTCCAGCAGCACCACGTCCGGGCGCAGCCGCCGGGCCAGTTCCACGGCCGCGACTCCGTCCGCGGCCTCGCCGACCACCGTCATGTCCGACTGCGACCCGATGATCATGCCGAAGCCGGTCCGGACCATCGCCTGGTCGTCGGCGATCAACACCCGGATCACCGCCCCACCGCCGTGCGCAGCGGGAACGCCGCATCGAGCACCCAGCCACCGGCGACGCCCGGTCCGGCGGTGATCGTGCCGCCGAGGGCGCGTACCCGCTCGGTGAGGCCGATCAGACCGAAGCCGTGCCCCCGGGCCGGCGCGGTGCGCCCGGTGGCGCCGTCGTCGGCCACCCGGACCAGAAGCCAGTCGCGGGTACGTCGCACTGCCACGTCCACCGATCGGGCGTCCGGCGCGTGCTGACGGGTGTTGGTCAGCCCCTCCATCACCACCCGGTACGCCGAGGTCGAGACCTCCACCGGCAGTCCGCCCAGGTCGCCGTCGACATGCAGCCGGGCCGGCGCGTTCGCTGCCCCGTTGAATCCCGTCACCAGCGGCTCCAACTCGCTCACCCCGGCCAGTGGGGCCAGCGGCGCGTCCGGTGGGGCGTTCGGGTTACGCAGGATCCCGACCATCCGCCGCATCGAGGCCATCGTCTCCGCACCGGCCCGCTCGATCTGCTCCAGGGCGACGATGACCCGTTGCGGGTCCTGTTCGGCGACGAACCGGGCGCCCTGCGCCTGCACCACGATGCCGGTCACGTGGTGGGCGATGAAGTCGTGCAGGTCCCGGGCGAACTCGGCACGCTGCTCGGCCCGGACCAGCGCGATCGCCCGCTCCCGGCCGGCGGCCACGATCCGCAGGTAGAGCCCCACCCCGGCGGCGCCCGCCGCGGCGAGCACCTGGAGCAGACCGAAGATCACCAGCAGGTTCTCGGTGCCGACGCGCAGCGGCATCGCGGCGACGGCGAGCCCGGCGGCCACCGCCGCCCACGGAGCGAGCCGGGGCGCGCCCCAGCGGCTCACCACGAAGACCACGCCGATCAGCCCGGCCGACTCGGCGAGCCCCCAGGTGCGGGCGAGCAGGATGCCGCCGCCTCCGGAGAGGAGCACCACCCCTGCGGTCACGGCCAGTGAGGCGGTGGCGAGTGCCAGCGCGGCCACCGGCAGCCGTTGGGAACCCGGACGGTGCACCGGCAGCCAGAGGGGCACCGTCGCCACTGCCAACCCCATCGGCACGAGCAGCAGCAGGAGACCGACGATGCCGCGGTCGTCCGCCGTGCTGGCCGTGAAGTCGAAGAAAGCGAGCAGGCCGAAGGCCACCAGCCCGGCAGCCTGGGCCAGGCGTACCCACAGACGTCGAAGATCCGGCGCGCTCATGATGACCCAGCGTAGCCAACCGGACGGAGGTGCAGATCGGCCGAAAGACAGACCCGGCGACCGCGATACCCGGCCCCGGGCCGATGCGCCCACCCGCCGACGGCGGCGAGGCTTCCGGTGTCACATCGCAGCCCCTGGAGGAACAATGACGACCCACGCCCCACCGGACACCAGCCAAGCGGCCGTCGCCGCCGTCGACCTGGTGAAGGTGTACGGCAGCGGGGACACCGCGGTCCGTGCCCTGGACGGCGTCTCGGTCGGCTTCGGCCGGGCCGAGTTCACCGCGATCATGGGTTCGTCCGGGTCCGGCAAGTCGACCCTGATGCACTGCCTCGCCGGTCTCGACACCGCCACCTCCGGCCGCGTCCTGCTCGGCGGCACGGAGCTGACCGGCCAGTCGGACCGAACCCTGACCCGGGTACGCCGGGAGCGCATCGGGTTCGTCTTCCAGTCCTTCAACCTGCTGCCGCAGCTCACCGCCGCGCAGAACATCACCCTGCCGCTGGACCTCGCCGGCCGGCAGCCCGACGCCGATCTCCTGGCGCGCCTGGTCGACCTGCTGGGCCTCGGCGACCGCCTGAAGCACCGGCCGAGCGAGCTCTCCGGCGGCCAGCAGCAGCGGGTGGCGCTGGCCCGGGCCTTGGTGGCACGGCCCGAGGTGGTCTTCGCCGACGAGCCGACCGGCAACCTCGACTCCCGCTCCGGCGCGGAGGTGCTCACCATCCTGCGCGACTCGGTGCGCGACCTCGGTCAGACCGTCGTCATGGTGACCCACGACCCGATCGCCGCCGCGTACGCCGACCGGGTGGTGCTGCTCGCCGACGGCCGGGTCGCCGGCGAGATCGACAAGCCGGACCAGGTGTCGGTCACCGACGCGCTGCGTGATCTGGCGGCCCGCGGATGAGAGCGACGGTGCTGCGTACCCAGACGAGCGCCGCGGCCCGGCGGCCCGGCCGGCTGATCCTGACCGGTCTGGCGATCCTGGTCGCGTCCTTCGTCGTCTTCGGCACCGTGCTGGTGCAGCAGATCACCGAACGGACCGTGCGGGACAACCTGAGCGGCACCCCGGCCGCCACCGACCTGGTGATCGGCGACTCCGACCACCCGCCACCCACGGTGGCGGATCTGGAGCGCGTCCGCGCCGTGCCCGGTGTGGCCGAGGCGGTGAGCCGGGTGTCGATCGGGGTGTCCATCGGTGAGGGGTACCTGAACCTCCAAGCCGATCCGGGCACCGGCCCGCTGACCACGGTCCGGGTCGTCGAGGGCAGCTACCCCGACGCCCCCGGCGAGATCGCGGTCACCCCGCGTACCGCCGAGCGGCTCGGGCTGTCGGTCGGCGCCACCACCAGTGGCACGGGCGGTGAACTCACCACTCCCGCCCGGCTCACCGTGACCGGGTTGGTCGACACCGCCGCCGACGCCGGGTACGACGCGTACGCCCCGGACAGCGTCGTGACGTCCTGGGGACGCCTGACGGCCCTGGAGCGCGTCGACGTGCGGGTGGCGCCGGGCACGTCGACGGAGGCGGTTCGTCAACAGGTGGTCGCGGCGGTCGTCGGCCAACCGATCCGGACCGGTGCCGAGGTGCGCCAGGCGGAGGCCAACGCGGCGGCCGAGGAGGTCGGGAGACTCTTCATCCTGGTCGGCATCTTCGTCTCGATCGCGGTCGTCGCGGCGGCGCTGGTGGTCACCTCGACCTTCCGCATCGTCTTCGCCCAGCGGATGCGGCAGCTCGCGTTGCTGCGTGCGGTCGGCGCGGACCGGGGCGCGCTGGTGGGGGCGTTGACCGCCGAGGGAGCGCTGACCGGGCTGGTCGCCGGCGTCGTCGGGGTGGCCAGCGCTCTCGCCCTCGGGTACGCGCTGCCGGCCATCCTGCGCGTCTCCGGCATGGCCGTCTCCTCGCCGGGTCTGCCACTGGCGACCGCGGGCGTGGTGGTGATCGGCGCCGTCGTGGTCACCGTGCTGGCCGTCCTGGCGCCGGCGCTCTCGGCCGCCCGGGTCTCCCCACTGGAGGCACTGCGGACGGCGAGCACCACCTCCGGCCGGCGCGGCATCGGGGTGCTCCGCCTGGTGTTCGGGCTGCTCCTGGCAGTCGGCGCGGTGCTGGCCGCCGTCGGGACGGTCAGCCAGTTGCCGGAGCCGGACCAGTCGACGTACGACCCGGCGATGCCGCTGCTCCTGCTGGTCGGGTCCGGCGGGCTGGCGTTCTTCGCGCTGGTGGCCCTCGGGCCGCTGCTGGTGCGGCCGGTGCTGGCCGTGGTGGGTTGGCCGCTGCGCCAGCTCGGGCCGCTCGGGCGGATGTCGGTCGGCGGGATCGGTGGGGCGCCGCGGCGGGCGGCGGCGGTCTCCGTCGTCGTCGCGCTCGGCGTGACCCTGATCTCCGGGGTGGTCATCGGCGGCGCGTCGCTTCAGGTGCTCGCCGACCGTGAGGTGGCGCTCTCCGCACCGACCGACTTCGAGGTCACCAGCAACGGCGGGACGCTGCCGGGGGCCCTCGTGACCCAGGCGAAGACGGCGGACGCCCTGGCCCGGGTGGTGCCGTACCGGCGGGTCGGCGACGTCACCCTGACGCGCGGCGGTGACCAGCTCGGCGACGTCGAGTCCGGCTACCCGACGAGCGACCTGGATGTGGCCGCGTTGCCGACGATCCGGGACCTGGACGTGGCGCAGGGTGTCCTGGCCGACCGTGGCCCAGGTCGGATCGTGCTCGCCGGCTGGGTCGCCCGGGACGCCGGACTGCACGTCGGCGACACCGCCACGCTCACCCTCGGTGGGCGGACCGTCGACGTACGCGTCGCCGCGATCCTCCCCGCCGAAGGGCCCCTGCACGCCGGCATCCTGGTCGACCGGGGGGACCTCGACCGGCTCGGCGTGCCCACGGCGTACACCGGTCTGCTGGCCGACGCGGCCGGCGCCGACGAGGACGGCCGGACCGCCGGTGTGCGGGCGCTGCGGCAGGCGATCGCGGGCAGCGACGGGGTGGGCCTCGCGGTGCTCGCCGACGAACGGGATCGCAACGACGCCCTGGTGCGCACCCTGGTCTGGATCGCGGTCGGTCTGGTCAGCCTGACCGTGCTGATCGCGGTCGTCGGCGTGGGTTCCACCACCGCGCTGTCGGTGGTGGAGCGGATCCGCGAGTCCGGGTTGCTGCGGGCGATCGGCCTGTCCCGGACCGGCCTGCGCACCATGCTGACCGTCGAGTCCGGCCTGTACGGGGTGATCGGTGCGACCATCGGTCTGCTGCTCGGCGTCCCGTACGCCTGGTTGGCGGTTCACGCCCTCGGGATCAACGCACCGCTGACCGTGCCGGTGCTGCCGCTGGCCGGGCTTTTCGTGACGCTGGTCGTGCTGACCGCGTTGGCCGGGGTGCTGCCGGCTCGGCGGGCGTCGCGGGTCAGCCCGGTGGCGGCGTTGGGGGCCGACGGCTGACCACCGCCACGGGTCGGTGCCGGAGTGCGGCGCCGACCCGTGGTGACACGGTCAGTTGGGGTTGTTGGCGTCACACCCATCGATATCAATGCCTTTGCCGCGACGAATGCCGTTACGGGTGCATCGACGCGCCCTTGAGCACCTTGTCCACCACGTTGCGCGGGGCGTGCAGCGCCAGGCCCACCAGGTCGAGCTTCTCCCGACCGACCGCCTGCACGGCCGCGCGGTTGTCCCGGTCGTTGCCGGTGGCGAACAGGTCGGCCGTGAAGACCGCGAGCCGCAGCCCGCGGGAGAGGGCTCGCGAGTGCGCGCCGACCAGCGTCGCCCGATCGCCGGCGAAGACCAGCACGGGCTGGCCGAACATCGGCAGGTACCGGGTGCCGTCCGCGTCGCGGTACTCCTCGCCGAGCAGCTCCGGCTGGGCGTTCGCGATGCCGCTGACCAGGAAGGCGGTGACGTTCAGCCGCTGCCAGCTCGCCAGGTCGTCACGGAGCAGCACAGCGATCTTGGTGGGAAAGCGAATCGGTTCGGTCATGGCGTCGAGCCTGCCCGCCCCGAGGCCGACCGGTCTTGTACGTTCTTAGCGTGGCCACCCGCCCGGCGGGCTCGCACGTCAACGCGTGGCGACCCCTGGTAGCCGGGGTCGCCGAGGTCTTCCACGCCCATTTCGTGGATCACGCCTATCCCCGACACATCCACGACGTGTGGACGCTGCTGATCGTCGACGACGGGGCGGTCCACTTCGACCTCGACCGGCACCGGCACGGTGCGCTGCGCACGTCGGTCACCCTGCTCCCGCCGTACGTGCCGCACGACGGCAGCTCCGCCACACCGGGCGGGTTCCGCAAACGGGTCCTGTACCTCGACACCTCGGCGCTCGGTGCCGAGCTGGTCGGCCGGGCGGTCGACGAACCGGACCTGGCCGACCCGCAGCTACGCGACCGGATCCACCACCTGCACCAGGTGCTCGCCGCACCCGGGGACGAGTTCGAGGCCGAGAGCCGGCTCGCGCTCATCCTGGACCGGTTGCGCGGCCAGCTCCGTCAGCGCCCCCCGGTCGAGGGCCAGCCGGCCGGACCCGGCCTCGCGGTGCGACTCCGGGAGCTGCTGGACGCCCGGACCGTCGAGGGCGTCACGCTGGGGGAGGCCGCGGAGCTGCTGCACGCCCACCCGACCCACCTGGTCAGGACGTTCACCCAGGTGCACGGCGTGCCGCCGCACTCGTACCTGACCGGCCGGCGGGTCGAGCTGGTCCGTCGCCTGCTCCTCGCCGGGCAGCGACCGGCCGAGGCCGCCGTCGCGGCCGGGTTCTTCGACCAGGCGCATCTGACCCGCCACTTCCGGCGGTACCTGGGCGTCAGCCCGGCCCGCTACCTCGGCGGGCCGGTCACCGGGATCAGACGAGCTGGCCGCCGATGACGGCGAGCAGCCGCAGCTTCTCGTCGCTCTCCGAGCCGGGCACGGCGGTGAAGACCAGCAGCGTCTGGGAGTGGTCAGGGTCCACCAGGGTCTGGCAGTGCAGCTCCAACGCGCCGACCTCCGGGTGCAGGAAGCGCTTCGACGGGCAGTAGCCGGTAGGCACCGGGTGTTCCCGCCACAGCTGCGCGAACTCCCGGCTCCTGGCCAGCAGGTCGTCGACGAGCGCGGCGGCCCGCGAGCCGCGCCCGTCACGGGTGTACGACGCCCGCAGGTCCGCCACGAGCAGGCGGCTCTGCGTCCGGTGGTCCTCCGCCGGGTGCAGCTGCCGTGCGGTCGGGTCGGTGAACCAGCGGTGGTGCGCGCTGCGGGCCAGCCCGGCGTACCGGGTCTCGTCGCCGAGCAGGGCGACGGCCGGCGCGGTCTGCGCCAGGGTCTCGCCGAGGTGGTTCACCACCTGGGCCGGGGTGTCGTGCATCCGGTCGAGGATGCGCATCATCCCCGGGTTGACGTGGTCGGCCCGTACCGCCCGGTGGGGGATCGCGTGGCCGGCGAGCTGGAACAGGTGGTCGCGTTCGGCCAGGGAGAGCCGCAGACCACGGGCCAGGGCGGCGAGCATCTGCTCCGACGGGTGCGGCCCCCGCTGCTGCTCCAACCGGCTGTAGTAGTCGGTGGACATTCCGCTCAACGTGGCGACTTCCTCGCGCCGCAGCCCACCGGTGCGCCGACGCGGCCCCCGGGGCAGCCCCACGTCCTCGGGCTGGAGCGCTTCCCGTCGGGTACGCAGGAAACTGGCCAGTTGGGCGCGGTCCACGGTGTCTCCGATCACTGCGTGCCGGCAGGGGCCGGCCTGTTCACTGCAACAGGCGAGCCCGGTGACAGTGTTCCGCCTGCCCCAAGATCGCACGGGATCCTGGGGCAGGCGGCCCAGCGGGGCCGGCGGGCCGAGATCAACACCGGCCGGTTCGGTCAGCGCTGGATGGACTTGGTCTCCAGGAACTCCTCCAGGCCGAAGCGGCCGAATTCGCGGCCGTTGCCGGACTGCTTGTAGCCGCCGAACGGCGCGAGCGGGTTCCAGTGCCCGGCGTTCACGTCGACCTGGCCCACGCGCAGCTGCCGTGCCACGGCGAGGGCGTGCTCCGGCTCGCCGAAGACACCACTGGTCAGGCCGTACAGGGTGCCGTTGGCGATGGCCACGGCCTCCTCCTCGTCGGCGTACGGGATGATCGTCAGCACCGGCCCGAAGATCTCCTCCTGAGCGATCGCGGAGGACGGGTCGACGTCGGCGAAGATCGTCGGCTGGACGTAGGCGCCGTTCGTCAGGCCCTCCGGCCGGTCCGGCCCGCCGAACACCAGCCGGGCACCGTCGGCGCTGCCCCGCTCGATGTAGCCGACGACCTTCTGCCGGTGTGCCTCGGAGGCCATCGGACCGATCCGGGTGGCCTCGTCGTTCGGGTCGCCGACGGTGTACTGCTCCGCCGCCTCGACGGCCAACGCCACGACCTCGTCCTGGCGGGAGGCGGGCACCAGCATCCTCGGCCACGCGCCGCAGACCTGACCGCCGTTGGCGAACGCCATCATCACGCCGGTGGTGACCGCCGTCGGCAGGTCGGCGTCGTCGAGGATGATGTTCGCGCCCTTGCCGCCCAGCTCCAGCGCGACCCGCTTGACGGTCGCCGCAGCCACCGCGGAGATCCGCTGCCCGGCCCGGGTGGAGCCGGTGAAGGAGATCATGTCGATGTCAGGGTGGGCGGAGATCGCCTCGCCGACGACCGCCCCGGCGCCGTAGACGATGTTGAACACACCGGCCGGGACGCCGGCCTCGGCGGCCGCGTCGGCGAGGAGCCGCGCGGTCAGCGGGGCGTTCTCGGACGGCTTGAAGACCATCGTGTTGCCGGCGAACAGCGCCGGCGCCAGCTTGGAGACGATCTGCTGCAACGGGAAGTTCCACGGTGTGATCGCACCGACCACACCGATCGGCTCACGGACGATCAGCGAGTTGCCGACCTCCTCGGTCCACGCGAAGTCGTCGGCCAGGCCGGCGACCGACTCGACCACAGCGGCCGGGAAACCGACCTGGGCGGTCCGGGACATCCCGATCGGAGAGCCCATCTCGGCGGTGATCGCCTGGGCGATCTCCTCCGTGCGGGCGGCGAGGCCCGCGCCGAGGCGGCGCAGTACGTCCGCCCGGTGCTGCGGCGTGGTCGCCGCCCAGGCCGGGAAGGCTGCCCGAGCGGCGGCGACGGCACTGTCGACGTCGTCGGCGGTGCCGGCCGGGGTCTCGGCGACGACCTCGCCGGTGGCGGGGTTCACGACGGGAAGGGTGCCGGCGGCGCCGGCGACGGTCTCGCCACCGATCCAGTGGCCGGTGACGGCGTAGGTGGAAGTTGTCATGGACCGACCGTCGCACCGGCCCGGCACCCCAACCAGGTGCGCTCTATCCAGGGTCTCGCGGTCCCTGGCTGGGGCCCGGCCCGGTCAGAGCGCCAGCACGATCCGCCCGGCGGCGGTGCCGGCGTCCTGCCGGGCCCAGGCGTCAGCGACCGAGTCGAACGGCACGATCTCGTGGTCGACGGTGAGCCGTCCCGCCGCCGCGTGCCCGGCCACCACGCCCAGCGCCGCCGCCCGTTGCGCGGTCGACAGCCCGTTGTTGGTGTAGCCGACCAGACGCAGCGAGCCGCCGCGTAGCACGGCGGACTCGATCGGCGCGGTTGCCCCCGCCGCGCTGCCCAGGTTGACCAGCCGGCCACCGGGGCGCAGCACCCGCAGGGCCGCCGCCGCCGGGACACCGAAGACCGGGTCGAGGACGAGGTCGACCGGACCGTCGGCGACCTCACGCAGTCGGTCGGCCATCGACGCGACGTCGTCGTCGGGCAGCAGCGCGATGGCGACCGCCGCGCCGAGCTCCTCGGCGCGGGCCCGTGCCGAGGCAGAGCGGGCCACGGCGATGACCCGGCGGGCGCCGCCGAGCAGGGCCAGCTGGACTGCGGCCTGGCCGACCACACCGCCGGCCCCGAGCACGATGACCTGTTCGCCGGCCGCCAGGCCACCGCCGTGGGTCAGCGCCGCGTGGGCGGCCACCGCGGAGAGACCCAGGGCCGCGAGCAGGGTCAGCGGTACGCCGGACGGCAGCGCCACCACGTCGACGGAGGGCACCGCGACAGTGCTCGCCATGCTGCCGTCGACACCGGACCTCATCCCGGCCGACGTGCCGAACCAGACGGCCGCGCCGTCGGCGAGCCGGCCGACACCCTGCACACCCGGCACGTACGGGGTGCTCGGCGCGCCGAAGTAGCTGGTGCCGCTGGCGCAGAGCAGATCCAGCGGGGTGATCGGCACGGCCTCGACGGTGACCGCCACCTCGCCGTCGTTCGGCACGGGCGCCGGCCGCTCAGTGATCGTCGGCGGTGTGCCGCAGGCGTTGAGCACTGCCGCGCGGATCACGTCGCGATGTCCGGGTAGGGCATCGGAAAGTGCGCCAGCCGTGCGCCGTAGGACTTCTGGTACTCCAGCGGCTCGGTGTTGTCCCGTTCGAAGACGGCGATGAAGAGGGTCAGGGTGAGGAACGGGTGTGCCCCCAACTCGAACAGCTTCACGTGGTCGTGGGTGGCCAACGCCTCCCGCTCCACGTCGTCGAAGCGCAGCCAGGTGCTCGCCTCGCCGGTGTGGCAGTTCAGCACCGTGTTGGCGCACTCGGCCTCCCACCAGGTGACCAGCTCGCGCGGCTCGTTCCGGTAGCGCTCGACCAGCTCGGGGTCCCGGTCGACCATGAAGAGGAACTTGTTCAGCAGGTACCTGCTCATGCCGCCGGCGCTCCGTTCGGGTACCAGGTGAAGTACGCCTCCATGGTGTGGAACAGATCGAGGGTGTCGACGTGGTCGGCCTTCGCGCCGGCACCGGCTACGCCCATCATGAGCATGAAGTCCATGAAGCCGTGGGTGGCGTTGCCGGGGGAGTGCAGGCTGTCCAGGGTGACCTCGCGCAGGCACCCGTCCAGGTCACCGTTGGCGATCCACTCGACGGCCCGCTGGTCGAACTCCGGGTCCGGGCCGTGCGGGCCGAACTGCCGGGGGCCGCCCAGCTCCAGCGACAGGTGACCGGTGCCGATGACGGCCACCCGCAGGTGCGACGGCCACGACTCGACGATCTCCCGGATGGCCTCGCCGAGCTGCACGAAGCGCTTCGGCTGCGGCAGCGGCGGCGCGAAGATGTTCGTGTAGATCGGCACGATCGGCAGGTCGGCCTCGGGCCGCAGCGTGATGATCGGGCAGGTGATGCTGTGGTCGATGCGCAGCTCGTTGCTGAACGCGAGGTCGAAACCGGAGTCGAGCCCGGCCCGCAGGATGTGCCCGGACAGATCCTCCTGGCCCATGAGCAGCATCCGGGGCAGCCCGAACTCGCGTTCCTCGTTGTACCAGTTGGCGTCGTACATGGGTGCCTTGCCGACCAGGAACTGCGGCATGTTGTCCAGCCAGAGCTGGTGGAAGTGGTCGGAGCCGACCATCACCAGCACGTCGGGCCGGGCCCGGGTCAACGTCTCCCGGAAGGCCAGGATCTTGCTGGTCCACTCGTCGGCGAACGGCGGCCGATCATCGCCGGTGGCCGTGCTGGCCCGGTAGTAGAAGGGGTGGTGGGTGGAGGCGATGACCGCGACGACGGTGGCCATTGGGCTCCTTTCGCTGGCAACGGAGGGGGATCAGGGCTCGTAGACGGCGTTGCGGTCCACGGTGCGGTAGATGTCCATGCCGAGCGGGCGGCGCCGCTCCTCGGCGAGGTGTCCGAGCAGCCCCGCCGCGCGGGCCAGCAGGGCGAAGCCGCGCAGCATCTCGACGGGGAGCCCGAGGTCGGCGAGCGCCGCGCCGCAGACTCCGGCGCCGTTGAGGGGCAGGGTCCGGCCGAGCACCTGCGGGTGCACCCGCCCGATCGCCTCGAACAGCCGCAGGTGCGGGCCGTGCAGCCCTTCCTCGGTGGCGATCCGGATCAGCACGGGCGTGCGCGGGTCCTGCTCCTTGTGCACCGGATGCCCGAGCCCGGGGACCAGTCGGCGCTCCTGCTTGGCCCGGGTGACCGCGTCGAGCGCCAGCGCGTCGTAGTCGGTCACCTCGCCGGCCCCGGCGAGCGTGTCGGCGAGGAAGCGTCCACAGTCCTCGGTGACACCGAGGAAGCGGGAGCCGCCGCCGAGCAGGCCGGCGGCGAGCGCGCCCTGCAACGATTCCGGCGCCGACAGGTACGTCAGCCGGGCCGCGATCGCCGTCGGGGTGAAGCCGTGATCGGCGAGTGCCACCAGCACCGCCTCGAAGACCCGCACCTCACCCCGGGTGGGCCGGCGGCCGGCGACCAGCCAGTACGCCAGCTCGCCGAAGCCGACCTCGCCCATCAGGTCGCCGGCCAGGTCCTGCCCGAGCAGGGAGATGCTCGTCGGGTCGGACGTGCCGATCCCGGTCGGGAAGCTCAACTCTTCAGCCACGCGCGGATCTCCTCGCCGTGTTCGTCGAGCCCGGGCGGCGGCAGCTCGTAGCGCGCCGGGGTGTCGGAGAAGGTGATGGGGTTGCGGACGCCGGGCACGTCACCGACGGCCACGACCGGGTCGAGCCCCAGCTCCTCGGCGAGCGCCACGCCGCCGTCGATGGTGTTGATCGGCGCACAGGGGACGCCCGCGGCGAGCAGGTCCCGGAACCACTCGTCCTTGGTCCGCTGGGCGAGTCGTTGCACCAGCAGGGGTCGCAGCTCCTCGCGGTTGGCGGTGCGGTCCTGGTTGCGCCCGAAGCGCGGGTCGTCGGGCAGTTCGGGCAGGTCGAGCACCTGGCAGAGCTTGCGGAACTGCCCGTCGTTGCCGGCGATGACGATCAGCTCGCCGTCGGCGGTGGGCAGCGGCTCGTACGGGAAGAGGCTGGGGTGCGCGTTGCCCATCCGGAACGGGACGGTGCCGCCGGCGACGTAGCCGCTGGAGTGGTTGACCAGCCCGGACAGCGCCGAGCTGAGCAGGTTGACCTCGACGTGCTGACCCCGCCCGGTCTCGCCACGGTGGCGCAGCGCGGCGAGGATGCCGATGTTCGCGTGCAGCCCGGCCATCACGTCGAAGACGGAGATCCCGGCCCGGTACGGCGAGCCGTCCGGGTCGCCGGTGAGGCTCATCAGGCCCGAGATCGCCTGCACCATCAGGTCGTAGCCGGGAAAGTCCCTACCCGCGCCGGTGCCGAAACCGCTGATGCTCGCGTACACGATCCTGTTGTTGCTCGCGGCGACGCTGTCGTAGTCGAGGCCGAACCGGGCGAGGCCGCCCGGCCGGAAGTTCTCGATCATCACGTCGGCGCGGTGGGCCAGCTCCTGCGCGGCGGCCACGTCGTCCGGTTTCTTGAGGTCCAGGGCGACCGACCGCTTGTTGCGGTTGATGCCGAGGTAGTACGTCGAGACGCCGTCGCGGGTGGGCGGCATCCAGGTGCGGGTGTCGTCGCCACCGGGACTCTCCACTTTGATCACCTGTGCGCCCAGGTCGGCCAGGAGCATCGTCGCGTACGGCCCGGCGAGGATCCGGGAGAAGTCCGCGACGAGCAGGCCGGCCAGTGGCCCCGTCGATTGCTGCACCATGTTTCCGCCCGTCCTGCGGACACCTGTCCGCCCGCACAGCTTGCGATACCGCAGGGTGCGTGTCAACGGTGCGTTCATCGTGCGGAAACACATCCTTGACACGTCTCGTGACCGGGACCACACTTGCGCCACTCGGGCTGGCCGCACAGCGGACAACAGTCCGGACTCCCCTCGTACCCCGGAAAGGAATGGGTGGCGATGAGCGCAACCGACCGGCCGGTGGTCTTCCGAAACGGCCTGGTTCTCACCATGGACGACGCCCACACGGTGCTGCCCGGCGCCGACGTCCTGGTCGTCGGCGACCGGATCGCGGAGGTCGGCGTCGGCCTCACCGCGCCCGACGACGCCCTGGAGATCGACGCCACCGCCGGCATCCTCATGCCGGGCATGGTCGACACCCACCGGCACATGTGGCAGACCGCCATGCGCGGGTACGGCGCCGACTGGACCCTGACCCAGTACTTCGTCTGGTACTACCTCGAATCCGGCAAGCTGTTCCGCCCCGAGGACGTCTACGCCGGCAACCTGCTCGGTGCGATCGAGGCGATCGACGCGGGTGTCACCACCACGGTCGACTGGTCACACGGGCTCCAGACGCCCGAGCACGCCGACGCGGCAGTGGACGCCCTGGAGGCGGTCGACGGACGGTTCGTGCTCGCCTACGGCAACATCCAGCAGGGGCCCTGGCAGTGGGCCACCTCGCCGGAGTTCCGCGACTTCCACCGCCGCCGCATCGACGGCGGCAGGCTGGCCGGGTTCCAGATGGCGTTCGACGTCACCGGCGACCCGGCCTTCCCGGAACGGGCCGCCTTCGAGGTGGCCCGGGAGTTGGGTGCCGCGGTGACCACCCACGCCGGTGTCTGGGGCGCCACCAACGACGACGGCATCCGGCTGATGCACGAGAACGGGTTCATGACCCCGTCGACGGTCTACGTGCACGCGGCGACGCTCACCCACGACTCGTACAACCGGATCGCCGCGACCGGCGGCTCCGTCTCCGTCTCCACCGAGAGCGAGCAGAGCGCCGGTCAGGGCTACCCGCCCACCTGGCAGTTGCGCCACCACGACATCCCGGTGTCGCTGTCGATGGACACCAGCGTGTGGTGGAGCGGCGACCTCTTCTCGGCGATGCGGAGCACGCTCGGCGCGGACCGCTCCCGTGAGCACCTGGAGGCGCACGCCAAGCAGGAGACCGTCACCCACTGTCACCTGCGGGCCGAGCAGGTCGTCGAGTGGGCCACCCGAGGCGGCGCCCGCGCGCTCGGCATGGACTCCAGGATCGGCGCCCTCACCGCCGGCCGAAAGGCCGACGTGGTTCTGATCAAGAACGACGCCTCGCCGGTGATGTTCCCGATCCTGAACCCGCACGGTCACGTCGTCTTCCAGGCCCAGCGCGGCGACGTGCACACCGTGCTGGTCGGTGGGCGAATCGTCAAGCAGGACGGCCGCCTCGTCGGCGTCGACCTCGCCGCCGCGCGGGCCGCGGTGGCGTCGACCATCGACCACCTCCGCGAGACGATGGGGAAGGAGGCGTGGCAGCGGGGCATGAACCCGGACATCCCCGAGACCGCGATCCTGGAGAACCCGTACCAGTACACCGAGTGGGACGCCGGCTCGGCGCAATGGAAGCATTAGGACATGAGTGACAACGGAAGGGGCGCCGGGCCCGACTTCATCGAGGCTCTCGCCCGTGGCCTCGACGTCCTGCGCTCCTTCCGTCCGGCCTGCCCGTCGATGACGCTCAGCGAGATCGCCGCCGCCACCGGCCTCGCCCGGCCCACCGTCCGGCGCATCCTCATCACGCTCGAATCGCTGGGCTACGTCCGCGCGGTCGGCCGTGGCCACACCCTCACCCCGCGTGTCCTGGAGCTGGGGATGGCGTACGTCAACGCGTTGAACATGTGGGACGTTGCCCGCCCGCACATGGAGAAGCTGGTCGCGCAGACCAACGAGTCGACCTCGATGGCCCAGCTGGACGGCAGCGACATCGTCTACGTCGCCCGGGTGGCCGTCCCGAAGATCGTGACCCTCGGTGTCACCATCGGCACCCGCTTCCCGGCTCCCGCGACCTCGATGGGCAAGGTGCTGCTCGCGGCACTGCCACCGGAGACCCTGGCCGCCGTGCTCGCCGAGCCGACCCGCTCCGGCATCACACCCCGCTGGCAGCCCTCACCCGGTGAACTCGACGCCGTGCTGCGCGAGGTGCGGGCGAAGGGCTGGGCCCTCGCCGACCAGGACCTGGCCCCGGGAATCCGGTCCGTCGCGACCGGTGTACGCGACGGCGACGGGCGTGTCGTCGCCGCCATCAACGTGACAGTGCACGCGGCCGAGACCTCGCTGGAGACCCTGCGGGAAGAGCATCTGCCGAGGTTGCTGCGCGCCGCCGCCGACATCGGGCACGACTGGGCGCTGACCGCCGCCGTGCCGGTGGTCACCGTCTAGGGCATCCTGGTCTGCCGATCTTGTAGCGGTGGGTCGTTGACGATGTGCCGGTGGTGCGTCGTGGTGAGCTGACCGATGAGGCGTGGGCGGTGATCGCGCCGCTGCTTCCCGAGCCTGGTGGAGCGCGGGGGCGGTGGCGGGATCACCGCCAGGTCATCAGCGGGATTCTGTGGAAGCTGCGCACGGGGACACCGTTGCGTGACCTGCCGGAACGTTATGGGCCGTGGAAGACCTGCCACGAGCGGCTGCGCCGCTGGACCGCCGACGGCATGTGGGATCGGATCCTCGCCGCGGCGCAGGTCTACGACGACGGCACACCGGTGCAGTGGGCGATCAGCATCGACTCGTCGATCGTGCGGGCGCACCAGCGTGCCGCTGGCGCCCGCAAAAAAGGGGGCTCCCCGACAAGTTCGGCGACGCCTGGTGCGCAAGATGGCGAGGCAATCGGCCGATCACGCGGAGGACTGAGCAGGGAAATCCATCCCGCCGTCGACGGCCGCGGCCGGCCGCTGTCGATCCTGCTCACCCCCGGCCAGGCCGGCGACAACCCCCAGCTCCTCGCCCTGCTCGACGCGATCCGGGTCAACGAACTAGGACCCGGGCTGCCCCAAACGCCCTGAGGTGCTGATCGCGGACAAGGGCTACGCCCACGACTCCACCCGCCGAGCACTGCGGCAACGCGGGATCCGGCACGGGCTCAAGCAGTGGCGTGATCTGGCCACCCGCTACGCCAAACGGGCATCCCTCTACCGGTCGAGCCTGGCCCTCATCGCCGCTGTCATCCGGCTTCGATGATCAGCAAGGATGCACGTTAGTCGCCGGTCGTGCCGTCGATCTGCTCCCGGAGAACGTCGGCTTGGCCGCAGTGCCGTGCCAACTCACGGATCATGTGCACGTAGATGTAGCGCAGTGACACCCTGCCCAGGCGGGGATGAGGCACAGTGTCGTCGAGGGCGAAGCCGGCTGCGATCTGCCTCGATCGATCACAGACCGCGGCGTACTCCGCGATGACGTCTGCGACCGTCTCATCCGAGCCGACCTGCCAACTGGCGTCGTCACCGAACGAGTTACCAGTGATCTCTTCACGCGGCTGCTGTCCCAGGCAGTGCTGGAACCAGTTCCGCTCAACAGCGGCGGCGTGTTTGACGAGACCGATGAGCGTGGTGAGCGAGGGCACCAGGCTCCGGCGGGCGTCATCCTCCGACAACCCTCGGAGCTTGGCGATGATGACATCGCGGTACGCATCGATGAAGGCTTCCAGAAGCTCACGTTCCGGAGCCGTGCTCGCGAGTTCCTCGCTGTCGAGCGGCCGTGCAGTCGTCACATCGACACCCTAACCCTCTGAGGTTCCGTCTCGCCGCGCCAAGATCGGCAGAACACGCCTAGGCGTCCTGTCCTGCCGGGCATGAGCTCCGCGGATCGTCCGGGGCGGCGCCGACACCCGGCCGGATGCCATAGTGCCGCGATGAAGGCAGACCTGCACAGTTATTTGAGGGGCGGCCGCGACACGCTGCTGTGGAAGCTCGACGGGCTCGGCGAATACGATATTCGGCGTCCGTTGACCCCGACCGCGACCAACCTGCTCGGTCTGGTGAAGCACGCGGCGGCCATGGAGATCCTCTACTTCGGTGTCGTGTTCGGCCGACCGTCCGACCAGGAGCTGCCGTACGTCGGCGACGGAGCGGAGACCAATGCCGACATGTGGGCGACCGCGGATGAGACCCGCGAGGAGATCGTCGGGGTGTACCGTCGCGCTATCGCCCACGCCGACACCACCATCGAAGCCCTGGCACTGGACGACGTCGGCCGCGTGCCGTGGTGGGGTGACGCAGCGGTCACGTTGCACCACGTCCTGGTGCACGTCATCGCGGAAACACAACGGCACGCCGGGCACGCGGACATCGTGCGCGAACTCATCGACGGCGCGGCCGGGCTGCTGCCCAGCAACGACAATTTGCCCCCCGCGGACGAGTCGTGGTGGCTGGACCACCGCCAGCGAG
Source organism: Micromonospora jinlongensis (assembly GCF_013410645.1). NCBI lineage: Bacteria > Bacillati > Actinomycetota > Actinomycetes > Micromonosporales > Micromonosporaceae > Micromonospora > Micromonospora jinlongensis. The sequence continues at coordinate 1,473,801 of NZ_JACCHK010000001.1, read as the reverse complement.
TGGAGCAGGCGGCCCTCGACGTCAGCAAACGCAGCAACTAAGTCCTCTGTCGGTCATGGCAGCCAGACGGTGGCGGCGATGAGGGACCTGGCTGGGCCTGCTGTGGATCGATCATGATGACTGAAAGTGTCGTACACGTGTTCTAGATTCAGGTCATGGTCGAGGAGTTGCCGCAGGCTGAGGATGCCATCGCTGCCTGCGCCGACACGGCCATCTGGGCACTGCCCGAGGGCGAGCTGATCGCCGCGCTCGACACCGCGTACCGCATCGAGCAGCGTCTCGCGGCGGTGAAGCTGGCCCTGGTCCGTGAGCTCGACGGCCGGGGCACCGCCACCACGCAGGGTGCCTCATCCACCGCGGTCTGGCTCCGCGAACGGTTACGCCTCACCATCCCGGCCGCTCGCCGCCTCGTCGACCTCGCCGCCGTCCTGGACACCGGCAACCCTGGCGTACGCCACGCACTGGCCGATGGCCACATCACCGTGGAGCAGGCCCGGGTCATCACCGACACGATCGACACCGTGCAGACCGCCGCCGGTCCCGAGGCCGCTGACAAGGCCCTCGGAGTGCTCGTCGAGTGGGCCGGGCAATTCGACCCCACCCTTCTCCGCAAACTGAGCACCCGCATCCTCGACCACGTCGCACCCGACATCGCCGACGCCGCAGCCAAAGCCGCCCTGGACGCCGAAGCCCGCCGCGCCACCCGCGACCGCCACCTCACCCTCTCCACCCTCACCGACGGCCGCCTGCGACTCACCGGCATCCTCGACTCCGAGACCGCCGGGCTGCTCCGTGCCGCCATCGACCCCGTCAGCGCACCGTCGGGCCCTGATGACCAGCGCACTCCCGGGCAGCGTCGGCACGATGCCCTCAGCGACGTGTGCCGCCTCGCCCTGCGCACCGGCGAGCTGCCCGAGCACGGCGGTGATCCCGCCCAGGTCGTCGTCACCACCGGCTACGACGGGTTGACCCGGCAACTGGGCAGCGGAGCCCTCGACGCCGGCCTGCACCTCACCCCCGAGGCCGTGCGCCGACTCGCCTGCGACGCCGGCATCCTCCCCGCCGTCCTCAGCGGAGCCGGCCAGCCACTCGACCTCGGCCGGCAACGCCGCCTCATCACCGGCCCCCTCCGGCGAGCCCTGGTGCTGCGTGATCGTGGCTGCGCCTTCCCGGGCTGCGATCGACCACCGCGCTGGTGCGACGCACACCACATCCACCACTGGGCCGACGGCGGCGACACCAGCCTCACCAACGCCGTCCTGCTCTGCGGCCACCATCACCGGCACCTGCACCACAGTGACTGGACCGTGCGCCTGGCAGGCGACGGCCTCCCCGAATTCGTCCCACCGGCCTGGCTCGACCCCGAACAACTACCCCGCCGCAACCACTACCACCGACGAACGTGAGCACCACGAGCACAGAACGATCACCCCGGTCAGCAGGCTGACCGAGTGGCCAGCACAGCACGCCCTGGTTCCACCCGGCCACCGAGGTGAGGAGGGGCGCGGGACCAGGATCCGCACGCTGCTCTCGCCCTGACCCCGGCCGGCTCGTTGCTGCTGGTGGAAGGGTCGGGCTGCCCTCGACGCCGTCGACGCCGCCGTACCCGCCCGTACCCGCCCGTGCCGCCCGCGCCGCCGGTGCCGCCGGTGCCGCCGGTGCCCGCCCGTGCCGGCCGTGCCCGCCCGTGCCGCCGGTGCCCGCCCGTGCCGCCGGTGCCCGCCGGTGCCGCCGGTGCCCGCCGGTGCCGCCGGTGCCCGCCGGTGCCGCCGGTGCCCGCCGGTGCCGCCGGTGCCCGCCCGTGCCGCCGGTGCCCGCCCGTGCCGCCGGTGCCCGCCCGTGCCGCCGGTGCCCGCCCGTGCCGCCGGTGCCCGCCCGTGCCGCCGGTGCCCGCCCGTGCCGGCCGTGCCCGCCCGTGCCGCCGGTGCCCGCCCGTGCCGGCCGTGCCGCCGGTGCGCGCCTTGCCGCCTTCGCCGGTGCCGGTGGGGGTCGTGGCGATGGTGATCGCGTGGCCGCCGCACAGCCGATCCCTGGCCCTCGCCGGGCTGACCCGACCGCTGCCCGTCTGCTGGTGGTTCTGCTGTTGGTCGCCACCCCGACGAGTGGTTGTAAATGGACGGCCGTTCGGATACGCGGCCCGGCGGTCACGAAAACCGGCGGCGAATCGTCACAACCGGCAGTTAGTCTTCCTGCGCGCGTCGTCGTCCTGGCACGTCGCGCCCCGCGCCTGGTCGGCGCGGCATCGCCGCCACCGCCCACCATTGGCCGGCTCAATCGACTTCAGGAGAGTCAGTGACACAGCAATCCGTCGCGACAGCGGACAAACTCGACGCCGCAGTGCTCAAGGTGGCGGGCGTCGTCGTCCTCGGCGCGATCATGTCGATCCTCGACGTGACGGTGGTCAGCGTGGCGCTGCCCACCTTCCAGAGCGAGTTCGACGCGTCGTACGCCCGCGTCGCGTGGACGATGACCGCCTACACCCTGGCCCTGGCCACCGTGATCCCGCTCAGCGGCTGGGCGGCCGACCGGTTCGGCACGAAACGCCTCTACATGGTGGCGTTGGCCCTGTTCACCATCGGTTCGGGGCTCTGCGCCACGGCCGACACGATCGGCGAGCTGATCGGCTACCGCGTGCTTCAGGGCCTCGGCGGCGGCATGCTCATGCCGCTGGGCATGACCATCATGACCCGCGCGGCGGGGCCGCACCGGATCGGCCGACTGATGGCCGTCCTCGGCATCCCGATGCTGCTCGGGCCGATCGGTGGCCCGATCCTCGGTGGCTGGCTGATCGACACCGCGAGCTGGCACTGGATCTTCCTGATCAACCTGCCGATCGGCGTCGTCGCACTGATCTACGCGCAGATGGCGCTGCCGAAGGACGCCCCCGAGCCGTCCGAGTCGTTCGACTTCGTCGGCATGCTCATGCTCTCGCCGGGCCTGGCGCTCTTCCTCTACGGCGTCTCGTCGCTGCCGGAGGCGGGCACCTTCGCCGAGGCCAAGGTGTGGGCCCCGATGCTCGTCGGTGGCGCGCTGGTGGTGGCGTTCGTGCTCTACTCGTTCAAGCCCCGGCACCCGCTGCTCGACCTGCGGCTGTTCCGCAACCGCAGCCTGACCATCGCGTCGCTGACGCTGTTCGTGTTCATCATCGCGTTCATGGGCGCCGGCCTGCTGTTCCCGAGCTACTTCCTCCAGGTGCGCGGCGAGACGACGCTGGCCGCCGGTCTGCTGATGGCCCCGCAGGGCATCGGCGCGATGATCACCATGCCGATCGCCGGCACGTTGGCCGACCGGGTGCCGATCGGCCGTACCGTTCCGTTCGCGCTGGGGCTCATCGTCGTCGGGTTCTTCAGCTTCACCCAGGTCGACCCGCAGACCTCGTACTGGCTGCTCGGCGGGTCGCTGTTCGTGATGGGCCTGGGCATGGGCGGCACGATGATGCCGATCATGACGTCGGCGTTGCGGACGTTGCAGGCTCAGGAGGTGGCACGCGGTTCCACGCTGGTCAACATCCTCCAGCAGATCGGCGGGTCGGTCGGCGCCGCCGTGATGTCGGTGATCCTCACCAACGAGCTGAACGGCTCCCGGCCGATCCCCGGCCTGGTGGACGAGAGCGGCAAGCCGGTCACCGAGGCCGGGCTGGCCATCGCCTCCCAGCAGCGGCCGGAGCTGCTCCAGCAGATGCCGGTGGACCCGTCGATCATCGAACGCGGGCTCGACTTCGCCGCCAAGTCGTTCGCCACCACGTTCTGGGTCGCGTTCGCGCTGGTCGTGCTCACGTTCATCCCTGCGGCCCTGCTGCCGCGCCGACGTCAGCCGGCGCAGCTCGACGACCCGCAGGGCGAGCTGGTCAAGACGCCCGTCGTCATCCACTGAGCAAACCGCCCGCCGCGCTCACCATCCACGGATGGTGAGCGCGGCGCTGTCGGGCGATCGTCAGCGCAACGGGCCGTCGCCGGGGCCGTCCGGGTCCTCGACCACGTGGATCGCGGCCTCCTCGGCGCTGGCGGCACCCGCGTCGATGCCGGCGTCCCACGCCACCGACTCGGCCTCGTCGTCCTCGCGGACGCCCTCGTCGTACGCGACAAGACGGCCGGCGCGCGCCTCGGATTCGTACCCCCGACGGGTCAGCTCGTCCTCGTCGTCGCCGTCCTCGGCGTACGGGTCGACATCCGGCACCTCCTGGGCGAGGTACTGCTCCAGGGACTCGCCCGCCCGCTCCTCGGCCGGCGTGGTGCCGAACCGGTTCGCCGCCGTCCAGTGGTCCTCGGCGACGATGCCGGTGTCGAGGGGGTCGCCGACGCGGTCGTCGTCCAGGGTGTCCGAGGCGTCCAGGACCCCGTCGTCCTCGGCCACGTTCCACTCGTCGACGGAATCCATCCGTTCGGTCTGGCTCACGGCGGTCTCCTCTTCGTCACGGTGCACCAAAGTGCCCAGCCTATGACCGTGCAACGCCAGCGCAGCCCGAGGCCTGCCCGCTGTGACGAACGGACCTCGGGCTGCGACGCCGGTGCCGGGTCAGCGGCTCAGCAGACCCACCACGGCCTCGGTGAACTCCGTCGGCTGCTCGATGTGCCCGAAGTGCCCGCTGTGCTCGAGCACGACCAGCCGGGAGTCCTTGAGGCCCGCGTGCGCCTGCTCGGCCCAGCGGGGACCGCAGATGAAGTCGTACGCCCCCACGATCACCACGACGGGCACGGTGATCTCGCCGAGGTTGTCCCGGACGTCGAAGGGCGTGGGGTCCTGCGCGCCGGCCGGCGCCGACCAGATGCGTACGGCGGCCTGGAACGGGACGAACTCGTCCTGTCGGCCCCAGAAGTCCGCGAAGTACACCGGGAGGGCGGCGCGTAGGGCGGCCCCCAACGACTCGTCGTCCGTGGCAGCGCCGATCTGCCCGAAGGCGGCCGGAACCGCCGCCGCCTCCGGCCGGTCCGGGTGCCGCTGCGGGTACGCGGCCAGACCGGCCATCGCCTCGGCCCAGAACTCGGCGCCGGTGACGGGTGAGGTGTCGTACAGGGCGAGACCGGCGACCCGCTCCGGGTGTGCGAGGGCGTAGCGCTGGACGACGAAACCGCCGTGCGAGTGCCCGAGGAGGTGGACCCGGGGTGCGTCGACGTGCTCGACGACGGCATGCAGGAACCGGACGTACGTGTCGAGACGGTAGTCGGCAGGGTCGTCGAGGCGCCCCGAGGCGCCGGTGCCGACCGGCTCGACGTACACCATCGTGAAGTGCTCTTCCAGGCTCGGCGCCCGCAGGTAGGCCCACTCGATGCCGGGGCCGCCGGAGTGCGCCACGCAGACCGGGCCGGTGCCGGCGACGTGGTAGACCTGCCGGACGCCGTCGACGGTGAAGGTGTGGGCACCCGGTGCGAGGGCGCTGACGTCGTGGCTGGTGGAACCCATGAACTATCTCCCGTTCCGAGACCCGTGCGGCGAATGCCCGCACGGCAACTGGCGCATGACGCGGACCAGATGCGCGGGCCGTGGGAAAAGTTCGCTCGGTCGGGGAAGTGTTTTTCAGACCAGCGCCGGGACGGGGTGGAAGAGGGTGAGGCGGCGCACCCGACCCTCGCGCAGCACCTGCAGCCACAGCGCCGCGGGCGGGCAGTGCTCCGGGTCGTCGGGCGGGCTGATCAGGTCGGTCTCCCAGATCAGCACGTCGCCGCTGGCCGCCACGTTGCGCAGCTGTTGGCGTACCCCTGCGGTCAGGTCTCGGTTCATGCCCTGGATCGCCAGGTCACGACCGCCGCGCGGGCCGCCCGGCACGACCATCTCGGCGTCCGGCCACCAGCTCTCGCGAACCACCCGGTCGAAGTCGCCGCCCATCGCCGCCGCGATCATGTCGCGACCCTCCCGCCACCGCGATTCGGTCGCCGCGGTGACGTCGGCGTGCGCCGCGGTCGCCGCCGCGCGGAGGCCGCCGGCGAGCGCACGGCGGGCGTGGCTGAGGCGGCTGCGGACGGTGCCGACCGGCACGCCGCACACGGCCGCGATCTGCTCGTACGACGACGCGTCGCTGAAGTAGCGCAACAGGGTGACCAGCCGGTCCGGCTCGGACAACTGCCCGATGGCGTGCCACACCCAGTCGCGCATCGCGCCCCGGTCCAGTGCCTCCTCGGGGGTGGGTGTGTCGGCGGGGCGGGCGAACCACTCCGGTTCGGCGACCGGGACGGCTCTGGGCCCGCGCACCGTCATCCGACTGTTGTTGCGGACGATGGCACGCAGCCACGCGCCGACGGCGGCGGGGTCGCGAACCTCGCCGATGCGACGCAGCGCCACCACCATGGCGTCCTGCACCGCGTCCTCGGCGTCCGGTCCGTAACCGAGGACACCCAGCGCGACGGCCCGCATCTCGGCCTCGTGTCGGGCCAGCAGCGCTCCGAGTGCCGCCGCGTCTCCCGCCTGCGCGAGCGCGACCAGTTCCGCGTCACTCTGCGTCACGCCCACTTCCTCCCCGAAGCACCGATTCAAACGCTTGTGCTCGATCAAGCGTACGGCGGGTCGGCGGGTCGCTGCCCGGGTCGGCGGCCGTCCGACGCTGTGGATGGGCTGGCGGCGCGGGTGGCCCGGACGCCGAGCTGACGCAGGTGCGCGATCAACTCCGGCGGCTCGTGCACCTCCACGTCGCAACCGAGGGTGAGCAGGCGCCACGCCAGCCACTCCAGCGTGTCGGCGTTGCTGCGCAACCGGCAGGAGGTCGCGTCGATCGGCTCCAGATCGACGCCGACGCCACCGAGCGGGCCCGCCATCCGCTCGACCGGCGCGTACAGCGTCACCACCGCCCGGTAGACGGGCGTCAGCTCAAGCAGCTTCTCCGTCATGAACGAGGCGGCGTCCGACGACGGCAGTTGCCGGGCGGCGACCCGGGTCCGGGTGTGCCGCAGGTCGGTGATCCGGTCGACCCGGAAGATCCGCCAGTCGTCGCGGTGGTTGTCGTAGCCCACCAGATACCAGCGCCGACCCGCCGACACCAGCTTGTACGGCTCGACGAGCCGTTCGGTGTCCCCGCCGTCGCGACGGCGGTAGGTGAACCGCAGTTGCTCCCGGTTGGTGACGGCGCCGGCCAGCGCGCTCAGGTCCTCCGGGTCGACCGCTGGTCCCGCCCAGGTGAGCAGCGGTTCGGTGGCCGCCCCCAGCGCGCTGACGCGGTGCCGTAGCCGGGACGGCAGCACCTGTTCAAGCTTTGTCAGTGCTCGTACCGAGGCCTCCTCGATGCCGGCCACCGCGTGACCGGCGGCGGTGCGCAGACCGACAGCGATCGCCACCGCCTCGTCGTCGTCGAGCAACAGCGGAGGCATCGCCTTGCCGGCAACCAGGCGGTAACCGCCGATGGCGCCCATCGTCGCCTGCACCGGGTAGCCGAGGTCGCGCAGTCGCTCCACGTCGCGGCGAATGGTGCGCAGGCTGACGCCGAGGCGGGTGGCCAGTTCGCTGCCGGGCCACTCGCGCGGCGTCTGCAACAGCGACAGCAGGCCCAGGAGTCGGACATGGCCCCAGCATGCCAGCGATGTGTGCCAGCACCTGTCCTATATGGCCCGTAGCGTTTCCGGCATGACGCCATTTCGCATTGACGTACCGCAGTCGGACCTGGACGACCTGAGTGACCGGCTCGCCCGAACCCGGTGGCCCCGCTCGTTGCCCGGCACCGGCTGGAGCCGTGGGGTGCCGGTGGACTACCTCCGTGAGCTGACCGAACACTGGGCGAGCGGTTACGACTGGCGGGCGCACGAGGCTCGGCTGAACGACCTGCCCCAGTTCGTCACGCAGATCGACGGCTTGGATGTGCACCTGCTGCACGTCCGCTCGCCGGAGCCGGACGCGTTGCCGTTGCTGCTGACGCACGGCTGGCCGAACTCCGTGGTCGAGTTCACCGAGCTGATCGGCCCGCTGGCCGACCCGCGCGCCCACGGCGCGGATCCCACGCAGGCTTTTCACGTGGTGGTGCCATCGGTGCCCGGCTACGGTTTCTCGCAGGCGCCGCCGGCCGGGTTCACGATCGACCGGCTCGCCCGGATGTGGGCCGAGCTGATGGCCAACCTCGGCTACCACCGCTACGGCACGCAGGGCGGCGACCTCGGTGCGTACGTCGCGCCGCGGGTGGCGGCGGTGGCGCCGGAGCGGGTGGTCGGCGTACACATCGACGGTGGGTTCGGCTTTCCGACCGCCGCCGACGTGCCGGAGATGACCGCGGCGGAACGCGCCGAGTGGGAGCAGATGCAGCAGTGGATGAGCGGTGGCGTGGACCATCACGCCCTGCTGCGAGCGGCCCCGCAGACGTTCTCGTACGCCTGGAACGACTCGCCGGTCGGGTTGCTGGCCTGGATGATGCAGAAGTTCAAGGAGTTCACCATGACGGTGCCGACGCCGGAGCAGGCCATCGACCGGGACCATCTGCTCACCAATGTGAGCCTCTACTGGTTCACCGGCACGTCCGGAACGTCGTCGTGGCCCATGTATGAACGACTCACCGTCGCCGACGACGGCGGTTTCGCCTGGCCCACCGGCCAGCGGCGGGTGCCGTCCGGTGTGTACGGCGGCGGGTCCGCGCTGATGCGCCGCCTCGCCGAGCGGGACAACACCATCGTCCACTGGCCGCAGGGCAACCCGGGCAGCCATTTCGTGGCGATGGACGAGCCGCTGGCGCACGCGGCGGACATCCGCGCGTTCTTCAGGGGCCTGCGATGACCGAGCTGAGCTGGGCGCAGGTGTCCGCCCGACGTCTGCAGCGACACCGGCTCGGCACACCCGCGGCGGACGCGGCACCGGACGCCGGACGCGTCGCTGACGTGGTGTCGACGATCTGCGGCGCGCACGCCCAGATCGCATCCGCCGCCGAGTTGTCCATCGGGCTGCGGGCGCCGGGCGCGACCCGCGCCCTGGTGCGCCGGGCGCTGTGGACGGACCGCACGCTGGTCAAGACCCGTGGGCCGCGCGGCACCGTGCACCTGCTCGCCGCAGCGGACCTGCCGATGTGGGTCGGTGCGCTGACCGCGTTGCCGGCCCCGTCCTGGGAGCGGAGTGTGGTCCTGCTGACGGCCCGGCAGACCGAACAGGTCCTCGCGGCCATCGCCGACGCGGTTGCCGAGGCCGACCTGACCACCGCCGAGCTGACCGAGGAGATCGTCGCCCGTACCGGCCCGTGGGCGGGTGACCTGGTCATGGAGGCGTTCCAGGACATGTGGCCGAGGTGGGTCGCCGCGATGACCACCGCCACTCGGCGCGGAGTGATCTGCTTCGGTCCGAACCGCGGTCGGGCCAGCACGTACACCAGCCCGACCCGGTGGCTGCCCGACTTCGCGCCGATGCCCGGTCCCGCCGCCCTGGCCGCACTCGTCCGCAGCTACCTGTACGCGTACGGGCCGGCCACCCCGGCACAGTTCGCCCGGTGGCTGGCGGTGGCGCCGGGGTGGGCGACGTTGCTGTTCAATTCGCTGGACCTGACCGAGGTGACGGTGGAGGGCAGCCGGGCCTGGGTGGCCGCCGACGACACCGAATTTCCCGACGACCGGCCGTCCGGGTTGCGGCTACTGCCGTACTTCGACGCGTACGCGGTCGGCTGCCACCCCCGCGAAAGGCTCTTCCCCGGTGCCGCCGCCGAGCGGGCGCTCGCCGGTGGCCAGGCCGGCAATTATCCGGTGCTGCTGGTGGACGGGGTGGTCGCCGGTGTGTGGCATCAACGCCGCTCCGGCCGCTCGATCCGCGTCACGGTCGAGCCGTTGCGGACGCTCGACGCCGCCCGGCAGCGGGAGCTGGCGGAGGAGGTCGAACGGGTCGGCGAGATCCTGGAGGGTAAGGCTTCGCTGACCATCGGCACCGTCAGTGTCGGTCCGCATGCCTGAGACCACGCCGGCCCGCCGCGTGGGCCAGGATGAGACCGTGCACCCCGAACCGGTAGACCACTCGCCCCGGCAGTCGTTCCCCTGGGCGGTCCTCGGGCAGCGCTGGGAGGACCTCACCTTCCTGCACTGGGCCGTCGACCCGGCGCTCGTCGCACCGCTGCTGCCGGCCGGAACCCGTCCGGACACGCTGGACGGCGTCAGCCACGTCGGGCTGATCGGCTTCCGGATGGTCGGGCTGGGCTTCGGTCGGGGCCCCGGGGTGCCGTACTTCGGCACCTTCTGGGAGACCAACGTCCGGCTCTACTCCGTCGACGACCTCGGCCGGCGGGCCGTCGTGTTCCGGTCGCTCGACGCGTCCCGGCTGGTGCCGGTGCTGGTGGCGCGGGCGACGCTGCGGCTGCCGTACCTCTGGTCGTCGATGCGGATGGACCGCGACGGTGACCGACTCACCTACCGGTGCCGGCGACGCTGGCCCGGTCCGGCGGGCACGACGAGCCGGATGGTGGTGCGGGTGGGGGAGCAGGTCAGCGACCCGACGCCCCTCGAGCATTTCGTCACCGCCCGCTGGGGGCTGCACACCAGGGCGTACGGGCGCACGCTGCACCTGCCGAACTGGCACCCGCGCTGGCCGCTGCACCGGGCCGAGTTGCTGCACCTCGATGACGAGCTGGTTGCCGCCGCCGGGCTGCCGGCACCGGTCGGCCCGCCGGTCAGCGTGCTCTACTCGCCCGGTGTCGGGGTCAGGTTCGGCCCGCCCGTGGCGGTCCGGCGGCCCGACTGAGTGCAGCCGGGCCGCCGGGCTGTCAGTAGCGACCGCCCTCGGGTGCGGGCAGGGCGTCCAGGTCGGCCAGGTCCTCCGCGCCGAGCCGGACGTCGCCGGCGGCGCAGTTGTCCGCCAGGTACTTCGGGGTCTTGGTGCCGGGGATCGGAATGACCTGGTCACCCTGGGCGACCACCCACGCGAGCGCGACCTGCGCGGACGTGACGCCGGCCCGGTCCGCGAGCTCCCGGACCCGGGCGACGATGGCGAGGTTGGCGCGCAGCGCGTCCTGCTGGAAACGCGGCAGGCCACGGCGGAAGTCGTCGGCTGGCAGGTCGTCGAACGAGGTGAACCGGCCGGCGAGGAAACCGCGACCGAGCGGGGAGAACGGCAGGAAGGCGATGCCCTGCTCGACGCAGTACGGCAGCACCTCAGCCAGCGGGTCGCGGGTCCACAGCGACAACTCGGACTGCACCGATGCCACCGGGTGCACCGCCTGGGCTCGCGCGATCTGGGCCACCGTCACCTCGGACAGCCCGATCTGCCGCGCCTTGCCCGCGGCCACGACCTCCGCCATCGCGCCCCAGGAGTCCTCGATGGGCACCTCCGGGTCGACGCGGTGCAACTGGTAGAGGTCGACGTGGTCGGTGCCGAGCCGGCGCAGACTGTCGTCGATCGCCGCGCGGATGTGCTCCGGACGGCCGTTGTTGCCGATCTTCGGCGAGTTGCCGGGACCGCCGGTCGGGGAGGTCGCCACCAGGCCGACCTTCGTCGCCAGAACGGCACGCTCCCGGTGGCCACCGGCCAGCGCCCGCCCGAGGAGTTCCTCGTTGGTGTACGGCCCGTACACGTCCGACGTGTCGATCAGGGTCGCGCCCAGGTCGAGCGCCTGGTGGATGACCGAGATCGAGGTGTCGTCGTCGCGGGGGCCGCTGATGTCGTATCCGTGGCTCATGCCCATGCACCCGAGGCCGATGACGCCGACCTCGGGACCTGCGCTGCCCAGCGTGGTGGTTCGCATGCGCACCACGCTACGACCAGCGCCGCCGACCCGCACCCGCCCGGGTGCTCAGCGGCCTCGGGTCCTGGCGCCCCCGCCTTGCCCCCATTGGCGCCGATCGATATTGTGCGCGAAGGCGCCGCCCCGCCTCAGACCACCACCGTCGATCCGAAGCGGGTTCCGCATGCGCGCACTGAGACTTGTCACGACCCTGGCCGTCGCCGGCCTGCTGGCCGGTGGGGTGGCCATCGCCGCCACCCCGGCCAGCGCGGCGACCGCCGTGTTCTCCGTGACGAACAACTGGGGCAACGGCTACCAGGGGCAGATCACCGTCACCAACGACACCTCCGCACCGATCACCAGCTGGCGGGTCGAGTTCGACCTGCCGTCCTCCTCGACCGTCAGCCAGTCGTGGAACGCACAGCAGTCGACCTCGGGCAGCCGCTACACCTTCACCAACGTGTCCTGGAACGGCACGCTCGCCGCGGGCGCCTCGACGTCGTTCGGCTTCCTCGTCAACGGCTCCGGCACCCCGGTGAACTGCACAGTGAACGGCGCGTCCTGCGCTGGCGGCCCACCCCCGACCACGCCGCCCCCGACGACTCCGCCGCCCACGACCCCACCGCCCACGACCCCACCACCGACCACCGGCACCCCGGTCGAGCGGTACGGGCAGCTGCGGGTCTGCGGCACGACGATGTGCGACAAGACCGGCGCACGGGTGCAGCTGCGCGGCATCAGCAGCATGTGGCTCAACTGGGAGACCGCCCCGTACGCCGAGAACCTCTCCGCGCTGACCTGGATGCGGGACAACTGGAACCTCCAGGTGATCCGCGCGGCGATGGGCGTGGAGCCGGCGGGCGCGTACCTCAGTGACCCGGCGAAGGCGCGCGCGCAGGTGGAGACCATCATCAACAACGCGGTCACCGCCGGGGTGTACGTGATCGTCGACTGGCACGCCCACGAGGCGCAGAACAACCAGTCCCAGGCGGTGGCGTTCTTCGGTGACCTGGCCCGTCGCTACGGTCACCTGCCCAACGTCATCTGGGAGCCCTACAACGAGCCGTTGCAGGTGAGCTGGACCAACGTGATCAAGCCGTACCACCAGGCGGTGGTCTCCGCGATCCGCGCCGCCGACCCGGACAACATCGTCGTGCTCGGCACGCCGACCTGGTCGCAGGACGTGGACGTCGCGGCTGCCAGCCCGGTCACCGGCACCAACCTGATGTACACGCTGCACTTCTACTCGTGCACGCACGGCGCGTCGCTGCGCGCCAAGGGCGACGCGGCGATCCGCGCCGGCCTGGCGCTGTTCGTGACGGAGTGGGGCGCCAGCCACGCCGACGGTGGCCTGGACGGCCGATCCTGCCTGCCGGAGGCGCAGTCCTGGATCGACTGGATGAAGAGCAACGGCATCTCGTGGACCGCGTGGAAACTCGACGTCGGCACCGACACCACCAACCTGCTCAGCCCTGGCGCGCCGGTCACCGGCGGGTGGAACAACTACCTGCACGGCCACGCGCCGTTCGTGGTGGCGAACATGAGGTGACCCCGGCCGTTCCTTGACCGTGATAGATCAAATCCAGACTGTGATGTCGGGGTGTCCAGGCCGGAGGGGCACCCCGACATTCGCCGACTCCGGGTCGATCACAGTGCCTCGGCCTCGACCGGTCCAGCCGCGAGCGCCGGTGTCAGGGTGTGAAAGCCCGCCGGTACGCGGTAGGGGTGGTGCCAAAGGCCCGCTGGAAATGCGCGCGCAGGTTGGTCGCCGTACCCAGCCCGGTGCGCCGTGCGACCTCGTCGATGGTGACCTCGCCGTTCTCCAACAGGGTGCAGGCGGCGCGCAGCCGTTGCTGGATCAGCCAGGCTCTCGGGCCCATCCGGAACCGACTCTGGAAAGTGCGGTGCAGCGTACGGCTGGACATCACACCCTGCCGGGCAAGGTCCGCGACGGTGATCGGGCTGTGCAGGTTGTTGCTCGCCCAGGTGATGACCCCGGCCAACTCGTCGTCCTCACCCGGAACGCCAACCGGGATGAACTGTGCCTGACCGCCGGCTCGGTGCAGTGGGGTGACCATGTGGCGGGCCCGTTGGATGGCGGCAGCCTGCCCGTGGTCGCGGCCGACGAGGTAGAGGCACATGTCGAGACCGGCGGCGAGTCCGGCGCTGGTGACCACCTGACCTTCGTCGACGTACAGCGCACTCGCGTCCACGAACACCCCTGGATGCTCTTGAGCAAGCGCGTCGGCATGCGCCCAGTGGGTCGTCGCGCGGCGGCCGTCGAGCAGACCGGCCTGGGCCAGCGCGAAGGCGCCGGTGCAGATCGACGCGATGCGGGCGCCACGACGGTGGGCCTGCCGCAGCGCCCGGAGAGCACGTGGCGGTGCCGGGCCACGGCGGAATCCGGGCACGATCACCGTGTCGGCATCGTCGAGCGCGTCAAGCGTCGCGGCGACGGTCAGCTCCAGGCCGGCGGTGGTGGTGGAGACCGAACCACCGTCCAGTGCGCACACCGTCATCGCGTATCGACCGTGGCCCTCGTGGCCGAAGACCTGCGTCGCGATGGTCAGGTCGAAGGCGACGACCCTCGGTATTGCGAGGACGGCGACCCGGTGCGTGGCGGAGCTCTTACGCATGATGGCAAGAATGCCACTCGTCGCCGCCCGCTCCGCGGGAGATCCTGACCGAATGCGAATCAAGATCGTGGTGTTCGACGGCTTCGACGAACTGGACGTCTTCGGGCCGTTCGAGGTGTTGGCGATGGCCGGCTTCGATGTGGCGTTGGTCGCTGTCGAACGATCGGGGCCGGTCACCAGCATGCGTGGCGTCCAACTCCAGATCCCCGAGGTGCTGGGTCCGGCCGACGGAGTCATCGTTCCGGGTGGTGGATGGCTGAACCGGGCGGCTGAGGGTTCCTGGGCGCAGGCACAGCGAGGTGTGCTCCCGGAGAGGTTGTCCGCCCTGGCGCCATCCACGCGGTGGATGGCGTCGGTGTGCACCGGCGCGCTGCTACTCGCCGCCGCCGGCCTGCTGACCGGCCGGCGGGCGACCACCAACCGCAGCGCGTACGACGAGTTGCGTGCCCACGACGTCACCGTCCTCGACGAGCGGGTGGTCGACGACGGTGACCGGGTCACCGCCGGCGCCCTGTCGGCGGGGCTCGATCTGGGGTTGTGGCTCACGGAACGGGAACTCGGCGCCGCCACCGCCAACCGGGTCGCCGCCGCTATCGAGTACCGGGCTGCGCAGCGCTGAGCAGGCCGGACAGAACGGGCTCGTCACCTTAACGCGCTGGAAACACCCCCGGTACCAACCCTGGGAACGCTCGTCGGACAGCCGAGACCACCGACACGCGAACCGGGGTGACCATGGCCGACAACACCACGAACGCGCCGACGTTCGACGGGTCGATGGGTCGGTCCGGCAACGGCCGGACGCTGCCCACGCCCCGCACCAACCAGGTCGCGTCCCTGGACGACGGCGACCCGGCGGACCTGGCCACGATCGGCGTGGAGGAGGAGTTCCACGTCGTCGACCTGCACACCCGCGAACTGGTGCCCCGGGCTGGGGAACTGCTCGACCGGCTGCCGGCGACCTCGTTCACCGCCGAACTGCACCGCAGCGTGGTGGAGACCAACACCGCGGTCTGTCGCACCCTCGACGAGATCCGCGACGAGCTGACCCGGCTGCGTCAGCTCGCCGTCCGGGTCGCCGACCGGGCGGGGCTGGGCATCGTGGCGGCCGGTACGGTGCCGCTGCGCGCCGACGGCGACCCGAGCGTCACCCCCACCTCCCGCTACCGGCGGATGCTCGACGAATACCAGCTGCTCGCCCGGGAGCAGTTGATCTGCGGCGCGCAGGTGCACGTCGGGGTGTCCGACCGGGATCTCGCGGTGGCCGTCACCCGCCGGGTCCAGCCGTGGCTGCCGGTCCTGCTCGCCCTCTCCACCAGCTCGCCGTACTGGATGGGTCAGGACAGCGGTTACGCCAGCGTCCGGTCGCTGGTCTGGCAACGCTGGCCCACGGCGGGTGACCCGGGCGAGGTGACCAGCGCGGCGGACCACGAGGCGCTGGTCGCCGAGCTGATCTCCTCCGAGACCATCACCGACCCTGCCATGATCTATTTCGACGTCCGGCCGTCGGCCCACGTACGCACAGTGGAGCTGCGGATCACCGACGCCAACTCCGACGTGGAGACCATCGTCCTGCTCACCGGCCTGTTCCGGGCGCTCGTCCGGCGGGAGGTCGCCGCGCTGCGCGCCGGGGTCGAGCGCACCGGCGTACGACCACCGGTGCTGCGCGCCGCCGTGTGGAGGGCGGCAAGGTCCGGGCTGGAGGGTGACCTGCTCGACCTGCCCCGCTCGGCCCGGCCGGTGCCGGCCGCCGAGGCGGTCCGGCGCCTGGTGACCGACCTGCGTCCGCAGTTGGAGGCGACCGGTGACTGGGAGCAGGTCAGCGAGCTGACCCGGTACGCGTTGGAGCGCGGCAGCTCCGCCGCGCGGCAGCGGCGGGCGTACGAGCGGCGCGGCCGGTTGGCCGACGTGGTCGACCTGCTCCTCGACGAGACCCGGGGCCGGGTCCGGGGGCCACTGCCCGGGGTGTCGCCGCTGCCCGTCCTGCCCACGTACACCGACTCGTCCGACGAGGTCTTCGGGCCCGGTGGGCCGGAGCCCGCGTACCGTCCGCTGCTGGCCGCCCTGCGCGGCCTCGGCGCCGGCGGTCTGCGTCAGCGGGAGAACGACCGGGACGAGGAGCAGCGGGCCCGCGGGGTGACGTTCAGCGTTGCCGGCGAGGCGAGCACCCGGCTCTTCCCCGTCGACCTGGTGCCGCGCGTCGTGCCCGCCGCCGACTGGCGGACCCTGCGCACCGGCCTGGTGCAGCGCGCCCGCGCCCTCGACGCGTTCCTACGCGACGTCTACGCGGACCGGGCGGTGGTGGCCGACGGCGTCGTACCGGCATGGGTGGTGGAGTCCTCGCCCGGTCTGCGCCCGACCGGGGCGCTGATGGGCCGGCGGGGGACCCGCGCCCAGGTGTCCGGCACCGATCTCGTCCGGGACCCGGACGGCGGCTGGTACGTCCTGGAAGACAACCTGCGGGTGCCCTCCGGGATCGGCTACGCCGTGCAGAACCGCCGGTTGACCCAGGCGGTGCTGCCGGAGCTGCCGGTGCCGGCTGATCTGCTGCCCGCCGACGAGACGCCGGCGATGCTGTACCGGGCGCTGGTCGCCGCCGCGCCGGCGGCTGCCGACGATCCCGCCGTGGTGGTGCTCAGCAGTGGTCCCGGTGATCCCGCGTGGTTCGAGCACCGGCTGCTCGCCGACGAGATGGGCGTGCCCCTGACCGAGACCAACGACCTGCTGGTGGAGGAGGGCCGGGTCCGGCTGGTCCGCGAGGGCTGCCGCAGCGAGGTGGACGTGATCTACCTGCGGATGGACGAGGAGGCGCTGCTGCACGCGCCCGGCGCCGACGGGGTGCCGCTGGGCTGGCCACTGCTCGCCGCCGTGCACGCCGGGCGGCTCACGTTGGCCAACGCGCTGGGCAACGGTGTCGGCGACGACAAGGCGCTGTACGCGTACGTGCCCCGGCTGATCGAGTACTACCTGGGCGAGAAGGCTCTGCTGGGGGACGTGCCCACGTACCTGTGCGGGCTGCCCGAGCAGCGGGCCGAGGTGCTGGGCCGGCTCGACGAGTTGGTGCTCAAGCCGGTCGACGGGTACGGCGGCGACCGGGTGGTTATCGGCCCCCGGGCCGAGGCGGAGGAGCTGGACGCCGTCCGGGAGCAGATCCTCGCGGCCCCGCACCGGTGGATCGCCCAGGAAATGATCACGTTGACCACCCACCCGGTCTTCGACGGCACGGCCCTCGCCCCCCGTCACGTGGACCTGCGGGCCTTCGTGTTCCTCGGCGACACCGCCGAGGTCGCGCCGGTGGCGCTGACCCGGGTAGCGCCGGCCGGCAGCATGATCGTCAACTCGTCCCGAGGCGGCGGATCCAAGGACACCTGGCTGCTCGGTGGAGACGAGCAGCCGTCGGTGTAACCCACGCTTGACCCGCCCGTCATCGGGACGCAACCCGGTCCGCCAAGCCTGGACCAGTCAGCGGCCCGAGCGGACCCGAGCCGAACAGAGGTGCGTGGCATGTGCGGTATCGGAGGCGAGTTCCGCTTCGACGGGGCGCCACCGGACATGACGGCCGTCGAGCGGATGCTTCCCGCCCTGGCCTCCCGGGGCCCGGACGGTGAGGGCCGGTGGCAGCAGGGCCCGGCGGCCCTGGTGCACCGACGGCTGCGCATCATCGACCTCTCCGACGCGGGCGCCCAGCCGATGGTCGACGACGAGCTGGGCCTGGCCGTCGTCTTCAACGGCTGCATCTACAACTACCGGGAGCTGCGCGACGAGCTGATCGCCGCCGGTTACTCCTTCCGGTCCACCTCGGACACGGAGGTGATCCTCAAGGCGTACCACCGGTGG
Organism: Micromonospora jinlongensis; assembly: GCF_013410645.1. NCBI lineage: Bacteria > Bacillati > Actinomycetota > Actinomycetes > Micromonosporales > Micromonosporaceae > Micromonospora > Micromonospora jinlongensis. Next base: position 1,455,735 of record NZ_JACCHK010000001.1, on the reverse strand, counting down.
GGGACGGCCTGCGTCCAACGGTTCTACGGGATGTTCGCGTTCGCCCTGGTCGAGATGGCCACGCACACCCTGGTGCTGGCCCGCGACCGACTCGGCATCAAGCCGCTCTACCTGGCCGAGGGGCCGGGGCGGGTCCGCTTCGCCTCCACCCTGCCGGCGTTGCTCGCCGCCGGTGGTGTGGACACCGACCTCGACCCGGTGGCGCTGCACCACTACATGAGCTTCCACTCGGTGGTGCCCCCGCCGCGCACGATCCTCGCCGGGATCCGCAAACTCCCACCGGCGACCGTGCGGGTGATCACCGCGACCGGCCGGAGCACCGACACGCTGTACTGGCGGCCCGAGTTCACCCGGGCCGCGGCCGATCCGATGTCCGCCGGCGAGTGGCAGGAACGGCTCATGGCGGCGTTGCGCACCGCCGTACGCCGACGGATGGTCGCCGACGTGCCGGTCGGCGTGCTGCTCTCCGGCGGCCTCGACTCCAGCCTGATCGTCGCCCTCCTGGCCGAGCAGGGCCAGACCGGTCTTGCCACCTTCAGCATCGGCTTCGAGGCGGCGGCGGGGGAGAGCGGCGACGAGTTCCACTACTCCGATCTGGTGGCAGGCCACTTCGGCACCGACCACCACCAGATCCGCATCGGCGCGAGCCGGTTCGTCCCCGCCGTGCACGACGCCATCGCCGCGATGAGCGAGCCGATGGTCAGCCACGACTGCGTCGCGTTCCACCTGCTGTCCGAGGAGGTCTCGCAGCGGATCACCGTGGTCCAGTCCGGGCAGGGCGCCGACGAGATCCTGGCCGGCTACGACTGGTACCCGCCGATGGCCAACGTGGCCCGGGCGGACGCCGTCGAGGCGTACGCCCGGGTGTTCTTCGACCGTCGTCACGACGCGCTCGGCGGGCACCTGGCGCCCGAGTGGATGCTCGACCACGACGCGAGCCTGGAGTTCGTCGCCGCCCACTTCGCCGCACCGGGCGCGGACACCGCGCTGGACGCGGCCCTGCGGCAGGACAGCCTGGTGATGCTGGTCGACGACCCGGTCAAGCGGGTGGACAACATGACGATGGCCTGGGGGCTGGAAGCCCGGGTGCCGTTCCTCGACCACGAGGTCGTCGAGCTGGCCGCCGCCTGCCCGCCCGGGATGAAGCTGGCGCAGGGCGGCAAGGGCGTGCTGAAGGCGGCGAGTCGGGGCATCGTCCCGGACGCGGTGATCGACCGGCCGAAGGGCTACTTTCCGGTGCCCGCCATCCGGCACCTCTCCGGTCCGCTGCTGGACGACGTGCGCGACGCGCTGACCGCCCGGCCGGCCCGCGAGCGGGGCCTGTTCCGCAAGGACTACCTGGAGGAGTTGCTGGACACGCCCAATGCCCAGCGGACCACGCTGGGTTCCAACGCACTCTGGCAGCTCGGGCTGCTGGAGCTCTGGTTGCAGCGGATCGGGGTCTAGATGAGCGTACGGACCGAGGCGCCGCGCACCACCCGGCGGGCCCGACCGGCGAGCCACCGGCCGGTGTCACCGCCGGTGCCCGTGAGCGAGGACTTCGCCCCCGCGCCGTCCCCCGACGGCCGCCGGGTGGCGTTCCTCTCCGACCGGGCGGGAACGCCCGGCGTCTGGGTCTGCGAGGTCGACGGGGGTGCGCCTGTCGCGCTGCTCGTGAGCGACGAGCCGGTCCTCGCGCTGAGCTGGTCGCCGGACGGGCAGTGGCTGGCCTGCGTCGTCGCCCCCGGTGGCGCGCCCCGCACCGAGCTGTGGGTGCTGCGCCCGGACGGGACACGACGCCGCCAGGTCGCCGGTTTCGACCGTCGCAGCGCCACGTTGGCCGGCTGGCTGCCCGAGGGCGCGGTCCTGATGGTCACCGAGACCGACGAGCACTGTCGGGCCGTCCTGGTCGAAGCGGGCACCGGGCACCGGCGGGTGCTCGCCGAGGGTGACCTGCTCACGCTCCTGGACGTCACCCCGGACGTCGGCGTCGCCCTGCTGCGCCGCGGCCCGCGCAACGCGCGCTGGCTGGAACTGCTCGACGTGGCGACGGGCGAACGGCTGCGACTGTTTCCGGACACCGGCCAGGGCAGCACCGACCAGGGCTGGTTCGGCCCGGACGGGACCAGCGTGCTGGCCCGCACCGACGCGTTCTCGGAACTCGCCGTGCTGGTGCGGGTCGACCTGACCCGACCGGAGCAGCCGCCGACCCGGCTCGCCGGACGACCGGACGCCGAGCTGGAGCAGGCCGCGCCGAGCGCCGACGGCCGGCGGGTCGCGCTGCTGTGGAACACCTACGGTGGCCGCAGTGAGATGAGCCTGCTCGACCTCGCCGGCGGCGTACAGCGGGCCGTGGCGGCACCGGGTGAGGTGCTCGACGACGCCGTCTTCGCCGCTGGCGGTGACCTGCTCTGCCTCACCGCGCAGGGGCCGGTGCAGCCTCGGGAGGTCTGGCTGGTGGACCCGACCAGCGGGGCGCTGCGCCCGCTGCGGCCGGACACCGGTGTGGCGCGTACGGGCGACGGCGGTGTCGCGCCACACCTCGTCGACCTGCGTGCCCGCGACGCGTTGCCGCTATCCGGCTGGCTCTACCGCCCGGCCGGGCCGGGTCCCTGGCCGACCGCCATCAGTCTGCACGGAGGCCCGGAGGCGCAGGAGCGCCCCTGCTACAACCCGTTGTTCCAGGCTCTCGTCGCGCAGGGCGTCGCCGTGTTCGCGCCAAACGTGCGCGGCTCGTCCGGCTTCGGCCGGTCCTTCGTCGCGGCCGACAACCTTGCCGGCCGGTACGGCGCGATCGCCGACGTGGCGGCCTGCGCGGACTTCCTCGTCGACAGCGGCCTCGCCCGGCCCGGCCAGATCGGCTGCCTGGGCCGTTCCTACGGTGGTTACCTGGTCCTCGCGGTGCTGGTGAACTTTCCCGGGCTGTTCGCCGCCGGGGTCGCCGAGTGCGGGATCTCCGACTTCCACACCTTCTACGCCGGCACCGAGCCGTGGATCGCCGCCGCCGCCGTCAGCAAGTACGGCGACCCGCAGCGCGACGCGGAACTGCTTCGTGACCTCTCGCCGATGACCCACCTCGACCAGCTCGACGTGCCGGTGCTGCTCATCCACGGCGCCAACGACACCAACGTGCCGGCGGGCGAGTCGGCGCAGGTGGCGCAGGCCCTCGCCGCCCGGGACGTGCCGCACGGGCACCTGGTGCTCGCCGGCGAGGGGCACGACTTCCTGGCGCGCGCCAACGCCGAGGCGGCGCGTACGGCCACCACCGCCTGGCTGACCCGGCACCTCGCCGCGGCCACGACCACTGTCGGCTGAGGCGTTATCCTGCGCCGGTGGAGGTCACGGCGCAGGGCGAGCGGTTGGCGTCCGACCTCGGTCGCGCTCTGGCGGACCTGACCTTCGTCGACCTGGGCACCGACGAGGTCACCGCGCGGCTGATCGACTCGGTGGTGGGGTGGGCCGAGGCCCAGGGCTGGCGGGTCTACCGGCGCGCCCCGAGCGTGCTGCCGTTGCCGCCGCCGCTGGAGCAACGGCACTCGGTCCTGGACGTGGCGTGTGCCCGCCCGGACGGCCCGCCGGTCGTGGTGGAGGTCGACCACACCGACCGGGCCCGTACGGTGCAGAAGTTGCGGGCGGAGGCGGACGCCGGCCGGATTCCGATCTGGGTGCGGTGGGGGGTCGGGCGTTTCACCGCGCCGCCCGCGCCGGTGCGGATGGTGACAGTCGAGGTGACCCGGCGTGCCGGGCCGGCGGGGCACGGCCGCCTGCACAGCCGCATCGGTGACCGCCCCGCGCCGGCGCACTCGACCGGCGGTGGCACGGTGGCCACGCAGGCGCTGCCCATCCCGCTGACCGACCCGCTCCCGGAAGCGGCTTCCGGCTCGGCGCCAGGCGCGGCCGGGGACGCCGGTAAGGGCACCTGAAGCGAATCGTAAGCGGGCATTGGCAGAGTTCTGGGTGTCACCGGAGAGCACGACAGACAACCAGGAGATCCCGATGCGCAAGCTCATCAACTCGACCTACATCACCCTCGACGGCGTCATCGAGAACCCCATGTGGACCTCGCCGTACTTCGACGAGGAGGCCGCCAGCCTCGCCGGGGCGCAGACCACCGAGGCCGACGCGATGCTGATGGGCCGAGCCACCTACGACGGCATGTCCGCTGCCTGGCCGAACATGGACGAGAGCGATCCGACCACGGGCGCCGCGTACTTCAACAACGTCAAGAAGTACGTCGCCTCGACCACCCTGACCGACCCCACCTGGAACAACACGGAGGTGCTCCAGGGCGACCTGGTCGAGGCGGTCAGCGCGCTCAAGGCCCAGGAGGGCAAAAACATCATCCAGTACGGCTTCGGCTCGGTCACCGCGCAGCTGATCCGGGCGGGCCTGGTGGACGAGGTCCGGTTCTGGATCCACCCGGTGCTGGAAGGCGGCGCCAACCTGACGGTGCCGCTGACCGACTTCAAGGCCTCGTTCGACCTGATCGACACGCGGGTGCACAAGAGCGGCGTGATCGTCGCCTCGTACGCGCCGAAGACGCCGGCCTGACCGGATCAGAGCTGAGCCCGGGCCTCGCTCGGGCTCAGCTTCGCGCCCTCGGCGAGCAACGCGTCGAAGCGCTGCGGCCCCAGTTCGGCTCGCAGACGATCGCTCACCCGGTCGACGTCGTCGCGTTCGGCCGGCGCGGCGGGCGACTGCGTGGCGAGCCGGGCGGCGGCAGCGGCGCCCAGCAGCCGGGCGGCCACCTCGGGGGAGCGCACCGCCGCCGCCATCCCCTCAAGGGGGCCGACCGCGTCGCGCATCGTGGCCATCGCCGCGGCGACCTCGAACGCCTCGATGTGCAGGGCCAGCGCGGCATCGGGGTCACCGCCCTGCTCGACCGCGTAGCCCAACTCCACCAGGACCATCGGCAGGTAGAGCGCGGGCTGGCTCTCGCTCCGGCCCAGGTCGGCGAGGTGGCTGAGGTGGGTGACGGCCAGGTCGAGCTTGCCGTCGCGGCGGGCGGCCAGCCCGAGGCTCATCTCCGCGAAGACCAGCGCACCGGGCGACCCCTGCTCCACCGCCAGGGCGTACGCGCGTTCGGCCAGCTCCCGACCCTGGGCGTAGTCGCGGGTCTGCACGGCGAGCCAGGCCAGCCAGGACAGCTCCGCGCAGACCTGCGGCCACAGCGACAGTTCCTCGGCCCAGCGCAGCCCCTCGCGGTGCAGCGCGGCGGCGCGCTCGTGGTCGCCGCGCATGTCGGCCAGGCCACCCACCCACTCGGTCGCCCGGAGCCGACCCCACCGGTCGCCGAGGTCGGCGAAGAGCGCGGCGCTGCGGGTCGCGGTGTCCTCCAGGGTGGCCTGGTCACCGTTGGCGTGCGCGATGTGGGCCAGGGAGGTGAGCACCGCGGCCTCGGTCCACCTGTCGACGGCGGCGGTGGGCAGCAGCTCCGCCGCCAGGGCCAGGTCGCCGTGCTCGATCACCGCGTTGGCCGCGAACCACGCGGCGTGGCCGCCCGGGTCGGCGGCCACCGCGGCGCGTACGTCGTCCGGCTCGGTCGCCTCGCCCTGCGACAGGGCGAAGCCGACCCGCCAGGGGGCCGCCCGGGTCTCCTGTTCCGGGTCACCGGGCACGGCCAGGGCCCGCCGCGCCTCGGTGAGCCGGCCGCGCAGGTGCCAGTACCAGCTCAGCGCGACCGCCAGGCGCAGCCCTCCGCCGTGCACCAGTGCGGATCGCAGGTTGGCCATCTCGGCGTCCAGCAGCGCCAGCCACCGCTGCTGGTCGGCCCCGCGCAGCTCCGGGTCGGCGCGCTCGGCCAGCTCCGTGTAGTAGCTGGCGTGCCGGGTGCGCACGGCGTCGGCGTCGGTCAGGCGGTCCAGGCAGAAGGCCGCGACCGATTCGAGCAGCCGGTAGCGCGGGTCGGCGCCGGAGTCGTCGAGCACCACCAGCGACCGGTCCACCAGCCGGGCGAGGGTGTCCAGGTCGGTCCCGCAGACGTACTCGGCGGCTTCCGGGGTGCAGCCGTCCGGGAACACCGCCAGCCGGGCCAGCACCACCCGGTCGGTCTCGTCGAGGAGGTCCCAACTCCAACCGATCACCGCGGTCAGCGTCCGCTGCCGCGGCGTCACGTCCCGCTGCTGGGTGGTGAGCAGCCGGAAGCGGTCGTCGAGCCGTTCCACCACACCGCGCACACCCAGCGCGCGGACCCGTGTCGCGGCCAGCTCCAGCGCCAGCGGCAAGCCGTCCAGGCGGCGGCAGAGCTGCGCGACCGCGGCGGCGCTCTGCCCGTCGAGGCGGAACCCGCGCTGCTGCGCGGCGGCGCGGGCGGCGAACAACCGGGCCGCCGCCGAGCGCCGGACCGTGTCCAGGTCACCGTCGTCCGGCACGGGCAGTGGGGGTACCTCCCAGAGCAGTTCACCGGTCAGCCCGAGTGGCTCCCTGCTGGTGGCCAGCACCCGCAGCCCGGGGACCTCGCGCAGCAGCCGGGCGACCAACTCGGCGACCGGGTCGATGACGTGTTCGCAGTTGTCCAGCACGAGCAGCAGGTGTCGGTGCCGCAGGGTCGTCACCAGCCGGTCGGCGGGGGACATGCTCGTACCGGCCGCCTCGTAGCTGCCCAGAGCGGCGAGCACCTGCTCGGCGACGAGCGCGTCACCGGCGGGCAGCGGAGCCAGCTCGACCAGCTGGACTCCGTCGGGAAGGGACTGCGCGCGGGCCGTCTCGACGGCCAGTCTGGTCTTGCCGACGCCACCCGGCCCGACCAGCGTCACCAACCGCTGCCGGGGCAGCAGCTCGCGCAGCTCGGCCAGCGCCTCGGCGCGCCCGACCAGCTCGTCGAGCGGGGCGGGAAGGCTGGTGCGGATGACCGTGGCCTTCGGCGGCGCGCTGAGGGCGGCGTCCTGTTCGAGGATCCTGCGGTGCAGGGCGACGAGCTCGGGGCCGGGGTCGAGGCCCAGCTCCTCGGCGAGCCGGTCCCGCAGGTCGGCGTAGCTGTCCAACGCCTCGGACTGGCGGCCGGCCGCGTACAGCGCGCGGAGCTGCACCGCCCGCAGGCCCTCACGCAGCGGATGCCGGGTGACCAGCTCGGCGAGGTCAGCGGCGACCAGGTCGTGTTCACCCCGGGCCAGCCGGGCCTCGGCCAACCGCTCGTGGACGGCGAGGCGCTGCTCGGCGAGGCGGGCCGTCTCCGCGCGGACGAACTCGGCGTCGGCCACGTCGGCGTACGCCTCGCCGCGCCACAACGCGAGGGCCTCGGTCAACCGCTCGACGTCGGTGCACCGGGCCAGCTCGTCGAACCGGGCGACGTCGACCGCGTCGACCCGCAGCAGATAGCCCGGCGGCCGGGACTCGACCAGCTCGCGGGCGCCCGGCTCGGCGTCGTTGAGCGCCTTGCGCAACTGGGACACCCGCACCTGGAGGGCGCCGGCGGGGTTGGCGGGGGAGTCCTCGCCCCACAGGTCGTCGATGAGGCGGTCCGCCGAGACCACCTGGTTGCGGTTGACCAGCAGGTCGGCCAGCAGCGCGCGCACCTTGGTGCCGGGCACCACCACCGGCTCGCCGACGTCCGTGGTGACGGCGAGCGGCCCGAGCACCCCGAACTGCACGGCGGTCATCCTAGCGCCGGTAAGGCGGCCTGAAGCCGACCGCAAGCGCGCGGCCGCACCACGCCCTCCTTTCGCGATCTTGCGCTTGTTGTGGGGAAGATAAAAGGCGTGAAAGCCGCGTGTCGGCCGCACCTAGTGCGCGATCGCACGGGTTGCGGCCGAGATGGAAGATCCAGAGGGTGTTTCGCGGCTCGTTGCCCGGGGCAATCAGAGGCCGACGACATTCCCCTCGCAAAGGACGACTCCCGTGGAAATTACCGGCTTCTTCGCCGCCATCATCATCGGTCTGATCATCGGCGTGCTGGGCCGGCTGGTGGTGCCGGGCAAGCAGAACATCCCCATCTGGCTGACCCTGCTCATCGGTGTGGTCGCGGCGCTCCTCGGCACCCTCGTCGCCGGCGCCCTCGGTGTCGACGACACCAGCGGGATCGACTGGATCGAACTGCTCCTGCAGGTCGTCTTCGCCGCTGTCGGCGTGGCGATCGTCGCCGGTGCCTACGGCCGCCGCCGGGTGCGCTGACCTCTCACGCCATCGTGCCGGCCCGCCCTCCTCAGGAGGGCGGGCCTCGCCGTATCCGGACTTCGAGATGGATCGACCGGTGGTCACCCGAAACCCGGCGCATGTCGAACCGGCGGCGAGTGGTCGTGCCCCGGACGTGACGGGGTCGGTGGCGCGCACCAGGCGGGCGTACCCGGTCGTGCCGGCACGAAGTTCTCCGTCCATGGTCGTGGCGGGCGGCCGGATTAACGGGTAGAAACATGTCAACCCCTTCCGGTCCGGCCCAACCTCCGGCGGCAGGGGTCAGAGAGCGCTCTCACCGCCCCCAGCTGCGCCGGAAGCATGTCCGGCCAGCGGAGAGGACGAACCACATGACAAGCCCGTCCCGACGTACCCTCACCCTTGCTCTCCTGGTGACCGCCGCCGTCACCATGACCAGCACCGCCGCCACCGCCGGCCGCCCGACCCACGGCGCTCCCGACTTCGGCCCGAACGTCACGATCTTCGACCCGGGCATGCCGGTCGCCGAGATCCAGCAGACCCTGGACGCGGCCCACGCCCGGCAGGTCGACAACGAGATGGGCACCGAGCGGCACGCCTACCTGTTCAAGCCGGGCACGTACGGCACGGCCGAGCAGCCGTTGCAGGCCAAGGTCGGCTACTACACCGAGGTGTCCGGTCTGGGCGCCTCGCCCACCGACGTCACGGTGAACGGCAAACTCGAGGTCTACAACCGCTGCCTGGCCGACGGCGGCACCGGCAACTGCCTCGCGCTGGTCAACTTCTGGCGCACCCTGTCCAACCTGTCGCTCACCATCAACGCCTCCGGTCAGGACAGTTGCCGGTCGACGGCGAACTTCTGGGCGGTGTCCCAGGCGGTCTCGATGCGCCGGCTGAACATCAACGGCGGCGGCCTGTCGCTGATGGACTACTGCACTGCCGGCCCGCAGTTCGCCAGCGGCGGCTTCATCGCCGACTCGCGGCTGCCGGCCACCACCAACGGCTCACAACAGCAGTGGCTGACCCGCAACAGTGAGGTCGGCAGCTGGTCCAACGCGGTGTGGAACCAGGTCTTCGCGGGCGTCGAGGGCGCGCCGGACGACGCCACGTTCCCCGACCCGCCGTACACCACCCTGGAGACCACCCCGCTGAGCCGGGAGAAGCCGTACCTCTTCGTCGACGGCAAGGGTCGCTACAACGTGCGGGTGCCCGCCGCGCAACGTGACACCCGGGGAATCTCCTGGGCAGACGGCATGACGCCGGGACGGACGATCGGGATCGACGACTTCTTCGTCGCCAAACCGTCCGACCCGGTACGCGTCATCAACGCCCAACTTGCGCGCGGGAAGCACCTGCTGCTGACCCCCGGCACGTACGACATCGCCCGCAGCATCGAGGTCCGGCGGCCCGGCACCGTGGTGCTCGGAATCGGCCACGCGACGCTCACCGCGGTGAACGGCGCCATCCCGCTCGACGTCGCCGGCGTCCCCGGCGTGATCGTCGCCGGTGTCACGATCGACGCCGGTCTCGTCGAGTCGCCGGTCCTGTTGCGGGTGGGGCGCCAGCACGGCCACAACGCCAGCAGCCCGCACAACCCGACCACGCTGTCCGACGTGTACTTCCGGGTCGGCGGCCCGCACATCGGCCGGACGAACACCGCGCTGGAGGTCAACAGCGACAACGTGCTCATCGACCACACCTGGGTCTGGCGCGGCGACCACGGTGTCGAGGGCTTCACCGAGGGCGTCAACGGTGACACCGACCGCTGGCGCACCAACACCGGTCGCTACGGCGCCGTCATCAACGGCGACCACGTGACCGCTACCGGGCTGTTCGTCGAGCACTTCCAGCGCTACAACACGGTCTGGAACGGCGAGCACGGCACCACGATCCTGTACCAGAACGAGCTGCCGTACGACCCGCCGACGCAGGCCGACTGGATGAACGGCGCGGTCGAGGGCTGGGCCGGGTACAAGGTCGGTGACCGGGTGCGTCACCACACCCTGCACGGCGGCGGGGTGTACGTCTTCAACCAGAACAACCCGTCGATCCACACCGAGAACGGCTTCGAGGTGCCGAACCGGCCGGGCGTGAAGCTGCACCACGTCATGACCGTCAACCTCAGTGCCGGCACGATCGACCACGTGGTCAACGGTGTCGGCGACGCGGCCGACATGACCAAGGTCGGCGCGCCGGTCTACCTCGCGCAGTACCCGACTCCCTAAGGATCTCGGGTGTACCGACGGGGCCGGAGCCGGCGCGGCTCCGGCCCCGTCGGCTGTGGAACGGTCAACGGATCCAATCCGCGCGCGAACGGTCTTGAATTCCTATCGCGTCGGTAGGAAAATAGGTGAATGCCGGTCGGTCCGCTCCTCACCTCGCGCCGGGTCGTGGACCTGATGCGCATCGCCTCCGAGCTCTGTCCGGGCTCACCGGCGATCGACTGAGCGCCACCACCACTCATCCGACCGTCCTGGCCGGATCGTGCGCCGCCTGCGTGGCTCCGGCCCCCGGCGCTTTCCCCGCGCGGTCGTCGATGCCCTCGCGTTTTCCGTGTCCCGCTCCTCAGCCGATCCGGCACGGCCGGATCCGGTCACCCTGGAGGTACGCCATGACCACCGACCCGTCACCGCCCACCCCGCCGACAGCCGGGGAGTCCCGGCTCTCGTTCAACGAGGACTGGGTGGCGACCATCCTCGGCCTGGCCCTGCTCGCACTGGTCCTGCTCGGTGCCATCCCCGCCGGGCTGGTGCCCTGATGACCACCGACGCGACCCGCACCGGTGACGAGCCCCGTACGGCCGACGCCACCCCGGTCGGCGCGGCGCCCGCCGACGCCGTCGTGCCCGCCTCGGACAGCGGACCGCCGACCGCCGGTGACCCCGCCGACCCGACCACCCCGGCTCGTGGCGGCGGGTTCTGGGCCTGGACCCTGCTCGGCCTGGTGATCGTGGTCGGTCTGGCCGCGCTCACCCGCTACCTGGAGCAGAACGTTCCCGGCTGGGCCGAGGGCACCGCGGTCGAGGATGTCGGCGCGGCGATCGAGTACCCGGTCTACGCCATCCTGTTGGGGCTGCTGGGCAACGTCGCCGTCACGCTGCTCGGATGGCGGGACCGGATCGCCGCGGCGTTCCGGACCGAGTTCTTCATCAAGACCGGCCTCGTGCTGCTCGGAGCCTCGATCAACCTGGCCGTCATCGCCAGCGCCGCCGGGCCGGCGATCGCCCAGGCGATCCTGCTGATCAGCGGGGTGTTCCTGTTCACCTGGTGGCTGGCCGGCAGGTTCGGCCTCGACGACAAGCTGCGCGCGTTGCTCGCGTCGGCGGTGTCGATCTGCGGCGTGAGCGCGGCGATCGCTGCGGCCGGTGCGGTTCGTGCGCGCCGGGAGCAGTTGGCCTACACGGCGAGCCTGGTCATCATCTTCGCGCTGCCATCGATCTTCATCCTGCCCTGGCTGGCCGACGTGTTCGGGTTGTCCGACGCGGTGGCCGGCGCCTGGATCGGAGGCAACATCGACACCACCGCCGCGGTCACCGCCGCGGGGGCGCTCGCCGGCGAGGAGGCGCTCCAGATCGCCAGCATCGTCAAGGTCACCCAGAACGCGTTGATGGGTGTCGTCGCGGTCGCGCTGACCGCGTACTTCACACTGCGGGTGGAACGACGGCCCGGCGCGGCCCGACCGGGCCTCGGTGAGCTGTGGACGCGGTTTCCCAAGTTCGTCCTGGGCTTCATCGCCGCCTCGGTCATCGCCACCTGGTACCTCGACGCGGCGGGTGCGGACGGCAAGGCCACCATCGCCATCGTCAACGACCTGCGTGTCTGGTTCCTGATCCTGGCCTTCGTCAGCATCGGCCTGGAGGTCCGGGTCGCGTCGTTGCGGGAGGCCGGTTGGCGGCCGGTGGCGGTGTTCGCCAGTGCCACCGTCTTCAACCTGGCGTTGGCGCTCGGCCTGGCGTCGCTGCTGTTCCGCGACTTCTCCGCCTGAATCTGGGCCCGACACCGCGTTCCGATAGCGGGACGGGCCGGCGGGGTCGGTGCGAGAGTGGCGCCGGCCCCGCTGGTCCTCCTTCCGGCGGCGTCGTCGATCGCGCCGCGTCGTGGTGGGCGCGAGCGCTACCGGCCGACCGTCGCCGCGACGAACCCTCATGTCCGCTCCGCTGCATTAGGCGAAAAGTCTCTTTCGTGATTATTTGGTGGGTTACTGTCGTGTCTGGCCGTCTTGGTGTGCGAAGCGGGCCGACAGGCTCTGTCGTCCAAGGAGTTCCAGGTGGACCTGCCAGTTACTGCCGTCGGCGTCGACCCGGCGACCGATCTGACGCCCCGGCGTGTTCTGGTCACGGGAGGTGCCGGCTTCATCGGCAGTCACGTGGTCGCCCGGCTGATGCTGATGGGCAGCCAGGTCCGGGTGCTCGACAACTTCTCCACCGGCCGGCTCGAGAATCTGGCGGACGCCGTGTGTGGCGGTCTGACCGATGCGGACGTCGTCTCCGGTGACATCCGTACGCCGGAGGGTGTCGAGGTCATCCACCAGTGGCAGCCGGACGTCGTGGTGCACCTCGCCGCGCAGGCGAACGCTCCGGTGGGTCGCCGTTCACCGCTGTACGACGCCGACGTGAACGTCTTCGGCACCGCCAACGTGCTGGACGCGTGCGCCCGCGGCGGCGTACGACTGGTGGTCAATGCGGCCGGTAGCGCCATCTTCGGCAGCGTCCCCGCCCACGACCTGCCGGTCCGCGAGGACCACCCGATCGCACCGGTGGACCCGTACGGCATCAGCAAGGCCGCCGGCGTGCACTATCTCGACTGGTACGGACGCCAGCACGGCCTGGCGTACACGTCGATGGTCTTCGGCAATGTCTACGGGTCCCGGCAGGAGGGCGGCGACTACGGCGTCGTGTCCCTGATGGTGGATGCCCTGCTCGGTGGCCGCCAGGCGGTGATCTACGACGACGGCACACAGACCCGGGACTTCATCCACGTCAGCGACGTCGCCGAGGCGGTGGCCGTTGCCTGCCACCACAGCGGGGTGGGGATGGTCAACATCGGTTCCGGCCAGCAGACGAGCATCAACGAGGTGTACGACACCGTCCGGGAGGCGTCCGGTGCCGACAACACGGCCCGCTACGAGCCGTTGCCCTGGCCGGGCGAGGTGCGCAACATGGCGCTGGACACCAGGAAGGCGCGCGAGCTGCTCGGTTGGCGGCCGAAGCTCGGCTTCACCGAGGGCGTACGGATGACGGTGCGCGACGCCCGCCGTTGGCAGGCCGGCAGCCGGATCCTGTCCCCGGTGCGCGCCCTGGACCAGGCACTGACCCACTGATGACCCAGCGTGAAATTCCCGTCATCTGATCTGGAATTTCATCGATCAGTCTAACTCTTGCGGGTTGGCATCCACTGCTGCCACGATGACCGTCAATGCCTTCCGTCCCGAAGGAGTGGTCGTCATGGCGGTCTCCCGCCGCAGGTTCGTCACGTCCGTGATGGCGGGGTCCGCCCTCGCCGCCGCCTCCAGCACCGAGCTGCTCACCACCCTGGCCAGCCCCGCCTCCGCCGCCAGCCCTCCCGGGGACGTGGTCGGCAAGGTGACGGTCGGCTACCAGGGCTGGTTCAGCGTCCCCGGTGACTCGGCGCCGATCGGCGGTTGGTGGCACTGGAGCCGCGACCGTTTCCAGCCGCCCTCGCCCGCCAACACCACCATCGTGTCCTGGCCGGACATGCGCGAGTACACGCGCACCTATCCCACCGCGTACCCCAACCTGGGTAACGGCCAGCCGGCCACCCTGTTCTCCTCCTACGACCAGCAGACCGTGGACACCCACTTCCGGTGGATGCAGGAGTACGGCTGCGACACCGCGGCGTTGCAGCGGTTCAACCCGATGGGCGACGAGGGGCCGACCCGCGACGCGATGACGCAGAAGGTCCGCTCCTCCGCCGAGCGCTACGGCCGCAAGTTCTACATCATGTACGACGTCACCGACTGGTTGACCTTCCAGTCGGACATCAAGACCGACTGGACGACGAAGATGTCGGCGCACGTCGCGTCCTCCGCGTACGCCCGGCAGAACGGCAAGCCGGTCGTGTGCATCTGGGGCTTCGGTTTCAGCGAGCCCAGCCGACCGTTCACCCCCGGGCCCTGCCTGGAGGTCATCAACTGGTTCAAAGCGCAGGGCTGCTACGTCATCGGTGGCGTACCCACCTGGTGGCGGCAGGGCATCGAGGACTCCCGCCCGGGCTTCCTCGACGTCTACCACGCGTTCAACGCGATCTCGCCGTGGATGGTCTACCGGGCCAGGACGGTGGAGGAACTCGACTCGTACTACAACAACGTCAACGTCGGCGACATGGCCGACTGCGCGGCACGCGGCATCGACTACCTGCCCTGCGTGATGCCCGGGGATCTCGCCGGTGGTCACCGCAGGCACGGCGACTTCTACTGGCGGCACATCTACAACATGGTCCGACTCGGCTCCCAGGGCCTCTACGTGTCCATGTACGACGAGTACAACGAGGGCAACCAGATCGCGAAGACCTCCGAGACCCAGGCCACCACCCCGGCCGGCGCGAACATCCGCGCCCTGGACGAGGACGGCGTGGCCTGCTCCTCCGACTACTACCTGCGGATCACCGCCGACGGCGGTCGGATGCTCAAGGGCCAGCTGGCGCTCACCGCGGTCCGTCCCACGCCACCGATGATCGGCACCCCGCCACCGACCGGCGGGAACCTGGCCGCCGGCCGGCCCACCTCGGCGAGCAGCCAGGGCGGCGGGTTCCCGGCGTCGAACGCGGTGGACTCGAACGTCGGCAGCTACTGGGAGAGCAGCGGCGGCGCCTTCCCGCACTGGTGGCAGGTCGACCTCGGCGCCAGTCACCAGGTCAACCGACTGGTGCTGCGGCTGCCCGGCGGCTGGGGCGCGCGTACCCAGACCATCACCGTGCAGGGCAGCGTCGACGGGGGCTCCTTCGCCACCATCACGCCGGCCGCCGGGTTCGCCTTCGACCCGGCGACCGGCAACACCGTCACCCGCACGCTGCCGACCACCACCGCCCGCTACGTCCGCCTCAGCATCGGCGCCAACACCGGCTGGCCGGCCGCCCAACTGGCCCAGGTCGAGGTGTACGCGGGCACCACCTCACCGGACAACCCGCCCACCGCGCCGAGCGGGCTGACGGTCACCGGCAAGATGTCGACCAGCGTGTCGCTGGCGTGGACGGCGTCGACCGACGACACCGGCGTGACCGGTTACCAGGTGCGCCAGGGCGGCACGGTCGTCGCCACCGTCACGGGCACCACGGCGACCGTGAGCGGGCTCAACCCGTCCACCGCGTACACCTTCACGGTCACCGCGCGCGACGCCGCCGGCAACACGTCCGGCGCGTCCAACACGGTCACCGCCACCACGGACGCCCCGACCAACGCGGACCTCGCCCGGGGTCGACCCACCAGCGAGAGCAGTCACGTCCAGAGCTACGCCTCCGGCAACGTGGTCGACGGTGACCCGAACAGCTACTGGGAGAGCGCCAACAGCGCGTTCCCGCAGTGGGTCCAGGTCGACCTCGGTGCGACACGCACCGTCGGGCGGGTGGTGCTCAAGCTGCCTCCGGCCACCGCCTGGGCCAGCCGTACGCAGACCCTGGCCGTGCACGGCAGCACCGACGGCGGCAGCTTCGGCACCCTGGCCGGCTCGGTCGGACGTACGTTCAACCCGGCCACCGGCAACCAGGTGAGCATCACCTTCACCGCCGCGCAGACCCGGTACGTACGCATCACGGTCACCGGCAACACCGGCTGGCCGGCCGGGCAACTGTCCACCCTGGAGGTCTACCAGAGCTGACCGACGAGCAGCGCGGCCGTCGGGGGAGCGGCGGCCGCCCTGGCTCGTGTCGTCCGGCTCGTGTCGGCAGCTCGTGTCGGCTGGTTCGTGTCGCGCGGCTCGTGTCGGCTGGTTCGTGCCGGCTGGTTCGTGTCGCGCGGCTCGTGTCGGCTGGTTCGTGTCGCGCGGCTCGTGTCGCCCGGCTCGTGTCGCCCGGCTCGTGTCGCCCGGCCCGTGGCTGCGGCCCCGGCTGCCATGCTCACCTCGCCTGGCTCGTGTCCTCAGTGACCGGGCCCGCAGTCCCGCCGTCGAATGTGCGGCGGTGCCACGGTCTGGCCGGGTGGTCTGTCCAGCATTCGGTCAAGGCCTCCTGCCTGGCGGGACGGCGGCGATGATCGACTCGGGTTTCTTGAAATCGGGGTATCCAGGTCGTCGGGACACCCCGATTTCACCAAACCCGTGATGATCTCGCCATGCGAAGCCAGCTCAGGCTCCGTGCCCCGCTCGTGCTCCCGCTCGCCGCTCGCACCGCACCGCTCCGCTCGCCGCTCGCACCGCACCGCACCGCTCCGCTCGCCGCTCGCACCGCTCCGCTCCGCTCGCCGCTCGCACCGCTCCGCTCCGCTCGCCGCTCGCACCGCTCCGCTCCGCTCGCCGCTCGCACCGCTCCGCTCCGCTCGCCGCTCGCACCGCTCCGCTCGGGGCCTCGGTGACCGGGTCTGCAGTCCGGCCTTCGGATTGGGGCGATGCCACGGTGTGGCCGGCTGGTCCGTCCAGCATTCGGTCAAAGCCTTCCGCCTGTCGGGACGGCGGCGATGATCGACTCGGGTTCCTTGAAATCGGGCTATCCAGGTCGCTAGGACACCGCGATTTCAGTAAACCCGTGTTGATCTCCGCAGGCGACGCCCGCCATCCTCGTGCCGACGCCGCACAACTCGACGCCGCGTAAGTCGACGCCGCGCAAGGCCGACGCCGCGCAAGGCCGACGCAGTACAAGCCGATCCCGCGCATGCCGCGGCTCGCTTGGTCAGCCGGCGGGCAGGGTCCACCGACGGGCGGGGGTCAGCAGAACCAGCCGTCCTGCACCCAGCCGCGCCGGTTGATGTGCCCGTAGGCGAAGCCGTAGACGTAGCCACCGCTGCGGGGGCCTTCGACCAGGAACGTCTGACCCTGGTAGAGGGTGCCCATCCAGGCGCCGACGGGTTGGGTGCGGACGAACAGGTCGCTCGCGCACACCGTCTCCCGTTGGCCGATCGTGCCATTGGCGGCCTGCGCGGAAGCCGGCAGGGCGACTGTCGCGGCGATAACCCCGGCGAGCAGACCGGTGAGTGCCCGGCGCCGGGTCACCATGAGTCGTACCCGCCGATGCACTCGGCGCGCAGGTAGCCCCAGTCGTTGGGCCCGAAGTCGAACGATGCCGCCCACCCGTTGTAGACCGGGTGCGCGCCCGGCGTATGACCGATCTTGTTGCCGTAGGCGAGGGTGCGCTTGAGGCCGGTGGGGCCGCCGGCGGAGTCGTAGTTGGCGTAGAAGCTGGCGCTCTGGCACACCACGACGGCGTGCCGTGGCACCACCGGGTCGGCGTGGGCCGGCGTGGCGCTCAGCGCGGCCGTTGCTGACACGACGGCCAATGCGGCGACCGTCGTGCGGATTCGTCGGGGCATGCCCACCTCCCGTACGCCGAAACTTTCCTACCGCCGACCCTACCGAGAGCGTCGATATCTGTCGATGGCTGAGGGGTCGGGTGTGCTGTCGACGGCCGGCATATCCGCCGACCCGGCGGGAAAGCGCGCTGACGTCCGACAGCCCGATACCGGAGCAGGAGACAAACATGCCTTTCATCACCGTGGGGACGGAAAACTCCGCGCCCATCGACCTGTACTACGAGGATCACGGGTCCGGTAAGCCGGTGGTGCTGATCCACGGCTTCCCGTTCAACGGCGCCACCTGGGAGAAGGTGACCACCCAGCTGCTCAACGCCGGATACCGGACGATCACCTACGATCGGCGCGGTTTCGGCAACTCCGCCCAGCCGACCTTCGGGTACGACTACAACACGTTCGCGGCGGACCTGGACGTGCTGATGACCGAGCTGAACCTGAGCGACGTGACCCTGATCGGTCACTCGATGGGCACCGGCGAGGTCATTCGCTACCTGGGCAACTACGGCTCCCGGCGCGTGAGTCGGGCCGTGGTGCTCAGCCCGCTGCAACCCATGCTGGCCAAGGCCAACGACAACCCGGAGGGTGTCGACCGGAGCCTCTTCAAGGGTTTCCAGGACGCCATCATCAAGGACCGGTTCGCCTACCTGACCCAGTTCTGCGACGCGTTCTTCAACTACAGCGAGAACAAGGGCAAGCTGGTCAGCGAGGAGGCGTACCGGGCGCACTGGCAGATCGGCGCGATGGCCTCCGCCAAGGGCACCCACGACAGCGTCACCGCCTGGCAGGAGGACTTCCGCCCCGACCTGCCGAAGATCGACGTGCCACTGCTGATCGTGCAGGGTGACAAGGACAACGTGCTGCCCTACCCGGTGACCGGCCAGCGGCTCGGGCCGATGATGCCGACCGGCAAGCTCATCACGCTCAAGGGCGCGCCGCACGGCCTCCCGTGGACCAACGCCGACGACGTCAACAAGGCGATCCTGGACTTCATGAAGCAGCCGGTCAAGGCTCGCGCCTGACCCGTACCGGTAGCCGATCGGACGCCAGCGCCGTGAGGCGCCGCGACACCCGGCCCACGGTTCGCACCGGGGCCGGGTGTCGTCGTCGGTCAGGCCCGCTGGGCAACCACAGCGCCGTTGGCACCGGGGGCGTCGAACGGCACGGTACGCACGTCGACGAAACCGGCATCGGTGAGCCAGGCGGCGTACTCGGCGCCCGAGTAGTTGCGGCCACCCTCGGTCTCGACCAGCATGTTCATCCCCATCAGCGCGGCCTCCGGCGGCCCGGTCCGCTCGTCGTTGAGCAGCAGTTCGCAGACGACGATCGCCCCGCCGGGCGGCAGCGCCGCGTGGCACCGGGCCAGCAGCGCCCGGTTCGTCGGCTCGTCCCAGTCGTGCAGGATCATGCTGAGCAGGATGACGTCGTGCCCGTCCGGCAGCGCCGGGTCGGCGAGGAAGTCGCCGCCCACCGCGTCGATCCGCCCGGTCAGGCCGGCCTCCGCGATCCGCTCCCGTGCCCGTACACAGACGTGCGGCAGATCCAGGACGGTGGCCCGCAGCTCGGGCAGGCGGCGGCAGAACTCGATCGGGAACGCCCCGGCCCCGCCCCCGACGTCGAGCAGCCGGCGGTGCGCGGAGAAGTCGTACGCGTCGGCCAACGCGGCCGCGGTGAAGCTGGACGTGGAGAACATCGCGTCCCAGAACTGCGTCAGCATCTCCGGATCGGCGGTGTCGAACATCGACTGTTGTGTCTCCGGGTCCCAGGTCAACGGCCGATCGGTGCGCAGGGCCTCGCCGATGCGGTGCCAGGGCAGATAGGTGCGCAGGTCCGAGTAACGGACCTGCGCGCCGAAGTAGTACGGGCGACCCTCGACCAGGAACTGCTCGGCCAACTCGGAGTTGCGGTAACCGTCGCCGGCCTTCTCGAGCAGGCCGAGCGAGGCACTGGCGGCCAGCAACAGGTCCGCGGGCCGGTCCGGCAGCCCGAACTCGGCGGCGGCCTGCTCGACGGTCATCGTCCGACCCCCGGCGAGCCGGGTGAACAGACCGAGTTCGACGCCGGCCGCGAGGGTCTTGAACCCCCACACACCGGCCACCAGACGCATGAGGGGAGTCGGAGTGATCATGCCGCCATGAGACCACAGATCGGCTCCGTCCACGATGGTCGGTTCACGCCCGGAGCAACGTGACCAACCCGGCGGCGACCAGCACCCCGGCCCAGAGCCGGTCGACGTTGAACCAGGCCCGGCGCAGCACACCGACCCCGAGCACCTGGTAGACCAGAATCGCGATGACCAGCGCGGTGCCGAGCATCGCCACTGTGTGCACGCCGGCGGCGGCGAGCCCGGACAGGGCACCCACCGGCGCGCTGGCCAGGTGCCCGGAGTGGCCCCCGGGCACCGGCTCGGCCACCAGCACCGGCAACAGCATCAGTCCCGCCCCGTGGGCCGACGACATGAGGAACGACCAGCCCGCGAGCTGCGCCGCGGACAGCCGCATCCCCGCCCAGCGGAAGTGTCGCTCGGAGAGCAGTCGCCACAAACCGAACGCGACCAGCAGCACGCCGCCGACCACCGCGAGGGCGGTGCTCGCCGTCACCGAACGGGTCGCGGTGACCAGTGCCGCGACGATCCCCACCGAGGCGAGGTGCCCGGCCGCGATCGGCGACAGGGCACGCAGCAGCGCCGCCCGGCTGCGCTCCTGCAGGCCCCGGGCCACCGCGAACAGCCAACCCATCGCCGGGTTCAGACCATGGAACGCGCCGAGCGCGGCAAGCGTCGCCACTGTGGAGACGGTCACGGAAAGCAGTACGAGTCGGAAGACGCGTCCCCGCCCTGCAACCGGGTCTGGTGCACCCGCAGGCCCCGGAACTCCTCCCCGTGGGGAAAGAACCGCTCGTCCGGGGTGAGCCCACCGGCCTCGACGTCCACGTCGAGCTTGGCCAGCCAGGCACCCACCCCGTCGGGGTAGAACTGGTCGTCCCACGCGCCGTAGAGCGAGTTGCTGACGTAGACCCGCCGCCCGTCCCGGCTCACCTCCACCATCTGCGGGCCACCGGCCAGGGCCTCGTCCGGCGCGGACGGGTGCGCCGTGCGACGCACGACCCCACCGAGATGCACGGAGCCGGTCAGCACGGGGTGCAGCGGGTCGCTGACGTCGTACTGGCGCAGCTCTCCCGTGCCCCAGCAGGAGACGTAGAGGAACCGGTCGTCGACGGACAGGTCGATGTCGGTCACCAGTGGCGGCACCGCCCCGAACGGCTTGAGCAGGTCGGGCAGGTCCGCCGGGTCCGCCGGCTCGGCCGGGATGTCGATCACCTTGGTGACCGCCCAGGCGTCCCCGTCGCGGTGCCACAGCCAGACCGACGCGGACAGGTCCTCGACGCTGATCACCACCCCGACGAACCCGTACGACTTCGACGGGTCGTGCGCCGGGCGCAGCTCCAGCGGCATCTGATATTGGTCGCCCAGGTCGACCCGCTGGACGTGCCGACGTTTCGCGAGGTCCCAGAAGTGGATGGCGTGACCGTAGCGCCGGCCCAGCAGCAGCTCACCGATGATGCCGTCCTCGATCATCGACGGGGTGCCCCACTCGCTGGTGACCAGCACGTCCTGGGTGAGGTGCCACCACAGGTCGTACGCCAGGAACTGTGGACCCCGGTCGGCCTCCCACGCCCCGCGTACCTCGAACGTGGTGTGGTCGAGGATGGCGATGCCTCCCGGGCCCTCCGCGCCGTCCGCGCCCCCGAGAGCGGAGAGGTAGATGCCGTCCGGCCCACAGTGCACCGTGTGCGGGCGCGAGTAGCCGGCGCGCTTCGCCAGCTCCTCGGGGCCGATCACCTTGACCACCTGCGGCTGACGCGGGTCGGGTTGGGTGTCGACCACGTGGATCCGTGACGACCGCAGGCCGGGAACGATCAGGTAGCGCCGCTCGACGTGCGGGTGCGGGGCGGTCGGACAGAGCGCGCTGCTGCACGCGTTCCAGCCGAAGTGGTGCAGCTCGTCGCCGACGTAGGGCAGGTCGGTCCAACCCACCACCCGGCCGTAGTCGGGGGATTCCGGGTCGGTGTCCAGTACCACGATGGCGTCCGGACGGCTGGCCGTACGGTCGAAGGCGGCCACGTAGGCGAGCTTCTCCGCCGGTGCGGTCACCGCCTCCCGGGGCGAGGGGTAGAACGTGGGGTCGGGGGTCCAGCGGGTCATCACAGCTCCGCTCGTCAGGTGGTGGGAACGCCCAGTCGGTCGAGCAGGTGGCGGCGCAGCGCGCCGAAGGCCGGGTCGTCCGGCGTGCGGGTGGGGGCCAGGTCGACGGGCAGCTCCGCGGCGATACGGCCCTCGTCGAGCAGCAGGATCCGGTCGGCGAGCAACAGCGCCTCCTCCACGTCGTGGGTGACCAGCAGGGCGGCGAAGCCGTGCTCGGCGCGCAGCCGGCGCAGCAGGATCTGCATCCGCAGGCGGGTCAGCGCGTCCAGGGCGCCGAACGGCTCGTCGAGCAGCAGCACGTCCGGTTCGCGGACCAGTGCCCGTGCGACGGCCACCCGTTGCGCCTGCCCGCCGGACAGCTCCGCCGGCCAGGCGCGGTGCCGATCGGCGAGCCCGACCTCGGCCAGCGCCCGCCGGATCCGCTCGTGGGCGTCCGGACCGAACAGACCCAGCCCGACGTTGTCCGCCACCCGCTTCCAGGGCAGCAGCCGGTGTTCCTGGAAGACCACGGCGGCGGTGCCGTGCACGACGCTCGTGCCGCTGGCCTCGCCGTCGAGCCCGGCGAGAATCCGCAGGAGTGTGCTCTTGCCGGAACCGCTGCCGCCCAGCAGGGCCACCACTTCGCCACGTGCGATCCTCAGGTCGACGCCGGCCAGCACGACCGTCGGCCCGAACGCCCGGCGCACCGCGTGGGCGGTCAGCACCGGTGCGGCGTCGTTCAGGTGGTCCGCAGTCCGCGACGCCATGTCAACATCCTCCTCTCCAGGACGCGCAAAGCACTGTCGGATATCAGCCCGAGCAGCGCGTAGACGAGCAGTCCCAGCACCACCACGTCGGTCTGGCTGAACTCCCGTGCCTCCATCATCAGAAAGCCGATCCCGGTCTGGGCATTGACCTGCTCGCCGACGACCAGGCTGAGCCAGGCGGCCCCGATCGCCAGGCGCAGGCCGAGGAACAGGGCCGGCAGCGCGCCGGGCAGCACCACGTGCCGCAGTCGGGCGGCCTGCCCCAGACCGCAGGTGCGGGCCGCCTCCACCAGCCGCTCGTCGATGTCCCGGATGCCGGCGTAGGTGTTGAAGTAGATGGGGAAGAAGGCGCCCAGCGCCACCAGGCTGATCTTGAGTGACTCACCGATGCCGACCCAGATGATCAGCAGCGGGACCAGGCCCAGGTGTGGCAGCATCCGGGCCATCTGCACCGGTGGGTCGACCAGGTCGTCGCCGAGCCGCAGCAGCCCTGCCAGGGTGCCCAGGGCAAGGGCCAGGACGCCGCCGGTCAACAGCCCCGCCCCGGCCCGGGTGAGGGAGTCCAGCAGATGGACGCCGAGCGTTCCGTCCCTGCTCAGCCGCCAGCCGGTGGCCAGGACGTCGCTCGACGCGGGCAGCTTCTCGGGTGCCAGCAGGCCGGTCCGCGAGGCCAGCTCCCAGCCCAGGACCAGTGCCACCGGGCTGACCAGCCGCCACCACCGTCGGGTCGGCCGAAGACGTCGGGGCGCGACCGGCGGCGCCGCCGCGATCTCGGCGGGCGCCTCGACCAGCGTCGTACGGCTCACTGGAACACCTCGCCGAACCGGCCGTCGACCCGGGACCGGATGTCGACCGGCCCGGGGATGAGGTCCAGGGCGATGAAGCTGTCGGTGATCGCCTGGAGTTCGTCGCCGATGGCCGGGGTGACGGGGGCGAGAGGTCTGGCGCTGCGGGCCAGGGCCCGGCTGGTGACGTCCTGCGGGATCTTCAGCTCCGGCGCGAGCGTGCTGGCCCGCTCCTCGGGATGGGCGATGCCCCAGTCGGTCACCTCACGGTAGCGCTGGAGGAAGGCCCGGATCTCGTCCGGCTGCTTCGTGACGGCGTCCGGGGCGGCCAGGACGTACTCGCGGTTGCTCGCCAGCCCGGTCGCGTCGGCGAGCACCTGGACCCCCGGTTGCTCGGCCAGCGCGAAGTACGGGTCCCAGATCACCCAGGCGTCGACCTGGCCACCGTCGAACGCGGGCCGCCCCTCCGCGGGCTTGAGGTACTTGACCTGGATGTCCTTCAGGGTCATGTTGTTGGCCTTGAGCAGCTGGACGAGCAGCCAGTGCACGTTCGACCCCTTGTTGAGGGCCACCGTCTTCCCCTTGAGGTCGGCGAAGGTGCGGTAACCGCGATCGGCCTTGACGAGCACGGCCTCGCCCTGCGGGATCGGCGCCGAGGTGCCGATGATGGAGAACGGGGTCTTTCCGGCCGCGGCGAAGACGGGTGGCGCCTCGCCGACCTGTCCGATGTCGATGGAGCCGGCCTTGAGCGCCTCGGTGAGCGCCGGCCCGCTCTCGAACAGCGACCACTCCACATCCGGCGCCGCACCGCGCGCCTTGACCAGGCTCAGTCCGCCGAAGCGCTGGTAGCCGATCCGGAGTTTGCTGGCGGAGCCGCCGGCATCGGCGGACCCGCCGCATGCGCTCACCGTGGCCGTGGCGAGCAGCGCCACTGTGGTGAGGGCGGCCGTCAGGAGGCGGCGATGCGGTGGGCGGCTCGTCGATGGGGTGGGCATGGCGGCTCCTCGGGTCGGGCATGCGGGTCGGGACGCATCGACAGGTGTCGGCGCCGTGGCCGGTAGCCTACTAACCCGATAGGTTTTATGGGTAGGCTGTCGGCGGGATCGTCCCACCCCTCAGGAGGTGCCCGCCGGCGGCGCGCGCACCCGTACCCGCACCCGCCGCACACTGGAGGAAAGAGCCGCGATGACCCTCACCTTCCACTGGTTTCTGCCCACCAACGGCGACAGCCGGGACATCGTCGGGGGCGGCCACGGCGTACCGACCGGTGCTGCCGGAGGCGCCCGCCCGGCCAGCGTGGCGTACCTCGGGCAGATCGCCCGCACCGCCGAGCAGCTCGGCTTCGTCGGCGCCCTCACCCCGACGGGTGCCTGGTGCGAGGACGCCTGGCTGAGCACCGCGATGCTCACCGAGGTGACCGAGCGACTCAAGTTCCTGGTCGCGTTCCGACCCGGGCTGCTGGCCCCGACGCTGGCCGCCCAGATGGCCTCGACCTTCCAGCGGCTGTCCCGGGGCCGACTGCTGCTCAACGTGGTCACCGGCGGCGAGTCGCAGGAGCAGCGGGCGTACGGCGACTTCCTGGACAAGGACTCCCGGTACGCGCGGGCCGACGAGTTCCTGCACGTGGTGCGCGCGCTGTGGCGGGGTGAGACGGTCGACCACACCGGCACCCACCTGCGCGTCGAGCAGGCGCGGCTGCACCGGCTGCCCGACCCGGTCCCGCCGGTCTACTTCGGTGGCTCGTCCGCCGCGGCCCTGCCCGTGGCGGTGCGGCACAGCGACGTCTACCTCACCTGGGGCGAGCCGCCGACCCAGGTCGCCGACAAGCTGGACCGGGTCCGGGCGCTGGCCGCCGACGCCGGGCGCGAGCTGCGATTCGGCATCCGGCTGCACGTCATCGCCCGGGACACCTCCGACGAGGCGTGGGCGCAGGCGCGCCGCCTGCTCAACGGCGTCGACGAGGCCGACATCCGGGCGGTGCAGGACGGGCTGCGCCGCAGTGAGTCCGAGGGGCAGCGCCGGATGCTCGACCTGCACGGCGGCTCCCGCGACAGCCTGGAGGTCTCGCCCAACCTGTGGGCCGGGGTTGGGCTGGTCCGGGGCGGGGCCGGCACCGCGCTGGTCGGCAGCCACCGCGAGATCGCCGATCGGATCGCCGAGTACCACGCGCTCGGCATCGACGAGTTCATCCTCTCCGGCTACCCGCACCTGGAGGAGGCGTACTGGTTCGGCGAGGGCGTGCTGCCGATCCTGCGCGACAGGGGCCTGTGGCGGCACCCCGACGGCCAGCCCGGGCCGACGGACCGCGTCGACATTCCCTTCGCCGGTGTGCCCCGGCCGGCGGCGGCACCCGTCGCGACCCGCTGAGCGGGCGGGGTCCCGGCCGGCGGCGGCACCCCGTCGCCACCCGCTGAGCGGGCGGGGCCCCGGTCAGCGGCAACGGGGCAGCGGCTAGCTGGGTCGGCCGGCGACGCGTCGGCCGACCCGCCGGGCGACGAGGCTCACGGCCGTGCTGCCGGCCGCCATCCCGACCAGCACCAGCACCGCCCCGACGGCCCACAGGCCGGTGTCGTCGGTGGACGCGGCCCGCCACCCCCAGGCCGCCGTGAAGGCGACCGTCATCACCGTCGCCACCAGCCACGGACTGAGTCGCGTGGCGGCGAGCGCGGCCAGCAGGACGAGCGTCAGCACACAGCCGACCACCTGCCACGGCTCGTACGGGCCGCTGCTCGCGCCGGTCTCCGCATCGACCGTGTAGTCGGTGTCCCAGCCCAGCCAGAGCAGCCACGCCCCGACCGTGGCCGCCGCCAGGAACAGAACACCGAGCAGTGCCCGCGTACCCCTTGTCGCCGTCATCCGGCGATCATGCCCTGGGTCGTACGCAAGGGGAATGAGCACCGGCACCCAGAAGTGGGCCGGCGCGAACCCGGATGGACTGTTGCCCCGCCCGGTGGTGATCCTCTACGGTCGGCTCAGCGGTGGGCGGTGCGGTCCGCATCCGACCGGACACCGCCGGTTGCCCGTCACGCGGGCCGGGATGGTGGAGTCCCGGGTCGCCCCGTCGGCGGGACTCGGCGGTCGTGTGACTCCAGCTCGTACCCCGGGTGTCTGCTGCCCGGCGCGCGGCCCCCTGCGGGCCGACGGCGAGCCGGGCACGCCCACCCCACCGGGAGAAGCCCGTGTTTCTCAGCCCGCACGAGCAGGACCGCCTGCTCGTCCACGTCGCGGCCGATGTCGCCCGCGCCCGCCGCGAGCGCGGCCTGCGCCTCAACTACCCCGAAGCCGTCGCGGTGATCACCGCGTTCCTGCTCGAAGGGGCCCGCGACGGCCGGTCCGTCGTCGACCTGATGTCGGCCGGCCGCGGTGTGCTCGGCCGCGACGACGTCCAGGACGGCATCCCCGAGCTGCTGAGGGAGGTGCAGGTGGAGGCCACGTTCCCGGACGGCACCAAGCTCGTGACGGTGCACCACCCGATCCCGTGATCCCGGGGGAGATCCTGCCGGCGGCCGGCCCGGTCGAGATCAACGCGGGCCGCCCGGTGATCACGCTGGTCGTGGTCAACACCGCCGACCGGCCCGTGCAGGTGGGCTCGCACTACCACTTCGCCGAGGCCAACCCGGCCCTGGCGTTCGACCGGGACGTCGCCTGGGGGCAGCGGCTCGCCGTGCCGGCGGGCACCTCGGTCCGGTTCGAGCCGGGCATCAGCCGCAGCGTCGACCTCGTCCCGCTCGGCGGCGCGCGTGTCGTGCCGGGGCTGCGTGGCGCGTGTGCGGGCCCGCTGGACCCGCCGACGGCCGACGGGTCACCGGAGTGAGCACCGTGCGGCGGGACCGCTACATCGACCTTTACGGGCCGACGACCGGCGACCGGATCCGGCTGGCCGACACCAACCTGCTCATCGAGGTGGAGACCGACCACTGCGTCGGAGGTGACGAGGCGGTCTTCGGCGGCGGGAAGGTGATCCGCGAGTCGATGGGGCAGTCGCGGGCCACCCGCGCCGAGGGGGCACTGGACACCGTCATCACCGGTGCCGTGGTGCTCGACCACTGGGGAGTGGCCAAGGCCGACGTGGGGCTGCGCGACGGGCGCATCGTGGCGCTCGGCCGGGCCGGGAACCCGGACACCATGCCCGGTGTCCATCCCGACCTGGTCATCGGCCCGTCCACCGAGGTGATCGCCGGCAACGGACGGATCCTCACCGCCGGCGCGGTCGACACTCACGTGCACTTCATCTGCCCGCAGATCGTCACCGAGGCCCTGGCCAGCGGCGTCACCACACTGGTCGGCGGTGGCACCGGGCCGGCCGAGGGGACCCGGGCGACCACGGTCACCCCGAACGGCTGGCACCTGGCCCGGATGCACGAGGCGCTGGACACCATGCCGGTCAACGTGCTGCTGCTCGGCAAGGGCAACACCGTCTCCGGCGAGGCGCTCTGGGAACAGTTGCGGGCCGGTGCGGGCGGTTTCAAGCTGCACGAGGACTGGGGCACCACGCCGGCGGCGATCGACGCCTGCCTGCGGGTGGCCGACGAGTCCGGGGTCCAGGTGTCGATCCACACCGACACGCTCAACGAGGCCGGCTTCGTCGCCGACACCCTGCGCGCGATCGGCGGTCGGGCGATCCACTCGTACCACACCGAGGGGGCCGGCGGCGGGCACGCACCGGACATCATCACGGTGGCCAGTGAGCCGAACGTGCTGCCGTCGTCGACCAACCCGACCCGCCCGTACACCGCCAACACCCTCGCCGAGCACCTGGACATGTTGATGGTGTGCCACCACCTCAACCCGTCCGTGCCGGAGGACCTGGCCTTCGCCGAGAGCCGGATCCGACCGTCCACGATGGCCGCCGAGGACCTGCTGCACGACCTCGGCGCGATCTCCATCATCGGCTCCGACGCGCAGGCGATGGGCCGGGTCGGCGAGGTGATCCTGCGGACCTGGCAGAGCGCGCACGTGATGAAGGATCGGGTGGGCGCGCTGCCGGGCGACGACGCCGCCGACAACCACCGGGCCCGGCGGTACGTGGCGAAGTACACCATCTGCGCGGCGATGGCCAACGGGCTGGAGCACGAGGTCGGCTCGGTCGAACCCGGCAAGCTCGCCGACCTGGTGCTCTGGGACCCGGCGTTCTTCGGCGTACGACCGCACCTGGTGCTCAAGGGCGGCATGATCGCGTACGCCCAGATGGGTGACGCGAACGCCTCGATCCCGACGCCGCAGCCGATGCTGCCGCGGCCGATGTTCGGGGCGTACGGTGCCGCGGCGGCCGCCACCAGTCTGGCGTTCGTGGCCCCGGCGGCCCTGGACGCAGGGCTTCGGCTGGACGTACGACGCCGGGTGGTGCCGGTGAGCGACGTGCGGTCGCGGGGCAAGGCCGACCTGCCGGAGAACAACGCGATGCCGCGCATCGAGGTGGACCCGGACACCTTCACGGTGCGGATCGACGGTGTGGTGGTCGAACCGGACCCGGTGACCCGGCTGCCGATGGCCCAGCGGTACTTCCTGTTCTGATGGCCACGCCGAGCCTGCTGTTGCTGGTGGCCGACGGACGCTTCCCGGCCGGGGCGCACGCGCACTCCGGCGGTCTGGAGGCGGCCGTCGCCGCCGGCCGGGTCACCGACCTGGCCTCGTTGGAGGCGTTCCTGACCGGACGGTTGGCCACCGCCGGTCTGGTCGGTGCGGCGTTCGCGGCGGCCGCACACCGGGCCGCGGCACTTGCTGAGCCGGCCGTTCGGTCGAGCACGCTGGCCCAGCTCGACGTGGAGCTGGACGCGCGTACCGCGGCGCCGACGTTGCGGACGATCTCCCGCCGGCAGGGCCGAGCGCTGCTGCGCGCCGGCCGGACCATCTGGCCGGACGCTCCGTTCGACGACCTGCCCAGGACGCCCGCCGGCGCACACCAACCGCTGGTGCTCGGGCTGCTCTGCGCGGCGGCGGGGTTGTCCCGTCTCGACACCGCCACGGTCGCCGCCTACGGGACGGTGACCGGGGCGGCCAGTGCCGGCGTACGCCTGCTCGGCCTCGACCCGTACCAGGTCCAGGCCCTGCTGGTCGGCCTGGCCGACGCCTGCGACGGCACGGCTGCCGACGCGGCCCGGGCCGCCGACGACCCACCGGAGCGGCTGCCGGCCGCCGCCGCTCCACTCGCCGACATCCATGCCGAAATCCACGCCACCTGGGAGGTGCGTCTCTTTGCGTCCTGAGACTGTTGTGCCGAGCGCTGCGCCCGTCGACCCGACCACGCCACCACCGACCGCCCCACCGCACGACGAGGCCGTCCCGCACACCCATCCCGAGCCGGGGGTCGACCCGCACCCTCCGCTGGCCCGCGCCGGTCGTGCCCTGCGGGTTGGCATCGGCGGCCCGGTCGGGTCCGGCAAGACGGCCCTGGTGGCCGCGCTCTGCCGGGCCTTCGCCGATGAGCTGCGGCTCGGCGTGGTGACCAACGACATCTACACCACCGAGGACGCCGACTTCCTGCGGCGGGCCGGAGTGCTGGACCCGGCCCGGATCCGCGCGGTGGAGACCGGCTGCTGCCCGCACACCGCGATCCGCGACGACATCGGCGCCAATCTGGACGCCGTCGACGAGCTGGCCGAGGCGGTCGGCCCGTTGGACCTGGTCCTCGTGGAGAGCGGAGGGGACAACCTGACAGCGACCTTCAGCCGTGGCCTGGTCGACCGGCAGATCTTCGTGGTCGACGTGGCGGGCGGGGACAAGGTGCCCCGCAAGGGCGGTCCGGGGGTCACCGCCGCCGATCTCCTCGTGATCAACAAGACCGACCTGGCGCCGATGGTGGGCGCGGACCTTGCCGTGATGGACCGTGACGCGCGGGCTCGACGCGGCGACCTTCCGACCCTCTTCCTGTCCATCGTGGGAGACCCGACGGCGAGCCGGGTCGCCGACTGGATCCGGCACGAGCTGGCCCACCACGCGGCCCTGCACCCGCTCGTCGCACCGGCCGGACCCGTCTGATGCGGGCGCTCGCCCGGCTGGTCGCCCGGGCCGACGGCCGGGGTGGCACTGTCCTGGTCGAGCTGCACGGCGAGACGCCACTCCTGCTGCGCCAGACCCCGTCCGACGGTGGTGTCGCCACGGTGCACCTGGTCGGCGGGGCGGCCGGCCCGCTGGCCGGCGACGACCTGCGGTTGGAGATCGAGGTGGGACCGGGCGCCGCGGTGCGGGTGCACACCGTGGCGGCGTCGATCGCCCTGCCGGGACGACCGGGCGCGGTGTCCCGGATGGCGGTGTCGGCGGTGGTGCACGCCGGTGCCACGCTGCACTGGCTCCCCGAACAGCTGGTCGCGGCGGCCGGCTGCGCGCACCTCGCCGAGTCCCGCGTCGCGGTGGCCGCCGGCGCGAGCCTGCGCTGGCGCGACGAGCTGATCTGTGGCCGGTACGGCGAGGCGCCCGGTGGTGCCGTCGTGCACACGCAGGTCGACTACGCGGGTCGGCCGCTGCTGCGCCAGTCCCTCGCCGTGGGGCCGCGCGCCCCCGGCTGGGCCGGCCCCGCGGTGCTCGGCGGCGCACCGGCCACCGGCTCGCTGCTGGTGGTCGACCCGTCGCGGCAGGCCGAACCGGCTGCCGTCGACGGGACCGTCGCCCGACTGCCGCTGGTCGGGGGCCCGGCGACACTGTGGACCGCCACCGCGCCCGACGCGCACACCCTGCGCGCCCACCTCGCCGTGTGACGCGAGCGCACCCGGCACGCCGGCGTCACTCGACCCCGGCACGTCGTGGGCTTTCGTGTTCGCCCATCCCGGCCCGGGACGGATCTGTGGCCCATATCCTCGGAAGGCCATGGCAACCGGGGCGACTGCCGTTCCCGCGACGGCTCACAGGAGGCCGTGATGAGTGGAAAAGATCGGCCCGAGGGCATCAGTCCGACGGCGGTGGAGGCGGCGCCGGGGCTGTGGCGTGTCGATCTTCAGAAACACGATCTCAGCATCCCGGGACGTGAGGTCGTCCAGAGTCGCGTGGAGTTCACACCGGACTCGCCGCCGTTCAAGCACTTCCACCCGGGCGAAGAGATCATCTGCGTGCTCCAGGGGTCTCTGGAGTACACGCTCGAAGGTCGGTCGCCGATGGTGTGCAACGTCGGTGATGCGCTGACCGTGCCGTACGGCGTCCACCACCAGGCCCGCAACGTCGGCGACGGTGTCGCCGTCGAACTGGCCACGTACGTCGTCGAGAAGGGCAAGCCGCTCCTCACCAGGGTGGACTGAGCCTCGTCACCGGTGTGGGCCGATCGCGTCGACGCGGCGGCGGGCCGGGTCGAGACGACCGATCAGGTCGGCGAGCTGAGCGGTCAGCTCGTCGACCTGTGGCACGCCCAGCTCGGCGAGGTTGGCCCGGACCCGCTCATCGAGGCGATCGTGCTCCCGACGGCCGCGGGCCGTGAGGTAGGCGCGGATCCGTCGACGGTCCATCGGGTCTATCCGGCGGAAGACGAGGTTACGGTCGACGAGCTGGTCGACCAGTTTGGTGAGGGTGCCGGGAGGCAGCGACGCCTCGGTCGACACCTCGCTCATCGGGTGGCCCTGGCCGTCGGCGAGCAGGCAGAGCACCCGCCATGCCTCGATGCTCAGCGCGTCCTCGGCGAGGACGGCGCCCAGCCGGCGAGAGAGCAGCCGTTCGGCGCGGGTGAGCGAGCGCAGCAGGTCGGCTGGCGCCCCGGGCACGTCTGACATGGAACTCCCTGGTCCGGTGGCCCTGCCATGGTAGCGAGTGTCCCGGTCCGTGGTGAGTTCTGGCCTTCGGTCGTGGGCCGGGCAATCATGTGCTCATGTCCGCGCCGGCACCGCCGTGGCTGACCGTCGACCGTGCCGTGGTCAGCATCGCGTTGGTCTACCCGATGCGCGGGCCGGCCGGCATGTTCGGCCCCACCTGCGAGCTGTGCGCGCAGCTCGCGGTCGAGGAGATCAACCGGTGTGGTGGTGTGCTGGGCCGGGAGGTGCGGCTGGTGCCGGTCGACGGCGGCGCACCGCCGGCCGAGGTGGCCGCCGAGGTCGAGGCGTTGGTGTCGGTGGGGGCGGTGCAGGGGGTGACGGGGTGGCACATCTCGTCGGTGCGCCAGGCGCTGGCGCCCCGCGTCGCGCACCGGGTGCCGTACGTCTACACCGCACTCTACGAGGGTGGTGAACGCACCGAGGGGGTCTTCCTGACCAGCGAGACGCCGGATGCCCAACTGTGGCCCGCGATGCGGCTGCTCGCGGGGGAGCAGGGGGTGCGTCGCTGGTTTGTGGTCGGCAACGACTACGTGTGGCCGCGCCGTACCGCGCGGGCGGCCCAGCGGTACGCGTTGCGCGGCGGTGGCCAGGTGGTGGGCCTGCACTTCCTGCCGTTGGACACGCACGACTTCACCGAGGTGCTGCGCCGCATCGAGCACAGCGACGCCGACGGTGTGCTGATGCTGCTGGTCGGTGCGGACGCGGTGCGGTTCAACCGGGCGTTCGCCCGATCCGGCCTGGATCAGCGGTGCCTGCGGCTGAGCACGCTGATGGACGAGAACATGCTGCTCGCCAGCGGTGCCGGTGCGACCCGGCGGCTGTACAGCACGGCGGGCTTCTTCGCCGGGCTGGTCACCCAGGAGAACCTCGACTTCCACGGCGAGTTCGTCCGTCGCTTCGGGGTGGAGGCACCACCGTTGGGCAGCCTGGGGGAGTCCTGCTACGAGGGCGTGATGCTGCTCGCCGCGCTGATCGGCCAGGCCCGCACCCTCGACGTGCGGGCCATCGAGACGGCCGCTGACACGGTGGCCTACCAGGGGCCACGCGGGCGGTTGCGGTTACGCCAACGGCACGTCCGCCAGCGCATCTACCTGGCCGAGGCCGACGGCCTCGACTTCACAGTGCTCGCCCAGCTCTGAAACCAGGCGCGCCGGCCCGCCCACCTGGACCCTTGACAGCGCCACCCGATCCCGTCCTAAGATGCTTCCTGGGTGAAGTATCTGGCCTCGGGTCAGATGTCACCACTGTGTCCCCACCATCGACGGAATTGTCCGTCGACCATTGTGGTGACACCAATTCTGCGTCTTTCCGAACGGCCGGCACCGTTTCCTCCCCAACGGTGCCGGCCGTTTTTTCGTGCGCATCGGATCGACCGCGCGGAAACAGTCAATTAAGGGCCGGGAAACATGAGCGCAATCATGTCGGTCGACGCTTTCGGTGCCCATGTCCGAGCCGGTGCCCCGAGCGGCGTCCACCCGTCGACCTCGGCATCGCCCACGTCAGCTCCACCGGACCGCACCGACCGTCCTTTCGCCACCTAGTGCACCGCAGGGAGAGTAGATGTCACCATTCCGGGGCCGCCGCATCCTGGCGGGCGCCATGACCCTGATCGCCGCGGCCGCGATGACCGCGTGCGGCAGCAAGACCACCGACGAGGGCGGCGCGACCGGCGTCACCGCCGACGTCTCCGGCGACACCGTCAAGGTGGGGCTGCTCAACTCGCTCTCCGGCACCATGGCGATCAGCGAGGTCACCGTCCGCGACTCCATCATGCTCGCCGTCGAGGAGATCAACGCGGCCGGTGGCGTCCTCGGCAGGAAGATCCAGCCGGTTGGCGAGGACGGCGCATCGGACTGGCCGACCTTCGCGGAAAAGGCCGAGAAGCTCATCTCCGAGGACCGGGTCGCCGCCGTCTTCGGCTGCTGGACGTCGGCCAGTCGCAAGGCGGTCAAGCCGGTGTTCGAGAAGAACAAGGCGTTGCTGTTCTACCCGGTGCAGTACGAGGGCCTCGAACAGTCGCCCTACATCTTCTACACGGGTGCGACCACCAACCAGCAGATCGTTCCCGGGCTCGACTACCTCAAGGCGCAGGGTGCGAAGTCGGTCTATCTGGTCGGCAGTGACTACGTCTTTCCCCGCACCGCGAACAAAATCATCAAGGCGTACGCCACCGCGAACGGGATGACAGTGCTCGGTGAGGATTACGCCCCACTCGGATCCACCGAGTTCGGCACCATCGTCAACAAGGTCAAGTCGTCCGGCGCCGACGCCGTCTTCAACACGCTCAACGGCGACAGCAACGTGGCCTTCTTCAAGGAGTACAAGTCGGCCGGCCTGACCGCCGCTGCGATGCCGGTGGTGTCCGTCTCGATCGCCGAGGAGGAGGTCAAGGGCATCGGCACCCAGTACCTGGAGGGTCAGCTGACCGCCTGGAACTACTACCAGACCACCCCGGGGGCGGCGAACTCGAAGTTCGTGGCCGCGTACAAGGCGAAGTTCGGCGCGGACAAGCCGACCAGCGACCCGATGGAGGCCGCGTACGTCGGCGTGTACCTCTGGAAGGCCATGGTCGAGAAGGCCGGCGCCTTCGACGTGGAGAAGGTCCGAGCCGCCTCGGACGGCATCACCTTCGACGCGCCGGAGGGCCTGGTCACGGTGGACGGGAAGACCCAGCACATCGCCAAGACCGCCCGGATCGGCAAGATCGGCGCCGACGGTCTGATCACGGAGGTGTGGAACTCCGGCAAGCCGGTGCAGCCGGACCCGTACCTCAAGACCTATCCGTGGGCGAGCGGCCTGAGCTGACGACGCCGGCCCGGGCGGGCTGCGCGGTGACGCGCCCCGCCCGGGCCACCCGACCAGCAGTTCGGAGTACCCACCGTGGCAGTCCTCTTCGGTCAACTCTTCACCGGCATCAGCATCGGCGCGGTGCTGCTGCTCATCGCGCTCGGCCTCGCGCTGACCTTCGGCCAGATGAACGTGATCAACATGGCGCACGGCGAGTTCATCATGGCCGGGGCGTACACCACCTACGTCCTGCAGCAGAGCATCTCCGGGGCCGGCTGGTCGCTGGTTGTCGCGCTACCGGTGGCGTTCGTGGTCGCCGGCACGATGGGCGCGCTGCTGGAGATGCTGCTCATCCGCCGGCTGTACGCCCGACCACTGGACACCCTGCTGGTCACCTGGGGTGTGTCGCTGATGCTGCAACAACTGGCCCGCGACGTTTTCGGCAGCCCGAACGTGCAGACCCGCGCGCCGGAGCTGCTGACCGGCAACGTGGCGCTCCCCGGTGGGCTGACCATCGCCAACAACCGGCTGTTCATCCTGGCCCTGGCGCTGGCCGCCGTCGCGGCGCTCACCCTGGCGCTGCGGCTCACCCCGCTCGGGCGTCGCATCCGCGCGGTCGTGCAGAACCGCGACCTCGCGGCGGTGTCCGGCATCGCCACCTCCCGGGTCGACCGGACCACCTTCTTCGTCGGCTCCGGCCTGGCCGGGCTCGCCGGTGTGGCGCTCACCCTGCTGGGCCCGATCGGTCCGACCATGGGCACCAATCTGATCATCGACGCCTTCCTGGTCGTCGTGGTCGGCGGGATCGGCCAGCTCAAGGGCAGCGTGATCGTCGCCTTCGCCCTCGGCGTGCTCCAGGCCACCGGGGAATACCTCACCACCCTCAGCGTCGCCAAGGTGATCGTGTTCGTGGCGATCGTCGCGTTCCTCCAGTGGCGGCCACAGGGCCTGTTCACGCTGCGGACCAGGAGCCTCGCATGACCGCCGTCACCCCCGCGCCGCCCGACACCGCCGTCGACCCGGCACCCGTCAGCGCCGTACCGCCGAGGCGGCCCGCGAGCCGATCGCGACTGCGGACGGCGGCCGGCTTCGCGTTCGGCGCGGCGCTGCTGTTCGCCGTCGCGCCGCTGGTCTTGTCGGACTTCCGGCTGTCCCTGCTCGCCAAGTATCTCTGCGTCGCCATGGTCGCGGTCGGCATCGGGATCGCCTGGGGTCGGGGCGGCATGCTCACCCTCGGCCAGGGCGTCTTCTTCGGCCTCGGCGGCTACGCGATGGCCATGCACCTCAAGCTCGCCGACGCGGGCCCGGCCGGGATGCCGGACTTCATGCAGCTGTACGGGCAGCTCGACGAACTGCCGCTGTGGTGGAGGCCGTTCGCCAGCCCGTGGTTAGCGCTGCCCGCGACGGTGCTGCTGCCGATGGCGGTCGCCTTCGGGCTCGGCTCGCTGGTGTTCCGCCGCCGCGTGCGCGGCGCGTACTTCGCCATCCTCAGTCAGGCCCTCGCCGCCGCGATGGTGATCCTGCTGATCGGCCAGCAGGGCACCACGGGCGGGACCAACGGGCTCACCGACATCAAGGGCTTCTTTGGCTACGACCTGGACGACCCGGTCAACCAGCGGATGGTCTACTTCATCATCGCCGGCACACTGCTGGCGTTGCTCGCGCTGACCCGTCAACTCATCCACAGCCGCTACGGCGAGCTGCTGGTGGCGGTCCGCGACGGCGAGGAGCGGGTCCGCTTCCTCGGCTATGACCCGGCCTCGGTCAAGCTGGTCGCGTACGTGGTCGCGGCCGGGATGGCCGGCCTGGCCGGGGCGCTGTTCGTGCCCGCGGTGGGCATCATCTCGCCCGCGCTGATCGGTATCGTCCCGTCGATCGAGTTCGTCATCGGCGTCGCGGTGGGTGGTCGGGCCACAGTGCTCGGGCCGGTGCTCGGCGCGGTGGCGGTGGCCTGGGCGCGTACCGCCCTCTCGGAGCGGTTCCCGGGCACCTGGACGTACCTTCAGGGGTTGCTCTTCGTGGTCGTGGTGGCGTTCCTTCCCGGCGGCCTGGCGTCGCTGTGGGCGCTGGCACGTCGCCGCGACGGCAGCACGGCGCCGGCCCGGCGCGGGTGGTTGCCACCGGCCCGACGACGCGGCGCGCGGGGGACGGAGGTGCCGGCGGCATGAGCGACGACCGGCTGAACGGCTTGTCCGTCCGTGACGTGCGGGTCAGCTTCGACGGTTTCACCGCCGTCGACGGCGTCTCGTTGGAGGTGCCCGCCGGTGACATCCGGTTCCTGATCGGGCCCAACGGAGCCGGCAAGACCACGCTGGTCGACGCGATCACCGGCCTGGTCCGGGCCACCGGCTCGGTCCGCTTCGGCGCCGACGAGCTGCTGGGCCGTCCGGTGCACCGGATCAGCCGGCTGGGCATCGGGCGTACGTTCCAGACGTCCTCCGTCTTCGAGGAGCTGTCGGTGCTGCAGAACCTCGACATCGCGGCCGGCGCCCGGCGTGGCTGGGCGACCCTGGCCCGCCGCCGTCGCGGCGTCCCCGACGAGGTGGCCGCGGCGCTGGAGACCATCGGTCTGGCCGAACGGGCCGAGCACCTCGCCGGGACGCTCGCGCACGGGCAGAAGCAGTGGCTGGAGATCGGGATGCTGCTGGTGCAGGACGCGCGGCTACTGCTGCTCGACGAGCCGGTCGCCGGCATGAGCCACGAGGAACGCGACGCCACCGGGGCCCTGCTGGAGACGGTGAGCAGGGACCGCACCGTCGTGGTGATCGAGCACGACATGGACTTCCTGCGCCGGTTCGCGCGCAGCGTCACCGTGCTGCACGCCGGCCGGGTGCTCAGCGAGGGCACCGTGGCGCAGGTCCAGGCGGACCCGCGCGTGCAGGAGGTCTATCTTGGCCACCCGGTCGACGCCGGGTCGGCCCCCACCGGTCTGGAGGCATGATGCTGACGCTGCGCGGGGTGCACGCCGGGTACGGGCGCAGCCAGGTGCTGCACGGGGTCGACCTCACCGTCCCGCCCGACGGGGTCGCCGCGGTCCTCGGGCACAACGGCGCTGGCAAGAGCACAGTGCTGCGGGTCGCGGCCGGCCTGCTGCGCCCGAGCGCCGGCACCGTCGAGCTGGACGGCGAGAACGTCACCCGCCTCGGGCCGCACGAGCGGGTGGCGCGGGGGATGGCGTACGTCCCGCAGGGGCAGCAGTGCTTCCCGCACCTGACCGCCGCGGAGAACCTGCGGCTGGTCGCCGACGGTCGACGCGACGGGGCGGTGGCGACCGCTGAGGTGCTGGACCTCTTTCCGGCGCTGCGCCCGCTGCTGCGACGCCGGGCCGGACTGCTGTCCGGCGGTCAGCGCCAGCAACTGGCCATCGCCCGTGCGCTGATCACCCGGCCGAGGCTGCTGATGCTCGACGAGCCGACCGAGGGCATCCAGCCGTCGGTGGTCGCGGAGATCCAGGAACGGATCGTCGAGTTGACCAGGCAGTCCGGGTTCAGCGTGCTGCTCGTGGAGCAGCATCTGGGCTTCGCGCTGCGGGTGGCGAGCCGCTACCAGGTGCTGGAATCCGGCCGGGTCACCTCGCAGGGGGACGGTGGTGTCACGGCGGAACGGGACGTCCGGGCGGCCCTGGCCGTCTGACCCGCGACCACCCGTTCAGGGTTGGAGACGGGTGAGGAAGTCGCGGACCAGCCGGACCACCTCGTCGAGGTGCGTTTCGAGCAGCCAGTGCCCGCCGTCGAGCAGGTGGAGCTCGGCATCCGGCAGATCCCGTCGGTAGGCGTGGGCCGCGCCCGCCGGCATGTACCCGTCGTGCGGTCCCCACACGATCAGCGTGGGCGGCCGGTGAGTCCGCAGGTACTCCTGCTGGCGGGGGAACCAGGCGACGGTGGTGCCCTGGTCGGTGAGGAGCCGTAGCCAGGCCTCCCGCCGGCGCGGATCCGTGACCAGCGCACCGGAGAGCCGCCACAGGTCGGGGCTCACCCGGTCGGTCAGCCGGTCCGGCAGCTCGCCCAGGAACTCGCGCCGGAAGCCCTCCTCGCTGATCGCCGCGGCCAGCTGCTCCCGGCCCTCGTCGGTCGGGTCGCGCCAGAACCGCTTCAGCGGCTCGTACTTGGGCCCGTGCTGGTCGGGGTAGATGTCCCCGTTCTGGATCACGAGACCGGCGACCCGCTGCGGCGCGGTCATCGCGAGGCGGAGCCCGAACTGGCTGCCGTAGTCCTGA
The DNA here is from genome assembly GCF_013410645.1 of Micromonospora jinlongensis. Classification (NCBI taxonomy): domain Bacteria; kingdom Bacillati; phylum Actinomycetota; class Actinomycetes; order Micromonosporales; family Micromonosporaceae; genus Micromonospora; species Micromonospora jinlongensis. Next base: position 1,416,727 of record NZ_JACCHK010000001.1, on the reverse strand, counting down.
AGGTAGATCACGTAGCGGGTCAGCCCCAGCGTGTCGACGAAGCGTCGGAGCAGGTCGGCGTGAGCGTCGAAGGTGTACGCGAACCGGTCGGGGCCGGGCAGGTCGCTGTAGCCGAAGCCGGGGTAGTCGGGCGCGATCACGCGCCACCGGTCGGACAACGCGGGCAGCAGGTGGCGGAACTGGAACGACGACGACGGGTAACCGTGCGGCAGTAGCACCACCGGCGCGTCGGCGGGGCCGGCCTCCCGATAGAAGATCGCGATGCCGTCGACGTCGACCGTCCGGTGTCGTACGGCGTTCTCGGCCATGACCTCTCCTGACCCAGTTACGGGGTGGACTTCTCGACCGTGCCAGAAGTCCGGCCGTCGCGGTGTGGCATTGCGGTCAGGTCGTCGGCGCGGGCCCGGTCGAGTCGCGGACGACCAGCAGGTGCCCGGTGGGACGGCGGCGGGGGCGGGCCGAGCGGGGCTTCAGGGCGAGGGTGAGCGCCGTGCGGCCCATCTCGGTCATCGGCAGGCGGATGGTGGTGAGGCTGGGCGCGAGGTCGGCCGCCACGGAGACGTCGTCGAAGCCGACCACGGACATCCGCGCGGGCACCGGCACGCGGCGGGACCGCAGCGTGGACAGCACGCCCATGGCCATCACGTCGTTGAGCGCGATGATCGCCGTCGTCTCGGGATGTTCGTTGAGGATCTGCTCGGCGGCGGCGCGCCCACCGCCGCGGGTGAAGTCGCTGTGCACGACGACGAGGTCGGCGGGGGACCGCCCGCGCTGCCGCAGGGCCGACGACACCCCGGCCAGCCGGTCCGCGACCGTGGTGAGCCCGGCGCTGCCCGCGGCGACCGCGATCCGCCGGTGACCGAGATCCATCAGGTGCTGGGCGAGGGCGTGGCCGCCGGCCTCGTTGTCCGGTAGGACGGCGTCGACGCCGAGCGCGTGCCGACCGATGGCGGCGGCCCGTCCGCCGTGGTCCTGGAACGCGGCCAGTTCGGCGCGGGCCGCGCTCTCCATGCGTGGGTCGTCGTAACCGGAACCGCTGATCAGGACGATGCCGACCCGCTGGGCGATCAGGTGGCGCAGCTGTTGCAGCTCGTAGCCGGGGTCGCGGCCGGACTGGCAGATCTGCACCAGCAGCCCCTGCTCGGCGGCGAGTTGGATGACCCCGGCGGCGATCTCGGCGAAGTACGGGTCGTCGACCTGGTGGACGATCAGCCCCACCGTTGAGCTGGCCCCGCCGGCCAGGGTGCGAGCGTACGGGTTGGCGACGTAGCCCAGCTCACGCGCGATCTGCCGGATCCGGTCGGCCACCTCGGCGCTGACTCCCTCGCGACCGGCGAGGGCTCGGGATGCGGTAGCCAGCGAGACGGCGGCGTGTTCGGCGACGTCCACGAGGCGCGGCCGCTGGTTGGTCCTGGGCATCCGCAACCCTCCGGAAACATCCATGTCACCCGATCTATTGCGAGCGCCATTCATCGGAGCCTAGGGTACGTAAGCGCTTACGTAAGCGCTTACGTGACCGGCATGCCGCGAAGCGAGGTGACAGCCATGTCCAGGGCCCGCCAAGCCGCCGTGTCCCTCCTGGCGATCGGCGCACTGACCGGCGCCGCTGCGCCACCCGCGCAGGCGGACCGGAGCATCCCGCACGACGTCCACCCGGCGCTGCGCGCACACCTGGTCGCCGCGTACGACTTCGACCACCCGGTGCCCGGAGATCCCGCGTTGGAACGCGACCAGGGCCGCTCCGGAACCGAGATCGAGCTGATCAACGGCGGTGCCGCCATGCGGGTGCCGGACCGCGCCTACCGGGGCAGTCGCAACGCGGTGCAGACCCGGCAGGTCGCCCCCGACGTCGCCGGCAACGACGACTGGAAGGCCGGCACCTGGTCGGCCAGCGGGGTGCGGACGCTGCGCGCCTTCAGCGCCACCGCGGGCACCACCGTGATGGGCTGGTTCAAGCTCAACATGGACAGCCCGCTGCCCAACTCCGCCACCGCCGACCCCGCCGACCGGTACAACGCGATCGGGCTGGCCGGGGTGCTGACCGGCGACTCCGACGGCCACGGCGTGCGGGCCCTGCTGGAGCTGATCGACGTCGACGGGGAACTGCGCCTCGTCGCGCTCGGGCGGCGACTCGACGGCGGCAACTCGCAGACCTTCGCCGCCAACCAGGACTGGCGCGAGCTGTTGCCCGTGGGGGAGTGGGTGCACCTCGCCGCCACCTTCGACTTCGACACCGGCGGCCTCGCCCTCTACCGCAACGGCGAGCCGGTGGACGGCTTCTACACCCGCACCGACGACCCGTGGCTGGTGTCCGGGCCGGGCCCACACCTCACCACGGCCTCCGACCCGCGCGGCATCAAGATCGGCGGGAGCTTCCCCCAGGACACCCTGGAGCGCAACCCGTGCGACTGCCGCATGGACGGCCTGATGTTCCTCGACAGTGTGGTCTCCGCGAGCGACGTGCGGAGGCAGTACCACCACCTGGCCCGCTGACCACCCTCGGCACCGTCCCACCGAGAAGGAGACACGCGTGCGCACCCTGCACCGCCGCGCCGGCACAGTCCGCCGGCACACAGTGAGGGCCGGCCTCACCGCCCTCGTGCTGATCCTGTCCACACTGGTCGCCGCGCCCGCGCGGGCCGCCGACGCGGTCGACGACCCGATTCCCGAGATGCCGGTCCAGTCCCGGATCGGGCTGGTCCTGCGCGAGTACGCCAGCTTCCCGCAGTCGTACCCCACGCCCGCCCCGACCGATGCGCGGCTCATGCGGACCGCCCGGATCAACACGGTGATGGAGCTGCCCGACGGCTCCGGCCGGCGGGCGGTGCCGGACCTCAACGGCAACCTCTACCTGGTCGAGGGCGGTGTGCCGCACGTCTACCTGGACGTGGCGGCGACGTTCGCGCCGCAGTTCTTCTCCGGTCGTGGGCTGGGCCAGGGCTTCGGCTACGTCGCCTTCCACCCGGAGTTCGGCGTCAACGGCCGGTTCTACACCATCCACACCGAGTTGGCGTCCACGACGACCGCCACACCCGATTACGCCCAACCCAACTCGCTCTTCCACGGTGTCATCACCGAGTGGACGGCGACAGATCCAACCGCCGCCACCTTCGCCGGCTCGCACCGCGAGGTGCTGCGCATCGGCTTCGGTGGCCAGGTGCACGGCATTCAGGAGATCAACTTCAACCCCACGGCCAAGCGCCACGACCGCGACTACGGCCTGCTGTACCTTGCGGTCGGCGACGGTGGCCAGGGCGCCCGCAACATCGACCCGCAGAATCTGGCGCTGCCGCACGGCAAGCTGTTGCGGATCGACCCCCGGGGCACCAACTCCGCCAACGGGCGCTACGGCATCCCACAGGGGAACCCGTTCGTCGGCCAGACCGGCGCGCTCGGAGAGATCTACGCCGTTGGTTTCCGTGACCCGCACCGGTTCAGCTGGGACCGGGCGACCGGCCGGATGTACCTCGGACACATCGGTGAGCACGCCGTCGAGGCGATCTACGAGGTCCGCGCCGGCGACAACTTCGGCTGGAGTGAGCGCGAGGGCTCCTTCGTCTTCGACAAGGCCGCCACGAGCCCCTGCGACCGCCTGCTCCCACTGCCCGCCGACGACGACCGGTACGGCTACACGTATCCCGTTGCCGCGTACGACCATGACCCCGCCCCGGGCTGGAACTGCACCGACGACGTCGGTGTCGCGGTGGCCGGCGGGTTCGTCTACCGGGGGCGCACGCTGCCCGCGCTGCGCGGCAAGTACGTCTTCGGTGACCTGGTCGACGGCCGGGTGCTCTACACCGAGGCGAACGAGATGCGCCGTGGCCACGGACTGGCCCCGATCCACCAACTCGCGCTCTTCGACGCGGCGGGCGGCCCGGTCCGGATGCGGGACCTCTCCGGACCCGGCGCGCCCGGCGACCCCAACCGGGTGGACCTGCGCTTCGGCACCGACGCCGCCGGTGAGCTCTACCTCGTCGCGAAGGCCAACGGGAAGATCTGGAAGGTGACCGGCACGAGGGAGTTCGCCAGCGGCGACGTCGGCGACACCACGGTGCGCCGCACCGCCGGGGCGTCGAACTGGGCACCGGTGACCCCGGCGAAGTGGCAGTTCACCCGCGACCAGGTCATCCTCGCCGAGGCCGGGGAGAGCCGGCCGGGTCCGCGCCGGCCATTCGAGTACGCCGTGCTGACCGCCGGCCCGGCGTGGTCGTCGGTGCAGGTCGACGCCCGGGTACGGCTCGACACGCCGGTGGAGGTCAGCAACCGCGACGTGATCATTGTCTTCGGTTGGCGCTCGGACACCGAGTTCTACTACGCCCACCTCTCCACCGACAACACCATCTATCCGCACAACGGCATCTTCAAGGTCGACAACGCCGACCGGGAGCGCATCGACCACCAGTGGAACGGCCGCTCCCGGGGCGCCAACCCGGCGATCACCGACGCCAACTGGCACCGCGTCCGGGTGGTGCACCTGCCGTCCACCGGCGAGATCGCCGTCTACGTCGACGGAAACCGAGACCCGCTGATGACCGCGACGGACACCACGTTCGGTTCGGGGCGGGTGGGCTTCGGCTCGTTCGACAACGTCGGCCGGGTACGGAACCTGACCGTGACCGGCACGCCGGCCTGAGCCGTGCCGCGGCGGGGACGGCGACACATTCGCCGCCGTCCCCGCCGGGTCATCCGTCGACCTGCCCCGGACGACCCGATCCGCTTCGTAGACTTCCTGCCATGCCGGAGATCGTCGAGTTGCTGGCCTCGCCCGTGCACCGTTTCCTGGGCCGACCCGCCGACGGCCCGGCCCCGGCCCCGCCCGGTGAGCTGGTCGACGCGGTCCGGATCCGGGCCGGCCTCGGCATCGTCGGCGACCGGTACTTCGGCCAGCAGGCACACCGCGACGCCAGCGTCACCGTCATCGCCCAGGAGTCGCTGCCGGTCGGCATCGGCCTGGCGGAGGTCCGGCGCAACATCCTCACCACCGGGATCGCCGTGGACGAGCTGATCGGCAGGGTGCTGGTGCTGGACTCCGGCAACGGCCCGGTCAGCCTGCGGGTCAACCGGGCGGCCCGGCCCTGCGCCTGGATGGACGTCACCGTCGGCCCGGGAGCGTGGAAGGCGCTGCGCACCACCGGTGGCATCCGCTGCACGCCCCTCAACGACGGCACCCTGCGCGTCGGCCCGGTCGACGCGGTCGTCAGCTGAGGAAAGGGCTCGACGCCAGCGGCTTGGGCGGGCATGGTGTGCGTCGACCTGACCGGCGTCGTCGCCGAGCAGCCACGCCCGTTGGTGTTCGCCACCGTGAGCGCCGCCTCACCACCAGATCCTGGACAGTTTCCGTGACGTCCTGACGGAACTGTCCAAGATCTGCGACTCAGACCGACCTGCGCGCCGCCGGTCGAGAACTCAATGAGCTGGTGGTGTCGGCCCGGTTGGCGGATTCGGCGAGGTGACGCCCCGGCGAGCTGCCGCGTGGTAGAACCAATCCGCACATCGGCTCGCAGGTCTGCGGGCAGCCGGGAGCTTTGCCGGACAGGACCTCATCCGAACAGAGGTGGTGCAGTGAATCCCGAGCTGCGGCAGCTCATCGAGGAGCTGCGAGCCGATCTGGCCGACCAGCCGGCGAGCCTGGCGTACGCCGAGTTCGGCGAGGGCGCCGCCATCGATGTCGTGCCGGCGAGCCTCCCGGCCGACCTGCGCGATCTCCTGCTGGTGGCCGACGGGCTGCGGGCGGGTCGGCTCGAGCTGGCGTCCACGTCGACCCTCGCCGGGATCCAGTACCACCTCGACTACGCGCCCGACTTCTCCACCATCCCCGAGGACCGGGCTGGCTGGCTGGTGGTGGGCACCCGCAGCGACGAGCCGATCTTCATGGACCGTGGCACGGGAGCCATCTGGTACTTCCCGCCCAACGGCACCGAGTGGTTCATGTCCGACGCGTTCGAGGAGCTGGCCCCCGACCTCGGATCCTTCGTGGACTACTACCTGCTCGGCCCGGGCTACGCCGACCTGACCCCGGCGGACGACAGGTGGTTCGCGTTCCTCGACGAGCAGGGCCTGCTCGACGACGAGGACGAGGACCTGAGCTGAGTCAGACCGGGCTGATGTGTGCGGCGAGGACCCGCCAGCCGTGCGGGTCGTCGTGGACCCAGGTCCGGGTGTAACGCAGGCGAGCGGCGAACGGCGCCCCCTCGAACACACCGGACACCCGGCCCAGGAAGAACGTCACCCCGGTCTTTCCGACGACGAGCAGGTCCAGCTCCTCCTCGACCAGCTCGTGCACCACCGAACGGCGGTCCCGGTGCGCGGCCAGGTCGTCCTGCTTGGTGCCCGGACGGCCGTCCGGGCCGATGGCTATCAGCTGGTCGACCAGCAACTGATCGAGAGCATCGACGTCGCCGGCCCGTTGGGCGGCCTGCAGGGTGCGTTCGGCATCGAGCAGCTCTGCCTCGCGTGCGCTGTCCGGCATCGTGCCGTCCTCCCGGTCGGGTCCGACCCGGGGTCACCGTCCACCCGGGCTGTCCGCATTGTGGCAGGCGACGCGGCCCGAGCGGGCATGGATCGCCGCCCGGCTCACAGGCTCAGGCGAATCCGTACGACGGTCTCCCCGGGTCCGGTGAGCACGGCGACCTCATCGCAGACCTGCTCCACGATCGCCAGCCCCCGGCCCCGGATCGAGTCGGTGGACGGCATTCCCTGGCCGAACTCCCGCGCCGGCCCCCGGTCGACGACGTCGCAGAACAACTGGCCGGACTCGGCCCAGAGCAGGACCCGCCCGCCGCCGGTGGTGTGCTGCAAGGTGTTGCTGGCCAGCTCGCTGACCGCGAGTGTCAGCAGCTCCACCCGATGCGGTGGCAGGCCCCGGGCCAGCGCCCCGGCGCTGACGAACGCGCGCAGCGCTCGCACGTCGGTCGCCACCTGGTACGCCATGGTGTCCGTGACATGGGCGGGGGTGCTCTGCTCGACCACGGTGTCGCGCCGCTCGGCCGGCATCAGCCCCCCGGCCGCGGGTCGCCGGTCAGTGTCACCACGATCCGCCCGGGTGCCGTGGACGTGTTCGCCTCGACGTGCGCCATCGGACACCAGCAACCCTTTTCCGTAGCGACAGCCGTTGTCGCCACATCATGTCATCCGCCGACCCCTGGGCCGTCTCGTCCGTTCGGCGGTTGATCACGCGCGGGCCGGGCCGACCAGGCATCCGGCACCGGGCGGTCGGGCCGCTGCGTCGGCGCCCGAGCAGCAGCCGCTGCTACGGGCGGATGTCGAGGGCACCGATCAGGTTGTCGCGCAGCGTGAACCGGTACCGCAGCTCGATCGGGCTGCCGGGGAAGTCGCCGGAGACCCGGGTGAGGGCCAGGTACGAGTCGCCCGCCTCGGGTGTGACACGTACCGGTTCGGCGGTGTAGGAGTAGGCATCCATCGTCTTCTGCCGCCACGCGCGGATGGAGGCCCGTCCGTCGTACAGCCGGTCCTCGTCGGCGACGCTCGCGGTGTCCGCGAAGCAGGCGACGAAGGCGTCCAGGTCCCGGTCGTTGATGGCCCGGAAGTACCGGTCGATCACGTCGGGTAGGTCGACGGCCATCTGCTCCTCCTGCGGCACGGGCCGCCGTCGGGCAGCCGTCGGGTTCCCGGTCCGACCTCACCGTACGAGACTCCGACGGCGCCGCGCGGAGCAACCACCAGACCCGTCCCGCTCCGGCCGCCGGGTTTGCCGTGGACGGGCCCGGGTAGCCACGCATCTCCGAAACGAAGGGCGGGGGAATGGCCGAGCTGGGGTTCGTCGACAAGGTCGCGGCACGGGCGGGCGTCCCGCCGGAGCAGGCGCGCCCACTGACCGAGGCCGTTCTGCGGACCCTCACCGAGCGGCTCAGCGGCGGTGAGGCGGGCGCGTTGGCCCCCCACCTGGCCGACGAGTTGAGCCCATTGCTGGTCAAGGCCGCGGAGCCACCGGAGGCGTTCGGCTACGACGAGTTCCTCCGCCGGGTCGCCGACCGTGCCGGGATCGACCGTCCGGCCGCCGAGCGGGGCACCCGGGCGGTTCTCCAGACCATGCACCGGGTGGTCGGGCACCGGGAGTTCGAGGACGCCCTGGCCCAGCTCCCATCGGAACTCCGCGCCCTGGCGCAGCCGCTGCCGCACGGTCCCTGACCGACGGCAGTCCGCACCGCCGCGCTGGCGCTGTACGCCCGGCGCTGGTGACGCTGCGCCAAACGGTCCGGGGCGCGGCCCGACCGGGAGGTCGGACCACGCCCCTCGTCCGACGTCAGCCGGTTACCCCGCCACTGACCACCCACTTCTGGTGGGCGCCGCCCGAATACGTGCCGAGCTGGATCTGGGTGCGGTCGGCGCTGCTACCGCCTGCGGCCTCCAGGACCTTGCCGGACTGCGGGTTGCGGATCGACCCGTCGGCCTGCGGCTGCCAGACCTGCGCGCCGCTGCCGTTGCAGGTCCAGAGCTGGACCTTCGTGCCGTTGGCGGTGCCGCCGTTGTCCACGTCCAGGCACTTGCCCAGCACCCGGTACGTGTCACCGACCTTCGTCCACGACTGCGCGGTGGTGCCGTTGCAGGTCCAGAGTTGGATCTTCGTGCCGTCGGCGGTGCCCGCGTTGTCGACGTCCAGGCACTTGCCACCGACGCCGGTGATGGTCCCACCGGTCGGCGGCGGGGGGCTGCCCGGGATCGAGTTGAGCGTGTACCACGCCTCGGTGCTCCACAGGGACTGGCCGCTGGTGGAGGTGAACGGGCGCGGTGACCGCAGGTGCACCACCCTGCCGGCCTTGCGTCCGGGCACCGTGAGGCTGACCTTCTTGCCGTCCGACGAGAGGGTGGCCGAGGTGACGGTCAGCGTCTCCTCGTCGATCTTCGGACCGCCGTAGTTCGAGGTCGCCACGTACCGCCACTGCTTGAGCTTGTACCGCGCGGCCAGGTCGGTGGCGGTCGCCGTCGACACGGGCTGGGTGTACTCGACCTCGAAGCCGGTCGTGGTGGCGCGCATGGCGAGCATCTCGAACGTGGTGGCGGTGTTCGGGGTGAGCTTCTGCAGGCCGTACGACAGCTTGCCGGTCTGGCCCCAGTTGCCGCCCGCGCCGAGCCCGCCGACGTAGATCGCGCCGTCCGGGCCGATGTTCACCTCGGAGACGCCCGCCTCCAGGCCCTGGGTGAGCCGGAACAGGGCGCCCTGGTACTCGCCGTTGACCTTCTCCACGGAGGCCCGTTGGAGGCCGCCGTACGTCACGTCGCCGATGACGAACTGGCCGGCGTAGCGGCCGGTGGTCAGGTACAGCGGGGTGCTGGGCGAGTTGGCGATCTCGTTCTGGGGCATCCAGAGCACCGGCGGGGTGACCGGGTTGGTGTCGAACGGACCGGCCGGGTTCGTGTAGTGGTTGAAGAACCGGCCCTGCTTGACGTGCACCAACTTCGACGAGGGCAGCCAGCCGCCCTGGTTGTCGGTGACGAAGATGCCGCCCTCCGGGCCCCAGCCGATGCCGTGCGGGGTGCGCAGCCCGCCGGCGACGTAGCTGACCGCGCCGGTGTCCTTGTTGATTTTGAGGGTGCTGCCCCGGTTGGCGGCGGGCTGCGGGTTGGTGGTGGCGCCGCCGGAGTTGATCGACACCGACAGGTTCAGGTAGAAGAACCCGTCGGCGTAGAGCAGGCCGAACGCGAACTCGTGGAAGTTGCCCCCGTACGGCCAGGTGGCGACGGTCTCCAGGCGCTCGGCCACCTCGTCGCCGCCGGTGTTGACCAGCCGGGTCAGCCGCTGCTTCTCCGAGACGTAGACCACCCCGTCGACGATCTTCAGCCCCATCGGCTCCTTCAGCCCGCCGGCGATCTTCTTGGTGGTCACGGCGCCCGGAGTGGTCGCGCCGCCGGTGTTGCCGAGGATCCAGACCTCACCGTCCTGGGACGTGCCGGACTGGTCGCTGCCGCCCCAGGTGGAGACAACCAGCCGCCCGTCGGCCAACCAGTCCATCCCGGTGACCTTCGGCTGGAAGCCGCTGGGCCGCAGGTTGGTCAGCGTGTAGCCCGGGTGCACCCCGGTCAGTGGCAGGCCGTCGCCGGGAGTGTCGGCGATGCCCTCGCATTCCTTGCGTCCCGGTGCGGTCACCCGGACGACGCCCGCGTCGGTGCTCAGCGCCGAGTTCGGTACGACCACGAAGGACGACGAGCCGGGCGTCTTCCATTCCAGGGTGATCTGCTGCCCGCCGCCGCGTTCGAAGTGGTCGATGCGCAGCGGGTGCAGCCCGGCGGTGAGGGTGACGGTGCCCTCCTTGGGTGGGGTCGCGCCGTGCAACCCGTCGTGGTCGATCACCACCGTGTTGTCGATCGCCAGCTTGGACCCGTCGTCGCTGCTGAGCCGGAACGTGTAGCTGCCGGCCTGGGTGGTGGTGATGTTGCCGAGCACCTGCGAGACGAAGTTGTCCTCGAAGCCGAAGTCGGCCGCCGAGGTCCAGTTGATGGTGGACATCAGCTTGTCCACGTTCGGGGTCTGCGCGGGTTTGAGTGTGCAGAGCGTGGAGAGCGGCACCTGCACGTCGAAGACGCGCAGCGTGACACCCGGTTCCTGCGCGGGTGCGGCGGTGGCCGGAGCGGCCCAGAGGCCGGCGGTGAGGACGAGTGCGAGCGCACCCAGTGCGGGTTTGTGGAGTCGGCGTAGCAGGCGTGTGCCCATCGTTCCTCCAGGAGGCGGTGGAGTGTCCGACGGCCGGCGCGGAGCAGCGGTGAGGATGGCCGTCGGCCCGGGTCCGTAACGTCCTCGACGCCGACGAGTGACGTTGCGGAAACACGGGGTGGATGGATCGAGACATTAAGGCGTTTCGATTGGACTGTCCATGGCTTCGCCTCGATGCATCAAAAGTTCTTCGTGTCCGTGCGAAAGTTCGCGATGGTACGCGAAGAATGTCGGCTGCGGCCGACTATCGCCGTCCGCCTCGGGATCGGCCGCCCGCCCGGTTGCCGGGCTTGCGGGCCGTGTTCGCCACCTTGCGCGCTTCGGGCGCCTTGCCCGCCCTGCCGATGGGTCGGCGGCTCGCGCTGACGGCCCCCCGCGCGACCGGTCGACGGCGGGCCGCCACCAGCACGATCGCGGAGACCACGACGACGATGAGGGCCGGGACCAGCCATGCCGGGAACCCGCCGTCCCGCTGATCGTCCGTGGCGCCAGCCGGATCGGTCGCCGGGGCGCCAGTGGCGTCCGCCGGGCCGCCAGTCGCCCCGGGGCTCGCCGGCCCCTCGCCCTCGGCCTGGGCGAGCAGTGTCGCGTCCGGCCCCGCCGTGGGCACCACCCAACCGGCCGGCGCCCGCGTACTCGGCCCCTGGTAGTCGAAGGTGACGTTGCCCCGCACCGCCTCACCGTCCGAGGCGACGGAGAGGTAGCTGGCGGTGTAGCGACCCTTCGCCGGCCAGTGGGCGACGGTCACCATGGCCGGGAAGCCGGTGTGGTAGAGCCGTGGCTCGAACACACCGTTGACCATGAAGTACTCCTGGACCGGCTTGTCCAGGCGCTTCGGCTCGCCGAACGACCAACCGTTGTCCACTCGCGACCCGTCCGGCCCGGTGACGGTGAAGTGGGCGTTCGAGGCCGGTTTCTCGGTGAAGTACAACCCCAACTGTGTCAGCGGCTCGCGCACGACGGTGCCGGTCAGCGGGGTGCTGGTCGCCAACTGGCCGTGCGCGGACGCCGGTGCGACCGGCAGCAACAGCGACACCACCACCGTCGCGGCCAGGGCCGACAGGGTGCGGCTCAGGATGTGACGCATAGTGACGAGCCTCGATCGCATTGGTTCATCATGGTCATATCCCCGCCGCCGAACAAGACGTACAGTTCTCCTCCCCGACGATCAACCCGACACCCGTCCCCCTCGCGTCGTTCGGAGTCCGCCCGTGTCCGTCCGTACCCCCGCCGGCCGCACTACCGCCGCCCTCGCCGCCACCGCCCTCACCGCCCTGCTCCTCGTCGGGTGCGGCCAGGACGACGATCCCTCCGTCGCCACCCCCTCGGCGGCATCGACGTCCGCCGCGCCGCCGAGCGTCACCGCGTCGACCCCGACGGCCGGTGCCACCCCGAGCGCCGCCGCCAGCACCCCGGCCGTGGACCGGGAGATCACCGTGACGATCGCGAAGCGGCGGGTCGATCCGCCGACCGGACGAATCACCGTGGGTAAGGGCGAGCTGATCCGGATCACTGTCACCTCCGACGTGTCCGACGAACTGCACGTGCACGGCTACGACCTGGGCGCTCGATTGCCGGCCGGCACTCCCGGGTTGGTGGAGTTCCGGGCCGACAAGACCGGGCTGTTCGAGGTGGAGACGCACGAGACCGAGCTGGTGCTCTTCCAGCTCGTCGTCCGCTGAGCGACATGACCGCCGCTCCCACGCTGCTGGCACACGGGGTCGGTGGTCGCCAGGACCTGCCGATCACGCTGCCGCAGCTCGTCGTCGCCGCCGCGCTGACCCTCGTCGTCACGTTCCTCGCCCTGGGCCTGCTCTGGCGTGAGCCGCGACTCGACCGGGACGCGACCGGGGGCCGACCGGTGCCGGGATGGCTCGCCCGAATCGTCGACGCGCCCGCCTTCCGGTGGGTGCTGCGGGTGCTCGGTCTGCTCGCAGCCGCCTGGTTCTGCCTGGGTCTGCTGGGCGGGCCGGACACCGCGAACAACCCGACGGCCGGCGCGCTCTACGTGCTGCTCTGGGTCGGGCTGGCACCGCTGTCGCTGCTGCTCGGCCCGGTCTGGCGAACGGTCAACCCGCTTCGTACGGTGCACCTGCTGGCGGCGCTGGCCGCCCGGCGCGACCCGCACCGAGGGCTCCGTCAGCTACCGGCCGGCGTGGGGTGGTGGCCGGCCGCCACCACCCTGTTCGGCTTCGTCTGGCTGGAACTGGTCGCACCCGATCGCGCCACCCTGCCGGTCATCACCGCCTGGCTCGCCGCGTACGCGGTGGTCATGCTGGCCGGCGCTGCGGTGTTCGGGGCCGGCTGGTTCGACCACGCCGACCCGTTCGAGGCGTACAGCGCCCTGATCGGTCAGCTCGCCCCGATCGGCCGGGCCGCCGACGGCGTGCTGGTGTGGCGCAACCCGCTCGACGGGATCGCCGGGCTGCGGCCCCGCCCGGGACTCGTCGCCGTGGTGATCGTGCTGCTCGGCTCCACCATGTACGACAGTCTCTCCAACGCGCCCGGCTGGCTGCGGTTCAGCCAGGAGAACGGCCTGCACCCGGCGGTCACCGGCAGCGCCGGGCTGACCCTGGTTGTCGCCGCCGTGGCGGTGGCGTACCTCGCCGCCACCGGAGCCGCCGCGCGCATCGGTCGCGCCGACCCGGCCGACGCCCGGGGCGTGCCGGGCGAGATCGCCCACTCGATCGTGCCGATCGCGGTGGGCTACGTGGTGGCGCACTACTACTCGCTGCTGATCCTGGAAGGCCAGCGCACCGTCGCGCTGCTCTCCGACCCGTTGGGCACCGGCGCCAACTGGCTCGGCACCGCCGGCTGGGAGCCGCACACCGGGCTGGTCACGCCGTCCGGGGTGGCCACCCTCCAGATCACCGTCATCATCCTCGGGCACCTGCTCGGCACGCTGCTCGCCCACGACCGCGCCCTGTACCTGTTCCCCCGGGCCCGGGCGGTGGCCGGCCAACTGCCGCTACTGGCGCTCATGGTCGCGTATACCGTCGCCGGTCTGCTGCTGCTCTACGCGGGGTAGTCCCGCCTGGTTCCGACCCGTGCGTCATGATGGCCCGTGGACTCCGATCTTCAGCGCTACCTCGATGACCTGGTCGCCGCCGCCCGTGACGTCCTCGGGGCCGACCTGGTCGGCGCGTACGCGGCCGGCTCGGTGGGGCTCGGCGCGTACCAGGCAGGCCGCAGCGACGTGGACGTGGCGCTGGTCAGCGCCGGTCCGCTCACCGAGACCGCCAAGCGGGCGCTGGTGGCGCGGCTGCGGCACGAGGCGCTGCCCTGCCCGGCGCGAGGGCTGGAGCTGGTCGCCTACGACCGGGCAGTGGCCGCCTCGGGCACCCCGGAACCCGGTTTCGAGGTCGAAATCAACACCGGGGCCGGCATGCCGTTCCGGTGCACCCTCGACCCGGCCGACCGGCCCGCCGCCGACGGCCGCTTCTGGTACGGGCTGGATCGCAGCATCCTGCACCAGAGCGGGCTGCCGCTGCTCGGGCCGCCAGCGGGGGAGGCCTTCGCCGACCTCACACCGGCCGATCTGCGTCGACTGCTCGTCGAGGCGCTGTCCTGGTGGCTGGCCCTGCCGACACCACCGGGCGACCAGCCCGCGCCCGGCACGGAGGACGCGGTGCTCGGCGCGTGCCGGTCGCTGGTGCGGCACCGCGACGGCGTCTGGCTCGCGAAGGTTGCGGCCGGCCAACGACTTGTCGACGCCGGTTACCGGGCCGAGGTGATCGGCCAGGCGATCGCCGCGCGGCACGGCGGGCCGCCGCCCACCGGGGCGCAGGCACGAGCCTTCCAACAACGGGTACGCGACGAGATCGCCGCCGCGTAGCCGGCCCGGTGCCGACGTGAAGACGGTCAGCGGACCGGGCTGGGCTGCAACGAGGCGAAGAGCAGGTTGAGACCCTCGGTCATGGTCGGGTGGGTGATGACCGCGTCGCGCAGGGCGGTCCACGGCATCCCGGCGAGCATGGCCAACTGCACCGAGGTGATCACCTCACCGGCCTCGGCGCCGAGCAGCGCCGCGCCGAGGATCCGGTCTGTGCTGGCGTCGATGACCGCCTTCCACATGCCCTTGGTCTGGCGCAGGGTGCGCGCCCGGGGGATCGCGGCGACCGGCAGGTGAGCGACCTGGACGTCGTACCCGGCGCGGCGTGCCTCGGTCTCGGTGAGCCCGACCCGGGCCAGCTCCGGGGTGGTGAAGACGGTGTACGGGATCAACCGGTCGGCGGTACTGCGCTGTCCACCCGCGAGGTTCGCCCGGATGATCCGGTAGTCGTCCAGCGAGACGTGGGTGAACTGCGGGCTGCCGGCGACGTCTCCGGCGGCCCAGGTCCGCTCGGCGCTGGTCTGCAGGTGCTCGTCGACCTCCACGAAGCCCCGTTCGCTGAGGCGTACGCCGGCGGCGGCCAGGCCGAGCCCGTCGGTGACCGGTGCCCGACCGGCCGCCACCAGCACGTCGTCCCCGGTCACCAGGCTGCCGTCGTCCAGCGTCACTCGGACCGTGCCGTCGACGTCGCGGTCGACCCGGGCGACCGCGACGCCCACCCGGACGTCGATGCCGTCGTCGACGAAGACGCGCATCACCGCGTCACTCACGTCGGGGTCCTCGCGGGTGAGCAGTCGCGGACCGCCCTCGATCAGCGTCACCGCGCTGCCGAACGACGCGAACATCTGCGCGAACTCCACCCCGACCGTGCCGCCGCCGAGCACCACCAGCCGGCCCGGCAGCCGGTCCAGGTGCAGCAGGCTGTCGCTGGTCAGCACCCCGGCCTCGGCCATCCCGGGCACCGAGGGCAGATGCGGACGCGTACCCGTGTTGATCACCATGTCGTCGCCGCGTAACAGCCGCTCACCGCCGTCGGCGAGCGACACCCGTACGGTCCGGGGGCCGACGAACCTCGCCTCACCGATCACCAGGTGCAGACCGGAGTCGAGGAACTGCTGCCGGTTGGCCGCGACCATCCCCTCGACGACGTCCTGCTTGTGCGCGCGCAACAGGTCCACGTCGACCCGGCCGCCCTCCACCACCAGGCCGAGCGCGGACGCGTCACGCAGCAGGCGGGCCGCCCGCGCGCTGGTCACCAGCGCCTTCGTCGGGATGCACGCGACGTTGATGCAGCTGCCGCCGATCATGCCGCGTTCGACCATGGCGACCCGCTGCCCGGACCGGGCGACGTCCATGCTCAACGTTTTCCCGGCCTTGCCGCCGCCCACGACGAGCAGGTCGAACTCCTCCGGTCGGTCGGTCACCGGGTGCTCCTCTCGGTCGCCGGCGGGCCGGCGGCCACCGCTGGTGCGCGGCGGCCAGCCCAGCCTGCCAGCTGCACGGAAGACGCCGGCTCGGTTCGGCCCAGAATCCCCCCGGGCCGACCGCCGTCGAGGTCGTCCCGGGCCGTGCGGGATCGCGTGCGCCGGGGACGACCGTCACCGGGGTCAGTGCCGGGCGGCGCCGTTCTCGCTGACCGGCTGCCCGAAGGCCAGGAACGGCACGGGCGTCGGGGCGTCGGGGCGGGTGAAGATCCGCTCGGCCTCGTCCGCGGGAGCTTCCGCGGGAGCCGGCCGCTCGGCGGGCGTGTTCACCTGCTCGTCGAGGTTGGTGGGTCGGTGCGAGCGCTCGGCGTCAGACTGCTCACTCCCGGACTGATCGCCGGCGGACTCGTCGTCACCAGGCCGGTCGCCCTCGTTTCGCACCTCAGCGGCCCGCTCGGCGGGGGAGCGGTCGGCGCTGGGTCGATCGAAACCGGAACGGGAACCCACCATCGGGTACTCGGCGGTCTCCGTACCCCCGGCGGCCGCGGCCATCACCGCGGCGGCGGCGAGGTCGGCCACCCGCTTCGCCTCCCGCTGCACCCGGGCGCGGACCTCCTTGGCGTGCCGCTCGGCGGAGTCCCCGGCCCGTCGGGCCTCCTCCAGCCGGGCGCTCTCGGCGGTGAGGTCCCGGCGGACCTCACTGAGTCGCTGCTGCATCCTCGACAGCTCGTTTTCCAGCGTCTCGCCCTCCTCGCGGATCTCGGCGAGCTGCTGACGGCCGGTCTCCAGCTCGGTGTGCAGCGCGGTGGCCTCCTGCTGGCGCTCCTCGATCTCCTGCTGGAGGGCGGTGAGCTGCTGCTGGTGGCTGGCGGCCTGCTCGTCGGCGCGGTTGCGCAGCTCGGTCACGTGCTGCTGCGCTTCGGCCAGCAGCGCGGCGATCTGCTGCTCGGTCGCGTTGCTCTGCTCGGCGAGCTCCTGCTCAGCGGCGGCCTGCTGCTCGGCGATGTCCCGCTCGGCGGCGGTCCGCCGTTCGTTGACCTCGCGCTCCACGTTGGCCTGCCACTGGGCCATCTCCTGCTGGTTCTTCGCGCGGGCCGACTGGAGTTCCTGCTGGATCTGGGTGCGGGCCGACTTCATCAACGCGTCGGCGGCGACCCGCGTCTGGTTGAGCTGCTGCGCGCTCTGTTCGGTGATCCGCTTCGCCTCGTGCTGGGCACGCTCGTGGGCGGCCTCACCGTCGGCGCGCAACTGCTCCGCGTGCTCGCGGATCGCGGTCAGCTCGGCCTCGGCCAGGGTGCGCCGCTCCTCGTGCGCCTGCTCCTGCTCGGTACGCCGGGTCGCCAGCTCCTCGGCCAGGTCCTGGCGTGCCTGCGCGGCCCGCTCACGGGTGTCGGCGAGGATCCGCTCCGACTCGCTGCGCAGCTCGTTCGCCCGATCGGTGGCCGACTCAATGATCATTGCGGCCTGCTTGTCGGCGAGTGTCATGATCTCGGCGACCATCGGCCCCAGATCGTGGATCGTCGCGCGGTCCACCTGCACCGGTTGCTCCTGAAGTTCGGCCAGTTCGGTACGCAGTCGCTGCACCTCGGCGGTCAGTTCACGGACCCGAACGGCGGAACGCCCGTGCTCCCCACTGAGCATCGCGATCTGACCGTCGAGCTGCTCCAGGTGTCGGTCCACCTGGCGTTTGTCGTAGCCGCGCAGGGTGAGCTCGAAGTGTGGCCGCGAGGCCGCATCGTCGCGTCCTGCGCGCGGCTCAGCGCCAATGGACATGCACCATCCTCCGTACGATCGGGGGGCGTGAGGGTCGGCGGTCGCCTGCCCCGCGGGCCATCAGTGTCGCGCAACGCTACCGCCGAGCCGACCTCATGCGAAGTCCCGCCCCACCACCTCTCACATCTCCGCCCCCGCCCACCCCCCGACCACGCCCCGCCCGCGTCGATCATGGAGTTGTGGTGGGTGACAAAGGTCGTGGACCATCACCATTCCGGCACCACAACTCCATGATCGACGGGGTGGACTTCGGCGGTCTAGCGGCGGCGCGCTACGAGGACCGCGTCGTGGATTGTTATCTGCTGGCCGTTCTCGTCGGTGGCTGCGCGGGGGCGGGCCTCGGCCGTCAGCACCTCCCAGTCAGACGGGTCCAGGGTGGCGGCCACGTCCTCCGCGGTGAACATCATGTCCGGCATGTGCATCCGGCGCGCCGTCGTCCACAGATCCGACGGGTGGTGACCAACGATCAGCAGAACTCCGCCCGGCGCCACCGCCGCGGCCAACCTTGCGAACAACTCCTGTCGCTGCACCGGCGGCAGGTGTATGAACTGCGCCGACACCAGGTCGTACGCCTCGTCGGCGGGCGGCTTGTCGCGCAGGTCGGCGTGCGTGAACTCGATCCGAGCACCGACGCCGGCGGTGTCGGCGTGCGCGGCGGCCCGGTCCAGCGCGGTGGTGGAGATGTCCACCGCCGTCACCTGCCAGCCGCGCTCAGCCAGCCACACCGCGTCGGCGCCCTCCCCGCTGCCCACGTCCAGCGCGCGCCCCGGGGGCAGGTCCGCGACCTCGGCGACCAACTGCGGGTTCGGCCGACCACTCCAGACCGACGGCCGGGACTGGTAGCGCTCCTCCCACGCCGGTTCCTCGAACGCGGTGGCCACCACCTGGCGGTAGGCGGTGACCGCAGCCCGGGTCTCCTCGGCGATCAGGTCGGCGTTGATCGCCGCGCCGGCGGTGAGGCCGGCCGCGGCAGACGTGATCACCTGGCCACGGATGTCGGCCACGTTGCCCGCCACCCAGACACCCGGGACGCTCGTCGCGCCGGTGGGGTCGGCCGGGATCTGGGCGCCGATGACGTGCTCGCCCATCGTCACCTCCTCCGGGGCCAGGCCCAACCCCACCAGCAGGCCGGATCGGGGGGCCAGCCGCGTCGCGACCACCACCGCGTCGAGCGCGACCATCCGGCCGTCGGCCAGCCGTACGCCGGTCAGCGCGTCCCCGGTCACCTCGACCTCGGCGACCGGGCCCGGGACCACCGCGATGCCTCGGGCGGCGAGCCGCTCGGCGGCCTCCGCGTCCGGTGCGGGGACGTCGTGCAGCAGGAGCAGCACATGGGGACTCCACTGTCGCCACATCTCGGCCTGGTGCACGGCGAACGGCCCGGTCGCCAGGATGCCGATCCGCCGGTCGCGGACCTCCCAGCCGTGGCAGTACGGGCAGTGCAGCACATCGCGTCCCCACCGCTGGGCCAGACCGGGCACGTCGGGCAGTTCGTCGGTCAACCCGGTGGTCACCAACAGCCGACGGGCGCGCACCGAAGCCCCGCCGTCGAGGCCGAGCCGGAACCCGTCGTCGTCCCGGGTCACCTCCTGCACCCGCCCGGTGTGGAAATGCCCGCCGTACCCGGCGACCTCGGCCCGCCCGACCTCGAGCAGCTCGCCCGGCGGCGTCCCCTCCCGGCCCAGGTAGTTGTGCACCCGGTCGGCCGGCGCGTTGCGCGGCTCACCGGAGTCGATCACCAGCACCGACCGGCGGGCCCGGCTCAACGCCAGGGCTCCGCTGAGCCCCGCAGCGCCGCCGCCCACCACCACCACGTCGTATGTCTCGTCCACCGGTATCTCCCTCTGACTCTGTCGGCTGAGCCCACCATGCGTCGCCACCGGCCAGGTGGCAACTATCCTTGCCGTTATGGCAAACGAGGACACCGCCGCGCTGGCGGCCGTCGGACCCCGGCTGCGTGCCCTGCGCAACCAACGCGCGATCACGCTGACCCAGCTCGCCGACCTCACCGGCATCTCGGTGAGCACCCTGTCCCGGCTGGAATCCGGCAGCCGCCGACCCACCCTGGAGCTACTGCTCCCGCTGGCCCGCGCCTACCAGGTGGCGCTGGACGAACTGGTCGACGCCCCGGCCACCGGCGACCCTCGCGTACGCCCCAAACCGATCGTCATCCACGGCATCACGTTCCTGCCGCTGACCCGCCGACCGGGCGGCCTGCAGGCGTTCAAACAGATCTTCCCGCCGGACCCCTCCGCCGGGGAGCGAACCCCGCAGACCCACGAGGGGTACGAGTGGCTCTACGTGCTCTCCGGCCGGTTGCGCCTGCTGCTCGGCGACCGCGACCTCATGCTGACCCCCGGCGAGGTGGCCGAGTTCGACACCCGGGTCCCGCACCTCGTCCTCAACCCCGGCCCCGGCACCGCCGAGGCCCTCAGTCTCTTCGGGCCGCAGGGGGAGCGGCTGCACGTCCGGGCCCGCCCCGCCACCGCCGAGAAGCGGTAGTCGCCGGCTGAGGCGCTGGCCCGGCTGGTGGCAGCCCGGGCGGCAGCGGACTTCCGACCATGGTCCGCGCCACCGGACCGGTGATCACCGGCGACGCGGTGTGATCAGTCCCGACTCGTACGCCCACACGACCAGCTGGGCGCGGTCGCGGCAGTGCAGCTTCGCCATCGCCCGGTTGACGTGTGTCTTCGCCGTCAACGGACTGATCACCATTCGCAGGGCGATCTCGTCGTTACCCAGCCCTCGGGCGACGAGTTCGACGATCTCCTGTTCGCGCGCGGTCAGCACCTCGCGCCCGGCCGCCGGCTCGGCCGGCGGTGGGCCGGCCACGAACTCGCTGATGAGCGTACGTGTGACGGCTGGGGCGAGTAGCGCGTCGCCGCGAGCCACGACGGCAACGGCCTGTAGCAGGTCGGCGGGGTCGGCGTCCTTGAGGAGGAAACCGCTGGCGCCCGCGCGGAGTGCGGCGAACACGTAGGAGTCGAGCCCGTAGTTGGTGAGGATGAGGACGCGGACCGCGGCGAGGTCGGGATCAGCGGCGATGCGCCGGGTGGCCTCAAGACCGTCGAGCCCCGGCATCTGCACGTCCATGAGCACGACGTCCGGCCGTAGGCGTCGCGACAGCTGGACGGCCGACGTGCCGTCGGTGGCCTCGCCGACGACCTCCAGGTCGTCCTCGGCGTCGAGGAGTGCCCGGAATCCGGCCCGCATCAGAGCCTGGTCGTCGACGAGCAGGACGCGAATCATGGTGGGCCGTCCAGGGGGAACGTCGCCCGTACCGTGAATCCGTGGTCGTCGCGGGCGGCGGCCCGCAGCGTGCCGCCCAGCCCGGTCACCCGTTCCCGCATGCCGCGCAGGCCCACGCCGGGCGTCGTCGTCCGGTCCGGCGACGCCTGGCCGTCGTCGGCGACCGAGACGGTCAGCTGTGCCGGGGCGTACTCGACGAGAATCTGCGCGGTGGCGGGACCGGCGTGGCGGGCCACGTTGGTCAGGGCCTCCTGGACGACGCGGTATCCGGCCTGGTCGACCTCGGCGGGCAGGTCCCGGGGCCGACCGGTGACGGTCACCTGCACCGGTACGCCGGCCGCCCGCGTCCGCTCGGCAAGCTCGTCCACCCGGGCCAGTCCGACGGGGTCTCCGTCGGTGGGGGAGCGGAGAACGTCGAGCGTCGTGCGCAGTTCCCGCATCGCGGCGCCGCTGGCCTCCTGGATCGCCAGCAACGTGGCCGACGGTTCCTCGCCGTGCTTGCGGGCCAGGTGCACGGCGATCCCGGCCTGGACCTTGATCACCGAGATGCTGTGGGTCAGCGAGTCGTGCAGATCCCGGGCGATGCGCAGGCGCTCCTCCCCGGCACGACGCAACGCCATCTCCTCGCGGGTGCGTTCGGCCTCGATCGCCCGTTGTTCGACCTGTTCCAGGTACGCCCGACGCTGCCGGGCGACGAGCCCGGCGACGTTGGCCGCCACAAACCAGCCCAGCAGGAGGGCGGTCCGCTCGACGATCAGCTGGCCGGGCCGGTCGGCGGGCGCGACCGAGATGTCGCGGGCCAGGAAGCCGCCGAGGAAGACCAGACTGGCCGAAACGGTGGCCGATCGGTGCCCCCGCCAGGCGGCGACGTACGCCACGCCGAGGACGGGGAACGCCGCGGACACCCCGGGGTGCACCCGGACGTGCAGGGCCAGCATGGCGGCGGTCACCACGCCCAACGCCACCACCGGGTGACGCCGGCACACCGCCAGGGCCGCCGCCATGGCCAGGACCAGGAAGACGTCGACCACTCGCACCGGAGCGGCGTCCGGCGCGAGCGCGGCATTGCCGAGCAGGAGGCCACCGAGGGCGAGGCCGCTGAGGGCGTACGGCAGGTCGCGACGCATGGTCGCACTGTAGAACGGGCCGCCAGCAGCGAGCATCCACCGCCCGCGGTAGGTGGGCGTACCGCGAGCGCGGTATCGGCGGCCAGCCAAGTGTCTGCGGTGGCACGACGCTTTTCCGACCCCTCGGGTCAAGCATCGAGCCCATGACATACCGCTTCTTCACCCCCGCTCCAACGAATGCGGCGACCGGTCTGACCGGCGAGGTCTACCGGCAGCTGCGAGACGAGTTCCTCGGGCCGGCGCCCACCTTCCGGGCGCTCGCGGCCGTGCCGGAGGTGCTGGCCGCCACCTGGTCGCTGCTGCGCGAGGCCCTGCTCGCCGGGGACGGGTCCCGGGTCGACCGCGAGATCGTCGCGTCGTCGGTGTCCCGGGCCAACCGCTGCCGGTTCTGCGTCGACGCCCACGTGATGCTGCTGCACGCGCTGGGTGAGCACGAGGTGGCCGAGGTCATTGCCCGTGGCGGGACGCCGTCCGAGCCGAGGCACGCTGAGCTCGTCGCCTGGGCGGAGGCGAGCCGCAGCCCGATGGCCGCCGGCTGGACCAGTCGGTACGGCCCCGAGGTCACCGGCACCCTGCTCGTCTTCCATTTCATCAACCGGGTCGTCTCGGCGCTGCTCGACCCCGATCTGCTGCCCGGCGGCCTGCAACGCTCCTCAGTGGTGCGGTCGGTCGGGGGCCGGCTCTACGCCAGGACGGCCCGGGGACCGAGGCAACCCGGCCGCAGCCTCCCGCTGGTCGACGTCGGTACGGCCGAACCACCGCCCTGGGCGGGGGAGAGCCCGGTCGGCGTCGCGTACGCGGCCCTGAGGAACGCCGCCACCCAGGGCGGGGACCTGCTGGGCGACGTGGCGCGCCAGACCGTGACGGCAACCGTGCGCTGGGAGGACGGCCGCTACCCCGCCCGGCCCTCGGACTGGGCCGTCGACCTGGTCCGGGACGTACCCGGCACGGACCGCGTCGGGACCCGGATCGCGTTGCTGGCGGCGTTCGCACCCAGCGCGATCAGCGTGGGCGACGTGGCCCTCTGGCGGCTCTCCCATCCCGCCGACGCCGACCTCGTGCGGCTCGTCGCCTTCGGGGCGATCACGGCCACCGACCACGTCGCCCGGGCCCTGACCTCGGCGCACCTCTAGGAGGTCACCATGCGCAAGGCATTCGTCATCGCCAGCATCCTGTTGCTCGTCTCGTTCGCCCTGCAGTTCGTCTTCGCCGCCGTGGGCGGGTTCACGAAACCCGCCGGCGAGGGCGCGTACGCGCTGCACAGCGTCAACGGCATGGCGGTCATCCCCGTTCTCACTCTGCTCACCGCGCTGTTCGCCGCGCTGGCGAAGGCGCCGGGCCGGATCATCGGCCTGGCGGCCCTACCCATCGGGCTCGTCGTCGTGCAGGCGCTCCTCGCCATGCTCGCGAACGCGTCCACCGACGCCGCCGGCGTCAGCACGCCGCTTGGCCTGACCATCGCCGGGCTGCACGCGGTCAACGGAATCGTCGCGGTGCACGTCGTGGTCGGCGTGGTGAGGGCCGCGCGACAGCTGGACCGACCGGAACTTGTCGCCGCCGCACCCGTGACCGTTCGCGAGGGGGAGCCGGCATGACGACCGGCTCGCTGCTCGCGGCCGACCTCGTGATCGCGGTCCTGGCCGCCGGCGGGTGGCTGGGCGGCGGTGCCGCGTCCGCCGCCCGGCGTCGCCCGCTCGCGCTGGGGCTGGCGGCCTTCGCGCTGCTCGCCACGCTCGCCCGCGCGGTCACGATCACCGCGCTCGCCCGCACCGGCTGGTGGTTCGCGGCGGAGAAGGTCCTCATCGCCGTCCCACTGTCGATCGCGGCGGTGGCCGTCGCCGGGCCGCGGTTGCTGCGGGCCGCGGGCGACATCCGGTCCGTCGCGGTCGGGCTCCTCTTCGCCGGGTACGCGCAGAGCAGCGCCCTGCTCGTGACGCTCCTGCACGGCTACCCGGCGTCGGCGGGTGTGGGACTGCTGGCGGTCGCCGGGGTGCTGGCGGCAACGGCGGTCTCGTGGCTCGCCATCGGAGCGCGCCCGTCCCGGACGGTGTCCCGGGCGGCCCTCGGGGTGGCGGTCGCGGCGCTGGTCACCGGAACCGGGCTGGTCGTCGCCCCGGCCACCGCGCCCGGCGTACCCCACGATCATGAATATGGGGATGCGCGGACCGTCGGCGAACCGACCAGGCGGTTCACCCTGACGGCCGCGACCGCCACGGTGCGGGCGGGCGGCCGGGACGTCGCGGCGTGGGCGTTCAACGCGCAGGTCCCCGGGCCGGAGCTGACGGCCACCGTCGGCGACGTCATCGAGGTGACCCTGCGCAACCGGGACATCGCCAAGGGCGTCACGCTGCACTGGCACGGGTACGACGTGCCGAACAGCCAGGACGGGGTGCCCGGAGTGACCCAGGCGGCGGTCCGGCCCGGGCAGGAGTTCGTCTACCGGTTCCGTGCCGATCAGGTCGGCACGTACTGGTACCACACGCACTCGGTCTCCGACGTCGGCGTGCGGATGGGCCTCTACGGTGTCCTGGTGGTGCGCCCGACGCCGGTGACCGGCGTCGACGTCACCGTGCCGGTGCACACCCTGGCCGGCGTCGCGCTACCCGAGCCGCGAACGGAGCCGGTCGAGGCGGGGGTGCCCGTGCGGCTGAGGCTGATCAACACCGACAGCACGACGCACCGGTATGCGCTGGCCGGCACTCCGTTCCGGGTCTCCGCGATCGACGGATCCGACCTGCACGGCCCGACCCCGCTCGTGGACACCGCCGTGCTGATCCCGGCCGGGGGACGCTACGACCTGGTGTTCACCGCGCCCGCCACGCCGGTCGCCCTGTTCGTCGATGGTCGGGCCGTCTACTCGACCGGACCGGTCTCGGCGGCCACCACCGCCTGGCCGGTGTTGGATCCGCTCACCTACGGCGGCGCCTCTGTGGTGCCGTGGTCCCGGTTCGACCGGGAGTTCACCCTCGTTCTCGACCGCGGCCTGGACCTGCGTGGACTGCTCCCGCGATACGCCCACACCGTCAACGGCGCGGCCGACCCGGACATCCCACCGCAGGTCGTACGCCTCGGTGACGCCGTGAAGTTCACGATCGTCAACCGGTCCCAGATCGTGCACCCGTGGCATCTGCACGGCCATCACGTCCTGGTGCTGGCCCGCAACGGCCGGCGGGCAGCGGGCAGTCCGTTGTGGTTGGACTCGTTCGACGTACGCCCCGGCGACGTGTGGGAGGTGGCGTTCCGGGCCGACAACCCAGGCGTGTGGGCCAATCACTGCCACAACCTGGCGCACGCCGAAGCCGGGATGACGCTGCACCTGATGTACGCGTGAGGGAGCCTCCGGCGCGATGCCGGAGGCTCCCTGGTGTTGTGCCCGGTCAGTTGAGGGCGTAGATCTCCGCGGCGGTGGTCCACGGGTTGCCGTTGACCTCGCTCAGGGCGCGCAGCCGCAGGTACTGCCCGGTCTTCGCGGTGAACCGGACCTCCTTCTGGCTGGCGTTGTTGGCGAAGGTGCCGGTGGCCACGGCCGTTCCCCAGTTGACGCCGTCAGTGCTGACGTAGACCTCGTACTGGCCGATGCGCCCGTTGGCGGCGCCGCCACCGCCGTCCTGCCGGGGCAGGTAGCGGATTCCGGAGACGGAGTAGCTCGCACCGAGATTGATCTGAATCTCGTGGGGCATCGGGGCGTTGCCACCGGTGTACCTGGTGTGCCAGATCGTGCTGAGGTTGCCGTCGAAGGCGTTGGTGGCCGCCCCGTTCTCGGCGGCGGTCTCCTGGCTGTCCGTGTACTTCAGCGACCAGCCGGTCCGGGGGATGACGCCGGCGCTGGGCACGCAGGCCGTGCTCAGCTGGTGCGCGCCCCGGTCGGGACGGCATCCCTGGGTGACGGCGCCACCGAAGTAGTCGCGGCTGCCCGGGGCGGTCATGACCTGGCCACTCGCCAGTGCCGGGGAGCCGGCACGGAGCCGGTAGCCGCCAGCGTCACTGATCGAGGTGGCGGTGCCCGGAGCGACGAACAGCGGGTCGGCCGTGATCTTGTTCGGGTCGGTGGGCTCGCCCGCCGGGTGCTGGCCGTAGAACACGTTGGAGTCGAACAGCAGCCCCCCGGCGTTGTAGCTGGCCTGGGTCGTGGTCACGTAGAAGATGTTGTTGTAGAACTCGGCGTTGGCGCCCGTCGAGCCGTTGCTGTTGTTGATGATCTGGGCCGCCTGGCCAACGTAGAAGACGTTGTTGTAGATCTTCGTGTTGGTGAGCTTGCCGCAGACCAGGTCGAAGATCTGGCCACGGTCGTTCTGGCTGATGTTGTAGCGCACGATGTTGTCGCTGGTGGTCGAACCCCCACCGTTGCAGAGCAGGATGAAGCCGCCCTCGTTGTCGTGGCTGTAGTTGTACTGGTAGATGGTGCGGATGTTGCCCTCGTCCAGGTCGAAGCCCTGCCCGTCACAGGTGCTCCGGCCGCCGCTGACCTCGTTGAACTGGAACAGCGCGTCGTTGATGTTCCAGCCCCAGATGCCGGCGGCGCACTGGGCGGGCTCACGGACCCGGAAGCCGTCGACCCGGTTGTTCTCCACCAGGGCGCTCTGGGTGTGGTGCACGTCGATGGCGTCGCCACCGATGTCGGTGACCGTGTTGCCGCGTACGACGACCCGGGTCTGCGGAAGCCAGTTGCCGCAGGTGGAGCCGCAGTTCGGGTTGGCCAGTTCAGGCCGGACCATCCAGCGGGTCCAGAAGTGGATGCCGTAGCGGTCGACGGTGGCGATCGAGTTGTTGTTGATCAACACGTCGTCGAACTTCGTCTGCGTGGTGTAGCCGAGGACCTCGAAGAAGATGCCGGCGCTGGCGTCGTCATCCTTCTTGGTCTGGTTGCCGTTGACGTCGTGGACGCTGAGCCCGGTCACCCGGTAGTAGGTGCCGGTGCCGGAGTTCTCGCGGATGATGTGCACGCCACGGCGGGTGGCGATCGCCGACCCCTTGTTGGAGATGTCCAGGTTGCGGATCTCCCAGTACTGCTGGTTGTAGAGCTTCACGACGTCGACGACCGCGCCGTTGCCGGCCAGCACCGGCTTGGCGCCGCTGCCGTACGCGTCGATGATGATCGGTGCGCCGGCCGCGCCGGAACCCTTGGGGAAGAGTTGCTGGTTGGCGCAGGTCGTGCCGCGCCGGATCAGGATCTGGTCTCCGGCGGCGAATGTCTTCGCGTTCACCGGCGTGAAGCTGTTCCAGGGGCTGGCCTGGGTGCCGCTGCCCGAAGTGCTCGCGGAGCAGTCGACGTAGTAGTTCGTTGCGGCTGCCGCGGCGGGGGGCGCGGCGACCAGTATTGCGGTGGCTAGCGTGGTCAAAGCCACCAACGAGGACCTGAACAAACGCATCGGAAGTCCTAACCATGGGGGGTGGTGGGGAACAGTTCACTTCCTTGGAGCTGTCCTGCGCGTACGACCGGGGTAGCGCCAGCGACGGGCCCGGGGGACCGCGGGCTCGTCGGCCGGCGCCGGTCCGGGTCACCGGAACTTTCTGTTGTAGTCCGCGAGGAGACCGATCAGGACGGCGAGCGCCACGAGCATGATCGCGAGGTGGCCCCACCCGACCGTGGGCCGGACGACCACCACGGTGACGACGCAGACGAGCGCGATCAGCAGCCGGGCGACGACGAGCAGAGTTGCACGCGTGGATTCCTTCATGACATCCCTTTCTCGGGCCTCAGCCCTTGACGCCGCCGGCGGCCATGCCCTGGATCAGGCGGCGCTGGATCAGCGCGTACAGAAGCAGCACCGGCACGATGACGATGACCATGCCGGCGTAGAGCCGCCCGGGGTCCGCGGCCGCCTTCTGCGCGGCCATCAGGTTGAGCAGGCCGACCTGCAACGTCTTGCCCTCACCGGGCAGCAGCGTCAGCGCGATGACGAAGTCGTTCCAGTACGCCAGGAAGTTGAACAGGATCACCGTGGTGACCGCCGGCCGGGCCATTGGCAGCATCACCCGCGTCATGATCCGGAACCGGGACGCGCCGTCCAGCAGCGCCGCCTCCTCGAACTCCGCTGGAATCGAGCGAAAGTACGCGGTCAGCAGATAGATCGTGAACGGGATCGAGGTCGCCGCGTAGACCAGCGAGAGCATCGCCGGGTTGTCGAGGAAGAACCCGTCCGGGAACACGTCGACCAGCGCGCGGTCCCAGTCGACCAGCATCAGGAAGATCGGCACCACGATGTAGTTGACGTTGACGAACAGCCCGGCCAGCAGTGCCACCTCGACGATGCCCTTGCCGCGGAACTCGTACCGGGCGACGACGTACGCCGCCGGCACCGAGACCGCCAGCACGAGGACCAGGCCGAGGAGCGTGACCAGGACCGACGTGGCGAAGTAGCGGCCCATCTGCGCGCCGCCGAACGCGTCGACGTAGTTCTGCAGGTGCAGGCCCTCGGGCAGGGTCCAGGGGCTGCCGAAGAACTCGCTCTTGCGTTTGAGCGAGGCCATCAGCACCCAGCCGACCGGGATCACGATGAGCAGGGTGATCCCACCGACGAGCAGGTGGGTGAGGCCACGGCCGGGCCGTGGACCGGATTTGTTGATCGTGGTCATGGGAGTGTCCTCTAGAACTGGAGGGGCTCACGCCGGGTCGCGCGGCTCACCAGGAGCGACACGAGGAACGAGAATGCGAAGATCACGACGCCGATGGCCATGCCGTAGCCGTAGGCCGAGTTGGTGTATGCCTGCTTGTACATGTAGCTGAGCAGCACCTCGGAGGCGCCGTCCGGGCCGCCGCCGGTCATCGCACGAACCAGCACGAAGCTGAGGTTGACCGCGCTGAGGATGAAGAACGTCAACGTCGTGCGCAGGTTCTGCCAGATCAGCGGCAGCGTGACGGCGAAGAACTGCCGGCCGGCCGAGGCGCCGTCGAGCGCCGAGGCCTCGTACAACTCCTCCGGAATGCTCGCCATGCTCGACATGTAGATGACCATGTAGTAGCCCAGCGACTGCCACAGCATCGCGGTCGCGACCGAATAGAGCACCAGCTTCTGGTCGCCCAGCCACACCTGTTGGAAGCCGTCCAGCGAGAGCAGTCGGAGTGTGCCGTTGAGCAGGCCGTTCTCCTGGTCGTAGACGGCCGAGAAGATGGCCGCGATGACCACGACCGAGAGCACGTTCGGGATGTAGAGCACGAACCGGTAGAAGGTGTGGCCGCGCAGCTTCTGCCGGGTCATGACGGCCGCGAGGAACAGGCCCATCCCCATCGTCACCACGGTCACGACCACGAGCAGCGCGACGGTGTTCTGAAACGCGCGCAGGAACTGCTCGTCGTCGACGAGCTTGGCGAAGTTGTCCAGGCCGACGAACCGCATCTGCGCCGAGAAGCCGCTCCAGCTGTAGAGCGACATCCGGAACACGTTGACGGTCGGCCAGATCATGAACAGCGCGAACAGTGCCAGCGCCGGGAGCAGGCACGCGGCGACGAACCGACCGTCGCCGCGCCGGCCGCGTGCGGCGGAGCCACGCGCTGACGCCGGGGATCTGCTGGGCGTACGCCTGCTGGTGCCCGTGGGTGGTGGAGTGAGGGTCGTCGTCACCGTGACCAGTCCTTGGTTCTCGCGGGGGAAGGGATCGGCGGCAGCCCGGTTCCGGGCTGCCGCCGGGGCGTCACTTGCCCGCTTGCCGCAGCTTCTCGCTGGCGTCGTTCAGCGCGGTCTGCCACTGGTCCACGGTCTTGTCGCCGCTGATGATGCTGTTCGCGGTGTCGAAGAGCGTGCCCTTGATGTTCACGCCCTCGACCGGCGCGGTGCTGGCGAAGCCGCCAACCAGAGCGGTGACGTTCGGGTCCTCGTAGAG
Organism: Micromonospora jinlongensis; assembly: GCF_013410645.1. Lineage (NCBI taxonomy): Bacteria > Bacillati > Actinomycetota > Actinomycetes > Micromonosporales > Micromonosporaceae > Micromonospora > Micromonospora jinlongensis. The sequence goes on along the minus strand of NZ_JACCHK010000001.1, from coordinate 1,386,832 downwards.
CTGGTAGAACGGGGCGATCTCGGCGGGAAGCGTCGAGGCGACGCCCTTGACCGGCTGGATCGCGTTGGACTTGGCGAAGATGCCGGTCGCCTCGTCGGAGTAGAGGTACGCGACGAAGTCCTTCGCGGCGTCCTTGTTCTGGGCTCCGCTCGGAACCCAGGCCGACTCGACGATCGTGGTCAGGTAGCGCTTGCCTCCCGCGGTGACCGCCGGCAGCGGAGCCATCGCCCACTCGAACCCGTTCGCGCGCGGCGCGTCCTTCATCTCACCGACGACCCACGTGCCGTTCGGCATGAACAGCGTCTTGTTGTCGAGCAGCGACTGCTGGTTCTTGGTGAAGTCCTGCTCGTTCGCGTACCCCACCGTGGTCTTCGCCGCGTAGCTCAGCAGCTTGGTGGTGATGTCCAGGACCTGCCGGGCCTGGGGGGTCTTCCAGACGCCGTCGGAGTAGGTCATGACGTCCTTGTAGAACTGGTCACCGCCCACGTCGGCGAGCAGCGCGAAGAAGAACGAGTCGAGGTAGCCCGCGGTCGGGTAGGTGAACAGCGCGATGCCCTGGGCCTTGGCGGTGTCGCCGAGCTTGAACATGTCGTCCCAGGTGGCGGGGACCTGCCAGCCCTTCTGCGCGAAGAGGCCCTTGTTGTAGACCAGGCCGGTCGGCGCGTAGAACGTCGGCATCAGGTAGGTCTTGTCGTCGTTGTACGGGTTCGTGCTGAGGTTGCCGACGATCCCGTCGGCGAGCTTGGCCCGCACCGTGGTCTGCTCGCCCGGCACGGTCATGTCCAGGACGCCGGTGAGGTCCTCCAGCGCCTTGTCCTTGACCAGCGTCTCGGCGAGCGCGGCCTTGCGGCCCTGGGGCAGCACCACGACGTCCGGGAACTTGCCGGCCTTCATGTTCGGGCTGATCTCGTCCTCAAGGGTCTTGGAGAGCTGCAGCTGCACGTCGACATCGGGGTGCTTGGCCTTGTACGCCTCGACGACCTGGACGTACATGTCCCGGCCGTAGCCGCCTTCGAAGGCCGCGACCTTCAGGGTCTTCTTGCCGTCGGCGTTGTCGTCGCCTCCGGAACAGCCCGCGATCAGGCTGAGCGCTGTCGTCGCGACGACAGCTAGGACGAGGGGTTTTCTCAACATGGGGGTGGTCCTCCGTGGGCGGTACGCACAACGGTGCGGGAGTGATCGGCGTGCAGGAGGCGCGGTCCGCTAGATCACCGGGCGGGCCGTGCGTTGTTACTGTGGCACCCGTAACATGAGTCGTCAAGAACGAGGTGCCGACGGCACGACGGTCAGTGGGACCGCGGCGCCGCAGTGGACTCCCGAACGACCAGGGTCGCCGGGGTCAGTGATTCGCCCTCCGCGTCGGTGCCGAGCAGGAGTGCGACAGCGGCCGCCCCGGAGCGGTAGAAGTCCTGCCGGACGGTGGTGAGCGGCGGGTGGCAGTAGGCGGCCAGCTCGATGTCGTCCACGCTCACGATCGACACGTCCTGCGGCACCGACCGTCCGCGCTCGCGCAGCGCCTTGATCACGCCGAAGGCCATCTCGTCGCTGGCCACGAAGACGGCGGTGACCTCGGGAATCATTGCGAGAATCTGCCCCTGGCGGTAGCCCGACTCGGGCGACCAGTCACCCTCCAGCGGTGGTGGCGCGTCGATCCCGGCGGCGGCCAGGCACTCCTGCCAGCCCTGCCGACGCTGCCGGGCCTCGATCCACTCGTCCGGCCCGGCCACGTGCCACACCTGGCGGTGCCCCGCGTCCAGCAGGTGCTGGGTGGCCGTACGCCCCGCCTCGTGCTGGTCGATGCCCAGCACCCGCGCCTCGGTGGTGCGCGAGCCATCCACCGTGACGGTCGGGATGTCGCGGGTGATGTCCTCCATCCGTTGGGTCACGGAGATCAGCGGGACCGCGATGATGATGCCGTCGACGCCCTGGTCGGAGAGCTTGAGCAGGGATTTCTCCATCAACGCGGTGTCCAGCTCGGCGAGGGTCGCGATGCTCACCGAGTAACCCGCCTGACCGGCCGCCGCCTCCACCCCGGCGGTCACCGCCGAGCGCGAGTAGTAGCCGCCGGCCTGCAGCAGGACCAGGCCGAGGGTGAAGCTCCGCCCCGAGGACAGCAGCCGGGGAGCACCGTTGTACCGGTATTTGAGCTGCTCGACCGCGTTGAGCACGCGACGGCGGGTCTCCGCGTTGACGTTCGGCGAGTCGCGCAGCGTGCGCGAGACCGTCTGCGCCGATACACCGGCGGCACGTGCCACGTCAGCCATGCTCGGCTGCCTGCCACGCATTGTCGCCTCGGTCATCCGCCCCGCCCTCCTGAGAACCCGGTACGGCGGCATCCTAGCGCCATTGTTATGGATGGCACGGGTAACATAGGCTTCCGCCATGATCGAGACGACCCGGCCGGGCAGCACACTGACACCGTCGATTAGGCCATCGCCCGCGCTCGGCTGGAGCGACCGTCAGCTCCACCGGCACGGCGTCCCACACCGCATCCTCTCCGGCGCCCTGCACTACTTCCGGGTCCACCCGGAGCTGTGGCGCGACCGGATCCGGCGGCTGGCCGACCTCGGTCTCAACACCCTCGACACGTACGTGCCCTGGAACTTCCACCAGCCGCACGCGGACCGCGCGCCCCGCTTCGACGGCTGGCACGACCTTGAGGCGTTCGTCGCGCTCGTCGGCGAAGAGGGCCTCGACGTCGTCCTGCGGCCCGGCCCGTACATCTGCGCGGAGTGGTCCAACGGTGGCCTGCCGGCCTGGCTCACCGCCCGCGACGTGGTCCTGCGCAGCTCCGACCCGGCGTTCACCGGGCCGGTCGAGCGTTGGTTCGACGAGCTGATTCCCCGCATCGCGCGGCAGCAGACGCAGGCCGGCGGGCCGGTCGTGGCGGTGCAGGTCGAGAACGAGTACGGCAGCTACGGCGACGACGAGGCGTACCTGCGCTGGATTCGCACGGCCCTGCTCGACCGCGGCATCACCGAGCTGCTGTTCACCGCGGACGGCCCCACCGAACTGATGCACGACGCCGGGACGGTGCCCGGAACTCTGGCCGCGGCCACCCTCGGCTCGAAGCCCGAGGCCGCCCGTAGCCTGTTCGCCCAGCGCCGGCCCGACGAACCGTTCGTGGTCGCCGAGTACTGGAACGGCTGGTTCGACCACTGGGGCGAGCGGCACCACGTCCGCGCGGTGGACAGCGCCGTCAAGACCCTCGACGCCATCATCGGCGAGGGGGGAAGCGTCAGCCTCTACATGGCGCACGGCGGCACCAACTTCGGCCTGTGGGCCGGCGCCAACGCGGACCGAGGCCGGCTGCAGCCCACCATCACCAGCTACGACTCCGACGCGCCAATCGCCGAGGACGGCACGCTGACCGCCAAGTTCCACGCCATGCGCGCGGCCCTCGGCGCGACCGGGCAGCTGCGAGTTTCCGAGCGGATGCCGGTGCTCCCGCCGGCACAGGTGCCGCTGACCCACCGCGCCGACCTGATCGCCGGCCTGCGTGCCGTGCCCACCCCGGAGTCGACCGGCGCACGGCCGGCCACCTTCGAGCAGCTCGGCCTGGACGCCGGGATGGTGCTGCTCACCGCCCACCCGAGGATCCCCACGGGTGACCACGTCATCATCCTGACCGACGTACGCGACCGGGCGGTCGTCCTCGTCGACGGTGTACCGATCGGTGTCGCCGACTCCGAGCATTCGGAGCTGCCGATCCGCGGCACCGGTGCGGCGGTGCGCCTGGAGATCCTGGTGGAGAACCTCGGCCGGATCAACTACGGCCCGCTGGTCGGTCAGCACAAGGGCCTGCTCGGGCCGGTGCTCGTCGACCGCCGGATCGTGCACGGCTGGACCAGCTCGCCGATCGCCCTGTCCGAGTGGACACCGGACGACCTGCGCCTCGCGACCGGTGCAGGACCGGCCAGCACCGGTGCGGGCTTCGCGGTCGCGACAGTGCACATCGACGAGCCGGCCGACACCTTCCTGGCCCTGCCCGGCTCGGTGCACGGCCTGGTCTGGGTCAACGGGTTCCTGCTGGGCCGCTACTGGGACATCGGCCCGCAGGTGACGCTCTACTGCCCCGCGCCACTGCTGCGCGCCGGCGAGAACACGGTTGTCGTGCTGGAGACCGACCGGCTCGGCCCGGTCCTGGAGCTGCGCGACCGGCCCGAGCTGGGCCCCACCGAGGAATACGTGGAGGAGTTCGACTGATCGTCTGACCGGGCCCCGGTCGCCCGCCGTGCGAGCGGTCGTCCGGGGCCCGACAGGCCGGTCAGGCGTGCTTGCCGCGGCGACGCTTCAGCAGGAGGAATCCCAGGCCGGCCGCCAGCAGGGCGGCACCGCCGCCGGCGGCGAGCGGCAAGGTGGTCGAGCGGTCGCCGACGGCGGTGAGCCCATCGGAGCCGAGCTCGGTGACCGGCTCCGAGTCGTCGGTCTCGGCCTCCGTGCCGGTGGCCGCGCTCGCACTGGGGGTGGGGGTGGGGGTGGCGGCGCTGGGGGTCGGGGTCGGGGACTTCGAGGGGCTCGCGTCGACGGCGGCGAGCGAGTCACCGTTGAGCGCGACCTTGACCTTTGCCTGGCCACCGCCGGAGGAGACGACGGCGACGGACACCTTGTTCGCCTTGTCCGTCAGTTTGGTGATGGCGTCCGTATTGCTCGGTGCGTTGTTGCCGGCCGTCTTGTTCTCCACCGTGGTGTCGATGAGTGACGACGCACCGTAGGAGCCCTTGGGAACGCGGTAGGCGTGGACGCCCTCGATCTTCGCGTCGAAGTTACCGGCCGCGTGGCGGTACTCGATGACGAGCCGGTCGCCGCCCAGCGCGATGTCCAGGGCGCGGGTGCCACTGCCCTTGCCGTGCAGGGAGCGCAGCGTGTAGGTCCCCGACTTGGTGACCTTGAGAGACGCCCCGCCGGAGAGCCATCCCGCTCTGATCAACTCGGGCGCGGAGAAGCCGGACGCCCAGCCGCCACCGCCCATGATGGTCTTGGAACTACCGCCGTCCGACTTGCAGGCACCCAGGTTGCCGCCGGTGCACAGGAAGCGGCCCTGGTGGCCGAAGCCCAGGTTGTGCCCCAGTTCGTGGCCGACGACGTCGATGCCACTGGCGGTGCCGTACAGGTTGATCCAGGTGGTCGGGCCGGGCAAGGTGGCAAGGCCGGCCCAGGGGCAATCGGTCTTCTGTGCCGGAAAGACGATCGAGAGGCTCTCGTAGTCCTTGCCCGCGACCAAGCCCCGCTTGGTGAGTTCCTCCCGGGTCATCTGGTTGATCTTGCCCTGGGGGCAACCGGCGGCGCTGAGGTCCAGCTTGATCGGGCCGAGGAACTGTTCCGGGACGGCGGGCACCACCGTGTACTGCCCGCGCGACACCTCCGACAGGAAAGACGCGGCCGAGTCGCTCTTCGCTCCGAAGTAGGTGTCCGGCGTGGACGCCTTCACCTTGTCCGGAAACTGGAAGGAAGCGTCGTTGAACTCCACCATAACGGGGAGGATCTTCCGCTTCACCGGAGCGGCGGCCGCGGGGGTGCCGGGGAGCGTGGCGGTGGCCAGCACGGCGATGCCTGTGGCCAGAGCGATGCGGCCGAGGGCAGACAGCTTCATGGGGTCCTATTCCTTGAGGGGGATGCCGGGCGGCCAGGGACGCCGATGTCCGTGGCCGCCCGGCAGCGTCGGGCCGCGTGGGGCTGAAGCGGCCGATGACGAGGGGATTCCTTCCGGCCCCGTGCGGGTTCGTGGCCGCGGTCGGGGTCGGGTCGCCGCACCAGACCAATGGGGTGGGCGGGAGCGGCTACAAGGACGATGGGAGAGAAAGAGTCAGGAGCAGCCAAAGCTGCCGCATGCACCACATCCTATGACATCCTATGTCCGATGTCGTATGACCGTAGGGTGCATCGATGGGTCAGTCAAGCCGGCGGGCGACGGCGGCTATCGTGCAGCTCGTGACGCACGAACGTGAGCTCGTCTCGCCTGTCGACCTGTGCCAACGGGACGGGCGGCTGAATCCCGCGGCGGTGGGCTGGACCCGTCGCCCGCTGCACACCGCGAATCTGCGCGGCTGGGGCCGGACCAAGCGGTGGGAGTACTGGGGCATCGTGACGCCGCGGCACATCGTCGGGCTGGTCGCCTCGTCGCTGGACTACGCCGGTGTGCACAGCGTCTACGTGCTCGACCGGGACAGCGGCACCGAGACGAAGGCCGACGTGGTGGTGCCGCTGGCGCGCGGGACGGTGCTACCGCCGCACAGCGGCGTGGGCGAGGTTCGTGCACAGGGTGGAGGCCTGGCGATCCGGATCGCCCAGCGCCCGGACGGCACCGCCATCTCGGCGAGCGCCCCCGGAGTGCGGCTGGAGGTGGACGTGCCGTTGCCGGCCGGTCACGAGTCGCTCGGCGTGGTCGTGCCGTGGAGCCCTACGCGATTCCAGTACACGGTCAAGGACGTCGGCCGCCCTGTCCTCGGCACGCTGGAACTGCACGGCCAGACGTACGAGATCGGTGGGCCGGACGCGTTCGCCGTGCTGGACCACGGTCGCGGCAGGTGGCCGTACTCGATCACGTGGAACTGGGCCGCCGGTGCGGCGCCGGGACGGGCGATCCAGCTCGGCGGTCAGTGGACCGACGGCACCGGGGTCACCGAGAACGGCCTGTTCGTCGACGGCCGGCTGCACAAGATCGGCGAGGAACTGCGCTGGACCTACGACCGGTCGGACTGGCTTCGCCCGTGGCGGATCAGCGGGGAACGGGTCGAGGCCGAGTTCCAGCCGTTCCACGAGAAGGTGGCCCGCACCAACCTGGGTGTCGTCGCGAACGAGACGCACCAGTGTTTCGGGCACTTCTCCGGCTGGGCGAAGACGGACGACGGGATGACGGTGAGCCTCGACGGGCTCGTCGGCTGGGCCGAGGAGGCGCGCAACCGCTGGTAGCGGTACCGGCCAAGTGCTCACTCAGCCCATCACCGCACCACGTCGAACTGTGGACACCTCCGCTCCGTGTTTATGATCGACAACCCGGGAGGGGCACGGAAGCCTGGCCGCTCGGTGCGGCCTCAAGTAAGAGGTGAGGTGCGCGACGGTGAACCGCGAGGCGTACGCCTGCTGGGTGCGTGAGCCCGGCGCGGCCGAGATCCGGCCTGTCACGCTGCCCGCTCCGGGGCCCGACGAGGTGCTGGTCCGGGCCCGGTACTCGGGGGTCAGCCGGGGCACCGAGACGCTGGTCTTCGCCGGCCGGGTGCCCGCCGACCAGCACGCCGCCATGCGTGCGCCCTTTCAGGATGGTGACTTCCCCGGCCCGGTGAAGTACGGCTACCTCAGTGTCGGCGTGGTCGAGCAGGGCCCGCCGGACCTGCTCGGGCGCACGGTCTTCTGCCTGCACCCGCACCAGAGCGCGTACGTCGTGCCGGCCAGCGCCGTGGTGCCCGTGCCGGACGGGGTGCCTCCGGCCCGGGCGGTGCTCGCCGGCACGGTGGAGACCGCGGTCAACGCGCTGTGGGACGCGGCGCCGCTGGTCGGCGACCGGGTCACCGTCGTGGGTGCGGGCATGGTGGGCTGCTGTGTCGCCGCGCTGCTCGCCCGCTTTCCCGGCGTGCACGTCGAGCTGGTCGACACCGACGCCCGGCGGGCCGGGGTGGCCGGCGCGCTCGGCGTCGAGTTCGCCCAACCGGACGACGCGACCGGCGACCGGGACCTCGTGGTGCACGCCAGCGCCACCGGCGCCGGCCTGCAACGCTCGCTGGACCTGCTCGCGCCGGAGGGCACTGTCATCGAGCTGAGCTGGTACGGCGACCGCCAGGTGCAGGTGTCGCTGGGTGGGGCGTTCCACTCCGGCCGGCTGAGCGTACGCAGCAGTCAGGTCGGCATGGTCGCGCCCGCCCGGCGGGGACGGCGCAGCTACGCCGACCGGCTGGCGCTCGCCCTCGACCTGCTCGACGACCCGGCCTTCGACGCCCTGATCACCGGCGCGTCCCGGTTCGCGGAGCTGCCCGACGTTCTTGCCAGACTGAGCACGGGCGACCTGCCCGCGCTCTGCCACCTCATCACCTATGACGACGGGGAGTGACCGTGTTCAGCGTGACCGTTCGGGATCACATGATGATCGCCCACAGTTTCTCAGGCGACGTGTTCGGCCCGGCCCAGCGTCTGCACGGGGCCACCTTCGTGGTGGACGCGACGTTCCGTAGGCCCGACCTGGACGCCGACGGCATCGTGGTCGACATCGGCCTGGCCACCGAGCAGCTGCGGGCCGTGCTGGGCGAGCTGACCTACCGCAACCTCGACGACGAGCCGGCCTTCGCCGGGGTGAACACCACCACCGAGGTGTTGGCCCGCACCATCGCGGACCGGCTGGTCGAGCGGGTCCATGCCGGTGACCTGGGCGCGGGGGCACGCGACCTCACCGGCATCACCGTCACGCTGCACGAGTCGCACATCGCCTGGGCGAGCTACGAGCGGTCGCTGTGATCGATGCCGGTCGGACGGCGTCCACCGGCGGGTCGGACACGACCTTCCGTACGGTGCACGTCGTCCTGCCCGGTGACATCGACGACGTGGCCACTCCCAGCGGCGGCAACACGTACGACCGGCGCGTCTGCGCGGGGCTCGGCGAGCACGGCTGGTCGGTGCGCGAGCACCCGGTGCCCGGCGCGTGGCCGGACCCCGGCCCGGTCGACCGGGCGAACCTGGCCGAGCTGCTCGACGCCACGCCCGACGACGCCGTGGTGCTGCTCGACGGTCTGATCGCGTCGGCAGTGCCGGACCTGCTCGCCCCGCATGCCCGCCGGCTGCGCCTTGTCGTCCTCGTGCACCTGCCGTTCGACGACGAGGCGGAGGCCCGGGCGCTGACCACCGCCCGGGCCGTCGTCACCACCAGCGACTGGACCCGCCGTCACCTGGTGACGCGCCATCCGGCGCTCGCCGACCGGATTCGGGCGGCGCCTCCCGGGGTGCGCCCGGCACCGCCGGCGCACGGCTCGGTCACCGGCGACCGGCTGCTCTGCGTCGCGGCCGTCACCCACCACAAGGGGCACGACGTGCTGGTCGACGCGCTGTCCACGCTGGTCGGTCTGCGCTGGTCGATGGTGTGCGCGGGCACCCTGGTCCGGGAGCCGGACCTCGTGCGTCGGCTGCGGGAACGGCTCACCGGCGCCGGCCTCACGGAGCGGGTGCGACTTGCCGGTCCGCTGACCGGAGCGGCGCTGGACGCCGCGTACGCCGACGCCGACCTGCTGGTCCTGCCGTCGCGGGGCGAGACGTACGGAATGGTCGTCACCGAGGCGCTGGCGCGCGGCCTGCCGGTGCTGACCACCGAGGTCGGCGGGTTGCCGGAGGCGCTCGGCCACGCGCCCGGCGGTGACCGGCCGGGCCTGCTCGTCGCCCCGGACGACCCCGCCGCGCTGGCCAACGCGTTGACCCGCTGGCTGACCGACGACCCGCTGCGGGCCCGACTGCGGCGTGCCGCTCTGGCCCGGCGCGACACCCTGACCGACTGGCCGGTGACCACCGCGTTGCTGGCCGCCGCGCTGGAGGAGGTGGCGGGATGACCGTCGAGGAGACCCTGCCGTTCGCCGACTGGCTGCGACTGCGGGAGCCGGCCGACGCGGCGGCGCGTGCCGAGGACCTGCTGGACGCCGTTCGCCCCCGACTGGCCGGTGACGCCCCGACGGTGATCCACGACCTGGGCAGCGGCACCGGCTCGATGAGCCGCTGGGTGGCACCCCGCCTGCCCGGCCCGCAGCACTGGGTGCTGCATGACCGGGACGCCGACCTGCTGGCCCGCGCCGCCGAGGGCATGGCCGGGGTGACCGCCGCCGACGGCGCCCCGGTCACCGTGAGCACCCGCTGCGGTGACCTCACCCGGCTGAGCGCCGCCGACCTGGCCGATGCTTCCCTGTTCACAGCGTCCGCGCTGCTGGACATGCTCAGCGCCGACGAGATCGACCGGGTGGTGGCCGCCTGCGTGGGCCGGCCGACCCTCTTCGCCCTCTCGGTGACCGGGCGGGTCCGGTTCACCCCGGCCGACCCGCTGGACGCGGTGGTCGAGGCCGCGTTCAACGACCACCAACGGCGTACGGTCGGCGGCCGGCGGCTGCTCGGTCCGGACGCCGTCACCGCCACCGCCGCCGCGTTCGCCCGGCGGGGCGTGGAGGTGCGGGAACGGCCCAGCCCGTGGCGACTCGGCCCGGAGCACGCCGACCTGGCCGCCGAGTGGTTCCGGGGCTGGCTGGGCGCGGCCTGCGAGCAGCGTCCCGACCTGGCCACGCCGGCCGAGGCGTACGCCCGGCGTCGGCTGGCGGACGCGGCGGCCGGGCGGCTCACCGTCCTGGTCGAGCACAGTGACCTCCTCGCCGACGGATGAACCGTTCTCACCCTGGGTACGTGGACTAGGGCAAGTGGACGATCTTCAAGGGGAGGGCCGACGCCGATGTTCTGGGCCTGGGCACGAGTGGTCGGTGGGGTGGGTCTGCTCGCCGTCCTGTTGTGGCAGGTGGGCACCGGCCCGTTCCTCGCCGGGGTGCGGCTGATCGACGCGCCGGCGCTGGCTGCGGCGCTGGTCATCGGTGTGCTCACCACGGTCTGCGCGGCGTGGCGGTGGAGCCTGGTCGCCGGTGGCCTGGGCGTGCGGCTGCCGCTGGCGACCGCAGTGGCGCACTGCTACCGGGCCGTGTTCCTCAACGCCACCCTTCCCGGCGGGGTGCTCGGCGACGTGCACCGGGCGGTCCGCCACGGCCGGGACGCCGGTGACGTCAGCCGGGGCATCCGTGCGGTGGTCTGGGAGCGCACCGCCGGGCAGGTGGTGCTGGTCGGCGTCGCGCTGGTGGTGCTCGCGGCCTTCCCGTCCCCGGTGCGGCCGTACCTGCCCGTCGCCGCCGGGCTGCTGGTCGCGGGTGCGCTGGTCACCGTGCTGCTGGCCCGGGCCGTGCCGAACGCCGGCCCCTCGCGCTGGGCGCGGGCGATGCGCACCGCCGTGGCGGACGTGCGGTCCGGGCTGCTGGCCCGGCGCACCTGGCTCGGCGTGCTGATCGCCTCCGCGGTGATGGTCGCCGGTCACCTGGCCACCTTCCTGGTGGCGGCACGTACCGCCGGATCGGACGCCCCGCTGTCGCGACTGCTGCCGTTGACGCTGCTCGCCCTGCTCGCCATGGGCCTGCCGTTGAACGTCGCCGGCTTCGGCCCTCGCGAGGGGGTGGCCGCGTGGGTGTTCGGCGCGGCTGGCCTCAGCGCGGCCGAGGGCGTCGCCACCGCGACCGTCTACGGTGCACTGATCCTGGTCGCCAGCCTGCCCGGAGCCGCCGTGCTGCTGGCCCGGCGCAACCGAGTTCCGGCCGCCGCCCGGGAAGCCGCCCCCGTCGGCGGCTGTTGAGTCGGTTGTGAGACGTACGCGTCGCCGCGCGTCGGTGGCGCCGGACAGAGGAGTCCCATGCCCGAAGCATTGCCGGTCGCCACGATCCGCACGCAGGTCACGGTGCCATTGACGTTTCCCGACGGCTACTCCACGACGGTCCGGGTGTTCTCGTTCAAGGGCCTGGTGGACGGCCGGGAGCACCTCGCACTCGGTCTCGGCGACTGGGCGGGCGCGCTGGACCGGCTCGCCGCCGGGGGAGAGCCCCCGTTGGTCCGCCCGCACAGCGAGTGCCTGACCGGCGACGTGTTCGGCAGCCAACGCTGCGACTGCGGGCCGCAGTTGCGCGAGGCGGTGCAGCGGATCACCGAAGCCGGCGGTTTCCTGCTCTACCTGCGCCAGGAGGGTCGCGGCATCGGCCTGTACGCCAAACTCGACGCGTACGCGTTGCAGGACGCCGGGCTGGACACCTACCAGGCCAACGTGGCGTTGGGTCGGGGCGAGGACGAGCGGGACTACACCGCCGCCGCGCAGATGCTGGCCACGCTGGACGTGCCGCGGATCCGACTGCTCAGCAGCAACCCGGACAAGGCCGAGCAGCTGACGAGGCTGGGCGTGGACGTCGCCGAGCGGGTGCCCACCAGCGTGTTCCTCTCCCCGGCCAACGCCGACTACCTGGCGGCAAAGGCGGCCAAGGCGGCGGAGGCCGAGGCGGCGGAAGCGCTCACGAGTGGCACCTCCGACCGGGCTGGCCCCCGATGAGCTGCCGGCCGGAGCCCCCGCGACCGTACGTGCTGCTCAGTTGCGCGGCCTCGATCGACGGCTACATCGACGACGCCTCCGAGCAACGGTTGCTGCTGTCCAACGACGACGACCTGGACCGGGTCGACGGGGTCCGGGCCAGTTGCGACGCGATCCTGGTCGGCGCCGGCACCGTCCGCCGCGACGACCCGCGGCTGCTGGTGCGCTCGCCGAGTCGGCGGGCCGAGCGGGCCGCGTCCGGCCGACCCGAATCACCCACCAAGGTCACCCTGACCGCCCAGGGTGATCTCGATCCGACCGCCCGCTTCTTTACCGCCGGTGATTCGACCCGGCTCGTCTACTGCGCCACCGACGCGGTCGAGAAGACCCGGGAGCGCCTCGGTCGCCTGGCCACCGTCATCGACGCGGGCGAGCCGGTCGACCCTGGATGGCTGTTGACCGACCTGGCCGCGCGGGGCGTGCAGCGGCTGATGGTGGAGGGCGGCGGGACGGTGCACGCCCAGTTCCTCGCCGCCGGTCTCGCCGACGAGCTGCACCTGGTGGTCGCCCCGTTCTTCGTCGGCGACGGGCGGGCGCCCCGGTTCGTCGGCGAGGGTCGCTTCCCCTGGCACCCGGGCCGCCGCGCCCGGCTGGCCGAGGCCCGCCAGATCGGCGACGTGGTCCTGCTCCGCTACGCCCTCTCCGCGCGCTGCACCGACGTCCCGCCGGATTCGGCTGCTGATGACGCGGGCGGGTCCACGCACAGCGGCTGAATATCTGCTCGACCCAGGGCTCGGGCAGCGACAGAATCCTCGGATGTCCGTAACGTCCATTGCCCTCCTGCGCTGGCAGTTCGACCTGACGTGGGCGCTGTTCGAGTACCACCTCGAACGACTCGAAGCCGACGACTTCCTCTGGGAGCCGGCCCCGCACTGCTGGTCCGTCCGGCGAAGCGCCGAGGGCACCTGGACCCCGGACTGGGCCGACACCGAGCCCGACCCGATTCCGGTTCCGACGATCGGCTGGCTGACGTGGCACGTCGGCTGGTGGTGGACCGTCACCATGGATCATCTTCGAGGCCGATCACCGCGCGAGCGCGCAGACGTCGCATGGCCAGGCGCGGGCGAGCCGACCGTCAGCTGGCTGCGAGGGCTGCGCACCGAGTGGGTGGCTCTGCTCGACAGTCTCACCGGGGCCGACCTCGACAGCGTCGCCACGTTCCCGTGGCAGAACGAGACCGACCACACGGTCACGCACACGGTCGGCTGGGTCAACTCCGAGTTGATGAAGAACGTCGCAGAGATCGGCCAGCTCCGGCTGATGCGCGCGGCACAGACGATCTGATCGCCGGGTTTGCCCTCGTTGCCGCAGAGGATGACGGGAGGCCGATCGCTGCGGTTGTACGGGTCGTTCCCCGCGGTGACCGTCGGCCACCGCTCTCGGGGCGGGTGGGGTGATGAGCGATATGCCTCAGAGGTATGAATATGACTCTGAGGTATATCGCTGTTCGGTAGGTCGACCTGGTCGGCCGGCCGAGCGCACGCGGCGGCCGTCACGGCGCGCAGCCCCGACACCGACCTCGACACCTGGTTCCAGATCGGCTTGCGGTGGCTGCTCGACGGCCCGGCCTGCCTCGATAGGGTGGCCGGTGTGCCGCGACTCGTGCAGATCGCCCCGGACAACGTCGAAGCCGCATGCCGGGTGAGTGTGCGGCCGGACCAGGAAAAGTTCTCGTCCCCGGTCGCCTGGTCCCTCGCGGAGGCGTACGCGCAGCCCGAGGTCGCGTGGCCACGTCTGATCGTCGAGGGTGACGACATCGTCGGCTTCCTGATGGGCTTCTTCGACATCGTGTGGGACCCGGCCCGACCGGACGACCTGCGCTCGGGCCTGTGGCGGCTGAACATCGCCGCCGAGCACCAGGGCCGCGGGTACGGCCGCTTCGCGGTGGACGCCGTCCGTGCGGAAGCTCGCGGACGAGGGCACGACCGCGTCTTCACGACGTGGCATCCGGGTGCGGACGGCCCGGAGCAGTTCTACCTGAAGCTCGGCTTCCGCCCCACCGGGGAGAGCAGCGAAGGGGAGGTCGTCGGCGAACGTTCCACGCACTGAGCGGACGATCCCGACCGTCCCCTGACCGAGTGATCAGCACGGCGGCGGGGCCTGCGTACGATGCGGGGTCGAGTTCCCCTCGTCGCCGCGGAGGTATCGGGCAGATGGCAGGCCAGCACGAGGGTTTCGCCCTCGGCGTCGACCTTGGTACGTCCAACACGGTCGCGGTGCTGCGCTGGCCCGACGGGCGCACCCGCCCGCTGTTGATGGACGGTCAACCGCTCAGTCCCTCCGCTGTGTACGCCGCCCCGGACGGCACCCTGCACACCGGGTGGGACGCCCGGCGGTTGGCGCAGGCGGACCCGGCCCGGTTCGAGGCGAACCCGAAGCGCCGGGTGGACGAGCCGACCATTGTGCTCGGCGACCGCTCGTACCCGCCGGCCGACCTGCTCGCCGCGGTGCTGGCGTCGGTCGCGCGGGCCGCGGTGGGCACCGTCGGCTTCCTGCCCCCGGCCGTTCTCACCTGCCCGGCCGCCTGGGACGCGACGCGACGGCAGGTGCTCGCCGACGCCCTGCTGCTGGCGGGGTGGCCGCAGGTGGCCGAGCACACCCTGGCCGGGCCGACGCCGCCGGGCACCCGGCTGCTGCGGGAGCCGGTGGCCGCCGCCCGCTACTACACGCAGGTGCTGCATCGCCCGGTGCCGGTCGGCGGCGCGATCGCGGTGTTCGACTTCGGTGGCGGCACGCTCGACGTCGCGGTGCTGCGCAACGAGGGCGCCGACCCGTGGGGTGACTCCGGCTTCAGCGTGGTCGCCGACGGTGGCCTGCCCGACCTGGGCGGTCTGGACCTCGACGCCGCCCTGGTGCGGCGCGTCGGTGAGCTGGTCGGTGAACGGCACGCCGCGCAGTGGGCCCGGCTGACCCGGCCCGCCGACCCGGCGCAGCGCCGCGACCAGGTGCGGCTCTGGGACGAGGTACGGGGTGCGAAGGAGACGTTGTCCCGCTCCACTGTCGCGCCGGTCGCCGTGCCCGGGGTGGCCGAGACGGTCCAGCTGACCCGGGCGGACGTCGAGCGGGCGGCCACGCCGTTGCTGCGTCGGGCGGTGGAGCGGGCCCGGGAGGTGATCGCCGCGGCCGGTCTCAGCCCCGATCAGCTCGCCGGGCTGTTCCTCGTCGGCGGCTCGTCGCGGATCCCGCTGGTGGCCCGGATGCTGCACGCCGAGCTGGGGGTCGCCCCGACCGTGCTGGACCAGCCGGAGCTGCCGGTGGCCGAGGGCGCGCTGACCGACCTGCCGCTGCGCAAGCCGCTGCCCGCCCCGGCGTACGCGGGACCACCGCCCGCACCGGGCCCTGTGAGCCCGCCCGCACCTAGCCCCGTGAGCCCACCTCCCGCGCCGGCCGGAGCCGCCGCGCCGGTCGTACCGTCGCAGCCCTGGCCGGGGTCGACCCCGCCGGAGGGCCCGCCTCCCGGGCCGGGTTGGGCCGGAGCGGTCCCGAACCCGCCGGCGGGTGGGCCGCGCTGGCGGCGGGCGCGCTGGGTGGTGCTCGGCGCGGTGCTGGCCCTGGTCGGGGTGGGTGCCGCGGCGACGATCTACCTGACCCGTGACCGCTACCCCGATCTGGAGTTCGGGTCGCTGCGTGAACTGTCCCGGCCTCCGGCCGGGACCGAGCGGCCGGCCGGCATGTGGACGGCGATGCTCGGTGACCGGGCCTACCTCGGGTTCCCGCTGCCGGACGACCGGCTGGAGGTGGTGGCCGTCGACGCCGGCACCGGCGACGAGCTGTGGCGGAAGCAGACCGACGCGCGGGCCGACGACTGGGAGGCGATCATCGCCGTCCCGGGGGCGGTCGCGGTCCTCGCCGACGCGCCGGGCGACAGCACCCCGCGCCCGCTGGCCGTGCTCGACGCGCGTACGGGCGCACAGCGCTGGCAGCGGGCGGTCCGTGGTGACGACACCGTCCACTTCGCCGACGACACGGCGGTGGTCGTGGACCGGACCGCGGCCCAACTGGTCGGCCTGCGCCTGAGCAACGGCACCCAGAAGTGGACCCAGGCCAACCCCCGCGACCAGTACGACGGCAGCCGCACCGTGGTCCGGCCGGTGGGCACCGCGAAGGCGGCGGGCGGGCCGGCCTTCCTCGACGGCACGCCCCGCAACTCGTGGACGGGCAAGGGGCGGCGGCTCATCCAGGTCGGCGCGGACCGGTCGGTGCGGCTGCTCGACATGGCGTCCGGCAAGGTGCTGCGCCGGTGGGGCAGCGTCGCCGACCTGGACGACCTGGTGTTCGCGCACGAGGACCGCCTGTACGTGGCCGCCAACGACGGCGGGTACCAGCTGCTCTCGTACGACCTGGGTTCCGACGCGGCGCCAGTGGTGCTGCACCGGGCGGGCAACGACGACTACCGCCCGAAGGGGCTGGTGGCCTGCGGCGAGCGGCGGGCCTGCCTGTTGCAGGTGCCGAACAACGACGTCGCTCGCACCGAGGTGGTGGCGGCGACCGAGGGGGAACCCTCGATCCACTGGTCGGCGCCGGGCGTGACCGACCTGGTCCCGTTGGGTGAGCAGGTGCTCGCCCAACGGGAGTACCCGGACCCGACCGTCACCCTCTTCGACGCCGCCGGCAAGCCGGTGCTGTCCGACCGGGGCGGTGTGGCGGTCCGGCTGGACGAGGGCAACCTGCTGGTCTTCGCCAAGGCGCCCAGCGTGGTCGCGGACAACCGCGTACTGGCCGGTGTGTGGGCCGAGTCCGGTGAGGTGGACGAGTTGGGCGAGCTGAAGAACGTCCGCAGCGCGTCCTGTTCCTGGAACACCCACGTGATCGCGTGCGGCGCGGAGAAGGACTTCGTGCTCTACCGCTTCGCCGAAGACTGACCGAACGTCAGGCGCGCACGATGGTCGTGCCGTCGACGCGGACCGGGATCTCCGTCAGGCCCTTCGTGGCGGGGCCGCCCAGTCGGGCACCGTCGCCGGGGGAGAAGGTCGAGTTGTGCGCGGGGCAGGTGATCACCCCGTCGCGGGGTGCGCCGACCCGGACGCCCTGGTGCGGGCAGGTCGCGTCGTAGGCCTTGAAGGAGCCGGCTTCCGGCTGGACGACCAGCACGCCCTCGGCGACCGTGCCGCCACCGACCGGAACGTCCCCGGTGCGGGCCAGCACGGTGCCGGGCGCAGCGGACGCCGGACCGCCAGTCGCGCTGTCACCGGCGCCGCAGGCGCTCAGCAGCCCGGCGGCACCGAGAGCGCCCGCCCCGGTCAGCAGACCGCGCCGGCTCAGGCACCAGCGGTTGTCGCGCAGGAACTCCTGTCCGTCGTACACCGTCGTCACCTCTCCGTCGGCGGACCGGGACCGCCGTCGCCCGGTTGCTCGCCGGTTCAGCCTGCCGCACCCGGCTGAACGCGCGATGCGTCCCCGCTGAGCGGTGGCTGGGTGCGGTTGGTGGCCGAGGAGCCGGCTCGTACGATGCTCCGGTGAATCTTCGGGGTACGGTCCGCGCCGATCGTCCGCTGGTGGTGCTCGCCGTCGGGGAGGAGGCCCGCTACCTGCCACCCGACCTGCCGGTGCTGCTCACCGGCATGGGCAAGGTGAACGCCGCCAGCGCGGTGGCCGCGGTGCTGGCCGCCGGGCCACGACCCCGCCTGCTGCTCAACCTGGGCACGGCCGGGGCGTTGCGCCCCGGGTTGGCCGGCATCCACGAGGTCGCCACCGTCCTCCAGCACGACCTGGACACCGACCTGCTGCGCACGCTCACCGGCGAGACCTACGGGGCACCGCTGTCGCTGGCCACCGAGGGCGCGGTGCTGGCCACCGGTGACACGTTCGTGGCCGACGACGCCGCCCGGGACCGGCTGGCGCAGCGCGCCGACCTGGTCGACATGGAGGGGTACGCGGTGGCGTGGGCCGCCGCGCAGGCCGGTGTGCCGTGCCGGGTGGTCAAGCAGGTCAGCGACGAGGCGGGCGAGGGCGCGGCGCGGACCTGGAAGGAGTCGGTGGACGCGTGTGCCCGGGATCTCGCCGAGTGGGCCGGCCGACACATCGCCTGACCGGCGGAGATCAGTCGTCGGATCGCCGCATCCGCAGGCCCGGTGTGGTCTCCCGGACGGCTCCGGGGCTCAGGACGTGACCGGCGAGCCCGAGCGCCACGACCGCGGTGACCAGCACCGGCGGCCACTTTCCTGCCCACGGCAGCGCCAGCAGCGGCAGGGGCAGCCAGAACATTCGCCGCCACGGCACGACCATGGATATCAGCAGGGTGAACAGGATGCGGCCGATCACGAACAGCGCCGGGCCGCCCATGATCAATATGAGCCACCCCACCGGCGTCGTGCCGGTCGGCCGGGTGACGACCAAATCGAACGAGGCCGCCGTGCCGACCACGCCGACCAGCATCACCAGGTGGGTGTACGGAGCCAACCGGGCTGGCCGGCCCGACTTCGGCCCGGCCCCGGCCTCCAGCAACTCGCCGGCCCGGAAGACGTAGACCTGCCAGAGCAGCAGCATCATGGCGAACGCGCCGAACAGTGCGGTGACCCGCAGCCCGGCCAGCTCGCCCTTGCTGACCTGCAGAGTGGGCACCAGGATGATGTCGCCGAGGGCCAGGATGACGAACTGCTGGTACCGCTCACCCAGGTGCCCGGTGGTGCGCTCGTACTGGTCGAGAGGCACCCGACCCACCCGGGGAGTCGGGTAGCGGGCCGCCGCGGAGACCAGGTCGATCGTGATGGCGATGGTCCAGAGGCCCCAGTTCACCGTGCCGGACACCGCGCCGGTGATCCAGAAGACGCCGGACACCACGAACCAGAACAGGAACCGGATGGCCCGGATCATGGCCGATCGGTGTCGTTGCCGGTGCAACGACGTGACCAGGACGATGCCGCGAATCACGTGCGTGCCGACGTAGGAGATCGCGAAGACCATCGCGTGCCCGTCGGAGACCATCGGCAACGACGCCGCCATCCCCACCGACCCGACCATGGCGACCATCAGGATGAGCTGGATCGGGCGCTGCTGCGGGTCGTAGAACTCGGTCGTGGTGGAGGTGACCGACCAGGTCCACCAGATCGCCGTCAGCATCAGCAGCACCATCGCGCCGCCGGACCAGGAGTGGTGTCCCGCGAGCAGCGTCGAGGTCAGCGCGAGCGAGGCCACGAAGACCACGTCGAAGAGCAACTCCAGCAGCGTGGCCCGGGTCGACCCGTCCGGGCGGCGTACCAGTGCCGCGGTGCCTCCGGTGGTCATGCCCGGCCTCCCGCCGTCTCCCGAGGATTATCGGCGGCGTCGGCGCGACCCGTCCCCGGATCGGCGATTCTCGCGGATCGGGGAAGAGGACGGCCGCAGGTTGCCACCGCGTCGGACGCCGGGCGATGCTGAACGACATCCACCTATCTCGATCTCTGCGGAGGCTTGGATGCGCCGCTCCCCGCTCGTCGCCCTCGTCCTGACCGTCCTCCTGCTCGTCGCACCCGGCGCGGCACAGGCCTCCGTCCCCGACCGGGCCGCCGCGCCCGCCGCCGACCCGGCGGCCATGCTGGCCGGGGTACGCACCGCCGGCACCGCCTGGGGCCTCGACCCCGCCACCGGCCGGATGACCCTCACCGTCGACGACACCGTGACCCCCGCCGAGCTGAGGGCGCTGCGGGCAACGGCCGACCGGGCCGGCGCGCTGCTGCGCCGCGAACCCGGAACCCTGCGCACCCTGATCGCCGCCGGGCAGGGCATCTACGGTGGCGGCGCTCGCTGCTCGCTCGGCGCCAACGTGCGCAACGGCAGCACCTACTACGTGGTCACCGCCGGGCACTGCACCACCACCGCCAGCACCTGGTACGCCGACAGCGCCCAGACCACCGTGCTGGGCACCCGCACCGCCACCAGCTTCCCCGGCAACGACTACGGGCTGATCCGCTACACCGGGCGGATCGCGCATCCCAGCGCCGTCTACACCTACCCCGGGCTGCTGACCATCTACGGCCCCGGCAACGCGTACGTCGGTCAGGCGGTGTGTCGCAGCGGTGTGACCACCGGGGTGCGGTGCGGCACCGTCACCGGTCTGAACCAGACCGTCAACTACTCCACCGGCGTGATCTACGGCCTGATCCGCACCAACATCTGCGCCGAGCCGGGGGACAGCGGCGGACCGCTCTACGCGGCCTCCACCGGCACCATCCTCGGCATCCTCTCCGGCGGCAGCGGCAACTGCACCTCCGGTGGCACCACCTACTACCAGCCGATCGCGGAGGTGCTGGCCGCGTACGGGCTGACGTTGCCCTGACCCTCGGCGCCGGGTTGCCCGGCTCACGCGGGACACCATAGGCTCGGCGGCGCCCAGGACTCTCGCCGCGAGGACGTGTGCGCCCATGCCGACCGACCACCGACCTGACCTGGCGTCCGTTCCGGACGGCTCCCCGCTGGTCGAGGTGGTCGCGGTCGGCGAGACGATGGTGGTGCTCTGCCCCGCGCCGGGTGAGCCGCTGGAGCACGCCGATCGTGTCGCCGTCTCGGTGGGCGGCGCGGAGTCCAACGTGGCCGGTTACCTGGCCCGACTGGGGCACCGGGCGACCTGGGTCAGCCGGGTCGGCGACGACCCCTTCGGCCGGGCCGTCGTCCGGCACGTCGCCGCCGCCGGCGTCCGGGTCGACCAGGTCGTCGTGGACCCGGCCGCCCCCACCGGTCTGTACGTCAAGGACCCGGGCCCGGAGGGCACCGCCGTGCACTACTACCGGGCCGGGTCGGCGGCCTCCCGGATGGCCCCGGAGACGCTGGCCGACCCGGGGCTGGCCGGCGCCCGGGTGCTGCACCTGTCCGGCATCACCCCGGCGCTCTCCGCGTCCTGCCGGGCGCTGGTCGAGCACGCGGCGACCGCCCGCCCGCTGGCGGGGTCGCTGGTCAGCTTCGACGTCAACCACCGGGCCCGGCTGTGGCCCGCCGAGCAGGCCGCGCCGGTGCTGCGTGACCTCGCCAACCGCTGCGACCTGGTCTTCGTGGGCCAGGACGAGGCGGAAACGCTGTGGGGCACCACCGACCCGCTGGCCGTACGCCGGCTGTTGCCCGATCCGGAGACGGTGGTGGTCAAGGACGGCGCGGTCGGTGCCACCGCGATGTCCCGCGACGCCGAGCCGGTCTTCGTGCCCGCTCCCCGGGTGGCCGTGGTGGAGCCGGTCGGCGCCGGCGACGCGTTCGCCGCCGGCTACCTCGCCGGGCTGCTGCGCGACCTGGATCCCGTGCGGCGGTTGCGCCTCGGCCACCTGGTCGCGGCGCAGGCGTTGACCAGCAGCGGCGACAACGCCCCGGTCCCGCCGTGGGCCTGGTTCGAGAGGCTGCTCGCCGCCCCCGACGAGGCCTGGTCGCCGCTCGACCTGACCGGCGCGCCAGCGCGGGTCTGAGTCGTCGGTTCCCGATCGGGCCAGCAGCCAACAGACTCACCGCGATCTCGGATGGAGTGGACCATGACCACAGCGGATTTCGACCACATCTTCGGCGGCGCCCGGGTGATGGCCATCCTCCGCGGCCTGCCGGTCGCCGAGACGGTCCGGCTCGCCGAGCGGGCCTGGGACCTCGGCATCGACGTGGTGGAGGTTCCGGTGGCCACCGCCGAGGCGGTGCCGGCTCTGCGCGCCGCCGTCCAGGCGGGCACCGAGCGCGGGCGGATCGTCGGCGCGGGCACCGTGCTCGACGTCGAGCAGGTCGCCGCCTCGGCCGACGCGGGTGCCGCGTTCACCGTCGCGCCCGGCCTGGACCTCGCGGTCGCCGACGCCGCCGCCGCGCGTGGCCTGCCGCACCTGCCCGGCGTGGCCACCCCCACCGAGGCCCAGCAGGCGCTGCGGCACGGCCTCACCTGGCTCAAGGCGTTTCCCGCGATCTCTCTCGGGCCCGCCTGGTTCAAGGCCGTCGCCGGTCCGCTGCCGCAGCTGCGGTTCGTCGCGACCGGCGGCCTGGACGCGGGCAACGCCGGCGCGTTCCTGCAGGCCGGCGTGCGGGTGGTGGCGGTCGGTTCCGCCCTGTCCGACCCGGAGCAGCTGGACCGGTTGGCAGAGCTGACCACCCTCGGCGTGCCCGCGAGGTGAGCCGGCAGCCGGTTGGTCAGTCGTGCTCCTCGGCGAGCTGATTCCAGTCGGTGATCACCGGCAGCAGCTCCCCGGACAGCCAGGCGGGGCTCTGGTCGTCGTGGTGTGCGTCGCCGGGCACCCCGCAGGTGCCCAGCGGGACCACCCAACGGCTGTCCTCGCGTCGGGCCAGGTCCCAGACGAAGCGCGCCGCCGGCCCCCGGAAGCACCAGTGGGTGACCCCGGGCACGCTGGAGGTGGCCAGCACACAGTCGTGGTCGCCGTCGAGTCGAGGGCCCGGCCCCGCGTCCGGGTGGGGCAACGCCCGCCACGCCGCCAGCCGGTGCAGATCCCCCCAGCGCACCGGGCCTTCCGCCGCGCCGGCGACCTCCTCGGCCGCCGCACGCACCAGCGCGGCCACGTCCACGCCGGGCAGCGGCACCGCGCCGAGCAGGTGCTCCAGCGCGTAACCGACGCGCGGCGTCAGCGCCAACCAGGGCGCGAACACCTCCGGGTACGCGGGCGGCTCGGCCAACGCCGCCAGCGCCGGATGGGCGGCGAGCCGACGTACGACAGCGGCCCGCAGGATGGCGAACTGCGCCGCGTCGGTGCTGTCGGCGGCCATCCGGCGATCCCAGCCCAGCAGCCGTTCGCGCAGCGCGGTGGCGGCCGGGCCGAGCCCGGTCAGACCTTCCAGCACGGTCAGCAGCGGCCCGGCCGCGCCCAGGTACGTGTCGGTGTGCACAGTGGCCAGCTCGTCGGCCGTCCAGCCGGAACGGGCGTCGAGCAGCTCGGCGATCCGGTGCGCCCGGTGCGGCGGGGCGAACTCGACCCCGAGCGGTGCCGCCAACCCTCGTTCGTTGGCCATCACCGCCCGGCCGACCACCGTGGCCCGGGGCATCGGCGCGTACCAGCCCTGCCACGCGTGCTCGACGTCCCACGCGGGGACCACCCGTCGACAGTTGTCCGGATGCCGTACCGGCACCGCCCCGGCGACCCGGTGCAACAGCCCGCCGCCGGTGTCCGCGGCCTGCACCACGTTGACCGGCTCCACCCAGTGCCGCAGCGCGTGGTCCACATCGGTCACGGTGCGGGCACTCAGCAACTCCGGCAGCGTCGCGAAGCCCAGCTCCGCGCGGACCCGGGGCGGATAGCGCAGGCTGATGGCCGTCCCGTCGTCCGGCCCACCGACGATCACCGGACCCCGGTCGGTCTCCACCACCTCGACCTCGACCGGGTCCGCCCCGGCCACCTCGATCGTCTCCAGGTGGGAGTGCGCGGCCCGCCAACCGTCCGGGCCGAGCGCCTGCACCTGTTCGCCGTCCCGCCGCAGCCGCTCGGCGTACAGGTCCTGGTAGTCGGCCATCGCGTTGGTGATCGCCCAGGCCACCGCCCCGGTGTGCCCGAAGTGCGCGATGCCCGGCACACCGGGCACCGCCAACCCGACCACGTCGTACTCCGGGCAGGCCAGCCGGATCTGCTGGTAGACGCCCGGATCCTCGAAGAACCGGTGCGGATCCCCGGCGAGCAGCGCCGCGCCGGTGCCGGTGCGTTCGGCGGCGAGCAACCAACCGTTGCTGCCGGCGACGGACGGCCCGTCGGTCGCGAACACGTCGACCGCCTCCGGGCCGAACTGCTGCGCCACGTGCTCCCGCCAGAACTTGCCGGGGAAGCCCGCGAACAGGATGTGGTGGCCCAACCAGACCCCGAGCGGCGTCCACGGCTCCCACCGGCCCGGTGTCAGCCCGGTGGCGGCGAACTCCGGCGCGCGGGCCGCCCCGGCGGCGAGACCGTCGTTGACCCCGGCCACGTACGCGCCCACCCACTCGGCGGTCGCCGGGTCGAGCGCCGCGTGGCAGCGGCGAGCCGTGTCGTCGAGCCGGACCTGCCGGGCGAACCGGTCCCAGGCGAGCGCGTCGACGCCGAGGAAGGCGGCACTGGTGCCCTGGGCGCGGTGCCGCTCCACCTCGATCTGCCAGGCCCGGTCGTACGCGGTCACCCGACCCTGCGCCGCCACCAACGCGAGCGGGTCGCCGGCACGCAGGTGCGGCACGCCCCACGGGTCACGGAAACGCCGGGCGTCGCCGCGTTCGTTCACGCCGGTTCCGGGGCGAGGGTGGTGGCGCGACGCCGGGCCGCCGGCACGACCAGCGGGGTGCCGGTCTCCGGGTCGTCGATGACCCGGCAGGGCAGCCCGAACACCTCCGCCACCAGGTCGGCGGTGACCACCGACGACGGCTCCCCGGCGGCCACCACACGCCCGTCGCGCATGGCGATCAGGTGCGTGGCGTAGCGGGCCGCGTGGTTCAGGTCGTGCAGCACCGCGACCAGCGTGCGCCCCTGCTCCTCGTGCAACCGGGCGCAGAGGTCCAGGATCTCGATCTGGTGGGCGATGTCGAGGTACGTGGTGGGTTCGTCGAGCAGCAGCAGCGGGGTCTGCTGGGCCAACGCCATGGCGATCCACACCCGCTGCCGTTGCCCGCCGGACAGCTCGTCCACCGACCGGTCGGCGAGGTCGTCGACACCGGTCGCGGCCATCGACTCCTCGACCACCCGTTCGTCCTCGCGCGACCACTGCCGCAGCAGCCCCTGGTGGGGATAGCGGCCCCGGGCGACCAACTCGGCGGCGGTGATCCCGTCCGGCGCGATCGACGACTGGGGGAGCAGGCCGAGCGTGCGGGCCACCTTGCGGGCCGGCAGATCGTGGATGTCCCGCCCGTCCAGCAGCACGGTGCCGGCGCTCGGGCGCAGCATCCGGGACAGCGCGCGCAGCAGCGTCGACTTGCCGCACGCGTTCGGCCCGATGATCACCGTGAACGAGTTGTCGGGTACCGCGACGGTCAGGTTCTCGGTGATGGTGCGCTGGTCGTAGGCGAGGGTCAGCGCGGTGCCGCCGAGCCGGGAACTGCCGGGGTGCATGGGTGCTCCTTCGAGGGCGTCGCGGGTGTTCACAGCCGGCCCGCCCGGCGTTCCATCGCCAGCAGCCAGACCAGATAGCCGCCGCCGATCACTCCGGTCACCACGCCGACCGGAAGCTGGTGCCCGGGAAACGCGCGCTGGGCCACCAGGTCGGCGCCGACCAGCAGCGCCGCACCGACGGCCATCGACGGCAGCAGGTTCGGGCCGGGCGCCCGGGTCAGCCGCTTCGTCACGTGCGGCGCGACCAGCGCCACGAACGACACCGGCCCGGCGGCGGCCGCCGCGAACGAGACCAGCAGCACCGCCGCCGCGAGCAGCACCAGGCGCAGCCGGCGCACCGGCACGCCCAGGGCACTGGCCGTGTCGTCACCCAACTCCATCATCCGCAGCGCCGTGCCGCATCCGATGAGCACCACGGGCGCCAGCACGACCAGGACGACGAGCAGCGGCCCGGCGTTGGCCCAGCCCCGCCCGTCCAGGCTGCCGGTGAGCCAGAGCACCGCGCGGGCGGCGTCCATCAGCGGCGCCCGGGTCAGCAGGTAGCCGTTGACGCCGGTCAGGATCGCGGAGATGCCGATGCCGACCAGGATGAGCCGGAACCCGTGCACCCCGCGTCGCCAGGCGAGCGCGTAGATCACCAGGCCGGTGGCGAGGCCACCGACGACCGCGGCGCCGGCCAGCGCCAGGCTGCTGCCGCCGATGACGATCACGACCAGCGCGCCGGCCGACGCGCCCTGGGTGAAGCCGAGGATGTCCGGGCTGCCCAGCGGGTTGCGGACCAGCGACTGGAACACCGTGCCGGCCAGCGACAGCGCCGCCCCGACCAACAGGGCGGTGACCAGTCGGGGCAGTCGCAGCTCGTGCACGATGAACTGCTCCGCCGGCGTGCCGCCGCCCACGAGGGTGCGCAGCACGTCGGTCGGGCCCATCGGATAGTCACCACTGCCCAGGGCGACCAGGCCCAACCCGGCCGCGAGCAGGGCCGCGCCGAGACCGATGGCCATCGCGCGGGGACGGAACCGCACCGACAACCCACCCGGCGTACGAAGAACAGTCACGCGATCGCTCCGCTTCGCTGCGCGTTGGCGCGACGCGCCGCAGTGCTGGGTCTGCTGGTTCGCTCGCTGCGCTCGCTCACGGGTGGGCCACCTTCGCGCGGGTGACCAGCCACAGGAACAGCGGGCCGCCCAGCACGGCGGTCACCATGCCGACCTGGAGTTCTCCGGGTCGACCCAGCACCCGGCCGAGCACGTCGGCGCCGAGCAGCAGGGCGGGCGCGAGCACCGCGCAGTACGGCAGCAGCCAGCGCAGGTCCGGGCCGGTCAGGGCGCGTACCAGGTGGGGCACCAGCAGCCCGACGAAGACGATCGGGCCGCAGGCAGCGGTCGCGGCGCCGCAGAGCAGCGTGACCGCCACGATCACGGCGGCGCGGATCAGCCCGGGTCGGGCACCCAGGGCCCGTGCGGCGTCGTCGCCGAGCGCGAGGGCGTTGAGCGGGCGGGCGGCGCCGAGCGCGACCAGGAGGCCGACCAGGATGAACGGCAGCACACGGGTCACCGTCGCGGAGTCCGCGCTGGCCAGCGAGCCGACCGTCCAGAACCGCAGCCGGTCCAGCGAGGCCGTGTCCAGCAACATCACCGCGCTCACGTACGAGTAGAGGGTGGCGTTGAGCGCCGCGCCGGCCAGCGCGAGGCGGGCCGGGGTGGCGCCACGCCCGCCGCCGACGGCGTAGACGAGTGCGGTCACCACCGCCGCGCCGAGCAGCGCGAACCAGACGTACCCGCCGATGGCGGTGACGCCCAGGAACGCGGCGGCGGTGGCGACGGCCGCGGACGCGCCGGCGTTGATGCCGAGCAGCCCGGGGTCGGCCAGGGGGTTGCGCGTGAGGGCCTGCATGACCGCGCCGGCCACGCCGAGCGCGGCGCCGGCAAGCAGCCCGAGCAGGGTACGCGGCAGGCGCATCCGGTGCACCACGGCGTACTCGGTGGCGTCGCGGTGCAGCAACCCGGACCAGACGTCGGCGAGCGGTAGGGCTTTCGCTCCGACCGCGATGCTGAGCACCACGATCACCCCGAGCAGCGCCACGGCGGCGACCAGGCCGGCGGCGCGGGCCGTCCGCGTGCCGCGCCGAGCCGGGGGCGGGGCCGATTTCCTGTCCGTCACCGACGGTGTCGCCTCGGTGACGGTAGCTGTGGCGTCCAGTGTGGGCTCCGGAGTTGTGGTGGCACGGCGGACCGCTGTTGACAATGACCGAGGTTAGGCTAACCTAACCCCGCTGCCCTGGTCGAGCCCGGCCAGACCCTTGATCGAAAGACAACACCATGACCGATGCCCTGTCCGCACGTCGCCTCTCCCGCCGTGGCCTGCTGGCCGCCGGTGGCGCCGCCACGCTGGCCACCCTGCTCGCCGCCTGCGGCAAGGACGACACCGCGAAGCCCGCCACCGGCAACGGAAGTGGCCCCTGGTCGTTCACCGACGACCGCGGTACGAAGGTCGAGGCGGCGGCCCGCCCGACCCGCGTCGTGGCCTTCACCGGCGTGGCGGCGGCACTGATCGATTTCGGTCTCGACAAGCAGCTCGTCGGAGTCTTCGGTGAGACCAAGCAGGCCGACGGCACGGCCGACCCCCAGGCCGGCGACCTGAACGTCGAGGGCGTCGAGATCCTCGGCAACGTGTGGGGCGAGTTCAGCCTGGAGAAGTACGCGGCGCTGCGCCCCGAGCTGCTGGTCACCCACATGTACGACCCGGACGCCCTCTGGTACGTGCCGGACGAGAGCAAGAGCAAGATCCTCCCGCTCGCGCCCAGTGTGGCGATCACCACTGCCCGGGTGCCGATGACCAAGCCGATCGAGCGCTACGCCGCGCTGGCCGAGTCGCTCGGCGCGGACCTGTCCGCGAAGAAGGTCACCGACGCGAAGACCCGCTTCGACGCCGCCGCCGAGGCGGTCCGGCAGGCGGTCAAGGCCAACCCCGGCCTCAAGGTGATGGCCTGCTCCGGCAGCCCCGACCTGTTCTACGTCTCCAACCCGAAGGTCAGCACCGACCTGATGTACTTCGCCGAGCTGGGCGTCGACATCGTGGTGCCCACCAAGCTCGAATCCGGCGACTACTTCGAGGCGCTGAGCTGGGAGAACACCGGCAAGTTCCCGGCCGACCTGATCCTGCTGGACAACCGCAGCACCGCCCTCCAGCCCAAGGACCTCACCGCCAAGCCGACCTGGCAGCAACTGCCGGCGGTCAAGGCCAACCAGGTCACCCCGTGGGACGCGGTGCCCCGCTTCTCGTACGCCGGCTCCGCGCCGCTGCTGGAAAACCTCGCCACCGCCATCCGGAACGCGAAGAAGGTCAGCTGACGCCATGAGTACGAGCACCGTCGAACCGATCGCCCTCCAGTACCGCTTCTTCGCCGCGCACGTCGTACGGGCCCGTCGGGTCGGCGCCTCGCTGGTCCGGGTGACCTTCGGCGGTGCGGACCTGGTCGACTTCGCCGGCGGTGGCCGGGACCAGAGCGTGTCGCTGTTCCTGCCACACCCCGGGCAGGACGCCCCGGTGGTCCCGATCGAGCAGGGCGAGGACTGGTTCGGCGTGTGGCGGGCACTGCCGGCGGACGTCCGTGCGGTGATGCGCTCGTACACCATCCGGGAGCACCGCTCGGCCGATGGCGAGGTCGACATCGACTTCGTCAGCCACGGCGACACCGGCCCCGCCTCCCGCTGGGCGGCCCTCGCCGGGCCTGGTGACCGGGTGCTGCTGCTCGGTCCGACGGTGTCCGACAACCGCAGCGTCTGTTTCCGTCCGCCCGAGGGGACCGACCTGGTGCTGCTCGCGGCCGACGAGACGGCGTTGCCGGCCACCGAGGGCATCCTGGCCTGGCTCCCCGCCGGCACCCGGGTCCGCGCCTGGATCGAGGTGCCGGACGCCGCCGACATCACGGACCTGGCCACCGCGGCCGACGTCGAGATCAAGTGGGTCGTGCGCGGCAGCACCCCACCCGGCACTGACCTGCTGGTCAGCGCGATCCGGGCGGCCCGGCTGCCCGCCGGTATTCCGTACGCCTGGATCGCCGGGGAGTCCGGCGTGGTGCGGGCGCTGCGCCGGCACCTCGTCGGCGAGCGCGGCTTCGACCGTCGGCGGGTGATTTTCGCCGGCTACTGGCGCTGTGGTCTGTCCGAAGAGGACCTGCGCGCCGAGGCGCTGGCCGGCGCGACGGCCTGAGTGGCGAACCCATCCGAAAGGCAGCACCACCCCGAGGCGCACTGCCGCGCCCGGGGAGGTTCCGGCTGCCCCTCGTCCAGAACGTGGAAGGACTTCGAGTGACCGTGCCGACGTACCCCGTCGAGAACACCGCGCCGTCACCGGCACCCGCCGCCGCGCGGGCCCACCTGTTGCACGACGGCTCGGTCGAGCAGTACCGACGGGCGATCGCCGACGGCGTCGACCGGGTCGCCCGCCGGGTGGCGACCGTGGACCGCCCCGTCACCGGGATCACGCCCGCCGAGCTGGCCCCCCTGGTCGACCGGGTGGACCTGAACCTGCCGTTGGGCGATGCCGGCGCCGCGCTGGACGAGCTCGAGGACGTCTACCTGCGCGACGCCGTCTGGTTCCACCACCCCCGCTACCTCGCCCACCTCAACTGCCCGGTGGCCATCCCGGCGCTGCTCGGCGAAGCGGTACTCACCGCCGTGAACTCGTCCCTGGACACCTGGGACCAGAGCGCCGGGGCGACCCTCATCGAGCGGCGGCTGATCGACTGGACCGCCGAGCGGATCGGCCTCGGTCCCAGCGCGGACGGGGTCTTCACCAGCGGCGGCAGCCAGTCCAACCTCCAGGCGCTGCTGCTGGCCCGCGAGGAGGCGTGCGTCGACGCGGTCGGCCCGGCGGCCCGCGCGGAGCTGCTGCCCCGGCTGCGGGTGCTCACCTCCGCGGCCGGTCACTTCAGCGTGCAGAAGTCGGCCAAACTGCTCGGCCTCGCCCCGGACGCGGTGATCGCGGTGCCCACCGACGCCCGACGACGGATCCGGGCGTCCGCCGTCCGCGATGAGATCGCGCGGTGCCGGCAGGCCGGGCTGGTGGTGATGGCGGTCGTCGCCACCGCCGGCACCACCGACTTCGGCTCCATCGACCCGTTGACGGAGCTCGCCGGGATCTGCGCGGCGACCGGCGTCTGGCTGCACGTGGATGCCGCGTACGGCTGCGGTCTGTTGATCTCACCGACGCGCCGGCACCTGCTCGACGGCATCGATCGGGCCGACTCGGTGACCGTCGACTTCCACAAGTCGTTCTTCCAGCCGGTCAGCTCCAGCGCGCTGCTGGTCCGCGACCGGCGGGCGCTGCGGCACGCCACCTACCACGCCGACTACCTCAACCCGGCCCGGATGGTGGAGCAGCGCATCCCCAACCAGGTCGACAAGAGCCTGCAGACCACTCGCCGCTTCGACGCGCTGAAGCTCTGGCTGACCCTGCGCGTGATGGGCCCGCACGCGCTCGGCGCGCTCTTCGACGAGGTGGTCGACCGGGCCGCCGACGCCTGGCAGTTGGTCAGCGAGGACCCCCGCTTCGAGGTGGTGACCCGTTCCGAGCTGAGCACTGTGGTCTTCCGCTACCTGCCCACCGGCCCCGGCCGGGACCTGGCCGACGCGGCCAACCTGCACGCCCGGGAGGCCCTCGCGGCGTCCGGCCTCGCCGTGGTCGCCGGGACCCGGGTCGACGGCCGGCACTTCCTGAAGTTCACCCTGCTCAACCCGGCGACCACAGTCGAAGACGTCGGCTACGTGCTCGACCTGATCGCCACCCACGCCGGCCGGTACGTGCACGACCACGTCACCGCCGACCTGACCTGCCCCGTCGGCTGATGCCGATCGACCTGCCCAGTCGGCTGACGCCGATGAACTCCAATCTGGGCCTGGAGGGCCGGATGTCCACCCACGACTTCATCGCCATCGGGCTGGGCCCGTACAACCTGGGCCTGGCCTGCCTCACCGCGCCGATCGACGAGCTGGACGGAGTGTTCCTGGAGGCCCGCCCGAGCCTCGCCTGGCACCCCGGCATGCTGCTGGAGTCGGCGCGCCTGCAGACCCCGTTCATCGCCGACCTGGTCAGCCTCGCCGACCCGACGTCGCCGTACTCCTTCCTCAACTACCTCAAGGAGATCGGCAGGCTCTACCCGTTCTACATCCGGGAGAGCTTCTACCCGCTGCGCAGCGAGTACGACGCGTACTGCCGGTGGGCGGCGGCGAAGCTGCCGAACGTGCGCTTCGGTCAGACCGTGACCACTGTGGAGTACGACTCCGCCGACGACCGGTACGTGGTGCGGGCCAGCACCGGCACCGGGGAGACCGTCGAGTACGCGGCCCGGCACCTGGTGCTCGGCACCGGCACCCCGCCGTACCTGCCCGACGCCGTCGCCGCGCTGCCCGGGGACGCCGTGCACAACTCCCGCTACCTGGAGCACCGGGCGGCGCTGCGCACCAAGCGCAGCATCACCGTGGTGGGCAGCGGGCAGAGCGCCGCCGAGATCTACCACGACCTGCTCGGTGACATCGACCGGTACGGCTACCAGCTCAACTGGGTGACCCGTTCGCCGCGGTTCTTCCCGCTCGAATACACCAAGCTGACGCTGGAGATGACCTCACCGGACTACGTGGACTACTTCCACGCGCTGCCCGAGGCGACCCGCTACCGGCTGGAGACCGAGCAGAAGGGCCTGTTCAAGGGGATCAACGCGGATCTGATCAACGAGATCTTCGACCTGCTCTACGCGCACAGCGTCGACGGACCGGTGAACACCCGCCTGCTCACCAACACCGAGCTGGTCGGCGCCGACCACCAGGACGGGGTGTACACGCTCGGACTGCGTCAGGTGGAACAGGAGCGGGACTTCACAGTGCGTACCGAGGGGTTGGTGCTGGCGACCGGCTACCACTACCGGGTGCCGGAGTTCCTCACGCCGGTGCGTGATCGGATCCGCTGGGACGGGCACGGCCGGTTCGACGTGGCCCGCAACTACAGCATCGACCACAGCGGGCGGGGGATCTTCCTGCAGAACGCGGGCACCCACACGCACAGCGTCACCTCACCGGACCTGGGCATGGGCCCCTATCGCAACTCCTGGATCATCCGTGAGCTGCTCGGCCGGGAGTACTACCCGATCGAGAAGAGCATCACCTTCCAGGAGTTCGGGGTGACGTCGTGAGCGTCGTCTTCGCCCGTTCCGACGATCGGCTCGGCGAGTTCGCTCTGCGTACGCTCGATCTGGACACCGACGCCGCGCTGCTGCACACCTGGGTGACCCACCCGAAGGCGGCTTTCTGGCTGATGCAGGACGCCGACCTGGCCCGGGTGACCGAGGAGTACCAGCGGATCGCCGAGCACCCGCACCACGACGCGTACCTCGGGCTGTGGCGGGGGAGTCCCGCCTTCCTCGCCGAGCGCTACGACCCGGCCCACGTCGAGTTGGCCGGCCTCTACGACCACCAGCCCGGTGACGTGGGCATGCACTTCCTCTGCGCGCCCGTCGGCACTCCGGTGCACGGCTTCACCCGGGCGGTGCTCGGCACCGTCATGGCGTGGCTCTTCGACGACCCCGCGACCAGGCGGGTGGTGGTCGAGCCGGACGTCCGCAACACGGCCGTGCACGCGCTGAACGCCGCCGTCGGCTTCGAGGTCGTCGGCCCGATCGCCAAGCCCGAGAAGGACGCGCTGCTCAGCGTCTGCACCCGAGCCCAGTTCCAGGCCGCCGACCGCCCCGCCGCCGTTGACCGCCCCGCCGCCGCCCGAACCGAAGGAGCCCCGGCGTGACCGCCACCGCCGTTCCCACCCAGACGCCAGCCGCCGCCGGGCACGCCGCTTCCGGCGACCCGGTCGGGCACCTCACCCCGCAGCGCTGGGCCCGGGCCAACCGGCTGCTGGTCCGCAAGGCGCTCGCCGAGTTCACCCACGAACGGCTGCTCGCACCGGAGCCCGTGCCGGGCCCCGACGACCGGCAGTTCTACGAGGTCCGCAGCGACGACGGCACTGTCACCTACCGCTTCGCCGCGCGGGTGCTCGCCCTGGCGCACTGGCAGATCGACGCCGACAGCATCATCCGGCACCGCGACGGCATGCCGCTGCCACCCGACGCGGTGGATTTCATCGTCGAGCTGCGCGGCACCCTCGGGCTCTCCGCGCGGGTGCTCCCTGTCTACCTGGAGGAGATCACCTCGACGCTGGCGGGCACCGCGTACAAGCTGGCCAAGGCCGCGCCGAGCGCCGCCGAGCTGGCCACGGCGGATTTCCAGACCATCGAGACGTCGATGACCGAGGGTCACCCCTGCTTCGTGGCCAACAACGGCCGACTCGGCTTCGGCGTCGACGAGTACCACCGCTACGCCCCGGAGACCGCCGAGGCGGTACGCCTGGAGTGGCTCGCCGCGCACCGGGACCACTCGACGTTCAGCAGCGCCGCCGACCTCGACTACGACGCGCTGATCGAGACCGAGCTGGACGCGCAGACCCGGGCCCGGTTCGCGGCCACGATGGCCGACCTGGGCCTCGACCTCGCCGACTACCACCTGATCCCCGCGCACCCGTGGCAGTGGTGGAACAAGCTGGCGGTCACCTTCGCCGGCGAGCTGGCCGAACGCCGGCTGGTGCACCTCGGCCCCGGACCGGACGCGTACCTCGCCCAGCAGTCCATCCGCACCTTCTTCAACGTGAGCAAGCCGAGCCGGCACTACGTGAAGACCGCGCTGTCGGTGCTGAACATGGGCTTCATGCGGGGGTTGTCGGCCGCGTACATGGAGGCCACCCCGGCGATCAACGACTGGCTGGCCGACCTGATCGCGCGCGACGAGGTGCTGACCGGCACTGGCCTGACCGTGATCCGGGAACGGGCCGCTGTGGGTTACCGGCACCGGCAGTACGAGGCGGCGACCGACCGCACCTCCCCGTACCGGAAGATGTTGGCCGCCCTGTGGCGCGAGAGCCCGGTGCCCGACCTGGCGCCGGGGCAGCGACTGTCCACCATGGCCGCGCTGCTGCACGTGGACAACGACGGCGGCTCGCTGGCCGCGGCGCTGATCACCCGGTCCGGGTTGGCGCCCGAGGTCTGGCTCCGTCGTTACCTGGACGCCTACCTGACCCCGCTGCTGCACAGCTTCTACGCCCACGACCTGGCGTTCATGCCGCACGGCGAGAACGTCATCCTGGTCCTCGACGAGCACGACACGGTCGAGCGGGTGATCTTCAAGGACATCGCCGAGGAGATCGCGGTGATGAGCGCCGACGTCGAGCTGCCCGCAGAGGTGGAGCGGATCCGGGTCGACGTGCCCGACGACACCAAGCTGCTGACCATCTTCACCGACGTGGTGGACTGCTTCCTGCGTCACCTCAACGCGGTCCTGGTCGAGGCCGGCGTGCTCGCCGAGGACGACTTCTGGGGTACGGTCGCGGCCTGCGCCGCCGACTACTTCGACCGCGTGCCGCACCTGGCCGAGCGGGTCCGCCACTACGATTTGTTCGCCCCGGAGTTCACGTTGTCCTGCCTCAACCGGCTCCAGCTACGTGACAACCAGCAGATGATCGATCTGGCCGACCCGTCGGCGGCTCTCCAGTTCGTCGGCACCCTCGTCAACCCGCTGGCGGCCCACGCACCGACCCGCTGACGGCGAACTCTCAGCGGGTCGGCTCCGCCGTGCCGGCCCGCTGGAACGCGCGGGCCAACTGGGCCAGGTCGAAGCCCTCGAAGTGCTGGAGGAACCGGCGGCGTACGGCGGCCAGGTGACTGGGCCAGGACTCCTCGAGGCGGGCGAAGCCGGCGTCGGTGAGGACGGCGTTCCAGCCGCGGGCGTCCTCCTCGCACCGTTCCCGCTTGACCAGGCCCTGCGTCTCCAACCGGATGATCGTGCGCGTCATGCCGCTGAGCGAGAGGTGGCACAGCGCCGCGAGCTCGTGCATGCGCATCCGCCGGTCCGGTGCCTCCGACAGGTTCATCAGGGCGGTGTACTCGGTGAGTGGTAGCTGACGGTCACCGACCATGTCTGCGTCGATCGCACGGGGCAACACGTGCATCACCTGGCCCAGAGCGCGGACCAGGGCCTCCTCGTCAGGGTTGAGGGGTTGCGGAGTCGGCGCGGAGGGGTTGGACATCCTCATATCATACTTGTTTGACTGAGCAAATGGTTACCCTCCGTGTGACTACGACCATAACCAGAGTATTTGCTTGACCAATCAAGCACCGGTTAGCGTTCGGGCCGTCAGGCAAGGACCTCTGAAAGGGCACCACACATGACCAGGATCGGGATCATCCTCGGAAGCACCCGTCCGGGGCGTAACGGGGAAGCCGTCGCCCGCTGGGTGCTGGAGATCGCCAAGCAGCGCTCCGACGCGGAGTACGAGCTGATCGACCTGCTCGACTACCAGCTGCCGCACCTCGACGAGGCGTACCCGCCCTCGATGGGTCAGTACTCCCAGCCGCACACGCTGCGCTGGGCCGAGACGATCGCCTCGTACGACGGGTTCATCATCGTCACCCCCGAGTACAACCACTCCACCTCGGGCGCCCTGAAGAACGCGATCGACTTCCTCTACGCCGAGTGGAACAACAAGGCCGTCGGCTTCGTCAGCTACGGCTCGGTCGGCGGGGCGCGTGCCGTGGAGCACCTGCGTCTGATCTCCGGTGAGCTTCAGATGGCCGACGTGCGGTCGCAGGTCGCGCTGTCGCTCTTCACCGACTTCGAGAACTTCAGCACCTTCAAGCCCAACCAGTTCCAGCAGGACGCGCTGACCATCACGCTCGACCAGGTGGTCGCCTGGAGCACTGCGCTCGCTCCGCTGCGCAAGGGCTGACCGTTTCGGGCTTTCCGGGAGCGGCCGCGGGATCCTCCCCACGGCCGCTCCCGTCTGCCCAGGTCAGGCACGCTAGGCGGCACGGAGCATGTCGAGCGAGACCTGCCACAGGCGCGCCGCCGCCGCAGGGTCGGTCGCGTGGTCGGCGACTCCGCGCAGCGGCTCCTCGGGGCTGTGTCGCGGAGCCTGGTCGCAGTCCTCGAAGTACCGGCCGCCGATGCCGCCCAGCTGCGGCCACGCGGCGAGAAGCACCGACGTGGCGGCCCCCTGCTCCGGGGTCTTGAAGTCGAACGCCGGAAGTTGCGCGTAGTCCTCCTCGGTGAGGTGCCGCCCCAGGTTCGTGGCGACCGCGCCCGGGTTGGCCGCATTGACGGTGATGCCGTCCTCGGCCCAGCGCCTGTTCGCCTCGACCGCGAACAACGCGGTGGCGGTCTTCGACTCGCCGTAGGCGAGGAGCCGGTCGTAGGGGCGTTCGCGGAAGTTGACGTCCTCGAAGACCATCGGCGCCTGAACGTGGGCGATGGAGCTGAGCGACACCACCCGCGACCGGCCGGCCGCCGCGAGCGCCCGGTGCAGGCCCGTGGCGAGCGCGAAATGGCCAAGATGGTTGGTGGCGAACTGCAACTCCCAGCCTTCCGGTGTCCGCATCTCGGGGGTCGCCGAGACGCCAGCGTTGTTGACCAGGATGTGCAGCGGACCCTCCCAGGCGGTGACGAAAGCGGCAACCGACCTCTGGTCGGACAAATCCAGCGGCATGACCCGGATCAGCCCACTCGCGGTTCCGGCGCCGATCTCCTCCGCCGTCCGCTCGCCGGCCCGTACGTCCCGCACCGCCAGTGTCACCTCGGCGCCCGCCGTTGCGAGCGCCCGGGCGGTCTCCACGCCGATGCCCGACGAGGCGCCCGTGACGATGGCCCGCTGCCCGGCGAGGTCGACACCGGCCACGACGTCAGCGGCGGTGGACCGGGCGTCGAACGGCGTGGTTACCCGCGTCGCATCCATGATTGACTTCCTTCGGTATGTGTCCTTGCCTTCGAATCGATCCTGCGCGGCGGTCGGCGAGACGGCCAACACGCTCTTCCTGGCATGGCTACAGTCTGTTCCTGTGGCCATGCCTGAGCTGCGGCAACTGCGATACTTCCTGGTCCTCGCGGAGGAGCTGAGCTTCACGCGGGCGTCCGCCCGTCTGATGATCGCCCAGCAGTCGCTGTCCCAGCAGATCACCGCACTGGAACGCATCCTCGGGGTGAAGCTGTTCGATCGCGACGCCCGCGGCACCACCCTGACCGAGATCGGCGCCCTGTTCGTGCCCGAGGCGCGCGCCGTGACGGACCGCGCCGAAGAGGCCGTCGCCGTGGTGGGACGGGCACTGCGGGGCGAGGTCGGCACTCTCAGGCTCGCCTTCCTGACCACCGTCGCCAACCACCTCCTGCCCCCGGTGGTCCGGGCCGTGCGCCACCACCTTCCCGACCTGCACCTGGCTACCGAGTCCACCAGCATCGCGCCTCTGGTCCAGGGCGTCCTCGGCGGACACTATGACGTCGGCTTCACCCGGACCCCGCTCGTTCCCGGCCTGCGGTCCCGGACGTTGGCGACCGAACCGGTGTGCGCGGTGCTGCCGGAGGGGCACCCGCTCGCTCGGCGCGCCGAGTTGAAGCTCGCCGACCTGGCCGACGAACCGTGGGTCATGACACCGCGCAGCTCCTGGGAACCCTGGCATCGCGTCTACGAGGAGCAGTTCCGGGAGGCGGGTTTCCTGCCGAACATCGTCCAGGAGGAAGCGGGCGTGCAGAGCCTCCTCGGTCTGGTCGCCGCTGGGCTCGGCGTCACCCGGCTCGCCTGCTCGGCAGCGAGCCTTCGCCGCACGGGCGTGGTGTTCGTCCCGCTGACCGGCGCCTACGCGCACACCGAGATGGTGTGGCTGCCGGGCAACACCGCACCCGCCCTACACCGGCTCCTGGACGTGGTGACGGAACTCGCGGCGACGACGGATCTCACCAGGGCCGGGTGAGTCGACCGGCCGCGAGTGCCGTCGTACGGTCATGTCAGATCCATTGCCATCACCCCACCGACCCCGGGAGGCGACGTGCAGGCTCCGCTGTGGCGGGACCGCACCTTCGGCACGTACTGGGTCGCGCAGTCGCTCTCGGCGGCCGGCGACTCGTTCGCGTACCTGGCGGTGCCGCTGCTGGTGCTCCAGGCGACCGGGTCGGTGGCGCAGATGGGCCTGCTCACGGCCGTCGCGGGCGCGGCGTCCGTCGCCGCCGGGATCTTCGGCGGCGTGCTGGTCGACCGGTACGACCGCCGCACGCTGATGATCGCGGCGGACCTCACCCGTCTGGTGCTCTACGGCCTGGTGCCGCTGGCGTGGCTGGCGGGCCCGCAGGTGTGGCTGCTCTTCGTCGTGCTGCCGATCTGCGAGGCCGCGGGCATGGTGTTCCAGGTCGCCGCCGTCACGGCGGTCCGCAACCTCGTCGATCGTGATCGGCTCACCGAGGCCAACGGTCGGTTGCAGGCGACCTTCGCGGCGGCGGCCGTCCTCGGGCCACTGCTCGCCGGCGTGGTGTCGGCCCGCTTCGGCCCGTCGAGCGCCATCGCCGTCAACGCGGCGAGCTTCGCGCTCTCCGCGGCCGGACTGTGGATGATCCGACTACGCCCCGCACCAGCCGACGGCGCCGCGACGGTGGCCCGGGAGCGGCCGCTGGCCGAATTCCTGGCCGGGGCGCGGTTCCTGTGGCGACAGCCCGTCCTGCGCGCGCTGACCATCCTGTTGTCGGTCTTCATCTTCCTGACCTACGGCTTCGTCGACGTGCTCATCTACCACGTCACCCATGACCTCGGCGGCTCCGAGGGCACCGTCGGCGCGGTGCTCGGCCTGGCGGCGTTGGGCACGGTCGCCGGCGCGCTGCTGGTGGCCCCGCTGCGCCGACGGCGCGGATTCGGCGCGACCTGGATCGGCGCCCACGCGATCTGCGGGTTCGCGGTGGCGGGCGTCGGCATCGCGACGAGCGTGCCCGCGGTCACCGCGCTGACCGCCGTGTACCTGTGCTGCCTCAGCGTCGGCGGCATCTGCTCGATGTCGCTGCGTCAGGAGATCACCCCAGACCACCTGCTCGGCCGGGTCACGTCGGCGTTCTGGAGCACGCACTACGCGCTCGGTCCGGCTGGCGCAGTCGTGCTGACCTGGGCCGCCGCCCGGTTCGGCGTCGCGGCCGTCACGCTCGCGGCCGGAGCGGGGTGCCTGCTGGTAGCGGTCGGTGGCCTCTTCAGCCCGGTCCGCCGCGCCGGCTCCGAGCCGCGTCGTCCGCCTGCCGCAGTCGTGCTGGGCGGGGCCGGTCAGCCACCGGCGGACCATCCTTCGACGGCGTGAGTCGGCACCGCGCCTGGGCTGTGGCTCCGGGCGACATGTTCCGCCGTGCCTGTCGAGCTGCCCCATCAGTGGGGCAGCCACGCCCGTAGCCGCCGTGTCGTCGCGGCCCGCCCGTATGGTCGCGGCCTGCCCGTATGGTCGCGGCCTGCCCGCATGGTCAGGCAGGCCGCCTGCCGTCTCCCGGATGCCGCCCTCCGCCAGGAGCGGACCGAGGCGACCGCCGACCGGGAAATCCCGCCCCACGAATGGGGCAGCTCGACAGGCACCGAGCAGCACATCCCATCCGCCAGGCGCGTTGGGGTATCCGCGAGGCTCGTCCGCTCAGAACTCCTGGTACATGACGTGCAGCCCGACCCGGCCGAGCGCGGGATGGCGGAACGCGCCCGGCACCGTGCCGACCACCGCGAAGCCCTCCCGCCGGTACAACTCCACCGCCGACCGGTTGCTCTCCGCCACGGCGTTGAACTGCATACCGGCGTACCCCTGCTCGCGGGCCCAGGTCAGAGCATCTCGGCACAGCGCGGTGCCCACGCCCCGGCCCCGCGCGTCGGCGGCGACCATGAAGCTCGCGGTGGACACGTGCGCGCCCGGCCCGGGCCGGTTGGTGCCCATCTTCGCGGTGCCGAGCACCCGCTCGCCGTCGACCGCCACGACCGTCCGACCTGGTGCCACCTCGACCCACATGCCGTACGACTGCTCGGCGGTCATCGCCGGGTCGTAGGTGAAGGTCTCCTGTGCCCCGATCACCCCCTCGATGATCGGCCACACCTGCGACCAGTCCTGGTCGACGAACTCCCGAATCAGCACCGGGGGAGGTTAAGCCTGCGCCGAGCCCCGGACAATCGGTTATCCCCGGGTGCATCCGGGCGGCGTTCCCGGTGCGAAGCATGGGTCGTGACGAGACGTCACGGATCCGTCGCTTCGACGAAAGGCCCGCTGATGAAGATCGCACGACTCGCCGCCAGGATGGCGGTGGGCGCCATGGCCACCGCGCTGGCCACCACGGCCATCGCTGTGCCGGCCGCTCAGGCGACCGGCAAGGCCAAGCCGCTCGGCACGACCTCACTCGCCGCGGTGCTCACGAAGGACACCAGCGGCTTCGACCGCAACTCGCGGGACTTCGACGTGCTGACCGCGGCCGTGCTGGCCGTGCTGGAGGCCAAGCCGAACTCGCCGGTCAAGGTGCTCACCGACGGCACTGTCGCACTGACCGCGTTCATCCCCACCGACGCGGCCTTCCAGCAGTTGGTACGCGAGATCACGGAGGCGAAGAAGCTGCCCAGCGAGAGCGCAGCCTTCTCCGCCGTCGCCGGGCTGGGCATCGACACCGTCGAAACGGTGCTGCTCTACCACGTGGTGCCGGGTGCCACCATCGATCGCAAGACGGCGGTCCGGGCCGACGGCACGGACCTGAGCACCGCGCTCGGCTCGACCGTCGAGGTCGACGTGCGCACCTACCTGTACTTCTTCCGGCAGGTGCGGCTGATCGACGCCGACACCAACGACCGGGACGCCCGCGTCGTCACCTTCGACGTCAACAAGGGCAACCGGCAGATCGCGCACTCGGTGGACCGGGTGCTGCGCCCGATCGACCTGCCCTGAGCGAGGGCGGGTGGCGTCCGACCACGCGTCGGGCGCCACCCGCGCTGGCCGTCAGCCCGAGGCGAGCGCGGCGATCTCCTCGTCGAGTAGACCTGCCAGCCGGGCATGCCGCCCCGGGTGGGTGCGAACGGTCATGCCGCGGCTGGGCATTTCCACAGTCATCAGCAGGTACAGGTGCAGCCGGTAGAGACCCAACCGGCGGCGCGCGGAGGCGTCCAGCAGCAGCGGCTCGGCGGCGGTGGCCCGGTAGCCACGCAGCAGGGGATGCTCCGGTTCCTCCTCCACACGCCGGAAGAGCCGTGGTGAGACCAGGTCCAGCAGTGGGTCGCCGTAGAGGAACCGTTCGCCGTCCACCAGGCCACGCAGTCGCCACCGGCCGTCCGGGTCGGGCGCGGCCAGCACGTTGCCGTCCCAGCAGTCGAAGTGCAGCAACGCCGGGCGGTGCACCTCGTCCAGCACGCTGGCGTGCCGCTGCACCAGC
Source organism: Micromonospora jinlongensis (assembly GCF_013410645.1). Taxonomy (NCBI): domain Bacteria; kingdom Bacillati; phylum Actinomycetota; class Actinomycetes; order Micromonosporales; family Micromonosporaceae; genus Micromonospora; species Micromonospora jinlongensis. The sequence continues at coordinate 1,345,487 of NZ_JACCHK010000001.1, read as the reverse complement.
GCGTGCAGGCGCGCCGGGGTGACCGGCAGCCGGACGTTCCAGTCGGTCGCGTCGGCGAGCAGCGCGTCGAGCATCGCCGTGAACGCGGCCCGCCAGGTCGACCCGCCGGGACGGTCGTCGTCGTACCCGAACCGCTCGCCGGTGACCTGGTGCAACGTGGCGAGGGCAACCCCGAGGTCGTAGCGCGCCGGGCCGTCGTCGACGCCGGATTCGGCCAGGTCGACCAGCGACCGGCCGGGCAGCATCGCGGTGACCAACCACTCGCCGTACGCCGGGTCGGTGCCGTGGTGCAGCACCTCGGGCACCGGCACCTGCGGCGCACGCTCGGCGACGAGGTGGAAGTAGCGGGCCTCGGCCGCGCAGAGCCCGCGCTCGTAGCGCAGCAGCGGCGTCCCGGTCGGCGGGGCCAGCTTCAACACCACCCGGCGGTCGTCGTCGAGCAGCGCCCACCAGACGGTCGCGTACCCGCCGCCGTCCAGTGGACCGGAGTCCCTGACCTGGACGTGCGGCCCGAGCGACGCGCGGAGCAGGTACGCCACCTCGTCCCGTCGGAGGGAACGCTGGGTGGGGCTGGTTGCGGTCACGACGCCGCGTCACCCCGTCGAGCACGCGGGGCCGAGGCAGCGGTGGCGGGGGAGGTACGCGGGGCGGGACCGGCGGTGTCGCGGCGAACCAGCTCGGCAGGGAGCACCTCGACCCGTGGCGCCGGCGCCACGGCACCCAGCACCAGGGACATCGCGCGCACCCCCATGTCGACCAGCGGCAGTCGCACGGTGGTCAGCGCCGGGGTCACATCCCGGGCGATCGGCATGTCGTCGAAACCCACCACGGAGATCTGCTGTGGCACGGCCAGCCCGCGCGCCCGCAGGGTGGCGAGCGCGCCAATGGCCATCGAGTCGTTGAGCGCCACGATCGCGGTCAGCTCCCGGTCGGCGTCGAGCAGTCGGGCGGTGGCCTCCGCGCCGCCGTCGCGGTCGAACTCCGCGTACCGGATGCGCCGTTCCGGCAGCTCGCGGCCCTGCTCGGCGAGGGCCTGCCGGAGGCCGGCCAGCCGGTCGGTCGTGGTGGTCAGGATCCGCGGGCCGGCGACCACCCCGATCGCCCGGTGCCCCAGCCCGCACAGCTCCCGTCCGGCGAGGTAGCCGCCGGTCCGGTTGTCCGGCATCACCGCGTCGCCGGAGTGCTCGTGCCGGCCGATCACCGCCACCCGCCCGCCGGTGGCCTCGTACGCGGCGAGCTTCTCGTTGAGCTGCCGGGTGAACGCCTCGTCGTGGTAGCCGGAGCCGGCCAGGATCAGTGCCGCCACCTGGTGGCCGCGCAGCAGCTCCACGTACTCCAGCTCGCGGTCCGGGTCCCGGTAGCTGTTGCAGATCATCAGCAGCCGACCCTGGTCGGTGGCGACGCGTTGCAGCCCACGGGTGATCTCGGCGAAGTACGGGTCGGAGACGTCGTGCACGATCACACCCACGGCGCTGCGGTGCGAGCGGGCCAGCAGCTGGGCGTGGGCGTTCGGCACGTACTGCAACTCGGCGACGGCGGCGAGCACCCGCTCACGCAGCTCATCGGTGACCGGCTTGCTGCTGCCGTTGATGACGCGGGAGGCGGTGGCGGGGGAGACGCCCGCGCGACGTGCCACATCGGACAGGGTCGCCATGGCCCGCCCCCTTGGTCTGTTGACGGCGTTTCATCGTGCCGGCTAGCGTCACGGTACCGCAGAGAAAGCCCTTTCCCGCAGGGAGGCCCGGCCATGTCCGATCGCTTCGCCGCCCCGCTGCCCGGCGGGGTCGGGGTCTCCCGGCTGCGTGTCTACGACACCGTCGCCCCGGACGGCCTGGTCGGCGGCACCCCGCACGTGCACCTGTGCTGCACCGAGGGGTACGTGGTGACCGACGGCGAGGGCGCGGTGCAGACCCTGACGACCAGCGGCTTCCGGGAGACACCCCTGCGGCCGGGGGCTGTGGTCTGGTTCGAACCGGGCACCGTGCACCGCCTGATCAACACCGGCGGGCTGGGCATCGTGGTGCTCATGCAGAACAGCGGCCTGCCCGAGGCCGGCGACGCGGTGCTGACCTTCCCTCCCGACGTGCTGGCCGATCCGGGCGCGTACGCCGCGGCGGCCGCGCTGCCCGACGGGGGAGCGCCGGGCGCGGACGTGCGGGCCGCGTACCGCAGGCGGGATCTGGCGGTGACCGGCTTCCAGGCGCTGCGGTCCGGCGGGCCGGCGGCGCTGGCCGCCTTCCACGCCGCCGCGGTCACTCTGCGCCAGCCGCTGCTGGCGCGGTGGCGGCAGCGGTGGGAGGCCGGCGCGGGCCGGGCCGCCGCCAGCACCGGCAGCCAGCTCGACGCCCTGGAGCGAGGCGATCCCGGCCACCTGGGCGAGGCCGGGGTGTACGCGGTGGACGAGCCGGTCGAGCGGGGTCGGCTCGGCATGTGCGGCCTGTTGGACACCTACCCGGCGGCCGTCTGACCGTCCCTTCGGGACAGCCGTCGGGTCATCGGGCATCGGTGGAAACAGATCGAGGAAAGGCCTTGCCCGGCGTGAGGGTGCCGCCTACGCTCCAGGAAAGCGTTTGCCTGATCCGCCGAACGGCCCCGCCAATCGGGTGCCGTGCCGGGCCCCCGAGGAGGTTCCGCGTGACCGAGAACTCTCTGGACACGGCGGGCCGGCAGGCCGCCGCGAAGGCGGCGGGCGGTGATCCGGCCACCGCGGCCTCGTTCGCCTCCGGAACGTCGACACCCGTCGAGGACCCGGCCCCGTCCACGGTGGGCGGTCGACCGCCCGAAACCGGCGGCCGGCCACCCCGACCGACGCTCGGTCGCCGGGCGGCGGCCTTCGCCGACTCGCTCTGGCGTCCGGCACTGGTGCTCGCCGTGGTCTTCGCCGCGTGGTGGTTCGTGGCCGCGCAGGAGTACGTCCCGAACTACCTGGTGCCCACACCGGCCCAGGTCTGGGAGACGATGACCGGTCAGTGGTCCGAGCTGGCCCGACACACAGTGGTCACCCTCTACGAGACGGTGCTCGGCTTCGTGCTGGCCGCCGCACTGGGTCTGGCCACCGCGGTGGCCATCGCCTACTCCCGCACCCTCGACAAGGCGCTCTATCCGATCGTCCTGTTCGCACAGGTCATCCCGAAGATCGCCATCGCGCCACTGCTGGTGGTCTGGTTCGGGCTCGGCCTCACCCCGAAGATCATCCTGGCGGTGCTCATCGCGTTCTTCCCGGTGGTCATCTCCGGTGTGGCCGGGCTGCGCTCCACCGACCCGGAGCTGCTCGACCTCGCCGCCACTATGGGCGCGGGGCCGTGGCGCACCTTCCGCAAGATCCGCTTCCCGAACGCGTTGCCGCACCTGATGGCCGGCCTGAAGGTGGCCGTCACCCTCGCCGTGGTCGGTGCCGTGGTCGGTGAGTTCGTCGGTGCCAGCGAAGGGCTCGGCTACGTCCTGTTGCTGGCCAACGGCAACCTCGACGCCCCGCTGCTGTTCGCCGACCTGATCCTGATGTCCGCCATCGGCATCGTCCTGTTCGTCCTGGTCGAGATCGCCGAGGCACTGCTCATCCCGTGGCACGCCAGCCGCCGCGCCGGCGTGTCCCTCACCACCTCCTGACCGACCCCATCACGGAGGCACCGATGAAACGCACCGCCACCACCATCCTGGCCACCGCCGCCCTGCTCCTCGCCGCCACCGGCTGCGGCGGGGACGGCTCCGCCGGCAAGACCGGCGCCGACGGCAGCAAACAGGTCACCCTCACCCTCAACTGGGTGCCCTACGGCGAGCACGCGCCGTTCTACTACGGCCTGCAGAAGGGCTACTACTCCGCCGAGGGCATCGACCTGAAGATCCTGCCCGGCAACGGCTCGGGCAACACGGTCAAGCAGGTCGCCCAGAAGCAGACCGACTTCGGCTGGGCGGACAGCCCGGTGCTGCTCAAGTCGGTGGCCAGTGGGATGCCCGTGCGCAGCCTCGGCGCGTACCTGGAGAAGGGCCCGTCCTCGGTGGAGTTCTTCACCGAGGAGAACATCAAGACCCCGGCCGACCTCAAGGGCAAGACCGTCGGCGGCACGCCCGGCGACGCTCTCTACGCGACCTTCCCGGCCTGGCTGGAGAAGAACGGCGTCAAGAAGGACGAGGTCAAGGTCGTCAACGTCGACGCCGCCGGCAAGATCGCCGCCCTGGCCGAGGGCAAGGTCGACGCCATCATGGGCTTCTTCCACGACCAGGCACCGACCATCGAGAGCAAGACCGGCAAGAAGGTCGACGTGCTGCTCTTCGCCGACTACGGCATGAACCTGCTCGGCACCGGCCTGATCGCCAACACCCAGACCCTGCAGAAGGACCCGGAGCTGGCCCGCAAGTTCGTCCGGGCCACCCAGAAGTCCTGGGCCGACGCCGCACGCGACCCGGCCGGAGCGGTCGGCGCGATGGTCGCCCTCGCCGAGAACGAGCCCGCCCCCGAGGTGCTCACCAAGCAGCTCACCCTCAACCTGCCGCTGCTCGGCGCCGAGGGTCCGCCCGGAGTGAACACCGAGGCCCAGTGGACCGAGACCATCGACCTGATGTCCCGCTACGCGGAGCTGAAGGACCCGGGGGCGCCCAACGCGTACTGGGACTCCTCGTACGCGGCGCAGGGGTGACGCCGTGAGCACCGCGCCGGCAGCCACCGGCACCGCCATCGGGATGACCGGGGTGACCGTACGGTTCACCTCCCGACGGTCGCAGACCACCGCGCTGGACGACGTGTCACTGGACATCGAGCCCGGGGAGTTCGTGACGATCGTCGGTCCGTCCGGCTGCGGCAAGTCCACCCTGCTGAAGATCGTCGCGGGGTTGGTCAAGCCGACCAGCGGCGCGGTGTCGCTGTTGCGGCGCCCGGTACGCGGCCCGCAGAAGGAGATCGGTTTCGTCTTCCAGAAGGCCGCGCTGCTGGAGTGGCGTGGCGCCCGGGCCAACATTCTGCTCCAGGCCGAGATGCGCGGCATGGACCGGGCCCAGGCGTCCCGTCGGGCCGACGAGCTGATCGAGATGACCGGCCTGACCGGCTTCGAGAAGGCCCTGCCGCACGAGTTGTCCGGCGGCATGCAGCAGCGGGTGGCGCTCTGCCGTGCGTTGCTGCACTCCCCACCGGTGCTGCTGATGGACGAGCCGTTCGGTGCCCTGGACGCGTTGACCCGCGAGCAGATGAACGCCGAACTGCACCGGATCTGGCGGGAGACCGACACCACGGTCGTGCTGGTCACCCACTCCATCGCCGAGGCGGTCTTCCTCGGCACGAGGGTCGTGGTGATGAGCGCCCGGCCCGGCCGGATCATCCGCACCTTTCCGGTCGAGCTGCCGGCGCACCGCGACTACGCGCAGGTGATGTCGGATCCCCGCTTCGACCGCCTCGCCACCGACCTGCGTGGGTTGCTCGGCAGCGCGGCCGCCAACCACTGAGCGCGGATCGGCACGACCAGCACGACGGAAGGAACACCATGACCCGCAGGTCGATCGGCATCATCGTCAACGGAGTGACCGGAAGGATGGGCTACCGCCAGCACCTCGTCCGCTCGCTGCTGGCCATCCGCGAATCCGGCGGCGTGGCGCTGGCCGACGGCACGACCATCTGGCCGGAGCCAGTCCTGGTCGGGCGCAACGAGACGAAGCTCCGGGAGCTCGCCGAGCGGCACGGACTGACCGACTGGACCACCGACCTGACCTCGGCGCTGGCCCGCGACGACGTCGAGATCTACTTCGACGCCCAGGTGACCCAGCAGCGGGAGAAGGCGATCCGACAGGCCATCGAGGCCGGCAAGCACATCTACACGGAGAAGCCACTGGCCGAGGACACCGCTGCCGCGCTCGACCTGGCCCGGGCGGCGGACGCGGCCGGCGTACGCACCGGTGTCGTGCAGGACAAGCTCTTCCTGCCCGGCCTGCGCAAGCTCAAGCGCCTCATCGACGGCGGCTTCTTCGGCCGGATCCTCTCGGTGCGCGGTGAGTTCGGCTACTGGGTTTTCGAGGGCGACTGGCAGCCCGCTCAGCGCCCGTCGTGGAACTACCGGACCGAGGACGGCGGCGGCATCGTGGTCGACATGTTCCCGCACTGGCACTACGTGCTGGAGGAGCTGTTCGGCCGGGTCACCGCCGTGTCCTGCGTGACCGCCACCCACGTGCCCCAACGGGTCGACGAGACCGGTCAGGTCTACCAGGCGACCGCCGACGACGCCGCGTACGGGATCTTCGAACTCGACGGCGGCATCATCGCGCAGATCAATTCGTCCTGGGCCGTGCGGGTGTACCGCGACGAGCTGGTGGAGTTCCAGGTCGACGGCACCGAGGGCAGCGCCATCGCCGGCCTGCGCAACTGTCGGGTGCAGCACCGGGCGGTCACCCCGAAGCCGGTGTGGAACCCGGACCTGCCGGCCACCGAGGACTTCCGGGCCCAGTGGGCCGAGGTGCCCGACAACGAGGAGTTCGACAACGGTTTCAAGGTGCAGTGGGAGGCGTACCTGCGGCACGTCGTGGCCGGTGAGCCGTTCCGGTGGGACTTCCTGGCCGGCGCGCGCGGCGTGCAGCTCGCCGAGCTGGGGCTGCGTTCCGCCCGCGAGGGTGGTCGCATCGAGGTGCCGGAGCTGCGCTCATGACCGCCGAGGTGGTGTTGCCGGGTGGGCGACGGCACCGGCTGGCCGGGGGGAGCGGCTTCGCCCGCCCGGCCGTGCCGGCGACCAGCCGGATCGCGTACGCGGCCGCGCACGTGGTCGCCGACCCGACCGCGGAGAACGTGCCGGGCGCCCCGGCGACGGTGGACTGGGACACCACCCTCGCCTTCCGGCGGCACCTGTGGTCGTACGGGCTGGGGGTCGCCGAGGCGATGGACACCGCCCAGCGGGGGATGGGGTTGGACTACCCGGCGACCCGGGAGCTGATCGGCCGCAGCGCGGCCGAGGCCCGCGCGGTCGGTGGGCGGATCGTCGCCGGGGTCGGCACCGATCAGCTGCCGGTCGGCCCGGCCACCCTGGCGGCGGTCACCGCCGCGTACGCCGAGCAGCTCGACGACGTACGCGCGGCCGGCGCCCGACCGGTGCTGATGTGCAGCCGACACCTGGCCGCCGCGGCGCGCGGCCCGGAGGACTACCTCCGGGTGTACGACGAGCTGCTGAGCGCCGCCGACGAGCCGGTGGTGCTGCACTGGCTGGGCCCGATGTTCGACCCGGCGTTGACCGGCTACTGGGGTGCGGTCGACCTCGACCTGGCCGCCGACACGGTCGTCGAGCTGATCAAGGCACGCCAGTCGAAGGTGGACGGCATCAAGGTGTCGCTGCTCGACGCCGGCCGCGAGGTCGCGCTGCGCCGCAGACTGCCCGCCGGGGTACGCCTCTACACCGGTGACGACTTCCACTACCCGGACCTGATCCGGGGCGACGAGGTGGGGCACTCCGACGCGCTGCTCGGGGTGTTCGCGGCCATCGCACCGGCCGCCGCCGCCGCGCTGGCCGCCCTGGACCGGGGCGACCTGGCGGCGTACGACGAGATCTTCGCGCCGACCGTGCCGCTGGCCCGGCACCTGTTCGCGGCCCCGACCTGGCACTACAAGACGGGGATCGTCTTCCTGGCCTGGCTTGCCGGGCACCAGGACCACTTCACCATGGTCGGCGGCGCGCAGTCCGGCCGGTCCCCGGAACATCTGGCGACCCTGCTCACCCTGGCCGACGCGGCGGGGCTGTTGCCGGACGCCGACCTGGCCGCCTCCCGCGCCCGAGCGCTGTTCACGGTGGCGGGGGTGGAGCAGTGAGCCTGGAGCGGTTTTCGTTCAACCAGGCGACCGCCCAGCGGTGGCGGCTGCCCGACGTGGTGGCCGGCTGCGTGGCCGCCGGGGTGCCGGGCATCGGGCTGTGGCGGGAGCCGGTCGCCGACCATGGGCTGGCCCGGTCCGCGAAGCTGGTCCGCGACGCCGGTCTCACCGTCACCTCGCTGTGCCGTGGCGGCTTCTTCTCCGCCGACGACTGGCGCGCGCAGAACCTGCGAGCCATCGAGGAGGCCGCCACGCTGGGCGCCCCGGAGCTGGTGCTGGTGTCCGGCGGGCTGCCGCCGGGCAGCAGGGACATCGACGGCGCCCGGCAGCGGGTCGCGGACGCGATCGGTGAGCTGGCCCCGCACGCCGAGGCCGCCGGCGTACGCCTGGCGATCGAGCCGCTGCACCCGATGTTCGCCGCCGACCGCTGCGTGATCGCCAGCCTCGGTCAGGCCCTGGACATCGCCGAGCGGTTCGACCCGACGGTGGTCGGCGTGGTCGTGGACGCGTACCACGTCTGGTGGGACGACACGGTGTACGCGCAGATCGCGCGGGCGGGTTCCCGGATCGCCGCGTTCCAGGTCTGCGACTGGGTGACACCGCTGCCGGAGGGGGTGCTGCTCGGCCGGGCGCTGCCCGGCGATGGGTGCATCGAGCTGCGCCGGCTGCGCGAGGCGGTCGACGCGGCCGGCTACGGCGGCCCGATCGAGGTGGAGGTCTTCTCCGCCGAGGTGTGGGCGCGGCCGGGCGTGGAGGTGCTGGACGCGGCGATAGCCGGCTACCTGCGCCACGTTGTCTGAGACTGCCGAGCGGCGCTGGCCGGCGGCGGTCGGCGCGTGGTTGGGCATCGGCACCGCGCCCGCCACGCTGGTGCTCGGCGCGGCGATGGCGGCCCGGCACGGTGGCGCGGTGCCGTTCGCCGGGCTGCTGGTCGGCAGCCGTGCTCTGGCGGCGGCGAGCCGCGACGTAGCGGCCGGCAAAATGGTGGCCACTCCTGGCGCAGGACGGATGTCGACCTCCGGGCTGGCGACCCGTCCGCCCTACTCGGTTCGCGGATCCGGAGCGCGCGAGCCGTACGCCGGGCCGAACACCACCAGCAGCGCCAGGTCCTCGGTCACCTCGTCGAACCGGTGCTCCTCGCCAGCCGGCACGAAGATCACCGACCCCGGGCCCACCTCGGCGGCGCCGTCCGGGGTCACGATCCGGGCCCGCCCCGCGGTGACCACGTAGATCTCGTCCTCGGTGTGCGGGCTCTGGTCGTCGAGACCGCCCGCCGGGATGCAGTACGTTCCGACCGACAGGTCCGGCACTCTCAGCTGTTCGACCCAGTCGTTGGCGGCCCCGGCGGGTGCGGTCCACCGGCCCGCGCCATCGATGATCAGCATGGCGGAAGCCTAGTACGGCAACGACATGCGGTGTGTAAGGCGGCCCGCGGCGGCCTGACCGATGCCCTGTCGCGGGCAGTGGTGCGGCTGAGGTTTGTGATCTTATACGCACCAGCGATCCGTAACACCGCGCAAACCATTGTTTAACCGTCTCGCACTTAGGTGGGGGAGCGCTCCCATAGGCGGGTCGCGATTGATCAGAACAGCTCCACAAGGGAGCACGTGAGAGGAGTCTCGTGGCTACCAGCACGAGCGGGAACAGGCTGCGAAGATCAGCGATACCGACGCTGGTCCTCGCCGTGATCGCCGGCACGACCGGCGTCGCGGGCTCGGCATCAGCGGCCCCGACAGGGCCATCGGGCAGCGGCAAGAGCACCACCGGCTACTTCACCGCCGGGTCCGACAAGAGGGTCACCCTGACCGACGGCGCCGATCGCCGACCCGACGGCCGCAACGACGCCGGCCAGCGGACCACAGTGGACGCCGCCGGTTCGGGCATGTACGTCGTGGAACTGGTCGAGGAGCCCCTGACCTCGTACGCCGGTGGCGTGTCCGGCCTGGCGCGAACCCGTCCGGACGCAGGCCACCGGCTGGACGTCACGTCGGCACCGGCACGGGCCTACCGCGGGCACCTCGACGCACAGCGCAGCGCCGTCGCTGCCGCCGCCGGGATTCAGGTCAACGCCGCGTACGCCACCGCCTTCAACGGGTTCTCGGCCAAGCTGACCGCCCAGCAGGTGGCCACGTTGCGGGCGGACAAGCGCGTCCGCGCGGTCACCGCCTCGCGGGCCCTCGGCACCAGGACGCCGCCGCCCACCGCGCCGTCGACCGCGCCGAGCCCCGGCGCTCCGGCCGCCGCCCCGGCCGCGCCGGACCAACCCCCGGCGGGGGGTCCTGCCGGCAAACCGGTCAAACCCGGCCCCGGCACCGGTACGGGAATGGTGATCGGCGTTCTGGACACCGGCATATGGCCGGAGAGCGCGTCGTTCGCCAAGAGGATGCCCGCCCCCGCGACCTGGCGTGGCACCTGCCAGACCGGCGTGGCCTTCGTGGCCGAGCACTGCAACGGCAAGATCGTCGGTGCCCGCTACTTCGCCGACACGTGGCTCGCCGGCGGCGGCTCGGTGCCCGAGGGTGAGGTGTTGTCTCCCCGCGACATGTCCGGGCACGGCACGCACACCGCGTCCACGGCGGCCGGCCTTCGAGTCTCGGACGTCACCATCGACGGCCGGCGCTTCGGTCCCGTCTCCGGGGTGGCGCCGGACGCCCAGATCGCCGTCTACAAGGTGCTCTGGGGCGGCATGGGCTTCGACGCCGACATCATCGCCGGCATCGACGCGGCCGTCGCCGACGGCGTGCAGGTCCTGAACTTCTCGATCGGTTCCGACCTCGGCGACTGGGAGGCCAACACTCCCATCGGCATCGCCTTCCTCAACGCCACGCTGGCCGGAGTCTTCGTGGCGGCTTCGGCCGGCAACACCGGCATCGTGAGCGGGGCGATCAGCAACGCGGCACCGTGGGTGACCACGGTCGGCGCCGCGGTGACGAACCTCGACGAGGCGACCGTCAAGCTGGGCGACGGCACAAAACTGGTGGGCGGCTCGCTGGACGCACTGCCCGGTGGCGACTCACGGCCGATGGTCTTCGGTGAGCAGGCCGGATCATCGGACCTGGGTGCGGTCTACTGCGAACCGGGCAGCCTCGACGCCGCCAAGATCAAGGGCAAGGTGGTCGCCTGCGCGCTGTCCGACACGTTCGGATCCGCCGCCGAGATCAAGGCCAAGGGCGGCGCGGGGATGGTGGTCTTCGACCCGGTCGGCAACTACCGGATCAACTCGATCTTCAACTTCCCGGTCGTCTACCTGCCGACCGAGAAGCAGGCCGGCACGCTGTTCAACTACCTGATGCGCCACCCGACCGACGCGCGGGTGTCCCTGCGCACTGGCGGTGACGGCTCCAGCGTCCCCGGCGTGCCCAGCGTCGCGGACTTCTCCTCCACCGGCCCGGACAAGGTGACCCTCGGTGTCCTGAAGCCGGACCTGGTCGCGCCCGGTTCGGACATCATCGCCGCGGTCTCCCCGGCGGGCAACTTCGGACGGCAGTACGACGCGTACTCGGGTACCTCGATGGCCTCGCCGTACGTGGCCGGAGCGGCGGCGGTTCTGCGTGCCGCGCATCCGAACTGGTCACCCGGAGCGGTCGCCTCGGCGCTGCGGACCACCGCCACCGACACGGTCGGCACCAGCAGTCCCCTCGACCAGGGCAGCGGGTTCATCAACCTCGCCGGGGCCACCGATCCCGGTCTGGTCATCGAGCCGACCGCGGCGGACCTGGTCGCCTTCAGCGAGACGGCCGTGCCGGACGGCAAGGAGCTCAACCTGCCGGCCATCTCGTTGCGCGAGTACGACGGGACCCGCCCGGTGACACTCACCCGCACCCTGACCAACGTGGGCAAGGCGCGGGAGACCTACCGCTCGTCGGTGTCCGGGCTGAACGGCATGAAGGTCACCGTGACGCCGGCATCGGTGACGCTGGCGCCCGGCAGGTCCGCGACCGTGACCATCACGCTGCGTCGGGGCAGCGCGCCCTGGGACCGGTACGTGACCGGGTCGATCGGTTGGCGCGGCAAGGCCCACAGCGCCCGGATCCCGGTCGCCGCCCGGCCGTGGGGAATCATGCCCCGACCGTACGGTGACGACGGGGAGGAATTCGGCCGGATGACCAGCGGGGCGTCCGGCTCGATCCAGCCGGGCTTCACCGGACCGCTCGCCGGTCGCAGCACCGGGTACACGCCGATGCAGCGCACGTCGTACTCGATGCCGGCCGGTGTCTACGGCGGCGTGTTCGATCCGGGTGCCACCGGAGTGAAGAAGTTCGACTTCACCGTGCCGGGAAACACCGCCGGGATCATGGTCGAGACCAACACCGACGACCCGAACACGAACCTGGACCTCTACCTGTACAAGGGCGACACCCTGATCTACAGCAGTGACAGGTTCTGGACCAGCACGGAGCAGGCGTACAAGTTCCTGCCCGAGCCGGGGCGCTACACCGCGTACGTGTTCGCACAGTTCCCCGGCGGTCCGGTCGTCGACTTCCAGTTCGGTCACGCCATCGTCGGCCGAAACGCGAAGTATCCGGGCGCCACGCTGACGCTTCCCTCCACGGCGGAACGTGGTGCGACGCAAGGGTTCACGCTGAAGCCGAACAAGCCGCTGCCCGAGGGCGACTTCTGGGCGTACACCGAGTACAGCACCGGCGGCACGGTCATCCCTGGCAATCTCGTCTACACCCAGCAGAGTTCCTGGCAGTAACCCGTAGTGGACCGTGGGGCGGTGCCGAGCGCACCGCCCCACGCTCTTGCTGACCCACCCGCTCAGGTGGTGACGTACACCGGCGGGCCACAGCTGGCAATCTTCGACAGTTTCCGTTCAAGCGAAACGGAAACTGTCCAAGATCTACCCCTGCGCGGCCGCGCTGTACGTCTCGGCGGCCGAGCGGTGGAGGACGGGGGCCACCCCGTCCGCCACCGCTCGATCATCAGTTGACCGTGATGGTCAGGTTGAGCGAGCGGGTCTCCCCGCTGGTGTAGGTGGTCGTCACCCGGGCGGTGAAGGTCCCCTTGCGGGGGTAGCTGTGGGCGGTCGACCGCAGCGTCGCCCCGTGCGTGATGGCGCTGTTGTCACCGAAGTCCCACGCGTAGTCGGTGATGCTCTGCCCGGACGGCGCTGTCGCGGTGGCGGTCAGCGTGGTGGTCAGCGGCGCGGTGCCGCTGGCCGGGTTGGCCGCGAGGGAGAGCATCCCGCCCGGTTCCTGTTTGACCCCGGCCCCGTTGAACCGCAGCCAGTCCAGCGACAGCAGATCCGGGGTGCCGCCGACCTGGGCGGCGTTGACGAACTTCGCGTACAGGGTGGTGGTGCCGGCTGGTTTGTTGGTGAGGGTGACAGTGGGCGACACCAGGTTGTCCCATCCGCCGGTGGAGCCGATGGTGGCAGCGCCGATCAGGGTGCCGGTGGGGGAGCCGGTCCGCAGCTCGATGGTGCCGCCGAGCCCGCCGTTGGTCACCCCGAGCGTCACGGAGCCGACGTTGCGCAGGTCCACCGGCCCGTACGCCACCCAGTCGTTGTGGTCGACCTCGCCGAGCCGCTTGCCGGCGCGGGCGGTCGCCCGGTCGTTCACGATGATCCCGGACTGGGCGGTGAAGTGCTCGGCCTCCTTGCTCTTGGGCTGCAACTGGGCCCGGGTCGAGCCGGTCAGTGCCGGTACGCCGCCGGCCGCGCCGCCGTCGGTGTACTGCGCGGTGACCACGGTGTAGAGGTTCTGCCCCGGCCCGTGCCCGTCACCGGCGTTGGCCTCGGTGGCGAGCAGCCCCGAGCAGCCGGTGTAGACGTCCAGCGGATGGGCGTGCGAGTCGTGGCCGAGCTGCGTCTGCACGGTGACCTTGGAGCAGTCGATGGTGGTCTCCTCCGGGTCGGTGACCGTCACCGTGTACGGGATCTTGTCGCCGAAGTCGAAGAAGCCCCCGTCGGGCACGGTGATGGTCACCGTGGGTCGGGTATTGCCGACCACCACCTCGGTGACCGCGGTGGCGGTCAACCCGTTGCCGCTGTTGCGGACGGTCAGCCGGGCGGTGTGCTTGCCGACTGTCGAGTAGGTGTGGCTCGGATTGGCCGCGGTGGAGTCGGTGCTGCCGTCGTTGGTGAAGTCCCAGGCGTAGCTGAGCGCCGAACCGTCACCGGCGGACGACCCGGCCGAGGAGAACGTCACCGCGAGTGGGGTGCGTCCGCTGTCCGGGTTGGCGGCGATCTTCACGGCCGGTGGCCGCCCGTTGGCGACGTAGTCGATGCGGTAGATGCCCGCGCCGGCGTTGCTGCCGCCGCGCCCGCTGCCGGTGCCCTCGCCGAAGTCGATGACGTAGAGCGAGCCGTCCGGGCCGAACTCCGCCTCGAAGGGCTGGATCCAGCTCATGTTGCCGAAGATCCCGTTGATCGACTGGAGGTCACCCACGGCGGTGGGGCCGAAGCGCGCGTTGCTGAAGGTCTGCGCCGTCTTGTGGATCGAGAGCGTCTTGAACCATTTGCGGGTCAGCTCATAGGTGATCCACTTGCCCTCGAAGTACTCGGGGAACTTCGTGGTGCGGGTGTTGGCCGGGTCGTAGTCGTAGACCGGGCCGCTCATCGGCCCGCCGCCGCCGGTGCCCACCTCGGGGAACTGGGTGGAGGCCGAGTACGCGTACCAGACCAGCGCGGACTTCGACGCCGGCAGAGTGGTCAGGCCGGTGTTGTTGGGCGAGTTGTTGACGGGCGCGGCGCAGTTGAACTTCGCCCCGGAGGTGCTGGTGGCGAAGTTGTAGTCGTTGAACGGAATGTTGTTGCCGACGCAGTACGGCCAGCCGTAGTTGCCGGCAGCGGTGATCCGGTTGAACTCGACAGTCCCCTCCGGTCCGCGGTTGGGGTCGGCGGCGCGGGCGTCCGGACCGTAGTCGGCCACCAGCACCGCGTTGGTCTGCGGTTCGACGGTGATCCGGAACGGGTTGCGCATGCCCATCGCGTAGATCTCCGGGCGGGTCCTCGCGGTGCCGGCCGGGAAGAGGTTGCCGCTCGGCACTGTGTACGTACCGTCGGCCTGTGGGGTGATCCGCAGGATCTTGCCGCGCAGGTCGTTGGTGTTGCCGGCGGTGCCCTGGGCGTCCCATGCGGCGCGGCCGGCCCGCTCGTCGACGGGCGTGTAGCCGCTGGAGGCGAACGGGTCGGTGTTGTCGCCGATCGCGGCGTAGAGCCGACCGGCCGCGTCCATGGCCAGCGAACCGCCCATGTGCGAGTTGGCCCGGCCCTCACCCCGGTAGGTGGGGATGGTCAGCAGGCGTTTCTCCGAGGAGAGCGCGACGCTGTTGTTGGCGACCGTGAACCGGGACAGGTTGAGTTGTTTGAGGGTCTTGTCCGACCAGAGCAGGTAGAGCCAGCCGTTGCTGGCGAAGTTGCGGTCCAGAGTCATCCCGAGCAGCCCGTCGGACTGGTCGGTCATCGCCGAGGTGTAGGCGAAGTCCAGCAGAGTGGTGACCTGGAGGGTGTCGGAGTTGACCACCTTCAGCGCGCCGGTGCGCTGGATGTAGTAGACCTTCCGGTCCGGGGCGACGGCCAGCTCGAACGGGTCGGCCAGGTTCTCGGTGACCAGCCCCACCCGTTCGAAGTTGCTGGTCCTGGTGGCCGAGCAGTCACCGGCGACAGCGCCGGCCGCCCACTCGATGCCGTAGCGCAGGTGCTCCAGGAACGTCGCGCTGCTGAACTGGGAGCTGGCGTGCCCGCCGGCGGTGAACCAGGACCGGCCGCCGTCGTAGCGCTGACACCAGGAGTACGCGTGGTCGACGCCCTCGTCCAGCCCGTTGATCCCGTCGCGCACCTTGATCTGCGCGAGGGTGTGCACGTTGCCGGTCGGGTTGGTCCGCCAGTTGTACCACTCCTCGCTCTGCTCCCAGAGCTCCGGCAGGTTGCGGGTGGAGGGGTGCGCCCGGTCGAGCACCTTCACCCGGCCGGGGAAGGTGCCGCCGGTGGAGGAGAAGTCGGGGTGGTAGTCGAAGATCGTGCCGACCAGGCCCTCGTACCAGGGCCAGTCGCGCTCGCTCGCCGAGGCGGCGTGCAGGCCGGCCCAGCCGCCGCCGTTGCGGATGAACGTCTGCAACGCGGCCCTCTGGCTGGCATTGAGCAGGTCGCCCGAGGTCGGGAGCGAATTGGTGTTGTTGAAGACCAGGGCGTCGAACGTGGCGAGGTTGGCGTCGGTGAACGCGGCGGCGTCGGTGGTGGCGACGACCTCGAAGTTGTGGGTGGTGCCGAGCTGCTGGATCGCGGCGATGCCGGCCGGGATCGAGTCGTGGTAGAAGTTGGTGATCTTGGAGAAGACCAGCACCCGGAACCGGGGGGCTGCTTCGGCGGGCAGGGCGGTGGTGGTGCTCACCACGGTGGCGATGGCGAGCAGGACGAGGCAGAACGCGCGCAGGTGTCGGGGCATGGGGGGCGCTCCCTGTCGGACGGTGAGAGTCGGAAAGCGCT
This sequence comes from Micromonospora jinlongensis, assembly GCF_013410645.1. Classification (NCBI taxonomy): domain Bacteria; kingdom Bacillati; phylum Actinomycetota; class Actinomycetes; order Micromonosporales; family Micromonosporaceae; genus Micromonospora; species Micromonospora jinlongensis. The sequence goes on along the minus strand of NZ_JACCHK010000001.1, from coordinate 1,329,285 downwards.
TTCTTGCTGCCCGCATCACGGTACTGACAGCCAGTGACGACCGTCAATAGCGTACTGGTAAGCGGTTTCCTGCGGTGTCGCCGCTGTGGCTGCGGGCCCGGACAGGCCCCGCGCTCCCAGTCCTGGTCGACGCCTCGATCTACGGCGCGGTGGCCCGCAAACCCTGAGCGGCGTGTTCCGTCGTGTGCCGGAGAGGCGACCCCGGGCCTTGGTAAGTGGACCTCGGCCCGGGGCTGTCTCGGACCTCAGCCACAACCAGGTGATCTCCGCGCCCGTGGTGAACAGCCGGCGGGTGATCTCGGCGGTGATCGCGCCCGCCAGTCCCCGACGGCGGTAGGGCGCGCGAACGGCGATGCCGGCGACCTGCCGCAGCTGACTTGAGCTTGTCACCTCGATTACCGCCGCCGTCCGGGCGCCCGGTTCGAGAGCGACGATCATCGATCCGCTATCTTGCCGGCGTGGAGATCCAGGTGCTGGAGGGTGCGCTCGTTGAGGTGCCGGCGGCCGATGTCAGCGGCATGGACCGGCGTGCGTTCGGCGAGTTCGTGGGGCCGCGTGGAGAGCTCGCCTCGTACGCGTTCGGCTGGACCACCGGCTCGGACCCGCACGTCGCCCGCCTGTCCATCGGGATCGGTGCCGGCAATCCTGGCGGTGGCACGTTCCATGCCGTCATCTTCGCCAACCAGGACGGTCACGCGTTCTCGCTCGTCGACGAGCCGTTCGAGCGGGTCCCGCAGGGCGGCCCGGACCTGACCGCCGACCAGTCGCGCGCCCACGAGGACCTGCCGTTCGTCTGGTGGGTCACCGACCAGGTCATGCAGCGCGATCGGCGAGCCTGGTGGATGCGGCACTGGCTACTGGGCACCATCTGTATCCAGACCCCTGAGGTCTTCGAACGCGACGAGCCTGTTCTGTTCGTCAGTCACGACTCGGACGACGGAGTGTGGCAGCTGATCGGAGCCTCCGACGCGAGCGGCAGCAACGGCAAGGTCGGGCACCTGCACCATGCCGTCGAGGAGGACCCCAGCCTGATCGACGTTCTTGACCTCCCGCCCGGGCGCAGCGTTGTGCGCGCCGGCGTCGGAGAACCCTGGACCGGAGACGTCTGACCTCAATCGAGGCATCTGTCGCACGCCGACACGGTGGTGGTTTCGGCCGGGCTCCGACAACTGGACCTGGGGTTTCCCGCCAGCGCGTCGAATTCCGTCGCCCTGCTCTCACCCCGAGAAGGAGCGCACGTGCACGTCAGTCTGGCGACGAGCGCCGGTCGGGCCGGTCGGCCGAACGAGGACTTCGTCGGCGCAGTTCCCGGCGCTGTCGTCCTGCTCGACGGTGCCGGCATCCCGGGGGCCGAATCGCTCTGCTTCCACGGGGTCGCCTGGTACACCCGCCGCCTCGGCGGAGCGCTGCTCGGCCACCTGTCGCGCGACGACGGGCAGGACCTCACGGCTGTCCTTGCCACCGCCATCGGCGAGACGGCCGCCGAGCACGGCGACACCTGCGACATCGGGGACCCGCGCAGCCCGCAGGCCACCGTCGCCGTGGTGCGCGCGTACCGGGGCCGCCTTGACTATCTGCTGCTCGCGGACTCGTTCCTCATCCTCGACCCGGCCCACGGCGGCCCTCAGGTGATCACCGACGACCGTGAGGTCACCGCCCGACGTGACTGCTCGACGCCCCTGGACGGCATTGCACCGGGAACCGTGGAGTACGACCGCATCCGCGACTCCTGTGCAGAGGCGCTGCGGGCCCGCCGAAACCAGGTCGGCGGCTACTGGATCGCCAAGGACGACCCGCGCGCGGCCCGGGAGGCGGTGACCGGCAGCCGGTCCCTCGCCGACCTGAACGGTGCCGTGCTGCTGAGCAACGGTGCCAGCCGCATCGTCAGCCCGTACGGCCTCACCGACTGGCCGGGCGTCCTGGAACTGCTCGCCGCCGACGGCCCATCCGGTGTCATCCGCCGCGTCCGACAGGCCGAATCCGACGGCCTCGGTGCCGCCGCCGCTCAGGTCCCGGACGACGCCACGGTGGGCTACTGCACGCACCTGCCGTGATGCCTGGGGTCCGCTGATGTCTCGCGGCCTACGGCTGCGTGGACGGGGGCACCGTCCCCAGCGCCCGTAGCGCAGTGGAGGACACCGCGGCCAGTTCGGGCAGCGCGGGCAGAAATACCGTGGGGACGCCCAGCGACTGGTTCATCGCGGCGAGCTGACACTCGGCCTGGAGGTCGGTGGTGTTGCGCACGCCGCGGACGATCACTCCCACGTCATGGCTACGGCAGTAGGCGGAGGTCAACCCACTCCAGGCCACAACGGTGACGGAGGTCCACTCGACCGGCAGGATGGCCCGAACGGCGGCTGCTCGCTCCTCCTCGTTGATCCTCGGATGCTTGGTGCTGTTGACCGAGACGAGCACGACCACCTCGTCGAACAGGCCGCGTGCCCGGTTCACCACGTTCGCATGCCCGGGAGTGAAGGGATCAAAGCTGCCGGGGTAGACGGCGCGCACGCGCACGCGTGTCATCGATGTCACGGCCGCAGGACCCGCTGCGCGTCGCGGATGACCGGCTCGGAGGCCAGGGGGGCCCAGGAGGCGAAGAGGTCGCGGAAGTAGGTGCCGTGCCGGTCCGCGACCACAGGATCCTGCTCAATGACGTCCAGCTCGTTGACGATGCTCAGGTCCACGAGAGACCGAAGTTGAGCCGCGTCCGGCGTCCGCACCTGATGGACGAAGCGGTCGAACACCTGGCCGGTCTGTGCCAGCTTTCGCCAGCTGCGTTCACGGTCGCAGGCGCCGTACAGATAGACAAGCTCTTCCGCGTCGGCGCCGACGAGATCCCGCAGCACCGCGCGATCGGCGCGATCGAGCAGGGCGAGGTCGAACCCGTCGGTGCCGTAGACGGCGTGGGTGAGGCCCGCGACCTGCACGTCACTGCCGCAGCCGAGCACGGCGAGTCGTTCGCTGACCCGACACAGGTGGGCGTACAGGTTGCCACCGGGATGGGCGATCTGCTCCGCTCCGCGCCGGCGGAGCCAGGCCCGCGCGCCTTCGTCGGTGCTCATGGCCCGACTGTAGGTATCGGCCGTCGGCTTCGCTGGCCCCTGGGTGTGGGCGATATGTCACAGCGCCCCGGCCAGCACACCGGCGGTTGGGTGTCCGCCAGGCCCAGAGGTGGTTGGGGGAACTATCGTTCGGACGTGCACATCCGATTTGACGTCCCCGCCGATCCCGCCTACCCGGGCCGGGTGGCCGCTGCGCTCGCCAGTGTTCGGCTGCGCAGGTTCAGCTACATCGGCGCGGCGCTGGCGGCGGTCGGAGCGATCGGTCTGGCACTGTCGCGGGGGTTCTCGTGGGGCGAGCAGATCTCGCCGCTGTGGGTGACGCTGATCGTGGGTGGCGTGCTGTCGATGCTCTACTGGCCCTGGGTGCGGTTGCGCGCCCGACGCCGTTCCAGTGGCTACGCCGTCGAGGGCGCCTACGACATCACCGATGACAACATCATGATGCGTAGCGGCTCGGAGTCCGGCGGCATCGCCTGGGACGGGGTCGCCCAGGTCAGGGACACTCCGGACTTCTGGATCGTGTACGTCGACCGGATGCCGGCCACCGTGATCCCACGCTGGTTGATGTCCGCCGAGGACGCCGAGACGTTGCGAGCCCATATGGCCGAGCGAGGCCTGCTTCAACGTCGGTGAACTGCCGTCGGGATCGCCGGTGTGTGGACGGCGCAGGGTCCGGCGGCGTCAGCCCAGCGGCACCTGCCTGGGTCGATCGCCACTCCCGGTGGCGCCGACACCCTCGGGCGCGTTGATCGGAGCCGCGATGATCCGGCTGGGCACCACCGGCGCGTCCCGCCCCGTGCCCCGTCGGCCGTCGCCGCCGGAGGACTCCTCGTGGTAGTCCTGCTCGACGTTGACCGACCAGACGTCATGCGTACTGCCGGTGGCGATGTTCTCGGCCGTGAGCATCGCGGTCAACATCGAGTGGTCCTGGTTGTTGTAGCGGTGCATGCCGTTGCGGCCCACCGGGTGCACGTTCGGCACCGCCTCGGCCAGCCAGGCACGGATCACGTCCACGTTGTGCTGGTAGCGCTCGTCGTACACCGGGTAGGCCTTCGGCATGCGCACGACGTAGCCGGCCTCCACCACACCGGGTCGGACCAACCCCAACCGCTCCAGCTCCGCGGTGGCGAGGGCCACGAGGTCGGCATCCGGGGTACGCCACATGTCGTCGTCCTCGAACACGAAGTACTCCAGGCCCAGGCAGGTGCGCCCGTCCTTCACGAGGTGCGGCGACCAGGAGCCGAAGTTCTGGATCCGGCCCACCCGTACTCCCGGGTCGTGCACGTAGATCCAGTTGTCGGGGAACGAGAACTCCGCCGGCACCACCAACGCGACCGTCAGGAAGTCGCGGTAGCGCAGGTCGGCGGCGCAGGCCAGCACCTCCGGCGGTGCCGGCGGACGCAGCGCGGCCACCAGCTCCGAGATCGGCATCGACGAGATCACATCGTCGGCCGGTTGGGTACGCTGCCCGCCCGCGCCGTCGACCGTCACGCTGATCGCCCGCCGCCGCTTCGGGTCGCGGTGCACGGCGGTCACCCAGGTGCCGGTCGACAGTTGTCCGCCACGCGTGCGGACCTGCTCAGCGCAGCGTTCCCACATCATCCCCGGCCCGTACTTCGGGTACTGGAACTCCTCGATCAGGCTGGTCACGTCCGTGCGCCGGCGGCTGGGCAGCAGCGCGTTGCGGATCGCCGTGGCCAGTGACAGGTTCTTGATCCGCTGCGCGGCCCAGTCGGCCTGCAACCGGTCGGCCGGCATTCCCCAGACCTTCTCGGTGTACGTCTTGAAGAAGATCGAGTACAGCCGCCAGCCGAACCGGGCCGACACCCAGCCCTCGAAGTGCGACTGATCTTTTGGTGGGCGCAGGCGGGCCCGGGCGTACGAGCCGAGGCAGCGGGCCGCCTCGGGCAGCCCCAGGTTGCGCAGGGCATTCATGGCGCTGAGCGGGTAGTTGAACAGCGCGCCCCGGTAGAAGATCCGGCTCATCCGGGGTCGGGTCAGGAAGTCCTCGTCGGGCAGGATCTCGTGCCAGAACGCCTCCACCCGGGGCACCTTCGTGAAGAACCGGTGCCCGCCGATGTCGAACCGCCACCCGTCGCGCTCCACGGTCCGGCTGATCCCGCCGACCACCTCGTCCGCCTCGAAAACCTGCACCGGCAGACCGTGTCGCAGCAGCTCGTACGCCGCCGTGAGCCCTGCCGGCCCCGCACCGATGATCACCGTGCCGTGCTGCTCGCTCATGCTGCCGCGCTCCCTGCCCACCGTCATGGTTGAGGCGCGGCGCGTACCCGTTCTACGCCGAATGTCACCCTTGATGATGGTTCGTTTCCGCTTCGGTGCGGCGCGCGGCGGCGTACAACGGGAAGGGCGACACCCGCGCGGCGGCGGGCGGACCGACGGACCGGGGGAGCGGGGGCGGATGCACCGGTGGCGGAGCGGCGCGGCGGCGCTGGCCGCCCGCACGGCCACGGCAGGCCGCAGCGGGACGCGCCTGGCCCGTCCGGTGCCGGAGCCCTGGCCGTACGTCATCGGTCTGTTCCTCGGCGCGAAGGTGCTGCTGACCCTGCTCGGGCTGCTGGCCCTGCACGCCTGGGACGGCATTCCCGGGGCGCCACCGCCGGACGAGGCGCTGATGTGGGCGCAACAACGGGAGATCTCCGGGCACCGGTGGATCTCCTTCTGGTTCGCCTGGGACGCCCTGCTCTACCTGCGGCTGAGCGAGCTGCCGCTGACCGGGCCGTGGCGGGACTTCGGGTTCCCGCTGCTCTACCCGTTCCTGGCCCGACCCCTCGGCGCGGTGCTCGGCGGCGACAACGCGCTGGCCCTGCTGGTGATCAGCAACGTGGCGTTCCTGCTGGCGCTCTTTTACGGCTACCGGCTGGCCGAACTGCTGCTCGGCGACGCGGACGCGGCCCGCCGGTTCACCCGGTACCTCGTGCTGCTGCCGACCGCGTTCCTGTTCCAGGCGGCGCTGACCGAGTCGCTGTTCGTCTGTCTCGCGCTGGCCGCGTTCTACTACGCCGAGCGGCGCCGCTGGTTGCTGGTCGGCGTGCTCGGCTATTTCCTGGCGATGAGCCGCTCCGTCGGCCTGCTCGTGGCGCTGCCGTTGGCCCTGGTGCTGCTCCGCCAGCACGACTGGCGGCTCGGCCCGCGCGCCCTGCTCGGTTACCTGCGGATCGGCTGGCCGTTGCTGCTGCTGCCCGCGGGGTGGTTCACCTTCATGGCGTACTGCCGGTGGCGCGGCGGGGACTGGTTCGCCTACCAGCACGCCCAGGAGACCGGCTGGGGAATCAGGGTGCAGAACCCGGTGCCGGTGCTGCTGCACGGGCTGGCCGGGGAGCCGCGTGACGCCGCCCGGGTCTGGTTCGCCGTGGCCGTGCTGGTCGTGCTGGCCGCCGGGTTCCGCCGTCGGGAACTGCCCTACCTGGTGTACGGCGTACTCATGGTGCTGGTGCCCCTGTCGATGGGCCCGGCGGTGTACAAGAGCCTGCTGCGCTACCTGCTCGCCGCCTTCCCGGTGGCTCTGGTGCTGGCCCGCTGGGCGCGCCGCGCCAGCGTCGACGTGTGGCTGACCGCGACGCTCGCCGTCGTGCAGGGCGCGCTGTTCGTGCTCTGGCTCAGCTACTGGACCCACATGATCATCTGATTGGGGCGGCCGTCGGCCGGGCAGGATGAGGGGATGACCGAGCCACGGGTGCGCCTCGACGACCTGGGCGCGTGGCTGATCAAGGGCAACGCCGACCTGGTCGACCTCACCGCCCGGTTCGCCGCCGAGCCACTGGTGACGAGCTGGTGCGTACGCCCCGGCTACCGGGCGCGGCTCATGCGCGCCGGGCAGCCGGTGGTCTTCTGGGCCAGCGGCAGCCGTGCCCGACTCCCGTACGGGGTGTGGGGTGTCGGACGGGTCACCGGGACGGCCGAGCCAGGCACTGTGGGGCAGCCCTGGTCGGTGCCACTGGACCTGCCCATCCTCGCCGCCGGCGACCGGGTGCCCCGCCTGGTGTTGCGCGCCGATGACCGACTCGCCGACCTGGAGGTGTTCCGTCAGCCGCAGGCAGCCAACCCCTCCTACCTGACCGTGGCCCAGTTCGCCGCCCTGCGTACCCATCTGCCGGAGTGAGCGGCCCCGGCCCGCAGCCGACCTGCGGCCCTGTGCGAGTCTGCTACCCGTCGTTGCCAGCGCACCTTCGGGGAGGCCCGGTGTTCGCCCTGCCGCTGACCGAGGAGGTCGAGCTGCGCCCGCTGGACCCCTGGCTTGCCGAGGAGTTCCTCGCCAACCTCGACCGGGCCCGGGAGCACATCCAGCCCTGGGTGTCGCCCACCTTCGTGGCCACCGACCTGCCGTCGGCCCGTGCGGTGTTGCAGCGATACGCCGACCGGTGGGCCAGCGACAGCGGCGGCATCTGGGGGCTGTGGTGGCGCGGCACGCTGGTCGGCGGGGTCATGCTCGTGTCGTTCGACGTGACCCGGGGTGTCTGCGAGGTCGGCTGCTGGGTGGAGCCGGCAGCCGAGGGAAGGGGCATGGTCGCGCCGGCGGTCCGCCGGATCGTGGACTGGGCGGTGCGCGAGCGCGGCATCCAGCGGGTGGAGTGGCGGACCAACGCCGACAACACCCGCAGCAAGGCACTCGCCCGTCGACTCGGCCTGCGCCTGGACGGCACGCTGCGCCAGGTCAGCCCCGGCCCGCACGGGCGAATCGACCTCGAAGTCTGGTCGGTGCTGGCCGACGAGTGGCTGGCCTGGGCGAGCGAAGCGCCGAGCAGCGTCCACTGACGACGGATTTCTGTCGTACCCGGGCGACACCATGCATCCATGGCCGTCCCCGCGCTCACCCCTCATCCCGACCCGCCGCGTTCCGTGCCGCTGCGTGAGGCGCGCACCCGGTTCAGTCAGCTCGTCGCGCTGGCTGAGCTGACCGACGCGGTCACCGTCGTCACCCGCGACGGCGATCCCCGCCCGGTCGCCGCGATCGTCCCCGCCTCGGCCGCCCGCAGCGCCGCGCAGGCCCGCGCCGACGCCGACCGGCTCGCCACGGTCACCGCCGGCTGGGCCCGGCGCCTCGACGAGCAGCACCGACGCAGCAGCCAGCGGCACGCCGCCGAGCTGAGTGCGGTCCGCGCGGCGCTGGCCGAGGTGTGGGCCGAGCTGGATCGCCGGGTCGTCCCCGCCAGCGACCCGACGCTGGCCCGGCTGCGCGCCGCACACAACGACCTGCTCGCCGACTGACCGCCTCCGCGCCGCCCGGTTGGCGGCGGGCAGTTCGGCGTCTCCGGCCATCGGAGACCCGGAGCCCGGTCAGTGCGTCCGGGTCTCCCAGAGCGGCCGTCGGGGCTCGTCGTTGTGCACGATGATGTCGGCGTGATCGCTCGGACGGACGGTGGCGAAATAGAGCTGCTGGGCAGGAATGTAACGCTCGCGCCAGCGCCGCTCGACGTCGACAGCGGATGACACCCGACGCTCCCGGATCACGGCACGTTCCACTGTCGATTCGAGCGCGGTCGACACGAAGACACGCAGGTCCCACCGGTCGATCAGTTCCGGGCGCATGAGGAAGACGCCGTCGAAGACCAGCACGGCGTCGGCTGGGGCAGTCGTGACCGGCGGGGCCAGCACGGTGTCCGTGGTGTGGTCGTAGAGGGTGGGTTGGAAGCGTCGATCTCCGCCCGGGCCGAGCGGGTCCAGCAGAACCCGGTTCAACGCCCCGTGGTCGTGGGTGTCGAAGTAGCAGCCCTCGGCCGAGTACTCGCCGCGCGGATAGCGCTGTGCCCGGGGAAAGAGGAAATCGTCGATCGTCGCCCGGATGACGTCGCGGCCCCGTGCTCGCAGGGCGACGGCCAGCTCGTCGGCGAGGGTGGTCTTGCCGGCCGCTGGCGGCCCGTCGATGGCCACCCGCGTCGGGTGTGTGACCGTGACGGACCCGACTGCCTCGGCCAGCCGGCCGAGCACCTCCTCGCGCGTGCCCTGCTCCACCACTGCGCTCCTACGTCGACCGCACCGCCCGGCAGCCGCGCGACAGGGCCGGCGGTGCGATCGCCCTCGACCTGGGTCACCGCTTGACGTCGTAGACCAGCTTGAGGATCCCGTTCGGGTAGCTCTCCGATTCCCGCAGCGACAGCATGTGCTTGTCCCGGTCGGCCCGGCCGAACAGGCTCTTGCCGGCGCCGAGCAGCACGGGGAAGACGAGCAGGTTGTACTGGTCGATCAGGCCCGCGTCGGACAGCCGCCGAGCCAGCTCCGCGCTCCCGTGGATGAAGATCGCGCCGCCTTCGCTCTCCTTGAGCGCGGCGACGTCCTCCGTCGAGCGCAGGATCGTGGTCGGCCCCCACCCGTCGACGAGGGCGTCGTCAGACAGCGACGTCGACACCACGTACTTGGGCAGCTCCTTGTAGTCGGCGTGGTCCTCCGAGCCGGGCCAGACCGGCGCGAACGCCTCGTAGCTGCGACGGCCGAACATCAACGCCGTCGTGTCCGCGAGCTCCTCGCCCTTCAGCGACCAGGCTTCCGGGACGAACTCGAGGTCCTTGAACACCCACCCGCCGCTGCGGTGCTCCTCTGAAGGCCCGCCGCCGGGCGAGTCCACGACACCGTCCAGCGACATGAAACCGGTGTAGACCAGGTTGCGCATAGTGCTGTCTCCTCATGCTCGGGCGAGCTGCCGGGTCCAGGCTAGATGAGCGAGGCGGGCTGGTGGCCCGGCAATCAGCCGGTGGCCGGGTAGGCGTGCGTCTCGGCCGCCTTGACCGCCGCCCAGACCCGCTGACCGGGAATCAGACGCAGCTGGGCGGCGGCGGCCGGGGTGACGTCGGCGGCCACCCCGATCGGCCCGTCCAACTGCACCCGCAGGTTGTCGCCGTGCCGCTGGACGCCGGCCACCGTCCCCGCCCAGGTGTTGCGCGGGCTGCCCTCCGGTCGGGACGGGTGCAGGGCCACCGCCGCCGGACGGAACGCCACGAAAGCTTCGCCGTCCAACCGGTCGGCGACGGTGAGGGTCAAATCCGGAGCGACGCGTACCCCGTGCCCTTCGGCCCTGCCCCGGTACAGGTTGAGCCCGACCAGGCGGGCGACGTAGTCGGTGCGCGGGCGGGCGGTGACGCTCGGCCCGTCACCCTCCTGCACGACGCGACCACCCTCGACGATGACCAGTCGGTCGGCCAGCGCGAGGGCGTCCAGCGGGTCGTGGGTGACCAGCACCGTCGCGCCCGGGTGCGCGGACAGGTGGCGGTGCAGCTCCGCGCGGGTGTCCAGTCGGGTGCGGGCGTCCAACGCGGCGAGCGGCTCGTCGAGCAGCAGCAGCGACGGCGCGACGGCCAGCGCGCGAGCCAACGCCACACGCTGCGCCTGACCACCGGAGAGCTGCCGGGGGCGGCGGTGCGCCTGGGCGTCCAGCCCCACCCGGTCGAGCCAGTGCCGGGCCGTGGCACGGGCGGTCCTGCGGTCGACGCCGTGCCGGCGAGGCCCGAAGGCCACGTTGTCCAGTGCGCTGAGATGCGGAAACAGCAGGTAGTCCTGGAAGACCACACCGATCGGCCGGCGCTCGGTGGGCACCCAGCCGCGCGTCGCCGGGCGATCCAGGTCGATGGCGTCGAGCCTGACGTGACCGGCGGTGAGCGGATGCAGCCCGGCCAGCGCGCGCAGAGCGGTGGTCTTGCCGGCGCCGTTCGGGCCGAGCAACGCGACCACCTCACCGGGCGCGACCCGCAGCGGCACGTCGAGTCGGAAGGCACCCCGGTCGACGACGAGCCGGGCGTCCAGCAGTGCATTGCTCATGCGCTGCTCATCCAGCGCTCGCGCAATGCCACCAGGATGCCCACCGACACGACGAGCAGCACCAGGCTGAGCACGATCGCGGACTCCAGGTCGGTCTCCAACGCCAGGTAGACGGCCAACGGCATGGTCTGCGTACGGCCGGGATAGTTGCCGGCGAAGGTGATGGTGGCGCCGAACTCGCCGAGCGCCCGCGCCCAGCAGAGCACCGCGCCGGCGGCCAACCCGGGCGCCACCAGCGGCAGCGTGACGTGGGTGAAGGTGGTCCACCGGCTGGCGCCCAGTGTCGCGGCGGCCTCCTCGAAGCGGTGGTCGGCGGCGCGCAGCGCACCCTCCACGGCGATGACCAGGAACGGCATGGCCACGAACGACTCGGCCAAGACGACACCCGCGGTGGTGAACGGCAGGGTGATGCCCAACGTGGCGTCGAGCCAGCCGCCGAGCAGCCCACGCCGACCGAAGACCAGCAGCAGCGCCACCCCACCGACCACCGGCGGCAGCACCAGCGGCACGGTGACCAGCGCGCGCACCAGTCGACGGCCGGGGAACTCGACCCGGGCCAGCACCCAGGCGAGGGGCACCCCGAGCAGCAGGCAGAGCACGGTGGCCAGGGTCGCGGTCTGCACCGACAGCCGCAGAGCGGTCAGCGCGCCCGGCTCGGTGAGCCGCTGCGGGAGCGTGGTCCACGGCGCCCGGATCACCAGCCCGGCCAACGGCAGGACGAGGAAGAGCAGCCCCAACCCGGCGGGGATCAGCAGCGCGATCGGCACCCGCCCTCGCCGTTTGGGCGCGGCGTGCTCAAGGAGCTGACTCATGGCGCCTGGAAACCGGCCTCGACGAGGACCGCCTGCGCCGGCGCCGAGCGGACGTACGCGACGAAGGCCCTCGCGCCGGCCGGATTCGGGGCGTCCTTCAGCGCGACGATCGGGTAGTCGTTGACCGCCCGCGCCGACGCGGGAAACTCCACCCCGCTCACGTCGGCGCTCGCCGCTCGCGCGTCGGTGCGGTAGACCAGGGCCGCGTCGACCTCACCGAGCTTCACCTTGGCGAGCGCGCCCTTGACGTCCTGCTCCAGGGTGACCGGCGTCAGCGCGACGCCGGCCGCGTCCAGAGCGGTGCGGGCCGCCGCGCCGCAGGGCACCTGGTTGGCGCAGAGCGCCACCTTCACGCCGGGCCTGCTCAGGTCGGCCAGCCCGGTCACGCCTCCCGGGTTGCCCCGGGGCACCGCGATGACCAACTGGTTGCGGGCGAAAATGGCCGGTGTGCCGTCGGCGTTGCCCGCCTCGGTGACCGTGGTCATGTTCGCCGGGGCGGCGGAGGCGAACACGTCCGCCGGCGCCCCCTGGTTTATCTGGTTGGCCAGGGCTGAGCTGCCCGCGACGTTGAGGGTCACGGTGCTGCCGGGGTTGGCGGCCTCGAAGTCCTTGCCGATCCGGCGGAACGACTCCGTCAGCGAGGCGGCCGCGAACACCGTCACCGCGCCGGTGCCCCGGCCGTCCGCGGCGCCGCCGGAGGCCCGGCCGCCACCCGCGCCGCAGCCGGCGACCGTCAGTGCCATGACCACGGCCATCGCCGTACGGGTCACCCGCGCGCTCATCCGCCCGACCTTCCCCTGCTCGGGGCGGGTGCGGCCCGCTCCACCACCACCGTGGTCGACTTGATCACCGCGACGGCCATCGACCCGACCCGCAGATCGAGCTCGTCGACCGCCTCCCGGCTCATCAGCGACACGACGCGGAACGGGCCGGCCTGGATGTCGACCTGGGCCATCACCGTGTCCTTGCGGACGTCGACGACGATGCCGCGCAGCCGGTTGCGGGCCGAGGAGAACTCGGCGCCCGCGTCCGGGTCGGCGGCCTGGGCGCGGGCGAACGCGGCCAGGTCGACCCCGTCGATCACCCGGTGGCCGTGCTCGTCACGCCCGGCCGTCAACCGCCCGGCATCGACCCAGCGGCGAATCGTGTCGCTGCTGACACCGAGCAGGTCGGCCGCCTCACCGATCCGGAACATCGTCACCGGCTCACCCTAGCTGCCGCATCTGCGGGCAGGGAAGGCCGGATCGCGCCGCTTCTGCGTACTCTGGTGGGCTTCACCGGCCGTAGGTGCGCGACGGGGTGTTGCGTGGTTCCGTCGTGGGGAGGCGGAGCGGCTCAGGCGACCTGGTTGTCGTACGTCGCGCGGTTGGCGAGCACGTCGTCCATGTGCGTTTCGGCCCAACCCTTCAGGCCGCGGATCACCTCGTGCAGGGAGACACCGAGCTCGGTCAGCTCGTAGGTGACGGTGACGGGCACGGTCGGCACCACGGTGCGGGTGATCAGACCGTCGCGTTCCAGGGAGCGCAGCGTCTGGGTCAGCATCTTCTGACTGACCCCGGCCAGGAGGCGCGACAGCTCCGAGTACCGCATCGGCCGCGGCTCGCCGGCGCAGTCGGCGCCGAACTGGTGCGAACCGTCGCTGCGTAGCGCGGCCAGAACCAACGTGACCCACTTGTCCGCGATGCGGTCGAGCAGCTTGCGGCTCGGACACTGCGCCAGGAAGGCGTCATATTCCGTCTTGGCCTGAGCCCTCTTCCGCGCCGCCGTCGTCGTTGTCATCGGACCGCTCCTCCCGCCGCTGGGGCGTTACGCACTTTCAGGTGCCTACTTCCCGTAGTGAAGTTACACCCCGATAGTGGAGCAGGTAGACGATGCACCAGCACCGCTCAGTGCGACACGAAAGCCAGAGGTACGAACATGGTCTCCACCTCCCTTCCCGGCGGCACCTGGACGCTGGGAGACCTGACGGTCACCCGGTTCGGCTACGGCGCCATGCAGCTGGCCGGCCCCTGGGTCATGGGACCGCCGGCCGACCACGGTGGCGCACTCGCCGTCCTTCGCGCGGCCGTCGAGCTTGGCATCACCCACATCGACACCTCCGAGGCCTACGGTCCGCATGTCACCAACCAGCTGATCCGCGAAGCGCTGCACCCGTACCCCGATTCGCTGCACATCGTGACCAAGGTCGGCGCGAACCGCGACCAGCAGGGCGGCTGGCCACCGGCCCGTGACCCGGAAAGCCTGCGCCGGTCCGTGCACCAGAACCTCGAGACCCTCGGTCTCGACGTGCTCGACCTTGTCAACCTCCGGCTCGGCGATGCCGAGGGCCCGCAGCCCGGTGCGGTCGCCGAGGCGTTCGAGACACTCGTCGACCTTCAGCGGCAGGGCCTGATCCGGCACCTCGGAGTGAGCAACGCGACGCGGGAACAGGTCGCCGAGGCGCAGGCCATCGCGCCGATCGTGTGCGTGCAGAACATGTACAACCTCGCGCACCGCCAGGACGACGAGCTGATCGACGCGCTCGCCGAACAGGGCATCGCCTACGTGCCGTTCTTTCCTCTCGGCGGCTTCAGCCCCCTGCAGTCCTCGGTGCTCTCGACAGTGGCCGCTCGGCTGGAGGCGGCACCGATGTCGGTCGCCCTGGCCTGGCTGCTACGGCGTTCGCCGAACATCCTGCTGATTCCGGGCACCTCGTCCACGACGCACCTGCGGCAGAACATCGCGGGCGCCGCACTGCCCCTCTCCGACGACGACCTCGCCGAGCTGGACGAGATCGGCCGCTAGCGAGAAGGGTGGACCCGCCGGCGTTTCCGACGGGTCCACCCGGTGCCGTCAGCAGTTGCGCAGCTCCGGCGACTGGTTGAGCAGTTGGCCACGGGTCGACACGAAGCGGCGGTAGCGCTCCCCGTCGACGGCCGACGGGCGGAACGCGGCGACGCGGTGGCAGTTCTGGAACGCCAGGCGTACGCCGAAGTGCCGTTCCAGGCCGGCGCGGATCGCGTCGCTGGCCAGGGCCCGGAGCAGTTGCCCCCGGTCGGCGTCGGTGGGCGGCGGGACGACGTTGTCGGCCAGGTCGTCGTCGCCGGCCTCCAGTTCGGCGACCACCCGGCTCACGGTGGCCCAGGCGTACGGGAGTGAGTCACGGACGCAGGCGATGAAGGCCTCGTCGTCGATCGGGCCTCGTTCGGCGGCGTCGAGCAGGGCGGGCGGGACGGTGAGCGACATGGTTCTCCTCCGCATCAGCTAACGATTACCGTTTTCATTAACGGTGTCGACTGAGCAGACCACGTCATCGCAGGGACGTCAACGACCCGCGGGCGTGCCGCGTGAAAGAACGACGATCGATGCAGGTCAGGGCCGGCGGGGGTGACCCTTGAGGTGCCGACCCAGCTCACGGGCGATCTCGCGGTTGGCGTCCCGCTCGGCCAGCGTCTGCCGCTTGTCGTATGAGCGCTTGCCCTTGGCCAGGGCCAGCTCGACCTTGGCGTAGCCGTTCTCGAAGTACATCGACAGCGGGACCATGGTCACCCCACCCTCGCGGACCTTGTCCAGGATCCGGTCGATCTCGGCCCGGTGCAGCAGCAGCTTGCGGTTGCGGCGGGGAGCGTGGTTGGTCCAGGTGCCGTAGGTGTACTCGGCGATGTGCAGGCCGTACAGCACGATCTCACCGTCGCGTTCGTGCGCGAACGCGTCCACCAGCGAGGCCCGCCCCTCGCGCAGCGACTTCACCTCGGTCCCGACCAGCACGATCCCCGCCTCGTACGTCCGCAGCACGGTGTACTCGTGCCGGGCCTTCTTGTTCGAGGCGATCAACCGGCGTTCGGGCTGCTTGGAGGGGCTCACCCCGCGACGATATCCGGCCGCTGCGTCAGCCGGTCGTCCGGCGTTCGGCGAGCAGTCGCCCGGTCAGCTCCCGCACCGACTCGGTGAACTCATCCTGCGACTCACACGGCCAGTGCCCCAGGATCGGTGGGGGAACGCTGTCGCTGGGCGCGGGCACCACATCCTCCGGGTCGACCAACCGGCGGTCCACCAACGCCGCCGGCCCGGTCAGCGTCTCGCCCTCCCCGGGCCGGTGGGAGGCGAAGATCCAACCACCGATCGGGTCGGTGTCGCGCCACAGGTTGATCCAGCGCCAGCCGACCCGCTCGCCGATCTCCCGCAGCGCCGGCTCGTCGGCGTACGCGGGGAACAGCCGCGAGTACAACCGACCCAGTGGCGACCCGTAGGTCAGCAGGGCGACCCGGTCGGTGATCCGGGTGGGCAGTTGCAGCACCGTGGCGGCGAGCAGCACCGAGCCGTGGCTGTGCCCGGCCAGCAGCACGCCGTGGCCCTCTTCCACCAGGTAGGAGATCCGCTTGGCCAACTCCGGCACGGCCCGCTCGGCATAGCAGGGCGGAGCGAACGGGTGGGCCGCCCGAGGCCAGAACGTGCCCAGGTCCCAGAGCACACCCACGTAGCGGCGGAATCCGGCCGTGCGGTACGCGAAGAGGCCGCCCACCACCAGGCCGAGCAGGACCGCGGCGATCACGTAGCTGCCCGACCCGATCAGGAAGTTGACCATGCCCTCGGGCACTTCGACGTAGCGCTGCGCCAGCTCGCCCGGCATGAGCTGGAGCAGGCCGAGAACGCTGGTGGACAGGCCGAGCGCCGCCAGCCCGGCGTACACCACGGAGAGCGGTTCCAACTGCTCGGTGAACCGGGCCCGGGCTATCGCCCGCTCGACCCGGCGCAGCCGGTCCGCCGCCGACGCGGGCGCGTGCGGAAAGTCGGCGGCCACGATCGCCTGGGCGGCCCGCCGCCGCCCCCGTCGGGTCAGCCTGGTGACCGCAGCCGCCACCAGCAGGGCGGTCATCACCGCCATGAAGAACCCGAAGATCGCCCACGTGTACGGCAGGGGAGGGCTGGTCTCCAGATCGTCCGCGGTCGTCCCCTCGCGATCAAGCAGATCCGCCACCCGGTAGACCAGCTCGGCGGAGAATGCCACGGCGAGTCCGGCCGCGATCGTGACGAAGACCGGCGCTCCCAACGCACGCAGCGGCGCCCCGCGCTGCCCGCCGCCCCGCCGCCAGATCACCAGCGCGGCGAGGGCGGTCACCAGCCACATCTGGCTGACGAACAGCCACGCCACCATCGCGCCGTAACCCGGCAGCGCACGGCCCTGCGGCCACGGGGCCGGACTGATGACGACGTGCACGATCACCAGCACCGTCACACCGCAGGCGATCGTGCGCAGCCCGCGGAAGAACGCGTCCACTCGGGGCGCCGGGTCGGTCCGGTCGATGCTCGGCACCACGGTGAGCAGGACCAGGCAGGTCAGCAGCACCGCCCCGGTGGCCGCCAGCAGGATCACCATCACCCACGAGCGGTGCTGGCTGGCACGGGCGGCCAGCAGGCTGCCGTCGAGGGTGGCGAACGCCGCCGCGACGTGGGCCGAGCGCAGCCGACCCACCAGTGGCTCGCCGTCCCACTGGCCGACCGCGCTCAACTGGTGCTTCGAGGTCGGGGTCGACGGGGTTCGGAACGCGTCGAACGAGTGGCCCGGGCGGGCGCCGAGCCACCAGACCAACCCGATGGCGGCGACCGGCACCAACGCCAGCACACCCAGGCGCAGCCCGGTCGGGCGGCCGCCGAGCCAGGACAGCCAGCTCCGCCCGGCCAGGCACGACGGGGCGCCCATGCACCGCCACGCGATCAGGTCCAACGCCACGCCGACGATGGAGAGCACGTAGAGCATGGTGAGGGTGAGGGCGAGCACCCGGCACAACGCCATGAAACCGCGCGTCGAGGCGGGGTTGGCCGGGACCATCCAGAGCGCCACGTTGCAGAGCATGAACGGCAGCAGGAACACCAGCGACAGCGTCCGCACGGCCGTGCCGGACGGCAGGTCGCCCCAGCGGTACGCCTCCAGCGTCACCCCGTCGGTCCCGGTCGAGTCCGGGTAGCCGGGACGCGGTCGATAGAACCCTCCACTACGGTCGCCGGCGACCTGGTGCACGTGCGGCCGGTCCAGCACCTGGTCCGCCCCCGCGCCGGAGACGCCGTGCACCCGCAGCTCCACGATCCCGCCCGACGTCGTCGGTCCGGTCGGTGTCGCGTTCGCCATGGGCCCCCCGAGGTGTGCACGGCAACCGGGCGGGTCGCCGGTGTTCGGGCGCCCGTGCGGCTCACCGGCTTACCCGGTCCCGGGCCGGTCAACCGTGCGGCGGAGCTCACGCATTGGTGCGGTCGACCCGCGACAGGTGGTTTCATGGGCGCCATGGCGAACCCGGTGATCCTGACCGTCGACGACGACCCCGTGGTGTCCCGGGCGGTGGCCCGGGACGTCCGGCGCCGTTACGGCGACCGCTACCGGGTGCTGCGGGCCTCCTCCGGGCCGGAGGCGCTGGACGCGCTGCGAGAGGTCAAACTGCGCGGCGAACAGGTGGCGCTGCTGCTGGCCGACCACCGGATGCCGGAGATGACCGGGGTGGAGTTCCTCGAGGCGGCCATGGACATCTTCCCGGCCGCCCGCCGGGTGCTGCTCACCGCGTACGCGGACACCGACGCCGCGATCGAGGCCATCAACGTCGTCGACCTGGACCACTACCTGCTCAAGCCGTGGCATCCGCCGGAGGAGAAGCTGTACCCGGTGGTGGACGGGCTGTTGGAGGCGTGGGCGGTCACCCCGGACGCGGCCAGCGCCGAGATCCGGGTCGTCGGGCACCGCTGGTCGGCGCCGTCGTTCAAGATCCGCGACTTCCTCGCCCGCAACCTGGTGCCGTACCGCTGGCTGCTGTCCGACGACCCGGAGGGCGTCCGCCTGCTCGACGCGGCCGGTGCCACCGAGGCGGACGTACCGCTGGTGGTGACCCCCGAGGGCAAGGCGCTGGTCGCCCCCAACGAGACCGAGCTTGCCGCGCTGGCCGGGTTGACGGTGGTGCCGGCATGCGACTTCTACGACCTGGTGGTGATCGGCGGCGGTCCGGCGGGTCTCGGCTCGGCGGTGTACGGCGCGTCGGAGGGGCTGCGCACCGTGCTCGTCGAGCGGCGGGCCACCGGTGGTCAGGCCGGGCAGAGCAGCCGGATCGAGAACTACCTGGGCTTCCCGGACGGCGTCTCCGGCGCGCAGTTGACCGACCGGGCCCGGCGGCAGGCGGTGAAGTTCGGCGCCGAGCTGCTCAGTGCCCGGGAGGTCGTCGGTCTCAGTGAGGCCGGGGGTGCCCGGCTGCTGCGCTTCGGCGACGGCACCGAGATCGCGGCGCACACAGTGGTGCTGGCCACCGGCGTGTCGTACCGGGTGCTCGACGCCCCCGGGCTGGCCGACTTCACCGGCCGGGGGGTGTTCTACGGTGCCGCCGCCACCGAGGCGCCGAGCTGCGTCGAGCAGGAGGTCTACATCGTCGGCGGGGCCAACTCCGCCGGGCAGGCGGCGGTGCACTTCTCCCGGTACGCGTCGAAGGTGCACCTGCTGATCCGTGGCGCGGACCTGACCGCCTCGATGTCGCGTTACCTGATCGACCAGTTGGAACGGATCGACCGGATCACCGTGCACCCGCACACCGCCGTGGTCGGTGGGTCCGGGCAGGACCACCTGGAACGGCTCACGCTCTGCGACACGCGGACCGGGGAGTCCCGTTCGGTCGACACGTCCTGGCTGTTCATCTTCATCGGCGCGGAGCCGCGCACCGACTGGCTGGACGGGGTGCTGGTCCGCGACCCGCGCGGCTTCATCGTCACCGGCCCGGATCTGCTCGCCGGCGGACGACGGCCGGCGGGCTGGTTGCTGTCGCGCGACCCGTACCACCTGGAGACCAGCGTGCCGGGGGTGTTCGCCGCCGGTGACGTGCGCGCCGAGTCGGTCAAGCGGGTCGCCTCGGCCGTCGGCGAGGGCGCGATGGCCGTCTCGCTCGTGCACCGCTACCTGGAGGCCCAGTGAGCGCGAGGAGTGAGCCGGTGTTGCGAGCCCCGCAGTCGCGAACGAAGGAGGCCCAATGACCACGGAGTCTGATCGGCTGACACCCGCGCAGCTGCGTACCCTGTTCCTGTTCGAGGCTCTCGACGACGATCAGCTCGACTGGTTGGCCGAGCGCGGCCGGGTCGAGCAGCGCGCCGGTGGCACCCTCGTGTACGCCGAGGGCGAGCCCGCTACCTGCTTCTTCGTGCTGGTGCGCGGCGCGGTGGCGCTGAGTCGGCAGGTGCGTGGTGACGACGTCGAGGTCAGCCGCACCGACCAGCGCGGCGTGTACGGCGGAGCTGTCCAGGCGTACCTGGGTGACCAGGTCGACCAGGTCTACCGCAACAGCCTGCGGGCGGTGACCGACGCGGACTTCTTCGTGTTGCCGGCGGAGGATTTCGCG
The DNA here is from genome assembly GCF_013410645.1 of Micromonospora jinlongensis. NCBI lineage: Bacteria > Bacillati > Actinomycetota > Actinomycetes > Micromonosporales > Micromonosporaceae > Micromonospora > Micromonospora jinlongensis. The sequence continues at coordinate 1,309,305 of NZ_JACCHK010000001.1, read as the reverse complement.
CACGCCCTGCGGTCCTGGTTCCCGATGCCGATGCACCTGTTGGAGGGGCTGTTCTTCGGTATGCGGGACTCCCAGACCATCGTCGGCGAACGCGAGCGGCTGCTGGCCCTCGGTTCGCTCTCGGCAGGTCTCACCCACGAGCTGAACAACCCGGCCGCGGCGGCGGTGCGGGCCACCTCGGTGCTGCGCGACCGGGTTGCCGGGATGCGGCACAAGCTCGCCATGATCGCCGACGGGCGGCTCGACGGCAGGGCCCTGCACGGCCTTGTCGCGTTGCAGGAGGAGGCGGTCGCCCGGGTTGCCACCGCTCCCAAGTTGACCCCGATGGCCACGGCCGACGCCGAGGACACCCTGACCGACTGGCTGGAGGAGCGCGGCGTCGGCGGCGCCTGGGACCTGGCGCCGATCCTGGTCGGCGGCGGGCTCGACACGGCGTGGCTGACGGAGGTGAAGGCTGCGGTCGGACCCGCCGACCTGGAGGCGGCGGTGCGGTGGCTCACCTACACGGTCGACACCGAGCTGCTGATGCGCGAGATCGGTGACGCGGTCACCCGGATCTCGGGCCTGGTGGGCGCCGCCAAGCAGTACTCGCAGCTGGACCGCGCGCCGCACCGGGTGGTGGACGTGCACGACCTGCTCGACGCCACGCTGGTGATGTTCAAGGGGAAGATCCCCGCCGAGGTCAAACTGGTCCGCGAGTACGACCGCGGGCTCCCACCGGTCCCGGCGTACGCGGCCGAGCTGAACCAGGTGTGGACCAACCTGATCGACAACGCGTTGGCCGCGATGGGTGAGAAGGGCGTGCTGACCGTCCGCACCGGACTCGCTGGCGATCTGCTGGCCGTGGAGATCACCGACACCGGTCCCGGCATCCCGCCCGAGGTGCGGCCGCGGATCTTCGAGCCGTTCTTCACCACGAAGCCGGTCGGTGCGGGCACCGGGTTGGGGCTGGACATCTCGTACCGGATCGTGGTGCACAAGCACCACGGCGACATCCGGGTGGAGACCGAACCGGGGCGGACAACCTTCCGGGTGCTGCTGCCGGTCACGGAGGGCCCACCGGACGCGCCGACCGACGCGCCGACTACCTAAAGACAGTGGACGGTCGCGGCCAGTAGTCTCGGGCAGCGTTGGTGATCCCGTCCCGAGGAGGGTCCGTGGAGTCGATGGCCCGCCAGCGCACCGCCGCCGAGGACGACGACCCGCCGCGCGAACCGCCGGCCGGCGCGATGCTGCCGGAGCTGGAGGATCGTGACTGGTTGCATCACGCGCAGGAATTCGCCCACACCAGCTTCTGGGCGGTGGCTCGCCGGCTGCCCCGGCTGGTCCGTGAGGCGGTCGGGCTTGCCTGGGCCACCAACCGTCGGGACACGGTCGCCTCCATCGGCCTGAACGTCGCCGCCGGTGTGATGACCACGTTCGGCCTGTTGGCCACGACCAGCGTGCTGAGCGAATTGTTCGCCGCCGGTCCCACACCGGACCGCGTGCGCGCGGCCCTGCCGGCGCTGGTCGTGGCGGCGGCGGCGGTGTCGGCGCGCGGAGGGCTGGCGATCGCGGCCGGCTGGGCCCAGGCGCGGCTGACCCCGCAGATCAACTACCAGGTGGAGCTGCGGCTGTTCGAGGCCACCACCGCTGTGGAGTTGGCCGCGTTCGACGATGCCGGCTTCGCCGAGGAGATGGACCGGGCACGGGACCGCGGGATGGGGGAGGCCGCGTACATCGTCGACCACATGGTCAACCTGGTCACCGGTGTGGTCGGCATGCTCGCCACCGCCGTCGCGGTGACGGTCATCCAACCGCTGTTGCTGCCCTGCCTGCTGCTCGCCGCGGTGCCCCAGGCGATCACCGCGGTGCGGATGGCCCGCCGCGAGTACCTGGCGCGGCTGGCCCGGATCACCCGACAGCGTCGGATGTGGATGCTGGCCCACCTGATGGCCAACCGGCACACCGCCGCCGAGGTCCGGGCCTACCAGATGCGCGAGTTCCTGCTCGCCGAGTATCGCGGCGTGATGGCCGTCGAGACCCGGGCCCAACTGAGGCTGGTCCGCGCGCAGACCGGCACGCGGGTGGCCGGCGCGACGGTGGCAGGCCTGGCCACCTTCGGGGTGTACGCGGTCCTCGGCGGCCTGCTGCTGGGCGGGATGGTCGCCCTCGCCGCCGCGGCCACCGCCCTGCTCGCCCTGCAGTCCGCGCGGACCAGCCTCGGCGTCGCGGTCATCGCCACGAACTCGCTCTACGAGGACGCCCTCTACTACCAGGACTACCAGGACTTCCTGGCGCGTGCCCACGCTCGGGTGCCCATCGGCGGCGAGCGGGTGGCCGACGCGGTCGACGTGATCGAGGTGGACGAGGTGAGCCTGAGTTACCCGGACACCGACACCCCGGCGGTGGACCGGGTCAGCCTGACCGTCCGCCGGGGCGAGGTGATCGCGTTGGTCGGTGAGAACGGCTCCGGCAAGACCACCCTGGCCAAGCTGATCGCCGGGCTCTACCGGCCCACCGGTGGGGTGATCCGCTGGGACGGTGTCGATGCCGTCGAGCTGGATCCCCGCACCCTCGGCGCTCAGGTGGCCGTGATGACCCAGGAGTACTGGAAGTTCCCGTTCACCGCTGGGCAGAACATCCGCGTCGGGCGGCACGACCGCCCGCCGGAGCGATCCGGCCCCAGCGTGCAGGACGCGGCCGCCGCGGCCGCCGCGCACGACATGATCGTCGGCCTCCCGCACAGCTACGACACCCTGCTCGACCGGGAGTTCAAGGACGGCCACGAGCTGTCCGGTGGGCAGTGGCAGCGACTGGTCGCCGCTCGCGGTCTTTACCGGGACGCCGCGCTGCTGATCTGCGACGAACCCTCGGCGGCCCTGGACGCCCGCGCCGAGCACGCCCTGTTCCAACACCTGCGCCGCAGCCCCGACCGGGCCGTCGTCCTGATCACTCACCGGCTGGCCAACGTCCGGCACGCCGATCGGATCTTCGTGCTGGACCGAGGTCGACTCGTCCAGCAGGGCAGCCACGATGAGCTGTTGGCGGCCGGCGGCCTCTATCGGGAGCTGTTCGACCTGCAGGCCAGCGGCTACCTGACCGGTGCCGACGACGCCCAATCCCGCTGACGCCTTGTCGATCAAGAGGTTGGCGTCAGGAAACGGGCTTCAGGTGACCGAAACTTCTTGATCAACGCGGCTGGTCGGTGGGGCGGTCGGGGGTGAGGAAGTCGGTCAGGACCCGGGTGTGGGTGGAGAACGCCAGCTCGACCGGGTCGGTGAGCACCAGCCACTCGGTCGCCTCCTTGGTCGGCGTCGACGGTGGCAGCTCCTCGGCCGCTCGCTCGGGCAGCACCCCGAAGATCATCATCGTGCCGCCCGCCGGGGCGCCGTGCACCGCGAACAGTCGCGCGTCCTCGGCCGCCGCGACCAGGCCGGTTTCCTCCCGCAGCTCACGGACGAGGGCGTCGGACCACTCCTCGCCGTACTCGATGAAGCCGCCGGGCAGCGCGAGCAGGCCGCGGGCCGGCTCGATGTCCCGGCGGACGACCACCACGCCCAGGCCCTCGGCCGTGCGGACCGGAAGCACCGCGACCGCCACGGGCAGGGGGTTGCGCCAGACGGTCTCCTCGCAGGCCGCGCAGACCCGCGGCCATCCGGCGGCCGGCGGGTAGGCGGCGCCGCAGTAGGAGCAGTGCGAGTACGGCGTGCCGGTCATCCGCAGCACGTTACCCCGGTCGCCGCTCAGGCTGCCGCGCCGCCGCCCGCGCTCAGGCTGCACGGGGGACCGTCCGTGCTCTCGCTGCCGCGCCGCCGCCCGCGCTCAGGCCTGCGGGGCGCCGGTGTAGAAGGCGGTGGTGCGCTCGGCGGCCGCCTTCGCCTCGTCGGCGTCGGTGCCGGCGACGATGCTCGCCTCGCACCACAGCTGACTGCTCAACTCAATGGCCCGCCGTCCCTCGGCGGAGGCGGTCCACTCAGCGCCCTGCTCCGGGGTGATCCCGCTGCCGTCGCCGGCCAGGTGCGAGGCGAGGCCGAGCAGCCCGAGGTCCCAGCCGACGCCGACCGCGCCCGGCCCGAACTGGGCCCACCGGTCCTGATCGACGTGCGCGATGTGGTCCAGCTCGAAGCGGGTCCGCTCGTCGTCGATCGGGGTGAGGCGGACCTCGATCCAGCTCACCTCGCCGCCCATCTCCCAGGTGGCGGTGAAGCGGCGCGGCGGCTCGCAGCTCTCGACGGTGCCGCCGGCGTTGCCCTGGAGCTGGTACGTGCCGCCCAGCCGCAGGTCGCCGGAGATCGGCAGGAACCAGCGCGGGATGCGCTCGGCGCTGGTGCAGGCGTCCCACAGATCGTCGACCGTCGCCTGGTAGGTCTGGCTGATCGTTGTCACCCGAGCCTCGCCGGCCTCCAGGGTGCGGCTGCCGACCTTCCGCTGCACGGCGTTAATCTGCTCGGTCGCGTCGAACATCAGGTGTTCCTCTCGTCGGGTGGGTCGGCGGGCCCGCGCAGCCGACGCTCGCGTCGGCCCCGGGCCAGCTCGGTGGCGAGTGCCGCCAGGGGTGGGGTCCAGAACCGGCGGAAGTGCTCCAGCCAGCCGTCTACCTCGCGCAGCGGGCGCGGGTCCACCGCGTACAGCCGCCGGGTGCCCTCCGGCCGCACGGTGGCGAAGCCGTTGTCCCGTAACACCTTGAGGTGCTGGGACACGGCAGGTTGGGAGATGCCGAACTCGTCGCGGATGACCGCGCTGACCGCGCCGGCGGTCTGCTCGCCGTCGGCGAGCAGCTCCAGGATGCGGCGCCGGACCGGATCGCCCAGCACGTCGAAGGCGTGCACGACGACAGTTATATCACCTCTGGCTTATTTAAGCCAAGGCTGATACGCCCACCAGTTTGTCCAACCGGATCGGCAGGTCCCGGACCCGTACGCCGGTGGCGTGGTGCACCGCGTTGGCGATGGCCGCCGCCGCCCCGACGATGCCGATCTCACCGATGCCCTTCACGCCGGCCGGGTTGAGCTCGTCGTCGCGCTCGTCGAGCCAGTACGCCTCGATGGACTCCACGTCCGCGCAGCCGGTGATGTGATAGGTGGCCAGGTCGTGGTTGACCCAGTCGCCGTACCGCTCGTCGAGCAGTCCCTCCTCGTGCAGGGCCATCGACAGCCCCATCGTCATGCCGCCGATGAGTTGGCTGCGCGCCGTCGTCGGGTTCACCACCCGGCCGGCCGCGAACACGCCGAGCATCCGGTTCAGCCGTACCTCGCCGGTGTCCGCGTCCACCCGTACCTCGGCGAACTGCGCCCCGTACGCGTACCGGGGGAGCGCCGGCTGCCCGCCCACCTCGTCGGTGGTGTCGGCGGTCGCGCTCACCTCCCCATCCGGCGGCACGCCCTCCCGCAGCTTCTCGCGTAACGCCTGACCGGCCCGGATCACCGCCCAGCTCCAGCTGGCGGTGCCCATCGAGCCCCCGGCCACCGGCGCGGTCGGCAGGTCGCTGTCGCCGACGCGGATCTCCACCCGCTCCGGCGGCACCCCGAGCGCGTCGGCGGCCACCTGCCACATCGCCGTCCGGGCGCCGGTGCCGATGTCGGTGGCGTTGATCTGGACCAGGAAGCTCCCGTCGGGGCGTGCGGTGGCCCTGGCCGACGACGGCCGGGCGCGGGCCGGATAGCTCGACCCGGCCACCCCCGTGCCGATCAGCCAGCGCCCGTCGCGCCGCGCGCGGGGCGTCGGGTCCCGGTCCGTCCAGCCGAACCGCTGCGCACCCTCGCGCAGGCAGGCCACCAGGTTGCGGCTGGTGAACGGCCGCCCCTGGTCGGGGTCGACCTCCGTGTCGTTGCGGATGCGCAGCTCCACCGGGTCGATACCGACGGCGATGGCCAGCTCGTCCATCGCCGACTCCAGGGCGTACGCGCCGGGGCACTCGCCGGGGGCGCGCATCCAGAACGGCGTGGGCACGTCGAGGCGGACCAGCCGGTGGGTCGTGCGGCGGTGGGGTGCGGCGTACATGCTGCGGGTGTAGACGGCCGTCTGCTCGGCGAACTCGCGGATGGTCGAGGTCTGGCTGATCGCGTCGTGGCAGATGGCGGTGAGTCGCCCGTCGGCGTCGGCGGCGAGGCGGACCCGCTGGATGGTGGGGGTGCGGTAGCCGACCGGCCCGAAGAGCTGTTGGCGGGTCAGCGCCAGTTTGACCGGCCGGTCCAGGTGCCGGGCCGTGAGGGCGGTCAGCACCACAGCGGCCTTGGCGTACCCCTTGCTGCCGAAACCGCCACCGACGTGTTCGGTGACGACCCGCACCGACTCCGGGGAAACGTCGAACAGCTCTGCGAGGGTGCCCCGTACCGACGACGCGCCCTGGTTGGAGTCGTGCACCAGCAGCCGTCCGTCGCGCCACTGCGCCGTCGTGGCGTGCGGCTCCATCGGGTTGTTGTGGTACGCCGGGGTGCGGTACGTGGCGTCCACCCGCACCGGGGCTGCCGCGTACCCGGCGTCGAAGTCACCCTCGGCGGTGTCCGTCGGATAGCTGGGGTTGACGTGGTCCGGCTGGTACAGGCCGGGGTGGTCGTCGGTGAGCACCGTGCTGTGCGGGGCGGCGTCGTAGTCGATCCGGACCAGCCGGGCGCCCTCCCGGGCCGCCTCCAGGCTGGTGGCCACCACCACGGCGACGTACTGCCCCCGGTAGTGCACCGCCGGGTCCTGCAACAGCCACAGCTCCGGCTCGGGGCCGGGCGCGAGGCGGGGCGCGTTGCCGTGGTGCAGGACGGCCAGCACGCCCGGGGACTCGAGCGCCTCCGACGTGTCGATCCGGGTGATCCGGCCCCGTACCACCGCCGACGGCACCGCCCAGCCGTAGGTGATCCCGTCCACCGGGTACTCCACGGCGTAGCGGGCCGTGCCGGTGACCTTCTCGCGGCCCTCCAACCGGGGGTACGCGTGGCCGACCGCGTCGGTGCTCACGACGACGCCAGCTCGCTGAGCGCCCGCACCGTGATGGCCCGGGTCAGCGGCACCTTGAAACCGTTGTGCCGCAACGGGCGGGCCTCGGCCAGCTCCGCGTCGGCGGCCCGCGCGGCCAGCTCCGGGCTGAACGGTCGGCCCCGCAGCTCCTCCTCGGCCCGGTACGCCCGCCACGGCCGGTGCGCCACCGCCCCGTACGCCAGCCGGACGTCGCGGACCACGTCGCCGTCGAGGTCCAGCACCGCGGCCACCGAGCCGGCGGCGAAGGCGAACGAGGCCCGGTCGCGCACCTTGAGGTACGTCGAGCGGCGCGCGGCCGGCAGCGGTGGCAACCGGACGGCGGTGATCAGCGTGCCCCGGGCCACTGTGGTCTCCCGTTCCGGGTGGGTGCCGGGGGAGCGGTAGAGGGCGGTGAGCGGGATGTCGCGTGGCCCGTCGGCCTCGTGCACCTCCACCACCGTGTCGAGTGCGGCCAGCGCCACGGCCAGGTCGGACGGGTGGGTGGCCACGCACTGCTCGGACCAGTCCAGCACCGCCAGGTCGCGGTTCTGGCCGTGCAGGGCGGCGCAACCGCTGCCCGGTTCACGCTTGTTGCACGCCTTGCCGGTGTCCTGGAAATAGACGCAGCGGGTGCGCTGCAACAGGTTGCCGCCGGTGGTGGCCATGTTGCGCAGCTGTCCGGAGGCGGCGGCGAGCAGGGCGCGGGCCAGCACCGGGTAGTTCCGGCGGACCACCGGGTGGGCCGCGAGGTCGCTGTTGCGGACGGTCGCGCCGATCCGCAGCCCACCGTCGGGCAGCTCCTCGACGGTGTCCAGCGGGAGCCGGGTCACGTCGACCAGCACGTCGGGGCGTTGCACCCCGAGTTTCATCAGGTCCACGAGGTTCGTGCCGCCGCCGAGGTACGCGGCCTGCGGCTCGGCCGTCAGCACGGCGACCGCCTCGGCCACGTCGGCGGGCCGGTGGTAACGGAACGCCCTCACGAGGACGCCGCCGTCTCGCGCACGGCCGCGACGATGTGCGGGTACGCGGCACACCGGCACAGGTTGCCGGCCATCCGTTCCCGGATCTCCGCGTCGGTCAGCTCGGTCGGCGCGCTCAGGTCGTCGGTGACGGCGCTGGGCCAGCCTCGGGCGACCTCGTCGAGCATGCCGCGGGCGGAGCAGAGCTGCCCGGGTGTGCAGTAGCCGCACTGGAAGGCGTCGTGGGCGATGAACGCGGCCTGCAACGGGGACAGCTCGTCGGGCCCGGCCAGTCCCTCGACGCTGACCACCGAACGGCCGTCCAGTGTGACCGCGAAGACCAGACAGCTCTTCACCCGGCGGCCGTCGAGCAGCACCGTGCAGGAGCCGCACTGGCCGTGGTCGCAGCCCTTCTTCGCCCCGGTCAGGTCGAGGTGCTCGCGCAGCGCGTCCAGCAGAGTGGTGCGGTTGTCCAGCGTCACCTCGCGGGACGAGCCGTTGACCTCGAACGTCACCCGCGACGAGTGCCGCTCGTCGGTCGTCGTCGCGTTCTCGGGTCCGCCCTGCACCGGCCCAGACTAGCTTTGTCGGTACATCTGAGGGCGAATAACGCAAAGCCGTTCGTACGGGGGTGATGCCGGTGACCGCCGGGCTGCTGCTGGCCGCCGGCGTGGGGCGGCGGTACGGCCGCCCGAAGGCGCTGGTCGAGCTGGACGGGGTGCCGCTGGTGCGGCGTGGGATCACGCTGCTCCGCGACGGCGGTTGCACGCCCGTGCATGTGGTGCTCGGCGCGGGCGCCGACGAGGTGCCCGATCTGCCCGGCGCGGTGCCGGTCCGACACGACGGCTGGTCCGAAGGGCTGGGATCGTCGCTGCGCCGGGGCCTGGCCTCCCTACCGGCCGACGTACCGGCCGCGGTCGTGGTCCTCGTCGACCAGCCGCTGCTCAGCCCGGTCGCGGTCCGCCGGGTGCGGGCCGCGTACGCCGGCGGTGCGCTCGTCGCGGTCGCCACCTACGCCGGTCGGCCGGGGCACCCGGTGCTCCTGGCTCGGCAGACCTGGCCGCTGCTGGACCGGTACGCCGTCGGCGACCGGGGTGCCCGTGACCTGCTGCGCGACCGTCCGGATCTGGTGGTCGAGGTGCCCTGCGACGACGTGGGCGCACCGCTCGACGTGGACACCCCGGCCGACCTGCTGCGGCTGCGTGCCCTCAGCGACGGGTGAGCCAGCGGGGCAACCCCTCGCTGGTCACCGCGTGATAGGTGATCATGACGATGACGCCGATCAGGCCCAGCAGCGGGTTGACGAACCAGCCGAGCAGACCGCTGAGCCCGTAGAGCACCAGGCCGGTGACCGGTCGCAGGCGCTGCGTGCGCGCGTACTCGGGACTGACCCCACGCCGCAGCAGCGCCGGGTGCCGGTGCAGGTAGCCGAAGAACACCAGCCAGGGGGCCGACATCAGCGCGGCGGACAGCGCGTACAGGGCGACGGCGGCGCGCTGGTCGTCGGTGTCGCCGTGGGTGAACGCCGACGCCAGCACCGCGGTGGGGAACGGAATGATCACCGCGCCGAAGAGCACGCCGAGGTTGATCCAGCTCAGCGTGAGCGTGGTGCCGCGGATCAGTCGCAGCAGCGCGTGGTGGTTGAGCCAGAGCACCCCGACGTAGACGAAGGACACCACGAAGGCCAGGTAGGAGGCGCCCTCGCCGAGCAGGCCGGTCAGCAGCTCGCCCTCGTGGTATTCCGGCACCCGCAACTCGATGACCAGCAGGGTGATGACGATGGCGAAGACGCCGTCGCTGAACGCCGTCATCCGGTCGATGCCGGACACTCGCGCTCCGGCGTCGGGCTGCTCGACCTCGTCGGGTGCTGCGGACATTGCCGCAGGCTAGCCACCGGGCGTGGTGGCCGGTGGCGGTTTCGGCCGATCGGAACGGGAACGGCCGCCCGGGGTCGCCAGTACGGCACCCCGGGCGGCCGGCCGCGCCGCCCCCGATCAGGCCACCGGCGCGGCCGTCCCGGTCGTGCGGGCGAGACGCTGGTGGGAACGGATCAGCTCGGCGTAGCGCAGGCCGCTCGCCTTCACCGTCCGGGTCTGGGTCGGGTAGTCGACGTGCACCAGCCCGAAGCGCTTGTCGTAGCCGTACGCCCACTCGAAGTTGTCCAGCAGCGACCAGACGAAGTAGCCGTCCAGGGGAACCCCCCGGGCCACCGCCGACGCGCACGCCGCCAGGTGCTGCTCCAGGTGGTCGGTGCGCTCCTTGTCCTCCACCATGCCGTCCGGGGTGACCTCGTCCGGCCAGGCCGAACCGCTCTCGGTGACGATGATCCGGCCGGGCCGGTACTCCTCGTGCACGTCGACCAGCAGCCGCTCCAACCCTGCCGGGTACATCTCCCAGCCCATCGCGGTCTCCACCGAGCCGGGCACCGGCACCTGCCGGGCGTACGGGGCCGCGCCGGTCGGGTCGTCGACCACCAGTTGACGGAAGTAGTAGTTCACCCCGAGGAAGTCCGTCGGCGTGGCGATCACCGCCAGGTCGTCGTCGCGTACCGGTGGCTCGACGCCGTAGGTGGCGATCATGTCGGCGGGGTAGCCCCGCCCGTGGATCGGGTCCAGCCACCACCTGTTGACGTGCCCGTCGGCCCGGCGGGCCGCCGCGACGTCCTCGGGCCGGTCGGTGGCCGCCTCGATCGGGCTGAGGTTGACCACCAGACCCACCGAGGCCGGCTGGGCGGCGTTGGCGCGGATGGCCTGGGTGGCCAGGCCGTGCCCGAGCAGCACGTGGTGCGAGGCGTGCACCGCCCGGGTGAGGTCCCGCTCGCCGGGGGCCATGTTGCCCTCCAGGTGCCCGATCCAGCACACGCAGAGCGGCTCGTTGACAGTGCACCAGTCGGCGACCCGGTCACCGAGGCGGGCGGCCACCACCGCCGCGTAGTCGGCGAACGCCTCGGCGGTGCTGCGCTCCGGCCACCCGCCGCGGTCCTGCAACGCCTGCGGCAGATCCCAGTGGTAGAGGGTGACGAACGGCCGGATCCCGTCGGCGAGCAGCGTGTCGACGAGCCGGTCGTAGAAGTCCAGCCCGGCGGGGTTGACCCGCCCGACACCGTCGGGCATCACCCGGGGCCAGGCCACCGAGAAACGGTACGCGTCCACGCCGAGCCGGCGCAGCAGCGCGAAGTCCTCGGGCCACCGGTGGTAGTGGTCGCAGGCCACCGCGCCGGTGTCGCCGTTGTCGACGTTGCCGGGGGTCGCCGAGAAGGTGTCCCAGATGGACGGCGCCCGGCCGTCGACGTCGACGGCCCCCTCGATCTGGTACGCCGCCGTGGCGACGCCCCAGAGGAAGTCGGGTGGCAGCTTGGACAGGTCGGGCACGGGACGGATCTCCTCTGGGTTTGGGTGACTCACTTGACCGCGCCGGCGGTGAGGCCGGCGACGAAGTAGCGCTGCAGGGCCAGGAAGCCGACGACGACCGGGATGCTGACCACCAGCGAGGCGGCCATGATCTGGTTCCAGTAGACGTTGAACTGGGTGGAGTAGCCCTGGAGACCGACGGCCAGGGTGCGGCTGCCCTCGTCGGTCATCACCGACGCGAAGAGCACCTCACCCCAGGCGGTCATGAACGCGTACACGGTGACCGCGACGACGCCGGGCACGGCGGCCGGCAGGATCACCTGGAACAGGGTGCGCAGCGGACCTGCGCCGTCGACCTGCGCCGCCTCGTCCAGCCCGCGAGGGATCGAGTCGAAGTAGCCGACCAGCATCCAGATCGAGAACGGCAACGAGAAGGTCAGGTACGTGATCACCAGGCCGGTACGGCTGGCGTACAGCTCGATGCCGGTGGCGTTGCCCAGGTTGACGTAGATGAGGAACAGCGGCAGCAGGAACAGGATGCCGGGGAACATCTGGGTGGACAGCACCGTCACCGAGAAGACTCCCCGGCCGCGGAACCGGTACCGGCTCACCGCGAACGCGGCGAAGATGGCCACCACCACCGAGCAGACCGCCGCGATGGTCGACACCACCAGGCTGTTCACCAGGTACCGGGCCAGCGGCACTGTGCTCCACATGTCCACGAACGGTTGCAGGGTCGGCCGGCTGGGCCACCAGGTGAAGCCGTTCTGCACGTCCTGCAACGGCTTCGCCGCGGAGGTGACCATCACGTAGAGCGGGATGACGACGAAGAGGGTGAGCAGGGTCAGCACGATGCGCCGGCCCCAGCGCTCGCCGGCGGTCTCACGCATGGTCGTCCCTCCGACGGTTGGTGATCAGCAGGTACAGGGCCGAGACGACCAGCAGGAACAGCAGCAGCGCCACGGACATCGCCGAGCCGGAGCCGAAGTCCCAGGTCTTGAAGGAGCTGCGGTAGATGTGGATGGAGATGAGGTCGGCCTGCTCCGGCGCGGAGCCGCCGAAGAGCACGAACGGGGTGTTGAAGTCGTTGAACGTCCACAGGAACAGCACCAGCAGCAGCACGAGGTTCACCGGCCGCAGCATCGGCAGGGTGACCGAGCGCAGCCGGCGCCAGAACCCGGCGCCGTCGATCGCGGCGGCCTCGTACATCTCGCCGGGCACGTTCTGCAGACCCGCCATCAGGCAGAGGAACGCGAACGGCCAGTTGCGCCACACCGACACCACCAGCAGCGACCAGAAGCTGTTGTCGCCGATCAACCAGAACGGCCGCTCACCCAGCAGCCCGAGCTGGTCGACGAGGACGTGGTTGACCAGTCCGGTGTCGCGCTGCAGCAGGAAACTCCAGGTGATCACCGCGGCGTAGACCGGCAGGGCGTACGGGGTGAGGAACAGCGCCCGCAGGATCGCCCGCCCCCGGAACGGCTTCTGCAACACGACTGCCGCCGAGATGCCGAGCAGCCAGGCGAACCCGACCGAGAGCACGCTGTAGGCCAGGGTGACCCAGAACGAGTGCAGCAGTTCCTTGCCGGCGGCGCTGTTCAGGTCGAGCGTCGCCCGGTAGTTCTCGAACCCTACGAAGGGTGCGGTGGACCAGTCGCGAATGTGGAACTGGGTCAGCTCCAGCATGCTCATCCAGACGCCGACCACCATCGGGATGACGTGGATGGCGAGTTCCAGCACGATGGCCGGTGCGAGCAGCAGGTACGGCAGGAGTGAGCGGCGGGGGCCGCGGGGCCGGCGGGCCGGCCCCCGGGCGGGTGACCCGGCCCGGGGTTCGCGTCGGTCGGCGTCCGGCGCGGTGGTGCTGGTTGCCATCGGGGTCCTCTCGGAGGCGGTGGCCGTGGCCGGGCTCAGCGCCCGACCACGGCCACCGGTGACGCCTGGGTCAGCGCATCTTCTGCTGCGCGTCGGTCAGCTTCGCCTTCACCGACGCCTCGGTGACCGGCTTGCCGCTGGCCGCGTCCGCGAACAGCTCCTTCATCGCGGTGCCGACCAGGGTCTCGAAGGTGCTCTCCTCGGGCACCTGCGGCAGCGGGGCCGCGGTGGTGACCAGGGTCTCCTGGATGGTCTTCTGCTCCGTGGCGCTGAACGCCGGGTCGGAGCCCGCGGTCTTCACCGCCGGCAGCGAGCCGTAGGTCTTGTTGAGGATCGTCTGCTCCTCGTCGCTGGTCATGAACTTCACGAAGCTCAGCGCGCCGTCCTTGTTCTTGGTGTGCTTGAAGACCGCCATGTTGATCCCGGCGACCATGCTGTTGACCTTCTTGCCGCCCGCTGGGGGGCTGGCCAGGAACGGCACCGGGGCCACTCCGTACGCGTCGGCCGGCATGTTCTGCGTCTTCAGGTTCGAGCCGGCGGACTGCCACAGCAGCATGGCGGCCTTGCCGTTGGCGAAGTCGGAGACCGACTGGTTCTGCGCGTACTCGGCGTTGCTCGGGTTGGTGATCTTGTCGGCGGCCATGAAGTCGATGTACCGCTTGATCGCCGAGACGTTCTGCGGGGTGTCGAAGGTCGGCTTGCCGGCCGAGTCGAACCACTCACCGCCGTACTGCTGGCTGAAGGTGAACGCGTGGTGGGCGTTCTCCGACGGGTTGGCCCCCTCGATCGCCAGGCCCCACTTGCCGCCGGTGCTCAGCTTCTTGCCGTACTCGGCGAGCTGCTCCCAGGTGGTCGGCGGTGCGGTGATGCCGGCGTCGGCGAACGACTTCTTGTTGTAGTACAGGCTGTACGCCATGCTGTAGAGCGGCACGGCGGCCGGCGGCTTGCCGGGGGCGCCCGCGGCGGCGAGCGCGGCCGGCACGATCCGGTCCTTGCCGCCGACGGCCTGCAGGGTGGCGTCGTCGAACTCGACCAGCGCGCCGGTGGCCTGCAACGAGGCCGACCAGGTGTTGCCGATGTTGACCACGTCCGGGCCCTTGCCGGAGGCGGCGGCCGCGAGCAGGCGGTTGAGCAGGTCCGACCACGGGACCACCTCGACGGTGACCTTGATCCCGGTCTGCTTCTCGAACTTGTCCAGCTCGGGCTGGAGGATCGTCTTGTCGGCCTCCAGGCTGGCGCCCTGGTTGCTGGCCCAGTAGGTGAGGGTCTTGGGTGATGCGGCGGAGTCGTCGCCTGAGCCGCCGCAGGCGGTCAGCGAGGCGGCGGCCAGTACGGCGGCGGTGAATATCCCGAGGTGTCGTCTCGACACGGGTCAGCCCTTCCGGTGCGTGGTGGGGGTCCGCCGACCTCCGTCGCCGATAGGGGTCGGGACGACGGGCGGCCGGCTGCGGACAGGGTTCGGGGGTGCGCCGTCGGGGTCCGTCGGCGTTTCCCGGGAGTTACATCACGGCTTAAATTATGTCGTCATTAAAGTTGCTGGCCGGTGGGTCGTCAAGCACGAGGCGGTTACAGTCGCCTCGAACGGCCGACGGGAAACGAGGTGACGAGTGGAGCTGGCGCGTGCCACCAACCGCAGTGTGCGGCTGCGCAACCGGTCTGCCCTGCTGACCAAGCTCTTCCTCGACGGCCCTCTCACCCGGCAGGACCTGGTGCGCAGCACGGGGCTGAGTCAGCCGGCGGTCAGCAACGTGGTGGCCGACATGATCGACGAGGGGCTGGTCGCCGAGGCCGGGGCCGCCGAGTCCGACGGCGGTCGGCCCAGCATGCTGCTGCGGATCGCACCCCGGTTCGCCTTCGTGGTCGGTGTGGACGTCGGCGAGACCCGGGTCCGGGTGGAGCTGTTCGACTTCGCGATGACCCTGCTGGCCAGCATCGAGTACCCCCTCGACCCGGCTCGGACCGAGCCGGACCTGGTGGCCGGGCACGTGGTGGCCGGCATCGACGCGGTGACCGGCCAGGCGCAGGTGGCCCCCGGCGACGTGCTCGGCGTCGGCATCGGCGTCTCGGGCGTGGTCGAGCAGGGGGCCGAGGCGGTCGTGCACGCCCAGGCCCTCGGCTGGGACCGGGTGCCGCTGGAGCGTCTGATCGGCGCCGGCACCGATCTGCCGCTGCACATCGACAACGGCGCCAAGACCCTCGGCCAGGCCGAGATGTGGTTCGGCGCAGGCCGGGGCGCCCGGCACGCCGTCTTCGCGCTTGTCGGTTCCGGGGTCGGTGCGTCGGTGGTGACCAACGGCGCCACCTACCGGGGTGCGTCCAGCAGCGCGGGGGAGTGGGGGCACACCACCCTCGTGTACGGCGGCCGGGCCTGCCGGTGCGGCGCGCGCGGCTGCCTGGAGGCGTACGTGGGCGCCGAGGCGATCATCGACCGCTACCGGGAGGCGCGCCGGGGTCGACCGGTGCCCGGCGAGGACGAGGAGTCCCAGATCGGCGCGCTGGTCGCCGCCGCCGAGACCTCGGCCACCGCCCGACGGGTGCTGGACGACACCGCCGGTTACCTCGGCGCCGGGGTGGCCAACCTGATCAACCTGTTCAACCCGGAGCGGGTGGTGCTCGGCGGGTGGGCGGCGATGGCGCTGGGCGACCTGCTGCCGGCCGTCCGGGAGGCCGCCGGCCGGCAGGCGCTGCGCCAGCCGTACGAGCAGGCGTCGATCGAGCTGTGCCGGCTCGGCGTGGACGCCGTGGCGCTGGGCGCCGCCACCCTGCCGATCGCTCGTTTCCTCACCGAGGGCGGCATCCGCCGCTGAGCGGGATGACGGTCTCGGCCGTCGGCGAATTACACAAAAAGAATCCTCAGGATAAATAACAGTCTTATAGATCGATGTCTTGACGCCGTCGCAATCTCGCCGCAACACTCCTACGAGAGCGCTCCCCGACCCGCGA
Organism: Micromonospora jinlongensis; assembly: GCF_013410645.1. Taxonomy (NCBI): domain Bacteria; kingdom Bacillati; phylum Actinomycetota; class Actinomycetes; order Micromonosporales; family Micromonosporaceae; genus Micromonospora; species Micromonospora jinlongensis. The sequence goes on along the minus strand of NZ_JACCHK010000001.1, from coordinate 1,293,248 downwards.
CGCCGATTCGGCGGCACCACCCACGGCGCCACGGGGCGAGCCGATCCCATCCGCGCGGCACCCCGTAACCCCCTATCGACAGGCGATGTCATGACATCTCGTGCAATATCCACACGCCCGCGTCCCCGACGGGCCGTCCGGCACCTGATCGTCGGCCTCACCGTGGCCCTGGTCGCGGCGCTCACCCCGGCCGGCGCCACCACACCCGCGCAGGCCGCACCCACCCTGCTCTCCCAGGGCCGCCCCGCCACCGCGTCGTCCACCGAGAACGCCGGCACCCCGGCCTCCGCCGCGGTCGACGGCAACACCGGCACCCGCTGGGCCAGCGCGTTCAGCGACCCGCAGTGGATCCAGGTCGACCTGGGCGCCCGGGCCACCATCAGCCAGGTGAACCTGCTCTGGGAGGGCGCCTACGGACGAGCCTTCCAGCTCCAGACCTCCGACGACGGCGCCACCTGGACCACGATCTACTCGACCACCACCGGCACCGGCGGCACCCAGAACCTCACCGTCACCGGCGCTGGCCGCTACGTGCGGATGAACGGCACCGCCCGGGGCACCGGCTACGGCTACTCGCTCTGGGAGTTCCAGGTCTACGGCGAGACCGGCGGCAGCACGCCCACCTGCGGCAGCACCAACGTCGCGCAGGGCAGCCCGGCGACCGCCTCGTCCACCCAGGACGCCGGCCTCGCGGCGTCCGCCGCGGTCGACGGCAACACCGGTACCCGGTGGGCCAGCGCCGCCAGTGACCCGCAGTGGCTGCGCGTCGACCTGGGCAGCACCCGCACGATCTGCCGGGTGGTGCTCACCTGGGAGGCCGCGTACGCCCGGGCCTTCCAGCTCCAGACCTCGGCCGACGGTGCCACCTGGACCACCATCTACTCGACCACCACGGGCACCGGCGGCACGCAGTCGCTGACCGTCAGCGGCAGCGGCCGGTACCTGCGGATGTACGGCACCGCCCGGGGCACCGCGTACGGCTACTCGCTGTGGGAGCTGGCGGTGAACACCACCGACGGCGGGACCGGCGAGCCACCGGTCGACACGACCGATCCGCGCAACCCGAACCTCGGGCCGAACACGTTCGTCTTCGACCCGAGCACCCCGACCTCGACGATCCAGAGTCGACTGAACACCCTCTTCACCCAGCAGGAGACCAACCAGTTCGGCCCGCAGCGCTACGCGGTGCTGTTCAAGCCCGGCACCTACACCGCCGACGTCAACCTCGGCTTCTTCACCCAGGTCGCCGGCCTCGGGATGAGCCCGGACGACGTCAACCTCAACGGTCACGTCCGCACCGAGGCGTTCTGGTTCGGCGGCAACGCCACCCAGAACTTCTGGCGGGCCGCCGAGAACCTGTCGGTCACCCTGCCCGCCGGGCAGACCGTGGAGCGCTGGGCGGTGTCCCAGGCGGCGCCGTACCGGCGGATGCACCTGCGCGGCGCGCAGAACCAGATCCAGCTCTGGAACGGCGGCGACGGCTGGTCCAGCGGCGGCCTGATGGCCGACACCCGCGTCGACGGCCTGGTCGTCTCCGGCTCGCAGCAGCAGTGGTACTCGCGCAACAGCGAGTTCGGCAACGGCTGGACCGGCTCGGTGTGGAACATGGTCTTCCAGGGCGTCAACGGCGCTCCCGCGCCAAGCTTCCCCAACCCGTCGCACACCGTCATCGGCCAGACCCCGCAGGTGCGGGAGAAGCCGTTCCTCTACGTCGACGGCACCGGTGAGTACCGGGTCTTCGTGCCGGCGTTGCGCACCAACTCGACCGGCACCAGCTGGTACAACAAGACCCCGGCCGGCTCGTCCATCTCGCTGTCGCAGTTCTACGTCGTGCAGCCGGGCACCAGCGCGGCCACCATCAACGCGGCCCTCGCCCAGGGCCGGCACCTGCTCTTCACCCCGGGCGTGCACCACGTCACCGAGCCGATCCAGGTCAACCGGGCCGACACTGTCGTCCTCGGCCTCGGTCTGGCCACCATCCAGGCCGACAACGGCAGCGTGGGAATGCGGGTGGCCGATGTGGACGGCGTCAAGGTGGCCGGCCTGATGTTCGAGGCCGGCACGACGAACTCGCCGGTGCTGATGGAGGTCGGGCCGTCCGGCTCGTCCGCGAGCCACGCCAGCAACCCGACCTCGCTGCACGACGTGTTCTTCCGCATCGGCGGCCCACACGTCGGCAAGGCCACCAACACGTTGACCGTCAACAGCGACAACGTGATCGGTGACCACATGTGGCTGTGGCGGGCCGACCACGCCGCCAGCGGCGTACCCACCGGGTGGACGCTGAACACCGCCGACACCGGGCTCACGGTCAACGGCGACAACGTCACCATGTACGGCCTCTTCGTCGAGCACTACCAGAAGTACCAGACCATCTGGAACGGCAACGGCGGCCGGACGTACTTCTACCAGAACGAGCTGCCGTACGACCCGCCCAACCAGGCGGCCTGGATGAACGGGTCGACCCGGGGCTACGCCGCGTACAAGGTCGCCGATTCGGTGACCAGCCACCAGGCGTGGGGGCTGGGCAGCTACAGCTACTTCAACGTCAACCCCGCCGTCGTGGAGGAGCGGGCCTTCGAGGTGCCCAACAACCCGAACGTGCGCTTCACCAACATGGTCACCGTCTCGCTCGGTGGCGTCGGCACCATCAACCGGGTGATCAACAACGCCGGTGGCACCGCGAACGCGGCCAACCAGCAGGTGTACCTGACCACCTACCCCTGACCGGGGCGCCCGCGCCGGCCCGGTCCTCCGGGACCGGGTCTGCGCGGGTAGCACCCAGGGCCGTGGCCGGCCCGGTCCCGCCGAGACCGGGCCGGCTCCGGTCGCTCCGCCTCAGCCGGCCAGCACCTCGGCCGCTGCCCGTTCACCGGCCCGCACCGCACCCTCCAGGTAGCCGGCCCAGTGGGTCGCCGTCTCGGTACCCGCCCAGTGCACCCGCCCCACCGGCGACCGCAGATGCGGCCCGTACGCGATCCAGGTCCCCGGGGTGGGGGCACCGGAGAAGCAGCCCCGCGTCCACTCTTCGGACGACCAGTCGTACTCGACGAGGTCCATCGGGTCACCGGCCCGTGGCCCGACCACGGCGGCGAACCCCTCCAGCAGGCACCGCCGGCGCTGCGCGGGGGACATTCCGCGCAGCGTGGCGGCCTCCGAGGAGTAGCTGAACCCGGTGAGCACCCCGAGCGGCGAGGTCGGGGTGGAGTTGTCGACCGTCTCGGTGAGGGGGCCGGCGGAGCTGGTGGACACCCCGGAAAGCCCGTCGGCACGCCAGAACGGCTCCGGGTAGACGGCGTGCACCTTGAGCGCCGAACCCATCGGCATCCGCTGGGTCAGGCCGTCCCGGAGGGCGGGCAGCGGTGGGGCGTACCGGATCCGGCCCGCCAGTGCCGGTGCCAGCGCGACCACCAGGGCGTCGCCGTCGACCCGCCCGGTGTCGGTCCACGCCGTCACCCCGTCGGCGCTCTGTTCGATGCTTCGCACCGGTGCGGCCAACGTCAGCGTCCCTGGTGGCAGGGCACCGGCCATCCGCTCGGCCAGCGCTGGCGGCCCGCCCACGATCCGGTCCTGCTGTGCGCCGCCCGCCATGCCCAGAAGGGGCGCGGTCCCGCCGGCGCTGCACAGGTAGAACAGCAGGTGCAACAGCGACAGCTCGTCCGCGCCGGTGGCCAGCAGCCCGCCGGCGAGCAGACGCCCCAGGTAGTCGGCGGTGTCACCGTCACCGGCCGTGGAGCGCAGCCAGCCGCCGAGGATCGTCCGGTCCCACTGCGCGGCCTCCGGCGCTCGCCACGGCGCGGCCGGGTCCAGTCGTGCGGCGTACTCGTCGAGCAGGCTGAGCACCCGGGCGACGTCCGCCGGCGGTTCGGCCCGGCGCCGGCCGGCCCAGAGCAGGGTGGGTGCGCCGACCGCAGCGGACGCGAAGGTGGCCAACCCGTGCTCGGCGACCAGCGCGTACATCCGGTCCTGCGTCGGACCGATCCACTGCGCGCCCAGGTCGACCTGGGTGAGTTCGGGCAGCCAGCGGGTCAACACCCGACCGCCCACCCGGTCACGGGCCTCCAACACCCGCACCTGGGCACCGGCACGGGTCAGCGCCAGCGCGGCGGCGAGGCCGGAGAAGCCGGCGCCGACCACCACCACCCGGATTCCGTCGGTCACGACGGGGTCTACCCACAACCGTCGCCGGCATGGCTACCACCACGACCGGGCACCGGTCGCGGCACGCGGCACGCGGCACGCGGCACGCGGCACGCGGCACGCGGCACGCGGCGGACCGTACCCCCTGTCCTTCGTCCTTTGCTCTGCACCCACCGAGGCGACGCCTCGGCCGGCCGCCGACTGTCGCATCCGTGGGTGCAGAGCAAAGGGCACGCCGACCCCGGGGCCGGGCCGGCCCCCGAGAAATTTCCCGCCGGCCTGTCGATCCAGGCATCTGCCGATCGTGTGGAGGATGAGAGGCCGGCGACGGGCCGGCCCCCCGCGAGGAGGAACGATGACGCTGTACCTGCTCAGCCTTCACCAACCGCAGGGTGAGCTGCCCCCGGACCCGGAGTTTCTGGCCGGGGTGATGCGCCAGCTCGGTGAGCTGCGCGCCGAGTTGGCCTCCACCGGCTCGTGGGTCTTCGGCCAGGGACTGCACGGCCCGGAGACCGCCACCGTGCTGCGCGCCCGCGACGGCGACGTCCTGGTCACCGACGGCCCGTTCGTCGAGGGCAAGGAGTACCTGGGCGGCATCACGATCATCGACGTGCCCGACCTGGACGCCGCCCTGGACGTGGGCCGCCGCTACGCGTTGGCCACCACGCTGCCGATCGAGGTCCGCCCCTTCCAGGCGGGGGCCCGAGACTGACCGTGCCGGATGTGGAAGCGGTGTTCCGCGCGGAGTACGGGCGCGCGGTCGCCGTTCTGGTTCGCCTCCTCGGCGACATCGACCTCGCCGAGGAGGCCGTGCAGGAGGCTTTCGTCGTCGCGGTGGCGCGCTGGCCGGCGACCGGCCCGCCGCCCAGTCCGGCCGGCTGGATCATCACCACGGCCCGGAACCGGGCGATCGACCGGCTGCGCCGCGACGCGTCCCGGGTCGACCGGCACGCCCAGGCGGCCCTGTTGTTCGCCGCCGACGGACCCGTCGAGGAGGGACCCGTGCGCGACGACCGACTCCGTCTGATCTTCACCTGTTGCCATCCGGCGCTCGCCCCGGCGGCCCGGGTCGCGCTCACCCTGCGCCTGCTCGGTGGGCTGAGCACCACCGAGATCGCCCGGGCCTTCCTGGTGCCCGAGGCGACCATGGCGCAGCGGCTGGTCCGTGCCAAGTCGAAGATCCGCAACGCTCGGATCCCGTACCGCGTGCCGCGCGACGCCGACCTGCCCGACCGGCTGCACGCGGTGCTCGCGGTGCTGTACCTGATCTTCAACGAGGGGTACACGGCCAGCGCCGGGCGACAGCTGGTGCGCGCCGAGCTGTGCGTCGAGGCGATCCGGCTGACCCGGCTGCTGGTCGAGCTGATGCCGGACGAGCCGGAGGCGCTCGGTCTGCTCGCGTTGATGCTGCTCACCGAGTCCCGCCGCACCGCGCGGACCAACGCCGCAGGTGAGCTGGTGGCGCTGCCCAGCCAGGACCGGGCCCGGTGGGACGCCGAGCTGATCACCGAGGGGCAGGCGCTGGTGCGCCGCTGCCTGCGCCGCGACCGGCCCGGGCCGTACCAGATCCAGGCCGCGATCGCCGCCGTGCACAGCGCCGCGCCGCGAAGCGCCGACACCGACTGGAGCCAGATCCTCCAGCTGTACGACCACCTGACGGTGGTCGCCCCCAGCCCGGTGGTCGCGCTGAACCGGGCCGTCGCGCTCGCCGAGGTGGCCGGGCCGGCCGCGGGGCTGGCCGAGGTGGATCGGCTCGCCCTGGGCAGCTACCACGTGCACCACGCGGTCCGCGCCGACCTGCTCGCCCGCCTTGGCCGGGACGCGGAGGCCGTCGAGGCGTACCGGACAGCCGTCGCTCTGACGGACAACGCGGCCGAACGGGCCTTCCTCACCGCCCGCGCGGCGGCCCTGGCGACGTCCTGAACGGCGTTTGCCGCCGGGCCCGGCCGGGAAACCGAGGCGCCGGCCGCAGCAGTGGAGGGCGAGGGACCATGAAGTACCGTTCGGCGACCGCCGGCACCGTGCCCGACCTGTCCACCCTCACGCTCGGCGTCGAGGAGGAGTTCCTGCTGCTCGACCCGGACAGCGGGCGCAACCTGCCGGTGGCCGACCAGGTGCTGTCCGCGCTGCGCGGCTCCGCCCGGGACCAGAGCCGCCAGGAGTTCCGGCACAGCATGGTGGAGATGGTCACCCCGGTCTGCGCCGACCTCAGCGAGCTGCGCGCGCACCTGGTGGCGCTGCGCCACTCCGCCGCCGAGGCCGCCACGGCAGCCGGGGCACGGCTGGTGGCGATCGGCGCCACCCCGGTGGCCGAGCCGCACCGGACGGTCCCCGACGAACCGCGCTACCACGCGATGTCGCGCCGCTACGGCCCGGTGGCGCACGACCCGGCGGTGTGCGGCTGTCACGTCCACGTCGGGCTGCCCGACCGGGAACTGGCCGTGCAGGTCTGCAACCACCTGCGGACGTGGCTGCCCGTTGTGCAGGCGATCACCACCAACTCACCGCTGCACGACGGGCACGACACCGGCCACGCCAGTTGGCGGTCGATGCAGTTGGAACGCTGGCCCAGCATCGGCCCCACGCCGTACTTCGACTCCGCCGCCGACTACGACCGGACAGTCGACGAGCTGACCGCCGCCGGCATCATGCTCGACGCCGCGATGGTCTACTGGTACGCCCGCCCGTCGTCGGCCTACCCGACGGTGGAGATCCGGGTGGGCGACGTCTGCCCGGACGTGGACGACGCGGTGCTGGTCGCCGCGCTGGTCCGGTCGCTGGTCGCCACCCTCGCCGACGACGTACGCGCCGGGGTGACCGCGCCGCCCGTGCGCGACTGTCTGGTCTCCGCCGCCCACTGGCGGGCCGCCCACGACGGCCTCGAGGGCGAACTGATCGACCTGCGCGCCGGCGGCACCCGCCCCGCCTGGGCGCTCGTCGACGAGTTGATGGCGGTGATCGCCCCGGCCCTGCTGCGCCACGGTGACCTGGGGTACGTGTTGGCGCAACTGGCCCGGCTGCGCCGCGACGGCACCGGCGCGACCCGGCAGCGCCGGGTGCTGGAGCGCACCGGTGACCTGCGCGCCGTCGTCGACGACCTGGCCGCCCGCACGGCCGCCAGCTGAGCGGCGGCGCTCAGCGGATGTCGTGGGTCTGTAACCACAGCTCCAGCAGGCCGAGTTGCCACAGCTTGTTGCTGCCGGCCGCCGCCTCGGCCCGGTCCGGCTCGGCGAGCAGCTGTGCCACGTACTCCGGGCGGAACAACCCCCGCTCGCGCGCGGCCGGCGCCTGCAACGCCTCCGCGACCAGGTGCCGCACCGGGCCGTCCACGTTGCGCAGCGCCGGCACCGGGAAGTAGCCCTTGCGACGGTCGATCACCTCGGCCGGCAGCACCTCCCGGGCGACCTCCTTGAGCACGCCCTTGCCGTTCTGGGCGACCTTGTGTTCCGGCGGGCAGTGCGCGGCCAGGGTGACCAGGTCCTGGTCGAGGAAGGGCGTACGCACCTCCAACCCCCACGCCATGCTCATGCTGTCCACCCGCTTGACCGGGTCGTCGGGGAGCATCAGGTGGGTGTCCAGGCGCAGCACGGCGTCCAGCGCGGTCTGTGCCCCGGGCGCGGCGAGGTGTTCGGTGAGCAGCTCCCGGCTGGCGTCGTGTTCCAGCGCGTACGCCGGGCCGACGATGCCGCGCAGCTCGTCGTGGTCGCGGTCGAAGAACGCGGCGGCGAACGTCTCGGCTGCGCTGTGCCGGGGAGCCTCGACCAGTGGCTGGTGGTAGCCGTAGCCGGCGAACACCTCGTCGGCGCCCTGCCCGGACTGCGCCACCTTCACATGCTGCGCCACCTGCTCGGACAGCAGATGGAAGGCGACCACGTCGTGACTGCCCATCGGCTCGGTCATCGCCAGCACGGCACGCCGTACGGCGGGCACCAGGTCGTCGTCGGCTAGCCGGATCCGCTGGTGGTCGGTGTCGTAAGCGCGGGCCACCAGGTCGGAGTAGTGGAACTCGTCGCCGGACTCGCCGTCGCGGCTGTCGAACCCGATGCTGAACGTCCGCAGGTGCTGCTGCCCGGCCTCGGCGAGCAGCGCCACGATGAGGCTGGAGTCCAGTCCACCGGAGAGCAGAACGCCGACCGGCACGTCGGCGACCTGCCGTCGGCGTACCGCCGCGCGCAGCGCGTCCCCGATGGCGGCCTTCCAGTCGGCGGCGTCCATCCCCGCGTCGGCGGGCTCCCGCACGTAGTCGGGCCGCCAGTACACCTCCTCGCGGCTGCGCCCGTCCGCCTCGATCACCCGCAGGGTGGCCGGCGGCAGCTTGCGCACACCGCGCAGCACCGTCCGCGGTGCGGGCACGATGGAGTGCCAGGACAGGTAGTGGTGCAGGGCCACCGGGTCGATGCCGGTGTCGACGTCGCCGGCCCGCAGCAGCGCGGGCAGGGTGGAGGCGAACCGCAGCCGCCCAGGTGTCTCGGCGAGGTAGAGCGGTTTGATGCCGAGCCGGTCGCGGGCCAGGATCAGCCGCCGCCGCGGCCGGTCGACCAGCCCGATCGCGAACATGCCGACCAGGTGGTCGACGAACCGTTCACCCCAGTGCGCGTACGCGACCAGGATCACCTCGGTGTCACTGGTCGAGTGGAAGGCGTACCCGGCGTTGCGTAGCTCCTCGCGCAGCTCAGGGTAGTTGTAGATGCAGCCGTTGAAGACCAGCGCCAGGCCCAGGTCGTCGCGGACCATCGGCTGCCCGCCCGCGTCGGACAGGTCGATGATGGTCAGCCGGCGGTGCCCGAGGGTCACCCAGCCGTCGGCGAACAGGCCCTCGTCGTCCGGGCCGCGTGAGCGCATCGCCTCGGTCATCCGGGTGACCGCCGCCGCGTCGGGGGAGCGACCGTCGAATCGGGCCTCCCCGCTGATCCCGCACATCAGGCGGGGCGGTGGTTCAGGTCTGGCACCAGCGACACAGCGTCCTCCTGTCACCTCGTCCCCGAACGGGGCCGCTGGCTACCCCCGCCCGGTGTGGGTAAACCCGTGGTGTCAGGCGCGCAGGGTGCGCAGGATGCGGGACAGCTCGGCGCGGTCGGCGTCGTCCAGGTGGCCGAAGAAGCGGTCCGCCTCGGCCCGGCGGGCGGCCCGGATGGCGGTGCTGACCCGGTTGCCCTCCTCGGTGAGCGCGACCAGGGTCGCCCGTCGGTCGGCGGGGTCGGGCCGGCGCTCGACGAGCCCACGGGCCTGGAGGTCGTCGACGACCTCGGTCGCCGAGCGGGGTGCGATGTGCAGGTGCTCGGCGAGCGTGCCGGGGCGGACCTCGCCGTGCCGGCCCAGGACACCGAGCGCCCGGGACTGGCTGGGAGTGATGTCCCAGGGTGCCAACGACTCCCGGGTCTGCCGGCGCAGACGGGACGCCACCGCCCAGAACGTCTCGGCCAGGCTCTCGTCGTCCGCGCCGTCGGACGTGTGCTCGATCACCGGAATACCGTAGCAGCCGATGCGGTTGTTCCCTCATGTTGAGGTAACCTCAGTAATGTTTCCCTGATCGGAAGGTAGTGCCCCTTGGAACGCACCCCCATGGGCCGCGACCGCGGCCACCACACCGTCAGCGCCGAAGAGAAGACGCAGGCCCGCCAGGTGTCGCTGCGTCGCATCGGCCGCCTGTTCACCCCCCACCGGCCCGCGCTGGCCGCCGTCACCGCGATCATCGTGCTCTCCTCGATCATCGCGATGGCCAGCCCGTTCCTGCTGCGTGCCGTGATCGACAGCGCCCTGCCCCAGGGCGACGTGACCCTGCTGGTCTGGCTGGTCCTCGGCATGGTCGCCGTGGCCGCGGTGACCTCCGCCCTCGGCGTCGTACAGACCTGGATCTCCACCCAGGTCGGCCAGCAGGTCATGCACCGGCTGCGCACGGACGTCTTCAGCCACCTCCAGCGCCAGTCGCTCGGCTTCTTCACCCGCACCCGCACCGGCGAGGTGCAGTCCCGGATCACCAACGACATCGGCGGCATGCAGTCGGTGGTCACCTCCACCGCCACCGCCGTCGCGTCCAACCTCACCACAGTGGTCGCCACAGCCGTCGCCATGGTCGCGCTCTCCTGGCAGCTCTCCCTGGTCTCGCTCGTGGTGCTGCCGCCCGCCATCTGGCTGACCCGCCGCGTCGCCCGGATGCGCCGCGAGATCACCGCCGAACGGCAACGCGAGCTCGCCGACCTCAACGTCACCGTCGAGGAGGGGCTGTCGATCAGCGGTGTGCAACTGGCCAAGACCCTCGGCACCGGTCCCGCCCTGGTCGACCGGTTCACCGCCTCGTCGGCCCGCCTGGTCGACCTGGAACTGCGCAGCGAGTTGGCTGGCCGCTGGCGGATGGCCTCGATGAGCATCATCTTCGCCGCCGTACCGGCGGTCATCTACCTCGCCGCGGGCCTGCCCGGCACCGCGGGCACGCTGAGCATCGGCACCCTGGTGGCGTTCACCGCCCTGCAGGGCGGCCTGTTCCGACCGCTGATGGGTCTGCTCAACGTGGGCGTCTCGCTCACCGCGTCGCTGGCGCTGTTCGCCCGGATCTTCGAATACCTGGACCTGCCCGTCGACGTGGCCGACCCCACCGAGCCGGTCCGCCTCGACCTCGCGCGGGTGCGCGGCCACCTGCGGCTGGAGGACGTCACCTTCGGCTACCCGGGCAGCGACACCGCAGCGCTCGCCGGGATCACTCTGGACGTGCCCGCCGGCACCAGCCTCGCCCTGGTCGGTGAGACCGGCTCCGGCAAGAGCACCCTCGCCGGACTGGTCAGCCGGCTGCACGACCCGACCGCCGGCCGGGTCACCATCGACGGCGTCGACCTGCGCGACCTGCGACTGGCCGACCTGGCCGCGATCGTCGGCGTGGTCAGCCAGGAGACGTACCTGCTGCACACCACCGTCCGGGAGAACCTGCGCTACGCCCGACCGGACGCCACCGACGCCGAGATCGAGGACGCCGCCCGCGCCGCCCAGATCCACGACTTGATCGCCGGGCTGCCCGACGGATACGACACCACTGTCGGCTCCCGCGGCCACCGCTTCTCCGGCGGCGAGAAGCAGCGGCTCGCCATCGCCCGCACGCTCCTGCGCGACCCGCGCATCCTGGTCCTCGACGAGGCCACCAGCGCGCTGGACACCGAGACCGAGCGTGCCGTGCAACGCGCGTTCGACGTGCTGGCCGAGGGTCGGACGACCATCACCATCGCGCACCGGCTCTCCACAGTGCGCGACGCCGACCAGATCGCGGTGCTCGACCACGGCCGGATCGTCGAGGCCGGCACCCACGACAGCCTGCTGGACCGCAACGGCCGCTACGCCAGCCTGGCGGCCTGAGCATCCGCTCACAACCGTCTCGAAACCGTCGCTAAAACTGTCTCATTATTGCCCGACCAGGTGCCGGTAGACGGTGGCCCGCGAGACACCCAACGTGGCGGCGATGGCGTCCACCGAGTGGGTGCCCGCCGCGTGCATCCGCCGGGCCGCCTCGACCTGCTCCCGACCCAGCGCCCGCGGTCGACCGGGCCGCCGCCGACGGGCCTCCGCCCCGCCGCCCGGCGCCGCGTCCGGCCGGTTCGGGTGGGCCAGAGCCGCGGCCGCCGGGTCCGTGGGGTGCGCGGTCGCGCCCGCCGGGTCCGCGTCCGGCGGACCCGCGGGGTCCGCGGTCGGTGCGGTCAGCAGTCGGCGTACGCCGTCGAGCATGTCGGCGCGCAGCACCTCGTCGGACACGTCGGTGAAGAAGACGATCGGATCGCTGCACGACGCGACCGCCTGCACCGCCCGGACCCGCTCCCGACGCCCGGCGTCCGGCCCCGCGATCAGGTCGTTGGCCCGCATCGCGATCACTATCAACCGGTGGTACGTGTCGCCCCGGCCGATCAGCGCGATGTCGTGGAAGAGCATGCCGAGCGGTCGGCGATGGGCGAGCATGATGTCGACCCACCCCTCCAGCACCGTCCACCGGGCCCGCTCGGTGGGTTGCGTCTGCGCGGTGTCGAGCAGCGCCTCCAGGTCGGCCACCAGGGGCTCGACCAGGGCGGCGAGCAGATTCTCCTTGGCCGGGAAGTGGTACAGGATCGCGGTCTTGGTCAGCCGCAGCCGCTCGCCGATCTGGCGCAGCGAGGTGCGCTGGTAGCCGTGCTCGGCGAACAGGTCGAGCGCGGCGCGCAGGATCCGGGTGCGGGTGTCGTCCGCGGGATCGGCGGTCATGCCGGCCAGCCTAGCGACGTCCTGACCGGTGGGCACGATCACCGTTGATTCGACTGACCGTTGGTCAGTACAGTGAGATCGGTCGACGCAGCCAACGGCAGGAGGGGCGATGCCCGTCATCTCGATCGGCAACCTGGTCAAGACGTTCGGTGCGATCCGGGCACTCGACGGGCTGGATCTGCGGGTCGAGCAGGGGGAGGTGCACGGCTTCCTCGGGCCCAACGGCTCCGGAAAGTCCACCACCATCCGGATCCTGCTCGGGTTGCTGCACAGTGACTCCGGCGACGCCCAGGTGCTCGGCGCCGACCCGTGGCGCGACGCGGTCCGCCTGCACCGCCGGCTGGCGTACGTGCCCGGCGACGTCAACCTCTGGCCCAACCTCACCGGCGGGGAGGCCATCGACCTGCTCGGTCAGCTGCGCGGCGGCCTCGACCGGCGTCGTCGCGACGAGCTGCTGCAACGCTTCGACCTCGACCCGACCCGCCGCTGCCGCACGTACTCCAAGGGCAACCGGCAGAAGGTCGCCATCGTCGCCGCGTTCGCCTCCAACGTGGAGCTCTACGTGCTCGACGAGCCGACCTCCGGCCTCGACCCGCTGATGGAGGCGGTGTTCCAGGACGAGGTCCGGCGGGTCAAGCAGGCCGGGGCCACCGTGCTGCTCTCCAGCCACGTGCTCGCCGAGGTCGAGGCCCTCTGCGACCGGGTCAGCATCATCCGCGAGGGCCGCACCGTCGAGTCCGGCACCCTCACCGAGCTGCGCCACCTCACCCGCACGGCGGTGACCGTCGAGACCGCCCGACCCGTCACCGGCCTCGACACGCTGCCCGGCGTGCACGACGTGCACGAAGTCGACGGGCGTACCCACCTGGAGGTCGACCCCGCGCACCTCGACGCGCTGCTCGGCCAGCTCATCCGCTTCGGCGTCCGCGCACTCACCAGCACCCCACCGACCCTGGAGCAGCTCTTCCTGCGCCACTACGGCGACGACCCCGCCGCCGGCGCCAGCACTCCCGTCGCCTCGGATGCCCGCGCCCCGCAGGCCGGTGCCCGGTGAGCGCGCTGACCAACACCGCGCTGCTGGCCCGGCTCGTGCTGCGCCGCGACCGGATCCGCCTCGCGATCTGGATCCTCGGCACACCCCTGCTCGGCTACGCCCTCGCGGCCAGCGTCGCCGGCATCTACCCGGACCAGGCGGCCCGCCAGGGGTACGCCACCACCTCGGCGTCCAGCCTCGTCGCCCGCGCCTTCAACGGGCCCATTGCCGGCACCGAGCTCGGCGCGGTGGTGGTCGCCGAGACGTACGTGACGCTGGCCCTGATCGTCGCCCTGCTGAGCACCTTCGCGGTGACGCGGCACACCCGCCAGAACGAGGAGACCGGCCGGGCGGAGCTGCTCGGCGCCTCCGTGGTCGGCCGGTACGCGCCGCTGACCGCCGCGCTGCTCGTCATCGTCGCCGCCAACGTGCTGGCCGCCGGGCTGCTCGCGCTCGCGCTCATCGGCGCCGGCCTACCGCTGGCCGGCTCCCTCGCGGCCGCCGCCGCGATCGGCGGTGTCGGGGTCGCCTTCACGGCGATCGCCGCCGTCACCGCCCAGCTCTCCGTCACCTCCCGGGGCGCCAACGCGCTCGCCGCCGCCACCGTCGGGCTCTCCTTCGTGCTGCGCGCCGCCGGCGACGTGCTCGGCGAGCAGAGCGCCGACGGCACCCGCGTGCGGAGCGCCTGGCCCTCATGGATCTCCCCGCTCGGCTGGGGCAACCAGGTGCGGGCCTTCGAGGGCGAACGCTGGTGGGTCCTCGCCCTACCCGTCGCGCTGCTGCTCGCCGGGGTGGCACTCGCGTACGCCCTCGCCGAGCGCCGCGACCTGGGCGCCGGGCTGATCGCGCCCCGACGCGGCCCGGCCAGCGGCGCGCCAGGGCTGCTCAGCCCCGCCGGGCTGGCCTGGCGGATGCAACGCGGCACACTGCTCGGCTGGGCGGTCGGGGTGGCCGTACTCGGCTTCTCCATGGGCATCGCCGGCGACGAGTTCAACGCCATGATCGACCAGAATCCGGCCGCCGCGGAGGCGATCAACGCGATGGGCGGCGGAGCCAACCTCATCGACGCGTACCTGGCCGCGATGCTGGGCCTCTTCGCGCTGACCATCGGCGCGTACGTGGTGCAGGCCCTGCTCCGGGTACGCGGCGACGAAACCGACGGCGTCCTGGAAGCCGCCCTCGCCACGGCGGTCAGCCGTACCCGCTGGCTCGGCACCCAGGTCCTCGCCGCGGCGCTCGGCGCCGTCGCGTTGCTGCTGCTCGCCGGCGTGACCACCGGTCTCGGCTACGGCCTCGTCACCGACGACCCGCTCGGCGAGGCTGTCGAGCTGGGCGGCGCCGCGCTGCTGCGACTGCCCGCCCTGCTCGTGGTCGCCGGGGTGGTGACCACCCTGTTCGGGCTGCTGCCCCGCTGGTCCGTGGTGCTGTCCTGGACAGCCCTGCTGATCTTCCTGCTCCTCGGGCAACTCGGCGCGGTGCTCAAGCTGCCCCAGGCCGCGCTCAACGTCTCGCCGTACACCCATGTGCCGTCCGTGCCCGCGGTCGACCCGGCGGTGGCGCCGCTGGTGGTGCTGACGGCGGTGGCCGCGGCCCTGCTCGCCGTCGGCGTGGCCGGCTTCCGCCGCCGCGACGTTCCGAGCTGAGCTGCTGGGCTTCCTTGTGATCGTTGGCAGCTGAGCAGCTCGACACGCCGCGCACCGAACCGCTGAACTGCCACCGATCATCTTGACTAGCACAGATCGGGCGCGTCCGGTCGCCGTCCACAGATTGCCTGCTGTCCACAGAGGGGTGAGTGGCGTGGTTGCCTCGGGTTGGGGGGAGGCTGAACGGTCGTGGTGTGAACTCGGTGCTTCGGGAGCTGGTGGAGCTTGGCGGAGGGCTGGTGACGCTCGGAGCTGCCCGACAGGTGGTGCCGTCGTGGACGTTGGAGTCGGCCTGCCGTAACGGCGAGTTGGTGAGGGTGCTGCCCGAGGTGTTCGTGGCGGCACACCTCGTCGGTGGCCGGCCCGGCGCCCCAGCCCTCAGTCGGCTCGACCCGGCTCTGGGTCATCGCGCGGCCCTCGCCTGGGCCCGTGGCTGCGGCGCGCTCAGTCACGTCAGCGCGCTCGGCGCGTGGGGGCTGCGTCCGCCGGCTGTGGGCGACCTCGTCCACCTGAGCACACCGACGTCCGCCAATCTGCGCACCCGACCCGGGGTGGTCGTGCATCGACGGCGCCGCCTCCTCATCGCACCGCCGCACGTGGTGGTGCGACAGGGCCTGACGGTCACCCGCCTGGAGCACGCGCTCGTCGACTCGTGGCCGGCATTGCCACCCGCCGAGCGGCGGGCACCCGTGATCCGGGCGGTCAACGAATGGCTGACCACCCCCGAGCGGCTACGAGTGGCCCTGGGGAGCGCACCGAGGCTGACAGACCGGGCGGCGTTCCGGACACTCCTGACGAGGCTCGCCGACGGCTGCCGGAGCCCGCTGGAGATCTGGGGACACGAACACGTGTTCACCGGCCCGGGGATGCCGGCGTTCCGCCGACAGAAGCCGGTCCGAGTCGGGCGGCCCACGGTGTACCTCGACATGTTCGCCGAGCGGGAGCGGATCAACATCGAACTCGACGGGGCCACCACCCACGGCGACCCACGCCAGCGTGAGATCGACCTGCGCCGCGATGCCCTGTTGGCGGGCATCGGGATCCTGGTGGTCCGCTTCACCCACCGACGGCTGGTGCACGAGGCCGACGCGGTACGCCAGGAAACCCTGGCCATCCTCGCGACCCGCCGGAGCTGATGCCGTCGGCAGAGGCTGAGGAAGGTTGCTTGGTGCTGGCAACCTCGGCGGCGTGAGCACGCTTCTGACGCAGCTTCCGGCACTCCTCGGCGTCCTGGTTGGCACCCTGGGCACGATCCTCGCCACCTCGCTCGCCGACCGTGCCCGGTGGCGGCGCAGCCAGAGCGTCCGCTGGGACGAGCGGCGGCTCGACGCGTACGTCGACTATGCGCACGCCCTCAAGGAGAGTCACTCGGTGGCGCTGCGGATGACGGCCGACCTGCGGCCCGGATCGCACAGCCACCCGATAGACCGGGAGGATGGACTGGCCCGGCTGGCCTCGTCCGACGCGCGACGCACCATCGTCTGGGAGAACCTGCTGCTGCTCGGCGATGAGTCCACGGTCGCAGCCGCCGCCGTGTGGCGGGACGCGGTCTGGCAGGTCGAACGGCTCGCACGCGGGATCATCGAGCCGCCGCAGGACGTCTCGAGGCTGCTGACGTCTGTCAACGAGGCCCGCGACGGGTACTACCGGGCGGCTCGGCGCAGCCTCGGCGTCCGGGGTGGTTCGGTGGAGCAGTCGCCGGCCCTGCAGCAACGCTTCTCCACTGATCGACCGTGATGTCGGACGTGGCCGCCGCCAGGGATCACTCTGAGCGGCGTCCGATGGCAGGATGACCGCCGATGACGGCTGACGCACACGTCCTTGAGCGTCGAGTTGCCCGACTTGTCCGAACAGCGACCCGCTGCATCTTGCGATGTGGCGGCATCCCGACAGATGAGTGTCACCAAGCTCTCCAGCCAAGAAGCCGCCCTACCCTGCATCCCTGAGACGGTGTCCGGTGGCGGGAGCGGAGAACGCGGTGGAGCAACGCGGGTACTGGCAGGAGTCCGGCGGGCGGGTTTCTGCGGAGGAAGCCTGGAACATCTGGGCCAGGCACGGATACGACATCCTGGTCGCAGTTGCACAGAGCTACCACGGGCTCATCACCTACAAGGAGCTTGGTGAGCAGGTGCAGGCCAGTTCCGGCATCCGGACCTCGGCCCTCCTGCACAACTGGATCGGGTCCGTTCTCGGTCGCATCGTGCGGGAGGCGCACCGACGGGGCGACCCGCCGCTGACCGCTCTGGTCGTTCATACAGATGACGGCAAGGTGGGAGCGGGATACAAGGAAGTTCTGGAGGTCGCGGGGGAGCCGCCGGTCGAGGACGAGATGGAGCGGGAGATACACGCCGCCAACGCCCGCCTCACCTGCTACCGCCACTTCGACGCGGTCGGCCTACCTCCGGACGGAGGCAGACTCGCGCTGGCACCGAGGCTCGAGGTGGCGGTGGCGCGCCAACGCGCCCGCGCCCCGGAGCCTCGCCGGCCACTCTGTCCCACCTGCCACCTACAGCTCCCTACGACCGGTACCTGCGACACGTGCGGTTGACGCCGACGGACGCCAATGCGGGCGGCCCGCAGGACCCACGTCGAGGTGGCGGTCCTCGTTCCCTGCTGGCGGGCCCTAGGATCTCTGGAATGCAGGAGGGCCGGTGGACGACGATCACGCCGTCGCAGTTCGCGCACGAGCGGGAGGCGCTGGCGCACGTCCAGGCGCTGCTGCCGGACAGTGAGCCCTACCGTGCCTGGTCGAACTTCACCTTCACCGCCCAGACCGGGCACCCCTACGAGGTTGACCTGTTGGTCGCCGCGCCCGGCGGGCTCTATCTCATCGAGATCAAAAGCCTGAACGGGCGGCTGCGATCCAGCGGGTCCAACTGGATCCTCCAAGGCCCGAACGGCACACGCACCTTCGACAACCCGCTGCATCTGGCCGACGCCAAGGCCAAGAAACTCAAGTCGCTGCTCCAAGTGGCTGCCTCACGACGCAAGGGTCAGCAGGTCAGGATCCCGTTCGTGCAGGCGGCGGTGTTCCTGTCCAAGCCTGGCCTGCGGGTAGAGCTGTCGGAGCATCATCTGCACGGCATCTTCGGTCCGGAGCCGGCCCCGGGTCACGAACCAGGGCTGCTGCCGACGATCACCTCGCTGCTGCAGCGTCCACCGCAGGACGAACGGCAGCGGGTCACGAAGGAAATGTCGGCGGCGCTGCCCGACCTCCTCGACGCCGTGGGCATCGCCCGTAGCCGCCGGCACTACCAGATCGGCGCGTGGGAGTTGGAGACCCGCCCGTTCGACGTCGGCCCTACCTGGCAGGACCACCAGGCGCGGCACCGTGATCTGGAGCGCGAACGTCGCAGGGTGCGGATCTACCTGGTCGAGCGCAACGCCGTGCAGACCGAAAGGGCCAGCATCGAACGTGCCGCCAAGCGCGAGATGCTGGCCCTGCACGGCATCAACCACCCGGGCATCGTGCAGGTCGACGCTATGGAGTCGCACGAGGCCGGCCCGGCGTTGATCTTCCGGTACGACCCTCGGTCGGTGCGTCTCGACCATTACATCGCCCAGTACGGCGACCGCCTGGACGCGCTGAGCCGACTCGCGATGATCCGACAGCTCGCCGAGACGGTGGCGTACGCACACGGGCGACGGCTCCACCACCGTGCACTCTCTGCGCGTAGCGTGTTGGTGAACCCTGGTCGGACGCGGCGTGGTGGCAGCGATGACGAAGCGTGGCTGACACCTCAACTGCAGATCAGTGACTGGCAGGCGGCGACCCGAGGCGCGGACAGTGCTGGTGGCAGCAGCGGCCAGCCAGTGACTCTCTCCTCGCACGCGACTGCTCATATCGAGCGGTCCGCAGAGGCGTACCTCGCTCCGGAGTTGACCGCGCCGACGCCGGACGCGGTGGCGATGGACGTCTTCGGCCTCGGCGCACTGGCGTACCTGATCCTGACCGGGCAACCACCGGCCACCAAGCGCCCCGAACTGCTGGCCCGCTTGGCTCGGGACAACGGTCTGCGAGCCGCTGCTGTTGCCGACGGCATCAGCGAGTTCGCCGACGAGTTGATCCAAGCCGCCACCGCACCTGTCCCGGCCCAGCGGCTCACCACGGTCGCCGACTTCGTCGAGATGCTCCAGCTCGTCGAGGACGAGTTGACCAGCCCGCCACCGGGCTCGGTGCACCCGGAGGAGCCGGCACCCGAGCAACCCGACCCGCTGGAGGCGCGCGGGGGCGACCGAGTCGGCGAGTGGAAGATCGTCCGCCGCCTCGGCACCGGTTCGACCTGTCGGGCGTTCCTCGGCTTCAACGAGCGCACCCGGCGGGAAGAGGTCCTGAAGGTCGGGCTCTCCGACGAGAAGGGTGCCCGACTGGCCCACGAGGCCCGGGTGCTCGGCCCGCTCACCGACTCCCGCGTGATCCGGCTGGCCCGGCCAGAGCCATTGCAACTGGGCAACCGGACCGTCGTGGTCCTGGAACACGCTGGCGACCACACTCTGGCGCGCAAGCTGCGCGACGACGGCCGGCTCACTGTCGACGAGTTGGAGACCTACAGCGACTACCTCTTTGGCGCCCTCGACTACCTGGAGGGCGAGGGCGTCTACCACCGCGACATCAAGCCGGACAACATCGCCATCCGGATCCGGCCCAACCGCACCAGGCAGTTGGTGCTCTTCGACTTCTCCCTGGCCGGAGTCTCGGTCAAAGAGATCATCGCCGGTACTCCGCGCTATCTGGACCCGTTTCTCGGCGCTGCTAATCGTCCCGTCTATGACAAGCACGCCGAGTGGTACGCGCTCGCGGTCACCCTGCACGAGATGGCGTCCGGAGAGCTGCCGGTCTGGGGCGACGGCGGCACCGAACCGCAGCTCACCGATGGCCCGCCGGTGCTGGCCGCCGAGGCGTTCGACCCGGCGATCCGCGACGGCCTTGTGGAGTTCTTCCAGCGGGCACTGCACCGAGACCACCGCCGACGCCACGCGTCGCTGAAGGATCTGCGCGATGCCTGGCAGGATGTCTTCCGCCGCTCGGACGCGAGCACGCCGGTCGGCACCGAGCACCCGGACGTCGACGAGCCGGACGAGCAGGTCGCCGCAACGGCCCGCGACGAGGCCGCCGGCAAGGCCACCCGGGCCACCACGCTGGAGGCCGCCGGTCTCACTCCACGCGCGGTCTCGGCCGCACACCGCCTGGAGGCCACCACCGTCGGTGAGCTGCTCGCGGTCTCCAACAAGCTCGCGCACCTGCCCGGTCTGGGGGCCAAGACCCGTCAGGAGCTGCAACGCCGGGTCAAGGAGTGGCGGCAGCGCCTGGGGGAGCGGGAAACGCTGCCCACCACGCCCGCCGCCCGCAAGGCAGCCAGCGAAGAAGCGGCCACCGAGACCACTTCCGGCCACGGCGACACCGATCTGGTACGCGTCGGCTTGGACGCCATCGCCACGCTGCTCGTTCCGGCGAAGAACGGCCGCAACGCCACCGAGATCGAGGGCACCCGGCTGCTGCTGCACCTGCCCGACGAGTCAGGGGCGCTGCCGGCGCTGCAGCTGTGGCCGCAGCAGCCGCAGGTCGCTGCCGCGCTGGGCGTCACCGCCGGTCGGGTCGCGCAGATCCTCGGCAAGCAACGCAAGCGCTGGCACGAGATCCCGGTGGTCGGCAGCGTGCGTACCCAGATCATCGAGCTGTTGCACGACGGTGGCCGGGTGATGGGCGTCGCCGAGTTGGCCGCGGCGTTGCTGAGCAGCCGCGGCTCGGTGCGTACCGGGGACGCGCTGCGTCTCGCGGTGGCCGTCGCAGCGGTACGCGCCGCCGTGGAGGTCGACGTGCTCGCCGACGAGCCACGTCTGTTGCTGCGCCGGCACGCCCGCTCCGACATCGACGGCAAGCCGCACCCGCGCGGCGACCGGCTGCTGGTTGCGCTGGAGGTCAGCGATGACGACGCGCCGGACACCCCGGCCGCGCCGGCGCTG
Source organism: Micromonospora jinlongensis (assembly GCF_013410645.1). Taxonomy (NCBI): domain Bacteria; kingdom Bacillati; phylum Actinomycetota; class Actinomycetes; order Micromonosporales; family Micromonosporaceae; genus Micromonospora; species Micromonospora jinlongensis. Next base: position 1,272,254 of record NZ_JACCHK010000001.1, on the reverse strand, counting down.
CTCGACTACGCCGACGCGCTCGGCAAGGCCGCCGACAAACTCGCCGCGAGTGAGGTGCTGCCCAGCCCGGCGACAGTGCTGCGTACCCTCGCGGCGGTGACCGCTCCTGGCGGGGCGGCCGATGCGTTCGACGAACGGCGACGGGTGTTGCTCGCCGCGGTAGCCTCGGAGCGGGCTGCCGCCACCGCGCGGCTGGAGCTCTACCCGCGCGACCTCGACCCGGTGCGGGCGCTGCGGTTGGCCCAGGCCGGAGTGGTGCCGCCGACGGTCGCTTCCGACGGTCGGCGTGGGCTCACCCCGACGCACGTCGCGGACCGGGTAACCGCGCGTTTCCCGGAGCTGGACCCGCTGCCGGGCCACCCCAAACTGGACCGGCTGCTTGCCGAGGCGGGTTTCGAGCTGCGGTGGGACCGGGACCGGTATGTCTCGCCGCCGCCCCGCGCGGCCTCGTCCTCGGTGTCGATCATCCAGCGGCGCCCGTCGGTGACGGCCGCGCCGAGCCGGTGGACGGCAGAGTCGCCGGAGTTGGCGGCGGCGATGCGCGCCGAGGAGCGCCTGGGCGGGGCGCGGTCCGCGGGTGGGTTCCGGGCGCTGACGGTACGCCTCAACCGGTACCACCTGGCCCGGGAGGAGTTGGCCCGACGCTTCGACGCCCGGCCGGTCAACGTGGCGGCGCACTTCCTGGATCACCTGCATGCCCTGGTCGACGCCCGCCCGAAGCCGACATGGGAGACCGTGCTCAGCGCGGACATCGCCCAGGAGGGGTCGCGGGCGGCGATCAAGCTGGGGGAGTACGTCGAGCAGGCGTGGCAGCTGACCGCGCCGGCACTGCACGCCTCGCTGTCGGCTGGGGACGGGCCGGTGCTGCTGCACGACGCGGCGGTGCTGGCGCGGTACCGGGCGATGGAGCGGCTGCATGAGGTGGCTGACGCGGCGCGCGGCGGGTTGGGGGATGTCTGGCTGCTCTGCCCGATGGAGGATCCGGCGCTGCTGCCAAAGCTGGACGGCGCGGTGGTGCGGGTCGGCGACAACGAGTGGATCGCGTTGCCGGACGCCTGGGTCGTCAACGCTCACCGCAGCGCGGTCACCGCCTGAATGATCAGACGTGCATGGAGTTGCTCGAATCATCGTGCCGAGCGAATCCGCAATAAGGGCCGCCGAAGTGGACTCTATTAGAACTTCCAAGTCTGGTCGAAGGCCAACTTTGCGAGCCGTTTGCCCCGAGCTTCAATTTCGCGGGCGGTCCATTTCCGCTCCGCTAAGATTTCCGGTTCAATATGAGCGCGGGCAAGAATTGGCTTCTTGGCGATGAAGGTTTTGTCGCCCAACTCGTTGTTGATGTCTTGGCTGACGAGAACAAGGTTGCCTATTCGTGCGACGTCACCCAGTCGAACGCCTCCCTTTTTGTAGCTTTGGGGGGCGATATGCTCGACCGTCATCTGGCTATAGTCGATCGGAGTACCGGCTTTGTGCTGCTCCGCGTGGAATCTTATAAGAACGTACTTAACTAGGGGAGTTTGGCTGGCGTAGGTCTTGCTACTTCTCAGCTCCAAGAAGGATGCCTCGAATTCGGCATAGGTGGGCAGCCTTGCGCGGAGCTTTCCAAGCAATTCATTAATAACGCGCAGTCGCCCGTCGGTAGTGCGTGCGTTAAGCAGGGATCGGGCTGCAGCGGCGTACATCCGGCCGACCCCCCCGGAACTGGGCTGGTTTGTGATGGCCGTGGCAATGAAATGGTAATTCTCGAGCCCCTGCATTGCGCGAATTAGGTGCGCAAGTTTGATGTTTTCATGATCGTAGGCTCGGAGAAGTGAAAGTACCATCGGGAGAGGTTGACGCATCCTGAAAAGATTCAGGGCGCCAAGAGCATACTTGACCTGGACTTGCGGCTTCTTCCAGTCTCGAACGGCTGGTTCCTGTGCCTGGCGGTAGAGCTCCGCTTCGTGCTCAAGCGTGTCAAGAAAATTCTGCGCGTTGTTGCTCTTGACGTAACTTTTGATCGCTTTGAAAAGCTCCTTCTCGCCAGTGTACTCATGACGAGACAACCATGAGTGGAGGAGGAAGCGGTTCATGCTGATGTCGACGGAGCTCTCCGCAAAGCTCTGTCGGATACTATTCCATCGGTCACGAGATTGATCCAAATCTGCGTTCGTGGCCTTGATGTGTGATAGTAGATGTGACTTTACGAGATCGGCGACTTCGAGATCTTTGCCTCGGCTGTTCAGGGTCTGGAAAATCATCGTCGCATCATCTTCGTTGTCAACTTCGACGAGCACTACGGTTAATCCCAGGACCTTGTCGCGCAAGTCGACCAGTTGGTCGAACTTTGCTTGGTGCTTCCCGCCTTGCGGGACCGCTGGATCGGCGTCGATAGTCGAAAGCGATAATCCAACTTTCCGACTTAGGAGTTCGAAGGCTGACTCGATAGCCCGTTCTTCAGGGCTCGCTGGGGCCGATGCTTGTGCTTGGCCTGGCATGGACTGCACTCGGGCGCGAAGGAATGGGTGAGAGGTTTCGGCTTGCAATACGAAGCGGGTATCTCCGTTCGCATCAACCCGCTCGATCATCGTCTGAATTCCCTTCGCCTCTTTGTCCGCACTGAGGTCTATAAAAGCATTGCGGATTGCCGAGAGGAAAAGTGTGACAGTGGTGACTCGCTGTTGCCCGTCGACAAGGCCGAACGTACCGCCGTTGCCGTAGACAACCATCGAGCCGATGAAGTACTCTCCGTTGTTTGCAATGACGTCATTCCAGAATTCGTCAACGTTCGCCCGGTCCCAGGAGTAGGGTCGCTGGAAGCGTGGGATCCGGAAGAAACCGGCGCTCAAAAGTCCTGCGACGTTCCGACAGTTGCTTGTAACTAGCACCTTCGTTTCCTCCCAGCCTTTAGGCCAGCCGTTGACCTTGATCGCAGGTTGACTACGGTGCCGCGGTCCTGCCTTCGGCAGAGCATAGGGACATGTTCGGCATCGACGCTGCCCCTGGTGAGTGCGGCGCGTCGCCGTGGAGTCCTTCGAGTTGGACGAAGATCTCGCGCTTGTCGGTCGCGTTGCCTCGGCGGTTGAGGACGTAGCCGGTCAGCCGGACCCAACCTTCGTACGTCGGTCGGCCGCAGACCGAGACGACGCGGAAGGTCAAGGCGCGATCCCCGGCGAACTGCACCGAGGCTCGGCCGTCGATGACGAGCAGGTCGCCGGGGGAGGGGCGCGCGGTCACCAGTGGCCGGAGTTGTGGTGGCGCTCCTGCGGCGGCGGGCACTCCCGCGCGTGCATGGTCTGCCAGTCACGCAGCGCCCGCTTGATCCGGTCGTTCTCCTGGCTGAGCAGCCGTACCGTCTCGTTGAGCATGGCCAGCTCGTCGGCCACCCGGGCCTGGAACTCGCGTACCTCATCGGGGTCGACGCCGCGCCGGCACGCGGCGAACGCGCGGGTCCGCACCTCGTGCGGCGTCAACCGGCCTGGGTAGCCGGCGGGGTAGGGCTGGCCACCTCGATACACCTGAGCCACGACGGTCCCTTCTGAGGGCAGGCGGGAGCGCGGAAGGTCCTTGTGGTGGGTCCGGAAGGGCGGGCCGTCCGCTCGGGGGCCGCGGGCGACCCGCCCGCTCCGCCGCCGCAGCCCGATTCGGCGGTACGACAGCAGAGCAGTCCGGTGGGTCGGGACGGGCACACGCACCCGCCCCGACCGAGGGGATGCCCCTGCACCTTGTTGCCACGCAAGGGGAGGGGCGCTCCTAACTTAGCCGTCCCAGTCGCCCTAGTCAAACGATGAGTTGTTGTGGGGTGTCGTTGCGTGATCGAATTGGCGTGCCACGCAGGGGGAGTCATGCCAATTACTGCCGACTACATCCGCATCGCCGACGAGATCGTCGCTGACGTCAGGGCGAAGAGGCTCAAGCCGGGCGACAAGCTGCCCTCGATTACGCAGCTCGCGACCACCCATAGGGTCAGCCCGTCCACCGTCAAGCAGGTCTACGTGCGACTGGAGGCGCTCCGCGTCATCTGGCGGCACCAGGGCAAGGGCGTCTTCGTCAACGACCCGAAGCTCTGGATGCGGGAGCCGTAGGTAGCGGGCCGGCTACCTATACGAGCCTTTTGGGTACCCCCGTCCCGCCCATGGGACGACTAGAGTCGGCGCGTGATCGACCGGAAACTGCTCTTGTCCGACCTGCAGAAGCAGGTCAAGAACCTGGAAAACGACCTGCGGGAGCAGGCCGAGTCGGTCGAGGAGGTGCGCCTCCGCCTGCGTAGCGAGTACGACCACGCCTTCAAGGTCGGCCGCACCGCCGCCACCTGGACAGCCTGGCGAGACGAGCGTGTAACCCAGGGCGCCGTCGCCTGGGTGCTCGGCACCGTCTTCGTCCGCTTCAGCGAGGACAACCGCCTGCTGCCCGACCCCTACCTGGCGGGCCCGGGGGACCGCCTGGTCCTAGCCGAGGAGGCCGAGGCGCAGTTCTTTCGCGACCGGCCCGAGGAAACGCTGCGCGGCTGGCTGGAGGAGGGCTTCGACGCCATCGCCAGCACCCAGGCCGGCAAGTCGCTCTTCGACAAGCGGCACAACCCGCTCTACCAGATCCCGCTGTCCCACGACGCGGCCAAGGCGCTGATCGGCTTCTGGCGCCGGCGGGGCGAGAGTGGCAACCTGGTCCACAGCTTCCGCGACGAGTATTGGGACACGCGGTTCCTTGGCGACCTCTACCAGGACCTCTCCGAGGCGGCCCGCAAGACCTACGCCCTGCTCCAGACGCCGGAGTTCGTCGAGGAGTTCATCCTCGACCTGACGCTGACTCCGGCGATCGCCGAGTTCGGCCACGACGTGGTCAAGATGATCGATCCGACCTGCGGCTCGGGCCACTTCGTCCTCGGCGCTTTCCATCGGCTCCTCAAGGAGTGGGAGGAACACGCCCCCAACCGCGACCCTCACGAGCGGGTACGCCTCGCGCTTGACGCCGTACGCGGCGTGGACATCAACCCGTTTGCAGTGGCCATCGCCCGCTTCCGCCTCCTCGTCGCAGCGCTGAGGGCTTGCAGCCTCAAGATGCTGAGCGATACGGCCGGCCTGACCTTCCCGATGCACCTAGCCGTCGGTGACTCGTTGCTTAAGTCGCGCCAGGAAACCCTCGATGGGAAGGAAGATCTCGCAAATTTCGCCTACGCCACAGAGGACGTGAAGGAGCACGGCGACATCCTCAGGGTCGGCCAGTACCATGTCGTCGTCGGCAACCCGCCCTACATTACGGTCAAGGACAAGGGTCTCAACGAGGCCTACCGCGACATGTACGACACATGCTCCGGCAAGTACGCACTGTCGGTGCCCTTCGCGCAGCGGTTTTTCAACCTTGCGAAGACCGCCGACAGCGCTGGCAAGGGCGCAGGTCACGTCGGGCAGATCACGGCCAACTCCTTCATGAAGCGCGAGTTCGGCAAGAAGATGATTGGAGTACTGTTTGCCCTCCGGGTTAATCTGACTCACGTTATCGACACCTCGGGCGCCTACATTCCCGGACACGGCACGCCGACCGTCATCTTGGTAGGGCGCAACACCAATCTGAACCGGCCTGGGACGATCCGTACCGTAATGGGAATCCGAGGCGAACCCAGCGTCCCGGGGGATCCCAGGAAGGGCGTGGTTTGGCGGGCTATAGTCGACCAGGTCAATAAACCTGGGTCCGAGAGTCAGTGGGTGAGCGCTGCCGATAATCCGCGGGCCGCAGTTCTTGTCTTCCCTATGAGTCTCAGCGGCGGCGGTGCGTCCGCTGCGATGACGCTGCTTGGCTCCGTTCGGGGCAGATTGAGGCAGCGATCTGACGGGCCCATCGGATTCTATGCGATTACCGGTGACGATGAAGTCTTCTTGGCCTCTCGTTCACCAACACAGTGGCGTAGGAGTGAGGCGCCGCAGAAGCGGTTTACGACAGGCGACGGAGTCCGAGACTGGTCGTTAGATTCCGAATTTGCACTATGGCCTTATCGTGATGCCAAGCCTGTGATGGCGCTGCAGGATAGTCTGCTGTTTTGGCCCTATCGGACTGGCTTGCGCTCGGGGTTGGCATTCGGCAAGACTAGAGAGCAACGTCGCATGGCATGGCATGAGATGACGATGCTGTCATGGCAGCGAGTTTCCTCGTCACGGCTGGTCTCGTTCTCTGATGTGGCTACACATAATCATTTCGTGCTCGATAGGGGTGTGTCGGCCTTCAATCAGCACGCACCGGTAATCAAGTTGTCGGACGGGGAGTCAGAGGACGAGTACCTGCGATTGCTCGGCGTGCTGAATAGCTCCACCGCCTGCTTCTGGCTCAAACAGGTAAGCCACAACAAGGGCAACGAGGGTTATCAATCTGGCATAAAGACCGAAATGTGGGAACGGTTCTACGAGTTCACCGGCACCAAGTTGCAGGAGTTTCCGCTGCCTTTGGCGTACCCCCTCGAATTGGGCCGGAAGATTGACGGGCTGGCGCAGCGGCTCGCTGCGATCAGCCCGGTGCCGGTCTCGGCCTCCAGCGTGCCCACTCGCGAGCGGCTAGCCGCCGCTCGTGACGAGTGGCACTCGATCCGGGCGCGGATGATCGCGTTGCAGGAGGAGTTGGACTGGCAGGTCTACTCGCTCTACGGGCTGCTGGACGAGGAGTTGACCGCCCCGGCCGGCTCGGTGCCGGAGTTGAAGCTGGGGGAGCGGGCGTTCGAGATCGTGCTCGCTCGGAAGATGGCCGCCGGTGAGGCGGAGACGCAGTGGTTCGCTCGGCACGGGTCGACGCCGATCACCGAACTGCCGGCGCACTGGTCGGACGAGTACAAGGCGGTCGTGGAGCGGCGGATCGCGGTCATCGAGGGCAACCGCAACATCGGGCTGATCGAGCGGCCGGAGTGCAAGCGGCGCTGGGCCACCGACGGTTGGGACGTCATGCAGCAGAAGGCGCTGCGCGACTGGCTGTTGGACCGGTGTGAGACGCGGGAGTTGTGGTACCAGCACGTCGACGGCCTCGAACAGCCGCGCCCGCTGACCACCGCGCAGCTCGCCGACGAGCTGCGCCGTGACGCCGATGTGCTCACCGTGGCCAACCTCTACGCACCCGGTCAGGACCTCGGCAAGGTGATCGCCGGCTTGGTCGCCGACGAGCACGTGCCGCACCTGGCCGCGCTGCGCTACAAGGACACCGGGCTGGCCAAGCGGTCCGACTGGGAGCAGGTGTGGGACCTGCAGCGGCAGGAGGACGCGCTGCCCGACGAGGCGGCGAAGCGGGAGTTCCGCAAGGGCATCCCGGTGCCGCCGAAGTACACCTCGGCGGACTTCCTCAAGAGCAGCTTCTGGAAGCATCGGGGCAAGCTCGACGTACCCAAGGAGCGGTTCGTTTCGTACCCCGGTGCCAGCCGCGACGGTGATCCGTCGTTGCTGGTCGGCTGGGCCGGCTGGGACCACCGCGAGCAGGCCCAGGCCCTGGCGACCCTGATCGTGGCCCGCGAGCAGGAGGACGGCTGGGCCGACGACCGGCTGTTGCCGCTGGTGGCGGGCTTGCGCGAGATCCTTCCCTGGGTACGCCAGTGGCACGGCGACTTCGACCCGGAGTGGGGTGCCTCGCCGGCCGACATCTACGACGGCTTCCTCGCCGAGACCACTAACCGATTGCACCTCACCGACGAGGCGCTGACGTCGTGGCGACCGGCCAAGGCGACCCGCGGCCGTAAGGCAAAGCAGTGAACAGAACGCAAGGCGTCGCTGTTCGCCCATCCCGCACGCCAGGAGCCGACATTGGATAACGAGATTCAGCTGATCAGTGACGGCGCCGGGTTGGCGGTCATCGGGGAACCGGCGGCCGTCGAACGCTTCCTCGTCTCTGAAGGACTGCCGTCGAAGGATCTCGGGCTGCAACGACTCGGATCTGTCCTCGGTGCGGGGGCTGCAGCCGCACAGGCAGGTTCCGAGATTGCTGCCAACTCTGGTCGCTGGGTGCAGTTGACCAAGGAGTCCGCGCAGGTCGTCCACAAATACGGTCTGATGCAGAGCAAGACGCCGGGTGTCAGTCATGCCATGGTGGGGCAGCCGGGCTCGATCAAGTCGTGGCTCCAGATCGCAAAGGGCCCGGGGTCGATGGTGGGCAACCCGGCGATGCTGGCCGGCGCGGCGGGGATCATGGCGCAGGTAGCGATGCAACAGAGCATGAAGGAGATCACCGATTATCTCGCCGTTATCGACGAGAAGGTCGACGATGTGCTCCGCGCCCAGAAAGACGGGGTGTTGGCCCGCATGATCGGAGTCGGCTTCGTCATCGAGGAGGCCCTGACCATTCGAGAGGCGAGGGGCCGGGTCGACGAGGTCACGTGGTCGAAGGTGCAGGGCGCGCCGACGGCAATCGCAGAAACCCAGGCGTACGCGTTGCGTCAACTCGACGCGCTCGCGGAGAAGCTGGAGCACAAGTCCACGATCGGTGATCTCGCGAAGGCAGCCAAGGAGGCAGAGTCCAAGGCACAGGAGTGGCTCGCTGTCCTGGCGCGCTGCTTCCAGCTGCAGGACGGCATCGCCGTGCTCGAACTCGACCGAGTGCTGGACGCCTCCCCAGGCGAGTTGGACGGTCATCGCCTCGGATTGAAGGCTGCCCGGAAAAACCGCCTGGAACTCATCTCACGGTGCACCGAGCGCCTGATGGCCCGCATGGATGCGGCTGCTGGCACGGCCAACACCAAGGTGTTGATGCATCCGATGGACTCCCCGGCGGTGGTGCAGTCGAGCAACCATGTCTCGATCGCCATTGTCGACTTTCACGGGCGGCTCGGGATCGAGGGCGCTCGAGAGGCGTCGGAAGCGCGACGATGGACGGACGCGGCCAAGGAGGCGAGGGACAAGGCGCTTGAGACCGGAGCAGACGGCGTTGGTGCTGCCAGGCGCCTTGGCAACGAGACCCTCGGCCGGGCCAAGTGGGCGACCGGCAAGCTCTCCAGCCGGATCGCCGAGCGAGCGCTCCGCCACCGTGGGGGCGACGAGGGCGAGCCCGATGACTCAAACAATTCACCCGGCCTGTGACCAGCCCTCCGACTGAGGGCGAGAAAGGGACAACCGAACGTGAGAAGTCGCCGACGGGAACGGCTGGTGAAGTCGAAGAATGACAATCTGGCCTTCGCGCACCACTGGCGGCTGGTGTGGCGGAGGGTGGCGTTCCGCCTACGCGGTAGGCTGCGCCCGTGACTGACCGGCACCCGCTGTTTCTTCGCAGACTCACGGTGGAGAATTTTCGCAGCCTGCGGGCGGTCGAGGTGCACCTCGCCCCGCTCAACGTCCTAGTCGGACCCAACGGTGCGGGCAAGTCGAACCTGCTCGACGTGATCGCTTTCCTCGGCGACGCCACCCGCGGTGATCTGGAACCGGCGCTCGCACGGCGGGGGGGCTTCTCACGCCTTCATTTCCGCGGGGACCCCGACGCCAGCAGCCCAGTCCGGATCGAGGTGGAGACGACCACCGGAGGCACAGGTGAAGCGGCCGACGCGTACGCACTTTCCTTCACCTCCGTCCGGTCGCCCGACGACCCGCGTCACCCGATCATCCGTCGGAAGGAGGACTTTTGGCTGACCGACGGAGTGGGGGACGAGGCGCGGCACATCAGCATCACCGGAGGACGTATCCAGTTCCATGGCGCCGACGCGGCCTCCGTCAGCGTCCGGGAGGACTCCCTCGGCCTGTCCCTGCTGCCTCGGCTCAGCCCTGAGCGAGGCGGTGAGCGGGTGGAAGCTCTGGCCGACTTGTTCGCCAGCTTCCGAGTGTTCGACGTGGACGTCGCAGCCGCACGCCAACCGGCGCAGGAGGAGATCAGCGACCGGCTGTCTGACGACGCAAGTAATCTCGCCGCGTTCTTGTTCTACCTTGCCCGGAACCATCCCGATCGCTTTGCCGAGCTGCACCGTGATGTGCGCGCGTTCATCCCTGGCCTGGAGAGCCTGGAGTTCACGCCCATCGGCGGAGCCGGTAGCGGAGTCGTGCTCAACCTGGTCGAGACGGGATTGCGCGGCTCCACCCGGTTGCGGGAGGCGTCCTTCGGGTCTATTCGTGCCCTGGCGCTCCTGGCTCTGCTCTACGACCCGGCGCCACCGCAGCTCACCTGCATCGAGGAAATCGACCACGGGCTGCACCCGCACATCTTGGATCGCATCGTGGAGCTGCTGCGGCAAGCCTCAGAACGGACGCAGTTCCTGATCGCCACGCACTCACCGGCGCTCGTCAACCGGCTCAAGCCGGATGAGCTCATTGTCTGCGAGCGGGGTGAGGACTCGTCGTCCCGCATACCAGCCATTGACCCCGATGCTGTGCGCGCAATGGAGGGAGAGCTGCACGGTGAGATTGGTTTGGGCGAGCTGTGGTTCTCCGGCGCACTCGGTGGGGGCTTGGAGTGAAGCAGCGACGGCGTCCTTTGGTCGTCGTGCTCGGTGAGGATGACAACGACCGGCAGGCGATCCGCGTCCTCGTGGCCGCACTCCGTCCCGACATCGGGCGGGGTGGTCTGAAGCCGCTGCGAGTTCCCCCCGCGCTGGTGCGCAATGTTCCGCCGAACCGACTACCGAGACATGCCGATAAGGTCCGGGAGATACTCAAAGCCTTCGAGGTTGCCACGCCGATCCGCGCCGTCCTTATGCACGAGGACGCCGATGACGTCGAGCCGGCCCACGAGGCGGTCAGCACCAAGATCGAGCAGACCTTTCGCTCGCTCCCCTGGCCGGTGCACCCGGTCGTACCGGCTTGGGAGATCGAGACCTGGTGGTTCCTCTTCCCCGAAGCGGTCCGTCAGGTCTGTCCAGGGTGGAGACCGCTGTCGTCGTACGCGGGCAGGGACGTCGGCCAGATCCGTAACGCCAAGCAGGAGTTGACACGGGCGCTCACCCCAGCGGGCGCGAGAAAGTCGACGTTTCGCGCCTACTCTGAGGCGGACAGCGTGCAGATCGCCGAGCGGATCGTTGCTCTCGGACAGCTCGCACCACCCTGGTTCGCGCGCAGCAAGAGCTGGCTTGCCTTCCTCGGCGCGGTCGACTCCCTGTAGGCGGAGTCTGTTATCCGACACAGCGTGACGCTCGGACGAGGGCACGCCTAATGTGCCGTGGGACTAAGGCTGCATAACCGTGAGCAGAGGTGACAGATGACGGGGTCGACCGAGCTGGTTGATGAGGAGCTGGCGGGCCACGAGATCGCGACGGAGGAGCCGGACTCCTCGGGCCACTCAAGCGGCGTCGAGGAAGAGAACCTCATCGACGGCGAGGACGTCGACTCCGACCATTACATCCGGGCTCCGTTCGATCCCGAGCTGATCGACGTAATCACCAAAAACACGACGGTGGACCTCCTGCTGTCCCGCATCCGCACTCACCGGGTCGACCTTCAGCCCGACTTTCAGCGCCAAGCCGGCATCTGGCGAAACAAACAAAAGAGCCGCCTCATCGAATCGCTGTTACTGCGGATTCCGCTGCCGACCTTCTACGCAGCGGAGAACGACGACGAGGTCTGGGCGATGGTCGACGGCATCCAGCGGCTTACGACGATCGCCGAGTTCATCGAGCCTGAGGCGATCGGCGCCGAACCGCTGCACCTGCGCGACCTCGAATACCTCGGCCATGACTATGACCAGGCGACCTTCGCCGACCTGCCGGACCGGCTGCAGGAGCGGTTGCGGGAAACCGAGCTGATCGTTCATCTCATCCGCCGGGACACTCCCGAAGAGGTCAAGTTCAACATCTTCGCTCGGCTGAACACCGGTGGGCTTCCGCTCACGCGTCAGGAACTGCGACACGCCCTGATGCCAGGCGCCGGACGCGACATCCTCCGGCACTGGGCGGATTCCGAGATATTCAAGGAGTCGACCGGCTACGGCGTGCGCAGCGATCGGATGGCCGATCGGGAGATGATCCTACGGTTCCTCGCGTTCCGGCTAACGGATCCGCTGACCTACGGCGATGACGATTTCGACGCCTTCCTGCGTAAGTCTATGCGCAAGCTCGATCGGCTGGGCACGACAGAGACTCAGGTGCTGCGGGAAGAGTTCGACAAGGCGTTGAACGCCGCGTATGACATCTTCGGTGGCTGGGCATTCCGCAAGGTCGACCGCATGGGCGGTAGCCGGCGGTTTCCTATCAACAAGGCGTTGTTCGAGGCAATCGCGGTCAACCTCGCCACCCTCAGCGCGCAGGAGATCGCCGTCCTCGTCAAGCGCCATCGCCGGGTCGAAAAGCATTTCCTCAGCCTGATGTCGGACGTCGACTTCATGTCGGCCATCTCGCAGGGCACCGGCGATCCGGCGAAGGTTCGGCGGAGGTTCACCGCCATTGATGAGATGTTCCGGGCAGCCGGCGCGTAGTCGAGCCACATCGACAGCTTGCCCGTTCCGCGGCAGGGGCCCGGACCTGACCGACGCAGTTTCGAGCCGATGCGGTCAGGTGATGCCTGTGCGGGCGGCGAAGCTGCGGAGCCCGGGTAGTGCCTGGCGGCGGTCGACGCTGAGCAGTGCGCCGGTTAGCTGCTGAGCCCAGGGCCGATATCGGACCTCCTGCGGAGCCGTCTGCTCGGCGGCGAGCAGTGCCCGGTACGCCTCCGCGTGCGCGCCGCGGCCAAACAGGGCCAACGCAACGTCCTCCCAGTACCGCGCCCGCCGCTCCACATTGCCCAGCCGCTCCGGACGCAATGCGCGGGCGTATTGGACCGCTGCGCCGAAGTCACCCAGTGTCCGGGCGACACTGATCTTGTAGAGCGCGACGTCCACCCCCGCGAAGCCGCTGCCCGCGCCGGCCCGCCGGCTGGCCTCGTCTGCCTCTGCCAGCAGCTCCCAAGCGGTGTCACGGTGGTCCGAAAGTGCGGCCGTGTATGCCGCTGTCGCCAGCAGTCGTCCGTACGCGCACCCCTGCTCAAGCGAGGTCAACCCGGTCGCCGCATCAAGGGCCTGGGCGGCGCTGATCACCGTTTGCTCTGCCCGGGCTCTGTGCCGGGAACGTCGTAACACGATTGCCGAGATCCGCGCCGTCTCGGCGGTCAGGAGCGGGTCGTCGGCTTCCCGGGCCGCCTGGCGAGCCCGGTCCATGGCCGACCACGCCATGCCGTCCTCATGCAGCTTGATGAGCACCTGCGTGGTCAGGTGATAAGTCTCGGCCAGGATGCTGGCCGTCGTCGACCGAGCGTCAACGTCGGCGATGCTGTGGGCAGACGTTGCCGTCGATACCAGCCCCGACAGCCGTGACGATAATCGGGTGTAACGGCAGGCATGGAAGTCGGACCAAGCGGTGCCAAGCGCCGCACGTAACCGAGCCGGGTCAACGAGGCCGGCCGGGGCCGGTGCATTCCCCAGCAGTGCGTCCTCCAGGCTGCTGACGACGCGGCCAGGCATCGCAGCCGGTCCGTCATCCGCCACGGGAATGGCAGCGCCCACGATGCCTGCCAGGCCGCCGAGCACGTCACGTCGTCGCACCGGACCACCTCCCGCCTCGCGCGATGGCTCTTCACCGAGCACCCTATCCAGTGAGCCACCAAGACGGCTGAATCTCCGGCCGTCTCCTGTCGCGAGTCCGAACAGCTCCGGCGGAATGTCGAATATCTCGGCGAGGCGACGCAGCACCGTGACGTCCGTCAGCGGTTGGCGGCCACGCTCGATCCGGGAGAGGGTCGCCGCCGAGTATCCGCAGCGCTGGCCGGCCTCCGCGAGGGTGAGCCGAGCAGCGGTACGCGCGACCCGCAGCAGCACGCCGAAGTCCCCCGTGGAGGCCGCCTGCTTGGCCTCCGGCAGCTCGTACCAGCGACGGTCCGCACCCATGGCGGCCTCCAGTCGGCCCGATATTGCCTCTGTCGACTGTGCTGCGTGAATGGCGTCTCACGCAAGGCTGTTTCGCAATACGACGCGCCGGGTGCCTGAACACCCACATCCCTGCTGTGCTGAACCCGATGACCGCTACCCGTTGGGAGTCGTGATGGATGAATCGGAGAAGCGGACGCCGGGTGATCTGCCGTCAGCCGTGGTGGGCCGTACCCTGGCTGTCGGCGCGTCGGCCAGTGCGGTGCTTCTGGTGGTCGCGCTGAGCGGTCCTGAAGGCACGGCAACCGCTGCGGTCGCCGCGGTTGGGGCCATCGTCACTGCACTGGTAGGCCTCGCCGCCAGCCACTCTCGTCGGGATGACCGACAGTGATGCGCAGGGGTTCCGGCTCGCCTCAAAAACCTTCGTGTTGGTCGCTCTGCGCATTGCCGAGCCGCAACAGCCGGACGACGAAGTCCGCGGCGTTTCGCGCCGCCGGCGCCTGAGGGGCGCTCGTCTTGTCCCGGCCCCAGTCGGAGATTCCTTTTACGAGAAGCCAGTCGGTCTTGGTGCGGGCCGCCGCGGCGTAGAGCCCAGCCAACTCCATCTCTCCGCCGATCGCCTCCTCGTCCTGGCGCTGCAGCCGAGCACGTTCCTCCGGGTCGTTGAGCAGGGTGTTGAGGGAGAGCACGGCGCCGAAGTGAACGGGCGGACCGGTCCACCCGTGCGTCGCTGCGCGCGCTCTGCTCAGCAGCGGGATGGCCGGTTCGGGTCGGGGACCTCGGTTGATCTCGTGACGTTCCCCGTCGACGACCGTCACCTTGCGGTGGTCAACCGCCCGCAGTTGCGTCGAGACGATGAGGTCGCCGAGTTCCTGGTCGCCCCCGTCATACCTGCGTGAATTCAGGCCGTAGCAGACGCCGGTGAGGATCACCGCGTCCGGGGACAGGTGATTGAGGAGTGCCCCGGCAGTGGTCGTCATCCCGTGGGAACTCACCGTGCCCTGTTCGCTGTGCGCAAGGACGATGTCGTTCGAGCCGAGGGTGCCGAGCCGGAAGACGGTGTGCAGGTCGACCTGGTCGGGTCTCGGGTCGGTGCAACCGGTTTGCTCGCAGACGGCCGCGATGACGGCGTCTCGTTCGGTCTCGTTGACCACGAGCAGCAGGACCGCCGAACGTGCGGCAGGCTCATCATCAAGGTGGGCGTACATCATCTTCTTTCGTTCGTCCTGATAGCGGAGATGGCGCCGTAGCCCGGTGAGCACACATGCCACCAGCACGGGCCCCAGAAACATGGTCACCACACCGAGGCTGCGGGCTTGCCAGGTGAGAGGCTCAAAGGACGAGGATTGCCAGCTGAGGCGGTGCAGTAGCCACTCCGCTGCCTGGAAGAAGGTGACTGGCTGACGCGAGCAACTCCCGTCTCCACAACTCTGTCGCTCGACGACGGCGATGTAATGAGCCTGCATGCCGAGCACCAGCATTGTGGCCAGGCCCATCAACCGCAGCGCGCTGATGGGCTCAATGGCGTTGGTGGTCGGCGGCCTGACCTTTCGGGTCGGACGGTTGACGTACCAGTCCGATTCATCGACTTTGCGGAGCTGAGGAGATGCACTCAGCGCCTGCCGACCGGCCGCGTCGGTCACGCAACGAGCGCTGCAGGCCAGCAGAGTCGTGCCGTACGCGGCATCGACGGTTAAGTGGGCATCGAGGGCAGCAGCCCGATTCGCCGTCTGTTCCAACAGGCCCTCAACGGCCTCGGGGTGCGGGCTGTGGAACAGGGTGACGACCCAGTGGTAACTGCGCAGTTCGTCAGCAAGGAAGTCGCGGCCGGCACCGCGACGGTAGCTGAATCGGCGGAGAAGCGACCACATCAGCCGTAGCGTGCCGACGCTCATCTGAGCCGTCACGTAGGCAATCGCCGACAGTCCCATCACCACTGCTGCGGTCTTGCCCCAGGGAGTGAGCGCGACCGGCACAGCCACAGCTATGAGCGCCATCGGCGGTACGCCCAGGATTGCCAGATCCCACCAACGCACGACGAGCGCGAGTCCCTGAGGTGCTTTCGACCCCTTGGACCACTCTTGGGCGCGTGCCGTCGGTGGCTCAACGACGGCGAACGCGTCCTCTGACTTCCAAACGAGTCGATTCTCCCGTCCGGCCAGGTAAAGCAGCACGGACAACGGCGGTCGCGAGCGATGCATGCCCTGTCCCCGGGGCCTGATCACTCGAATGGCTTCGGTCGCCAACGGGGCTTCACGAACGCTGCGGGCAGCTCGGCGGCACTGCTCAAAATTCGGGGTGTCGTCCATCGTAGGTAGGCCGGGTCCGCTGTGGGGCTCGTGCGCCCTGTCGTCGTTGACGTGCCGGCCGTCATGCATGGAGGTCACCGCTCTTGCCGTCTCCGACGTGTCCGGTCTTGCGCCGCGGAGGAGAATGAAAGTCGTCAAAGTGTAGACGGTTCATGACTTACGCCTCAGTAATGGATCAGCGGTTACCCGCAGCTAGGAGGGTGTACGTGGAGTTCCTGTGGGGAGTGCTCAGCTCGCTCGCAGCTAGCCTGATCGGAGTGGTAGCCGTCTGGTTTGGCTCGCAGCGGGTCCGTGGTTGGCTGGTCGCCTGGCTGTCTCGCTTGACGGGCGTCGGTGTCTTACGGATCTACGCGACCCAGTCACTGGCCAACGGGGCGCTCGAGCATGACCTGCGGCGGGCTCGGTGGATCCGCGCCTTCGTCAGTCGCGGCAATGAGTTGACGAGAGACAGCTTCTCGGGGCTCTGGGCGGGCGGCAGCAAATCCGTCGAGGTCCATTTGCTGATCCCAGACCCTGACGTTGCTGATGCAGACTCCTGGCTGGCCAGGCGCGACCTGGAGGTGGGCAACCACGACCCAGGCTTCGGCGGAGGGCTCCTGGCGCGTCAGGTCAGGGCGAACATCGACTATCTTTGCGCGCGGATCGCCGGTCGAAACGAGGTCCAGATGCGGCTTTACAATCTGCCTCATTTTGGGCGGATTATCGCTACGGACAATGTCGTCTATTTGACCGTTTACCAGGACTCCGAGCATGGCCGAAACTCGCCCTGCCTGGTGTTCCGGCGGTCAAGTCCGATGTATGACCTCTGCCTGCGACTCTTCGCCCTTGCCTGGTCGGACGCACGTTCCGCCTGATCGACATAACGGCTGTTCCTTGGCCACCTTGACGGTCGATTCTGTCGCGACGCCGGTGCCAGGGCAGCCGCAGTGGGTAGGTGGCCCGATACGGTATGCAGCATGTCTTCGCCCAGCCCCGCGCCGCTGCTTCGGGAGTTCATCCACATCCCGGAGCGCACGAGCCAGAGCGACTTCGTGCTCAAACTCGCCGACAGCGTTGCCGACGCCGATGCCACCCTGCGCGACTATGTCGTCACGGAGCGGCTGCTCGCCAACTTCGATGAGGCGCTCGGGCTGATTCGCTCCGCTGTCGAGGGGCACGCATCGAAGGCGGCCTACCTGCACGGCTCCTTCGGTTCCGGTAAGTCGCACTTCATGGCGGTGCTGCACGCGCTGCTGCGCGGCGAATCCGCCGCCCGCGGCCGCGACGAGCTGGCCCCGCTGGTGGCAAAGCACAGCGTCTGGCTGGACGGGCGCAAGTTCCTGCTGATCCCGTACCACCTGCTCGACGCCCGCTCCCTGGAGCAGCGGGTGCTCGGAGGCTATGTCGATCGGGTCCGTGCGCTGCACCCCGACGCACCCATCCCGGCCGTGCACCGCACTGACGCGCTGCTGGAGCAGGCAGCCTCACTGCGGGAAAAGATTGGCGACAAGCAGTTCATCGACGGCCTGCCCGGCGGGGACGCCGAAGACGAGTGGGGCGACAGCGAGACGTTCTGGACGCCGGAGCGCCTGGATGAGGCGTTCGGCGGCGCGTACTCCGACGAGCTGCGCCGCAAGTTGGTCAACGCCCTGCTGACCAGCTGGAACGTCGGCTTCTTCAGCAATGCCCGGGAGGATGCCGAGGCGTTCGTCTCGCTCGACCGGGGCCTGACCGAGATCAGCCGGCACGCCAAGGAACTCGGCTACCACGGGTTGATCCTCTTTCTCGACGAGCTGATCCTCTGGCTGGCCAACTCGATCGGCGACCAGCAGTTCGTCTCCCGAGAAATCCAGAAGATCACCAACTTCGTCGAGGGCGGCGACACCCGCAGGCCGATCCCGGTCGTCAGCTTCATCGCCCGGCAGCGCGACCTGCGCGAGTTGGTCGGCGAGGAGGTCACCGGCGCCAACGAGCTGAGCTACCAGGACACCCTCAACCTGGCCAGCGGCCGATTCGACGTGATCAAGCTGGAGGACCGCAACCTCCCAGAAATCGCCCGCCGCCGGCTGCTCAAACCACAGACCGTCGAGGCCGGCGAAGCCATCTCCCGGGCCTTCGACGCCACCACCAAGGTACGGCGGGAGGTGTTCGACACCCTGCTCGGCACCGACTCCGGCAGTGGCGCCGACATTGACGCCTTCCGGTCGACGTACCCGTTCAGCCCGGCATTCCTCTCCACCTTGGTGCATGTTTCCAGCGCGTTGCAGCGCTCCCGGACGGCGCTGAAGCTGATGCGCCAGCTACTGGTCGATCGCCGCGACACCCTGCGACTCGGCCAACTGGTGCCTCTCGGAGACCTTTACGACGTCATCAGCACAGGCGGCGACCAGCCCTTCACTGAGAAGCTCAAGGCCGAGTTCGAGATGGCCCAGAAGCTCTACGACCTGAAGTTGCGCCCCTACCTGCTCAACCAGTACGACCTCACGGACGACGACCTGGACGCGGCGCGCCGGGGTGACACCCAGCAGACTGAGACGGTTGGACGTGTCCGCGCCTTCACCGGCGACGACCAGCTGATCAAGACGCTGCTGCTGGCCGCGCTGGCGCCCAGTGTCCCTGCGCTGCGCAATCTCACCGCCCGACGGCTGTCGGCGCTCAACCACGGCAGCATCACGAGCCCGATCCCGGGAGGTGAGGTCGCCCAGGTCAACCGGAAGCTGACCGACTGGGCCGGCCGGTTCGCCGAAATCCGCATAGGCGAGGGCGACGACCCGATCGTGTCGCTGGAGTTGGTCGGCGTCGACGTTGACAGCGTCCTGGCCACCGCCAAGCACTACGACAACGAGGGTGCCCGCAAGCACCTCGTGCAGCGGCTGCTCTGGAAACAGCTCGGCGTGCCGTGGAGCGACTCGTTCTTCGCCGAGGCCGCGCTGACCTGGCGGGGGAGTCGCCGCACGATCGAGCTGGTGTACGGCAACGTCCGCGACCCGCACGACATCCGGGACGAGGCATTCCCCCCGAACGACCCGACCGCCTGGCGCCTGATCGTCGACTATCCGTTCGACGACGGGAGTCATGGGCCGGCGGACGATCGGCAACGGGTCCAGGAGCTGAGCGGCCGGATGACGCCGCGCACGGTCTGCTGGATCCCGGCCGCTCTGACCATCGAACGCCGCACCGAGCTGGGCAAGCTCGCCATCATCGACAAACTATTGGAGGGCCAACGCTTCGACAGCCACGCTGAGCACCTCAACCCCGACGACCGCCGGCGGGCACACGCGGCGCTGACCAACCAGCGCAGCGCACTGCTGAACAAGATGCAGGCGCTGCTGCGCCAGGCGTACGGGCTGGCGGGCAAGCAGCCCTCAGATGTGCAGCTTGGCTTCGATGATCATTTGCAGTCGCTCACCCGGGCGTTGGAGCCGAAACTGCCGATGGGTGCCACCTTCGCTGACGCGCTGCGCAGCCTCGGCGATCAGATGCTCAGCCAGCAGTTCCCCGCCCATCCTGACTTCGACCCCGACCGCAAGGGCGAGCCCGTGCGTCTGCCCGAGGTGAAGGTCGTGCTCGACCACGTCCGGCGAGCGGTCGAGTCGCCGGAGGGACGCGTCGAGGTCGAGCGAGCGCACCGTCAGACCATGCGCCGGATCGCCAATCCGCTCGGGCTCGGCACGATGCACGAGGCGGCCTTCGTCGTCGAGGGCCAGTGGGCGCAGCATTTCCACCATAGGGCGGCCGCCGAGGGCGTCAGCGGTGAGCTACGCGTCGCCGACATCCTGCGGTGGATCGACGAACCCAGCCCACGTGGTCTCGACCCGATCGTGGCGCAGCTTGTTGTGGCCACCTTCGCCGAGCAGACCGACCGCGCCTTCCACCTGCACGGAAGCGCAGTCACACCTCCGCCTGAGCCAGCAAAGATCACGACCGACCACACTCTGCGCGAGGAGCGGCTGCCCAGCGAGGAAGATTGGGCAGAGGCTCGGGCCCGAGCCGGATCGATCTTCGGTGTGCACAACCTGAACTTGCGGCGGGGTCGGCTGGTGGCGATGTTTGGTCGCGACCTCAGCAACGAGGGCGCGCGGTATCGAGAAGCGGCGCACGGCCTGAGCGCCCGGCTCGAGCAGCACGACAAATGGCTGGGTATCGACCAGGCGTCGCCATCAGGGCGGCTCGCCACCGCTCGCGCCGCGGCCGACCTGCTGGAGCGGCTGGCGACCGGGCGTACGGCCGTGGAGATTATCGAGCGATTGGCTCGGGCGGAACTCGCCGGACCGGCCGACAGGGTCGGAAGAAGCATCAAGAGCGCGGCGCAGGTGTCTGCCGAACTGGCTGGCGCGGCGTGGGACAACTTCGAGATCATTGCCGGCCTCGGCGAGCCGTATGCCGTGGAGGCATCTGCGATCCTCGCCGAGCTGCGCCGCGTCGGCCAGGCCGACGAGTTGACCGCGCCGCTGAGCCCTGCTCTCCGGCGTGCACAGTCTGACGCGGTGGCGCTCATCCGCCGCGCAACGCGCCGACGCGACGATCCCGATCGCGGCCGACCGGACCACAAGGACGTCGAGCTGCCCGCCAACAAGGTTGAACTGGGCACCGGAGACCGCGGGGAGGCGCACGCGCAGGACCTGGTTACCGTTCCCGCCGCCGACCTCGGCCGGGCGGTGGAGAAGCTTCGGGCGCTCGCCGCCGACCACCCGGACGCGACCATCGAGGTCACCTGGAGAATCGTTTCGTGACCCAGGCACCTGCACCGGCTCAGGCACTGCGGATCAGCCCCGTGGCGCTGCGGCAGAAGGTGGCGCAGCAGCTCGAACGGCACCGTAACGGCGAGGCGTACCCCGTGATGGTGATCCGGGCAGAGCCGACATGGCCGCACGACCCGACGGTGCTGTTGCCGGACGGACGCCCGGTCCGAGTAGTGCCGTGCGTCTCTCCGCTGTCCGTGTGGGAGCACCTCGTCGCCGACCGCGACGAGGAGGTTCTCGTCCTGCTGACCGATATTCCAGAGTCGGTGCTGCACCACGGCGTGCGTAGCCGGGTTTTCCGCCAGCGCGTCATCACCGTGGAACCCTGGGACCTGGTTGTCGACGCGTTTGGCGCGCAGCTGCCGGACACCGCGCTCGAACGCGAGGCATGGGCCGGCGAGGCGTTGCTCGACGCCATGCCACCAGGCGGCTGGCCCGGGCTGGCCACATCGGTGCTGACTCGCGACATGGCTCTGCGGCATCTCGCGGCGGTGCGGCTCGGTCTCGACCGGCAGGGCATCGGCCCGGACGACCTGGACGTGACGGCGCTGTTGCGGTGGAGTGCCGAGCCAGGTGCCGTCGAGGCCTATGGACTGCTACGGGAGGCCGAGCGAACTGGGCTAGCACGCTGGCTGCTGGAACAGTTCGGCCGGCCGGCGAAGGCACTCTTTGCGCTGGTCGATGCCGGGCACGGCCACGAGGCGTTGCCGCTGGGCCTGGTCTGCAATGCGCTCTGGAGCGCCGAGAGCGCCGACTCGGTGCGCGCTCAGGGGCGCATCGACCAGTACTTCGGCAACCTCAACGACGATGTCACCGTGCGCAGCTTCGCGGCGGCGGCCGTGCAGGTGGTCGACGCCCTGTTGAACGCGCCGCGCACGGCGGTTCGCCGAGACGGACATGCCATCCTCGACCGAGCGGAGCAGCTGCTTATCCAGTTCTCTGCGGTGAGCAGCGCGGGCCACAGTCCGATCCTGCGGACCGGCTTCGCCAACCGCCTCGGTGTCGCGGCGGGAGCTCTGCTCGCCGGACTGCGGAACCCCGCAAACCCGGAACTCGACCTGGCGATCGAACACCTCGCAAAGCATCGGCTCGCTGAGGCCGAGGCAGAACGGGTGCGTCGAGCCCGGATGGCCCAGCGGCTGGTGCGGTGGCTCGGCACGACGGTGGTGGCGCCACAAAGCGTCGCCGACGGGGTGGACCGCCACATCGCCGAGTGGGGATGGGTGGATCAGGCGCTCAGCCACGTCTGGGCTGGCGAGGAAACCCATCCGCAGCTGCAGCGGGCGTACCGGGAAATCCATGAGCTGGCGCAGCAGCGGCGGCGTGACCTCGACGGGGCGTTCGCCGGCCGGCTCGCCGCGTGGGCCACCGCCGGGCCGGGCAGCGACGGCGACCTGCTCACCGTCGAGAATCTCCTGCCCCGCGTGGTCGATCCGCTTATCCGCGCCGGTCGACCCTTGCTGCTCGCCGTGCTCGACGGAATGAGCGCCGCAGTCGCGGTGCAGCTCGCGGACGAGTTGGCCCCGCACTGGGTGGAGTACGACCCGCTGGCAGGGTCGGGAGCGGCCCGGCGTCGGGGGATCGTTGCTGCGCTGCCCACCCTCACGGCGGTTTCCCGCACGTCGCTGTTCGCCGGCGCACTGCGTGCCGGGAATCAGGACCTTGAGCGGCGGCTCTTCGCCGAGGGGCGATGGGGCCGAGCCTCCCGAATCTTCCACAAGGGCCCGGCGCGCGGTGGTGCAGGCGAGGTCATCGCCGCCGACCTGACCGATGCGATGGCGAGCTCTGCTCCCGTGGTGGCTGTCGTGATCAACACGGTTGATGACGCGTTGGCCCACGGCCGGGAGGGCGATGAAGCCGGTTGGCAACTCAACGATCTCGGCTTCCTGCGCAGCCTGCTCGACCATGCTCGTCGCACCGGCCGGGCCGTCATCGTCACCAGTGACCACGGGCACATCCTTGAGCGTGGAGGTCAGCACCTCAAGACACCGGACGCGGCATCCGCCCGGCACCGGATCGGGGCTGGCCCGGCCGGCCCCGGTGAGGTGGAACTGACCGGTCCGAGGGTTATCTCGGAGGACAATCGCATCATCGCGCTCTGGGATCCGCTGCTACGCCACCGTCCGAGCCGGGCGGGTTACCACGGCGGTGCGTCGCTGGCCGAGGTGACCATCCCGTTGTTGGCCTACCTGCTGCCCAACGTAACCGACCCACCGGCGGGTTGGGCGCCCGTCGAGGAGCGCACCCCGGAGTGGTGGCAGACGGGCGTTGCCGCGTCGGAGCCGACCGCTCCGGCACGGTCGACGACCGCGCCGAAGCCGCGCCGGAAGGCACCTGCCGTGGCGGGCGACGCGCTCTTCGACGTGCCGGAAACGGCCTCCGGACCGCAGACGGCCCCGCCGGCCACCGACGGTGACCTGGTGGCTGCGCTGCTGGCCACCGAACTGTTCGAGGCACAGCACAGTCTGACGCCGCGCCGGGTGGAGCTGAAGAAGATCCAGGCAGCGCTGCGGGCGCTGGTCGATGCCAAGGGAGTGCTGCCCGTGGCGGTCCTGGCGCAGCGGGCCGGCGAGGCACCGGTGCGGGCGGTTGGCTTTGCCACCACCCTTCAGCGGATCTTCAACGTGGACAACTATCCGGTGTTGTCGCTCACCGACAACTCCCGGACCGTCCGGCTGGACCTGCGGCTCCTCCAAGAGCAGTTCCGCCTACCCGGGGGGCCTGCGTGACAACGGTAAGCCCGGCCCGCCGCCGCGAGGTGATCGACGCGCTGCGGCGAGGCGCTGTGCCATCTGCAGGCCTGGACCTTTTCGCGGTGGGATTGGATCGTTTCGGCACCGCAATCGGGGAGGACCTGGACAGTGTCGCCGCCGGGGCCTCCGTCTTCAAAGCGGTCCGCGGCGAGTACGGCTCCGGCAAGACGTTCTTCGCCCGTTGGATCGCCGAGCGGGCGAAGCAGGCGAACCTCGCCGTTGCCGAAGTGCAAATCTCGGAGAACGAGACGCCCTTGCACAAGCTGGAGACCGTCTACCGCCGGCTCGGTGAACGACTAACCACCTCGGCGTTCCCCCCCAGCGCACTCCGTCCCATCGTGGACGGCTGGTTCTACGCACTGGAGGAGGACGTTCTGGCGGCCGGTCAGGTCGCGGGCGATGACGCCGACGGTCTCGACCAAGCGGTAGCGGACCTGCTCGACCAACGGTTGGCCACGGTGAGTCGCCGCGCCCCTGCTTTCGCTGCCGCGTTGCGCGGCTACCGGGCTGCTGCCACACGGGGAGATGCCGCAACCGCAGACGCCGTGCTCGCCTGGCTCGGCGGGCAGCCGCACGTGGCGGCAGCCGCCCGTCGGGCCGCCGGTGTGCGCGGCGACCTTGACCATTTCGCGGCGCTCAGCTTTCTGCAGGGCCTGCTCGCCGTGCTGCGTGACAGTGGCCACCCGGGCCTGCTGCTGGTGCTCGACGAGGTGGAAACGCTGCAACGGGTCAGGTCGGATGCCCGGGACAAGGCGCTCAACTCCCTCCGGCAACTCATCGACGAAGTGCATTCCGGGCGGTTTCCGGGTCTGTACCTGGTCATAACAGGCACTCCAGCGTTCTACGACGGCCCGCAGGGCGTGCAGCGACTAGCGCCCCTGGCACAGCGCCTCGCCGTGGACTTCAGCACCGATCCACGTTTCGATAATCCCCGCGCGGTGCAAATCCGACTGTCGGGCTTCACCATCGATTCCCTCGTCGAACTCGGCGGTCGCGTACGGGATCTTTACGCCGACGGGTCGGCCGCGCCGGAGCGGGTGTCCGCGCTGGTCGACGACGCATACCTCGGCGAGCTGGCACGGGCGATAGCCGGAGGTCTCGGCGGCAAGGTCGGTGTGGCACCGAGGCTGTTCCTCAAGAAGCTCGTGGGGGAGGTGCTCGACCGGGTGGACCAGTTCCCAGAGTTCGACCCTCGACAACACTACGCGCTCACCCTGTCTACCGCCGAGATGACGGACGTGGAGCGGAACGCCACGAGTGCCGACGAGATCTCGCTCGAGATCTGAGGGATGTCGAGGTCATGACGAGCGGTGCCGAGCTGCTGCATCCAGTCGTCCTGCATCACGTCGTCAATTCATTGCAGTGGCCGGCGTTGCGGCCGTTGCAGGAAGCCGCGGTGCAGCCCCTCCTGGGTGGCGAGGACGCGCTCCTACTCGCGCCCACCGCCGGAGGGAAGACCGAAGCGGCGGTATTCCCGCTGCTTTCCCGAATGGCACAGGAGAACTGGTCGGGCACCTCCGTTCTGTACGTCTGCCCGCTGAAGGCACTGCTCAACAACCTTTTACCCCGGCTGGAGGCCTACACGGCCTGGCTCGGTCGCCGGACGGCGCTTTGGCACGGCGACGTGACGATGGGGCGGCGGCGTGCGATCCTCCGCGAACGACCGGACATTCTGCTGACCACTCCGGAGTCCCTGGAGTCGATGCTGGTCAGCACCGCCGTCGATCACGACACGTTCTTCGGTCAACTTCAGGCGATCGTCGTCGACGAGGTGCACGCGTTCGCCGGTGATGATCGAGGTTGGCACTTGTTGGCCGTGTTGGAACGCCTCAGCCGGGTGGCGGGGCGACCGCTGCAGCGGATCGGACTTTCGGCGACGGTCGGCAACCCGGACGAGCTGTTGGCATGGCTGCAGGGCTCGGGTCGCGGCAAGCGGTCGGCGCGGGTAGTGGCGCCTGACCTTCCTCCTGCGGCAGGTTCATCGATGTCTACGTCGCGTCCAGTCGGTGAGGTTGAGCTGGACTACGTCGGATCCGTGCACAACGCGGCGAAGGTCATCGCGGCACTCCATCAGGGGCAGAAGCGTCTGGTCTTCTGCGATTCAAGGGCGTTGGTGGAGGATCTCGGCCAACGACTGCGTGCACTCAACGTGACGACCTTCCTCTCCCACGCGTCGCTCTCCGTTGACGAGCGGCGGCGGGCTGAGGAGGCTTTCGCGCAGGAGCGCGACTGCGTCATCGTCGCCACCAGCACCCTGGAGCTTGGCATCGATGTAGGTGATCTCGACCGTGTCATCCAGATCAATGCCCCGCGCAGCGTCGCGGCCTTCCTGCAGCGCATCGGCCGCACGGGACGGCGACCCGGCAGCAGTCGCAACTGTCTATTCCTCGCGTTGGATGGGGAGGGACTGCTGCACGCGGCTGGCCTGCTGAATCTCTGGGCACAAGGTTGGGTCGAAGCAATCGTCCCCCCGCCCGAACCACGACACATCGTGGCCCAGCAGCTGCTGGCGCTCGCGCTGCAACGGCACCGCGTCGGTGACAACCTCTGGTCACAGGAGTGGAACGGGTTGACGCCCTTCGACAAGAGTGCGGACGTGATCGTGCGACACCTCGTCGAGCACGGCTATCTGGATGTCGACTCCGGAATGCTCTTCATCGGGCCGGAGACGGAACTGCGCTTCGGGCGTCGGCATTTTATGGACATGCTGGCGGTGTTCACCGCACCACCGCAGTTCACCGTGCTGGCTGGCCGCACCGAGATCGGCCGGACCGATCCCGCACTATTGACGGCCAAAGTGCTAGGTCCCCGGCTGCTGCTGCTCGGTGGGCGAAGTTGGCGCGTCACCTTCATCGACTGGAAGCGCCGCCGCTGCTTCGTTGAGCCGGCCGAGGGGGGCGGTAAGGCACTCTGGATGACGAATAGGTCGCCGCAGGGACTGTCATACCGGATGGTCCGGGCGATGCGTGACGTGCTGCTCGGCGCCGATCCGCCCGTCGCGCTCACTGGTCGAGCTGCGACCCGACTGGCCGCCTTGCGGGAGGACGCGACGCCCGTCGTGCATCCGGCTGGCACGGTCGTCGTCGGGGACGGGGACGGTGAGGTGAGATGGTGGACCTGGGCCGGTTTCCGCGCCAACGCCACGCTGATCTCCACGCTCAGCGAACTCACCGATGCGAGCCAGCGCTACGACGATGCGTCGATTCGACTACGTGCGGACGTGGACGGACCGACACTGCGAGCCGTCATGGCAGACGCGATCGAGCGTGTCTGCCAGCCGGAGGTGTCCGACAAGGCGCTCGCTGGCCTCAAGTTCAGTGCGGCCCTACCGGAGCGCCTCGCCGTCGCCACCCTGGCCGCCCGCCTGGCGGATATCCCGGCTGCACAGGCGGTGCTCGCCGAGCCCGCTCGAGTGACGTACCTTCCGATACCGTGACCTGAGGCGATGGTCATCGAAGCGAATCGAGACTGGGACGACTGGCGACGGTGAGCGGGGTCAGTCGGAGGCTGGCTGCGCCGGGTTGGGGCGGCTCTGTTGTGGCGGGATCAGTGGGGTGCTCACCGCGTCTGCCGGGTGTTCGGCGTGGCGGCGTAGGAGTTCGGTGATCCAGCGGGCGGCTTCCCGCTGCGTCGTGAGCATCTGGTCGCGGGCGTCGGCGACGTCCTGGTCGTCGGCGTGGGTGTTCAGGAGTGTCGCCCACTGGCGGCTCAGCTCCTCGGCGTACCGGGCTTTGCGCACCTGCTCGTCGAACTGGTACTCCAGTTCGAGCAGCCGGTCGACGTGCGGTTGGAGCGCCGGCATGATCCGCTCGTCGAGCCGGACGGCGGCGTCGGGGCGGCAGGTGATGACGATGTCACCCCGCTGGTAGGACCACTCCGGTTCGTCGGCGAGCGCCTGCCGCAACGCCACCTCCAGGTCACCCGCGCGATGTGGCGGCAGATTCCGGGCGGCGTCGGCGGCGAGCCGGGTCAGCCGTTGGATCGCGTTGGGCTGGAAGTACTGCACGTACCAGCTCAGCACCTCGGAGCGCAGGCTCGTCGACGATGACCAGGCGAAGGTGGCGCGGATGTGGAACGAGTACACGTATCCGCGCGCCGGGACCGTGATCAGCCGGGGCACGTCGCGCTGTTCCACGAGGGGACCGGGGGGCGACGGGGCCGCGCCGGAGCCGACGGGGGCCTCGTCCTGGAGGGCGGCGACCAGTCGATCCCAGTGCCGTGCCCACCACCGCCAACCGCGGACGCTCGCGTCGCGGGCGATGGTCAGCCCTCGAACGCCCCGGTGTCGCCACTGGTCCGCGGGCCTCGGCCTCCCATCGGGGGCGTCCGTCATGGCACCCCTCCACGGTCGCGGATCCGCGTTTCACGCTAACAACCGATGACCGAAATGCCCGTAGCCACGCCGTCGGGGGCCGCGAGGGCGGAGGGTCGTGCGGGGTTCACCGAGCATTGTGGCGCAGTTGGGGTGACGGGGGCTGTCGCCGTCGACCAGCAACGGCGAGACTGAGGCTCGATCCGACAGTGATGCGGATCGATCGACTGGATGGTCTGGAGGCAGCCTGTGTCCACCCTCGTGTCCCCGTTGGCCACGCTCGGCGCGATCCGCCGGCGTACCACCACTCTCGCCCTGCTCCTCACCATGGTCGCCGCCGCGCTGGTCGGCCCGTCCGTGGTGGCCCCGCGGCTGACCGACTCCGCCTCGGCGGCGGTCTACAGCTCCTGCACCGTCAGCCGCTGTGCGGACGCCCGTACCGCCCGTTCGGGTTGGTCCGCCAAGGGCTTCCCGACCAGCCGCGGCTGGTACTCCTGGAGCGGGGGGAAGTCCAACTTCGCCGGCGGCCGTTTCTACAACTACGAGGGTCAACTGCCGACCAACGCCACCTACTACGAGTACGACGTCTACCCGCGTACCCAGGGCGCCGCCCGGGACGCGTACCGGATCGTGGTGAACCGCAGCACCGGGGTCACCTGGTTCTCACCCAACCACTACACCGACTTCTACCGGCTCTGACCGACCGGGGCCGGCCGGCTGCGTCCGGCCGGCCCCGGCATCGTCGCCCAGGCCAGACCAGGAGAAACCTGACGTACGACGAGGACGACGGTCGGCTGCCCGACTGGTTGACCGTCTGCCGCGACGCCGCCCCGGAGCTGCCCGGCGCGACGGTGCTGTCCGGCGCGACAGCCCGAACCCGGCCGGCGCTCTTCGCCGCGTTGGCCGGTGCGCTGACCCTGCCAGCCCACCTGGGGAGCACCTGGGACGCCCTCTCCGACGTGCTCCGGGACCGGCTGGATGCCGGCCCGCTCACCCTGCTGATCATTGACGCTGGCGAGTTGCTCGTCGACGAGCCGACCGGTCAGTACGCCCTGCTGTTCGCCGTGTTCGGCGATCTCGCCACCAGCGCCCCACATCCTCTCCGTGTGGTCCTGCACGGAGCTTCGCCCGCCGACCGCTAGCCGGCGCGCACGGAGGGTGTCTCACGGTGGTGAGGGCAGTCGGAGGCGCATGCGTGGATCAGCGTGATGACTGTGAGGCATCAATATGACTGTGAGGTATCACGCTCATGAGCAAGACCGCCTCCGGCCGCGCCACGCGCTGCCGCCGTTGAGGACGGACGGCAGGGGCTGCGGAGCGCTGTGTGGGTGCTCAGTTTCCGACAGTCGCGGCGGCGGCGGGCATCGGTGACGGTGGCGGTGACGGTCCGGTGACGGGCCCTTCGCGATCCTCGTGCCGAGCCGGGCACGCGGTGCGGCGCTGCGGATCGACGCGTTGTGGCGGGGCAGCCTGGTGGTGCGGACCAGCCCCGCCGGGGACCGGGTCGAGGACCTCGACGTGGCGGTGCCCGCCTTCGACGTGGATCCGCAGATCGTCGCCGACCTGGGCGCGTTGCCGGCCGACCCGGCGCAACTGGAGACCGAGCGTCGGAGCCGGCTGGCCTGCACCCAGCGTGACCGTCACCGGCCGGCCGCAGGACCCATCCTGGCGTCCCGCCGGCCCACACTCCGCCCAGGCCGACCTCCCGGCGCCCCCGGACATCCGTCCTTTGCTCTGCACCCATGGACGCGACGCTCACGGTCTGTAAGTGGTGCGTCCACGGGTGCAGAGCAAAGGGGTGTGAGGAGGTCCAGCCGAGCGGGTGGCGTGCCTCCCGCGTCGCTGGTAAGACGAGTCAGACGAGTCAGACGAGTCAGGTTGGTCAGTGCGTCGCGGGCGGGATGCTCTGCTTGTACTGGAAGACGTTGTGCGGGTCGTATTTCGCCTTGATCTTGCGCAGCCGCGGGAAGTTGCGCCCCCAGTAGGCTTCCTCCCACTCCGCCATGCCGACGTTCGGCACGTTGACGTAGGCACCGTCCACGTAGGGGCGCAGCGCCTGGCTGAACTCGGCGATCCAGGCCTGGGCGACCGGGGTGATGGCGTCGTCGCTGTCCGGCTCGCCGCGGGTGCCCCAGCCAGCGCCGGGCTCGGAGTAGAAGAGCGCGTCGCGGTGCGGGAACGCAGTGCCGCCGAAGGGTTCCTGTCGTTGGGCTCCGTTCCCGAAGGCCTGGGTGAAGAAGTTGCTGTCCGGTGACGGGGAGTTCTCCATGAACTCGCGGACGATACTGATCGCCTTGGTCGGGAAGGGCTCCCTGGTGAACTGCGAGAAGAACTTCCACTTCGCCGGCTCTTCCTCGTTCGGGATCTGGAAGCCGGAGTAGGTCTCGCTCCAGCCGCCGATCTGCACGGTGACCACGGGGTCGCCGATCGAGAGGATGGGCTCCAGCAGTTCCCTCGTCTCGGCCTCCGATCCCTCGGCGAGCACCGCGAACAGCAGGATCTCGTTCGGGTGCACCTCGACCTGGGTGCCGAGGCGGGGGTCGCTGAACGGTGCGGTGCGCTGCCAGTTGTCGAAGACCTCGTGCAGGTTGTCGAGGCCCGGCCAGGTCGCCTGAAGGTAGGCGACGCTCTTCAGCGGGGCCACCTTGTAGGTCAGGGACGTGACGATCCCGAAGTTGCCGTTTCCGGCGCCGCGCAGGGCCCAGAGCAGGTCCGGGTGGTTCCACGGGTCCACCTGGAGCACCTTCGCGCCGTTGGCGCCGGCCGCCACGACGATCTCCGCGCCGATCAGGTTGTCGCAGGCCATGCCG
Source organism: Micromonospora jinlongensis (assembly GCF_013410645.1). Classification (NCBI taxonomy): domain Bacteria; kingdom Bacillati; phylum Actinomycetota; class Actinomycetes; order Micromonosporales; family Micromonosporaceae; genus Micromonospora; species Micromonospora jinlongensis. The sequence goes on along the minus strand of NZ_JACCHK010000001.1, from coordinate 1,241,600 downwards.
AGATAGCGGGTGAGGAACCCGAAGCCACCGCCGAGGGTCGCGCCGGACAGGCCGACGGTCCCCTCCGTTCCGGTGGTCGCCGCCAGGTCGTACTCCCCGAGGGCGGTGATCGCCTCCGACTGGTTGAGCCCCGCGCCGAGCTTCGCCACGCGAGCGGCGGCGTCGATGTGGATGTCCTTCAGCTCGCTGACGTCGATCACGATGCCGTTGTCGACGTTCGACCAGCCTTCGAGGCTGTGGCGGCCGCTGCGCACCCGCAGGGCGACGTCGTGCTGGCGCGCCCAGGTGAGGGCGTTGACCACGTCCTGGGTCTCCTGGGCGAACACGATGACCAGGGGATAGCGCACGAACACTCGTCCCAGCCGAGGCTGGCCTCCGCGTAGTTCGGGCTCTGGGGGCGGACGATGCGCCCGGTCAGTTCCGCCGGTGGGTACGTGGCGCCGGAGGGCGACCCGGGACCATCGGCCGCGATCGCCGAGCTGCCGGCGATCATGCTTGGAAGAGCGACCGCTCCGGCGCCGACGGCCGTCGCCTTGAGCAGATCACGACGAGAAAGGTCGCGCATGGTCCGAATCCTCTCGATCAGCGTCACACCAGAAATATGAGCCAAGAGGGCGGAGGCCTCTCATCTGGCGCAAAACCACCGCAATGCGAGAGATTCGCCGAAGATCCGAGAACTTGTCGCAGAACCCGGTCGGGTGATGCGGCGACCGTCAGCTCGGAGGCGGGCGGTCGGTTCGGGCGCGGACCGTCAGTTCGGGGCGGGCTGGTCGAGGATGGCGCTGAACCGCTCCTCGGCAAGGTCGAGCTGGCCGAAGATGTGCCGCTTCACCGCCGGCGACAACGGGGTGTCCGGCCGGCCGATCAGGTCCCGGAAGAGCGGCACCAGCGGCCGGTACTTCCGGGCCGACGAGACGACCTTCGGCCCGACCGTGTGGATCACGCCCACGCCGTTGTCGGTGAAGTCCGACACCTTGATCACCCGGGCCCAGGGCTCCCGGTCCAGGCTGACCGCCAGGTGCTCCCGGTACTGCGCGTTGCGGTCCCGCTCGGGGTCGTACCCCGGGTTGGTGACGGCGGCGACCAGGGTGGCCACCCGCGGCCCGAACCGCGCGGCGAGCGCGACCAGCGCCGCAGCGGTCGGGTCGGCCCCCGGCTCGCCGCCGGCCAGCTCGGCCGGGTGGTCTTCCACCGCGTCGTGCAGCAGGCCGGCGACGATCACCTCCACGTCGCGCACCTGGTAGTGGTGCATCAACCGGATCGCCACCCGCAGCAGGTGATTCAGGTACGGCTCGCGCACCCGCCGGTCGTCGCGGTGCAACTCGGCGGCGAGGTCCAGCGCGGCGTTCAGCCGCTCCCGGGCGTCGTCGTCGAACTGCTGGACCTCCAACCGGAAGCGTTCCAGCAGGCCCGGTTCGCCGTGGATCTCGGTGATCGCGTGCATCGGCATGCTGCCCAGGTGCGGCGGGAAGTCCATGCGTCACTTATAGCCGATCTTCACCACATCGATGGCCCCCTACGTCGCCGACCCGACGGTGAGCCGGGCGTGCGCGGTCAGATCGGCAGTCGGTCGGCGCCGGCTAGGGGGCTCACCAGGAGGGGGACCAGTGGTGCCGGCAGGACGGGGTCGCGGCGCAGGGTGGGCGTCCAGCCCGCGTCGGCGGCCAGGTCCGGGTCATGGGTCGCGTTGTACGCGGCCAGCAGGTCGACCGGCCGGGCCGGGCCGCCGCTCTGGCGCACCCAGGAGCCCCGCTCGGTCAACGCGGTGCCGCCCCAGTCGTAGAGCAGGTCGGCAGGGTCGACGGGCGCTTCCAGTGTGAAGAAGTTGTTCTGCGCGTAGATCGCCGACTGGACACCGACACCGAGCGCGTACTGGAAGTCGTCCCCACGGAGCCGGTAGTGGTTGTTGTAGATGTCGACCTGACCGAAGCGCACCCGGGGCAGTCGTTGCAGGACGCCATCGAAGAGGTTGTGGTGCAGTGTGACCTTCAACCGTCCCACGTCCGGGCCGACCGTGTTGGACGAGCCGATCAGCAGCAGCTTGTCCCGCCCGGTGAAGCGGTTCCACGACGCGGTGACGAGGCTGGCGGTGTGCGTGACGTCCAGTGACCCGTCGTGCACCTGGTAGGCGCGTCCGAAGTAGACGGGTTGGGCGCTGTCCGGGTTGTCGCCGTCGGTGAAGGTGTTGTGGTCGACCCAGACGTTCTCGCTGCGGCGTACCGAGATCTGGTCGTACTGGCTGTTCCAGTTGCCGGCCTCGCCGTCGGTCGGTGACCAGGCCGGGAAGCAGTCCCGGGCATCGACGAGGGTCAGGTTGCGGACGATGACGTTCGACGCCCGGTCGATCATGAGGGTGAGCCCGGTCAGGCGGGCGCCGCGCAGCCCGACGATCGTGGTGTTCGGGCCGATGTTGATCTGGGTCTGCCGGGTCTGGTTGGTCACCGAGCGCACCCGGGCCTCCTCCAGTGGCCCGCTCGGGGGCACCCGTCCCCACACCGCCGGGTCGTACGCGGCCAGGTAGGCGTCCAACCGGTACGCCGGGTCGGCCAGGTCGGCGCAGCTCAGCGCGGTGCCGTCCGGCCCTTCGAAACCGTCGATGGCGCCGTCGACGTAGATGAGCTTCGGGGTGGCATCGGTGGCGTTGCTGGCGTTGTCACCGCCCAGGGCGGCGATCAGCTGGGTCCGGCTGTGCACCACCCGGGTTCGTTCGGGGGTGGCCGTCGAACCGCCGGTGGTGCCGGTGCCCTCGGCCGCCCAGCCGTCGCGCTCGGGCAGGGTCTGCCGCCCGAGATGGCCGGCCAGCCAGGAGAGCCCGTCGGTGGCCGGGGTGTCGGGCCGGGCAGCGGCGGCGGCCGGGGTGGCACCGAGCAGGAGGGCGATCACCGTAGCGCCGGTGAGGATTCTGCGCATGACTCTCTCCATTCCCTGGTGGTGTGGGTTTGTTCTCCGGCTATCCGGTCAACTCGGCGCGGTACGCCGCCGCCGCCCACGGCACCGCCAGCTCGCTGGGGAGCGCCCCCCGCTCGGCCGCCCGACGCAGCACGTCGACCACGCCCCGCAGGTGGCGAACCCGGTCCCCGCCCTCACCGACGACGGTCACCAGGTCGCCGTCGAGCAGCCGGGGCTCGGGGGCGACCCGTAGCGCGTCCAGCAGCGCGGTGAACGGCGCGGTGCGGGCCAGCGGCGCGATCAGCGGCACCGCCGCCGGGTCGTCCCGGTGCGCCAGCAGGTTCTCCAGCAACCCCACCCGCCCCGGGACGCGGCGGGTCACCACGTCCCCGGGCAGCCGCAACCGGTCCGTCGGGTACTCCAGCACCGCCTGACCCGCCGTGCCGGTCACCACCACCTCGCCCGCCACGAACTCCTCAGCGGCCAGGGTCACCGCCACCAGCACCGGCGGGCCGGCGCGGAACAGGACCCGCAGCACGGCGGTGTCCTCCACCTCGATCGGGCGGACCCGGTAGCGTTCCACCTCGATCGCCACCGGCCAGGGCGTCGCCCCACCGAGCGCCTCGGCGACCGCCAGGCACTGCATCACCGCGTGCGCGAGCGGGTTGGCCAGCGCGCCGTCCAGCACCGGCCGGCCGTCGAGGCTTCGCCGACCGGCCCACGGGGAGCGGGCGTAGTAGGCGTCCGGCCGTTGCCACGCGGCGACGGTGGAGATGCCGGTGACGGTGCCCAGCCGGCCGGCCGCCAGCGCGTCGGTCAGCGCGGTCAGGGCCGCCGAGCCGAGCGCCTGGAAGCCGACCTGCGCCACCCGGCCGGCGGCCGTCAGCGCCCAGGCCAGCTCCTCGTGCTCGGCCAGCGACAACACCGGCGGTTTCTCCAACAGGAGGTCCGCGCCGGTGGCCAGGGCGTCCCGCGCGATCGCCAGGTGGGTGTGCGGTGGCGTGCAGATCACCACCACCTCCGGCCGGGTGGCGGCGAGCATCGCCCGGTGGTCGGTGAACACCTCGACCCCGGGTGGCACCGGCGCTGCCGGATCATCCTCCACCGGTCGGACGTCGACCAGGGCGACCAGCCGCAACCGCCCGGCGGCGTGCAGGGGGGCGATCACCCGCCGGTGCCACCGGCCGTGCCCGTTCGCCCCGATCACCGCCACCCGGGGCGGCGCCACCCCGCTCACCACCGACCGGCCAGTGTCGGCCCGTTCACCGGGCACCAGCCAGTGTGGCCTCGACGCCGTGTCGTTCCAGCGCGGTCAACCAGGCGATCACGTCGGCGCGGACCTCGTCGTCCTCGGCGACCTCGACCGGGATGACCTCGCGCAGCGCGAAGAGCGCGTCGACGGCGCCCGCCGGGCTCTGCGCACCGGCGTCCAGCGCGGCGCGGATCGGCCCGGCGAGGGGGTCCTGGAACGGCAACGGGTGCCCGTCGTCGGCGTACCCCAGCGCGAAGCGCAACCAGGACGCCACGACCAGCGCGCCCCAGCGCGCGGACCGGCCGGCCGCGCGCAGGTCGGCGATGGTGTGCAGAACGCGTTGCGGCAGCTTCTGCGAGCCGTCCAGCGCGACCTGGAGGGTGCGGTGGTGGATCGCCGGGTTGCCGAACCGGGCGAGGACCTGCTCGCCGTAGTCGACCACCCGGACCCCGTCCGGCGGCGTGAAGCTGGCCGCGACGTCCTCGGCGATCAGCCGGCGCAGTACGTCGGGCAGGTGCGGGATCTCCAGCGCCTCGGCGATGGTCTCCCGACCGGCCAGCGCGCCCAGGTACGCGATGGCCGAGTGCACGCCGTTGAGGGTGCGCAGTTTCAGCCGCTCCCACGGGCCGGCGTCGTCGGTGAGCACCGCCCCGGCGTGCTCCCAGCCGGGCCGGCCGCCGGGGAACTCGTCCTCGATCACCCACTGCGCGTACGGTTCGGCGGCGACCGCGGCCAGGTCGGTCACGCCGAGCACCCGGTGTGCCGCCTCGATCGTCTCCGGGGTGCTGGCCGGCACGATCCGGTCCACCATGGTCCCCGGGCAGGTGACGTTGGCGGCCACCCACTCGACCAGCCCGGCGGGCACCCCGTCGGCACGCCCGACCGCCTGGTCGAGCATGCCGCGCAGTCGCCGGCCGTTGGCCGGGAGGTTGTCGCAGCTCACCAGGGCCACCGGCCCGGCGTCCGCGGCGGCCCGCGCGGCCAGCCCGCGCAGCAGCAGCCCCGGCACCGTGGTCGGTGGTCGGCCGCCGGCCAGGTCCGCGGCGAGCGCCAGGTCCGGGGACAGCTCGCCGGTCACCGGGTCGAGTTGGTACGCCTTCTCGGTGACGGTCAGGGTCACCACGCGTACCGCCGGGTCGGCGAGCAGCGCCACCACGGCGTCCGGGTCGCTCGGCGCGTGCCGTACGCCGCTCAGGGCGCCCACCACCCGGGTGGCGCTGCCGGCGGCGGAGAGGGTGCTGACGCTGAACAGGTTGTCCTGGGCGGCAATCGCCTCGACCATCGCGGTGCTGCGGGGGGCGACGGCCATGATGCCCCAGTCGCCGCCGGCCGCGCCGACCGCCGCCTCGGTGAAGACGGCCTGGTGTGCCCGGTGGAACGCTCCCAGGCCCAGGTGCACGATGCCCGTCGGTACGGTGCCCGGCCGGATCAGGGGGCGGGCCTCGGCGGGCAGGTGGCGCAGCATGCCCAGGCCGAGCCGGGAGGCGCCGACGGTCACCGCCATGCCGGGCCGTCCGGGAAGCGGAACTCGGCGATCGACGCCGGCTTCATGATGGCGCTGTATCCCGGACGCTCGGGCAGCAGGTAGCGGCCACCGCGGGTCCGGACCGGATCGACGAAGTGCTCGTGCAGGTGGTCGACGTACTCGACCATCCGACCGTCCAGGCCGGTGCCCACCCGCAGGTAGTCGAAGATCGCCAGGTGCTGGACGTACTCGCAGAGGCCCACACCGCCGGCGTGTGGGCAGACCGGCACCCCGAACTTCGCCGCCAGCAGCAGCTCGGCGAGGACCTCGTTGACACCGCCGACCCGGCAGGCGTCGATCTGCATCACGCCGATCGCGTCGGCCTGCAACAACTGCTTGAAGATCACCCGGTTGGCGGCCACCTCACCGGTGGCCACCCGGCACCGGCCGCCGGTCAGCTCGGTCACCGCGCGGGCGATCCGGGCGTGGCCGAGGATGTCGTCGGCGTGGGTGGGTTCCTCGATCCAGTACGGGTCGACCTCCGCGAGGGTGGCCATCGCGGTGATCGCCTCGTCGACGTCCCAGACCTGGTTGGCGTCCATCATCAGCAGCGCGTCCGGGCCGATCTCCTCCCGGATGATCCGGGCCCGCCGCAGGTCGTCGGCGAGCGGGCCGCCGACCTTCATCTTCATCGCCCGCCAGCCGTCCTGGTACGCCTGCCGGGTCAGCGCCCGCACCTTGTCGTCGGGGTAGCCGAGCCAGCCGACCGACGTGGTGTACGACGGGAAGCCGTCCCGTTCGAGCGTCGCCAACCTGTCGGCCAGGCCGCCGCGTCCCTTGTCGAGGATCGCCGTCGCCTCGTCCGGGGTGAGCGCGTCACTGATGTGCTTGAAGTCGACGCTGGCGACCAGGTCGTCGGTGGGCAGCTCGGCGAGGAACCGCCACATCGGCTTGCCGGCCATCGTGGCCCGCAGGTCCCACACCGCGTTGACCAGCGCCCCGGTCGCCATGTGGATGACGCCCTTCTCCGGGCCCAGCCAGCGCAGCTGCACGTCGGCGCTGAGCGAGCGCCAGAACGCGACGGGCTCGGCCGTGATCTCCTCGATCGTGCGCCCCCGCACGTGGTGGGCGAGCGCGCGGACCGCCGCGCAGGTGATCTCGTTGCCCCGGCCGTTGGTGAAGGTGAACCCCGCGCCGGTCGGGCCGGCGTCGGTGCCCAGCTCCACGTACGTCGCCGAGTAGTCGCCCCGGTTGATCGCGTCGGAGCCGTCGCCCCGCGCGGCGGTCGGGAACCGCACGTCGTGCACCTCGACGGAGGTGATGGTGATGCTCACTGCGCCTGCCTTTCGTTCGCGACTGCGGGGCTCCGCTGCGCTGCACTCCTCGCGCTCACCGGCCGTTCCGCTCGAAGTTGAAGACCCGCTTGGGCAGCCGGTACGCCAGGTCGACGATGGTCTCGGCGGCTTCGTCCATCGGCAGCCGGTGCTCGGCGACCAGCCGGGCCAGGAAGCCGGCGTCGACCCGACGGGCGACGTCGTGGCGTACCGGGATGGAGCAGAACGCCCGGGTGTCGTCGACGAACCCGGTGGTGTTGTAGAAACCCGCGGTTTCGGTGACCGTCTCCCGGAACCGGCGCAGCACCTCGGGGGAGTCCAGGAACCACCAGGGCGCGCCGAGCAGCAGCGCGGCGTACCCGCCCGCGAGGGGCGCCAGCTCCCGGGTGAAGGTGTCCTCGTCGAGGGTGTAGAGCACCACCCGCAGCCGCGGGTCGTTGCCGTAGCGCTCCAGCAGTGGGGCGAGCGCGTGCACGTACTCGGTGGCCTGCGGGACGTCGCCGCCGACGTCGCGGCCGTGCCGGGCGTGCAGCCAACGGTTGTGGTTGCGCACCGCGCCGGGGTGCAGCTGCATGACCAGGCCGTCGTCGAGTGACATCCGGGCGAACTCCACCAGCATGTGCGCGCGGAACGCCTCGGCGTCGGAGGCGTCGGCCTGGCCGCGCCGGCCCCGGTCGTACAGCCGCTCGGCCTCGGCCGGCGTCAGGTCCAGGGTGCGCGCGGTGGGGTGGCCGTGGTCGGAGGACGTCGCGCCGGCGGCGATGAACGCGGCGCGTCGGGCGCGCAGCGCGGCCAGGTAACCGGCGTACGTGCCGGTGTCCTCGCCGGCCCGCTCACCGAGCCGCTCCACGTTGGTCGACCAGCCGTCGAACTCCATGTCCACCACGTCGTCCGGGCGGAAGGTGGTGACGACCCGGCCACCCGGCCCGCCCCAGCCGTCGGCGGCGAGCTTGGCGTGCTGGCCGAGGTCGTCCAGCGGCGACTCGGTGGTGGCGAGCACCTCGATGTCGAACCGCTCGAACAGCGCCCGGGGCCGGAAGTCCGGTTCGGCGAGCCGGGCCGCGATCTCGTCGTAGAGGGCGTCGGCGGTGGCCGGGCCGAGCGGGGTGTGCACCCCGAACACGGTGCGGAAGGTCTGCTCCAACCAGAGCCGCGAGGGGGTGCCCCGGAACAGGTGCCAGTGCGCGGCGAAGCGTCGCCAGATCACCCGGCCGTCGGTCTCCACCGGGCTGCCGTCGCGGGTTGGCACACCCAGGTCCGACGGGGGGACGCCCTGACTGAGCAGCATCCGGGTCAGGTAGTGGTCGGGCACGATGAGCAGCTGCGCCGGGTCCGGGAAGGGTCGGTCCTCGGCCAGCAGGGCCGGGTCGACGTGCCCGTGCGGCGAGATGATGGGCTGCTCCGCTGCGAGGGCGTACAGCTCCCGGGCCAGCGCGCGCTGGCCCGGTTCGGGCGGCAGGAGCAGGTCGGTGTGGTCGAACGTCGGCACGGGGATGGGCTCCTCGTCTCCAGGTCAGCGGGGGGTGAGCAGGTCGGCGACCCGGACCGGTTGACCGGTCTCGAAGGACCGGTTGGCCGCCAGGCCGGTGAGCAGGGCCAACGCGCCGTCGTCGGCGGTCGCGGCGCGGTCCAGGGGGTCGGGTTGACCCCCGAAGAGCACCCCGGTCATCCGGGCGTCCGCGCCACCGTGGCCGTGCCGGCTGCGACCCTCGACGGGGATCTGTCGGGGCGGTTGCCAGAACGGGCGCAGGGTGAGGGTCGCTCCACCGCCCTCGGCCGGCGCCTCGGTGCCGTGCAGGGCGGCGCCCTTGACGGCACCCGCGGTGCCCCGGTCGACGAAGTCGTTCTCGGTGACCTCCAGCTCCAGCCGGCCCCGGCTGCCGTTGACCATCACCCGGTAACCCTCCCAGGGCGCGTAGGCGGTGAGGTGGTAGGTCATCGTGGCGCCGGTGGAGTAGCGGGCGAGCACCGCCATGTCGTCCTCGATGCTGACGCCGGGGGCGAAGACGTTGCGGTCGCGCTGGTAGCCGTCCTCGGCCTCGGCGTCGAGGTACAGCTCACGCAGTCGGGGGTGGGCGTCGAGTCGCAGCGCGAACGGGTCGTCGACGGCGGCGGGGGAGCCGTGTGCCCGGTCGTAGTCGCGGGCGTAGCCGTGCCGGCGGCCGTCCTCGCCGTAGAAGAAGAGCCGCCCGGCCGCGTACACCTCGACGGGGGTGGCGGCCAACCACCAGTTGACCAGGTCGAAGTGGTGGCTGGCCTTGTGCACCATCAGCCCGCCGGAGGTGGCCTTGTCGCGGTGCCAGCGGCGGAAGTAGTCGGCGCCGTGGCGTACGTCGAGCAGCCATTCGAAGTGCACCGAGCCGATCTCACCGACGGCGCCCTCGGCGAGCAGTCGGCGGACCTGTTCGTGCAGCGGGTTGTAGCGGTAGTTGAACGCGACCGTCACCCGACCGCCGGTCTCGGTGACCGCGTCCAGGATGCGCCGGCAGCGCGGCGCGTCCACGGTCATCGGCTTCTCGGTGACGACCTCCCGCCCGGCGCGCAGCGCGGCCACCACGTACTCGTCGTGGGTGACGTCCACGCTGGTGACCAGGACGACGTCGACGCGCTCCTTGTCCAGCATGGCCGCGAAGTCACCGGCCGGGTACGTGGGCACCGGGCGGTGGCCCAGCTCGGCCAGCCAGCGGTTGTGCGCGTCCATCCGGGCCTGGTTGACGTCGGCGAACGCGACCAGCTCGGTGGTGTCGGCGTGGTCGAGCACCAGGGCGCGGACGAACATCTCCGCCCGGGCGCCGGTGCCCACGACGGCGTACCGGACCCGGCCGTCGACTCTCGGTGACATGCGGTCGCCTCCCCGGTGATCCTGCAAACGTTTGCAGTGAAGTAATCACGATCGATCCGACTGCGTCAACGACGGTGACGCAATCGGCGGCAAATATCCGTGTTTGCGGGGCAGCAACTCACCAAGAGGAGTGTGGGTGCAACAAAGCCGTAACCATCCACCGTTGACACTGGCGCAACCGTTTGCATTAATGGCCACACCCACGTGACCACCACCACATCGGACGAAGGGGCCGCCGTGCCAGTCACCATCCGGGACGTCGCTCGGGCGTCCGGTGTGCACATCTCCACCGTGTCCCGCACCTTCTCCGCTCCGCACCTGGTCAACCCGGAGACCCGGGTCCGGGTGCTGGCCTGCGCGGAGGATCTGGGCTACCGGCCGAATCGGGCCGCTCGGGCCCTGATCACCGGGCGTACACACAACATCGGGCTGATCATCGCGGACATCGCGAACCCGTTCTTCCCGCCGCTGATCAAGGCGGCGGAGAGTCAGGCCCGGCACCGCGACTACCACGTCTTCGTGGCCGACACCAACGAGGATCCGACCGCCGAGGAGGAGCTGGTCCACGCGCTGGCCAAGCAGGTGGACGGGGTCCTGCTGTGCAGTCCTCGGATGAGCAACAGCCTGATCGAACAGCTCAGCCGTGAGGTGCCGCTGGTGGTCGTCAACCGACAGGTGACCGGCCTGCCCTGCGTGCTGATGGACGTCGGGCAGGGCGCCCGGGCGGCGATCGAGCACCTGATCGGCCTGGGGCACCGCAGCATCGCGTTGCTCGGCGGCCCGCGCAGCTCGTGGACCAACCGGGAGATGCGCCGCGCCGCCGGCACGGCCGCCCGAGCGGGTGGCGCGGAGCTGACACTGCTCGGCCCGAACGCGCCCACCGAGACCGGCGGCTCCGCCATCGCCGAGCAGGTGCGGCGCAGCGGTGTGTCGGCCGTGCTCGCCTACAACGACCTGATGGCGATCGGCCTCATCGAGGGGCTGGACGCGCTCGGGGTGCGGGTGCCGCAGGAGGTGAGCGTCGTCGGGGTCGACGACATCGCCCTGAGCCGGCTCACCCGGCCCAAACTGACGACGGTGGCCACACCCACCGGGGCCGCCGGCCGGACGGCCGTCGACATGCTGCTGCAACAGGACACCGAATCACCGCGCGGCGCGCGAGGGCTCGGTGCCGGCACGGCGCTCGGCGTCCGTCGTACCACCGCACAGGTAATGCTCCAGACCGACCTGGTCATCCGCGACTCGACCGGCCCGGGCCCGTACGCCCGACCGGCACGTCCCCTGGCCGCGCCGCCTGGCCCGGACCCGCATTGCCCTGCGGGCCCGGGCATCCCGACCGCGGCCACCGGTGACGCCGTCGCCTCCTAATGCCGAGGAGTGAGCGCACATGCACCCCGCAACGCCCCCCACCACTGACGCGCCTGCCGGGCGCAATCACCGTACCGCGCTGCCTCGGCGGCGCCTGCTGCGCGGCCTGCTCGCCGTGACGGTCGCCGCGCCGCTGATGTTCGGAGCCGCCGCCTGCCGAGACGACGACGGCGGCGGCGCGGCCGACCCGAACGCCCCGGTCAAGCTCTCCATCTTCTGGTGGGGCGGCGACGCCCGGGCCAAGCTGACCGAGGACGCCCTCGCGCTCTACACCAAGAAGCACCCGAACGTGACGTTCGAGAAGACCTGGCAGGCCAACCAGGGCTACTTCGACAAGCTGGCCACCCTCACCGCCGGCGGCAACCCGCCGGACCTGTTCCAGATCGACGACAACTACCTGGCCGAGTACGCGGCCCGCAACACCACGCTCGACCTGACCTCGTACCAGAAGTCCGGGAAGCTGGACACCTCCAAGTTCCCCGAGAGTCTCTGGCAGTACGGCGTGGTCGACGGCAAACTCGCCGGCCTGGCCGCCGGGGAGAACACCCAGGGCCTGGTCTACAACAAGACGCTGCTGACCAGGAACAACCTGCCCGAGCCCACCACCGGAATGTCGTGGGAGGAGCACATCGCCTGGGCCGAGCAGGTCACCGCCAAGACCAAGGTGCCCGGCACGCAGGACCCGAGCGCCGACTACAAGGCGTTCTGGGTCTGGCTCCGGCAACAGGGCAAGGACCTCTACAAGGGCTCCGAGCTGGGCTTCACCGCCGAGGACGTGACCAGGTGGCTCGACCTGTGGAAGGGAGCCCGGGACCGCAAGGCCACCCCGACCGCCGACGTCATCCACGAGGGCAACTCCAGCGACATCACCAAGCAACTGGTGGTCACCGGCAAGTCGGCGACCTCCTGGGTCTGGGCCAACCAGATGCCGGACCTGAAGAAGAACACCAAGGACGAGCTGGGCGTCGTCGCCTACCCCGGTGACCCGAGCGCGCAGTGGGCCCGGGCCTCGATGTACTGGTCGGTGTTCAAGGGCAGCAAGAACAAGGACGTCGCGGTCGACGTGATCAACTTCCTGAACAACGACCAGGAGGCGGTCAAGCTGCTCGGCACCGACCGCGGCCTGCCGTCCAACCAGGACCTGCGCCGGGTGGTCAGCGACGACACCACCGACCCGGCCATGAAGCAGTCCATCGCCGTCGAGGCGGAGCTGACCCAGAAGTTCGGCAAGTCACCGCAGGTGCCGATCAAGGGACACAGCAAGGTGCGTTCTGAGCTGATCAAGGCCGCCGAGAACGCGCAGTACGGCCGGGCCACCACCGCCGAGGCCGCCGCCCAGTTCATCGAGGCCTGCAAGTCCGCCATCGCCTGACCGCCTCACCAGGCGAGGAGAGGAGCTGTTCGTGGCGTTGACCACGGCGCCCGACCCGACCCGACGCGGCCCCGGATCCGTTCGGGCCCACACCGAAAGGCGTGGGCCCGGGCGCTTCCGGCACAGCGAAGGTCTGGCGGGGTACGTCTTCCTGTCGCCGTGGCTCATCGGCTTGATGGGTGTCACGGCGGTCCCCATGCTGCTGTCGCTGTACCTGAGCTTCACCAACTACGACATCCTCACCCCCTTCTCCGAGGTCCAGTGGGTGGGGCTGGCCAACTACGAACGGATGTTCACCGCCGACCCGTCGTACTGGCACGCGGTGCGGGTCACAGTGACCTTCGCGCTGATCGCCGTGCCGCTGAAGCTGGCCGCGGCGCTCGGTGTGGCGCTGCTGCTCAACCGCGCCTGGCGCGGCGTCGGCCTGTTCCGCGGGCTGTTCTACCTGCCGTCGCTGCTCGGCGGCAGCGTCGCGTTGGCCATCGTCTGGGTCAACATGTTCAACCGCGACGGCGCGTTCAACTCGCTGCTGAGCCTCTTCGGCATCCAGGGCAAGCCGTGGGTCAACGACCCGGACTGGGCCCTCGAGACGTTGATGGTGCTGGCCATCTGGCAGTTCGGCGCGCCGATGGTGATCTTCCTGGCCGGCCTCAAGCAGGTGCCCACCGAGCTGTACGAGGCCGCATCCGTCGACGGCGCCGGTCGGTTCCGCCAGTTCCGCAACGTCACCCTGCCGATGCTCTCTCCGGTGATCTTCTTCAACCTGGTCCTGGAGACCATCAACGGCTTCCAGGGCTTCACCGCGGCGTTCGTGCTCAGCAACGGCACCGGCGGCCCGGTCGACTCCACCCTGATGTACACGCTGAACCTCTACATCACCGGCTTCACCGAGCTGGACATGGGCTACGCCTCGGCGATGGCCTGGGTGTTCCTGCTCGCCATCGCGGTGATCACCGCTGTTTTCTTCAGCACCGGACGGTTCTGGGTGCACTACTCCGACGGCGAGGACCGGTGATGGTGACGGTGACCCCGACGAGCGCGGCGCCGACCACAGCGCCGCCGAACGCGCGCCGACGGCCCGGCGGCCGGCCGGTGCTGCGGCTGCTCATCCTGGTGGCGATCGTCGCCGTGGTGCTCTACCCGCTGTTCTGGATGATCGGGACCTCGGTGAAGTCCCAGGAGGAGATCGTCAACAACCTCGGGCTGTTGCCCGAACGGTTCACCCCGGGCAACTACACCGCCGGGTGGTCCAACTTCGACGTCAGCTTCGGCCGGTTCTTCCTCAACAGCGCGATGGTCAGCCTGCTCACCGTCGTCGGCAACGGGCTCTCCTGCCTGCTGGCCGCGTACGCCTTCGCGCGGTTGCGGTTCCGGCTGCGCGGCATGTGGTTCGCCGTGATGATCGGCACGCTGCTGCTGCCCCAGCACGTCCTGATCGTGCCGCAGTACATCCTGTTCCGGACGTTGGGGCTTGTCGGCGGCGACTGGCCCTACCTGCCCCTGCTCATCCCGCAGTTGCTCGCCACCGAGGCGTTCTTCGTCTTCCTGATGGTGCAGTTCATGCGTGGTGTGCCGCGCGAGCTGGACGAGGCGGCCCGGATCGACGGCGCCGGCCCGTACGGCATCTTCCAGCACATCATCCTGCCGCTGAGCCGCCCGGCGCTGGTCACCACGGCGATCTTCTCGTTCATCTGGACCTGGAACGACTTCTTCCGCCAGCTGGTCTTCCTGTCCCAACTGGAGGACTACACAGTGCCGGTCGCGTTGACGCTGTTCATCGACTCGACCAGCCAGAGCGCGGTGGGCCCGATGTTCGCCATGTCGGTGCTGTCGCTGCTGCCGGTCTTCCTGTTCTTCGTCGCGTTCCAGCGGATGCTCGTCGAGGGGATCAACACCAGTGGCATCAAGGGCTGAACCCGAGGAGGCCGGCGAGCGGCGGGACTGGCGCGACGTCGCCCGCGACGCGGCCGACCTGGCGTTGCTCGGCATCCTGCTGGTGCTGGCGGCGGTTCCACTGGTCACCGCCGGGGCGGCGGTCGGCACGGCCAGCGCGGCGGTGCACGACTGGACGCGTACCGGCAGCTGGCCGTCGGCGCGGACGACAGTGCGCCGGTTCGGGCGCTCGGTGCTGCCCGGCGCGCCGGTCAGTCTGCTCGCGCTCACCGTGGCCGGGCTCCTCGCCGCCGACCTGGCGGCACTGGCCACCGGCCGGGTGCCGGGCGGCCCGGTGGCGCTGCTGGTGACGGCACTGGTCGCGGCCGGCCTGGCCGGGTACGCCGGGTTGGTCGTGGTCGAGGTGGGCGGCAACGGGGGCGGGCGGTGGCGGGCGGCGGCCCGGTCCGCGGCCCGCGCCTGCCTCGACGCGCCCACCCGCTGGGCCGCGCTCACCGGCGTCACCGCGTTGGCCGCGTTGCTCGCGGTGCTGGTCACACCGGCCGCGGTGCCGATCCTCGCCGGTTACACAGTGGCCGCCCTGCACGCCGTCGCCGGCCGCCAGCGGTTCGCGACGGGCGCCGCTCCGGTTCCCACCCACCCGGAGCTGCCATGACCACCGATCGTCCGGCGCGGGCCGCCGAGCCCGGCGAGGCCACCACGACCGGCGAGCCGGTCCGGCTGCTGGTCGGCGGGACGGAGGTGGCCCGGTACGTGCTCGACCCGGCGTTGGACGCGCGGCACGGGCCCCGGCCGTACCTGCACCCGGTACGCACCCTGGCCGGCACGGTGGTCACCGACGCGCTGCCCGCCGACCACGTGTGGCACCTCGGGGCCTCCCTGGCCGTGCAGGACGTCAACGGCACCAACCTCTGGGGTGGGCGCACCTACGTGCGCGACGTCGGCTACACCTGGCGCGACGACCACGGGCGGATCGCGCACGTCGGCGACGTCGAGCGGTCCCCGGGCCGGTACGCGCACGACCTCCGGTGGCGCGACCCGTCCGGCCGGACGCTGCTGAGCGAGCGGCGACAGCTGACCGTGTCGACGGCGACACCGGACGCCTGGCGGCTCGACCTCGACTCCGCCCTCACCGCCCCGGCCGACCGGGAGGTGCGCCTGGGAAGCCCGGCCACCAACGGTCGCCCCGGCGGGGCCGGCTACGGCGGGTTCTTCTGGCGGGCCGCCGCCGACGGGGAACCAACGGTGTTCACCGCCGACGCGGCGGGGGAGGAGAGCGTCAACGGCAGCGCGGCGCCGTGGCTCGCGCTGACCGGGACCGAGCCGGGCGGCGGGGCGTACACCCTGGTCTTCGCCGGTCTCGGGCCGGGCGACCGGTGGTTCGTGCGGACCGGGATGTATCCGGGGGTCTGCGTGGCGTTCGCGTTCGACCGGCCGGCCGTGGTAACCGCCGGCGAGACGCGGCACGGCCGGTACCGGGTCTGGGTGGCCGACGGGACGCTCGACCGCGGCCGGGTCGCGAACCTGGTCGCGGCGGTGCCGGACGGCCGGTGACCGGCGCTGGGTCAGTCGGAACGGTCGGCCAGCTCACGCACCGCCACCTGGTACGCGGCCTGGGTGTGATACGGCCAGTGCCGTTCGATCGGAGGCGGGACGGTGTCCGCCGGGTCGATGGTCAGGTTGCGGGGATCGCGCAGCCGGATGTCGACGGTCCCTGCCCCCGGGTCGGCGCAGGGGGCCGGCCCGTCCGGGGTGGTGGGGAAGATCGGCCCGCCGATCGGGTCGGTCTCCCGCCACAGGTTGCGCCACCGCCACCCGATCCGCCCACCCAGGTCGCAGAGCGTCTCCGGCCCCAGGTACGCCGGATACAGCCGGGGCGTAGGTGCGGTGCAGCGGCGAGCCGTAGGTCAACAGCGAGACCCTGGCCAGCACGGGCGGGGGTAGTTGCAGGATGGTGGCGGCGGCGAGCACCGAGCCGTGGCTGTGCCCGGAGAGGACCACCGGCCCCCACGCGGTGAGCCCGGTGACCCGTTTCGCCAGCTCCGGAACGGCGCGGGCGGCGTAGCAGGGAGGCGCGAACGGGTGGACCGTTCGGGGCCAGAAGGTGCCGAGGTCCCACAGCACCGCCACCACCCGCCGGGTCTGCGACGACCGGTACGCGCGGAAACCGAGCACCATCAGGCAGATCACCAGGAGGCTGATCACCCAGACACCCGCGTCGGTCACGTAGGCGGCGAGGACGGCGACCGCGGCCGTCAGGGTCACAGACAATCCACCCGGGCGCTGCCGATCCCGCGAACGTCAACGGGCCGGCAGGGCGGCGGTGACCCGGATGGCCTTGACGATCGCCGGGATCGAGCCGATCAGCAGCACCAGCCCCCAGATGATCGCGATGATCGCGAAGACCAGTGCCGCCACGTCGTCGACGATGCTGACCAGGATCACCGGCACCAGGTTGTGCAGGAACTCCAGCACGACAGTGCACAGCAGTGTGGTGAGGATCAGCAGCACGAGACCCTTGTTCTGCAGGAATCGCGGCTGGGCTGCCACCAGCAGCCCGGCCCACACGAGCTTGAGCAGCAGCACCAGCCCGAGCAGCACCGCCGCCTCGCCGACCGGGAAGAACCCCCACAGGGCCAGGTACGCCAGTGTGCCGAACGGGGCGGCCAGGAACAACGACACCATGATCATCAGCTCGACGAACGCGATGACCAACGCGACCAGCCCGACGATGATCAGGATGATCGAGAAGATCAGGCCGGCGACGCCCTGCACCCGGCCCTGGACGCGTTCGGGCAGGAGCAGGCCCAGGCAGAACAGCCCGGTGCTCCAGACCGCCACCGCGTCGATCAACGCGAGATAGCCGGTGCCCCGACCGGACGGCTCGCTGACCCCGGACACGTCGTCGAGTTCGACGTCCAGCGCTCCGGCGCTGTCCGCGAGGGCCGCGCCGGCGTCGGCGCCGCCGAGCAGCAGCCCGGCGCCCAGCTCCACGCCGATCGCCAGGACGATGGCGAGCATGGCCAGCAGCAGGAACGGCTTGCGCAGGTCACCCACGGCGGCACTCCTCTCGAATCGGAACGAGCCGGTCAGGACGTGGCCACGACGACCGTGCAGGAACCGAGGCCGGGACAGCGCACACCGACCTCGGTGGCCTGGTCCACGGCGACCTTCGCGACCGCGCCGGTGCCGTCCGGTGCGGGCTCCACCTCGTCGCGGATGGTCAGGTCGGCGTCGCCCGGAGCGGGCGCGACGACCGTGAACCGCGCCGCGCTACGCAGCACCAGGGTGCGTAACCCGCCGGGGTCGGCGACCCGCAGCACGCAACCGCCGGAGAAGACCAGCCGGCCGGCCTCGACAAGGCAGTCGGCGCTGACCGTGGCCGGGTCCACCGCGGCGCGCTCGCCGCCCAGCGCACCCAACCGGTCGACCAACCCGTGCCGGGCGTCCGGGTCACCCCGGTCGCCCCCGCCCGCGCCGACCGCGACCACGAACAGCGCCACCAGCAGGACGGCGAGCAGCCCCAGCAGCGCCTTCTGCCGGCCGCTCATCGCGCCACGGCCTGCGCCACGACCTCGGTGAACCGGATCGTGTCCACCCCGGCGAAGTAGGAGTTCGTGCCCTGCGTCTTGCCAATCACCAGCAGCGTGACCTGGTGCGGCCCCTTGGCCAGCCGGATCGTTCCGACGTCCAGAAACTCTGTCTTCTGCACCTTCGGCGTGAAGCCGAGGAAGGTGCCGCCGACCTGGTTGCCGTCGATGGTGAAGACGGTGTTGGCGTAATCGGGGGCCGTGGTCCGTACCGTGGCGAACCGCCAGGTGCCGTCGGCCGGGATCTGCACCGTCACGGTGACCTGATCGCCGATCGCCAGCCCCGTGAAGAACAGCTGCTTGTCCCCGGACCAGGTCACCCCGCAGCAGTTGGGCTGCGCACCCACTGCCGCCTTGCTGTTCTGCGGCGACGTGACCACCGCGGCGTCCACCAGACTCTCCGCCTCGACGGTGACCACCCGCGGCTCGCCCGGGCCCGAGTCGTCACGGGTCAGCAGGACGACCCCCACTGTCACCACCACCAGCACCAACGCCACCGCCGCGGCGATCCACAACCACGGGGTACGCCGTGGCGGCGCGACCGCCCGCACCTCGTAGGTGACCCGGCCGCTGGAGCGGGAGCTCTCCTCCGGCGCGGTGTTCGCCGAGTACGCGAAGCCGGTCATGTCGTAGCGCCGGGGCGGGGTGCCGGCCGGCACGGCGAGCTTGACCAGGAACGACACCGAACCCTGCCCGGGGACCACCCGCTGCGGCTCGGCGACGGTGAACCACGCCCGCTGGGAGCCGTCGCCGGGGGCCACGTCGAACACCACGGTGTCCGGTGCGGTGCCCGGGTTGGAGACGGTGAATGTCAGCTCGCCGCTGTTGTGCGGGTCGAGGGTGAACTGCTCGGCGGCGGCGACGACCGCCCACTCGGTGGTCATGACGACTCCTCTTCGAGAACGATCTCGACGGTGGTCGAGGCGGGCTTCTCCGCCTCGACGATGCGGGTGATCACGGTGAGCTGGCCGGCGGCGGCCGCCGGCACCCGCACCACGACGTGGAAGGGCTGCTCGTCGGGTTCGTCGATCGCGAAACCCGGCAACCCGGTGGCCAGTTCGAGGGCTCTGCGCATCCCGTACGGGGTGCCGCGCCACCGGGCCAGCAGAGCGGCGTTGGCCACCAGGTCACGCAGCCGACCCACCGGCAGCGGCAGGGGAGTGTCCGGCCGGGGCGAGGCCACCACGTGGTCCATCGCCACCCACCGCGTCAGGCGCACGACCAGCCCGTCCGGCGCCCGGTACGGGTCGAACAGGGCGTCCACCTCGGCGAGGATCGCCTCGTCCGGGGCGTGCAGCGCCTCCATCACGTCCAGCAGCGTCCAGAGCACGCTGCCGGGCACACAGGCCCGCTGGTAGGCGGCGGGCAGCAGCCGTTCAATCGCCGAGCGTCGCATCCTGGCGCACCACCTCGATGTTGTGCTCGCCGGAGCAGAGCAGCCAGGTGTCCGGGACGGTCACCACGTCGGCGGTGGCCTGGTTGGCGCTGGGCGTCCAGTCGACGGCCCCGGCGCTGCGGTACACGCCGCGTTCGCCGCCGGCCAGGATCAGCCGCTCCGCCGCACCGGGCCCGCCGGCCGCGCCACCGGCCGTCGGGCCGCTCACGGCGATGGCGTCGACCGGCACGAAGCGGGTCCGGTCGCGCAGCGGCAGCCCGCAGTTGACCGACACCGACTGCCACTGCGGCTGCGCGGCCAGGGTGTCCAACCGCAGCACCCCGCCGCTCTGCGTGGCCGCCACCGCCAGCGGCCCGGCGAACGCCAGGTCGCGGCAGGTCCCGCCGATCCAGCCGGCCTGCATGGTCTGCCACTTCACGTCGGATTCGAACAGCCGGGTGCGGTGGCAGCCCTGGCCGGGCTTCTTCGGGTCCGGCTCGCCGGCGCCGCTCCACAGCAGGGTCGCCGGGCCGTCGTACTGCACGGCGAGGACCCGGTTGTCCACGTTGGACAAGCCGACGTGGGTGAAGCTGCCGGGTCGGCCGGCGGCGGTCGACAGGTAGACCCCGAAACTGGCCTGCGCGGCCACCGCCACACCCGGCGCGCCGCGCTCCGAGACGAACGCGCGCACCGCGTAGAACCCCCGGTCGGCGTCCGACGGGTCGACCAGGATCTGCAACGGCACCGCGCCGGGCAGCAACGACACCTCGTACAGGCCGGTGTCGGTGGCCACCAGCAGCGCGCCCGCGCCGTCGCGGTCCAGCCAGGCCACGTCCGAGATCCGGGAGTCCAGGTCGGTGAGCAGCGACCAGGTCTCGCCCAGGTCGGTGCTCAGGTGCACCCGGGAGCCGCCGGATGCGCGCAGCGTCACCACGGCCACCGAGCCTGGACGCGCGACGATGCCCGGCCGCACCGGCGCGGGCGCGGGCGCCACCCGCAGCACCGTCTCGCCGTCGAAGCGGCCCGCCGGCTCCCATCCCGCGCCGCCGTTGCTGGAACGGAACAGCACCGGGCCGCGACCGGCGTACCAGGTGCGGGGCTGGTACTGGTCGACGGCGAGGGCGCGGACCTCCGCGTCGGGCGCCTCATCGACCACGAACCGCACCGACTCGACGTAGCGCACGCCCGGCTCGGCGTGCTCCAGCAGCCGGTACACGTTGGACGCCCGCAGCGGCTCCCCGAACGGCCAGCCCGTCGGGTTGAGCACGGTCGGCAACGGGCTCAACGTCTGGTGCAGCCGGTCGTGGATTCGACTGCGGACCGCGTCCACGTCCTCCTCGCGCCGGACCACCACCCGGGCCCGTACCGACACCGCCTTGAAGCGGGCCCAGGTCGCCCGGGACCGGATCCCGACCATCCGGCGTTCCTCCAGGTCCGCCTCGACCCGACGCCGCGCTTCGGGCACCTCGTGCTCACGCAGCACCGCCACCGGCAGCCGGCCACCGGGGCGGGCCGTCGGCGGCACGTACGGGACCAGCACCACCTCCACCTCGCCGGGCCGGGCGAAGCTGTACACCGCCGCGCGGGTGAACGCCCGGGCCCTCGCCACCGCGCCGGAGCTGGTGGCGAGCACCTCGAAATCGCGGGCCGTGACCGCCCGCTGCTGCGCGAAGAACTCGTACGGGCCGCGCAGCAGCACCGATTCCAGCGCCTCCATCTCCCGGCCGCCGGCTGCCGGCGTGGGGTTGTCGACGCGTACCCCGGGTAGCGGATCGCGCAGACTGGTCAGCGTGCCCGCCGCCACGTTGCCGGTGGGCCCACCACCGGCGCGGTACCAGAGTCGGATCTGCCGCCCGGCCGGCGGCACGGCCGCCACGGTCACCGCCGTCGACCCGCTCGCCGGGGCCGGCGCGGCCCCGCCCGGCGTGGCGGGGGGTCGCAGGTCGAGGGCCGGGGCGAAGGTGACGGTCCCCGAGCAGCGGTCCACCAGGTACGCCTTGGACTGCGGCCCGAGCCCGGCGAAGCTGTCCACCGGTCGCCAGATCTCGAACGTGCGGCCGTCGTACTCGCGGGCCGCCGCGCCCAGCTCCACAGTGCCGGCCGGCACCTCCACACCGAGCAGCAGGTCCAGCGCCTCGGCGGTGTGCGTCAGCGGAGCGCGGGCGGCCCGCAGCACCTGACCCGGCTGGCCGGTGCCCACGCCGAGCAGCTCCGCCTCGACCGGTTCGCAGTGGTGCATCCGGACCGTCACCGACTCCTCGCCGGCGGGCAGCAGCGCCGGTTCGGTGGTGACGAACACGACCGGCCGGGGGTCGGCGCCCCGGGCCGCCGCGACCCGCAGACCGGCCGGGACCCGCACCGCGCCGCGGTCGGTGCCGCTGCGGGTGAACCGGACGTCCGCCCAGGCCGCCGTGGGCGCGTGCCGGGAGACCCCGAGCAGGTTCAGAAACGAGACGTACGCCTTCTCCGGCAACTGGTTCAGCCGGTAGATCATCACCTCGGTGAGGTGCGCGAACGCCTCCACCAGCGCCATGCCGGGGTCGTGCGCCGACAGGTCGGTCCATTCCGGGCAGGACTGCCGGATCCGTTCCCGGGCCTCGGTGACCAGGTCGAGGAAGCCGCGATCGTCCAGGTGCGGCACGGGCAGCGTCATGAGGGTCCTCCCTGCGCGGGTTCGTCGACCAGGAGCAGATCCACGGAGAACACCAGCTGCCCGGGTGTCAGGCTGGCCCGCACCCGGTAGTCCAACCGGATCACCAGCCGCCACGCGTCGTCCGGGTCCGGCCCGGCGTCCACGTCGATCACCTCGACCCGCGGCTCCCAGCGGGCGATGGCCTGCCGGACGTAGTGGATGGCCAGGCCGGCCGTGGTGTCGTCGTTCGGCGCGAAGACCAACCGGTGCAGCCGGGAGCCGTACCCGGGTCGCATCAGGCGCTCGCCGGGCGTCGTCGACAGGAGCAGGAACAACGCCTGCCGTACGCTCTCGTCGCCCTCGGTCATCGCCAGACCGCCGGCCGCGGTGAGCGCCAGCCCGCCGCCCCGGCCGGCGTCGAAGCCGGCGCCGACGAAACGGAAGGCCCTCATCGGTCCGCCCCCAGGAACCCCTGAGCCGGGTCCCGCACCGTGTGGTGGACCAGCCCCGGCGGTGTGCCGTCGGTGAACCCCTCCAGGTGCGACAGCACCACCCGGTGCCCGTCGACCCGCAGCCAGTCGCTGTAGCCGACGCGGACGTTCACCGTCCTACCGCACGGCTTGATCGTCGGGCCGTAGTTGGGGCAGGCCAAGATGTCGCGACCCTCCGGGTCGTCGTCCACGAGCACGGGTACGGCGGTCACCGTCACCCACTGCTGCGAGGGCCGGTTCTCGACCCGGCCGTCGTGGTCGCAGGTGATCACGGAGTCACGGTGGATCCAGCGCATCAGCCGCCTCCTTCGTGGTGGGCACGGGCGAGGGAACGGGCCTGCCTCGCCGCGGTCGTCGGGTCCTCGGTCGACTCGGCGTGCAGGAAGTCCACGCTGCGGGCGCGCACCACCATGGCCCGGCCGGGTGCGGAGATCACCAGGTCGGACGCGGCGTGCAGCGTGGCCAGGTCGGGGGTCAGTTCCAGATAGCTGCCGCCCTCGGTGGCCAGCCGCAGGCTGCGCTGCACGTCGTCGACGACGATCGACTGCCCGCCGGCGGTGCGTAGCGTCCAGCGCCGCGCCCGACCGTCGTCGATGCCCGCGTCGTACGGCTCGACGGCGCCGAACAGCGAACCCAGCACGATGCCCGAGGCCGGCTCGCCGCCGGGCAGCACCACCAGCACGGTGTCCTCCGGGTCCGGGAGCGCCACCAGGCCCTTGCCCCGCCCCGCGCCGGGGCAGAGCACGGCGAGCCAGCCGGCGTCCAGGTCCCCGTACGCCGGCAGCGTCAGGCGGACCCGGCCCAGCCCGTCCGGGTCACCGACGTCGGTGACAGTGCCCAGGGTGACCACAGTGCCGCCGGCCGGGGTCGGTGGGGCGACCGGCGGCACAGTGGAGAAGCGGGTCAGGTGCCCGTTGCCGTCCACTGTGTGCACCACCTCGGTCAGCACGTACGCCCCGGCGACCGGATCGGGCACACCGGTCAGGGCGATCCGCCGGCCCGGCCGCAGCGTCGGATCGCCCTCGGCCACCCCCTCGGCGGTGACCAGCGCCGCCGCGCGGGTGTCCAGTCGCGCCTGGGCCAGCGCCGCCAACTCGTCGTCGCTGCGGCCGGGCTGGTCGACGGCGGTGCGCACCCCGTCGGCACCCACGTCGGCCGGGTCCGGGCGGTCGTCGGCGGGTCGACAGCAGCGCGCGTCGTCGGCCTGCTGGCTGATCACCTCGGCCCGCTGCGGGTGCCAGCCCAGCGCCACGCTCGCACCGCTGGCCTGGTCGGCGTTGGTGGACAGGCGCAGGGTGTGCACGCCCGCGCCGAGGGTCAACGCGACCGGCTCCCCGTAACCGGCGAGGGTGACCAACCGAATCCCGTCACCGTCGGCGGCCAGGTGCAGCCCGGCCCGACCGGCCACCTCGCGCAGCAGCTCCAGATCGCTGTGCCGGTGCTGCAACAGCCGCTCCAACCGTGGACCGTCGACCTCGGCCGTCACCTCCAACCCCACGTCGCCGCACAGCTCCCGGGCCAGCTCGACGGCGGTCACCGAGGTGAAGACCCGCAACCCCTGCCGCTTGCGCAACCGGTGCAGCGGGTCGTACGCCCGCAGCCGCAGCACCGCCGCGCCGTCGGCGGCGTACTCGACCTCCACGGCGGTCACCTCCCCGCCGAACAGCGCGTCGGCGTGATCGGCCAGCCGTACGTCGAGGGTCGTCCCGGGGCGCACCGCCGGGTCGAACGCGCCGGTCCCGGCGCTGGTGGCGAGCACCAGCTCGGCCTGGGTGGGCTGGTCGAGCCGTGCGGCCACCCGCAGCGAACGGACCCGCTGACGGGCCGCGCCGGCCAGCTCGACGCCGTCGAGCAGGACGATCAACGCCCGGGGCGCCACGCTCGTCACGGCGTACCCCCAGGGTTGGTGCTGGCGGCGGTGGGGCCCGTCGGGCACCAGGCGGCGGGCGCGGTGGCGATGGCGGCTCCGACGAACGACGCGCCGGCACCCACCGCTCCGGCCAGCGCCTGCGCGGCGCCGGTCACCGCACCCACCACCGATCCACCGCCGCTCGGCGCGCCGGCTGGTGGCACGGCGAGCGTGGTGCCGGCCGGCACCGACAGCGGGTCGGTGATCCGGTTGTGTTCGGCCAGCAGACGCCAGCGCAGCGGCGAGCCGAGCGCGTCGTTGGCCAGCAGGTCGAAGCGCACCCCGGAACGGCCCGGCTCGGCCGCGCCGTCGCCGGCGGCGATCACCGCGCCGCCCGGTGCGGCTGTCGGGGTGCTCGCGGCGGCCAGCTCCTCGGCGAAGCCGGCCTCCGCCTGATCGGCCGTCTCGGCGGACCGGACCAGCTTCAGCCGCAGCCAGGAACGTCGGGGTGACCCGGTGCCGGTGAACGCGTCGAACCGCTCCGCCACCGCGATGATCACACCGGGCACGTTCCACGTCTTGCCCCAGACCAGGCGGACCAGCGGTGGCCGCAGCCACCCGTGCTCCGCGGTGGAGTTCTCCGCCAGCATCCACAGGGGACGGGTCAGCACCCGCACGTCGGCGGGACGGACCTGCGCCTGGATGAAGTCGACGTCGAAGAGCAGGTCGAGCACCAGCTCCGTGCGGCCGCCGCCGGTGAAGACCAGGGGGTCGTCGGCCAGCCCGGACCCGGTGAGCTGCCCACCGGCGACACCCCGACGGCGTACGCCGGCGAGCCGGGTCACCTGCACGGTCTCCGGGTTGAGCAGGCAGTCCACCCGCTCCCCGGAGGAGTCGATGAGGAAGGCGACGCGTTCCATCAGTCGCCCGCCTGTTCCCGGTCCAGTCGACCGAGCTGGGCGGCGTCCAGGGCGTCACCCGGCACCGTCCACAACGTGCGGTCGTCGGGCAGCGCCGGCCACGGGTCGGTGGTCCGTGCCGTGGGTCCGAACGCACTGCTCACCGGCCATCCTCCGCCGCCCGGATCGCGAGTCGGCCAGCCGATCCCGGCCCCGACCGTTGCGACGTCGCCGTCACACCAGCGGCCCGGGTGCCCGGCGTGCTGGTCGCGGTGCTGTCCGGGGCGTGAGCCGGTGTGCTGTTCGGGCCACGTCCGTTCGCCGGGTAGCGCCGGCCACGGACCGTTGTCGGCTGCCTCGACAGCCGCGAGCCCGCCCCGTCCCGTGCCGTCGGCGGTGGAGGTGGGGCTGGAGGGATCGAGATTGTCCAGGAACTCCCCATGGGCGAGGGGACGGTCGACCGCCCTGCTCAGCCCGTCTCCGCGTACGGCCGGGGTGTCGCTCCGTGGCACCGGCCCGAATGCTCTGGCCGACGCGGTCGCCGGGCCTCGTGAAAACGGTGAGGCGAGGCGCCAACCGTCCCACATCCGGCCCGGCATGCGCCGATCCGACGGCGCGAAAGGCGCGTCCCCGCCGGGTCCTCCGGGAGTCTCTGTGGCGTCGGAGGCACCGCCAACGCCGCCGCCGCTGCCGCTCGCCATGCCATCAGTCGCGCCGTCCGCGGTCCCGCCCGCCGACCGGGATCCGCCCGACCTGCCGTCTCTGTCCGCCGTGCGCGGCCCGCCGACGCCGGTTGCCCTGCCGTCGATGTCGATCGCCCTGCCGTCGACGCCGGTCGCCGTGGCGCCGGTGCCGTGCTGGCCTGCTGTGCCGTGTCCGCCCGCCGTTCCGAGGTCGCCGACCGTTGCGTGGCTGCCTGCGCGTCCGGTGCCGTACACGGGTTCGACGCCGCCGGCCATGGCGGTGCCGCCCGGTACGCCGAAGCTGCCCGGCGTACCGGGTGCCCACAGGCCACGATCACCCCGAGCATCGGCCTGGGTGACCGCGTCGGTCCGGCTGGTGCCGGCGGTGTCGCCGAACCCGCCACCGGTGCCACCGGCGCGGAATCCGTCAGTGCCGGCAAATCGCCGGGTGCCCTCCCCGGCCGGCGTGCCGCCTCGATCCGCCGTGTCCCACCGGGTCGGCCCGTCCGCCCACCGGATCGGCCCGTCCGGCGGGGCCGGCGCCACGGCGGCTGTCGCCGGGTCGTCCTCCTGGTCGTCGTGGCCCCGGATCTGTCCGGCGTCGGTCGGAGACGCGTCGAGGTCCAGGTCGCGCAGCAGGCCGGGGGCGTGAGCGGCGACCAGGTCCAGCCAGTGCCGCGGGGGTTCCCCGAAGCGGCGTGGCGCGGCCGCCGGTGCGTCCGACGGCGGCCGTTGCGGGAAATGGCCGGTGGGCTCGACCCGACCGGCGAGGCGCTGCACCGCCCCGGCGGCCGAGCGCAGCCGGCCGGCCAGCCAGCTACGCGGGTGCCGGCGCGGTGGCACCGCCGGTCTCCAGCTCCAGTCCCTCGTAGCGCAGGGTCAACGAGGCGATGGCGATCTCGTGGCTGAGGGTGTTGAGGTGCGCGCCACGCCACCGGGTGGGCCAGGCGTCGATCAGGTTCCAGCGCAGCACCTCGGCGGTGCCGACCGAGTCGAGCAGCACCACCGAGACATTGCGCCGGTTGAGGGTGCCCTGCGCGGTGGCGTTCACCCAGTCCCACAGCTCGCGGGAGGCGGTGAGGCCGAAGTGCAGGGTCACCGGCTCGTACTCGGCCTGACCGGGCACCATCCGCATCCGGCCGAGGCCGTGCTCCCGGTACGGCTGGCCGGGAATGTTCACCTCCAGCCCGGTCATCTCGGTGAAGTGGCCGTTGGTGACGCCGTTGATGAGCAACCGGAAGTTGTACGCCCGGTACGGGTCGACCGGGGCCCCGGGCTGCGGGGTGGCGGTGGTGGGCATGTCAGCCTCCGATCGTCTCGGTCTCGGTGCCGCCGGCCCACTGGCTCAGCTTGAACACCACGAACTCGGCGGGCTTGACGACGGCGATGCCGATGTGGGCGATCACCATGCCGGCGTCGCGGACGTCCGGCGGGTTGGTCTCCTCGTCGCACTTGACGAAGAACGCCTCCTCGGGGCTGCGCCCGAGCAGCGCGCCGTCGCGCCACACCCGGGTGAGGAACGCCCCGATGTCACGTCGGATCGAGCGCCAGAGGGTGAAGTCGTTGGGCTCGAACACCATCCACCGGGTGCCGTTGGCGATGGCCTGTTCGATGGCGATGCTGAGTCGCCGCACGTTGAGGTAGCGCCACTCGCTGGCCTCGGCGGCGAGCGTACGGGCACCCCAGACCCGGATGCCCTCACCGGCGAAGTAACGGATCACGTTGACGCCCTTGGGGTTGAGCACGTCGTGTTCCGGTCGGGTGACCAGGTAGCCCAGGTCGACGGCGCCGCGTACGGGTTCGTTGGCCGGTGCCTTGTGCACTCCGCGCAGGGCGTCGGTGCGGGCCCAGATGCCCGCCAGGTGCCCGCTCGGCGGGGTGAGTTCCAACTCGCCGCTGATCGGGTCGCGGACCCGCAGCCAGGGGTAGTAGAAGGCCCCGAACTCGGACTGCCGCGGCCGGTAGGCCGCCCCCTCGTGCCCGCCGGAGCCGCCCGGCTGGGCGGGGCCGCCACCGGGACCGCCCGAGCCGCCGCCCGTACCCTCGGCGGGCTTGGGCGGTTTGCCCGACGACGGCGTGGCGACCCTTGTCAACGCGGAGATGTCGTCGATGTCCGGTGCCGGGTCGCAGATCGCGACCATGGTGCGGGTGCGTTCGGCCATGCTGAGCAGCGCCTCGTGTGACACCACGTCGTGGAAGCCGGGTGCCGCGATGATGGAGATCTCGTCGACGGCCTCCAGCAGTTGCAGACCGCCACGGCGTTGCCCGCTGCCGGTGATCGCGCCGCCCTCACCCACGTTGACCACCCAGCAGCGCGCGCCCCCGTTGTCCAGGAAGCCGAAGACCGCCCGGGCCAGCGGGGTGCTCTCCACCCGCTCACCGCTGGCGAAGAGCCGCAGGAACTCCGTCCAGTTGTTGACCGGCACCGCCCTGCCCAGGTGGGCGGAGCGGTCCGGTGCGATGCCGACGAACGCGGCGATGCTGGTGCTCGCCGGGCCGATCGGTCGGGCGCCGCTCGGGACCTCCTCGACATAGATGCCGGGGGAGAAGTAGCTGGGCATCGGTCCTCCTGTGCGGGTGGGCGTCAGTGGGTCGGTGGCGCGCAGACGATGACGATGTCGGCTTCGGTGGGATCGACGTCGGCGGTGAGGACGAGCCCTCGCCCGGTCAGCCGGAGCCGGACCGGAGCCGGGTGCTCGGGGTCGTGCGGGACGCCGACGATCAGGAACCGGCCGTCGGGGTCGGTACGGGTGGCGGACCCGGTGCCGGGTAGCTCGACCCGCATCGCCGCCAGTGGTTGGTCTTCGGGACCGACCACCCGGCCGGCGAGGGCGCGCACCCCGAGTTGCCGCAGGCGCAGCGGTTGCAGGACCGGCGGCGCGGCCGGGGTCGGGTGGTCCACCTGCGCGGTTACGTCGATCAGCAGCGCCGGGCGCGGTGCCGAGCCGAACGCCGTCCACAGCGGTGGGTCACCAGCCTCCAGGACGACCGGATAACTGCCGTCGCTGGTCGCGGCGGTGAGCACCCGGTCCAGCCGGGGCAACCCGGCCGGCCCGGTCACGCAGAGCAGGAAACGGACCGTGAACCGGTACGGCTCGCGGACCGCGCCGCTGGAGCGGGTCTGCCGGGCCGGGCGCAGTTCGAGGGGCCAGAGGGTGAGCCCGTCGGCGTCGCCGTCGGTGCGGGGCGGGCCGATCGGAACGGGTTGTCCCGCCGCGCTGGTCAGCCAGGCGACCAGCTCGGCGGTGGCCGTCTCGATCGGTCCGCGCCCGTCGGTGGTCATCGCGGCGGCGTCCCCTGGATCCGGTACGCGATGGCCTCGTTCCACACGTGCGGGTAGACGCCGATCTCGAAGTACCGGGTGAAGCGGTTGATCGGGGCGTTGGTGTGGTCGTGGTAGAGCAGCCACACCGGGGCGATGGTGAACAGCACGTAGTTCGCCAGCACCAGCGGGATGTAGAGCGGCCCGAGCAGGCGACCCTGGAAGATGTGCACGTCCTCGTGCCGCTGGATGCCGGAGCTGGAGCCGGCGCAGACGGTGCCGATGGTGGTGGCGTAGCGGGGCGAGACCCCCTCCACCACGCTGACCCGTCCGCTGCCCTGTGAGGTGGGCCGGTCCAGCGAGTGCCCGAAGATCAGGTGTACGGCCAGGTAGATGGCGCCGACGACCGTGTTGAGCAGGCTCCAGGTGTGGTCGACGACGAAGAGGAAGATGCCGCGCGCGTCTGGCGCGTACACCCCGGCGGAGGCCACCGCCCAGCCGAAGACCGCGCCGGCCAGCAGGCCCACGACGGCGCCCACCATCAGCCCGATCGTGCCACCGGCGAGGAAACCGAACAGGGCGCCAAGACCGACCTGGACCGCCGCGCTGATGATTCCGAAGACCATGACGTCACCCCTCAGACCCAGGAACGGAAGACTCGGGGCTCACGACCGCTCGCGACCTGGGTCGGCGTCGCTTGCCGGTTGCCGGGCGGGAACTGGTTGACGCCGAGCGCGGCGGAGAAGATGACCAGGGCGTTGAAGAACGCGATGACCCACTTCTCGCCGCCGGCGTCGTCAGCGAACGCCGCTGTCACGTAGGACAGCAGCAGCGCGATGGCGATGGCGATCCACTTGCGGAGCTTGTCGCCGCTCGGGCCGAGCAGCCCGCCGATGACGTTGGTGGCCAGCAGGGTGGCGGCGCTCGCGCCGGCGATGGTCCCCAGGGCTGCCCAGGTGAAGAGATCGTTCATGGCGATCCCCCTTTTCTGCGATGGTGCGACCGGGATGTGGTGGTGGTGAGGTTCGGCGCTCCCGGTGGGGAACACCGGGGCCG
This sequence comes from Micromonospora jinlongensis, assembly GCF_013410645.1. Taxonomy (NCBI): domain Bacteria; kingdom Bacillati; phylum Actinomycetota; class Actinomycetes; order Micromonosporales; family Micromonosporaceae; genus Micromonospora; species Micromonospora jinlongensis. The sequence continues at coordinate 1,211,348 of NZ_JACCHK010000001.1, read as the reverse complement.
GTCGCCGTCGTCTCGGGGGCGGCCGGGGCCGGGCGTGGCCGGCTGAGCCGGCCACCAGGTGGATCAGCCGGGCCCCGGGGCGCCGACGGGCGGGCCCGGCGGCGTCGGACCGGGCGGCGTCGGACCGGACGTGGCCGGGGTCGCGGGCTGACGGCGGCGCACCAGGAGTACGCCCACCGCGGCGAGCAGCAGCAGCAGGAGCGCGCCGCCGCCGACCAGCAGCCACGGGAACCCGCCGTCGTCCCCGGCGGCGGCCGGCGAGGCGGACGATCGAGGTGGCGCCTCGGCGACGGCCCGCAGCTCGCTCGGCTTGTCCTGGTTGGAGTCGACCCGCCAGCTGACCGACCGGCCGTTGACCGTGCCATTGCTGTCGATCACGCGGCCGGGAAATGTCACCGAGATCTCGAACGACATGAGCTTGAGGAAGGCCTGCTGCTGTTGCGGATTCTGCTGCGCGACCTTTCCGCCGTATTTCTTCGGGTCGAGCGGCAATGTGAAGCGATACAGGTCGCCGTCCCGGACCAGTTTCACGCTCTCCGTGTCGAAACCTGCCAGCGGTGCCTTGCGGTAACTGATCTGGGAGCCGAAGAGCTTGTTGTCCTCGTACCCGGTCTCCTCTCCGGCGGGCAGGGCCGGAATGTTCTGCCGCAGCTCCGCGAAGGCGGCCGGGATGTTCTTGTTCCGGGCGCTCAGCACGGACTTCTCGGCGGTCAGCAGCAACTGCCCGTCGACCGTGTCGTTGGCGTTGACGGTGAGGCCCATGTTGAGCTGCATACAACTGCTCAGTGCGGCGAGAAGGACGAGACACACCGCGACGCGGAGTGCCTTACCGCGGTTGAATCTCCTGTTCATGGGCTCAGTGTGTGTGATCGCTTTCACCATCAGCAGTCAGCGATCGGTCACAAGGCAGTCGCCGATTGTACCGGCGCGCTGTCGCATTTGCTCGAGCCCGACGACAGCCCGAATGACTATTCTGGAGCTTTGGGCCCGGTCGCGCTTTTGCCACCTGCCCGGCATAGGCTGAGGGAATGGTCGTTATCGCGTGCGTGCTCCTGGTGGACCCCGACGGGCGGCTGCTGCTGCAACTGCGCGACAGCAACGCGCCGCACCACCCGGACGTCTGGGGTCTGCCCGGTGGCCACGGCGAGCCGGGGGAGACGCCGGAGCAGGCCGCCGAGCGGGAGCTGTGGGAGGAGACCGGCCTGCGCGCTGACGGGCCGCTGCGCCCGATCGCCGTGCAACCACTGCCCGAGCTGGGCCGGGTGAAGCACTACTTCCTCGGCCGCACCCGTGCCCGACAGGAGGACGTGGTGCTCGGTGAGGGCGCGGCGATGGTCTTCGTACCCGGCGACGAGGTGCTCGACGGCCGCCCCTGGACACCGGGTGCCGTCGAGGTGCTGACCCAGTTCCTCGCCTCACCCGAGTACGCCGCGATGACGGCCGGCCGGACGGCCGCGGGGCGGGTTCAACCCGCCGGAGGGCTCCAGTCCGCATAGCGGGCCATGCCGCGCAGGGCGGCTCGGCCCGGGGTGAGCCGCAACGCGGTGTCCCGTACCGCGATGGCGAGAGGGTTGCGCAGTTGCTGGCCGTAGCGGCCGGCCCGCAACGCCGCCCGGGCGATGGCCTGGCTGCGCGGGCGACGCTGCTCGTCGTACGCCGCCAGGGCGGCCGGTAGTCCATCGGCGCCGCCAGCGCAGACCGCGCCGAGCACCACCGCGTCCTCGATGGCCTGCCCGGCGCCCTGCCCGAGGTTGGGTGTCATCGCGTGGGCGGCGTCGCCGAGCAGCGCCACCCGCCCCCGCACGTACGAGGGCAGCGGCACGGCCAGGTGGTGGATGTCGTTGCGCAGCACGACGCCGGGCGGGGTCGCCGCGAGCAGCGCCGGGATGGGCGCGTGCCAGTCGCCGAAGCGCTCCCGCAGGGCCGCCAGCTCGTCGGGGGCGCGCCCGCCGGGCGGGGCGTTCACCGCGCCGTACCAGTAGATCTGGCCGTCGCCGAGCGGCACCATGCCGAACTCGGCGCCCGGACCCCAACTGATCGCGGCCGGGACCGGTTCGGGAAACGCGATGGCTGCCCGCCACGCCGTCGAGCCCGCGTACTCCGGGGCGGGGTGTCGCGGCCAGAGCTGGGCGCGGACCCGGCTGCGCAGGCCGTCGGCGCCGACCACCAGGTCGGCGGCCAGGCTCTGCGAGCCGGCGGGTCCGCGGAAGCGCACCTCGGCGCGGTCCGGGCCGGACTCCACGTGCTCCACCTCCGCGCTGGTCCGCAGCACCGAGGCGGGCAGCGCCTCGCGCAGCGTGCGGTGCAGCGTGGTCCGGTGGACGCCGAGCGCGGTGGTGCCCAGCTGCCGGATCATCTCCGCCCCGTCCACCCGGGACAGCCACCGCCCGTGCCGGTCTCGGATCCCGCCGGGCGCCTCGGCCCCACCGCGGCGCACGGCCGGGCCCAGGCCGAGGGCGTCGAGGCCGCGCAGTGCGTTGGCCATCAGGGTCAGTCCGGCGCCGACCTCGCGTGGCTCGGCGGCGCGTTCCAGCACGGTGACCCGCCATCCGTGCCGGTGCAGGGCAAGCGCGGCGCTCAATCCGCCGATTCCGGCGCCCACCACCACCGCGTGTGCGTCAGCCATGTCGATCACCTTTCTACACCTGTAGAAGAGTGATACTACCTGCGGACCACCGGAAGGGGGAGTGCCGTGACGGCCCGGACGAACCGGATCGCGTTGCTGACCGACGCGGCCATCGAACTGATCGCCGACGGGGGCATGCGAGCGCTCACCCACCGGGCTGTCGACGGCCGCGCCGGGATGCCACCCGGCACCACCTCCGCGTACCTGCGGACCCGGCAGGCGTTGATCGAGGCGGTGGTGGGACGGCTCGCCGAGCGGGACCGCGGCGACCTCGCGGCGTACGACCTGCCGACCGGGACGCCCCCGACCCCGGCCCCTCAGCTCGACGCCGACGACCTCGACGCGCTCGCCACCGGCGTCGCCGAGGTGCTCGACCGGTGGTTGAGCACCGGTCGCAGCCGGACCCTGGCCCGCTACGCCTGCCTGCTGGAGGCGGTGCACCGGCCCGAGCTGCGCGGGATCCTGCAACACGGCACCGGCCTGCGGGTGCAGGCCCGGGACCTGCTGACCCGGGCCGGGGCCGCCGACCCGGACCGGCAGGGCGACCAGTTCGTCGCGTTCGTGGACGGGTTGCTCTTCGACCGCCTGGTCGGCGCGGGCGCGCTCAGCGCCGCACAGCCCGGCACCGCGGCCAGCCGAGCCGACCTGGGCGCCGCGGTCCGTACGCTGCTGCGCGCCCTGACCGGGAGCTGACCGCCACGCCCGCGTCGCCTCCTCCGAGCAGCCCGCCGATCAGGTCCGTCGCGTGATGGGAGACGATCGCCCCGGGGTTCCGTGGGTCGGGCGGCGCGTCGCGGTGGGCCGGCCGGCGGGTGTTCGGGAAGGTTGGCGATGGTGCGGTTCAGCGGCCTGCGGACGGCCGGCGGGCGTGTGCGGCACGGCTGGCGACCGGTGGTGGAGGCAACCGTCGCGGCCACGGTGGCCTGGCTGCTCGCCACCCGGTTGCTCGGGCATCCGCAGCCCTTCTTCGCGCCGGCCGCAGCGCTGATCGTTCTCGGTCAGGCCCGGGGCCAGCGCATCCGCCGGGCCGTCGAGGTCGTCCTCGGGGTCGCCGCCGGGGTGCTCGTCGCGGACCTGGTGGTGCAGGCGCTCGGCCCCGGCAGCACCTGGACGGTCTTCACCGTCATCCTGCTCACCGTGCTCCTCGCGGTGGCCTTCGGCGCCACCGGCGTGACGCTGGTGCAGGCCGCGGTCTCCGCGCTCTACCTGGTGGTGGTCGCACCACCGGACGGCACACTGGTGCCGTTCCGCTTCGTCGACGCGCTGATCGGTGGCGCGGTCGCGCTCGCGGCCAGTCTGCTGGTCGACGCCCGGCGGCCCCTCGCGCCGCTGGTCGCCGAGGTCCGGCGAACCTTCGACGAGTTGGCCGGGCTGCTGGGCGGGATCGCCGACGCCCTGGACCACCGCGACGAGGCCGCGGCGGTAGCCGCGCTGACGCAGGCCCGGGGGATGGACGCCCGGGTCGACGGCCTGCGCGACGGAGTGCTCGCCGCCGGCGAGGCGCTGCGGCTCAACGTCCGTCGACGCCGGCACATCGGTCGGCTGAAGTCGGTCGACGAGTCGATCCGGCAGATCGACTACGTGGTACGCAACGTCCGGGTGCTGGCCCGCGCCGGCGTGACACTCAGCCGGACGCACACCCCGGCGCCACCCGAGCTGGGCACGGCACTGCGGTCGTTGGCCGAGGCGGTCCGCGAGGCCGGCGCCGCCCTCGCCGCCGACCTGACAGGGCAGGACGAGACCGCCGACCAGCACGCCACCCGGGCCGACGAGTCGGCGCTGGCCGCCGTGCACACCGCCGGGCAGCTCTTCGGCTCGACGCAGACCCTCCCACTGGCGATGATCATCGGTCAGGTCCGAGCCACGGCCATCGACCTGCTACGCGGCGTCAACCCCGACGACGACGCCGCCGTCCTCGCCCGAGTCGACGAAGCCCTCGGCCTGCCGGCTATCTGACCCGTCCCCGACCGACGCCCCGCGCCCCGCGCCCGCGCTCCGCCCCCCCGCGCCGGTCGATCATGGACTTGTGGTGCCTCGCACAAGCCGCTTATCACCCTCAATTACCCACCACAACTCCATGATCGACCGGGAAGGCCGGAGGGCGGGCGGGGGTCAGGGTTGGGGTGGGGTGGTCAGCCAGGTGGTCGCGGCAGCGCGGATCGGCGCCGGGATCTCGTGACCGCCGGGGAACTCCTCGTAGGTGACGTCGTAACCACGGCCGTGCAGATGTGGGACGAGGCGGCGGCTGCACACGTCGATGGGCAGCACCCGGTCGTCGACGCCGTGCGAGATGAAGATCCGTGGGTGACCGTGGGTGACCGGTGGCGCGGCGAAACCGGGGGAGAAGGCCAGCACCGCGTCGACCAGGTCGCCGTTGGCCAGACCCAGCGACAGCGCGTACGAGGCGCCGTCGGAGAACCCACCGAACGTCACCTCGTGCACCGGGTAGCGGTCGAAGACGGTCGCCAACAGCCCGTCGATCCGCGCCACGTCCGCGCCGAAGCCGCCAGCGATCAGGTCCCAACTGGCCGCCGACGACTGCGGCGCGACCAGCAGCAGCTGGTGCTCGTCCGCGACGGGCAGCAGCAGGTCCAGCCCCTGCCGCGCCGAGCCGCCCGCGCCGTGCAGGAGCAGCACCAACCGGTACGCCGATCCGTCGGCGGCCGACTCCGGGGCGTACGCCATCGCCAGCTGGCCACCGTCGGGGCCGGTCATCGGCACGAGCCCGGTCGGCCCCGGCACCACCGGCGGGTGGCGGCGGGCGGTCAACCGGCCGTGCCGGGGATCCTGCGGGGCCCGGTACGGCGGCGCGGAGTCGGACACGGGCCACCCCTCGCGGTCGACGAAAACGTCCGACGCGGTTACCCGGCCCGACCGGGGTTAACCGTCGCCGAGGCGCTGACCGTCGACTCAGGCGCTGGCGCGGGCCACCAGGGCGGACGGGAAGAGGGTGACCGGCGCGGACGGACGTCCGTCCAGCAGGGCGCTGGCCGCGGCGGCGGCGATCCGCCCCACCGGGTGGCTCGCCGTGGTCAGCGCCGGGGCGGTCAGCCCGGCCAGCGGGATGTCGTCGAAGCCGGCCACCGCGACGTCGCCGGGCACCTGCACACCGGCGTCCCGCAGGCCCGCCATCACCCCGAGCGCGGTGTCGTCGCTGATCGAGTAGATCGCGTCGAGGTCCGGCCACTGACGCAGCGCCACGCCGGCCGCCACCCGGCCGCGCGCCGCCGTGAAGTCTCCGGGAAGCACCCGCTCCGGCAGGCCGGCCTGGCTCATCAGCCGGCGGTACGTCTGCACGGGGCGCTGCGCGCAGGGCAGCCACCGGGGGCCGGTCACCATGGCGATCCGGCGGCGACCCGTCGCGTACAGGTGGCGCAGCACCGCCTCGGAGCCGGCGGCGTTGTCGACGTCGAACGATGGCACGCTCGCCGAGCCGACGCCGATCGAGACCACCCGGCCGCGCAGCGAGCGGGGCACCGACTCCAGCAGGTCCTCGGTGGTGTTGACCAGGATCACCCCGCACACGCTGCGATCGTCGAGCTGGTCGAGGCCTCGTGGGTCGTCGAGCGGCAACCAGTGCAGCGCCACCCCGACCCCGGAGGGCGTGCACACCCGGGCGACCGAACCGACGACCTGGTGCACGTACGGGTCCTCCAGCACCGCCGCGCTGGTCCCGAGCACAGCCACGACCATTCGTACGCCGCCGCCGCGAACCAGCGCCCGGGCTGCCGGGTTGGGGACGTAGCCGAGCTGGTCGACGGCCGCCGTGACCAGTTCCCGGGCGGCCGGCGAGGCGAACCCCGTGCCGGCGATCACCCGGGACGCCGTCGACCGGGACACCCCGGCGACCCGCGCTACGTCCTCGAGTGTGGCCGGTCGGTGTGCCGCTGCCGTCATCGTCGCCTCCCACGGCGGCCCGTGAGGTCGGACAAACGCCTGCTCACATCATGCCCCGGCCGGTCCCGGGTCGGTAAGGGGCGGTTGCCGGTTGTGGTGGTAGCGCTCTCAGGTGTGCGATCGTGCGAGGAGATCACCCCGAGGAAGAGGACCTGACCCTGTGAGCGCCCCCACCAGCCGTCCCGTAGCCCCGGACACCGCACCGCCGCCGTCACGGGCGGTGCTGCTCGCCCGCAACGGCGTGGCGGTCACCTTCACCCTCAACGGGCTGGCCGTCGGCAGTTGGTTCTCCCGGGTGCCGGCGGTCCGCGAGGCGTTGGACCTCTCCGCCGGCCGGCTCGGGTTGCTGCTGTTGGCGATGAGCGTCGGCGCGCTGCTCGCCATGCCCACCTCCGGTCTGCTCGCCCAGCGACTGGGCGCGGCCCGCACCGTGACAGTGGCCACCGTGCTGGTCGCGGTCGGCCTGACCGTGGCAGGGCTGGGTGCCACGATGGCCGGCTCGTTCGCCGTCGTCGCGCTGGGATTGGTCGCCTTCGGCTACGGCTCCGGCGCCTGCGACGTGGCGATGAACGTCGAGGGCGCGGCGGTGGAACGGCGCCTGAGGCGTACCGTCATGCCCCGCTTCCACGCGGCGTGGAGCCTCGGGTCGGTGGCCGGCGCGGCACTCGGCGCCGGGGCGGCCCGGTTCGACGTGTCGGTCGGCGCGCACCTCGTCGGGGTGGCGGTGGTCGTACTGATCGGCACCGCACTCGCGGCCCGGACGTTCCTGCCGCTGGGCGGCGATCACACCGGCGACCCCGCGGACGCCACCCCGGCTGCCCGCCGCCGGGCGCAGCTCGCCGCGTGGCGGGAGCCGCGCACCCTGCTGATCGGGCTGTTCGTGCTGGTGGCCGCGTTCACCGAGGGCGCCGCCAACGACTGGCTGGCGGTCGCGTTCGTGGACGGTCGGGACCTGAGCGAGGCCGCCGGCGCGGCGGTCTTCGGTGTCTTCGTCGTGGGCATGACCATCGGGCGCACCGCGGGCACCGTCGCGCTGGACCGATGGGGTCGGGTGCCGGTGCTCAGCGGCACCATCGGGCTCGCCGTGGTCGGTGCCAGCCTGGCCGTACTGGCCGGCTCCGGGCCGGTGGCCATCGTCGGCGTCGCGCTCTGGGGCCTCGGTGCGTCGCTGGGCTTCCCGGTCGGGATGAGCGCGGCGGCCGACGAGGAGGCGCACGCGCCGGTGCGGGTGAGCGTGGTCGCGGTGATCGGCTACACCGCGTTCCTGGGTGGGCCGCCGTTGCTGGGGCTGCTCGGCGACGAGGTCGGCACCCTGCGCGCGCTGCTGGTCGTGCCGCTGCTGCTGCTGCCGACACTGCTGTTGGTGCGGGTGCTGCGCCCGCCGCGCTGACCCGGGCGGAGGTGCCGCACCGGCTCCCTCAGTACACAAAAACTAACCCACTTCGCCGCCGAGCGGTATCGGGTGCGCGGCCGACTGCGCCGCGTCCCCGGGCTGGTTAGTGTCGCCCGATGCCAACCGACGAGATCACCGCCGCTGCGGCGGGCACCTGGACCCTGGGCGACCGCACCGTGCACCGGATGGGCTTCGGCTCCATGCGGATCACCGCGAACCCCGACCGCGACCGGGCCATCGCCCTGCTGCGCCGTGCCGTGGAGCTGGGCGTCAACCACATCGACACGGCCGCCTTCTACGTCTCACCCGGCGGCACCCTGCGGGTCGGCACCGGCCCGGCCCGCTACGCAACCGAGCTGATCCGCGCGGCGCTCGCCCCGTACCCGCAGGACCTGGTCATCGCCACCAAGGTCGGTTTCGGGTACGACCCGGAGGCGGGCTTTACCGAGGCGCTCACCCCGGCGCAGTTGCGGGCCCAGGTGGAGGAGAACCTGCGTCGGCTCGGCCGCGACCAGCTCGACGTGGTGAACCTGCGCCTCGGTCGAGGGCCCGGCGAGGTGCCGCTGGCCGAAAGGTTCGGCGCGCTCGCCGACCTGCGTGCCGCCGGGCTGATCCGACACCTCGGGCTCTCCAACGTCCGGCCCGAGCAGCTGGACGACGTTGCGGGCATCGCGCCGGTGGTCTGCGTGCAGAACAACTACGGCGTGGACGCCTACCGCGAGCAGGACGCGTGCGTCCGGGCCTGCGGTGAGCGGGGCATCGCGTACGTGCCCTTCTTCGCGTTGGCCGGCACCGGCCGGGAGAGGGGCGCGAGCGCCGCGCAGGGTGAGGCGGTCGAGGCCGTCGCCCGCGCCCACGGCGTCACCGGTCATCAGGTACGCCTCGCCTGGACCCTGCACCAGGGCCCACACGTCCTGGCCATCCCCGGCACCGCAGACCCCACCCACCTGGAGCAGAACATAGCCGCCGGAGCCCTGACCCTGACCCCCGAAGACCTAGAGAACCTGGCCTAACCCCAACCCCCAACCCCCACCCCCACCTGCCTCCGGCCGCCCGGCCTGCCCCGTTGATCATGAAGTTAGCGGCGCGACACGCCGGTGTCGATGTCGCTAACTTCATGATCAACAAGGGAAGGCGGGTGGGGAGGGGTGGGGTTAGGGGTGGAGCCAGATTTGGAGGGGGCCGGTGGGGTGGAAGCCTGCTTGTCGGGCTGGGGGTAGGTCCGGGGCTTCCTCGTAGCCGACCAGGGATGCGGTGGGCAGGGTGGCGCATACCGCCCGCCAGACGGCCTCGGGGTCGTCGGTGCGGGTGAACAGGTTGGAGACGCCGTACCGGCCGTCGCCGCCACTGAGCACCGCGCCGCCGGTGATCACACCGTTGTCGTCGTGGCGGGCGAGCACCCGTACCCGGGGGTCGGTCAGGAGCGCGGGGCGGAACAGCTCCCCACCGCCGTGTGCCGCTGCCCAGGCCGCCAACTCGTCCAGGGTGCTGACCGGGATGAGCGGTGCCTCGGCCGGCGGCTCCGCCGGAGGGCGGTGGATCCACTGGGCGCCGAAGAGCACCTGGAAGCCGTACCCGGACAGGTCGAGGTCGGCGAAGCTGTCCTTCACCGACGCGCCGGGCCCCGCGTCGATGCGCGCCAGCAGGGCCTCGGCGTCGACGCCCGGCCGCAGGGTGACCGCGTCCGGGTACCACTGTGGCGAGCGGCGCGGGACCGACCAGGCTTCGGCATCGGTACGGCCGGTCAGCCCGTGGCTGCCGCAGACGATGTCGCACCATTCGGCGTTGTTGCGGGCCGCCGCCGCCCGCACGTCCTTCAGCACGCCCGGCAGCCTAGGCGGCCCCAGGGCAGGACGTCATGGGGCGTAGACCAGGTCCATCGTGTCGGTGTGCCCGGACCAGCGCAGGTCGAGGCGCCAGCAACCGGGCTGGGGCATGTCGATGATCGACGGGCCTGGTCCGCCGGCGACCTCCCGGGTGACCCGGGTGTCGGTGCCGTCGAGCGTCGCGGTGATCACCAGGGTTGCCGGTGCCGTCGGGTCGGGCGAGGTCGTGGCGGCCCGGGCCACCCACAGGATCTTGTTGTTCGACCCGTCCTTGCGGTGCTGGCGCAGCGGATGGGCGAACAGCACCGCCACGATGTCACCCTTCGCGCCGAACACGTGCGGGACCCGGGCGTCCCCGCTGAACCCGGCGTCCGCCCAGTCTGGCAGCGACCCCGTCTCGACCCGCGCCGCGCAGCCGGTCGCGGCGCTCGCCGTGGTGGCGGTGGCGCTCGCCGTGGTGGCGGCAGAGCTCGTCGGCGCGGCTGCCCCGCCGCTGGTCGTGGTCGTGCACCCCGCCAGCAGGACCACCGATGATGCCAGCACCAATCTGCCCCAGGAACCCATCTCGCCCCTTCCGGTACGCGTCGACGGCTCGTCGCACCGTCATGACACCGGCCGTGCCCGCCAGGTTCCGCCCTAGCGCAGCGAGCGGGCGATCTCGATCGCCTCCGCCTTGCCGACGGCACCCTCCAGCCGGTAGCTCACGTCGCCCTCCTGCCAGATCAGGGTCGAGGCGGCCAGTCGGGCGGTCTCCTGGCGGACCTCGCCCGCGCGGTCCACGTACGACAGCACGTGTGGCCCGTCGACCCAGATGGCGAAGTCGCCGTTGACCTGGACCCAGTCCGCTCCCGGCGGCGTGACCTCCTTGTGGAAGGCCAGATTGAGACGACCGTCGAACGCGTCGACGCGCAGTGCGCCCCCGTCGTACAGCAACGTCGCCACCCGGCAGGCGCCCGTGGCGTCGGGGTCGGCGACCAGCACCCGCTCGGGTGGGCCCAGCTTCGCGGGTTGGCGGATCGGGAACCGCACCGCCCGTTGGGCCTCGTCCAGAGTGATGGACCGCTGACCGGGCAACGGCGACGATGTGCCGTCGGGCAACGTCCGGGCGGGTGTGGTGGCGATGCTGACACCGGCGAAGCGCAGCAGCCCCGTGACAGCGTCGGCGACGGCGGCACGGGTCGGGGGCACCACCGCCACGACCACGGCGACCAGCGCCGCCGCGGCGAGCGGACGCCACCGGCGCGCCGGCCTGTCGAGGCGTACGCGGACGCGAGCTGTCACGTCGGGCGCGTCGGGGGTCTCCAGCCAGGCGGAAAGGTCGCGCAGCTCCCGTTCGAGGTCACCCATGCCGGACCTCCTCGCGGTCGAGCAGGCCGCGAAGCTTCGCCAGCGCCCGGGACGTGCGCGACTTGACAGTGCCCCGGGGCCACCCCAGCGCCGCCACCGTCTCCTCCTCGCTGAGGTCGAGGAAGAACCGGCAGACGATCACCTCGCGGTCGCGTACCGGGAGTTGACGCAGGGCTTGCACCAGTGAGGCGCGGCGCTCCCCGGCGAGGACGGCGTCGACCGCCCCGTCCTCGGCGACCTCGGACGTCGGGTCCGCCGCCGCGGCCCGCAGGACGAGCCCGTCCCGCCGCCCGCGGGACCGGTGCAGGTTGCGGGTCTCGTTGGCGACGATCGCGAGCAGCCACGATCGGAACGACGACTCGCCCCGGTAACGGGACAGCTTGCGGTACGCCTTCACGAACGCCTCCTGGATGACGTCCTCGGAGTCCGATCCCGCGCCGAGCAGCACCGCCGTCCGGTGTGCGGACGCGGTGTGCCGGGCGACCAGGAGGTCGTACGCCTCCAGGTCACCGGCCCGGGCGCGGGTGACGAGAGCGTCGTCGTCCAGGGGGAAACCTCCGTTCGGATCACACTCATGACACCGCGTACGCCCCGGTGGTTCCACCCGTCCTTTTCGGCGCGGGTCAGCTGTCTCCCATCCGGCGTGCAGCGTATTGCCAGGATTCGGTGCTGCACTGGAGGGGCGTCGAGGAGAGGGGCTGGTCATGAGCTGGTTCAACCGCCGGTCGCGGGGTGCCGAGGCGACCCCGACGAAGCTGGACCGGGAGGCGACCCGCGAGGATCTCGCGGCGCTGGAGGAGTTCGTCGCCAGCCGGCGGGGGGTGGAGTTCTACCTGGAGCCGGAGACCACTGCGACGGACACCACAGTGGTGGCGATCGCTCACGACGGCGAGTGGATCCGTCGTCGTACCGGCACGCCGCGCGCGGCGGGGTCCATCGCCCGCAAGCACGCGGTGCCGTTGTACGAGGCGGCGCGCACCGGCTACCCCGAACGGATGCGCACCTGGAGCCGGGCGCACCCGGAACGGCACGCCCGCTGAGGCTCTCCTGCTCAGGCAGCGTCGACGGCTGAACGGGCCTGCTCAAGCGTCATCGGCTCGGCGTGGCTGGACACGTACCAGTGGTAGTCCTCGTCGAGCAGTCGCCGGACCAGGCCCAGGTCGAGACCGTCCTCGGGTTGGCGCAGGTGCGCCGGCGGTGGGTAGAAGCAGTCACCCAGCAGCATGACGCCCGAGTCGGGCACCAGCACGACTGTCGAATCCGGTGCGTGCCCGCCGCCGACGTGGCGTAGCCCGACCCCGACCGGCAGCTCGTCCACATCGGCGAAGACCCGCGTGGGCGGCAGGATGTCGAAATCCTCCCAGGAGTCCACGGCGCGCGCCCGGGCCCGGAAGCTCGGGGCGAGGCGGGGATTGGCGCGTACCTGCTCGTCCAGGTAGCGGTGACTCCACGGTCGGGCGGCTTCGGCGCGCAGCAGCGGCACGGCCGTCTCGTGCCCGACGATCTCGACTCCCGGCCAGGCGCAGGCGCCCCAGACGTGGTCCCAGTGGTGGTGGGTGTAGACGAGCCAGCGCGGTCGGGGTAGCCCGGCGGCGGTCAGCGCGGCCTGGATCTCGCGGGCGTGCGCGGGGCTCTGCCCGGCGTCGATCATCACACTGCCGCGCTCGTCGGCCACGACGGCGACGCCGGCCTGGACCGCCTCCGGGGCCGGATCGCCCGGACAGAGCCAGACCCGACCCGCCAGGTGATGGAACTGTGGGGCGACCACGGTGATCGAACTCCGAGATTGATCGCGGACACTGCTGTGGCGTTCGCTGATTCTAGGCGAGGGTGCCGCACGGCACCGCCCGGCCGGGCAATCGGCGCAGGCCAGAGTGTGTGCGGCCATCCTTTGCTCTGCTTACCAATGTGCACCGGTGACGCTCCGTGCCCGGTGCACATTGGTAAGCAGAGCAAAGGGCGTCCGGCATTGATCCGGGGCATTGCGGCGTGTGGGTCCGCGCTCACGGCAATCGCTGACCCTCGATGGGCAGCGTCCGCCCGGCGGGGCCGGACCGGCGTTGACCGGCGGCGGAGGGGTGTGGCAGCATTCGCGGCCTGACGGCAGTGAAGGAAGTCGGTGCGATTCCGACGCGGTCCCGCCACTGTCACCGGGGAGCGATCCCCCCTCGTGAGTCACGGCCGTGTGTCTGCGGTTGGAAGGCCGGGGGAGAGCGTCGATCCGGAAGCCAGGATACTTCGGCCGTCGGGACGTACCCCAGGGCGTGGACACCCGAGGAGGACCCGATGACGCACGGCGTCTCATTCATCGACGAGCATCGTCATGACCCGCATCGCGGGCGCCGCACCGCACCCACGACCGGCCGGACCAGCATGCTCCGGACCGGCCTCGTCGGCGTGCTCCAGGTCGCCGGCGTCGGCTACCGGTCCCGCTGAGCTGAGCGCCCGGCGCTGACCGGCCCCGACGCACGCGTCGGCGAGCCGGCCGCGCCGTCGTACCGGCTGACGCCGCACCCACCCGCTTCGTCCAGGCCGCCTCCGTAGCGGCCAGGGCGTCACTCTCCGGAGCCTGCCGTGCGCATCCTGCTGCTCTCCACCGCCGACACCGATCTGCTGGCCGCCCGCGCCAGCGGCGCCGACTACCGCCTGGCCAACCCCGCCCGGGTCGCCACCGACGAGGTGCCCGCCCTGCTCGACGGGGTCGACCTCGTCGTCGTACGCCTGCTCGGCGGCCGACAGGCCTGGCCGGACGGCCTCGCCGCGGTGCTCGCCACCGGCGTGCCGACGGTCGTGCTGGGCGGCGAGGCGCTGCCCGACGCGGAGCTGATGGCCATCTCCACGGTGCCGTCCGGGGTTGTCACCCAGGCGCTGGCGTACCTGGTCGAGGGTGGGCCGGACAACCTCGCGCAGCTGGCCCGTTTCCTCTCCGACACGGTGCTGCTCACCGGCGAGGGGTTCGCCCCGCCCGCACCGACCCCGGCGTACGGCGTGCACGGCGAGCACCCGACCGACCCGCAGCGGCCCACCGTGGGGATCGTCTTCTACCGGGCGCATGCCCTCGCCGGCAACACGGACTTCGTCGACGTCCTCGCGGACGCGGTTGACAAAGCCGGCGGCAACCCGCTGCCGATCTTCTGCGGCTCGCTGCGCGGCCTGACCACGGGCGCGGGCCCGCTGGGCCTCTTTGCCCGCTGCGACGCGCTGCTGGTCACCGTGCTCGCGGCCGGTGGCGCGGTCGCCGCCGACGCGTCCGGGGGCGGCGACGAGGACGCCTGGGACGTGGGCGCCCTGGCCGCCCTGGACGTGCCGATCATCCAGGCGCTCTGCCTGACCAGCACCCGTGAGCAGTGGGCCGGCAGCGACGCCGGGCTGTCCCCGTTGGACGCGGCGATGCAGGTGGCCATCCCCGAGTTCGACGGCCGGATCGTCAGCGTGCCGTTCTCGTTCAAGCGGATCGACGCCGACGGGCTCTCGGTCTATGCCGCCGACGCCGAGCGGGCCGCCCGGGTCGCCGGGATCGCCGTGCGCCACGCCCGGCTGCGGTACGTGCCCAACGCCGACAAGCGGGTCGCCGTCGTCCTCAGCTCGTACCCCACCAAGCACTCCCGGGTCGGCAACGCCGTCGGGCTGGACACCCCGGTCTCGGCGGTCCGACTGTTCGCCGCACTCGCCGAGGCGGGTTACGACCTGGGTGACGCGCCGCCGCCCGAGGACGGCGACGCGCTGATCCACGCGCTGATCGCCGCCGGTGGTCACGACGTGGAATGGCTCACGCCGGAGCAGTTGGCCGCCGCCGAGGCCCGGATACCGGGACGGACGTACCGGCGCTGGTTCGACCAGGTCCCGGCCGAGCTGCGCGAGCGGATGCGGGAGCACTGGGGTGAGCCGCCCGGCCAGCTCTACACCGAGAGCGGCGACATCGTGCTCGCCGGTTTGCGCTTCGGCAACGTGGTGCTGCTGATCCAGCCGCCGCGCGGCTTCGGGGAGAACCCGATCGCCATCTACCACGACCCGGACCTGCCGCCGAGTCACCACTACCTGGCCGCGTACCGCTGGTTGGCCGCGCCGGTCGCCGACGGCGGCTTCGGCGCGGACGCCGTGGTGCACCTGGGCAAGCACGGGACCCTCGAATGGCTGCCCGGCAAGGGCCTCGGACTGGCCGCCGACTGCGCGCCCGACGCGGTCCTCGCCGACCTGCCGCTGGTCTACCCGTTCATCGTCAACGACCCCGGTGAGGGCACCCAGGCCAAGCGCCGGGCGCACGCCGTGGTGATCGACCACCTGGTGCCGCCGATGGCCCGCGCCGAGACCTACGGTGATCTGGCCAAACTGGAACAACTGCTCGACGAGTACGCCACAGTGCAGGCCCTCGATCCGGCCAAGGTGCCCACCGTGCGAGCGCAGATCTGGGACCTCGTACGCGCCGCCGAGCTGCACCACGACCTGCACGCCGAGGCGATGCCCGACGCCGACGACTTCGACGAGTTCGTGCTGCACCTCGACGGGTACCTCTGCGAGGTCAAGGACGTGCAGATCCGCGACGGGCTGCACATCCTCGCCGACGCGCCCACCGGTGAGCCCCGGGTCAACCTGGTCCTCGCGGTGCTGCGCGCCCCCCAGATCTGGGGCGGTGCCCGCGCCCTGCCCGGCCTGCGGCAGGCGCTCGCCGTCGCGTACTCCCTCGACGAGCAGGCGCTGCTCGCGACACCGGGTGAACGACTGGCGGTGCCCACGGCGCTGACCGACGTGGTGGACGGGCCGGCCGGCACCGCCGCCGACGCCGTCGACCTGATCGAGGCGCTCGCCCGACGGTTGGTCATCGGCATGGAGACGCTCGGCTGGGATGCCGAGGCCGTCGGCGCGGTGGTCGCGGAGGTGACCGGCCAGCCGATCCCGGACGTCGCCGCCGTGCTGCACTTCGCCGCCACCGAGCTGGTGCCCCGGCTGGATCGCACCACCGACGAGCTGACCAACACCCTCGGCGCGCTCGACGGCCGGTTCGTGCCGCCCGGCCCGTCCGGTTCACCCACCCGGGGCCTGGTCAACGTGCTGCCCACCGGCCGCAACTTCTACTCCGTCGACCCCAAGGCCATCCCCAGCCGCAACGCCTGGGACGTCGGGGTGGCCCTCGCGGACTCGCTGCTGGCCCGGCACCTCGCGGACACCGGGGCGTACCCCCGCTCGGTGGGTTTGACCGTGTGGGGCACCAGCGCGATGCGCACCCAGGGTGACGACATCGCCGAGGTGCTCGCGCTGCTGGGTTGCCGGCCGGTGTGGGACGAGCGGTCCCGGCGGGTCACCGGCATCGAGGTGGTGCCGACCGCCGAGTTGGGCCGGCCGCGCGTCGACGTGACAGTGCGCATCTCCGGGTTCTTCCGCGACGCGTTTCCGCACGTGGTGGCGCTCCTCGACGATGCCGTGCGGCTGGTCGCCGCCCTGGACGAGCCGGACGAGGAGAACTACCTGCGGGCGCACGTCGCCGCCGACCTCGCCGAGCACGGTGACGAGCGGAGGGCGACAGCCCGGATCTTCGGCTCGAAGCCCGGGGCGTACGGCGCGGGCCTGCTGCCTCTGATCGACGCCCGGACGTGGCGCAGCGACGCGGACCTGGCCGAGGTGTACGCGGTGTGGGGCGGCTACGCCTACGGCCGGGGCCTGGACGGGCGGGAGGCGCGCGTCGACATGGAACGCTCCTTCGCCCGGATCGCGGTGGCGGTGAAGAACCAGGACACCCGCGAGCACGACATCGTCGACTCGGACGACTACTTCCAGTACCACGGCGGCATGGTGGCGATGGTCCGCCACCTCACCGGCACGTCACCGCAGGCGTACGTGGGTGACTCGGCGATGCCGCACGACGTGCGCACCCGCACGCTGGGCGAGGAGACCCGGCGGGTGTTCCGGGCCCGGGTGGTCAACCCGAAGTGGATCGCCGCGATGCGCCGACACGGCTACAAGGGCGCGTTCGAGCTGGCCGCCACGGTGGACTACCTGTTCGGCTACGACGCCACCGCCGGCGTGGTCGACGACTGGATGTACGAGCACCTGGCCGCCGCGTACCTGTTCGACGACACCACCCGGGAGTTCCTGGAGCAGTCCAACCCGTGGGCGTTGCGCGGCATCACCGAACGGCTGTTGGAGGCCGCCGACCGGGGGCTGTGGGCCAAACCCGAACTGGCCACCCTGGACCGGCTGCGCGACACGTACCTGGCCAGTGAGGGCGACCTGGAGGACCGGGCATGACCGTTTTCCCGTTCAGTGCGGTGCTCGGCATGGCGGACATGCGGCTGGCGCTGCTGCTCAACGCGGTGTCCCCGGCGATCGGCGGTGTCCTGGTCCGGGGGGAGAAGGGGACCGCGAAGTCCACCGCCGTTCGGGCACTCGCCGCGCTGCTGCCCCCGGTCCGCCGGGTGGCCGGCTGCCGCTTCGGCTGTGACCCGGCCGAGCCGGACCCGGCCTGCCCGGACGGGCCGCATCCGGCCGGTGCTGCCGCCGAGACGCGTCCCGCCCGGCTCGTCGAGCTGCCGGTCGGCGCCGCCGAGGACCGGGTGGTCGGCTCGCTGGACCTGGAGAAGGCCCTCGGTGAGGGCGTACGCGCCTTCGAGCCGGGTCTGCTCGCCGCCGCCCACCGGGGGGTGCTCTACGTCGACGAGGTCAACCTGCTGCACGACCACCTCGTGGACCTGCTGCTGGACGCGGCGGCGATGGGCCGCAGTCACGTCGAGCGCGAAGGCGTCTCGGTCAGCCACGCGGCCCGATTCCTGCTTGTCGGCACGATGAACCCGGAGGAGGGGGAGCTGCGTCCGCAGTTGCTCGACCGGTTCGGGCTCACCGTCGAGGTGGGCGCCAGCCGGGACCCGGAGGTCCGGGTCGAGGTGGTCCGCCGTCGGCTCGCCGCCGACGCCGACCCGGCCGGGTTCGCCGCCCGGTGGGCCGACGCCGACGCGGAGATCGCCGGCCAGGTGGCCGCCGCCCGACGCCGGCTTCCCGGGGTACGACTTCCGGACGCCGCGCTGCGGCAGATCGCCGACGTGTGCGCCGCGTTCGATGTGGACGGGATGCGCGCCGACATCGTCACCGCCCGTACCGCCCTGGCCCACGCCGCGTGGCACGGCCGGGATCGGGTGAGCATCGACGACGTCCGGGTGGCCGCCCGACTGGCCCTGCCGCACCGCCGCCGCCGCGACCCGTTCGACACCCCCGGGCTGGACGAGAAGCGCCTGGACGAGGCGTTGCAGCGTGCCCAGGACGCCCACCCGGACGAGCCGGACGACAGTGGACCCGACGATGGCCCGAACGGCGGTGGCCCGCAGGGCGGTGGTGGTCCGGCTGGCGGTGGTGGCCCGCAGGGCGGCCCCGACGGGAGCGGCTCTGCCGGCGGCGATCCCGGCGTCAGCGGCGACGGAGCCGACCAGGGTGAAGCCGGTTCGGCCGAGCACTCGGCGGCCCGCGACGACGCCGGCCCGGCCGGGAGCGCCGAGGGACCAGGCAGCATTGACGACGGGTGGCCGCAGGGCCCGGCCGATGATCGGGACGGACACGGTCAGAACGCGGGCCGGCCAGCGGGCGACGGTGGCGACGACGACCCGCACCGGCGGCGCAACAGCGATCAGAACGCGCAGCCGGTGGCCGTACCCCGAGGTGGTCTGAAGGCGCGGGTGCTCACCGCGCCCGGCGTCGGTGACGGCGTGCCGGGCCGGCGTTCGCGGGCCCGCACCGGGCGGGGGCGCACGACCGGGGCCCGGGTGCCGACCGGCCGGGTCGGGGCGTTGCACCTGCCGGCGACGGTCCGCGCCGCCGCGCCGCACCAGGCATCCCGGGGACGGCTGACCGGCCCGCTGCGGTTGCGCCCGGACGACGTGCGGGAGGCGGTCCGGGAGGGGCGGGAGGGCAACCTGGTGCTGTTCGTGGTGGACGCCAGCGGCTCGATGGGTGCCCGGCAGCGGATGACCACCGTGAAGGACGCGGTGCTCGCCCTGCTCACCGACGCGTACCAGCGGCGGGACAAGGTGGCGGTGATCGCCTTCCGGGGCGCCGAGGCGCAGACGTTGCTGCCGGCCACGTCGTCGGTGCTGGCCGCCTCGACCCGGCTGGCCGAGTTGCCCACCGGTGGGCGTACGCCGCTGGCCGAGGGGCTGCTCGCGGCCGCCGACCTGCTGCGGGTGGAGCGCCTGCGCGACCCGAGGAGGCGTCCGCTCGTCCTTGTCGTCACCGACGGCCGGGCCACTGCGGGCACCCGCCCGCTGGACCGCGCCGCGGCAGCCGCGGCAGTGCTCGCGGCGACCGGTGCGCCCTGCGTCGTCGTCGACTGCGAGACCGGCCCCGTACGCCTCAACCTGGCGCGTCGACTGGCCACCCAGCTGGGTGCCCCGCACCACCCGCTGGCCGCCCTCACCCACCCCGACACCCGCGGCAGCGCGCTTCCCGTCGCGGCCTGACGACGGGCACCGATGACCGACCGCAACCGCAGGACCGCCCGAAGGGAACAGTGCTGATGCCGCAGGGACAGCCGAGCGTGGTGCCCGCCGACGGGTTGACGACCCGGCAGCGGCGGCACCGCCCACTGCTGATCGTCCACACCGGACAGATGAAGGGAAAGTCGACGGCCGCCTTCGGGTTGGCGTTGCGAGCCTGGACGGCCGGTCTGCCGATCGGCGTGTTCCAGTTCGTCAAGAGCGCCAAGTGGCGGGTGGGGGAGGAGAACGCCTTCCGGGCGCTCGGCGAGGTGCACGAGCGCACCGGCCAGGGCGCGCCGGTCGCCTGGCACAAGATGGGTGAGGGCTGGTCCTGGATCCAGCGCGGCGGCGACGCCGACCACGCCGCCGACGCCCTGGAGGGCTGGCGGCAGATCCAGCGCGACCTGGCCGCCGAACGCTACGGGCTGTACGTGCTGGACGAGTTCACCTACCCGATGAAGTGGGGCTGGGTGGACGTCGACGAGGTGGTCGCCGCCCTGGCCGACCGGCCCGGCTTCCAGCACGTCGTCATCACCGGACGGGACGCCGACCCGCGCCTGGTCGCCGCCGCCGACCTGGTGGCCGAGCTGACCAAGGTCAAGCACCCGATGGACGCCGGCCAGAAGGGCCAGAAGGGCATCGAGTGGTGACCACAACCACCGACCCGTGGCCGCTGCCCCGGGTCGTCGTCGCCGCACCGGCCAGTGGCCACGGCAAGACGACCATCGCCACCGGGCTGCTCGCCGCGCTGCGCCGTCGTGGCCTGATGGTCAGCCCGCACAAGGTCGGCCCCGACTACATCGATCCCGGCTACCACGCCCTCGCCGCCGGCCGGCCCGGGCGCAACCTCGACCCGTTCCTGGTCGGGGCGGAACGGATCGCCGGTCTGCTGCGCCACGGAGCGAGCGTCCCCACGCCCGCCGACATCGCCGTGGTGGAGGGCGTCATGGGCCTGCACGACGGCGCCGTCGGCCGCCGGGACTACGCCTCCACCGCGCACGTCGCCCGGCTGATCGAGGCACCCGTCCTGCTGGTGCTGGACACCACGGCGCAGGGTCGGTCGGCCGCCGCCCTCACCCTCGGCATGGCCGCGTTCGACAGGGCGGTCCGGATCGGCGGGGTGATCCTCAACCGGGTCGGTTCACCCCGGCACGAGACCCTGCTGCGCGATGCCCTCGCCGAGGTGGGCGTACCGGTGCTCGGGGCGGTCACCCGCGCCGCCGAGGTGGCCGCGCCCGCCCGGCACCTCGGGCTGGTGCCGGTCGCCGAGCGGGCTCCCGAGTCCCTGGCGATCGTCACCGCGCTCGCCGAGCTGGTCGAGGCCACAGTGGACCTCGACGCCGTGCTCGACCTGGCCCGGACCGCCGCGCCGCTGACCGCCCCCGCGTGGGACCCGGTCACCGCCGTCGGTGGGCCGGCCGGCGTCGAGCGGCCAGTGGTCGCGCTCGCCGGTGGTCCGGCCTTCACCTTCTCCTACGCGGAGACCGCCGAGCTGCTCACCGCGGCCGGCGCGGACGTGGTGACCGTCGACCCGCTGCGCGACCCGGCGCTGCCCGCCGGCACCCGCGCGCTGGTCATCGGCGGCGGCTTCCCCGAGGCGTACGCCCAGGCGCTGGCCGGCAACGCCACGCTCCGCGCCGAGCTGGCCGACTTCGACGGGCCGATCGTGGCCGAGTGCGCCGGGCTGCTCTATCTCGGGCGGTCCCTGGACGGCGTACCGATGTGCGGACGGCTGGACCTGACCGCCCGGATGACCGGCCGGCTCACCCTCGGCTACCGCGAGGCCGTGGCGGTGACCGACTCCCCGGTGGCCCGCGCCGGCGAGCCGGTACGCGGACACGAGTTCCACCGCACCACCACCGACCCGGGGCACGGCGACCGGCCGGCGTGGCGCTGGGACGACACCCCGCACGGCTTCGTGAGCGGTCGGGTGCACGCCTCCTACCTGCACACCCACTGGGCCGGTCAGCCCGACGCGGCCCGCCGGCTCGTCGAGGCGTGCCGATGAGCGCCGACGCCACGCTGACCGGGGTGGGTGTCGGCCCCGGCGACCCGGAACTGCTCACCGTCAAGGCGGTGCGGGTGCTGCGCGAGGCCGACGTCGTCTTCGTACCCGTGATGGCGGACCGGGTCGAACCCACGGTGACCGTCGCCGCGACGCCGCCGGGTGCGGACGCCGGGCGGGCCGAGGCGACTGTTCGGTCTCACGTCGCTGTGGACCGGCTGCGCCGGCTGCCGTTCGCCCTGGACGACAGGGGCGGGGTGACCGCCCGCCGGGCGGCCGCGTGGGACGACGCGGCCCGGGTGGTGGTCGAGGCGATCGACGCGGGCGCGCGGTCCTTGGCGTTCGCCACCATCGGTGACCCCAACGTCTACTCCACCTTCGGTTACCTGGCTCAGAGCGTGCGCGCCCTGCGCCCGGCCGTGTGGGTGACCACCGTTCCCGGCATCACCGCGATGCAGGAGCTCGCGGCGCGCAGCGGCACCCCGCTCTGTGAGGGACGCGAACCGCTGACCCTGCTGCCCGCCACCGCGGGTCTGGCGTTGTTCGCCGACGCCCTCGCCGGGCCGGGCACCGTGGTCGCCTACAAGGGCTGGCGGCGGCACCCGGAGCTGCTCGCCGAGCTGCGCCGACAGGGCCGGCTTTCCGACGCGGTGCTCGGGCGCAGCCTGGGGTTGCCCGGTGAACGGATCGGCCCGGTCGACGACGCCGAGCACGACCTGCCGTACCTGTCGACGCTGCTGGTCCCGGCCCGCCGCGACCACCGAGGAGGAAAGCTGTGACCAGCGACGGAACTGTGTGGTTCGTCGGTGCCGGGCCGGGGGCGGCGGACCTGCTGACCCTGCGGGCCGCCCGGGTGATCGCCGAGGCGGACATCGTGATCTGGGCGGCCAGCCTGGTGCACGCCGACGTGCTCGACCACGCCCGCCCCGACGCGGAGGTGATCGACTCGTCGCAGCTGCCCATCGAGGGGGTGCTGCCGCTCTACCAGCGTGCCGCCGAGCAGGGGCTGACCGTGGCGCGGATCCACTCCGGCGACCCGGCGCTGTGGGGTGCGGTGCAGGAGCAACTGGAGCTGTGCCGGGCGCTCGGCCTGGCCGTCCAGATCGTGCCCGGGGTCTCCTCGTTCACCGCCGTCGCGGCGATCGTCGGGCGGGAGCTGACAGTGCCCGAGGTGGCCCAGTCGGTGATCCTCACCCGCCTGGAGGGTGGCAAGACCCCGATGCCGCCCGGCGAGCGGGTGCGGGACTTCGCCCGGCACGGCACCACGATGGCGCTGTTCCTCTCCGCCGCCCGTTCCGGGCAGGTGCAGGCCGAGCTGCTGGCCGGCGGCTACACCGACGACACCCCGGCCGTGGTCGCGTACCAGGCGACCTGGCCCGACGAGCTGGTGGTGCGCTGCACTGTCGGCACCCTGGAGGCGACGGTCAAACAGCACAAGCTGTGGAAGCACACCCTGTTCCTCGTCGGGCCGGCCCTCGCCGCCGAGGGCACCCGCTCGCACCTGTACCACCCCGGGCACTTCCACACCTTCCGGCGGGCGGAGCCGGCCGCCCGCGCCGAGCTGCGCCGCCAGGCCGGCGGTCGCGCCGGAGGAACAGGCACACCTTGACGTACGCCGAGCCGCCGCTGCGTGAGCCGGACCTGCCACGGACCGCGAAGGTGCGGCCCACCGCGCTGCGTACCGGCTGGACCACCGGCGCCTGCGCGACGGCGGCGGCCAAGGCCGCGGTCACCGCGCTGGTCACCGGGGAGATTCAGCCGGACGTGGAGATCGGTCTGCCGGCCGGGCGGCGGGTGCGCTTCGGAGTGGAACGCTGCGAGGTGACCGGCACCCCACCGGTGCGCGCCGAGGCGGTGGTGGTCAAGGACGCCGGCGACGACCCGGACGTCACCCACGGGGCCGAGCTGACCGCCACCGTGGACTGGACCGACGTCCCCGGCCTGCGGCTCGCCGGTGGTGCCGGCGTCGGCACTGTCACCAAACCCGGTCTGGGGCTCGCGGTCGGCGGCCCGGCGATCAACGACACTCCCCGCCGGATGATCGGCGACGCGGTGGCCGAGGTGGTCGACCTCAGCGAGGTCGGCGTACGCGTGGTGATCAGCGTGCCCCGGGGCGAGATCATGGCCCGCAAGACCACCAACCGGCGGCTCGGCATCCTCGGTGGGATCTCGATCCTCGGCACCACCGGCATCGTCCGCCCGTTCTCCACCGCGTCCTGGCGGGCCAGCGTCGTGCAGGCCGTGCACGTGATGGCCGCCCAGGGCGAGCCGACGGTGGTGCTCTGCACCGGTGGGCGTACCGAGCGGGCCGCCCGGGCGCTGCTGCCCGAACTGCCCGAGGTCTGCTTCGTCGAGGTCGGCGACTTCACCGGCGCCGCGGTGACCGCCGCGGTGGGTGACGGCATGACTGGGGTGGTCTTCGTCGGCATGGCCGGCAAGCTGGCCAAACTCGCCGCCGGGGTGCTGATGACGCACTACACGCGCTCCACTGTGGACCTGTCCCTGCTCGGGTCCGTGACTGCCGAGGCCGGTGGCGACGCGTCGCTCGTCGCCGCCGTGACCGAGGCGAACACCGGACGGCACGCGTACGAGCTGTGGGAGGCCGCCGGGCTGCTCGCCCCGGCCGGTGACCTGCTCTGCCAGCGGGTCCGCCAGGTGCTGCGGCGCTTCGGCGGCCCGACGGTCACCGTCGACGTGGCGATGGTCGACTTCGCTGGTGCGCGCGTCGTCGCGTCGTCCGGCCGGTGGCCCCGATGACCCCGGTGAGCGTGGTCGGTCTGGACGCCGCGGGTGCTCCCGCGCACCCCGCGCTCGCGCCGGTGCTGGCGGCCGCCGGGCTGGTCGTCGGGGCCGCCCGGCACCTGGCGGCGGTGCCCGTACCGGCCGGTGCGCAGACCGTCACCCTCGGACCGCTCGCCCCCGCCGTGCGCCGATTGGCCGACGCGGTCGCCGCCGGGGTGCCGGCCGTCGTGCTGGCCAGCGGCGACCCCGGCCTGTTCGGCATCGTCCGGCGGCTGCGCGCGGCCGGGCTGCCGCTGCGGGTGGTGCCGGCGGTGTCCAGTGTGGCCGCCGCGTTCGCCCGTGCCGGCGTGCCCTGGGACGGCGCCGCAGTGGTCACCGCGCACGGCCGTGACCTCCGACCGGCCCTGAACGCCTGTCGGGCGCTGCCGCTGGTCGCGGTGCTCACCGCACCCGGCGCGGGCGCGGCCGAGGTGGGCGCCGGCCTGGTCGGATGGTCCCGCCGCCTGCTGGTGGCCGAGCACCTCGGCACCGACGCCGAACGGATCCGCGAGGTGACCCCCGCGCAGGCCGCCGCCGCAGCGTGGGCCGACCCGCACGTTCTGCTCAGCCTCGCCGACGCCGAGACCGTCCCCGACGCCGAGACGGCCTCCGACGCCGCGCCCGATCCGGTCACCGCTGCCGGAATGCGCGCGGACAACCAGCCGGCCGCCGCGCCGCCCGGCGGATGGGCCCTGCCGGAGACCCGGTACGTCCACCGCGACTCCATGATCACCAAGTCGGAGGTGCGGGCCCTCGTCATCGCCCGGCTGCGACCCCGACTGGGCCGGCTGGTGTGGGACGTCGGCGCGGGCAGCGGCTCGGTCGGCATCGAGTGCGCGCTGCTCGGCGCGGCCGTGCTCGCCGTCGAACAGGACCCCGCAGCCGGCGCGGCGATCCGGGCCAACGCCGCCGCGCACGCCGTGCACGTCCGGCTCGTCACCGGGCGAGCCCCGCAGGCGCTGGCCGGCCTCCCCGAGCCGGACGCGGTCTTCGTCGGCGGTGGCGGCGCCGACACCCTCGCCGCCGTGGTGGCCCGCCAACCCGAGCGGGTGGTGCTGACCCTGGCCGCACTGGACCGGGTCGCACCGGCCGTTGGCCTGCTGCGCGCCGCCGGTTACACGGTCGAGGGCAGCCAGCTCTCCGCCGCCCGCCTCGCCGACCTGCCCGGCGGGTCGATCCGCCTCGCGGCCACCAACCCGGTGGTCGTCCTCACCGGGGAGCGCCCGTGACCGACCAGAACCCGCCCGCCCGGATCGGCCTGGTGGCGGCCACCGCCGCCGGCCGACGGCACGCCGACACCCTGGCCACCGCCTGGCCACACGCCCGACTGGTCGAGGGGGAGAGCGCGGCCGACGCGCTGCGCGGCGCCTGGGCCGAGTGCGACGCGGTGGTCGCGTTCCTGGCCACCGGCGCGGTGGTGCGGATCCTCGCGCCGCTGCTCACCGACAAGCGCAGCGACCCTGCCGTGGTGGTCGTCGACGAGGCCGCCCGGCACGCCGTGGCGCTGCTCGGCGGGCACGCCGGCGGCGGCAACGACCTCGCCGAGCAGGTAGGCGCGATGCTGGACGCCCGACCCGTGATCACCACCGCCACCGATGCGGTCGGCCTGCCGGGGCTGGACACCCTCGGCTGGCCCGTGCAGGGCGCGGTCGCCGCGGTGTCCCGGGCCATCCTGGACGGTGAGCCGGTCCGGCTGGTCGCCGACGCCGACTGGCCGCTGCCCGCCCTGCCCCCGAACGTCCGGACCACCGACGAGGACGCCGTGGACGGCCGCTACCGGCTGCTGGTCACCGACCGGGTGGTGCCACTCGACGCGCGGACCGCCGTGCTGCGGCCACCGTCGCTGGTCGCCGGGGTGGGCGCGAGTCGGGGCGTACCGGCCGCCGAGGTGACCGAGCTGCTGCACCGGGTGCTGGCCGAGGCCGGCCTCGACCCGGCGAGCCTGCGCTGCCTGGCCAGCGCCGACGTCAAAGCCGACGAGGCGGGCATCCTGAGCACCGCCGACGCGCTCGGCGTACCCCTGGTGACCTGGCCGGCGACGCGGCTGGCCACTGTCGACGTGCCGCATCCCAGCGAGGTGGTCCGCGCCGCGGTCGGCACGCCGAGCGTGTCGGAGGCGGCGGCGCTGCTCGGCCCGGACGGCCGGGCCGACGACTCGACGCTCCTGGTGGGAAAGACCGCGACGGCGATGGCCACTGTGGCGGTGGCCCGGCACGCGCCGCGTGGCCGCCTCGCCGTGGTCGGTCTCGGACCGGGTGCCGCCGACCTGCGTACCCCCCGCGCGGTGGCCGAGCTGCGGCGCGCGGCCGTGGTGGTCGGGCTGGACCAGTACCTCGACCAGGTCCGCGACGTGCTCCGCCCCGGCACCCGGGTGCTGTCCAGCGGCCTGGGCGCGGAGGAGGAACGGGCCCGCGCCGCCGTCGCCGAGGCCGTCGCCGGCCGGGCGGTCGCGCTGGTCGGGTCCGGCGACGCCGGGGTGTACGCGATGGCCAGCCCCGCCCTGGAGTACGCCGACGAGCGGATCGACGTGGTGGGTGTGCCCGGGGTGACCGCCGCGCTGGCCGCCGGGGCGCTGCTCGGTGCCCCGCTCGGCCACGACCACGCCTACCTGAGCCTGTCCGACCTGCACACGCCGTGGGAGGTCATCGAGCGGCGGGTGACCGCGGCCGCCGAGGGTGACTTCGTGACGGTGTTCTACAACCCGCGCAGCCGGGCACGCGACTGGCAGCTCGGCAAGGCGCTCGGCATCCTCGCCGCGCACCGGCCACCGGACACCCCCGTCGGGGTGGTACGCAACGCCAGCCGCCCCGGCGAGCGGCTGCACCTGGCCACGTTGACCACAGTGGACCCGACAGTGGTCGACATGTACAGCGTCGTGGTGGTCGGCAACAGCGACACGAGGCTGGTCGCCGGCCGGATGGTCACACCCCGGGGGTACCGGTGGCGCTCGTGACGATCGGCGCCTGCCAGGGCTGCGGCGCCTGCCTGCTCACCTGCCCCACACACGCGATCCGGCCGGTCCCCGGCGGCCTGACGGTCCGCGCCGACCGCTGCACCGGCTGCCTGGAGTGCCTGGAGATCTGCCCGGTCGACGCGATCCGCGTCGTTGAGCCCGACCCTTGCAAAGGAGCCCGATGAGCCGGGTGGTGCATCCCATCGAGGTCGAGTCGTACCGCATCCTGCGCGAGCGCGTCGACCTGTCGCACCTGCCGCCGCTGAGCCGGGCGGTCACCGAACGGGTGGTGCACGCCAGCGCCGACCTCGCGTACGTCGACGAGCTGGTCTGCGACGAGGCGGCACTGGAGTCGGGGCTGGCGGCGCTGCGCGCCGGGGCGCCCGTGGTCACCGACGTGGCGATGGTCGCCGCCGGCATCACCCGGGCCGGCCTGCAGCTGGTCTGCCCGGTCGCCGAGCCGGCCACCGCCGAGCTGGGCCGCTCGGCCGGCATCACCCGCTCGGCGGCGGCCGTGCGGATCGCACTGACCCGGGTCGGCCCGGGCGCGGTCTGGGTGGTCGGCTGCGCGCCGACCGCGCTTGTGGAACTACTCACAGTGGACGCCGCCCCAGCGCTGGTCGTCGGCCTGCCGGTCGGCTTCGTGGGTGCCGCCGAGTCGAAGGCGGCGCTGCGGGCCAGCGGCCTGCCCGGGGTGTCCAACGTGGGCGAGAAGGGCGGGTCGGCGGTCGCCGCCGCCGCCCTCAACGCCCTGCTCTACGTCGAGGAGAAGTCATGACCGGGTTGGTCATCGTCGGGCACGGCACGCGCAGCGCGGCAGGAGTCGACCAGTTCGCCGCGCTCGTCGAGCGGGTCCGCCGTCACGGGGACGTCGGGGACGTCGAGGGCGGCTTCATCGAGCTGTCCCGCCCGCCGCTCACCGAGGCGGTCGGCGCACTCGTCGCGCGCGGGCACCGGGCCCTCGTCGCGCTGCCGCTGGTGCTCACCGCCGCCGGACACGGCAAGGGCGACATCCCCGCCGCCATGGCCCGTGAGCAGGAGCGTCACCCCGGGCTGAGCTACCGCTACGGCCGCCCACTCGGCCCGCACCCGCTGCTGCACACCGCCCTCGAAGAGCGCATCGACGCCGCGCTGGCCGACGCCAACCGGGTCGGCACTGGGCCGACCGACGCCGACCGGGCCGGCACGTGGGTCGCGTTGATCGGGCGGGGTTCCACCGACCCGGACGCCAACGCCGAGGTCGCGAAGGTCGCCCGGCTGCTCTGGGAGGGGCGCGGTTACGCGGGCGTCGAGCCGGGGTTCATCTCCCTCGCCCAGCCGTCGGTCCCGGCGGTGCTGGAGCGGCTGCGCCGCCTCGGCGCGCGGCGGATCGTCGTCGCGCCGTACTTCCTGTTCGCCGGGGTGCTGCCGGACCGCATCGTGGCCCAGTCGGCGGAGTTCGCCGCCGCCCACCCGGACCTGGACGTGCGGGTGGCCGAGGTGATCGGCGACTGCGACGCCCTCGCCGACCTGGTGCGGGAACGCTACGCCGAGGCGCTGGGCGGCGACATCCGGATGAACTGCGACACCTGCGCGTACCGGGTGCTGATGCCCGGCTTCGCCGACAAGGTCGGCCGCCCGCAACGCCCGCACGACCACCCCGACGACCCGGTCGGCCACCACCATCACCACCACGGGCACGACCACGACCACGGTTCCGTCGCTGTGGTCGGCGGCGGGCCGGGCCCCGACGACCTGATCACGGTACGCGGAAAGGCGCTGCTCGACGCCGCGGACGTCGTGGTCGTCGACCGGTTGGCCCCGCAGGGGCTGCTCGCCGGGCTGCGCCCCGACGTGCTGGTGGTCGACGCCGCCAAGGTGCCCCGCGGCCCGTCGATGGCCCAGGAGGCGATCAACGCGGCCCTGGTGTCGCACGCCAGAGCCGGTCGCCGGGTGGTCCGGCTCAAGGGCGGCGACCCGTACGTCTTCGGGCGCGGCCACGAGGAGGTGCAGGCCTGTACGGCGGCCGGGGTGCCGGTGACAGTGGTCCCGGGGGTGAGCAGCGCCATCGCCGCACCGGCCCTCGCCGGTGTACCGGTGACGCACCGCGGCGTGGCGCACGACGTCACCGTCGCGTCCGGACACCTGCCGCCCGGGCACCCCGACTCGCTTGTCGACTGGGCGGCGCTGGCTCGGGCCCGGGGCACCGTCGTGTTGCTGATGGCCGTCGACACCATCGCCAAGATCGCGTCAGTGTTGATCGAGCACGGCCGTGCCCCGGAGACTCCGGTGCTCGCCGTGCAGGACGCCGGGCAGGCCGACCAGCGGTCGGTGCCCGCCCGGCTGGACGAGATCGGCGCGGTCGCCGCCCGCGAGGACATTCGTCCGCCCGCCGTCTTCGTCCTCGGCCCGGTGGTCGCGCTGCCGACCACCGGGCCCACGGCCTGACGATCACTCGCTGCGGGCGGTCTCCGGACCGGTGATCCGGTCCAGCAGCGGCAGGGTGGAGGCGATGACACCGAGGCAGGCGGCCAACCCGACGACGACGATCACGTAGAAGCGTGGCTCCGGCGCGATCAACGTGTAGCCCATCTGTGCCCGCAAGAACAGGTGGGCGGCGAGGAGGCCCATCCCGATGGCGACGGCGGCGACGGCGAGCATCGGCACGGCACTCTCCAGCGCCACCACCCGGCGCAGGACCCGCACCGGCGCGCCGCTGAGGCGCAGCAGGCTGAACGGGCGGCGGCGTTCGGTGAGACCGCCGATCACGCTGACCGCGAGACTGCACCCGCCGAGCGCCAGGCTGGCGACGATGATGACGTTCGCCAGCTGTTCCCAGCCGCGCAGCGTGTCGGCGAAGTCCGACTCGAAGTCACCGGGCACGTTCGGCGCCACCTGGAAGGCCGGCAGGGCGGTCTCGAGCATGGTGCGCGAGCGCTCGATGGTGGCGGCGGAACCGTCCGTGTCGACGAGGATCGA
Source organism: Micromonospora jinlongensis (assembly GCF_013410645.1). Classification (NCBI taxonomy): domain Bacteria; kingdom Bacillati; phylum Actinomycetota; class Actinomycetes; order Micromonosporales; family Micromonosporaceae; genus Micromonospora; species Micromonospora jinlongensis. Next base: position 1,181,106 of record NZ_JACCHK010000001.1, on the reverse strand, counting down.
CATCACCGGCAGCTGGTGGAGTTCACCGAGTGGAACCGATGCGGCGGGCCAGACCCTGGTGGACGACGCCGATTCCCGGAAGGGGATGAGACCCGTCGCCACCTCGGCGACGGTGGCGCCCTCGGCGCACCGGCCGTACGCGCTCGGGATCTCGGCGCACGAGATCAGCCCGGGCTCGCTGGCGCTCATCCAGTCCGGGTTCTCACGCACCGCAAACGCGGACCGCACGCCGTTGATCGAGCGCAGCTCGGTGAAGAGCGAGTCGGGCGTCGCCGGTGCATCCTCAGGAAGGTAGAGCGACACCTGTCCCGCCTCGGTCGAGCCGACCGGTGCCGGGCCGCGGTTGGCGACGATCGTGGTGATCACGCCGACGGCCACGCTCGTCACGAAGAGCGCGAGCATGATGCCGCTGATCGCCCGGAAGCCGGCCTTCGGGTTGTCAGCGAGGCGTCGCGCGGCGATGAGGGTGGCGGGGCGGCTGGCGTACCGGGCCATGACCCGGGCGCCGACCATCGTCAGCCAGGGGCCGGCGAGGATCAGGCCGGCCATGATGAGCAGCAGGCCGGGTAGGAACACTGCGGCCTGGCCATCGGATGTCGGGGGCCGGAACCCGATGGCGAAGAACAGCACGGCGACACCGAGCAGGATCGGAATCAGCCGGTACGCCCGCGGGGCGCGGGGAGTGACCCGCCGGGTGACGCCCAGCGGCGAGATCCGTACGCGGCGCAGCGAGACCTGGGCCGCCACCGCCGCGCCGGCCGGAACGCCGAGCGCCACCAGCAGGACGTCCAGCACGCCCAGCGACATGTCGCTGGGGAAGAACGGCATGCCCGTGAACGGGATGCCCGCCATCGGGCCGCGGAAGGCGTAGAACAGGCCGAAGCCGAGGGCGGTGCCGGCGACGGCGGCGGTAGCCGCCTCCACCGCAGCGACCACCGAGATCTGCTTCGGGGTGGCGCCAACCAGGCGCATCGCGGCGAAGCGCTGCTCCCGGCGGGCCGCGTTGAGCCGAGTGGCGGTGCCCACGAAGATCAGCAACGGGAACAGCAGCCCGCCGGCGATCACGCCCAGGATGAGGTTCATCGTCGTCTCGGGCAGCGCGGGAGTGTCGCCGACGGTGGTGAGCTGCTTGGCGAGGGGCAACGTGGCCACCTCGTCGGGGGTGCCGCCCCGGATGACGAGCAGGGTGTCCGGTGAGGTCAATCCGGCCGGACCGACGGTGCCGATGTCGCGCCCCGGGTAGCGGTCACCCAATTGGTCGGCCGGGTGGGCGGCCAGCAGCTTCCGCAACGCGGGCGAGGCGTAGTACTCCCCGGGCCCCGGCGTGCTCGGGACGCCGGTCGGGGTGGGCGCGTCCGGGCCGGTCGCGGCGACGTCGATCCGAATGATCTGCTTGCCGTGGAAGTAATCCTCGCGCGTCGACCACCACAGGGGATCGGCGTCGCCGCCCGTGGAGGCGTTGGGATAGACCGACGCGTACCGGGTGAGCTGGGCGTTGACCGCGTTGACCCCGGCGAGGGTGGTCAGCAGCAGCCCACTGCCGACCGCGACGGCGGCGGCGATGACGAGCAGGCGGGTGAGCGCCTCGCGACCGCCGGCCACGGCGAGGCGGAGCCCGAGGCGGATCATGAGGCGATCCGGTCCGGCGCGTTCACGCGCCCGTCGCGGACCATGACCTCACGGTCCGCGTACGCGGCGATCCTGGCCTCATGGGTGACGAGGATGACCGTGGTGCCCAGCTCGCGGGCCGCGCTGACCAGCAGGTCCATCACCTGCTCGCCGGTGAGCGAGTCGAGCGCGCCGGTCGGCTCGTCGGCGAAGAGCACCTGCGGCTCGGCGACCAGGCCCCGGGCCAGGGCCACACGTTGCGCCTGCCCGCCGGACAGCTCACCCGAGCGACGCTGCTCCAGGCCGTCCAGGCCGAGGCGCGTGAACCAGGCACTCGCCTTCGGCAGTGCCTGCTTCCGGTGTACGCCGCTGAGCAGGAGCGGCAGCGCGACGTTCTCCACGGCGGTGAGCTCGGGGACGAGCTGGCCGAACTGGAACACGAAGCCGAAGCGGTCCCTGCGCAGGCTGCTGCGCTGGGTCTCGGCCATGGCGTCGACCCGAGCCCCGTCGAAGAGGATCTCGCCGGAGTCGGGCACGAGGATGCCGGCCAGGCAGTGCAACAGGGTGGACTTGCCCGAGCCGCTGGGGCCCATCACGGCGAGGATCTCGCCCGCGTCCACGGCCACGCTCGCGCCGCGCAGGGCGGGGGTCTGGCCGAAGGAGAACTCCACGTCGCGTGCTTCGATCACGACGCTCATGGCCGCACCTCTTTCCGTAGGGCGTCCAGCCGGGCGCCGGTCATCTCGATCCACCGGAGGTCCGCCTCCAGGTGGTAGAGGCCGTGGTCGGCGAGCAGCGCGTCGACCAGGCCGCCGGCGCGCTTGATCTCGGTGAGCTCACGCATCCGGTGCAGGTGCGCGCTGCGTTGGGTGTCGAGGTATTCGGCGGCCGGCCGGTCCAGCATCAGCGCGAGCACGACCTTGGCGAAGAGCACCGTCTGCAGGTGCGGTTCCGGGTCGACCGGCTGGGTCAGCCACTGCTCGACCTCGGTCGCGCCGACGTCGGTGATGATGTAGCGCTTGCGGTCGGGGCCGGAGCCGGGAGCGACGTCGCTGATCACCACCTTGCCGTCGCGGGCCAGTCGGCTGAGGGTGGAGTAGACCTGGCCGAACGGCAGTGGCTTGCCCCGGCCGAAGAAGGCGTCGTAGTCACGCTTCAGGTCGTAGCCGTGGCTGGGCTCTCGTTCGAGGAGGCCGAGAAGGGTCAGTGGCACGCTCATGGGAGGAGACTACACCGAGGGTATACCTCGCGTATATACCCTCGGTGTCTTCTCGGTTGGTCCCCTGGTCGGGGGCGGCGTTCGGAGGTCAGCCCAGCAGGACGCGGGTGAGGGCGTAGCCGGCGGCGGCCGCGGCGAGCCCGACGGCGACGCTGCCCACGACGTTCGCCAGCGCGAGGAGCCGGTGACCGCCCTGCGCCAGCCGCAACGTCTCGTAGCTGAAGGTGGAGTAGGTGGTCAGCGCGCCGCAGAACCCGGTGCCGAGCAGCGCGGTGACCGCCGGGCCGGCCGGCCACCCGACGAGCACGCCGAGCAGCAGCGAGCCGACCACGTTGACGGTGAACGTGCCCCAGGGAAACGCCGAGTCGTGCCGGGACTGGACCGCCCGGTCGGTGAGGTAACGCAACGGCGCGCCGACGGCCGCGCCCAGGGCGATGAGCAGCACGGTCATCGGGCCACCCGCCGCCTCAGCAGCGAGGCGGTGACGGCGTCGCCCAGCCCGACCGCGACGAGTGCCCCGAGCAGCGTCGCCGCCAGGTACGCCAGCGCGGTGCCCGGCGCGCCCGCGACCAGCGCCTGCTGGATGTCGACCGCGTAGGCGGAGAACGTGGTGAACCCGCCGAGCACCCCGACCCCGAAGAACGGACGAGCCAGGGGGTGCCCACCGCCGAGGTGCCCGAGCACCGCCATCAGCACGCCGATCAGCAGGCAGCCGGACGTGTTGATGGCGAACGTCGCCCAGGGGAAGCCGGTTGGCGGGTGCGGGGCGGCGTGTTGCAGGCCGGCCCGGGCCAGCGCACCGAGCACCCCGCCGGCCGCGATCGCGGCGAGGATCGTCGCGGGGCGCACGGTCAGCTCGCGGCGGTCGGCGGGGACGCGCAGGTCGACGTCGGGGTCGCTACGCGGCTCGGATGGTTCTGGCACGGCTTTTCAGCGTAGTGCCGGCGACGGCGGCGTCAGCGTACTGCCGCGACGGCGGCGTCCGGGCCGCCGCGCCACACCGTGCCGACCTCGGTGAACCCGGCGGCGGTGAGTGCGGCGAGGTGCCAGGAGACCGGCGGATTCCACTCCGGGCTGTGCCCGGTCGGGTAGATGTCCTGCCGCTGGGTGACCAGTGGCGCCAGCGCCGGGTCCGCCCCGGCCTGCTTCCACCAGTCCGACCAGGACAGCAACGAGCCGGCCGCGTACCGGGCGTTGCGCCGGTCCCTCGCCCGGTCCATCAGCCGCTTGGTCAGCTCCGGCAGGCCGTCGTCCGGCATGTGGTCGGCGTTGACGAAGACCCCGCCCGGTCGCAGCACGTCCCGCAGCTCGGCGTAGAGCTGCCCGAGCCGGTCGGCCGGCAGCCAGTGCAGGGCGGTGGCGGTGAGGACGGCGTCGTACTCGCGGTGGGGGAGCGCGTCGCGCCAGTCGGGGGTGCCGAGGTCGGCCGTGACGATGGTGGCCCGGTCGGCCAGCGACGAGCGGGCGATGGCGAGCAGCGCCGGGTCGAGGTCCAGCAGTGTCGCCTCGGCGCCGGGGAAGCGGGCCAGCGTGCGCAGCGAGATGCTGCCGGTGCCGCCGGCCAGGTCGAGCACGCGTGGCGGCCGACCGTCGAGGACCGCGTCGACGGTGTCGAGCATGGCGGTGAACCGGTGTTCCCGGTCCGGTAGGTAGGCCTCCTGCTGACGGTCCCAGCTCTCCTGCCAGGCCCACGCATCCGTGATGTAAGGACTCATGACGGGAAGGCTAGTTACCGCTCGGCCACGCTGTCCAGACCTTGTTGCACATTATTTGCAATAGCTGCCGCCTGTTTGATCAGATGCGAATAGGCGGTCGCTGGCGCGCCGACCGGGGCCTTGCCGAGCGGACGACGCTTGCGCTGATCGGCTGGTCCGGCATCGATGCACCGAACGTGAGGATCAAGGGCGCGGCCGCTCTCGATGCGGCTGTCCACGCCAGTCGTGTGGCTCTCATTTGGCCTGCGCGCCGGGCCTCGCTCCAGAGCGGGGAGAGGCTCAAGAGGGGTTTGCTCGGCTCGAAGTTGCGCTGCCCTCCCATGCTCGACGGCCCAGGTGGATCGAGCATGGGAGGGCCTGTTGAGCGTCATGTCGGCTCGCGTGATCACCGGTGTGGAACCGCACAAGCGTTCCGCCGCGCACCTCGCCACCCGGCTGCTCGCCGCTGGCGAACAGGTCGTCGACGTGGTCGGCCCCCGCATGGCTGGCCTGCGCCCGCTGGTCAACGAGGAACACCTCGCCCTGCTGCGGGATCCTGCTCGACCGCCGCCGTTCACTCGCGTCGACTCCCACGCTTCGCGGCTCGGTGGCGAACGTTTCCGACTCTGGGCCATGACTGCCGGGGCCGCATCACCGAGGTACGTGACGTTCAAGCCAGGGGAGATCCGGCGACCGCGGAGATCTTGACGCATGCTCGGCGTTGCGCGGTGGTGCTACGCCCCTGTGCCGGCTGCCTTGGAGGCCTCGATTGCCGAGTTGAAGTCGGGGTTGGCCCCGATTTGAGCGAGCAGCACGTTCGCTGCGTTGTAACAGTTGAACCTTTCGATTTTTCCGTCACGGAGATACCAGAGATCCGCCGTCGGCACGTCGATCCGGTTACCGGTCGGCGGAATTTCGCCGACCGCGGTCGGGAACCCGCCGAGATGCGTTCCCTGAATCCGGAGTTCGACGGCAACGACATCACCGAGCGCATGCACTTCGAGTAGCTCACGGTGGACGTCGGGAAAAACGCTGGCGAAACCCGTCAGCGCCAGAGGAATCTGGTCCCCGCGGAAGGTTAGCGAATTCGGCATGTCGTTGAACGCCCCATTCTCGGTGAACAAGGCGCGAAAACCGTCTCCATCGAGGACGTTCCCCTCCGCAAGCCGGTATGCCTCGCGAACAACCTCTTCGTTACTTTTCACTTCTGCTCTTCCTTGGTGCTTGGTGTCGACGGCAGTTGAGTTGCTGCCGCACGGCAGGAGTCAATTGGCGACGGGTCTCCCGGGTCGACGACGGCTCCGTCGTGGTCTCACTGAGGCGCGCTCCACGAAGCTAGCAGGTTTTTGACCATATGGTCAATAACGTAGGCTTGCTCACATGCCTCGTCCCCGCAAGTTCCTCGAGAGCGATGTCGTCAGCAGCGCCAGCGAGGTGTTCGCCGTGCACGGCCTTGCCGCTGCGACACTGGATGACCTGGTGCGGGCGACTGGTCTGGGGAAGCAGAGCTTGTACAACGCGTTCGGCGGCAAGCGGGAATTGTTTCTCCGGGCGCTCTCCGAGGATCGGGACGAAGCGACGCGGGCCGTCTCGGAAGCGCTGGGACACGATGACGCTTCGCCGCTGGAACGCATTCGGGGTCACATGCTCGTGATGGCGATCGAGTTCAGTGGCAGTGATCGGCGGGTCTCGCTTACCACGCGTGCGCTGGTCGAATCGACCGGTGCGGAGGATCCACTCTCGACGTCCGCGAAGGCCGGCATCGAACAGCTCGCCGGGGTCTACGCTCAATGCCTGGAACATGCGCGGGAAAGCGGGGAGATCCCGGAGGACGCGAACGTGCAATCGCTGGCGGTCTACTTCGTCGCCATCACTCGAGGGATGGAGCTGCTCGGCCGCGCCGGTGTCGGTCGAGGCGTTCTCACCGCGGTCGCACTCGACTCGCTTCGCGTGCTCCACCGTCAGCCGATGGAAGAGGCCGATGATCGACCGTCGGTGCGGGATTGACTGCCCGACGTCTGGACACTGCCAGGGCGGACTCTCCTCAGTAGGTCCGCACATCCGCACCCGGGGCGCGACCACTGCGGGCGTACGGTACCCGCAGCCCCATTGGGACCGCCGCGCCAAGGAGGCACGCGATGCAGGACCGCACCCCTCGCGCGGAGGAGCTGGAGCCGATCGAGCGCGCCGGCATCGACGAGCTGCGCGACCTGCAACGCGAACGGCTGCGCTGGTCGTTGCGGCACGCGTACGACAACGTGCCGCACTACCGCCGGGCGTTCGACGCGGCCGGGGTGCACCCCGACGACTGCCGGGACCTCGACGACCTGGCCCGCTTCCCGTTCACCGGCAAGGCGGAGCTGCGGGAGAACTACCCGTTCGGCATGTTCGCCGTCCCCCGCGAGCGGGTGGCCCGGTTGCATGCCTCCTCCGGCACCACCGGCCGACCGACGGTGGTCGGCTACACCCGCGACGACCTGCGCACCTGGGCGCGACTGATGGCCCGGTCGATCCGCGCCTCGGGGGGCCGTCCCGGCGACCGGGTGCACGTCGCGTACGGCTACGGGCTCTTCACCGGGGGTCTGGGCGCGCACTACGGCGCCGAGGAGCTGGGCTGCACCGTCATCCCGGTCTCCGGCGGCATGACCGAGCGTCAGGTCATGCTGATCCGCGACTTCGAACCCGAGGTCATCATGGTCACGCCCAGCTACATGCTCGCCATCGCCGACGAGATGCAGCGCCAGGGCGTCGACCCGCGCGCCACGTCGCTGCGGGTGGGCATCTTCGGGGCGGAGCCGTGGACCGAGGACATGCGCCGGGAGATGGAACAGCGACTGGACATCCACGCGGTGGACATCTACGGGCTCTCCGAGGTGATGGGTCCCGGCGTGGCCACCGAGTGCGTCGAGACCAAGGACGGGCTGCACGTCTGGGAGGACCACTTCTACCCCGAGATCATCGACCCGGTCAGCGGGGCGGTGCTGCCCGACGGTGAGCGGGGTGAGCTGGTGTTGACCTCGCTGACCAAGGAGGCGATGCCGGTCGTGCGCTACCGCACCCGCGACCTGACCCGGCTGCTGCCCGGCACCGCCCGGCCGATGCGCCGGATCGAGAAGATCACCGGTCGGACGGACGACATGATGATCGTGCGCGGGGTGAACATCTTCCCCACCCAGATCGAGGAGCTGATCCTGCGGACGCCGCAGTTGTCGCCGCACTTCCAGTGCGTACTCGATCGGCAGGGCCGGTTGGACACCCTGACCGTGCGGGTGGAACGACGGGCCGGCGTTGGTGTGGACGCCGCCGAACGGGCCGGGGCGACACTGGTCCAGCTGGTGAAGAACACCATCGGTGTGAGCGTGGCGGTCGACGTGCTCGCCCCGGACGCCGTGGAGCGGTCGATGGGCAAGATGCGCCGCATCGTCGACCAGCGGGCGGCCGGCTGACCCACGGCCGACACTCGGTCTCGTCCTGGACCGGGCCGCAGTTCTGTCTCCTGTAGAGCTGCCCCGGTTGTGGGGCAACTGGTGTGGTCAGAGGGCGTCGCGGGTTCTGTCGGCGGTTCCCGGGGCGTCGTGGACATAAGATCCTGCCCATGCGTGTGCTGGTGGTCTCCGCGCCCCTGGTCGGGCACGTCTTCCCGCTGGTGCCGCTCGCCGTCGCGTTACGCGACGCTGGCCACGACGTGCTGCTGGCCACCGGCGGCGGTGGCCTGGCCGCCGCCGGCGCCGGTCTGCCCGTGCACGACATCGCACCCGGCTTCGACTTCGGCCGGATCGCGCTTCGGGTCTTCCCCCGCCATCCGCTGATCGCGCGCGCCGAGCTGGCCGGCACCGCCGGCACCCGGGGCGCCGGTCTGCTGTTCGGCGCGCTCAACGACCAGCTCACCGACCCGGTGGTCGCGCTTGCCACCCGGTGGCGGCCGGGTCTGGTGCTGCACGAACCGTTCGCGGTGGCTGGCGCGGTGGCCGCCGCGCGGCTCGACGTGCCTGCCGTACGCCAGGAAAACGCCCTGTTCGACGGCCGGGACCTGGTCCGCGCCACAGTGGCCCGACTCGGCGGCGCACTGCGCCGGCACGGCCTGAGTGAGCTGCCGCCACCCGCCGCCGCCCTCGCCGTGGCCCCGCCCAGCGTGGCCGCACAGGGCGGTTGGCCGATGCGCTACACGTCCTACGTCGGCGGTGGCGAGCTGCCGGCCTGGCTGCGCGAGCCGGGTGACCGGCCCCGGATCCTGGTCACCCGCAGCACCCTGACCGGCCCCGGTGACCGGGGGCCGATGCCCGCCGTGGTGGCCGCCGCCGACGACGTGGACGCCGAGATCGTGCTCGTCCGCCCGGACGAGCGGTCGGCGCGTTCACTGCCCGCGAACGTGCGGGTGGTCGACTGGATTCCGCTCGACGAGGCGCTGCCGGCGAGCGCGGCACTGATCCACCACGGAGGGGCGGGCAGCGCACTCGGAGCCCTCGCCGCCGGCCTGCCCCAACTGGCCACTGTGGGTCCGGGGGACCGACGGCACAACGCCGAGCTGGTGGCCCGGCGGGGCGCCGGCCTGGCCCTGCGCCCCCGGGACATCACCGCGCAGGCGCTGACCCAGCTGCTCACCGACGACAGCCTGCGTGCCGCCGCCGGGCAGGTCAGCCGGGAGATCGCCGCGATGCCTCCACCCGCCGACCTCGTCGCGCGCCTGGCGGCACTGGTCTGAGACTCGCCCCGCGTGGCCACACCGGGTGCGCGGTCGGCTACGGCAGGATGACGTGATGCGACACGTCGTGCTGTTCCACTCCGTGTACGGCCTGCGGCCCGCCGTGCGCGCCGCCGCCGACCGGATGCGCGCCGCCGGCCATCAGGTCACCATCCCCGACCTCTACGGCGTACCGGCCACCGACACCGTCGAGGAGGGCTTCGCGCTGCTCGACAAGATCGGCCAGGAGGTGGTGCTCGACCGGGCCCGGGCAGCGCTGCGCGACCTTCCACCGGAGACGGTGCTCGCCGGCCTCTCGATGGGCGCCGGTGTGGCCGGGGCGCTGCTGACCGAGCGCCCCGACGCCGCGGGTCTGCTCCTGTTGCACGGCACCGGCGGCGCGCCCCACGCGGTCCGGCCCGGGTTGCCGGTGCAGCTGCACCTCGCCGACCCGGACCCGTACGACTCGCCGGACGAGGTCGAGGAGTGGCAGCAGGCGCTCACCGACGCTGGGGCCGACCTGATGGTCTTCCGCTACCCCGGGGTGGGGCACCTGTTCACCGACCCGGGCCTGGCGGAGCACTCCCCGGACGCCACCGCGGCGACCTGGCCCCGCGTGCTGGCCTTCCTGGCCGCCTGCTGAGGGTCAGGTCCAGCCACGGTCAGTGGTTGTGTCGCCGCCGTAGCGTGAGGACAGGCGGACTCTCGCAATCGAAAGGCGTGCCGGCGTGAACGAAACGGTCCTGAGCGTCGTTGGTCTGGTGCTGGTCGCGGTGTCGCTGTGTTTCTCCGCGCTACAGACCCGGGAGGTGGCGAGGCAGAGCCGTATCAACAACGGCATCGGTTCGGCTACCGCGCTTGTCGAGGTCAACAACCTCATTCGGTCCTGGCACGAACGTCTGCTCCAGGACCCGTCGGCGCGGCCGTACTTCTTCGAGGGGAAGCCCTGCACGCCGGACGACGCGGAGCGGGCGAAGCTGTTGACCTTTGCGGAACTGCTCGGCGACGTGCTGGAGTGCAATCTTCAGATGGCCTCGCTGCTGCCGGCCTTCAACTTCGCCCACTCGTGGCATCACTGGCCGGCCGAGATGCTGCGGCACAGCCCGATCCTCGACGAGGTGGTGGAGAGCCACCCCGAGTGGTGGCCGACGCTGCACCTGCTTCAGCAGCAGATCCGCGCCGGCGCACCGCAGGCCCATCCCCTCGTCACGGGGCACAGAGCCCGATGGCGGCCGTCGCGCTCCAGCGTCGGGGGAGAGGTTCGCCCCAAGCCCGACGCCGACGCCGAGACGACGACCTCGGCAGGCGACAGGGCGGCGATCCCTCCGCAGCGATGAGGCCCTGGGCCGTTTCCTGCGGGTTGTGCGACCGCAGCCCTCAGACGCACCTTGTTCGATATCGTGGCGCCACCTCAAGATCCGTGAGCGGGGGTGTGGCGATGACGACGACGGCGTTCGACGATCACGAGCGGTCGCGCTGGGCGGGGCGCGCGGCGGCGTACGACCGTAGCCTCGCCGCGCTCTGTGCCCATCCCGCGCCGTCGTTGCTGGACGCCGCGAACGTCGGCGCGGGCACCCGCGTACTCGACGCCGGCACCGGCTCCGGGACGGTGGCCAGGTTGGCGAGCGCCCGCGGCGCCACCGTCGTGGCCGTCGATGCCGAGCCCAGCATGGTGGAGCTGGCACGCAGCCGCGTCCCGTCCGCCGAGGAGGTCCGCCTCGCCGCCCTGCCCCGGCTGCCGTTCTCCTCGGGGTCCTTCGACGCGGCCGTGGCGAACTTCGTGATCAATCACGTGGGCGACCCGCTCGCCGCGATCGGCGAGCTCCGACGGGTCGTCCGGCCGGGCGGACGGATCGCGGTGACGATCTGGCCCGACCCGCCGCCCGAGGCGCAGAGCCTCTGGGGCGAGGTCTTCGACGCCGCCGGGGTCGACCGTCCGACGTCGGTGCCGAGGGTGGACGCGGAGAGGGACTTTCCCCGTACCCCCGAGGGGTTCGCCGGGTTGCTCGACGCCGCCGGTCTCGTCGACGTGCGCTGCGACACGATCACCTGGGCGCATCGCACCGACCCCGAGGCGTGGTGGGGCGGCCCCGCCAACGGCATCAGCAGGCCGGGCCTGCTGATGGAGACCCAACCAGCGGCCATGATCGTGCGGATCCGTGCCGCGTACAACGAGCTGACCGCCCCCTACCGCGACCCGGACGGCCTGCTCGCGCGGCCCACCGCGGCGCTGCTGGCCTCGGCGTCCGTGCCGTAGGACGACCCGGCTGCGCCCGGCCCGCTGCGGGTGCACCGCTGGCAGTTCGGCGGGCGACCGTCCTGACTCGCTCCCGAGACCTGCTGGGGACGGTTGTGCCGATCGGTGGCAGCTCAGCAGGCGGGTGCTCGGCGTGTCGAGTTGCTCAGCTGCCAACGTCACGGGACGAGTGACGACGCCGGTCCCTCAGGCGGAGGCGGCCAGGCCAGTCGGCCAGCGGATCAACGGCAGGCGCCCTCCGGTGCGCACCACGTCCGGTGGAGCCCCGGCACCGGCAGCCGCCGCGCGTCCGGGTGGCCCCGGCACGGCAGGCACCGCGCGGATCGTTGTCGGGGACCGGTCGGGGGCCGCAGGCCAGTGACCGCCCGCATTGTTCGGTGTCGCGGACGCCCGGGTCGGCGGCACGTCACCAGCCGGCGCAACGGCCCGGAGCCGGCGGAAGCCCAACGGTCGGTTGGCTCCGCGGGTCGGCGCGGTCGGTGAGGTGGCCATTGTCGGGCTGGCGAGGCCTCGGCGCAGCGGGTCGGTGGCGCCGGAGGGCGGCACCGCGAGGACGCCGTCGAGGCGGCCGTCCCGGGCGCGAACGACGTCGAGGGGCACGACCTCGGCGCGCCGCACACCCGAGCTGCTGACGGCAGCTCGATCGGACCCAGCTCGGTCGGCCGCAGCGCGGTCACGGGCAAGGACGGCGTCCGGGCGGACGGGGTCGAGGCGCGGTGCTTCGGCGGCTCGGCGGCCGAAGACGGCCCGCAACGCGCGGGGCAACCGTTCGGCGGCGACCTGGCGCAGCGCGGGCGTGACGAACGCGTACCCGTCGGCGCGCCGGGGGAGCAGCAGCCCGGCCGCGACCAGCCCGCGTAGGGCCGGCGCGGACCGGCCCGGCGCCCAACCGAGGGCCCGGTCGACGGCAGCACTGGCGACCACACCGCCGATGGTGGCAGCGGCCATCAGCACCGCCCGCCGTTCACCGTCGAGGTGGTCCAGCTCCGCGCAGACGGCCCGGCGGACCGCGTCGGGCAGCGGGAGCGTCACCCGGTCGGCACCGTCCACGATCGACCGCACGTACGCCGCCGCGTGCCCGGGACGGCCCCCCACCAGGGGCAGCAGCCGGTCGGCCAGGGTCACGGGTTGCCCGGCGCGGGTGAGCAGGTGGCGCAGCAGCCGCCCGGACTGCACCGTGGCCAGCGGCCCGATCGTCACCCGTCGGGCCGGGCTCGGCCGCGTGTCGGCCCACTGCGGCTGGTGCAGGGTGATCAGGGCCAGTGGCAACCCGCGCGCCGTCGCCGTGCTGAACAGCGCGTGCAGGAAACGGCTCATCGCCGGCGCCGCCCGGTCCACGTCGTCCACGGCGACGATCAGCGGCTGGTGCGCGGCCAGACGCAGCAGGACGTCCCGGCAGATCGCCGCCCCCGCCAGCGCCGCCGAGGAGCCGTCCGGGGTGGTCAGGAACCGCTGCAGGGCCGGGATCGCCGCCGCGACGCGCTCCGGCGGGAACAGCGACGCCAGGGCGGCCACCAACCGGTCGTGGACCACCGCCGGGCCGTCACCGTGCCGTACCCCGGCGAGGCCGCGGAGCAGCTCGGCTGCCGGCGCCATGACCTGATCGGGGTACGGCTGGCAGGTCGCCACACACCAGCGCACCGGCATCCCGTCCACCGTGGTCAGCCCACGGGTCAACTCGTGCAGCAGCCGGCTTCGCCCACTGCCGGTGGGGCCGACCAGGGAGATCCAGCGCGGGTCGTGCTCGCGGATGGCCCGGCTCAACTGGTCGCGGATCGTGGCCAGCTCGCGGCGGCGACCGATCAGCGGACCGTCGTGCCGGTCGTTGCCCGGACGGACCGGACCGACGGCGTGCCAGACCGGCATCGGCGGCACCCGGCCAGCGACCGGCACCGGCGTCAGCTGACGCTGGGTGATCAGGCCGGCGGTGGCACGGGCGGTGGCCGCGCAGAGCGCGACGGCGCCGGGTGGCGCGTACTCTTGCAGGCGGGCCGCGGTGGTGATCACCGCGCCGCTGGCCACGCCGTGCCCGCCACTGACGGCGCTGCCCAGGTCGACCACGACCTCGCCGGTGGCGACGCCGACGCGGACCCGCAGTCTGCTGTCGCCGACCATCGGTCGGCGGTCCAGCGCGGCCTGGATCTCAAGCCCGGCGCGCACCGCCCGGTACGCGTCGAAGCCGTCCGAGTGCCGGGCGCCGAAGAGCGCCATCACCGCGTCGCCGACGTACTTCTCCACCACCCCCTGCCAGCGGTGCAGCACACCGGCCACGGTGTCGAAGTAGGCCCGTTGCAACGCGCGGACGTCCTCCGGGTCGAGTCGGTCCACCAACGCGGTGGAGCCGACGATGTCCGCGAAGAGCACCGTGACTGTGCGTCTCTCCTGGGGCACCGGCCAGTGCGGGGTCGAGGTCCGCTGCGCGTCGACGATGGTGGTGGTCATGGGTATCGCACCGGCCCTTCTCCCCGCTCATGCCTGATGACCTCCGGAGATTGGCATTCCTGGGCTCACGGGGGATCTGCCGAACGACGTATGTCGGCCACCCGCAACCTTTAGTCGCAAAGTCGACGCGAGGAGTACCACAAGCGACGTATGGCCGTAGAACGGTGAGGGGCCCTGTGATTAGGCTGCGTGCCATGGCCAGCGATGTGGACACCGCACCGCTCGTGGGTCGGGCCGAGCTGGTGCAGACGGTTCGGTCCGCGTTGCTCGGTGACGGCGCGCACGGGCAGACCGCCGCCGTCTTCCTGACCGGCGAGAGCGGTGTGGGCAAGACCCGGCTGCTGGGCGAGATCGGCGACCGGCTGCGTGAGCAGGGCGCCGTGGTGCTCACCGGCAGTTGTCTGGACATCGGCGACGCGTCGCCTCTGCACCCGCTGTTGCAGGCGCTGCGGCGTTTCGACGCTGATCTGTCCACGCGCGCCCGCACATCCTCGGCGGTGCGGGGGCTTTTGCAGATGTTCGCCGACGAGACCGCCGGCCCGGACGGCGCGGGAGCGCTGCTGGAGCGGGTCTCGCGCGGGCTGCACCTGATCGCCGAGGGTCGACCGCTGGTGCTGATCCTCGACGACCTGCAGTGGGTCGACCGCAGCACCCGGCAGCTGCTGCTCTACCTGTTGGCCGGGCTCGGTGACCTCCAGCTCTCGGTGCTGGCGGCGGTGCGCGCCGAGTCGTTGCAGGGCGCACACCCGCTGCGTCGGGTGCTCACCGAGTTGCGCCGGCTGCGCACGGTGCGGGTGCTCGACCTGGCGCCGCTGGACCGGGCCGACACCGAGGAGCTCGCCGCCGCCGTGGTCGGCCGGACACTGTCCGCCGAGGCGGCCGAGCAGGTGTGGCAGCGCAGCGGCGGCAACCCGTTCGTCATCGAGGAGCTGGCCCGCGACCTGCGCGACGGCCGCGACGGTCTGTCCGAGACGCTGCGGGAGATCTTCCTCGACCGGGTCGACGCGCTGCCCCAGCACGCGCACGCGGTGGTGCACGCGGTGGCCGCCGGTGTCGAGCCAGTGCAGCACTGGCTGCTGGCCCAGGTGCTGCGCCTGCCGGAGGACGAGCTGATCGACGCCGCCCGCGCCGCTGTGGCACACCGGCTGCTGGTCGGCGCCGACGACGGCTACCGCCTGCGGCACCGCCTCGTGGCCGAGGTGCTGGCCCACGAGTTGCTGCCGGCCGAGCGTTCCGGGCTGCACCGCCGCTACGCCGAGGCGTTGACCGCCGCGCCGGGTGAGCTGCACCAGGCGCGACTGGCACACCACTGGCGGCTGGCCGGTGAGCCAGCGCGCGCGTTGCCGGCGGCGGTCGCCGCCGCGCAGGAGGCCGAGCGGCTGCACGGTTACGCCGAGGCGCACCGGCACTGGTCGGCGGCGTTGCAACTGGCCGCCGACCCGGGCCCGCTGACGGTGGACCGCGTCGAGCTGCTGGAGAACGCCGCCGAGGCCGCCCACCACTGCGGGGAGCACGCCCGCGCGTTGGCCCTGCTGGAGGAGTTGGCCGCGCTGCGGGGCGGCGAGCCGAGCTGCGCGCTGCACATCCGTCGGGCCCGTTACCTGGCCGCCGCCGGCCGCTCGGCGCTGGCCGAGGAGGAATACCAGCGGGCGCTGAAGGCGGCGGACTGTTCCCCGCGTGACCGCGCCGCCGCGGCCGCGCGCCTGGCCGAGCTGCTGCTGCACCTGGGCCGCTACGCCGACGCCGGCGAGCGGGCACGCGAGGCGCTGGCGCTGGCCGAGGACGTGGAGGGCTCCGCCACCGAGGTCGTGCTGGCCAGCTCGGCGCTGGGCTTCAGCGACGCCTGTCTGGAAGACCCGGACGCCGGTCTGGCGGTCATGCGCGACGCCCTCGACACCGCCGAGCGCGCCGGCCAACCGGAGGACGTGGCCTGCGCCTACCTGCACCTGGCGGAGCTGCTGACCGGGCCGCTGAACATCCTCGAAGAGGGCGTGGTGGTGGCGCGGCGCGGCGCCGAGCGGGTGGCCGAGCTGGGGCTGGGCCGCACCTGGGGCACCCGGTTGCTGGCCATCGCCATCAACGGGCTGTTCCGGGTGGGCCAGTGGGCCGAGGCCGAGAAGGTGGTCGCCGCGGCCCTGCGGCACCGACCCTCCGGCGCGGACGCCGTCGAGTTGCTGCTCGCCCGGTGCCGGCTCTCGGTGGGCTACGGGGACATCGAGGCCGCCGGTCGGGACCTCGACGCGGTGGCGACCCTGCTCGCCGGCGGCGGGGCGCGCCACGTCATCCCGCTGCTCACCCTGCGGTCCGGGCTGGCCATGTGGGAGGGCCGGCACGACGTGGCGCGGCTGGCGGTCCAGCGCGGCCTCACCGAGAGTCGCTCCGACGACGTGATGATCCTGTCCGCCCTGGTCTGGCACGGGCTGCGCGCCGAGGCGGAGGCGCACGCCAGCCGCACCGTGGACGTGGACCCGACCGCCGTACGCCGGTTGCGGGACGTCGCCGACCGGGTGGCGCGCAAGAGCGCCGGCGCGGCCCGACCGGTGCGCTCGGTGGTGGAGGGCTTCCTTGCGCTCTGTGCCGCCGAGGTGAGCCGCCTCGACGGCAGCGACCCGGAGCTGTGGGCCGTGTCGGCCGCCGAGTGGGACCGACGTCATCACCCCTACCCGGCGGCGTACTCCCGGCTGCGGCAGGCCGAGGCGCTGCTGGCTCGTCGCAGCCGGGTGGCCACCGCCGGCAAGCTGTTGCGGGAGGCGTACCACGTGGCGCAGGGGCTGGGCGCGGTGCCGTTGACCTCGGAGATCCGCGAGCTGGCCGGGCGGGCCCGGGTGTCGCTGGAGGAGCGGGAGCCCAACGGCGCCACCCGCGGGGTGCCCACCGAGGAGTCCGACGACGAGTTGGCCGCGCTCACCGCACGGGAGCGGGAGGTGCTCGCGCTGGTCGCCGAGGGGCTGACCAACAAGGAGATCGGTCAGCGGCTGTTCATCAGCGAGCGGACCATCGGGGTGCACGTGTCGCACATCTTCGACAAGCTCCAGGTCCGCACCCGCGTCCAGGCCAGCGCGATCCAGCTGCGCAACCACCGGGGCTGATCGACCCCGTCGTACGTAGGCCCGTGCGCGCGCCGGGATACGTCGTTCTACTGATCCGTCGCACGGGTGTCGGCTGAGAGGCTGGGCCGCGTCGACGACGGCACGGGGGATGCCGCCGACCACCATGGAGGAGAGATGACCGAACCGGTCTGGGGGCCCGTGCACCGGGACATCGTCGACCTGCTCGCCGACCATCCCGCGGACGTGCCGGCCGTGGTCGATCACCTCACCAAGCTTCAGGACATGCTGGTGCGGCTGCCTCCGTTGGAGGCCAGCTGCCCACTGGCCGACTTCAACAGGCTCTACCTGACCATCACCAGCAGTGTGCTGGACGGGCTGTACGACGACCGCTTCGTCGACCCGGCGTTCCTCTCCCGGCTCGACGTCGAGTTCGCGGCGCGCTATTTCGACGCGATGCGGATGTGGACCGACTCCAGCCCGGGCACGCCGAAGGCGTGGTCGTGTCTCTTCGAGCGGATGCGGGGGCCGGACGCCCGCCCGTTGCCCTCGGCGGCGGCCGGGGTCAACGCGCACATCAACTTCGACCTGCCGTTCGCCCTGGTGACCACGTTCGACCACCTGGAGTCGGAGCCGGTCGACGGCAGCGACCAGCACCACGACTACCTGGAGATCAACAAGATCTTCGCGGACAAGATCCCCGGCCTGCGCCGCGGCTATCTGGAGCGGTGGCAGCTGCTCATCGACATGCTCAACGGCGACATCGACGACTGGTACCAGGGGGAACTGGTCGAGTACACCCGCGATGTCGCCTGGCGTAACGCGCAGAAGATCTGGCGGTGCCGGCACGACCCGGACGCCCGCGAGTGTGAGCGCATGCGGTTGGACGACAACGCCGCGGCGCTCGGCCGGCTGCTGCTCTCGCCCCTCGGGGCGTTCCTGCAGTAGTCGGGACGGGGGGTCCCCGCGCTCCGCCCCGTGGGGGGCGGCGGAGCGCGGGGACGCGTTCCACCAGCTCCACCCACCTCGCGTGGTCGCCCGACGTTCGGTCGGCCCCCGGGGAGAACAGCCGGTCGGCCCGGGGGGTGTCGACCGTCTGCCACCGTCGGCCGGCCCGGGGGGTGCCGGCCGGCGGTGGGGGAGGGGCGGCGACGGTGCGAGATTCGGGGGTGTCGGCGGGCGCGCAACGGGTACGCCCGCGCCATGACCGTCCTGGCCCGGCACCGTCCCGCCGCCCGACCCCGGCCGGCGCGGCCCGGGCCCCTGCGGCCGGGTGGCCCGGTGTCGCGACCCACCGCCCGGCCCGGTGCGCGATGACCGAGGCCGCGACGCGGTTTCCGTTCCGCTTCGATCCGGCGTTCCGCCCGGCGCTGGCGCTGCTGGGGATCCGCCCGGCGACGGCCTGGGTGGCCGTGACCGACCGGGACCTGACGATCCGGTACGGGCCGTGGCGGCTGCGGACCCGCCGGGACAACGTGACCGGCGTCGAGTTGAGCGGCCCGTACCGCTGGTGGCGGGTGATCGGGCCGCACCTGTCCTTGGCCGACGGGGGCGCGAGCTTCGGCACCAGCACGGCTGGCGGGATCTGTCTGCGCTTCGGCGAACCGGTGCCGGCCCTGGTGCCCGGCGGGCGCCCACGGCACCCGGCGGTCACGGTGACCATCACCGACCCGCCGGCGCTGGCCCGGCTGCTCGCCGTCCCGGACCTGTCCTGAGCAGGCCGTCCACGTCCCCGTTTCCGCCGGCCGGGCCCCCGGCCACCGCCTACCGTCGGATCAGGACCTGTGAGGGTGGGACGGACGATGGGTGACGAGCACCGGGCGAAACCACGACGCTGGAGTGGACGCCGGCACACACCGAACGGGCCCGACCCGGCGCTGCGGGCGGCCCGCGACCCGGCCCGCCCGCACCGGAGCGGCCGGCAGGGCGTCGTGGTGCCCGAACGCGTGCCCACCCCGGTCCGTTCGGGGCCGCCGGCGAGCCGACTGCGCCGGTGGCTCTTCCAGCACCAGGTGCAGCCCCCCGGCCCGGAGGCGACCGAGGGGCAGGAGCGCAGGCACGCCTGGTGGCAGGTGATGTGCCTGACCGGCGTGGACTACTTCTCCACCCTGTCGTACCTGCCGGGCATCGCGGCGGTGGCGGCCGGCGCGCTCTCCCCGCTGGCGACCCTCCTGATCGTCGCGCTCACCCTGTTCGGCATGCTGCCGATGTACCGGCGGGTGGCCCACGAGAGCCCGCACGGCCAGGGGTCGGTGGCGATGCTGGAACGGCTGCTGCCGTTCTGGCGGGGCAAGATCTTCGTCCTGGTGCTGCTCGGCTTCGTGGCCACCTCCTGGATCATCACGATCACCCTCTCCTCGGCCGACGCCACAGTGCACCTGCTGGAGAACCCGTACCTGCCGGACGCCCTGCACGGCCCCCTGGTGCCGGTCGTGGTCACCGTCGTGCTGCTGCTCATCCTCGGCGGGGTGTTCCTGCTCGGGTTCCGCGAGGCGGTGGTTGTCGCCATCCCGCTGGTCGCGGTCTTCCTGGTGCTCAACGCGGTGATCGTCGTGGTCGCGGTCGTCCGGATCGTCGGCGACCCGAACATCGTGTCGGACTGGACCGCCGCGTTGACCGAGACCGGTGGCGGGCCCGGCGGTGTGCTGCTCACCGCCGTGCTGGCGTTCCCGCTGCTGGTGCTGGGGCTGTCCGGTTTCGAGACCGGGGTCAGCATGATGCCCCTGGTCTCGGCCGACGGTCCGGACAAGCAGGCCCGACTCGCCGCACGGATCCGCAACACCCGCCGGCTGCTCACCACCGCCGCCCTGATCATGTCGGTGTACCTGATCTCGACGACCTTCGTGACCACGGCGCTCATCCCGGAGGAGGAGTTCCGCCCGGGTGGCGCCGCGAACGGGCGGGCGCTGGCGTTCCTGGCGCACACCTACCTGGGGGAGGTGTTCGGCACCGTCTACGACGTGAGCAGCGTGCTCATCCTCTGGTTCGCCGGCGCCTCGGCGATGGCCGGGCTGATCAACATCGTGCCGCGCTATCTGCCCTCGTACGGCATGGCGCCGGAGTGGGCGCGGGCGGTGCGCCCGGTGGTGATCGTCTACACCGTGGTCAGCGTGGCCATCACCATCGCCTTCCGGGCCGACGTCAACGCCCAGGCCGGGGCGTACGCCACCGGCATCCTGGCGATGATGGTCTCCGGCGCGGTGGCGGTGACGATCTCCGCGGCCCGCAGCCACCAGCGTGCCGCCGCGATCGGCTTCACGGTGCTCACCCTGGTGCTGCTGTACGCGCTGCTGGAGAACGTCGTCGAGCAGCCGGACGGGATCACCATCTCCGCGCTGTTCATCCTCGGCATCATCGCGGTCTCGCTGGTCTCCCGGGTCACCCGGACCACCGAGTTGCGTGCCGAGCGGATCGAGTTCGACGAGCCGGCCCGTCGGTTCATCACCGAGTCGCTGGCCCACGACGGGCAGCTGCACCTGATCGCGAACAAGCGGCAGCAGGGCTCGGTGAAGGAGTACACGGTCAAGGAACGGGCGCAGCGGGGGATGAACCCGGTGCCCGGGGCCGCGGACGTGCTGTTCCTGGAGATCGACGTGGTCGACCCGTCGGGGTTCAGTCAGGTGCTGCGGGTGCACGGGATCGAGGTGGGGGGCTTTCGCGTGTTGCGGGCCAGCAGCCCGGCCGCGCCCAACGCGATCGCCGCGATCCTCCTGGCCCTGCGCGACGCCACCGGGGTACGTCCGCACGCGCACTTCGAGTGGTCGGAGGGGAGCCCGATCGCGCACCTGGCGCGCTATCTCATCCTCGGTCGTGGAGACACCCCACCGGTGGTACGGGAGATCATCCGTCGGACCGAGCGGGACCCGCTGCGTCGGCCGGGGATCCACGTCGGCGGGTGATCGGGTGCCCTTTTGGTGGGTTCCAAAGATGAATAAGGGCACTATTCACGTTCACACCTTCTTGTCCGTATTACGGACTTATCGTGACGTCTGGTGGTCGGCGGTACGTCGAGCGCCCCGCGCCCGGATCGGCGCGCGGTCACGGTAGGCAGGCAGGAAGGTAGGCATTCTTGATGTCCACGTACCCAGGAGGAGACCGCGCGACCCGACCCAGACGGCGGTCCCGATGGTTCCTCGCCAGCGGCTTCCTGGCGGGGAGCCTGGTCGTGGGAGCGGCCGGAGTGGCCGGCGTGGCCGCCGCCGCGGACCGGGCCCTCTCGCTCCCCGGTCTGGGCCGGCTGAGCGCGACGGCCGGAAGCGACGACGACCGCCGAGCCGACGACCAGCGTGGGGAGGGGCGCGACAAGGACGGTGCCGAGCGGGCCCGTCCGGCCACCCCGGGCACCGGCAAGCGCGGTGTGGTGTCGGTGCCCTGCGACGCCGCGAAGCTGGTGGCGGCGCTGGTGGCGGCCAACGCCGAGGGCGGCGCGGAACTCCGCCTCGCGCCCAAGTGCCGCTACACCCTGACCGAGGCGTTCCACGAGACCGACCAGTACGACGGCGGGATCCGCGACGCACGGGAAGCGGCCGACGCCGCGGAGACCCCTGGTGACGCCGAGGCGCCGCCGCACAACCCGGCCGACGACACCGCCGGCCTGCCGGTGATCTACCAGCCCATCACGATCGACGGCGCCGGAGCCACCATCGCCCGGGACGCCCAGGCCGCCGCGTTCCGGTTCTTCACCGTCCGCGACGGCGGCGAGCTGACCCTGCGCGACGTGGAACTGCACAACGGCCGCTCGGCCATCGAGGGCGGCAGCGTGCACGTGGTGCACGGCGCGACCGCGGTGGTGGAGCGGGTCACCGTCTCCCAGAGCACCTCGCTGTCCCCCGAGGGCGGCGGCGGAGGCATCTTCAACGACGGCAACATGGTGGTCAGCGACTCCACGTTCATCGGCAACAGCGCCTCCGGCGCCGCGGGCAAGGGCGGGGGCCTGCTCAACGGTGGCGTGCTGACGCTGAAGCGCTCCGAGTTCCACCGCAACAGCGCCAACGGGTACGGCGGCGGGCTCGGCAACTACCGTGGCGCGGCCGACGTGGAGAGCGTCTCCTTCACCCAGAACAGCGCCAGCCAGGGCGGTGGGCTGGCCAGCTTCTCGGCCCGGACGAAGGTCTCCGACACCGAGCTGCTGAACAACACCGCGCAGGTCGGCGGCGGCGCCGCGAACTCCGACGCGGTGCTGGTGATGCGCACGATGACCATCCGCGGCAACACGTCCACCGTCAACGGCGGCGGCATCTCGACAGTGAAGGGCCTGACGCCACTCGACGACAGCGTGGTCGACGGCAACACCACCCACGGGCTCGGCGCCGGCATCTACGCCGAGAAGGCGAACCTACTGGTACGCGGCAGCGACGTGACCCGCAACGAGGCCGTCGGCGCCGCCTCCACCGGCGGCGGCATCTACGCGACGGCGGGTTCGGTGGCCATCTACACCAGCAAGGTCACCCACAACGCGTCGACGGTGAAGCCCGGCGGCGTCTTCGCCTCGCACGCCCAGGTCAAGATCGACGATGAGAGCGTGGTCGTCGAGAACGAGCCGACCAACTGCGAGGGCAGCCAGGTGCCGATCGCGCACTGCTTCCGCTGAGCGGTTCAGCGCTGAGCGGACCCGCGCACCCGTCTTCACTGCGCAACCGGCCGCCCCGACGATCAGTCGGGGCGGCTCGGCGCGTCCCGCTCGCCGTGCGGCGCTTGGTGCGGTCGCGGTGTCAGGTGCGGCGGCCGTCAGCCCATCGCCCGGAGACGGCCGGCGAGGTCGCCGGCGAAGAAGTCGAGGAAGCCGTCCGGGTCGGGGCCGGCGTTCTGCAGCACGATGTGGTCGAAGCCGGCGTCGACGTACGACCGGACCTTGGCGACGTGCGGCTCCGGGTCGGGGCCGATCGCGAAGAGCTGGCGGATGTGCTTCTCCTCGACGTACGCGCTGGCCGCGTCGAAGTTGACCGGGTTCGGCAGCTCGCTCATCACCTTCCAGCCGGTGACCATCCATCGGCTGGTCTGCAACACCGCCTGCACCGCCTGCTGCTCGTCGGTGGCCCAGGCCAGCGGAACCTCGGCGTAGCGCGGGCCCGACCCGTGCGCGCGTCGGTAGTGCTCGACGATCGACGCCTCCGGCTCGGTGGCGAACAACCCGTCGCCCAGTTCGGCGGCGAGCCGGGCCGACGCCTCGCCGCTGGCCGCGACCGCGATCACCGGCGGGGTGTCCGGCAGATCGAAGATCCGGGCGTCCTCCAGTTGCAGGTGCCGGCCCTCGTACGACTGGTATCCGCCCTGCCAGAGCAGCCGGATGATTTCCAGTGCCTCGCGCAGCCGTTCGTGTCGGCCCCGCACGCTGGGGAAGCCCTGGCCGACGACGTGCTCGTTGAGTCGCTCGCCGGCGCCCACCCCGAGGGTGAACCGCCCGTCGGAGACCAGTGCCATGGTCGCCGCGGCCTGCGCGATGATCGCCGGGTGGTAGCGCACGGTCGGGCAGGTGACCCCGGTGGCCAGGCGTAGCGTGCTGGTCCTGGCCGCGATGGCGCCGAGCACGCTCCAGGTGAACGACGAGTGGCCCTGCGTGTCGAGCCAGGGGTGGAAGTGGTCGCTCATCTCGACGAAGTCGAAACCGGCCTGCTCGGCCATGACGGCCTGCCGGATGATCTCCTGGGGGCCGTAGCCCTCCGAGGCCAGCTTGTAGCCGATCTGCATGGCACGCTCCGATTCCGTCCGCCGGTCGACGCCGGGTGGGCTTCCCGCCGCTGGCGTCGACAAACGCCGCGGCCCAGGCCTGCAGACCAGCCTCCTAGGACGCCGTACGGGCTGTGTGGTCTCCGCCGCCCATGATCCACTCGGGTTTCCGGAAATCGGGCTGTCGCCGAGCCTCGGACACCGCGGCTTCCAGGAACCCGAGTGGATCAGCGCTCGGAACCCGCGCGTCACAAACGTCGGCGCGGGGGCGGCGAACCGTCCGTCGAACAACTCCGAACACGCCGCTGACCAGGTTGAACCATCGATCGCCTGTTCGGAACCGGAGTCGTCTCTTTCGTCGGTCGCCGTCGGGCCCCGAGACTCTTGTCGGCACAGGGCGCGTGCACCTCGCCGCGACCTCACCCAGCGCGGTGCGACGGGGGACCAGCGGCTGGGCGGAACAGGTACCGATCGATGTTGGCGGCCGGACTGGTCGCGACAGTGAGCTCCTGGAGGTAGGGGAATGACCAACCGACTGTCTCGCCGAGCCAGCGCCCTCGCGGTGGCTGCCGTCCTCGGGGGCGGCGCAGCCCTCGCCGTCGCGTCACCGGCCCACGCGGAGGGCTGCCTCACCGGCACCGGCAACGTGCCGAGCCCGACGGGCGGGGCGGGAGCCAGCGCGACGGCAACCCTCTGCGTCAACAGCGCCGGCTACGCCTGGCTGGACACGAACCGCACCAACACCGTCACCGACAAGAGGGCGGACGGGTACGCCGCCCGCGTGTACGTCTACTGGGCGCAGCAGTACACCGGTGCGATCGCCGTCGACGACACCAGCAACGCCGGAAGCGTGCGGCTGCGGTGGGAGTCCGGCGTGGGCACCTCGTATCGCTGGACCGAGGTCTTCGTCTGCTTGGGCTACGCGAGGCCTGAGGACTACAACGGCCGCTGCGCCTCGGTCGTCTACAACAACTGAACCCGTTCCTACCGAACGTGCGCCGGCCCGTGCCCCGGTCAGGGGGCACGGGCCGGAGTGCGTTCGACCTACTTCGAGGGTTCGGGCAGCTTGCAGTCGACCTTGGGGTTGGCGCCGATGTAGTTCAAGGGCCCGGCCACGATGGTGACCAGGATCGTGCCGGCCTCGGCGCAGTTGGTGTCGTCGCCGCTGTAATAGCCTCGCTGGCCACCGGCGATCGCGCCGATCACCAACCAGATCACGACGATGACTCCGAGTATCGAGGTGCCGCGCATCGCTGCCTCCTGGGGGAATGTGGTGGATCTGAGGTGCAGGCGTTGTACCCAATCGGGTCGCGCGGCTAACGGTCGCCCGCCACGACCCCCGGGGGATCGGCCGTCCGGCCGATGCCGTCCGCCGTTGAGTACCGCCCGCGCATCGGCCGCCCGCACCGGGTCACACTAATCGGCTATCGGATCGCCGACCGACCTCGCCGTCGTACGGGCCGGTGGACGTAGAACTGCCTCAGCGCCCCGCCGAGGAGGACTCATGGACGCCCCGTCACCGCCCCTGTACATCGACCGCCCCGAGGACGTCGCGGTCGCGGCCCGCGCGCTGGCTGGCGGCGCGGTCGTCGCGGCGGCGTTCGCCAACTTCTACGTCATCGTCACGCGTCCCGACGCGGACACCGTGGGCCGGGTCAACCTCGCCAAGGGGCGTCCGGTCCACCAGGTCGGCAGCGTCACCACCGCGATCGGACGGATCCCGGGGATGTTCGACTGGACCCGGATCTCACCCCGGTTGCCGGTCGGTCGGGTGCGGGCGTTGATGGACGCCCTCTACGGGGCCGGGCCGTTCGGCTTCCGGGGCCCGGCGGCGGAACGGCTCCCCGAGCACCTCGTCCAGGTCGACCAGGGAATACGAACCACCCAGGTGATCGCCCCGGGCCTGACCTGCCCGTCCAACACCTTCTTCGAGCGGGCGCTCGCCGAGACCGGGTCGGACCACCTCTACATCACCTCGGCGAACCGGTCCCGCCATCTCACCGGCGCGGCCGAGGAACCGGCGCACTGGAAGGCCGGAGCCCTCGCCGCCGACTTCGCCCACCTCGACGACCTGGTGGTGCTCCTGCACCGGAACGAGGCGGCGGCCCGCGCGGCGTACCCGGGCTACCTCACCACCTCGGTCACCCTGCTCTCCTTCCACGCGCCGGAGGGTGAGCTGGAGGAGCCGCCCGTGCTCACCGTGGACCGGCACGGGTCGCTGCACCTCGACGACGTCCGCCGCGCGGCCGCGCCGCTCGGCCTGCAGGTGCGCCTGGGCGGCACTGCCCGGCAGCGGTTGCGGGTCCGGGGGTACGCCGGGGCGCTGGTGTGAGCGACTACCGGGTCGGCCTGGTGGTGCCCAGTTCGAACACCACCATGGAGGCCGAGATCCCGGCGATGCTGCGCCGACGCGAGATCGTCGACCCGACGGTCCGTTTCACCACGCACTCCAGCCGCGTACGGCTGCGCCAGGTGACCCTCGACGAGCTGGTCCGGATGAACCGCTCCGCCGTCCGGTGCGCCGCCGAGCTGGCCGACGCCCGCTGCGACGTCCTCGCGTACGCCTGCCTGGTGGCGGTGATGTGCGAGGGCGCCGGGGCGCACGAGCGGGCCGAACGGCGGTTGGGCCGCGCGGCCGGTCGTGCCGGGCACGACATGCCGGTGGTGACCAGCGCGGGCGCACTGGTCACCGGGCTACGGGCGCTGGGTGCCCGGCGGGTGGCCCTGATCGCGCCGTACCTGCCACCGTTGACCGCGACCGTCGCCGGCTACCTTGCCGCGCACGGGGTGCAGGTGACCGACGCGGTGAGCCTGAGCGAGCCGGACAACGTGGCGGTGGGGCGCATCCCCACGTCCCGCCTGGTCGAGCTGGCCGACCGGCTGGACGTGACCGACGTGGACGCGGTGGTCCTCTCCGCCTGCGTCCAACTGCCGTCGCTGGCGGCGGTGCCGCAGGTGGAGGCCCGCCTCGGCCGCCCGGTGCTCACCGCGGCCACCGCCACGGTGCACCAACTGCTGACCGGTCTGGGCGTCGAGCCGTACGTACCGGACGCCGGCCTCCTGCTGGCCGGGACGACCCGCTGACCCGCCGACGCCGCGGTGCGCCGGCTCAGTGCGGCGGGCTGGCTCAGTGCGGTGGGCTGGGAGCCTCCGGCGGCTTCCCGTAACTGCGTCGGAAGTCCGCGTACGCCACGCCGGCCAGCACCAGGAGGGCGCTGAGGGAGGCGAACACCGGTGGCAGGTACAGCACGGCGGGCGCGACGGTGAGCAGCGCCAGCACCCCGCCGGGGCGGGACCACGACACCCGGCTGAACACCTCGTACTCGAAGGAGGCCCGTCCGGCCAGGAAGAGTGCCGGACCGCCGAGGATCACCGCCGCCCAGGCCGGTGGCGTCCGTCCGCTCGGTTCGAGCAGCACGAGGTGGAACCCGGAGGCCGTGGTCACCACCCCGGCGACCATCAGCAGATGGGTGTACGGCGCGGTGAACAGGAACTTGCTCGGCGACGCCGATCCCTTGATGGCCATCGGTAGGAGCTGGCCGGACTTGTGCACGTAGATTCGCCAGAGCAGCAGGGTGGTCAGGAACGCCACCGCGAACGCGCCGATGTTCTCCGTCTCGCTGTGCTGTGCACTGAACATGGTGCCAATGGTCAGGATCGCGTCGCCGAGGGCGATGATGAAGAACTGCTGGTAGCGCTCGGAGAGGTGCTCCGCCGTCACGTTGCGCTGGGGTTCCGGCACCATCCCGAGTCCGGGCACCGGGTACGCGAGCCGGAAACCGATGTAGTCGATGGCGAGCGCGACGACCCAGCACACCAGCCGGGCGTCGTCGCTGACGAACCCGCCGGTGATCCACGGGATCGCGGACACCGCGAACCAGATGAAGATGCGTGCCGCCCGACGCTGGGTCTGCGGTTCTCGGCGTACCGCCGGCATCAGGAACAGCCCGCGTCCCAGGTGGATCGCCACGTAGGTGCCGGCGAAGACGAGCCCACGGTCCTTGAACGCCTCCGGGATCGCCGTGGTCATCAGCAGCGCGCCGAACATCACGGCGCTGATCAGCAGCTTGATCTCGGTGCGTTCCGGGTTGTACAGGTCGGTGACCAGGGTCGTGATCACCCAGGTCCACCAGACGGCCGCCAGGATGATCAGTGCCTGACCGGCCCGGTGCCAGTCGAGCTGGTCGACCAGTCCCCGGGAGATGAGGGCCAACGCGACCACGTACACCAGGTCGAAGAAGAGTTCGAGAAGGGTCACCCGGCGCGGGGCCGCCGGATCACGCACCGGAGGGCGGCGGGGCCCAGGTGACCCGGGCTCCGGCGCGGCGAGGTTCACGGGATTCTCCTGCGGAACCGGTCGACTCGACGGACCGGTCCGGTCCACCTCCCCGGACGGTAACGATCGGTCGACGGCACGGCCCCGGATTCGTCGGCCCTTCCCCCGACCGGGGGTGATCGACTCGGGTTCCTGGAAGTCGGGGTGTCCGGGTCGGTCGGATGGCGCGGATTCCTGTAAGGCGAGTCGATCACCGTGCGCCTTGTCGGTCTGTTCCGCGCCTGGCCCTGCGGGTCTTCCGACCAGCACGGACGAGCCCCCGGCCTACCGTCGCGCTGGACGGTGGGCCGGGGGCTCAGTGTCGGGCGTCAGGCCTGGTTGCTGTTCGGCAGCATCGCGGCCATCTCCGCACCAGCTCCGGCGAGCACGCGGGCCTGCTGCGGCCAGCTGGCCAGCCCGGGTGCGGCGCGCAGACCGGCGGCACGGATCAGGTCGCGCAGCGCCGGCTCGTCCAAATCGCCGAGCTGGCCGTACGTGCGCACGCCGGCGTCCTGCAACGCCGCCGCCATCTTCGGCCCGATCCCCTGGATGCGGCGGAAGTCGTCGGCCGGGCCCGTCGGGTCGCCCTCGTAGGTGCTGATCGCGGTGTCGGCGGTCGAACGGACCGGAGGGGTCGCGCTGACGGTAGGCCGGACCGGAGGCGTGGCCACCGCCGCCCGCTCCGACTCGGCGTCAGCGTCGGTGCTCACCGCGTTGGTGTGCACCGCGTCCGCGTCCGCCGACTCCGCGTCCGCTGAATCCGCGTCCACCCGGTGAGCGTCCACCGGGTCCACGTCCGCCGCGTCGGTGGTCACCGGTGCCTCCGCCGGATCGGCCACCGTGGCCCGGTTCTCCGCATCGTCGGCCGGGCTGGCCGCGAGCGGCTCGTCGGCCGAGGTGACCGCGACCGGCTCGTTGGCCGGGGTGACCGGGAGCGGCTCGTCGGCCGGAGCGCTGTCGAGCGGGGTGCTGTCAACGGACGGGAGGTCGTCCGCGGGCTGACGGGGGGCGACCACGGCCGCCGGGGCGGGCTGCTCGTCGACCGCCACCGGCTCGGGGGTCGACTCCACAACGGGCTCCGACCGCAACTCGGCCGGGTCGGACTGCTCGGCGGCCGGTACGGGCGGCGGGGGCTCGGTCAACGCCATGTCGGCCGGGTCGATCGTGCTCGGGGCTTCCGTCGGGACGGGTACCGGGGTGGGACCGTCCGCCGCGGTCACCGCGGCTGGTGCGCTGA
This sequence comes from Micromonospora jinlongensis, assembly GCF_013410645.1. Taxonomy (NCBI): domain Bacteria; kingdom Bacillati; phylum Actinomycetota; class Actinomycetes; order Micromonosporales; family Micromonosporaceae; genus Micromonospora; species Micromonospora jinlongensis. The sequence continues at coordinate 1,151,940 of NZ_JACCHK010000001.1, read as the reverse complement.
CCGTGTCCACCGGCACCGGCTCGTCCGCGACGGCGGTCGGGGCCGGGTCGACGGCGGCCGCGGGCTGGACCTCGTCGGTGGTGGCCGCCGGCGTCGGCGTGGAGATCACGGCCAGGCCGGCGACGGGGTCACCTTCCACAATCGACTTGCCCTGCACGCCCCGCCGGCCGCGCAGCAGCCATCCGGCGGCCAGTCCCAGCAACAGTGCCAGTACCACTATCAGCGAGTGTCCGATAGACCACGCCACGGCGAACCTCCCTCTCAGCTCGTTGGATAAGTCACGAGAAAAACTCGCCGCAGCTTCGCACACGCGTATTGCGGGCGACAGACAGGATCGGCCAGGGGCGTTGTGCGCCGGGCGGCCACCTCAGCCGGTGCCCGCCGAGTGACACAGCGTCGCGTCAGGCAGCACAAAAGGCCAGACCCGACGAGAGCCAGCGCCGCGGAGAAAGCCAGCGCGAAGCCAGTGCCGCGACGAAAGCCAGCGCGAAGCCAGCGCCGCGACGAAAGTCAGCGCGAAGGCCACCGACGCGACGAGGGCCAGCGACCCGACGAGATCAGCACGGACAGGACGAGACCCGGGCCCGGCGCGGAACGCCGAGCCCGGGTCTAGCGGGCTGTTGCCCGGGTCAGTCCTGATCGCCCTCGTAGGTGTGGAAGTCGTCGACGAACCGGCGGTGCAGTCGCGGCACCCGGCTGGTCACTCCGAAGTAGCCGCGCGCCCCGAGCAGCGCGAGTCGGCCCACCACCGGCCGGTACATCCGGTCGTCGCCGCTGGTGCCGCTGCGGTTCAACGATTCGGCCACCCGCGCGAAGCCGTACGGCGCCATGGCGGCCTCGTAGTCCGCCACCGCCTGGAGCAGCGTCTTGTCTCCGGCGGTGGCCCGGGTGAGCTGCTCGCAGAGCAGGCGGGCGTCGCGTAGGGCGGTGTTCGCGCCGACACCGCGACCAGGGGTCATGGTGTGGATGGCGTCCCCGAGCATGGTGACGGTGCTGCTCTTCCAGGGAGGAACCGGTTCGGACGTCGACACGTTGATCGGGAGGACGCTGGCCGGGTCCGCGCGGGTGAGCAGCTCCCGCAGGTTCGGGTGCCAGTTGGTGGTGAGGTCCAGGGCGACCCGTACGAGGTCCTCGCCTCGGCGTTCCATCACGTCGGCCGGGAACCGGCGGGCGGCACTCCAGATGATCAGGTTGATGTTGTCGGTGGTGGTGTCGTCGGACAGGCCGGGCCACCGCCGCAGCAGGGCGGCGTCCGCGTCGCTGACGCCGGGCTTGATCGCCCGCTCGGCGTCCCACTTGAAGTCCATGACGTGCAGCACGCCCATTATCCCGCCGATGCCGAAGATCAGTGAGATGCCCTGGCGGACGCGCTCCGGGACGAGGTCGCGGGTGTGCGCGGTCAGTGGGATGCGGGTGGCGATGTTGATGGTGCCGGCGTCGCGGGTGACGGCGTGCGGCAGGTACTGCCGGCGTACCGCCGAGTGTGTGCCGTCCGCCCCGACCAGCAGGTCGCCGGTGGCGCTGGTGCCGTCGGCGAAGTACGCGGTGACCGTGCCGTCGTCGCGCTGCTCGTAGCGGGTGAAGGTCTTGTCGAAGTGCACCACGTCGTCGAGGCCGGTCAGCAGCACGTGGCGCAGCACCATCCGGGCCACCGAGTGTTCGGTGTGCACCGGGTCGGCGCTGGGCCGTAGTGCGAACGACGCGGTCTGGCGCAGTCCCTGGGTGACCACGTTGAAGTAGTGCGGTGGCCGCGCGCAGGTGGCCAGGAAGGTGGCGAACAGCTCCGGCGGCAGGCACTCGCGCAGTGCGCGGCTACCGGTCGGGCCGATGCCGACGCGGTAGCCGAGCAGCCCGTCGGTGCGGTCGCGGTGCCGTTCGTAGACGGCGACGGTGACCCCGGCCCGGCGCAGGCCGTGCGCCAGGCACAGCCCGCCGGTGCCGGCGCCGATGATCAGTACGTGCGGTGGGGCGGCGGACATCTCAGCCAGCCGGGTGCGCGGCGGGTGTGTCGGTGGTGGCCGGGCGCGCTGCGGGCGCATCGGCGCTGGTCGGGCGCACGGTGGGCGCGTCCCACCGGTAGAAGCAGGCGGCGATGGCGTCGCGGGGGGAGCGCCAGGTCGGCAGGTACGGCGACGTGTGCGCGGAGAGCCGCTCGTTGACCTGCTGGAAGAGTGGGTGGTTGCGGGCCGCCGCGAGGGCGTCCGGGTCGACGTCCGAGGTCTCCATCAGGTGTACGCACAGGTCGTGCAGGCAGTAGAGGGATCGGTGCGTGACGCCGGTCAGACCGGGCAGTTCGGTGGCGTCGGATTCGGCGAAGATCTGCGCGACCCGCCCCTCCGCGCCCGGGATGATCCGGCTGACGATCAGTAGACGACTCATGGGACCCCTTCCGCCGGTGGCTTTCCGACCCTCGGACCGGCGCCACGTGCTCTGTGCGCCCACCGTGCCGCAGCGCCTGTCACGTCACCGTCACGTACGTCGGCCGGCCGGTGACGGGCGATCGGTGACGGCGTCCCGGCTGGCCTGGCGGATCGGGGCGAGCGTGTCGTCGAGCAGGGCGCACATCGCGGGGCTCGGCTCCAGGCGCAACTCCCTGCGCAGCAGGTCCCGGTAGACGTAGAAGGCGTGGACGGCTTCGAAGGCGTTGCCCTCGGCGAGGTGGATGCGCACGACCAACCGGTGTGGTGTCTCGCGCAGCGGTTCGGCGGCCATCGCCTCCAGCGCGGCTTCGAGGGCCTCGCCGTGTCGTCCCGCGGTCAGGTGGTGCCCGGCGACCTGTTCCAGCATGTGCAGGCGCAGTTGGCGCAGTCTTTCCCGGTCCAGCAACACCCAGTCGTCGTACCAACCGGGGAGCAGGTCGTGTCGACCGGCGGCGAGCGCGCCGGCGGCGGTGCGGGGGTCGTCGCCGTCCCGGACCCGGGCCGCGGTGCCGACCAGGTCGTCGACGTCGAGCCGGACCGCCGCGCCGAGTCGTACGGTGTCGCTGGCCACGGTCATCGGGCAGCACGGGTCCTGACGGAGTCGCCACAGCGCCGTGCGCAGGGAGGACAGCGCGCGTTCCTCGGAGGCGTCGGGCCAGAGCAGCCCGGCGAGCTGGCTGCGGGTGGCGCCGGGGCGCAGCCCGATCAGCGCGATCACCCGTTGCAGCCCGCGCGGCACCACGACCGGTACGGCGTCGCGCAGCAGGCGGAAGCCGCCGAGCAGGTGGAGTGAGACGCCCTCCTCGGGCGGTGCTCCGGCGGTCGGCACGGACGGATCAGCGGCCACGGCGGCACCCCCTGCGGGACGCTCGTCCCGACTGTCTGCTGTGTCCCGGATCGGTTGCCCGTGACGCCACTGTCGACCTCACCCCTGACGGCGGGCCGGGCGCGGCCCCGCCCGCTGAGGCCGCCGGGCTGACCACCGTGAAGATTATCAATAGCAGTAACGGTGAGTCAACGCCGACGTGGACCTCCTATTCGCGACAGTCAACCTGAGATCGGTTCTGAACTGGGCAAACATCCGATCGATGCGTCGCCTCGGGCCCGTTCGGCGCATAGCTGATACACAGGTTGCGTCAACGCAGCGTCACCGTCATGCGTAGCTGACCATCCCCTCGCGGTGACGCCACCGTGACGAGGATTGCCGCATCGTGTGGCCAGTCGTCCAGCGCGTCCGGGGCGACCCGTCGCCGGCCGGACGCCGTGGGGGGAGGCCCAGTATGGACCGATCGCTGATCGTCGCGAAGGTGGATCCGACCGCCGAGGAGCGGGTCGCCGAGATCTTCGCCGAGTCGGACGCGACGGAGCTGCCGCGCCTGGTCGGCGTTCGGCACCGTTCGCTGTACCGCCTGCACGACCTCTACGTGCACCTGCTCGAGACGGAGCAGCCGGCGGAGGGCGCTGTGGAGTCCGCCCGTGGTCACCCCGAGTTCATCCGGGTCAGCGACCGCCTGCGCCCGTACGTCTCGCCGTACCTGTCGACCTGGCGTTCGCCGCGCGACGCCATGGCGCAGTGCTTCTACCGCTTCGACGCCCCGGACCCGGGACGGCGGTCGTGACGGCCGTCGCGCGCCGCGAGGAGCAGCTCTGGTCCCGCTGCGCCGGCTGCGCGAGCCTGCTCTACCGCAAACGGTTGCGCCGCAACCTGGACGTCTGCCCCGAGTGCGGCGAGCACGCCCGACTCGGCGCACCGGAACGGCTGCGCCAACTCGTCGACCCGGGATCGTTGCGCCCACTGTCCGACCTGCTGCCGGAGGCGGACCCGATCGACTTCGTCGACGTGCTGCCGTACCCGCACCGGCTCACCGCCGCGCGGGCCAGCACCGGCCTGGCCGAGGCTGTCGTCTGTGCCACGGCCACCATCGGCGGGCACCCGGTCGCGTTGGCGGTGATGGACTTCCGTTTCCTCGGTGGCAGCCTGGGCTGCGCGGTGGGCGAGTTGATCACTCGGACCGCCGAGCGGGCGCTGGACGACCGCATCCCGCTCGTCCTGGTCACCGCCTCGGGCGGGGCGCGGATGCAGGAGGGCGCGCTGTCGTTGATGCAGATGGCCACCGTCAGCCAGGCCATCGCCGCGCTGCGGGAGGCGGGTCTGCTGACCGTGAGCGTCCTCACCGATCCGACCTACGGCGGGGTGGCCGCGTCGTTCGCCACCAACACCGACCTGGTGCTCGCCGAGAGCGGCGCGCGGATGGGCTTCGCCGGCCCCCGGGTGATCCGTCAGGTCACCGGCCGGGCGCTGCCGGAGGGTTTCCAGACCGCCGACTTCCTGCTCCGGCACGGTCAGGTCGACATGGTGGTGCAGCGTCGGTCGCTGCGCGGGCGGCTGGTGGCGCTGCTGGCCGCGACCCGCGCCGGCCGTGCGGCCCGCGCCGGCCACCCGCCCGTACCCCGGCAGGAGCCGGCGTCGCGCCGCGAGCGCCTCGCCGACGACGATGCCCTTCTGGCGCGGCCAGCGGGCCCGGCGGCGGCCGTGGCGCCGTCGCCCACCTCGGGAGCGGGCCAGACGCTGGCGGTACGCGACGCGTGGGACACCGTCCGGATGGCGCGTCACCCCGCTCGACCGACCACACTGGACTACCTCGACTCGGTCTTCGACGGGTTCGTGGAGCTGCACGGTGACCGCCTCGGCGGGGACTGCCCGGCCATCGTGGGCGGTGTGGCCCGGCTGGCCGGCCGGCACGTCATGGTCATCGGCCACCAGAAGGGGCACACCACCGCCGAACTGGTCGCCCGTAACTTCGGCATGGCCAGCCCGGCCGGGCACCGCAAGGCGTTGCGGCTGATGCGCCTGGCCGCCCGGCTCGGTCTGCCCGTGGTGACCCTCGTGGACACCCCCGGCGCAGACCCCGGCGTGAGCGCCGAGGAGCAGGGCCAGGCAGCGGCCATCGCGGAGAACATCCTGACCCTCACCGTGCTGCCCACCCCCGTGCTGGCGGTCATCACGGGTGAGGGCGGCAGTGGCGGCGCCCTGGCGTTGGCGGTCGCCGACCGGGTGCTGATGCTGGAGAACGCCGTCTACTCGGTGATCAGCCCGGAGGGCTGCGCCGCCATCCTCTGGCCGGACCGGTCCGCGGCGCCGCAGGCCGCCCGCGCGCTGCGACTGACCGCGCCCGACCTGTGCCGGCTCGGCGTGGTCGACGAGGTCGTGCCGGAGCCGTCGGCCGCCGCGCACGGCGACCCGGCGGAGACCGCCCACCGGTTGCGGGCCGCCCTGCTGGCCAACCTGCTGCCGCTGCTGGACGTGCCGCCCGCCATGCTGGTCCGCCTCCGTCGGCAGCGCTTCCGACGGTTCGGGACGACCCGTGGCGTCAACCGGGCAGGTGTCCGGTGACCGCCGGCGACGGGGCGGTGTCGACCGTCGAGGCGCCCGACGACACCGAGGTGGTCGGCGAGGAGGCACTGGCCGGGCTGCGCCGGCAGGCACAGCACCTGATCGCCGAGCTGGCCGGCCCGGTGCGCCGGGTCCGGCTGCGCAGCGGGCCGGCGGTGCTCGAAATTGAGTGGCACCCCGAAGAGGTGACCCGACCGGACGTACTCCCTGCTCCGGTGCAGGCGGCGGCGCCGCCGGTCGCGCCGGCGCCCGGCCCACCGGCGGCGCTGATCCGGCCGTCGGTGCCCGGGCGCGCCGTGGTGCGGGCGCCGATCGTCGGCACCTTCTACCGCTCGCCGGAGCCCGGCGCGAGGCCGTTCGTCGCGGTGGGTGACCTGGTCCGCCCGGGCCAGCCGGTCGCCATCGTCGAGGCGATGAAGCTGATGAACGAGGTGACCGCCGACCGCGCCGGCCGGGTGGTCGCGATCCTCGTCGAGGACGGTCAGCCGGTGGAGTACGACCAGCCGCTGGTCGAACTGGACCCGGCATGACGGCGCGGGGTGGCTGACCATGTTCGAGACCGTCCTGATCGCCAACCGGGGTGAGATCGCGCTGCGGGTGCTGCGCGCCTGCAAGGAGCTGGGCGTGCGGACGGCGGTGGTCTACTCCGCCGCGGACGCCGACTCGGTGGCGGTCCGCCTCGCCGACCAGGCCATCCGGATCGGGCCGGCGTCGAGTCGACGCAGCTACCTCAACGCCGCGGCGATAGTGGAGGCAGCCCGGCAGGTGGGCGCGCAGGCCGTGCACCCCGGCTACGGCTTCCTCTCCGAGGACGCCGACTTCGCCGAGATCTGCGCGGACAACGGCCTGATCTTCATCGGCCCACCGCCGGCGGTGATGGCCGCGCTGGCCGACAAGTCCTCGGCGCGGGCGCTGATGAGCCGCGCCGGCCTGCCCCTGTCGCCGGGCAGCATCGCGCCGGTGCCGAACGCCGCCGAGGCGGCCGAGGTGGCCGAGGCGGTCGGCTACCCGGTGATCGTGAAGGCCGCCGCCGGGGGTGGTGGCCGGGGGATGACAGTGGTGCACACCCCGGGCGAGCTGCGTCGGGCCTACGCCCGGACCCGGGCCGCCGCCCAGGCCGCCTTCGGCGACGACCGGGTGTACGTCGAGCGGTACCTCACCGAGGCGCGGCACGTCGAGGTGCAGGTGCTCTGCGACTCCCACGGCAACGGCGTGCACCTGGGCACCCGGGACTGCTCGGTGCAACGCCGGCACCAGAAGCTGGTGGAGGAGGCGCCCGCCCCGGCGCTGCCCGCCGCCGTTCTCGACACCATCGCCGAGACGGCGCTGCGGGGTGCCCTCGACGTCGGCTTCGTCGGTGCCGGCACGTTGGAGTTCCTGGTCGACGCCGAGGAACGGTTCCACTTTCTGGAGATCAACTGCCGGATCCAGGTGGAGCATCCGGTCACCGAGATGGTCACCGGGATCGACCTGGTGCACGAGCAGCTGCACATCGCCGCCGGGGTGCCGCTGCGCTGGCGGCAGGAGGAGATCCGCCTGCACGGTGTCGCTGTGGAGTGTCGGGTCAACACCGAGGACCCGGAGCGCGGTTTCGCTCCCACTCCCGGCCGGTTGGAGCGTTTCACCCCACCCGGTGGCCCGTTCACCCGGGTGGACACCCATGCCAGCGCCGGCTACCTGGTCGGCCCCTGGTACGACTCGCTGCTGGCGAAGGTGATCGTCTGGGCGCCCGACCGGGAGCTGGCCCTCAACCGGCTGGAGCGCGCCCTCGACGAGTTCGACATCGCGGGGCCGGGCGTGCACACCACCATCCCGTTCGTCCGGCGGGTGCTCGACGACGCCGCGTTCCGCAAGGGCCGCTACACCACCGGCCTGGTCGACCGCCTGCTCGGCGTGCCCGGCGCGGCGCCAGCGCAACGGCCGACGGCCACCCCCGCACCGCGCCCCGCGCCCGCCGCAAAGCCCGACGCAACCCACAGGAGGACCCGATGACCGTCACCCATGGTCGCCCGATGACCGCCGAGATCACCGACATCCTGGTGGCGCACTGCGGGCTGGACGCCGACGCCGCGGCCCGGGCGCCGGCCGCGTCGCTGGAGGAGCTGGGCATGGACTCCCTCGCCCTGCTGGAGCTCTCCGCAGTCGTCGCCGACCGGTGGCAGGTGACCATTCCCGAGCAGGCCGGGCAGCTCAGCATCCCTGCGGTGGCCGACCTGGTCACCCGCCGCGCCGACCCACCCGGGCACACCGAGAACAGCGTGGTCATCGACGCGCCGCTCGCGCTGGTCTGGGAGGTCACCAACGACGTGGCGAACTGGACGGAGCTGTTCACCGAGTACGCCGTGGTGGAGATCCTGCACCGCGACGGGCACACGGTGCGGTTCCGGCTCACCATGTACCCCGACGAGAACGGGGTCGCGTGGAGCTGGGTCAGTGAGCGCACCGCCGACCCGGTGAGCCGCCAGGTGCGGGCACACCGGGTGGAGACCGGGCCGTTCGAGTACATGCGCATCCACTGGCGCTACACCGAGGAAGCTGGCGGCACCCGGATGACCTGGACGCAGGACTTCGCGATGAAACCGACCGCACCTGTCGACAACGCCGCGATGACCGAGCGGATCAACACCAACAGCGTCATCCAACTCGCAGTGATCAAGGACCGGGTGGAGCGGATCGCCCGGCAGCGCGCCGACCAGGGTCACCCGGCGGCCACCGACGAGCCGACGGAGGCCGACGATGAGTGACCTGAGCACCCGGCCGATCGCCGCCCGGGACGTACCCGCCGACCGGCGTCGCGGCGGTGAGCTGCGGGTGCTGCTCGGCCCCCGCACCGTCGGCAGCACCTCGGGCTTCCTCGGGGTGGCCGCGCTCGCGCCGGGGGAGCGGATCGCCGAGCACTACCACCCGTACAGCGAGGAGTTCCTTTACCTGGTGCGTGGCGCGATCACCGTCGACCTGGACGACCAGCCGACGCTCCTGGCCGCCGGAGAGGGATTGTTCGTCCCGGTGAACGTGCGGCACCGACTGCGCAACACCGGCGTCGAACCGGCCGAGGTCGTCTTCCACCTGGGCCCCCTCGCCCCCCGCCCCGAGTTGGGGCACGTCGACACCGAGTTGGTCGAGCAGCGGGGCGGGTCATGACCGGTCGTCGCACGGTGGTGACCGGCGTCGGGGTGGTCGCTCCGGGCGGTGCGAGCCGGGACCGCTTCTGGAAGACCATCACCGAGGGGCGGACCGCCACCCGGCGGATCAGCTTCTTCGACCCGTCGCCGTTCCGGTCCCAGATCGCGGCGGAGTGCGACTTCGACCCGGTCGCGGCGGGGCTCACCGAGCAGGAGCGACGCCGGGCCGACCGGTACGTGCAGTTCGCGCTGGCCTGCGCCGCGGAGGCCGTCGCCGACGCCCAGTTGGTGCTCACCGACGCCGAGCGGAACCGGGCCGGGGTGGTGCTGGGCACCGCCGTGGGCGGGACGATGGCGCTGGAACAGGAGTACGTCACGGTCAGCGAGCACGGCAGCCGGTGGTTGGTCGACGCGGCGCGCGGAGGCCCGTACCTCTACCAGGCGTTGGTGCCCAGCAGCCTCGCCGCCGACGTGGCCTGCCGGTACGGGCTGCACGGCCCGGCGCAGGTCGTGTCGACCGGGTGCACCTCCGGCATCGACGCGATCGGCTACGCCCACCAGATGATCGTGGACGGTGAGGCGGACGTGATGCTGGCCGGGGCGGCCGACTCGCCGATCTCGCCGGTCACCGTCGCCTCGTTCGACGCGATCAAGGCGACCAGCCCGGACAACGACGACCCGGCGCACGCCTCCCGCCCGTTCGACGCCGACCGGCACGGGTTCGTGCTGGCCGAGGGTGGGGCGGTGCTGGTGCTGGAGGAGGCCGGGCACGCGCTGCGGCGGGGGGCGCACATCTACTGCGAGGTGGCCGGCTACTCCAGCCGCAGCAACGGCTTCCACATGACCGGGCTGCGCCCCGACGGGCTGGAGATGGGCCTCGCCGTCACCGACGCGCTCAAGCAGGGGCGGATCCTGCCCGAGCAGGTCTCCTACATCAGCGCGCACGGCTCGGGGACCCGGCAGAACGACCGGCACGAGACGGCCGCGTTCAAGCGGGCGCTGGGTCAGACCGCGTACCGGGTGCCGATCAGCTCGATCAAGTCGATGGTCGGGCACTCGCTCGGCGCGATCGGGTCGATCGAGATGGCCGCGTGCGCGTTGGCCATCGAGTTCGGCGTGGTGCCCCCGACGGCGAACTGGAGCACCCGGGACCCGGAGTGCGACCTGGACTACGTGCCGAACGAGGCACGGGAGGTCCCGGTGGACGTGGCCCTCTCGGTGGGCAGCGGGTTCGGCGGCTTCCAGTCGGCGATGGTGTTCCGCCGGCTGGCCGGAACGGTGGCGGCGTGAGCACCGCGCAGCACCGTGGCGCCCCACACACCGACGGCGTGAGCACCGCCCGCGCGGTGGTGACCGGCATCGGTGTGGTGGCGCCCAGCGGCATCGGCGCGGACGCCCACTGGCGTACGGTGCTGGCCGGCACCCGCCGGACCGGGCCGATCACGCTGTTCGACCCGTCCGGCTATCCCACCCGATTCGGCGGGGAGGTGCCCGGCTTCACCGCCGACTCCTACGCGGACAGCCGACAGTTGGTGCAGACCGACCGGTGGACGCACCTCGGCTTCGCCGCCACCCGGCTGGCGTTGGCCGACGCCGGGCTGCCCGAGCGGGCCCCCGACCCGTACGGCTACGCGGTGACCCTGGCCAGCTCGTCGGGGGGCAACCTGTTCGGCCAACGGGAGCTGCAACGGCTGTGGGGCGGGGCGTCGCGGACGGTCGGGGCGTACCAGTCGATCGCCTGGTTCTACGCGGCGAGTGTCGGGCAGCTCTCCATCCACCACCAGTTCAAGGGCCCGAGCGGGGTGTTGGTCGCGGAGGCGGCGGGAGGGCTGGACAGCCTCGCGCACGCGGCCCGCGCGGTGCGCCGGGGCACTCCGGTGGTGATCGCCGGGGCCACCGAGTGCCCGCTGAGCCCGTACGCGCTGGCGTGCCAGTTGCGCTCCGGGCTGCTCAGCGACGTCGCCGACCCCGAGCGGGCGTACCGGCCGTTCGACGCCACGGCCAGCGGTTACCTGCCGGCGGAGGGGGGAGCGGTGTTCGTGGTGGAGGAGTTGGGGCACGCGCTGGCCCGGGGAGCCCGGGTCTACGGCGAGGTGAGCGGTTGGGGCTCCACCCACGACGCCGCGCATACCACGGCGGACAGTGCCGGCGATCCGGCCCAGTACGCGCGGGCGATGCGGCTGGCCCTGGACCGGGCGGGCGTCGCGGCGGCCGGGGTCGACGTGGTGCTGCCCGACGCGCTCGGTGTGCCCCGCTACGACCGCAGCGAGGCCGAGGCGCTGCGGGCCGTGTTCGCCGACCGGCCACCTCCGGTGACCACCCAGAAGCCGCTGACCGGGCGGGCGTACCAGGGCGGCTCGGCGTTGGACGTGGCGACGGCGCTGCTCGCCTTCGCGCACGACACGCTGCCGGCGTCGGCGGGCCCGGACGAGGTGGCCGACGGGTGCGAGCTGGACTTCCTGCGGGAGCACCGCCGCCCGCGCAGCCGGCTCGCGTTGGTGTGCGCGCGGGGCTTCGACGGGTTCAACAGCGCGCTGGTCCTGCGGGGGGCCGCACCGACGAGGGGAGAGGCGTCATGAGTGAGCAGCGGGCCCGGGTGGTCTTTCTGGTGCGGGTGCCGGTGCCGCGCACCGAGCAGTTCCTTGCCGCGTACGAGCAGGTGCGGCATCTGGTGGCCGGCGGCGTGCCCGGGCACCTGGTCGACCAGGTGTGTCGCTCGTCGACCGACCCGGAGCAGTGGTTGATCACCAGCGAGTGGGCGAGTCTGGCCGACTTCGAGAGCTGGGAACGCAGCCCGGAGCACCGGGACCTGGTGCGTCCGATGCGGGAGTGCTTCACCGACGCCCGCTCGCTGCGGTTCCACATCCACGCGCAGACGCCGGCGCTCGCCTGACGCTCCGTGGTCGCCGATGATCGCGTTCGATCCATGATGTAGTGGCCTCGCCCTCGGGTGGAGGCCACTATTTCGTGGTACGAGCACGATCTCTCTCGCGGCGGGTCGCCGCGTCGTGCTCCGGCACCAGCCCTCGTGGCCCGACCCGCCACCCTCATCGGTGGCACCATCGGCCGTCCGGCTCGGGCCGCACGACGGTTGTACGAGGGGTCACCCCACGGTGACGATCTGCCGAGGCGCGCGCCTGATCCTGCCCGTCGAACGGGCTGTCGGCAATCCGGCTGGCCGCCTCTTTTGATCCAGCCATTTGCATCTAGCAATGGCCGCGCGGGGCGTCGTATGGTTCCCCGCAGCACCCCGACAAGCGTACGTCCTGGGCATATTTGCCCTATTTCATGCTGGGCGGTGAACGGCAGTGACGACAGAAGATCCTACGGCGACCGACCCAGGATGGGTGGACGAAGTCCTGTTCGCCGGTCGCCCGACCGACATTTGTCTCCGTTTGCCCGAGCCGATCGACCGCGCCACCCTGCACCGGCTGGTAACCGCCGCGCAGGACCGTCTCGTCGCGGCCGGACTGCGCCCCGGTGGCGCTGCCGCGCTGCGGTTGCCGCCGTCGCTGGCGTACGTGGTGAACCTCCTGGCGACCTGGCGCGCCGGGGCGCAGGCGATCCTGCTCGACCACCGCCTGACCGACCACGAGGTGGACCGCGCACTGGTCCGGCTCAACCCGCAGGTGGTCGTCGCACCGGTCCGCAGCGGCGGCGGCGCGTTGCGGATCTTCGTCGACGTCACCGAGGGCGTCTCCCGTTACGCCGACGGCCCGGCGGTCAGTGGCCACGCCGTGATCCAGCTCAGCTCCGGCTCCACCGGACCGTCCAAGGTGATCGGTCGCACCGCCGCCGACCTGGTTGCCGAGGTGCACCGCTACACCCGGATCGACGGGGTGGCACTGCCCGGCGAGCGGATCATCCTGCTGCCCTCGATGGTGCACGTGCTCGGCCTGGTCGGCGGCCTGCTCTACGGCCTGCACGCCGGGGTCGAGCTGGTGCCGCCGGAGCGGCTCAGCGGCGACGCCGTGCTGGCCGCGATCAGCGCCAGCGCGACGCCCGCCACCGTGCTGGGCGTGCCGTTCCACATCGGACTGCTCGCCTCCACCCGACCAACCGGTCCGCTGCCGCAGCTCAAGCGGATGACCACCGGCGGCGAGCTGGTGCCGGCCGCGGTCGCACAGGCGTTCACCGACCGGTACGGCGTGCCGCTGGGCAACATGTACGGGATGACCGAGGTCGGGGTGATCGGCACCGACCTGCACGGATCACACCGACCGTCGATCGTCCCGGCGCCCGGCATCAAGGTCCGCGAGGCCGACGGCGAGCTGTGGGTGTCCTGCCCGGCGTCGCCGTACGTGGGGCTGAGCGACCCGACCCGCTGGGCCGACGGCTGGCTGCACACCCGCGACGCCGGCACCGTCGACCCCGCCACCGGCCTGGTCACCGTGCGAGGCCGCCTCGACTCGCAGGTCTCCGTGGGTGGGATGAAGGTCGACCTGACCGAGGTGGAGGCAACAGTCGCCGAGCTGCCCGGCGTCACCGCGGCGGTGGTCGTCTGGGACGACGGCATCACCGCGTACGTCCAACCCGACGGCCCGCTGTCGGAGGAGACGCTGGACAAGCTCCTCACCGAGCGGTTGGCCGGCTACAAACGGCCCCGGGTGCTGCACCTGCTCGAACGGTTGCCCCGCACCACCACCGGCAAGCTGGTCCGCTCGACCGACGCGCTGCGCACGGCGGCCACGCCGTGACCGGGCCGCTGCACCACCTCGGCGGCACCGTGACCGGGCCGCTGCACCACCTCGACGTCGACCTGCCCGGTGGTGTGCACCGCGACCGCCAGGACGAGATCACCGCCCAACGCCGGGTGGCCGACCCACAGGGCCTCGGCACCGGGCACCGGTCGCCACGGCAGCCCCGGGGGCGGCATCTCCCGGCGCAGTCCTCCGCCGCGCAGGCCCTGCCCGACCGCCTTGCCGACCGCCTCCTTCGCGGTCCACAGCCGCAGGAAGTCCACCGCCCGAGAAGCCTCGGGCCGATCGGCCAACCAGGTCAGCTCGGCGGGCGGGAACCAGCGGCGGGCCAGCGCGAGTGCGGGCAGCGGACGGACGCGCTCCACGTCCACCCCGATCGCGCCGGCACGGCGGGCGGCGACCACCACCAGCCCGGCGGTGCGGCTGACGCTGACCGGCAACCCGACCGACCCGGCCGGGTCATCGCTGGCCCGGACGACCGGCCGCCCACCCCGGCCGTGCGCCAGCACCAGCTCGGCCCTCGGGCGGTCGAGCAGCAGACGTCCCGCCCGGCACAGCAGCTCAGCGGCCGGATCCGGCTGACCGCCGGTATCCCGACCGACCCACACGTAGGCGGTGTCCCGACCGGACGCCGTCAGCTGACCCACGCAGAGAGGGTATCCATGAGAGCCGAGGTCCGCGCCTTCGTCGTCGAGCAGCTCGCCGACATGAACTACGACGTCGAGGGGCTCGACGACGACACCACGCTCGGCCCCGCCGGCGTCGATCTGGAGTCGCTCGCCCTGGCCGACCTGTCCGTCCGGGTCGAGGACCGGTACGGCGTGACGTTCGCCGACGACGAATCGGAGCAGTTGGCCCTGATGACGGTCGGCGAGTTCACCACCATGGTCGCCAACCGGGTCACCGAGGCGACGAGCGACAAAGCCTGATGGACGGTCAGCCCGACCTGGGGCGAGCTGACCTGCTGACCATGCTCGCCGAACTCACCACGAAACCGGCCGCCGAGGTACCCGACCGGATCGGCTCGATGGAGCTGGCCTGGCTGGTGCACCTCGTCGAGCAACGCTACGACCGTCAGCTCGACCTCACCGACGACGAGCTGGCCGGCATCCGCACCGTCGACGACGCCCTGGCGGTGTTCCGGGCGTCGCTGACCACCCCCGCAGATGGCTGAGCCGCGCGTCACCCAGCTCACCGGCGTACACGCGGTCAGTGCCCTTGGTCGGGGCGCCGAGGCGCAGCTCGCCGGCGTGCTGGCCGGGGTGCCGGCGTTCGGCGCGGTACGTCGCTTCGACACCGCCGCCCGCCGGGTCACCGTGGCGGCAACCCTGCCCGAGGTCGGTCCGCTCGGCGACGAGTTGGCCGCCGCGATCGAGGCTGCCTGCGGCTCGGCCGGCCTGGTCGGTGCGCAACGCGAGCAGTGCGCTCTGCTGCTCGCCGTGCACGGCGGACCGGCACCGGGAGTAGGCCCCACCCCGGGCGTTCTCGCCGTCCAACTCGCCGCGGCGTGTGGGCTCTCGGCGCACACCCGGGTCTACACCAGCGCCTGCGTGTCGGCCAGCACAGCGGTGGCCGACGCGGCGACCCTGATCGCCCGGGGTGACGTCGACCGGGTCGTGGTCGCCGCCGGGTACCTGGTGGAGCCGGACCAGTTCGCGTTGTTCGACGCCGGTCGGGCCCTCGCGGTCGACGGGGCGGTCCGCCCGTTCAGCGCCCACCGACGCGGGCTGCTGCTCGGCGACGGCGTGGCCGCGGTGGTGCTGGAATCCAGCGCCGGGCGGCGGCGGGGCGTCGAGCCACTGGCCACAGTGGTGGGCTGGGGGCGGGCCGGGGACGCGTTCCATCCGTGCCAGCCGGACCCGACCGGCGCTGGCCTGGCCCGTGCGGTCGACGCCGCGCTGCGCCGGGCCGGGCTGCCACCGCAGGCCGTCGGTTACGTCAACGCCAACGCCACCGGCACCCCACAGAGCGACGCCGCCGAGGCGGCAGCCCTGCGCCGGGCACTCGGCCCCTACGCCACGCAGGTCCCGGTCAGCTCCACGAAGTCGGTGCACGGGCATGCGCTGGAGGCGTCCGGGTTGCTCGAGCTGGTGGTCACCGTGCTCGCGCTGCGGCACGGCGAACTGCCGGTCAATGCCGGCTGGCTGGCCCCGGACGAGGCGTGCCCCCTGGACGTCATCACGGACCACCCCCGCCAGACGACCACGGCACACGCGCTGACCCTCAACGCGGCGTTCGGCGGCGCGAACACGGCACTCCTGGTCGGCGCGCCATGACCGCCCCCGGGTCCGGGCGGTCGTCCACCTTCTGCCCCGACGAACCCGGGACGGCACCCGTCGCCGCGGGGTCAGCGGAGCAGGGGACCAGGGTGTTGGCGCGGGCGCGGTGGCCCGAGGCGGGCGACGACGGGCCGGCGCCGGGCGTGCCCGGGTTCGTGTCCTCGCAGTTCGCGCCGGTGGTGGTGGCGGTGGCCCAGCGGTGTCTGGGGCGCGGGTACGGGGTTGCCGGCGTGCCCCCGGGGAGGCGGACCGCGATCGTGCTGGTCAGCGCCAGCGGCGATCGCACCAGCGCCGAGCACGTACGGGCGACAGTGGAGGCCGGCGGGCGGATCGGCCCGCTGTTCTTCTTCCAGTCGGTGCCCAACAGCGTCGCCGGGCACCTCGCGGCCCGCTGGGGCCTGCGCGGCCCGGTGGTCTGCCTGAGCCCGACCGGCGACCCGTACGCCGACGGCACCGCCGAGGCGGACCTGCTGCGGTACGACGGCGACGCCGACGAGGTGTTGCTGATCCTGATCGAACAGGCGCCCGACGCGTCGACCGAGGCGGTCGCGGTGCTGCTGGGGGGAGAAGGACGACCATGAGGACACGAGGACTGCGGGCCGCTTTGGCCGCCGACACGCAGGTGGGCGCGGGCAACGTCCTGGCCCGGGTGCTGGCGCACGGCGCCGACCCGGACGGCCCCGGGTTGACCTTCGACACGGCCGTCGACGGGCACCCGGCCGAGGAGCCGCTCACGCTGGGTCGGCTCGACGAGCGCGTCGCCGCTCGTGCCGCCTGGCTGCACGAGCGCGGGGTACGTCCCCGCGACCCGGTCGCCGTCTGGGCCACCGCCGCCGCCGACATGGTGCTCAGTTTCCTGGCGCTGGCCCGCCTCGGGGCGATTCCGGCGTTGATGAACGGCAAGCTCCGCCCGGAGATCGCCGCCGAGTACATCCGTCGGCTACGGGGCGTCGGTGTGCTCGCCGACGACGCGCACACCGCGCTGCTGGCCGGGCACGACCTGGGCGTACCCCTGCTCGGCACCCCCGCGCAGGCCGGGACGGGTGACCCGTCCGCCGCCCCGGCGCACTACCGGCACCACCCGGACGACCCGATCGTCATCACCCACACCTCCGGGACGACCGGGGTGCCCAAGGCGGTGCTGCACTCGCACGCCAGCCTCTTCGCGGCCACCCGGCACCTGCTCACCATGCCCCAGGCGCAGGGCACCACCCGGATCCTCAACGCGCTGCCCGCCCCGCACACCGCCACCGTGCTGATGGTCAACCAGGCGCTGGGCAACTCCGCGCAGATGCTGCTGCTGTCCGAACAGGACGGCGAGCGGGTGCTCGACGCGATCCAACGCTGGCACCCCGACGGCGTCTTCGGCTTCTCGGTCACCTGGGCCGAACTGGCCCGCTTCGACCTGTCCGGGTACGACCTGGACTCGGTGCGGCTGTGGTTCAACACCGGCGACTGCTCGCACGAGCCGCACATCCGGCGGCTGGTCGCGGTCGGCTCCCGGGACACGGTCACCCGCGACGGCGTGGTGCGGGTGCCCGGCTCGGTCTTCATCGACGGGCTGGGCTCCAGCGAGATGGGGCACTCGATGTTCCACATCACCCACCGCGCCGACACCGACCGGTACGGCCGCTGCATCGGCCGCCCGTACCAGTTCACCAAGGTCGCGGTGCTCGACGCCGACGGCGAACCGGTCCCGACCGGCGAGGTGGGTTTCCTGGGCGTCGACTCGCCGTCGCTGTTCCGTGGCTACTGGAACGACTCGGTCACCACCTACCGGTTCCGCCAGCGCGGCTGGTACCTCACCGGCGACCTGGTCCGCACCGACGCCGAGGGGCGCTACTACCACCTGGACCGGGCGGTGGACTCGGTCGACGCCGGTGACGGGCGACGCCTGTTCACCGCGTTGTCCGAGGAGCGCATCCTGGCCGCCTGCCCGGACGTCACCGACTGCACTGTGGTGATCGTCGCCGAGGCCGACGGTGTGGTCACCGACGTGCTGCTGGAGTTGGCCGCCGGCGCCGACGAGGCCGAGGACCGCACCGAACGGGTCCGCGCGGCACTGGGCGCGGACGTCGGCGGCACGCTGCGCCGGGTCGTGCCGGTGCGCTCCGCGGACATCCCGGTCACCGTGACCGGCAAGGTCCGCAAGGTGGTCCTTCGCGAGCGCTACCTCACCGAGGCGAGCTCATGACCGCTCTCATCACGGGGATGGGTCTGTTCACCCCGGTCGGGCGGGGCGTCGAGGAGACCTTTGAGGCGGTGACCACCGGTCGTTCCGGGCTGAGCCGCCCACCCGACGGGCACCCGGTGCGGGAGTCGCTGGACGTCGCCGGCCTGCTGCCCGACATCGACCCGCGCACCGTCGCGTCCGGACCGGAGACCCGGGTGCTGGACCGGATCGTGGTGCTCGCACTCCTCGCCGCCGCCGACGCGCTCGCCGACGCCGGCATCGTGGTCGGCCGTGACGTCGAACCCGACCGGGTCGGGGTGATCGTCGGCGGGGTCGGTGGGATGGCCACCCTGGAGTCGCAGGTGCTGGCCCGGGCCGCGCGGGGTCGGGCGGCGGTCAGCCCGTACCTGCTCACCGGGATCCTGCCGAACATGCCGGCGGCGCGGATCGCCATCGCGCACGGCATCCGTGGCTACAGCTCGTCGGTCGGCACCGCCTGCGCCTCCGGTGCGCAGGCGGTCGCCGACGCGGTCCGGCTGATCGCCACCGGGGAGGCCGACGTGGTGCTGTGCGGGGCCAGCGAGGCACCGCTGTTCCCGACCTTCGCCGACACCTTCGGCAACGCGCGCGCCCTGGCCAGAGCCGGCGACGACCCGGCCCGGGCGAGCCGGCCGTTCGACACCTCCCGCAGCGGTTTCGTGCTGGCCGAGGGTGCCGCACTGCTGGTGCTGGAACGGGCCGAGCACGCCGCGGCGCGCGGCGTCACCGCGTACGCCGAAGTGGCCGGCCACGGCGCGACCACTGACGCGTACCACCCGACCGCACCGCGCCCGGACGGTGCCGGCGCGGCCGCGTGCATCCGGCGCGCGCTGCGCAGCTCCGGTGTGCCCGCGGCGGCGGTCGGCTACGTCAACGCGCACGGCACCGCGACGAAGCTCGGTGACATCGCGGAGACCACCGCCCTAGCCGACGTGTTCGGCGTCGGCGGGGTGCCGGTCAGCTCCACCAAGGCGCTCAGCGGGCACCTGCTCGGCGCCTCCGGGGTCCTGGAGGCGGCGGTCACCGCGCTGGCGCTCGGTCGGGGGCTGCTGCCGCCGACGTACCACCTCGACGACCCGGACCCGGCCTGCCCGGCGGACCACATCCGTGGCACGCCCCGCAAGGCCGACCCGGAGTACGCGGTCACCAACTCGTTCGGGTTCGGCGGTCAGAACGTGAGCCTGCTGCTCGCGCGCGTCGCCGAGCCAAGGAGGTGATCGACGCGGCATCCCGGGCGGGTGCGCCCGGACGGCAACACGGGGGGAAGCGTGTGGGAGGGGTTTCAGGGGACATGGACATCCGTGGTATCGACCACATCGAACTCTACGTGGGGGACGCCCGACAGGCGGCCTTCTACTTCAGCACGGCCGTCGGCTTCGAGATCTGTGGCCAGGGCGGCCCGGAGACCGGGTTGGAAGGGCAGCGCTCGCTGCTGCTCTGCCACGGCGACATCCGACTGCTGCTCACCTCGGGGCTCAGCGCCGAGCATCCGGCGGCGAGATACGTCCAGCGCCACGGTGACGGCATCGCCGTCGTCGCGGTCGAGGTCGACGACGTCGCGTCCGCGTACGCCGAGTTGGTGGGCCGCGGCGCGACCGGGGTGACGCCGCCCACCACCGTCACCGGCGCGGACGCCGAGGTGGTGACCGCCGAGGTGGACGGCTTCGCCGACGTGCGGCACCGGCTGGTGCAGCGCCGCGGCGACCGGGCCGAGTTCCTGCCCGGCGTCATCACACCGGCGACATCCGGTGTGGAGGGTCATCCGCCGGTGCTCGCCGAGATCGACCACCTGGCGGTCTGCGTGCCACCCGGTCAGCTCGACGAGACGGTCCGGCACTTCGAGCAGCTGTTCGACTTCGCGGAGATCTTCGAGGAACACATCGAGGTCGACGGGCAGGGGATGAACTCCAAGGTGGTGCAGAGCCCGTCCGGGCGGGTCACCGTGGTGCTGCTGGAACCGGACCGGGCCCGGCGGCCGGGGCAGATCGACGCGTTCCTCGACCAGCACGCCGGCGGGGGAGTGCAGCATCTGGGGCTGCGCACCGACGACATCCTCACCGCCGTCGAGGCGTTGGGCCGGCGCGGGGTGCGCTTCGCCGGCACACCCGGCAGCTACTACGACTCCCTCGAAGCGCGGGTCGGTCGGGTGGACGCCCCACTGGACCGGCTGCGCGAGCTGGGCGTGCTGGTCGACTCCGACCACGACGGCCAGCTGTTGCAGATCTTCGCCGAGTCGATGCACGTACGCCGCACGCTCTTCCTGGAGCTGATCGAGCGGCGCGGCGCGCGGGGCTTCGGCAGCGGCAACATCAAGGCCCTCTACGAGGCCAAGGAACGGGAGCTGGCCGCGGTGGCGGCCACACCACAGGGGGTGGGGGCATGACCGCTACCGAGTTCGAACCCGCGCTGACCGCCGAGGAGCAGGCGCTGCTGCCGTCCGATGACGACGTGCGGCACTACGCCGAGCACGGCTGGTATCTGTCGAAGAAGGTGTTCACCGACGACGAGGTGGACGCCCTCGCCGCCGCCGCACAGCGCTACTACGACGGTGAGCGGGACCGGCGGTTGCCGGTGCGGCCCCCGAAGCTCGCCTACTGGGAGCCGTCGAAGGGGCCGGTGCAGCGGCACAACGACTACGTCCACCACGAGCACGACGGGCTCGGCGCGATCCTGCGCAAGCCGCTGATCGGGGCGGTGGCGGCCCGGCTCGCCCAGGCCGACGAGATCCGCGTCTTCCAGTCCACGCTGATCTACAAGCCGCCGATCTCCGGCGAGCCGAGCAACATCGTGCCCTGGCACTTCGACAAGCACTACTGGGCGTCCTCGTCGTCGGAGAAGATGCTCACCGCGTTCATCCCCTTCCACGACTGTGGGGAGGAGATGGGCACCATCACCATGGTCGACGGCTCGCACCGGTGGAAGGAGATCGGCGCCGACGACACGGTGGTGCGGCACTTCGCCGACCGGGACCGCAGCCAGCTGGAGGAGATGCTGGCCGAGAACGCCGCGTACAACGGCGCGAGGATCCGCAAGATCCCCATGGTGATCCCCAAGGGACACGTGAGCTTCCACCACTGCCGCACCTACCACGGCAGCGGCCCCAACGTCAGCGGTCGCCCCCGACAGGCGATCTCGCTGCACCTGCAGGACGGCGACAACGCCTGGCGGGAGTATCCGCTCTCCGACGGCACGCTCGCCGCGTACAACCACGACGTGCTGGTCCGCCGCACCCACGAGGGGCGGCCCGACTACGCGGACCCCGACTACTGCCCGGTCATCTGGCGCCACCGCGCCCAACAGGGAGGCTGACATGTCACGCTACGACTGGGGTAGGACCCACCCGGGCATCGAACGGCTGGAAAAGGCGGTGACCGACCGGCGTGACGTGGTGGTCAAGCACCCGCTCTACGCCAACCTCGACACCCACGAGGCGCTGGTCACCTTCATGCAGCACCACGTCTTCGCGGTCTGGGACTTCATGTCCCTGCTGAAGTCGTTGCAACGGCAGCTGACCTGCGTCACCGTGCCGTGGATCCCGACCGGCCCGACCGGCAGCCGCCGCCTCATCAACGACATCGTCATGGTCGAGGAGAGCGACGAGCTGGGCGGCGGTTACATCAGCCACTTCGAGCTGTACGTGCGGGGCATGGTCGAGGCCGGCGCGGACACCACGGCCGTGAACGCCCTGGTCGACCTGCTGCGCGCCGGCCGGCCGGTGACCGACGCGCTCACCGAGGCCGGCGTGCCGGCCGCGTCGGCGAGGTTCGCCGCCACCACCTGGCGGATCATCGAGTCGACCCCGGTGCACTGCCAGGCGGCGGCCTTCGCGTTCGGTCGGGAGGACCTGATCCCGGACATGTTCACGCAGGTCGTCTCGGTCAACGAGCGCAGCAACCGGCTGCACACGTTCGTCGACTACCTGGAGCGGCACATCGAGGTCGACGGCGAACAGCACACCCCGATGGCCATGCAGATGCTCGCCGACCTGTGCGGCGACGACGACACCAGGTGGCAGGAGTGCGCCGACACCGTCAACACCGCCCTCGCCGCCCGGGCCCGACTCTGGGACGACATCCTCGCCGCCATCAAGGGACCGGCGTGACCGACGCCGACCCGGTCCGGCTCTACCGCACGGTCCGGCTGATCCGCCGGTTCGAGGAACGGGCGGTCGAGCTGGCCCACGGCGGGCAGATCGTCGGCGGCATCCACCCGTACCTCGGTCAGGAGGGGATCGCCGCCGGCGTCTGCGCCGCCCTGGGTGCCGACGACGTGATCGCCGGCACCCATCGCGGACACGGGCACGTCCTGGCCCGGGGCGCGGACCCGGCCCGGATGCTCGCCGAGCTGTGCGGTCGGGTCACCGGCCTCAACGCCGGGCGGGGCGGTTCGATGCACGCCGCCGACCTCAGCCTCGGCGTGCTCGGCGCCAACGCCATCGTGGGGGCCTCCGGGGCGATCATCACGGGTGCGGTCTGGGCCCACCGCCGTCGGGGGCGCGACACCGTCGGGGTGAGCTTCTTCGGCGACGGGGCGGTCAACGAGGGGATGCTGCTGGAGGCGTTCAACCTGGCCGCGCTCTGGCGGGTGCCGGTGCTGTTCGTCTGCGAGAACAACGGCTACGCCACCACCATGCCGGTCACCGGCGCGGTCGCCGGCAGCATCACCGGTCGGGCCGCCGCCTTCGGCATCCCGGCCGTCGGCGTCGACGGCCAGGACCCCGAGACGGTACGCGTCGCCGCGGCCGCCGCCGTCGACCGGATGCGCGCCGGCGGCGGCCCCGAGCTGATCGAGGCCCGTACCTACCGCTTCGACGTCCACCACACCTTCGAACACGCGGTACGCCTCGACTACCGCCCGCCCGACGAGGTGACCCGGGGCCGGTCCCGGGATCCAGTGGACATCCAGGGTTCACGGCTCGCCGACACCGACCGCGCCGCCGTGGACGCCGAGGTCGAGGACACCCTCGACGCGGCCGTGCGCTTCGCCCTGGCCAGCCCGCAACCCGACCCGGCCGACGCCCTCGCGTACCTGTACGCCAGCGGCATGACCGCCCGCAACGGAGGTGGCTGAATGACCGCACGCACCGGAGGTGCTTGAGGTGCCCCGACTGTCGTACCGCCGGGCGCTGACCCGGGCACTCGCCGACGAGCTGACCCGCGACGAGGCGGTGTTCCTGCTCGGCGAGGACGTCCAGGTCGGGGCGTCGATGGTGACCACCGGCCTGGCCAAGCGCTTCGGCACCGAACGGGTCCGCGACACCCCGCTGTCGGAGCAGGCGTTCACCAGCTTCGCCACCGGCGCGGCGCTGGCCGGGCTGCGGCCGGTGATCGAGTTCCAGATCCCGTCGCTGCTGTTCCTGGTCTTCGAGCAGATCGTCAACCACGCGCACAAGTTCCCGCTGATGACCGGTGGG
Organism: Micromonospora jinlongensis; assembly: GCF_013410645.1. Taxonomy (NCBI): domain Bacteria; kingdom Bacillati; phylum Actinomycetota; class Actinomycetes; order Micromonosporales; family Micromonosporaceae; genus Micromonospora; species Micromonospora jinlongensis. The sequence continues at coordinate 1,128,400 of NZ_JACCHK010000001.1, read as the reverse complement.
CAGTGCGTCGTCCCGGTCACCTACCTGGTCCCCGGCTCCGGCTCGCGCACCGGGTGGGCCGGGCAGCACTCCGACCACCCGTACAGCCTCTTCGCCCACGTCGGCGTGGTCACCGTCGTGCCAGCCACCCCGGCCGACGCGTACGGGTTGCTGGTCACCGCGATCCGCCACGACGACCCGGTGGTGGTGTTCGCCCCGGCCGGCGCGATGGACCTGCGCGACGACGTCGAGGACCTGACCCCGGTGCCGCTGGGCCGGGGCCGGATCCACCGCTTCGGCGACGACGTCACAGTGGTCGCGGTCGGGCACCTGGTGCACGACGCGCTCGCCGTGGCCGAGGAGCTGGCCGACCAGGTCTCGGTGGAGGTGTTCGACCCACGCACGCTGTACCCGTTCGACATCGACGGCCTCACCGAGTCGGTGGCGCGCACCGGACGGCTCGTGGTGGTCGACGACGCCAACCGCTCCTGCGGCATGGCTGCCGAGATCATCGCCTCGGTGGTGGAGCGCGTCCGACTGCTCGCCCCTCCCCGCCGGGTCACCCGCCCGGACGGGGCGGTGCTGCCGTTCGCACCGGCGTTGGACCAGGCCGTGCAACCGTCCCGGGACCAGCTCGCCACCGCCATCCACCTGACCATGAAGGACGAATCATGATCGACCCCAACTACGCGTGGCCGGCGGCCGACCGAGCCTGGACCGACCTGCCGGAGCCGGCCCGGCGAGCCATGGTGACCAGTGGGGCTGCGGCCTGGGAGCAGGTCTTCCACGGCCGGGCCACCTACAACAAGCAGTGGCGGCTGGCCCGCCCCCCGGTCCTGACTGCCGACGCCTGGCGGGAGCTGAACGAGGTCTGCGACCGGCTCGCCCAGTTGATCCTCGACGCCTGTCGTCGTCGGGCGGGCACCGCCGGAGAGCTGCGCCGGCTGCTCGGCGTACCGGCGGGGGAGACCCGCCTGCTGGACGAGTCGGAGCCGCTGAGCGAGGCACTGCTGGCCGCGTACCGGCCGGACGTGATCTTTTCGGCTGGGGTGCCGAAGTTCGTCGAGTACAACATCGACAGCAGCCTCGGTGGCGGCTTCGACGCCGACACCGTCATCCAACGGTTCGCGCGGCTCTACCAGGAGCAGGGCATCCTGGACGACCTGCCGGCGCGGGCCGCACCGTCACTGCTCGACCAGCGGTTCGTGGCGATCCGCGAGGAGCTTGGGCTCCCCGATGGCGCCCGGGTGGCACTGCTGATGGACTTCGACGCCGACTACCCCGGTCTGGACGACCCGCAGACGTTCATCCGAATCCTCGACCCACTGGCCGTACGGGCCCGGGACTTCGGCATCGACCTGGTCATCGCCCCGGTCTCCAGCGCCACCCTGGACGCCGACAGCCGCCTGGTGGTCGACGGCGCGCCGGTCGACGCGCTGTTCCGGCTGTTCGTGCCCAACCGGGTCACCCCGACCGCCGGCCTGGACGCGGTGGCCGGTGCCCTCGCGGCGGGCACGCTGCCGATGTTCGTCTCGGCGGCGGCCTGGCTGCTCGGCAACAAGACCACCTTCGCGTGGCTGTGGGAGGACGTGGACGGGCTACCCGCCGACGACCAGGCGCTGATCCGCCGGCACGTGCCGTACACGGTGCCGCTGACCGCCGCGGTGCTCGACCGGGCGATTGTCGACCAGGCGAAGCTGGTGGCCAAACCGGCCGACGGTTCCGCCGGGCACGGCGTGCTGCTCGGCCCCGAGCTGAGCCCGACGGACTGGGCCGACGGCGTACGGGCCGCCGTCGACCAGGGCGGCGCGATCCTTCAGGAATACCTGCCAACCGACCGGGTGTCGATGGACTTCGTGCAGATCGAGACGGGCGAGACGGTGACGGCGGAGGTGCCGTACTCGCTGGCCCCGTACCTGTTCGGCCGCCACGCCTCCGGCGGCCTGGCGCGGGTCGGCTACCCCGGCTGCGACGGAGTCCTCAACCTGGCCCACGGCGTCCTCCTGACCGGAGTCCTCCTGAAGGACTGACCCGCGCGACCGCTGCGGTGATCAAGAGGTTTCGGTCAGCGAGCACGGCGTGTCGTGACCGAAACCTCTTGATCACTGGAATTCGTCAGACGGCGGGGAGGCGCCACTTCTGGCCGTCGCAGGCGGCCATCGCGCCAATGTACGCAGCAGTCTCGTTGAGGTCCCAGCGGTAAGCCAGGCAGTTGCCGGAGCCCGGGTTCTTGAAGGTGCCATTGGGCAGGGCAACCCAGTCCTGGTCCTTCGCCCCCGTACAGGCGCTGATCGACACGGGAATGCCGCGGCGGGGGTCCGACGACGCCGTGCCGGCGGTCAGGCAGCCGGTGGCGGCGCGCAGCGTGAGCCCGCTCTGCGTCCACTCGTGCCCCGGGTTGGTGCAGGCGCCGAGCACAGGGCCGGGGCGGTACCCGATGGTGCTGGTGCCCAGGCACAACCCGAGGGCCTCGGCCTGCAGCGGACCGTACGCGCCGCCGCCGTTGCCCCGCTGCACCCAGTAGTGGTCATCGAAGTTTCCGCAGGTGTCCATGCGGACGTCGGTGGGGGTGGCGGAGGGCGACGCGATGCAGAGCCCGGAGCCGGCGTTCTTCAACTGGCTGCGCAGCGAACCGGTGGTGATCTGCCACTGTTGTGTGATCCCGGTGTCGCAGGTGTAGATCTTCACGTCGCCCAGCCGCGGTGTCTCCCCGTAGAGGCACTTGCCGGTCTTGGCGTCGCGCAGCTGGAAGGTGCCCGCCGCGTTCGGCACCATGGTCCACTGCTGCTCCGTCGCGGTCGCCGAGCAGGTGCCCGCGGCGACCGGGCTCTGGTTGGCGCTCGCGACCGACACCAGGCAGTTGCCGCTGAACCCGTTGGTGATCGGCAATGGCCGGCCGACCATCCAGTCGGGCGCGGCGTCGATGCTGGTCCTGACCCAGCCGCCCTGGTTGTCGAGCCGGGAGTCGACGGCGGTGCGCCGCGTCTCGGACTCGCCCAGGCAGCCGCCCTGGAAGGAGCGGTCGTGCACGGCGACCACCTCGACGGCGGTGCCGATGCGTCGGACCGACGGGCCACCGGCGTCGCCGCGGCACAGGCTGGCCCCGGTGGGACTGCCGTCGAGATCAACGGTGTTGCTACCCACCGAGGTGACCGTGAAGGCACCGGCGTGCAGCCGGTCCGGGACCCACTCGGTGGCGGTGCGGCCGTAGCCGAGCGCCTGCAACTGCTCGTCGACGGTCGGCGCGGCACCGATGCGGGCCGGTGCGTTGGTGGTGACCGGTTGGTCGAGTCGGAGCAGCGCCAGGTTGTCGGTGGGGTGCGGCACCACGGCGACAGCCGTACGCACCTGGCCTGCGGTGCCGGCCAGGTCGACCCGGCCGACGGTGACCGTGGTGGCCTGGGTCGGCGCGCCGGCCACCGGCGGCTGCCCGGTCTCACTCACGCAACTCGCGGCGGTGACGACCCAGTGCGGGTCGAGGAGTGTGCCCGTGCAGGAGCGCACTGCGGCTCCGAAGTCCACCTTGGCGATGAAGGCGTAGCTGTTGTCGGTGACCGCCTGGCCACCGCTGACCGCCTGCGCTGGTATGGATCCGGCGACCGCCAGCGCAAGTGCGCTGATCACCACTGTCAACGTGCGGGCACGCCGCATGTAGATCTCCGATCTGCCGTCGCCCGCCGCCGAAGCGGCCGCGATCGGCTCCCCCGTGGACGACGGACCGCCTGGGCCGCCGCATTCTCCCGATACTTGTCGACCACCGGCGTCGCTGCGGGTGATCTCGACGGACGTCACTATAGGAGAACAGTGGGTCGGGCGGTGCCCCGTGTGATTCCCGTCGACCGGCCCCGGAGCAGGGGCGGCTCGTGGTGCCGGTTCGGGGCCGTCAGCTCGCGGAGCGAGCCAGGTGGGTGTGCAGGCGACGGAGGGTTTCGGCTGTTGCGATGGCGTCGCTGCGGGCGCTGCCGTGCCGGCCGTCGGTGCTGTAGAGGCTCGGGTCGGCGGTCAGCGGGTGATCGGTCAGGTGCACGTGGACGGTGCCCAGGCGCTCGGCGAGCTTCGCGGTGCGCGCGGACAGGAGGCGCATCCGCTCCCGCAGGCCGGGGCGCAGGGCCTCAGGGACCGCCGGGCTGTACGAGACGTCGAACATCCCCACCGTGACCACGTCGGCGCCGACGTCCCGCAGCGCGTCGATCATCGCGGTCAGCTCGGCGTCGACCGCGTCCGCGTCGTACGCCGGGCGGAAGGCGTCGTTGCCACCGCAGACCACCAGCGCCAGATCCGGTGCGAAGGCCAGCGCCGGCGCGAGCTGCTCGGCCCGTACCTGGTGCGCGTGCAGCCCACTGCGGCCAAGATTCAGGTACGTCAGACCGGGGCGAACGGCGTCCAGTTCGCTGGCGATCCGATCGGCCCACTGCACGTCCGAGTATCCGGGCGTCGGCTGGCAGCTGCCCTCGACCACGCTGTCGCCCAGTGCCACGAACCGCCGCCACGGGTGCCCGCGAAGCAGCTCGGCGGCCTCGCCGGAACGCAGGCAGTACGGATCAGTCGATTCGGCCAACGTCGATGCCATTCCGGCACGCTAGCCGACCACCGCCCGCCCGGCCAGGCCCGCCCGACGCCCGCCCTGCCATCGGCCCGACGGTCGTCGAGCACCTCGCGGCGCTGTCGGATTGGCGTCGTCGGCGCGGTGGTGTCGGCGCGTACAGGTCTAGGCGTTCGTGGGCTCCTGATCGGCGCGGTGGGCGGCGGCGAGGCGTTTCGGGGCGCGGGCGTACCACGCCTCGGTGACCACCTCGGTCAACTCGGGCAGGTTGATCCGGTCGAGCCGGACCAGCACCGCCGCGTACCCGTCGAAGTGCGGGGTGGTGAGGTAGACCGACGGGTCGTCGGCGAGCAGGGCTTCCTTGACGCCGAGGTCGGCCACCCGTACGCCGAGCAGCGGGCCGTCGGGCGCGGCGTCACCGAGGGCGTCGAGGTCCGCGCGGCGCAGCGGCCGTTCCCACACGAACGGCTTGTCCCGGACCCGCCAGGCCGGCAACCCGTCGTACGACGGACGCTCGGTGGCCTCCGGCAGAGCGAGCGCGATCCGGCGGACGTCCTCCCAGCTCGGCATGTCCACACGGTACGCGCTCAGCGGGCCACCGTGTCCTCGTGCAAGCGTGGTGTCAGGGCGCGACGGCGGAGGTGGGCCGCCTCGGTGTCCTCGGCTCGGACGCCCGGGTCAGCAGCGGGTACGCGCTGACCAGCAGGCACGCCACCGCCATGGTCAGCAGCGCCGGGGTGAGACCCAGCGCGTCCACCGACCAGCCGCCGAGCAGCGCGCCGACCGGCAGACCGACGAAGGCCAGCGAACCGGCGATGCCGATCACCCGGGTCTGCAACTCCGCCGGCACGCGTTCGTAGAGCGCCACCCCGAGCAGGGGGTTGACCGCCGCGATGCCGATTCCGGACAGGAAGGTCACCACGAGCACCACCGGCAGCTCGTCACTGATCGCCAGTGCGACCAGTCGGGGTGTACCGGCGATCAGCGCCCCGACCAGGAACGTCAGCCGGCGGGGCAGCCTCGGCCCGAGCGCGGTGAAGACCACGTTGCCCAGCAGCGCACCCGCCGAGAACGCCGCCAGCACCAGACCGAGCCCGCTGGGGCCGTGCAGCTCCCGGGCGACCCAGACCGGGATGTAGACGGCCACGCTGGCGTTGGCCACCATGTTCAGGGCCGAGATGACCGCCAGCATGCTGAGCAGCGGCCGGTCCCGGCCCAGGTAGCCGAACCCTGCACGCAGCGCGCGTAGGTAGCTCTCCGGCTCGGCGGGCTTCGCCGCCGCGGCCGGTGGCCGGACCAGGACACCGATCAGCAGCGCGCAGACACCGAAGCTGGCCGCGTCGATGAGGATCGCCTCGGTCACCCCGAATGCGGCGATCAGCACGCCGCCCACGGCGGCGCCGAAGAGGGTCACCACCCGGCTCAGCCCGTCGTACGCCGAGGTCAGCCTGATCAGCGGCACCCCGGCGGCCTCGGCGACCGGCCGGAACATCACGTGCTTCACCCGGTCCCCGATGCCGCGCAGCGCGCCGGCCACGGCCACCAGCGCCACCAGCGGGCCGAAACCCAACCACGGGGTCAGCGCGACGACCACCATGGCCACCGCGCTGCCGGCGTCACAGAGGATGGACGTGCGGCGCAGGCCGACCCGGTCCGCCCAGGGCGTGCCCAGCGCGCTGGACAGCAGGTACGGCAGGGTCTCGGCGAACGCGACCAGGCCCATCTTGGTCGGGCTGCCGGTGGTGACCAGCACCAGCCACGGGATGGTCACCACCGAGATGCGGGTGCCCAGGTTGGAGATCAGGTCCGCGCCGACCAGGACGACCAGTTGCCGGCGGGGGGTCACGCCCCGACCGCCGCCGCCCGACGCGCCGCGTACCGCTCGCGCAGCGCCCGTTTGTCCACCTTGACCGACCGGTTCATCGGCAACCGGTCGACGAACTCCACCCCGGCCGGCGCCCACATCTCGTTGAGCTCCGCGGTCACCAGGTCGATCAGCTCGGCGCCGGTGACCGCGGCGTCCGGTGCGACCACGACGTACGCGTACGGGACCTCGCCGACCGTCTCGTCCGGTACGCCGATCACGGCGGCGGCCCGCACCTGGGGATGCCCGGCCAGCACGTCCTCGATCGGGCGGCAGAAGATCGCCCAGTTCCGCCGGTGCGTGACGATCATGTCGTGCGCGCGGTCGACCAGGTAGAGGTAACCGTCGTCGTCGAGGTGCCCGATGTCGCGGGTACGCACCCAACCGTCGACCAGCGTCTGCGCGGTCAGCTCGGGCTGGCCGTGGTAGCCGGCGAAGCTCAGCCGGGTCTGCACCCACACCTCGCCGTCACGCCCCGGCGGCAGCACCGTGCCGTCGTCGTCGCGGATCTCGATCCGCACGTCACCGTAGGGTCGACCGCAGGACCGCAACCGCTCCGGGTGCTCCGGGTCATCGGTCAACCCGGGCAGCGCGGTGATCACGACGGCTTCGCTGAGGCCGTACACGATGCGCAGCACCGGGCCGAACCGCGCGATGGCCTGGCGCAGCCGGGCGGGCGCGGCGGGCCCCGCGCCCACGTTGAACATGAACATGGCGCTGAAGTCCGCGCCGACCAGGGCCGGGTGGTCCAGCACCTCGTAGAGCATCGGCGGTGTGACGAAGGTGGAGTTGATCCGCTCCCGCTGCACGGTGTCCACGAAGGCCACCGGGTCCCAGTCGTCGCGCAGGAACAGCACCCCGCCGGTGAACAGGTTGAACAGGGTGGTGATCTGCCCGCTGGCCAACCACATCGGCGAGTGCGACAGGTGCCGCAGCAGCGGGAACCCGGCGGCGCGGAAGTCGGCGGCCAGGGTGAGGATCTGCGCGTAGAAGCTCTCCTGGTGGTGCACCAGCTTGGGGCTGCCGGTGGTGCCGCTGGTCTGCAGGAACGACTCCGGTGCCGGTACGGACGCCGGCAGTTCCGCCGGGTCGGCGTCGACGGTGAGGTCCGGGCCGGCGCCCTCCGGGCCGAGACAGCACACCGGCGTGCCGGGCAGCGCGGCGGCCAGGTCCGGGCCGAGACCGGCCGGGTCCCGGGCGTCGTAGACCAGGGCGTCCGGGCGGGCCAGGCGGATGAACTCGTCGACCTCGCGGCGCGCGGTCACCGGGGCGACCCACATGGTCCGGCAGCCGATGAGATGCAGCGCGAGCTGGAGCAACGGCCCCTCGACCGCGTTCGCCACTGTCACCAGCACCGCCGCACCGGGGCGTACGCCGTGCCGGGTCAGCGTCGCGGCCATCGTCCGCACCAGCGCGGCGGCCTCGGCGTAGCTGAGCCGGCGGTCCCCGCCGACCAGCGCCTCCCGGTCACCGAAGCCGGCGAAGAGATCCAGCACTCGGTCCACGTAGGTGTGCCCAGGTCCGTCAGTCATCCGACTGCCCCCATCCGAGAAAGCGGCGGTCCCCGGGCAGCGCCCGGTGACGACGCGACGGTGGCGCGCGCTCCGGTGAGCCCGCCGCCTGCGAGCCTAGGCCGGTAACGGCTGGTCGGAACCGTGCCGACGGGGCGATCCGACAGACCCGCCGGACATTTGATGGCGTCGATCAGGTTGATTGACGCCCGTCAGCGGCGACGGCTAGGTTTCTGGACCATCGTCCAGGCGGGCGCCGTCAGCGGACGGCCCTGGGCTGCCACACGATGGAGGTTCAATGTCGACCCCGAAGAGATGGCACGTCATCGCCGCCGCGGCCGTGCTGCTGGTCACGGGCACACCCGCTGTCGTCGCCAGCGCCGGCCCGTCCGGGACCGCCGCCGGCCGACCCGACCGGTCGGAGTGGGCGGGCAGCTGGGCCACCGCGGTCACCCGGGGCAACTCGGTCGGGCTGACCAACACCGGCCTGAACGACCAGAGCGTACGGATGATCGTGCACGTCTCGGTGGGCGGCCCGGCGCTGCGGGTCCGCCTGAGCAACCTCTACGGCGAGCAGGCGGTAGCGGTCGGTCGGGCCACCGTTGCCCGACCCAACACCACCACCGCCGACGACCTCTCCGACATCGATCCGGCCTCGTTGCGCCCGCTGACCTTCACCGGCAACGCCTCGGCGACCATGAACCGGGGCGCGGAGCTGCTCAGCGACCCGCTGACGTTCCCGGTCGCCGACGACAGCGACCTGGTGGTCACCCTGCACTTCCCGACGCCGACCGGCCCGACCACCTTCCACGGGCAGTCCCAGCAGGCCAACTTCATCGGCGCCGGCGACCTCACCGGGGCCGCCGAGGGCACCGGGTTCACCACCCGTCCCACCTGCTGCTGGTTCTTCCTCTCCGGGATCGACGTACAGCGCAAAGCCACCCCGGGTGCGCTGGTGGTGCTCAGTGACTCCATCGGTGACGGCAACGGCAGCACCGTCAACGCCAACCGACGCTGGCCCGACCTGCTCTCCGACCGGCTGCTCGCCGCCCGGCCGGACCCGCGCACCCCGGGCGTGCTCAACCTCAGCCTGGCCGGCAACCGCCTCAACCACGAGGGCACCGAGCCGGGCGACGGCAACTACCCCGGCTACTACCAGCTCGGCCCGAACGCGGCGGCTCGACTCAACGAGGACGTCTTTCCCCAGACCGGGGTGCGCACTGTCGTCACCCACCTGGGCATCAACGACATCTGGATGTCCAACGACTCACCCGAGGCGATCATCGCCACCCTGCGGCAGATCAACCAGCAGCTCCAGCAGCGGGGGCTGACCAGCCTGGTGGCCACGCTGACCCCGTACGAGGGGCACGGCGCGCCCGGCGTGTGGACTCCGCAGAAGGAGGCCACCCGGCAGGCGGTGAACACGTACCTGCGCGGCAGCCGGGAGTTCGACGGACTGCTCGACTTCGACCGGGTGCTGCGCGACCCGGCGCGACCCAGCCAGCTGCTGCCCGCGTACGACTCGGGTGACCACATCCACCCGAACGACGCCGGCAACCAGGCGCTCGCCGACGCCGTGCCGCTGCGGCTGCTCGGGTTGTGACACCGGCCGGGGCGGCGGGTGATCCCCGCCGCCCCGGCACCGACATCCTGGGGAGGAGCGCGTCGTGACGGCGCAGGAGTTGCTCACCGGCCTGTACAGCGAAGAAGGCCGACAGAACCCGTACCCGTGGTACGCCGGCCTGCACCAGCTCGGGCCGGTCAGCGCGGTGCCACCCCGCGCCGAACACAAGACGGTGGCGGCGGTGGCGGTCGGCTACGACCTCATCGACGGGTTGCTGCGCGATCCGGAGTGGACCAAACAGCCGCCGCCGGGCTGGCAGGAGCAGGAGATCCTGCGCACCTTCCAGACCTCGATGATGTTCGTGAACCCGCCCGATCACACCCGGATGCGGCACGTGTTCTCCCGCACCTTCACCCCGCGTCGGCTGGGCGCGTTGGAACCGGTGATCCTGCGGGTGGTCGACGAGCTGCTGGACCGGATGGCCGACGCCGGAAACGCCGTGGTGGACTTCGTGGCGGACTTCGCGTACCCGGTCCCGGCGCTGGTGATGGCCGAGTTCATCGGCATCCCGGCGGGGGAGTTGGCGTGGTACCGCGAGCGGGTGGAATGGATCGACGAGTTCCTGGACGTCGCCGGGAAGACCCCGGAGCGGCTGGCCGCCGCCAACACCGCGGCCGAGGAACTGCGGGTCTTCTACCGGGAGTTGCTGGCGCACCGCCGCAGGGTGCCCGGGGACGACCTGTTGAGCGGGCTGGTGGAGGCCCTCGACTCGGGCGAGGTGGAGCTGACCGAGGAGGAGCTGGTCAGCAACCTGATCGTGCTGTTCAACGCCAGCTTCGTCACCACCGTCTACATGTTCAGCAACGGGGTGCCGTTGCTGCTGGCCCACCCGGAGACGGTCGCGGCGATGCCCACCGACGACAAGCTGACCGTGGGCTGCGTCGACGAGGTGTTGCGGTTGGAGAGCCCGGTGCACTTCCTGGCCCGTGCCGCGCCAGCCGACACGGTGCTGGGTGATGTGCCGGTCGCCCGGGACGACAACGTGCTGATCATCATCGGGGCGGCCAACCGGGACCCGGCACGGTTCCCGGACCCGGACGTCTTCGACCCGACCCGACCCGGCCCGCCGTCGTTGGCCTTCGGGGTGGGCCTGCACTTCTGTCTCGGCGCGGCGGTGTCCCGGCTGGAGGGCCGCCTCGCGCTGCCCCGCCTGTTCGCCCGGTTCCCCGGGCTGACCGTCACCGAGACGCCGACGTACAGCGGCAGCCTGTTCCTGCGCGGCATCGACAAGCTGCTCGTCAGCACCGGCGGATAGGAGCGACATGGCCCCGCACCCGGAGGTGGCGGCGTACCGGGCGGCCCGCGCCGCGACCGGCACCCCGCCGCTGTACACACAGACGCTGACCGAGGCGCGCGCCGCGGACCTGGCCGCGATCCGCGCCGGTTCCGGCGCGGTCGAGCCGGTGTCCGAGGTACGCGACGAGCGGATGCCCGGCCCGGCCGGCGAGCTGCCGCTGCGGGTGTACCGGCCGGCCGGGTCGGGCCCGCTGCCCACCCTCCTGTACTTCTTCGGCGGCGGGTGGACGCTCGGCAGCATCGACACCGCCGACGGCATCTGCCGGCGACTGGCCAACGCCGTGCCCTGTCAGGTGATCACCGTCGGCTACCGGCTCGCTCCGGAACACCCCTTCCCGGCGGCGGTGCACGACTGCCACGCGGCCACCAGCTGGGTCGCCGGCCACGCCGACCGGCTGGGCGTTGACCCGGACCGGCTGGCGGTGGGTGGGGACAGCGCCGGCGGGAACCTGGCCGCCGCGGTCACCCTGCTCAGCCGCGCGGACGGGCCCACGCTCGCCGCGCAGCTGCTGGTCTATCCGAACACCGACCAGAGCGGCGAGCCGACCGGCCCGGCCGACGACGACCCGACGCTGTTCAACAGCCGTTCGGTGGCCTGGTACCGGACGCACTACCTGGCCGACGAGGCGCACGCCCGGGACCCGCTCGCGTCGCCGCTGCTCGCCGACGACCTGACCGGTCTGCCCCCGGCGTTGGTGGTCACCGCCGAGCTGGACCCGCTGTGCGCGCAGGGGCAGCGGTACGCCGAGCGACTGGCCGCCGCCGGCGTGCCCACCCGGGTGCGGCACTACCCAGGGATGATCCACGGGTTCTTCGCCATGCCGGGCGTCTTCACCGATGGCCGGCGGGCGCAGGCCGACGCGGCGGCGTTCCTGCGGGAACGGTTCGGCCTGCCGCCCGGGCGTGACGAGCCGGCGGACGACCCGACGGGCACGGCGGTGCGCGGTGGTTGAGCCGGTGCTGACCGACCTGCCGGCCGTGTCGCTCACCGACTACGCCGAGCGGGCCCGCACGGTGCTCTCAGAGGACGTGTGGGACTACGTCGACTGCGGCAGCGCGTCCGAGGTGACCCTGTCGGCCAACCGTCGCGCGTTGGACCGGGTCGCCGTGCTGCCCCGGATGCTGCGCGGGGTGGACACCGTCGACCTCGGCGCCCGGCTGCTCGGCCGCCCGTACGCCATGCCGGTCGGGGTGGCGCCGATGGCGTACCAGCGCCTGGTGCACCCGGACGGGGAGCTGGGCCTCGCCTCGGCGGCCGGCGCGGCCGGGATCCCGTACCTGGCGAGCACGCTGGGCAGCACACCTCTCGAACAGGTCACCCGGGTCGGTGCGGACGTCTGGTTCCAGCTCTACTGGCTGCGCGACCGGGCCCTCGTCCGTGATCTGCTGGCCCGGGTCGTCGCGGCCGGTTGCCGGGCACTGGTGGTCACCGTGGACGTCCCGGTGCTCGGCCGGCGTCCCCGGGACCTGCGCAACGCCTTCCGGCTGCCGGACCACGTGGTGGCCGCGAACCTGCCCGACGGGCGCGACGCCCTGGCGCACGCCGGCGGACCCGGGGTGTCCGCGCTCGCCGCGCACACCGCCTCGTCGTTCGCGCCGGCGCTGCGCTGGGCGGACCTGGCCTGGCTACGCGGCCAGATCGACCTGCCGCTGGTGGTCAAGGGAGTGCTGGACCCCCGCGACGCCGTCGAGGCGGTACGGGTGGGCGCGGACGCAGTGGTCGTGTCGAACCATGGCGGCCGGCAACTCGACGGCGCGCCAGCCAGCGTCACCATGTTGCCGGAGGTCGTCGACGCGGTCGGCGGCGATTGTCAGGTGCTGCTGGACAGCGGCATCCGCAGCGGCACCGACGTGCTGCGGGCGCTCGCGCTGGGCGCCGCCGGGGTGCTGGTCGGCCGGCCGTTGCTCTGGGCGCTGGCCGCCGGTGGCGAACGCGGCGCGCGGGACGCGCTGGAGCTGCTCGCCGCCGAGCTGACCGACGCGCTCACCCTGGCCGGCTGCGCCGACCCCGCGGCGGCCGCCGAGCTGCGGACGCTCAATGCTGGCTGAGCGGTGACTGCCACCGAGCCGGTCGACCTGACCGTCGCCGACCTGCACCCCGCGCTGGGCGATCCGGCGCTGACCTCGATGAACTTCCTCAACGAGGTGTCCGAGCGCTACCCGGCGGCGGTGTCCCTCGCCGCCGGCCGGCCGTACGAGGAGTTCTTCGACCTCGCGGCGGTGCACCGGCACCTGGACACGTTCCACCGGCACCTCACCGACGACCTGGGTCACTCGTCCGAGCAGGCCCGGCGGCTGCTGCTCCAGTACGGCCGGACCAAGGGCATCGTGCATCACCTGATCGCCCGCAACCTCGCGGTCGACGAGGGGATCACCGTCGACCCGGAGGCCGTCGTGGTGACCGTCGGCTGCCAGGAGGCGATGTTCCTGGTGCTGCGGGCGTTGCGGGCCGGGCCGGAGGATGTGCTGCTCGCGGTCGCCCCGACCTACGTCGGGCTGACCGGGGCGGCCCGGCTGGTCGACCTGCCGGTGTGGCCGGTGGCCGGCGGAACGTCCGGGGTGGACGTGGCCGACCTGTCGGTCCAGGTGCGGCGGGCCCGGGCGGCGGGGCTTCGGCCGCGTGCCTGTTACGTGATGCCGGACTTCGCCAACCCGTCCGGGGTCAGCGTCTCGGCGGAGGACCGGCGGCGGTTGCTCACGCTGGCCGCCGAGGAGGACCTGCTGCTTCTGGAGGACAACCCGTACGGGCTGTTCCACTCCGCCGACGGGCCGCGCCCGCCCACCCTCAAGGCGCTGGACACCGGGCGTCGGGTCGTCTACCTCGGCTCGTTCGCGAAGACCGTGCTGCCCGGGGCGCGAGTCGGTTACGTGATCGCCGACCAGCGAGTGGCCGGGCCGGACGGCCGGGTCGGCCCGCTCGCGGACCAGCTCGCCATGATCAAGAGCATGGTCACAGTGAACACGTCACCGATCGCGCAGGCGGTGATCGGCGGCCGGCTGCTGGAGAACGGATGCAGCCTGGTGGCCGCGAACACCCGGGAGCGTTCCGCGTACACCCGGAATCTGCGCCACCTGGTGACCGGGCTGCGCCGACGGTTCCCGGGCCGGGCGGGCGGCCCGGCGGCGGTGCGCTGGACGGTGCCGGCCGGCGGGTTCTTCGTGGTGGTGACAGTGCCGTTTCCGGTCGACGACGCGCTGCTGGACCGCTCGGCCCGCGACTACGGGGTGCTGTGGACGCCGATGGCGCACTTCTACGACGACACGGCGCCGGTGTGCGCGCTGCGGCTGTCGGTCAGCGCGGTGACACCCCCACAGATCGACCTGGGGCTGGACCGTCTGACCGCACTGATCACCGACGAGGTGGCCCGCCGGGCGGGTTGACACAGCGCGTTCATCGGATGGCAATGCGCGACGACCCGCGTGCCGTCGTCCTGGTTGGACGGTCATAATAGGCCGCATGGTTGCCTGGGAGTACGCCCTGCTCGTCCGCCGCTATCAGGGACAGGGCCGCAATTTCCATGTCTCGTTTGTCTGGTACGCGCCGGACGGGTCCCGTAAGGACATCACCGCCTTCGGTGACACCGCCATCGCGCATCTCAACCGCGCCGGCCGGGAGGGATGGGAGCTGGTCTCCGCTGCCGAGGACGTGAACAACGTCCAGGGAAGCACCGAGGTCCACCGCTACCACCTAAAACGCCCCATGAACTAACCCCCCCGCGCCCCGACCCCCCCGCGCCCCACCCGCGTCGTCGATCATGGAGTTGTGGTGGTGGACGAACGCCGTGCATCCGCCCGTTTCGGGCACCACAACTCCATGATCGACGCGGCCGGGGTCAGGGCCGCGGCCAGGCCGGGTCAGGTCAGGTCAGGTCAGGTCAATCCCGGGGTAGAGGGGGTGCGGGGCCAGCAGGTCGGTGGCCTGGCGGGCGACCTTGTCGGCCAGAGCGGCGTCGAGGGTGTACTTCGCCTTCGACGGGGTGCCGTCGGCGTTGGCGCCGGCCGTGGTCTGCGTCAGCACCGTGTGCATCAGCTCCGCGGTCTGGTCCATCTCGGCGGTGCCGAGCCCCCGGGTGGTCAGGGCGGGCGTGCCGACCCGGATGCCCGACGTGTACCAGGCCCCGTTCGGGTCCTGCGGGACCGAGTTGCGGTTGGTGACGATGCCCGAGTCCAGGAGAGCCTGCTCGGCCTGCCGGCCGGTGAGCCCGTAGCCGGACACGTCGATCAGCACCAGGTGGTTGTCGGTGCCACCGGTGACCAGCTTCGCGCCCCGCCGCAGCAGCCCTTCGGCGAGCGCCTGCGCGTTGTCCACGATCCGCTGGGCGTAGTCGGCGAAATCGGGCCGGCGGGCCTCCGCGAGGGCGACCGCCTTGGCGGCCATCACGTGCGGCAGCGGACCGCCGAGCACCATCGGGCAGCCCCGGTCCACCTGGTCGGCCAGCTCCGGCTGGCAGAGCACCATGCCGCCGCGCGGGCCGCGCAGCGACTTGTGGGTGGTGGTCGTGACGATGTGGGCGTGCGGCACCGGGTCGAAGTCGCCGGTGAAGACCTTGCCGGCGACCAGGCCGGCGAAGTGTGCCATGTCGACCATGAAGGTCGCCCCGACCGAGTCGGCGATCTCCCGCAGGATCCGGAAGTTCACTTTCCGCGGGTACGCCGAGTAGCCGCCGACCAGGATCAGCGGCTTGAACTCGCGGGCCGCCTCGGCCACCCGGTCGTAGTCGATCAGACCGGTTTCCGGGTCGGTGCCGTAGCTGCGCTGGTCGAACATCTTGCCGGAGATGTTCGGCCGGAACCCGTGGGTCAGGTGGCCGCCCGCGTCCAGCGACATGCCGAGCATCCGCTGGTTGCCCAGCTCACGGCGGAGCGCGAACCAGTCGGCCTCGGTGAGGTCGTTGACGTGGCGGACCTGCGCCTTCTTCAGGGCGGGGGACTCCACCCGGTCGGCCAGCACCGCCCAGAACGCCACCAGGTTGGCGTCGATGCCCGAGTGCGGCTGCACGTACGCGTGCGCGGCGCCGAACAGCTCCCGGGCGTGCTCGGCGGCGAGCGCCTCGACCGTGTCGACGTTCTGGCAGCCGGCGTAGAAGCGGCGGCCGACGGTGCCCTCGGCGTACTTGTCGCTGAACCAGTTGCCCATGGCCAGCAGGGTCGCCGGGGAGGCGTAGTTCTCGCTGGCGATGAGCTTGAGCGATTCCCGCTGGTCGGTCAGCTCGGCGCCGATGGCGTCGGCCACCCGCGGCTCGACAGCCCGGATCACCTCAAGGGCACTACGGAATGCGGTGGACTCGGCGTTGCGCGACATGCGACCTCCAACAGACGTGCGGGAAGGCCCAGGCGCTCGGCAAACGTCCTCATGACGGGGCCGCTCCCCGATGGTTGTCCATCCCCACGCGCCAGTAACGGCCCGGTCCGATCCTACCGGGCCGGCCGGGGCCGTCCCGGGCGACCTCCGCACGTCGCGCCCCGGAAGGGTTGGGCGGCCGACGTCGGGGCACACCGTAGGGAGCGGTTACCCCTGCCGGTACGACCGCCACCCGCACGAGAGGAGTCACCCATCATGACCACACCGTCCAGCGACCGGCCGCTCGCCGTGGTGACCGGGGCGTCCAGCGGAATCGGGTACGAACTGGCGGCGCAGTTCGCCGAGCACGGTTTCGACCTCATCGTGGTCGCCGAGGACGACGGCATCTCGTCGGCGGCCGAGAAGCTGCGCCGCGACGGAGGCCCGGAGGTCCAGCCCGTCCGTGTCGACCTGGCCCGTGAGCAGGGCGTGGAGGAATTGGCGTCCACGATCGCCGCCACCGGTCGCCCGGTGGACGCCCTGGCGCTCAACGCCGGCCGGGGCGCTGGCGGCGCCTTCGTCGGCGGTACCGAGCTGCGCGACGAGTTGGAGATCGTCGACCTCAACGTCCGCTCGACGGTGCACCTGGCGAAGCGGTTGCTGCCCGGCATGGTCGAGCGGGGCGCCGGCCGGGTGCTGTTCACCTCGTCGATCGCCTCGACCATGCCGGGGCCCTTCCAGGCGGTGTACAACGCCTCGAAGTCGTTCGTGCAGTCCTTCGCCGAGGCGCTGCGCAACGAGTTGAAGGACACCGGTGTCACGGTGACCTCGCTGATGCCCGGGCCGACCGACACCCAGTTCTTCGACCGGGCCGACATGGAGGACACCCGGGTCGGCTCGGGCTCCAAGGACGACCCGGCGAAGGTCGCCGCGCAGGGCTTCGAGGCGCTGATGAAGGGCGATCAGACGGTCACCGCGGGTTCGCTGATGAACAAGGTGCAGACCGCCGCCGGCAAGATCATCCCGGACAAGCTCAAGGCCGAACAGCACCGCCGGATGGCCGAGCCGGGTTCGGGCGACTGACCCCCGGTGCACGACGAAGGGCCCGGCAACGTGCCGGGCCCTTCGGTGTGAGCAGGCGCCTCAGGCGGTCACCGCGTCGATCGCCTTCTTGATCGCCTTCGGGTCACTGGGCGTACGAGGGGCGTCCGCCCGCAGCGCGATCATCCGCTCGCCGATCTCCTGCAGCTGCTTGCGACCCAGGGCGTCGCGGACCTTGGGGAACCACTCTTCTTCTTCCTCCTCGACGTGGTGCGTCACGTTCTCGATCAGCACCGTCGTCTTGGCGTTGAAGTGCTCGTGGTCCGCGTCCATGGCGGCCAGCTCGGCGCAGAGCACGTCGGCGACGTGGTGCTCCTCGTACGACTCGAGGATGTCGTCCTCCAGGTCGGGCAGTAGCCGGCGGACCTCCGGGTACATCACCTCGTTCTCGAGGTAGGTGTGCACGGTCAGGGCCTCGATGATCTGCCCGACCAGCTTCTGCCGCTTGCTCGCCGGCCCCTCCTCGGCATCCTGGAAGGCCTTGAACAGGCGGCGCATCTCCTTGTGGTCCTCTTTGAGCAGGACGATGGCATCGGTCGACACCGGTATGACCTCCCTGAAAAGTCTCGGCTGGTGGGGTTCCGGTACCCCCACGCCGAATGCGGAAACAGGTGAAACAGCCTCAGACCATTGCCAGGGTGCGGGGGATCTCGTCGAGCAACTCCCGAGCCAGAAAGCCGATCCGGCCGTACCGGGGGATCAGCCGCTGACCGCTCACCGCGTGCGCGAACGAGCCCCAGCAGGCGGCCTGCGCCGGGTCGGCTCCCCGGGACAGCAGCCCCGCCAGCAGCCCGGCGAGCACGTCCCCGCTGCCGGAGGTGCCCAGCCCGGCGTCGCCGCTCTCCTCCCGCCAGCCCCGCCCGTCCGGGGCGGCCACGTGCCCGTACAACGAGACGACCGCCTCGTAGCGGACGGCCAGCTCGGCCGCCTCGGCGTCCAGGTCGTCGCCCGGATCCCGCCCGAGCAGGTGCCCGGCCTCGGTGACGTTGGGCGTGAGCACCACGGGCCGGCCCGAGCCGACCAGCAGGTCCGGTGCGTGGCTGAGGGCACCGAGCGCGTACGCGTCGAGCACCAGTGACGTCTGCGGCCGGGCCGCGTCCAGGACCAGGCTCAGCAGGCGGTTGGTTTCGTCGATCGCCTTCAGGCCGGGGCCGAGGGCCACCACGTCGGCCTGCGCGACCAGCTCGCCGAGCTGGCCCTCCCGGTCGGCGGCGACCGCGCCGTCGGGGGTCTCCGGCAAACCGACCACCAGCGCCTCGGGCACCTCGATGCTCAGCGTGGCGGCGGTGGACTCGGCGGCGGCGAGCTGGAGCACCCCGGCCCCGGCGCGCAACGCGGCCACCCCGGCGAGGAGCACCGCGCCGGGGGTGAAACGGGAACCGCCGACGACCAGCACGGTGCCCCGACTCTCCTTGCCCCCGGCCGGCACCGGCAGCGCCCAGTCCCGCAGCAGCCCCGGCGTGATCACCTTCACCTCAGACCGGCTCGGCATGGATCTCGTCCTCCTTGGTTGGCCGGGCGCCCTGCTGACGCAGGTGCGCGACATCGTTGAAGGCGGTGAGCGCCAGGCGGTCCTCACCGTCCGCCGACCACTCGGTGATCGAACAGTTGGCGATGACGTCCTGCCGGGTGAGTGCCATCAGTTCGTCCTCGGTCAACCCCTCCACCAGATAGCGAAGCAGGAAGACCAGCGCGTCGTGGCCGAAGAGCAGCACCCGGCAACCCTCGTGGTCACGGCGCAGATCGCCCAGCAGCGTCCGCAGCCGCAACGCCACGTCCGTCCAGGACTCCCCGCCCGGCGGCCGGTAGTAGAACTTGCCCAACCGCTCCCGACGGTCGGCCTCGTCCGGGTACCGCCGGCGCACCCCGTGCCCGGTCAGCCCGTCGAGGATGCCCAGTTCCCGGTCACGCAGCCGCTCGTCGCGGTGGACGGGAATGTCGGTGCCGGCCAGCGCCAGCCGGGAGGTCTGCACCGCGCGCAGGTACGGCGACACCACCGCCACATCCGGGCGCTTCGCGTCCGGCAGCTCAGCCAGCCAGCGGCCGGTCGCCCTGGCCTGGTCCTCGCCGGTCGGGGAGAGTGGCACGTCGGCGTCACGGTGGGTGAGATCGATCAGCTCCGCGCCCGACGCCTCGGCATGTGTCGCCGCGACGTTCGCGGTGCTCTCGCCGTGCCGGACGATCCAGAGGGTTGCCAGTTCCGCCATGCCGACCCCCTACCCGGGCGCCGTCGACGGTAACCGCGCGCCCCGATGCCGTACCGGTCCGCGCCGGGTTGGTCCGCCGCCGGGCGGCGCTGTCAACTTCGGGGCAGCGGCGGGACGGGTAGACGGTCGACAATGTCCGCCTACGGGGGTGGTGGGCGATGACTGTCGTGCGGGGTCTGCGGGAAGCGTTGGTGTTGTTCGTGATCGCCGCACTTGTGGTCGCGGTCGCGGCGGCGCTCTGGGTGGCGGTCGCCGGCGGCGACTACACGAGTCGGTTCGGCATCGCGTTGATGGTGGCCGGGGCGCTGTCCGGCGTGACCGGTGACCTGACGCTGAGTCGGATGGGCATGCTCGACGCGCGCGCCACCTTCGGTGTCGCGCCGGAGCGCGAGGAGGCCGGCGGCGGGCGCGTGCTCACCGGGGTCGGCATCTTTCTCTTCGTCGGGCTGCCGCTGATCCTGGCCGGCGTGCTGTTGATCACCTGACCGGCGTCGTACCCTCAGGGGCGTGGCCACGGCGGCGGAGGAGATCCAGGTGGGGGAGCGGCTGGTCCGCGTCTCCAGCCCCGACAAGCCCTACTTCCCGGAACGTGGGCTGACCAAGCTGGACGTGGTCCACTACTTCCTGGCGGTCGGCGACGGCATCCTGCGCGCCCTGCGGGACCGGCCCACGATGCTGGAGCGCTGGCCGCGTGGCGTCTTCGAGGGCGCGACGATCGCGACCCGGCAGACCAACAAGGGCGACGCGTTCTACCAGAAACGACTGCCGGCCGGCGCGCCCGAGTGGGTGCGGACCGCGCACATCAGCTTCCCCAGTGGCCGCACCGCCGACGAGATCGCGCCGAGCGAGTTGGCCGTGGTGATCTGGGCGGCCAACATGGGCACATTGCGTTTCCACCCGTGGCCGGTCAGCGCCTCCGACGTGGAACGCCCCGACCAGCTGCGCATCGACCTCGACCCGATGCCCGGCGTCGGCTTCGAGCAGGTGGTGCCGGTGGCCCGCGAGGTCAACGCGTTCCTCGCCGAGCTGGGGATGACCGGCTACCCGAAGACCACCGGCGGGCGGGGCCTGCACGTCTACCTGTCGGTCGAGCCGCGGTGGAGCTTCGGCGAGTGTCGCCGGGCTGTGCTCGCCCTGGGCCGCGAGATGCAACGCCGGTTGCCGGAGCTGGTCACCACCACCTGGTGGCGCGACCAACGCGACCGGCCGGTCTTCATCGACTACAACCAGATGGCCCGCGACCACACGGTGACGTCGGCGTACTCGATCCGGCCGACACCGCAGGCCCTGGTGTCGGCGCCGCTGGAGTGGGCGGAGCTGGACGACGCCCGACCGGAGGACTTCGACGTGCTCAGCATGCCGGCCCGCTTCGCCGAGCGCGGCGACCCGCACGCAGGCCTGGACGGCGACCGGCACTCGCTGGAGCCGCTGCTGGAGCTGGCCGACCGGGACGGCCTGGAGGCCCCACCGGAGCGCTGAACGCTCAGGCCCAGGGGCTGCCGGCGCCGTCGAACTCCTCGAACACCAACCAGGTGCGGGTGGACAGCACCCCCGGGATGCTCTGCACCCGGCCCAGCACCACATCCCGCAGTGCGGCGTTGTCCGGCGCGCGGACCAGCGCGAGCACGTCGTGGTCGCCACCGAGCAGCGCGGCGTGCTCGATGTAGCGCACCCGGGCCAGCTCGGCCGACACCTCCCGCCAGGTGTTCTGCTCGATCGTCAACGCGACGTACGCCGAGGTGCCCAGCCCGGCCGCCTCGGGTGCCACCTGGGCCCGAAACCCGGTGATCACCCCGTCGCGCAGCAGCCGCTCCACCCTGGCGTACGCGTTGGTGCGGGAAATGTGGATCCGCTCGGCGAGGGTGCGCACCGACGTCCGACCGTCCCGGACCAGCTCGTCGAGGATCCGCCGGTCGACCTCGTCCAGGGCTCGGGCCGATCGTCCCGATCCCGCCGCCCGGCCCGTGCCGTCTGCGGTCTCCTGGCTCACCGCCGGTCCCTCCACATGCCAACCGTCCCGCCTTCTACGTGGATCTTGAGTCAATCATCCAACAGGCGAAGCATAGGCTCACCACACGTCCCAGGAGGTTCCGCCGTGACGACCACTCCCCAGGCGGTCCGCAGGGCATCCCCGCGCACCCGTCGGGCGGCCACCCCGCCCGACCCGGCGCGCCCGCTGCTGCCGAACACCGAACCCGTCCGCCTGCTCGACCCGACCGGCACGCCGCTGCCGGCCCGCACCGACTATCCGGAGCCGCCCGTCGAGGTGCTGCGCGAGCTGTACCGCCGGATGGTGCTCGGCCGCCGCTTCGACACCCAGGCGACCGCCCTGACCAAGCAGGGCCGGCTGGCCGTCTACCCGTCCTCGCGGGGCCAGGAGGCGTGCCAGGTCGGCGCGGTTCTCGCGGTCCGCGACACCGACTGGGTCTTCCCCACCTACCGCGAGTCGATGGCGCTGGTTGCCCGGGGCATCGACCCGGTCGAGGTGCTCACCCTGCTGCGCGGCGACTGGCACTGCGGCTACGACCCCACCGAGGTGCACACCGCGCCGCAGTGCACCCCACTCGCCACCCAGTGCGTGCACGCCGCCGGCCTCGCGCACGGCGAGGCGTACCAGGGGCGCGACACGGTGGCGCTGGCGTTCATCGGTGACGGCGCGACCAGCGAGGGTGACTTCCACGAGGGGATCAACTTCGCGGCCGTGTTCAAGGCACCGGTGGTCTTCTTCGTGCAGAACAACCGGTACGCGATCAGCGTCCCATTGTCCCGGCAGACCGCTGCGCCGTCGCTGGCCTACAAGGGCGTCGGCTACGGCGTACCCAGTGAGCAGGTCGACGGCAACGACCCGGTCGCCGTGCTCGCCGTGCTCACCCGCGCGGTCGCGCACGCCCGTGCCGGCAACGGGCCGTTCCTGGTCGAGGCGCACACCTACCGGATGGAGGCGCACACCAACGCCGACGACGCCAGCCGCTACCGCGACGGCGCCGAGGTCGACGCCTGGCGGGACCGGGACCCGGTCGCCCGCCTGGAGACCTACCTGCGCGCCCGTGGTGTGCTCGACGACGCGGCGGTCGCCGAGGTCACCGAGCAGGCCGAGGCGTACGCGGCGGACCTGCGGACCCGGATGAACGAGCAGCCCACCGTGGACCCGATGAGCCTCTTCGACCACGTCTACGCCGAACCCACCCCGCAGCTGATCGAACAGCGCGAACAGGTCCGCGCCGAGCTGGCCGCCGCCCGCGACGAGGAGGGTGACGCCTGATGCCCACCACCATGGCGAAGGCGCTCAACACCGCGCTCGCCGACGCCCTCGCCGCCGACGACCGGGTCGTCGTCTTCGGTGAGGACGTCGGCCAACTCGGTGGCGTCTTCCGGATCACCGACGGCCTCCAGGCCCGCTTCGGCGAGAACCGCTGCTTCGACACCCCCCTCGCCGAGGCCGGCATCGTCGGCTTCGCGGTGGGCCTGGCCATGTCCGGGCTGCGGCCGGTCGTCGAGATGCAGTTCGACGCGTTCGCCTATCCGGCGTTCGAGCAGATCGCCTCGCACGTGGCGAAGCTGCGCAACCGCACCCGGGGCAAGCTCAGCGTGCCCATCGTCATCCGGGTGCCGTACGCCGGCGGCATCGGCGGGGTCGAGCACCACTGCGACTCGTCCGAGGCGTACTACGCGCACACCCCCGGGCTGAAGGTGGTCACCCCGGCCACCGTCGAGGACGCGTACTCGCTGCTGCGCGAGGCGATCGACGACCCCGACCCGGTGGTCTTCATGGAGCCCAAGAAGCTCTACTTCGGCAGCGCCGAGGCGCAGTTGCCGACGCGTACCGAGCCGTTCGGTAAGGCCGTCGTGCGGCGGGCCGGACGCGACGCCACCCTCGTGGCGTACGGGCCGGCGGTGCCGGTCGCGCTCGAGGCCGCCGAGGCCGCCCGCGAGGAGGGCTGGGACCTGGAGGTCGTCGACGTCCGCACCATCGTGCCCTTCGACGACGAGACCATCGCCGCCTCGGTCCGACGGACCGGCCGCTGCGTGGTGATCCAGGAGGCGCAGGGCTTCGCGGGTGTCGGCGCGGAGATCGCGGCCCGGGTGCAGGAGCGGTGCTTCCACGCGCTGCACGCCCCGGTGCTGCGGGTGGCCGGGCTGGACATCCCGTACCCGGCGCCGATGCTGGAGCACACCCACCTGCCCGGCGTGGACCGGGTGCTCGACGCGGTGGCCCGGTTGCAGTGGGACGACCAGCCGGACCCGCGCTGGGCGGCGCAGGGCAGCGCGGCATGACCACCGTCGAGCGGACGCAGGTCTTCCTCCTGCCGGACCTGGGTGAAGGGCTGAGCGAGGCCGAGATCGTCGAGTGGCGGGTCGCCGTGGGCGACATCGTCACTGTCGACCAGAGCGTGGTCGAGGTGGAGACAGCCAAGGCGGTCGTGGACGTGCCCTGCCCGTACGCCGGCCGGGTCGTCACCCTGCACGGCGCGGCCGGTGAGGTACGGCCGGTCGGCCAGCCGCTGATCACCATCGCGCCCCTGGACGGCGACGACGAGCCGGCCGGGCACGCCACCTACCGCGAGGAGGAGCGGGCCGGCTCCGGCAACGTGCTGATCGGCTACGGCACCGGGCACGGCGGTGCCACCCGGCGTCGGCGTCGACCCCGCCTGGCGCTGGCGCCCGAACCGGCCGCGGCCGGTCCCGCTCGCGGGTCCGACGTGGTTGGCGACATCGGTCCGACCGCGGTCGGTCACCCCGGCGCAGCCGCGGCGACCGCCCTGGTCATCTCGCCGATCGTGCGGCGGCTGGCCCGCGAGCACGGCCTCGACCTGGCCACTGTGCGGGGCAGCGGGCCGGGCGGGGTGATCCGCCGCGCCGACGTGGAGGCGGCGCTGGCCGTGCCCGCCGCCCGCCTCACCGCCGTGCCGGACCCGCACGTCGCGCTGGCCCCGGCCGGGGACGGCGACGTCATCGTCCCGCTCACCGGCGTACGCAAGGTCATCGCCGACAAGCTCTCCCGCAGCCGGCGGGAGATCCCCGAGGTGACCATCTGGGTCGACGTGGACGCCACCGGCCTGCTGGAGACCCGCGCGGCGATCAACGCGGCGACTCCCGACGCGCCGGTGAGCATCCTGGCCCTGCTGGCCCGGATCTGCCTCAGCGGGCTACGCCGGTTCCCGCAGCTCAACGCCCGGGTCGACACCGAGGCGCAGCGGATCGTCCAGTCCGCCGGCGTGCATCTCGGCATCGCCGCGCAGACCGACCGGGGTCTGCTGGTGCCGGTGCTGCGCGACGCCCAGCGGCTCACCACCGCCGAGTTGGCCGCCGAACTGGCGGTGACCACCGCCGCCGCGCGGGCCGGCAGCCTGCCGCCGGCCCGGCTGACCGGAGGCACGTTCACGCTGAACAACTACGGGGTGTTCGGCGTCGACGGCTCCACCCCGATCATCAACCACCCCGAGGCCGCCCTGCTCGGGGTCGGGCGGATCGTGGACAAGCCATGGGTGGTCGACGGGCAACTCGCCGTGCGCAAGGTGACCCAGCTCAGCCTCACCTTCGACCACCGGGTCTGCGACGGCGGGGTGGCCGGTGGCTTCCTGCGTCACGTCGCCGACTGCGTGGAGCGCCCGGCGTTGCTGATCGCCGCCGTCTGACGGCGTACACCTCCCGGCCCCGGCGCCGCCCGTGCGGCGCCGGGGCCGGTCCATGTCCGGGGGTTTGCCGGCGTGCGTTCTCGGGCCGGGGCCTTCCCGGCGTGCGTCGCCGGGCCGGGGTTTCCCGGCGTGGGTCCTCGGGCCGGGGTTTCCCGGTCGTGTCATCGGGAAAGCGGCCCCGCCGGAACGCACCGCACGCGTCGAAGGGAGCCAGCCTGTGGCCGTGGCGAACGAGCTGCTACTGAACTCGGTCCGGGTACGACGACCCGCCTCTGCGGGCGCGCCCCTCTACTGCGACGCGCTGGAGTACGGGCTGACCGGTGACGGCGCGACCAATGACCAGCCCGCGCTGGCCGCCCTCGTGGACCGTCTCGGCGCCGGTTACGCCTCGGACGGGCGGGCCCGCGTCATCTACTGCCCGCCGGGCATCTACTCGATCCGCGACGCCGGGACGGTGTGGCGCAGCGGTGTCTCGCTGATCGGGGCCGGTCCGGCGGCGACCCGGTTCATGTTGAGCAACGAGGGCAACCGGGCCGACCCGACCCCGTTGGCGTTCTGGACGACGCTGCAGCACGGCGCCGGTCGGGACCGGCACATCGCCGACTGCACGTTCGCCGACTTCCAGATCGACGGCTCGGGCGTGGCGATGGCCGAGTACAACTACCTGGCCAAGGGCCTCGGCCTGCAGTACATGGTGCGGGGCGTGTTCCGTAACCTCTACATCCACCACACCGCGGCCAGCGGGCTGGGCTGCGACTTCCTCCAGGACTCCCTCATCGACGGCGTCGTGGTGGTCGGATGCGGCCGGCTGGACAACGGTGAGCAGATGGGCGGAGCCGGCATCGGTATCGGCGTCGGCGGGTGGGGTCCGGAGGAGCGGCTCACCATCGCCAACTGCACCGCCCTGGCCAACGGCACCAACGGGATCTTCCTGGAGTTGCAGAAGGACTACTGGGAGCCGCCCCGCGGCTACCGCATCATCGGCTGCCACAGCCAGGGCAACCGCTTCGGCATCTCCGACTGGGGCACCGACGGGCTGATCGTGTCCGCCTGCACGATGACCGGCAACCTGGAGGCAGGCTTCGACGTGTCGTCGCAGGGCACCTCGACCGTGGCCGGCCGGGGCGGGCTGCTCACCGACTGCGTCATCGACGGCAACCTGCGCGACGGGGTCAGCATCGGCAACACCCCCGGCCCGTACACCGTCCGGGGCAACCGGATCAGCGGCAACGGCCAGCACGGCTATCACACGCGGAACCTCAGGCGCGGCTACCAGGGCGCGATCCGGGACGTGGTGATCGAGAGCAACGAGTTCTGGGGAAACGGGCTGGACGCCGTCCGCATCGACCACCAGATGACCGACGCCGTGGTGCTCAACAACCGGATCCGCAACAACGGGCGACAGTACGCCGAAGGCACCGGCGGGACGGGCGAGGCCGTCCGCTACAGCGAGCGGAGCCTGGTGGACCGGACCGCCGACTGGCCGCACGACGGGCACCGGGGCAAGATCCTGCGGGTCGGCCGGTCCGTGGCCACGGTGGCCGCCAACAGCGGTGACGAACTCACCCTGGCCCCGGTCCGCCCGGACGCGTTCAGCGCGTGGAGCGGGGACGTGCCGCCGCCGGGCTGCGCGTACGAACTGGCTGCCGCGCCGGAGCGGCGGGCCGGCATCACCATCGACGCGCCGTTCGACTCGGCCACCATCCGCGGCAACCGGATCTGGGACAACCACGACCACCAGACGCAGACACACGGGCTGTGGATCACCGACCGGGGCAGTTGCGTGGGCAGCCGGGTCGAGGACAACGACCTCGCCGGCAACGCCGACGAGGGCATGCGGCTGGACACCCCGCCGGTGGGCGGACGCTGGCGGGACAACCACGTCGACAGCGACTGGACCTGAACGATCAGCCGCGCAGCGGCCCTCGGGCGGCGGCGGTCGGTGGTGGAACGAGGCGCGGCGGCGACCGGATCACTCCGGTCGCCGCCGCGTCATCGTGAGCTGATCAGCCGGCCAGACCCGCCACCGGGTCCGGGTCCAGCACGACAGTGGCCGAGGCCGACTGCGGCGGCACACCCGGCTCGGTCGGCGCGTCGGTGTACTCGGCGACGAACACCGCGGTCAGGTTGTCCGCGCCGCTGTGCCCACCGTCCACGAAGGTGGGGATCGTCCCGGAGCACCCGGTCGCCGTGGAGAGCGGGTGCCCGTGCTCGTCGTGCCCGAGCACGTAGGTGACCTTCACCCGTGAGCAGTCCACCGGCAGGTCGTCGGTGACCTTCACCTCGTACGCGACGGTCTGCCCGAACTGGAAGGGCTGCCCGGCCACCGGGGCGACGAACTCGATGATCGGCGCGGTCGGCCCGACCACCAGCGGCAGGGTCGCCGAGGCGGAGCGCCCGGTGCGGTCGGTCACCTTCAACGTCGGGGTGTACGAGCCGTTCTCCTGGAACGTCCACGTCGGGTTGGCGTCGGTGCTGTCCACCGAACCGTCCGCGTTGAAGTCCCACGCGTAGCTCAGCTTGTCACCGTCCGGGTCGGTGGTGCCGGCGCTGGAGAACGCGACGGTCAGCGGGGCCTGCCCGACCGTCGGGGTGCCACTGATCTTCGGGATCGGCGTCCGGTTGCCCCGGACGAAGTCGATCCGGGACAGCTGGGCGTCCGGGTTCTCCGCGAAGTAGCCGTCGCCGTACTCCAGCACGTAGAGCGCGCCGTCCGGGCCGAACTCCATGTCCATCGGGTTGTCCACGACCAGCGATGGCACCACCGGCCGGATGTCCTTGACGTCCCCGTCCTCGTCGAGGCGGAACTCCTTGATGTAGTCGCGGGTCCACTCGTAGAACAGCGGCACCCCGTCGTAGTAGGCCGGCCAGCGGGTACGCGACGTGCTGGTCCCGTCGTAGTCGTACGCCGGGCCACCCATCGGGCCGATGCCGCCGGAACCCAGCTGCGGGAACTCCCCGGAGGCGGCGGAGGGGTACCAGACCTCCGGCTGCTCCACCGGCGGCAGGATCCGCTTGCCGGTGTTGTGGGGTGAGTCGTTGACCGGGCGCTTGCAGTTGAACTTGGCACCGGACTGACCGGTGGCGAAGTCGTAGTCGCGGTAGGCGATCGTCGGCGTGACGCAGTACGGCCAGCCGTAGTTCGCCGGCTTGTCGATCCGCATCCAGCGGCCGTGCCCGGCCGGCCCGCGCTCCGGGTTCGGGTTGGAGGCGTCGGGCGAGTAGTCGCCCAGGTACACGTCGTCGGTACGCCGGTCGACGGCGAACCGGAACGCGTTGCGAAGCCCCATCGCGTAGATCTCCGGGCGGGTCTTCGCCGTGCCCGGCTTGAACAGGTTGCCGGCCGGCACCGTGTAACCACCACCGGCCTTCACCTTGATGCGCAGCAGCTTGCCACGAAGGTCGTTGGTGTTGGCCGAGGTGCGCTGGGCGTCGTACGCCGGGTTGCGGTCGGCCCGCTCGTCGATCGGGATGTAGCCGTCGGAGGCGAACGGGTTGGTGTCGTCACCGGTCGACAGGTACAGGTTGCCCAAGCTGTCGAAGTCGATCTGGCCGCCGACGTGGCAGCAGATGCCCCGGTCGGTGGGCACGTCGATGATCTGCTGCTCGCTGGCGAGGTTGAGCTTCATCCCGTCCAGCTTGAACCGGGACAGCCGCAGCGCGCCCTTGAACCGCTGCCAGTCCGCCTCCGTGCCGACCTCCGGCGCGTCCCCCTCGTTGACGCCGGGGGTCGCCGGGTCGTCCACCGGCGTGTTCATCGGCGGCGAGTAGTAGAGGTAGACCCACTTGTTCTGGGCGAAGTTCGGGTCGATGGCGACCCCCTGCAGCCCCTCCTCGTCGTGCTCGTACACGGGGATGTCGGCGGCGAGGGTGTTCAGCCCGGTGCGCGGGTCGTGGATGCGGACCTCGCCGGTGCGGGAGGTGTGCAGCACCCGCAGGTCGGGCAGGACGGCGAGGCTCATCGGCTCGCCCGGGAAGTCGTTCAGTGTCACTTTCTGGAAGCTGCTGTCCGGCGGCGCGGCCGGTGCGGCGGCCGCGGCTGACGGTGGTACGACCAGGCCGGTCGTCACCAGCAGCAGGGCGGACACGAATGCGGTCCTGTTCATCAAATGGTCCCCCGAGGTGCTTTCAGTACCGGAGTGAAGCGAGATAGTCGAAGCCGACCCGGGCGGTGTCCAGGGCGTCGGCGGGGGAGCGTGGCGGCGTGCCTGCGTCGTCGCGTTCCACGATGTACTCCTCGATGCCGGCCTCGCGCTCGTGGGCGAAGATCCGACCGAAGTCGATGAGGCCGTCGCCGAGGTCGGCGAAACCGCCCTCGACGTCGAGGTCCTTGACGTGGACCTGACGGATCCGGCCGCGGTTGGCCCGGATCACGTCGACCGGGTCGTGCGCGCCCCGCCAGGTCCAGTAGAGGTCGAGCTCGAAGTGGACCAGGCGGGGATCGGTCTGCCCGGTGAGGATGTCGAACCCGGTCGAGCCGTCGGTCAACGGCACGAACTCCAGTTGGTGGTTGTGATAGCCGAAGTCGAGCCCGGCCCGTTCGGCCATCCGGCCGGCCTTGTTCAGGTCGCGCGCCAGGGCCCGGTAGACGTTGGGGTCCCGGATCGCCTGGCCGCTCGCGTCCCGACCGAAGTACGGGTGGACGATCTTCTTGCACCCCACGACGTTCGCGTCGGCGAGGGCTTGTTCCCAGGTGGCGGCGTCGAACGGCTGCGGGATGCCGGTGTGCCCGGAGGTGGCGCGCAGCCCGGCCTCGTCGAGCGCCGCCCGGAACTGCGCGGCGGTGCGTCCGACGAAACCGGCGTGCTCCACTCGGCGGTAGCCGATCCGGCGCAGCGCGTCCAGGGTGCCGGGCAGGTCGGCGGCGAGTTGATCGCGCAGCGTGTAGAGCTGGATGCTGATCCGGTCCACCGGCACCCGACGCCGGCCGTGGGACTGTGCGGCGGGCGCCGCCGCGGCCGGACCGGCGAACATACCGGCAGCGCCGACGGCAGCGGCGGAAACGGTCGCGGCGCGCAGAACTGCACGCCGGCTGACCGGCTCGGACACCGCTGTCGGCTCCGGTTGGTTGATCTGTTGATCCATGGTGGTGGTCCCTTCCTGACGGCTGGCATGCCGTCTACGGCAGTCGACCTGGCTGCCGTCGCCCGGACGCGCCGAACCGGCCGGAGGCTGGCTCCGGCTGGACGGTGAGGGACGGTGCTCGGGCGCGGCCCGGACCCCTCGGGGGCGGAACGCGGCGACCCGGCAGGGTGGCGGCGAGCTGATCGACGAATGGGCAACCCTCTATCTGGATCGTGACCCTACCCTTGCCTCCGGACGAAGGCAAAGCTTCGTCGTGATCGGCAGAAGTTTCGCTCCAACTGACAAAAGTCCGCTCCCGAGGTGCGGCGCCTGGTGTGACCTTCTACTTCCACGCCCCGCCGGGCGGTGCCGGGCCGCGGGGGCGGCGCCGTGCCGCGCCGGGGCGCGCCGTGCCGTGCCGTGCCGCGCCGTGCCGTGCCGCGCCGGGCGGCGCCGGGGGCGTGATCCACTCGCGCTCATGGAAGTCGCGGTATCCGGGACGTCCCGATACCCCGATATTCATGAAAGGCGAGTCGATCATGAACGGGCGCGACCATCGCACGCCTCGTTCGCGCCGCTTCCGCCAGGGCCGCTTCCGCCCAGGCGGGGCCACGCGGGGCCAGGCGGAGACAGAGGCCCTCTTCCGGACAGCCGGTGTGGCGGTCGCTCAAGCAGAGCAAAGGGCGTGACACGGGTCGCTTGAACGCCGCATCCGCCAAGCGGAACATTGGCGGAAAATGCGCCGATAAATGCACCTCCGATTATTTGCGAATGCCGTGGACGCCCCTGTCGAAGAAGCGAGAATGTGACAGAGGGAAGTCAAAAACGGGGGGACTGAACATGACGTCTAGGCGGCGATTGACGATGTTGGCGGTAACCATCGCAGCCGCACCACTCGTCCTGGGTGGGTGCACCGCCAACCGGGAGTCGGCGACCGGTTCGGCCAAGGGGCACGCCGCCCCGCCGGAGCTCGCCGTGACACCGGGGGACAAGGCCCGCGACGTGCCGGTCAGCGCCGAGGTGGGCACCGTGGTCAAGGGCGGCCGGGTCACTGGCGTACGCCTCACCGACGACAAGGGCAAGCAGGTCAACGCCGAGCCGCGCGAGGATGGCTCCGGCTGGGTGCCGAGCGCGCCGCTGCAACCGCGACGGACCTACACCGCCGAGGTGACCGCCACCGGCGACTCCGGTGCCACCACCACTCGCAGCACCACGTTCACCACGATGGCGAAATCCACCAAACCGCAGATCACCAGCACCCTCTATTTCGTCGGCAATCGGACGTACGGCACGGCGATGCCGGTAACCGTCGCGTTCGACCCGGGAATTCCGAAAGAGGCCAGAGCGGATGTCCAGCGGCGGTTGTTCGTGAAGACCAATCCTCCGCAGCCGGGCACCTGGTCGTGGCTCGAGGACGGAAGCCAGGTCTATTACCGGGCACCCGATTTCTGGAAGCCGGGGACCACGATCAGCGTCCGGGCCGGCCTGGAGGGTCTGCCGATCGGGAAGGACCGGGTCGGCGACTCCGAACGGACCGCGACCTCCAAGATCGGACGCCAGGTCTCGCTGGAGATCGACAACGCCACCAAGCAGATGACGGTGATGCGCGACGGCAAGCAGGTCCGCCGGATCCCGGTCAGCCTGGGTAAGCCGAGCACCCCGAGCTCCAGCGGCAAGATGGTGATCATGGAGAAGCACGAACGCACCACCTTCGACACCCGGGGTGAGCCCAACGGCGGGTACGTGGTGGACGTCGACGACGCCCAGCGCTACACCTGGGGTGGCGAGTTCATCCACTCCGCGCCGTGGTCGGAGGGGGACCAGGGCAACACCAACGTCTCGCACGGCTGCGCCAACGTGTCCGCCACCGCGGCCGACTGGTTGATGGGGGTGACCCAGGTCGGTGACCTGGTCACCGTCAAGGGCACCGAGGTGGAGTTGCAGCCGGGCAACGGCTGGACCGCGTGGAACGTGAGCTGGGACGAGTTCGTCCGGGGCAGCGCCCTGCCGGTGCCGCCCGGGCTCAAGCCCGCGCCGGTCGCCCCGGCACACCCGGGAGCGGTGGCCGGCGGGTCGCCCGCCCCGGCGCCCTCGGTCAGCGGTCGCTGAGTCGCCAGCCGTCGGGGCGTCACCGCCCCGCCAGCCTTCGGGGCCGGCCCGCCACCGCGGCGGGCCGGCCCCCGTCGTCGCCTTGACGTTGTCGAGGCAAGGGTCGCGCGCCGACGAGGGGCGCAGGAGCGGTCACCCCAGGGGTACGCGGGCCACCCCGGTCCCGATCAGGCTGCCCAGCCAGAGGTGGTCGTCGTGCTGGCGTACCCCGGTGATCATTCGGTAGTGCCCGTTCGGGCCGTGCAGCGTCCGGCGGACCCCGCCGTCGCCGTCGACCAGCGCGACCAGCCCGTAGCGGCGTGGCTGCGGCTGCATCGCGTCCGGCAGCAGTGCGGCGATCTGGCGCAGTCGCGGATGCGGCAGCAACCGTTCGGCGATCGGCACCCGTGGGCTGGGCAGCGCGATCCAGTACGTCCCGTCGCCCACGGCGGCGAGATTGTCCGGGTACGCGGGCAGGTCCGCCAGGACCCGCACACCGCCGCCCAACTCCACGCGGAGCAGACGGTGGGTGCTGGTCTCGACCAGCATCAGGGCCGACTCGTCCGGGGTCAGCGCGACCCCGTTGGGGAAGTACAACCCGTCGGCTACCACCTCGGTGCGACGGCTGCCCGGGTGGTAGGCCAGCACCCGGCCGTTGGGGCGGTGCTCCAGCAGGTCCCGTTTCCAGTGCGACACCGGAAACCGGTTGGAGCTGTCGGTGAAGTAGATGGTGCCGTCGCGGCCCACCGTCGCGTTGTTGGCCAGGTGCACCGGCGATGTGGTCCCGGTCAGTTCGCGCACCGTGCCGTCGGGCGTGACCCGCAGCAACCCCCGGTACGCGTCGCAGACCACCAGGGCCTCGCCGGACGGGTCCAGCTCGATGCCGAGCGGCCGGCCACCGGTCTCGGCCAGCAGCCGGGGTCGGGTGCCGGCCGGCGCGTCGACCGGCCACCACCAGAGTCGACCCTCCTCGTCGCCGCTGATGACCCGCCCGGTGCGGTCGATGAGCACGTCCTCCGGCCCGACGGCGCCCTCGGGGAGGGGCAGCACCTCGGCCTGGTCGAGCCGGCGGTCGGTGGGTGCCCACGCCCCGGTCAGCGCCGGAGGCACGGTCGCCGGCTCGCGGACGGGACGGATCAGCCGGGGCGGCCGGGGCCGGGGGATCAGCATTCGCCTATTCTCCACCGCCGCTGTCGGCCGTCCCCGGATCACCGCTCGCGCGGCGTGCCGACGGTCCGGCCCGGGGCTCCACCCTGAGGGTGATGGGCAGCACCTCGGGGTATGACCCTGGGCGTACCCGGAATCACTCCGCGGAGGGGCGAAACTGTCGGGGGTGGCGGCTAGATTTCAGGGCATGGAAGAGCACAGCGACCGGCTCGACGTGCAGGTCAGCGTGGGTGACCAGATGGTCCTCGTGCGGGTGGCCGGCGAGGTCGACATCGCCACGGTCGCCGCGTTCCGTTCCGCGCTGTGGTCCGCGCCGCCTCGTCCGGTGCTCCAGCTTGACCTGTCCGAGCTGCGGCTGCTCTCCGCCGCCGGCATCCGCACCCTGCTCGCCGCGCATCTGCGCGTGCGGGCCCGCGGCGGCGAGCTGGTCCTGGTCGACCCGAGCCCGGTGGTGGCGCGGGTGCTGCGCGCAACCGGTCTGCACCGCGTGATGCCGATCCTGGAGCCGGCCCGGGTGGTCGAGGCGGCGCGCCGCCCGCTTCCCGCGACCGCGCACCTGCAGCTGGTCGCCTGACCCGAGGCGCGGCGCGAGGGCCGCCGGCGTGAGCCGGCGACCCCCGGACAATCGGTCAGCGCACGCCGAGCAGGTCGACGATGAAGATCAGCGTCTCGCCCGGCGCGATGACGCCGGCCGCGCCCCGGTCGCCGTACCCGAGGTGCGGCGGGATGGTCAGGCGGCGGCGGCCGCCGACACGCATGCCCACGACGCCCCGGTCCCAACCGGCGATGACCTGACCGCCGCCGAGCGGAAACTCGAACGCCTCACCCCGGTTCCAGGACGAGTCGAACTCGCCGCCGGTGGAGTGCGACACCCCGACGTAGTGCACGCTGACCAGCTGGCCAGCCTCGGCTTGCGGGCCGTCGCCCACGGTGATGTCCTCGATCACGAGGTCGGCCGGCGGTGCTCCCTCGATCGGACCCACCTCGGGCTTGCCCGATCGGGCGCCTGCTGCCTGGTTCATGCGGGGATCTCCTGCCGTGTTGGGTGATGTGCCCGGTCACCGTCGATCCTGCCGGATCGCCCCCCACCGATGTGCGGCGGACCCGCCACCTGCTCGATCGCCCGCCGCACCGCGCCGCCGGCGGCAGGGCCGACGGCCACGACGACCCCCTCGCCGGTACGACCCGAGGCCCCGCGGACTTCGCCCGACCGCCGATGTCGGGCCGGCCGTTCGCCTAGGCTCGGGAGCAGCCGGCCGGCGGGGTGCGGGCGGTGCACCGTGGTCGATGCGGAGGGCGTCGGTGGCTGAGGCGACGGTCACGGTCCCGCTGTGGGCCTGGGCGGCGGTCAGCGCGGTGATCGCCGTGATGCTCGCCGTGGACGTGCTCCTGCACCGGGACAACCACGTCATCGAGCTGCGCGAGGCGATCCTGTGGAGCGCCGTCTGGATTGGCGCGGGCCTGCTGTTCGGGTTGGTCGTGTGGTGGGGCCTCGGCGGCGACCCGGCCATCGCCTACTTCTCCGGTTACCTGTTGGAGAAGGCGCTCTCGGTGGACAACGTCTTCGTCTTCGCCCTGCTCTTCGGCTACTTCCAGGTGCCACCCGGCTACCAGCACAAGGTGCTGTTCTGGGGCGTCGTGGGGGCGCTCCTCTTCCGCCTGCTGTTCATCTTCGCCGGTGCCGAGCTGCTGGACCGGCTCGCCTGGGCCGGGTTCGTGCTGGGCGCCTTCCTGATCTGGACCGGCTGGCGGCTGGCCGTACGCGGAAAGCCGGACGTCGACCCGGACCGCAACGTCGTGGTCCGGTTGTTCCGTCGGTTGGTGCCCACCGACGCCCGCTACCACGGCGACCGGTTCACGGCCCGGGTAGCCGGCCGGCGGGTGGCGACGCTGCTGCTGGTGGCCCTCGTCGCGATCGAGGCCACCGACGTGGTCTTCGCCATCGACTCGGTGGCGGCGATCCTCGCCATCACCACCAACACGTTCCTGGTCTGGACGGCCACCGCGTTCGCCGTCCTGGGTCTGCGCAGCCTCTACTTCTGCCTCGCCGGTCTGCTGCGACACTTCGGCTACCTGCGGTACGGGCTCGCGCTGCTGCTGGCCTTCGCGGGGCTGAAGCTCATCCTCGCCGAGACGCCGGTGGGCAAACTGCCGGTCTGGTTGACCCTCGCGGTGGTGGTGCTGACCCTGGCGGTCTCCATCGGCGCCAGCATCCCGGCCGCGCGGCGTCCCGGAAACGGCCGCTGAGGCGCCAGGCCGCCCGGAGCCGGCGGGGGAGCCGCCAGGCGGCGGTCGGGTCAGCCGACCACGACCGGGCGGGTCAGCTGCTCGGCCAGCAGGGCGGGCGCCTCGGCCAGCGAGGGGCCGTACCAGGTGAGGTGCCGACCGGAGAGCAGGGCGCACGGTACGCCGGGGAACGCCTCGGGCCCGTCGTCGGCCGTGAACCGGTACGGCTCGTCGGGCAGCACCACCAGCTCGGGCTCCCGCTCTCGCAGCTCGGCGAGGGTGGGACGGGGATAGCGCTCGGGATGCTCGTCGTAGGCGTTGACCACACCGAGCCGACGCAGCACGTCACCGGCGAACGTGTCGCCGCCGAGCACCACCCACGGCCGGCGCCACACCGGCACCACCGCCCGGCGGGGCGGGGCCAGCCGGGGCGGTTCGGCCCACGCCCGCCGGGCGTCGCGCAGCCAGGCCGGCTCCGTCGGCGCCCCCAGCTCGGCGAGCAGCTCGTTCAGCTCGGTCAGCGCGCCCGCGACGGTACGCGGATAGGTGACCCGCACCGGCACGCCGGCCACCCGCAGCGCTTCCGCATCCTCGCGGCGGTTCTCCTCCACGTTCAGCAGCACCAGATCCGGCCGCAGGGCGCGTACCCGGTCCAGGTCCGGGTACTTGCTGCCGCCGACCCGGGCGACGTCGAGCCCCGCCGGGTGGCTGCACCAGTCCGTTGCCCCGACCAGAACTCCCGGCAGGGTCACCGCCACCGCCTCGGTCAGTGACGGCACCAACGACACCACCGCACCCGCGTACCTCCGTCCGTCACCGGTCCCGGCACCGATCATGCCCGTCGTGGCAACCCCGGTCCGGGCCGGCCGGGCTCGACGCGGGCGGTCACGTCGAGGTGCGCGGGTGTGCAGCCGGCGGTCGTCGCGAACCGGCGGACCGCGGCGTCGACGTGCTCGCGTACCGCGTCGGCCCGGGCATCGGCCGCCAGATCCACCCGGATCCACACGTCGGGACGTCCCGGTGTGCCGGTGAGCACCACCCGGGCGTGGCGCACCCCGGGGTCGCCGGTCAGGTCGCGCTCCAGTGCGTCGACGAGCACGTCGGTAGCCAGGCGGGTGCGTCCCGGGTGGCGTCCGCGGTGGCTCAGCATGCCGTGCAGCGCTTGGCGGGGCCGGCGCAGCTCACGGCCCAACAGACGCTGCCCGGTGAGGGCGGTCAGCACTCCGGCGACCGCCGCGGCCAGGGTGCTCCACGGCGCGGCCACTCGCCACGCGTCCAGCAACCCGGCGCCGAGCAGTGCCGCACCCGGTTCGCTGCCGGGCAGCGAGCCGAGGCTGGCCCCCAGCGCTGTCGCTCCGAGCACCACCAGCAGCAGCGCGAGAACGGTCCACAGCAGCCGGTGCGCGGCGTCCGTCATGCCGGCCGCCGGCGGGGCAGCAGCCGGATCTCGATCCGGCCGGCACGGGGCGAGGCGAGCTGCCGCAACTCCTGGCGTACCGCGAACTCGACCTCCGCACGGGCCGCCGGGTCGCCGGTGGCTCGCACCCGGGGGCGCCACTGGTCGCCGTGCCGCCGGACGCGTACCCGCGCCTGGCGTAC
This sequence comes from Micromonospora jinlongensis, assembly GCF_013410645.1. NCBI lineage: Bacteria > Bacillati > Actinomycetota > Actinomycetes > Micromonosporales > Micromonosporaceae > Micromonospora > Micromonospora jinlongensis. The sequence goes on along the minus strand of NZ_JACCHK010000001.1, from coordinate 1,091,214 downwards.
ACCCGGCACCGTCGCGGCGGCCTCGGTCAACCGGCGTTCCAGGCATCGCCGCCGTAGGTGCCAGCCGTTCCGCTCGTCGATCCGCAGCCGGACCGGTGTCCAGCGGCGCAGCTGGGCCGTCAGGATCACCAGGCCCAGCAGTACGGCTCCGCCGGCCACGGCGCGAACCTCCGGGTCGTGCCACCGGGTGCTGGTCAGTGCGTCGTACCAGCCGGTGCGCGCGAGCAGCGACGCCGGGCGACCCAGCGCGACCAGCAGCGCCTGTACGGCCAGCAGCACGCCACCGGCGAGGAGGGCGACGGCCAGCAGCACCGTGGCGGCCCGGTTGATCGTCGGCATGTCGGCCTCCGGCCGCCGGACGGGTCGTCTCGCCCCAGCGCTGTCCACACCGGGGACGAGCAGGTCGTCGACCGTGATGGTCACCGCGGCCACGCCGACGCCGGTTTCGGCGGCCACCCGCTCGGAGACCGCCACCCGGACTGCCTCGGCGAGGGCGGGCACGCTGTGGCCGTACGAGGTGGCCAGGTGCAGGTCGAGTCCCACGGACCCGCCGCCCAGACGCACGGCGGCCGGGTGGGCGCGGGTTACGCCGGACACCCGGCAGGCCGCTTCAACCGCGATCCGCGCGACGTCCGCCGCCGTGACGGTGCTCGGTGCACGGCGGCCCGGCCCGGTGCCGGCGCGACGTCGACTGGTCGGATGCCGGCCCGCGTCGGCAGGCGTGGTGGGGCTGCTGGTCCGGATGGCGCGCGTGGTCCGGGGGGTGCCGACGGTCGGGCGGATGGCGACGGGCCGCGAAGGAACCCGGTGGTGTCGCCCGGCGCGATCGGCGCGAGGGCGCCGGCGGATGGTCGGGTCACCGGCCAGTCGGGGCCGGCGGACGCGACGCGGGTCATCCTGAGGCTGGCCAACGGCCAGACCGCTACCGGCGGGGGTGCCGAGCTGTTGTCGCGACATGCTGACCTCCCGGCCGGTCTGCTACCGGCGACCCGGCTGAATACACCGGCGTGCACCCGTGGAACACGACTCGGACGTGACCTGCGTCACAGGTTCGCCTCGAGTGCTGGCAGCGCTTGGTGGTTCTTGGCACGCTTCTACAACGTTGTAATCCACGCTTCGACCCCCAGGAGCCCTCGATGCGCGTTTCTCCGACCCGACCAGAGGCGTCGCCCGCCCACCCCACGCCCGCCGATCCGGACGAGGTGCCGGTCGAGGCGCTCGGCGACCTCTACCGCGACGGCGTCACGGCCTGCCGGGGCGCCTTCGACGTGGCGTGGGTGGACCAGGTCGGCGAGGATGTCGCCGCCGCGTTCGACGAGGCGCGCTCCCGGCCCGACGGTGCCGTCGGACGAGGCCCGCAGCGCTGGTACGTGGAGATTCATCCGGAGCAGCTGCGGGGTTTCGTCGAACTGGTCACCCAGCCCTGGGTGGTGTCGGTCTGCCAGGCGGTGCTGGGCCCGGATTACGAGATCGTCGAGCTGGGCTTCGACATCCCCTTCCCCGGCGCCGCCATGCAACCGTGGCACCGGGACTTCCCGATGCCGGAGGAGACACGCAGGCAGCGGCGGCTCACCTCGTTGGCGTTCAACCTGACCACCGTCGACACAGTGGAGGAGATGGGGCCGTTCGAGATCGCCCCGGGCACCCAGTGGGACCACGGCGCCGACTTCGACCACGAGATGTTCCCGCCACGGGAGCGCTACCCGCGCTACCAGCAGCGGGCGGTGCGCAAGTACCCGCAGCGCGGGGACATCTCAGCCCGCTCGGCGCTGACCATCCACCGCGGCACCCCGAACGTCTCCCGGTCGGCCCGCCCCGTGCTGGTGCTCGGCGTCGACGCCCCGGGAGCGGGAAACGCCGCCCACCACGACATGGCCGTCACCCGCGGCTACTGGGAGGGCCTGCCGCCGTTGGTCCGGGAGCACCTGCCCTGCCCGGTGGTGGACCGGCTTGAGCCGATCCGGCAGAAGCACACCATCGAGGGCCTGGTGATGGGCGCCGCCGAGTAACGGTGCGGCCGGGTACGCCGGACCGGCCGCACCGCCGAGGCGCAGGTCATGATCTACCACCTAGACTCGGCCCGGCTCGACCGACCGGCGGATGGATCAGGCAGATGACGAGCATCGGCAGCGATGACCGCGGCTGGCTGCGGGCGGTGCCCGCCGAGGATGGGCGCGACCCGCTGCTCACCCGCGCCGGCCACCGGGTCTATCCGGCGCGCCGGCTCAGTGACCTGGTCCAGGGTCGCCCGCCCGGTGTCACCGGCAGCCAGTGGAGTTCGGCCAGCCGCGCCAGTTTCGACTTCGTGGTCTGCGCGGCCGACACCGGCCGGGCCGTCGTCGCCGTGGAGATCGGCCCCGTCGCGCCCGCCGGCTCGGCCGAGCAGCGCCTCGAGCGGCTGAAGGACGCGGTGAGCGCTGCCGTCGGCCTGCCGGTGCTGCGGATCGGGTCGCCGACGTTGCGGGCGGCCGAGCATGGCCGCCGCCTGGTGGAGTACGTGATCGACGCGCGCGCCTACGCCGCGGGCGGCACCGGGGTGACCGCCGCCGGGGACCCGGCCCCGGTGGGTTTCCGGGACATCCTCGGTCGGCTGCCCGACGGCCGTACCGGACCGGTCAACGACCTCGGCGCGCTGACCCGGGCCGCGGCGGTCGAGGCGTACGTGGCCGGGCGGGTGGCCGACCCGATCGTGCGAGGGCTGCACGTGCGCTGGGTGGATGGGCCGGCGCAGGGGTGGAGTTGGGTGCAGGTCCGCCCGGACGCGTGCCTCGTCGAGCGGGTCTCGGTGACCGAGCACCGCTTCTCCTGCGGCATCGACGCGGCCCGGCTGGCCGAGGACCTCGCCACGGTCGCCGTCGGGGAACGGCTGCGGGAGAACGTCGCCTCGGACCTGTTGCCGCGCGCCGAGTTGATCGCGCAGATCGTCGCGCTGAGCGACCGCCGCCACGAGCTGGTGGGTGGGTTCGCCTTCGACCACCTCTGCGCCGACTGATCGGCACCCGTTTCACCTGCTGATTTCCCGCTCCGCGTCGGCTCGATGTCGGGTCGCGGCAATTTCCTGTGCGCCGGTTGAACCTTCCCGGTCGCCCACCCGTACTCCTGCGCGAATGAACAGGATCTCCCATCCGCGTCGTCGGGACCCGGGGGACGGTGTGGAAAGGGCATCGTCGGCCATCGACGCATTACCCGGTAGGTCACGGTGCTCGCCGCCGTGGCGTGCCATCTGACATCCGTCGGTCCGCCGAGGCCAGGAATCCACTACCGGATCGAGAAGGAGAACAATTCGATGCGCAGGTCCACACGGGCGAGCCGGTCATCCGGCAACGCGCGGAGCAAGCGTCTGCTGGCCGTTGTCGGCACGCTCGCGGTCTTCGGCGGAGTCGTCGCCGTGACCCAGATTTCGTCGGCCCAGGACCGGCGGACAAATAAGCCGCGCCCGGCTGCTGGGCAGTGCGTGGAACCGAGCCCCGGCGCGACAGCGCCGACGGGCGGCGGTTCGACCAGCCGCACCTGGCAGAACGGTCGGTGGGTGCGTAATCACTGGGGTGACGGACAGCAGTCGGTCCCCGAGTGTGAGGACGGTAAGGACGGCACGGTGGGCACCGGCACGGCCATTGCCTGCCCGGACGTGACGGCCAAGCTGCCGCAGGTGCCGGACCGGGCGCGGGCCGAGGTGGACCGCAACCTCGCCCAGTTGCAGGCCCAGATCGCCGAGGCGGACCGCCGGTTGGCCGCCGAGGGCAACAAGGGTGAGGCGTTCATCCGCAGCGCGATCCTCCAGCCGCTGGCCGGCAAGCGGCGCGCGGTGCTGGACCGGATCACGACGGCCATCGACCGGGTCGGTCCCCGGCCCCAGGGTCTCGCGCAGCTCGCCGAGTGCCAGGTGCAGCCGACCAACAACTCCGGCGGCAACAACGGTGGCAGCACCCCCACCACCACCCCCACCACCACGCCCGGTGGCAACAACGGCGGGAACAACGGTGGCACCGCCCCCGGCGCCGGGCTCGGCGTGCTGGCCAACGACTGTGACGAGAGCCGGCTCCAGCCGCACGACGGCTTCCAGAACGGCAATCGCTGCGTGAGCACCGAGTTCGGTGAGGTCGGCGCCGCCGCGAACAACCCGTCGCTGCTGATCACCCAGTTCCCCCAGCAGGTCGGCCAGAACCAGGCCTTCACCCTGCGGGTCAGCACCCGCAACCTGGTCCGGGACCGCTTCCTCGCCGCGGGCCAGGGTGGTTACTACGTGGAGAGCTCGCTGCTCAACGCCCAGGGCCTGGTCCGGGGCCACTTCCACACCGCCTGCCGGATGCTGGACAGCCTGACCGCTCCGCCGGAGCCGCAGGAGGTGCCCGCGTTCTTCGTCGCGACCGAGGACGGCCGCGGTGGCGCCCAGCCTGACGAGGTGACCATCCAGATTCCGGGCCTGCCGGAGTCGGGTACGGCACAGTGCTCCGTCTGGGCCGGCGACGGTTCGCACCGCCTCCCGATGATGGAGCGGGCCAACCAGACGCCCGCGTTCGACTCGGTGCGGATCACCGTCAACTGATTCAGCGCGACCGACGGCGGCCGGTCACCCGGGGCGACAATCCCCTCGGGTGACCGGCCGCCGCGTCGTTTCGGTGCCCGGACAAACCGATGGGGCCACGCCGTTTCCGGCGTGGCCCCATCGTCAACTCGTGCGTCAGCGGCTCTTGTACGCCTCGACGACCTCGACCGGGATCCGGCCTCGTTCGGAAATCTTGTAGCCGTTCTTGACGGCCCATTCCCGGATGGCCCGGTTCTGCTCCCGATCCATTCCCGCGCCGGCGGGTCGCCCCGACCGCCGGACCGTGCGGGCACTCTCCACCGGGCCACGCCCGATCCGCCGACCCGCATTGATGTACGGGTCCAGTGCCTTGCGCAGGACACCGGCATTCTCGTCCGAGACGTCGATCGTGTAGGCCACGCCGTCGAGACTGAACTCGACCGTCCGGTCGGCCTTCCCACCGTCGAGGTCGTCGGTCAGGACCGTGATTACTTTTCTCGCCATTGCCGATTACTCCCTGTGTGCGGCGGGATGTGTCCAAAGTCTGACCTATCACCCCGGTAATCCGCAACAATATGCGTCCCATTCATTCGGCGCGTCGCGATTCCGTTACCAAGCAAAACCGTGAATCGCACGCGATGAAGCGGTCTCATTCGTCGAGGAGGCCGGCGTGCCCGGCGAGGGCGGCTGCCTCCGCCCGGTTGGACACCCGCAACTTGCGCAGCAACGCGGCGGTCATCCGTTTCACCGTCCGCTCCGAGACGTGCAGTTCGTCGGCGATCTCGATGGTGTTGCGGCCGGCGGCTATCGCCCGCAGCAGCCGACGTTCCTCGCCGTCCAGGTCGACCGGCGCGGTGCGGGTGGGCCGCAGCATGGCGTGCAGCAGTTCGGCCGGCAGCACCGCCCACCCCTCCAGGACGGCCAGCAGCGGGGGCAGCAACTCCTCCGGTTCACTGGTCTTCGGCAGGAACCCCTCGGCGCCGGCCCGCAAGGCCTCCAGCGCCGGCGCCGGGTCAGCGGAACCGGACATCGCGACCACCCGTACCCGTGGGGTGGTCCGCCGGATCGCGCCCACCGCCCGGATGCCACCCGGTGGGGGCATGTGCAGGTCGACCAGGGCCAGGTCGGGGTGCCACTGGCTGACCAGCGCCGCGGCGGCTGCGGCGTCGCCGGTCGAGGCGACCACCTCGGCGCGACCGTCGGTGGTGATGGGGAGCAGCAGTTCGAGGCCGCGGACGAAGAGAGGGTGATCGTCCACGACGACAAGTCGCATGGTGGAGGCTCCCGGCATGTCTGCGCCGTTCCCCAGCGGGTACCGATCATGCGGGTACGCACCGAACGAGGGGAGTCGGGTGGATGCGCGCACGCCACGGTTTGCAGGGCCTGCTGCGAGGGTTGCGCCGGATCGAACCGGCTCCGGGTGAGATGCGACCACCGATGGCGGATTCGGAGTTGCTGCTGCGGGTGTTGTGCCACGAGTTCCGTACGCCGATCAGCACCCTGACCTCGCTGACCCGCGCGCTGGCCGACGAGCAGCGGGAACTCAGCGGCGCCGACCGGCGGGCGATCACCGAGTTGGCCCGCGATCAGGCCGTCCACCTGCAGAGCCTGCTGCGCGACGCGACCGCCGGCACCGGCGCGCTGGCGCTGGTGCCACAGCCGGAGCCGGCCGTCCCGCTGGCGGGCATCCTGCGTGAGGCCGCCGCGCTGGTGCCGGCCGGTCGACGGCGTGCGCGGGCCACCCGGCGGGCGGGCGCGTGCCCGGTGCCGGCCGGACGGACCCGCCAGGTGCTGGTCAACCTGGTGGAGAACGCGCTGCGGCACGGGCCACCGGACGGGCAGGTGGGGCTGTACGCCACAGTGCGTGGGCCTGGCCTGAGTGTCCTGGTCACCGACGAGGGACGGGTCGACGACGCGTTGCTGTCCGCGTTGCGCCGTCCGGCGCCGACGGTTGGGATGTCCGGGCTGGGGCTGTGGATCGTGCGGCAGCTCCTCGTGACGGACGGGGGAGCGCTGCGGGTGCACCGGCTGCGACCGCGTGGCGTGGCGCTGGAGGTGCTGCTGCCGACGGTTCACCCGCCGCGCTGACCCCATCGGGACACGGGTTGGCCCGGTGGGGTCACCGAGGCGGGAACGGCATCCTCTGCCAGTTCCCGTTATGAGGGGGTCAGATGTTCAGTCATGTGAAGGACCTGCAGTTCGAAGCCAAGCCGGACGGCCCGGACGCCGCGTTCGCCCGTCGCCTGCAGGAGGTGCTGGGCGGCAAGTGGGGTGAGATGACCGTCGCCAACCAGTACCTGTTCCAGGGGTGGAACTGCCGGCTGCCCGGCAAGTACAAGGACCTGCTGCTCGACGTCGGCACCGAGGAGATGGGCCACGTCGAGATGATCGTCACGATGATCACCCGACTGTTGGACAACGCGCCGCTGTCGATGTCGGAGGGCGTCGCGGGCAACCCTGGGGGCGCGGCGACCTTCGCCGCGTCGAACCCGGCGCACTTCATCCACGGCGGTGGCGGGGCGTTGCCCGCCGACTCCAACGGGGTGCCCTGGAACGGCTCGTTCGTCACCGCCAGCGGTAACCTGCTGGCCGACTTCCAGCTCAACGTCACCGCGGAGGCGCAGGGTCGGCTCCAGGTCGCCCGGTTGTTCAACATGACGGACGACCCGGGCGTCAAGCAGATGCTGCGCTTCCTGCTGGCCCGCGACACCATGCACCAGAACATGTGGCTGGCGGCGATCGAGCAGCTCAAGGAGGACGGCCTGGAGGACATGCCGGTGCCCGAGGCATTCCCGGACTCCGGCGAGTTCACCGAGGAGTTCGGCTACACCTACCTCAGCTTCTCCTCGGGCACCGATGCCAACGAGGGGCGCTGGGCGTCCGGGCCCACGCCGGACGGCAAGGGCGAGTTCCGGTACGGCGACAGCCCGCGGGCGAACGCCCCGGAGCCGGTGCTGCCTCCGGGAGACCCGCGCCTGTACGGCACCAACCCGGGTGTGGCCGGCTCGGTCGTGAACACGGTGAAGAGCAAGCTCACCTGAGGTGCCCGGTCGGGTCGCCCGCCGGTCCCGGGCGACCCGCCGGACAGGCCGTTGGAGTGGTCTGGGTCACAGAGCGGAACAAGGGGAACGCTTTGTTACTTGAGTGAGACACGCTCAACTCAACGCGATAGCAGGTGTTCGATGGCAACTCTTCCGGTACTTCCCCTGACCGACGCCGTGCTGCTGCCCGGCATGGTGATCCCGGTGACCCTCGACCCGACGACCCAGGCCGCGATCGACGCAGCCCGGGCGACCGGCGACCGCAAGCTGCTGGCCGTGCCGCGTATCGACGGCGAGTACGGCCCGGTCGGCGTGGTCGCCACCATCGAGAAGGTCGGCCGGCTGCCCGAGGGTGAGCCCGCCGCCGTCATCCGTGGTCTGTCCCGGGCCCGGATCGGCTCCGGCGTGCCCGGGCCCGGCGCCGCACTCTGGGTCGAGGCCTCCGAACTCGACGAACCCGCTCCCGCCGGCCGCGCCCGGGAACTCGCCCGCGAGTACCGCGCCCTGGTGACCTCCGTGCTCCAGCAGCGGGGCGCCTGGCAGGTCATCGACGCGGTGGAGCGGATGACCGACCTGTCCGAGCTGGCCGACTCGGCCGGCTACGCGCCCTGGCTGACCCTGGACCAGAAGACCGAGCTGCTCACCGCGCCGGACGTGACCGCCCGGCTGGAGCTGCTGGTCGGCTGGGTGAAGGACTACCTGGCCGAGCAGGAGGTCACCGAGCAGATCAACAGTGACGTCCGCGAGGGGCTGGAGAAGTCCCAGCGGGAGTTCCTGCTGCGCCAGCAGCTCGCCGCGATCCGCAAGGAGCTGGGTGAGGACGAGCCGGACGGCTCGGCCGACTACCGCTCCCGGGTCGAGTCCGCCGAGCTGCCGGAGAAGGTCCGCGAGGCGGCCATGCGCGAGGTCGGCAAGCTGGAACGGGCCAGCGATGCCTCCCCGGAGGCGGGCTGGATCCGCACCTGGCTGGACACCGTGCTCGAAATGCCGTGGGGCACGCGTACCGAGGACAACACGGACCTGGCCGCGGCCCGGGCGGTGCTCGACGCCGACCACGCCGGCCTGGCCGACGTGAAGGACCGCATCCTGGAGTACCTGGCCGTGCGCAACCGTCGTGCCGAGCGCAACCTCGGCGTGGTCGGCGGTCGCGGCTCCGGCGCGGTGCTCGCCCTCGCCGGCCCTCCCGGCGTCGGCAAGACCAGCCTCGGCGAGTCCGTGGCGCGTGCGCTCGGGCGCAACTTCGTCCGGGTGTCGCTCGGCGGCGTCCGCGACGAGGCGGAGATCCGCGGTCACCGGCGCACCTACGTCGGCGCGCTGCCCGGCCGGATCGTCCGCGCGCTGCGCGAGGCCGGCTCGATGAACCCGGTCGTGCTCCTCGACGAGGTGGACAAGCTGAACGCCGGCTACGCCGGTGACCCGGCCGCCGCCCTGCTGGAGGTGCTCGACCCGGCGCAGAACCACACCTTCCGGGATCACTACCTGGAGGTCGACCTCGACCTGTCCGACGTGCTGTTCCTGGCCACCGCCAACGTGGTGGAGTCCATCCCCGGCCCGCTGCTGGACCGGATGGAGCTGGTCACCCTGGACGGCTACACCGAGGACGAGAAGGTCGCCATCGCCCGTGACCACCTGCTGCCCCGGCAGCGGGAGCGGGCCGGGCTGACCGCCGACGAGGTGGAGATCGCCGACGAGGCGTTGGCGCTGATCGCGGGGGAGTACACCCGGGAGGCCGGTGTCCGGCAGCTCGAACGTGGTCTCGCCAAGATCCTGCGCAAGGTGGCGGTGACGCTGGCGACCGACCCGTCGCCGGTACGCGTCGACACCGACAACCTCACCCGCTACCTGGGGCGACCGAAGTTCACCCCGGAGTCGGCCGAGCGCACCGCCGTGCCCGGCGTGGCAACCGGCCTCGCCGTCACCGGCGCCGGTGGGGACGTGCTCTTCATCGAGGCGACCAGCATGGAGGGCGAGCCGGGGCTGACCCTGACCGGCCAGCTCGGCGACGTGATGAAGGAGTCGGCGCAGATCGCCCTGTCGTACCTGCGCTCCAACGGGCGCCGGTTCGGCATCGACCCGAACGTCCTCGCCGGACGCCGGATCCACGTCCACTTCCCGGCGGGCGCGGTGCCCAAGGACGGCCCGAGCGCCGGCATCACCATGGTGACGGCCCTGGCCTCGCTGGTCACCGGCCGCCCGGTCCGCCCCGAGTTCGGGATGACCGGCGAGGTGACGCTGTCCGGTCGGGTGCTGCCGATCGGCGGGGTGAAGCAGAAGCTGCTCGCCGCGCACCGGGCCGGCCTCACCGAGGTCATCATCCCGGCGCGCAACGAGCCCGACCTGGACGACCTGCCGACCGAGGTGCGTGAGGCGCTGACCGTGCACACCCTGGCCGACGTGGCCGACGTGCTCGCCCTGGCGTTGCGCCCGGCCGACGTCAAGACGCTGGACGGTCCGGCGCTCTTCGCGGCCTGACGCTCCGACCACAAGGACCCCCGCCGTCTCTGAAGACGGCGGGGGTCCTCTGCGTACGCGGGGAGAGGTCTACTGTCTCGCTCGAATCCTCAACTACCTCTTCGCCGCGAGGCGTCCCCCTGGAGGAACCCCCGTGAACGTGGTGCTCTGGATCATCCAGATCCTGCTCGCCGTCGTCTTCGCCGGCGCCGGCTTCGCCAAGCTGACCCAGCCCAAGGACAAGCTGCGCGAGCTGATGCGGTGGGTGGACCCGGTCCCGCCGACCCAGGTCAAGGCGCTCGGCGCTGTCGAGCTGCTGGCCGCCATCGGGCTGGTGCTGCCCCCACTCACCGGCATCGCCACCGTGCTCACCCCGCTCGCCGCTACCGGGCTGGTCATCGTCATGATCGGCGGCATCCTCGTGCACCTGCGCGACAGGAAGAAGCAGGACACGGCGGAGCAGCGTCGTACGGAGCTGCAGGGCGCGATCACCTGCGCGGTGCTGCTCGTGCTCGCCGCCGTGGTGGCGTGGGGCCGGTTCGGGCCGTACTCCTTCTGATCCGCAGCGCCGGCGACCGTCGTACCTCGGCGGTCGCCGGCGCGTGCTCAGGCCGGCGTCGCCGGCGGCGTGCTCAGCGCTCGTCGCCCCCGCGGTCGCGGCGCACGGTGGCCTTGCGGCCCTTGATCGTGCTCTGGCGCAACCCGGAGATCACCTCGTCGGCCACCCCCTGCGGCACCTCCACCAGCGAGAACCGGTCGGCGATCTCGATCGAGCCGATGTCCCGACCACGGATCCCGGTCTCCCCGGTGATCGCGCCGACCAGGTCCTGCGGGCGCACCCCGGCGCGCCGGCCCAGGCCGACGAAGACCTGGACGGTGTTGCCGCCGCCGGAGCGCGGCCGGCCCCCGCCCCGCCGGTCGCCGCCCCGGCCGCCGGTCTCCGGTCGACCCTCGCGGGGACCGCGTACCGGGACCTGCGGGATCTCCTCCTCGTCGTCGGAGCCCGGCGACGTCACCTCGTGGGCCAGCTTCACGGCGGCGAGGGCGACCTCCATCAGGTCGAACTCGTCGGTCAGCGTCTCCACGATGACCCGGAACGGGTCGAGGTCATCCTCCAGCAGGCTCTCCCGCAGCGCCGCCTGGGTCAGCTCCAACCGGCGGGTCCGCATGTCGGCCACGGTGGGGATCTTGTCGATGGTGATCCGCTGGCCGGTCACCCGCTCGATGGTCTTGAGCATCCGGTGCTCACGCGGCTCGGCGAGGGTGATCGCCACGCCCTCGCGGCCGGCCCGGCCCACCCGGCCGATCCGGTGCACGTACGACTCCGGGGCGGACGGCACGTCGTAGTTGACGACGTGGGTGAGCTGCTCGACGTCCAGCCCACGGGCCGCCACATCGGTGGCCACCAGCAGGTCGGCGGTGCCCGCCCGCAGCCGGCCCATCACCCGGTCGCGCTGCTCCTGGCTCATGCCGCCGTGCAGCGCCTCGGAGCGGTAGCCCCGGCCGTTCATCGTCTCGGTCAGCCGGTCGACCTCTTCGCGGCTGCGGCAGAACACGATCGCCGCGGTGGGCGACTCCACGTCCAGCACCCGGCCCAGCGCGGCCGGCTTGTGGGCCCGGGTCACGATGTACGCGCTCTGCCGCACCCGGGGCGCCTCGCCCGCGACCGTCGGCTCCCGGCCGATCTCGATCCGGACCGGTTCGCGCAGGTGCTGCCGGGCCATCCCGTCGATGCGTGACGGCATGGTGGCCGAGAAGAGTACCGTCTGACGCTGCGCCGGAGCGTGCTCCAGGATCGCCTCGATGTCCTCGGCGAAGCCCATGTCGAGCATCTCGTCGGCCTCGTCGAGCACCACCGTGGCGAGCCCGCCCAGTCGCAACGTGCCCCGGGCGATGTGGTCGAGGGCCCGCCCGGGGGTGGCCACCACCACGTCGACGCCGCTGTCCAGTGCCCGCAGCTGCCGCCCGATCGGCTGCCCACCGTAGATCGGCAGCACCCGGGCGCCCAGGTCCTTGCCGTAACGGTGGAACGCCTCGGAGACCTGCACCGCCAGCTCACGGGTCGGCACCAACACCAGCGCCACCGGGTCACCACCCTGGCGGTGTGCCTTCATGAGGTTCAGCAACGGGAGCGCGAACGCCGCCGTCTTGCCGGTGCCGGTGGCCGCCTGGCCCAGCAGGTCCCGACCCTCCAGCAGTGGTGGGATCGCCTCCCGCTGGATGGGGGTCGGCTCCTCGTAACCGAGGGCGGACAGCGCGCCCAGCAGCTCGGGACGCAGCCCGAGCTCGGTGAAGGCGTACACCTCTTCGGCGCCGGCGGGGGCGGCGTCAGTCGGTGCGTCGATCGGTGCGTCGTGCTGTGCAGGTGCGGAACTCATGTGCCAAGCCTTTCATTACGCCGTCCAAGCCGCTGCGCCGACCGCCACAAGAGCACGATCAGCGCCCCGCGGCACCCCCACAAGATCCGCGCCGGCGGGCGGAGCCGTCAGACGGCACCGGTCAGGATTGCCACGATCATGATGCCCGCCAGCGTCGTGTCGAGCACGGCGCACCCCTCCGTGTACCAGCGCGGCACCACCCGGCCGGTGCGGTGGTGGGCCAGGTCCCACCCGGCGTGCGCCAGCCAACCGAGCGCCACCAGCCACGCCGCCGTCTGACCCCCGACCGCGACCGCGGCCAGCGTCAGCGCGACCCAGGCGACCAGGCCGACCAGTTGGGTGGCGAGCACGCCCGGCCCGCGCAGGGTGCGTCGGACCACGCCGATCAGCAGGTACCCGCCGGGCAACACCAGCATCGTCCACGGGTTGAGCACCTTCGGCTCGACCCACATGTCCACCGTCATCAGCAACGCCAGCCCGGTCGGCCAGCGGTGGGCCAGCGCCACCACGGCCGGGTGCCGGCGTACCGCCACCGGCGTCTCGTGCCGATGGCGCACCGCCACCAGCACCATCGCCGGCACCATCAGGAGGTGACCGCCGAGCATGAGGGCGTCGCCATCCAGCCGGCCGGCCCAGAACGGTACGAGCACCACCAGGAACGGCACGTACATCGCCGCCGCCATCTCGACGACCCCACGCCAGTGGTGCGCCCGGTAGCGCATCCACACCGTCATCCCAACCGTCATGTTCGTGGCCATCACCAGCGCGGCGACGTCCGGCCGGCCCAGCGTCTTGGTGATCCCGAGCGGGGCGCCGGCCGCGTCCCACAGGGGCCCGAGCAGCAGCATCCCGACGACCATCGCCAGTGCCATCTCGGCGAGATGCCACCACAGCCGCCGCGTGCCGGTGCCGGGCGCTGCCGGCATCGGCGCAGGCGACGGTACGACCATGCTGTCCGCGTACACCCGTGTGTTTTCCATGCCGTTGACCCTGCCGGTGTCCCGGCGCGGTCGGCAGGCTCGTCCGTCACCGGAATCCCGTGCGGATCGCACGGTCCGACCGTGACATCTCGCACGGGTGGACCGGGTGCCGGGCGGTCCTAGGATCGGTGCGTGGCGAGCGAGGCGGTGACCCCCCGGGCGGACCGCCGGCTGCACCGGGCCCGCCGGGCGACGCTGCTGTCGCTGGCCACCGGCGTGTGGGCGAGTGTCCTGCTCCCCGCGGTCGGCCTGACCCGGGAGCCGTCCGCCGGCCGCGTCGCGCTCGGTGCGGTCGGGATCCTCCTCTTCGCGGCCACCCAGACCGCTGTGCTGTACGCGGCGGTCACCCCCTGGCTCGCGCAACGGTGGCGACGTCGCGCCCAGCTCGGCCTGGTCGTCGTGGCGGCGCTGACCGTGCCGTTGGTGGCCCCGGTCGCGGCCGGGGCCTGGCCGACCTGGGCGTGGATCGGGGCCTCCCTGGTCGGAATGGCACCCTTGCTGGTCCGACTCCCGGGCGCGCTGGCCGTCACCGCCGGCACCCTGCTCGTGTCGGCGGCGGTGGCCGGGTGGACCGGCGGGTCCGTGGGGCGGTCCCTGACCGTGACCGGTGGCGTCGGGGTGGGCGTGGCCGCGGTCAACTGGTTCCAGGTCTGGTTCTGGGACCTGCTGGTGGAGGCCCGGCAGGGTCAGGCCGCCCAGGCCCGGCTGGCCGCCGCCGAGGAGCGGCTGCGCTTCGCCCGTGACGTGCACGACCTGCTGGGGCACAGTCTCACCGTCATCGCGCTGAAGGCCGAACTCGCCGCGCGGCTCGCACCGGTCGACCCGGAGCGGGCCGGGCGGGAGGCCGCCGAGGTGCAACGGTTGGCCGCCTCCGCGCTCACCGAGGTCCGCGAGAGCGTGCACGGCTACCGGGCCGTCGACCTCGGTGAGCAACTGGCCGCCGTGGCAGACGTGTTGCGCTCCTGCGGGGTGCGCTGCACGGTGCCGCCACGCGTCGACCTGCCTCAGCCGGCCGCCACCGAACTGGCGGCGGTGCTGCGCGAGGCGGGCACCAACGTGCTGCGGCACAGCCGGGCCGAGTGGTGCCGGATCCACATCGACCGGGACGAGAACGGGGCCAGGATGACCATCGCCAACGACGGTGCCGACGACAGCGGCCCGGACGAGCACAGCCACGGCCTGCGCGGCCTGGCCGACCGGCTGGCCGCGGTCGGCGGAGAGCTGCAAGTCCGCCGGGAGGACAGGGTGTTCACCCTGGAGGCGACCGTGCCGGTGCCGTCGTGATCCGTGTCCTGCTCGCCGACGACGAGGACCTGATCCGGGTCGCGGTCGCCGCGCTGCTCGGCCTCGAACCAGACATCGACGTGGTGGCCCAGGCCGCCGACGGACCCACGGCGGTGACCGCGACGCTCGCGCATCGCCCGGACGTGGCGGTGGTGGACCTGGAGATGCCGGGTCTGGACGGCATCGCGGTGGCCGCCGAGCTGGCCCGGGTCCGTCCTGAGTGCGCGGTGGTCGTGCTGACCGGGCACGGCCGCCCGGGGCACCTGCGTCAGGCGCTGACCGCCGGGGCGCGCGGTTTCGTGCCGAAGGGCTCGCCCGGTAACGCGCTCGCCGACGTGATCCGCCGGGTGCACACCGGCGGACGGTACGTCGACCCGTCGCTCGCCGCCGACGCGTTGACCCTGCCGACGTGCCCGCTGACGCCACGGGAGTTGGAGACGCTACGGCTTGCCGAGTTCGGCGCACCGGTCGCGGTGATCGCCCGCCGGGTGCACCTGTCCACCGGCACCGTCCGCAACCACCTCTCCGCCGCCGTACAGAAGCTCGGCGCGACCGACCGAACCGAAGCCGTCCGCACCGCCCGAAACAACGGCTGGCTCTAACCCCACCCCCGCCCCCCACGCCCACCCCCCCTCGCCCGCCCGCGTCGATCATGAAGTTAGCGTCGCGACACGCCGGCATCGACGCCGCTAACTTCATGATCGACGCGGGGGTGGGCTGCGCGAAACGCGTTGCGGTGGGGATCAGTCGGTTGGGCCGGCGCAGTGCTCGCTAGCGTGTCGGGGTGCGTACCGTGGAGCTGGTCTGCTCGCCCGGGTTGGACGCCGAGGTTCGGGCGGTCTGGGACCGGTTGGCGGCTGCCGGGCTACCGACCCTGGCCCGCAACACCCACCCGACCAACCGGCCGCACCTGACCCTCGCCGCTGTCGACGAGTTCCCGCCCGGCGTCGAGCGCCGCCTCGCCGAGCTGTTCGACACCGCGCTCCCGATGCCGGTCACGCTCGACCGCGTTGTCGTCCTCGACGGCAGCGCCCCGCTGGTCTGGCTCGTGCAGTCCACGCCGGCGCTGATCGCGCTGCACGCCGCCGTCTGGGACGTTCTCGCCGACGCCGACGGGCACCGCCCGTGGCACGCGCCTGGGGTGTGGGTGCCACACCTGAGCCTGGCCCTGCGCTTTCGCAACGCGGACCTGCGGTTGGCCCGTGCCGTCACCGGTGGGCAGCGCCCGACGGGGGACTTCGACGCCGCGCGCAGCTACGACGGCACGGACCGGACGGTGACACCGCTGACCACGCCGTAGGCCCGTGGCGGCGTGTCAGGGGCCTCAGTTGCAGCTCCCACCGCCACCGCCATCGCCGCCTCCGCCATCGCTCCCGCCACTGAACTCGCCGCCGCCGCTGCCGCCTGAGCCGCCGGCGTAGCCGTGGCGGCCGTCGTTGAAGGGCAGTTCACCGCGGATGCCGCGGGGCTTGGGTCGTTTGCCCGGCCCCGCGAGGTGTTGCAGGCAGACGCGGTCGGAGACCGGGAAGCACTCGCCACGGCCTCCGCAGTCGGCCAGGTATCGTTTGCCATTCTGGACGCGCACCTCCTGATCCACCCGGAACAGCAGGGGAAGGCCGGTCGGACCACAACCCTCGTCCCGGCGGCCGTGGTTCAGCGTGGCGAGCAGGGCGCTGCGATCGGTGTTGGTCATGCCCGCGCTGGTCGTGAACCTGGGCTGGTGCGGCAGAGGGCGCCCGAACGCGGCGTCGCAGAAGGTGGCGTAGTCCTGCGTATGCCGGGTGAGTTCCTGCCACAGATCGTCCACGACCACCGACGGCACCGACAGCTTCGCACTGCTCTGGCGGGCGACGATCCGGAACCACTGCCGGGTCGCGGTTTCGACGAGGACGATGTCGTCGTCGCTGAGATGGGGGTGCCGATTCAGTAGCTGCTGCCGCGCGCTGGCAGGGAACTGCAGGTCGGTCACGGCGCGGAGTCGGCGAGGGGTGCTGTTGCTTCTGAACGTCGTCCAGTTCATGCGGCTGCTTCCATCCGCCCACGGTGCGGGCGCTAGGGCCTCGACTTGCCGAAGTGGCGCCGCGGCTCCTTCAGGGTAGGGCAGTTGGCAAGTGCGTCACCGGACACGACGTTGACCGGGTCGAAGGGCCCCCTGCACGTCGGCAGGGGGCCCGCCGGTCTAGCGGTAGAAGCGCAGGTAGTCGAATTCGGCGGTGACCGCCGGTTCGGCGCCGCCGTGCGCCACCAGGCCGATCCGGGGAGTGGTGTCGGCCGGGAACGTCCATACCGCACCCCACGTCCAGGTGCGCCCGTCCCGGCTGGAACCGGCCCGGAACTCGTGCTCGCCGGTGGCCGGGTCGACGTGGTGCGCCAGTCGCAGCCAGGTGGTGGTGGCCGGGGTGCCGACGATGCTGCCGCCGTAGACCGGCTGGCCGGCGAAGGGCACCTCGTAGCCGTACTCGACCTGCCGGGTGTTCCAGATCGCCACCTGGGTCAGCCGGGCGAACCGGTCGTCGTCCACGTAGGCGACCAGGCCCGCCTGCTGGTAGTTGCGGACGGAGTCCTCGCCCAGGTCCAGCGTCACCTTCGTCTCGGCGACGTAGTCGCCGCGCGGCGCGTCGCGCAGCAGCACACCCGCCGTGTTGCCGGTGCCGGTCAGGTCGGCCGACTGCACCGGCCAGCGCAGCGCGCCGTCGGCGGCGGTGACCGCCGGGTCCTCGCGGACCCACCGCCAGTCCCCGTCGAGCCCATCGGTGAACTCGTCGGAGTGCGCCCGCAGCGGCGCTCCGACGCGGGGCTCAGGCACCGCCCGCTTCGCCGGCTGGAACAGTCGGGCCACGCTGACGTTGTCGAACTCGGCCGGACCACCGACGGCGGCCAGCCCAGGGCGCCCCGCGACCGGGCGGTCCAGCCGAAGCGACACCACGGCGACCTGGTCACCGAGGCGGGCTGGGCTCAGCTCGGCGACGAGTTGCTGCCCGCGTACCTCGATGGCCAGGTTGTGCGGGTCGGCCAGGTCGAGCCCGACGGGCAGCGGTGTGGTCGCGCGGCGGCGGCCGTCGCTGGCCACGAGCCGGCCGGCGGCTGCGTCGACGCGGACCTCGACCCGGTCGCCGAGGGTGACCCCGGCGCTGGTCGCGCCGGTGAGCCGTAGGTCGGTCTCCGCGCGCACGTGACCGCCGACGGTGGTACGACTGGTCAGCGCGCCGCTGCCGACGAGCCGGCCGACGGTGACCCGCCACTGGCCGGTGACACGTCGCCAGTCGGCCAGCCCGGTGCTGTCGAACCGGTCGTCGACCCGGCCGGTGGTCACGGGTGCGGGTCGGGTGCCGTCGGACGGGCCGGCGCCCGCGTTCACGGTCGGCCAGCCGTCGATCCAGTCGAGCCGGTCGAGCAGCATCGGGCGTTCGTTGATGCCGAACGGCTCGTCGAGGTACGGGTCGGTGCGGTCGATCGCGTGGTAGACGATCCAGTCCTGACCGGACAGGTCGGTGAGGAAGCCGTTGTGCCCGGTGCCGATCCACCGGTTGCCGTTCTGGGTCAGCACCGGCGTGCCACCCGCCCGGGACGCGGTCAGCGCGACGCCGTCGCGGTCGGTGAACGGGCCGCGCGGGCTGCGGGCGCGTCCCACCTGGACGGAGTAGCCGGTGGCTGGGCCGGCGCAGCAGTTGGCCGTGGAGGCGAACAGGTAGTACCAGTCGTCGTGGCGCAGCACGTAGCTGCCCTCGAACTTGTTGTCGATCGCCACCTGCGTCGGTGTGCCCACGGCGGTCAGCCCGTCCGCGCTGAGTTCGGTGACCGAGATGCCGCCGTAGTAGCTGCCGTAGTAGAGGTAGCTCCGGCCGTCGACGTCGGTGAACTGGCTGGGGTCGATGGTCCACAGGTAACCGCCGCCCCCGCCGGGGCGGGGTGCCACCACGGGTTGCGCGGCGAAGGTCCACGGGCCGGTCGGGGTGGGTGCGGTGGCAGCGCCGATGGCGTAGTCGCTGCCCTCGGCGGAGACGGTGGTGTCGGTGACCGTCACGTACATGACCCACTGATCGCCGACGCGGCGCACGTCAGGTGCCCAGAAGGCCGCACCGGGCGCCGCGTACGGTGGCCGCTGCTCGGGGCCGAACGCGTCCCCGACGTAGGTCCAGTCGACCAGGTCGGCCGAGCGGGCGGTGGGCACCTGGTGGAACTCGTGCTCGCCCTCGCGCAGCGGGTCGGTGGTGCCGTAGGCGTACCAGAAGCCGTCGTCGCCCCGCACGATGACCGGGTCGGCGAACGTGTCGCCCACCCCGACGGAGATCGGATTGTCGTAGCGGGACGGCCCGCCGGAGCCGGCGGCAGGTGGGGGCGCCAACGTGGCCAGGATCAGACCGAGCGCGGCGGTGAGCGCGCCGCCGCGGCGAAGGTGTCGCATGTGGACCTGCCTCGGGGGAGTGGGCGTGGGGTCGTGCCCTCGTTTCTACAACGATGGATACAACGTTGTAAAGAGATCCACGCCTGCGGTCTCGAGTGCCCGCGTGCCGCACCCGGCCGCTCACCGCGCCGTTGGCCGGGGCGATGATGGGGCCATGAATGGTGGCACCGAGGGCCGGGGAATGGCCGAGCTGGCCGCGCTGCTGGCCGACGGCACCCGGGCCGGCATCTGCCTCGCGCTGCTCGACGGCCGGGCGTGGACCGCCGGGGAGTTGGCCCGCCGCGCCGGAGTCGCCCCGTCGACGGCCAGCGACCACCTCACCCGGCTGGTCCGGGGCGGGCTGCTCGTCGAGGAACGGCAGGGCCGGCACCGCTACCTGCGGCTTGCCGGGCCGTCGGTGGCTCAGCTGATCGAGGACCTGGCCGGGCACGCGCCGACCCCACCCGCGCCGGTCGGGTCGTTGCGGGCCGCCACCGCGAGTGCCGCCCTGGCGTACGCCCGGACCTGCTACGACCACCTCGCCGGGCGCCTCGGTGTGCTGATGTACGACGCGCTGCTGTCCGACGGACGGCTGGACCGGTCCAGTGGGTTGGCGCTGACCGCCGACGGGTGGGCGTGGGCGGCCGACCTGGGCGTACCCGTGCAGGTGCTGCGCACCGCCCGCCGCCCGGTGGTCCGCGACTGCCTGGACTGGACCGAACGCCGCCCGCACCTGGCCGGGGGGCTCGGTGCGGCACTGTGCCGCCGCTTCACCGACCTGGGTTGGATCACCCAGGGCGCCGGCCGCGCGATCCGACTCACCCCGATCGGTCGCGTCGCCCTGCCCGAGACCCTGCACGTCCCGGGCGACACCCTCACCCCCACGTCGCCCCGGACACCCACCAGCGGCCGAGCCTGACCCTCCCGCCGCCGTGCGCGACACGGCGGCGGGACTGTTCGGTGGGGAGCGAAGGGTTCGGGTTCTACGGTCGGGCCGTGACTGACACCTGGCCTGACATCGCTCCCGCTCCCGGAACGCCGGACTGCGGCCCGCCCACGTTCGCGCCGGAGCGCGGTTGGTGGGTGACACGGCACGCCGACGTGCGGGCGGCGCTCACCGACCCGGCCTTCCGCGTGCCGGCCGTCGAGAGCGGCCCGCCCGGGACGCTCGCCTGGCTGCGCGCCTCGGTCAGCCGGTTCAGCCCACCGCAGCGGCACGCGGAGCGCCGGTCGGTCGTGGTGAGCGCGCTGGCCGAGCTGGATCCGGACGAGCTGCGGCACGAGGCGGCCCGGCTGACCGTCGCTGTCCTGGACCGGGCCGGCGACCGCCTCGACGTGACGCGTGACGTGGCCCGTCCGGTGCCGCTGCGGGTGCTGGCCGGTCGGCTCGGTCTCGCCGATCCGGCAGCCGCCGGGACGGCGGTCGCTGTCGTCGCTGCCGCGTACCACCCGGGGGTTGATCCGGCGCTGGCCCGGCGGGCCGACCAGGCGGTCGCGACGTTGCTGGCGCTCGCGCCGCCGGCCCCGCCGGAGGTACGGGCGAACCTGATCGGTCTGCTGGTCCAGGCGTGCGACGCGACGGCCGGTCTGATCGGTGCCGCCGCCCACCACCTGCTACCCCCGCGCGGCGGCCTGCCGGGCGGCGCGCCCGGACTGGCGGAGACCGACGCGATGCTGGCCGAGGTGCTGCGGCTCGACCCGCCGGTGCGGGCGACCCGGCGCGTCACCACCGCCGGGGTACGCCTGGGTGGGCGGGACGTGCCCGCGGACAGTCCGGTGCTGCTGCGCTTCGACGCCGCCAACCGTGACCCGCGGGTGTTCTCCGACCCGGCGGCGTTCCGGCCCGGTCGGCCCGGCACGGGTCTGCTGACCTTCGGGGCGGGGGAGCGCGGCTGCCCCGGCGACCGGCATGCCCTGGCCCTGGCCGCCGGGGTGTTCGACGCGCTGCGCGCACGCTGTTGGCGTCTCCGGGCCGACCTGCGCCACGAGCCGCACCCGACCCTGCGTGTCCCGACCAACCTGGAGGTGAGCGTCCGATGACCGACCGCCGTGCCGAATTCCGCGCCCTGCACTACACCGGCCGCCCCCTGCTGCTGCCGAACGCCTGGGACCACGCCTCGGCAGCGGCGCTCGCCGCGCGCGGCCACCCGGCCATCGGCACCACCAGCCTCGGGGTCGCCGCGGCCGCGGGCCGACCCGACGGCACCGCTGCCACCGCGGAGGAGACCCTGGCCCTGGCCCGCCGGCTGGCCAACCTGCCGGTGCTGCTCAGCGTCGACATCGAGGCCGGGTTCAGCGATGACCCGGCGGCGGTCGCCGGGTACGTGGCGGAGCTGGCCGGGCTCGGCGTGGTCGGGATCAACCTGGAGGACGGACGGGCCGACGGCACCCTCACCGAGCCGGAGTGCATCGCCGCCAAGGTCGCGGCGGTGAAGGCGGCGGTGCCGGACCTGTTCGTCAACGCCCGGACGGACACCTGGTGGCTCGGGGTGGACGACCCGCTGCCGCAGACTCTCGCCCGGGCCCACGCCTACCGGGCCGCCGGCGCCGACGGAATCTTCGTGCCCGGCATCGGCGACCCGGCCACGTTGCGCGTGCTCACCGAGCGGATCGACGCCCCGGTGAACGCGCTGTACCAGCCGGGCGGGTCAGGGCTGGACGAGCTGGCCGCCGCCGGGGTTGCCCGGGTCAGCACCGGCTCCCTGCTGTTCCGGGTGGCGCTGGCCGCCGCGCTCGCCGCCGCCGAGGAGGTACGCGCCGGTGGGCTCGCGGCGCCGGAAGGGCTGCCGTCGTACGCCGAGGTGCAGGGCCTGGTGCCGCCGAGCGCCGGTGCCCAACCGGACGGTCGGCTCCCTTAGGAGTAGATAGGAGGATTGTTCGGTCCACTCCGGTCTCGGCAATTACGGTGTGTTACAGGGCGAACCACCCAGTGTCGTGACCGGAGAAGGGACCCCGTCATGCGAGTGCCCAGCCGTAGCCCGGGACAGCAACCCGGTTCGCCCGCGTCGCCCACCGCCCCGGCACGCCGCCGGCCCTCCGGCGCGACTCCCCGCCGCGTTCCCACCCCCGAGCCGGACCTCGCCGCCTACCGGACGGCCGTCGCCGAGCTGCTGGTCGAGGTCGGCGCGCTGGCCGACGCGTCGAGCACCCGGGCTCGACAGGTGCTCATCGACGAACGACTGCGCGAGCCGGCGCTCGCCGACGTCCTCGACGCCACCCCGCAGGGGCTCATCGGCGCCCGCGAGACGCTGCTGCTGGAGATGGCCCGCTACCAGCCGAACGAACGCACCTCGGCGCGGGACCTCACCGCGCTGGTCCGGATCTACCTGCTCTCCCGCATCGACGTGCTGTGGTGGCAGGACGCCCCGACGTTCCTCACCGACGACCAGGTCAACGGCAGCGCCGAACTGGTCGACCTGGAATGGCTGCGCCGCCGCGACCTGTTGGGCTTCCGCTACCAGGAGCAGCCCGCCACCATGCTGGGCCGGGCGGCGCGCGGGCTGCGTCGGCGGTTGCGACCGGACCTCACCCCGCGTACGGCGGGGCTGCTGTTCCGTCGGGCACGGCGCGAGGTGGTGGCGCTGCTCAACGACATCGCACGCGAGTTCGCCGCCGCCGCGCCGCCGGCCACCCCGCCGCTGTGGGTGACCAGCCTGGTCCGCAGCGCCGAGCACCAGTACCGGCTGCGCCGCCTGGGCTACGCCGCGATGCTGCCTAGCGGGCACTGCCTCGGCTACTCCGTCGACGTCGAGCTGGCCTGGTTCGAGCGGTTCGGCGCGCGGGACACCCTCGCGGAGCTGCTGCTGAACCGGCAGCGGGCCGGGGAGCTGAACGTGATCGACGAGGGGCAGGCCTGGCACCTGTGCCTCGCGCCCACCGCCCGGCGTCGCCTGCGCCGGGCCTACGAGGCCGAGATGGGGGTCTGACCCCGGTGTGCGGCATCGCGTTGAGCATCGGCCCCGAGGCCGACCCGGCGACGTTCCGGCGAATGCTCGCCGTCCTGGCCCCCCGCGGTGAGGTCACCGAGACCCGGTCCGAGAACGGCCTGCTCGCCGGCACCCGCCGGCTACGGGTCGTCGACCGGGACCGGGCGGTGCAGCCGTGGACCTCGACCGACGAGCGCTGGCTGCTCTGCTTCAACGGCGAGATCTTCAACTACCGGGAGCTGCGGGCCCAACTGACCCGCCTCGGGCAGGCCTTCCGCACCGAGAGCGACACCGAGGTGCTGCTCGCCGCCTTCCAGCAGTGGGGCGAGGCGGCGGTGACCCGGCTGCGCGGCGAGTACGCCTTCGCGGTCGTCGAGCGGGCCACCGGCCGGGCGTACCTGGCCCGCGACCCGATCGGGGTCAAGCCGCTGTACTGGTCCCGCCGGCCCGGCTGCCTGCACCTCGCCTCCGAGGTCAAGGCACTGGTCGGGCACGGTGCCCCGATCGCCGAGGTGCCGCCCGGGCACCACGGCTGGGCCGAGGCGGACGGGCACGTGCGGCTGAGCCCGTACGTCGACCTGCTCACCATCGGTGACGGCCTGCCGATCATCGACGACCCGGACGAGGCCGCCCTGCTCGTCCGTGCCGCGCTGAGCGACTCGATCCGGATGCGGGTGGAAACCGACCTGACCGTCGGGGTGGTGCTCTCCGGTGGGCTGGACAGCTCGCTGACCCTGCGGCAGGTGCGCGACATCCACCCGGACTGCGTGGCGGTCACCGTCGGCGCTGCGGACAGCCCCGACGTGGCGTACGCCCGGCGGCTCGCCGCCGACCTCGACGTGCCGCACGTGGTGGTCGAGCTGCGTCCGCGCGACATCCGGCTCGCCGACGTCCGCGAGGCGATCCGGATCTCCGAGCTGACCGAGTACGGCGACATCATCAACGCGGTCGTCTCGGTGCCGATCTTCCGGCGGCTCCGTGACCTGGGCATCAAGGTGGTGCTCACCGGCGACGGCTCCGACGAGCTGTTCGGCGGCTACCGGATGTATCACCAGGTCGGCCCGGCCGCGGCGCGCCGACTGTTCCTGCACCGCATCCGCAATCTGTGCCGTACGGAGTTGCAGCGCGTCGACCGGGCCGCCATGGGGCACGGGGTGGAGGCGAGGTTGCCGTTCCTCGACCTCAACCTCGTGGAGCTGGCGATGCGGCTGCCGCTGGATCTGAAGCTGCGCCACGGGCAGGAGAAGTGGATCGTCCGGCGGGCGTTCGCCGACGTGCTGCCCGACTACATCCTGCGCCGCCCGAAGAACCCGATGTCGTACTCGTCGGGGTTGCACGAGCGGGTGCGGCTGTACAAGCCGCTCTTCGCTCGGCTGCACCGCTCGTTCGGCTACGACCTGCAGGAGCCGGTCCGCCGGGACTTCGACAGTGTCCTGAGCCGCTGCGGCAACGACCTGGACCGGGCCATCGCCGACGGGCTGACCCGGCCCGACTACACGGTGCTGGAGCATGCCCGCGACCTGGTCGGCGCGGCCAAGTGGAACGCCGCGCCGATGGTCCGCCGGCTGGTCGGCCCGCGTCCGGCCCGCCGCTGAACCGCCCCGCGCCCCACGCTTGACTCTGACACGGTGTCAGGGACGAGCGTGGAGGGACCATGTTCACCATCGGAGACTTCGCCAGACTCGGCCGGGTGTCGGTGCGGATGCTGCGCCACTACGACAGCATCGGCCTGCTGCGCCCCGCCAGCGTCGACCCGCACACCGGTTACCGCTTCTACCGCGCCGACCAGCTGCGCCGGCTCAACCGGGTGATCGCCCTCAAGGAGCTGGGCCTCACCCTCGAACAGGTGCGCGCGATCGTCGACGACGCCGTCGACGTGGCCGAGCTGCGCGGCATGCTGCGGCTGCGCCGCAGCCAGCTCGCGGAACAGCTGGCCGCCGACACCGCCCGTTTGACGGCCGTCGAGGCGAGGCTGCGAATGATCGAGTCGGAGGGTCGGATGACCACCCAGGAGGTCGTACTCAAGGAGATCGTGCCGGTCCGCGTCGCGGAGCTGACCGCGGTCGCGCCCAGCTACCAGGGCGAGGACATCGGCCCGGTGATCCAACCGCTCTACCCGGAGCTGTTCCGTCGGCTGGCCGGCGCCGGGATCACGCCGGCGGGGCCGAGTATCGCCTGGTACGAGCCGGCCCCCGGCGACGACGGCGACGCGGTGGTGGTGCACGCCGGGGTGACCGTGGGGGCCGGGGCGGAGGCTGCCTCCGACGTCGCGGTGGTGGACCTGCCCGCGGTACGCACCGCCGCGACGATCATCCACCACGGTCCGATGGACGACGTGGAGCAGAGCATGCAGGTCCTCGCCCGGTGGATCGAGGACAACGGGTACCGCACCGACGGGTTCGCCCGTGAGGTGTACCTCGACTACTGCCCGGACGCCCCGGAGAAGGGCGTCACCGAACTCCAGCTCGCCGTCCACCGGGACTGAGTGACCGGCGGACCAGCGTCAGGTCCGATCGCCGCCAGCACTCCCGCCGTCACCGCGCCAGGCTGGACCGATGACGAACAGCACCACGTTCCGCGTCCACGCCCTGCCGGCCGCGACGCTCGACACCGTCCGCGGGACCGGCCGGGACGCTGCCGGCCGGCCCGTCGAGGCGCTCCGAGCCGGTGGCGGCGAACCCCTGCGCTGCTGTCTGCGCGATGCCGACGAGGGCGAGGAGCTGCTGCTCTTCGGGTACGCGCCGCCGGGCGCCGCCGGCCCGTACCGGGAGATCGGACCGGTCTTCGCGCACGCCGCCGCCTGCCCCGGCCCGGACCCGGCGGGCGGGCACCCGCCGGCCTGGCGGGGGCGACCCCAGGTCCTTCGGGCGTACGACCGGCACGGCCGGATCTGCGGCGGCCGGCTGCACGACGGCACGGACCCGGAGGGGGTGATCGCCGAGCTGCTGGCCGACCCGACGGCGCGGGAGCTGCACAGCCGCAACGTGGTGTACGGCTGCTTCATGTTCGTCGTGCGGCGGGCGACCGGGTGACGCCGGCCCTGCTGTCCGTGCCCGGCGCGAGCGCTCAGCTGACCAGCAGCAACGCGCCGACCGCGGCGAGGGTGCCGGTGACCGCGAGCACCGTGCTGGTCACCACGAACCGGGTCACCGGCACCCGCACCCCGGCGGCCCGGCACCGCTCGAACCACAGCAGGGTGGCCAGTGACGCCCAGGGGGCGGCCAGCGGGCCGACGTTGGTGCCGATCAGCAGGGCCAGCAGGCGGATGTGATCGCCGGCCGGCAGCACCGACTCGCCGGCCAGGTAGGCGGGGAGGTTGTTCACCGCGTTGGACAGCAGCGCGCCGGTGCCGCCCGCGCGCAGAGCGCCCAGCGCCCCGCCGTCGGCGCCGAGCAGGTTGCCCACCAGGTCGTCCAGCCCGTGCCGGCCGAGGGTCTGCACGACCAGGAACAGGCCGGTGACGAAGAGCAGCAGGCGCACCGGCACCAGCCCGGGGCGCAGCGTTGCGGGGGACCGGACCACGAAGCCGAGCAGCACCAGCGCGAGCGCGACGGTGGAGGCGAGCCCGATCTCCACCCCGGCGACGATGCCGGCGACGAAGAGCAGGCAGCCGGCGAGGGCGGTGCGGTGCAGCACCGGATCGGCCGGTACGTGCCGGGCCGGCGCAACGAACCGTCCCCCGACCGGCCGCTCGCGCCGCCACCAGGCGTACCAGAGCAGCGCCATGGTGACCGCCACCGCGGCGAGCTGCGGCAACGCCATCCGCTCGGCGTACGCCAGCGGTGTCAGTCCGACCCGGTCGGCGGCCAGCAGGTTGGTCAGGTTCGACACCGGCAACAGCAGGCTGGCGGTGTTCGCCAGCCAGACGGTGGTGACCGCGAGCGGGGCGGCGGGGACGCGCAGGTTGCGGGCCAACGCGAGCAGCACCGGGGTGAGCAGCACGGCGGTGGTGTCGAGGTTGAGCACGAGGGTGGTCGCCGTGGCCAGCCCGCCGCAGAGCAGGAACAGGGCCGCCCAACTGCCCCGGGCGGCGATGGCCAGCCGGCTGGCCAGCACGTCGAAGACGCCGGCGACGGCGGTCAGCTCGGCGAGCACGATCACGGTGCCGAGGAAGAGCAGCAGCGGCAGGACCCGGTGCACTGTCGCGGTGGACTCCGCGCGGGGCAGCAGCCCGCTCAGCGCGCAGGCCGTGCCGATCACGGCGAGGACGACCGCGACCAGGTCCAGCGGGTGGGGTCGCCAGCGCCTGGCCGGGTTGGGCGGTGCGGGCGGCGCATCGGCGACGGCGGCAAGCTTCACGTCTGACCACGTTCGCATGACGGCCGGTCTGCCGCCCGCGCTGGCACCGCCGTCGTGACCAGCCCCACCATCGCCGGGCCGACCACCGGGGGAGCGCGGTTGACGGCCCGGTGCGGGGAACCAGACAGACCGGGCGGACCTGCCCGAACACGACCGGGCCCGGCCCCGAGGATCAGGGGCCGGGCCCGGTTTCGTGCCCGGTGCCTACCAGCCCAGGTAGCTAGGCTGGGTCTGCACGTTGAGCTCCTTGTAACGGGTCAGGTTGGCCGTCCAGGTGCGCCAGTCGTTCAGCTCCAGGACGTCCAGGCCCTTCACCATGTCGTTGGAGTAGATGTGGCCGTTGTAGTAGTACGCGGACCAGGTGCCACCACCGACGGGCTTGTCGGCCGACAGCGGGCCGCGCTCCCAGAAGGCGATCTCCTTCGGCTTGGCCGAGTCGGTAAAGTCCCAGACCGAGATGCCACCCTGGTACCACGCCTGGACCATGATGTCCTTACCGAGCACCGGGATCAGCGAGCCGTTGTGCGCCACGCAGTTCTCGGTGTCGGCGTTGTTGCGGGGGATCTTGTAGTAGCTGCGGAAGTTCATCTTCCGAGCGTCACCGCGGCCGCTGATGTCATAGATGGCATCCGCGCCCCGGTTCGGTCCGACGGCCTCGTTGCAGGTCGCGGCGCCGCCGCCACCCAACTCGTCGGTGAAGATCACCTTGGTGCCGGCGTTGTTGAAGGTGGCCGAGTGCCAGAACGCGAAGTTGACCGTGTCGCGGACCCGGTTGATGACCCGCGGCTTCTCACGGTTCTTGATGTCGAGCAGGATGCCGTCACCCATGCACGCGCCGGCGGCCAGGTCCTTGGCCGGGTAGACGGTGATGTCGTGGCAGCCGGTGGTCGCCGAGCCGGTCTCACTGCCCGGGAAACCGCCGTCCGGGAAGAGGTTCGGGGCTGCGATCACCGCGGCGTCGGTCGGCTTCTTCACCGGCACCTTGATGATGGAGATCGAGTCGTGCGGCGGCTGGCAGTCCGGGAACTCGGCCCGCGGGCTGTACGACGAGACGTACAGGTAGACCGTCTTGCCGCTCTTGCCCGGCACCAGGGTGTGGGTGTGTGAGCCGCAGGCCGTCTCGACGGACTTGATGTACCGCGGGTTTGCCTTGTCCTTGATGTCGAAGACCTTGATGCCCTCCCAGGACTCCTTCACGTCCGCCCCCTGCGCGGTGCTGTTGCAGGAGTCGTCGCTGCGGGACGAGTCGGTGGAGAGGAACAGCAGGTCACCGTGGACGGAGATGTCGTTCTGCGACCCCGGGCAGAGCACCCGGGACACGACCGTTGGCGCGTTCGGCCGCGAGATGTCGTAGATGACGAAGCCGTTGTAGTTGCCCGCGAAGGCGTACTTGCCCTGGAAGGCGATGTCGCTGTTGGTCGCGTCCAGCGGGGCGACCTTGGGCACGTTGGCGATCTGGCGCAGGTTGGGGCTGCTCACGATCTCGTCGACGCCGGGGATCGTGTTGGTGGGGGCGGCAGCTGGCGCCGCCTGGGGGACCACCTGGGCGTTGCTCGCCGGGGCGACGAGGACGCCGGCGACGAGGAAGCCGGTCGCGGCGAGCGCCACGATGCGGAGTTGTCGTAACCGTGGCTTGTGGAGTCTGATCATCGGCGAGGCCCTTCGCAAGGGGAAGACGATGGTCGACACCTTACCGTCCGGAGAAGAACGTCGATGTGACCTGTGTCACATGAAAGTGTCTTCTTCAATGGATAACATCGCGATGACCTCGACCCCAGGGAGTTGCCCATGACCAACCGGCGTGCACGGACCCTGGCGATCGTCACACTGGCGCTTGTGCTGCCGCTGGTCGCCTTCATCGTGAGCCGCTCCGGGGACGACACCGCAACGGGGGCAGCGAGGCCGGCCTCCGCGCCCGCCACCTCCGCGCCCCCCGCGTCGCCCTCGGCCAGCCCCGTGCCCACCGACCTGACCGTCATCGCGCCCGGTCGCCCGGGTGAGGCGGCGACCACCCGCGCCGCCCACGAGGTCCGCGACGCCGGCCCGGCGCCGCACAACTCGTTGGACGTCTGGTTCGTACGGATGATGATCCCGCACCACGCGCAGGCCCTGGCAATGGCGGAACTCGCCCCCGACCGGGCCGCCGACCCCGACATCCGCGCGCTCGCCGACCGCATTCGCGCCAGCCAGGGGCCGGAGATGGGGATGATGCGGGGCTGGCTCCAGACCCGTGGGCTCCCGGCGGAGGTCCAGGGGCACGACCACGGCACCATGCGCGGCATGCAGACACCCGAGGCGATGCGGCAGCTCGCCGCGACCCGTGGCGCGGACTTCGACCGGCTCTTCGTGCGGATGATGACCGAGCATCACGAGGGCGCCATCGAGATGGCCACCAACCTGCTCAAGGTCGGTTCCGACCTGACGCTCAACGAGTTCGCCAACTCGGTCGCCACCGAGCAGACCGTCGAGATCGACCGCATGCGCGAGGTCCTCGGGGGCTGAGCCCGGCTTCCCGGCACGTACGCTGGGTGACCGTGAGACGCACCGTGTTCGGTCGGCCGTTGCGCGGCGTCGCCTTCGACGTGGCCGTGTCCGCCCTGGTGGCGCTTGTCAGCCTGACCGCCGCGGTGAACCAGCCCGGCGGCTGGGCGGCCACCCTGGTCGGTGTGGCAATGGCGTCGGCGCTGCTGTTCCGCCGCACCCACCCGAGCGCGGTGACCGTGGTGGTCGCGGCGCTCGCCCTGGTTCAGGTGATCGCCGAGTGGGGCCCGCTCGTCTACGACGTCGCCGTCCTGATCGCGCTCTACAGCGTGGTGAAGTACGGCGAACGGCTCCGCGACGGCGTGGTGGCCGGCGCGGTCGCCGCCGTCGGTGTGCTGCTCGCCGCCGCGCAGACCCCCCACGTCGTCCAGTGGTGGATCACCGCGCTGTGGTACGCGCTGGTCACCGGCGCGGTGTGGTTGGTGGCGCTGAACGTGCGGACCCGCCGGCTCTATGTGCTCAGCCTGGAGGAACGGGCCACGACCCTGGAACGGGAACGGGAGGCCGAGTCCCGGGCGGCGGTCGCCGAGGAGCGCACCCGGATCGCTCGTGAGCTGCACGACGTGGTCGCCCACAGCATGGCGGTGATGATCGTCCAGGCGGACGGCGCCCGGTTCATGCTCGACCGTGACCCCGCCCAGGCGCGTACCGCCGTCAAGGTGGTCGCGGACACCGGCCGGCAGGCACTGGAGGAGATGCGCCGACTGGTCGGCGTCCTGCGCGAAGCCGGCCCGGGCAGCGGCGCCGACGGAGCCGACGGGCTCGTGGTGGCCGCCGACCCGGAGCACCGGCGCCTGGCCCTGGCCGAGTTGCCCGACCTGCTGACCCGGTTCGGTGACGCCGGGCTGCGCATCCGCAGCACCGTCACCGGCGCGCCGCCGGCCCTGCCCCCGGGCCTGGAGCTGACCATCTACCGGGTGGTGCAGGAAGCACTGACCAACGCGCTCAAGCACGCTGGCGTCGGTGCCGGCGTCGAGGTCTGCCTGGCCTACACCACCGAGGCCGTCGTCGTCCGCGTGGTCGACAACGGCCAGGGCCGCCCGCTGGTCAGCCCGACGCCGTCGGGCGGTCACGGCCTGCTCGGCATGCGGGAGCGGGTGACGGTGTACGACGGCAGCCTCACCGCCGGCCCCCGACCCGCCGGGGGCTGGCAGGTCGAAGTGCGGCTACCGCTACCGTCGGAGCCGGCAACGGAGGTGATCGCGGCATGACGATCCGGGTGGTGATCGTGGACGACCAGGCGCTGGTCCGCGCCGGGTTCCGGATGGTGCTGGACTCCCAGCCCGACCTGGAGGTGGTCGGCGAGGCGATCGACGGCGCGGACGCCCTGCGGGTGCTCGCCCGCACCGAGGCGGACGTCGTCGTGATGGACATCCGCATGCCGACCATGGACGGGGTGGAGGCGACCCGGCGGCTCTGCGCCGACCGGCCCGCGGGCCCGCCCCGGGTGCTGGTGCTGACCACCTTCGACACCGAGGCCGACGCGTTCGCGGCCCTCCAGGCCGGCGCGAGCGGCTTCCTGCTCAAGAACGTCCCACCGGAGGAACTGCTCGCCGCGATCCGGGTGGTCGCCCAGGGCGACTCCGTGGTGGCGCCGTCGATCACCCGGCGGCTGCTGGACCGTTTCGCCGGGCAGCTCGGCGCCGGCCCGAGCGCCGACCCCCGGCTGACGCAGCTCACCGACCGGGAACGGGAGGTGCTGCTGCTGGTCGCCCAGGGGCTGTCCAACGCGGAGATCGCCGCCCGGGTGCACGTGGCCGAGGCGACGGTCAAGACCCACGTCGGGCGGATCCTGGCAAAGCTCCAGCTGCGCGACCGGGTCCAGGCGGTGGTCCTGGCGTACGAGAGCGGGCTGGTCACGCCCGGCGGATGACGCCGCGTACGACCTGGGTCGTAGCAGCCGGCGTGTGCACCGCGACCCGGGACGCAGGCAGGTCGAGCGCACAGGTGGAGATGGACGCACCGACACCGGCCATAGCGTCGGAGGGGTCCGATCCGCCACCTGCACCGGGAGCCCCGCTTGATCCGCCTGACCCTGCGCTCGCTGCGTGCCGAAGCGCTGCGCATGCTGCTCTCCGCGCTGGCCGTCGTGCTCGGTGTCGCGTTCGTCGCCGGCACCATGATCTTCGTCGACGGGATGCGCGCCGGCACGTACGAGCGGGCCGGCACCTTCGACCGCCACACCGACCTCGGCGTCTACTCGGCCGGCCGTGAGCTGTTGCCCCCGACCCTGGTCGATGAGGTGCGCGCCGTCGACGGGGTGGCCGCCGCAGCCGGTGAGCTGACCAACACCGCCGGGGTCGTCGGCGTCGACGGTCGCCCGGTGCTCGGCTTCACCGTGCTCGCCGCCATCCCCACCGAGGACGCCCTGCGCTCGTACGACGTGGTCGCCGGCCGGCTGCCCGACCGTGTCGGGGAGGTGGTACTCGACGCGCCGACGGTCGCCAAGGAGGGCTTCGTGCTCGGCACGCCGGTCCGGGTCGGCGGATCCGGTGGCCCGGCCCGCCCGTACACCCTGGTCGGCACCGTCGACGTGGCTGGCACCGCCCGCGACGTCGGCGGTCCGTTCGTCGGCGTGGTCGGGCCGGACGCGCTGGCTCTCGCCGGCGAGCGCGGCTACGGCCGCATTCTGGTGGCGGCTCGACCGGGGGCCTCCGTCTCGGCTCTGAGCGACCGGGTGCGCGCCGTGGCGGGCGCCGAAGCCACAGTGAAGAGTCGCCAGCAGATCCTGGACGAGGCCGTCGAGGACGCGGTGCGCAACGTGGACCAGTTCCGGATGCTGTTGCTGATCTTCGTCGGGGTCGCCGTGGTGGTGGCGGGATTCGTGATCGCCAACACCTTCGCGATCGTGCTGGCCCAGCGCACCCGGCGGACCGCGCTGCTGCGCCTGATCGGGGCGACCCGCGGGCAGGTGTTCCGGGCCGCCGTGCTGGAGTCGGCCGTGCTGGGGCTGGTCGCCTCCGCGCTCGGGGTCCTGCTCGGCGTGAGCCTCGCCGGCGGGATGGGACTGGTGATCTCCCGACTGGACGTGCCGGTCGCCGGTGGCCTGACCGTGTCCGGTGCGACCGTCCTGACCGGCATGCTGCTGGGTACCGCGCTGACCGTGTGCGCCGCCCTGCTGCCGGCCTGGCGGGGGACGCGGGTCGCCCCGGTGGCCGCGCTCACCGATGCCGCGGTGCAGCCAGCCCGGAGTGCTGGCCGGGTGCGACTGACCTTCGGCGCGGTGGTACTGGCCACCGGGGTCGCGGCGCTGGTCGGCGCCGCCAGCGCCGGCCAGCTGATCCTGGTGGCCGGCGGTGGGGTTCTGGCCTTCTTCGGGATCGTCCTGTTCGGACCGGTGCTCGTCCCGGCCCTGGCCCGGGTGTTCGGCTGGCCGACACGGCGCGTGTTCGGGGCGACCGGAGCCCTCGCCGTGGCCAACACGGTCCGCAATCCGCGGCGCGTCGCCGCGACCGCCACCGCCCTGGTGATCGGGATCGGACTGGTGTCGGCGTTCATGGTCGGCGCGCGCAGCACCAAGGACGGCATCGAACGCAGCGTGGACGCCCAGATCGGAGCCGACTTCGTGGTCAGCGGAATCGGCCAGGATCTCCCTGCCGCGCTCGCCGGTGAGCTTGCCGCCCGCCCCGAGTTGGGGGTGGTGCACGAGCAGCGCAGCACGGTGGTCGCCGACGTCGAGATCCGGGCGGCCCACCCGGCGCTGGTCGGCCGGACGCTGGAGCGGGTGCTGGCCGGCGACGCCGGTCGGGTCGGGCCGGGGCAGGTGCTGGTGCACAGTGAGCTGGCGCAGGCACGCGGCTGGCAGGTCGGCTCGCCGGTGACCGTCCAGGGCCGGTCGTTCCGGGTGGCCGCGGTGGTCACCGACGACACCCGCGCCGACGGCGCGCCGGCCGGGCACGTCATCGACATGGCCGACGAGGACTTCGCCGCGCTCTTTCCCGCCCGCCGCGGCTACCTGGCCGAGATCGACCCCGCCACCGGGGTGAGCGCCGAACGGGCCCGGGAGGCGATCGAGGCGGTGCTGGGCCGCTACCCGACGGTGAACCTGATGGACCAGGGGGCGTACAAGAAGATGCTGACCGGCACCGTCGACATGCTCCTCGTCCTCGTCACCGCGCTGCTCGGCCTGGCCGTGGTGATCGCCCTGGTCGGTGTGGCGAACACGCTGAGCCTGTCGGTGGTCGAGCGCACCAGGGAGAACGCCGTGCTGCGGGCGGTCGGGCTCACCCGAGGGCGCATGCGGGCGGTGCTCGCCATCGAGGCGGTGCTGATGGCGCTGGTCGGCGCGGTGCTCGGAGTGGGACTGGGCACCGGGGTCAGCGCCTCCGCGATGGCACTGCTGACCCGCCTCGGCGGGGACTTCCACGTGGTGCTGCCGCTCGGCCAGCTCGGGCTGACCCTCGGCGTCGCGGTACTGGCCGCCCTGCTCGCCTCGGTGCTGCCCGCCCGCCGGGCGCTGTCCCGTCCGGTCGTCGAGGCGCTCGCCGACCAGTGACCGACGCGGTCCCGGCCGGGCGCGACCCGAACGGACATCCGCCGGCCGGCCCCGCCATCTTCCCCAGCGGCGGGACCGGCCAGCGGTGCCGGGTCTAGAGGCGCTCGACCGTCGGGCCGACGCACCGGTTGCGGGTGTCGAAGACGTAGCGGGCGTGCCGCACCACGAGGTCGTAGTCGATGCTGTCGTGGTCGGTGACCACCACCACCCCGTCGGCGGCGCTCACCTCCCGCTCCGAGAGCCCGACCACGGTGACCCCGGCTGGGATCTGGTGCGGCTCGGCGTACGGCTCCACCGCGTGGACCTCGGCGCCGAGGGCCTGCAGGCGGCGGGCCACGTCGACCGCGGGGGAGTCCCGCATGTCGCCGGTGTTCTTCTTGTACGCCAGACCGAGCAGCAGCAGTCGGGCGCCGCTGACGGCCCGGCCGCTCCGGTTCAGCCCCGCCATGATCCGCTGCGCGACGTGCTCGGGCATCTCGTGGTTGATGTCGTTGGCCAGCTCGATGAACCGGAACTGCCGGCCCAGGCGGCGCTTGACCTGCCACGACAGATAGCACGGGTCGATCGGCAGGCAGTGCCCGCCGACGCCGGGGCCGGGCCGGAACGGCATGAAGCCGAACGGTTTGGTCTCCGCGGCGTCGATGGCCTGCCAGACGTCGATGTCGAGGTGGTGCGAGAGCATGGTCAGCTCGTTGATCAGCGCGATGTTGACCTGGCGGAAGGTGTTCTCGATCAGCTTGGTCAGCTCGGCCACGCGGGTGGAGTCCACCGGCACGGTGCGGTGCACGAGGCGCTGGTAGAACTCGTCCACCCGGGTCAGTGACGCCGGGTCGACTCCAGAGACGACCTTCGGCGTGTTCTCCAGCCGCCAGTCCGGGTTGCCCGGGTCGATCCGCTCCGGGCTGTAGCCGAGGTGGAAGTCACCGGGGCTGGTCAGCCCGCTGGCCGATTCCAACAGCGGGCGCAGCAGCTCCTCGGTGGTGCCGGGGTACGTGGTCGACTCCAGGATCACCGTGCAACCCGGCCGGACGTACGGGCCGATGCCGACGCCGGCCTGCTCGACGAAGCTCAGGTCGGGGGTGCCGTCGCGCAGCGGGGTCGGCACGGTGATGACGCAGATGTCGAAACCCTCGGCGTCGGTGTACTCCGTGCTCGGGTGGTATCGGCCGGTGCTCAACGCCCGGCCCAGCCGGTCGGTCGGGATGTCCTCGATGAACGACTCACCCGAGGCGAGACGCTTCACCCGATCGGCGTCGACGTCGAGACCGACCACGTCCAGCCCGGCCTCGACGGCACGCATGGCCAGCGGCAGTCCGACGTACCCCTGACCGATCACGACCAGCTTTTCAGCGCTCACCCAGGCTCCCGCGGCAGATGGAGGAAATGACCTGCAGAGAGCCTAGAGGCGTCTTCGGCGACGTAAGTCCGTTTTGGGGATATCGGTGCTGGTGGGACTGGGGGGTCAGCCGCCCACCGGGTCCTCCGGTGCGGTCGGTGGGCTCGTGGTGGGCGTCGGATCGGTCGCGGGCGGCGGGTTGCTCGGCGTACTGGTCTTCGGCGGATCGCTGGGCGGCGCAGTGGTGACCGTCGGCGTCGGCGTCGGCGGGCTGGTTGTCTGGCTGGGCTGGGCGTTCGGCGTGGCGGAGACCGAGGCCGACGGGGAGGTGTTGGGGGCCTGGCCCCGATCGGGTCGGCCCGGGTCGCCGGTGGCGACCTGCTCGTTCGCGGCCGGCAGGTCCAGCGGCCCGCTCGGCCTCACCGTCGGTGAGGTGGTCGGCAGATTGACCGCCGGGTCCTCGTCCCCGGCGTTGCGCGCCGCGCCCAGTGCGGCACCGAGCCCGACCAGCGCGACCAGCATGGCCGCCGCCGCACCGACCAGCGGGCCCCGCCGACGCTGGCGCCCGGCCTGCGCCCCGCTCGCGACCGCCGCGCCGGCCGGCACGTCGGTGCGGGTGCCCGGGCCAGCGTCGCGCAACGGGACCGGCGTCGCCATCGCCGTCGGCGGCTCGCCGCCGGTGACCGCGGTCCGGGCGGCCTCGGCCATCGCCGCGCCGCTGCTGAACCGGTCGAGCGGGTCCTTGGCCAGGGCCCGGGACACCAGGGCCCGGACCGCCTCCGGGATGTCGTGCGGCAGCTCGGGTGGTTCGTCGTCCAGGTGTCGCACGGCGACCTGGAGCGGGTTGTCGCCGGTGAACGGCGGACTGCCGGTGAGGCAGCAGTAGGTGACCGCACCCAGGGCGTAGATGTCGGTGGCGCCACTGACCGGCCGGCCGGCGGCCTGCTCGGGGGCCATGTAAAGGGCGGTGCCGGGCACCGCGTTGGTGCTGGTGATGCTGGTGATGTCGGTGGAACGGGCCACCCCGAAGTCCACCAGGACGACGGTGCCGTCCTCCTGCACCAGCAGGTTGCTGGGCTTGACGTCGCGGTGCACGATGCCACCGCGGTGTGCCGCGTTCAGCGCGGCGGCCGCCTGGGCCACGATCGACATCGTCTCGGCCACGTCGAGGCGGCCGGCCGTCTCGATCCGCTTGGACAACGGCTCACCGGCGACGAACTCCATGACGAGGTAGTCCGCCCGCCCGCCGTCGGGCAGATCATCCGCGCCGCAGTCGAAGACCTGCACGATGCCGGGGTGCCGCAGCGCCGCCATGATCCGGGCCTCGGCCCGGAACCGGGCGATGAAGTCGGGGTCGGAGACCAGCGCCGGCAGCAGGACCTTGACCGCCACCTGCCGGCCGAGGATCAGGTCGGAGGCACGCCAGACGTCGCCCATACCGCCGGTGGCGACACGTTCGTCCAAGCGGTACCGACCGCTGAGCACGACCTCCGATGACAACACCGCATTACCGTACCTAGAGCGGCGCCGCGCGGCGCGCCGCGGCCAGCCGGCCGACCGGTTGATACACATCGGGTCATCCGGCTTGACCTCTGTGGACGCTGCGTCTCCGTGACCAGGCCGCGACGGGGTGTGACGAAAACTGACATCTTTCGGCATGGGAACGCTGGATGGTCGCAAAAATCCGCCGTTAGTCCCAGAGCGCGCTCCCTGGCCACTCGCTGTGACGACAACACGCCGTCCCGCCGGGTTGATAATTGTCACTCTTCCGTGACACGGTGCCGACTTGCTCGTCGGTGGTCCCCCTCCTAGCGTTAGCCCGGCTCGGGCCCGCCCGGCGACCTCGGCGCGGTCGTGCCGCCTCGCCCACCCTGGCGTCGGCCCCGGACGTCCTGCCCGCGCCACTTCGGTAGCGGGCGCGATCAGATCGGCGGGGGGCGGTGCGGGTGCGGGAGTTGGTCGGCGGGTCCTCTCGTACCGCGTGGTCTGCCTCCGCCCGGCGGATCGGGCTGGCGCGCCCCGGGCAGTGCACGGGTTGCGGATGACCGGCGACCTGTCGGAAGCGGTCGGCGCGGCACAGAGCGGGGACGAGGAGGCGTTCCGCTTCCTCTACCGCAGCCTCCAGCCGGGCCTGCTGCGCTATCTGACCGCCCTGGTCGGCGCGGATGCCGAGGACGTCGCCTCTGAGACCTGGCTGCAGATCTCCCGTGACCTGCCCAGCTTCACCGGCGGCGAGTTCCGGGCCTGGACCGTCACCATCGCCCGCAACCGGGCGATGGACCACCTGCGCCGAATGCGCCGCCGCCCGTCACTTCCGGTCCCGGTGCAGGCGCTCGCCGACCTCGCCAGCGACGCGGACACCGCCGAGGGGGCCAGCGAGACGATCGGCACCGAGACCGCCCTGGCGCTGATCGCGACCCTGCCTCCCCGCGAGGCCGAAGCCGTCCTGTTACGGGCGGTGATCGGGCTCGACGCCGGGTCCGCCGGCCGTGTGCTCGGTCGTCGGGCCGGTGCCGTTCGAACCGCCGCCCACCGAGGCCTGCGGCGGCTCGCGGCGATGCTGGAGCGCGAGGACCCGGCCGGGTTGTCCGTCGGCGTCGAGGGGGTGCCGGCGCCCCGCACCGCCGGCAGCCCAGCCCTGCGGGCGTCGCACACCGAGCCGGCGGATGGCTGACGTGAGGGGATTTCCGATGAACCCGTTCCGGCGGGCCGACCATGCCGAAACCGACCGGCTGCTCGACTCCGCCCACGGCAGCGCCGACGCCGCGCCGGGCCAGGCCCACACCCCCTCGACGTCCGTCCAGGGGCCCGTCCCCGCCGAGCCGGTGGCGCGGCTGCTCGCCGCAGCCGCAGGCCCGGGCCTCCCGCGAGAGTTGGTTGGCGAGGACGCGGCCGTGGCCGCGTTCCGGGCGGTCCGAGCAGACCCGGCGCCGTCGGTGCCGCACCGGCCGCGCGGTCGCCGTCTGACCGCCGGCGCGGCGGCCTGGATCGGTGCGGTGGCCGTCACCGCGACGGCGGGTGCGGCCTTCGCTGCGGTCAGTCAGGACTGGGTGCCCGACCCGGGCGCACCGGAGCCGACCCGCACGTCACCGACCCCGGGCCAGGGTTCTCCCCGGTCCGGCGAGCCCGGTCGATCGCCGTCCTCCCCGGGCACCCCGTCGGCCGGCACCCCGTCGCCCCGCCCGCCGTCGCCCGGCACGCCACCTGCCCCCGGCACACCACCGGCGCACACCGCGCCTGGCGGGTCGTTGCACGGTCTGTGCCGCGCCTGGTTGGCCAAGAAGCCCGACCAGCGAGAGAAGGCGCTGCGAATGCCGGCCTACGAGAGGCTGGTGACGGCCGCGGGCAGCGCGGGCCAGGTCGAAGAATACTGCCAGCGGCTGGTGCCCGAGGAGAAGCCGTCGGGACCGGCGAAGGTCACCCCGCCACCCCCACCGACGGGCCGCCCCACCCGGCAGTGATCGGCCGGCGGCCGGGGGCGGGCTGTTCCGCCCTGCGTCGGAAATTCGTCTGTTAGACAGAAGTTGGTGGCACCGTGCACGCCCCCGACGGTGTCGGTGGGTGGGCTTACGGTGGCACAGTGTCGCGAAGGCGGCACACGAGAGGGGGCCTGACCGTTGGTGACGTCGCCCGAGCTGGACCGCAGCGCCATTCTGCGCGAGTCCGCAGCCGCAGGCCGGCACCTCGCCCGGATCTGCTTCAAGACCGGTCCACCGACACACACCGGCGTCGAACTGGAATGGACCGTGCACGACGCCGCGGACCCCGTCCGCCCCGTCGATCCGACAAGGCTGCGGGCGGCGCTGGGGCGGCACAGCCCCGTCACACTGGATCCCACCAGCCCCTCCGAGCCTCTGCGACACGGCGGCATGGTGACCCTGGAGCCGGGTGGCCAGTTGGAGATCTCCACCCCGCCCCGCGCCTCGACCGCCGCCTTGATCCGGGCCACCGAGGCCGACATCGCCCAGGTCACCGACCTGCTGGCCACCGCCGGGCTGATTCTCGGCCGCAGCGGCATCGACCCACACCGACGGCCCCGCCCGGTGCTGGAAACTCCCCGCTACCGCGCGATGCGCGGTGCCTTCGACCGGCGCGGTCCGGCCGGCCGCACCATGATGTACAGCACCGCCGGCCTCCAGGTCTGTCTCGACGCCGGCGAACCGGACCAGGTCGCTGACCGCTGGGCCACGGCCCACGCCGTCGGGCCGCCGCTGCTCGCGGCGTTCGCATCCGCCGCCCGACACGCCGGGCGGCGCACCGGCTGGGCCTCCGCCCGGATGGCCACCTGGCTGGCCATCGACCCGGCCCGCACCCGCCCGGTCTGGACGCCGGACCACGCCGATGAGGACCCGACCGCCGCCTGGATCCGGTACGCGCTGGCCGCGCCGCTGTTGTGTCGGCGTCGGGACGGCTCGGACTGGACCGCACCGGCCGGTGTGACCTTCGCCGACTGGCTCGACGGTGCGCTGCCGGAACCACCCACCACCGATGACCTCGACTACCACGTCAGCACTCTCTTTCCGCCGGTGCGACCGCGCGGTTACCTGGAGCTGCGCTACCTGGACGCCCAACCCGACCGGGACTGGCGGCTTCCGCTGGCGGTGCTGAGTGCCCTCTTCCACGACCCGGGCACGCTGCGCCGGGCGTACGCGATCGCCGCGCCGGTGGCGCACCGCTGGTCGGCTGCAGCCCGGCACGGCCTGGCCGACCCCGCGCTGGCCGCCGCCGCGGCGGCCCTGCTCGACCTGGCCCTGACCACCCTGCCCCGGCTGGGCCTGCCGGCTGGCACCCACGACGACATCGAGCGAGGCGTACGAGGGCGGCTGGCCGCCGCCCAGAGGGGAGACGACCGGTGAGCGCGAGGAGTGAGCCGGGGTTGCGAGCCCCGCAGTCGCGAACGGAAAGGGACGCGGTGAGCGCGAGGAGTGAGCCGGGGTTGCGAGCCCCGCAGTCGCGAACGGAAGGGGATGGGGTGAGTGTGAAGGGGGATGCGGTGACCGCCAGCGGGACGGGGCACGTCGACGGGGAGCGGTTGCGTGACCGGATCGCGGTGGAGCTGGCGCGTGCCCGTGCCCGCACCACGTTGTTGACCGAGGTGGTCGACGACGCCGACCTGATGCGCCAACACTCTCCGCTGATGTCGCCGCTGGTCTGGGACCTTGCCCACGTGGGCAACCAGGAGGAGCTGTGGTTGGTCCGCGATGTCGGGGGGCGCGAGCCGGTCCGGTGTGACATCGACGAGCTGTACGACGCGTTCAAGCAGCCGCGCCGGGACCGTCCGGCGCTGCCCCTGCTGCCGCCCGCCGAGGCGCGCGCCTACCTGGGCACGGTCCGGGACAAGGTGCACGATCTGCTCGACGCGGTGGCCTTCACCGATCGGCCGCTGGTCGCTGACGGGTTCGCGTTCGGCATGATCGTGCAGCACGAGCAGCAGCACGACGAGACCATGCTCGCCACCCACCAACTGCGCTCGGGGCCGGCGGTGTTGCACGCCCCGTCGCCGCCGGAGCCGTCCGTGCGGGTCGGTGGGGAGGTGCTGGTGCCGGCCGGGGAGTTCACCATGGGCACCGACACCGACCCGTGGGCGTTGGACAACGAACGCCCGGCGCACCGGGTCGACCTCCCGGCGTACGTCATCGACGCCGCCCCGGTCACCAACGGGGAGTTCGCGGCCTTCATCGCGGAGGACGGCTACGGCGATCAGCGCTGGTGGAGCCCGGCTGGCTGGGCGCATCGGCTCCGGGAGGGGCTGGAGGCGCCGATGCACTGGCGTCGGGACGGCGACGAATGGTCCTACCAGCGTTTCGGCCGGTGGGGCCGGGTGCGCGCCGATGAGCCGGTGGTGCACGTGTGCTTCTACGAGGCGCAGGCGTACGCCGCGTGGGCCGGTAAGCGGTTGCCGACCGAGGCGGAGTGGGAGAAGGCGGCCCGATGGGACCCGGCGACCGGGCGCTCGCGCCGTTATCCCTGGGGGGACGACGACCCGACCGAGGCGCACGCCAACCTCGGCCAACGTCATCTGCGGCCGGCGCCGGTGGGCGCGTACCCGGCTGGTGTGTCGCCGTTGGGGGTGCACCAGCTCATCGGTGACGTCTGGGAGTGGACGTCGAGCACGTTCGACGGGCATCCCGGCTTCACCGCGTTTCCCTACCGCGAATACTCGGAGGTCTTCTTCGGCGGCGACTACCGGGTGCTGCGTGGTGGCTCGTTCGGCACCGACCGTTCCGCCTGCCGGGGCACCTTCCGCAACTGGGACTATCCGATCCGCCGGCAGATCTTCAGCGGTTTCCGTTGCGCCCGCGACGCCCGGCCCGACGAGTCGTACCGGTGATCCACAGCGGGATCGGCGGCCCGGCGGGCTGGTCGCGCTGATGTGTCGTCACCTGGTCTATCTGGGGCCGCCGGTCACCCTGGCCGAGGTCCTGTTCGACCCCCCGCACTCGTTGGTGCGGCAGTCCTGGGCGCCTCGGGACATGCGCGGCGGCGGCACGATCAACGCCGACGGTTTCGGCGTCGGCTGGTACCCGGGCGAGGGTGAGC
The DNA here is from genome assembly GCF_013410645.1 of Micromonospora jinlongensis. Lineage (NCBI taxonomy): Bacteria > Bacillati > Actinomycetota > Actinomycetes > Micromonosporales > Micromonosporaceae > Micromonospora > Micromonospora jinlongensis. The sequence continues at coordinate 1,049,034 of NZ_JACCHK010000001.1, read as the reverse complement.
CGGTGCGCTACCGGCGGGCGCAGCCGATCTGGAGCGACCCGACCATCGCCCAGCTCGCGGCGGTGACCCGCGCCGGCGCGGTGCTCGCGGCGGTGCGCTCGGCCACCGTCGGGATGGCGGTGCTCGACGGCGCCGCCGCGCCCTTCGCCGAGGGGCGGTGGCTGTTCAGCCACAACGGGGTGGTTCGTGGCTGGCCGGACGCCGTGGTGCCGCTCGCGGCCGGCCTGCCGGTCCGTGACCTGCTCACCCTGGACGCCGCCACCGACTCGGCGTTGCTCTGGGCGTTGGTGCGGCATCGGCTGCGGGCCGGCGACGACCCGGCGGACGCGGTCGGGCAGACGGTGGCCGACGTCGCCGCGGCCGCCCCCGGGTCGCGGCTCAACCTGCTGCTCACCGACGGTGACCGGGCGGTGGCCAGCGTGGCCGGGCACGCGCTGTCGGTACGCGAGGGGCCCGGTTCGGTGCTGCTCGCCTCGGAGCCGCACGACGACGATCCCGGATGGCGTGCGGTGCCGGAGGGGCATCTGGTCGTCGCCACCGCTGACGAGGTGCGGGCACGTCCCCTGCCGACCCGGTGAGTCGCACCGGTCGGGCACCAACAGTTGATCGAGCAGAGTTGATCGAGCAGGGAGGCGAACCGATGACCGCGGAACCGCTGGAGATCTACCTCGAGGAGCGCGATCTGGAGCGTGGTCTGCGCGACGACGTCCGGGTCGGGCTGAGCGCCGGGCAGAAGTGGCTGCCGCCGAAGTGGTTCTACGACGCCCGGGGCAGTGAGCTGTTCGAGGAGATAACCCGACTTCCCGAGTACTACCCCACCCGGGCCGAGCGGGCGGTGCTGGCCGAGCGGGCTCCCGAGATCGCGGCGCTGACCACGGCCAAGACCCTGATCGAGTTGGGCTCCGGTTCGTCGGAGAAGACCCGGCTGCTGTTGGACGCCCTCACCCGTCAGGGCGGGTTGGGCACGTTCGTCCCGCTCGACGTGTCGGTCAGCGCGCTGCGGGGGTCCACCGCCCAGATCGCCGCCGGCTATCCGGGCCTGCGGGTCCGGGGCATCGTGGGGGACTTCACCAGGCAACTGGACCGGCTGCCCACCGGTGGCCGACGGCTGGTGGTGTTCCTGGGCAGCACCATCGGCAACCTGCTGCCCGCCGAGCGGGCCGGGTTCCTGACGGCGATGCGCGCCGCGCTGGAGGTCGGCGACTGGCTGTTGCTCGGCACCGACCTGGTGAAGGATCCGTCGGTGATCGTGCCCGCCTACGACGACGCGGCCGGGGTCACCGCCGAGTTCAACCGCAACGTGCTGCGGGTGATCAACCGTGAGTTGGGTGCGGACTTCGACCCGGCGGCGTTCGAACACGTCGCCCTCTGGGACCCGGACCATGAGTGGATCGAGATGCGGTTGCGGGCGACCCGGGCGATGCGGGTGCGCGTGCTGGGCATGACCGTCGACTTCGCGGCGGGGGAGGACCTGCGCACCGAGGTCTCGGCGAAGTTCCACCCGGAGGGGATCGCCGCGGAGTTGGCCACGGCGGGCTTCGGCACGACGGAGTTCTGGACCGACCCGGATGGGCTCTTCGGGGTCACGTTGGCGCGCGCCCGGTGAGCCTGTCCACCCGCCTCGAACCGGCCCGCCGATGATCGGATAGGCTGACCGGGCGAAGGGGAGTAGCCCCCAATGTCGTGGTCGACATACTGGTGCGTTTCGCATCCGGCCACGCGGCCTCGGTCTCCGAGGCGGGCGAGACCTTCGACTCAGGCTGTTGCAGCCGGGTCGAGGGCGCCCCTGTACCTCCTCCCGGCATGAGCGGGAAGGACGTCATGGAGGGATTTTTCGCCGCGCTGGTCGTCAGCTTCGGCGTCATCTTCGTCGCCGAGCTGGGGGACAAGTCCCAGCTGATGGCGCTGACCTTCGCCACGCGGTTCAAGCCGATCCCGGTGCTGATCGGCATCACCATCGCCACGGCGGTGGTGCACCTGGCGTCGGTCGCCATCGGCGCGGGTCTCGGGGCGGTGTTGCCGACCGAGTGGATCTCCCTGGTGGCCGGTGTGGCGTTCCTCGGTTTCGGCGCGTGGACCCTGCGGGGGGACAAGCTCACCGAGGAGGAGAAGCGGAAGGCGGAGAAGACCAACAAGACCGCGCTGGTGGCGGTGTCGGTGGCGTTCTTCCTGGCCGAGCTGGGTGACAAGACGATGCTCGCCACGATTACGCTCGCCACCAAGTACGGCTGGTTCGGCACCTGGCTCGGCTCCACCCTGGGCATGGTGGCGGCGGACGCGTTGGCCATCCTGGTCGGCCGGATGCTCGGTCGCCGGCTGCCGGAGAAGGCCATCAAGTACGGTGCCGCGATCCTGTTCGCGATCTCCGGTCTCTGGTTGATCCTGGAGGCGGTGAACGAGCTGACCTGAGTGTGGCCTAGCTGCCCCGAGTGCGGGTAACGGCCCGGGGTGGAGCCGGCCGAGCTGTTGCGTCACGGCGACCAGGTGCTGGTGGCTGTGGTGGAGGTGGCCGGCGCACTGGTGATCTTCGTTGGTGCGGTCTGGGCGGCGGTGCGGTTCGTGGTCGAAGGGCTGCGACACCGCTCCGCCGCCCTCTTCACGCCGATCCGGCTCTCCCTCGGCCGGTTTCTGACCCTCGGCTTGGAGTTCCAGTTGGCGGCCGACGTGCTGCGGACCGCCGTGTCGCCGTCGTTCGAGCAGATCGGCCAACTGGCGGCCATCGCCACGATCCGAACGGCGCTGAACTACTTCCTGGGCCGCGAGATCCGTCAGGAGCAGCGCCAGGTGGCCGAGGGAGAGCAGTCCCGGTGATGGACGTCCTGCTCACGGCGGTCACCGCTCTGGCCCTGGTCGTCGGGGTGGTCACCGTGCTCAGCACCGGGGCACTGCGAACCGGCGTACGGCTGCTGTTGGACCTGCTGACCGCGGCCGGCCTGCTGAGGCTGGCCGGCGACCCTGGCTGGAACGGCCTGGCGGGCGCGGTGGCGGTCATCGCCCTGCGTCAACTGCTCGGTGCGGCGATGCGCGCTCCGCCGCCGTGGTCCGGGCGACAATCCCCGGCGCCCTGCGCCGGGGACGATCACCACCTACCGTTGGCCTTGAGACGTGGAAACGGGAAAACGGGAGGATAACCACATGAGCCGGCACGACGAACCGAACGAGTACGGCTTCTCCGGCGGTGCCACCGCTCCCGAGCCGCCGCCCGGCGGGAAGCCCGACGAGCAGGATCGCGTCGAGGCGGTGGCGGTGCCGGGCGATGACCTCACCGCCCCGGCGGCCGAGGCGGTGGTCGAGGAGACCGAGGAGCCCCCGCCCGCCGATCGTCGCCGCTGACCGGAGGTCCGTCGGACGGCACGGAGGCGGCACGCCGCGCGGGTCGGCCGTTCGCCGGCCCGCGCGGCCACCCGTTCACGCACCTGCGGGTCGCTGGTAGACGTCGGGCACACCGTCGCCGTCGGCGTCGAGCCGCTCCCGTTCCGCCACCCGGCGGTACGTCGCGTTGCGGCGGACGAGCACCGTGGCGGCCAGGCCGGCGGAGATCACCGACCCGAGCAGCACGGCGACCTTGACCCGACCGTCGGTCGTGCTGCCGGCGCCGAAGGCCAGATCGCCGATGAGCAGCGACACCGTGAACCCGACGCCGGCCAGCAGGGCGATCCCGAGCAGGTCCGACCAGCTGATGTCCTCGTCCAGTTCGGCGCGGGTGAACCGGGCCAGCAGGTACGTCGAGCCGAAGATGCCGATGCTCTTGCCGAAGACCAGGCCGGCGACGACGGCGATCACGATCGGGTCGGTCAGCAGGGCGCCGAGGTCGCTGCCGCGCAGCGTGACCCCGGCGGCGAACAGCGCGAAGACCGGCACCGCGAAGCCGGCCGACACCGGGCGCCACCGGTGCTCCAGGCGTTCGGCGAGACCGCCCTCGTCCGATGCGGCGGCCGGCTGGCCATCAGCCACCGTTCCGCGGCGGGCCAGCACCGGGACCGTGAAACCGAGCAGGACACCGGCCACCGTGGCGTGCACACCCGAGGCGTGCACCAGCGCCCAGGCGGCGACCGCGAGTGGGATCAGCGCCCACCACCAGGTGCGTCCGCGCTGCACCAGCAGGGCGAAGAGCCCGATCGGCAGCAGCGCCGCGAGCAGCGGAACAGGTTGGAAGTCGGCGGTGTAGAAGACCGCGATGATGGTGATCGCGAAGAGGTCGTCGACCACGGCGAGGGTGAGCAGGAAGGCGCGCAGGCCCTGGGGCAGGTGTGAGCTGACCACCGCGAGCACGGCCAGCGCGAAGGCGATGTCGGTCGCGGTCGGGATGGCCCAGCCCCGCAACCCGTCCCCACCGGCGCTCAGGACGACACCCACGTAGATCAGCGCCGGCAGCAGCATGCCCCCGAGGGCGGCCACCACGGGCAGCGCCGCGCGGCGCGGGTCGCGCAGTTCCCCGGCGACGAACTCCCGTTTGAGTTCCAGACCCACCACGAAGAAGAAGACGGCCAGCAGGCCGTCCGCGGCCCAGGTGGCCAGGTTCAGGTCGAGGTGCGCCGACGCGCCGCCGGGCCAGGGCACCCAGGCGCCGAGCCGGGTGTACGAGTCGGACCAGGGGGAGTTTGCCCAGGTCAGCGCGACCACGGCACCGAGCAGCAGCAGTGCCCCGCCGACGGTCTCGGTACGCAGGACGTCGGCCAGGTGTCGGGCCTGCGGCCAGGACGAGCGGGAGAACAGCCGGACCCTCGGCGGGCGCTGCTCGGACGGCGGGGTGCGGGAGGTCATGTGCGGGGTCACCTCGGAGTCAGGACGGCAGGAATCCACTCGCCGACCAGACTTCCCGGCACACCGCCACCGACCCTATCCGGCTTCGCGCCGGGCGGCACGCGCTGGGCCGATCGGACGCCACCTGATCGGGCTTTCCACCTTTTCCTCGTTGTCGCCGCTGCCGAATGGGCGTTTGTCGGGTTGGTCATCCGGATGCACATCGCACTGCGGAAAATACATAACTCCGGACATAAGGCGCATCAACCGCTTTAATGGTTTCACGAGTTTAGAAACGACCTTGGGGGTTTTCGTGAAGTTTATTGGCGTAACCGGACCGGCACGGAGGCGCTCCTGATGGACCTGCTCCGCCATTTGCGTCACGTGCGTCGGCACTGGTGGGTACCGCTGGTCACGATCATGGTGGCTCTGGGCGTCTCGGCGTTCCTGACCGTGCGGGCCCAACCCCGGTACGTCGCCTCGGTGACCTTCTTCGTCACCACCCCCAACTCGGGCATCAGCGACGCCTACCAGGGCGGGCTCTTCCTCCAGCAGCGCGTCAAGTCGTACGCCGACCTGCTCAGCAGCGACCGGCTGGCGCAGAGCGTGGTCGCCGAGACCCCGGTGGGCCTGACCGCGGACGAGGTGCAGCGCCGGGTGAGCACCTCGACCGAGACCGGCACGGTTCTGCTGCGGGCGTCGGTCACCGACACCGACCAGACCCGCGCGCTGCGGGTGACGGAGTCCCTCGCCGCGAAGTTCGTCGAACTTGTGCAGAAGGTCGAGACGACGCCCGAAGGTAAGGCGCCGATCAAAATCGAAGTGGTCAGCGGCCCTCGGGTGAGCGCCAACCCTGTCTCGCCGCAGCCGGTCCGTAACCTCACCCTCGGCGGCCTGATCGGGCTGCTGCTCGGCGTCGGCCTGGCGATCCTGCGCGGCATCGCCGACGTACGGTTGCGCGACTCCGCGGGCCTGCAACGCGCCACCGGCAGCCCGCTGCTCGGCGAGATCCCGTTCGAGGCCAGCGCCCGCACCGCGCCGCTGATCGTGGGCGAGGCCGCGACCTCGGCGCGTGCCGAGGCGGTTCGCAAGCTGCGGACCAACCTGCGCTTCGTCGATGTCCACGAGCCGGCCCGGGTCATCGCCGTGACCAGCGCCCTGCAGGGCGAGGGCAAGACCACCCTCTCCTGCAACCTGGCCATCGCGCTGGCCGAGGCCGGCTGGCGGGTGCTGCTGGTCGACGCGGACCTGCGCCGCCCGAAGGTCGACGACTACCTGGGCCTGGACGCCGGTGTCGGTCTCACCGACGTGCTGGTCGGCGACGTGCAGGTCGGTGATGTCGTGCAGCGATGGGGGGACAAGTCACTGCTGGTGCTGCCCAGCGGGTCGGCCCCGCCGAACCCGAGCGAGCTGCTCGGCTCCAAGGCGATGTCGGACCTGCTGTTGGCGCTGCGCGAGTCGGCGGACATCGTGATCATCGACACCGCGCCGTTGCTCGCGGTGACCGACGGCGTGGTTGTCGCCGTGCAGGCCGACGGTGCCCTGCTGGTGACCCAGCAGGGCCGTACCTCCCGGACCCAGGTGGCCGCCGCGGCCCGCTCGCTGCACTCGGTCTCGGTCCGGCTGCTCGGCTGCGTGCTGAACATGGCGAAGGTGGCCAAGGCCGAGGCGTACCAGTACGAGGCCTACCGGGTGGTCACCTCGACGCCCACGGCCTCGGTGCCGGCTGACCGGGCCGCGTCCGGCAGGCACGTCGCGACCACCGACGGGGTCAACGGCGTCCCCGACCACACCCAGGAACTCACCCGGTTGCCCCGATGAGCGTGGCGAGGGGTCGCAGCGACCGTTCGATCTCCTCGGCGCAGCGTCGGAAGTCGGCGGCGGTGCCGCCGATCGGGTCCCGAAGGTCGTCCGCCTCGGGGGCGGCAGGTTGCAGCCGCCCCCGGGCCTGGGCGGCGGCGGCGATCGCCGCGCCCAACGGGTCGTCGCTCGATCCGTCGAGCGGCTCGGCCGCCGCGGCCAGGCGGCCGAACTGGCGCACGGTGAATGTCCGGTGCAGCGCCGCCGGTGCCAGCGCGGTGCAGACCGAGCGCTGGCGTCGGGTCGCGGTCAGCACCAGCGTCGCGTCGGCCAGGTACTCGGGGCGCAACCCCCGGGTCCGGAACTCCGCCGGGTCGGCGCCGCTGTCGGCCGCGACCTCCATCGCGTACGGGTGCATCGTCAGCCCGTCAATCGCGTCGGTGCCGGCGCTGGCCACGGTGACGGGCCGGTCGGCCAGCAGCCGGCGGGCCAGGAACTCGGCCATCGGCGACCGGCACAGGTTGGCGTGGCAGACGAACAACACGCGATCAGCCATCGGTGCCCCTCTCATCGGTGCGGACGCGGGTGTCCGCACCGCGAGGGCGGTGCGTCGACGCCGGAGGCCGCGCGGGGAGGGGTTGTCGGCATCGTACGCGGGCCGGACGCCTGCCGGTCGTGGTGCCGCGCCGGCCGACGTCGATCCGCGCCGGACGGGGGTGCTGCGGTGAGGATCGGCATCCTGTCGTACCACTTCCCGCCCGAGCCGGCGTTCATCCCGGGCAGCCTCGCCGAGGAGCTGGCCGCGCGGGGGCACGAGGTCCGGGTGCTCACCGGCTTCCCGGACTATCCCGGTGGGCACGTCTATCCCGGCTGGCGACAGCGTTGGCACCACGAGACGCACAGCGAACGGCTGACCGTCCGACGGGTGCCGCGCTACCCCGGGCGCGCCGCGTCCACCGGTACCCGCATGGCCAGCTATCTCTCTTTCGCCGGCAGCGCGACGCTGGCCGCGCGCCGGTACTTCCGCGACGTGGACGCGCTCTACGTCTTTCAACTGCCGGCGACGACGTTCGCCACCGCCGGGGTGCTCCGGCTCCTCGGGCGGGTGCCAGCGGTGCTGCACGTGCAGGATGTCTGGGCCTCGGACGGCGTCGACGAGACGGGTGAGGGTCGCTGGGCGGTACGGATGGGCAGCGCGATGACCCGGATCTACCGGGCCGCGGCACGGATCGCGGTGGCCGCACCGTCGATGCGGGACCTGGTGGTCGCCGCGGGCGCCGACCCGACCCGGGTCCGACTGGTGCTGAACTGGACCGACGAGCGGATCTTCCATCCGGTGACGCCCGGCGCGGCCGCCCGTCAGCTGGTGCGCCGGGACGGCCGGTGCGTGGTGATGCACGCCGGGACCATCGGCGCCCGGCAGGGGCTGGAGACCGCGGTCCGGGCGGCGGCGGCACTGGACCGGACGATGGATCTGGTCCTGGTCGGTTCGGGCGCTGATGAGCGGCGGGTGCGCGGGCTCGCCGCCGAGCTGGGCGCGGACAACGTCCGCTTCGTGGAGCGACGGTCGCCCGTCGACATGCCCGAGCTGTACGCCGCCGCCGACTATCAGCTGGTCATGCTGCGTGACCTTCCGGAGCTGCGCGGCACGGTGCCGGGCAAGCTCCAGGCCGCGCTCTCGTGCGCCGCGCCGGTGGTGGCTTCGGCCGGCGGGGACACGGCCGAGCTGGTCGAACGAGCCAGAGCGGGGCTGTCCTGCCCCCCGGAGGACTGGGCGGCTCTGGCCGACCGGTTCTGGTTGGCCGCCACCATTCCTCCGCCGACCCGGGCCGAGATGGGTCGGCGGGGCCGGGCGGCGTACCTGCGGGAGATGTCGCTGCCCGCCGGCGTGGACCGGATCGAGCGACTGCTGCACGAGGCGGCGGGACGAGTAGCGGAGCCGGCCGGCAACTCGCGAGGAAACCTCGCTTAAAGGGCAACAATCGCAATAACGGTACGAAGTTCCCCAGCGCGTGCTAAGAACGTCAGGGAATCGACCATCTGTCCGATTCCGCGAATGGGAGTGTGGTGTGACGGAAAGCGAACGGCCGACCCGGCGGCGGAGCCGGTCCCGGCGTCGTCGGCGTGCCCGACTGCGACGTGTCCTCCTCAGTGCCCTGGTGGTCGGCTCGCTGCTGCTGGCGGCTGGCGGGTGGGTCGGCTTCCGCGGCTGGCAGGCGCGCGCCCACCTGCTCAACGCCGCCGGTCTGGCTCGGGAGCTGAGCGCCCAGGTGGTCGGTGGGGACACCGACCGGGCTCTGCGGACGCTCGCCGCTCTGCAGTCGCAGTCGGGCGCGGCCCGGAAGGCGACGGGCGACCCGAGCTGGCAACTCGGTCGGCGTACCCCGATCGCCGGCGACGACCTCGACGCGGTCCGGCAGATCGCCATCGCCATCGACGAGTTGGCCCGGCAGGCGTTCCCGACCCTGCTCCGGACGGATCTGACCAGTCTGGTGCCGGCCGGTGGTCGACTGGACCTGGCCCGGCTCAGCGACGTCTCCGCCGAACTGACCCGCGCGGACGAGTCGGTGCAGCGGACGCGCCGAGACCTGGCCGCGGTGCCGGCCGAGAGTCTGGTCAGTCAGGTCCGGCAGGCGCTGATCGACCTGCGCGGCGAGATCGACCGTCTGGCCAACCTCACCTCGGCCGCCGACCAGGGGGCCCGTCTGCTGCCGCCACTGCTCGGCGCGAGCGGCCCGCGACGATACCTGCTGGTCTCGCAGAACCTCGCCGAGTTGCGCGCCACCGGCGGCATGTTCGGCGCGTACGCGATCATGGAGGCGGAGAACGGCACTGTGAAGATGGGCAAGCAGGGCAGCAGTGCCTCGCTCGGCCAGTTCACCCCGGCGCTGAAGCTGCCCGCCGAGACCCGCGCGCTCTGGACCGACCTGCCCGGCATCTACCCGGCCGACGTCAATCTCTCCCCGCACTTCCCGACCGCCGCCGCGCTGTACCGCGAGATGTTCCGCCGTAAGACGGGCACCACCGTCGACGGTGTGCTCGCCGTGGACCCGGTGGTGCTGTCCTATCTGCTCAAGGCGACCGGCCCGGTCCTGGTGCCCGGCGGGGTCCCGCTCGCCAGCGAGAAGGTCGTGCAGACCCTGCTCAACGACAGCTACCAACGCCTGAACGTCAAGCAGCAGGACGAGTTCTTCGCCTCGTCGGCAGCCTCGGTGTTTGATGCCTTCTTCAAGAAGAATGTCAACCCACGGGTGTTGTTGTCCGCATTTGACCGTGCTATCACGGAACGGCGGATATTGTTCTGGAGTGCCCGACCTGAGGAACAGCGGACGTTCGGCGACAGCCGGATGGCCGGGACGCTTCCGGAACAGGACACCGTGCCGACCGTCGGCGTGTTCCTCAACGACGGCAGCGGCGCGAAGCTCGGCTACTACCTGCGGCCGACGGCGAACCTGACGGTCGGCGAATGCCGGCCCGACGGACGACGTGAGCTCCGGTTGCGGGTGACCCTGCGCTCGACGGCGCCGAAGTCCGGACTCAGCGAGTCGGTCCTCGGCCTCGGCCTGGCCGGCGATCCGTACACCGCCCGCACGTTGGTGTCGATCTTCAGCCCGGCCGGCGGGGCCGTGCTCGACGCCCGGCTCGACGGCGCCGAGACGGCGCTTGGCAGCGGCACCGAACGCCACCGCCAGGTGGCGACGGCCAGCGTCGACGTCGGCCCCGGTGCCGAAAGGGCGCTGGAGGTCACCGTGCTGACGGCCAAGACCGGCGTCGGCCAGGCCGAGTTGCGGCTGACCCCCACCGCCAGCCCCTGGACCACCCAAGTTCATTCCGCACCAAGCTGTGACCAGTAGGAGGGAACCAATCATGCGGCTATCCCGCATCATCATGGCGCTCACGGTCGGCCTGGCCGTGGTGGCCGTGCCGACGGCAGCGGTGGCGGCACAGCCGCAGCCGACGCCCAGCGCGACCGCGACCACCGACCCGCCGCAGCCGCCGCCGTACCCACCGGCCGCCGCGTCGCTCACCGTCAACCGGCCGACGATCTACCTCGGTGAGAAGGTTGTGCTGACCGGCACCGGCTTCGGTCCGAACGAGACCGTCGACATCGTGGTGACGGTGGCCCCGTTGGCCGCTCCGGCCGGCGGTCAGGCTCCGGCTCGCCGCAGCGACGGCAGCACCGTGGCCATGGCCCCGGTGGCCTACCAGGCGAGCGCGCCCCTGACCTTCACGGCGCGGACCGACGCCCAGGGTCGCTTCACCAGGACCTACACGCCGTCGGTGACGGGTCTGCTGACCTTCACCGCGACCGGTCGCGAGTCCGGTCGTACGGCCAGCACACAGCTCCGGGTGCTGCCCAAGAAGCAGCCGCTGCCCGTCACGGGCGACAGCCTCGGCACGCCCATGAAGCTCGGCGGTGGCCTGGTCGGCGCCGGCGCGATCATGCTGCTGCTGACCCTGGCCTGGCGTCGCCGCCAGCGCTTCGGTGGCGCTGCGCACTAACCCGCACCACCGGGCAACGCCCGGTTCGCACTGAAGCTGGCGCCCGTCGGATCACTCCGACGGGCGCCAGCTCTTCGTCAGTCCGAGCGACCCGGCCGAAGTGTGTCTGGACGAGTGTGTGTCTCGTCCGGGCTGCGTCTGTTGACCTGGCGTGCGTCTCGATCTGGCGTACGTCTTGACCTGGGAGCGTCTCAGTCTGGATACGTCTCGACCACGAAGCCCCTCCCTCTTGGCCGCGATAGGCATTCCGAGGTCCGCCATCCGCGACCACGGCACATTCCGCCTGCCAGGTGCCGTTCTCCCTTTGGGGGAGGTCGCCGGGCCCGAGCCCGAGTTGTACGTGATCATCCGACCGAACGTCACGAGCCTGCCGAGGCATTTGTCCGGATTTACGCGCCGCGGCGCAGTCGGGACCTCTTTGATCGACTCGGTTTCCTTGAAGTCGGGGTGTCAACGCGTCCCGGTTACCGCGTTATCCGTGAACTCGAGTGGATCACGCCCCGCAGTGGGTGGTTGGTCGCGGTGCCGGGGTGCCGGCTGCGGGTTGACGCCAGGTATGTCCGTTTCAGGGGAGCTCTGGCCTGTGACCGGTCGCACCCGTCGGTCGGAATGATGGCCGGGGCGGGGTCGTTACGTACCCTGACGATCGCAGGACCACCGGCTCACCGCCCCGCCCACCGGGGTTGGAACCGCTGGTGGCGGGTTGGAATGCCGCCCCGGGCCGCATCGTTGACGCCTCCGCAGCGACCACCCGAGCACCCCGCTCGACCGGGTGCCACGGGATGGCCCGGACACTGGAATGACCCATTGGGTGCCACGGGGTGGTCGGGCCCGGCCCCCGGAGTGACCCCGGGCCCGCGGTCGTTGCAGTCCCACGAGCGACCCCCCGGCCACCGCTTCACACCAGCGGATGTCGGCGGATCGGCCCGCCGGGAATGACCCCGGCCCCCCGGTCGTTACACATGGACCCGGCGCCCGAGCCCCCCGCTCGTAGGCCGCCGACCCCGGCCCCGCAAACCCCTTGGCCTTGTGGGCGCCGATCTCCCCCAGACTTTCCCCTTGATGTTGTTGCAGCGCCGGACGAGGTGCTCACACCCTTGTGTCGCCGACCCCCGTCAGTGGCCGGGTGTTCCTACCCCCGAAGGAGCTACCCCCATGAACACGATCATTCGTAAGAGCGTGCTGTCTGTTGCTGGTCTCGCGTTCGCCGGTGGTGTCTTCGCCGGCCCGATCGCCGCCCACGCCGCCACCCCGGCCGTGGACGCCAAGCCGGTCGCGGTAGCGGTGCAGTCGGCCGCCCCGAAGCCGCAGGGCGACCAGTCCCGGATCACGTTGAATGATGAGCAGACCGCGAACGTCAAGGCGATCATCGCCGCGACGAAGAAGGCCGGCCTGCCCGAGCGCGCCGCGGTCATCTCGATCGCGACGAGTCTGCAGGAGTCCAAGCTGGAGAACCTGGGTCACCTCGGCGACGCCAACGACCACGACTCGCTGGGCCTGTTCCAGCAGCGCCCGAGTTCGGGTTGGGGTACGCCGGAGCAGATCACCGACCCCGAGTACTCCACGACCGCGTTCCTCAAGGGTCTCAAGCAGGTTGACGGGTGGCAGGACATGCCGCTGACCGACGCCGCGCAGACCGTGCAGGTCTCCGCATACCCGGACGCCTACGCCCAGTGGGAGCAGCAGGCCACCGACCTCGTCGCCCAGCACTGGAACAGCTGACCCACCAACACACACCGCACAGCTGGCCGGCACCCCCAACCGGGGTGCCGGCCAGCGGCGTACCCGTGTCAGTTCTTGTGGTGGTTGTGGGTGCGGACGATGTCGATCAGCGCGCAGATCAGCGCGAGCACGATGATGCCGGTGGCCAGCAGGAGCGATCGCTCGAAGGCACTGGTCCAGTTGCCGCGGCTGTCGGCCAGCGACGAGAAGAACATCGAACCGACGGCGGCGATGCCGGCTGCGGCGCCGATGCGCTGACCGGTCTGGAGCATCCCGGCGCCGCTGCCCGACTGCCCTACCGGCACTTCGGAGAGGGTGATCGTCTGGTTGGGGGCGATCACCAGCCCGCTGCCGATGCCGGCGACGAGCAGTGGGCCGGCGGCTACCCAGGGCGCGGGGGCGTCCGGCGCGAGTTTCAGCGCGACCACCGTTGCGGCCAGGCCGATCACCACGGTGAGCAGACCGATGGCGACCAGTGGTCTGCCGAAGCGGTTGACCATGCGACCACCGAGCACGGCGGCAGCCGCCGACCCCAGGGCGAACGGGGTGATGGCCAGACCGGCGATGAACGCGCTGTAGCCGAGACCCATCTGCAGGAACAGGGTGAAGATGAAGAAGATCGCGGTGAAGCCGCCGAAGTAGACCAGCGCCAGGATCGAGCCCAGTGTGTACGACTGGAGACTGAACAGTCGAAGGTCGAACAGGGGTTCGTAACGGCGTGCGAAGCGTCGCTCCCAGAGCCCGAAGACGACCAGCACGGCCAGGCCGATCGGGATGAGCGCCCACTTCCAGGGGGTCTGCCACTGCTGTTCCTGCACGAGCGGAAGCAGGACGAGGACCACGCCCACACCGAGCAGCAGGACACCGACGGGGTCGAGTCGATGCCAGCCGACCTGACCGGCGGGGCGGCCGGGCAGCAGACGCCAGCCGAGAACCACCGCGAGGATGCCGACGGGCACGTTGACGAAGAAGACCCACCGCCACCCGTGTTCCTCGCCGCCGATGGCGATGAGCAGCCCGCCGAGCAGCGGCCCGACCGCTGTGGAGATTCCGATGGTGGCGCCGAGCAGCCCGAACGGGCGGGCGCGTTCCGGTCCTCGGAAGAGTTGCTGGATGAGCCCGATGACCTGCGGGTTGACGATGCCGGCGGCGGCACCCTGAAGCAGTCGGGCGATGACCAGCCACGTCGGTGAGGTGGCGAGGCCGGCGAGGGCGCTGGTCACGGTGAAGAGTGAGATGCCGAAGACGAACGCGTTGCGCCGGCCGCGTGCGTCGCCGAAGCGGCCGGCGGGGACCAGCGCCAGGCCGAAGGTGAGCGCGTACCCGGAGAGGATCCACTGCAGGTCGCTCGGCGACGCGTGCAGCGCCCGGTCGATGGAGGGCACCGCGACGTTGACGATGCTCACGTCGAGCAGCGTCATGAACGCGGCGACCAACCCGACACCGACCGCCTGCCAGCGTCGTCGGTTCTCGGCTGCCGTCACCGGCTGCGGCGTCTGCGCCGCACTCATCGCGCCCCCCGTTGACCGTCGATCACGCATTGCCGATCGCTACCCGGTGCATCGGGGGGCGAATCGTCGTGGATTGTTCGGTGCCCTCACGCCATCTGGCGGGCGCAGAACCGGGGGCCGAAGTCGAGACCGGCCATCGGCGAGTCCTCGCGGTGCAGCAGGCCCTTCTCGGTGAGCAGGTGCAGGGGGCTGTCCACCTGCTCCTGGGTCAGCCCGGATACCTCGGCGATGAGGTCCGGGTACGGCACCTGCCCGCGTGCCTCCAGGGTGGTGACCGCCTGGTACACCCGTTGCTCGGCCTCCGACAGTTGCACCTGCTGCATGCTTCCTCCTTCGTTCGTCCGCCGTCGTGCGGCGGCTGCCGTGCGCGGGTTACCCCCTGGGTGACCGAAGATGCACACCCGATCGGGCGGTCGGTGTCGGCTGTGGCGACGGGTCCGAGCCTTCGGTGGTGCCCTAGGCTGCTTTCGTGATCGTTTGGGACCTCGTCGTCGTCGGCGCCGGCCCCGCCGGGCTCTCCGCGGCACACGCCGCTGCCCGCGCCGGTGTCTCCACCCTTGTTGTCGAGCGAGCCGCGCATCCGCGCTACAAGACCTGTGGTGGTGGCCTGATCGGCACCTCCCTGGCTGCCGTCGCGGATCGGATCGAGGTGCCGGCGCATGACCGGGTGGACCGGGTCACGTTCACCCGCGACGGCCGTCGGGAGTTCACCCGCCGCAACGACAGCCCGGTCGTGACCATGGTGCGCCGCGAGGAGTTCGACGACCGGCTACGCGCGGCGGCGGTCGCCGCCGGCGCGCAGATGCGGGAGCGGGTCGCCGTCCGCGCGATCGAGCAGGACCCCGAGGGGGTACGCCTGCGGCTGGCCGACGGTACGACGATCGCGGCCCGCGCGGTGATCGGGGCGGACGGTTCGTCGGGGGTGACCGCCCGGCATGTGGGCGTCCGGTACCGACAGGTGGACCTGGGTCTGGAGCTGGAGATCCCGGTGCCCCCGGCGGAGCAGGAGCGGTGGCGGGGGCGGCTGCTGCTGGACTGGGGCGCGATGCCGGGGTCGTACGCCTGGGTCTTTCCCAAGGGTGACCGGTTGACTGTCGGGGTGATCGCCGGGCGGGGCGCGGGGGAGGGGACCCGGGAGTACCTGCGGCGGTTCGTGGACCGGTTGGGGCTGACCGGCTTGCCGGCGGAGCACGACTCCGGGCACCTGACCCGGTGCCGGGAGGAGGACTCGCCGTTGCGCAACGGCCGGGTGCTGGTCGTGGGGGATGCGGCGGGACTGTTGGAGCCGTGGAGCCGGGAGGGCATCAGCTTCGCGTTGCGTTCCGGTGGGCTGGCCGGTGCGGCGGTCGCGGCCGGTGACCTGTCCGGGTACGAGCGGGCGGTCGCCGAAGCGCTGGTGCCGGAGATGCGGGCGGGCTTCCGTCTGCTGGACGTGTTCACGCGTCGCCCGGACGTGTTCCACGCCCTGCTGGCGACGCCGCCGGGCTGGCGGATGTTCGTCCAGTTCTGCCAGGGGCGGGCGAGCTTCGACGAGATGCTGCGGCGTCGGCCCATCCGGGCGGCCCTCGCGGTGCTGGATCGGGTACCAGCCCCGCGCCGGGCTCCTTCTATTCACCCAGGATCCTAGGATGCCCTACGGGGTGTGACCACACACTGGTGTTCAGTGGCCCAGCCGCTGGACAATGGCGGGGGAGTGGGAGGTGCCGATGGCCGAACAGCCGTTCACCGATGACGAGTACGCGTTCCTGCGCCACGCACGGTTCGGCGAGTTGCCGCTCGCGGTGCGTCCCGACGAACGTGTCGCCCTGACCGAGACCGACCCCGGGCGCGACCGTCCGGAGAAGGCCGAGGACCCGATCCGCTGGAACGTGCAGGGCTGACAACGCGCAACGGGCCGCGGGTGTCGCCACCCACGGCCCGTCTGCGATGCGCTGGGGTCAGAACACCGACACGCCCTCGCGTACCAGCCGCCAGTTCTGCTGGAAGAAGTCGGCCGGGTCGATCGTCCCCTTGGCCTGCGCCCAGTCGATGAGCAGCTGACGGATCTCCTGCTGCGCGTTGTAGACCTGAGTCTTGACGATGCCGGGGAAGTTGCCGCCGCCGCTGCGCCGGTAGTTGTTCACCGCCACCACGAACTGCGCGTTGTCGGCCACCGGGCTGTCGGTGCCGGTCAGCACCAGTCGGGTGATCCGCTGCCCGACCGGCTTGGAGATGTCGATGTCGTAGTCGAGGCCGGAGAAGACGTCGTAGTTGTAGTCCGGCACCGCCGGGTCACTGATCTGCTCCGGGTCGACCGGGGCGCCCGGCGCGAGGGTACGGAAGTACTTCGCCGAGTACTCCAGGTACGCGCGCACCTCGGCACCGCTGAGCACGACCGCCTCGAGGGTGTTGTCGTACACGTACAGGCCGGCCACGTCGCGGATCTTGACGTCACCGGCGGGGAAGACCGCGGTACGGCTGAACGGCGCCGCGATCGACAGCACCGGCAGGTCCGCGTACGTGGTGCCGGCCAGGGCCGCGCCGACCACCTCGGTCTGCACGTGGTTGATGAAGTCCAGGATCGGCGTGTCCTTGTAGCGCGACTCCGCCGCCGACAACTCCACGGTCGACTGCGCGACCACCTGGTTGACGTACGCGATGGTCTTCTGGTGTTGGGCCCGCACGGCGGCGAGCACCTTCGGGTCCTCGACCACGGTGTTGGTGTTCAGCATGCTGGCGGCCTTCTTGGTGATCGTCCACCGGCCGCGCTCACGGGTCAGGGTGAAGTCCATCCGGGTGAGCCGCTGGCCCCACTTCGACGGCTCGGAGAGCAGCACCTGCGCGCCGGTCCGCTCGTTGGTGACGAACCGCTCGACCACCTCGTTGTGCGCGTGACCGAAGAGGATCGCGTCGATCCCCGGCACCTGCTGCGCGATCAACGCCACCGGGTTCTCGTTCGGCAGCTCCGGGCCGTAGCTGGAGGTGCCGCTGTCACCGCCGTGCGCGGAGATCAGCACGAGGTCCGCGCCGCGGGCCCGCATGATCGGCACCCACTCCGCCGCGGTCGCGACCATGTCGTCGAAGCGCAGCTTGCCCTCGACGTTGCCCTTGTCCCAGATGGCCACACCGGGGTTGGTCAGGCCGAGGATGCCGACCCGCAGGGTGGGTGCGGCGAAGCCGAGGGAGACCTTCTTGATGACGTACGGCAGGAAGGCCGGCTTGCCGGTCTTCGCGTTGACCGCGTTCGCGGCGAGGGCCGGGAAGCCGAGCTGACGGATCCACAGGTCCAGCAAGGGCAGGCCGTAGTTGAACTCGTGGTTGCCCAGTGTCACCGCGTCGTAGTCGATGACGTTCATCGCCCGGGCCATCGGGTGCTTCTCCCCGGTGGCGGTGATCGGCTCCTGCTTGGCGTAGTACGTCGCGAGGGGCGTGCCCTGGATGGTGTCGCCGGCGTCGAGCACCAGCGTCGCCTTGCCGCGCCGCTCCCGACGGATCTGGTTGATCAGGGTCGCCAGCTTCGCGACGCCGATGTCGTTCTGCTTGCTGTCGTCGTACTCGGCGTCGCGGTAGTAGTCCCAGTTGTAGACGTTGCCGTGCGTGTCCGACGTGCCCAGGAGGGTGAGGTCCCAGGTGCGCGGCCGGGCCGCGCCGGCCGCCTGCGCGGGCGCGGCGGCGATCAGCGGGGCGGTCGCAGCCGCCGCCGCGGCGACGAGCACCTGGCGACGCGACGGGCCGGAGGGAGAGGTCATGACGTGCCTTTCCATGGGGGTGGACGCGCCTCGTGAGCGCCTTGCGCACCATAACCAGCAGCGGACACTCCTGCCACGCCAGCCCCACGTGCTGCTGCGGTTTCCGCTGGCCGGCGCAGGGTACGGCGGTCAGGGACGACATTCGCGGGGCAGCCCCCGCTTCCCACGCGGCGCGAGGAGAGATCGGTGAACGAGGACCAGCACACCCAGCAGGACCCGACCAGCCAGTACGGCCAGCAGCAGGGCCAGCCCGCACAACAGCAGGACGCACCTGGCTCGACCGCGGAGATGACCCCGAAGCCGGACCACGGCGAGGAGTCGTACCGGGGCAGCGGCAAGCTCGACGGCAAACGGGCGCTGATCACCGGAGGTGACTCGGGGATCGGCCGGGCTGTCGCGATCGCGTTCGCCCGGGAGGGCGCCGACGTGTTGATCTCGTACCTCAGCGAGGAGGAGGACGCCGACGCCCAGGAGACCATCCGCCTGATCGAGGACGCCGGCCGGCGGGGGATCGCGGTCCGCGGCGACATCACCGACGAGGCGCACTGCCAGGAGCTGGTCGACCAGGCGGTTCGCGACCTGGGTGGCATCGACATCCTGGTCAACAACGCGGCGTACCAGATGTCGCAGGACAAGGGCATCCTCGGGATCAGCACCGAGCAGTTCGACCGGGTGCTCAAGACCAACCTGTACGCGATGTTCTGGCTCTGCAAGGCCGCCATCCCGCACCTGGCCGAGGGGTCGGCGATCATCAACACGGCCTCGATCCAGGCGTTCGACCCGTCACCACAGCTGTTGGACTACGCGACCACGAAGGCGGGGATCGCCAACTTCACCAAGGCCCTCGCCGCCGACCTGGCCGAGCAGGGGATCCGGGTCAACGCGGTCGCGCCCGGCCCGGTCTGGACGCCGCTGATCCCGGCGACGATGCCGGAGGAGAAGGTGAAGCAGTTCGGCACCGACACCCCGGAGGGTCGCCCCGGCCAGCCGGCGGAGCTGGCCCCGGCGTACGTCTTCTTCGCCTCGCAGGAATCCAGCTACGTCACCGGCGAGATCCTGGGCGTCACGGGCGGCCGACCGACCAAGTGATCCGCCGTCGGGGCGGGCGCTGCTGGCGTGCCCGCCCCGACGCGGCTCGGTCCGGCATCCGGTGTTGCGGGGGCGTTGCCCGCCTCGGTGCGTGGTTCCGCTGACGGCGGCCGGGTCAGCGCGGCCAGGCGGCGAAGCGCTGCCGGACCTGGGCGATGTCGGTTGCGCTCAGGCCGTAACGGCCGAAGCGTTGCTCCGGTAGGCGGTCCAGGTAGCGGCCGGCGGCGCACACGTCGTCCGGGTCCAGCGCGGGGTCGACCTGCCGTGCCAGCACCAGCAGCTCGGTCACGTCGTAGTGCTCCAGCGCCGCCGCCACGTCGATGAAGTCACGGACCTCCCGCCGGTTGACCAGTGCGGCGATCTTGTTGGCCACCAGATCTCGGACGTCCATCACGGGGCCGAGGTCCATCACCACCGGGCTCTGCTGGCGGTCCAACCGGGCGAGGCTGAGCCGGATCTGCCGTCCGTCCCGGCTCACCACGAAGTCCTTCATGTCCTGCTCGTACCCGTCGAACAGCTCGCCCAGATCACTGTCCGGGTCGGCATCGGTGACGAGGAAGCCGGCTCGTTCCAGCGCCACGCGCACCCCTGCGGAGGCCGCTGCGGCGGCACCCTCCACGTCCGCGAAGAGGTCGACGTCCTCCGTCGGGCGGGCGACCAACCCGTGCGCCGCCCAGGCCACCCCGCCACCCAACACGAACCGGTGCGGTCCGGCGGCGGTGAGCGCCACCCGGGCCACCTCCCGGTAGAAGTCGTGCAGATGAGGCTCGGTCACGCCGCGCGCAGGCCGCGGTGCCGGCTCTCCCACGCCTGACGTACGCCCCGAGGCAGGTTGAGCAGTCGCCACACCCGGCGTAGCGTCCGCCCGTTGATCAGGACGCGCAGGTCCTCGGTGCGGGTCGTCTCGCGCAGCACGTTCTCGTACATCCAGAGCAGCTGGTCGGGGTCGGCGAGGTCGAAGGTGCGCTCGGCGTTCCACATCAACCGCACCGGCAACTCCACCACACCGCGGGTGGGCCCGGCCAGCTCAACGAGTGTCCGCGCCACCACGGCAGGACGACCCGGTCGGGCCAGGAAGGCCACGCCGGTCGCGGTGGGGGAGACGGCCTGCATGGTGTCAGGGTAACGCCCACCCGAGCCGGTGTCGCTCAGGCTGATTGCAGCGCGCCTTTCCAGGCGTGCCCGCATGATCCTGGCCGACGCGCCGTTTGTCCGGTTTGCGCAGACTCGTGTGCTCATCCGTTTGTGATCGACTCGGGTCTGCTGAAGCCGGGGTATCCGGACGCCCGGGATGCCCCGACTTCCGTGAACTCGAGTCGATCATGCCGACTGAGGGTCGATTCAACGCTCCGGCCTGGCGCTGGGTGGGTGGTTTGTCCGGACGTGCGTGTTCTGGGCTGTGGCCGGCTGCACCCGCGCGGCGGAATGGTGGCGGGGCGGGGGTCGTTACATACCCTGACGATCGCAGCACGACCGGCTCACCGCCCCGGCCCGCCCGGGGTTGGAACCGCCGGTGCCAGGGTTGGAATGCGGACCCCCGCCGGATCGTTGAAGCCTCCCTCGACGACCGCACGAGCACCCCGCTTCGATCGGGTGCCATCGGATGGGCCAACCCCGGAATGACCTCGGCCCCCCGGTCGTTACACCTGGACCCGGCGCCACGAGCCCTTCTCGCAGGCCGCCGACCCCGACGCCCGTAGGCGTCACCCCTTTCCCCTTGATGTTGTTGCAGCGCCGGACGAGGTGCTCACACCCTGCGCCGCCGACCCCCGTCAGTGGCCGGGTGTTCCTACCCCCGAAGGAGCTACCCCCATGAACACGATCTTCCGTAAGAGCGTGCTGTCTGTTGCTGGTCTCGCGTTCGCCGGTGGTGTCTTCGCCGGCCCGATCGCCGCCCACGCCGCCACCCCGGCCGTGGACGCCAAGCCGGTCGCGGTAGCCGTGCAGTCGGCCGCCCCGAAGCCGCAGGGCGACCAGTCCCGGATCACGTTGAATGATGAGCAGACCGCGAACGTCAAGGCGATCATCGCCGCCACGAAGAAGGCCGGCCTGCCCGAGCGCGCCGCGGTCATCTCCATCGCGACGAGCCTGCAGGAGTCCAAGCTGGAGAACCTGGGTCACCTCGGCGACGCCAACGACCACGACTCGCTGGGCCTGTTCCAGCAGCGCCCGACCAGCGGTTGGGGCACGCCGGAGCAGATCACCGACCCCGAGTACTCCACGACCGCGTTCCTCAAGGGTCTCAAGCAGGTTGACGGGTGGCAGGACATGCCGCTGACCGAGGCCGCGCAGACCGTGCAGGTCTCCGCCTACCCGGACGCCTACGCGCAGTGGGAGCAGCAGGCCACCGACCTGGTCGGCCAGTACTGGAACAGCTGACCCACCAGCACGCACACCGAACAGCCCGACCGTTGGCCGGCACCCGTATCCCGGGGTGCCGGCCAGCGGCGTTTCCATGTCCGTGCGGGTAGGCACGTGGTGCTGGTTGCCGCGGGGGATGCCGCGCGCCGTCCGGGGGGAGCGGGTGGCACGGTTCGGTGGGTGGCTGCCCGGGAGATCTTGGACAGTTTCCGTTCCGCGCGAACGGAAACTGTCCAAGATCTCGCGGGGCACGGCCGAAGCGCGGCTCGATGGTGCGAGGGGTGGGTGTCGTGGCCGTGCGGCGATCACCGGTGCAACTCGACGGCGGTGCGATTCGGCGGCGGTACGGCCGGTGGTGCGGCCAGCCGGCGTGGTCGGTGGTGCGGCAAGCCGGCGTGGCCGGCGGTGCGGCAAGCCGGCGTGGCCGGCGGTGCGGCAAGCCCACGCGGCCGGCGGTGCGGCAAGCCCACGCGGCCGGCGGTGCGGCAAGCCGTTGCGGTCGCCGGCCAGCGGGACGGCGGACAGCCGGGCGGTGCATCGGACGGGCGCGTGCGGTGGGGTGAGGGAACAACGTGGGGGCCGAGCCGGTTGTGGTCAGTGTCGGTGTGACTCAGTGTCCCCGGGCCTCACCTAATATCGCCTTCGCGGAACACCGTTCGGCTGGAGCCGCGTCGCGCCACTCGCCGAGAGGCGACCTGCACACCGACACCAGCGCCGCCCCCGAGCCCACAAGGCCGGGGGCGGCGCTGACTGACTTCCCTCCGCTCGCGAAGATGTCTCGGCTGGCCTATGTTCATGGGGTCGCTCGCGTGGGAGGGGGTGTCGGGGCATGGGTCTGCGTACCTTCATCGAGGGTTGGCCGGTCTACCGCCAGCTCACGGGCACCGACCCGTTGGGCCGGGGTGCCGCGGCGAAGTCTGACGGATCCCGCGCGCTCACCGCTCGCACCGACACCGCCGACAGCGTGGCCCGTTCGGTGTGCCCGTACTGCGCGGTGGGTTGCGGTCAGCGGGTGTTCGTCAAGGACGGGCAGGTCAGCCAGATCGAGGGCGACCCGGACAGCCCGATCTCGCGGGGTCGGCTCTGCCCGAAGGGCGCGGCCAGCAAGAGTCTGGTGACGAGCCCGTTGCGGCAGACGAAGGTCCGCTACCGCCGTCCGTACTCGACGCAGTGGGAGGATCTGGACCTCGACACCGCGCTCGACATGATCGCCGACCGGGTGCTCGCGGCTCGTGAGCAGACCTGGGAGGACGTCGACACGCAGGGCCGGCCGCTCAACCGGACGCTGGGTTTCTCCAGTCTGGGTGGGGCGACGCTGGACAACGAGGAGAACTACCTCATCAAGAAGTTGTTCACCGCGGCCGGTGCGTTGCAGATCGAGAACCAGGCCCGTATTTGACACTCCGCCACTGTCCCCGGTCTGGGGGCCAGCTTCGGTCGTGGCGGTGCGACGGATTTCCAGCAGGACATCGCCAACGCTGACGTCATCGTCATTCAGGGTTCGAACATGGCTGAGGCACACCCGGTGGGTTTCCAGTGGGTGATGGAGGCCAAGCGTCGGGGCGCGAAGGTCTTCCACGTCGACCCGCGCTTCACCCGCACCAGCGCGCTGGCTGACTCGTACCTGCCGATCCGGGCGGGCACGGACATCGCGCTGCTCGGTGGTGTGGTGCGCTACATCCTGGACAACGAGCTGGACTTCCGGGAGTACGTGCTGTCGTACACCAACGCGGCGACGATCGTGAGCGAGCAGTTCAGCGACACCGAGGACGGCGACGGGTTCTTCTCCGGGTTCGACCCGGAGACCAGCACCTACGTGCAGGACAGCTGGCAGTACGAGGGCAACGAGGACTCGTCCGGCAGTGGGCACACGGCTAAGGAGCGCGACACCGCGTCCGGGCTGGAGCACGAGTCGCACGGCGCGCAGGTCGACGGGGACACCCCGCGGGACGAGACGTTGCAGCACCCGCGCTGCGTCTACCAGATCCTCAAGCGACACTTCGCCCGCTACACCCCGGAGATGGTCGAGCGGGTCTGCGGCATCCCACAGGACAAGTTCCTGGAGTTGGCCCAGGCGTGGACGCAGAACTCCGGCCGGGAGCGCACCGGGATGCTGATCTACTCGGTGGGCTGGACGCAGCACAGCGTCGGCGTGCAGTACATCCGCACCGGCGCGATCATCCAGCTCCTGCTCGGCAACATGGGTCGCCCGGGTGGCGGGGTCATGGCGCTGCGGGGTCATGCCAGCATCCAGGGCTCCACGGACATTCCGACGCTGTTCAACCTGCTGCCGGGTTACCTGCCGATGCCGCACCACGCCGACCACCCGACCTTCGACGAGTGGGTGGACAGCATCCGGCACCCCGGCCAGAAGGGCTTCTGGGGTAACGCCGGGTCGTTCGCCGCCAGCCTGCTCAAGGCGTACTGGGGTGACGCGGCGACACCGGAGAACGACTACTGCTACGGGTACCTGCCGCGGATGACCGGCGACCACGGCACCTACCAGCAGGTGCTGAACATGATCGACGGGAAGATCAAGGGCTACTTCCTGCTCGGGCAGAACCCGGCTGTCGGTTCGGCGCACGGCCGGGCGCAGCGCCTGGGCATGGCCAACCTCGACTGGCTGGTCGTCCGGGACCTCTTCATGATCGAAAGTGCCACGTTCTGGCAGAACGGTCCCGAGGTCGCCACCGGGGAGATCGTGCCCGAGGAGTGCCGCACCGAGGTGTTCTTCCTGCCCGCTGCCTCGCATGTGGAGAAGGAGGGTACGTTCACCCAGACGCAGCGCCTGTTGCAGTGGCGGGAGAAGGCCGTCGAGCCGCCAGGCGACGCCCGCTCCGAGTTGTGGTTCTTCTACCACCTCGGTCGCAAGCTGCGCGAGAAGCTGGCCGACTCGAAGCTGCCGCGCGACCGGGCGCTGCTCGACCTCGCCTGGGACTACCCCACGCACGGCCCGAACGTCGAGCCGAGCGCCGAGGCGGTGCTGCGTGAGATCAACGGGTACGACGTGGCGACCGGCCGCCCGCTGTCCAGCTTCGCCGAGGCCCGCGCTGACGGCTCCACCGCGATCGGTTGCTGGATCTACACCGGGGTGTACGCCGACGGCGTGAACCAGGCGGCGCGGCGCAAGTCCCGACACGAGCAGGACTGGGTGGCCGCCGAGTGGGGTTGGGCGTGGCCGGCGAACCGGCGCATCCTCTACAACCGTGCGTCCGCCGATCCGGACGGCAACCCGTGGAGTGAGCGCAAACGCTACGTCTGGTGGGACGCCGAGAAGGGCGAGTGGACCGGTCACGACGTGCCGGACTTCGAGAAGACCAAACCGCCGTCGTACCGGCCGCCACCCGGTGCGTCCGGGACGGAGGGCATCGCCGGCGACGACCCGTTCATCATGCAGGGCGACGGGAAGGGCTGGCTGTACGCGCCCAGCGGTGTCCTGGACGGCCCGTTGCCGACGCACTACGAGCCGGTGGAGTCGCCGGTGCGTAACCCGCTCTACGGGCAGCAGGCCAACCCGACCCGCAAGATGTACGCGCATCCGGTGAACTCGGTGAACCCGAGCCCGCCGGAGGAGCACAGCCAGGTGTTCCCGTACGTGTTCACGGTCAGCCGGCTCACCGAGCACCACACCGCCGGTGGGATGAGTCGGACGGTGTCGCCGCTGGCCGAGCTGCAGCCGGAGATGTTCGTGGAGGTGTCCCCGGAGTTGGCCGTCGAACGTGGTCTCGACCACCTGGGCTGGGCGCACCTGGTCAGCGGTCGTGCCGTGATCGAGGCGAAGGTGCTGGTGACCGACCGGCTCACCCCGTTGCGGGTCGAGGACCGGATCATCCACCAGGTGTGGTTGCCGTACCACTTCGGTTTCGAGGGTCTGGTGACCGGCGACTCGGCCAACGATTTGTTCGGCATCAGCCTGGACCCGAACGTGCTGATCCAGGAGAGCAAGGTCGGCACCTGCGACGTGCGGGCCGGCCGTCGGCCGACCGGGCCGGCGCTGCTGGACCTGGTCGCCGACTACCAGCGGCGCGCCGGGATCGACCCGGGCCACAACGCCCCGGCGGTCACCACCGACAGTGAGGGGAGGGATCGCGGTGCTTCCTGACCCGAACAGCCTCTACGGTCCGTTGGATCCGGCGCCGGACGCCGGTTGGTCGTCGGCGCCGCCGCGGATGGGGTTCTTCACCGACACCAGCGTCTGCATCGGCTGCAAGGCCTGCGAGGTGGCCTGCAAGGAGTGGAACGGCGTCCCGGAGAGCGGGCTCGACCTGCTCGGCATGTCGTACGACAACACCGGCGCGTTGACCGCGAACTCCTGGCGACACGTCGCGTTCATCGAGCAGCCCCGGCCGGCCGGGCACCGCACGCCGCCGTTCGCGGGACTGCCGACCGGTGCGTCGGTCAGCGCGGCGTCGGCGGCCGTGGCGGCTGGCACCAGTGAGCGCACCGGCACGGACCCGGGTGTGCCGACCGGCGCGCCGTCCGCCGCCGCCCGGATGGCCGCGGGCGGGACGGCGGACGTGCTGGGCGCCCCGATCGCCGCCGGTCCGACCGCCGTCGGCCAGGGTGGCGGTGGTGCGGGTCCGCAGTTCCTGGGGATGCCGGGGGCGCAGCCGCCGGGGCGTGGGTCCGGTGTGGAGGGGCGGACGGATTTCCGGTGGTTGATGATGTCGGACGTCTGTAAGCACTGCACGCACGCGGCGTGTCTGGATGTCTGTCCGACGGGTTCGTTGTTCCGGACGGAGTTCGGCACCGTGGTGGTGCAGGAGGACATCTGCAACGGGTGCGGTTACTGCATCTCCGCCTGCCCGTACGGCGTCATCGATCAGCGTAAGGACGACGGTCGGGCGTGGAAGTGCACGCTGTGCTACGACCGGTTGGGTGCGGGGATGACCCCGGCGTGCGCGCAGGCGTGCCCGACGGAGTCGATCCAGTACGGGCCGCTCGACGAGTTGCGGGAGCGGGCCGCCGCGCGGGTCGAGACGCTGCACGAGCGGGGCGTGCCCGAGGCCCGCCTGTACGGGCACGACCCGAACGACGGCGTCGGTGGTGACGGGGCGTTCTTCCTGCTGCTGGACGAGCCGGAGGTGTACGGGCTGCCACCGGACCCGGTCGTGACCACCCGCGACCTGCCGAAGATGTGGAAGCGCGCCGGCCTCGCGGCCCTCGCCATGGCGGCGGCCACCGTCGCCGCGTTCGTCGGAGGTTCCTCGTGAGTCCGCAGCGCCCCGAGGTCGGCGAGATCTTCCGTCGCTTCCGGGACCGCCTGGCCGCCGATGGCCGCGATCGGCCGACGGCCAGCACCGAGCCGCCGGCCGCGAACGGCGAGAACACCGGGCTGCCGGCCACGAATGGGACCGGCACCCGCTCGGCGATCGGACAGCAGCGGCGCAGCGCCGAACCCGGTCGGCGGGGTGGGCGTCGCGGGGGTGGGCGTCGTGGGGGCGGCGAGGAACTGCGGGTGCCGGAGGCGGAGTTCACGTCGTACTACGGTCGGCCCATCCTGAAGGCGCCGGTCTGGAAGTGGGACATCGCGGCGTACCTGTTCACCGGTGGGCTGGCGGCCGGCTCGTCACTGCTCGCCGCCGGTGGGCAGCTCACCGGCCGGCCGGCGTTGCGACGCGCCGGTCGGGTCACCGCTCTGGCCGCCGTCAGCGCCAGCGCGGTCTTCCTGGTCAAGGACCTCGGCCGGCCGGCGCGGTTCCACCACATGCTGCGCGTGGCCAAGCCGACCTCGCCGATGTCGGTGGGTACCTGGATCCTCACCGCGTACGGGCCGGCGGCAGGTGTCGCCGCGATCGCCGACGCCGCCGGTGTGCTGCCGCGCCACGGCCTGCTCGGGGTGGCCGGTCGGGCGTTGCCGTCGGTCGGGCACGTCGCTGGGCTGCTCGCCGCCGGCACCGCGCCCGCGCTGGCCACGTACACCGGGGTGTTGCTCGCCGACACGGCAGTGCCGTCGTGGCATGAGGCGTACCCCGAGTTGCCGGTGATCTTCGCGGGCAGCGCGCTGGCCAGCGGCGCCGGCGTGGGTCTGCTCGCCGCGCCGCCGGCCCAGGCGGGGCCGGCCCGGCGGATGGCGGTGGCCGGCGCGGCCCTGGAGCTGTACGGAGCGCATCGGGTGGAGACTGGCCTCGGTCTGCTCAGCGAGCCCTACCGGCAGGGCAGCCCCGGTCGGCTGCTGCGCGCCGGCCGGATGCTGACGGCCGGTGGGGTCGCCGGCGCGCTGCTCGGTCGGCGTAGCCGGCTGGTCAGCGCGCTGTCCGGCGCCGCGCTGCTGGCCGCCTCGGTGGTGACCCGGTTCGGCATCTTCTACGGAGGGGTCGCCTCCGCCCGCGACCCTCGGTACACGGTGGTGCCGCAGCGCGAGCGGGCCGACGCCCGCCGGGCCGGCATGGATCTTCCATCTGATCGGGCGGCCCCGCCCGCGATGTGATCGAATGTCCGGTGGAGGCGTTCAGGCGGCTGGTGCCCCTCCCGGTCTTCAAAACCGGTGTGGTCCGGGACCCGGGCCAGGCGGGTTCGATTCCCGTCCGTCTCCGCCAACCAGTGCAGGAGATGACGCGATGGGTGACGGGCCGGTGGACCCGCGACGCCGGGTGCCCCGCACCGACACGCTGCTCGCCGACCCTCGGCTGGCCGCGGCCAGCGCGACGCTCGGCCGGGACCGGGTGAAGGCGGTCGTCGCCCGGGCCCAGGAGCGGGCCCGCCGGGGCGAGCTGCACCCCGATGACGTACGCGACGCCGCGGTCGCCGCGCTGCCCGCGCCGGGCCCCCGCGTGGTGCTCAACGCCACCGGCGTCGTGCTGCACACCAACCTGGGCCGGGCGCCTCTGTCCACCGCCGCGGTCGCCGCCGTGGTGGCCGCCGCTGGGCACACCGACGTGGAGTTGGACCTGCGCACCGGCCGGCGGGCCCGCCGCGGCCGCGACGCCCTCGACGCGCTGGCCGCCGCCGTGCCCGACGCGGGCGCCGTGCACGTGGTCAACAACGGCGCCGCCGCGCTGGTGCTGGCCGCCACCGCGCTGGCCGCCGGCCGGGAGATCGTGGTGAGCCGGGGCGAGCTGGTCGAGATCGGCGACGGCTTCCGCCTGCCCGACCTGGTGGAGAGCACCGGCGCGCGCCTGCGGGAGGTCGGCACCACCAACCGCACCACCCTCGCCGACTACGCCGCCGCGCTCGGCCCGCAGACCGGCTTCGTGCTCAAGGTGCACCCGTCGAACTTCCAGGTCACCGGCTTCACCTCGGCGACCCCGGTCCGACAGCTGGCCACCCTCGGGGTGCCGGTGGTCGCCGACATCGGCTCCGGTCTGCTCACCGCGGATCCGCTGCTGCCCGACGAGCCGGACGCGGCCAACACCCTGCGCGCCGGTGCCACGCTGGTCACGGCCAGCGGCGACAAACTGCTCGGCGGCCCGCAGGCGGGGTTGCTGCTCGGCGACGTCGCGCTGGTCGACCGGCTGCGCCGTCATCCGCTGGCCCGCGCGTTGCGGGTGGACAAGCTCACCCTGGCCGCGCTGGCCGCCACCCTGCACCAGCCGGACACGCCCACCCGGACGGCGCTGCACGCCGACCCGGGTGCGCTGCGCAGCCGGGTGGAGCGGCTGCGCGACCGGCTCGGCGCGGACGGCCGCAAGGCGGAGGTGGTGCCGGCCGCCGCGGTGGTCGGCGGCGGCGGGGCGCCCGGCGTCGAGCTGGACTCGTGGGCGCTGAGTCTGCCCGAGCGGTACGCGGAGCCGCTGCGCACCGGCGACCAGCCCGTGCTCGGGCGGGTGGTGCGGGGCCGGCTCCTGCTCGACCTGCGCTGCGTGCCCGAAGAGGCCGACGAGATGGTCCGCGCGGCCGTGCTCCGCGTCCCCGGGGACGACTGACCGTGTTCGTCGTCGCCACCGCCGGGCACGTCGACCACGGCAAGTCGACACTGGTCCGGGCGCTGACCGGGATGGAACCCGACCGGTGGGCCGAGGAACGCCGCCGGGGGATGACCATCGACCTGGGGTTCGCCTGGGCGACGCTGCCGTCCGGCGGCACCGTCGCCTTCGTCGACGTGCCCGGGCACGAGCGGTTCGTGCCGAACATGCTCGCCGGTGTCGGCCCGGTGCCGGCGGCGCTGATCGTGGTGGCCGCCGACGAGGGCTGGATGCCGCAGTCCGCCGAGCACCTGGCCGCGCTCGACGCGCTCGGTGTGGCGTACGGCCTGGTGGCGGTGACCCGCGCGGACCTGGCCGACCCGGGGCCGGCCATGGCCCGCGCCCGGGCCGAGATCGCGGCGACCAGCCTCGGCACGGTGCCGGCGGTGGCGGTCAGTGGCCTGACCGGCGCCGGCCTGCCGGAGCTTCGGGCCGCCCTGGACCGGCTCGCCGCCGGGCTGCCCGCGCCGGTGGTGGACGACCCCGTCCGGCTCTGGGTGGACCGCAGTTTCACCGTGCGGGGCAGCGGCACCGTGGTCACCGGCACCCTCGGCGTCGGACGGCTGCGGGTGGGCGACGAGTTGGAGCTGGCCGGGGCCGACGAGCCGGTCCGGGTACGTGGCCTGCACTCACTGGGCGAGGCCCGGCCGGAGGTGACGGCGGTGGCCCGGGTGGCGGTCAACCTGCGCGGTACGCCCCGTGACCGGCTCGGTCGTGGCGACGCGCTGCTCACCCCGGGCCGGTTCCACCGCACCGACCTCGTCGACGTGCGGCTGACCGGTGATTCGGCGGCCGACCTGCCGGCCACCCTCACCCTGCACGTCGGGTCGGCGGCCGTGCCGGCACGGGTCCGCCCGCTCGGCCCGGACACCGTACGCCTGCGGTTGGCCCGTCCGTTGCCGTTGCTGGTGGGCGATCGGGCGCTGCTGCGTGACCCGGGGCGCCACCACGTGACCGGCGGGGTGCGGGTGCTGGACGTGGCGCCGCCACCGCTGGCCCGCCGGGGTGCCGCCGTCGCCCGCGCGCAGGTCCTCGCCGAGTTGGACGGTCGTCCCGACCTGGCCGGGGAGCTGCGCCGTCGCCGGCTGGTCCGCGCCGGTGCGCTGATCCGGATGGGTGTGCCGGTGGACGCCGCTCCGGTGGCCGGTGACTGGCTGGCCGACCCGGCGCACTGGCGGCGGCTCGGCGAGCGGGTGACCGAGGAGGTCGCCCGCCACGCCAGGGAGCACCCGTTGGAACCGGGGATGCCGGTGGACGCGCTGCGCCAGCGCCTCGCCCTGCCCGACCGGGTGCTGGTCGAGGCGTTGGTCCGGCCGCCGCTGCGGATCCACGCCGGGCGGGTCGGCGCGGCGGGCGCCGACGCGCTCCCCGAGCCGGTGGCCCGGGCCGTGCGGCGGGTCCGCGCAGAATACGGCGACCGGCCGTTTCGCGCCCCCGAGGCGGACCGCCTCGTCGACCTCGGTCTGGGCCCGCGCGAGATCGGCGCCGCGGTGCGGGCCGGCGCGCTGCTGCGGCTGGCCGACAACGTGGTGCTGCTGCCCGACGCGCTCGACGGCGCGGTCCGGGTGTTGGCCGGGCTGCCGCAGCCGTTCACGCTCTCCGCGGCCCGGCAGGCGTTGGACACCACCCGCCGGGTGGCGGTGCCCCTGCTGGAGTTGCTGGACCGTCGGGGCGCGACCCGACGACTGCCCGACGACGCCCGGATCGTCGTCGGCTGAGCGACGGGGTCGTGGCCGATACCGGCGGGCGGTCTCGTCAGTCCAGGTCGGACATGTCGAGCACGAAGCGGTAGCGGACGTCGTTTCGCCGGAGGCGGTCGAGTGCTGTGTTGACCTGCGTCGACGGAAGCACCTCGATGTCGGCGGCGATGCCGTTGTCGGCGCAGAACTGGAGCATTTCGGCTGTGGAGCGGCGGCCTCCGCTGCCAGCGGAGCTGAGCTTCTTGCGGCCGACCAGCAGGTCGGTGGCCTCGACGGTGACCGGGCCCAGGTGGCCGAGCAGGCTGAGGGTGCCGTCGAGCGCCACCAACTTCAGGTAGGGGGCGAGGTCGTGCGGTGCGGAGATGGTGTCGATGACGACGTCGAAGGTGTCGCGCGTCGCCGCCATCTGGCGGGTGTCGGTGGAGTCCACGAGGTCGTGTGCGCCGAGCCGGCGGGCGTCGTCGCGTTTGTCTGGGGTGCGGCTGATGACGGTCGTGGTGGCGCCGAGCGCGACTGCCATCCTGACCGCGAGGTGACCCAGGCCGCCGAGCCCGGCCACGGCGACCCGACTGCCGCGGCCCACACCGAGGGAGCGCAGTGGCTCCCAGACGGTGACACCGGCGCACAGCAGCGGGGCGGCCGCAGCCGGATCGAGGCCCGAGGGCAGCCGGTAGGCGAAGGTGTCGCGGACGACGTAGTCGCGGGAGAAGCCACCCAGGGTGGTCGACCCGTCCTGTCGGTCGGTGCCGCCGTAGGTGAGGGTCGGGAAGGAGTGGCAGAAGTTCTCCTGGCCCGCCGCGCACATGGCGCAGATGCCGCAGGAGTCGACGATGTTGCCCACGGCGACGCGGTCGCCGACCGTGAAGGCGCTCACCTCGGGGCCCGTCTCGGTCACCACGCCGGTGAACTCGTGACCGGGCACCAGAGGCGCGTCCGCACTGTGGTCGTAGTCGTGCAGGGCGTGCAGGTCGCTGTGGCACACGCCGCAGTAATCGATCCGCACCGCGAGGTCATCGGGGCGCAGGTCACGGCGGTTCAGCGAGGCGCGTCGCAGGGTTGTGGGGCTGTTCGCCAACCATCCGGTCGTCGTACGCATGGGTGAACTCCTTAAACAAACTGTTCGGTCTGTTCAGCCTAGGTCCGAACGACGGGCATGGCAAACCAACCGTTCTGTTTTTTGCTAGAGTGAGGGCATGCCGGAGCAGCCCCTGACCTCGCGAGGCGCCGCGACCTACCAGCGCATCCTGGACGCCGCCACCGAGGAGTTCGCCCAGCACGGCATCGCCGGAGCGCGCATCGAACGCATCGTGACGGCAGCGCGCACCAACAAGGCGCAGCTCTACGCCTACTTCGGCGACAAGGAACGACTCTTCGACGCGATCTTCCTCAGCTCCCTGGAGCGCATCACGAACGTCGTGCCCATCGACGCTGACGATCTCGCGGACTGGGCAGTTCGGCTCTACGACGAGTACCTTCGCCGCCCCGATCTCATCCGGCTCGCGACCTGGACACGGCTGGAGCGCAGGCCCGCCGGGCACCTCGTCGAGACCCACCAGCACTACGACGAGCGCAAGCTCACGGCCATCGCCGAGGCTCAGGCAGCCGGGCGGGTTCGCGCAGGTGACCCGTTCGACATCATGGCCCTGGTGATCGCCATGTCCATGGCCTGGTCGCCGGTCAGCAACGTCTACGCGGCCAGCAGCCAGGAACCCGACGAGGTCCACGGGCAACGTCGCGCACTGCTCCGCGACTGCGTCCGCCGAGCCACCGTGCCGACGGGCCAGGATCAACCGGATCGCTGACCCCGTACGACTCTCGCTCGTGGCCGATCCGGGGCTGACAGGATCGCGCCGGGGTGCGACGGTTGGCTGATGGTCGCCGTCACCCCCTCCTGGTCACGGCCCTCCGGCCGCCGGTGGCGCGAGATCGTCGCGGTGGCTCTGCGCTCGGCACTGCCGGTCCTCTGGGTGCTGTGGGCCGGTCTGGCGTGGTGGGTCGAGCCCCGCGAGTCGACCGAGGCCCAGCTCGACCGTGATCTCGCGGCCGGCCGGGTGGTGAGCGTCCAACGGGCGTACGGCTGGGCCGACGACGACGCGTACTGGGGCAGCCGGCCGCGGCCGCAGTATGCGGAGAACGGCGGGATGCTGGCCTGGACCGTGTCGAACGGCCAGAGCCGGTACACCTTCGACGTACCGCCCGACCCGGACTCGTACCTCGGCGAACCTGATCGGTCGGCCGGTGCCGGGCCCGACTGGCGGGTCGCCCGGTTCGCCGCCATTCCGGACCGGTGGAGCACCGCTGGCGGCTGGGCGCACCGGATCGCGAACGCGGCCGCACTGCTCGCTGGCGTGCTGACCGCGCTGTGGCTGGCCCGGCTGATCGGCGGCGCGCCGCCCCTGGCCGGCACCCGGTGGTTCTGGTTCTGGGTCGGGCTCCTGCCGTTCGGGCTGGGTGTGCTGGCCTGGACCTACCGTGAGCTCTGGAGGCCACCGTCGACGCCGGTGCTCGACCGTGGCTCCGGGTGGCGTGGCGTCGGCTGGCTGGTGCTCGCCGGGGTCGGGATCGCCCTGGTGGTGTCGGTCGCCCGCGGCGTGCTCGGCACGACGGCGGTCCCGGGCTAACCGGCCCCCCGGTCGGCGGCGGTCACCTACGGTGACGCCATGGACCCTTCGGCGGTCTGGCGGGACAGGCAGCACCGGTGGCGGATCGAGGCGTACCGCGCACCGGACCTGCGCTTCGCCATCTACGCCACCAACGGGCCCACCGAGTCGGTGCCGCTGTGGTTGTTCGGGATGACGGCGCTGGCCCGGTGGCTGATGACGCACGCCATCTCACTGGACGACCTGGAGGTCGACTGAGCGGGGCGCGGTCACGAACCAGGCCCGCAGGCGGCTCCGCTGCGGTTGAGTGACCTGAGGCGGCGGACGGGGGTGCGCGATGGGCGGTCAGTTCGGGCAGTTGGCGCTGGTGGCCGTGCTGGTGCTGATCAACGCCGCGCTGTCCGGCAGTGAGATGGCGCTGGTGACGCTGCGCGAGGGGCAGTTGCGACGGCTGGGCCGGCGGTCGCGCGCCGGCGACCGGTTGGTGCAGCTGTCCCGCGACCCGAACCGCTACCTGGCCACCATCCAACTCGGCATCACGCTGGCCGGCTTCCTCGCCTCGGCCGCGGCGGCGGTGTCGCTGGCCGGGCCGCTGGTCGGGCCGCTGGGTTTCCTTGGCGGCGCGGCCCGCCCCGCCGCGGTGCTGCTGGTGACGGTGCTGCTGACGTTCGTCACGCTGGTGCTCGGCGAGCTGGCCCCGAAGCGGCTGGCCATGCAGCGGGCGGAGCGGTGGGCGTTGCTGAGCGCCGGCCCTCTGGACCTCCTCGCCCGAGTGTCCCGACCGGCGGTGTGGTTGCTCAGCCGGGCCACCGACGCGGTCGTACGGCTCGCCGGGGGTGATCCGCGGGCCAACCGGGAGGAGATGACCGAGGAGGAGTTGCGGGAGATGCTGGCCAGCCAGCGCGGCCTGTCCGCCCAGCAGCGGGAGATCCTGACCGGCGCGTTCGACATCGCCGGCCGGACGCTGCGCGAGATCCTGGTCGCCCGGCGGGAGGTGATGACACTGCCGGCCAGCCTCACCGCCGACGAGGGGGTGCGCCGGCTCGCCGCCGCCGGGCGTTCCCGTGCCCCCGTCACCGGTCCCGGTGGCCTGGACGAGGTGCTCGGGGTGGTGCACATCCGTGACCTGGTGCGGGCCGGCACCGCCTCGGTGGGCGAGCAGGTCCGGTCGCCGCTGCTGCTGCCGGTCACCCTGCCGGTCGCCGACGCGTTGCGTCAGCTTCGCCAGGAGCATCAGCAACTGGCCCTGGTGGTCGACGAGCACGGTGGCATCGACGGCATGGTCACCATGGAGGACCTGCTGGCCGAGGTGGTCGGCGAGTTGTACGACGAGACCGACCGCGACGTGCGCGGGTTGGTCCGGGAAGCGGACGGGTCCCTGCTGGTGCCCGGTGACTTCCCGCTGCACGACCTGCCGGACCTCGGGGTGCGGCTGAGTTTCCCGTTGTCCCGCGAATACACGACGGTGGCGGGGTTGGTGCTGGCCCGGCTGCGGCACCTGCCGGGTGAGCCGGGGGAGACGGTGCGTCTGCCCGGGCTGACCCTGGAGGTGGTGGAGGTCCGCGACCGGGCGGTGCGTCGGGTGCGGCTGCGCAGCTTCGTCAGCGAGCGGTGACCTGTCACCCGGGCGATGGACAATAACCAACAATACGGCTAAACGGGGCGTGACCCGCCTAGGGTGCTATACGTGAAGGACCGAGGGTTTCGTACGTTCGTCACGGTGCTGGCCGGCCTCGCGGTGATCTACTTCGGTAGTGCGGGTCGCAGCCCCGAGGAGGGCCGTGGCATCTCCGGCGGGGTGGTGGTCCTGGCGCTGCTCGCCGCCCTGCTGGTGTGGCACCTGACCCGGCCGGGAGACAAGACGGTGAAATGAGCGCGGTCAGCGGGCGGCGACGCGGGTGACCTCGCCGGCGGACTCCTCGCCGAGCGCCACCCGGACCAGCGCCGACGCGAGACGGCCGAAGTCCGGTTCGTCGACGAGGTCGGCCAACCCGTGCGGGTTGCCGGGCAGGCCCAGCCGCTTCGCCCCGGCGAGAGCCCGCCGGTCGGCGTACGGGCGCACGTCGGACCAGACCGTCTGCGCCTCGCGCAGGTAGATGTCCGCTCCGGTGGGGCCGATGCCCGGGAACTCGGTGAGCCGCCGACGCAACCCGACGGGGTCGCCCTGGGCGTCGCGGTGCAGCCGTCGCAGGTCACCGTGCCAGCGGTCCAGGCACAACCGGGCGCCGGTGTCGAGCATGGTGGCGGTGCGCTCGTCGTAGCGGCGGTAGTGGCCCCGGCCCAGCGCGTCGACGCGCTCCTGCCAACTGGCCGCCTCCATCGCCTGCGGCGTGCGGTAGCCCGCGGCGAACAGCTCCCGTGCGGCGTCCACCGCCACGCACGCCCGGATCCGGGTGCTCAGCAGGGTGGTCAGCACCAGCAGCTGGTACAGCGGCCCGGGGCGGTCGGAGAGCCGGATACCGGCCTCCTCCGCGTAGGTGCGGCCACGCCGGTCCAGCAGGACCCGCACCACCGTTCGATCGTTGCCCACACCGACCGGGTACCCGATCCGGGCTCTGCTAGCCGTCGCGCCGGCGACCGCTGTCGGAATGCCGCCGGGGCGGGCGGGTATGCCGGCGGTGGAGGCGGTCGATGCCGCCCGCCGTACCCGGAGGGAGACACCCATGGTCAACCCGCAGCAGGAGGAGCTCCGGCGTAACGCCAAGGGCGCCACCAGTCAGGACAGCAAGGGGCCCAAGCCGACCGGGCATCCGCTCAACCGCGGCTCGTCGCGGGGCGACGTGGGTCGCCCGGTGCCAAAGGGGCAGGTGTCGCCGTACGGCCCGGCCGGTGAACCGGTGGCCGAGGACGAGAGCGACACCCGCTGACGAGACCCTAGCGACCGCGACCTGACGGCCGCCGCAACCTGTTCCAGGTGGCGGCGGCCGTCAGCCCGTACGCCAGGTGCGGAATGATGTCGGAGATCCAGTCGGAGCGCCGCCACGTACGCGGGTCGCTGATGCCCAGCGCGGTGATGGACCCGTCGGTCATCGTCATCACGCCGGCCCCGAGCACGCCCGCGGCCATCGGCAGCGGCTGGCGGCGACCACCGGCGTAGAGCGCGAACGCG
Source organism: Micromonospora jinlongensis (assembly GCF_013410645.1). Taxonomy (NCBI): domain Bacteria; kingdom Bacillati; phylum Actinomycetota; class Actinomycetes; order Micromonosporales; family Micromonosporaceae; genus Micromonospora; species Micromonospora jinlongensis. Next base: position 1,012,264 of record NZ_JACCHK010000001.1, on the reverse strand, counting down.
ACGCCGGCGGCGATACCCAGTCCGTAGCCGATCAGCGGGCCGAGGCCCGAGCGGCGGTTGGCCGCCCGGGCCCCGGACCCCAGGTTCACGTGCGCGATACCGGCCAACCGGTCGACGGTCTCACCGGGGACGCTGCTCTCCGGTCGAGCCCGCAGCGCCACGTCCAGATAGCTGACCACGTTCAGCGCGGTGCTGCCGACGGCGCCAGCGATGGCGCCGTCGGCAAGGTCGACCCTCCTCATTTCGGGTCGCCCGGTTCGCGCTCACTCTTGGGTCCGTACGTGCGCTCACCACGCACCACGCCCCGCTGGCCGCGATCCTCCTGCAGAATCCTGTTCGCGACCTGGTTGGCCTTGCCGTCGGGTACCCGGCGTCCGGAGTCGTCGATCGCGTTGCGCAACCGCGCCCGCTGCTTGTCGTACGCGTTACTGCCCGGCCGTGGTCCTGGCATCTGCTGCCTCCTTCGTCGGTCCGGCCGTCTACCCGTCTCGCGACCGGCCAACCCCGGCGCCTAACGCGGCGCGCGGACCACGGCGACCGGGCAGTGCGCGTGGTGCAGCAGCGACTGGCTCACCGACCCCAGCAGCAACCCGGACACCTCGCCACGCCCCTGCCCACCGGCCACCACGAGTTGGGCGGAGCGGGACGCTTCGGCGAGCACGGCGCCGGGGCGGCCGTGGACCGCCCGGCAGGTGAGCCGCACCGTCGGGTGCTGCTCGGTCAGCCCGCTCAGCCACCCGGCGAGCATCCGGTCCTGCTCGCCGTGCAGCTTCGCCTCGTCGTACACCAGGGGTTGCATGTCGCCCGGCCCGCTGCTGCCCGGGTGCCGGTAGGCGTGCATCGCCACCAGCGGCACCCCGCGCGACACGGCGGTCTCGGCGGCGAAGTCGGCCGCCTGCCGGGAGGCCGCCGAACCGTCCACCGCGACCAGCACCGGTTCGTCGGGTCGTTGCTCGCCGCGGGCCACCAGCACCGGACAGTCGGCGTACGCGGCGACCTGCACCGCGACCGACCCGACCACCAGCGCGGAGAAGCCGCCCAACCCGCGGTCGCCGAGCACGATGAGCGCGGCGGTGGGGGATTCGCCCACCAGCACCGCCGCGGCCTCGCCGTCGATGATCTCGCCGGAGATCGACAGCCCGGGTACTGTCGCCTCGGCCTCGGCCACCGCGGCCTCGACGAGTTCCTCGGCCTGGTGGCGCAGCCCACCGCCGGGCGGCGCGTCCGGGGCGGGGGAGACCGGCACGTGCAGCAGCGGCCAGATGAAGCCGTGCACGACCCGCAGGGGTCGTTGCCGGCGCGCCGCCTCGGTCGCGGCGAGGCGAACGGCGCGCAGCGCCGGCTCCGAGCCGTCCACGCCGACCACCACCGCCGCGTTGTTCGCCGAGTTCACCGCCCACCTCCCGCTCGCGGCCAGTATCGCGGGCCCGGGCGCCTCCGCGTCGCGATACCGCCGACAGCGTCCCGGTCGGTACGCTGGCCGCGAGCGGTCGGGGAGGGGGCGTCATCGATGGGTGAACCGGACCAGCCAAGCACGGCACGCATGATCGACTTTTGGCTCGGCGGGGAGCATCACTTCCCGGTCGACGTTGCCGCCGCGAGCGCTTTCGAGCAGGCGTACGGGCCGTGCGCGCCGGTGTTCCGGGAGCTGCGGGCGTTCCTGGGCCGGGCGGTGCGGGCGATGGCCGAGCAGGGCGTGGACGGGTTCCTGGTGTTCGGCGCGGGGGTGCCGACGATGGGCAACGTGCACGAGGTCGCCACCGACGCGACGGTGCTCTACACCGACGTCGACCCGGTCACCATCCGGCTGGGGCAGAGCATCCTCGCGGGCAGCGACCGGGCCGGCTACGGCTTCGGCGACGCGACCGACATCGGCACTGTCGACCCGGCGCAGCTGCACCGCTTCGTCCCGGGCTGGGGCCGGCGACCGGTCGGAGTGGTCTTTCTCGGGCTCGCCGCGTTCCTCGACGACGACACGCTGACCCGCACGCTCGACGAGCTGTACGCCGCCGCCGCGCCGGGCAGTCTGCTCGCCGTGGACTTCGACACCGAGGAGCTGGCGGGGCACCCGCAGGCGCTGGCGATGATGGGGCCGCAGTTCCGGATGCGGCCACCGGCGGCGTTCGCGCCGCTGCTGGGTCGCTGGGCGCCGACGGCGGACGGGATCGTCCCGGTCGCCCAGTGGCGGCCGGTGGGTCCGCCGGCGCAGGTGCCGGACGCGTTCCACGGCGTGCTCGCGACCCGGGACGGCGACTGACCGCGCCGGTCTGGTCGTCCGGGGGCGTCCGTATGATGCTTGCCCTGTAGCAAGCTTCTGGAGAGGACGACCATGGTTGACGCGCCGGACGTGGTGTCGCGCGCACTGCGCGACGCCCCGCCCGACCAACTGGCGGAGGCGGCGGACCGGGTGATCCGGTCGACGATGGGCGCGCTGCGCACCGACGTGTTCGTCGCCGACTACCGGATCAGCGGGCTCTGGCCGCTGCTGGATCCGGATCTGCCGGCGGCGGGCTTCCTGGCCTGTCACACCGTGGCTCAGCGGTGTTTCAGCAGCCAGCAACCGGTGCGCGACGGCGATGGCCCGTGCCGGCTCTACCTACCGTTGACGGTCTGGGGGGAACGGCTGGGTGTGCTGCTGATCGAGCTTCCCGCCGTACCCAATCCGGCTGTCACCGGCCGGGCGACGGACATCGCCGGCGCCCTGGCGCTGGCGATGCGTGCGGCGGACCGGGAGACCGACCGTTACCGGCGGGCGCGCCGCCGCGAGCGGCTGACGATGGCCGCCGAGATGCAGTGGGATCTGTTGCCCGGTCGCAGTGTGGCGCACCACGCGTTCGATCTGGCCGGTCAACTCGAACCTGCCTACACGGTCGGTGGCGACCACTTCGACTGGTCCCTGGACGGCGACCGCCTGACCGTGACGGCGCTCAACGGCGAGGGCAATGGTCTGACCGCGTCGATGCTGACCTCGGTCACGGTCAACGCGATGCGCAACGCGCGCCGCTCCGGCGGGGGGCTGGTGGAGCAGGCCGAGCTGGCCTCGGACACCGTCTTCTACCAACACCGGGGACGCCGGTACGTGGCCACCCTGCTGCTGGAGGTGGACACTCGCACGGGTCAGGTACGGGCGGTCGATGCCGGTTCCCCGCACATGCTGCGGGTGCGGGGGTCCGTGGTGGAGCCGGTGAAGCTGGATCAGCAGCTGCCGCTGGGCATGTTCGCGGAAACCCGTTACGAGCTGCAGGAGTTGCAACTCGCCCCCGGTGACCGCCTCTTCGTGGTCAGCGACGGGGTGTGGGCCGCCGAGCCCGCGGGTCGGGAGCCGTACGGGGAGCGGGTGATGGCTCGTTCCCTTCGCGCCACGCGGTTGCAGCCAGCGGCCGAGGCGGTTGGTACGGTGATGCGCGAACTGCACGCCTATCACGCGGATTCCGATCTGCGCGACGACGCCGTCGTGGTCTGTCTGGACTGGCACGGTCCGCGTGGGCGGAGCAGCGGGTGAGGGTGGCCGCCGTCCGGCTGGGCGGTCAGCAGCGCGACGACGGCAGGGGACATCGGGTGGAGCGACCTGCGGATCTCGCCGCGGCGATCGACGCGGCTGCCGAGACGCTGATCGCCGTGCTCGACTCGGCCGCGTCGCGGCATCAGGTGCCGCCCACCCAGTTGCGGGTGCTGGCGTTGATCAGCAGCCGGCAGGAGACCAACGTCAACGGGTTGGCGGAGCTGCTGGACGTGGTGCCGTCGTCGGCGAGTCGCCTCTGCGACCGGCTGGAGGCGACCGGGCTGTTGCGTAGGGTGGCGGATCCACGCGACCGGCGTGAGGTGCGACTGGTGCCCACCGCGGCGGCGCTGACCCTGCTGGGGGAGTTGGCTGAGCGGAGGCAGCGGGCGGTGCAGGCGGTGTTGGATCGGATGCCGACGCGGATGCAGCACGACCTGTTGCTGGCGTTGCTCGCGTTCGGCCGGGCGGCGACGCAGTCGGTGCCCGAGCAGCAGACCGATTCCGCAGCGCAGCCGGCGTGAGCAGGTCCCGTCTTCCACTAGTATCCTAGGACGCTCTACGCGTGGTGATCCACACCACAGAGCGGCAGAGCCGCACCCGGACGCCGCACGGCGGCACCCGGGAGGCTGGGGGAAGCCCGATATAGTGACAGCGCACTTACCCGGCCCGCGATCATCGAGATCGCGGGCCGCATCAGGGGAGGGCCCCGCCCGGGGCCGCAGGGGGAGCCGGCGGTGGCCGGCCCGACAGCGCGTACGACCCTCAGCCACGCTCGACGTCGGCTCGGGGGCCCACGTGCCGTGGAGGAGGATCGGTGTCGCGTCGGCCGGCTCGGGCAGAGCAACCGCCGGACACCGGTGACCAGACTCCCGGCAACCAGGTGCTCACCCTGCCCAACCTGATCAGCTTCGGGCGGCTGCTGGGCGTGCCGCTCTTCCTCTACCTGTTTCTGGTCACGCGGGCCGACGTGGCGGCGATCGTCGTGCTGGCCATCGGCGGCACCACCGACTGGGTCGACGGTTGGATCGCCCGCCGACTGCACCAGGTGAGCCGACTCGGTGAGCTGCTCGACCCCCTGGCCGATCGGCTCTACATCCTCGCCACCCTGCTCGCCTTCACCGCGCGGGAGGTGGTGCCGTGGCAGTTCACGGCGGCACTGCTGGCCCGTGAGCTGCTCCTGCTCGCCTCGCTGGCGGTGCTGCGCCGCTACGGCTACGGGCCGCCGCCGGTGCACTACGTGGGCAAGACCGCCACGTTCCTGCTGCTCGCGGCGTTCCCGGTGCTGTTGTTGGCCACCGAGTGGAGCGCGGCGGCGACGGCGATGGCCGCGATCGGCTGGGGGCTGGCCTGGTGGGGGCTGGTGCTCTACTGGGTGGCCGGTGGGATGTACGTCGTACAGGCGGCTCGGCTGGTGCGCGCGGCGCGCGGCCCGGGAGCGGCGGCGTGAGCGCGCCGGAGCCGGGCAAGCCCCGCCAGGACCGGGTGTACGCGCCGGATTTCCTCACCGAACTGTTCCGCAACCCCCTGGACCCGGGCTACGCGGACGCGGCGGCTGCCCGTCGGCGGTCGGCGTCCACCGGGCGGGCCTCGGGATGGCGGGCCTGGCCGACGCGGTCGGTCAGTCTGGTCGTGCTGGTGATGCTCGGTTTCCTGTTCGCGGTCGCATACCGGCAGACGATGGCGGACGAGCCGGGGCGCAGCCAGGCCCGTTCCGGCCTGGTGGCGCAGATCAAGGAACGGGAGAACCAGACCGACCGGTTGTCCACGCGCGCGGATCAGCTGCGCGAGGAGGTCAGTCGGCAGCGCGACGCGGCGTTGAGCGGGTCGGCCGCCGCCCGGTTGCGGGACATGGAGGCGAGCACGGGGCTGGGTCGGGTGCGCGGTGACGGTGTCGTGGTGCGGTTGGCCGATGCTCCGGACAAGGCGGACGCGGTGACCGGTGCTGGGGCTGGGCCGGACCGGGTGCTCTACAGCGATCTGCAGGGGGTGGCGAACGCGTTGTGGAGTGCCGGCGCGGAGGCGGTCGCCATCAACGGGCAGCGGTTGACGTCGACGTCGACGATCCGGTCGGCGGGTGAGGCGATGCTGGTGGATTTCCGGCCGGTGACCGGGCCGTACGAGGTGTCGGCGATCGGGCCGGGTTCGATGCGGCGCAAGTTCGAGGACAGTCGTAACGCGGCGTTGATGCGGGAGGTCGCGCAGAAGACCGGGTTGTCGTTCGGTGTGCGGGAGGCGGACGACCTCACCCTGCCGGCGGCTCCGGAGCCGCAGCTACGCTACGCCAAGCCGTCGGTCAGTCCGAGCCCTTCCGCGTCGGGTGTCCGTTCCGGCAGTCCCGGGTCGTCTGGTCCGACGACGACCGTTAGCCCCTCCGGAGGTGGCCGATGATCGCGGTGCTGGCGTTGCTCGCCGGTGTGGTGCTCGGTGTGTGGCTTGATCCCACGGTTCCGGCGGCGTTGCAGCCGTACCTGCCGATCGCGGTGGTGGCCGCGTTGGACGCGGTGTTCGGTGGGGTGCGGGCGAGGTTGGACCGCATCTTCGACGACAAGCAGTTCGTGGTGTCGTTCATCTCCAACGTGCTGGTCGCTGGTCTGATCGTGTATCTGGGTGACCAGTTGGGGGTGGGCGGGCAGTTGTCCACCGGTGTGGTGGTGGTGCTGGGCGTGCGCATCTTCGGCAACGTGGCGGCGATCCGCCGGCACCTGTTCCGGGCGTAGGTTGGGTTGCGATGAGTGACGAGCAGACCGACACGGGGACGGGGTGGCCGCAGCCTGCGGGTCCGGCGCGGCCGGGTGGGCCGGCGGGTGAGCCGGATCCTCGTCCGGACGCGCCGGATCCGGACGAGTTGAGCCCGTTGGCGCCGCAGGGGCCGGCGGAGCGCGAGCCGGTCGATGAGCCGGCGGTGGAGGATGAGCCGGCGGTGGAGCCGGTCGACGACGGTGCGACGGTGGACCTGAGCGCGGTGCCGCGGTCGGGGGAGCCGGTTGCGGGTTCCGACGGGTTGGGTGAACCGGTTGGTGAGTCGGCGGCACCGGCGGCGGGTCGGTCCCGGTGGAGTACGGCCGGGGTGATGATCGCCGCGTTGTTGGCGTTGCTGGGTTTCACGTTGGTGGTGCAGTTGAAGACGACGTCGACGGATCCGACGTTGGGTGCGACGCGCCAGGAGGACCTGGTCCGGATCCTGTCGGATCTGGATGCGCGGGAGAACCGTCTTCAGCAGGACATCCGGGCTCTGGAGGACAGTCAGCGGCAGTTGCAGTCGGGTGAGCAGGGGCGTCAGGCGGCGTTGGACGAGGCGACGCGGCGGGCGGACGAGTTGGGCATCCTGGCGGGCACGTTGCCGGCGATCGGGCCGGGGTTGACGGTGCGGTTCGACGCCGGTGCCAAGCCGATCTCGGCGAATCGGGTGCTGGACGCGGTGCAGGAGCTGCGGGGCGCTGGCGCGGAGGCGATGCAGATTTCCGGCGGCGACGGGGCGTCGGTGCGGATCATCGCGTCGACGTACTTCCTCGACGGGGACAACGGGTCGTTGGTGGTGGAGGGGCGTCGGTTGACGGTGCCGTTCACGATCACGGTGATCGGTGATCCGGCGACGATGCGCACGGCGTTGAACATTCCTGGTGGGGTGGTGGCGTCGGTCCGTGGTGTCGGCGGTAACGTGACGTTTGGGGAGCGTGAGGTTGCCGAGGTTTCGGCGCTGCACGTGCCGATCAAGTTGGAACACGCCCGTCCGGTCTCCTGACCGGCGCGGCCGCGCCGGATCCGGGTGGTCCGGGGCACCGATGGATGAAGGACGCGTCTGGTGATTCCCGAGGATCTGCGATACACCGCCGAGCATGAGTGGGTGGCGGGTGACGGCACGGGTTCGATCCGGGTCGGCATCACGCACTTCGCGCAGGACGCGCTGGGTGACATCGTGTACGTGCAGTTGCCCGAGGCGGGTGCGGTGGTCGCGGCCGGTGACTCGTTGGGTGAGATCGAGTCGACCAAGAGCGTGTCGGAGATCTACGCCCCGGTCGCTGGTACGGTCGCTTCCCGCAATGAGGCGTTGGGTGACACGCCGGAGCTGATCAACACGGATCCGTACGGTGAGGGTTGGTTGGTGGAGATCACGCCGAATGATCCGACCGCGACGGACGGGTTGCTCACGGCCGGCGCGTATCAGAAGATCACCGAAGGCTGAGTGTGCTTGATCCGGCGCGTGGGTTGTCTGCGCGCGTCCGGTTGCCCTGCATTTCGGCGCTGGCTAGGCTCGCCCAGTCGACCGAGAACCCAATAGTTGAGCGTTGCGGAATTGCCTTCCCGGGCACGGGGAGCCAGCCGCCGGGTGTTCAAGTGCCCGGCGGCCAGACCCGCCATTACCCGACGCCGACCGAACAGATCCGTGAGGTGGTCCCATGACGCGGCCAGACGACGAGTTCCCCCCGCTCGACGTCACTTCGACGCTCAATCTCGGTTCGCTCGACGAAGTGCTGGAGGGGCCGGACACCGATGTGGTGCCGAGCCGGATGTCCGGTTCGTTGCCGCCGGGTATGGCGCTGCTGGTGGTTCGTCGAGGTCCGAATGCGGGTGCCCGGTTCTTGTTGGACCACGATGTGACGACCAGTGGCCGGCATCCGGACAGTGACATCTTCCTCGATGACGTGACGGTGTCGCGTCGGCATGCGGAGTTCCACCGCGACGGTGGCACGTTCACGGTGCGGGACGTGGGTAGTTTGAATGGCACGTATGTGAATCGTGAGCGCGTCGAGGCGGCCACGTTGAGTAATGGTGATGAGGTTCAGATCGGTAAGTTCCGGGTGGTGTTCATCGCCGGTCCGCGCCCGGAGGAGGAGGCCGGCCGGGGGTGAACGAGCCTGCGGCCTCCACGTCACCCGGTGCGGCCCGGTCTCAGCCGCTGATGAGCATCGGTGAGGTGCTCGGGCAGTTGCGGGTGGATTTCCCGGACACCACGATTTCGAAGCTGCGGTTTCTTGAGGCTGAGGGTCTGGTCGAGCCGCAGCGGACGGCGGCGGGTTACCGGAAGTACAGCTGGGACGATGTGGCGCGGTTGCGGTTCGTGTTGACCGCGCAGCGGGACAAGTACCTGCCGTTGCGGGTGATCCGTGAGCAGTTGGCGCAGTGGGATTCGTCCGGTGAGCAGCCGGGGCGGTCGCGGCCGGCGTTGGTGGCGGTTGGTCCTGATGGTGCTGTGCCGGGCCGTGAGTCGGCGGAGCCGGCCGAGTCGTCGCAGGTGCGGCTCGGCCGGGCGGATCTCGTGGCGCGCAGTGGGATCGACGAGTCGACGTTGGTGGAGTTGGAGCGGCTCGGTGTGCTGGTGTCGGATCCGCCGGGGTGGTATGACGCCGACGCGTTGATCATCGCGTCGGCGGTGGCGGGGTTGGCGTCGTACGGGTTGGAGCCGCGGCATCTGCGGGGTTACCGGACTGCGGCTGATCGTGAGGTTGGTTTGTTCGCGCAGTTGGTGGCGCCGTTGGCGCGGCAGAGTGATCCGGCGGCGCGTGCGCGTGCGGCGGAGACGGCGCGGGAGTTGGTGGCGTTGTCGGAGCAGTTGCACGCGGCGTTGGTGCGGGTGGGTTTGCGGTCGACGTTGGGTCGGTGATGTGCCCGGTGGGTGGTGGGCTGAGCGGAAAGATCTCTTCCGGGAAGCGTGCCGTAGGCTTGCCGGGGTAACCCCTTTCTGGCGCGGGCGTGGTGCTGTAGCGCATGGGACGGCCGTGTCGCGGTCCGTGTACCGTGCAGGGAAGGGCGCGGTGCGGCGTAGGTGACAACGACACGGAGGCGGCGGTGCGCGAGCTGAGCGTGGTCGGAGTTCGGGTGGAGCTGCCCAGCAACCAGCCGATCGTCCTGCTCAGGGAGGTCGAGGGTGACCGCTATCTGCCGATCTGGATCGGCGCGGTCGAGGCGACGGCTATCGCTTACGAGCAGCAGGGGGTCAAGCCGGCCCGGCCGTTGACCCATGATCTTCTGCGGGATGTGTTGGCGGCGTTGAAGGCGCCCTTGCAGGCGGTGGAGATCACCGAGCTCAAGGAGAACGTGTTCTACGCGGATCTGTTGATCGGTGATGGGGTGCGGGTGTCGGCGCGGCCGAGCGATTCGATCGCGTTGGCGTTGCGTGTCGGTGCGCCGATTCGTTGTTCGGAGCAGGTCCTCAGCGAGGCGGGGATCGTTATCCCTGATGAGCAGGAGGATGAGGTGGAGAAGTTCCGCGAGTTCCTGGAGCAGGTGCGTCCGGAGGATTTCGCGGGCTGAGGTGGGCTTGGGCTCTGCGCCTTGAGGTGTCACTGTGGGTGATGCTCCGGGCGGGTTGGTGATCTTTCTCGGTGGCTGCGCGGCGTGTCGCGTCGGTTCCTCCGTGGTAACCCCTGGCGGTGGCGTTAGGGTTGCCATGTCGAGGGGTGCGCGTCCCGGAAACGACGCGTCGCCACACTGACGGGGAGGTTGTCCGGATGCACGAGCCGCAGGATTCCGATCCGGGTGGACAGTTCGATGAGCCTGGTGCCTCGTCGCCTCATGGGGCGGCTGAGGGTGAGGGTGCGGTTGGCTACCGGGGTGTGACGGCCTGCCACGCGGTGGGCATCAGTTACCGGCAGTTGGATTACTGGGCGCGGACGACGCTGGTGGTGCCGAGCGTGCGGGACGCCTCGGGTTCGGGGACGCAGCGGTTGTATTCGTTCCGGGACCTGGTGGTGTTGAAGGTCGTGAAGCGGTTGTTGGACGCGGGGGTGTCCCTGCAGAACATCCGTAAGGCGATCGAGGCGTTGCGGTCGCGTGGTGTGGAGGATCTGGCCGGGATCACGTTGATCTCCGATGGGACGACGGTGTATGAGTGCCGGTCCCCGGAGGAGGTGGTCGACCTGTTGCAGGGTGGCCAGGGTGTCTTCGGGATCGCGATCGGTGGGGCTTTCAAGGAGATCCAGGGGTCGTTGTCGCATCTGCCGGCGGAGCCGGCGACGAGCGGCCCGGTGGAGCCGGCGGCGGCGTCCGAGTCGGATCCGGTCGGTGACGAGTTGGCGGCGCGGCGGGCGCGGCGGCGGGCTGGCTGAGCGCCGGGGGCGTTGCCGGTTCCGGTTTTTTTCGGTTCGTTTTGTCGCGACCGTCGGTGACGGTGGGCGGGTCCGTCAGGCCTCTGTTGTCTATTGTGGACACTTTGGGTGTCGATGTGGTGGCTCGTTGTGGAGATACCCATCGGTAGTGGTGACGCAGTGTGTCTTCGCATTGTCGGGAACCCGATAAGGGGGCAATGACCGGAGGCGGTTGACACGCTATGGTCCGACACGGTTCTGGCCCCTTCACCCCCGGAAGGAACGACCGTGACGGTTACGGAAGAGACCGCTCCCGCCTCGCACTACGACCGCATTGGCGGTGCCAGCGCGGTGAAGGCGGCCGTTGACCTGTTCTACGACAAGGTGCTCGTCGACCCGGAGTTGGCGGGTTACTTCTCCAATGTGGACATGGTGGGTCAGCGGCGGCACCTGACGTTGATGTTGACCACGGTGCTGGGTGGCCCTGATGAGTACACCGGCCGTGGGTTGGCGGAGGCGCACCAGCCGTTGAACATCCCGGTGGAGCACTACGCGATGGTGGGTGGGCACCTGGTGGTGACGCTGACCGAGTTGGGTGTGCCGGCGGAGATCCTGGCGGACGTGCAGACGGTGCTGGGGCAGGTGCAGGACCAGGTGGTGTCCCGCGGAAACCGGTCGGGCGTCTGAGCGTGGACGCGGCCCGACTCAAGCAGAGCTGGTCGGTGGTCGCCGGGCACGGTGATCAGGTGCCGCTCTACTTCTACTCGACGTTGTTCCTCGCTCATCCCGAGACGCGGCAGATGTTCCCCACGAACATGGCTGGGCAGCGGGATCGCCTGGTGACCGCGTTGGGTCACATCGTGTCGAACGTGGACCAGGTGGAGCACCTGGTGGGTTTCCTGCAGGACCTCGGTGCTGACCACCGCAAGTTCGCGGTCCGCGCGGAGCACTACCCGGCGGTCGGTGAGGCGCTGTTGGCGACGTTGCAGCATTTCCTCGCCGAGCAGTGGACCGACGAGTTGGCGTCGGACTGGGCTGCCGCGTACGGGTTGGTGTCCCAGGTGATGACGGAGGCCGCGCAGGCCGCCGAGGCGGTGAATCCGCCGTGGTGGGTGGCGGAGATCGTGGCTCACGAGCGGCGGGCGTTCGATGTGGCGGTGTTGACGGTGCGCCCGCAGTATCTGTTGCCGTTCACCCCGGGTCAGTCGATCGGGGTGTCGCATCCGGCGGTGCGGTCGTGGCGGTACTACTCGCCGGCGAACGCGCCGCGCGCGGACGGCACGTTGGAGTTGCATGTGCGGGCCGCGCCGGGTGGCGCGGTGTCGTCGCGGTTGGTGTACGGGTCGGCGGTGGGGGATCGGATCCACCTGGCGGCGCCGGTGGGGGATCGGCTGGGGTTGTGGTCGGCCGGTTCCAGTGACCTGTTGCTGGTGGTCGCGGGGACGGGTTGGGCGCCGGTGAAGGCGTTGGTGGAGCAGGTCGCGGCCGAGGGTTCCCGCCGGAGGGTGGATCTCTACGTGGGGGCACGTTCCCGCAGTGAGCTCTATGACAGCGAGGCGATCGACAAGTTGGCGTCGTCGTACCCGTGGTTGACGGTGACCTACGTGGTGGGTGCCGACGTGCACCGGCCGGGAGAGTTCGTGCACGCGGTGGATCGGGCGTTGGCCGACGGTGACTGGCGTTCCCGGCACGTGTTCGTGTGCGGGTCCGACGAGATGGTTTCGCATGCGGTGCAGAGGTTGGCCCAGGCGGGTTTCCACGCGGGTCAGGTGCACCACGAGGGCCTGGGCGCGCAGTGGTACGGCGCGGCCTGGCGCACGGCGGTGCAGGGAACGACCGCCGGTGACACTTCGGGAGGTGGGCTCAGGTGAGCGCGAAAGGTGAGCTTGCGGGTCCCGCAGTCGCGATCGGAGGGGCGGACAGGTGAGCGCGACCCCGATCAGTCGGTATGACGGGATGCAGGTTTCCGGCGGTGTGCAGGTGCGGATGACCGCCGATCGGGTTCGGCGGTGGGAGTTCGATGCCGCGTCGTTCGCCCGGCGTGGTTACGACAACGCCGACGTGGACCGGTTCCGGATGCAGGTGGCCGACGAGTTGGACCTGTTGGCGACGCAGATCGCGACGTTGCGGGCGGAGAACGAGCGGCTGACCGACCGGGTGGAGTTGCACCGGCACGGGGTGATCCCGAGTACGGGGGCGGCGGCGAAGGTCCCGGCGGCGCGGGAGGTGAATCTGCTGTCCGCGGCGCAGCGGGAGGCGGAGCAGATCATCGCGCAGGCGCATGACTACGCGCGGCGGGTCGCCGAGTATGCCCGGGTGCAGTACGAGAGTTACCTGCAGGCGGCGGAGGCGGAGGCGAAGCAGGAGGCGGAGCGGGCCGTGGCGGAGTACCGCAGCGCGGCGGGGCCGAGCTTCGACGACACGGTGGCCACGCGGGAGGCGTTGCGGATCTTCGGCGAGATGATGGTGTCGCACATGCAGGCGGCGGCGCGGCATCTCGACGATGGCAGTGAGCAGTTGGCCCGCACGATGGACCGCATCGCGGCGGAGACGCCGGGTGCGCCGTTCGTGGGTGGTGTGGTGGGGCAGTCGGCGTTGCCCCGGCACCAGCAGCGCTGACCGCCGCGCGGGTGGGGACCACCAACGAAATTCCCCACCCGCAGCGGGTCAGGCGGCGGCCCGGACGGCGTCGGCGATCGGGGTGGGCCCGTCGACGAGTTCCAGGGTCTTGCCGGTGGTGCGGGGCTCGTCGAGCAGGGCGACGAGGACGTGGGCGACGTCGGCGCGGCTGATCGCGCCACGGCCGGCGTGTCGGGTGAGGGTGACCCGCCCGGTGGGTGGGTCGTCGGTGAGCTGGCCGGGTCGCAGCACCGTCCAGGCCAGGTCGCGGCCGCGCAGGTCGTCCTCGGCGGCGCGTTTCGCCCTCAGGTACGCCGCCCACACGTCGTCGGTGCCGGTGGCCGGTGGGTCGTCCACGCCCATGGAGGAGACCAACAGGTAGCGGTGGACACCGGCGCGGGTGGCGGCGTCGGCGAGCAGCGCGGCGGCCCCCCGGTCGACGCTGTCCTTGCGGGCGGCGCCGCTGCCGGGGCCGGCGCCCGCGGCGAAGATCACCGCGTCGGCGCGGTCGAGGTGCGCGGCGACCTCGGTGACGTCGGCGTGTTCCAGGTCGCAGACGACGGGGGTGGCGCCGGCGGCGCGTAGCGTCGCGGCCTGCTCGGGGTTGCGGATCAGACCCACCGGGGTGTCACCGCGCCCGGCGAGGTGACGTTGCAGCAGTAGGGCGATCTTGCCGTGACCTCCGGCGATGACGACTCGCATACGACCAACCTACCGGCGGTGCTGGCAGCACGCGCGACACCAGGCGCTCCCAACCCGATGCGCGCGGCCCGGGTCCGGGTCTTGACCTTGACCTTTGGTCAAGGCCCAGTCTGGTGCCTGTCGGTCGCCGTGACCGGCACGAGGAGGAAGCCGACGTGGGGTTGCTGACCATCGGGGCGTTCGCCCAGGCGGCGGGACTGACACCGAAGGCACTGCGCCTGTACGACCAGGTGGGGGTGCTGCTGCCGGCCGCGGTCGATCCCGAGTCCGGGTACCGGCTCTACGACCCGGAGCAGGTGTCAATGGCCCGGCTGGTCGCCCAGCTGCGTCGCATCGGCATGCCGCTGGCCATGATCCGCACCGTGTGTGGGTTGGCGCCCGCGGCGGCGGCTGAGGCGATCACCGCGTACTGGCGGCAGGTCACCGCCGACACCGCGGCGCGCGCCCGGCTCGCCACCGTCCTCGTGGATCATCTGTCCGGAGGGAGCACCATCGTGTCATCACCGAACCCCACCGTTGCCGTCCGTTATGCCTCTGACTGTGAGACCGGCGCCGTGCGCGACAGCAACGAGGACGCCGCGTACGCCAGCCAGCGGTTGCTCGCCGTCGCCGACGGCATGCGAGGGGCCGGTGGCGCGGACGCGAGCGCCGCCGCCATCGACGCCCTCAGGCCGCTGGAGCTCGCGGACGCGCCGGCCGTGGAGCTGCTGACGATGCTCGCCGGTGCGGTCGCCGACGCCGACCGTGCGGTGCGCGGGTTGGCGGCCGACGATCATCAGCCGGTCACCACGCTGACCGCGTTGCTGCGCAGCGGCTCCCAACTGGCCCTCGTGCACATCGGTGACACCCGGGCGTACCTGTTGCGCGACGGTGAGCTGTCGCTGTTGACGCAGGACCACACGTGGGTGCGGACCCAGGTGGATCAGGGCCGCCTCGACCCCGTTGAGGCCGCCACGCATCCGCAGCGGGCGATGCTGGTGCGTGCCCTCGGTGCCGGCCCGCAGGTCGAGGCGGATCTCGCGCTTCGTACGGCGCTGCCCGGTGACCGGTACCTGTTGTGCTCCGACGGGTTGTCCGCCGTCGTCGACCGGGCCGATCTGTGCGCGGTGCTGGCTGCGGCCACCGATCCGGAGCAGACGGTGCGGGGGTTGATCGACCTGGCGCGGGCCGAGGGTGCGCCGGACAACATCGCCTGCGTCGTCGCCGACATCGTGGCCGTGTAGACGTCGCGGCGCTTCCCGCCGCGGTGAGGGCTCGGCGTCGGCGGGTGCGCTGAGGCAGCATGGAGGGGTGACGGAGAGATTCGACGCGTTGACCTCGCTGGTGGCCGGTGGTGGGGTGGTGGTGCTCAGCGGTGCGGGCCTGTCCACCGAGTCGGGCATCCCCGACTATCGGGGGCCCAGCGGGGTGGCCCGGCGGCACACCCCGATGACGTTCCAGGCGTTCACCCGGGATCCCCTCGCCCGGCGGCGCTACTGGGCGCGCAGCCACCTGGGGTGGCGGTTGATCGCGGGCGCGGCGCCCAACGGCGGGCACCGGGCGGTCGCCGGGCTGCAACAGGCCGGTCTGGTCGACGCGGTGATCACCCAGAACGTCGACGGTCTGCACGGCGCGGCCGGCAGCACCTCGGTGATCGAGTTGCATGGTCGCCTCGACGAGGTGACCTGCCTGGACTGCGGCAACCTGACCTCCCGGGAGGAGCTGGACCGGCGGCTGCGCGAGGCCAACCCGGACTTCGTGGCCCGGGTCGCCGCGGTCAACCCGGACGGTGATGTGGATCTCCCCGACGAGCAGGTGGAGGCGTTCCGGCCGGTGGACTGCGGGATCTGCGGCACCGGCATGTTGAAGCCCGACGTGGTGTTCTTCGGCGAGACGGTGCCGCCACAGCGGGTGGCGCGCTGCTTCGCGGCCGTGGAGCAGGCCCGGTCGTTGCTGGTGCTGGGGTCGTCGTTGACGGTGATGTCAGGGCGACGTTTCGTGATTCGGGCGGCGAAACGGGGCATCCCGGTGGCGATCGTCAACCAGGGTCCGACGCGGGGTGACGCACACGCCAGCGTGTGCGTCGACGCCCCGTTGGGTGCGCTGCTGCCGGAGCTGGCCGCGCGGGTCAGCGGCAACGCGGCGACGGTCGGGGTCTGAACGGCGGGCACCCGACGACCCGGTGCCGGGGGTAGGACATCTGCCGGAAACACCGGCGCTGGTAGCGTTGAGAGTGCCGGTAACACCCACGTGGGAGAGACCGCCCGACAGCACGCAGGGCGGCGCCGAAGGGGCAAATCCTCCCCGGAACCTCTCAGGCAAAAGGACCTCGTGGGCAGGCACTGTGGAGCGCCGTTTCCTGGGTGCGACAGAGGGGGAGGCCGACACGTCGACCTCGCCCCGGGAGCGCCACCCATGACCGTAGAGCAGTTCGCCACCCGTCACATCGGTCCCGGCCCCGACGACGAGCGTCGGATGTTGGAGGTCGTCGGCCACGGCTCGATCGATGAGCTGATGGACGCCGCGATCCCCGAGGTGATCCGCTGGCACGGCACCCTCGACCTGCCGGACCCCGCCACCGAGGCCGAGACGATCGCCGAGCTGCGGGCCCTCGCCGCCCGCAACACCGTCGCCGTCTCCATGATCGGTCTGGGCTACCACGGCACGCACACCCCGGCGGTGATCCGCCGCAACGTCCTCGAAGACCCGGCCTGGTACACGGCGTACACGCCGTACCAGCCAGAGATCAGCCAGGGCCGCCTGGAGGCGCTGCTGAACTTCCAGACCATGGTCACCGACCTGACCGGCCTGGCCACCGCGAACGCCTCCATGCTCGACGAGGGCACCGCCGCGGCCGAGGCCATGACCCTCGCGCGGCGGGCCTCCAAGAGCAAGAGCCGGGTGTACGTGGTCGACGCCGACGCGTTGCCGCAGACCATCGCGGTCATCGCCAGTCGGGCCGAGCCGCTCGGCATTCAGGTGCGGGTCGTCGACGTCGAGCGCGACGAGTTGCCGGCGGAGTTCTTCGGCCTGCACCTGCAGTACCCGGGGGCGTCCGGGGCGGTCCGTGACCACACCGCCCTCGTCGAGGCCGCACACGCCGTCGGGGCCCTCGTCACGGTCGCCGCGGACCTCTTGGCGTTGACGCTGCTGCGGGCGCCGGGGGAGATCGGGGCGGACATCGCCGCCGGCACCACCCAGCGCTTCGGCGTACCGATGGGCTTCGGCGGGCCGCACGCCGGTTACCTGGCGGTGCGCGCGGGCCTGGAGCGGATGCTGCCCGGGCGCCTGGTCGGGGTGTCGCGCGACGCGGACGGCAACCCGGCCTACCGGTTGGCGTTGCAGACCCGCGAGCAGCACATCCGGCGGGAGAAGGCGACCAGCAACATCTGCACCGCGCAGGTGCTGCTCGCCGTGATGGCCGGCATGTACGCCGTCTACCACGGCCCGGACGGGCTGCGCGACATCGCGGCGCGTACCCATCAGATGGCGGCGCGGCTCGCGGCCGGGCTGCGCGCCGGTGGCGTGGACGTCGCGGACGCCGCGTTCTTCGACACCGTCACCGCCCACGTGCCGGGCCGGGCGGCGCAGGTCGTCGCGGCCGCCGCCGAGCGGGGCGTGAACCTGCGGCTGGTCGACGCCGACCGGGTGGGGGTGTCCTGCGACGAGACGACCACCGTCGCGCACCTGCGCGAGGTGTGGGCGGCGTTCGGCGTGGACGCCTTCGACGGCGACGGTGACGCGGCCCTGCCTGTCGACCTGGCCCGCACCAGTGACTTCCTCACCCACCCGGTGTTCCGCAGCCACCACTCCGAGACGGCGATGCTGCGCTACCTGCGGCGCCTGTCGGACTTCGACTACGCCCTGGACCGGGGCATGATCCCGCTCGGGTCGTGCACGATGAAGCTGAACGCGACCACCGAGATGGAGCCGATCAGCTGGGCGGAGTTCGCGCACATCCACCCGTTCGCGCCGGACGCGCAGACCGCCGGGTACCGGGAGATGATCGGCCAGCTGGAGTCGTGGCTGGCCGAGGTCACCGGCTACGACGCGGTCAGCGTGCAGCCCAACGCGGGTTCCCAGGGTGAGCTGGCCGGGTTGCTGGCGATCCGCTCCTACCACGCCTCGCGGGATGAGTCGCACCGCGACGTGTGCCTGATCCCGTCGTCGGCGCACGGCACCAACGCGGCGTCGGCGGTGATGGCCGGCATGCGGGTCGTCGTGGTGGCCTGCGACGAGGACGGCAACGTCGACCTGGTCGACCTCGACGCGAAGATCGACAAGCACCGCGACGCGCTCGCCGCGATCATGGTGACGTACCCGTCGACGCACGGCGTGTACGAGACGGGCATCGCGTCGCTGTGCGCGAAGGTCCACGACGCCGGCGGTCAGGTGTACGTCGACGGGGCGAACCTCAACGCGCTGGTCGGGTTCGCGAAGCCGGGCAAGTTCGGGGCGGACGTGTCGCACCTGAACCTGCACAAGACGTTCTGCATTCCGCACGGCGGCGGTGGCCCCGGCGTGGGTCCGGTGGCGGTGCGCGCGCACCTGGCGCCGTTCCTGCCGGGTGACCCGCTGGGCGCCCACGCGGACTCCACGCCGGCGATCTCGGCGGCGAAGTACGGGTCGGCGGGGATCCTGCCGATCCCGTGGGCGTACCTGCGGATGATGGGCGCCGAGGGGCTGACCCGGGCGACCGGCGTGGCGGTCCTGGCGGCGAACTACGTGGCGGCGCGCCTGCGGGGGCACTTCCCGGTGCTGTACGCCGGCAACAAGGGCCTGGTGGCGCACGAGTGCATCCTCGACCTGCGGCCGTTGACGAAGGCGACCGGGGTGAGCGTCGACGACGTGGCGAAGCGGCTGATCGACTACGGCTTCCACGCGCCGACGATGTCGTTCCCGGTGGCGGGGACGCTGATGGTGGAGCCGACCGAGAGCGAGGACCTGGCCGAGCTGGACCGGTTCTGCGACGCGATGATCGCGATCCGGGCGGAGATCGAGCAGGTGGGCTCGGGGCAGTGGCCGGCGGGGGACAACCCCCTGGCCAACGCTCCGC
This sequence comes from Micromonospora jinlongensis, assembly GCF_013410645.1. NCBI lineage: Bacteria > Bacillati > Actinomycetota > Actinomycetes > Micromonosporales > Micromonosporaceae > Micromonospora > Micromonospora jinlongensis. The sequence goes on along the minus strand of NZ_JACCHK010000001.1, from coordinate 993,381 downwards.
ACACCGCGGCGATGGTCAGCGCTGACGAGTGGCCGCACCCGTACCCGCGGTCGGTGGGCGCGTACCCGGCCGGGGTGGACCGGGCCGGGAAGTACTGGCCGCCGGTGCGGCGTATCGACGGCGCGTACGGCGACCGGAACCTGGTCTGCTCGTGCCCGTCGCCGGAGGCGTTCGAGGACTGACAACGCCGCAGGCGTTCGAGGGTGAACGACGGCGAGCCGGGGCGGGCGGTGTTGGCCGCCCCGGCAGCCGCTGCGACCTGGGCCGGGTGTCCCTTACCGGGGGACCAGCCTGGGTCGACGGCGGCTATTCGGTGACTCTGAGTGGTCGATCAGGCCACGAGGGCGTGACGGGCGGGGCCGCGGTGCGGTGCGATGCTGCTGCCGTCGGGGAGCAGCTCGCCGGTGTCCTCGAAGACGATGACACCATTGCAGAGCAGGCTCCAGCCCTGCTCACGGAAGCAGGCGAGCACTCGCGCGGCTTCCCGATCGGTGGCTTCAGCAGAGGGGCAGGTCGGTTGGTGCTGGCACATCGGGTTCTCCGGACTGTGGGGGCACTGTGTCATGGTTCACATGACCAGTGACGCACAGTACCAAGCGAAAGTGTCCAACATCGAGCAGGTGCCCGTCTGTCGCACCGGAAATCCACTGAACGGATGAGGAAGGTCGGACCGTACGGCGTGGAAACGCTCCCACAGGTTGCTGCCGCGGGCAGCGGCTCAGGCACGTTGGCCGCGGGCAGCGGCTCAGGCACGTTGGCCGCGGGCAGCGGCTCAGCCACGTTGGCCGCGAGCAGCGGCCCGACTGCGTTGGTCGACGTACCGGCGGCACCGGCCGCGTGCCGAGGCGCCCTGACCGAACGCGCTCGACTGCACTGGCGCCTCAGCGACGGCGGCGACCCCGCCGCACTCGCCGAGGAGTTCCTCGCCGCGCACGGCCTGCCACTGCACGACCTCACCCGACCCGCCACCCGCCAGCACCACACCGGGGCCTGCGGGGCGGCGCTCTACCTGTCCGCAGCGGCCGGGGCCCACCTGGCCGGCGCACCCGGCGCGGCGCCCGAGCCCGCGCCGACCCTGCCCGACCTCAGCGTCGTCGTCTACGACCACCGCCCCGCCCGGGCCATCCCACCGGGCCCACCGACGTCACCGTGGTGGCTCGACGAGTGGACCGAGAGCTGGACGCCGCGTCAACACGCCGACGCCGTCGACCAGGTCCGCGCCGCCATCGGCCGCGGCGACGTCTACCAGACCAACCTCGTCGGGCACGCCGCCGCCCGCTACACCGGCGACCCCCTGCCCGCCCTCAGCCGCCTCGGCGCCCTCCCCGGCGCCCGCTACGGCGGCGTGCTCACCGGCGACGGCTGGGCCATCGGCTGCGCCTCCCCGGAAACCCTCATCGAGGTCACCGGGGGACACCTGATCACCCGACCCATCAAGGGCACCCGCCCGGCCACCGCCACCGGCCGCGCCGAACTCCTCGCCAGCGCCAAGGAACGCGCCGAACACGTCATGATCGTCGACCTGGAACGCAACGACCTCGCCCGCATCGCCCGCACCGGCACCGTCACCGTCGACGACCTGTTCACCGTCCGCCGCTGGTGCGACCTGTGGCAGGCCGAGTCGACAGTCCGCGCCGCCGCCGCCGACGGCCTCGGTCTCGCCGACCTGCTGCGCGCCACCTGCCCCGGCGGGTCCGTCACCGGCGCGCCCAAACGCGCCGCCCTCACCCAGATCGCCGCCCTCGAACCCGTCGGTCGCGGCGCCAGCATGGGCGCGCTGGGCTGGGTCGCCCCCGGCCACGTCGACCTCGGCCTGACCATCCGCACCGCCGCCGCCGACGGCCAGCACCTGCACACCTGGGCCGGCGGCGGCATCACCTGGGACAGCGACGCGTACGCCGAGGTCGCCGAAGCCGCCGCGAAGACCGCCCCGATCCGCGCCACCCTGGCCGGGCGGTGACCCCGCCGCCACCGGCGATACGCTGACCGACATGACCATGCGGCCCATCCGGATCATCGGCGACCCCGTCCTGCGCACCGAATGTGAACCGGTCACCACCTTCGACGCCGAGCTGCGGGCGCTGGTCACCGACCTGATGGACACCCTGCTCGGCGCCCCCGGCCGCGCCGGCGTCGCCGCACCCCAGATCGGCGTCAGCGCCCAGGTGTTCGTCTACGACGCCGACGGGCACCGCGGCCACCTGATCAACCCCACCCTCGAGTTGTCCGACGAGCTCCAGGACGACGAGGAGGGCTGCCTGTCCATCCCCGGGCTGTACTTCCCGACCGCCCGGGCCCTGCACGCCACCGCCCGCGGCGTCGACCAGCACGGCGAACCGTTGACCATCGCCGGCAGCGGGTTCCTCGCCCGCGCCCTGCAACACGAGACCGACCACCTGCGCGGCACGCTCTACGTCGACACCCTGCGCGGTGACATCCGCCGCCGAGCCCTGCGCGAGATCCGCGCCGGCCGCTTCGACTCACCCAGCCGCCGCCGCTGACGGCACCACCCGAGGCGAGCGGCGAGGCGTCACCGGGCCGTCAGCGTCCACTCCTCGTAGTCCGCGACCCGGGTGAACCCCACCCGCTCGTACAGCCGCACCGCCGCCGTGTTGTCCGCCTTCACGTTCAACGTGACGTGCTCCACGGTCTCGCGCAGCCGGACACACAGCGCCGCCACCACCGCCGCGCCCAGCCCCCGCCCACGCCACCGCGGATGGGTCGTGACGTTGCCCAACGCCGCCACCCGGTAGACCGGGGACCACACATGCACCCCGGCCACCGCCACCACCTCAGCGCCCTCACGTACGCCCAGGTACTGCCCGGTGTCCACCATCCGAGGATCGAACCAGTTCCCCGGGTACGCCCGCGCGTACAGACGGCGCAGCCCCGGCAGGTCCGCCGGCCCGAGCACCACACCCTGCGGACGCACCGCCGACAACCGGGCCGGATCGGTCAACGCCATCCGGTGGTGCGCACCACCGGAATCCAACCGGAACGACCCCGCCAGGACGTCGGACAACCCGGGGGAGAGGTGTGCGTACAACCGGGCGGGCAGCGCCGGCGCAAGGTCGGCCAGCAACGCCGCCAGCGCCGCCGTGTCCGCCGGCGCCGCGAACGCCAGCAACGTCGGCGGGTCCACCCCGCGATAGAGCAACGCGACCTGCTCACCCCGGCGAAACCACGAGGTGTACGGCCAGAAGAAGTCGTCCAGGTCACCCAACTGGTAGGCGTGCAGCACCGGATCACGCCCCAGCAACCGCGCCAGGACCGCACGGTCATGCTCGGGGCGTACCGCCATCAGCGGGCCACCCACTGGTCGTACCCGAGCTTCGCCACCAACGCCACCACCACGACCAGCAGCACCACCCGCACGAACCCGGACCCACGGCGCAACGCCATCCGGGCCCCCAGCACCGCGCCGGCGATGTTGCACACCGCCATCCCCACGCCCAGCAGCCACCACACGTGCCCGGTCACCCCGAACACCACCAGCGCACCCAGGTTCGTGCCCGCGTTGACGACCTTCGCCATCGCCGAGCCGTGCACGAAGTCCGCGCCGACGACAGCGGTGAACGCCAACACCAGGAACGTGCCGGTCCCGGGACCGATCAGACCGTCGTACAGGGCGATGCCCACCCCGGCAACCGCGATCACCGCCGCCACCCGCACCGGAGTCCGCTTCGCCGGCATCGCCACCACCCCCATCCGGGGACGCAGCAGCACGAACACCGCGACCGACACCAGCACCACCAGCACGACCGGCCGGTACGCCGACGCCGGCACCGCCCCGGCCAGCGCCGCGCCCACCCCCGCGCTGAGCACCGCCACCCCCGCCGCCGGAGCCGCCACCCGCCAGTCGACAGTGGTTCTGCGGGCGTACGTCGCCGCCGCCGTGGCCGTACCGAAGATCGCGGCCAGCTTGTTCGTGCCCAACGCGGTGGCCACCGGCAACCCCGGGGCAGCCACCAACAACGCCGGCAGCAGCAACAACCCACCACCACCGACCACGGCATCGACCCACCCGGCCATCGCGGCGGCGGCCAGCAGGGTACTCAGCGTCACGGCGTCCACGGGCGGCAATTCTCCCTACCCGACGCGCCCGACCAGCACCCGAGTGGCCAGCCTCACCCGGTCACCGACCCCTCGTACGCCGCAACCACACCCCCAACGCGCCGACCGCCACGAACACCAGCACGGAACACAGCAGCACCTTCAGCACCCGGCAACCATGCCACGGGCACGTAAGGTGCAGGAGTGCGCCTGGCCACCTTCAACCTGCTGCACGGACGATCCCTCACCGACGGGCTCGTCGACTCCGACCGCCTCACCGACGCCGTACGCGCCCTCGACGCCGACGTGCTCGCCCTGCAGGAGGTCGACCGCGACCAACACCGCAGCGGCAAGCTCGACCTCACCGCCATCGCCGCCCGCGCCCTCGACGCACCCCACCACCGCTTCGCCGCCGCCGTCGTCGGCACCCCCGGCGAACACTTCCGCCCGCTGCGCCACGACGACGACGGGCACGGCGAACCCTGCTACGGCATCGGGCTCATCAGCCGACACCCCGTACGCAGCTGGCACATCACCCGACTGAAGCCGGCGCCCGTCCGCTCACCGGTCTACGTGCCCGGCCCCCGCGGCGGCCTGATCCTGCTGCACGACGAACCCCGCGTCGTGCTCGCCGCCATCCTGGACACCCCTCACGGCCCGCTCACCGTGGCCGCGACCCACCTGTCCTTCGTGCCCGGCTGGAACGGCCGCCAACTGCGACAGACCGTCCGCGCCCTGCGCGCCCTGCCCGCCCCCCGCGTCCTGCTCGGCGACCTCAACCTGCCCGCCGGCGCGGCCCGGCTCGTCTCCGGCTGGCACCCACTGGGTCGCCGCCCCACCTACCCCTCCGGGCAGCCCCGCGTCCAGCTCGACCACATCCTCGCCGACCGCCACGCCCTCGACCAGCTCCCACCGGTACGGGCGGTCACCGCACCGGCGTCCACCATCTCCGACCACCGCCCCCTGCTGGTCGACCTCGGCTGAGCCCGAGACGCAAGATTCCCTCAAGATCATTGCATCGACCCACTTCGACGATCATGCTGGTCGACACGCGCCACGATCAACACGTCGGAGGCCACATGAGACGTCAGCGACCCACCCTCATCGCCGTATCCACCCTCATCGCTCTCACCCTCACCACCGCACCCACCCCCGCCAACGCCCAGAGCGCCGCGGAACCCCACCAGGTCACCGCCCTCACCGTCCGCCAAGCCGACGGGTACGCCACCCTCGCCTGGCAACCCGTCGACGGCGCCACCGACTACCAGATCGAACGCACCGCCGTCGACGCCAACGGCACCCCCACCGGCGCACCGACCATCGTCGGTATCTGGCGACCCAACCGCCAGATCAACCAACAGGCACCCACCTTCGCCGACGCCGGCTTCAACCCCGGCGACACCTTCCAGTGGCGCGTACGCGCCCGCACCGACACCACCGAACAGCCCTACTCCGACCCGGTCGTCGCCACCACCACCGCACCCTGGGGCAACCCCACGACCCCCGGCGAGCAACTGCGCACCGGCTGGGAAACCACCCACGCCGCGCAGTACACCAGCGACACCGACGAGTACGCCTACACCGCCGCCATCGACGCCCTCAGCGACCGCGCCCGCGTCGTCGAACTCGGCCGCACCGTGCAGAACCGACCCATCAACATGATGGTCATCGGCCACCCCACCCCGGCGACCACCCCGGAAGCCGTCGCCGCCACCGCACCGGTGGCCATCAACTGCAACGTGCACGGCAACGAACCGGGCGACCGCGAGGCCTGCCTCATCATGGCCCGGCAACTCGCCTTCAGCACCGACCCCCGGATCACCGACCTGCTCAGCCGAACCACCGTCCTGATCGTCCCCACCATCAACGGCGACGGCCGGGCCAACAACACCCGCGGCAACTCCACCGGCCAGGACCTCAACCGCGACTACTCGCTCATCCGCCAGCCGGAAACCGCCGCGTACATCAAGATGGTCCGCGACTACCGACCCGTCGCCGGCTACGACGGCCACGAGTTCGGCAACTCCCGCGCCGGCGACCTGCCGATGCTGCCCCCGCGGCACCAGAACGTCGCCCAACCCATCTTCGACCAGTCCCAGGACATGATCGAAGGCCACATGTACGCCAAGGGCGCCGAAGCCGGCTGGTGGGCCTGCCCCTACGGCTGCGAAGGCGGCGGCAACGTCGGCCTCAGCGAGGAAACCATCCTGCGCAACACCCTCGGCCTCAAGAACGTCGCCAACTCCCTGCTCGAACTGCGCAGCTCCGGCGGTCAGACCCGACCCGACGAGGGCAACACCGCCAACAACCGGCGCCGCAAGACCTACTCCGCGCTGTGGACCTTCCACCAGTTCCTCGACTACCACCGCGCCGACCGCGCCGACATCCTCAACTCACGCGCCCAGTCCATCGAGATCCAGGCCGCCAACACCGGCCGCCTCGTCTTCCGCGGCTCCCGACCCATCCCGGCCTACCCGGCCCCGCACCCCGGCGACAGCCCGCCGCCGCTGGACGCACCCCGCGCCGACCTCATCCTCGACAACGCCCCCTGCGCCTACAAACTCACCGACGAGCAGTACAACGGCGCCCGCACCGACGGACCCGGCGGCGTGGGCACCACCGTCGCGCAGCGCATCGCCGCACACGGCTGGAAGGTCATCAAGACCGAGGACGGCTACTACGTCCCCCTCAACCAGCCCGAACGCGGCCTCATCCCGCTGCTGCTCGACACCAAGGGTGTGGAGAAGCTGACCGACGGCGAACGCGTCTACCCGACCCTCACCGGCCGACGCAACGGACCACTGACCGTCTCCGGCTTCGCCTGCGCCGCCGACGCCACCATCAACGGCCCGGTCACCGTCCGGGCCGGCGCGGCACTCGTCGCGACCGGAACGACCATCAGCGGCCCCGTCACCGCCACCGGCGCCGCCGGCATCCTCCTCGCCGACAGCACCATCAACGGCCCGGTCCAGATCGCGAAGACCACCAACGCGGTCTCCGTCATCGACGTCACCATCGCCGGCCCGGTCAGCCTGACCGGCAACACCACCGGCACCGACGCACCCCTGCTGGCCGGCAACACCATCCGCGGCCCGCTCAGCTGCACGGCAAACAGCCCCGCCCCGACCAACCTGGGCGTCGCCAACACCGTGCACGGCCCACGCACCACCCAGTGCGCGGCACTGTGACAGGCACCTGACCGAACCGAACTGCCGGCGGCGCGGGTCTCGAACCCGCGCCGCCGGCACATCCCCACACCAACCCGAAACCGTGGAGGCCGCCGTGTCGCAACCCGCCACCCCACCGCGACGCCCCCGACTGCGTACCCTCGGGCTCCTCGCGCCGACACTGCTGCTCGCCGCCTGCACCAGCAGCCCCACGACTCCCCGCACCGACGCCGCACCACCGGCCACCACACCCCAGGTCACCGGGCCCCTCTGCGCCGCCCTGCCCACCGGCACCGACCCCGGAAACCCGACCTTCCTCGCCGGTCAGCCCGTCGACCAGGCGCTCCGGTGGATCCCCACCCTCACCACCTTCGAAGCGGCGCTGCGCACCAGCGGAATCCTCACCGACCTGCCCACCGGCACCGGCGTCACCATCCTCGCCCCCTCCGACGACGCCTTCGCCGCCAAGTTCTCCGAGGACAACTGGGACGACCTGATGGCCCGCCACACCGACCAGCTGCGCACCCTGCTGAAGGCACACCTGATCCAGGGAACCCACCCCATCGGCGAACTGGCGAACACCGGCACCGCCACCACCCTCGACGGCACCACCGTCACCGTCACCCGCAACGGCCCCACCGTCCGTCTGGCCGACCGCGCCGACGCCGTCTGCGCCGACTACCAGGCCACCGACACGCGCATCCACATCATCAACGCGGTCCTCGGCCCACTGCCCACCACCGCCAACGACAGCGACCACCGCGCACACTGACCGCGCTCACTCCTGGTTCACCGGCACCAGACCCGCCAGCGCCCGGTTGGTCCGATTCGCGCGCACCGCGTCGCGCTGCTGCCCGGCCGTCACCTCGATGTACGTCTGCGACGACGCCAACGACGCGTGCCCCAACAAACGCATGATCTCCGCGGCGCTCGCCCCGTCCTCGGCCAACCGGGTCGCGAACGTGTGCCGCAACGCGTGCAACCGCGCACCCCGCGGCACCCGGTCACCGATGCCCGCCCGCCGAAAACACGACTCGACGAGATACTGCAACCCACCCCGGCGCAACGGCTCACCACGCCGATCCACCAGCAACGCCGAGTCGGGACGTACCGACCGCGAACCGAAGCGCCGCGCCCGACTGTCCAGGTAGTCCACCAGCACACGGTCCAGATCCGCCTCGATCGGCACCACCCGGGGCCGCCCACCCTTCCCGAGCACCTCGATCCGCCGCTCACCGGGGCGACCACCCAGCGAGCCGACCCGAAGCGCCAGCAGCTCCGACAGGCGCAGCCCCGCGCAGAGCGCCACCGCCAACACCGCGACGTCCCGCTCCGGCCACGGGTCGCGCTGCCGACCCTCGTCGCGTGCGGCGGACGCGAGCAGCACCTCGGGAGTGTCCGCCCCGCGTAATGGCTTCGGCTGGGGGAGTAGCGCCCGAGGTCGCCCGACCGCCGGCATCGGGTTGCCGGCCACGATCCCGTCGGCCACCAGAAACGTGAAGAAACTGTTCCAGGTGGACCAGGCCCGGTGCACCGACGCGGGCGCGCGGGGAGCGGCGAACCGCGCGAAGGCCGCCCGCATCACCCTGGGGGAGAGATCGGTGATCGACAGCGCGCCCAGGGGGAGGGGAGTGGCGGCATCCTCGGCGACCAGGGCCGCCACCGCGTGCAGATCCCGGCGGTACGCGGCCAGGGTGTGGGGGGAGGGCTTGCGGGTTGCTCGGGCGGTCAGGAACTCCTCGATCAGCACCATGAGCGATTCGTCCTGTTTGTCATGCATAAGGGATATTATGCAGCATTTTCGCGTTCCGGGGAAGCGTGGGGAGAGGGGGGAGCGGACCCGGTCCACACGGCAGGCGGCGGCTGCCTGCTCGGGTGCCTGTAGAGCTGCCCCGTCCGTGGGGCGGGTGATCCTCGGCTGCGCAGACCAGTGGTGGTGGTTCCTCGAAGCCGATCACGTCCCGACAAACGCCATCACACTGTGGGTAGGTGACCATCCGTGGGGCGGTCTCTGCGCCGCTGCGGGTGGTCCCTGCGCCGATGGTCGGCGCGCCCCACGGATGGGGCAGCTCTACAGGCGCCGAGCGACACATCCGAGCGACACATCGGCTCGCCCCGCGTCGCAGGCCAGGGGCGCCGCTTGAGCTGCACGTATCGTGCGTGGCATGACGTCGCCCGTCGCCACCTGCCCCGTCTGTGGTCGACCCGGTATGCCCACCGTCTACCGGGACCCGGCCCACCCCATCGACATGGCCTGCCCCGAGGGGCACCAGTGGCGGCCGGCCGGCGCACCCGGGTGGGCTCCCTCAGCATCGCCCGCCATCGTGGCTGGACACCACGACGACGACGTCGCCTCGACACAGCCCCTGGACGTCCACAAGGACGGACGGAACTGGCGGATCGGCACGGCCAGAGACATCGCCTGGCTCGCCGGCCACACCACACAGGGCCTCGCGATCACCACCGCGATCCCGGAGGTCTTCGACGCGTACGCCACCTTCCACCCGCCGGAGGGTGTCGGTGTGGACGCCCACGAACAGGCCGTGGTCCGCGAGCTGGCGGCACGTACCCCGGAGCAGCCCTGGTGGCTGGGCTATCTCGACACCGGCGCGCACGACGTCGTCTTTCCGCGTGTCCCGAGGGTGTCGCTCTACTGGGGTTGGCCCTACGTCCTGGTCGAAGCGGGACCCGAGCAGGCCCTCACCTGGCGAACGGGTCACATGCGCGGTGACGGTCCGCTGCCCGATCTGTTCTTCCCAGCAGATCACTCCTGGCTCGTCTCCGCCCTGTGGGACGACACCTGGACCGACGTCGGCGGCAGCGCCGCTGTCATCGCCGGGCTGCAACGCAACCCGCTGGTCAGTGCCCGCCGCGTGCGACCCGACGAGGACGCGTGCCCGCCGGGACTGACGCGCGACTGACACTGCCAGCAGCGGCGGCCGAGGGGACCGTCAGATAACGTAGCTTTACATAATGTGCATTATCGAACTCCACGTACGCGCTGGTACGGGCCGGGTCTGATCCCGCCCGGAAGCGTCGACGGTGACGCCTCCAGATCATCTCCGCAGGTCGGAAAGCGCCCTGTCAATGGAGAAGAGCACTTCCTCAGTGCTCTCGAAGGCGTCGGCGCGGTCGACGTCGACACCGCACTCCAGTTGCCGCGCACGTAGCAGATCCCCGTGGGACCACTGTGAGATGTCCACGGGAAAGGAGAACGGATCGAGGCCTCGTTCCAGCAGCACATCGAATGGGTCGCGTTGGTCGTTCTCGGCGTCTCCGACGTGAAGCCAACTGTCGTACGGCGAGTGGAAGTAGACGTTGGCGGCGAACCCCCTGTTCCATTCGGTGAACAGGGTGGCCAGGCTGGGGGCGGCGCGAACCGGGTTCCAGTCGTCGGCACCGATCTGGTAGCGCCAGATCTCTCCCTCGTTGTGACCGGCGAGCACGAACGTGAAGACGATGTGCTCGCAGATGAACAGCGGCAGTTGATGCCGCCAGTTGAATGGGATTCCGACTGCGAAGGACAGGTATCCGAGAAGGGTTTCGGCCTTGTCCCAGACCAACGGATACGCGCCGTCGGGTAGGACCCTCGCGGACGGCAGGGCCTGGGTGTTGAGCCAGATCGGTTGGTCGGCGATGCGGTCCACATCGAAGATCCGGCAGAGCTCGTCGACAGGCAGACCTTCGATCCGGTCGCCCTCAGCACGCCAGGCGGCACCGAAGGCTGTCGCCGCCGCTCGGTAGTCCCCCACCGCGCTGCGCAGAACCCCCATGTCGTCGAGCATCACTGGTCTCCCCTGTCTTGCCGTGCCGAGGTCGCGCTGGCCTCAGGTGCGGGCGCGGTGCAGCCAGTCCTGGGTGAGTGACCGCAGAAGCGTGGGTTGCTCGAATGGAAGGTAGTGCCCGGCTGCGTCGACGGTGGTGAAGGTGCCTCGGGGATAGTGGCGCATGGCGTGGAACTGGTCGGCGTAGCCGACGATGCCGTCCTGGCGGCCGGTGATGACGCTGACCGGACCGTCGAAGGTGATGTCGGCGTCCTCGTCGGGGAGCGCGTACCCGGTGCCGGTGCGGAGTTCTTCCTGGAACTTGTCGTCGCCGGGGCCGCCGGACCGCAGTGCCGCGAGCACTGTTGCGACGACTGCCGGCGTGCGGTGTCCCAGTGCCACGTCGAGGTGGGCGCGCAGGTCGGTGGGGGCGTCGTCGAGCCAGCCCGGGGGCGCGTCAGGTGGGTCGAGTTCGGGCAGGGTCCGGCTTGCCGGGGCGATGGTGACGCCCGGGCAGACGAGGAGAAGCCCGCGGACGAGGTCGGGCCGCTGGCGCGCTATGCCGGCGGCCAGGTAGGCGCCGTAGGACGCGCCTGCCAGGAGGACGGGGGCGTCGACGTGGCGGTCGAGCCAGGCGCAGACGGTGTCCATTACCGCCTGGGAGGTCGGACGGCAATTGGCTGGGGAGTCTCCGTGGCCCGGCAGGTCCAGGTAGGTCTGTCGTAGGCCGGTGCCCGTGAAGGTTGGGGCGAAGGCGGCGGCGGTCGCGGCGCGAGTGGCGCTGAACATGGGCAGGCAGACGACTGACGGTCCGGCGTCCGTCGACTTGTCGACCGCGAGGCTCATGAGTGGATCCTAGCGAGGTTGTTCTGGGCGGCCGACCGCCCTGAGCGCGGCAGTCTGCGGGTCGGGCGGGGGTCGTTGCGGCATGGGCAGGGGCTGCGAGGGCCAGGTGCGCAGGGCGCTGCCCGGGCGCGTCACCTGTCCGTGATTGAGGTGCGGCTCTGGGGGAAGGTTTGGAATCGCGCGCACCCGTAACGGGGAAGGCTTTTCTGACGGTACGCCTCAGAGCCAGGGCACCTGGGGGGACGGGTAGAAGTTGACCTGTTGCAGGCGCCAGCGGGGTGCCTGCTCCCCCAGTCGCGTCCGGAATGACTCCCAGTCGTGGCTGACTGCCGTCGACCAGCCGAGTTCGGCGATCGCGGGCAGGCGTGGGAAGGCCATGTATTCGATGTCGTCGAGGCTGCGCAAGGTTTCGGACCACAGTGGTGCCTCGACGCCGAGGATGGCGTTCTCGCCGACTCCGGTCACCCGGGTGGCGGGGTCCCAGCCGTATGCGTCGGAGACCTCGATCAGGCCGGCCCAGCGCAGGCCGAGGCGGGTGGTGGCGTCGTACTTCATGTCCAGGTAGGACTTGTTCGCCGGCGACATGATGACCTTGTTGCCGCGGGCGGCGGCCTCGGCCAGGTCGGCGTTGGTGGTGCCGGTGCCCCAGAACTGGGCGACGACGTCGGTGGGCGGGTCGGCCTGCATGATCTCGTTCCAGCCGGAGGCGCGTTTGCCGTACTTGGCGACCAGGGGCAGGACGCGGTTCATGAAGGTGCGGTAGTCCTCGTCGGTGGTCGCGTGGGCTTCGTCGCCGCCGATGTGTAGGAATGGCCCGGGGGTGATGGCGGCGAGTTCGCGGATGACGTCCTCGACGAAGCGGTAGGTGAGTTCGTCGTTGATGCAGAGGGAGCTGTAGCCGACCGCGATGTCGGTGCGCGGGGGTGGCGCGACGCCGTCGCAGTTGAGTTCGGGGTACGTCGACTGGGCGGCGTTGGTGTGCCCCGGCATGTCGATCTCGGGGATGATCGTGATGTGTCGCGCGGCGGCGTAGGCGACGACGGCCTTGTAGTCGGCCTTGGTGAGGTATCCCGGTCCGGTGCCGTCGACGCCGGTGCCTGGTCCGCCGCCGACGGTGGTGAGGCGGGGCCAGGAGTCGACCTGGATGCGCCAGCCCTGGTCGTCGGTCAGGTGGAGGTGCAGGTAGTTGATTTTGTACTGACTGAGCAGGTCCACGTAGGCGGTGATCTCGTCGACGGTGTGGAAGTGCCGTGCGAGGTCGAGCATCGCGCCTCGGTAGGCGAAGCGCGGGTAGTCGACGATTCGTCCACCGGGGACCGTCCAGGTGGTGGGTTGCCGGTGGGGTGCCTCGATCTCGGCGGGCAGCAGTTGACGCAGTGTCTGTGTGCCGGCGAACAGGCCTGCGGGGGTGTTGGCCCGGATCGTCACGCCGCGGCGGGTGACGTCGAGTTGGTAGCCCTGCTGGCCGATGCGGTCGTCCGCTCCCCCGATGAGCAGGGCGATCTCGGGTAGCGGGGTGGAGCGTACGGGTAGGACGGGCAGGGGGTGGCCGGTGGCGGGGCGCATCGTCTCGGCGAGTTGGCGGCCGACGTGCCAGGCGGCGGCGGAGCCGGGGGTGGTGCGGATGACGGTCAGTGGGCTGATCCGGAAGGCGTTGTGGGCGTCGGGTCGGGTTTCGACCGGTGCGGGGATGACGTCGCTCAGCTGCCGGGGCGGTGCGGTGGCTGCGGCGGCGGCCGGAGTTGCGGGCAGGATGAGTGGTAGCGCGAGTGCGGCTATGGCCAGCAGCCGTGTGGTGGTGTGTCGGCGACGCACGGTACCTCCAGGCCTCGTCATGATCGACCTTAATCGATTAGACTCGCACGCTATCGGTACCGCGCCTGTACTGTAAACCTTCCTTAACGTAGAAGCCTGTCGGCCCAATGGTGTAGCCGACCTCACGTGCGCCGTGTGCAGGGGAATTCTCTGCGGCAGCCGGGCTGTTCTCCGGTTGGAAGATCAGATTCTGATGATCGAATGGAAGTGCCATGCGCATGCGCTCAGACGCGGTCGTGCTGTTCGGCGTCACGGGAGACCTCGTTTCGAAGAAGCTGTTCCCGGCGCTGTACGAGTTGACCCGGCGCGACCGCCTGGACGTCCCGGTGATCGGGGTGGCCCGCTCCCCCTGGGATGATCAACAGCTCGTCACGATGGCCCGCAAGTCTGTTGCCGAGGCCAACGACGAGGTCGACGACGAGACTTTCGACCGGCTGGCGGGCAACCTTTCGATGATCTCCGGCAACTACGCGGACCCGGTCACCTATCAGCGGCTGGCGGAGCGTCTGCGGGGTGCGGAGCGACCGGTCTTCTACCTGGCGATTCCTCCGGCGGTGTTCGGTGCCGTCGTCGACGGTCTCGCGGAGGTCGGTCTGGCCGACCGGGGTCGGGTGATCGTGGAGAAGCCGTTCGGGCGTGACGTGGAGTCCTCCCGTGAGTTGGACCGCACGCTGCGGGCGACCTTCGACCCGGAGCGGGTGTTTCGCATCGACCACTACCTCGGTAAGGAAGCCGTCGAGGGCCTCTACGCCTTCCGGTTCGCCAACCGGCTGTTCGAGCCGCTGTGGAACAACGAGCACATCGACAACATTCAGGTCACTCTCGCGGAGGGTTTCGGCACGCAGGGTCGGGCCGGGTTCTACGACACCGTCGGCGCCACCCGTGACGTGTTGCAGAACCACATTCTGCAGGTTGTCGCGCTGGTCGCGATGGAGGCGCCCGCCACTGACGACGCGGCCGCGTTCCGTGAGGCGGAGGTCGCGGTGCTGCGCCAGATCGAGGCGCTGTCGCCGCAGTCCACGGTACGGGGGCAGTACGCCGGGTACCGCGACGAGCCGGGTGTCGCTGCGGACTCGAACACGGAGACGTTCGTCGCCACCCGGTTGACGATCGACTCCCCCCGCTGGGCGGGTGTGCCGTTCTATCTGCGGACCGGTAAGTCCCTGCCGGGGACGGCGACGGAGGTCGTGGTCGAGTTCAAGCAGCCGCAGCGGTCGCTCATCCCGGCCGAGCGGGGCACGGTGACGGCCGCGAACCTGCTGCGGTTCCGTCTCGGGCGTGGTGACGGCATCACGATGTCGATCCAGGCGAAGAGCCCGGGCGCCGAGGTGGCGAGCCGTCCGGTGGACCTGTCGGTCGACTTCGGCGCGGCGTTGGGTCGCCGTCAGGAGGCGTACGAGCGGTTGCTCGACGACGCGATGGATGGGCAGCACCTGCGCTTCGCGCGCGAGGAGACGATCGAGCAGGAGTGGCGCATCGTCGAGCCGATCCTCGATCTGGCGGCGCCGGTGCAGTCGTACGAGAAGGGCAGTTGGGGTCCGGCGGACGCCGACGCGTTGGCGGGCGGCTGGCACACCCCGGACCTGCGGTAGCGGTTGGGGCGCTGACTGACCGCTCAGCTCACCGGGATGACCGTCCGGCGACGGTGAGGTTTGCCGTGGGGGTGTGGTGTGGGCACGTTGTGCGGGACGTCCTTCGTCCTCCTCGGAGAGGAAGCACCGCATGCTTTCCGCACTCGATCGTCGGCACACCGTCGCGCCGCCCGGTTACAGCAGGTGGCTCATTCCCCCGGCGGCGTTGGCCATCCACCTCTGCATCGGCCAGGTCTACGCGACCAGCGTCTACAAGAACTCGCTGATCGCCCACTTCGACGCCAGTCAGACGGCGATCGGGGTGATCTTCAGTATCGCGATCGTGATGCTCGGGTTGTCCGCCGCCGTGGCCGGGACCTGGGTGGAGGCGAACGGCCCGCGTAAGGCCATGTTCGTCTCGGCCTGTTTCTGGGCGGCGGGCTTTCTGGTGGGCTCGCTGGGCATCGCCACGAAGCAGCTGTGGTTGCTGTATCTGGGCTACGGGTTGCTCGGCGGCATCGGTCTGGGCATCGGGTACATCTCCCCCGTCTCCACGTTGATCAAGTGGTTCCCGGACCGGCCGGGTCTGGCCACCGGGTTGGCGATCATGGGGTTCGGTGGTGGGGCGATGGTCGCCTCTCCCCTGTCCCGACAGTTGTTGTCGTTCTTCGACGCCGGTTACGACCCGTCCAACGCGGGGTCGACGGCGTCGGGCAGCGCCCTGGTGTGGTTGTTCGTGACGCTCGGTCTGGGCTACTTCGCGATCATGATGTTCGGGGTGGCGAACGTGCGGGTGCCCGCGGAGGGCTGGCGTCCGGCCGGCTTCGACCCGGCGAGCGTCGCGGCGAAGCCGCTGGTCACCACGGCGAACGTGTCGGCGGCGAACGCGGTGAAGACCCGCTCGTTCTGGCTGCTGTGGGTGGTGTTGTTCTGCAACGTCACGGCGGGCATCGGCATCCTGGAGCAGGCCAGCCCGATGATCCAGGACTTCTTCCGGGACAACGGCACCTCGGCGGTGAGCGTCGCCGCGGCCGGCGGTTTCGTGGGTCTGCTGTCGCTGTTCAACATGGCGGGCCGGTTCGTGTGGTCGTCGACGTCGGACGTCATCGGCCGCAAGCCGATCTACATGGTGTACCTGGGTGTCGGGATGGTGCTGTACGCGCTGCTGGCTCTCGTGGGGCAGACGGCGACTGCGCTGTTCGTGTTGTTGGCGTGCGTGATCCTGTCGTTCTACGGCGGGGGGTTCGCGACCGTGCCGGCGTACCTGCGGGATCTGTTCGGCACGTTCCAGGTCGGTGCGATCCACGGCCGGTTGTTGACCGCCTGGTCGGCGGCGGGGATCGCGGGTCCGCTGATCGTCAACGGGTTCCTCGACGCGCAGGGTGAGCCGGGTTCGTTGACGGCGGCGGCGTACCGGCCGGCGCTGTTCACGATGGTGGGGGTGCTGGCGGTGGGCTTCGTGGCGAACCTGTTGGTGCGGCCGGTGCCGCAGCGCTACCACGAGCCGTCGGCGGATCGGGACGTTGACGAGGACAGGACCGCGCAGAGGAGTGGTACGCGATGAGCGACGACAGCCGATCCGGGCAGCAGGCCCGGTTGTGGATTTCCTGGTTGGTGGTGGCGGCGCTGCTGGGCTACGGGGTGACGCAGACCGTCATCACCGCGGCGAAGCTGTTCACCCACTGAGCCGGCCCCGGCGGTCTCTGACTGGGCGAACGAGAGGTCAGAGACCGCCGGAGACCCGCAGGACCGTGCCGGTGGCGTACGAGGCGTCGGGGCCGAGCAGCCAGGCGATGGCGGCGGCGATCTCGTCGGGTTCACCGGCGCGGCCCAGCGGGATGCGACCGACGGCGGTGTCGGCGCGGTCGGGTACGCCGGAGTCGGCGTGGATGTCGGTGCGCACGATGCCGGGTGCGACGGCGTTGACCCGGATGCCCTTCGGGGCGAGTTCCTTGGCCAGGCCGACGGTGAGGGTGTCGGTGGCGGCCTTCACGGCGGCGTAGTGCACGTACTCGCCGGGGCTGCCGAGGGTCGCGGCGGCCGACGACACGTTGACGATCGCGCCGCCGTCGGTCAGCCGGCGGGCGGCCTGCTGGGCGCAGAGGACGTAGCCGACGAGGTTGACGTCGACGACGCGGCGCAGGTCGTCGACGCGCAACTCGGTGAAGGGCCCGATCGGGCTGGTGACCCCGGCGTTGTTGACCAGGCCGGTGAGCGGGCCGAGGTCGGCGGCCGCGTCGAACAGCGCGGCGACCTGGTCGGGGTCGGTGGTGTCGGCGCGTACCGCGATGGCCTGTGCGCCGGCGGCGCGCAGGTCGGCCAGGACGGCGGTGGCGGCGGCTTCGTCGCGGCGGTAGCAGACGGCGACGTGATGACCGGCGTTGGCGAGGCGGCGGGCGGTGGCCGCGCCGATGCCGCGACCACCGCCGGTGATGACGGTGACGGGTGCCACGGTGCCTCCCGGAGTGCTGACGGCTGCGCAGGTGTCGTGCCGACGCTACCGTGACCGGCGCGGGTCGGTCGTCGAGAGGAGAGTCACATGCGGCGGGCGTTGGTGCTCGGTGGTGGCGGGGTGACCGGGGTGGCCTGGGAGCTGGGGCTGCTGGCGGGTCTGGTCGAGCGGGGCGTGCCGGTCACCGAGGCGGACCTGGTGGTGGGGACGTCGGCGGGTTCGGTGGTCGGGGCGCTGGTGTGCTCCGGGTTGTCCGTGCAGCGGTTCTACGAGGAGCAGTTGGCGCCCCCGTCGAGTGAGGTGGCGGCGCGGTTGGGCTTCGCGACGCTGGCGCGGCTGGTGTGGGCTGGTGGTCGTACCCGCGACGCGGCGCGCTCCCGGGCCCGGATCGGAGCGATGGCGTTGGCGGCGCGTACCCCGTCGGAGGCGTCGCGACGCGCGGTGATCGAGGCCCGTCTGCCGGCCCGGGAGTGGCCGCAGCGGCGGCTGCTGGTCACGGCGGTGGACGCGTCGTCCGGTGAGTTCGTGGTGTTCGACCGGGACAGCGAGGTGTCCCTGGTGGACGCGGTGGGCGCCAGTTGCGCGGTGCCCGGGGTGTGGCCGCCGGTGACGATCGGCGCGCGCCGTTTCGTCGACGGTGGGATGCGCTCGACGGTGAACGCGGACCTCGCGGCCGGCGCCGAGCGGGTGCTGGTGCTCGCACCGACGTCGGCGGCGATCGGGCCGATGCCGCGGCTGTCGGCGCAGGTCGACGGGTTGCGGGCGGCCGGGTCGCGGGTGTCGGTGCTGACGCCGGACGCGGCGGCGCGCACGGCGATCGGCCGCAACGTGCTGGACCCGGCCCGGCGGGCGGGCGCGGCGCGGGCCGGGCGGGCCCAGGCCGCCGCGGTGCTCGAGGAGGTGGCGGCGCTCTGGGCTTGATCGCTTACGCTCACCGCCTGTCCGGTCCGACGATGGAGGTGCGCGGTGGCGAGTGTGGGTGTCGGCGACGTGGTCGAGGATTTCGAGCTGCCGGATGAGACGGGCACGCCGCGGCGGCTGTCGGAGTTCCTGGCGGCGGGGCCGGTGGTGCTGTTCTTCTACCCGGGGGCGATGACCCGTGGGTGCACGGCGGAGAGCTGCCACTTCCGGGACCTCGCGGCGGAGTTCACGGCGTTGGGCGCGTCCCGGGTGGGCATCAGTCGCGACCCGGTGGCGAAGCAGGCGGAGTTCTCCAAGCTCAACGGGTTCGACTATCCGCTGCTCTCGGATGAGGACGGGACGGTGGCGCAGCAGTTCGGGGTGAAGCGGCGGCTGCCGTTGGGGCCGTTGAGCACGAAGCGGATGACGTTCGTCATCGGCGCCGACAGTCGGGTCATCGAGGTGATCCACAGTGAGGTCAGCATGAACGACCACGCGGACCGGGCGCTGCGGGCGTTGGGCGGCTGAGTGGGTGCGAGCCCTGTGCGGCGGGTGTCGCAGCCGGCTGGTATCAAGACAGCAATCAAACAGGTGTACGGAAGAGGGTTGTGATGGATGCCGGCCAGGGTTTGTCCACTAGCGAGGTGCAGAGCATCCGGGAGGCGTTGGCTGCCGGGCGTAAGCCGCGGGTGGTGTTCACCGCGTCGGCGGGGCAGATCGCCGGTCAGGTCGGTCAGGTGATCGAGCTGACCGACCCTGAGGTGTCCGACGAGTTCGTGGTGGTGCGTTTCGGCCGCGACGAGTTGCCGTTCTCCCCCGCGGACCTGGCCATGGCGCCCAAGGGAGTGACGCGTCGGGTGGTGGAGCCGAAACCGGAGCCGGAGCCGCAGGAGTCGCCGGTGGCGGCGGCGCCGGAGTTCGTGTTGGACACGCCGCGGGTGCCCGCGCAGCGACAGGAGGAGCCGAAGGTGGAGCAGACGGAGAAGCCGCCGGCGCGGCGGGCGGTCAAGGCCGTCAAGCCGAAGGGTCCCGCGGGTCTCACGGTGACGCTGGCGTACGCCGACGGTGAGTGGACCGTCGCCGCGCAGCAGGGCAGCAAGGCTCTGGCGAAGCCGTACGTGGTGAAGCCGGCGGAGGCGTTGAAGATGGTGGGCCTGGTCGACGTGCCCGGTGTGCAGGAGGCGGTGGAGCAGATCCTCGGCACCGAGCGGGCCGAGGCGGAGCAGCAGGCGGAGAAGCTGCGCGCCGAGCTGGCCGAGATCGAGGCCCGGTTGGCGGAGCTGCGCGAGGCCCGATGAGGCGGGTCACTGCCGGTTGTGGTGCGCCAGCAGCCGGGTGAGCAGGCGGGTCAGCTGGTCGCGCTCGGTGGCGGACAGCGGGGCGAGCAGGTCACGTTGGACGCGCTCGAGGGTGTCGCCCAGCCGGCGGGCCTCGTCGGCGCCGGCGTCGGTGATGCTGATGACGTTGCGGCGGCGATCGGCCGGGTCGGGGGCGCGCACCACGAGCCCTCGGCCGGCCAGGTCGTTGATGGCCGCCACGACGTCGCTGCGGTCGATGCCGCAGCGGCGGCCGAGGTCGGCCTGACTCGCCGGGCCGTCCTCGGCGAGCGCGGCGAGCAGCCGGTAGTGGTAGCCGCGCAGGTCGTGCGCGGCGAAGCCCTCGCTGAGCAGGCGACCGGCGTGGCTGGCGGTCTGGCTGAGCAGCCAGGTCGGGGTGGTGCTGAGCCCGGCGGGTGACTGCGGGGCCACGGCATCCATGGGTGCAGCCTACCAGTAATCGTTGGCGCGACCCACGATCGGGTGTTACGTTGGCGGCTCCAACGTTGGTTCAGCCAACGTTTCGAAGGAGGTTCCATGTCCACCGTCCCCACCCTCAACGGCCAGGTCATCGGCCAAGCCCACTACGCCACCCGGGCCCTGCTCGAACGCGCCGTCGCCCCGCTCGGGCTCAGCTTCGGTCAGGTGGTCGCGCTCAACGTCCTCGCCGCCGGCCCCGTCGAGCGGGCCCGGCTCGTGCACCGGGTCACCAGCACCCTCAAGGTCGACGAACCGGCCGTCCGCCAGGTGGTCGACCAACTCGTCGACGCCGGCGTCGTCCAGGTCGACGGGCCCGCCCCGCACGTAAGGCTCACCGACATCGGTCACGCCACACAGGCCCGCGTCGCCGACGCCGTGGCGGGCCTCACCGCCCGGTTGTACGGGGACATCCCGGCCGACGAACTCGCCGCCGCCGCCCGGGTGCTCACCCTGGTCACCCAGCGAGCGAACGACGAACTGGCGGGCACCGCCTGACCCGACAGCGGCTCAGGTGAGTGGGTTCATGGCCGCCCGGATCCTCAGCCAGGACGGGTCGGTCCCGGAGTCCTCGCTGACCACTTCCAGGTCACCCGGCTGCCAGGTCCGCGTCCCGTCAGTGAGGTCGAGTTGGTCCATGTCGACAACCGGCGCCTCGGAGGTGGCGGCGAGGAACTCGGTCACCGCGGCCCTGGGCGCCTCACCCGGGGCAGTTCTTTCCGCCGACAGCAGCAGAAGCACGCCGTCGTTGCTCGCGACGACGAGGTCACCGGCGGCGGTAGCCGCCAGCGCCGTTACCGCCACCCCGGGCAGCACCTCGTGCTCGGTCGCCCGCTTCCCGTCGATCTCCAGCTCGACCAGGGCGCCCTCGGGTGTCCCGATCCAGAGGACGCCCGGCAACGCACCGAACACGACGTTGTGGCGGGACCAGGCGTGCATCTCGTCCAGCCACTCCTGCGGGTACGGGTACCCCGGACTCGGCTCCCCCAGCGTCATGCTCAGGACACGTCGTAGCGAGGGGAACTCGAACACCTCCAGCGAATTGTCGTACGCGTTGCCGCGTACGGCGAAGTGCCGACCGTCGGAGCTGAAGATCGGTGCCTCGTAGCCGTCGCAGTCCAGGACCAGCGCACGGCGCAACGGCCGCAGCACCGGCTCGGTGTCCTCAGAGAAGAGCACCAGCGTGGCACCTTGGTCGCTCTGGAGGGTGCACACGAGCCCGCCGGCCGGATGCCCGACCACCCCGGTGTCCCACCTAGGGCCGATGGAGGTCGTTCCCGAGGCGAGGTCGAGCGCGACAGACTGTTCCCAGCCGTCCTCTCCGTCGGCGGGCGACAACCAGAGCGTCCGGCCGTCCGGACTGAACGCCACCTCGCGTTGATACTCAGTCGGCGCAAAGCCGTCGACCGGCGAGGTCCCCGACGGCGTCCAGCCGGTGGCGCTCTCGGCGTCCGCCACCACCAGCAGCGCCTCGCCCGGATGCCAGGCGGCGGAGGGTGTCCGCTTGGACCGCTCATAGCCGACGTCGTCGCCGTAGGCGGCCGAACCCGCGCCGACGGTCCCGCACTCGCGCAGCTGCCCGTCCCCGTACTCCCAGATCCTGATCGCCGGACGGTCAGCATCCCAACCGGCCACCAGCGGAAGGCGGGGGTGGCACAGCAGCCGCTGCACCGTCGCTTTCGAGTGGACCCGCGCCAGAATTTCCACCGGCACACCGTACCGCCGAGGCGGACTCGCGATCGTCCCCGACGGGCGATCCTCGGAGTAGGTCCGCGCCCGAACGCCCGGCTCCGGGAACGCTGGTCAGAAGTAGTCGAGCAACTGTGCCGGGCCTCCGGCGCCCAGGAGGTCGAGCGCGGCAGGGTCGACACCCGGGCTGTGGTGCAGCAGCCCGGCCTGCGCGACCGAGTGGGCGCGGGCGGCTCCGGCGTAGAGCAGGGCGAAACCGCGTACGTCCAACCCCAGGTCCGCGTCGCCGTCGACCCGGGCCAGCTCGGCGGTGCCGTCGGCGACGGTCAACCGCCAGGTGCCGGTGTTCCACTCGGCGAGCGCGTCGGTGAGGGTGAAGTCGACGACGCCTCGGGTGTGGGCCGGCCACCCCCGCGCGCTCACCGCCCGGGCGACGTCGACCGGTCGGTGCATCCACAGGTCCCGCTGGTGGTCGCGGGCCGACTCCAACGGCAGGCAGGCGCTCACCGCGTCGCCGTCGAGCGGGCACAGCCGCAGCGTCGGCGCGACGCTGGCCCAGCTGCCGAGCACCCCGACGATCTCCCGGGCGGCCTCGGGGGTGACGGCCAGGGCCTCGTCGACGGTGAGCACCGATTCGGTGCCGTAGCCGCGACCCCGCTGCCAGGTGGCGTACCCGACCAGGTCGCCGTCGCGCTCGACGAGGGTCAGGCCGTCGCCGGGCAGACCCCCGTCGGCGGCGAAGAAGTCGAACAGCTCACCCCGGCGGGTCAGCATGCCGTTGCGGTGCCGGGTGACCCGCTCGTACAGGTCGGCGACGGCGGGCAGGTCGGTCACCGTGCCGGCCCGCACGGTCAGGTCCGGGGAGGGCCGGTACCGGGGCAGCGCGGCGGTGGCCAGGTCGACGGTACGCAGCACCCCGGCGGCCTCCCACCCGCAGGCCCGGTAGGGGGCGGCGACGGTCGGGTAGAGCGCGCTGACCGCCGCCCCTCGCTCGCGGGCGCCGCGCAGCAGGGCGGTGAGCATGGCCCGGGCCACACCCCGACCGCGGGCCTCGGGCGCCACCGCCACTCCGGCCACGTCGGCCGCCGGCACCGCCCGCCCGGACCACCACTGGTCGTGGCTCAGGTCGACGGCCTTGCCCAGGAGCCGACCGTTGCCGTCGAACGCGCCGTACCGGGTCAGGCCGGGCACCACGGCGGTGGTTTGCGCGGGACGCTCCGGGTCGGAACCGAACGCGAACCGGCCCAACTCCCAGGCGGCGTCGAGGTCGTCGGCGGTGAGTTCACGGACGTGCACGGGCTCGGGCATCGGCACACCCTAGCGGGGCGGCCCGTCGGCGACCCCCGATTAACCGCCCGGTGCGGTTACCGGCCCCACCTCGCGCCACCCCGCGCCGCGCCGATCATGGAGTTGTGGTGGGCGACAAAGTCTCTCTTACCGCCCCAAACTGGCACCACGACTCCATGATCGGCGCGGCGGGGCAGGGCGGCGACGTGCGCTCAGTGCTGCGGAATGTTGGCCACGCCGATGCGCTTGCGGAACACCCAGTAGGTCCAGCCCTGGTATGCCAGCACGATCGGGGTGAAGATCACCGCCACCCAGGTCATGATCTTCAAGGTGTACGGGGTGGAGGCGGCGTTGGTGGCCGTCAGCGTGCCGGCCGCGTCCAGCGTGGACGGCAGCACGTTCGGGAACAGCGCCGCGAACAGGGTCGCCACGGCCAGACCGATCGCCACGGCCGTGCCGGTGAACGCCCAGCCCTCCCGGCGTACCCGGGCGGCGGCCAGACCACCGAGCAGGGCGAGAGCCGCGCCGACGGCGAGCACGACGGCCGCCGCGCTGGAGCGGATGTTCAGCGTCCACGTCAGGAACCCGACCGCCAGCACGGCGGCGCCGACGCCCAGGCGCACCGCGAGCGCGCCCGCGCGCTCCCGGATGTCGCCGGTGGTCTTCAGGGCGAGAAACACCGCGCCGTGGGTGAGGAACAACGCCAGGGTGGTCGCGCCACCGAGCAGGGCGTACGGGTTGAGCAGGTCCACCAGGCCACCGACGTACTCGTGGTCGGCGTCCAGCGGCACACCGCGCAGGATGTTGGCGAAGGCGACGCCCCACAGGATCGCCGGCAGCAGCGAGCCGACCACGATCGCGGTGTCCCAGCGGCGCTTCCAGGACGCCTCCGGGCGCTTGTGCCGGTACTCGAACGCGACCCCCCGGGCGATCAGGGCCAGCAGGATCAGTAGCAGCGGCAGGTAGAAGCCGGAGAACAGGGTGGCGTACCACTCGGGGAACGCGGCGAACATGGCGCCACCGGCGGTGATCAGCCACACCTCGTTGCCGTCCCAGACCGGGCCGATGGTGTTGATCAGAACGCGGCGTTCCCGGTCGTCACGGCCGAGCACGGGCAGCAGCATGCCGACGCCGAAGTCGAAGCCCTCCAGGATGAAGTACCCGGTGAACAGCACGGCGACGAGGAGAAACCAGATGGTGGTCAGTTCCACGATGGGCTCCGGGATCAGTAGGCGAAGGCGAGCGGGCGCTCGGCGTCGTCGTGGGTGTCGTCGATGGGGTGCTCTTCGCTGACGTCGGGCACGCCGGCCTTGGCGTAGCGCAGCAGCAGCTTCACCTCGATCACGGCGAGGGTGGCGTAGATGAGCGTGAAGGCGGTGAACGAGGTGAGCACCTCGGTCAGCGAGACGCTGCGGGACACCCCGTTGCGGGTGAGCATCTCGCCGAACACGATCCACGGCTGGCGGCCCATCTCGGTGAAGATCCAGCCGAAGGAGTTGGCCAGCAGCGGCAGCACCGGCATGGCCAGCCCGGCGCGCAGCAGCCACCTGCTGCTCGGGGTGCGGCCCTTGCGCTGGCTCCAGAGCACCAGCAGGGCGATCGCGGCGGCGGCCATCCCGAAGGCGATCATGAAGCGGAAACTCCAGTAGGTGACCGGGATGATCGGGGTGTAGCTGCCCGCGCCGTACTGGGTGGCGTACTGGGCCTGCAGGTCGTTGATGCCGTGCACGGTGCCGTTCGGGTCGCCGGTGCCCAGGTACGACAGCAGGTACGGGATCTTGAGGGCGAACACCTCGCGGCTGCCGTCGAGGCTGCCGATGGTGAGTACGGAGAACGAGGCGGGGCTCTCGGTGGTGTAGAGGCCCTCGGCGGCGGCCATCTTCATCGGCTGCACGTCGGTCATGATCTTGCCCTGGATGTCGCCGGTGAACAGCACGGCGGCGGAGGCGACCAGGACCACCCAGGAGCCGAACTTCGTGGCGAAGCGGTACGCGCCGGTGTCGGCGGAGTCGCGGTTGCGGATCACGTGGTAGAGGCCGACGGCCACGACCAGCGAGCCGGCGACCAGGAACGAGCCGGCCAGGGTGTGCGGGAACGTGATGAGGGCGACCTTGTTGGTGAGCACGGCCGGGAAGTCGGTCAACTCGGCGCGTCCGCTGTCGGGGTTGATCCGGTAGCCGACCGGGTTCTGCATGAACGAGTTGGCCGCGAGGATGAAGTACGCGGACAGGTTGGTGCCGATCGCGGCGGCCCAGATGCTGGCCAGGTGCGCCCGCTTGGGCAGCCGGTCCCAGCCGAAGATCCACAGGCCGATGAAGGTGGATTCGAGGAAGAACGCGACCAGCGCCTCGATGGCCAGGGGTGCGCCGAAGATGTCGCCGACGAAGCGTGAGTAGTCGCTCCAGTTCATGCCGAACTGGAACTCCTGCACGATGCCGGTGACCACGCCCATCGCGAAGTTGATCAGGAACAGCTTGCCGTAGAACTTGGTGAGCTTGAGGTAGCGCTCGTTGCCGGTGCGGTGCCACATCGTCTGGAGGATGGCCACCAGCACGGACAGGCCGATGGTCAACGGCACGAAGAGAAAGTGGTAGACGGTGGTGACACCGAATTGCCACCGGGCGACGTCCAACGCGTCCACCTGAAACCCCCAGCTGTTCGTACTACGAGACGTAGTAAATACTACTGCTTGTCGTAGAGGATTGGGCAGGGCCGGGCGACCCGAACCGGCCCGGGACCAATGACCCTGATCACCCCGGCCAACCGGCCGTCCCACCCTCGCGACCCCGCCGCCGCGTGCGACGATGTCGCGCTGATGGACACCGCGTACTCCCCCTGGCAACCGCCGCTGATCTGGCGCGGCGCCCTCCTGCTGACCCGGATCCTGGTCGGCCTGCTGGCCCGCATCGAGGTCACCGGCGACGTGCCGGCGCACCTGCGTCGCGGCCCGCTGGTGCTGGCCGCCAACCACATCAGCCCGTTCGACCCGGTCGTGATGGCCGCCGCCTGCCACACCCGGGGCATCGCCCCCCGGATCATGGCGACCGCCGGCCTGTTCCGCGCCCCGGTGCTCGGCGCCGCCATGCGCCACGCCGGGCACATCCGCGTCGACCGGGGCACCAGCGCCGTGCACCGGGCCCTCGACGACGCCGCCACAGCCGTCGCCCGCGGGTCGGTGATCCTCATCTACCCCGAGGGACGCATCGGCCTGGACCCCGGCATGTGGCCCGAACGCGGCAAGACCGGCGCGGCTCGACTCGCCCTGGCCTGCGGCGCCCCGGTCATCCCGGTCGCCCAGTGGGGCGCCCACGAGGTGCTGCCCTACCAGGCGCCCCGGGGCATGCTGCGCGGCATCGCCCGCTCGCTGTGGCGCCGCCCGGTGATCCGGGTGCACTTCGGCGCGCCCGTCGACCTCGGCGAGTCGAGCGCCGCGAGCCCCGGCGCCGCCCGCCGGGCCACCGGTCGGATCATCGACGCGCTCACCGACACCCTCGCCCCGCTGCGGCCCGACGAACCCGACCTGCCCCGGCACGTCGACCCCGGTCGGCCCAGCGACCCGAGTCGCGCGCACCGCCGCAACCAGGGATGATGGTGCTTGCCGCACCCCAGGGCTGACGAATTAGACAATTTTTCGCAAGATCATCTAATCTGTCTACTGTGAGCAACACTGAGATGGACGTCGAAGACCCGAAGCGCGCCGCAGTCCTTGTGACGGCGGTCGGGGTGTTCGGCCGCTATGGATTCCAGAAGACGTCCATGGAGGCCGTTGCCAGGGCGGCCGGCATTTCCCGACCTGGCCTGTACCTGATGTTCCCCAACAAGGAACAGTTGTACCGCGCCACCATGCAGGGCGTCCTGGAGCGCGCCCAGCGGGCCATGGAGGTCCACCTCGCCGACCGCTCGCTGAGCTTCGACGCGGGAGTCGTAGCCGCGCTCGACGCGCTGATGGGCCCGTACATCGACACCCCGCTGGCCCGCGACCTCAACGAACTGC
The DNA here is from genome assembly GCF_013410645.1 of Micromonospora jinlongensis. NCBI lineage: Bacteria > Bacillati > Actinomycetota > Actinomycetes > Micromonosporales > Micromonosporaceae > Micromonospora > Micromonospora jinlongensis. The sequence goes on along the minus strand of NZ_JACCHK010000001.1, from coordinate 966,050 downwards.
TGGAGAACAGCGAACCCCGGTTGGGCTCGATGTTCCACGACTACCAGGAGCGGGCCCGGGCGACGCTGAGCGCCCACATCGCCGCCACCGCCCCACCCGGCCTGCTGCACGCCGACCTGACCGGACACGACGTGATGGATCTGCTCTTCTCCGCCGCCCTGACCTGGAAATCGACCTCGGCCACCAGGGACGAGTTCCGCGACCGCATCCGGCGCAGCCTCCAGCTGATCCACCGACCCGCCGGCTGACCCGCCGAGCGTCGACTCGGTTTCCTGCAAACCGGGGCATCCCCGCGTTCCGGACACCCCGGCTTTCAGGAAGCCGAGTCGATCAACACGGAGCCCGGCGGCGGCGCGAGCGGGCGACAGACGCCGGCCGGCCACCCACCGGCCACCCACCGAGGGCATACTGCGTCGCGTGTTGACCCGACCCGCCTACCTCGACGCGCCCGCGCCACTGGCGTTCGCCCACCGTGGCGGCGCCGCCGAGGGCGACGAGAACACCACCGAGGCGTTCGCCCGGGCCATCGCGCTCGGCTACCGGTACGTGGAGACCGACGTGCACGCCACCGCGGACGGCGTCGCGGTGATCTTCCACGACCCGACGCTGCGCCGGGTCACCGGTGAGGCGGGGCGCATCGCCGAGATGAGCTGGGCCGACCTCGCCTCGGTACGCGTCGGCGGCGCGGCCGTCGTACCCCGGCTCGACGAGGTGCTCGGCGCCTGGCCGCAGGTCCGCTTCAACATCGACGTGAAGGCCGACAGCGGCGTCGCGCCGACGGTCGCCACCGTGACCCGGGCCGGCGCCGCCGACCGGGTGCTGCTGGCCTCGTTCAGCGACGCCCGCCTGACCCGGCTGCGCGCGCTCACCGAAGGGCGCGTCGCCACCAGCCTCGGCATGCGCGGGGTCGCCCGGCTGCGGCTCGCCTCCCTGCACGGACGCCCGCTGCGACTGCCCCCGTCGGTGGTCGCCGCGCAGGTGCCGCCGAACTACGGGCGGGTGCCGGTGGTGGACCGCCGGTTCCTCGACTACTGCCACCGCATCGGCCTGCAGGTGCACGTCTGGACGATCGACGAACCAGCCCAGATGCACGACTTACTGGATCGTGGCGTGGATGGCATCATGACCGATCACGTCGGCGTGCTGCGCGACGTCTACCGCAGCCGCGGCCACTGGGCCGCCTGACCATCGAAGGACCCCCGATGGCCGAGACCGTGACCCCCACGGTGGACGACACCCCGCCTCCGGCGAGCACCCGCCGGGAACGCAGGGGCTGGTACATCTACGACTGGGCCAACTCCGCGTTCCAGACCACCGTGATCACCGTGTTCCTCGGCCCGTTCCTGACCACCGTCGCCGAGCTGGCGGCCGGCTGCGAACTGGGCGCGGACTCCTGCGACGGCTCCGTCTACCCACTGGGCATCAAGATCGCCGCCGGGTCCTACTACCCCTACCTGATCTCGCTGTCGGTGTTCCTCACCGTGTTCGTGCTGCCGGTCATCGGGGCGATCGCCGACCGGTCGGCACACAAGAAGCGGCTGCTCGGCGGCGCCGCGTTCACCGGCGCCGGCGCCACCATCGCGATGGCCTTCGTCACCGGCGACCGCTACCTGCTCGGCGGGGCGCTCTTCCTGGTCGCCAACATCTCCTTCGGCGCCGCGATCGTGGTCTACAACTCGTTCCTTCCGCAGCTCGGCGGCCCCGACGAACGCGACGGCATCTCCAGCCGCGGCTGGGCGCTGGGCTACCTCGGCGGCGGTCTGCTGCTGGCCCTCAACCTCGTCGCGATCACCCTGCTCGACGAGGGCGACAACCCGCAACGCACCCTGGACCTGGCCCGCTGGTCGATCGTGTCCGCCGGCGTGTGGTGGGCGTTGTTCACGCTGGTGCCGCTGCGCTGGCTGCGCGAGCGCCCCAGCGTCGCGGCCCTGTCCAGCGGCGGCAACGTGCTCACCGACGGGTTCCGGCAACTCGCCCGCACCATGCGCGAGGTCAAGGCGTACCCGCTGACGCTGTACTTCCTGCTGGCGTTCCTGGTCTACAACGACGGCATCCAGACCGTCATCACCCTGGCCAGCCAGTACGGCACCGAAGAGCTGCGCCTGGAGCAGAGCACCCTGATCATCACGATCCTGCTGGTGCAGTTCCTCGCCTTCGGCGGCGCGCTGAGCCTGGGCGCGCTGGCCAAGCGCATCGGCGCCTGGAAGACCGTGCTGCTCAGCCTGGTGCTCTGGACCGGTGTGATCATCGCCGCGTTCCGGCTGCCCGCCGAGGCGCCGCTGCCGTTCATGGTCCTCGGCGCGGCCATCGGCCTGGTCCTCGGCGGCAGCCAGGCGCTGAGCCGCTCGCTGTTCAGCCAGCTCATCCCGGCCGGCAAGGAAGGCGAGTACTACGGCTTCTACGAGATCAGCGACAAGGGCACCAGCTGGCTCGGGCCGCTCGCCTTCGGCCTGGTGTTCCAGCTCACCTCCTCCTACCGGGTGGGCCTGGTCTCACTGCTGATCTTCTTCGTGGTCGGCTTCCTGCTCCTCGCGGCCGTGCCGATCCGCCGGGCCATCGTGGCCGCGGGCAACACGCCACCCCGGGTGCTCTGAGCACGCGTCCCGCGCCCGACAGATCAGGCACGGTCGATCAGCTAGGCTGCCCGACCGTGACTGACGACGCCGCCGCCGCCCCGACCTGCCTGGCCCACCCGTTCCCCGGCCAGCCGCACGCTCCGGCCGGGTGCGCGGCTGCGCGCGGACTCGACGGGCGTCCGGTGCACGCGGCGGCGTTGAAGTTCTTCTGGGGGCCGATGGACTGCGGCAAGTCCACGATGGCGTTGCAGATGAACTACAACCACGCCCGGCAGGGCCGTCGAGGGCTGGTCACCACCCGCATCGACCGGTCGCTGGGCCCGCAGGTCACCACTCGCATCGGGTTGGCCCACGAGGCCATCGAGGTCACCGACGACCTGGACCTGCGGGCCCTGGTGCGTGGTCGGTGGGCCGACGGCGTACGCGTGGACTACCTGATCTGCGACGAGGCGTGCTTCTACACCGTGGAGCACGTCGAGCAGATGGCCGAGCTGGTCGACAGCTACGACGTCGACGTGTTCGCGTTCGGCCTCGCCACCGACTTCCGGTCCCGCCTGTTCCCCGCCACGCAGCGGCTGTTCGAGCTGGCCGACGAGGTGGCCCGCATCCAGGTCGAGGTGCTCTGCTGGTGCGGCCGGGAAGGGCTGCTCAACGCTCGCGTCGTCGACGGGCGGGTGGTTCGCGAGGGCGCCCAGGTCGTCATCGGCGACACCGTGGACACCGCCGACGTGCGCTACCAGGTGCTGTGCCGGCGGCACTACCGCTCGGGCGACCTGGGCCCCCGCGACTGAGGCGTCGATGCGTTGGCCGGCCGCCCCTGGTAGAGGACGGCCGGCCGTGGTACGGGTGGATCAACCCACGCAGACCTGCTGCGCTTTGACGTTCCACGCCGTGGCGAACGCGACGATCTCCCGTCCGGTCGCCTCAGCGGTGTCCAGTGCCGGCTTGGGCAACAACGTCGCCACCGATCCGGCCCCGGTGAGCCCGGTCAACACCGCGCCGACCCCGGCGGTCTGCGACCCCGCCGGGCAGGCTGGCGTCGTCATGGACTTCGGCGAGTTCGCGTTGGACGCGCTCGTCGCCTCCGTCAACGCCATCGCCGGCAGCGGGGCGGCGCAGAACGCCTGGGTCTGCAGCGTGAAGTTGCCCGGCGCGCCGAACACGTACGCGGTGCTCGACACCGAGCCGAGCGCCGAGGTGAACGCCAGTTCGTCGATCGCCACCGCGGCGTTGGCGTTGTCGATCCGGTACCCACCGCCGAAGGTCTTCTTGCCCGGCGGGCACACGGCGGTGATGCCCACCTTGTCGAGGGCGTTGTTCGCCGAGGTGGTGGTGACCAGTTGCAGGCCGGTCACCGCCCCCGCCGGGGCGCAGACCGCGAACGCGTCCACCGACCACGGCACGTTGGTGGCGTTGGCCTCCACGCCGAGCACGGTGACCGTGTGCAGGGTCGCGTCGGCGTAGACCCGGGTCATCAGGACGTCACCCTGACCGTCGTTGATCCGTCCGCCGGCACCGACCACCTGGTCGACGCCGTTGCACGAGATGGCCATCGTCTTGGCGTTCGTCGCGTCCAGGACGCTGGTCGCGGCGACCCGGTACAGGCCGACGGACGCCTGCGCCGGGCTCGTCGGCGCGAGCAGCGTCGTGGCCGCCGCCATGCCGGTCAGCACTGCCAGACCAGCCAGTTTCCGCTTCATCGGATGTTCCCTCCGCACTGCCTCGTCGACTGTCGACGACGGCGTTGGGACCAGACTCCGCACGGTCGTCAGGAGCGCGTCAGCACCGCGACCGCGCTCGGCGTACTGACGCCACGATGACGTGCGGCTGCGACAGTGCGCGTGACGTCATCGCGGCGTCACCGGGCTCCGGACGGGGTCCACGAACAGGAGGCTTCATCATGCGTATCCGAGCGGCGGCGCTGGCCGCCCTCCTGGTCAGCGGCGCTCTGGTCGGCGTCGGCGGCGGCGCGGCGCACGCCGATCCGGACGCGAATCCGTGCGCCACCACCGACGGCGACCCGATCATGGGCACCGACGGCGACGACATCATCTACGGCGGCGCCGGGCCCGACGAGATCTACGGGCTCGGCGGCGACGACATCATCTACGGCGGCGGTGGCGTGGACACGATTCGCGGCGGCGCCGGCGACGACATCGTGTTCGGCCAGGGCTGCGGGGACATCATCGTCGGCGGCGCGGACGACGACGTGCTGGCCGGTCTCGACGGCAACGACGTCCTCTCCGGCGCCAACGGCGCGGACCTGCTGATCGGGGAGACGAGCGGCATCATCTGGGGTGTCGTAGGCGGCGACCTCCTCGACGGTGGGGCCGGGGCGGACACCTGCGCCGAGGACGGCACCACCGACCCCAACGACATCTTCTACAAGTACGTGGACACCGGCGCGGGCAACGAGAACCTCTACAGCTGCTGACCAGCCCTCGTCCGCAGCACATCCGGGTCCGGGGGCGGTGCGTCGATCGAGCGCATCGCCCCGACCCACCGGTCGAACGCCCGCCGAGCCTCCCCGTGCCGGCCGGCACCGACCAGCGTCGCGACCAGCGCGCGGTGCGCCCACTCGTCGTAGGAGTCGGCGTCGAGCAGCCGGACCAGGGTGGTGGCGGCCCGGTCGGCGTCACCGTCGCGCCGGTATCCGCGGGCCAGTTCGCGCAGCGCCCGCAACCACACCGAGCGGGCCTGTTCCCGCAGCCCGTCGGCCCAGTCCTCGTAGGGCTCGTCGGCGAAGGCGTCCCCCCGGTAGGCGGCGGCCACCTGGGCGAGCATCTCCCGGGCCCGCGCCGGGTCACCGTCTCGGGCGAGCCGCTCGGCGTGCGGGACGTCGGCGAGCAGGTTCTCCGCGTCGACGACCACCCGGGTCAGGTCGACGCGTACGCCGGTCAGGTCGGCGCGGACGTACCGGTCGACGGGCCACCGGCGGGGCGGGTCGAGCACGGCGCGCACGGCGGACAGCAGCACCGACAGGCGGTGCGCGGTCCGCCGCGGCTCGTCGTCGGGCCACAACAGCTCGCACAGCTCCGCGCGCCCGACGGCACGGCCGCGCCGGGCGACGAGGATCTTCAGCAGCGTGCGGGCCTGCCGGGACCGCCACGCCGGCAGCGGGACCTCCCGCCCACCGACGACGACCTCGAACCGGCCGAGCACCCGCACCTCGACGGTGCCACCGTCGGCGGATGTCCCGGACAACTGCCGCCCGTCCACCGTCTCGACCCCGAGCGCCAGCAACCGGTTGGCGGCCACCTGCGCCGCCGACCGCTGGGCGCCGTCGGCGCCCGGGACACGGCCCAGCAGGACGACGATCTGTTCGGCGGCCGGTCCCGCGCCCGCCGCCCGCCAGATCGTGCCGGCCTCCAGCAGCGCGTCCCGGCTCGCGGCCGGGTCGGCGGCCACGGCGGCGGTGAGCTCCAACGCCTCGGCCAGAGCGTCGGCCTGCCGACCGGTGCGGGCAGCAGCGACCGCTTCGGCCGCGCGCCGCCGGGCCACACCCAGATCACCCCCGGCGTACGCCACCCAACCCGTTGCGACCAACGCGCAGGACAGCAGGAACGCCGGTGCCAGCCGGTGCGCCTCGTCGGCCGCGGCACGAGCGGCAGTGAGGTCGGCGCCTGCGCCCTCGCAGCGCAGCCGGGCCAGACCGGCCAACGCCGGAATGCGTACCTGGAGATCCCCCACGTCGCGGGCCAGCTCAGCGGCCTCGGCGAACGCTGCCAACGCCTCCTCCCGCCGGCCGAGGCGGCGACTGACCTCGGCCAACCCGTAGACCCCGGCGGCAGCCCGGTTCAAACCCAACCGTTGTGAGACCAGTTTGGACCGGGTGAAGTGCAGCGTCGCCTCGTCGTAGCGGCCCAGGCGTACCAGCGCCTCGCCCGCGTTGTGCAGAGCGGTCACCAGCACTCCCGGCGGGCCGGCGAGTTCCGCCGCGCGGACCGCCCGTACGGCGGTGGCCAGCGCCGACGGGTACCGGGCCTCGCGCAGCAGGCAGTGCGCCTGGTTGACCAGGACCCGTGCCTGCTGGACCAGGTCACCCGCGCGTTCCGCCGCCGCCAGCGCCTCGGCCAGGTGCTCATCGCGGCGGGTGCCGGACGAGGTCAGCGCGGCCGCGATGTGCGCCGCCGCCAACGGGGCGTCCTCGTTGAGCTGTTGTGCGGCGGCGAGCGCCCGGGCCCCGGTGGCGACCGCGTCGTCGACCCGGCCGAGCTGGGCGAGGGTGCTGGCGCGGCAGGCCAGCAGCAGCACGTCGTCGGGACCGGGTGGGGTGACCGTCGGTGGTGCGCCACCGCGGTCGAGCACCGCCAGGGCTCTGGCGTAGTCGGCCCGCAGGTACGGCACCATCGCCGCCCGCCAGAGCAGCCGGGCCGGCCAGCGGCGGTCGTGGTCGGCCCGGGCCAGCAGCGGGGCGAAGACCCTCGACGCCCAGGTCACCGAGCCGGACATCCGCAACGCGTCGCCGAAGATCAGTTGGAGGTCGGGGTTCTGCTCGGCCTGCGGCAACGCGCTGATCAGTTCGGTGACGTCCGGCGCGCCGCCACCGGCGAGCATGCCGTCGCCGTGGCTGGCGATCAGCTCCGCGCACCGACCGGTGTCGTCCGCGTCGTGCAGGGCTCGGGCCGCCGCCATCGGGTAGGCGTTGGCGAGGTACCAGTCGGCGGCCGCGTACAGCCTGCGGCGTCCCGAGGTGTCCGGCCGACCCGCCTGCTGGGCCAGCACCGCGGCGAGGACCCGGACCAGCCGCACCGTCGACGAGGTGTGGCCGGCCAGACGGCGGGGATGGGCGACCAGCAACCCGGTGCGGGTCGCCCAGCGCAGCGCCCGCGCGGTGGCGTCGGCTGGCGTGTCGGCGTTGACGGCCACGCACAGCGGCGCGCTGATCGGGTCGAGGTGGTGGACGCGACCGAGCAGAGTCGCCACCTGCGGGGGCAGGTCGGCGAGGATCTCGTCGCGGGCGAAGTGCCCACCGGCGGTGCCGGGCTCGGTCAGGGCCGCGAGCAGCTCCCGCCGGCCGACGCCCTGCCGGCCGAGGGCGTCGCCCGCGAGGTGCACCCACGCCGGCCAGCCGGCGGTCAGCTCGTACACCAGGTAGGCCAGGTCGCTGTCGGGCACCGCGTGTTCGTCGCGCAGGATCCGGGCGACCGCGTCCCGGCCGAGGGCGAGGGTTTCCGGCCCGCGGTGCACGACGGGCCCGGCGCAGGCGCTCAGCGCCGCGTCGGCCAGGGGGTGTCGAGCGGCCAGCGTCACCGCCGGCTGACCCGGCAGCGCGCTCAACAGCCGCACCAGGGTCAGTTGGTCGTCCCCGGTGAGCGCGGACACCTCGTCCACGGCGACCCGGGCCGGCGGTTGCGTGCCCGTCGGCGGGCTGGTGGTGCGCGTCGCAGCGTCGATCAGGTCCGTCGCCCGGTGACAGGCCGTCGGCTCGTCCCCGCCGACGGTCTCCAGAACGGTGGTCTTGCCGTACCCGGCGGCGGCCACCAGCATCAGCCACCGCCGTGGCCGGGGCCGCTGCTCGGTTGCCATCGCGTCGCCTCCGCTCGTCCGAGCACCGCGGAAGGTCACCCGGAGGGCCGGTGACCCACGCTAACCACCCGGGTGCCCACCTGCGGTGACGTTGTCCAAGAACCGACGCAGTGGGTCCGGGCGGGTCAGGACGGCTGCGGGACGCCTCGCCGTACCCGGAAGCGATCGGCCATGATCACGGCGATGATCACCGCCAACGCCAGCGCGGCGCACACCGCGACGGTGGCCCCCAGTCCCACACACACCGGCACCAACGCGAGCAGGAGCACCACCGCCGCGATCCGGCTTGTCGGCAGGGTCCGCCACAGCACCGCCTTGTAGGCGGCGTGCCCGGCGAGGAACAACGCCGGGCCGCCCAGGACGAACAGGGCGGCGGTCGTGGTGGCGGGGGCACCCGGTTCACGCAGGAGCTGCTCGTCGCCCGCCGAGGTGACGATGATCCCGGCGACCATCACGGGGTGCAGGTAGTTGAACGCCAGCCGGCCCAGACCGCCGGTGCGCTCACCGGCTCGCGCGATGACCTCCGCCGCCGCCGGGGCGGACCGGGCGAAGTACACCCACCACAGCGCCACCGAACCGGCGAACGCCAGCACGAACGCGCCGGACATCGTCAGGTCCAGGTGCTGCGCGAGTGTGCTCCCGGTGACCAGGATCGACTCACCCAGGGCGATGAGGATGAACGCCTGGCACCGCTCGGCCAGGTGCCCGCCCTCCACCATCCACCGCTCAGCGGGACTGCGGCCCAGACCGGGCACCGGGAACCCGGTCGAGAGGCCGATCACCTCGATCACGATCGCCGCCGCCCAGAGCGCCTCCTGGAAGGCTCCGCCGACCACCGCGCCGACCACCACGAGCGACGAGGTCACGGCGAACCATGGCAGCGTCTTCTGAAACCCGTCGACCAGCCACGGTTGACCCTGCACCGACCACAGCGCGAACACGGTGCGGCCCATCTGCACGCTCGCGTAGACCAGCGCGAAGACCAAACCGGTGCCGGCGAACGCCTCGGGGATCGCCGCCGAGAGCAGCATGCTGCCCAGCATCAGCGCGATCAGCAGCGCCCGCACCGGCGCCTGGTCGGGTCGCAGCCAGTTCGTGCCCCAGGCGGTGTAGATCCACACGAACCAGACCAGTGCCAGCAGGAGCGCGGTGCGGGCGGCGCCACGCCAGTCCGGATGCGCGATCAGATAGTGCGCCAACTGGGTGGTGGTGAAGATGAAGACCAGATCGAAGAAGAGCTCCATCGACGTGGTCGGCTCCACCCCCCGACGCTCGCGTAGCAACCAGGGCCGCTTCGGCCGAACGACCAGCGGCTCAGAAGGGGTCACCGCACACCCGCCAGTCGCCGCCCTCGCGGACCACCGGCAGGCGGCGTTCCTCGCTGAGCCCGCCGTCGCGGGTCAGCTTCACCGTCACCGTGCCCTGCGGTCGTCCGCTGCGGGTGGTGACCGACACGTCAGTGATCTCGTAGTCGGTGACCATCGGCGGCGTACGCACCCAACTGGTGAAGCCGATCGCGCTCCACCGGCTGCGCGCGTCCTCGCAGAGCCGGTCGTACGCCCTGTCGCTGTCGCCGAGGGCCACCTCGTTGAGGAACCCGTCGGCGGTCTCCCGAACCGGGCCGGCGGCCTGACGGACGGTCTGCAGGTTCCAGGCGGCCAGCCCGGCCACCCCGACGCAGCACAGCGCCACCCCGAACCCGGCGAACGCCAACCCGGTGCGCATCGGGCGGCTGCGCCGGGCCGGTCGGCTCCAAGGCTGGCCGGCACCCACGACTACCGACCGTAGAGAACGCGGTCGCACCGGGGTACGACAAGTCGGAAACTGGGTGCCTCCGGTCAGTGGGTGTGCCCTGTTCGCAGCGGCCACGGATCGTCTACCGTCGGCGCACACCCCCCGAGCAGTGCCAGGAGCCGATCGATGAGCCGCTTCGTGCAGCCGGTACCACCCCCCGTCGACCCGTACGCCGGTGATGGCCTGCTGCGGTCCTGGCTGGAGCGTCACCTCGGCCCGGCCGGGCACGCCGCCGCCAAGGGCCGTCTCGCCGACCTGGCCGCGGACGTCGCCGGGCCCTTGCGCGCCGCGCACGCCGACGCGGAGGCGCACCCGCCGGCGCTGGTCCGCTACGACCCGTGGGGCGCCCGGGTCGACCGGATCGACACCTCCGCCGGCTGGCAGGAGCAGCGCGCCGCCGCCGCCCGGCACGCCGTGGTCGCGCTGCCCTACCTGCCGGACGCGCGCGGCACCTGGGGTGCCGCCGCCCGGGTGGTGCAACACGCCCTGCTTCACCTGTACGGGCCGGAGTCCGCGACGTTCTCCTGCCCGGTGGCGATGGCCGACGGTGCTGCGGCGCTGCTCAGCCTGCCCGAGGTGGACAACGGGGTCCGCGACGCGTGGCTGCCCCGGCTGATCTCCACGGACCCGGCCGTGGCGATCACCAGCGGGCAGTGGATGACCGAGTCGCAGGGCGGTTCCGACCTGGGCCGTTCCAGCACGATCGGCCGACCCGCGGTGGATGGTTCGTGGCGGCTGACCGGCGAGAAGTGGTTCTGCTCGGCCGCCGACGCGGCGATGGCGGTGGCGCTGGCCCGACCGGAGGGCTCCGGGCGCGGCAGTCGGGTGCTCGCGCCGTTCCTGGTTCCCCGCTACGCGGTCGACTCCCCGTTGGCCCACGGGCTGGCGCCGGGCGCGCCCGCACCGGGCGTCACCGTGCACCGACTCAAGGACAAGCTCGGCACCCGGGCGCTGCCCACCGCCGAGATCGGTCTGCACGACGCGTACGCCGTACCGCTGGGCGACCCCGCGGTGCCCGGCCTGGTCCGGGCGATGACTTTGGTCGTGGTGACCCGGGTGCACAACGCCGCCGCGGCGGCGGGCGGGATGAGACGCGGTCTCGCCTACGCCCGGGCCTACGCCGACGTGCGGCACGTCGCGGGCGGCGCGCTGTCGTCCTCGCCGCTGCACCGGGCCACCCTGGGCACCCTGGCGGTCGACGCGGCCGGGGCGTTCGCCCTGGCCGGGCACGCCTTCGCCCTGCTCGGGCGGGTCGAGGTCGGCGCCGACCCGGAGGCCGCGGCGGAGCTACGGATCGTGGCACCGCTGGCGAAGCTGGCCACCGGCCGGCTGGCGGTCAGCTCCGCCAGCGAGTACGTGGAGAGCTTCGGTGGGGCCGGCTACGTGGAGGACACGGGCGTGCCCCGGCTGCTGCGCGACGCGCAGGTGCTGCCGATCTGGGAGGGCACCACCAACGTGCTGTCGCTGGACGTGCTGCGCGCGCTGACCCGGGAGGACGCCGGCGCGCCGCTGCTGGCCCGGCTCGCCGCCGCCGTCGACCTGGCCCGCCCGTTGTCGCCGGTGCTGGCCGACACCCTGGCCGGCGCCGCCGCGCAGTTGGGCGACACCATCACCTCGGTGACCGCCGACCCGGGCTCACCGGCGGTGCTCGCCGGCGCGCGTGGCCTGGCGCTGCGCCTGGCGTACGCGCTGACCACCGCGCTGCTCGTCGAGCACGCCGCGTGGGGCGACGAGCAGGCGGCACTGGCCGCCCGGCTGTGGGCGCGCCGCTGGCTGCGACACGAGGAGATCGCCGAGGACGCCCACCATCACCTGGATCTGCTCTGCTGACCGCCCGACGGCCGTGCTCCCCGCATCCTGACCCGGTGTCAGCGAAGGGGCCCGCGGGCGACGGCGGCGCGCATGGCCGCCGGATCGCCGACCGGGACGAACTCCAGCCACCAGGTGGCGCCGGCGGCGGCGAGGTCATCGAGGTAGGCCCGTTCGGCGCGTTCGTCGGGTCGGCGGCGCCGGCCGCCGATCGCCACGTCGAACGGCTGGCCGTCGGCGCGGGTCGGTGGCAGGGCGTTCACCAGCTCGCGTACCTCGTCGGGGGTGAAGTCGGACCACGTGTCGGTGTCGGTGAGCTTGTACGGCACGATGCCGTCGGCGCGGGCCGCGCGGCGACGCACCGCTGCGGCCTGGGTGCTGCCGCCGACCCAGACCGGCACCCGGGGTGCCTGCACCGGCGCCGGCCGCAGCGCCACCCCGTCGGCGCGGTAGTGGGTGCCCCGGTGGTTGACCCGCTCGCCGCTGAGCAGCCCGGTCAGCAGGTCGAGGCCCTCGTCGAGCATCGCGGCGCGCACCGACACCTCGGTCTGCTCGCCGAACGCGACCAGCCCCCGGTCGCCGGGGTCTCCGACGCCGACCGCCACCGTGGCGCGGCCGGCACTGAGGTGGTCGAGGGTGAGGACCTCACGCGCCAGCTTCGCCGGGCGGCGCCGGGGCAGCGCGGTGACCGTGGTGCCCAGCCGTACCCGCCCGGTGCGTCCGGCGATCGCGGCGAGCACCAGCCACGGGTCGTAGGTGGACGGATCGTCCCCGCTGTAGTGGATGAGGTAGTCCTCCAGGAACACGCCGTCCCAACCGGCGTGTTCGGCCAGCTCACCCAACTCCACCAGAACGGACACCGGGATGGCGGCGCCACCGCAGGAGATCTCCAGGCCATGTCTCATCCGTCGACCGTAGGACGGGGGTCTGACGCGTGTGTCGGTCACGCGAGCTTGTCGGGGCCCGGCGGCATACTGCTGGCGTGACAGCCTCTGCGGACCTCGCCATGGTCAACCTCGACAGTTCCGACCCCGCCGGCCACGCCGCGTTCTACCACCAGGCGCTCGGCTGGGAGATCACCCACAGCCAACCCGAGTACGCGATGATCAGCTCCGGTGGTGTCTCCATCGGCTTCGGGCTGGTCGAGGGTTACCGTCCGCCGTCCTGGCCGGACCCGTCGGGCGACAAGCGCTACCACCTGGACCTGTACGTCGACGACCTCGCCACGGCGGAGGAGACGTTCGTCGCGGCGGGCGCCTCGAAGCCGGACTTCCAGCCCGGCGGCGAGCGGTGGGTGGTGCTTCTCGACCCGATCGGGCAGCCGTTCTGCATCTGCCCCCGACCGCAGAGCTGAGCGGCACGCCGGGGGCGGCCGCTGCGGCTCAACTGCTCCGACGGGACCGCGCCGCCCACACCACGTAGGCCGGGTCACGGTCGAGGTTGTGCCGGTCCCGGTCGTAGCGGCGGGTGGTGCGCGGGTCGGCGTGCCCCATCGCGTCCTGCACGTCCTCCAGCGGCACGCCCTCCGAGCGGGCGGTGGTGGCGAAGGCGTGGCGCAGGGAGTGTGGGGACAGCTTGGCCCAGGCCGGGATGCCGGCGGCCCGGGCTAGCCGGCGGACCATCCGGAACACCGAGTGCCGGTCCAGCCGGGCACCGCTGGCGGTGACCAGCAGTGGCCCGGTCAACTGTGTCACCGGCACACCGGTGGCGGCGGCCCGCTGGGCCAGGTAGGCGTCCACGGCGTACCCGCTGCCGGGGGTGAGGGCCCGACGGCGTTGCTTGCCGCCCTTGCCGACGAAACGCACGCTGCGATGTCCGCGTTCGGTGCCGAGGTCGGTCAGGTCCAGCGAGATCAGCTCCCCGACCCGCAGGCCCAGGTCGGCGAGGAGCGCGATCGCCGCCCGGTTGCGCAGGGCGGTCGCGCCCGTGTCCGCGTCGGAGGCGGCGAGCAGGGCGTCCACCTCCTCCGGGGTGAGCCCGAGAGTGGCGGAGTGGTCCCGGTCGACGCGGGGCCGGTCCGCGCCGGCGACCGGGTTGGCCGGCACCGCGCCCAGCTTCACCAGGAAGTCGTACCAACTGGACAGCGCGGAGAGCCGTCGCGCCACGGTCGCCGGGGTCAGCGGCCGGCCGCTGCGGGCGGCGACTGTGGACTCCAACGCCCGGGCGTAATCGTTGACGTGCAGGAACGTGGCCCGCAGTGGGTCCAGGTCCCGGCCGGCGCACCAGGTGAGCCAGCCGGTGACGTCGCGTCGGTACGCGTCGCGGGTGTGCTCGGACAACCGCCGGTTACGCAGCCACGCCTCGGTGACCTCGACCGGCCCACTCGGCAGCACGGGCGGCGCGGACGGGCGGGCCAGCACCGGAGCGTCGGAGAACACCATGTGAAAAAGGTTCTCAGCCTCGGGTGGGATCGGCGTGCAGGCGCGCCGATCCCACCCGACACCGTGATCAGGCGTTGATCTGCCGACGTCCGTCGCCGTTGGCGGTGATGGTCACCCGGCGCGGCTTGGCACGCTCGGCGACGGGGATGCGCAGCGTCAGCACCCCGTGCTCGTAGCCGGCTTCCAGCTTGTCGGTGTCCAGGGTGTCGCCGAGGAACAGCTGCCGGGTGAACGTGCCCATCGGACGTTCGGCTGCCACCAGCTCGACGCCGTCGCCGGAGGGTCGGCGACGTTCGGCCCGGACGGTGAGCACGTTGCGCTCGACGGTGCAGTCGATGGAGTCGGGGTCGACGCCGGGCAGGTCGAACGCCGCGTAGAAGTGGTCGCCGTCGCGGTAGGCGTCGAGGTGCATCATCGCGGGACGGGCTGCCGTACCGAAGAACTGCTCGGCGAGCCGGTCGATCTCGCGGAACGGGTCGGTACGCATCAACATGGTCATGCCTCCTCGGTTCTCCTGGCCGAAGGTGATGAGTTGAGCCGGGGTGACTCAACTTCCTCTTCTTATTTAGCGCATCCGTCGGCGAGCGTCAACCGCTCAGCCCAGCCGTTTCTCGAACCAGTGCTCCGCGTAGGGGCCGTGCGAGTACGCCGGGATCTCGACGTAGCCGTGCCGGGCGTACAGGGCGCGGGCCTCGACCAGGTCGGCGCGGGTGTCGAGCCGGATCGCCTCCGCTCCGGCCGCCCGTGCGTGCTGCTCGACGGCGGTCAGCAACGCGGCACCCCCACCGGCGCCACGATGCGCGGGTCGGACGAACACCCGTTTCAGCTCGGCCCACCCCGAGTGCCAGCGCAGCCCGGCGCACCCGGCCAGGTCGGTGCCGTGGTGGGCGAGCACCAGCAACCCGCTCGGGTGGGTCAGGTCGTCACTGGGCATCTCCGCGAGCGCCTCGTCGACCTCGCCGGGCAGGGCCGGGCGGCGGTGGTAGCGCACCACCATCTCGGTCATGTACTCGCGCAGCAGCAGCGCCGCGTCGGGCTGGTCGGGTCGGGTGACGCTGGTCGTCCAGGTTGGTCGGGCGGTGATGGTCACCGGTCGATCATCACCGCCCGGTCAACGGCATTATCCCGGTCGGTGCTCCTGCTCCCGGCCGGTCGCGCCGGTTCGCGTACCCGGCGTCGGAGACTCGCCGACGCGCAGACGTGGCCAGTCGGCCAGGTCCCGCAGCAGTTGCCGATCGTGCGTGGCGACGACGACGGCGGCACCCGTGTCACGGATCGCCGCGGTCAGCTCGTCGGCCAGGGTCGACGACAGGTGGTTCGTCGGCTCGTCGAGCAGGATCAGCGTGGGCCGACCGGCCAGCGCCAGCGCCAGGTCGAGGCGGCGTTGCTGCCCCTGCGACATCCGCCCGACGCGCGTGCGCATCGCGGCGGAGTCCAGCAGCCCCAGCGATCCGAGCGGCACGGCGTCGTGGTCGGTGAGCACACCACGGGCCACCAGCCGCCCCACCTGCCGGGCGTACACCTCGTCGGCGGGGCAGCCGGGGTCCTGGCCGACGGTCTCCTGGGTGACCCAGGCGACGCGGGCCTCCTTCGCCGTCCAGGCATGCCCGGCGGTGGGTTCGAGCGCACCGGCCAGCACCGCGAGCAGTGTGGACTTCCCGGCACCGTTCGGGCCGGTGACGAGCAGCCGGTCGCTGCCGTCGATGGTGAGGTCGACCGGTCCGGCGAGCCGCCCGTCGACGGCGACGCCCCGGGCGCGTACCTGCGGCGCGCCCGGCCGTGCGCCCAACTCCGGCAACCGCATCGTCGGTGGCGGTGTCGGCACGTCGATCCGGTACGCCTGAAGCGCCTCCTGCTGCCGGTTCAGGGCCTGCACGACGCCTGGTGCACGGGACTGACGCTGGTGCTTGCCGGTCCCCTTGTCCGGCCGCCAGCCGGTGGAGAGCCGGTCGCGGGCCCTCGACACCGCGTCCCTCAGTCGTCGGTGCTCGGCCTGCTGCTGCTCGTGGTCCTGCTCCCAGTGCTCCCGCTCGCGGGACCGCGCGTCCTGCCAGGCGTCGTAACCGCCGGCGTAGAGGCGCGGCTTCCCGTCACGGGTCGGGTCGAGGTCGAGGAACCGGTCGGCGACGTCGCGTAGCAACGCCCGGTCGTGGCTGACGATCGCGAGGCCGCCGCCGTGCTCGCGCAGCCGGCGGGTCAGGAAGTCCAGACCGTCGGCGTCGAGGTGGTTGGTCGGTTCGTCGAGGAGCAGCACGTCGTGCCGTACGCCCAGCAGGCACGCCAGCCGTACCCGGTAGCGCTGCCCGACCGACAGCGTCGCGAGGGGACGGTCGCGGTCCGTGCAGGCGCCGAGGGCCTCGAGTGCGATGTCGACCCGGCGTTCGGCGTCCCACGCGTCGAGCCGGGTGGCGGCGTCGAGCGCGGCGGCGTAGCGGTCCTCGGCACTCCCATCGCCCTCGGCGAGGGCGCGGGCCGCCTCGTCGAGCACGGCGAGGGCGCCGAGCGACGCGGCCAGCGCTTCGGACGTCAGGGTGCCGACGGTCTCGCCGCCCCGCGCGGACAGTTCCTGGCGGGCCAGGCCGATCGTGCCGGACCGCTGGACAGCGCCGTCGTCCGGAGTGATCAGCCCGGCGAGGACGTGCAGCAGAGTTGTCTTGCCGCGACCGTTCTCGCCGACGACTGCCACCCGCGATCGGGCGGAGACGGTGAGAGAGAGGTCGGTCAGGACGCGGCGGGACCCACGGGTCACTGTGACGCCGACGGCGCGTACGTGCGCACTGCCCCCGGCCTCGACGGGCAGGGACATGGTTTCGGGGTTCGGGGTGAGGTTCAACGGTGCTCCGCAGCTCGCGATGGAGCCGGGCAGCAGTCAACGGCCGCCCGGCGGGAACCGGGACGGCGAGCGCGAATTCAGTAGGGAGAAGGGCGCCGCCGTCAGCGGGCGAAGCGAACCTTCTGCGACCAGATACCTCGTGCCATGACGGCGATGCTAGCAGCGTCGACGCACCGCCTCGCGGGGATTTCGCCCACCCCGTGCTCCCAGGTGAGGCTGCGTTCCGCGTCGTGGCGAGCTGTTGGTGCTGGTGCTCTCGGCGGTCAGGATGGCTGGACCTGGTCGAAGAGGGCGAGGGCTTCGGCCGGGTCCGGGCTCACGAGGCGTTCCAGACCGGCCGTCGTGATCGTCGCCCACCTGCTGGCCCGTGCCCACATCCGTTCCTCGAAGGCGCGGACGGCCTCGTCAAGATCTTCCGGGTCGGCGGCGATGGACTCCGCGAGCTCGGCACCGTCGAGCATCGCGAGGTTCGCGCCCGCCCCCAACGGTGGCATCAGGTGGGCGGCGTCGCCCAGTAGCGTCACCCCGCGGACGTGGGCCCAGGTGTGGGATACGGGCAGGACGTAGAAGGGGCGGTGGACGAAGGCGGTGCCGTGGCCGAGCAGGTCGAGGACGGGAGGGGCCCAGCCGTCGAACAGAGCCAGAACGCCCGATCGCGCGGCCTCGACGTCGGCCAGGTCCAGCTCCGCGTGCCAGTCCAGCGGCGCGCGAAACTTGGTGTACACCTTGACGTGACCGCCGCTGTTGCGCTGGGCGACGAGAGAGCGGTTCACGCCGTACACGGCCACCGAACCGTCGCCGATCAACTGGGCGAGGTCAGGGTGGCGGGTGTCGACGTCGTCGAGGGAGGTCTCGACCGAGCTGACGCCGGTGTACTGCGGCGTCACCGGCGAGACTGCCGGGCGGACCCGGGACCAGGCACCGTCCGCGCCCACCACGAGGTCGAACGTCTCCTGACCCCCGTCCGCGTAACGAACCAGTACGCCCTCCTCGGTCCCCGGCACCACCTGCACGACCTCTCGACCCCACTGCACGTCGAGAGAGCCGAGCAGCAGATCGCGGAGTTGCCCGCGATCGATCTCCGGGTTGGCCTGCTCATCCGGAGAGGGTTGCCAGTCCCGCAGAACGGTCCCAGCAGTGTCCAGGATGCGCATGGCCTGCCCCTCCGGGCGAGACAGCGCCTGGAACTCTGCCAGCAGCCCCGCCTTGTCCAGTGCCAGCTGACCCAGTCCTTCGTGCAGGTCCAGCGTGCCGCCCGGGGGTCGGGCGTCCGGGGCGGGATCGCGTTCGAGGACGGCGACGGGGTGGCCGTGGCGGTGCAGGACACGGGCGAAGGTGAGGCCCGCAGGGCCACCCCCGACCACCGCGATACGGTGTCTCATAGCGATACACTGTATTCCACTCGTACGATGCACAGCAACAGAACGGTGGTGACCATTGACTGTGTGGGACCGGCCCGAGCCGTCGAATCCTCCCGTGCCGCTCGACCGCGCGCGGATCGTCGCCGCCGCCATCGCGCTGGCCGACGAGGGCGGGCTGGAGGCGGTGTCGTTGCGCAAGGTCGCCGCCCGGCTGAACGCCGGCCCGATGCGGCTGTACGGATACATCTCCACCAAGCAGGAGCTGTTCGACCTCATGGTGGACGAGGTTCACGCCGAGATTCTCCCCGCCGAGCAGCCCGGTGACTGGCGAGAGGCGCTGCGCATCCTCGCCCACCGCACCAGGCAGGCCGCTCTGCGCCACGTTTGGCTGGCCGACCTGCTCGGCGGCCGTCCGACCCTAGGCCCGAACGGCATGGCCGTGACCGAGGCCAAGCTGGCTGCCCTCGACGGCCTCGCCGACATCGACACCGCTCTGCGCGCCGTGGAAACCGTCAGCTCCTACCTCACCGGCGCGATCCGGCGCGAGATCGCGAACCTGCGGGCCGAGCGCGTCACAGGCCTGTCCAAACGCGAATGGCAGCGCGCCTCCGGTCCGCACCTGACGAAGATGTTGGCCACAGGCCGCTTCCCGGCGCTGACCAAGGCCGTGCACGACGGCGCGGACGTGGAAGCTGAGACATCCTTCGCGACCGGCCTGGACTGGGTCCTCGACGCCGTGGCCGCCAAACTCACCCGGCCGCCCGCGTAAGCGACACGAGGTGGGCGGCCGTGCCCGCGCCGATTACCGGCGAGGGCGGGGCAGCAGGGCGATCAGCGCGACCGCCACGGCCACGTGTGTCGCGCCGAGGGTCAGCTTGGCGCCGCCGGTGGCCTCGACGCCGATCAGGGGGACGAGGGACAGCAGGGTCACCGCGACGGCCAGCGAGATCCAGACCGGGCGGGCGACCCGCGGGGCGAACCGCTCCAGCAGAGCCAGCGACGCCCAGCCGAGCAGGGCGGCCCCTAGGGCGACCACGAAGATCGCGCCCGCACCGATGACCGTGGCGGGCTGACCCGGACTCTCGACGGCGTAGTCGACCCCGGCCAGCGCGCCGATCGACCAGATGGCCAGGCAGGCCACGACGGCGATGCCGACAGCGAGGGCGCGGCGGCGCAGGGTCGAGGTGGTGGGGGTCGTGACGGCGGCAGCACTCATGACGGCTCCTCGTTCCGGGGAAACGAACGAGTACGACCGTAGCAGATAGTCTTGTTCGGAACTATCTTTCTCGGAACTAACAGCCCGAGCGACTACCGGGGGCGTACGGGGAGGTGGTGGCCAACGGACCGGTCACCAGGGTCACCAGGGCACGCAGGAACACCTCGCGATCCTGCTCGGGCAGGGTCGCGAGCAGGCCCTCCTGGATGCGCTCGACCACCTGCCGCGCCCGCAGCAGGACCTCCTCCCCCGCCGGGGTCACCGCGACCAGCCGGGCGCGCCGATCCGTCGGCACGGGGCGACGCTCGGCCAGCCCGGCCCGTTCCAACTGGTCGAGCGTGACGACCATCGTGGTCTTGTCCACGCCGCACCGCTCGCCGATCTCCCGCTGGGTCAGGTCTCCGGTGCGGGCCTGCGCCAGCACGTAGTGCGCCCGCGGCGAGATGCCCAGCTCGGCCAACCCCGCGGCGTGTTCGGTCTGCAGCGCGTGACTCGCCCAGGAGAGCAGGAACAACAGATCCGGGGGGCCGTCAGCGGGCGTGCAGGAGGTCATGCGCCGAGGCTAGCAAGATGCTCCGCGACGAGACGGTTCGCCAAGCGGACAATCAGAGCCGCTGGTAGATGCCGTGCTCGCGGGTGAGCAACCGCTCGTCGATCAGGTACCGACGTAGCGTTGCGTGATCCGACCCGCCCGCCGCGCACCACGCCTTGAGCGCGTCGTCGACGGCGCGCTCCGGATAGCGGGTGCCCGGTTCGAACGACCGCTCGGCGATATGCGCCAGCAGGACCCTCCGTCGGCTGCGCTGCGCCGGCAGACCCACCAGGACACCCGCGCGCAGGAAGGTTCGCAACACCGGGTCGGCGTCGGGCTCCGCGTCGTCGGCCGGGCGACTGTCGCGGGCGGCCGCCCGCAGCGACGCCTCGTCGGCCGCGAGCGCGCCGTCCGCGCCGGTGACGAGACCGGCGTCGGTGAGCCGGCGGACCCCGGTGAGCACCACCCGCGCCGGCAGGCCGGTCCGTTCGGCGACCTCCGTCGCGCTGGTGGCACCCAGCACGATCGCCGCGAAGATCCGTCGCCGTCCGTCGTCGGCCAGGGTTCCGGCCAGAGCATGCGCAGTCACGCCGGTCACCCTCGCATCAGCCGTACGCGAGGCGCCACGCGATTTTTCCGAGCCTGCGCAGTCGGCCTCCGCTCGACCGGGCCTGCTCAGTCGGCATTCGCCCGACGGCCTGCTCAGTCGGCCCTCGGCTGCTCGGCGACGAGCATCACCCGGCGCAACAGGTCGGAGAGTTGCCGCCGTTCGGTCGCTGTGAGCGCGCCGAGCAGTCGGTGCTCCTCGGCGCCCTGGATCTCCATCGCCCCACGCCAGGCAGCCTGACCGGCGTCGGTCAGCTCCACGTCCACCCGCCGGCGGTCGACTGTCGACGGAATCCGGCGCACGAAGCCCCGCCGGAGCAGGGTGTCCACCCGGGCCGTGATCGAAGCGGGGGCCACCGCGAGATCCACGGCGAGATCCGAGGGGGCCGCCCGGCCGCGTCGGCCGGCCAGGGCGTGCAGGGTGTCGTACTCGTGGGCGGGCAGGTCGAGGTCGGCCAGAACGCGTTCCTTGACCGTCCGCAGGTGCCGGATCAACTTGATCATCCTGGTCACCGCACCCTCGACGTCCGCGTCGAGGTCAGGCACCACGGGAAGCCAACGCTCGATGTGCCGGTCGACGTCATCCGGAGTGGTGGTCACCGCACCAGCTTACCTCAGCGTCGAAATATTCATTGCTGAAAGGTTCGGCGTCGAAGTATATTCTGGTCATGGCTCACCCCCTGCGCATCCCCTCCTTCCGGTTGCTGTTCCTGGGCCGTACCGTCTCGGCTCTCGGCGAGGCGGTGGTGCCCGCCGCTCTGGCCCTGGCCGTGCTGCGGGCCACCGGCTCCACCGCCGCGCTCGCCGTGGTCCTCGCCGCGGCGATGGTCCCCCGACTGCTCCTGCTGCCACTGGGCGGTGTCGTGGCCGACCGGTTCGACGCCCGCCGGGTCGCCATGGCGGCCGACCTGGTGCGCTGCGCGACCCAGCTCGCCGTCGGCGTGGAGCTGCTCGGTAGCGCCCCGTCGCTGACCACAGTCGTCGTGGCGTCCGCGCTCGGCGGAACCGCGTCGGCGTTCGCCATTCCGACCGCGTCTCCACTGGTCGCCGGCACCGTCGAGCCAGCCGACCGGCAGCGGGCCAACGCCCTGATGGGCATGACCGCCAACACCAGTCGCCTCGCCGGGCCGGCGTTGGCCGGCGCGCTGATCTGGGCTGCCGGCCCTGGCTGGGCGTTCATCCTCGACAGCGCGTCGTTCGCGCTCAGCGCCCTCCTGCTCGCGCTGCTGCGGGTCCGCCACGTCCCGGTGCCCCGCCGGTCCGTCCTCGCCGACCTGCGGCACGGCTTCGGCGAGGTGCGCGCCCGCGACTGGTTCTGGACCAGCCTGCTCGGGCACGGCGTGTGGAACGGTGCCGCCGCCGTGCTGATGACCCTCGGGCCCGCCGTCGCCATCGACCGCCTCGGCGGTGAGACGACCTGGGTGCTGCTGTTGCAGGCCGGCGCGATCGGGATGCTCGTCGGATCTCTGCTGGCCGGACGGATCCGGCTACGCCGACCGGTGCTGCTGGCCAATCTCGGGCTGGCCTGCTACGCCGCGCCGCTGTTCCTGCTCGCCGTCGCCGCGCCCGCCCCGGCGGTGATCGTCGCCTACGCCGTGGCGCTGACCGCCCTCGGTTACCTCAACCCGGTCTGGGAGACCGTCGTGCAGCACCACTTCCCACCGGAGGTGCTGGCCCGCGTCACCTCGTACGACTGGTTGGTGTCGCTCGGCGCCATGCCGCTGGGGTACGCGCTGGCGCCGCTGGCCGCGGACGCGTTCGGCGCGCCCGTGCCCCTGGCCGTCGCCGGTCTGCTGGTCCTCGCCTCCTGCGCGGGCACGGCACTCGTCCCCGGCGTACGCCGACTCACCTGGCCAGCGACCCCGCAACCGCAACCGGTCGCAACCGTCGCGTCTCGCTGAGACCAGCGCCGGGATCCTTCGGGCGATGTGGTCGGTCAGCGGGCCGCGCGTGCCATCGTCACGAAGCTACGCCACGACTGCGGGCTGAAGGTCAGCGTCGCGCCGCCGCGGTCCTTCGTGTCACGGACGAGGACCACGCCGGGAATGTTGTCGGCGACCTCGACGCAGTCACCGCCGTTGCCGCCGCTCTTCGTGCTCTTACGCCAGCGCGCGCCGGTCAGGTCCATGATGCCGCCGCTTCTCTGAGAAGGTCCACGGAACGTCCTCGGGGCAGTGCCTCTCCGCGAACACGCTCCCACCGTCGTTCCAGGCTGACAAGGTCCGACATCTGGTCGAGGATCCGCGCCCGTGCGGGCGAGTACGGGCGGGGATCGGCCGGGCCTGTTGAGTCACCTGGCAAAACTTCAGGAGGTGGCCGAAGCCGACCTCACCACGCTCAACCCGGGCGTCGCGCTGCCCGATCTCAGCGCGCGCTTCGTCGGCTAGGCCGAAGCCCGCTGAGTCAAACACGGGACTTCGACGGAGCAGCTCACGAGGGTACGGGTCAGCTGGGGCTGAGCAGGCAGAACTCGTTGCCTTCCGGGTCCGCGAGGACGGTCCACGCAACGTCGTCGGGGCCCAGATCGACGGCGGTGGCGCCGAGAGCCCGCAGTCGGGCCGCCTCGGTCTCCGGGTCGTCACCCGGGTAGGGGCGGACGTCGAGATGGACGCGGTTCCACACGGTCTTCACGTCGGGTGTCCGGACGAACTCCAGGTATGGGCCGACACCCTTGGCGGAGCGCAGCACCGCCTGGCGGTCGGTCACGTCGTGCAGGACCCAGTCCGTGGCCTGGCTCCAGAAGTCGGCCATGGCTCGCGGATCCGCGCAGTCGACCACGACCGCGGCGATCGGCCCGGCGTCGCGGTAGAGCGGTCGGGGCTCCAGCACGCAGAACTCGTTGCCCTCCGGGTCGGCCAGGACCGTCCAGGGAACGTCGCCCTGGCCCACGTCGGCAGGAGTCGCGCCGAGATCCTTCAGGCGCGCCACCACCTCCGCCTGGTGAGCCAGCGACGTGGTGGCGAGGTCGACGTGCACGCGGTTCTTCACCGTCTTGGGTTCCGGGGAGACGACGAGGTCGATGCAGACAGCGACGGGGTCCGGGTAGACGAAGCCCTCGGGTTCGAGGTTGGTCACGCCGGGGCCCTCGCTGGAGATCTCCCAACCGAGCACCGCCGCCCAGAAACCGCCCAGCGCGGAATCGTCGCGGGCCTTCATGTTGATCTGTACGAGCCGCGTTGCCATGCCGGAGATGGTAGGGCCCGTCGAGTCGGCGGTGGTACCCGACCAGGGCCACATCGGCTGGCGTCCGCTGATCAGATCGACTCGTCGGTTCGTAGCCGTGCGTGCAGGTGTGTGTCGTGCCAGCCGTCGCTGTGGCGGACCGACCCGCGAGCCACGCCCTCGGCGGGGAAGCCTGCCCGCATGGCCACCCGGCACGACGCCGGGTTGGCGGTCGAGTGCTCCAGGGCCAGCCGGTGCAGACCGGCGTCCGTGAAGCTCCACCGGGTCAGGGCTCCCAGCGCCTCGGTGGCGATCCCCCGACCGCGCGCCCCCGGCAGCAGCCAGTACGACAGGTGCGCCGACGCCTCGGCCAGCAGTACGCCCCGCAACCCCACCTGACCGATCGGCCGGTCGTCCGCGTCGACGATCGCCCAGCTCGCGGACGTCTCCTCGTGCCAGTGGCCGGCCCACTGCGCCGTCCACGCCCGCGCCTCGTCGTCGCTGTCGAGACGGCGGACGTGCCAACGCTGGATCGCTGGACAGTCGAAGGCGACCCAAACGGTCCCGGCGTCGTCGTCGCGCCACGGCCGCAGCGCCAGCCCGGGGCGTACCGGTAGGTGGGGTTGTTTCTGGGCGCCGAG
Organism: Micromonospora jinlongensis; assembly: GCF_013410645.1. Taxonomy (NCBI): domain Bacteria; kingdom Bacillati; phylum Actinomycetota; class Actinomycetes; order Micromonosporales; family Micromonosporaceae; genus Micromonospora; species Micromonospora jinlongensis. The sequence goes on along the minus strand of NZ_JACCHK010000001.1, from coordinate 941,610 downwards.
GCTCCCGGCGGGCAGGGCGGGTGTGACGAGCGACGGCATCCGCCCATTATCGAGCCGGGCCTCACTCCCCGGTGGGGCCCCCGGCGAGTTCGGCGACCACGTCGAGGTGGCCGAGATGGCGGGCGTACTCCTGGACCAGGTGGAACAGCACCCGCTCCAGCGACGCCGGGTCTGCGCCGTTCCAGCGCGGCCCCGGCGCACCGATCTCCGCCAGGTCGTGCGCCGTCACCACCGCGCTGGTGTGGGCGCCCTGCGCCCGCAGCGCCGCCACCAGGTCCTCCCGGGTTTCCTCCGGGGCGACGTACCAGCGGTCGTCGCGGCGGTCGCCCACGGGTCGGCGACGTCCCGGCCCTGGAAACCCCACTCGATCCAGCGCAGCTCGACGTGGCGCAGGTGCTTGAGCAGCTCCAGTGGCGTCCACCCCGACGGCAGTCGGCTGCGGCGCAGCTCCGGCTCGGCCAACGCCGACACCTTGTCCACCATGGACTCGCGGAAGTAGTCCAGGTAGCGCAGGAAGACCTCGGTGCGGCTGCCGGCTGGCGCGGTGGGCTCGGGGAAGGGAATCATGATGAGGTCGGCAGGTCGCGGGCGCGCTGCCGCACACCCGCCGCGCCGTACGGGTAGTCCCCCACCAGCGGGGCGCTCGCCTCGTCCAGCAACCGCATCTGCTCGGCGTCGAGGACCAGGTCGGCGGCGGTCAGGTTGTCGTCGAGCTGCTCGGTGGTGCGCGCGCCGAGGATGACCGAGGTGACCGCCGGTCGGGCCGCCAGCCAGGCCAGTGACACCGCCGACATGGATGCGCCGCGTTCCCCGGCGACCTGGCGCACCGCGTCGAGGACCCGCCAGGTGCGCTCCTCGGCGTTGCGACCGGCGTACGCCTCGACGCCGCGCTGGGGGTTCTCGCCGAGGCGGGTCGCTCCGGTGGGCGTGCTGTCGCGCTGGTACTTGCCGGTCAGCCAGCCGCCACCCAGCGGCGACCACGGCAGGATGCCGATGCCCTCGTTCTCGCAGACCGGCACCAGCTCGAACTCGATCTCCCGAGCCAGCAGGTTGTACTGCGGTTGCAGGGTCACGATCGGGGTGAGGTTGAGGTGCTGGGTGAGCAGGGCGGCCTTCTGTAACTGCCAACCGGTGAAGTTGCTGACCCCCGCATAGCGGATCTTGCCGGAGCTCACCGCGTCGTCGAAGAACCGTAGCGTCTCCGGCAGTGGGGTCATCGGGTCCCAGGCGTGCGCCTGGTAGAGGTCGACGGACTCGACCCCGAGTCGACGCAGGCTGGCGTCCAGCGCGCGGGTGAGGTGCACCCGGGACAGGCCGGCGTCGTTCGCCCCCGGGCCCATCGGGAAACGCCCCTTGGTGGCGATGACGAGGCGGTCGCGCAGGTCGGGCCGGGCCCGCAGCCACCGCCCGACGATGTCCTCCGAGACTCCGGCGGAGTAGACGTCGGCGGTGTCGATGAAGGTGCCACCGGCCTCGACGAACCGGTCCAGTTGGGCGAAGCTGCCGGCCTCGTCGGTTTCCGCGCCGAAGGTCATGGTGCCCAGGCACAGGGTCGAGACCACAGTGCCGGTGGAGCCCAGAGTGCGATAGCGCATATCGTCCTTTCGGTCCGAGTGACGAAGCCGATCTTCGCACCCGTCCCGACCACCCGCATGCGGGACAGTGCCGAACGCGGTACGGGCACCCGCGCGACCACCTTGCGGGTCATCATGAGCGGGTGAGCGACCCCGCGATCGACATTGACCGGCCTCAGCGACCGGCTCCGACGTCACCGCCGGGCGCACCATCGGAGCGTGGCGCGCGAGGGCGCGGCCCGTGGCTGGTGGCCGCCGCGACCACTGTGACGCTGCTGCTGCTCGCCGGCCGGTACGGCTATCACCGCGACGAGCTGTACTTCCTGCTCGCCGGCCGACACCTCGACTGGGGCTACGTCGACCAGGGTCCGCTGGTCCCGGCGCTCGCTCGACTGCTCGACACGATCGCCCCGGGCAACCTGGTGGTGCTGCGGACGCCGTCGGCGCTGCTGGCCGGCGGCGCGGTGCTGCTGGTCGCCGCCATCGCCCGGGAGCTGGGCGGTGGCCGTGGCGCACAGACCCTCGCGGCGGTGCTCGCCGCGCTGTCCGGCATCGTGCTCGCCAGCGGTCACCTGCTCAGCACCACCACCGTCGACCTGCTGGTGTGGCTGGCCGCCGTGTGGTGTGCGGTGCGGTTGCTGCGCACCGGCGACAGCCGCTGGGCGCTCGGCATCGGTCTGGCGCTCGGGGTGGGCATGCTCAGCAAGCTTCTGCCGGCGTTGCTGGCCGTGGGCCTGATCGCCGGGGTGCTCATCGCCGGGCCACGTCGGCTGCTGCGTGACCGGTGGGTGCTCGCCGCCGGCGGGGTCGCCGTGCTGCTGGCCGCCCCGAACCTCATCTGGCAGGCGGCACACGGCTTTCCGCAGCTCGGCGTGGCGGCCTCCATCTCCGACGGGGACAGCTCCTACAGCGGTCGGGTCGACGCGTTCACCCTTCAGTTCGTCATCATCAGCCCGTACGCCGTGCCGATCTGGATCGCGGGCCTCGTCGCGCTGCTGCGCCGACCGGAGTGGCGGGCGTACCGGGCGGTGGGCTGGGCCTGGCTGGTGGTGGTCGGCATCGTGCTGATCGCCGGCGGCAAGGGTTACTACGACGCGCCGCTGCTGCTGGTCCTCACCGCCGCCGGTGTGCTGGTCACCGTCGCGTGGGCGTCGCGCGGGTCGATCCGGCTGCGTCGAGGGCTGCTCGTGCTGGGTGTGGTGCCGTTCCTCCTGCCCAACATCGTGCTGCTGCTGCCGGTGCTGCCGGCCGAGCGGCTGCCCGGGTTCGTGATCGACGTCAACTACGACGCCGGCGAGACGATCGGCTGGCCGGCGTTCACGGACTCGGTCGCCGCCGTCCACAGTGGCCTGTCACCCGAGGAGCGCTCACTGGCGGTCATTGTGACCGGCAACTACGGCGAGGCCGGTGCGGTGGCCCGTTACGGTCCGGCCCGTGGTCTTCCGCGCGCGTACTCCGGGCACAACAGCATGGCCGACTTCGGTCGGCCACCTGCCGACGCGGACGTGGTCATCGCCGTCGGCTGGGAACGGCCCGACCCGTTGAACGCCTGGTTCGAGACGTGCACGCTCGCCGGGCGGGTGGACCAGCGGGTCGAGGTGGAGAACGACGAGAACGGCGGCCCGATCCACGTGTGCCGGGGGCTGCGGCGTCCGTGGGCGCAGATCTGGGACACCGAGGTACGCCACACCGGCTGACCGTGGTCAGCCGGTGCGGTCGCCGGTGAGCCAGGTGTGGATGCCGGCCAGTGCCTCGGGGCCGGAGGCGGTGTCGACGTCGCGGGCCAGATCAGCGATCGTGACAGCGGCGAGCGCTTGGCGCCACGCGTCCTCGGCTGCCCACATGGCACGGGCGACCGGGCACGGCGTGGTGCAGGAGTCGGCCGGTGTCGCGAACGGGCCGCGCTGGCGGATCTCCGTGCACACGAAACTGGGCCCCGGGCCGTCGACGGCCCGCACCACGTCGAGCAGGGTGATGCTCTCCGGCGCGCGGGTAAGGACGTAACCGCCCGACTTGCCCTGAACAGAGTGGATCAGGTCGGCGCGGGCGAGCGACTGGAGCTGCTTGGCGAGGTAGCTGCTGGAGACATCGTGCAGCTCCGCCAGTTTGGCCGCCGGGACGGGGGTGCTGCTGGTCGTGAGGACCACGCAGCAGTGCAGCGCCCACTCGACCCCGCCGGACATCTTCATGACCTCACCCTAGCCAACCCCGGATACCCGGACTCGCAATGTCCGAGTATTGTTCTCGGACAGGGAAGGTCCGAGTTTGGCTCGAGCCAGGAAGCCGGACAGACGACCACATTTCACAGGAAGGTGCATGAGCATGAAGATCGCCGTACTGGGTGGGACCGGCCTCATCGGGTCGCAGGTCGTCAAGATCTTGCAGACCGCCGGGCATGAGGCGGTGCCGCACTCGCTGTCCACCGGGGTGGACCTCCTCACCGGGCAGGGCCTGGCCGAGGCGCTCACCGGCGCCGAGGTCGTCGTCAACCTGACCAACTCGCCGACCTTCGACGACGCCTCCCCCGCCTTCTTCCAGACGACCATGGACAACCTCCTGGCCGCGGCCGAGCGTGCGGGCGTCGGTCACGCGGTGGTGCTCTCCATCGTCGGCGTGGACCAGGTGCCCGACCTGGCCTACTACCGCGCCAAGACCCTCCAGGAGGACATCCTCAAGGCCGGTCCCCTTCCGTACTCGATCGTCCGCGCCACCCAGTTCTTCGAGTTCGTCGACTCGATCCTCTCCTGGACCGCCGACGAGACCACCGTTCGCCTGCCCAGTGCTCCGCTACAGCCCATTGCCGCGGCCGACGTCGCGCAGGCGGTCGCCGACGTCAGCATGGGCGCGCCCCTCAAGGGCATCCGCAACGTCGCCGGCCCCGAGGTCTTCGCCCTCGACGAGTTGGGGCGCATCACCCTCGCCGCCCGTGGTGACCAGCGCACCGTCACCACCGACGACACCGCCGGCATGTTCGCCGCCGCCCCCAACGACGTCCTCGTCGCCCCCGACGGCGCCGTCATCGCGCCCACCGCCTACCGGGAGTGGCTGGGCCGCCAGGGCTGAGACGACCGACCCGCACGCACGTCGCCGTGGCAGTCGATCACCACGGCGACGTGCGGGTACGGGATTGCCACTCGTGGTCCAGGATCGCGAAGACGAGCTGGTCAGCCCACTCCCCCGCGAACAGGTAGCTCGCGACGTGGCGCGCCTCGCGACGCATGCCGAGCCGGGCCATCAGACGGGCGGAGGCGGCGTTGCGCCCGTGACACCGACCATAGATCCGGTGCAGCCCGAACTCGGTGAAACCCCAGTCCACCAACGCCGAAGCGGCTTCCGTCGCCAACCCACGGCCCCCATGGTCGGGGTTGAACACAAAACCGATCTCACCCGTACGGTCGAGCTGGCTGCGCCACACCAACTCCACGGTCCCGATCACCCCCGCGTCACCGACCGCTGCCAACGCCAGGCAGTCGCCCTCCGCGCGCAGCGCGTCCTCGCCCGCCATGGCGAGCACCGACGCCCGCGACTGCTCACGGGTACGCGGCTCGGCACCGAGCATCCAGCGAACGACGTCGGGTCGACGCTGGTACGCGTACACGTCATCGAGGTCATCGATGGTGAACGGACGCAGGGTGAGCCGCGCGGTGCGGATCGGATAGGCCGGCCGGAACATCAGGCGAACTCCCGCATCGTCTGCGCGCGGCCGTCACCGTGGGCGTCGGCTCCCCTTGCGGCTCCGGGACCGGGGCGGCGCGGGAGCAGCAACGGGCTGGCGAGGATCAGCAGTCCCGCGACCAGGATGGCCGTGCGAGGGCTGGTGACGGCGGCGAACAGTCCGCCGAGCGCGCTGAGGACCGCGATGGTGGCGCTGCTGCCGATCGACCAGGCCGTCAGAGTGCGGACCACGCGGTCTCGGGGCGTGTGCTCCAGGCGGTAGGTGGCGAGAACCGGGTTGTACAGGCTCATGCTGATGATGATCGCAAGTTCGACGGCGATCACCGTGGCGAGCCCGACGACACCGGGCTGGACGACGGCGAGGCCGACCAGCCAGATCGCGCGCAACGTGCCCACGGTGCGGATGATCCGGTGTTGGCCGTACCTCGCGACGACCCGGCTGGCCAGGCGTGAGCCGACGAGCCCGCCGACGCAGGGCACGGCGAAAGCGAGCCCGTACTGCCAGGGTGGGAACCCGAGTTCGCCCAGCAGGAGCACGGCCAGCAGTGGCTCGGTGGCCATGATCAGCCCGCTGACGAGCAGCTGGTTGAGGTAGAGCGCCCGCAGGCCACTGTGGGTCAGGAGGTGTCGCCAGCCGTCGAGCACCTCGCCAGCCCGCACCCGACGACCGCCACCGCGCCGGGGGTGTTCCTCCCGCCCGCCGATCGCCGTGATCCCCAGCGCGGAGAGCAGGTAACTAACGGCATCGGCCACGATGGTGGCGACCGGCCCGAACAGGCCGACCGCCGCGCCGCCCAGCGGTGGCCCGAGTGCGATGGCGCTCCAGGTCGTCGACTCGAACCTCGCGTTGGCCACGAGCAGGTCGTCCGGCCGGACGAGGGCCTTGAGGTACGCGCCGCTGGCCGCGCCGAAAGCGATCTTGGCGGTGGCGACGACGGCCGAGACGACCAACAACTGCGCGAAACCGAGCCGGCCGAGCGCGTACGCGATCGGGATCGTCAGCAACACCACGAACCGGGCCAGATCCATTCCGACCATCACCGGCCGCTTGCGGCGGAACTCCACCCACGGCCCGAGCGGCAACGCGACCAGCGCGCCCACCGCCGGCCCCACCGCCGACAGCGCGGACACCTCGGCGGGGCTGGCGTCCAACACCAGCACGGCGATCAGCGGTAGGGCACCGAAGCCGAACCCGGAACCGTAGGCGCTGACCGCGTACGCCGCCCACAACCACCGGAACCGCCGACCCAGGGATCGTCTCGCCGCCACACCCCACACCCCCGCTTCCAACAACCCGCCGTTGACCGGTGCGATCAAAGCAAGGGCGCAGAGGCCAGATCAAACAACCGAACCAGCGGTGAGCCACAACCAGATGTTGTGGAAGTAGGGTTCCTGGCGTGGACCTCGATGCCGTACGCACCTTCGTCGCCGCCGCCGACGCCGGCCAGTTCCAGGACGCCGCCACCCCGCTGTCGATCACCCAGCAGGCCGTGTCCAAGCGCATCGCCGCCCTGGAAAAGGATCTTCAGGTACGACTGTTCAACCGCACCGCTCGCGGCGCTCAGCTCACGATCGACGGCCAGACCTTCCTGCCCCACGCCCGGGAACTGCTGCGCGTCGAGGCGCGCGCCGACGCCTCCGTACGCCCCGGCCGGCGCGCCCTGCGCGTGGATGTGCACAGTCGACGCATCGCGCCAGCGGTGCTGTTACAGGACTTCCACCGTGCGCACCCCCGCATCGAGCTGGATGTCGTCACCCTCGACGCCGATGTCCACGCCGCGATGGCCGCCGTCGAGGCGGGCGCTGTCGACGCCACCTTCCACGCCGTACCCATCCCGGCGCGCCACCTGCCCGACGGGATCAGGACCGCCCGCGTGATCGACGAACACCACGAACTTCTCGTCGGGCCACGCCACGCCCTCGCCCACGCCCGCACCGTCACGCCCGCGCAGCTCGCCGCGCACCGCATCTGGATGCCCGGTATGGCCCCCGGCACCGAATGGGCGGACTACTACGACGAACTCGCCGCCGCGTTCGGCCTCACCATCGACCTGGTCGGGCCGGTCTTCGGCAACGAGGCACTGTTGGCCGAGATCGCCGACTCCGCGGAACTGGCGACGTTCGCCGGCGAACGCACCCGGTACCTGTGGCCGGACAGCTACGACCTGCGGCGCATACCGGTACGCGGGCCGGCGCCGATCTATCCGATGTCGCTGATCTGGCGCGACGACAACCCGCATCCCGCGCTCGCCACACTTCGTGACCACCTGGACTCCCGGCGGGTGCGGAGCCCCGACACAGAGGTCTGGTTACCGACCTGGGTGTCGTGATCGGCGATCAGTGCCGCAGGAGGCCGGTCGTCTGGATCGTCTCCACGTGCCCGGTCAGCGGCGCGCTGCGGTGCAGCTCAAGCCCGATGTCGACGACGACGGAGCGCTCCAGGGTCGAGACCTGCGCCATGGGTGTCCACTGCGCCAGGTCGGTCGTGCCGCGCGTCTCGGATCGAAGCTCACCGGCAACGATCCGGGCCCGGTAGAAGATGGCCAGCATGTGCAGCTCGACAACATCCCTGTCGGTGCGCTCCACATTCCTCGTACGCGAGTTCACACCGAGCAGCTGCTCGACCTGGGCCTCGTACCCCGTCTCCTCAGTCACCTCCCGCACGACGGCGTCGAACGGATCCTCGGCGTGCTCGACCCCGCCGCCGGGCAACGTCCAGTGCCGCCGAGCCCCGTCGGGCGAAACCCAACGGGCGAGCAGCAGGTCCTCATCCCGTAGGCACACCGCGTACGCGGCGACCCGGAGCCGTTGCGTGATCACAGCGACCAGGATGTCGCAGTCTCGGGGGAAGCGCTGCCCTCGAACGGGTTGAACGGTTCTGTCAGAACGATTCTCCTGGGATTTCGGCGAGCAGTTGGAAACGCCGGAGCGGCTCCCACCGGATGGGGACCGTCAGGCGCTGACCTAGCCTGGTGACGTGCTGTCGCAGCTGAAGGGCCTGTCCCGACACTTCACGGAGGAGACCCTGCGCGCGTACCTCCTCGACCGATCGGTCCGCCGAGACGACGGCTGCCTGATCGTGCGCGGTTACGGGAGCCAGCGGGGCGTCTACCAGAAGGTCGCCGGGCGGGCCTGGGCGCACATCACGGCCTACGTTGTCTTCGTCGGCGCCTACGACCCCGGGTTGGACGTGCACCACCTCTGTGGAGTGCCGGACTGCATCGAACCCACTCACCTGCAGCAGGTGGCCCACGCCGAGAACTGCCGCAGTCGCACCCAGCAACCGCGCTGCCGCAACGGGCACGAGCGAGAGATCGATCCCACGAGTGGCCGGTACCGCAAGGTTTGTCGCGCGTGCAACAGCGAGGCCCAGAGAAGGTGGCGGGTGCGCCAGGCCGCAGAGGTCGCCGCAGCCCGGGCCGCTTACGGGCGCCAGGTGGGCTGAATCCCTCCCGGCAACCCGCTGAGTGAGCACGTGAGCTGGGCATCGTGTCTGTCCTGGCCCAGCGAAGGCGGGTCGTAGGCCGGTCTGCCGTGAGTCGCGCGGCGGGGTCAACGAAACATCGTGTAGAGGGTCAGCGCTGCCAGCGACGGCGCATCGACGATTTCGCCGGACAGCACCATGGCACGGATCTGCTCGTCGGTGAACGACCGGTGCACCATGTCCTGCTCGGTCGCCTCTCGGTCCGGCTCTCCCTCGGTCAACCCGGAGGCCAGGTAGACGTCGAAGCCCTGGGTGGAAAAGCCGTACGACTCGTAAAGGTGCCCGAGATGGATGACCGTCTCCGCACGCAATCCGGTCTCCTCGGCCAACTCCTGACGAGCCAGCGCGGAGGCGCCGCCCCTGACCCCGTGTCCCCAACTGCCCTGAGGGAACTCCCAGGCTCGCCGACCAACTGGGTAGCGGAACTGCTCGACCAGCCAGAAGCCCTCAGCCCAGCGGGGCAGGACCAGTGCCGAGTCCGGCTTCTCCACCACCCCGTAAATGCCAGTCGAGCCGTCTGGCCGGCGAACGCGATCCTCCCGGACGGTCATCCAGGCATTGGTGTAGACGATCCGACTATCCAAGCGCTCCATCGCAGGATGCTCGCAGATCAACTGCATCGGTCGAAAACTGGTCCCCAAGCCGCGCCCAGTTGGTCCGCCGCCGCCAACTCACTGGGACTCCGCTGCCCGGACCGGGACAGGACACGGGCTGTCCTGGGCTCTGTCGGCTGGGTTGTGACAGCGATGCGTCTCCGTGGATGACCTCTCGGATCATGAGGTGTTTCTTGCTTAAGGAGGCCAGCGTCGCGAAGGCGTTAGTCCTCAAGCGCCTGACCGCGTACCTCGGTTGTGCGTAGCGGGCGCACGTCGCGCGGGGGACGCTGCCCGCCACCGAGGAGGACCGTGACCGCTACGCCGATCAGGTCATCCGCCTGCTCACCGCCTCCGACGCCGGTCAGGAGCGGGTGGGCCCGTAGCGGGCATGTGGTGCCACGAGGCTTTCCCTGGTGACCGGTCCGTATGATCCGGCGATGATCAGCGAGCCGTTGCGCCCCGGCCCGGCGGCCACCGGGCGGCGACCGCCCAGCATCAGCGCCAGCGTGCTGCTGTTCGCGTTCTGGTGGGTGTACGTGCTTGCCGTTGACATCGCGCTCTTGGCCGAGGTCGGCGGCGCCGGGAACTGGCTCGCCCTGGGTGCCTGCACGGTGGCCGTCGGTGTCCTGCTCCGTGGCCTCCGGCGCGGGGGCCCGACCGCGTGGCGGGTGGCCCAGCGATTCGCCGTGGGCGTCGGGCTCGCTTTTCTCGGTGGTGCCGGGACGATGCTGCTGTTCGGGCCGCGCCTCGGGTCGCTGATCACGCCGCCGGTCGAACCCGTTGTCGTCGTGGGGATCCTGGGCGGGCTGCTGGCGGTGCTGGCCCTGCTCGTCAGCGGGCTGCTGCTCCGCACCGCTTCGGCCCGGGCCTGGTGCGGTCGCTGATCCTCATCGACCAGGATGGCGCCATGCACTCGATCTTCACCGGCCGGCTCCTGCTGCCCCTGCTGTCCCCGCTCCGGCGTACTGCCGCGGTCACCCTGGGGGACGGAACTCCGGTGGCGGTGCTGCGCCGGAAGTTCGTGTCCAAGCGGCACCAGTTCGACGTTCTTAATGCTGGAGCTACGACGCTGCTCGCCACCGGTGCCGCCACCAGCTTCGCGAACGACCATCACCGGCTGGTCGGACCGCGTTCCGAGGTCATCCTGGAATACCTGATCGACTATGCGGGTCGCCGGCGGGGGACGGTGACTCTGCCGGACGGCCGGATGTTCACGACCGACGGCGAGCGCAATGCCCAGCATTTCGCCATCACCGACCGGTCGGGTCGCCCGGTGGCCACGCTGGTGACCACGAGCAGTGCCTTGTCGATGCGGTCGGCGGACCTGGTGCTGGACGTCGGTGCGCCGGTGCTGACGCTGCTCGAAGCGATCGGCATGGCGCAGTGCCTGCTCACCGTGGTCAACTCCCGGCGGGGCGACGCGACCTGACCGGCAGTCGCCGCCGGCGACCTTCAGCCAACCCCAGGGGTACGGCGACGCGGCAACTGTGGCCTGAGGACTCGGAGCCCGTCCGTTCATACGCTGCTGGCACCACCGGTTGTGCGGGACTGAGCCACCAGCTCGTCATACCGCCTTCGCCAGTTACGCAGAGCTTGTGCCAGATAGGCGGAGCCAGGGGCATCTCACTGGACGGAACACCATCCTGTCCCATTACGCACAAGAACTGTCATTATGATGTGTGTCCACTATGCCCCTTACGCGGGGATCATTTATCGGATTATCATTACCGGCAAACCGATAAATGACGCGAGAGGTTGGCGAGTTCTCAAACGACGTGCGAGCGCGATCCGATCAGATGTCGCGCATCGTCAGGCGGGCGCGCGCCGCAGCATGAGATGCCCTTGGGGCCTTGGCGTCACTCTTGCCGGGGCCGTGCGTCATGTTGGCGGTTCAGCGACGCGAGGATGATCGCCTGGGTCGCGCGTACGGTCGCCTCGAAGGCTGCCGGATCACGGCCGATCCGTTCCGCTCCCGCGCGCATCACTCCGGACAACAACTCCACCGTGAGCTGTACGTCTCCTACATCTCGGAACTCCCCGGAGGTCACTCCGTCCCGGACCACGTTCTCAACCTCGGACACGATCGCGTTGAATGGATTGCCCGGACCCTTCGGCATCGCCGCGACCAGCGCGCCCGCTCCGGGCCGGAACATCATCTGCAACGTCTGATCCGTCGACTCCTCCAGGAACGCCAAGATGATCTCCTGCATCCGCTGTACCGCTGGCGTCTCGGCGCGTCCGGCGATCGCCGCCACCCGCTCCACCGCCGGCCGGCTGGCCCGTTCGGTCAAGGCCAGGACCAATGTCCCCTTGTCGCGCGCGTAGTTGTAGAGCGTGTTGCGCGCCAGGCCTGCCCGCACGGCGATGTGCCCCATGTTGATCGAGTCGTAGTCCTGTTCGAGCAGCAGCTCCCGCAAGGCACGGGCGAGGTCAGCCCACACCATCGCGTGATGCTCTTCGATGTTCGACCCCCGGATTCGCGGCATCCGATGATCCTCTCCCCCGGGCTGTCGCGCTGGTCAGGCAGGGTAGTGGCGGCGCAGATTGGCGGCGACGATCCGGTCGAGCATGCGGTCGGACAGGATCCGGGTCAGACGGGTGATCACTGCGGCGTCCCAGCCGATCGCGTAGCGGGTACGTGGCCGGCGCGCCGTCACCGCCTTCGCGATCATCTTCGCGGCGGCGTCGGCGGTCAATCCCGATGACGTCCCCGAGGTCATCAGCGCGTTGTTGGCCTCGACCAGCCGGCCGTAGCGCTTCTGCTGGTCCGGTGTCATGCCGGCGGCGAGCCGGTTGGCTGTGGCCACCCCGCGGGTGGCCATCTCGGTGCGCACTCCGCCGGGCTCGAGCACGATCACCTGTACGCCCATCGCCTGCACTTCGCGGCGCAGCGCATCACTGACCGCCTCCAGAGCGAACTTCGCCCCCGCGTAGGCGCCATAGGTCGGCATCGCCGCTTTCCCGCCGATGGAACTGATGTTGAGCACCCGCCCTCGGTTGCTCAGCAACGCCGGCAGCAGCGCCTGGGTGACCGCGACGTGACCGAACAGATTGACCTCGAACACGTGCCGCCATTGCTCCATCGGCAACGCCTCGACAGGCCCGTTCACCTGGATCCCCGCGTTGTTGACAAGCGCGTGCAGCATGCGGGGATCTTCCGCCACCCGCGCGGCGAGCCTCACGACATGCCCAGCGTCGGTGATGTCCAGGATCACCGGCTCCACCCCGTCCGCCCAGATCGCGTCGGCGTCGCGCTGCCGCCGCACTCCCGCCAGCACGTAGAAACCCTGCCGCGCCAGCTCGCGCGCCGCTGCGGCCCCCATCCCCGTGGAAGCCCCGGTCACTACCACCAGTCGCTGTTCGCGCTCCACCACGCCACCCTCCGATTTTCCGACGACCTGTCGCAAAGATTACGACAGGTCGTCTTAAAGACCAAGTGCGCGAAGTCCCGGAGCGTCAGTCAGTCGCGCCCTTGCCATCTGGTGATGCAGGCCTCGTTGCCTTCGGCGTCGGCCAGTACCCAGAAGGACGGAGCGTGTGCTTCGCAGACGAGGACGCCGCCGGCGCCGAGGGCCGCAACGACATCTGGCCCACGCCCCGGTCAGGGCCGGAGCCAGCGATCGAACCAGGCGCGGGTCCGCCGCAGGACGTCGAGCTGGTGGTTGCGTTCCCGGATCGAGTGGCCCTCTCTCGGGTAGATCACGAACTCGTGCTCGACGTCGAAGTGGCGCAGCGCCCGGTGGAGGTACACGGCCTGCCCGAGGGGAACGTTGGTGTCCTCGGCGCCGTGCAGGATGAGCACCGGAGTGCGGATGTGGCTGGCGAAGGAGATCGGGCTGACCGCGTCATGGGGGTGTGGGCCGATGCCGGACCAGCCGGTGCTGCCCCCGAGCGCGGCTTCGAACTGGCCGTTCTCCCCGGTCGCGGCGAGCATGCCCCAGTCGACGACGCCGGCACCGACCAGCGCGGCGCGGAAGCGGTCGGTCTGGCCGACGGCCCAGGCGGACATGAAGCCGCCGTGACTCCAACCAGCGATGCCCAGCCGGTCGGGGTCGGCGATGCCCTGAGCGATGAGCAGGTCGATGCCGGTCAGGATGTCGGTCCACTCCTGCTGTCCGACCCGACCGGCGACGCTGGCGGCGAACTGGTGGCCATGACCCTGGCCGCCGCGCGGGTTGGGTAGGAACACCGCGTAGCCGGCGGCGGCCAGCCACTGCGCGCTGGGGAACCAGAACAACTGGCACCGATCGGCGTAGCGATCGTAGGGGCCTCCGTGCACGATCGTGACCAGCGGGAACGGGCCTTCCGACGCGGTCCTTCCGACCGGCAGCACGAGCAAGCCGTCCAGGTCGAGGCCGTCGGCGGCGCGGTAGGCCAGCGGTTGTTGCGTGCCGAGTGTGATGCCGTCCAGGCTCGGGCGGGTGTTGGTGATTCTTCGCAGCGGCCCGGTCGACGGACCGATGTGAAGGTTCGGGGGTTGATAGCGGGCGCCGGTGACCGCGGCGATATCTGTGCCGGTAGGAGTGGTGGTGACGTTGTCGAGGCGTCCGGGGTGATGCGACAGGGTGGTGAGGTCGACGGGGTCGAGCCGGGCCAGTGTGGTGTTCAGGCCGTCGGCGAACACCACCAGCGGGGCGGCGTTGGTCTGGCAGAGCTTGGTGGGGCACATCGAGAGACCAGCTGTCCGGTTGCGCAGGACGCGGCTGTCCACGGCAAGGTCGAACACGGCGGTGCCGGCCTGCAGCACCGGTGGGGTGAGCGCGACGTAACCGAGGTGCCAACCGTCCTCGCCCGGCCACCAGGCCAGAGATCGTGCGTCGGCCGCGACCGGCCCAAGGTTCTCCGCACTCCCGGTCGTGGGGTCGAACAGGTGCAGGTGGCCGGTGCGCGGGCCGTGGTCGTTGTCGGCGCTGGCCCAGGTGAGCACGGCCAGTGGGCCGCCGTCGGGACGTTGGCACAGTTCCACGACGTGCCGGTCCCCGAACACACCCGGGGTGGTGACCCGGCCGGTGCGCAGGTCGAGCATCCGCAACCGGGCACGCGGTTCGCGCTCGCCGACGACGATGGCGTCGTCTCGGTCCCGGGCGCGGCGCTCGTCCTGCTCGGTGGGTTCGTCCTCCGCGAGCAGAGCGACCAGGTGGGTGTCGCTGAGCGGCAGGTGGTCGATGACGCCGGCTCGCCAGCTGGTCACCGTGGTCACCGTGCCGTCGGCGGGAGTGAGCCTGTGCAGCTGCGGCGTACCGCGGTCGGCGCGGTCGGACAGGAAGAACAGCGTCTCGGAGTCGGCCGACCAGCGCGGCCGGGACTCGGTAGCGGTGTCGGCGGTCGCCCGGCGCGGCGCGACGGCGTCATCGGTGTCGGCGAGCCAGAGTTCGGTGTCGAGGTGGTCACCCGTCCGGCTGATGGGAGCGAGGACGTAGCAGAGCAGGCGCCCGTTCGGGGCCAGCGCCGGGGTCTGCGGGGCACAACCGTCGACCACGACCTCGGCGGTCAGACCTGTCATGCGATCAGTCTGCCAGCATCCACAGAACAAGATGCGATCGATCCGGCGCGGGATCGATGCGCTGGCGGGTTCTCATCGGAAGTGGCGAGGAATGATGTTCTCAGTGGAGGAACGCGACCTGATCCGGCGGCGGCTGCTGAATCTGGCGGATCAGGACCCCGCTGTCGTCGCCGCCGCGATCACCGGCTCGCACGCCACGGACGATGAGGATCGCTGGTCGGACATCGATCTGGCCTTCGGGGTCAGGGCCCCCCTCGACGCCGCCATGCGTCGATGGACGCAACAGATGTACCAGGACTTCGCGGCGGTCCACCACTGGGATCTGACGTCCGGGTCTGCGATCTACCGGGTGTTCCTGCTACCTCACTGCCTGGAAGTCGACCTCTCGTTCAGCCCGGAAGTCGATTTCGGGCCGCGAGGCCCGAGCTGGCGACTCATCTTCGGGCGAGCCACACCACCCCAGGCCGCCGCGATGAGCGGTCGCGACGACACGGCTGGCCTGGCATGGCACCACGCACTACACGCGCGGATCAGCATCGAACGGGGCAGATACTGGCAGGCGGAACACTGGATCAGCGCCATGCGCACCCAGACGATCGCGCTCGCCTGCCAGCGCCTGGGCCACCCCACCAGCTACGCCAAAGGCGCCCACCTGCTGCCCGCCGACATCACCGGCCCGCTCGAAACGACCCTGGTCCGCTCCACTGACGAGAGCGAGTTACGCCGTGCGCTCTCGGCTGCCGCAACGGCCCTGACCTCGGAACTCACTCGAACGGACCGGACTCTGGCCGAGCGCCTACATCCGATTCTCACCGAACTCGCCGCGATCAACCGACGGCCACAGGGCAGCACGCCACACGCCCAGTTGCCGCAGCAACACTGAGGCTCGGACGCCGCGCGTCTCGCGCGATCGACGGCACCGCCAGTCACTGCGACCCCAAGCGGTCAGGATCCTGGTTGGGCTCCAGGCCCGGGCAACAGGTCGATGTCCGTAGCCCGCATGGGCTGTTCGCACTCCGAGCACCGCAGCTCCACATGGCTGATCTTGGAGCAGGCGTGGTGGCGGTACAGCACGGGCGGGCCGGCCTCGCCCGCCGTCCACCGGTCACCCCACCGCACCATCACAAGCAGCAGATCACAGAGCTCCGTGCCCTTGTCGGTGAGCAGGTATTCGTGGCGGAGCGGCCGGACTGAATACTCACGCCGGGTCAGGACGCCCTGTTCGACCAGCCAGCTCAGCCGTTCCGCGAGCACCTTGCGGGACATGCCGAGGCCCCGTTGGAGTTGCTCGAAGCGGTGCGTGCCGGCGTAGACGTCCCGCAGGATCAGCGGAGACCACGGCTCACCGATGACGTCGAGGGTGCGAGCGATCGAGCACGCCATGGCGCCGAACTGCGTTCGTTGCATGACACCACGATACGCAAAGGTGGTTCCTTCAAGGAACTGACTCTGTTAGCGTCACGTCAGTCCATCCCCTTAAGGAACGGACTGGCCCTGTCCCCCTCCACACGCGTGTGGAAGCCGAAAAGAGGCCCGCATGAGCCATCCGCCGATCGTGCCGACCGGGGACTGGCAGGACGCGGTAGGCGCCCTGCGCGTACGCGAAAAGGCACTCACCCGTCAGCTCGACGCAGTGGCCGCGGCGCGGCGCCGGCTACCGATGACGCCGGTCGAGCAGGACTACGTGTTCGAGGGCCCGTCCGGGCCTGCCAGTCTGAGCGACTTGTTCCAGGGCCGCCGCCAGCTCATCGTGTACACCTTCATGTGGAACGGCATCGACGCTGTCTGCTCCGGCTGCTCGATGTTCACCGACAACGTCGGACACCCGGCCCACCTCAACGCCCGCGACGTCACCCTCGCGTTGACGTCTCATGGCCCACTGGACGACCTGCTGGCGGTGCGCCGGCGAATGGGTTGGGACCTGCCCTGGTACTCGTCGCTGAACAACACCTTCAACGCCGACATGGGAACCGGTGACGGATTCGCGCTGAACGTCTTCCTCCGCGCCGACGACCGCATCTTCCGCACCTACACCACCACCGCCCGCGGCGTGGAACGGCTCGGCAGCAACTGGACCTTCCTCGACCTGACGCCGTACGGCCGACAGGAGACCTGGGAGGACTCCCCGGAAGGCTGCCCGCAAACCCAGCCCTACCAGTGGTGGCGGCTGCACGACGAGTACGACACGACCAAGGATCGGTCATGACGGCCGACACGCCGGTCGCTGAACTCCTGTTCCAGCAGGAGGATGCGACGCCCTTCGACACCGACGCGGCGACACTCAAGCCGTGGAGCCAGGCACTGGCCTGTCTGCGGTCGGCGCACAAGTGCTGGCTGTCCACTGTGGGACCCGATGGTCGACCACACGCCGCGCCGGTGATGGTGGTGCTGGCCGACGGCGCGCCGTGCATTGCGAGCCGCCCACACTCCCGCAAGAGTCGAAACCTGGCCGGCAACCCTCGCGCTGTCATCACCGTGAGCGGCGAAGACCTCGACCTGGTCGTGAGCGGTGAAGCTCACCGGGTGTCCGGCGGCACCGCACTGCGTCGGGTGGCCGCCGCCTTCGCGACAAAGTACGGCTGGACGTTCGACATCAGGGACGGCCGGGTCCACGACGAGAGTCTGCCCGGATCACCCGAGTACGCCTTCCACCAGATCTCCCCGGTCCGGGCTTTCGGCTACGGAACGGACGGGCTGACCGCAACCCGGTGGCGGTTCAACCGCACCTGACGTCACGCCCAGCCCGTCCGCCGCTGGTACGTCTGCGCCACACTCCTCGACGTCGGAGCCACCGGCCTGGGATCAGTGAACGGGCTCGCCGAACCAGCGGGAGAGGTGCTCATCCAGGCTCTGCTGATCGTCACCGACCCAGGCGACGTGCCCGTCGGGGCGCAGCAGGACACAGGGGACGTCCAGCTCAGCGGTGGGATCCGCCAGGTGATCCACCCGGTCTGTCCAGCCGCCGACGGTCAGGCGTTCGGTGCGGTCCAGCAGCAGGCCCCGGCCTCGATGCAACAGACCGTAGAGGTTGCCCTGTTTCACGGCGACGTCGCGCAGGCGGCGACCGAGCAGGTCGGGGCCTGCGCCGAAGTCGTACCGGATGCCGATCGCGGTGATCTTCTCGATCAGGTGGCGGTTCACCTCGTCGACGTCCATCAGTTCGGTGAGCAGCCTGCGTACGGCCTGCGGGCCCGGTTCGGGGGACAGCAGTTCCATCTGGGCTCGGGTGTTGTCCAGCACGTCCTCGGCGACCGGGTGACGTTCGGCCTGGTACGTGTCCAGGAGGGTCTCCGGCGCCCAGCCCCGGATGTGCGCGGCCAGTTTCCAGCCGAGGTTGAAGGCGTCCTGAACGCCCAGGTTGAGGCCCTGTCCCCCGATGGGCGGATGGATGTGGGCGGCATCGCCGGCCAGGAGGACGCGGCCGACCCGGTATCGGTCGGCCAGCCGGGTGGCGTCTCCGAAGCGGGACAACCAGCGTGGGGAGTGCACACCGAAATCGGTTCCGGCGATGGTGCGCAACTGTTGTTTGAAATTCTCGAGGGTGGGCGTCACCGCACGGTCGCTGACTCCCGCGGCGGGCACCACGACGCTGTAGACCCCGTTTCCTGCGGGCCGGAGCCAGAAGGGGTGATGGTTTTCGCGGATCGCGTTCACCGTGGCGGCGATCTCCTCCTGCGGCGCGCCCACCTCCATCTCGCCCATCAGCGTCTCGGTCCGTGCGGGCTCCCCGGGAAAGCCGACGCCGAGCAGTTTGCGCACCGTGCTGCGCCCGCCGTCACAGCCGACGAGATAGCGTGAGCGCAGCTGCTCCCCGTCGGCCAGCTCGACGGTCACACAGTGGTCGTCCTGCTCGATGCCGACGACCGCGCAACCATGCCGAACCTGCGCGCCCAGTTCGATCGCGTGCTCTTCGAGCAGGCCGACGATGACCGGCTGCGGGATACCCAGCAGATAGGCGTACGAGGAATCCAGGTCCTTCGGCGCGGGTTTGGCGATGGCCGCGAAGAAGCCGGCGGCCGGCCGCTGCCTGCCGTGCGGGAGGACGCGCTCCAGCAGGCCGCGCATGGCCAGCAGTTCGAGGCTGCGGACATGCAGACCGACGATGCGGACGAACGACGCGGGCTCGGTCTCCTTCTCCACCACGAGGACCCGCACGCCGTGCAGCCGCAGTTCGGCCGCCAGCATCGCACCGGTCGGCCCGCACCCGGCAATGATCACGTCGAAGATGAGGGGCGGGCGATCCGCGCCGGTGGACGGCGACTCGACCCTGGTCTGCGACGAGGGCTCGGCGGTGAATTGTTGAGGGCGCATGGGTGTTGCCTTTCGGGAGGGCCTTGTTGGCGGGGCGCTCCCGGCGACACCTACGTCAATCGCCCGGCCGTGACGGGAAGGGGGAGCACCCAGATCGCTGCATCGTTCATGGGTCTCACCTCCTCGGGCCGGTCACGTCACCTGCAAGCTACAAGCCCGACCATCATCCCGCCAGCTCTTTTCGGCCATGGTCACGGGCCTACGGTCGCTTGTCCGCGCCGGGGCTTGCGCTGATGGACTCCTGGTAGATGTCGGCGTAGGTGCGTGAGTCCTTGATCAGGTCGTCGCAGAAGGCGGCGACGTCGGTGCCGATGAGTTGCGTGACCCCCTTGCCGGCGGCGACACCCTCCTCGAAGAAGTCGACGATCCCGGGGAGCAGAGGGCCGTCCGGCAGGTCGACCGGCCCGACCTTGAACAGGTATCTCTGCATTTCCTTGTAGACGATCTGGTAGTCCGGCGGGAGCGCCTCGACCCGTGCCACGTGCGCCCGCCACTGCTTCTTGCCCTCGATGATGTCCTGAATGCCCACGTCAGCCTCCCAGCCGGCCCAGTTTTCTTGCCACGTTCCTGTTCAGCTGCTCGCGCCACCGATCGCGGTAGGTGCGGGCTCCCTCACCGCCGGCCAGCGCCGCACAGAAGCCGGGGATGTCGTCGCCTAGCACCGCGTGGGCGCTCTGCCCGTCCGCCGCTGCCTCTTCGAGCAGCCCCAGGGCCGCGTCGAGAATCGGCGTCAGATTGCGGCCGGTGAAGCCCGCGTAGGGGTGCAGGCAGCTCTTGATCTGCTGCCACGCCGCCTGGTGGTCGACCGGCAGTGCCTCCGCCCGGGCTTCGAACGCCTGCCATTCCCGGGTGAGGTCGCTGCCGGTGATGGTTTCCCAGAAGCTCATCTCCCGCCCTCCTTGAGCCTGTCGATGCGAGTTGAGACGTACTGCCACTTCGCCCAGAACGTCGCGAGTTCCCGACGCCCTGCGTCGTTGAGCGCGTAGAACTTGCGCGGAGGGCCCACCTCGGACGGCCTTTTCGTCACCTCGACGAGGCCGTTCCTCTCCAGTCGCAGCAGGATGGTGTAGACCGTTCCCTCGACCACGTCGGCGAAGCCCAGCTCGTTGAGCCGGCGCGTGATGGCGTACCCGTAGGTTTCCTCACCGCCGATGATTTCGAGAACGCAGCCTTCGAGCGTGCCTTTCAGCATCTCCGTCAGGTCGTCCATCGCGCTCCTCGCCTGCCACCTGGTACCTCGTACTACCGGGTACCGCTATACGGTATCACCGAGTAGTGATACCCGGTAGTGCCGAGTACGAGCACGGCGAACGTCGCGCTCGTACTCGTCGCCGTCAGCGGTCCTGCAGGCGAGTCAGCGATCGGTGCAGCCACTCGGCCATCAGCGCGCGCTCGGCCTCGGTGATCCCTGGGAGGTCGGGCAGCACCGTCGCGAATGTCACCGCGACCGCGCTCGTGGCCGTGTCGGGTGCCGCCGGAGTTGTCGCCAGGATGCTGTTGAGCACAGCGTCGAGCATGGCCTCGCTCAGACCGGGGTCGCGCTGCTCCGGGGGCGCTCCCAACAGGGTCAGGATGGTTCCGTTGCCCGCAGAGTGGATCATCAAGAGCGCGCGCTGCTCGTCAACCCGGAGGAGGCCGGCAGCGGCGAGTCGCCGAACGCGGCGATGCAGCACGTCGAGGCCCGCGACCGTCGCCGGCGAGGGTGCGGCGCTCCCCCGCGTCGCGATCAGCGCGTACAGCTCGGGGTTCGCCAGGCCGAACTCCACGTGCGTACGCCATCCGGCGCGCAGGTCTGCGACCGGGTCACCCGCCGCGACGTCCGCCGCGACCGACTTGCCGCTGACGTAGGTGGCCATGACATGTTCGGCGACGGCGTCGATGAGGCCGTCCTTGTCGCCGAACAGGCGGTAGATGGTCGGGGCCTGCACTCCTGCGGCCTGGGCCACCGCGCGCGTCGTCACCGCGTTCGCGCCCTTCGCGCGCAGCAGTTGGATGGCTGCCGCGACGATGCCGGAACGGACGTCGTCGCGAGATGCCGTGTCCTGCGTCGTCACCATGAACCGATGCTAACAGCGCCTTGTTATCTGCGGAATATCGGTGTTAACGTCATGGACGTATCGCCGATAACAAGGGAGCGTTCATCATGTTGGTCGTCACCGGTGCCACTGGTCAGCTCGGGTCCCAGATCGTCGACCTGCTCCTCGACCGGCTGCCACCCCAGGCCGTGGGCGTGAGCGTGCGCGACGTCGACAAGGCCGCGGACCTCGCCGAGCGCGGTGTCCGGGTCCGTGCTGGAGACTTCACCGACCCAGCCACGCTGGAACACGCCTTCGAGGGTGCCGAGAAGGTCCTCATCGTGTCCGCCGCCATCCGCGGTGCCGGTGCGCTCACCGCGAACCGCGCCGCCGTCGACGCCGCCCGGGCCGCAGGAGCCAAGCGAATCCTTTACACCAGCCACCAGGCCGCCTCCAGGGACTCGCTGTTCGCCCCCCAGCCCACGCACGCCGCGGCCGAGGAACACCTGGCCGGCCTGGGAGTTCCCTTCACCGCACTGCGCAACGGGTTCTACGCGAGCACGCTCAGCTACTCCATCGGTGCGGCGCTGGAGACCGGGCACCTCGTGGCGCCGGCGGACGGGCCGGTGTCCTGGACCGCGCATTCCGACCTGGCCGAGGCCGCAGCCATCGCAACGGCAGAGGAGGGCCTGCTCGATGGCATCACGCCCGCGCTGACCGCGGCGGAGGCGCTCGACCTCGAGGCGGTGGCCGGCATCCTCACCGGGATCACGGGCCGCGACATCACCCGAGTGGTCGTCGGCGACGAGGAGTGGAAGGCCGACGCCGTCGCGCACGGCATGCCCGCGGCAGCCGCCGACTTCACCCTCGGCATGTACCGCGCAGCCCGACGGGGAGAGTTCGCCGTCACCGACCCGACGCTGGAAACCCTCATCGGTCGTCGTCCGACGTCCGTCCGTTCGGTGCTCGAGGCCATCGTCTCCCAACGGTGAGGCGTGCTGACGAGCACCAGGCCTGCGCCCGCTGACTGTCGATCGCCGACCCAGGAGACAGCGATCGCCCTACTGAAGTGAGCCGTTGGCCCACCATACGAAGGCGGCCTTCAGTCGTAGAGAATACGAGCCAGCATGGCCGGGTCGGTGACGGAGGCGTGGGCAACGTCGGTCAGTTTGCGGTTGTGCCGGCGGGCATAACCGCGGATGACGGCGAACGCCTCGTCAACGTCGATACCGGCGGCTTGCGCGACTGCTCCCTTGGCCTGTTCGATAACGATGCGGCTGGTCAGAGCGCCGTGCAATTGCTCGGTCAGGAGTTCGCCTCGTCGGATGGCGCGCTCCTGCAACAGGCCGATCGCCGCAACATCCGCCAAGGCCTGCATCACCGGCACGTCGGTGCCCTCGAAGGTGCCACCCTTGATGCCGCCGAAGACGTTCAACGCTCCGATCACCTGGCTGCGCAGTCGCAGCGGGAACGCGTGCACCGACTGAAACCCGGCGGCGGTGGCACGTGGCGCGAACAGGGGCCATCGCTCCCCTGCTTCGCTCAGGTTGACGTTGATGACGGGCACGGCAGTCCGGAAGGCTTCCAGGCAAGGGCCCTCGTGATTCTGTAGCTGGAACAGCTCCACCAGCTTGACGTTCTCGTTGGAGCCTGCCATGAACTCGAGCCGACCATGCTGATCGGCCAGGAGGAGCCCCACTGCGGCCGCGTCGACCAGGTCGGCCGCCCGGTCGGTCAGCATGTGGAGGAAATCGATCAGGTCAAAGTCGTCCACCAGAGTGTCGGCCACCTCGACAAAGATCGTCGCCATCCGTTCGGCGGAAACGATGGTCATGCTTGCCTCCCGGCTCGTCCGGCCCTCATACGTGCGGTCATCGGAATCTCGGTTACCGCTCGTCGCGGTCGAACCGCAGCCGGCGCGCGACGACGTCTCGGGTCACATCGCAGAGGCGACGATCCTCCGCGTACGCATAGGCCCGGATTCGCGCCATCGCCTCACCGAGGGTAATCCCAAGCTGCACCATGACCATGCCCTGGGCTTGGAACAATTCCGCACGGTAATCGGCCCCGTCATCGACGAGTTCGGCGATGCCGCCGTTGGTCCTTTGTGCCTGCTGGTCGAGTAGGGCGGTCACGGTGACGTCGGCGAAGGTGAGCGCATCGGCAAGCTCCGCACCGGTCAGCGGGCCGACACGGTCACGGAACACGTCGAGGACACCCAGGCGGGCAGCGCCGATCTGCAGCGGGAACGCGAACACCGCGCGTAGACCGTTCGCATGGGCGGCAGGTGCGTAGAACGGCCAACGACCGTCTGCGCTGTCCACGAGATTACCCAGGTCAGGGATCAACACCGGTCGACGGCTGGCGAAGGCGTCGATGCAGGGCCCTTCACCGATCATGAACTGCAACTCCTCGATACGCTCGCTGACCGAGTCGGACGCGGCCGCTGCGCCACGGACTCCGCCCTCGGTCATCACACTGATCCCAGCCCCGAACGCTGCTAACTCCTGCGCGGCGGCGCCACAGACCCGGCGGAGCAGGCCATCGTCTCCGCCGGGTCCGTCGGGCTGCCGGAGGATGAGGTCCCTGATGACTGCGGTGCGGTCATCCACGGCTCGGACCGACGGCACGACCAGCATCGGCGAGCTGACAGTCCAGCGGCGTACCGGAGTTCACGGGATTCGGATGCAACACGGCGGCACCTTCCAAGTGAGGCGCCGCCGAGGACTGGGGCAGCATGACTCGTAGAGCCGGTTGGCTCATCCTAGCTGCGGATCGACTGCGTCGCAGGATGAAGTGGACCGCCACGCTTCGCTGACCTGTCGCGTAGTGGGTTGCTAGGCGGTAGCATCCAGGAGCGGTCCGTTGTGGGCCGTTGCCCTGGACCCCGGCATAAGGCACATCATGCTGAGGTGGGCTATGGCGCAGGTATTCGGCGAGCACTTCTCCATCACCGTGCTAGCCGCCCCAGATGCACCAACCGCTCTGGTGCGCCTCGCGGGCGAGATCGACCTGGCCGCCAACTCGGCGCTGACGGACGTGGTCGACCACCTGTCCACCGTCGCGCCGACCGAGGTCGTGGTTGACCTGGTTGGTGTCAGCTTCGCCTGCTCCACCTTGCCCAATTTCCTGGCCCGGGTGCACCTCAGTCTTCCGAACCGCCCCGCGCTGGTCGTCTGTCGGCCTACAGCCAAAATCCGGCGGTTGTTCGATCTCACCGGGATGGGCCAGATCGCGACACTGCGCGACAGTCTGCCAACGTCTGGTCCTTCGGAGCCGAACAAGGGCGTACGACAGCTGGAGTCCGAGGAGGACGTAGCAGCGCACTGCCCCCGGCCGGCGGATCGGTGTGGCGATCAGCGGGTCGCGTGATGACCAGGCCCCTCCACGGTGAGTTGACCCTCGACCGGGTCGAGGCCCGACCATCGGCGACATGGACAACCAGCCGACACTCGACCAGACCATGACCCGCATCGGTGCGGCGGTGCAGCTCGGCAGATCAGGGCAGAAGGCTCTCGCCCGTGACGCCCTCACCGCGCTGTGGGACGAGATCGGCCCCACCGGCGACGCCTTCCACCGCTGCACCCTCGCCCACTACCTCGCCGATCTCCAGGACACCACCGAGGCGGAGCTGGCGTGGGACGAGCGCGCCCTGGCCGCCGTGTCCGACCTGACCGACGAGCGCGCCCAGCGTTACCTGCCCTCGCTCCAGGTCCGGGCGTTCCTGCCGTCGCTGTACCTGAACCTGGCCGACTGCCACCGGCGCCTGGGCAACCCCGCCCAGGCCCGGGAGCACCTGGCCCGGGCCGGCGAACACCTGGCGCACCTGTCCGACGACCCGTACGGCGAGGCCATCCGCGCCGCAATCCGCGAGTTCGCCGCGGACGACCCGACCGACGCCCGGCGGTAACGGTCGGCGGGTCCGCCGGCGATCTGTAGGTTGTCTTCTTGACGGGCGGCTGGTGTGTAGCTAAGTTTCAGCCACCCGGACTGAGAGGCGTCTATGCAGACCCGACTCGTTACCGCGACCGCCTGGGCGGCCACACTGGTGGCCACCCTCGCTTCCCTCCCTGCCCAGGCCGCCACGCCGGCGCGCCCGCCGAATGCCGAGCACGGCTGGGTGACGTCCACGCTGCGACACATGAGCCTGGAGCAGAAGGTCGGCCAACTCTTCGCCACCTACGTCTACGGCGGTGACGCCGTGGACCCCAGCGCCACAGACCGGGCCGCGAACCTCGCCGCCTTCGGTGTGGAGACCCCGGCCGAGGTGATCGAGCGGTACCACCTGGGCGGCGTCTGCTACTTCTCCTGGTCGCACAACCTGGACAGTCCCCGGCAGATCGCGACCCTCTCCAACGGACTCCAGCGTGCCGCCCGCGGCGACGGGGCGAAGGGCAGGGTGCCGCTGCTCATCTCCACCGACCAGGAGCAGGGCGCGGTGGTGCGAATGCCCTCCCCCGCCGCCCAGTTCCCCGGGTCGATGGCGCTGGGCGCGGGGCGGTCGGCCCAGGCCGCCCAGACGGCGGCGGAGGTCACCGGACGCGAGCTGCGCGCCGTCGGCATCCGCCAGCCGTACGCGCCGATCGCCGACGTCAACGTCAACCCGGGCAACCCGGTGATCGGCGTGCGGTCCTTCGGCGCCGACCCCACCCTCGTGGCCGACCTCACCGCCGCCCAGGTCACCGGTTTCCAGGACCAGGCCGGGGTGACCGCCGCGGCGAAGCACTTCCCGGGGCACGGCGACACGGCCACCGACAGCCACACCGGTCTCCCGGTGATCAACCACAGCCGCGCCGAGTGGGACCGGATCGACGCGCCGCCGTTCAGGCGTGCCATCCGCGCCGGGGTCGACACGATCATGACCGCGCACATCGTGGTCCCGGCGCTCGACCCGTCCGGCGACCCCGCGACCTTGTCGCCGACGATCCTCACCGGTGTGCTGCGCGGTGAGCTCGGTTTCCGGGGCGTCATCGTCACCGACGCGCTCAACATGGCTGGCGTGCGGGCGAAGTACGGCGACGAGCGGGTGCCCGTCCTGGCGCTCAAGGCCGGCGCCGACCAGCTCCTGATGCCGCCGAATCTCGCGCTGGCGCGGGACGCGGTGCTGCGGGCCGTCGCCACCGGCGAGCTCACCGAGCGTCGGATCGACGAGTCGGTCCGACGCATCCTCGGCGTGAAGTATCGCCAGGGACTGGCCCGCTCCCCGCTGGTCGACGTGGAGAAGGCCGTGCGGACCGTCGGCGCTCCGGAGCACCTCGCCGCCGTCACCCGGGTCACCGACCCCACGCTCACCGCCGTCCGCAACGACGCCGGAGTGCTGCCCCTGCCCCACGCCGACCGGTCGGTCCTGATCACGGGCTGGGACAGCGCCGCCTTCGCCCCGGTCGCGACGGTCGCCGCCGGATTCACCGCGCGGGGTGCCCGTGCCACCGCCCGACCGGCGACCCTGCCCTCCGACGCGACGATCGCCGCCACGGCGAGCCAGGCCGCCGAGCACGACCTCACCGTCGTGCTCGTGAACAAGGCGTGGGACACCGCCGTCACCGACCCGCGAGCCACCCAGCAGCGCCTCGTCGCGGCGTTGCTCGGCACCGGGAAACCCGTTGTCGTCGTGGCCGTCCGCGACCCGTACGACATCGCTTACCTGCCGGGTGTCACCACCTACCTGGCGACGTACTCGTACACCCGCGCGGCGATGGACGCCCTCGTCCGCGCGCTGCACGGCGAGTTGTCCCCGAGCGGACGGCTGCCCGTCACGATCCCCACGGCCGAGGGGGCGGGCTCCGTGCTCTACCCCTACGGCCACGGCCTGAGCTGGTAGGAGGCAAGCATGCAGCGGAGGAATCTCCTCATCGGCGCGGTCGGCGCGGGCGCGCTGGGGGCGGGGACGCTCGGCGCAGGACCGGCGTCGGCCGGCTCCCGTGTTCGTCGGGTCCGCACCGGCCTCGACGAACTGGTGTCGTCCGGGTTCGCCGAACTCGCCGGTCAGCGTGTGGGCGTCGTCTCCAACCCGACCGGTGTCGACGCGTCCTACCGGCACCTCGTCGACCTGATGCACGGCTCCGGTCGGGTGCGACTGGTCGCGGCGTTCGGCCCCGAGCACGGCTTCCGCGGCTCCGCCCAGGCCGGTGGCAGCGAGGGAACCGGCGTCGACGCACGCACCGGCATCCCGGTGTACGACGCGTACGGCGCCTCGCAGGCTCGGTGGGAGGCCATGTTCACCGAGGCCGGGGTGGACACGGTGGTCTTCGACATCCAGGACGTCGGAGTCCGCTTCTACACCTACATCTGGACGATGTACACCTCGATGGTCGCCGCGGCCCGGGTCGGCAAACGCTACGTCGTGCTGGACCGGCCCAACCCGATCGGCGGGCGGGCCTACGGGCCGTTGATGACCAGCGCGTACACCTCGGGAGTCGGCCTGAAGGAGATCATCCAGCAGCACGGGATGACCGTCGGGGAGCTGGCCCGGTTCTTCAACGCCACGTTCCTGCCGGCCGAGGCGGGGCGACCGGTCGACCTGCACGTGGTCCGCTGCCGGCACTGGAAGCGCGACGCCCTCGCCGCCGACACCGGCGTGCCGTGGGTGATGCCCAGCCCGAACATGCCCACCCCGGACACCGCTCTGGTCTACCCGGGAACCGGCCTGTTCGAGGGTGTCGCCTCGATCACCGAGGGGCGCGGCACGACTCGTCCGTTCGAACTGATCGGCGGGCTGGCGACGGACTTCGACCACCACTGGGGTGACCGGCTCAACGCCCGGAACCTGCCCGGGGTCGAGTTCCGCGAGGCGTACTTCTCGCCGACCTCGGCGGGGCAGAAGCCGGACCTGCTCAACAAGCTCTGCGCCGGCGTCGAGGTCAAGGTCGTCGACCCGGCGGTGTACGACCCGATCCGCACCGGCGTGGCCATGCTCGTGGAGGCCCACAAGTACCCGGCGTTCGCCTGGCGACGTGACTCGTGGGACGCCGTGCGCCCGTACTGGATCGACAAGCTCACCGGGTCGCCGCGACTGCGGACCCAGATCGACGCCGGAGCTGACGTGGACGACGTCGTCGGCGCCTGGGCCGAGGAGTTGGCCACCTTCAACCGGCAACGCCGGCCCTACCTGCTCTACTGAGGAGCGCGGTCATGACCAGGTCGACTCGTCGTCCGCTCCGCTCACTCGCGCTCGGCCTGGCTCTGGTGACCCTGGGCACGGCGCTGCCCGCCACCGGGGCGGCCGCCGCGACACCTTCGTCCGGTCCGCCGACCGTCACCCCCGCCGACCTCCAGTTCCGCCACGACACGTTGCGCCGGGGCAGCGCCCGCCAGGTCGGACTGCTCCCCGACCAGGTGGATCGCATGCCCGCCGACCTGGCGGCGTACCTGCAGCCGACCCCGGACCACCCCGGCTACCCGGCGTACGCCGGCGCGGTGGTCCTGGCCGCCAAGGACGGTGTGATCGTCCAACACGCCGCCGTGGGCAGCGCGGTGAAGTACTCCGAGGTTGGGCCACCCCCCGGCCTGGTCGGTGTGGAACTCCCCGCCGACCAGCAGATCCCGACCCGGCGCGACACCATCTTCGACCTGGCGTCGGTGTCGAAACTGTTCACCACGATCGTCGCCATGCAACAGGTGGAGCGGGGACGGGTGGAGCTGGACGTGCCGGTCGCCCGGTACGTGCCGGAGTTCGCCGCCGGCGGCAAGGCGACGGTGACCGTGCGGATGCTGCTCACCCACACATCGGGTCTGCCCGCGTTCGCACCACTGTGGAGCAGGTACCCGACACCGGCCGAGCGGTTCGCCGCCGCGCTCGCCACGCCGCTCACCACCGGGGCGACGCCCGGTGGCCAGTACGTCTACTCCGACCTGGGGCTGATCGCGCTGGGCGTCCTGCTGGAGCGGGTCGCCGGTCGGCCGCTGGCCGACCTGGTCCGCGACGGCGTGACCGGGCCGCTGGGCATGACCGACACCGGCTACAACCCCGGCCCGCAGCGGCGGTCGCGGATCGCCGCGACCGAATACCAGCCGTACGCGGGACGCGGCATGGTGTGGGGTGAGGTGCACGACGAGAACGCGTGGTCGCTCGGCGGGGTGGCCGGGCACGCCGGGGTCTTCTCCACGGCCGCGGACCTGGCCGTGCTCTGCCAGTCGCTGCTCAACGGCGGCGAATACCGCGGCCGGCGGATCCTGCGCGCGCAAACGGTGCGCGCGATGCTGGTCAACTACAACGCGCCGCTGGAGTCGGCCTACCCGGAGAGCGACCGCGGGCTCGGTTTCGAGCTGAACAAGCACTGGTACATGATGGGGCTCTCCTCGCCGGTGGCCTTCGGGCACACTGGCTTCACCGGAACGTCGATCGTCATCGACCCGCTCTCCCACTCGTTCGTCGTGATGCTCAGCAACCGGGTGCACCCGGACCGGGGCTGGGGCAGCAACAATGTCGCCCGACGGGCCGTCGCGCGTGACCTCGCGGAGGCGTTGCCGGTACGCCCGCGCTCGGCCAGCTCCTGGCGGGCCGACCCACGGGACTCCGCGACGAGCACGCTCACGGCGCCGCTGCGCCGGCCCGGCCGTGGCGGGGCGGCGAGCTTCCTGCTCTGGTACGACACCGAGCCCCGCTTCGACAGCGCGCGATTCGAGGTTTCCACCGACGGTGGTCAGACCTGGGCGCTGGCGACGATGCAGCTCCGCGACGCCGCCCGCCGGTGGAGCGCCGACGGAACGGTCACCGGCTACGGGGGTCGGGTGTGGTGGCAGGTCTCGGTGGTGCTGCCCGACCAGGCCACCCACCTGCGGTTCAGCAGCAGCACCGACGGCTCCGGGCAGGGGCGTGGCGTCTACGTCGACCGGGTCGTGGCAGCGGACCGGCACGGCATCCTCTTCTCCGGCGAGGGTGCCGACGCCCCCCGGTTCGTCGCCGACGGGTGGTCACCGGCCCGGAGCTGAGACGTTGCACTGTCGCAGCGTCCCTGCCAGGGTCGACGGATGTCAGCAGCGACCGGTACCAACCTGCTCGAGGCAGCCGACGAGATGACGCGGGTGCTGCACCCGCACCACGAGCGTGACTGGTCCGTGCCCGCCGGCACGCTGACGTGGAGCTGCTGGACCACCGCCGCGCACGTCGCGCACGACCTGCTCGCATACGCCGGCCAGGTCTCCGCCAGCCCGAAGGACAGCTACCTGCCGTACGACCTGCGGGTCTCGCCCGACGCGGGCCCGGCGCAGACCCTCACCGTGGTGCGTGCCTGCGCCGGGCTGCTCGCCACCGCCGTCGACGCTGCCCCGACGGACGCGCGGGCCTGGCATTGGGGTCCCTGCGACCCGGCCGGCTTCGCCGCGATGGGGGTGGCCGAGACCCTGCTGCACACCCACGACATCACCCTCGGTCTCGGCGTGCCGTGGCAACCACCGCGGCGGTTGAGCACAGTGGTGCTGCGGCGGCTCTTCCCGGACGCCCCGGACGGCGCCGCGCCCGAGGTGCTGCTGTGGATGACCGGTCGCGGTGACCTGCCCGGCCGGGCACGGCGCACCTCGTGGGTTTGGCGGGCGGCGGTGGACTGACCGTCAGCCGGCGGTCAGCGAGTGCCGGTGACCGTCCAGCGGAAAGGGTGGCCGGGCCGGCAGCATCTCCTGAAAGACGTAGCCGCTCTTCTGCGCCACCCGGCAGGACGCCAGGTTGTCCACCTGGTGCAGCAGGTCGAGGCGGGTCAGGCCGGGAAACCGGTCGAACGCCCACCCGCTCAGCGCGACGACCGCCCGGGGGGCGATTCCGCGACCGCGGGCCCAGGCCGCTGTCCAGTACCCCACCTCGGCTGTCGGGCCGTCCGGCGTGGCGTTCTTGAGCACCACGTTCGCCACCAGCCGTGGGCCGTCCGGGTCGTCCCGGAGGACGGCGAAGCTGTAGCGGCTGCCGTCGTTCCAGTCCCGTCGCACCCGGTCCAGCCACTGCCGCGCCTCGGCGGCGTTGGTCACGGGCAGGCGGGTCCACCGGCGCAACACCGGATCCCGGTACGCGTCCACGAGGGCGTCCAGGTCGTCGGCGCACCACTGTCGCAGGGTGAGGTCCCGCGCCGGGGAGACGGCCGGCGCCCGTAGCTCGATCAGCATCCGCACAGTGTGCCGCCGCGAGTCCTGATCGGGGTGCCCCTACCCGTCGCGGGTCAGCCCCGGCGGCGCCAGCGCAGCCACCAGCTCCGGCGGGTGCGCCGCGGCGACGCGACGGCGGTCACCGGCTCGCCGGCGGGCGTGGTGATCTCGGGTCGGGCACGCTCGGCGCGCCACCGGCGCACCACCTCGTCGGCGTTCACCGGCCGCACTGAGACGCGAGGGCCGTCGGGGTTGCGCAGCCACGCCACGATCTGGGCGTTGAGCTGCCCCACGAAGTCCCGCACGGACTGTTCGGTGGGCAGGTCGCGGACCTCGTCGGGGACCTGCTCGACGCGTCGGCGCAGTTGCAGCGAGGTGGGCAGGAGCAGGTCGCTGGGCAGAGCCTCACGCTCCAGGAAACTCTTGATCCACCACGACTCGTCGTACGGCGCCCCTCGACCGGGGATCGGCTTGCCCATCCCGGGCAGGTCGTCGAACTCACCGCGTTGCACGGCTCCCTGGATCTGCGCCTCCACGGCCGCTTCCCACGCCTCTGTCACCCTGCGGCACCTCCCCCGGCCACCGTAACGCGCCGCCTCCGGACGGCGACACGCACTTGCAGTGACTCAGCGCGCCCGCAACCGTGACCATTCCCGGTGGCCGCCGGCCGAGGGGTTTCGGGCCGTCTGGGCGGATCCAGGGCCACGACCTGCCAGGTGGCCCTGGGCCAGCGCGGTCACCTCGGCCTACGGTCGGTGCGGGGTCGCCGAACGGGGGAATCGTCATGGTGAGCACGGGCGCTCTGCTGGGCATCACGTTGGTGGCGTTGGGGCTGGTGCTCACGCCCGGCCCGAACATGGTCTACCTGGTGTCCCGCTCGGTGGCGCAGGGCCGCCGGGCCGGGCTGATCTCGCTGCTCGGGGTGGCTGCCGGGTTCGGCGTCTACCTGGTCGCGGCGGTCGCCGGCCTGGCTGCGGTCTTCGTCCTGGTGCCGACGCTGTACGCGGTGGTGAAGCTGGCCGGGGCCGGCTACCTGCTGTGGCTGGCCTGGCGGACGGTGCGCCCGGGCGGCCACTCGCCGTTCGCGCCCACCCCGCTGCCGCCGGACCCACCCCGGCGACTGTTCACCATGGGCCTGATCACCAACCTGCTGAACCCGAAGATCGCCATCCTCTACGTGTCGCTGCTACCGCAGTTCATCGACCCGGCGCGGGGGCACCTGGCGATGCAGAGTCTGCTGCTGGGCCTGACCCAGATCGCCGTCGCGTTGAGCGTGAACGCGCTGATCGTGCTCAGCGCCGGGGCGCTGGCCGGCTTCTTCGCCCGCCGACCGGTGTGGCTGCGGGTGCAGCGGTGGGTGACCGGGACGGCTCTCGCGGCGTTGGCTGTCCGGATCGCCACGGACCGTTCCCGCGCGGCGATCGCCGCACCCTGACACCCGACGGTCACTGCCCCCGGTGGCGGCGGACCATCCCGGCGGCCAGCGGCGCGGCGTCCAGGTCACCGGCGGCGAGCCGGGCGGCGAGGGTACGGCGGACCAGCCGGTCGGCCAGTGCGGGCGCGTGCCGACCGACGGCCATCTCCAGGCGTCCACGGGCGGTGGTCGCCACGTCCCGGGGCGCCCGGCGGGCGGTGGCGGCGCGCAGGATCGCCGCGACCACCCCCTCGACCGACTCGGGGCGGGACACGCCCCGCAGGGACAGGCCCGCCTCGGCGGTGCTGTCGTGGATGGGTGAGGCGACCATGCTCGGGTAGACGACGCTCACCCCGACGTGGCTGCCCACCTCGTGGCGCAGCGCGTCGGCGTAGGCGACCAGGGCCCGCTTGCTGACCCCGTACGCGGCGGCGAGAGGCAGGGGCAGCACCGCCATCCGGCTGGCCACGAAGATCACCCGTCCGTGGGCGGTGAGCAGCGGGGGCAGCGCCGCGGCGGTGGTCCGCCAGGCGGCGAGCAGGTTGACCTCCAGTTGCTGGCGGACCACCTCGTCGGGCGGCAACTCGGCGGGGGCGGGGCCACCCACCCCGGCGTTGTTGATCAGCAGGTCGAGCCCGCCTAGCTGGTCGACGGCGCCGCCCACCGCCGGTGCGACGGCGTCCGGGTCGGTCAGGTCGCAGCCGAGCACCGGCAGGTTGTCGTCGGGTCGCGCGTGCAGGTCGAGGCCCACCACCCGGGCGCCGGCGGCGGTCAGCGCGGCCCCGAGGTGTCGCCCGAAGGTGCCGCTGGCCCCGGTCACCAGCACCCGGCGACCACTCAGCGTCCGGCGGCTCACTGCCCCGCCCCGACCCGGCGCGTCCCGGCGGCCAGCTCCCGGGTCAGCTCGGCCAGGTAGACGTCGAAGTCCACGCGCATCGCCGGGCGGCGCTGACCCCAGCGGGCGGTCGCGGCCCGCAGCTCGGCGCGGCAGACGGCCCGCTGCCGGTCCTCGTCGGGCAGCGCGTAGCGGCCGGCGAGGTTCGCGGCGATCAGTTTGGCCTGCGCCTCCACCAGGGGAAACGCCGAACCGGTGGACTGCATCAGCCCGACGAAGCTCAGCCCGGGGGCGTCCGGGTGGAACACGTGCCGGTACAACGGCAGGGTGTCGGCGCCCCCGCCGAGCAGCGCCGGGTCGAGGAACGGGACGTCCACCCGGTAGCCGGTGCACCAGACGATCAGGTCGACGCTGTCGCTGCGACCGTCGGTGAACTCGACCCGGTCGCCGTCGAGGGCGGCGACCCCGGGCCGGGCTTCGACGTCACCGTGCGTCAGCCGCGACAGCAGCCCGTCGGAGAGCGTCGGGTGGTCCTGGAGGAAGCCGTGCGTCGGCGCGGGCAGCCCGTAGCGGGCCGGGCTGCCGACGGTGGCGGTGAGCATCGTCTGGCTGATGCGCTGGCGCAGCCGCCACGGCAACCGGCGGGCCAGCGCCCCGTTGAGGGTGTCCGAGGGGCGACCCAGCAGGTACTTCGGCACCACCCAGACACCCCGGCGCAACGACAGCAGGGTGCGGGTGGCGGCGTACGAGGCGTCCACGGCGATGTCCATCGCGGAGTTGCCGCCGCCGACGACGAGGACACGTCTGCCGGCCAACTGCTCCGGACCCCGGTAGTCGTGGCTGTGGATCTGCTCGGCCGTGCAGGTGCCGGGGTACGCGGGGTCGGGCAGTCGGGGCACCCGGTTGTGCCCGTTGGCGACGACCACGGCGTCGACGGTGACCTCGACCGGCCCGTCCGGCCCGCGAGCGGTCACCGTCCAGGTGCCGGCGGAGTCCCGGGTGACCTGCTCGACGGTGTGGCGCAGCCGGATGTCCTCGCCCAGCCCGAAACGGTCGGCGTAGTCGGCGAGGTAGCCGGCGACCCGGCGGTGGTCGGGATAGTCGGGCCAGTCGGTGGGCATCGGGTGGTCGGCGAACTGGGTGCGGCCCCGACTGGTGTTCAGGTGCAGCGTCCGGTACGCGGGCGAGTCGGGTGCCCCGTACACCCAGAGGCCGCCGACCTGGTCGGTGGTCTCGAAGCACACGGTGGGCACTGCCGCGTCGCGTAGCGCCTTGACGGCGGCAAGGCCGGCCGCGCCAGCGCCGATCACCGCGACCCTTGGTGGTGCCTGCATCGCTGCCCCCATTTAATCCAACGTCCGATGGATAATCTCCGGGTGGGGGCGGCCCGTCAAGGGGCCGGCGGTCCGTACAACCCGTCGAGCAGACGATGCACGAACGCCCGGAACTCGCGCCGCTCCCGAGCACCCGGCGCACCCGCGGCCAGCGCCACCACGTGCCCGTGCGTCGCCCACACCAGGCTCCGGACGGTGATGTGCGGGGTGGGTTCCGCCAGCGCGCCGGCCGCCGCGGCGGCGGTGAGCAGCTCCGCCACCAGCCGGTACAACGGTTCGGCGTAGCGCTGGTCGAGCTCGGCGTGCCGCTGCGGTTCCAACCAGCGACGCAACCACAGCGCGGTGGTCTCCGGGCGGTCCTCCAGGAAGTCGACGAACACGTCGACCAACTGGTGCAGCGCCCGCCGCGCCGCGTCCGGCCCCCCGTCGAGGGCGGCGCGGGCCTGCTCGGCGGCCTCGGTCAGCACCTCCCGCTCGGCGGCGAAGACCCGGGCGAAGCAGGCGTCGTAGAGCGCTGCCTTCGTACCCGTGTGGTGCGCGACCGTGGCGACGTCGACCCCGGCGGCGGCGGCGACCTCCCGCAACCCGACGGCGTCGAAGCCGCGTTCGGCGAACAGCGCTGTCGCGGCGGTGAGCACCACCTCGCGGGTCGGCCGGGTCTCGTCGCGTCGCGGGCGACCCGGACGGCGTCGGGGCATGGTCATGGCCGCCATTCTGCCCCTAGAATCCAGCAACCGTTGGATTGCGGAGAGGATGCGGCGATGACCGGGCTCGACCGGCGGCCCGTGGCCGCCACCGACACGGCACTGCCCCGCGGCCCCCTGGCGGGCTTCGCGGCCGGGTCGCTCGGCATGGGTGTCTGGGTGACAGTGCCCGGCCTGCTGCTGCTGTACTTCCTCACCGACGTGCTGGCCGTCGGGCCGTGGCTGGCCGGTCTCGCGCTGCTGCTGCCGAAGATCGCCGACGTGCTGCTGCACCCGTGGGTGGGGCACCGCGCCGACGTCGAGCAGACCCGACGCGGCGACCGGCGTCGCCTGCTGCTGGTCGGATGCGCGCTGCCGCTCGCGTTCGCGGCGCTCTTCGCGGTGCCCGGGGGCCTGACCGGCGCCCCGGCGGCCGCGTGGGTGGCGGTGTTCTTCATCGCCGGCAACCTGCTCTTCGCCGCCTACCAGGTCCCCTACCTGGCAACTCCGGCCGACCTGCGGATCGGCTACCACGAACGCACCCGGCTGATGGCGTTCCGGATGGTCGTGCTGACCCTGGGCATCCTGGTGTCCGGCCTGCTGGCCCCGCTGCTCACCGGCGGCGACGCCGCGACCCGCGACGGCTACCAGCGGATGGGTGTGGTCCTCGCCGTCGGGATGCTGGCGGCCATGCTGGTCGGTGTCGCCGGCATCGCCCGGCTGCGCGGGTCGGCGGCGGATCCCACCCCGGCGGGGCACGGCGGGTGGCCCGCGCTGCGCATCGCGCTGCGCGACCGGCAGTTCCGCTGGCTCGTCGCCGCGTACCTGGCGATGTCCACCACCACTCACCTGGTGCTCGCCGGCGTTCCCTACTACGCCGAGTACGAGCTGCGGGCCCCCGGCCTGACCACGGTCCTGGTGGCCGCGTTCGTGGCGCCGGCGCTGCTGGTCACCCCGGTCTGGCTGGTGGTGGCCCGCCGCGTCGGCAAGCAGCGGGCGCTGCTCGGCGCGCAGGGCGCGTTCGCCGCCGGGTCGTTGGTGCTGGCGGTGGGTCGACCGGCCGGGCTGCCGGTGCTGATCGGCGCGGTGGCGGTGCTCGGGGTGGCGTTCGCCGGCATGCAGCTGCTGCCGTTCTCGATGCTGCCCGACGTGATCCGCGCCGCCACCACCAACGCCGCGGCGGACGGGACCGCCACGGGGGCCGGCACCTACACCGGGGTGTGGACGGCCACCGAGGCCACCGGCGCCGCCCTCGGCCCGTACGCCTATGCCCTGTGCCTGGCCGTTGGTGGTTTCGTGGCCTCGACGGCCGGTGAGTCGCCGGTGCAGCCGGACGCGGCGCTCGCGGCGGTCCGCTACGGCTTCGGGTTGCTGCCGGCGGTGGCGATGCTCGCGGCCCTGCTGCTGCAACGCCGCTACACCCTGGACGCGACCGCCCGGACGACGACGTGAACGGCCGGCACTAGACTTCGCCCTCGATGGACGCCCAGCCCAGCACCACCGAAACCCGCCCGTGCGCCCACTGTGGAGCGCCGGTGCCGCAGCGTGTCGGCGCGGGCCGGCCGTTTCGCTACTGCCGGGACAACGACGGCGCCTGCCAGCGCGCCTCCCGCAACAGCCGGATGCGGCACCGCAACGCCCCCGGCCTGCCCGGGCAGGTGGCCCGCACCTGGGAGGCGGTGGACCGCCTCGACCAGATCGTCGAGACGTTGACCGAGTCGCTGCACGCCGAGTTGTCCCCGGTGGGTGTGCAGCGGCAGGTCGCCCAGGTTCGCGCGGAGGCCGCCACCGAGGTCGCGGCGGCGCAGACCGAACGCGACGAGGCCCGCGACGACGCCGAGAACGCGGCGGCCGACGCGTCGCGCGCCCGCGAGCAGGCCCGGGCGGCTCTCGCCGAGGCCGACGACGCCCGGCAGCGCGCCGAGCAGGCGCACCGGCAGGCCACGGCAGCCGACGAGCGGGCACAGCGCGCCGAGGCCGCCCGCGATCAGGCGCGCCACGACGTCAGCGCCGCCGAGGCGTTGCGCGCCCAGGCTGAACGCGACCGGGACCAGGCCCGCGCCGAGGTGCGCGACCTGCGGGCGCAGCGCGACGCCGAGCGGCAGCGGGTGGCCGACCTGAGCGTGGAACGCGACGCGGTGCGCGCCGACGCCGAGCGGGCCACCCGGGCCGCCGCCGAGGCCACCGAGCGGGCCGGGCGGTGGCAGGCAGAGGTGCAGGACGTGCGGCGCCAGATCGAGCAGGCCCGCGCCGACGCCGCGCGGACCCGGGCCGAGGCCGCCGACGCCGCCCGCGCCCGGGAGCAGGCCGACCGGGCCCGCGACCGCGCGCAGGTCGCGGCCGTGCAGGCCGACGACGCCCGGCAGGAGGCCGCGGAACTCGCGGCGCGGCTGCGCGCGGAGCTGGCGGCCACCGCCGCCCAGCGGGACACGCTGACCGCCGAGCTGACCGCGGCCCGGCAGGCCGCGGCGACCGCCGAGGGCCGCCTCACCGCCCTGACGGTACGACTCGACGCCGCCGAGACCGACCGGGACCTGGCCCAGCGGCGGGTGGCGCAGCTCGGCGACCAGGTCAGCGACCTGGCGTTGGCCCTGGCTCGCCTCGGCGCTGCCACTCCCGGCGACGCCACCCGATGATCGTCGCGCAACCTTCGCTACGCTTCGGCGGTTAACATCCCCGGTGGCAGCGGACACACAGCCCGTTGCGACCCGCCTGGTGATCACCTCACCGGGTGATCGTCCCGGCCGGCTACCCTTGGTCCCGGCCCACACGTGGACGCCTCACGCCCTCGGGCGGGAATGGCTCGACGGGCACACACCGTTACACCCAGAAGACCAGCACCACGAACGAGGGGAAGTCGATCATGGGCGAGCGTATGCTGCGCGGAAGCCGCCTTGGCGCGGTGAGCTACGAATCCGACCGCAACACGGAGCTCGCGCCGCGTCAGACCCGCGAGTACCTGTGCGCCAAGGGCCACCAGTTCGAGGTGCCGTTCGCCGTCGACGCCGAGGTCCCGACGACCTGGGAGTGCAAGTTCGACGGCAGCGTCGCCCGACTCGTCGACGGCAACGAGCCGGAGCAGAAGAAGGCCAAGCCCCCGCGTACCCACTGGGACATGCTTCTGGAGCGGCGTTCGATCGCCGAGCTGGAGGACATCCTCGAGGAGCGCCTGCAGGAGGTTCGGACCCGCCGCGGCCGCGCTTGAGCCGCACGACGAACAACGACGGCGCCCCCGGGTTCTCCCGGGGGCGCCGTCGTTGTCTGCACGCGTGGTCTCAGTGGCGGCCGGGCTCGACGATCTCTCCCTCGATGGCCCGCCCGCCGTCGACCACCACCGGTTGCTCCGGCTGCGGGGTCGGCTGCGGTGCACCCTGACGCACCCGCACCGTACGCGGGCCGAACAGGTCACCGGCGACCATCGACGACACCCGCCGCTCGGTGGCACGGCGCACTCCGGCGCGGGCCAGTCGACGCACCGGCGGCACCAGCAGCAGCAACCCGATCAGGCCGCTGACCAGGCCGGGCACCGCCAGCAGCAACGCGCCGGCCAACCCGACGAGCCCGTCGGTCACCTGCCCACCCGGTGGCTGTCCGGCCGCCGCGGCGGAGCGGAAACCACGCCAGGCGCGCATCCCCTCGCGGCGCAGCAGCACCAGCCCCAGCAGGGACGCGGCGAACACCAGCAGCACGGCCACGCCGAACCCCAGCGCCCGCCCCACACCGACGAACACCGCCAGCTCCACCACCACCGCCAGCAACAGGGCCAACGGCACGAACCTCAGTCCTCGGCGCATCTCACCTCATCGCCATTCCCGCAGGCACCACGGACGTGTCCCGCCCATCCAGCATGACACGAACCCGCTCACGGCCATCGGGCCTGACCGGTGGCGGTGCCGTGCAGACCTCGGCGTACCGCCTGGCGGCGGTCCTGCACACCCCAGGCGGTGATCCGCCACAGCGCCTCGGCCACGATCTTCGGGCTCATCTTGCTGTCGCCGTGTTCCCGTTCGGCGAACGTGATCGGCACCTCCACGATCCGCACCCCGGCCTGGTGCGCCAGCCGGGACAGCTCCACCTGGAACGAGTAGCCCTGGGAGGTCACCGACTCCAGGTCGATGGCGTCCAACGCGCTGATCCGGTACACCCGGTAGCCGCCGGTGGCGTCCGAGACGGGCATGCCCAGCGCGAGGCGCGCGTACAGGTTGCCGCAGCGCGACAGCATCAGCCGCCGCAGCGGCCAGTTGAGCACCCGCGCGCCGCTGGTCCACCGCGACCCGATCACCACGTCGGCGTCGCGGGCGGCGGCCAGCAGCGCCGGCAGGTCCTCCGGGGCGTGTGAGCCGTCGGCGTCCATCTCCACGACCGCCTGGTAGCCGCGCTCCCGCGCCCAACCGAACCCGGCCAGGTACGCCGCGCCGAGGCCCTGCTTGCCGTGGCGGTGCAGCACCTGCACGTGCGCGTCGCCGTCGGCGAGGGCGTCGGCGATCGCGCCGGTGCCGTCGGGGCTGTTGTCGTCGGCGATGAGGATCTGCACCGCCGGGGCGGCGCGCCGGACCCGGCCCACGATCGCGGCGATGTTGTCGGCCTCGTTGTAGGTGGGGATCACCACCAACACCCGGCCCACACCGGGCACCTCGTCCGGGCGTCGGATCGTATCGGTCGCCTGGATCACGGTTCCTCCGCTCCCGCCGGCGTACCGGCTGTTGCTATCCGGACATGACCCGCTGTCGGCGGCGCAGCACCGCCGCGCCGATGAGGGCCGCCGCGGCCAGCGCGGCGAGCGCCACCTCCGGCCACCAGCCGAGGCGGGTGGCGAGGGTACGACCGTCGTCGAGTCGCACCTGCCGCACCACGACCTCCCGGGTGTTGAACCCGGTGGCATCGCTTACCCGCCCGTCGGGTGCGACGAACCCGGACACGCCGACCGTGGAGGCCATCAACGCCGGCCGGCCGTGTTCCACCGCCCGCAGCCGCACCATGGCCATCTGCTGGCGGGCCTCGGCCACGTTGAAGGTGGCGTTGTTGGTCTGCACCACCAGCAGCTGCGCGCCACCGGTGACGGTGTCACGGACCACCTCGTCGTAGGCGACCTCGAAGCAGATCACGTCACCGAGCACGGCCGGGCCGGCGCGTACCACGCCCGGGGTGCTTCCGGGCACGAAGTCGCTGCGGATCAGGTCGACCTGCTTGCTGACCATCCGGGCCACGTCGCGCAGCGGCACGTACTCGGCGAACGGCACGGGGTGGCGCTTGGTGTACAGCTGGTCCAGGTCCGCGCCGGTGCCGGGGCGCCACAGGATGCCCGCGTTGCGGACCTGCCCGACGCCGGGGCCCAGCAGCACCGCACCGACGAGGATCGGCGCGCCGATGGTGTCGGCCGCCTGGGAGATCCGCGCGCCGGCGGTGGGGTTGCGCAGCGGGTCGATGTCGCTGGAGTTCTCCGGCCACACCACCAGGTCGGGTTGGCGCTCCTGCCCGGCGGAGACCCGCGCGGCCAGCTCGATGGTGGCGTCGACGTGGTTGTTGAGCACCGCCTGCCGTTGGGCGTTGAAGTCCAGACCCAGGCGCGGCACGTTGCCCTGCACGATCGCCACGGTGGTGGTGCCGCCCGACCCGGCGGTGGCGACCGGCACGAGCAGGCCCCCGGCGGTCAGCGCGACCGCCACGGCGGCCGGTACGGCCACGGGCGCCCACCGCCGCGCCGAGGTGACCCCCTGCGCGCCGTCGGCGTCCTGGGAGCCCTCAGGGGGCGATGTGCGGGCGGCGGCCCAGCCGCGCCAGGCGGCGGTGACGAGCAACCCGCCGACGAGCGCCACCGCGAAGGTCACCAGCGGCGCGCCGCCCAACGCGGCCAGGCGCAGCAGCGGTGAGGTGTCCTGGCTGAACGCCAACCGCCCCCAGGGGAACCCACCGAACGGGGTGCGGTCCCGCAGCGCCTCCTGCCCCACCCACAGCAGCCCGGTCAGCACCGGCCACGCCCAGCGGACGCGGTCGGCCAGCGGCGACACCCAGGCGGTGGCCGCGCCCAGCAGGGCCAGGTAGCCGGCCTGCAGCAACGACAGCAGCACCCACGGCAGGTAGCCGGTGTGCAGGTTCGTCCAGGCCAGCAGTGGGGCGAAGAGCGCCACGCCGGTGAGGAAGCCCAGGCCGGCGCCCGCGCGCAACCGCCGTCGGTGCGCGGCGGCGGCCAGCAACGCCACCCCGACCGGCGCGAGGGGCCACACCCCGTACGGGGGGAACGCCACCAGCAGTGCCAGCCCGGCGGCCACGGCCAAGGGCACGGCGAACCGCAGCGGCAGCGGCCCACCGGTCACGACCGGCTGACTCGGCGCCGCCGGGCTGTGGGTTTCGTCCCGGTCCAGAATCGTCACCGCTTCACCTCGATCACGGGGCGAAGGCTACCTGGCCGGCGGCCGGAGCAGCCGCATCGGGCCGTTGGGCACGAACCGCCCGACGGACATGAAATCGGGGCGCGGCTCACGCCGCGCCCCGATGCTCCCAGGCCCTTCCCGGCCGGTGTGGCGAGGATGGGGTACGACGACCTTCGGACCGACCGGACGCGGACTGGCTGCCCCCGCCGGGCCGTTGTCTACTGGCCGTGCACCTCACCCTGCCCGTACACCGGTAACCGCGGCCGGTTCGCGCCGCCCCGCCGACCCCCGCCCGCTGGACCTGGCCGCCGCGACGATGACGCTCAAAAATGTCGCTCGGCCAGCGGACGAAGGGACGAAGCGAACAACAGCCGCTTCCCGTGGTAGGACTCAAAGACGGTACGTGCCGACCCCCGTCCGTTGTCAACCCACCCCCGGCCTGTCGTGTGTTGCGCCACGGCGTGTCGGGTCGGCGAGTCTCAATGCGTCCGCAGATGGTGACGCAGCAGCGCCCCCGCCGCGGCCCGGTGTTCCTCGGCGAGCAGCCCTCCTGCGGCCAGCACGTAGTCGGCGTCGATGACGGCGGAGGCTGCCCGCGGCAACGCCCACCCGCCGGCGTGGTCGGCCAGGACGGCCGCCAGCACCTGCGCGGACGCCTGCGCCGGCGCGTGCCGCAGCACCCCACCGGACCCCACCACCAACCGCACGTCACGCAGGTCCCGCCCGGCCCGCTCGCCGGTGGCGGCGCCCCGCGCGTGGCGCCGCAACGCCACCGTCGCCGCGAGGGTGGCGATCCGCCGGTCCACGGCCCGCTCGACGTCGTCGCCGGCGAGGAACGCCGGGTCGGCCGCCCGGCGGGCCGCCGCGTCCGTCAGGTCCTCGGACTCGTCCGGGGTGAGCAGCCGCTCCTCGACGGCGGCGCGCAGCACCCCGGGGGCGCTCCACCGCATGCCCAGGTCGCCCTCCACCGTGCGGGCCCGCCAGAGGCTGCCGGCGACCTCCCGCGCGGGGCCGGTGGCCCGCTCGTCGGGGGTGAGCACCGAGTACACGTCGGTGGTGGCCCCACCCACGTCGACGACGGCGAGGTCACCGCCGATGGTGTCGGCGAGCACCTCCACACCGGTGAGGACCGCGTCGGGGGTGGCCGCGCGGACCAGCCGCGCGAACCGGGTGCCCCTCGACAGTCGTTTCCCCCCGATGACGTGGCGCAGGAACACCGCGCGGATCGCCGCCCGCGCCGACGCCGGGGCGAGCACCCCGATGCGCGGCAGGACGTTCTCGGCGCCCGTCACCGGCACCCCGGCGGCCTCCAGCAGCCCGGTCAGCTGCGCGCGGACGTCGGCGTTGCCCGCGTACACCACCGGCACCCGCCACCGGGAACGGGCCAGGCGGGTCGCGTTGTGGGTGATGGTCTCGGCGT
Source organism: Micromonospora jinlongensis (assembly GCF_013410645.1). Taxonomy (NCBI): domain Bacteria; kingdom Bacillati; phylum Actinomycetota; class Actinomycetes; order Micromonosporales; family Micromonosporaceae; genus Micromonospora; species Micromonospora jinlongensis. The sequence goes on along the minus strand of NZ_JACCHK010000001.1, from coordinate 898,324 downwards.
CACCGCCGTCGGTGCCGCCGACCAGCAGCACCACGTCGCATCGGGCCGCCCGCAACGCCGCCAGGTCCGCAGCGCCCAGCCGACCGGCGGCCACGTGCACCACGTGCGCCCCGGCGGACAACCCGACCCGCCGGCCCGCCTGCGCGGTGACCAGCGGCTCGTAACCGATCACGGCCAGCCTCAGCCCACCGCCGGCCGACGAGCAGACGTACCACGGCACGTCGCGCACCCCGAGCCCGGCGGTGGCGGCCGCGACCGCGGCGTCCAGGCCGTGCAACACGTCGGTGCCCACCGTGGTCGGCGCCGCCGCCGCTCCCACCAGCACACCGGCGGCCAGGTCCACCACGGCCACCTTGGTGTACGTGGACCCGACGTCCCCGCAGACCGCCAGGGTCACGACGCCGCGGGAACGACCACGGTGCCGGTCGCGGTGACCGCCACGATCGGCGGGTCGAGGACCTCGGCGGCGGACTCGGAGCGCTCCGGGCGGCCCCGGCACACCACGGCGCAGGACAGCTCCAGGGTGCGGCTGCGGGTGCCCACCCGCGACACCTGGGCGGTGACCTCCACCACGTCACCGGCGCGGATCGGCGCGGTGAACCGCACATCGGAGTACCCGGCGAACAGGCCCTCGTCGCCGTCGGTGCGGATGCACACCTCCGTGGCGACGTCGCCGAACAGCGCGAGGGCGTACGCCCCGTCGACGAGGTTGCCGGCGTAGTGGGCGTGCGAGTACGGCACGTACCGCCGGTGCGTCACGGTCAACCCGAGCCTTGCGTCGGTCATGCCATCGCCTTCCGTTGCGTGATCAGGGCGTGCACGAGGTAGCTGGCCACCTCGCCGGGAGTGGTGCCGCGACCGAAGATGCGGTCCACGCCCAACTCGTCGGTCATCGTCTCGTCGAACCGGGGGCCGCCGACGATCAGCAGTGGCCGCCGCCCGGCGGGCATCGCCTCCCGGAACGCGGCGGACATCTCCCGGGTGTTGTGCAGGTGCGCGTCGCGTTGGGTGACCACCTGCGACACGAGGACCGCGTCGGCCTTCTCCGCCCGGGCTGTCTCCACCAGCTCCGGCACGCTGACCTGCGCGCCCATGTTGGTGACCTTCAACTCCCGGTAGTACTCCAGGCCCTTCTCCCCCGCGATGCCCTTGACGTTGAGGATCGCGTCGATGCCCACGGTGTGCGCATCGGTGCCGATGCACGCCCCGACCACGGACAGCTTGCGCCGCAACCGTTGCTTGATCACCGTGTTGACGTCCTTCGCCGACAGCAGCGCGAAGTCGCGTTCCACCACCTGCACCGCGTTGAGGTCGACCAGGTGGTTGACCCGCCCGTAGACCACGAAGAACGTGAATTCGTCGCCCATCGGCTTGGCGTGCACGACCATCGCCGGGTCGATGCCCATCCGGTTGGCCAACTGCACCGCCGCGCCCTCGGCCCGCTTGTCGTGGCTCACCGGCAGGGTGAACGACACCTGCACCATCCCGTCGCCGGTGGTGTCCCCGTACGGCCGCACGATCTTCTTCGCGGCGTCGGCGGCGCTCATGCCGCGTCCCCTTCCAGGATGTCGGTGGCCGGGTTGCAGTAGTCCGCCTCGTGCGCGGCGACCCCGGCGAGGCCCTTGCCCCGGTCCGCGGGCCGCTTCATGATCCCGAACGTGCCCTCGGCGATGGCGGTGAGCAGCGTCTGCTCCCCGATGCGCTCCAGCAGGTCCAGGGCCTCACCGAGGACCTGGTTGGCGCGGCGGCGGATGAACCCGCCGGGCGCCGGCACGAAGTCCTCGTGCAGCCCACCGGCCGCGCCCAGCACGTACCGCACGTTCTGCAACGCGATGTCCCGGTCGGACAACCACGGCGTCACCACCGCCTCGGTCATCATCCCCACCAGCAGGATGCCCTGACCGGTCAGCGCGCCCGCCAGGTTGAAGAACCCGTCGAGCAGGTTGCCCCGGAACACGTCACCGGTCATGTGCTTCGTCGGCGGCATCCACTTCAGCGGCGCGTCGGGGAACAACTCCCGGGCCAGCAGGGCGTGCGCCAACTCCAGGCGGAACGACTCCGGAACCTCGGGGTTGATCTCGAACGCGTGCCCCAGCCCCAACTGCCAGTCCGCCAACCCCGCCTCGTGCGCGAAGAACTCGTTGAGCAGCTGCGACACCGTCACCGTGTGCGCCTCGTCCACGGCGTCCGCGGTGGTCAGGTAGTTGTCCTCACCGGTGTTGATGATGATCCCGGCGCGGGCGTGCACCTGCCGGGAGAACCGCTGGTCGACGAACGTGCGCACCGGGTTGATGTCGCGGAACAGGATCCCGTACATCGAGTCGTTGAGCATCATGTCGAGCCGTTCCAGGCCCGCCAGGGTCGCCATCTCCGGCATGCACAACCCGGACGCGTAGTTGGTCAACCGCACGTAGCGGCCCAACTCCTTCGACGACTCGTCCAACGCCGCGCGCATCAGCCGGAAGTTCTCCTGCGTGGCGTACGTGCCGGCGAAACCCTCCCGGGTCGCGCCCTCGGGCACGTAGTCCAGCAGCGACTGCCCGGTGGAGCGGATCACCGCGATCACGTCCGCGCCGGCCCGGGCGGCCGCCTGCGCCTGCGGGATGTCCTCGTAGATGTCGCCGGTCGCCACGATCAGGTAGATCCACGGCCGCTGCTTCGGGTCCCCGTGCCGCTTGATGAGCCGGTCCCGCTCGGCGCGCCGCCGGTCGATGCGCCGGACACCCGCCCCGACGGCCCTGCGCGCCGCCGACCGGGCCGCCGTCGCGGCCCGCCCGGTGGGCAGCGCGAAGCGCACCGACCCGGCCGCGGCCTTCTGCGCCAGCAACGTCACATCGGTGATGCCCTCGCGGGCCAGGGCGTCGAACACCGGCACCGCCACCCCGTGGCCCAACCCGACGTCCGCCACGACGGCGTCGACGAGCCGGTTCACCCACGGAATGCCGTCCGGGTCGGCGCCGCTCACCCCGGCCAGCCGCAGCACCGCCCGCTCCACCGACACCGTGGTGTGGCTGCGCGCCAGGTCCACCACCGGCTGCCCGGCCCGGCGCGCCAACTCCCGCGCCCGCGCCACCAGCACCGGATCAAGATCAAGCTTGCCGGTCACGCCGCCGCCCCCGCCACACCGCTCGTCCGCTCGTTCACGACGACCCTTCCTCATAGATGACCTCACCGCGCAGCACCAGCCGCCGGCACACCGGCAACGGCGTCGGGTCGTCCGGACCCCGCTCCTCCGGGTCCTCGGCGAGCAGCACCGGCAGGCCCCGCTCCACCCCCGCGGGCGTCGACCACACCGCGAACGTCGCCGGCGCACCCAACGCGAGGACCCCCTCGACGTCCAGGTGCACCGCCCGCCACCCACCACGGGTGTGCGCGGCGAACGCCGCCCGCACACTCATCCGCTGCGCCGGGTTGTGGTGCGCCGCCGCCGCCCGCACCGAACCCCACGGGTCCAGCGGCGTCACCGGCGAGTCCGACCCGAACGCCAACGCCACACCCACCGAGTGCATCGCACCCATCGGGTTGGACTCCAACGACCGGTCCAACCCCAGCCGCGCCTCGTACATCCGGCCCGCGCCACCCCACAGCCGGTCGAACGCCGGCTGCATGCTCGCCACGACCCCGTACTCCACGAACCGCGCGATCAACCGCTTGTTCATGATCTCCGCGTGCTCGATGCGGTGCCGGGCCGCCCGCAGCCGCTCCACACCCAGCGTCTGCGCCGCCGCGGCGAAACCGTCCAGGACGGTGCCGATCGCCGCGTCACCGATCGCGTGGAAACCGCCCTGCATGCCGTGCGCCGCGCAGTCCACCAGGTGGTCACGCACCTGCTCGGCCGTCAGGTACCCGTGCCCGCAGTCGTCACCGTCGCCGTACGGCTGCGACACGTGCGCCGTGCGCGAACCCAACGCCCCGTCGGCGAACAGGTCACCTCCGGCGCCCACCGCACCCAACTCTCGGGCACGGGCGGCGCCACCCAGCTCACCCCAGTACCCGTACACCTCCGGCAACCCCGCACCGGAGATGCCCAGCAGCCCGGTGAAGTCCTCCTCGTCGGAGATGTCCGGACCGCCGCACTCGTGCACCGCCGCGATCCCCAACGACGCCGCGTGCGACAGGGCCACCCGCTGCGCGGCGACCCGCTGCGCCCGGCTCACCGACGCCTGCGCCGCCGCCCGCACCACGTGGTGCGCGTCGCGCCGCAACCACCCCGACGCGTCGTACCCCGCCGCGTCGGCCGCCTGAGGGCACGCCGCCAGCAACGCCGACGACACCAACGCCGAGTGGATCGACGCCTGCGACAGGTACACCCGCCGACCCCCGGCCGCCCGGTCCAACGCCGCCGCGTCCGGCAACGTCGCATCCGACCAACCTGACTCGTCCCAGCCGTGGCCCAGCAGCACCGCGTCCGCCGGCAGGCCCGCCGCGAACCCGGCCACCGCGTCGAGCAACTGCGCCGCCGAGCGCACCCCGGACAACTCCAGCCCCGACAACGCCAACCCCGTGTCGGTGGCGTGCACGTGCGCGTCGACGAACGCCGGCGTCACCAACGCACCGTCCAGGTCCACCACCCGGTCGGCCGGCGGCGCGGCACCGTCGGTCCCCAACCAGGCAATCCGCCCACCGGACACCAGCAGCGCGGTGGCGCTCGGATCGGCGGGGCAGTGCAGCACGCCGCCGCGGTACAACGTCGAGGGGTTCGTCATGACCTCAGTCTGCCGCGACCCGCGCCGTGAACAGCTGACGCACCCCCGGCTCGGCCCGCAGCAGCCCCAACGCCAGCTCCGCGTGCCCCGGCACGTACCCGTTGCCCACCAGCATCGTCACGTCCGCTGCCAGCCCCTCCGCGCCCAACGCCGCCGCGGAGAAGCTCGTCGCCATCGAGAAGAAGATCACCGTGCCGCCGTCCGCGGTGGCCAGCACCGCGCCGTGCTCACACCCCGGCACGTCCACGCACACCACGGTGACGTCCGCCGGCGCCCCCAGGGCGGTGGTCACCGCCGTGGACAACCCCACCGGGTCCCGCGCGTCGGCCAACGCCACCACCGAGGCCAGGCCGGCGGCCGTCAGCGCGTCGCGCTCGGCCGCCACCGGCACCACCCCGACGGTACGCGCGGCGCCCACCCGCCGCGCCGCGGCGAGGGACAGCGACCCGCTCTTGCCCGCCCCACCGATCACCGCGACCCGCACCGGCGTCGGGTCACCGACGCGACGACGGTCCTCCACGTAGCGCGACACCACCCGCGCGGTCAGCGCGGGCGCCCCGCACACGTCCAGCACCGCCAGGGACAACTGCGGGTCCTCGTCGTCGGGCAGCACCGCGGCGATGGAACGGGCGAACAGGATCGCCCACCCGTCACAGGGCACCTGCTCGCTGCGTCCGTCCCACCGCGCCAGCCCGTCGGTCACCACCAGCGGCGTCAGCGTCAACGACACCAACGTCGCGACCCGCTCACCCACCTTCAGCCCCAGCGGGGAACGCCGGCCGGCCTCCTCGACCGTGCCGATCAACATCCCGCCGGAACCGGTCACCGGGTTCTGCATCTTGCCCCGGGTGGAGATGATCTCCAGCACCTCGGCGCGGACCGCATCGCCGTTGCCGCCGTGCTTCTCCGACAACTGCCGGAAGCTCGCCGCGTCCAGGTTCAGCCGCTGCACCCGGATCCGCACCTCGTTCGGCGCGATCGCCGCCGACGCGTCCAGGCGCCAGGCCGCCTGCGGCAGCACCCCCGCCGGTTGCACGACGCGGTGCAGTCCCACCGGTGACGTCACGCCGACCTCCCCTTGTCCAGCCGCTCGAAGCCCCGGTCAAGGCTCGCGTAACGGGAAAACTTACGGCAGACTAGTTTCTGTACCGAATATTTTCCAGTAGCCTTCGGGCTTCGATGATCAGCCGCAACACCGAGGAGGGGCCGTGACCCAGACCATCCCGCACCCCCGTCACGTCCCGGCCGCCACACCGACCGCCGGGCAGCCCTACGAATACCACCGCCGCCCCCTGGTCGAACCCGACTGGACCCGATTCCCCGGCTGGCGCCACGTCACCCGCGACCAGTGGGAATCCGCCCAGTGGCAGCGCGTCAACTGCGTCAAGAACATCAAGCAGCTCCGCGCCGTCTTCGGCGACCTCATCGACGACACCTTCTACACCGACCTCGAGGCCGACCAGTTGGCCCTGGCCACCATGTCGATGCTGGTGCCACCCCAAATGATCAACACGATGGTGCCGTTCGCGCCCCTCACCACCGAGGCGCTGCTCGCCGACCCCATCCGCCGCTACATGATCCCGGTCGCCTCCGACCGCCGCACCGACTGGCCGTCACACCCCTACGCCAGCCGCGACAGCCTGCACGAGCACGACATGTGGGTCGCCGAAGGCCTCACCCACCGCTACCCCACCAAGGTCCTCGCCGAGCTGCTCTCCACCTGCCCCCAGTACTGCGGGCACTGCACCCGGATGGACCTCGTCGGCAACTCCACCCCCGCCGTCGACAAACTCAAGCTCACCCTCAAGCCCGTCGACCGCTACGACGCCCACATCGCGTACCTCAAGGCCCACCCCGGCGTCCGCGACGTGGTCGTCTCCGGCGGCGACGTGGCCAACGTCCCCTGGCGAAACCTCGAGTCGTACCTCATGCGGCTGCTGGAACTGGAGACGGTCCGCGACATCCGGCTCGCCACCAAGGCCCTCATGGGCCTCCCCCAGCACTGGCTGCAGCCCGACGTCGTCGAGGGCCTGGAACGCGTCGCCCGCACCGCCGCCCGCCGCGGCGTCAACCTCGCCATCCACACCCACGTCAACCACGCCCAGTCACTCACCCCACTGGTCGCCAAGGCCGCCCAGACCGCCCTCGACGTCGGCGTCCGCGACGTCCGCAACCAGGGCGTGCTCATGCGCGGCGTCAACGCCACCACCCCCGAGCTGCTCGACCTCTGCTTCGCGCTCCAGGGCGAAGCCGGGATCCTGCCGTACTACTTCTACATGTGCGACATGATCCCCAACGCCGAACACTGGCGGGTCCCCGTCTGGCACGCCCAGCAACTCCAGCACGACATCATGGGCTACCTGCCCGGCTACGCCACCCCCCGCATCGTCTGCGACGTGCCCTTCGTCGGCAAACGCTGGGTGCACATGCTCACCGACTACGACCGCGAACGCGGCATCTCCTACTGGACGAAGAACTACCGCACCTCCATCGAGTCCGCCGACCTGGAGGCGCTCAACAAGCGCTACGCCTACTACGACCCGATCGACACCCTGCCCGCCGGCGGCCAGCAGTGGTGGAACGACCACCGCGACGACTGACCCACTGACGGCGGCGCCCCCGGGATGATCATCCAGGGGGCGCCGCCGTCGCCCGTCACCGGCAATCCAGACCCTGGACGTACCCGGGCCGCAGCGTCCCGGCCGCGATCTCGTCGGCGTACTCCCAGAACACCTCCGGCCAGTCACCGGCCTTTTCCATGTCCCGCAGCACCCGCCACCCGTGACTGCTCCGCAACGCGTCGGCGGCCCGCCGCACCCCGGCCTCATCCCCGCTCGCCCGCGCCCGCTGCCACTCCGCGATCCACCCACAACCCACCCGCGACGTCGCACCCGCACCGAACTGGTACGAGTCACTCACCGCGATGTCCTCCAACGCGGCGACATCGAACCCCGGCGGGAGCGGCACGTCCGCGAGCACCTTCGCCGCCCGCTCCCGCACCGGCATGACCATCTCCGCCGGAAGCATCGCCAACAACGTTCGCGCGTCCACCCGAACGACGTCCGCGAGAACCCGGTCCAGGTCCTTACGCGACCACTTCCCCGAGGTCTTCATCTCCACGACCACTTTGTCGCGGGGACGCAGCAACACAGTGAAGTCACCATTGAGGCCCTGGAACACATCAGCCGGCCAACCGTCGACCCGCACCGACCTCCCAGGACCGTCAACGCGCTGACCGGCATACCGGTCCGAGTACACGTACGCCGAATACCAGTTCATCTCCAGCTCCCGCTCACCCCGGCGAAAGCGGATCGCGCCCTGCTCCTCGGCGAACCCGTACAGACCCGCCACCGTCCAACCGGCCCGGTCGATCAGCAGCCGCGGGTTCCTCTCCGCCGCCTCCATCGCCGACGGTGAGAAGACGACCCCCGCACCCGCGCTGACAATCGGGGAGACCCCGTCGCCCTCAGCCTGCCCCCGCAACACCATGGACGCCGGCACGACGCTCACGAGCACGGCCGCCGCCGTCATCACGCCCGCGAAACGACGCACCCACAACCGCCGCGGCCGGCCGACACCACGCCAGCCCAACGACTCGGACATGATGTCCTCCAAGAGGGTCTGCTTCACCCCGTCGAGGTCCCCGACGACCCCGAACCCACCCAGGTCGACATCCCGAACCAGCCGGTCGACACGCTCATCCGTGGTCATCAGTCCTCCTTGCCGGTGGATGCGGTCAGCACGTCGAGTACATGTCCGGGCGGCCCCGGTGCGTCACCGACCAACCCCCGCAACCTCGCCCGCGCCCGCGACAACCGGGTCCGCACCGCCGCCGGAGACACCCCCAGCACCGCCGCCACCTGATGCGGCTCCAGCCCCTCCCAGACAGTCAGCATCAGCACCTCCCGGTCCACCTCCGGCAGACCCGCCAACGCCGCCCGAACGGCAAGCTGCTCCGGCACCGCGCTCCCCGGATCGGGCACCGACACGGCGATCTGCTGACGCAACCGCTCACCCAGGCGCTGCCGCCGAACACCACCACGGTGATGATTCGCCAGCACCCGCCGGGCCACCCCGTACAACCACAGCCGAGCCTCACCGACCACCGGAATGTCCTGCCGACGACGCCACGCCACCAAGAAGGTCTCCGCGACCACGTCGGCCGCGTCCTCCGGATGCGAGACACGGCGCAACGCGTACGCCAGCAACGACTCGAAATTCTCGGTGTAGGCCCGCCGGAAGCGGTCCTCGTCCTGCTCTGTCCCGGAGCTCACACCCACTCCATGTCCGACGGGACCCCAACCGTTACAGCCCACGCGACCCGCCCCAGAACGTTCCCCAGGAGAATCACCAACCCGCGAATGCCGTGCACCGCCCACAGCTAGCGTCCACCACCATGGGACACCCGAGGCCAGAGCCAGAAACGGGCACCGCCGACGGGGTCACGCTCGACGAGGTCTTCTTCGACGTCGTGTTCGTGCTCACCGTCACCCAACTTGCCGGCGCCCTCGAAACCCACCTCAACTGGGCTGGATTCGGAAGCAGCGCCCTGATCTTCGGCCTGCTCTGGTACCTCTACACCGGCTACGCCTGGCTCAACAACCACCTGCCACCCCGACAGAACGCCACCAGGCTGCTGCTCTTCGCCGGCATGGCCGGCTTCCTGCTCACCGCCGTCGCCCTACCCGACGCCCTCACCCACACCGGCGTTCTCTTCGCCGTCGGCTATCTCGTCGTCGTCGCCGTACACCTCACCCTGTTCCTGCACTCCAACGCCCGCAGCGGCGCACTCCGACTCGCTCCCTACAACATCGGCGCCGCACTCCTCGTCCTGGCGGCCGCCGCGTTCACCGGCCCCGCCGTGCCCGCCCTCTGGGCCACCGCCGTCTTCACCCAGTCCGTCCTGCCCTACCTGCTCCCCCACCTCTCCTGGACCAGCGTTCCCGACGCCTTCCACCTGCGCCCGAGGCACTTCGTCGAGCGACACGGCCTGCTCGTCATCGTCGCCCTCGGCGAATCCGTCGCCGCCATCGGCATGGGCGTACCCACCGAACAGCTCACCGCCGCAAAGGCCGCCGTGATCGTGCTCGCCCTCGCCCTGCCCGTCGCCATGTGGTGGACCTACTTCACCGACACGCGACCCGCCGAAGCTGCCCTCGCCGCCGCCACACCGGCCACTCGCACCCGGATGGCAGCCCGCGCCTACGTCCTCCCCCACTTCCTGTTGCTGATCGGAGTCATCGCCACCGTCAGCGGCCTGCACGCCGCCGTCGCCCATCCCGGTAAGCCGGCTACCCCCGGTGCCGCCCTCGCCCTCAGTGGTGGCGTCGCGCTCTTCCTGGTCGGCATCACCGCCCACTGCCGCGCCCTGCGCCTGCCCATCCCCCTCAGTCGACCCACCACCGCGCTCGCGGCGCTGGCAACCGTCGCCGTCGGCCTCGCCCTGGCCGCACCCGCCCAGCTTGTCGCCGTCACCGCCGTCCTGGTGCTGATGCTGGCGACCGACACCCTGCGCGCCAAACGTCGCGTCGGCCACGACCGCGGCGCGCCGGTCAGCCCGGGATGAGCGCGCCGCCGCTCGGTCTTGCGCCCGACAACGCGTGCCGGTCAGGCCTCGCCCAACACCTCGGACAACGGCGCCGGCACCAGCCCCCGCTCGCGCAACCCAGCCAGGATGTGCGGCAACGCCTCGTCGGTCATCGCGGCGTTCGCCTCGGTCACATGCATGATCACCACCGACCCCGGGCGGACGTGGTCCAGCACGGCTCGCACCAGCGGCTTCCACGCCGTCGCGAAGGGATCACCGCTGACCACGTCCCCGTCGACGACCGTCACGCCCAGCGGCGCAAGAGCGTCCAGCGTCGCCGCGTCGTGGCAGAGCCCCGGAAAGCGAAAGTACCGGGTCTGCCGACCCCCGTACGGCTTGATCACCTCGAACGTCTTCGCCACGTCCCCGGCCAACTCGTCGACAGGCAGCGAGGGCAGGTCGTAGCAGTCCCCGGTGAACGCCGCGTGCCCGTAGGTGTGGTTGGCCAACTCGAAGCGCGGGTTGTCGGCGATCCGCCGGGTCACGTCCGGATACCGCTGCACCCATTTGCCGGTCAGGAAGAACGTGGCAGACACCTCCTCCCGCTCCAGCAGGTCGAGGATGCGCAGGTTGGCGTACGACTTCACGCGACCGGCACGCAGGCTGGCCAGCATCCCGTCGGTCATGTCCGCGTCGAAGGTCAACGCGACCTTGTTACCGGTCCGCGGCCCGTGGTTCACCACCGGCGCCCTGGTCCCGGTCGGCGTCGTGCCCGGCAACGAGGCAACCGGCGGCGGCGACGGGACACTGGCCGACGGCACGGCCGGGACGACATCCGCGGACGGCACGGCCGAGGAGGCGCCGACCGACGGCGCTTCGGTCGGCGTGGATGGGCCCGACGAGGCGGACGAGCCGACGAAGACCGGCTGGTCCGAGGGTGGTACCCGGGACGCCTCGCACCCGGCACCGCCGAGGATGGCCGCCACAACCAGTACGCCAACAGACCGGCGAAGCCGAGCTCGGATCACGCCGGAGATCATCGCAGACGCGAAAGCGTCTCACTGCCCCGTGCGCGCTGGCGGGGTACTCGTGGGCGCGCGTCTCAGGCCCGCCCGAGAGGTGCCACTCCGATAAGCGATATACCTCAAAGGTATGAATATGACTCTGAGGTATATCGCTTATCAGTGACACACCGCCCCACGGGGACCACCGGGCGGGGCCACCGAGCGACCAGCGGATCAGGCGGAACCGCCGCGCGGGGCGTACATGATGACCGCGACGCCGAGCAGGCAGAGTGCCGCGCCGGTCAGGTCCCACCGGTCCGGGCGGAAGCCGTCCACCACCATCGCCCAGGCCAACGAACCGGCCACGAACACCCCGCCGTACGCGGCCAGGATCCGGCCGAAGTTCGCATCCGGCTGAAACGTCGCCACGAACCCGTAACAGCCCAGCGCGACCACCCCGGCTGCGATCCACCACAGGCCACGGTGCTCCCGCCAGCCCTGCCAGATCAACCAGGCGCCACCGATCTCGGCCAGCGCGGCCAACGCGAACAACACCAGCGAACGGAGCACGGTCACCCGGCGACAGTAGCCGCAGCACAGGTCGGGTCCCCGGGCGACGATGCGCCCGGGGACCCGTGAACCGCTCAGGTCACCTGTTGAAAGCATCCTTGATCTTGCTGCCGGCGTCCTTCATGCTCTGCCCTGCCTGCTTGGCGCGCGCGTCACTCTGCTGACTGGCGCCCTCGCCACGCATCCGCTCGTTGTCGGTCTTGTCGCCCATGCGCTCCCGCGCGGCGCCGGCCATCTGCTCGACCTTGTTCTTTGCCTTCTCGGTGAAGCTCATCGCGCCTCCTCGGTCTGGCGATTGTCCCCGCACGCTTGCCCGGTCTCCGGGTGCCGAAACCGGCGGTGCCGGTCGGCACACCCCGTAAGGCATCCTAGGAAGATAGGTTGAGGGAGGGCCGCTGTCGAGGTCCGACCACGGTGGTTAACTGGCCCCATGGGAGAGCTCCTGCTGATCCGGCACGGCGAGACCACGTGGAGCGCCAGCCTGCGGCACACCTCGTACACCGACCTGGAGCTGACCCCCGACGGCGAGCGACAGGCGCGCACCCTCGCCGCGTTCCTGGCCGACCGGCGGTTCGTGACCGTGCTGTCCAGCCCCCGCTCCCGGGCGCTGCGCACCGCGCAGCTGGCCGGCCTCACCGTCGACGGCGTCGACGAGGACCTCAGCGAGTGGAACTACGGCGAGTACGAGGGCCGCACCACCGTCGACATCCACGCCGACCAGCCGCACTGGAACATCTGGACCGACGGCTGCCCCGGCGGCGAGTCACCCGCGCAGGTGGGTGAACGGCTCGACCGGGTGCTGGCCCGCGTCACCCCGCTGCTCGACCGCGGCACCGTCGCACTGGTCGGTCACGCGCACAGCCTGCGGGTGCTCGGCGCCCGCTGGATCGGCCTGCCCCCGTCCGCCGGCGGACGGCTCCGCCTGGAGACCGCCACGGTCAGCGCGCTCGGTCACGAGCACGGCCGACAGGTCATCCTGCGGTGGAACCAGCCGGCTCCTCCGGCGCCCGGGACCGCGACCGACTCGGCACCGCGGCACTGATCTTCGGCGGCCGGTTCTCGTACGGGGTGGACAGCACCACGGTGGTCCGGGTCGTGACGTTGGCCGAGGTGCGGATCTCCTGCAACACCCGCTCCAGGTCGGCCGGACTGGCCACCCGCACCAGCAGCATGTAGAAGTCCTCCCCCGCCACCGAGTAGCAGGAGTCGATCTCGGGCAGGTGGGACAGCCGCTCCGGCGCGTCGTCCGGCTGCGACGGGTCGAACGGGCGGATCGCCACGAACGCGGTCAGCGGCAGGTCCAGCGCCTCGAACGAGACCCGGGCGGCGTACCCCTTGATCACCCCGCGCTGCTCCAGCCGGCGCACCCGCTGGTGCACCGCGGACACCGACAGTCCCACCTTCTCGGCCAGGTCGGTGTACGACAGACGGCCGTCGGCGGTCAGCGCGGCGACGATAGCGCGGTCGATCTCCTCCACGGCGTGCAACCTACCGGGAAAACCGCCCGACTGCGACGCAGCGCCCGACGCGGCCACGCGGGCGGTGGGCCACGGCACCGCCGCCGCCCACCACCACGCGCCGTCCTCAGCCCTGGGCGAGCGCCCGGGAGATCACCAGACGCTGGATCTGGTTGGTGCCCTCCACGATCTGCAACACCTTGGCCTCGCGCATGTACCGCTCCACCGGGTGATCGGCCACGTAGCCCGCGCCGCCGAGCACCTGCACCGCGTCGGTGGTCACCCGCATCGCCATGTCGGTGGCGAAGAGCTTCGCCTTGGCCGCCTCGATCGCGTACGGGCGACCGGCGTCCCGCAACCGGGCCGCCGCGAGGGTCAGCGTACGGGCGGCGGAGATCTGGGTGGCCGCGTCGGCCAGGAGGAAGCCGAGGCCCTGGAAGTCGATGATGGACCGACCGAACTGCTGCCGCTCCCGCGCGTAGGAGACCGCGTAGTCCAGGGCCGCCTGGGCCAGCCCGACCGCGCACGCCGCGATGCCCAACCGGCCGGAGTCCAGCGCGGACATGGCGATGGTGAAGCCCACGCCCTCGCCGCCGATCAACCGGTCGGCCGGCACCCGTGCCTCGTCGAAGGCGATCTGCGCCACCGGGGAGGAGCGCAGACCCATCGTCCGCTCGGCCGCCTGCGGGGCGATTCCGGGGGTGCTCGCGTCGGCGAGCAGGCAGGAGATGCCCTTCGGGCCGGGCCCTCCGGTGCGGCAGAAGACGTTGTAGAAGTCGGCGGTCCGCGCGTGGGTGATCCACGCCTTGGTGCCGGAGACCAGGTACGCGTCCCCGTCCCGAACCGCCCGGGTGCTCAGCGACGCCGCGTCGGAGCCGCCCTGCGGCTCGGAGAGGCAGTACGCGCCCAGCAACTCGCCACCGAGCATGTCCGGCAGCAGCTTGCGCTGCTCGTCGCTGCCGAACGCCGCCACCGGGTAGCAGGACAGGGTGTGCACGCTGACCGCCTCGGCGACCGCGAGCCACCGGCTGGCCAGGATCTCCAGCACCTGCAGGTACACCTCGTACGGCTGGGCCGCGCCGCCGTACTCCTCGGGGTAGGGCAGGCCGAGCAGGCCGGCCCGGCCGAGGGTACGCAGCACCTCGCGGGGGAACTCGGCGCGCTCCTCGAAGGCGGCGGCCTTCGGCGCGAGCTCGCGGTCGGCGAGCTCGGTGGCGAGACCCAGCAGGTCGTGGGCCTCGTCGGTGGGGAGAATCCGGTCGACAGTCATAACGCGATGAGCTCCGTGGGGGTGGTGTTGAGCCGTTGCACGCCGTCCGTTGTGCAGACGACGATGTCCTCGATACGGGCGCCGTGCCGGCCCGCCAGGTAGATGCCCGGTTCGATGGAGAACGCCATGCCGGCCTCCAGGGGCTGGTCGTTGCCGGCCACCAGGTAGGGCTCCTCGTGACCGTCCAGGCCGATGCCGTGGCCGGTGCGGTGCAGGAACGCGGGGCCGTAGCCGGCGGCGGCGATCGGCTCCCGCGCTGCGGCGTCGGCCGCCGTGCCGGTGACCCCGGGCCGCACCGCCGCGACCGCCGCGCGCTGGGCGTCGCGCAGCACGGTGTAGTAGTCCAGGAAGTCGGCCGGCGCCGGCCCGCCCGCCACGTAGGTGCGGGTGCAGTCCGAGCGGTAGCCCGAGGGCATCGTGCCGCCGATGTCGACCACCACCGGCTCTCCGACGCCGATCGGCCGGTCCGAGGTGCCGTGGTGCGGGCTGGCCCCGTTCGGGCCGGCCGCCACGATGACGAAGTCGACGCTGACGTGCCCGGCGGCGCGGATCGCCGCGGCGATGTCCGTCGCGACCTCGGCCTCGGTGCGGCCGGGGCGCAGCCACTCACCCATCCGCAGGTGCACCTCGTCGATGGCCGCGCCGGCCTCGGCCAGCGCCGCCACCTCCGCCGGGGACTTGCGGATCCGCAGCTCATGCAGCACCTCCCCGGCCAGCCGCTGCGCGGCGCCGGGAAGCGCGGCGCGCAGCGCGAGGACCTGCTCGGCCCACATCCGGTCGGCCAGCCCCACCGCCGCCGGCGGGCCGTCGAGGGCGGCGACCACCAGGGGGTACGGGTCGGTGCCGTCGACGTGGTCAACGATGCGGACCCCGGTGGCCGGCGCGGGGGACGCCTCCGCCGCCGGGCGTTCCAGCCTCGGCACGATCAGGGTCGGCTCGCCCTCGGCGGGCAGCACCAGGCAGGTCAGCCGCTCCCCCGCGTGGGCGTCGTAACCGGTCAGGTAGCGCAGGTCGGAGCCGGGGGTGAGCAGCAGGGCGTCCAGGCCGGCGGCGGCGGTGGCGCGCTGCGCGGCGATCAGCCGATCCG
This sequence comes from Micromonospora jinlongensis, assembly GCF_013410645.1. NCBI lineage: Bacteria > Bacillati > Actinomycetota > Actinomycetes > Micromonosporales > Micromonosporaceae > Micromonospora > Micromonospora jinlongensis. The sequence goes on along the minus strand of NZ_JACCHK010000001.1, from coordinate 882,703 downwards.
GCGGATACAGCTCGTCGATTCCCACCCCGTCAGCTTAACGGTCGTTTGGGCAAACCCCATATCGACACCGATCGTCGGAAAATCCATCGACGTTGATTGACGCGGACAGTTAACACTCTTTAAGATTTGGCTGCCTCGAGGCCCACCCGTCCCTGCGTCCCCCGCATCTCCCGCCCGTGACAACCCTGCGCGGGCGGGCGTCGTCCCCCGCCCACGGGAAGGCCCCCGATGTCCTCACCACTGCGCCGCGCCCTCACCGCCGGCCTCCTCGCGCTGGCCACCGCCGGCGCCACCCTCGCCATCACCCCCACCGCCGCGCAGGCCGTGGTGCTGCCGAACAACTTCAAGAGCGTCGGCTACATGCCCTCCTGGGCCGGCAACGTCAACACCATCCAGTACAACAAGCTCACCCACATCAACTACGCGTTCGTGCTGCCCAACAACGACGGCAGCCTGCGTGCGGTCGAGAACCCGAGCAAGCTCTCCTCGCTGGTCTCCCTCGCGCACGCCAACAACGTCAAGGTGTCGATCGCCGTCGGCGGCTGGAACGACGGCAACGACTCGGCCTTCGAGGCCCTGGCCGCCAACTCCGGCAGCCGGACCACCTTCGTCAACAACCTGGTCAACTTCGTCAACCAGTACAACCTGGACGGCGTCGACATGGACTGGGAATACCCCGACCCGGGCGCCTCGGCCAACAACTACACGGCGCTCATGACGCAGCTCGGCAGCGCTATGCACAGCCGCGGCAAGCTGCTCACCGCCGCCGTGGTCTCCGAGGGCTACTCCGTCGACGGCGTGCAGACCGCCGTGTTCAACCAGGTCGACTGGCTCAACATCATGGCGTACGACGGCGGCAGCCCGCACGCCAACTACGACTGGTCGATCAACAGCATCAACCTGTGGAAGGCCCGGGGCCTGCCGGCCAGCAAGGCCGTGCTCGGCATCCCGTTCTACAGCCGCCCCGGCTACTTCACCTACTCCGCGCTGGTCGCGCTGGACCCGGCCAACGCCAACCGGGACTGCACCACGGCCGGTGGCGCGCAGCAGTGCTACAACGGCATCCCGACGGTCAAGCGCAAGACGCAGTGGGCGCTCGCCAACGCCGGCGGCGTGATGAACTGGGAGCTGTCGCAGGACACCACCGGCTCGACCTCGCTGGTCAGCGCCATGTACGACACGATCATGGGCGGCACCACGCCGCCGCCGACCGGCCGCACCGGGCGGATCACCGGCATCGGCGGCAAGTGCGTCGACGTGGCCTCGGCGAGCACCGCCAACGGCGCCGCCATCCAGCTGTGGGGCTGCAACGGCACCAACGCGCAGACCTGGACCGTGGCCAGCGACAGCACGCTGCGCGCCCTCGGCAAGTGCGCCGACATCACCAGCGGCTCGACCGCCAACGGCGCGAAGATCCAGCTCTGGGACTGCAACGGCAGCGGTGCGCAGGTCTGGCAGTCGCAGTCCAACGGCACGCTGCGCAACCCGCAGTCGAACAAGTGCCTGGACGCCAGCGACAACAGCTCCGCCGACGGCACCCGGCTGCAGATCTGGGACTGCTTCGCCGGCGCCAACCAGCGCTGGACGCTCCCGGCCTGACGGGTCGAGCCAGGGTCCCCGGTCGACGCCCCGCGCGTCAGCCGGGGATCCCTGCGTGCTGGCGGACCAGGGTGAGCATCTCCTGCACCGAGCCGGCCGGATCGGTGACCGGGAACTGCACGTCCCGCACCACCGCCTGCGGGTCGACCAGCAGCGTCAGCCGCTTGAACCGGGTCATCCCACCGGCGCGGAAGACGGGCAGCAGCAGCCCGGCGGCCAGGCGGCCGTCCTGGTCGGACAGCAGCGGAAACGGCAGCCCGGCGTACGCGGCGAAGTCGGCGAGCTGGTCCGGCCGCTGCGTGCTGATCCCGTACACCCGCGCCCCGGCGGCCTCGAAGTCCGGGTGCCGCTTGGCGTAGGTGGTCGATTCGAGGGTGCAGCCCCGGGCACCGGGGATCTCCGACCAGGCCGGCGGATAGCCCTGCGTCCCCGGCGCGTACGCCCCGGGGAAGAGGTAGAGGACGCTCCACGCGCCCGTCGCGGCCACCGACACCGGCTGACCGTCGGCACCCGGCAGCACGGCCTCGGGCAACCGTCGCCCGATCAGGTCGTGCGCCCGGCGCGCCTCGGCAGACCCGGCGTCGGCCGTCGCGGTCAACTCTCCGTCACCCATCAGATGCCTCGTCCCCCAGTCCTGTAGGGCGATCAGCACCGGTAGGAGCCCCTCGCCCTTGGCGGTGAGCAGGTAGTCGTAGCGCGGTGGGTGTCGTGAGTACGGCCGGCGCTCCAACACACCGTGCTCGACCAGCGCGCCGAGGCGTTCGGTCAGCGCCCGTCGGCTGACGCCCAACTCACGTTGCAGCGCGTCGAAGCGGGTCGTCCCTCCGGCGACGTCGCGCACGATGAGGAACGTCCACCAGTCCCCCAGTACGCCGAGCGCCTGCGCGATGCCGCAGTCCGCATCGGCAAGATCCTCTCGCCGCACCCGCTACCTCCGTTGCTCCCGCTCCGACTATAGTCCGTTCCAGATTGGAACGCATCGGCCGACCAACGGGGGCCGGACGACACGCGCGTCGGAGATCAGGCCGGGGTGTTCTGGCGCTGGTGGACCGCCGGCACGACCAGCATGGTCGGGTCGGCGGTCGGCGCGGTGGCCCGGCCGCCGACCGCGCTCACCGTCCTGGGCACCTCAGCGTTCCCGCTCCACCTGGTCGGAAAGGTCAGACGCTGCCGGCGATGCGGCGCACCCGCGCCGCGTCGGTGAGGACATCGACGCTGTGCACGTACTGGTCGACCGTGCCGGCTGCCCGCCGGGTCGGAGACGCCCAGCCGTCCGTCCTCGCCGACGAAGCGGGTCGGGCAGCCGAGGAAATCCACCGGCAGGTCGGCGTCGAGCGCGGCGCGCAGCGCGGGGGCCCGGGCCACCTCGGCTGCCGGGACGAACAGCTGCAGGCGTGGCCCCCAGTCGTGATCGGTGGACCGCACGGTGTGCAGGCCGAGCAACTCCGAGCCGCCGTCGAGCAGTCCGGCCGCGTACGGCAGGTGGGGACACCGGCGGCGCAGGATCGGCGCGACCACCTCGTCGTGGTGGCGACCGGCCAACGTCAGGCCGGGAAGGAACGCCATACCGGCAGTCTGCGCCGCGCGGCGACCAGCTCGCACGGTCGTTTTCCGGCCCGGCGCGCCCCTGCGGCCCTAGCCTGGGACCGGGGTCCCGCGCGGGCGACCCCGACCGGGAGGACCGACGTGGCAGGGAACGAGGCGAACCGGGCGTCGACACGCCGCCGCCGCCAACTGTGGGCGGGAGTCCTCGCGCTCGTCGGCCTGGCTCTGCTGATCGTCGGGCTCACCGTCGCGGACGGCGTCGCGGCCTGGGTCGAGGTGCTGGTGGCGATCCTGCTGCTGGTGACCAGTTACGTCGTGCAGCACCTGGCCCGGCGGGAGACCGTCTACCGGCACGACAACCAGCGCTGACAGCACCGGGCGGCCGGGGGTGCCCCGGATCGTCGGACGGCTGTGCCAGGCTGTCCGGCGTGGCACACCGACCCCCGATCCTGCTGATCGACGCAGCGAGCCTCTACTTCCGGGCCTACTTCGGCATTCCGGAGTCCGCCGCCAAGGCCGAGGACGGCACCCCGGTCAACGCGGTGCGCGGTTTCCTCGACATGCTCGCCACCCTGATTCGCGTGCGGGGCGCCGACCGGATGGTCTGCGCCCTCGACTACGACTGGCGCCCGGCGTGGCGGGTCGACCTGCTGCCGTCGTACAAGGCGCACCGGGTGGCCCCGCAGGGCGGCGAGATCGTTCCGGACACGCTCTCCCCGCAGGTGCCGATGATCCTGGAGGTGCTGACCGCCGTGGGCATCACCGCGGTCGGCGCGACCGGCTACGAGGCCGACGACGTGCTCGGCACGCTCTCGGTGACCCAGCCCGGCCCGGTCGAGGTGGTCTCCGGTGACCGGGACCTGTTCCAGCTCATCGACGACACCCGGCCGGTCCGGCTGCTCTACGTGGGGCGCGGCGTCGCCAAGCTGGACGACTGCGACGACGCCGCGGTGCGAGCGCGCTACGGCGTGCCGGCCGACCGGTACGCGGACTTCGCCGCGCTGCGCGGCGACCCCAGCGACGGGCTGCCCGGGGTCGCCGGCGTCGGTGAGAAGACCGCCGCCCGGCTCATCGAGCGGTACGGCAGCATCGCCGGCATCCTGGCCGCGCTGGACGACTCCGACTCGTCCTTCGCACCGGGCCTGCGCACCAAGCTGGCCGCGGCCCGCGACTACCTGGCCGTCGCGCCGACGGTGGTCCGGGTCGCCCTGGACGTGCCACTGCCGGAGCTGCCCACCGCGCTGCCGGCCGCCCCGGTCGACCCGGAGCGACTGCTCGACCTGGCCGGACGGTGGAACCTGGCCGGCTCGGCCCGCCGCCTGGTGGACGCCCTCGCCGCCCGCTCCGACGCCTGACCGATCGCCGTGCGGCTGGCGCCTGACCCACTCCCGGGGCGGCGGGCGGGCTCAGGCGCGCAGTCGTGCCGCGAGGTCGCCGACCGCCCCGATGGCGTAGCGCTGCATGGCCGGCCCGAAGGTGATGCGCGTCGCGCCCCAGCGCGCCAACTCGGCCACGGACCCGCTGTCCGCGCCGGCGACCATGTTGATCGGGCCGGTGATGCCCTCGCGCAGCACCGGCAGCAGCTCCGTCGGCGCCAGGATCGGATACACGCAGTCGGCGCCGGCGGCCGTGTAGAGGCGGGCTCGTGCCACCGCGTCGGCCGGGTCACCCGCGCCGACCAGGAACGTGTCGACGCGCGCGTTGATGACGAGCGCGTCGCCGGCCTCCGCGCGGACCTCGGCCAGCCAGTCCGCGTGCCGCTGCGGATCCTTCAGCGTGGTGCCCCCCTCGGAGTCCTCCAGGTTGCAGCCGACGGCGCCCGTCTCCAAAAGCCGCCCGACCAGCTCGCCGGGGGTGAGGCCGTACCCGCCCTCGACGTCGGCGGACACCGGGACGGAGACGGCCCGGACGATCCGCGTCACCGCGGCGAACATCTCGTCGGGCGGGGTCGCGCCGTCCTCGTAGCCGAGCGAGGCGGCGACCCCGGCGCTGGGAATGGCGAGTGCGGGATAACCGGCCTCGGCGAAGGCGCGCGCGCTGGCCGCGTCCCAGGGACCGGGGAGGACGAGCGGGTCTCCGAGCGCGCGGCCGTGGTGCAGCGCCCGGAGGGTCTGAGCAGTCATCGTTCACTTCTCCCGACGGGATGAAGGGCGGAAGGCGCCCGCTTACTTGATCTTGCGGGTCGAGCGGACCACGATGCCCTCGTACTCCGGGTGCTTGACCAGCCAGTCGGCGAGGAACGGGCAGATCGGCACGACGGTCCGGCGCTTGGCGCGCGCGTCGTCCATCACGGCGCGAGCCAGCGTCGACCCGACGCCCCGGCCCTCGAACGCCGGGTCGACCTCGGTGTGGGTGTAGGCGATGATCGAGCCGGTCAGCTGGTAGGTGACGAACCCGGCGACCACGCCCGCCTCGTCGCGCGCCTCGAAGCGCTCCCGCTCCGGCGCGTCTGTCACGGTGAACTGCACCCGACCATCCAACCACCCGAGCGGGTGACGCCTCCCCCGAGGCCAGCAGGAGACCACGCGCCGCGCATTGTCCGGGCCGGAACGGGAAACGCAGCGCCGCAGCCGGCACGTGGGAGGAGACACGCCACATGACGAACCCATCGACGGACGGCGGCTTCGCGGTCGTGGAGATGTTCACCTCACAGGGCTGCTCCAGTTGCCCTCCCGCCGAGGAGCTGCTGACCGAGATCGAGAGTGACGCCCGGGAGCGGGGCCAACCCGTCTTCGGCCTCGGATTCCACGTCGACTACTGGGACGATCTGGGCTGGCCCGACCAGTTCGCCGACGCGGCCTACACCGCGCGGCAGGAGGCGTACGCCCGCGCCTTCGGCTCCGGACGTCTGTACACGCCGCAGATGGTCGTCAACGGCACGGTCGAGTTCGTCGGGTCCGACCGTCGACGGGCGGCCGGCGCGATCGCGTCCGCCCTGGCCACGACCGCCACCACCACGCTCACGCTGTCCGCACCGGACGGCGGCGGGCCGCGAGTGGTGCTGGATTACCAGGTCGATCGGCCACCGGAGGGCGCGGTGCTGAACGTGGCGATCGTGCAACGCGGCCTGGACAGCGAGATCGCCCGGGGGGAGAACGCCGGGCGGACGCTACGGCAGGACAACGTCGTACGCGCCTTCACGTCGGTGGGAGCGGACGCTGAGGGCGGACGGATGGAGCTGACGGTGCCGCCCGACCTCGATCCGCGCAGTGCCATGGTCGTCGGGTACGTGCAGGAGCGCGGCAACCGGGCCGTCATCGGGGCGACCGCCATCGGCCTGTCCACCGCGTAATCTCGGCACATGCGGACGGTACGCGGTGTGCGGGGTCCCGGTGGTTGACGCGGAGGACGTCCGCCGGGTGGCGCTGACCCTGCCGCACGTGGTGGAGATCGCCAGTGACGGCTTCGACTTCCGGGTGGCCGACAAGGGCTTCGTCTGGTCCTATCCGGAGCGGGTGCCGGGCCGGCCGCGGGTGATCCGATCCGACATCGCGGTGCTGTTCGTCGGGGACGAGGCGGAGAAGCAGGCTCTCCTGCTCGGCGAACCGGACGTCTTCTTCACCGCGCCCGGTTACGACGGCCTGCCCCTGGTGCTGCTGCGCCTGGCCGAGATCGACTTCGAGCGCCTGGACGAGCTGGTCACGGACGCGTGGCGGATGCGTGCGCCGGAAACGCTGCTGAGCGAGCGTGAGGGCGCCGACAAATAGCGACATCAGTACGCAACCGGATGGACACATTGACGGGGATCTAGGTGCTCCACTACCGTGGCCGTGAGAGCGCTCTCTCACCTGACCTTCCCCCCAATTCAGACGCAACGCGTCGGAGCCGGCAAGGGCCGCACCCGGCGCGCGATGGAGGCACCATGAAACCTCCCGTCCCCCACCGCCGATGGGTCCTGGCCGCCACCACCGCGCTGGCCCTGATCGTCGGCGGCCTCGCGATCCCCGTCACCCGCGCCGCCGAGGCGGCGCCCGTCGGCGCCGGCAGCTACACCACCACCCCCGTCGGCCCGCTCCCGAGCGGGTGCGGCGCGATGTCCAGCAACCCCCGGCAGTTCGCCACCGCCAACGCGCCCGCCGGACCGATACCCACCAACGACTGGTGGTCCTCGCTGCTGTGGAAGCGCACCGACTGCGCCTTCAGCGAGCCCCTGCACGCCCACCCGATCTCGTACGACACGTTCACCGACGGCCTCGGCTTCTCCGCCAACTCCACGCCCGCCATCAGCGGCACCGCGACCGGAGTCGGGGAGTTCCACTACCCGTACGTGCAGGACATCCGGGTCGGCGTGGCCGGGCTCGGCGCACCCCAGGTCAAGGTCGACGGCTGGACGGACTGGACGGTCAGCCCGCACTGGAGCGACGGGACACGCACGCTGCGCGCCACCATCGGCCACGGCCTGCCCTTCGCGTACTTCCAGGCCACCGGCGGGAACGCGCAGATCAGCACCGCCGGCACCCCCGACGTCTGGTCCAACAGCGGCACCACCATCGGTTTCCGGGTCAACGGTCACGACTACGTCGGGTACGCGCCCAGCGGTGCCAGCTGGTCCGTGGCGTCCGGCCGAATCTCGTCCACCCTGGCCGGCCGCGGCTACTTCTCCGTCGCCCTCCTGCCGCCGACGTCCAGCGCGACCGAGCGCGCCGACCTGGCCGCCACCTACGGCCGGTACGCGCACGCCCACGTGACCGGCACCCAGGTGTCGTACGCGTACAACCCGGCGACCAGCGGCCTGACCACCACGTACGCGTTCACCACGACCGCCCGGGAGGGCACCGCCACCCAGACCGTGGTGAGCCTCTACCCGCACCAGTGGAAGTCGCTGAGCGGCTCCACCGCGATCACGCCGACCTACCCGTCGGCGCGCGGCCGAATGAAGGTGCTCACCGGCGTCAACCAGTTCCGCACCGCCATGAAGTTCCAGGGCATCCTGCCGGAGCTGCCAGCTGTCGGCGACGGCAGCGGTGGGGACCTGTCCACGCTCACCGGGCACCTGGCCGCGACCCGCGCCAACCCGATGGACCAGCGCGGCAACGACACCTACTGGACGGGCAAGGGCCTCGGCCGCGCCGCGCGGATCGCCGAGATCGCCGACCAGGTCAACGACACCACGACGCGCGACAGCGCGCTGAACGCGATCCGTAGCACGCTCACCGACTGGTTCACCGCGTCCAGCGGCAAGACCAGCAGGGTCTTCTACTACGACAACAACTGGGGCACCCTGATCGGCTACCCGGCGTCGTACGGGTCCGACCAGGAGCTCAACGACCACCACTTCCACTACGGCTACTACATCGCCGCCGCAGCGACCCTGGCGAAGTTCGACCCGACGTGGGCGTCCACCAGCCGCTATGGCGGCATGGTCGACCTGCTGATCCGGGACGCCAACAACTACCGTCGCGACGACACCCGCTTCCCGTATCTGCGAGACTTCGACATCTACGCCGGCCACGACTGGGCGTCCGGGCACGGCTCGTTCGGCTCCGGCAACAACCAGGAGTCCTCGTCGGAGGGGATGAACTTCGCGAGCGCCCTGATCCAGTGGGGGCAGACGACCGGCGACACCGCCGTCCGCGACGCGGGCGTCTTCCTCTACACCACGCAGGCCGCGGCGATCCAGGAGTACTGGTTCGACGTCAGCGACCAGAACTTCCCCGCCGCGTTCGGGCACTCGACGGTCGGCATGGTCTGGGGTGACGGCGGCGCGTACGCCACCTGGTTCAGCGCCGAGCCGGAGATGATCCAGGGCATCAACCTGCTGCCGGTCACCGGCGGTCACCTCTACCTGGGCAACAACCCGGCGTACGTGCGGACCAACTACGCCGAACTCGTCCGCAACAACGGCGGACAACCGACGGTGTGGCAGGACATCCTCTGGCAGTTCCAGGCCCTCGGCGACCCCGACGCGGCGCTGGCGAACCTCCGCGCGAACCCGGGCTACACCCCGGAGGAGGGCGAGAGCCGGGCACACACCTTCCACTGGATCCGCAACCTCGCGGCCCTGGGCAATGTCGACACGACGGTGACCGGAAACCACCCACTGTCGGCGGTGTTCTCGCGCAACGGGTCGCGCACCTACGTGGCATCGAACCCGACCGCCGCGCCGATCACTGTGACCTTCTCCAACGGCACCACGCTCACCGTGGGAGCCGGCAAGACGGCCACCACCGGGGCGTACACCTGGAGCGGCGGCAACGCGGCCGGCGGCGTCCCCCCGACGACGCCGTCGGACCCCCCGCCGACGACCACCCCACCGCCGGCCACGGGCGGTCCGACGCGGTACCTGCTGCCCGGAGGCGGGTTGGGCGCCGCCGGTAGCGCGGCCACGACGACAGTCGCGGCGGCGAACGGAAACCACGACGGTACGCCCACCAACGCCCAGGTCTTCACGGCGACCGGCCTCAACCTCGCCTACGCCGGCGGGCAGACCACGTTCGACCTGTTCGTGGACGCCGGGACGGCCGTCGGCAACGGCGTGCAGGTGCGGGTCTCCTACGACCTCACGGGCAACGGGAGCTGGGAGCGGGTGGAGACCCTGCGCTACTTCGCCACCGACCCGGTCCCCGGCTACGAGCACTACACCCAGAACACCGGCCTGTCCTCGGCCACCGGCACGTTGGGCGCACTGAGCAACGGCACGGTCCGGGTGGAGGTCTGGTCGGCGATCGGCAGCAACCCGAGCACCGTGGGCATCGGCAACCAGTCGGTGCTGCGGCTTCCGTACTCCTGATCGATCCGCACGGCGCGACCTGATGTCGGCCGGTGCGGAGGACCCGTCGTGGTTCTCCGCACCGGCCGACGTCAGTCGGTCATCGGGTGTGCTCAGGAAGCGGTGCAGGTGGGCGTCAGGCCGGAGGCGCTGCCGTTGCCCTGGAAACCGAACTCGGTGACCTGGCCGGCACCCAGCCGACCGTTGTAGTCCACGTTGGTGAACCGGACCGTGCCGGTGGAGCCACTGGCCGTCGCACTCCAGGTGTTGGTGACACTCGCGCCACCGGGAAGCGCGACGCTGACGTTCCACCCGTTCGTGGGCAGGCTCGCCCGGTGAGTCACAGGTGCGGCCGCCCTCACCCATCGACTGTGAGCGATAACATGCCGTTCGTCAAGCGTCGGTGGTGCTCGCGCCGATCCCGCGCCGCGGCGGAGTGCCGGAGCCGTGCGGGCACGGCTCCGGCACCGCCCGTCACTGGAATGAGGCGTCGTCGACGAGGAGGCTGTCGGTGCCCGCCGCCGTCTCCACGTAGAACGTGGCCCCGGTCAGCGTGCCGCTCCACGAGACGGTCGCCGTGCCGGTGAGCTGGGTCCAGCCGTTGACGTTCACGTCCGCCGTCGGCGTCAGCTGAAGGTAGTTCGTCGTGCCGTTGGCGGTCAGCGCGATGGTCGCCTTCGCGGACGGTGTGCCGCTCTGCGCGCGTACCCAGACGCTCGTGGTGTAGCTCCTGCCGTTGATGAGCTTCGAGGTCACGTCCTGGCTGGGGCCGTTCCACGCCGAGGTGCGCCCGGTGATCGACAGCGATCCGCTGCCGCCGTGCACGACCGAGGTGTTGGTGGAGAGCGTGCCGCTGCCGTTCACGCCCCAACCCGTCGTGCCGCTCTCGACGTTGCCGTTGGTCAGGACGTTCCCGCTGCCGCCGGTGCCACCGAACTGCCACCAGTTCAGGTTGAACAGGTTGCCGCTGCCGCCGGCGAAGCGCAGGTACAGGTCACGCGTGCCGGTCGCGCCGCTCACCGCGCAGGTGGTGGTGGCCCAGTTCTGCCAGCCGCCGGTGCCACCCACGGTGCAGGTGCCGACGACCGGGCCGCTGGCACTGTCGAGCCGCACCTCGATCCGGCCGCCGCTGGTCGCCGAGGCGACCCGTGCGGTGAACGAGGTCGCGCCCCCGCCGAAGGCGACCCCCTTGACCTTGACGTAGTCGCCGTTCTCGATCCAGCCGACGTTCATGCCGCCCTCGCTGGACGGCTCCGTCTCGATACCGGAACCCCAGGCGATCGTCTCGGCCTCCTGTCGCCCGTACGGATTGAGCGTGCCCACCTGCGGCGCCCCGGCGGTGCTCATGGTGATCGTCGGGATGGTGCCGTTGGAGTTGTAGCTGAACTTCTCCACCGCGACCGAGCGCGTGTAACCGCCACCGCCGGGCAACGCCCCGTTGTGGTAGAAGAAGTACGAGCCGCCGTTGAAGTCGATGACACCGGCGTGGTTGGTGAAGCTGCCGCCCTGCCGGGGCATGATCGTCCCCCGGTACGTCCACGGTCCGGTCGGGCCCGGCGCGGTGGAGTAGGCGATGAACTCCGAGCAGCACTCGGCCGCGAACACGTTGTAGTACAACCCGTTGCGCTTGAAGACCCAGGGCCCCTCCTCGTAGAGGGTGGGCCGACTCGCGTTGCCGGTCCGGGTGCCGAACCCCGCCGTGGTCAACGTGATCCGGGTCGCGCTGCCGGAGTAGGAGATCATGTCCGAGTTCAGCTTCACGTACCACAGGCCCGGGTTGCCCCAGTAGAGGTACGCCTGCCCGTCGTCGTCGATGAACACCGACGGGTCGATCTCGTTGTTGCCGACCAGAGGTCGACCGATGGCGTCCCGGAACGGCCCGGTCGGGCTGTCCGCCACCCCCACTCCGATGACCATCTGCCCGTTCGAGCGCTGTCGTACCGGCACGTACCAGTAGAACTTCCCGTTGCGGGCGATGACCTGCCCGGCCCACGCGTTGGCGTCCGCCCAGGCGAAGGTAGACAGGCTCATCGGCGAACCGTGGTCGGTCCAGTTGACCATGTCGGCGGACGACCAGACGCGCCATTCACGCATGGTGAAGTAGGTGGAGCCGTCCTCGTCGTGTCCGGTGTAGAGGTACACCCGGCCGTTGTGCACCAGGGGTGCCGGGTCGGCGGTGTAGATGTGCTGAACGATGGGGTTGTCGGCCCTGGCCGTGCCGGGCACCAGTGCCAGCACGCAGACGATGCTCGTCAGCCAGGCGACGGCGCGCCGGGCGCGGCTGCCGGTGCCGGTTCTGGTGCGATCTTTCACCTTCACGATTTCTCCTGCCGAATGCGCGGTGCGCGATGTCTGACTCGATCATCTGTTAGCGCTAACAGATGATCGTCGACACTCCCTTCGATTGCGTCTGAGCTGGGTTTTTGACCTGGCACGAGATGACCGGCGCAACCTCGCCGTAACGCTGGCGTATCAGCGCTGACATCCACGTTTTACGATGCACCGTACTGAGGGGTGCGGCGGGCGTCAACGGAGGGCCGGTCGCCATGATCCGCCACCCGCTGCTTCGGGCCATTCCGCCATAACCTCCATTTCGGACCGTGCCGGAGCCCTCAGGCTGCCGTCGGGGTGAGGCACGACGCCGCCAGCCGTGCGAGGCGCGAGTTCGGCACGACCGGATCGGGCGGCAGGCGTCACGGGGGTTGCGGGCATGTTAACGACCAACTATGTTAGCGATCACATTGATGTGGAGCGATTACACAGGGCAGCACGTGGAAGTCCGCAGCGGCCGCACCACCACCCCGCGACGGCCGCCGCCGGCGCGCCCACCCCGCCCGCCGTTGCGCTCGTCCCCCACCAGACCCGTCCCGCTGTCACAAGCCCCCTTGGAGGTTCCATGCCACCCCTCAGCCGCCGACACCTGCTCCAGGCCGCCGGAGCCACAGTGGTGCTCTCCGCAACCGGCACCACTGTCGCCGCCGGCAGCGCGGCTGCGGCCGTGGTGCCACCGGTCCGGTCGGACATCGGTGTCTCGGCGTACCCGTTCGACCTCGGCCAGGTGCGGCTGACCAGCGGCCGCTGGATGGACAACCAGACACGGACGCTCAACTACCTGCGGTTCGTCGACGTCGACCGCCTGCTCTACAACTTCCGCGCCAACCACCGGCTGTCCACCAACGGTGCCGCCACCAACGGCGGCTGGGACGCGCCGAACTTCCCCTTCCGCACCCACATGCAGGGGCACTTCCTGACCGCCTGGGCGTACGCGTACGCGGTGCTGGGCGACACCACCTGCCGGGACAAGGCGAACTACATGGTGGCCGAGCTGGCCAAGTGCCAGGCGAACAACGGGGCTGCCGGTTTCGGCGCGGGTTACCTCTCCGGTTTCCCCGAGTCCGACTTCACCGCGCTCGAGGCGCGGACGTTGTCCAACGGCAACGTGCCCTACTACTGCATCCACAAGACCCTCGCCGGGCTGCTCGACGTCTGGCGCTACACCGGCAACACGCAGGCCCGTACGGTGTTGCTGTCCCTCGCGGGCTGGGTCGACACCCGCACGGCCCGGCTCAGCTCCAGCCAGATGCAGTCGATGCTGGGCACCGAGTTCGGCGGCATGAACGACGTGCTCACCGACATCTACCAGCAGACCGGCGACTCCCGGTGGCTCACCGCCGCCCAGCGGTTCGACCACGCCGCCGTGTTCAACCCCCTGGCCTCCAACTCCGACCAGCTCTCCGGCCTGCACGCCAACACGCAGGTCCCCAAGTGGGTGGGCGCCGCCCGGGAGTTCAAGGCCACCGGGACCACCCGTTACCGGGACATCGCCAGCAACGCGTGGAACATCACCGTCGGCGCGCACTCCTACGTCATCGGCGGCAACAGCCAGGCCGAGCACTTCCGGGCGCCCAACGCGATCGCCGGGTACCTCAACAACGACACCTGCGAGCAGTGCAACACCTACAACATGCTCAAGCTGACCCGGGAGCTGTGGCTGCTCGACCCGAACCGGGCGGACTACTTCGACTTCTACGAGCGCGCGACGATCAACCACCTGATCGGCGGGCAGAACCCGGCGGACAGCCACGGCCACATCACATACTTCACCCCGCTGAGGCCGGGCGGGCGTCGAGGCGTGGGGCCGGCGTGGGGCGGCGGCACCTGGAGCACGGACTACAACTCGTTCTGGTGCTGCCAGGGCACCGGCCTGGAGATCAACACCAGGCTGATGGACTCCATCTACTTCCACAACGGCACGACGCTGACCGTGAACCTGTTCACGCCGTCGGTGCTGACCTGGTCGCAACGCGGCATCACTGTCACGCAGAGCACCAACTACCCGGTCAGTGACACCAGCACGCTGACCCTGTCCGGGTCGATGAGCGGCTCGTGGAGCATCCGGGTGCGGATCCCGGCCTGGACGACCGGCGCCACGATCGCCGTGAACGGCACGGTGCAGAACGTCGCCACCACACCGGGCAGCTACGCCACTGTCACCCGCACCTGGGTCGCCGGCGACACCATCACCGTGCGCCTGCCGATGCAGGTCGTCATGCGGGCCGCCAACGACAACGCCAACGTCGCCGCGGTCACGTACGGCCCGTCGGTGTTGGCCGGCAACTACGGCAACACCGCCCTGAGCACCCTGCCGGCACTCACCGTCTCGTCGATCTCCCGGAGCAGCACCACGGCGCTCGCGTTCACCGCGAACGCCAACGGGTCCACGGTCAACCTGGCCCCCTTCCAGGACGCCCACGGATACAACTACACCGTCTACTGGAGCACCAGCGGCGGCGGCAGCACCGGCGGCAGCAGCCGCCTGGTCAACGTCGGCACCGGGCTGGTCCTCGGCATCCAGAACATGTCCACCGCCGACGGCGGGCTGGCGGTGCAGTGGGGCGACAGCGGCACCGCCGACCACAACTGGGTGATCGTGACCGACGGCAACGCGGTCCGGTTCCGCAACGTCAACAGCGGGAAGGTCCTCGGCGTGGAGAACATGTCCACCGCGGACAACGCCCGGGTCCTGCAATGGTCGGACAACGGCACTGCCGACCACCGATGGATCCTGGTGGACAACGGCGACGGCACCTACAAGATCCGCAACGTCAACAGCAACAAGCTGCTCGGGATCCTGAACGGGTCGACCGCCTGGGGCGCGCAGGCCGTACAGGACTCGGACAACGGCAGCGCGGACAACCGGTGGCGGCTCGTCCGCAACCCCTGACATCCGCAGTCCGACGCGTCACCGGCGCGGCCTCCTGAGGGCCGCGCCGGTGACGTCGGGCGTCGCACGCCGGGCGAGCGGTCGGCAGCGGTCGTACAGTGGATCGGGTCCTGGCCCCAGTGATCGTGGCGGATGTGTCGGCTCGTGCCGCCCCGCCGCCCGGAAGGAGCACAGTGAACCGACCCCTCAGGGCCGCCCTCGGCGGCGCCCTGACCGCCGCCCTCCTGACCTCGGTCGCCGTCGCGCCCGCGCAGGCGCACCCCGGAGTCCGGCCGCCCACCGTCCTCGCCCTCCCCGACGGGTTCCAGCCCGAGGGCATCGCCACCGCCGGAAGGTACGCCTACTTCGGCTCCCGCGCGACGGGCGCCATCCAGCGCGTCGACCTGATCACCGGCCGGGGAACGACGATCGGCGCGCCCACCGGCACACCGTCGCTCGGCCTCAAGGTCGACGCACGCGGCCGGCTGTTCGTCTCCGGCGGCACGGCCGGCGACGCCCGCGTGCTCGACACCCGCACCGGCGAGGTGCTGGCCCGCTACCAGTTCGCCACCACCCCGACGTTCGTCAACGACGTCGTCCTGACCCGCCACGCCGCGTACTTCACCGACTCCAACCGCCCGGTGCTCTACCGGCTGCCACTCGGCCGCGGTGGCGCGCTGCCGCCCGCCGACGGCTTCACCACCATCGCGCTGACCGGCGCGTACGAGCAGGTCGGCACCGGCGTCAACCTCAACGGCATCACCACCACACCGGACGGCAAGGCGTTGATCGTCGTCCAGTCGACCACCGGCACGCTGTTCCGGGTCGACCCGGCGACCGGCGTGAGCACCGTCGTGGACGTGCCCGGCCACACCTTCACCAACGGCGACGGGCTGCTGCTGCTCGGCCGCACCCTCTACGTCGTGCAGAACCGCCTCAACCAGATCGCGGTGGTCACGCTCAACCACGCCGGCACCGCCGGAACGCTCACCACCACCATCACCGACGGAAACTTCGACGTCCCCACGACCGTCGCCAAGGCGCTCGGCCGGCTCTACCTGCCCAACGCCCGCTTCACCACCACACCGACCCCGACCACGCCGTACACGGTCGTCGCGGTCCGCGCGCGCTGACCAGCCCGATGGGGGTACGCGCACCGCGCGTGCCCCCATCGGCAACCCGCGCGGGGAGAGGCCGGGGGCCGGCGCGAGTACGATCACGGGCACCGCGGCGACGACTGTCGCCTCCCCCACCCGGAGTGCGCGTGGCCAATCGTCTGTACCGGTTCCCGCGCCGAGCCCTGGCCGTGGGCCTCCTGATCGTCGCCGCCGGGCTGCCCGCCGGGTCGACGGCGGCCAGTTCCACGGACACCGGCAGACCCATGGTCCTGCGGATGCTCCAGCTGAACCTCTGCAACAGTGGCCGCGCCGGCTGCTACACCGGCCGGTCCGTCGCCGTCGCCTCCGACGTGATCAGGGCCGAGGCCCCCGACCTGGTCACCCTGAACGAGATCTGCGACGACGACGTGCCCGCCCTGCGGCGTGTGTTCGAGACCGTCCACCCGGGTCGCAGCGTCGTGGCCGCGTTCCGGGCCGCCGGCGACCGGCCCAGCGGCGCCGACACCAGGTGTCGCAACGGTCAGGCGTACGGCATCGGGCTGCTGGCCCACGTCCGGACGCCGGACACCCCGCGCGTCGTGTACAGCGGCATCCACCCGACGCAGGACCTCGCGGACCCGGAGGAGCGGGCCTGGCTCTGCGTCGACGTCGACGGCGGCCTGCTCGCCTGCACCACGCACCTGGCCAACACCGGTTACCGCGTCTCGCTCGCCCAGTGCGGCCATCTGCTCGACACGATCCTGCCGACGCTCCGCGGGAGCACCGGATCCGGGCCCGCCCTGCTCGGTGGTGACCTCAATCTGCGGGCCGACGCCGACCCCGACGTGCGCTCCTGTGCGCCGCCGGGCCACTCCCGGGTCGACGACGGCGCACGACAACACATCATGGCGACAACCGGCATCACACTCTGTTGCCGCAGGTCGGTGACCATGCGCGGGGCCACCGACCACCCCGGGCTGCTGGCCACCGTCGTCATCGACGGCAGCCGGCCCGGCCGCCCGCCGACCTGAGTCTCCGGCGACCTGTCCGCCCGTCGCGGGTCAGCGGGGCGGAGTGTCCCGACGGGACGGGAACGGGGTGCCCGGCTGGCCGAGGGTGGAGCGGGCGCGCAACCCGACCGGGTCCGGGGCGGCGACGGGCGTCGCGGCTGCCGCTTCCGGGACCCGACGCCCGTCCAGGTACGCGGCGGCGGCCCGGTCGTCGTCGGTCGGGGCGGCGAGCAGGGCGTAGAGCAGACCGACCACCCCGAAGATCACCGCAACCATGATCGGCACCAGCATGGTGCTCACCCCGACGCCGGTCACCTCGCCCGCCCGTTCGTGGCGGTGCACCGACAGGGCAGTCATGCCGGTGAAGTGCATCCCGTTCACGGCGACGCCCATGACCAGCGCGGAGGCGAAGATGGCCAACCCGCGGCGGACGGTCATCGCGAGCCACAGCGCGACGGTGGACGCCACGACCGCGATGACGACGGACAGCGCAACCCGGACGGTGTCGTACTCGAGGCTGCCGTTGAGCCGCATCGCCGCCATGCCCGTGTAGTGCATGGAGGCCACACCGGCACCCGTGAAGACGCCACCGGCGATCAGCCGTACCGGGTTCAGCCGACCGGTGCCCACGATGGCCAGGCCGATACCGACCGCCACCACCGCGATCGCCGTGCTGGCGGCGGTCAGCGGCACGTCATAACGGATCCTGGCACCTTCGACGGCGAAGCCGAGCATGGCCATGAAGTGCATCGCCCAGATGGCGGTGCCGCCCAGTGCCCAGGCCGACAGCAGACCCCACCAGGCCCGCTGGCCGTTCGTCTGCGCCCTGCGGATGCGCCCGGCGCAGACCAGTCCGAGGATCGAGCCGAGCACGGACAGCGCGTAGCTCAGCGCGGGCGTGATCCACCCGTACTCAAAGTGATTGATCTCCGCCACGGCGGTTATCTCCCCAATTGTTAGCGGCGCGTCAACAAGGCGCTCCGGCAATGATCGGGGGTGCTGTGATCAGGCGCAACAGTGCCCCCCGGGCTATCCGAGGGGTGCTGTCGCGGTGACCGTCCGATGCGTCGATTCGTCACCGATCGTGACCGAATGCGGTGATCAGGCCGAGGTGTGGTACGCCAGGACACCCCGGTTGATGGCCGCGATCGCCTGCCGTGCCGTGGAACGCAGCTCCGGGGAGGCACCGCCGGAATCGGCGAGCTGACCGAGGAGGTCGACCACCTGTCGCGCCCACCGGACGAAGTCACCGGCGGGCATCTCACCGTCGATCTCGTGACCGCTGCCGAGCACCTTGGCCAGCACCTCGCCCCGGGCCCACCGGTAGACCGGCCAGGCGAAGCCGAGATCCGGCTCCCGGGTCGCGGTCAGCCCGCGCGCCGCCTCGTCGGCCTCGATCTCCCCCCACAGCTTCAACGTCTCGTCGACCGCGTCGGCCACCGGCCCGCGCGGCAGCGACGCCCGCTCGTCGACGTCGCGGCGCGCCTCGAAGACCACCACGGACACCGCGGCGGCCAACTCGGCCGGGGACAGGCCGTTCCACACTCCCCGGCGCAGGCACTCGGCGACCAGCAGGTCCGCCTCGGTCCAGATCCGGCCGAGCATCCGCCCCGCGTCGGTGACCGCGCCGTCGCGAGCGAGGTAGCCACGGTCGGTCAACAGCGCGACGATCCGGTCGAAGGTGCGGGCGAGGGAGCCGGTACGCCCGGAGACGCGCTCGCGCAGCTCCTCGGTGTCGCGCTCCAGCCGCCGACGCCGCTCCGCCCAGCGGGCGTGGTCCTCCCGCTCCGGGCAGGCGTGGCAGGGGTGGTTCCGCAACTCGGTGCGGAGCTGGGTGATCCGGTGGTCCTCGCCGGCCGCCTGTCGGGAACGGCCACCCCGTCGGCCGCCGTGCCGGTCCAGACCGGTGCCGCTGACCTCGGCGGCGAGATCCCGCCGAGCACCCGGTGAACGGTGGTTGAAGTGCTTGGGCACCCGGATCCGGGCCAGCACCTCGGCGGGGGTGGTGAAGTCGCCGGGGCTGACCCGCCCGGCCCAGCGGTCCTGGGTGAGCACCAGCGGCCGGGGCTCCCCGAACCCACCGGTCGCCGGGTCCAGCACGACGGCCAGCCCGGCCCGACGGCCCGACGGCACCCGGATCACGTCGCCGACGCGCAGCCGCTCCAGCGACGCCACCGCGGCGGCCTTACGCTGGGTCTGTCCCTGCCGGGCGATGGCCTTCTCCCGGTCGGCGATCGCCACTCGCAGCGCGAAGTACTCGTCGAAGTCGCCGTGGTGGCAGGCGGCCTCCGCGCCGTACGCCTCGATCGTCTCGGTGTTGCGCTGCACCTGCCGGGCCAGACCGACCACCGACCGGTCCGCCTGGAACTGGGCGAACGAGGACTCCAGCAGGGCCCGGGCCGGCTCCGCGCCGACCGTGCCGACCAGGTTCACCGCCATGTTGTACGAGGGCCGGAAGCTGGAGCGCAGCGGGTAGGTGCGGGTGGACGCGAGCCCGGCCACCTGCCGTGGGTCGGTTTCCGGGGACCACACCACGACGGCGTGCCCCTCCACGTCGATGCCCCGGCGGCCGGCGCGGCCGGTGAGCTGCGTGTATTCCCCCGGGGTCAGGTCGACGTGCGCCTCGCCGTTGTACTTGACCAGGCGTTCCAGGACCACGCAGCGGGCCGGCATGTTGATGCCCAGGGCGAGGGTCTCGGTGGCGAAGACCGCCTTGACCAGGCCGCGGACGAACAACTCCTCGACGATCTCCTTGAACACCGGCAGCATGCCGGCGTGGTGGGCGGCGAGGCCGCGCTCCAGGCCGTCGAGCCACTCCCAGTAGCCCAGCACCGTCAGGTCCTCGCCCGGGATGGCGGTGACCCGGGACTCGACCACCCGGCGGATCTCGGCCCGCTCGTCCGGCGAGGTCAGCCGCAGCCCGGCGGCGAGACACTGCTGCACCGCGGCGGCGCAGCCGGCGCGACTGAAGATGAACAGGATCGCCGGCAGCAGACCCTCCCGGTCCAGTCGGTCGACGATGTCCGGGCGCATCGGGCCACGCCAGCGCGGGCCACGCCGACCAGCGCCGGGCCCCGCGCTGCGCCCCTCGCCCAACTCCAGCCGCCGCACGGTCTCCCGGGTGTAGCGCAGCAACTCCGGGTGCACGTCGTGCTTGCGGGCGGCGTCGGCGTCGTGGAACAGGTCGAACATCCGCTTGCCGACCAGCATGTGCTGCCACAACGGCACCGGTCGGTGCTCGCTGACCACCACCGCGGTCTCGCCGCGCACGGTGACCAGCCAGTCGGCGAACTCCTCGGCGTTGGAGACCGTCGCCGACAACGAGACGAGGGTGACCGAGGCGGGAAGGTGGATGATCACCTCTTCCCACACCCCGCCACGGAACCGGTCGGCCAGGTAGTGCACCTCGTCCATCACCACGTACGCCAGCCCCTGCAGCGTGCTGGAGCCCGCGTAGAGCATGTTGCGCAGCACCTCGGTGGTCATCACGATCACTGGCGCGTCGCCGTTGATCGCGTTGTCGCCGGTCAGCAGACCGACCTGCTCGGCGCCGTACCGGGCGACCAGGTCGTGGTACTTCTGGTTGGACAGCGCCTTGATCGGCGTGGTGTAGAAGCACTTGCGCCGGGGCGGCGGTGTCGCCGCGTCGTCGGCGGCCACCGGGTCGTCGGGCCGCCCGCGCAACGCCAGGTGGACGGCGAACTCGCCGACCACCGTCTTGCCGGCGCCGGTGGGTGCGCAGACCAGCACACCGCTGCCCCGCTCCAGCGACTGACACGCCTCCCGCTGAAAGTCGTCGAGGTCGAACCCCAGGTCAAGGGCGAACTCGTCCAGCGCTGGAAACTGTGAGGCCTGCGCGGCCCGGCGGCGCGCCGCTGCGTACCGCTCGGCGGGACTCGACATGACACCAAGATTAGTGCGTGCCGGGACACGACACCCCACAAGGCCGTCCGGAGGTGCCATCGGGGGCGGTCGGTAGGGTGCACGGCGTGCCGGACCATGCCGAACCGACCCAGACCCGTTCGCCGGGCAACGCCGAGGCCGCCGCCCCCCGGGCGTCCCGACGGCCCGTGAAGGCGGTGCTCTTCGACTTCCACGGCACCCTGGCCCAGGTGGAGGAGCCCCGGCAGTGGGTGCTGGAGGCCGCGGCGGCGTGCGGGGTCACCCTGGACCGGGTCCGGGCCACCTCGCTGGCCGACCGGCTCCTCACCGCCGGGCGTGCCGGAGGGCCCCTGCCGGCGCGGGTGCCACCCCGGTTGGCCGAGCTGTGGGCCGACCGGGACCTCTACCAACACGCCCACCGGGGCGCGTACACCGGGCTGGCCGAGACGGTCGACGCGGGCATCGAGGGTTTCGCCGACGCGCTCTACGAGCGGCTGCTGACCGCCGACGGCTGGCTGCCGTACGCGGACAGCGCACCGACGCTGACCGCCTTGCGCGACGCCGGGGTGCCGGTCGCCGTGGTCAGCAACATCGGCTTCGACCTGCGGCCGCACTTCGACGCGTGGGGGTTGACCGACCTGGTCGGCGCGTTCGTGCTCTCCTACGAGGTGGGGCGCTGCAAGCCCGACCCGGCGATCTTCTGGCGGGCCTGCGGGATGCTCGGTGTCGACCCGGAACAGACGCTGATGGTCGGTGACACACCGGCCGACGCGGGCGCGGTGACCGCCGGCTGCGCGGCGCTGGTGCTCCCGGCCGCCGAACCCGGCCGGGAGAACGGGCTGGGCGCCGTCCTGGACCTGGCCCTGCCGTCCTGACCGGCGGCCTGTTCGTCGTCAGTCGGGAATGTGAATCACCGGTAGTTCACCGTCGCCGTACCGGTCCTCCCCGGTGAGGATCGAGGCGTCGTGTTCGAGGACGGCCAACGCTGTGGTGGCCAGATCGGCACGGCCCGTCACCGTGCGCCAGTAGCTGAGTTCGTGCCAGGAGTGGCCGTCGGTCGAGAGCACCTCGCAGGCGTCCAGGCTCAGCAACCGGTGCAGGGTCGCCCGTTCCTTCGGGTCGCTGACGATCGCCAGCGCTTCCGCCGCGGTCACGGCGGTGACGCCGAACCTGTTGCGGTCCTGGATGACCTCGTGCAGCGGCTCCCCGACATGCACCGATCCCGACAGGTACGCCAGCAGTGCCGACCGGTCCAGCACGAGCCGGACCGGTCGGTCGTCGTCGTTGGTCACGCGGCCGGCTGGTCGAGGGTGCCGGCGGCGGCGTCCTGCGCGTGCTGGCGGGCCCTCTCGCGAAGGGCGCTGCGGCGCTCCGGCGACCATTCGGCCTCCACGGCAGCCCGGCGGGCGCGTGCCTCGGCGACGCCCTGCTCGGTGATCGGGATGCCCTGGTGGGCCAGCTCCGCGTCCAGGGCGTCCAGCCGCATCCGGTCCCGGACCGCC
The DNA here is from genome assembly GCF_013410645.1 of Micromonospora jinlongensis. Lineage (NCBI taxonomy): Bacteria > Bacillati > Actinomycetota > Actinomycetes > Micromonosporales > Micromonosporaceae > Micromonospora > Micromonospora jinlongensis. Next base: position 860,156 of record NZ_JACCHK010000001.1, on the reverse strand, counting down.
TGGGTGATGTAGGCGCTGGCGTTGGACTCGCGCTCCAGGCGCTCAGCCACGTCGGGTGGCACAGAGATGGACAGTTTCCGCATCGCGCTGGTCATACCAGGGACCGTACGCCGGTAGCACCGGGTTGGCGAGCACCTACGTCGGTCGGCGTCGCGGTAGCCGCGCGCGACCCCGGCCCCGAACGGCGGGACAGCGCCGCCCGGAACCGGGGTCACCGCTCAGGCGGACCCTGCCTCGCGCAGGGGACGCCAGGCCAGGGCGGTGATCGTCACCATCACGGCGGCGGCAATCCAGAACGGCGTGGTGATCTCCCAGGCGCTGGCGAACAGGCCGCCGAGGAGCGAGCCCAGCGCAGCACCACCGAGATCCAGCAACGCGTACACGCTGCCGACACGCCCACGGAGGTGTGACGGCACGACCCGCTGCCGGGTAGTGGTGACGGTGATGCCCCACACCATGGCATGGATGCTGAACAGGACCAGGACGATGGCGGCCGTCCAGGGTGTCGTCGTGATCGCCAGGGACACGTGCGTGACGATCTCGACGACCAGGCCGACACGCAGCACGGCGACGCTGCCGAACGCCCGCGTGAGTTTCGCCGCGACCACACTGCCGAACAGGCCGCCGACCGCGAAGGCGGTCAGCAGGAAGCCGAAACCGACACCGGAGACACCCAGACGTTCCCGGCAGTAGAGCACGAACACCGCGAACGCGGCCCCGAACGCGATGTTGCTCAGGCCCATGCTGACGGCGAGGACCCGTAGCAGCCGGTGGTTCCACAACCACCGCACACCAGCGGCGACCTCGGCGCGCAGCGAGGCCCGCCGACGCGGTTCATCGGAGACCGGAACCCGTCGGATGCCCGCTGTCAGCGCCGCCGAGATCGCGAACGTGAGCGCGTCGAACCCGAACGGTACGGCGGCGGAGATGACGAACAGCCACGCGCCGAGCGGTTTGGCGACGAACTGGTTGCCGATGGTGAAACTCGCGTAGAGCCGGGCGTTGGCGCTCGCCAGTCGGTCAGGGGCGACCACCGCCGGGAGCAGGGCCCCCATGGCGGTGTCCGCGAGGGTTTCTCCAGCGCCCAGGAGGAAGAGCGCCACGTAGATGACGGTGACGGTGACGGTGTCGGTTGCGACGGTGGCCGCCAACCCCGCCAGGGCCGCAGCGCGCACCAGGTTGACGACCACGACCACGCGGCGCCGGTCGAGTCGGTCGACATAGGCGCCGCTGATCAGGGCGAACAGCAGCCAGGGGAGTTGCTGCGCGAAGACGGCTCCGGCGACGAGGGCCGGGTTGTCGGTGACGGAGGCGACCAGTAGCGGGCCGGCGGCCATCGTGACGCCGTCTCCGACGTTCGACACCGCCGCCGCGGTCCACAGTCTGGTGAAGTCCGCGCCCAGACGCGCGGATGCAGGGGCACGCAAAATAGCTCCTCGAGCCAGGGAAGGAAACGGTCGTGGGACCGCTCCGCGGCGAGGAGCACCGGACCACCGGTGGGATCTCCGGTGGCGCCCGATCAGTGCCGGACGGGCCCTCGCGGCGAAGCGGAGACCGGGACCAGGTCGAGGCGCATTCCAGCTCCCAACTGTGGATCAATACGTTCCGAGCAGAGTACCCGCCCATCGACGCTTGCGTATGCCCAGCCGCCCGACGGGCAACCGAACGACGAGGCTCGCGTTTCGGCAGGTCGACACCGCCGCCGGCCGGCCGGAGCCGACCGCCTAGCGTCATGGCCGTGACCGACACCCTGCTGCCCGCGCCGAAGCCGGCCGACGCGCCACCGGAGCGCCGCGGTGGCGTCGCCGCCGTGGGCTTGGTGCTCGGTGGGGCCCTGTCGGTGCAGTTCGGCTCCGCCGTGGCCGCACTGCTCTTCCCGCGCACCGGGGTGGCCGGCGCGGTGACCCTCCGGTTGACGATCTCGGCGGTGCTGCTGCTCGTCGTGTGCCGGCCCCGGCTGCGCGGACACGACCGTTCGGCCTGGCTCGCGGCGGGCGCGTTCGGGTTGGCGCTGGCCGGCATGAACTCGCTCTTCTACCAGGCCATCGAACGCATCCCGCTGGGTCCGGCGGTGACGCTGGAGGTGCTCGGCCCGTTGGCGCTGTCGGTGTTCAGCGCCCGACGACTGGCCAGCTGGGGCTGGGCGGGGCTGGCGCTGGCCGGGGTGGCGCTGCTCGGCCAGGGCGGCTTCGACCGACTGGACCCGGTCGGCGTGGCCTTCGCGTTCGGCGCCGGGGCCATGTGGGCCGCGTACATCGTGCTGAGTGCGCGCGTCGGCAGCCGGTTCCCGGGCGCGGACGGGCTGGCCCTGGCACTGACCCTCGCCGCGCTGGTCACCCTGCCGCTGGGCATCGTCGACGGCGGCGCCGTACTGCTCGACCCGACGATCCTGGCGCTGGGCACCGCCCTCGCGGTGCTCGCCTCCGGCCTGCCCTACACGCTGGAGCTGCTGGCCCTGCGGCGGATGCCCACCGCCACCTTCGCGGTGATGATGAGCCTCGGCCCGGCCATCGCCACCCTCGCCGGATGGCTGGTGCTGCGACAGGCCCTGACCCTGCTGGAGTGCGCCGCCATCGTGCTGGTCATCGCCGCCAGCATCGGGGCGGTACGGGTCAACGCAACAGCCGCAGGGCGCCCGGCACGGCGCTGATCGTCACCGGCAGGGTCAGCGAGCGCTCCCCGTCGGCGTACGTGGTGATGCCCTCGGCGCTCAACTCCACGGTGCGGGCGCGGAAGCTGCGCACCAGCGGGTGACTGACGTGGCTGCCCTGGTAGATGCGCGGCTTCACCCGGACCAGGGTCCGCCGGTTGACCCGGCCCGCCACCACCACGTCGAGCAGCCCGTCGGTCGGGTCGGCGTCGGGGCAGATCCGCATCCCGCCGCCGTACGTCGGGCAGTTGCCCACCGCCACCAGCACCGCGTCCAGCTCGTGCGGCACCCCGTCGAGGCGCAACGTGTAGCGGCGGGGCCGCAGCCGGGCCAGCTCGACCAGGATCGCCAGGTCGTAGCGGCGGGGGCCGCGCGGCCAGCGCATCCGGTTGGCCCGCTCGTTGACGATCGCGTCGAACCCGGCCGCGAGGACCGCCCCGTACCAGCGTTCGACACCGTCGCTGTCGGTCATCCGGGCCAGGTCGACGGCGCGGCTGCGGCCGTCGCGCAGTGCTGACGCGATCACGTCCGCCGCAGCGAGCGGGTCGGCCGGGAAACCGGTGTCCAGGGCGAAATCGTTGCCGGTGCCGGCCGGGATCGGGCCGAACGGCACATCCGTGCCGGCGACCGCCTGCAACGCCCGGTGCACGGTTCCGTCCCCGCCGATCGCCACCAGCGCGCCCGCACCGTCGGCGACCGCAGCACGGCACGCCGCCTCCGCCTCGGCCGGACTGGACGCTTGCAGCAACCGGACCGGTCGGCCCGCGGCGGCCAGACCGTCCAGCAGCCGAGGCAGCAGGGCCCGGTAGCGTCCCCGCCCGGCGGTCGGGTTCGTGAGTACAGCCACCGGGCCGCCGGCGAGCGGGGCGCGGCCGACCGGTCCACCGGCGACCGGGCCGGGCAGGTGATCGTCTGCGGTCACGGGCAGCACCGTACCGGTCCGACACCCGCCGTTCACCAGGGGCGGGCGACGTCACGGTCAGTCCCGCCGTGGGCGCTGCCGGTGAAGCAGCGACGCCGTCCCCGGAAGACGGGGACGGCGTCGGTGGACCGGGCGGCGCGGAGCCGTCAGGTCATGTCGTCGTAGCGGCGTTCGATCGGCGCCGGCCTGGCGATCGGCTCGGGTACGCCGATCGGCGCGGCCGAGTCGACCCGCTGCCCGGCCACGACCGGGTCCGCGTCGAACTCCAACGGCGACACCTCGTCGTCGTCGATGCCGGCGTAGACCTCCTTGCCACGCCCCCGCCGCTTGTCGTTGAGGAACGCGATCCCCACCGCGCCGAAGTAGAGCGCGGACAGACAGATCGCCAGGGCCGTCATCCCGAACGGGTCCGGGGTGGGGGTGACCACGGCGGAGAAGGCGAAGAACACGAAGATCGCCACCCGCCACCAGCTGAGCAGCCGCTTCGCGCTGGTGATGCCCACGAAGTTCAGCATGAGCACCAGCAGCGGGAACTCGAACGCCACACCGAACAGCAAGATCAGGTTGGTGACGAAGGAGATGTACTTGGTGATCTCCAGCGTTGTGCTGATCTCGCTGTCCGAGATGCTGAGCAGGAACTCAAGGCCCTTGGCCGTGACGAAGTACGCCAGCACCGCGCCGGCCGCGAACAGCGGCGCGGCCAGGGCGGTGAAGAAGTACGCGTAGCGCCGCTCGTGCCGGTGCAGGCCGGGCGCGATGAACGCCCAGAGCTGGTAGAGCCAGACCGGCGCGGCCACGATCAACCCGACCCAGAGCGCGACCTTCAGGTTGAGCAGGAACAGGTCGGCCGGGCCGAGCTGCACGAACTCGCACTTGCCGTCGACGAACCGGGCCTGCGGCAGGTCACAGTAGGGCTGTTGGAGCAGGTGCAGCACCGGCTTGGCCAGCCAGATACCCAGGCCGAAGCCGATCAGGATCGCCAGCGAGGCGCGGAACAGACGGTTGCGCAGTTCGCGGACGTGCTCGATGAGCGTCATCGACCCGTCGGCGGCCCGCTCAAAGGTGCTCGGGCCGCGCTTGCGCAGTGCGAAGGCCACGGTGGTGGGGCCTTTCGGTCAGTTGTCGCGGACGCGGTGCACCGGGTCGACGACCGGCTGCTGCGTCGGCCCCTGCTGGTAGGGCGCCTGCTGCGGCTGCCCGGTGTACGGCGCCTGCTGCCCGGCGTGCGGCGGCAGCGGCTGGTAGCCGGACTGCGCGTCGGCCTTCTCGGCGAGGTCGCGGTCGTCGTCCTGCAGGCTCTTGGTCTCGGCCTTGATGATCCGCAGCGACCGACCCAGCGAACGGGCAGCGTCGGGGAGCCGCTTCGCACCGAAGAGCAGGATCAGCACAACCACGAGAACAGCGATGTGCCACGGCTTGAGGGCACCCATGAGAAGCTCCAGTCGGTCTGTGTCCGAGGGGTGGTACGCAGCCCATCGTACGTGCGGATCGGCCGCCCGCCACCCGCCGGGTGGTGATGGTCTGGCCCGGAGGGTGAAGTCTTGACCAACCCGGGATGATCCGTCAACAACCCGAACGACCGGTTGGTCAGCCGCGCTTGGCCTTGATCAGCGCGATCCGCTGAGACGTGGTGTCGAGTTGGCGTTGCACACCCTCGGCGCGCTGCTGCAACGACTCGGCCGTCTCCCGCAACGCCTCGGCCTCGGCGGCCCGCCGCTGCAACGCCACGGCGGCGCGGCGCAGCCCAGGCAGCCGGGTCAGCACCGGGCGCACGGCCAACGCGAGCGCCACGAGGGGAAGCAGCACCACCGCAAGCACGATCCAGATCAGCACGGCGGTCAGCCTACTGGGTGCGCCCGGCCACCGCCGGGTCGCCCGACGGCGCGGTCTCCGGGTCGACCTCGGGCTGCCGGGGCGCGGCGGTCGGGGTGGGCACGGCGTACGCGTCCAGGGCGGCGGCCGCCGTCGCCCGCACCTGCTCGGCCAACTCGACCGGGGCGACCACCGTGGCGTCCGGGCCGAGGCCCAGCACGAACCGGCGGGCCCACCCCAGATCGGTGACCCGTAGCGACACGAGCCACTGGTCGCCGTCGCCGGCCTCGACGCGCTCACACGGGTAGTACTCGGTGATCCACCGCTCGCTGCGGCCGATACGCAGCGTGATCAGCGGCAGGTCGGGCGAGGGGCGGAAGACACCCTCGGTGAGGTCGTGCGGGACGGCCTGCGGCGGCACGGTGGCCGGCTCGGCCAGCTCGGTGATCGCGTCGATCCGGTCGGCCCGGAACAGGCGGACCGCCTCCGCGCGCCGACACCACGCCTCCACGTACGCGCGGCCGCCGACCATCAGCATCCGCAGCGGGTCGATGACGCGGTCGGTGGTCTCGTCCCGGGCAGCGGTGTAGTAGGTGATCCGCAGCGCCTTCCCGCCCTCCACGGCGGCGCGCAGCGCCTCGACCCGCCGGGTGTCGCCCGGCAGTCGGACCGCCACCGGCGCGCCCACCAGGTCCCCCGCGTCCTCGATCTTCGCCAGGGCCCGTTCGACGGCCTCCCGGTTGGCCACCCCGGGCGTCTCGGCGAGCATTCGCAACGCCACGACCAACGCGAGGGCCTCGTCCGGGGTGAGCCGCAGCGGCCGGTCGATGCCGGCGTCATAGGTGATGGTCACCCGATCACCGTCGAACGCCATGTCGATCAGGTCACCCGGGCCGTAACCGGGCAGCCCGCACACCCAGAGCAGCTCCAGGTCCTCCCGGAGCTGCCGCTCGGTGACGCCGAGGTCACCTGCCGCCTCGGCGATCTCGATGCCCGGACGGGCCAGCAGGTAGGGCACCAGGTTGAGCAGCCGGGCCAGCCGGTCGGCGGACGCGCGGGAGCCGCCCCGGGCGGCCGGGCGGGTCACCGGGCACCCCCGCTGACGGCCAGCTCGTCGTGTCGGACGGCGATCTCCTTGAGTCGTTGGATGACGGCCTCGCGGACCTCAGGCGGGTCGAGCACCCGCACGTCCGGGCCGTAGCCGACGAGGTGGCCGGCCAGCCCGTCCGGGTCCGCGTACGGCAGGACCAGCCGGTCACCGTCCGGCCCGGCGGTCACCTCCACCGCCCAACGGCGCAGCCCGGCGGCACGGCCCGGGGCGGCCAGGACGGTGGCCCGGCCGGTGCGCTCCACCGGACCCGACCAACGGGCCACATGGCTGATCAGGTCGACGTTGGCCGGGGGCTCATACGCGCCGGGCGCGCCGGTCACCCGGACCGTGCCGACGACGCGGGACAGCCGGAAGCAGCGGGTCGCCGCCCGGTCCAGGTCGTGGCCGACCACATACCACCGGCCGCGCCAGCAGACCACGCCCCACGGTTGCAGCCGACGCCGGCTCGGCGCGTCCCGGTCGGGCACCCGGTAGTCGAACCCGACCTCGCGGCGGTCCCGGGCGGCGGCGGTCAGCGGCGCGAACGCCGGGTCGACAGTGACCATCGGCTCCAGGCCGAGAGTGGCCTGCGGGTCGACGTCCACGCCGGCGGCACGCAGCTTGGCCAGCCCGGACGACGCGGCGGCGGCCAACCCGGCGTGCTGCCACAGCCGTGCGGCGATGCCGACAGCGGCGGCCTCGTCCGGCTCCAGGAGGATGTCGGGCAGCGCGTATTCGCGGTGGGCGATCCGGTAGCCGGGCTCGGCGTCGAAGGCGCTCGCCGTGCCGGTCTCCAGTGGCACACCCAGCTCACGCAGCTCAGCCTTGTCGCGCTCGAACTTGCGCTGGAACGCTTCGTGGTCGCGCGCGTCATCGGGATCATGCTCGTAACCGGGCACGGTCGCGGCGATCTGCGCGGCGGTCAGGAACCGTCGCGTGGACAGCAGGCAGATCACCAGGTTGACCAGGCGTTCGGTGCGGGTCCGCGACACGCGGTAGACGCTAGCAGTCGACACGCCCACGACGTGCACCCGCGCGGGCGTGCCGCACATCTGTTCGGATCGGGCGCACTTCCGGCGCGCTCCCCAGCGCGGCGACGGCCGCGGTCTTAGGGTTGCCCTCATGTCGCAGGGGGAGGCCAGGCCGGCGAGCGAGAGCGTCGGCACGGTGATCGTCGCGGGTGCCGCCAACCTCGCCATCGCGATCGCCAAGCTGATCGCCGGGGTGATCTCCGGCTCGGCCGCCATGCTGTCCGAGGCGGCGCACTCGGTCGCCGACACCACCACCGAGGTGCTGCTCTACCAGGCGCTGCGCCGCGGTGCCCGGCCGGCGGACCAGCGGCGCCCCTTCGGGTACGGCAAGGAGAACTACGTCTGGGCGTTCTTCGCGGCGATGTTCACCTTCGTCGCCGGCGCCGGCTTCGCCGTCACCCACGGCGTCACCACGATCCTGGTGCACGAGCACAGCGGCGACTACCTGGTCTCGTACATCGTTCTGGCGGTGTCGTTCGTCATCGAGTCGATCTCCCTGGCCCGGGCCCTGCGGCAGGTCCGCAGCGAGTCCCGGCGCTGGCGGACCACTCCCCGACGCTTCCTGCGACTGACCGCCGACACCACCGTCAAGGCGGTCTTCCTGGAGGACAGCGCGGCCCTGATCGGTCTGCTGCTGGCCGGTGCCGGCGTCGGCCTGTCCCACGCCACCGGCGACGAGGTGTGGGACGGCGTCGCGTCGATCCTGATCGGGCTCCTGCTGCTGACGGTCGCCGGGATCCTCGCCGCCAACAACCTGTCGCTGCTGGTCGGTCGGGCCGTCCCGGAGCGGGTGCGTCACGAGATCGAGCAGGAGTTGACCGGGCTACCCGAGGTGGAGCGGATCGACACCCTGATGACCATGCAGCTCGGCCCGGACGACATCCTGGTCGCTGCCAAGGTCGACTTCAGCGACGAGGCCACCGGCGCGGCCATCGAGGCCACCGCCGACGAGGCCGAGCGACGGCTCACCGAGCGGTACCCGGAAATCCGTTACGTGTTCCTCGACCCCACCCGCTCGTTGCCCGGAGCCACCGGCCGGGCCCGGCACACCCAGGCCGCGCCGGACCCGCGGTCCGACGACAGGCCCGACCGCCCCTGAACGAGCCGCACGGCAGCACCCGGGCGCGGGCCGCCGGGCCCGCGCGGCTAGCGTGCCCGTCATGGTGCGATGGCGTACGGGGACGGTGGCGACGCTGCGACGGCAGTGGACCGGGGCGGTGGAACTGGACGTCGACCTGACCGACGGCACGCGCATGCGGGCGCTGGCCTACCCCGAACTGGTCGGCACGCCGGAGCCCGGCGACCGGGTGCTGCTCAACGCCGGCGCGCTGCTGATGGGGTTGGGCACCGGCGGGTACGCCCTGGTGGTGGCCCTGCCGGACCGGCTGCCGCCGGACCCGCCGGAGGTCGGCGACACCCGCGACGCCGGTCACCTGGTCAAGGCCCGCTACACGCCGTTGCAGCCGATCCTGCTCGGCGTGGACGAGGAGGCGTCCCCGCACCGCGACGTGCTGGCCGACGCGGACGACCTGGGCGGTCTGCCGGTGGTCACCGCCGACCTGCACTCGGCGCTGCCGGCGATCCTGGCCGGCATCCGGGCCGACGCACCGCGGGCGCGGGTGGCGTACCTGCTCACCGACGGTGGGGCGCTGCCCGCCTGGTTCTCCCGTACCCTCGCCGGGCTGCGGACCGAACTGGCCGGCACGATCACCGTCGGGCAGGCCTTCGGCGGTGACCTGGAGGCCACCACCCTGCACGGCGGCCTGCTCGCCGCCCGGTACGTGCTGGGCGCCGACGTGGCCATCGTGGCCCAGGGGCCTGGCAATCTGGGCACCGGCACCCGATGGGGGTTCTCCGGCGTCGCCGTCGGTGAGGCGGTCAACGCGATCGCCACGCTCGGCGGACGGCCGGTCGGCTCGTTGCGCATCTCCGACGCCGACCCCCGCCCCCGACACCGGGGCGTGTCGCATCACAGCCTCACCGCGTACGGCCGGGTGGCTCTCGCCCCGGCGGAGCTGGTGGTGCCCGACGACCTGGACCCGGACCTCGCCGCCGAGGTGGACGCGTCGCTGGCGCCTCTGACGGCCCGGCACCGGATCGTCCGGGTGCCCACCACCGGTCTCGACGCCGCGCTGCGCGCCAGCGCCGTGCCCCTGTCCACCATGGGCCGTGGCCTCGACGCCGACCACGCGTACTTCCTGGCCGCAGCCGCCGCCGGCCGCCACGCGGTAACCCTGCTGCCCTGACGGGTCTCGGGCGACGGGAGGACGTCGCTCAGGCGAGGAAGATCAGCGCGAGCCAGCCGCCCACGATGAGCACCAGCGCCAGGGCCAGCACCCACGTCGGGACGGTGTATTCACCGCGCCGGTTTCGGTCGACCTCGGCGCGGATCTTCTCGCGTCGGCGTTCGACCCAGTTCTGCCGCTCGGTGCCGCGCTCGGAGCGGTCGGAAGGTCCAGAAGTCGTCATGGCGCGCTCAGCTTAACCGCTCAGCGCGGCGGGCTGACCGGCCCCGTCGGCGCAGCGCACCGCCGGGGCCGGCAATCGGTCACATGCTGGCGATCAGCCGCTCCACCCGCTCGTCGTACGCCCGGAACGGGTCCTTGCAGAGGACGGTGCGCTGCGCCTGGTCGTTGAGCTTCAGGTGCACCCAGTCGACGGTGAAGTCCCGCCGCTTCTCCTGGGCGTGCCGGATGAACTCGCCGCGCAGCCGGGCCCGCGTGGTCTGCGGCGGGGTTTCCTTCGCCTCGAAGATCTCCGGGTCGGTGGTCACCCGGTCGACCTCGCCGCGGCGCTCCAGCAGCCCGTAGAGGCCCCGACCGCGACGCACGTCGTGGTAGGCCAGGTCCATCTGCGCCACCCGGGGGTGCGACAGCGGCAGGTCGTGCTTGCGCTGGTAGCGCTCGATCAGCCGCAGTTTGCTGACCCAGTCGATCTCCCGGGAGACCGGCTCCAGGTCGCCGGTCTCCACCGCGTTGAGCACCCGGCCCCACAGTTCGACGACCCGCTTGGCGGCCTGGTCGCCGCCGCGCCGCTCGACGAACTCGGTGGCCTTGGCCAGGTATTCCTGCTGGATGTCCAGGGCGCTGACCTCCTTGCCGTTGGCCAGCCGCACCTTGCGCCGGCCGGTGATGTCGTGCGACACCTCCCGGATCGCCCGGATCGGGTTCTCCAGGGACAGGTCGCGCATCACCACCCCGGCCTCGATCATCCGCAGCACGATGTCGGCGGTGCCGACCTTGAGCAGCGTGGTGACCTCGTTCATGTTGGAATCACCGACGATCACGTGCAGCCGCCGGTAGCGCTCGGCGTCGGCGTGCGGCTCGTCGCGGGTGTTGATGATCGGACGGCTGCGGGTGGTCGCCGAGGAGACGCCCTCCCAGATGTGCTCGGCCCGCTGCGACAGGCAGTAGACCGCGCCGCGCGGGGTCTGCAGAACCTTGCCGGCCCCGCAGATCAACTGCCGGGTGACCAGGAACGGGATGAGTACGTCGGCGAGCCGGCCGAACTCGCCGTGCCGGGACACCAGGTAGTTCTCGTGGCAGCCGTACGAGTTGCCGGCCGAGTCGGTGTTGTTCTTGAACAGGTAGATCTCACCCGCGATGCCCTCGTCGTGCAGTCGCTTCTCCGCGTCGACCAGCAGGCCCTCCAGGATCCGCTCGCCAGCCCGGTCGTGGGCGACAAGATCGGTCACCGAGTCGCACTCCGGAGTCGCGTACTCCGGATGCGACCCGACGTCCAGGTAGAGCCGGGCCCCATTGCGCAGGAAGACGTTGCTCGACCGACCCCAGGACACCACGCGGCGGAACAGATACCGCGCGACCTCGTCCGGGGACAGCCGCCGCTGCCCGCGATAGGTGCAGGTGACGCCGTACTCGGTCTCGAGGCCGAAGATTCGCCGCTCCATGGTGTGACATTAGCCGCCCGGAGGCCCCGTTCGTCACTGTCACACCACAGGTCGCACTCCGGGCGTGGTCACATACCGGTTGAGTGCGACATTCCGTCCGGCCCGAGGCTCGCCACGAAGCGCTGGCAGGTGTCGTACGCCGGCAGCAGGCCCCGCTCGCGGGCCTCGGCGAGGGTCGGCGCCGCGTCGTCGCGGGCGGACAGCAGTGGGACGTCGGCGGGCCACTCGATGCCCAGCTCCTCGTCCAGCGGGTGCACCGCGTGCTCACCGGTCGGGTTGTAGGTGGCTGAGCAGAGGTAGCTCAGCGTCGCGTCGTCGGTCAGGGCGCAGAAACCGTGCCCCAGCCCCTCGCTGAGGTAGACCGCCCGACGGTCGGTGTCGTCCAGCCGGACGCCCTCCCAGCGGCCGAAGGTCGGCGAACCCACCCGCAGGTCCACGATCACGTCGAGGACCGCGCCGCGCACACAGGTGACGTACTTGGCCTGCCCGGGCGGGACGTCGGCGAAGTGGATGCCGCGGACCACGCCACGCGCGGAGACCGACAGGTTGGCCTGGGCCAGCCGCATCGGGTGGCCCACCGCCTCGGCGAGCTTGTCGAAGCGGTACCACTCCATGAACATGCCGCGCGGGTCGCCGTGCTGCTGGGGGGTGATCTCCCAGGCGCCCTCGATGCTCAACTCGCGGATCTTCACCACGCCGCCCCGTGCTGGCCGTTCGGCTCGGCCAGCAGGCCGAGCAGGTAGTCGCCGTAACCACTCTTGGTCAACGGTGCGGCGAGCGCGCGCAGCTGGTCGTCGTCGATGAGGCCGGCCCGCCAGGCCACCTCCTCGATGCAACCGATCTTCAGGCCCTGCCGCTCCTCGACCACCCGCACGAACTCGGCTGCCTGCATCATCGAGGTGAACGTGCCCGTGTCCAGCCAGGCGGTGCCCCGATCCAGCACGGTCACCGACAGCTCGCCGGTCTCCCGGTACACCTCGTTGACCGCCGTGATCTCCAGCTCGCCGCGGGCGCTCGGGGTGAGCTTACGGGCGATGTCCACCACCCGGTTGTCGTAGAAGTACAGGCCGGGCACCGCGTACCGGGACTTCGGCCGGGCTGGCTTCTCCTCGATGGAGAGGACCCGGCCCGCGTCGTCGAAGTCGACCACGCCGTACTCCTGCGGGTTGGCCACCTGGTAGGCGAAGACCCGCCCGCCGACCAGGTCACCGTGCTCGGCGAGCTGCCGGCCCAGACCGACGCCGTGGAAGATGTTGTCGCCGAGGACCAGCGCCACCGACTCGTCGCCGATGAAGTCCGCACCGAGGATGAACGCCTGCGCGATGCCCTCCGGGCGTTCCTGGCTGACGTACTCCAGTCGCAGCCCGAACTGGCTGCCGTCGCCGAGCAGCCGACGGAACTGGTCCTGGTCGTCCGGCGTGGTGATCACCAGGATCTCCCGGACCCCGGACATCACCAGGGTGGAGAGCGGGTAATAGACCATCGGCTTGTCGAAGACCGGCATAAGCTGCTTCGAGACCGCCCGGGTGATCGGCCAGAGCCGGGATCCGGTGCCGCCAGCAAGTAGGATTCCACGCACCCGGAGAGCCTAGCCGCACAGATGCCGGGCGCGCCGGGGGGTCAGGCCTCACCCTCTGCGACGAACTTCGCGTACACTTCCCGACCCGTGAGGATCCTCGTCACCGGCGGAGCCGGATTCATCGGGTCGGAGTACGTTCGCCTGCTGCTGGGCAAGCCCCTCGGCAGTGCCGACGGCGTGCCGCCGCTCGAGCCGGCGGTCGTGACCGTGCTCGACAAGCTGACCTACTCGGGCAACATGGCCAACCTCGACCCCGTCCGCGACGACCCGCGGCTGCGGTTCGTCCAAGGCGACATCTGCGACCCCGTCGTGGTCGACAAGGTCGTCGCCGACCACGACGTCATCGTGCACTTCGCCGCCGAGTCACACGTCGACCGTTCCATCGAAGGCGCCGCCCCGTTCGTCACCACCAACGTGCTGGGCACCCAGACCCTGCTCGACGCCGCGCTGCGCCACCGCACCGGCCGCTTCGTGCACGTCTCCACCGACGAGGTCTACGGCTCCATCGACGAAGGCTCCTGGACCGAGACCTGGCCCCTCGCGCCGAACTCCCCCTACTCGGCGTCCAAGGCCGGCTCCGACCTGCTCGCCCTGGCCTACCACCGCACCCACGGCATGGACGTCGTCGTCACCCGCTGCTCCAACAACTACGGCCCCTACCAGTTCCCCGAGAAGGTCATCCCGCTGTTCGTCAGCAACCTGCTCGACGGCGGCACCGTCCCCCTCTACGGCGACGGCGGCAACATCCGCGACTGGCTGCACGTACACGACCACTGCCGCGGCATCGCCATGGTCCAGCAGAAGGGCCGCGCCGGCGAGGTCTACAACATCGGCGGCGGCACCGAACTGACCAACAAGGAACTCACCGGCCTGCTCCTGGACGCCTGCGGCGCCGGCTGGGACCGCGTCGTCCCGGTCACCGACCGCAAGGGCCACGACCGCCGCTACTCCCTCGACATCACCAAGATCAACCAGGAGCTCGGCTACACCCCCAGCATCACCCTCGACCAGGGCCTCGCCGACACCGTCGCCTGGTACCGCGACAACCGGGCCTGGTGGGAGCCGCTGAAGTCGGCACCGACCGCATGAGCCGCGTTCTCGTCACGGGCGCCGGCGGCATGCTCGGGCACGACCTGGTCGCCGTCCTCGCGGCCCGGCCCGACCTCAAGGTGACCGCCGCCACCCGCGCCGACCTGGACATCACCGACCCCGCCGCGGCCCGCAACGCGGTGACCGGCCACGACGTCGTGATCAACGCGGCGGCCTGGGCCAACGTCGACGGCGCCGAGACCAACGAGGCCGCGGCGACCGCCGTCAACGGCGAGGGCGTGGCCAACCTGGCCGCGGCGTGCGCCGCCGACGGAATCCGGTTGATCCAGGTCTCCACCGACTACGTCCTCGCGGGCAACGCGCACACCCCCTACCCGGAGGACGCGCCCACCGCGCCGGTCAACGCCTACGGACGCGGCAAGCTGGTCGGAGAAGAGGCCGTCGCGCGGCTGCTTCCCGACACCGGGTACGTCGTCCGCACCGCCTGGCTCTACGGCGCGCACGGCCCGAACTTCGTGGCCACCATGCTCCGGCTCGCCACCCAGCACGAACACCTCGACGTGGTCGACGACCAACACGGCCAGCCCACCTGGTCGTACGCGCTCGCCGAGCGGTTGGTCGCGCTCGCCGACGCGGCACTGGCCGGGCACGCGAAGCCGGGCATCTACCACGGCACCTGCGCCGGACAGACGACGTGGTACGGGCTGGCCCGCGCCGCGTTCGCGCTGGCCGGGCTGGATCCGGACCGGATCCGACCCACCACCAGCGACCGGTATCCGCGTCCCGCCACCCGGCCTGCGTACAGTGTGCTAGGGCACAGCCGCTGGGCGGCCGCGGGTCTGCCGCCGCTTCCCGACTGGCACAGCGCCCTGGTTGACGCGTTCCACTCCCCCGCTCCACCCGCCCCGTGGAAGGTCGCATGAAGCTCACCCTCGTCACCGGCCTGACCGGCCTGCTGCTCCTCGGCACCATCGTCGAGCTGCTGCGCCGCCGTCAGCTGCGCGAGAAGTACGGCATGCTCTGGCTCGCCGTGCTGATCATTGTGATTCCGCTGTCCCTGTTCCCCCGGCTGCTCGACAACGTCGCCGAACTCCTCGGCGTCGCCTCCGGTGTCAGCCTGGTGCTCTTCCTCGGCATCGTCTTCCTGCTGCTCGTGTGCGTGCACCTGAGCTGGGAGGTCAGCGCCCTGGAAGAAGAGACCCGCACCCTGGCCGAAGACTTCGCCCTGCTCCGCGCACAGATCGACGCGGACCGGGCAGCCCGAGACGAACTGGTGTCCACCGATGGTTAACGGCAAGCGCACCTTGATCATCATCCCGGCTCTCAACGAGTCGGGCTCCATCGCCGACGTCGTCGGCGAGGTCCGCGGTGAACTGCCCGGCGTCGACGTCCTCGTCGTCGACGACGGCTCCACCGACCGCACCGCGGCCGTCGCCGTGGCAGCCGGTGCCCGCGTCGCCAAACTGCCGTACAACCTCGGCGTCGGCGGTGCCATGCGCCTCGGCTACCGCTACGCCCGCGACAACGACTACGACGTCGCCATCCAGATCGACGCCGATGGTCAGCACGACCCGCGGTACGTCCCGAAGCTCGTCGACCTGCTCGACGACAACGACCTGGTCATCGGCGCCCGGTTCGCCGGCGAGGGCGACTACAACGTCCGCGGCCCCCGCCGCTGGGCGATGGTGATGCTCTCCGCCGTGCTGTCCAAGGTCGCCCGCACCAAACTCACCGACACCACCTCGGGCTTCCGGGCCGCCAACCGGCGGGTCATCGACATGTTCGCCACCTGGTACCCGGCCGAGTACCTCGGTGACACGGTGGAAACCCTGGTGCACACCGCCCGACGCGGATACCGCATCCAGCAGGTGCCCGTCGCCATGCGCAAGCGGATGGCCGGCACGCCCAGCCACTCCCCCGCCCGGGCGATGATCTACCTCGGTCGCGCATTCGCCGTCCTCACGCTGGCGCTCATCCGCCGGTGATCAGTCGCCTGCTACGCCTGATCCCGCCCGGCACCATCGCTGTTGGTGCCGGGCTGGGTCTTCTTGGCCTCGCCTCCTACGTCCACCTCGCCGTCGCCGGCCACAGCCTCAGCGGGGCCGACTACAACCGGCTGTCGGTGCTCTGGTCGATCGTGTTCACCCTCGGCATCGGCGTGTTCATGCCGATCGAGCAGGAGGTCGCCCGGGTCGTCGCCGCCCGGCACAGCCAGGGGCTCCCCCCCGGGCCGGTGCTGGCCCGGGGCGTCACCGTCGCCGCCGCGATGCTCGCCGTGCTGGTGCTGGCCGTCACCGCCGGCCGCCAACTCCTCGCCGACCATCTCTTCCACGGCGACGGCACCATGGTCACCGTGCTCGTCGGCGCGCTCGCCGCGATGGCCGTCGCGTACGCCACCCGCGGTGTCCTCTCCGGCCTGCAACTCTTTCCCTGGTACGGCACCCAACTCGGCATCGACGGCGGGCTGCGCATCGTCATGGTCGCCCTGCTCGGGCTGGCCGGCGTGACCTCCCCCATCTGGTACGGCGTCGTGCTCGTCGCCGCCCCGCTGGCCAGCGTCCTGCTCACCCTGCCGCCAGTGCTGCGCGCCATCGGCGGCGGCCCACCGGTCGCCTGGGCCGCCCTCCTGCGAGGCCTCGGGCTGCTCACCGCGTCCAGCCTGCTCTCCCAGGTCGTGGTGAACGTCGGCGTGATCAACCTGCAGTTGCTCGACCCCTCCGACACCGCGGCCGCCGGCGCGTTGCTCTCCGCCCTCGTGCTGGTCCGCATCCCGCTGTTCGTCTTCGGCTCGATGCAGGCCTCACTGCTGCCCGGCCTGGCCACCACCGCCACCACCGGCGACCAGGCCGGCTTCTACGGCCTGCTGCGCCGGGCGGTGGGCATCGTCACCGCGCTCGGCCTCACCGGGGCCGTCGGCGCCGTGCTGCTCGGCCCGTGGCTGGTCGGCGTGCTTTTCGACGCCCCCGGCGTCCTCGGCCACGGCGACTTCGCCTGGCTGGCCGCCGCCACGCTCGCCTACCTCTGGGCGATGGTGCTCGGCCAGGCCCTACTCGCCCTCGACCGGCACCGCGCGCAGGCCCTCGCCTGGACCGTCGGCGTCGCCGCCCTGATCATCGTGACGCTGCTCCCGGCCCCGGTGATCCTCCGGGTCGAGCTGGCCTACACCATCGGCTCCGTCATCGTGGCCGCCACCATGGCAGTGCTGCTGCGCGGCGGCGTCCGCCGACCCCCCGCCCGGCCCCTCACTGACGCCGTCACCCCCGCCGTATCCGGAGGCATCCGATGACCCGCCCACAGGTGACCGCGGTAATGCTCGCCTACGGCGCCGAGCCGTACCTGGTCGACGCCGCCCAAGCCATCCTGGCCAGCACCGACATCGACATCGACCTGGTCGTCGTCGACAACGGCTGCACCGGCGACGGCATCGACATCGTCAAGGGCTTCCCCCAGGTGCGGGTCGTCCGCCCCGAACAGAACACCGGCTACTCCGGCGGCTGCCGGGTCGGCGCCGCCGAGGCCACCGGAGACTGGCTCGCCTTCGTCAACTCCGACGCCATCGTCGCCCCGGACGCCCTCGCCAAGACCGTAGCCGTCGCCGCCGAACCGGGCGTCGGCGCCGCGATGGCCTCCATCCGGCTCGCGGACACCCCCGAGCTGATCAACACCTCCGGCAACCCGCTGCACTTCACCGGGCTGTCCTGGGCCGGCGGCAACGGCGAACCCGCCACCGCCCACGCCGTACGCACCAGCGTGCCCTCGCTCAGCGGCTGCTGCTTCGTGATCAGCCGCCAGCGGTGGCAGGAACTCGACGGCTTCGCCGCCGAATACTTCGCCTACCACGAAGACACCGAACTCAGCCTGCGGCTCTGGCAACGCGGCCTGCGGCTGGAGTACGTCCCCGACGCCGTCGTGCGCCACCACTACGAGTTCTCCCGCAACGACCTGAAGCTCTACCTGGTGGAACGCAACCGCCTGGTCACCCTGCTTACCGCGTACCAGACCCGGACGCTGGTGGTGCTCGCACCGATGCTGCTGGTCACCGAGGCCGCCATGCTCGCCGCCGCGCTGGCCGGCGGCTGGACCAAGCAGAAGACCCGCGGCTGGGGTTGGCTGTGGCGCAACCGATCCTGGGTCGGTGCCCGCCGCCGTCAACTCCAGAGCGAACGCACCGTGCCCGACGGAGTGATCGCCGAGCTGATGACCGCCCGGGTCGCCCCCTCCAACGTCGACTCGCCCCCCGGCATGGGCGTCTTCAACGCGGTCGCGGCCGGTTACTGGGCCCTCGCCCGGCCGCTGCTGCAGCGCCGCTGACCCGACCGGCACCGAAAAAGCGTCGGGGACCGCGGTGCGGTCCCCGACGCTTTGCTTACCCGATCACTTGTCGGCCTGCCCCGGCCGATCCTCCAGATCCGCGGAGCCCGCCGAGCTGGTCGGCTTCCCCGCCTCCCCGGTCGGCACGCTCGGCGTGTCCGGCAGGTCGCTCGCCGGCGGCGCCGCCTCCCCGTCCAGCAGCGCCGTCAGCGCGGCCCCGGTGATCCGCCGGAACGTCCGACCGACCCGCTGACGGTCCAGCACGGCCACCTCAAGCTGGTTCGCGGCGATCGTCCGAGCCGCCCCGCCCTCCCCACCGACGCTGCTCAGCGCCTGCACGGCGACCTGGACCGCCTCCGCGAGCGACATGTCCGGCCGATGGTGGGACTTCAGCACGCCGGTGATGGCCTCGGCCTGGCCACCCATCGCCATCCGCCCCGGCTCGTCGTTGACCGAGCCGTCATAGGTGAGCCGGTACAGCTCGTCGTCGGCGGCCGTGGCCCCGACCTCCGCCACGCAGATCTCCACCTCGAACGGCTTCGACTGCTCGGTGAAGATCGCGCCCAGGGTCTGCGCGAACGCGTTGGCCAGGGCCCGGCCGGTCACGTCCCGGCGGTCGTAGCTGAGCCCGTTCAGGTCGGCCATCCGCACGCCGGCCCGACGGAGGTTCTCGAACTCGTTGTAACGGCCGACCGCGGCAAAGCCGATCCGGTCGTAGATCTCGCTGACCTTGTGCAGGGCGCTGGAGAGGTTCTCCGCGACGAAGAGCACCCCGCCGGAGTAGCTCAGGACCACGGCGCTGCGCCCCCGGGCGATGCCCTTACGGGCCAGCTCGGAGCGGTCGCGCATGATCTGTTCGGGCGAGGCGTAGAACTGCATGGCCACGGCGGCGGTTCTCCTTACGGCGCTGTGCTGACGACTGCTGGCTGGTGGGGGTGGGCGGAGGGACTAGCCGCCCGGGTTCTCCATCCGGCCGGCGACCACGCCCTCGGCGATCGTCGCCGTCTCGGCGTCGGTGAGCCGGTAGGTGCCCTCGGCGGTCGCGGTCATCACCACCGGGTAGATCCGCCGGGTCAGGTCGGGCCCGCCCGTCGCGGTGTCGTCGTCGGCCGCGTCGTAGAGCGCCTCGACCGCGAGCCGGGTCGCGTCGGCGACGGAAATCCCGGCCCGGAACCGCTTCTTCAACGCGGACTTGGCGAACAGCGACCCAGACCCGATCGCGTCATAACCGGTCTCCTCGTACGGGCCACCCGTCACGTCGAAGCTGAAGATCCGACCGGCCCGCGCAGGGTCTGCGGCGGCCAGGTCGAAGCCGGCGAAGAGCGGCACCACGGCCAACCCCTGCATGGCTGCCCCCAGGTTGCCCCGGATCATCGAGGCCAACCGATTGGCCTTACCGTCCAACGAGAGCATCGCGCCCTCGATCTTCTCGTAGTGCTCCAGCTCCACCTGGAACAGTCGCATCAGCTCGATCCCGATGCCCGCGGTGCCCGCGATGCCGACCAGCGAATACGCGTCGGCCGGATGCACCTTCTCGATGTCGCGCTGGGCGATCAGGTTGCCCATGGTGGCCCGTCGGTCGCCCGCCATCACCACACCGTCGGCGGCCGCGATGGCCACGATGGTCGTCGCGTGCGGCGCCAGGTCGGCGGCCATGCCCGGCGGCAGCGGTCGCCGACCGGGCAGCATCTCGGGGGCCACCCGACTCAGAAACGTCGTGAAGGAGGACGTCCCCGCGTTGGTGAACACATCTGGTAGACGCCCGGATGGATCAAAGCCCGCTGCCACGTGGTTCCTCTCAGGTACGTGATCGCCCTGGCCAGCCTCATGGGACTGTCACGGAACTGGCCAAGACCACCGTTGCAGTTGAAGCAGAGTATCCCGCGCACCCATCCGGTGCGATGATCGTGGTCCAGATGTTGTGGGTCGGCACCGCCACAGATCGCGCAGACCCCGCCCTGCTCGGCCAGGAGCTCCTGAAACTCCTTCTCCCCCACGCCGTACCGCCGCCGCAGGTGGTACTCGCGGTTACCCCCGTACAGCCGCTCTTTGGTCTCTCTGGTCCTGGCGTTGTGGCAGGGCTTGCAGTAGGTGGCATAACCGGAGTTGTCCGCCCGGTTACGGGGGAAGGCATCGCACGGCTTGACCGCGTCGCAGGCCGAACAGAACTTGTGGCCCTCGGGCACGACGCGACCTTCGCGCACCTCACGGTCGAACTTCGCCTTCACCCGACGCGCATAGCTTGCCTTTGACCGCTCATTGAAGCAGGGCTTGCAGTAACTTCCCCGCCCATCCGGTCTCTTGGAACTCGCACAGAACTGATCGAGCGCCTTCCATTCGCTGCAATCTCGGCAGCGACGAAGTCCGTCACGATCATCCCCCGCCCTAGGCATGCCCGAATTAACCCTATATGCTCACTGACCTCCTTTTTGTACGTAGCCTCTCACGAACTCCTCTGCGTTTTCTTCGAGGACGGAGTCGATCTCGTCGAGGAGGTCGTCGACATCCTCGGTGATCTCGGCGTGCCGCTCCGCCACCTCGGGGTTGGCCTCGGTGGTGACGTCCTCGATTTCCTCGCCCTGACGGGACTTGCCGGACTGCGACTGGCCGCCGCTGTCATGAGTGGCCATTGCTGCCTCCTCCACGATCGTCTGCGATGAACTTACCTCGCGCGGGCGACGAAAAGCCCGCCGCGCGCCGGCTTGCGGCACACGACGGGCATCCGGACGCGTGTTCAGCCCCCGGTCAACGTCTCCAGCAGGTCCTTGGCGCTGGCGCAGCGGTCGAACAAAGCGCCGACGTGTGCGCGAGTGCCCCGCTCCGGCTCCATCATCGGGACCCGGACCAGCGACTCCCGGCCCACGTCGAAGATCACCGAGTCCCAGCTCGCGGCGACCACCTCGGAGGCGTACTGGGCCAGGCAGCGGCCACGGAAGTAGGCCCGGGTGTCCTCCGGCGGCTCGGTCATCGCGGTGCGGGTCTCGTCGTCGGTGAGCAGCGTCTTCATCGCCCCTCGGCTGACCAGGCGGTGGTAGAGCCCCTTCTCTGGCCGGACGTCGGAGTATTGAAGGTCGACCAGCTGGAGCTTGTGCGAGCCCCAACCGAGCTTCTCCCGCTCCCGGTAACCCTCCAGCAGCCGCAGCTTGGCCACCCAGTCCAACTCGTCGGCGCAGAGCATCGGATCCCGGCCCAGCCGGTCCAGGACGCTCTCCCAGCGGTCGAGCACGTCGACGGTCTGCTCGTCGGCATCGGTGCCGTACCGGTCGTCGACAAAGGACCGGACCCGCTCCAGGTAGGCCCACTGCAGGTCCAGTGCGGTGAGCCGGCGGCCGTCGCGCAGCCGCATGCGGTGCGTCAGGGTGGGGTCGTGGCTGACGGCGCGCAGCTCGCTGACCGGGTCGGCGATGCCGAGGTCGGCCCCGAGTGCCTTCTCCTCGATCATGGTGAGGATCAACGCGGTGGTGCCGACCTTGAGGTAGGTGGAGATCTCGGAGAGGTTGGCGTCGCCGATGATGACGTGCAGCCGGCGGTATTTGTCGGCGTCGGCGTGCGGCTCGTCGCGGGTGTTGATGATCGGGCGCTTGAGCGTGGTCTCCAGGCCCACCTCGACCTCGAAGAAGTCGGCACGCTGGGAGATCTGGAAGCCGCTCTGCCCGCCGTCCTGGCCGATGCCGACCCGGCCGGCGCCGCAGACGATCTGCCGGGTGACGAAGAACGGCGTCAGGTACGCCACGATGTCGGCGAACGGCGTCTGCCGGCGCATCAGATAGTTTTCGTGGGCGCCGTAGCTGGCGCCCTTGTTGTCGGTGTTGTTCTTGTAGAGGTGGATCGGCTGGGTGCCCGGGATGGTGGCGGCGCGGCGGGACGCCTCGGCCATCACCCGCTCGCCGGCCTTGTCCCAGCGCACGATGTCGCGGGGGGTGGTGACCTCCGGGGTGGAGTATTCGGGGTGGGCGTGGTCCACGTAGAGGCGTGCGCCGTTGGTGAGTATCACGTTGGCCAGGCCGAGGTCTTCGTCGGCCAGTGCCTCGGCCGGGTCGTAGGCCGCTCCGGAGTAGGTGAAGCCGCGGGCGTCGCGCAGCGGCGACTCTTCCTCGTAGTCCCAGCGGGCCCGCCCGCCCCGGTTGAGTTCCGGACGCGCCCCGTAGGCGTTGACCACCTGCGATGAGGTGACCATCGGGTTGGCTCCAGCTTGTCCCGGCACGGAGATGCCGTACTCGACCTCGGTGCCCATGATCCGACGTACCGACATGCGACCACTCGCTTCGCTCGCCCACGGAGCCGGCGTGCCCGCCGCTCACACCATCGAGACTAGTCTGCGCGATGGCGCATCGCGCGACCCTGTCGGCCGGCGCGGCGCGGCTAGCGGGGCGTAGTGGGTTTGAGCGGCACCAGGGTCAGGCCGTCGCGCAGGGTCGGGTCTGCCTTGAGCGCGCGGTCGATGGCCTGCTGGGCCTCCGGGTGGGCGACGATGAGGCGCAGCGGGCGGGGGACGCGGCGCAGGATCTCCGCGGTCCGTTCGGGTTCGTCGTAGATCCGGAAGTAGATCCCGGGTTCGGTCTGGCCGCTGGTGCCCTGCATCGCGGACAGGAAGATCGACTCCCGGTAGCCCTGGAGGCCCTGCTTGTCGACGACGAGGGTGACCGTGCCGGGGATCGCCGGGTAGTTGCGGTAGGCGATGGACGTGACCGACGCGGAGCGGGTGACGTCCCGGACATCCCGGCCGGCCCAGTCCTTCGCCCAGGTGCCGTTGCTGCCGGTGCGGTGGAAGTATCCGCCGGTCCAGCCGAGCAGGCCGGTGCCGGCGAGCACCGCCAGCGTCACCAGGGCGGCGGTGGCGACAGCGGGGAGGGCGCTGGTGATGGGGCGACGCCGCGGCTCGGAGTCGGTGCTCTGGGCGGGCACGGGCAGCAGTCGGGCGAGCGCGGCGGCGCCGATGATGAGGACGGCGATGACCAGGTGGGCGGTCTTGCCGAAGTAGTAGGCGGGTTGGGTGCCGTTGGCCAGGTTCACGGCGGCCATGCTGGCGGAGAAGAGAAGGGCTACGGCGAGGGTGACGAGGTAGCGCCGCCAGGTGGACTCGGCGAGGTTGGTGCGGACGAGGACGGCGGCGACGACGGCCGCGCCGAGCCCGAGCATGGTGTTGTAGGTCTCGACCGGCGGTGTGCCGCCGGGGGCCGCGAGCGCTTCGCTCTGGCCGGCGACGAGCAGGCCGAGCAGAGGGATCAGCGGGGCCAGCGCGGCGGTGGGCACGGCGATGGCGGCGACGGTGCCGGCGCGGGCACGGAGTCGGCGCCGGTCGGCGATGAGCCAGCAGAGCACCATGGCGCCGGTCGGGAAGAGGAAGAGGTAGTAGCTGAAGCCGATGCCGATCAGCAGCGCCCCGACCAGGATGAGTTGTTCGCGCAGCCGGTACAGGGGGCGGACGACGAGGGCGATGAGGAGCGCCGACAGGCTGAGGCCGAACGTCTCGCTGGGGTAGCCGGCGACGAGCAGGCGGGGCAGTTCGGTGCCGAGGACCAGGGCGGTGACGGCGATGATGAGGACCAGTCGGCGCAGCGGGTGCAGGGGGCCTGCGACGTGCTGGGCGGCCCAGATCAGCGCGAGCAGCAGCCCGGCGAAGGTGAGGAGGCACCAGAGCATGTAGTGGTCCATGAGGCGCGCGCCGGTGGGTGGGTCGCCGGCGCTGCGCAGGAAGCCGTCGAGCAGTGCGGTGGTGAAGTGCCAGCCCTGCGGGTAGTGGACGAGGCCGGAGAAGATGTGCTCGCGGGCGGTGTCGGGGTCGAGGAAGAGGTATCCGCCGACGCGGCCGATCACGTCGACCAGGGCGGGGTGGCGACCGTTGTCCTCGCCGACCATGGCGAGGTTGAGTCGCTGACCGAAGCTGCTGGCCCGCAGGTAGGGGGTGGCGAGGTAGCCGGCGGCGAGGGCCGCGGCGGCGAGGGAGACCAGGTCGGACCAGCTGGGGCGGGGCAGCCGGGGTGCGCGCCGGGAGAGCACGGCGGCCAGGGTCAGGACGGTGAGCGCCAGGCCGGTGACCGGCACCGGGTGCAGGCCCCATGGCCAGACGGTGAACAGCAGCCCGACGGCGCAGGTGAGGCCGGCGAGCAGGGCGAAGGCGAGGACCACCCGGTCGAGCAGGCTCCGGCCGGACCGCAGCAGGCTGGCGGTGCCGAGCAGGACCACCGGGGGGAGCAGCCACGCGGCGTGTACGGCGTTCGCGGCGAGGGGCACGAGCCAGCAGGCGAGCAGGAGGCCCAGCAGCAGGCTGGTCCTGGGACGCCTGGTGGCCGTCGGTGTGGCTACCGGCTCGTGAGCTTCGGTGCTGCTTAGCACGGCTGGCATTTCCACGGTGGCGTCGGCACGCACGAAGGTCCTCGTTCGGGTAAGTCGGCGAAGTCGCCGCAGTCTAGCCGGAACGCGGAGGACCGTAGGCCCCGCCGGTATTTGGCGTGGCGCAGCACGCGCTCGGACGCGCGCAGCGGCGGCACCGGAGGAGATCCGGTGCCGCCGCTGGACGGTCAGAGGTATTGACCGGTGTTGCTGGCGGTCTCGATGGACCGACCGGCCTCGGCGCCCTTGCCGCCGGAGACGAGCGTGCGGATGTAGACGATCCGCTCGCCCTTCTTGCCGGAGATGCGGGCCCAGTCGTCGGGGTTGGTGGTGTTGGGGAGGTCCTCGTTCTCGCGGAACTCGTCGACGCAGGCGTCGAGCAGGTGCTGCAGGCGCAGCCCCTTGCGGCCGGAGGTGAGGAACTCCTTGATGGCCATCTTCTTGCTCCGGTCGACGATGTTCTGGATCATCGCGCCGGAGTTGAAGTCCTTGAAGTAGAGGACTTCCTTGTCACCGTTGGCGTAGGTGACCTCGAGGAAGCGGTTCTCCTCGGTTTCGGAGTACATCCGCAGCACCACGGCGTCGATCATGGCCGCCACGGTGGCCTGGGCGTCGGCCCCGTGCTCGGCCAGGTCGTCCGGGTGCAGGGGCAGCCCGGAGAGGATGTACTTGGAGAAGATGTCCTTGGCCGCTTCGGCGTCCGGTCGCTCGATCTTGATTTTCACGTCGAGCCGACCGGGGCGCAGGATCGCCGGGTCGATCATGTCTTCCCGGTTGGAGGCGCCGATGACGATGACGTTCTCCAGGCCCTCCACGCCGTCGATCTCGCTGAGCAGCTGCGGGACGATGGTGTTCTCCACGTCGGAGGAGACACCGGAGCCGCGGGTCCGGAAGATCGAGTCCATCTCGTCGAAGAACACGATCACCGGCGTGCCCTCGCCGGCCTTCTCCCGTGCCCGCTGGAAAATCAGCCGGATGTGCCGCTCGGTCTCGCCGACGTACTTGTTGAGCAGCTCGGGGCCCTTGATGTTGAGGAAGAAGCTGGTGTGCTTCTCCTTGCCCTGCCGTTCGGCGATCTTCTTGGCCAGCGAGTTGGCCACCGCCTTGGCGATGAGCGTCTTGCCACAGCCGGGCGGGCCGTAGAGCAGGATGCCCTTGGGCGGGCGGAGCTGGTGCTCACGGAACAGGTCCGCGTGCAGGAAGGGAAGCTCCACCGCGTCGCGGATCTGCTCGATCTGCGACTGAAGGCCACCGATGTCGCCGTAGTCGACGTCGGGCACCTCCTCCAGGACCAGCTCCTCGACCTCGCTCTTCGGGATCCGCTCGTACGCGTAGGCCGAGCGGGGCTCGATCATGAGCGAGTCGCCGGCCCGGATCGCCGAGCCGATGAGCGTCTCGGCGAGGTGCACGATGCGCTCCTCGTCCGAGTGGGAGACCACCAGCGCCCGGTCACCCGGCCCGCCACCTGGCCCCTCCAGGATCTCCTTGAGCATCACCACCTCGCCGACCCGCTCGTAGCCGAACGCGTCGACGATGTTGAGCGCGTCGTTGAGCAGGACCTCCTGACCACGGCGCAGGTCACCCACCTCGAGGGAGGGCGAGACCGCGACCCGTAGCTTGCGGCCGCCGGTGAAGACATCCACCGTGCCATCGTCGTGCTTGGCCAGGAAGACACCGTAGCCACTCGGCGGTTGCGCGAGCCGGTCGATCTCCTCCTTGAGCGTCACGATCTGCGTGCGAGCTTCCTTGAGGGTGCTCACCAGCCGGTCGTTGTTCTCGGTCAGCCGCGCCAACTGTGCCTGGGTGGCCGCCAGCCGCTCTTCGAGCTGCCGGACGTGTCGGGGGCTTTCGGTCAACTTGCGCCGCACCAGAGCGAGTTCCTCCTGAAGGAACGCGACCTGCGTGGAGAGATCGTGGGCTTCCTTCTCCCACCGTGCGGCGCGCGAGTCCGCGTCGTCGCTGCGTGCTGCCACGTCCCACCTCCCCGGGGGGCTTGAACGTTCTGCCCTAACACTAGCCGCTATGAGGCCGATTCGGTCCCACGCAACACCCTCGTCACCGAACCTTGATCGCCAAGGGTGGCCTGACGGGCCGTTACCGGCGTTCGGGTACCGTCGAAGCGTAGGACGGGAGAACATGGGGGGTGCACCGTGGCCGAGGTCGCGACCGATCAGCTGCAGGTCTGGGTGGACCAGGATCTCTGCACGGGCGACGGGCTCTGCGTGCAGTACGCGCCAGAGGTCTTCGAGTTCGACATCGACGGTCTCGCCTACGTCAAGGGCACCGACGGTGAGCTGCGGATGGCGCCGGGCAGCCGCGTCGACGTGCCGGAGCACCTGCGACTCGAGGTGATCGACTCCGCGAAGGAATGCCCGGGCGACTGCATCCACGTGGTGCGCGGCGACGGTGTCGAGGTCGCCGGCCCGGACGCCGAGGACTGAGCGACCCACCGGCCGGGCCGCGCGGCCCGGCCGGCCCCGAAAGGGGTACGCCTCAGAGCATCGGACGACCGACGACCGAGGCGACCAGCCGCGCGAACTCCTCCAGCCGGGCGATCTGACCCGCCCCGCCGTCGTCGAGGGTCTTGCCGAAGCGCAACGCGTCGTGCCGTGGCGTGCCGGCCATCTCCTCGGTCGGCGGTGCCTCGTCCAGTGAGGTCAGCAGCAGGTAGACGTCGATGCTGTCGACCCGGATCTCGCCGCTCTCGGACCTGTTGAGCCGCCGCCGGCAGCCGACCTCGGTGACGGTCGAGACCGGCACCACCCGCAGCGACGAGGTCATCGAGCCCGGGGGGCCCTCCTCCGGCGGCACGTCCTCCCCGTGCCAGAGGATCAGGCGGCTGCCGTCGCAGACGACGACCTCCTGCCAGACGCCGTTGACCTCGTTGACGAAGCGTTCCAGGGTGAAGCCGAGCACCGACGCGCCGCGCAGCACGCCGCCGAGTGCCTCCAGGGCGACGTCCGGGTCGCGCAGGTAGGCCCGTGCCGCCGACTCCAGATCCTGGTACGGCGACCAGTCGGGAAAGACCGCGGGAAGGTCACCGCCGCCGTAGCCCGGTCGGCTCATGCCGGCCCCTCCCCCTGCTCGGCGGTGCCCACGCCCAGCTCGATGGTCACGGCCTGTCCATCTCCCCCGTACCGTCGGGCTGCGCACCGGCCGCCTGGGCGGCGGCGGCCTGTCGGGCCGCCTCCGCCTCGCGCAGGTCCTGGCGGCGCTGCGCGTACGCCTCGGTGCCCTTGCTGGGCTTGCGCCGACGCGGCGGCGCGGTCACCCCCGGGGCGAGCTTGCGCGCGGACACCAGGAACGCGGTGTGTGCGATCATCCGGTGGTCCGGGCGGACGGCGAGGCCCTCGGCGTGCCAGTCGCGCACCAGGGACTCCCAGGCGCGCGGCTCAGTCCAGCCGCCGCGCTCGCGCAGCGCCTCCACCAGCTCGGAGAGCTGCGGCGTGGTGGCGACGTAGCCGATGAACACCCCGCCGGGCACCAGCGCCCGCTCGACCATGTCGAGGGTCTCCCAGGGGGTCAGCATGTCCAGGATGATCCGGTCGAAGCCGGTCTCCTGACACTGCGCGACGTCGCCGACGTGCAGATTCCACGACGGGTGCGGCCCGTTGAAGAACGCCTCGACGTTGCGCTTGGCGATCTGGGCGAAGTCGTCGCGCAGCTCGAACGAGTGCAGCTCACCCTCGGTGCCGACGGCGCGCAGCAGGGAGCAGCTCAGCGCGCCGGAGCCGGCGCCGGCCTCGAGGACCTTCGCGCCGGGGAAGATGTCACCCATCGCGACGATCTGCGCCGAGTCCTTCGGGTAGATGACCTGCGCGCCGCGCGGCATGGACAGCACGTAGTCCGACAGGAGTGGCCGCAGGGCCAGGAACGCGGTGCCGCCACCGGCGGTGGTCACCACACTGCCGTCGGGGAGCCCGATCAGCGTGTCGTGCGCCAGGATGCCGCGGTGGGTGTGGAACTCCTTGCCCGGCTCCAGCGTCACGGTGTGCATCCGCCCCTTGGGGTCGGTCAACTGGACCCGGTCGCCGGGCCGGAACGGCCCTCGGTGCACGGGTGTCAGCGCCGGGGTGGCGGGGACGGTGGAGGGAGTTGCGGTCACGGTGTCATCTTCCGGTTGGGTTCGAGGAGCTGTGCCAGGTCCGCGATGTGCAGAATGCCGACGACATCTTCGCCTGACGTCACCACGTACTGCGCGCCCGGGTGGGTCTGTACGGCCTCCATCACCCGCTCGCCGTCCCACCCGAGGGCGAGCGTGGCAAGTGTGCCCAGGGACCGGGCCACGGCGTCCACCGCCAGCCACGGCCGGCGCTCGACGGGCACCGCCTCGGCTGCGGCCGGGTCGACCAGCCCCACCGGCCGGCCGGTGGAGTCGGTGACCAGCAGGGCGGCGCCGGGTTGAGCGGCGTCGGCGCGTCGGCGCTGCGCCTCGGCCAGGGGCGTGCCGGTGGTCACCGGCCAGACCGGGCGGGCCAGCCGGGCCAGGTCGATCAGCGGGAACCGGCGGCTGACCCGGGCGGCCCGGATCGACTGCCCGGCGCCGCGCCAGAGGGTGACGGCGACCAGCAGCATCAGCGGCAGCGCCAGCGGCGCCAGGCGGTCGGTGACGGTGAGCAGCAGGACCACGACCGTGGTGCCGACGGCGACGACGCGGCCGGCCCAGCCGGCGACCTCGGTGCCGAGGTGCCGATCCCGGGTCAGGCCCCACACCGCGGCGCGCAGCGCCCGGCCACCGTCGAGCGGCAGCCCGGGCAGGCTGTTGAACAGCGCGACGATGACGTTGCTGACCGCGAGCTGGAAGGCGAGCTGGTGGGCCACGGTCCCCTGGGGCAGGGCGAGCGTGGCGGCGACCGCGAGGACGCCGAGCACCGCGGACACCGCCGGGCCGGCCAGGGACACCAGCAGGTCGACGCGGGGCGACGGGGCGTCCCGGTCCATCTCGGTGTAGCCGCCGAGCAGTTCCAGGGTGATTCCGCGCACACCGATGCCGTACCGCCGGGCGGTGAGGGCGTGACCCAGCTCGTGCAGCAGCACCGACCCGAGCAGTGACACCACGAAGCCGAAGCCGATCAGATAGCCGCTGATCTGCGGCAGGTCCAGCTGCCGGCGGGCGAACTCGGCGTACAGCACGGCGATGAGCACCGCGAACAGGACCATGGAGACGTTGAGGTGCAGCGGCACCCCGAACACCCGGCCGACGTTCAGGCCGGGGCGCCGGTCGGGTCGGCGCGGCGGCCGGGATGTCTGCTCCATCGCCACGATGCTACGGACCGTCGCTGTGTGGGGCGGGCGGCGGTCGGTGTCACACCGGTGCCCTAACCTTTGCCGACATGACGGCGGAACCGGTCACCACTCCCCAACCTTCCACCGCGGCGCAGGCGCCGCCGACGGTGCGGGCCTCGCTGTCGCCGTCGCGTGCGGCGGATTTCAAGACCTGCCCGCTGCTCTACCGGTTCCGCAGCATCGACCGGCTGCCCGAGCGCACCACCATGGAACAGGCCCGGGGCACGCTGGTGCACGCGGTGCTGGAGCGCCTGTTCGACCTGCCCGCGCAGGGCCGCACACCGGCGGCCGCCGGCGATCTGGTGGCCCCACAGTGGGACCGGCTGGTCACCGAGCAGCCGGAGCTGGCCGGGGTGTTCGACGGCGCGGAGCCGGCCGACCCGGTGGAGTTCCTCCGTTCGGCCGCCGGGCTGCTGGAGGGCTACTTCGCCGTGGAGGACCCGACCCGGTTGGAGCCGGCCGAGCGGGAGAGCCTGATCTCGGCGGTGGTCGACGACGAGTTGCTGATCAGGGGTTACCTCGACCGGCTCGACGTCGCCCCGGACGGGGCGCTGCGGGTCGTCGACTACAAGACCGGCGGCGCTCCACGGGAGGCGTTCGAGGCGCGGGCGCTGTTCCAGCTCAAGTTCTACGCCCTGGTGCTGTGGCGCACCCGGGGGGTGGTGCCCCGGGTGCTGCGGCTGCTCTACCTGCGCGACGCCGAGGTGTTGGACTACACGCCGGACGCCGACGAGCTGGTCCGTTTCGAGCGCACGGTGGTGGCGCTGTGGCGGGCCATCGAGCAGGCCACCGCCCGGCAGGATTTCCGGCCCCGACCGAGCAAGCTGTGCGACTGGTGCAGCCACCAGGCGATCTGCCCCACCTTCGGTGGCACTCCGCCGCCGTTCCCGGTCGCGGCGGCGAGCGCCGACCCGCTGCGCGACTCCCGGTCGGTTCCGGTGGCGCCGGGCGCCGACGAGTGACGGCCGCCCCCGCGTCGCGGTGAGGTCGGTCCGGCTCCGTCGACGCTGATCGCCTCCTCGGGTCTCTGGGCGAGCCGCGCCGACCCGGCGGACCCGACCGCAGCGGTGCCGCTGCGGTCGGGACAGGGTGACCGGCCGGCCTCTACGGTGATCCGCGACGCACCCGCCGACGTACGCGAGGATGACCGGGTGCGGCAGGCCGGACAGGAGGCGAGATGACCGATCGGGCGACCCCGGGACGGCCGGTGCGGATCCTGCTCGCCGACGACCAGCCGCTGCTGCGTACCGGGTTCCGGATGGTGCTGGGCGCCGAGGGTGACCTGCACGTGGTGGCGGAGGCCGGTGACGGCGTGGAGGCGGTGGAGCTGTCCCGCCGGCTGCTGCCCGACGTCGTTCTGATGGACATCCGGATGCCCCGGATGGACGGGGTGGCCGCGACCCGGGCGATCGTCGACGCCCGACTGCCGGTGCGGGTGCTGGTGCTGACCACCTTCGACCTGGACGAGTACGTGGTGGGCGCGTTGCGCGCGGGCGCCAGCGGATTCCTGGCCAAGGACGTGCCCGCCGAGGAGTTGATCGCGGCGATCCGCACGGTCGCCGGTGGGGACGCGGTGGTGGCTCCCCGCATCCTGCGGCGACTGCTGGACCGGTTCGCCGAGCTGCTGCCCGACCCGGCGGCGACGCCGTCGGCAGCGCTCGACGCGCTCACCGACCGGGAACGCGAGGTGCTGGTGCAGGTCGCCCGGGGGCTGTCCAACGCCGAGATCGCGGCGGTGCTGTCGGTCAGCGAAACAACCATCAAGACCCACGTCGGGCATGTGCTGACCAAGCTGCGGCTGCGCGACCGGGTGCAGGCCGTCGTGCTGGCGTACGAGTCGGGGTTGGTCCGACCCAGGGCGTAGCCGCCGCCGGCCCGACTACCTCACCCGGCGTACTCGAAGATCCCACCGTGGGGGGACGGCCGCCGTTGCCTCCGTCACCTACCGTGACCGGAGACGGCCCGGCGCGGTTGACCCTCCTGTGACGTGAGGGGACACAGTCGGAGCCGGCGGGGGGTTCGCCGGTGGGAAACACGCTCGACCGGTCGTCAGGTCAGGGGCAACCCTGATCCGACATGGGGGTGCACCCGCAGCGGAATATCCGCTCCGGATCAGCCCCTGGGCGGACAGGGCGGGCGTGAGCAGCACCGATGATTGAACAGTCGCGCCGGACCATCGGGGGGCGGCGTGCATTTTCGGACAGACGGAAGAGGTAGATGACGTGACCGCGACGGTAGGCCAGCAGGCGCAGGCCGCGGCCCGGGCGAACGACGTGTGGAAGGTGTACGGCAGCGGCGAGGCTCAGGTCATCGCGCTGCGGGGGGTCAGCGCGGAGTTCGAACGTGGCCGCTTCACCGCGATCATGGGGCCGTCGGGGTCCGGCAAGTCGACGCTGATGCACTGCCTGGCCGGCCTGGACTCGGTGACCCGGGGAACGGTGCAGATCGGTGAGACGACCGTTACCGGGCTGGGTGACGCGGGTCTGACGAAGCTGCGCCGCGACAAGGTCGGGTTCATCTTCCAGCAGTTCAACCTGCTGCCCACCCTGACCGCGAAGGAGAACATCCTGCTGCCGCTGTCGATCGCCGGGCGCAAGCCGGACCCGGCCTGGTACGACACGGTGATCAACACGGTCGGTCTGCGGGACCGGCTGGACCACCGGCCGGCGCAGCTCTCCGGAGGGCAGCAGCAGCGGGTGGCGTGCGCGCGGGCCCTGGTCTCCCGCCCCGAGGTGATCTTCGCCGACGAGCCGACCGGCAACCTGGACTCGCGCTCCGGCGCGGAGGTGCTCGGCTTCCTGCGCAACTCGGTCCGCGAGCACGGCCAGACCATCGTCATGGTCACCCACGACCCGACCGCCGCCGCGTACGCCGACCGGGTGGTCTTCCTCGCCGACGGAGAGATCGTCTCGGAGCTGATCGAGCCGACCGCCGAGACGGTGCTGGACACCATGAAGAAGCTGGACACTCCGGCTGAGGTGGGCAACTGATGTTCCGGGCGACACTGAAGAGTCTGCTGGCCCGCAAGGTCCGGCTGATCCTGTCCGGGCTGGCGGTCGTGCTCGGGGTCATGTTCGTGTCCGGCGCCTTCGTGCTCACCGACACGCTGGGTCGCTCCTTCGACTCGGTCTTCGCCGACGGCTTCTCCGAAATCGACGTGAACGTCGCGGCGAAGCCGAAGGTGCAGGTCAACGAGATGGAGGGCGAGCAGAGCGCCGCTCCCCTGCCGGCCGCCCTGGTGGACCGGGTGAAGCAGGTGCCGGGCGTGGCCTCGGCGACGGGCATCGTGAACGCCGACGGCGCCCGGGTGATCGGCAGCAACGGCAAGGTGGTCAGCTCGTTCGGTCCGCCGCAGCTGGGCGAGAACTGGATCGGCGAGAGCGACCTGATGCAGCTGCGCGAGGGGCGTGCGCCGCAGGCCGAGGACGAGATCGTCATCAACAAGTCGCTGGCCACCACGGCGAAGGTGCAGGTCGGCCAGAAGGTCGGCGTGCTCACCGCGTTCGAGTCGAAGAAACGGGACTTCACCCTGGTCGGCATCGCCGGTTACAGCGGTGACCGGGACTCCATCGGCGGGGTCAACGAGGTCTTCTTCACCACGCCGGTGGCGCAGCGGCTGATGCTGGGTGAGCCGGACACGTTCAGCAGCATCACCGTGAGCGCCGCCGACGGGGTCTCCGACGAGAAGCTGCGCGACGACGTAGCCCGCACCCTGGGCGCGGACTTCGACGTGAAGACCGGCGAGCAGGTGGCCGCGGACGCATCGGCCAGCCTGAAGGAGGGCCTGTCCTTCTTCAACAAGATCCTGCTCGGCTTCGCCGCGGTGGCGCTGCTGGTGGGTACGTTCCTGATCCTCAACACCTTCTCGATCATCGTGGCCCAGCGCACCCGCGAGTTGGCGCTGATGCGCGCCATCGGGGCCAGCGGGCGGCAGATCATCGGGTCGGTGGTGCTGGAGGCCATCGCGGTCGGTCTGATCGCCTCGGTGCTCGGCCTCGCCGCCGGCATCGGGGTGGGCGCGCTGCTGGCGTTCCTGTTCGGCAAGCTGGCCGGTGGCCTGACCCTCGCCGGGATCGGTGTGCCGGCGGCTGCGGTGATCGGGTCGTTCGCCGTGGGGCTGGTCATCACGGTGGTGGCGGCGCTGCTGCCGGCGCTGCGGGCATCACGGATCCCGCCGATCGCGGCGATGCAGGACGTGGCCACGCCGGACCGGCCGTTGACCAAGATCACCGTGACCGGGTCGGTGGTCACCGGCATCGGCGCGGTACTGCTGTTCCTCGGGCTCAGCGGCAACGCCGACGGGCAGACGCTGCCCACCATCCTCGGTGGGGTGCTGTTCGCCTTCATCGGCGTGGCGCTGCTGACCCCGCTGATCAGCCGACCGGTGGTGAGCCTGCTCGGGGCGATCTTCTCCTGGTCGGTGCCGGGCAAGCTGGGCCGGCTCAACTCCGGGCGCAACCCGCGCCGTACGGCGATCACCGCCGCGGCGCTGATGGTCGGCATCGCACTGGTCACCGGCGTCACGGTGATCCTCGACTCGGCCAAGGGCAGCATCAGCGCGCTCGCCCAGGACACCATCAAGGCCGAACTGGTGATCGCCGGCGTGCAGGGTGGCCCGCGTCCGCCGAGCTTCGACCCGGGTGTGCTCGACAAGGCCAAGGCCCTGCCGGGCGTGCAACTGGTCGACGGCGAGTACGGCGACATGGCGAGGGTCGACGGCGAGAGCACCTGGGTCGCGGCGAGCAGCGACATCGCGTCGCTGCGGCAGATCTTCGGCGCGAAGGCCACCGCCGGTGACATCGACCGGCTCGGGCCGACCCAGATGCTGGCCAGCTCGGACACCGCCACGTCCCGTGGCTGGTCGGTGGGCTCGACGGTGAACGTGCAGCTGACCCGCGGTGAGGTCCGCACGTACACGGTCAGCGGCATCTACGAGTCGTCGCAGCTGACCAACCCGGTGACGTTGCCACCGGCGGCGGCGAAGGACTTCGCCATCCCGCAGCCCATCCAGGGCTTCATCCAACTGGCGCCGGGCGCGCGGGTGTCCGACGTGCAGCCGCAGGTGGAGGCGCTCCTCGCGGACAGCCCCGAGGTGTCGGTGGCCGACCGGGACGCGTTCATCGAGCAGCAGACGAGTTCGCTCGACGGCCTGCTCACGATGATCCAGATCCTGTTGGCGCTGGCCATCATCATCGCCGTGCTCGGCATCATCAACACCCTGGCGCTGTCGGTGCTGGAGCGGACCCGCGAGCTGGGTCTGCTGCGGGCGATCGGCCTGCGCCGCGGCCAGACGATGGGCATGATCACGGTGGAGGCGGTGGTGATCTCCGTGTTCGGCGCGTTGCTGGGCGTGGTGGTCGGCACCGGCCTCGGCGCCGCGGTGGTCGAGGCGCTCAAGGACGAGGGCATCACCGACCTGATCCTTCCCTGGGGGCAGATGGGAGTCTTCCTCGGCCTCGCCGCGATCATCGGGGTGGTGGCAGCGGTGCTGCCGGCCATCCGGGCGGCCCGGATCAACGTCCTGGGCGCCATCGCCCACGACTGATCGGCACCATCGATGCCCCCGGTCGCCTGGCGAGCGGGGGCATTGGCCGTTGCGGGCTGACCGATTCGACAGCGGCCGCCAGCGACCGACTGCCAGGCTGGTGGTACCGGCAGGGCGCCGGCCCGCCGGCGACCGCGGCGGTGAGCCGGGGGCCGGTGACATGACCGATCAGGACGCGTACCAGCGGGCACTCGACAACGCCGAGCGGCTCCTCGGTCAACCACTGGTGCTGCCGCTCGGCGAGGGCGAACCGCCGGTAGGGCAGGACTTCCGTCGTCTCGCCACCGTGCAGACCTTCGGCGAGGCATGGCCCCGGGAGGGCCTGGACCTGCGCAGCCGCTGCCTCGTCTCGGTGGCGGTCGCCGCCACCCTCGGCACCCACGAGCCGCTGCGCGGCCAGCTGCGCATCGCGTTGAGCTCGGGAGTGACCAAGGAGGAGATCGTCGAGGTGTTCATCCACCTGGCCGCGTACGCGGGGGCCGCGAGAGCGTTCGACAGTTACCAGGTGGTCGGGGCGGTCTTCGCCGAACGCCCGTGACCCGGGTCGACCCGTCAGCCGGTCGCCGCGGCCCGGTCGGCCAGCAACGCCGCGAGAAACTCCAGGTCCAAGCCGGTCAGGCTCTCCGTCTGGCGTACGCCGACAGCACTCGCGAGCGCCACCTCCGCCGGTACGGCCAGCACCGCCGCGCCGGATGCGAGCGCGCTGGCCACCCCGGTCGCCGAGTCCTCGATCGCCACACAACGCTCGATCGGCACACCCAGCAGCCGCGCCGCGGTCAGGTAGGGCTCCGGGTGCGGCTTGGCCGCCACCACCTCGTCACCGGCGACCACTGTGTCGAAGTTGTCCCGACCCAGGGTGTCCAGGGCGATCTCGACCAGCGCCCGAGGGCTGGAGGTGACCAGCGCGGTGGGGATCCCCGCCGCGCGGACCGCGCGCAGCAGCTCGAACGCGCCGGGCCGCCAGGGCAGGCCGGTGCGGAACAGCTCCAGGATCCGCGCGTTGATCCACGCCGCGCTGATCTCCGGATCCCGTTCGGGCTGCCCCAGGTCGTCGTGCAGAATGCGCATCGACTCGGCCATGGCGGTGCCGACGATCGACCGGCGGGCGTCCTCGGACAGCTCCCCGCCGTACTCCTGGGCGAGTTCCTGCAGCGCGACGTCCCACAGCTTCTCGCTGTCGACCAGCGTGCCGTCCATGTCGAAGAGCACGGCGGCGGGGTGATGGCTGCTCAGCGGATCCTCCAGGGTCGTGGCCGACATCGGCGATCCTGCCAGGCCGAGCCACCGCCGATGACCGCGACGGGCGCCGACGTGATCCGGGCAACCCGTTCAGCCCAGGTCGCAGGCCTCCAGTGAACGCTCGTAACCGCGGAAGAACGAGTCGGTGCGCTGCTCGGCGGTGCCGTGCGAGCCCTCCGCGAACCACGGTTGGTCGGGGTCGTCGCCGACCGCCGCCACCCCCTCGCGGAACTCGTCCAGGTCGCCTTCGGCCAGAGTCAGCGCGCCGGCCCGCACCGAGTCACCGAGGTACGCCCCGGCCATGCAGTCGGCCTGCAGCTCCTGCTGGATGGTGAAGCTGTAGTTGATGCCGAGGCGCACCTGGATGCCGTGCGCGTACTCGTGGCCGAGCAGGTAGAACACGAACGCGTCACCGACCTGACGGAACGCCGCCACCGACCAGGCGACGTCGTACGCGATGAAGTCGCCCTGCGAGCAGTAGACGGCGTTGTTGCGGGGCAACGGCTGACCGCCGCAGGACACCTCTCCCGACCGCTGGTAGGGGGTGATCCGCCGGATGGGCTGGAACCGCTGCCCGGACTCCTTGAACTGGGCTGCCCAGTAGCGTTCGGCGATCTCCTGCGCGTCGGCGACGTCCTGCTCGAACTCGGCGACGCTGGTGGTGCTGTCGGCCCGGGTGGTGCTCGGCCCCGGGGAGGCCTGCGACCGGCCCGGGGCGGGACGCTCGCCCTCCGGCTCGGCCAGCCCGCCGCCCGCGCAGGCGAGCGACACCAGCGCGGCGATCAGCAGGGCGGCCACCGGGCCTCGGGCATCGCGCCTCGACCGTGTGCCCACTGTGCCTCCCCAGACATCGGTGCTCGCGGTGGTAGTACCCCAACGATGCGACCGGAACGCCCAGCCACCGGTTTCACGCCGCCAGGACCGGTCCTCGGTGATCATGAGGTTAGCGTCACTCGGCTCGGCGTGTCGTGACGATAACTTCATGATCAACAGTTCTGGTGGGGGTGGGGTGTCCGGGGTGGGGGGTCGGGTTCGACGTTTCTGGTGAGGCGGTGCCGCGGCGGCACCGCGGAACAGGAGGGAGCACCCGTGAAGTACATGATTCTGCTCTACGGATCGCAGCAGGACTACGACGTGTTGTCGGGGCGGGCTTCCGACCGGCCGGCGATGTCGGCCGAGCAGATCGCGGCGATGCACCAGCACATGGAGACGTTCCACCAGGCGCTGGCCGAGTCCGGGGAGCTGGTCGACGCCCAGGGCTTGAGCGAGCCGGTGCACGCGCGCCGGGTGCAGGTACGCGAGGGCGCACCCGTGGTCACCGACGGGCCGTACCCGGAGACGCAGGAGGTCCTGGCGGGTTACACGATCGTGGAGTGCGCCAGCTTCGACCGGGCCACCGAGATCGCCGCCGGTCTGGTCGACCCCAACGCCCCCGGCGGGTACGTGGACGTGCGGCCGGTGCTGGAGGGCATCGAGGACCTGGCCGACTGACCGATGCCGGAGACACCCGTCGAGGACCTGCTGCGCGAGCTGGCGCCGCAGGTCCTCGGCGCGCTGGTACGTCGCTACGGGCACTTCGACACCGCCGAGGACGCGGTGCAGGAGGCGCTGATCGCGGCGGCGGGCGGTTGGCCGCGCGACGGCGTACCGGACAACCCCCGCGGCTGGCTGATCACCGTCGCGTCCCGCCGGCTGACCGACCTGCTGCGCCGGGAGCAGGCCCGGAGGCGGCGGGAGGACACGGTGGCGCGGTGGGTGCTGCCGGAGCACTGGCGCGCTCCGGCGGCTGACCAACCGACGGCCGACGCGGACGACACACTCATCCTGCTCTTCCTGTGCTGCCACCCGGCGCTGTCGCCGGCGTCGCAGATCGCGCTCACACTGCGTGCGGTGGGCGGGCTGAGCACCGCCGAGGTGGCGCGTGCGTTCCTGGTGCCGGAGGCGACGATGACCCGGCGGATCAGCCGGGGAAAGCAACGGATCCGCGACACTGGACTGCGGTTCGCGCCGCCGACAGACCCGGAGCGCGCGGACCGGCTCGCCGCCGTGCTGCACGTGCTCTACCTGATCTTCACCGAGGGTTACGCGCGCACGGCCGGCCCCGGGTTGCTGCGCGCCGACCTGACCGCCGAGGCGATCCGACTGACCCGCCTGGTGCACCGACTGCTGCCCGACGATCCCGAGGTCACCGGGCTGCTCGCGTTGATGCTGCTCACCGACGCCCGCGCGCCGGCCCGGCTCGGGCCGCACGGCGAGTTGGTGCCGATGGCCGAGCAGGACCGGCGCCGGTGGCGGGCCGACCAG
This sequence comes from Micromonospora jinlongensis, assembly GCF_013410645.1. NCBI lineage: Bacteria > Bacillati > Actinomycetota > Actinomycetes > Micromonosporales > Micromonosporaceae > Micromonospora > Micromonospora jinlongensis. The sequence goes on along the minus strand of NZ_JACCHK010000001.1, from coordinate 821,097 downwards.
ATCGCCGAGGGGGTCGAGCTGATCACCGGGGCACTGCCGCGCGGGGTCGTCGGGCCGTACCAGCTCCAGGCGGCCATCGCGGCCGTGCACGACGAGGCACCCGGTGCGGCGGAGACCGACTGGCCGCAGATCACCGCCCTGTACGAGGTGCTGCTCGGCATGTCCGACAACCCGGTGGTGGCGCTCAACCACGCGGTGGCGGTGGCGATGAGCCGCGGTCCGTCGGCCGGTCTGGCGCTGCTCGCCGACCTGGCCGACGACCCGCGCCTGGCCGACGACCCTCGGCTGCCGGCCGCCCGCGCCCACCTGTGGGAGCTGGTGGGTGAGCGGGTCGCCGCGCGGGAGGCGTACCGGATGGCGGCGTCCCGGTCGACGAACCTGGCGCAGCAGCGCTACCTGAACGCCCGCGCGGACCGCCTCGCGGGCGGCGGCGTGTGACGGTCAGGGGCTCGCGGCCAGGAAGACGAAGGCGGCCATCAACACCAGGTGTACGCCACCCTGCAGCACGTTTGCCCGGCCCGGCACGACGGTCAGCACCGCGGTCACGGCGGTCAGCGCGAGCAGCGCGAGCTGGGTGCCGCCGAGGCCGAGCAGCAGCGGGCCGTCCAGCCAGATCGAGGCGATCGCGATGGCCGGGATGGTCAGGCCGATGCTGGCCATCGCGGAGCCGAGCGCGAGGTTCAGGCTGGTCTGGACGCGGTCGCGGCGGGCGGCGCGGGCGGCGGCCAGGGTTTCCGGCAGCAGCACCAGCAGGGCGATGATCACGCCGACGAACGCGTGCGGCAGGTTCGCCGCCGCGACCCCAGCCTCGATGGTCGGGGAGACCGTCTTGGCGTCGCCGACCACCGCGACCAGCGCCACCAGCAGCAGGATCAGGCTGACCATCGCCGCGCGGGTCGTGGGCGGCTTGGCGTGCTCCTCCGTCTCGATGACCTTGCCCCGGCTGTCGACCGGCAGGAAGTAGTCGCGGTGCCGGCCGGTCTGCACGAGCACGAACAGCCCGTACAGGGCCAGCGACGCGACGGCGGCGAAGACGAGTTGGGCCGGGCTGAACTCCGGGCCGGGGCGGGCCGTGGTGAAGCTGGGGATGACCAGGCTCAGGGTGGCCAGGGTGATCACGGTGGCCAGCGCGCCGCCGGTGCCCTCCGGGTTGAACACGGCCACTCGGCGGCGCAGCGCCCCGAGCAGCAGGGACAGGCCGAGTATCCCGTTACAGGTGATCATGACGGCGGCGAAGACGGTGTCGCGGGCGAGCGACTGGGTCTTCTCCGGCCCGCTGATCATGAGCGTGACGATCAGGGCCACCTCGATCACGGTGACCGCGACGGCGAGCACCAGGGATCCGTACGGCTCCCCCACCCGGTGGGCGACCACCTCCGCGTGGTGCACGGCCGCGAGCACCGCGCCGCCCAGCAGCACCGCGACAACCACGATGACGGGCCCAGGCAGGCTCCGCCCCCAGGTGACCATCAATATCAGGACGGCGAGCACGGGTACGACAAACGTCCAGTCGGTCAGGCGGGAGCGAAGGAGGGCGGCCATGCCTTACAGAGTGCCAGGTCAAGTGATCATGTGCCCACATCGACGCCGTGAGATGCGGCCGTCCGTGGCCTTCACCACGCTAACCCGTAACCGATAGGTTACGCTTTCCGGGTGAACGAGGTGGCCACCGCGATCGCGGACCCGGTACGACGGCACATCCTGACCCTGCTGCGCGACGAGCCGTTGTCCGCGGGCGACATCGCCCAGCGATTCGTGATCAGTCGACCGGCGATCAGCCGCCACCTGCGGCTGCTGCGCGAGAGCGGTCTGGTGCACGACGAGATGGTCGGCCGACAGCGGATCTACCGATTCGATCCGCGCCCGCTCGCCCCGCTGGTCGACTGGCTCGCCGCGCTCGCGGCCACCGACCGGTGGGAGCGGCACCTCGACGCGTTGGAGACCGAGGTCTATCGCACCCGCCGAGAGCGCCGCGGCCGCGGCCCGGCGGAGCACCGAAGGGAGCACACGGCATGACCCGTACACCCGCCGGACGCCTGTTTCGCACCGCCACCGGCCACGATCTCGTCCTGACCCGGACGTTCCGCGCCCCGGCGACGGACGTCTGGGCCAGCCTGACCGAGTCGGAGCGCACGGCCCGCTGGTTCGGCCCCTGGAAGGGCGACGCCGCGCCCGGACGGACCATCCAGGTCCAGATGGCGTACGAGGAGCAGCAGCCCTGGTGTGACGTGCGCATCGACGCGTGCGAGCCAGAGCGACGCCTCGCCGTGTCGATGATCGACAGCTACGGGACCTGGCTGCTGGAGATGGCGCTGACCGAGACCGACGGCACCACCGAGCTGCGGTTCGTCCAGCACCTCACCAGCGTGGAGGGCATCGCCGAGGTCGGCGCCGGCTGGGAGTACTACCTGGACATGCTGTTCGCCTCCCGGGACGGCTCACCCCTCCCCCGGTTCGACGACTACCACCCCGCGATGCAGCCCTACTACCAGGCGCTGGCCGCCGAGGCGTCCTAGCCGTCGATCTCCTGGCGCAGCTTGCCGAACTCGGCGGTCAACGCCGGCAGCGGGAAGTGCGCGTTCAGGCCACTGGGGTTGGGCAGCACCCAGAGCCGGGCCGGGCCCAGCCGGTCCGGCTGCGGACCCAGCGCGGCCCGGGGCCGGACGAAGGCGATCCGGTACGCGGTCACGCCGAGAATGGCCACCCACCGGGGCCGGTACCGCTGCGCCTTCACCGCCAGCCCCGTCACGCCGGCCACCAGCTCCGCCGACGTCAGTTCGTCGGCGCGGGCGGTGGCCCGGTTGCTCAGGCTGGTGATGCCCAGACCGTGGCGCAGCAACTCGTCGTGTTCCCACGGGCGCAGCTCCCGGTCGGTGAAGCCGCCGCCGTGCAGGGCCGGCCAGAATCGGCTGCCCTTGCGGGCGAAGGGCAACCCGACCGCGGCCGAGTAGAGGCCCGGGTTGAAGCCACAGAACAGCACCCGCAGGCCGGGGCCGATCACGTCCGCCAGGCCCCGGCCGGCCGCCGCCGCCACCTCCTGCGGGGTCGGCCGCCGAAACGGCCCCGCCTGCTCCGCGCCCATCTGACCGATCCTGCCGTACGCCGGGGTGTCGGACCCGGCGCACGCCGACGATCACGCCTTGACACCCTCAACGCATGCAGTCAACCGACCACCTCGCCGCCAGCCGCTACGCCCGGATGCGCTGGAACACTCCGCTGTCGCAGGAGCACGCGGCGTTGCTGCTGCAACGACTCGACGTCCGCCCCGGCGCGCGCGTGCTCGACCTCGGCTGCGGCTGGGGTGAGCTGCTGCTGCGGGCGGTCGCCGCCGGAGGCGTGTCCGGCCCGGTCGCGACGAGGGGCGTCGGCGTCGACACCGACGACGCTGCCCTCGCCCGGGGGCGGCGGCTGGCCGCGGGGCGGTCCCTGAACCGACACGTCGCCTTCGTGATGGGGGAAGCGGCCGCCTGGCAGGAGCCCGCCGACCGGGTCCTCTGCATCGGCTCGGCGCACGCCTTCGGTGGCACCGACGCCGCCCTCGACGCCCTCGCCAGGGTGGTCCGGCCCGGCGGCAGGCTGCTGTTCGGCGACGCGTACTGGGAGCGTCCCCCCACGCCGACTATCGAGCAGACCTTCGGAGCGGAGGTCACGGATCTGCCGGGGCTCGTCGAGGCCGCCCGTGGGCGGGGTTGGCGGGTGCTGCACCTGAGCACCGCCGACCAACGGGAGTGGGACGACTTCGAATCCACCTGGCTGGCGGGCCGCCAGGAGTGGCTGCTCAGCTACCCGGAGGACCCCCGGGCGGCCGACGTCCGCGCGGAACTCGACGACCGCCTGCGCGAGTACGTCGACGGCTATCGCGGCGTTCTCGGACTCGCCTACCTCGTCCTCGGTCGCTGACCGGTCACCTTGCCACCGCTGGCTACGCTGCGCGTGGTGAGCGCCGGACCTCGTCTCGCCCTGCCCTGGCGGGTCCTCGTCGTGTCCGTCGGCGCCGTGCTGGTGTGGCTGCTTATCGGGGCTCTTCTCGATCGTGACTACGACCGCCCGACCCATGTGGCCAGGGCCATCCTCACGACGGTGCTCGTCGTCCCCCTGGTGGTGGCCGCCCGTCGCCTGCTCGACCGTCGCCCCTGGACCGGCCTCGGGCTGCCCTCACTGCGCACCGGCTGGCGGCGACTGCTGCTCGGCGTGGCCTGCTGGCTCATCCCCGCCGCCGTCGGGTTCGCGCTCTGCCTCGGCTTCGGTTGGGTGGAGATCCGCCCGCGCACCTCCGCGACACACGCCCTGGGCGTGGCGGCGCTGCTGGTCGTCCTCGTCTTCCTGTACGAGGCGCTACCGGAGGAGCTCGTCTTCCGCGGCTACCTCCAGCGCAACCTCGCCACCCGGTTGCCGGCCTGGCAGGCCGTCCTCGGACAGTCCGTGTTGTTCACCCTGTTCGGGTTCCTCGTCGGCGCCGCCACCTCCCTCGACAGACTGCTGCTGTTCTTCGTCTTCGCTCTGCTCCTGGGTGGCTTCCGGGTCGCCACCGGCGACATCTGGGCGGGCATCGGCTTCCACGTGGCCTTCCAGACCGTCGCCCAACTGTTCGGCGACGTGGGCGCCGTCTTCGACGTGACCGGATCGGACGTCCTGGGACTCGTCGCCATGGGTGCCCTACCGTTCGCGTTCGGCTGGACAGCCGTGCAACGGCTGCACCGCGACCACCTGAGCTGGCAGGCACGTGAACCGGAGCCGACCGGTTGACGGGCGCACGAGCGGTTATGGCGTTCGCACCACGTCACCGGCGTCGGCTCGCCCGGGTGGGTGAACGGGCGGCGCCTGCGGAGCCCGTACGCGCTGACGGGGCCATCCGGCCGGGTGCCGTGTCGGCGGGTGGGTGTGCTGGTCGCCGGTGCGGGGCCTGGGCAGCACGAGGCAGACGATGGCGAGCAGCACGGCCGCGACGATGCCGTCGAGCCAGTAGTGGTTGCCCGTTGTCACGACAACCAGCAGGGTGACGAGCGGGTGCGCCAGCCACAGCCACCGCACGCGCCCGCCGGTCACCGTGATGAGCGCGACGGCGACGGCGAGAGCCCAGCCGACGTGCAGGGAGGGCATGGCGGCGTACTGGTTGCTCAACGCGTCCGTGTCGGGTGGGCCGTAGACGGCGGGCCCGTAACGGCTGCCCGTGTCCACCATGCCGGTCAGGGCGGTCAGTCGCGGCGGTGCCAGCGGGACCAGGAAGTGCAGCGCCAGTGCCGCCGCGGTGAGCCCGGCGAGCATGCGACGCGTCCAGAGATAACGCACGGGGTGTCGTACGTACAGCCAGATCAGACAAAGGGCCGTGGCGGGGAAGTGCACGTACGCGTAGTAGCCGTTGGCCAGGTGCACCAACAGCTCGTGGGAGAGCACCGGACGTTGGAAGGCGGCCTCGTTGGGCAGGTGGAACAGGCGCTCCACCCGCCAGATCCACTCCCCGTTTCCCACAGCGGTCGGCCCCCGGTCGGCCCCCGCCACCCGAGCCGCCTTGTAGATGAGAAACAGTGCGGCGACGAGCCCCAGCTCACGTAGAGCCCGGCGCAGTGCGGCGGCTCGCCGGGCGGGTGCCGCCGGCCGCGCCGCTGGCAGCTCCGCGGTTTCCACAGACCCCTCGATTCGGTGACGTTCGCTCGTACCGGCCCTAGGGCCTGTTTCACAAGGACTGGCCGGCCTGTGGCAGGCCCTGGCTGGACAGACCGGGGCCGCCGCCGTCTTCGGACGGCGGCGGCCCCGGGTCGGACGGCCCGACGTCAGCGTCGGGGGGTCGGTCCGTCCTGCGTGGTGTCGGCGCGCACCTGGTCGAAGGCGGGAGCGCCGTCGATCGCGTCGGCGGCGACGGCCGTCGACGTGGCGGCGTCCGGCAGGTCGAGGCTGGTCCGCAGGGTGATCGGCTTGAGCAGGAGCGCGGCGATGATGCCGACGACCCCGATGGCGGCGGAGATGAGGAAGATGTGTCCGGTGGCGTCGCCGTACGCGGCCCGGACGATCTCCTGGATCTGCTCCGGCAGCGCGGTGATGTTGAGGTTGCTGCTGCCACCCGCGCTGCCGGAGGTGGGGATCCCGGCGGCGGCGAGGTCGTGGGTGATCTGGTCGCTGACCCGACGGGCGAGGACGGCGCCCAGAACGGAGACGCCGATGGTGCCGCCGAGCGACCGGAAGAACGCGACGCTGGAACTGGCCGCGCCGATGTCCTTGAGCGAGACCGTGTTCTGAACGGCGAGAACGAGGTTCTGCATGGTCATGCCGACGCCGACCCCGACGATGAACATGGCGGCGCCGACCAGGACGAGCGAGGTCTCGTGGTCGATGGTGCCGAGCAGGGCGAACCCGGCGACGAGGAGGATCGAGCCGGCGACGATGTACGGCTTGATCTTTCCGCTCTTGGTGATCAGCCGACCGGCGACGATCGAGGAGCCGAGAACGCCGGCCATCATCGGGATGGTGAGCAGGCCTGCCTCGGTCGGGCTGTAGCCACGGCCAATCTGGAAGTACTGGCCGAGGAAGACAGCACCGCCGAACATGGCCATGCCGACCGCGAGGCTGCCGAGGATAGCCAGCGCGGTGGTGTGCTGCCGCACGATGCCGAGCGGGACGACCGGCTCGGCAGCACGCGATTCGACCCAGACCGCCAGGGCGAGCAGGACGAGCGTGCCGCCCACCATGGCCGCGGTCTGCCAGGAGGCCCAGGCGAACGAGCTGTCGACGAAGGAGATCCAGATCAGCAGCAGACTGACGCCAGCGGCGATGAGACTGGCACCCAGGTAGTCGATCTTGACGTTCTCGCGCCGGACGGTCGGCAGGTGCAGGGTGGCCTGGAGCAGGATCAGCGCGATGGCTGCTACCGGCACGCCGACGAAGAAGCACCAGCGCCAGCCGAGCCAGGACGTGTCGACGATGAGGCCGCCGAGCAGCGGGCCGCCGACCGTCGCGACGGCCATGACGCCACCGAGGTAACCGTTGTAGCGGCCCCGCTCGCGCGGCGGGATCATGGCCGCGATCGCCACCTGGACGAGGGCCTGCAGGCCGCCGACCCCGATGCCCTGGAAGGCGCGGGCGGCGATGAGCTGGCCGGCGCTCTGCGAGAAGCCCGCGATGACCGAGCCCACCAGGAAGACCACGATGGCGACCTGGATGAGGGTCTTCTTGTTGAACAGGTCGGCCAGTTTGCCCCAGATCGGGGTGGTTGCCGTCGCGGTGAGCAGGGTCGCGGTGACCACCCAGGTGTACTGGGTCTGCGAGCCGTTCAGTGATCCGATGATCTTCGGTAGCGCGGTCGAGACGACCGTGCTGCTCAACATCGCGACGAAGAGCACCAGCAGCAGGCCACTGAGCGCTTCCAGTGTCCGCCGATGGGTCATCGGCTCAGCGCCGGCCGTGATGGTGGGTGCGCTCATCGCGCGGCCTCCAGGTTGTCGTTGTCGTTGTTTCCGAGGGCGACCTCGATGTCGCCGGTGAACCGGCCCAGGGCGGCACTGAGCGCCGCCACCTCGTCGGGAGTCCAGTCGGCGAGCGCTCGTGCGAGCACCTCGCCGTACCAGCGGTGGCTGTCGGCCAGGGCGGCACGGCCGGCCGGGGTGACCGCCAGGAAGGTCGCCCGCTTGTCGCTCGGGTCCGGCCGCCGCTCCACCAGGCCGTGCGCGACGAGCGCTGCGACCGAGCGGCTGACGGTCGACGCGTCCAGCCGAGTGCGGTCGGCCAGGTCGCGTGCGTGGCAGTCGCTGGAGAGCAGATCGATCTGCACGAGCATGCCGAGCATGCCCGCCGGGATCGCCGGCCGCTCGTCAGCCCGGCGCTGCTTCAGCAGTCGAACGCTTCTGACCAGGTCGTACAGGCGAAGGCCGAGTTCACGAGCGCCGCTTTCCACGTCTGCTCCCACACGAGAGTTGGTTGCCTCAAGCAAGCATTCACCGATCTTGCCCACTAGGCAAGTTTGCTCATTGAGAAGTCGCTCACCCGCACGTACCCTCGGTGCGATGGACGAGACGACCGGTCTGCGGGAGCGCAAGAAGGCGGCCACCCGCCTCGCCCTGCACGAGGCGGCCCTCCGCCTCGCCGCCGACGAGGGCATCGACGCGGTGACGGTCGAGGCGATCGCCGACGCCGCCAACGTCTCCCGGCGGACCTTCTCCAACTACTTCTCGAACAAGGAGCAGGCCCTCTTCCACGGCGACACCATGCGCCTGCACCGGCTGTTGCAGCTGATCCGCGAACAGCCCGTCGACGAGGCGCCGTGGACCGTCCTGAGCCGGGCAGCCGAGCGCCTCACCGAGGAGGTCTTCGGCGATTCTGAGCCTTCCTGGCTGACCCAGCGCCGGAAGCTACGCGGACACCCCGGTCTGGCCCCACACCAGGTGGCGGCGTACGCCGCGATCGAGCGCGAGCTGGCCGCGGAACTCGCCCACCGGCTCACCGACGACGACGTGGCACTGCGCTCCCGCCTCCTGGCCGCGACCTTCCTGGCCATCCTCCGGGTCGCCGTCCAGCACTGGATCGAGCACCCGGGCGACCCGATGGCGGAGACCGTCCGGACCGCACTCGCCGCGGCGGCTCCCGCGCCGGCCGCCCGGACACCTCCTACGTCGCGCTGATTTCCGGCGGCAGTGAGGTGGTCTGCGAGATAAGGCCCCGCAGTCGCGCCGCCCGCGACGAACTGCTGCTGGGCCGGTTGCAGCGCACCCCACAGGGTCCGCGCTGGCCGCGGTCGGGCATGCGCTCGCCGAGCACGCGGAGGTGGAGTTTGCCGCCGCGGCCACCGGCCAGACCAACATCATCGCTGCCGTCCGCTGCCGGGGCACCGAGGAGCTGTACGCGTACCTGAACGACAAGATCGGCGCTCTGGACGGCATCCGCACCGTCGAGACCGCGCTGATGCTGCGCCAGATCAAACAGCTGACACTCGCACCGGCGGCCGTGCCGGGCTGAAGGGTTCTGGTGGCCCCGTCCAGTGGGTGGTAGCCGACGGGCGCGGGCTTGACGGAGCGCAGACATCGGAGGTTTACTGCGTCAGCGATGCATGTTGATGAGCTTCGATCGTCCATGTTGGCCGGCTGAGGTCGTCGTCGCTGCCATCGTGAACACGTCGTCGCCGTCGCGCCAGCCGTCTCCTGGCGCTGTCGGCAGCGACGCGACGCTCCCCCCTCGGCGGGCGGGGAGCACCGGCACGGCAACCGCACCGCGCAGCGTCGCGCTCCCCCGCAGGACGATCCCCAGCGGCACGGCACCACCCCGCACCATCTCAGCCGAGCATCGGCGGCCCGGCTCCGTACCACCGCCATCTCGGCCCCGGCGAGCCCCCACAGCTCCGTGACGCGCGCCCGGGTCGACGCTCAGCAGAGGAGCAAGAGCATGCGTTCCCGTCCCCGTCTGTCAGCACTCGTCACCGGCCTGGCCGTGTTCCTGACCAGCCTCGTGGCCCTTCCGACGCCGGCCTCGGCGGCGCCGCTGACCAAGGTCCTGGTGTTCAGCAAGACCGCCGGCTTCCGGCACTCGTCCATCCCGAACGGCATCGCCGCGATCCAGCAGCTCGGCTCCGCCAACGGCTTCACCGTGACCTCGACCGAGGACGCCGCCCAGTTCACCACCAGCAACCTGGCCCAGTACCAGGCGGTGGTCTTCCTGTCGACGACCGGTGACGTCCTCAACGCCAGCCAGCAGACGGCCTTCGAGTCGTACATCGCCGCTGGTGGCGGGTACGTCGGCGTGCACGCCGCCGCCGACACCGAGTACAGCTGGCCGTGGTACGGCTCGCTGGTCGGGGCGTGGTTCGACTCGCACCCGGCGATCCAGACCGCGACCGTGAAGATCGAGGACCGGACCAACCCGTCGACCGCCCACCTGAGCGACACCTGGGTCCGCTCCGACGAGTGGTACAACTACCGCACCAACCCTCGCTCCAGCGCGCGGGTCCTGGCCAGCCTCGACGAGTCGTCCTACAGCGGCGGCAACATGGGCGGCGACCACCCGATCACCTGGTGCAAGGCGTACGGCGGCGGACGGGCGTGGTACACGGGTCTCGGGCACACCGAGGCGTCGTACACCGACCCCAACTTCACCCGGATGCTGCTCGGCGGTCTCCAGGTCGCCGCGGGCTCCGTCACGGCCGACTGCTCGCCGCGCACCACGACCCCGCCGCCGAGCGGCTCCACGCTGCGGGCCCGGGCCAACAACCAGTACGTCAGCGCGCTCAACGCCACCACCGCGCTGATCGCCAACCGCAGCAGCGTCGGCACCACCGAGCGGTTCGACCTGGTCAACCTCGCCAACGGCAATGTGGCGCTGCGCTCCAAGGGCAACGGGCAGTTCGTCGCCGCCGAGAACGCCGGTGCCGCCGCGCTGATCGCCAACCGGGCCACCGCGGGCGCGTGGGAGACGTTCCAGCTCGTGCGCAACTCCGATGGCACGGTGAGCCTGCGGGCCACTGTGAACAACCGTTACGTCGCGGCCGAGAACGCGGGCGCCTCCGCGCTGATCGCGAACCGGACCTCCATCGGTCAGTGGGAGAAGTTCGACCTCGTCACCGGCTGACCTGGTCCCCCGCACGTTTCCCCACGAACCCCATCTGGTCGTGGTGCGCCCCCGCGCGCCCGTCCACCGGTCGTCGAGAAAGGACGATCATGCTTTCGTACCCCCGGCGCTGGCCCCGGGCTCTCCTCGCGGCGGTCACCACCGTCGCGAGCGTGACCCTGGCTGTGGCCGCACCGTCGACCGCCCAGGCGGCGGTCATTCCCGCCTCCGACTATCAGCAGGTCAAACTCGCCACCGGCTCGGCCGAGCTGGGTGAGGCCATGTCCCTGGCCGTCCTGCCCAACCGCTCGGTGCTGCACACCGCCCGCAACGGCGTGCTGCGGGTGACCGACGTGGCCGGCAACACCAAGGTGTCCGGCACCCTGTCCGTCTACACCCATGACGAGGAGGGGTTGCAGGGCGTTGCCGTGGACCCCAACTTCGCCACCAACCGGTGGATCTACCTGTACTACTCGCCCACGCTGAGCACCCCGTCCGGGGACGCCCCGACCACCGGCTCGCAGTCTGACTGGGACCGGTGGAAGGGGCACCTGCGGCTGTCCCGGTTCACCCTCAACAGTGACGACACGCTCAACCTGGGCACCGAGAAGATCGTGCTCCAGGTCGCCAACGACCGTGGGCAGTGCTGCCACGTGGGCGGTGACCTGGACTTCGACGCCGCCGGCAACCTGTACCTGACCACCGGCGACGACACCAACCCGTTCGAGTCGTCCGGCTACGCGCCACTCGACGAACGGACGAACCGCAACCCGCAGTTCGACGCGCAGCGCTCCGCGGGCAACACCAACGACCTGCGCGGCAAGGTGCTGCGGATCAAGCCGCAGGCCGACGGCACGTACACCATCCCGTCGGGCAACCTGTTCGCCCCCGGCACGTCGGGCACCCGCCCGGAGATCTACGCGATGGGTCTGCGCAACCCGTTCCGGATGAGCGTCGACAAGGCCACCGGTGTCGTCTACCTCGGCGACTACGGCCCCGACGCCGGGTCCACGAACTCCAGCCGCGGCCCCCAGGGTCAGGTGGAGTTCAACCGCATCGCGGCGCCCGGCAACTTCGGCTGGCCGTACTGCACGGGGACCAACACCAGCACGGAAACATACAATGAATACACCTTCCCGTCCGGGCCGTCGCAGTCCAAGTACAACTGCACGGGCGGGCCGACCAACAACTCGTTCCGCAACACCGGCCTCGGCACGCTGCCCGCGGCGAAGCCGGCCTGGATCAAGTACGCCGGTGACTCCGGCTCACCGTCGGAGTTCGGCAGCGGCTCGGAGTCGCCGATGGGTGGGCCGGTCTACCGGTACGACGCCTCGCTCAACTCCAGCATCAAGTTCCCGCAGTCGCTCAACGGCCAGTTCTTCGCCGGTGAGTACGGCCGCCGTTGGATCAAGGCCATCGCGGTCAACTCCGACGGCTCGCGCGGGGAGATCTCCAACTTCCCGTGGAGCGGCACGCAGGTCATGGACATGGCCTTCGGCCCGGACGGCGCGCTCTACGTGCTGGACTACGGCACCGGCTCGAACAACCAGGCGCTCTTCCGGATCGAGTACATCGGTGGTGGCAACCGCAGCCCGATCGCTGTCGCCTCGGCGAACCCCACGTCGGGGGTCAACCCGTTGACTGTCACCTTCTCGTCGGCCGGCAGCTCCGACCCCGAGGGTGGGGCGCTGAGCTACCTGTGGACGTTCGGCGACGGCACCACGTCGACGGCGGCCAACCCGACGAAGACGTACACCACGAACGGCACGTACTCCCCCACCTTGAAGGTCACCGACCCGACCGGCCTGTCCGGCACGGCGAGCCTGGTCATCACCGTCGGCAACACGGCCCCGACGGTGACGCTGACCGCGCCCGCCGACGGGCAGTTGTTCACCTTCGGTGACACGGTGCCGTACCAGATCTCGGTGAGCGACCCGCAGGACGGCACGATCGACTGCTCCAAGGTCAGCCTGACCTACGCGCTGGGGCACGACAGTCACGCCCACCAGATCACCTCGAAGAACGGGTGCAGCGGCTCGATCACCGTGCCGACCGACGGGGAGCACGACTCGGCGGCCAACATCTACGGCGTCTTCGACGCCGCCTACACCGACAACGGTGGGCTCACCACGCACAGCATCAAGACCCTGCAGCCGAAGCACCGGCAGGGTGAGCACTTCAGCGCCCAGTCCGGCGTCCAGGCCACCGACCACACCAACGCCGAGGGTGGCCGTACCGCCGGGTTCATCGAGAACAACGACTGGATCTCGTACCAGCCGTACAACCTGTCCAACGCGACCCGGTTCACCGCCCGGGTATCCTCGGCCGGTGCCGGTGGCACCATCGAGGTCCGTGCCGGTTCCGCCACCGGCAGCCTGCTGGGCACCGTCACGGTGCCGGTGACCGGTAGCTGGGAGACCTTCACCGAGGTGTCCGGCGCGATCAGCAACCCGCCCAGCGCGTCGACCACGCTGTACCTGGTGTTCAAGGGCGGCTCGGGCAACCTGTTCGACGTCGACGCGTTCACCTTCACCACCGGCACCACCACCCCCAGCGGGGGGATCACGCTGCGGGCGCAGGTCAACAACCAGTACGTGTCGGCCGTCGGCACCAATCCGCTGATCGCCAACAAGGCCAGCGTCTCGACGACCGAGCAGTTCGACCGGGTGGACGCCGGCAACGGCAACATCGCCCTCCGGTCACGCGCCAACGGGCTGTACGTCTGCGCCGAGAACGCGGGCGCGGAGCCGTTGGTCGCCAACCGCACGACGGTCGGACCGTGGGAGACCTTCCAGATCATCACCAACTCGGACGGGACGGTCGGCCTGCGGGCACTGGCCAACAACCAGATCGTGGCCGCCGAGAACGCCGGGGCGGGGGCGTTGATCGCCAACCGCACGTCGGTCGGCTCCTGGGAGAGGTTCATCCTGACTGGCTGAGCGGCGGAGCCCGGCCTGGTCGGTGGCCGGGCCGGCCCGCTGAATCCAGAGTGGGGAGTCCGGGGCGGGCGGTGACATCCGCCCGCCCCGGTTCTTCTCGCCGCCGTCTTCGGGGTGCGGACTCAGGAGTCTGCCGGCACCCCTGCCTCGAGCTGACCGATCATCGGCGCGAGGAGGTCGTTGAGCTCCCGGGCCAGCACCGCGACGGCTCGGCGCGCGGTGACCGCTACGGAGTCGTCCGGACCGTCCGGGGCGGGCGGCAGGTCGTCGAGCGGGAGCGGTGCCTGCACCTGGAGCATCGCCCGCAGGTGCGGGCTTCGCGTCTGATCCTGCTCGGTCGGTGTGGTGAACTGGCCGAACAGCTGGGGCCAGTCTCGCCAGCCGCGGTCGCGCTGCCACTGCTTGGTCCAGGTGAGCTCGGCCGGCCAGCCGGAGACCACCGTCACGGCGCAGACCATGCTGCCGTCCCACGGGCTTCGCGTGCAGGTCGCCGACACGATCCGCCGATGCGAGCGGACGAAGCCGGGCGACAGCTCACCGGCGATCCGCCAGGCCGTCGCCGCGAACTCGACCGGGGCGATGTCACCCCAGGTCACGTCGAACTCGTCGATTCGCCGCAGCACCTCGGCCTCGTAGCGGCCCCGCCCGTCGGTGCCGTGCTCACGGTCGAACTGCTCATCCAGCCAGAAGGCGCGCGGCTCCGGCATCGTCTCCCCCGTTCGTCGCGATGGCACCCCGTCTTCGCACCCGACGCCGGTTTGTGAGGAGGTCTTTGGCACGGTGCGGAGGGTGCCGCAGTCAGGCAACCGTCACTGACCGTACACGACCTGCCCACAATGGATCGGCTGTTCGCACTCAGCGTCAGCGGTGCGACGTCGGAGCGCACCGGGCACCAGCGGCGGGATTCCGGCACTGCCCGCTCGGCGGCTGCCGTGGCGGCTTGACAAGGACCCCGATCCAGAGTGGACGATGCACCGTGCGAATTCTCGTGGTGGGTGGCAGTGGCCTGATCGGCGCTCATGTCGTGGACGTGCTGCGCGAGCGCGGCCATGCCACCACCACGGTGGCGCGCACCGCCCATCCGGAGGTCGACCACCTGCTCGATGTCGGGTCCGCCTCGATCGAGGAGCTGCGGCCGTTGCTCGCCGGTCACGACGGTGTCGTGTACGCCACCCGCACCGACGAGCAGCGGCCGTTGCCCAAGCCGATCTATCCGGAGTTTCGCCGTGACAACGTCGAACCGGTGGTACGCCTGTTCACCGCCGCCCGCCTGGAGGGCCTCACCCGCGGGGTGGTGATGGGGTCGTACTACACCTATTTCGACCGGCTGCATCCGCAGTGGCGGCTCGCCGAGCGTCACACGTACATCCGTTGCCGGCTGGAGCAGGCCCGCGAGGGGCGCGCCGCAGCCGGCCCGGATCTGCCGGTCGCCGTCCTCGAACTGCCCTTCGTCTTCGGTCGGGCCGGTGACCGGCTGCCGAACTGGTCCGGGCCGCTGGACCGGTGGGCCCGCTCCCGTACACCTCTGGTCGCGCCGACCGGCGGAAGCGCCGCGGCCTCGGCCCGCAGCGTGGCCGAGATCGCGGCCGGCGCCCTGGAGCAGGCCAGCGGCGCGGACATTCCGGTCGCCGACGAGAACCTGACCTGGGCCGACATGATCGCGCGTATCGCGGACGCGGTGGGCCGACGACGCCGGGTCGCCCGGCTGCCGGCCGGCGCAGCGAAGGCCGCGCTGCGCCTCGGCGGCGCGCTACAGGCCCTCGGCCGCAAGGAGTCGGGCGTCAACCCCAGCTACCTCGCCGATCTCCTGCTCGCCGAGCTGTTCATCGAGCCGACGACCGGCCGACCGCTGGATCCGGCGCTGCGGGAGACCTTCGCCCGAAACCCCTAGACCGGTGGTCGGGCGAGATACGCGGTCTTGACGTCGGGAGAGAACCCGCAGGCGCGGTAGAAGCCGTGCGTCGCGGGGTTACGCGAACCCGTCATCAGCATCGCCTTGTAGCAGCCCGCATCCCATGCCGCCTGGAGCGTGTCGGCCATGATCTGCCGCCCCAGACCGGTGCCTCGCCGTGATTCCTCCACGACGACGTTCTCGATGACGGCGTACGGCGACGCCGACCGGCTCAGGTTGGGGATCACGTTGAGGTACGTCGAGGCGACGACGGCCCCGTCCAGTTCGAGGACGAAGAGGTGCAGCCCTGGTGAGCCGAGGATCTGCCGGAAGACCGCCGCGCCGGAGTCATCGTCCAGCACCGGATCGTCCGGGTTCAGCTGCCGGTAGAGGCGGATGATCTGCGCCAGGTCGTCAGGCCGAGCCGCACGGAACATGCAGCGAGCGTAACCAGTGCCCCCACCGCGGCCGCTTCCACGTCGTTACCGGTCGACGCGTCTCATGCTGCGATACACCACGGTGATGATCAGGAATAGCGTGCCGACGAGCACGAGGGTGATCACGGCGTTGGCCGCCACCGGCAGGTCCTGAACCAGGGACTGCTTCACGTAGTTGCTGCCGAGGATGATGGGGACATAGATCCACCAGGGCGCCCACTTGCCGTTCTGCTGCTTGTCCCCGCTCACGGATGACCTCTTTCGACAGTGATGCCAGACCCCGCCGACCACGCGGCGACGCTGCATCCACCCTGGCCCCGAATGTCGGCCGTGCCATCGACACGGGGAACGAGAACGGCCTCATCAGTTGGTACTACGAACCAGCCCGGACGCCGTCGCTCACGCCCGCGTCTGCCGCGCGGCGATCTCGACGAACTCCCGCACCAGCGGCGACCGGTCGTCCTCGGCCCAGGCCAGACACACCTGGTTGTGGCCGAGGTCGCCGACGGGCACGTGGACGACGTCCGGCCTGGTGTAGAACGTCGCGGTCGACAGCGGCAGGATCACCACCCCGGCGTACGCGGCGACGTGTTCCAGCTTCTCCTCGACGGAGTTCAGCTCGGGTCGGGGGCGGGGGTCGGGATCCGTCGGACGGTTCGGCAGGTCCCGCCACTCGGGCACCGCGTCCGGGTCCTGGAGCAGCCGTTCCTCGACGAGCTCGGCCAGGTCGATCGACTCCTTGCCGGCCAGGCGGTGCTCGTGGGGCAGGACCACGACCCGGGGTTCGGTGAACAGGGGGCGCAGGCTGAGGCCGCGCTGGTCGACCGGAAGCCGCACGTAGCTGACGTCGGCGCGCCCCTCGCGTACCACCTCGGCCTGGTCGTTCCAGGAGGTTCGGACGACACCGACGGACAGGTCGGGGTGCAGGTCGGCGATCGCGCGAGCCTCGGCGGTGACGATGATGCCGGGCATGAACGCGATGGTGAACGTCGGTCTGCCGTGCGCGGCACGTTGCACCCGTCGGTGCAGTGCCTCGGCGGAGGCGAGCAGCGGACGAGCGTCGGTCAGGAGTTGGCGGCCGGCTTCGGTCAGCACGGTGGAGCGACGATCCCGGACGAAGAGCTCCGCGCGGAGTTCGTGCTCGAAGGCCCGGATCTGGCGTGACAGAACCGGCTGGGCGATGTGCAGCCGCGCGGCGGCCCGGCCGAAGTGCAGCTCCTCGGCGACCGCCACGAAGTAGCGCAGCTTGCGCAGATCGACGTCCATCCGATCCCCCGTCCGGTCCTGCGGCGCGACCGCATACATGATACCTGGCAGGTATCACAGCAGGTGAAAGAGGTCTTGGACGCGGACGTCGGGGTCGACGCATGGTGGGAACCGTCTTCACCACGAACCCCGGAAGGACACGATCATGAACCTCAGCGACCAGCGTGTCGTCGTACTCGGCGGAACCTCGGGAATCGGGCTCGCCACCGCCACCCGGGCCGCCCGCGAGGGCGCCCAGGTCGTGGTCGCCTCCCGCAACCAGGGCAGCGTCCATCGCGCCCTGGCGACCCTGCCGACCGGCACCCAGGGGTACGTCGCCAACCTCACCGACCCCGGCGACGTGGCCCGGCTGTTCCAGGGCCTCGGGCCGTTCGACCACCTTGTCTACACCGCCGGTGAGCCGCTCGCGCTGATGTCCGTCGACGCCCTCGACCTCGGCGCCGCCCGTACCGCCTTCGACCTGCGCTACTTCGGGTCCCTGTCGGCGGTCAACGCGGCACTGCCGTACCTGCGCCCAGGCGGGTCGATCACCCTCACCACCGGCACCGCCAACCACCGGCCGAGCGCCGGCTGGTCGGTGGCGGCCAGCATCACCGGGGCGATCGACGCGCTGGTCCGCGCGCTCGCCGTCGAGCTCGCCCCGATCCGGGTCAACGCCGTCTCCGCCGGCGTGATCCGCTCGCCGCTCTGGGACCCACTCCCGGAGGAAACCCGAGAGCAGATGTACGCCCAGCTCAGTGAGTCGCTGCCGCTCGGTCGGGTGGGCGAGCCGGAGGAGGTCGCCGAGGCCTTCGTCTATCTGCTCCGGGCGACCTACGCCACCGGCACGGTGGTGACCGTCGACGGCGGCACCCTCGTCGCCTGAGCCGGGCCCGATTACGTCGATCATGGAGTTGTGGTGCCCGGAACACGGCAAAGGCTCGCCTTTGTCACCCACCACAACTCCATGATCGACAGAGGGCCTGGTCCTGTGGCAGGGTTTGGCGGTGAAGGACTTTGGTGTCCGCGCGGCCAGCTCAGCCGATCGCGCGTTCCTGGTCGACATGCTCGCGGCGGCCGTGAACTGGTTGCCGGAGCGCAACTGGCCTCGCGAGCAGATCCTGGCTGACCCGGCGCTGGCTCACTACGTCACCGGTTGGATGCGGCACGACGACTTCGGGATGGTCGCGACGGAGCCGGCGGGCCGGCCGGTCGGGGCGGCCTGGTTCCGGTACCTGACCGCCGCCGACCCGGGTTACGGGTACGTGAGCGACGACGTGCCGGAGCTGACCATCGGTGTGGTGGAGTCGTGGCGGGGCCGGGGCGTGGGCCGGGCCCTCCTGCGCGCCGTCCTGGACGCCGCGCGCGACCGTGGCATTCGCACGGTCTCGCTGAGCGTGGAGCGGGCGAACGTCGCCAGACGGCTGTATGTGGCTGAAGGGTTCCGCACTGTCGAGTCCTTCGAGAACGCGGACACGATGGTCGCCGAGATCCGGGCCTGATCACTCGGCGAGCACCCCGCCGGGCCCTCACCTGAGCTGTTCGGCCAGTCCGACGATGATGCCCTCGGGACCGCGCACGTAGCAGAGCCGAAAGATGTCCTCGTACCGCTCCAGCTCACCGACGAGGTCCGCGCCACGGGCACGCAGGCGGGCGACGACGTCCTCGATGTCGTCGACGGCGAACATGATGCGACGAAGACCGAGCGTGTTCGCCGGCGCGTCACTGGGCTCGGGGCTGATCGCCTTCGGGGTGTGGAACATCGCCAGCTCGACCTTGCTCTGACCGTCCGGGGTGCGCAGCATCGCGACCTCCTGTCGGACGTCGTCGACCCCGATGACACGCTCGACCCACCGTCCCTCGACCGGCCCTCTGCTCTCCAGCTCCATGCCCAGTTCGACGAAGAACGCAATAACAGCGTCGAGGTCTTCGACAACGATGAGGACGTTGTCCATCCGCTGGATCGCCATGCTGGATCTCCCTGGTCCGGTGCGGCCCCTGTGGCCGCATCCTCCCCCGGGACGGAGCCGCCCGACCGTTCTCGACACAGGTTTCGTCAGTCAGTTGCTGGCGCCGTGTCACCACGCCCGCTCCTCGGGTGTTCGCCCTGGTGGCGGCCCGCCCAGGGCGCTCGCTCAGTAGCCGGCGACGTGCGGGGCCAGCGCGATCGTCACGAAGCGAATCGTCCGGCCCAACAGGCAGGTCACCGCGAAGGCCGTGGAACGCATGGGTGTGCGGCCCAGGTAGACGCTGGCGGCCAGCAGCGGCGGGAATCCGGTGACGGCGCTGACCAGCAGCATCCCGGTGGCCTGGCGGGGGCGTTCCATCACCTCGACGAGTCGCGCGCCGGCCGCCTTCGGGCGGGCGAGCATGGTCGCCAGCCGGCCCGCGGGCTGGGGCGCGGCGGGTGTGCGCCTGGTGAGCCGGCGTTGCAGCCAGGACGAGTGGATCGCGCCGCGCGCGGCGAGGAAGATAAGGACCTTGCCGGCAGTCTGACCGGCCGCGGCAGCTACACCCAGCGCCACCGACGGCGCGCCGGTCGTCGTCACGGCCGCGATCAGGTACGGCTCGGCCGGGGTGAACGGCAGGAAGGCCGACAGGAGCCCGACGGCCGCAGCCACCAGGACGGCGATCATGGCCGGGTGTGCGGCGGGTCCACCGGCAATTTGGCGGCGCAGACCAACGAGACGACCTTCACCGCTGCGACTGCGAGGGCGAACGTGACGGCCACCGCCGTCGGGGCGACGATCGCCAGGATCACCACCGCGGCGGTGTTCAACGCCTTCGCCGGCGGCGACCAGTTCCACCGGTAGATGCGGCGGTCGACGCTGGCGAAGTAGTTCGGACTCAGCAGCGGCCAGCGCAGGAACATCAGGCTCAGCAGCTGGTCGATGACCATGAACTGGACGAGAAACACCGCGACCGGCAGGGCGGTGGCGGGCCGCAGCACGACCAGCGCGGCGGCACAGGCCGACGTGCAGGCACGGTCGGCGACGATGTCGAAGACCGCGCCGGTGCGCGTCTCCTGCCCCAGGGCCCGGGCGGCGGCGCCGTCCAGGATGTCGCCGATCCAGTAGATCAGGTACGCGGCGACGAGCAGGTGGACGCTGCGGTGGGTCAGCGCCGCCACGGCGAGCGCCACCGAGATGGCGGTCCGGACGGCGGTGATGGCGTTGGGGACGTTGACCAGCGTGACCGGCGGGCTGAGGCCGAGGGCTGTCATTCGGCGTCCTTGAGGATGCGGTGCATCTCCGCGGTGCGTCGGTTCAGATCGGCCAGCTGCGCGCCCATGTCGGCGAGCAGGCGTTGTGTTTCGGCGGCCTGCTCGGCGTACTGCCGCTGTAGTTCGCCGGAGACGGCGACCCGCTTGCGGACGCCGGCATACCAGATGGCCGCGATGACCACGGCGGCGATGACGATGAGGAAGACCGAGGCGGCGATGTCCATCTAACTGTTTCCTTTGGGTACGGCGTCGCCGTCTCCGGCGGTGCTCAGGGTCGTGGCGGCGACCGCCACCACGTCGGGCGTGAGGTGCAGCGAGAACGGGGTGGCCTCGTAGTACTTGAGTGCCTTGGCGTCCGGAGACAACTCCAGGTGCGCGGTGACCAGCCCGGCCTTTTCCAGCTTCTTGAGGTGCACCTGCAGCAGCGCGCGGCTGATGCCCAGGTCGCGGGCGAGTTGTGAGACGTAGGCGCGTTCACCGGCCAGCGCCGCGAGCACGCGCAATCGGTGCGGGCTGGCCAGCGTGGCGAGGACCTCGACCAGCCGGTCACCGCTCAGCTCCCATACCTCGCGTTGGCTCATGCCAACTATTTTTGGCATACGCAAGTCAGGGCGTCAACTCGGGGTGGGCGGGCTGCGTGGGAAGGGTATTTTTGACTCAAGCGTCCGAACCTAACGGGTACTTGCCCGGCGGCCACTCCCCGCAGGTGACGACAGGCGGCCTGGTTCGGCGATCGGAAGGCTGCATATGGCGAGTACGGAGCGCGCGGCGGTCGCCGCGGCCGCGTTAGATCGCATTGACGCGTGGCTTCAACAGCACGCACCCCGGGCCCGCGCGGCTCTACGACCGCCGGCGTCTGAGGCCGACCTCGTGGCGGCACAGGAGGCAGTCGGCCAGCCGCTGCCGCCGGACCTGCGCGCCTGGTGGTTGTACGCCGACGGGACGCATTCCGGCCTTCAGGCGGACGGCGGGTGGCTCATCCCGCCAGGCTTCGCGCCGTACCCCATCAATGAAGCGTTGGAGAGTCGGCGCTTGTGGATGGACGTCGCTCGGAAGGTCGCACCGCTCGACCGGTGGGACGACTTCGTGAATTCGGAGAACAGCCGCCTAGCCGCAACGGTTTGCGAGACCTGGCTGCCTGCCTGGTTGCCCGTCGCCACCAACCACGGCGGCGGGAATCTCTTCGTGGACCTGCGCGGCGGACCCAGGCACGGCTGCGTGATGGAATTCCATCGGGACACTGGCGCACTGGCCCAGCCACCATGGGCAGATGTGGCGGACATGCTTGACGACATTGCCGAGCGACTGGAGGAAGGCGAGGCGGAACTCGATGACTCAGGTCGGATCGACTGGCCGTGATGCCCGTCTCGGTCAGGGGTTGATCAGTCTCCAGTCGCCTTCGGAGATGACCTCAACCGTGCCATCGACCACCTTGATGGCGGTGTTGTCGTCGATGGCGTAAGTCGGGACCGGGATTCCGGACGCCCATTTCTGGATGTTGGACAGCTCGGTGTCCTCCATCTCCGGATGATTGAGGTGGGGGTACAGCGTGAAGTCCACCAGCCCCAGCGCCCGATCGGCGTCCTGCGCCATGTCACTGCCGTCAGGGACGAACTCAAGGTCGAATTCGGCGTCGCAGTTGTACGGGGTGACCGCGATGCTCCCGGCGCTGACCCCCACATAAACCGTGTCGTCCAACGACGGCAGGAGGTCGGCCAGGCCCGACTGGCGCAGCCAGTAGGTCAGGTACAGCACATCGCCGCCCCAGACGAGGAGGGCATCGGCCTCCCGGACCGCCGGGACCCAGTTCTCTTCTCGAATGGTCGGCAGCGCGGTGAGTTCCAACATCCCCAGGGACTTCCAGCCGAGCTGGGACAGCGGGATCGAAGCCTGACCGTGGACCGCCTTCCATGCCCTCTCAGCTCCACCGGGGAAGGGGTAGACCGCGGTGGGGATGAACAGGGCCGTGGATTCGGCGACCGGCTTGCCCAGCAGGTCGACGAGCGCGTCGGAGATGCTCGGGTTACAGATGCCCGACGACGTGAGAAGGAACTTCATGGAATCCGCTCTCCTGAAGCCACCACATGACGGCGATCATGTTGTCCATTAAGGCCAGCGTCCCGGCTCGCTGAGCCGAGCGACACACCGCTGGATCATCCGCTGACGGCCGTCCAACCGTCAACTGCCTACGCCCGCAGCACTCCGCGAGCTACACGGCACGAGAGCATGCCTCGGCGGCAACTCGGTCCTCGAGACACGGTCCGGGTCCGGCCAGGCGACGTCAGCGAAGTGGATGGGGAAAGGGGACTTCTCCCCTCAGCGCCTTCTCGGCCAACTCCGTCCGCTCCGCGTGAAGAATGTTGTCCTGCAGAGGGTGCCTGGGCGCGTTGACACATCGCTGGCCTGGCAAGACCTCACACACAGGGCATTCCAGGAAGAGCCCACTCGACGGCACCAGCTCGACGCCTTGGGCCAGCGCAGCCCTGCCGATCTTGACGATCGAGTGGTACAAGCCAGGATCCTGATGCCGGGCGGCGGCAGCAGCCACCTCCCGCATCCCTTCCCAGAACCGTTCGGCAGCCCTTGGCTCCTCCACGTTGATGCGCACGCCTGCGCCTGCCCGCAACCAGGCCGACGAAACCTCAGCATGGTCCCGGCTTGTTCACACCACAGCTCTCAGCCGCCCGTTACTTGGCGTTGAAGTAGCTGGCCTCCGGGTGGTGGACCACGATCGCGTCGGTGGCCTGCTCCGGCATCAGCTGGAACTCCTCGGACAGCTCGACCCCGATCCGCTCCGATCCGAGAAGGTCCACGATCTTCGCCCGGTCCTCCAGGTCAGGGCAGGCCGGGTAGCCGAACGCGTACCGGCAGCCCCGGTAGTCGTTTCGCAGCAGACCGGCCAGGTCCGTTGGGTCGTCGTGGCCCAGCGGACGGCCGTCGGGCAGGGTCATCTCGGCCCGGATGCGCCGGTGCCAGTACTCCGCGAGCGCCTCGGTGAGCTGCACGGACAGGCCGTGCACCTCCAGGTAGTCGCGGTACTCGTTGCGGGCGAACAGCTTCGCCGCGTACTCGCTGACCGGCTGGCCGACGGTGACCAGTTGCAACGCGACCACATCGAGCTGGTCGCCCTTGGGCTTGAAGAAGTCCGCTAGGCAGAGCCGCCGCTCCTGGCGCTGCCGGGGGAACGAGAACCGGGCGCGCTCCGCGTGCCCGTTCTCGTCGAGCACCACCAGGTCATTGCCTTCGGAGTACGCGGGGAAGTAGCCGTACACCACGGCTGCCTCCAGCACCTGGTCGGCGATCAACCGGTCCAGCCAGTAACGCAGACGCGGCCGGCCCTCGGTCTCCACCAGCTCGTCATAGGACGGACCGTTGCCGCCTCGGGCACCGTTCAGCCCCCACTGCCCACGGAAGGTGGCCCGCTCGTCGAGCAGCGCCGCGTAGTCGGCCATCGGCACGCCCTTGATCACCCGCGTGCCGAAGAACGGCGGGGTGGGCACGGCCACGTCCATGGCCACGTCGGAGCGGGTCGAGGAGTCGTGCAGCTCGGGCAGGGACTCGCTGACCATGGACCGTTGCCGTTCCCGGCGGGCCCGCCGCGCCGCGAGCGCCGCTTCCCGCTCCGGGTCGATCACCGGCGCGCCACCACGCTTGGCGGTCATCACCTTGTCCATCAGGGACAGCCCCTCGAAGGCGTCCCGGGCGTAGTGCACCTGCCCGGGGAACATCGACCGCAGGTCGTCCTCGACGTACGCGCGGGTCAGCGCCGCCCCACCCAGCAGGACGGGCCAGCGCTCCGCGACCCCGCGCGTGGCCATCTCGGCGAGATTTTCCTTCATGATGACAGTGCTCTTGACCAGCAGCCCGGACATGCCGATCGCGTCGGCGCGGTGCTGCTCGGCGGCGTCCAGGATGGCGCTGATCGGCTGCTTGATGCCGATGTTCACCACCTCGTAGCCGTTGTTGGACAGGATGATGTCGACCAGGTTCTTACCGATGTCGTGCACGTCGCCGCGCACGGTGGCGAGCACGATGCGGCCCTTGCCGCCGTCCTCCGCGGTCTCCATGTGTGGCTCCAGGTACGCCACGGCGGTCTTCATCACCTCGGCGGACTGGAGCACGAACGGCAGTTGCATCTGGCCGGAGCCGAACAGCTCCCCGACGACCTTCATGCCGTCCAGCAGGATGTCGTTGATGATCGACAGCGGGGTGCGGCCGCCGGCCATCGCCTCGTCCAGGTCGGCCTCCAGGCCGTTGCGCTCACCGTCGATGATCCGCCGCTTGAGCCGCTCGTCCAGCGGCAGCGCCGCCAACTCCTGCGCCCGGCTGGCCCGGGCGCTGGTCACGTCGACACCCTCGAAGAGCTCCAGGAACCGCTGCACCGGGTCGTACCCCTCGCGGCGCCGGTCGTACACCAGGTCCAGGGCGACCTCGCGCTGCTCGTCCGGGATCTTCGACATCGGCAGGATCTTGCTGGCGTGCACGATCGCCGACGTCAGGCCGGCCTGCACGCACTCGTGCAGGAACACCGAGTTGAGCACCTGCCGGGCCGCCGGGTTGAGGCCGAACGAGATGTTCGAGATGCCCAGCGTGAAGTTGACCCCCGGGTAGCGGCGGGCGATCTCCCGGATCGCCTCAATCGTCTCCAGGCCGTCGCGGCGGGTCTCCTCCTGGCCGGTGGCGATCGGGAAGGTCAGCGCGTCGATCAGGATGTCCGAGCGGTCCAGGCCCCACCGACCGGTCAGGTCGTCGATCAGCCGCGCCGCGACCCGGACCTTCCACTCCTGGGTACGCGCCTGCCCCTCCTCGTCGATGAGCAGCGCCACCACCGCGGCGCCGTGCTCGCGGACGATCGGCATCACCCGCGCGTACCGGGAGTCGGGGCCGTCGCCGTCCTCGAAGTTCACCGAGTTGACCACGCACCGGCCGCCGAGCATCTCCAGGCCGGCCTCGACGACTGCCGGCTCGGTGGAGTCCAGCATGATCGGCAGCGTCGACGCGGTGGCGAACCGACCAGCCAGCTCTCGCATGTCCTGGGTGCCGTCGCGGCCCACGTAGTCCACGCACAGGTCGAGCAGGTGCGAGCCGTCGCGGGCCTGACTGCGGGCGATCTCCACACAGGCCCGCCAGTCGCCGGCGAGCATCGCCTCCCGGAACGCCTTGGACCCGTTGGCGTTGGTCCGCTCCCCCACCATCAGCACCGACGCGTCCTGGGCGAACGGCACCGGGTGGTAGACCGAGGAGACACCCGCCTCGTGCCGGGGCTCGCGCGCCGGAGCGGTGGCGCCGTGCAGCCGCTCGGACAACACCCGGATGTGCTCCGGGGTGGTGCCGCAGCAGCCGCCGATCAGCCCTACCCCGTACTCGGTGATGAACCGCTCCAGGGCCTCGGCCAGCTCCACGGGAGTCAGCGGGAAGTACGCCCCATCGGCCGTCAGCACCGGCAGGCCGGCATTCGGCATCACCGACAACGGGACGCGGGAGTGCTGCGACAGGTAGCGCAGGTGCTCGCTCATCTCCGCCGGGCCGGTCGAGCAGTTGAGGCCGATGATGTCCACGCCGAGCGGCTCGATGGCCGCGAGGGCCGCGCCGATCTCGCTGCCCACCAGCATGGTGCCGGTGGTCTCCATCGCCACGTGACAGATGATCGGCACCTGCTGGCCCAGCTCGATCATCGCCCGCTTCGACCCGACCACCGCCGCCTTGACCTGGAGCAGATCCTGGGAGGTCTCGATGATCAGGGCGTCCGCGCCGCCGACGATCAGACCGGCGGCGTTCTCCTGGTACGCGTCGCGCAGGGTCGCGTAGTCGGCGTGCCCGAGGGTGGGCAGCTTCGTGCCCGGCCCGATCGAGCCCAGCACGAATCGGGGCCGCTGCGCGGTGCTCGCCGCGTCGGCGGCCTCCCGGGCGATGCGGGCGCCGGCCTCGGACAACTCCCGGATGCGATGCGGGATGTCGTACTCGCCGAGATTGGCCAGGTTGGCGCCGAAGGTGTTGGTCTCCACGCAGTCCGCGCCCGCGGCCAGGTAGGCGTCGTGCACCCCACGCACCACATCCGGCCGGGTGACGTTGAGGATCTCGTTGCACCCCTCGAGGCCGTCGAAGTCGTCGAGCGTGAGGTCAGCGGCATGCAACATCGTGCCCATCGCCCCGTCGGCGATGAGAATCCGGTCGGCCAGCACATCCATCAACGAAGTCCGCACCCGTTCAGGTTAGTGCCGTCCCTGCCACACCCAACGGCCCTCGGCACCCGATCCCATATTGTGTCAGCGGGATCACCCTGTCTGGTTCGTTCGTGTATGACCGGTCGTCGGTTCGGTGGACCGGCGCGGCCGACGGGCCGCATCCCTGCCCGGCACGTAGGCTGGCGGACGTGAAGGACAACAGGGACGCCGCTGTGCCACACGGTATGACGACCGGGCGCGATCCCGGCGCCGACCGCGACGAGCAGGGTGAGGTGACGGCGTGACCGAGTTCGACGGACTGCCGGTGCTGCGGTCCCCGGTGGCCATCGCCGCCTTCGAGGGCTGGAACGACGCCGCCGACGCGTCCACCGCGGCCGTCGAGCACCTGGAGCAGGTCTGGAACGCGCGGCAGATCGCCGAGCTGGACCCGGAGGACTTCTACGACTTCCAGGTCAGCCGGCCCACCATCACCATGGCCGACGGGGAGACCCGCCGGGTGGAGTGGCCGACGACCCGGTTCATGGTGGCCAGCCCGGAGGGCACCGACCGCGACGTGGTGCTGATCCGTGGTATCGAGCCGAGCATGCGCTGGCGGACCTTCTGCGAGCAGGTGCTGGAGATCTGCCACAGCCTCGAGGTGGAACGGGTGGTGCTGCTCGGCGCGCTGCTGGCCGATGTTCCCTACACTCGGCCGCTGCCGATCAGCGGCAGCGCCTCCGACGCGCAGGCCGCCGAGCGCTACCAGCTCACCCCCACCCGCTACGACGGGCCGACCGGCATCGTCGGTGTGCTGCACGACGCCTGCACCCGCGCCGAGGTGGACGCCGTGTCGTTCTGGGTGCACGTGCCGCACTACGCCAACAACCCGCCCTGCCCCAAGGCCACCCTCGCCCTGCTGCACCGGGTCGAGGAGGTCGTCGACCTGCCGGTGCCGATGGCCGACCTGGCCGAGGAGTCCGCCGAGTGGGAGCAGCGGGTGCGTAGCGCCGCCGAGCAGGACGCCGAGCTGGGCGAATACGTTCGTGAGCTGGAAGAACGGGTCGGCGACGAGGGCATCACCCCGTTGACCGGCGACGAGATCGCCCAGGAGTTCGAGAAGTACCTGCGCCGACGGGGCGGTTCAGCCGGCCCGACCGCCGGCTCCTGGTAGCACTGTTCGCTGCGGGCCCTCGGACCTCCTCTGGTCCGGGGGCCCGTTTTTGGCGTGTCCGGGGTGGCGCCGTCACACCCGCTAGGGCATCCTAGGAACCTAGATGTGATCAAGGAGGCGGGTGTGCAGATCAATCCCGGGGCCGCCGAGTTCCCGCACCGACAGATTGCCACGCAGCTCAAGGCCCAGGTCCGCCGCGGCGACTGGGGACCCGGCGAGCGACTGCCGTCCATCCCGGCCATCGCCGAGATGTTCGGCGTCGCCAAGCAGACCGTGCAACGCGCCGTCGACCAGCTGCGGGTCGAGGGCATCCTGATCACCAAACCCGGCTCCGGTACGTACGTCCGGGGCACCCGCCGCCGACTCAACCGACTCTCCCGAGGGCGGTACGGCGGCTTCCGCGGCTACCACACCGACCTGGCCGCCCGGTACCGCCAACAACTCGTCTCCGTCGGCCACTCCCCCGCCCCCGCTGAGGTCGCCGACGCGTTCGGGGTGCCCGACGGCACCAACCTGCTCTGCCGGCGACACCTCGTCCGCACCGACGACTCCCCCGTCGAGGTGGGCGCCTCCTGGTTCCTGCCCCGCGACACCGCCGGCACCTCGCTGGAGCGCACCGAGGCGTTCGGCCGCCCCCTCTACCAGGAGGCGGAGGAGGCCACCGGGCGGCGGTACGTCTCGGCCACCGACACGATCAGCGCCCGCCAGCCCAGCCGGGAGGAGGCCGAGACGCTCCAGATCCGGCCGGACACCCCGGTGCTGCACCTGCTGCACGTCGCGTACGACGCGCACCACAAGCCGATCGAGGTGGCCCAGGCCACCTGGCCCGGCCCGATGACCACCCTGACCGAGGAATACAAGATCCCCGCCCCGACCCCCGACCCGGAACCCGACCCCGGCCTGGTCCTGGGCTGACCCTGCCCTGCCCTGCCCTGCCCGCACCCATCCCGTCGATCATGAGGTTGACGGGTCCCGCAGAGATCGAACCGCCCGTCAACCTCATGATCGACGGGGGGTGTCGCGGTGATCGACTCGGGTTGCAGGAAATCGGCGCATCACACCGGCCCCGACACCGCGACTTCCTGAAAGCCGAGTCGATCACGCCCGCCACCGCACGGGCGGCACGGAGCGTCGCCGTCGAGGTGGTCGACGGGGGTGTCGCGGTGATCGACTCGGGTTGCAGGAAATCGGGGCATCACACCGGCCCGGACACCGCGACTTCCTGAAAGCCGAGTCGATCACGCCCGCCACCGCACGGGCGGCACGGAGCGTCGCCGCGGAAGTGGTCGACGGGGGTGTCGCGGTGATCGACTCGGGTTGCAGGAAATCGGGGCATCACACCAGCCCCGACACCGCGACTTCCTGAAAACCGAGTCGATCACGACCGCCACAGCGAGGCACGCGCGGCGCTACGGAGCGTGCCGTCCGCCGGGAGACGTGCTCAGAGGCGGATGCCCAGGAGGGCGTCCACCGTGTTCGCGAAGAGGGCGGGCGCTTCGGCGTCATCCGTGGCGCCGGCGAGGGTCGCCTCAGCCCAGCGGTCGGCGACCGCCAGGGCACCAGGGGTGTCGAGGTCGTCGGCCAGGCGCTCGCGTACGCCGGCCAGCAGCTCGGCCCCGGACGGCCCGGCCGGCGCGGCGGCGGCCCGCCGCCAGCGGTCCAGGCGCTCCTGGGCGGCCGTGAGCAGCTCGTCGGTCCAGGTGCGGTCGCTGCGGTAGTGCCCGGAGATCAACGCCAGCCGGATCGCCATCGGGTCGACCTTGTCGGCGCGCAGCCGGGACACGAAGACCAGGTTGCCGCGGGACTTGGACATCTTCTCGCCGTCCAGGCCGATCATCCCGGCGTGCACGTAGTGCTCGGCGAACGGCGCCTGGCCGGTGAGTCGCTCGGCGTGCGCGGCGGACGCCTCGTGGTGCGGGAACAGCAGGTCGTTGCCGCCACCCTGGACGTCGATCCGGTCACCGAGCAGGTTCAGCGCGATGACCGCGCACTCGATGTGCCATCCCGGCCGGCCCGGGCCCAGCTCCCCGCCCGGCCAGGACGGCTCCCCCTCGCGGGCGCCACGCCACAGCAGCGGGTCCAGTGGGTCGCGCTTGCCGGCGCGGTCGGGGTCACCACCGCGCTCCGGGAAGATCTCCAGCATCTGCTCCCGGGTCAGGTTCGACTCGTAGCCGAACCGACCTGTGGCGGAGATGTCGAAGTAGACGTCGCCGGTGCCGTCGTCGAGGCGGTACGCGGCGCCGTCCTTGACCAGCACCTCGACCTTGTCGGCGATGTCCGGGATGGACTCGACCGCCCCCACGTAGTGCTCCGGCGGGATGATCCGCAGAGCCTCCATGTCCTCGCGGAACAGCGCCGTCTCCCGCATCGCCAGGACCACCCAGTCCTCGCCGTCGCGGGTGGCCCGCTCCAGCAGCGGGTCGTCGATGTCGGTGACGTTCTGCACATAGCGCACCGGGCGGCCGGCGTCCCGCCACATCCGCTGCACCAGGTCGAACGTGATCATGGTGGCGGCGTGACCGAGGTGGGTGGCGTCGTACGGGGTGATGCCGCAGACGTACATGCTTCCCGCGTCGGCCGGTTCGCTGGGGTGGACACCCTGCCGCGCCGAGTCGTACAGCGCCAACGGCTCGCCCCTGCCCGGCAGCCGTGGCACCTCGTGTCCCGCCCAAGACTCCATGGGATCAGCCTAGCCAGCCCGACGACGAGGTCGGAGCGCCTCACGGGTGATCAAGATGACAACGCGTCACATGGGTGGCCAGGGGATCGCCGGCCAGTCCTCCGGTGGCTGTGGGAAGCGGCCGGTCTCGCGCAACCGGTCGATCCGGGAGGCCACCTCGGTCACCTCGCTGATGGTGAGGTGGTCGGCCAACTCCGCGCCGAGCGCGCCGGCGATCTGCCCGGCGAGCCCGTCGAGCATCTCCACGGCGTCCGTGGGCAGCTGCTTGCCGGCCCAACCCCAGAGCACCGTACGCAGCTTGTCCTCCACGTGGAAGCTCACCCCGTGGTCCACGCCGTAGATCCGGTCGTCGGCCCCGACCAGCACGTGAGCGCCCTTGCGGTCCGCGTTGTTGATCACCGCGTCGAGCACCGCGAGGCGGGCCAGCCGTGGGTCGTCGGCGTGCGCGAGGGCGTACGCGGCGCCGTCGTCGTCACGGGCCGCGGCGATCGGGAACCAGCGGGGTGGCAGCTCCCCGGCCGGCAGGAACCCGACCAGCGGCTCGGCGTCCTCCGGCTCGTCGATCCACAGCTGGCAGGAGCCGGGGCCGAACGGGCCGTCGCGCAGCACGGTGGGCGGCACCAGGTCCCAACCGGTCGCCCGAGAGACCAGGTACGCCGAGACCTCCCGGCCGGCCAGGGTGCCGTCGGGGAAGTCCCAGAGTGGGCGCTCGCCCCGGACCGGTTTGTAGACGCAGCGGGCGGTGACCCCCTCCAGGGTCAGGATGCCGCGCAGCGTCGTGTTGGACGCGTCGACCAGCCGACCTTCCAGGTCGAGCACGCCGTCACGCAGCAGCCGCAGCGCGGCGTCGCCGTCCTGGCGAGGCTGGAGGCCGGACGAGGTCACCGGTGGTAACCGTTGTGCCGCGGGCACAGGTGCCCGGCGGGGTCCAACGGTTGGCCGCAGAGCGGGCACGGCGGCCGGCCCGCGTTGACCACTCGCCGGGCCCGCTCGATGAACTGGCGGGTCGCCTGCGGGGTGAGCCGGACCCGGAGGCGGTCCAGATCCTCGTCCGGCTCGTCGTCCTCGTCGTCGTCTTCGTCCTCGTCGTCCTCGTCGCCCAGCTCGACCTCGGGCTCCACCTCGCCCGCGGCGATCGCCTCGATCACCACGGTCGCGGTGTCCACGTCGAAGGCCAGCCCGAGGGTCCCGACCCGGAACTCCTCGTCGACCGGAGTGTCCAGTGGCTCGTTGTCGCCGATCACCGGCGCCAGCTCGGGAAGGTCCACCCCGAAGCGACGCTGTGCCTCGGTGAGCAGCTCCTCCAGCTTCTCGGCGAGCAGGGACACCTGGACCTTCTCCAGCGCGACGCTGACCAGCCGGCCGCCGCCGCGAGCCTGCAGGAAGAACGTGCGCTCCCCCGGCGGCCCGACAGTCCCGGCGACGAACCGCTCCGGCGGTTCGAAGGCGTGCACCTGGTGGGTCATACCCACGACCCTATCCGGCCCGCCATGGCACCGCGCACCCCACCGACCCGAATCACCGTGCTCCCCGCCACGCCCGGCGCACCGGCCCGTGCACCCGGGCGTGGCGCACGCCGGCTCACCGGCCGGCCCCCGCGCCGCCGCCCACCGGGGCATCGGAGTCGGCAGCGCTCGTCGCGGCCCGCGCCGCCCGGCGGCGCTTGCGTGGTGGCGGCGCCAGTGCGGCCAGGTCGCCCCCGGTGTCGTTGAGTCGCAGCAGGAACGGCCGCAGCGGGGTGTACCGGATCGCCGTCACCGACGCCGGGTCGGCAACGATCCGCTGAAAAAGATCAAGGTGTACGCCGAGCGCGTCGGCCACGATCGCCTTGATCACGTCGCCGTGGCTGCACGCCAGCCAGACCGCCTCCGGGCCGTGCTCGGCCGTGATCCGCGCATCCCATTGGCGCACCGCCGCGACCGCCCGTGCGGCCATCGCCGCCATCGCCTCACCCTGCGGGAAGACCGCGGCGCTGGGGTGCTGCTGGACCACCGGCCAGAGCGACTCCTTCGCCAGCTTCTTGAGTGGCTGCCCCTCCCAGGCTCCGTAGCCGCACTCGATCAACCCCTCCTCCACGAGCGGGTCGGCGTCGGGCAGCGCGAGCTCCAGGGTCTGCCGGCACCGGATGAGCGGGCTGGTCACCACCGCGGCGAGCGGCACCGACCGCAGCCGCTCACCGACCGCGGCCGCCTGGGCCCGGCCCGTCTCGTCCAGCTCGACCGGCTGGCGGCCGGCCAGGCCGCCGTCGGCGTTCGCGGTCGTCCGGCCGTGTCGCAGAAGCAGAAGGGTCGCCACGGAGACCACCCTATGACCTGCGTCCGACCGGCAGCGTCGCCCTCCGGCCCGCCCGTGTCCGCGTCGCCCGGTGGGATCGGACGCGAAACGGATCGAGCCGCCGCTTTGGCGGTAAAATACCGGATGCCCGGGTTGTCCGGGCCCTCTGTCCGGAGGGTGTGAAACGCGATGGGCGACCCGACACCCGCGCGGCCCTCGACCACCTCGGACCCGCAGGACGTGTACGG
This sequence comes from Micromonospora jinlongensis, assembly GCF_013410645.1. Lineage (NCBI taxonomy): Bacteria > Bacillati > Actinomycetota > Actinomycetes > Micromonosporales > Micromonosporaceae > Micromonospora > Micromonospora jinlongensis. The sequence continues at coordinate 788,301 of NZ_JACCHK010000001.1, read as the reverse complement.
GGAGTTCCGGCGCCCGCTCCTGGTCCTCGCCCTCACCACCGGCATCGCCGGCTTCGTGGACGCCTTCGCCTTCCTGCGCTACGGAGCGTTCGTGGCCAACCAGTCGGGCAACGCCGTTCTCCTGGGCATCGGCCTGGCCGGACGACATGCCGCCTGGCCCGAATCCGCGGCCTCACTGATCGCGTTCGCCGCCGGGACGGGCGTGGTCTCACAGGTACGCGCGGCACGGAGCCGGTGGTCGCCGTCCTTCCGGGGGCTCGCCTGCGCCGTGGTCACGCTGGCGCTCTGGGCGGTGCTCAACGTCCTGCTCCACCACGGCCGCCAGGGCGGGCTGCCGCGGATCGCGCTCGCGGCCGCGGGTGGCTTCGCCATGGGCGCGCTGGCGACCCTGTTCGTCCGCACGGCCGGGATCAGCACCGCCATCACCTACCAGTCGGGCACGGTGGCGAAGATCGGCGAACGCGTCGGGCGTTGGCTGGCCGGCCCGGACGTCCGCCGGAAACGGGCCCGGCAGGGCACCTTCCTCGGGCTCCTGGCACTGATCTGCTACGCCACGGGGGGCGGCCTCGGAACGGTGGCGCAGCAACAACCGCTCTGGGTGCCGGCCTGGGGAACGCTCGCCCTGTCCACAGTGTCGTTCCTTGTCCGTTCCCGCCGGTCGAAGAGGTGACCGGGGCCCGCCGACGTGCACCAGCTCAGCGGACGTCCGTCGCGAGCTGGACGTCCTGCACGAAGCACTCCGAGCGCTCGGCGCCGTAACGACCCAGCACGTCCAGCACGGCGGACACCGCCTCGCGTTCCACCACGACCTCGACCCGGGCGCGACCGACGAGGTCCTGGTCCTGCCAGTAGCCCCGGGGCAGCGAACGGGCGGTCGGTTCGGCGGTGGAGACCGTGGCGTCGAAGAGCACGATGGAGGTGGCTCCCGCACCGACCAGGGCGTCCCGTAGCTCCCGGGTGGTCGGCAGCAGCGTCGGGTTGACCGTCGCGGTGACCAGCCGGGCGTTCTGGACCGGCCGGGCGGGCCGTTCGGCGCCGCGTTCCCGTCCGGGTTCGCGCCGGCGCTGCGGTGCGCCCGTGCCGTTGAGGCCCGCCACGCCCCCCAGGTGGTACGCGTCGGCGTCCTGCTGGGCGTGGTCGAGGTTGTCCTGCTCGTCGGCGGGGGCACGGAGCCCGAGGACGGCCTGCACGGCGGCGGCGATCGCCCAACTGAGCACGAAGGAGAAGGCCACCACGGCGACCACGCCGACGATCTGGTGCCAGAGCAGGGATCCGCCGCCGCCGAAGAGGAGACCGTCCTTGCCGAGCGGGTTGACGCCGCTGTCGCCGAAGAAGCCGACCAGCAGCGAGCCGAGCATGCCGCCGACGAAGTGGACCGCGAGGACGTCCAGGGCGTCGTCGAGCCGGAGCAGATACTTCAACCGCAACGCGAAGTGGCAGACGATTCCGGCGATCGCTCCGATGGCGATGGCGGAGAGCGTGTTGACGTACCCGGCGGCGGGGGTGACCGTCGCGAGCCCCGCGACGGCGCCCGAGACGCCGCCCACGACGGTGCTGTGGCCGTCCTTCAGACGCTCCGCCACCAGCCAGACGAGCATGCCGGCGGCGGCCGCGAGATGGGTGTTGATCAGCGCCTGGGCGGCGAGCCCGTTGGCCTGGAGCCCGTCCCCGCCGTTGAAGCCGAACCATCCGAACCAGAGGATTCCCGCCCCGAGGATGCTCAGCGGGATGGAGTTGGGCGGGGAGGCGGTCTTCGGCCAGCCTCGGCGGCGTCCGACGACGAGCAGGGTGCCGAGCACCGCCGCTCCCGCGGAAGCGTGGACCACCATGCCACCGGCCCAGTCCTGGGTGCCGAACCGGGCCAGCCAGCCGTCGGGGTGCCAGAGCCAGTGCGCGATCGGCGCGTAGACCAATATGGACCAGATCGCCAGGAACGCCACCCAGCCGGCGAACCTCAGCCGGCCCGCGGTGGCGCCGGTGATGAGCGCGGGGGTGATCACCGCGAACATCATCTGGTACGCGACGAACGCCAGGGTCGGGATGGTCACCTGGCCGGTGACCACGTGCAGGTGGGGCGCGGGCGGGACCCGCAGATCGTTGAGCCCGAAGAGTTCGAGGTTGCCGAAGAGGCCGGTGCCGGCGTCGTCGCCGAAGGCGATGGTGTAGCCGACCAGCACCCAGGTCAGGCTGACGACCCCCAACGCGACCATGTTCTGCTGCAACATCGCGAGCACGTTGCGGGTGCGGACCATTCCACCGTAGAAGACGGCCAGGCCCGGGGTCATGAACAACACGAGGCCGGCGCAAACCAGCACCCAGGCGGTGTCGCCCGAGTTCACCGCGTCCTGAGCGAGCACGGAAGCTCACCTCTCCTCTCGGTACGGTCAGACGGAGTGCTTCACCGTCGAGACGACGGTCTCCTTGGCGCGTTCGTGGTTGGGCACCGGCGCGAAGTGCCGTTTGGGCAGCAGCAGCAACCAGGTGGCGATGTTGAAGGGGCCGGTGAGCACCGGGATGGCCAGCGGGGTGAGCACTGTCGCCAGGGCCATCTGGACGAAGAGCGTCAGGGCGATTCCGAAGAGGGTGTAGAGGGTCACCAGCGCTCCGGGACGGTGCAGCACCGCACCAACGGCGATCGCCGTCAACACCGCGTTGAAGCCGAACAGGCCCTTGTCCAGCGAGGCCGCGTCGGCGCCGAACCAGAGCGCCAGCACTGTCGCGCCGACCGCGCCGATCACCGCGAAGAGCGCCGACCAGCGGGAGTTGACCAGCAGCGCGACCAGGATGATCAGGCCGGTGACCCAACTGTTGATCAGATAGATCTGGGAGACCCCGCGCAGGAAGGTGGGGACCAGGTCCCAGTCGAAGCGGCCACCGGTCAACTGCCCCTCGCCGGGAAACATCGGCTTCAGGTTGGTCAGCACGGTGAACCGGTCGAACTGGTACGCGGCCAGCAGCAGCACCCAGGTGGTCAGCACGAACGGCATGGTGAACGCGGTCAGGCCCCAGGTCTTGAAAATCGCGTTCAGGGCCAGGGTGACAACCGTCGTGGCGATTGCTCCGAGCACCAGGTAGAGCCACATCAGCGGCCGGTCGTCGAGGAATGTCGGGACGGCGATCCCGGTCAGCAGCGGGCTGAAGCCGAACAGTCCCTTGCGCAACGAGGGCTCGTCCACCCGCAGGGCGACGGCCGTGGCGGTGCCGACGACGAGACCGAGGACCGCTCCCCCGAGGATCCGTGGTTGCCCGTTCTCGAATGCTCCCCAGGCGATCGCGACGAGGACGAGCAGCCCGGTGAGCGGGTTGTTCTGCAGGACGACCTGTGCCGGCCCGCGCAGGCAGGCGTCGACGAACCCGACCAGAGGGTTGTGGTCACTCAGCCTGTCCCAGCTGCGGGTCACGCTCGGCACGGCATTCTCCATGGGTGTGCGTCATCGCCAACTGAACGCCGGCGGGAAGGTCCGACCGGTCACCTCTTCGCGGGCGGCCACGCAGAAGGCACGGACCGCGGCACGGACCGGCTCCGTCTCCTGGCCGAGGACCTTGAAGATGAGGCCGGCGTCGTTCGGCAGTCGACTGACGGCGCTGGCCAGGGGCGTCTCCTCGTCCCAGACCGGCGTCGAGGTCCGTTCGTAGACGCGGGCGGCCCGCTCCGGGCTGGTGAGGAGCACGACGTTGCCGAAGATGTGGAAGCGATCCATGACGCCGAGCCGCGCCACCGGGAACTGCCCGGGAGTCACCACGAACTTCTCCACGAACAACTGCCGACCGTCGGGCCGCTCCGCGCGCAGGGAGGACGAGAAGAGGTCGTAGGCGAAGAGTTCCCCGTCGCGGTAGTACTTCCGGCCGGGCTGGAGGACCTCGCCGTAGAGCATGGTGGCGCTCTCCGGGAGCCGCACCTGGGTGTCGGTGACGAACCGGCTGCCCCGGTACGGGATCACGGGCTCCGGAAGGTATTCGAGGTAGGTGTCCTCGGCCAGGGTGAAACGCTGGATCTGCGAGCCGTAGTTCGCGTCCATCTCCTGGATCTTGGTGGCGGCCTGGGTGACCAGGTGCGCCTGGCTGCCCGGTGCCAGGTCGACGTCCATGTGCAGGCGGTCGCCCTGGAGCACACCGCCGGAGGTGGTGAGGATCATGACGCAGGGCAGCTGCGGCATCTCCTCGTCCCAGTAGAGCGCCCGCTGGACGAGCAGCGGTGACTGCCGGTAGAGGTCGTGCAGGATCGTCCGGTCACCACGGCGCTCGAACCCGAGCCGCAGGATGCCGACCTTGCCGTTGGACGCCGCGGGCAACTGCGCCGGTTGGTCCTGGTAGGCCTCCAGCTCCCGCGCGCTGTCCAGTGTGATCATGCGACCACTTCGGCGTCGAAGAGCGCGTTGCGGCGGATCAACGAGACGAGTTCGTCGATGCCCTCACCCGTCTTGCAGTTGGTGAACATGACCGGCTTGCCGTTGCGCGTCACGTCCGCGTCGCGGGCCATGAGCTCGAGGTCGGCATCCACGTAGGGGGCGAGGTCCGTCTTGTTGATCACGAGGATGTCGGACTTGGAGATCCCCGGGCCGTTCTTGCGCGGGATCTTGTCGCCGGCCGCCACGTCGATGACGTAGATGAAGTAGTCGACCAGGGCGGGGCTGAACGTCAGCGTAAGGTTATCGCCGCCGCTCTCGATCAGCACCACGTCGCTGTCCGGGAACCGGGACTCCATGTCCTCCACCGCGGCCAGGTTCATGCTCGGGTCCTCGCGCACGGCGGTGTGCGGGCAGGCCCCGGTCTCCACCCCGAGGATCCGTTCCTCGACGAGGACCCCGGTCAGGGCACGTCGGACGTGCTTCGCGTCCTCGGTGGTGACGACGTCGTTCGTGATCACCAGGACGCGCAGCCCGTTGTCCACGAAACGGGGCACGACAGCCTCGATGATCGCGGTCTTGCCGCTGCCCACCGGGCCGCCTACGCCGATACGACTTGCCGACTTCATGATGTGACCAGTCCTTCTGGGAGACGTGTTGAGGGTCAGAAACGTGTGGATCGCGGAGGTCAGCTCTCAGCTCATGAACATCCGCACGTGGATGTGCTGGTGCGCGCCGGCCAGGACGTCGATGTGCGGCCCGAAGGTCTGCATGTCGTCGAGGTCGGCGGTGCGCACGTCGCGGTAGTCGTCGGTGACCTTCTCGTTGACCGCGAACAGGATCGACTGCGCGTCGAGATGGTCGACGCGCATCAACCGGATGGCGGCGCTGAGCACCGTCGAGGCCGCGCCGTACTGGTGGGCCGCGAAGGCGTCCTCCTCGGGCACCCCGAGGTCGGCGAAGACCACCCCGAGCGCGACCGGGTAGGTGACCGGCGCGCCGGTCGCCGACTCGCCGAGCCGCTTCTTGAGCAGGGTCTCCCCGACGATCCGGGTCGCGGCCTCCGCCAGCTTGCGCCCCATGCGTACGGACATGGTCCGCATCTCTTCGTTGATCTTGCGCAGGTGCACGGCCTCGTCGGCGCGCCGGATCCGGTCGAGGTCGCCCCGGATGGCGGCACGGTGCCCGGCGAGCAGGGCGACACCGTCCCCGGTGGCGGCGAGCCGGGTGACCGTCCGGACGTAGTCCTGGAGGGTCTCCCGGTCGTGCACGACGCCGTGCTGGACGGCCATCTCCAGGCCGCTGGAGAAGGAGAAGGCGCCGACCGGGAAGACCGAGTCGCCGAACTGCAGCAGCTTCAGGGTTTCCGCCATGGTGCGCACCGTCCGGCCCCGCTCAGTTGAGGTCGGCGGGGAGATGGGAGTGCGGCGTCGAGTCCGCGCCGCCGAACAACCGCCGCGACTCGTGCGGCGCGAGGTACGCGATGACCTCGGTGCCGGGGACGAACTCGTGGGTGATCCCGGTGAAGGCGTGGGTGCGCATCACCGAGTCCATGACCTTGCGGTCCACCGTCAGTGGGACGTACATCTTCGTGCCCTTGACCACGGCCGGCCAGTGCTGGTTGCCGATGGCGTGACCGAGCTCGACGGCCGAGCGGATGAGCAGCTCAGCCGACTCGCCGCGCAGCTTGTCGAGGTGGACCACCATCACCTCGCCCAGCTGCACCCGGGCCACCACCGCCGTGGCGGTCAGGTCGTCCCAGGCCAGGACGTCGCCGTCGCGCAGCCGGACGCCACGCGCGAGCGCGACCGACAGCTCCGCCCCGGAGCTGGTCATCTTGCGGATGCGGCTCTTCTGGGCGTCCCACTGGTCGAGGACCAGGTCGTCGATGCGCGCTTCCTTCAGGCGGAGCGTCCAGTCGGGCTCGTTCATGTTGCCCAGCACCGTCTCGACGAGCACGGGCCTCTCCTTTCGGTCGGTGTGCCGGGACCAGGCACGTGCGAGGCGGTCCCGACGGGGTCAGCTGAAGAAGTAGAGCTGGCTCAGGGGCAGGTTCCGGGCCGGCGGCACCGTCGCGTGGACGCCGTCCATCTTCACGGCGAAGGTCTCCGGATCGACCTCGAGCTTGGGAAGCCGGTCGTTGCGGACCATGTCCCGCTTGGTGAGCCCTCGGGTCCGGTACACCGGCATGACCTGCCGTTGCAGGCCGAGCTGCTCGGCGATGCCGGCTTCGTGCGCGGCCCGGGACACGAAGGTCACGCAGGTCTGGGCGAGCTGGCTGCCGTACGCGGCGAACGAGGGCCGGTAGTAGACCGGCTGCGGTGTCGGCAGTGACGCGTTCGGGTCACCCATGATCGACCAGGCGATCATGCCGCCCTTGAGGACGAGCTTCGGCTTCGCGCCGAAGAACGCCGGCTCCCAGAGCACGAGGTCGGCCATCTTGCCGGGCGTCACCGAGCCCAGCACGTGCGAGATCCCCTGGGTGATGGCCGGGTTGATGGTCATCTTGGCGACGTACCGCAGCACCCGGAAGTTGTCGTTGGCGCTGGAGTCCTCGGCGAGCTTGCCGCGCGCGGTCTTCATCTGCCCGGCGAGCTGGATGGTCCGCAGCCAGGTCTCGCCCACCCGCCCCATGGCCTGCGAGTCGCTCTGCATCATCGAGATGACGCCCTCGTCGAGCAGGACGTCCTCGGCCGCGATCGTCTCGGTCCGGATCCGGCTCTCCACGAAGGCCACGTCCGAGGGGACCTGCGGGTTGAAGTTGTGACAGACCATGATCATGTCGTAGAGCTCGGACTGGCTGTTGATGCCGTACGGCACCGTCGGCGTGGTCGAGCTGGGCAGCACGTTCATCTGGCTGGCGACCTTGATGACGTCCGGCGCGTGCCCACCGCCGGCACCCTCGGTGTGGAAGGTGTGGATCGTCCGGCCCTCGAACGCCGCGATGCTGTCCTCGAGGTATCCGCTCTCGTTCAGGGTGTCGGTGTGGATGCTGACCTGCACGTCGAACTCGTCGGCAACGTCCAGACAGGCCCGGATCACCGCCGGCGGCGCACCCCAGTCCTCGTGGATCTTGAAGCTCGGCGCGCCGGCCATGATCTGTTCCACCAGCGGCGCACGTCCGGTGCTGTTGCCCTTCGCCATCAGACCGATGTTGATCGGGATGCTCTCGAAGGCCCGCATCATCGCGTGGATGTTCCACGGCCCCGGGGTGATGGTGACGCCGTTGGTGCTGTCGGTCGGGCCGGTGCCGCCGCCCCAGAGGGTGGTCACGCCGTTGCTCAGGGCGGCGTACGCCTGTAGCGGCGTCACCAGGTGCACGTGCGTGTCGATGCCCCCGGCGGTCAGGATGAGGTGTTCGCCGGAGATGGCCTCGGTGCCCGGACCGGTCACCAACTCGGGGGTGACCCCGTCCATGATGTTCGGGTTGCCGGCCTTGCCGATGCCAGCGATCTTGCCGTCCTTGACACCGACGTCGGCCTTGACCACGCCGAGGGTCGCGTCCACGATGGTCACGTTCGTGATGACCAGGTCAAGGCCACCCTGCGCGTTGGTGTACTGGTTGTTGACCCCCATGCCGTCGCGCAGGGTCTTGCCTCCGCCGTACATCACCTCGTCGCCGAGGACCCGGAGGTCCTTCTCGATCTCGATGTACAGGTCGGTGTCGCCGAGCCTGATCTGGTCGCCCGTCGTGGGGCCGTACATTCCGGAATATTCTTGCCGTGAAATCTGGCTCATCGAATCATCTCTCCTGCCCGAGGCTGGCAGCCCTGCGGGATAGCGGATCTACTTCTTCTTGTCCTTGGGGCTGTCCTGCTGCTCCGGGGCGAACTTGAACCCCCGGGTCCTGGCGTTGTGGATCGCCTCGGTGCGGTCCGGCCGGTAGCTGGGGGTCGACTCGCTGCCGCTCCACCCCTGCACCAGACCGTTGAATCCGTACACGCGCTGCTGCCCGCCGAAGGGGACGAGCTCGACCGTCTTCTTGTCGCCCGGCTCGAAGCGGATGGAGGTCGTCGCGGGGATGTTCAGCCGCCTGCCGAAGGCGGCCTCGCGATCGAAGGCGAGCATCCGGTTGGCCTCGAAGAAGTGGAAGTGTGAGCCGATCTGGATCGGTCGGTCGCCGGTGTTCTGGACGACGACCTCGGTGACGGGCCGCCCCGCGTTCAGCTCCAGCGGCTGGTCGCTCAGCACGTAGCCCCCGATGGGTCGCACGTGCTTCGAGTTGGGACCGGGATGTTGCTTGGCCATTTCCTGCTCCACCTTCCTGGAGATCGCCTCTGGGCTGGCTGCGCCTATCGGATTGGTGAGTGCACAGTGACCAGTCGCGAGCCGTCGGTGAAGACGGCCTCGACCTGGATCATGGGCAGCATGTCCGGCACGCCCGGCATGACGTCGTCGGCGCTGAGGGTGCTGCGGGCGTCGTTCATGACCTCTTCGACGGTCTTGCCCTCTCGGGCCCCTTCCAGAGCGGCGGCGCAGATCACCGCGACGGCCTCGGGGTGGTTGAGCTTGATCCCCCTGGCCTTGCGAGCGTTGGCGACGATGGCCATCGAGAGGATCGTCAGCTTGTCGAATTCCCTTGGTGTCAGATGCACGTCCTGCGTCCTTCGCGACTGTCGGTCGGGAGCCGCCACCCCGCCGAGCGGACTCGCCACAGGTGAGCACTCGCGCTCGACCCGAATGAACTTATTTGTCCAGTAGATCCGTTTTGGGCGGCTTCGGATCGACCGTACGCCCTGCCCCTGCGCCACGGGTCAGAAACCGGCAATCACGCCGTACCGGCCGACCGGTCATCGGCACGGTGGGGACGCCGAGCACGCGCGTCGGTCTGCCACATCTGCTGAATCTGTTCGAGGGTCCTGCCCTTGGTCTCCGGCAGGTACCGCCAGACGAACAGGAAGCCGAGCACACAGGTGCCGGCGAAGAGGGCGAACACCCCCGATCTCCCCAGGGCGTCGAGCATGCTCAGGAAGAACTGCGTGATCAGGTACTCGGTGCCCCAGTGGGTGGCGGAGGCGATCGCCACGCACCGTCCCCGGATGCGGCCCGGGAAGATCTCGTTGATGACCGTCCAGGCGGTCGGCCCGATCGACATCGCGTAGAACGCCACGAACATGACCACACCGATCAGCAGGAAGATGCCCGCGTCGGTGGGGTGGTGCCCGGTCGCTCCGGCCGTCCGCGCCGCCGGGGCCATCCTGGCGAAACTGATGCTGACCACCACGAGCGAGACCGCCATGCCGAGCAGCCCGACCAGCAGCAGCGGCCGGCGACCGAGCCGGTCCAGGAAGGCGACCGCGACCAGCGTGAAGAGTGAGTCGACCCCGCCGATCGCCCAGGTGGTCGCGGCCAGTTGCGCCTGCGGGGTGTGGAACCCGGCGGACGAGAAGATCTCGTCCGCGTAGTAGATGATCCCGTTGATCCCGGTCAGTTGCTGGAACAGCGCCATCCCGACGCCGAGCGCCAACGGGCGCCGCCACTGCGGCGACAGCACCTCCCGCCAACCCGCCTTGCCGGCCGAGAGGCTCTCCTCGATGGCGTGCAGCCGCTGGGGCACCTTCCGCTCCGGCACGGTCGCCCGCAGGGACGCCTCCGCCCGGCGCCTGTCCCCCCGTCCGAAGTACCAGACGGCCGAGTCGGGGATCACGGTGGTGACCAGGGCGAGGGCCACCCCCAGCAGCGCCGCCGCCACCAGCAGGTAACGCCAGGAGTTGCCGGCCTCGAACAGCTCGTCGGCCAGATAACCGATGAAGATGGCGAACGTGGTGGAGAACTGGTAGACCGCCAGGAGACTGCCGCGGATCCGTTCCGGCGCGGCCTCCGCCGCGTACATCGGCCCGGCGACCGAGGCCACCCCGATGCCCAGCCCCAGGATCAACCGCGCACCGAACATGACCCCGATCACCGGCGCGACCGCCTGCAGGATCGTTCCCACCGCGAACGTGGCTGCGGCGACCCACAGCGCCTTCCGGCGACCGATCCGGTCCGCGAGGTGACCGCCGAGCAACGCACCCACCAACGCTCCGGGGGTCACCCAGCTCGCCGCCACCTCGACGGCGAAGGTGTCCGCGTGGAAGGTCTGGCGAATGTCACGCAGCGCACCGCTGATGACGCCCTGGTCGTAGCCGAAGAACGCACCGGAGAGCACGACGATCGAGACGACCGCGACGAGGTTGCGTCTCGGTGGCCGCCCCCGGCCACGCTTCGGGTCAGCGCTGGCAGTCACGGTCGTCCCCTCCGACGCGAGCCACCGACAGATCCCACCCGGAAGACAGCCCGATATCAGGAGAATAGAAGCGCTAAGTCCTCATTGTGCGGAACAACGGAAACGGCCAACTCGTCCCGCCCCGGACACGAAACGGCCCCCGCCCCCTCGGCGAGGGGCGGGGGCCGGTGCGGGCGGATCAGGTGGCGCTGATCGTGCCGGTCATCAGCAGAGCCAGGACGAGGGTGCCCAGCGCGACCCGGTAGAGCACGAAGACATACAGGGTGTGGTGGGCGACGTAGCGCAACAGCCACGCGATGGCCGCGTAGCCGATAGCGAAGGCGATGACCGTCGCCACGATCATCTGAGCCACCGACGGCGTGGACGTGCCCGGGGCGGACGGCTCGAAGACGTCCCCGAGGCTGAACACACCGGACATCACCACCGCCGGGATGGCCAACAGGAACGAGTACCGTGCCGCAGCCTCCCGGGTCAGGTTGAGCAGCAGGCCGGCGGTGAGCGTGCCGCCGGAGCGGGACACCCCGGGCACCAGCGCCATGGCCTGGGCGAAGCCCATCACCACGCCGTCCTTCATCCGGAAGTTCTGCAGGGTACGGGTCTGCCGCCCCCAGTACTCGGCGAATGCCAACACAAAGGCGAACACGATCAGCGTGGTCGCCACCACCCACAGGTTGCGCCCAGCGGTCTTGATCTGGTCCTTGAACAGGAAGCCGAACAGCCCGATGGGGATCGAGCCGACGATCACGTACCAGCCCATCCGGTAGTCGAGGCTGGAACGCACCGACTTGTCCCTGATGCCGACCAGCCACGTCCGGGTGATCCGCCAGATGTCCTTGGCGAAGTAGATCAGCACGGCCGCCTCGGTGCCGAGCTGGGTGACCGCTGTGAACGACGCGCCGGCGTCACGGTCGAAGAAGATCGCCGAGGTGATCCGCAGATGCCCCGACGAGCTGACCGGAAGGAACTCGGTCAGTCCCTGGACGATGCCCAGGACGATGGCCTCGACCCAGGTCACTCGCCAACTCCGGAGAGGTCGAGTGCCTCGGCGACGGTCCGCAGGGTCTGCACACCGCTGTCCCGGTCGGCCACGAACAGGGACACCGACAGCGTGGTGACGCCGGCGGCGGCGTACTCCCGCATCCGCTCGGCGATGCGCTCCTTCGGGCCGAGCAGCGAGGTGCGGTCGATGAACTCCATCGGTACGGCGGCGGCGGCGTCGCGCTGCCGCTTGGCCAGGTACAGGTCCTGCACCTCGCGGGCGGCGTCGCCGTAACCCATCCGGGTGGCGAGCTGGTTGTAGAAGTTCTGCTGGCGGCTGCCCATGCCACCCACGTACAGCGCGGCGTACCAGCGCACCAGCTCGGCGCAGGAGGCCACGTCGTCACCGATCACCACGGGCACCGACGGCACCACGTCGAAACCGGCCAGCTCCTTGCCGACCTTGGCCCGCCCGGCGCGGACCGAGGCGAGCTGCTCCTCGGCGAACTCCGGGGCGTAGAACACGGCCAGCCAGCCGTCGGCGATCTCGCCGGCCAGCTCCAGGTTCTTCGGGCCGACCGCCGCCAGGTAGATCGGAATGTGCTCGCGGGGCGGGTGGAAGCCCAGCCGCAGGGCCTTTCCGGGGCCGTCCGGCAGCGGCAGCGTGTAGTGCTCGCCGTCGTACGCCACCTCCTTGCGGGCGATGGCCAGCTTGACGATGTCGACGAACTCGCGGGTCCGGGCGAGTGGCTTGGCGAACCGCACACCGTGCCAGCCCTCGGAGACCTGCGGGCCGGAGACGCCCAGGCCGAGGCGGAACCGACCGCCGGAGAGCGCGTCGATGGTGGCGGCGGTCATGGCGGTGGCCGCCGGCGTACGCGCGGGGATCTGCATCACCGCGGCGCCGACGTCGATCCGTTCGGTCTGGCCGGCCATCCAGGCGAGCATGCTGGGCGAGTCGGAGCCGTAGGCCTCCGCCGCCCACACCACCGAGTAACCCAGCCGGTCGGCCTCCTGGGCCAACGCCAGGTGGTCGGCCGGTGTGCTCCACGCCGTCTGGTATCCGAGACTGAGCCCGAGTCGCACTGGTCCTCCCCCATCCGTGGCACAGGTCGCACCAGGTTACGCAATGCCGATAACGGACTCGATCACCGGCTCGACACCTTTGGCCCCCCTCCGTCGGGGCAGCCCATGGCGGCGGAACCGGCAGAACCGGCAGAGATACGGGAGCGAGGATATCTCTGGCGGCAGGTTCGAAATAAGGTTCACCCATGCAACAGCGACCGCTCGGCCGAAGCGGGCTGGCGGTTTCCCGGCTCGCGCTCGGCACCATGACCTGGGGCCGGGACACCGACGCCGACGATGCGGCCGCCCAGCTGAAGAGTTACCTGGACGCGGGCGGCAACCTGATCGACACCGCCGACGTGTACGGCGACGGCGACGCCGAGTCGGTGATCGGCTCACTGCTGGGCTCCCTCGTGCCCCGCGAGGAGCTGCTGATCGCCACCAAGGCCGGGTTGCGCCCGGGCAGCGGCCGGCGCCGTGACGGCTCCCGGGGGCACCTGCTGCGGACGTTGGACGCGTCACTGCGGCGGCTGGGCACCGACCACGTCGACCTGTTCCAGGTGCACGGGTACGACCCGGACACCCCGCTGGAGGAGACCCTGGCCGCCCTGGACCACGCGGTGGCCAGCGGCAAGGTCCGCTACGTCGGGGTGTCGAACTTCTCCGGGTGGCAGACCGCGCGGGCCGCCGCATGGCAGACCGCCTGGCCGGGGCGGGCACCGGTGGTCGCGTCCCAGGTCGAATACTCGCTGCTGGAGCGGGGTGTGGAGCGGGAGGTGCTGCCCGCCTGCGACGCGCTCGGTCTCGGCGTGCTGCCCTGGTCGCCGCTGGGCCGGGGAGTGCTCACCGGTAAGTACCGGCACGGCCGTCCGGCGGATTCGCGGGCCGCGTCGCCGCACTTCGAGCGGTTCGTCGCCACGTACCTGGACCCCCGTTGCTCCAGCATCGTGGAGGCGGTGGCGACCGCGGCCGGCGGGCTGGGTGTGTCGCCGCTGGAGGTGGCGTTGGCCTGGATCCGGGACCGGCCCGGGGTGACCGCACCGATCCTCGGTGCCCGCACGGTGGGGCAGCTGCTCGGCGCGCTCCAGGTGGAACGGATCACCCTGCCCGAGGAGATCACCACAGCGCTGGACGACGTCTCGGCGGTGCCGGTGGGCTACCCCGAGCGCGACGGCTGACCCGCCAGCAGGGCCTGCCCGGGGCGACCCAGGCCACCAGATTGGCCCTGATCCACTCGGCTTCCTGAGAATCGGGGTGTCCGGAACGGCTCGATACCCCGATTTCAAAGAACGCGAGTCGATCACGAATTCGCCGTGAAGGCGACGCGTACCCGTTCGGCGCGGGCGCGCACAGGGCGGCACGAACCGCCCACGGCAGCGTCGTTGGTCACCCCGGAGGGGGTGGCGAATGGCCGCTGGGCTGGGCAGCATGGATGGCATGGACTACGAATACGCGCCGCTGCGGCTGCCGCCGAACGTCGACCGGTTGACCGCCGCGGCGCAGCTGGCGATCCAGGCGGAGTTCTCCGGGTGGGAGTTGGCCCGGGTGCGGCTGTACCGCGACGGCACGCGGCAGGTGGTGCTGCGTCGTCGGCGCGTCAACCAGCCGCAGCCGGGTCTGTCGTACTGAAGAGTCGGGCGGGAACGCCCGGGGCCCGAACGGGGCCCCGGGCGTGATCCGACCTAGTGCTGGTGCCCGGCGTGGTCGTGGTCGTCGTCGAGCTCCAGGAACGGGTGCTCGTCGAGCCGACCGACCAGCCGGTCGTCGGCCGCCGGCTGGAACGGGCCGACCGCGTCGTCGTCGTCGAACGACTCCAGGTCGACCGGGGTGCCCACCTCGCTGACCATGACCACCCCGTCGAGCGGTTCCAGCTCGGGGACGTCCAGCGCGCCGAGCGAGCCGTCGCCGCTCTGCAGCAGCTCCAGCACCGCCTCGCCGACGCCCTCCACCGGTGCCGGCTCGTCGTCCTCGGGAGTGCCCTCGCGCCGGGCCGCCTCGGCCACCCGCAACAGCGCGGCCACGCTCGGCACCCGGTAGTCGCGACGCTGGCGCACCGAGATCACCCGCGGGTGCGGGTCGCTGGCCTCGGCCCCGTCGACGCCGCCGAAACGCTCGTCGGCCTCGTCCGGGTCGATCGAGTCGACATCCCACGGCGTCACCTCACCGAAGGCGTCGAGCAACCGCTCGTCGTACGCGAAGGAGGCGTTGTTCAACGCCACGTACGCCTGCCAGACGTCGTCGTCGTCGACGCGGCCCTGAGCGGCGCGTACGGCGGCCAGGTGGTGGCGGGCCGCTTCGATCACGCGCTCGAGAGCGGCGTCCAGCTCACCGTGCTGGTCGGTCATGTGGGGCAGTCCCTTCACGATGGGGAGATTGCGCGCCGGCGGCAACTGCCGGACACGGCTAGCAGGTGCGGAGGAACCGGTCGAGCACCCGCACGCCGAACTGTAGTCCGTCCACCGGAACCCGCTCGTCGATGCCGTGGAACAACGCCGAGAAGTTCAGGTCGGCGGGCAGCCGGAGCGGGGCGAACCCGAAGCAGCGGATGCCGAGCTGCGAGAACGCCTTGGCGTCGGTGCCCCCGGAGAGCATGTACGGAACCGGCCGTGCTCCCGGGTCCTCCGCGCGCAGGGCCGCCGACATGGCCTCGACCAGGTCACCGTCGAAGGTGGTCTCCAGGGCCGGCTGCCGCTGGACGTACTCGATCGCGATGTCCGGGCCGACCAGCTCGCGCAGCTGCCGCTCCAGCAGCTCGGACTGGCCGGGCAGGCTGCGGCAGTCGATGGTGGCGGTGGCCCGGCCGGGGATGACGTTGTCCTTGTAGCCGGCGCTCAACCGGGTCGGGTTGGCGGTGTTGCGGATCGTCGCGCCGATGATGTTGGCGATCGGGCCGAGCTTGGCGATGGCCGTCTCCGGGTCGTCCGGATCCAGCTCGATGCCGAGCAGGTCGGAGACCTCGGTCAGGAACGCCCGTACGGTGTCGGTGACGACCACCGGGAAGCGGTGCCGCCCGATCCGGGCGACCGCCTCGGCGAGCGCGGTGACCGCGTTGTCGTCGTGCATCATCGAGCCGTGCCCGGGGCGGCCCTTGGCGTGCAGCCGCAGCCAGTCGATGCCCTTCTCGGCGGTCTCGATGAGATAGAGCCGCTGGTTGTCGTTGACCGAGTAGGAGAAGCCGCCGACCTCGCCGATCGCCTCGGTGCACCCGTCGAAGAGGCCACGGTGGTTGTCCACCAGGAAACGCGCGCCGTAGTCGCTGCCCGCCTCCTCGTCGGCGGTGTACGCGAGCACGATGTCGCGCGGGGGTCGTACGCCGGTGCGCTGCCAGTGCCGCACCACGGCGAGCACCATCGCGTCGAAGTCCTTCATGTCGATGGCGCCCCGGCCCCACAGGTAGCCGTCGCGCTGCTCGCCGGAGAAGGGGTGCACCGACCACTCGTCGGCGTCGGCGGGCACCACGTCCAGGTGGCCGTGCACCAGCAGCGCGCCCCGGCTCGGGTCGGCGCCCGGGATGCGGGCCACCACGTTCGCCCGGCCCGGCGCGGACTCGTGCAGGACGGACTCCACGCCCACCTCGGCGAGCTTCTCCGCCACGTACTCGGCCGCGCGGCGCTCACCGACGCTGGTGTCGTTGTCCCCGGTGTTGGTGGTGTCGATGCGCAGCAGGTCGCGGCAGAGGTCCACGACCTCTGCGGTGGGGTCGGGTCGGGCGGAGGCGGCATCGCTCGTCATCGCCTCTTCATACCAGCCCGGGCCGGTCGACAGGCCGGCGCACCGGCGCGGACCGGCCGGCGCGGCGGCGAAGCCGGGGCACACACCCGTCGCGCGCGGGCCGACACATCGACGGGTCGGTTTCGCCGTGAGCGCGTTCGGGTACCGCCGCCTGCGACCGTACGTCCCTGCCGGAGCTTCCGCCCGCCAGTCGAGGAGGGCACCATGTCCACCGTTCCCCTGCCGCCGTTGCCGCCCGCACCCGAGGGCGGCTTCCGGCCCGGTGGTCGCAGCATCGCCGACATCGTGGACCGGGAGCACCGGCAACTGCTCGCGCTGCTGGACCAGCTGACCGGCCCGGACGCCACGCCGCAGGAAGGGCTGCCGGTGCTCAGCGCCGCGCTGTCGCGGCACCTGTCCGCCGAGGAGCAGTACCTGCTGCCGGCGGTGCGTGCCGCGCTGCCGACCGCGACCGAGCGCGTGGACGCCGAGATCGCGGCCGACGCCGGTCTGTTGAACGCCCTGAAGGGGCTGACGGACGAGGCGTTGACCGAGGTCGCCGAGCGGGTCCGTCAGCACGTCGAGGGGGTGGGCGGGCTCGTCACGGAGCTGCGCGCGGTCGCGACGGACGAGGAGCTGATCCGCCTGGGCAACCGGCTGGAGATCGCCGAGGAGGCCGCACCGACCCGGCCGCACCCGGGCACTCCGGCCACCCCTCCGTGGAACCGGATCGTGGAGCCGGCGGTCGGCGTGGTGGACAAGGTGCTCGACGTGGTGACGCGGCGGCCGACGTACCTGGCGGACCTGCCGGAGCCACCCCGCGACTGAGGCAAGGCCACGCTCGCCAATGCATTCATTATCACCGATCCGCTCGGGCTATTCCGCCAGCTGACCCGTGGTCCTACCGTCACCCTATGAACCTGGAGCTGCGTCACCTGCGGGTGGTCTGCGCGATCGCTGAGACGGGGAGTGTGACGAAGGCGGCGTCGGCGCTCGGCCTGGCCCAGCCGGCGCTCACCGCCCAGCTCCAGCGCATCGAACGGACCCTGGGCGGCCCGCTGTTCGACCGGGACCGGCGCGGTGCCCGGCCCACCGCGCTGGGCGAGCTGGTGCTGGCCCGGGCTCGGGTCCTGCTGCCGGCGATGAAGGGGCTTCAGGACGAGGCGGCCCGGCTGGCCGGCGCTGGCGGGGCGCCGCCGTGCTACCGGTTCGGCGGGGTCAACAGCCCGATCCTGGGCCGGCTGGTGCACCGGTTGGCCGCCGAGCACCCGCCCGCCCAGATCACCACGTTCGCCTCCTGGTCGGTGGACGAGTTGGCGCAGTTGGTGGCCGGCGGCCGACTGGACTTCGCGCTCACCGGTGTGTGCGGCGACGCCATCCCGTCGGCCGGGTTCGGGTTGAGCTGGCAGGAGGTGGCCATCGACCCGGTGCTGGTGCTGCTGCCGGAGTCGCACCCTCTCGCCGAACGCGACGAGGTGTGCCTGGCCGACCTGCGCCACGAGCAGTGGGTGGCCGCGCCGGGCGACGGCTGCTTCGGCGACTGCTTCGCCGCCGCCTGCGCCCGCGCCGGCTTCACCCCCCGCAAGGTGTACGAGACCGACATCCGCGGCTGCGTCGACCTGGTGGACGCCGGTGTGGCGGTGGCGTTGTGCCAGGCGACGTTCCGCCCGGTGGCCGGGCTGGTGACCCGCCGGATCGCCGGCACACCGCTGCGCTGGCGGCTCCTGCTCGGCTGGCACCCGGACTCCCCCGCCGCCCAGGGCGCGGACCTGGTGTTGGAGACGGCCAAGGCGGCGTACGTCGACTCGCTGGCCCCGCATCCGGAATACCTGTCCTGGCTGCTGAGCAATCCCGGGTTCGGGGTGCGGCAACCCAGCGGGATCCGACCGGTCTGAGCCGGTATTCCCGGCCGGTGGCGGTGCGAACCGCCGTTGGCCGGGTATCTGGCGGACATGACCGACCTCTACCCGCCCGCCGACGACCGCGAACTGCTGCGCCAGGCGGCCGCCGCGCACACCGCCGCCACCCGCGAGGTGGAGGCGTTCCTGCGCCGCCTACCGGCGGTGCCCGACCCGGCCGACGTCACCGAGTACGCCAACCTGCTCACCCGGGAGGACCAGACCCGCGGTGACCGGGACGCCGCCGCCGACGCGGCCGGCCTGACCATCGCCAGCCTGGAATCCGACAAGGGCCAGTAGCAGGACGCCGAACGGTGCCGTCCCCGCCCGGGACGGCACCGTCGTGCGTTCGCTCAGCGTTCGACGAGCGGGTCGTGACCCAGGTCGAGCAACGAGTGCCGCCAGTTGTCGTCGGCGTTGCCACGCGACGGCTTGGCGTCCATCAGCTCACGGATGCGCTCGACCGCCTCCCGCATCACCTCGATGTCCTCCGGGGTGAGGTCCACCTTGCGCTTGTTCAGCACCTTGAGGATCTCCCGGCCCGGCTGGGGCAGGTCGAGGTTCGGGTTCGGGCTGAACGACTCCTCCCCGGAACCCCGGGTCAGCAGCCAGGTGCGCAGCTGCTCCGACGGGACGTTGACCTCGGCGTGGAAGTCCTCCCAGAGCACTTCCACCTCGGGGTCGAGCCGCGCTTCGCGTACCATCAGGTCTCCTCTCGCCGCGGCGGCCCGGACGTCTCCGGGTCGTCCTGGTCGGTTTTCGGATGCAGGCCCTCGGCGGCCAGCCGCGTTCGGCGGGGGTTCGCGGTGGGCGGCGCCAGGATCGGGTCGGGATGGTCCTCCTCGTCCCGGGGCTTCGCAGGCTCGTGCGGGTCCTCGTGCTCGTCTCGTCGCGCCGGCCCGCTCATCGCGGGTGGGTGGTCGTGGCGGGTGTGTACCCCCGCTCGCCTGCGGTCACGTCGAAGGTGAGCGCGCCGTCGCGGACGTCCACCGTCACCTTCTGCCCCGGTGAGATCGCCGACTCCAGCAGCATCCGGGACAGGTGGTTGTCCACCTCCCGCTGGATCACCCGGCGCAGCGGTCGGGCGCCGAACTCCGGCTGGTAGCCGTGCTCGGCGAGCCAGTCGATGCCGGCGGTGGTGAACTCCACCTGGAGGTCCTGGGCGTGCATGCGGCGGCGGGTCTCCTCCAGCAACAGCGCGGTGATGTCGCGCAGCTGCTCGGCCTCCAGCCGGCGGAAGATGATGACCTCGTCGATGCGGTTGAGGAACTCCGGGCGGAAGTTCTCCTGCAGGCGGCGCATCAGCCGCTCCCGCAGTTCGTTGCTCTCCTGCTCGCTGCCCACGTCCCCGCTGCCGAAGCCGACCGAGCGCTGCGCGCCGGTGATCAGCTCCGAGCCGAGGTTGCTCGTCATGATCAGTACGGTGTTCTTGAAGTTCACCGTGCGACCCTGGCTGTCGGTCAACCGCCCGTCGTCGAGCACCTGGAGCAGGATGTTGAACACGTCCGGGTGGGCCTTCTCGATCTCGTCGAGCAGCACCACCGCGTACGGGCGGCGACGCACCGCCTCGGTGAGCTGACCGGCCTCCTCGTAGCCGACGTATCCGGGTGGCGCGCCGACCAGCCGGCTGACCGTGTGTCGTTCCTGGAACTCGCTCATGTCCACCCGGACCATCCGGTCGGCCTCGCCGAACAGCGCCTCGGCCAGGGCGCGGGCCAGCTCGGTCTTGCCGACGCCGGTCGGGCCGAGGAACAGGAAGCTGCCCATCGGCCGCTCCGGGTCGGCCAGCCCGGCCCGGGAACGACGGACGGCCTCGGCGACCGCGGTGACCGCGTCGTCCTGACCGACCACCTTCTGGTGCAGAAACCCCTCCAGTCGCAGCAACCGGTCCCGTTCCTCCTCGGTGAGCTGGCTGACCGGGATGCCGGTGGCCCGGGAGACCACCTCGGCGATCTCCTTTGGACTCACCTCGGGCACCTGCGAGGACGACCCGTCGTCGCCGTTCGCCCGACGGATCCCCTCCTCCAGCTCGGAGATCCGGTCGCGCAACGCGGAGGCCCGCTCGTACTGCTCGTCGGTGACGGCCTGCTCCTTGTCCCGGCGTACCTCGTCGAGCTCCTGCTCCAGTTCCCGCACGTCGGAGGCGGGCGTGCGGGTGCGCAGCCGCACCCGCGCGCCGGCCTGGTCGATGAGGTCGATCGCCTTGTCCGGCAGGAACCGGTCGGTGACGTACCGGTCGGACAGCTCGGCGGCCGCGACCAGCGCCTCGTCGGTGAAGCGCACCTGGTGGTGCGCCTCGTACCGGTCGCGCAGACCACGCAGGATGGCGATGGTGTCGTCGACGCTGGGCTCGGGCACCAGCACGGGCTGGAAGCGCCGGGCCAGCGCCGCGTCCTTCTCGATGCTCTTGCGGTACTCGTCCAGCGTCGTCGCGCCGATCACCCGCAGCTCGCCGCGGGCCAGCGCGGGTTTGAGCATGTTGGACGCGTCCATCCCACCCTCGCTGCCGGCGCCACCCGCCCCGACCAGGGTGTGGATCTCGTCCATGAAGATGATCAGCTCGTCCCGGTGCGCCCGGATCTCGTCGATCACCTTCTTCAGCCGCTCCTCGAAGTCGCCCCGGTAGCGGGTGCCGGCGACCAGACCGGCCAGGTCGAGTTGGACGACCCGCTTGCCGAGCAGGGTCTGCGGGACGTCACCGTCGCAGATCCGCTCGGCCAGCCCCTCGACGATGGCGGTCTTTCCCACACCGGCCTCGCCGATCAGCACCGGGTTGTTCTTGGTACGCCGGGACAGGATCTCCACAGCCTGCTCGATCTCGTCGGCCCGTCCGATCACCGGGTCGATCTGATCGTTGCGGGCCAGGTCGGTGAGGTCCTGCCCGTACTGGTCCAGGGTGGGGGTGCCGCGATCCGGCTTCGGGCCGTTCATCGGCCCGCGCTCGGCGTTGGCCGCCTGCAACGACTCGGGTTGGATCCGGCCGGCGGCCAGCATCCGCCCGGCCGGCGACTCCGGGTTGAGCGGCAACGCCATCAGGATGTGCTCAGGGCCGATGTAGTTGGCGCCCATCGCCCGGGACAGCTGATGGGCGTCGAGCAACGCCCGCTTGGCGGCGGGGGTCAACGACAGGTTCGGCGGCACCTCCCCGCGCGGCGCGCCGTCGCCCTTCCCACCGAGCGCGTTGAGCAGGGTGTCCGGGTCGGCGCCGGCCCGGCGTACGAGGTCCCGCAGGGGTTCGCGTTGCAGCGCCGCCCAGAGCAGGTGGTCGGTGTCCAGGTCGCTGCTCTGGCGCTGGGCGGCCCGCCGGGCGGCGTCGGCCAGCATCTCCCGGGCGTCGGCCGTCATCAGTCGGGTGATGTCGACCCGGTGCGGTGGCCGGCGTCCTCCCTCGCCCCGGCCGAAGTACCTGGCCAGGAATTCGTCCCACGGGTCGGAGCCGATGTCACCGGGTCCCATCATGTCTGTCCTCCGCAGTCGGGCGCGGCACGGTCGGCAGGGGCTACCCGGCGCGCGCCCCGACAAACGCCGCAGGTGGTGGAGCACCGGCATTCCGGGAGTGGCGTCCGGCCGGGGCCGGCCGTTGGTGGCAGGCTGACGGGATGACTGAGACCCCGCTGCTGATCGTGGACGGCGCCAACGTTGTCGGCTCCCGCCCGAACGGGTGGTGGCGTGACCGTGCCGGCGCCGCGGCCCGGCTACGCGACTCGCTCGCCCCGGTGGCGACCGTCGGGCTGCCGGCCCGGCTGCCAGCCCCGGTCGAGGTGGTGCTGGTGGTCGAGGGGGCGGCGCGGGACGTGCCGGGCACCGAGGGCGTGCGGGTGGTCTCCGCCGCCGGCTCCGGCGACGACACAGTGGTCGAGCTGGTGGCCGACGCGCCCGAGCGTCGCCGGCTGGTGGTCACCGCGGACCGTGAGCTGCGCGGGCGGGTGACGGCGCTGGGCGCCGAGGTGTACGGCCCGCGTTGGCTCCGCGAGACCCCGACCAGCAACTGAAAAATTCTCGCACTGGGACTCCCACAGAACGGACTCCCGGCACTTCCGGGCGTGTTCCGGACAGGCGGGCAGGAACACCGACAGGGCGGATGTTCTTTCGTGGCCCCCGATAGGCTCTAATGGAGATCTCCCCGCCCCCAGGAGGTTCCGCCGTGGCGAGCGTCGCCGAGTTGAAGGCTGCCATTGATGTCGCCCTCCAACAGATCGGGGACGGGCAGACAGCCGTGCAGGCGGCCGGCGAGAAACTGTCCGAGGCGCAGCAGACCCTCGCCGGCGCGCTGGAGGGCAGCGGGCACGAGACGGTGGAGGCGGCCCAGTCGTCGCTGACACAGGCCAGCCAGGAGCTGGAGGAGTGTCTCGCCGCGACACTGGTCGCGGTGGAGCAGGCGCAGCTCTACGTCGCCACCCTGTAGGCCACCATGTCCATCATCGAGGACGTCGGTGGGCAGGTCCGTGCCGCCAGCGAGGAGTTCCCGGTGGCCCTGCTCGGGCAGGCGCTGGAGAAGTTCGGCCTGGCCGCGGAGCGACTGCGCTGGGTACGACAGGAGTCGGCCAACCCGATGGGGGTGCCGGAGCTGTCCGCCGCGACCGAGCACGCCGAGAGCGCCGGCTACGCGTTGCGGGTGGCACAGGAGCAGCTCTCGGCGTACCTGACCGCGATCGGGTTGGGCGCGGACGGAGCCCCGGCGCCCCGCCCTGAGCAACGTGCCCCCCGACACGACACGCCACCGGCCGCCGGGCCCACCGCTGTCGCGCCGGAGCCGACCGAGCAGGTGCGAATGAGCCGCTGGTGGTCAGTGCGGGTGGCCGAGCTGACCGGCGGGCGCGAGGGCACCGACGACGAACCCGACGAGCGGGTGGACGACTCCCAGGAGTTGCTGCGCCGAGTGGTGGGCGGCGTCCGCTCCGGCGACCGGGACCGGCTCCGCAAGGAGCTGCGCCGGGCCCCCGCCGACGTGGGGCTGGGCATGGCGGCGCTGGCGCCGCCCCTGCTGCGCGAGCTGGCCGGTGAGCTGCTGGGGCACCCGCCCCGCGCCACCGACCTCGGGCGGCTGCGCGGTGAGCTGGACGGGCGGGTACGCGACCTGCTGCCCGGGCTGCCGCCGCCGGTGCTGGAGACACTGCTGACCCGGGTGTGCCGGATGCCGCCACCGCGCGCCTCCGGGGAGCCGCCGCACGCGGCCGACTCCGCGGTCACCGCCGGGGTGGCGACCGGGCTGCTGCTCGCCAGACTCGGCCGGGACCTCCCCGCAGGCGGCGCGAAAGAGCCGGTGGGCGCGGGCCAGCCGAACGGCGCGGAGCAACGAGGCGGTGCGGGGCAACCGGCACGGGTCGGGCGGCCGGCGGGCGCGGGGCCGTCAGCCGGGGTCGGCGGGCGGCCGGCGGGCTCTGGTGCGCGCGTCGGCGGTGCTGTTCAGCGGCCGGGTGCGCAGCGCTCCGGTGGCCTGCCGCCGCGCACGGATGGTCTGCCGCCGCGCACGGATGGTCTGCCGCCGCGCACGGATGGTCTGCCGCCGCGCACGGATGGCCTGCCGACGCGCTCCGGTGGTGTGCCGCCGCGCTCCGGTAGCCCGTGGCGGGACGCACCGGCTCGACGGAGCTTCGATGGCTGACCGGCGCGGCCAGTTGGCCAGCCGGGTCCGGGACACCCTCGCCGAGGCGTTGGGTGCGACCCGTACCCGCCTGTCCGCCGCCCAGGCCGAGCTGACCGCCGGGCGCGAACGGCTGGCCCGGGTCCAGCGGGCGGCTGCGGCCGTACCGGCCCGGGTGGGTGCCCAACGGGACCGCCGCGTCGCCGAGATCGACGCCCGCTACTCGGCCCGGATCGCCGAGCTGGCCCGGCGCGCCGCCGACGCGGCCCGGCAGGAGGCGCCAGGCTGCGCGGGGGCCGACTGGACGGGATGGGCACCGACGCCCGCCCGCCGTGCCGAGCCACCCGGCGCGCTGCGGGTCGGCACGGTCCGGATCGACGGCGTCGACCCGGTGCCCGCGCTGGTGCCGCTGCTCGACGCCGGGCACGTACACCTCTCCGGGGACGATCGCGCCGGCTGCGACGCCGTGGTGTCCGCGTTGCTGCTGCGGGCCGCCGGCCGCGCCGACCCGGGCGCGGTACGCCTGGTCGGGTACGACCCGGAACAGCTCGGCGGTGGCCTGGCCGGGTTCGCGCCGCTGGGCACGGCGGGGCTGCTCACCTTCGTCGGCCCCGGCGGGCTGGGCCCCCTGCTGGACGACCTGGTGGAGCAGATCCGCCGGATCAACGAGACGGTGCTCGCCGGCGAGTACGCGTCGTTGCGCGAGCTGGCCGCGGCGACCGGCCGACGACCCGAGCCGTGGCGGGTGGCGGTGCTGCTCGGTGGCGACGAGCTCAACCGACACGAGCGCGGGCAACTGGACCGGGTGGTACGCGCCGGCGCGGCCTGCGGGGTGCACCTGGTGGTCCACGGTGTGCCGTTGCCGGAGGACCCGACGGTGACCCGGGTGGTGGCCGGGGTGTCCGGCGCACGCATCGGCGGGTCGGCCGGGCTGCCCGTCCGCCTCGATCCACCGCCACCGGCGACGCTGGTCACCGAAACGTGCCGGGAGATCGCCGCCCGGGTGAACGCGGGCCCACCGCCGACCCCGTTCGCGGACCTGCTGCCCCCGCCGGAGCTGATGTGGCGGGAGGACTCCGCCGACGGGCTGACCGCGCCGATCGGCGAGGGGCCGCAGGGCCGACCGGTGCGGCTGACGCTGGGCGACTATCCACCGCACGCGCTGATCGGCGGACCGTCCGGCACCGGCAAGACCAACCTGATCTTCGCGTGGATCGGCGCCCTCGCCGCCCGCTACTCCCCCGCCGAGCTGGAGTTCTATCTGCTGGACTTCAAGGAGGGCGTGTCCTTCGCGCGGTTCGCGCAGGGCCGGCGCGACCCGAGCTGGCTGCCGCACATGCGCCTGGTCGGGATCAACGTCAACACCGACCGGGAGTTCGGCCTGGCGCTGCTGCGGTTCCTCGCCGAGGAGCTGCGCCGACGTGCCGACGCGGCCAAGAAGCACGAGGTGACCAAGCTGGCCGAGCTGCGGGCCGTCGACCCGACCGGGCACTGGCCACGGATCGTCGCGGTGGTCGACGAGTTCCAGATGCTGCTCGCCGGTCGGGACGTGGTCGCCCGGGAGTCGGCCGACCTTCTGGAGGACCTGGCCCGACGCGGCCGGTCCCAGGGCATCCACCTGGTGCTCGCCTCGCAGGACGTGCGGGGCATCGAGGCCCTGTGGGGCCGCCCCGCGCTGGTCGCCCAGTTCACCCTGCGCATCGCGTTGCCCAAGGCGCTGCGGATCCTCGCCGAACGCAACGACGCGGCACAGTCGCTGCCTCGCTGGCACGCGGTCGTCAACGCCGAGTCGGGCATGGTGGAGGGCAACGAGGTCGCCCGGATCCCGTCGGCCAGCGACTGGGAGACGTGGAGTGGGTTGCAGCACCGGCTGTGGCGGATGCGCCCGGCCGACGCGGCACCGGCCCGGCTCTTCGACGGCGACGCGATTCCGCGGCTGGCGGACGCCCCGGACTTCCGTACGCTCGCCGCGCCCGCGGACGGGAGCGTGCCGCGCAGCCCGGTCGCCCTGCTCGGCGAGATCATCGACGTGCAGTCCCGCTCGGCGGCGCTGCGACTGCCGCGCGCCCCCGGGCGCAACCTCGCCGTGCTCGGCACCCGGGTGGACGAGGCGTGCGCGGTGCTGGACGCGGCGGCCCGCTCACTGGCCCGCCAGCACCCGCCGGGCACCGCCCGGTTCTCCATCGCCTGCCTCGACCCCGACGCTGACCCGATCGCCCGTGCGCTCTACGACGACCTGGCCGACGACGCCGCCTGGTACGACGAGGAGACCGTCGGTGAGCTGATGGCCGAGACAGCCGACGGGCTGACCGGCCCGGGGAGCCCGCACTACCTGCTGCTGTTCGCGGTCGACGCGGCAGCCGGCGCGCTGGCCGCCCGAGCCGGCCGGCGCACCGGGCTGGAGCAACTGCGCCGGATCCTGCACGACGGACCGGAACGACGGACGCACGTGCTGGCCTGGTGGCGGGGGGTGGCACGGATGCGCGCCGACCTCGGCGGGCCGGCCGCGCGTACCGACCAGATCGGCGCGTGGGTGGCGCTGGACACCCACGGCGGCGAGCTGGGCTCCTCGCTCTACCCGGGCACCGGCGGCCCGGACTGGTATCCCCGCCCCTGGCGAGGCCTCTTCTTCGACCGGGCGGTGCACCGCACCGGACAGGTGATCATCCCTTATGGTCCGTCGCGATGAACGAACCGGTGACCAGCGAGACGTACACGGCGCAGCTCCGACGGCTGGCCGACCTGACCGCGCGAGTGGGTGAGCAGCGCGCCGAGGCGCACACCTGGTACGAGCGGCAGTGCGCCGCTGCCGAGCGGGCCGTCGCCGACGCCGCCGAGCAACTCCAGTACGCCGAGGAGGAGCTGGTCGCCGCCCGCGAGCAGCAGGAACGCGTCGACGCGGAGGTGGCCCACCTGTGGCAGCAGGTCCGCTCGCGCCTCGGCGCCCGCCGCCTCGGTGGCCCGCCCGCACCCGCGAACGGCACCACGGCCACCGATCCGGTACTGCTGCTCGGCAAGGCCCGTGACCTGCTCGACCGCGCCGGGCAGCCGGGTGAGCTGCCGGGCTCGGTCAACCCGCTGCTGGCGCTCTGCGGGGTGGCCGGCGCCGTGCTGGCGTACGCGCTGGGGGTTGGGGCGCGGGCGTTGGGCGTCGGGTACGGCGGCGATCTCGCGGTCGGGATGCCGGTGCTGGCGCTGGTGGTGACCCTGTTCGGGCCGTTGATCGGCCTGGTGCCGGCGCGGGTGCTGGCCGACCGCCGGCACGCGATGCTCGGTCCTCGGCCGATCACCGTGGTCCTCGGCGCCGGGGTGGTCACCACGGTGCTGCTGCTGGTCCTCGGCCGCTGACTGGCCGGCCGGTGGCCGGTGGCCGCCGTCGTTCCCCATGCCGTGGGGGACGAGTGATCGACTCGACTTTCTGAAAACCGGGCCATCCCCCGCGGTGATCAACTCGGTTTTCCGGAAACCGGGCCATCCTCGCGGCCCGGACACCCCGACTTCACGAAAACCGAGTCGATCACCCGCTGGCACCGACCGGCAGGGCCGACAGCGCAAGACCGGCAGGCCACGCCGGCCGGCGGGACACGCGGGCCGGCGGGACACGCGGGCCGGCGGGACACGCG
Source organism: Micromonospora jinlongensis (assembly GCF_013410645.1). Taxonomy (NCBI): domain Bacteria; kingdom Bacillati; phylum Actinomycetota; class Actinomycetes; order Micromonosporales; family Micromonosporaceae; genus Micromonospora; species Micromonospora jinlongensis. Next base: position 760,870 of record NZ_JACCHK010000001.1, on the reverse strand, counting down.
GGCCGGCGGGACACGCGGGGAGGTCAGGCCGGGACCAGGACCGCCTCGCGCAGCAGTCGACGGGTCAGCGTGACCCGGTCGGCGTCGTCGGGCAACCCGGGCAGGTCACCAACTCGGGTCACTGCGCCGCTGAGCAGGACACGAGCCGCCGCCTCGCAGTCACCAGGCAGGGTGATCGTCCGGTCGAACAGCCGCAACGCCACCGTGTCCGACCCGTGCGGCACCAACTGCCAGCGCAGCCCCGGTCGCACTGTGACCCGGGAGTCGGCGTCCAGAGCGGCCACCGCGTCGGCCTGGGCCAGCGGCCGGATCGGCGCCGGGCGGGCGGCCGGCCAGGCGCGTTGGCGCAGTCGTGCGGCGACCGCACCGGGGTCGGCGCGCAGGAGCCAGTCCCGCAGTGCCTCCACCGTCTCGGTCAGCTCCGGCTCGATGGCGTCCGGGTCGGCGACGTCGGTGCCGAACGGCAGGCTGGCCCGCAGCCGTTGGTCCTCGGCGGCCAGCGCCAACAGCTCCTCGACCAGGGCGTAGCGGGTGAGCGCGCGGATGCCCACGGTCAGGTGCAGCGAGCTGGCGTCCTGCGCCTGCGCGCTGTGCAGCCAGCCTCGGGGCAGGTAGAGGGCGTCGCCGGGGGCGAGCACCACGTCCAGCGCGGCGGGGCCCTGCGCGGTGGCGCCGACCTCGTCGGCGCGGCCACCCCACGGCTGCTTCTCCAGAGGGTCGGGCAGCACCGGCGGGTGGATCCGCCAGTGTTTGCGGCCGTCGACCTGGAGGACGAACACGTCGTGGGTGTCGTAGTGGGTGGCGAACCCCTGGCTGCCCGCCGGGGTGAGGTAGGCGTTGATCTGTAACGGTTGGTTGAGCGCGAGGCCCAGGTCACGGGCGAAGTCGACCAGTGGTGGCCAGATCCGGTGCAGACCCTGCAACACCAGGGTGGCGCCGGAGGCGTACTGCTCCAGGACCCGCTCGTCGAGCACCTGGTCGCCGATCTCGGCGCCCGCGCCGCCACCGCCGGTCCAGCGCGCCGCCGGCACCAACTGGCCGTCCTTGGCGACGCGCAGAAAGGGGGTACGCAGACCGCGTCGGCTGAGCAGCTCGTCGGCGTCGGCGGGGCTGAGCAGGTCGGTGAAGCCGGTCGCGTTGGGTAGCTCGGCGGCGCGGGACAGCAGTGGGGTGTGTCCCCAGTGCGCGGCGGCGAACTTGGCCGGCTCGACCGAGACGCAGCGGGCCAGCGCCTCGGCGGCGTTCGCGGACGGAACCGCCGGGCGGCCGTGGCCGCCCGGCGGGTCGAGGTGCGTCATGATGTGCTGCCGCTACCGGGCGCTGCCGTCAGCGCCACCGTCCTGCTGACCCGGGGTGGCACCGCCATCGGCGGGACCCTCCGCGCTGCCATCGGCGCCACCGTCGTGCTGACCCGGGGTGGCACCGCCATCGGCGGGACCCTCCGCGCTGCCATCGGCGCCACCGTCGTGCTGACCCGGGGTGGCACCACCGTCGGCGGGACCCTCCGCGCCACCGTCGGCGCCACCGTCGTGCTGACCGGGGGTCGCGCCACCGTCGGCCGGGCCCTCCGCGCCGCCGCCGCCCATGGTCTGCATGTCGTCATCGTTGAGTGCCATCGGTACTCCCTTGGGTGTGCCGCCCCGCCGTGCGCCGGGGTCCGTCGTGCTGCGGGTGGTACCCCACGCGCGATCTTCTCTAACCCTCACCGTAGACGCCTAACCGGGGCGACACGGGCAGTTCGCGAGCGGCGGCGGAGAGTGCCAGGATGGGGTGGTGATCCTGGTGGGCACGTCCGGCTGGCAGTACCGGGACTGGCGGGGCCGCTTCTACCCGCAACAGCTGCCGCAGCGGCTCTGGCTGGAGCACTTCGCGGCCGGGTTCGCCACGGTCGAGGTCAACAACGCCTTCTACCGGCTGCCGGAGCGGGAGACCTTCGCCGCCTGGCGGGCGCGCACACCGGCGGACTTCTGCGTGGCGGTGAAGATGAGCCGCTACCTCACCCACATCAAGCGGCTGCGCGATCCGGCCGAGCCGGTGGCCCGGTTTCTCGGTCGCGCCACCGCGCTCGGTGACCGTCTCGGCCCGGTGCTGCTGCAACTTCCGCCGAACCTCCGGGCGGACGTCGACGCGCTCGACGCGACCCTGCGGCTGTTCCCGGCGGAGGTGCGGGTGGCCGTCGAGCCCCGGCACCCCTCCTGGTGGACCGACGCCACCCGGGCGGTGCTGGAACGGCGTCGGGCGGCGCTGGTCTGGGCCGACCGGCTGGGACGCCCGGTCGCTCCGCGCTGGCGCACCACGGACTTCGGCTATCTGCGGCTGCACGAGGGGCGGGCACGGCCCTGGCCCCGCTACGGCCGCGCCGCGCTCACCTCGTGGGTGCGGCGGCTGACCGACGCCTTCGGCGAGGACGAGCCAGCGTACGTCTATTTCAACAACGACCCGGGCGGCGCCGCCGTCGTGGACGCTGTCGCGTTCGCCGCGCTGGCCCGTGCGACCGGGCACCCGGTGTCGCGGGTGCCGACGCCGGCCGAGGCGGACACCTCCGGCGGCTGAGCCCGCCCGAGAAGTTCGTCGGGCGGGCTCACTAGCGTCAGGCCGTCACGGCATCATCATCGCGAGGTCCTTGGGCATGGTGTCCTTCACGTCCTGCCACTCGCCCTGGGTGACGTGTCGGCGCAGGGTGTCCAGCACCACCTGCGTCACCCGTTCCGGGCCGCCCTCCGCGTCGTACGGGAAGCCCTGACGGACCTCGTAGAGGAAGTCGTCCCGGTTGAGCTTGATCGGCACGTCGGACGGCACCCAGCCGTCGAAGTAGATCCCCCGCACCAGCACCGGCAACTGCTGGGCGAACTCGACGCTCTCGTCCACCGGCAGCCGGTCGCGCAGCAGGTGCAGCACCGTGCGCAGAGCCGCGTACGACTGGTTGCGCCGCTCCTTCGGCCAGCCGTAGGCGTTCTCGATGTCCTTGAGAATCAGGTTCGTCTTGTCCAGCGAGGACTCGAACGCTGAGATCATCGAGTCAGCCATCGGTCGACCCCCGTTCCGTGCTGTCCCACCGTCGGTCGTCGGCGCGGCGCGGCGGCCCCGATGGGCCGCGGCGGGCCCGCACCGGGCTGCCCTGCGGCGCGCGGCGGGCGTTGTCCGCCGTACCGACCACGTGCAGGACGGCACCGCGCCGTCGATCCGTCACCACTCGAACCGTCATCCCCGTCACCTCCGTGTCGTCTGCGGCGTCGACCACCCTCGGGCGGTCGTGCCCACCATCCCCACCCTGCCGGCGGTGCGGGTGACCCGGCCCCACCCGGATCGGGTGAGATCGGGTGAGGTCAGGTGGCGTCGAGGAGGCCCGCGAGGGTCTTCGCGTTGGTCTGCGCGTAGTCGCGGTAGCAGTTGTTCATCAACACGTGCGTCTGGCCGGCCTCGTCGGCGAGCTCGCGCAGCTTTGGCGCCCAGTCGGCCAGTTCCCGCTTGGAGTAGTGGTAGCCGAACTTCTCGTGGATGTCCTTGCTGGTCCACTTGTCGCTGTGGCCGTGGAAGCGCACCACCGCGAGGTCCGCGGTGGCGGCCAGGATCGGGGGCAGCGACGAGCGGTGGCCCTGCGGCATGTCCACGCCGACGTACGGCAGTTTGTGCTCGCGCAGGAAGGCCAGGGTCTCGTCGGCGTTGTCGCCGTCGAACCAGGACGCGTGCCGGAACTCGTAGACCGGGCGCAGTGGCGCGCAGCGCTTCGCCACCTCCAGCAGGTACTGCTTGTTGGCCCGCTTGATGGTGAACCAGGGCGGGAACTGGAACAGCAGCGCACCCAGCTTGCCCGCCTCGACCAGCGGGTCCAGGGCGGACAGGAAGCGCGTCCAGACCTCCTCGTACGACTGCGCGGGCAGGTCGTCGGGGTAGACGTTCTTCTTGTCGGTCTCCGGACGCAGGTCCTTGTAGAGGGCGCTCACCCGGGTGGGATGCCCGGTCAGCAGACTGAACGCCTTGATGTTGAAGGTGAAGCCGGCCGGCGTGCGCTCGGCCCACAGCTTCGCGGTCGCCTCGGCGGGCGGCGAGTAATAGGTGGCATCCACCTCGACCAGCGGGAACTGCCGCGCGTAGTAGGCCAGCCGCTTCTCCGGGGTGTCCGCCGTCTGCGGGTACCAACCCGAGTCCAGCAAGGTGCGGTCGGTCCAGGACGCGGTGCCCACGAGGATGTCACCCATGGTTCAAGTCCATCGCGTCACGGACCGACCGGCAACCGCTGACGTCGCTCAGGCCGCCCGCCGTTCGCGGGTCTGCTTGCAGGTGACACAGGTGGTGGCGGACGGGAAGATCTCCAGTCGCTCCACCGGGATCGCCGCCGAGCAGCCCTCGCACCACCCGTAGGTGCCCTCGGCGAGCCGGCCGAGCGCGTGCTCGTACTGGGCACGGCGGTCGAGGATGGTGCGCAACAGGGACTGCGCGGTGTCCCGCTCGGCGGTCTTGGTGCCGCTGTCGGCCTGGTCGTCGCCGGCGGTGTCGCCGACCTCCACCAGCCGCAGCACCTGGCTCTGGAGCACGGCCTGGTCGTACTCGGCGGTCAGCTCGTCGTAGCGCGCCTGCAGGGAGAGCCGGATCTGGTCGATCTCCGTCTGGGAACGGGCCGTACCGACCGTGTCGTGGACGAGCATCGCTGCCTGCCTTTCCTGGGCCTGTGGCTCACGGTGAACCGGGTGCCGGCGGCGTGAAGCCCCGGTCACGGTCGCATTCGGTGCGCAGGCGATCACCTGCGCTCTGTGAGCCGGGCGATTACCCACGGGATCGGCCGGGCAAACCGGCGAATTCCCGGGGCTTGTCAGCCGTCTCCGGCGGGCTCCACGAGCGCGGGGTGGCGGGGGTCGTCGGCTCGTACCACCACGTCGGCGAAGCTCGTCGGGACGACCTCCTCGGCGTACCGGTCGAAGGCGGGCAGCGCCCACTCCTGGGCCGGTTCGGTGCGTCGACGCAACGCCGCCGGGGACAGCTCCAGGTGGACAGTGACGTCGAAGGGCAGGCCGCCGCCGAGCAGCAGCGGGCCGCTGACGAGGACGACGCCTCCGGGTGGCAGGTCGACGTAGTGGGCACGGCTGGCCCGGTCGGCGTCGGCGTCCCAGAGTGACGGGAGCACCCGCCCGGTGCCGCCCGGGCCGGCCGGGTCGAGCACCTCCCGGCGCAGGCCGGCCTCGTCGACCCAGTTCTCGTAGAAGGAGTCCGGGTTGGTGCGGCCCAGCTCGTAGCGCAGGGACGCGGGGCGGAGGAAGTCGGTGGCGCGTACGTGCAGCACCGGACGGCCCCGGGCGCGCAGCGGGTCGACGAGCGCGGCGGCCAGCTCGTCCGGGCCGGCGGCGGGAGCACCGTCCACCGCCACCCGCAGCCGGGCGGGCCCGGTGGTCGCGGCGTCGGCCAGCCGGCCGGTCAGCTCGGTGACGAGCAGGTCGGGCGAGATGGGACGGATGCGCACCGGACCATCCTGCCCCGCGTCGGGTGGGCGGGTGACGCCGGTCAGCCGCTGCGGTCGATGGTGACCCGGGCGTCGTCGGCCAGCCGGTAGCCCACGCCGTAGACGGTGGTGACCAGGGGTACGTCCACGCCGACCTTGCCGCGCAGCCGACGCACGTGCACGTCGACGGTGCGTACGCCCGCGTGCTCGTAGCCCCAGACGGCGTTGAGCAGTTGCAGCCGGGTGAACACCCGGCGCGGGTGGGCGACCAGGTGCAGCAGCAGGTCGAACTCCAGCCGGGTCAGCGGCAGCGGCTCGTCGTCGCGCAGCACCGAGCGGGACGAGGCGAGGATGTGCAGGGCGGGGATGGTCGGGCTGAGCGCCCGGGTCGGCGACCGGTTGGCGGGCGCCTGGTCGGGGCGGCGTTCGGTCGGCACGGACCCGATGATCACGCCCTCGCCGCGCTCCAGCATCTCTCGGGCGGCTTCGAGCAGCCGGCGCGCCGCTGGGGTCAGCGACTCCTCACAGGCCAGCGGGATGGACAGCGTCACGGTGAGCACGGGCGTCGCGGTGTTCGCCGGGCGACGCTGACCGCCGGGCGGTCGACCGGGCACCGCGGGTTGCGACGTATGCCATCCGGCGCGCGACGAGGCAGGGCTGACCGACATGGTCCTCCTTGGGCTGATCCGGGTATCTCCCCACGGCCCGGGACGCCGCTTCATCGATGCTTCCCGGCACCCGGGCGAGAATCAAGAGGCGGCTGCGTTGCATGAATGTGACAATTGACGAACACATCGGAGCCAGACGCTCGCTCTGCGTACGAAGCCTGATGATTACAGCAGAGTCGCCGAGATGCCCCGATACGGGGGTCCCCGCCCGGTTCGCCGAGGTGGTCGCAGGCCACCGGACCAGGGCCTATCGGCTGTGGTCCACGCTGATCCGCGCCTCGTCGGCCAGCCGGTAACCGACCCCGTAGACGGTCGTCACCACCTCCGAGCCATCCAGCTTGGCGCGCAGCCGTCGAACGTGCACGTCCACGGTCCGGGCCACCGCGTGCTCGTACCCCCACACGCTGGACAGCAGTTGGAGGCGGGTGAAGACCCGGCGTGGCCGCTCGGCCAGGAACAGCAGCAGCTCGTACTCGATGCGGGTCAGCGGGACGACCTGGTCGCCCTGGCGGACCATCCGCGAGCCGGCCAGGATGCGGACGTGGGCGGCGTCGGCGGACGGTGCGCCGGCGGCGGGGCTCGGGGCCGGTCGCGGCGCGGGCACCACGTCCTCGACGGTACGCAGCTGACCCTCCCCCGACTCGGCCAGCTCGCCGAGCAGCTGCACCAACCGGGCCAGCCGAGGGCTCAGCGGCCCCGGGACGAGGTCGAGGGTGATGGTGAGGGTCGGACCGGTGCGCGGGCGGGCCGGGCGGGTGCCCGGGTGGCGGCGCGTGGGGATGGCGACGACGGACATGGTGCCTCCTGAGTGGCGGTACGCCCGCCACGCCGGGTGCGGCGTGACGGTCAGCGGCGCGCCCAACCGGTCTTGACGGGGGACGCGAGTGGGGAGGTGTGCAGGGGGGTCGGGCCGAGGGCTGGCAGGCCGGCGATCCGCCAGGCCGCGAAGCCGCCGACCACGTCGGTGGCCCGGTGCAGGCCGACATCCTGCAGGGCGGCGGCGGCCAGCGACGAGGTGTAGCCCTCCTGGCAGAGGATCATCACCGGTACGTCGTAGTCGACCGCCTGCGGCAGTCGGGCCGGGCAGCGAGGGTCGAAGCGCCACTCCAGCACGTTGCGCTCGACAGTGAGCGAGCCCGGCACCACGCCGTGCGCGGCCCGCTGCGCGGCCGGTCGGATGTCGACCAGCAGCGCTCCGGCCCGGTACGCCAGGTGCGCCCGCTCCGGGTCCAACCGGTGGAGCCGGGCACGCGCGGCGGCCAGTATCTCGTCGATGCCCCGGGAGCCCGGCGGCGGCACGGGGGCCGGACAGTGCTCGGCGGTTACCTGCATTATCGGTTCCTTCCGGTGACAGGGGGTGGATCGTGGCTGGCCGCGGTCACCAGGACCGGCCGGCTTCGGCGACCTCGGCGACCCGCAGCCGCCCGTCCACGAGGTGGTAGCGGGTCATCCGCAGCAACGCCGGCCGGTAGACGTGCACGCTGACCGCCGGCGCTGGACCCTGGTTGGTCACCTGGTGCACGTGTCGGGGGCCGAAGCGGCGACCGGCGCCGGCGGGCAGCAGTCGTGGGCGCAACCGGCCGGCGGCGACCGTCTCCTCGGTGAGCGTGCCGCTGACGACCCGGAACGCTCCGGCCGAACCACCGTGGTCGTGCAGGTCGGTGCCCTGCCCGGGCAGCCAGCTCAGTGCCCACACCTCGTGGTCGTCGCCGATGTCGAGGCGCGCGTACCAGCGTTCGGCCGGGTCGAAACGCAGCGCGACCGGCCAACCGGCCGGGTCGGCCCACCGGGCGGCGACGGTGAGCAGATCGGGCTCCGGGCGGCGGTGCGTCATGGCGGTTCCTCGCGGGTCGTTCGGCGGGGTGCCCTCGTACTCTAGACTGCAAAGCCTATAGGTTTAGTAGGTAATTTCACTTGCTGGGACGCAGGTCGGACCTGGTGTCGATCAGCGCAGCACCGGAGGGTCCACCCGGTAGCCGGGCAGCGAGGGCCACCGCACGGTCAGCACCACCGACGCGCGCTCCGCGAACCAGGAGTGGTCCAGCCCCCGACCCCACACCACGTAGTCGCCCGGCACGGCCAGCCGTACCGTCCGGTCCGGCAGCTCCACCCGGAAGCACCCCTCAACGAGTACGAGCAGAGTGGTGCGCCGCTCCCCGGTCGCCCACTGGGACCGGGCCTGCCCGGGCGGGTGCACTCCCCACTTCACCTCGACGTCGGCGCTGTGCCGGATCTCCCCCGGTGGCGCGAAGTGCCCGAGCAGCCAACCGGCGTTGGTGGCACCGTCGACACCCGCGTTGCCCACGTACACCGTCTCCGCCATCGGACCCCTCCCCAGCACACCGGCCGAGCAACGTATCAGGACCGCTGCGACTAACCTGGACCGGTGACCGACCACCTCGACGCCGAAACGCTGGCGTTCGCGCACCGGATGTTCGACCTGGCCCGGGCCGGCTCCACCGAGGAGCTGGCCGCACAGCTCGACGCCGGCCTGCCCGCCAACCTCACCAACGACAAGGGCGACACGCTGCTGATCCTGGCCGCGTACCACGCCCACCCGGACACGGTGGCCGCCCTGCTCAGTCGCGGCGCCGACCACTCCCGGGCCAACGACCGGGGTCAGACCGCGCTGGCCGCCGCGGTGTTCCGCAGCAGCACCGAAGCGGTCCGCGCGCTCCTCGCCGCCGGCGCCGACCCGGCACACGGCAACCCCTCGGCACTGGAGACCGCGCAGTTCTTCGACCTGCCGGAGATGACGGAGCTGCTGCGCGCCGGCTGACACTGGCGCCGACGTGCCGGTATACAGGGTCGGTGGAAGATCCCCTGCCCGAGCAGATGCGGGCCGCCAGCACCACGCTGCTGGCCGCGCTCGACCCCGCCGCCCGCGACAGCGCCGTGCACCCGTTCGACGACGAGTCGACCCGACGCTGGCTGGAGTACCGGCCTCGACCCCGACCCGGCGTCTGCCTCGCCGAGCTCGACGTCGCCGGCCGCAAGGCCGCGCACCGGCTGCTGGCCACCGCGCTCAGCCCTTCGGCGTACGCGCAGGCGATGGCGATCATCGCGCTGGAGGAGGTGCTGGACCGGGCCGAGGGCTGGCATCGAGGGCGGCACAGCGGTGACTACTGGGTGGCCGTGTTCGGTGACCCGGAGCGCGACGACCGCTGGGCGTGGCGGCTCGAAGGGCACCACCTGTCGGTGAACATGACAGTGGTGGACGGTCAGGTCTCCCCCGCGCCGATCTTCTTCGGCGCCAACCCGGCGGCGGTCCGCTACGCCGGCCGCCCGGTCTCCCGCCCACTGGGCATCGAGGAGGACCTGGGCCGGGCACTGCTCGACGCGATCGGGCCGGCCGAGCGGGCCGCAGCGATCATCGCCGACGAGGCGCCCGGGGACATCATCAGCGCCACCCGCGGGCGGGTCGACGCCCCGCTGGAGCCGCTCGGCGTGCCGTCCGACCGGCTGGGGCCGACCGGCCGCGCACTGCTCGACCAGGTGGTCGCGCTCTACCTGGACCGACTGCCTCCCGAGCTGGCCATCCGCGAGGCGCGCCGACTGGACGCCGGCCGGCTGCACTTCGCCTGGGCCGGCCCGACCCAGCCCGGGCAGCGGCACTACTACCGGGTGCAGGGCGACGACCTGCTGATCGAGTACGACAACACCAGCGCCGACGGCAACCACGCCCACACCGTGCTGCGCCGCCCCGCCAGCGACTTCGGCGCCGACGTCCTGGCGACCCACCACGAGACCCACCACTAGTCCGCCCTGCCCTGCCCTGCCCTGCCCTGCCCTGCCCTGCCCTGCCCTGCCCCCGCCCCCGCCCCCGCCCCCGCCCGGTCGATCATGGAGTTGTGGTGGGCGGCTTGGGCCGGTGCGCCAGTTGTGCGGGGCACCCACAAGTGCATGATCGCCGTGGTCAGGGCCGGGTCGCCTCGATGAGGAAGCGTTGGGCGTGGGCGGTGAAGGGGCCCTCGGCGGTGATGCGCTCGTGCAGGGCCAGAAGTTGTCCGCGGTAGCGGTCCACGGTGAACCCGGGCACCGTCCAGATCACCTTGCGCAGGAACCAGACCACCGCACCGATGTCGGAGAAGGTCGCCCGCAGGGTGGCCCGACGCAGGTCGACCACCCGCAGACCAGCGTCTTCGGCGGCGGCCGCCGCGTGTTCGGGATGCCGGTGGGCCGGCGGCGGCAGCGGACCGAGGATCGCCTCACTCAGCTCCCGCATGGTGCCCGCCCCGATCTGCTGGGACAGGAACGTCCCACCCGGCCGCAGCACCCGAGCCGTCTGCGCCCAGTCGGTCCGTACCGGATGCCGGCTGACCACCAGGTCGAACGAGGCGTCGCGGAAGGGCAGCGGCCCGTCCGGGTCAACCGCCACCACCGTCGCGCCCACCCGACGCAGGGTGCGCCGGGCGACCTCCACGTTGGGCGGCCAGCCCTCGGTGGCCGCCAGCAGCTTCGGCGGATGCGGCACCTCGGCGAGCACCTCACCGCCACCGGTGTCCACGTCCAGAGCGGCGGTGGCGCGCGCCATCCGATCGGCGACCAGCCGGGCGTACGCCCAGGGCGGACGCTCCTCGGTGGCCCGGCCGGCCAGCCAGTCGAAGCCCCAACCGTCGATCGGCGCGGCGGCTGCCTCCGCGATCAAGTCCTCGGCGTTCCGCAGATCGGTCATGGCGGTCAGCCTCACCGGCCGGTCACCCGACCGGCAACTCATTTGCGCCTGCCACCGCCACGACCCGCCGGACCGGTCGGGTCAGGCCGACCGTCCGGCCGGACCGGCCACCGCCTGTCCAATCGGGTCACGGGTCGCACGAACCAGGCGGGGTCGGGGTCATGGACCGGCCGCGTGGAGCCCGCCGCGTGGAGCCCGCCGCGTGGGGCCCGCAGTGCCGTGCCGGCAGTGCGCGTCAGGGGCGCGGGCGGACGATCTCGACGGTGCCATTGGCGAGAGCGTCGAGGCCGCCGGTTTCGGTGCGGCCGCTGTCGAACTGGCGTATCAGCCGGGCGCCCAGGTGCACGCCGATGCCACCGGCGGCCAGCGCGACCAACTCGGTGATCAGCATCGCGGCCGACGCTCCGTGCTCCGGTGCCTGCGACCGGACCAGGCAGGTGAGCAGGAACAAGCCGGCCATCACCGCGTTCACCAGGTTGAAGGCGACCGCTGTGCGGCGGGTGCGGTCGACCGGTACGTCCCACAGGTCGATCATGCCGGCCACCGCGGTCAGTGCCGCGGCGACGAGGGCCGCGACGCCGGTCCAGTAGCCGACCTCGCCCAGGAACGCCGGCCCGCCGACGACATCGGTGAAGTCGAAGACGGTGGCGCTGACGAAGAGCCCGAGTGGGAACGTGACCAGCATCGGTTGGATCGGGTGCCCCTGCACCCGCAGCCGGCTCTGCATCGGTCCTCCCCCGGGTCGGCGCAGCTAACGTGACCAGAGTGCTACCCGAGGCCGGTCGGGACGAAACGACGCCGCCCGACTCGCCGCCGAGAGAGAGAACGGGCACCGCCGGGAGAGCGGGCACGGCCACGGGCACAGGCACCACCGCGGGCACAAGCACCGGAGAACGGGCACCACCGCGGGCACACGGACCACCACGGGCACAGGCACCGCCGGGAGGTTGATCGACTCGGGTTTCAGAAAACCGGGCCATCCGCGAACCCCGGACACCCCGGATTCAAGGAACCCGAGTCGATCAAGCCGAACCGCGAACGCCGACCCGCGGGCGAGCCGCGACACGCGGTCCGGTCAGGCGTCGCGGGGGCGGGAGACCGTCCGGACCAGTCGCTCGGCCACCTCGCGCAGCGGGATGTCCAATGACGACGCGGCGGTGCGCAGCACGTCGAGGGCCTCGGCTGGCGGGCACCCGCGCTGAGTCATGATCACCCCGACGGCCTGGCCCACCACCCCGTCGTGCAGCAGCGAGGCGTCCTGCTCGCTGGCGAGCGTGAGTTGCCGCCTGCGGTCGCGGACGGCCGCCAGCAGCAGGCCGGCGTGTTCGGCGAGCAGCATCGCGGTCAACTGGTGTTGCGGGGTCAGCAGCTCCGGCGACGCGGCGTAGAGGTTGATCGCGCCGATCACCTGGTCGTCGATGTCCACGGGCGCGGAGATGACCCCGCGCACGCCGAGATCACGGGCGCGCGCCGTCCAGACCGGCCAGCGGGTCTCGCCGGCCAGATCGGCGGCGAGGATCATCTCGCGGCGTTGGATGGCGCTCATCGCCGGCGAGTCCGGCCCGTGCCGCAGGTCGTCCAGCCCGGCCAGCCGTTCGTCGGAGGCGGCCACACCGGCGGGTTCGCCGGCGCGCAGGGCGGTGAACCCGCACCAGCGCACTCCGGCCACGGCGTCCCGGGTGACCCGGACCAGCGCCAGCAGCGCCTCGTCAAAGTCGGTCAGGGCGATCAGGCCGGCGGTCAGCTCCCGTAACAGGGCCGCGGTTTCCAGGACACCGAGGGTCTGCACCGGCTCCCGCGTGTCGAGGTTCACCGGTTCGCAGCCTCCGTGTGCCCTCGCGCCCGGCCCGCGATCATCGTCACCTGTGTCATCGTCTGCTCTCTCCCGACTCGACCGACCAGCGCTACTACCCGAGGAAAGCTGGGTCGAAACGACGTAAATCGGGGCCCCTGCCGCACGCGGAGGCACGACAGGGGCCCCGATGGCCTACGTCAGCGCGAGGTGCCGCTGAGTCGCCGCCCGATCGACGCGATCAGCCGGTCCAGCTCGGAGCCGAACGGGTTGTCGTGCACCAGGTACGTCCAGGTGGCGGTGGGCCGGACCAGGGTGCCGTCGTCGGGCTGCCAGTCCTCATCGAATTCGGTCTCGGTGAAGGTGGCGATGGTGCGGGCCTCGATCTCCGGGATCAGGTCGTTGAACGCCGGCACGGCGGCCCGGTGGAACTCGTCCAGCGGGTCGAGCCGGCCCAGCGCGCGAAGGTGCACGCCCTCGCGGACCTCCGACAACTCGGCCAGGTGCTCGGCCCAGAGCCGGTCCAGGTGGAAGAGCGCGATCGAGCGGGCCGCACGGGCGAGCAGGTCCTCGTCCATCTCGCCGGCCTTCTCGGGCTCCTTCTCCAGCAGCATCACGGCGGCCACGTCACTGGTCAGCAGCCGCTCGCGGCGCGCGGCGAGAGCCTTGCGCTGCTGCTCGATCACCACGCTGTAGCGCCAGGTGTTGCGGTGGATCTCGTGGTTGACGCCCTCGGCGACCCGCTGGGCGTGCTCCACCGCGTAGTCGACCTGCTCGTCGGTCACCAGGCCGTCGGCGTTCATCCGCGGCGACGCCGGCACCGAGTCGGCGGCGTGCCGGACGACCAGGTCGTCCTCCAGGCTGACGAAGAAGACCGAACCGCCCGGGTCGCCCTGCCTGCCGGCACGACCCCGCAGCTGGTCGTCCACCCGGCGGCTGTCGTGCCGGCCGCTGCCGATCACGTAGAGGCCGCCCAGCTCGGCGACCCGCTCCTGGTCGCGTCCGTCGCTGCCGCCGAGTCGGATGTCCACGCCCCGGCCGGCCATCTGGGTGGAAACGGTCACCGCGCCGTACGCGCCGGCCTCGGCGATGATCGCCGCTTCCTCGTCGTCGTTCTTGGCGTTCAGCACGACGCAGGGCACCCCGGCCGCGTTGAGACCGGCGGCCAGGCCCTCGGACTCCTTCACGTCCAACGTGCCGACCAGCACCGGCCGCCCCTTGGCGTGCCAGCGCTGGATCTCGTCGATCAGCGCCTCGTCCTTTTCGGCCCGGGTGGCGTAGATGCGGTCCGGCTCGTCCTCGCGGATGCAGGGGGTGTTGGGCGGGATCACCGCGACCTCAAGACCGAAGAACTCCCGCAACTGGTCGCCGACCAGCACCGCCGTGGCGGTCATGCCGCAGACCTTCGGGTAGAGCGCGATGTACGCCTGCATGGCGATCGTGCCCAGCACCTCGCCCTCGGCGGTGGCGTCCAGGCCCTCCTTGGCCTCGACCGCGGCCTGGAGCCCGTCCGGCCAGCGGCGGCGCTGGGCCACCCGGCCGCGCATCTCGTCGACCAGCTCGACCGAGCCGTCCCGGACGATGTAATCCACGTCACGGTGCAGCAGGGCGTGCGCGTGCAGCGCCACGTTGACCGCGGAGAGCTGCTCGACGTGCTCCTCGTCGTACAGGTCGATGCCGAGCTTGGCCTCGATGGCGGCCAGGCCGGCGGAGGTGAACGCCACGCTGCGGCCGTCGTCCGCAACCGTGTAGTGCTTGCCCTTGCGCAGGCCACGGACCAGTGCGGCGGCGGCGTGCACCGGGTCCTGCTCGCCCGGCACGGCGCCGGCCAGGACCATCGGCACCCGGGCCTCGTCGATCATGATCGAGTCGGCCTCGTCGACGATCGCGGTGGTCAGGGCCGGTTGCACCCGGTCCTCCACGTCGGTGACGAGCTGGTCGCGCAGGTAGTCGAAGCCCGCCTCGCTGACCGAGACGTAGGTGACGTCGCAGGCGTACGCGTCGCGCCGCTCCTGCGGCGTGGAGGCCTCGTTGACCCAGCCGACGGTGAGGCCGAGCAGGGTGTAGACCGGCTCCATCCACTGGGCGTCGCGGCGGGCCAGGTAGTCGTTGATGGTGAGCACGTGCACCGGCCCGTTGCCGAGCCGGACGTGCCCGTACGCGGCGATCGTGGCGGTGAGTGTCTTGCCCTCACCGGTGGCCATCTCGGCGACCTTGCCGGACAGCAGCGACATCGCGCCGAGCAGCTGCACGTCGTACGGCCGCTGGCCGAGGCCGCGGCGGGCGGCCTCGCGGCCGATCGCGCAGATCTCCTCGTAACCGGTGGCGGCACCCGCGGCCTCGGTCAGCTCGGCGTCGTCCAGCGCGGCGAGCTCGTCCTCGCGCGCCTCGACAGCCGGCAGCAGCTTCTCCAGCGGAGCAAGATCCACGGTCGAGCCGGGGCGCTGAAGGAACCGCCGGAACTTGCTCTTGAACCGTTGCGACACACCCATGAGCGGCAACGGTACGCGATTCCGGCCGGCTTGCGCGGCCCGGCCGCCGGCAAGTCGACACCGAACGGGGAGAGCATCTCGACCCCGGCCGGGGAGCGCAGGTCGGCCCCCGAACGGACGGAGTCAGCCGACCAGCAGTTGGTGGGTGGCGAGCTCCCGGTAGAGCGGGTCGGTGGCGGTCAGTTCGGCGTGGGTGCCGACGGCCACCACCCGGCCGCCGTCGAGGACGACGATCTGGTCGGCGTCGACGACCGTGGCGAGCCGGTGCGCCACGATCAACAGTGTCCGGCGGACGGCCACCGCGTCGATGGCGCGGCGCAGCGCGGCCTCGTTGCGCGAGTCGAGGTTGCTGGTCGGCTCGTCCAGCAGCAGCACCGGCGGACCGGCGAGCAGCGCGCGGGCGATGGCCAGTCGCTGCCGCTCACCCCCGGAGAGCAGCACGCCGCCCTCCCCCACCTGGACGTTCAGACCTTCGGGAGTGCGCTCGGCCAGGTGCGCGAGGTTGACCTCGTCGAGCACCTGGCGCAACCGGTCGTCGGTGGCGTCCGGGGTGGTGATCAGCAGGTTCTCCCGCAGCGTGCCGGCCAGCACGGGCGCCTCCTGCTCGACGTAGCCGAGCCGGGCCCGCAGCGCGTCGCGGGGCAGGTCCCGTACGTCGTGGCCGTCCAGTCGGACCGCGCCGGCGCTGACCTCGTAGAAGCGCTCGACCAGGGCCAGCAGGGTGGACTTGCCGGCGCCGGAGGGGCCGACAAGCGCGGTACGCGTACCGGCGGGCACCGCGAAGCTGACCTCGTGCAGCACCGGCTCGCCGCCCGGGTAGCCGAACCCCACCCGATCGAACTCGATCATCGGGGCGGGCCGGCGCGGGGTGGTCGTCGCGGCGGCGGGAGTGGCCCGGTCGGCCGCGCCCTCGGCGGGCACGGCCAGGATCTCCTCGATCCGCTGGAGGGCACCCAGACCGGACTGCAACTGGGTGTACGCCCGCAGCACCTGGGCCAGCGGCAGCGCCAGGAGGAACAGGTACATGACGAAGGCGACCAGGTCACCGACGGAGATCGCCCCGGCGGCGACCCGTGCCCCGCCGATGCCGAGCACCAGCAGGAACGCGCCCTGCACGGTGATCGAGCCGATCGGGCCGACCAGTGACTGCACCCGGGCCACCCGCAGGCCGGCCTCGTACGCCTCCCGCGCGCTGCCGGTGACGGTCTCCGCCTCCCGGGTCTCGGCGCGACTGGCCCGGATGGTCCGGGCCGCCGAGATGGCCCGCTCCACCGCCGAGGTCATCTCACCGATCCGCTCCTGGGCTGCTCGGGCCAGCGCCCGGACCCGGCGGGCGAAGGTGGCGGCGAAGCCCAGCCCCAGTGCCACCCCGAGCAGGGTGACGCCGAACAGCAGCGGGTCGAGCAGCACCATGGCGATGCCGGCGCCGACCACCGTCACCGCCCCGGTGACCGTCTCGAAGAGCCCGGAGGTGACGACCGCTCGCAACAGGGTGGTGTCCGAGCCGACCCGGGACAGCAGGTCGCCGGTGCGCCGTCGGTCGTACTCGGCGATGGGCAGCCGCAGCAGGTGACCGGCGAGCCGTCGCCGGGTGCCCAGCACCAGCCCCTCGGCGGTGCGTTGCAGCAGGTAGTCGCGCAGCCCGCCGATGGCCGCGCCCAGCACCACGAGCGCAACCAGCACCGCCACCAGGTCGGCGACGGCATGGTCGGCGCCGATCCGGTCGAGCACCGTGCGGGTGAGCAGCGGCTGCGCCAGCGACGCGGCCGCGCCGACCAGCGACAGCACGCCCACCACGACCAGGGTGCCGGTGTGCTCCCGCAGGTACGGCAGCAGCGCGCCCAGACCGACCGGTCGGCCCGCAGCGGCGCCACCGGCCGACCGGTCTGTCGAGGTGCCGCCGGTCGGCCGGTGCGTCGAGGTGCTCATGCCGGGAACGGTAGTCCGCCGCGTCACCCGGGCGGGCGCGCTCCGGCCCGCCGGGTCGGTCCGGCCCGCCGGGTCAGGTGGACAGCACCACCTGAAGCTCCTGGCGACGACGGTCGGCCAGATCGGTGAGCAGGGTGGGCGCCTCGTCGAACGGCACCACCGCCGAGACGAGGTGCTTGCGCATCACGTCCCCGTACGTCCGGAGCAGGTCGATGGTCTCGGCGGAGAGCCGCTCGCGGTCCCAGGTGGGGGCGAGCCCGCGCGGCACCCGGCCGATCTGCGCGCAGCGCAGCGAGAGCCCGTTGTGGTGGAACTCCTCACCGAGCCGCACCGCGTCGGCGCCCTCCTGGTAGAAGGCGAGGTCGATGACCGTGCCCTGGGGGCGCAGCAGCCGCAGGGCGAGCTGCAACGCCCACGCCTGCCCCCGGCACTGGAACACCACGTCGGCGCCCCGGTCACCGGCGGTGTGGGCCCACCGGGTCTTGAGCACGACCGCCGGGTCGTCCGCGTCCGGGTCGAGGGTTTCCAGGCCGAGCGCCTCGGCGACCTGGCGACGGTGCGGGGTGGGGTCGAGCACCACCACCGAGGCGGCGCCGTTGCGCCGGGCGAACAGCGCCGTCAGCAGCGCCACCACCCCGGCGCCGACCACGGCGACGCGCCGGCCGCGTACCCCGTCGCCGAGGGCGCGGACGTCGGTGCCGTGCAGGTCGGCCGCGGCGTGCAGCAGACCGTTGGCGCAGATCGGGCCCATGTGCGCGACGTAGACACCGAGCAGCGGATCCAGGTCGTCGGGCAATGGCACGAACCGCTCGGCGACCGGGTCGGCGAGCCAGCCGGTGCGGTGCCCGTACGTCATCGCGCCGACGGTGCCCACGGCGACGGCCGGGGTGTCGCTCTCCACCACCCGGCCGACCTGCATGTAGCCGAGCCGGTTCACCGGGTACGGGGTGCTCGCCTCGCCGGGTTGGAACAGCCCCAGGTCCGCGTTCCAGGTGACGTTCAGGTAGGGGTTCGTGCCCTTGACGTAGCTCAGCTCGGTGCCGGCGGAGACGCCGCTGTGGAGCGTCTCGACCCGGAACGTGCCGGGACGCAGCGGCGCGGCGTCCTGCTCGACCAGCTCGACCCGGCCGGGGCCGGTGACCACCACGACCTTGTCACGCATCGACGGTCACCCCCGTGCTGATTGCCGCCGGGGCGGTCGGGGTGGCGAGCCGCACGGTGGTGCCGGTGCGGGCCGAGTCGGCCACCGCGAGGGCCAGCCGTTGGGTGGCCAGCGCCTCGGCGTACGGCACACGGACGTCGTCGCCGATGCCGCGGACGGCGTCGACGAAGGCGCGGTCCACCGCGATCCGGGCGGCCTCCGGGTCGGCGGGGACGTGTCGTTCCCCGTCGGCGTCGCGGATCGTCAGGCCGTCCTCGGTGAGCGAGAGGGCCAGCCCGTCGGCGAGGATCTCCAGGCCGGCGCGGTGCTTCCAGCCCAGCACGCAGGCCGCGCTGAGGGTGCCGACCGCCCCGTCGGCGAAGCGCAGCGCGGCGGTGGTCACCGAGTCGATGTCGGCGCCGTCGACCGGCGGTGGGGTGCCGTTGCCGTACGCGGTGACCTCGGTCACCTCGCCGGCGAGCACGCGGATCAGGTCCAGCACGTGGGCGGCCTGCTCGACCACTGGGCCGCCGGAGCGGTCCCGCCGCGACCACCACGCCACCGGGGGCACCTTGTCGAGCCAGGCGCCGCTGATCATCCGCACCGGGCGGTCGGCGAGCAGGTCGCGGGCCTGGTCGAGCACGCCCAGGTAGCGCCAGTGGTGGCCGACGGCGGTGCGCAGCCCACTGCGCGCGACCAGGTCGGCGATCCGCTCGGCGGTGCCCAGGTCGACCGCGACGGGCTTCTCGACGAACATCGGCACTCCGGCCTCGATCACCGCCTCCTCGGTGGGACCGTGCGCGAAGGGCGGGACGCAGACGTACACCGCGTCCGGGGCCGCGGCCAGCAGTTCGGTGACGTCGCGGTAGACCTGGCCGCCGTGCTGTGCCGTCAGCGCTGACGCCGCCTCCGGTGCCACGTCGGTCACCCCGATGAGTTCGACGTCGTCGAACCCGGACAGCACCCGGGCATGGCGCTGTGCCACTCCGCCAGCGCCCACGAGACCAACCCGGCATTTCCGCATTCGACAACCTCTTTCGAGAACGTTTCCCTTTTCGATGGGAGCAGTCCCCTGGGGTGTCCGCAATCAAACGTTCATGCCCTGGGAACGCGACAATGTCACCGTTGTGATCAAGCTGATGCCCTGGAAGCGGTTAGCGCGTGGTGGCGAATGGGAAGTAACAGTGTCGCTATTTCCACGCACGAACAGAGGGGGTGCCCGTGCGGGATACGACCGTGTCACCGGTGGTGGAGGCGTGGGCCACGTACCGGACCACCTCGGCGGCGGACTGGCCGGCACGCCGGCTGCTACGCGCCAAGGGAGGGAGCCGGGTCAGCGTGGTGCTGCCGGCGCGCAACGAGGAGGCCACCGTCGGCGCGATCGTGTCGACCATCCGCGAGCACCTGATGGACCGGGTCGCCCTGGTCGACGAGCTGATCGTGGTGGACTCGCGGTCGACCGACCGCACCGCGCAGGTGGCCCGGGCCGCCGGAGCGGAGGTGGTCAGTCAGGACGAGATGACCCGAGGGCTGCCGCAGCTCACCGGTAAGGGCGACGCGCTCTGGGCCGGGCTCGCCGCCGCCGAAGGGGACGTGGTGGCGTTCATCGACGCCGACCTGCGGGAGTTCCGGCCGCACTTCGTGAGCGGGCTGCTCGGCCCACTGCTCACCGACCCGTCGGTGGATTTCGTGAAGGGCTTCTACCATCGGCCGCTGGTGGGCACCGCCAGCGTGGAGCCGGACGGCGGGGGCCGGGTGACCGAGCTGATGGCCCGCCCGTTGCTCAACCTCTTCTGGCCCGAGCTGGCCGGCTTCGTGCAGCCGCTGGCCGGCGAGTACGCGGGCCGCCGTGACGTGCTGTCCCGGGTGCCGTTCGTCTCCGGGTACGGGGTGGAGACGGCCATGCTGATCGACCTGCTCGAGCTGGTCGGGCTGGACGCGTTGGCCCAGGTCGACCTGGGCGAGCGCAAGCACCGCCACCAGGACACTGCGGCCCTCGGCCGGATGTCCGCCCAGATCATGCTGACCGCCTGGTCCCGGTTGCAGCGGCGCGGCTGGGCGGCCCCCGGCGCGACGCCGGAGGCGTTGCTGACCCAGTTCCGCCGCGGTGGCTCGGACACGCTGCCGAACCTGGACCGGGAGATCGTGGTCAGCGACGTGTCCATCGAGGAACGCCCGCCGCTGGCCGAACTGCGCCACCGCGTACCCCGTCGCCGGGTGGCCGCCGCGTGAACGCCAGGAAGGGACGAGCGCGATGAGCCTCACCGTGTTGATGAACGCCGGTCCGTGGCTGTCCGTGCCGCCGCCCGGTTACGGCGGTATCGAGAACGTGATCGCCACGCTGGTGCCGGAGCTGCGGCGACTCGGCGTCCGGGTGGTGCTCGCCTCGGTGGGCAGCAGCACCCTGCCCGTGGACGAGCAGATGTCGGTCTTCGACGACGGGCAGTTCGCGGCGTTGCAACGGCCGTACAACCAGGTCTGCGGAATCGCCCAGGCGCACCTGGCCGGTGTGGTCCGGGAGCTGCACTCCCGCGACGACATCGACCTGGTGCACGACCACGTGGAGGCGGTCGGCCTGGCCACTCTCGCCGCGATGGGTCCCGCCGGCCCGCCGACCCTGCACACCCTGCACTGGGACCTGGCCAAGCACCCCGCGCTCTACGGCGGCCTGGACGGTGGTGACCGGGTCCGGGTCAACGGTGTCTCCGCGTCGCAGCTGGCCCGCGCCCCGCTCGCGTTGCGGGAGCACTCGGTGGGGCACGTGCACCTGTCCACCCCGCTCGCCGTGCAGGCCGACCGGCGGCCCCGACCGGAGAAGGGCGAACATCTGCTCATCCTCGGCCGGATCAACCCGGGCAAGGGGCAGGACGTGGGTGCCCGGCTGGCACACCGGGTCGGGTTCCCGCTGGTCCTGGCGGGGCCGGTCGGTCCGTACCATCGGCCGGCCGATCTGGCCGCCGCGGGCGATGAGGCCCGGCAGAACCCGGACGTGCGGTTCTTCCTCGACGAGGTGGCGCCGCACGTCGACGGTGACCTGGTCCGCTGGATCGGCACCGTGGCCGGTCAGGAGCGGGACGACCTGCTCGCCAGCGCCCGCGCGTCGCTGTTCCCGTTGCGCTGGGAGGAGCCCGGTGGCACGGCGGTGGTCGAGTCGCTCGCCCTGGGCACGCCGGTGGTGGCGACCGCCCGGGGCTGCCTGCCGGAGCTGATCGAGCACGGCCGCACCGGGCTGCTCACCACCGACGAGGAGGAGCTGGGCGACCTCGTGGTCGCCAGCGACCTGCTCGATCCCGACGAGTGCCGGCGGGTGGCCGCGCAGCGGTTCACTCCGGCGGTGATGGCCCAGCGCTACGTCGAGCTGTACGAGCGGGTCCGCCAGCTGTCCAGCGCGCCGAGGCTGCTGCCGGCCTGAACGTCAGCGCGACGGTGACTGGGCGGTGGTTTGTCGGCGGCGGCAGCGGGTAGGCGGCAGCGCTCATGCCCGCCGCGCAGCGAGGAGCCGGGAATGGTCGGACCGATGGCCCACTCCCGGGCCCGACCCAACCCCGCCGACGGCAAGCCGCTGGTCCGGCGCGCGGCGGCGACGGTCGGGGTGCTGTTCCTGCTGATCGGTGTGCTCGGCTTCGTGCCGGGGATCACCAGCGGCATGGACGACCTGCGCTTCGCCGGCCACGGCTCGGGCGCCTTCCTGTTCGGCGTCTTCCAGGTGTCGGTGCTGCACAACCTGGTGCACCTGGCGTTCGGGGTGGCGGGGCTGGTGCTGGCACGGACGGTGACCGGCGCGCGGACGTTCCTGGTCGGCGGCGGCGCCGTCTACCTGGTGCTCTGGCTGTACGGACTGGCGGTGGACCACGACACCGGGGCGAACGTCCTACCGGTGAACGACGCCGACGACTGGCTGCACCTGGGCCTGGGCATCGGCATGATCGCGTTGGGTCTGCTGACCGGGCGACCCCGCCGGTGACCTGCCTCGCCCTCGGCGCCGGGCCCGTTTGATCCGCTTCCACCCCGGGTAGTGGGGAGATCCCGACCCCGGAGCGAATCGAGGGCACCAATGTCGAGCCGGATCACCTGCGAGGTGTGCACCACGGCACCGGTGGCGGTCGTCCGACTCACCGGCGCCCTGGACCTGGGCACCATGCGGTCGGTGCACCGCGCGCTCAGCGACGCGCTGGTCGACCAGCCGGACGCGCTGGTGGTCGACCTGGCCGAGGTCGATGTCAAGGACAGGCTGGCGCTGTCCGTCTTCGCCGCGACGGCTCGTCGGGCCGAGGAGTGGCCGGCCGTGCCGGTGGTGCTCTGTGCCCCGTCGCCGGTCGCCGCGCGTTGGCTGTCCGAGTCGTCCACGTGCCGGGTGGTCCCGGTGTCCCCGGACTGCGCGGAGGCGACGCGCGTGGCGGGGGCCACGTTGCGGATGCGGGCCCGGCTGGAGCCGGTGGCCGAGGCCTGCCGACGCGCTCGGGAGCTGGTCACCGACGCGTGTACGCGGTGGAATCTGCCCGACGCGTCCGGCCCGGCCGCGCTGGTGCTCAGCGAGCTGGTCGGCAACGTGGTCCGGCACGCCGGCACGCCGATGCAGGTGACGGTGACCCTGCGCCGGCCGTATCTGCACCTGGCGGTCGTGGACGGCAGCAGCGCGCAGGCCCGGGAGGGCGGGACGGACCTGCACGCCGAGGGCGGGCGGGGGTTGCTGCTGGTCCGCGAGCTGGCGCAGCGGTGGGGCAGCGTGCGGGCCGGTCAGGGCAAGGCCGTCTGGGCGATGCTGCCCGCGACCTGAGCGATGGCGGTGGGGTGCGCCGGTACTGGCGATCTGACCGAAATTACCGCTCTGGGCTGGTTACATGGGGAGAGGGTCGGGTAGGCACGCCCGTCCTTTCTGCCGTCACGACGGGGTGAGCAACCATGCCCAAGCGGGTAACCACGGAACCCGGTCGAGATCGGGGCCCGGCGATCCTGGCTCCGGCCCGTTTCGGGGGCTTCCCCGGAGCGGTACGCGCACCGGTCCCCGGCAACTCGTTAATCAAGTTCCTCGCCACCACCGACCACAAGCAAATCGGCCTGCTGTATCTGCTGACCTCCTTCGGCTTCTTCGTCCTGGCCGGCCTGGAGGCGATGGTGATGCGGGCCGAACTGGCCCGCCCGGGGATGCAGTTCCTGTCCCCGGAGCAGTACAACCAGCTCTTCACCTCGCACGGCGCGGTGATGCTGCTGCTGTTCGCCACGCCCGCGGCCTTCGGGTTCGCCAACTACATCGTGCCGATCCAGATCGGCGCGCCGGACGTGTCGTTCCCCCGCCTCAACGCCCTCGCCTACTGGTTGTACCTGTTCGGCGGGCTGATGGTCGTCGGCGGCTTCCTCACACCCCAGGGTTCCGCCGACTTCGGCTGGACGGCGTACACGCCACTGAGCAGCTACGAGAACTCCCCCGGGGTGGGCGCGAACATGTGGGTGCTCGGCCTGGTCGTCTCCGGGCTCGGCACCATCCTCGGCGCGGTCAACCTGATCACCACGATCCTGACCCTGCGCGCCCCCGGCATGACCATGTTCCGGATGCCGATCTTCACCTGGAACATGCTGTTCACCAGTGTGCTGGTGATCCTCGTCTTCCCGCTGCTGGCCGCCGCACTGCTGGCGCTCTCCGCGGACCGGTTGCTCAACGCCCACGTGTACGACGCGGCCACCGGCGGCCCGATGCTCTGGCAGCACCTGTTCTGGTTCTTCGGCCATCCCGAGGTGTACATCATCGCGTTGCCGTTCTTCGGCATCATCACCGAGATCATCCCGGTCTTCTCCCGCAAGCCGATCTTCGGCTACACCGGGCTGGTGCTCGCCACCATCGCGATCACCGTGCTGTCCATGACGGTCTGGGCGCACCACATGTTCGCCACCGGGCAGGTGCTCCTGCCGTTCTTCAGCATCCTGAGCTACCTGATCGCGGTGCCCACCGGCGTGAAGTTCTTCAACTGGATCGGCACCATGTGGAAGGGGCAGCTCACCTTCGAGACACCGATGCTGTTCGCCATCGGCTTCCTCGTCACGTTCCTGCTCGGCGGCCTCACCGGCGTCCTGCTGGCCAGCCCGCCGGTCGACTGGCACACCCACGACAGCTACTTCGTGGTGGCGCACTTCCACTACGTGGTGTTCGGCACCGTGGTCTTCGCCCTCTTCGGCGGCTACTACTTCTGGTGGCCCAAGATGACCGGGCGACTGCTCGACGAGCGGCTCGGCAAGTTGCACTTCTGGACCATGTTCATCGGCTTCCACGGCACCTTCCTCGTGCACCACTGGCTGGGCAACGAGGGCATGCCCCGCCGGTACGCCGACTACCTGCCCACCGACGGCTTCACCACCCTGAACACCATCTCCACGATCTTCTCGTTCATCCTCGGCGCGTCCACCCTGTTCTTCATCTACAACGCGTGGAAGTCCTGGCGGTACGGGGCGGTGGTGACGGTGGACGACCCGTGGGGCTTCGGCAACTCGTTGGAGTGGGCCACCAGCTGCCCGCCGCCGCTGCGCAACTTCGACCGGATGCCCCGGATCCGGTCTGAGCGCCCCGCCTTCGACCTGAAGTACGGCCCGCTCGTCGCCGACCTGGGCCGGGACCTGCCGCAGCGCACCACCAAGCCGCCGCAGCAGTTCGCCGACGAACTGCGGATGGAACACCACGCCCCGGAGTCGCCGTCGGCCGAGGGCGCGCACGGTGCCCGCGACGCAACCGACTACCAGCCGGCGCCGCGTTCCGGTGCCCGACCGGTGGACGTGCCGGAACCCGAGGGTGTCCGTCGGCCCAGCTTCGAGGAGAGCGACCCGCCCAAGGACGCCGACGACGCGCCGAAGCCGCACGAACGCTGGCGCCACCCGCACAGCGACGGCAACCCCGAGGAGCACTGACCAGGGGTACGCGCAGAGAAGGGCCGACACCCGCCGGGTGTCGGCCCTTCGCCCGTACGTGTGCGGTCAGTCCCGGGCCGGCGCCAGGCCGGCGGCGGTGAGCGAGCGGCGCACCGCGGGCTGCACCCGGGTCAGCCGCAACGGCACCCCGGTCCGCTCCGCCGCGTCCCGTCCGGCCATCAGCGCGGCGATTCCGCCGGCGTCGAAACCACCAGCGCCGACCAGGTCGACGACCACCTCGCTGGGCTGGCCGGTGACCGCCTCCAGCATGGCCCGGCGCAGCTGGTCCGCGCCGTCGCGGTCGATCTCGCCGCCGACCTCGACGACCACCCGGTCGCCGTTCTGCTTGACCGAGATCCGGGTCTTGCCCGGGTCGGGCTCGGCGGCGCCGTTCTGCCACGGTGGCGGCGCGTCGGCGAGCATCGCCTGGCGCAGCCAGGTGAGCGCCCGCGACAGCAGCCGGGACACGTGCATCTGCGAGATGCCGAACCGGGCGGCGATCTCCGCCTGGGTCTGGTTGCCGTAGAACCGCATCGCCAGGATGCGCCGCTCACGCCAGGGGAGCCGGTGCAGCAGGCCGCTCACCGTGACCCGGTCGTCGACGGATTCGAGCGCGTTGTCCGACTCGCCGACGAGGTCCCCGAACTCCGCGGAGCTCTCCCCGCCCACCGGGGCGTTGAGTGAGGCGGGGCTGTAGCCGGCCGCCGACTCCAGCGCGGCGAGGATCTCCGCCTGCGGGGTCTCCAGTCGGGCCGACAGCTCGGCCACCGACGGGGCCCGGGACAACTCGCTGGTCAACGCCGCGGTGGCCTGCCCCACCTCGAGGATGAGGTCGCGCAGCCGGCGGGGCACGTGCACGCCCCAGGTCCGGTCCCGGAAGTGTCGTTTGATCTCGCCCACGATGGTGATCGCGGCGTACGCGGTGAAGGAGCCCCGTTCCGGGTCATACCGGTCGACGGCGTTGACCAGCCCCAGCCGGGCCACCTGCTCCAGGTCCTCCAGCGGCTCTCCACGACCCCGGTACCGGCGGGCCAGGCGCCCGGCGAAGGGCAACGCGAAGCGCACCAGGTCGTCCCGGGCCTCTCCCCGCCGCTCCGGCGGCAGCCCTTCGATCCGGGCCGCGTACGCCAGTGCCGCCGCGTCGAGATCCTCCAGACCTCGATCGGTGGGTGGTGGTGTGGTCGTGGTCGTACTCGTCTGTCCGAACATCCGCGCCTCCCTCAGGAAGGTCCCCCGCCCGGATCGGGAAACCGGTCGTGCGCGTGGTCGAGCCACGCACCGGGCCGGAAAAGTGGGTCAGTGACTGGGATGCCAGCGGGCGACACCGCCTCTACGCAGCGCAATCAGGCCGTCGCAGCCAGCGATGTTCCCGCTCCGTAGGTACTCAATCACGGGACCCAGGGTTCGCGAGGATGTTTCGGCGTCCTCCGTCTCAGGAGACCAGCAACCCCTGGTGGCCGCCGCTGTCGCGGAGCACGGCGAGGGCCTCGGCGGCCCCCAGCGGGGGCGGCACGGGCAGGTCGTACGGCTGGGCACGCATGACCTCGGTGGCCCGGCGGGTGGGCACGGAGGTCACCGGGTACCCGCGGGCGCTCGTCCGGTCCAACGCCCGACGTCGTCGCCCGAACCCGGCCACGGCCAGCCACTGGGGCAGCCCCGCCAGTGCGGGCGAGCGCATCCCGGGCGGCTCGGGCAACACGTCCACCGAGCTGAACGCCTCGCTGCCGGCCAGCCACCACTCGGCCTCGTCGACGGTGCGCCGGGTGGCGTTCTCGCACCAGTACGGCACCAGCCCCGCCCGCACCACCTGCCACGGGTCGAGCAGCCGGCCGCATTCCACCACCAACCGGTCACCGGTCTTACCGGCGCCGCGCAGCCACCGCCGGTACAGGTCGGCGACCCCCGCGCTCAACGCCGCCGGTCGGGGCACCAGCACCCGGTGCAGCGGGTGCTCGTGGCGTGCCGACCAGTCCCGCGCGGCCGTCTCGAAGCCCGGGTCGACGCCGTGCTCGGCGTGACCCGCCGGTACGGACACCTCCGGGGGCTCCCACCGGGCCACGCTGCCGCCGACGGAGCGCAGGACCTGCCGCAGCGCGTGGCTGTCCGGGTGGAAGTCCACCGGGTCCAGCCCGCTGGCCGGGCAGCCGACCTGGAAGCTGTGTCCGGCGCCGCGCTCCAGGACCGGCCAGGTGCGCGCGTCGTGGACCAGCAGCACCGGGGCGCCGGGGAGCAGGCGGTCGGCCAGGAACTGCGCGTACGCGGCCGGCAGGGCCCTCCACGCGGCGGTCAGCGCCACTGTCGCGCCGGCCAGCGCGCCACGGCTGGCCGGGCAGTGCACCTGCCGCAGGTGCAGGTCGGCGTTCCCGGCGAGCAGTCGGGCGGCGAGTGTCGCGCCGTGCTCCAGGGCGGCCGCCGGGCGGTCCACCGCTCCGTCGGACCAGTGCACGATCATGTCGAAGCCGGCCGGCAGCAGCGGCACGCCGAGGGCCACCGCGAGGTGTGCCGCACCGCCGTGCGGGGAGCCGATCAGCACTCCCGGGTAGCGCCGGCGGGGGTACTGGTCGACGAACCAGCGGGCCACCCGGGCGGCGTCCACCTCGTCGGCCTGGGCCACGGTCAGCGCGACCCGACCGGCGGCGCGGGTGACCGCGGCACGGCGTACCGGCTCGGGCGCACCGGGGAACCGCGACGTCGGCCCGGTCTGGCCGAGGTCGGCGCAGTCCACCCCGCGCAGCGCCCGGGCGGTGGCGGCGACCAGGACCCGGGCGGCGCTGCCCGCGGCCACGACCCGGTCGCCGGCCATACCGGCGCCATCGGCCGTCAGCCCCTTGTGCACCTTGTGCACCGGGCCCACCTTGCCTCGTTCGCTCACCACGCGGCCCGGCTTCCCGTCCCGATGGGGTTCAAACGGGGCATCACCCACCCGGCGGCACATTCCGCCGGTCGGCGGGGTGCCCCGGTCATCCTCGGCGTTCGGCGACGATCGACGGGAGCGGGCCGGCAACCGCCTTCTCCCACCTGCCGGGACATGGACGGTGATCGACTCGGATTTCCTGACATCGGGGTGTCCGAGTCGACGGGATACCGCGGTTTCGGCAAACCCGAGTCGATCTCGGCCGTCACCCTGAGGACGGCCGAAGGACGGCCCGGGTTTCGCCCGGGCCAGGGCGGGCACTTCCGGGGCCATGCGCACCGACGACACCAGCGAGCCAGCCGCCGCCACGATCACCCCGTACGAGGACGGCCCGCTGCTGGTCCGCGGCGACTTCGAGCTGGTCACCCCGGACGGCGAGCGCATCGACGCGCGCCGGGGCACTGTGGCGTTGTGCCGGTGCGGCAAGTCGGCGCTCAAGCCCTTCTGCGACGGCACCCACAAGGCGATCAACTTCCGCGCGGGCACCACCCGCCAGGGGTGACCGCACGTCGCCACGTCACGCAGCGAGAGCGCGCGGACGGGCCACACCAGAGGAAGCACGCCACCTTTGCTCTGCACCCGTCCACGCGACGGTTACGGAGCGTGCGTGGCGCGTGGGCGGGTGCAGAGCAAAGGGAGCCACCCGCACGGCAAGCCCCCGCCCAACGGCCGGCGCTCTCGCAGGCCCACACGGGTTGGCGTGATCCGTCGGCTTCCCGGGTGTGACGAGCCCTTCGGATCAGACGAGCGCGGACGGGGCCGGCGGGGCAACCGCGGGCGACGCGACAAGCGAGACGGTCGGTGGCACGGTCGGCGGAGCGGGTGGCCGCAGCGAGCTGCGGCCGGCGGCCCAGCTGTCCAACAGGTGCGCGGCGAACAACCGGTCCACCGCGAGTCCGGCCGCCGCGCCGAAGAGCACGTCGGGGGCGAGGGTCGGCTCGACACGGACCAGGCCGCCGCACATGTCGTGCGCGGCGATCTGCTCGTGCACCGCGTCGGCCTCGACGTGCTCGTCGTAGAAGCGGGTGGCGACCTCGTCGAAACCGAGGCGGCGTAGCCCGTTGCCGTAGCGGCGGTTCGGCAGCGAGGACGTCATCTCGAACGCGGCCAGGTGCCCGAGCAGCGCGCCGCGCAGCCGTCGGTGCAGGCCGAAGAGCGACATCAGGTTGTTGGTCGCCAGGGTCACCGCCGGCACGGCGTCCAGGTGAGCGGCGTACGCGGTGTCCAGCCCCAGCCGGTCGAGGGTGCGGCGGAACAGCTCGGCGTGCATCCGGTCCAGCTGGCCGTTGCCGTACTCGTCGGTCTGGATCTCCACGAGCGCGGCCTTGGCCGGGCCACCGAGGCGGGGCAGCGCCCAGCTGTGCGGGTCCGCCTCACGCAGGTGGTAGATGGAACGGTGGACGACGAACTCGCGGAACTGGGTGAGGTCGGCGCGCCGTTGCAGCGTCGCGGCCAGCGGCGGCCCGTCGTCGGCCGCGACCAGCTCGGTCAGGCCGGCCGCCACCCCGGCGGCGGGCACCGTCGGCGTCCCGACCAACCGGCGCAGTGCCGCCTCGAAGACCCGTTCGCAGCGGGCGCGCAGCGCGAGCAACGTCGGCTGCCACTCCCACGAGTCGTCCACCCCGAGCCAGCCCCGGTAGTGCAGCTCGTAGCAGAGGAACAGGGTCAGTTGCAGGTCCTCATCGGTGATCGGATCCGCCGGGTCGAGGTCGACGCCGAGACCGGTCGGCAGGTCGTGCGGCGGGCGCCGCAGAGCCTCGACCACCGCCGCGGAGAGCGGGCCGCGCGGCCGCGGCAGGATCGCCGGGCCGTAGCGGCGGTCAGCGGTCTCGGACATGGGACCTCCAGCATCGTTGGGCCGCTTCTGATGCCCTGGCCCAGGGCGGCTAAACGAGGTCGTCGGCGTTCGCGGTGAGCGTCACCTGCTCCCGAACCTTCCGGGCGGGAGCGCCTTCGGCGTACAGACCGCGTAGGTCGGCGAACGCCGGTTCCGGCGGCGCCAACGACACCGCCGGGTCGACAACCGCCTCCAGTACGCAGGGACGGTCCGCCGCGAGGGCCTCGTCCCAGGCCGCGCCGACCAGCTCCGGGCGGTCCACCCGCACCCCGTGCAGCCCGAGCAGCCGGGCCCAACCGGCGTACGGCACGTCGGGTCGGCGGCGGGTCGGGTCGGTCGACGGCTCCCGCCCGCCACCCATGCCGTTCTGGTCGCGGTTGTTGAGCACCAGCACCACCAGCCGGGGGTCTCGCCACTGCTGCCAGTGGTGCGACACGGTGATCAGCTCGGCGAGCCCGTTGAGCTGCATCGCCCCGTCGCCGACCAGCGCGATCACCGGTTGGTCGGGGGCGGCGAGCTTGGCGGCCACCGCGTACGGCAGAGCGCAGCCCATCGAGCCGAGCGTGCCGCACAGGTGGGCTTTCACCCCGGGTGGCAGGGTGAGGTGCCGGGCGTACCAGTAGAGGACCGAGCCGACGTCGACAGCGACCGCGCCGCTGCCTGGCATCCGGGCGGACAGCTCCTGGAGGACGAGTTGCGGGTTGACCGGGTCGGCGGGTGCGGCGACCCGCTCGGCGGCGACCTCCCGCCACCGGTCCACCGAGCTCTCCACGGTGGCGCGCCACTGCTGCTCGGGCCGGCCGCGCAGGCGGGTCAGCAGCGCCCGCAGTGTTTCGGCGGCGTCACCGACCAGCGGCACGTCGGCCGGGTAGCGGGTGCCGATCCGGCGGCCGTCGATGTCGATCTGCACCGTGCGGGCCTGCTCGGGCATCGGGAAGTAGTCGGTCCACGGGTCGTTGGTGCCGAC
The DNA here is from genome assembly GCF_013410645.1 of Micromonospora jinlongensis. Lineage (NCBI taxonomy): Bacteria > Bacillati > Actinomycetota > Actinomycetes > Micromonosporales > Micromonosporaceae > Micromonospora > Micromonospora jinlongensis. The sequence goes on along the minus strand of NZ_JACCHK010000001.1, from coordinate 730,127 downwards.
CATCAGCAGCGTGTCGCAGCCACCCATCAGCTCGGCCGCCGCCGGGGTGCCGACCTCGCCGAGCACCCCGGTGTGAAACGGCAACCGCTCGTCGAGGACCGGCTTGCCCAGCAGTGAGGTGGCCACCCCGGCGCCGAGCCGGTCGGCGATCTCGATGATCTCGGGGGCCGCGTCCCGACCGCCCTGGCCCACCAGAATCGCGACGCGCTGGCCGCCGCCGAGCAGTTGGGCGGCGGCGTCGAGGTCCACCTCGTGGGGCAGCACCCGGGCCAGCGGCTCACCCGGGGTCGCCGTGATCACCCCGGCGGCGTACGTCTGCAGGTCGGGCACCACGGCTTCCTGCAACTGCCGGGGCAGCACGACGCAGGTCGGGCTGCGGGTCGCCGCCGCCGTCCGGAACGCCTGGTCCAGCAGCGCCCCCACGTCCTCGGGGCTGCGGCCGTAGCGGACGAACTGGTTGCACACGTCGCCGAAGAGGCGACTCAGACCGATCTCCTGGTGGGCGCCGCCGAGCGGCCCGGAGATGTCCTCCCCGACGATCGCCACCACCGGCTTGCTGTCCAGCTTGGCGTCGTAGAGGCCGTTGAGCAGCTGGACGGCGCTGGGCCCCTGGGTGGCGAGGCAGACCCCGATACCGCCGGTGAACTTGGCGTGCCCGGTGGCCATGAACGAGGCGGTTTCCTCGTGCCGCGCCGGGATGAACGCCGGCTCACCGCCGGTGCGGTCCAACGCCTCGATCAGCGGGGCGATCGCCTCACCCGGATACCCGAAGGCGCGGGGCACCCGCCAGGCCAGGAGCCGCTCCACCACCAGATCCGCGACCCGCCGCTCAGCCATTCTCGCGCCCCGGTGTGCTGGGGTCGACGTAGCGCAGCACCGCGCCGACGCCGTCTGTGAGCTCGGGTGCCTCCTCGGGGCCCAGCACGGTCAGCGCCGCGTCGGTGCCGACGAGTGCCCGGACGAGTGCCGCGTCGGCGCGTACCCGCTGCGGGTCGGTCACCGACATCGAGGCCAACTGCCCCGGGTCGACGGCGATCTCGGTCGGCTCGGCGCCGATCCACAGCTCGCCGTTGGCCGACGGGTCGTCCACGATGATCATCGTGTCCACCTGGTTGCGTTGCAGGGCCGAGACGACCGCGTCGAGCCCGCCGCCCACGTCCTCCTGCACACCGAACCTGTCCAGCGCGGCGCTGATCCGTTGATCGGCGACCTCCGCGATGGTCTGCACGGTGAGGTCGTCCAGCATCGTCTGGTCGGCGCCTTCCGCCCGCGAGCCCGCGTCGGTGCGCACCATGAGGTCCTGCCAGCGCTCGGGCATCTGGGCGGCGATCATCCCCGTGGCCCGGACGTCCCCGGCGATCACCACCACCTCCGCGCCGACCTTCTCGGCCAGCTGCACGGTCGCCGCGGTGACGTCGCCGGCGTTGCGGTGCCAGGCCTCCATGGCGGCCTTCTGGTAGATGTCCTGGGACCAGCCGCCGGGCTGTGGTTTGCGCAGCGGGAAGGTCTCCCGACCGACGACGTGGGCCCGCCGGGGCACTCCTCCGGCGCTGATCGCGATGGCGTCCGCGCCGATCCGGTCGGCCAGCACCCGCACCCACGCCACCTGTTCGCCCCGCTGGGCGAGCAACGGCATCACGTGCGGAAGCGGCGCGTAACTGGCCAGGTCGCGCAGTGGTGGCGCGGACAGGTACTCGGAGAGCACCACCCGGCCGTGACTGGCGAAGACGGCCAGGCCGTATTCGCCCACCATCGGGTCGTGGCCACGGATCACCCGGTCCAGCGCGGCGATGCTCGCCTCGTCGGCTCCCTGTTCCATGAGCCGACGCTCCAGGGCGCGCCAGCGCAGGTCCAGTGCGGGATGGGCGTCCTCCGTGTTTGCGGAGGCGTCCAGATACACCGAGCACCACGGCCCGGGACGGTCGTAGAGCGGGCGCAGGAAGGACAGCTGCATGCTCGACCCCTTTCCAGCTCGGCCCCCCGCTTACCCGGGTCGCCCGGGATGTCACCTCGTGGCCGTGAGCCCGTGACCAGGTTTCATTCACGTCGTTCAACCGAGGACGTCGATACGATCTGTGAACACATGCGGACTCTCGGTGGTGGGAATGGACAGCGGACTCGAAACCCGACGGATCGTGCACCCGACGGAGCGCATCGTCACCGGGCGGTTGATCCGCCTGCTCGACGGCTACACGCGCGAGGTGCGCATCGGGCAACCGGTGCTGGTGGCGGTGCTCGCGGCGGCGGCGTTCGCGCGGCTGCCCGCCCTGCTGCTGCGCTCGCTCTTCTCCTTCGGCGGTGGCGGCACCCGCCGGCGCTGGAAGGAGTTGAAGCAGGGTCCGGAATATCTGGTCACGCCGGTGCGACTGCGTAACACCGCGGGGCAGCTCTGCGAGGTGGAGCTGCACGGTCACCTGCCGCAGAGCGCCCTGCACCCGGCGGACCAGGTGCAGCTCACCCTGCGCCCGCAGCGGGACCCGGAGCTGCCGCCCCGCATCGAGCGGATCGTCAACCTCACCACGGGGCAGCTGCTGACCCCGCGTACCGCGACGCTCTGGTCGCACCTCGGGCCGCCGCTGCTGTTGCAGGCGTTCCTGGGCGCGCTGCTGCTGGCCGGCGTCGTGGCCTGCTCCGCGCTGACCTGACCGCTCAGGCAGGCGGCCGGCGGGTCAGCCGACCGGGGCGGGCTCGCGGGCCGGTTGGCGGTCGACGCCGAGCATCCCCCGGCGGCGGGCCCAACGCTCGAAGGCCAGGGTGGCGAACGGCGGCACCGCGCTGGCCAGAGCCACCGCCGTGGCCAGCAGGCTCCACCGGCGCAGCCGGGCCACGGCCAGCACCAGCAGGACGTACGCGACGAAGAGGCCGCCATGGATCGGCCCGAAGATCTTGACACCCAGCTGGTTGTCCGGCGGGCCGTACTTGACCAGCATGCCGACCAGCAGGGCCAGCCAGGAGCAGGCCTCGGCGATCGCCGCCGCGACGAACAACCGGGTCACCTTCTCGCGCATCCGCACGCCACCACCTCTCAGGGCCGTAATGCTAACGGGGCGGCCTGACTGGGCTATCAGGGCGGGCAGGTGGGTAGGAAGGGACCATCGGGTCTTTCCCCGCCCGCCGAGGACGTGCGAGGTTAGGGGGGACCAGCGGTGACAAGGTGGTGACCATGGGCGAGGACGTCGGCGTACGAACCTTCAGTCGAGAAGACCGGGCCCGTTATCGCGACAAGGTCCGCCGCTGCCTGGACGTCTTCGCCGAGATGCTGCGCGAGTCTCGTTTCGACGTGGACCGGCCCCTGACCGGCGTGGAGATTGAGCTGAACCTCGTCGACGAGGCGTCGAATCCGGCGATGCGCAACGCCGACGTGCTGGCGGCCATCGCCGATCCGAGCTTCCAGACCGAGTTGGGCCAGTTCAACGTCGAGATCAACGTGCCGCCGCGCCGGCTGGCCGGCACCGGCACCGCCGACTTCGAGGAGTACGTGCGGGCCAGCCTCAACGCCGCCGAGGTGAAGGCCCGGGCGATCGGCGCCCACATGGTCATGATCGGCATTCTGCCGACACTGCGCCCGGAGCACCTGACCGCTGAGACGCTCTCGGCCAACCCCCGCTACAAGCTGCTCAACGAGCAGATCTTCGCGGCCCGCGGTGAGGATCTGCCGATCGCCATCAGCGGCGTGGAGCGGCTGGCCGTCACCGCCGACACGATCACCCCCGAGGCGGCCTGCACCAGCACCCAGTTCCACCTGCAGGTCAGCCCGGCCCAGTTCGCCGACTACTGGAACGCCGCCCAGGCGATCGCCGGCATCCAGGTCGCGGTCGGCGCGAACTCGCCGCTGTTCTTCGGCCGGGAGCTGTGGCGCGAGACCCGCATCCCGCTGTTTCAGCAGGCGACCGACACCCGGTCGGAAGAGATCAAAGCCCAGGGGGTACGCCCCAGGGTCTGGTTCGGCGAACGTTGGATCACCAACGTGTTCGACCTGTTCGAGGAGAACGTGCGATATTTTCCGGCGCTGCTGCCGGTCTGCGACCCGGAGGACCCGACGCAGGCCCTCGCGGCCGGCGAGGTGCCCAGCCTCGCCGAGTTGCGCCTGCACAACGGCACCGTCTACCGGTGGAACCGCCCGGTGTACGACGTGTCGCGCGGCCGACCGCACCTGCGGGTGGAAAACCGGGTGCTGCCCGCCGGCCCGACCGTGCTGGACACCATCGCCAACGGCGCCTTCTACTTCGGACTGGTCCGCGCCCTCGCCGAATCGGATCGGCCACTGTGGTCACAGATGTCGTTCAGCGCCGCCGAGGAAAACTTCACCAGCTGCGCCCGGCACGGCATCGACGCGCAGGTGTTCTGGCCCGGCCTCGGCTACCTGCCGGTGACCGAGCTGGTGCTGCGCCGGTTGTTGCCGATGGCGCATCACGGTCTGGACCGGTGGGGCCTCGACCCGGCCGAGCGCGACCGTCTGCTCGGCATCATCGAGCAGCGCTGCCTGACCAGCCGCAACGGCGCGACCTGGCAGGTGGAGACGCTGCACCGACTGGAGTCCGCCGACCACCTGGACCGGCCGGAGGCGCTGCGCGAGGTGGTCCGCCACTACGTGGACCTGATGCACAGCAACCGGCCGGTGCACGAGTGGCCGATCCCGTGAGCGCCCCGGGTGGCCCGATCCGCGCGGGGCTCAGCCTCGCGGGGTGGGAACACCGAAGAGGTCGATGATGCCGCCGGGAAGCTGGGCGAGCAGGTCGTGTCGCTCGTCGTCATTCAGCGCCTCGGCGACGGTACGCAGCACCGCCTGGGCGTGTTGACGCACATGGTCCGCGTTCGTGACCTGCTCGCGGTCCCCGACGTTCTTCAGGAACTCGCTGACATCCCACCGGCGGCCCTCCGGATTGCGAGTGACGGACCCGCTCAACCGCTCCGGTAGCTGTGCCGCCAGGTTGTCGGCCTCCCGTCCGGCGAGCCGTTCACCGAGCACCGACAGGACGGCCTGCACGGACCGCACTGCCTCGTTCTCACCGAGGCCAGCGCGCTGTCGTACCGTGGCGATCATCTGCTCGTACTCCATGCTCCGCTCCTTCGGTCTCCTCGACATGCCGTCAGGCCTGCCTGCGGACGAACGGGGCGAGTTCCCACGCTCCCTGCCGACAAACGGGCCGCGCGCGGACCGGGCACCGGTGCTGGCACCCGGTGACCGGGTCGTGTCGCCCGGCAGCACGCCCAACCCCACGAACATGGCCCGCGGCATCGAGATCCTGCGCAGCTGGGGCCTGGAGGTCGAGCTGGGCAGGCACGTCTTCACCAGGTACGGCTACCTGGCCGGCACCGACGCGCAGCGGCTGGCCGATCTGAACGCCGCGCTCACCGACCCGGGAATCCGTGCCGTCTTCGCCGCCCGCGGCGGTTACGGCACGGTGGAGCCGGGAGTCCGCCCGCGCTAGTCGTCGCTCAGACCTGCGGCGTCGGGTCCCAGGGGGACGGGTCGTCGCGCAACCGGCTGTACAGGTAGCCGTCGCGCCACTGGCCAGCCCGAAACTCGCTGGCCCGTACGACGCCCTCAAGCTGGAAACCGGCCTTCTCCAGCGCCCGTTGCTCGGCGACGTTCTCCGGGTGCGTACCGGCCTGGATGCGCTGCGCCGGGCTGTGCTGGAAGAGGTAGTCGCAGAGCAACGCCTGCGCGCGCCAGCCGATGCCCCGACCGCGCCACGACGGCAGCAGGACGATGCCGATCTCCCAGTACGACGCCCGTCCCGCGTAACGTCCGGCGCGGTAGCTGACGAGGCCGGCGGCAGCCCGTTCCTGTTCGACCTCGACGACGAGCCGCCCGTCGTCCTCACCGAGGTAGCCGTCGACGGCGAACCGCCGCGCAGGCGCCCCAGCATCCCGGAAGCCGGCCCAGTTTAACCCGATCAGGCCCGGCTCGGTGCAGAACCGCCGGAATATCGCCAGGTCGGGCTCAGCCACCGGCCGCAGCCGGACGGCGAGATCGACTGGGACCGGCACCGAGGTGTCACCACTCTCCATGACGACACGCTAGCTGCCGGGCAACGGGAACGCTCCCGGAGCTTGCGCCGCCTGCCCGCAGAGCGACCTGCGGCGGTGGCCGAGCCGGTGGTCGGCTCCTGTAGAGCTGAATCGTCTGCGACATCAGCTCCAAAGGCAGTGCGCGAAGCACTCCCCCGCCGGCGGACCTGCCGCCCGGTCAGGCCTTGAGCAGCACCTTCGTACAGTCGTCCTGCTTCTTCTGGAAGATCTTGTAGCCCTTCGGGGCGTCGCGCAGCGGCATGCGGTGGCTGACGATGAAGCTCGGGTCGATCTCGCCGCGCTGGATGCGCTCCAGCAGCGGCCGGGTGTAGCGCTGGACGTGGCACTGACCGGTCCGCATGATCAGTGAGCGGTTCATGAACGCGCCCATCGGGAACTTGTCGACGAAGCCGCCGTACGCGCCGACGACCGACACCACCCCACCCGAGCGGCAGGCGAGGATCGCCTGGCGCAGGGCGAACGGCCGTTCCGTCTCGACCTTCGCGACCTGCTTCGCCCGGTCGTACGCGTACATGGCGGCGTTGCCGTGGTGGCCTTCCAGACCGACCGCGTCGATGCACGCGTCCGGTCCCCGGCCGGCGGTCATCTCGTTGAGGGTGTCCAGCACGTCCGTCTCTTCGTAGTTGATCGTCTCGGCGCCGGTGTGCTCCTCGGCCTTCCGCAACCGGTACGGGAACCGGTCGATGACGATCACCCGCTCCGCGCCGAGCAGCCGGGCACTGGCCGCGGCCAACAACCCGACCGGCCCGGCGCCCCAGATCGCGATCACCTGGCCGGGTTTGATGTCGCACATCTCGGCGCCCATGTAGCCGGTCGGGAACACGTCGGCGAGCATGACCGCCTGGTCGTCGGGGATCTCGTCGGGCACCTTCAGTGGGCCGATGTCGGCGAACGGCACCCGGGCGTACTCGGCCTGACCGCCGGCGTAGCCGCCGAGCAGGTGGGAGTAGCCGAAGATGCCGGCCGGCGAGTGCCCCATGATCTTCTCGGCGATGCCGGCGTTGGGGTTGGAGTTCTCGCAGACCGAGTAGAGGCCGCGCTGGCAGGACGAGCAGTGCCCGCAGGCGATCGGGAACGGCACCACCACCCGGTCGCCCGGCTTGAGGTTGCGGACCTGCGGGCCCACCTCGACGACCTCGCCCATGAACTCGTGGCCGAGGATGTCGCCCTTGCGCATCGCGGGGATGTAGCCGTGGTAGAGGTGCAGGTCAGAGCCGCAGATCGCGGTGGTGGTGATCCGGACGATCGCGTCCCGGGCGTTCATGATCTTCGGGTCGGGCACGTCGATCACCTTGACGCTGTCGGTGCCCATCCAGGCGGTGGCCTTCATGGTCAGTCCCTTTCGGATGCGTGGGCGGTCAGCGGCGCGACGTCGGCAGCGGCTGGGCGGGACGCTGCATCGCCTGCTGGCGTACGGAGATGCCGTTGGGGCTGCCCTCGGAGCGGACCACCTCGCCGGTCTCCAGCACCTGCTTGAAGCGGCGCAGGTCGTCGCGGACCTGCTGCTCGGGCTCCTCGCCGAAGAGCTTCGCCACCACCCGCCCGAGCGCGCCGGCCGGTGGCGCGTAACGCAGCTCGACCCGGACCTCGGTGCCCCGGTCACCGGGTGCGGGCACGAACCGGACCCGCCCGGCGTTGGGCACCCGGGTGCCCGGCAGCGAACGCCAGGTGATCGACTTGTTCGGCTGGTCGTCGATGATCTCGGCGTCCCACTCGACGCGGTGACCGGCCGGGCCGCGGGCGATCCAGTGCGAGCGGCGCAGGTCGTCGGCGCGTACGGACTCCAGGTGCGCCATGAACCGGGGCAGGTTCTCCATGTCCCGCCAGAACCGGTACGCCTCGGCGGGTGAACGGTTGACGGTCACGGCGATCTCCATCCGGATCATCCGGGCCCGGGCCCGTTGGGCCTGCCCGATCCGTACGGCGGAGAGCACGTCGACGGCGGTGATGCCGGCGATCGCGAGGGTGCTCAGCGCGACCCGGCGGCGTCGTTCGCCGCTGCGGTCCGCGAGGGCCCGTCCGAGCAGGGTCAGGTCCATGGCGTCGCCGGCCACCCGGCTCCAGGCCCAGCCAGCGGGGCGGCGGCCGCTGAGCAGGCCGGCGGCGCTGCCCAACTCCCGGAGGCCGACGGCCGGAAGCACGGCCCGCGCGGACGGGGAGTCGTCCACCCCGGTCAGTCGCGCAATGGGTCCGGGCGCGACCAGGGCCCCCACGCCCAGCGCCAGGCTCAGCAGGCCGAGGGCGCTCGGCAGCGTCGCCGGCACCGGCCCGTCCAGTTCGGGCAGGAGCACAGTGTCGATACGGGTCATGCCTGGTCCCTTCCGGTGGACGTGACCGCCGGTCGGCCGGCGGAGCGGCGGTGGTCCCGCCCCCGTGACGCTATGCCGTAGCCGTGACGCGCGCGCCCGGTTCGGGGCAGAACGCCCGATGTGAGGAGCGTGTGCGGATGCTCCTGCCACGACAGACCTGCCGGCCTACCACGCCCAGCGGAGCACGGTGATCAGGCCGACGACGGTGAGCGCCACCAGGACCAGCCCGATCACCGCTGCCACCAGGCAGCCCAGCTCGTCCTGCCACGAGCTGCGCTCCGCCGGCCGGGGGCCGGCCTCGGTCCAGGTGACCGGGGCGGGGCCTTCCCGCTCGGCCTGCTCGACCAGCCGGCCGAGCCGCGCACCCGCCACCGGCCCGAGCCGGTCGGTGGGATCGGCGGTCACCGTCAGCAGGCGCACACGTTGCCAGGCACCCGGGTAGGACCGCTCGAACGCGGCGATCTCCTGCGCGCTGGCGTCCTCGGTGAGGAACCCCCACCGCCCGGCCTCGGCCACGTTGCCCACCTGCCGGTACAGCGCGGCACGCCGGGCGCGCAGCTCCAGGTCGTCGGGGTACGCGGCGTTCAGACTCGCCAGGCGCTGCATCGCGGGGTGGACGTGCCCCCGCCGCAGGTCGGCCTCGACCTTCGCCAGCACGTGCTCTCTCGCCATGGCGGACATTCTGAGCGGTACGCGTGCCGCGCCGACAGCCGAATATCACCGGGCCACATATTCTGGCCGGCCACCGGAACCTTCTTCCCGGCCCGTTGGTGGGAGTGGTGGAGAAGGGGGGTGACGGTGTCCGACGGCGATCTGATCTCCGAGCTGTACGCCGGCTGTTTCCGACGCCTGGTGGTCCAGCTGTACGCGGTGACCGGCGACCTGACCGAGGCGCAGGAAGCGGTCCAGGAGGCGTTCACCCGGGCGCTGGTGTCCCCCCGGCGCTTCGCCGCGCTGGAGAACCCGGAGGCGTGGTTGCGCCGGGTCGCGGTGAACTGGGCCCGCAGCCGGTACCGGCGCCGCCGGGTGCTCGACGGGCTGCTGCGCCGCATCGGCCCACCGCCGGCTGTCGCCGACCACTCCCCGGAGCACCTCGCCCTGCTCGCCGCCCTGCGTGTGCTGCCGGAGGGGCAGCGGCACGCCCTGGCTCTGCACTACCTCGTCGACCTGCCGGTGGACGAGGTCGCGGCCACGCTGGGCGTCTCGTCCGGGACGGTGAAGTCCCGGCTGTCGCGGGGCCGGGTCGCCCTGGCGGCGCTGCTCGCCGACACCGACACCTCCGACGCCACCGGCACCAGCACTGGCACTGGCACTGGCACCAAGTGCGCCACCGACGCTACGGAAACCGGGAGGATCGATGTCCGGTCGTGAGTTCTCCGGGTTCGACGTGGACACCCTCACCGAGGCCGTGTCGCCACCGCCCTTCGACGCGCTGCGGTCCACCGCCCGGTCCCGCCGGCACCGGTCGGTCGCGATGGTGGCGGCCGCACTGGTCGCACTGGCCGGGCTGGCGGTCGTACCGCTGGTGGCGGGGGCGGACGGGGCCGACCCGGTGGTCCCCGCGCAACCGTCGCCCGTGCACGGGGACGACTTCACGCTGACCGGGCCCGAGTCGGGGGTCGACGTCGACGTGTCCGAGGACGGCTGCGTCGTGCGCTTCGCGTACACCGGCGACCGCGGCCGGACCTGGTCGGACTGGGACGCGGCCCGGTTCCAGGGCGCCAGGTGTGTGGCCAGTTCCCGCACCGCGACACCGTCCGGTCCCGTCGAGGTCGCCGTGCTCAGTGACCGGTCCTACCTGGTGAGCGACGTCGGGCTGCTCCGTCTCTCCACCGACTACGGTCGCACCTGGCGGGACGGAAACTCCGCGATCGTCGCCGTACCCAGGTTTCCGGAGACGGCCCGGCCGGTCTTCTGCGGGTTCGGTTGCGAGCCACTGTCCGAACCACTCGCGGTGGATCCGTCGAACGGGACCGTGTACCGCCTCACCACGGCACCCTCGTGGCGTCACCTGTACAGCCTCTACCCGGCTGCCGACGGCGCCATCTGGGCGGTGTACCGGATGGGAGGCGTCTCGGGGTCGAACGTCGCCCGCAGCGCGGACGGAGGCGCGACCTGGACCACCTGGGACGCGGGCGACGACGCGAACGTGGTCGCGGTGGTCGGGCTCGACGACCGGGAGGGGTACGCGCTGGCGGAACCGCGGACGACGAGCGGCGGGATGCGGCTGCTGCGCACCACGGACGGCGCGAAGACCTGGACGGACACCGGCGCCGACCTGCCGCAGCAGACGTGGGAGCTCACGGTGGGGTGGGACGGCTCCCTGCTCGCGATCACCTCCGACGGGGGCACCGAGCCCAAGCGGCTCGCGCGGCTCCTGGTCAGCCGGGACGACGGGCGGCGCTTCACGGTCGCGCGGGAGTACGGCCCGGCTGTCGGGTCGATCAGTGTGACACCCGGGTACGCCTGGCTCTTCGGCCGCGACGACGGGTCGGAGCCGGACCATCTGATCGTCACCACGGACGCGACCACCTGGACCCGCTTCGCGCTCAAACCCTGAAAAACGGCGTGCCGCCCGGAGTTAACAGTGACCCGCAGCGGGTAGCCGGCATCCGCTGCTACCGGCGGTCGGGGAGGTGGGATGACGGCGACCAGCGCCTTCTTCGAGCGGTTGACCGTTGCGGGCCAGGACCCGCGGTTCAGCAAGGTCTGTGGGAGCGTGCGGTTCGACATCGGGGACGGAGGCCACCTGGAGCAGTGGCTCCTAGTCATCGATCATGGCCGGATGCGGGTGACGAGAAGCGGTGGTCCCGCCACCACCGTGATCCAGGTGTCCGCGCGGGTAGCGGACGCGATGGCGCGAGGTGAGGTGAACGGCCTGGCGGCGATCACCCGCGGCGACATCCTGGTCGACGGTGACCTCGGCCTGGCACTGCGGCTCGGGCGGCTCTTCCCCCGCGAGGCGGGGCCGCTTCAGCGCGACGACCCCGACAGCGGCAGGTGACCGATGAGGGACATCGCGGGCACCGTGGCGTGCATCGACGGGAACACCTTCATGGTGTCCGACTCCAGTGGCGATGTGGAGTCCTCCCCCGCCACGCCGGTCGGGCTGTTCGCCGCCGACACCCGCTTCCTGTCCCGCTGGATGCTCTTCGTCAACGGCGAGTGCATGACCGCGCTGTCGGTGGACGACAGCCAGTACTACGAGGTCTCGTTCTTCGTGGTGCCGGGCGCGGCGGTCGACTACGTGCAGGCCGACGTGTCGGCCATCCGGCGCCGGCGCATCGGCCCGGACCTGACCGAATCGCTGACGATCTTCAACTACGGCGAGCGGGACACCGACCTCGACGTACGGCTCGAGGTGGCAGCCGACTTCGCCGACATCTTCGAGATCAAGTTCGACGTCGGTGAGAAGGTCGGCACGCACTACACCCACGTGGGCCCGAACGAGTTGCGCCTGGGCTACCGGCGCGGCACCTACCAACGTGAGGTGGTCGTGTCGGCGAGTGAGCCGGCCGAGTTCGACCCGGATGGCATCCGCTTCCGGGTCCGACTGCGCCCCGGCGAGCAGTGGTCGACGCAGTTGCAGGCTGACATGCGGGCGCTGCGTCCGGACGGCGTCGACCTGCGCTCGGCTCTGCGGGCTCTGCGGCCGGACGACTCCACACTGCCCACCAGCCTGCGGGCCTGGGTCGAGGCGGCCCCGACGCTGGACACCGACAGCGTCGCCCTCCAGCAGGTGTACCACCGCAGCCTGGTGGACCTGGCGGCGCTGCGCTTCGCACCGCTCTCGCTCAGCGGCGCCGCCGTACCCGCGGCCGGGTTGCCCTGGTTCATGACCCTGTTCGGCCGCGACAGCCTGCTGACCTGCCTGCAGACCCTGGCCGTCACCCCCTCGTTGACCCCACCGACGCTACGGATCCTCGCGTCGCTCCAGGGCGCCCGCACCGATGACGTGCTGGAGGAGGACCCCGGCCGGATCCTGCACGAGCTGCGCTACGGGGAGTCGGCCGCGTTCGAGGAGCAGCCGCACTCCCCCTACTACGGCACGGTGGACGCCTCACCCCTGTTCGTCGTGCTGCTCGACGAGTACGAGCGGTGGAGCGGCGACACGGCGCTGGTGACCGAGTTGGAGCAGGAGGCGCGAGCGGCCCTGGCGTGGATCGACCAGTACGCGGACCTGACCTCCACCGGCTACATCTGGTACCAGCGACGCAACCGCGCCACCGGCCTGGACAACCAGTGCTGGAAGGACTCCTGGGACAGCATCTCCTACGCCGACGGGCGGCTGCCGGGCTTCCCGAGGGCCACCTGCGAAACCCAGGGGTACGCCTACGACGCCAAGATCCGGGGAGCGCGGCTGGCCCGTACCGTCTGGGGTGACCCCGAGTTCGCCGACCAACTGGAGCGTGAGGCGGCGGCGCTGTACGACCGCTTCAACCGGGACTTCTGGTTGGAGGACCGCGGCTACTACGCCCTCGCGCTCGATCACGACGGCACTCCCGTCGACAGCCTGTCGTCCAACATCGGGCACCTGTTGTGGAGCGGGATCGTGCCGCCCGAGCGGGCCCCGCGGGTGGTCGAGCACCTGATGGGTCCGAGACTCTTCTCCGGTTGGGGCGTGCGTACCTTCGCCGACGGGCAGGGCCGTTACAACCCACTCGGCTATCACAACGGGACGGTCTGGCCGTTCGACAACTCGTTCATCGCCTGGGGTCTGCGCCGGTACGGGTTCACCACCGAGGCGGGCCGCATCGCCGAGAGCATCCTCTCCGCCGCCACCTACTTCGAGGGTCGGCTGCCCGAGGCCTTCGGCGGGTTCGACCGCGACACCACCCGGTACCCGGTCCGGTACCCGACCGCCGGCAGCCCGCAGGCGTGGTCCAGCGGAGCGTGCATGCTGCTCATCCGGACCATGCTCGGCCTCGATCCGCACGAGGACCACCTGGCCGTGGCCCCCGCGCTACCGGCCGCCTTCGGGCGGATCGCGCTCCTGGACATCCCCGGCCGCTGGGGCAAGGCCGACGCCTTCGCCCGCCAGCGCCCCAACCAGCCCTGACCAGCCCTGGGAAGATGATCAGAGCAGGCGGCACCCTCAGGCGCTGCGGAAGGTGCGCCGGTAGGCGTCCGGCGGCACGCCGACGGTGCGGTGGAAGTGTCGCCGCAGTGTCGTGGCGGTGCCCAGGCCGGCCGCCTCGGCGATGACGTCGATGCTGTCGTCGGTGTTCTCCAGCAGCTCCTGGGCGCGGCGGACCCGCTGCGTCGACAGCCACAGCAGCGGGGTGGTGCCGGTGACCGCCCGGAAGTGCCGGGCCAGGTTGCGCGAGCTCATGTTCGCCTGCCGGGCCAGGTCCTCGACGGTCAGCGGTCGGTCCAGTCGTTGCAGCACCCAGGGAAACAGGGCGGCGAGCGGGTGGTCGTCGCGGGCGGGCACCGGGGTGGTGACGTACTGGGCCTGACCGCCAGCGCGGTGCGGCGGCACCACCAGGCGGCGGGCGACGGCGTTGGCGACCGTCGAGCCGTGGTCGCGGCGGATCAGGTGCAGGCACAGGTCGATCGCGGCGGCCTTGCCGGCGGAGGCGAGCACGGTGCCGTTGTCGACGTAGAGCACGTCCGGGTCGACCCGCACCCGGGGGTAGCGGGCGGCCAGCGCCTCGGTGTGGGCCCAGTGCGTGGTGGCACGCAGCCCATCGAGCACCCCGGCGGCGGCCAGCACGAACGCGCCGGTGCACAGCGAGACCATCCGGGCGCCCGCCGCGTGGGCGGCGCGCACGGCGTCGAGCAGGTCGGGCGGCACGTCCACGTCGACGTCCTCCACCGCCGGGATGATCACCGTGTCGGCGCGAGCGAGTCGGCCCAGCCCGTCGTCGGGCTCCATCTGGAACCGCCCGACCCGGACCGGGCCGGGGCCGCAGACCACCACGTCGTACCACGGGTCCGCCTGGCCGGTGGGGTCGCGGGCGAAGACCTCGCAGGCCATGCCCACCTCGAAGTGCAGCATCCCGTCGGTGGCGGCGATCGCGACAGTGGCCATGTCCGAAACTGTACGGGTCATGGCGTTCCCGACACTGGTTGGTCGTCGGCCGCTGCTGGAGGCTGTACCCAGTCGATCTTCCCAGGGGGCAGCAATGGGTCAGCGTGTGGCGGTGTTCGGGGCGTACGGGCACACCGGACGGTTCGTGGTGACGGAGTTGCGCGAGCGAGGGTTCGTGCCGCTGCTGCTCGGCCGCGACGAGAGCAGGCTGGCGGCGTCGGGGCTCGCCTACCGGGTGGCGTCGGTCGACGATCCGGCCTCGCTCGACCAGGCCCTCACCGGCGCGGACGCCGTCATCAACTGCGCCGGCCCGTTCGCCTCGACCGCCGCGCCGGTGATCGAGGCCGCGCTGCGCGCCCGGATCCCGTACGTGGACGTGGCGGCCGAGATCGAGGCCAACGTCGACACGTTCGCGCACTTCAGCGAGCCCGCCCGGGTCGCCGGCGTCGCGGTGGTCCCGGCGATGGCGTTCTTCGGCGGGCTCGGCGACCTGCTGGTCACCACGGCGATGGGCGACTGGACGTCGGCCGACGAGGCGCACGTCGCGTACGGGCTGAGCAGCTGGCACCCGACGGCCGGGACGGTCGCCGCCGGCGTCGTCTCCCGCGAGCGCCGCGACGGCCGCCGGGTCCGCTACACCGGCGGCCGGTTGGAGTACCACGTCGGCGAGCACGACCTGCCGAGCCTGGCGTGGGACTTTCCCCCGCCGCTGGGCCGGCGCCGGGTGCTCGGTGAGTTCACCATGGCCGACGTCGTCACCGTCCCGAGCCACCTGGCCATCCCCGAGGTCCGCACCTACATGGCCGCCGACGCCGCCACCGACCTGACCGCCGCGCAGGCACCGGTCGCTGTCGACGAGTCGGGCCGCTCCGCGCAGACGTTCACCGTCGACGTCGTGGTGCGGCGCGGCGACACGCGACGGCGCGTCGTCGCCACCGGCCGGGACATCTACGCGGTCAGCGCGCCCCTGGCCGTCGAGGCGGTCCGCCGCATCCTCGCCGGTCAGACGAGGGCGAGCGGTGTCGCCTCCGCCGGGGAGATCTTCGACGCGCCCGACTTCCTCCGCGCGCTGTCGCCGTCGGTTTCCGTCGACCGGCACCCCGACGAAAATCGACCCGAACTCGTTACCCAGAATGCGTAATAAGCCAATAGCACGGCACACCGCAGACTTAAAACAAACTTAAGACCGCACGCGTGAAAAATTGTTATCCCGAGCGCCGGAGCCGGCCACCAGCGCCTTCGCGGAGCAGCCTCCTTAATTCTTTCCCCGTGAGTTGATGCAGGCTCCTGACGTGCACATACTTCTCCCGACCGGAGCGTTATCACCGACTCAAAGGACAACACTGGTAATGCGGACTCCCCCCGCGCACGTCGCACCGCCGGATCGGGCGCTGAAGCGTCATCGGCTTACTCGCATCACGCTCGCCTCCGCGGTTGTCGCCGCGCTCGGCGCCAGTGGCATCTACATCGCCGGCGCCCAGGCCGAAGAGGTCGACGTGCCCGGCCGGGTCCAGGCGGAGGCCTTCGCGGCGCACTCCGGCGCGCAGACCGAGGGCACCGGCGACACCGGCGGCGGCCGGAACGTCGGCTGGTTGGCCAACGGCGACTGGTTGCGGTACGACAATGTGTCGATCACCGGCGCCGACCTGGCGGCCCGGGTTTCCTCGCACAACGCCACCGGCGGCACCGTCGAGCTGCACCTCGGCGCGCAGGACGGTCAACTGCTGGCCGCCTTCCCGATCGCCCAGACCGGCGGCTGGCAGCAGTGGAAGACCGTCACGGCGAAGGCATCCGGTGTGCCGACCGGCGCGCAGACCGTCTTCGCCGTCATGAAGAGCGCCTCGCCGTCGGACTTCGTGAACCTGAACTGGTTCACGTTCGGTCCCCCGGCGGGCACGTCGCCGAGCGCGTCGGCCAGCGCCTCACCGACGCCCACCGCCTCGTCCGCGCCGAGTGCCACCCCGCCGGCGTCGCCCTCCGCGTCGGTGCCGCCGAGCGCACCGGCCGGCGGTTGGGTGCCGGTCGACCAGACCAAGTGGAACAAGGAGCTGGCCGCGTTCAACGCGCTCAAGCCCAAGGCGGTGCCGCCGGGCACCACCCGGGTGCCGGAGTTCCACACCGACTGCGGTGTCGCGAACTCCGCCGCGGACGACCCGATCGTCCTGCCCGGCCTGTCGGGCGCCTCGCACATGCACACCTTCTTCGGCCCGAAGGTCGACGCCTTCACGACGACGGACAAGCTGTTCGCCGCGGCGAACACCTGCAACGCCCCGGGAGACAAGAGCGCCTACTGGACCCCCGAGCTGCGCAAGGACGGCAAGCCGGTCCCGATCAAGAGCATGCGCATCTACTACGGCTCACGGGTCAAGGA
This sequence comes from Micromonospora jinlongensis, assembly GCF_013410645.1. Taxonomy (NCBI): domain Bacteria; kingdom Bacillati; phylum Actinomycetota; class Actinomycetes; order Micromonosporales; family Micromonosporaceae; genus Micromonospora; species Micromonospora jinlongensis. The sequence continues at coordinate 713,377 of NZ_JACCHK010000001.1, read as the reverse complement.
CCCGTCGACCGTCAAGCCCTTCCCGCCGGGCCTGGTGGTGGTCGAGGGTGACGCCAAGCGGCAGGTGGACACTCCCAAAAACGCCGGCAGCAACCAGTTCTGGTGCGCGGGCAGCGCCGAGATCGGCCGCAGCGCCGACGGCAACTGGCCGAGGTGCGCCCCCGGCGGCAACCTGATCTTCCAGCTCGTGTTCAAGGACTGCTGGGACGGCAGGAACATCGACTCGCCCGACCACAAGTCGCACATGGGCGACCCGGTGAACGGCGTCTGCACCGGCAAGTACCCGGTGGCGGTGCCGGACCTGTCCTTCATGGTCAACTACGAGTCGCTGGGCGGTGACGGTCTCAGCCTCTCCTCCGGCAAGCCGTCGTCCATGCACGGCGACTTCATGAACGCCTGGGAGCCGGAACGCCTCGCCGACCTGGTGAAGTCCTGCCTCAACCAGAACGCCAAGTGCGGCATCGACACGACGTTCGCCGGCGGCTGACCACCGCGCCAACACCGTTGTCGACGGAGGGCCCTCTCGCTCAGGCGAGGGGGCCGTCCGGCATCGTGCCCGTCCCCGCCCCGTCGCGACGCTCTCCGGTCCCGTCGCGAAGCTTCCCGGTCCCCTCGCGAAGCTTCCCGGTCCCCTCGCGGAACGTGAGGATGGATGTCGCCGTCAGCGCGACGGCACGGTCGTCGTCCTGGGACAGGCCCACCAGCGCGCGTGCGGCGGTGCTGCCCGGGATGTCCGCCAGCGCCTCGGTCAGCCGCCGACGCGCGGACGGGGCCAGGGTCCCCCAGGCGAGGCAGTCGACGAGCCTGGTTGCGATCCGGTCCGCCTCCGCGGGATCGGACGCCAGCACGCCCAACACGTCGGCCGCCTCGGCGTCCTTCGTCTCCTCGACGACCATGTCGATCAGCGTCGGGACCGCGTCCGCCGCCCCTCGTGCACCGAGCGCCAGCGCCGCGTACCTGCGGACCACGACGTCGGGGCTCGCAAGGGCGTCCCGCAGCACGTCGGTCGCCGCGTCGTGCGGGATCTCGGCGATGGTCTGGACGGCACGCTCGCGTACCTCGGCCTGCGGTGAGCGGAGGCCGTCCGCGAGCAGCGCCAAGCCGCCATCCCCCGACTGTGCCAGCGCCCATCGCAGGGCTCCGGCGACGTTCGGGTCGGTCTCGTTGAGCGCCGCCTCCACCAGTGCCTCCACGGGCACCTGAGTCCCGTCGACCGAGGACAGGGCCGCGCGCTGACGCCTGCCCGCGCTCGGCGAGCCCAGTGCCTGTAGGAGCGCGACGACCTGGAGGACGTCCTCCCAGCCTGCGGGTTCGGCGGCATCGATCCGACGCAGTCGGGTGAGCAGGTCCAGCTCATCCGCGATGCGCTGTCGCGTCCGCTGGATCAGGTCGTCGACGAGGTCGGAGGGTGTGAAACCGGGATCATCGAGTGCCCGCCGGACGTCACGCAGCGACAGGCCCAGGGACCGCAGGCTCTCGACCTGGAAGATCAGCCGGATGTCCTCGTCGGAGTACTCCCGATAGCCGGCGCCGCTCCGACCGGTCGGCCGGACCAGGCCGAGCGAGTCGTAGTGCCGGAGCATGCGGGCGCTGACCCCGGACCGGCGCGCCACGTCACCGATCAACACCTGCGCATCATCCCTCCTCACCGATCGCGCCGAGGGCCACCACGCGCTTCGCCTCCTCGATCGCGAACTCGACACCGGCATCCGGGTCCCGCGCCAGCCGTTCCGTCGCGATCGCGTGCGCGCGTACGTGCGGGTCAAGATCCGTCATCGCGGCGCGCAGGATCGGCATGGTCACCGCACCGAGCGCGACCAGCGCCCGGCTGAGGCTCAACCGCGTGTCCCGCGTGCCGCGCCCGAGCTGGGTCGCCAACACGTCGGCCAACTCGGGCTCGTCACCCGGGGGCACGAGGACGACCGCCGCTCGCCAGGCGCTTCGCGCCACCTCGTCGTCCGGGTCGGTCAGAAGCGCCCGTGTCAGCGCCGGCCAGGCCCGCCGATCGCCGATCTTGGACAACGTGTGCAACGCCTGGCTCCGGGCCTGCGCGCGCTCCGAGCGGAGTTGGTCGGTGAGCTTCGGTACGGTCAGCGCGGGCGGGTGGCGGATCAGTGCCCAGGTGAGCATCTCGCGTACGGAGAACTCGGGCTCGATCGCGCACCGCTCGACGAGGGTGTCGACGAACAGCGGGTCCGGGGCCGTGCCGACCGCCAGCGCCGCGCGCAGACGCACCGACGGGTCGCTGTTCTCCAGCGCCTGAAGCGCCCGCATGGTGTTCGTGTCCTTTTCCGGGCTGGTCATCGGGACCACCTCCTGGACCCCACTGAAGACCTTGCCACTGTGTCAAGGTCAAGGCGGCCGACGGGCACCCTGCGGGTCACCCGGAGTGCGGCGCTGGCTCGTCGGCGGACGACACCGGCCAGCGCCGTCGGTCGCGCCACGGCAGACGGGTACGGCGGTGGTAGGACAGGGTCACTCCACCGTCCAGGCGACGCCGGGAGGTCGGACGCGCGCGGACAGTGGTCCGCCTGCGGCATCGGTCAACCCGACCCGGCAGACGAGTGTCCCGCTGCCCTCGTGTGCGGCGCGCAGCAGCTCGGTCGGGATGTCGGTGAACATCAGCTTCGCTCGTCGGAACATCGCGAAGCCGTCCTCGGTCACCGCTCCCCAGCTCAGATACAGGAACCGCGCCCCGGGCCGCCCGTGCACCCAGGGGCCGCCGACGTCGAGCATCCCGTCGATCTCGCGGCTGGACACCTCGAAGCACCAGGTCGCCGTCGCCGCGTCGGCCGGCACCAGCTCGACCACCTCGGCCTTGCGCTGCACCCCGACGTGCACGTTGCCGAGCCGCAGTGCGTCGGCCTCCGCACCGGCGCGCCGCCCGGGGAGGTCGCTGCCGTCGATCCGGATCCGCATGCTGGCGACTCTAGTGAGGCCGGACGGGGGTGTGCGGCGGCCAGGCGGGTCACGGCACCGCCCGGAACGAAAAAAAGCAAAGGCAAGGAGATAACTCTCCCTGCCACTTCTAACGTATATCGCACCTGGGGGCTTGCGGCAAGACCCCGGTCCTGGCGCAGAATCTGCGGCCGGACCAGCATCAAGACGTAACGGGGGGCACGACGTGGGTGTGTTGTCGATGGACGGGGACCGCAGCGACCTCGCAATGGTGTTGGATCTTCGAGAGGTTGACGAGACGCAGGTAGCGGTCGTGGGTGGCAAGGCCGCGCACCTGGGCGGGCTGTCGCGGATCGACGGCGTCCGCGTGCCGGCCGGGTTCTGCGTGACGACGGCCGCCTTCCGGCGGGTCATGGCGCAGGCGCCGTCGATCGACGACCGGCTCGATCAGCTGTCGCGCCTGGGCCCGGACGACCGGGAGGCGATCGGCACGCTCAGCGCGGAGATCCGCCGGAGCATCGAGGAGACTGCGTTTCCGGACGGGCTGGCCGCCGCGATCACCGGCGCGCTCGCCCGGTTCGGCGACGAGGCCGCATACGCCGTGCGGTCCAGCGCGACGGCGGAGGACACTCCCACGGCTTCCTTCGCGGGCCAGCAGGACACCTATCTGAACGTGGTGGGGCCGGAGGCGGTCCTGCGGCACGTCAGCCGATGCTGGGCGTCGCTGTTCACCGACCGGGCCGTCATTTACCGCCTGCGCAACGGCATCGACCACCGCGCGGTCCACATGGCTGTCGTCGTACAGCAGATGGTTTTTCCGGATGCGGCCGGAATCCTGTTCACGGCCGACCCGGTCTCGGGCAACCGGAAGGTCGCGACCGTGGACGCCAGCTTCGGGCTCGGCGAGGCCCTGGTGTCCGGCCTGGTGAACCCGGACGTCTTCACGGTGCGCGACGGGGAGGTCGTCACCGGGGCGGTCGCCGCCAAACACCGTGCCGTCGTTGCCCTGCCGGGCGGCGGTACGCAGGAAGTGGCGATCGACAGGCAGCGGCAGGAGCAGCCGGCACTGACCGAGGAGCAGGTCGTGCGGCTGGTGCGGCTCGGGCGACGGATCGAGGCGCATTTCGGCCGCCCGCAGGACATCGAATGGTGCCTGGTCGACGACGACTTCCAGATCGTGCAGAGCCGGCCGATCACCACGTTGTTCCCCGTTCCCGCGGCCACTGACGAGGAGAACCACGTCTACCTGTCGGTTGGTCACCAGCAGATGATGACCGACGCGATGAGGCCGTTGGGGCTCTCGATGTGGCAGTTGACGGCCATGGCCCCGATGCTGGAGGCCGGCGGGAGGTTGTTCGTCGACGCCACCCGGCTGCTGGCCTCGCCCGCGAGCCGCGCCGGCTTCCTGGAGATGGTCGGGAAGTCCGACCCGCTGATGAGGGACGCGTTGGACACGATCGTCGACCGCGGAGACCTCGTTCCGACGCTCACCGGCGACGGTGGTCCGGCCAGGCTGCCGAGCGGCGGCGCGTCGATCGAGACCGACCCGGCCATCGTGACCGAGCTGATCGAGCGCAGCGAGGCGTCCATCGCCGCGCTGCGGCGCGACATCGCGACGGTGACCGGTACGGCGTTGTTCGACTTCCTGCTGGAGGCCTTCCAGGAGCACAAGCGGATCCTCGGTGAGCCGCTGAACATGCAGGCGATCATGGCCGGCATGGAGGCCACCTGGTGGCTCAACGATCGGCTGTACGAGTGGCTGGGCGAGAAGAACGCCGCGGACACCCTCACCCTGTCCGCCCCCGGCAACATCACGTCGGAGATGGGCCTGGCGCTGCTCGACGTCGCCGACGAGATCCGTCCGCATCCGGAGGTGGTGGCGTTCCTGCGGAGCGTCGAGGACGACGGCTTCCTCGACGAGCTGCCGAAACTCGCGGGCGGGACGGAGGCGCGCGAGGCCATCGAGGCGTACCTCGACCGGTACGGCATGCGCTGCGTCGGCGAGATCGACATCACCAGGCCGCGGTGGAGCGAACGCCCCAGCACGCTCGTGCCCGTGATCCTCGACAACGTCCGGCTCTTCGAGCCGGGCGCCGCCAGGCGGCGCTTCGAACAGGGGCAGCAGCAGGCGCGACAGAAGGCGCAGGAGGTGGTGACGCGCCTGCGTGCGCTGCCGGACGGGCAGCAGAAGGCCGACGAGACCGAGCGGATGATCGACCGGGTACGGACCTTCATCGGCTATCGGGAGTACCCGAAGTACGGCATCATCTGCCGTTACTTCGTCTACAAGCAGGCCCTGCTGGACGAGGCGGAGCGTCTCGTGCGGGCCGGTGTGCTCACCGACCGGGAAGACGTCTTCTACCTCACGTTCCAGGAGTTCCACGAGGTCGTGCGCTCGCACCAGGTGGACGACGGGCTGATCCGGCAGCGCAGGGACGCGTTCCGGTCGTACCAGGCGCTCACGCCTCCCCGGGTGCTGACCTCGGACGGCGAGGCCATCACCGGGGCCTACCGACGCGACGACGTGCCGGCCGGCGCCCTGATCGGTGTGCCGGTGTCCGCCGGGACGGTCGAGGGACGCGCCCGCGTCATCCTCGACATGGCACAGGCTGATCTCGAAGCGGGTGACATCCTCGTCACGACCCACACGGACCCCAGCTGGACGCCGCTGTTCGTCGGCATCGCCGGCCTGGTGACGGAGGTCGGCGGGTTGATGACGCACGGCGCGGTGATCGCACGGGAGTATGGCCTGCCGGCTGTCGTGAGCGTGCTCGACGCCACCCGGCTGATCCGCGACGGGCAGCGGATCCGGGTGCACGGCAGCGACGGGTACGTCGAGATTCTGCCCGGGTCGGCGGCCCAGGAGGAGGAACGACGATGACGATCTCTGTCCGGCTGGCGGCCGTCGTGGCGACGGCGTCGACAGTGGTGTCGCTGGCGGGGTGCGGCACCGGCGACGCACCCGAGGCCCGGACGACGGCCAGCCCCGAGGTGACGGCAGACCTGTCGCCCGCCGCCGAGGCGACGGCCAGCCCGTCGCCGGCCGCCGAGCAGGAGTTCCAGCGGCTGGAGCAGACGTTCCAGGCGCGGCTGGGCGTCTACGCCGTCGACACGGGCACCGGCCGCACCGTGGAACACCGACCCGACGAGCGGTTCGCGTACGCCTCGACGTGGAAGGCGCTGGCCGCCGCCGAGGTGCTGGACGGCACCACCGACGCCGAGCTGGACCGGGTGGTGCGCTATTCGGCGCAGGACCTGGTGTCGCACGCACCGATCACCGAGAAGCACGTCGCCGAGGGCATGAGCCTGCGTGCCCTCGCCGACGCCGCCGTGCGCTACAGCGACAACACGGCCGGCAACCTGCTGCTGCGTCACCTCGGCGGCCCGCAGGGGTTCGAGAAGGAGCTGCGCGGGATCGGCGACACGGTCACCGACCCGGCCCGCTACGAGACCGCCCTCAACGAGGCGACGCCGGGCGACCGGCGGGACACCAGCACCGCGCGGGCTCTGGCGGCCGACCTCCGGGCGTACACCGTGGGGGATGCCCTGACGCCCGCGGACCGCGACGTGCTGCGCGGTTGGCTGAAGGGCAACACCACCGGCGCGGCGCTGGTCCGCGCCGGGGTGCCCGCCGGCTGGGTCGTCGGGGACAAGACCGGGACCGGAGGGTACGGCACGCGCAACGACATCGCGGTGATCTGGCCGCCCGACCGTGCCCCGATCGTCGTCGCCGTGCTGTCCAGCCGCGACAAGTTGGACGCCACCCCCGACGACGCGCTCATCGCCCAGGCCACCAGCGTGGTCGTCGCCCAGCTGTGACCGCTCGGCTGGCACGAGCTCAGCCGACGAGCAGGAGCACGCTGATCGCCAGCATCACCAGGGCGGTGCTCGCGTGGACGCCGTACGCGATCGCCTTGGGCCCCTTGCTGCGCAGCACGATCAGCGCGTCGCCGGTGGGTATGACGGTGGCGGCCAGCATGAACCAACCCAACAGGTCCGGTGTCGCTCCGAGGATCAGGACGAAGATGAAGAGCCCCGACGCGATGTCGCGCACGCCCTTGACGGTCAGCCAGGCCTGAAAGGTCCGGTCGTCGCTCGGCGTGCCGGGGATGCCGAAGCCGGTTGCGGCCTGCGGCGCCCAGAAGACGCGCGCGCCGATGACGATGATGCCTACGCCGATCAGTGCGGCGAGCACGGTGGCGACGGTGGTGAGCATGGGTTGTCTCCCCTTGTGACGGCAGCGCCCGCAGCGACTGTTGCCGGCGCTAGTTGCGCTAGCAACGCTAGATCTAGCTGCGACAGGAAGTCAAGCGCTGCTAGGATGCAGTCATGTCCGGCATCAACGAGCGCCGCGAACGCGAACGCGCCCACCGTCACCAGCTGATCGTCACGGCCGCGCGCGAACTCGCGGAGACCGAGGGCTGGGAGGCGGTGACGACGCGACGCCTCGCCGAACGCGTCGAATACAGCCAGCCGGTGCTGTACAGCCACTTCAACGGCAAGGAAGCGATCGTGACCGCCGTCGCCATCGACGGCTTCGGCGAACTCGCCGCCCACCTGCGCCGCGCGCGACTGGCCTCGCCCGAGCCGGGGCAGGCCCTGCGTGCCGTCTGCCGCGCCTACCTGGATTTCGCCACCGAACGACCCGCCCTCTACCAGGCCATGTTCGTCCTGCCCACCGACCTGAGGTTCGGCAGCCCCGAGACACCGCCTCCCCTGCGGGCGGGCTTCGACGAGTTCGTCAGCTGCTTCGACCCGGACGACGAGCGCCGCGAACTCATCGCCGAGGTCACCTGGAGCGCGCTGCACGGCATGGCCGTCCTGTCCGACAGCGGCCGCATCCCCCCGGACGGGCAGGACGCACGGCTCGACTTCCTCGTCACCCAGTTCACCGCTCCCCGCCGGGCCGGAGACGTAACGAGCGGTGAGGTGGGGTGAGACGGACCAGGATGGAGTGTCGCTCGACGGCCCTTCGGCCTGACTGCGCACGTTGTCCGCCGGTGTCATCATCGTTCGATGAACGTTCGTCGCCTGGCGGCCGTCGACATGCACGGCACCCGAGGCACCGCCCGCCGACGGCGCATCATCCTGGCCGAGTTCCTGGTCGGCGTGGTTGCCATGGTGGCGCTGGGCATCTGGTTGCTGGCGTCGTCGAGCAGCCTCGGCAGCCGGGCGATCGGCCTGTGGTTCACCGGGGCAGGGCTCAACTACGCTCCCCTGTCCATCCACGCGCTCGCGCTGATGCGGCCGGGTGCCCTCGATGCCGAACTGACCGGCGTCGACATCGACCGGGAACGGCGCCGCTACACCGTTCTTCAGCTGTGGGTCTTCGTGCCGCTCGCACTGGTCGTCTTCGGCATACGCGACGCGCTCGCCCGGCGTCGGGCGGCTCGATGAGGCCCAACCCCGGTCGATCATGGAGCTGCGGTGCTCCGCAAAGCCACAATTCATCCCCGGACGGGCACCACAACTGGGGTCTCCCCCGGGCTAGGGGGTTGTGCGTAGCGCCTGGGCGACCGCCACGGCCCCGTCGCCGCCAGGATTGGACCGTCAGTCCGCGTTGCCGTCGTCGTACGTCGTCTGGTGGCGACGGATCTCGGCATGGTGGTCGACCGACCAGGCCGCCAGAGCCAGGACGGTCGAGAGCAGTGACCTGCCCAGGTCGGTGAGGGCGTACTCGACGCGGGGCGGAACCTCGGGGTACGAGGTCCGGGTGACGAGGCCGGTGCGCTGGAGGTGCTTCAAGGTCAGCGTCAGCATGCGCTGTGAGATGCCGGGGATCGCGTCACCCAGATCCGAGTAACGGACCGGCCCGTCGGCGAGCGTGCCGATGATCAGGACACTCCATTTGTCGCCGACGAGGTCCAGGACCTCGCGGATGAAGTCGGCGTCCTCGTCGTTCCAGTGCGCACAGGGCCCCGGAACTGCCCGGACGTTCGCCCGGACGTTGGTGCGCCTGCGCCGAAGATCCCCTGCCCTCATCCCCTGCCACCTCTCCGCCAGCCCCTTGCCACGAACATGAATGTACCTTTTGCGGCCTTCCAATTCTCACGCATGATGGCGCTACGAACAAGAAGTGAGAATAGAGGAGGAGTGCCATGAAGATCGAGTTCTGGTCGGACATCGTCTGCCCGTACTGCGGGCTGATGGACCACCGGCTCCACCAGGCCCTGGACCGGTTCCCGTACGGCGATCAGGTGCAGGTGGTCCACCGGTCCTTCCAGCTTCACCCCGACCTGCCCCGCGAGGGCGTCAGTCAACGAGAGTTGATCACGATGGCCGGGGCCCCCGCGACGACCGTCGACCGGGTCCTGCGGCCCATCGAACGGGCCGCCGAGGCGGAGGGCCTGACTCCCTACCACGCGGTGGACCGCACGCTCGGGCCGACGGACCTGGCCCACGAGCTGCTCGCCTACGCGACCGACCAGGGCTGCGGCGCCGAGATCTGGACGGCGATGTTCCGCGCGCACTTCGGGCAGGCCCGCAAGCTGTGGACCGCCGAGGAGGTCCTCGACTTCGCCGCCGAGGTGGGCCTGGACCGCGACGGCGCCGCTGAGGCCCTGCGCAGCCGCCGCTACCGGGCCCGGGTGGCGACCGACCAGCGCGAGGCAGAACGCCTCGGGGCACGTGGCGCGCCCTTCCTCGTGTTCGACGGCCGCTTCGCCGTTCCCGGGGCGATCGGCACCGACGACCTGCTCGCGGTCATCACCAAGGCGTGGGCCGAGAGCCATCCCACACCGCAACCACTGCCGGTCCTTGGCGGCACCGAGGGCGTGTGCACCCCGGACGGCTGTGCCGTACCCGACCGCACCAGCTGAGCCGCCCGCGCCCGTCGATCATGGACTTGTGGTGGGCGACAAGAGCCGCGAACCGTCTGCAAACGGGCACCACAACTCCATGATCGACCCGCCCGATGATCGGGTCAGGCCGACGAGCGCGCCGATGGACATGACCGAGGAGGAGGCGGTCGCCGCAGGGATGCCGGAGTGGGCCGGCATCTCCCACGAGCAGATGAACGTGGTCGGGCAACCGGCCCGCCCGGAGTACGCGCGAGCCCTCGGCATCCCCCTCACGACCTTCGCAGAATGGACGCGCGAAGCTCTGCGCGATTCGTCGCGGGGATGAGTAGCTGACGTGGGGCGGGCCTCATCGGGCTGCCCGTGGCCCTCGCCGTCCCGTACGGCGGATCATTGCCCTAGCGGGTGGCCTTGTCACTGAGGGACCGCGGGTATCGGAAGGCACTCAGCAGTGCGGTGACGACAGCAGCCGCCAGCAGGATCCTCACCACGTTGTACACCACCGTGTCGCCCGTGGAGTGCGGCGGGAAGACGTCCTTGACGAGCCAGCCCACGCCCAGCCCCAGCCCGAGGAAGGCGTACATCGCGGCCCGCAGGCGCGGAAGGTGCTGCGGGCGGCCGAAGATTCGGGGCACCGTATTGCCGCCACGGCTTTTGACGAGCAGAACGGCGGCCATGGCCAGGTTGGCGGCGGCGCACACGACGACCAAGGCCTTGTCCACGGAGTCCATGGGCCCAGACGGTAGCGCAGGGATGCCCGCGGTCAGGAGCGACTGACGTTGCATTTTGCGTAGCGCATTGGTGGGCGCATTGAGACACTGCGCCGGTGACCGGTCCTGGACTGCCGCAACCGCTTCTGCCTCGCGCACTGAGGCCCGGAGATCTCATCGTCATCGCATCGCTGTCCGGGCCGCTGCATGCCGTCTACGAGCCCGATCTCGACCAGGCGGTGGTCGTGCTCGAACGGATGGGATTCCGCGTACGTCGAACACCGCTGCTCCAAGCGGGGCGTCACCATTGGTGGAGCGCGGGCACGCCGACGGAGATCGCCGGAGAGTTCAACGCTTTGCTGCGTGACCCTGAGGTGCGCGCCATCGTCGCGCATGACGGCGGCCAGACTACGCTCGGCTACCTCGACCTGATCGACGTTGAGGCGATCGTTGCCGATCCCAAGCCGATCCTCGGCTACAGCGACATCTCGCTGCTGCATCTGGTGCTCTACGCACGCACCGGTCTGGTCGGGTTCCACGCCGACATGGCCACACCCGGGCTCGGCGGGGCATGGCAGCGTGCGCCCACAGCGCGCCAAGCCGAGCTGGAAAAGCTCTACGTGACGCTGCTGACCGGCACGGAGGCGATCGGCGCGCTGCCGGTCACGCCGTCGTGGGAATGCTGGCGGGCGGGTCGCGCCGAGGGCCCGTTGATCGGTGGGGTGCTCAATCGCATCATGCGGGCGCAGGCGACGCGGTACGCGCTGCCTCTCGAATGGTTCGACGGCGCGGTGCTGTTCTGGGAGGAGATGGGCGGCTACGCGTCGTGGGTGTGGAGCGACCTGCAGGTGTTGCGGCACTGCGGCATCCTCGACCGGATCGCCGGCATGGTCGTGGGAGTCCCGCACGCGATCGACGGACTCGGAGCACCCGACGCGTCCCCAACCCTCCCCGAGATCATCTTCGAGGTCCTCGGCGACCGTGACATTCCGGTCCTGGGCAACGTCGAGTTCGGACACGCCGGCCCGAACCTGCCGATGCCGGTCGGCCTCCGCGTCGCCGTCGACGCAGGGCAGCGGACGTTGTCGCTGCTCGAACCGGCGGTGCGGGCGCACGCAACCACGACATCGACCCGCTGAGCCGATCAGAAGACCCGCAGCCTCGGTGTGCCCGCGGTCGGCTCAGGTTCTGGCAACCACCGCTGTGGCTCGTCGGCTCATAAACTAATCTATGAGTATCGATTGCTGCCGGTTCTAGGAGAGGAATCCCGATCGTGAACGTCGGTAACCGAACCCTTCCGCGACTCCTCTCCATCCTGTTGGCCGCCGTGCTCGCCACCGGCCTGTCCCTGGTCGGCGCCGGGCCGGCGGCGGCCGGGCAGACCAGTCTGCGGGCCGCCGACCCGAGCGTGATCCGCGTCGGTGCCACCTACGTCTCCGTCCAGTCGCTCAACGGCGGGATCGCCGTCCGGCAGGCGACCTCCCCCGACGCGCTGGCTGCCGCAGCCGCGCGGCAGGTGTGGACGGACAGCCGCAACCTCGGTGAGGTCTGGGCCCCGGAGATCGTCACCGATGGCGGCCGCTATTACATCTACTTCTCGGCTGGGCGCGGCACCGCCCACCGCATGTACGCGATCCACTCGGCGTCGCCGGCCAGCGGCTACACGGCCGAGCGGCAGCTCGCGCTGCCCGGCGGCAAGTGGGCCATCGACGGCAGCCTGTTCACCTTCAACGGTCAGCGATGGTTCGTGTGGTCGGGTTGGGCCGGCGACACCAACGTCGAGCAGAACATCTACCTCAGCCGGATGAGCGACCCGCTCACGCCGACCGGCAGCCGGTACGTCATCTCCCAGCCGCGCGAGAGCTGGGAGCGTGTCGTGGGCAATCCGTTCATCAACGAGTCCCCCGAGGCGATCAGGGACCCCAACGGGCAGCTGCACATCGTCTACTCCGCCAACGGCAGTTGGAGTGACCAGTACTGCCTCGCCGACCTGCGGCTGCGGGCCGGCGGTGACCCCACGTACGTGTGGGACTGGTACAAGTCGAACGGCTGCCTGTTCGGCTCGAACCGGTCCACCATGATGGCCGGTTGGGATCCCACCCTGTACGTCAACGGGCCTGGCCACCACAGCTTCGTGCTGCTCAACGGCGACATCGCCACGAGTCCGCCCGCCGGGCCGAGGTTCCCGCTGATGTACCACGGCGTGCCCAAGGGCACCGCGTACTCCTGGGCGAACCGGCACTGGTACACGGGCACCTTCTGCTGGTGGGGCAACACCACCTACCGCCGCGCCAACGTGCCCGGGCCGACGGCCGACACCGGTTTCAGCATCAAGTTCTTCGAGTGATCGCTGTGTCTGCCTACGCTCACCGAAGCATGGCGAGAGCTTGATCGAGGCCGGCCAACATGGACCCTATTTGTTGGAGTTCCTGGGCAGCGGCAACCAGCGCCGGCGCCGAGGTGGTGTGACGCCTGCTCCTGCTACCGGATCCTCATCCATTGGCTCCACGATGACGGGCGGATAGCTGATGTGGATGACCCGGATCATGGAGCCGGGGACGTACAGCTTGACGGCTGCGGAAGGCGTCCTCACGGCGTAGCCGGTGCCACTGAAGAACAGGGGGCGCTGCAGGACGAGGTCGCGGCGATCCGGGTCCTCCTCTATCGCCGCATGTCGAAGGTAGCCTTCCGCCAGCCGCCCGTCGTTGAGTTCCACGGCGAGGTACGGCTCGCGACCCTTGGGCGACCGAGTCGCGAGAACGCGGACCGACATCACTCCGGCGTTGACGTGACCAACCCTGGTGGGTGCCCTGCGGCCCAGCACTTCGCCGGCCACAATGCACAGCGTCACGCTCAGGAGCAGCACCAGCCCGGCGGACAGGACGACGTGCCAGGCCGAGGCTCGTAGCGCCCGAGGATCCACCACCAGTTCGTGGAGTGAGATCAACCACGGCACGAAGCTCCCCAGCGCGAGCACCAGGACGCTGGCGACGAAGGTGGCGAGCGCGCCCGCGCTGAAGAACTCGATGATCTCCCTTGTGGGGTTGGGTTTGTCAAAGAGGACGTGGCGCCGGTATGTCTGCACGAAGCAGAAGCCAGGTGCCAGCGCGGCGATGAGAACGGCGACTGTTACCGCGTTAGCGGGCATCGGCGCCGCCTACGACGAAGGTGGGAGAGGCGGCGGTGGAGTCACCGGCGGCGGAGGTACCAGCCGTCCGGCTTCGTCGTCGTCCTCGATGGCGTCCTTGCTCACGTACGAGCGCCAATCCAACCCGAGGTCGTCGAGGTCGTCGAGCCCGTCGGGGTCAGGATTGGCGGGTTGTCGGGTCGTCATGTCATGAACCTCCACGCGTATCGCTGGGACTGCGACGGTTGACACCGAGGACGACGAGCCCGGCCCAGAGCACCGGCGGCGCCTCCGGCCGGCTCTCTCGCCACTGGCGTTGCGCCCGCCGAAGCGCAACCGACGGTGGTACGCCGGAGCTGAGCAGACCATAGAGGTGACCGAGGATCGCCGCCGTCGGGTGACTGTATTCGGGTTTCGTGGCCACCCCGTCGGGCAACGGAAACAGCCCACCCAGCACCGTCTCGGCACCCCTGCACAGAGCCACGGTCGGGATGCCCAGCGGGTCGGTGCCCTGACGTTGGTCAAGCTCGGCCGAGAGACACGCGTTGATCAGCAGAAGAGGGGGGAACCTCAGCCCGAGCATGCGTGCGGCCGACAATTCGATGCCGTCATCCAGGGCGAGGGCGTGAGCCAGACCGGGGCTTCCGTTGCCGTGCACGGTCATGGCCAGCAATCGGAGTGGTGAGCGTGCGTCACCGTCTCGCAGCACGGACAGCAACGTCTCGGGCGTCGTCAGAAATTCGACCGCGTCCCCGTAGGCGCTCGTCAGCGCTTCCCTTTCGATCCGCATCCCGTCAGGGTTGACGTTGGCGAGATAAGCCGCCGCCGGACCGTGTGACATTTCCTCCGCGTCCGATGCTGCCTCGTCCGCCAGGGCCAGACTGGGTAGATAGCTCAGGGTCGCGTGGTCGGCGAGGAACCGGTCCGTTCCTTGGTTCTCCACGGCCAGGGCCGCCCACGGGACCCGCCACAGCACCGGATCCGGGACGATCAGCAGGTGCGGCACGTCCCCGTACGGGTCGCTGCGGCTGAGGATGCTCAGGAGGCCCGCGGGCAGGAGGAGTGCCGCGAGCTCTGACCACTGGTCCCACTTGCGGGTCGCCAGCCGACGGTAGTGCCGGCTGCCCTCCCAGCCGTTTGCCTGGGCGCGGAACGCGGTTGGCAGCGAGCCGGCGGCTTCGTCAATGGCCCGGTCCGCGTGGCCGTCGGAGCCGTTGCCGGCGGGCCGACCGGGTGCCCGCATGAAATCGCGGATGATTGATGCCTGACGGTCCGTGGCCGTGTGGAGGTATGGAACGCGCACGCCGTCCGGGGAGGTCCAGATGCCGGTGATGACCAGCTCACCGTCGTCGTCGAACAGCCTGGCCTGCAGCAGATGCGAGCCGGGAGGGACCCTGCCTGCGGGCGTTCCGGGCGCTGTCTGGGCAGTTCCCTGGAACATGCGACGGAATCGGATCGAAACCAGGCTCTCCAGCCGCTCGTAGGCGGCGAGGCTGACGAGCCCCTTCCGCTCCAGGTCGCCGGGCGATCCGGTCGCGGACTCCTCGTCACTGATCGCGTCTTCATAGCTGGCTATCTCGCCGAGCAGTCTTGCGAGTTCCGGTTGAATGTCATCTGCCTGGCCGTTCACTGCGATGCCGCCTCGGAGGATCTGCCGCAGAGCGGTCCGGCTACTCAGGTCCATCACCTCGGCGAGGAAATCCAGGGCCGCGTCATCGCCTCGTTCGTAGCGTTCGTGGGCGAGCCGGAGTGCGATCAGCTCCTGCTCACCCATCGCGCTCACCAGGTGAGCCTGGGCGTCTCTCCACCCCCAACCAGCTCTGACCTCGCTCACCAAGCGCATCATCACCAGGTAGGCCTCCAGTGCGCGCACCTCGTCACCGCGGAGGGTGAACACGGTCGCTCTCATCAGGTGATGCCGGATCCAGGAATTGGGGCCGGCATTGTCCATCCGGTAGGCCTCGGCAGCTTCCAGCAGGTAGGTGTCTGCTTCGTCCGACCCGCCTTCGTCGGCGGCCACGCCGGCCAGCAGGTCGCACACATTGCCGAGGACGGTGAAGGCTCGCCATTTCCGGCTGAGTGCCCGCGCCTCCAGCGCATGCGACACCGCAGCCGCGTTATCGTCGGTCTGAACACAGATCACGGCCAGGTTGTATTCGATCCGCACTCGATTCAACCGGTACATTTTCCCGCCGGCAACGCTGATCGCCTGGGTCATCGACGCCCGGGCTTCGTCGTATCTTTCCTGAGCCAGATACAGATTCCCCAGCCCGGTGAGAGCTTCACCCAGAGCGGACGGGTCTTTGTGCTCGCTGAGATATTCAACGGCGGCCTTGAACTGCCGTTCGGCAAGCGCGTGGTCGCCTTGGACGAGCGCCCAGGCGGCACGCTGCATCGCGATGCTGTGCAGCACCTTCGGATATTTTCGGATTGCCGGATGGTTCGCGGCACGGTCCTGGAGCTCCCTGGCGGCCGCCAGCTCACCGCGTCGGGCCTCCACGTCTGCCTGCGCCACGAACTTCAGAAGCGAGTCCATCAACTGGATGTCACGCCAGCGAAGCAAGCCTCCCGTCGCGCGCCAGAGGTTCATCCTTGTCTTAAGACCTAGGCCGACGAGCACCAGTCCACCGATGACCGTCACCTGTGTGCCGAACTGGAGCCAGGTGCAGTAAGCCAGCGCGGCCCAGCTCGTGCAGGTGAGGAGTGGTCTGAATGCGCTTGCGTATATCCGGAGGACGGCGGCGTAGCCTCGGGTCGCAAGGCTGGGCAGATATACCTTATCGTTCAGGGAACGAGAGAGTTGAGCGACGATGAAGAGAGTCAAGAGCTGAAGAACGCTGGGCGACTTCTGACTGAGGATGACGCTCACGAGGAGAGTCAGGATGGCGATCTGCGCGACGATCAAGGCGGCGAGCAATCCTTGACGCCCCGCGCTCACTTCGCCTTGCTGCTCCAATTTGTAGGCTTGGGGCGCGCTGTCGACCATGCTGCGATCACCCTCCCTCGTCATCGATCCTGAGGAGTCTGAAAACCCGGGTAGGAGGCATCGCTCTCGATGGGCAAGCCTGTCACATCAGATTGGTCCTCGGGCTCGACGGATGCACCTTTCGCGACGTACCTACACATTTCCATGATGGACAGTCGGATCCCAGACAGCGCGTCAGGCACCAGGGCGAGCATCGGTGAGCCTTGACCGACTCGGCCGACCAGAGTCCCGCCGCCCCCACGCGGCGCGGTGTCCACCGAACGGGCGAAGATCGCCACGCAGGTGTGCTGCTTGAGCGACGTTCTTCGACCGCGGCGGGACCTCTTCGGGTTCCGCCGCGGTCCCGCGTTCCGGACCGGCGGCGAGATCGACTCGGGTTCCGTGAAATCGGGGTGTCCAGTGACCCAGGACTCCCCGACTTCCGTGTAGGCGAGTGGATCATGACCGGTGGGCGGCGGCACCCCGACCAGGCCGGCCGGCGCCGGGTTCGCGCCGGCGATCGCCGTACGTGCCAACAGCCGACACCGAACCTGCGGCGGGCGACCAGATTCAATGTCGCTTTAACCCACCTTATAGATAGCCGTCCCTGCAAAAGCGACTAATTCCGGCGGGGCGCAAAATAGTGACGCCGATAGATATCGTTGCGAAACATTTGTTCGGAACGCATAGACGGAGGTGTCGGTGAGGCACAGAAGACGATTGCGCTCAAGACTTGCCGCTGTGGTGGCGGCACTGGTCGTCGCACCGGTGGCGCTCGCCGCCGCCCCCGCGTCGGCAGGAGAGAAACGCCTGTGGGAGGTGGAGGTCGCCAAGATCCCCACCGCCGAGTACACCCGCGACGCCAAGGTCTACATCACCGAGTCCCTCCAGGCGCTGCGGCCGTACGTGGACGGCGGTTTGGGGCACAGCCGGATCGCCCCGGTCCTGGCGGACGTCGAGAGCCGGTATTTCGACGGCGCCCGACTCAAGAGCGCCACCGACGGTGCGACGGCGTTCGACAACCTCCAACATCTGGAGTCGTTCCTCAAGAGTCGGCTCTCCGGTGCCAGCCCGCCCAACGGCGAGGCCGAGCAGGCACATGTGGTTGCGCTGGTGGAGACCCTGTTCGGGTTGCGCCTGCTGGCGGACGCCGCGATCCAGGATGCCGAGGCGACGATCGGGCCGTTCCGGGCCAGTCCACCACCCGCGCCCGCCCCAGCGGGGCTGACTGAGGCGTTCGCGGATCTGGATGCGGCCAAGGCCAGCCTGGCCAAGGCCGACACGATGCTGGTCAAGGCCAACCCGGAGCCGGCGACGGTCCACGCGTCCAAGGCCTGGGCCGACGGCTTCCGCGTGTTGACCCGGCTGGGCATCACCTACGGCGGTGACCACGATGGCGACGGGGTCGTCGATGTGGTGGAGCTGCGGTTCGGGTCCAGCCCGCTGTTGGTCGACTCCGACGGTGACGGGTTGACCGACAAGTTCGAGATCACCGAGTTGGCCGGCTGGACCCGACCCAACGCGGTCGACACCGATCAGGACGCGGTCGCCGACGGTGCGGAGGACGTCGACGGTGACGGGCTCACCAACCTCGACGAGCAGCGGATCGGCACCTCGCCCACCGACCCGGACACCGACGGCGACGGCGCCACCGACGGCGCCGAGGTGGCTCAGGGTAGCAATCCGCTGGTCGCCGACCAGCCACGCGCTCCGCCGACGCCCGGCGACGTCCCGCCGATCGTTTCCAACCCGACGGACACCGACACCGACGGCGACGGCCTGCCGGACCTCGTGGAGGAGGACGGTCTCACCGATCCCAACAACGTCGACACCGACGGCGACGGGCTCTCGGACTTCACCGAGGACGACCTCTCGATCAACCCGCGTGTCCAGGACACCGACGGGGATGGTCTACGCGACGACTACGAGGTCGCCAACGCCGACTCCCAGGGCCTCGACCCTGGCCGAGTCGACGAGCAGATCAGCAAGTGGACGTACGTTTCCGACTTCCTGCTCGGCATGTTCGCCGGTGACTTCGCCGAGAAGGACTCGATGGCGTGGCTCGCCGGCAACCTGTGCGGCGGTGGGCTGAGCGTCATCCCGGTCGTCGGCTGGATCCTCGGCGGGCTCGCCGACATCCGCGACACGATCGCCGCGCTCATCCACGGCGAGTGGGTCAGCGCGGGTCTCAGCATCCTCGGCGTCGTCCCCTACGTCGGTGACGCGGTCGCCATCCCCGCCAAGGTCTCGAAGTTCGTCCTCAAATACACCCACCGCCTCACGCCGGCGGCGCGGTTCATCGCCAAGTACGACAAGATCCCCGACACCGTCAAGGAGCTCACCTACGAGCTCATCATGCCGGAGGTCTGGGCAGCCCTCGTCGAACCGGAGGGTCTGGCAGCAGCCGCTGCCGGCAGAGTCAGCAAGAGCAATTTCAATCGGCTGCTCAGTGGTGAGCGCACCGACCTCCAGAAGATTCACTTCGCGCTCAAGGCGGTGGGCAGCAACGGACAGAATCTGCACGTCCCCGGACCCAACGTCCGATGGGCCACGGGCCGTAACGACGGTCAGAACATCTTCGTCGACGAAATCATGGGATACCGTCAGGACAGAACTCGCGGCCAGCCCCAGCTCTGGCTGAGGCAGGCCGGCGTGCCAGGGCAGTTCGAGCCCAGCGGCCGGTCGGCCGACTATGGCGAGCACACCCCCGAAGGCTGGGTCATCCACGAGGTCAAGACCGGCGTCCCGACCGAACATGACCGCCACAACCTCATTCAGTGCGATGAGGACAAGTGGTACTCCGACCCGGCCAACCAGGACAAGATCCTGGAGGACAACAAGATCAACCCGCAGTTCCGAAACACCAGGATCAAGGGAGCCCAGTGGCACTTCATGCCACACGGTGGGTATAACTCACTCGGCCCATCAGATCTGGTGCTCGATTGTCTGAAGAAGAACAACATCCCCTTCACCATCCACTTCCCGCTGGACTAGCCGGGTTCCGTCGGGGGCCGGGCCGCCAGCCCGGCCCCCGACGCGTTCACCACGAAGGACCACGAACCCATGACCTCTGAACCACCCGCGTACGCGGTGCCGGGCGTCGAGTCCGAGGACCCCACCCACACCCCGGGCTACTTCTTCTACCGGGTCGACCGACTCGCCGGCTTTCCCCCGGTCGCCGCGGCCATCGGCCGCGCCCCGAGTGTCATGCCGGCGATCTGCTCGGACGACAGCGCGATGCGGGAGGCTTTCGCTCAGAGCCGCGGCGCGCTCTGCCGGCAACTCTGGGTCGGCACCGACGACGGGCTGCACTGGGAGTTGAGCTTCGGCGACGGAGTGAAGTTCATCGTCGACCCCGGGGACGAGCCCGTGGACTTCCTCCGGGACGCGCTCGTGGCGCAGCCGGGCGTCAGCTCAGCCGAGCACTACTGCGACGAGAACTTCAAGGTCGAGACGACCCGGGTGCTGCGCGCCGACGAGATGGCCGCCTACTTCATCGACACCGTCGTCGCCGCCCACCGCGAGTTCGCCCGCAGCCAGGGCATCGACCTGCCGTACTGAGGCACCGGCCTACGAGACAGTCCCGCCGGCCAGCGCGAAGCTCACCAGGATCGCGCGTGCCGGGGGCCCGGGCGACATCGCGGGCAGCGACTATGTGGCGTTCGACGATGCACGCAATTTCCGCGTGCCGTGGCTCAGGCCGTCGAAGAGGATCGCGGTGATCTGCCGGGCCTCCTCCTGCCACCCGTCGGTGGCACGCATCTCGCAGATGCCGCCCATCGCGCGCAGCAGTGTGCGCCCGGTGACGTCGTCGCGGATGCTCGCCGCTGCCGCTCCCGCGGCGAGCAACTCATCGAGTGACTGCGCCATCCGGGTGCGGGCGTCGTCGAAGACTGGGGAGTCCGTGGCCATGATGCTCTCCAACGCCTCGGCCATGCCCTTGCCGATGGCGGCGTGGTCGACGAGCAGCAACAGGAAACGACGCAGGGCTTCGTCCGGGGTGTGCTGGCCGAGGAGTTCCGCGGGGGCGGCGCACAGTTCGTCGACCTCTTGGCGGTAGACCGCCTCGATGAGGGCTTCCCGCGTGGCGAAGTGGCGGTAGAGCGTCCCCACCGAAACTCCCGCCTGTCGCGCGATCTCCTCCACGCCGGTGTCGGCCTCGCCGCCGAGGAACATTCCCCGGGCCGTGGTCAGCAGCGCCTCGCGGTTGCGGCGCGCGTCGGCGCGCAGCGGCCGTGATGTTGGCAACAGATCCTCCGCAAGGTGAGTCCGACTCCGCTTATGCTAGTTTTCCGGAGTCCGGTTCACCTTACTGCAGAGGTACACACATGACCTACTCGGAAGACGGCCTCAGCGGCCTTCGCGTGCTGGTCACCGGCGGCAGCCGTGGCCTGGGCGAGGCGACCGTCCGCCGTTTCGCCGCCGCCGGGGCAACGGTCCTGACCGCCTCGCGGGGTACGCCCCCGGAGGACCTGCCGGCCACCCACTTCCCCGCCGATCTCGCGACCGAGGACGGGGTGGCCGAACTCGGCCGGCTGATCATCGACCGCGTCGGCGGGGTGGACGTGCTGGTCAACAACGCGGCTGGTGCGAGCGCACCCGCGCCGACCCTGCAACGCTCCGACGCGTCCTGGTATTCGGACCTGGAGATGAACCTGCTCAGCGCCGTCCGACTCGACCGGGCGCTGGTCCCCGGCATGGTCGAACGAGGTTCCGGCGTCGTCGTGCACGTCTCCTCGATCGCCAGCCGGCTGCCGCAGCGCACCGAGGCGTCCTACGCGGCGGCGAAGGCGGCACTGAATGTCTACAGCCGCGAACTGGCCACCGAGGTGGGCCCGCACGGGGTACGTGTGGTGTGCGTCCTGCCGGGCTTCGTGGCCACCTCCGGCGCCGTCGAGCACCTGACTCACATCGCCGACCAGCAGGGCATCGGCCTCGAAGAACTCAAGCAACAGATCGTGGAGCACCTGAACGTTCCGATGGGTCGGCCCGGCGATCCGGAGGACGTGGCCGAGATGATCGCCTTCCTCGCGTCCCGGCGTGCGAAGTGGATCACCGGCGCGGAGTTCCGCGTCGACGGCGGAATCATCCCGGTGGTCTGACATGACCATCAACCTTGCCGCCATCATCATCGACGCGGCCGACGTGGACTCCGAGAGCACGTTCTGGCACCGGTTGCTCGGCGGCTCGATCACGAAAACCGAGAACCATCACTTCCTGCGCGTCGACGGGTTCCCCGCAGTCGTGATCCAGCGAGCTCCGGGACACGTTCCGCCGGCCTGGCCCCAGGACGGCGCCCAGCAGTTGCACGTGGACCTGGCCACCGACGACCTCGCCTCAGCGGACAGAGCGGCGCTCGAAGCCGGCGCACGTCGGCTGCGTCCCACGGACGACGCCGATCTCGCCACCCACCAGGGCAGCCGTGTCTACGCCAGCCCCGCCGGACACCCTTTCTGCCTGCGGCCTGCCTGACACCTCTGGTGGTCCGACCGGTCAGCGGGTGAGGCCGACCAGCGTCGCCAGTCGCGCCACGCCGGCCGGTGCCGGCTGAGCGCGGGCGATCTCGGCGATCACCGTACGCGCCAAAGGCCGGCACCGAACCTCGGCCGGCGCGACGCTGTCCGCGTCCACCAGGGCCCGTGCGGCGCCGCGCAGGTCACCCACCTGGAGGTACGCCCGCGCGATTGCGACGACCCCCGCGGCCCGGTCGGTCCTTCACCAGCAGCGACGAGGTGTTCCTGGGCGATGGCGGACGAGCAGATGATCGATCCGGTCAAACCGGCGTCGTTCACAACGGCTCCGACCCACAATGTGCAGGGCGGTATCCGCGGCCGCCATGCGCAGCGCCCGGTTGTGGCTGGGTCATCACCGCAGACCGATACGAAAGACCCAGGAACCCCGAGGGGGACTTTCCTCGCAGTGAGATCAATCGGCCGTGGCAGCAGGTAACCAACGGTCCGACCCCACCAGCGTCAGCCACTCACGCGGTGCTCATCAGATGCTCATTGGTCTGCGGCAAGGTCGAGAGGAGCGCCTGCCGACTTGCGGCAGGCGCACCGGTCGGCGACCACTCACTAGGAGAACAGCACGTGGACCTGCAGCTCAGCGGCAAGACCGCATTCATCAGCGGATCCAGTCAAGGCATCGGTTACGCAATCGCGAAGGCCCTGGCCGGCGAGGGTGTGAACGTGGTCCTCAACGGCCGTGACCCGGCAAAGCTGGCCGAGGCGGTCGACGTGTTGCGTCGGGAGGCGCCCGGCGTATCCGTCACTGGCATTCAAGCCGACTTCTCCGTTGTCGATGACGTCGACAGGCTGTGCGACGAGCTGCCCAGCGTTGACATCCTCATCAACAACGTCGGGCTCTTCGAGCTCAAACCTTTCGACCTCATTTCCGACGAGGAGTGGCGGCTCTACTTCGAGGTGAACGTGCTCAGCGGGGTCCGGCTTGCGCGGCACCTCATGCCGGCAATGCTCGATCGGGGGTGGGGCCGGATCGTGTTCGTGAGCAGCGAGTCGGGCGTCAACATCCCCGCCGACATGCTTCACTACGGCACGTCCAAGACGGCGATGCTCGCACTGGGTAACGGCCTGGCCAAGCTTACGAAGGGCACTGCGGTAACCGTTAACTCGGTGCTGGGCGGCCCCACATATTCCGCCGGCGTCGCCGAAACGGTCAAGTCGCTGGCCGATGCCCAATCCCTGCTGGAGGACGACCTGAAAGTGGCGATCATCGGCGCCAACCAGACCTCCCTGCTGGGACGCTTCATCGAACCGAGTGAGATCGCGAACACCGTGACCTTCCTCGCCAGTCCCGCCGCGTCCGCAATCAACGGATCGGCGGTACGCGTCGATGGAGGTGTGCTGACAACGATTCTGTGAGTCCGCGGCGGGATTGACCCGCCGAGGCCCGCACCGGTGGCTGCGTCGGCGGCAGGTCGTGGGATCACCGGGGCGAGCCCACAGTAGGCGGCGAGGTGGCCCGGGCGGCGAAGCTGCTGCCGTCGCCGGTCGAGCAGGAGCCGGGCTGCGGTCCTGCTCGACCGCGATGCGGGCATCGGGGTCAGGACCGCTCATCGTCACGCCCCGGCGTAGCCCCGCGCCGTCGTCCTGGGCCGGAGCAGCCGGCCAGTCAGCGGGTGAGGCCGACCAGCGTCGCCAGTCGCGCCACCCCGGCCGGCGCCGGGTTCGCGCGGCACGGCCACCGCGACGGCAAGGGCCCGCCGCCGACAAGGCGAGACGTGGCGATTACTGGCGCTGAAGAAGATTCTCGCTGAGACTACGGCGTTGCCCTTCAGCGTCGACAGGAGAGCCAGATGAACCGTTCGCCACGGTGGATGCTCAGTGCCCTCGCCGTTCCGCTGGCACTGCTCGCTGGGTACGGCGTTGCCCGGGTGGGTCACGCGCCAGCGCAGCCCGCGGCCGAACCGGTGCCCGACGTGGCGGAGTACCCGTCGATGACCGCGCTGCGCAAGGTCGAACAGGCGGGCGTCGCGTATGACCTCACCTGGGCGATCACCGGGTCACCGCTGATCGTCGTGGCCCCGCACGGTGGCGCGATCGAGTCACGCACGAGCGAGATCGCGGGTGCGATCGCCGGCAGCGACCACTCCCAGTGTCAGTTCAAGGGCAAGTTGCCGAGTGGACAGAACCACCCACGGCTGCACGTCACCAGCACCAATTGGGACGTCGAGGAGTGCCTGATCCTGATCGCTGAGCGCCGGCACGCACTGGCCGTTCACGGCACCTCCCTACCGAACAAGGTCGCCTACGTAGGCGGACGGGACGTCAACACGGGTGCCGCGCTGGCGACCGCCCTGCGCGCCGCCGGCTTCACCGTGGTTCAGCCCGCACCTGGCGAGGTCGCCGGCACGTCGGTCGACAACTTCGTCAACAAGAATGCCGACGGTGCCGGTGTCCAACTCGAACTGACCCTCGATCTGCGGATGGAGCTGTTCCCGACGAAGGACGGCCCGCCGTCGACGCGCGGGCAGGCCTTCGTCGACGCCGTGCGGAACGTCTACGCCTAGCGGATCTTCTGGCTGCTCACCGATTCAGGGCGGCACCTGGACCTCGACGGCTTGGGGGCGGAAGAGAACCTGCGGCGGACCGGGCCTGGTCACCCAAACCTGAACAGCGGACACCCCCAGGTCCTCCGCGTGAGGCAGCCGGTCAGCGGGTGAGGCCGACCAGCGTCGCCAGTCGCGCCACCCCCGCCGGCGCCGGGTTCGCGCGGGCGATCTCGGCGATGACGGTACGCGCCGACGGCCGGCACCGAACCTCAGCAGGCGCGACACTGTCGGCGTCCACAAGGGCGCGTGCGGCGCCGCGCAGGTCACCCACCTGGAGGTACGCCCGCGCGACATCAACCAGGTATGCGCCCCGATACTCGGCCGGCAACCGCCGCCACGCCTCCCGCCGAACCAACGACAGGTGCCTGCGCAGCGCCTCATCGGCGTCACCCCGCTGCGCCGCTGACACCACCCGCGCCAGGTCGACGGCGATCGGCCCGAAGCTGGTGCGGTGCGTGTCGTCGTACCCCCGAAGGTTGGTGGCGACGCCCGCGGCCCGGTCGGTCAACTCCTCAGCGCGGCGGGCGTAGCCGCAGCCAGCGGCGGCCAGTGCGGCCTGCACCAGCAGCGTCCCGCCCACAGCCCGCTCCCCCGCCCACCACCCCCGGCCCTCGCCCCCGTGATCATGAGGTTGGCGGGTGGTTTAATCTCCATCCGGCCCGTCAACCTCATGATCACCGAAGCGGGACGGGGTCGGGTCGGGGGTGGGCGGGAGGATGCGGTTCGCGGCCGTGAGGGTCGCGGCCAGGGCCAGGCGGTCGCGGTGTGACGCGCGCAGCGCCTGGGCAACCGAGATGGCCGCCGTTGCCGCCAGGATCGGGTTGTCGCCGGCGGCGGCCATCGCCCGGTCGGCGGCGAGCCAGGCGAGGTCGGCCTCGCCGAGCTTCACCAGCAGCAACGAGGTGATCCGGTACGCCTGCACCAGCACCTCCGTCGACCGCGCGCCCTGAGCGGCGTCGAGCAGACCCGGCAACACCCGCACCAACTGCCCGTAGTGCGCGTGCTGGTAGGTCAACCAGGCGTACCCGACCTGCCTCCTGACTTCCTCCGTCGTCTGGGCCGGGGCCTGCGGGATGTCGTAGCGGGCGAGCGCGGCCCGGATGTCGTCCACCCCGTCCGGAGGGCCGGCGGGCGTCGGCCGCTGCTGGCCGAGCAGCACCTCCGGGTCGACCCGCAGGACGTGGGCCAGTTCCTGGATCACCGAGTACCGGTCCAGGGCGCGGGCGCCCCGCTCGATCTTGTCCACCCAGCTCTTCGACCTGCGCAACCGGTCGGCAAGCATCTGCTGCGTCATCGACCGCCGCACCCGCCAGCTCGCCACCCGGCGGCCGATGGGGATGTCATCGCTGGTCACGCCGCCACCGCCGGTCCGGGACCGCGCGGGTCGTGTCCTCAACGGGTACGCGCTCCGCCTCGGCCTGGGCTAGAAGGCGCTGTTTGGCAGCCTCCCGCTCGGCCGCCTCACCCTTGTTCTCTGGAGCGTTGTCGTCCTGACTGCTCATCCCCGCCTCCTCCGGTGGAGACCCAGCAGCTCAGGATCGACCGTTGCCGTGCTGGACCATCAGGACGTGCTCACGTCCCAAACCGGACAGTAGGGCGGATTGGTGATGTCGCGATTACTGGCAGTTATGCGGCCAGGTTGATGCCGATGCGGCCGGCGAGCAGGCGCAGCTCGTCGGGGATGGCGCGGCGCTGGGCGCGCTGGGCCAGGGTCACCACGGCATCCCGTGCGAGGGGGTTAACGGCGAACGGAATCGGGGCGGCCCGCTCGGCCTGTACGAATGCGGGAAGCGCCTCGACGTCACGGCGACCGCCGTCCGCCATGGCGCGACCGAGGTCGAGCCAGTAGGACTGCTGGCGGATCGAGGCTGCGAGCACCTGCGGCCGGACCGTCCGAGACAGCTCAATGACCCGGCCGGATTCGCCCTGCTCGGCGGCGATGGGCATCTGCCACAGCCCGACGTTGGTTGGTCCGAACCCACAGCCGTTGAAGCCCGCGCCGTCGACCGGATCCCCGAGGGTCGCCGCCTCCCGGGCCGCCTCTGCGAGGTGATCGCGAGCTACGTCCAAGCGACCGCTGACTGTTGATGTCAACGCGGCCGAGAGATGGAGCTGTCCGAGCATCTGTCGTACCCGCTCGTCGGTGGCGTCAGCTTGCAGCTCGGTTAGTGACCGGTCGGCGGCACGGGCCGCGACCGGTGCGGACTCAATCGGGAGGCTTTGCGCATAGGAGAAGCGGGAGGCTGCGATCCATGCCGGGTCCTCGGCGTCTTCGGCGACCGCTCCAGCGAGCCGGGCGGCGTTGAGGGCCAGGTGGCGGTAGCCGAGGTTTCGCAGGCAGGTCGCGGCTTGGTAGGCGGCCTGGACGAGCACGGTGCCGCCAATGGCAGCGGCTTCAAACAGGAGACTGGGCAACATGCGCGCCATCGTCGGGTAGTTACACGAGGTACGAAGCTGCTCGGCGCGCGCGATCTCGGCCGCCAGGCGATCCATTGTGTAGGTCGACGGGCGGCGCTCGCCATCCTCGATCTCGATCAGGGCCGACCAGATCGCCGGCACGCACTCAGCGGCACTCTCGCGGGCGGGGTCACCGGACTCAGTGCCTTGGCCGAGCAGGTCGGCCACCGTGACCTGGAGTGCAGCAGCGAGAGCCACCAGAGTGGAACGACGGTCAATGGTCTTGCGACCCGACTCGACCTGCGACACGTACGACTGAGTGACACCAGCGAGTCCGGCGAGCACGGCCTGAGTCATGCCACCACGGCGCATCCGCCAGTATCGAATCCTGGCACCGATGGTGTCCGGCTTCATCACCATATCTACACCACCCCCAGGTAAAGGAGTCGATTGCGGTGCTAAGCCTCCACCCCCGCACGGTACACCGCAGAGCATCGAAGTAGTGACGCTGAGCGGCCATGTGCGGCTGCCCGCCGGACGCGTCACACCAATCAGCACCCTACCGCTCGTCGCTGCTAAGCCCGCAGACGGCATCGCACCAGGTAGAACGTAGTTCAGTGTCCTGCCAGCTAAGCCAGAGGCGCGCTACCGGGCATCAAGCGGCGGGAACATAACGGAAGAGCGTGACCCTGGCTGCAACCCGCCACGTCGAGAAGAAGCTCTTTGCCGCCGACGCCACCGCATCCGGGCCAGGCACCACCGATCCGCCTACAAGAGTCTCGACAAGATTCCGACAGAAACGACCCCTCTTCAACTCTTCACCGCATAATGTCGACCATAGTTAAGCCTATATCGAAGGACGATCGATGCCGAGGCTAATGAGCTTCCCTGATGCCGTTCGAATTATTGGTGTGGGTGATAGCAAATTAATCAAATGGATCGACGGAATACTGTCGGCCGGACTAGCAGCTGCGGCCCCGGCCACCGGTGGTCTTACCATCGGCCTATTCGATCCCAAAAATGACCTTGTTAAGTGGTTAGAGCGGCTGCGAATTGCATATTTGGATAAATTAAGCGGCGCCAGCGGCCGCCCCCGCGGCGAAGTCATGACCGCCTCTCACACTATTCTTCTGGTCTCCGCATACTTTGACACGCTGGCTGCCGGAACATGGCTCGAAGAGGAAATACTAACCCCAGACCAACAATGGCATTCGATTTTTCGCACCCTTCCGCCAGCCACCGGGAACGAGATCATTCGGCATCTCCTACAAGAACCGCCCCCTGCACCAACACCGGGACTTTCGCGAGAAGAATTTCGCACTGCTCTACGTGATTTTTTCACTACGCCCACGCGAGAAGTTCTACAGATGCTGATGAGGCATCCGTCATTCGAGCTGCAATCCGCAAACAACCAAATAGTGCTAGACGAATTCATCAATTACAAACTCCCAGCCAAGGCAATGGAACAATATGACGGCTACGTCCTTCAACTTGCAGGAATAAGCCAAGAATTTCTCTGCTGGACCTTGATTAATGAACATACGGCAACTTTCGGCGAACTCGGCCACGTCGCACAACGACTGAATGAACTAGACAAAGGGCTTGCAGGAATTATCGAGGCCCTGCCAGCTGTTTCGTCACAGTTACTAAGCCGACAGCGATGGACGGAATTGGCTAATGGATATCGCGCGATGCTTTCTAGGCCAATTCTGCCGCCTGGCTCACACGGCTCCCCGGCCGGGCTCGTAATTCCCAACCTAGGAGAGGCATACGTTAACCACGCCTTCCGGGCAGTCACTTACGACCCAGAAAAACATGTAGTGCATGATGACCATTGGTGGGGTTCCATCCCTCAACATGAAGAGATCCAAGGGTTTCTCGCCGCCTGCCTTGCCGAGCCCGCTGCAACCGAACAGCCGATACTGCTACTTGGTCACCCGGGCGCAGGAAAATCGGTCATGGTCCGCGTGCTCGCCGCACGACTGGCCGAACTCAGCTATCCAACTGTCAGAGTTGACCTACGGCGGGTCGCAGCTGACGCCTCTGTGCACCGACAGATTTCCGAGGCACTAGCGCTAGCCCTCCACCGGACAGTGGAGTGGGCCGATTTGGCCGACGTCACGGATGGGGCTGTCCCAGTAGTCCTTCTTGACGGTTTAGACGAACTAATCCAGAGCAGTCAGGCGAGCCGGAGTGACTACCTGGAGCAGGTTTCGGAGTTCCAACGGACTGAAGCCGACCGGGGATTTCCACTAATCGTACTAGTGACGAGCCGCACGACCGTGGCTCACCAAGTACGAATTCCACGTGGCGCAACAGTAGTTCACTTAGAACCGTTCGATGACCGACGCATTCGGACATGGGTGGAGATCTGGAACAGCAACAACGTGCGGTATTTCAACACCGAGATGATCGACTCATTAGCTCCCAAGGCGGTCCTTCGGCACCGCCATTTAGCCTGCCAGCCTCTGATGCTGCTGATGCTCGCTCTATACGACGCCGACGGTAATGCCTTACAGAAGGAACACGAAAGACTCGGTGACGCCGAGCTCTACGACCGCCTACTCAACTCCTTCGGGCGGCGAGAGGTACAAAAGCTCAATCCGGCAGCGTCAGGTAGTCAGATAGACGACATGGTCGCTCAAGAATTATTGCAACTATCAGTTGCCGCTTTTGCGATGTTCAATCGGGACAGCCAGGTTGTCACTGAACGCGAACTTGACAGTGACTTATCCGCAGTGACACACGATAACAACGCCCGGAGCAGGCCCTCCGACCGTCAAAAGCTTACTCCCGGCCAGCTGCTGATAGGTCGTTTCTACTTTGTACACGCCTCCGAATCCACCTACCAAAGGGTGGGCGAGGGGTCAATGCGGGCCTATGAGTTTGTGCACGCGACCTTCGGTGAATATTTGGTTGCGAGGCTAACCACTCAGACCTTGCTAGCGATGGAGGCGACCCACAGCCACCAACGTCGGGTCTTGCCGATTGGAGTTACTCGTGCCGACGACGAGCTCCTCACAGCACTACTTTCCTACCAAGTGCTGTCAATGAGGCGACCTGTCGTGTCGTTCGTAAGGAGCCTCCTCGCGGAGATAGATCAGGTTGCTCGAAGCAACGTCCGCATACTGTTGGTTGAGGCACTAGCGGCGAGCCTGCAGTCATACGACGTTGGTAGATTCGCTGAATATCGACCGCGTGAACTTGATTTAACCGCGCGGCTCGCCACCCGAAGCGCGAATCTAGTGCTACTGTTGCTTATCACGTATCGAGGCGAGGCAAGTTTTATCGACCTTTTTCCTTACAGTTCTGAACCATTTAGCGAGTGGCAACGGCTGACCACGCTGTGGCACGCCTGCCTTGACCCCAGCGCATGGACCTCACTTACTGAAGTAATAGCTGTGCCTGAACTACATGCGGCAACCGGTGTTTCACTCAAAGTCGACCTAACGTCCGAAAGTGGTTCTTACGTTGACGAATTGGATCGGGCTAACAATCTCACCGGAAATCCGCTCCAGATCGGACTCGCGGAAGCCACTTTCCACTTGCGCATCATGGATCAGCCGGTTATTCTAGCCAACCGGGCTGACTACCCTAAAACTCCTGCTGCCGCATTGATGGGACTCGCCATTAGTGGCCCTGATGACTGGCACAGCGCCGACAATTCTTACGTCATAGCGGGCGATGCCAACCAGCTCGTCCAGCGCTGCCTTGACCATGCGGATTCACTGGGGCCGCAGATCCGCTCTCCCTATCTTTATCTGACGTTTAGACAGCTACGCCTGCTCCCAGCCCCCCCGAGGTGGGAGCTGCTTCTCACTGCGACGCAACTTCTGACTGCCTGCAGTCCAAGTCCCTCCAAGGGGGAATCCGCGCGAGCGTTGATTGATGCGCTGGCCGAGTGGCACTACCACGGCGCCGTCGATGGCGACGAAATGGCCGAGCTAGCCCGCATTGTCCTGCCGTGCGCGACCGAAATAGTTGAACCCCTCGCACAGCAGCGAATCAGCATTGAAAATTTCAATCTTGCCGTCGCCTTGGCGGAGTTGGGCATAATCGCCCCAACCGACTCGCGAGTAGGACTCCAAGACATTCTAGAAAATTCTGGGGCCGCTTGGCGGATAACCCGTGGTGAAGTCTGGAAGATTGCTCGCCTAATCCGGGCAGTACGGATTTCGCAAAGCGCAGGAGCGGCCGTGGGGGCTCTTCGGCTTTTGCGAATGCTTCCGAGGCCCAAGCTTCGGCGTCTCCGAGTGCGGGATGTGCTCGCCATACTCGCCCTTGCCAATAAGTCTGATCCCCAATTCGCATCCGAAGCTGCGGCGGACTGGCAGATACGAACGCGGGCTTAACTATCCCAATCGGATCGACGCTGCTAAATTTCTGCAATCGACATTACTTCTGGGGCGGGTCGCCGAATCCTGCCCTACCAAGGCACACGCCAGAGCGTAGACACAATCCGATGACAAAACACCAGGTGAACCACCCCAGTTGGCGTTTTCGTAGTTGCGGAACCGCCAGCAACCCGCTCAGTTGCGAGAACAGCACGAAGGTGGTTGACTTTTCCCACCTGATGCGTGCTCTTGGTGATTGGCCTTGATGGTTTCATCCTGTTTTCAAGGACGTCGATAGGTAACTGTGCCGGTCGCCGTCAGATTTCTGAATTTCCGGCGAGCTGCACCTTGCTACCGATAATGCTTCGCGATGGCCAGCTATACCGACGTCGTCGAGGTCGCCAACTAATCAAGCCGTGGACCAAGCGCAGAGGACCCAGCTTCACCAGCAAGCAAGGGGCCGCTGCCCCACGTTCCGGCCCACGCTTATCCTCGTCGAACGACAGCCTCAAGGGCGTTTGACCCCCGAGCTGTCCTGAAGGCTGCCGACCATCCGACAGCGTCGGCCAATGCGGCCTGAGGAATGATGCCTGAACATTGACCTCGGGACGATTCGCTTCTTTTGTAGGCGCTCGCGGCAATTTGCACGGCGGTGCGAGTGATCCGAACACCTTACTACCCCGTCACAGGGCCACGATCGCCGCAGTCTCCGCCGGCAGCTCGATCCGGTCCCGCATCACCGTGACCCCCTCCCCCGTAGCCA
Source organism: Micromonospora jinlongensis (assembly GCF_013410645.1). Lineage (NCBI taxonomy): Bacteria > Bacillati > Actinomycetota > Actinomycetes > Micromonosporales > Micromonosporaceae > Micromonospora > Micromonospora jinlongensis. Next base: position 681,315 of record NZ_JACCHK010000001.1, on the reverse strand, counting down.
GCAGCACCCGCCGCGCCACCCCCGGCAACGACACCCCCTGCCCCCGCCCCGCCAGGTTCGCCACCACCAAGGTGTCCCCCCGCCGCATCACCAAAAACTGGTCCCCGTGCTGCACCGATACCGCGTGCATCCGAGGATCAGACAGGTCCGGCAAGGACCGACGCAGCCCAATCAACCGCTGATAAAACGACAGCATCGAAGCATGCTCGGGCTTGTCCAGCTCCGCCCAGTCCAACCGCGACCGCACGAACGTCTGCGGGTCCTGCGGGTCAGGCACGTCCCCCTCCGGCCACCCGTGCGACGCGAACTCCCGCCGCCGCCCGGTCCGCACCGCAGACGCCAACTCCGGCTCCGGGTGCGACGTGAAGAACTGCCAAGGCGTAGAGGCAGCCCACTCCTCCCCCATGAACAGCATCGGAGTGAACGGCGCGGTCAGCAGCAACGTAGCCCCGACGCGCAGAAGTGAAGGCGACAGCGTAGCCGAGATCCGATCCCCGGTAGCCCGGTTCCCGATCTGGTCATGGTTCTGCAAATAGGCCACGAACCGGTGCCCCGGCACCCGAGGATCGACAGGCCGCCCATGGTGCCGGTTGCGGAAGCTGGACCAGGTCCCCGCGTGGAAGAAGCCACCGGTCAGCACGTCCGACAGCGTCTCCAGGGAGCCGAAGTCCCCGTAGTACCCCTGCCGCTCCCCCGTCAGCAACGTGTGCAGCGCGTGGTGAGCGTCGTCGTTCCACTGGGCGTGCAGCCCGAACCCACCCGCCTCCCGAGGCGTGATGAGCCGCGGGTCGTTGAGGTCGGACTCGGCGATCAGCGACAACGGCCGCCCCAGGTGCGTCGACAGAGCCTCGACCTCAATCGCCAGCTCTTCGAGCAGAGGAACAGCCCGGGTGTCGGGCAGCGCGTGCACGGCGTCCAACCGCAGCCCGTCGACGTGGTAGTCGCGCAGCCACATGAGCACGCTGTCGATGATGTAGCGGCGTACCTCGTCGGAGTGCGGGCCGTCCAGGTTGACCGAGCGGCCCCAACTGTTGCTCTGCTCGGCGAGGTAGGGCCCGAACTGCGGCGCGTAGGCCCCGGAGGGCCCGAAATGGTTGTAGACGACGTCGAGGATCACCCCCAACCCGCGAGCGTGGGCGGCGTCGACGAACCGTTTGAGGCCGTCGGGGCCGCCGTAGGGCTCGTGCGGGGCATACCAGCAGACGCCGTCGTACCCCCAGTTGTGTTCGCCGTTGAAGGCGTTGACCGGGAGCGGCTCGATCAGGTCGACACCCAGCGAAACCAGGTGGTCGAGGCGCTCGATGGCCGCGTCGAAGGTGCCGTCCGGGGTGAAGGTGCCGATGTGCAGCTCGTAGAGGATGCTGCCGGGCAGTTGCCGGCCGGTCCACGAGCTGTCGGACCACGCGAAGGCCGCGTGGTCGTAGCGTCGGCTCGGCCCGTGCACTCCCGCAGGCTGCCACGGCGACCGGGGGTCGGGCAGCGCGGTTTCGTCGTCGTTCAGCAGAAAGGAGTAGTCGAGGCCGGCGTCGGGCACCTCGACCCGCCACCAGCCGTCGGCGGCGGCGCGCATCTCGTGGTCGGCGTCGCCGGCCAGGCGCAGCCGCACCCGGCTGGCGTCCGGGGCCCAGACGGAGAACTCGGTCATGAAACGGCCTCCTCGGCAGCGGTGGGAGGAGCCAGCAGAGCGACGGGGTAATCGGCCAGAAGAGTGTCCAGCGGCGTCTCCCCGCCACTGTAGACCCGCCCGGTGAACAGGTCCTTAACCTCGTTAACGGGAAGCGACAGGGCGGTGTCACACCAGCCGCCGGCGCGGGCCAGGCCCAGCGGGAGCCGGGTCGCCACGGCGATCACGCCGCCCCGGTCGAACGCCACCACGTGCCGGCCCACCGGCCCGTGCGCCGGCACCGGCCGGTAGCCGGTGAACAGCTCCGGGTGCGCCCGCCGCAACCGCAGGGTCCGCGACACGACGAGCAGCTTCGCCGCGCCGTCGGTGTCGATCGGGGGACGCCAGCCGCCGTCGATCCGTGCCAGCAGCTCTCGGCGTACGTCGAAGTCGACCGGGCGGCGGTTGTCCGGGTCGACGAGGGAGTTGTCCCACAGCTCGGTGCCCTGGTAGGTGTCCGGCACGCCGGGCATGGTGAGTTGCACGAGCTTCTGCCCGAGGGAGTTGCACCAGCCGGCCGGGGTGATCGCCGCGGCGAGTTCGGTCAGCTCGTCGTGCAGGCTCGGGTCGTCGTACATCAGGTCGACCACGGCATGCAGGGCCTGCTCGAACGCCGGGTCGGGGTCCGCCCAACTGGTCGAGGCCCCGGCCTCCCGGGCGGCCTTCTCGACGTACGCGTGCAGTCGCTCCCGCTCGATGGGCCAGGCGCCGACGGCGGTCTGCCAGAGCAGGTGGGCGAACGACGGGTCGGGCAGCGGGGCGTACTCCATCCAGGCCTTGACCTGCTCGGCCCAGCGGCCCGGCAGCTCGCTGAGCACGGCGAGGCGGGCGCGGACGTCCTCGCCGCGTTTGGTGTCATGGGTGGAGAGGGTGGTCATGCTGGCGGGCCAGCGGACCTGGCGGGCGGCGGCGAAGCGGTGGAACTCCGCCGGCGGCACCCCGAAGTGGGCGGGACTGTCGCCGACCTCGTTGAGCGCCACGAACCGGCTCCACCGGTAGAACGCGGTGTCCTCCACGCCCTTCGCCATCACCGCGCCGGTGAGCTGCGGGAACCGCTGGCCCAGCTCGTCGTCGGGGTCGCGCAGCCGGCGGGTGACGGCGTCCAGGGCGGTGGCCAGGTCGGGGCGGCGGCGGCCGGCCTCGGAGCGGGCGGCGGCGAGGTGCCGGGCGCCGTGCGGCGGGTAGCCGCGGTAGACCGGGAACGCGGCGGCCAGCTCGGCGAGCGCCGCGCGGGCCTGCTCGGTGGGCACCTCGGGGGCGAGGGCGGCCAGCCGGGTCAGCTCGGCGGCGAGCAGCCGGGTGGCGGCGGCCAGTTTGGTGGCGTGGGTCAGGTCCTCCCAGGAGGTGTGCTGCCCGGTCAGGCGGGTGTCCAGGGCGGTGAAGTCGCCCTCGGCGTCGGTGTCGATGAAGAGCCCGCCGACCGCTGCCAGGGCGTCGTAGCCGGTCGTGCCGTCCACCGGCCAGTCCGGCAGCTCCTCGCCGTACTCCAGGATTTTCTCCACCACGAGCCAGGCCTGCGGCGCGGCGGCCCGCAGCCGGGCCAGGTAGCCGGCCGGGTCGCGCAGGCCGTCCGGGTGGTCGACGCGGATGCCGTCGACCTCCCCGGCGGCGGCCCACCGCAGGATCAGCTCGTGGGTGGCGGCGAACACCGCCGGGTCCTCCACGCGCAGACCCGCCAGGCCCGCGATGGCGAAAAATCGGCGGTACGTCAGCTCGGCGTCACCCCGACGCCAGGAGACCAGCTCGTAGTGCTGCCGGTCGTGCACCTCCCCCGCGCTGCCGTCGCCGGTGCCGTCGGCGATCGGGAAACGGTGCTCGTGGTAGCGCAGCTCGTTGTCGACCACCTTGAGGTCGTCCAGGGCGGCCGGGTCGTCGGCCAGCACCGGCAGCAGCAGTCGGCCCCGGTCCCAGTCGATGTCGAACCAGTCGGCGTACGACGAGTCGCGCCCCCGGCGCAGCACGTCCCACCAGGCGGGGTTGGCCGCGGGGACGGCGACCCCGGCGTGGTTGGGCACGATGTCGACGACCAGCCCGAGTTGCTTGTCGCGCAACGCGCGCAGGAGCCGCTGCCGACCGGCCTCGCCGCCCACCTCCGGGTTGACCTCCCGGTGGTCGACCACGTCGTAGCCGTGCTGGGAGCCGGGGGTGGCGGTCAGCAGCGGGGCGGTGTAGAGGTGGCTGACGCCGAGGTCGGCGAGGTAGTCGAGGATGGCGCCGGTGGCGTCCAGGTCGAAGCCGGGGCGGACCTGGACGCGGTAGGTGGCCTTGGGAGGGGTGGCCGGCATGTCAGATCGTCCTCTCCAGCACGACGAGGGACCGGTCCGGCACCCGGATGGTGCCGCCCGCGCTGATCACCGTGGCGTCGCCCGGCTCGGGTTCGGCCGTGCTGATCACCCGTTCCCACTTCTGGCCGTACTCGCTGCCGGGCATGGTGAAGTCCAGCGGCGCGTCGTGGGCGTTGAAGCAGAGCAGGAACGAGGCGTCGTGGTGTTTCTGGCCGTACTGGCCGCGCTCCCGGATGCCCTCACCGTTGACGAACAGCGCCACCGAGCGGCCGAAGTCGTTGCCCCAGTCCTCGCCGGTCATCTCCCGCCCGTCCGGGGTGTGCCAGGCCAGGTCCGGCAGCGGCTCGTCGCTGCCGCGCCCACCCACCGGCAGGCCGGTGAAGAACCGGCGGCGGCGGAACACCTGGTGCCGTTTGCGGAACGCGGTCAACGTCTGGACGAACTCCAACAGGTGCTCGTCGACGTTGTCCCAGTCGACCCAGGCCAGCTCGCTGTCCTGGCAGTAGACGTTGTTGTTGCCGTGCTGGGTGCGACCCAGCTCGTCGCCGTGACCGATCATCGGCACGCCCTGCGACAGCATCAGCGTGGCCAGGAAGTTGCGCCGCTGCTTGGCCCGCAGCGCGAGCACCGCCTCGTCGTCGGTGTCGCCCTCGACCCCACAGTTCCAGGACCGGTTGTGGCTCTCGCCGTCCCGGTTCTCCTCGCCGTTGGCCTCGTTGTGCTTGTCGTTGTACGACACCAGGTCATTCAGCGTGAAGCCGTCGTGCACGGTGACGAAGTTGATGCTGTGGAACGGGCGGCGCCCGTCGTCCTGGTAGAGGTCGGCCGAACCGGAGATCCGCGACGCGAACTCGGCGAGGGTCGCCGGCTCACCGCGCCAGAAGTCGCGGACCGTGTCACGGTATTTTCCGTTCCACTCCGTCCACAACGGCGGGAAGTTGCCCACCTGGTAGCCGCCGGGGCCGACGTCCCACGGTTCGGCGATCAGCTTCACCTGGCTGACCACCGGGTCCTGCTGCACCACCTCGAAGAAGGTGGACAGCCGATCGACCTCGTAGAACTCGCGGGCCAGGGTGGCGGCCAGGTCGAAGCGGAAGCCGTCGACGTGCATCTCGGTCACCCAGTACCGCAGCGAATCCATGATCAGTTGCAGCGAGTGCGGGCTGCGGACGTTGAGGCTGTTGCCGGTGCCCGTGTAGTCGACGAAGTAGCGGCGGTCCTCCTCGCTGAGCCGGTAGTAGCTCGGAGCGTCCACACCCTTGAAGCTCAACGTCGGCCCGAGGTGGTTGCCCTCGGCGGTGTGGTTGTAGACCACGTCGAGGATGACCTCGATGCCGGCCGCGTGCAGCGCCTTGACCATCCCCCGGAACTCCTGCACCTGCTGACCGAGCCGGCCCAGTGCCGAGTAGCCGTGGTGCGGGGCGAAGAAGCCGATGGTGTTGTAACCCCAGTAGTTGCGCAGACCCAGGTCGTTCAGGCGGTGGTCATGGACGAACTGGTGCACCGGCATCAGCTCGATCGCCGTCACCCCGAGCCGGGTCAGATAGTCGATCATCGGCGGGGAGGCGATGCCCGCGTACGTGCCGCGCAGCTCCTCCGGGATGTCCGGGTGGCGCATCGTCAGCCCGCGTACGTGCGCCTCGTAGATCACCGAGTGGTGGTAAGGGGTGCGCGGCGGCTTGTCGTTGCCCCAGTCGAAGTACGGGTTGACCACCACCGACTTCGGCATGAACGGCGCCGAGTCGGCCTCGTTCATCCGCTCCGGCTCCGCCATGTCGTAGTCGTAGACCGCCGGGTCCCACTGGACGTCACCGTCAATGGCCTTGGCGTACGGGTCGAGCAGCAGCTTGTGCGGGTTGCAGCGCAGCCCGTTCGCCGGGTCGTACGGGCCGTGCACCCGGTAGCCGTAGCGCTGGCCCGGCTCGATGCCCGGCAGGTACGCGTGCCACACGTAGGCGTCCACCTCGCGCAGCTCGACGCGGCGCTCCGCGCCGGTGTCCCACTCGTCGAAAAGGCACAGCTCGATCCGCTCGGCCACCTCGGAGAAGATGGCGAAGTTGGTGCCCATCCCGTCGTAGGTTGCGCCCAGGGGGTATCGCTCGCCCGGCCAGACCTGCATGTCGCTCCTTCAACCCATGGTGATGTGCGCACCGGCCGACGCTGCCCCGCGCGCACGCAGGTAGTGCCCCCGGCCCGGGCGCACCAATCCATCCTTTCAGGCGGTGCCCGGAAACCACCTGTCTGATGCGTGTTAAACCCTCAGGTGTCCTCCGTCACGATGACCCATTTAGAGATGCGTTCTTGGGCCGGATGGACTTTCCTTGTTCGGGGCGAGCGTCCGCGCGCGCCCGCCAGGCCCTCGGCCACCCCTTCCACACTCACTCCGCCGCCACTGATGCCGGCGCGTACCACCATGCATGGACGGAGATTGATGTGACGACCCTGCGGGTCGACGAGCAGCTCGCTGCCACCAAGGACCGGACCCACCGGCCCACCGTGACCTCCCGGCCCCAGCTTCCCGGTCTTGGTGTGCAGCCCGGCACGCCCGTGCCGACGCAGGCCGGCCCCGGAGTGCCCCCGCAGACCCGCCGCATCCTCATGCTGTCCTGGGAGTACCCGCCGGTGCTCGTCGGCGGCCTCGGCCGACACGTGCACGCGTTGTCGGTGGCGTTGGCCGCCGCCGGCCACGAGGTCACCGTCGTCACCCGCCACAGCGAGGGCGCACCCCTGGAGGAGTACGCCGACGGCGTGCGCATCCTGCGCGCCCCGGAAGACCCGGTGACCTTCCCCCTCGCCACCGGCTCGCTGCTGGCCTGGACCATGGCCTTCAACCACACCCTCACCCGCACCGCCCTGCGCGCCACCCAGGCCGGCTCGTACGACGTCATCCACGCCCACGACTGGCTCGTCGCCCACACCGCGATGACGTTGCGCGACCACCTGGACATCCCGCTGGTCAGCACGATCCACGCCACCGAGGCCGGTCGGCACCAGGGCTGGCTCCCGGAAGAGATGAACCGCACCATCCACGGCGTCGAGCAGTGGCTCACCAGTGAGTCCGGCCGGGTCATCGTCTGCTCCGGCTACATGCGCGACGAGGTGAACGCGCTCTTCGGCGTACCGGCCGCGCGGGTCGACGTGGTCGCCAACGGCGTCGAGCCGCACCGCTGGCGGGTGCCCGCCCGCGCGGTCGCCGCCGCCCGCGCCCGCTTCGCCGGAGACGGCCCGCTGGTCACCTTCGCCGGCCGCCTCGTCTACGAGAAGGGTGTGCAGCACCTGATCGCCGCGCTGCCCCGACTGCGGGACCGCCACCCCGGGCTGCGCGCCGTCATCGCCGGCGACGGCCCGTACCGCGCCGAACTGGAGGCCGAGGTGCACCGCCGCGGCCTCGGCGGCATGGTCAGCATGCCGGGCTTCCTCGGCGGCACCGACCTGCCGGCCCTGATGGCCGCGTCCGACTGCTTCGCCGTGCCGAGCATCTACGAGCCGTTCGGCATGGTCGCCCTGGAAGGCGCCGCAGCCGGCGCCCCCCTCGCGGTCGCCGCCACCGGTGGCCTCGCCGAGATCGTCGAGCCGGGCGTCACCGGCATGACCTTCCGTCCGCACGACACGGACGGGCTCACCGACGCCGTGGACGCCCTGCTGTCCGACTCCGACCGCGCCCGCGTCATGGCCCGACGCGCCCGCCGGATGGTCCACGACCAGTACGGCTGGTCGGCCATCGCCCAGCGCACCGCCGCCAGCTACGCCGCCGCCATCACCTCGGACGCCACGTTCACCGCCGAGCGCGCGGAGCAGCGCATGTCCCAGGGCCGCGCCCTCCCGGCGCTCCCCGAAGGCAACCTGCTCGCCGCGGCGGGCCTGCGCTGAGCCGAACGCCACGCCGCACGACGCACGACGCACGCCGCTTTTCCTTGATCGACTCGGTTTTCTTGAAGTCGGGGTGTCCCGGTGCTGAGGACCCCCCGACTTCCTGAAACCCGAGTCGATCACGCCGGGTCCCGGTGCACGGAGCGGCCGGGTCAGTCAGTGCCACGCTGTCCGGCGCGGACCGGCTGCGCCTGCCAGGATGTGCGGATGTCTCGTTCTGTCGACGCACTGGATGCCAGCTTTCCGGTTGCCGCCTCGATCGCTCTGGACCTGATCCGACGCGCGGAGGTGACCGAGCAGTGGTCACGCCCGAGCGCGCTGCCGCACCTGTCCGTGGGAGGCCTTGCCTGCCACCTGGGGCGTCAGGCGGTACGGGCGGCGGAGCTGCTGCCGATGCCGACCGACCTGCCCACCCTGGAGTCGGCCGACAACCACTACGAGCGGGCGGCCTGGGTCACCGAGGGTCCTCCGGACGAGGCGTCGGTCGCCTCCGGTTCCGACGAGGCCGAAGCGGCACGGGGGCCGGCGGAGCTGCACGCCCGCTGCGCTGACGCGCGCTGGCGGAGGTCGGCGACCTGCTCTCGCGCGGCGCCGCCCGGGACGTCGTACCCATCCCGTGGCAGGGCTGGGCCCTGCGGCGCAGCGAGTTCCTCCTCACCCGCCAACTGGAGATCGTGGTCCACTCCGACGACCTGGCGGTGAGCATCGGCGTACCCACGCCGGAGTTCCCAGCGGAGGTCTTCGCCCCCGTACGTGACCTGCTGGTGCGGCTTGCCGTACGCCGCCGTGGTCAGTCCGCGCTGATCAGCGCCCTGAGCCGTAGCGAGCGAGCCCAGAACATTTCGGCCTTCTGACGCCCCGCCATCGTCCTTCTGACGCCCCGCCATCCTCGCCGCCCGCCCAGGCCCGCCCAGGCCCGCCCAGGCCCGCCAACCAGCGTGCCGGAGCGTGATCGACTCGCCTTTCAGCAAGTCGGGCCATCCGGTCGGCGGAGCCGGCGCGTGATCGACCCGCCTTCCTGAAAGTCGGGGCATCCCCCGACGTGATCGACTCGCCTTCCAGGAAATCGGGCCATCAACCACACCCGGACACCCCGACTTCACGAAAACCGAGTCGATCAAGCGCCAGCCGGCGAAGACCGGAAGGCCAGCCGGCAAGACCGGAGGGCCAGACCCGCGGAAGACCGGAAGGCCCGACCTGCGGAGACCGGAAGGCCAGGCCCCGCGGAAATGCGGCAGGCCGTCGACCTGGATCGGTCGACGGCCTGCCGGTGTTGCGGAAAAGCGGGGAAGACGGACGTCAGCGGTCGGCGAAGGGGACGTAGTCCCGCTCGGCGGAGCCGACGTAGACCTGCCGCGGACGGCCGATCTTCGTCTCCGGGTCGCTGATCATCTCGCGCCACTGGGCGATCCAGCCAGGGAGCCGGCCGAGCGCGAAGAGCACCGTGAACATCTTGGTCGGGAAGCCCATGGCCTTGTAGATCAGGCCGGTGTAGAAGTCCACGTTCGGGTAGAGCCGCCGGGAGACGAAGAAGTCGTCGGCGAGCGCGATCTCCTCCAGCTCCATGGCGATGTCCAGCAGCGGGTCGGGCTTGGCCATCCGGCCCAGCACGTCCTGCGCGGCCTTCTTGACGATCGCCGCCCGCGGGTCGTAGTTCTTGTAGACCCGGTGGCCGAAGCCCATCAGCTTGACGCCGTCCTCCTTGTCCTTGACCTTGCGGACGAAGGACCGGACGTCGTCACCGCCGGCGTGGATCTGCTGGAGCATCTCCAGCACCGCCTGGTTGGCGCCGCCGTGCAGCGGGCCGAACAGCGCGTTCACGCCAGCGGAGACCGAGGCGAACAGGTTGGCGTTGCTGGAGCCGACCAGGCGGACGGTCGAGGTGGAGCAGTTCTGCTCGTGGTCGGCGTGCAGGACGAAGAGCATGTCCAGCACCTTCGACATCACCGGGTCGACCTCGTACGGCTCCGCCGGCACGCCGAACGTCATCCGCAGCAGGTTGTCGACGTACCCGAGCGAGTTGTCCGGGTAGAGCAGCGGCTGCCCGATGGACTTCTTGTACGCGTACGAGGCGATGGTGGGCACCTTCGCCATGAGCCGGACCGTCGAGATCTCCACGTGCTCGGAGTCGAACGGGTCCAGGCTGTCCTGGTAGAAGGTGGACAGCGCGCTCACCGCGGAGGACAGCACCGCCATCGGGTGGGCGTCCCGGGGGAAGCCGTCGAAGAAGCGGCGCATCTCCTCGTGCAGCAGCGAGTGCCGCCGAATCCACTCGGTGAACTCGGTCAGCTGCTGCTCGCTCGGCAGCTCACCGTAGATGAGCAGGTACGAGACCTCCAGGAAGGAGGACTTCTCGGCCAGCTGCTCGATCGGGTATCCCCGGTAACGCAGGATCCCCGCGTCGCCGTCGATGTAGGTGATCGCGGATGAGGCAGCGGCGGTGTTGACGAAACCGGGGTCGTACGTGGTCATCCCGGTTTCCTTCAGCAACTTGCTCACCCCGATACCGGCGGGGCCCTCGACCGCGGGATGTACCGGCATCGACAGCTGCCCACCGGGGTGATCGAGCTTGACTTCCGTCATGTGGTTCCTCGCTTCGCCGGCAGATCTACGTTGAATTGCCTTCGCTTCTACCGTAATTGCGGTTCGGGGGACAACGCCCGCCGTGGTTCGGCGGTGAGGCATGCGTCACCCGATTCCCGACCGGGCCGCCGGGAAACCCGGTATCCCGCTGGGCGGGACACGGGCCGGACAGCGGCCGGACGGGGGCGGGACAGGGGTGCAACAACACCCGGTGGCAGATCACGAGAGGGCAAGGCGTCGCAGCGTACCGTCCGTCGCGATCTCGTAGACGTCGAGCTGGTTGGTTCCGGTGCGAAACAGCCTGTCGTCGGTGAGCAGCGCGGCGAATCGGCGTCCGCCGGGGTCGGCCGGCACGACCGGGACGACGGCCCCGATCCGGCCGTTGACGGCCACCGCGAGCAGGGTGCCGTCCGGGATCCGGTCCGGGACGTCCCCCCAGACGAGCGCCGGAAGGGTGCCGGTGTCCGGGTCCATGGCCGTGAACGCGGCCAGGTCGGCGATCCGGGCGCTGCCGGCGGCCGGGCCGGCGCGCACCTCGGTGCCGACCAGGGGGTGCGGTGTGGGCAGCGGCGGCGGTGTGGGGACCCCGCCGGGGAAGGTGACCGGTTCGCCGGGGCGGTCGTAGAAGTGTTTCCTGCCGTCGGTGCGCGGGGCCTGCCGGGCGGAGCGGCCGTCGACGCGCCAGGGCAGCCGGATGTTGGCCTCGTCGGCCACGGTCGGCAGCAGGTCGACGTGTTCCCAGTTGCGGTCGTCCACCCGGCCGGTCTGCTGCCGGGGTTCCTTGACGAACATCGGCACCCAGGCGACCTCGCCGGCGGCGGCCTTGATCGCGTCCATGCCCCGGCCCTGTGCGCCGGGGCGGAAGCTGACGCCGTGGTCGGCGGTCACCACGACGAGGGCCTGGTCGTAGAGGCCGCTGGCGCGCAGCGTCCGCAGGGTCTCGCCGATGAGCCGGTCGGTGTAGCCGAGCTGGGCGAGGTGCCGTTGCCGGGCCAGGTCGACCCAGCCGGCGCCGTCGTTGGGCAGGTCCTCGGGGGCGTCGTAGCGCGCTCCGGACGGCAGGTATGCCCACGGTGAGTGCGGCATCAGCAGGTGCAGGAAGTGCAGGGTGGGCCGGGGCGTGGGCTTCAGCCCGGCCAGGAAGCTGGTGAAGCGGGCCGGCTGGTTGTCGTCGAGGCTGTCCCAGCGGAACTTCGGGTCGGCCGGCACCGGCTCGGCGGCGTCCAGGCCGGCCTCGGCGCGGGTCTGCTCCCGGTAGGAGTCCTCCGGGTCGACGGCGCTCTCCGTCGGCCCGGCGATCCGGCCGAGCAGCTTGCCGGTCTCCCGGACCAGCACGCCGAGCCCCTGCTCGGGGGTGACCGGCTGTTCGCAGCGGCTGGGCGGGCAGAGCCGGGTGATGCTCTCCTCGACGCGGATGTCGTACAGGCCGCCGAAGGCGGTGAAGATGTTGTCCGGGTACTGCGAGTAGTGCGGGGCGACCGGCTTGGTCGGGTAGCGGCCGGTGAGCATCGCCGGCAGCGCGTTGGGCGTCCACCCGCTGACGCCGGTGGCGTTGCGGTACCAGGTCGAGCCGCCGGCCAGCTCGGCGAAGTGCGGGTACCGGGTCGCGTCGATCCGCCCGTCGGCGCCGAGCAGGCTGACCAACGGCAGCTCGTCGAGGATCAGCATGACCACCGGTGGGTGCACACCGGTGCCCTGCGCGGTGCCGGCCGCGCCGCCGTCGCCGCGGGGCAGCACCACCGCCGAGGTGGGCGAGGCGAGCAGGAAGAGCGCCAGGAAGGCCACCGGCCCGGCGGCGGCCAGTCGCAGCACCCGGCCCGGTGCCCGCCACCGCCGGTGCGCGGCCGCGCCGGCGGCCCCGGCCAGCATGGCCACCAGCAGCAGGGGTACGCCCCGAAGCGGCGTCACGTGTCGGCCCACCTGCACGGCGAGGGCGGCGAGCAGCAGGCCGACCAGCCCGGTGTGGGTGAGGGCGCGGGCGGTCCGGCCGGCCAGGCGGCTGAGCGCGCCGAGCAGCGCCACCGCGACCGTGGGCAGCACCGCCACCAGGGCGACCAGCAGCAGGATCTGGGCCGGGTCGGCGCGGTGGAACAGGAAGAAGTCGGGGCTGCGGCCGAGCACGTCCAGCAGTGGCTGGGTGACCACCAGGCCGACCAGCGCCGTCACCTCCAGCAGCCGGCACAGCTCGCTCCGCCAGCCCTGGTACCACCGCGTGGAGGCCGCTGGCGACCGCTCGTCCGGGGTCGGCGGGTCGGCGGCGGCGGCTTCAGCCACCCATCACCGTCCGGTAGAGCGTGCGGGTGCCCGAGGGCAGTTCCAGTCGATCGGTGATCCGACCCCGGGCGGCCAGCAGCGTCTCGAAGGCGTCGCGCCGGTAGTCCGGGAAGAGGCCGGCGGGCTTGTTGGCCAGCAGCCGGCTTGCCATCGGGTCGTCCGGGTGGACGAACTCCACCACCACCGCGCCACCCGGCGCGGTCAGCCCGGCCAGCCAGTCGATGACCTCCGGCAGCGGCACGTTGCGCCCGATCGCCAGGTGGTGCACCACGGCAAGGGCAAGCACCACGTCGGCGGACGCCCGTTCGGCGAAGCCGGCCCGCTCGATGCCCCGCCAGCCGCCACCCGGTGACGGGTCGGCGAGATCCAGCACCAGCGGCAGGATCCGGCGCTGCCCCTCGGAGCGAAGCTTGCGGTACAGCTCGTCGACCACGGCCGGGTCCTGCTCGACGGCGACCACGTAGTCGGCGTGCCCGGCCGCCAGCCGGGAGTACCGGCCGTCGTTGGCGCCGAGGTCGAGCACCAGGCGGGGGCGGCCACCGGCGGCCACCGAGGCGGCGACGAACTGCTCCTTCGCCACCCGGTCCCGTGCCGAGTAGCCGCAGGTGCGCTGGTAGTCCGACCAGTGGGTCCCGGCCGGGCGATGGTCCAGCTTGCGGACCAGTTTCTCGATGCCGCGTACGGTGGCCAGCAGCAACTCCCGGGAGAAGCCGGCGGCCCGCAGCTGGTCGCGGACGTCGCTGGTGCTGGCGGCGGCGTTGCGCTGCTGCATGGCGCCGTGCAGGTGCAGGTGGGTCAGCACACCGGGGCGCAGCCGGCGGGCCCCGCCGAAGAGCGGGCGCAGCTCGTCGGCCTCAATGCCGTCGACGCGGGCGCGCAGCCACGGTTGGAAGTCGACGCCCAGGTGGGCGGTGAGCATCAGCGGGTAGAGCATGGTCTGGCAGAACTGCCGGTAACCGGCCCATGGTTCGCCGTCGCGGACCGGTTCGAAGGAGCCGATGTCGATGAAGACCGGCTCGGTGCCGTGCCACTGGAGGTTGTACGCCGAGCCGTCCTTGGTGGTGAAGCCCTCGCCCAGCGCGGCCCGCAGGATCTCCACGTGCAGCAGCGCGGCGTCGCGCAGCATGCCGAACGACCACTCGTACGGGTGGGAGACGAACGGGATGCGCTCATGGCGCAGCACGGCGGCCCACGGCGCCCCGGTCGCGGCGGGCACCAGTGTCGACGGGGCGTCCTCGGTGGCGCAGACCTTGCCCGCGGCGACGAGCGCCGGGAAGAACCTGCTGCCGGTCAACGCCCGCCAGTGCTCGGCGGCCTGGGTGTCCAGCCCGCGCAGCACCTCGTCGCCGACGTGGAAGACCCGGTTGGCCGGGTCGCGGAAGGAGGCCGGCTCGGGCCGTACCTCGGTGGGTGAGATCGCCATCGCGGGGACCGGCCCGCTCACCGCTGGTCGGTGGGTTGCCGGCGGAACCGGTCGACCAGCCGTCGCCAGTAGAGCTTGGCGGCGACCGCGGCACCGGCCACCCCGCCCACGACCGCCTGCACGATCAGGCTGCCGGATCCCGCGTCCAGGTAGGCCAGATGTCTCACCGATCGCTCCTTGCCCTCGCCGTCTTGATACCGGCGTCCCGGGCGTACACCGATGAGGCTTTTGACCCAGAAAGCCGGACTTGTCCCTCACCGTACGCTGGTCGTCATCGCCGTCGCGGGCACATCGGCGTACTCCCAGCCTCGCCACAGAATGTGGCCGGGAGCCCGGACCTCGCCGGTACGCTGCGGACGTGCGCTGGACGGTCGTGGACGCGCCGCTGGACTCCTCCGGCGCTGGGCGCGGTGAGGAACGGGCCCCCGCCGCGCTGCGCGACGCCGGCCTGCTGGACGCCCTGGCCGCCGACGACGGTGGCCGGGTGGACGAGGCGCGCCTCCGCGACGCTGTCCGCGACCCGGCGAGCGGGGTGATCGGCGCCGCCGGCCTGGTCCGGGCCGGCGCGGCCATCACCGCCCAGGTCGTGGCGCTGATCGCCGACGGCCGGCGGCCCCTGGTGCTCGGCGGCGACTGCGCCATCCTGCCCGGCATCTGCCGTGCCCTGCCGCCGGCTACCGAGCTGTGGTTCGTCGACGCCCACCCGGACTTCCTCGACGGCGTCACGTCGCCGACCGGCGAAGCCGCCGACATGGACCTCTCGATCGTCACCGGGCACGGCCCGGTCGCCGCCATCGGCTGCGACGGCCCGCTGCTCGACCCCGGTCGGGTCCACCTGCTCGGGCACCGCCCGGCCACCGACGACAGCAGCCGTGCCGAGGCCGCCCGGATCGACCCGGCCATCCACCAGGTGCCCGCCGCCGAGTTGCTCCGCCGGGGCGCGGGCACGGTCGGGGCGGGCCTGGCCACCGGCGGGGACGGCCCGGCCTGGCTGCACCTCGACCTCGACGTGGTGGACCCGCGGGACCTGCCGGCGGTGACCTACCCCGAGCCGGACGGCCCGCGCTGGGCGGATCTGATCGCGCTGGTCACGCCCCTGGCCCGCGCCGACCGGCTGCTCGGGATGAGCGTCACCGACCTGAACACCGACGAGGACCCCGACGGGCGTCACACACGACGCGTCGTCGAGGTCCTCGCCGAGGTGCTGGGCGGCTGACCGGCCGGCGCCTCAGGCGCGCCGGTGGTGCATGCCGAGGCGCAGCAGCACGAAACGCAGCACGGTGGCGGCCAGGTTCGCGGCCACCAGCACGGCCAGCTCCACCGGCCGGGCGGGAGCGGCGTGCGCCGCGTGCAGCACGGCCAACGATCCGCTGGTCAACGCGAGGCCCAGGCCGAAGGCGAGCAGCCCCTGAAGGTGGTGCCGGCCGGCGTGCCGTCGCCCGCTGATGCCGAACGTCAACCGTCGGTTCGCGGCCGTGTTGGCCACCGCGGTCAGCAGCAACGCCAGCAGGTTCGCCGGCTGCGCGCCGAGCGCGCCCCGGGTGGCCACGAAGAGCACCAGGTACGCGAGGGTGCTGGCCACCCCGACAGCCGCGAACCGGACCAGCTGTCGAGGCAACCCCACCGGCACCTGCCCCGCTGGCACACCGAGCGGCGCCCGGCCGGTCTGCTCCGGCCGCACGGTCAGCGGCACCCGGCCGAGCTGTGCGCGCAGGTCGGTGAGCGGCAGCGCGCCGGTCAGCAACGCCCGGCCCAGCCGACCCATCCCGCGCAGGTCGGCCAGGGCGGTGGCGACGATGTCGACCCGGCTGTCCGGGTCGTCGACCCAGTCCACCGGCACCTCGTGGATGCGCAGCCCGGCCCGCTGGGCGAGCACCAGCAGCTCGGTGTCGAAGAACCGAGGCCGTTGTAGCCGAGGGTGAGTTCCAGGACGCTGTTGCCCTGCGACCCGCCGATGTACGGCCGGGCTGGCGCGACGCCGTGCGCCGACTATGCGTCAGCTGTGGGATTCGGCAACCGGACGGTGAACACGGTCCGCCCCGGGCGGCTGTCCACCTCGACCGTGCCGTGGTGGGCCTCCACGACGGCCGCCACGATCGCCAGACCGAGGCCGGTGCTGCCGTGCGCCCGGGACCGGGAGCTGTCGCCGCGCGCGAACCGCTCGAACATCTCCGGTTGCAACTCCGCCGGCACCCCGGGCCCGTCGTCGGCGACGGTGAGCACGGCGCTGCCGGCGTCGACGGCGAGCGTGGTGGTGACGGTGCTGCCGGGTGGGGTGTGCACCCGGGCGTTGGCCAGCAGGTTCGCCACCACCTGGTGCAGCCGGGCGGCGTCACCGGGCACCCGGATCGCGACCTCGGGCAGGCCGAGCTGCCAGTGGTGTTCGGGGCCGGCGACGTGCGCGTCGCTGACCGCGTCCACCACCAGGGCGGTCAGGTCGACCGGGTCGACCGCGAGCGGCCGGCCGGTGTCGAGCGGGCCAGCAGCAGCAGGTCGTCGACGAGGCTGGTCATCCGAGTGCTCTCCGACTCCACCCGGCGCAACGCGTGCGCCACGTCGGGGGGAACCTCGTCGCGGCCACGCCGGGCCACCTCGGCGTAGCCGCGGATCGCGGCCAGGGGCGTGCGCAACTCGTGGCTGGCATCGGCGACGAACTGGCGTACCCGGGTCTCGCTGGCCTGCCGGGCGGAGAGCGCGTCGGCGACGTGGCCCAGCATCCGGTTCAGCGCCGCGCCGACCTGACCGACCTCGGTGCGCGGGTCGGTGTCCGCGGCCGGGACGCGGACGGCGAGCGCCACCTCGCCGCGGTCCAGGGGCAGCTCGGTGACCCGGGTGGCGGTGGCGGCCACCCGGTTGAGCGGGCGCAGCGTGGCCCGGACGATCAGCGCGCCGGCCGCCCCGGCGACGACCAACCCGACGGCCGCCACCCCGACCTGTGCGGCGACCAGCGCCCAGACGGTCTCCTGGACGCCGGAGAGCGGGACCGCGACGACCCGTACTCGACCGTCCCAGTACTGGCGGGCCACGGCCCGGTAGTCACCGCGATCCCCGAGGTCGACGGTGCGCGGTCTGGCGTCGACCGGCAGGGCCGCCAGCGCGGCGACCTCGCCCACCGGCACGGACTGCTCGTCCGGGAACGGATCGGTGCTGGAGGCGCTGTTGGTCAGGGTCCGGGCGGCGGTCACCCGGCCGTCGGCGATCTCGGCGACCACCGCGCCGGACGGCAACCCGGGTGGGATGCCCGGTCCGTTGCCGGGGAAGGCCGGCCGTCCCGGACGGTCGCCCCGCATCGCCGTCGCGGGAGCCAGTTGGGCGTCCAGCCGGTCGATCAGGAAGTGCCGCAGCGCCACCGTGGTCAGGCCACCGATGGCGACGCTGACCACCGCGAGCAGCGCGAGAAGGGCAAACACCAGTCGGGTACGCAGGGAGCGGCCGGCCAGCCAGCGGCGGGCGGCGCGCATCCGGCGGCGTCTACTCGGCGGGTTTGAGGACATAGCCCGCGCCGCGCAGGGTGTGGATCATCGGTGCCCGGCCGGCGTCGATCTTCTTGCGGAGGTACGAGATGTACAGCTCCACCACGTTGGCCTGGCCGCCGAAGTCGTAGTTCCACACCCGGTCGAGGATCTGCGCCTTGCTGAGCACCCGGCGGGGGTTGCGCATCAGGTAGCGCAGCAGCTCGAACTCCGTCGCGGTGAGGGTGATGAGTTGGCCGTTCCGGCGCACCTCGTGGCTGTCCTCGTCGAGGCTGAGGTCGCCGACGGTGAGAACGGCGTCCTCCCGGGTGGCGACCGCGAAGCCGGAGCGGCGCAGCAGCGCCCGCAGCCGGGCGATCACCTCCTCCAGGCTGAACGGCTTGGTGACGTAGTCGTCGCCACCGACGGTCAACCCGGCGATGCGTTCCTCCACCGCGTCGCGGGCGGTCAGGAAGAGCACCGGCACGGTGGGGGCGTGCTCGCGCAGCCGGCGCAGCACCTGGAAGCCGTCCAGGTCGGGCAGCATCACGTCGAGCACCACGGCGTCCGGCTGGAACTGCCGCGCGGCGCTCAACGCCGCCATGCCGTTGCCGGCGCTGCGGACCTGCCAACCCTCGTAGCGCAGCGCCATCGACAGCAGGTCGGTGAGGGTCGGTTCGTCGTCGACCACCAGCACCCGGACGGGTTCACCGTCGGGGCGGCGCAGCTCGATCCGGCTCGGCACGGCCTGCCCGTTCATGACCATGTCCCCCATCGTGGCCGCGATGCCTGTGCCGCGCCCCTGTGGAGGCTGTGCGCCAGCTGTGCGGCCGGGCCGACGGGACGCCGGCGTCGCCACCGGTCAGCCCCGCCTCGTGGTCACTCGGACACCCCGTACGCGTCGGTGCGCACGAAGCGCATGCTCCAGCCGCCCGCCTCGTCGGGGCGGTCGCGTTCGTAGAGGTGGTCGGGGCCGGGCTGGACCGGACCGGTGCCGTCCGGGTGCCGCATGATCCAACGCGGTGGTGGGGCGCCGTCGGACCCGGCCGGCAGCAACCGGACCAGGCCGTCCGCGGGCCCGCCGACGAAGCGTACGGTGACCTCGCTCATCGCAGCGCCCTCTCGGGTGACCGTGCCGGCACAATCGGTGACACCGGCTCTGGCTCGCAAGCTACCGCACCCGCCGCCGTCGGCGCAGCGCGCTGCGCGCGGGGGTTGCCCCGGACACCGCTGCGGTTTGCCCAGCTCGGAGGCCGGGTACCGCGACCGGTGCACCCGTCGTCGGCGGGGCGGGGACGAGGAGTGGTCGATGCGCAACCTGGACGGGCGGTATGAGCTCGAGGAGCGCATCGGCGTGGGTGGGATGTCCGAGGTGTGGCGGGCACACGACCAGGTGCTCGACCGGTCGGTCGCGGTGAAGCTGATCCTGCCCGGCCCGGACGACCAGGACGGCCCGGTGGACCGGATCCGCGCGGAGGCCCGGTCGGCCGCCCGCCTGGTGCACCCGAACGTGGCGAGCGTGCACGACTTCGGCACCTCGTCGACCTGGCCCGGCCGGCCGGTGCCCTACATCGTGATGGAGCTGGCCGAGGGTGAGACGCTCGCCGCGCACCTGCGGGCCGGGCCGCTGGACTGGCGGATCTCGGTGCGGGTCTGCGCGGAGGTCGCCGCGGCGCTGGCCGCCGCGCACGCGGAGGGCATCGTGCACCGCGACGTCAAACCGGCCAACGTCATGCTCACCCCGGCGGGGGTGAAGGTGCTCGACTTCGGCATCGCCATCCCGGCCGGCGCACCGGACCCGCTGCCGACGGGGGTCGTGCTGGGCACCCCGGCGTACCTGGCGCCCGAGCAGCTGGACGGGGAGCCGGCCACCCCGGCCGCCGACATGTACGCCCTCGGGGTGCTGCTCTACTACTGCCTCACCGCCCGCCTGCCGTACGACGCGGTCACCGCCAGCGAACTGCTCGGCGTACGCCGACGTCAGCCACCGGAGCCGCTGCCCGAGATCGACGGGCTGCCGCCGGAGGTGGTGGAGTTGTGCCACTCCTGTCTCGCCGACGAGCCCGGGCAGCGGCCCACCAGCCTGGTCGCGGCGCTGCTGCTGGCCGAGGCGGTGGACGCCCGGGTGTACGTGCCGATGACCATCCCGACGGCCCGCCAGGCGGCCGCGACCTCACCGTGGACCGAACGGGCCGCAGCGGAGCCCACCGAGGCGGTGGCGGTGTTCGACGAGTCCTACCGGGGCGCCGGGCGCTGATGCGGGTAGGGCCTCCGGCGTTTCGCCGGGAGGAGGCCGGGTAGCCGAGCCGGTGAGCGACGGGAGAAACGCGATGCCGGAAAAGAGTTCCTGGCTGCGTGAGGCCACAGCGACCGCAGAGGGCGGTCACGTACGCACCGACGACGGCGGGCTCTCCACCGCGCTGGCTTCGCCGCTGGCGCCGCACTGCACCGGGTTGACCCCGGAACAGTTGCTGGCCGCGGCCTTCGCCTCCTGCCTGCACCACGCGGCGGTGGAGGTGGCCGGGGAGATCACCGACGAGGCGCACACCGTCCAGGTCCGGGCGGAGGCGAAGCTGGGGCGCGACGACGACGGGCGGTACCGAGCCGACGTGCACGCGGAGATCTCGTCCGCCGGTCTGAGCCGGGATCAACTGGCCGACCTGGTCGAGTACGCCGACCGGCTCTGGCCGTTCTCCAGCGGCGACACCAGCCGGCACCGGCTGACCGTCACGCCGGCGGAGAACGGTCGACACTGAGATCCGGGTGACCACTGGCCAGGCGCTACGGACCGTTCGACGGAACCGTCACCGGCCGATCGGCTGAGCCTGCCGCGCGGCCGAATGCGGGGCGAGAATCGCAGTGGCGTGGTCGCATTTGACCAGCAAATCGGTAATACCCGTCTAGCCCGATCCGCGAGGTTGATCGTCGTTGCGGCGCCTTCGCCCCCTGAAATCCCCAAGATCGGGACAAACTGTGGCGCAGGCCACTGTACGGGCGGGCGAGATCGAGCAATTGGGTCTTTAGCCTCGTCAGGTGCATCCCGACGACCCCTCCGACCAGAAGCTGACCGACGCGCGCCCGACCACCCAACCGGGCGACGCCGCATCAACCGAACGGACGATCGGCCGTCACCGCGTCCCCGAACCGCCCCGGCGCACCCTGCTGGGCTCGACCCCGGTGCGGGTGGCCCTGGCCACCGGTGTCACCTGCTGTCTCAGCCTCGTCGCGGTGGCCACCGCCCGGGGCAGCGACGACGCGCCCCGCACTGTGGAGCCGCTCGCCGAGGCGGTGGCCGACCGTGCCGCCATCGCCGACGAGCGCGCCTCCCGGTCGCTGGACCGCGACCTCGCCCCCGCGCGGGTCCTGCCCAGCCCGACTGCGGCGTCGCCCACCCCGCGCCCCACCGTCGTCCGCAAGGCGCCCAAGAAGCCGGTCAAACCCCGCCGACCCCGACCGGTCGCCGGCCTCGACCAGGCACAGATGGACAACGCGAAGACCATCGTGGACGTCGGCCTGGACATGAAGATGCCGCGCCGCGCCCTGGTGGTGGCACTGGCCACCGCGATGCAGGAGAGCAACCTCTACAACCTGGCCAGCGACGTCCTGCCGGAGTCGGCGAACTACCCGAACCAGGGCAGCGGCTCCGACCATGACTCGGTCGGGCTGTTCCAGCAGCGACCCAGCAGCGGCTGGGGCACGGTGGCCGAGCTGATGCGCCCGTCGTACGCCGCACGGGCCTTCTACACGGCGCTCAACGAGATCCCCGGCTGGCAGGACATGAGCATCACCTACGCCGCCCAGTCCGTGCAGATCTCCGCCTACCCCGACGCGTACGCGCAGCACGAGGACCGGGCGACCACTGTCGTGGCGGCGCTCACCGCCTGAGCCGGGCACCCACGCCACGGCCCTCCGGCGTCAGCGACGGCCGGGCGGCTGCTCCGCGCCCGCGTCCTGCCCGCCGACTCCCACCCGACTTCCCGGTACGCCGGCAGCCGCGGTCGGGGTGTCGGCGGGCACCTGGTCCACCGTCACCTGGCTGAGGATCTCGTCCACCCGCGCCTCACGTCGCCGGCGGGCGTACAGCGCCGCCTCGAAGTCGCGTCGGGCCTGCACGGCGTCGGCGTACGCTCGCTCCCGCACCTGCCGTGCCTCCTCGCGGGCCTCGGCCAGCTCGGCACGGGCCTGGGCCCGGAGGTCGGCCGCCTCGCGCCGCGCGCCGTCACCGGTGTGCCGGCCGCCGGAGGTGTCACCGAGGTCCAGCCTCTGCAGGAGCCCGCTGAGCCAGGTGGCCTCCTCGCGGATCTCGTCCCACTCCCGGGTCGCCCCGGCCGCACCCTGCGCCCGCGCCGCCAGCCGGGACAACCGGATCCCCAGCTCGTCCAGGCAGGAATCCACCTGCCGCTGGTCGTAGCCGGTCTCAACGACGGAGAACCTCATACTGTCGCCCCCCAGGCAGCTGCTGTTACTTCCCCACCTGGATCCTCGGCCCAGAGGGCGACGGCCGAGGGGGTTCGGGAAAAATGTTCAGCATGCGTGCGCGGCGGGGCCGGCGTCAGATGCGCTTGGGCAGCACGACCACCCGACCGAAGAACTCGTCGATGCGGCGGACCACATCGTTGAAGTCGTCCAGGTCGATCGGCTTGGTGACGTACGCGTTGGCCTGCAGCGTGTAGCTGCCGACGATGTCGGTGTCGGCGTTGGAGGTCGTCAGCACGACGATCGGGATGGTCCGCAGATCCTCGTCCTGCTTCACCGCGCCCAGCACCTGTCGACCGTCCATCCGCGGCATGTTCAGGTCGAGCAGGATCACGTCCGGCCGGCGGGCGTGCTCGTGCCGGCCCTCGGCGCGGAGAAACTCCATGGCCTCCTCGCCGTCGCTGACCACGTCGATGACCTTGTCGACGTCGGAATCCGCCAACGCCTCCTCGATCATGAGCACGTCGCCCGGGTCGTCGTCGACCACCAGGATGCGTACCGGCTGCGCGCTGTCTGCGCCCATAACTACCTGCCTCGGGTCGGCGGAGACGGGACCGGACGGTCACCGCGCTGGCGGGGAAATGTAGCCCATCAGGAGGCGCTGCGCGACGCGGGGTCGACCGCCTCCGGTTCGTACCGCAGCACCTCGGCCAGGCCGGTGACCCGCAACACCCGCTCGACCCGGCCACTGGCGCCGGTGAGGCGCAGCCAACCGCCCTCGGCCGCAGCCCGGTTGTCTCCCCGGACGAACACGGCCATCCCGGTGGAGTCGCAGAACGTGAGGTCGGTGAGGTCGAGCAGCACCCGGGTCTCGCCGGCGGCGGTGAGCCGGTCGATCGCGGCACTCAGCTCGGGAGCGGTGCTCAGGTCCAGCTCGCCCGTGAGCCGCAGACAGGCGCCAGCGCCGTCGCGCTCGACGTGACTGATGCTGAACGTCACCGTGCTCCCCCTCGCTCCACCCGTCGGGTGGGACGTTTGCAGTGCGGCAAGTATACGCAGGGTCGGCTCGCCGGCCGACTGGCGCGGTGATCGGCCAAGGATGACTGGTGACGGGCCCTCAGCGGTCGGCGGCGGGCAGCGCGGCGCGCCCCAGGGCCAGCACACGCACCGCCCGGGGGAAGTCACGCAACGCGACGCCGTAGTGATCCAGAGGCCGGGCGACGGCGCCGGCGGGCACCCCACGGCTCAGCAGGATCTCCGACAGCCACTCCACGAACTCGGTGAACAACGAGGGGTCGTCGACGTAGACCGCCGCGGCCAGGAAATCCACTATGTGACCCAGGTCGCTCACTGTCGCGTCCAACTGGGTGGGGCTGTAGGCCCGAGCCGCCGGCACCCGCTCCCGCAGGTCGGCCAACGCGCCGTCGATCAGCTCGCCACGACGCCGCACCAGGCTGGCGTACTCGTCGTCGGCCAGGTGGGCCAGCCGCGCCGGCGGCACCCCGCGCAGCGCCCGCTCGTCGGCGATCAGCTCGGCCGCCGCGGGCGCGTTCGGCGCCCAGGCCACACCGAGCCGGCGCGCCCACCGACCGTCCGCACCGAACCCACGCCCACCGACCACCACCGGCACGTCGGAACGACGGCAAGCCTCGATCATCCGGTGGGCGTACGGCAACCGCATCGGCAACGCGCACGCCAGCGCGACCGCGTGGGCGTCGTAGCGGTGCAGGTACGACACGAGGTGCGCCGCCGGGACACTGGCGCCCAGGAAGGTCACCTGCCAGCCACGCAACCGCAGCACCTCGGCCACCAGCCGGGGCGGCAGCGCGTGCCACTCGCCGTCCATGCAGGCGACCACGACGCGCCCGCCGGTCGGGCGCGGGTTGGCATGCGCGGCGACCGCCGCCACCACCTGCTCGCTGATGTGCGTGGCGGCGTGCTCCTGGGCGACGCTCCACTCGTTGCGCGCCCAGCGCTCGCCCACCTCGGACTGCGCGGGCGCGACCAGGTCGAGCAGCACCCGCTCCGCCGGCACGCCCGCGTCGAGCAGGCCGATCGCCATGTCGATCGCTGCGTACTCGTCGGCGTCGGCCAGGCAGTCCAGATAGCCCGCGTACGCGTCGGTCGGGTCGGCGGCCGTCGTGGCAGCGGTCACGCGTCGGTCTCCCTCGGTCGGTCGGTGACGGCCTGCGGGGGCACCGAGTGCAGGTGCCGCGACCCGCGCCCACCCGGACCGGTCGCCCGCAGCGCCAGCACCGCGATGTCGTCGTGGTCGCCGTGCGCCAACCAGTCGCAGGTGACCTGCTCGACCCGCTCGGCCAGGGCCGGCGCGGGCATCCGTTGGCAGCCGGTCACGGCGGCGACCAGGCGCTCCGTGCCGAACTGCTCGTCGCCGCGGCGGCCACCCCGGGCCTCGGTCACCCCGTCGCTGTAGAGCAGGCAGGTCTCCCCCGGTTCGAGCCGTACGGTCACCTCGCCGACGCGGGGGTCGGGCACCACACCGATCAGCATGCCGCTCAGCGGCACCGACTCCACCTCACCGGAGGTGCGCAGCACCAGCGGCGGCAGGTGGCCACCGCCGGCCATGGTGAGGGTCAGGCCGCCGTCGCGCTGTGGGCGGGCCACGCCCAGCACCATCGTGGCGAAGCGGCCCTGGCCGTGCGCCTGGGTGGTTTCCAGCAACGCGTCGTTGAGCAGCCGCAGCAACCGCCCGGGGTGCGACTCCAACCGGTGCAACGCCTGTAAGCACTGACGCAACTGGCCGGTGAAGACGGCCGCCTCGACGCCCTTGCCCGACACGTCGCCGAGGAAGAACACCGAGCCCCCGTCGGCGAGCCGGTGCGAGCCGTAGAAGTCGCCGCCGATGCGCAGCCCCGCCTGGGCAGGCCGGTACGCGGTGCCCCACTGCACGCCCGCGGCCTCGGCCGGCTCGACAGGCAGCAGGCTGGCTTGGAGGGTGTCGGCCACCTCCGCCTGGTCGCGGTAGAGCAGGGCGGTGGTCAGCGCCGCGCCGGCACGGGCCGCGAACGCCCGAGCCAGCTCGACGTCGGCCTCGTCGTACCAGCGGGTGGAGCGGCGGGCCACCAGCAGCACGCCGACGGGCGCGTCGCGGCCGGGCAACGGGACGACCCGGGCAGCGCTCTCGGTGCCGACGAGCCCGGGCAGCCAGCCGGCGTCGACAGCCTGCTCGACCAGCCAGTCGACCGCGTGCGGCTCGACCCCGGTCAGCCCGTCGGCGATGGCGGTCGGCAGGTCCCCGCCGGCCAGCACGCCGCTGTCCACCGTCGGGGCCTCGTCGTCGGAGCGTGAGGCCCGCCACCAGCGGGCCCGACCGCCACGGGGAGCGAGCACCAGCACGGCCACCTCGGCCAGTGTCGGCACGGCGAGGCGGACGACCGCGGCAGCGGCCCGGTCGGGGTGCAGTGGGTTGCCGAGCTTGTCACCGACCACGGCCAGGAACGCCGAGCGGGCCCGCTCGGCGAGCAGCGCGTCGGCGCGGCTGACGCTGTCGGTGACGTCCTCGACGTACCAGCAGCAGCGGGCACCGGAGAGGGGCACCTGGCGGGCGGTGAGCCGACGCCCGTGATGGGTGAAGCCCCCGGCGTCGCCGTCGCTCAGCCCGGGCACGCCGGCCGCGCTGAGCAGCTCGCCGGACGTCACCTCGGGCAGCAGTCGTTCGGCCACCGGACTGACGTGTCGTACGACGCCGTCGGCGTCGCAGACGACAAGGCCCTCCCGGAAGTGCTCGACGACCTCGAACCAGTCGGGGGCGGCGGGATCCCGGTCGGGGGCGAGCGGCGGCAGTGCGGCGGTGGATCGGGGCGTGACGTCGGCGGACCACGCCGGGGGCCGTGTCGTACTCGGCGTGGGAAGCCGTCCGTCGCCCGGGTCCCAGTCCCTGACGTCGGTAGCAGTCACCAGCTGAGCCTCACTCCTTGTCGTCCACCCGAACCCGTGCCGGAACCGGCGTCCATGGTCAAAAGTCTCCGACCACCCTACGCCGGTACGCGGAAAGCGGCACCTCACAGCCGTTGCCGGCGTCGCCACCACGGCCTGAGGGACACCGGACGGTCGAATGGGCGCGCGGATGTCGCCCCCGGCGTTGCGTTCTCCAGCAGGGCTGGGAACATGGTGGGATGTCCGATCAGCTGCTGACCATCGAGACGACCCGGCTCGACGCCGGGCGCGTCCTCCTTCAGCTGACCGGCGAGCTCGACTACGACACCGCACCCGAGCTGACCGCCGCGGCGGCCGACCTGGGTGGCGACGAGGTGCTGATCGACCTGACCGGCGTGAGCCTCTGCGACTCCTCCGGGCTCAGCGCGCTGCTGGTGGTGCTACGGAGCGCCCGGGCGCTCCGGCTGACCGGGGTCAGCCCGCAGTTGCAGCGGATGCTCGACCGCACCGGCCTGGCCGAGTTGCTGGCCGTCGAGCACGCCGACGACCTCCGCGCCACCGGCTGATCTCCGGCCACCCCGGGACGGGGTGGCCCCCGACCCTGGGACCTGGGGTCGGGGGCCGGAGGAATGTCTAGGGTGCCGTCATCGCCTGGAGCCGGGGTCCGCTCTCACGCAGCTCGCCGGTCGAGGGCGGTTCGACGTCCTCGGGCTGTCCCGAATCGGGCGTCTGGTACAGGTAGCGGACGAACTGCCCACCCGCCTCGTTGTCGTCCGCGCCGGGCCACTGGCCGATGCAGTCCATGCCGACCACCTCACGGCCGGTCCCGTCGGCCTCCTCGAGCAGCGCCCACAGGCTCACCGGGTAACACCTGGTGAGATCGGCCGTGAGTTGCCAGCGCGCGTACCAGCCGGGTCGAGCGGGGACGATCTCGACGATCTGCTTCATGACGACCTTCCTTCCGCGTACCTCGGAAGAACTCCGGTCCTGAGCCGATCGTGCGGGCCGTGCGGGTGAGCACCCCTCACCCCGGCCGGATGAAGCGTGGCGCAGGTCGGTCCGACCCGGCCGGCGGCCTCCGTTTCCTTCTCGGGGACGGCGGGAAGGCGACCGGAGCAGCCACGATCCCCAGCGGAAGGGATGCCAGCATGCGCAAGCAGATGGAAGGCGACAACCAGAGGCGCCGGGCTCTGGCCCGGCAGGCCCGCGAACAGAGTCGCCAACCCAGTGAGATCGGTGCCAGCCTGAGCGCCTCCAAGCAGCTCAAGAGCCTCGATGCGGGCAAGCGAGCCGGCCCGCCGGCGGCCGGGCCGCACAAGCCGGACAGCACGCGTGGCGGGCCGGCACCGCCGCCGCTCGGCAGCGCCGACAACCCGCGGCCGCAGCCGTCCCCGCCCAGTGGCGCGGCCGGCGTGCGCAGCATGGGCTACCACGACCTGGTCGACGAGGTCCGACGTCGGGCCGGGGTCGACTTCAAGACGGCCAAGGTGGGCACCGAGGCGACAGTGCTGGTCCTCGCGTTCGCGCTGGAGGCGGCCGAGCGGCAGCGGCTGCTCGCGGCCGTGCCCGCGTCCCTGCACGACGTGCTGCCGGTCGACGGCATCGAGCGGCACCGGGACCTGCCCGGCTTCCTGGCCGAGGTGGGTCGGATCAGCGGCAACACCCCGGAGCAGGCCCGCTACCAGGCCGAGGCGACGATTGCCGCGCTCGCCGAGCAGGACGGCGACCTGGTCGAGTCGTTGCACGTACCCGACGGTCTGCGGGACCTGCTGAACCCACCGGAGGCCGGCGGCGGCCTCGTGGGCGCCTCCACCACCACGCCCACCCTGGGCGCGGACGAGATCAGTGCGGCACTGGACGACCTGCCGTACTGGGCCGGCGACAGTCAGGGCCTCTACCGGGTGGTCGCGCTGCCACCGGACAACCTGGACCGGGTGCTCGCCCGGCTCGACCGGCTGCGCCAGGACAACGGCCGCGGCCCGAGCATCGGACGCCCCGGTGGCACCGCCGCCGTGTTGACCGTACGGACCAGTCAGGCCGACGGGGTGACCGCGCTCGACGTGGACCTCGCCCACCAGATCGACGACGCGATCGACGAGGTGGGGGCCGGGATGGCCGGCGGCTGACCGGCAGCCCTGACCCGGGCGGGCCGGCGGACGGGGAGCATCCCCGCTCCGCCGGCCCGTCGGCCGTGCCGGGTCACCGGCGTCGTGGACCGTGGGTTCGGCTAGCGTGCCGCTCATGAACCGCGCCGCCGACCGGCTGGAGCTGGTCGCCGACCCGGTCCGCCGGACCGGGCGGACACTGCTGTCCGCCGGGGTCGAGCAGTCGTACGTGGATGTCTCCGATCCCCGGCACCTGCACTTCGAGTACGTCCGAAGGATCGCCTCGGCGGTGGAGGTGGCGGCCCCGGCCGGCGTCCCGTTGAGCGTTCTGCACCTGGGTGGCGGCGCGTTGACGCTGCCCCGGTGGCTGGCCGCCACCCGGCCCGGCTCCCCGCAACAAGTCGTCGAGCGGGACCCCGCCGTGGTGGAGCTGGTCGCCCGGGAGTTGCCGCCGCTGCCGCCGCAGGTGCGGGTGGAGGTCGCCGACGCCCGGGACGCGCTCACCGCCACCCCGGCCGGTTCCTACGACCTGGTGATCGCCGACATCTACCGGGCGGCCCAGATGCCCCGGCACGTGCGCACCGTCGAGTTCGCCGCCGACGTGGCCCGCACCCTCCGCCCGGGCGGGACGTACCTGGTCAACGTCACGGACCTGCCGCCACTGGTCGGCACCCGGGCGCAGGTGGCCACGTTGCGGGCGGTCTTCGCCGACGTGTGCGTCCTCGGCGACCGGCGGATGCTGCGGGGCCGGCGGTACGGAAACCTGGTGCTGGCCGCGACGTCGCGCCCCGGAGGTCTGCCGGTCGGGCGGCTGGCGGTGGCGGCCCTGCGTGACCCGGTGCCCGGCGGTCTGCTGCACGCCGCCGCGCTCGACACCTTCGTCGCCGGCGCCCACCCCGTCACCGACGACGACCGCTGAGCACCTACGCCCCGCCGGCTCGCGTCTGGACCAGAACACACCGGTCGCGCCCACAATGCCGGGTTTCCGACGGCGAGCGCGGGGAAGGCGCGGCGGATGAGCAACGCCGACGATCGGGTGACCGCCCGGCACACCCTGATCGTGATCGGCCTGGTCCTGGCGACCGCGTTCGCGCTGGCGTTCGTGTACGCGACCCGCCGGGTGCTGGTCTGGGTCGTGGTCGCCGCGTTCTTCGCCGTGGCGCTCAAGCCCCTCGTGGACCGGCTGCAACGGCGTCTCGTGCGGCGTCGGGCCCTGGCCACGCTGCTGGTGTTCCTCGCCGCGTTCGTGCTGGTGGCGCTCCTGGCCGCGCTCATCCTGGTGCCGTTGTTCGGGGAGCTGGGCCGGTTCGCCGACCGGGCGCCCGAGCTGCTGCACGACGCCCGCGCCGGCCAGGGTCCGCTGGGACAACTGCTGGAGCGCACCGGCGCGCGACGCTACGTCAGCGAACACTCCGACCAGCTCCGCGACCTGGGGACCCGACTGCGTCAACCCGCGGTGGGCGTGCTGCGCGGCGTCGTCGAGACGGTCGCCGGGCTGGTCACGGTCGTCGTGTTGGCGTACCTCATGGTGTTGGAGGCGCCGCGGATCACCCGCGGCCTGCTCGCGGCGGCCGGGGACGGTCAGGGCGACCGGCTGCGCCGGGTGGGCCGGGAGGTGTCGCGCACCGTCACCGGTTACCTCACCGGCAACCTGCTGATCAGCGTGATCTGCGGGGTGTTGACCTACGTGGTGCTGGCCCTCACCGGCGTGCCGTTCGCGGCCGTGATCGCCCTGCTGGTGGCGGTGACCGACCTGATACCGCTGGTCGGTGCGACGTTGGGCGCGGTGATCGCGGCCGGGGCCGGCTTCCTGCACTCCCCCACGGCCGGGATCGTCGTGCTCGTCTTCTTCGTGGTCTACCAGCAGGTGGAGAACCACCTGCTCCAGCCGCTCATCCTGTCCCGGGCGGTCCGGCTCAACCCGCTGACCGTGCTGGTCAGCGTGCTGCTCGCCGCGGAGCTGGCCGGCCTGCTCGGCGCGCTGCTGGCCATCCCCGCCGCCGGCATCGTGCAGACCCTGCTGCGCGAGTACGGGCCACGCCGACTCCGGCCCGCCCCACCCGCCGGTCCGCAACCGCGGTCACGCCGACCGGCCGGTCCCGCCCCGCAGGGCTGACCGGCCGGGTGGTGCGAGGTTCAGCGGGCCCGGGTCGCGACCTCGGGTGAGGTGCTCTCCAACGGCACCGCGTTGGCCGGCACCAACCCCAGCTGGACCGCCGACCGGGTCAGCGCGGCGTCCAGCGCCCAGTCGGCGGTGACCCGCGTACGGTTTCCCGGCATCGCCATCAGGTGGTACGCCCGGGTGACCGCCTTGGCCGGCAGCCCGCCCAGGTTGACGTGCAACGGGTTCGCCGCCGCGTCCTTGCCACCCAGGTCGACGACCCAGCCCAGGTCGTGGTGCTTGTACGGCTTGCGCTTGCCGAAACCGTAGGACGCGGCGATGTTGTACGCCGCACGCTTGCCCTGGCGCTGCGCGTGCTGGGCGGTCATCCCGCAGACCTTGCCCGGGTTCACCAGGTCGGGCACCGCGGCGGCGTCGCCGCACGCGTACACCTCCGGATAGCCGGGGACGTTGAGGAACTCGTCGGTGACCAGTCGACCCCGGTCGGTCCGCAGGCCCAGCTCGTTGACGAACGGGTCGGGGCGCACCCCCACACACCACACCAGAGTGCACGTCGGCACGTACTCGCCGTCGGTGAGCTTCACCCCGTCGCAGGTCGCCTCGGCCACCGAGGTGCCCATCCGCACGTCCACCCCACGCCGGTTGAGCACCTTGTGCGAGGTGTCCGACATCCGCTTGTCCAGCTCCGGCAGCACCCGCGACGCGACGTCGAGCAGCATCCAGCGGGGGCGGACGGTGAGCCGGGGCCGCTGGGCGTGCAGCGCGTCGGTGAACAGCTGCCCGTGCGCGGCGACCTCGGTGCCGGTGTAGCCCGCGCCGACCACCACGAACGTGGACCGGGCCTGCTGCTCGGCCGGGTCCTCGGCCTGCTCGGCCAGCTCAAGCTGACGAACGATGTGGTCGTGCAGGTAGACGGCCTCGGGCAGGCCGCGGAAGCCGTGCGCGTACTCGGTGACCCCCGGGATGGGCAGCAGCTTGTTGACGCTGCCCACGGCGAGCACCAACCGGTCGTACGCCAGCCGGTTCTTCTCCCCCTCGGCCTGGGTGAAGCCGACCCAGCGGTTCTGCAGGTCGACGTGGTCCGCCTCGCCGATCACCACGCGTACGCCCTTGAGCGTCCCGGTCAGCGGCACCGCGATCCGTTTGGGCTCGACCACCCCGGCCGCCACCTCGGGCAGCAACGGCAGGTAGAGGAAGTAGTCGGTGGAGTTCAGCAGCACGATCTCGGCCCGGTCCCGGGCGATCCGGCTCAACGTCTTCGCCGCGTGGTAACCGGCGAACCCGGCCCCCACGATCACCACACGAGGTTTCGTCATTGCGGGCCGTTTCCCGTCGGAGCCCGGGACAAACGTCGGACGCGCCAGCCGAGGTCAGCTGGGTTGGAGCCGGACGTGGCCGCTGGTGCGCACCGCCTCCACGCCCCACTCCTGACCGAAGGCCCGCACCCGGTCGGCAGTGATCCGCCCCAGTTCCTCGGGGATGTCCGGGTCGAGCACCAACCGGCCCTCGACCGGGTTGATGCCGAGCATGGCGCGGATCAGGGCCAGCGGCGTGCCGGCCGCCCAGGCCTGCGGGCTGCACGCGGTCGGGTACGGCACGGCGAACAGCAGCCGTTCCCGGTCGAACCCGCTGAGCGCCTCCGGCAACCGGTGGCCGAACTGCTCGGCCGCCTCGAACATCGCCAGGCTGATCCGGTTCGACTCGGCCCGGTAGCCGTACCGGGCCAGGCCGAGCGCGGCGATCGAGTTGTCGTGCGGCCAGACCGTGCCCAGGTGGTAGCCGAGGGCGTTGTAGAGCCGCTCCTCCCGGGACAGGGTGCGGATGCCCCAACCGGAGAACATGTCCGGCGACATGAGTTGTCGCACCACCGCGTCGGCCCGCTCCGGCGGCACGATTCCGCTCCACAGCAGGTGACCCATGTTCGACGTCTTGGAATCGACGCGGTTCTTGTCGCCGTCCAGCGCGACCGCGTAGTAGCCGCCCCGCTCCTCGATCCAGAAGTCCTGGTTGAACCGCGCGTGCAGGGTGTTGGCCTCGTCGCGCAGCCGGCGCGCCAACGTGGGGTCGTCCAACGGCCCGTCGAACAACTCGGCCAGTCGAAGTTTGGCGTCGTAGGTGTAGCCCTGCAGGTCGGAGGTGGCCAGCGGGAGGACGGGGATCCTGCCGTCGGCGAAGCAGACGCCGTCCGGGGAGTCCCGCCAGCACTGGTTGCCCAGCCCCTCGGGCGACCGGGTCGCGTACTCGACGTAGCCGTCGCCGTCCCGGTCGCCGTAGTCGTCGATCCAGCGCAGCGCCGCCACCGCGTTGCCCCGCAGGAGTCGGACAGTCTCGTCGTCACCGGTCCAGCGCCAGTACTCGGAGAGCAGGATCAGCCAGAGTTGGGTGGCATCGGCGGTGCCGTAGTACGGCCCGTACGGTTTCTCGCCACTGCGGGTCAGCTCACCGCTGCGTACCTCGTGCAGGATCTTGCCGGGTTCCTCGTCGGTGAAGTCGTCGCACGTGTCGCCCTGGAGGCGGGCAAGGGCGAGCAGCGCGCCCCTCGCCAGCGCAGGCCCGGCGACCAACGTCTGGTAGGCGGTGATCAGGGTGTCCCGTCCGAAGACGGCGAGGAACCAGGGCAGTCCCGCACCGGGCAGCATGATCCGCTGGCCCTTGACCTCCAGGTCGAGCCGCAGCGCCGACAGGTCGTCGCGGGACTGGCGTACGGTGCGCTCGAGCGGCACGTTGTCGCTGCTCAGCACCGCCCGGTCCTCGGTCCACCGGCGCAGCGGGTCGTCGGCCCGGCCGTGGACGATGTCGGCGATGTCGCCCCGGACCGGCTCGACGACCCCCATCCCGGGTGGCAGCGGAACGTGCAGGTCGACCTGCCACTCCTCGCGGGGGCCCAGATCCAGCTCCCAGATCAGGTCGTCGCCCTCGATGCGATCTGCCG
Source organism: Micromonospora jinlongensis (assembly GCF_013410645.1). NCBI lineage: Bacteria > Bacillati > Actinomycetota > Actinomycetes > Micromonosporales > Micromonosporaceae > Micromonospora > Micromonospora jinlongensis. The sequence goes on along the minus strand of NZ_JACCHK010000001.1, from coordinate 648,293 downwards.
GCCTTGAGCAGCACACCCGGGTCTGCGCGGAGAAGTCGCCGCGCCGATAGGAGAAACACAGCTCGGACCCGTCGGCGGCGTGATCACGGGTGATCTCGGCGGAGCGGTCCCGGACCGTCGACTTGACCTCGAACAGGTCGGCGAAGTCGGCGGCGACGGCCAACCGCAGCTCCACCCGGACCGGCTCCAACCGGAACGAGACCAGCCCCACGCGCTCGTGAAAACCGTCGCCGACGTAGCGCAGCCGCCGCAGGCCCAGAGCGTTCGGCGGCAGCCCGGGCAGCTCCGGGTTGGTGAGCACGTGCTGGGCGGAGTAGTGGTCGATCGTCTCGGAGCGCAGCACTAGCAGCTCGCCGCCGTTGACGGTCAGGTTCCAGCCGCTGATCAGGCGGGTGTCCAAGTGGATGAGCCCGCCGATGCTGCCTGTCGGGACATCCCCGCACGCGTTGGAGTAGAGGAACGTGGGCCCACTGAGCACCGCGAGGGAATCGGGGCCCAGCTCGGGCGGAATAGCTCGTTGGTCGCCGCTGTCCCCGTCCGCGACGAGCAGGCCGGGGGTGGGATCGGCAGGGGTCGCACGCACGGCAGACATGACACCCACCGTAGGAGCATCGACTACCAGGAGTCATCACCCGCTCCGGGTGAAAGCTGTTGCCGCGCCGCTCAGCGGTGGGTCCGCGACCCGTCGGGCTCGGCGGCCGACCCGCTCACGCCGAGGGCGCGGTGATCGCCCAACGCTCGTGGTCGCGCCAGGCGCCGTCGATGAACAGGTAGTCCGGGGAGAAGCCCTCCAGCCGGAAGCCGAGCTTGCGGGCCACCCGCCGGGACGGCTCGTTGCCCGGCTGGATGTTCGCCTCCAACCGGTGCAGCCCCACCGTGGTGAACGCGTGGTCGATCACCAGGGCGACGCCCGCCGACGCGTGCCCGGTCCCGCTGTACGGCCGGAACGCCGCGTACCCCAGGAACCCGCCGCGCAGCGCGCCCAGCACGATCCCGCTGATGTTCACGTAGCCGGCGATCTCGCCACTGGCCCGGTCACAGATCAGGTAGCCGGCGCTGTCCCGGCGGCGGATCCGGCGCAGGTAGCTGTCGTACTCCTCGGGGCTGCCAGGCGCGACCAACCACGGGTGGTGCAGGTCGTGGCTGCGCCGCACGGCGGCGACGAACTCGTCGGAGTCGGTGGGCCGGGGCCGCCGGATCGCGGCGGGACCACCGGTACGCAGGTACCTCACGGCGGACCACTCTGACCGACCGACGCCGCCGTTGTCCAACCGGCGGCCGGCCGTCGCCCCGCGTCACCGCGGCGTGGCGTCGGTGCTCTCCCGGGGCAGCACGGTGTGCGGCGCGACGATGTCGGCGAGCGCGGCGTCGGGTTGGCCGATCCGGACGGCGAGGCGGGCCACGGCCTCCCGGGCGAGAAAGCCGGTGTCCACAGCGACGGTGCTCAGGGTGGGCCGCGAGTAGCGCCCCTCCTCAATGTCGCCGATGCCGATCACCGCGACGTCGTCCGGGACGCGCAGCCCGACGTCGAAGGCGGCCCGCATCGCACCGATGGCGAGCGGGTCGGAGGAGCAGAGGATCGCGTCCGGGCGATCCGGGCCGACGAGCAGTTCGCGGGCGGCCCGGTAGCCGTCGGCCCGGCGGTGGTGCTGCGCCGGCAGCAGCCGACCGGGCACCGGCGCCAGCCCGGCCCGACGGAGCGCCCGGTGGTATCCGGGCGTACCCGGGTGCGGGCTGACTGCGGGGCGCTCACCGATCGCGGCGATCCGGCGGCGACCAGCGCGCAGCAGATGGTTCGTCGCGTCCTCGGCGGCCTGGGCGACATCGATGCTGACCCGGTCGCACCGCTGATCGGGGGGTGCGCTGCCGATCAGCACGACGGGTGGGCCGGTGGCGGCGACAGCTCGGCCCACTTCGCCCGGCGTGACGGGGGCACCGACCAGGACGCCGTCCACGGGGATCATGCGGGCGTCGTGCAGGCCCGACGACGTGGGCTGATCTTCGTGCGCGACGACGACGCGGTAACCCTGCTGTGCCGCAGCGTGGACGACCGCACGGGCGAGGTCGCCGGCGTACGGCAGGTCGGTGGTCGGTAGGACGAGGGCGAGCACGCCGGTGCGCCCGGTGCGCAGGTTCCGGGCGGACGCGTTCGGCCGGTAGTGCAGCTCGGCGACGGCCGCCTCGACCCGACGTCGCACGTCGGGGCTCACGTGGGGATAGCCGTTGACCACGTTGGAGACGGTCTTCACCGACACCCCGGCGAGCCGGGCCACGTCCCTGAGCGTGGAGGCCACGAGCCGCCCTTCCCGACCGACATCACACCAGCAAAACCATTTCACTGGTGTAGTTCCGGCCCTCGCAGGCGATTTGACACCTGTCAAGGCGATACGGTGGTGTCAAGAAGAGGGAGGTGGTCGGTGGACGACGACGCAGCGGTGCCGGCCGCCGCCCGGCTGATCCGGGACTTCGTCAACACCGTCGAGCAGCAGATCGACCACGAGACGCTGACCAGCCCCGACCACCTCCGCGACTGGTTCGTCGAACGGCAGCTGATGCCGGCCGGCACGCACCTCGGGCCCGCGGACCTCGACCTGGCCGTCACGGTCCGGGAGGGCCTGCGCGCGGTGCTGCTCGGCCACGCCGGCCACCAGGCCGACCCGGGCGCGCTCGACCGACTCAACCGGGCGCTGGCCGGGCTGCCCGTCACGCTGCGCTTCGCGGACGACGGCCACCGCCTGGTCACCACCGCCGGCACTCCCCTGGGCCAGGCCGTTGCCGGTCTTGTCGACGCCGTCCGCCGGGCCGCCGAGGCCGGCGCCTGGGCGCGGCTCAAGGTCTGCGCCCGCGACACGTGCCGCTGGGCCTACTACGACTCCTCCCGCAACCAGGCCCGCCGCTGGTGCTCGATGGCCGGGTGCGGCAACTACATCAAGATGAAGCGGGCGTACGCCGTCCGCACCGGCCGCACGCCGCCGATCTAGAGGCGCGCTGGTTCCCACCACGCCGCGTTGACGGCGGTCTGGGCCACGGGTTCGATGATTTCCCATACCTCGGCGATCAGCCCGTCGGCGACCCGCAGGACGTCGACGACCACGATCTCCGGTCCCGCGTCGGGTAGCCGGCGTCGCGAGTGCACCACGACGTGATCGGTGTCGGCCAGCAGGTGAAGGATCTCGACCTGCATGCCGGCGGTCGGGCCGAGCGCGGCATGGACAGCGGCGAGCCATTCCGCCTTGGTCGAGGTGGTCGCATCCGACCGGTGGTGGAGGAAGTCGTCGCTGAGGAACGAGGCGAGGGTGTTCACGTCGCCCGTCTCGATCAGCCCCGCCAGCGCCCGTTGGACGATGCCCTTGTTCTCAGTGGTCATGGGCCCCAGTGTTTCCACGGCCGTGGCGGTTGTCGATGAAATCGCACTTCATGGCGTACGGCGCGACGATGAGTACGCTCCTGATCGTGTACACGGTCGGGGCACTCCTGCGGCAGTGGCGGCAGCGCCGGGGGCTCAGCCAGCTCGACCTGGCGATCGCCGCGGACGTCTCGGCTCGTCACGTCAGCCTGGTGGAGACCGGGAGGTCCACGCCGAGCGCGGACATGATCCTGCGGCTCGCCGACCAGCTCCACGTGCCACTGCGGGATCGCAATCGGCTGCTGCTCGCCGCCGGCTTCGCGCCCCGGTACGCGGAGCGTCCGCTCGACGACACCGCTCTGTCGGCCGCCCTCGACGCGGTCCGCCGGGTGCTCCAGGCGCACGAGCCCTATCCGGCGCTGGCGTTCGACCGCCGGTGGAACATCGTGCTGACCAACCGCGCGGTGGACCCGTTCTTCGCGCGCGTCGCGCCCGATCTGCTGCGGCCACCGGTGAACCTGGTGCGGCTGGGCCTGGACCCGCGCGGGCTCGCTTCCCTGGTCGTCAATCTGGCAGACGTGCGAGCGGTGTTCCGCACCCGGATCTCGCGCCAGCTCGCCATCGCCCCCGACGCGGAACTCACCGCGCTCTACGAAGAACTGCTGCACCAGGTGCCCGAGGACCCGGTGGGCCAACGGGTCGACGCCGACGTGGTGATCCCGATGATCCTCCGGATCGACGGACGGGAGCTGCGGCTGTTTTCCACCATCACCACGTTCGGCACCCCGATGGACGTCACGATCGACGAGATCGCCATCGAGTCCTACTACCCGGCGGACCCGCAGAGCGCCGCCTACTTCACGCGGTAGACCCCGGCTGTCGGGGCCTCAACAGGCAGAACGCGGTGCCGTCGGGATCGGCCATCAGCACCCGGCCTGTGTCGCTCCCGCCGGCGTGCAGGAGCGTCGCCCCGAGCGAGAGCAGCCGGTCGACCTCGGCCCGCTGGTCACCGTCGGCAGGCGGGGCCACGTCGAAGTGCAGCCGGTCCCTGCCGCCGTTGGGCATCATCGGCGGCCCACCCCAGGTGATCTTCGTGCCGCCGAGCGGCGACTGGATCGCGGTCTCCTCGTCCTGGTCCCACACCAGCGGCCATCCCAGCGCTTCGCTCCAGAAATACCCGACCGCCTGCGAGCCGTCGCAGGCGAGCGCTCCCGTGAACCCGCAGCCGGCGAGGAAGTTGTTGCCCGGCTCGATCACGCAGAACTCGTTGCCCTCGGGGTCGGCGAGCACCACGTGCCTCTCCTCCGGGAGCTGACCGACGTCGGTGTGCTGTCCGCCGAGCTCCAGCGCCCTGGCCACCGTCCGCTGCTGCTCCTCCAGGGAGCCGCTGGTCAGATCGACGTGCATCCGGTTCTGCACGGTCTTCGGCTGCTGGGCCGGCACGAAGCGGAGTCGAAGCTCGGTGTCGGCGCCGGGCAGGACCAGGACGCCGTCCCGTGGGTCAGCCACCATCTCCCGACCCAGGAGCGCGGCCCAGAACCGCCCGAGACGGACGGGGTCGGCTGCGTCGTAGCTGATCGCGAACAGGTGGGACGTCATCGCTTCGCTCATCTCCGATCCGGCAGCACGCCGCGCGGTCCATGGAGCGGCAAGCCTAGGGACGAGTAGGGTCGCCCGCACCCGAGTATTCGGCAGGCCGCGCGGCGCTGTGATCCACTGGCCCGGTGAGCCCATCCCCCTCAGTCCTGCCGACCGACGTCGAGGTGCGACTCGGTCGGGAGCGGAACGTCTGGCTGTGTACGGTGCGGCGCGACGGCTCCCCTCACCTGACGCCGGTCTGGTTCGTCCACATCGCCGGGACCTGGTGGATCGGCGCCGACAGCCGCAGCGTCAAGGTCCGCAACGTCCTGGCCGATCCACGGGTGTCCCTGGCCCTGGAGGGGGGCGACGCCCCGGTCGTGGCCGAGGGCGACGCGCGCGTGCACCGCGACGGGTTCCCGAGCCCGGTCGTCGAGGCGTTCGCGAGCAAGTACGACGGCTGGGACGTCAGCCGACAGGTCGGCCTGGGCAGCGAGCGAGTGCTGCTGGAGATTCCCGTCCGGCGGTGGCTGCTCGCCGGAACGGCACGGTAAACGTGTGGATCGTCGGTGCGAGAATCGTCCGGTGGACGATGAGCTGACCACGGCCCTGGCCCGCGTACGGGACGCGTTCGCCCGGTACCCGCGCCGGGCGGTGCTCGGCGGTTGTCCGCACTGTGAGGGCTCCGTGATGGTCGACGAGCACGACCTGTTCTCACTGACCATCAGCCTCGGCAGCACGGTCGGCGACCGTGATGACGTGAAGAGCCTGCTTCCCGTACTCCTTGAGCGTCTGCTCGTGTCTGAGGAGCTGTACCCGGTCATCGTCCTGGGCACGGTCTCCCATCAGGAGTGGCGCACCTGGCCGCGCGTCGAGCAGGAGGCCGTCGACGCGTACCTCGACGCGGTGTGGCGGTCGTTGCTGGCGGACCATCCCTCCCGGCTCGGGTCGTTCACCGACCCGGCGACGTTCCTCGACGCGGCATGCGCGGCCGGGGAGCGGATGCAACGGTTCCTTGCGGTCTGGGACGCGACGCTCACCTCGTCGGCGGACCGTCACCTGGCCGCGGCGGTCAGCAGCCTCAACTTCGCCCGTCCGAAGCCGGGCGTCCTCGGCGACTGGTTACGCCGAGACACCGTCCGCGACCGCCTGCACCGCGCGTTCGAACGGGACCACGACGCGCCCTGGGCCGACGACATCGCCCGGGCCTACGACCTCCTGGGTGCCTGAAAGGGTTGACCGCTTCCCCTGGCCGAGCGGGCGAACCACTGTGCCAGCCACGGCCATTCTGCCTCCGGCGGGCAACGCCGACCGGGCCGGTCAGAGCGGGCCGGGGAAGGGCTGCTCCATCGGCATCGGCACCTGGAGGAACGTGGTGCCGCGCATGTCCAGCCAGGCCCGGTCGGGCCCGCGGACCAGCCGCAGCATCACCTGCTCACAGGACGGGCAGCGCGCGACGAGGCCCGGGGCGTGCGAGTAGACGTGCAGGCTGGCCATCGAGCCGGTCATCCCGCAGCTTTCGCAGCGGCCCGTCGCGCTGCTCAGGTCCACGGTGAACAGCTCGCGCATCGGGCCGTCGAGCATGTTGCCGTCCAGGTACGACATCTCGGTCATCGGTTCTCCTCGACGTTGCGGGGGCGAGCGGTCAGCCGGTGGGACCGAAACGTTCGGTCTTGACCTGCCGTGACGGGTGGCCGAGCCCCACCAGCAGATCGGCCACGGTTTCCACGAACGCGGTCGGGCCGCAGACGTAGGTGAGCGGTTGCAGGTCCGGTGGCCAGCCGTGCGTGTTGACGTCGGCCAGCCCGATGCGGTGCGGTTCGCCGCGCCAACCCTCGGGCGCCTCCCGGGTGTAGACGTACGCGATGTCCAGGCCGAAGTCGTCGCGGACCCGGCGGCGCAGCTCGTCGGCGTAGATCACGTCGCCGGGGGTGCGCACCGAGTAGATCAGCCGGAACGGCGCCTTGTTGCCGGCCGCCCGGCGGGCCCGGATCATCGCCATCAACGGCACGATGCCCGAACCGCCGGCGACGAGCTGCACCGGCGCGGTCTCCTCCGGCCGCCAGATGAACCAACCACCGAGCGGTCCGCGGACCTCCAACGGGTCGCCGTCACCAAAAACGTCGATGAGGTACGGGGACACCTCGCCGTCGTGCACACGCTGGACGGTCACCTCGACGCGCGGCCCGCCCGGCCCGTCCACGACGGGCCCGGCGATGGAGTACGACCGGGCCGCCTGGTAGCCGTCCGGGGCGGTCAGTCGCAGGTCGACGTGCTGCCCGGGCAGGTGCCCCGGCCAGTCCGGGACCTCGAGCACCAGGGTCTGCGCGGTCGGCGTCTCCACCCGGCGCTCCACCAGCCGGGCCACCTGCCACCGGTTGGCCGTCCGGGGCGGTCTGCTCGTCGCCACGGCGCGCTCAGTCACCCTGGTACCGCTGTTCGCGCCACGGGTCGCCGTAGTCGTGGTACCCGGCGGTCTCCCAGAACCCCGGCTCGTCCATCGTCTTGAGCCGGATGCCGCGCACCCACTTCGCGGACTTCCAGAAGTACAGGTGCGGCACCAGCAACCGCGCCGGCCCACCGTGCTCGGCGGGCAGCGGCGCGCCGTCGAAGGTGTGCACCACCCAGGCCCGGCCGCCGCGCAGGTCGTCCAGTGGCAGGTTGGTGGTGTACCCGCCGTAGGAGTGCGCGAGCGCGAAGTGCGCCCCCGTGTCCACGTCGGCGAGCAGCGTGTCCAGGGAGACGCCCTGCCAGTTGGTGCCGAGCTTGGACCAGCGGGTGACGCAGTGGATGTCCACCATCGGCGTCTCCTGCGGCAGGGCCATCAACTCCTGCCACGACCACCGGTGCTCGCTGCCGTTCTCGGCGGCGATGACGAACTCCCAGGTGTCCAGGGAGACCCGGGGCGTCGGGCCGGCCGAGAGCACCGGGAAGTCCTCGGTCAGGTACTGACCGGGTGGCAGGGCCGGCTCCTGCGTTCGGGGCCGACCCTGAAAGCCCGGTGACACGATTCCCATTGCACAGTCGTACCACCCGCGCCGGTGAGAGCGGGAGCTTTCCCGCGTACCTCCTCGTCGCCCCGGCGGGGCGCGGTCAGTGCCGCTCCGCGACCACCTTGCGGTCCTCGGGCAGGTCGCCGCCGCGGGTGGCGCGCAGGCTGGTCACGGTGACCACCACCAGCACACCGATGATCACGCCGAGCGAGGCCAGGGTGGGGATCTCCGGCACGCTGTCCCAGATGCCGTGCGCCCAGTGCAGACCCAGCTTGAGGCCGATGAACGCCAGGATGATGGCCAGGCCGTAGCTGAGGTGCACCAGCCGGCTCAGGGCCGCGTGCAGGACGAAGTAGAGCGCCCGCAGGCCGAGCAGGGCGAACGCGTTGGTGGCGAAGACCAGGTACGGGTCCTCGGTGATGCCGTAGACCGCCGGCACCGAGTCGACAGCGAAGACGATGTCGGTGGCCAGCACCGCGACGACCACCAGGGCGAACGGGGTGAGTGCCCGCTTCGCGCCCTGCCGGACGGTCATCCTGGTGCCGTGGTAGTCGTCGACCACCGGCATGAACCGGCGCAGCAGCTTCACCGCGCGCATGTTGTTGATGTCGACTTCCTGCTGATGCCCGGACATGGCGTCGCGCAGCAGCTTCACCGCGGTGGCGATGAGGATGATCGCGAAGAGCAGGAAGGCGAAGTCGAGGGTCTGCAACGCCGCCGCGCCGAGGGCGATGAAGACGGCCCGCAACACCAGCGCGCCGGCGATGCCGTAGAGCAGCACCCGCTGGGCGAGCACCGCCGGCACCGCGAACGCGGCCAGCAGCAACATGAAGACGAACAGGTTGTCGACCGAGAGCGATTTCTCCACCAGGTAACCGGTGAGGTATTCCACGCCCTGCTGGGAGCCGAAGCGCGACCAGATCCAGGCGCCGAACGCCAGCGGCAGCGCGATGTAGAACGCCGACCAGCCGATGGCCTCCCGCATCGACACCTCGTGCGGGCGACGCGTGACCAGGAAGTCAAGCACCAGCAGCAGGAGCACGCCGATGATGGTGACCGCCCACAGCGTGGGCGTGCCCACCGACGACAGGTCACTGGCGGCGGACAGGTATGACACTTCGCTCATGTGGGGTCTCCTCGAACACCGTCATGTTCGAGGTCTCCTTCACCCACCACCTGATGGGCAACCACCCGAGGCGCGCCGGGCGCGCCGTACTGACCGGAATGGTTCGTGGGAAGTACTCCCCTCGCACGACAAGGTTAGGCCAGGCTGAATCGCCATGCCAAGCGGGACATCGATGGTTGCCCTGGTAAACCGCTGTGCGTGCCCCGGACGACCGCTGTGCGTCGTGCCCGTCAGCCACGGCGCAGCGTCGCCCCGGGAGCCATCGCCTGCTCGACCAGACCCCGGTAGTCACGCGGCAGCTGAGTCGCCACGTCGTCGAACTCGCCGCCGGTGATCGCCTCGCGCAGGGTGGTGAAGACCGCCCGGCTGGCGTCCCGAGCAGCCGGCTCGTCCACGCCGGCCCGCAACGCGACCCGGGCGACGAACTCGGCCGCACCGAACCGGTCGGCCTGCTCGGTGCTCGGGCTCGGCTTGAGCACCAGCTGCAACGGCTGGGGCAGCTGGGCGGCCAGGTCCAGGTTCTCACCGCCGGTCAACCGCTCCGCGAACGTCTCCAGCACGGCCCGGGTCAACTCGACCGCCCGCTCGGACGACGTCGCGGTGCGCTGGGAAACCTGGTCGATGAAGGTGTCGTAGTTCATCGCGTACTCCCTTGGCTCGCGTCGGCGCCTGCGGGTACCCGCGACGGCCCGGTGGAAACGGCGCCGGTTTCCTGCGCCGGGTGGGCGTGACCGGCCGGCGGTCGGGTAACCGCCGCCGGTCGTCACCACATCGATGCCCGAGGGAGCCCATGCCATGGCGAGCTACGCCGACGTCCTGCAGTACCTGTCGAGCCTGGACTACCCGGCCGAGAAGAACGACGTGGTCCGCGAGGCCGAACGGGAAGGCGCCCCGCCGGACGTTCTGAAGGCGCTGCGCGCCCTCCCGCCGGTGGACTACGCCAACGGGACCGAGGTCGCCCGGTCGGCCGGGATCGAGGCGGCGCCCGAGGTGAGCCCCGCCCAGCGGGCCGAGCAGGCCCGGGACAAGAAGCACAACCGGGTCTCGCAGCATCTGCGCGGCATCTGACCCGGCGGCGGCGCCCACCACCCGACCCGGGAGCGTCCCGAATGACCCAGACCGGCCCCGACCGGCCAGCGGACGTACGTTTCCCGGCTGCTGCGAAGCAGCTCGCCGTGGTGGCGGTGGTCGGCGTCATCGCCGGCGGCGTTTTCACGCTGATGCTGCCAGTGCCGCTCGCCGCGCTGGCCGGCTGGGACGTGGGCGCGCTGAGCTGGCTCGTGCTGGTCTGGCACAAAATCTGGCCGATGGACGCCGAGCGGACCGCCCAACTGGCCGTACACGAGGACCCGAACCGGGCGATCCGGGACGCTCTGCTGCTGGTCGCCTGCCTGGCCAGCCTGCTGGCCGTGGGGTTGGTCGTGGCCAGCGCGCAGAGCGCGCCACCCGGAATGGCCCGCGAGCTGCACAGCGGCCTGGGCGTGCTGAGCGTGGTGCTCTCCTGGTTCGTGGTGCACACCGTCTTCGCCGCCCGTTACGCCCGGATCTACTACACCGGCCCGGACGGCGGGGTGAACTTCAACCAGCCCGAGCCCCCGCGCTACTCCGACTTCGCGTACGTGGCGTTCACCATCGGGGCGACGTTCCAGGTCTCCGACACCAACCTGACCAGCAACGAGATGCGTCGTACGGTGCTGCGGCACTCGATGGTGTCGTACCTGTTCGGCGCGTTCATCATCGCCGTGACCGTGAACCTGCTGGCGGGCCTGGCACGCTGAGGCTGAGCCGTTGGAGTGGCGCTGTTGGCTGGCTGAGCGGCCTGGCGACCCCGGGGGCGTCACGGGGTGGGGGCTCGCCTGAATCGCCGGGACAGGCGGGCGCCCCTGGTCACGAACCGCGACCTAGGGCGCCACGCAAACCTGCCCAGGCGGTGAGCCGCTTCCGAACCGGTCGCGGTCACCAGGCGGTGGATGCCCGCTCGAACCGAGCGGTCAGCACTGCCGGGTACAACCATACGACAGAACATCCTCCGTTTGGTCAGAATTTGGCGAAGTGTGGGCCAGGGCACGTCACGGCCTGCCGGTGACCTCCGCGTACCGGTGCTCAAGGTCGACCCGGGCCAGCGCCCCCACCAACCAGGCCAGTTGCTCCGACTCGCCGCTGGCCAGGCCGGCCAGGTCGTTCGCCGACCTGCCCAGCCCGAGCCGACGGGCCGCGGCCAACGCCCGCCGGTCGGCGACCGGGGCCACCTCCCGCCACAGTGCCTGCGCCTCACGCAGAAACAGGTCGACGACCTGATCGTCCACGCCGGGAAGCTCGGCGAGGAGCGCCCGCTCCCGGACCGGATCGTGGTGCGCCACCGCCCGCAACCGTCGCAGATCGCCCCGGTACCGCTCGACCACAGTGCGGCCCAGGTCACCGAGCACGCTGGCCAACGCGTCCACGTCGCCGCGCTGACCGCTGGCGCGCAGCACCCGTACCCGGTCCTCGTGCAACGAACGGGCCAGCCTCGCGGCGCTGTCCCACCCCTCGTCGCGCAACGCCCGGGCCCCGTCCAACGCCCGGCGGAAGTCACCCCGACGGGCCAGCAGCACCGCAAGGTAGAGCACCTGGAACAGGCTCGCCGGGTTGTTGGTCACCCGAAAGCCGTACTGCTCGGCGAAGCCCCGCCCGCTGCCCGCGAGCCGGCGCGCCAGACGCTTCCGGTCCTCGACCGGGGTGATCAGGGTGGTCGGCATGTCGACGACTACCCGCGCGACAGTGGGTCACACGGGCCGCGATGGGCTGGCGCCGTGCAAGCCCGCGGTGCGGTGTCAGCCGTGCAGGCCGCCGGTGCGGTCGCGGGCCTTGAGACGGGTCGTGGGCAGGGCGGGCGCCGGCAGCGGCGGTGCCGAATCGTCGGCGACCACCCCGAACCGCCGATCCCCCGCCATCCAGTCCTCCCGGGCGGCGGCGATCTCCTCGTGGGAGCGGCCCACGAAGTTCCACCACATCACCAGCGGCTCCTCGAACGGCGTACCGCCCAGCAGCAACAACCGCGCCCCGGCCCCACCGCGCACGGTCAGCTCGCGGCGGCCCGAGCCCAGATAGAGCAACGCCCCCGGCTCGAACCCGACCCCGGCGGCCTCCGCCGACCCGGACATCGCCAGCAACGCGTACTCGAAATCGGGCCGCAGCGACAGCGTCGTCGGCGCCTCGCCACCCAGCTCGACCTGCACACCCACCAGCGGGGTGTGCACCACCGCGGGTGACCGATGCCCGCCGAACTCGCCGACCAGCAGGGTGCAGTCCAGATCGCCGTCCCGCCAGCGCGGCAGGTCCGCGTGGTGCGCGAAGTCCGCCGCCCCGGCTCGCGCGGGGTCCGGCAATGCCACCCAGAGCTGCACGCCGTGCATCACCGGCGGGTGGACGGCGGGCGACCGCTCCGAGTGGGCGATCCCGTTACCGGAGGTCATCACGTTGAGCTGACCGGGCCGGATCGGCTGCACGTTGCCGAGGCTGTCCCGGTGCAGGATCTCCCCTTCCAACAACCAGGTCACCGTCTGCAGACCAGTGTGCGGGTGCGGCGGCACCTCCATGCCAGGCCGCTGCTCCACATCGTCCGGGCCGAAATGGTCGACGAAGCACCACGCGCCAACCATCCGGCGGGGACGCTGCGGCAGCAGTCGCCGCACCGTGGTGTACCGACCCAACGGCACGTCGTGGCCGGGCAGCAGCACGCTGCCGGGATCAACGTCGGCCACACCAGGTGGTCGGGTCTGCGCCAGCATCGATTCAGTACGCTCCACCGCCCGACTGTACGCTCACGCCCGCCCACGACCGGCGCTTCCGGCAGGGCGGGCGGGGCATGCCGCTGGCCGGCACCCGGGGTGGGGTGCCGGCCAGCGGTGCCGTCCGGTGTTCGTGCTGGGGTCAGCTGTTCCAGTGCTGGGCGACCAGGTCGGTGGCCTGCTGCTCCCACTGCGCGTAGGCGTCCGGGTACGCGGAGACCTGCACGGTCTGCGCGGCCTCGGTCAGCGGCATGTCCTGCCAGCCGTCAACCTGCTTGAGGCCCTTCAGGAACGCGGTCGTGGAGTACTCGGGGTCGGTGATCTGCTCCGGCGTGCCCCAACCGCTGGTGGGGCGCTGCTGGAACAGGCCCAGCGAGTCGTGGTCGTTGGCGTCGCCGAGGTGGCCCAGGTTCTCCAGCTTGGACTCCTGCAGGCTCGTGGCGATGGAGATGACCGCGGCGCGCTCGGGCAGGCCGGCCTTCTTCGTCGCGGCGATGATCGCCTTGACGTTCGCGGTCTGCTCATCATTGATGGTGATGTGGGACTGGTCGCCCTGCGGCTTCGGGGCGGCCGACTGCACCGCTACCGCGACCGGCTTGGCATCCACGGGGTTGGCGTGGGCGGCGATCGGGCCGGCGAAGACACCACCGGCGAACGCGAGACCAGCAACAGACAACATGCTCTTACGGAAGATCGTGTTCATGGGGGTAGCTCCTTCGGGGGTAGGAAACACCCGGCCACTGACGGGGGTCGGCGGCACAAGGGTGTGAGCACCTCGTCCGGCGCTGCAACAACATCAAGGGGGAAAGTCTGGGGGAGATCGGCGCCCACAATGCCGGGGGCTTGCGGGGCCGGGGTCGGCGGCCTACGAGCGGGGGGCTCGGGCGCCGGGTTCATGTGTAACGACCGGGGGGCCGGGGTCATTCCCGGCGGGCCGATCCGCCGACATCCGCTGGTGTGAAGCGGTGGCGGGGGGTCGCTCGTGGGGACTGCAACGACCCGGGGGCTAGGGATCATTCCGAGGGCCGGGCCATCCCGTGGCACCCGGTGGAGCCGGGTGCTTGGGAGGCTTCAACGATGCGGACCGGGGCGGCATTCCAACCCCGCCACCAGCGGTTCCAACCCCCGCGGGCGGCGCGGTGAGCAGCCGGTGGTCCTGCGATCGTCAGGGTATGTAACGACCCCGCCCCGGCCATCATTCCGACCCACCGGTGCGACCGGTCACAGGCCGAAGGCCCCGAACCTCGTGCCACGGCCAAGCCGGCATGGTGACCCGCGTTGGTCGACGGGTGGTGCATCCGACACGAATACTCATAGCGGACATAATTGCCTGCCCGGCACCCATATTGACCTTGATCCACTCGGCTTCCTGAAAGGCGGGGCATCCGAGGCGGGATGACACCCCGACTTCATGAAACCCGAGTCGATCACGGACCTGCCAAGCCGACCAGCGGGCGCCAATCCAGGCAAATGCGGCAGCGTCCTGGGAGGCCGACCGGCAGGGCACACGGTCCAACCCGGCAGGGTACGGACCGACCGGCCAGACACTGATCGACCAGCCAGACACGGACCGACCGGTACGCCGGGGTGCCGAGAAGCCGACCGGCAAGGCTGCGGGCAGACCGGGTGAAGCCAGCCGGACAGTACCCGGACGGCCACCCGGACAGGACCGGAAGAGCCACCCGGCCAGCGCCAGGAATGCCCGCCGGACAGGATCGGGAAGACCGGGGCGGGTCAGGTCGCGACGGATGGCACGAACGGGTGCCACTCAGTCCGTGAGGCGGGAGCGCACCTTCGCGGCGCAGGCGTCCAGGACCGTCTGCGCGTCCAGCCCCAGGCTCTCGATGGCCACCAACGCCGTGAAGGCGACGTCGGCCAACTCTGCCGCGACATCGTCGCGCGTGTGGGTGACACCTTTGCGGGGATTCTGCCCGAGCAGACCGATCCAGGCGGCCGACGCCTCGCCTGCCTCCTCGGTCAACTTGAGGATGCGGCAGGTCAGTTCGGTTTGCCCGGCCCCGTTCGCCGCGTCCAACCAGCTACGCGACGCGCGGGCCGCCTCCCAGATCGACTCGGTCACGGCGACCAGTCAACCTGACCAGCCGACCGGCCCATGCGACCGGGTACGGGCGAACGACAGCTACCCGATCAAGGCGAGGATCGCCGGCCAGCTACAGACGGTGAGTGTCGCGTCCGCGGGTGCAGAGCAAAGGACGTATGTCGGCACGGCACGAGGAGCGTGCCGGGCTGATCGGCCGATCAGCGTAGCCATTGACACTGGTCGACGGCGGTTCTAGGTTCAGGACGCTACCGGCCGGTAGGCAACCGTCCCGCCTGGTCGCCCCCGGGCGACGCCCGTCCGATGGGGAGCATCGATGCTGTCCGCACCCGTTCGTACCCTCCGCCGGCTGCTCGCCGCCACCGCGACGCTGACCCTCGCGGTCGGGCTGGCCGGTGCCGCGCCGGCCAGCGCCACCGGTCGCGACCCGAAAGGCGGCGAGCCGCTGCCCGGGTACACCATCGAGAATCCGCCGCTGGCTCCGCTGGTCGTGGGCGGCAAGCCGACGACGGTACGCCAGGGCGTGCACCGCCACGCCGGGTACATCATCGAGGTCCCCGCCCGGTGGAACGGTGACCTGGTGCTGTGGGCGCACGGCTACCGCGGCCAGGGCACGGTGCTCTCGCCGGAGCAGCCGGGCTTCGGGCTGCGCCAGCGACTGCTGGAACAGGGGTACGCGTGGGCGTCGTCGTCGTACGACCGCAACGGCTTCGACATCCGGTCGGGGGTGCTGGGCACCAAAGATCTCGCCGACCACTTCGGGCGGACGGTCCGCCGGCCGCAGCACACCTACATCGCCGGCGTGTCGATGGGCGGGTACGTCATCGGGCGCTCGCTGGAGCAGTATCCCGGCTACTACGACGGGGCGCTGCCGATGTGCGGGGTGCTCGGCGATCAGACCCTGCTCGACTTCTACCTGGACTACAACCTGGTGGCGCAGGCACTCGCCGGGGTGCCCGCGTACCCGACGCCGGCGGACTACCTGACGAACGCCGTACCCCGCATCCAGGTGGCGCTCGGTCTGGCCGGGCTGACCCCCACCGGGCCGGACACCACCACGGACCGGGGCAAGCAGTTGCGGGCGATCACCGTGAACCGTTCGGGCGGGCCGCGGCCGGGTGCGGACGCGGCCTTCGCGGTCTGGAAGGACTTCCTCTTCTCGATCAGCGTGCCCACCGGGAGCGGCAACTCCCCCGCCCAGCGGCCCGGTCAGCTGTCCACCAACCTGCTCACCCGGTACGCCCCGAACAGCCCGGTGAACGTCAACGCCACAGTGCGGCGGGTCGCCCCGGAGAACGTCGTGCAGCGACTCCTGCCGACGCTGACCGAGGTGCCGCGGATCGCCGGTCGGCCCACCGCGCCGGTGCTCAGCCTGCACGGCCTCGGTGACATGTTCGTCCCGTTCAGCATGGAGCAGGCGTACGCCAGTGATGTGGCGCGCAACGGTCGCAGCAAGCTGGTGGTCCAGCGGGCCATCCGGGCCACCCAGCACTGCGAGTTCTCCCCGGCGGAGGCCGGCGCCGCCTGGGACGACCTGACGTCCTGGGTACGCACCGGCAAGCGCCCGGCCGGTGACACCGTGACCGACCCGGCGGTGGTGGCCCGGCCGGACTACGGCTGCCGGTTCAGCGACCGGGACGCGTACGCCGCCGGCGTCGGCACCCGGCGCCTCTACCCCGCCTGCTGACCCGCCCGACCAACACAAACCCGACCTGCACGCGCCCGACCAGCACGACACCGAGCAGCACGAAACCGGCCGGCTCCCGTGAAGGGGAGCCGGCCGGCCTTGTGTGCGGGTGTCACCACATCTGCTGGACGATGTCCGCCGCCTGCTCCTCCCACTGCGCGTACGCGTAGGGGAAGGCCGAGACCTGGACGGTCTGCGCGGCGGTGGTCAGCGGCAGGTCCTGCCAGCCGCCGACGTTCTTGAGCGCGGTGAAGAACGCCGTGGCGGCGTACTCCGGGTCGGTGATCTGGTCGGGCGTGCCCCAACCGGACGACGGGCGCTGCTGGAACAGGCCCTGCGAGTCGTGGTCGTTGTATGCGCCGAGGTGGCCGAGGTTGTACAGCTTCGACTCCTGCAGCGAGGTGGCGACGCCGATCACCGCGCCCCGGTCACCGACGCCGGTCTTCTTGGCGGCGTCGACGATCGCCCGGGCATTGGCCAGTTGTGCGTCGTCGAGGGGTACCCGCGACTGCGCACCCTCGATGCCGTGCGGGATCAGCTGGTCGCGGCTCGGCTTGCCCGCCGGCGGCTTGCCGGTGGCGGAGCCGGTGGTCAGGCCCGACTCGACGGGCTGGTCGTCCTGGCGGGCCTGGGTGGCGGCCTTGCCGGTGGCGCGGTCGATGGCGGCGACGGCGCCCTGGTGTGGTCCGGAGGTGACCGGTGCGGCGACCGCGGTCGGCGCGAGGGCCAGACCACCGAGAGCGGCCACACCCGCCACGCTCAGCGCGGTCTTGCGGTACGAGTCCTTAGCGATGGCGGGGAGCCATCGAGTGAAGTCGACCTTCACGATGGTTGCCCTTTCGATCGTGCGGAGCGCTCCGGGGTGAACACTCCTCGGGAGATGACCGCGGAAAGGGTTTGGGCTCCGGCGGTACGGGGGACACAACCAGGTTCACGTGTCGGTCATTCCGGAAATGCCGGGGCCTGGGTGAGGTGCGGTCCCGGTCACCTGGGGAAATGGGACAGTCGACGCCAGCGGTGGAAGGTCGGCGGGAAACGGACGATCGACGCAGGCGTGACGAGCCGGCAGATCAGGTGCCGTACGGCGTGCCGAAGCGGACCAGCACGTGCCAGAGCTGCTTGAGGTGCTGAAGGGTGTCCGCGATCGGGCCGCGATCCGCCCAGCGGTGCGGTTCGGCGACCACCGAGGCCGCCGCCCGACCGATCAGCGCCGCGTCCACCGGGTCGCCCGCCCGGGCGAACTCCCGGTGCACCCGGGCTGCCAGCACGGGGATCGCCGGGCCCCGGAACTCCGCGTCGACCTGGTCGACGGCCAGCACGAAGCCGGGGTGCCATCGCAACGGGAAACCGAACCGCTCGGCGATCGATTCCAGCGTCGTGCCGGTCGGGGTGCCGGCGAAGGACGGGTCGACCACCAACTCCTCGACGTCGTACGCGAGGTCGAGCGTGCCGTGGACCTGGGCCTCCACGTAGTCGTCCAGCGCACGACCGACCGCGCCCGGGGTGGTCGGCGGGTCCAGCAACGTCCGCGCCAGCGCGGCGACGCCCGTCCCGGCACGGCCCAGGCAGTCGCCGGTGGCGGCGACGCCGGCCAGGAGCCCGGCGAGCACCGCCTCGAACGCGTCGGCCGTGCCCACCACCTCCGGGCCGAGGTGGCTGTCGCCGAGGCAGAAGGTCGCCCGGCTCAGCACCGCCGGACGCAGCCGCAGATGGCAGGAGCCGAAGCGGGGGCAGGCACCGTCCGCGTGGTTGAGCAGGTTCAGGCCGCCGTACGTGGGCCGCTGCGCCGGCGTCACGCCGGGCCGCTGGTACGCGCCGTCGAACATCCGGTGCTCCCAGCGGTCCCGGTCACCACCGGGGTACGCGGTGAGCCCACCGTTGGAGATCCCGGTGACGAACTGGCTGCGGTACACCCCGTCCTCGGCCAGGGCGGCGGCGACGGTCCGACCGTCGGCACACAACCGGTCGGGGTGGAAGTTGACGGTCAGCTGCCCGGACCCGATGGCCCCGAGCAGCTGCTCCGGGCGGTGGCCGACGTCGGCGGTGGTGAGGTGCCGGGCGATGGTGGCCAGCGCGGCTGGACGCTCGACCACGGCCGATGACCGCACGTATGCGACGGCAGCCGTCTGCGCCGGGGTGAGAGCAGCGGCGCGCCGCTCAGACGTCGCCGTCATGTCCGGGGTCATCGTCGTCCACCCCGGTGCCCAACTCCTGGAAGATGGTGATGTGCAGGTCGGCCGGGGCGTCGAGGCGGGAGTTGACCGACTGCCACGGCGTACGGGTGGGCGGGGCGACCTCGCTGGCCCCGGCGGCGACCAACCGGGCGGTGGTCGCCTCGGCGTCGTCCACCTCGAAGGCCACCCGGATGCGGGGCGCGACCTGCCGCCCCACCTCGACCTCGTCGATCATGCGCTTCTGCGCCGGGTTGGCGATCTCCAGGGTGGCGCGGCCGGCGTCCAGGATCACCACCCGGGCGTCGCCGTCGCCGCTGAACGCCGCCTCCTCGGGCAGGCCGAGTGCGTCGCGGAAGAACGCGACGGCCGCGTCGTGGTCGGCGGCCTCCACCACGAGTCGCAGCTGGCGGACAACGGGGGCGGGTGAGTCGGCGGCCATGTTCAAGATCCTAGCGCCGCGGCGAGGTTGGGTTGGGTCCGTCCAGAGGGGAGCGACGGTGGTCGAGGCGGCGACCGACGACACGTACCTGCTGCGTCCGGTCGGGCGGGTCGCCTCGCCGCTGACCGACGTGGTGAGCGCGCCACGGCAGGGCGACGAGGGCGCGCCAGCAGGCGTGCGTGCTGGCTCAGTGGCCGCGCGCCAGCCACTCCGGCAGGTGCGGCGCCTCCGCGCCGATCGTGGTGTCGTCGCCGTGACCGGTGTGCACGACCGTCTCCGCCGGAAGGGTGAGCAGGCGGGTGCGGATCGACCGGACGATGGTGTCGAAGTCGCTGTACGAGCGCCCGGTCGCACCCGGACCCCCGGCGAAGAGCGTGTCGCCGGTGAACACCACGCCCAACTCGGGGGCGTGGAAGCTGCACGCGCCGGGGCTGTGCCCGGGGGTGTGCAGCACCCGCAGCGTCGTGCCGCCCACCTCGATGTCCTGCCCGTCGTGCAACTCGCCGTGCGGCGGCAGGTGCGGGTGGACCATGTCCCACAGCACCCGGTCGGCGGCGTGCAGCAGCACCGGCGCGCCGGTGGCCTCGGCCAACCCGGGTGCCACCCGGACGTGATCGTCGTGGGCGTGCGTCGCCAGGATCGCCCGGACCTGGCGGTCACCCACCAGGGCGAGGATCGCGGCCACGTCGTGCGGTGCGTCCAGGACGACGCACTCGCGGTCGTCGCCGATCACCCAGACGTTGTTGTCGACGTCGAACGTCTGCCCGTCCAGGGAGAAGGTGCCCGAGGTGACCGCGCGGTCGATCCGGGCGGTCACGGGAACACCACCACCGAGCGCAGGACGTCGCCATGGTGCATCCGCGCGAACGCGTTCTCGACCTGGTCGAGCGCGATCTCCTCGGTGACGAACGCGTCCAGGTTGAGGCGGCCCTGCAGGTACAGATCGGTGAGCATCGGGAAGTCCCGGCTGGGCAGGCAGTCGCCGTACCAGCTGGACTTCAGCGCACCGCCGCGCCCGAAGACGTCCAGCAACGGCAGCTCGATCTGCATCTGCGGGGTCGGTACGCCGACCAGCACCACAGTGCCGGCCAGATCCCGGGCGTAGAACGCCTGCTTCCACGTCTCCGGGCGACCCACCGCGTCGATCACCACGTCGGCGCCGAAGCCGCCGGTAGCGGCCCGGATCGCCTCGACCGGGTCGGTCTCCGAGGCGTTCACAGTGTGCGTGGCGCCGAACTGGCGGGCCCAGTCCAGCTTGCGGCTGTCGGTGTCCACCGCGACGATCGTCGTGGCGCCGGCGAGGGCCGCACCGACGACCGCCGCGTCTCCGACACCGCCGCAGCCGATCACCGCGACCGAGTCGCCCCGGGTGACGTTGCCGGTGTTCATCGCCGCGCCCAGCCCGGCCATCACGCCGCAGCCCAGCAGGCCCACGGCGGCCGGCCGGGCGGCCGGGTTGACCTTCGTGCACTGCCCGGCGTGCACCAGGGTCTTCTCGGCGAACGCCCCGATGCCCAGCGCCGGTGCGAGTTCGGTGCCGTCGGTGAGGGTCATCCGCTGGGTGGCGTTGTGGGTGTTGAAGCAGTACCAGGGGCGACCCCGGCGGCAGGCGCGGCAGACCCCGCAGACGGCGCGCCAGTTGAGAACGACGAAGTCACCCGGGGCGACGTCGGTGACGCCCTCGCCCACCTGCTCGACGATGCCCGCCGCCTCGTGCCCGAGCAGGAACGGGTAGTCGTCGTTGATGCCACCCTCGCGGTAGTGCAGGTCGGTGTGGCAGACGCCGCAGGACTGGATCCGGACAACGGCCTCACCGGGGCCGGAATCGGGCACCACGATGGTGGTGACCTCGACCGGTGCTCCCTTGCTGCGGGAGATGACTCCCCGGACTTCCTGGCTCACTTCGCCTCCTGCTGGTGGTCTGCGGCAGGGCCGGGCGCCGGGTGGGCGGGTGTGCCACGGGCTCGGCGGTGGGCCCCCGGCGAACCTACCGCGACCACCACGGCCAGCCCACCCGGCCCGGCGGTTATCGCGGGCGGTCCGGGGTACGCGGGCCGCATTCGACCACTGCCATCGGGAGTGACCATGAAGCTCGCACACCTGCCGTTGCGGGTCAGCATCGGCGCGTACGTCCTCAACTCGGGTCTGGGCAAGCGCAACCTGGAGGGCGCCGCCGCCGAGGGCATGCACGGGATGGCGGTCGCCGCCATGCCCCAGCTCGGCCAGTTCGAGCCGGCGCGCTTCGCCAAGCTGCTGTCGTACTCGGAGATCGCGCTGGGGGCAGCCCTGCTCGCGCCGTTCGTCCCGGCGCCACTGGTCGGGCTCGGCCTGACCGCGTTCGGCGCGGGCCTGGTGCAGCTGTACCTGAAGACGCCGGGGATGCGGGAGCCCGGGAGCGTACGCCCGACCCAGCAGGGCACGGGGCTCGCCAAGGACATCTGGCTGGTCGGCGCCGGGCTGACCCTGGTGCTGGAGGGGCTGACCCACGGCCGTCGGTGGCACCGCTGAGCCCGGCCTGAGGAGCGGCGTTGACCGTCTCCCGTTCGGTGCGGCCGTTCTACCGGCCGATGCGTCCTCGTCGCCGCGACGAGCCGCACCGCGCGGCCACGCCGCTGGAACTCTTCTTCGACCTGTGTTTCGTGGTGGCGGTGGCACAGGCCGCCAGCAGCCTGCACCACGACGTCGCCGAGGGGCACCTCGGCCATGCGGTGCGCAGCTACGTCATGGTGTTCTTCGCGATCTGGTGGTCGTGGGTGAACTTCACATGGTTCGCCTCGGCCTACGACACCGACGACGACGTCTACCGGATCACCACGCTGGTGCAGATCTCCGGTGCGCTGATCCTGGCGGCCGGGGTGCCGCGTGCCTTCGCCGACGGCGACTTCACGGTCATCACCTACGGGTACGTGGTGATGCGGCTTGCCGCCGTCGTGCACTGGAGCCGCGCGGCGGTCGGCGACCCGGGACACCGCCCGGCGGCACGCCGCTACGCGATAGGCGTGACGGTGGTGCAGGTCGGGTGGTTGCTGCGGCTGTTGCTGCCCGCCGAGTGGGCCATCGCGTCGTTCGTGCTGCTGCTGCTGGCCGACCTGCTGGTGCCGGCGGTGGCCGAACGCCCCGGGATGACCCCGTGGCACCCCCGGCACATCACCGAGCGGTACGGGTTGTTCACCCTCATCGTGCTCGGTGAGGCGGTCCTGGCCATCTCGATGGCGATCCAGACCGGGCTCGACGCCGGGGAGCACGACCTGTGGTCGCTCGCGGCGGCCGGCGCGGTCATCGTGTTCGCGCTCTGGTGGCTCTACTTCGACCGGCCGATCGAGGCGCCCGACCGGCTGCCGTACTCCTTGATCTGGGGCTATGGCCACTACCTGGTCTTCGGGGCGGTCGCCGCGGTCGGGGCCGGCCTGGGCGCGACGGTGGACGTCGAGCGGCACCTCGCGCACATCTCCGAGCGCACCGCCGGGTACGCGGTGACCATCCCCGTCGCGGTCTTCCTGCTCACGATCTGGGTGCTGCACGTGCGCCGGCAGCAGCACGGCGCGGTGGTCGTGGCCTTCCCGGTGGTGGCGCTGCTCGCACTGCTCGCGCCGCTCGGTCCGGCCCCGGTGTACGTGCTCGCGGCCCTGCTGGTCGCCCTCGTGACGCTGACCGTGCTGCTGCGCGGCCGCGACCTCGGACCCGCAGCGACGGTGTCCGAACCGGCCTGACCCGACGCCGCGCGGAATCCGGTGCCCGACCTGTCGGACCGGCGTCGGTTGCGAGGGCCGGAAAGTGGGCAGAATTGCGGCATGTATCGCCGCCGATGGTTGCTGGCCGACCAACTCGGGCCACACTTCCTCGACGACCCCGACCAGCCGGTGCTGCTGGTGGAGATTCGAGACCTGTTCCGCCGACGGCCGTTGCACCGGCAGAAGGCTCATCTGATCCTGTCCGCGCTGCGGCACCGGGCGGCCGAGCTGGGCGACCGGGCGCTGCTGCTGCGCACGGACACGTTCCGCGAGGCGCTGGCGCAGGTCGCCGAGCCGGTGGAGGTGTGTCATCCGCACTCCCGGGCGGCCCTGAGTTTCGCCCGGTCGGTGCCGGAGCTGACAGTGCTGCCACCCCGTGGGTTCATCACCAGCCGGGCCGACTTCGCCGGCTGGGCGGATCGCCCCCGGCGCGGTCCGCTGCGGGTGGCCGACTTCTACCGGTACGCGAAGCGGCGGCACGACATCCTGACCTCGCCGGCCGGAGCGACCGGGACGGGGCGCCGACCCCGCGCCGAGGGGCGGGACGCGTCGGCGGTGTCACCGCCGCCCCCACCGATCGTCGAGGACGACATCGACGCCGAGGTCCGCCGCGACCTGGACCGGTGGGCGGCCGACGGGGTGCGGTTCGTCGGCCGGGACGGCCCCCGGCGGCACCCGGCCACCCACGCCGAGGCGCAGGCCCGGCTGACGCACTTCCTGACCCACCGGCTACCGGTGTACGGCCGCTACGCCGACGTGATGAGCGGCGACGACCCGGTGTTCGCACACTCGGTGCTCTCGTCCTCGTTCAACCTCGGCTTGCTCCACCCGGAGCCGGCCGTGCGGGCCGCCGAGCAGGCGTGGCGGGACGGGACGGCCCCGCGGACGGCGGTGGAACCCTTCGTCCGGGGGTTGCTCGGCTGGCGGGAGTTCCTCTGGCAGCTGTACTGGTACTTCGAGCCGCGGTTCCGGGGGGCGAACTGGCTGACCGCGACCGAGCCCCTGCCGGAGTGGTTCGCCGAGCTGGACGCCGACGCTGTCGAGGCCCGCTGCCTGGCCGACGTCCTCGGCGCCGTCCGGGACCACGCGTGGACCCACCACACGCCCCGACTGCTGGTGCTGGGCAACTACGCGTTGCAGCGCGGCTGGCGGCCGACCGAGCTGGCGGACTGGTTCGAGCGCTGCTTCGTGGACGGCACCGACTGGGTGATGAACGCGACCGTGATCGGCATGAGCCAGTACGCCGACCTCGCCCGGCTGGACACCCGCCCGTACGCGGTGGACGGCACCGACATCGACGAGATCAGCGACTACTGTGCCGGCTGCCGCTACGCGCCGGAGCGGGCGCTCGGCGAGCTGGCGTGCCCGTACACCGGGGGTTTCGAGAGTTTCCTGCACCGCAATCGGGGTCGGTTGGTGGGCGACCCGCGGCTCGCCGCCGAGCTGGCCCGCCGCGACGAGCCGGAGCACCGCGAGGCGGTGCTGGCCCAGGAGGAGAAGCGGGGCAGCACACCGCCGTGACCGGGCCGCCGGTCACGCCACCTCACGGGCCGGGTCGACAGCGGCGTCGCCGGGGCGTTGCGCGGGCACGCCGGGGGTCGGCGGCCCCGGGCGGACGACGCCCCGGTTCAGGCCGGTGACCAGAAGCCGGTTGTACGAGGCCGGCAGGACCCGGGCCAGCAGGTCGGGCACCTTGGCCGACCAGCCGATCAGCACCCGGCCCCGACGCCGCTCGACGCCACGCAGGATCACCTCGGCGGCGCGCTCCGGTGAGATGGTGAGCAGCTTCTCGAACTGCGCCCGGCCGGCCGCGTACTCCTCGTGCGAGACGCCGCTGCCGATCCGGGCGTTCTCGGTGATGCGGGTGCGGATCCCGCCGGGGTGCACCGACGTCACCCCGATGCCGTCGTCGACCAGCTCGTGGCGCAGCGCCTCGGTGAAACCGCGCACCGCGAACTTGCTCGCCGAGTACGCGGTCTGCCCGGCCGGCGCGATCAGCCCGAACAGGCTGGAGATGTTGACCAGGTGCGCGCCCGGCTCTGCCTTGAGGGCCGGCAGCAACGCGTGGGTCAGCTGCACAACGGCCCGGAAGTTGACGTCGATCACCCAGCTGAACTCGTCGAACGTCACCTGGTCGAACCGGCCGCCGAGGCCGACGCCGGCATTGTTCACCAGCAGTCGGACGCGCGGGTGCCGCTGACCGATCTCCGCGGCCACCTGGGCGGTGGCCGTCACGTCGGCGAGATCCAGCAGGTACGTGTGCACCTGGCGACCCGGGTGGTCGAGGCGGATCGCGGCGGTGACCGCGTCCAGCCGCCCGGCGTCACGGTCCAGCAGGACCAGCTCACTGCCCCGGCGGGCCAGCGCGTGCGCCAGCGCCGCGCCGATGCCGCTGGCCGCGCCGGTGACCACGGCCGTGCCGCCGGCGAAGTCGAACCTCTGCACGATGTGCTCCTCTCCGGGCGGTTACCTACGAGCAGACGGACGGGTCGGGACGCCGGACGCCGGCGGGTGTGGGCACCTCGCCGGCCCGGGTGAAGCGCACACCCTCGTCGGTGAGCCGGCCGTGCCGCATCAGCAGCACGTCGCGGGCGTAGTTCTGGTGCAACCGCCACGGCGCGGCCGCACCCTGCTTGGGCAGGGCGTCGACGGCGCGCAGCACGTAGGAGGAACGCAGGTCGATCAGCGGCACCCGCCGCGCGTCCGGCGGCGGCAGCGGGGTGACGACCTGCTGACCGGTGCGGTCCAGGTGCCGCAGCAGCCGGCAGACGTACCCGGCGACCAGGTCGGCCTTGAGCGTCCACGACGCGTTGGTGTAGCCGATGGTCAGGGCGAAGTTCGGCACGCCGGAGAGCATCATGCCCTTGTAGGCGACGCTGCTCGCCAGGTCGACGTCGACGCCGTCCACGCGCACCGTCAGACCACCGAGGGCCAGCAGGTTGAGCCCGGTCGCGGTGACCACGATGTCGGCGGGCAGCTCGTCGCCGGAGGCCAGCCGCACGCCCTGGGCGGTGAAGGTGTCGATGGTGTCGGTGACCACCGACGCCCTGCCCTGCGCGACGGCCGTGAACAGGTCGCCGTCGGGGGCCACGCAGAGCCGCTGGTCCCACGGGTCGTAACGGGGTGAGAAGTGCCGGTCGACGTCGTATCCGACGGGGAGCCGGCCCCTCGCGGCCCGGCGCAGCACCCGCTTCACCAGCCCGGGCGCACGCCGGCTGAGCTGGAAGTTGACGGTCGACAGCAGCACGTTCTTCCACCGCACCACCGGATACGCGGCCTTCGCCGGCAGCCGGCGCCGCAGCGCGTCGGCCAGCCGGTCACGCGAGGGCAGCGCCATGACGTACGTGGGTGAGCGCTGGAGCATCGTCACGTGGGCGGCCCGCTCCGCCATGGCCGGCACCAGGGTCACCGCCGTCGCGCCGCTGCCGATCACCACCACCCGCCTGCCGGCGTGGTCGAGATCGGCAGGCCAGTGCTGTGGGTGCACCACCTGCCCGGCGTACGCGTCGAGGCCGGGCAGCGCCGGGGTGTAGCCCTCGTCGTAGCGGTAGTAGCCGGTGCAGGCGAACAGGAACGAGCAGGTCAGCACCACGGTTTCGGCGGTGTCGGTGCGCTGGGCGTGCACCGTCCAGCGGGCGGCGGCGCTGTCCCAGTCGGCGCGCAGCACCCGGTGCCGGAAGCGGATGTGCCGCTGCACGTCGTACTCCCGGGCGGTCTCCCGCACGTACTCCCGGATGGTCGTGCCGTCGGCGATGGCCTTCGGGGCGGTCCACGGCTTGAACGAGTAGCCGAGGGTGAACATGTCCGAGTCGGAGCGGATGCCCGGGTAGCGGAACAGGTCCCAGGTGCCGCCGACGGCGTCGCGCGCCTCCAGCACCGCGTACGTCTTGTCGGGGCAGTCACGACGAAGGTGGCAGGCGGCCCCGATGCCGGACAGACCGGCACCGATGATCAACACGTCGACGTGGTCGGAGGCCAAGGCGTTCCTCCATCCGGGGCGGTGGACGGACACTAACACCGCACCCGGATGGCCGGAAACCACCGCGAGACCGCCCGCCGTCCCGCGGAGCTAGGCGGACGCCCTGGTGAAGGTCATGATCCAGTTGGTCTCCCAGGTCTGCTCACCGTCGGTGGAGAACGCCTGCTCCCAGCGGGCGGTGGTCGCGCTGATGTCCGACCAGATGAACCGGCAGCGCACCGGCCGTCCCTCGTGTTGGTCGTCGGCGTAGAAGCGGCCGACCCCGTCGACGAAGCGACCCACCATCGGCGGCAGCCCCAGCACGCCGTCAACGCTGCTCATCCAGTAGATCGACCACTCCTGCCCCACCGGGTCGAAGATCCGGATCGTGGCGCCGGCCGAGCCCCTGGTCGGGAAGGTGATCTCGTCGAAGTGACCGCCGCCGGCGAAGAAGCCGTGCGCGACCGACACCCCGGGAAACTCCTCCCACTCGTCGGAGCCGACCAACCGCTCGCGCAGCCGCCGGTTCACCACGTTCCAGGTGCCCACAAAGAAGTCGAAGTCGCCCATCAGCGGCCCACCGGCCCTTCCGCTCGCGTGTCACGCAGATAACCGATCAGATTCGGGGTCTCCGGCGTCAGCATGTGCCGGACCCAGGCGGCCCGCTCGTGCTCCAGCACCGCCAACTCCCAGACGCAGCCGACTGCCGGGCGGTGCAGGTGGACGAAGTGTGTCGGGTCGTCGTCGGGACAGTCCAGCGCCGGCTGCCCGGCCGCGGCGACACGGACCTCCACCGCGTTGTCCCACACCCAGGTGTACGCCAGCAGGTAGGCGCCGGTGTCCGCGCCCCGGTGCAGCACCACCCACCCGGCGGCCGGGGTGCCGTCGTCGACGACGTCGGCCAGCAACGCCGGCAGCAGGTCGTACGCGGCCTTCTCCACCTCCGGCTCGATCGGCCGCTCCGGCTGGTCGATGTGGTAGCGCTTCAGCTGTCGACCGTCCACCATGATCGGTCCCGGTGTTCTCAGATCCTTGTCGCGAAAAGCCATGCCGGGACCGTACGACCGCTCCCCTGACAGCTAGTGTCAGTGAAGTGCGGGCCAGTCGACTTCTCTCCGTCCTGCTGCTGCTCCAGTCGCACGGTCGGTTGACCGCCGCGCAGCTCGCCGACCGGTTGGCCGTGTCCCCCCGCACCATCTACCGCGACGTGGAGTCGCTGCACGCCGCCGGCATCCCGCTCTACGGCGAGGCCGGGCACGCCGGCGGCTACCAACTCATCGACGGCTGGCGGACCCGCCTGACCGGGTTGACCGCCGACGAGGCCGACCGGCTCTTCCTGGCCGGGCTACCCGGCCCCGCCGACGAGCTGGGCTACGGCGACGTTGTCGCCGCGCTGCAACTCAAGCTGCACGCCGCCCTCCCCGCCCCGCTGCGCGACCGGGCCGCCCGACTCCAGCAACGCTTCCACCTGGACACCCCCGGCTGGTACGCCGACGGCGACGCCTCCCCCGAGCTGGCCCGCACGGCCGAGGCGGTCTGGCGGCAGCACCGCGTCGAGGTGCGCTACCGCGGCTGGAACGGTGAGGTGACCCGGGTGCTGGAGCCGTACGGCCTGGTGCTCAAGGGCGGCCGGTGGTACGTGGTGGCCGACCAGCCCGGCCGGGGCTCGCCGGCGACGTACCGGGTCAACCAGATCCTCGCGCTGACCCCCCTTCCGCAGGAGTTCGACCGACCCGCCGACTTCGACCTGCCGACGTGGTGGCGGGCGCACGTGGTGCGGTTCCGCGCCCAACTGCACCGGGACGAGGCAACAGTCCGGCTCTCCCCCGCCGGTCGCCAGCGGTTGCGGGAGATCGGCAGCGACCCGGTGGTGACCGCGGTGGACGCCAGCGCCGGGCCGCCGGACGCGCGCGGCTGGGTGACCGCGGTGCTGCCGATCGAGTCGCTCACCCATGCCCACGGCGACCTGCTGCGCCTGGGCGCCGACGTCGAGGTGCTGACCCCGGTGGCGCTGCGCGAGCGTCTGGCCGCCACCGCGGCCGGGCTCGCCGCGCTCTACCGGCCCGACTGAGCAGCTCCGCCATCTCCACAGTGGAGGTGGCGAGGACATCGATTGTCGGCACGATGTGCCACCCTGGGGACGTTCGCCCAGCGGTCACCGGAGGTGAGGGTCACGTTACGGCTACGCGCACTGGTCGCCGTCCCCGGCACCGGGCCGGTGACCCTCGACGTCCCCGCCGGCACGCTCGCCGCCCTGGTCGCGCCGCCACGCTTCGGCACGGCGGTCGCCCGGGTGCTGGCCGGGCTCGCCGCCCCGGTGACCGGTCGCATCCTGGTCGGCGACCGGGACGTCACCACCCTGCCGCCGCCACGCCGGCAGATCGGCTACGTGCCCGCCGGTGGCGCGCTGCTCCCCCAGCTCACCGTGCGCCGCAACATCGAGTACGGCCAGCGCAAACGCGAACGGGTGCACGAGGTGGCCGACGACTGGACGGCCACCGTGGTCGACCGCCTCGAGCTGGCGTTCTCTCTCACCCTGCTGCCGCACCAGATCAACGCCGCCCAGCGGTTCCGGGTGGCGCTCGCCCGGGCGGCGGCCTGCCTGCCCGAGGTGCTCGTCATCGACCTGCCGGCCGGGTCGGCGGGCGACAGCCGGCTCGGTGACCTGATGCCTCGACTCTCCCCACCCGCCTCCCCCGGGGTGGCGGTGCTGGTCTGCACCGCCGACCCGGCCACCCTTGCCGAGATCCCGGTGCGCCACGAGCTGGTCACCGAGCCGAGCGGGGCCACCCGATGACGCCGACCGTCCGACTGGGTCGCCGTGCCCTGCTGCGGGCCGCCGCCGCGGGCGCCGCGGCCCTGGCCGCCGGCTGCTCGGGCGGGACCCGGTCGGTGCAGGTCGCGGTGGTCTGGAGCACCAGCGAGCTGGACCGGTTCCGCGACGTCGTCGCCGACTACCCCGGCGACGTGCAGGTGGTCAGCGCCGGCAACGACATCGACGCGTTCCTGCGGGCCCGGCACCTCGCCGGCACCAGCCCGGACGTGGCGATCCTGCCGCGCCCCGGCCTGGTCACCGAGTACGCCCAGCGCGGCTGGCTGAGCCCGGTGCGCCCGTCCATCGAATACGCCGTTCCCGACGCGCTGGGCGAGCTGCTGACCGCCGAGGGCCGGCGCTACGGCGTCTGGGTGAAGGCGGCGCACAAGTCGCTCGTCTGGCACCTGCCGTCCGTGCTGTCCGAGCAGCCGGCCAACTGGGACGAGCTGGTCGCGCTCACCCGCCGGCTCGGCGCGGCCGCCCGGCGCGACGGCGGCCCGGCGCCCCTGGCCATCGGCGCGGCGGACGGGTGGGTGCTGACCGACTGGTTCGAGAACGTGCTGGCCGACGTGGCACCCGAGAGCTACAACGTCCTCGCCCGGCCGGACGCCGACTGGCAGGCCAGGCCGGTGCGCGACGCCCTGGGTCGGCTCGCCGAGCTGTGGAGCGTCGACGGCGCCTTCCTCGGCGGCGGGCGGCGGGCCCTGCTCACCCAGTACGAGGAGTCGGTGATCCAGGTGGTGCACACCCGGCGTGCGGTGATGCTCTCCGGGGCCGACTTCACCGCCGACGTCGTCGGCCCGTTCCAGCGGGGCCCGGAGGCACCGACCACGTTCCCGTTCCCGGGCGCCCGACCGGGCGGCGGCCCGCTGATCGTCGGCGGGGACGCCGCAGTGGCGTTCACCGGCGCCCAGGGCGGGGTCGAGCTGGTCGAGTGGCTCACCAGGGCCGGCTCGTTCGGGCCGTGGCTGCGCGCCGGCGGCTACCTCTCGCCCAACACCAACGTCCCGATCAGCAGCTACACCGACCCGGTCGGCCGGCAGCTCGCCCGGGAGATGCAGGCGCCCGGCACGCTGCGTTTCGATCTCTCCGACCAGCTGCCCGGCGCGTTCACCGGCTCGGACGGGGTCGGCATCTGGCGGATCATGCAGAGCTTCTTCGCCGACGTCACCGACGGCGTCGGCGCCGACGAGGCGATCCGGCGCGCCACCGGTCAGCTCGCTCTGGCGGCCCGCAGCGCGGGTGGCGGCCGATGAGCCAGGTGCGGGTCCTCGGCGAGCTGGCGGTGCTCGACGACGTCGGGCCGCCCCGGCGCGGCCGGGCCTATCCGGCGGCGGGGGCGACCTCCGCACTGCTGCTGCCGGCCGCGGTGCTGCTCGGTGGGCTCGTGCTCTGGCCGGTGCTGCGGACCATGCACGCCAGCGTCACCACCGATGGCCGCTGGGTCGGCGCGGAACACTTCCGCACCGCGCTGGCTGCCCCCGGCACCGGAGCGGTGGTCGGCCGGACGGTCCTCTGGGCACTGCTGGTGCCGGCGGTCGTGACGGCACTGGGCTATCTGCTCGCCGCGGCCTCCCGCCGCTCCCAGGAGGGCGGGCTGGTCCGGTTGATCCTCCTGGTGCCGGTGGCGTTGCCGCTGGTCGTCACCGGGGTCACCTTCCGGCTTATGTACGACCCGGACCCGCGCCGGGGGCTGGCCACCCTGGTCGCGGCCCGGCTGACCGGCCGCTCGTACGACGACGCGCCGCAGCTGCTCGGGCCGGGGTTGGTCACCGTGGCGTTGATGTCGGCGTTCGTCTGGGCCTGGGTGGGGTTGGCCGTGCTGGTCTTCCGGTCCGCGCTGGACGCGGTGCCGTCGAGTCTCGCCGACGCGGTCCGCGCCTACGGCGGGGGGCGTCGACATGTCCTGTGGGACGCGCAGTGGCGGCCACTGCTGCTGCGCACGACCGCTGTGGTCTTCGCGTTGGTGGCGGTCGGCACCAGCCGCACGTTCGACCTGATCCTGGTGATGACCCCCGGCTCGGTCCGTGACGAGGCCTCCGTGCTCGCGCTGCGGATCTGGCAGACGTCGGGCGGCACCACCACCGGCGACGGCGCGGCGCTCGGAGTGGTGTGGCTGGTGGCGGTCGTCGGCGGGATCATGGTGGCGGCGCTCTTCGTCCGACAGGCCTGGCCCCCGCCGCGCGCCGAGGCGACCCCGGAGCCGGGTCCCGTCGCCCCGCCCCGGCGGGTGTTCCGGCTGCTCGCGGCGGGCGCGGCGATCGCCTGGCTGGTGCCGCTGGGTGTGCTGGTCGCCACGTCGGCACACGGCAGGGTGGACGCCGCCGCGCGGGGCTGGTGGTCGGCGCCGCCGAACGACGAGTCCTACCGCAACCTGGTCACCGGCACCGAGCTGTGGCACACGCTGGGCTTCACGCTGCTCCTGGCCTCCGCGGTGACCGCCACGGTGCTGGTGGTCGCGCTGTTGGCCGCGTACCCGTTGGCCTGGTTGACCGGGCCGGCCGCGCAGGCCACCGGGCTGGTGCTGCTGGCGGCCAGCGTCGTGCCGATCCAGGTCATCGCCGGGCCGGTCAACGAGGTGCTGGGCCTGGTGCTCTCCTCCGGCACGGCCCAGGGCCTGGCCCTGGTGCACATCGCGCTGGGTGTGCCGTTCGCGGTGCTGGTGCTGCGCAACGCGTTCGCCGACCTGCCGGTCGAGCAGGTGCGCGACGCCCGGCTGGGCGGGCGTCGGTGGTGGCACACCCTGCGCCGGTTGGCCCGGCACAACCTGTCGGCGGTGGTGGCGGTCTCCGTGCTGGAGTTCGTCCAGGTCTGGAACGACCTGGTGGTGGGTCGGCTGTTCAGCGGGCCGGGGGCTTCGCCGCTCGGCCCGTTCCTGGCCGAGCAGACCCGCAGCTTCGTGAGCAACAGCGGCGCCCTGGCGGCCAGTTCGGTGCTCGCCTCGGTGCTGCCGGTGGTGCTGGTGGTGCTGTCGCGGCGGCACCTGGTCGCCGGGCTCGTCTCGGGAGGTGTCCGCTGACCCGGCCGGGCGGTGGCCGCCGCAGCCCCCGTTGGCCGGCGCTGATCGCGATCGGCGGGGTGGTCAGCGGCGTCCTCGCCAACGTGGTCAGCAACCTCGCCAGCGACCTGCTCTCCGAGCTGGCGGCAAGCGTGCTCGGGCCCACGAGCATCGCCCTCGCCGTCGGGGGCATCGTCGGCTTCGTGGTCTACGAGGTGCGCCGCCGCCGGGCCGACCGGGAGGTCGACCCCGAACCGACGGATGTGCTCACCGCGCCGTCCACCGGCGCGCCCACCCTGCCCTACACGGCCGAGTTCACCGGTCGCGAGGACCATGTCGAGGCGGTGCTCGGGCTGCTCGCCCGCGAGCACGCGGTGGCCGTCCTGGGCCGACGCGCGGTGGGCACCTCCGCGTGCGCGGTGCAGGCCGCGAATCTGTGCCGGGAAGACTTCCCTGACGGGCAGTACTACCTCGACCTTCGGCGGCGCGGTCGAGCTCACTCGGCCCGGCAGGTGCTCACCGCGCTGGCCCGGATCCTGGGCACCGCCCCGCCGGTCTCCGGCCGGCCGGACGCGCTCGCCGCCGCCGCCGACGCCCTGCGCGGCCAGCTCGACGGCCGCAGGATCCTGCTGGTGCTCGACAACGTCGACCGGCCCGAGCAGGTGTGGCCACTGCTGCCACCCACCGCGCGCACCTGCCGGCTACTGCTCGCCGGCGGTCCGGCGCTGGTGGGGCTCAAGGGTGTGGTCGCACACTGGATCGCCGAGCCGGGCACCTCCGAGGCGGTCGAGCTGTTCGCCGCCGCCGGTGGGGCCGCCCCCGCCGCCCGGGTCCGCCGTGCCGACCCCCGCACCGACCCGGAGGTCCGCGAAATCGTCGACCTGTGCGGCCGTCAGCCGCGCACCGTCCGTGCGCTCGGTTACCGCACCGCGCAGCACGGCTGGCGGCACTCCGACCTGCTGGACGCGCTCCGCCGCGCCGTGCAGACACCGCCACACCAGCGGCTCGCCGTCTCGCCGGCCGCACGTCTGATCACCGAACGGGACACCGCGTACCGGGCGCTGACCCGCGAGGCCCGACGGTTGTACAGGGTGATGTCGCTGATCCCCGCCCCGGTGGACCGACCGACCATCGCCGCGCTGGCCGGGCGGCACCCCGAGCGGGTGACCGCGCTGCTCGACCAGTTGGCCGCCGCGGCGTTCGTGGTCGGCGCGCCCGGCGACCGGTACGAGATCCGCCCGCTGCTGGCCGCCAGCGCCCGGCTGCACCTGCGCGACGCCGATCCGGCCCGGGCCCGGGTCGCCGCGCAGGCCCGACTGACGCGGCACCTGGCCCGCAGAGCGGAACGGCACGCGGCCAACCTGGCGGTGCTCGGCACCCCGCCGGACCGGGAGTGGTCGTTGCCGCTGGACGACGACCCGTACGGCTGGTTCGACCTGCACCAGGAGCTGCTGCTGGCGGTGGTGCGGGTGCCGGCCGGCGCGGCTGAGACACTGCCCCGCCGGGTGCGTCGGTGGTGGTTCCGGCTGGCCGTGGCGCTCTGCGGCTGGCTGGCGTACGCGGAGCGGCTCGACGAGTGGGAGCAGGTCTGCCGCACCGTGCTGGCCACCCCGACGGCCGACGACCGACCGGAGATCGCCGGGTGGGCGCACAACGAGCTGGGTGTGCTGCGCCGTCGCCGGCACGACCCACACGGTGCGGCGGCCGCGCTGACCCTCGCGGTCAACGAGCGTGGGCGCCGGGGCACCGCCCAGGCCCGGATGAACCTGGGTCTGGCGCTGCTCGACCTGGGGCAGCTCGACGACGCGGTGGAGCACCTGGAGATGTCGCGTCGGCACCGCTCGGGAGCCGACCGCGCCGGGCACGCCCTGACCGACCTGGGTCTGGGCGCGGCGCAGCTGGCCCGGGGTGAGCTGGACATCGCGCACCACCACCTGGTGCGGGCGGCCAACACGTTCCGGTCGGTGGGTGACGCGCGCGGGTACGCGGCGGCGCTGACCAACCTGGTGCTGGTGCACGCGGCGCTCGGCGAGCACCTGGACGCCGCGCAGGCGTGGCGGGCCGCGCTGCGCGAGTACGAGTCGGTCAACGACCCGACCAGCCGGGCGACGGCGCTGCTCAACGCCGGGGCGACGCTGCTGAGCAGCACGCCGGGTCAGGCGCAAACGGCGTACGAGCTGCTGGCCGAGAGCCGGCGGCTGCGCGAGGAGGCACGACCCACGGCGGGGCTGGCGCGCACCCTGCTCTACCTGGGCGATGCTGCCGCCGCGCTGGGCGACCAGGCCGACGCGCGGCGGCACTGGGCGGACGCGGCGACGGTCGCCGAGGAGGTCTCCGACGATCAGGGGCTGGCCGCGGCCGACGCCCGACTTGAGGCCGACGCCACGGACCGCGTGACGTAGGTCGCTCAGGTTGGTCGGTGGCACGGCTCTGCGAGACTCTGTGATCGTGGACGCGCTCTCGGTACGGGGACTCAGTCGCAACTTCGGCAACCTGGTCGTGCTCGACGACGTGAGCTTCACGCTCCCGGCGGGCCGGATCGCTGTGGTGCTGGGCCCCAACGGCAGCGGCAAGACCACCCTGCTGCGCTGTGTCGTCGGCGCGGACCGACCGGACGCGGGCGAGGTGCTGGTGCAGGGCCGCCGGGCCGACGAGACCGACCCGCAGGTGCGGGCGCTGGTGGCGGCAGCCCTGGACGACATCGACTTCTTCCCCGACCTGTCCGTGGTCGAGCACCTGGAGCTGGTAGCGTACGCCCACGGGGGTGACGCCGAGCCGGTCGAGGAGGTCCTCGCCGAGCTGGGTCTGGAGCCGGCCCGCGACCAGCTGCCGGTGACCCTGTCCAGCGGGCAGCGCCGCCGGTTGGCGTTGGCGTCGTGTTTCGTTCGGCCGCGCCGGGTGCTGATCCTGGACGAGCCCGAGCAGCGGTTGGACGTGCGCGGGCGGCAGTGGCTCGCCGAGCGGCTGCTGCGGGAACGCGAAGCCGGAACGGCAGTGCTGCTGGCCTCGCACGACCCGGAGTTGATCGACGCGGTGGTCGACGAGCGCATCGAGATCGGCCGGTGACCGCCCCGCCGGCCACGATCGCCGACACGCCGGCCGGGGTGCCCACCGCCCGGCAGCTGCGGACACACCTGCGCAAGGCGCGCAGCCGACACCACGACCACTCCCTCGGTGACGTGCTGGGTGACGCGTACGTCATGGTCCTGTTCGTGGGCATGTACGGCTGGTTCGCGATCAGCGCGAGCCGCGACCTGCTGGACTCGCCCACGGTGGGGCGGGCCGAGCCGGGCGTGCGGTGGTGGTTGGCGGTCGCCGCGCTGCTGGCCGGCGCCGGGCTCGCCTGGCGTGGTCTGCGCGCTCTCGGGCCGCTGCTGGTCACCCCGGCCACGCAGAGCTGGGCGACCAGCGCACCGGTGGACCGGCGGGCCTGGCTGGCGCCGCGCTTCGCCCTGCTGCTGGTGGGTGCCGCGGCCGGCACCGCGGCGCTCGGGGCGGCCGTGGCGGCGCTCGGCGGCGTCACCGACCTGGTCGCACTGGGTTGGGCGGCCGGGGCCGGCGCGGGGTGGGGCGCGGCCGCGCTGGCGCTCAGCGTCGTCGCCCAGAGCAGCCGGGCCGGTCGGCGGTGGCCGACTCTGGTCGGTGCGGTGCCGATGGTGGCCGCTGCGGCCATCACCGCCCTGGTGGTGCTCGTCGGCCGTTTCGGCGACGGGCTGCCCCGGCCGGCGGCGATGCCGACGGTCGCGCTGTTCGCCGCCGCGGTGCCCCTCGTGGGTGTGGGCACCATCCTCGCGGTACGCGCGTTGCCCCGGGTCGACAGGGCCACGCTGACCACCGGCGCCCAGTTCGCCAACGCCGCCTCGACGGCCATGATCCTGCTGGACCCGAGCCTGCTCGCCGGCCTGGTGGAGAGCCGGCGTTGGCGTCGGATCGGCCGGGTTCGCAGCAGCCGCTTCCTGCCCGGCCCCGGCTGGTGGGCACTGCTTCAGGCCGACGTACGCCGGTTGCGCCGTCACCCGAGCGCCGTGCTGATCTGGGCCGCCCTGATCGGGGTGCAGTACGCTGCCGCGCTCGCCCTGCCCGGGCTGGCCGGGGCCGCGCAGGTGGTGTTCGCCTACCTCGCCGTCGACCGGCTGACGGGTGGTCTGCGGTCGGTCAGCCGCTCACCCGGGCTGCGTCGGGCGCTCGGCGGCAGCGACGCCCTGCTGCGGGGGATCCACGTGGTGGTGCCGGCGATCGGCGCGGGTCTGTGGTGGTTGCTGACCCTGCCGACTGTCGACCCGGGGCCGGCCTGGCTCGCACCGACTCTGGCGGCCGGGGTGGTGCTCGCCGCGTTCCGGGCCGGCACCCGCCCGCCGATCAACTACGGCGGCGCGACCGTCAACACCCCGTTCGGGATGATCCCGGTCGACCTGATGCGACAGGGTTCACGCGGGCCGGCGCTGCTCGCCGTGCTGGTCCTCGTCCAACTGTTCCTGGGCTGAGGCCGGGCGGACCCACGCTGAGACGCTCGGCGTGACCCTCGCCCCACCGAACGACAGGAGTCAGGCGGTGTCGCCGGGCCGGAGGTGGCGGTAGCCGGGGATCGTCTCGGTGAACCAGCCGGCGACGCTGGCCAGGCCGCGCTCGTTGAGCTGCGCGTCGTGGATCGGGTACGCCGCCGCAGCGCCCACGGCGGCGGCGAATCGGATCGCCTCGTCGAGGCGCAGCCACGACCCCTGGGCCGGGACGAGCAGGGTGTGCACCGGTTCGTCCGGCACGTGCAGTGAGTCGCCGGGGTGGTAGAGCCCGGCACCGACCAGGTAGCCGAGGTTGGGGCAGTCCGGTTGACCCTCGTGGATGACGGCGTGCCGGCCGCCGTGGGCGCTGACCTCGATGCCGGCCGCCGTGAAGCGTTGCCCGGCGCGGACCCGGGTCACCGGCAGCGGCGCGAGATCCGGCAGTCGGGCGCCCTCGGGGGCGTACACCGGGACGCCGAGGCCGGCGAGCCGCAGGACGTCCACGTGGTCGGTGTGCTCGTGGGTGACCAGGACGGCGTCCGCGCCGACCAGGGCGCGCGGCTCGCTCCACGTCCCCGGGTCGATGACCAGCACCCCGCCGTCGTGCTCGACCCGGACACAGGCGTGCGTGAATCGGGTGATCCGCATCCGGCGACGGTACGCCCTCGGCGGCCAGGGACGTGACGATTGGGTCGGCCCGCTCGGGGTAGTGCGAACCCCATGCCCCAGCGTTACGAGGACTACCCGAGGGTCGCCGTGGTCACCGGTGCGGATTCCGGCATCGGCAAGGCCTGCGCGGTCGCGCTGGCCGAGGCCGGCTTCGACATCGGCATCACCTGGTACGGCGACCCCGACGGCGCCGAACGGACCGCGACCGAGGTCCGCGCCACCGGTCGTCGCTGCGAGGTCGCCGAGGTGGACCTGACCCGGCTACCGGAGGCGGCGGCGGTCGTGGACGAGCTGGCCGACCGACTGGGCGGCATCGGGGTGCTGGTCAACAACGCCGGGACCGGCGCCTCGACACCGTTCGTCGACACCGGCTGGGAGCAGTGGCGCGAGGTGCTCGCCGTCGACCTGGACGCGCCGTTCCTGTGCGCGCAACAGGCCGCGCGACGCATGCTGGCCGCCGGCACCGGCGGGCGGATCATCAACATCACCAGCGTGCACGAGCACGCGCCCCGGGTGGGCTCCGCCGCGTACTGCGCCGCCAAGGGTGGGTTGGGTCTGCTGACCCGGGTGATGGCACAGGAGCTGGCCGCCGAGGGGATCACCGTCAACGCGGTCGCCCCGGGTGAGATCGCCACGCCGATGACCGGCATGGAGGACGTCGACCCGTACACCCAGGACCGGCCCGGCGTACCGGTGGGGCGACCTGGCGACGCTCGCGAGGTCGCCGCCGTGGTCGCGTTGCTCGCCTCCCCCGCCGCCAGCTACGTCACCGGGGCGTCCTGGCCGGTCGACGGCGGGATGCTGCTGATGGGCCCGCAGGCCAACTCGTTGACCAGCGACGACTGGCGTTCGGTCTGAGCGCCGGTCAGTTCCGCTCGGCCGCTGCCGTGCGCAGGATGTAGAGGAACTGCGCGGCGAACACCGCCAGCGCGATCACCACCCCGGCCGGGATCGCGAGCGTGTGCCCGACTCCGGCCAGGCCGGCCAGCAGGGCGACCCCGAGCCCGACCAGCAACGCGTTGACCGCGCCGACCAGCGCGGCCGTGGTCAGCAGAAACTCCCACCGCCCACGCTCGATGCCCACCAGGGACCAGGCCGACCGCATCGTGCCCTCGTCCGTCGCGGCGTCGGCAAAGAAGTCGTGCTGGCCGGCGAAGCGGTGGTGGTAGTACGCGCGGATGCGCTGGATCCTCCAAAGGTCCAACGAGTTCTCGACTGTCGTCTCGACCAGCCGCAGGAAGGTCAGCAGCCCGATGACCAGCAGGGTCGGCAGCACCGCGCCCAGGTAGGGCCGGACCAGCTTGTCGTTGCTGGCCACGAAGCCCAGCCCGATCAGGGCGGCCGACAGGACGGACAGGTAGATGGTGGCCCGGCCGGTGGACTCGGCGATGGTGCCGGAGCGGGCGGTCTCCAGCGCGAAGTGCTCGGTGGTCAGGGCGGTCAGGAGCGCCTGTTCGCGTTCACTCTCGTTCATCAGAGACCACCCTGCGTAGTCGCGCGCTGCCGTTACCGTCACCCTATGAGCGGTGGTGACGGTCCGGTCGGCGAAACCGACGGCCCCGAACGGGACAGCGAGCAGCAAACCGGGCACGTATCCTCCGCATCCTGATGATTTCCGGGCGGCGGTGGGGCCGGCCCGACGACGGAAGGGGACCGGATGCCCGAGTGGGCTGGTCGGGGCGGGCGGCAACGACGCGCCTTCGTCGTCGGTGGGGCACTGCTCGGGGTCGCCGTCG
This sequence comes from Micromonospora jinlongensis, assembly GCF_013410645.1. NCBI lineage: Bacteria > Bacillati > Actinomycetota > Actinomycetes > Micromonosporales > Micromonosporaceae > Micromonospora > Micromonospora jinlongensis. The sequence goes on along the minus strand of NZ_JACCHK010000001.1, from coordinate 608,715 downwards.
TCATGCTGGTGGCCGCCTGGCGCAGCACCGGCTTCCTCAGCGACCTGCTGCTCAACCTCGGTGCCAGCGTGGTGCTCGCGGCCATCTCGTACGTCATCTTCGACCCGCTCTTCGAGGAGGCCCGCAAGGCGCGGGTGCAGGAGCACCTGAGCTTCGACCAGCAGGCGTTCGTGACCCGGCTGAACCGCTCCGGACGCCGCGTACGCATTCTCGACACCTGGACGATCCTGCTGGAGCAGCGGCACCGCGAGGAGACCCTGACCGCGATACGAGCGGCGCTCGGCAACGGCGCCCAGGTGCAGTTGCTCCTGCTCGACCCGGACTGCACCGCCGCCCAGCAGCGCTCCGAGGAGTTGGAACGGCAGCGGGTGGACGTGCCCCGACAGATCCGCACCAACCTGCGCCACCTGGCGGCCTTCAGCGACGCCCTCGACTCCCGGCTACGGCAGCGCCTGCAGGTCCGGCTCTACGACGCGTCCCCGTCGATCCAGCTCTACCAGTGGGACGGACGGGCGTTGATCTCGTTCTTCCCGATCGGGAAGCTGTCGTTCAACGTGCCGCAACTGGAGGTGGACATGGACAGCCCGTGGGGCGGGTTCGTGCACGCCCGCTTCGAGGAGTTGTGGGAGCACGAGCAGGCCACCCTGAACCTGGAGCGGTACTGGTCGGTCGTGGTCACGCTGCGCCACGACGACTCGGACGTGGTCGAGGTGCGCGTGCCGTACGTGACGGTGGACGGGCAGCACTACGTCGACTGCCGCGGCTTCCGGGTGACCGGGCCGCTGACCGTGCGAGCCATGCTGCCGCCCCGCGCGCCCGGGGCGTCCCCCGCGGTGTTCGCGCTGGCCGAGCCCGCCGACGGGGACCACACACCGGCCGACGCCGTGAAACGGCACTTCGACCAGAAGTACGGGCACGACGACGGGGACCGGGCGATCTACCGGTTGGTGCCGCCACCGGGCAACTCCCGTACCCCGGCTCCCCGCTCGGCGGCGGCCGGGGACACGCACGGACGGTGACCCCGACCCGACCGGTCGGCTCGGCGCGCGAAACAATGGTGGCCTCGCCCCGAACACCAGAAGGACCGGCCACGTGTCACTCAGCCCCGCACCGCCGCCCGGTTCGGCGCAGCTGCGCGCCGACTGCGGACGCTGCTTCGGCCTGTGCTGCGTGGTGCCCGCGTTCGCCCGATCGGCGGACTTCGCCATCGACAAGCCGGCCGGGCGGGCCTGCCCCAACCTGGGCCCGGACCACCGCTGCGGCATCCACACCGAGCTGCGGCAACGCGGGTTCCCCGGCTGCACCGTGTTCGACTGCTTCGGTGCCGGCCAGCAGGTCTCCCAGGTCACCTTCGGCGGACGGGACTGGCGGGGCGCGCCGGAGACGCTGCCGGCCATGGCGGAGGCGTTCGCCGTGCTGCGGCCCCTGCACGAACTGCTCTGGTACCTCACCGAGGCACTGACGCTGCGCCCGCCGGCCGACCTGCGCGACGAACTGGCCCGTGCCCGCGCCGAGACGGCGGCACTCACCGAGGGTGACCCGACGCACCTGCGCACGGTGGACGTCGCCGCGCACCGGGACCGGGTCAACCCCCTGCTGTCCCAGGCCAGCGACACGGCCCGTTCCCCCGGGGGCGTCGACCACCGGGGCGCGCACCTGCCCGGCGCCGACCTGCGCCGGGTCGACCTGCGCCGGGCCAACCTGCGCGGGGCGCTGTTGATCGGCGCCGACCTGCGCGGCGTCGACCTGGGCCTCGCCGACGTCACCGGGGCGGACCTGCGCGGGGCCGACCTTCGCGGGGCCGACCTGCGGAACACGCTCTTCCTGCACCAGTCCCAGCTGGACGCCGCTCGGGGCGACGTCCGCACCGGCCTGCCGACGACGCGCACCCGGCCACCGCACTGGACGGCGCTGCCGCTCACCCCGGTCCGCCAGCAGTCCCGGGCCACGGCCCGTCGCGGCCGGCGCCGATAGCTGCCTGGTCGCAGACGGCGGGGCAGCTCGGCATCGCCGCCGGCTCCGCGACCAGCGGCGCGGTCAACGACCACCTCGGCAACACTCCGGCGTTCCTGGTGGTCTGCGGCGCGCTGGCGGTGGCTCTGACCGTCGCGCTCAGCCGTCGCCGGACGCTGCGGCTGCCGTCCGCTCCCCCACCCGCCGATGCGGTCGGACCGGCGGTCACCGCTGGCGGGCGAGGTTTCGGCCGTGACGACGCCGGGTAGCCAGCGCCGACGCGGACCGGCATCGACGGGAGGCACGGCGTGGGCTACCGAAAGCGCGACGGTGAGTTGCCGGGCGACCCGCAGCACAGCGAGGACGAGGCCGGCCAGGTGCCGTTGGTGCAGGTGGAGGCGGACACCGAGGTCCCGGCGCCGGAAGACACCGACGTACGGCCGGACATCGTCACCGAGGACAACAGCGCGGGCATGACCGGCGGCTCGTCCGGCAGCAGCAGCGGCGGGTCGAGCATGCCGGGGCACCCCGACGCGGCCCGCTGACCCAGGCTCAGCGGCTGGCCAGTGCGGCTCGCGCCTCCGTCATGCCCTTGTTGGCCAGCCCGTCGGCCCGCTCGTTCTCCGGGTGACCGTTGTGCCCCTTGACCCACAGCCAGGTGACCTGGTGCCGCTCGCAGGCCGCCTCCAGCCGCTGCCACAGGTCGGCGTTCTTCACCGGCTGCTTCGCGGCGGTCAGCCAACCGTTGCGCTTCCAGGACGCCAGCCAACTGGTGATGCCGTTGCGCACGTACGTGCTGTCGGTGTGCAGCTCGACGGTGACCGGCCGGTTCAGGCTCTCCAACGCCTGGATGGCCGCCATCAGCTCCATCCGGTTGTTGGTGGTCGGCGTGGCCTCGCCACCGCACAACTCCCGCTCGTGGTCGCCGTAGCGCAACAGCGCGCCCCAACCGCCCGGCCCGGGGTTGCCGCTGCACGCCCCGTCGGTCCAGATCTGCACGCCCCTGCCGGCCGCCGCGTCCACCATGCCCGGCAACCTACCGGGCGGTGACCTCGTCCTCCCCCCTCGGGGGGCCGGCGCGCCGAGACGGCGGCACCGCACACAAGGCCGACGTCGAGGCGTCGGCGCCGCACGCAAGGCCGGCGTCGAGGCGTCGGCGCCGCACACAAGGCCGGCGTCGAGGCGTCGGCCCCGTACACGGTGCCCCACTCCCGGGGCAGCTCGACAGGCGGTCCAGGAGACGACGCCGGTCAGGTCGGACGGGGTGCTCCACCCGCGCCGGGCTCCGAGCCCAGCGGGTCGCCCACCACGGCGGGCGGGACGGCCGGCGCCGGGCGGGTCGGGCGCAGGCGGTCGCGGACGCGGTGCGCAGCGTCGCCAGCGGTGGCGGCGATCATCGGCAGCAGCCGGGTCGAGTTCATGATCGCGACCTCCTCGGCCGGGGTGGTGACACCGTCGAGGAAGCGCAGCACCCGCTCGGCCGGGTTACGGTCGAAGAGCCGGTCGAAGAAGTCCGGACCGCCGACCCCGCCCCGGTCCAGCGCGCGCAGGGCCACCGCGTCCATCCAACGGTGCCGGCGCGGGTACGCCGCCTGCGGCACCGGCGGTCGTTCCGCCGCGAGGGCACGGGCCACCTGGTCGGCCTGTCGGTACATGGCGGAGAAGGTGAAGCCGGTGGAGGGGCGGGTCGCACCACCGGCCGTACCGAGCCGGACCACCCGGGGTGAGGGCCGGGCCGGGAACGGCGCGTCGGTCATCGGGATCACCCCGTTCTCCACCTCGCGCACGCGCAGCCCGGCCGGGTCGAGGCCGAGCAGGTCCCGGTAGCCGGCCAGCGCCGCGTCGTACCCGGCGTCGGTGAGCAGGTCGGGCGAGAACTCGGTGTACTCGACCAGGGCGTACCTGTCGCTCACCGGCAGCACGTAGCCGAAGGAGACGCCCCGGGGCGGCTGCGGGGTGCGGAAGTCCATCAGCACCGCGCGCGCCGGGTCGAAGACGGGCCGATCGGCCTCCAACCACCAGCCGCGGAAGTGCTGCAACCAGGTGGTCCGCCCCGCTCGCGCCGGTGGGCGGGGGCGGGAGTCGAGCACCCAGCCGGCCCGTACGGTCTGCCCGTCGCCGGTGCGCACCAGCACCCGTGTCCCGTCGTCGGTCACCGTCTGGGCGGGTGCGACGATCCGGGTGGCGTCCAGCCGGCGCTCGGCCGCGGCAGCCCGGTCGTAGACCGGGCCCGAGCGGAGCATGGCGTACCTCAGTGGGGTGAGGTCCAGGACGCGGCGCCGGGCCGTCGTCGCCACCTCGACCTGCTGCCAGCTCGCGCTGAGCAGCGGGTCCAGATCGGTGCCCGGGTGACCCCAGAACGCCCAGGTGCGGTCCTGACCGCGCCGGCGGACCGGATCGACGACGGCGATGCGCAGGTCCCGGACGCCGTGCCGGTCCAGTGCGGCGAGCAGCAACGACGCCGCGCCGCCACCGCCGAGCAGCGCGAGGTCGACATCGAGCGGCGCGGAATCGGTCACCGCACCACGCTGCCACACCGCCGCGGCCGGCCGCGCGCCGCCACCCGACGCCGGGCTCAGGGCACCGGCGTAGGCCGCTGCTCGACCGGGGGCGGATCGGCGTAGGCACGTGCCACCGCCGCGCGGTCGAAGACCCGCCAGGTGGCCGCGGAGACGCCCATGGCCACCACCAACCCGACCCAGTACGGCGCGGTGATGCCGAACCGGGCGGCGAGCAGCCCGCCGAGCAGTGCGCCGACGCAGTTGCCCCCCGCCGCCACGAAGAGGGTCGTGCTGGCCACCCGTCCCTGCAGTGTCGGTGGGGTGAGTCGTTGGCGCAGGGAGTTCGCCACGATGTTCCACAGTGCGCCGTGCACGCCGAAGGCGAAAAGCGCGATCCCGACCACGATGGTGCTGCGCGAGGCGGCCAGCGCCAGGTGCAACCCCGCCTCGATCAGCAGACCGACCCGGATCGTCCAGGTGGGGCTGATCCAGGCGATGAGCCGGTCGCCGAGGAGCGCGCCGAGCACCCCGCCGACGGCCATGCACGTGAACAGCAGCCCGTAACCGACGGACCCGAGTCGCAGCCGTTCCGCGGCGAGCAGCACGAGCACGGCGAGCGCGGCGGTGAGGGTCACGTTGAGCAGGCCGATCAGCACGGCCATCGTGCGCAACAACCGCTGGTGGGCCAGCCAGCGCAGCCCTTCGACGATCTCGGCCCGCATCGATCGGGTCGACCGTGCGCCGGAGTCGGTCGCGGCGGCCCGGAAGTCACCGCCGATCAGCGCCACCAGCACCGCGCTGAGGGCGTACGTGACGGCGTTGACGAGGAACGGGCTGCCCGCCGAGAGCGCGAACAGGAAGCCGCCGAGCGGTCCGGCGAGCATCCCGTTCATGAGGGTGGTGCCACCGCCGAGCCAGCCGTTGGCGCGCTCCAGGCGGTGCCGGGGCACCACGGTCGGCAACATCGCCTGGCTGGCCGAACGGAACACGATCTCGCCGGTGTTGACCACGAACAGCACCACGTACAGCAGCACCACCCCGGCTCGACCGGTCATGATCGCCGTGGCCAGGACGGCGAGCGCGACCACCCGGACCAGGTCGATGACGATCATCAGGCGGCGTCGGTCCATCCGGTCCACCAGCACGCCGCCCGGCAGGGCGAAGAGCAACCACGGCAGCCAGGCCACGGCGGACGCTGCGGCCACCACGAGCGGATCGTCGGTACGCGAGGCGACGAACAGCGGTGCGGCGACGGTGGCCAGCCCGCTGCCCAGGGCCGAGAGGGTGCTGGCCGCCCAGAGGCGGGCGAACACCGTTCCCAGGCCGGCCGCCGTGTTGTCCTGTGTCACGGCGAGCGAACCTATCAGCGCCGCCCCGGCTCCACCCGGATTTATCCCAGGGGCAGAGGCCCGACCGATTGACAGGCAACCGTCTGGTTGCCTATTTTGACAGGCAACCGCTTGGTTGCTTTTACGGAGGGCCGATGGACGACGCGTTCCGGGCGCTGGCCGATCCCAGCCGGCGTCGACTGCTCGACCGGCTCAACGACCGCAACGGTCAGACCCTGCGGGAGCTCTGTGACGGGCTGGCGACGAGTCGACAGGCGGTCAGCAAGCACCTCGCGGTGCTGGAGGCGGCCCACCTCGTCACGAGCATTCGGCGCGGCCGGGAGAAGGTGCACTACCTGAACGCCGCGCCGATCAACGCCATCGCCGACAGATGGCTCAGCCGATACGACCGCGAGCGAGCCGCCGCGCTCGCCGACCTGAGCACCGCATTGGAGCGACAGTCCATGGAGAGTCCCGCGTTCGTCTACACCACCTACGTCAGGACCACCCCGCAGCGGCTCTGGGCCGCGCTCACCGAGCCGGCCTTCACCCGCCGCTACTGGGGCGGGGTCGCCCTGGCGTCCGACTGGCAGGTCGGGTCCCCGGTGCTGTGGCAGGACACGCCGGACGGCGAGCCACGCGATCTCGGTCAGCGGGTGCTCGTCGCCGAGCCGTACCGTCGCCTGTCGTACAGCTGGCACGGCTTCCAGCCGGAGCACGCCGAGCACTTTGGCTGGTCACCCGAGCAGCTGACCGCCCGGCTCAATGAGCGTCGGTCGAAGGTGACCTTCGAGATCGAGCCACACGGCGACGCGGCCGTCCGGCTGACCGTCGTCCACGACGACTTCTCCCCGGACAGCGAGATGCACCGGGCGATCAGCGGCCAGCTCGATGGCAGCGGCGGCTGGCCGGAGCTGCTGGCCAGCCTCAAGACCCTGCTGGAGACCGGCGAGCCGATCCCCGCGTGACCCGCCGGCCGACCGGTCCCGCCCACCGGGCCCTGGACAGCCGACGCCATACCTCGCCATCGACCCAGCGGCGACAGCGCGGCCGGAGCGGACATCGATCGGAGCACCGGTGCCGGTCGGGCCGTCCGGGCCTTTCCGCAGCTCTCCCCGCCTTCGGGTGGACACGTGACGGCAACGAGGAATTCTCATTTTCACCTGATCGTGGGCCCAACCCACCTAGTGTTGGGCACACCGGTGCTAGTCACGGAGTTGGCCACCCGAACGACGTCCCACGCAGTCAGCGGACGAAAAGTGAGGGAAGACGCGTATGAAGGTCTCAACAGCACTCTGCTCGGCGGCGCTCGGCGTGGGCCTCGGCACGCTCCTGCTGCCAGGCGCCGCACTGGCCGACACCACGGTGTCACCGGCCACCACCCCGGTCGGTGGGACCGTCGTGCTCACCGCGACGACCTGCAACCCGAAGTCGGGTGACGCCCTGTTCCGGGTGACCGGCCCCAACCGCGATCAGAACGTCCGATCCACCACGGCCGCCGCTGGCGGCGGGCTCAGCGCCGAACTCTTCACCGCCGGGTTCACCCTGGGCACGTACACGGTGGCGGCGACCTGCGGCGACGGCAGCTCGGCCGGTACGGCCACGTTCACCGTCACCCCGATCGGCGGCGCACCCGCCGGTTCCGGCGGCGACAGCCGCGACACCGGCACCCTGGCCGCCGGCGGGACGCTGCTCGGCACCGCCCTGGCCGGCGCGGTGATCCTGATCCGCCGGCGACGTCCGGTGTCCACTGTCGCCTGATCGGCGACTGCTCCATCCCTGAGGACGGGTGCCCGCACCGGTGACACCGGCGCGGGCACCCGGACGATCCAGCGCGGAGGTAACCACGTGTGGTGGCGGCGGACCCTACCGGCCGTGGTGGCCCTGCTCGGCGTGACCGGGCTGGGGCTGATCACCGTCGGCCTCACCGCCGACCCGGCGCGGCCACCACGACCACCGGCCGACGCGCCGCGACGCACTCATCCGGCACCGGACCTGGCGCCGCTGTCACGCGCCGCGCCGGTCCGGGTGCAGATCACCGCCATCGGCGTACGCGCCGAGGTCGTCCCGGTCGGCGCGGACGCCGCCGGGGTGCTGGAGGTGCCGCCACTGGACAAGCCCACCCTCGCCGGCTGGTACCGGCACGGGGTGAGCCCCGGCGAGACCGGCAACGCCGTCCTGGTGGGACACGTCGACTCACCGGCCGGCCCGGCGGTCTTCTTCGACCTCGGTCGGCTGCGCCCCGGTGAGCAGATCCAGGTCACCCGCGCCGACGCGCAGGTCGCCACGTTCACGGTGGACGACGTCCAGGCGTACCCCAAGGACCGCTTTCCCAGCACGCTGGTCTACGGCCCGGCGGACGCGGCCGGGTTGCGCCTCATCACCTGCGGCGGCCGGTTCGACGCCTCGACCGGCAACTACGTCGACAACGTCGTCGTCTTCGCCACCCGCACCGCCTGAGCCGCCCGCACCGCCTGAGCCACCCGCACCGCCCGGTGTCGCCGCCCCGCTGTCGGGAGCTGGACCCTGCTCGGCAGAATGCGGTGGCACCATCCCCCGCGAGCACACCGTGACCGGGGCGGTGCGCGGGCGACGGGGAGGCACGCGGTGGATCAGCGACCGGTACGGGACCGAGCCGGTCAGGGCGTACGCGCCCTGGCCCGTCGACTGCTCGGCCGGCCCGAGACCGTCGCCCCCAACCCCCGCCGGTCCAATCCGGACGCAGTGGTCGACTGCGCCGTCTACGTCAACGGTCGGCGCGAGCCCGGTCGACCGCACTACGACGACGCGTACGCCCGCGCGCGGCACGGCCGCGACGCCTTCGTGTGGCTGGGACTGCACGACCCGGGCCCGGCCGTGCTCGCCGCAGTGGGCCGCACCTTCGGCCTGGACGAGCTGACCGTCGAGCAGGCGCTCGCCGACGGGCACCGACCCACGGTGCAACGCCACGGGTCGGTCACGCTGCTGGTGCTGCGCACCGCCGGGTACGTGGAGCACGACGAGCTGACCGACACCTCCGAGGTGATCGACACCGGCGACGTGATGGTGCTCCTCGGCGACCGGTTCGCCATCACCGTGCGGCACGGCGCCGCCGGGGCGCTACGCACCGTCCGCGCCGACATCGAGGGCCGCCCCGCGCTGCTGGCCGCCGGCCCGTGGGCGGTGGCGTACGCGGTCTGCGCCCGGATGGTCGACTCCTACCTGGAGGTGGCCGGGCACGTGGAACGGGACCTGGAACGGGTCGAGGAGGCGGTGTTCGCCCGAGACCGCAGAGCCGACATCCAGCACATCTACCAGCTCAAACGGGAGGTGGTGGAGTTCAAGCGGGCGGTTCTGCCGTTGCAGGCGCCGATGCGTACGCTGCTCGACCCCGACGGCCCGCCCCGCGCCCTGCACCGCTGGTTCGTGGACGTGGACGGCCGGCTGAGCAGGGCGGTGGACCGGGTGGCCGCGTACGACGACCTGCTCACCTCGATCGTCCAGTCGCGACTGGCGCAGCTCGCCGTCGAGCAGAACAACGACATGCGCAAGATCGCGGCGTGGGCGGCCATCGCGGCCACCCAGACCGGCATCGCCGGCATCTACGGTATGAACTTCGACCACATGCCGGAGCTGGCCTGGCGCTACGGCTATGCCGGTGCCCTCGCCCTGATGGCGGCGGCCGCCCTGTTCCTGTACCGGCTGTTCCGCCGCTCCGGCTGGCTCTGACCGCTCCGGCTGGCTCTGACCGCCCTGGCGCTCTGACCGCCCCAGCCGGCCCTGACCGCCCCGGCCGGCTGGCTTGATCGACTCGGGTTCCTTGAAGTCGGGGTGTCGGACCCTCCCGGATACCCCGATTTCCGTGAAGTCGAGTGGATCATGCCCGGCCGTACGCCGCGCCGCACCGACCGGCGGGAGTCGTCGTGGGTCGACGCCCGGCGGTGAGGCAGGATGACGACGTGGGTAAGGGTGCGGGACGCCGACGGGCGAACACGACGACGGGACGGGCCTGCCCGTGCGGCTCCGGCCAGGCGTACGCGGACTGCTGCGCCCCGGCGCACGGCGGCGACAGCCCGGCAGCGACGGCCGAGGCGCTGATGCGCTCCCGGTTCAGCGCCTTCGCCCTCGGCGACACCGGCTACCTGCTGCGCAGCTGGCACTCCTCGACCCGGCCCGCCTCCCTTCAGCTCGACCCGGGGCAGCGGTGGACCCGACTGGAGATCGTCGAGACCGAGCGGGGCGGCCTGCTCGACGCCGCCGGCACTGTCACGTTCCACGCCCACTACCGGGACGCGGGACGGCCCGGCACCCTGACCGAACACAGCCGGTTCGTCCGCGAGGAAGGCCGATGGGTCTACCTCGACGGTGACCAGCCCTGATCGTTCAAGACCCGGGTCCGCGCCCGGATGGAGAAGACCGGCGAAAGCTACACCGGCGGCCGGTGGTCCCACTCGGATCGTCGTTGGCTTCGACGCTGTCGGCGAGTCGAAGGCCCGGGTCAGCGTGCTGCACGAGAAGCTGACCGGAGCCGAGCAAGCCGCCGAGCTGAAGGCGTACTGGCGGGAGCGGCTCGCCGCGTCGAAGGCACCGCTCGAGTCGAACGGAGACAACCGATGACCATGACGTTCATCAACCTGCCGGTGCGCGACCTGACCACTGCGGCCGAGTTCTACCGGGAGCTCGGGTTCACCAGCGACCAGGCCGACCTGAGCGGGGACACCACGGTGTTCACCATCTCCGACAGCACCCGGCTGGTGCTGCACCTCCGCTCCGGCTTCGAGTCGTACACCGGTGTCGCCGCCACCGACACGGAGACCAGCCGGGAGGTCGTCGTCGGGCTGTCGGCGCAGAGCCGCGAGCAGGTCGACGAGCTGGTCGACCGGGCGGCGGTCGCCGGCGGGCAGTCGCTCGGGCCCGGCATGGCCAACGGGCCGATGTACATGCGCGGTTTCCGCGACCTCGACGGCCACCAGTGGTCGTTCCTGCACCTGTCCAGCTGAGCGAGGGCCGGCGGCGGCCACGTCGGTCGCCGCCGGGTCCTCGGTCATCGCGGGCCGTGCGCCGCAGCCGCCGTGCTGCTGGCGGGCACGACCGTCGGGTGCCGGCGGGTCAGCAGCACCAGGCCCAGGACGAGGTACGGCCCGGCTGTCACCGCGAACGCCACCGCGTTGCCGACCACCGTGGCCAGGAGGCCATAACCGGCGTACGTCCCGATGATCAGCAGGTCGGTGGCCATCCCGGCCAGTGACGTGACGGTGGCGCGGCTGTTGCCGGTGATCCTGGCCTGGAGCCGCGCGTCGGCCAGCACGGTTGCCAACTGCGCGGCACCGAACCCCAGCGCGAGCAGCACGAAGCCGGCCGGTCGCCCGGTCAACGCGCCGCCGGCCAACCCGACACCGACCAGGCCCAGCAGAGCGGCGTAGCCCCGGCGGCCCAACCGCTCCCCCACTCCGGCGAGCAGCCCGCCGACGGTCACCCCGGCCCAGAGCAGCAGGAGCAGCAGGGGTACGACCTCCGCCCGCACGCCGGTGTCCAGGGCCAGCAGCGGGGAGTACTCGTCCAGGGCGCCCCAGTCGGCGGCGACCACGGCGACCAGCAGCACTGCTGACCGCACCGGCGGGCGGGTGCGCACCTGTGTCACTCCGGCCCGCAGCGTGTCCCACCAGCCCAGGTCGCCCTCGTCGTCCGCTGGGGAGCCGTCCGGTTCACGATCCCCGGGTGTGGCCGCCGCCACGGGCCGTATGGCCGCGGCCGGTTCGTGCCCGCTGGCTGGGACGGGCACGCCAGCCGGGAGGGGCGCGTCTACCGGGGCGTCGGCCGGTGGGCGGTGTTCCGGGAACCGGGCGGCGACGATCGTGGCGAGCAGGCAGGCGAGCACGCTGGCCGCGCCGACCGCCGGGTATCCGCCGACGGCGAGCACCGGGCCGGCGAGCACTCCGGAGGCCACCACGCCCAGCACACCGGCCGTCCGCGCGCGCCCGAGCACCCGGGCGTACCGGCCGACCGCGCCGAGCCGGTCCAGCTCGGTCCAGACCAGCGCCTCCAGCGCACCGGAGACGAGTGCTCCGCCGGCACCCCAGAGGAGGAAACCGACCGCGAACGCGGGGTACGACGGCAGCAGGACCCAGAGCGCGAACCCGGCGGCGGTCACCAGCGGGGCAAGGCACAACAGCAGCCGACGGGACACCACGTCGGCCCACGCGCCGGACGGCACCTCGAACAGGATGCCGGCGGCCGACCAGATGACGAAGAGCGAGGAGATCTGCCCCACCGACAACCCGGCGTCGGCGAAGAACACCACGTACAGCGGGTAGAGCAGGACGAGGTCGCTGAGGAACGCGTATCCGTAGAGGGTGGCCGTCAGACGACGGACCGCCGGGTCGGGCACGCGCGAGGCGAGGTGAATCATGGGGCCTTCCCGTGGGAGTGGAGACGGGCACCGGACGTGCGGTGCCGGTGGCGGCCCACGGGATCGGCCTGCTCTGCTGGATCAATGTCGCCAGGTCATGTCAGCGATGCTAGACGCGCACCGCCGCGCCGCGAAAGCACTTTTGGCGTGCCGGGCAACGCGAAGCGGGGCGGGATCCGATCGATCCCGCCCCGCTTGAACGACTGCTGGTCAGCGTCGGTCCACCGGCGGGATGACAGTGGTGGTCTCGCTGTCGTCGCTGGTACGCGGACCGGGCACCGCACCACCGGTGCTCACCACCTGGGTCGTGTCCGCGTCGCCGCCACCTCGGCCGACCACCTGGGTCGTGTCCGCGTCGCCGCCACCCCGGCTGACCACCTGAGTGGCCTCCGCGTCGGCCGGGCGGGTCACCACCTGGGTGGCCTCCGGGTCGGAGGGTGCACGCACCACCTGGGTGGCCTCCGTATCGGTCGGTCGCGTCAGCATCTGGGTGCGCTCCGGGTCGTCGGCGACGAACGGCGGCCGGGCCGGCTCGGCGGGGGCGGCGGACGCCCGGGCCAGCTCGGCCTCGGCGTCGCGGCGTCCCTCGCGGTAGGCGCGGGCGTGCGCGGCGATCTGCTGCGACTCCTGCTCGGCGCGGGTCAGCCACGCCTCCCAACGGCTCTGCATCGGACGGATCAGGCCACCGCCGACCCCGACGACGAGGATGCCGCCGATCGTGGCCAGCACCGCGATGAGAACAGGGGTGGTGACCGCGGTGGCCACCCCGATCTGGTTCAGCGCGGCGATGACGCCGAGGCCGAGGATGAACACCGAGGCGATGGTGGCCAGCACCCGGCCGTACGACAGGCCGCCGAGCGCGCCGCTGATGATGTCCTTGACCGCGTTGGCGATGGCGGCGGCCACCACGACGATGACGATCGCGACGAACGCGCGCGGCAGCCACGCGATCACCGCGCCGAGCAGGTCGGAGATCGGGTTGGGCCCCCAGATGCCGAAGGCGAGTTGCAGGGTGAACAGCAGCAACCCGTAGTAGACGAGCTTCCCGACGATGTCGCTGGCGTCGTACCGGGAGCGACTCAACGCACGGCGGATGCCGCCGCGTTCGACGGCGCGGTCGAAGCCCACCCGTTCCAGGACCTTTTCCACGATCTTCAGTACGGCCTTGGCGATCAGCCATCCCGCCACCAGGATCGCCAGGAAGGCGACGGCCTTGGGCAGGAAGAGCATCACCGATCGGAGGGCGTCGCCCACCGCGTCGCTGACGTTGTCACTCATATGGTCATTCCTTCATGCGGGCAGCCGGGATGGTCAGCCCCGACCTACCCCCGGCCCGAGTCGCGGAAACCCGAGTGATCATGAGGTGGCGCGGACCTCTGGCGCGGGGGCGAGTCTTGGCAATATCCTCCGGAGTGCGTGCGGCCACTGGAGCTACTTTTCATCCCCCCCGCCGTCGGCCGCAGGAGGAGATGTCATGCACGTCGACCATTCCGAAGTGGATCGCCGGACACTGCTGCGAGCCGGTCTCGGCGCCGCCACGGTCGCCGTCGTCGGGAGCGAACTGGCCTTCCCCACCTCGGCGCAGGCCGCCGCCCCCGGCGCCGACCTGGACTGGATCATCAGCTGCGACGAGTGGGACGCCCGCCCGCCGAAGGACCCCCTGTCGGTCAGCGCCATCGCCACCAACAAGATCATCGTGCATCACATGGCGTTTCCGAACGTCACCGACTACTCCCGCGAGCAGGCGGTCAAACTGGCCCACGACTGCCAGGACCTGCACATGGACGGCAACGGCTGGTCGGACACCGGCCAGCACTTCACGGTGAGCCGCGGCGGCTACGTGCTGGAGGGTCGCCGGGGCAGCCTGGAGCGCCTCGAAGCCGGCGACCGCCAGATGATCTCGGCGCACTGCCCGGGCGAGAACGGCCGGGCCATCGGCATCGAGAACGAGGGCACCTACGTCACCGAGACGCCGCCGAAGGCGCTGACCGACTCGCTGGTCAAGCTCTGTGTCGCGATCTGCCGGCAGTACGGGCTGCACGCCCATGACATCTTCGGCCACTGGGACTTCCGCACCACCGAGTGCCCGGGCGCCGCCTTCTACCGGCAGTTCCCCGAGCTGCGTCGGCGGGTGCACGCCGCCCTCGGCACGACGCTGGGTGACGTGCCCGCCCGCCGCTGGCCGGACCTGTGGCGCTTCGTCAACTCCCCCTCGGTCCGGGTGGTGCAGCACCTGCTCGCGTTCCGGGGCTACGCGGTGACGGTCAGTGGCACGTTCGACGCCGCGACCGTGGCGGCCGTGCAGGACTGGCAGGCCCGCAACGGCATCGCGGTGGACGTGGACGCCACCCTCACCACGCCGACCTGGGAGACCCTGGTCCCCGAGCTGAACCAGCACGCCACCGGCGCGCCGGTCACGGCGGTGCAGGAAATCCTCGCCACCAAGGGGTACGCGGTCACCGTCACCGGGGCCTACGACCACGCCACCCGGGCCGCGGTGCAGGACCTCCAGGCGCTGCACGGCCTGCCCCGCAACGGCAAGCTCAGCACGAGCACGTGGTGCACGGTGGTCGGCGGGTCGGTCCGCGAGTCCTTCCGGCGCCGCTGAGCCCGGGGCGGCGGTGCGGGTACGTCCCGCACCGCCGCCGGGCGCGCCTCGTGGTCCCCGCCCCTGACCAGCGCATGGGATCGGCGGGACCGGTTTGGCCAGAGGCGCGGGCGGAAAGACTGCCGGGCATGAAATGGGCCCGTCGAGCCGTACCCGCTGCTGCCGCCGCCGTCGCCGCGCTCGCCGCGCGGGATCTGATCCAGCGCGACCACGCGTTGCTGCGCAACTATCCGGTGCTCGGTCGCGCCCGTTACCTGTTGGAGGCGATCGGCCCGGAGCTACGGCAGTACATCGTGGCCGGCAACAACGAGGAACGGCCGTTCACCCGCGACCAACGCCGCTGGGTGTACGCGTCGGCGAAGCAGGAGAACAACTACTTCGGCTTCGGCACGGACAACGACATCGAGTACACCCCCGGCTACCCGATCATCAAGCACCGCACCTTCGGCCGGGCCGTGCCGCCGTCGACACCCGCCGCCGGGCACGACGTGCGGTTGCCGTCCGCGAAGGTGCTCGGCGCGGCCCGGAAGCGGGCCCGGGCGTTCCGCCCGGAGTCGGTGGTCAACATCTCCGGCATGAGCTTCGGCTCACTCTCCGGCAACGCCATCGCCGCGTTGAACAAGGGGGCCGCACTCGCCGGCTGCCTGCAGAACACCGGCGAGGGTGGCCTGTCGCCGTACCACCGCAACGGCGGCGACCTGGTCTTTCAACTCGGAACGGCGTACTTCGGCTGCCGCGACGAACACGGCCGGTTCAGCCTCGACCGGCTGAAGGACCTGGTGGCCGGCGCACCGGTCAAGGCGTTGGAGATCAAGCTGAGCCAGGGCGCCAAGCCGAGCCTCGGTGGGCTGCTGCCCGGGGCGAAGGTGTCCGCCGAGATCGCCGCCACCCGGGGCATCCCGGCCGGTCAGGACTGCGTGAGCCCGTCCCGGCACGCCGAGTTCTCCGACTGCGACAGCCTGCTCGACTGGGTGGAGCTGCTGGCCGCCGAGACGGGCCTGCCGGTCGGCATCAAGTCGGCGGTCGGCGACCTGGGCTTCTGGCAGGAGCTGGCCACCCTGATGCGCGACACCGGCCGAGGCGTCGACTTCGTGACGATCGACGGTGGCGAGGGTGGGACGGGCGCCGCACCGCTGATCTTCACCGACTCGGTGTCGCTCCCGTTCCAGCAGGGCTTCTCCCGGGTCTACAAGGTGTTCGCCGAGCACGACCTGCACGAGCAGGTGGTTTTCATCGGTGCCGGCAAACTCGGCCTGCCGGACAACGCCATCGTGGCCTTCGCGCTCGGCTGCGACCTGGTCAACGTCGGTCGGGAGGCGATGCTGTCGATCGGCTGCATCCAGGCACAGAAGTGCCACACCGACACCTGCCCGACCGGTGTCGCGACGCAGAACACGTGGCTCACCCGGGGCCTGGACCCGGCACTGAAGTCGGTCCGGGCGGCCAACTACCTGCAGACGCTGCGCCGCGACCTGACGAAGGTCGCCGAGGCCTGCGGCGTCGAACACCCGGGCCTGATCGGCACTGACGCCGTGGAGATCCTGGACGGCCGCACCTGCTCAACCCCACTGCATGAGGTGTATGGCTACCGGCCCGAATGGGGGCTGCCCTCGCCGGCCGACCGGGCGGAGATCATCCGGCTGATGACTCCGGAGGTGCCCCAGGGCGGCAGCGCCCCACCCTCGGCCACGGCCGTGGGCTGACGTGCCAGGCCGCGATCCCGAGCCCGGCCGGTTGAGCCTTTAGGCCACGCCCGTCGACCCGTCGGCGCAGGTGATAAAGGCGTGGAGCCCGCGACGCGGTGGGCCTATGGTGGCGCGGTGCTGATCAGACGCGAGACGGACGCCGACGCCGACGCCATCCGGGCGGTTCACACCGCCGCCTTCGCCAGGGCCGACGGCGCTGGCGTACCGGTCGAGGCGACCCTGGTCGACGCGCTGCGCGCCGACGAGGGCTGGCTGCCCGCGTACTCCCTGGTGGCGACCGATTCGGACGGCCAGGTGGTGGGGCACGTGGTGGCCACGCGCGGCCGGGTGGCGGGCGAGCCGGTGGCGCTCGGGCTGGGGCCGCTCGGCGTGCTGCCCGACTGGCAGCGCCGTGGGGTCGGCCACGCGTTGATGCACGCGGTGCTCGGCGCCGCTGACGCGCGCGACGAGCCGCTGGTGGTGCTGCTCGGGCACCCTGACTACTACCCGCGCTTCGGGTTCCGGCCCGCCGTCGAGCTGGGCGTCACCCCGCCGCAGCCGTGGGGGTCGCAGTATTTCCAGGCCCGGCCGCTGACCGCGTGGCGGGAGTCGATCCGCGGTGAGTTCCGCTACGCCGGCCCGTTCGACGACCTGTGAACCCACAGCGGATCCGCCGGCGGCGCGTCACCGACCTGGACGGCTGCGTCGCGGGGCTCGCCGAGGTTCACCGCGTCGACAGGTACCCGCTGAACTGGCCCGCCGACCCGCACCGCTGGCTGCGCGAGCCGCACCCGGCGCGCGCCTGGGTCGCGGTCGACGCCGACGGGGCCGTCGTGGGTCATGTCGCGGTGCATCGGATCCCCGACCCGGCGGGCGGGCCGTCGGCGCGGCCGACGGCCGAGGTGGCTCGCCTGTTCGTGGTGCCGTCCGCCCGAGGGTTGGCGCTGGGCGGCGCGCTGCTGGACCGGGCCCGCCAGTGGGCGAGCAAACGCGGTACGGACCTGGTGCTGGAGCTGGCCGCCGGTGGTGCAGCGGCCACCGCGCTCTACGCGCGCACCGGCTGGCGGTGCGTCGGGACGAGCACGGCACCATGGACCGCCCCGGACGGCAGCCCGGTGTCGCTGCGGCACTACGCGCTGCGCCACTGCCCGCCCGGCTCCGATGGCCCACCCGCCAGCACGGCGAGGCGACGGGCGAGACGGCGGAGGGCCTCGCGCAGCTCGGGAGGCTCCAGCACCTCCATCTCGTGATCGAGGCGGGCGAGATGCGCGGCGAGCCAGTCCAGGCTCTCGCCGCCGACGACCAGCACGCACCACCCGTCGCGGTCGTCCTCGACCCGCCCGACCTGCGGTGGCACCAACGCCCGCACCCGGTCCGGCTGGGCGTGCACCCGCACCCGGGCGAGATACCGGTACGGCGCCTCGGTCACCGACCGCTGCACGTAGGCGACCGGATCCGGGTGCTCGCGAACCCGGAAGCGCCAGGTCGTCGCGGTCGCAGCGCCCATCCGTTCGAGCCGGAACGTACGCCAGTCGTCGCGGTCGACGTCCCAGGCCATCAGATACCAGCGGCGACCTGTGGTGACCATCCGGATCGGTCCGACAGTCCGTTCGCGGTCCCCACCGTCGCGGCCGGCGTAGGTGAAGCGGACCCGCACCGCGTCGCGACAGGCCCGCGCCAGGGTCACCAGCAGCTCCGCGTCGATCTCGGCCACCGGGCCCATGAGCGTCTCCGTGGCGCCGTGCACCGCCCGCACCTCGGCACGCAGCCGCGACGGCATCACCTGGTCGAGCTTCGCGAGTGCCCGCAGGGCCGCCTCGCCCGCTCCGGCGATCGTGCCGCCCGAGGCGAGGCGTAGGGAGACCGCCGTCGCGATCGCCTCCTCGTCGTCGAGGAGCAACGGCGGCAGCCGGGTGCCCGCGCCGAGCTGATAGCCACCGCCGACGCCCGACACCGCCTGCACGGGATAGCCGAGTGTGCGCAGTCGCTGCACGTCGCGGCGGACGCAGCGGTCGGTGACGCCCAGCTCGGCGGCGAGGTCCGCGGCCGTCCAGGATGGTCGCCGCTGGAGCAGCCCCAGCAACCGCAGCACCCGCTCGGTCGTTGCCTCGACGGTCACACGCCGATCGTCGCACGGATCGCGGAACGGCCCTGTCCGCTATTCACGAGAGGCTGGGATCATGACCGACCAGATCACGAGACAGGGAGCTGACATGGCCCGCGACGTGCAGATCACGTTCGACTGCGCCGACCCCGCCGGGTTGGCCGCATTCTGGGCCGAGGCCCTCGGCTACCAGTTGCAGGGCCCGCCCGGAAACTTCGAGTCGTGGGAGCAGGCGCTGGACGCGATGGGGGTCCCGCCGGAGAACCGCAACGACGCCTCGGCGGTGGTCGACCCCGAGGGTGCGCGACCGCGCCTGTTCTTCCAGCGGGTGCCCGAGCCCAAGCAGGTGAAGAATCGCGTACACCTCGATGTGCGGGCCGCTCCCGGGCTCACGGGTGACGAGCGGATGGCGGCCCTGGAGGCGGAGGCGGAACGACTCGCCGCATACGGCGCCACCCGGCTCAGTCGCCACGAGCCCGCTCCCCCACTGGGTGCCGGTCACCTCGTCATGGCCGACCCGGAGGGCAACGAGTTCTGCCTCGACTGATCGGGTGTTCGCCCAGCTCATTGCCGAGATGGCCGCCCGCCATGCGAACATGTGTACGTGTCGTCCGGCGCCAGCATCCTGCACGCCGACCTGGACGCCTTCTACGCGTCGGTCGAGCAGCGTGACGACCCGCGCCTGCGGGGGCGGCCGGTGATCGTCGGCGGCGGCGTGGTCCTCGCGGCCAGTTACGAGGCGAAGGCGCGAGGCGTACGCAGCGCGATGGGTGGTCAGCAGGCGCGCCGCCTCTGTCCGGACGCGATCGTGGTGCCGCCCCGGATGTCGGCGTACACGGCGGCGAGCCGGGCGGTCTTCGAGATCTTCCGGCAGACCACGCCACTGGTCGAGGGGCTCTCCATCGACGAGGCGTTCCTGGACGTGGGTGGCCTGTGGCGGCTGGTGGGGTCGCCGGCCGAGATCGCCGAGCGGCTGCGCCGGGAGGTTCGTGAACGGGTCCACCTGCCGATCACAGTGGGTGTGGCCCGCACGAAGTTCCTGGCGAAGGTCGCCAGCGGGGTGGCGAAGCCGGACGGTCTGCTGGTGGTCGCACCGGACGCCGAGTTGGCCTTCCTGCACCCACTGCCGGTCGAGCGGTTATGGGGCGTCGGCCCGGTCACCTCAGCGAAGCTGCGGGAACGCCGGATCCGTACGGTCGGTGAGGTGGCCCGGCTCGGTGAGGCCGCCCTGGTGTCGCTGCTCGGGTCCGGCGCCGGCAGGCACCTGCACGCCCTGGCGCACAACCGCGATCCTCGCTCGGTGCAGGTCGGCCGCCGACGCGGCTCGATGGGCGCGCAGCATGCGCTGAGTCGTACCCCGCACGCCCCGGCGGAGCTGGATGCCATCCTCGCCGGCCTGGTCGACCGGGTCAGCCGCCGCATGCGGGCAGCGGGACGGTCCGGTCGCACTGTGGTGTTGCGGCTGCGGTTCGGCGACTACACCCGGGCGACCCGCTCGCACACCATCGGCAAGGCGACCGCCGACACGACGCCGCTGCTCGCCGCCGCGCGCACGTTGCTGCGAGCCGCGTTGACCGAGATCGATCGTCGGGGTGTCACCCTGATCGGTGTCTCGGTGGGCAACCTGGACGACAACCCCGTGCAACCGGAGCTGCCGTTTCACCGCGATCCGGGCGCGGAGTTGGACGCTGCGGTGGACGCGGTCCGCGACCGGTTCGGCTCAACGGCGCTGACCCGAGCGGTCCTGCTCGGCCGGGAGCCGGGCGTCGAGATGCCGCTGCTGCCGGATTGACCGATCTGCGTGCGGCGTCCCGGCGACCGCTGCGACCGGAGACACATCACAGCAGGTCGGCGGTTTAGCCGGCGGCTGGCGGGTGACCCTTGTGGGGTACAGCCTGACAAGGGGGGACCCACAATGTCCGACGACGACACCAGCAACCGGCCGAGTCGCACTGCCGAGCGGCCGCACGACGTGACCGACCCGCTGCTCTGGCAACTGGCGATCGACGTGCTGAGCGCCCACGAGCCGGACGACGAGGGTCAGTGCCGCAACCTTCAGTGCGCCGGGCAGTCCTGGCCGTGCGCGGCCCGCGCCGGCGCGGAGCAGTCGATACGACTGGCCCGCAGCACACCGGCCCCCGCCGACGAGACCATCGACGACGACAGCGAGCAGCGCGGCACGGGCTGGTCCGGGGAGAGCAGCGCGCCGGCTCCCCGCTGGGGCTGGAACGCCGGTCCGGTCACCTCGCAGCGAGGGCCGAAGACATCCGCCTCCGCGGCGTGACGGCTTCCCCCCGGGGTACGAGCGCTCGGGCTGATGGGCATCACACGTACGAACGCTCGGCCGGTGACCCGGCCGAGCGTTCGTACGTGATCCGTCAGAGGCTGAGCCGCTGACGCGGGAAGACCGTCAGAGGCTGAGCCGCTGCCCCGGGAAGATCAGACCCGGGTCGGCCCCGATCAGCTGCCGGTTGTGCTCGTAGAGCGCCTGCCAACCGCCGGTCACCCGGTGGCTGTCAGCGATCTCCGACAGGGTGTCGCCCGGCTTGACCAGGTAGGTCTGGCCGCTCGAGGTCGGCGCGGTGCGCTCGTGGTTGCGGGTCGCCGGCTGCTCCCGCCGCGAGGGCCGCTCCTGCTGCTCGGTGGGCTTCGCCGTGGACTTGGCGGTGGACTTCTGCGTGGACTTCGTCGACGGCTTCGCGGCGGAGCCGCCCTTCTTGCCGCAGGTCGGCCATGCGCCGATGCCCTGCCCGTCGAGCACCTTCTCGGCGATGGCGATCTGCTCGCCGCGGCTGGCCAGGTCGGCGCGGGCGGCGTACTTCTTGCCGCCGTAGCCGGCCCAGGTGCCCTGGGAGAACTGCAGGCCGCCGTAGTAACCGTTGCCGGTGTTGATCTTCCAGTTGCCGCCGGACTCGCACTGGGCGATCGCGTCCCAGTTGACCGCGGCCTGCGCGGGGGCGGCCGGGCCGAAGAGGGCGACAGCACCGGTGACCGCACCGACGGCCAGGGTGCCGACGGCGAGGCGGCGGGCGGTGACCCGTCGGTGACGGGGCGTGTAGACAGACGTCATGTGAACTTCCTCCACGCCGGCGAGGTGAGCTGTCGGGTTCGGGCCGAGGAGCCCGGCCGCACGATGGCGGCTTCACCCCGAGGTGACGTGCACCGAGGAACGTTTGGGTCCCCCGCTCCTGCCCTGGTGACTGGGTTCCGCCGACCGGGGGCAGGATTTGGCGTTGCCGGCCGTGGTGTCCGCAGTGGCGAACCCGACCGACGTTAGGCACGGTCGGTGACGATCGCCCAACCCCTGTGAAGTTCTTCACCGGGGCGCGCTGGACGGTTCGCTCAGCGGTTGCGGGCCTGCCGTCTCTGTGCAGTGACCACGATGGACCGTTTGCGATCAGGTGCCCGCAGAGGTGGCCGGCCGGCGGGGTCCGCTGCGCGGGAGGCCCGCCGGCCGGAGGGGTACGCCAGCTACAGGGTGCGCGCCAGCCGGTCGGCGAGCGTCCGGGTGAAGCGGGCCGGGTCGGTCAGCTCACCGCCCTCGGCGAGCACCGCCAGGCCGTAGAGCAGCTCGGCGGTCTCGGTCAGGGCCATCTGGTCGCTGCCCTGCTCGTGGGCCTTGCGGAGCCCGGACACCAGCGGGTGACCGGGGTTGATCTCCAGGATCCGCTTGGTCGGGGGAACCTCGTGCCCCATCGCCCGGTACATCTTCTCCAGAGTTGGGGTGAGGTCGTGGGCATCGCCGACGACGCAGGCGGGCGAGGTGGTCAGTCGCGACGACAGACGCACCTCCCGGACACTGTCGGTCAGGGTGGTGCCCAGCCAGTCGAGCAGGGCGGCGAACTCCTGACGCTGCTGCTCGCGCTCGGCCTCGGCCTGCTGCTTCTCCTCGTCGGTGTCCAGGTCGATCTCGCCCTTGGCGATGGACCGCAGCGGCCGACCGTCGTACGCGCCGACCCGCTCGACCCACACCTCGTCGACCTGGTCGGTGAGCAGCAGCACCTCGTGGCCCTTGGCCCGGAACGCCTCCAGGTGCGGCGAGTTCTCGATGGCGGCCCGGGACTCGCCGGTGGCGTACCAGATGTCGCTCTGGCCGTCCTTCATCCGTGAGACGTAGCCAGCCAGGTCGGTGGGCTCGGCGGGGTCGTGGGTGGAGGCGACCGACAGGAGGTCCAGCAGGGTGTCGCGGTTGTCCGTGTCGTCGATCAGCCCTTCCTTGACCACCGCGCCGAACTCGGTCCAGAAGGTGCGGTACCGCTCGGCGTGGTTGGCCTTGAGGTCCTTGACCGTGGCGAGGATCTTCTTCACCAGGCGACGGCGGACGGTCTGGATCTGCCGGTCCTGCTGGAGGATCTCGCGGGAGATGTTCAGCGACAGGTCGTGCGCGTCGACCACGCCCTTGACGAAGCGCAGGTAGGTCGGGACCAGCGCCTCGCAGTCGTCCATGATGAAGACACGCTTGACGTAGAGCTGGACACCGCGGCGGCCCTGCGGGGAGAACAGGTCGAGCGGGGCGTGGCTGGGCAGGAACAGCAGCGCCTCGTACTCGAAGGTGCCCTCGCCCTTCATGTGCACGACCTCGAGCGGGTCGGCCCAGTCGTGGCTGACGTGCTTGTAGAACTCGTTGTACTCGGCGGCGTCGACCTCGTCGCGGGGTCGCGCCCAGAGCGCCTTCATCGAGTTGAGGGTCTGCACCTCGCTGGTTGCGGCTTCGCCGTCTGCGCCGGGCCGCTCGACGCTCATCCGGATCGGCCAGGCGATGAAGTCGGAGTATCGCTTGACGATCTCCCGGACGGTCCACTCGGCGGTGTAGTCGTGCAGGTTGTCCTCGGTGTCGACCGGCTTGAGGTGCAGGGTCACCGTGGTGCCCTGCGGCGCCTCGTCGACCGACTCGATCGAGTAGGTGCCCTCGCCGGTGGACTCCCAGCGGGTGCCGCCGGTCTCGCCGGCCTTGCGGGTCAGCAGGGTGACCCGGTCGGCGACCATGAACGCGGCGTAGAAGCCGACGCCGAACTGGCCGATCAGGTCCTGCGAGGCGTGGGCGTCGGCGGATTCGCGCAGCTTGCGCAGCAGCTCGGCGGTGCCCGACTTGGCGATGGTGCCGATCAGCTGGACGACCTCGTCGCGGGTCATCCCGATGCCGTTGTCCCGTACGGCGAGGGTGCGGGCGTCCCGGTCGACCTCGAGGGCGACGTGCAGGTCGTCGGTGTCGGCCACGAGGTCCTTGTCGACAAGCGTGGCCAGTCGCAGCTTGTCCAGGGCGTCGGACGCGTTCGAGATGAGTTCCCGCAGGAAGACGTCCTTGTTCGAATAGATCGAGTGGACCACCAGCTGGAGGAGCTGACGCGCCTCGGCCTGGAATTCCAACGTTTCGGCCTGGTTGCTCACACCGTCTCCCATCTCGGCTCGTGCGGAGGTTCGCCGAAAGGATACGAGCCGTCACCGGCAGGGTTGTGGCCGCATCGGGGTCGCATTCCCGATTCAGGGGGTCACCGTCGTGACGTAGCTGACTTTGGTTAACACAAGCCAGGTCGGATAGCGTGACGGCCATGAAGATCGCTGGAAGCACCGCCCTCGTCACCGGCGCCAACCGTGGCCTCGGCCGACACCTGGCCGCCGAACTCCTCGCCCGGGGCGCCACCGTCTACGCCGGCGCCCGCAACCCCGACAGCGTCGACCTGCCCGGCGTGACGCCGGTCCGCCTCGACATCACCGACCCCACCTCGGTGGCCGCCGCCGCCGAGCTGGCCAAGAACGTGAACCTGCTGATCAACAACGCCGGCATCGACACCCGCACCGACCTGCTCGACGGCGACCTGGACCTCGTCCGGCTGGAGCTGGAGACCCACTACATCGGCACCCTCTCGACGGTCCGGGCGTTCGCGCCGGTCATCGCCGGCAACGGCGGCGGAACGATCCTCAACGTGCTCTCCGTGCTGTCCTGGTTCGGCTCGCCGATCCACGGGGCCTACGGTGCCGCCAAGTCCGCCGAGTGGTCGATGACCAACACGGTGCGCGTCCAGCTCGCCGAGCGGGGCATCCGGGTCTCCGGCCTGCACGTCGGCTACCTGGACACCGACATGGCCGCCGACGTCACCGGCCCGAAACTGGACCCGGCGACGATCGCCCGGATCGCGGTGGACGGCATCGAGGCCGACGCGTACGAGATCCTCGCCGACGATCTCAGCCGCCAGGTGCAGGCGGGGCTGGCCGGCGGCGTCGCCGCGCTCTACCCGCAGCTCCCCTGACCCACGACGCGACGAGCCGCCGCCGGGAGGGACCGGCGGCGGCTCGACTCTTCGGGTACGCGGTCAGCTCGCCTGCAACGTCACGTCGTCGATCACGAAGCTGGTCTGCAACGACGAGTCCTCGGTGCCGGTGAACGTCAGCGTCACCGTCTGCCCGGCGAAGCCGGCCACGTTGAAGCTGCGCTGGGCGTAGCCGGCGGCGGCGTTGAGGTTCGAGTACGTTGCCAGCGTGGTCGAGCCCAACCGCACGGTGAGCTTGTCGTACGCCGTGGAGCTGGTGGTCTCGGCGGTGTCGATGTGCAGCCAGAACGACAGCGTGTAGCTGGCGCAGCCGGCCGGAATCGTCACCGCCTGCGACAGGGTCTCGGTGCGGGTGCTGCCGTACCCGTTGAGCCAGGCCTTGTACGACCCGGTCCGGGCCGGCTGGCCGCTGGCGTTGGTGATCACGCCCGAGGACGCGGTCCACGGCGTACTGCCGTTCTCGAAGCCCCCGTTTCCGATCACCTGACCGCCGGCACAGCCGCCGGTGCCGGTCACGGTGAGGGTGAGGGTGGCGGTGCGGGTGACCGAGCCGGTGCCGGTGACCGTGAGCGTGAACGTGCCGGTGGCCGCGCTGGCCGAAGCGGTCAACGTCATGGTGGCCGAGCCGCCGGAGGTCACCGAGGACGGGCTGAACGAGACGCTCACCCCGCTGGGCGCGCCGGAGGCCGAGAGACTGACCGACTGCGCCGAGCCTGCGGTGGTCGCGGTGGACACCGTGGCGGTGGTGCTGGCGCCCCGCGCCACGGTGCGCGTCGTCGGGCTGACCGCCACGGAGAAGTCGTTGGTGGGGGTGCCGCCGCCCACCGCGAGCTGCCACAGCGCGTACGCGACACCGTCGGCCGCCCGGTTCAGCACCGTCGCGCTGACGTTGGCGGTGGTGTCGCAGGCCCGGTGGTAACACGGGTCGTAGGCCGAGTTGGCGGTGCCGCCCCACTTGGCCGCCTGGGAGCTGGTCTTGCGGGCGCTGGCCCCGGCGGCGTAGCCCGAGGTGGGGATGCCGGCCTGCTGGAAGTAGTAGTCGTCGGAGCGGCCCTGGCCCTCGACGTTCTCCTCCGGCGCAAGGCCCAACGAGTCCCAGTACGCCTTCAGGGGCGCCGCCGTGGTCGACGTGACCCGGTTGATGAAGTAGCCGCCGTTGACCGAGCCGACCATGTCGAAGTTGTAGTAGCCCTTGATGTAGCCACGCTGGGTGGTGTTGAGCGAGTTGACGTAGAACCGGGAGCCGTTGAGCCCCTGCTCCTCGTCGGTCCACCAGGCGAACCGGACCTTCTTCGTCATGGTCGGGTTCTGCGCGGCCAGGACCAGCGCGTTCTCCAGCAGGGTCGCCGAGCCGGTGGCGTTGTCGTTGATGCCGGGGCCAGCCGAGACGCCGTCGAGGTGGGCGCCGAACATGACCACCTGGTCGGTCGGGCCGCCGGGCCACTCGGCGATCAGGTTGTTCGAGGGGTACGTGCAGCTGGAGCAGTACTGCTCGCTGACGGTGTAGCCGGCCGACTGGAGCCTGGTCTTGACGTACGTGAGCGAGGCGGTGTAGCCGGCCGAGCCGGCCCTGCGGTTACCGCCGTTGCTGGTGGCGATGCTGTTGAACTGGGTGAGGTGGGCCTGGAGGTTGCTGACGGAGATGTCCGGTGCTGCCAACGCGGCGGCGGTCGCGGCGATCGGCCGGGCCTCCGTCATCGTGGTCGTGGGCGACGCGGATACCGGCTGGGCAGCCAGCGTCGCCGTCATTCCGGCGAACACGGCAAGCGCGATACCCGCGCTCAGCGTTCTGCCTCTCATGGGGGCTCCTCGGGGTTGGAGAGATACCCGAGACACTTACAGATGTCGATGCATTGAGCATCGGTCGTTCGTCCCGAACCGCCGCCGCTTCGACGGTGGGTACCGGCGTCGGCACAGGTGAGTAGAGGTGCCAGGATGGGTAGGTAACGCAGCAGGGGTCGTCGGGCCCGGAACGGGGGCTAGCGATGGGGCCGGGTCGAGCGTGACACGACCCAGCATCGACCTGTTCAGCGGCGGCGGTGACACCGGTCGGCTGATGGCGGAGCTGGACTGGGCCCGTACGCCACTGGGCCCGGTCAGCGGATGGCCACAGAGCCTGCGCGCCGCGGTCCGGCTCGTGCTCTCCTCCCGCTACCCCATGCTGCTGCTCTGGGGGGACGACTTCTCCCAGCTCTACAACGACGCGTACTCCACGCTGATCGGCGACAAGCACCCCGCCGCGCTCGGCAACGACGTGCGGGTGACCCTGGCCGAGGGCTGGCACGTGCTCGCCCCGCTGATCGAGCAGGCGATGGCGACCGGGGTCGCCAGCTGGGTCCCCGCGCTGCAACTGCTGCTGGAGCGGGCCGGCTACCGCGAGGAGGCGTACTTCAGCGTCTCGCACGCGCCGGCCCGCGACGACGAGGGCCGTACCGTCGGGGTGTTCACCGTGTGCAGCGAGGTCACCGAGCAGGTGGTCGGCGAACGCCGGCTGCGCCTGCTGCGCGACCTGTCCGTTCTCGGCGACGGGCGCACCGTCGACGTGGACGCCACCGCCGCCCGACTGATCGACACGATCGACAGCCACCCGCTGGACGTGCCGTTCGCCGCCATCTACCTGCGCAACGGCGCGGTGCTGCGGCGGCTCGCCTGCACCGGCGGCGACCAGGGACACGAGGGGGCGCTCCCGGACACCGTCGAGCTGGCCGACCCCGGTCCGGTCGCGTACGCCTGGGGGCTGCCGGACGCCGCCGAGGGCCGCCCGACCCAGGTGACCGACGTGGCCGACCGACTGCGCCTGCCCGCCGGCCCGTGGGACGACCTGGTCCGCACCGCGCTGGCGCTGCCACTGCCCTCCGGCGACGAGGACCAGCCGCTCGGTGTCCTGCTGGCGGGGATCAGCCCCAGCCGAGGGCTCGACGAGGCGTACCGGTCCTTCAACCAGCTGCTGGCGCAGCAGATCTCCGTGGCCCTGCGCAACGCCCAGGAGTACGAGGAGGAGCGGCGCCGGGTCGAGGCGTTGGCCGAACTGGACCGGGTCAAGACCGACTTCTTCGCCAATGTCAGCCACGAGTTCCGTACCCCGTTGACCCTCATGCTCGGCCCTCTGGCCGACGCCCTCACCGACGCCACCGCGCCCCTGGCCCCCGTGCAGCGGGAGCGGGTGGAGACCGCGTGGCGCAACGCCACCCGACTGTTGACGCTGGTCAACAGCCTTCTCACCTTCAGCAGCCTGGAGGCCGGGCGGGCCCGCAGCGACGCCCGCGCGGTCGACCTGTCCGCGCTCACCACCGAGCTGGCCGGCGTGTTCCGGGCCGCCGTCGAGCGGGCCGGGCTGACCCTGGAGGTGGCCTGCCCACCGCTGCCACGGCCGGTCACCATCGACCCGGTCAACTGGGAACGCATCGTCACCAACCTGCTCTCCAACGCCCTGAAATACACGTTCATCGGCCGGATCCGGGTCACCCTGGACACCGACGACGAGGAGGTACGCCTCACCGTCGCGGACACCGGCATCGGCATCGGCGACCAGGACCTGCCGAAACTCTTCGAACGCTTCCACCGGGTGCGCGGCGCCCGCTCACGCAGCCACGAGGGCACCGGCATCGGCCTGGCCCTGGTGCACGAGTTGGCCCGGCTGGAGGGCGGCGAGGTCCGGGTGGCCAGCCGGGTGGGCGCCGGCAGCACCTTCACCGTGGCGCTTCCCTGGTCGGCGGCGCGCCGAACGGCGTTGACCGGCCCGCCGGTGGACGGGCGGGGCGACGCCGCCCGCGCCGCTGTCGAGGAGGCGATGGGTTGGCTCGCCGAACCGGACGGCAGTGTGACGGAGCCCGACCGTACGATCGGCCCGGCGGTGGACGAGCTGGCCGGGTCCCGGATCCTGATCGCCGACGACAACAGCGACATGCGGGCGTACCTCACCCGGCTGCTCACCGGGCAGGGCTGGCGGGTACGGGCCGTCACCGACGGCCGGCAGGCCCTCGACGAAATCTACCGAGAGCGGCCCGACCTGGTCCTCGCCGACGTGATGATGCCGGTGATGGACGGCTTCGACCTGCTGCGCAGGCTACGCGCGGACCCGGCGACCCGGGCGCTGCCGGTGCTGGTGCTCTCCGCCCGTGCCGGCGGTGAGGCCAGTGTGGAGGGCCTGAGCCTGGGCGCCGACGACTACCTGGTGAAGCCGTTCGCCGCGACCGAGCTGATCGCCCGCATCCGAGCGGCCATCCGGCGGGCCCGCGACCGCATCGCCGCCAGCCCAGCAACGGTCGACGCCGCACCGGCGACGACGCGGCCAGCCGCGGTCACCCCCACCGCACCGGCCCCGACGGTCGAGCCCGTCGGCGACACGTCCGTGGTGCCGGCGGATCCGGCCGACCGGAACGGGCTGGGCGACGTCCTGGACGTCAGGTGGGCGTACCCGTCCGCACCCACCTCGGCCGCCATGATGCGGCGGGACGTCCGGCGGACGCTGGGCGACCTCGACGTCGACCCGGACGTGCTGGAGGATCTGCTGCTCGCCGCGTCCGAGGCGATGAACAACGCCGTCGAGCACGCGCAGCGGCCCAGCCGTCCGGAGGTGCGGGTGCGGGTCCAGGTCGGTGTCGGCCTGGTCCGGATCTCGGTGCGGGACTTCGGCACCTGGCGGGACCGGCGACCGGCGATGGACCGGGGACGCGGCGCGCTGCTGATGAACGCGTACGGCGACGTGCGGCTGGTCTCCACCCTCGAGGGGACGACGGTGACCATCGAGCGCCGCTTGGCCGATCCGGCCTGAGCGACCAGCCGGCAGCGTGTCAGAGTCGGCGGCCGTTGGCGTCGCGGGCGACGATGCCGTCGAGCCGCTGCCCCGGGGTCAGTTCGGCCGGGTCGAACCAGAAGATCAACACCTGCTTGTCCTCACTCCACCGGGCCAGTCGGGCATCGACCTGCCGGGCACCCACCGTGCCGACGATGCGCTGGGCGGGGCCGACGAAGTAGCCGAAGGTGGGCACCGGCACTGTCGACGAGCGCTCGTCGTAGCCGATCTGATGAAAACCCGGGCTGCGGTCAGCCCCGTCGACGTCGTTGACCAGGATGTCCGTGGTCAGCATGCCGTCCGGAGCGCGGCGACCGGCCGCCAGCCCGACGGACACCTTCGGCTCGCCGGGCACGGAAACCCCGACGAAGTAGTAGACCCGCTGGTCGGCACCGTGTCGCACCTCGCTGTCGATCACCTGGCCCAGGGGCTTCGGGGGCGGGACGTCGCGGGCCACCGTCGGCGGCGGGGTGGGCTCCAACCAGGCCGACGCCGTCGGCGAGGCACCGGCCGGTGGCGGAGCGACAGCGACCGGCGGCGGACGCTCGGGCGTCGGCGGGCCACCCGGCCCGGCACCGACCGCCACGACGACCACAGCGGCGGCCACGCCGGCCGCGAGCGTGGCAGCACCGGCGCCGGCAACCCGCCGACGGATCCGCAACCGCCGCCCCTCGCGCATCACCGCGGCCAGATCGAGCGACGTGGCGGGGCGTTCGGTGTCCCGCATGGCCTGGCGGAGTCGTTCCAGCTCGCTCATCGGCGCGCCTCCTCGTCGGATGTCCGCGGCCCGGCGGTGCGCAGCTTTTCCAGGGCTCGTGAGCTGGTGCTCTTGACCGTGCCGACCGACACGGCGAGTTCCCGGGCCACCTGCGCCTCCGGAAGGTCGAAGTAGTAGCGCAGCACGACGATGGCCCGCTCCCGGGGGGTGAGCGCGCCGAGGATGGTGATCAACCAGCGCCGGGTGGTCACCTCGTCGGCCACGTCGCCGCGCCGCTGCTCCGGCACCTCCTCGGTCGGGTACTCCCGCAGCGGCCGCCGCCATCCGTCGACCAGGTGGTTGACCAGGGTGCGGCGCGCGTACCCGTAGGCGTCGTCGTCGTGGATCCGGGACCACGAGGCGTAGGTGCGGGCCAGCGCGGTCTGCGCGGCGTCCTCGGCCTGGTGGTGGTCGCCGGTCATCAGGAAGGCGGCATGCACGAGTCGGGCGGACGCCGCCCTCGCGAACTCGACGAACTCCGCGTCACCCCGCGCCACCGTGAACCCTCCCCCGTGCCACACCTCTATGGACGGGTCAGGTCGGCAGAAGGTTGAGCGGTGGGTCACATCAACTTTTCGCCACGGTCACCCGTCTTCTCCTCCGCGCCGCCGCCGCCGAGCGACGCGCGAGGGGAGAGACATGTCGACGAAGGTTACCCACCGGTGGCGTACCGCCTCGGCGGCGTTGCCGGTGGTGGTGGCACTGCTCACCGGATGCGCAGGGCCAGCCGCCGGGCAACCCCCGACCGGTGCCGGCCCTGCCGGGCCGCCCACGGTGGCTGTCACCGGGCGACCGACCGGGGTCGCCGACGTGACGCCCAGTTCCGCGCCTGCCGTCCCGGTCAGCTATCCCGCCGCCGGCGGTAACCGCTGGTCGACGGCGCCCGGCGAGACGCCACCCGGACGCCCGGGCGACGGCCGGTTGCTGCGGTACCGGGTCGTCGTGGAGCGGGACATCCGAGGGCTGCCGGTGGGCGACATCGCTGCGGCGATCACCGCGACGTTGAACGACCCACGCGGGTGGACGGCCGGCGGGGCGTGGCGGCTGCGCCGGGTGGGTGCCGGCGAAGCCACCGACTTCACCATCTACCTGGCCACCCCCGGCACCCGCGACACCCTCTGCCAGGACGTGCCGGACGGCTACACCTCGTGCCGCAACGGTGGCCGCGTGGTGCTCAACGTGGCGCGATGGGTCAAGGGCGTACCGGGCTACGGCGCGAGCCTGGCCGCCTATCGGCAGTACATGGTCAACCACGAGGTGGGGCACAAGCTCGGGTTCGGTCATGAGCGGTGTCCGGTGCGGGGCCGGCCGGCGCCGGTGATGCAGCAACAGACGTTGGGCCGGCACGGCTGCACCGCGAACGCCTGGCCGTACCCGGAGGGCAAGGTCCGCTACAGCGGACCGGTCGGGGCCTACGACGACGAGATCCCGCGGCGCGAGGGTGCCTACTAGGCCCTGTTTCCTAAGGGCGGTCGAGCCGAGGCAGAGTCCGGGCGGCGATCCGGCAAGGCGCGGTTTCGTTCGGATACCGGTGTCGTATCCGGACGAAACCGCAACGCCGTCGGTCGTCGTCCGGGCCCGCCGTAGGCCGGCCAGTTCTTATGAAACAGGGCCTAGGGGCAGTGAGGCCGGTGGGCGCGCCTCAGGGAGTGGGGCGACCACGCTCCTGGGCGAGCCGCTCGTCCAGCCGGCCCAGCTCGTAGATCGCGTTGAGGCTGGTCGGCAACCGGCTGACATTGTCCGGCGCGGGTCCAGGATCCGGCGCGGGTGCGGGTGCGGGTGCGGGTGCGAGGTCCGGCGCGGATGCGGCGGCGGGGGCCGACGGACGGCGGCGCAGGAGCCACAGGGCCAGCACGACCGTGGCAGCCAGGACCAGCACGTAGGACACCGGCGGCCAACTGTCGCGGGCGGGGCTGGCGAGCGTCGGCGGGGTGACCGGAGCGGGAGGGGCACCGTCGCGGCGGGGCACGGTTGCCTCACGGGTGCCGGTGACCTCGCCGCCGGCGGGGCGAGCCGGTGCGACCGGAGCGGCCGGGACCTGGACCGCGGTCGACGACCCCGCGGGCGTGGGGGCCGCGGTTGGCCGTACCGGGCTGGGCTGGTCCGTGACCGCCGGCGGGCTCGGCGTGGAGGGCGCGGTTGGCGCCGTGCTCGGCGGGTCGCCACCATCGAGGAGGTCGTCGACGATCCGGCCGACACCACCGAGGAGGTCAGCGACCGGGCCGGAGGTGGCCGACGGGGAAGGCGCGGGCGCGAGAGCGAGGGTCAGCGCGAGGGCGACGACGGCAGGCATGGGTCCACCTCGGATGTGTCGAGATGCCACGCACCGTATCGCATGGTGACACCGCGTGGGGTGACCCCACCACACCGCGAGCGGGGACGCGTCGTGCGCGCGTCCCCGCTCCACTGTCCTTGATGGTCAGACGGGCAGACCGCCGACCTGGGTGGAGATCCAGGACCGGATGGACGGCAGGTCGACGTAGATGGACGGGCCGGTGGCGCAGGTGGAGTTGTTGTTGCCGGCCCGGCTGGTGGCGCCGATCAGGTTCCACACTCCGTTGACGCGGCGCACCTGCGGCCCACCCGAGTCGCCGTAGCAGGCGCCGGAATTGCCGTTGGTGTTGTTGGTGCAGATCTCGTACGGGCCGTTGATGCCGGAGCACCGACTGTCCGCCACGATGGACGTGTCCAGCTCGTTGGCGACCGCCGGTGCCGATCCGCAGCCCCGGGGCGCGCAGGTCTGGCCCCAGCCGATGATCCGGGTCGCGGTGCCGACCGCGCCGGAGGTGCTCGGGATCGGGGCCGGGGCGTACGTGACCGAGCTGGCCAGTTGCAGCAGCTTGACGTCGACGCTCGGGTGGTTGACCGCACGGGTCACCCGCACCACAGTCCCGCCGCTGGAGCGGTTGACGCTGC
This sequence comes from Micromonospora jinlongensis, assembly GCF_013410645.1. Taxonomy (NCBI): domain Bacteria; kingdom Bacillati; phylum Actinomycetota; class Actinomycetes; order Micromonosporales; family Micromonosporaceae; genus Micromonospora; species Micromonospora jinlongensis. The sequence goes on along the minus strand of NZ_JACCHK010000001.1, from coordinate 575,411 downwards.
CCACCCGCACCGAGGACGGCGTCGAGCAGTGCTTGGCGGTGACCGCCCAGTTGCCCTTGATCAGCGTGCCGGTGCAGCCGGAGACGTAGACCATGAACGGGTAGTTCTCCGACGCCGGTCGGCCGCCGACCACCAACGGCTCGATGTCGGAGGCACCGGTCCAGGTGTACGTCGTGCTGGCCGGCGCGGCCAGGCTGCCGGCGAACAGCGAGTTCACCCGGCTCGCCTCGGCCGAGCTGGGGTTGGCGTTGCGGCAGGACACCGGGGCGCTGCTGCCGGACATCAGGTCGGTGCACAGGCCGGTGCGCCGGTCCGGCAGGCCCAGGATGTGGCCGATCTCGTGGGCGGCGATGCGGTTGCGGTCGTAGCCCTGGTTGACGGCCGTGCGGCCCATCCAGATCCGTCCCGAGCCGAGGCCGGTCGGCTGCGCCCGGGGCCAGCCGTCGTCGACGTAGATGGTGATGCTGGCCGGGGTGCCGGCCAGCAGCCGGACGTTGCTGACCCGGCTGTTCCAGATCTGTGCCGCCTGGTCGAAGTTGGTGCGGAACTCGCCGGTCCGGCTCGCGTCGTAGTAGACGGTCCGCACGGCGGCGGCCGGAGCGCCCGTGGCGAGCTGCACCCCGGCTGCCGCCAGCACGGCCACCAGCATGGCCATCGCCGTACGTCTCAGTTGTCGTCGGAACATCACGCACTCCCCTGCGGGTCGCCCGGCGGCCACCGGCCACCGATCATCGATGTACGTGAATGCTAGAGCCCGGGCGACCGATGTCCGACATAGCGGAAGCGTCATACCGCCGAGGCGATCGGCTGTTACGCGGCGGTTACGCCGTGGCGAAGTGCCCGTGCCGAGAAGGGACGACGGTGGCGGCAGAGGGCCACCGGCAGCGCCGCCGCCACGTGGCCCCGCATCTCGAACGGAGAAACACGATGAGGATCAGAAGCGCACTGACGGCACTGGTGGTCGTCCTCGCCGGGCTGCTCGTCGGCGCGGGCAGCAGCACCGCGGCGGGCACCACGACCGGGTCGGCGTACTGCGGCATCACCTGGGGCAGCGCGGAGAAGTCGGCCGGCGCGCTCAGTGACGCCCCGCTGGTCGACGTCCGCACCGGTCGGCACGACTGCTACGACCGGGTGGTGTTCGAGTTCGCTGGCCCGGTCGACGGTTACGCGGTCGGCTACGGCGAGACGTGGACCGAGGGCGAGGGGCTGCCGTTGTCGCCGTACACCGCGGGAGGGGCGCTGCTGCGGGTCTCGCTGCGTGCACCGGCGTACGACGACGCCCACCAGGGCACCGTGCCGTACGCGGTCGGTGAGCACGTCGCGAACCTGCTGCGCTACCCGACACTGCGTGACGTCGTCTTCGGCGGCAGCTTCGAGGGCTACAGCACCTTCGCGGTCGGCGTGCGGGCGCGGTTGCCGTTCCGCACGTTCGTCCTGGCCGGCCCCGGCGGACACAGTCGGGTCGTGCTCGACGTGGCCCACCAGTGGTGATCATTACCGGACACCGAGCCGCCCCGGCAGACGCGTCCGTCGCCGGGGCGGGGGTGTCGGGACGGCTCAGACGTGCGGGGTGGGGCGGTAGACGAGTTCCTGGGAGCGACCGTCGAGTGTGCGGCTCTCGACCAGCTCCAGGTCGAAGTCGGCCGCCCCCTGGAAGATCGGCTCCGTTCCGGTCTGACCGGTGATCACCGGGAAGATCGTCACCTGGACCAGGTCGACCAGACCGGCGGCCATCAGCGCCCGGTTCATCGACAGGCTGCCGTGCGATCGCAGCGGCACGTCGGATTCCTCCTTGAGCCGGGCGACGACGTCCACGGCGTCACCGCGTACGACCGTCGCGTCCGGCCAGTCGAGGGAGCCTTCCAGCGTGTTCGACACCACCGTCGCCGGGAGGCTTCGCATCCGGGTGACCCAGGCGTCGCGGACCTCGGATTCCTCGGTGCTCGCGGCCAGCATCTGCGCGAACACCTGGTACGTCCGGGCCCCGAAGACCATGCGCTGCTCCTCGCCGTAGACGGCCAGGCGGTGCGCGAGCAGCTCGGGGCCCTGCTTGCCCCAGTAGCCGCCCCAGTTGCCGCTGGTGGTGCCGAAGCCGTCGAGGCTGGAGAAGACATCTACGGTGTAGGTGGCGGTCATGGTGTTCTCCGTTCACGGGTGACTCAGTGCGGTACGACGGGTCTGCAGGTAGACCCGCTCGGTCTCGTTGGTGGCCAGTGCCACGGCCTGGTCGTAGGCGGCTCGTGCCTCGTCGTCGCGTCCGAGCCGGGCGAGCAACTCGGCCCGGGTGGCGGGCAGCCGGTGGTAGCCGGGAAGGTCGACACCCTCCAACTCGGCGAGGGCCACCGCCGGCCCGTGCACCTCGGCGACGGCGACGGCGCGGTTGAGCGCGACGACCGGGGTTGGCGTGATCACGAGGAGTTGGTCGTACAGTGCCAGGACCTGTGGCCAGTCGGTGGCGACGCCGTCGGTGTGCACCGCGCTGATCGCGGCCTGGATCTGGTACGGGCCAGGCTGGTTGCGCCGCAGGCACCGGCGGACCAGGTCGTGGCCCTCGGCGATGAGTGCGCGGTTCCACAGTGACCGGTCCTGGTCGGCCAGCAGCACCAGTTCGCCGGTCGAGTCGAGTCGCGCCGGGCGGCGGGCCTCGGTCAGCAGCAACAGGGCGAGCAGGCCCAGGACCTCGGGCTCGTCGGGCATCAACGCGGCGAGTTCCCGGGTGAGCCGGATCGCCTCGGTGCACAGGTCCGTTCTGATCAACGGCCCGGCGGTGGACGCGTAGCCCTCGTTGAACATCAGGTAGAGCACGGTGAGCACCGGCGGCAGCCGGTCCGGCAGCTCGTGTTCGGCGGGCACCCGGTACGGAATGTTGGCGTCCCGGATCTTCTTCTTGGCGCGCACGATCCGCTGGGCGACGGTGGCCTCCTGGACCAGGTAGGCCCGGGCGATCTCGGATACGTCGAGGCCCCCGAGCAGGCGCAGCGTGAGGGCGGTCCGCGCGTCGGGAGCGAGCGCCGGGTGGCAGCAGGTGAAGATGAGTCGCAGCTGGTCGTCCTTCACCGGTCCCACCTCTCGCGGCTCGTCCTGGTGGTGCAGCAGCAGGGCCTGGGCGTGCCGGGCCTCGCGGGTCGACTCCCGGCGGAGACGGTCGACCGCCCGGTTGCGGGCGGTCGTCACGATCCAGGCACCCGGGTTGGGCGGCGGGGCCTGCCACTTCTGCAACGCCGTGGTGAAGGCGTCCTGGACCGCCTCCTCGGCGAGGTTGATGTCACCGAGGACGCGGGCCAGGGTGGCGACGCAGCGGCCGTACTCCGCGCGGTAGATGCTCGCCAGGTCCATGTCGGGTGATCGACTCTTGGTCAGGCCTGGGACAGGTCGTCGAAGGGGCGCACCTCGACCGGGCCGCAGGCCGCCGCGCACTTCTCGGCCCAGGCGAGCGCCTGGTCCAGGTCCTCGCACCTGATGACCCAGAACCCGGCGATGTGCTCCTTCGTCTCGGCGAACGGCCCATCGCTCATGGTGGTGGCGCCGTTCTCGACCCGGACGACGGTGGCGCTGTCCGGCGAGAGGAGCCCTCCGCCGAAGACCCAGGCGCCAACGGCCTGCATCTCGTCGTTGATCCGGCCGGTCTCCGCGAACATGGTCTGCATCTCCTCGTCGGACGGGGCCGGCGCGCCCTCGACGAAGTGCACGGACAGCAGGTACTGCTTCATGACGTTCCTCCGGTAGGTCGACGGGTGGATGGCGGCAGGTCAGGCGGCCAGGCGGCGCGCGACAGCGGGGATCACGATCACGGCCGCGACCAGGTGGGTGAGCATCAGCAGCGCCTTGGTGCCCGCCCCGGCGTCCGCGAGCACGTCCGGCACCAGCGACAGGACGGTCAGCACCACCGTCGTGCGGACGAACGTGCGCCGCGGACGCCGGGCGAAACGGGACAGCAACGCGGCGAGGAGCACCCCGACCAGCGAGAATACGGCGGTCAGCACGCCGAACCCCGTCACCGGGATCGGCGCGTCGGCCACGTCGAGGCTGATGCCTGCCGCGTGGCCGACGGCGGCGACGGCCATGGTGGCGGCGCTCGCGGCGACCGTGGCGATGAGACCGGTACGAATCAGCGCGCCGAAGGTCGAGGTGGTGGTGGGAGTGGTGGTCGCTGTGCTGGTCATCGTGCCCTCCAGTGGGTGCGTGGCCCGCTGTTGTGCCGGGCTCTCACCAGGGCTACGAAGAGGATCAACCCCAATCGACAGGAACGCCAGAATCTTTTCGAAGACTTGATCGACTCGACTGTGGTGAAGTCGGGGTGTCCGGACGCCGCGGATGCCCCGACTTTCACGAACGCGGGTGGATCATGCCCCGGCCAGGGTCATGGGAGGACCGTGAGCCTCAGAGCGTGCGCTGGTATTCCTCCCAGGTCCGCTTGGGGCTCACTGCCGGCCCGTCATCGGCACCCCGGTTGGCCAGGCCGTTACGACCGAGGTAGTAGTCGCCGGCCTGGTTCTGCGCACCGGTCGACTGGTCGGTGTCGGACAGCGCGATGGCGTGGATGTGGTAGCCCCAGTCTCCCTGGGCCGGGGTGCGCAGCCACGCGGCGAAGCCCACCGTCCGGAGGCGACGCAGCACATCCGTTCGCACGGCTGAGGAGAGCCCGCTGACCGAGAGATCGAGCGCGCCGCCGCCGTCGTGCGTGCCGGCGGACGCGCCCACACCGCTGCTGTACGAGCCCTGCGTGATGCCGAGCTGACGGCCGAGCAGGCGTTCGGCCTCGAACAGCATCGACCTGGTGCGCGTGTTGACCTGCACACCCCGCAGGGTCACCACGCTGCCGGGTGAGATCGCCCTGACCACTGTGTAACGCCCCTCGCCCAGCGACCGCAGCGACGACGGGCCGGGCAGGCCGGTCGCATCCAGACCGGTGTAGCCGAGGGACCGCTGGTACGCCGCGTACGCCGCGATCGTGCTGGTGCCGAAGTGCCCGTCGACGTACGTCGACGACAGCAGCCCTCGCGCCTGGAGGGCGCGCTCCACCAGCAGGACGCTGTCCTTGGCCCCGTCGGTGAGCGCGGTGTCCGGCCGACGCGGGTCGATCTGCGCCGCCTTGATCAGCGCCTCCATGTCCAGCTGCGGCAACGCCGCCGTGGCCGAGTTGGCCAGCGGTACAGCGCCGACCACCGCCGCACCGGCAGCGACGAGCAGGCTTCTTCTCGTGAGCACGCTTCCTCCGCAAAATGTTGACTGATCCCCATGGGTAGATGGAGATATTCTTCAATGCGGAAGCTGAGTTGTCACCCCACCGAGGGCGCGCCCGCTAGCTGCCGGAACCCTGCGGTGCCGGGTCGGGCGCTGGCCCGACGGCCTCGTCGGCCAGGTGCCAGACCTCCCGCATCGGCGCCCACCAGTCCCCCGAGCCGGGCTCGGCGAGCGACTCCTGACACGGGTCGGTCAGCTTCCACCACTCCTGTGTCTGCGGGTCCGCGGCGATGAGCCGCAGGTCGGCGTCGTAGTCCTCACCGACGTACTCGTAGTAGCCGAAGAGCAGGTCGTCGTGGAGGAAGATGGTGTAGTTGCGGAAGTTCGCCTCGCGCAGCGTCTGCTCGACGCTCGGCCAGACGGTGGCGTGCAGCCGAAGATAGGTTTCCCGCTGGTCCGGTCGGAGTCGGATCACGCAGCCGTGACGTTGCACGTCGTGCCCCTTCGTGTGAGCTGGTCGGATCGAGGCGGCCCGGGGGCCAATCCGAGCGATCGATGATCCCAGTAGCCCACGTCGAGATCAACGCTCGGCCCGGTGCGAGGTGGGGTTGTCGGTGCCGCTCAACGGGCCGGCCGGGCCGTGGAACCCGACCGTTTCGCCAGGCTGCGCACCGTGGCGGCGGGTCTACTCTCGGGTGATGGAGGGCCGCGTGCTGGTGGTCGAGGACGACGCCTCCATCCGGGAGGTCACCGCCCTCGGACTGCGCCGCGCCGGTTTCCGGGTCGACACCGCCGTCGACGGGCGGCAGGCCCTCGCGGCGTGGCGAGCCCACCCGGTCGACCTGATCGTGCTCGACGTCATGCTGCCCGGCCTGGACGGCCTGGACGTCTGCCGGGAGATCCGGCGCACCAGTCAGGTGCCGATCCTGATGCTGACCGCGCGCACCGACACCATCGACGTGGTGGTCGGGTTGGAGTGCGGCGCCGACGACTACCTGCGCAAACCCTTCGACCTGCCCGAGTTGGTGGCCCGGGTCCGCTCGCTGCTGCGCAGAATGAACACCAACGCCCCGTCCACCATCATCGAGGTCGGCAGCCTGGAGATCGACCCGGGCAGCTTCGTGGTCCGCCGGCACGGCCGGGAGGTGGCGCTGACCGCCACCGAGTTCCGCCTGCTGCTGGAGCTGGCCCGCCGACCCGGCCAGGTCTTCACCCGGGAGCTGCTGCTGGATCTGGTCTGGCACCACGACTTCCTCGGCGACTCCCGTCTGGTCGACGTGGCGGTGCAACGGCTGCGCTCCAAGATCGAGGAAGACCCGGCGCAGCCACGGTTGGTCCGTACCGTGCGCGGCGCCGGCTACAAGCTGTCAGTGGGCTGACGGGAGGGGCGGCGATGGTCGGACGCGCGGTGGCCCCGGGACGCCTGAGGCGCCGGCTGACCATCGCGTTCGTCCTGGTCGCTGGCGTCTCGGCTGCCCTGCTCGCCGGCGGGACCGGGCTGCTGCTGCGGCAGTCCTGGTGGGACGCGTCGCTGCAGCAGGCCGCCGCCGACGCCCGCTACCAACTCGTGCTCGCCGGACAGTTCCTCCCGCTGACCGAGCAACGCAGCACCGACCTGCTCACCAGCTTCGAGGCCAGCGGCCGGCACGTGGTCCTCGTAGACGGCCAGAGCCGCCCCTCGCACCCCGCGTACGCCCCGACGCTGGGCACCGGGTTGCGGGCCGCCGTCGCGGGTGGACAGCTCGGTTACCAGCGCTCCGCACCGGCGCACCGTCCTCGGCTGCTGGTGGTCGGCGGGCGCATTCCCGGCTCGACCGCCGAGCTGTACGTCCTCACCGTGGAGGACGACGTCGCCACCGACCTGGGCCAACTGCGTAGCGCGCTGGTGGCGGGCTGGGTGCTCGTGGTGCTGCTCGCCGCCGGGGTGGGTCACGCGCTGGCCCGCCGCACGTTGGAGCCGGTGGGCCGGGCCAGCCGGGCCGCCCGGGCGCTCACCGAGGGCCTGCTCGACACCCGCCTGCCGGTACGCGGGCGCGACGAGTTCAGCGTCTGGGCGGCGACGTTCAACGAGATGGCCGAGGCACTGGAGTCGAAGATCGCGGCACTGTCGGCCGCGCAGGCCCGGGAGCGGCGGTTCACCGCCGACGTGGCCCACGAGCTGCGTACCCCGGTGACCGCCCTGGTGGCCGCGGCGTCGCTGCTGGGTGAGCACCTCGACCAGTTGCCCGGCGATGCGCGACCGGCCGCGCGGTTGCTGGTCGGCGACGTGGTCCGGCTGCGCCGGCTGGTCGAGGACCTGATGGAGATCTCCCGGTTGGACGCCGGACGGGAGCAGCCGGCCGTCGGGTCCGTCGACTCGTCGGCGCTGCTGCACGGGATCGTCGCCGCCCGTGGTTGGTCGGAGCGGGTTCTGGTCGGCGGCGACGTGGTCACGTTGCGCACCGACCCGCGCCGGCTGGAGCGCGTGCTGGCCAACCTGGTCGCCAACGCGGTCGAACACGGCGGCGGGGAGATCCGGGCGACCGTGACCGGGGCGGGCCCGGTGGTCGTCTTCGAGGTCACCGACCAGGGGCCGGGCATCCCGGCGGAGCATCTGCCCCACGTCTTCGACCGGTTCCACAAGGTCGACCCGTCCCGCTCCGCGTCGGGCAGTGGGCTCGGGCTGGCCATCGCCCGGGAACACGCCGCCCTGCTCGGCGGTGTGCTGAGTGTCCGCAGCGAATCCGGCGCCGGCACCTGTTTCCGGCTGGAGCTGCCGGCGGACGGTCCCCCGCCGGCGAGCGACGACGGTGAGCGGGCCGGCACGGCGGCGGGCGACAGGGCATGAGCCGCAACGGTGTGATCGCCTCGGTGCTCGTCGCCGGCCTGCTGGTGAGCGGGTGCGGCACCCCGCGCTTCGGGGCGCTCGGCCCGGCGCCGACGGCGGCACCCTCCAGCACGACGCCGTCCAGCACTGCACTGCCGAGCACGGCACCGCCGAGCGCCGCAGCGACGGAACGTCCGGATCCGACCCCCTCGAAGGAGCCTCCACGATCACCCTCGACGACCCCGCCGGGGCCGGCCGGCACCCGTGACACCGTGACCATCGAGCTGTGGCTCGTCCGCGCCGGGCAGCTCGTGCCGACCAGGCGGGCGCGGCCGGCCACCGTGGCGACGTCCCGGCTGGCGTTGACCGAGCTGGCCGCCGGCCCCACGCCGGCCGAGGCCGCCGCCGGGTTGGCCACCCTCGTCCCGGCCGGCATCGAGGTCACCCGGATCACCGACGGCACGGCGACGCTGCGGGTCCCGTCCGTCGGCGACCCGGCGGAGCGGCGACTACGCGAGGCGCAGGTGGTGTGGACGCTCACCCAGTTCCCCACCGTGCGTCAGGTCAGCCTGGGCGGCACGGGCCCGGTCGGTCGGCCGGACTACGCGGACCTGCTGCCGCCGATCGTGGTGACCAGCCCGACCGCTGGTGAGCGGGTCGCCGCACCGCTCGTCGTCACCGGCACCGCCACGGTGTTCGAGGCCACGGTGAGCGTGCGGGTGCTGGACGCCGCCGGCCGGGAGGTGGCCACCGGCTTCGGCACCGCCAGTTGCGGCAGCGGCTGCCGGGGCGGCTACCGCGTGGTGGTCGGCTGGCGGGCGGCTCGGGAGCAGCAGGGCACGGTCGAGGTGTACGAGGTATCCGCCTTCGACGGTTCACGGATCAACACGACGGCGGTGCCGGTGATCCTCGCACCCGGTGCCTGACCAGCACGTTCACCCACCGGACTCCGTCCGGAAACGCAATCGTTTCGTCGACGCCCTGCGACGCAACTCACGAAAGCCTGCATGTTTGCACCCTGGCGAACTAGTGTCAGTACGACATCGTTTCATGGGGGGTGCGGGGATGCTGGGTGGTCAGCAGGTGGGCGCGGGTGCCGGAGTGCCGGCAGCCCGGGGCCCGCGCTGCACCGACAGCGACCTGTTCGCCGTCGTCACCGACCTGCTGCGCGAGGTCGGCTACGACCGGATGACGATCGACGCTGTCGCCGCTCGCGCCCACGTCAGCAAGGCCACCATCTACCGGCGGTGGGACGGCAAGGCCGAGCTGGTCGTCGCCGCCCTGGGCGACCGGCACGTGGGGGTGCACAACCCGCCCGACACCGGTTCCCTGCGCGGTGACCTGATCGAGTTGCTGCGCGCCACGGCGGCGATCTGTGTGGCCGACTGCGACCTCATGCAGGCGTTGACGTTCGCCATGCGGACCAACCCCGAGTTGGAACGCCTGGTACGCCGCCAGGTGCTGCCGGCCGGGCGGGTGGCAAGCACCGCCATCCTGGTCCGTGCCGCCGCCCGGGGGGAGATCCCGCCGGAGGCCGGCGAGCGCGAGTTGTTCCACGATCTGGCGCCCGCGCTCACCATGTCCCGCATCGTCGCGCACGGCCTACCCGCCGATGACGCGTTCCTCACCCAGGTCGTCGACCAGGTGCTGATCCCGGTTCTCCGTTACCAGCACGACCGCCCGTCTCAGGCCTGATCTCTTTCTCGACATTCGCAACACGGAAGGCTTCACCATGCCCGGAACCACCTCGACCGCCCCCGGCGCGCCCGGCGCCGGGACGTCGACAGGAGCGCCGCACCCGCGGCGCTGGATCGCGCTGGCGGTCATCGCGGTCTCGCAGCTGATGGTCGTGCTCGACGCCACGATCGTGAACATCGCGCTGCCACAGGCCCAGGCCGACCTGGGGATCAGCGACGCGAACCGGCAGTGGGTCGTCACCGCCTACACCCTGGCCTTCGGTGGCCTCCTGCTGCTCGGCGGCCGGATCGCCGACTACTGGGGCCGCAAGCGCACCTTCATCGTCGGCATGACCGGCTTCGCCCTGGCCTCCGCGCTGGGCGGTCTCGCCACCACGGGTGGCATGCTCTTCGCCGCCCGTGCGCTTCAGGGCGCCTTCGGCGCGCTGCTCGCCCCCGCCGCACTGGCGCTGCTCACCGTCCTGTTCACCGAGGCCACCGAACGGGCCAAGGCCTTCGCGGTGTACGGCGCGATCGCCGGCGGTGGCTCGGCGGTCGGTCTGCTGCTCGGTGGGGTGCTCACCGAGTACGCCGACTGGCGCTGGTGCCTGCTGGTCAACATCCCGGTGGCGGCCATCGCCATCGCCTTGGCCCTCCCGCTGGTGCCGGAGAGCCGGGCGCACGGCAACACCCGCTACGACGTGCCCGGCGCGATCGTGGTGACCGCCGGCCTGGTCTCCCTGGTCTACGGCTTCACCAAGGCCGCCGAGGACGGCTGGGACGCCACCCAGACGCTCGGCTTCATCGCCGCCGGTGTGGCGCTGCTCGCCGTCTTCGTGGTGATCGAGCTGCGCTCCAACCACCCGCTGCTGCCGCTGCGGATCATCCTGGACCGCAACCGGGGCGGGGCGTACCTCGCCTCGACGCTGATCGGCGCCGGCCTGTTCGGGGCGTTCCTGTTCCTGACCTTCTACTTCCAGGTGGTGTTGCAGTACAAGCCCCTCGAGGCTGGGCTCGCGTCGCTTCCGGTCACCGCCGGTGTGCTGATCGCCGCTGGCGGCGCCAGCCAGCTGATGCCACGGGTGGGTGCCAAGCCGCTGATGGTCGGCGGCGCCGTGCTCGCCGCCGTGGCCATGCTGGCGCTGACCCAGATCGACGTGGACACCTCGTTCCTCACCCTCCTGCTGCCCGCCCAGGTCATCCTCGGCATGGGCCTGGGCTTCACGTTCGTGCCGCTGTCCAGCCTCGCGCTGGTGGGGGTGCCGGAGCACGACGCCGGTGCGGCCAGTGCGACGCTCAACGCCACCCAGCAGATCGGCGGCTCGTTGGGCACCGCGTTGTTGAACACCATGTACACCAGCGCGGTCGCCGCATACCTGGTCGGTCGGGTGCCGAACCCGGTCAACCAGATCGAGGCTCTGGTGCACGGCTACCGCGTGGCGTTCGCCTGGGGCGCGGCCCTGATCGTGCTCGCCGGGCTGGCCACTCTGATCCTGGTCAAGGTGCGCAAGGAGGACATCCCGACCGGCAACACCGTGCACATGGGCTGAGCCGACCGACGCGGCCGCCGGCCGGACCGCCCCGACGTGGGGCGAGCCCGGCCTGCGGCCGCTTCCGGTAACGTCCCGACCATCGTCGAAAGTCCGTTTGAGGAGATCCATGTCGACCCCTGCTGACCAGATCATCACGGCTCTGCGCGCGGGCCACGAGGAGCTCGCCGCGCTCGTACGGGACCTGAAGGAAGACGACCTGCTCCGACCGTCGGGAGCCAGCGAGTGGCAGGTGTCCCAGGTGCTGAGCCACCTGGGCAGCGGCGCCGAGATCAACCTGGCGACGCTGGACGCCGCCCGCACCGGCGCGCCCGGCCCGGACGGGGACTTCAACCGTGGCGTCTGGGCACGGTGGGACGCGATGTCCCCGGCCGAGCACGCCGCCGGGTTCCTCGCCACCAACGACCGGCTGGTCGAGGCGTACGAGGCGCTGGACGCCGAGACCCGGGCCTCCATGCGGATCGACCTCGGCTTCCTGCCGGAGCCGATCGACGTGGCCACCGCGGCCCGGTTCCGCCTCAGCGAGTTCGCCCTGCACCAGTGGGACGTCGAGGTGGGGTTCAACCCGTTCGCGGCGGTCACGCCGGAGGCGGTGGCACTGCTGCTCGACCAGATCGGCGGCATGCTGGCCTGGACCAGTCGCCCGCAGGAGCTGGCCGGCCGGGAGGCCACCCTGCTGGTCCGTCTGCACGAGCCCGAGCGGACGTACGGGCTGCGGCTGGGCGAGAAGGTCGAGCTGGTCGACGCACCGGAGCAGCCCGACGGTGAGTTGACCGCTCCCGCCGAGGCGTGGCTGCGCCTCGCCACCGGACGGCTCGGTCCTCAGCACACCCCGGAGGGGGTGCGGGTGACCGGCCCGGTGACCCTGGACGACCTGCGCCGGGTCTTCGCCGGCTTCTGATCCGCTGCCGTGCGGGCCGGTCACCCCGGCCCGCACGGCCTCTCAGCCCTTCACGCAGACCACCTGCTTGAGGTGTGCCACCACCTCGACCAGGTCCTCCTGCTGGGCCATCACCTCGGTGATGTCCTTGTACGCGCCGGGGATCTCGTCGACCACCCCGGCGTCCTTGCGGCACTCCACCCCGGCAGTCTGCGCGGCCAGGTCCTCCGTGCTGAACGTCCGCTTCGCCTGCGCCCGCGACATCCGCCGCCCAGCCCCGTGCGACGCCGAGCAGTACGCGTCCGGGTTACCCCGACCCCGCACGATGTACGACCCGGTGCCCATCGACCCGGGGATGATGCCCAGGTCACCGCGGCCGGCCCGGATCGCGCCCTTGCGGGTGACCAGCACATCCACCCCGTCGTAGCTCTCCTCGGAGACGTAGTTGTGGTGACACGAGATGGGCTCGTCGTAGGAGACCTGCGGGAACTGCCCGCGCACCACGCCGCAGAGCAGGGCCAGCATGACGGCCCGGTTGCGGCGCGCGTACTCCTGCGCCCACCACAGATCCCGCCGGTACGCGTCCATCTCCGGCGTGCCGGCGAGGAACACCGCCAGGTCCCGGTCCGGCAGGTCGGCGTTGTGCGGCAGGCCCCGGGCCACCCCGATGTGCCGCTCGGCCAGCTCCTTGCCGATGTTGCGGGACCCGGAGTGCAGCATCAGCCAGACCCGTCCCTCGTCGGCGCCGCCCTGCTCCAAGCAGACCTCGATGAAGTGGTTACCCCCGCCGAGGGTGCCGATCTGCCGCCGCGCCCGCGTCTCCAGCTGCGCCACCCGCCGGTCCAGGCCGGCGAACCGACCCCAGAAGTCGTCCCAGCCCGACTGCTCCAGGCCACGGATCCGACGGGTGTCGACCATGTCCTGCCGCTGGGCGAAGCCGACCGGGATGGTGGCCTCGATCGCCGAACGCAGCGCGGCCAGGTCGTCCGGGAGATCAGCGGCGGTCAGCGAGGTGCGGACCGCCGACATCCCGCAGCCGATGTCGACGCCGACCGCGGCCGGTGAGACGGCCTGTCGCATCGCGATCACCGAACCGACAGTGGCTCCCTTGCCGAAGTGCACGTCGGGCATGACGGCGACGCCCTGCACCCAGGGCAGCGCGCCGATGTTGCGCAGCTGCCGGGCGGCCTGCGGCTCGATGGCGTACGGGTCGGTCCAGACCCGGACCGGCGCCCGGGTGCCGGCGAGAGGGGTGAATCCCATCGTGGTCTCCTTCTGTCGTGCGGTGACCGTTAATGGTCATGCGCTGATTGGCCGGGGTCCGGCGGCGGTACGCGGATACGAAAGGGCCGCCCGATCCCGGTGGGATGGGCGGCCGACGGACGCGTCAGCGTCGACGTCAGTCGCGCCACCCCGGCTCGATGCGCCGCAATGGGCGGCAGGCACGGGTTTTGGCGGTGGTGAGCACAGCGGCGCCGACGGGGAGCAGGCGCGAGGCGGCATCGGTGCGGACGCGTCGCGGCACGGCGTACTCCCCTCGGGTGTGATCGGTTGACCTTGCACCGACGAGACTAGGAGGGCCACGGCGCGTCCGCAATGGATATCGCCGCTACCGGCCGCCGACCCGGCGCGCGACCGCCAGCAGATACTCCTTGCGATCCAGCGGATTGTTGTCCCAGCGGGTCCGGACGGGGGCGGGACCACGCACCGGCCGGTAGCAGTCGAACTCGGTCTCCAGCACGCCCTCCCCCCGGGTCAGCGCAGGCAGGCGACGCTCCAGCGCGTGCACCAGACCGGCCGGGATCTCACCCTGCACCAGGTAGGACGCGCCCTGCCCGGTGGTGTCGGTCGGCACCGCGTCCAGCCGGGTGAGCGCGGGCAGCAGCGTGCCGAGGACATCGCCCGGCACCTCCAGCCGGAAGCGGTGCACCGGCTCGTGGACCCGGGTGCCGGCACGGGCGAGTGCGGCCATCAGCACCAACGGGGTGAGATTGCGGAAGTCCCCCGCAGTGCTGGACATGCTCTTGTCGAAGGTGCCGTGGGAATGGCTCTGCCGCGCCCAGTAACCGGCGTGGGTCATCGTCACCTCGCAGTCGGGGACCTCCCACCCGTGCAGGCCCTGACGCAGGGTTCGACGCACGGTCTCCTCCACGGCGGTGAAGAAGGCCGGTGGCATCGAACCCAGCTCGACGCCGAGCCGAAAAGTCACGCCGGCACCGGTCGGCGCCGGCGCGATCCGCAGCCCGACGGTGGCCAGGAACGGGTTGGGCGCCACCGCGATCACCTCGACCGCCTCACCAACGCCGCACACCCTCTCCACGTGCACCGTGCTGGTCTCCCGGAACGTCACCCCCACGCCGAAGTCGTCGGCGAGGGTGGCCTGGATGACCTCCTTCTGCACCTCGCCGTAGAGCGACACGGTGATCTCGTGCCGCCGGTCGTCCTGCCGCAGGTTGATCAGCGGGTCCTGCTCGGCGAGCTGGATCAGCGCGGCGTGCAGCGCGACCCGGTCGGCGGGGCGCGTCGGCACCACCACGGTCTCCAGGGTGGGCGGCGCGAAGTGGCGGTCCGCGCCGCCACGTTCGGGTGGTACGCCCACCGGGTCGCCGATCCGAGCGTGCTTGAGGCCCCACAACCGGGCGATGTGGCCGGCTTCGACCGCCGACGCCACCACGTCGGCCCCATGGGCGACGACTCGTACGGCAGTGACCAGTTCAGCGTCGACAGCGCCGACGCGGACCCGGTCGCGAACCCGGATGGTGCCGGCGAAGAGCCGGACCAGGGCGATCTTCTCTCCGGCTGGGCCCCGTTCGATGGCGAACACGGTGCCGGAGAGCGGGGCGTCGACGTCGCCCTGGACGGTGGGCAACAGTTCGGTGATCCCGGCGATCAGCGCGTCCACCCCGGCACCGGTGATCGCCGAGCCGGCGTACACGGGCTGCACCAGCGCGCGGCTGGTCCGCGTCGCCAACGCGGCGCGCAGCCGTGGGTACGGCAGCGAGGACGTGTCCGCCACCCAGTCGGCGAGCAGCACGTCATCCTGCCCGGTGAGCAGGTCGAGCAGCCGGTCGGTGAAGGCGAGGTCGGTGGGGCCGTACGGCGTGCAGTAGGCGCCGCGGGTCCCCGGCACCGCCACCGAGCCCATCGCCACGACGGCCGGCGTGAGCTTCTCCGCGACCGCCCGGAAAACCCGCTCGGGGTCCGCCCCGGCCCGGTCGACCTTGTTGATGAAGATCAGCGTCGGGATGCGCAGCCGGCGCAGGGTCCGCATCAGCACCCGGGTCTGCGGCTGCACCCCCTCCACCGCGGAGATCACCAGCACCGCGCCGTCGAGCACACCGAGCACCCGCTCGACCTCGGCGATGAAGTCCGGGTGACCGGGCGTGTCGATCAGGTTGACGGTCACGTCGTCCAGCACGAAGGAGACGACAGCCGAGCGGATGGTGATCCCGCGTTGCCGTTCCAGTGCCAGGGTGTCGGTCTGGGTGCTGCCCGCGTCGACCCGGCCGAGCTGGTCGGTCACACCGACGTCGTGCAACAGCCGCTCGGTCAGGCTGGTCTTACCGGCATCGACGTGAGCCAGGATGCCGAGGTTCAGGGTTTTCACGCAGCGTCAGGTCCTTCGGGTAGGCGACAGATCCAAACCGGTCGGACATCGACGCAGCGCGCATCATTGCTCCCTGAAGGTTGGGGGCGGTTTCGGATAGTTCAGCAGGTTCTCGCGGGGCGGGCAACCGGAAACCCGGCGCTCCCATGCACGTCCGCGACCCGCCGGCAGACTTGCCGCCATGGTGGAGACCTCCGTGCGGCTGCGCGGGGTCGCCGCCCGGTTCGGTCGGGCCGCTCAGGTGTCGTAGACCCCGTCCCAGGGCGGATCGAACCCCAGGTCGTCGGGGAGGAACTCGGCGTGGTCGGCGCCGTCGTACTCGTGGGACCAGTCGACCAGCCCGAAGACGTGCCCGTCGACCTCGACCTGGAACAGCCGGATGGCGATGTCGGCGAAGACCCGACCGGGCAACGCGTCCAGCCACTCGGCGAGGCGAGCCTCCGCCCGGTCGATGGAGGCTCCCTCGTCCTCGCTGGTGCCGGCGAACCAGATGTCCGAGTCGGTGTGTGTGCCATCGGCGTCGAACCGGTGCAGCACCGCGTACCACCGCTTGTGGCGGTACCAGTCGTCTTCGGCTCCGGCACCCTCGGTGAGGGTGGCGGTGACGGAGCCGAAGAACTGACCCTTGTCGTAGCGGCCGATCGTGGTGGTGCGGTAGTCGGGCTCGTGCGCGATCGGCACCAGGTCGGGAATCGCCATGGCCGAGAGGCTACGGCAGTAGATCTATGTCTGCGGCACCAGCCGGAAGGACTGCGCCGCAGTGCCGTTGCAGGTGTACTGGACGAGCTGGACGCTGTCCGCCGTGGACGCCGCCGGCACGTCGAGACACTTGCCACTGAGTCGGTTGACCAGGCGGTAGTAGCCGTCGCCCTCGGATTCGGCCCGCCACTGCTGGTTGTTGCCGCCGCTGTAGGACCAGAGCTGGATCGGCGCGGAGTCGGCGGTCGACACGTTGGTCACGTCGAGCACCTGCGCGCTGTTGTTGCGGTTGTTGACCCGCAGGTAGCCGCCGCTGGTCGGCGCGAACTGGTACTGCTGGGCGGTGCTGCCGTTGCAGGCGTACTGCTGGATGGCGGTGCCGTTCGCGCTGGCGGCGGCCCGGGCGTCGACGCACTTGCCGCTGCCCCGGTTGACCACCGTGTGCCAGGCGGTGGGCGAGATCGGGCCACCGGTCGGCGGGGGCGTCGTCGGGGGGACGGTGCCGGCGCCGGCGAGCCAGTGCAGCCCGTCGATCAGGAGCTGGTTCTGCTGGGCGCTGTCGAAGGTGGACGACAGCCCGGTGTTGGTGTTGTAGTTCATCGCGTTGTGCCCGAAGTTGGCGTAGAGCATCTTGTACTGCCGGTTGCTCCAGACCAGCGGGTAGTAGCCGCCGTACCAGGACTGGTTGGGGTCGGTGCCGACCGGGAAGCTGGACGGGTCGACCGAGGCGAGGATGTCGATGTTGGGGTTCTGCCGCAGGTCGTTGCTCCAGGAGTACCACTCGCTGATCGACGAGGGGTACGTCGCCGGCAGGTTCCGGGTGGCCGGGTGGGTGCGGTTGTCGGCGCGCATGGTGACCCGGGTGGGGCCCCAGGTGTTCGTCTGGAACGCGCCGGTGCCGAGGAAGGTGTTGTAGTACCAGCTCCAGCTCGACGGGTTGTCGGTCCACGCGCTGACGTGGAAGCCCAGCCACGCCCCGCCGTTCTGCATGTACTGCTGGAACGCGGCACGCTGCCCGGCGGGCGGCGCGTCGTCCAGGAACATGATGACCTTGTACTGGGCCAGATTGGCCGCGTTCAGCAGACCCCAGTTGTTGGTGGCCTCCCAGGAGAAGCCGTACTGGGCGGCGGCCTGCGGGAACCAGGCCCGCGCGTCCTTGACGAAGTCGATGTGCGCGGCGTCCCAGGTGCCGTTGTAGAAGGCCAGGACCTTGAACGTCGGCGCGGCCTGCGCGGAACGCGAGGCGTTGACCGCGAGGCCGGCGCTCAGCGCGACCAGCAGTGCGACGAACAGCGACACGATCCGTCTGGTACGGGAGGAGAGTTCTGCGATCACCTGATCGTCCCTTCGGTGGGGACGCGCGCCGCCGCGTCGACCTGCTTCTGTTCACAAGCCTTACAGATAGACGAAAGGTTATGTCGCCCCTCCGGCGGCGTCAATCGCGACCCGACCGATCCGGGTGGGATTCCTGCGGCAACGGGTACCCGAGCCCGATGACCAGCCCGGACGCGGTCGACGTCGACCAACCGCTCGCCGTGGACCTGCCCGCCGCCCCGCACGACGCCAGCGGCGAGCGGGTGCCGATTCGCGACCTGGCCGGCCTCGCGCCCGCGGCCCGGCCGGCGCGCCGCTGGACCCCGGGCCGGGTGGTGGCCACCCCGGCCGCACTCGACCATCCGCACGGCCAACGGATCGTCGAGCGGGTGCAGGCGCAGGGCATCGAGGTGGAACACCTGCGGTCCAACCGGCTCACCGGGGTACGCGGGCAGACCGACCGGGAGACGTACGCCCGAGCGAAGGCGACCATGGCGATCGTGGTGAGCCCACCGTCGCGGCGGGACCTGCAACCCATCGCGCCCAGCGCCGACTGGCGGGTCGACCTCGCCGAGGGCTGTCCGGCGCACTGCCAGTACTGCTACCTCGCCGGATCACTGTCCGGCCCGCCGGTCACCCGGGTGTACGCGGACCTCGACGACATCCTGGCCGGGCTCGCCGCGTACGCCGGTCGGGGGACGGTGACCAGCCGCAACGCGCGACGCGCCGACGAGGGCACCACCTTCGAGGCGTCCTGCTACACCGACCCGCTCGCCCTGGAACACCTGACCGGGAGCTGGCGGCGGGCAGTGCAGCACTTCGCCGACTGGGACGCGCCCGTGCAACTGCGCTGGACCACGAAGTACGCCGACGTGGGCACCTTCGTCGGGCTGCCGCACGCCGGCCGCACGCGGGTCCGGTTCAGCGTGAACTGCGCCCCGGTCAGCGAGCGGTTCGAGGGCGGCACCGCCCGGGTGCCGGACCGCCTGGCGGCGCTGCGCCGCCTCGCGCTCGACGGCTACCCGGTCGGGCTGACCATCGCGCCGATCATCGCGCTGCCCGACTGGCGGGAACGCTACGGCGAGTTGCTCGACCAGGTCCGCGCGGCGGTCGACGGGGTCCCCGCGCTGGACCTGACCGCCGAGCTGATCACCCACCGGTTCACCCCGGGCAGCAAGGAGGTGCTGCTCGGCTGGTACCCGCGGACCCGGCTGGAGATGGACGAGGAGTCCCGCACCCGCAAACACGGCAAGTTCGGCGCGATCAAGTACGTCTACCCCCGGGACACGATGGCCGAGCTGCGCGAGTGGTTCACCGCCGAGCTGGCCGCCCGCGTTCCGGCCTGCCGCATCCTCTACTGGACCTGACCGCCGAGGATCAGCCGACCGACGAGCGGGCGACCGGCGCGGCGAAGAAGGTGTCCGGGTACGGCTCGTCGCGGAAGCTGTAGTGCCACCACTCGCGGTCGTAGTTGACGAACCCGGCGTCGGTCATCAGCCGCTGCAACAACCGGCGGTTGTCGCGCGCCGTCCCGGTGATCCGGGGGTTGGCGGTGTGCGCACGGGAGTCGAAGCAGTCGAAGCCCGTACCCATGTCGATGCTGTTGTCGGCGAAGCGCTGCCCCCGGGGCGCGGTGCAGGCCACCAGCGGTTGCCCGACCCGGTACGGGGGTTGGCTGGCGGCCGGTTCGTCGACCAGGGTCAGGTCCAGGGTGCTGCCTCGGCTGTGCGCGGTGGGCGCCCCGATGTACCCCTCGGCGAAGAGCCGGTTCTTGGCCACGTCCGGGTAGAACTCGGCCTTGGTCTGCTGCTCGCCGGGGCGCTTCGACCACGCGACGAAGTCGTCCACCGCCGGCTGTGGGCGGTAGCAGTCGTACACCTTGAGGCTGTGCCCACCGGCCAGCGCGGCGTCCTGCACGCGGCGCAACGCCTCGGCCGCCTCCCGGGTGAGCAGGCACAGCGGCTCGGGGTAACCGGCGATCGGGCGGCCGACGAAGTTGTGCGGCGTCGCGTACCGGATGTCGGCGTGGATGCGCGGGTCGAGGTCGGTCAGGACCACGAACCCCGGCAGCCGCTCGCCGGGAGTCGGGGCCGGCGGGCTCACCGATGCCGGGGCCGGCGAAGGGCTCACCGATGTCGGCTGCGACGCGACCGGCGCGGGGCGGGGCTCCGGCCGCGAACAGCCCCCGAGCAGCGCGGCGAGTGCGAGCACGACCCCGATGCGGTTACCCACCAACCCTGTCTATCAGCCGCGCTCGGGCCACCGTGGCAACTGGACATGATCCACTCGGCTGCACGGGCGTCGGAGTGTCCGCGACGGCTGGACACCCCGACATCACGAAACCCGAGTCGATCACCGCTGGGGAGACACCCGCCGGCCCATCGACGGGAGGGATGGCACCACGGAATCGATATGTTTCCGGAAGATTTCCGCAACTTCGGTGATCATCAGCACTCACCTGGAATGTCGTCAACCCACTCCGGTGAGGCAAGATGACGCGTGGAACGGGCACGCCGTTTCGGGACACACGGTGGACGACGTCTTGTGGTCGTTCCTCCGGCTCGGTGAAGGAGACGCGGGTGGGCGCGGACGACGGACGCAGGGTGACCATCACCGCGATCGCACGGGAGGCCGGGGTCTCGGTGCCGACCGTGTCACGGGTGCTCAACGGTCGCTCCGATGTGGCCCCCGGCACCCGGGAGCGGGTCGAGGAGTTGCTGCGCCACCACGGCTACCGGCGGCGCACAAGCCGCAGCGTGCGCCGCGCCGGCCTCGTCGACCTGGTCTTCAACGACCTGGACAGCCCCTGGGCTGTGGAAATCATCCGGGGTGTGGAGGATGTCGGGCACGGCGCGGGCCTCGGCACCGTGGTCTCCGCGATCCACCGGCAGCCCACCGCGGCCCGGCAGTGGCTGCAGAATCTGCGCACCCGGGCCACCGACGGCGTCATCTTCGTGACCTCCCACCTGAGCCCGCCGCTGCACGCGCAACTGCGTCGCCTCAACGTGCCGGTGGTGGTCGTCGACCCGGCCGGCGTGCCGGCCATGGACGTGCCGACCATCGGGGCGACCAACTGGGCCGGTGGTCTCGCCGCGACCGAACACCTGCTCTCGATCGGGCACCGCCGCATCGGCTTCGTGGCCGGGCCGACGCATCTGCTGTGCAGCCGCGCCCGGCTCGACGGTTACCGGGCCGGGTTGGAGGCCGCCGGGGTGCCGGTGGACGACAAGCTGATCTACCCGGGCGACTTCTACCACGCCTCCGGGTTCTCCGGAGGGACGGCGCTGCTCGACCTCGCCGACCCGCCGACCGGCATCTTCGCCTCCAGCGACCAGATGGCCTTCGGCGTCTACGAGGCCATCCGGCGTCGAGGGCTGCGAGTCCCGGACGACGTGAGCGTCGTCGGCTTCGACGATCTGCCGGAGGCCCGCTGGGCGTCCCCACCGCTGACCACCGTGCGCCAACCGTTGGTCGAGATGGGACGGTTGGCGGCACGGACCGTGCTGCGCCTGTCCCAGGGCGAGGGCATCGATTCGCCCCGGGTGGAGCTGTCCACCGAACTGGTCGTCCGCGACAGCACCGCCGCCCCACCGACCGGGTCGCCCGACCCGTCGTGACGGCCGGAACTGCGTCGGAATCCGGTTGGACCACTTCCGATCCATTTCCGGGAATTCCGGCGCTGCGCGGCTGACGCCAGCCGACCGTACGGCGCGGTGAGCGACCGAGGGTCACCCACCGCGCCGCACCGTCAGTGGTGGTGGTGCGTGCGGGCGGCCTTACGGATGGTCACCGGCAGCGCGGGCGCGCCGTCCACGGGTGCCGGGTCCTCGGCGGTGGGCGCCACTCCCCCGGCGGCGATCCGGTCCAGCGTGGCCAGGCCGGCCGCGTCGACCTCGCCGAAGATCGTGTAGTTGGGGCGCAGCGCCGAGTTTGCGTAGACCAGGAAGAACTGGCTGCCGTTGGTGTCCGGCCCGGCGTTGGCCATGGCCAGCACGCCCCGGGCGTACACCCGACGCTCCCCGGTCGGGTCGGTGGGTGCCGGCGGCAGGTCGGTCGGCAGCTCGTCGCGGTACCGGTATCCCGGGCCGCCCTCGCCGGTGCCCGACGGGTCACCGCACTGCAGCACGCTCAGCGTCGGGTACGCGGTGAGCCGGTGGCACGGGGTGCGGTCGTAGAAGCGCTTGCCGACCATGTGCAGGAAACTCTGCACGGTGCACGGCGCGGCGGCCCGGTCGAGGGTCAGCCCGATCGGCCCGTGGTTGGTCGCCAGGGTCACCCGGACGGTGCCCCGGGCCGGCGTGCGTCGCGGGTCGGGCGGCAGCGGCACCGGCCGGGCCGCAGGCTCGTCCGGCGTCTCGGTGTACGCGCAGGGGCCGTGTGTGGTGCGCGGCGGTCGGGTGGCGGTGTCGGCAGCGGTGGGCGGCGCGGCAGACGCGGCGACCGCATCACCCGACGGGCCCGGCGCGGCGACCGCGGCGGCGGACGCGCCGACGACCAGCGCCCCGGCGAGCACTGTCACCCCCGCGAGGCGGGTCAGGGCGCGCACCGGTCGGCGGGGTGCCGCCACGCCGGGGCGCGGTGGGAGTTCACTCGACACAGGGATCCTCCTGGACTCGTGGTGCCAGAACGACCGGAGTCTATGGAGGGCAGCGCCGGATGTCGATCCGTCAGGGCAGCCGACGGCGGCGGCGCCACAGCAGCCCGCCCAGCAGCATCACCACTCCCGCAGCGCTCACCGCGGTCACCGACCAGAGCCAACCCGAGCCGGTACGCGTCGGCCCGCTGGCTGCCGCCGGCCGAGGCGCGCCCGGTGCCGCCAGCGCGGACGGCGCAGCCGACGGCGTCGCGGTCAACTCACCCGGTTCGACCAGCCGGCCGACGGAGGCGCCCCGGGGCAGCGCGAAACCCCAGTCCAGCAGGGCGGCGCCCTGCTCCCAACCGCGCATCGGCGTGGACTCCGCGCCCAGCAACGTCACCACCAGCCGTCGCCCGTCGCGTTCCGCCGCGCCCACGTAGGTGTGCCGGGCCAGGTCGGTGAAACCGGTCTTGCCGCCGAGCGCCCCCGGGTACCGGTAGATGAGCTGGTTCTCGTTCTGGATCTCGAAACCCTTGGTGCGCTGCGCCGGCTGGACGGGAATCTGCGCGTGCTCGGTCAGCGCGTACCGGCGGAAGGTCGGATCGGCGAAGCAGGCCCGGGCGATCAACGCCAGGTCGTACGCGCTGGTGAACTGCCCCCGGCCATCCAGCCCGGACGGGGTGACCGCGTGCGTCTGGAGCGCGCCGAGATGGTGTGCCTGCTCGTTCATGGCGCGTACGCCGGCGGCGCTGTCGGTCCCGCTGCCGAGTCGGGCCAGCGCGTTGGCGGCCTCGTTGCCGGAGTTGAGCAGCAACCCGAGCCAGATGGTCTCGATGGTGTACCGGCCGCCCGCGACGAGACCCACGGCCGAGGAGCCGGGCTCGATGTTCATGTCGTCCTCGGTGACGGTGACCGTCTGCTTCGGGTCGAGCCGGGGCAGCATGGTCGCCGCGAGCAGGAGCTTCTGCACGCTGGCCGGGGTGCCGTACTCGTGGGGGCCGCAACCGCCGAGGATCTGGCCGCTGTCCAGGTCGGCGACCAGCCACGAGGTGGCGCTGACCCCCGGTGGTGCGGCGACGCCGGCGGGCGCGACCAGGCCGGTCGTGTCCAGCGCCGCGCCGCCGACCACCCGCTGCTCGGGCACGGCGGGCGGTGGCGAGGGCCGGGGCGGGCGGGACACCCCCGGTGCCGGCGCGCGGGGGCACCGCACGGCGGACGCGGCGGACGCTCCGGCGGCGGCGACCGGCGCGGGGGCGAGCAGAACGGCGGACGCGGTGGCCGCCAGCAGCGCAGTCCTCATGTGCCCGACCCTAGTCAACAAGATCCTCCGGCGGGACGGGTTGCCGCGGTCGGTCGGCCCGCTTCGTCGCGAGCGCGCAGGTAGTCGTGCAGGGCGGCACTGCCCCGCAGCCGGCGCAGACTGCGTGCGTGCAGCTCCTGCTCGCGGCGGGCAAGCTCCGCGCGGACCCGCTGCGGGCTGCCGGTGGTCCGCAACTCCCCCAGCACCGCCTCGATGATCTCGAACGGATAGGCACCCCGACGCAGCAACGCGATGACCTGCGCGGCGCGTAGCTCCGCCTCGTCGTACACCCGGTAGTTGGTGCCCGGGGTGCGGCGCGGCCGCAGCAGCTCGCGCTGCTCCCACAGTCGTAGCTGCGAGGTCCGGACCCCGACCAGGGCGGCGACCTCGCCGATGCGGGCGGCGCGGCGTGGTGCGGGCCGGGCCGCCGGTGGGCTGGCCAGCACCGTCTCGAAGGCGCCGAGCACCCGGCGGATCTCGGCGCGTTCGCGGTCCAGCTCGGCATGGCCGCCGTCGAGCGCCGCGAGGGCGGCCGGCAAGTCATCCCCGTGCACCGCCGACATGATCTCCCGGGTACGAGTCCAGCCGTGCCCCTCGGCCAACCGCCGTGCCACGGTGAGGGCCCGGGCGTGCTCGGTGGTGAAGATCCGGTAGCCGCTCGCGGTGCGGCGCACCGGCGGCAGCACCCCCTGCTCGACGTAGTTACGCACCTGTTGCACCGAGATCCCGACGGTGGCCGCCAGGTCCACGGCGCGCAGCCGATCCTTCGAGGCGACGTCCACGCACGTCACCGTACCGCTTACGACGTGATTTGAGACTTTCCCGGGCGTAGTGCTGGAGCCTGCGCGCGGACTTCGCCAGAAGTATCTACATGGGGATGAATGAGACAATGGAACCCGCCAGCATCGGCGGGGGAAGAGTCCCGCCACGACTCTGTGAAGGGTTCGCATGTCGCAGCCAGCATGGTCCGCCGCCGACAGTCACGACATGATCGAGGTACGCGGCGCGCGGGAGAACAATCTCGCCAGCGTCTCGGTCGACATCCCCAAGCGCCGGTTGACCGTCTTCACCGGTGTCTCCGGATCGGGCAAGTCGTCGCTGGTCTTCGGCACCATCGCCGCCGAGTCCCAGCGCATGATCAACGAGACCTACAGCGCGTTCCTCCAGTCGTTCATGCCGAACCTCAACCGGCCGGACGTCGACTCGCTGCGCAACCTCAGCGCCGCCATCGTCGTCGACCAGGAGCGGATGGGCGTCAACTCCCGCTCCACCGTCGGCACCGCCACCGACGCGTACGCGATGCTGCGGATCCTCTTCAGCCGCCTCGGCCAGCCGTCGATCGGCGGCGCCGGGGCGTTCAGCTTCAACCTGCCCGAGGGCATGTGCACCACCTGTGAAGGGCTGGGCCGCGTCTCCGACCTCGACATCAACGAGTTGGTGGACGTCGAGCGCTCCCTCAACGACGGCGCGATCACCGTGCCGAACTTCGCTGTCGACTCCTGGTACTGGCAGACCATCGTCGGCTCCGGCCTGTTCGACCCCGACGTCAAACTCCAGGACTTCACCCCGCAACAGTGGGAGGACTTCCTGCACAAGCCGGCCACGAAGATCAAGGTGGGCAGCAACAACTGGACGTACGAGGGTCTGGCCGTCAAGGTCAAGCGGCTCCTCCTGTCCAAGGACCGCGAGTCGATGCAACCGCACATCCGCGCCTTCGTCGACCGGGCCGTCACCTTCACCACCTGCGGCGACTGCGCCGGCACCCGACTCAACGCGGCGGCCCTGTCATCGCGGATCGGCGGACACACCATCGCCGACTGCTCCGCCATGCAGATCAGCGACCTGGCGACGTTCGTCCGAGACATCGACGACCCCGGGGTGGCACCACTGATCGCCAACCTCCGGGACCTGCTGGAGTCCCTGGTCGAGATCGGGTTGGGCTACCTCAGCCTGGACCGGGAGTCGGCCACCCTCTCCGGCGGTGAGGCCCAACGGGTGAAGATGGTCCGGCACCTCGGCTCCAGCCTCTCCGACGTCACGTACGTCTTCGACGAACCCACCGTCGGCCTGCACCCGCACGACATCGCCCGGATGAACGACCTGCTGCTGCGGTTGCGCGACAAGGGCAACACCGTGCTGGTGGTCGAGCACAAGCCGGAGACCATCGCCATCGCCGACCACGTGGTCGACCTCGGGCCGGGGGCCGGCACCGACGGTGGCCGGATCTGCTTCACCGGCGACGTCCCCGGCCTGCGCCTCTCCGACACGCTCACCGGCCGGCACCTGGACCACCGGGTGACAGTGCGCGACGACGTACGCCGACCCACCGGGCAGCTCACCATCCGCCACGCCGACCTGCACAACCTGCGCGACGTGGACGTGGACATCCCACTCGGGGTGCTCACCGTGGTCACCGGAGTCGCCGGCTCCGGCAAGAGCTCACTGATCCACGGGTCGCTGCGCGGCCGGTCCGGGGTCGTGATCGTGGACCAGTCCCCGATCCGGGGGTCCCGACGCAGCAACCCGGCCACCTACAGCGGGCTGCTCGACCCGATCCGTACCGCCTTCGCCAAGGCCAACGGCGTCAAAGCGGCCCTGTTCAGCGCCAACTCCGAGGGCGCCTGCCCGGCCTGCAAGGGAATCGGGCTGATCTACACGGACCTCGCGATGATGGCCGGCGTCGCGAGCGTCTGCGAACGGTGCGAGGGACGACGCTTCACCGACGAGGTGCTCACGTACACGCTGCGCGGCAAGAACATCAGCGAGGTGCTGGCCATGTCGGTCACCGAGGCGCACGCCTTCTTCCCGCACCCCATCCTCGGCCGGCTGGTCGACGTCGGGCTCGGATACCTCAGCCTCGGCCAGCCGCTGACCACCCTGTCCGGCGGGGAACGGCAACGACTCAAGCTCGCCATCCACCTGGCGGAGAAGCCCACCACGTACGTGCTGGACGAACCGACCACCGGCCTGCACCTCGCCGACGTGGACCAACTGCTGGCCCTGCTCGACCGGATGGTCGACGCCGGCAACACGGTGATCGTCATCGAGCACCACCAGGCGGTCATGGCGCACGCCGACTGGCTCATCGACCTCGGCCCGGGCGCCGGGCACGACGGCGGCCGAATCGTCTTCACCGGCACGCCCGCCGAACTGGTCGCCCACGGCGACACCCTCACCGCCACCCACCTGCGCACGTACGTCGGTGAGGCGGTGACGGTCGCCTAGAGGGCGACCGACGGTCAGCCGGCCTGCGGCGCGCGGCGCGGCTGCGGGCGGTCGGGCGGCGCGCGGTCGGGCGGCGGTGGACGGCGCGCCTGCGGGCGGGCGGGCAGCGTGGCCCTGGTCGCGCGGCGATCAGGGCCACGCGTTGGGCGGGCAGCGTGGCGTGATCGCACAGCGGGAGGGCGGGCGGGCCACGCGTTGGCCGATGGCCGCAGCGGTCAGGCGACGCGGCGCAGCCAGCGTCGCTGCCAGGGCGTCTCCACCGCCTTCGGGTGGTAGCCCGCCCGGACCCACGGCACCGCCCGGTCGGCAGGCAGGCCGTCGAGGATCGCCAGCGCCGCCAACGCCGTTCCGGTGCGCCCCACCCCACCCCGACAGGCCACCTCGACGCGCTCGCCGTCGTACGCCCGCCGCAGCGCCACCCGTAGGGCATCGAGGGCGTCCGCCCGATCGAGCGGTACCCAGAAATCGGGCCACCGGATTTTCCGGTGCGGCCAGATCGGCTCCGGACCAGGTGCCAACAGCAGGGCGAAGTCGGCGGGCGAGGTCACCGCACCGATGCGGCGCCCGCGCACCGTCGCCCCGCTGGGGAGTACGAGTACGCCCGACTGCTCGGACCATGGCTGCGGGTCGGTCATCCGAGCATTGTGCCGCCACTGCCTGAATCATGGGCGCAGACGGCGCCGCCCCCGGCCTTGTGGGCTCGGGGGCGGCGCTGGTGTCGGTGTGCAGGTCGCCTCTCGGCGAGTGGCGCGACGCGGCTCCAGCCGAACGGTGTTCCGCGAAGGCGATATTAGGTGAGGCCCGGGGACACTGAGTCACACCGACACTGACCACAACCGGCTCGGCCCCCACGTTGTTCCCTCACCCCACCGCACGCGCCCGTCCGATGCACCGCCCGGCTGTCCGCCGTCCCGCTGGCCGGCGACCGCAACGGCTTGCCGCACCGCCGGCCACGCGGGCTGGCCGCACCGCCGGCCGCGCGGGCTGGCCGCACCGCCGGCCGCGCGGGCTGGCCGCACCGCCGGCCGCGCGGGCTGGCCGCACCGCCGGCCGTTCCGCCGCCGCCGGGTCGCACCCCCGCCGGGTTGGATCGCCGTCGGGTTGGATCGCCGTCGGGTTGGATCGCCGTCGGGTTGGATCGCCGTCGGGTTGGACCGCCGATCGCCGCACGGCCACGACACCCACCCCTCGCACCATCGAGCCGCGCTTCGGCCGTGCCCCGCGAGATCTTGGACAGTTTCCGTTCGCGCGGAACGGAAACTGTCCAAGATCTCCCGGGCAGCCACCCACCGAACCGTGCCACCCGCTCCCCCCGGACGGCGCGCGGCATCCCCCGCGGCAACCAGCACCACGTGCCTACCCGCACGGACATGGAAACGCCGCTGGCCGGCACCCCGGGATACGGGTGCCGGCCAACGGTCGGGCTGTTCGGTGTGCGTGCTGGTGGGTCAGCTGTTCCAGTACTGGCCGACCAGGTCGGTGGCCTGCTGCTCCCACTGCGCGTAGGCGTCCGGGTAGGCGGAGACCTGCACGGTCTGCGCGGCCTCGGTCAGCGGCATGTCCTGCCACCCGTCAACCTGCTTGAGACCCTTGAGGAACGCGGTCGTGGAGTACTCGGGGTCGGTGATCTGCTCCGGCGTACCCCAACCCGAACTCGGGCGCTGCTGGAACAGGCCCAGCGAGTCGTGGTCGTTGGCGTCGCCGAGGTGACCCAGGTTCTCCAGCTTGGACTCCTGCAGACTCGTCGCGATGGAGATGACCGCGGCGCGCTCGGGCAGGCCGGCCTTCTTCGTCGCGGCGATGATCGCCTTGACGTTCGCGGTCTGCTCATCATTCAACGTGATCCGGGACTGGTCGCCCTGCGGCTTCGGGGCGGCCGACTGCACGGCTACCGCGACCGGCTTGGCGTCCACGGCCGGGGTGGCGGCGTGGGCGGCGATCGGGCCGGCGAAGACACCACCGGCGAACGCGAGACCAGCAACAGACAACATGCTCTTACGGAAGATCGTGTTCATGGGGGTAGCTCCTTCGGGGGTAGGAACACCCGGCCACTGACGGGGGTCGGCGGCACAAGGGTGTGAGCACCTCGTCCGGCGCTGCAACAACATCAAGGGGGAAAGTCTGGGGGGAGGTCGGCACCGGGCAAGCCGGAGGCTTGCGGGGCCGGGGTCGGCGGCCTACAAGCGGGGGGCTCGGGCGCCGGGTCCATGTGTAACGACCGCGGGGGCCGGGGTCATTCCGGGGGTGGCCCATCCGATGGCACCCGATCGAAGCGGGGTGCTCGGGTGGTCGTTACGGGAGGCTTCAACGATGCGGACCGGGGCGGCATTCCAACCCCGCTACCAGCAATCCAACTCCCGGCGTGGCGGTGAGCCGGTGGTCCTGCGATCGTCAGGGTATTCAACGACCCCGCCCCGGCCATCATTCCGACCCACGGGTGCGACCGGTCACGGTCAGAGACCTCAGACCCGACAGATCACCCGAATCTCTCACGTCGGCGGTCACGAACCAGCCTGGCGGGGTTGATCCACTCGGCTTCAAGGAAGTCGGGGTATCCGAGGCCGGATGACACCCCGACTTCATGAAAACCGAGTCGATCAAGGTCAGCGCGCCGTGCCAGCCGCCACTCGAATCGGGACAATCCGACCTAGCGCTGGTCGGAGCCCCACGAACCGCTGCGGTAGAGCGTGCCGCGCCCAGCCGGATCAGGCACACCACTGCCGGCCCCAACCCCACGATCCACTCCAAACCCACCATCGGTCCCATAACCACCACCGGAACCGAAACTGCCACCCGAACCGGACCCGCCATCAGAATCAGAGCCACCACTGGAACCGACAACACCAGGTACACCCACCGACCGGCCCGAGTTGGGGTCGTCCGCTTCGGGGTTGCGGGCGGCGCGCCGTGCCCGCAGCACGCGCGACCCGACGAACCAGGCCAACCCCGCCGCGCAGGCCACGATCACGACGTTCTGGAGTACGCCGACGTACCCCTCGACGAGATGCCAGTTGTCGCCGAGCAGGTAGCCGGCGAGCACGAATGTCGTGTTCCAGATCAGGCTGCCCAGCGTGGTGTAGAGCAGGAACGTGGCGACGGGCATCCGCTCCACGCCGGCCGGGATGGAGATCAGACTTCGGAAGATCGGGATCATGCGGCCGAAGAAGACCGCCTTCACGCCGTGCCGGAGGAACCACGCCTCGGTCCGGTCCACGTCGGTGAGCTTCACCAGCGGCAGTCGGGCCACGATGGCGCGCATCCGGTCCCGGCCCAGCGACGCCCCGATCAGGTAGAGCGCCAGCGCGCCCACCACCGAGCCCAGTGTGGTCCAGAAGATCGCACCGATCAGGCTGATCCGCCCCTGGGCGGCGACGAACCCGGCCAGCGGCAGGATCACCTCGCTGGGGATCGGGGGAAACAGGTTCTCCAGCGCCACTGCCAGGCCGGCACCCGGCCCGCCGAGTCGTTCCACCAGGTCACTGACGTAGCCGACCATTCCATCCTGGGGTGGTTCGGCCGCGGCGGTGGGGGTTCCGGTGGCGAGCACGGCGTGGGACGTTCGAATCATGCGCCCACGTTACGAAGTCATCCTGAGAGCCGACCATGAGGCTGACCGCCCGGCCGCGCGGGTGGACCCCGCCGGCGGGGGTGCGGAAACCCGCACCCCGCTGCGGCTCGGGGTGGCGCAGCCGCTGTGCGTACCCCTGGATGTCGCGGCGAACGCGCGGGCGCACGCCGCCGCGGTCCGCGCGGCGAATTCCCGGGTGGTGGTCTTTCCGGAGCTGTCACTGACCGGGTACGAGTTGGACGCCCCGGTCGTGTCGGTCGACGACCCGCGGTTGGCGCCGTTGGTCGAGGCGTGCGGCGAGGCGGGCGCGCTGGCCCTGGCCGGTGCGCCGGTCGCGGGCGACCACATCGCGGTGCTGGCGGTGACCGGGGCGGGTGTGACGGTGGCGTACCGGAAGATGTGGCTGGGGGACGCGGAGGCCCGCCGCTTCCGGCCGGGCGATGCGCCGGTCGTGCTCGATGTGGACGGTTGGCGGGTGGGCTTGGCGGTCTGCAAGGACACCGGAGTCGCCGCCCACGCGGAGCGGACCGCGGCGCTCGGGATCGACGTCTACGCGGCGGGTGTCCTGGAGTCCGCGCGCGACGCCGCCGTGACGGACCAGCGGGCGCACCGGATCGCCACCGCCCACCAGGTCTGGGTGGCGGTGGCGAGTTTCGCCGGCTCGACCGGCGGTGGCTACACCGAGGCGGCCGGACGGTCGGGGGTGTGGACGCCGCAGGGCGAGGTCGTCGCGCGCGCGGGCACCGAGCCGGGCGAGTTGGTCGGCACAGTGGTGGACGCCTCGGGCAGGATCAGCTGATGAGCACTGTCCCCTCCCGACTGTCCGTGGTCACGCTGGGAGCACGCGACATCGCGGCGTTGCGGTCGTTCTACCGGTCGCTGGGGTGGCCTGAGCTGCCGGCCAGCGACGACGGTTGGTCGGCCTTCCTGCTCGGTGGCGTCCTGTTCGCGCTCTACCCGCTGCCGGAGCTTGCCGCCGAGGCGGCACCGGGCGTGCCCGCACCGGCCGGTGGCTGGTCTGGCGTCACCCTGGCCTGCAATGTCGACGGCCGCGAGGAGGTCGACACGGCTTTCGCCGCGGCCGTCGAGGCGGGCGCGACGGTGGTGGCGGCGCCGACCGACCGACCCTGGGGTGGGCGCTCCGGCTACATCGCGGACCCGGAGGGCAACCGCTGGGAGATCGCCTGGGCGGGCACGGCCCGCTTCGACGAGCGCGGCGCGCTCACCTCGTTCGGCTGAGCGGCTGGTGTTTGCGCCTCGACCATGACCTTGAAATGCTTCCCGGGTGACTTCTTTTCCGGGGACCTTCGCTCACGATGTCGTCGACCAGCCGGCGCAGGCGCAGATCGAGGCGTTCATCGACGAGCACCGCAGGGCGCTCGACGGCTGCTTGGACGGGATGACCGAGGAGCAGGTACGCCGGTCGTTGGTGCCGTCCCGGACCACGCTGCTGGGTCTCGTGAAGCACGCCACGTTCGTGGAGAAGGTCTGGTTCGACGAGGCCATCACCTGCCGGCCCCGCTCCGAGATCGGCATTCCCGCGACGCCGGACGAGTCGTTCACCCTCGATGACGACGACACGATCGCCTCGATCCAGCGAGCACACCGCGAGGCGTGCGAAGCCTCCCGCCGCGCGACGGCGTCGTTGGGCCTGGACGACGTGCTCCGCGGCAACCGGCGCGGCCCGCTGACGCTGCGCTGGGTGTACCTGCACGTGCTGCGCGAGCTGGCCCAGCACTGTGGGCACGCCGACATCCTGCGTGAGCAGCTCCTGGCCGAGTAGCGCGGGCGGTCAGCCGGCGTCCAGCACCTCCCGTAACCGTGCCGCGAACTCCTCGGGCTTGCCCGCGTAGCCGAACTCACCCCCGAGGAAACCGCCGTGGTGACTCGGGAACACCACCGGCTGCTGACCGAGCACGGCCGCCATGCCGAGGGCCGTCCGCGCGGTGTACGTCCCCGCCGACTCCTCACCGACCGCGACCACGATCCGGGTCGGTGCGGCGGTGAGCAGGCCCGCGTCGGGCTGGTAGTCGGTGATCGCCCACGAGTTCTGCGACAACAGCGGGTCGTCGCGGGTGCCGTCGTCGTCGGTCGACATGCCGAACATCGCCGGGTCGGGCGTGGGCTGGGCGAAGTAGGCATCGGTGAACTCGCCCTGCCACGACGTCATCGCGATGAACGCGGCCATGCCAGCGCCGGTGCCCTTCGCCTGGTACGCCTCGTAGAAACCGGCCCGCGCGCGCTCGGCGGCGCTGGCGTCGGGGAGCACCGCGTTGATCGGCGGCTCGTGCGCCACCAACGTGACGACGTCGTGCGGGTACGTCGCGACGAGTTCGAGTGCCGTCACGGCGCCGCCGCTGCTGGCGAACACGTCGACGGGGCCGGCGCCGAGCGCCTCGATCAGCAGGTGCAGGTCGGCCGCCTGCTGCTGCGGCGTGTGGTCGATGCGGCCGTCCGTGCGGACGCTGCGGCCGAGCCCGCGCGGATCGTAGGTGACGACGGTACGGTCGGTGAAGTGCGGGGCGAGCGCGGTGAAGCCCTCCGCCGTCATCGGTTGACCGATCATGAGCAGCACGGGGTGCCCGCCGGACGGGGGCAGCGGACCGCGGACGTCGTAGACCAGGTCGACGCCGGGCACGGCGAGGGTGTGTGTCTGCGTTGTCGTCATGTCGGTGAGACTACGGCCGGCGGAAACCGATGGGCGAGTACGCCGTGCCGGCGACATCCGTCGTGTGCCTCCCGCGTTCCGGGCCGCTACCGTCGCGGCATGCCCGACTTGATCGCGCCCACCGTCCGCCTGCACGCCGCCTGGCTGGAGGCGCACGACGAGTGGGGCCCCGGTCTCCACGAGGACGGTTTCGGGCTGCGGTCGACCGACGAGGTGCGTTCGTCGGAAGGGTTCGCGGCCTGGGTGACCCGACTGGCCGACCAGTCGGATCCGGCGAAGCCGTTGGATGCGGCTCGCGTGCCGTGCACGTACCGGTGGATCGTCGAGGACGACCGGGTGCTCGGCGGCATCGCGCTGCGACACGAGCTCGACGACCACCTGCTGCGGGTCGCCGGCCACATCGGCTATGGCATCCGCCCGTCCGCGCGCGGCAGGGGGCTGGCGACCTGGGCGCTGGGCCGGATGCTCGACCAGGCGCGGGCGCTCGGGTTGGATCGGGTGCTGCTGGTCTGCGAGGCGGGCAACGTCGCGTCGTCGAGGACGATCGAGCGCTGCGGTGGCGTCCTGGAAGGCATCCTGGACACCGACCTCGGCCCGGCACTCCGGTACTGGATCACGCTTTAGCCCAACCGCCGGTGTCACCGAAGCGGCGCAGCGTCCACCGGGCCGGCGGCCAACCGCCGGGGTCGTGGTCGGTGGTCCATTCGGTGATCGAGGCCGGCGGCACGTCCAGATCGAACCCCCGAAAGACCGGCTGCGCGGCGAGCGCGTGGAACGCCCCCTCGACGGTTTCGCTGTGACCGACCAGAACCACTGTGGCGCCCCGGTGCCGGTGTGCGATCTCCATGATCGCGCGGCTGACCCGGACCACCAGTTCGGCCCAGCTCTCGTTGCCCTCCTCGAACGGCCGGAACACGCCCCCGCCGGGCACCGCGTGTTCGGTGCGGAAGCGGGCGGTCGGCAGGCCGTCGGCGTACGGGGGTGTGTGCCAGGTGCACAGGCCACAGTCGGCGACGGGCCGAACGCCGAAGGCGGTGGCGATCGGTTGGGCGGTCTCGACCGCCCTGCGCAGCACTGACGAGTAGACCGCCACCGGACGGTCGGCGGCGACCTCGTTGGTGAGCCGGTTGGCGAGATCGTGTGCCTGTTCGTGGCCGAGGGCGGTGAGGCCCCGACAGCCACGTGGCCCGCCCACGATTCCTTCGAGCTGGTGGAGCGACTCGCCATGTCGCACGAAGATCAGACGTGTCCGCATCGGGACATCATGCCAGCGGTATCGACGGGGATATCAGTCGTCCGTACGGCCGGTGGTGAAGCTGCCGGTCTGCGCGAGCAGAGCGTCGAGTTGGGCACCCGTCTGCGCTGCCAGCCGGTCGCGTTCCACCAGCTCGGCGATGCGTTCCCGCAGGTCGGCGACGCGCTTGGCCCGGTCCCTGCTGTGCCGGCTCAGGTCAGCCAGGTCGTCGCGCAGATCTTCGGCGGTCCTGCGGTCGACGTCACCGCGAGCCACCGCGTTGGCGAGGACGGCGGCGAACCCGCTGGTCACCTCCCGGAGGCTGACCGGCACCTGCTGCCCGGCGGTCGGCGGCGCGGTGCTGGCGCTGGGTCGGGGCGAGGAGGGTGCCGTCGGCGTCGGCGACTGCGTCGTGGGTGTGGGCTTGGGGGCGGAGGTCGACGGTGGGGCGGCCACCTGCGGCGACTTGGGTGCGCCCGGTGTGCCGAGGGGACCCTCGGCGAGCAGTGCGCCGGCGCCGACCAGCACGGCCAGGCCGGCCGCGACCAGCACGGCGAGGGGCCGGCGCGACCGGCGGCGGGTCGGCACGGCGGCGGCCGGGGCGGGGCGTGCCGCCGAGCGGTCGATCAGGGTGGGAGGGTGAGCCGCCGGGCGGACACGCAGCAGCTCGGTGGGCGGCTCGACCGGCTGGCCGGCACCGAAGCGGCGGGCCAGGTGCGCGGCGCTCGGGCGGTCGGCCGGGTTGGCGGCCAGACAGGCGAGGGTCAGCTCGGCGATGTCGGCGGGGAGGCCGGCCACCCGCAGCGGCGGCACCGGAGTGCCGCGTCGGTGCACCTCCAGCGCGTCTTCCCAGCTCTGCACGGGCAGCGGCGCCTGCCCGGTGAGGGTGCGGTAGAGCAGCGCGCCGAGGGCGTAGATGTCGCTGGCCGGGTCGGGCGGGCCGGCGGTCAGCCGTTCGGGGGCGAAGTAGGCGGGTGTGCCCATCAGCGGCTCGCCGGACTGGCCGTCGAGCCCGCCGAGTGCGGCGATGCCGAAGTCGAGCACCTTGGCACCGGTGTCGGTCAGCATGACGTTGCCGGGCTTGACGTCGCGGTGCACGACGCCGATGCGGTGCGCGGCGGCCAGTGCGGCGGCGATCTGCCCGGCCACCCGGACCGCCTCGGGCCAGGGCAGCGGCCCGGTCCGCAGCCGGTCGGCCAGGTTGTGGCCGTCGACGAGTTCCATCACCAGGTACGGGACAACGACGCCGCCGGTCAGGGTCGCCTCGGCGTAGTCGTACACCTGGGTCACGTGTGGGTGGGTCAGCCGGGCGGCCGCGCGGGCCTCGCGTTGGATGGTGGCCCGCAGTTGCGGGTCGGCGGCGAGCTGCCCGGCGAGGACCTTGATGGCGACCGGCCGGCCGAGCACGTCGTCGTCGGCCCGCCACACCTCGGACATGCCGCCGAGACCGATCCGCTCGTGCAGTACGTAGCGGTCGTGGAGACGGAGGGTGGGCATGAAGGGCGACATGGCTTCACCAGTCTGCCTGGCCACGCCCAACTCGACCACCCTCCGTGTCCGGGCCCACACTGTTCGTCCCGTGCGTACCGGAATGGGTTTCGTGCGGGTCAGGAGCAGCGGGCGGCGCCGGGCAGCGGTCGCGGCTGGATGCGGTCGGCGAGCCGGCGCAGGGCGAGGGCGGTGGCCTGCCGGGTGGGGGCGAGCAGGGCCCGGTGGGGGCGTTCGACCTGGACCGGGGCGTCGGGTCGGGCCGAGTTGACGTGTCGGTTCATGGCGTCGAGGGCGGTGATGTAACCGGTGGGAAGTTCCATGGTCAACTCCTCGGGACAGGTCCGGTGGAGGCCCGGACGACGAGTGCGGTGGGCAGTAACACGTGACCGGCCGCGGCGTCCGCGGGCGGGTAGAGCAGCAGTTCGGCGGCGATCCGGCCCTTCTCCTCGGCCGGTTGCCGGACGGTGGTGAGGCCGGCCGCGGCGGCCTCGGGGACGTCGTCGAAGCCGGTCACCGAGACCGTCGGACGATCATGGGCCGGCCGCGCGGCCAGGGCGTCCAGCACACCGAGCGCGAGGACGTCGGAGCCGGCCAGCACGGCGGTCGGCGGTGCGGGTTGGTCGAACAGCCCGGCGATGGCTGCGGCTGCCGCCGGGCGACTGTTGCCGGGGACGTTGACCAGGGTCAGCTCGGCCCAGCCGACGCCGACCTCGGCGAAGGCGTCGGCGAACCCGGTGAGCCGACCCCGGGTGGTCGGGTGCGGCACCTGGTCGACCCCGGTCAGGGTGAGAGGGCCGGCCGGCGCGTCGGGCAGCACGGAGTCGGCGAGCAGCGCCACCCGACGGTGACCGAGGCCGGCGACGTGCGCGGCGGCACTGTGCGCGGCGGCCCGCTCGTCGATGCCGACGAACCGCTCGTCGGCGCCGGCATCCTCGCGGGCGGCCGTGCTGACGAACGGCAGCCCGCGTTGCCGGATGACGTCCAACGCCCATTCCTCGTCGGCGACGCAGTAGACGCAGAAGCCGTCGACCGCGGCGTTCTCCACCGCCCGTCGGGCGTCCGTCACGGCCGGTGGCAGCGGCACCAACAGCATGCTCGTGCCGTGCCGCTCGGCCGCCCCGCCGACCCCGGCGAGGAAGCGCACCGCGAACGGGTCGGTGAAGGCGTACGACAGTTGCGAGGTGAACAGCACCCCGATCGACCCGACGAAGCCCCGGCGCAGGGAGCGCGCGGTGGGGTTGGGGCCGGGGTACCCGAGTTGCCGGGCGGCCTCCAGAATCCGCTCACGCAGCGTGGCGGAGAGCTGGTCGGGGCGGCTGTAGGCGTTGGAGACGGTGCTGCGGGAGACACCGACGGCGTCGGCCACGGCTTGCAGTGTCGGCTTCACCGGCACCCCTCTGTATCGATCCAGTCTGTATCGATACAGAGATTAACCCGACCGGTCGGCATCGGTCAATACGTAACGACTGCGCGCCCGCCCGTCCCTCGGGTGGGAACGCCGATCGGCAAGGTCAGGGCAGGCGGGCGACGCCGCCGTACATGCTCACCTCGACCACCGACGGGCGCGGCTGCGGCTCGTTCTCGGCCCGCCACTCGGCGACCGAGGTGATGCCCGGCTCCACCACGTCGAGGTCGACGAAGAAGCGGCTGAACTCGTCCCGGGTGCGCAGGTTGATCAGCCCGTGTGGGCCGCCACCCTTGGCCGCCGCCCGGGCCTGCTCGGCGACGGCCGGCGGGAGGTGCTCGTGGGTGGCGTGCGAGGCGGCCAACCAGCTGCCCGCCGGCAGCGCGTCGAGCAGGTGCCGCACCAGCGCGTACGGGTCGTCGCCGTCGGGCACGAAGTGCAGGACGGCCACCAGCATGAGGGCGACCGGCCGGGACAGGTCGATGGTGCGTCGCAACTCCGGGTGGGCGAGGATCCGCTCCGGGTCGCGCAGGTCGGCGTCGATGTAGGCGGTGGCGCCCTGCGGCGAACTGCTCAGCAGTGCGCGGGCGTGGGCCAGCACGATCGGATCGTTGTCGACGTAGACGACCCGGGACTCCGGAGCGATGGCCTGGGCGACCTCGTGGGTGTTGTCGGCGGTCGGGATGCCGGTGCCGATGTCGAGGAACTGCCGGATGCCGGCCTCGCGGGTCAGGAAGCCCACGGCCCGCTGGAGGAAACGGCGGTTCTCCAAGGCGGCGGTGCGGATCGTCGGGAAGGCTGCCGCCATCGTGTCGCCGGACTCGCGGTCGGCCTGGAAGTTGTCCTTGCCGCCCAGCCAGTAGTTGTAGCGGCGGGCGGGGTGGGCCACCGTGGTGTCGATCCGGTCGCTCGGCGAGCCGACCGTCGAGCCCGGGGCCTCGGTGGTCATGGCTGCCTCCGTGATGACGTCCGTCCACTGTCGCCGGTCGCCGACCATGGTAGTGCCACCCGAGCGACCTTCACCGCCCCGAGCCGCCTCCCCCGAGCCGCCGCCCGGGGCAGCGGTCACGCCGGATAGAGGTCGTCCAGCAACCGGCCGAGAATGTCCGGCGTACGCTCCGGCGGCTCGGCCTCGACACAGAGCCGTTCCATGGCCACCGCGTAGTAGTCGAGGTCGTCGCGCTTGTCGAGGTAGATGGCGCTGGTGAGC
Source organism: Micromonospora jinlongensis (assembly GCF_013410645.1). Taxonomy (NCBI): domain Bacteria; kingdom Bacillati; phylum Actinomycetota; class Actinomycetes; order Micromonosporales; family Micromonosporaceae; genus Micromonospora; species Micromonospora jinlongensis. The sequence goes on along the minus strand of NZ_JACCHK010000001.1, from coordinate 537,018 downwards.
TGTTCGATGTAGACGATGTCGGGCAGCTCCTGGTCGCCGAAGCGCAGGATCGTGAAGGCTCCCCCGGCGGCGGCGTGACCGCCGGCGGCGAACGGGATGACCTGGAGCCGGATGTTGGGTGACTTGGTCGCCTCGATGAGAGCGGTGAGCTGGCCGCGCATGACCGCGGGGCCACCGATCGGGCGCCGCAGGGCCGCCTCGTCCACCACGGCCCAGAGCTGCGGGGGGCTTTCCCGGTGGAGCAACTGCTGACGCTGCATCCGCAGAGCGACGCGGCGCTCGATCTCGTCCGGACCTGCCGCGCCGTGCCCGAGCAGCACGACAGCGCGGGCGTAGTCCCCGGTCTGCAACAGGCCGGGGACGAACTGCACCTCGTAGGTGCGGATCAGCGCGGCTGCGGCCTCCAGGCCCAGGTACGACTGGAACCAGGTCGGCAACACGTCGCCGTAGCGGTGCCACCAGCCGGGGCTGTTGGCGTCGCGGGCGAGCTTGAGCAGCGCGTCACGCTCGTGCTCCTCGGTGACGCCGTAGAGGGTGAGCAGGTCGGAGACGTCGCGCTCCTTGAAGCCGACCCGACCCAGCTCCATCCGACTGATCTTCGACTCAGAGGAACGGATCTCCCAGCCGGCGCCTTCCCGGGTCACCCCGCTGGATTCCCGCAGACGGCGCAGTTGGGCACCGAGCAGCATGCGCAGCACGGTCGGCCCGGTTGTCGGGCCACCCTCGGCGGGAACCATCGTCACGTGCGGACCTCCGGACACCAACCCCCGTGACCGGGTACCTGGCCCGGCCGACGTGTAAGCATGCCATGGACCGACAGTGAGATGAACTCCTCCGCACCGGTGATTCAGTCCCGTCGCCGGGACGACTCACGCGGGACGGTCAGTTGATCAGGTGGTCAAAATCCCCGTCGCGCGCTCCGAGCACGAACGCGGCGATCTCGTCCACTGTGTAGATCAGCGCCGGACCCTCCGGGTGCCGTGAGTTGCGGACCGCGATGCCCGCTCCCCCGGGCAGCTCGGCGAGTTCGACACAGTTGCCGCTGGGGTTGCTGCGTCGGCTCTTCTGCCAGCTCAGCGGAGGCAACTGGTGGATCGGTACGCCATTGGGTGGCTGATGCATGGAGGCGTCTTTCTGCTCACGAGCCCGCCGGTGACCGTGGGAGGAGCGGTGACGGGCGAGGGGTGCGGTTTCGACTTCGGACAGTTCTGCACGTGCATCTGCTATTGCATCTGCACCGGACGGCGAGCATGATAACGCACATGATCGGTGCCCATCCGTTCACGTTGAGTTACCCCCGCAGGGGCAACCATCAGGCAAAAGTGGGCCCGACGCGGTGTGACGTGTCGACCGGAGGCTGGAGGCGGTCGCGGGGATGGGAGGGTTCGTGCCGGATCCGATGAGTGTCGCCTCCGGGATCTGCGCGGCCGGCGCCCTGCTCTCCTCCTGGCAACTACGCCGACGGGCGGTGCGCGCCGAGGCCGAGATCGATCACCTTCAGGCCGAGCTCGCCGCCGAGCGGCACGCCGCGAGTCACGACCCACTCACCGGGCTGCCCAACCGGCGCGCCTTCTACCGCCTGGCGGCCACCCTGCTCACCGACGCGGCCGGCCAGCCGTTGATCGCCGTGGTGCTCGACCTGGACGACTTCAAGCAGATCAACGACCGGTACGGGCACGCCGCCGGTGACCAGGTGCTGATCAGTGTCGCCGACCGGCTCGCCGGTTTCGCCGGGGACAACCTCGTGGCCCGCCTCGGCGGCGACGAGTTCGCCGGGCTGCTCTCCAGCCCCACCGTCGACCGGCGCTGGATCGAGCACTCCACCCGCCGACTCGCCGAGACCGTCGCCGCGCCGATCCGGCTGAGCGGGTGCAGCGTCCGCGTCACCGCGTCCGTCGGGCTCGCCCCGGTGTCCGGCCCGGCCCAGCTCACCGACGCGCTCAGCCGCGCCGACGCCGCCATGTACCAGGCGAAGAGCCTCGGCGGTGCCCGGTCACCCCGGCAACTGGTCGACAGCGCCTGGCTGACCGAGCTCTGACCGTTCAGCTGGCGGCTGCGCCGAACCATCTGGGCAACTGGCCGAGCAGCTCCGTCTGGTCGTCGCCCACCCACGCCACGTGGCCGTCCGGCCGCAGGAGCACGGCGGGCACGTCCAGTTCCTCGCTGACGTCGACGACGTGGTCGACCCGGTCCGCCCACCCGGCGACGGAGAGCCGGCCGGTCTGGTCGAGCAGCAGTCCGCGGCCCCCGCGCATCAGCTCGTAGAGGCGCCCCTGTTTGAGCCGTACGTCGCGTAGGTGGCGGCCGAGCATCTCGTGGCCCTCGCCGAAGTCGTAGCGGACCCCGATCGCGGTGATCTTCTCGATCAGGTACCGGTTGACGTCCTCGAAGTCCAACAGCTCCGACAACAGTTGGCGCACCGACCGGGGCCCCGGCTCGGGTGACAGCAGCAGCATCTGCGCGCGGGTGTTGTTCAGGACGTCGGCGGCCACCGGGTGCCGTTCGGTGTGGTAGCTGTCCAGCAGCCCCTCCGGCGCCCAGCCGTTGACGGCGGCGGCCAGTTTCCACCCGAGGTTGAACGCGTCCTGGATGCCGAGGTTGAGCCCCTGCCCGCCGGTTGGCGGGTGGATGTGCGCCGCGTCGCCGGCCAGCAGCACCCGGCCGGTCCGGTAGCGCTCGGCCAGCCGGGTGGCGTCGCCGAAACGGGAGAGCCAGCGCGGTGAGTGCACACGGAAGTCGGTGCCCGCGTACGCCCGCAGTTGTCGCTTGAACTCCTCGATGGTCGGCGGGATCGAGCGATCCTCGGCCACCCCCTCGGCGGGAACCAGGACGCGGTACACCCCGTCGCCGAGCGGCCCGAGACCGAACCGCAGGTGCGTCCTGCGGACCTCGGCCACCACCTCGGCCACCGTCTCCGGTGCTACGCCCACCTCCATCTCGCCCAACAGGGAGTCGACGGTGCTGGGTTCACCGGGAAAGCCGACGCCGAGCAGTTTGCGCACTGTGCTGCGTCCACCGTCGCAGCCGACGAGATAGCGCGACCGCAACTGCCCGCCGTCGGCCAACCTCACTGTCACCCCGTCGTCGTCCTGGCTGAGCCCGACCAGTTCGCAGCCGCGCCGGATCTCGACGCCGACGTCGGCGGCGTGCTCGCCCAGCAGGCGGTCCGTCGTGGTCTGCGGGATGCCGAGGACGTACGGATGGGCGGTGTCCAGCCCGCTCGGAGACGGCTTGGGAATGGCGGCGAAGAAGCCACCGACCGGGTGCTGCTGGCCGAGCGCGAGGAACCGCTCCAACAGGCCACGCTGATCCATCACCTCGATGCTGCGCGCGTGCAGCCCGAGCGCACGGACGTACGGGGTCGGCTCGGTCTCCCTCTCCACCACGAGCACCTGCACCTCGTGCAGTCGCAACTCGCTGGCCAGCATCAGCCCGGTCGGCCCACCGCCGGCAATGACCATATCGATCATGAAATCCCCCGATTTTCCCAGTTTTGGGCTCAGGGTGGAGATCCTGCTGCACAACCCGGGTCTTGCCGCAAGGCCCCGGGTGCGATATATGTTGGAGGTGGCAAGGAGCGCATGACCTCCTTGCCTTTGTTGTTTCCCGTCGCGGACGGCCGGGTCTTGCGGTCAACGCCGCCGGTCGAGATCCCGCAGCGCCGCGTCGGCGAGGGTGACCAGACCGACCGGCGACACCAGTCCCCGCACGATCCCCGCCGCCCGATGCCGGTCGGCCGTCTCGGCGTTCGGGTCCAGCGCCTGGCGGGTCCAGTCACTGAGGTCGTCGAGCGCGCGGACCGCGAGGAACCACGCCAGGCGGGCCGGGTCGATGTCGGCCGGGCCGTAGCCGGCGAGAACGGCCTTCTGCTGACGGGCGCTGATCGGTGCGAAGGCGAGCACCCCACCCAGCACGAACATCAGGTCACACTCGGGCGGGGCGAGCACCGCGTCGTCCCAGTCGATCAACCAGACCTGCCCGTGCGGGCCGAGCAGCAGATTGCCCAGGTGCGGGTCGCCGTGGCAGACGACGCCCGGGCCGGACCGGGCGCGCTGGCCGACGGCGAGGCGTTCGACCTCGAGGGTCAGTGTGACCACCCGGTCGGCCACCGCGGACCACACGCCCGCCAGCTCCGCGGCCAGCGGCCCGGCGAAATCGTCCGGGTCCGGGTCGCGCAGCCGCTCGGCCACCGCGCGGGTCCCGGCCACGATCGAGGGGTACGTTGCTCCGCCCGCCGGCAACAGTCGTCGCACCTCGTCGGTCACCGGCACCGCGTGCACGGCGGCCAGCACCTCGCCGTACGCGCGCCAGTGCGCGTCGGTCATCGGGCCGTCGAGCGCCCGCTGATCGGAGACCCAGGGCACCACCGAGAGGCGGTGGCCGTCGTGTTCGACGGACAGCCGCCCGTCCCGGCTGGGCACCGGCGCGGCGATGCCCGGCACCCCCTGGCCGGCCAGGTACGCCGTCACGACCAGGCCAGCGGGAGTGCCGCCACCGCTCAGTTTGACCGCGTACCGGGAGCCGTCGACGCTGCGGGCCAGCCACAGCCGGGCGCGCTGGTCCGCGCCGTGGGTCACCCTTTCCAGGGTGGTCAGGCGCAGGCCGAAGCCCGCGTGGACCCGCTCGGCCACCTGCCGCGTGATGTCCTCGGTCACGTGGACACCATGCCACCGGGCGGGCCACCAGCCCACCGCTTAACGGTGGCGTGGGCGGAGTCAGCGCGGTGTGGCGAGGCGAGCGTCCGCAGCGGCGCCGGGTCGAGCCGGCAACGGCGCCGCCAGCTCGTTGACCGTCGCCTTGTCATGTGCCGCTTTCAACCGATCAACCTACGGGTTGAATATGCGGACACTGTCCGGGTATGAGGTCCCATCTGACGGCCGAAAGGAACTCGACGTGGCGACCATCCGCGCCCTCGTGCTCAACTGCACCCTCAAGCCGTCACCGGGCCCGTCCAGCTCCGAGCAGCTCGGTCGGGAGGTGCTCGACGAGTTGGCCGCTCAGGGCGTGGAGGGCGAACTGGTTCGGGTGGTGGACCACGACGTGCGCTTCGGCGTGTCCATCGACGAGGGCAACGGGGACGGCTGGCCGGCGATCCGCGCCAAGCTGCTGGCGGCGCAGGTGCTCATCATCGCCACGCCGATCTGGCTCGGTCAGCCGTCCAGCGTCTGCAAGATGGTGCTCGAACGGCTCGACGCCGAACTTTCCGAGACCGACGACGAGGGCCGGCTCCTCACCTACGGCAAGGTGGCCGGGGTGGCGGTCGTCGGCAACGAGGACGGCGCGCACCACACCGTCGGCCAGGTGCAGCAGGCGCTCAACGAGGTCGGGTTCACCCTCGCCGCCGCCGCGGCGACCTACTGGGTCGGCGAGGCACTGCACAAGGTGGACTACCGCGACGCCGGCCCCAAGCCCGACACCACCGGCCGCACCACGAAGGCCCTGGCGCTCAACACCGCACACCTGGCGCGGCTGCTCGCCGACCGGCCGTACCCGCCGCCGGACGCGAAGGGCGCCGCCGTCGGCCCGAGCCGCGAGTCGGCCTGACCATCGTCGGTCAGGTCCGCGCCGGTTCCTGATCCAGGACGCCTGCCTGCGTCGCTGTAGAGCTGCCCCGGTGATGGGGCAAGCACAGCGCACCGGCCACCGGGCCACACGGCACCACCTCGGATGCCCGTCGTTCAAGACAGCGCGACGGCCCAGCGCACCCCGGGCGCGCGGACCACCCGACGCCCCACCTGTGGGGCAGCTCTACAGGTGTGCGGGTCAGCGCCAGCCGTAGCCGGCGCGCAGCGCCTGACCGACCCGGTCGAACCGAGGCCGGTCCAGCACGGCGCCCTCGCGGCGGATGCTGTCCTCACGCATGGTGAGCACCCGGTCCAACCGGACCCAGCTCGGCCGATTGTCCCGATCCCACTCGCCCGGCCCGAGCGCGAACCAGTGCCGCTGCCCGTCCCGCTCGCTCTGGCTGGACAGCATCAGCCCGAACAGCGTCCGGCTGTGCCGCCCGACGACCAGCACCGGCCGGTCCTTGCCCTGGCGGGGGTCGTCCTCGTACGGCACCCACGTCCAGACGATCTCGCCCGGGTCGGCCTGGCCGTCGCGCTCCGGAGCGTAGGTCAGCTCCCGACGCTGCAACGCGCTCACCTGGCGGCGGCGGGCCACCTGCGCGGGGGCCGGCCCGGTGCGCCGAGGCGACGGAATCACCGCGCCTACCCGGGAGATGCGAGCCGCGACATTCCTCAACAGACCAGCCACGGCGGGCAGCCTACCCGCCGCCCGAGCGGTCGGTGCGACAGACTGGCCCGATGGACGAGCTGCCCCACGACCTGCCGATCCTGGAACGACGCGCGGTGCGGGTGGTGGTCACCGACAGCTTGGATCGGGTGTTGCTGTTCCACACCCGCGACCCCGACCACCCCCGGCTGGGCACCTGGTGGGAGCTGCCCGGCGGCGGCATGGATCCCGGAGAGACCTACCTCGACACGGCGGTGCGGGAGCTGCACGAGGAGACCGGCATCCTGGTCACCGCCGACCAGGTGGGCCCACCGACCTGGCGGCGAAGGGCGAGCTTCCTGCACCGCCAGCTGCGGCACGTCCAGGACGAGGTCGTCGTCAGCGTACGGCTCGCCGGGGCCGGTCCGGACGTGGACGAGGCGCACCGGCTCGACTACGAGCTGGAGGACTACTTCGCCTTCCGCTGGTGGCCGCTGCCGGAGGTGATCGCGAGCCCGGAACGGTTCTACCCCGGGCAGCTCCCCAGGCTGATCACCGCCTTCCTCGCCGGCGAGGAGATCGACGAGCCGTTCGAGCTGTGGTCGTGAGCCGGGCCGGCGGGCAGAGTGGGGGCATGACGACCGATCTGCACGGGCCGCTCTCCGCGTACGCCGCACGGCTGCACACCACGGTCGGCGACCGGCACCACGTCGCCTCCCCGCTCGGGGCCTGGCTACTGCTCGCGGTCTGCGCCACCGCGCCGGCCGACTCCAACCCAGCCGGCGACGGCCCGGCCGCCGAAGATCTGGCGCACGCCCTGGGCACCGACCTGGCCGACGCTGCCGAGGCCGCCCGCGTGCTGCTGGACGCGCCGCATCCGCTGGTCAGGTCCGCCACCGCGCTCTGGCACCGGGCGGGGCGGGGCGACGGCGGTTCAGCCGCCTGGCGGGCCGCGCTGCCCAGGACGACCGACGTCGGCGAGCTGCCCGATCAGGCCGGCCTGGACGCCTGGGCGCGCGAGCACACCGACGGCCTGATCGACACGTTTCCCCTGAAGGTGAGCCCGAACGTGGTCTTAGCCCTGGCCAGCACGCTGGCCACCCGGGTGTCCTGGGTGACCCCGTTCGATGTCGCCGATGCCAGCGCGCTCGGCGCCGGCAGCCCTTGGGCGCTCGGGCTACGACGGGCGTTGCGCAGCCCGAGCCATGGTCACCGCTGCGCCATCGTGTCCACCGAGCGGCTCGGTGACGTGATCGTGCACGCCGCCCCTGCCCAGACGACCGACGGCGCCGGGCTGGTGGTCCTCTCGGTGGCAGCCGACCCGCAGGTGCCGCCGAGCGAGGTGCTGGCCGCCGCGTACGACCTCGGTGTCGGCGCGGCCGACGGCGCGCAACCGGGCGGTGCCCGTTCCCTGTTCGACCTGCCGCTCGGCGAAACTCCCCTGTGGACGCTGCGCGAGGAGCGGGTGCGGACCCGTGCGCGCGACGGCCGGGAGGAGCGCCACAACGCCGTCCTCCCCTGCTGGTCTGCCCGCAGCGAGCATGACCTGACCGCGCCGGCGCTCGGCTTCACGGCGGCGTCGACGACGCTGGCGGGAATGCTGCACCTGCCGATCGAGAGCTTCGACGCGCGTCAGGTGGCGATGGCCCGGTTCGGCCGGTACGGCTTCGAGGCGGCGGCGGTGACCGGCATGTTCGGGCTGACCAGCCTGCCGCCCGAGGGCGTCGCTCGCACCGCCGAGCTGCGGTTCGGCCACCCGTACGCCGTGGTGGCCGTCGCCACCGACACCCGGGCGGACGGTGTCACCGGGCCGTGGCACGGGGTGCCGGTCTTCTCCGCCTGGGTCACCGAGCCCGAAGAGCTGCCCGAGGCCGACGCCGCCAACCGGTGAACAGAACAGCGGCCGTAACCGGGGTCACGGCCTATGACCTGGTGGGGCCACGCCGCCGTCGTCGCGCGGCAGTCGCGCCACCATCTCCCGGAACTCCCGTACGGTCATCGCCTCACGCAGGGTCGCGAAGACCGCCCCGGTTCCGGCCCGGGCGGTCGCCGGATCCACCCCGGCTCGCTGTCCCACCCGACGAAGGAACTCCGCCGGACCGGCGTCCGTAGGAGGCGGTGGAACGGCGGCGCCGACATCCAGGCCCAGCCCGGTGTCCGGCCCGTCCATGCCCGGGCCGACGACCCCACCCCGTCCCGGGGCAGGACCAACCGTCCCGACCGCGTCCGGCGCGAGGCCAAACGCGTCCGGCGCGGGACCGGCGGTTCCCGGCTCGTCCGGCGCGGGGCCGGCCAGGTAGCCGCCGACCTCGTCCGGAAGGTGTCCCACCAGGTCGTCGGGCGCGCCGCCGGTCACCCGTTCGGCCATCGTCTGGAGCACGGCGCGGGCGAGGGCTGCGGCCTGCTCGGTCGGCAGGCCGGACCGCCGGGACACCGCGTCGATGAAGTACGGAAACCCGTCGCCGTCGGTCACGCCCGGGCGGTTACCCCCGGCCGGCGTCGGCAAACTGCGCCGTCAGCGCAGCAGGCCCTCGGCCAGCAGATGGTCGAAGATGATCTGGTCGACCGGCGAGGTGCGGTGCCGGTCGGCGTACGCCAGCCAGTCCATCTCCGCGATCTCGCTGGCCGGGCGCAACCGCCCCTGGTATCCGGCCCGGTAGCAGGTCATCCGCACGGTGATGTCGGCGGCGTGGCCGTGTGCCGCAGCGGTGAAGGTGCCCAGGTGCACCGCGTCGCGAACGTCCACGTCGACGCTCAACTCCTCGTCGATCTCCCGGCGCAGGGTCTCCAGGTCGGTCTCGCCCGGCTCCCGCTTGCCACCGGGCAGATACCAGACGTCCTTGCCCGCGGACCGGGTGCTGAGCACCCGCCCGTCCTCGATGAGGATCCAGGCCACCTTGTCGATCTCGGGCACGCCACCCCTTCCGGTCGAAGACCGGGCACGCTACCAGCCGGGGCCCGCCAGACAGTCACTCGGCCAGCAGGTCGAGCAGCAGCGCGGCGGTCCAGCTGAACGCCGGTGAGCCCAACCCGACGCCGGTGTCCGGATGGAAGTACTCGTGGCAGCCGGCCCCCGCGACCAGACCGATCATCGAGCGACGCAGCCCGGCGGCCAGCTCCGGGTGCCCGTGCGCGAGCAGGCCGCGGCGGATCAGCCAGCCCGTGTTCAGCCAGCTCGGGCCGCGCCAGTAGCGCAGCGGCTCGAAGTCGGGCGCGGTCCGGTCGTGGGTGGGCAACGGCCGCTCCATGTGCCGGGCCAGCCCGAAGCGCGCCGAGCGGGCCTCGACGACCAACGCGTCGGCCTGCCGGGCGGGCAGGTCGGGCAGCATCAGCGGTGTCAGCCCGAGCACGGTACGGGCGCTGACCAGCCGGTCGGTGCGCAGGTCGCGGGGCTGGAACGTGCCGGCGTCCGGGTCGTACAGCCGGCGTACCAGGGCTTCGGTGATCTGGGCCGCGCGGGCCCGGTGCGGCCCGGGATCGTGGCCGATGAGCACGGCGATCTCGGCCAGGGCGTCCTCGGCCGCCCCGAACGCCGCGTTGAACAGCGGGCACTCCACCAGGAACGGATGGCCCTCGGCCAGACCCCGGTCGTCGTAGCCGTGGTCGCGGTAGGCGGCGACGACCGCCAGATAACGCGCGTAGTCCAGGTCCGTGGGGCGGTGCGCGGCGTCGGCGTGCGCGGTGTCATGCCGACGGTACGCACGCATCACCGCCGCCTCGGCTCCGACCGCGGCCATCGGCTCGTCCCAGGCGGGGCTGTTGTCCAGACCGGACTCCCACGGGTGCACGATGCAGACCAGCCCGTCGCCGGCCACGTCCCGCCGGTCAGCCAGGTAACGCTGCTGGGCGACCAGTGCGGGGTAGAGCTGGCGCAGGGCGGCCAGCCCCGCCGGATCGGGTGCCCGCCGGTACGCGAGCAACGCGGCGAGCGCGTGCACGGGCGGCTGGACCAGGCCGGACGTGTCCACGTCAGGGGTGCCCTGGGCGTTCGCCGAGCGCCACATCTCCGGCCCCGGGAAGTACGCGCCGACCCGCAGCGCCGGGTTGAACACGATGTGCGGCACCCGTCCGTCGGCCCACTGGGCCCGGAACAGGCTCGTCAGCTCCCGCCAGGCCCGGTCGGGGCGGACATGGGCCAGCCCGATCGCGATGAACGCCGAGTCCCAGCTCCACTGGTGCGGGTAGAGCGTGCGTGAGGGCACGGTGTGGTCGTGCTCCCAGTTGGCGTCGAGCGTGTCGACCGCGAGTCGGCGCAGCCCGGCCAGGTCGGCGGGGCCACCGGTACGGGCCACGGCGGTCCCGCCGAGGCGCGTCGGCCCGGCACCGGCGGTCACGCGGCGGCCCGCCGGGGCAGGGCGTGACGCAGCACCGTGGCGGCCTGTTGCAGGGCCCGGACCGGGTCGCCGCGCAGCCGGCACTCCAGGGCGAGCCAGCCGGAGTAGTCCAGCTCCAGCAGCGTACGCACCAGCGCCGACCAGTCCAGGTGCCCCGCGCCCGGCTGGTAGCGGTTGGAGTCGCTGACCTGCACGTGACCGAGGTAGGGCGCGGCGGCGCGCAGCGCGCGGTGCATGTCGTCCTCCTCGATGTTCATGTGGAAGGTGTCCGCGACCACGCGGACCGACGGCAACCCGACCGCTGCGCAGAGCGCCACCGCCTCGTCGAGACGGTTGACCATGTGGTCCTCGTACCGGTTGAGGGGTTCCAGGAAGAGGGTGACCCCCTCGGCCCGGGCGTGCTCGCCCAGCTCGCCCAGGGCGTCGAGGAGCACCTGCCGGTCACCGGCCGGCGGGCGCGGCGGCTCGAACGGTGGCAGCCGACGGGAGAACATGCCCCAGGCGGCCGGTGTCATCACGCCGATGCCGCCCAGCTCGCCGATGACCGACAGTTGAGAGCGCAGGTTGCGCACGGCGTCGGCGGACCGGTCGGGGTCGAAGTCGCCGATGAAGTGGTCCATCTCGACGCAGACGGTGGGCATCACCACCCCGGCGGCGCGGGCGCGGCGCAGCTCGGGCAGGCGACGGGCGAACGCGAGGTCACCGCGTCCGCGTAGCTCGATGCCCTGGTAGCCGAGGGCGGCCGCGAGGGCGTACTTCTGGATCAGGTTGGTGCCCGGCAGGAGTTGTTCCTGGCAGGCCAGCGCGATGGTGGTCATCTAGAACCTCAGCACGACTTGGAGGACGTCACCGGCGCCGCGATCGAGCAGCGCGAGGGCGTCGGCGACCGCGCTGGCGTCGACGATGTGGCTGACCAGCGGCAACGGATCGACGCTGCGTTCGGCCACCAGGTCCATGAAGGTCTGCGCGACCCGGTCCCCGGTCCACCGCCCGGCCATGCTCGGCGCGGGGGTGGGCCCGGAGACCTGGGCGGCCACCAACTGGATGCGGTTGTGGTGGAACTCCTCGCCGAGGCCGAGCGCGTCGGCCTGGCCCTGGTAGAAGCCGGCGGCCACGACCCGACCGGCGTGTGCGGTGGATCGGATCGCCTCGTGCAACGCCGGGTACGCCCCGGACAACTCCAGGCAGACGTCCGCGCCCCGGCCGTCGGTGGCCCGACGCAGCACGGCGGCTGCGGATTCGGCGCGGACGTCCACGGTGGATCGCGCGCCGTACCGGGCGGCGTGCTCCAGCCGGCCAGGCACCGGGTCGACGGCCACCACCCGGGCGCCGGAGAGCACGGCGAGTCGGGTGGCGAGCAGCCCGATGACGCCCTGCCCGAAGACGGCGACCCAGTCGCCGAGGTGCAGGTCCCCGGCGAGCACGGCGGTCAGCGCGATGGCCCCGGGGCGGGCGAAGACCGCAGCGAGGGGGTCGAGCCCGGCGGGGAGCGGATGGACCGCCTCGGCGGCGAGCACGGCCTCGGCCCGGTGCCCCCAGATGCCCCACACGAGCTGCCCGGGGTGGCGGTTGGTGACCTCCGGCGCGACCTCGACGACCTCGCCGACCTCTTCGTAGCCGAAGCCGATCAGCGGGTAGGGCACCGGGGTCTGCCGGGGGACGAACATCCGGGTGGTGTCGTCCCAGTCCTTGCTGAGGCGGGGATTGCTGCCCCGGTAGAGGGTCAGCTCGGTGCCGGCGGAGATGCCCGAGTAGGAGGTGCGGACCCGGACCTGGCCGGGGCCGAGCGGATCCGGGGGGCAGGGCTCGAGGCTGATCCGTCGAGGCCCGGCGAGAGAGACCACCCAGTTGCCCATGTGTCACATCCCGGTAGCACTGGGTTCCAGGATAGCAAAAAATAGCCATATGTCTTGCTATTGATCAATCGAAGGTGTTGGATCCGTCATGTACCCTTCGAGAGGAGTGCCACCGATGTCAGCACCTCCGAGGCGGATACTCGCCACCACCCTGATCATGGCACTGACAGCGTCCACCCTGCTGGCCTGCGGAGACGACGAACCGGACAGCAACAGCAAGAAGATCACCGTCTGGAGCCTGGAGGACGTCGCCGACCGGGTCACCGCCACCAAGGCGATCGTCGCCGACTTCACCGCGAAGACGGGCATCCAGGTCGACCTGGTGACCGTCAACGAGGACCAGTTCCCCTCCCTGATCGCCGCCAACGCCGCCGCCGGTGACCTGCCCGACGTGGTGGGTTCGGTCTCCCTCGCCGGCATCCGTACGCTCGCCGGCAACGAGCTGCTGCACGCCTCGGCGAACGCGGAGGTCGTCGACAAGCTGGGCAGGCAGACGTTCTCACCCCGGGCGCTGGAGCTCACCTCTGACGACGGCAAGCAGCTCTCCGTGCCCAGCGACGGCTGGGGCCAACTGCTCGTCTACCGCAAGGACCTGTTCGCCGCGGCCGGCCTGCCCGCCCCCGACACGTACGAGCGGATCACCGCCGCCGCGGCGAGACTGAACACCGGCGGCGTCGCCGGGATCACCGCAGCGACCGCCCCCAGCGACGTGTTCACCCAGCAGACCTTCGAACACCTGGCGCTGGCCAACGACTGCCAGCTCAGCGACGACTCGGGCAAGGTCACCCTGGATTCGCCCCAGTGCGTCGAGGCGTTCCGCTTCTACGGCGACCTGATCCGCACCAGCTCGGTGAAGGGCGCGCAGGACGTCGACACCACCCGGGCCACCTACTTCGCCGGCAAGGCGGCCATGGTGATCTGGTCGCCGTTCATCCTCGACGAGCTGGCCGGGCTGCGTAACGACGCCAAGCCGACCTGCCCGCAGTGCCAGGCCGACCCGGCGTTCCTGGCAAAGAACAGCGGCTTCGTCACCGCGATCAAGGGCCCGAACGGCACCGAGCCGGCTCAGTACGGCGAGATCAGCTCCTGGGCCGTGCTGGACGGCGCGGCGGCCGACCCGGCGAAGTCCTTCGTGGAGTACATGCTCAGTGACGGTTACCCGAGCTGGTTCGGCATGTCCCCCGAGGGCCGCTTCCCGGTCCGCAAGGGCACGCCGGCCGAGCCGGAGGCGTACCTGACCCGGTGGAACACCAGCCAGGCCGGCGTGGACGCCAAGAAGCCCCTCGCCGACGTGTACGGCGACGAGGTGCTGGCCACGCTGCGCCGCAGCCCGGACACGTTCGGGCGGTGGGGCCTCAGCCAGGGGCAGGGCAAGCTGGTCGGCGCCATGCTCGGGGAGTTGCCGGTGCCCAAGGTGCTGGGTGATCTCGTCTCCGGCAAGTCCGACGCGACGGCCACCGCCAACCGCGCCAAGAAGGACGTCGACGCGATCAAGGCGGGCGTCAATTGACGACCACCGCGCCCGGCCCCGGCCGCTCCCCCACCCGGGAGCGGCCGGCGCCACCCCGGCGCCGACCACTGACCCTGCGCCGCCGCGAATCCCGGGCCGGGCTCGCGCTGGTCGCACCGACCCTGCTCGTCACGATCGCGGTCATCGGCATCCCGATCGTGTGGACAGTGGTGCTCGCCTTCCAACGGGTCCGGCTCGCCACGCTGCGCAAAACCGGCCTGTTCGGCGACTTCACCATGGACAACATCGACCGCGTGCTGCACACCCCCGGCTTCGCCGAGACGCTGTGGGTGACGCTGATCTACAGCGTCGGCGGCACCGTCGGGTCGATAGTGCTCGGCCTGGTGGCCGCCCTGGTGGTCCGCCGGCCGTTCCGGGGCCGCACCCTGGTCCGGGCGTCCATGCTGCTGCCGTACGTGGCGCCGGTGGTCGCGGTGACCTTCGTCTGGCAGGTGATGCTCGACCCACAGCTCGGCATCGTCAACGCGTGGGGCCAGCGCCTGCTCGGCTGGGACGCCCCGGTGCCGTTCCTGTCCCAGGAGTCGACCGCCCTGACCACGGTGATCGTGTTCGAGGCGTGGCGCTACTTCCCGTTCGCCTTCCTGTTCCTGCTGGCCCGGCTCCAGGCGGTGCCCGGTGAGCTGGAGGAGGCCGCCCGGGTCGACGGGGCCACCCCCACCCAACGGTTCCGGCACATCCTGCTGCCCCAACTGCTGCCGGTGATCGCCCTGCTGGGCGTGCTGCGCTTCATCATGACGTTCAACAAGTTCGACGATGTCTACCTGCTCACCGGTGGCGCGGCGGGCACCGAGGTGGTCAGCGTGCGGGTGTACGAGTTCCTCACCGCGCGTACCGACATCGGCGCCGCGGCCGCGCAGGCGGTCGTGCTGGCCGTGGTGCTCATCGTGTTCGTGCTGATCTACCTGCGCTTCTTCGGACGGAGGGTGAGCTGATGGACCGGGACGTGGTCGAGACGGTGAGCCTGCGCTGGCTGCGCCGCCTGGTGATCGCCGCGTTCCTGGTGGTCACCGTCTTCCCCTTCTACTACATGCTGGTGCTCTCGGTGCGCCCGATCGAGCGGCTGCTGCTCGACCCGGGCGCGCTGGTGGTCGGCTTCGGTGAGCTGACCGTCGCCACGTACGCCGAGGTGCTCAAGGCCACCGGCGACGGCGGTCAGGGTTTCCTCACCTTCATCCGCAACAGTGGCCTCGTCGCCGTCGCGGCGACCGTGCTCACGCTCCTCGTCGCGATCCCCGGCGCGTACGCGGTGGCCCGGCTGCGGTTCTTCGGCCGGCGGCAGGTGGACTTCCTGTTCCTGGCGGTCTACCTGTTCCCGTCGATCGTCATCGCGATCCCGCTGTTCGTGGTGTTCAGCCTCGCCGGGCTGCGCGGCTCGTTGTTCGGCCTGGTGCTGGTCTACATCTCGCAGACACTGCCGGTCTCGGTCTACATGCTGAAGAACTACTTCGAGACCATCCCGGTCAGTCTGGAGGAGTCCGCCGCCATCGACGGCGCCGGCAGGCTCGGGATCATCCGCCGGGTCAGCCTGCCACTGGCCATGCCGTCGGTCATGGCGGTCGCGCTCTACGACTTCATGATCGCCTGGAACGAGTTCCTCTTCGCCCTGCTGTTCCTGGTCGACAAGCCCGACCGGTGGACGGTGTCGCTGGGGTTGTCCCTGCTCGCCGACGGGGTGGAGGTCCCCAAGACGGTGCTGATGGCCGGGTCGGTCGTGCTCACAGTGCCGATCGTGATCCTCTTCTTCGCCAGCGAGCGACTGCTCACCGAGGGGCTGACCAGTGGCGCGGAGAAGGGATGATCGTCTCCTCCGGGTCCCCCGCCGCTCCCCCACCGGCCCGGTTACGGTGGCCACATGGCCAACCCGACCCGCTGGGCGACCGACACCGGTCCCGAGCACTCGCAGTGGTATATCGACCGGTTCCGCAAGCTCGCGGCCGAGGGCGCGGACCTGGCCGGAGAGGCCCGCCTGGTGGACACTCTGGTCGCGCCCGGCTCACGGATCCTCGACGCCGGCAGCGGCACCGGCCGGGTCGGTGCCGCGCTGGCCGAGCGTGGGCACACAGTGGTGGGGGTGGACGCCGACCCCGACCTGGTGGCCGCGGCCCGCGCCGACTACCCCGGCCCGACCTGGCTGGTCGCCGACCTGGCCGAGCTGGACCTACCGGCGCTGGGTGAGGCGGAGCCGTTCGACGCGGCGGTGCTGGCCGGCAACGTCCTCGCCTTCGTCGCCGTCGGCACCGAACCGGAGGTGCTGAGCCGGGTCGCCGCGCACCTGCGCCCCGACGGTGTGCTGACAGTGGGCTTCGGCACCGAGCGCGGTTATCCTTTGACCGCGTTCGACGCC
This sequence comes from Micromonospora jinlongensis, assembly GCF_013410645.1. Classification (NCBI taxonomy): domain Bacteria; kingdom Bacillati; phylum Actinomycetota; class Actinomycetes; order Micromonosporales; family Micromonosporaceae; genus Micromonospora; species Micromonospora jinlongensis. The sequence continues at coordinate 520,740 of NZ_JACCHK010000001.1, read as the reverse complement.
GACGCGGTGGCCGCCGGCCTGCGCGTGGAGCATCGCTTCGCCACCTGGGACCTGCGCCCGTGGCGCGACGACGCGCCGTTCGCGGTCAGCGTCCTGCGCCGTCCGGCCGACTGACGCCGGTCGGGCCGCGACACCTCATTCCGAGGCGGCGACGGCCCGGGCGGCGGCCGGGTCCAGGGTCGCGCCGGCGGGCACCAGACTGACCAGGCCGGCGGGCAACCGCAACGGGCGGACACTGCGGTAGCCGAGCATCGCGAGCACCTCCCGGTCGGCCAACACGTACCGCCGGCCCAGGTCGGTGACCACGGACACCGCGCCGCCGGTCGCGCCGGGCGCCGCGGCGGCCTCGACCACCGCGCCACGACCCGGTTCCACCAACACATGGTCCGCCAGCACCGCGCCGCCGGCCGGCGCGGTCCGTGGGGCGGCCGTCAGGTCCCGCAGCGGTACGCCCCACCGCACCTCACCAACCCCGCCGTCGTCGGCGACGCGGGTGCAGAGGGCGCCGTCGCCGCCCGCGGCGAGCCGGGGCGGGCTGGGTGGCGGGGCGTTCGGGCCGGTCGGAGCGAGGTCGGGCACCGTGGGCAGCGCGGCGAACTGACCCAACGTCATCGGCACCGGCTCGCCCTGCCCGGTGCGGGCCAGCAACAGCCCCGCCTGCAACTCGGTGATGCCGGCCAGGCCGGCGTCGAGCGCCACCGCGTACTGCCGGCCGCCGCCGGAGTTGCTCACCAGGTAGACCGTGCCGACGGTGGTGCCCGGCGCGCCGGTGGCGGGACCGCCCAGCCCGGGCAGGTCGAGCGGGGCGAGGTCGGTGCCGGCCGGCAGTGAGTTGAGCAGGGCGGGCGCCACCGGCACCGCCTGCGCCCGGGTGGTGGCGAGCGCGGCCAGCACCCTGCTCGGATCACGCACGAGGTAACGCCGTTGGTGCCAGACGAGGTGCAACCCGCCGTCGGGGTGGCGCAGCAGCAGCGCCTCGTCACCCAGCGGACGACCGCCGTCGGGCTCGGTGCCGATCAGCAGGGCCGAGCGAGGTGCCTCGCTGCCCGCGTCGGCCGGGACGGTCGAGCAGACCGTCCACCCCCCGTTGGCCAGCCGGCCGGGGGCGGGCAGCGAATCAGGCGCGTCCGCGATGCCCAGCGGCAGCCCGCGCGGCACACCGTCGATCGTGCGGCGGGAGACCAGCACGGTCTTCGACCGGTCCGCACCGACGATGAGCAGCGCGGAGGCGTAGTTGAGCACCGGGTGCAGCTTCTGCTCGCGATAGACGAACCGGGCGCCGGACTCCTTCTCCACGATCACCGCGCCCGGGTCGCGCCAGCCCTTGCCGCCACCGGCGAACAGGCCGTAGAGCGCCGAGCCGCCGAGCCCGATCGCCGCGACCAGGACGCTGGCCAGACCCGCGCCGGCCAGCCGCCGAAACGGCGACTGCGCGGGGTCGGTCTCCCGCATGACCAGGGCGGCGACCGCCCGTTGGACGCTGAACTGGTAGGAGTGCAGCTGGTCCTGCCGCGACGGCATGAGGTCCCTTCCGACGGATCGGCCGGGCACAGGATATGCGTTCCGTCGATGTCCCGTGTTCCCTGCGTGGCCGGCACGGGGCAACCGGTACCATCCGGGGACGAATCCGACGGCGAGAGGGCCACCCGTGGGCGCGCGTTTCGAGGAACTGGCCTGGCGGGAGACGCCGATCGGCGCGATCAGCCTGCGTCGACGCCGGGACCCGGCACTTCAGGTCGAGGTGTACGAGGTCAAGCTCGACGACGAGTACCTGATGTCCAGTCTCTTCCCCGTCGCGGAGATCGAGCTGGCCCGGCTCGGTCTCGCCGAGGTGTCCGGTGACTCGATCGACGTGGTGGTCGGGGGTCTCGGGCTGGGATACACCGCTTGCGCGGCACTGGGCGACCCCCGGGTGCGTTCGCTGTTCGTGGTGGAGGCGATCGAGGACGTGATCGACTGGCATCGGCAGGGGCTGCTGCCGTTCGCGGCGGGCCTCGCCGAGGATCCGCGGACCCGGTTCGTGCAGGCCGACTTCTTCGCGGCGGTGGCGGGTGACGTCGGCTTCGACGCCGAGGTGCCCGGGCGCCGGTTCGACGCGGTGCTGCTCGACGTCGACCATTCCCCGCGCAATGTCCTGCACCCCAGCCATGCCGCGTTCTACCCGCCGGCCGGCCTGCGTCGCCTGGCCGCCCTGCTCCGCCCGGAGGGGGTCTTCGCGCTCTGGTCGGACGACCCGCCGGACGCCGAGTTCACCTCGGCGCTCGCCGAGGTGTTCGTGGACGTGCGGGCGCACGTCGTGCCGTTCGCCAACCCGTTGACCGGCGGTGAGTCGGCCAACACCGTCTACGTGGCGCGCGCCGGCCGCTGACCGGCGCTGGTCACCGCACTCCTGTCGACGCGCCCGAACCCGAGTCGATCAATCGGCATGGTGTCGGCCGGACGGGGAACGTTGGGGCGGGCCGGCCGCACCAGGCGCGGCCGGTTACGGGAGGTCGAGATGCGTGCGTTGCTCTGGGTCGTCGGCGTTGTCGCCGGCGTGCTGATCCTGCTCGGTCTGCTTCTGGAAGCGGTCCGCTGGCTGATCATCATCGGTGTGATCGCGCTGGTGATCGTGATCGTCTGGGCCTTCATCAAGGGGCGGCAGACGGTCCAGCACCACAGTCAACGACGCTGACCGGTCAGAACCAGTCCGGCCGCATGTCGAGCGTGGTCCGGTCCCGGCTCTCCAGCAGGTCGAACTGCGGACCGGTACGAGGCAGCTCGACCGCGAAGAAGTAGCGGGCGGCCTGCCGCTTGCCGGCGTGGAACGCGTCGCCGGTCCCCTCCGGCGGCAGCGCCAGCACCTGCTCCAGCCACATCCACGCGATCACCACGTGCCCAACGGCCTCCAGGTACGCGCTGGCGTTGGCCAGCGCGAGCACCGGATCACCGTCGGCCCACAGTCGACGGGTCACCGCCGTCACCCGGGCCACCGCGTCGGCCAGCCGGTCCGCCAGACCGGCCGCCTCGCCACCGGCCTGCCGGGCCCGCTCGACGGTGTCCCCGATCGTCGCGGTCAGCAGGGCAAGGCCGGCGCCGCCCTGCATGGTCATCTTGCGGCCCAGCAGATCCAGAGCCTGGATGCCGTGGGTGCCCTCGTGGATCGGGTTGAGCCGGTTGTCCCGGTAGTGCTGCTCCACGTCGTGATCGCGGGTGTAGCCGGCGCCCCCGAGCACCTGGATCGCCAGGTCGTTGGCGGCGAGGCACCACTGCGACGGCCAACTCTTGGTGATCGGGGTGAGCACATCCAGCAGCAGGTGCGCGCGCTCGCGGTCCGCCTCGGCCGGCGCGGTGCCCTGCTCGTCGAGCAGCCGCGCGCAGTAGAGCACCAGCGCCAGCGCCCCCTCCACGTAGCTCTTCTGCGCCAGCAGCATCCGTCGTACGTCGGGGTGGTCGATGATCGGCACCTGCGCCGCCGCCGGGTCCTTCGCGCCGACCGGCCGGCCCTGCGGTCGCTCCCTGGCGTACGCCAGGCTCTTGAGATAGCCGGTGTAACCGAGCGCGGTGGCACCCGCCCCGACCCCGATCCGGGCCTCGTTCATCATGTGGAACATCTGCGCCAGCCCGTGGTGGGGCTCGCCGACGAGGTGACCGACGGCACCGGGGCGGCCGCCCGGGGTGTGCCCGCCGTCGCCGAAGTTGAGCAGGGTGTTGGTGGTGCCCCGGAACCCCATCTTGTGGTTGAGCCCGGCCAGGACCACGTCGTTGCGGTCGCCGAGGGACCCGTCCGCGCCGACCAGCACCTTGGGCACGACGAACAGCGAGATGCCCTTCACCCCGGGCGGGCCGCCGGGAATCCGCGCCAGGACCAGGTGCACGATGTTCTCGGCCAGCTCGTGGTCGCCGCCGGAGATCCACATCTTGGTGCCGAAGAGCCGGTACGAGCCGTCCTCCTGGGGCTCGGCACGGGTGGTGATGTCGGCCAGTGAACTGCCGGCGTGCGGCTCGGACAGGCACATGGTGCCGAAGAATCGGCCGTCCAGCATGGGCCGGACATAGGTGTCCACCTGCTCGGCACTGCCGTGCGCCAGCAGCAGGTTGGCGTTGCCCAGGGTGAGCATGGGGTACGCCGAGGTGGCCACGTTGGCCGCCTGGAACCAGGTGAAGCAGGCCGCCGCGACGGCGTGCGGCAGTTGCAGGCCGCCGACCGAGGCGTCCAGCCCGGCGGTGAGCAGGCCCGTCTCGGCGAAGCTGTCCAGCGCGGCGCGGACCTGCGGGATCAGCCGCACCCGCTGCCCGTCGAAGGTGGGCTCGGCGAGGTCGGCGGCGCGGTTGTGCGGGGCGAACTGCTCGGTGGCCACCCGCTCGGCGAGGTCCAGGGCGTCGTCGAAGGTCTCCCGGGAGTGCTCGGCGTAGCGGGGACGCGCGACGAGTTCAGACACCCGCAGCCAGTCGTGCAGCAGGAAGTCGAGATCGCGGCGGGAGAGCAGGGTGGACGGCACGGCACTCCTCAGCGGGCACGGGGTGGGACAGGCCGGGACGACTGCCCACGATCGCCCCGGCCCCATCCTGGCGGATCCACAGGGCCCGCACCACCGGCGCGGGCGGCGCAGGGCGAGCGGAAATTGTCACACCGGGCGGCTAGCGTCGCTGCCCGTGACCGAACCCGGAGACGTCCCGCCCGAGGTCCTCGACCGGCTGCGGCCGATCTGCCTCGGGCTGCCGGAGACACACGAGGAGCCCGCCTGGGTGGGCACCCGCTGGCGGATCCGCAAGCGGACCTTCGCCCACGTCCTCACCGTCGACCCCGACCGCCAGGTGGCACACGCCCGGGCCGCCGAGATCGACGAGCCGGCCTGCCTGCTGACCTTCCGGTCGCCACTCGACGAGATCGCCGGGCTCCTCGGCGGCGGGCACCCCTTCTACAAGCCGGAGTGGGGGCCGACCGTGATGGGCATGGTCCTGGACGCGGACACCGACTGGGACGAGGTGGCCGAGTTGCTCACCGAGAGCTACTGCATGCTGGCCCCGAAGCGGCTCGCCGCCCTGGTCGGTCCGCCTGCCCCGCCGACCGACTGAGCGCGCCCGGTGCCGACGGGCCGGCGGTTTCGCCCGGCACGCTCCGGGGATACCGCGGTGGGTGGCCGGGTCCGCCGGCCCCTGGTTGGAACCGAGAACGCCGCCGGGCGGGTGAGGAGCGGATGGATGTCCACGCTGCCCACCGAGGAGGATCCCCGGTTGACCCCGGTCTTCGACGAGGACCGGGTGTGCACGGGCGTGACGTCCCTGCGCGGGCGGGTCTTCCTGAGCTACCCGTCGGCGGACGGGCCCGGCGTGCAGGTGGCCGAGGCGCTGCCGGACGGCCGGCGAAACCCGTACCCGGATGCCGCGTGGAACCGGACAGACCAGTCTCCGGACGGCGCGTTCGTGCACGTCAACGGATTACGTGCCGGCCCGGACGGCCGACTGTGGATCGTCGACTCGGGTGCGACCCAGATCGGCGCGCGGCAGGTGCGGGGAGGTGCCCGACTGATCGTGGTCGACCCGCACGGCGACCGGGTGGTCCGGGTCTACCATCTCGACGAGGCGGTGCACCCCACCAGCTACGTGGACGACGTCCGTTTCAACGGTGCCATCGCGTACCTCAGCGACGCGGGCTCGCCCGGCCTCATCGTGCTCGACCTCGAATCGGGTCGGCCCCGGCGGGTGCTGAGCGGTCATCCGAGCACGATGGGCGGGCCGATGGTCGCCGACGAGCGAGCGCTGCGCGACCCCGACGGTGCCGAGGTACGCCTGCACGTCGATCAACTGGAGGTGTCGCCCGACGGCCGCTGGCTCTACTACCAACCGGCCTCCGGTGGGATGTCCCGGATCGACACCCGCTGGGTGGACGACCCGTCGGTGCCCGCCGACGAGCTGGCCCGGCGGGTCGAACGGTGGTGCGACACTCCCAGCACCGGTGGTACGGCGATCGACGCCAACGGCACCATCTACCTCAGCGACGTCGCGCACCGGCGCGTCCTCACCATCGCACCGGACGGCAGCGTGCGTACGCTCATCACCGATGCCCGGTTGGTCTGGGTGGACGCGATGTGGCTCGACGCCGACGCCCGGCTCTGGATGCCGGCGGCCCAACTGCACCTGACCGCCGGGCTCAACGGCGGGCACTCTGCTGTCGACTACCCGGTGCACATCTACCGGATGTCAGTCGAGGCCGGGCCGTCTCCATTGGACCATGCCTGAGCGGACGGGCGTCGATATGCTGCCTCGCATGCATCGAAGCCGTGTCTACGCCCTGCTGATCGACGCCCCCGCGGCGGAGGCCACCCGGGCGGTGGAGTTCTGGTCGGCTGCGCTCGGCGTCAGCACCCGGTCCGATCCGGCGCAACCGCAGTTCGTCGGTCTGCACGAGGCGCTGCCGGGGCTGGTCGCCGCGGTCCAGGCGGTCGACGACGAGCCGCGTTTCCACCTCGACATCGAGACCGACGACGTGCCGGCCGAGACCGCGCGGTTGATCGGCCTTGGTGCGACCGAGGTGTCGCAGTGGCTCGAGTGTCGGATCCTGCGGGCGCCCGGCGGTCACCTGCTCTGCGTGTTGCCGGTGGAGAGCCCGCCGGAGCTCTTCGCCGCCGAGGCCCGCACCTGGTCCTGACGCGTCGGGGCTGTCGGACGGTGCCGCTAGGGTCCCGCCCATGGCTGAATTCGTACTGGTGGCGGGGGCGTGGCTGGGATCGTCGGCATGGGACGAGGTGGTGGCGCCGCTTCGGGCGGCCGGCCACGGCGCCCACGCGGTGACCCTCTCCGGTCTTGCCGAGAAGCGGGGCGTGCCCGCTGGGCAGCAGACCCACGTGCAGGACATCGTCGACGAGATCGAGCGCCGTGACCTGCGCGACGTGGTGCTGGTCGGGCACAGCTACTCGGGCATTCCGGTGGGCCAGGCCGCCGAGCGCATCGGCGATCGGTTGGCCAGGGTGGTCTTCGTCGACTCGGAGGTGCCGGTCGACGGCGGGTCGTTTGCGTCCGGTTGGTGGCAGGGCCAGGCGGTCTTCGAGGCGCTGATCGCCGACAACGGCGGCTACTGGCCGCCGCTGGGTGCGGCCGAGTTCGACGGTCAGGGGCTCACCGACGAGCAGGTCGCCCGGCTGATCGTCGGCTCCACGCCGCACCCGGGGGCCACGCTGACCGAGCCGGCCGTGCTGACCCGGCCGTTGGGTGAGCTTCCGGCGACGTACGTCAAGTGTCTGCTCGACGGGCCTGAGCCAAACGACACAGTGGCCAAGCTGCTGACCAGCGACCACTGGCGACTGGTCACCATGGACACCGGCCACTGGCCGATGTTCTCCCAGCCCACCGAGCTGGCGCGGGTCCTGGTTGCGGAGGCCAGCTGACCTGAGTCGGGCGATGGCGGCGAGAGCCCGAGGTCGCTTCGATGAGCGTGCTGCCTCAGGGGCATGTTGATGACTCTGCGGCATCACGCTCATCAGGGTGAGTGCCGCCCGTCCCGACCCGCTCCAGCGTCAGGGGTGAGGTCAGGCCGTCTGGTCGTCCAGGGTTCTGATGTGGCGCACCGGTGACGCGACCAGCCAGAGCACGGCGAGCACGCCACCCAGGCCGGCGATGGCCAGGGTGGGTCGCAGCCCGATGGTGGTGGCCAGCACGCCACCGACCAGCGCGCCGATCGGTCGGATGCCGTAGTTGACGGCGCTGTACGCCCCGGCCCGGCGTGCCAGCGCGTCGTCGGGGGTCACGGCGATGAGCAGGGCGTTCAGGTTGACGTCCATCAGCATCACGCCGGCGCTGGAGACCAACTCGATGGCCGCCAGCAGGGCCACCTTCGTCCAGGTGGGGCCGGTCACCAGCGCGGTCAGCGCCAGCGGTGCGGGAAAGAGCACCGCGCCGATCATGGCGGTACGCCCCAACCCGATGGCGCGGGAGATCCGTGGGGCGAGCGCCGCGCCCGCGAGCCCGCCGAGTGCGCCGAACCCGAGGGCGACACCGATCGCGCCGGCCGACAGGCCGAGGTCCCGGCTGGCGTAGAGCACCAGCAGTGCGCTGGCGATGAAGGTGAAGAAGTTGACAGTGCTGGTGCAGCCGAGGGCGGCCCGCAGCACCGGGTGCCGCAGCACCAGCACGAGCCCTTCGCGGACCAGGCCGAGAGTGGACGTCTGACGCGGCGGCGGAGGTGTCTCGGTGACCGGGATGCGGCGCAGCAGCAGCGCGGAGCCGAGGAACGACACCGCGTCGACAAGGATCGCGACCGGCGCGCTGAGCGCCTGGACCAGCCCACCGCCGACGGCGGGGCCGGCGATGAAGGACAGCGATCGGCTCATGCTCAGCTTGCTGTTCGCGTCCACGTACGCCGAGCGCGGCACCAGGGCGACGAAGAAGGCCTGACGCGCCATGGCGAACAGCACCGCTCCGAGGCCGGTGAGCAGTGCCACCAGGTAGAGCTGGGTGAGGGTGATCGCGTCGAACAGGTAGGCCACCGGCAGGCTGAGCAGCACCGCGGCGCGGACCAGGTCCGCGATGATCAGGAGTCGCCGCTTGTGGGTGCGCTGGTCAACCCACGCACCCAGGAACAGGCCCAGCAGGTTGGGCAGCCAGATCAGTGCGGTGAGGACGCTGACCTGCACGGGTGTCGCGGTGAGCAGGGAGACGGCGATCAGCGGGAGGGCCAGTTCGCTGACCCGGTCGCCGAACGAGGAGATCGTCTCGCCGGCCCAGAAGGTGCGGAACCGTCGGTCGCGGTGCAGGGCCGGCGGAGGCACGGCGCCGGTGGCGCTCACGGTGCCGGCGGCGGTCACGACGTGGCCGCCTCGTCGTCGCCCCGCTCGGCCGGGGCGTCTTCGCCGGGCTCGGGCAGGAGGTAGCGCAGCATCCGGACGATCCGCGCGCCGTCCGGGGCCGACGCCTCCTTGCGCCGCACGTACGGAGCGATCAGCTCTTCGATCGACTCCTCCAGCTGTCGCAGCTCGTCGGCGGTGGCCACGAACCGGGTGTCGGCGATGCCGGCCAGCGCGCGCCACTCGGGATCCAGTCGGGGCTCTTCGTGCAGCAGCCACTGCTGGGGCGCGTCGGCGTTGCGGGCGAACATCTCGCCGCGCAGCTGTTGGCTGGCGGACTGCCCCTCGACACTGTCGGTCGCGGTGAACCGGAAGCCCCGGGCTGCGGCCTGCCACCAACGTTCCCGCTTGCTGGTGGCGCCCTCCCAGTCGGTGACCAGACCGAACGTCGCGAGGTGTCGCAGGTGCCAGCTGACCACCGAGGGGGTGGCGCCGACGTGCGGCGAGAGACCGGTCGCCGTGGCCGGGCCGTGCCGCTGAAGGTGTTCGAGGATCGCCAGGCGCACCGGGTGGGCCAGCGCCCGCAGCGCCTGCGGCTCGGTGATCTCGAAATCCCCGTACGGATTCTTGAGAGACATGTTTCGAAAGTAGTCTCTCAGGTTTGTCGAGGCAACCCCCGCCGCACGGGGAGGGCCGTGTCGATCAGGCGATTCCCAACCGGGCCAACGGCTCGACCAGCTCCCGCTCCTCGTAGCTGAGGTGCGACAGCAGGGCGTCGGTCAGCAGGTCCACCGCCGCCCGCAGCTCGGCGAGACCGTCCGGCGACCCGACGTACGCGACCAGCGCCCGATCGACGCCCTCCAACACGTCGTGGATGACGTGGTGCTCCTGCTCCAGCCGGTCGACGACCGGGCCGAGCCGCGGGTCACGCGCCCGCAACCGGGGAAAGAGCGACTGGTCCTCGATCGTGTGGTGGGTGGTGACGATGCGGCAGTACGACTCGCAGTAGACGCCGAGCGTCCACCGGTTCTGCCGCATGGTCATGGTGTTGATGTGCGACCGGGCCGTGCCCGCGTCGATCTCGCCGGCCGCCACCTGCTCGATCAGGTCGTGGATCTGGGCCAGCTCGGCGCGCAGGCCGTCGTGGATCTGCACCAGGTGCGCACCGGTGGCCTGCTCGTGCGGGGTGTAGGTGCGGTCCGGATCGGGCGTCGGCCCGGTCGGCCGGACCGACTCGTCCCAGACCTTCTGGTCGCTGCGCCGCACGCCGTCGTCGGGGGTCGGCACCACGGCGAACGCGCCGCCGGTCACGCTCGCGCGGCTCGCCCGTACCGACGGAGCGGCGACCGGCTCCGGCCTCGGCTCCGGCTCCGGCTCCGGCTCCGGCTCCGGCTCCGGCTCCGGCGTACGCTCCGGCGCCGCAGCCCGCTCGCGCTCGGCCGCGACCAACTCGCGGACGGCGGGGGCCACCTCGCCGGCGAACCGGCGCAGGTCGTCGGGGTCGTCGCTGGCGAGGATGAAGGTGCCGACGCCCTCCCCCAGCGCCAGCTCGGTCAGCTCCCGCGCCCACTGCTCGGCCGGCCCGTTCAGGTGGCCGCGCCCGACGGCCGAGAACTGGCCGGAGATGTTGAGCAGCCGGCGGACGTCCCGGGGTGCCCGGCCGGCCTGCTGCGCGGCGTCGTCGATGATCGCGTTGCCCTTGGCCAGGTCACCGGGTTGCAGGTAGCCCAGCGAGGGCAGCCAACCGTCGGCCCGGCGACCGGTGAGCTGGAGCATCCGAGGCTTGTACGCGCCCAACCAGATCGGCACCGCGTGCGCCGGGGCCGGCCCGCGCTTGGCGCCCACCACCCGGTGGAACTCGCCGTCGACCCGCACTCCGCCGCGCGTCTCGGCGTCCCAGAGCTGACGGATGACCTCGATGGCTTCCTCCAACGCGCGTACGCCCTCGCCGGGGGTCAACCGCCGGCCGCCCATTGCCTCGATGGCATCCCAGAACGCTCCCGCGCCGAGGCCGAGGCCGACCCGGCCGCCGCTGAGCAGGTCCAGGCTGGCCACGCTGCGGGCGAGCACTGCCGGCGGGCGCAGCGGCAGGTTCGTCACGTTCGCCGCCAGGTGCACGCGGTTGGTCCGGGCCGCCACGAAGCTCAGCAACGTCCAGGTGTCGAGGAACGCCGGCTGGTACGGGTGGTCCTGGAAGGTGACCAGGTCCAGCCCGACCTGCTCGGACAGGACGGCGACGCCGACCGTGCGGTCCGGATCGCCATTGCTGGGGGTGACGAAGGATCCGAAGACCAGGTCGTGGCCGTAGTCGCTCATCTGTGAGCCTCCCGATTCGCACGACGCCTCAGGCGATGCGTCATGACCTCAACCTTATGCCACTCAGAACATCTTCTGCCAACAAGGTCTGCGTCACTGCGCTACTGTCGGGGGATGACGGGTGCCACTCACCGGCCGGACCGGCCCGATCCGCTCGACGACGACCTGGGTTGGATGCTCGGGATCGTCTTCCGTGGCTACGTCCGGGCGGCCGAGCACACACTCACCGACTTTCCCGGCGGTCCACGCGGCTACCAGCTGCTCACTGCGGCGATCAACGGGCCGTCTCGCAACCAGGGGGCGATCGCCGAGGAGCTCGGCCTCGACCGCACCGTCCTCACGTACCTGATCGACGACCTGGAACGACCCGGCTTCGTCGCCCGTCGGGCGGACCCGGCGGACCGGCGCAACCGGCTGATCGACGTCACCGACGCCGGCCGCGCCGCCTGGGAGCAGCGGCGCTCGGCGCTGCGGCAGGTCGAGTCGCACCTGCTGGGGTCGCTCGCGCCAGCCGACGCGGCGACGCTACGGACGCTGCTCCAACAGGTCGCCTGCTCGGCCCAGGCGGTGGACCCGCTGCGCGACCTCTGCGAGGTGGTGGCGCAGGTGCAACCCACCCCGGCACCGACGACGAGCCGCACCGGCGCCGCGCCCGGACGAGGCGGGCGGACCACCGCCCCGCGAGCGCGCCGCCGCAGCACCGACTGACGACCGCTGGAGACGGAACGCGGCACGGGTCCGGCCCGCACCGCCCGACCGTCGTACGTCGAGCGGCGCGGGACGGACCCGCGGTGTTACTGCCGGGCCGGGTCAGCGCACGTGCACGAACACCGGGTTCGAGTAGAACCACAGGTCGTCCCACGGGCTCTCCAGCCCGTCGGCGAGCGGCTCGGCCTCGTCGGTGCTGGTGCCCCGCACCCGCGCGTAGGTGTCGGCCTCGACGTTGCGCAGCGTGTGCCGGATGACATAGCTGTCACCCTTGCGGCGCCAGTCCCGCGGGCCGAACCGGGCCGCCACAGTGGTGGTGGGGTTGGTGTCGGCGTCCAGGCTGGCGCTCGGGCCGGTGATCTGGCCGACGATCAGGTCGACCCGGCGGACCTCGGGGCGGTCACCGTTCGCGTTCGGGCCGCCCAACGGACGGAACGTGATCTCGATCTCGACGTCGGTACGGCTACGACGGCTGACCGTGATGGTCTCGCCCACCTCGGCGGTCCGGCCCTGGGACGTGGCGGTGACGTCGAGGCTGCGGATAAGGTCGCCGGTGGTGACCCAGATCCGGCCGTTGCGCAGACCGTCCATGATGTCGCCGTAGTCCTGCCGCGCGTGTACGTACGTCTTGCTGTACTCGCCGGGCCAGAAGTCGGAGCCACCGCGGGTCCAGTGCACGTGCGAGTCCGAGGTCGCGGTGATCCACCAGCGTCGGCCCTCGCCGAGCAGCGAGTCCCACAGGCCGCCGACCCGGGCGGTCATCTGGTCGAAGCCGCCGTAGGTGGGGTGGTTGCCGTACCCGCCGCGCTTGCCGCCGTTGAGGGGGCCGGCCTGGTGCCCGGGCGCGCCCTCGAAGCCGACGTAGACGTCCGGCGCGGCGTTGTTGCCGTTGCGGAACTCGCGCGGGGTGTCCTGGCCGTAGACGCCGAGGCCGGGCGCCGAACGGGACGCGTGGTGGGCGATCACCAGCGGCTTGTGCGGCATGCCCCGGGCCACCTTGAGGAACTCCACCATCTTTGCCTCGGTGTCCCGGGCCGGGTCGGTGGGGAACGCGTCGTACTTCGCGAACCGGCTCTCCAGCTCGAAGAGCTGCTTCGCCTCGTCGTCGTGGCGCGGGATCATCAGCGTGTGGTGGTCCAGTGAGGGCGCGTCGAACTCCATGCCCCAGAACTGGAGCACCTCGGGGACGAGCTTGCGCGAACGCAGCAGGTCCGGGTACGCCTGCTCGATGTTCACCTTCGAGTGCGTCGGTCCACCGTGGTCGGTGCACATGGCCCAGGTCAGACCGAAGTTCTTCGCCATGATGGCGTTGGTGACGATCGGGTAGACCGCGTCCGCGCCCTTGTGGAAGACAATCGGGGACTTCGTGGTGTCGAACTCGCCGCTGTACTCGGAGTGGATGTGGTGATCGCCGGCACGCCACACCCGGTTCTTGGAGCCGCCCCGGTCGCTCTTGTCGTCGTCACCGGGCCGGCGCTCCTCGTCGCCCCACGCCGCGCCCGCGCCGACCAGTGGGCTGGCCGCGGCCAGCGTCGCGCCGACGCCCGCGTACTTGACCAGCTTGCGCCGTGACAGCTGCGCGTGCTCGGTCTCTTCGGGTTGCCTGTCTCTCACGTGAGAGCCTCTCCTCGATCAAGCGAATGCTCTTTCGATCAAGGAGCTTCGGAGAGCGCGGTGAACAGCCGTCGTACGGGGCGCGTGCCCACGATGAACACCCTGCCCCGGCCTGTCCGAGGCCCGGCCGGGGACGGCAGGGTGTGACACCTCGACCGCGCGTGGTGCCCGATCGAGGCCCCGTCGGGCCGTCGGGTCAGGGCACCTGCCGTGTGTCACCGGCCCTCCGGGCGGCCGACGGGTCGGCGGGCGCGGTGACCACCGGCGGCGCGACGTCCACGGCGGGCAACCCGGCGCGGCCGGCGACCGGAAGGATCAGCTCACTGCGGCCGAGGTCGACCCGTACGGTGGCGTTCTGGTCGTCGGTCTCGGTGAACTCCGGGTCGCTCTGGCCCAGGACCAGGCCGAGCACGTGCCCAGCGGGCAGCACCACGTCGTACGCGTTGAGCGGCACGGTCACCGTGTACCAGCGGTCCGGCCGCAGGGGTGTGCTGAACCGCAGCGAGCGGTGGTGCGCGGCGTCGAGCCAGCCCCGGGTCAGCACCGCGTGGTCGGAGACCGCGGTGATCTCCTCGGTGTCCCGGTAGCAGGCGTCGTCGACGTCGGTGGAGGCTCCCCAGCAGGACTCGGTTGCCAACGTGCGCACACCCTCCGAGCTGTCATAGCGGATCCGCTCGGCGGTGCCGTAGTCGACCAGTCGGGCGGTCAGCTCGGTGGTGGGCCGGTCCACCCGCACCCGCAGCCGCACCGAAGGGCTGCCGGAGATCCGCAGCGGCGCGGTCAGGGCACCGGAGAGGAAGACCAGTCGCCCGGCGGTCGCGGTGTTCGGCTCGGTGACCAGCTCGGCCTCGGGCAGTGACGCGTCGACGTACGCCTGCTCCCGGCCCGGTCGCGCGCCGCGCCCGCCGAGGGTCCCGGTCACGCCGTCGCCGGCGCCGAGGGCGACCCGGACGTCGCGGGTGCCGGGGGCGGGCCAGTCCCGTTGCGTCGTCCAGGCGCCCGGAGCCGTCTCAAGGTCGACCCGTGGCTCGTTCATCACCCCGTTGCGCAGCCCCTGCAACCAGAAGTCGAACCAGCGGTGCAGGGCGGTCACCCACTCGGCGCGTCGAACGTCGAACGGGTCCTCGTGGCCGGCCTGGTAGAGCCAGAGCTTGCGGGGCACGCCCTGGTCGGCCAACTCCTGCCACCAGCGGGCGAACTGGTTGGTCGTGACGTTGAGGTCGTTGACGCCGTGGGCCACGAAGACACTGGCCCGGACCCGGTCGGCCGAAGGCCGGTAGTCGCGCTGCGCCCAGAACGCGTTGTAGTCACCGGTCTTCTCGGCGCTGTCCGCGCGCAGCCGGGCCAGAGCGTCCGCGCAGGCTTCGTCGGTGCGGCCACTGACGTACGAGTGCAGGTAGCCGGGGTAGTCGGTGGTCCGCAGGTTCCCCTGGTAGCGCATGTAGTCGTACCAGCTGGAGATCGCCGAGATCGGGACGATCGTGGCCAGCCCCTGCACGCCGGTGGCGGCGACCCCGTTGGCGACCGAACCGTCCCACGACTTGCCGATCATGCCCACCTGGCCGGTGCTCCAGGTGGCGCTCACCGGCCGCCCGTCGGCGGTGTACGCGCGGGCCCGCCCGTTGAGCCAGTCCACCACCGCCTTGGCGCTGCCCACCTCGGCCGGGCCGCCGACGTCCTCGCAGCCGGTGGAGCGGGCGGTGCCCGCGAGGTCCACGGCGGCGAAGGCGTACCCGCGTGGGACGAAGTAGTTGTCGTAGAACAGCGGCGCCTTGGCGATCACACCGGCCGCGTCGTACGTCTTGAGTTCACTCTCGTTGCCCCGGCCACAGCAGAGGTAGTAGGGCGAGGCGTCCATGATGACCGGTACGCGAACCCCTGCGGCTGCGGCCTCCCGGGGCCGGACGAGGTCCACGGCCACCCGGTCCCGCACACCGTCACCATCGCTGTCGGCGGCGGTCTGGACCCACACGCTCTCCCGGATCGCGTCGGCGTAGGAGTAGGCGGGGACCGTCTGGTTGCCCAGGACGTGCGCGGGCACCGGTCGATGCCGCGCCGCCGGCTCCGCCGCGACCGGGGAAGCGGTCACCGGAGAGGCGGTCGCCGGAGAGGCGGTCGCCGGAGAGGCGGTCGCCGGGGCCGCCGGTAGTGCCGCGACCAGCAGGCCGACCAGGACGACGGCGACGTGGGCGCGGATGCTGGTGGGCGACGGAGCAGGCGTCATCGGTGTCCTCCCGGGGCGCGATGCGTGGATCACATTTCATCGCATCGATGTCCCCGTTGACTAGTGCCCGCACCGGTCCGGGTGTCGTCGGGAGATCTCCGACGACCGGCGGGCCGGTGCGCCCTGGTCAGATCCGGGCCCGGGGCAGCCAGCCCAGGAATCGCAGCCGGACCCGGGGCAGCGGCACCGTGGGCAGGTCCTGAGCGGCGGCGACCAGACAGGAGCCGAGATAGACCGCGAGGCCGGCTCGTGCGCCACCGAACTCGGCGAGCAGTTGACTCTGCTTCGTGGCACAGGGCCACTCGCGACCACACCCGGTGCAGGTCCAACTCGGGGGGTTGGGAAGGTGCTCCGGCAGCTTCGTGCGGCGGTACCGGCCGACGACGCTGTTGTCCGCGCGCACGTCGCGTCGCCGTGGCGCGGGGCCGCCGTTGCGCTGCCCGGCCGGGCGCGCACCGGGCAGGTACCGCCCGACGGTGCCGAAGAGCACCCCGACGCGGATCAGGGCGTCCGGTCCGACGTGGTGGGCCAGCAACGCGGTCATCAGGTAGTGCCCCAGCAGGTCGAAGGCGTCCCGGTTGAGACCCAGGTCACGGCAGAGGTCGACGAACTCCGGCGTGGTCAGGGGCACCCGGTCGTCGAGTGCGCGGCGCAGCACCTCGCGCAGAGCGCGGCCGAGTCGCTCGACCGCGTCACCCTCGCCCAGCCCCAAGCTGTCCTCGTCCGCCACCCGGGCCAGTGCCTCGGCCACGGCCAGCCGAACGACGCGGTCAGGATCGGTACTGTCCAACGCTCCTCCTTCCTGGACCGGTCACCCGGCGGTGGCCCGGTCGTCCTCCGACTCCTGGGGGAATCATGAACAAGATTTCGCTGTCGGCCACGAGGGTGGCTAGGTCAGCAGGCGTAGAAACAGTTGGCGCGCTAGCCGGAAAGCGAAGTCGACCAACCGACACATCGCATCGATTCGCGGGACGACGCGACGTGATTGTCGTAAGGTGACATTCCCATCGACGGATATTGCGCCTCAGGACAATCAACGGTCAGAACAGATCCGACGCCCTCGCCCGGTCGCTGCCGTCCCGCTCGCGACCCCACCGCACCGCACCGCACCGCCGGACAACGACGTGCCGGGTCACCGCCGAGCATTCCGGCACGTCCCGATCCCGCCGCCGGCACCGTTTCACCAACCGGCGGCACCCGCACCGGACGGAGACAGCGGATGACGTCAACACCAGTGCAGACCCACCAGTTCGACAGCCGTGACCCGGTGGGCATTTCGCAGTTCCTGTCCACCACGTACGACACGACACTGCGCATCCACAGCAGGAACGGATACCGGCTCAGCCATCACCGTGTCGACGCCGGCCCCTTCGCCGTCTCGACCACCCGCCAGACCGGGCATCTCGAGATCGATGCCAGCACCCTCGGCGGGTTGGTCGTCGGCAGCGCCCGGACGGCCCGTGGCGAGCGCGCCTGCGACGGGTCGGCCGACCGGTTCGCGCCCGGCGACGTCCTCCTCGTCACCAGGCCGGAGGAGCCGTGCCGCGTCCGGTGGCATCCCGGCGAGGTGGAGCTCTGCATGCTGGACCTGTCGGTGCTGACGCAGGTGGCCACCACGGCGCCGACGCGGCGGCCCGGTCGGATCCGATTCACCGATCTGGGTCCCGTCAGTGGGGCCCTCGCCCGGCAGTGGCGCAACACCACCAGCTTCGTCAGTGACGTCCTGCTGAACAGCCTGACCACCGGGGCGCAGCCGCTGGTGATCGGCAATGCCGCGCGAATGCTCGCCGCGGCGGCGCTCACGGTGTTTCCCAACACCGCGTTCACCGAACCGACCGCCGCGGACCGGAACGACGCCAGCACCGCCACGCTACGACGGGCGATCGCGTTCGTGGAGGAGCACGCCGACCGGGACGTCAGCGCGGCCGACATCGCCGGTGCGGCCGGCGTCTCCCTGCGGGCGGTACAGCTCGCCTTCCGCCGTCATCTCGGCACCACCCCGACGGCCTACCTGCGTCGGATCCGGCTCGACCGCGCCCATCACGACCTGGTGCGCGCCGACCCCCGCCGGGAGAC
The DNA here is from genome assembly GCF_013410645.1 of Micromonospora jinlongensis. Classification (NCBI taxonomy): domain Bacteria; kingdom Bacillati; phylum Actinomycetota; class Actinomycetes; order Micromonosporales; family Micromonosporaceae; genus Micromonospora; species Micromonospora jinlongensis. The sequence goes on along the minus strand of NZ_JACCHK010000001.1, from coordinate 503,040 downwards.
CGTCTCGGCGATCGCCAGTCGATGGGGGTTCGCCAGCCACAGCAGGTTCACGGCCCGCTACCACGCGAGCTACGGCGTACCGCCGCGCGAAACGCTCAACGCCTGAGGCGGCCCCCGGTGGCACGCCTTGTGACGCTGTCCCCCACCGGCGACGATCGGCCCCTTGACGCTCCCCTCGCGGGTCGCGTTGGCGCTGGTGGGCCTGCTGATCCTCGCCGCGTGCGACACTGCGCCGGAGCCCGCTGGTCCCACCCGCGTGTCAGCCTCCCCCGTCGCCTTCGACAGGCGCTGCACGACGAGTTGGTCGCGATGCTGGAGCGCGACCAAGCCGACCGCGAGGGCCCCCGCAGACCGAGTCCGACCAGGCGCGCACCGCCCGGCTAAGGACATCATCCGCGCCCACGGCTGGTCGGCCTTCGCTTTGGTCGGCGAGGACGGCGGCAATGCCGCCGGGCCATCGCACAACGCTCCGACCTGGATCTCGCCTTCCGGCAGGAGGCGCTGGGCCTGCTACGCGCGTCCGTCGCCGCCGGCCAGGCTTCGCCGGGCAACCTCGCCTACCTTCAGGACTGGGTCGCGACCGGCAAGGACGAGCCCCAGGAGTACGGGACGCAGATCCGCTGGGGACCCGGCGGGCCCGTCCCGGCCACCCCGATCAGGGACGAGGCCGATGTCGAACGACGCCGCGCCGAGGCTGGCCTGCCCACGCTCGCGAGCTACCTGGCCGAGGTGACCACGGTCTGCCCCCAGGACACCAACTAGACAGGTGCACGTTCTCCACGCAGAGCGCGGGCGAGGCGGCGCACGGCCTCGTCCATGAGGTCGGGTGCGGCGGCGTAGGTGAGGCGCAGGTGCGGCGCCGGAGGTTCGGCGGCGTACCAGGGGCGACCCGGAAAGACGATGACGCCCTCGGCGGCAGCGGCAGCGGTCACCGCCACGTCGTCGACGCCGTCGGGCAGGCGGATCCACAGGTGCAGGCCGCCACGCGGGACCGACTGTGGACAGAGGCTGGGGAGGTGTCGCCGCAGCGCGGCCAGCAACTCCTCGCGGCGCATGCGGAGGGCCGTGGCGAGGGTGCGGCGGTGCCGCGACCAGGCCGGGGAGGTGAGGAACTCCAGCGCCGCCTGTTGCAGTGGGCCGGCCACGAAGAAGTCGTCGAGCAGCCGTGCCGCGCGCAACCGGGCGCCGGCCGGTCCGCGGGCGCCGATCGCCGCGACGCGCAGCCCGGGCGCCGTCGACTTGGTCAACGAGCGCAGATAGATGACGTGCCCGTCGGGGTCGTCGGCCGCCAGCGGCGGTGGGGCCGGACCGTCGATGGTGAGGTCGCGGGCGTAGTCGTCCTCGATCAGGAACGCGCCCGCGTCGCGTACCACGTCGGCGACCTGGGCCCGGCGGTCAGCCGCCAGCGTCGCGCCGTGCGGGTTGGCGTGCAGCGGCTGGCAGTAGAACAGCCGCGCGCCGGTGCGGGCGAACGCGGCGGCGAGGTGGTCGGGGCGTACCCCGTCGGCGTCCGCCGGCACGGGCACCACCCGGAGTCCGGCGGCCCGGGCCACGGCCAGCGCGCCCAGGTAGGTCGGCGACTCGACGAGCAGGGCGTCGCCGGGGGCGGTGAGCGCCCGCACCGCCGAGGACAGCGCGGCCTGCCCACCGGGGCAGATCACCATGTCCTCGGCCCGCAGCCCATTTCCGGCCTCGCGGGCGAACCAGGCGCGTAGGTCCTCGCGCCCCTCGACCGGCCCGCGCTGCCAGGTCGCGGGCTGGCGGGCGGCGCGGCTGAGCGCGGCGCCCAACGCGGCGGCCGGCTGCAGCTCCGTGTCCAGGTAGCCGCCGGACAACGCGATCGCACCGGCGCGCGGTAGCGCCAGCAGAGCCTGCATCTCGCTCTCGCCGGACGGCCGGGGGCCGAGCGCGACGGTCTGCCAGGACAGGTCGGGTGCGCGCCGCTCGTCCGGCGCGGCGGCTACGAAGGTGCCTCTGCCGGGCCGTGCCTCGATCAGCCCTTCGGCCACCAACCGCCGGATCGCCTCGGCGACGGTGACCGGCGAGGCCTGGTGCCGGGCGGTCAGCTCCCGGACCGAGGGCAGTCGGGCACCGGGACCTGTGGCGGCCACCAGCACGCGTAGATCTTGGATAACGCGGGCGGCTGCGTTACCGTTCTCCATGAAGGACGATAGTAGCGCTACTGCCACCAGCACGGTAACAACGCGGCGGGCCGGCGGCCTCGCCCTCGGCGCGCTGGGCGTGCTCGGGTTCAGCCTTTCACTGCCGGCGACCCGCCTGGCCGTCCAGCAACTCGATCCGTGGTTCGTCGCGTTCGGGCGGGCGGTCGGCGCGGGCCTGCTGGCCTGGGCGTACCTGCGTCTCACCAGCGCACCACGGCTCTCGCGCGGTCAGCGGCGGCGGCTGGCGATCGTCGCCCTGGGCGTTGTTGTCGGTTTTCCGTTGTTCACCTCGCTGGCGCTGCTCACCCAGACGTCCGCGCACGGCGCGGTCGTCATCGCCGCGCTGCCCGCGATGACGGCCGTGTTCGCGGTGCTGCGCGCCGGTGAACGGCCGCCGCCGCTGTTCTGGATCGCGAGCGTCGGCGGCCTGCTGGCGGTGCTCCTCTTCCTCGCCGCCAGCGGCGAGATACGCGGCACCATCACCCTGCCCGACGCGTTCCTGCTCGCGGCGATCGTGCTCTGCGGCCTGGGCTACGCCGAGGGCGGCGCTCTCGCCCGCGAGCTGGGCGGCGCCCGGACGATCTGCTGGGCGCTGCTGCTGTCGCTGCCCGTCACCGTGCCCGTCACGATCGTCGCCGCGCTGGCCGACCGGCCGCACGCCGACGGCTTCGGCTGGTCGGCCTTCGGCTACCTCACCGTCGTCTCGATGTTCCTGGGCTTCTTCGCCTGGTACGCGGGCCTGGCCCGGGGCGGCATCGCGCAGGTCGGTCAGGTCCAGCTCGCGCAGCCAGTGCTCACCCTCGGGTGGTCGGCGCTGCTGCTCGGCGAGAACGTCACCCCGACTTCGATCACGGCGGCCGTGGTGGTGCTGGCGTGCGTCGTGTTGATCCAGCGCACCCGGCGGTCAGCATCAGCGGTGCGACGGGAGAGGTCGGGCGCGCGCTAGCCCCGCTCGCGCTCGCGGGCGGTCTGCAACTCGGGCACCGACGCCTCCAGCAGATCGGCGAGGCCACGCAGTTGCTCGGCGACCCGGGCGCCGAGCGGCGTCAGCGAGTATTCGACGCGCGGTGGGATCGCGGTGAGCACCTCGCGGGTGAGCATTCCGTCCCGTTCGAGGGTCTGCAGGGTCTGGGAGAGCATCCGCTCGCTGACCCCGTCGATGCGGCGACGCAGGGCGTTGAACCGGTATCGCCCCTCACCGAGCGCCAGCAGAGCCAGCGAGGCCCACTTCGAGGTGACGTCCTCGAAGGCCGCACGGGAGGTGCACCCCCGGGCGAAGACATCGCTGACGAATTCCTGGGTAGGCCCCGCCGGGTCCTGGGCGGGCATGTCGCTCACCTCACCAGCCTACCGCACGGTTACGTCTCGACAGGTGCTGTAGATTCGTAAGTGCTTACAGATATGCCGCTACCCACCGGAGGTTCCCATGCCCACCTACGCCGTCACCGGTGCCACCGGCCGACTGGGTCGCCTGGTGATCGGGCAGTTGCTCGACACCGGCGTGCCCGCCGCCGACATCGCCGCCATCGTCCGCAGCCCGGAGAAGGCCGCCGATCTGGCCGCGCGCGGGGTCGAGATCCGCAAGGCCACCTACGACGACCCGTCGACGCTGCCCGGCGCCGTGGCCGGCGTACGCCGTCTGCTGCTCATCTCCGGCGACACTCCCGGTCAGCGCGTCGCCCAGCACACCGCGGTCATCGAGGCCGCCAAGCTCGCCGGGGTCGAGCGCCTGGTCTACACCAGCATCCTGAAGGCCGACACCACCACGAACCCGCTCGCCCCGGAGCACAAGGCCACCGAGGAGGTCCTCGCCGCCTCCGGTCTGACCTACACCGTGCTGCGCAACGGCTGGTACACCGAGAACTACACCGACCAGCTGCCGCAGTACCTGGGGTCCGGCACGATCCTCGGCGCCACCGGTGGCAGCAAGGTCTCCGCCGCGACCCGGGCCGACTACGCGGCAGCCGCCGTGGCGGCGCTGACCCGCGAGGAGGACGGCAACGCGGTCTACGAACTGGGCGGCACCGCGTTCACCTTCGACGAGTTGGCCGAGACCGTCACGGAGGTCACCGGCACCACCGTCGTCCACCGGGACCTGTCTGCCGCCGAGCTGGCCTCGGCCCTGGAGAACGTTGGCCTCGACGCGGGCACGGCCGGATTCGTCGCCGCACTCGACCACTCGATCGCCATCGGTGAGCTGGCGACCGACAGCGACGACCTCAGCCGGCTGATCGGGCGACCGACCACCCCGCTGCGCGACGCCGTCCGGGCCGCGCGGGCCTGACCGGGCCACCGTCCAGGCCGGTGCCGGGCGGCCCCGCTCACCACCGAAGACGAGACCAGCTGGCACCGGCCGGGCGACGGATCGGCCGACACCACCTGCCGATCCGCTCAGCCCGCCTCGACGAGCAGCAGACCGGTCAGCAGGCCGCGCAGGGTGCGCTCGACGAGGTCCGCCCGGGGTGCCGGCGCCGAGGGCTGACTGAAGGCCGCGACCAGGTGCGGGTACGCCGCGAGGTCGACACCGACGAAGCTGAGGGTCCCGGCCCCGGCGGCGGCCTCGCGGCGGGCGAAGAGGCTCACGACGCCGGTCATCATCGCGATGGCCTCGAACTTGGCGGTGACCGCGCAGGGCAGGGGTTCCAGGACCCGGATGCAGTTGTCGAACCAGGCCAGACCCTCGGGGCCGACGCCGGAGGCCCGGTGGAACACGTCGAGCAGCCACGGGTGAGCGCCGAACAGCGCCAACTGCCGGCGGCCCAACAGCACCATGGTGTCCAACCAGTCGCCCTCCGCCTGCGGGTACGGCCGCAGCTCCCCGATGACCCGGTCGGTCATCAGGTCCAGCAGGTCGTCACGCGACGACAGGTACCGGTAGAGGGAGCCGGCGCCGGTGCCGAGCGCGCTGGCGACGGCGCGCATCGACACCGCGGCGAGCCCTTCGGTGTCCGCCAGGGCGACGGCGGCCACCACGATGGCGTCCCGGCTGTGGGCGGGAGCGGGGCCACGGCTGCCGCGTTCGGGCCTGCTCCAGATGGGCGGACGGTCGGGGCCACCGTCACCGGCGCTCACAGGGGGTGCGTCACTCACCGGCCCACTCTAGATAGCAGCCGCGGTTCGCAGCCTTCGTCGTGTGCGGCGGACACCACGGCCGTACCCCCGATCATTGATCTTGGATAGGCTGACGGACATGCCCGCACGCCACCCGCACCGCCACCACGACGGCCGGAGGCGGGCCCGCACAGCGGCCCCGGCGCACCTGTTCGAGCCGGCCGACTGGTGAGTGGCGCACCCGCGCCCGCCCAGCGAGGTGAGCCGACCCCGTCGCCGCAGCACCGATCCGGTTGGGCGGCCCGCTGCGCCCGGCTCGCCCGGTCGCGCCCCTTCGAGATCGTCATCGTCGTGGTCATCCTCGCCAACGGGATCGTCCTCGGCCTGGAGACATACGACGACCCGAACCGGGCCAGCACGGCACTGCACTGGCTGGAGCTGCTCTTCCGCTCCGTCTTCGTCGTCGAGATCGGTGTCCGGCTGGCGGCCTACGGGAAGCGTCCGCAGGACTTCTTCCGGCACGGCTGGAACGTCTTCGACTTCGTGGTGATCGCGGCCATCTTCATCCCGGGCCTGCACGGCGACCCGGCACTGCTGCGCGTCGTGCGGGTCGCCCGCATGGTCCGGTTGGTGCGGTTCTCGCCGGGCCTGCGGACCATCGTCTCCGCGCTGTGGCGCAGCCTGCCGGGCGTCACCGGGTTCCTCGCCCTGGCCGTGGTGACCCTCTACGTGTACGGCATGGCCGGCTGGCTGATCTTCGGTAGCAGGTACCCGGAGCAGTACGGCGACATCGGCAGGTCGCTGCTGACGCTGTTCGTGCTGCTGTCGCTGGAGACCCTGCCGGACCTCATCGAGCAGGGCATGGCCATCTCGCCGTGGACACTGCTCTACTACGTCAGCTACGTGGTCATCACCGTCAACCTGCTGCTCAACATCCTCATCGCGGTCATCGTCAACTCGATGGAGGAGGCACGCCGGTTGGAGATGACCGAGCGGCTGGCCCCCGACTACGACGAGGATGGCGACGGCGTACCGGACGAGGTGGACCGCATCGCGCTGACCCAGCGGCTGGACGACCTGCGGGCGGTCATCGGCGAGCTGGAGCGGGAGTTGCGGATCGATCGGGAGGACGGGCACGGCCGGCCGCACCGGGACGGCACGCGTACCAGAGGGTGATCCGGTGCTCGCGCTGCGTCCTCCAGGTCGGATAGTGTAGACGGCGGCCTGACCGCTTCGGTCGAAGGGGCACCCGCATGACAACCACTGTCGACAATGCCCATCCCATCACCGATGTCACGAGCACCCTCGGCACCCTCATCGACGACGTGATCCGCCCGCAGGCGACGACGGTCGACCGGGAGGGGGTCTTCCCCCGCCAGGGTGTCGACGCCCTCGCCGCGGCCGGCCTGCTCGGCCTGGCCTCCTCGACCGAGGTTGGTGGCGGCGGCCACGGCATGCGGGTGGTCGCCGCGGTCGTCGAGCGGCTGGCCGCCGAATGTGGCTCCACGGCGATGGTGGTCCTCATGCACTACGCGGCGACCGCCGTCATCGAGGCGCATGGCCCGCGCGAGGTCCGCGCCGGCATCGCGACCGGCGGGCATCTCACCACGTTGGCGTTCTCCGAGTACGGCTCCCGCAGCCACTTCTGGTCGCCGACCGGCACCGCGACAGCCACCGACGATGGCAGCGTCCGCCTCGACGCCCGCAAGAGCTGGGTCACCTCCGCCGGCGAGGTGGACAGCTACGTGTGGTCGAGCCTCCCGGTGACCCTCGCCGCCGGTCCGATGACGCTGTGGCTCGTGCCGGCCGGCAGTGCCGGCCTGAGCGTGACCGGCGACTTTGACGGGCTCGGCCTGCGCGGCAACGGCTCCCGGCCGATGACCGCCGACGGGCTCCGGGTTCCCTCGACGGCGATGATGGCGGCCGACGGCGCCGGGCTCGACACCGCGCTCGGTGCGGTCCTCCCCTGGTTCCTGGTGCTCAACGCCGCGTTCTGTCTCGGTCTCGCCCAGAGCGCGGTCGCGGAGGCGGGCCGGCATGTCACCAGGACCACTCTCGCGCACACCGGGGCCGCCCTGCGCGACGCGCCCGTCACCCGCCGCGACCTCGCCCGACTGATGATCCGCACCGACGCACTACGCGCCTTCCTGGGCGACACCCTCACCGCTCTGGAGACCGGCCGCGACGACGCGATGCTGCGGGTCCTCCAGGTCAAGGCGCTGGCCGGCGAGACCGTCGCCGACGTGACCGACGGCGCGATGCAGCTCTGCGGCGGGAGCGCGTTCCGCAAGGAACTGGGCCTTGAGCGCCGTTTCCGGGACTCTCGGGCCGCCCGGGTGATGGCACCGACCACCGACGCTCTGCACGATTTCGTCGGCCGGGTCGCCACCGGCCTGCCGCTGCTCGACGAGGCCAACCGCTGATGCCGGCGCCATCGGTCCTGATGGGTGCCGTCGCGTACGACCCCAAGGTGGTGACCATCTGGGAGGGCTTCCGCGCCTGGCTACGCGGGCGCGGCCTGGACTTCGACTTCGTCCTCTACTCGCACTACGAGCGACAGGTCGAGGATCTCGTCGCCGGACGGATCGACGCGGCGTGGAACTCACCCCTGGCCTGGCTGCGCGCCGAGCGACTGGCGGTCGCCAACGGCACGACCGTCCGCGCGCTCACCATGCGTGACACCGACCAGGACCTCACCTCGGTCGTGGTGGTTCGGGCCGACTCGCCGGTGCGCCAGCTCGCGGACCTCGCCGGCCGGGTGGTCGCCGCCGGGGCGGTCGACAGTCCACAAGCGACGCTGATCCCACTGGATCACCTCGCGGCGCGCGGGGTCACCGTCGACGTACGCCGCTTCGACGTGGGTGTCGGCCTGCACGGCGACCACATCGGCGGTGAACGCGACGCGGCCCGCGCCCTGCTGGCCGGGGAGGTCGACGCCACGTGCATGATCGACGCCAACCACCTGGCGTTCGTCCAGGAGGGCACACTGCCGCCCGACGGCACCCGGATCGTCGCGCAGACCGCACCGTACGACCACTGCAACATGACGGTCCGCGCACCGGAGTCTGAGGGGGTCCAGCTCTTCGGCACGCTGCTGCTCGGCATGTCGTACGCCGACGCACAGGTGCGTCCGCTGCTCGACCTGGAGGGGCTGACGGCCTGGCGGGAGGGCCGCACCACGGGGTACGACGTGCTCGCCGACGCGGTCGACACCAGCGGTTTCTACTCCCCCGACGGGCGGGTGACGGCCCCGGACTACCGGCCGTGAGCGCGGCACCTGTCGCCGAGCTCGACCTGGGCGACCTGGGCTTCGGTAGGGGCGCGCACCTGATCGTGCACCGCGCCCTGGCCGGTCTGCCGCCCGGAGGCCGGTTGGCGATCCGCGGACGCGACCCGGCGCTGCCGGTGCACCTGCCGGCATGGTGTCGTGGCCGGGGCCATCGGGTCGAAGCGCCGGAGCCGGACGACCGGACCGACGTGGTGGCGGTGGTGGTCCGGGGCACGGCGGACGACGACCGCTGGTTCGGCGCGGAGCGCGCCGGGCCCGCCCTCCCGACGGCACTTCGCAGCCGTCCGCCGGCGCGGTGGGGGCTCGGCGCCCGGGGTGCGCTGCTCGAAGCCGGTGGCCCCGAGGCCCGGTTCGACCTGGACGACCGCGACCTGGTGTGGGCCGATGTCGCTCCCCACCTCTACGCACAGGCGGCGGCGCGGCAGTGGGACCCGCAGACCGCGGTGCCCTGGGACGACCCGTTCGCGCTGCCGTCGGACGTCGAGGCCGCGGTGGTGCAGGTCATGACATACCTGGTCGAGAACGAGCAGGCCGCCCTCGTCGTGCCGGCCCGGTTCGTCGGGCGGATCCATCCGCACTTCCGTGAGGTGGTGCAGCTCCTCGCCGTGCAGATCGCCGACGAGGCCCGGCACATGGAGGTGTTCAGCCGACGGGCGCTGCTGCGGGGCGCCGAGTTGGGCACGTCGTCGGCCGGCGGTCGACAGTCGCTCTTCACGCTGGTCGCGGAGTCCGACTTCGCGCTGGCCTCGTTCCTGCTGTCCGTCCTGGGTGAGGGCAGCTTCGTCGATCTGCTCTCGTTCCTGCACCAGTTCGCACCGGACCCGGTGACGCGCCGGGTCTGCTGGCTCGCCATGCAGGACGAGCGCCGGCACGTGGTGTTCGGCATGGCGCACCTGGAGCATCAGGCGCAGCTCGACCCGCTGCTGCGGGACCGGCTGCGGGCGGCCATCCACCGCCGCCACGACGCGCTCGTCGACACCGCTGGCCTCAACGCGGACGTCTTCGACGCGCTGGTGGTGCTCGCGGCGGGCGGCTGGCACCCCGACGACGTGTCCGCCGGCTTCGACCGGGTGCAGGCCCTGCAACACGCGATGGATCAGGGCCGCCAGCGCCGACTGGTGCGGCTGGGTTTCCCGCCCGACGAGGCGGCCGCGCTGTCCGCCCTGCACACCCGCAACTTCATGTGAGCGACCACGCTCACGGCGGGGGTACGGTGGGGTGGCCATGGACAGGAACTCCAGCGCGGTCCGCGAGGAACTACTGCGGCTGCGTGAGCAGACCGAAGCGCAGGCCGCAGCCCTGGACAGTGACCTTCGGAGCCTCTTCGAGGCCTCCCGGTCGTCCAACGCCGACGACGAACACGACCCCGAGGGCGCCACGATCGCCTTCGAGCGCGCGCAGCTCACCGCCGTCCTGGACGCGGCCCGCCGACGCCTGGCCGAGCTGGACAACGCGCTGGGGCGGGTCGACGACGGCAGTTACGGCGTGTGCGAACGGTGTTCCCGTCCCATTCCCGCCGAGCGGCTGGTCGCCCGACCGTCGGCGCGTACGTGTGTGGCCTGCGCCAGCCGACGGTGACGGTGCCCGTCGACCGCGAGGGCCACGGGCACCGTCGTACCCGGTGGATCAGCTCGCGCAACAACCTCCCGCGGGCGCGGCGTCGAGGGCGACGAGGCTGAGCGGCGCGGACAGCAACCCGCCGGAGATGCCGGTGCTCAGTCCACGCCCTGTCGGCTCCGGCCCGCAGCAGTTGTCGCCACTCGCCGAATCGGCGGGGTTGCTGTTGCAGACGCCGGTTTCGGGCAGGTCGAGCTGGACCTCGCGGGCGGCGGCCCAGTCCCCGGCGAGGGCGGCGACGACCGAGCGGACCTGCTCGTAGCCGGTGGCCATGAGGAATGTCGGCGCGCGGCCGTAGGACTTCATGCCGACGGCGTAGTAGCCGCTCTCCGGGTGGCCGAGTTCGTCCACGCCGTGCGGCGGAACGGTGCCGCAGGAGTGCTCGTTGGGGTCGATCAGCGGGGCGAGCGCACGGGTCGCGCCCATGATCGGGTCCAGGTCCAGCCGCAGCTCGGCGGCGATGGAGTGGTCGGGTCGGAAGCCCGTGGCGGCCACGATGCGGTCGACGGTGATCGACTCGTCGGCGCCGTCGGCGTGCCGCACGACCACTCTCACCCGACCGTCGGTCGGGGCGAGCGCGTGCACGGAGAACCCGGTGAGCAGCCGGATCCGTCCGGCGTCGACGTGCGCCCGCAGGCGCGAGCCGAGCGCGCCTCGCGCCGGGAGGGCGTCGGCCGCCCCGCCACCGTAGGTACGCGTCGGCGAGGCGGTCCGGATCGCCCAGGTCACCTCGGTGCCGGGCTCGGCGGCGGACAGCTCGGCCAGGGACAGCAGGGTGTTCGCGGCCGAGTGGCCGGCGCCGACCACGAGTGTGTGCCGGCCGACGAACCGACCCCGGTCGGCACCGAGCACGTCCGGCAACGCATGCTCCAGGTGGGCGACCGAGTCGGCCTCTCCCCTCGCGGGCAGGCCGGACGCGCCGAGGACGTTCGGCGTACCCCAGGTGCCGGAGGCGTCGATGACGGCGCGGGCGAACAGCTCGTCGCCGTCGGTGAGGCGGAGTAGGAACGGCGCGGTGTCGCGTCCGACGGTGCGCAGCCGGTCGAGGCCGAGGCGGCTGATCGCCTCGACGCGTGCCCCGTAGCGCACGTGCGGCTTGAGCTGCGGCAGCTCCGCGAGAGGCTGGAGGTAGTCGCCGACGAGTTCCGCGCCGGTGGGCAGGGCCTCCGGGTCGGGGGCGACCCAGCCGGCCTCGTCTAGGAGCCGACGGGCGGCCGGATCGATGTTGTACCGCCACGGTGAGAACACGCGCACGTGCCCCCACTGCCGTACGGCGGCACCGGGGGTGTCGCCGGCTTCGAGGACGGTGAAGGGCAGGCCGCGCTGGTGCAGGTGCGCGGCGGCGGCGAGACCGGTCGGACCGGCGCCGATGACAACAACGGGAAGGCCGTCCAGAGCGTTCATCCGTTGACTCCTCGATGTGGTGGCCCGCCTGCGGGGCGCGGGCTCGTCAGGTGATGGTGGGGCTGCGACGTTCGAGCAGGACGACGTCGCGCCAGCGGTCGTGGTGGCGCCCGACCCGCTCGCGTACGCCGATCACGCGGAACCCGGCGCGCTGGTGCAGCGCCATGCTGGCGGTGTTCTCCGGAAAGACCCCGGACTGGATCGTCCAGATGCCGGCGGCCTCGGTGGAGGTGATCAGCGCGTCCAGCAGCAGTCGGGCGACACCACGGCCCTGCGCGGCAGGGTCCACGTAGACGGAGTGTTCGACCACTCCGGCGTAGACCGCGCGGGTCGAGGTCGGCGAGACCGCGATCCAGCCCAGGACGGTGCCGTCGCGGTCGATGGCCACGAAGCGGTGCCCGGTCAACCGGGCGGCGTCGAAGGCCGTCCAGGTCGGGGCGGTGATCTCGAAGCTGGCATTGCCGGCGTCGAGGCCAGCCTGGTAGATCGCCAGGACCCGCTCGGCGTCGGCCTCGGTCATGGGCCGCACGGTGAGGTCAGCCATCCAGGTGTCCTTCCCGGTGGGGTCGACTGCTCGACGACGCCTGTCTCGACGCCTGTCGAATCAGACAGTTGCACACTGATTCGATCAGTGTCAACCTAGAGCAATGTCTAATCAAGCGGTATCGGCGGCCTGCTGCCCCTCGCTGACCGAGCGACGCGTGCCAGCAGAAGCCGCCGCGGTGCTCGCGCCCGCGTTCAAGGCGCTCGGCGACCCGGTGCGGCTGCAACTGCTGTCGATGATCGCCTCCGCCGAGAGCGGGGAGATCTGCGTCTGCGATCTGACCCCCGCGTTCGACCTGACCGGGCCCACCATCTCGCACCACCTCAGGACGCTGCGGGAGGCCGGGCTCGTCGACGCCGAACGCCGGGGCACCTGGGTCTACTACCGCGCCCGGCCGGCCATCCTGCGCCAGCTCGCCGCACTGCTCACCGTCACACCCGCAGCGGCGCCCGCCGACCGACCGGACTGCTCGTGACCAGCACCGTGCAGAGCGACCCGGCAGAGAGCGCCGTCGTCGGTCGCCTCTCCCGACTCGACCGGTTCCTACCGGCCTGGATCGGGCTGGCGATGGTCGCCGGCCTGCTCCTCGGTCGCCTGATCCCCGGCCTGGACGGCGCGCTGGAAGCGGTGACGATCGGCGGGATCTCGCTACCGATCGCGATCGGCTTGCTGATCATGATGTATCCGGTGCTCGCGAAGGTCCGCTACGACCGGCTCGACACCGTCACCGGCGACCGCCGACTGCTGATCTCCTCGCTGGTGCTCAACTGGCTCGTCGGCCCCGCCGTGATGTTCGCCCTGGCCTGGATCTTCCTGGCCGACCAGCCCGCGTACCGCACCGGCCTGATCATCGTCGGTCTGGCCCGCTGCATCGCCATGGTCATCATCTGGAACGACCTCGCCTGCGGTGACCGGGAGGCCGCCGCCGTCCTGGTCGCGCTCAACTCCGTCTTCCAGGTCGTCGCCTTCGGTCTGCTCGGCTGGTTCTACCTCTCGGTGCTGCCCCGGTGGCTGGGGTTGTCCGGCGCCGAGTTGACGATCTCGGCCTGGGACATCGCCCGCAACGTGCTCATCTTCCTCGGCATCCCGCTGATCGCCGGCTACCTCACCCGCCGCCTCGGCGAGCGCGCCAAGGGCCGCACCTGGTACGAGGCACGTTTCCTGCCCAGGATCGGCCCGGCCGCCCTCTACGGGTTGCTGTTCACGATCGTGATCCTGTTCGCGCTACAGGGCGACGCGATCACCAGCCGCCCCCTGGACGTCGTCCGCATCGCGCTGCCCCTGCTGGTGTACTTCGCCCTCATGTGGGCCGGCTCCTACGCTCTCGGCCGGGCCATCGGTCTCGGCTACGAGCGCACCACCACCCTGGCCTTCACCGCGGCCGGCAACAACTTCGAACTCGCCATCGCGGTCGCGATCGGCACCTTCGGCGTCGCCTCCGGTCAGGCCCTCGCCGGGGTCGTCGGCCCGCTGATCGAGGTGCCCGTCCTGGTCGGGCTCGTCTACGTGTCCCTGTGGGCGCGCCGCCGCTTCTTCACTCCCACACCCTCGGCAACCGTGGAACCCGGAAGGCAACCCCTCATGAGCACCAGGCCCAGCGTCCTGTTCGTCTGCGTCCACAACGCCGGCCGGTCCCAGATGGCCGCCGGCTGGCTGCGCCACCTCGCCGGCGACACCGTCGAGGTCCTCTCGGCCGGCTCCGCGCCGGCCGAGACGGTCAACCCCGCCGCCGTGCAGGCCATGCGCGAGGTCGGCATCGACATCACCGACCAGACCCCCAAACCTCTGGAGTACGCGACCGCGGAGTCCTCCGACGTCATCGTGACGATGGGCTGCGGCGACACCTGCCCGGTCTTCCCCGGCAAGCGCTACGAGGACTGGCAGCTGGAGGACCCCGCCGGCAAGGGAGTCGAGGCCGTCCGCCCGATCCGCGACGAGATCCGCGCCCGGGTGGAGAAGCTCCTCGCCGAGCTGAGCCGGACGACCTGACCATCGGGCGGCACGGCACCCGCACAAACTGGCGCCTCAGCGGCTGCCGGCGTAGACAGCGCGGTCGCCGAGCTCCTCCTCGATGCGGATGAGCTGGTTGTACTTGGCCGTACGGTCCGAGCGCGACAGCGAACCGGTCTTGATCTGGCCGCAGCCGACGCCCACGGCCAGGTCGGCGATGGTGGTGTCCTCGGTCTCCCCGGAGCGGTGGGACATCACCACCCGGTACCCCGCCTTGTGGGCGGCGTCCACCGTCGCGAGGGTCTCGGTGAGCGTGCCGATCTGGTTGACCTTGACCAGGATCGCGTTGGCGTAGCCGCCCTCGATCCCGTCGCGCAGCCGGTCGACGTCGGTGCAGAAGACGTCGTCGCCGACCAGCTGCACCCGCTCCCCCGCCAGCGCGGTCAGCCGCTTCCAGCCGGCGATGTCGTCCTCGGCCATCGGGTCCTCGACGGAGCTGATCGGGTACCGGGAGACCAGGTCGAGCAGGTGGTCGATGTGCTGCTCGACGGTGCGCTCGCGCCCCTCACCGACGTAGTCGTAGACGCCGTCGCGGAAGAACTCCGAGCTGGCCGGATCGAGGCACATCGTGATGTCGGTGCCGGGTTCGTAGCCGGCCTCCTCGATGGCGCGCAGCACGAAACTCAGCGCCTCGTCGGCGGTCGTGAATGGTGGTGCGAAGCCGCCCTCGTCGCCGACGTTGGTGTGGTGACCGGCCACGGCGAGCGATGCCTTCAGGGTGTGGAAGACCTCAGATCCCATCCGGACCGCCTCGGCGAAGCTCCGCGCTCCCACCGGGGTGATCATGAACTCCTGGAAGTCGAGCGGGTTGTCGGCGTGTGCCCCGCCGTTGATGATGTTCATCATCGGCACCGGCAGCAGGCGGGCCCCGACGCCACCGACGTAGCGGTAGAGCGGCTGCCGGTGCGCCAGCGCCGCCGCCTTCGCCGCCGCCAGGGACACGGCGAGGATCGCGTTGGCACCCAGGCGACCCTTGTCCTTCGACCCGTCGAGCGCGATCATCGTCTCGTCGATCAGGGCCTGGTCCTCCGCGTCGAGCCCGGTCACCGCGTCGGCGATCTCACCGTTCACCGCGCCGACCGCCGTCGTGACGCCCTTGCCGTGGAAGCGCTTGCGGTCCCCGTCGCGCAGCTCGACCGCCTCGTTCGCCCCCGTCGACGCCCCGGAGGGCACGGCCGCCCGCCCGGTCGATCCGTCCGTGAGGACCACGTCGGCCTCCACGGTCGGGTTGCCCCTGCTGTCGAGAATCTGCCGACCACGCACCCGACTGATTGCCGTCATCACACACTCCCTGCTCACGATGCCTTTTCGCCGCCAGACTGGCAGGAAACGGCGGTCCTGGCACCGCGACGATCGACACGTTGACCCGTACCCCAGGGTGCGGGTTTAGGGTCGCGGGATGCGGGTGGGTGAGCTGGCACGACGGACCGGGACGACGGTCCGGGCCTTGCGGTACTACGAGTCGGCCGGGCTGGTCGTGCCCCGGAGGTTGGGCAACGGCTACCGGGAGTACGACGCGATCGCGGTGCGGCTGGTGGCACAGATCCGCGAGTTGATGGCGCTCGGCCTCACCGTCGAGGAGACCCGCCCGTTCGTCGAGTCGATCGCCGGTGGAGCCGACGACGCCGACGTGTGCGCGGCGGCGGTGGCCACGTACCGCAGCAGCATCACCGGCCTGCAGGAGCGGATCGGCAAACTGACCGCCCAGCGGGACGCGCTGGACGCCCGCCTCGACGCAGCCGCGTCCCAGGTCGTGCCCGGCAGCGCGGCGGCCGGCACCGACCCCGCCGCGCTGGTCGGCACCAGCCTGCCATCCCTGTCCTTCTACGGCACCGACGGCCGCCCGGTCGATCTGGGTGCGCTCGGCGACGGGCGCACCGTCATCTTCGTGTACCCACTGACCGGGCGGCCGGGCGTCGACCTGCCCAACGGGCTGCTGGAGGTCCATGGCGCCCGGGGCAGCACCGAGCAGGCCGCCTGGTTCCGCGACCACCACGCGGAACTCCGTGCGGCCGGCGCCGCCCGGGTGTACGGCCTGTCCGCGCAGTCGACCGGATACCAGCGGGAACTCGCGCACCGGCTGCGGTTGCCCTACCCGCTGATCCCCGACCCGAGGCTGACGCTGGCCGACGCGCTGCGTCTGCCGACCCGCGCCGCCGGTGACATGACGCTCTACGAGCGGTTGACGCTGATCATCGCCGACGGCGAGGTCGAACACGTCTTCCACCCGATTCCGGACCCGGCGTCGCACCCCCTGCACGTGATGCGGTGGCTCACCAAGCGACGCCAGGCCCCCGGATCGGTTGCCGCCTAGGGCCTGTGTCGAAGTCCTCGGCTCGACCGAGGACTTCGACACAGGCCCTAAAAGTCGTCGTCAAAGGCGACGGTGCCGCTCACCCCGACCTGGTACGCCGAGACGCGCCGCTCGAAGAAGTTGGACAGCTCCTGCACGTCCTGCAACTCCATGAAGGCGAACGGGTTGGTTGACCCGTAGTGCGGGGCGATGCCGAGCTGGGCGAGGCGACGGTCCGCGACGTGCTGGAGGTACTCCCGCATGTCTTCCAGGATCAGGCCGGGCACACCGTGGCCCAACAGGTCCTCGGCGAACTGCACCTCACACTCGACGGCCTCGGTGAGCATCCGCCGAACCTGGTCGGCGAGGTCGTCGTCGAACAGGTCCGGCTCCTCGGCGCGGACGGTGTCGACCACGTCGAACGCGAACGCCATGTGCATCGACTCGTCCCGGAACACCCAGTTGGTGCCGGAGGCCAGGCCGTGCAGCAGCCCACGGGAGCGCAGGAAGTAGACGTACGCGAACGCGCCGTAGAAGAACAGCCCCTCGATGCAGGCGGCGAAGCAGATCAGGTTGAGCAGGAACGTCCGTCGGTCCTCCCGGGACCGCAGCTCCCGCAGGTCGTTCAGGGAGTCGATCCAGCGGAAACAGAACTCGGCCTTGCGACGGATCGAGGGGATGTTCTCGATGGCGGCGAAGGCCTCGAAGCGCTCGGTCTCATCGGGCACGTACGTGTCGAGCAGGTTGAGGTAGAACTGGACGTGCACGGCCTCCTCGAACAGCTGCCGGGACAGGTAGAGGCGGCCCTCGGGGCTGTTGACGTGCTGGTACAGGTTGAGCACCAGGTTGTTCGCGACGATCGTGTCGCCGGTGGCGAAGAACGCCACCAGACGGCTGACCAGGTGCCGCTCGGCCGGCGACAGCTTGTCCAGGTCGGCGAGGTCGGCGTGCAGATCCACCTCCTCGACCGTCCAGGTGTTACGGATGGCGTCGCGGAACCGGTCGAAGAAGTGCGGGTAGCGCATCGGGCGGAGGGTGAGGTCCATCCCGGGGTCGAGCAGCATGTGCGTGGTCCTCGTTTCGGCGGTGTCGGCGGTAGCGGCGGTGGCGGTGTCGGCGGTCACTGGCAGGCCTCGCACGACTCGGGGTTCTCCAACGAGCAGGCCAGCGCCTCCGCGTCGGCCACCACCGGGGCGACGACGGCGACGGGCGCGACGGCGCTGACGGTGGCCTGCTGGATCCGCGTTGCTGGGCGGGAGCGCAGGTAGTAGGTGGTCTTCAGCCCGGCCTTCCAGGCGTACAGGTACATCGAGGACAGCTTGCCGATGGTCGGTGCGGCCAGGAACAGGTTCAGCGACTGGGACTGGTCGATGAACGGGGCACGGGCCGCGGCCAGGTCGATCAGGGCGCGCTGCGGCAGCTCCCACGCGGTGCGGAACAACTCCCGTACGCCGGCCGGCAGCTCGGCGATGTCCTGCACGGACCCCTCGGCCCGCTTGATGGCCGACCGGATCCGGTCGGTCCACAGACCACGGGCCTTCAGCTCGCGTACCAGAGCGGTGTTGACCTGGAGGAACTCCCCCGACAGGGTCTCGCGCTTGAACAGGTTGGACACCTGCGGCTCGATGCACTCGTAGCACCCGGCGATCGAGGCGATGGTCGCGGTCGGGGCTACCGCCACCAGCAACGAGTTGCGCAGCCCGTACGCCTCGACCCGCTCGCGCAGCGCGTCCCACCGTGCGGTCTGCGTACCCTCGACGCCCCACAGGTCGGGCTGGAGCTGGCCCCGCGCGGCCCGGGTCTGCGGATACGCCGGATGCGCGCCGAAGTCGCGGGCCAGGTCGGCGGAGGTCTCCAGCGCGGTCAGGTACAGCTCCTCGCTGATCCGGGTGGACAGCTCCCGCGCGGCCGGCGAGTCGAAGGGCAGCCGCAGCGCGAAGAAGACGTCCTGGAGGCCCATCAGCCCGAGCCCGACCGGCCGCCAGCGGGGGTTGCTCGCCGCCGCCTGCGAGGTCGGGTAGTAGTTGATGTCGATGACCCGGTCCAGGAACGTCACCGCGGTACGGACCGTGGCGCGCAGCCGCTCCCAGTCGATGCCACCGTCGGTGAGGTGGGCGGCGAGGTTCACCGAACCGAGGTTGCACACGGCCGTCTCGACGTCGCTGGACACCTCCACGATCTCGGTGCAGAGGTTGGACAGGTGCACCACGTTGCCCGGCTCGGCGGTCTGGTTGCACAACCGGTTGGCGGCGTCCTTGAAGGTCATCCACCCGTTGCCGGTCTGGGCCAGGGTCCGCATCATCTTCCCGTACAGCTCCCGCGCCGGGACCTGCCGCACGTACCGGCCCTGCGCCTCGGCCTCGCGGTACGCGGCGTCGAACCGCTCCCCCCACAGGTCGGGCAGCTCGGGCACCTCGTGCGGGTCGAACAGCGACCACAGCTCGTCGGCCTCGACCCGGCGCATGAACTCGTCCGGGATCCAGTTGGCCAGGTTGAGGTTGTGGGTACGTCGGGCGTCCTCGCCGGTGTTGTCGCGCAGTTGCAGGAACTCCTCGATGTCCGGGTGCCACGGCTCCAGGTAGACGCAGGCCGCGCCCTTGCGCCGGCCACCCTGGTTGACCGCGGCGACGCTCGCGTCCAGCGTGCGCAGCCACGGCACGATCCCGTTGGACTGCCCGTTGGTACCGCGGATCAGCGCGCCCCGGGACCGCACCCGGGAGTACGCGATACCGATGCCACCGGCGAACTTGGACAGGTTCGCGACCTGGGCGTACCGCTGGTAGATCGAGTCCAGCTCGTCGAGCGGGGAGTCGACCAGATAGCAGGAGGACATCTGGGTGTGCCGGGTGCCGGAGTTGAACAGGGTCGGCGAGCTGGGCAGGTAGGCCAGGCTGGACATCAGCCGGTAGAACCCGGTCGCCTCGTCGGGCGTGGTGGACAGACCACAGGCCACCCGCAGCAGCCAGTACTGCGGGGTCTCCAGCACCAGCCTGCTGGTGGGGTGGCGCAGCAGGTACCGGTCGGCCACCGTACGCAGGCCGAAGTACTCGAATCGCCGGTCGCCGTCCGGATCGACGGCGGCGTCGAGCATCGCGGCGTGTGCGGCGACGAACGCGGCGGTGTCGTCTCCGATCAGGCCCTCGGCGTGGCCGACCCGGATCGCCGCGCTGAACGAGGTGATTCCCTGCCGACGCACCTCCTTGTCGACGTAACCGGCCAGCAGCCGGGCGGCGAGGCGCGAGTACTGCGGCTCCTCGCCGATCATCTCGGCCGCGGTCTGGATGGACAACCGGTCCAGCTCGGCCGTCGTCGCGCCGTCGTACAGGCCGCTGATGGTGCGGGTGGCGACGCGCATCGGGTCGACGTCGGTCAGGTCGTCGGCCCACCGCTCGACCGCCCGGACGATCTTGTTCACGTCCACGGGTTCGGTGGCGCCGTCGCGCTTGCGGACCTGCATCGGCGTCCGGCGCACTGTCGCGTCGCCGCTGACCGGGACTGCCTCGGTGACTGTCACCACTCGCTCCTCGGAGTTCGAGACCTGGTGGTCCGGACGCGAGGAGACAGACACCGACGGACGCCACGCCGGCACGGCGTGGGTCAGGTGGCGTCAGCCGTCCCACGCGGCCTCGGACCGCCGCCCACCCGGGTGCGGGTACGCGGCGCGCTGGCAGGTCTTCGGACTCGTGGGCACGACCGGGCTGGCCGGTCTCCTACTGGCCGTCGCTTCCCAGGCCGCTTGGTGGCCCAGTGCTGATGACGGCGGTCGTTCCCACTCACCGCTGCGGGACAGTCCCGGATTTCCACCGGGTTCCCTCTTGCCTCGACCACACCGGATGAGCGGTCGAACCAGCTGCGCTCGACACCATATATAGGGATGCAGGCGTTGTCACACCCCACATGTCGACCCCGGGCGTGTCGGCGGCGGTCCGGTGACGACCGTCACGGCCGGGTGTCGGCACGCCGTTCAGCGGCGGATTCGTGGTTGCGCCCGTCAGCCAGGCACCGGGGTGACCGCACTCGGGCGCGCCTCGGGGAGACGACTCGGGGGGTACCGTGCTCGACCCTGCTCCGCCTATCCTCGGGGACTCAGGCGCTCCGACAGTGGAAGCGGAATCATGCCGTACGTTCTCGACACCGCCGTCATACCGCTTCCGGATCGTATCGAGGCCATCAGGACGGCGATGCTGCACGCGTCGGCGCCCTGTCACGTCATCCATGAGGATCCCGACGGCGACATCTTCTGCCGGATGGAACTGTGGGACCTCGGCAACAGCAACATCTTCATCAGCCGTTCCTCCGGCATCCGCCTGCTGCGTACGGCCAAACTCGCCAGACAGGACGCGATGCCGGTCGTCGCCCTGTCCGTGCAGCAACGCGCCCACGGCCACCTCGATCAGCACAAGCACCTACAGGTGGTTCCGCCGGGCGAGCTCCTCGCCGTCGACCTGTCAGCGCCGTACGACTACTCCTGGTCCGGCGACGGAGCGGCCGGCTGCATCCAGATTCCCAGTGACCAGCTCGGACTGCCGATCGACGTCATCCGGCACGCCATCCACCGACTGCGAGCCAGCCCGCTGTACCGCATGGTCACCGACCACATCACGAACCTCACCAGGAATCCGGCGCGGATCACGGCCGACCCGACGGCGGCGATCGTCACCACCACCAGCATCGAGTTGACCCGGGCGCTGCTGGCATCCGCCGACCGCACGGAACGGCTCGCGAGGCAGGTGCTCGCCGAGACCATCCTCACCCGCGTCCGCACGTACGTCCGCCATCACCTGGCCGACCCCGACCTCACGCCCGGCCGCATCGCCGCGGCACACAACATCTCCCTGCGACACCTCTACAAGGTCTGCGCGGACGCCGACATCAGTCTCGAGCAGTGGATCATCAGCGAACGGCTCCAGAGCGTGTGGCACGATCTGCGTCGGCCAGACAAGCGGCATCTGCCGGTCGCCGTGATCGCACGCCGTTGGGGCTTCCGGGACTCGACGCACTTCACCCGACGGTTCAAGGCCCGCTACGGCTTCTCACCCGCTCAGTGGCGCCGCTCGTGCGAGGAGACGCCGCCGTCCTGATCGTGCGCTGTGGACAACGTTCGTGCACACAGAGCCGGTCAGAAATCGAAGCGCCGAGGTTAGATTCGCACCGTCCGGGGCGAAGGTGAGGGAGGCGACGACGACCAGGTCGTCCCCTTCGCGGTGGGCGGGCAGGCATCCGCCGCCCGCATCAAGAACGCCCGTCTGCTGGTTTACCCCGGGGCGCCGCACGGCCCACCGACACGCACAGGGACCAACTCGGCCGCGACCTGCTCGACATTCTTTCTGGAAGGACGCCTGACATGGCACCCGACACGATCATGCTCGTCCACGGATTCTGGGTCACCCCACGCAGCTGGGAGAACTGGATCACCCACTACGAGAGCAAGGGCTTCCGGGTCATCGCGCCCGCCTACCCCGGTTACGAGGTCGAGGTGGAGGCCCTGAACACCGATCCCACACCGATCCTGCACTCCACGGTGCCGCAGATCATCGGCCACTACGAGAGTGTGCTCCGTGGGCTGAACTCACCGCCGATCATCATCGGGCACTCGGCCGGTGGCGCGTTCACGCAGATCCTGCTCGACCACGGCTTCGGCGCGGCCGGCGTCGCGATGAACTCAGCGCCGACCGAGGGCGTGCGGGTGGTGCCACTGTCGCAGGTGAAGTCGACGTTCCCGGTGCTGAAGAACCCGGCGAATCGGCACAGGGTGGTGCCGCTGACGTTCGAGGAGTGGCAGTACGCCTTCACCAACACGTTCACCGAGGAGGAGGGCCGGGCGCTGTGGCAGCGCTATGCCATCCCGGCCAACGGCGGCATCCTCTGGGGCAGCGTGCTGGCGAACTTCCAGCCTGGGCACCAGGACACCTGGGTCGACTACCACAATGACAACCGGGCGCCGCTGCTGTTCGTCTCCGGCTCCGAGGACCACATCATGCCGCCGGCGATCCAGGAGTCGAACGCCAAGCACTACAAGTCGAACACCATCACCGAACGCCGGGAGTACGACGGCTACGCGCATCTCCTACCGGCCCAGAAGGGTTGGCAGGAGATCGCCGACGAGGTCCTCGACTGGGCCTTGCGGCACGCACGGTGAGCGACCTGCGGATCACCCACATCGGCGGGCCGACCATGCTGGTCGAGGTGGACGGCTGGCGCATCCTCACCGACCCGACATTCGACGCTCCGGGCCGGACGTACAAGTTCGGGTGGGGCACCGCGTCGCGCAAGCTGACCGGCCCGGCACTGCCGGCGGAGTCACTCGGCCACATCGACGTGGTGCTGCTGACGCACGACCACCACGCCGACAACCTCGACGACAGCGGCCGCGCGCTGCTGCCGTCCGCCGGTCGGGTCGTCACCACCGTCAGCGGCGCCCGCCGGGTCGGCCCGCCGGCCACCGGGCTCCGGCCCTGGCGCAGCACCGAGTTGACCGCGCCCGGCCGGCCAGCCATCGAGGTGACCGCGACCCCGTGCCGGCACGGACCCCCGCTGAGCCGACCGGTGGCCGGAGAGGTGACCGGTTTCGTGCTGCGCTGGCAGGGACAGCGGCACGGCGCCCTGTGGATCACCGGCGACACGGTCCTGTACCGGGGGGTACGGCAGGTGGCCGAACGGTTCACCATCGGCACCACGCTGCTGCACCTGGGCGCGGTGCGGTTCGGCCTGACAGGTCCGCTGCGCTACACGATGACAGCCACCGACGGTGTCGAGCTGTGCACTCTCGTTGGGGCGCACACGGTGGTGCCGGTGCACTATGAGGGCTGGGGTCATTTCACCGAGGACCGGTCGGCGATCGAGGCCGCATTCGCCGTCGCGCCGGAGCCGGTCCAGCGCAGCCTGAACTGGCTGACCACGGGCGTGGCCACGTCCCTCACGGCTTGACCGGAACCCCGGTGTCGGCGGCTCGCCGACACCGGGGTTGGGTGTGTTGGGCAGGCAATCTTCCCCGCTCTGGCCGGGCCCACCGCGCCGCCACTCCCTCCCGACGAGGACGATCGCATGGCCCGGCGTCTCAGCGCCGATCATGGAACGCAGAAACGTCGGATGTATCCGATCGGATGTCGATCGACATCGTTGACGCGCCAGAAACGCCCTCCGTATACTCCGAGTGATCATCCGATCTTTTGCCTAGCCGGGCGAGGAGCGCATGCCGCAGATCACCGCCGTCACCGTCGAGGACGTCCGTTTTCCCACCTCACTGACCGCCGACGGGTCCGACGCCATGAACAAGGACGGCGACTACTCGGCGGCGTACGTCATCCTGCACACCGACGGTGTCGACAGCGTGGGCGTGCCACTCGCGGGTCACGGGCTGACCTTCACCATCGGTCGAGGCAACGACATCGTCGCCGCGGCCGCGGTGCACCAGGCACAGCTTCTGGTCGGCCTGGACGTGGCGACGATGGCCGCGGACATGGGCGCGGTCTACCGACTCCTCACCTCCGACAGCCAACTGCGGTGGCTCGGGCCGGAGAAGGGCGTCGTCCACCTGTCGCTGGCGGCCGTGCTGAACGCCTCATGGGACCTGGTCGCCCGGCTCGCCGGGAAGCCGCTGTGGCGGCTGCTCGTCGACATGTCCCCCGAGCAACTCGTCGACATCGCGGACCTGCGCTACCTGTCCGACGCGCTGACCCGGGACGAGGCACTGGCCATCCTGCGGGCCAAGGAGAGCACCAGGGCCGACCGCCTCGCCGAGCTCGACCGCACCGGCTACCCCGCCTACACCACCTCGGCCGGCTGGCTCGGCTACGACGACGACAAGCTGCGCCGGCTGTGCCAGGAGGCGGTGGACACCGGCTACGGGTACGTCAAGCTCAAGGTGGGCGCCAATCTCGACGACGACATCCGCCGCTGTGGGATCGCCCGGGAGATCCTCGGCCCGCACCGCAACCTGATGATCGACGCCAACCAGGTCTGGGACGTCGGTCAGGCCATCGAGTGGGTCAGGGCCCTCGCCCAGTTCACACCCCTGTGGATCGAGGAGCCGACCAGTCCCGACGACATCCTGGGCCACGCGGCCGTCCGCCGCGCGGTCGCTCCCATCGGCGTGGCCACCGGCGAGCACTGCCACAACCGGGTGATGTTCAAGCAGCTGTTCCAGGCCGGGGCCATCGACTTCTGCCAGCTGGACACCGGTCGGCTGGCCAGCATCAACGAGATCGTCGCCGTGCTGCTCCTCGCCGCGAAGTTCGACGTGCCGGTGTGCCCCCACGCCGGCGGGGTCGGGCTCTGCGAGATGGTCCAACACGTGTCGGTGCTCGACTACGTCGCGATCTCCGGGGATCTCACCGACCGGGTCACCGAGTTCGTCGACCACCTGCACGAGCACTTCACCGACCCGTGCGTCGTCCGGGACACCGGCTCGGGCAGCGGTTACGTCCTGCCCAGCCAGCCCGGCTACTCCACCCGGATGCGTCCCGAGTCGGTCGCGCTCTACCGGTTTCCCGACGGCCACTACTGGGCGGCGTCGGACCCGACTACCGTGTCATCCTCGGAGCCGTACGTGATCGCGGGTGGGACGGCCACCCCCGCCGGCCGCTAGGGGGTGTCATGTCGCGCACCGACGAAGTGGTGAACGGCATCAAGCGGATGATCCTCGAAGGGCAGTTCAAGCCCGGGGACCGACTGCCCATCGAGAAGGACCTCGCCGAGTCGCTCGGCGTTTCGCGGGGGTCGCTGCGCGAGGGCATGTCGGCTCTGTCGATCCTCGGCATCGTCAACATCCGTCAGGGCGACGGCACCTACGTCACCAACCTCGACGCGCCGCAACTGCTGGCTCCGATGGGCTTCGTGGTGGACTTCCAGGGCCAGGGCGACCCCCGGCACATCCACACCGTCCGGCGGCTGCTGGAGTGCGAGGCCGCCCGACTGGCGGCGACCAGGATGACCGACGAGGCCCTCGCCCAGGCCGGGGACCTGCTTGCCGAGGCGGCCCGGATGGTCGGCCAGTCACCGCAGGACCACGAGCGCATCCTCGAGATCGACATCGCCTTCCACCGCATCATCGCGGTGCACGCCGAGAATCCGGTGCTCGTCGGGCTGATCGAGGCGTTCGCCGGGCGCACAGTGCGGGGCCGGCTGTGGCGGAGCCTGCACGAGGAAGGCGCGGACCGGCGTACCCACGACGAGCACGTGGCGATCCTCAAGGCCCTTGCGGCACGCGACCCGGATCGGGCCCGCATCCGGATGGCCAACCACCTGATCGGGGTGGAGGAGTCGTTGTACGGGTTGCCCGACGACGCCGAGGCCAGCACCGGGTGAGATCGGGCGCGCCCCGGTCGACGGCCACGGTCACCGCTCGTCGCGTTCCACGCTGGTGCTCCCGGTCATCGCCGCCACCAGGTCGTCGGTGGTGACCTCGTCGGCGCGCAGTCGGGCCGCCCGCCGACCGAGGCGCAGCACCTCGACCCGGTCGGCGATCTCAAGCACCTGCGGCATGTTGTGGCTCACCAGCACCACCGACATGCCGGCGTCGCGGGCGCGCCGGACCACGTCGAGCACCCGCCCGGTCTGGACGACACCGAGTGCGGCGGTGGGCTCGTCGAGGATGACCACGCTGGTCGCCCAGATGATGGCGCGGGCAACCGCGACGCACTGCCGTTGCCCACCGGACAACATCGCGATCGGGGTGGTGACCCGGGGGATCCGTACCCCCAGCTCGTCCAGGGCGGCGGCCGCGCCCAGCCGCATCGCGCGCTTGTCGAGCAGCCCGAGCCGACCCAGCGGCCCGGAGCGCAGGATCTCCCGCCCGAGGTACAGGTTGGCGGCCACGCTGAGGTCGTCGGCGACGGCGAGGTCCTGGTAGACGGTCTCCACCCCGGCGCGCCGGGCGTCGACCGGGGTCGAGAACTGGACGGGACGACCACCCACCCGGATCTCGCCCTCGTCGGGCGGGTGCACACCGGACAGTGTCTTGATGAGGGTGCTCTTCCCGGCACCGTTGTCGCCGATCAACGCGACGACCTCACCCCGGTGGACCGTGAAGTCGGCACCGCGCAGCGCCTCGACGTGCCCGAACCGCTTGACGATGCCACGGGCTTCGAGGACCGGCGGGTCGTCGGCGGTGGGTTGGCGGCCGCTGTCGGCGGTGGCCGTCGGGATCGTACCCATCACCGCACCGGGGGGTTGGCGCAGCTGGGCTCGAGCACCGCCTTGATCTCCGCGGAGTCGATGTTCTCCTTGGTGACGAACGTGACGCCGGTGTCGGCCGACGCCAGCGGCGCCTTGTCCCGCAGGTGCTTGACCATCTTGTCGACGCCGAAGTAGCCCATCTTGAACGGGTTCTGCACGACCAGCGCGGAGATCTGGCCGCTGCGTACGCCGGCGATCTCGTCCGGAGCGGCGTCCCACCCGATGATGACCACCTTGCCGGACTTGCCGGCCGCCTGGATGGCCTGCGCGGCGCCGAGCACACTCGGCTCGTTGGCCGCGAAGACGCCCGCGAGGTCGGGGTTGGCGGTGAGGATGTTCTCGGTGACGCGTCGTGCCTCGTTGACGTCACTGCGGCTGGGCTGCTGGCCGACCAGCTTCAGGTTCGGATACTGGGCGAGGCCGGCCTTGAAACCGTCGACCCGCTCGGTGTTGGTCTGCGACCCGGGCTGGAACTCGACCAGCGCCACCTCGTGGTTGCCGGGGCCGAGTTCGGTGGCGAGCAGCTTCGCCGCCTCGGTGGCCGACGCGCGGTTGTCGGTGGCGAACAGCGGCACGTTCGACGGCTGCGGGCTGGTGCCAGAGTCGATCATCGCAACCGGGATGTTCGCGGCGAGCGCCTTGTCGGTGGCGGGCGCCAACGCACTGGAGTCGGTGGCCGCGTAGACGATGCCGTCGACCTTCTTGGTGACGTAGTTCTGGATCAGGTTGACCTGACCCTCGACATCGGTTTCGGTGGTCACCCCGTCCCACTGGACGGTGACGTCACCCGCGCGTTGCGCGGCGCACTCGGCGCCCGCCTTCACCGTGTTCCAGTAGTCGGCCCCGACCGCCTTCGGGACCACAGCGAGCTTCAACGGCCCGCTCGCGTCCTTGGTCGCGCCGTCGCCTCCGTCCCGGACCTCGACCCCGCCGCAGGCGCTGAGCAGAGCGGTCGCCGCGGCCACGGCCAGAATCGCCTGCGCGCGCAGGAGTGGCCCGCGTGTCCGCCGGCTGGTGGTGGTGTGTGCCATGGTGTGTGTCCTTCCTCGTTCGGACTCTCGGAATGGCATGTCAACCCCGTGATTCCAGCCGCCGTCGGCGGTACTGGTCGAAGTAGACGGCGGCCCAGATGATCAGGCCGACGATCACCTGCTGGTAGTGGATGCTGATGTCGAGCAGGACGGCGCCGTTGCGGACCAGGGCGATGAGGAACGCGCCGATGATCGTCCCGACGATCCGGCCCTGACCTCCGAACAGGCTTGCCCCACCGATGACCGCGGCGGCGATGACGTCGAGCTCCAGCGAGATCCCGTAGTTCGGCTGGCCGGAGTTGACCCGCGAGGCCGCGATCATGCCGCCCAGCCCGACGAGCACACCCGCCAGCACGTACACGCCGGTCAGGTGCCGCCCGACCCGGATGCCCGACCGGCGTGCGGCCTCCAGATTGGAGCCCATCGCGTACGTGTACTGACCGAAGCGGGTCTGGGAGAGCAGGAAGGCGACACCGACGGCGACCAGTACGGTGATCACCACGGCGAACGGGATGCCGACGATCTCCCCGTTGCCGAGCAGTTGGAAGGATCGGGGCAGGCCGTAGACGCCGACCGCCCCGGTGATGATGAAGACGAGCCCGCGTCCGACGGACATCGTTCCCAGCGTCGCGATGAACGGTGGGATCCGAGCCACGGTCACCAGCAGCCCGTTGAGCAGCCCGGCCAGCGCGCCGACGCCGATCGCGACCGTTGTCGCCGCCCAGAGTGGAAAGCCGAGGTCGCGTACGACCATCGCCCCCGCCACGCCGGCGAGCGCGGCGACCGATCCCACGGAGAGGTCGATGCCCCTCGTGATGATGACCATCGTCTGCGCCGTGGCGATGATGGCGATCACCGCGGTCTGCGCCCCGATGTTGAAGAGGTTGTCCGCGGTCAGGAAGTAGGGGCTGGCGAAAGTCAACACGATGAACAGCACGACGAGCGCGGTGGCGGCGGTCAGCTCGGAGACGGCGTGGGAGATCCGTTCCCGGAACCAGTCGCTGGGCGTGCCGTGCTGCGTGCCGGTGGTTGCCTCGACGGTGCTCATCGTCGGCCCTGACCTCCCCAAGCGTGGCGCCGCACGCGACGGGAGAGCCGTCGGCGAGCGGAGCACCGGTGACCGGCCGAGCCTCCTCGGCAGGGAGAGACGGGCTCGGGCCCGCGCCACCCACGGAGATAGGTCGGATGTTTCCCTTGATCAGGCGTTACCATGCCATGCACGTGCGTGTGTTGCCAAGGTCTTGCGACCATGTTTTGTCGTCGTTACGCGAGCCCTCGGAGCCCTATGTCCGATCAGAACGGCATGACCTGTTGTCGATGGCCGCCCCGCGAGCCAACGCACCACAATCCGATTGTTATCGATAACATGCTATGTCTTCGACGCCCGCCGCGCTCGCCTCCTCACGAACCCAACCGGTGTACCGGGCGGCGAGCAGACAGACCGGCCGGTCCGAGCCAAGAATCAGCAGACCCGGGCCGAACAGTCGAGCGCGTGCTCGACAGCGGGCCGCGGGTCCGCCGTCGTCCAGGCCGCGCCGTTCACCCCGGCCACCAGCCCGGAGAGCTTCGCCGTCGCGTCGGGTTCGGCCGCGGCGAAGGATGCCCGCCGACGGCGGCCGGGTTTTGATCAGACGAATCGGGCGGCGCTGAAGCCTCGGGCGCCGGTGCCTCACCCGTTGCGGGGCCGGGTTGACCGCCTGCGGCGGCACCGATACCGTCGACCCACTATCTGCGGCGACGCGAGGGAAGCCGGTGTGATTCCGGCGCGGTCGCGCCACTGTGAGCGGTTCCCCCACCTCAAATGGGGCCCGTGAGCCAGGACGCTCGGTCGTCCGCAGCCTTGCGATGGGGACGCGTCATCCCCGGGGAGGTTCGTGATCATATGTCCAGCTCCACGTCCAGCCAGCCGTTGGTGAATCCCGCTGGCACCACGCGTCTTCTGTGGACGGTCCTGGCGACCGTCGTGGCGCTCACCCTGCTGGCCTACCTCGTCGCGTTCGACCAGGGTGCGGTGTCGCGCAGCGGTATGTACCTGCACGAGCTCATGCACGACGGCCGGCACCTGCTCGGTGTTCCGTGCCACTGAACGCCACCACCGCTCCCCCGTTCCTCGCCGTCCTCGTCCGCGGCCTGCTCGCCGGCCTGATCGCTGGCCTGCTCGCCGGGACGTTCGCCTACGTCGCCGGCGAACCGCACGTCGAGGCAGCCATCGCGATCGAGGAGGCGGCCTCGCACGCCGAACCCGCCGCTGGCGGGCACCAGCACGACGAGGCCCTGGTCACCCGGAGCGGCCAACGCGGCGGGCTGTTCCTGGCCACCGGCCTGTTCGGCGCCGCGATGGGCGGTCTGCTGGCCACGGCGTACGTCCTGCTGGCCCGTCGGCGGCGGACCGACGACGACGGGCGTTCCGGCCTGCTGCTGGCCGGTGCGGCGCTGCTCGGCGCGGTGATCGTGCCGTTCCTCAAGTACCCGGCGAACCCCCCGGCGGTCGGCGACCCGGCCACCATCAACCAACGCACCGTCACCTACCTGCTGATGGTGGTGCTCGGTCTGGTGGCCGTGTGGGCCGGCTCGCTGGGCTACCGGTCGGTCGGCGCGCAGGCACCACTGTGGCAACGCGTCGCCGCGGCCGTCGGCGGCTTTCTGCTGGTCACCGTCGCGTCCTACGTGGTGCTTCCCTCGTTCCAGGAAGTCCCCACCGACTTCCCCGCGACGCTGCTGTGGAACTTCCGACTGGCCTCCCTCGGCACCCAGGTGGTGCTCTGGACCGGGATCGGCCTGCTGTTCGCGGCCCTGATGCACCACGATCGACGCCGTCAGGCCGCCGCCGCCCTGCCCAGCACATGACCGTCACCAGCCTCCGGCTGGTCGCCCACGGTCACACCGCCGCCCTGCGTCGGGCCCGCTTCGGCGGGCCCGACGACGGTCTGGACGAGGGCGGTCTGCGCGCCACCCTCGCCCAGGCCCACGCGGATCCGGACCGGCGTGGGCACCTCGGCATGCACGACACCTGCCTGTGCAGCCCAGCGGCGGCGGCCCGGCAGACCGCCGCCGCCTTCGGTCTGCTGCCGACGATCGAGACGGCGTTGGCCGACTGCGACTACGGAGACTGGACCGGACGGTCGCTCGAAGAGATCGCCGGCACGCACCCGCAGGCCCTACACGACTGGTTGTCCACACCGAACTCGGCACCGCACGGCGGTGAGTCCGTCGCGGCCGTGCGGGATCGGGTCGGCAGTTGGCTGGACGAGCAGCACCGAGCCGGCGGGCGCGTCATCGCGGTCACCCACCCGCTGGTGATCCGGGTCGCGGTCGTGCACGCCCTCGGCCTGCCAATGGCGACGTACCGGCAGCTGGACGTGGAGCCGTTGGCGATCATCCGGCTCACCAGCCAGGGCACGCGCTGGCAACTCCGACTGTGCGCGCCGCGAGCAGGTTGAGGTCACGCCAACGGCGCGGGCCGCCGCGCCCAGGCGGCCGGCGGCCACGATGCCGACACCGGCGCCGACAGGTACCGGACCGGGAGGGTGCTGTTGGCGGCGGTGTCGCGCTGGGCGCGGAGCCGAGGTGGGTCGACTCCGCGATGGTGTGGTCATGAATCCAGGGCCCGCAGTGAGCTGAGCGGCGGGTGGACGGCCCGGAGAGCGATATACCTCAGAGGTATAGATATGACTCCGAGGTATGCCGCCTGAAAGCAATACACCGTCGCCGGGCCAGCGCGATGAGAGGCCCGGCGTCGCGCTGCTGCCGCGCCGCTGAGCCCGACCGGACGGTCTGCTTCAGCCCGCCCGAGTATGGACCAGTGCGGCGGCACGGCCCAGGGCGGACTTCTCGACGGCGGTCAGCGCCGGGTCGACCCGGCGCTGACCCACCGCACGCCGTAGTTGGCTGGCCCGGGGTGGCTGCGCGCGTCGCTGAAAGGCGTCGAGGCCGTCCCGGGCAAGATCGGCGAGCTGCGGGTCCGGGCTGACCGCCACGTCGGCGAGGATGAGAGCGGTCATGGCCACGTCCAGGTCTGCCGGTCCCTCGGCCGCGTTGCGCCAATCGATGACCACGGGCCCGCGCGAGGTCACCATGACGTTCTGTGGGTGCAGGTCGAGGTGCAGGACGCGGTCCGACGGGTCAACGCTGAACCGGGCCGGCAGGCTGTGGAGGCGGTCGAGCAGGCCCACGAGCAGGTCGGCGGCCGCGCCGATGGCGGTGCGTCCGGCCAGCATCGACGCCAGGAGAGTCTCGCCGTCGAGTCGTTCGAGCACCAGGTCGGGCCCTTGGGCGTCGTACACCACGGGCACCGGGTAGCCGGCGACCCCGACATACGCCATCAACGCCGCCTCGGGCGCGCTGTCCCCACCCTGCCGGTACCGGCGCAGCACCCGCGACTCGTCGAGCACGTAGACGTCGGCGTCGCGCCCCGAGGCGAGCAGCGCGTGATCGGCCATGGCAGACGACGCTAACAGTGGTTGCGCGACAAGCGCGTGGGGCGGGCCGTGATCACGGCCCGCCCCACCCTGCTGCGCTGTCCCCGGCTCAGTGCTAGCCGGTGACGGTGAACGGCCGGGACACCTTCGTCGCCGACTTCTCACCGCTCAGCGTGACGCTGGTCGCGCCCGCCTTCGCCGCACCCGGAACGCTGACCGTCGCGCCCGAGATGACACCGTCACCGTTCGCGCGCACCGTGCTGACCGCGAGGCCGTTCCCGACGGTGATCGTGACCGCCTCGTTCGGAACGAACCCGGAACCGTCGATGGCGATCGACGTACCACGCGGACCCGAGGTGGTCAGCAGTGCCACCCGCGGCTGGTAGCTCGGCGCCTGGGCCTGCCCGGTCACCTGGACGGTGGCCGTGGCCGGCGTCCGCGTCGACGCGCCCGTCGCGGTGACCGCGTACCGGCCGGGTTGTGCGTCACCGGAGGTCGGGACCGAGACGCGGACCGTGCCCGTCGCGGAGGCCGCGACCTTCGTGGTCCGGGCCGGGTCGGTGCCGACGCTGACGGTCACCTGCTCACCGGCGGCGAACCCACTGCCGTCGACGGTGACAGTGCCGCCGGTGGTGACGGGGCCAGCCGCCGACAGCGCGATCGTCGGCTGGGAACCGCCCCGCGCGACGGTCACGGTGAAGGCCTCGGTGCTGCTCGACAGCGTGTCCCACGCGGTGACGTGCACCGTGTAGGTGCCCTCCCGCGAGTAGGTGTGCTGACCGCTCATCGCACCGGACGCACCGATGGTGACGTCGTCCGGAGCCGTGCCGTCACCCCACTGGACGCGGGCACGGTAGCCGGTCGTGCCGGGAACGCCGCCGGTCACCGAGCCGAGGTTCGCCGCGAGGGCCTGGCCGGCGTTCGCCGTCTGGTCCTTCGGGGCGACAGTGGCCAGCGCGGGGGCCGGCGTGCCGTCGTTGGCGACGGCGAACACGTGGATCCGGCCCGCCGAGCGAGGGTCACCGGTCTGCGTCGGCAGGGTCACCGACACCAGCGTCTTGCCCGCCGGAATCTGGTACGGCGCGGTCGCGAACAGGAACGGCTGGGCGCCGTCCCGGCTCGTGCCGTGCAGCCGGTACGCCGTCCGGGCAACGATGATGTTGCCGTAGGACGGGCTGGCGTTGGCGTTGCCGCCCAGCGTCCAGTCGCTCATCTGGATCGGGACGCTGGCCGTGCTGCCGTCACTGAAGTTCGCCGTGCCGGTGGTGCTCTGGTTGCCCTGCGTTCCGGCGCCGATGAAGGAGATGCTCTTCGCGTCCTCCGGCAGGTCGAGCAGGACCGTCGCACCGTTGCCGGTGGCGTTGTCCGGCTGCCCGGCCGGGATCATCGGCAGCGTGAACTGCAACGCGGTCCCCGGGACCTGCTGCCGCTGCCCCTGCGTCGCACCGCCCGCCGCCAGGGCGGCCCGCGAGTACGCCCACGACTTGGCGTCGCAGTCCGCCGCGAGGACTCCCTCGTCGCCGACGCAGACGGTGTCGAACGCGGCGGTGAGGCCGGACGTCGGGGCGTACGCCACCTCGACGCCGACCGTCGCGGAGCTCTGGCTCTCGCCGTCGGTCACCGTGACGTTCGCCTGGTGGAAGCCCGGGGTGGCGTAGGTGTGCGACCCGCCGATGTTGTAGACGGCCCGCGAGCTCAGCGTCACGGTGCCCTCGGTGACCGGCGTGCCGTCACCCCAGTCGATCGTTGCCCGGTAACCGGTCGCGGTGCCCCCGGTGACGGACGCCAGCGGTACCGAGACCGGTACGCCGGACGCCGCGTGCACGCTGCCCGCGGCGGTCACCGCGATGTCGCCGCCTCCGATGGACACGTCGCCACCGGCGAGCAACTCGATCTCGGCGAGACTGGTCTGCGCGGCGCCGACGGTCTTCGTGACCGCGAGACGGAACTGCGCGAACCGGCCCGGCTTGTCGATCGTGTACGGGCGGGTCTGACTGCGCCACCGGAACACCTGGTCCCTGCGGGAGTCCACGGTGGTCCAGGTGATGCCGTCGTTGGAGCCCTGCAGTCGCCAGTCCGCCGGATCGCCCGCACTCGCCCCCGACGTGACGGTGTAGTACGTCGGCTTCTGCTTGCCACCACGGAACGCCCAGGAGATCTGCGGGGTCGCCGAGGTGAAGGTCAGCTGCGTGGTGGACGAGTCGTCGAACAGCTTCGACGCGTCCTGACCACCGGTGGCGGTCGCGGTGCCGAGGCCGGGGCCGGTGGTGTCCTGCAACGGCTTCGGCGCCTGGTCACCCTTGGTCAGCGACGGCGGCGCGTCGTTCCTGCCGCTGCCCCAGGAGGACGGGTTGGGGCCCATCTGGAAGTCGATGGTGCCGCCCTTGGCGAGTGCGGCCACGTCCACCGACAGACCGCGCTGCTTCTTGCCGTTGACCTTGACGTCCTGCACGTAGACGTTGCGGGTGCTGTTGCTCGGCGCGTTGACGACGATGTCGCCAGTGGTGCGACGCACTGTCATCTTCGTGAACTGCGGCGAACCGATGGTCCACTCGGACGACCCGGCCTGCAGCGGGTAGATGCCCAGCGAGCTGAGGATGTACCACGACGACATCTCGCCGTTGTCCTCGTCGCCCAGGTAGCCCTGGCCGATCTCGCTGCCGACGTAGAGGCGACGCAGGATCTCCCGTACCGTCGCCTGGGTCTTCGCCGGTGCGCCGGCGAAGTTGTACATGTACGGGATGTGGTGCGACGGCTGGTTGCTCATGCCGAGCTGACCCATCCGCACCGCACGCGCCTCGATCATCTCGTGGATGACGCCGCCGTACCCGCCGGGGCGGTCGGCGTTCTCCGGGGTCGAGAAGAACGTGTCGAGCTTGTCCCGCAGCGCCTTCTGCCCACCGAACAGATTGGCCAGACCCTGACCGTCCTGCTGGGCGGTGAAGGCGAAGTTCCACCCGTTGGTCTCGGTGTAGACGCCACCCCAGTCCAGCGGGTCGCCGGCGAGGAAGTTACCGGCGGCGTCGCGACCCTGGAAGAGCTTCGACTTCGGGTCGAAGAGGTGGACGTAGTTGCGGGCGCGCTCCAGGAAGTAGCGCGACTCCTCCTTGAGCCGGGCGCGCTCCGACTTCGGCGTGGCCGGGTCCTTGGCGAGGGCCGCACCCATGTTGCCGATGCCGTAGTCGTTGATGAAGCCCTCCAGCGCCCACGACACCGACTCCCCGGTGGAGGTCGGCGTGTAGCCGAGGAACAGTGACGTCTCGATGCCCTTGCGCCCGACCGCGCTGCGCCCGGACGCGACGGTCGCGTCCTTGACGGCCGCGTCGTACGCCGCGAGCGGGTCCGGCAGTTTGACCCCGGTGAGGTACGCCTGGGCCAGAGCCACGTTGGCGCTGGTGCCGGTCATCAGGTCGGCGTAGCCGGGAGACGACCAGCGGGCGATCCAACCGCCGTCGCGGTAGTGCTGGACGAACCCGTCGGAGATCTTCGCGGCGACGTCCGGGTACAGCAGCGCGTAGGCGGGCCACACGGTGCGGTACGTGTCCCAGAAGCCGTTGTTGACGTAGATCTGCCCATCGACGATCTTCGCGCCGGTCTGGGTGGGAGTCGAGGCGCCGGTCGGCGCCGAGACCGGGCTCGCGTACTGCCAGCGCGGCGCGGCGGCGGTGCCGGTGTTCTCCGACTGCGAGTTCGGGTAGAGGTTCAGCCGGTACAGGTTCGAGTACATCGAGACCAGCTGCGGTTCGGTGGCGCCACGCACCTCGACCCGGCCGAGCCGGTCCTTCCACATCGCCGTCGCCGCGGCGTGGACCTGGTCGAAGCTCTTGCCGGTGACCTCCAGATCGAGGTTGCGGCGCGCCTGGTCGACGGAGAGGAACGACGTCGCGAGGCGCATCGTCACCTCGCGGGTGGTGGAGACGTCGAACGTGGCCGAGGTCGAGGCGGTTGCCGTCGGCGCCCGGTCGAAGGCACCGGACACGAACATGCGGCTACGACCGGCCGACAGGCCGCTTCCGTTGTCGACCCAGCCGGTCAGGGTGCCGTCCGTGCCGATGGTGAAGGTGCCGTTGTGGAAGACGAGGCTTCCGGTCGCCTGCCCGGTCGGGAAGGTGAACCGCATGATCCCGGCGTGGTCGGTGGGCGACATCTCGGCGACCAGGCCGTTCTGGAGCGTGACCCGGTAGAGGTCCGGCTGCGCGATCTCGTCGTCATGGCTGAAGGCGAGCGCGCGGCTGGCGGGCTGGCCGGTGAGGGAACCGCCGCCGACGACCGGCATGACCGACATCTGGTTGCGGTCACCCATCCACGGGCTGGGCTCGTGGGAGATCGCGAGCCCCTGCAACATCGGCAGGTTGGCCTCGTTGTTGACCCGGTGGTACTCGTACTCCCAGGAGTTGGACGTCGCGTCGGTCACCGGGGTGAAGAAGTTGAAGCCGTTCGGCACCGCGGTGATCGGCAGGTTGTTGCCGCGCGAGAAACCGCCAGTCGAGTTGGTGCCCCGGCGGGTGTCCACGTAGTTGGTCAGCTTCGTGCCGTCGATCGACGCCGGCGCGGCCGTCAGCTCGATGTCGTCGAGCCACCCCTGGAACTGGGTGTCCCCGGTGGACTGCGGGTTGTCGTACGCCAGCAGGATGCGGTCGATCGTCTTGCCGCGGGCGATGGTGCCGAGGTCGGCCTGCACCAGGTTCCACTGGTCGGCGAAGAGCACCTTCGACGCGCCCTGGCCGGCACCGGTGAGCAGGTAGCCGTGCTGGTCGACGGGCGAGCGCCCACTCAGGTAGCTGCCGTCGGTGAAGTGCAGGTCGACGGCGGCGTAGGTGGACGGGTACCGGGCGTTGCCCGTGGTGAACTCCGGGAAGATCTTGTATGACAGACGGGTCTTCGGCCCGACCGGGACGTTGACGTCGAACAGCTTGTTGGTCGCGTACGAGCGGCCGTCGCCCTCGGCGCCACCGGAGTAGCGCAGCGCGGCCAGCCCGGTGAACCCGGCGTCCGGCTTCGTGGTGTAGCCGCCGTTCGGGCCGGCGGTGGCTTCGCTGACCATCGGCGTGGCCGGCGAACGGACGTCGGAGCCGTCGCTGATGTTCCAGTCGGCGAGCTGCACGAGCGAGTCACCGGAGTTCGCGGTGATGTTCAGCCGGTAGAAGGCGTAGGCGCTCGTGTTGGTGAAGCTGTACCTGTTGGTGGCGTACCGGCCGCTGAACGTCTGGCCGACGCGCTTGTCCAGGTCGGTCCAGGTGCTGCCGTCGTTGGAGCCCTGGACGACGAAGTCCCTGGGGTCGCGCGACGGTGCGTCGTTGGCGGAGGTCAGCGAGTAGCGCAACACCGTGGCCGGCTTGGCGAGCTGGTAGGTCACCCAGCCGCTCGACTGGAAGATCAGCCACTTGGTCGACGAGTCGTCGTCCTTGAGGTTCGCGGCGACCTCTCGCGGCTGGTTCTCGTCGCTCGCGGTCACGGCGCTGACCTGGCCGAGCAGGCTGCCGGGCAGGGTCGTGACCTTGCCACTCAGGTTGCCCTGGACCGGTTTTCCGTTCGCGCCGACCTCCACGGTGCTGGTGGCGGGTTGCGGGTCGGCGGTCTCGAACGAGGAGCTGAAGTTGCCGGGCGTCGCCGAGGTGGGGGCGGCGTTGGCCAGGGGCGCGGCGACGAGCAGCCCCAGCGGTAGCAGGACGGCTGTCGTCGCGGCGATCAGGCGGGGAGACAGGGAACGCGCAAGAGGGGTATGCGACATGAGGGACGGGGCCTTTCGACTCGAACAGGTCGAGTACGTCGAAGGTCTGGACTGAGTGGAGCGTGGTGGGCGGCACCCTGACATCGTTGTCATTGGAGTTGGCGAACAGCGAGAGTCGGGGCGGTGGACTGTCGCTGATAGTTCCGGGCGCGGCACGGCCGTGTCAACGGGTTGATGGCGATGAAATCGGTCGGCGTCCCCGAGCCGGACCACCAACGACCGGCTGCCGGGCCCCGACTCCGTAGGGCGACGTGCGCCGAGGCCCGGCCGCGGATCAGCAGTAGAGGTTGGCTCCGGCGGACACACCGAGGATGCCGACGAACTGCTGGTACTTCGTGACGCGGCTCTGCACCTGGGCGGGGTTTCCGCCGTTGCACTCGATCGAGCCGTTGATGCTGCGGATCGTCTCACCGAACCCGGCACCGCCGACCATCGCATTGTGGGCGGTCATGGTGCCCGGCCCGTTCTGGGTCATCCAGTACCAGATCCCGGTCTTCCAGGCCACCGCGGCATCGGTCTGCACCAGCCACGGGTTGGTCAGCAGGGGCAGGTTGAGGGCGTTGCCGGCGGCGTTGTAGTTGAAGTTCCAGCTGAGCTGGATCGGCCCACGCCCGTAGTAGGCCGCCTGCCCGGCCGGACACCCGTAGGACTGGCCGGGGTCGCAGTAGTGCGGGTAGTTCGCGGTGTTCTGCTCGACCACGTGCACGAGGCCGCCGGTCTCGTGGTGCACGTTGGCCAGGAAGGCGGCCGCCTCCTGACGCTGGACGGTGGCGCTGCCGCTCTTCGCGAACGCCGGGTAGGCGCTGAGCGCGGCGACCAGCCCGGAGTACGTGTAGAAGGAGTTGCGGCCCGGGAACATCTGGTTGAACTGGGCCTCGGTCACCACGAAGCCGCCCGGGTCGGTGGGCGGCGGGGTGGTGGGTGGCTGGCCGCCGCAGGTGTACGGCTCCCAGTACCAGGTGCTGACGACGGGGTCGTAGCCGGGATTGTCGTGCTCGGCGATGTAGTAGAGACCGTTGGTGTACCGCACGATCGCGCCGGCGGTGTACCAGGTCCCGGCGGCCCAGTTCGGGTGGTTGCAGGTGCCTCCGGTGGGCGGCGGGGTGGTGCCACCCCCGCATGCGCCGAGATCCTCCCAGACGCCGGTCGTACCCGGTGGTGCCTCGTTCTGGGTCCACCACTTCGCCCGGTAGTTGCGGCCGTTGTGGGAGACCTGGGCGTCTCCCCAGTAGACGGCCGAGGCCTGCCACGATGCTGAACAGGCGGCCGCCGAGGCAGCGGTCGACGGGATGACCGCAGCCAACCCGCCGACGATGGTCAGTGCCACCAGCGCGACCAGCGCGCGCAGTCTCGTCATGTGATCACTCCTTCCTGGGATCCCACTGGCCGCAGACCCGGCCAGGTATTGACACGGGTGACTGTAACATTTTCTGTTTACTTTCTTTACTGTTGCGGCGGAGCCACCCTGTCGACGGCCCGGCGGCGGGATGTCGAAAGTTTCGGCCATTTTCCGGATCACCTCGTGTGCGGCCATCGGGATCGACCCATCTAACCTCGATTGACCACCGTCAGAACCAGCTTGCCGGAGCAGGCGATGGGGGCACAGACCGCCGACCCGCCTCGTTTCGGAGGGCTTCCGGAACTTGTTGACGTGCCGGAAATCCCGCTGCAATACTCCGATCCATCACAGTCGATGCAACGGCTTCGTGATGTCCCGGTTATGCCTCCCGCGAGAAGGGGCACCAGATGAGCAAGCTCTTCCCCCGCACGGCGCTGTGGTCGAGGCGGTTGCGCGCCGCGCTCGCCGTCCTCGCCACCGCCGTCGCGATGTGCGGCGTGGTCCTCGCGGCCACCTCGACCCCGTCGAGCGCCGCCACCTGCAACGGCTACGTCGGTCTCACCTTCGACGACGGTCCGACCGGCAGCACCAGCGCGCTGCTGAACGTGCTGCGCAGCAACGGCGCACGGGCCACCATGTTCAACGTCGGGCAGAACGTCCAGAACAACCGCTCGGCGGCACAGGCACAGGTGGCCGCAGGCATGTGGGTCGGCAACCACAGCTGGAACCACGCCCACATGACCTCGATGAGCCAGGCTCAGATGCAGTCCGACCTGTCCCAGACCAGTTCGGCGATCCAGTCCGCCACCGGCATCCGGCCACAGCTGTTCCGTCCGCCGTACGGGGAGACCAACTCCACCCTCCAGTCCGTCGCGTCATCGCTGGGCATGCGGCAGGTGATCTGGGACGTGGACTCCCAGGACTGGAACGGCGCGAGCGTCAGCCAGATCGTGGCCAACGCGAGCCGCCTCCAGGCCGGTCAGGTCATCCTCATGCACGACGGGATCCAGAACACCCGCGACGCCATACCTCAGATCATGGCCAACCTGACCAGCCGCAACCTGTGCCCCGGCATGATCTCGCCGTCCACCGGCCGGGCGGTCGCGCCCGACGGCACGACCCCGCCGCCCACCACCACCCCGCCGCCGGCCGGCGGCACCTGCACCGCCACCGCGACGACCACCAACGTCTGGGGCGACCGCTACAACACGTCGGTGACGGTCAGCGGCGCCAGCACCTGGACCGTGGTGGTGGCCATCACCGCACCGCAGCGGGTCTCCACCATCTGGAACGGCACCGCCACCTGGGACAGCAGCGGCACCGTGATGACCATGCGGTCCAACGGCAGCGGCAACACCTTCGGCTTCACCACGATGACCAACGGCAACAGCGGCGCTCGTCCGCAGATCCGCTCCTGCACGGCGGGCTGACACCGAGCCGGTGTGCGGCGGGCGCCCGGTTGCCCGCCGCACACCCCGTCGCGCGGATCGGGGCCACTAACCTGCACTGATGCGACACACCCTCACGCCCTCCGACGACAGCCTGCACGGCCACTTCTCCCCCGACTTCCCGCCGGTGCTCACCATCGACCCCGGTGACACCGTCACCTACCGCACCCTGGACTGCTGGTGGTCGGCCGGTCCGTATCCCGGCGGACCGAACCGGGACCGGCCCCGCGTCGCGCAGCATCAACCCGACCACGGTCACGCGTTGGTCGGTCCGGTCGCGGTCCGCGGTGCGCGCGCCGGCCAGACCCTCGCGGTACGCATCGACGCGGTCGTCCCGGCCACCTGGGGCACCACCGTGGCCGGTGGCTGGCCGAGCGGATTCAACCAGCGCTACGGCGTGCAGGAACAACCGGTGGTGCATGCCTGGACGCTGGACCCGGCGACGATGACCGGCCGCAACCAGCATGGCCACACTGTCGCGCTGCGGCCCTTCATGGGGGTGCTCGGCATGCCACCCGCCGAGCCGGGGCGTCATTCGACGATCCCGCCGCGCCCGTGGGGCGGCAACCTGGACTGCCGGGACCTCACCGCGGGAAGCACCCTCCTGCTGCCGATCCCGGTGGACGACGCGCTGTTCTCGGTCGGGGACGGCCACGCCGCACAGGGCGACGGCGAGGTCGGCGGCACCGCGATCGAGTGCCCGATGGACGAGGTGACGCTGACCTTCGACGTCCGCGACGACTTCCCGGTCACCGGCCCGGTGGCGCGCACCGCGGACGCGTGGCTGGCCCTGGGCGTCGGCGCGTCCCTCGACGACGCCTCGTTCATGGCCCTGGACTCGATGCTGACCCTGATGCAGCGGTTGCACGGCCTCAGCCGCGCGGACGCGGTGGCGCTGGCCAGCGTCGCGGTCGACGTGCGGGTGACGCAGATTGTCAATCAGACCGTCGGCGCGCACGCGGTCCTCCGCGACGACGCGCTGGGCTGGCCGGGCGCCGATTCTGTCGGGGGCCGCCGTTAGCGTGTGCGTACTGTCGCCGCGCCGGCCACGTCGGGCCGGTCGCTGACCCCTCGGAGGCCCCCATGTCCCAGGAGACGACCTACCTCGAACTGTCCGAAGTGGACGGTGCACACAAGTTCTACGAGGTCATCGTCGACAACGCCACGCTGACCGTGCGCTACGGCCGGATCGGCGACCAGGGGCAGATCAAGGCCAGCGCCTACCCGGACAACGCACGGGCCCGCGCCGCCGCCGCGAAGAAGATCGGGGAGAAGGTCCGCAAGGGTTACGCGCCGGCGGTTCCCGGCGTCCGACAGAAGCGCACCGTCTCCCGGCGGCAGATCGTCAGCACCCGCTCCACCGCCCACACCGCTCCGGTGCTCTGGCGCTACGACTCCGGCGCTCCCGCCTTCGGCATCTTCGTCGACGGGCAGCACTGCATGGTCGGCAACGAGCATGGTGTGATCACCACGCTCGACCACGACGCCCAGTGCGCAGCCAGGTCCGCCTCCCCGACGGGGTCAAGTGCATCGTCGCCGACGACGCCTGGATCTACGCCGGCTGCGATGACGGCAACGTCTACGACCTCTCCGGCAAGATGCCCCGGGTGGCGTACGCGATCGCTCCGGAGATCGACATCTACTGGCTGGACATCCACGACGGGGTGCTGGGCGTCTCGGATGCCGACGGCGGGATCACGGCGGTCGACCACGAGGACGAGTTCCTGTGGCGTCGGCCCGGGCGGGGGCGCTCGGCGTGGATGGTGCGGTGCGACAGCGACGCCATCTACCACGGCCATTCGCAGGGGGTGACCGGCTACGAGTGGCGGACCGGCGGCGAGCTGTGGCACACCAGGACCGGTTCGGTGCTCTTCGGCTGGCAGGAGCACGGCAGCGTGTTCGCCGGCACCGGCACCCGCGAGGTGGTGCGACTGTCCAAGGCAGGGCGGCTGGAACGCACCTACCGGTGCGACGCTCCGGTGTTCTCCTGCGCCACAGCGGAAGGCGGCCAGTACGTCTTCGCCGGTGACAGCCAGTCCTCGATCTACTGCTTCGACGCCGCCGGCACGCGGCTGTGGAAGCTCGGCACCGGCTGCGGCTCGGCATACTCCATGCAGTACCACGACGACCGGCTGTACGTCGTCACCACCGGCGGCCACCTGGCCTGCATCGACGCGAGCGAGCCGGCGATCCGCGCGGCGCAGGCCGGGGACGTGCCCGAGGTGCGCGACGTCAAGGCCCCCCGCCAGGCACCGCGGCCCGTGCAGCCGACGGTCGTCGAGGTGACCAGCGACGTCGACGGGGGCGTGGTGGTGCAGTGCCTGGACGATCGGGGGCGGTTGCGGGTCCAGGTGCTCTCCGACGGTTACCGGCGCGACTGGTCGGTGCAGTTTCCCAAGGGGATCCGCGAGCCGGGCGCCCGCTACCTGGTGACCGAGGTCCGCGAGTCCGGCAGGGGCGGGTTCTACCGGGCCTTCGGCGACATCCGCCGCCTGCGCTGAGCGGCGATGCACGGCAGCCGGGGGCAGGCGGCAGACGGCGCTGCTGCCGCGATGGGTGTGCCGGGGGTAACGGCTGCGGCGCTACCCCCGGTCACTGCCGATCCGTCGACCATCCGCAAGGCGGGCGTCAGGACAGGTCGTAGTCGAACCAGATGCTGTGAGTGCCATCTTCGTCGACTGTCAGGCCTCCCGTTCCACGGATGCCAGTCAGGCCGCCGGTGCCGCTCGTGGGGACGATCGTCAGGAACTCGGCCTGCCGGTCCTGACCGGTGGTGGTGGCGGAGTGCACGAAGTTGAAGGTGCCCGCGTGGCCGGCGACACTGCCCTCGAACGACTCCATGGCGACGTACGTGCCGGTGCCGGTCGCGGGATCGAAGGCGGCCGTGAAGAGTGTTTCGGATCGGCCGTCGACCTCTCCGGTGAACGTCTTGCGCATGGTGGCGAAGCCGACCGGCAGGCCAGTCTTGACCTCGGGGCTCGGCACGGGGACCGCGGTGAACTCATCCACGTCGAACGTTCCGATTGCTCGCATGTCCCGCACGGTAGTCCGCTCGGCTGACATTTCCGTCGGGATGGCGAGCGCTTCCAGGCTGACCATGACTGTGGCTCGGGCAGAGGTGCGCGGGTCCGGCCGGCTGTCCGGCTGACGTCGACGGGTGACCCGTCCGGCTGGGTAACCTGATGCCATGATCTTCATTACCGCCAAGTTCCGGGTCCTGGCCGAGCACGCCGACCGGTGGCCGCAGATCGCCGCCGAGTTCACCGAGGCGACGCGGGCCGAGCCGGGCTGCCTGTGGTTCGACTGGTCCCGCAGTGTGGACGACCCGACCGAGTACGTGCTGGTCGAGGCGTTCCGCGACGACCAGGCCGGTGCGGCCCACGTGCAGTCCGCCCACTTCCGCGCGGCGCAGGAGACACTGCCGCCGCACCTGGCCGAGACGCCGCGCATCGTGAACGCCACAGTGCCACAGGAGGACTGGTCGCTGCTCGGCGAGATGGCCGTCCCCGAGGGCCGCTGACCGCCGCGGGCACCCGGCAATGCCCGGGCCGACCGCGTCGAGGCGTTCCTCGACGCGTCGGCGGTCGGCGTCGACCTGTCGTCAGCGCAGGCGGCGGGCGGTGAACCGGGCCGGCGGGTCGGCGATCACGTCCTGCGCGGCGATCAGCTGGATCTCCCGGGTGCCGGCAGCGACTGTCGCTTCGAGCACGGCGTAGACGGAGGCGATGGTGCGTTCCAGCGCGATCGCGGGTGAGCGGGTGGTCCACAGGTGCGCGAGATACAGCGCCGCGGTGACGTCACCCCCGCCGTTCGGGTTGATCGGCAGCAGCGGCGTGGTCACCGCCCAGGCGCCCTCGTCCGAGACGGCCACCACCTCCAGCGAGTCCGGCGGCAGGTCGCCGTGGAGCACGCTGGTCACCAGGACGTGCCGCGGCCCGGTCGCGCGTACGACGTCGACCGCGTCGAGCACCTCCGCGAGCGAGTTCGTCGTGCGGCCGGCGAGGAAGTCGAGCTCGAAGTGGTTGGGCGTGATGATGTCCGCACGCGGCACGACGGTGTCCCGCAGGTACTCGGGAATGCCAGGGCGGACGAACATTCCGCGACCGGCGTCGCCCATCACCGGGTCGCAGCAGTACAACGCGGCCGGGTTGACCGCCTTGACCTTCGCCACCGCGTCCAGGATCACCGCGCCCATGGCCGGGTCGCCCTGGTAGCCGGACAGCACCGCGTCGGCGCCGCCGAGGGCTCCACGGTCCGCGATGCCCTCGATCACCTCGGCCACGTCGGCGGCCGCCAGCATCGGCCCCCGCCACGCGCCGTACCCGGTGTGGTTGGAGAAGTGCACCGTCAGGACCGGCCAGACCTCGTGGCCGAGCCGCTGCAGGGGAAACACCGCCGCCGAGTTGCCGACGTGACCGTAGGCGACCGACG
Organism: Micromonospora jinlongensis; assembly: GCF_013410645.1. NCBI lineage: Bacteria > Bacillati > Actinomycetota > Actinomycetes > Micromonosporales > Micromonosporaceae > Micromonospora > Micromonospora jinlongensis. The sequence goes on along the minus strand of NZ_JACCHK010000001.1, from coordinate 458,096 downwards.
ACTGGATGGACAGGATCTTCACCGGCTCATCATGGCCGCTCGGGCGGGGGCCGCACGCGCGGCCCGCCGAATCTGTCGGGTGGCCCACTCGCCGCGTACCCCTCGGTGACGAGCACGAGCGGGCGGCCCGGACGTCGTCGTCCGGGCCGCCCGATGGTTCCTCCGGTCAGCCGCCGAGGCTCGCCGCGGCCGAGGCGATCGACGAGGCGAAGTAGCTCACCTGGGTGTAGACACCCGGGTAGTTGGGCCGGGCGCAGCCGTTGCCCCAGCTCACGATGCCGACCTGGATCCAGGCGTTCGAGGCGTCGCGGCGGAACATCGGGCCACCCGAGTCACCCTGGCAGGTGTCCGTGCCGCCGCTGGCGTAGCCGGCGCAGATCTCCTGGGCGGGGATGAGGTCGCCACCGTAGTTGGCATTGCAGGTGGAGTCGCTCACGAACGGCACGGTCGCCTTGAGCAGGTACCGCTGCTGGCCGCCGCCCTCGCGCGCGGCGCCCCAGCCGGCCACGGTGAAGGTGCCGCTGTCGTAGGCGGTCGTGGTGGCGATCGGGAGCGTGCTCAGCCCGGTGACGGGGCTGGCCAACCGGATCAGTGCCCAGTCCCGGCCGGAGCCGTTGTAGCCGGGAGCCCGGTAGACGTAGTTCGACCGGACGGTGATGCGGCTGGACGACTGGAGGTCGACTGTCCCGAGCGTCGCGGTGATGCTGGTGTTGGTGCCGGTCGAGCCCACGCAGTGCGCGGCGGTGAGCACCAGCCGGGGGCTGTACAACGCCCCGCCGCACCCCATCGAGAGTCGCACCATGAACGGGAACTCGCCCTGCGCGGCGCGGGTGCCGCCGACGACGTTCGGCGTCACGGGGTTGTCGGCCGCGGCGGCCGGCGCGGTGAGAGTGAGGCTGGCCGCGGTCACCGCGGCCAACGCGGTGGCCAGCAGGCCAGTGAGGGTACGCCAGCGAACCATGCATTCCTCCGCATCAGGATGGCACGCCTCGTGAGCGCACCCCGTTCGAGATAGCGGTCATCATATTGAGGTCCATGGATCTAGCGGGTCATCCTCTCTGGGTCGTACCACCGGGGCTATGGATCTCGCCCGGTGTGCGCACCGGTCGTCAGCCGCCGGGCGTACCCGTGCTCTCCCGGCGGATGAGCCGAAACGGCGTCTGCACGGTCAGCGGTGCCGCGACCTGCGCCCCCTCGATCCGGGCGACGAGGCGGCGCACCGCGAGACGGCCGATCTCCCGCTTGTCCGGGGCGATCGTGGTGAGGGTCGGGGTGCTGAACCGACCCTCCTCAATGTCGTCGATCCCGATCACCGCGACGTCCTCCGGCACCCGCAGACCGGCCTCGGCCAGCGCCCGCAGCGCACCGACGGCGACCAGGTCGTTGTAGCCGAACACCGCGTCCGGTGGGTGACCGAGCGCGAGCAGGTCACGCATCGCCCGCTTGCCGTCGAGCCGGCCGAACGCGTCGGTGCGGGCGACCAGCCGCGAGCGGTACGGCAGGCCGGCGGCGGCCAGGGCCTCCCGGTAGCCGCGTACCCGCAGGTGGGCGGACTGCCGGTCGCCACCCTGCGTGGCGCCGATGAACGCTATCCGACGGCGGCCGATCGCCACGAGGTGCTGGATCGCGGCGTGGCTGGCGGCGACGTTGTCGATGGCGATGTGATCGTGCGGCACGTCGTAGACGCCCTCACCGATCAGCACGAGCGGGGTGCCCGCGGTCCGGGCCAGCACCTCCTCCCGGCCGATCCGCACCGGACTGAGGATCAGGCCGTCGATGATGTGCCGCCGGGACCCGTCGAGGAGCGCCAGTTCCGCTCCCCGGTCCGCGGCGGTGTTCTCCATGACCAGGGTGTAGCCGAGCCCGGCGGCCTCGCCGATGGCGATCTCGGCGAGCTCGGCGAAGTAGGGATTGTTCAGTTCCGGGATGGCCAGGGCGATCAGCCCGGTACGCCCCCGACGCAGATGTCGGGCACCCAGGTTGGGGCTGTAGCCGAGTTCGTCGATCGCCTGCTGCACACGCAGCCGGGTCCGCTCCCCCACCGGCCGGTATCCGTTTACCACGTTCGAGACCGTGGCCAGCGACACGCCCGCGCGCTGGGCGATGTCCTTGAGGTTGACGCCCATCCACCAACCCTTCGCCAAGGGGACCGCCGAGCCGGGCACGCATCGACGGACAAGGATTGACGGGAGGCCGGTGCGGCTCTATAACGTTATACAGGCGATGATGGATGTCAATATGCCAGTCCCGCCGACGCGTGGAGATCCCACCGGCATCCGTCGATGACGCCCGTCCCCGTCAGTGACCACCCGATGCCCACCACCCACGCGCTTCGGGCCTGGCTGCACCGCCCGCGGCGCCTCGCCCCTCGGAGACGGCATGACACGTCAGGTCCCCATCCGCCCCGCCCTGCCGCTGCTGCTCATCCTCGCCCTGGTCGCCGGCGTTCTCGCCGCGCCGACCCCACCGGCGTACGCCGCACCGGCCAAGACGCCGCCACTGACCACCCCCTGGACCGGCCAGGCCCTGGCCGGCACACCCCTGCCCGAGTACCCGCGCCCCCAGATGACGCGACCGGACTGGCTCAACCTCAACGGCGAGTGGCAGCTACGCCAGTCGGCCACCGACGACGCCCCGCAGTTCGGCGTCAACCTGCCCGAGCGGGTCAACGTGCCGTTCCCGGTGGAAAGTGCGCTCTCCGGCATCCAACGGGCCGCGAACGACAACCGCAACTACCTGTTCTACCGGCGCACCGTCACCGTCCCGGCCAACTGGTCGGGTCGGCGGACCCTGCTGCACTTCGGCGCCGTCGACTGGCAGAGCACCGTCTGGGTCAACGGCGTGCGGATCGGCGCGCACACCGGCGGCTACGACGCCTTCACCTTCGACGTGACCCCCCAGCTCACCACCGGGGCGAACGAGATCGTCGTCAAGGTCTGGGACCCCACCGACACCCGGCAGAACGGCAGCCTGCCCGCCATCGGCAAGCAGACCAAGACACCTGGCGGGATCTTCTACACCCCCAGCTCGGGCATCTGGCAGACGGTGTGGATGGAGCCGGTGCCCACAGCCTCCATCAGCAGCGTGGACGTCTACCCGAACCTGAGCACCAACACGTTGCGGGTGCGGGTCTTCACCCGGGGCGACGTGAGCGGTCACAGCGTGCTCGCCGAGGCGCTGAACGGGAGCACCGTGGTTGGTTCGGCCACCGGCGGCTTCACCGAGTTCAGCGTGCCGGTGCCGAACGCGCGCCGGTGGTCGCCCGACGACCCGTTCCTCTACAACCTCCGCGTCACCCTCCGCAACGGCTCATCGGCCACCGTGGACCGGACGGCGCACTACTTCGGCATGCGGGAGATCACCACGGGTGTGGTGAACGGGGTTCTGCGCCCCAAGCTCAACGGCCAGTTCGTGTTCCAGGTCGGCACCCTCGACCAGGGCTTCTGGCCGGACGGCCTCTACACCGCGCCGACCGACGCCGCTCTCGCCTTCGACCTGCAGAAGCACAAGGACCTGGGCTTCAACATGGTGCGCAAGCACATCAAGGTCGAACCGCAGCGCTGGTTCTACCACGCGGACCGGCTCGGCCTGCTGGTCTGGCAGGACATCCCGTCGCTGACCGCGCAGGACGTCAACCCCACCGACGCCCAGCAGGCGCAGTTCGAGGCCGAGGCACGCGAGATCGTCGACGAGCACCGCAGCTCGCCGGCAGTGGTCGCGTACACGCCCTACAACGAGGGGTGGGGTGAGCGATCCCTCGCCGACACCCGGCGGGTCGCGCAGAACATCAAGAACCAGGACCCGACACGTCTGGTCAACCCGCACAGCGGCCACAACTGCTGCCAGTCCCTCGGCAACCCCGGCAACGGCGACATCGACGACTGGCACGTCTACCTCGGGCCCGACTCGCCCGCACCGTCGAGCAGCCGGATCGCCGTCCTCGGTGAGTTCGGTGGGCTGGGCCTGCACACGCCGGGCCATGAGTACAGCCCGAGCGGCGGCTTCTTCGCCTACGAGTGGCAGACCAGTTCGAGCGCCCTCACCGATCGGTACGTGGGTCTGGTGCAGGGCAGCCAGAACCTGATGGTCGGCAAGGGGCTCAGCGCCTCGGTCTACACCGAGATCACCGATCTGGAGGGCGAGCTGAACGGCTTCCTGACCTATGACCGGCAGGTGATCAAGATGGATCAGGCGCGCGTCCGCGCCGCCAACACCGCCCTGATCAACGCCTCGAAGACCATCGGCAGCTCGGCGCCGGTGGCCCTGCCGGTCAACACCCGGCGGTCGTTGCAGGTGACGACGCCCGGCTTCACCAACCGCTACCTGCGCCACCAGGACAGCCTGGCCTACACCGAGGTGGTCGCCGCCACGAGCCCCAGCCTGCTCAAGGCCGACGCCACGTACACCATCCGGACCGGCCTGGCCGATGCCGGCTGCTACTCGTTCGAGTCGGTCAACTTTCCCGGGCAGTACCTACGCCACCAGAACTCCCGGGTCCGCAACTCGCCGGACGACGGCTCGGCGCTCCTGCGTGCCGACGCCACCTGGTGCGCACGGGTCGGGCTGACCGGCTCGGGCGTGTCGCTGGAGTCGTACAACTTCCGGGGCAGGTACCTGCGGCACTACAACTCGGAGGTCTGGCTCAGCAACGGCACCGGCGGCGACGCGTACAACACGCCGGCGTTGTGGACCGCCGACAGCACCTGGAACATCGCCAGCCCCTGGGCGCCCTGACCGCTGACCCCGGAGGGTCGTCACGCCAGAGCATCGCGGGGGTTCCGGCCTGGGCCGGGGCCCCCGCGACGCGCGCGGGCTCCGCTCCCACCGGCGAGCCGGTGGCCCGAGCCCGGCGTCACCTGCCGGTCCGGAGATCGTTTTTCCGGTCATGAGGGAGACCGGCACCGTGATTCCACCGTCCATCATGGGCGGTCCTTCGCCTCATCCCTTCCTGATCGTCTCGCTGTCGCTCGCAACGGGCATCTCGTCGTGAAATGGGGCTGACCGACGGCAAGGACCTAGGCGCAAGTTGCATCCAGCCGGATTCAGCCGTCCGTTGCAGCACGCATTATGTGACGCACTAAATAGACGGTCACCAATCTTGACTTGTGCGGCTACTCAGCGCACCGTAAAGAGCCAGAGGCAGATGCGCGCCATTATCGACCCGAACTGACTGGATCCAAAAAAATGGAGGCGCTGCCGGTTTCGCGCCGCGTGCATCAGGAGGGTTTCCATGCGGTTGAATCCGTTCGCCGGGGTCTATCTCACCGACCCGGCAAGCATGTGGCGGCGCATTCTCGACGATCCCGACGGTGTGCACTACGCCGAGGATCTGGGGTTGTGGTTGATCAGCAGGCACGCGGACGTCCGGCGTGCACTCGCCGACGCCGCCACGTTCGGCAACGCCCTCACCCTCGCCCCGGTCTACGAGGTGTGCCCGGAGGCGATGAGCGTGATCATGCAGATCGACGCGCCCCCCACGACGGCCGCCGCCGACCCTCCGGTGCATCCCCGCACCCGTCGGGCCCTACGGGCGACCTTCGCCAACACCCCCGACCGGGTCGAGGCCGAGTATGGCCCGATCGTCCGGCGCCGGGTCGACCAGCTGGTGTCCCGGCTCACCGCCCGCCAGGGCGATCAGGTCGACCTGATCCCGGAATTCGCCACCGAACTCCCCCTCCTGGTCGTCCTGGACATCCTCGGGGTGCCCGACGCCGACATCGGGCGGATCCGGAGTTGGGCGGACGGCCAGATCGCGCTCATCTGGGGGCAACCGGAACCGGCCGAGCAGGTACGCCTGGCGCAGGATCTGCTGGAGTTCTGGCACTACTGCGAGGAGCTCGTCCGTCGACGGGTGGACAGTGGACACCAGGGCGACGACTTCATCAGCCGCGCCCTGGCGTACCGGGACGACGACGACGCGGTGCTGACCGTGCCCGAGGTGGCGAGCCTGGCCTTCAACCTCCTCGTCGCCGGCCACGAGACCACCGCCGGGTTGCTCGCCCACGCCCTCGACCAGGCGCTGTCCAGTCCGCGGCACTGGTCGGAGCTCACCGCCGACCCGGGGGCCGTCTCCGCGTTCGTGGGCGAGACCCTGCGCTTCGCGCCCGCCATCGACGGCTGGCTGCGGGTGACCAACCGGGACGTCACAGTGGGAACGGTGACCATCCCCGCCGGGGCGCGCTGCCTGCTGCTGATCGGGGCGGCGAACCGCGACCCCGCGGTCTTCGCCCACCCGGACCAGTTCCATCCACATCGGGCGGACGGGGGCAGTCACCTGTCGTTCGGCCACGGTCCGCATTTCTGCATAGGCGCGGGATTGGCGCGGCTGGAGGCCGAAATCGCCATCACCCGACTCACCGATGCCATTCCCGGTCTCCGCCTGGCGACTGGGCAACAGCGCTCGTACAAGGCCAATGTCGCGTTTCGCGCCCACCACACGCTGCTCGCGGTAATCGATATCACGACACCGGCCGACGTTCCGGCGGCGAGAGGTGAGGCGGCCGCCGAAGCGCACGCCGCCTGACAGTGCGGAGCGCCAACGGGCCTGCCGGCGCCCGGACGAGTGCGGGAAGGGTGGCTTGCCCACCCCTGCCCGGCACCGGCAAGGGGCCCGGCACGCACCCTTTTCCGCTTTGCCCGACAATCCAGGTCGGTGAACGTCTTCACACCCATCGCATCCTGGGTTAAGAATTGTCCCCTATGAATGTTCAGCTAATCAGCCAATCTCGATCTGGCTTCCGCCGCTGACCCCCGAAGCCACGAAGGTGAGCGCATGGAGCACACGTCCCCGTCGAGTCCCGCTCCCTCTGCGGCCAGCGAACGGTTCCGATGGGAACTGCGCAACTGCCGCGTCCGACGGGGCCTGACCCAGCGGGCGCTGGCGGATCTGGTGCGGTTCAGCCGGGAGACGGTCGCGGCGGTCGAGTCCGGTCGCCGGTTCGGCAGTCACGAGTTCGCGCTGCGCTGCGACGACGTGCTCGGCACCGACGGCCGACTCGCGGCGCTGTGGCCGCAGGTGGCGGCCGAACAGGTGGCGGCCGACGGCCGCCGGGGCCCCCGCGCCTCCCCACCGGGCCGGCCGGTGCCACGTCAGCGTGATCGACGCGACGCGCGCGACCCCGGCGCCGTGGTGGACGCGATCGACGAGCTGCGTGAGCTGATCGGGCAGGTGCTCAACGGCCCGTCCGATCCGGACGGCGCACAGCGGCAGCAGCCGCCGGTCGGCCCCCGCGACGACCAGCGCTGACCCCACGATTCCGGCTCGGTCTCACGGCGTCACCGGCCGCTGACGTTGGGTACAGATGCTGGTACGGCCAGTTTGTACCACGGTCAGGTCTGGCCTACGAGCGCGACTTCCGGCCGAATGGGACTTGCATTCGGCAACGTGCGGATAGACCGTCATCGACGAGTCGTGGGAGTAAATTTTGGCGTCGAGCACCCGGTCCCACGCGGCCAGACCCTACCCGACCCGGCGACGCGGTTGGAAGATTGCCGGCCGGATGCGCCTCATCGTCGCGGCGCCGCTCGTCGCCGTGATCGGCTTCGCCGGTCTCGCGCTGACAGAGAGCGCACGCCAGACAACCCGGGCCAGCGACCTGCGGGTCCTGGCCCAGGTCGGCGCCGAGGCCGGTGACCTCGCCTACCGCCTGCAACGCGAACGCATCGCCGCGGCCGACCTGCTCACCTACGGCGGGCCGGAGCAGCAGGACGCCTTCGGTGCGGAGATGGCCGCCACCGACGACGCTGTCACGCGCTACCGGGGGCAGCGAGATCGGCTGTCCGCCGACGCCGAGGCCAACCGGGCTCTCCTGCGCCGCATCGACGCGGCCCTGGGCAGCCTCCCCCCGCTGCGCACCCAGGTACGCACGGCGACGCACGCCTCGGTGTCGGCGATGACCTTCAGCTACCGCATCGCCATCGCCGACCTGATCAACTTCCGGGAGACCGTCTCGCACGGCGTGGTGGACGCCCGGCTCGCCGACGGAATCCGGGCCTCGGCGGCACTGTCGAAGACGGCCGAGGCGATCGGTCAGCAGCAGGTCGCCGTGCTGCGGGCGGTCGCGGGCGGCGAGCTGACCCCGGCCATGCAGCAGGACATCACCGCCGCCCGCACCAGCTACACCGAGTCGAGCCTGTCGTTCCTGGCCCTGGCTCCGGCCGAGTGGAGCCTCTGGTGGGAGCAGGCCGGCACCGGCAAGGAAGCGCTCGCCCTGCAACGGATGCAGGACGAGGTGGCCCGGGCCCAGCCGGGGTCGCGGTTGCAACTGGAGACCGGCGGCTGGGTGTCCACCACCCAGACGCGTGCCGCCCGTCTGGCCGAGCTGCGGGGGCGGGTCGACGCCGCGGTCCGCGACGACGTCCGATCCGCGCACGCCGACCAGCGCCGCCGGGCCGTCGCCGAGGCGGTCGGCGTCCTCCTGGCACTCGTCCTCACCGCGCTGGTGACCTGGGCCGTCGCCCGGCAGATCACCCGGCGGCTGCGTCGCCTGCGGGACGCCGCGAACGCGGTGGCGTTCGAACAGCTCCCCGCCGTGGTGGCCCAGCTCCAGAAGCCGGGTAGCGCCACCGTCGACCCGGACAAACTGGCCCGCCAGCAGTCCAGCGCCGCCCTCGAACCCTCCACCGACGACGAGATCGGCGAGGTGGGCCAGGCGTTCAGCGCCGTCCACCAGGCCGCCGTGCGGACCGCCGCCGAGCAGGCCGTCATGCGCGCCAACACCGCCGACATCTTCATCCACCTGAGCCGCCGCGAACAGCGACTCGTCGATGCCGTCCTGGCCCAGGTCGACCTCGTCGAACGGGACGAGACCGACCCCGACCGGCTCCACCAGCTGTACACGCTGGACAACCTGGCGACCCGGATGGGCCGCATCAACGCCAGCCTGCTGGTGCTCGGCGGCGTCGGCGTCGGTCGCGTACGACAACGCGACGTCCCCCTGCAACAGGTGCTCCAGGCGGCGCTTTCCCAGATCGAGCACTACGCGCGGATCCGGCTCGGCATGATCGACGGGGACGTCGCGGTGGCGGCCAAGACCGTCGACGAGGTCGTGCACCTGATCGCCGAACTCATGGACAACGCGACGACGTACTCGCCGCCGGCCAGCGAGACCTGGGTGAGCGGCCGGAGCCTCGGTGACCGCGTCATCATCCAGATCAGTGACGAGGGCGTGGGGTTGTCCCCGCAACGGATGCAGCAGCTCAACGAGCTGTTGGCCCGCCCACCGGCGATCGACGTGGCCGCCGTACGGGCGATGGGGTTGGTCGTCGTGGGTCAGCTCGCGGCCCGGCTGGGCGCCACCGTCCAGCTGCGACGCGGCCCCCGACGCGGCATCCTCGCCGAGGCGACGCTGCCCGCGACGATCATCCGGTCTCTGCCACCGGAGGAATACCTCCTCGCACCCGGACGGCTCTCGCGGAGGGCGGCGCGCACGGCCAACCCCCCGCCGCCGCCCTACCAGCCGCGGCCCGAGCCCACCGCCGGGCGACCCCCGGCCGAGCGGACCCTCCCGGCCGCGCCGGTGTTCCGACCGGCTCCCCCACCCCCGGACCGGGGTGACGCGCCCACCGAGGAGCTCCTCATCTTCGAACAGGTCAACCACTGGTTCCAGAGCGACGTCACCGAGGGTCACGACGGCCAGGAATGGTCCAGCCCCGCCGACGACGCCTGGCGCACGGCCGCCCAGGCGCACACCCCCGAGGTCGCCACCACCACCAACTCCGGCCTACCCAAACGGCAACCGCAACGGCAACTCGTCCCCGGCGGCGTGACCGTCCCCCAGCAGCAGCAACGGTCCGAGTACCGCGATCCGGCCCAGGTGGCGACGGCGATGGCCGCGTACGCCCGGGGTGTGGCGAACCGCCGGCGCACCCCGATCAACCTCGGCAACAAATGACGCGACAGGAGAGCACGTGACCGACCAACAGGATCTCGGCTGGCTGCTGGACAATTTCGCCGCGCGGGCGACCGAGGTCAGCCACGCGATCGCCATCTCCAGCGACGGTCTGATGGTGGCCGCCACCCGCGACCTGCCGCCGGACCGGGCCGACCAGTTGGCCGCGACGGGTAGCGGGCTTGTCAGCCTGCTGCGGGGCGCGGCGGCCTTCTTCGACGCCGGCGCGGTGATCTCCAACGTCACGCAGCTCGAGGGCGGCTTCATGTTCTCGATGGCCTTCAACGACGGTGCCTCGCTGCTGGTGTTGGCCGCACCCGAGTGCGACGTGGGCAAGGTCTCCTACGAGATGACCGAGCTGGCCAACCGCATCGGGGACGCCCTGACCCCCGCGGCCCGAGCGGCACTCGCCCGCAGCCGCTGACCACCCCGGCGCCCCCACGCCGGAGACCCCTTCCCCTTCCTCTGGAGTCAGACATGCCTCTCACCACGCCTTGGCGCAGCCGTGCCCTCACCGCCGCGCTGCTCGCGGCCGTGCTGACCACCAGCACGGCCTGCGGCGACGACGCGCCGGGCACCAGCGCCAGCGGCTCGATAAAGATCGGCCTGCTCGCCTCGTTGTCCGGGACGTACCAGGCGGTCGGCACGGAGATCCGCGACGGCTTCCAGCTCTACCTGGACACCCACGACGGCAAACTCGGCGGTCGACAGGTCGACCTCGTCGTCGCCGACGAGGGCAACGGCGCCCAGACCGCGGTCCCGGCGGCGACCAAACTGCTCAAGCAGGACCGGGTGTCCGCGCTCACCGGCATCGTCGGTGGAGGCTCCGTCGCCGGGGTCACCCCCCTGCTCGACGAGACAAAGGTGCCGCTCGTCGGTTCCAACGGGCGACCGGAACTCAAGGACGTCTCCCGGGTCTGGCACACCTCCTACCTCTCCGACGAGCCCGGGGCCGCGATCGCCCAACACGTGCGCGACAACGTGAAGGGCTCCGTGTACGCGATCGGCCCGGACTACCAGGGCGGCTGGGACGAGCTGCGGGGGTTCACCGACGCGTTTGGGAAGATCGGTGGGAAGCTCGCGAACTCCGACGGCAAGACGACCTTCACCCCGTTCCCGGCCACCACCAACTTCACCCCGTACTTCGCCCGGATCAAGGCCTCCGGCGCGGCGGCCGTCTACACGTTCTACGCCGGCAGCGCCGCTGTCGACTTCGTCAAGCAGTACGCGCAGTCCGAGATCAAGGACGTCCCGCTGTACGCGGCCGGGTTCCTCACCGAGGGCGGCGTGCTCAACGCGCAGGGCGAGGCAGCCCGGGACATCTTCTCGGTGCTCAACTACTCGCCGGACCTCGACAACGCGGAGAACCGCGCCTTCGTGGCGGCGTGGAAGGCCAAGCACGACGGTTCACCGACGACCTACGCGCTCGCCTCGTACGACGCGGCGGCGGTGCTGGACCGGGCGATCGGCGCCGCCGGAAGCGACCCGACTCCGGAGGCCATCAACACGGCCATCGGTCAGCTCGGCCAGATCGCCAGCCCGCGCGGCACCTGGCAGTTCTCCACCACCACGCACTCCCCCGTGCAGAAGTGGTACCTGCGGCAGGTCCGCCAGGACGGGCGGGCTCTGTCCAACACCGTCGTGGGTGACCTCGCGACCGTCGGCCGATGATGGTGGTGGCGGCCGGCACGATCCGGATCGACCCGTACCTGATACCGGCGCTGGACGGGGTCGCCTACGGGCTGCTCGTGTTCGTCGCCGCGTCGGGCCTGGTCTTCTGTTTCGGCGTCGCCAACATCCTCAACCTGGCACACGGCATGCTCTACGCGATCGGCGGCTACACCGCCGCGGCGCTGCTCGACGGCGGCTGGGCGAGTCTGGCGTTGGCGCTGACGGTCGGTGTGCTGGCCGCCGCCGCGGCGGGTGTGCTCCTGGCCGGCCTGCTCGCACCGGTCGCCGCCGGTAACCACCTGAGCCAGGCGCTGCTGACGTTCGGTGTGGCGCTGGCCGGCGGCAGCCTGCTCGTGGCCGGCTTCGGTCCCGACGATCCGCAGGTCCTGGTGCCCGCCGCCCTGGAGGGGTCGGTGGTGGTCGCCGGTCACCGCTATGCGGCGTACCGGTTGGTCTTCATCGTCGTCGCCGCAGTGATCGCCGCCGCGCTCTACCTCGTCATGCGACGGACCAGGGCCGGCATGCTGGTCCGGGCGGCCGTCGACGACCCCGAGATGGTCGCCTGTCTGGGCGTGAGTCCCGCGCGCATCCGCGCCGGCGTGCTCGCCGCCGCCGGCGCGCTGGCCGGTGCGGCCGGCGTCCTGGGCGCGCCCATCATCGGCCCCGGCACGGACACCGCCGACACAGTGCTGCTGCTGTCCCTGGTGGTCGTCGTTCTCGGCGGGCTCGGGTCGATGGGCGGCACTCTGCTGGCCGCTCTCGCGATCGGCGAGATCCAGACGCTGGGAGTGGCGCTGCTGCCGTCCGCCGCACCGTTCCTGCTGTTCGCCGCCATGGCGGCGGTGCTGGCCGTGCGGGCGCGTGGCCTGGCCAGCAGGTGGAGGGCGGCATGAGGGACGAGGTGATCCGGCGCGCGCGGGGCGCTGTGGCGGCCCTCGCCCTGGCCGGCCTGGTGGTGGCGCCCTGGGTGGTCGACGACTACACCACGGCGATCCTCGCCCGGACGCTGGCGCTGGCCCTGGTCGGGGTGAGCGTGGCCCTGCTCACCGGCGTCGCCGGCATGCCCACCCTCGGCCAGACCGCACCGTACGCGGCCGGCGCCTACGCCTGCGCGGTGGTCGGCAGCCGGATCTCCGATGTCGGCGTCGTGCAGCTCGCCGTCGCGGCGGCCGCCGGGGCGGTGCTGGCCGCGCTCACCGTGCCGCTCGTCGTCCACGCCCGAGGGGTGATCGTCCTGATGATCACGCTGGCGATCGGTGAACTCGCCGTCACCGTCCTCGGCCGGTGGCGGTCGGTGACCGGCGGCACGGACGGGTTGGCCGGCATCGCCGCGGTCCGCCCGTTCTGGGGGCTCCCGGTCCTGGCCAACGACCAGGCCCGTTACCTGTACGCCCTGGTTGTCGTGACCGTGCTGGTCGGCGCGGTGCTGTTGCTGCTGCGTACCCGGGCGGGGCTGCTGCTGCGGGCCGGCCGGGACGACGAGACGCGGCTGCGGGCCAGCGGGCACCGGGTGCCGCTGTACCTGTCCGGCGCGCACATGGCCGCCGGGGCGATAGCCGGTGCGGCCGGTTCGCTCCTGGTCGTCGCCCAGCAGTACATCTCCCCCGCCGATTTCGGCTTCGACACCTCCGCGCTGCTGCTGCTCGGTGTCGTCATCGGTGGCACCGCCTCGGTCGGCGGCGCCCTGGTGGGCGCGGCGCTGGTCATCGCCGTACGGGACTGGTTGTTCGGGGTGCTGCCCGGCCACGCGCCGCTGGTGCTGGGCGCGCTGTTCGTGGCGACGGTCTACCTGCTGCCCACCGGCGCGCACCGGGCACGGGGCCGGTGGCGTCTGCCGAGCGCGCCGGCGACTCAGCCGGACGCGCCACCCGCCCGTGAACAGGCCACAGTCCCGGAGCTGCACCGATGACCGGTCTGCTGAACGTCGAGGATGTCAGCGTGCGGTACGGCTCGCTCGCCGCGCTGGCAGGCGTGGACCTGTGCATCCACGACGGTCAGCGGCACGCGCTGATCGGCCCCAACGGAGCCGGCAAGACGACACTGCTCAACGTGATCGGCGGGTCCACGAAACCCCAGCGCGGCAGGGTGATCTTCAATGGACGCGACCTCGGTCGGCTCGGCCCGGCGGCCCGGGCCCGACGAGGTATCAACCGCATCCATCAGCGGCCCGCGGTCTTTACGACACTCACCGCGATGGAGAACGTGGTGGTCGCCGCGCTGCCCCGGCTCACACCCCACCGCAGGTGGTGGCCGGGCGGACGCCGGCGCATCGCGCAACACCGAGCGGGCCCGCTGCTGGATCAGATGGGCCTCGCCGACGTCGCGACGGTGCCGGCCGGGCACCTCGCACACGGCCAACGACGCCAGTTGGAGATCGCCATGGCCCTTGCCGGTCGCCCCCGCCTGCTGCTCCTCGACGAACCGGCTGCCGGACTGTCCGCCGTCGAGGTCGGCCGGCTCGTCGAGTTGCTCCAGGCGCTGCCCAGGGCGGTCGCCGTGTTGCTGGTCGAACACCGACTGGACCTGGTGTACGCCCTATCCGACACCGTCACCGTCCTGCGCGACGGTCAGACGTTGGCCGCCGGCACGCCGGACGAGATCCGCACCTCGCCGCTGGTGCGGCAGGCCTACGCCGACGGGGTGGCGTGATGCTGTCGGTGGATCGCCTGTGCGCCGGCTATGCCGGAGGGATCGTGCTGCACGAGGTCAGCCTGCGGGTCCGCCCGGGCAGCATCCAGGCCGTGGTGGGTCGCAACGGCGCGGGCAAGAGCACGCTCGTGCACACGATCGCCGGGCTGGTGCGTGCCTCCAGTGGGCGCATCGAGATCGGCGGCGTGCACGTGGCCGGTCGGCAACCGCATCGCATCGCCCAGTCCGGCGTCGGTCTCGTCCCGCAGGGCCGGCGGGTCTTCTCCCGGTTGACCGTGGCCGAGCACCTGCACCTGGCGGCCGCGCCGTGGCGGGCGCCCGTCTCCGGTGGCGAGGGCTGGACGGTGGCCCGGACCCTCGAACTGCTGCCGAGGTTGGCGGCGCGGCTGCGACACCGCGGCTGCGAACTCTCCGGCGGCGAGCAGCAGATGCTGGCGATAGCGCGGGCGCTCCTCGGCCAACCACGGGTGCTGCTGCTCGACGAACCGTGTGAGGGCCTCTCACCTGATCTGGCGGCGCGGGTCCGTGAGCTGGTCAACGGCCTCGCCGCCGACGGCCTGACCGTGCTGCTCGTGGAACAACAGCTCCAGCACGCGATCGACGTCGCGGACCGGGTGGCGGTGCTGGAGTACGGCCGGGTGGTCTACGACCGTCCGACGGCCGAGGCGCGCGTCGATCCGGCCCCGCTGGCGGCGATGTTGAGCGTCGCTGCCGCCGCCCCGCCGCCACCACCTGACCGACCGGCCCCTCGGCTCTGGGCCGACACCCCCACGTCACCCGACCCCTCGGAGAGGTAGACACCCGATGGCAACCGCTACCAGCGATGGCACGTACACGTTCGACAACGGCCAACCGGACGCCGTTCCCCAGATGCAGGCGCTGGAGTCCTTCCTGGACCCGATCACGACGCGCCGACTGGCCCAACCGGTGCTGCGACCGGGAGCGACCTGCTGGGAGGTCGGTGCGGGCGGCGGCTCGATGGCCCGGCGGATCGCCCGCGCGGTCGGCGACGACGGCCACGTGCTGGCCACCGACATCGACCCCACGCACCTCGCGGCGGACGGCAACCTGCACGTACGCCGACACGACGTGCGCACCGAACCGCCACCCGGGGACGCGTTCGACCTGATCCACGCCCGGCTGGTGCTGCTGCACCTCCCCGACCGACGGCGGGTCCTCCGTACGCTCACCGGCGCGCTGGCTCCCGGCGGGTGGCTGGTGGTCGAGGAGTTCGACTGCACCGCGCCGCTGCGGGTCCTGACCGCGCCGACCGACGACGCGGCGAAGCTCTTCGCGCAGGTGATGGACGCCATGATGGGTGTCCTGGAGAACCACGGCGCCGACCTGGGGTGGGCGCAGGATGTGCACACCGAGATGGCCCTCGCCGGTCTGACCGACCTGGACACCATCACCCACTCGCAGAGCTGGGCCGGCGGCTCGACCGGAACGTCGCTGTACGAGACGAACTCCCGCCAGTTGGAGCCGGACCTGCTCGCCGCGGGGCTGTCGCCCAGCCAACTGAACGCCTTCCGGCGGCTGGTCCGCGATCCCGGCTTCGCCGTCATGTCGTACCACTTCGTCTCCACGCGGGGTCGCCTGCCGAACTGAGCAGGCGGACCACCGCGCGGAGGGCGGTCGCGCCGTGCGTGACTCTCCCGCCGCAGCACCCCCCGGCTGAGCCGGACAGCTCCACGGCGGCGTTTGACCGCACCGGCCGGGCTCCCCGCGAGGGAGCCCGGCCGGCCCGCGCCGGGACCGCATCGCAGAAGGGAGCAGCGGGCCACCTCCTGGGCCGGCGGTGTGCTTGATCGACTCGGTTTCCCCTGATGTCGGGGTCTCGCGGGCATCTGGATACCGCGTGTTTCGCGGAGGTCGAGTCGATCACCAGCTCACCGAGGAAGCGACTCCTGGTCGGCCAGGACAATCAGGTCGTCGGCGCGGGCCGACTGCGGCGCCGTCGCCGCGTCGGGCCACACGAGATAGCCCACCGGTGGACCCGACGACCCCCACGTGGCCCCGATGATCGTGGCCAACCCCACGTCGTCCGGATGCCTGCGCAGGCGTACCCGGGTGCCCGGCGCGTGTCCGTCGTCGGCGACGATGAGCAGGGCGTCGAGGATCTGCCGGACACCGGCGACGGGCAGCCCCGGCACGTACGGCTCGCCCGCGTACCCGATCCGCGGCGTCATCATCGTGTGGAAGAGCGCGGCCTGCCTTATCGCTTCCTGGCGGATCTGCCAGTCCGCGCTGTGCTCGGCGACGGCCAGCGCCGCCTCGATGACCGACCAGAGCGCCAGGGGCTCCCGATCGAGCACCCGGCGGGCCTCGCGGTCGACCTCGGCGCAGGCCGTGTCGAGCGCGGTGTCCTCGCCCAGCTCCGCGATCCAGGCGAGATCCCCCACCTCGGGCAGCAGCCCCGGGGACTCGGCCGCGATCACCACGTACACCATCGCGAGCAGTTCCACCCGGCCCTCGCCGTGGTAGAGCGCGCCCACTCCGCTGCCCGTACGCCCACGGCTGGGCGGGAACCGCTCGACGAGGTGCTGCGCGCGGCCATGAGGCAGGACCGCGGCCCGCCTGGTGTCCGCCACCCGATCCTCGAACGACCGCCGCTCACGGCGTTCGACGAGCAGTTGGCGATGCGGGTCGAACCCGATCGGATAGATCGTCCGCCCGTACGTGGCGAGGGTTTCGCCGGGTCGCAGACCCACCGACTCGAGGTGGCGGGCAGCCACCGAGTAGGCGACACCGGCCTGGGCAGCGTGCTCCCGGATGGCGCGCTTGCGGGCACGTCCCGGGGTGGGGGTCCGTCGCGGGTGGTGATCAGACATGACGCCTCCGGTGCAGCCCCACGCGCTCCACCGAACAGGCGGCGTGACCGGCACACCGTGAGTCGACATATCGGCGCGGAGTCGGAGACTCTTGGCCCCGGGATGCGGTCAGGCGTGGGCCACCACATCGGGCGCTGGCAGGCGCTCTGCCGCCCACAGCATATCGCGACTTCGACCACTGCTGCGGCCGCGCAAGCGCTGGCCGGCCTGTACGGCGGAAGTCGAGTCCGCATCGCGGGCCGGCCGACGCCAAGCGGTCACTTCGGGACGTGGAAGCGCAGGTGCGTGACGTGTGGTGACTCGATCACCGCGGTGCGTTCGAGCTCGATGTGGTCGGTGCCGAGGTCATCGAACAGGCGCGTGCCGGTGCCGAGGAACACCGGTACGAGTTGGACGTGGATCTCGTCCACCAGCCCGGCCCTGACGAACTGTCGTCCTGTGGTGGGCCCGCCCATGATGAGGACGTTCCGGTCGCCTGCTGCTTGTCGAGCCTGGCGCAGCGTGCTGTGGAGCCCGTCGTTGACGAACGTGAACGCGTCGCTCTCCATCCGCAACGGGTCGCGTGACTCGTGAGTGACCACGAAGCACGGCACCGGAAACGGAGTGTCCTGCCACAGGTCCACGCCGACATCGAACGTCCGTTTGCCGATCACCACGGCGCCGGTCGTGGCATGACGCTCTCGTACCTGCGCGGCGTCGACCCCGACCGGGGTGACGCCGTCAGCCGCCACGGCGCGATCCCCGTCATCCTGGAACAGCCACTCGTGCAGCCGCTCGCCACCCCTGCCCATCGGCTGTCCGGCGGTGACGTCGGGACCGGCGGCGAAACCGTCCAACGACACGCTCATGCTCAACACCGTGCGGCCCATCGGGCCCTCCTCACCATTGAAGCTGCGGTCGCGCGGGCGGGATCGGTCCAAGATGGCCGGCTGCGCTCGATCGCCGGTTGCCGGAAACTCATGTTCGGCGCGGTACAGCTTTGTCCTGCCAGCGGTAGAGGTCGCGCAGCAGGGAAATCTCGGCGCCGTGATGGATCAGCTCCCTGTTGACGTGCAGGACGATGCCCTCCATGGGAAACCACTCGGGACCAACCGTGGGCGGATTCTCCAGGTCAATGTCCGAGAGCTCGCGGACCCCCGCGTTCCATCTCCCGTACATCTCATCGAGCTGTCTCAGTGCCTCGTCAGCGGTCCCCGCGTAGGCGAACGTCTGGGAGTCGACCTCCTGGCCGCCGAAGTGCCAACCGACCCGATAACCCAGGCAGGAGACGATGATGTGTGCCAGCCGCCAGGCAATCGTGGTCACCGGCGCCGGCACCGGGTCGGGGGACGCGGAGTCCATCGTCCATTCCACCGAACCTGCCGACATCGGTGCGGCCGACGTGCCACGTGGACGGATGCTCCAGCAGCCACGCACCGGCTCCCAGAAGTACTCCTCATCGACAAGACCGTGCAGCCGCGGCCGCAGGTTCTTCTGCCAGTGCCGGTCCAGCTGGTCCGCGATTCGCTCGCTTCTTGTCACTTCCGCAACCTACACACAACGGAAACCTGACTACACCCCTGCGAACGGCGTCGCCGGTCGGTCTCGGCCGTAGCGGCTCGTGCACGGGGACAGCCCGGTCGCCTCATTGACCTCAACACGACTTGAGGTCCTAGGGTCGCGCTCAGTCGAACACCCCCAGGAGGCACCCGTGGCAACCCCGCACCTGTCCGACGCCGAACTCGCGACCCAGCCCGCCGCGTACTGGACCGGCGTGGCCTACGAGGCCCTCATCGCCTTCACGCGGGCCCGCCACGCCGAGTTCGGCTTCACCCAGCCCCAGTTCTGGTTGCTCCGCAATCTGTCGGGCAACGACATCTCACCCGACGGTCACGGCATGACCATCGCCGAGCTTGAACTGGCGATGAGCACCTACCTGAGGTCCGAGGACGATCTGGAGGCCGAGGCCGGCGTTCTGCTGGATCGGGGTTGGCTCACCCGGGACGACCGGGAGCGACTGTGGATCACCGAGGCGGGCGAGGCGGCTCGCCTCACCATCAAGCAGCACGCTCCGGCGATCCGCGCTCGCATTCACCACGGGATCGACGACGCCGACTACGTGACGACCCTGAAGGTGCTCCGGCAGATGATCCGGAACACGGACGGTTCGGCGGCCTGACCCTGGTCCGTGTCGCGCTGTCGCGGGCGGGTGGACAGCGCGTCCTTCGCGAAGTCGAGTCGATCACCGAGCCGCGGCCGGCACCGCCCTGGCCGTCGGGTGTCAGCCGGTGTCGGTGGCTTGTCAGGGCGGTGTCAGCCGACCCGCGCAGGCTGCACGCATGACAACTGACCTGGTGATCGAGGCCGAGGGCCTCGTGAAGAACTTCGGGAAGACGAGGGCGCTGCAGGGCGTGGACCTCGCCGTTCCCCGCGGGACGGTGCTCGGGGTGCTCGGCCCCAACGGCGCCGGCAAGACCACCGCCGTGCGCATCCTCTCCACCCTGCTGACCCCGGACGGCGGAACCGCCCGAATCGGCGGTTTCGACGTGGTACGGGACGCCGAGCGCGTCCGGCAGAGCATCGGCCTCACCGGCCAGTACGCCTCGGTCGACGAGGACCTGACCGGACGGCAGAACCTGGAACTGTTCGGCACCCTGCTGGAGCTGGGGCGCACCGGCGCCCGGCGGCGGGCCGCCGAACTGCTCGACTGGTTCGACCTGACCGACGCCGCGAACCGGCAGGCCAAGACCTACTCCGGTGGCATGCGGCGGCGGCTGGACCTGGCCGCCAGCCTGGTCGGCTCTCCCGACGTGATCTTCCTGGACGAGCCGACGACCGGGCTCGACCCGGCCAAGCGCGAGGACATGTGGGACGTGGTCCGCTCACTGGTCGGCAACGGCTCGACGGTCCTGCTCACCACCCAGTACCTGGAGGAGGCCGACGCGCTCGCCGACGCGATCACGGTGATCGACCACGGCCGGGTCATCGCGCACGACACCCCCGAAGGGCTCAAGCGGGTGGTCGGCGGGCAGACCCTTGAGGTCCGGCCGTCCGATCCGGCGCAACTGGCCCGCACCGCGGCGATCCTGACCCAGGTCGGCTCCGGCGGGCAGGCCGACGAGATCCGCAAGGGCGTGCTCGCGGTGCCGGTCACCGACGACACGGCCCTGACCGAGAGCGTCGCGCGCTTCGCCGCCGCCGGCATCGCGGTCACCGAACTCTCCCTGCACCTGCCGAGCCTCGACGAGGTGTTCTTCACCCTCACCGGGCGTACGGCATCCGACGATGACACCACCCGCCTCACGGAGGTCGCGGCATGAGCACTCTGATCGACGCGGCGCCCACGAGAAGCCGCGCACTCTCGACAACGACCCCGAACCCGCGACCGTTCCGGCTGGTCCGGCACTCGTTGGCGCTGGCCAAGCGCAGCCTCATCAAGACCTGGCGTACGCCCGAGGCGCTCATCGACGTCACGCTGCAACCGGTGCTGTTCCTCATCATCTTCGTGTACATCTTCGGCGGCGCGGTCGCCGGATCGACCCACGACTACCTCCAGTTCCTGCTGCCCGGCATCCTGGCGCAGACCATTGCCACCGGCGCCATCGCGATCGGCGTCAACCTCAACACCGACATCGCCAAGGGCATCTTCGACCGGTTCCGGTCGCTGCCGATCCCCCGCTCCGCACCGCTTGTCGGCGCGGTCCTCGGCGACGTCGTCCGGTACGTCATCGTCACCGTGTCGACCCTCGCGATCGGCTACGTGATGGGCTTCCGGATCGAGACCGACCCGTTCCGGGCGATCGCCGGGTGTCTGCTCGCGGTACTGTTCGCACTCTGCCTGAGCTGGTTGCCGGTGCTGGTGTCGATGAAGGTGCGCACCCCGGGTGCCGTCCAGGGTCTGATGTTCGCGCTGATCATGCCGCTGAGCTTCGCGTCGAACGTGTTCGTCGGCGCCGACACCCTGCCGGGCTGGATGCAGGCGTTCGTGGACGTCAACCCGATGACCCACCTGGTGGCGTCGGTACGCGGACTGTTCCTCGGCACGCCGGTCGGCAACCACGTGTGGTGGACGCTCGCCTGGTGCGCCGGCTTCGTCGCGCTGTTCATGCCGCTGGCGCTGCGCGCGTACCGCAAGAAGATCTGACCTGGTCACGGCGTCGGCACCTCGACCTGCCGACGCCGTGCCCGAATGCTGGCCCGGCCGGATGCACCGCCGACGGCAGCAACCCCGGACGGCGTCAGTCGTCGCGCCCGACACCACGATCGGGCGCTGACATGTCGCCCGTCCGGGGTGTGCCGGCGGCGATCCCGTAGCGCAGATACACGGTGCCCTTCGGACTGGCGACCGGCGGTTCGAGAAGCGTGACGTTGGTGGGCACCGCGCCGCCGTCGAACACCTTCTTTCCGACGCCGAGCACGATCGGGTGCACCCAGAGGTCGAGTCGGTCGAAGAGTTGCTCGCGCAGCAGGGTCTGCACCAGGTTCAGGCTGCCGACGACCTTGATGTGCTGGTGGCGGTCACGGATCTCGCGCACCGCGCCCGCCAGATCCGGGCCGAGCTGTGTGGACCTGGCCCAGGAGAGGTCGGGCGCGCCCCGGGAGGCCACGTACTTGGGGATGCGGTTGAAGAGGTTGGCGATGGCGTTGTCCTCGCCGCCCTCCTGGTGCGGCCAGTAGGCGGCGAAGATGTCATAGGTCCGCCGGCCGAGCAGCAGGGCGTCCGTGCCCTCGTACGCGGCGGCGACCTGCGCCCCGGCGACCTCGTCGAGCAGGGGCGCCTGCCAACCGCCGAACGCGAACCCCTCCGGGTCCTCCTCGGGGCCGCCGGGCGACTGCCCGACCAGGTCGAGGGTGGCGAACAGCTCGATGTGGATGAGGCCCATGCCCTGCTCCCGATGAGTTCGTTGGCCCGGCCGGAACGTGGACCCGCAAGGCACCAGCACACCGTCCCGGACGCCGCACCGGCACTTCCCCGCTCACGATAGACCAGAGTCCGCGCCCAGCCCGCGCTATCGAACAGATGCGGCGGGGTCGCAGGCCGGGCCGGCGTGCCGCTGCACGCCGCGCGAACCATTGACCGGGGTCGGGGCGTCCGCCATGATTCCCCTCAACTCAATACTGACAACCGTCGCTGTGCATTCACTGGTGATGCGAGGCGGCGGTTGCGCGTCGGCGTCTCACGGGGGAGATCGTTGCCGAATGACCATGTCCAGAGTCAGGGCTGCCACCACATCGGAATTCCAGGCGCAGGCGGCCGAGGGCGACAAACCGAGTGATCGGCGACTGACCGTCGGTCGTCGCCGCCTGCTCACCGGTGGGTCCATCGTCGCCGCGTCGCTGGTTGGCCAGAGCCTCCTCGGCAGCTCCGCGCTGGGTGCGGCGGGCACCGAGCTGTCCGTCGGAAAGGTGGATATCACTCCGGCGGTGGACACGTACCTGGCCGGTTACGGCGTGGACGAGCCACGCAAGGCGACCGGGACGGCTGCCCCGCTGTTCGCACGGTGCACGATCCTCTGGCATGCGGGCGTGCCCCACGTCATCGTCACCGCCGATGTTCTCGGCTTCGCCCGTGGCCTGCACAGGTCGATCCGCAGCCAGGTGCTCGCTCTCGGCCTGGCGTCGGAGAACTTCGCGCTGACGGCCACGCACACCCACAACGGTCCAGTGCTCCCCGACAAATTGGACCCGTTCATCTCGTACGCGATGAACTCCACTCTGCAGGCACAGGTGCGTGCCTACGGCGAGCAGTTGGCCACGAAGATCGTGCAGCTGGTCCGGGACACACTTGAGGGCCCACGAACGGCGTGCACCCTCGACTACCAGGTCGTCGACCAGCACTTCTCGAAAAACCGGGAAAGTCTGCCGTACGTCGAGTCGGACGTGCCTGTCCTGACGGCTCGTACGCCGGGTGGTGAGCCGCTGGCCGTGCTGTTCAGCTACGGGTGCCATCCGGTGGTGGCGGGGTCGCAGACCATGTTCGACCCGGACTACCCGGGGGACGCGGTCACCCGGATCGAGCAGACGACCGGCGCCTTCGCCCAGTTCCTTCTCGGGCCAGCCGGCGACCAGAACCCTGCTGGCACGCGGGGTTGGGCCCAGCGGAGTCTGCGGGGCGCCGAGCTCGCGCAGGCCGTCACGACGGCGCTGCTGCGGCCGGGACGGCCGGTCGCCGGCCCGACGACGAGCCATTACCGGGAGGTGAGCCTGCCGCTGGATGTGACGCTGACCGCGGGCAATCTTCGGGATGTGTCCGCGGCTTACGCCGTGCGGTCGAACAATCTCTCCCTGCCGGGTTACTACCGGCGGCACGCGCGGCAAATGATCGCGCAGATCGACGCCGGCACGTTTGCGACCTCAATTCCGGTGCCCGTGCAGTCCTGGAGGTTCGCCGGCAGCCCGGACCTTCGACTGCTGCTGGCCGGCGGCGAGATCGTGTCCGGATACGCCGTCTATTTCCGGGCGCGATACGGCACGTCGAGCCAACTGATGTTCGCCGGCTACGCGAACGAGGTGCCCGCGTACCTGCCCAGCGATGAACTGCTGCGGAGGCCCGCGACGTACGCCGGCGGGATCGACACCGACTTCCCTGGCATCGCCGGCGGCTCGATGACGGTCTACGGCTGGTTGGGGCACCTCAAAGGAAAACCCACCGCCGCCTCTCCCGACGGAGCAGAACAGATCCTCATCAGAGCGATCGCCGCGGCACTGGCGGCCTAGGCGAGCAGGTCGTCCATCAGCTCGCGGACCCGGGCGACGGTCGCGGAGACCGACCGCCCGCGCCACGCGGCCACCAACGGCTCACGCTGCTCCTCGTCTCCGAGGGCGGCGTTGAGCCGTTCGGCGTCGCCGGGTGGGAAGAACGTCCCGGCGTGGGCGCCGATACGCGTTGCTAACGCGAACAACTCGCGAGCGGCCGCCACGTCGCCCCGGTGCGCAGCGAGTTCGGCTCCGCCCTGCGCCCACGCCCCGATGACCGGCAGGTCCCGCGAGGAGAGCGCCTCGTCGCTGGCCAGGATCAGCGCGGCGACCGCGCGCGCGTCGGCGTTCTCTCCCGGCACCGGTCGCACCTGCGCCACCCGCAGGTGCAGGACCGCCACCGCGACCCGGAGCATGGCGCGGGGCTGTGGCGGCGGGCCGGTCCAGCCGGCCAGGATGCGGATCACCCCGTCGCCGTACGCCCGGGCCTCGTCGTACCGCTCGCGCTGCCACGCCACGTGAGCCAGCCCGAGGCACGCCACCGCGGCGTCCACGGCCTCGGCTTCGCCCGGCGCCGCCGTCTCGACCAGTCGCCGCTCGGCGTCCGGGTCGCCGGCGAGGGCGAGCTGCACGTCCAGCCGCACCCGGATGGACCGGGCATCCTGCGTGGCACCGATCAGCTCCATGTGGCGGACGCTGCGCGCCAGCCACTCGGCGGACCGCGCACCCTTGCCCGGCACCAGGAACTGCCCGACGGCACCCGCCGCCATCGCCATGCCCCACTGGTCACCGGCCATCTCGAAACGACGGTAGGCCTGCTCGGCGTCGACGATCGACGCCTCGTACATGCCACCGTTCTCCCGGACCGCGGCGCGGGCGAACAGGCCGAGCCCCTGCACGTACGGATCGGGGTGCCCGACCATGTCGACGGTGCCCTTCATGCTCTCCTCCGGGTCGACGGCGTCGAACAGGGGTAGCGCCGTCGCGAGCACGGTCAACCGGGACGACACCTCGTCCGGCCGTTCGGCGAGGACTGTCCGAAGTGCCCGACGGGCGAGCACGGCGAGCCGGAGGTCGCCGCTGATGCCGGCGTTGACCCCGATCAACAGGCACATCCAGGCCAGCCGGTCGGCGTCGGGCAGCGGCCTCCCGCTGCGACGACCGTAGGTGATCGCCGAGTGGAGCCGTCGCTTCGGGTCCTCGACGTGCAGCAGACCCGCCGCCCACCCGGACACCTCCAGGTGCAGTCCCCGAACCGCCCAGAGGTGGAACAGCGCGGTGGCGATCTCGACGGCGGCCGGCTCGTCGTCCTGGCCGAGTGCCCAGCGCAGACCCGCGACCAGGTTGTCCTGCTCGTCGGCGCAGCGGGTGAGCGCGTCGATCTGACCGGGGCCGACGAACTGGTCGGCGAGCGCGACCGCCTGCTCCCGCGCCCACTCGACCAGGCCGCCCATGGCCAGACCCCGTGCACCGGCCGCGTCGAGGCGGGCTTCGCCGTACTCACGGACCGTCTCGAGCATCCGGTAGCGCGGCGGACCGTCCCCCTCGACCAGGGTCAACAGGGACTGTTCCACGAGGTTCGCCAGGCCACGACGGACGTCCGAAGTCTGGGCGACCGCCGCGGCGAGGTCCGCGGTGAACGGCGCGGGGATGACCGCGACCCGCTGGAGCAGGTGACGGTCGTCCTCGGCGAGCAACTCCCTGCTCCAGTCGACCATCGCCCACAGGCTCGCGTGCCGCTCTGGCAGGCCGCGCAGGGCGTCGTCGAGCAGCGCGAAGCGGTCGCTCAGGCCGGCGAGGACGTCGTCGATCGGCATGCTGCGCAGTCGCGCGGCGGCGAGTTCGAGTGCCAGCGGCAGGTTGTCGAGCCGGTGGCACAGAGCGAGTGCCCGCGCCGTGTCCCAGGTGGGCACCGCGCCACCGGCCCTCGCCCGGGTCTCGACCAGGGCGAGTGCGTCGCTGTCCGGCAGGGCGGTCAGCCGGTGGACCAGTTCGCCGGCCAGGCCCAGCGGTGCCCGGCTCGTCGCGAGCACGGTGACCTCGGGCGAGGTCACCGCGACCAGGTCCGCGACGACGGTGGCCACCGCGTCGAGGACGTGTTCGCAGTTGTCCAGCACGACCAACCCGTCGAGGTCGGGTGCCACGGCGCGAAGCCGCTCCTCGGGGCTGAGCACCCGCCGCTCCAGGCCCAGGTTGCCGCCGGTCGCCGACGTGTCCGCGCCCCCGAGGGCCGCGAGCACCGTGGGCAGCACCTCGTCGGACGAGCGCAGGCCGGCCAGTTCGATCACGCGTACCGATCGCCCGGCCGCCGCCGCGCGACGCGTCACCTCGGCGGCAAGACGGGTCTTGCCCGCACCGCCGGCTGCCACGATCGTCACCAGCGGCGCGTCGGCGAGTCCCTCCACCACGGCCGCGACATCGCGTTCCCTGCCGACGAGGGCGGTCATCGGCCGACGCCACGCGGCGGGCAGGGCGATCCGCATCGGCTGCCGGGGCGTGGGCTCGACGGCCGGGGTGGTCAGCTCGCCGCGCAGCAGCGCCAGGTGGACCTGTGTGATCACGGGTGACGGGTCGGTGCCGTACCGGTCGGCCAGTTCGACCCGGAGTCTCTCCACCACCTCCAGCGCCTCCGCCTCCCGCCCCTGAGCGGCGAGGACCCGCACGAGCAGGGCGGCGGACGGCTCGTCCGGCGGTGTACGCGCGACGAGCCGACCCAGGTCGACCTCGTCGAACGGGCCCGCGCCGGCGAGTGCCGCCTGTGCGCGCAGCGCGGCGACGTCCGCGAACAGGCGGGTGTCCTCTGCGGTGTCGAGTTCGGGGACCTCGGGGAACAGGGCTCGCGCCTGATCGGCAGTGCTGCGGGCGGCACCGGCGTCGCCGGCCTGGAGCACGGCGCGCGCCCGGTCGACGAGCGCGCGCGCCTCGACCGCGTCGACGGTGATCTCCTCGGCGGGCAGCCGGTACCCGCCGGGCACCGCGACAACGGGCAGACCGAGACGACGTACCCGGGACACGAGCGCCTGGACGGCGCCGGTCGCGTCGTCGGGTGGCGCGCCGTCCCACACGGCGTCCATGAGCAGGCTCGTGGACACCGCCCGTCCACGCGCGTCGACGAGTACGCGGATCACCGCGGCGAGCCGTTCACCCCGGACCGGTCGGCCGTCAACGGCGAGTGGGCCGAGGGTCGTGATCTGCACGGAACCAGCATCCCCCACGCGTGCACGGACCCGACCACCGACGCTCTCCCCGCGGACCTCGGCTGAGGGACCGGCTTGACACGCGGGCATTTCCTTAGGTTAGCCTCACCTAATGCAGAGCGAGTTGGCGTCGGCCAACGGGGAGCGCAGCCTGTCCGGCGTCGACCTCCGTCTGGGCTACCACGGTGTGCCGGTGGTGCACGGTGCCATGATCAGCCTTCGTGCGGGTGCCGTGACCGCGCTGGTGGGGCCCAACGGCAGCGGCAAGTCCACCCTGCTGCGGGCCCTGGCCCGGCTGCACCCGATCCAGTCCGGCGTGGTCCACCTCGCCGACGGCATCGCCGCCGCCAGCCTCCCGTCCCGGGAGTTCGCCCGTCGGGTCACGCTGCTCGCCCAGAGCCGGCCGGTGCCCAGCGGGGTCACCGTCCACGACGTCGTGGGATACGGCCGCCACCCCTACCGGGGGCGCTGGCGCGCGGAGGATCCGAACGGTCCGGCGGCCATCGCCCGCGCCATGGACGTCACCGGCGTCGCCGCGATGGCCGATCGACCCGTCGACGAGCTGTCCGGCGGCGAGTTGCAGCGGGTGTGGCTGGCCACCTGTCTGGCCCAGGACACCCCGGTGCTGCTGCTCGACGAGCCCACCACGTTCCTCGACCTGCGCTACCAGGTGGAGATCCTCGACCTGGTCCGTGACCTCGCGGACGACCACAACGTCGCCGTCGGCGTCGTGCTGCACGACCTCAACCAGGCAGCCGCCGTGGCCGACGAGGTGGTCCTGCTGCAACAGGGCCGGGTGCGCGCCACCGGAACCCCCGCGGCGGTCTTCACCGAGGACGCCCTCACCGAGACCTACGGGATCCGCATCGAGGTGACCACCGATCCGATCAGCGGACTGGTCACCACCCGCCCGGTCGGGCGGCACGCGATCCGCGCCCTGGTCTGAACACCCCTCATCCCCAGCAGAGAAAGACCGTCATGACCCGTACCCGTTTCACTGCCCTCCTCGCCGTCGTGGCCGCGCTGACGCTCGGCGCCTGCGGCACCACCGAGAACGCCGCGGCCCCCGAGACCTCCTCCTCGGCGGCCGGTGGCCCGGTCACCCTCACCGACAGCCGCGGCAAGGAGATCACCCTCAAGGCCCCGGCGACCAAGGTCGTCGGGCTCGAGTGGGGCGAGGTCGAGATGCTGGTCAGCCTGGGCGTCATGCCCGTCGGTGTCGCCGACCCCAAGGGCTACGGCACCTGGGTCACCTCCGCGAAGCTCGACCCGGGTGTCAAGGACGTCGGTACGCGCGGCGAGCCCAGCGTCGACTCGATCGTCGCCCTCCAGCCCGACCTCATCGTGATGGAGGACGACCGGGGCGCCAACATGGTCAGCCAGCTGGAGAAGTACGCCCCCGTCGTGGTCGCCAAGGGCAGTGACGCCACCGACAACCTCGGCCGGATGCGCGCGGACCTCAACATGATCGCGAAGGCCGTCGGCAAGACCACCGAGGCGGAGAAGCTGCTCGCCGACTTCGAGGCGGCCATCGCCGACGGCAAGAAGAAGATCGCCGACGCGGGTGCCGCCGGCCGGCCGTTCGCCTTCGCCGACGGCTGGAAGGAGGGCAGCACCGTCAGCATCCGGATGTTCGGCAAGGGCTCTTTCGTCTCCGAGATCGGCACCCAGCTCGGCCTCACCAACGCCTGGACCGGCAAGGTCGACGAGGCGTGGGGCCTCGGTCAGACCGACGTCGAGGGCATGACGGTCCTCAAGGACCCGAACCTGCGCTTCTTCTACAACGCCTCCGACGGCGACGACGTGTTCGCCGACGGTCTCGCCGGCAACGCCATCTGGAAGTCGCTGCCCTTCGTCCAGAAGGGCAACGTGCGCAAGATGCCCAACGGCATGTGGACCTTCGGCGGCCCGATCTCCGGCAGGCAGTACATCGACGAACTCGTCAAGACGTACGCGGTGTGAGCGTGCTGAGCGCACCCCCACGTCCGGAGCCGGCCACCCGGCCGGCTCCGGGCGGACGCCCGACCATGCCTCGCGTCGTCGGTGTCTTCGTCGCCGCGATCCTGCTGCTGCTCGTGGTCGGCGCGGTGCACCTGACCCAGGGCACCTCGACGGTCGGCGCCCTCGACCTGCTGCGGCTCGCGACGGGCGCCGACGACGAGGCGGCCCGTGTCCTGATCGCCTCCCGGTTGCCTCGGCTGCTCGCCGGGTTGGCCATCGGCGTCGCGCTCGGGTTCGCCGGCGCCGCGTTGCAGTCGATCGCCCGCAACCCACTCGCGTCCCCCGACACCCTCGCTGTCAACGCGGGCGCCCACCTGGCGATCGTCGCCGTGGCCGCGTTCGGCGTCTCGCTGCCCGCGCTGCCCGCCGGTGGCCTCGCCTTCTGCGGAGGGCTCGCCGCCGCCGGCCTGGTGATGGCGATGTCCTCCGGTGGGCAGGCCGGCACCACCCGACTCATCCTCGCCGGCTCGGCGACCGCGCTGGCCCTCGGGTCGGTGACCACCCTGCTGCTGCTCCTGTTCGAGCAGGCCACCATCGGTCTGTTCGCCTGGGGCAACGGCTCGCTGGTGCAGAGCGACCTGACGGCGCTGACCCAACTGGCCCCGGTGATCGTCGGCGCCATCGTCGTGCTGATGCTGCTCGGGCACCGCCTCGACATCCTCGCCCTCGGCGACGACACCGCCACCGTGCTCGGTCTCGACGTGCGGCGCACCCGACTAAGCGTCATGGTGCTGGCCGTGCTGCTGTCCGCCGCGGCCGTCACCCTCACCGGCCCGGTCGGCTTCGTCGGCCTGTGCGCCCCGGTGATCGTCCGGCTGCTCGCCCCCGTGGTGCCGGGGGTGCACCGGCACCGGATCCTGCTGCCGTTGTCCGGCATCGCCGGGGTCATCATCGTCCTCGGCTCCGACGTGCTGCTGCGCGCGGTCATGGGCGGGCAGGCCGGTGTCGACATTCCCACCGGCGTGGTCACCACCCTGTTCGGCGCGGCGATCCTCATCTGGCTCGCCCGCCGGCACCGCGACGCGGGCCCCACCCGCCGCCCGCCCGGCGGCCACGCGGCCGTCCGCTCCGCCGCCTTCCACCGCGGTGTCCTCACCGTCACCGCCGTACTGACCGTCGGCGCCGTGGCGGTCGGCATGCTCGCCGGTGACACCTGGGTGCTGCTCGGTGACGTGCTGAACTGGCTCAACGGCAGCACCGGGCCCGCGTACACCTTTGTGCTGGACCAGCGGTGGCCGCGCGTCGCCGCGGCGGTCCTGGCCGGCGCGGCGCTGGCGGTGGCCGGCACCACCGTGCAGGCGGTCTGCCGCAACCCGCTGGCCGAGCCCGGCATCCTCGGCATCACCGCCGGCGCCGGGCTGGGGGCCGTCTCACTGCTCACCTTCGTGCCGCTGGCCGGGGTGTGGGCCGTCTCCGGTGTCGCCGGGCTCGGCGCGATGCTGGCCTTCGCCCTGGTGTACGGCCTGGCCTGGCGCGGCGGGCTGAGCTCCGACCGACTGGTGCTGATCGGCTTCGGCGCCTGGCAGGGCGGCATGGCGGTCATCACCTACCTGGTCGTCGCCTTCGACCCGTGGAACACCGGCAAGGCGTTGACCTGGCTGTCCGGCTCCACCTACGGCCGGATGCCCACCCAGGTGCTGCCGGTGCTGATCGCCCTGCTGGTGCTCACCCCGGCCGTGGTCGCCGCCCGTCGCGAACTCGACCTGATGGCGCTGGACGACGACACTCCCCGGGTGCTGGGCGTCCCCCTGGAACGCACCCGGCTGGTCGCGCTCGGCGCGGCGGCGCTGCTCACCTCCACCGCCGTCTCGGCCGTCGGGGTCATCGGCTTCGTCGGGCTGGTCGCCCCGCACGCCGCCCGGGCGCTCGTCGGTGGCCGGCACTCCCGGGTGCTCCCGGTGGCCGCGCTGCTCGGCGCGGCGCTGGTCAGCATCGCCGACACCGTCGGACGGACGCTCATCGCTCCGGCCCAGATTCCCGCCGGCCTGGTCACCGCCATGATCGGCGCCCCGTACTTCGTCTGGCTGCTGTGGCGGTCGCGCGCAAAGACGAACAACCCCCGGTAGACGCCGGACCGAACCCGGAGAGGCACCCCATGACCAACACCCTGCCCATCGCCCCGTGGCGCGTGTTCACCGTCACCGTCCGTGCCGTACGCCGACTCAGCCCGTCCTTCCTCCGGGTGACCTTCACCGGAGTGGACCTCGACCGCTTCGCCGACAACGGTTACGACCAGCGCATCAAGTTGGCGCTGCCGCTACCCGGCCAGCACGGGGTGGATCTCCCCGAGGGCGCGGACTGGTACGCGCAGTGGCGGGCGCTGCCCGAGCACCGGCGTAACCCGATCCGCACCTACACCGTGCGGGCTGTCCGGCCGCACCTGGCCGAGGTCGACGTCGACCTGGTGCTGCACGGTGACGGCGGGCCGGCGACCCGCTGGGCCCGGCGGGTGGGCGCCGGCGACCAGATCGCCATCGTCGGGCCGGACTCCGGCTACGACGGCAACCACGGCGGGGTCGAGTTCCGACCGTCGGCCGGGAGTTGCCTGCTGCTGGCCGGGGACGAGACCGCCGTGCCGGCGATCGGCAGCATCTGCGAGCGACTGCCCCTCGACACCCGGGGGGTGGTTCTGCTGGAGGTGCCCGACGCCGACGACCTGCTGCCGCTGGTGGCGCCCCCCGGCGTCGAGGTCCGCTGGATGACCCGGGGTGTCGACGGGTACGGCAGCCGCCTGGTGCCCGCCGTCGCCGTCGCCGCCGACCAACTGCTGGTCCCCCGCGCGTCGGCGACCACGCAGCCCGTCCCAAACGTGGACGTGGACACCGAGATCCTCTGGGAGGTGCCCGACGAGGTGGCCGCGGCGCCCCTGTACGCATGGCTGGCCGGGGAGGCCGGCGTGATCCGCACACTGCGCCGGCACCTGGTCGCCGAGCGAGGTCTGGACCGGCGGGCGGTGGCCTTCATGGGCTACTGGCGCCTCGGCCACGCCGACGCCAACTGACGCACGAGGTGCGTCGCGGGCCGCACGGTGCGTACAGTTTCGGGTCGGACGTGGGGCGAGCCGGTTGGATCCGGCAGGATACGGGACGAGACAACGACGCATGACGGTGGACAAAATTACCGAAAACGGTCAGGACGGCATTGACCGAAGCCGGCTGGAGGCCTGCCTCAGCGTCTTCGAGGCGTTGGAGGCGCTGCCCTCCGACCATCCCGACGTGGTGCGGGTGCAGCGGGCCACCGCGCGGCTCTACAAGGTGATCAAGCAGAGGCGACGCGAGGAACGGCGGGACGCCATCCTCGCGGCCGACCGGGCGGTGACGGAGGCCACCGCCACCGGCGCTCCGGGACGCATCGACGACGAGACCCAGGGCATCCCGCTCGCGACCTCCGTCGCGGGCGAGACGGCGGGCTTCCTGCACAACCCACGCGGCTGCTATGTCTGCAAGCAGCGCTACCGCGAGGTGGACGCCTTCTACCACCAGCTCTGCCCGTCCTGCGCCGCGCTCAACCGGGAGCGCCGCGACGCCCGTACCGACCTGACCGGCCGGCGCGCCCTGCTCACCGGCGGCCGGGCCAAGATCGGCATGTACATCGCTCTGCGGCTGCTGCGCGACGGCGCCCACACGACGGTGACCACGCGGTTCCCGCACGACGCGGTCCGCCGGTTCGCCGCGATGCCCGACAGCGGGGACTGGCTGCACCGCCTGCGCATCGTCGGGATCGACCTGCGCGACCCCGCCCAGGTGATCGCCCTCGCCGACTCGGTCAGCAGCCAGGGCCCCCTCGACATCCTGATCAACAACGCGGCGCAGACCGTCCGCCGCTCCCCCGGGGCGTACGCGCAGCTCGTCGCCGCGGAGGCCGCGGCCCTGCCGGACGGCCCGCTGCCGGAGCTGATCACCTTCGCCAAGCCGGACGGCCAGGGTGGCCCGGTGGGGAGCCTGACCGCCGCGCCACAGTCGACGGCGCTCACCCCGCACGCGCTCACCGCACTGGCACTCACCAGCGGTTCCGCCTCGCCGGAACGCATCGCGGCGTCCACGGCCATCGACGCCGGTGGCCTCGTACCGGACCTCGACTCGGTCAACAGCTGGGTCCAGCGGGTGCAGGAGGTGGACCCGGTCGAGTTGCTCGAGGTGCAACTGTGCAACGTCACCGCGCCGTTCGTGCTGGTCAGCCGGCTGCGCCCGGCGATGGCCGCGGCGGCGGCCCGCCGCAAGTACGTGGTGAACGTGTCGGCGATGGAGGGCCAGTTCGGCCGGGGCTACAAGGGGCCGGGGCACCCGCACACCAACATGGCCAAGGCCGCGCTGAACATGCTGACCCGCACCAGCGCCGAGGAGATGCTGACCGACGGCATCCTGATGACCAGCGTCGACACCGGCTGGATCACCGACGAGCGCCCCCACCCCACGAAGATGCGACTGGCCGACGAGGGCTTCCACGCCCCACTGGACCTGGTCGACGGCGCGGCCCGGGTGTACGACCCGATCGTCCGCGGCGAGCTGGGCGAGGACCTGTACGGCTGTTTCCTGAAGGACTACGCGCCCTGCGCCTGGTGATCGCCCTGTTCGACGAGGAGAAGAAACATGTCAGCTGACCGTGACGCGTGGCCGACCCTGGACGAGCTGATACGCGAGGAGGGCGAACTGGAGCTCGCGGGTCTGTCCGAGACGGACGCGTACGAGCTGGGGATGCTAGCCGTCACCGCCGCGACCGAGCAGCGGCTGCCGGTCTCGGTCGGGGTGTGGCGGGCCGGGCGCCAGCTGTTCCACTGTGGCCTGCCGGGATCGACGGCCGACAACGACGCGTGGCTGCGCCGCAAGGGTCGGGTCGTGATGCGGTTCGAGCACTCGTCGCTGTACATGGCCCGGTTGTGCCAGGACAAGCAGGTGACGCTGGCCGAGAGGTACGGCCTGCCGGCCTCGCGGTACGCGGCGGCCGGTGGCGCGGTGCCGCTGCGCGTCCGTGGCACCGGCGTGGTGGGCTGGGTCGGTGTCTCCGGGCTGCCGCAGCTCGACGACCACCGCTTCGTCGTCGACGTCCTGCGCAAGCTCCCCCGCTAGACGATCGGACCCGGCGGCCTCGTCACGAGGCCGCCGGGTCGTCAGTGCTCAGGTGCGGGGTCGTCAGCGCGCGCGTCGGTTGGCGCGCAGCGCGCCGAGGAGCACGCCGGGCCGGGCCAGCGCCCGTGGGTGCTCGCGCATGGAGACGACGTCGTTGAACCGGCGCGCGGTCGCCACGTCCGTGACAGTGGCGGCGATGATCTGCCGGCTCGCCCAACTGGAGATCCGGTAGCCGCGCGGGTAGGGCCCGTCGACGTGGGGCAACGCCAGGTCGGCGGAGGTCGAGATCGACCACGCCGCGTCGACCACGACCTGTTGCAGCGCGAGGAAGTGGTGCGCGGGCGCCCGCAGATCGGGGCCGGACCGCAGATACATCGACAGGCAGGCCGCGTGCAGGGCCGCCGACGTCATCCCCTGCCCGTACACCGGGTTGAACGACGCGACGGCGTCGCCGACGCTGACCAGGCCGGCCGGAAACCGCTTCAGCGTGTGGAAGTCCCGTCGCCGGCTGTCGGCATGGTGGTAGGTCTGAACGTCGCCGAGCATCTCCTGATTGGCGACCTCGCCGAACTCGGGTGGGAACTGCTCCCGCAGACGGCGGACGAAGTCCTCCGCGGTGCGCCCCGGGCGGTCGTTGCCGTAACCAGCCATCATGGCCATCCACCGGCCGTCCTCAATGGCGAAGAACGCGGCCCCGGCCACGTCCAGCCCCATCTTCGGGGTGTGCAGCGCCAGCACGACCGTCGAGGGCGGGGTGACCGCCGGGCGCCGGAACAGGGCGGTCGCGTAGTTGAGGTGCACGGTCATCCGCCGGGTGACCGGCCGGTCCCAGCCGGCCTGCTCCAGCCAGTCCGAGAGTCGGCTCGACCGCCCCATGGCGTCCACCACGAGGTCGCCCCTCTCAACGCCGACCACCCCGCCGACCTCGCAGCGCACACCGGTGACCGCGCTGCCCTCGAACACGAGGCCGGTGGCTCGGGTGGTGACCGTCTTGACGTTGGGAAGCCGCAGCACCTGCTGACGGATCAGGCCCTCCAGCAGCGGCCGGCTGCCCGCCAGGCTGTCGGCGTCGTCGGGGACGACGACCTTCGCGCGGCCGTCGAGGTAGTTGCGTCGGGCTTCGGGTGGCGCCTCGATCGCCCCGTGCGCCAGCGCCTCTTCGCGGAATCCCGGGAACAGGCGCTCCAGCTGGAGGAGACCGCCGGGCAGCAGCGCGTGCAGTTGCGTTCCCTGGGGTACGCCGGGCCGCGCGCCGGCCACCTGGGGGTCGTCCCGGTCGATGATGACGACGCTGTCGGCGTGATCGGACAGCACCCGGGCGGCCAGCAGGCCGGCGACGCTGCCACCGACCACGACGGCCGTACCCATCATCGGGGCGGCCTGGTCAGGGGGTCGAGCCGCGTTCAGCTCTGCGAAGACCCGGGATGGGGAGAGGGACATCGTGCTCTCCAAGGGATGCGAGGTGTGGTGCCCTCCGCCGTGCCCGCCAGCGTTCGGTGCGCGGTCGGTCCGGTGGACGGTCGTTCGGCGTGATGCCCGCCGATCGTCGCACAAGCGTCAGTCGTCGACCGGACGTGTCCACAAGGTGACCAACTGTTGACCGATGCGGCGGACGACATCGACGTTCGGACGGCTCGGTTGGCGCGCGCCCGGGCCAACTGTCACGATCTCCGGCATGCTCGTTGCGCGTCGTACTCTGCTCGGGGCCAGCCTGGCCGCTGCCGCCTCCGCCATTGCCGGGTGCGGCGACAGTGGCCCGCCGGACCCGGGTGTGGCCGGTCCCGGTGACGCGGTGACCGCGACCGACGCCGCCGGGAACAGGGTGGGTTTCGGCGGGGCCGGGAACGCCACGTCGCCGTCGGGCTCACCGAGCGCCGCCGCGTCCCCGAGCGGCGCCGCCGCGCCGGCCGGGCAGGCCCGCTACGCGCAGGACGTGACCGCGCTGCTGCGGCGGCACCTGCCCGCCACACCGCAGACCGTCCAGCACAAGGGCTTCGCCGGTGCTGTCGCCGTCGTCCTGGTCGACGGGAAGACCACCGTGCACACCGCGGTCGGGGAGGCGCTGCGCTACGGCGCGGGCCCCAAGCTGCTCGCGGCGAGCCAGCGCGTCGAGATGCGCCCCGACTCCGTCTTCGACCTCGCCTCGGTCACGAAGGTGTACACGGCCATCCTGCTGTTGCAGCAGGTCGACAAGGGACGCGTCGACCTGGGCGCGCCGGTCCGCGACTACCTGCCCGCCTTCGCCGGCGCGGGCACCGAGCGGATCACCGTCGAGATGCTGCTCACCCACACCAGCGGTCTGCCCGTCGGCGCCAAGGTCACCGGGCTTGCCGACAACGCGGCTCGCTGGAACGCCGTGCTCACCACCGGGCTGGTCTCCGGTGCCGTGCCCGGCAACACGTTCCGCTATTCCAGCGTCGGGCTCATGGTCGCCGGCAAGATCGTCGAGAAGGTCACCGGCCAGCGTCTCGACCAGGCGCTCAAGAGCGGCCTCACCGGCCCGCTCGGCCTGCGCGACACCGGCTTCAACCCGAACACCTGGCTGTCCAGCAGCGCGAAGGCCGGTCGTCTCGTCGCCACCGACGCCCGCTCGTCGCGGGGTCTGCTCCGGGGCACCGTCCACGACGACGTCGCCAACCACCTCGGCGGTGTGGCCGGTCACGCCGGCATCTTCGCCACCGCCACCGACCTGGCGGTGATCGGTCAGATGCTCCTCGACGGGGGCACCCACCAGGGCAGGCGGGTCCTCGCGGCGGCGACCGTACGCCGGATGCTCACCAACCAGAACTCCGGGAAACCCGCCGTCGACCCGGAGCGGCCCAATCGGACCGCCGCCCACGGTCTGGGGGTCGTGCTCAACCAGAGCTGGTTCATGGGTCGGCTCGCCTCGGCCCGGACGTTCGGCCACACCGGTTTCGCCGGCCCCTCGCTCCTGGTCGACCCGGGCCGCAGACTCGTCCTGGCCCTGCTCACCAACCGCGCGCATCCCAACTGGAGCTGGGCGAACCCCGACCCGGTCCGGGCCGCTGTCGGCGACCTGCTCGCCAAAGAGGTCAACTGACCGAGAAGGTGTGGACCGCCGCGCCTCACCCTGACACGATACTTGCGCTAACAGTGCACATACTTTGTCGCTCAGGGTGGAGGACCGATGCACACGTTCCGCCGGAGACTGCTCTGCGTGCTGGCCGGAGGCGCCCTCGCCGTCGGCTTGTCCGTCGCTCCCGTTCCGCGCGCTGCCGACGCCGCCGCCACGCCGACGTACCGCCCGGTGATCTTCGTGCACGGCAGCGCCGGGTCGGCCGCACAGTTCCAGACCCAGGCCAAACGTCTCGCCAGCAACGGCTACCCGATCGACATCATCGAGGCCCACGAGTACGACTCGCCGAACATCGCCACGATCCTCCCCCAGGTGTACGCGGGGCTCGACGCGCGGATCTCCCGCCTGCTGACGACGACCGGCGCGGACAGGGTCGACCTGCTCGCGCACTCCCTGGGCACCTTCGTCCTGCAGGGTTACCTCACCAGCTCACCGGCGCGTGCCGCCCGGGTCGCGCACTACGTCAACCTGGACGGGCGCACCGCGACGTCCACGCCGGGCGGTGTGCCCACGCTCGCGATCTGGGGTGAGGGCGATCCGGCCCGCGCCATCGTCGGTGCGACGAACGTGCACCTCCCGGACCAGTCCCACACGCAGACCGTGTCGTCGGCGGAGTCGTTCGGCGAGATCTTCCGCTTCCTTCGGGGTCGCGCGCCACACACGACGCGGATCGTGCCGCAACTCTTCGGCACGGCCCAGGTCTCCGGTCGCGCGGTGCTCTTCCCGAGCAACGTCGGCGTCACCGACGCCACCCTGGAGGTCTACCCGGTCAACTCGCTGACCGGCGGTCGATTGTCGGACCGACCCACTCATCGGCTGCCCCTGACTGGCGACGGCGCGTTCGGTCCCGTCCCGGTGCTCGCCACGGCCCGCTACGAGTTCGCGATCGTGCGCTCCGGCGCGCCGACGCACCACTTCTACTCCCAGCCGTTCCTCCGCTCGGACTCGTTCGTCCGCCTGGCGACCAGCGTTCCCGGCGAAGGGCTCGGCGCGCTGGTGGACACCAGCGACCGGCACACCGCGCTGACGATCCAACGCCAGAAGGAGTGGTGGGGTGACCAGGGCGATTCCGGTGACAACCTCTGGATCAACGGCCGGGATGTCCTGAACGCGGCGAACACGCCGCGGGTCAAGCGGACGATCGCCATCTTCGCGTTCGACGACGCCAGCGACGGCGTGACCGATCTGACCGCGCCGCTGCCGGAGTTCTTCAGCCAGACCTTCATCACCGGCGTGGACCTGTTCATCCCGTCGGCGCCGGCGCACCTCGGCCTGGTGCGGATCACCGTGGGTCAACGCGGCGGCGGGTACGACGTGATCAACCTGCCGAACTGGAGATCGAGTGCCCATCGCGTGACGGTCAGCGTCGACGACTTCTGACCCGGTCGCGGGCAGCCCGGCCCCGTCAGCTCGCGACGGTGGCCGGGACCCGCTCACGCGTACGGCGTCCGACGGCGAAACTCACCATCCCCAGGGCCAGCCCGGCAATCGCCAGGACGACGCCCACCCGGGCCGGCGCGAGGTAACCGAGCCCGGCGGCGATGGCGACGCTGCCCAGGGCCGCGCCCAGACTGTTCGCGATGTTCATGGCGGACTGGTTGAGCGCCGCGCCCATCATCTGTGCTCGGGGGGCGACCGTGATCAGGCGCGCCTGTAGGACCGGCCCGAGGTAGAGGCTGGTCGCGCCGACCAGGAACGCGCCGACGAAGAGGCCGACCCGTGTCGACGCGACGAGGCTGAACGCGGCGATGCTCACGGTCATCGCCACGAAGCCGATGACCATGCTCCGTTGCAGGTCACGGTCGGCGAACCAGCCACCCAGGGCATTTCCCACGGTCATCCCGAGCCCCACCGCGACCAGAGCCCACGGCACCGTCGTGGCCGAGAGGCCGGCCACGTCGGTGGTGACCGGGGCGATGTAGGTGTTGACCGCGAAGAACCCGGCAAACCCGACCGCCCCCGTCGCCGCGACAAGCCAGACCTGCGAGGACCGCAGCGACCTCAGCTCGGCGGCCGGTGAGCCGTCCACCGTCGCGGCGACCTCCGGCACGACCGCCAGCACCGCCAGCAGCGTGAGCAGGAAGACACCGGCGATAACCAGGTACGCGACGCGCCAGTCGGCCGCCTGCCCGAGCCGGGTGATGAGGGGTACGCCGACCACGTTGCTCACGGTCAGGCCGCTGAGCACTGTGGCGAAGCCCCGGGCCTCGTTGCCGGGGCCCATCAGGGTCGCCGCGAGCAGACCGGCCGCCCCGAAGTACGCCCCGTGCGGCAACGCCGCAGCGAACCGGGCCACCAGCACCAGGTCGAACGTGGGGGCGATCGCGGAGGCGACAGTGCCGACGGCGAAGAGCGCGAGCAACCCGAGCACGAGCTTCTTGCGGGGTAGGCGGGCGCTCAGCGCGGCGATCAGGGGCGCGCCCACGACCACGCCGAGAGCGTAGGCGGTGATCGTCCATCCCGCTCGGGCAACCGCGTCCGAGGACGACCGGGCGTACTCCTGCGGGAGCAGGCCGCGCGCGATGTCGGGCAGCAGGCCCATCGCCGCGAACTCGGTCAGGCCGATCGCGACGCCACCCAGTGCCAGCGCGACCAATGCCGCCACCCGTCGACCTCTGCTCAACTCGATCACCGGAAAAATTTAGCAACAGCGTTGCGTAATAGGGTGGTGAGATGACTCGCATCACTGCCGACGTGCGGTTCCTGCGCGGCTACAACCAGGCACGGGTCATGGCACTGGGGCGCACCGTTCGAACGTTCGAGCGGTCGACCGTGGTCGAGGCCACCGGGCTGACACCGCAGGCGGTCTCCAAGGTCATCGCCCGTCTGAGCGCCGACGGCCTGATCCGTCCCGCCGGTGTGCGCCGTACGGGCATCGGCAAGCCCGCTGTCGTCTACGAACTCGTCCCCGACAGCCGCTACGCGATCGGCGCGCACGTGGCCCGGCGCACCCTGCGGCTGGTCCTGGTCGACCTGGCCGGCACCGTGCGCCACTCGATGGTCAGCCCACTGCCCGGCGACTTCACCCCGGAGCAGCTTCTCGACGCCCTGACGGCCGGCATCGACGCGATGACCGGCAGCAGCGACCTTCGGGGCCGGCTCACCGGGGTGGGCATCGGCATGATCGGCCCGCTGGACCACGCCCACGGCCTGGTCCGTGACGCCCACGGCCTGCGGCACTGGCACGACGTACCGCTGCGCGAGATCGCCGAGAAACTCCTCGGCCTGCCCGTCCACCTCGACAAGGACGTCACCGCCGGGATCACGGCCGAGGCCTGGCGCCACGGCGCCACGTTCGGCGACGCGGCACTCATCATGATCGAGTCCGGCATCGGTGGCGGATTCTGGCTGGGCGGCACGGCCCACCGGGGCGCGCACACCAACGCGGGCGAATTCGGCCACACGGTCGTCGACCTGAACGGACCTCGCTGCGTCTGCGGTCGCCACGGGTGCCTGGAGATCGTGCACAACCAGGCCACCGATGCCGGAGACATCGACCTGGCCTCCCGCGTCGTGGCGGTGGGCGTGGTCAACCTTCTCCAGACACTCGACCTCGCCCACGTGGTGCTGGCGGGCGCGGATCTCCTACGGCATTCGCGGACCTATCTCACGGCGGTCACCGAGGCCGTCCAGGCCGACGCGCGACGCGCGGACTGGCTCACCACGAGGGTGACCCTGTCCAGCCTCGGCGCCGACGTCATCGCCGCGGGTGCCGCCATGCAGGTCCTCGACCAGCACTACGGCGTCCCGGAACTCGCCCCGGCCTGAGCCACGGCCACCGACCCGCCGCGCAGCTAGCCGGACACCTGCGGGTTCAGCCGCCGGAGGCGGCGGGACCCGGCGTCGGCGAACCGCCGCCGACCGCGTCCGCGTGCGGCACCGGGGTCGGAGCCGGTCGAAGAGCGGGGGGTACCGGCAGTGCGCTGCCCTTGACGAACTGGTCCCAACTGGTGTTCCAGGCCGTCCACCCGTTGCCAGGCTGCAGCCGGACCTCGGTGCCGGTGAAGGTGACCAGGTCACCGACCTGGGTGACGCCCATCAGCCAGTCGGCGTTGGCCGCCGAAATGTTCGTGCAGCCGTGCGAGACGTTGCGGTGCCCCTGGTCCGACACCGACCAGGGCGCTCCGTGGATGAACTCGCCGCCCCAGGTGAGCCGTTGCGCGTCCTGGACGTTCACCACGTAGCCGCCGTTCGGCTCGCCGCGCGTGTCGAACGTGGTGCGCTGGTGCTTCTCCATGATCACCATCTTGCCGCTGGAGGTCGGCGTGCTCGGCTTGCCGAGGCTGACCGGGATCCTGCGGATCAGCTTGCCGTCGCGCAGCACGCGCATCTGCTTGGTGGCGTTGTCGACCTCGATTGCCACCTGCCGCCCGATCGTGGACGTCGCGGTGCGGTCGGCGTCACCGACGTGGTTCTTGCCGATCGGCAGGCCCTCCAGGCCGGCCCGGACGCTGATGGTCGTGCCCGGCCGCCAGAAGTCCGGAGCGCGGTAGTAGACCTGACTGCCGTCATCCACCCAGGACCAGGCACCCGGCTGCGGTGGGTTCGTGCTGACGAACAACCGGCGCTGGACGTCGGCGCGGTTCGCCTTGGCGATGGGCGGATCGAAAGCGAGGGTCACCGGCATGGCCGTGCCGTACGTCTGCTTGTCGGCGAAGTACAGCGTGCTTGTCACCTGCGGCTTCGTCGACGCCGGCATGGTGGTGAAGGTCGTCGTGCGGGTGGTGGCCCGTCCGGAGTCGCCGGTGGCGGTCACCTCGGCCGTGTAGGTGCGCTGTGGTTGCAACGGCGCCGTCGGCACCCACGTCGAGCCGTCCTCCCGTGGTGCCGCACCGACCAGCACGCCCTCGTCGTCGGCGATGCGCACGGCGGTGATCGTCCCGCCCTTGACGTGCACTGCCACCTCGGCGCTGAGCGGCAC
Organism: Micromonospora jinlongensis; assembly: GCF_013410645.1. Lineage (NCBI taxonomy): Bacteria > Bacillati > Actinomycetota > Actinomycetes > Micromonosporales > Micromonosporaceae > Micromonospora > Micromonospora jinlongensis. The sequence goes on along the minus strand of NZ_JACCHK010000001.1, from coordinate 416,098 downwards.
GTCCCGGGACAGGTCGGCGGGCGTGAGGGTCAGTTCGGGCGATGGCACCACCTGCTCGGCGGGTCGGGCGACGGGTTTCCGCTCGACAGTGCACCCCCCGAGAAGCAGCGGTGCCGCCGCGACGGTCACCACCACGAGCGCCATTCGCCTTCGCGACTCCATCGAACGTCCCCCGGGCTCTCGTGCTTTCCGTGGCCGCAATTCTCTCCGCGTCCACTGCCCGCTGCGCTGTTTCCGAAAATCACGCAGCGAAGGGGGGAACCTGCTCTCCTCCTCCTGACCGCCTGCACCCCACGGGCCTGGACGAGTGCTTCCCTACTCAAGAGGGGGACAGCGTGCGCTTCAGCTGGCCCGCTATGTCGATGTGCTGTTGAGCGATATACCTCAGAGGTATGAATATGACTCTGAGGTATATCGCTCACTACCGCATCCTCCCCAACGGAGGTGACTGACGGTCACCGACGGCCGCCGGCTGCGCCCACCGCCCCAGCCAGGTCAGGACTCCCTCGTCTAGAGCCTCGCGACGCCGGCCGCGGTGGCCTCCTGCACCGCCGAGGTACGGCGGACCTCGGCCCGCTGGTCACCGGCGTCCTCCCGGTCCCCGGCGGCCACCCGTGCCGCCCGGTTGGTGGTCGTGGCCGCCTGGTCGCCGGTCACGCCACCACGGATCCGGTTGTTGGCGGCCACCTGGGCCGCCGGGTCGTTGCCGGTCACCGTCAACTGACCGTTGATGATGTTGTCGTCGATGGTGACGCCACCGGTGGTGCTGGTGATGCTGACGTCCCCACCCCAGTAGCCACCGGAGGCGCAGCTGTCGAGGGCGCCGTTCGGGCCGACCTGCACGCCGCCCAGGTTGCCGGCGAAGGTGGCCTTGCCGCGTACCGCACTGCCGCACACGACACTGCCGGTGGCGCTGTTGAGCACCGACAGCGTGCCGTCGACGAACGAGTCGTGCAGGTCGGTGTAGTAGGTGCCGGTGCTGCTGAGGTTGCGCTGCACCTGGGTGCCCCGGTCGAGCCGGACCTCACCCGCGCCGACGGTGACGTTCCCGGCGACCGTCGACTCCTCGGCGAACAGGAAGCTGTCAATGGTCGCGCTGCCCTTCGGCCGCACGGTCACGGTGCCGGTCTGGGCGTCTTTGAGGAAGATGCCGTACCCGCCGGCGGCCAGCACCACCTGGCCGTCGACGGTGGTGTCGGTGGCGTCGAGATAGCCGTCCGCGGCGACGCGTACCTCGCCGCTGACCCGCCCACCGGTCACCACCAGGTTGCCGCCGGCCGCGACGGTGACGTTGCCGGTGATCGTGGTGCCGGTGAGCGCGCAGGACTCGCCCGCCGGCACGTACAGGTCGTTGGGCACGGTCACCGCCCCACCGGTGCCGATGCAGTGGGTGACCAGGTCGGCGTGGGCGGTGGGTGCCACGGCCAGCACCGAGGCGGCGATGACGGCGCTCACGGTGGCCAGCTTGGCGACGGTACGTCCGGGCATCGTTGTACTCCCTGTCGATGAGATTCGAGGACTCATGCGCCGACGTCCGATCGGGCCGCGGCCCGGACGATGGCGCCCTGCTGCCGCCGGTCGAGCGTTCCGCCGGCCACCAGCGCGGCGGTGACCGCCTCGACGTGCCGGACGAAGTGGGCGTGGTCGGGGTAGTCGGCGTGTTCGTCGATCAGATCGTTGATGGTGCAGCCGTCGCCGGTGTCGACGTTGCCGACCCCGGTGTCGTCACCGTCGATGACCACTGTGGCCCGGGTGTCGGACCCGGGGCAGGCGTCGGTGCCGTCCGCCACCACGGTGAACGTCGTCGACTGCTCGGTGGAGGCGTTTCCGGCGGCGTCGGTCGCCCGGTACCGCAGGGTGTGCGCGCCGGTGGCGCGGACCGTGACCGGGGTGGCGTACGCGGTCCAGCCCCCGGTGTCGAGCGCGTACTCGACCGACGCCACGCCGGAGCCGGCGTCGGTCGCGGTGACGGTGACGGTCGCGGCACCGACGTACGCGCCGTCGCCGTTGCGCTCGCCGGTCACCGCGGCGGCCACGGCCGGCGGAGTGTCGTCCTCCTCCGGCGGGGCGACGACGGTGAAGTGGGACATCTGCTCCGCCGACGTGTTACCGGCGACGTCGGTGGCCCGGTAGTGCAGCATGTGCATCCCGGCCGCGTTCACGACGATCGGATTCGTGTACGCGGTGAAGGCTGCCCCGTCCAACGCGTACTCGATGGTGGCGACACCGGATCCGGCATCGGTGGCGGTCAGCGTGGCGGTGGCCGTACCGATGTAGTTGCCGTCGCCGTCCTGCTCGCCGGCCAGTGCGGCCGTGACCACCGGCGCGGTGGTGTCGTCCTCCCCCGGCTCGACGATCCGGAACGACACGGAGCCGACCGCACTGACGTTGCCGTCCTGGTCGGTGGCCCGGAACTGCACCGAGTGGTCACCGATCGCGGTCACCCGCACCGGCTCGGTGTACGGCAGGAAGCTGGTGTCGTCGACCTGGTACTCGACGGTCTCCACACCGGAACCGGTGTCGGTGGCCGTCACGGTCACCGTGGCCGCGCCCAGGTAGTTGCCGTCGCTGTCGCGGTCACCGGCCACGGCGGCGGTCACCGTCGGCGGCGTGGTGTCGCCGCCTCCACCGCCGTCGGTGACCACCAGCTCACCGACCATCTGGCTGTGCCCCGGGATCGAGCAGAAGTAGCGGTACCGGCCCGGGGTGAGCGTCACTGTCGCCTGGTGGCGGCCGTTGTTGGCGTCGAACGGGCTGGCCAGGATGTTCAGCGTGACGTCGTGGTTGTAGCCCTCGGTGCTGGTGTCGAAGGTCAGCGTGTGCGGCATCCCGATGGTGTTGCCGGTGGCCTCGCTGTTCTCCCAGATGATCGTGGTCTCGCCGGCCACCGCCTGGGCGGGTGCGGACTTGTAGCGGGTGATGTCGCCGTCGGCGGTCCAGGTCAACACCTGTTCCGCGACGCGCGGGGCGGCGGAGGCGGGCGTCGCGGCCCACGGGATCACCGTGAGCAGGAACGCCGCCAGCGCAGCCGTCAGTCGTCGGGTCATCGTCTCTCCTAGAGCTCGCGCACGCGGACGTTGCGGAACTCGGTCAGGTCGTTGTCACCGTGGTTCTGCAGGCCGATGAAGCCGCGCAGGAACTGCCGCAGGTCCGTCGGCGGGTCGCCGGCGCGGGAGGACTGCTTGCCCGGCGTGTTGTCGAACTCGTTGATCACCACGCCGTTGCGGACCATCGTGTAGTGCTGCCCGACGACGCGGATCTCGTAGTCGTTCCACTGCTCCTTCGGGGTGACGCCGGCCTGGGCGAGCGGCACCGGGTCGAAGTTGTAGACCGAGCCGGTCTTCTGCGGCTCGCCGGTCTCACCGTCGTAGATCTGGATCTCGTGTCCGCAGTAGATCGCCACCCACGCCTGCGAGGTGCGGGCCGATCCGACAGTGCCGCAGCTGCCCGGCGGGCGTTGCTCCAGCGGGATCCGCGGGTCCGGGAAGCGGGTGAAGACGCCGGTGTTGGCCCGGCCGGTGCCCGGTGCGATGTCGCGGAACTGCACCTTCAGCGAGAAGTCGCCCAGTTCCTTCGTGTGCCAGAGCATGCCCAGGCCGCCGCTGGAGCGCAGCGACCCGTCCGGCTGGATGGCGAACGAGCCCGTCGGCGCCTGCTCCCAGCCGCGCAGCGACTCGGCGGTGCCGTCGAAGAGCGGCTCGTAGCCGGTGCGCCCGTTCCTCCCGACCTCCGACGCCGCAGCCAGGCGGGTGAGGGTGCCGGACTCCCGGGCCGTGAGCAGGTCGTCGTCCTGCAACGCGCGGGTCACCGCGCCCACGTGTCGGACGAAGGCGTCGTGGTCGGCCCAGGTGCTCTCGTCGTCGATCAGGTCGTTGATCGTGCAGCCCTGCCCGACCGGGCGACTGGGCACCCCGGTGTCCGTCTCGTCGAGCCACACGTTCTGCCGGCTGTCGGGCACCGCACAGCCCACCGTGACCGTGCTCTGCACCGTCGCGGTCTCACCGTCGGCGTACGTGACGGTCAGCTTCGCGGTGTAGGTGCCGACAGTGGCGTACGTGTGCCGGGGGTTCGCCTCGGTGGACGTGGCGCCGTCGCCGAACTCCCACCGGTGGCTGACGCCGCCGGAGCGGGCGCCGTCGAAGGCGATGGTCAGCGGCTTGTTCTGCACGGCGACCGAGTTCGCCGCCGGCACCGGGGTGGGGGCGCCACCGGTGTAGGTGATCCGGATCAGCTTCTGGTTGGGGTGCAGGCTGAAGAACCCGCCGCCGTAGTCCAGCAGGTAGAGCGCGCCGTCCGGGCCGAACTTGGCGTCCATCCAGCTCTGCAGCCGGGTGTCGCCGTTGCCTCCCGGAATGATGGCGCGCAGGGACTCGGCGTACACCGGTGGGGTGGCCTGCGGCACACCGGCCGGGTCGACGGTGACCGCTACCCGGTTGGCGGCGTTGGACTGGTCGCCGATGAACCACTTACCGTCCCAGTGCTCCGGCCACGCCACACCGCTGGTGGTGTCGACGAGTTCCCGGTGGTACGTCGGGCCGGACATGATGGCCTGCCCGCCGCCTCGCAGGTACGGCTGGGTGTAGGTGGCGTCGGCCGCGACGTAGGTCGGCAGGCCGCTGCCGTCGGTCCGCTTCGGGAAGACCGGGCCGCCGCCGTCGGGCGAATACCAGATCATGTTGTCCCGGGCGGCCGGGATGTCCACCAGACCGGTGTTGCGGGGCGAGGTGTTCTTCAGGTTGTCGCAGTCGTACCAGCCGGTCAGCACCGTCGCGTCGGTGCTGCTGCGGTCCCGGTACGGCTGCCGGTTGCCCATGCAGTACGGCCAGCCCTGGTTACCGGCGGAGGTGATGATGGTGGCCGTCTCGTACTTGGCCGGGCCCAGGGTGGGGCTGGGCGACGAGGCGTCCGGGCCGACCCAGCCCGCGGTCAGCCACTGGTGCACCGGGTCGATCTGGAGGCGGGCGATGTTGCGTACGCCCATCACGTAGATCTCCGGGCGGGTCTTCTCGGTGCCCGGTGGGAACAGGTTGCCCTCCGGGATGGTGTACGTCCCGTCGGCCTCCGGGTGGATCCGGATGATCTTGCCGGCGAGGTCGTTGGTGTTGCCCGAGGTGCGGCGGGCGTCCTGGAAGGAGATCCCCTGGTACTCCTGGGTCCAGTTGTTGCCGGAGTAGCCCTGCGACCCCTCGGAGGAGTTGTTGTCGCCGGAGCCGACGTAGAGGTTGCCCTTGGCGTCGAACGCCATGCCGCCGCCCGCGTGGCAGCAGCTGTGGACCTGCACCGGGAACTGCAACAGGTCCTTGCGGGTGGTCTGGTCGATGGTCTGCGCCTGGCGGTCGTAGGTGAACCGCGAGATGGTGCGCTGCCCGACCCGCTGCACCCGGTCGACCGACTCGTGCGGCATCCAGTAGACGTAGAGCCAGCCGTTGTCGGCGAACTTCGGGTCGGGCACGATGCCGAGCAGGCCCTCCTCGTTCTTCACCAGCTCCGAGCCGCTGCCCCGGTTGCCCATCACCTCCAGGGTCGTGAGCAGTTTGGCCTGCTTGGTCCGTGGGTCCCAGGAGTGGATAGTGCCGCAGCCCAGGCCGACCTTCGGGTTGTTCCAGTCCGCGATCGGGCCGCTCGGGCAGGCCGCCTTGCCGACGTAGAAGACCGTGCCGTCCGGCGCGATGGTGAGCCCGTGCGGCTCGCCGATCTGGTCCAGTTGCCCGGTCTGGTTGGCCGCGGTGAGCCGCTCCACCTTGTAGTTCGCGGCGATCGTGGCCTGGCAGTCACCGCGTACGCGGCCGGTGGTCCAGTTGAGAGCCCCGGTGAGGTGCGTGCGGAACGCCTCCTCGCCGTAGCTGCCCTCGGTGTGGCCCATGCCGGTGTAGAACGACCGGCCGCCGTCGTAGTCCCGGCACCAGGACACCGGGTGGAAGGCGCCGTTGGCGGCCGCTCCCGGGTTGTAGTGCCGCTCCTCGACCTGGGCGAGGGTGTGCACAGTGCCGATCGGGTTCGGGTCCCAGTTCTCCCAGCGGTCCGAGCGGGTGATGGTCAGCGGCAGCGACGCCGTGGCCGGGTGCTTCCGGTCCAGGATGTCGACCACCGCGCGGTTCACCGCGGGCGGCTCCGGGGCGGTGGTGCTGCCGGTGAACAGGCGCAGGTCGGCGAGCTGGACCAGCGGTTCGCCGCTGTTCGCGGTGACGTTGAGCCGGTAGCGCGTGAACTCCTGCGGGGTGGCGATGTCGAACCGGCGGGTCTGGTACCGGTCCGGGAAGCTCTGGCCGGTGCGCCGGTCCAGGTCGGTCCAGGTCTGGCCGTCCGTGGAGCCCTGGAGGGTCCAGTCCTTCGGGTCCCGGCCGGAGGAGTCGTTGGCCGACGTCAACGCGTACCCGGTGATCCGTTTGGGTGCGCTCAACTCGTACGCCACCCAGGCGGTCGGGGTGCGGACGAGCCACTTCGTGTTGGCATCGCCGTCGGTCAGCTTCTCCTTGGTCTCGTTGGGTGGGTTCTCGCCGCTGGCGGTCACCCGGGCCACCGGCTCGGCCACCGGGATGGCGCCCGCCGGGCGGGTGCCGATCAGGCCGGTGAACCAGGTGGAGTCGACCTGGGCGCGGGCGGCGTCGGCGATGCCGACGAAACCACCGCCGGCCTTCATGTAGCTCTGCAGCGCCGACTCCTGGTCGCGGTTGAGCGCGGCGCCCGTCGCGGAGAGAAACACCACGCTGCGGTACGCGGACAGCTTGGCCGTGGTGAAGACAGCGGGGTCCGTGGTGGCCGTGACATCGATGTCATGACCGGCAGCAAGCTGTTTGATGGTGTCCACCGCGCGGGACACCGGGTCCTGCTGCTCGGCCACCGGCCCGTGGAACACCAGGACGGCGGTCCGCTGCGGCTGCGCTGCCTGCGGGGCGGCTGCCGGTGGCGGCGCGGCTGCCGCCGTCGTCGCGGGAATCAGTGTGGCGAATGCCGCTACCGCGGCAAGGGCTCGTCGTATTTTTCTGGTCATCCCCGTCCCCACTTTCGGTTAACTTCCGTGCGTGTGGGTGTGGCCCTGGAACCGGTGGATCGCCTCCTCGGCACCCGGTGGCATGCTGCCGTCGGCGTTGCGCACCAGGAAGATCCCGGCCATGCCGCCGTCGGAGTGGGTCTGCACGTGGCAGTGGTACATCCACGCCCCGGGTCCGACGCCCTCCCCGGCCAGCACCTGGAAGCCGAACGAGCTGCCCGGGTTGAGGTCCTTGTTGTCGACGACCAGGCTCGGGTCGCTCGGGCCCTCCAGCATTCCGGTGCGGTTATCCGCCCAGCGGTGGGCGTGCAGGTGGAAGGTGTGGAACAGGTTGCCGTGGCCGATGGCGATCCACTCCACCCGCTGACCCAGGTTGGCCTCGAACATGGGCGTGGCCGGCGCCATAAGGTTGTTGATCATCATGTCGTGGAACACGACAGTGAACTGCTTCTCCGGCAGGATGTCGCCACGGCGCCGGACGATCAGCGCCCCGTACAGTCCCTTCGCGACACCGGCGGTGCCGTGGTCGGTGCCCATCGCGTGATCGTGGTAGTGCCAGTAACCGGCGCTGCCCGGCATGTACCGCCGACCCGCCGCGGCGACCATCTCGTGTGAGCGCCAGACGTACGTCCGTGTCTCACCGGGATTGTTGAACGAGGCGTTGAACGGGCTGCCGTCGGACTCGGTGCTGTAGTCCACCCCGTGCGGATGGATGGACAACCGCTGGTTGGTCGTGTTGACCAGGGTGATCTCCAGGGTGTCGCCCTCGTACATCTCCAGCAGTGGCCCGGGCACGGTGGCCTGACCGGGCGCGAGGCCGTAGCCGAACAGGTTGCCGGGCAGCTGCTCGGCGTAGATGGTGATCTTCTTGGTGACGCCGGCGGCAGCCCGGGCGGGGCTGCCTCCGAACGCGGTGCCGATCGTCGGGGCGGACGCGCCCAACGCCCCGGCGGCGAGCGCGCCGGTGGCGATCAGCGATCGGCGGGACAGGTGGCGGTGGGAGCCAACGGCGTGATCGTCCATGGGTCTCCGTTCCCAACCGGGCGAAGACGCGACGAGGACAGGGTGCATCGACCCGAGCACGGGGGCGGTAGCACGACTGAGGGTGAGGCTCGTCGCGAACTTTGCTCGGAAGACTCAAGACTTTCGGTGGATGACAGCAACTTATGTAATCCATCGACGAAAGTACAGGGTCTGATTGCAAGAAGATTACCTTGACATCACGACGGCCGTCGATTGACATGAAGCTGACACACAGCGGCCCGCAGGGATCCGGGCTGGTCAGTCAGTCGGTGGCGGACGCCGACGCCCACCGGCACGAGCGCGGACGCGCGCACAGGTCGACGCCGGGTCGCCCTCGATGAGGCAACCCGGCGAGAGACGTACGGGATCGTTTGTCAGAGGTGGTGGCGGTCGTCCGCCGGCAGGGCGGGAGCCTCCGGCGGCTCGGGCGACTGGTCGGTCTGACCGAGCTGGGCGACCCGGGTCGGGTCGAGGACCCGGGAGAGGAACGCACGGGTCCGCTCGTGCTTCGGGGCGCCGAGCACCTCCTGCGGTGGCCCCTGCTCGACCACCACCCCACCGTCCATGAACACGACCCGGTCGGCGACGTCGCGGGCGAAGGCCATCTCGTGGGTGACCACCATCATCGTCATGCCGTCCTCGGCCAGTTTGCGCATGACGGTGAGCACGTCGCCGACCAACTCCGGGTCCAGCGCGGAGGTGGGCTCGTCGAAGAGCATCACCTTCGGCTCCATCGACAGCGACCGGGCGATGGCCGCCCGCTGCTGCTGCCCACCGGAGAGCTGCGCCGGGAACACGTCGGCCTTGTCGGTCAGCCCGACGCGTTCCAGGTTGGCCCGGGCGACGCGCTCGGCCTCGGCCCGGCCGCGCCTGAGCACCCGGCGCTGGGCGATGGTGAGGTTGTTCAGCACGGTCAGGTGCGGAAACAGGTTGAACGACTGGAAGACCATGCCGATGCCACGGCGCACCGCGTCGACCTCGACATCCGGGTCGGTCATCTCGACCCCGTTCACCCAGATCCTGCCGGCCGTCGGCTCCTCCAACAGGTCGACGCAGCGCAGCAGTGTCGACTTGCCGGACCCGGACGGCCCGATCACGCAGACCACCTCGCCCTGGCCGACCTCGAAGTCGATGCCCTTGAGCACCTCGAGCGGCCCGAAGGACTTGTGCAGGTCGCGGATCTCGACGGCAGGGCGGGATGGGGTCGTCGTCATGCGGTCACCGGGCCTTGGCGTAGCGGAGTTCGAGGCGACGTACCACCTGGGACAGGGGCAGAGTGATGATCAGGTAGGCGAGGCCGGCCACCAGCAGCGGCGTGGCGTTCACCCGGTCGTTCAGCATGTCCCGACCGAACTTGGTGATCTCGATGGTCTGCGCCGTCACACCCAGCACGTACGCCAGCGACGAGTCCTTGGTGAGCAGGATGAGCTCGTTCGTCAGCGGCGGGATCACGATCCGGAACGCCTGCGGGATGACGATCGTGCGCATGGCCGTGAAGTGCGACATGCCGAGGGTGCGCGCCGCCTCCATCTGCCCCTTGGGGACGGCCTGGATGCCAGCGCGGATGGTCTCGGCCATGTAGGCCGCCGCGGTCAACCCGAGGCCGATGGCGATCGAGCCGAACACCCCGCCCGGGATCTCGCGCTCCGGGAAGGCGATCGGGATGCCGTACCCGACGAGGAACAGCACCAACAGGGCGGGCAGACCCCGGAACAGCTCGATGTACGCCGTCGCCACCCAGCGGTACGGCGCGACCCGGGACAACCGCATCAGCGCCAGGATGGTCCCGAACACGAGACCGAAGGCGAACGCGCCCAGCGTGTAGAGGATGGTGTTGCGCAGCGCCACGGTGATGATCGTCGGGAACATCGACTTGATGATGTCGACGCGGAAGAACGCGTCGGCCAGCCTGTCCCAGTCGGCGGCGAAGAGCACCGCGGCGATGACGGCGATGAAGACCAGGTACTGGAGCCCGAGGGACAACCGCTCCCGCTGGCGGCGTCGCAGCTTCACGTTCGCTCGTTGCCTTCCCGGAGGTTACCGACACGGAGGGCGCGCGGGGCGCACGCCCTCCGTTACCACGCGATGATCAGGCGCTCGGCCGCTTGCCGATCCACTTCTCGTAGATCGTGTCGTACGTGCCGTCCTGCTTGGCCTTGGCCAGCACCTCGTTGATCTTCTTGAGCAGCTCCGGGTTGGCGTCCTTCTTAACCGGGAAGCCGTACTGCTCGCCGGTGTCGAACTCGGCGGCAACCTCGAACCCGCCCGGGTTCTTCTTGAGGTACTCGCTCCAGACCGGCAGGTCGTTGATGGCGGCCTCGACCTGGCCGTTGGAGACGGCCTGCTGCAGGGCGGCGAGGTCCTCGAACTCGACGAGCTGGAGGCCCTTCTCCGCCTCGAACTTCTTGGCGTAGTCACGACCCGTGGTGGCCGCCTGGACGCCGAACTTCTTGCCCTTGAGGTCATCGAGCGACTTGTAGGGCTTACCGGTCTTCACCAGCAGCGCCTGGGTGGCGTCGAAGTACGGGTCGGAGAAGTTCATCACCTTCTGCCGTTCCTCGGTGATGGTCATGCCGGCGGCAGCCGCGTCGCACTTGCCGGTGTTCAGGTCCTGGCCGGACTTGATGCCCTCGAACGGGGTGTCGATGATCGTCTGCTCGACACCCAGCTCCTTGGCCACCAGGTCCATGATCTCGACGTCGAAGCCGGTGACCTTGCCGCTGGCGTCCTTCGACTGGAACGGCGGGTACGGCAGGTGGGTGCAGACGGTCAGCTTGCCCGCCTCGACCAGCTTGACTCCGCTCGCCTGGACCTCGCTGTCATCCTTCTTGGCGCAACCCGCGCTCAGCGCGAGGGCGGCGATCGCCGCGACGAGACCGGCCCGACGGACGGCAGTTGGGAACCTCACGGCTGTGTCCCTCCGATTCGGCTTCCATTGCACAGAAAGCCAATCTGGTTCATAGACTTTGCGATAAGCGACCGTACCCGATCAGGCGGGCCACTCCCAGATCTTGACCGGCCGCTCGGCCGGGCTCGGCAGCGGCGCCCGCTGGCGAACCCGACATCGAGCAGCAAAGCGCCGCTCAGCCGCCGGTTCCCTCGGGTGACCCGTCCGGCGTGAGGGGCCCCTCGTGGGAGTCTGTGTCGAGGAACACGTGCTGATGGCCGTGCCCGGCGTCGACACTGACCTGGTCGAGTTGGGTCGCCGCGACCGACCACATCGTCACGGCCTGGGCCGCCTGTCGCGCCGTGACGGCCAGCAGGGCCGCACGCTGCGCCGCCGGGACGTCGGCGGCCAGCGCGTACGCGTCGACGGCCAGCGACGCCTGCTGGATCGCCGCGCGCAACCCTCCTCGCGCCACGTTGGTGGCGGTGGTGCCCGACGGTGGGTCAGCGAACGGCTCGGCCGCCTGGCGCATGATCTCCTGCCATTGGCGCGCCTGGCCCGGGTCCGGCGCACGCCCAGCTGACGTCTCCGTCTTGACGGCGGCCAGGACGGGGGCGATCTGGTCGCGGACGCGTCGGGCCGTCCCGGTCAGCTCCAGGATCTGCTGAGCGTCCCGCTTCGCCTCGGCCTCCTGGATGGTCGCGATGGCCGCCTCGGTGGCGTCCGGGCGGCCCACCTGGTAGCCGACCAGCCCACCCAACAGGGCGGTGACCAGCGCGACCGCCCCCGCGACCGCCACGAAGCGTGTCGTGCGGCGATGACGCACATCGGCTCTGTCCGACAGGTAGGAAGGCCGGCCGGTGCGACGCGCCATCGCATCTCCTCACATCGATGGAGTGTGGGGCCACAGATTAATCGCCTTTCCAGACGCCCGTCGACAGTGGCGCGAGTGGTGTGAACGCCGACGAGCCCCGGCCGATCCACTAGCGATCGGCCGGGGCTCGTCGGTGTCAGGCGGTCAGGCGATGTCGAAGCGGTCGAGCTCCATGACCTTGGTCCAGGCTGCCACGAAGTCGGCCACGAACTTGTCGCGGGCGTCCTGGCTGGCGTAGACCTCGGCGAGGGCCCGCAGCTGCGAGTTGGAACCGAAGATGAGGTCGACCGCGGTGGCGGTCCACTTCACCTCGTCGGTGGCCAGATCGCGGATCTCGTACACGTGCTCCTCGGACTTCGACGCGCTCCACCGGGTGCCCGGGGACAGCAGGTTGGCGAAGAAGTCGTTGGTGAGCACACCCGGCCGGTCGGTGAGGACACCGTGCTGGGCACCAGCGGTGTTCGCGCCGAGGGAACGCAGGCCGCCGACCAGGACGGTCATCTCGGGCGCGGTCAGGTTGAGCATGTAGGCGCGGTCGATGAGCAGCACCTCCGGCTGGGTCTTCTCGCCGGGACGCAGGTAGTTGCGGAAACCGTCGGCGCGCGGCTCGAGGACCCGGAACGACTCGACGTCGGTCTGCTCCTGCGTGGCGTCGGTGCGGCCCGGCCGGAACGGCACGGTCACCTCGACGCCGGCGTCACGCGCCGCCTTCTCGACGGCGGCCGAACCGGCCAGCACGATCAGGTCGGCGAGCGAGATCTTCGCGCCGCCGGCCTCGTTGAACTCCCGCTGGATGCCTTCCAGAGTGGTCAGGACGGTCGCCAGCTGCTCCGGCTGGTTGACCTCCCAGTTGCGCTGCGGCTCGAGACGGATCCGCGCGCCGTTGGCGCCACCGCGCTTGTCGGTGTAGCGGAAGCTCGCGGCGGACGCCCAGGCGGTGGAGACCAACTGGGCGGTCGTCAGACCGGACTCCAGGACCTTCGCCTTGAGCGCGGCGATGTCGGCGTCACCCACGAGCTCGTGGTCGACGGCCGGCACCGGGTCCTGCCACAGCTGCGGCTCCGCCACCCACGGTCCGAGGAAACGCTCGATCGGACCCATGTCGCGGTGCAGCAGCTTGTACCAGGCCTTGGCGAAGGCCAGCGCGAACTGGTCGGGGTTCTCCAGGAAGCGGCGCGAGATCTTCTCGTACGCCGGGTCGACGCGCAGCGACAGGTCGGTCGTGAGCATCGTCGGCTTGTGCTTCTTCGACGGGTCGTGGGCGTCCGGGATGATCGCCTCGGCGTCCTTGGCGACCCACTGCTTCGCGCCACCCGGGCTCGTGGTGAGCTCCCACTCGTAGCCGAACAGGATCTCGAAGAAGCGGTTGCTCCACTGCGTCGGCACGTCGGTCCACGTCACCTCGAGACCGCTGGTGATCGTGTCACCGCCCTTGCCGCTGCCGTGGGTGCTCAGCCAGCCCAGGCCCTGCGCCTCCAGCGGGGCACCCTCGGGCTCCGGACCCACGTGGTTGTCGGCGACACCGGCACCGTGGGTCTTGCCGAAGGTGTGGCCACCGGCGATGAGGGCGACGGTCTCCTCGTCGTTCATCGCCATCCGGGCGAAGGTCTCGCGGATGAAGTGCGCCGCCGCGAGCGGGTCGGCGTTGCCGCGAGGCCCCTCCGGGTTGACGTAGATGAGACCCATCTCGGTCGCCCCGACGCCAGCCGCCATCTCCTTCTCGGAGGCGTAGCGCTCGTCACCGAGCCAGGTGTCCTCCGGGCCCCAGAAGATCTCCTCGGGCTCCCACACGTCCTCACGACCGAAGCCGAAACCGAAGGTCTTGAAGCCCATCGACTCCAGGGAGACGTTGCCGGCCAGGACCAGCAGGTCGGCCCAGGAGATCTTCTGGCCGTACTTCTGCTTCACCGGCCAGAGCAGCCGACGGGCCTTGTCGAGGTTGGCGTTGTCCGGCCAGCTGTTCAGCGGAGCGAAACGCTGACCGCCGTCGCCAGCTCCACCGCGACCGTCCTCGATGCGGTACGTGCCGGCGGCGTGCCAGCTCATCCGGATCATCAGGCCGCCGTAGTGGCCGAAGTCGGCCGGCCACCAGTCCTGCGAGGTGGTGAGCGTCTCGGTGATGTCCCGCTTGAGAGCTTCGACGTCGAGCTTGGCGAACTCCTTGGCGTAGCTGAAGTTCGCACCCAACGGGTTGCCCTTGGACGAGTGGGCGTGCAACACCGAGAGGTCGAGCTGGTTGGGCCACCAGTCCCGGTTGGTGCGCGGACGACCGCCGGTCTTGGGAGTCGGCGAGTCGATCGCCGGGTTCTCGCTCTCGCTGCCGTGCGCGGTCACCGAGTCGTGCGCGACCGGGCAGCCGGCCGCTGCCTTCTGGTCCACGCCCTGCGCACTGGTGGGGCCGTTGTCCTGGGTGTCGCTCATGTGCTTCCTTCCGAGCTTGCGGATCTCTGGGGCGTGCGTTCGGTCGCGCAGTCGGGACAGGTGCCCCAGTAGACGACCTCCGCCTCGTCGACCACGAAACCATGATCGTCGGAGGCGGTGAGACAGGGAGCGTGGCCGACGGCGCAGTCGACGTCGGCGATCGCGCCGCAGGAGCGGCACACGATGTGGTGGTGGTTGTCCGCGACCCGGGACTCGTAGCGGGCGGTCGCCCCGGCAGGCTGGATGCGCCGCACCAGACCAGCGTCGGTGAGCACCCGCAGCACGTCGTACACCGCCTGGTGGGACACCGTGGGATGATCCGCCCGGACCAGCGCGATCACGGCGTCGGTGCCGACGTGCGGGTGGTCGCGCAGCGCCGCGAGCACCGCCAGTCGAGGCCGGGTCACGCGCAGCGAAGCGGCCCGCAGTTGCGCCTCGAAGTCGGACATCACCCGACGAACACTAGCTCACTATTTTGGAACGAATCAAGTTTCACGCCGGTCCCGCGCCACCGTGTCCGACCGGTTCCACCCACGCTCCTGAGCCAGAGTAAAAATAATCCGGACGGCCATGTCGAGAACCGGCGACCAGCTCCGTCCCCGGGGTGAAGGCGGCCACGAAGGGCCCCACACCCGCACCGAGGAGAAGACGATGGCGAAGTACCTGCTGCTCAAGCACTACCGCGGCGCCCCGAGCGCGGTCAACGACGTACCCATGGACCAGTGGACGCCGCAGGAGATCTCGGCGCACATCGCGTACATGAACGACTTCGCGGCACGGCTCGAGCAGACCGGCGAGTTCGTCGACGGTCAGGCCCTGGCCCCCGACGGGGTGTTCGTCCGGTACGACGGTGAGGGCCGCCCGCCAGTCACCGACGGCCCGTTCGCCGAGACGAAGGACCTCATCGCCGGCTGGATGGTGATCGACGTCGACAGCTACGAGCGCGCCGTCGAGCTGGCCGGGGAGCTGTCCGCCGCCCCCGGAAAGGACGGGAAGCCGATCCACGAGTGGCTCGAACTGCGCCCGTTCCTGACCGAGCCGCCCACCATCACGGAGTGAACGAGGCACTGATCCGGAGCCTCACGCCGAGTGTGCTCGGGGTCCTCGTCCGCCGCGGAGCTGACTTCGCGGCGGCCGAGGACGCCGTACAGGACGCGCTGGTCGAGGCGGTCCGCGTCTGGTCGGCCGACCCGCCGCGGGACCCGAAGGGCTGGCTGGTCACCGTGGCCTGGCGTCGGTTCCTCGACGCGACCCGGGCGGACGCGGCCCGCCGTCGGCGTGAGAACCTGGTCGACGAGGAACCCCCGCCCGGCCCCACCCCGGCGGTGGACGACACGCTCCAGCTCTACTTCCTGTGCGCCCACCCGTCGCTGACGCCGTCGTCCGCGGTCGCGCTCACGCTGCGCGCCGTCGGCGGGCTGACCACCCGCCAGATCGCCCAGGCCTACCTGGTGCCCGAGGCGACCATGGGGCAGCGCATCAGCAGGGCCAAGCGCACCGTCGCCGGAGTGCGGTTCGACCAGCCCGGTGACGTCGCCACCGTGCTGCGCGTCCTCTATCTGGTCTTCAACGAGGGCTACTCCGGCGACGTCGACCTCGCCGCCGAGGCCATCCGGCTCACCCGGCAGCTCGCGGCCGCGATCGACCACCCCGAGGTGGCGGGGCTGCTCGCCCTCATGCTGCTGCACCACGCCCGGCGCACCGCCCGGAGGGCGGCCGACGGCAGCCTGGTGCCGCTGGCCGAGCAGGACCGCGGCCGGTGGGACACCGCGTTGATCGCCGAGGGCGTCGGAATCCTCCAGGCGGCCCTCGCCCGGGACCGACTGGGCGAGTTCCAGGCCCAGGCCGCCATCGCGGCGCTGCACGCCGACGCGCGCACCGCCGGGGAGACCGACTGGGTGCAGATCGTCGAGTGGTACGACGAACTCGCGCTGCTGACCGACAGCCCGATCGTCCGGCTCAACCGCGCGGTCGCCGTCGGCGAGGCCGACGGCCCGCGCGCCGGTCTCGCGGCGCTCGCGGCACTGGACGACGCACTTCCCCGCCACACGGCGGTCGCGGCCTACCTGCACGAGCGCGACGGCAGCGTGGCGACAGCGGCGCGGCTGTACACCGCGGCGGCCCAGAAGGCCGCCAACCTCGCCGAGCGCGACCACCTGACCCGCCAGGCCGCGCGGCTCAACGCCCTCCGGAGCTGACCGGCGTCTGCCTGCCTCGCACGCCTCGACCGGCGGGTGATTGCGGTCCGGAAAGTCTCCGGAAGTTTTCGGCGGGTTCTTCTCGCGTCCTCGTCGACCACCGCAGCTCCCCGGTAGCGCATCTCGACTTCTGATCGACTACTGACCTGGATAGATATCGCTCCCATGGCAGATGGCCGGTCGCCGCGACGTTGCCGGCGTGTTTCCGAAAATTGTTGACAAGTCGACGGCGGGGTTAATACGGTCGCCATCGACGGTGTTCAATCGCCGTCAGCACCAGTCACCGCGACCCACTCCTCCGGTCGTCGCGCAGGACGACCGGCCACCACCACGCGGTACGACGCCGATGGCCGTCCCGGGCCACCGACAGCCTGCGGGCCGTATCGCACCGCTGGCCCCCGCCAGCCGCCACAAGGAGGAACACGTTAATGATCGACACCGGCGAGATCCCCACCAGACCCAGGAGGCGTGGCCGCATGCGGCTGCTCCTCGGCGCCGCCTGCGCCGCCGTCCTGGCCGTCACCGGCACGATGACCGCCACCAACGCGTACGCGGAGGCCGACCGGACCCTCACCTCGAACCTCACCGGCACGCACAACGGCTACTTCTTCTCGTTCTGGAAGGACAGCGGCAACGCCAGCATGACGCTGCGCGCCGACGGCCGATACACCAGCAGTTGGGACAGGAGCACCAACAACTGGGTCGGCGGCAAGGGTTGGGCCACCGGCAACCGGCGGACGGTCACCTACTCGGGCAGCTACAACCCGGGCAACAACAACACCTACCTCGCCCTGTACGGATGGACGCGCAACCCGCTCATCGAGTACTACGTGGTGGAGAACTTCGGCAGCTACAACCCGAGCAGCGGCGCCACCCGGATGGGCACGGTCACCACTGACGGCGGCACCTACGACATCCTGCGCAGCCAGCGGGTCAACGCCCCGTCGATCGACGGCAACCAGACGTTCTACCAGTTCTGGAGCGTCCGCCAGCAGAAGCGCTCGAGTGGCACCATCACCACCGCCAACCACTTCGACGCCTGGGCCCGTGCCGGCTTGAACCTCGGCACCAACCACAGCTACCAGATCATGGCCACCGAGGGCTACCAGAGCAGCGGCAGCTCCGACATCACCGTCCGGGAAGGCAGCGGCGGTAACCCGACCTCCGGCCCGACCACCACCAACCCGCCCAGCAACGGCAACTGCAACGCGACGCTCTCCGCCGGCCAGCAGTGGGGCGACCGGTTCAACCTCAACGTCGCGGTCAGCGGCACCAACAACTGGGTCGTCAGCCTCGGCCTCGGCGGCGGCCAGAGTGTGCAGAACAGCTGGAACGCCTCCGTCAGCGGCACGAGCGGCACCGTCACCGCGAGACCGAACGGCAACGGCAACAACTTCGGAATCACGATCATGGCCAACGGCAACTGGAACTGGCCGACGGTCACCTGCAGCACGGGCTGACCTGATCAGCTCCTGACACCACACCTCTGGCGTGGCGGCCCCGGCCGCCACGCCAGAGGTGCGCCATGGGCGTCCCCGTCGCCTCGGCGGCAGATCATCGCCGACATCACCGGCCGCCACCGGCCCGGCGCGACCCGGCTGCCGACGCGCGTTCCCGGCGGGCTCGGTGGACTGGTGCGGGAGCGTGCGGCCGCTGCCGTCGTCCGCTAGACCTGCGGCACGGCGGCCTGCCCCGTCGGCGATTCCTCCCCCGCCGCCTCCTCCCCCGCCTCCGACTCGTCGGTCGACGGCTCGTCGGTCGGGCCCGAAGCTGGGTCGTCCGTCGGTTCACCCGTCGGGGCCCCCGTCGGTCCCGCCGGGGCACTCTCGGACGTGGTGGGCTCGGGCGTATCCACAGTGCCCTCACCGAGCGACGCCGACGGGCTCGCCGTGGTCCCGCCCGCCGAGCCGGTGGCCGTCGGGGTCGGGGATCCGGGCGCCCGCACCGGCAGACCCGCGGAATCGCGGGTGGCCGGTTCGCCGCCGCCGGCACCGGGGCCGGGCTCCCCCTGCGGCGGCACCGCGGGTGGCACCACGGGAGGCGTCGACGGCCGCCCGGTCGGGCCCGTCATCATCCCGGTGGGATCGGCGAACACCAGGACGGCAGCCGCGGCGGCCAGCGATCCGAGGAGCACCGCGAGCCCGGTGGACCCAGGGCTGCCCGCCCGCCGCGCCGCGCCGCCGAGGGCGGAGCGCCGGGCAGACCGGTGCTCGGCCGGCACCGCGATCGAGGTCGCCGCGGTGGCGGTCCGCAGCAACTCATCTGACGCGTCGGTGACCGCCTGCGCCGCCGTGGCCATGGCCGCCGCCGTCGGAAAGCGGTGGGCGGGCTCCTTGGCCATCGCGGTGGCGACCAGCCGACGGACCGCCTCCGGAACGTCCTCGGGCAGCGGAGGCGGTTCCTCTCCGAGGTGCCGCAGCGCCACCGCGAGGGCGGTCTCTCCCTGGTGCGGCGGCCGGCCGGCCAGGCAGTGGTAGACGACGGCGCCCAGCGCGTAGATGTCGATCGCCGGGGAGGTCTCGTTCTTCGCGATCTGCTCCGGAGCCATGTACAGGGCGGTGCCGACGACCTGGTTTGTAGCGGTCAGGCTCACCGCCTCCTGCGTCACCGCGACGCCGAAATCGACGAGGACGACGTGCCCGTCCGGCTCGATGATCAAGTTGCTGGGCTTGACGTCCCGGTGGACGACCCCGGCGTCGTGCGCCGCCTGGAGGGCACGGGCGGTCTGCGCGGCGATCGACATCGCCTCGGCGACGTCCAGCCGGCCGACCTCGGCGATCCGCTGCGACAGAGGCTGCCCCTGCACGCATTCCATCACGATGTAGGCGAGGACCGGCGCTCCGGCACGGGACACCTCGCCGTAGTCGTAGACCTGGGCGACACCCGGGTGACGCAGAGCCGCCATCGCCCGGGCCTCGCGGCGGAACCGTTCGCCGAAGCCGGCGTCGGTGACCAGCCGAGGTTGCAGCATCTTGATCGCCACGCAGCGGTCCAGAGTTTCGTCGACGGCCCGCCACACATCACCCATACCGCCACTGGCGATGCTCTCGACCAGACGGTATCGGTCTCCGACGACTTGCCCCACACTCGGCATGAAGCTTTCGGTACCCCGGACTTCCCGATCTCAAGCACCGCCCGGTCGGTCGACCGTCCTCGTGGGTGCGCGCGACCGGGCGCTTCCGGACCGCCCCCACCGTCGACACCGACGGCGAAGTCGCACGTCAGACGGTGATGACGACCTTGGCCCGCGCGTGTTCGGTCTCCAGGTATCGCATGGCCTGGGGCACCTCGTGCAGCGGATAGGTCCGGTCGATGACCGGGGTGAGGCGGCCGGTTTCGACGTGGGCACGGAGCGCGTCGAGGTGCTGCCGACCGGGCACCGCCGCGAGGATGACGATGCGCTGTCGGACGAAGGGTGCCAGCAGCCTCCCACGCGCGATGAGCCCGACCGGGCCGATGAGGCTGCCGCCCCGGTACACACCGCCGCCGGAGAGCACCAGCGTCCCGGTCGGGGACAGGACCCGTCGGAGCGCCGCGAGGGAGCGGTTGCCGACCAGGTCGAACACGACGTCGTAGCGACGGGTGTCGCGGGCGAAGTCGTCACGGGTGTAGTCGACGACGTGCTCGGCGCCGAGCGACCGGACCAGATCGACGTTGCGGGTGCTGCACACGGCGGTCACGCTCGCGCCGAGCACCGTGGCCAGTTGGACCGCCAGCGTGCCGACGCCGCCGGAGGCACCGTTGATGAGAACGCGGTGGCCGGGCTCGACCCGCCCGGCGCTGGTCAGACCCATGAGCGCGGTGATGCCGGCCAGCGGCAGGGCCGCCGCCTGCTGCGGCGTCAGGTTCGCCGGCGCCGTCGCGATCAGGGTCTCGGGCACGGACACGTACTCGGCGAACGCGCCGTTGGCGTCGCCGAGGTCGCCGAAGACGGCATCACCCGGGCGTACATGTCGAACGCGGGCGCCGACGGCCTCGACCCGACCGGCGAAGTCCCGGCCCTGGTGTACGCCGTACACCTTGTAGAGAACGGTAGGTATACGGCGTACACCTGTCAAGGGGATTAGGGTTCGAATGCCCGCCCGACGACGAGGAGCGAGATGGCTGAGCAGGCTGAGACGCTGCGCCGTGCGCCGCTGAGCAGGGACCGGATCCTGCGCGCCGCCGTCGCGCTCGCCGACGAGGCCGGGATCGAGTCCCTCAGCATGCGCAACCTCGCCCAGGACCTGGGCGTCGTGCCGATGGCCCTCTACAAGCACGTGGCCAACAAGGACGAGTTGCTCGACGGCATGATCGACGTGGTCGTCGGTGAGATCGACCCGCCCGTGCCCGGGGCCGACTGGAAGCACGCGGTCCGCCAGCGCATCCTCTCGGCGCGGCAGGTGCTGCTGCGCCACCCCTGGGCACCGCTGGCGATCGAGACGCGGAACATGGCGACGCCGGCCGTCCTGGCCTACCTCGACTCCATGATCGGGGCGTTCCGGGCCGGCGGATTCTCCGTCGATCTCGCGCACCACGTGATGCACGCGATGGGCAGCCGAATTCTGGGCTTCAGCCAGGAACTCTTCGACGACTCCCGGCGCGCCGGCCGGTCGGGCAGGGCCGACCCGGCTCCACCGCCGGCGGCCCTACCACCGGAGATCGCGGCCAGGTTCCCGCACGTCGCGGAGATCGCCATGGCGGCGTCGCACGACGACGAGTCCGTCCTGGGGCAGGGCTGTGACGACCAGTTCGAGTTCGAGTTCGCGCTGGACCTGCTGCTGGACGGCATCGAACGGCTGCACCAGCGCGGCTGGGCATCGCCACGTCGCTGAGACGGCAGCCGCGAACCTGCCCCGCCGTTGCCGACGGGGCAGGTTCAACCGATCGCGGGCCGGCTCAGCTGTTCAGCTTGGCGAGCAGGGCCGTGGCCATGCCCTGCTCACCCCGGGCGTTCGGGTGGAACGGGGCGGCCGCGTTCTGGGGCACCAGCCCCTCGACCCACCGGGTACCGCTGCTCTTGCACGTGTCGCGGCCGATCGACGGGGTGTAGACGTCGGCGTAGGTGGCGCCGTTGGCGTTCGCGGCGCTGGCCAGCATGGCGTTGAGCGACTTTTCGACGCCCCGCAGGTACGGCACGTCCTGGTAGGCGATCGGAACGACGGGCCAGCACCCGTACCCGGTGTCCGGCAGGATCGCCGGGTATCCCAGCACCACGACCCGCGCGCTCGGCGCGGCCCGGCGGACCGCCTGGAGCACCGCGGTCACCTTCGGCGTCGCGGCGACGATCCTCGCCTGCAGCTGGTCGACACCTCCGGCGGTGAAACGGTTCTTGCACGGCGAGCCGAGCGGGCTGCTGAGGCTCGCCTCCGCGCAGTCGGTGATGATGCCGGAGAAGCCGATGTCGTTGCCGCCGATCTGCACCGTCACCAGCGCCGTGTTCGACGTGACCGCGCTCAACTGTGGCGGCAGTGCGATGCCCAGCGCGCCGCTGCCGCCGGAGAGGATGTCCTCCGTGGTGGCCCCGGAACAGCTCACGTCGGCGAACGACGACGAGCCGGCGGCCGTAGCCACCAGCGACGGGTAGTTGCGGTTGGACCGCAGGCAGTTCAGGTCGACCTGGGTGGGGACCAGCGGACCGGAGGTGTACGAGTCGCCCAGCGCGACGTAGCGGCCGGCGGGCACGGCCGCGCTGGCGGGTGTGGCGACGGTGAGCAGCACGCCGGCGGTGGCGAGGGCGAGTGCGGCCAGCCGGGTGGCTGACCGCAGGAGGGGCAGGCGAGGACGGTTCATGGGGTCTCCCAGACGGGATCACGGTGGGGGTGGTGCCAAGATCCTGTCGTCGCCAACGCCGAACGTCAATATAGATGAGCCTCATTGATTGGTGTGTCAGGGTGTGGGACGGCCCGATGGTGCTCACTGCAACGGCGAGTACCACTGCGCGCCGGTGACCCGGATCCGCCTGGGCCGGGTAAACGGCCGGAGGGGCACCCTCCGTGCACAAGGGCCTGCTTCACAAGGGCGGTCGAGCCGAGGCGGAGTCCGGGCGGCGACCCGGCAAGGCGCGGTTTGGTCCGGATACCGGTGTTGTATCTGGACCAAACCGCAACGCCGCCGGTCGTCGTCCGGGTCCGCCGCAGGCCGGCCAGTCCTTGTGAAACAGGCCCTAGTTTCCGGCCGGCACCTGGTCCTTGACGTCGTCGTAGCCGGCCGCGTTCGGGACCCCGCCCGGCGCGTAGATGAGGCGCAGCACCCCCGTCGGAAAGGCTTCCGACGCCAGCAGGCGCAGGTGGTACGCGGCATCGCCCTCGTCGAACAGCTTGCGGCCCTTGCGGGCCGCGACCGGATGCACCAGCAGACGCAGCTCGTCGACCAGCCCCGCGGCGAGCAGCTGCTGCACCACCGAGATCGACCCGGGGATGAGGATGCCTCGGACACCCGCGTCGGCCTTGAGCGAGGTGACGGCCTCGATGAGATCGCCCTGGATCAGCTCCGAGTTGCGCCAGGACAGGTCGAGCGACTGACGCGAGACGACGACCTTGCGGACGTCGCCGAGTTGTTTGGCGAACGAGGCGTCGTCGCCACCGGCGGCCTCACGGTCGGGCCACGCTCCGGCGAAACTGTCGTAGGTCTCGCGGCCGATGAGCAGCACGTCGGCGGTGTCGTAGTCCTCGCTGACGGCGCGACCCATGTTCTCGTCGAAGTACGGGAAGTGCCAGTCCGGGTCGATCTCGGCCACACCGTCGGCCGAGATGAACAACGTCGAGATGACCTTTGCCATCGCGGAGGTCCCTTCGAGTCAGGTGATGGGTGGCGGCACCGAACTGATTGCCAGAGCGGGTCAGTCTCCGCTGGACCCGCCGGTCTCGACGATCGAGACCGGAGAGCCAAGCTCGACGGTACGGGAGACCGTGCAGAGTCGATCGTGCGACTGTTGCAGCGAACGGGGCAGTGCCTCGCGTGCCCGGTCGCCGTCCGCGCCCTCCGGAAACGTCACGGTGAACTCGACTCGGATGTTCTGCATCCGGTTGCCTCCGGTCTCGTCCCGGATCTTGTCGCCGGTGACCTCGACGGAGAACTGGGTCGGCTCGGCACGGCGGCTGGTGATGTAGTCCACGTCGACCGCGGTGCAGCCGGCGATGGCGGCCAGCAGCAGCTCCACCGGCGTGAAGCTGGTGTCCTCCCCCGTGCCCAACGACATCGACCCGCCGCGGACGTTGCGCGCGACGTAGTTTCCCACGCTGGTGCGCTCGATCTGCACCGAGCGGAAGCTGTCCTCACTCATGACAGGAAAACTACCCACGCCTTCGGAGGGGCGTACACCGGATCCGGATCAGGCGTCGGCTTCGAGGGCGAAGGTGTTGCCGTCCGGATCTTGAAACCAGGCGATGCGGCCACCACCGGCCCGAGGCGTGATCCCCCTGGCGTCGTGTTCCACCTGCTCGTAGCGGATGAACTCGACACCGGAGGCGACGAGTTCGTCGACGGTCTGGTCGATGTCGTCGACGTACCAGGTCGCCAGCGTCGCCGGGGTCTTCCCGGCGGTGGCCGACTGGTAGACGTTGAGTGCCGGCCCGCCGCCAGAACCATAGACGCGGCTGCCGCCGGCGACATGGGCGCTGGGGCCGGACCGCAGCACCGGCAGGCCGAGTGTGCCTTCGTAGAACCCGATGGCCCGCTCGATGTCCGAGACGGCGACCGAAGCTCTGAGGTGATACCTGCTCAGCGGCATGAACCACTGTGGCACGCCGCCGCGCCGCCGGTCATCGCCGACACGACCCGAGGGCTCGGTCAGCCACCCCCGTCCGCACACGGTGAAGTCGCGACGCACTAGCATTGCCGCCGTCCACGGCGGCTCTGCTGAAACGAGGCGACATGCGTTGGCTCCGGCGGTTGCTGGGCGGTGGGCGGGTCCAGCTCGACCCGGGACGACAGCAGGCGCTGCTCCGCGACGTCCAGTCCCGGTACGGCACCCACGCACAGGTCCGGTTCCCCGAGCAGGTCGAGGCACTGACCGCGGCACTGAACAGCGACGACGGCCTGGTGGTGGCCGCCCGGATCGTGAGCCAGGTCGCCGACGAGGCCCACCTGGACCTCCAGGCCCAGGCCCAGGAGATCCACCGACGGACGGGCCGGCGGCTGCTGGTGCACCGCCGCAACTACCGGCCGCTGTGGATGGAGGCCGGCCACGCCCTGCGCTGGCCACTGTTCGCGCTGCCGTGCGGCTTCCACCCGTACGCCCAGGTGGCCGCCGCCGTCGCGGTGGTCGGCAGCCAGGCGCCCCGGCTCGACCGGGTGACCGACCCGAACCCGCTGCTGACCCGCGTGTTCGAGGTGCTCGACCTCACCACCGCGGCCTGGGAGTACGGACGGGTGCGGGTGGACACCGACGCGGCGGCCCTGGCCGATCGACTGATCCTGAGCGCCGGGCAGATCCTCGCGGCCATGGACGACCCGCCCCGGCTGCCGCCCGCGGTCCGTGAGCTGATGCGGCGCAACAACACCGTCAGCGTGCACGACCCGGCCGGGCCCCGCGCGGTCGGTGGCATCAATCTGGGCGCGAGGATGCGAGAGAACTTCCTGGTCTGAGCGCCCGTAAGCGCTACTGCTCGGTGCGCCGACGCGCGAGGTGCACGACGATGTCGGCGGAGAGCTCGACCGTCCCGGGCAGGATCCGCATGATCTGGCCGAAGACCTGCTCCTGCTCCGAGGTCGGCAGCTCGAGATACGCCGAGATCGTCGACAGGTGCCCGACGTAGTCGCGCGCACTCATCGTCAGGCGACGCTCGATCACGATCTGCTGGACATCGGCGAACCAAACGGAGCGTTGGAGCTCCGTGCCCGGCCACTGCATGGCATGTCCCGGCGGCGTGCCATCGGGAGATGGGACCTCGTCACTCTCCAGGAAGGGCGCCCGGGCGGCGCGGACCGCGTCCGCCACGGTCGGGTCGGCCAGCTGGGTTGGCCCGCCGAACGAGGCGAACACGCCGCCGGGTTCCAGCAACGCGGCCATGCTCGACCATCGGCCCTCCGGTTTCGTCCAGTGCAGTGCCGCCGCCGCGTAGACCAGGTCGTACCTCTCGCCCGGTCGCAGGTCCTCGAAGGCGGCCTGCACGGTCCGGACGCCTGCTGGCACGTGCTTGCGCAGCTCGGCGAGCATGGCCCCGTCCGGCTCGGTCGCGGTGACCGTGACCTCCCGTCCGGTGAACAGACGGGTCGCCTTGCCTGTCCCGGCGCCAATCTCCAGGGCCGTTCGAATCGGCCGACCCGCGTACGTCAGCACCAGGTCGAGAAGCTCGGCAGGGTAACCGGGCCGGTACCGCTCGTATTGTTCCGCCACCATCCCGAAGCTCAGTGCGCGAGCAGACATGCCGACAATCCTGTCACGACTCGCGTCGGCGATGCTCGATCTTCCCCCCGCAAACCGGTTGTATTCCACCACTTCCGGGGTCGGGAGCAGGGGTGGGCGGGGTTCGTCGGCGCCCGACGGGCCGGGCCCGTCCCGGTTGGGACGGGCCCGCTCCCCCGTTGCGGGATCCGGAGCCGTCAGCCCCCGATCGCGATGGCGAAGATGTGCATGGTCGGTACGTTGGCCGCGGGCCGGGCGCTGATGTTGGGCAACACGACCGAGGCCACCGCCTTGCTCTGCAACGCGACACCCACGTAGTAGATGCAGGCGGCGGTGTTCTGCCGCTGGTTGTTGGGCCTGTTCTGGTACGCGGACACGATGGCGGCGGTCCCCCCGGAGTGCGGTCCGCCGTACCAGTCGGGCGTGCTCAGCGTGAACGTCTGGCGGGTGCCGTCGGCGTAGACCACCGTGCCGGTCCCCGACACCGCGCCGTAGGTGCCGGTCAGCAGGAAGCCGAGCGTGCTGCCGGTGCCGGTCACGCCGATGGTCTGGCCCGAGGCGATGGCGTTGTCCGCGGTGCCGGGGCTGACGTTGGGCCAGCGGAAGGTGACCCCGTTGCGGCTGACCGTGCCGCCCGGGCTGGCGCCGGCCGACGCCAGTGCCTGCGCGGAGAGGCTGGCCCCGCCACCGTCGAAGTTCCCGACGTTGGTGTTGCTGTCACTGGTGATGCCGACGTTGCTGAAGCTCTGCTCCAGCGTGGGCGTGGCGACGCCGGAGCTGGTGACCCGGTAGGTGCGCCCCGCCTGCACCGTGATCTCGATCAGGTCGGACTCGATCCGGGTGACCCGCGCCGCCGTACCGTCGGCGGTGTCGACCACGGTGACGGTGCCGGTGAGGATCCGGGAGCGCAGGCGGACGGTGCCGGCGCGGTCCGGCCGGACGAGCACCTCGGTGGCCTGACCGCTGCTCCACGTGATGCCGACCGTGTGCCCGCCCCGACCCCGCAGGCCGGAGACCCGCCCGCTCGGCCAGGCCGGCGGCAGCGCGGGCAGGATGTGCAGCTCGCCGACGTGGCTCTGCAGCAACATCTCGGCGATGCCGGCCGTGGCGCCGAAGTTGCCGTCGATCTGGAACGGCGGGTGCAGGTCGAACATGTTGGGGGCGAGTCGCGCGGTGGTGGCGAGGTAGCGGATCAGGTCGTGCGCCCGCTTGCCCTCCTCCATCCGAGCCCAGAAGTTGATTTTCCAGGCCAGCGACCAGCCCGTGCCGTCGTCGCCGCGCAGCGCCAGTGTCCGACGGGCCGCCTCGAACAGCTGTGGGGTGCCCCGCTTGGTGATCTGGTTGCTGGGGGCCAGCCCGTACAGGTGCGAGATGTGCCGGTGGTTGGGCTCGGTCTCCACCCAGTCGTAGAGCCACTCCATGATGTTGCCGCGCGAGCCGATCTTCATCGGTGGGAGCCGGTCCCGGGTGGCCCGAACCTGGGCCCGGAAGGTGCTGTCCACGTTGAGGATCTCGCTGGCCCGCGCGCAGCCGTCGAAGAGGTCCCGCAGGATCTGGTTGTCCATGGTGGGTCCGGCGCACACGCTGGCGTTCGCGTGGTGACTGAGCTCCGGTGAGTTCGACGGGTTGGTCACCAGGTAGCCGAGGGTCGGCTCGGTCACCAGGGTGTTGAGGAAGAACTGCGCCGCGCCCTTCATGGCCGGATAGTTCGCCCGCAGGAACTCGATGTCACCGTTGAACAGGTAGTGGTCCCAGATCATCGTGGCCAACCACGCGCCGCCGGTCTGCCACATGCCCCAGAACGCGCCGTCCACCACGGCGGTGGCCCGCCACGCGTCGGTGTTGTGATGGGTGACCCAGCCACCTGCGCCGTACTGCACCTGGGCGGTGCGCGCGCCGGCCACGGACAGATCGTTGATCATGTCGAACACCGGGTTGTGGCATTCGGCGAGGTTGGTCGTGTTGGCCGGCCAGTAGTTCATCGGCAGGTTGGCGTTGATGGTGTACTTCGAGTCCCACGACGGGGTCAGCGAGTCGTTCCAGATGCCCTGGAGGTTGGCTGGCTGGG
The DNA here is from genome assembly GCF_013410645.1 of Micromonospora jinlongensis. NCBI lineage: Bacteria > Bacillati > Actinomycetota > Actinomycetes > Micromonosporales > Micromonosporaceae > Micromonospora > Micromonospora jinlongensis. The sequence goes on along the minus strand of NZ_JACCHK010000001.1, from coordinate 388,308 downwards.
TGCCGGGCCGCGAGGACGAGATCAGCAGGTACCGGCCGAACTGGAACAGCAGCGCCGAGAACTGCGGGTCGTTGACGCTGTTGTGCTGGGCGATCCGGACGTCGGTGGTCTGGTCGGCTGCGGACGTGCGGCCCAGGTCCAGGCTGACCCGGTTGAACAGCGCCTGGTAGTCGGCCACGTGCCGGCTGCGCAGCTGGTCGTAGCTGCTGCCCCGCGCGGCGCTGAGGCGCTGCCGTGCGATGCCCCCGTAGTCGCCGCCGACGTTGCGGTAGTTGACGTAGCTGGACCCGATGGAGAGCAGCAGGACCACGCTGGTGGCGTTCGTGACCCGCAGGGTGCCACCGGAGCTGGACACCGAACCGCCGGTGACGGTGGCGTTGGCCAGGGCGAGGAAGCGGACCGCGCCGGTGATGCCCTCCATGGTGCCGGAGACACCGTCGAGGGCGATCGTGGCGCCGTCCGGGCTGGACACCGTCGTGCGTTGCGGGCTGTCGAAGGTGGCGGTGAAACTGATCGAGCCGCTGCGGTCCGCGGTCAGTCGCATCGCGATGACCTGGTCGGGCGCGCTGGCGAAGACCTCACGCTGGTATCGGACGCCGTTGAGCACGTACGTCGTGGTGACGGTGGCGGTGGTGAGGTCGAGCGTCCGGTCGTACTGGGACGCCCCGCTGGCGGATCCGAAGGCGAGCCGGAGGTTGCCGACGGTCTGGTAGGCCAACTGGCCGCCCGGGTTTCCCATCATGGTCTGGTTGATCAGATCCTGGGCCTGGGTCCACTGGTTCGCGTTGACCAGCCGCCGGATCTCCGCCAGCGCCCCCGCGCCCCTGGGGTTGCTGGGGTCGTGGGGCCCACCGGCCCAGACGGTGTCCTCGTTGAGCTGAAGGCGTTCCGTGTCGACGTTGCCGAAGACCATGGCGCCGAGCCTCCCGTTGCCGATCGGCAGCGCCCGTAGCCAGTCGGTGCCGGCTCCCTCGTCGTACCAGAGCGCGAGGTCCCCGGCGGCCAGCACCTGCGGCGGCGCGGCCGAGTCTGCTCGGGCCGCGGCGGTCCAGGGCAACGGCAGGAGAGCGCCGCCCGCGCCGGCCGCGCCGACTTTGAGGGCCTGCCGTCGGGTCAGGTCGGACATCGATCCTCCAAACGACTGGGACAGCCAGACATCCGATGTGTTTCGCGAAGGTTACTCCGAGGCGACGGAATAGGCAATGGTCGATCGATGCGCGGAATCGGCAGCGTCTGCGCCCATCGGCAGGGCTCCGAGCGGGGTGTCGAGAAGGGTCCGCCCCTGGCCGGCAGGCGTGGACCAGCCAGGAACGGCCACTTCAGACACACATACATCAGATGTACGACGAGCGCCGGTGCGGTGGTGTCCGTGGGTCGCGCGGGGCTCATCGAGAAGGACCGCAAGCTGCTCTTCGCCGGTTTCCGGCCGCAGCGGGTCAGGGCCTACGTCGACGGGCGACTGGTCGCCGAGGGCAGCGCCTGAGGACGGTGACCCCGACCTCCGGCACCGCGCCCCCACAGAAGCCGCCGGCTACCGCAGGATGTAGCCAGTCGAGGGCCGACGGCGGGGGCCGCCGGTCGACGTACACGGGGGCTTTGGTCATGGGTTTCGACGTCGACGTGGCCGCGCTGCGCGGCCTTCCACCGCTGTTCGACCGTCTCGGGGAGGACGCCCGCTCCGGGTTGACCTACTTCGACGCCAACACCGCACTGGAATACGGGCCGGGTTTCATCAACCGGATCAACGGCAAGCACGAGCAGGCCATGCTGGTCATCCGTGACCTCGTCGAGGACATCGCCAAGTACACGGCGGCCGACACCGGCGCGGCGTTGCGGCGGTCGCTCGACTACTACGAACGCACCGACGCCGCGGCGGCCGAGAAACTGGACCAGGCGTTCCAGCGCACCTGGATGGTGGACCGTTCCGAGTTCGCGGGCCTCTACCGGGAGACTGGCCTGCCGGCGCCGTTCGCCGACAGGGCCGACCCGCAGCAGCTCCTGCGCGCGGTGCCCGACTACAACAAGGACGAGGCGTTCCAGTTCGAGCCACAGATGTGGGACCTGGCCAGCCCCACGTCGCTGACCCGGGACGCGATCTGGGGCGCCACCTGGCTCGCCGCCAAGCTGGGCATCTGCGAGCGCGCCTACGACCCGTACGAGTCGTTGGTCAAACCGGTCGCCGGTGACTGGGCGGGGGTACGGGGCTGCGCGGACGTCTTCGACAGCCTCGCCACCGCCCTGGCCGGCATGGCCGACAACCTCCGGTGGGGGGCCCTCGGCTCCGAGCAGCACTGGCAGGGCAAGGCCGCCACCGCCTTCCACTCACACCTGCTCGACTCGGCGAGGAAACTCGACACCGCCGGCGGTCCGCTGCTCGCGCTCGGCGTCGAATACCGCAGGACGGCCGAGGCGATGTTCGAGATCGGCAAGGTGCTCGGCTCGCTGCTGTCCGACCTCACCGACGCCGCCATGATCTTCACGGTGGCCGCCAGCTCGGCCGCCGCCACCTCACCGACCGTCATCGGTGGCATCGCGATCGGCGCGGCGGCGCTCTACGAGGGCTACAAGATGTGGGACATCCTGAAGGAGGCGCTGGACCTGGTGGGCCGCGCCGACTCGCTGACCAGCGCCTTCACCGCCACCGTCGGCAACTTCGGGATGGCGGCCACCGTGCAGGAGTTGCCCGTGCTCGCCCCGGCGCCCAACGGGCTGCCCCGCTGAGCGCACGTCGGAAAGGATGGTCCACGTGAACGACACCCCGAGCACCCGCCCGGAGGACGTCCTCGCCGCCGTCGACCGCACCCCGTACGGTGCTGTCGTGCGCGACGAGGCCCGCCGACGGCAGATGGTCTACGAATCGTTGATCTCCGGCCCCGACCCGATCGGCCGGGAGATCGGCCAGCAGCTGCGCGACGGCAACCTCAGCCCCCGCGACCTGCTCACCGTCGGCGACTACCAGGCCTTCCTCAGCCGGGCCCGCGTCCAGGCCGAACGACTCGACCTGGCCGACCTGGCCGCCGCCGCGCGTTCCGCCGCGACCGACGACCTCACGTCCGACCCCGACGCCGAGCGGTCGGACGCCGACCGGGGTTGGGCCGGCTACGGCGACGAGTCGTCCGGGGAGCGCCCGTGGCGCTGAGGTCGCTGTCGAAGCGGGCCAACACCCTGCTGGGCCGAGGGCTCGTCGCGCTCGGCTGCGTGGTCGCCGCCCTGTGCCTGGCGCTGATGGGCTACGCCCGCACCGGTGCCGTCGGGGCGGGCCACACCTGGGACGGCGCCGGCCCCGCATACCTCACCAGCGCCGTCCGCGGCGGCACGCACACCTGCGCCGTCACCCCGGACAGCGGCGAGGAGCGGACGGTCGACGTCCCGTCCTGGCCCAACCGGGGCCCGCACGTCGACGGACGGCGGCTCGACCCGTGGTTCTCCGGCCCAGCCCAGGTGGCCTGCACCGATGACGTGACCTTCACGCACGGGTGGGTCGTCCGGGTCTACCCGTTGGTCGAGCAGTGGTTGGCGCTGCTGGCCGGGATCGTCCTGGCACTGGTCGGTCTGGACCGACTCGGCCTGTTCCGCCACACCTCCCGCTACCCGTGACGATCGGGCCGACCGGGTGCCAGGCACGCCGGTACGGCCTGCTCGGCAGCCAGCAGGGCCGCGAAAGAAAGCCGACACTCAAAACCGGCCCGTCGGCCGCAACCGCCACCGACCGCAGGGCGTCTAGCGGGAAACCCATCCCTGCTGGACTGGAGGACCCAATGACACCGACAGCACTGCGTGCCCTGGTGCCCGTCACCGTACTGGCGGGCCTGGCGGCCTGCACCACCACCTCGCCCGCTCCGCTGGCCAGCGGAAACACCACACCGCCCGCGCCCAGCGTCGCGCCCGCCTCCTCCGCCGCGTCGCCGACCGGCAACGTCTCGCCCGCGACACCCACCTCCCGCGCCGCCTGCCCGGTGAGCGCGACCACCCTGCACCGGGCGTCTGGGCTGGGCGACACCCACCGGATCGACCCGGATCACATCAACTGCGCACGTCGGTGGGCGACCGCCGGGGTGATCGCTGTCGACCCGACCATGCAGGGCGACGGCGTGCTGGTGTTCGAGTACACGGGCGGTGGGTGGAAGAAGCTGGGCGAGGGCAGCGCGATCGAATGCAGCCCGTTCGGCATCCCGAACGAGCTCGGCGACCAGCTCGGCTGCCGTGACCAGTGAGCGCAAGGGCTGCCCGGCGCCGCGGGAACCGGAGGCGGACGGAGGTGGCGCGACTAGACTCGGCACCGGCGTCGATCGGGGGAGCGTGCGCAGGTGAGTTCGTCCCAGCTTCTCGTCGCACTGGACCGCGCCAGTTCGGTGCCGTTGCAGCAGCAGCTCTGCGACCAGATCAGCGGGTCCGTCCGGACCGGTCGGCTGCGCCCCGGCGACCCGGTGCCGCCAAGCCGTGAGCTGGCGCACCAGCTGCGGGTCTCCCGGACCGTGGTGACCCGGGCGTACGAACTGCTGCGGGCCAACGGGGTGCTCACCTCGCGGCGCGGATCCGGCACGCGGGTCAGTGACGCGCTGACCGACACGCCGCCACCCGCCCAACGCGCCGCCACCCGCGCGCACCTGTGGCCGGAGCCCCCGCTGCCCACCGACGCGGGCAGCCCATTGTGGAAGCCGTGGGAGCCAGCGCCGATGCACCGGCCGGACGGGACGTACGACTTTCGGCACGGCACACCGGCGCTGGCCAGCTTTCCGGTGACCCGGTGGCGACAGTCGCTCACCGCGGCGGTCAGCCGAGCCGACGCGGTGGCGCTGGGCTATGGTCCGGCCGAGGGCTCCCCGACGCTTCGTGCCCAGATCAGCGCGTTGCTGCGGCGCAGCCGGGCACTCGACGCCCCGCGCGAACACACTGTGGTGACCAGCGGCGCCACCCAGGCCATGGACATCCTGGTCCGGTTGCTCGTCGGCCCCGACGACGTGGTGATCATCGAGGATCCGAGCCACACCGTGCTGCGGCAGATCTTCGGCTACTCACGGGCCGCGGTGGTGCCGGTCGGTGTCGACGAGGAGGGCCTACGGGTCGACGAGATCGACTCCCAGGTCCGCGCGCACGGCCTCGACCCGGCCCGGGTACGCCTGATCTACGTCACCCCGTCGCACCAGTTCCCGACCGGGTTCATCATGTCCGAGCGGCGGCGACGAGCGCTGCTGCGGTGGGCCCGCGAACACGCGGCCACGGTGCTGGAGGACGACTACCACAACGAGTTCACCTTCGCCGAGGAGCGGCTCCCGTCGCTGGCCGCCGACCCGCAGGACGCGGACGTCGTCTACGTCGGCAGCTTCAGCAAGACCCTCTTCCCCTCGCTGCGCATCGGCTACGCGGTGCTGCCGCCGCACCTCGTCCGACCCTTCCTCGGGGTCAAGTGGATCACCGACCGGCTGACCCCGACGCTGACCCAGGAGGCACTGGCCGAGTTCATCTCCTCCGGCGCGTACGCCCGGCACATCGGCCGGATGGACCGCCTCTACCGGCAGCGACGCGCCCGGCTGCTGGAGGCGCTCTACGAACACTTCGGCGCGGGGGTGCGGATCTCCGGCACGGCGGCCGGACTGCACGTGCTGGTGACCCTGGGCGGCGCGCCCGACGCCGACGAGGCGGCCATCGTGCGCGCCGCCGCCGCGCGAGGCGTCCGGATCTACCCGGCCTCGGGCTACTTCGTCACCCGGTCACCGGCCGAGCCGACCTTCCTGATCGGGTACGCGGCGCTGCCCACCGCCCGGATCACCGAAGGCGTGGCGCTGCTGGCCGCCGCGGTGCGGGAAGTGACGGCTCGGTGAAGCGGGGCCGCTGGAACCGGGCACGCTGGGCGTACGGCACGGTGCAGTCGAAGACCGCCTTCGCCGTCCGGCCGTCGGCCGAGAGCGACGGGGAGTAGCCGGTGTGCTGGCTCGGGTCGAGGGGGAAACCCTCCCGGTCCGGCAGCACGTGCAGGTCCTGGTCGGCCTGGAAGCGGGTGACCATCGCCCACCAGAGGTCCTGATCGGACTCGATGTCGATGTCGTCGCCCACGCACAGCACCAGCTTGGCCATCCGGAACTGCTCCAGCACGGCCTCGGCGGCGACGCGTACCGCCACGTCGTCCTGCGGGCCGCGCTTGGCCGGCCACTGGAGCACCACCATGAGCTGACCGCCACCCGCGGTGTGACAGTGCGCGGCCAGCGCCGGCGTGCCCCGACGGCGCAGCAGGTCCAGCACCGCGGCCTCCATCCCGAAGCCGAGCAGCACCGACTGCTCGTGCCCGGGGCCGGACACCGCCTGCAGGATCGGGCTCTCCCGGGCGGTGATCCCGATGACCCGGATCAACGGCAACGAGGGGTGCGCCCGACCCTGGTAGCCGAGGAACTCCGGTGTGGCGACAGTGCCGTGCCGGCTCTCGGGTGCCCGGTCGGCCAGCAACTCCCCCTCGATGACGTACTCGGCGTGCGCGATGAACTCGGTGTCCACGGTGCGGCAGGGCAGCAGCTCCACCGGCTGCCCGGCGAGAGCACCGGCCACCGCCAGCTCGTCGAGGTCCGGGGGCACCAGTGAGGTCGGGCAGCACGAGGAGAGCAGCACCGCCGGGCACAGGCCTAGGTGAATGGCCACCGGCAACGGGCTCCCCCGGCGCAGCGCGGCCTGGTGCGCGAGCTCCAGGTCCCGTCCGGGCACCATCCAGATGGTCAGCGTGTCCGGACCCTGTACGCACATCCGGTGCACGGACAGGTTGCGGACACCGGTGTCCGGGTCGGTGGCGAGCACCGCGCCGAGGGTCAGGTAGGGCCCGGCGTCCTCGTCGGTGAGCACCGGCACCGGCAGCGCGGTCAGGTCCACCGGCAGCGTCTCGCGAGGCCAGCGGGCCGGGTCGGGTGCGGGCACCGGTGGGCGGGGGGCGGCAACCGCGTCGAGCAGCCGGTGCGGCAACTCGGCCGGTGTGCAGCCGAGCAGGCCGGCGGCACGCCGACGGGTGCCGTACAGGCCCATCAGCACCGCTCGGGTCGGGCCGTGGTCGGGGCGTACCCGGTCGAAGAGCACCGCCGGGCCGGCGCCGGTGGGCGGGGCGGCGGGCGCACCTGCCCAGCGGGCGTAGTGGGCGGAGACGCCGTACCGGGCCGGCAGCTCCGTGGCGACCCGGACCAGCTCGCCGGGGAGCGGGTCGAGGGTGGCCAGGGCGTGCCGCAGGTCGACGGGTGCTCGGCTCACCGCTCCTCCCCCGCTGACGCGGCGGCGCGGCGGGCTGCCAGCATGTCGAGCTGCATCCGGGTCAGCTCGTCGATGAGGGAACGGTAGGTGCCGACCGCCACCTCGGGCGGCATGCCGTGCCGGCTGGCCAGGTCGTGCACCCGGTCGAGCACCTGCCGCACCCGGTCGGGTGAGCGGACGGTCGCCTCGTCCGTCTTGTGCGCGGTCAGCTCCTGCACCACCCGGGTGCGCTCGGCCAGCAGGGCGATGATCCGCTGGTCGAGCCCGTCGATGGCACCGCGCAGCTCGGCGATCCGGGCCGGGCCGTCGGTGGCGCCGGCCGGCGGGGAGCCGGCCGGCGCGGTGATCCGGTGCTGGTCGCTCACGGTTGGGGAACCTGGTCGACCACGAAGACGACAGTCGGCTCGGCGTCGCTGCCCTGGGACCGGTGCTCCTCGTCGTCGGGGATGACGAAGCCCATGCCGGGTCGGCACGGCACCGACCGGTCCCGGAAGTGGATGGTGAACTCGCCCTGCAGGACGTAACCGGTGTGCCCCCGCAGGCACCAGTGATGCTCGTCGAAGCCGGGCGGCAGCTCCAGCAGGCGCAGACGCTGCCCCCCGACGTACGAGATCTTGACGCGCCCCTCGGCCCCCGGCTTGTCCCACCTCTCCCACTCGCTGGCCGGGAAGTCGATGCCGACCGGCGCGGCAACCTGCTCAGTGGACATTCTCGATATCTCCTCTGGTCTGGGCGGATTCGTTGCGGCGGGGCCGCGGAACGCGTTCGTTGCGGTCCCGGCGCGGAAGCACCGGGTCCCCGTCGACCCGCTGGTGTCGCTTGAGCAGCTGCACCATGTCGAGCATCCGGTGCACCATCCGCTCCAACGCGTCGATGCCCTCGGGGTCGGTCAGGCCGGGCGTGGCGGTGGTGTTGCGCAGCAGGACGGGGAACCCGCTGCCCACCAGGATCATCCGGTTGAGCAGCAGGTTGTTGACGATCTGGTTGTGTACGGAGGAGTCGCTGTAGCGCCGTCCGGTGACGATGATGCCGCCGACCTTGTCCGCCAGCGGACGGGTGAAGCGCAGGTAGCCGACGCCCGCACGCTCGATGAAGACCTGCATGAGGTGGGCCAGGCCGAAGCCGTGCACCGGGGCCGCGTAGATCAGCCCGTCGGCGTTGGTCATCTGCTCCACCAGGGCGGGGACGTCGTCGTCCAACTGGCAGGGCACTGTGCGGCTGTTGCAGTCGCCGCACGGGCTGCACGGCGAGATCCGGTGCTCACGTAACTGGATGGTGCGCAGGATCGCACCCCGCTCGGCGATGAGCCGACCCGCGTACGCGATGGCGTGGTCGGTGTTGCCGCCGACCCGTTCCGATCCGTTGATGGCGAGGATGGTCCCTGCTTCGCTGTGCACATTCACCCCCGGTGCTCGTCGCGGGGTGGGCGCCGCACCGCGCCCACCCCTGTGCGAGGTCAGTCCGTCAGCTTTCCGGCGAAGTAGTCGATGTAGGCCTGCATGTCGAAGTGGCCGTGCCCGGACAGGGAGAAGACGATCGCCTTCGACTCGCCCGTCTCCCGGCAGTGGATCGCCTCGTCCACCGCCACCCGCACCGCGTGGGTGGACTCGGGTGCCGGCACGATCCCCTCGCTGCGGGCGAACAGCACGCCCGCCTCGAAGCAGGCGGTCTGCGGCACCGCCCGCGCCTCGATCAGGTCGATCTCCCGCAGCGCGCTCACGATCGGCGCCATGCCGTGGTAGCGCAGCCCACCGGCGTGGATCGCCGGCGGGTGGAAGTCGTGGCCCAGGGTGTGCATCTTGGTCAGCGGGGTGAGCCCGGCGGTGTCGCCGAAGTCGTAGTCGTAACTGCCCTGGGTCAGGGACGGGCAGGAGGCCGGCTCCGCCGCGATGAAGCGCACCGCCGGGCCGCCGCCCCACTGCCGGCGCAGGATCGGCAGGGCCAACCCCGCGAAGTTGGACCCGCCGCCGGCCGCGCCGACCACGATGTCCGGGTAGTCGTCGGCCATCGCCAACTGGAGCAGCGCCTCCTGGCCGATGATCGTCTGGTGCATCAGCACCAGGTTGAGCACCGAACCGAGGGCGTACTTGGCGGCGCCACCGCTGCTCATCGCCGCCTCCACCGCCTCGGAGATGGCCAGGCCCAGACTGCCGCTGGACTCCGGGTCGGCGGCGAGGGCCGCCCGACCCGCCCCGGTACGGTCGCTCGGGCTCGCGGTGACCGACGCGCCGAACGTCTCCATCAGGCCCCGCCGGTACGGCTTCTGGTCATAGCTGACCCGCACCATGAAGACCTCGCAGTCGAGGCCGAAGTACGCGCAGGCCATCGACAGCGAGCTGCCCCACTGGCCGGCCCCGGTCTCCGTGGTCAACCGCTGCACGCCGTCCTGCTTGCTGTAGTACGCCTGCGGGACGGCGGTGTTCGGTTTGTGGCTGCCGGCCGGGCTGACCCCCTCGTACTTGAAGTAGATCCGGGCCGGCGTGCCGAGGGCCTGCTCCAGGCGACGGGCCCGCACGAGCGGGCTGGGCCGCCACTGCCGGTAGATGTCGAGCACCGGCCCGGGAATGTCCACCTCCCGCTCGGTGGAGAACTCCTGCTCGATCATGCCGCTGGCGAAGAGCGGTTCGAGGTCCGCCGGCGTGATCGGTTCCCGGGTGCCGGGGTGGAGCATCGGGGGCAGGCCCTTGGGCAGATCGGGGACCACGTTGTACCAGGTCGTCGGGATGTCACTGTCGGGCAGCACGAACTTCGTCGCGGTCATGGCCTCTTCCAGGGTGGGTGTCAGGGACTGGCGGTGGCCGGCTCGGCGGGCGTCGGCACGGGCCGGGCAGCCGGTCGGATCCGCAGCACTGCGAACGCGACCACGCCGACCACCGGGGTCAGCAGGAGCAGAAGGAGGACGGGGCGGTGCCCACCGGCCTGCCAGACGAAGCCGAGGCCCATCGGCACGACCAGCCGGGCGGAGCTGAGCACGAAACCGTTCAGCGCCATGAAGCTGCCGACCCGGTGCTCCTGGACGTGGTCGGCGATGTAGGTCGGAACCACCACCGAGGCGATGATCTCCCCGAGGGTCCAGACCACTGTCGACAGCAGCACGGCGGGCAGCGAGAACGCGAACACCAGGATGGCCATCCCGGTCGACCAGAGCAGGCCCGCCGCGATCAGCAGGGCCCGGGTCGAGTACGCCTTCATCCGCTTCTCGATCAGCAGACTGGCACTGACCACGACCACGCTGTTGATGGTGTAGACGGCACCGACCACCGCCACCGACGAGTGCAGCACGGTGGTGACCGCGAGGGGCAGCGTGTATTCCAGGCCGATCAGCGGCGCCACGAAACAGATCGAGACCACCACCAGCACCGCCACGTCGATGTCGCGCAGCAGGCCGGCCCGACGGGTGGTGCCGGCCGGCGAGGCCGTCGGCACCCGCCGGGTGTCCGCCGGTACGAAGAACCAGATGGTGGCCGCCGCGAGCAGGCCGAGCAGGATGTTCCCGGCGAACATCAGCTGGTAGGAGTAGGCCGCCGCGAACCCGCCGAGCAGCGGGCCGACGCCCATGCCGAGATTGTTGGCGAGGTAGCTGACCGTGTACGCGAAGGGGCGCTGTTCGGGTTGGGTCAGGTCGGCGATCAGCGTGTTCGCCGCAGGGGCGAACATCCCCATCCCGACCAGCGCGACGAAGAGCAGCACCGCGTACGTCCAGGTCGGACCGTCGAGCAGGGCGAGACCCAGGTAGCCGACCGCGTTGAGCAGCAGGCTCGACACCAGCGCGGCACGTCGACCGGCCCGGGCGCAGATCGGGCCGCTGAGCAGGCTGCCGGCGAGCAGGCCGGTGCTGCCCACGGAGATCAGCACACCCGCCTCGCCGGTGCTCAGGTGCCGGCTCTGCACCAGGTAGACCGCGAGCAGCGGGAAGACGAACATGCCGGCCCGGTTGATGAACGAGGCGTACACCAGCATCCGCAGCGGGCGCGGCAGCGCCTGGAACCGACCGAGCCAGCTCACGCGTCACCGACCGGCTCGGTGACCACCTCGAAGGCGTCCCGGATCACCTTGAACCGGGCGCGTACGTCGTCGAAGTCGCGGCCCTCGCAGACGTACCAGCCGAGCACGTCGTTGGAGGCGGTCGGCACGGCGAGCACATCCCCGACGGTCTTCCACACGTCCGCGTCGAGCACCGAGTCGAGCGCCCGCAGCTCCTCGGCGGTGGTGATTGCGGTGATCCGGCCGTACCGGTCGGAGCAGAGGTATTCGGTGCCGATCTCCGGGCCGAGGGTGGTCGTCGGCACGTGCCCCGGGTCCAGCTCCAGCCGGCACCACTCCCCCGCCAGGTTGATGCCCCGCCCGGCCTGGATCGCGGGGACGATCGAACCGCCGCCGGCCCGGGCGGCCGCCTCGCCGAACACCAGCTCGCCGTCATCGCGCAGGAAGAACTCCACGTGCGCCACCCCGGTACGCATCCCGAAGCCGCGCAGGACCGTGGCGCTGGCGGTCAGGATGCGCCGCTCCGCCGGGGTCAGATCGTGCTTGCGGGACACAGTGCCGCCGGGCTCGGCACGGAACTCCAGCACCGAGTACGTGTAGCGGGACAGCTGGTCGAAGACCACCTCGCCGTCGCGCAGCAGCGAGTCGACGTGGTACTCGACGCCCCGGACGTACTCCTCCACCCGGTAGTCGTGCCGGTCGTCGGCGATCAACGGCCAGACCCGGGCCAGGTCCTCGGTGGAGTCGACCCGGTGGGTGTCGCCGCAGGCCCAGCCCGCGTACGGCTTGATGACCACCGGCCAGCCCACCTCGGCGGCGAACTCGGCGACCGCGCCCACCGTCTCGGGGCGGCACGAGCGGGCCACCGGCACGCCCAGCTCGACGGCCCGGCGGTGCATCACGTTCTTGTCCCGGAAGGTCAGCGCCTCCTCCGGGTCGAGCCCTGGAATGCCGTGGTCGCGGCGGCAGTGCGCGGCGGTGAGCACGTCGCCCTCGAAGAGGGGGAAGATGCGCTCCACCGGGTGCACGGCGAGAATCGTCGTGACCGCCGAGCGGACGGCGTCACGGTCGTCGAGGTCGGCGTGATAGCAGGGCAGACCGGCGGCTTCGACGGCCGGCTGCCCGGTCGGCAGCAGCGCGACGGTGGCCACACCCAGCTCGGCGGCGGCGGCGGCGGCGACCACGCTGCGGAACTGGGCCGCGTACCGGCCTGCCGCCGGTCGGTAGATCACCAGGATCGCGCGGTTCACGAACGGCTTCCACGATCGCTGCCGACCGGGCCCGCGGTGCGCAGGACGGCGCTGGTCGTCGCCAAGTCGAGCACCGCCTCCTGCCGCGTGCCGTCGGACAGCTCGTCGAGGGCGGCGGCGAGCCGGGCCAGCGCGTCCGTCACCTCGGCCCGGCCGTCGGGGTGGGCCGACTCGACGGTGAGCAGCAGCCGGTGCCGGCCCAGGTCGGTGCGGACCAGGTGGCCCTGCCGCCAGTTCCAGCGCCGCGAGTGGGCCCTCCCGTCGGCGTCGGCGTAGACGACCTCGCCCGGCTCGGGCTGCTCCGGCGTCTCGGGCGCGCCGAGCGGCAGGTAGGTTTCGGTGCCGTCGGCCGGCCGGACGACGAGGTCGGCGAGGCCGTCGACAGCGCACGAGGCCACCGGCAGCGCCGCACCGAGCGACACCGCGTTGCAGAGGTCGACCAGGGCGTTGATCCGGGGCAGCCGGTCGCCCTTGGCGACCCGCCGGGCGATCGACTCGGCGGCGCACGGGAACCGGTTGGGGTTCACCCCCACCGCCCGGTACGCCTCCCGCCACGCGGCGATGCCCGGCAGCTCCGCCACCCCCGCCTTGTCCAGGCCTGCCGCGTGCAGCGCGTCCTCGGCGGCGGTCAGCAGTGCCGACACGGCGGGAGGCGCCGGGGCGACCTCGACCGCCGGTACGGCGATCACGCCGAGCACGTAGTCCGGCACTGCGGTCAGCACCCGGTCGTCGATGCGCACGGTGAGGGTGTCCACACCGTCGCTGAGCTGGGTCATCGTGATCCTCGCGTGGTTCGGGTCCGATTGTCGGTCCGACCGTACGCAGCCCGACGACCACCGTGTGTGGCCAATCCGGGGCGATCCGGTGAGGCCAATCCGACGGTCGGCGGCTGCTCGTCGCGACGGCCGGCACGGGCCCGGGCACCGAGCAGCGTGGTGCCCAGCGCCAGCACGCAGAGTGCCGCGCCGACCGGCCCGAGCAGGTCGAGAGCGTCCGTGCCGCCGTGTCGCAGCAGCCGGTTGCCGAGGAAACCGCCGAGGGCGATGCCCACGAACGTGGCCGACGAGTTGAGGGAGAGCAGCAGCGGCCCGGAGCTGGGCGCGACAGTGAAGAGCCGGTGTTGCTGGGCGGGCTGGGTGGCCATCGCGGTGACGCCCCAGGCCGCCATGGCCAACGCGGCCGGCAGCAGCGCCTGCCGGGTCCACGGCAGCGTGACCAGCACCAGGGCGAGCCCGGTGACCGAGACGAGCAGCACCGGCACGCCACCCCACCGGTCGGTGGCCCGTCCGCCGAGCACGGTGCCGGCGACCGCCGGCACACCGAAGACCAGCAGCAGCACCGCGAGCAGTGTTCCGTCGCCGTCGGTGGCCGGGGCGAGCAGCGCCCCGACGTACGTCAGCGCGAGGTAGCCGCCGGTCATGAAGAGCGCGGTGGTGAGGACCGCCAGCCCGACCCGGCGGTCGCGTGCCGGGGCGAGCCGGGCGGCCAGCGACGGGCCGGGCGGCAGGGTCAGCGCCGGCAGGCCGACGGTCACCGCGACCGCGCAGGCCGCGCCGATGGCGGCGAGCAGCCAGAAGGTGGCGCGCCACTGAAGGTCGGCGGCGAGCCAGGTGCCGAACGGCACCCCGGCCACGGTGGCTGCGGAGAGGCCGCCGAGCACGACGGCCATGGCTCGGCCGCGTCGCTCGGGCGGGGCCAGCGCGGCCGCTGACGCGGTGGCGGCGGGGATGTAGAGCGCGGCGCTGACCGCGGTGAGGACCCGGGCCAGCAGCAGCAGCGGCAGGTCGGGCGCCAGCGCGGAGGCGACGTTGCCCACTGTGAACCCGACCAGCGAGACCACCAGCACGGTACGCCGCTCCAGCCGGCCGGTCAGGGCGCCGAGCACCGGAGCGGCGACCGCGTACGCCAGGGCGAAGACGGTGCTCACCCAACCGGCGGAGGCGACACTGACCCGCAGCGTACGGGCCACCTCGGGGAGCACACCGGCGACGACGAAGGTGTCGGTGCCGATGGCGAAGGCGCCCACGGCGAGCAGCGGGACGACCGGCACGCTCCGGCGCATCACGCCACTCCCGCCGGCTGTCCGGCGCGGTAGCGGGTGGCGTCCCCGGCGACCACCCGGCCGCCCAGCAGCACCAGCTCGATCGCCTCCGGGCGGCCCAGCACCGTGATGTCCTCGGCCGGGTCCCCGTCGGTGACCACCAGGTCGGCCAGCCTCCCCGGCTGCACCGTGCCCGCGTCGTCCCCCCGACCCGCCAGCCGCGCGCCGTTGGCGGTGGCCCAGGTCAGCACCACCGGGGCGGGAATGCCGGCCATGGTCACGTACGTCTCCAGTTCCTCGGCGTAGCGGCCGTGCGGGGTCCACGCGAAGCCGAAGTCGTCGCCGGCCACGATCGGGATGCCCATCTGCACCATCAGCGGAAGGATGCGCAGGGTGTTCTCGACCTCGGCCTGGAATTCGAGGGTCTCCAGGTATTCCGGGGTCTTGCCGTACCGGGTGCCGGTGGTGAGCAGCCGGTGCGGCTGGTGCAGGCTCGGCACCACGAAGATGCCCCGCTCGGCGATCGCCTCCAGGGCCGCGTCGTCGGCGTACGTGGCGTGGTCGATCACGTCGACCCCGGCCGCGATGGCGTTGCGGATGCCGGCCAGGCCCCGCGAGTGCGCCCGGATCCGGACTCCCCGCCGGTGCGCCGCCCGGGCCGCGATCACCAGTTCCTCGGCGGTGAAGAGCAGCTCGTGCGAGCGACCGTTGGGGAAGGTGTCGTCGCCGGTGGAGAAGACCTTGATGATCTCCGCGCCCTGGGCGACCTCGGTGTCGACGTACTCGATCAGCTCTTCCGGGGTGTCGGCCAGCCGCATCAGGTCGCTCGGGATGCGTTGCTTGACCCCCGGGTTGCGGCGCTCCGGTGGGCCGGACACCATCAGGTCCCGGCTGCACGGGGTGATCCGCGGGCCGGGCAGCCGGCCGGCGTCGATCGCCCGGCGCAGGGCCATGTCGATGCCGGCCACCGAGCCGGCACCGACGAAGGCGGTGTAGCCCAGCCGGAGCATGTCGGCGGCGTTGGCGGCGGCGCCGAGGGTGACCTCCGGGATGCTGTATTTGAAGAGCATCTCCCGACCGTCGAGCACGTTCAGGTAGGCGATGTGGGTGTGGCCCAGCGTCATGCCCGGCATGACCGTCCGGCCGTCGAGGTCGAGGACATCGGTGTCCGGGTCGTGCAGCGGGGCCTGCGCCTCGGGCAGCACCGCGACGATCCGCTCGCCGTCGAGCAGCACGCTGTGGTGCGGTCGGGACGCCACCCCCAGTCCCTCCTGGACCGTGGCGCGGTGCAACAACGTTCGTCGGGACACGACGATCACTCCGGTTCTCTCGGTGTCGGGGCAGGAAAGCCGACGTGGCTCTAGCGGTGGCCGAACAGGGTCCACACGATCTCGGCGCCCGGGCGGCGGGCCACCCACCGCAACGCGTGGCGGTGGACCCCGGGCGCGTTGGTCACCGCCAGGTCGGCGCCACCGGCGGCGAGGATCTCGGCGGCGTGCTGGGTGGAGTCGGCGTCGACCCACCGCATCGGGC
Source organism: Micromonospora jinlongensis (assembly GCF_013410645.1). Classification (NCBI taxonomy): domain Bacteria; kingdom Bacillati; phylum Actinomycetota; class Actinomycetes; order Micromonosporales; family Micromonosporaceae; genus Micromonospora; species Micromonospora jinlongensis. The sequence goes on along the minus strand of NZ_JACCHK010000001.1, from coordinate 372,276 downwards.
GGTCCCGCAGGGCAGGTGGCGCGAGGTCGGTGAAGAGCCGCCGGACCTCCCAGAGGGCGGCCACCGCGAGCTGACCGGCGGCCGGCTCACGGTCCGGATCGGCCGCGATGCCGTACTCCGGTGTGGCCTGCGCGAAGTACGCATCCAGCCGCAGGTCGCGGTGCCAGTGGAAGCGGGTGAGCCCCTGGTACGCGCTCGGCACGAGGGCCTGGTCGACCCGGCGGTCCACAAGCGCCGCGAGCACCGCGTCGAAGGTGTCGGACAGCTCGACGCGCAGCCCGTGCCGCTCGGCGAGGAAGGCCGCCGTCAGGTGGCTGGACGTCCCGGGAGGGCCCAGGGTGGCCAGCGTCGTGCCGGGCCGGCTCGCCCACCGGTCCACCACGGCGCGCCAGCGCCGCCCGTACGCCTCGGCGAGCGGGCCGGGCAGCGCCGGCACCCACTCGTCGGCGGCCGTCTCAGGTGGTGTAGCCACGGTTGCCCGCCATCCGCTGCGCCACCCGGGTCTCGTGGTCGACCTCGACGCGTCGGTCGACGATCCGGGCGGCCTTCCAACTCACGAAGGCGCCGGTGCTCGTGATCGGGTCGAGCCCGTCGGTCAGCTCCACCTCGACCGGTACGCCGAGCGCGGCGGCGGCCCGCTGCCGGACGCCGTCGGCAATCGCTCCGGGGTCGTCGACGAGGTCCTTGAGCAGTTCCAGGCGGACCGTCAGCCGGTCGCCGCCGCTGCTCGGGTCGTGGTCGATCACCACCTGGTATCCGCCCGAGCCGACGACCCCGGTCAGGACGGCCATCTCGATCTGCCCGGCGGTGAAACGTCGACCGCCCAGCTCGATCCGGTCCAGGGTGCGGCCGACGATCTGCACCAGGTCGCCGGCCATCTCGCAGTCGCAGTCCGACGACTCGATGATCACCGCGTCGCCCGTGCGGTAACGGACCAGCGGCTTCACACCGTCGATCAGCATGGTGACGGTGAGTTCCCCGCTGCCGCGCGAGCCGTGCGACACGCCGGTCTCCGGGTCCACCACCTCGATGAGGTAGTTGGTCTGGGAGAGGTGCATCCGCTTGTTACGGCAGGCGGTGGCGATGACGAACGCCTCCTGCGAGCCGTACAGGATGTTGTAGACGTCCGCGCCCCAGACGGACTCCAGGTTGCCCGCCAGCGCCGGGGTGCACATCTCGCCGGTGACGAAGAGCAGCTTGACGGCGAAGTCCTCGCGCAGCCGGTAGCCGTAGTGCTCGGCCGCCTTGGCGAGCATCATTGCCACGCCCGGCGTGCAGCAGATGACCTCCAGCTCAAGGTCCTTCATGAGCTGCAACGCCTTGGCGAACCCGATCACCGGCGAGTACGGCCAGATCTTCGCGTTCAGCGAGCCGACGTTGCGCGCGACGTCACCGAGGGTGTCGCCGAAGGAGTGCACCTCGGTCGGCCCCATCAGCCCGATCCGGGGCGCACGGTCACCGAAGTGGTGCCGGAAGATCGACGCCCAGGACTCGGTGACGTGGGCGTTGCTGGCCACCACCTCCCGGCCGTCGCGGGGACAAGGGGTCGCCCGGCCGGTCGTGCCGGTCGTCTCGTAGAAGAAGACGCCCTCGGACAGTGGCCGGCTGAGCACGTCGAGCATCTCCTGGCGCAGGTGCGTCTTCGTGGTGAAGGGCAGCCGGTCGAGGGTCGCCGGGGTGATCGTGGCGAGGTCGACGTCGGCCAGGTGACGGGCGTAGAACGGCGAGCCGGTGGAGACCTGGTCGAGCACCGTGCGCAGCTGTCGTGCCCGCCAGGCCTCCAGGTCGGCGGTGTCGAGGGTGCGGTCGTAGAAGGCCTGGTGCAGGGCCAGGTAGCCGGCGGCGAAGTCCGCCGCTGGGCCGGTGGTCGGAAGCCACATGGTCGGATCCTCTCCAGGGGTGAGCCGGCTGCGGTGCTGTCGCGACCGGCCGCGGCGCAGGTCAGTGCAGGCCACCGTTGACGTCCAGAACCGAGGCGGTGACGTAGCTGCTCTCCGGGCCGGCCAGCCAGGCGACGGCCGCGGCGATCTCGGCCGGCGAGCCGAACCGGCCGACCGGGATCCGGGCCCGGTAGTCGTTGCGGCGCTCGACCGGGATCCGGTCGGCCATCGGGGTGTCGACCAGGCCGGGAGCGACCGCGTTGACCCGGATGCGGTGCTCGGCGAGCGCCCGGCCGAGGCTGCGGGTCAACGCTATGCAGGCGCCCTTCGACGCCCCGTACGCCGCGTCCGGGCTGCCGAACTGCCCGCTGATCGAGGCCACGTTGACCACCGCGCCGGGCCGGCCGGCGTCGACCAGTGCACGGGCGAACGCCTGGGTGCAGAAGAACGCGGCGCCCAGGTTGACGTCGAGCACCTGCGCGTACGTCTTCGGGTCGTAGTCGAGGAAGTCCCGGGCGTGGTAGACGCCGGCGTTGTTCACCAGCACCGTGGGCTGGCCGTACCGCTCGTGGATCCGCGCGAAGAGCCTTTCCACCTGCCCCGGCACTGCCACGTCGGCGACCAGCGAGGCGTACGCCGCCGGGTCGCCGGCCGGCTCGACGTCGACGCCGAGCACCCGGTGCCCGGACCCGGTCAGCGCGACGGTCACGGCCCGGCCGATGCCGCCCGCCGCGCCGGTGACCACGGCGAGCGGGGCTGGCTGGTCGGTCATGGCGATCCCACCGCCCCGGCGCCGGCTGCCGGCTGAGCCGCCGACGCCCGGCCCAGGAAGTTGTCGAACAGGCGCAGCCCGTCCTCGGTGAGCACGCTCTCCGGGTGGAACTGCACCCCCTCCACCGGCAGGGTCAGGTGTCGTACCCCCATCACGTAGCCGTCGTCCGACGAGCGCGCGGTGATCTCCAGAGCCGGCGGGGCCGGGTCCGCGACGATCAGCGAGTGGTAGCGGGTGACGGTGAGCGGGGCGGGCGCGCCGGCGAAGACACCTCGGCCGTCGTGGGCGACCACGCTCGTCTTGCCGTGCATCAGGTGCCGGGCGACGGTGACCGTGCCACCGTAGGCGAGGCCGATCGCCTGATGGCCGAGGCAGACGCCGAGCAGCGGCACCTGGCCGGCGAAGGCGTGCACCAGCTCCACGTGCCCGGACTCGGCGGGGTGTCCCGGCCCGGGGCCGAGCACCACCGCGTCCGGCCGCAGGGCGGCGAGCTGCTCGGTGGACCGCGACCGGGAACGGACCACCATGGTTCGCGCGCCGAGGGTCCGCAGGTACTGGTCGATGATGTGGGTGAAACTGTCGTACGCGTCGACGAGCAGGACCTTCACGGCAGCAGCTCCGTACCGGTCAGGGCCCAGAAGGTGGCGCTCATCTTGGCCAGCGTCTCCCGCCACTCGGCGCCGGGTGTGGAGTCGGCCACGACCCCGGCGGAGGCCTGGGTGCGGTAGCGGCGACCGTCGTGCACGGCGGTGCGGATGCAGAGCGCCAGCACCGCGTACCCGCGGACGTCGACCAGGCCGATCGAGCCGGCGTAGACGCCCCGGGGTTCGTCCTCCAACCCGTCGATGATCTCCATGGAGCGCAGCTTCGGCGCGCCGGTCATGGTGCCGGCCGGGAAGGCGGCGCAGATCGCCGCCCAGACGTCGGCGTCGTCGGCGAGCTGCCCGGAGACGGTGGACACCAGGTGGTGCACGTACGCGAACGGCTCGACGTCGAACATCGCGTCCACGCTGAGCGTCCCCGGTACGCAGACCCGACCGATGTCGTTGCGGCAGAGGTCGACCAGCATGACGTGCTCGGCCCGCTCCTTCTCGCTGGCCGTCAGCTCGGCCACCAGCCGGCGGTCGGTCTCCGGGTCGGCGCTGCGGGCGGCGGTGCCCGCGATCGGGCGCATGGACAGCCGGCCCTGGTCGACGCGGAGGAACAGCTCGGGGCTCGCCCCGATGACGGTTCCGCCGGCCCAGGGCGTCAGGTACATGTACGGCGACGGGTTGCGGTGCCGCAGCCGCCGGTAGACCTCCAGCGGGGTGAGAGTCGTCTCCACGTCGATCCGGTGGCCGATCTGGACCTGGTAGCTGTCTCCCACCTCGATGTGCCGCAGGCACTGCTTGACCCGGGCGGCGAACGTCTCCTCGTCGACGGTGTCCCGCACCAGGGTGGGCGGCGGGGCGACCGGCACCGCCGCGTGATCGTCGGGAAGCCCGGCGAGCAGCTCCGACAGCCGTGGAGCGCCGCTGTCGGGCGGCAGGTGCGGGCCGCTGGCGGTGAGCTGCCGGACGGTGCCGGCGCGCAGGTCCCACCAGACGGTGTGCCGGAACAGCACGAGAGTGCAGCGCGGGATGTCGTCGACCACCCGGTCGACGGAGAGCTCGTCCATGTCCCGCGCGGCCTCGTACGCCAGGGTGGTGAGGAAGCCGAACGCGAAGCTGTCGGCGGGGGCGGTGGTCCGCACCGCGAACGCCCGCTGCACGGCCCGGACCGCCGCCCACACCTCGGGTGGCCCGGAAACCGACCAGACCCGCTCCGGCGCGCGGTGCCGGACCGGCTCGCCCAGGACCGCCGTGAGCACGGCGGACAGGGCGTCGCCGAGCGGACCGTCGCAGATCACCTCAAGCCGGTCGGCGATGAACCGCAACTCGGCGAGAGTGTCCCAGCCGACTGCCGCCGCATAGCGGTCCTGAGCCGGGCCGTCTAGGCTTTCGAAGAGATACAGGTCGTCGTGCGGACGACATTCGGAGAGTGCCGTGTAGAGCGACAACGGATCGATTGCCGACAGTGTGACGGATGTCACTTCTATTGGAATTGAGTTGACCAGTGGCGTAGGCCGCATCGCCACAGAATGCGACCGAATGGGCCATGTAGCGGTCTTGGTTGACAATGAGGACACTGCGAAACCCCCTCTGAGCAGCCCGATTTCCGCGCCACCGTTGGCGCTGAGCCCGCCGCGTGACACGGCAGATCGGACTTCCCCCCCGGCACAAAAGGACTCGCACGACCGGCCCCGCGCCGGCACCAAGGACGTTAACGAGGTCCATATTGGACAACTCGGAACGTACGCCCTGATTCGCCGGTCGCTGGACGGTTGCGCGTCCGGCCAACACTTTCCTCAAGTGCAGATCGCGCTGTCCATACCACTTCGACTACGCCGGAGCGGACCACTTGTTGTTGAATCTAAACCTGTCAATAGATGGTCAGTCGCGTGAAACGCTGGCAGTGCAGCTCCGTAACGCATTTCGTACGCGGGTCGAGGAGGGTGTGCTGCGTCCCGGCACCCGCCTGCCGTCGAGCCGGCAGTTGGCCGCCGACCTCGGGGTGTCCCGCAGTGTGGTCGTCGAGGCGTACGAGCAGCTCTGCGCCGAGGGCTACTTCGTCTCCCAGCACGGCTCGGGCACCTCGGTGGCGGCGGCGGCACGTGACGAGATCGGCTCGGCGCTCACGCCAGGCGACCGCACACCGACGGCGGCGCTCCGGGACCTGCGCACCGGCGGCCTGCACGCCTCCACCTTCCCCGGGCAGGACTGGATCCGGGCGGTCAGCGCGGTGGTCACCTCGGCCGGCCTCCGCGAGCTGGGCTACGCCCCGCCGTCCGGTCTGCCAGTCGTCCGGCACACCCTCGCCGGCTACCTCGGTCGGGTGCGCGGCGTGCGTACCCGACCCGACCACCTCATGATCACGTCCGGCTTCGCCCAGGGGCTCGCGCTGCTGTGCCGGGAGCTGCGCGACAGGGGCCACGACACGGTCGGCGTGGAGGACCCGGGTCACCCCGGCGAGTGGGAGTTCATCGCCGACGCCGGCCTGCGTCCGGTGGGCCTCCCGGTGGACACCGACGGCATCCGGGTCGACGCGCTGGCCGTGAGCGGGGTACGCGCCGTGCTCGTCACCCCGGCCAGCCAGTTCCCGACCGGGGCCACGCTCAGCGCGCAACGCCGGGAGCAGCTCGTCGCCTGGGCCGAGGCGGTCGACGGCTACATCGTCGAGGACGACTTCGACGCCGCCTTCGTCGCGCCGGCGCAACGGATGCCGGCGTTGCAGAGCCTCGCCCCGGACCGGGTGATCTACGCCGGCAGCGCCAGCAAGGTGCTCGCCCCGGCGCTCCGCCTCGGCTGGCTGGCCACCCCGCCCACGCTGACCACGCCGATCGAGCGCCTGCGCGCCGGCTGGGACCTCGGCTGCTCCAGCCTGGAGCAGCTCGCCTTCGCCCGGCTCATCGACACCGGAGCCTTCGACCGGCACCTGCGCCGACTCACCGCCGACATCCAGAAACGCCGTCAGGTGGTCCACCAGTTCGTCGCCCGCGAGCTGCCCGGCGCCACCCTGCGCAACGGGCACGGCGGGTTGCAGGCGTACCTGGAACTGCCCGCGCGGTGCGCCGAGGAGGCGCTGGTGCAGGCCGCCCGACGGCGCTCGGTCCTGGTCCGTGGCGGTCGCTTCTACGCCCTGCGCGCCGACGACCGACCGCCGGCACTGGTCGTCGGCTACGCCGGGTTACGCGGCACCGAGCTGGGCCGCGGCCTGGCCGGGATCGCCGGGGCGTACCGGGAGACGATGGGCCGCACCGGGTCCAGAACCCCCCGGGTGACTCCGACGGCCGAACCGAGCGGCACGGGGGTCCGCGGTGGACGGTGAGGGCGACCGGTGACCCCTGTCGTCCCGGCACCGCCACCCTGGGCGGGCTCGCGTCCCAGGCCAAGCTAGGGGTGTCGGCTGCTCCCACGGGCGCGTTACGGTCCGGCCGTGCCCGTACCGCGATACGCGCGCGGGTCACTTAAGAATCGTCGTCTGTCGAAGCGTCAGGCGTCGGGGGAGGGGTCGACCGGTGTTCAGGCGTATCGCGATCATCAATCGGGGAGAAGCCGCTATCCGGCTGATCCATGCCGTACGGGACCTGTCGGCGGAGTCGGGTGACCACGTCGAGACGGTCGCCCTGTTCACCGACGAGGACCGTAGCGCGACATTCGTCCGGGCGGCCGACCTGACGTATCCACTGGGCGCCGCGGCCACCCGCCCCTACCTCAACCACGAGCTGCTGGAACGCGCCCTGGTCGAGACCGGTGCCGACGCGGCCTGGGTCGGTTGGGGATTCGTCGCGGAGGATCCGGCGTTCGCCGAGCTGTGTGAGCGGATCGGGGTCACGTTCGTGGGGCCGAGCGCGGAAGCGATGCGCAAGCTCGGCGACAAGATCGGCTCGAAGCTGATCGCGGAGGAGGTCGGCGTCCCGGTCGCCCCGTGGAGCCGGGGCGAGGTGGCGACCCTTCAGGACGCTCTTCGCGCGGGCGAACAGATCGGTTACCCGCTGATGCTCAAGGCGACCGCCGGCGGTGGTGGGCGTGGCATCCGGCGGGTCGACTCGCCGGTGGACCTCACCGACGCCTACGAGCGCACCAGCCAGGAGGCGCTGCGGGCCTTCGGCTCCGGCGTCGTCTTCCTGGAACGCCTGGTGACCGGCGCCCGGCACGTCGAGGTGCAGATGATCGCCGACGGGCAGGGTGGCGCCTGGGCGCTCGGGGTGCGGGACTGCTCGGTGCAGCGCCGCAACCAGAAGATCATCGAGGAGTCCGCGTCGCCGGTGCTGGCGGCGGAGCAGGTCGCCGAGGTGAAGGCCGCCGCGGTGCGGCTCGCACTGGCGGTCGGTTACCGCGGCGCCGGCACTGTCGAGTTCCTGTACCACCCGGCCCAGAAGCTGTTCGCCTTCCTGGAGGTCAACACGCGGCTCCAGGTCGAGCACCCGATCACCGAGATCACCACCGGCACCGACCTGGTCAAACTCCAACTGCACGTGGCCGGCGGTGGCCGTCTCGACGGCCCGGCGCCGGTGGAGGTGGGTCACGCGGTCGAGGCCCGGCTCAACGCCGAGGACCCGGACCGCGACTTCGCGCCCTCCCCCGGCCGGATCGTCCGGCTCGCGCTGCCGGCCGGCCCGGGCATCCGGGTCGACACCGGTGTCAGTGAGGGCGACAGCATCCCGGCGGCCTTCGACTCGATGATCGCCAAGATCATCGCGTACGGCCGGGACCGCGACGAGGCGCTCGGCCGCCTGCGTCGCGCCATGGCCGAGACCACTGTCATCATCGAGGGTGGCGCCACCAACAAGAGCTTCGTGCTGGACCTGCTCGACCAGTCCGAGGTGATCGACGGGTCCGCCGACACCGGCTGGATCGACCGCGTCCGCTCCGAGGGCCGCCTCGTCACCCACCGCCATTCCGCGATCGCCCTCGCCGCGGCTGCCATCGAGGCCTACCAGGACGAGGAGGAGGTCAGCCGGCAGCGCCTGTTCACCACCGCGCACGGCGGCCGCCCGCAGGTGCGCCACGAGACCGGCCGCGCACTCGACCTGAAACTGCGCGGCGTCGCCTACCGGGTGGCAGTGTCCCGCGTGAGCCGCAGGTGTTTCCGCATCGGCCTGTCGGCCGGCGGCGACGTCCACCGCGTGGACGTGCAGACGGAGCGGTTCGACGAGCACCGCGGGCAGATGCTGGTCAACGGCAACCGCTTCCGGTTGGTGACCGCGACCCACGGGCCGATCCACACGATCGAGGTCGACGGCGTCACCCACCGGGTCAGCAGGGACGAGGGCGGCGTGGTCCGCTCCCCCGCGCCGGCCCTCGTCGTCGCGACTCCCCTGACCGTCGGCGACGAGGTCGAGGCCGGCGCGCCGATCCTGGTGCTGGAGAGCATGAAGATGGAGAACGTGCTCCGGGCCCCGTTCAAGGCCCGCGTGCGCGAATGTCCCGTCGCGGTCGGCAGCCAGGTCGAGACCGGCACCCCCCTGATGCGCCTGGAACCATTGGCCGACACCACCGCCGAGGAGACGACCACTTCGGCCGAGGTCGTCGAGATCGACCTGCCGGCGGCACCGGCCGGGCCGTCGGCGGAGCAGATTCTCGACGATCTGCGCGCGCTGCTGCTCGGCTACGACGTCACCCCGGGCGAGATCGGGCGCTGCCCGGCCGTGCCAACCGGGCCGCCAGCCGGCCACCTCGACCTTCTGACGATCTTCGCGAACCTGGCAGAGCTGGCCCGCAACAAGCCGCGTCGGACCGCCGACGCCCAGCCGGGCAGCGCCGTGCACACCCCGCGCGAGTTCTTCCACAGCTACCTGCAGAGCCTCGACGCCGAACGAGCCGGCGTCTCCCCCGGGTTCGTGGCACGCCTGGAACGGGTCCTGGCCCACTACGGCGTGGCCGGGCTGGACCGCACACCGGAACTGGAGGACGCCGTCTTCCGGATCTTCCTGGCCCAGCAACGCCTGGCCGCCGCGACGCCGGTCGTCTCCGAGGTGCTGCGCCAACTGCTCGCCGGGCCCGCACCCGTCGGCGACCTGCGCGAACCCGCCGGTGTCGTGCTCGAGCGCCTGATCGAGGCGACCCAGGTCCGCTTCCCGGTGATCGCCGACCTGGCACGTGGTCTGGTCTTCCGCTGGTACGCCCAGCCCCTGCTGCGCCGCACCCGCGCCGAGGTCTATGCCGAGGTCCGCGCCGACCTGCGCCACCTCGACCAGCACCCGGACGCCCCGGACCGGGCCGACCGCATCCAGCGCATGGTCTCCTGTCGACAACCCCTCGTGCGGATCATCGGCCAGCGCATCCGACGCCCCGGTCACACCGGGCACGGCCCACTGCTGGAGGTGCTCACCCGCCGCTACTACGGCAACCGGGGCCTGACCGCGGTGACCGCGCGGGACGGGTTCCTCACCGCCGAACACGGCACGACCCACATCGTGGCGGGCGCCACCGACATCGCCCGTCTTCCCGGCACCCTCACCGCGCTCGCCGAGCTGGCCGCCGACGCCCCGGCCCCCCTGGTCGTCGACCTGTACGTCGCGGTGCAGGACCAACCCGACGACGACGCCGTCGCGGTACGCCTCGGTGAGCTGTTCGCGGCACACCCGCTGCCGTCGACCGTCCAGCGGGTCACCGCGACCGTCGCCAGCTCCAACGGCGCGGTCATGCACCACTACTTCACGTTCCGGCCCGGGGAGGCCGGCTTCACCGAGGACCGGCTGATCCGTGGGCTGCACCCGCAGATCGCCCAGCGCCTGCAACTGGAGCGGCTGCGCGAGTTCGACCTGACCCGGCTGCCCTCGGCCGACGAGGAGATCTACCTCTTCAAGGCCGTGGCGCGCAGCAACCCCGCCGACGAACGGCTCATCGCCATGGGCCAGGTCCGCGACCTGACCCCGCTGCGGGAGACCGACGGACGCCTGGTGGCGCTGCCCGCCCTGGAGGAGGCCACCACCCTGGCCCTGGACGCGATCCGCGACATCCAGGCGCGGCGGCCACAGGACAAGCGGTTCGACACCAACCGGATCCTGATGTACGTCTGGCCGCCCACCAACCTGTCGCTCGACGAGTTGAACGCGCTGGTCCAGCGGATCCTGCCCACCTCGACCGGGGCCGGGCTGGAAGAGGTGCAGTTCATCGCCCGGCAGCCGCACTCGGCCGGGGACGTGGCGGTGACGATCACCCTCGACCCGGGCAACGGCGCCCGCCTCAACGTGGGCGCGCCGTCCACCGAGCCGGTGCGACCACTCGACGACTACCGGCAGAAGGTGCTGCGTGCCGTACGCCGCGGCACCACCTACCCGTACGAGCTGACCGGGCTGCTGGGCCGCTTCACCGAGTACGACCTCGACCCGTCCGGGACGCTCGTACCCGTCGAACGACCCAAGGGAAAGAACTCGGCGGCCATCGTGGCCGGTGTGGTGACCACGCCGACCGAGCGCTACCCGGAGGGCGTCACCCGCGTGGTGCTGCTCGGCGACCCGACCAAGGCGCTGGGCGCGCTCTCCGAACCCGAGTGCGCCCGCGTCATCGCCGCCCTCGACCTGGCCGAGACCATGCGGGTGCCCCTGGAGTGGTTCGCCCTGTCGGCCGGCGCCCGCATCTCGATGAGTTCCGGAACCGAGAACATGGACTGGGTCGCCGCGGCGCTCAAGCGCGTCGTGACGTTCACCCAGGCCGGTGGTGAGATCAACATCGTGGTGGCCGGCATCAACGTGGGCGCGCAGCCGTACTGGAACGCCGAGGCGACGATGCTCATGCACACCAGGGGCATCCTGGTGATGACCCCGGACTCGGCGATGGTGCTCACCGGCAAGCACTCCTTGGACTTTTCCGGTGGCGTGTCGGCCGAGGACAACTTCGGCATCGGCGGCTACGACCGGGTCATGGGCCCCAACGGGCAGGCACAGTACTGGGCACCCAGCCTGCCTGCGGCACGGGACGTGCTCATGGCCCACTACGACCACACCTACGTCGTCCCCGGGGAGACCGGGCCTCGGCGGGCCGACACCGACGACCCGGTCGACCGGGACGTCTCCGACTACCCGCACCTCGTCGACGGCAGCGACTTCACCACCGTCGGGCAGATCTTCTCGGCGAGCCACAACCCGGACCGCAAGAAGGCCTTCGACATCCGTACGGTCATGCGCGCCCTGTCCGACCAGGACCACCCCGTCCTCGAACGTTGGGCCGGGATGGCCGACGCGGACACGTCGGTGGTCCAGGACGCCCACGTCGGCGGCTATCCCGTCTGCCTGATCGGCATCGAGTCGCGGCCGGTCCCCCGGCGCGGGTTCCCGCCCACCGACGGTCCGGACACCTACACGGCGGGCACCCTGTTCCCCCGCTCGTCGAAGAAGACGGCACGGGCGATCAACGCGGCCTCCGGCAACCGTCCGCTCGTCGTCCTGGCGAACCTGTCCGGCTTCGACGGCTCCCCCGAGTCGATGCGCAACCTCCAACTGGAGTACGGCGCCGAGATCGGCCGGGCGATAGTCAACTTCGAGGGCCCGATCGTCTTCACGGTGATCTCCCGCTACCACGGCGGCGCGTTCGTGGTCTTCTCCAAGGCCCTCAACCCGAACATGTCCGTGCTCGCTTTGGAGGGCTCGTTCGCCTCGGTGCTCGGCGGCGCCCCGGCTGCGGCCGTCGTCTTCTGCGGTGAGGTCACCAACCGCACCGCGAAGGACCCCCGCGTCGCCGAGCTGCACGCGCAGGTCGCGGGCGCGACCGGCGCGGAACGGGCGGCCCTCAACGTCCTGCTCACCGAGGTGCGCTCGTCGGTCCGCGCGGAGAAGCTGGGCGAGGTGGCCGCGGAGTTCGACCGGGTGCACAGCATCCAGCGAGCCGTCCAGGTCGGCTCGGTCGACGCCATCGTCAGCACGGCCGAGCTGCGGCCCCGCATCATCGAGGCGATCGAGCACGGCCTGAAGAGGTGATGCCCTCCCCACCCCGGCATCGGGGTGCTAGGGGTCTGTGTCGGCGCCGGAGACGCCCCCATGCTGAATTCGGAGCGACGAGGCTCCGTGGCAGAGAGGACCCATCCGATGCCTCAGTACCTGACACTCGACCCGCCGGCCCTGGCACCGTCCGAGCCCGTGCTGGTGTTCCTCCAGGGTGGACCGGCCGACATCCCCCGCACGGTGGTGGCCAGCGTCGAGCAGCTGGTCTACGGAAAGATCAAAGTGCCCTACCTGGCCGGTTACGAGCACTTCGAGCGCCGCTTCGGCGACGGCTCCCCCCTGTTGTTCACCTGGACCGCGCGGACCAAGATCGCGGAATGACCCGGGACGGATCGCGGGTCGCACCCTTGGCGTCGGCGCCGAGGCGGCGGCCCGCGATCGGACGCCCACCGACTGCCCGGGCCCCTAGCCGGGAAGGGCACTCCCTTAGCTGCGCGAGCGCGGCCCGTGAAAGCCGCAGCGTTCGTTCCCTACGGCTACCAGCGTCGATACTGTTGAAGCGTGACCAATGCCAGCCGTGCCCGTGCACTGCCGCCCGAGGGCGTCAGGTCGGCCACCGCTGACTCCGGAACCGTTTCTCCGGCGCGGAGGAAGCCATGATCGAGTCCATCCTTCCCGGCGCCGTGACGGCCGTCGACACATTCGTGGACCCGCCCGGCGCCGACCTCTTCCCCGAGGAGGAGGCCGTCGTCCGCAAGGCCGTGGACAAGCGCCGCCGCGAGTTCACCACCGCCCGCTGGTGCGCGCGCCAGGCGATGCGCCAGATCGGGATCGCTCCCGCGCCGGTCCTGCCCGGCACCCGCGGCGAGCCCCAGTGGCCCTTCGGGATGGTCGGCAGCATCACCCACTGCGCCGGCTACCGCGCCGCCGTCCTCGCCGAACAGGAGAAGGTCACCACTGTCGGCATCGACGCCGAACCCAACGAGGCTCTCGCCAACGGTGTGCTCGAAGCCGTCTCCCTGGCCGAGGAACGGGACCGCATCGCCGTCCTGCTGCGCGACCATCCCGGCATCGCCTGGGACCGGATGCTGTTCAGCGCGAAGGAATCGGTCTACAAGGCCTGGTTCCCGCTGACCGCGCGGTGGCTCGACTTCGAGGACGCGAACATCGTCATCGACCCGCTGAACGGCACCTTCAACGCCGCGCTGCTGGTGACCGGGCCGTGGGTGCACGGGCGGCGGCTCAGCGGGTTCAGCGGCCGGTGGCTCGTCGAGCAGGGCCTCGTCGTCACCGCCATCACCGTCCTCGCGCCGGTGGTCCCGAAGACCCGGCCGGCCGGCCGCCTCGCCGCGCACCGCTGAGCCCTCACGTCCCCGCGTACAGCACGGTGGCCGCCCCCCGAATGGGAGGCGGCCACCGTGTCGTCCGGGGTCAGGCCGCGACCGGGGAGCGGGTCGCCGTACTCATCGCTGGAGCCGTTCCAACAGGTCCACCGCGGCCTCGGCGAGGACAGTGCCGGGCGGGAAGACCGCCGAGGCGCCAGCCCGGCGCAGGGCGGCGATGTCACCGGGCGGCACCACCCCACCAACCACGATCATGATGTCCGCGCGGCCCAGGGCGGTCAGCGCCGCACGCAGCGCGGGCACCAGGGTGAGGTGGCCGGCAGCGAGTGAGTTGACGCCGACGATGTGCACGTCCGCGTCGGCCGCCTGCCGGGCGACCTCGTCCGGGGTCTGGAACAACGGACCCACCTCGACGTCGAACCCCAGGTCGGCGAAGGCCGTGGCGACCACCTTCTGACCGCGGTCGTGACCGTCCTGGCCCATCTTGGCGACCAGGATGCGGGGACGGACCCCGCGCCGGTCGGCGAACGCGTCGGCGGCGGCGCGGGCCCGGGCGACGCCGGGATCGGTGCCCGCCTCGTCGCGGTACACGCCCCTGGTCGTACGGATGTGGGCGACGTGCCGGCCGAACGCCGTCTCCAGGGCCGTGGAGATCTCCCCGACGGTGGCGTGCGCCCGGGCGGCGGTGACGGCCAGGTCGAGCAGGTTGGCCGCCGGGTCGGCGGCGCCCCGGGTGAGGGCGGCCAGGGCGGCGTCGCAGGCCGGCTGGTCGCGTTCGGCCCGCAGCCGGCGCAGCTTGGCGACCTGCTCGGCGCGCACCGCCGTGTTGTCCACCCTGCGCACCTCGATCGGGTCCTCGACGACCGGTCGGTGCCGGTTCACACCGATCACCGGCTGCCGGCCGGAGTCGATCCGCGCCTGCGTACGAGCGGCGGCCTCCTCGATCCGCAGCTTGGGCAGCCCTTGCTCGATGGCCCGGGCCATGCCGCCGGCCTGCTCGACCTCCCGGATGTGACCCCACGCGCGCTGGGCCAGGTCGTGGGTGAGCCGCTCCAGGTAGGCGCTGCCGCCCCACGGGTCGATCACTCCGGTGGTGCCCGACTCCTGCTGGAGCAGCAGTTGGGTGTTGCGGGCGATCCGGGCGGAGAAGTCGGTCGGCAGCGCCAATGCCTCGTCCAACGCGTTCGTGTGCAGCGACTGCGTGTGGCCCTGGGTCGCCGCCATCGCCTCGACGCAGGTGCGCACCACGTTGTTGTACGGGTCCTGCGCGGTCAACGACCAGCCGGACGTCTGGCAGTGGGTGCGCAGCGACAGCGACTTCGGGTCGGTCGCGCCGGCGTCGCGCAGCAGCCGCGCCCACAGCAGGCGGCCGGCCCGAAGCTTCGCCACCTCCATGAAGAAGTGCATGCCGACCGCCCAGAAGAACGACAGCCGGGGGGCGAACGAGTCGACGTCGAGCCCGGCGGTCTTGCCGGCTCGCACGTACTCGGCGCCGTCGGCGAGGGTGTACGCCAACTCCAGGTCGGCGGTCGCCCCCGCCTCGTGCATGTGGTAGCCGGAGATCGAGATCGAGTTGAACCGCGGCATCCGCTGCGAGATGTAGGCGAAGATGTCCGCCACGATCCGCATCGACGGCTCCGGCGGATAGATGTACGTGTTGCGGACCATGAACTCCTTGAGGATGTCGTTCTGGATGGTCCCCGCCAGCTGCTCGGGCGTGACCCCCTGCTCCTCGGCCGCGACGATGTAGAGGGCGAGGATCGGCAGCACCGCACCGTTCATGGTCATCGACACGCTGATCCGGTCCAGTGGGATGCCGGCGAACAGCTCCCGCATGTCGAGGATCGAGTCGATCGCCACGCCGGCCATGCCCACGTCACCGGCCACCCGGGGGTGGTCGGAGTCGTAACCACGGTGGGTGGCCAGGTCGAACGCGACCGACAGCCCCTTCTGCCCGCCGGCCAGGTTGCGCCGGTAGAAGGCGTTGGACTCCTGCGCGGTGGAGAAGCCCGCGTACTGGCGGACCGTCCACGGGCGGGTGGCGTACATGGTGGGGTAGGGACCACGCACGAACGGGGCGATGCCCGGCAGCGAGTCGAGGAAGTCCACACCGGCCAGGTCGTCGGCGGTGTAGAACCGCTTGACGCCGATCCCCTCCGGGGTCTGCCACACGTCTGTCGACTGCGGAGCGGGGCCGCTCGGCGCGGGTGGGGTGCCGAGCTCGACGTCGGCGTACGAGGGGATCATCGCGGGACTCCGAGGTCGTCGAGGGTGGTCTCCAGCACGCGGACGGCGTCGCACCCGGCGTACAGGTGGTCGTCGACGCCCGTCTGGCCGCCCGGCCGCCCGGCCAGCCAGATCTTCGCGGCGCCGGCCTGCCGGAGCGCGGCCGTGACCGGCGCGGCCTGCTCGGCGTAGAGACGGTCGGACGAGCAGACGCACGCCACGGCGCCCGGCGGAACCGGATCGTCGGCAGCGGTCGTCACGGTGCGGATGCCGCCGGCCGCGAACAGGTTCGCGGCGAAGGCGACCCGGGCGCTGTGGTCGGACGCCCGGCCGATCGTGACCAGGTGCACCACCGGGGCCGTGGTCGCGCCGTCGGCCCGTCGGCGCAGCTCCTCGAACCGCTCCGCGTAACGCTGGCGGGGCAGACCGCCCACCGGAGCCGGTGGCACGGCGTGGCGCGTCGGGACCTGCTCGTCGAGATCGGGGAACTCGCTGACCCCGGTGATCGCGTCCTGACGGCGGGCCACACGCGTCGCCCGGCGCTCCCAGGTCGCGGCCAGCCGGTCCGCGACCAGACCGCTGCGCAGCGCCGTCCCGATGCCGCCCGCCCTCTCGATCGTGGTGAACCAGTCCCACGCCGCCCGGGCCAGCTCGTCGGTGCGCGACTCGACGTACCAGGACCCGCCGGCCGGATCGGTGACCCGGTGCAGGTGCGCCTCGTCCAGCAGGATGAGCTGGGTGTTGCGGGCGATCCGCTGGGCCGTCTCGTCGGGCCGGCCCAGGGCCACGTCGAACGGCTGCACCGTGATCGCACCGGCGCCGCCGATGCCCGCCCCGAAACAGGCGAGCGTGGTACGCAGCAGATTGCTCCACGGGTCGCGGGCGGTCATCATCGCGCCCGAGGTCACGGCGTGCTGCCGCTGCGCCGACTGTCGGTTCGCGCCGGCGACCTCGGTGACCCGGTGCCAGAGCCGGCGGGCCGCCCGGAGCTTGGCGATCGTGGCGAACTGGTCGGCGGTCGCGGCGTACCGGAACTCGAGTTGGTCGAGCGACCCGGTGAGCGGGATCCCCCGGTCGCTCATCGCCCGCAGGTACGCGACACCGGTGGCCAGCGCGCAGCCCAGTTCCTCGGCGTCGCTGCCGCCCGCGTCGTGATACGTGGTCACGTCCACGGTCAGCGCCCGCAGCTCGGGGTGTGCCGTCACGGACTGGGCCGCCAGGTCCGCGGCGACGTCGAGTTCCGGTTCGATGCCGGTTGCCGCGAACGCGCCGTACGGGTCGGCGCCGAGGTTCCCCCGCAACACGCGGGGCTCGATGTTCTGCCGAGCGGCCACGTCCAGCAGGGCGGCGGTGGCCTTGTCGGTCTCGGTGCCGGCATCGAGCACGATGCCGGTGCGGTCCAGCGGGACACCGGTGAGCAGCTCGCCCAACTGTTCGGGGGCGGCCGCCCGCAGCCACAGCGAGGTCGCCCCGCCGTGCAGGTCGGCACGGGCCGCCGCGGCGGTGCGTACCGGGTCGGGGTCGGTGTGCACGGTGCGCACGTCCCACCGGCCGGCGACGCCGCCGCCCCGGGTGAACGGCGCCTGCCCGGGCAGCCCGTCGGGCACGGTGGTGTCCCGCGAGGTGTAGAGCGGCGCCAGCGGGAACCCGTCGTACGTGGTGGTGGCCAGCAGGTCGGCCGCCTCACCCGCGGCGGTGTTCTCGTCCGCCCTTCCGGACCTGCGCAGCACACTGAGCGTGAGCCGCTGCCAGTCCTCGATGGCGGGCACCGGGAAGTCGCGTGTCATGAGTGTGTTCCTCCTTGCCCCGGCGCGTTCAGGCGCGGCCGAGCTCACTGCGGATGAAGGCGAACAGTTCCTCGTCGCTGGCTTCTTCGAGCGGTGGTGCCTCCTCGGTGACCGGCTCGACGACGTCGTTGAGGCGGTTGATGAAGGCCTGGAGTCGCAGAACCGTCCGGCTGCGGGTGGTGCTGTCCGGCGTGGACACGGCGAGGCCCGCTTCGAGACGGTCCAGTTCGGCGAAGAGCCCGCCGGTCAGGTCCAGACCGTCGCCGATGACCGTGTGCCGGATGTGACCGGCGAGGGCCAGCGCGGTCGGGTGGTCGAACGCGGCCGTGGGCGGCAGGTTGAGGCCGGTGACCCGGCCGAGCCGGTTGCGAAGCTCGACCGCGGTGAGCGAGTCGAAGCCGAGTTCGGTGAAGGCCCGGGTGGGTGGGACGGCTTCCAGGGTGCCGTGCCCCAGGACGGCGGCGACGGTGCCGCGTACCAGGTCGAGGGCCGCCCGATCCTGTTCCGGTTCGGTCAGGGCGCGCCACTCGTCGCGCAGCGCGGCGGTGGCTCCGGCGTCCCCGGCCGGGGCCTGCCCCGCCACCGAGACGGGCACCTCGGGCAGGTCGGTGAGCAGCCGGCTGGGTCGGGTGCCGGTGAAGGCGCGCGCGAACCGGGGCCAGTCGACATCGGCGAGGACGACCCGGCCGGCCGTGGCGGCCGCTGCCGCCATCGCATCGAGGGCGGCGTGCGGCGCAAGGGCGGTCAGGCCGTGGCGGCGCAGGCGTTGGTCGCTCCCGGTCCACGGGCCCCAGGCGATCGCGGTGCCGCCGGCCCGCTGGGCGAGCGCTTCCACTGTGGTGGCGGCCACCGCCGCGGCGGCCTGCAGACCGCCGCCCCAGGTGCCGGCGACCGAGGTGAAGACGACGAAGGCGTCCAGGTCCTCGTGGATCAGGTCGGTCAGGTGCCGGGCTCGGCGTACCGCCGGGGTGTCCCAGGCGTCGGGGTCGGTGTCGGTCAGGGGCGCGGGGGCGGGCTCGCAGCGGTCGGCGAGGACGACCGCCGTCAGCGCGACGCCGTCGGCCCGGACGCGGGTCAGCAGATCGGCCACGTCGGCGCGGTCGTTGCCGGTGCACGCCTGGTAGGTGACCACGCCGTCGTCCACCTCGGCGATGCTCTCGGTGACGATCACCTGGTCGGCGCCCTCGGCCGCCACCCAGCGGGCGATGTCGCCGCTGGTGTCGCCGACGACCAGGACCGTGCCGCGCGGGCGCCACCGGCCGACGGGCGCGGGAGCGTGCCGCAGGCGCCGAGCGAGGACCCGGTCACCGCGAATGGCGAGCTGGTCCTCGCCGCCACCGAGCGCGGCGGCGAGATGCTCGCCGGCCCAGTCGGCGGGAACGTCCAGGAGGCCACCCCAGCGGTGCGGCAGTTCCAGGGCGGCGACCCGGCCCAGGCCCCACACCGCCGAGGCGGACGGGTCGACCTGGTCACCGGGGTCGGTGGCGACGGCTGCGGTGGTCACCATCCAGAGCGGCGCGTCGACAGCGGCATCGGCGTACGCCTGGACGAGGACGAGCGCCGCCTCGGGGGTGCCAGCGGACGCGACGGCCCCGGCGATCGGACCGCCGGCGTCGGCCAGGCGGAGCTGGTCGGCCACGGCAGCGCGGTCCAGGCCGAGGACCGGGACGGTACGCACCTCGGCGCCGGACGCGGCGAGAGCTTCGGGGGCGGCAGTCGGGTACGCGTCGTCGCCGAGCACCAGCCACGCCCCGCTGACCGTCGTGGCGGTCGGGGTGGTCGGGGTCCACGCCTCCTCGTAGCGCCACGAGTCGCGGGCTCGGGTGGCCCGCCGATCCTGACGCCACGCGGTCAGGGCGGGCAGCAGGTCGCTGCCGTCTCCGGTGATACCCAGCGGGCTGAGGTCGCCCTCCTCGACGGCCTGCCAGAACTCGCTGTCCACCGGGTCGACGGTGGCCCGCTCGACCGGGGACGGCCAGAAGCGGACGCGCTGGAAGGGGTAGGTGGGCAGGTCGACGCGTCGGCCGCCGGGGCTGCACGTGTCCCAGTCGACGGCGACCCCGCGGACGAAGGCGCCGGCCAGAGCCGTCAGGAAGGTGGTGGGCTGGTCCCGGTCGGCGCGCTGCACCGGCACGAAGACGGCATCGGCCACGCAGTCCGCGCCCATCGCCGACAGCACACCGTCCGGGCCGATCTCCACGAACGTGGTGACACCGAGGCCCTCCAGCGTCGCGATGCCGTCGGCGAAGCGAACCGCCTCCCGCACGTGCCGCACCCAGTACGCGGCGTCCTGCGTCTCGGCGATCTGCCCCGTCACGTTGGAGATGACGGGAATCTGCGGCTGCCCGTACGCCAACCCGGCAGCCACCGACGCGAACTCCACCAGCATCGGCTCCATCAACACCGAATGGAACGCGTGAGAAACCCTGAGCTGCTTGGACTTCTCAAAATGGGCGGCCACGGCCGCCACCCCGTCGGCCACACCGGACAGCACCACCGAACGCGGACCGTTGACCGCCGCAACCGACACCCCGTCAACCAACAGCGGCAACACCTCCGCCTCGGTCGCCCGCACCGCCACCATCACGCCACCAGCCGGCAACGCCTGCATCAACCGACCGCGCGCCGCGACCAGCTTCGCCGCGTCGGCCAGCGACAACACCCCGGCCACGTGCGCCGCCGCGATCTCACCGATCGAGTGCCCCACCAGGAAGTCCGGGGTGACGCCGAACGACTCAACGAGGCGGAACAGTGCCACCTCGACAGCGAACAACGCAGCCTGCGTGTAGGCCGTCTGGTCGAGGTCGCCGCCGTCGGCGATGACCGCGCGCAGCGGCCGGTCGAGGTGACGATCCAGCTCGGCGCAGGCGGCGTCGAACGCCTCGGCGAAGACGGGGTACGCGGCGGCCAGTTCCAGGCCCATGCCCGGGCGCTGCGACCCCTGCCCGGAGAACACGAACGCCGTACGTCCACGCACCGCCGATCCGGTGACCAGCGCAGCGTGGTCGCCGCCGGCGGCCAGGGTGTCGAGCGCCGCGACCAGGGCCTCGGTGTCGGCGCCGACCACCACCGCCCGCTCCTCCAGGACGCTGCGGGTGGTGGTGATCGAGTGGATCACGTCCTTCGGATCGGCCCCCGCCGAGAGCTGCTGCCGCAGCCGCGCACCCTGCTCACGCAGCGCGGGCACGCTACGCGCCGACAGCGGCAGCGCCATCACCGGCGCCTGCTGCGGCTCGGGCTCGGCGGCCACCGACGGCTGCGGGGTCGGCGGTTCCTCCAGCACGGCGTGCGCGTTCGTGCCGCTGAACCCGAACGACGAGATCGCCGCCCGACGTGGCCGGTCGCCGGTGCGCGCCCACGGCTGCTCCTCGGTGAGCAGCGCCACCGCCCCCGCGGTCCAGTCCACGTGCGGGCTGGGCTGGTCGGCGTGCAGCGTACGCGGCAGGGTCTCGTGCCGCATCGCCTCGACCATCTTGATGATGCCGGCGACACCGGCCGCGGCCTGGGTGTGGCCGATGTTCGACTTCACCGACCCCAGCCACAGCGGCTGGTCGGCGGACCGACCCTGCCCGTACGTCGCGAGCAGCGCCTGCGCCTCGATCGGGTCGCCCAGTCTGGTGCCGGTGCCGTGCGCCTCCACCACGTCGACGTCGGCGGCCGACACACCAGCGTTGGCCAGAGCCGCCCGGATCACCCGTTGCTGCGACGGCCCGTTCGGGGCGGTCAGCCCGTTCGACGCGCCGTCCTGGTTGACAGCGCTTCCCCGGACCACCGCGAGCACCGGGTGACAGTTGGCGACGGCGTCGCTGAGCCGTTCCAGCAGGAGCATGCCGACGCCCTCGCCCCAGATCGTCCCGTCCGCGCCAGCGGAGAAGGCCCGGCACCGGGCCGTGGCGGACAGGCCACGTTGGCGGCTGAATTCGATGAACGCGCCCGGGGTGGACATCACTGTGACACCGCCGGCCAGGGCAAGGTCGCACTCGCCCTGCCGCAGGGCCTGGCTCGCCCAGTGCAGGGCGACCAGCGAGGACGAGCAGGCGGTGTCCACTGTGACCGCGGGTCCCTCCAGCCCGAAGGTGTAGGAGATCCGTCCGGAGACGACGCTCGCCGCGTTGCCGGTGCTGACGTAGCCCTCGGCGGCTTCCTGCTCACCGGTGAGCAGCGGACCGTAGTCGAGGTTGTTGGTGCCGACGAAGACCCCGGTCTGGCTTCCGCGCAGCGCGTCGGTCGGCACACCGCCGCGCTCGAACGCCTCCCACGCTGTCTCCAGCAGCAGCCGCTGCTGCGGGTCCATGGCCAGGGCCTCCCGGGGCGAGATGCCGAAGAACCCGGCGTCGAACTCGGTGGCCCCGGCCAGGAAGCCGCCCTCGCGGACGTAGGTGGTGCCGATGGCGTCCGGGTCCGGGTCGTAGAGGGCGTCCAGGTCCCAGCCCCGGTCGGTGGGGAAGGCGCCGATGGCGTCGCCACCGTCGGCGAGCAACCGCCACAGCTCCTCGGGGGAGCCGATGCCGCCGGGGAAGCGGCAGGACATCGCGACGATCGCGATCGGTTCGTCGGTGCGGCCCGCGACGGCGGCGGCCGGCGTCGTGTCGGTCACCCCGGCAACCTCGTTCTCGAGGTACGCGGCGAGCGCCTTCGGCGTCGGGTGATCGAAGATCAGCGTGGTGGGCAGCCGCAGCCCGGTGGCGGTGCCGAGCCGGTTGCGCAGCTCGACACCGGTCAGCGAGTCGAAGCCGATCTCGGTGAACGAACGACCGGGGTCCACCGCGTGCGCCGACGGCAGCCGGAGCACCTCCGCGACGTGTGTCCGGACGGTCTCCAGCACCGCGTGCGTCCGCTGGGCCCCGGTGAGGGCCAGCAGCTCGGTCCGCCAGCCGTCGTCCGTCTCGGATTCCGGCTGGGCGGTGAGGGCGTGCACCTCCGGAACACCGTCGAGCAGCGGGCTCGGCCGGACGGCGGTGAACGCCGGGGCGAACGTCGCCCAGTCGACGTCGGCGACGACGACACTCGTACGGTCGTCGGCGACCGCCGAGCGCAGCCCGCGCAGGGCCCGTTCGGGGGCCATCGGGCGCAGGCCGCGTCGGCGCAGTTGCTCGTCCACCGCGTTGTCGGCGGCCATGCCGCCGTCCGCCCATGGGCCCCAGCCGATCGAGGTCGCGGTGAGCCCTCGGGAGCGGCGCTGTTCGGCGACCGCGTCCAGGGCCGCGTTGGCGGCCGCGTAGGCGGCGTGGTCTCCGCTGCCCCAGACACCGGCGATGGACGAGAACAGCACGAAGGCGTCCAGCGGCGTGTCGCGGAACAGCTCGTCCAGCTGCGTCGCTCCGAGCACCTTGGCGGCCATGACGTCGGCGATGGCGTCGGCGGTCAGCTCCGCGAGCGGGGCGTGGGTGGCGACGCCGGCGGTGTGCAGTACCGCGGTGACGGTGTCACCCGCCGCGTTCAGATCCGCGACGACCGCACCGAGAGCGTCCCGGTCGGCCAGGTCGACGGCGCTGATCGTGACGCGCGCCCCGGCGGCGGCCAGTTCGTCGCGCAGGTCGAGGGCCCCGGGTGCCGCCTCCCCCCGGCGGCTGAGCAGGACCAGGTGCTCGGCGCCGTGGCCGGCAGCCCACCGGGCGGCGTGCGCGCCGAGTGCGCCGGTGCCGCCGGTGATCAGGACGGTGCCGCGCGGCTGCCACTGTCGACCCGTACCGGTCGACGGGACGAGTCGCCGGCCGAGCAGCCCGTCGCGGACGGCGATCTGGTCCTCGCCCCCGGAGCCGGTCAGCGCGGCGGCGAGCAACGGTCCGTCGACCGGGCCGGCGGGCAGGTCGACGACGCCGCCCCACCCATGGCGGAGTTCCAGGGCGGCTACTCGGCCGAGGCCCCAGACGGCCGCGGCGGGCGTGGTGGGCGCCCGGTCGTGCGGGCTGGCGGCCACGGCGCCGCTGGTGATCAGCCAGAGCGGGATGTCGGTGCGCAGGGACTGGTGGGTCTGCACGGCGTGCAGGGCCTGCGCGGGGTCGTCCACCACGGCGGCCACGCCGGTGACGTCCCTCATCGTGGCCTCGTCCGGAGTGCCGCGCCGCAGGTCCAGGCCGGCGGCGGCGAGGGCGTCCGAGACGCGGGTGTCACCGGCCGGTTCGGCGATCAGCCAGGTCCCGGTGGGTGCGGCGGCCGACGGCAGCGGGGCCCAGTCGATGCCGTAGCGGCCGAGCGGCCCGGCCGTGTTGTCGCGCCGCCAGGAGGCCAGGGCCGGGAGCAGCGGGGTGAGGGCGGCGCTGTCGTCGAGTTTCAGGATCGCGGTGAGGGCGTCGAGGTCCGCCCGTTCGACGGCGTCCCAGAAGGCGGCGTCGGTGGCGTTCGTCGTCCGGGCGCCGGGCCTCGGCCAGTAGCGCTGGTGCTGGAAGGCGTAGGTGGGCAGGTCGATGAGGCGGCCGCCGGTCAGGCACGGCGTCCAGTCCACCGCGACGCCGCGCACGAAGACCTGCGCCAGGGCGGTGAGCAGGGTGGTCGGTTGGTCGCGGTCAGAGCGTTGCACGGGTACGAACACCGCGTCGGTCACGCAGTCGGCACCCATCGCGGAGAGCACACCGTCCGGGCCGATCTCCACGAACGTGCTGACACCCAGGTTTTCCAGGGTGGAGATGCCGTCGGCGAAGCGCACCGCCTCCCGCACGTGCCGCACCCAGTAGCCGGCGTCCTGCGTCTCCGCGACCTGCCCCGTCAGGTTCGACACCACCGGGATCCGGGGCTGCGCGTAGGTCAACGTCTGCGCGACCTGAGCGAACTCGGTCAGCATCGGCTCCATCAACACCGAGTGGAACGCGTGACTCACCCGCAGACGCTTCGACTTCTTGAATTTCGCCGCCACCGCAGCGACCTCGTCGGCCACACCCGACAGCACCACCGAACGTGGGCCGTTGACCGCCGCGACAGACACGCCGTCGGTCAACAGCGGCAGCACGTCGGCCTCGGTGGCCCGCACCGCGACCATCACCCCACCCGGCGGCAGAGCCTGCATCAACCGACCACGGGCGGCGACCAACTTCGCCGCATCCGACAGGGACAGCACCCCGGAAACGTGCGCGGCGGCGATCTCACCGATCGAATGCCCCACCAGGTAATCCGGCGTCACGCCGAACGACTCAACGAGGCGGAACAACGCCACCTCGACCGCGAACAACGCCGCCTGCGTGTGGACCGTCTGATCCAGGGCCTCCGCGTCGTTCAAGATCACCTCGCGGATCGGCCGGTCGAGATGACGATCCAGCTCCACGCAGGCCGCGTCGAACGCCTCGGCGAACACCGGGAACGACGACGCCAACCCCAGACCCATACCCGGCCGCTGCGACCCCTGACCGGAGAACACGAACGCCGTCTTCCCGCGCACCACCGACCCGACGACCGGACCCGACTCACCAGCAGCCAACGCCGCCAGCTCCTCCGACCCGAACACCACCGCCCGATACGCGTGCAACGACCGCGACGACACCAACGAGAACCCGACATCCACCGAATCCACACCCGTCACCGCCGCCAACCGCGACGCCTGACCCCGCAAACCCTCCGGCGACCGGGCCGACAGGACCCACGGCACCATCTCGCTGGTGGGGGGCCTCTCCTGCGCCGGGACCGCTGCCGAGGGGGGTTCCTCCAGGATGACGTGGGCGTTGGTGCCGGAGATCCCGAACGACGACACCCCCGCACGACGCGGGCGCCCGTCGGCCGACCACGGCTGGGCCTCGGTCAGCAGCCGGACCGCACCGGCCGACCAATCCACCTGCGACGTCGGCGCATCCACATGCAACGTGCGCGGCAACACCCCATGCCGCATCGCCTCAACCATCTTGATGACCCCCGCGACACCCGCCGCGGCCTGCGTGTGACCTATGTTCGACTTGATCGAACCGAGCCACAACGGCCGATCATCAGAACGACCCTGACCATAGGTCGCCAACAACGCCTGCGCCTCGATCGGATCACCCAGAACCGTCGCCGTCCCATGCGCCTCCACCACATCCACATCACCCGACGACAACCCCGCAGCACCCAACGCCGCCCGAATCACCCGCTGCTGAGACGGACCATTCGGCGCCGTCAAACCATTCGACGCACCATCCTGATTAACCGCACTCCCCCGCACCACCGCCAAAACCCGATGCCCACCCCGCACCGCATCCGACAACCGCTCCACCAACAACACACCAACACCCTCAGACCAACCCGTCCCCCCCGCCCCCTCCGCAAACGACCGACACCGACCATCCACCGACAACCCACGCTGCCGCGAAAACTCCACAAAAGCCGACGGCGTCGCCATCACCGTCACCCCACCAGCCAACGCCAACGAACACTCACCACGACGCAACGCCTGCACCGCCAAATGCAACGCCACCAACGACGACGAACACGCCGTATCCACCGTCACCGCCGGACCCTCAAACCCAAACGAATACGAAACCCGACCCGACACCACACTCCCCGAATTACCCGTCCCCAGGAATCCTTCGAGGCCGTCGGGGCTCTGTTGTGCGAATGGCCCGTAGTCGTGGTACATCAGGCCGGCGAAGACCCCGGTGTCGGATCCGCGCAAGGAGTGCGGGTCGATTCCGGCCCGTTCCACGGCTTCCCAGCTCGCCTCCAGCAACAGGCGCTGCTGCGGGTCCATGGCCAACGCCTCACGCGGCGAGATCCCGAAGAACTCCGCGTCGAACTCGGCGGCGGTGGAGAGGAAGCCACCCCGGCGCGTGTACGAGGTGTCCGTCCGAGACTGGTCCGGGTCGAACAGCGTCTCCAGGTCCCATCCGCGATCGGTCGGGAAGTCGGTGATCCCTTCTCCGTCGGACTCGACCATCCGCCAGAGGCTCTCCGGGGAATCCACCCCACCCGGGAAACGGCAGGCCATCCCGACGATCGCGATCGGCTCATCCACATCCACCGTCGCCGCCACCGCCGCGACCGGAGCCGCCGCCCCCACCAACTCCGCCACCAGATGATCAACCAGGACATCCGGAGTCGGATAATCGAACACCGTCGTCGCCGACAACCGCAACCCGGTCACCGCCGCCAACCCATTCCGAAACTCCACCGCCGTCAACGAATCAAAACCCAACTCACCAAACGCCTGACCACCATCCACCGACCACCCCTGCGGATGACCCAAAACCACCGCCACCCGCGACGACACCACATCCAGAAGAACAGCCCGACGAGCGTCATGACCGAGGTCGGCGAGCCGCGCTCGCAGCGACGACGTGTCGGTCGCGGCGGCGGCCACCCGGCGCGCAGGACGGACCAGCCGCCGCAGGAGCGCGGGTACGCTGCCGGACGCGGCGACCGCCGCGAGGTCCAGCAGGATCGGCACGCTGACCGGCGGTGACGACACACAGGCGGCGTCGAGCAGGGCGAGTCCCTGCTCGGCGGTCAGCGGGAGCACCCCGCCACGGCCGAGGCGCCGCTGGTCGGCGTTCGCGCTCAGGTCGCTGGCGTCGGCCCAGAGCCCCCAGGCGAGGGAGACCGCTGGGAGTCCCAGCCCGTGGCGGTGCTGTGCGAGGGCGTCGAGGAACGCGTTGCCGGCCGCGTACGCGCCCTGGCCCGCGTTACCGAACACCCCCGCAGCCGACGAGAACAACACGAACGCCGACAACTCCCGATCCCGCGTCAACTCGTGCAGATACCACCCCGCATCGACCTTCGCCCGCAGCACCGCCGACAACCGCTCCGCGGAGAGCCCGGTGACGACGCCGTCGTCGAGCACACCGGCGAGGTGTACGACGCCGGTCAGCTCCGGGGCCTCGGCGATGGCCTGGGACAGTGCGGTCCGATCGGTCGCGTCCGCGGCCACCAGCCGGGCGGACGCACCGAGCGCGGCGAGGTCCGCCAGGAACTCGGCCGCTCCGGGGGATTCCGCGCCGCGACGGCTGAGCAGCAACAGGTCGCGCACACCGTGGGTGGTGATCAGGTGTCGCACCACGAGTCGGCCGAGTGTGCCCAACGCGCCGGTGACCAGCACCGTTCCGGTGCCGAAGGAGAACGGGTGCGGTTCCTCGGCCGGCGGTCGGACGAGTCGCGGCACGCTGACCACTCCGCCGCGGATCGCCAGCTGCGGCTCACCACAGTGCGCGGCGGCGGGGAGCAGCGCAAGAGAACCGGGCCCGTCGTCGATGTCGACCAGCACGAACCGGTCCGGGTGTTCGGCCTGGGCGCTGCGCACCAACCCGTGCACAGCGGCTCCGGCGAGATCGGTCAACGGCTCGTCGCCGGTCCGCACGGCGTGCCGGGTCGCGACGACCAGCCGCACACCGGCGAGCCGATCGTCGGCCACCCAGGACTGCAGCACCTCCAGGGTGCGGGTGGTGGCGGCGTGCGCGGCGATCACGGGGTCGGTGGCGGGGCCGGGCTCGGCGTACCAGAGGACAGGGCCGGTCGGCACGCGGCCGGCGGCCAGCATCGCGGCCAGATCCGCGTGGTCGGTGAGCAGTGTCGCGGGGACGTCGAGCTGGGGAATCGGCGTCCATTCCACCCGGTACGGGCGCAGCGTCGCGCCCGTCGTCGGCGTGTAGGGGCGGAGCACGAGCCGGTCCACTGTGGCGACAGGCCGGTTCTCGGCGTCGCGCAGATCGAGGGTGATCGCGTCGGCGCCGGCCCGGCTGATCCGTACCCGGGCTGCGCGCGCCCCGGTGGCGTGCACGGTGACGCCGGTCCAGGAGAACGGGAGGCCGGTCGTGTCGCCGTCGAGGACACCGAGGGCGAGGCCGTGCAGGGCGGCGTCGAGGAGCGCGGGGTGCAGCAGGAAACCGTCCGGGGTGAGGTCGTCGGCGAGGGCCACGTCGGCAAGAAGCTCACCGTCGCGGCGCCACGCACCGTGCAGGCCCCGCAGGTGCGGCCCGTAGTCGAACCCGACCTCGGCGAAGCCGGGGTAGACGCCGTCGACCGGCACCTCGTCGGTTGCTCCCGGCGTCCAGTGACCCGGGGTGTCGGCCGCCTCGACGGTGGTGAGGGTGCCGGAAGCGTGTCGCTGCCATTCGCCGGTGTCGTCGGGGCGGGCGTAGAGCGTGATGTCGCGCCGTTCGCCGTTCGCGGCCGGGTTGTCCCCGGTGAGCGGGCCGACAAGGGCGCGGATGGTCAGGGTGCCGCCGCTGGTGGGCAGCACCATCGGGGCTTCGATGGTGAGTTCGTCGAGGTGGTTCAGGCCGGCGTGGTCGCCGGCGGCCAGGGCGAGGTCGACCAGCGCGGCACCGGGCACCAGCAGTGCGCCGCCGATCACGTGGTCGGCCAGCCAGGGCTGGGCGCGGGCGGAAAGGCGGCCGGTGAGCAGCACGCTGTCCTGCTCGGGCAGGTCGGCGGCGGCGGCCCAGAACGGGTGGTCGACGGTCGCGAGCCCGATGCCGGCCGCGTCGGTGGCGGTGTCGGGTGCGGTCGGCCAGTAGCGCTGGTGGTGGAAGGCGTAGGTGGGCAGGTCGATGAGGCGTCCGCCGGTCAGGCACGGCGTCCAGTCGACCGCGACGCCGCGCACGAAGACCTGGGCGAGGGCGGTGAGCAGGGTGGTCGGTTGGTCGCGGTCAGAGCGCTGCACGGGTACGAACACCGCGTCGGAAACGCAGTCCGCGCCCATGGCCGACAGGACCCCGTCGGGGCCGATCTCCACGAACGTGGTGACGCCCAGGTTCTCCAGGGTGGCGATGCCGTCGGCGAACCGGACGGCCTCCCGCACGTGCCGCACCCAGTAGGCGGCGTCCTGGGTTTCCGCGACCTGCCCGGTCACGTTCGACACCACCGGAATCCGGGGCTGCGCGTAGGTCAACGACCCCGCGACCTGGGCGAACTCGGCCAGCATCGGCTCCATCAACACCGAGTGGAACGCGTGACTCACCCGCAACCGCTTCGACTTCTCGAAGTGGGCGGCGACGACCGCGACCTCATCGGCGGTCCCGGACAGCACCACCGAGCGGGGGCCGTTGATCGCCGCAACCGACACGCCGTCGGTCAGCAGCGGCAGCACCTCCGCCTCAGTGGCCCGCACCGCAACCATGACCCCACCGGCCGGCAGGGCCTGCATCAACCGACCACGGGCCGCGACAAGCTTCGCCGCATCCGACAGGGACAGCACCCCGGAAACCTGCGCGGCGGCGATCTCACCAATCGAATGCCCCACCAGGAAATCGGGGGTAACACCGAACGACTCGACCAGGCGGAACAACGCCACCTCGACGGCGAACAACGCCGCCTGGGTGTAGACGGTCTGATCTAGGTCGTCGCCCTCGGCGATCACCTCGCGGATCGGCCGGTCGAGGTGACGGTCCAGCTCCGCGCAGGCAGCGTCGAACGCCTCGGCGAACACCGGGAATGACGCCGCCAACCCCAGACCCATACCCGGGCGCTGCGACCCCTGACCGGAGAACACGAATGCCGTCTTCCCGCGCACCACCGACCCGGTGGCCGGACCCGGCTCACCGTTGGCCAGTGCCGCCAGCTCCCCCGGGCCGAACACGACCGCCCGATGCGCGTGCGTCGTACGGTGTGCGGCCAGGGTGAACCCGACATCCACCCGGTCGGCCTCCACCGGCATCAGCCGGGCGGCCTGCCCCCGCAACGCCTGCGGCGACCGGGCCGACAGCACCCACGGCACCACCTCGGGTGCTTCCGGCTTCGCGTCGGAGGAGACGTCCACGATGGGTGGCTCTTCGATGATGACGTGGGCGTTGGTGCCGGAGATCCCGAACGACGACACCCCCGCACGACGCGGGCGTCCGTCGGCCGACCACGGCTGGGCCTCGGTCAGCAGCCGGACCGCACCGGCCGACCAATCCACCTGCGACGTCGGCGCATCCACATGCAACGTGCGCGGCAACACCCCATGCCGCATCGCCTCAACCATCTTGATGACCCCCGCGACACCCGCCGCGGCCTGCGTGTGACCTATGTTCGACTTGATCGAACCGAGCCACAACGGCCGATCATCAGAACGACCCTGACCATAGGTCGCCAACAACGCCTGCGCCTCGATCGGATCACCCAGAACCGTCGCCGTCCCATGCGCCTCCACCACATCCACATCACCCGACGACAACCCCGCAGCACCCAACGCCGCCCGAATCACCCGCTGCTGAGACGGACCATTCGGCGCCGTCAAACCATTCGACGCACCATCCTGATTAACCGCACTCCCCCGCACCACCGCCAAAACCCGATGCCCACCCCGCACCGCATCCGACAACCGCTCCACCAACAACACACCAACACCCTCAGACCAACCCGTCCCCCCCGCCCCCTCCGCAAACGACCGACACCGACCATCCACCGACAACCCACGCTGCCGCGAAAACTCCACAAAAGCCGACGGCGTCGCCATCACCGTCACCCCACCAGCCAACGCCAACGAACACTCACCACGACGCAACGCCTGCACCGCCAAATGCAACGCCACCAACGACGACGAACACGCCGTATCCACCGTCACCGCCGGACCCTCAAACCCAAACGAATACGAAACCCGACCCGACACCACACTCCCCGAATTACCCGTCCCCAAAAAACCCTCAAGACCGTCGGGACTCTGCTGGGCCAGGCCGGCGTAGTCGTGGTACATCAGACCGGCAAAAACTCCCGTGTCAGATCCGCGCAAGGAGGACGGCTCAATTCCGGCCCGCTCCAACGCCTCCCAACTCGCCTCCAGCAACAACCGCTGCTGCGGATCCATCGCCAACGCCTCACGCGGCGAAATGCCAAAGAACTCCGCATCGAAATCCGCCGCGTTCGGCAGGAAACCGCCCCGGCCCGTCAGGGACGTCTCCGCCAACGTCTCCAGATCCCAACCGCGATCGGTCGGGAAGTCGCCTGTCCCCTCACCGTCGGACTCGACCAACCGCCAGAGGCTCTCCGGGGAATCCACCCCACCCGGGAAACGGCAGGCCATCCCGACGATCGCGATCGGCTCATCCACATCCACCGTCGCCGCCACCGCCGCGACCGGAGCCGCCGCCCCCACCAACTCCGCCACCAGATGATCAACCAGGACATCCGGAGTCGGATAATCGAACACCGTCGTCGCCGACAACCGCAACCCGGTCACCGCCGCCAACCCATTCCGAAACTCCACCGCCGTCAACGAATCAAAACCCAACTCACCAAACGCCTGACCACCATCCACCGACCACCCCTGCGGATGACCCAAAACCACCGCCACCCGCGACGACACCACATCCAGAAGAACAGCCCGACGAGCCTCGTGGTCGAGGTTCGCGAGGCGGTCACGCAGCGGCGCGGAGGCCGCAGCGGTACGACGGACGCGTACCAGGTGCTGGAGGACGGCCGGGACGGCCCCGGCTGCCCGGATCGCCCGCAGGTCGAGTCGCACCGGCACGGCGACGGCCGTGTCCTCGGCAGCCGCCCGGTCGAAGAGCGCGAGGCCCTGCTCCGCGGTGAGTTCCCGGGCGCCGCCTCGGAGGAGGCGTTCCCGGTCGACGGCGTCGATGCTGGCCGCCATGCCGACGTCCCAGGGTCCCCAGGCCAGCGAGGTGGCCGGCAGTCCGAGCCCGTGGCGGTGCTGTGCGAGGGCGTCGAGGAACGCGTTGCCGGCCGCGTACGCGCCCTGACCCGCATTGCCGAACACCCCGGCGGCCGACGAGAACAACACGAACGCCGACAACCGCCGATCCCGCGTCAACTCGTGCAGATACCACCCCGCATCGACCTTCGCCCGCAGCACCGCCGACAACCGTTGCACCGACAGCCCGGTGACAATGCCGTCGTCGAGCACACCGGCCGCGTGCACCACGCCGGACAGCTCCGGGGCGCCGGCGATCACCTCGGCCAGTGCCGCCCGGTCGGCCACGTCCACCGCGACCAGCCGCGCGGACGCCCCCAGCTCGGACAACTCCGCCAGGAGCTCCGCCGCACCCGGCGCGTCAGCGCCACGGCGGCTCAGCAGCAGCAGGTCGCGTACGTCGTGCGCCGTGACCAGGTGCCGCGCCACGTACCGGCCGAGCTGTCCGGTGGCGCCGGTGACCAGCACCGTACCGTCGGCCAGATTGAGGGCCCGCAGCTCGGTGCCGGACGGTGGTCGGGTGAGCCGTGGCGTGGTCGCGTCGCCGTCGCGCAACGCGGCCTGCGGCTCCCCGGTGGCGAGCAGCCCGGGCAGCGCCGCCTCGGACTCGTCCGTGCCGTCGACGTCGACCAGGACGAAGCGACCGGGGTGCTCGGACTGAGCCGCCCGGACGAGTCCCCAGACGGCTGCGGCCCCGGGGTCGGTGACCGGCTCGCCGGCCGTGGCGACCGCGCCGGTCGTGACGACGACCAGCCGTTCGCCCTCCTGCGGCCCGGCGCCCAGCCAGGACTGGAGGGTTTCCAGGACGGCGGCGGCGCGGTCGTGGGTGCCGGTGACGACGTCGTCACCGGCGGGGTCGACCCGGTGGATCACCACCGGGCCGGCGACGCTCGCGCCGGACGGCGCCAGCGGAAGCCAGCCGAGGTGCAGCAGCGCGTCGGCGGTGGCGGTGCCGGCGGTCGGGGTGGTGAGCGGGCGCAGGACGAGACGGTCGACGGTGAGGACCGACTGGCCTGCGGCGTCGGTCAGGTCCAGTCGGACGGCGTCGGCGCCGAGGGAGCGGATCCGGGCGCGAACGGCCGCGCCGCCGATCGCGTGCAGGGTGACGCCGGACCAGCTGAAGGGCACGCTGGCGCCGTCGGCGTGGGCGGGCAGCAGGTTCCCGGCGCCGATGGCGTGCAGGGCGGCGTCGAGGGCCGCCGGGTGCAGCTGGAACCCTTCGGTCTGCACGGTGTCGTCGAGGGCGATGTCCGCGTACACCTGCTCGTGGTCACGCCACGCGGCGCGCAGCGCGCGGAAGGTCGGGCCGTAGACCAGGCCGCGGTCGGCGAAGGCCTCGTAGAGGCCGTCCAGGGCGACGGCGGTCGCGCCGGGCGGCGGCCAGGCGGTCGGCGGCGGGTTCACCGCGCCGCGGTCAGGCATGAGTACGCCAGCGGCGTGCTCGACCCACGATTCGCCGTCGGGGCTCGCGTGGATGCCGACGGCACGACGCCCGTCGGTGTCGGCGGGCCCGACCCGGACCTGGACGTGCACGGCGTCGCCGCCGAGGGTGAGCGGTGTTCCGGTGGTGAGTTCCTCGACCCGGTCGCAGCCGACCCGGTCGCCGGCGGCCAGGGCCAGGTCGACGAGGGCCGCTCCGGGGACGACGACCGTCCCGGCGAGGGCGTGGTCGGCGAGCCAGGGGTGGGTGGCGAGGGTCCACCGGCCGGTGACGACGAGTTCGTCCGCGCCGGCGAGGGTGATGGCGGTGTCCAGCAGCGGATGGCCGGTGCCGCCGCTGCCGGTGGGCGTGCCGGTGCCGACCGGCCAGAAACGCTGGTGGTGGAAGGCGTAGGTGGGCAGGTCGACGCGCCGCGCGCCGGGGTAGCACGGCGTCCAGTCGACCGCGACGCCGCGCACGAAGACCTGGGCGAGGGCGGTGAGCAGGGTGGTCGGTTGGTCGCGGTCAGAGCGTTGCACGGGAACGAACACCGCATCCGTGACACAGTCGGCGCCCATCGCGGACAGGACCCCGTCCGGGCCGATCTCGACAAACGTGCTGACGCCCAGGTTTTCCAGGGTGGAGATGCCGTCGGCGAAGCGCACCGCCTCCCGCACGTGCCGCATCCAGTAGTCGGCGTCCTGCCTCTCGGCGATCTGTCCGGTCACGTTGGACACGATCGGAATCCGCGGCGACTCGTAAGTCAACGTCTCCGCGACCTGGGCAAAGTCGGCCAGCATCGGCTCCATCAACACCGAGTGGAACGCGTGACTCACCCGCAACCGCTTCGACTTGTACTTCTTCGCCACCGCGGCCACCTCGTCAGCGGCACCCGACAGCACCACCGAGCGGGGACCGTTGATGGCGGCGATGGACACCCCGTCGGTCAGCAACGGCAGCACCTCCGCTTCCGTGGCCCGTACCGCGACCATCACCCCGCCGGTCGGCAGGGCCTGCATCAGGCGACCCCGCGCGGTAACCAGCTTCGCGGCGTCGGCGAGGGACAGCACCCCGGAAACGTGCGCGGCGGCGATTTCACCGATCGAATGACCAACCAGGTAGTCCGGCGCGACCCCGAACGACTCAATGAGGCGGAACAGGGCGACCTCAACCGCGAACAAAGCGGTCTGCGTGTAGACCGTCTGATCCAGGTCGCCGCCCTCGGCGATCACCTCGCGCAACGGGCGGTCGAGATGACGGTCCAGCTCCGCGCAGGCAGCGTCGAACGCCTCAGCGAACACCGGGAACGACGACGCCAACCCCAGCCCCATACGCGGCCGCTGCGACCCCTGACCGGAGAACACGAACGCCGTCCTGCCCCGCACCACCGACCCGGTGACCGGACCCGGCTCACCGTTGGCCAGCGCCGCCAGTTCCTCCGGCCCGAACACCACCGCGCGCTGCGGGTGTGCCGTGCGGTGCGCGGCCAGGGTGAACCCGACATCCACCGGGTCCGCCTCCACCGATACGAGTCGGGCGGCCTGCCCCCGCAACGCCTCCGGGGAGCGCGCCGAGATCACCCACGGCACCACCCCGGTGGCCGGAAACCGCTCCCCCTCCGGGACGGCGGCCGGCGTGGGCTCTTCGAGGATGATGTGGGCGTTCGTGCCGGAGACGCCGAACGAGGAGACACCCGCCCGGCGGGGTCCGGGGCGTTGCGGCCACGGCTGGGGCTCGGCGGCGACGCGGACCGCTCCGGCGGTCCAGTCGACGTGCGTGGACGGCTGGTCGGCGTGCAGGCTGCGGGGAATCCGGCCGTGGCGCATCGCCATGACCATTTTGATGATGCCGGCGACACCGGCGGCGGCCTGGGTGTGGCCGATGTTCGACTTGATCGAGCCGAGCCACAGTGGCTGGTCGGCGGGCCGGTCCTGACCGTAGGTGGCCAGCAGGGCCTGCGCCTCGATCGGGTCGCCCAGCGTGGTGCCGGTGCCGTGGGCCTCGACCGCGTCGACATCGGCGGTGCCCAGGCCGGCGTTGGTCAGCGCGGCCCGGATGACGCGTTGCTGCGACGGCCCGTTCGGGGCGGTCAGGCCGTTCGAGGCGCCGTCCTGGTTGACCGCGCTCCCCCGCACCACGGCGAGCACCGGGTGACCGTTGCGGACCGCGTCGGAGAGACGCTCCACCAGCAGCATGCCGACGCCCTCGCCCCAACCGGTTCCGTCGGCGTCGTCGGAGAACGGCTTGCAGCGGCCGTCCGGGGCGAGGCCACGCTGGCGGGAGAAGGCCAGGAACGCCCCGGGGGTGGCCATCACGGTGACGCCGCCGGCCAGCGCGAGGTCACACTCCCCCTGGCGCAGCGCCTGGGCGGCCAGGTGCAGAGCGACCAGCGACGACGAGCAGGCGGTGTCCACGGTGACGGCGGTGCCCTCAAGGCCGAACGTGTACGCGATCCGGCCGGACGCGATGCTGCCGGTGCTGCCGGTGCCCAGCGAACCCTCAGCGGAGTCGCCCAGCTCACCGACCAGCGCGGCATAGTCGTGGTACATCACGCCGGTGAAGACCCCGGTCCGGCTGCCCTTGAGGGCGACGGGGTCGACGCCGGCCCGCTCGAAGGCCTCCCAGGACGTCTCCAGCAGCAGGCGCTGCTGCGCGTCGGTGGCCAGCGCCTCCCGAGGTGAGATGCCAAAGAACGCGGGATCGAAGTCACCGGCGTCGTGCAGGAAGCCACCGTGCCGGGTGTACGACGTGCCGGGGTGGTCCGGGTCGGGGTGGTAGAGCTTCTCCACCTCCCAGCCGCGTTCGGCGGGGAACTCCCCGATGGCGTCGACACCCGAGTCGACGAGTTGCCACAGCGACTCCGGGGAGTCCACGCCACCGGGGAACCGGCAGCTCATGGCGATGATGGCGATCGGCTCGCGGTGCCGGGCCTCCACTTCCTGCAACCGCTCGCTGGTCTCGTGCAGTTCGGCGGTGACGCGCTTGAGGTACTCGCGGAGCCGATCTTCGTTCGCCATGGGAATCACCTGTCCGAGAGAGTGTGCGAGCCGGTCAGGACGCGCCGAGGCGGCGGTCGATGAACGCGAAGAGCTCGTCGTCGCTGGCTTCGTCGAGCGTTTCGGTAACCGGTGCGGCCGCCCCGGTCACCTCGGCCCACTGGCCGGTGAGTGCTTTCAGCCGGGCCGCGACGCCGTCGCGTACGGCCAGTTCGGCGACCTCGTCCGGCAGGAGGGCGGTCAACGCCTGCTCCAGCCGGGCCAGTTCGTCGAGCAGACGCGGCGTACGGGTCGGGGCGAGCGTGCTCAGCAGGTGGTCGGCGAGAGCGCGCGGCGTCGGGTAGTCGAAGGTGAGCGTCGCCGGCAGGCTGAGCCCGGTGGCGGCGTTGAGGCCGTTGCGCAGTTCGACGGCCGCGAGCGAGGTGAACCCGAGGCCGGTGAACTCCAGGTCCGGGTCGACGGTGTGCGCCGCCCCGTCGCCGATCGTGGCGGCCACCTGGGTGAGGACCACGGTCAGCACCGCCTCGTTCCGGCCGGCCGGGTCGGTCGAGGCGAGCTGCTCGGCGAGCGTACGGTCCGGTCCGCGCCGGCTGGCCCGACGCTTCGGTGCCTCCCGCAGCAGGCCGCGCAGCACCGCCGGCACACTGGCCGGGGTGGCCGTCGGGTCGAGCCGTAGCGGCACCAGGGCCGGTTCCGCGGCGCCGAGGCTCAGGTCGAACGCGGTCAGTGCCTGGGTCTCGGTCATCGGCAGGATGCCCGTGCGGGCCATCCGGGCCAGGTCGGTCCCGGCGAGGGTGGCGGCCATGCCGGCCGCCCATGGCCCCCAGGCCAGGGAGGTGCCGGGCAGGCCGGCACGCCGCCGGTACGCGGCGAGGGCGTCGAGGAACGCGTTGGCGGCGGCGTAGTTGCCCTGCCCGGGGCCGCCGACGACGCCGGCCGCCGAGGAGAACAGCACGAACGCGGTCAGTTGCCGGTCCCGGGTCAGTTCGTGCAGGTGCCAGGCGGCCTCGGCCTTGGGGCGCAGGACCGTGGCGACGCGCTCCTCGGTCAGCGCGGTGACCACCCCGTCGTCGAGCATCCCGGCGAGGTGCACGACACCGGTCAGGTCGGGGAGGCCGTCGAGCACCTTGGCGAGCGCGGCGCGGTCGGCGGCGTCACAGGCCACCACTGTGGCGGTGGCTCCGGCGGCGGCGAGGTCGCGGACGAGAGCGTCCGCGCCCGGCGCGTCGGGGCCCTGCCGGCTGAGCAGCACCAGGTCGGTGACGCCGTGCCGGGTGACCAAATGGTGGGCGACGACCCGGCCGAGCCCACCGAGGGCGCCGGTGATCAGGACGGTGCCGGTGCCTGGGTTGGCGACCTCGTCGCCACTCACCGGGTACGGCGTGAGGACGGGGGTGAAGACGCCGTCCACACCGATGGTGATCTGGGACTGCTCGGCTGCCGCCGCGGCACGGATCTCCTCCTCGCCGGTGCCGGGTTCGGCGTCGACCAGGGTGAACCGGCCGGGGTGCTCCGACTGGGCGGCGCGGACGAGCCCCCAGACGGCGGCTCCGGAAAGGTGGGTGACGTCGCGGCCGGTGGCGCCGGCGGTGACCACGGTGAGGCGGGTGTCGTCCGCGATGGCCGACTGGAGGGCGGTGAGCGTCCGGGCGGTCGCGGTGCGGGTGGCTGCCAGGGGGTCGCCGCCGTCCGCCGCGATCCGCAGGATCACGGTCTCGGTGTCGCCGGTGCCGGGCAGGTCGATCGGCGTCCAGTCGAGGCGGTGCAGCACCGACGGCGGCGCGTACGCCCGCAGTCGCAGGGCGGCCACGGAGACGACCGGGTCGCCGACGGCGTCGGCCAGCGTGACCTGGACCGCGTCGCCGACGCTCAGGCGGACCTGGGCGGCGGTGGCGCCGGGCTGGTGGATGGTGACCCCGGACCAGGCGAACGGCACCTTGGCGGCGCCGTCGCCGGTGTGGTCGTCGAGGCCGAGGGTGTGCAGGGCCGCGTCGAGCAGGGCCGGGTGGATGCCGTAGCCGCCGGTGTCCACCTCGTCCGGCAGGACGACGTCAGCGTGCAGGGTGCCGTCGGTGTCGCGCCAGGCGGTCCGGACCCCCTGGAACGCCGGGCCGTAGTCGAGGCCGCGTCGGAACAGCTCGTCGTAGAGTCCGTCCACGTTCAGCGGTGCCGCGGCGGCCGAGCGGCTCACCGGGAGGACCGGTGCGTCGTCGGTGGGAGCGAGGGTGCCGGTGGCGTGGGCGGTCCAGGTCGCGCCGTCGGTGCTGGCGTGGATGGTGACCGGGCGGCGGCCCTCGTCGGTGGCCGCGCCGACCCGTACCTGGATCTGGGCGCCACCCTCGTCCAGGATGAGCGGGGCGGCGAGGACCAGGTCGTCGAGGCGGTCGCCGGTGCCGGCGGCGAGGGCGGCTTCCACCAGCGCGGTTCCGGGCACCAGGAGGGTGCCGTCGACCCGGTGGTCGGCGAGCCACGGCACTGTCGCGACCGACCAGTGACCGGTGAGGACGCGTTCCCCGCCCGCCTCGGCGAGGGTGACGGCGGTGTCGAAGAGCGGGTGGCCGGTGCGGTCGCGGCGCGCGGCGGCGGCCGGGCCGGTGGGCCAGTAGCGGCGGTGTTGGAAGGCGTAGGTGGGCAGCTCGATGAGGCGTCCGCCGGGGTGGCACGGTGCCCAGTTCACCGCGACGCCGCGCACGAAGGCCTGGGCCAGGGCGGTGAGCAGGGTGGTCGGTTGGTCGCGGTCAGAGCGTTGCACGGGTACGAACACCGCGTCCGTCACACAGTCCGCGCCCATGGCCGACAGGACCCCGT
The DNA here is from genome assembly GCF_013410645.1 of Micromonospora jinlongensis. Taxonomy (NCBI): domain Bacteria; kingdom Bacillati; phylum Actinomycetota; class Actinomycetes; order Micromonosporales; family Micromonosporaceae; genus Micromonospora; species Micromonospora jinlongensis. The sequence continues at coordinate 333,054 of NZ_JACCHK010000001.1, read as the reverse complement.
CGGGGCCGATCTCGACGAATGTGGCGACGCCCAGGTTCTCCAGGGTGGAGATGCCGTCGGCGAAGCGCACCGCCTCCCACACGTGCCGCACCCAGTACGCGGCGTCCTGCGCCTCCGCGACCTGCCCGGTCACGTTCGACACCACCGGAATGCGCGGCGACTCGTAGGTCAACGATTCGGCGACCTGCGCGAACTCCGCGAGCATCGGCTCCATCAACACCGAGTGGAACGCGTGACTCACCCGCAGACGCTTCGACTTCTTGAATTTCGCCGCCACCGCAGCGACCTCGTCGGCCACACCCGACAGCACCACCGAACGTGGGCCGTTGACCGCCGCGACAGACACGCCGTCGGTCAACAGCGGCAGCACGTCGGCCTCGGTGGCCCGCACCGCGACCATCACCCCACCCGGCGGCAGAGCCTGCATCAACCGACCACGGGCGGCGACCAACTTCGCCGCATCCGACAGGGACAGCACCCCGGAAACGTGCGCGGCGGCGATCTCACCGATCGAATGCCCCACCAGGTAATCCGGCGTCACGCCGAACGACTCAACGAGGCGGAACAACGCCACCTCGACCGCGAACAACGCCGCCTGCGTGTGGACCGTCTGATCCAGGGCCTCCGCGTCGTTCAAGATCACCTCGCGGATCGGCCGGTCGAGATGACGATCCAGCTCCACGCAGGCCGCGTCGAACGCCTCGGCGAACACCGGGAACGACGACGCCAACCCCAGACCCATACCCGGCCGCTGCGACCCCTGACCGGAGAACACGAAAGCCAGCTTGCCGTCGACCACGTCACCGGTCACCAGGCCGGGATCCGTCCGCCCCTCGGCCGCCGCGTCGAGGGCGTCCCGCCCGAACACCACCGCCCGATGGGGGAAGGTGCCGCGCGTGCTGAGGGTGTGTCCGATGTCGGCGGGGTCCAAGCCGGGGTGGGTCCCCAGGTGGGCCAGCAGCCGGGTCGCCTGGTCGCGTACACCGTCGGTGGTGGTCGCCGTGAGCGGCCAGATCGCCGGCCCGGTGTGCGGCTGCCGGGGTGCCGGGGCGGGCTCGGGAGCGGCTTCGAGGATGACGTGGGCGTTGGTGCCGGAGACACCGAACGAGGAGACGGCGGCGCGGCGGGGACGGCCGTTCACCGTCCACGGCCGTTCCTCGGTGAGCAGGGCGACGGCGCCGGCCGACCAGTCGATGTGCGGGGACGGGTCGTCGGCGTGCAGGGTGCGCGGCAGGACGCCGTGCCGCATCGCCTCAATCATCTTGATGATGCCGGCGACGCCGGCGGCGGCCTGGGTGTGGCCCATGTTCGACTTGATCGAGCCGAGCCACAGTGGTCGGTCGTCGGGGCGGTCCTGACCGTAGGTGGCGAGCAGGGCCTGCGCCTCGATCGGGTCACCGAGCACGGTGCCGGTGCCGTGCGCCTCGACGGTGTCGACGTCGGCGGTGCTCAGGCCGGCGCTGGCCAGTGCGGCGCGGATGACCCGCTGCTGGGCGGGACCGTTCGGGGCGGTCAGGCCGTTGGAGGCGCCGTCGGAGTTGACGGCGCTGCCGCGGATGACGGCGAGGACCGGGTGGCCGTTGCGGCGGGCGTCGGAGAGGCGTTCGACCACGAGCATGCCGACGCCCTCGGACCAGCCGGTGCCGTCGGCTCCGGCGCCGAAGGACTTGCAGCGACCGTCGGCGGAGAGCCCACGCTGGCGGGAGAACTCGATGAAGGTGCCGGGGGTGGCCATCACGGTGACCCCACCGGCGAGCGCCATCGTGCACTCGCCGCTGCGGATCGCCTGGATGGCCAGGTGGAGCGCCACCAGGGAGGACGAGCAGGCGGTGTCGACGGTGACCGCCGGGCCTTCCAGCCCGAAGGTGTACGCGATCCGGCCGGAGATGACGCTGCCCGCGTTGCCGATGCCGAGCAGACCTTCGACGGCGTCGCCGTCGGGGTCCAGGCGGGACACGTAGTCGTGGTACATCACTCCCGCGAAGACGCCGGTGCGGCTGCCGCGTACGGTCGCCGGGTCGATGCCGCCCCGCTCGAAGGCCTCCCACGAGGTTTCCAGCAGCAACCGCTGCTGGGGGTCCGTGGCGAGCGCCTCGCGTGGGCCGAGCCCGAAGAACGGGGCGTCGAAGTCGGCGGCGTCGGCGAGGAAGCCACCGGAGCGGGTGTACGAGGTCCCGGGGTGGTCCGGGTCGGCGTGGTAGAGACGGTCCACGTCCCAGCCGCGGTCGGCGGGAAAGTCACCGACCGCGTCGCTGCCGGACTCGACGAGGCGCCACAGGTCCTCGGGTGAGCTGATCCCGCCGGGATAGCGGCAGGCCATGCCGACGATGGCGATCGGCTCGTCGGCCCGGACTGGCGCGGTGGTCTCCGGGGTGCCGGTCACGTCGGCGCCGAACAGCGTCTCGTGCAGGTGGGCGGCGAGAGCGGCCGGGCTCGGGTGGTCGAAGACGAGGGTGGCCGGCAGCCGCAGGCCGGTTGCCGCGTTCAGTCCGTTGCGCAGCTCGACGGCGGCGAGCGAGTCGAAACCGGTCTCCTGGAACGCCCTGCCGGGGGCGACGGCCTGACCCGAGCCGTGGCCGAGCACGCTCGCGACGTGGGTGCGGACCAGGTCGAGGAGCGCTTCCCGCTGGTCGGCCGGGCGTAGTGCGCCGAGGCGCTGGACCAGGGAGGCGTCACCGGTGGCGGCCCGGGCGGTGCCACGCCGCCCGGCCCGGACGAGGTTGCGCAGGAGCGGGTGGACGGTGGTCGGCGCGGTACGCCCGGAGGTGAGCCGCAGCGGGACGACAGCGGTGCGCTGACCGGCCGCGTCGAGGAGGCCGAGGCCGTCCTCGGGTGTGATCAGGGCCAGTCCGCCACGGCTGATCCGCTGGACAGCGTCCGGGTCCAGGTCGGCGGCCATGCCGGCGGCCCAGGGTCCCCAGGCGAGTGAGGAGGCCGGCAGCCCGGCGCGGTTGCGCAGGTCGGCCAGGGCGTCGAGGAAGGCGTTCGCGGCCGCGTAGTTGGCCTGGCCGGGACTGCCGAGCAGACCGGCCGCCGAGGAGAACATCACGAACGCGGTCAGCGGGTGTTCGGCGGTGAGTTCGTGCAGGTGCCAGGCGGCGTCGACCTTTGGTCGGAGCACCGCGCCGAGTCGTTCCGGCGTGAGCGCGGTGACGACACCGTCGTCGATCACGCCGGCGATGTGGACGACCCCGGTCAGGCTGCCCGCGCTGCCGATCGACGCGGCGAGAGCGTCGCGGTCGGCCAGGTCACACGCCAGGACGGTGCTGGTCGCGCCGAGCGCGGCGAGTTCCGCGGTCAGGTCGGCCGCTTCCGGGGCGTCCGGGCCGCGGCGGCTGAGCAGCAGCAGGTCGGTGACGCCGTACCGGGTGACCAGGTGTCGGGTGACCAGCCGGCCGAGGGTGCCGAACGCGCCGGTGACCAGGACCGTGCCGGTGCCGAAGTCGTGGCTGGCGGCGGGTTCGGTGACCCGGGCCAGTCGGGGTGCGCGCAGGGCGCCGTCCCGGATCGCGATCTGCTCCTCACCGGTGGCGAGCACCGCGCCCAGTTGCTCGTCGCCGTCGGTGTCGATGAGCAGGAACCGGCCGGGGTTCTCGGTCTGCGCGCTGCGGACCAGGCCCCAGACGGCTGCGGCGGCCAGATCGGTGACCGGGTCGCCGGGAGCGCAGCCGACCGCGCCGCTGGTGACGATCGCGAGCCGGGTGTCCCGTTCGACGGCGTCGCGCAGCGCGGCCAGGACGGCAGCGGTGGTGGCATGGGTGGCGGTGACCGGGTCGTTGGGGTCGGTGGCGGGTACGCGCAGCACCTCGGTTCCGGTGCGGTCGGACGTGCCGGGCGCCTCGACCGGGATCCAGTCGAGGTGGTGCAGGCCGTCGGTGCTGGCGGTGCGCTCGGCGTAGCGGCGCAGCACCAGGGAGTCGGCGGTCAGCAGGGTCCGCCCGAGGGGGTCGGTGAGGTGGACGCTGACGGCGTCGGTGCCGCTGTCGGCCAGCCGTACCCGGGCGGTCACCGCGCCGGAGGCCCGCAGCGTGACGCCGGACCATGCGAACGGCACCCGGGCCTGACCGTCGTCGTCGCCCAGCAAGCCGAGGCCGAGCGGGTGCAGGGCGGTGTCCAGCAACGCCGGGTGTACGCCGTATCGGCTGCCGTCCACTGTCTCGGGTAGCTCCACTTCGGCGTACACGGCGCCGTCGGTACCCGACCACGCCTGGCGCAGCCCCTGGAACGCGGGACCGTAGTCGAGGCCCCGACGGCGCAGGGCGTCGTAGAGGCCGGTCGTGTCGATCGCCTCGACCCCGGCGGGCGGCCAGGTGGTCGTCGTGGTGTCGTCGTCGCGCCCGGCGGTGCTGAGGGTGCCGGTGGCGTGGGTGGTCCACTGGGTGCCGTCGGAGCTGGCGTGGACCGTGACGGCGCGGTGGCCGGAGTTGTCCGCCGCGCCGGTGCGGACCTGGACCTCCACCCGCTGTTCGCCGAGGATCAGCGGGGCGGCGAGGACGAGATCGTCGACCTGGTCGCAGCCGACCTCGGCACCGGCGGCGAGGGTGAGTTCGAGCAGCGCGGTGCCCGGGACGACGACGTCGCCGGCGACCCGGTGGTCGCCGAGCCACGGCAGAGCGGTGCGCGACCAGCGCCCTGTGAAGATCCGTTCGTCGCCGTCGCCGGCCACTGTGAGCATGCCGCCCAGCAGCGGGTGGTCGACCGCGTCGCCGTTGCCGGTGACCGTGGCGGCGGGCCAGTAGCGCTGGTGCTGGAAGGCGTAGGTGGGCAGGTCGATGAGACGGCCGCCGGTCAGGCACGGCGTCCAGTCGACCGCGACGCCGCGCACGAAGACGTGGGCCAGGGCGGTGAGCAGGGCGGTCGGTTGGTCGCGGTCAGAGCGTTGCACGGTAACGAACACCGCGTCGGTGACGCAGTCGGCACCCATCGCGGAGAGGACCCCGTCGGGGCCGATCTCCACGAATGTGGTGACGCCCAGGTTCTCCAGGGTGGTGATGCCGTCGGCGAAGCGCACCGCCTCCCGCACGTGCCGCACCCAGTAGGCGGCGTCGTGGACATCGGCGATCTGCCCGGTCAGGTTGGACACGACGGGGATGCGCGGCGACTCGTAGGTCAACGTGTCGGCGACCTGGGCGAACTCGGCCAGCATCGGCTCCATCAGCACGGAGTGGAACGCGTGGCTGACCCGCAGACGCTTCGACTTCTTGAAGTTCGCCGCCACCGCGGCGACCTGGTCAGCGGCACCCGACAGCACCACCGAGCGCGGACCGTTGATCGCCGCGACGGACACCCCGCCGGTCAGCAGCGGCAGCACCTCCGTCTCGGTGGCCCGCACCGCGACCATCACCCCACCCGACGGCAGGGCCTGCATCAACCGACCTCGGGCGGTGACCAGCTTCGCCGCGTCAGGCAGGGAGAGAACCCCGGCGACGTGCGCGGCGGCGATCTCACCGATCGAGTGCCCGACCAGGAAGTCTGGCCTGACATCGAAGGACTCGACGAGGCGGAACAGGGCCACCTCGACGGCGAACAACGCCGACTGCGTGTAGACGGTCTGGTCCAGGTCGCAGCCGTCGGCGATCACGTCGCGGATCGGGCGGTCGAGGTGCCGGTCCAGTTCGACGCAGGCCGCGTCGAACGCCTCCGCGTACACCGGGAACGACGACGCCAGGTCCAGGCCCATGCCGGGGCGCTGGGAACCCTGGCCGGAGAAGACGAAAGCCAGCTTGCCGTCGACCACGTCACCGGTGACCAGACCGGCGTCCGTCCGGCCCTCGGCGAGCGCTTCGAGGGCGTCCGGCCCGAACGCCACCGCCCGGTGCGGGTGGGAGCTGCGTCGGGTGAGTGAGTAGCCCAGGTCGACCGGGTCCGCGTCGAGGTACGGCAGCAGCCGCCCGGCCTGGGCGCTCAGCGCGCCCGGTTCGGCGGCGCCGAGCGTCCACGGCACCGGCAGGGCGGCCGGCGTCGGCGCGGTCAGCGGCTGCGGGGCGGTCTGCGGCTGCGGGGCGGGTGGCGCTTCCAGGATCGCGTGGGCGTTCGTGCCGCTGATGCCGAAGGAGGAGACCGCGGCGCGGGCCGGACGGTCCACGGCGGGCCACGGCTGGGCCTCGGTGAGCAGGGACACCGCCCCGGAGGACCAGTCGACGTGCGGGGTGGGTGCGTCCACGTGCAGCGTGCGCGGCAGCACCCGGTGCCGCATCGCCATGACCATCTTGATGATCCCGGCGACGCCGGCCGCCGCGACGGTGTGCCCGATGTTCGACTTGACCGAGCCGAGCCACAGCGGTCGAGCGTCCGGACGATCCTGGCCGTACGCGGTGAGCAGGGCCTGCGCCTCGATCGGGTCCCCGAGTCGGGTGCCGGTGCCGTGCGCCTCGACTGCGTCCACGTCGGCCGGGTGGAGGCCGGCGTCGGCCAGCGCCGCCCGGATGACCCGCTGCTGGGAGGGGCCGTTCGGGGCGGTCAGACCGTTGGAGGCGCCGTCGGAGTTCACGGCGGTGCCACGGACCACGGCGAGGACGCGGTGACCCTTGCGGACCGCGTCGGAGAGCCGTTCGACCAGCAGAAGGCCCGCGCCCTCGGACCAGCCGGTGCCGTCCGCGCCCGCCGCGAACGACTTGCAGCGCCCGTCGGCGGACAGACCCCGCTGGCGGGAGAACTCCACGAACGCGTCCGGGCTGGCCATCACCGTGACGCCGCCGGCCAGGGCCAGGGAGCACTCGCCGGACCGCAGCGAGCGGACCGCCAGGTGCAGCGCCACCAACGACGACGAGCAGGCGGTGTCCACGGTGACGGCCGGGCCCTCCCAGCCGAGGGCGTACGCGATCCGACCGGAGGTGACGCTGGCCGCCGTTCCGGTGAGCCGGTAGCCCTCGACACCGTCGGCGATCTGGTCACCGGTGCCGTAGCCGGAGAAGGACGCGCCGACGAAGACACCGGCGGGCTCGCCACGCAGGCCGGCAGGGTCGATGCCGGCCCGCTCGACCGCCTCCCACGCGGTCTCCATCAGCAGCCGCTGCTGCGGGTCCATGGCCAGTGCCTCGCGCGGTGAGATGCCGAAGAACGCCGCGTCGAAACCGGCGACGTCGGCGACGAAGCCGCCGGCCCGGGTGTAGGAGGCGCCGGGCTGGTCCGGGTCCGGGTCGTAGAGGGAGTCCAGGTCCCAGCCACGGTCGGCGGGGAAACCGGCGATCGCGTCGGTGCCGGACTCGACGAGCCGCCACAGGTCCTCGGGTGAACCGACGTCACCGGGGTAGCGGCAGGCCATCCCGATGATGGCGATCGGTTCGTCGGAGACGCCGACGGCCGGCGCGACGGTGGTCGCGGTGCGATCCGCGCCGGACAGCAGCGCGTCCAGCTCGGCGGCGAGGACGGCGGCGTACGGGTAGTCGAAGGCGACAGTGGTGGGCAGGCGCAGGCCGGTCGCGGCGGCGAGGCGGCTGCGCAGTTCCACGGCGGTCAGCGAGTCGAAGCCGAGTTCCCGGAACGGGCGGTCGGCCGGGACGGCGTCGGCGGACTCGTGGCCGAGGACCGCGGCGGCCTCGCTGCGCACCAGGTGCAGCAGGTACGCGCGGCGCTCGTCGGCGGTGCGGCCGGCCAGGAGATCGCCTGCCGGGACGGTGGACGGCGCCTCGTCCGGCGCGCTGGCGAGCAGCGGCGTGAGCAGAGGGCTGTTGCGTCGTACGGTGAAGGCGGGTCCGAAGCGCGACCAGTCCACGTCGGCGACCACGACCGTGGTGTCGCCGGCGGAGACGGCGTGGGCCAGCGCGGCGATGGCGCGGGTCGGGTTCATGGCGGTGATGCCGCGCCGGGCGAGCTGGGCGGAGACGTCGGCGTCGGCCATGCCGCCGCCGGCCCACGGGCCCCAAGCGATCGCGGTGGCGGGCCGACCGTGGGCGGCGCGGCGGGCGGCGAGGGCGTCGAGGTACGCGTTCGCGGCGGCGTATCCGCCCTGGTCGCCGCTGCCCCACGCGCCCGCGATCGACGAGAAGAGCACGAAGGCGTCCAGCTCGTCGCCGAGGATCTCATCGAGGTGCCGGGCACCGAGCACCTTCGCGGCGCCGAGCTCGCTGATCTCGGCGGGGCTGAGGCCGGTGAGCGGGGTCAGGTGGGCGACACCGGCGGTGTGCACGACCGAGCGGACCGGCGCGCCGTCCGCGCGGAGCGTCGCGACGAGGGCGGCGAGGGCGGCGCGGTCGGTGACGTCGCAGGCCGCGGCGGTGATCTGGCAGCCGGTTGCGGCCAGTTCGGTGGTCAGGGTGTCGAGGCCGGGCGCGTCCGGGCCACGGCGGCTGACCAGGACGACCCGGTCCGCGCCGGAGTGCGCGGCCCAGCGGGCGACGTGGGTGCCGAGCGCCCCGGTGCCGCCGGTGACCAGGACGGTGCCGGTCGGCTGCCAGGGTTCGGTGGCGGTGGCGGGGGCGCGGTCGATGCGCCGGGCGTGCAGGCCGTCGGCGCGGACCGCGATCTGGTCCTCGCCGGTGGTGCCGGTCAGAACCGCGACGAGTTGGTCGGTGACGTCCCCGGCCAGGTCGACGAGACCGCCCCAGGTGTCCGGGAGTTCGAGGGCGGCCACCCGGCCGAGGCCCCAGAGCGCGGCCTGGGCGGGGTCGGGCGCGACGCCGTCGGCTCCCGTGGTGACGGCGCCGGTGGTGACGGTCCAGATCGGTGCGGTGCTGCCGGCGGTGTCTGCCGCGCTGATGAGGGCGAGCAGGCTGGCCGTGGCGTCGAGGTCGCCGGTGCGGGAGGGCACGTGCAGGACGCCGGCCAGCCCGTCGGTGATCTCCAGGGCGATGCCGATGTCCGGGGCGGCGCCGTGCCGGGTCAGCAGGTCGTGCAGCTGCTGGGCGGTCGGGTCCGCCGGGTCGGCGACGATGCACCACCGCCCGGCGAGGGCCTCGGTGGGCGCGACGTCGACGGGCTGCCAACTCTCCCGGTAGCGCCACTCGTCGGGCGTGCCGCTCACCGGTTTCGGCAGGTCCGGCCAGTAGTAGCGGCGCTGGAACGCATAGGTGGGCAGGTCCACAGTGCGAGCGCCGGGGTGGCACGGCGTCCAGTCCACCGGCACGCCGCGCACGAAGACCTGGGCCAGCGCGGTGAGCAGCGAGGTGGACTGGTCGCGGTCTGCGCGTTGCACGGGTACGAACACCGCGTCCGTCACACAGTCGGCACCCATCGCGGAGAGCACGCCGTCCGGGCCGATCTCCACGAAGGTGCTGACACCCAGGCCCTCCAGGGTGGCGATGCCGTCGGCGAAGCGCACCGCCTCCCGCACGTGCCGCACCCAGTACGCCGCGTCCTGCACGTCGGCGATCTGCCCGGTCACGTTGGACACCACCGGGACCTGCGGGGGCGCGTAGGTCAACGTCGATGTCACCTGCGCGAACTCGGCCAGCATCGGCTCCATGAGCACCGAGTGGAACGCGTGACTGACCCGCAACCGCTTCGACTTCTCGAACTGGGCGGCGACGGCCGCGACTTCATCGGCGGCACCGGACAGCACCACCGAACGGGGACCGTTGATCGCCGCGACCGACACCCCGCCGGTCAACAGCGGCAACACCTCCGCCTCGGTGGCCCGAACCGCGACCATCACCCCGCCGGTCGGCAGGGCCTGCATTAACCGACCACGGGCCGCGACCAGCTTCGCCGCGTCGGCAAGAGACAACACCCCGGCCACATGCGCGGCAGCGATCTCACCGATCGAATGACCCACCAGGTAATCCGGGGTAACACCGAACGACTCCACGAGGCGGAACAGCGCAACCTCGACGGCGAACAACGCGCTCTGCGTATAGACGGTCTGGTCCAGGGCCCCCGCGTCATCGGCGATCACCTCGCGGATCGGCCGGTCCAGGTGACGATCCAGCTCCGCGCAGGCCGCGTCGAACGCCTCCGCGAACACCGGGAACGACGACGCCAACTCCAGGCCCATGCCCGGCCGCTGTGACCCCTGACCGGAGAACACGAACGCGAGCGGGCCGCGCGTGACGGTGTCCCGCACCACGCCGGCCGTGCCGCGTCCCTCGGCGAGTGCCGTCAGGGCGGCGAGCCGTTCCGCCGGGTCGGTTGCGGTGATCGCGGCGCGGTGCCGCAGACCGGCGCGGGTGGTGGCCAGCGAGTGCGCGATGTCACCGGGGTCGCTGTCGCGCTCGGTGAGGTGGCGGGCGAGGCGGGCCGCCTGGGCGTACAGGGCGGCGTCGTCGTGGCCGGAGAGCAGCAGCGGCGCCGGGACGGTGACCGGTTCGCGGGCCGGCTCCTCGTCGCCGGGCGGGGCCTGCTCGACGATGACGTGGGCGTTGGTGCCGGAGACGCCGAAGGCGGACACCCCGGCCCGGGCCGGGTGATCGCCGGACGGCCAGGGACGGGCCTCGGTGAGCAGCTCCACCGCACCGGTCGACCAGTCGACGTGCGGGGTGGGCGCGTCGACGGACAACGTCTGCGGCAGGGTGCGGTGCCGCATCGCCATGACCATCTTGATGATCCCGGCGACACCGGCGGCGGCCTGGGTGTGGCCGATGTTCGACTTGATCGAGCCGAGCCAGAGCGGGTCGCCCGCTGCCCGGTCCCGGCCGTAGGTGGCGAGCAGCGCCTGCGCCTCGATCGGGTCGCCGAGCACGGTGCCGGTGCCGTGCGCCTCGACCGCGTCCACGTCCGCGCCGGTGAGCCCGGCGTTCTCCAGGGCGGCGCGGATGACCCGCTGCTGGGACGGGCCGTTCGGGGCGGTGAGGCCGTTGGACGCGCCGTCCTGGTTGACCGCGGTGCCGCGGACGACGGCGAGCACCGGGTGGCCCAGCCGGCGGGCGTCGCTGAGCCGTTCCACCAGCAGCAGCCCGACGCCCTCACCCCAGCCGGTGCCGTCGGCAGCCGCGGCGAACGACTTGCAGCGGCCATCGGCCGCGAGCCCGCCCTGTCGTTCGAACTCCTCGAACGCGCCGGTGGTGCACATGACGGTCGCGCCGCCGGCCAGCGCCATCGTGCACTCGCCCTGCCGCAACGACTGGACCGCCAGGTGCAGCGCGACCAGCGACGACGAGCAGGCGGTGTCGACGGTGATCGCCGGGCCCTCAAGACCGAAGAAGTACGACAGGCGGCCGGAGACCACGGCGGCCGCGTTTCCGGTGAGCAGGTGACCCTCGTCGGCGATCGGCGTACGCATCAGCACCGACGCGTAGTCCTGCGTGTTGGAGCCGACGAAGACGCCGACCTGGCGGCCCCGCAGCGAGAGCGGGTCGACGCCGCCGCGCTCCAGGGCCTCCCAGGCCGTCTCCATGAGCAGCCGCTGCTGCGGGTCCATGGCGACGGCCTCCCGGGGCGAGATGCCGAACAGCGCCGCGTCGAACTCACCCGCCGCGTCCAGGAAGCCGGCCGGGCGGGCGTACGAGGCGGCCGGGTCCCAGCCGCGGTCGTCCGGGAAGCCGGACAGGGCCCCGGCGCCGTCGGCGACGAGTCGCCAGAGGGCCTCGGGCGAGTCGACGCCGCCGGGATACCGGCAGGCCATTCCGACGACGGCGATGGGTTCCCGCTGCGCCTCGGTGAGTCGGCGGTGCTGGTGGCGCAGACGCTCGTTCTCCTTGAGGGAGGAGCGCAGTGCCTCGACGAGCTTGTCGTTGGAGGTGGCCATCATGAGCTCCGCACGTCGGTGGTTCAGCGAGAGGAATCGAGTGCCAGCCGGATGAGGTCGTCCTCATCCAGTCCGTCGAGGTCGGTGCCGTCCGGCTCCTCGGCGGTTGGTTCGGCGTCGTCACCGGTGCCGTCGGCGAGGCGCAGCAGGGCGTCCAGCAACCCGGCGGCCCGCAACCGGGCCGGGGATATCTCGGCGAGCGCCTGCCGGATGCGGGCGTCGTCGTCGAGCTCGTCCGGTCCGAACAGCTCGTCGTGCAGGTGCTCGGCGAGGACCAGGGCGTTGGGGTAGTCGAAGATGAGGGTGGTGCTGAGCCGCAGGCCGGTGCTCGCGTTGAGCCGGTTGCGCATCTCGATCGCGGTCGCCGAGTCGAAGCCCAGCTCCCGGAACGCCCGCTCCGGCTCGACGAACTCGGCCGACGGGTGGCCGAGGACGGCGGCGGCCTCCGCCCGTACCGTCTGGAGCAGGGCCCGGTGCCGCTCGCCGCGGGACAGGTCGCGCAGTCGGGTGTAGAGGGCGGACGCCCCCTGGCCGCTGATGGCGGCCTGGTCGGCCTCGCGGATCCGGCGCACCTGCGGCAGGTCGTGCAGCAGCGGCCGGGGTCGGGCCGACTCGTAGGCGGGCGCGAACCGCTGCCAGTCGACGTCGGCGATGGCGACGAAGGTCTCGTCGTGGTCGAGGGTCCGGGCCATGGCGGCGATGGCCAGGTCGGGTGCCATCGCGGCGAGGCCGCGTCGGCGCAGCTGCTCGACGATCGCGGCGTCGGACATGCCGCCGCCGTCCCACACTCCCCAGGCGATCGAGGTGGCGCGCAGGCCGCGGGCCCGGCGCCGGGCCGCGAGCGCGTCGAGGTACGCGTTGGCCGCCGCGTACGCACCCTGCCCGCCACCGCCCCAGACACCGGAGTTGGAGGAGAACAGGACGAACGCGCTCACGTCTCCGACGAGGTCGTCGAGCAGCGCGGCGCCTGCCGCCTTGCCGTCGACCACGTCGGCGAACTCGTCCAGGCCGGTGTCGGCGAGCGACGCCGAGCGGGCGACACCGGCGGCGTGGAAGACGGCGGTGAGGTTGTCGATGCCGTCGAGCAGGCCGCTGAGCCCGTCGCGGTCGGCCGTGTCGCAGGCGGCGATGGTCACCCGGGCGCCGAGCTGTTCCAACTCGACGCGCAGGTCACCGGCGCCGGGGGCGTCCGGGCCTCGGCGGCTGGTGAGCACCAGGTGCTCGGCGCCGCGTCCGGCCAACCAGCGGGCCACGTGCGCGCCGATGGCGCCGGTGCCGCCGGTGATCAGGGTGGTGCCGGTCGGAGTCCAACCGGTCGTCGGTGCCGGGCCGCTGAGGGGGGCGGGGCGCAGGCGTCGAGCGTGGACGCCGTTGTCGCGTACCGCGATCTGGTCCTCGTCGTCGATGCCGGCGACGGCGGCCTGGAAGCGGGTGAGCGCGGCGTTGTCGAGCCGGGCCGGCAGGTCGATCAGCGCGCCCCAGCGGTCCGGCTGCTCCAGGCCGAACACCCGGCCGGTGGCCCAGACCTGGGCGGGCCCGGTCAGCGGCGGCTCGTCGGTGGCGGTGACGGTGACCGCGCCGCGGGTGACGATCCGGAGCCGGCCGGGGATCCCGGCGTCGGCCAGGGCCTGAATCAGCAGCACGGTCGCGGTCAGGCACGGCGGGACGGCGCCGTGGGTGTCCGGGGCGACCGCCAGCAGGGACAGCACACCGGAGACGGCGGGTTCCGGGCCGTTCGCCGCGCTCAGTTGTGCGGTCAGGGTGGCCCGGTCGGTCGTCGCCGGGTCGACCTCGACGACGACGGCGGTGCCGCCGGCCTGCTCGATCGCGGCGGTGGCGAATGTGGTCTCCGTCCGCGCGGTGGGGGTGGTGAGCAGCAGCCAGGTGCCGGTGAGCAACGCGTCGGTCGGCTCGGGCAGGGCGGTCCATCCGACGGTGTAGCGCCAGGTGTCGGTGGTACCGCGTTCCTTGCGGGTACGCCGCCAGGCGGTCAGGGCGGGCAGCAGGTCGGTGCCGTCGTCGGTGATGCCGAGTGGGGTGAGGTCGCCGTTCTCCACGGCCTGCCAGAACTCGCTGTCCATCGGGTCCACGACCGGCACTGGCGCATCGCCGACCGGCCAGAAACGCTGGTGCTGGAACGGGTAGGTGGGCAGGTCGACGGTCCGGGTGGCCGGGATGACGGTGGTCCAGTCGACGGGTGCGCCCTGCACCCACGCCTCGGCCAACGACCGGACCAGCTGCTCGGGCCCGCCCTCACCACGACGCAACGTGCCCACCGTGGCCACGTCGGCGGTGTCGGCGATCGCACCGGTCAACACCGGGTGAGCGGAGACCTCGATGAAGATCCGATGCCCCGCCGCATAGGCCGCTTCGATCGCCAGATCCAGGCGCACCGGCTGACGCAGATTGCGATACCAGTAGCCGGCGTCCATCTCCCCGCCGCCCTCCACCGTGGAGAACACCGGCACCGCACCGGGCTGCGGTCGCACACCGTCGAGCAGGCGGGCCAACTCCGCCTCCACCGGCTCCACCAGAGCGCAGTGCGAGGCGTAGTCGACCTTCACCCGCTTCGCCCGCACCCCGGCCGCCTCGGCAGCGGCCAGGAACGCATCCAGGTCGGCACCGGCGACGGCGACGCTGGTCGGACCGTTGACCACCGCGATGCTCACGCCGTCGGTCAACAACGGGGTGACCACGTCCACGCCGGCGTTGACCGACACCATCCCACCAGTGCCCGCGATCGACAGCAGAGCCTTGCTCCGCAACGCCACCACCTTCGCCGCGTCGCTGAGCGACAGCACCCCGGCCACACACGCCGCAGCGATCTCCCCCTGCGAATGACCAATCACCGCGTCCGGGACGACGCCCCTGGCCCGCCACACCTCCGCCAGGGACACGTGCACCGCCCACAACACCGGCTGCACCGCATCCACCCGCTCCAACGGGTCGTTGGAGCGCAACACGTCGAGGAGGTTCCAGTCCACGAACGGGTCCAGGGCCGCCGCGCACTCCGCGATCCGCGCCGCGAACACCGGCTCCGCATCCAACATCTCCACGGCCATGCCGACCCACTGCGAACCCTGACCGGGGAAGACGAACACCACACCCGAGTCCGGGTGGGCCGAACCGGAGATCACCGTGCTGGACGGCAACCCGTCGGCCAGGACCGCGAGCCCGCTGCGGTGCTCCGGACCGAGCACGACCGCCCGGTGGTCGAACGCCGCACGCGACACCGCCAGCGAGTACGCGACCTCCCCGGCGGCGCCGCCCCACTCGACGAGCCGCTGCGCCTGACCTGCGACCGCCTTCGGGCTGCGCCCGGACAACAACCACGGCACACCCGGCTCGCTCACCACCGACTCGACCACCGGTGCGACCGGCGGCTCCTCGATGATCACGTGCGCGTTGGTGCCGGAGACTCCGAACGACGACACACCGGCCCGCCGCGGGCGCTCCCCCGCCGGCCACGGCCGCGCGTCCACGAGCAGCTCCACCGCACCGGCCGACCAGTCGACGTGCCCGCTGGGCCGCTCGACGTGGACGGTCCGCGGCATGGTGTCGTGCCGCATCGCCTCGATCATCTTGATGATCCCGGCGACACCCGCGGCGGCCTGGGTGTGGCCGATGTTCGACTTGATCGAGCCCAGCCACAGCGGCTCGTCGGTGGGCCGGCCCTGGCCGTAGGTGGCCAGCAGTGCCTGCGCCTCGATCGGGTCACCCAGTCGGGTGCCGGTGCCGTGCGCCTCGACCGCGTCGACGTCGGCGGTGCTCAGGCCGGCATCCGCGAGGGCGGCCCGGATCACGCGTTGCTGCGACGGCCCGTTCGGGGCGGTCAGGCCGTTCGACGCGCCGTCCTGGTTGACCGCGGTGCCCCGCACGACGGCGAGCACGCGGTGACCGTTGCGCAGCGCGTCGGAGAGTCGCTCCACCAGCAGCACGCCGGCGCCCTCGGCCCAGCCGGTCCCGTCGGCGTCGTCGGAGAAGGACTTGCACCGGCCGTCCGGTGCCAGGCCCCGCTGCCGGGAGAAGTCGACGAACGTACCCGGGGTGGCCATCACTGTCACACCGCCGGCCAGGGCCATGGCGCACTCGCCGTTGCGCAACGCCCGCACCGCGAGGTGCAGTGCGACGAGGGAGGACGAGCACGCGGTGTCCACTGTGACCGCCGGGCCCTCCAGGCCGAAGGTGTACGCCACCCGGCCGGAGACGACACTGCCGGCGTTGCCGACGCCCAGCAGACCCTCGACTCCGTCAGCCGCCCCGAGACGGCTGACGTAGTCGTGGTACATCACCCCAGCGAACACACCCACCTGCGCTCCCCGTACGACCGCCGGGTCGATCCCGGCCCGCTCGAACGCCTCCCAGGAGGTTTCCAACAGCAGCCGCTGCTGCGGATCCATGGCGAGAGCCTCCCGTGGTGAGATCCCGAAGAATCCCGCGTCGAAGTCGCCCGCGTCGTAGAGGAAACCGCCCTCCTTGGTGTACGTGGTCCCAGGATTGTCAGGATCGGGATCGAACAACACCCCTACATCCCAGCCCCGGTCAGGGGGGAACTCCCCGATCGCGTCAGCGCCCGCGTCGACCAGCCGCCACAGGTCCTCCGGCGTGGTCACACCGCCCGGGTAGCGGCACGCCATACCGACGATGGCGATCGGTTCGTCGGCCGTGACCGCCCTGGTCACACCGGCGGTGGGACTCTCGTCGCCGCCGCCGAGAGCGGTGTTCAGGTGCTCGGCCAGGGCCACTGGGGTCGGGTAGTCGAAGACCAGGGTGGCGGCCAGTCGCAACCCGGTCGCGGCGTTCAACCCGTTGCGCAGCTCGACGGCGGCGAGGGAGTCGAAGCCGAACTCGCTGAACGGGCGGTCGGCGACGACTGCCCGCCCGGAGCCGTGGCCGAGCACTCCGGCCACGTGGGTGCGTACCAGATCGAGCAGCTGGTCCCGGCGCGCCGCCGGCGCCAGACCGGCGAGCCGGCGCACCAGGGCCTCGTCGCCGGACGCGCGGCCCGCGCGCTGCCGGGGGATCGCGCGGATCATGCCGCGCAGCACGCCGGGAACGTGCGACGGGGTCGCCGACGGGTCGAGCCGGACCGGTACGAGAAGGGCCTGACTGTCGGCGCAGGCCTGGTCCAGCGCGGTGAGCGCCACGTCGGTCGTCAGTGGCAGCACACCGGAGCGGGCCATCCGGTCCAGTTCGGCCGGGGCGAGACCGGCCGCCATGCCGTCCGCCCATGGTCCCCAGGCCAGTGAGGTGGCGGCCAGTCCGGCGCAGCGGCGGTGCGCCGCGAGGGCGTCGAGGAAGGCGTTGGCCGCCGCGTAGTTGCCCTGCCCCGGCCCGCCGAAGACCCCGGCCGCGGAGGAGAACAGCACGAACGCGGAGAGGTTGCGGTCCCGGGTGAGTTCGTGCAGGTGCCAGGCGGCGTCGACCTTGGGGCGCAGGACGGCGGCGACGCGGTCCGGAGTGAGGCCGTCGACAGTGCCGTCGTCGAGGACCCCGGCGACGTGCACGACAGCGGTCAGGTCGGGTGCTTCGGCGAGGACGGCCGCGAGGGCGTCCCGGTCGGCCGCGTCGGCGGCCACCACTGTCGCGGTGGCGCCGAGTGCGCTCAGGTCGGCGACCAGCTCGGCGGCACCGGGAGTGTCGATGCCACGGCGGCCGAGCAGGATCAGGTCGGTGCTGCCGTGCCGGGTCACCAGGTGCCGGGTGACGATCCCGCCCAGGGCGCCCAGGGCACCCGTGACCAGGACGGTTCCGGCGCCGAAGGCCGGGCCGTCGCCGGTCGCGCGATGAGGAACGAGCCGAGGTACGAGGACAGCGCCCCCGCGTACCGCGACCTGATCCTCGCCGGCGGCGGTGATGGCCGCGAGCCGGGCGTCGTCCAGGTCGTCGCCGGGTTCGGCGTCGGCCAGCAGGAAGCGGCCCGGGTGCTCGGACTGGGCGCTGCGGATCAGGCCCCAGACCGCGGCGCCGGCCGGGTTCGGGACGGCGTCGTCCGGGGTCGCCGCCACCGCGCCGGTGGTGAGCACGAGCAGACGGGTGTCGTCCTGCGCGAGGATGGCCTGCGCGGCGGCGAGGGCCTGCACGGTCAGCGTGTGCGCGGCAGCGGCCTGGTCGCCCGGGACCTGCGGGACGCGCAGCACGGTCAGGTCGTGCGTGGTCGACTCCACGGGCACCGGGATCGGCGACCACGTCAGCGTGTGCAGCACCGAGGGCGGGGCGTACGGCCGGAGCAGCAGGGATTCCACTGTGACAGTGGGCCGGCCGAGGTCGTCGGCCAGCTCGATCCGGACGGTGTCCGTCGCGGTCACGGTCAGTCGGGCCCGGGCCGCGCTGCCGGTCTGACCGTGCTGGGTGACGCCGGTCCACGAGAACGGGACCTTGGCGTCCCGGCCGGCGTCGCCGGTCAGGCCGAGGACGTGCAGGGCGGCGTCCAGCAGCGCCGGGTGCGCCGCGTACCCGTCGGCGTCACCGTCGAGGGCGAGGTCGGCGTGCAGCGTTCCGTCGGTGGCACGCCAGGCCGCGCGCAGCCCACGGAAGACGGGACCGTAGTCGAGGCCGCGGTCGGCCAGGTCGGGGTAGAGGTCGCCGACGTCGAGCGGGGTCGCGCCGGGCGGAGGCCACTCGCCGGTAACCGGGGCCGGCAGGGTGGCGGGGCTGACCGTACCGGTGGCGTGTGCCGCCCACCGTACGCCGTCGGTGGTGGCGTGCACCGCGACCGGACGGCGGCCGGCGTTGTCCGTCGGGCCGACCCGGACCTGGAGCTGCACGCCGCGTTCGCCGGCCACCACGGGAGCGGAGAGGACGAGGTCGTCGACGTGCTCGCAGCCGGCCTCGGTGCCGGCGGCGAGGACCAGTTCGAGCAGCGCGGTGCCGGGCACGACGACCGATCCGGCGATGCGGTGGTCGGCCAGCCAGGGCACCGAACCGGTGGTCCAGTGGCCGGTGTGCACCCGCTCGTCGTCGCTGCCGGCCAGTGGGACCATCGCGCCGAGCAGCGGGTGCCCGCCGGTGCCGGCCTCGCCGACGGCGGTGGCCGGCCAGTAGCGGCGGCGCTGGAAGGCGTAGGTGGGCAGGTCGATGAGACGTCCGCCGCTCAGGCACGGCGTCCAGTCGACCGCGACGCCGCGCACGAAGGCCTGTGCCAGGGCGGTGAGCAGCGTGGTCGGTTGGTCGCGGTCGGCGCGTTGCACGGGTACGAACACCGCATCGGTGACACAGTCCGCGCCCATCGCGGAGAGGACCCCGTCGGGGCCGATCTCCACGAACGTGGTGACACCTTCGGCTTCCAGGGTGGCGATGCCGTCGGCGAACCGCACGGCTTCCCGGACGTGCCGCACCCAGTAGTCGGCGTCCTGCCTTTCGGCGATCTGTCCGGTCACGTTGGACACCACCGGGATCCGGGGCTGCGCGTAGACCAACCTTGCCGCTACCTGAGCGAACTCGGCGAGCATCGGCTCCATCAGCACCGAGTGGAACGCGTGACTGACCCGCAGACGCTTCGACTTCTCAAAGTGGGCGGCAACGGCGGCAACCTCGCCGTCCGTGCCGGACAGCACCACCGAACGCGGACCGTTCACCGCCGCGACCGACACCCCGCCAGTCAGCAGCGGCAACACCTCCGCTTCGGTGGCCCGTACCGCGACCATGACGCCACCCGACGGCAACGCCTGCATCAACCGACCACGGGCGGCGACCAGCTTCGCCGCGTCGGACAGGGACAGCACCCCGGACACGTGCGCGGCGGCGATCTCCCCGATCGAATGACCCACCAGGTAATCCGGAGTCACACCGAACGACTCGACCAGCCGGAACAGCGCGACCTCGACCGCGAACAACGCCGCCTGCGTGTAGACGGTCTGATCCAGGTCGTCGCCCTCGGCGATCACCTCGCGGATCGGCCTTTCGAGGTGGCGGTCCAGCTCCGCGCAGGCCGCGTCGAACGCCTCGGCGAACACCGGGAACGACGACGCCAACTCCAGACCCATGCCCGGTCGCTGCGACCCCTGACCGGAGAACACGAACGCCGTCCGGCCGGTCACCGATGTGCCGGTGACCAGGGCGGGGGCCGTCTGACCGGCGGCGAGGGCATCCAGCGCGGCCCGGCCGAACGCCACCGCCCGGTGCGGGAACCGGGCCCGGCCGGCGAGAGTGTGCGCGACATCGGCCAGGTCCAGGTCACCGTCGGTCAGCAGCCGGGCGGCCCGCGCGGTCAACGCCTCCGGGCTGCGGGCGGTGAGCACCAGCGGTACGTCGTCGGCGGCGTCCGCCCGCTCACTGTCGCGGACCGGGTCCGGTTCGGGCGCGGCTTCGAGGATGACGTGCGCGTTGGTGCCGGAGACACCGAACGAGGAGACCGCCGACCGGCGCGGACGCCCGTCTCCCGTCCACTCGCGGGCCTCGGTGAGCAGGGCGACCGAACCCGACGACCAGTCGACGTGCGTGGTCGGCTCGTCCGCGTGCAGGGTGCGGGGCATCAGTCCGGCCCGCATCGCCATGACCATCTTGATGATGCCGCCGACCCCGGCGGCGGCCTGCGCGTGACCCAGGTTCGACTTGATCGAGCCCAGCCACAACGGCCGGTCGGCGGCGCGGCCCTGGCCGTACGTGGCGAGCAGCGCCTGCGCCTCGATCGGATCGCCCAGCACCGTGCCGGTGCCGTGGGCCTCCACCACGTCGACGTCGGCAGTGGACAGACCGGCGTCGGCCAGCGCGGCCCGGATCACCCGCTGCTGGGCGGGACCGTTCGGGGCGGTCAGACCGTTCGACGCGCCGTCCTGGTTGACGGCCGTGCCACGGACCAGCGCGAGCACCGGGTGACCGCGCCGGACCGCTGTGGACAGCCGCTCGACCAGCAGCACACCGACGCCCTCGGACCAGCCGGTGCCGTCGGCGCCCGCCCCGAACGCCTTGCAGCGCCCGTCGGCGGCGAGCCCGCCCTGTCGGGAGAACTCCAGGAACATGGTAGGCGTGGCCATCACCACGGCGCCGCCGGCGACGGCCATCGCGCACTCGCCGTTGCGGATCGCCCGGATCGCCAGGTGCAGCGCGACCAGCGACGCCGAGCAGGCCGTGTCCACAGTGACGGCCGGGCCCTCAAAACCGAACGTGTACGCGAGCCGGCCGGAGATGACGCTGGCGGCGGTGCCGGTGAGCAGGTAGCCGGCGCTGGCGTCGCGGCCATGGAGCAGGGTGTCGTAACCCTGGGCCGAGGCGCCGACGAAAACGCCGACCGGCTCGCCGCGGACCGTCTCCGGGTCGATGCCGGCGCGTTCCAGGGCCTCCCAGGTGGATTCCAGCAGCAGCCGCTGCTGTGGGTCCATCGCCAGTGCCTCGCGGGGCGAGATGCCGAAGAAGTCCGCGTCGAAGTCGGCGGCGTCGTGCAGGAAGCCCCCACGGTCGGTGGCCGAGCCGCCGTCCCGTCCGGCGTCGAAGAGGTCGGCCCGCCACCCACGGTCCGTCGGGACGGCGGTGATGCCCTCGGCGCCGTCGGCGACCAGCCGCCACAACTCCTCCGGGGTGCTGATGCCACCCGGGTAGCGGCAGGCCATCGCGACGATCGCGATCGGGTCGTCGTCCCCGGCGACCTCGGCAGACGGTTGCGGTGCCTGCGGGATCGCGCCGCCGAGCAGTTCGTCGCGCAGGTGGGCGACGAGCGCCAGCGGGCTCGGATGGTCGAAGGCGAGGGTCGCGGACAGCCGGAGCCCGGTCGCCGCGCCGAGCCGGTTGCGGAGTTCGACGGCGGTCAGCGAGTCGAACCCGAGTTCCTTGAAGGCACGACCAGCGACGATGCCGGACGGGTCGTGCCCGAGGACCGCCGCGACGTCCGCCACGACGATCTCCAGGAGGATCCGTTCGACCTCGGCGGGGGCGGCGGCCAGGCGACGGCGCAGCGCGGTCGCCGCGTCGGCCGGCCCGGCGGTGCCGGCCGGGCGGGTGGCGCCGCGGACCAGACCGCGGAGCAGCGGCGGCGGGGTGGTGCCGGCCGCGACCGTACGAGCCAGCCGCACCGGGACGCTCAACGACTCGTCGATGCCGAGCGCCGCGTCGAGCAACGCCAGTCCCTCGGCGGTGCTGAAGCCGAGCACACCGGTGCGGTCCATCCGCCGCGCGTCGGTGTCGTCCAGCCGCCCGGCCATGCTGGTCGTGGCGGTCCAGGGGCCCCAGGCGAGCGAAATCGCCGGCTGGCCCTGGGCGCGCCGGTGCGCGGCGAGCCCGTCCAGGAACGCGTTCGCGGCCGCGTAGTTGCCCTGGCCCGCCGCGCCGAGCAGCCCGGACAGCGACGAGAAGAGCACGAACGCGGCGAGTGGCTGATCCCTGGTGAGGTCGTGCAGGTGCCAGGCGGCGTCGGCCTTGGGGCGCAGCACGCCGGCCAGCCGGTCGGGTGTCATCGCGTCGAGCACCCCGTCGTCGAGGACGCCGGCCAGGTGGACGACAGCGGTCAGCGGCCGGTCCGTGGTGCTGGCCGCGACCAGGGCCGCTGCGGCGCTGCGGTCGGCGATGTCGCAGGCGGCCACTGTCACCCTCGCGCCCAGCCCGCGCAGTTCGTCAGCGAGGTCGGCGGCGCCGGGCGCGTCCGGGCCACGGCGGCCGGCCAGCACCAGGTGCCGGGCGCCGTGGGTGGTGACCAGGTGCCGGGCGACGGCTGCGCCGATCGCGCCGGTGCCGCCGGTGAGCAGGACGACACCATCCGGGTCCAGGACGGGCGGGACGGTGAGGACCACCTTGCCGACGTGGGCGGCCTGGCTGACGTGCCGGAACGCGGCACCGGCCGAGCGGACGTCCCAGGTGGTCACCGGCAGCGGTCGCAGTGCTCCGGCCTCGAAGAGTTCGACCAGGGCGCGCAACATCTGCTGGATCCGGTCCGGTCCGGCCTCGATGGTGTCGAAGGCCTGATAGCTGACGCCGTACGCGGCCGTGATCGCGGCGGGGTCGCGGACGTCGTTCTTACCCATCTCGGCGAACCGGCCGCCGCTGGCCAGCAGCCGCAGCGAGGCGTCGACGTGTTCGCCGGTGAGCGAGTTGAGCACCACGTCGACCCCGTGGTCGCCGGTCGCGGCGCGGAACCTCTCCTCGAACCCGGTGGTCCGGGACGAGGCGATCCGGTCGCCGGCGACGCCAAGACCGCGCAGCGTGTCCCACTTCGCCGGGCTGGCCGTGCCGTAGACGGTGGCGCCGAGATGGTGGGCCAGCTGCACGGCGGCCATGCCGACACCACCGGTGGCGGCGTGCACCAGCAGCGACTCCCCGGCACGCAGGCCGGTCAGGTCGACCAGGGCGTAGTAGGCGGTGAGGAAGACGATCGGCACGGCGGCGGCCTGCTCGAACGTCCAGTCGGCCGGGATCGGCGTGATCAGCCGGTGGTCGGTGACGGTGACCGGGCCGAACGCGCCGTAGAACATGCCCATCACCGCGTCGCCGACCCGCACCCCGTCGACGCCGGGGCCGATGGCGGTGACGACACCGGCGCCCTCGCTGCCGAGCTGGGCGACATCGGGGTACATGTCCAGGGCGATCAGGACGTCGCGGAAGTTGAGGCCGGTGGCGCGGACGGCGATCCGGACCTGGCCCGGGCCGAGCGGTTCGTCGACCTCGGGGCACGAGACCAGCGTGAGGTTGTCCAGTGTGCCCTTCACCGGGACGTCGAGTCGCCAGGGGACGCCGGCCGGCGGGATCAGGGCGGGGCCGGTCGCGGCGCGGGCCAGGCGGGGGGCGAACAGGGTGCCGTTGCGGGTGGCGATCTGCGGTTCCCCGGTGGCGAGCGCGGCGGCGAGAGCCGTGTCGTCGTCGTGGCCGTCCAGGTCCACCAGGACGAAGCGGTCCGGGTTCTCGGTCTGGGCGGTGCGGACCAGGCCCCAGACCGCCGCCCCGGCCAGGTCGGGAACGTCCTCGTCGGGCGAGGTCGCCACCGCACCGGAGGTGACCACGGCGAGGCGGTTGCCCGGGTCGGTGGTGTCGCGCAGGAACCGCTGGAGCAGGTCGAGCGTGACGGCGGTCGCGGAGTGCGTCGTCGTCAGGAGGTCGTCGCCGGTGGTCGGCGGTCGCCAGATCTGCGTCGGGGCGGTGGCGGTGGCGGCTGCGGTGACCGGCGCCCACGCGAGGCGGTGCAGGGCGTCGGCGACCGGGAGTGCCTTCGCGGTGGGCGGGGCGTACGGGCGGAGCACCAGGGAACCGACAGTGGCGACCGGCTGCCCCGTGGTGTCCCAGACGTCCAGGGCGACGGTCTCGGTGCCGCGCAGCCGAACCCGGATCGTGTCGGCGCCGACCGCGTGCACTGTGACGCCGTTCCAGGCGAACGGGACGGCGGCCGGTTCGTCGCCGGTGCCCGTGCAGCCGAGGGCGTGCAGGGCGGCGTCGAGGAGCGCGGGGTGCAGCCCGAAGCCTGTGGCGTCGATGCTCTCGGGGGCGCGTACCTCGGCGAACGTCTCCCCCAGCGGGCCGCGCCAGACCGCTTCCAGGCCACGGAACGCGGGCCCGTAGGCGAGGCCGCGTTCGACCAGCGCGGGATATAGGTCGGTGAGGTCGACGGGTTCGGCGCCCGGCGGCGGCCACTCGGCCGGGGCGGGCGCCGCGCTGCCGGTGACGGCGAGGGTGCCGGAGGCGTGCACGGTCCACGTCTCGCCGTCACCGCTGTGGACGCTGACGCTGCGGCGCCCGTCGGCGTCCGGGGCACCGATTCGGACCTGCACCTGCACGCCAGTGGGCGGCAGCACGAGCGGGGTGGCCAGGACCAGGTCCTCGACCGTCTCGCAGCCGATCTCGGCACCGGCCGCGAGGACCGCCTCGAGCTGGGCGGTGCCGGGGACGACGAGGTCCCCGGCGACCTGGTGGTCGGCGAGCCACGGGTGCCCGGCGGCGGACCAGTGGCCGGTGAAGAGGTGTTCGTCGGCGCCGGCCAGGGAGACGGAGGCACCGAGCAGCGGGTGGTCGACACCGGTGAGGCCGAGCCCCCGGGTGTCCCCGGCCGGCGCGGCGCCGGTGGCGGGCCAGTACCGCTGCTGCTGGAACGCGTAGGTGGGCAGGTCGACGCGGCTGCCGCCGGTGGCCAGCACGGTCCAGTCCACCGCGGCGCCCCGCACAAATGCCTCGGCCAGCCCGGTGATCAGGGAGGTCACCTCGGGACGGTCCCGGCGCAGCAGGGGCAGGTAGGCGGCTTCGGTGTCGTCGCTCTCCCGTGCCATCGCGGTGAGGACGCCGTCCGGGCCGATCTCCAGGAACCGGGTGACGCCGCGGCCCCGCAGCCAGGCGATGCCGTCGGCGAACCGGACCGCGTCGCGCACGTGCCGGACCCAGTAGTCGGCGTCCTGCGTGCCGGCGAGCTGTCCAGTGAGGTTGGAGACGACCGGGATCACCGGCGCGTGGTGGGTCAGGGTGCTCGCCACCTGCGCGAACTCGGCCAGCATCGGCTCCATCAACGCCGAGTGGAACGCGTGACTGACCGTCAGCGGCTTGGACTTCTCGAAGTGGGCGACGACCGCCGCCACCGCGTCGGCGGCACCGGACAGCACCAGCGACCGGGGACCGTTGACCGCGGCGATGTCCACGCCCTCGGACAGCAGCGGCAGCACCTCGGCCTCGGTCGCCCGTACCGCCACCATCACCCCACCGGCCGGCAGCGCCTGCATCAGTCGGCCCCGCGCCGCCACCAGCGTCGCGGCGTCGGCGAGGGACAGCACGCCGGCGACGTGGGCGGCGGCGATCTCCCCGATCGAGTGCCCCACCAGATAGTCCGGCGTGACCCCGAACGACTCCACCAGCCGGAACAGGGCGACCTCCACCGCGAACAGGGCGGCCTGCGTGTAGGCCGTCTGTTCCAGGTCCACCCCGTCGGCGATCACCTCGCGCAGCGGACGGTCGAGGTGTGGGTCCAGCTCCGCGCAGACCAGGTCGAGTGCTTCCGCGTACGCCGGGAAGCGCACGGCTAGCTCAAGCCCCATGCCCTGACGCTGGGAGCCCTGACCGGAGAACAGGAACGCGGTGCGGCCGTCCTGTACCGAGCCGGTGACGGCCCCGGCGGTGGCGACGCCGTCGGCCAGGGCCGCCAGGGCACCCGGCAGGTCGGCGCCGGCGACCACGGCCCGGACCGGCAGCGGCGAGCGGGTCGCGGCGAGCGAGTAGGCGATGTCGGCGTGGCTCGCCGTGGCGGTGGCCGCGAAGGCGCTCAGACGGGCGGCCTGGGCCCGCAACGCCTCCGGGGTGTGGCCGCTGAGCACCCAGACCGGGTCGGTGCCGGCCGGCGCTGGCGTCGCCGGGGCGTCCGCCGGCGGGGCCTCCTCGATGATCGCGTGGGCGTTGGTGCCGCTGATGCCGAACGCGGAGACCGCCGCACGACGTGGTCGCTCCCCCGGCGCCCACGGGCGCTCGGCGGTGAGCAGCTGGACGTTGCCGGCCGTCCAGTCCACGTGCGGGGTGGGCTCGTCGACGTGCAGGGTGCGCGGCATGACGCCGGCCCGCAGGGCGAGCACCGTCTTCATCACGCCACCGACACCGGCCGCGGCCTGGGTGTGGCCGAGGTTGGACTTGAGCGAGCCGAGCCAGAGCGGTTCGCCGTCCGGACGGCTCTGGCCGTACGTGGCGAGCAGCGCCTGCGCCTCGATCGGGTCGCCGAGGCGGGTGCCGGTGCCGTGTGCCTCCACCAGGTCGACGTCGGCCGCGGTGAGTCGGGCGTTGGCGAGCGCGGCCCGGATGACGCGCTGCTGGGCGGGCCCGTTGGGGGCGGTGAGACCGTTGGAGGCGCCGTCCTGGTTGACCGCGGTGCCCCGGATGACGGCGAGCACCGGGTGGCCGTTGCGGCGGGCGTCGGAGAGCCGCTCCAGCAGGAGCAGTGCGGCACCCTCGGACCAGCCGGTGCCGTCGGCCGCGGCGGCGAACGGCTTGCAGCGGCCGTCCGGGGCGAGGCCACGCTGACGGCTGAACTCGACGAACGCCTCCGGGGTGGCGAGCACTGTGGCGCCACCGGCGAGGGCGAGGGAGCACTCCTGCTGCCGCAGCGACTGGACCGCCAGATGCAGCGCGACCAGTGAGGCCGAGCAGGCGGTGTCGATGGTGACCGCCGGCCCCTCCAGGCCGAACTGGTACGCGATCCGCCCGGAGAGCACGCTGGCCGCGCTGCCGGTCAGCCGGTAGCCCTCGATGCCGTCCTGGGTGTGCCGCTGCAGCAGGGTGTCGTAGTCGCGGCCGCTGATCCCGACGAACACGCCGGTCCGGCTGCCGCGCACGCTGTCGCTGGGGATACCGGCCCGCTCGAACGCCTCCCAGGCGGTCTCCAGCAGCAGGCGCTGCTGCGGGTCCATGGCCAGGGCCTCGCGCGGCGAGATGCCGAACAGCGCCGGGTCGAAGTCGGCCGCCTCGGCGAGGAACCCACCCTCGCGGGCGTAGCTCTTGCCCTTGGCGTCCGGGTCGGGGTCGTAGAGCCCGTCGACGTCCCACCCACGGTCGTCGGGAAAGTCACCGATCGCGTCTCCGCCGGCGACGACCAGCTCCCAGAGCTGCTCCGGCGTGCTGACCCGGCCGGGGTAGCGGCAGGTCATCGCGACGATCGCGACGGGCTCGCCGGCCGCCGTCTCCACCTCTTCGAGCCGCCGCTTGCTGCGTCGCAGCTCGGCGGTCATCCACTTGAGGTGGTCGAGCAGCTTCTCGTCGTTCGCCATGACACGTACCCCGTTCCCGCTGCGCGGATCAAGATCTGCCGAATTCGTTCTGGATGATCTGGAGCAGTTCGTCGGCGGTCGCGTCGCCAATTTCGTCGCCGCCCGCCTCCGCCGGTTCCTCGGCGGTGGCCCAGCGGTGTGCGAGCGCCTGTAGGCGGGCCACCAGGGCCGGCCGGTCGGCGTCGTCGACCGGCGTGGCGGCGAGGGCCGCCTCAAGGTCGTCGAGCCGGCCCACCACCGTCGGCGCGGTCGGACGGTGCTCGCGCATCAGTTGCGTGTCCAGGTGCGCGGCGAGCACCGCCGGGGTCGGGTGGTCGAACACCAGGGTGGCCGGGAGGCTGAGCCCGGTGACCGTGGTGAGCCGGTTGCGCATCTCGACAGCGGTCAGGGAGTCGAAGCCGAGTTCGCGGAAGGCACGATTCGCCTCGAAGCCGCCGCCCGGGCCGAGGACCGCGGCCGTCTCGGTCCGGACCAGGTCGAGCAGGAGGTGCCCGCGTTCGGCCTCGGGCAGGTCGGTGAGCCCGTCGATCGGCCCGGCGGCCTGGACCTGCGCGACCGGTTCGGCGACCGCCGCGCGGACCTCCGGGACACCGTCGAGCAGCGGGCTGGGTCGGGCGGCGGTGAAGGCGGGGGCGAAGCGGGCCCAGTCCACGTCGGCGACCGCGACGGTGATGTCGCCGTGGTCGAGGCTGCGGGCGAAGGCGTCGACCGCTGCCGACGGCACCAGCGGGGTGAGCCCGTGGCGTCGCAGGTGCTCCTCGGTGCCGGTGTCGGCGACCATGCCGCCCTCGCCCCACGGCCCCCAGGCGATCGCGCTGCCGGCGAGGCCTCTCGCGCGGCGTCGTTCGGCGAACGCGTCGAGGAAGGCGTTACCGGCGGCGTAGGCGGCCTGTCCGCCGCTGCCCCAGACACCGGAGATGGAGGAGAAGCAGACGAACGCGTCCAGGTCACGGTCCCCGAGGAGGTCGTCCAGGTGCCGGGCGCCGCCGATCTTCGCGGCCACGATGCCGGCGAGCAGCTCCGGGGTGGTCTCGGCGAGCGGGGCCGAGTCGCCGATGCCGGCGGTGTGCACCACGGCGCGCAGCGGCAACGCGTCGGCGTCGGCCCGGCGGAGCAGTTCGGCGACGTCGTCGGGGTCGGTCAGGTCGCAGGCCACCACTGTGACCCGGGCGCCGAGCGCGGTCAGCGCCGCGGTCAGGTCGTCCGCGCCGGGGGCGTCGCCACCGCGTCGGCTGGCCAGGACCAGGTGACCGGCGCCGTCCTGGGCGAGCCGGCGGGCCACGTGCCCGGCGAGCGCGCCGGTGCCGCCGGTGATCAGGACGGTGTCGCGCGGTGTCCACGGGGTGGCTGTGGTGGTCGGCAGTGGTGCGCGGACCAGGCGGCGGACGAACGTGCCGGCGTCGCGCAGGGCCACCTGGTCTTCGCCGCCGTCGGCGAGCACCCGGCAGAGCGCGGGGCCGTCGATGCGTTCCGGCAGGTCGATCAGACCACCCCAGCGGGCGGTGTGTTCCAGGGCGGCGACCCGGCCGAGGCCCCAGACGGCGTTCTGCGCAGGGTTGGTGACCTCGGCGGTGGCGGAGACCGCACCCCGGGTGACGGCCCACAGCGGCGCGTCGAGGTGGGCGTCGCCGGCCGCCTGGATCAGGGCCAGGGTCGCGGCCAGCCCGTTGGGCACCCCGGGGTGGCCGGGCAGCTCCCGGTCGTCCAGGGCGAGCAGCGACAGGATGCCGGAGACCTCGTCGGCCGTGGCCAGTTCGGCGACGATCGCCGCGCGGTCGCGGCCGTCCAGCACCATCGGCCGGGTGCGGGCGCCGGCCTCGGTCAGGGCCTCGATGACGGTACGGGCGTACGCGTCGACCGGGCCGGGAAGAGCGACCAGCCAGGTCCCGGTCAGACGGGCGGTCCCGTGCATGGCGACCGGTTCCCACTGGGCCCGGTAGCGCCTGCGGTCGGCGGAGCTACGGGCCAGGCGGCCACGGTGCCAGTCGGCCAGGACCGGCAGCGCCGGCGCCACCTCGCCGACCCGGGCATCGCCGAGCATCGTGCCCAGCGTGTCCAGGTCGTTCTGCTCCACTGCGGACCAGAACGGGTCGTCCGACGGATCAGCGGCGGTGCCGCCGACCGGGGCCGGGGCGATCCAGAACCGGCGGCGCTGGAACGGGTAGGTGGGCAGCGGCACGGTCCCGGTGCCGGGCAGCGCGGTCGACCAGTCGATCGGCACGCCGCCGACGTGCAGGCCGGCCACCGCCTCGGCGACGGCGGTGGGTTCACTCCGATCGCCGCGCAGTGCGGCGACCAGAACGGCGTCCACCTGCTTCGCGGCGGGCAGGCAGTCCCGGGCCAGCGCGGTCAGCACCCCACCCGGGCCGACCTCGCAGTACGCGGTGACACCCCGGGCGTCCAGGGCGGTGACTCCGTCGGCGAAGCGCACCGCCTCGCGTACGTGCCGCACCCAGTAGTCGGCGTCCGGCTGGCCGATCGGCTCGCCGGTCAGGTCGGAGATCAGCGGGATGCTCGGCGGCGCGTACGTGAGCCCGGCCGCGATCCGCCCGAACTCGTCGAGCATCGGGTCCATCTGGGCGGAGTGGAACGCGTGGCTGACGGTGAGCCGCTTGGCCCGTCGCCCGTCGGCGCGCCAGCGCTCGGCGATCAGTTCGATGGTGTCCGCGTCGCCGGAGATGACCACCGAGTCGGGTCCGTTGACCGCGGCGATCGACACGTCGCCGGTGAGCAGCGGTCGGATCTCCGCCTCGGTGCCCTGCACGGCCAGCATCGCGCCGCCGGACGGGAGCGCCTGCATCAACCGGCCCCGCGCGGCGACCAGCTGCGCGGCGTCGGGCAGGGACAGCACGCCGGCGACGTGGGCGGCGGCGAGCTCACCGATGGAGTGGCCGAGCAGGTAGTCGGGGGTCACTCCGCGTGCTTCGAGGAGGCGGTACAGGGCCACTTCGAGGGCGAAGAGCGCCGGCTGGGTGAACTCGGTCCGGTCCAGCAGTGCCGCTTCGGGGGTGCCCGGGTCGGCGAACATGACGTCGAGCAGTGGGCGGTCGAGGTGCGGTTCGAACGCGGCCCGGATCTCGTCGAGCGCGGCGGTGAAGACCGGCTCGGTGGCGTGCAGGTCGCGGCCCACGCCCGCGCGCTGGCTGCCCTGGCCGGTGAAGAGGAAGGCGAGCTTGCCGGTGGCGGTCGCGGCGCCACCGATCACCGACGGGTCGGGTTCGCCGGTCGCGACGGCGTGCAGGCCGCCGCGCAGGGTGGCGGCGTCGGCGGCCAGGACGACCGCCCGATGGTCGAGGGCGGAGCGGGTGGTGGCCAGGGAACGGGCGAGGGTCACGCCGGCGCCGGCCTCGACGTGCCGGTCCACGCCGGCCGCGAGGAGCCGCTCCGCCTGCTCCCGCAGCGCCCGGTCCGACCGTCCGGACAGGACGTAGGGCAGGTGCTTCGGCGGTGTGTCCGCGTCTGGCGCGGTCACCGGCTGCACGGCGGGTTCCGGCTGTTCGAGGATGACGTGGGCGTTGGTGCCGCTCACCCCGAACGCCGAGACGGCGGCACGACGCGCCCGTCCGGTCTCCGGCCACGGCTGCGCCGAGGTCAGCAGCCGCACCGCGCCGGCCGACCAGTCCACGTGGGGGGTCGGCTCGTCCACGTGCAGGGTCCGCGGCGCGAGGCCGTACCGCATCGCCTGGATCATCTTGATGATCCCGCCGATGCCGGCGGCGGCCTGGGCGTGCCCGATGTTCGACTTGAGCGAGCCCAGCAGCAGCGGTTGGTCGGCCGCCCGACCCTGCCCGTACGTGGCCAGCAGCGCCTGCGCCTCGATCGGGTCGCCGAGCGTGGTGCCAGTGCCGTGCGCCTCGACCACGTCGACGTCCGCTGTGGACAGACCTGCGTCGGCCAGCGCCTCGGCGATCACCCGCTGCTGCGCGGGGCCGTTCGGGGCGGTCAGGCCGTTGGAGGCGCCGTCGGAGTTGACGGCGCTGCCGCGCAGCACGGCGAGTACGTGGTGCCCGTTGGCCAGGGCGTCCGACATCCGTTCCAGGACCACGAAGCCGGCGCCCTCGGCCCAGCCGGTGCCGTCGGCCCCGGCGGCGAACGCCTTGCAGCGGCCGTCCGGGGCGAGCCCGCCCTGCCGGCTGAACTCGACGAAGACCGCCGGGCTCGACATGACCGCGACCCCGCCGGCCAGGGCGAGCGTGCACTCCCCCTGCCGCAGCGCGCGGGCCGCCCAGTGCAGGGCGACCAGCGACGACGAGCACGCCGAGTCGATCGTGACGGCCGGTCCCTCGAAGCCGAAGGTGTAGGCGACGCGGCCGGACATCACGCTGGTGGCGTTGCCGGTGAGGCGGTAGCCCTCGACTCCGGGTGGTGGTGCCGCGCCCTCCCCGTACCCGAGGTGGGCGCCGCCGACGAAGACGCCGGTCCGGCGTCCGCGCTGAGCGCGCGGTGGCAGGCCGGCGTTCTCCAGTGCCTGCCAGGCGGTCTCCAGCAGGAGTCGCTGTTGCGGGTCCATGGCCAGGGCCTCGCGGCCGTTCACCCCGAACAGGTCGGCGTCGAAGTCGGCCGCGTCGTGCAGGAAGCCGCCGGAGCGGGTGTACGCGGTGCCCTGGTGGTCGGGGTCCGGGTGGTAGAGCGCGTCCAGGGCCCAGCCACGGTCGGCGGGGAAGCCGGAGACGACGTCGGCCTCGTCGGCGACCAGCCGCCACAGGTCGTCGGGCCCCTGCACCCCGCCGGGGAACCGGCAGGACATGCCGACCACGACGATCGGGTCGTCGTCAGGCGCCACGGCCGACGCCGGGACCGGTGCCGGTGCGGCGGCGGGCTGGTCGAGCAGCCGGTCGCGCAGGTAGCGGGCCACCGCGAGCGGGTTGGGGTGGTCGAAGACGAGGGTGGCGGGCGGCGCGAAGCCGACCTCGCGTCGCAGCCGGTCGC
Source organism: Micromonospora jinlongensis (assembly GCF_013410645.1). NCBI lineage: Bacteria > Bacillati > Actinomycetota > Actinomycetes > Micromonosporales > Micromonosporaceae > Micromonospora > Micromonospora jinlongensis. Next base: position 300,858 of record NZ_JACCHK010000001.1, on the reverse strand, counting down.
GCAGGTCCACGCCGGTGAGCGAGTCGACGCCCATCTCCCGGAACGCCTGCTCGGCGCCGACCGCGTCCGGCCCGTCGTGGCCGAGCACGGTGGCGGTGACACCCCGGACCACTGTGAGCAGGTGATGTTCCTGTTCGGCCGGTGCCAGCGCGGCCAGCGTCTCGGCCAGCGGCGTCGCGGTGTCCTCGACGGTCTGGGCGGTCAGCGCCCGCACCTGCGGCAGGTCGGCGATCAACGGCCGGGGCCGGGCGGCGCAGAAGGTGGGCGCGAAACGGGACCAGTCGACGTCGGCGACCGCCACGTAGGTCTCGTCACCGTCCAGGGCCTGCCGCAGCGCGGCGACAGCGGCTTCCGGGTCGAGCACCGGCAGGCCACGGCGGAACAGCAGCGTTTCGGTGCCGGCGTCGACCATGCCACCGTCGCCCCACGGCCCCCAGGCGATCGAGGTGGCGGTCAGACCGCGGGACCGCCGGTCGTCGGCGAGGGCGTCCAGGTAGGCGTTGGCGGCGGCGTACCCGCTCTGCTCGCCGCTGCCCCAGAGCGCGGCGATCGAGCTGAACAGCACGAACGCGTCGAGCGGGGTGTCGGCGAGCAGCCGGTCCAGGTTGGCGGCGCCGGCCACCTTGGCCGCCGCGACCGAGGCGAGCCCGGCTGGGTCGTCGTCGAGCACCCCGGCGAACCGTAGGGCGCCGGCGGTGTGGAAGACGGCGCTCAGGTCCCCGACGGTGGCGAGCAGGTCGGCGAGGGCGTCGGCGTCGGCCACGTCGCAGGCGGCGATGGTGACCCGGGCGCCGAGCGCGGTCAGTTCGGCGTGCAGCTGGTCGGCGCCCGGTGCGTCCGCGCCGGCCCGGCTGGTCAGCACCAGGTGCGGGGCGCCGGCGCCGGCGAGCCAGCGGGCGACGTGCGCGCCGAGCGCGCCGGTGCCGCCGGTGATCAGGGTGCTGCCGCGCGGCGACCAGGGCCGTGGCGTCGCGGGCGGGGCGGCCGGTACGACGCGGCGGACGTGCACGCCGGTGTCCCGGATCGCGACCTGGTCCTCGGTGCCGGTGCTGCGCACGACCGCCCAGAGCCGGGTGAGTGCCTCGGCGCCGGGGTTCTCGGGCAGGTCGGCGAGGCCGGCCCAGGTGTCGGGGAGTTCGAGGGCGGCGACCCGCCCGTATCCCCACACGGTGGCCTGGTGGGGGCTGATCCGGGGTTCGTCGCCGACCCGCACGGCGCCGCTGGTCACGGCCCAGAGCGGCGTGCCCGGCGGGAGGTCGCGGAGCAGCGCCGCCGTGCCGGTCAGACCTCGGGACAGGTGCGGGTGGTCCGGGTCGGGGCGCTCGTCCAGGGCGAGCAGGGACAGCACGCCGGCGACCTCGTCCGGGTCGATGGTGGGCAGGTCGCCGGCCGGCACCGCGACGACGTCGGGACCGCCCGCGACCAGGACGTTCGCGGTCACCGGCAGGTCGAGGCTGGGGACGACGACCAGCCAGCGACCCGGGCGGGCGGCGGTGGCCGTGATGTCGCGGACCGGCCAGTCGAGGCGGTAGCGCAGGCCGGGGTCGGTGTCGTGCCGACGCCAGGCGCGCAGCGCGGGCAGGACCTTGTCGAGGGGCCGGTCGGCGGCCACGCCGAGCAGGTCCGCCAAGTCTCCACTGTCGACGGCCTGCCAGAACGGGGTGTCGGGGGTGTCGCCGAGGCTGTCGTCCTCGAACCAGTAGCGCTGCCGCTGAAAGGCGTAGGTGGGCAGGTCGACGACGCGACCACCGGGCAGGCACGGCGTCCAGTCGACCGCGACGCCGCGCACGAAGAGGCGGGCGAGGGCCGCCTGGAGGGCGGCGGTCTGGTCGCGGTCGGCGCGTTGCACGGGTACGAACACGGCGTCGGTGACGCACTCCGCGCCCATCCCCGAGAGGACCCCGTCCGGGCCGATCTCCACGAACGTGCTGACACCCAGGTTCTCCAGGGTGGCAATGCCGTCGGCGAAACGGACCGCCTCCCGCACGTGCCGCACCCAGTACGCCGCGTCCTGCGCCTCCGCGACCTGACCGGTCACGTTCGACACCACCGGGATCCGCGGCGACGCGTAGATCAACGTCTCGGCGACCTGAGCGAACTCGGCCAGCATCGGCTCCATCAACACCGAGTGGAACGCGTGACTCACCCGCAACCGCTTCGACTTCTCGAAGTTCGCCGCCACCGCAGCGACCTCGTCGGCGGCACCGGACAGCACCACCGATCGCGAGCCGTTGATCGCGGCAACCGACACCCCGCCGGTCAGCAGCGGCAGCACCTCGGCCTCGGTAGCGCGAACCGCCACCATCACGCCACCGGACGGCAACGCCTGCATCAGCCGACCTCGGGCCGCGACCAGCTTCGCCGCGTCGGACAGCGACAGCACCCCGGCCACATGTGCGGCGGCGATCTCACCGATCGAATGGCCCACCAGATAGTCCGGCGTCACACCGAACGACTCGACCAGCCGGAACAGCGCCACCTCGACGGCGAACAACGCGGTCTGCGTGTAGAGCGTCTGGTCCAGGTCGTCGCCCTCGGCGATCACCTCGCGCAACGGACGGTCCAGGTGCAGGTCCAGCTCCGCGCAGGCCGCGTCGAACGCCTCCGCGAACACCGGGAACGACGACGCCAACCCCAGGCCCATGCCCGGCCGCTGCGACCCCTGACCGGAGAAGACGAAGGCCAGACCTCCCGCTCGTACGCCATCGGTGTGGATGCTCGTGTGGTCCCGGCCCGCCGCCAACTCGCGCAGCGCACCCACCGCGTCGCTCTCGCTGGTGAGCAGCACCGCGCGGTGCGCGAACGCGGTCCGGGCGGTGGCCAGGGTCCAGCCGGTGTCGCACAACGAGGGTGCGCCCGGCTCGGTCAGCCGGTCCGCGAGGCGGCCCGCCTGCGCGCGCAGCGCCTCGGCCGACTGCCCGCTGAGCACCAGCGGCACGACCCCGGACGGCTCGGCGGTCGGAGAGGCGTCGGGCGGCGCTGCGGCTGCGGCCGGCGCCTCCAGGATCACGTGGGCGTTCGTGCCGCTGATGCCGAACGACGACACGGCGGCCCGGCGCGGCAGCTCCGCCGGCCACGGTTGCGGCGCGTCGAGCAGTCGCAGCGGGCTGTCCGCCCAGTCGACGTGCGGGCTCGGGGTCCCGGCGTGCAGGGTGCGGGGCAGCACCTGGTGCCGCATGGCCTCGACCATCTTGATGATCCCGGCGACACCGGCCGCGGCCTGGGTGTGCCCCAGGTTCGACTTGACCGAGCCGAGCCACAACGGCCGCTGCGCCGGGCGGTCCGGGCCGTAGGTCGCCCCCAAGGCCTGCGCCTCGATCGGGTCGCCCAGCGGGGTGCCGGTGCCGTGCGCCTCCACCACGTCGATGTCGGCGGGCGCCAGGGCCGCGTCGGCGAGCGCGGCCCGGATCACCCGCTGCTGGGCGGGGCCGTTCGGGGCGGTGAGACCGTTCGACGCGCCGTCGGAGTTGACCGCGGTGCCACGGACCACGGCGAGAACCGGGTGGCCGTGCCGTTGCGCGTCGGAGAGACGTTCGACCAGCAGCATGCCGACACCCTCGGCGGAGCCGAAGCCGTCGGCGTCGGCGGAGAAGGGCTTGCAGCGGCCGTCCGGGGCGAGACCACGCTGGCGGCTGAACTCCACGAACATGTGCGGCGTGGACATGATGGCGACGCCACCGGCCAGTGCCAGGTCGCACTCGCCGGCCCGCAGGGCCCGCACGGCCAGGTGCAGCGCTACCAGCGACGACGAGCAGGCGGTGTCCACGGTGACGGCCGGTCCGTCGAGGCCGAAGGCGTACGCGATCCGGCCGGAGGCGACGCTCGCGGTGCTGCCGGTGAGCAGGTAGCCCTCCAGGTCGGCGGGCGCCTGCCGGACCCGGGACGCGTAGTCCTGGTAGGTGAGGCCGACGTAGACGCCGGCGTGCCGGCCACGCAGCGTCCCGGGGTCGATGCCGGCCCGTTCGAACGCCTCCCACGAGGTCTCCAGCAGGAGCCGCTGCTGCGGGTCCATCGCCAGGGCCTCCCGCGGCGAGATAGCGAACGGGGTCGGATCGAAGTCGGCGACGTCGTAGAGGAACCCGCCGTGCCGGGTGGTCGAGGTGCCCGGGTGGTCCGGGTCCGGGTGGTAGAGGTGGGCCAGATCCCACCCACGGTCCGCGGGGAAACCGCCGATCGCGTCACCGCCGTCGTCCAGCAGACGCCACAGGTCGGCGGGCGAGTTGATGTTCCCCGGGTAGCGGCACGCCATCGCCACGATCGCGATGGGCTCGTCGGGCCCTCGTACCGTGGCGGGGTCGTCGGTGGGCCGGGCTGGCAGCGTGCCGGTCAGCTCGTCGTGCAGGTGCGCCGCGAGCACGGCCGGGGTGGGGTGGTCGAAGACCAGGGTGGTCGACAGGCGCAGGCCCGTGACGGTACGCAGGCGGTTGCGCAGCTCGACACCGGCGAGCGAGTCGAAACCCAGCTCGCGGAACGGGCGGTTCGGGTCGACCGCGTCCGGGCCGGCGTGGCCGAGCACGAGCGCCGCCTGCTCGCGCACCAGGCCGATCAGGGCCCGCTCGCGGGCCGCCTCGGGCAGCGCGGCGAGCGCGGTGGCCAGGCTCTCGGCGGGACCGCCGGCGGCGAGGGGGCCGGACGCGGCGACCGCGCCGGCACCGATGGCGCGCTGCACCTCCGGCAGGTCCTCGATCAGCGGGCGGCGACGCCCGGCGGTGAGCGCGAGGGCGAGCCGGTCCCAGTCGAGGTCGGCGACGGTGAGGGTGGTGGCGTCGTCGTCCAGTGCCTGTTGCAGGGCGGCGAGCGCGATCTGCGGGTCCATCGGGGTGATGCCGTGGCGCTGCATCAGGTCGCCGACCGCGGCGTCGGCGGCCATGCCACCGCCGGCCCACGGGCCCCAGGCGATCGAGGTGGCGGCCAGGCCGTCGGCGCGGCGCTGCTCCGCCAAGGCGTCGAGGTACGCGTTGCCCGGCGCGTAGTTGCCCTGCCCCGGGATGCCGATGCTCGCCGCGATCGACGAGAACAGGACGAACGCGCTGAGGTCCCGATCCCGGGTGAGCTCGTCGAGGTGACGGGCGGCGGCGACCTTCGCGGCCAGCACCCGGTCGACCTGGTCGGTGGTGAGGGTGTCGACGGTGCCGTCGTCGAGCAGCCCGGCGGCGTGTACGACAGCGCGCACCGGATGCGCGGCGAGCACTGCCGCGAGGGCGTCGCGGTCGCCGGCGTCGCAGGCCACCACCGAGGCGGTGGCGCCGAGTTCGGCCAGTTCGGAGACCAGGTCGGCGGCGCCGGGCGCGTCCGGACCGCGCCGGCTGAGCAGGATCAGGTGCGGCGCGCCGCGTTCGGCGAGCCAGCGGGCGACAGTGGCGCCGAGGGCACCCGTACCGCCGGTGATGAGCACCGGCCCGTCCGGGCGCAGGCCGCCGGCAACCCGGGCCGGGCGGGGGGCGTGGCCGAGCCGGCGCAGGTAGCGACCGTCGACCCGGATGGCCACCTGGTCCTCGTCGTCCTCCCCGGTGACCGCGGCGAGCAATCGCTCGGCGGCCCGCTCGTCGACATCGGTGGGCAGGTCGACCAGGCCGCCCCAGCGGTCGGCGTGTTCCAGGGCGACGATCCGGCCGAGACCCCAGATCAGGGCCTGCTCGGGGTCGTCGACCCGGTCCGCGGGCCCGGTGTCGACCCCACCTCGGGTGACCAGCCAGAGCGGGGCGTCGGCGCCGGCGTCACCGAGCGCCTGGGTGAGGGTCAGGGTGCGGCGCAGGCCCTCACCGAGGGGTCCTTCCGCGAAGGCGAGCAGGGAGAGGACACCGTCGGCACGCACCGCGAGCCGCTCGGCGAGGGTGGCCCGGTCGGCGTCGGCCGCCACGACGACCACGTCGAGGGTGAGCCCGGCCTCGCCGAGGGCGTGCAGGACGGCCGTGGTGGTGGGGTCGTACCCGGCGACGGCGACGATCCAGTGCCCGTCGGCGGCCACCGGGGAGTCCGGCTGTGGCTTCCACTCGACGACGTAGCGCCAACCGGCGGCACCTGCGCGGATTCGCTGCTCACGCCGCCAGGCGGCCAGCACCGGCACGATCTCGTCCAGGGTGCCCGGCGCCAGGGCCAGGTCGGCGGCGAGCGCGGCGGCGTCCCCGCGCTCCACGGTGGCCCAGAAGGGGTCGTTGGCCGGGTCGTCGGCGCTGCCCGGCACGGCCGGGTGATGCCAGAAGTGCTCCCGCTCGAAGGAGTAGGTGGGCAGGGCCACCAGCGAGCCGTCCGGGGTCAGGTCCGTCCAGTCGACAGCGAGCCCCCGCGCGTACGCCTCGGCCAGCGCGACCCGGAAGCGGGCCGGACCGCCGTCGTGGCGTCGCAACGTCCGCAGCGCGGCGGCGTCCACTCCGGCCTGCTCGGCCGAGTCCTGCACGGCGGCGACGAGCACCGGGTGCGGGCTGGCCTCGACGAAGGCCCGGTACCCGTCGGACAGCAGCACGTCGACCGTCTCGGCGAAGCGGACCGGCCGGCGCAGGTTGGTGTACCAGTAGTCGGCGTCCAGCTCGGTGGTGTCCAGCCGGGAGCCGTACACGGTGGAGTAGAACGGGATGTCGGCGGTGCGGGGCTCGACACCGCCCAGGGAGTGCAGCAGCTCGTCGCGGATCGCCTCGACGTGCGCAGAGTGCGAGGCGTAGTCGACCTTGATGCGCTTCGCCTCGATGCCGGCGGCGGCCAGCGCCGGTTCGAGGTCGTCCAGGTCGGCGGGCTCCCCGGCGACCACCACGACGGTCGGTCCGTTGACGGCGGCCATGCTGATCCGGCCACCCCAGCGGGCCAGGATCGGCTCCACTGTGGCGGCGGACGCCTGCACCGCGACCATTCCGCCCCGCCCGGCCAGCGCGACGATGGCCTGGCTGCGGCGGGCCGCGATCCGGGCCGCGTCGTCCAGGGTGAGGGCTCCGGCGATGTGCGCGGCGGCGACCTCGCCCTGGCTGTGCCCGATCACCGCGGCCGGTTGGACGCCCGCGGCCTGCCAGAGGCGGGCCAGGGAGACCATCACCGCCCACAGCGCGGGCTGGACCACGTCGACCCGGTCCAGCGACGGCGCGTCGTCGCCGCCGCGCAGCGCGGCGAACAGATCCCAACCGGTGTACGGGCGCAGTGCCTCCCCGCAGGCCGTCAGGTGGCCACGGAACACCGGCTCGGCGTCGGCCAGGTCGACCGCCATGCCCAGCCACTGGGAGCCCTGTCCCGGAAAGACGAACGCGATCCGGCCCGGCTCGGCCGGGTGTGCGGTGACGACGTTCCCCGCCGACCGGTCGTCGGCCAGGGCGGCCAGACCGTCGCGCAGGTCGTCCGGGCCCTCGGCGAGGACGACCGCGCGGTGCGCGAACCGGGTCCGGGTGACGTTCAGGGTGTACGCGACGTCGGCGAGCGGGGTGTCGCCCTCCCCGATCCGGTCGCGCAGCCGGGCGGCCTGGCGTCGCAGGGCCTGCGGGGTACGCGCGGACATCAGCACCGGCACGGTCCGTCGCACGTCGGGGCGGGCCGGGGCGTCAGCTTCGGGTGCCTCTTCGAGCACCAGGGTGGCAACCGGTGCCTCTTCGAGCACCAGGTGGGCGTTCGTGCCGCTGATGCCGAAGGAGGAGACGCCGGCCCGGCGGGGGTGCTCGGAGCGCCGCCAGTCGCGGGGCTCGGTGAGCAGTTGGACGGTGCCGGCGGACCAGTCGACGTGCGGTGACGGCTCGTCGGCGTGCAGGGTGCGGGGCAGCACCTCGGCCCGCAGCGCGAGGATCATCTTGATCACGCCCCCGACACCGGCGGCGGCCTGGGTGTGGCCGATGTTCGACTTGAGCGAGCCCAACCACAGTGGAACGTCCCCGTGCCGGTCGGCGCCGTAGGTCGCGATCAGCGCCTGCGCCTCGATCGGGTCACCGAGGGTGGTGCCGGTGCCGTGCGCCTCGACCACGTCGACGTCGGCGGCGGTGAGACCGGCGTCGGCGAGGGCGGCCCGGATGACGCGCTGCTGGGCGGGGCCGCTCGGGGCGGAGAGGCCGTTGGAGGCGCCGTCCTGGTTGATCGCGCTGCCCCGGATCACGGCGAGGATCTGGTGGCCGTTCGCCTGCGCGTCGCTGAGCCGTTCCAGGACCAGCACCCCGACGCCCTCGCCCCAGCCGGTGCCGTCGGCACCCGCGCCGAAGGCCTTGCACCGGCCGTCGCCGGCAAGACCCCGCTGGCGGCTGAACTCGACGAACATGCCGGGGCCCGCCATCACCGTGGCGCCGCCGGCCAGGGCCAGTTCGCACTCACCCCGGCGCAGCGACTGGGCGGCCAGGTGCAGGGCGACCAGCGACGACGAGCAGGCGGTGTCGACGGTCAGCGCCGGGCCTTCGAGGCCGAGCACGTACGAGATGCGGCCGGAGGCGACGCTCATCGTGCTGCCGGTCAGCACGTAGCCGTCGAGGCCGTCGGCGGGTTCGGCGAGGCGTGCCCCGTACTCGTGGGAGGTGGCGCCCACGAACACGCCGGTGCGGCTGCCGCGCAGCGCGCCCGGCACGATGCCGGCCCGTTCCACCGCCTCCCAGGAGGCCTGCAACAGCAGTCGCTGCTGCGGGTCCATGGCCAGCGCCTCGCGGGGCGAGATGCCGAAGAAGCCCGGGTCGAACTCGGCGGCGTCGTGCAGGAATCCGCCGGATCGGGTGTAGCTGGTGCCCGGGTGCCCGGGGTTCGGGTGGTAGAGAGCCGTCAGGTCCCAGCCCCGGTCGGTGGGGAAGCCGGTGATCGCGTCACCGCCGCCGGACACCAGGTGCCACAGCTCGTCCGGCTCGGTGATGCCACCGGGGTAACGGCAGGCCATGGCGACGACCGCGATCGGCTCGTCGGCGCCGGACCGCCCCGGCTGCCCGGGCTGCTCGGCGACCGAGGGCCGGGGACCGTCCGAGGCGGTGTGCAGCCACCGGGCGAGCGTCACCGGGTCGGGGCTGTCGTAGAGCAACGTGGCCGGCAACGCCAGGTCGAGGGCGGCGCCGAGCCGGTCGCGCAGTTCGACGGCGGTCAGCGAGTCGAACCCGAGCTGCTTGAAGGAGTGGGTGGGGTCGAGGGTGAAGGGATCCGGGTGGCCGAGGACGGCGGCGGCGTGCGTCCGTACCAGATCGAGGAGCTCGTCCTCGGAGCGCGCGGCGCTGGGAGCGGCCGGTGCCACGGCGGCGTCCGAGGACAGCCAGTAGGACTCCCGCTGGAAGGCGTACGTGGGCAGCGGGACGCGGATCCCGCCGGTCAGCGACGGCGTCCAGTCGACGGGGACGCCGCGGCCGTGCAGCTGGGCCAGGGCGGCGACGAAGGTCTCCGCCTGCGGGCGGTCCGGGCGCTGGGCCGGGACGAACGCACCGGCCGGGACGCAGTGGGCGCCCATCGCGCTGAGCACACCGTCCGGGCCGATCTCGACGAACGTGGTGACGCCTTCGCCTTCCAGGGTCGCGAGACCGTCGGCGAACCGGACCGCCTCCCGGACGTGCCGCACCCAGTAGGCCGCGTCCTGCATCTCGGCGATCCGCCCCGTCACGTTGGAGACGATCGGGATGCTCGGCACCGCGTACGTCAGCGTGTCGGCGACCGCGCCGAAGGCGACGAGCATCGGTTCCATCAGCGCCGAGTGGAAGGCGTGGCTGACCCGCAGCTGCCGCGTCTTCTCGAACCTGGCCGCGACCGCCGCGACCGGGTCGGCGGCGCCGGACAGCACCACGGACCGGGGACCGTTGACGGCCGCGATGTCCACGCCGTCGGTGAGGTACGGCGTCACGTCGGCCTCGGACGCCTGCACCGCGACCATGACGCCACCGGCCGGCAGCTCCTGCATCAGCCGGCCGCGGGCGGTGACCAGCCTCGCCGCGTCGGGCAGGGACAGCACCCCGGCGACATGTGCGGCGGCGATCTCACCGATCGAGTGTCCGACCAGGTAGTCCGGGGTGACCCCGAACGACTCGACGAGACGGAACAGCGCCACCTCGAAGGCGAACAGGGCGGCCTGGGTGTAGACGGTCCGGTCCAGCTCCGTCCCCTCCGCGATGACCTCGCGCAGCGGGCGGTCCAGGTGCACGTCGAGCGCGGCGCAGGTGTCGTCGAGGGCCTCCGCGAACACCGGGTAGGTGTCCGCGAGGTCGAGGCCCATCCCGGCCCGCTGGGATCCCTGACCGGCGAACAGGAACGCCACCGGGCCGTCGCCGACCCGCTGCACCGGCGACTCACCGTCGGCCAGTGCGGTCAGACGCTCCTTCAGGGTGGCCAGGTCCGCGCCGACCACGGCCGCCCGGTGGTCGAAGCCGCTCCGGTGCCGGGCCAGGGAGTACGCCACGTCCACCGGCCGCGCGTCCTGCGTGAGCGTGTCACGCAACTGACCGGCCTGCGCCCGAACGGCGGCCGGGGTACGCCCGGACAGCAGCCACGCCACGGGTTCAGTGGCATCGGTCTCGTTGGTCGCTGGTGGTCGGGCCGGCGCTGACGACAGCACGACGTGACAGTTCGTGCCGCCCATGCCGAACGAACTCACCCCGGCGACCAGGGGCCGGTCCGTCTCCGGCCACGCCCCGTGGGTCGTACGCACCCGCAGCCGCAGCTCGTCGAACGGGATATGCGGGTTCGGCGTGGCGAAGTTCAGGCTCGGTGGCAGCTCCCGGTGATGCAGCGCCAGGACGGTCTTGAGCAGCCCGACCACACCCGCCGCACCCTCCAGGTGCCCGACGTTCGTCTTCGCCGACCCGACCAGCAAAGGATGCCGCCGGCCGGACGCCACCCCGAGGACCGCACCGAGCGCGTCGGCCTCCACCGGGTCACCGACCCGGGTGCCGGTGCCGTGCAGCTCCACGTACTGGACCGCGGACGGGTCCACCCCGGCCTGCCGGTACGCCTCGCGCAGCACGTCGGTCTGGCCGTCGCTGGTGGGCGTGGTGAGGCTGTCGCCGCCACCGTCGTTGTTGACCGCGCTGCCGCGGACCACGCCGTAGATCTGGTCGCCGTCGGTGAGCGCGTCGGTGAGCAGCTTGAGGGTGAGCACCACACCGCCCTCGCCGCGGACGTAACCGTTGGCCCGGGCGTCGAAGGTGTAGCAGCGCCCGTCGGGCGACAGACCACCGAACGCGGCGGCGGTGAGGGTGCTCTCCGGGACCAGGTTGAGGCTGACGCCGCCGGCCAGGGCTACCTTGCAGCGCCCGTCACGCAGGCTCTCCGCGGCCAGGTGGACGGCGACCAGCGAGGAGGCCTGGGCCGCGTCCACGGTGAGGCTGGGACCGCGCAGCCCGAGCACGTAGGACAGTCGGTTGGCGATGATGCCCCGGTTGGTGCCGGTCAGGGTCCACGGGGTGATGCCGTCGGTGCCCAGGCCGCGCAGCAGGGTGGCGTAGTCGTCCCCGATCGCGCCGACGAAGACACCGGCCCGCGTGCCGGCGAGGGCGTCCGGGACGATGTCCGCGTCCTCCAGGGCCTCCCAGCCGAGCTCCAGCATGAGGCGCTGCTGGGGGTCCATGGTGGCCGCCTCGCGCGGGGCGATACCGAAGAAGCCCGGGTCGAAGCCGTCGACGCGGTCCAGGAAGCCGCCGCGCGGGCGATCCGCGGCGCTCCCCCAGCGGTGCGTCGGTGCTTCGGTGACCGCGTCGCGGCCGTCCGCCAGCAGGCGCCAGAACGCGGCCGGATCGTCCGCGCCGGGCAGTCGGCACGCGATACCCACAATGGCGACGCCGTCACATTCCGCATTTCCATCGGTGAATGCTGATTCGCTCTTCATGACGATCCGCGGCCCCCACTCGTCCACACGACCCGATGGCGCGTTCGGTTCGGACGGTAATGAGCGTCGGAGGAGGCCGGACACCCCTAAGCGATCGAGCGCACCCCGGGGGAAGGCCATTCGGACGGGACCCCTACTCCCCTGGATCGACCCCCGATCCGGATCGCGGCGCATTTCCTGACGGCACGTTCTTCCTATGGTGGAGACAATGTCCATGCGGAAATGAGTGGTGACGATGACCAGTGCGACGCAACATCCCGCCCCGGCCGGATCGGGCACCGGGGAGCCGGCTCCGCTGCCCCGACAGCGCGGCAAGTGTCCGTTCTCCCCACCCGACGAACTCCTCCAGCGCGCCGAGGAGCACCCGGTCAGTCCGCTGATCATGGCCGACGGTTCGGTCGGCTGGCTGGTCACCCGGGCCGAGGACGTCCGCGCGGTGCTCGCCGACAACCGGTTCAGCGCGGACATCCTCAAGGCGTCCAACCCGATCCAGGTGATACCGGAGGAGGCCAAGCAGCTCCCACCGGACCCGGCGTTCTTCATCCACGTCGACCCGCCGCACCACACCCGCTACCGCAAGATGCTGATGGGCCAGTTCACCATGCGCCGGGTCCGCGCCCTGGAGCCGCGGATCGCGGAGATCGTGACCGACCGTCTCGACGCGATCGAGGCCGCCGGCGCGCCCGCCGACCTGGTCCGGGACTTCGCCCTGCCTGTGCCCTCGCTGGTCATCTGCGAGCTGCTCGGCGTCCCCTACGCCGAACGCGAGCAGTTCCAGACGTTGACCGCGGCGATGCTGCGCACCGACGCCACCCCGATGGAGATCGGGATGTCCGCCTGGAACCTGCGCCAGTACCTGGCCGCCCTGGTCGCCACCAAACACGACGAGCCGGACGGCGCCCTGATCTCCGGCCTGATCCACGACTCGGACGACGAGCCGCTCACCGACGAGGAACTGACCAGCATCGCCATGCTGCTGCTCGTCGGCGGCCACGAGACCACCGCCAACCAGCTCAGCCTCGGCGTGTTCGCGCTGCTCAGCAACCCCGAGCAGCTGGCCGTCCTGCGTGCCGACCTGGACCGGATCCCGGACGCCGTCGAGGAGCTGCTCCGCTACCTGCCGACCTTCCAGTTCGGCGTGACCCGCCTCGCCACCGAGGACGTGCCGGTGGGCGGGCAGCTCATCCGCGCCGGCGAGAGCGTCAGCCTCTCGCTGTCCGCCGCCAACCGGGACCCGTCCCGCTATGCCGATCCCGGCGTCCTCGACGTGACCCGGACCGGCAACCAGCACCTCGCCTTCGGTCACGGCGTGCACCTCTGCATCGGCCAGCAACTCGCCCGCGCGGAACTCAGGATCGCCCTGCGGGCCCTGTTCACCCGCTTCCCCGGCCTGCGCCTGCACGGGGCGATCGAGGACGTTCCGTTGCGCTCCGAGTCGCTGATCTACGGCGTACGCGAGCTGCCCATCACCTGGTGACGCTCCAGGCGTACGAAAGGGCTCGGCCACCGCGGTGGCCGAGCCCTTTTCCGTCCGGTCAGTGGTTCAGCTCGTCCACCTTCTCGGGTTGGCGGGTCACCACCGGCGCGTGGCCGGCCCGGTCCACTGTGGCCCGGCGGCTCTCCGCACGGGCCACCCGCAGCTGGTGGAAGCCGACGGCGATGAGACCCAGGCCGAGCACGACCATGACGCCGACGACCGGCCAGTGCAGCGCCTCGGGCACGAGGCGGGCCACGAACCAGGAGTCGCGGTCGGGGTCGTTGTATTTCAGGAAGGCCGGAACGACGCCCTGGGCGACCAGCGGGACCCAGCAGACGGTGAAGCACGCGTAGATGACGGCGCGGCGGGCCGGCGACGCCTTGTCGATGCCGAGGCGGCTCTCCCCGAGATCCACCCCGCCGAGGGAGGCGGTGATCTGATCCCAGTCGACGTCGCCACTGAGGTTGCTCTTGCGGGAGGTGGAGGCCCGCATGGTGGCGAGCAGGTCGGGGCCTGTCGCTTCCAGGTGCTTGGCGGCCAGGTCGCCGAGCAGCCAGGCCAGCAGGATGCCGGTGACCAGGCCGACGCCGGCGCCCGCCCACTCCGGGCCGTAGCGGACGGTGAGGTAGGCGGGCGCCGCGGTGGCGGCGACCAGCACCAGCATGAGCAGCACCTGGGTGAAGTCGGTGCCGTTCTCCAGGAGGTTGCCGCTGCGCTTGTGCGGGTCGGTCATCGGCACCGGGCGCAGCACCGAGATCAGCACGATGATGCCGGCGCCGCCGCCGATCAGGGCCGGCACCAGGGCGGCCAGCCACGGCCAGGCCCACGTCTGCCCACTGAGCAGGGTCGGCACGACGCTGAGGACCACGACCGCCGGGGCGGTCAGCAGCAGCCAGGCGAGCTGACGACCGCGGACGTCCTTGCGGGCGGCCCCGGGAGTGAGCACCGTCTGCCAGATCACCGTGCCGTCCTCGCCGTACAGGTTGGCGGAGATGGCCGCGGCCCAGATGCCGAACGCGACACCGATGAACGGCACGAAGATCGGCAGGTCGACCAGGAGCGGCAGCAGGCAGAACGCCAACGCGTAGACCAGGGAGAAGACCAGGTAGTGGAAGCGCATCAGATCCCGGGACGCGGTGCGCAGCTCACGACCGACGACGGCCCGCACGCCGCCACCGCGGATCTGCCGCGCGGCGGTGCGGCCCCGGGCCGGGCGGCCGCTGGCGCCCCGGTGGCTGAGCCGGCGGACCAGCAGCGCGGACCAACCGAGCATGGCCAGCACGCTGAGTACGGCGAGACCAGCCGGCGCGGCGAGGGCGAGCAGCCAGTCACCCCGGCCGGCGGCCTCTACCGCGACGATGCCCCAGCCGGACGGCAGGCGGCGCACCCAGTCCGCCAGGTTCTCCGGGAAGCCGGCGGTGAGGGCGTACTGGATGGTGGGTTTGAGCACCCACCCGGTGTGCGTGAGCGCCAGGATGCCGCCGCTGATCACGGCGGCCAGGACCGCACCGATCTTGGCGCGCATCAGCGTACTGAGCGCGGCGGTGACGAACCGGGAGGCGAGCACCACGAACAGCAGCTGGAGGAAGACCACCGGCACCGCGATCAGGGCGGCGGCACCGCCGACCGGGAGGGCGACGACGATCAGCGCGGTGAAGGCCACCAGGCTGACCACCGGTGCGACGCCGACGAACGCGACGGCGAGCAGACCGGTGGCGAGCCGGCGCGGCGGGATCGGCAGCAGGGCCAGGTGCTCCGGGCGCAGCGTCTCGTCGCCGCCACCGAACAGCACCGGGCCGAACAGCCAGCCGATCATCCAGATGGCGAACGCCGCGCCGACCAGGTCCAGTGGCAGGCCGTCGACCGGCCAGTCGTGCAGGGCCAGCCAGATCGTGCCGCCGGCGAGGACCAGGCCCAGCACGCCGCCACCGATCATGTCGGCGGCGCGCTGCCCGGTCATCGAGTGCCGCAGGACGGCCAGCTTCATCCGGATCAGGATGCCAACCATGACAGCTCCCCCGCGCTCACCGGCTGGCCGCCGACCAGGTCGACGAACCGGTTCTCCAGGGAGCTGCCGCCGCGGACCTCGTCGAGCGGGCCGGAGGCGACCACCCGGCCGCCGGTGACGACCGCGACGTGGTCGCAGAGCTGCTCGACGACCGCCATGACGTGACTGGAGAAGACCACCGAGCCGCCGGCGGCGACGAAGCGCTGGAGGATCACCTTGATCGTCGCCGCCGAGACGGGGTCGACGGCCTCCAGGGGCTCGTCGAGCACCAGCAGCTTCGGTGCGTGCAGCAGGGCCGTGGCCAGCCCGATCTTCTTGCGCATGCCGGTCGAGTATTCGAGGACCAGGGTGCTGTCGGCCCGGTCGAGTTCGAGGACCTCCAGCAGCTCCTGGCTGCGCTTGGCGACCGCCTCGGGCTCCATGCCCCGCAGCAGACCCAGGTAGCTGAGCACCTCCCGGCCGGTGAGCCGCTCGGGCATGCCCAGGCCGTCGGGCAGGACGCCGATCAGTTCCTTGGCTCGGACCGGGTCGGCCCAGACGTCGACGCCGAAGATCTCGGCGCGACCGCTGTCGGGGCGCAGCAGCCCGACGGCCATGGACAGCGATGTGGTCTTGCCGGCCCCGTTGGGGCCGACCAGCCCGAAGAACGAGCCGCCCGGAACCTCCAGATCGACGTTGTCGACGGCACGCTTGTCACCGAATGCCTTGGACAGCCCGATGAGCCGCAGAGCCGGCGTGGGTGTCGGGGTTGTCACTGGTACCTCCGGAAGTCTCGGACTGGTCGGACCGGCGTTGCCGTCAGCCTGACGTCAGGCGGTCCACAATGGTCTCCATTATGTCCGTCTGGTGGTTGTTCAGGTAGAAGTGACCACCCCTATAAACTTTCATGGCGTAGGGGCCGGTGGTGTGCGTCCGCCAGGAGTCGGCCTCGTCCACGGTGACCTTCGGGTCCGAATCGCCGGTCATCACCGTGATCGGACAGGACAGCGGCGGGCCGGGTCGGTACACATAGGTTTCCGCGGCCTTGTAGTCGTTGCGGATCGCGCCGATGATCATGCGGATCAGCTCGTCGTCGTCGAGCAGTTTGCCCTCGGTGCCGTTGAGCCGGCGCATCTCCGCGATCAGGCCGTTGTCACCCAGCTGGTGGATGTGCTCGTCGCGGTGCCGCGAGGGCGCGCGCCGCCCGGAGGCGAACAGGTGCTTCAGGACGATGCCGTCCTCCTCGAGGAGCCGGGCCACCTCGAAGGCGACCGAGGCGCCCATGCTGTGGCCGAACAGGGCGATCGGGCGGTCGGCGAGCGTGGCGACCTGCTCGGCGACCCTGGCGGCCAGGCCGTGGACGGTGTCGATGCAGGGCTCGGCGCGACGGTCCTGCCGGCCGGGGTACTGCACCGCGAACACCTCGACGCCGGTCAGGGCGCGCGAGACCGGGTGATAGTAACTGGCCGAGCCGCCGGCGTGCGGTAGGCAGACCAGACGCACCGGCGCGTCCGGTGCCGGGTGGAACCGGCGCAGCCACAGGCTGGTGTCGACAGTGCTGGTCGTCGTGATGGTCATGTCGGGTCTCCGTTCACGAAAGTCAGGTCAGAGGGTCGCGGTCAGCCAGTCGTGCACTGTCTGCGCGGTGCGGTCGACCTGGTCGCCGACCATGGTGAAGTGGTTGCCGGTGGCGTCGGCCACCGTGTGCGGGTGCAGCCAGGACGGCCGCCAGTCGCGGTCGTCCGGCACCGTGCCGAGGGGTTCACCGGCGCGGACCAGCAGGGTCGGTGCGCTGGTGGGCAGCGGTTCGAAGTCGCCGTAGTGGCGCACGTAGGACGCCCAGGCGAGATACCGCTGATCGGCCACGCCGGCGTCGTCCAGGTCCAGGCCGTCGAGCAGTTCGGGTATCCACCGGCCGAGCACCGCGTCGGCCGGCGGGTAGGAGTCGAGCAGCACCACGGCGGCGGGATTGACGCCGTCGGCCTCCAGCTCGGCGGCGAGGGCGTTGGCGACCAGGCCGCCGGCCGAGTGTCCGAGCAGGATGAACGGCTCGGTGCCGACGTCCGCGCGGATCGCCCGGACCTGGAGGCGCAATGCCGCGGCCAGGTCGGCGGGGGCCGGCTCGTCCTCCTGGTAACCGGGGTTGACCAGGGCGGAGATCTGGTACCGGCCGCGCAGGGCGCCGGCCAGCCGGGCGTACTCCTGCGGGCCGGCCATCAGCGAGGTGGTGCAGCAGGCGATGACCCGTGGGCCGCCGCCGTCCTCGGCCAGGCGCGCCAGAGCGGGTACGGCCACCCGCCCCTCGTCCACGTCGGCTGCGGTGAAGCTCGGCCGGTACTCGGCCAGCCGCATCAGCAGTGTCGTGAACTCGTGCAGGTCGTCGCGGTGCCGCGCCTGCCGGAACATCACGTCCAGCGTGGGGGCCGGCGAGGCCGACGTCGTCCCGGCCATTTCCGCCATCAGGTGCCGGGCCAGCCGGTCCGGGTCCTGGTGAGCGAAGAGCAGACCGGGGGCCAGGGTGAGGCCGGTGGCGGCGCTCAGACGGTGGCGGATCTCCTGCGCGATCACCGAGTCGACGCCGAGTTCGAGGAAGTCTCGCCCGGGCCGGATGGACTCGATGCCGGAGTAGCCGAGCATCTCGGCGGTCTCCTGCCGGATGAGGTCGCGGACCTCCTCGAACGCGGAGTCCCGCGACAGGACCGGCGCCGACGAGACGACCGGCGGCTGCTCGGCGGGTGCCGCGGCGGTCGGCATGGCGACCGGCTCCAGCGCCGGCCAGTAGTGCTGCCGCTGGAACGGGTAGGTGGGCAGGTCGACCCGCACGGTTCCGGGCAGCAACGCCGCCCAGTCCAGTCGTACGCCCCGGCAGTGCAGTCGGGCGAGCGCGGTGACCAGGGCCTCGGCCCCGTCCCCGTCGCGTCGCTGCGCGGCGACGAACAGCGGGGCGCTGTCCCGGTCGGCGCCCTCGACGCAGTCGGCGCCCAGCGGGGTGAGCACCGCGTCCGGGCCGATCTCCAGGTAGGCGCTGACGCCCCGCTCGTGCAGAGCCCGGATGCCGTCCGCGAAACGCACGGTGGCGCGGATCTGGTCCACCCAGTAGTCGGTGCCGAACTCGGCGACGTCGCCGCTGACCGTGGAGATGACCGGGATGCGGGCGGGCGCGTGGATCAGCCCGCCGATGGTCCGGGCGAAGTCCGCGGTCATCGGTGCCATCAGCGGCGAGTGCAGGGCGTGCCCCACGTCCAGCTTCCGGGTCTTGCCGAACCGGGCGACCACCTGCTCGACCGCCTCCGCCGCACCGGACACCACCACCGACTTCGGCCCGTTCACCGCGGCGACGGACACCACCGCCTCGTGTCCGGCGAGCGCCTCGCGGACCTCCGCCTCCGTCGCCCGGACCGCGACCATGACGCCACCGGCCGGGAGTGCCTGGATGAGCCGCCCCCGTGCCGCGACGAGCGCCGCCGCGTCGGGCAGTGACAGCACCCCGGCCACGTGCGCCGCCGCGATCTCCCCGGTGGAGTGGCCGATGAGCTGATCCGGGACCACTCCGAACGACGTGACCAGGCGGTACAGCGCGACCTCGACGGCGAACAGCGCCGCCTGGGCGTACCCGGTCCGCTCCAGCGCCGCCTCGTCGTCGAGGATCACCTCCCGGATCGGCCGGTCCAGGTGCACGTCGAGTTCGGCGCACACCGCGTCGAACGCCTCGGCGTACGCCGGGAAGGTGGTGTAGAGGTCCCGGCCCGTACCGGCCCGCTGGGCGCCCTGGCCGGAGAAGACGAAGGCCACCTGCGGCCGGGCGGTCGCGAGGTCGCCCGGGTCGGTCCCGTCGGCGATCCGGGCCAGCGCCGCGGTCAGGCTGTCCGTTCCGGTGCCGACCGCAACCGCCCGGTACTCGAAGTGCGACCGGGTGACCGCGAGCGAGCCGGCCACGTCGGCCGGGTCCAGGTCGGGATGTCCGGTCAGGTGGTCCAGCAGCTGCGCCGCCTGGGCCCGGAGCCCGGCGGGCTCGCGGGCCGAGACCGGCCAGGCCAGGACGCCGTGCGCCGCACGGGTCCCCGGGGTGGCGATCCGGTCCTCTTCCTCCGCGGGCTGTTCGAGGATCACGTGGGCGTTGGTGCCGCTCACCCCGAACGAGGAGACGGCGGCGCGACGCGGCCGACCCGTGGTGGGCCACGGGCGCGCCGAGGTGAGCAGTTCGACGGCTCCGGCGGACCAGTCCACCTGCGGGGTGGGCCGGTCGACGTGCAGGGTGGCCGGCAGCACGCCGTGCCGCATCGCCTGGATCATCTTGATGATGCCGGTGACCCCGGCGGCGGCCTGGGTGTGGCCGATGTTGGACTTGATCGAGCCGAGCCACACCGGCTGGTCGGCCGGCCGGTCCTGGCCGTACGTGGCCAGCAGCGCCTGCGCCTCGATCGGGTCACCCAGCCGGGTGCCGGTGCCGTGCGCCTCCACCACGTCGACGTCGGCCGCGGTCAGCCGGGCGTTCGCCAGCGCGGTCCGGATCACCCGCTGCTGGGCGGGGCCGTTCGGGGCGGTCAGGCCACTGGACGCGCCGTCCTGGTTGACAGCGCTGCCGCGCAGCACGGCGAGCACCGGATGGCCGTTGCGGCGGGCGTCGGACAGCCGTTCCAGCAGCACCATCGCGGCGCCCTCGCCCCAACCGGTGCCGTCGGCGGCGGCGGCGAACGACTTGCAGCGGCCGTTGGCGGCGAGCCCACCCTGCCGGGAGAACTCGACGAAGACCGACGGGGTGGCCATCACCGCGACGCCGCCGGCCAGCGCCAGACTGCACTCGCCGTCGCGCAGGGACTGGGCGGCGAGATGCACCGCGACCAGCGACGACGAGCAGGCGGTGTCCACGGTGAGCGCCGGGCCCTCCAGGCCGAACGTGTACGAGATCCGCCCGGAGACCACGCTCGCCGAGTTGCCGGTGCCGAGGTGCCCGTCGAAGCCCTGCGCCAGGGCGGCGACCAGCACGCCGGTGTAGTCCTGGTTGTTGGTGCCGGCGAAGACGCCGGTGCGGCTGCCCCGGGCGGTGGCCCGGTCGATCCCGGCCCGCTCGAAGGTCTCCCACGCGGTCTCCAGGAGCAGCCGCTGCTGCGGGTCCATGGCGATCGCCTCGCGCGGCGAGATACCGAAGAAGCCGGGATCGAAGTCCCCCGCGTCGTAGAGGAACGCGCCGGCGCCGGCGGTGCTGAGCTCGGACAGGGCAGCCAGGTCCCAGCCCCGGTCGGGCGGGAACTCGCCGATCGCGTCCCGGCCGTCGGTCACCAGGTCCCAGAGCTGCTCGGGGCCGCGGATCCCGCCGGGCAGCCGGCAGCCCATCGAGACGATCGCGATCGGCTCGGGCGCGGGCGGGGCCGCCGGGACGGCGTTGCGCTGCTTCAGCCGCTTGTTGTCGGCGAGCGCCGCACGCAGCGCCGCCACCACCTCGTCGTAACTCGTGGCCATCGTTTACTCCCCGTCAGCTCTCGGTGCCGTCGAGGGCGAGGCGGACCAGCTCGCTGACATCGAGCTCGGCCAGGTCCTCGCCGTCGTCATCGGTGGCCGGCGGCGCATCCGGCGCCTCCGACCCGGTCTGTGCCAGGCCGAGCAGGGTGTCCAGCAGGCCGGCCGCGCGCAGCCGCTCCACCGGGATCCGGGACAGGACCTGTCGGACCTGCTGCTCCTCCGGGTCCCCGCCCGCCTCCGGGCCGGCCAACTGGTCGAGCACGTGCTCGGCCAGGACCAGCGGTGACGGGTAGTCGAAGATCAGCGTCGCGGGCAACGGCAGGCCGAGTTCGGCGGAGAGCGCGTTGCGCAGCTCCACCCCGGTCAGCGAGTCGAAGCCGAGTTCCAGGAATCCACGGTCGACGTCGACGCCGCCGGGGGCGGTGTGCCCCAGCACCCTGGCCGCGTTCTTGCGGATCAGATCGAGCACGACCCGTTCCCGCTCGGCTGCCGGCAGGCCGGTCAGACTGCGGCGCAACGCGTCGGCGTCGGCCGCGCTCTCGGCGCCCGGCGCGGCGGCGGTGAGCGCCGCCCGCGCCTCGTCGATCTCGTCCAGCAGCCGGCCGGAGCGGACCGCCTGGAACGGCAACGCGAACCGGGCCCAGTCGACGTCGGCGACGGCGAGCGCCACCTCACGGTCGTCGATGGCGGCGGCGAGCGCCTCGATCGCCGACTCCGGGTTCATCACCGGCAGGCCACGGCGGCGCAACTGCTCCTGAGCCGGCCCTTCGGCCATGCCACCGTCGCCCCACGGACCCCAGGCCACCGCGGTACCGGCGAGGCCGCGACCACGCCGAGCCTCGGCGAGGGCGTCGAGGTACGCGTTCGCGGCCGCGTACGCGCCCTGGCCGCCGCTGCCCCAGATCCCCGCGATGGAGGAGAAGAGCACGAACGCGTCGAGCGGCCGTTCGCCGAGCAGTGCGTCCAGGTGCACCGCACCGGCGATCTTGGCGCGGACCACGGAGGCGAACTCGTCCAGATCGGTGTCCCGCAGCGATCCGGGGGTGCCGATGCCGGCGGCGTGCACCACAGCGGTCAGCGGCAGGTCGGCGGGGACACGGTCGAGCACGCCGGCCAGCGCGTCCCGGTCCGCGACGTCGCAGGCCTCGACGGTGACCCGGGCGCCGAGCGCGGTCAGCTCGCCGGTCAGGTCGGCCACCCCGGGTGCGTCGGCGCCCCGGCGGCTGAGCAGGAGCAGGTGCTCGGCTCCTCGTTCGGCGAGCAGGCGCGCGACCCGCCCGCCCAGCGCTCCGGTGCCACCGGTGATCAGGACCGTGCCGCGCGGACGCCACTGCGGACCCGGTGTCGTGCTGCGCGGGTGGCGGACCAGGCGGCGACCGAAGATCGCCGAGGCGCGGACCGCCACCTGGTCCTCACCGCCTCCGGCGCCGGCACCGGCCAGCACGGCGCAGAGCCGTGAGCCGGCGCGGTCGTCGAGCAGGGGCGGCAGGTCGACCAGACCGGCCCACAGCCGTGGCTGTTCCAGGGCGGCGACCCGGCCGAGGCCCCATACCTGCGCCTGGGCGGGCGCGGCGACCCGCTCGGAGCCGCCGATCGCGACGGCGCCGCGGGTCACGCTCCACACCGGAGCGGTGGCGCCGAGCTGGTCGAGGGCCTGGACCAGCGTCACCGTGCCGGCGACGCCCCTGGTGAGGATCGGGTGCGTGGGGTGCGGCTCCTGGTCGAGGGCGAGCAGGGACAGGATGCCGTGCACCGGGCCGTGTTCGTCGAGGGCCGCGCCGAGTCGCGCGGCGGTGCCGGCCCGGGTCAGGTCGGCTGGCGTCAGCGTGACGGTTCCGGTCGCCGCACCGTGTCGGCGCAGCACGGCGGCGAGTTCCGCCGTGGGGTGTTCCGGGGTGCTGACCAGCAGCCAGGTGCCGGTCAGGGTGGGCGTCCCGGTCGAGGACAGGGGCCGCCAGCGTACGCCGTAGCGCCACCCGTCGATCGTCGAGCTGCGCCGGGCCTGCCGCCGCCAGTCGGAGAGTGCCCGGACGACCGCCGGGAGGGTGGCGTCGGACGGCAGGGCGAGTTCGGCGCTGATGCCGTCGAGGTCCGCACGCTCGATGCGGTCCCACAGGTGCTCGTCGTTGTCGGCGGCGGGCCGGGCCCAGGAGACCGACCCGGGCCAGTAGTGCTGCCGTTGGAAGGCGTAGGTGGGCAGGTCGACCCGACGCGCCCCGGGGTGCAGGGCGGCCCAGTCCACCGCGACGCCTCGGACGTGGAGCTGGGCGAGCGCGGTGCGCAGGGCGGTGGGCTGGTCCCGGTCGGATCGTTGCACCGGCACGAACACCGCGTCGGTCACGCAGTCCGCGCCCATCGCCGACTGCACCCCGTCCGGGCCGATCTCCACGAACGTGGTGACGCCCAGACCTTCCAGGGTGGCGATGCCGTCGGCGAAGCGAACCGCTTCCCGGACGTGCCGCACCCAGTACGCGGCGTCCTGCGTCTCGGCGATCTGCCCGGTCACGTTGCTGACGACCGGAATCCGCGGAGACGCGTAGGTCAGCGTCTCCGCAACCCGTGCGAACTCCGCCAGCATCGGCTCCATCAACACCGAGTGGAACGCGTGACTGACCTTGAGCTGCTTGGACTTCTCGAACTGGGCGGCGACGGCCGCCACCTCGTCGGCGGCACCGGACAGCACCACCGAGCGAGGACCGTTGACCGCCGCGACGGACACCCCGTCGACCAGCAGCGGCAGCACCTCCGCCTCGGTGGCCCGCACCGCCACCATGACGCCACCAGCCGGCAGGGCCTGCATCAACCGGCCGCGCGCCGCGACCAGCTTCGCCGCGTCCGTCAGGGACAACACCCCGGCCACGTGGGCGGCGGCGATCTCACCGATCGAGTGCCCCACCAGATAGTCGGGGGTGGCGCCCACCAGGCGGTACAGCGCGACCTCGACAGCGAACAGGGCGGCCTGCGTGTAGACCGTCTGGTCGAGGTCGCCGCCGTCGGCGATCACCTCGCGCAACGGCCGGTCCAGATACAGATCCAGCTCCGCGCAGGCGGCGTCGAACGCCTCGGCGAACACGGGGTACGAGGCGGCCAGTTCCAGGCCCATGCCCGGGCGCTGCGAACCCTGACCGGAGAACACGATCGCCGTTCTGCCCCGCACCACCGAACCGGTGATCGGAGCCGGTGATCCGGCGGCCACCGCCGCCAGCTCGGCACGGCCGAACACCGCGGCACGATGCCGGTGCTGGGTTCGGGTGGTGGCGAGGGAGAAGCCGACGTCGTAGGGGTCCAGCCCCGGGTGCTCGTCCAGGTGGCCGAGCAACCTCCCGGCCTGGTCGCGCAACCCCTCCTCGGTCCGTGAGCTGAGCAACCACGTGGCGGGGCGCTGCGGGTTCGTGGCGGGGGCGGCGGTCGCCGGGGCCGGGTCGCCCTCCAGCACGACGTGGGCGTTGGTGCCGCTGATGCCGAACGACGACACCGCTGCGCGGCGCGGCCCGGCACCCTCCCACGGCAGGGACCGGTCGAGCAGCGCGACCGCACCGGACTCCCAGTCCACCTCGGCGCTCGGCTGGTCCACGTGCAGCGTCCGGGGCAGCACCCCGTACCGCATCGCCTGGATCACCTTGATCACTCCGGCGACACCGGCGGCGGCCTGGGTGTGGCCGATGTTCGACTTGATCGAGCCGAGCCGCAGCGGGCGGTCCGCCGGTCGGTGCTGCCCGTACGTGGCGAGCAGCGCCTGGGCCTCGATCGGGTCGCCGAGCCGGGTGCCGGTGCCGTGCGCCTCCACCAGGTCCACCTCGGAGGGTCGCAGCCCCGCGTCGGCGAGAGCGGCCCGGATCACCCGCTGCTGGGCGGGGCCGTTGGGGGCGGTCAGCCCGTTCGAGGCGCCGTCCTGGTTGATCGCGCTGCCGCGTACCGTGGCGAGGATCTGGTGACCCGCGGCCAGCGCCGCGGATCGGCGCTCAAGCAGCAGCATGCCCGCGCCCTCACCCCAGCCGGTGCCGTCGGCGCCGTCGGCGAACGCCTTGCAGCGGCCGTCGGCGGCGAGCCCGCGCTGGCGGCTGAACTCGACGAACCGGCCCGGGGTGGCCATCACCGTGACGCCGCCGGCCAGCGCCTGGCGGCACTCGCCCTGGCGCAGCGACTGGGCGGCGAGGTGCAGCGCGACCAGCGACGACGAGCAGGCGGTGTCGATGGTGACGGCCGGTCCCTCCAGGCCGAGAGCGTAGGAGATCCGGCCGGAGGCGACACTGCCGGCGTTGCCGGTCATGGTGTGCCCCTCGACGCCTTCGGTGGAGCCGTAGAGCAGGGCGCCGTAGTCCTGGCCGTTCGAGCCGACGAAGACGCCGACCTGCTCGCCTCGGGCGGTCGACGGGTCGATGCCGGCGTGCTCGAAGGCCTCCCACGCGGTCTCCAGCAGGAGCCGCTGCTGCGGGTCCATGGCCAGGGCCTCACGCGGTGAGATGCCGAAGAACTCGGGATCGAAGGCGGCGGCGCCGTAGAGGAAGCCGCCCTCGCGCACGTAGCTGGTGCCGGCGTTGTCCGGGTCGGCGTCGTAGACGCTGTCGACGTCCCAGCCGCGGTCGGCGGGGAACGTGGAGATCGCGTCCACCTCGCCGTGCACGAGCTGCCACAGCTGGTCGGGGTTGTCCGCGCCGCCGGGGAAGCGGCACGACATGCCCACCACGACGATCGGGTCGTCCTGGTCGGCGGCGGTGGAGGCGTTCGGGCCGGCATCCGGGCCGGCATCTGGCTCGGCGGCAGCGTCGGCCCCTCCGGCGAGCAGGCCGCCGAGGTGGGCGCCGAGAGCGAGGGCGCTCGGATGGTCGAAGATCAGGGTGGCGGGCAGCCGCAGGCCGATGGCCGCGCCGAGCGCGTTGCGCAGTTCGACAGCGGTGAGCGAGTCGAACCCGAGGTCACGGAAGGCGCGCTCCGGTTCCACGCCGTCGACGCCGGAGTGGCCGAGGACCGCCGCGGCGTGCCCGCGGACCAGCTCGACCAGGGCTGCGGCGCGGTCCCGGGCGGTCATCGACCGCAGCCGCCGGGTCAGGTCGCCGGACGGGTCGGTTCCGGTGCTTCCGGCGGCTTCCCAGAGGGTGGCGAGGGTGGGGTTGGGGCGTACGGCGGTGAAGGTAGGGGCGAACCGCTGCCAGTCCACGTCGGTCAGGGCCAGGGCCGACTCACCGGCGCCGATCGCGGCGGCGAGACCGGTGAGGGCCAGCGCCGGGTCCATCGCGCCCAGTCCGCCCCGGCTGAGCCGCTCCCGGCGTACGGCTTCCTCGGCGAGGCCACCGTCGCCCCAGCGGCCCCAGGCGATCGAGGTGGCCGGCAGGCCGGCGGCGGCCCGCTGCTCGGCCAGGGCGTCGAGGTACGCGTTCGCGGCGGCGTACGCGCCCTGCCCGGCGTTGCCGAGGGTGCCGGCCAGCGACGAGAACAGCACGAACGCGGTCAGGTCCCGGTCCCGGGTGAGGTCGTGCAGGTGCTGGGCGGCGACGGCCTTCGGGGCGAGCACCCGCTCGATCCGGTCCCGGTCGAGGCTGCCGAGCGTGCCGTCGTCCAGGACGGCGGCGGTGTGGAAGACGGAGGTCAGGTCCGCCAGGCCGTCGATCAGGGTGCGCAGGGCGTCCCGGTCGGCGATGTCGCAGGCGGTGATGGTGACCCGGGCGCCGGCCTGCTCCAACTCGGCTTGCAGGTCGTCGGCGCCGGGGGCGTCCGGGCCGCGCCGGCTGGTGAGCACCAGGTGCTCGGCGCCGTTGCGGGCCAGCCAGCGGGCGGTGTGCGCGCCGATCGCGCCGGTGCCGCCGGTGACCAGTGCGGTGCCCGACGGCGACCACTCGGGGGTGGCGCCCTGCGGGGCGCGGGTCAGCCGGCGGGTGTAGAGGCCCGAGGCGCGGACGGCGAACTGGTCCTCGTCGTCGCCGGTGGTGAGTGCCGCGACGAGCCGGGCGGCCGACCGGGAGTCGGGCTGCGCCGGCAGGTCGATCAGGCCACCCCAGCGGTGCGGCTCTTCGAGCGCGACGACCCGGCCGAAGCCCCAGAGCGCGGCCTGCGTGGGCGCCGGGGCGGCGTCGGAACGGCCGACCCGGACGCCGGAGCGGGTGGCGAGCCAGAGCGGGGCGGTGACGCTCGCGTCCGCGAGACCGTGCAGCACCGTTGACGCGTCGTTTACCGCGTCGGCGGCCTCGGCGGCGGGCAGGGAGAGCAGGGACAGCACTCCGTCGACGGGTGTCGCGCCGATGGAGGCGTTGACCGCGTCGGCGAGGGCGCTCCGGTCGATCGGGCCGGGGGCGATGGCCACCGGTACGACTCGGGCGCCGGCCTGTGCGAGGGCGTCCTCGACGGCGTCCGACCAGGGTTCGCCGGCAGGGCGCAGGAGCAGCCAGGTGCCGGTGAGGGTGTTCTCGGCCGGGGTGGTCCTGCTCTGCCAGGTGACCCGGTACCGCCAGTCGTCGAGGGTGTGGTGCTCGCGCTTGCGGCGGCGCCAGGCGGTGAGGGCCGGCAGCAGCTCGCCACCGTCGCCGGTGATGCCCAGCGGGGTGAGGTCGCCGTTCTCGACGGCCTGCCAGAACTCGCTGTCCACCGGGTCGGCCGCGCTGATCGCGCTGCCACGGGTGGGCCAGTAACGCTCGTGCTGGAAGGGGTAGGTGGGCAGGTCCACGACCCGGGTGGCCGGGATGATGGTGCTCCAGTCGACCGGCGCGCCCCGCACCCACGCCTCCGCAAGGGACCGTACGACCTGTTCGGGGCCGCCCGCGTCACGGCGCAGCGTGCCGATGGTGGTGGCCTCGATCGCGCCGGCGAGCACCGGGTGCGCGCTGACCTCGATGAAGATCCGGTGCCCGGCCGCCTGCGCCGCCGCAACCGCCAGGTCGAGACGCACCGGCTGACGCAGATTGCGATACCAGTAGCCGGCGTCCATCGCACCGCCGTCCTCCACAGTGGAGAACACGAGCACCTCGCCGGCCAGCAGCTGCACCCCGTCGAGGACACGGGTCAGCTCCGCTTCCACCGGTTCGACCAGAGCGCAGTGCGAGGCGTAGTCGACCTTCACCCGCCTGGCCCGCACCCCGGCCGCCTCAGCGGCGGCCAGGAACGGATCCAGGTCGGCCCCGGCGACGGCGACGCTGGTCGGACCGTTGACCACCGCGACACTCACACCGTCGGTCAACAGCGGGGTGACCACGTCCAGGCCGGCGTTGACCGACACCATCCCGCCAGTGCCCGCGATCGACAGCAGAGCCTTGCTCCGCAACGCCACAACCCTCGCCGCGTCACTCAGTGACAGCACTCCGGCCACACAGGCCGCCGCGATCTCCCCCTGCGAATGACCGATCACCGCATCCGGGGTCACACCCCTGGCCCGCCACACCTCCGCCAGGGACACGTGCACCGCCCACAACACCGGCTGCACCACATCCACCCGCTCCAACGGATCGTCCGAGCGCAACACGTCGAGGAGGTTCCAGTCCACGAACGGAGAAAGCGCCGCCGCGCACTCCGCGATCCGCGCCGCGAACACCGGCTCGGCATCCAGCAATGCTGTGGCCATGCCGACCCACTGCGAACCCTGACCCGGGAACACGAACACCACACCCGAGTCCGGGTGGGCCGCACCGGAGACGACCGAACCCGACGGCAGACCGTCCCGGAGGGCGGACAGGCCAGCGGAGTGGTCCGGGCCGAGCACGACCGCCCGGTGGCTCAGCACCGACCGGGTGGACAGCAGCGAGTACGCCACCGCGCCCGGATCCGCCGTCACCCGCGACAACCGCTCCGCCTGCCCGCGCAGCGCCTCGGGCGCCGCCGCCGACAACAGCCACGGCACGTCCGGCGCCGTCCCGACGGGTTCGTCGACCGGCGCGGCCGGCGCCTCCTCGATGATCACGTGGGCGTTCGTGCCGGACACCCCGAACGACGACACCCCGGCCCGGCGAGGACGCTCCCCCGCCGCCCACGGGCGCGGCGACGTCAGCAGCTCCACCGCACCATCGGACCAGTCCACCTGCGGCGTCGGCTCGTCCACGTGCAGGGTCCGCGGCAACGTCTCATGACGCAGCGCCTCGACCATCTTGATGATCCCGGCGACCCCAGCGGCGGCCTGCGTGTGCCCGATGTTCGACTTCACCGACCCCAACCACAACGGCTGGTCCGCCGGGCGCTCCCGGCCGTAGGTGGCGAGCAGCGCCTGCGCCTCGATCGGGTCGCCCAGCCGGGTGCCGGTGCCGTGCGCCTCCACCACGTCGACGTCCGCCGCCGAGAGCCGGGCGTCGACCAGTGCCGCCTGGATGACCCGCTGCTGCGACGGCCCGTTCGGGGCGGTCAGCCCGTTGGACGCGCCGTCCTGGTTGACGGCGCTGCCGCGCACCACGGCGAGCACGGGATGCCCGTTGCGCTGGGCCTCGGACAGCCGCTCCAACAGCAGCACACCGGCGCCCTCGGCGAAGCCGGTGCCGTCGGCGGCGCCGGCGAAGGCCTTGCAACGGCCGTCGGCGGCCAGGCCGCGCTGACGGGAGAAGCCGACGAACAGCGACGGGGTGGCCATCACCGTCACACCGCCGGCCAGCGCGAGCGAGCACTCACCGGCCCGCAGCGCCTGCGCCGCCAGGTGGAGCGCGACCAGCGACGACGAGCAGGCCGTGTCGACGGTGACCGCCGGCCCCTCCAGGCCCAGCGAGTACGACACCCGGCCGGAGATGACCGCGCCCGCGTTGCCGGTGGCGAGGTAGCCCTCCAGGCCCTCGGACGCACCCATCAGCATGGCCGCGTAGTCCGAGCCGTTGGTGCCCGCGAACACGCCGGTCGGCGACCCGGACAGCGACGCCGGGTCGATGCCGGCCCGCTCGATGGCCTCCCACGACACCTCCAGCAGGAGCCGCTGCGCCGGGTCCATCGCCAGGGCCTCGCGCGGGCTGATGCCGAAGAAGCCGGCGTCGAAGTCACCCGCCCCGCTGAGGAACCCGCCCTCGGCGGCGTACGACGTCCCCGGGTTGTCCGGGTCGGGGTCGAACAGCGCCTCGGTGTCCCAGCCCCGGTCGGCCGGGAACGGCGTGATGCCGTCCCCGTCCGCCGCGACCAGGTTCCACAGTGACTCCGGGGAGTCCACGCCACCGGGGAACCGGCAGCCCACACCGATGATCGCGATCGGTTCGTCGGCGCGTACCTCCAGGTGCCGGATACGCTCCTGGGCGGTTTCCAGGTCGGCGGTGACCCGCTTGAGGAAGTAGCGCAACCGCTCTTCGTTGGCCATCGGTAGGTCTCCCCTTGTGAGCGTGCGGGTCAGGCGATGCCGAACTTCTTGCCGAGGAGTTCGAACATCTCCTCGTCGGTGGCGTCGGCCAGGGCTTCGCCCGCGGTCTCCACCGGCTCGGCGCGGCCGTGCTTCCAGTCGGCGACGAGCGCCTGCATGCGGGTCATCAGCCGGACGTACGTGACGTCGTCCGGTTCGAGGCTGTCCAGGGCCGCTTCCAGCCGGTCCAGGTCGTCCAGCGCGGAACTGTCGTCGGCGCCGCCGCACAGGCTGTCCAGGAAGGCGGCGAGCGTGACCGGGTTCGGATAGTCGAAGACGAGCGTGACGGGCAGCCGCAGCCCGGTGGCGGCGCCCAGACGGTTGCGCAGCTCCACGGCGGTCACCGAGTCGAAGCCGAGCTCCTGGAACGCCTTCTTCGGCGGCACCTCGTCGGCCGAGGCGTAACCGAGCACAGTGGCCACCTGCGCCCGTACCGTCTCCAGCAGGACCTTGGCCCGCTCGGCCGGCGGCAGGCCCGCCAGGCGCGCCGTGGCACTCTCGCCGGCGCCGTCCCCGTCGCGGGCGATCGCCGCGAGCACCTGCTGTGCCTCCGGGATCGCGCTGACCAGCGGGCTGGGCCGGGTCGCGGTGACAGCGACGAAGAACCGCTCCCACCGGATGTCCGCGACGGTGAGGAACGGCTCGGAGTGCTCCACCGCCTGGCGCAGCGTGGTGATCGCCAGCTCGGGCGCCATCTCGGCGACACCGTGGCGGGTCAGCAGCTCACCGAACTCGCCGTCGGCCATGCCACCGCCACCCCAGGCGCCCCAGGCGATCGCGGTGCCCGGCAGGCCGAGCGACCGGCGGTGCTGCACCAGGGCGTCCAGGTAGGCGTTGGCGGGGGCGTAGTTGCCGACGCCGGAGCTGGCCACCGTGCCGGCGAACGAGGAGAACGTGATGAACGCGTCCAGGTCCAGGCCCCGGGTCAGCTCGTGCAGGTGGCGAGCCGAGTCCACCTTGGCGCGCAGGACACCGTCGACGCGGTGTGTCTCCAGCGCGTCGATCACGCAGTCGTCGAGGACTGCGGCGCTGTGCACCACGGTGGTCAGCGGGGTCTTCGCGGGGATCGCCTCGATCAGCGCGGCCAGGGCGTCCCGGTCGGTGGCGTCGCAGGCGGCCACTGTGACTGTCGCGCCCAGCGCGGTGAGGTCGTCGCGCAGACGGTCCGCGCCGGGCGCGTCCGGGCCGCGGCGGCTGACCAGCAGCAGGTGCTCGGCGCCGTGCTCGGCCAGCCAGCGGGCCAGTTGGGACCCGAGGCCGCCGGTGCCGCCCAGGATGAGGGTGGTGCCGCGCGGCTGCCAGCTCCGCGCCGGGCTGCGGTCGCCGACCGGGGCGCGCATCAGTCGCCGGCCGAGAAGGCCGGGTGGACGGATCGCGGCCTGGTCCTCGCCGGTCGCGCCGGAGAGCAGGGCGCAGAGCAGACCGGAGCCGCGCTCGTCGAGCGTCCCGGGCAGGTCCAGGAGGCCGCCCCAGCGTTCCGGGTGTTCGAGCGCGGCGACCCGGCCGAAGCCCCAGAGCAGCGCCTGGACCGGATTGGTCAGGGGGTCGCCCGCTCCGGTGCCGACCGCGCCGCGCGACGCGCACCAGAGCGGGGCGCCGACGCCGAGGTCGCCGAGGGCCTGCACCAGTACGACGGTGGCGGCGAAGCCGCGCGGGGTGGAGCGGTGCCCGTCCAGGACCCGTTCGTCCAAGGCGAGCAGGGACAGCACCCCGTCGGGGCGGTCGCAGCCGGCCGCGTCGAGCGCCAGGGTGAGCTGGGCGGCCAGGGCGGTGCGCTGGACGTCGACCGGTTCGATCTCCAGCGGCACCACGTGCGCGCCGCCGGCCCGCAGGGCTCCGCTGACCTGGGCGGGCAGCGGGGAGTCGAGGCCGGCCGGTACGGCGACCAGCCAGGTGCCGGTGAGGCGGGCGGGCTGGTCGGGGACGCGTACCCACTCGTCGCGGTAGCGCCAACTGTCCAGCATCGAGCCGGTCTGCCGCTGCCGCCGCCACGACGACAACGCCGGGAGCAGGTCCCCCACGGCCGCCGGGTCGGCGCCGATGGTCTCGGCGAGCACGTTCGCGTCCTGCCGCTCGACGGCGTTCCAGAAGACCGCGTCGTCGGTGCCCGGGGCCGCGGCGGCGGGAGCCGGGGGTCGCTGGCCGCCCAGCCAGTACGGCCGGCGCTGGAAGGCGAAGGTCGGCAGCGGCACGATGCGCCCCTGCGGCTGGACCGTCGCGAAGTCGACAGCCGCACCGTGCACGTACGCCGCGGCCAGTGACTGGGTGAACCGGCGGAGCCCACCGTCGCCGCGGCGCAGCGTGCCGAGGACCACGGCGTCGCCGCCGGTCTCCTCAGCGAGGCCGGTGAGCCCGGCGATCAGCACCGGGTGCGGGCTGATCTCGACGATCAGGGCGTGACCGGCACCCAGGGCGGTGCGGACCGCCCGGTCGAGGCGGACCGGGTTGCGCAGGTTGTCGTACCAGTAGCCGGCGTTCATCGCGGAGCCGTCGATCGGCTCGCCGGTGACCGTGGAGATGATCGGCACGGTGCCAGCGGTCGGCGTGATCCCGTCCAGGAGCCGGGCCAACTCGTCCTCGATCGGCTCGACCTGGGCGCAGTGCGAGGCGTAGTCCACCTGGACCTGACGGGCGCGGACCCCGGCCGCCTGGGCCGCGGCCAGGAAGCCTGCGACGTCGGCGCCGGCCACGACCACGCTGGACGGGCCGTTCACGGCGGCGACGGCGATGCCGCCGGTGAGCAGCGGTTCGACCGCCGAGAGCGGGGCGTTGACCGACACCATCCCGCCGGTGCCGGACAGGGCCAGCAGCGCGCGGCTGCGCAGGGCGACCACCT
Organism: Micromonospora jinlongensis; assembly: GCF_013410645.1. Classification (NCBI taxonomy): domain Bacteria; kingdom Bacillati; phylum Actinomycetota; class Actinomycetes; order Micromonosporales; family Micromonosporaceae; genus Micromonospora; species Micromonospora jinlongensis. The sequence continues at coordinate 268,072 of NZ_JACCHK010000001.1, read as the reverse complement.
TGGCGGCGTCGGTCAGCGACAGCGCGCCGGCCACACAGGCGGCGGCGATCTCGCCCTGGGAGTGGCCGATGACAGCGCCGGGCCGTACGCCACGGGAGATCCAGGTTTCGGCCAGCGAGACCATCACCGCCCAGAGTGCGGGCTGCACCACGTCGACGCGGTTCAACGCGGCCGGGTCGGTGGAGCGCAACACGTCGAGCAGCGACCAGTCGACGTGGGGGTCGAGGGCGGCGGCACACTCGGCGATCCGGGCGGCGAAGACCGGCTCCTGGTCGAGCAGTTCGGTCGCCATGCCGAGCCACTGTGAGCCCTGGCCGGGGAAGACGAACAGCGGCCTGCCGCCGAGCTGCCGGTCGGCCCGGGGGGCGCTGCCGTCGGGGAACTCGGCTAGGCTCTGCAGCATCTCCCTGCGGTTGGAGCCGACGACGACGGCGCGGTGGTCGAAGATGGCCCGGGCCTTCCACAGCGAGTGACCGACGTCCGTCGGCGTGAGCGAGGGGTGCCGGGTCAGGTGGTCGTGCAGGCGCCGGGCCTGCTCGACGAGACCGGCCTCGGTACGTGCCGAGATCGGCCACGCGGCGAGGTGACCGTCGCTGCCGTCGGTGGGGTCGACCGGGGTCTCCGCCGGTGGCTGCTCCAGGATGATGTGCCCGTTCGTGCCGGAGACGCCGAACGACGAGACCCCGGCCCGGCGCGGGTGCCCGGTCTCCGGCCACGGGATCGTCTCGGTGAGCACCTGCGCGGCGCCCGCCGACCAGTCCACGTGCGAGGTGGGCGCGTCGACGTTGAGTGTCTTCGGCAGGACCCCGTGCTGGATGGAGAGCACCGCCTTGATCAGCCCGGCGATGCCGGCCGCCGACTGGGTGTGCCCGATGTTCGACTTGACCGAGGTGATCCAGAGCGGGTGCTCCGCCGGACGGCCCCGGCCGTACGTCTCCAGCAGCGCCTGTGCCTCGATCGGGTCGCCGAGGGTGGTGCCGGTGCCGTGTGACTCGACGGTGTCGACCTGGTCGGGGGTGAGTCGCGCGTTGGCGAGCGCGGCCCGGATGACCCGCTCCTGGGCCGGCCCGTTCGGCGCGGTCAGGCCGTTGGAGGCACCGTCCTGGTTGGTCGCGCTGCCGCGCACGATGGCCAGGATCGGGTGGCCGTTGCGCTGTGCGTCGGAGAGCCGCTCGGCCATGATGATGCCGACGCCCTCTCCCCAGGCGGTGCCGTCGGCGGCCTCGGCGAAGGGCTTGCACCGGCCGTCCGCGGCCAGCCCCTTCTGCCTGCTGAACAGGATGAAGGCGCCCGGCGCCGCCATGATCGTGACGCCGCCGACCAGGGCCAGGTCGCACTCGCGCGACCGCAGCGACTGGACCGCCCAGTGCATCGCGACCAGCGACGACGAGCAGGCCGTGTCCACTGTGACGGCCGGCCCACCGAAGCCCAGGCTGTACGCGATCCGGCCGGACGCGACGCTGGTGGTGGTGCCGGTGCCGAGGTACATGTCGACGCCCTCGGGCGCCTCGTGCAGAGCGGTGCCGTAGTTCTGCTGGGTGATGCCGACGAACACGCCGGTCTGGCTGCCGCGCAGGCTCTGCGGGTTGACGCCGGCCCGCTCGATCGCCTCCCAGGACGCCTCGAGCAGCAGCCGCTGCTGTGGGTCCATGGCGAGCGCCTCATGCGGGCTGATCCCGAAGAACGCGGCGTCGAAGTCGGCGGCGTCGGTCAGGAACGAGCCCTCCCGGACGTAGCTCTGGCCGGGTGCGTCCGCGTCCGGGCTGTAGAGCGACTCCAGGTCCCAGCCACGGTCGGCGGGGAGCGGGCCGAGCGCGTCGCGCCCGCCGATGAGCATCTGCCAGAGATCTTCCGGCCCGCGTACGCCGCCGGGGAACCGGCAGCTCATCGAGACGATCGCGATCGGCTCCCGGTCACGGTTCTCGGCCTCGTGCAGCTGCTGCCGGGTCTCCTGCAGGCTGGTGGTGACCTTCTTGAGGAAATGGCGAAGCTTCTCGTCGTCTGCCATCACGACACTCCGAACTCTCGGGTGATGAACTCGAACATTTCGTCGTCGGTGGCCGACTCGAGGTCCTGCGCCACGTCCGCGGCGCCGGTGGGCTCCAGCCCGGCCAGCAGGTCCCGCAGGCGACCGGTCACCTGCTCGCGGACCGGTCCGTCGCCGGGCAGCGTGGCCACGGCGGCTTCGATCCGACTCAGCTCGGCCAGCAGCGGCTCGGCCGCCCCGACCTCGTCCGGCACCACCTGCGCCCGCAGGTACGCGGCGAGCGAGTGGGCGTTCGGGTAGTCGAAGACGAGCGTGGCGCGCAGCCGCAGGCCGGTCGCGACGTTGAGCCGGTTGCGCAGCTCGACGGCGGTCAGCGAGTCGAAGCCCAGCTCCTTGAACGGCAGGGTCGGGTCCACCTCGTCGGGGCTCGGGTAGCCGAGGACGGCGGCGACGTTGGCGCGTACCACCTGGAGGACCAGGGCGTCGGCGTCCTCGTCGGCGAGACCGGCGAGCCGCTGGGCCAGGCCGACGACCGACGGGCCACCGACCGGTTCGGCGACCGGCCGGTTCGCGCCACGGACCAGTCCGCGCAGCAGCGCCGGCACGGTCTCCACCGGCTGGTTGCGCAGCCCGGCCAGGTCCAGGTCGGCCGGGATCAGCAGCGGCTCGTCCAGCACACCTGCCGTGTCGAACAGGGCGAGCGCCCGGGCGGTCGGCAGTCGCCGGACCCCGCCGCGCGCCACCCGGCGCAGGTCGGCGCCGTCCAGGTGCCCGGTCATGCCGCTGGCCTGCTCCCACAGGCCCCAGGCCAGGGATTCGGCGGGCAGGCCGAGCGCCCTGCGGTGCCGGGCCAGCTCGTCGAGGAAGGCGTTGGCCGCCGCGTAGTTGCCCTGCCCCGCGCCGCCCAGCACGCCGGCCGCCGAGGAGAAGAGCACGAACCGGGCGATCTTGCGGTCCCGGGTCAGCACGTGCAGGTTCCACGCCGCGTCGGTCTTCGGTGCCAGCACGGCGTCGATGCGCTCCGGGGTCAGCGCGGTGACCACGCCGTCGTCCAGCGCGCCCGCCGCGTGCACGACGGTCAGTGGCCGGTCGGCCGGTATCCGGTCCAGTACCGCCGCGAGGGCGTCCCGGTCGGTGGCGTCGCAGGCCTCTACTGTGACCTCGGCGCCGAGGTCGGTCAGGTCGGTCACCAGGTCGTCCACCCCGTCGGCGGAGCGTCCGCGACGTCCGGTCAGCACCAGCCGCCGAACGCCGTGCTCGGTGACGAGGTGCCGGGCGAGCAGCCCGCCGAGGGTGCCGGTGCCGCCGGTGATCAGCACGGTGCCGTCCTGGCCGCCGGGGGTGATGTCCGCGCGCGGTTCCGGCGCGACCGGGACCGGCGCCAGGCGTGGGGCCAGCGGGCGGCCGGCACGGACGACCACCTGCGGCTCGCCGGAGGCGACCGCCGGGACGGCCACCGCGAGCGAGGTGGGATCGTCGTCGAGGTCGAGCAGGACGAACCGGTCCGGGTTCTCGGCCTGCGCGGTGCGGATCAATCCCCACGCGGCGGCCGCGGCCAGGTCACCGGCCGCATCGTCGGTGTTCGCCGCGACCGCGCCACGGGTGACGACGACCAGGCGCGACGCGCCGAACGCCGGCTCCGCGAGCCATCGCTGCACCAGGTCGAGCGCGAGCGTGGTGCTGTTCCTTGCGCCGACGCCGGGTTCGGCCGTCCGCAGTGGATCCGCTTCGAGCGTCACGAAGACGAGCTCGGGTACGGCCGGGGCGTTCGCCAGCGCGGCCAGGTCCGGGTACCCGGTTCCGGCGACACCGGTGAGCTGGTACGGGTCGGCGCCGACGACGGCGGTGGCCGGCGCCGTCGCGGGCAGCACCGGGGTCCAGTCCAGCCGGTACAGCGACTCGTGGTCGCCGCCACGGGCACTGGCCAGCCGGTCCGCCGAGACCGGCCGCATGATCAGCGAGTCGATCTCGGCGACCGGGGCGCCGGTGCTGTCGGCGACGGTGAACGAGACGCCGACGGCGCCGGCCGGCTTGAGGCGGATCCGGAAGCTGGAGGAGCCGGTGGCGTGCAGCGAGATGCCACTCCAGACGAACGGCAGGCGGCTCCGTTCGGCTGGTTCGCCGTCGCCCATCCGGGTCAGGAAGGTGTTCAGCGACATGGCCTGGAGGCCGGCGTCGAGCAGGGCCGGGTGCATGCCGTAGGCGCCCGCGGCGGCCCGCCCCGACTCGGGCAGGGACAGTTCCGCGTAGACGTCGTCCTCGGTGACCCAGGCGGCGCGCAGGCCCTGGAACATCGGTCCGTAGTCGAACGCGGTCCGGCTGACGGCTTCGTAGAACTCGGTGAGGTCGACCGGCCGGGCGCCGGGCGGCGGCCAGGTGGTGAGGTCGGCCGGTGCGGCCGGATCGGCGGCGGTGCTGATCGCGCCGGTGGCGTGGTGGATCCAGCCGGTGGGGCTGAGCGCGTCGGCGGGCTCTGCGTCGTCGGAGCGGGAGCGGACGTTGAAGGCGCGCCGGCCGTTGCCGTCCGGTGGGCCCACCCAGAGCTGTAGTTGGCGGGCGCCGCGCTCGGGCACGATCAGCGGGGTGAGCAGGGTGAGTTCTTCCAGCCGCCGACATCCGGTCTGGTTGGCGACGTGCAGGGCGAGTTCGACGAAGGCGGTGCCCGGCATGACGTTGGCGCCCATCACCTTGTGCTCGCCGAGCCACGGGTGGGCCTCGACGGAGAGCAGGCCGGTGAAGAGGACCGCGTCGGAGTCGAGCAGCGGGATGGCGGCGCCGAGCATCGGGTGGCTGGCGGCGCTGAGTCCGGCGGTGGCGATGTCGGCGGTGACCGGGAGGTTGACCTCGTCGACCCAGAACCGCTGGTGCTGGAACGGGTAGGTGGGCAGGTCGACGGTCCGGGTGGGCGGGACGACGGTGCTCCAGTCGACGGGGGCGCCCTGCACCCAGGCCTCGGCGAGGGCCCGCACCACCTGTCGGGGGCCGCCGTCGCCTCGGCGTAGCGTGCCGACGGCGGGAACGTCGGCGGTGTCGGCGATCGCGCCGGTGAGCACCGGGTGAGCGCTGACCTCGATGAAGATCCGGTGCCCGGCGGTGTACGCGGCCTGCACGGCCTGGTCGAGCCGGACCGGCTGACGCAGGTTGCGGTACCAGTAGGCGGCGTCCATGACACCGCCGTCCTCGACGGTCGAGAACACCGGCACCGCACCGGGCAGCGGTCGCACACCATTCAGCACCCGGGCGAGTTCGGCTTCCACCGGTTCGACCAGCGCGCAGTGTGAGGCGTAGTCGACGTTGACGCGCTTGGCTCGCACGCCGGCCGCCTCTGCGGCGGCCAGGAACGGATCCAGGTCGGCACCGGCGACGGCGACGCTGGTCGGGCCGTTGACCACCGCCACACTCACACCGTCGGTCAGCAACGGGGTGACCACGTCCAGGCCGGCGTTGACCGACACCATGGCCCCGCTGCCGGACAGAGCCAGCAGAGCCCTGCTGCGCAACGCGACGACCTTCGCCGCGTCGCTGAGCGAGAGGACACCGGCGACACACGCCGCCGCGATCTCTCCCTGCGAGTGACCGATCACCGCGTCGGGGGTGACACCCTTGGCCTTCCACACCTCCGCCAGGGACACGTGCACCGCCCACAACACCGGCTGCACCACGTCGACACGGTCCAACGGGTCGTCGGAGCGCAGCGTGTCGAGGAGGTTCCAGTCCACGAACGGCGACAGCGCCGCCGCGCACTCGGCGATCCGGGCCGCGAACACCGGCTCGGCATCCAGCAGCTCCGCAGCCATCCCGACCCACTGCGAGCCCTGACCGGGAAACACGAACACCACACCCGACGAACGCGCCACACCAGAAACCACACCGCTCGACGGCAAACCGTCGGCCAGGGCGGCCAGACCGGCCCGGTGATCCGGACCGAGCACCACAGCCCGCTGGACGAACTCGGATCGGGCCAGCAACGAGTGGGCGACCTCGGCCGGTTCCGACGCCACGCTGGCGAGGTGACGGGCCTGGCCGGCGACAGCCTTGGCGGTACGCCCGGACAGCACCCACGGCACGTCCTGCGACACCGCAGCCGGCTCGTCGACCGGCGCTGCCGGCGCCTCCTCGATGATCACGTGCGCGTTGGTGCCGGAGACACCGAAGGACGAGACGCCGGCCCGGCGTGGACGCCCGTACGCCTCCCACGGCCGGGCGTCGGTGAGCAGCTCGACCGCGCCGGCCGACCAGTCCACCTCGGGGGTGGGCTCGTCCACGTGCAACGTGCGCGGCATCGTGGCGTTGCGGATCGCCGCGACCATCTTGATGATCCCGGCGACGCCGGCGGCGGCCTGCGCGTGCCCGATGTTCGACTTGATCGACCCGAGCCGCAGCGGCCGGTCCGCCGGCCGGCCCTGACCGTAGGTGGCGAGCAGCGCCTGCGCCTCGATCGGGTCGCCCAGCACCGTGCCGGTGCCGTGCGCCTCGACCACGTCGACGTCGGCGGTGCCCAGGCCCGCGTTGGCCAGGGCGGCCCGGATGACGCGCTGCTGAGAGGGGCCGTTCGGGGCGGTCAGGCCGTTGGAGGCGCCGTCCTGATTGATCGCGCTGCCCCGCACCACGGCGAGGACGTGGTGGCCGTTGCGCCGCGCGTCGGAGAGCCGTTCGACCACCAGGACGCCGGCGCCCTCGGCCCAGCCGATCCCGTCGGCGGACCCGGCGAACGACTTGCACCGACCGTCCGGGGCCAACCCGCGCTGCTGGCTGAACGCGACGAACGCGGCCGGGGTCGCCATCACCATCACGCCACCGACCAGCGCGAGGGAGCACTCCCCCTGCCGCAGCGCCTGGGCCGCGAGGTGCAGGGCGACCAGCGACGAGGAGCAGGCGGTGTCCACCGACAGCGACGGCCCCTCCAACCCGAGCGCGTACGAGACACGACCGGAGATGACGCTGGCGGTGGTGCTGGTCAGGCCGAAACCGCCGACGCTGGACGGGTCACGGCCGAGCACGCCGCCGTAGTCCTGGCCGCTGGTGCCGGCGAACACGCCGGTCCGGCTGCCGCGCAGCGACACCGGGTCGATGCCGGCCCGCTCGATCGCCTCCCAGGAGACCTCCAGGAGCACCCGCTGCTGCGGGTCCATGGCGACGGCCTCGCGGGGGCTGATCCCGAAGAACGCGGCGTCGAAGTCGGTGGCCCCGTCGAGGAAGCCGCCCTCCCGGACGTAGAAGCCCCCCGGTCGGTCCGCGTCCGGGTCGTAGAGACCGGCGATGTCCCAGCCCCGGTCCTCCGGAACCCCGGTGATCCCGTCGGTGCCCAGGTCGACCAGCTGCCACAGGTCCTCGGGTGTCCGCACGCCGCCGGGGTAGCGGCAGGCCATGCCGACGATGGCGATCGGCTCGTCCGCGGCGATCGGCGCCGCCTCGGGGCTCGCCGGTGTCGGCGCCTCGATGCCGATCAGCTGGTCGTGCAGGTATCCGGCGAGGGCCTGCGGGGTCGGGTAGTCGAAGATGAGGGTGGCCGGCAGGCGCAGCCCGGTCGCACCGCCCAACTGGTTGCGGATCTCCACGGCGGTCAGCGAGTCGACGCCGAGTTCGGAGAGGGGCTGCTGCGGCGGGACGGCCGCCGGACCGGGGTGGCCCAGGACGGCGGCGGCCTGTCCGCGTACGAGATCGAGCAGTGCGCGCTCCCGGTCCGCCTCGGCGAGGGCGGCGAGGTGGGTGAGGAACGCGTTGCCGGCGCGGGTCTTGGCGCCCGGCCTGCCACCCGGCAGCCGGACCAGGCCGCGCAGCAGCACCGGGACGCCGCCCTGGGCGGCCTGGGCCCGCAGCGCGGCGAAGTCCAGCCGGGCCGGCGCGACCACCGGTACGGACGCGGCGATCGCCCTGTCGAAGAGCGCGAGCGCGTAGTCGGACGGCATCGAGACGATGCCGCCGCGGGCGATGCGGGAGAAGTGGGTGTCGTCCAGGTGCTCGGACATGCCACTGCGGGCGTCCCACAGGCCCCAGACAAGCGACACCGCGGGCAGCCCGGCGGCCCGCCGGTGCTGGGCGAGCGCGTCCAGGTAGGCGTTCGCCGCCGCGTAGTTGCCCTGACCGCCACCGCCGAGGGTCGCGGCGAGCGAGGAGAACAGGACGAACGCGCTGAGGTCCGCGTCCCGGGTCAGTTCATGCAGGTGGTGGGCGGCATCGACCTTGGGCCGCAGCACCGCGCCGACCCGGTCCGGGGTGAGCGCGCTGACCACGCCGTCGTCGGAGACTCCGGCGACGTGCACCACGGCGGTCAGGGGATGCTCGGCGGGCACCGAGGCGAGCAGCGCGGCGACCGCGTCCCGGTCGGCGGTGTCGCAGGCCTCCAGTGTCACCGCGGCGCCCAGCCGGGTCAGTTCGGCGCACAGCTCGGCGGTGCCTTCGGCGGCGCCGCCCCGGCGGCTGGTGAGCAGCAGGTGCCGCGCGCCGTGCCGGGTGACCAGGTGCCGGGCGAGCAGGCCGCCCAGGGTGCCGGTGGCACCGGTGATCAGCACGGTGCCGTCCGGGTCGAGCGGGCGGTGCGACTCGCGGGTCGGGGCGAGCCGGGCCAGCCGGGGCACCCGTACCGTGCCGCGGCGGACGGCGATCTGCGGTTCGCCGGAGGTGACCGCCTCGATCAGCCGGCCCGCGCTCTCCGGGTGCGGGTCCAGGTCGGCCAGGACGAAGCGTTCCGGGTTCTCCGACTGGGCCGAGCGGATCAGGCCCCAGACCGGGGCGGCGGACAGGTCGGTGACGTCCTCGTCCGGGCCGGCGGCGATCGCCCCGTGGGTGACCAGGACCAGCCGGGCCCCGTCGAAGGCCGGGTCGTCCAGCCAGTGCTGCGCGGTGACCAGCGCGGCGATGGTGGTGGTGTGGGTGGATCGCGGGTCCGGGTCCGTCCCGGAGCAGCCGGCCAGGACCAGGTCCGGGCGGTCCGCCCCACCGGCCACTGCGACACCGAGGGCCGCGAGGTCCGGGTAGCGGTCTACGCCGCGAGCGTCGAGTTCGGGCAGGTCGTCGCCGAGGATCACGATGCGGCCCGGGTCGACGGCGGCGGTCGTGACGGCCGGCCAGTCGACGTGGAAGAGCGTGTCGTCGGTGGTGGCGAGTTGTTCGGCGGAGATTGGCCGCAGCGTGAGCACCCGCACCTCGGCGACCGGCGCGCCGGTGGCGTCCGCGACGGCGACGCTCACGTCGGCGTTCTCCGCGATCCGCACCCGGACGCGCAGGTCGGTGGCGCCGGCCGAGTGCAGCGCGACGTCGTTCCAGGCGAACGGGAGCCGGTTGCCCTGCTCGGTGGTGCGGGCCGGCAGCAGGCCGGTGGCGTGCATGGCCGCGTCGAGCAGCGCCGGGTGCAGACCGAAGTCGGCCGGGTCGGTGCCGCTGCCGTCCGGGATACGCACCTCGGCGTACGCGTACTCGCCGGCCACCCAGGCCCGCTGGAGCGCCTGGAACGCGGGTCCGTAGGTGAACCCCTCCGCGGCTAGCCGGTCGTAGAAGCCGGTCAGGTCGGCGGGGTGCGCCCCGGCCGGCGGCCAGTTGGCGAAGTCCCGCCAGTCGGCGGTGGATGCCTCGGCGGCCTGGACCACCCCGGCGGCATGGCAGGTCCACGGCTTGTCCGGGTCGGTGACGTCGACCGCTCGGGAGTGGATGGTCACCGCGCGGGAGCCGTCGTCCTCGGCCGGGCCGACCCACACCTGAAGTTCGGTGTCGCCGCGCTCGGCGAGCACCAGCGGCGCCTGGAGGGTGAGTTCCCGCAGATGGCCGCAGCCGACCTGCTCACCGGCGCGCAGCGCGAGTTCCACGAAACCGGTGCCGGGCACCAGCACGGTGCCCTGCACGGCGTGGTCGGCCAGCCAGGAGTGCTGGTCCAGGCTGAGACGGCCGGTGTAGAGGAAGCCGCCTCCGTCGGCGAGCGCGACGGCCGCGCCGAGCAGCGGGTGCCCGGCCGGGCGTACGCCCACGTTGGTCAGGTCGCCTCTCCACCGGCGGGAGGTGTCCGGCCAGTAGCGCTCGTGTTGGAAGGCGTAGGTGGGCAGGTGCACCGGCCGGCCGGCAGGGAGCACGGCACGCCAGTCCGGGGACACACCGTGCACGTGCAGGCGGCCGACCGCGGCGAGCAGGGCCACCGGTTCGGGGCGGTCCTTGCGCAGCGCGGCGACGACCACCTGACCGTCGGTCAGGCAGTCCTCGGCCAGCGCGGTGAGGACGCCGCCCGGGCCGATCTCCAGCAGGGTGGTGACGCCGGCGTCCGCCAGCGCGGTGATGCCGTCGGCGAAACGGACCGCGTCGCGGACGTGCCGCACCCAGTAGGCGGCGTCCTGTCGCTCGTCGAGCCGGCCGGTGACGTTGGAGACGATCGGGATTCGCGGTTCGTGATAGGTGATGCTCTCGGCGACCCGGCGGAAGTCGTCGAGCATCGGCTCCATCAGCGCCGAGTGGAAGGCGTGGCTCACGGTCAGTCGCTTGGCCTTGCCGAAGTGCGCGGCGACGGCCTCGACCGCGTCCTGCCGGCCGGAGAGCACGATGGAGCGTGGGCCGTTGACCGCCGCGATCGACACGTCCTCGGTCAGCAGCGGCAGCACCTCGGCCTCGGTGGCCCGAACCGCGATCATCGCCCCGCCCGAGGGCAGCGCCTGCATCAGCGTGCCGCGAGCGGCGACCAGGGTCGCGGCGTCGGCCAGGGACAGCACCCCGGCGACGTGCGCCGCGGCCAGCTCACCGATCGAGTGGCCGATCAGGTGGTCGGGGACGATGCCCCAGGACTCGACCAGCCGGTACAACGCCACCTCGACGGCGAAGAGAGCGGCCTGGGTGTAGGCGGTCTGGTCCAGCAGGCCGTCCGGGTTCTCCGCGATCACCCGGCGCAGCGGCTGCTCCAGGTGTGGCTGGAGCGCGTCGCAGACCTCGTCGAACGCCGCCGCGAAGGCGGGGTACGCGGCGGCCAGCTCGGTGCCCATGCCGGCGCGCTGGGAGCCCTGACCGGAGAAGAGAAAGGCGGTACGCGCGGTCTCCCGCTGGCCGATGAGCACTCCGGTGTCGAGGCGCCCCTCCGCCAGCGCCGCGAGCCGGTGCACCAGGTCGGCGCGGTCACCGGGCAGGAGCACGGCCCGGTGGTCGAACGTGCCGCGGGCGGACGTCAGGGCGTACGCCAGGTCGCGCAGGTCGACCCGGTCGTCGCCAGCCACCCGGGCGAGCAGTTTCGCCGCCTGGGCCCGCAGTGCCCGTTCGGTACGCCCGGACAGCAACCACGGTCCGTCCGGCGTCGGGCTGACCGCCGGTGCCGGTGCGGTGTCGTCCGCGACCTCCGGGGCCTGTTCGAGGACCACGTGCACGTTGGTGCCGCTGACCCCGAACGAGGAGACGGCCGAGCGGCGGGGCTCCCCGGTGCGCGGCCACGGCCGTCGGCTGGTGAGCAGCTCGACGGCGCCCTCGGACCAGTCGACCTGCGGGGTCGGCTCGTCGACGTGCAGCGTCTGCGGCAGGACACCGGCGCGCATCGCCAGGACCATCTTGATGATGCCGGCGACCCCGGCGGCGGCCTGGGTGTGCCCGAGGTTGGACTTGATCGAGCCGAGCCACAGCGGACGCTCGGGGTCGCGGTCCTTCCCGTAGGTGGCGATGAGGGCCTGCGCCTCGATCGGGTCGCCGAGGCTGGTGCCGGTGCCGTGCGCCTCGACAGTGTCGATCTGCGCCGGGGTGAGGCCGGCGTTGGCCAGTGCCCGTTGGATGACGCGCTGCTGGGCCGGGCCGTTCGGCGCGCTGAGCCCGTTGGAGGCGCCGTCCTGGTTGACCGCCGAGCCGCGGATCACGGCGAGGATCGGGTGGCCGTTGCGTTGCGCGTCGCTGAGCCGCTCCAGGACCAGCACACCGGCGCCCTCCGCCCAGCCGGTGCCGTCGGCCGCGGCGGCGAACGCCTTGCACCGCCCGTCGCCGGACAGCCCGCCCTGGCGGGAAAACTCCAGGAACGCGCCGGGGGTGGCCATCACTGTGGCGCCGCCGGCCAGCGCGAGCCCGCATTCCTGCTGGCGCAGGGCCTGCGCGGCGAGGTGCAGCGCCACCAGCGACGACGAGCAGGCGGTGTCGACGGTGACCGCGGGGCCCTCCAGCCCGAGGCAGTACGAGACCCGGCCGGAGACCACCGCGGCGGCGTTGCCGGTGAGCAGGTGTCCTTCCAGTCCTTCGGAGGCGCCCAGCAGCAGAGTGCCGTAGTCCTGACCGGCGGTGCCGGCGAAGACACCGGTCTGGCTGCCCTTCAGCGTCGACGGGTCGATCCCGGCGTCCTCCAGGGCCTCCCAGGTGACCTCCAGCAGCATCCGCTGCTGCGGGTCCATGGCGGTGGCCTCGCGCGGCGAGATGCCGAAGAAGGCCGCGTCGAAGTCGGCCGCGTCGTAGACGAAGCCGGCCTGGCGGGCGTCGGAGGTGCCCGCTGCGCCGTCGCCGAACAGGGCGTCCAGGTCCCAGCCCCGGTCGTCCGGGAACTCGGCCATCGCGTCGCGTCCGTCGAGCAGCAGTTGCCACAGGTCCTCGGGGGCACGCACGTCGCCGGGGAAGCGGCAGCCCATGCCGATGATGGCGATGGGCTCCTGCTCGCCCGCCTCGACCTCGCGCAGCCGTTGCCGCGTCTGGTGCAGGTCGGCGGTGACCCGCTTCAAATAGTCGAGGAGCTTGTCTTCAGTCAGCATCGCTTGCCAACCCCTCCGGATGCGCGCATCGTTCGGTCAGGACACCGAAAGTTGCGTGTCGATGAAGTCGAAGATCTCGTCGGCGCTGGCCGACTGGAGCTTCTCGGTGACGGTGTCGCCGCTGTGTTCGGTGGTTCCGTGCAGGTCGGCCAGGAGTGTCTGGAGCCGCGCGGTGAGCTGCGACCGCGCGCCCTTGTCGAGGGTTCGCCCGGCGATCAGCCCGGCGAGCCGGTCCACCTCGGCCAGCAGCGGCAGCTCGGCAGCCGAGTCACCGACGATCCGGCCCACCAGGTGTGCGGTGAGGGCCCGGGCGTTGGGGTGGTCGAAGGCCAGCGTCGCCGGAAGCTTGACGCCGGTCGCCACGCTGATCTGGTTGCGCAGCTGCACCGCCGTCAGCGAGTCGAATCCCAGTTCCTTGAACGCCCGGTCCGGCTCGACCGCCGTGCTGTCCGGGTGGCCGAGCACCGAGGCCGCCTGGGCGCGGACCAGATCGAGCAGGACGGCGTCCCGCTCGGCCGGGTCCAGGCCGTCGATCCGGCGCAGCCACGGCGCGCCCGACGGGTCGGCGGTGCCGGCGGCCACCGCGGCACGCACCGCGGGCAGGTCGCTGACCAGGCGTGGCGGGCCGGCCGGGTGCTGTTCGGTGAAGCGGTCCCAGGCGATGTCGGCCAGCACGATCCGGGTGTCGGCGTGGTCGAGGACCTGACCCAGCGCGGTCAGGGCGGACGGGGTGGGCAGCGGGGTGGTCGCGGGGCCGTCGGTGGCCTCGCTCTGCGCCCACCCGCTCCAGGCGATCGAGGTGGCGGGCAGGCCGGCGGCGGTGCGCCGGTCGGCCAGGGCGTCGAGGTACGCGTTCGTGGCGGCGTACGCGCCCTGTCCGGTGCTGCCGAGAGTCCCGGCGAGCGCCGAGAACAGCACGAACGCGGTCAGGTCGTGATCGCGGGTCAGCTCGTGCAGGTGACGGGCGCCGGTCGCCCGGCCGGCGGCGACGGCGGCCAGACGCGCACCGGTGAGTCCGGTCAGCAGGCCGGAGTCGCGGGTCCCGGCGAGGTGGAAGACCGCGGTGAGGTCGTCGATGTCGTGGAGCAGTCCGCGTACCGCGTCGCGGTCGGCGACGTCGCAGGCGGCGATGGTCACCCGGGCGCCGAGCTGTTCCAACTCGGTGCGTAGGTCACCGGCACCGGGGGCGTCCGGGCCTCGGCGGCTGGTGAGCACCAGGTGCTCGGCGCCGCGTCCGGCCAACCAGCGGGCCACGTGCGCGCCGATCGCGCCGGTGCCACCGGTGATCAGGGTGGTGCCGGTCGGTGCCCATCCGGTCGTCGGCGCCGGGGCGGTGAGCGGTGCCGGTCGCAGGCGGCGGGCGACCGCCCCCGCGGACCGGATGGCCACCTGGTTCTCGCCGGTTGAACCCGGCTCGCCGCGAAGGGCGACGGCGAGCCGGGTTCCGGCCACCGGGTCGAGAGTGTCGGGCAGATCGATCAGCCCGCCGAAGCGCTGCGGGTCCTCGGCCTCGAGTACGGGTCCAAGGCCCCAGAGCATCGCCTGGGCCGGATGCGGCACGTCCTCGCCGGGGGCGACGGCAACCGCCCCACGGGTGACGCACCACAGTTTCGCCGGGGAACCGATGTCGCCGAGCGTCTGCAGCAGCGTCAGCGTGGCGGTCGTCCCGGTGGTGATCTGCGGGTTCTCTCGATCCGGACGTTGGTCGAGCGCGAGCAGCGACAGGACGCCGGCGAGCGGGATGTCGATGTCGGAGAGCCGGTTCAGCAGACTGGCCAGCTCGGAACGCTCGGTGGTGGCGGGTGCGATCTCCAGGACCTCCGCGCCGTGCTCGCGCAGGGCGGCGGCGCAGTCGGTTGCGATCCGGTGCTGGTCGGTGGTGTCCGGCACGACGAGCAGCCAGGTGCCGTCGAGCCGGGGCGGTGTGTCGGCGTCCGGGATCGGGGTCCAGCCCACGGTGTGGCGCCAGGTGTCGGTGGTGTCCCTCTCCCTGCGGGCGCGCCGCCAGGTGGCGAGCGCGGGCAGCAGGTCGCCACCGTCGCCGGCGATGCCCAGCGGGCTGAGGTCGCCGTCCTCGACGGCCTGCCAGAACTCACTGTCCACCGGGTCGGCCGCGCTCATCGCGCCGCCTCCGGTGGGCCAGTAGCGCTGGTGCTGGAACGGGTAGGTGGGCAGGTCGACAACCCGGGTGGCCGGGATGACGGTGCTCCAGTCGACCGGAGCGCCCCGCACCCAGGCCTCGGCCAACGACCGCACGACCTGGTCGGTGCCGCCGGCGTCGCGGCGGAGCGTGCCGACGGTGGCCGCGTCCACCGTGTCGGCGATCGCGCCGGTGAGGACGGGGTGGGCGCTGACCTCGATGAAGATCCGGTGACCGGCGGCGTACGCGGCCTCGACGGCCAGGTCCAGTCGCACCGGCTGGCGCAGGTTGCGGTACCAGTAGGCGGCGTCCATCGTGGCGCCGTCCTGAACGGAGGAGAACACCGGCACCGCACCGGCCAGCGGCGTGACACCGTCGAGCAGGCGGGCCAGCTCGGCCTCGACCGGCTCGACCAGGGCGCAGTGCGAGGCGTAGTCGACCCGGACCCGCCTGGCGCGTACGCCGGCCGCCTCCGCGACGGCCAGGAAGACGTCGAGGCTTTCCGGAACCCCGGCGACGACCACGCTGGTCGGCCCATTGACGGCCGCGACGCTCACGCCGTCGGGAAGCAACGGGGTGACCACGTCCAGACCGGCGCTGACCGAGACCATGCCGCCCGTGCCGGCGACCGCCAGCAGCGCCCTGCTGCGCAACGCGACCACCTTGGCGGCGTCGGCGAGGGAGAGGACCCCGGCGACACAGGCCGCCGCGATCTCACCCTGCGAGTGACCGATCACCGCGTCCGGGACGACACCCCTGGACCGCCAGACCTCGGCCAGCGCGACGTGCACCGCCCACAACACCGGCTGCACCACGTCGACGCGCTCCAACGGGTCGTCCGAGCGCAGCACGTCCAGCAGGTTCCAGTCCACGTACGGATCCAGTGCTGCGGCGCACTCGGCGATCCGGGCCGCGAAGACCGGCTCGGCGTCGAGCAGCCCCACCGCCATGCCGACCCACTGCGAGCCCTGACCGGGGAAGACGAAGACGACCTCGGCGTCGGCGTACGCCGACGCGGAGATCACCGAACTCGACGGCAGGCCGTCGACCAGCGCGTCCAGACCGGCGGAGTGTTCCGGACCGAGGACGACGGCCCGTTGGCTGAACGCCGACCGGGTCGCGGCGAGCGAGTAGGCCACCTCGGCGGCCGGGGCGTCCAGCGCGGCGAGTTGCCGTGCCTGGTCGGCGACGGCCTTGGCGGTACGCCCGGCCAGCAGCCACGGCACGTCCGACGTCGGCGCGGCGACCTGGTCGTCGGTGGCAGTCGGCGCCTCCTCGATGATCACGTGGGCGTTGGTGCCGGACACCCCGAACGACGAGACACCGGCGCGGCGCGGGCGCTCCCCCGCCGTCCAGGGTCGCGACGACGTGAGCAGCTCCACCGCGCCGTCGGACCAGTCCACCTGCGGCGTCGGCTCGTCCACGTGCAGGGTCCGGGGCAGGGTTCCGTGGCGCAGCGCCTCGACCATCTTGATGATGCCGGCGACACCGGCGGCGGCCTGGGTGTGCCCGATGTTCGACTTGACCGAACCGAGCCACAGCGGCTGGTCGGCGCGACGTTCCTGACCGTAGGTGGCGAGCAGCGCCTGGGCCTCGATCGGGTCGCCGAGCCGGGTGCCGGTGCCGTGCGCCTCGACCACGTCGACATCCGCGGCGGACAATCCGGAATTGGCGAGAGCGGCCCGGATGACGCGTTGTTGGGAAGGCCCGTTCGGTGCGGTCAGACCATTCGAGGCACCGTCCTGATTGACCGCCGAACCGCGCACCACCGCGAGTACGCGGTGACCGTTTCGGCGCGCGTCGGAAAGTCTCTCCACGAGAAGCATTCCGACGCCCTCGGAGAATCCGGTGCCGTCGGCGGCACCCGCGAAGGCCTTGCAGCGCCCGTCGGCGGCCAGGCCCCGCTGGCGGGAGAAACCGACGAACAACGACGGGGTGGCCATCACTGTCACACCACCGGCCAGGGCGAGATCGCACTCGCCGCTGCGCAGGGCCTGCGCAGCCAGATGCAGCGCCACCA
The DNA here is from genome assembly GCF_013410645.1 of Micromonospora jinlongensis. Lineage (NCBI taxonomy): Bacteria > Bacillati > Actinomycetota > Actinomycetes > Micromonosporales > Micromonosporaceae > Micromonospora > Micromonospora jinlongensis. Next base: position 251,243 of record NZ_JACCHK010000001.1, on the reverse strand, counting down.
GCGACGACGAGCAGGCCGTGTCGACGGTGACCGCCGGACCCTCCAGGCCCAGGACGTAGGACACCCGGCCGGACAGGACCGCGCCGGCGTTGCCGGTGGCCAGGTAGCCCTCCAGACCGTCGGAGGCGCCGAACAGCACGGCCGAGTAGTCGGAGCCGTTGGTGCCGGCGAAGACGCCCGTACGCGAACCGGCGAGTGCCGCCGGGTCGATTCCGGCGCGCTCGACGGCCTCCCACGAGGCTTCCAACAACAGCCGCTGCTGAGGATCCATCGCTAATGCCTCACGCGGATTGACACCAAAGAATTCGGCATCGAACTCACCTACGTCGTAGAGGAACCCGCCATTCCGGGTGTATGTGGTCCCAGCGTTGTCGGGATCGGGATCGAACAACACCCCTAAATCCCAGCCCCGATCCGTAGGAAACGCGCCCATGCCGTCGCCGTCCGCGCTGACCAGCCGCCACAGGTCCTCCGGGGAGCCGACGCCGCCCGGGTAGCGGCAGCTCATGCCGACGATGGCGATCGGCTCGTCGACCGCCACCGGGGTCGTCGGGGCCGGGGTGGCCGGCCCCGGGTCGGTGTCCAGGAGCTGTTCGCGCAGCCGGGCGCTCAGGGCGTGCGGCGACGGGTGGTCGAAGACCATGGTGGCCGGCAGGCGCAGGCCGGTGGCGCGGGCCAGCCGGTTGCGCAGCTCGACACCGGTCACCGAGTCGAAGCCGAGTTCCTGGAAGGTGCGGCGCGGCTCGACCGCCTCCGGCGACGGGTAGCTGAGCACCGCGGCCACCTGGGCGCGGACCAGGTCGAGCAGCGTGCGCCGCTGGTCCGCCTCGGACTGGCCGGCGAGCTGCCGGGCGTACCCGTTGGCGGGTGTCGCGGCCGGGTCGTCGGCCGCGCTCGTCGCGGTGCGCGACAGCAGTTCCCGCACCTCGGGCACCGCGTCGAGCAGCGGGGCCGCCCGGGTGGCGGTGAAGGCGACGAAGTACCGCTCCCAGGCGATGTCGGCGATGGCCAGGTACGTCTCGTCGTGGTCGACCGCGCCGCGCAGCGCCTCGATGGCGAGGGCCGGTTGCATGCCGGGCATGCCGTGCCGGTCGAGCAGGTCGCCGAACCGGCCGTCGGCGAGTCCGCCGCCGTCCCAGGCGCCCCAGGCCACCGAGAGGGCGTGCCGTCCGGCGGCACGACGCTGCTGGGCGAGCGCGTCGAGGTAGGCGTTGGCCGGTGCGTAGTTGCCCACGCCGGAGCTGGCCAGGGTGCCGGCCACCGACGAGCAGAGCATGAAGACGGCGAGGTCCAGGTCGCGGGTCAGCTCGTCCAGGTTGGTCGCGGCGGTCATCTTGGCGTGCAGGGCACGCGACATCCGGTCGACGTCGAGGGCGTCGACGACGGTGTCGTCGATGGCGGCGGCGGTGTGCACGACGGCGGTCAACGGGTGCTCGGCCGGCACGTCCGCGAGGACCCGGGCCAGCGCGTCCCGGTCGCCGGCGTCGCAGGCCACCACGGAGACCGTGGTGCCCAGTGCGGTGAGTTCGGCGGCGAGGTCGGCGGCGCCCGGCGCGTCCGGTCCACGGCGGCTGAGCAGCAGCAGGTGCCCGGCTCCGGAGCGGGCCAGCCAGCGGGCGATGTGGCCGCCCAGCGCGCCGGTGCCCCCGGTGATCAGGACGGTGCCCTCGGGGTTCCAGCGGCGGGTCGGGGCCGTCTCGGCGAGCGGTGCGCGGACCAGCCGGCGACCGAAGACGCCGCTGCTGCGCAGTGCCACCTGGTCCTCGCCGGTGGCGCCGGAGACAACGGTGGCGAGCAGTCGTCGGGTGCGGTCGTCCAGTTCGGCCGGGAGGTCGACGAGCCCACCCCACCGGTCCGGGTGCTCCAGCGCGGCGACCCGCCCGAAGCCCCAGACCAGGGCCTGGGCCGGGTTGGTGACCGGGTCGGTACGACCGACCGACACCGCGCCCGAGGTGGCGCACCACAGGGGCGCACCGAGGTCGGCGATCCCGAGTGCCTGGGTGAGCGCGACCGTGGCGGCGAAGCCGGCCGGCACGTCCGGGTGGTCTGGCAGCGGTTGTTCGTCCAGGGCGAGCAGGGAGAGGATGCCGCCGGGCTGCGCGCCGCGCAGGGTGTCGGCCAGCGAGTCCCGGTCGGCGGTGCGGGTGTCGACCTCGACGGCGATGACCCCGGCGGCGTGCTGTCCGAGGGCGTCGAGGGCCGCGGTGACCCGGTCGTCGTCGCGCCGCCCGGCGGGCACCAGGACCAGCCAGGTGCCGGCGGGGGCGCCGTCAGCGCCTCCCGGGTGCGGACGCCACGCGATGTGGTATCGCCAGGAGTCGACTGTCGCCTGGTCGCGACTGCCGCGGTGCCACGAGGTGAGGCTGGGCAGGATCGGCTCGACCACGTCACCGGGCACGCCGAGGGTGGCGGTGAGCGCGCCCACGTCGGCCCGGTCCACCGCAGACCAGAAGCCGGCCTCGGCCGGGGTGCCGCCGCCGGTGCCGGTGCCCGGGTCGGCGGCACCGAACTCCACCTCCAGCCAGAAGCGCTGGTGCTGGAACGGGTAGGTGGGCAGGGCGACGGTACGCGCGCCGGGGAACACCGCCGGCCAGTCCAGTCGGACGCCGTGCACGTGGGCCTCGGCCAGTGACCGGGTGAAGCGGTCGAGGCCGCCCTCGTCGCGTCGCAGGCTGCCGATGACCGCGGCGGCGTCGTCGTCCGTGCCGCCGAGCAGTTCGGTGAGCCCGCCGGTCAGGACGGGGTGCGGGCTGCACTCGATGAAGACGGTGTGCCCGTCGGCGCGCAGGCGTTCCACGGTCTGCGCGAAGAGGACCTGCTGGCGCAGGTTGCGGAACCAGTAGTCACCGTCCAGCGTCGTGGTGTCCAGCGGCTCGCCGGTGACAGTGGAGTAGAACGGGATGGCCGCCGGGCCGGGCGTGAGCCCTTCCAGGGCGGCCAGCACGGCGTCGCGGATCCGCTCCACGTGGGCGGAGTGCGAGGCGTAGTCCACGTTGATCCGCCGGGCTCGTACGCCGTCGCGCTCGCACTCGGCGAGCAGTTCGTCGAGGGCGTCCGCGTCGCCGGCCACGACCACCGAGGCCGGCCCGTTGACCGCGGCGACGCTGATCCGACCGGGGTAGGTCTCCAGTCGTCGACGCACCGCCTCGGCGGGGGCCGCGACCGAGACCATGCCGCCGAGCCCGGACAGCGCCGACAGGGCCTGGCTGCGCAACGCGACGACCTTCGCGCCGTCCTCCAGGGACAGTGCGCCGGCGACGACCGCGGCGGCGATCTCGCCCTGGGAGTGGCCGACGACAGCGGCCGGGGTGACACCGTACGAGCGCCACAGCTCGGCGAGCGAGACCATGACCGCCCAGAGCGCGGGCTGCACCACGTCGACCCGCTTGAGCACGGCCGGGTCGGTGGAGCGCAGCACGTCGAGCAGGGACCACTCGGTGTACGGCCGCAGAGCCGCGGCGCACTGCTCGATCCGCGCGGCGAACACCGGCGCGTTGTCCATCAGCTCGGCGGCCATCCCCACCCACTGGGAGCCCTGGCCGGGGAAGACCAGCACCGCGCCGGTCGCCTCGCCCCGGGAGGCGTACGCGTCCGCGGTGTCCGGCCCCTGGTCGGCGAGCGCGTCCAGGCGCTCGCGCAGGCTCGCCAGGTCGCGGCCGACCAGCACAGCCCGGTGTTCCAGGGCGGCCCGGGTGGTGGCCAGGGAGAAGCCGACGTCCGCCGGATCGACGGGTCCGGAGGCGTCCAGGTGGGTGGCGAGGCGGCAGGCCTGGTCCCGCAACGCCGCCTCGGTACGCCCGGACAGCACCCAGGGCAGGGCCCCTCCGGCCGGCGCCGGCGTCACCGGGTCGGACGCCGGAGCGGGGGCCTCCTCCAGGATCACGTGCGCGTTGGTGCCGCTGACCCCGAAGGCCGACACACCGCCGCGCCGGGGCAACCCGGTGTCCGGCCACGGCAGGCGTTCGGTGGCCAGCGCGACAGTGCCGGCCGACCAGTCGACCTGCGGGGTGGGCTCGTCGACGTGCAGGGTGGGCGGGACCACGCCGTGCTGGATGGCCAGCGCCATCTTCATCATGCCGGCGATGCCGGCGGCGGCCTGGGTGTGGCCGATGTTCGACTTGACCGACCCGATCAGCAGGGGCCGTTCGGCGGCGCGCTGCTTGCCGTAGGTGGCGATCAGGGCCTGCGCCTCGATCGGGTCGCCGAGGGTGGTGCCGGTGCCGTGGGTCTCGACCACGTCGACCTGGGCTGCGGTCAGCTTCGCGTCGGCGAGCGCCTGACGGATCATGCGCTGCTGGGCGGGGCCGTTGGGGGCGGTGAGTCCGTTGGACGCGCCGTCCTGGTTGAGGGCGCTGCCGCGGACCACCGCGATGACCGGGTGGCCCCGGCGCTGCGCGTCGGAGAGCTTCTCCAGCAGCACCAGGCCGACGCCCTCGGCCCAGCCGGTGCCGTCGGCGGACGCGGCGAACGGCTTGCAACGGCCGTCGCGGGCCAGGCCACGCTGCCGGCTGAACTCGACGAACGGGGTCGGCGTCGACATGATCGCAACGCCACCGGCGAGAGCCAGGGAACACTCGTCGCGGCGCAGCGCCTGGGCCGCCAGGTGCACGGCGACCAGCGACGACGAGCAGGCGGTGTCGATCGTGACGGCCGGCCCCTCCAGGCCGAGGGAGTACGCGATCCGCCCGGACACCACGCTGGTCGAGCTGCCGGTGAGCAACTGCCCCTCGATGGCGTCCGGCGCGCTCATCAGCACCCGGGCGCTGTAGTCCTGCATGGTGACGCCCGCGTAGACACCGGTGCTGGTGCCGCGCAGCGACAGCGGGTCGATCCCGGCACGTTCGAAGGTCTCCCACGCCGACTCGAGGAGCAGTCGCTGCTGCGGGTCCATGGTGAGCGCCTCGCGCGGCGAGATCCCGAAGAACGCGGCGTCGAACTCGCCGACCTCGTCGATGAACCCGCCGTGCCTGGTGTACGTGGTGCCGCGGTGCTCCGGATCGGGATCGTAGAGCTCCTCCACGTTCCATCCCCGGTCGGCGGGGAACTCGGTGATGCCGTCCCGGCCGTCGGCGAGCATCCGCCACAGCTGTTCCGGGCTGTTCACCCCGCCCGGGAAGCGGCAGCTCATCGCGACGATCGCGATGGGCTCCTGGTCGCGTGACTCGACGGCCTGCAGCTGACGCTTGGTGCGCCGCAGATCAGCGGTGACCTTCTTGAGGTAGTCGAGAAGCTGCTGCTCATCGGCCATCGTTCGGCCCTCCCCTAGGACGGAAGTGGTGGATCACGGAAAGTCGAGTTCGTTGTCGATCAGGTCGAAGATGTCCTCGGCGGAGGCGCCGTCGAGGTCGGCGTCGTCGGACGTCGCCGCAGCGGGCACGGCCGCTGCCGGTTCCACGGCGGCGAGCAGTTCCCGCAGCCGGGCCGTGATGCCGGTGCCGGCCAGCGCCTCGGCGTCCAGCGCCGAGATGGCGCCGGTCAGCCGGTCGAACGCGACGTGCACGGCGTTGCCGTCCGGCTCGGCACCGGTGGTGAGTTCCTTGCCGAGGTGCTCGGCGAGCGCCTGCGCGTTCGGGTAGTCGAAGACGAGCGTGGCGGGCAGCCGCAGCCCGGTCGCGCCGTTGAGCCGGTTACGCAGCTCGACGGCGGTCAGCGAGTCGAAGCCGAGTTCCTTGAAGGCGCGGGTGGCTTCGATCGGCTCCGAGGCGGGGCGGCCGAGGACCACCGTGGCGTGCCCGCGTACCAGATCGAGCAGGATCCGCTGCTGGTCCGCCGTGCCCAGCCCGGCCAGCCGTCGGCCCAGGTCGTCGCCGGTCTCGGCGGCGGCGGCCGCCGCCCGGCGGGCCGGGGCCCGCACCAGGCCGCGCAGCAGTGGCGCCACGGCGCCGCCCTGCCCGCGCAGGATCCCGGTGTCGATGTTCGCCGGGACCAGGATCGCCTCGTCGTGGCGCAGTGCCGCGTCCAGCAGGGCGAGTCCCTGGCCGGCGGTGAGCGGGGCCATCCCTCCGCGGGCCATCCGGGCGTGGTCGGTCGCGTCCAGGTGACCGGTCATCCCACTGGCGTCGGCCCACAGGCCCCAGGCCAGCGCCACCGCGGGTAGTCCCTGGTCGCGCCGGTGCTGGGCGAGGGCGTCGAGGAAGGTGTTCGCCGCCGCGTAGTTGGCCTGCCCGGCGCCGCCGAACGTGCCGGCGCCGGCGGAGAAGAGCACGAACTCGGCGACCGGCGCCGTCCGGGTCAGCTCGTGCAGGTGCCAGGCGGCGTCCACCTTGGGCCGCATCACCTCGTCCAGGCGCTCCGGTGTCAGCGAGCCGACCACACCGTCGGCGAGGACACCCGCCGCGTGCACCACGGTGCTGAGCGGGTGCTCGGCCGGGATGCCGGCGAGCAGCCCGGCCAGCGCGTCCCGGTCGGCGGTGTCGCAGGCGACGACCCGGGCCTGTGCGCCCAGCTCGGCGAGTTCCGCGCACAGCTCGGCGGCACCGGGTGCCTGCGGGCCGCGCCGGCTGGTGAGCAGCAGGTGCCGGCGGCCCTGTCGGGCGAAGTGCCGGGCCATCAGCGCGCCGAGCGTGCCGGTGCCGCCGGTGATGAGCACGGTGCCCTCGGGGTTCGGCCGGGGTGGCACTGTGAGGGCGATCTTGCCGATGTGCCGGGCCTGGCTGAGGAAGCGGAACGCCTCCGGCGCGCGGCGCAGGTCCCAGGTGCGCAGCGGCATCGGGCGCAGGTGCCCGGCCCCGAAGAGTGCGATCAGGTCGGTCCAGATCTCGCGGATCCGCTCGCCGCCGGCCTCGATGAGGTCGAACGCCTGGTAGCCGACGCCGGGGTGCTCGGCGGCCACGGTGTCGGCGTTGCGGATGTCGGTCTTGCCCATCTCGACGAACCGCCCGCCGCGGGGCAGCAGCCGCAGCGACGCGTCGATGAACTCGCCGGCCAGGGAGTCGAGGACCACGTCGACGCCGCGGCCGTCGGTCGCCGCGAGGATGCGCTGCTCGAAGTCGAGGCTGCGCGACGAGGCGATCCGGTCGTCGGCGAAGCCGTTGGCGCGCAGCACGTCCCACTTGCCGGGGCTGGCGGTGCCGAACACGTCGGCGCCGAAGTGCCGGGCGAGTTGGACGGCGGCCATTCCGACGCCGCCGGTCGCGGCGTGCACCAGCACCGACTGCCCGGCGCGCAGGTGGCCGGCGTCGACCAGCCCGTAGTAGGCGGTGAGGAACGCGACCGGCACGGTGGCGGCGACCGGGTACGACCAGTCGTCGGGGACCTTGGCGATCATCCGGTGGTCGGTGACGCCGATCGGTGCCATCGAGCCGGAGAAGAGGCCCATCACCCGGTCACCGACGGCGTAGCCGCTCACACCCGGCCCCACCTCGACGATCTCACCGGCCGCCTCGTTGCCGAGCACCTGCTGGTCCGGAACCATGCCGAGGGTCAGCACCACGTCCCGGAAGTTCAGGCCGCTCGCGTGGATGCGGACGCGCACGTGACCGTCCGGCAGGTCCCAGCCGATCTCCGGGCAGGGCAGCAGCTCCAGGTTGTCGAAGGTGCCCCGCTCCCGCACGTCGAGGCGCCACGGCTCGTCGCCGTCCGGCAGGACCAGGGCCGAGCTGGTCGCGGCGCGGGCCAGCCGCAGCGCGTGCGCGGTGCCACCCCGCAGCGCGACCTGCGGCTCCCCGGTGCCGGTCGCGGTGACCAGCGCGGCCGCCGAGGCGGCATCGCCGTCCAGGTCGGCGAGTTGGAGCCGGTCCGGGTTCTCCGCCTGCGCGGCGCGGACCAGGCCCCACAGCGGGGCGTGCACCAGGTCCTCGATCGGGTCTTCGGGGCCGGTCGAGACGGCATGGCGGGTCACCACCACGAGTCGGGCGTCCGGGCCGGTGAGCCAGTCCTGCAACAGGGCGAGGAAGGAGTGGGTTGCGGTGGTCGCGGCCGTGGCGACGGCACCGGCGGTGCCGCCCGGGCCGAGGGGCGCGATGACCAGGTCGGGGCGCCGGCTCGCGTCGCCGGCGACATCGGCGTACGCCACGACGTCGTGCCCGGCCTCGGCGAGGGCAGCGGACACGCCGATCTCGTCGGTGCCGAGGATCGCGACGAGGGCCGGAGCACTCGCGGCGGGAAGAGTCAGCGGGGTCCAGTCGAGACGGAACAGCGAGTCCCGGGCCGGGTCGTCGGCCGCCTCCAGGGCGCCTGCGGCGATCGGGCGCAGCACGAGCGAGGCGATCGACAGGACCGGGCTGCCGGTCTGGTCGGCGGCGAGCACCGAGACGGTGTCGGCGCCCAGCGGACGCAGCCGGACGCGCAGCACCTCCGCACCGGACGCGTTCAGGTCGACGTCGGTCCAGGAGAACGGCAGCAGCCCGCCCTGTTCCGGGCCGGCCGGTCCGAGGGCCAGGCCGATCGGGTGCAGTGCCGCGTCGAGCAGCGCCGGGTGCAGCCCGTACGCGTCGGCGTCGGTCCCCCGGGGCAGGGCGACCTCGGCGTACACGTCGTCGTCGGAGCGCCAGATCGCCCGCAGTCCCTGGAACGCCGGTCCGTAGCCGTAGCCACGGGCTTCCAGGTCCGGGTAGAAGGTGTCCACCGGCACGGCTCGCGCGCCGGCGGGCGGCCAGACCGGGAGAGGTTCCGGGGCTTCCGGTCGGGTGATGCTGAGCAGACCGGTGGCGTGCCGGGTCCACTGCTGTTCGGTGTCGGCGGTGTCCGGCCGGGCGTAGAGGGTGAATGCCCGGTCGGGGCCGTCCCCGGCGGCGTCGACCACCGCCTGTAGTGCCAGACCGGCCTGGTCGGGCACGATCAGCGGCCGTTCCAGTGTGAGGTCGGCGACGATCGCGCAGCCGAGCTGGTCGCCGATCCGGATGGCCAGGTCGAGCAGCGCGGTGCCGGGGACCACCAGGCGGCCGGAGACGCGATGGTCGGCGAGCCACGGGTGCGTGGCGAGGGACAGCCGCCCGGCGAAGATCGTGCCGTCGGCGCCGGCGAGTCCGAGGGCCGCACCGAGGACCGGGTGGGTGACGGGGGCCAGGCCGAAGGCCGAGGCGTCGCCGTGCGCCCGGGTGCTGGGGCGCGGCCAGTAGCGCTGGGTCTGAAAGGCGTACGTGGGTAGTTCCACGACGGGTGCCGCCGGGATGACGGTGTGCCAGTCGACAGGTGCTCCGCGTACCCATGCCTCGGCCAACGACCGGACCACCTGCTCGGGGCCGCCCTCACCACGACGCAGCGTGCCCACCGTGGCCACCTCGGCGGTGTCGGCGATCGCGCCGGTCAACACCGGGTGGGCGCTGACCTCAACGAAGATCCGATGCCCCGCCGCGTATGCCGCCGCGACCGCCAGGTCGAGGCGCACCGGCTGGCGCAAATTGCGATACCAGTAGGCCGCATCCATCACACGGCCGTCCTCCACCGTGGAGAACACGGGTACCTCGCCAGCCAGCGGCTGCACACCGTCGAGGACACGGGCCAGCTCCGCCTCCACCGGTTCGACCAGAGCGCAGTGCGAGGCGTAGTCGACCTTGACCCGCTTCGCCCGCACGCCGGCCGCCTCAGCGGCGGCCAGGAACGGATCCAGGTCAGCCCCGGCGACGGCAACGCTCGTCGGCCCGTTGACCACCGCGACACTCACACCCTCGGTCAACAACGGGGTGACCACGTCCAGGCCAGCGTTGACCGACACCATCCCACCACTGCCCGCGATCGACAGCAGCGCCCTGCTCCGCAACGCGACCACCTTCGCCGCGTCACTGAGCGACAGCACTCCGGCCACACAGGCCGCAGCGATCTCCCCCTGGGAGTGGCCGATCACCGCATCCGGGGTCACACCCCTGGCCCGCCACACCTCCGCCAGGGACACGTGCACCGCCCACAGGACCGGCTGCACCACGTCGACGCGCTCCAGCGGATCGTCGGAGCGCAACACGTCGAGGAGGTTCCAGTCCACGAACGGATCCAGGGCCGCCGCGCACTCCGCGATCCGCGCCGCGAACACCGGCTCCGCATCCAACAACCCAGTGGCCATGCCGACCCACTGCGAACCCTGACCAGGGAACACGAACACCACACCGGCATCGGGAACCGCCGCGCCAGAGACGACCGAGCCCGACGGGACACCATTCGCCAGCGCCTGCACGCCACCGGCAACGTCCGGACCCAGCACCACCGCCCGGTGGTCGAACACCGACCGGGACGACAACAACGAGTACGCCACCGACGACGCGTGGGCCGCCACCGACGACAACCGCGCGGCCTGATCAGCGACCGCCGCCGCCGTACGCCCCGACAGCAGCCACGGCGCACCCGACCCCGTCACCTCTACCGGCGCGACGACCGGCGCGGCGGGCGGTTCTTCGATGATCACGTGGGCGTTGGTGCCGGACATGCCGAACGACGACACCCCGGCCCGGCGCGGGCGCTCCCCCGCCGGCCACGGCCGCGCGTCCACGAGCAGCTCCACCGCACCCGCCGACCAGTCCACGTCGGGCGTCGGCTCGTCGACGTGCAGGGTGCGCGGCATCGTCTCGTGCCGCATGGCGTGGACGACCTTGATGATGCCGGCGACACCGGCGGCGGCCTGCGCGTGACCCATGTTCGACTTGATCGAGCCGAGCCACAGTGGCTGGTCGGCGGCCCGCTCCTGACCGTAGGTCGCCAGCAGCGCCTGCGCCTCGATCGGGTCACCGAGGGTGGTGCCGGTGCCGTGCGCCTCCACCATGTCCACGTCGGCCGCGGAGAGCCCGGCGGCGGCGAGTGCCTGGAGGATCACCCGTTCCTGGGCGGGCCCGTTGGGCGCGGTCAGTCCGTTCGAGGCGCCGTCCTGGTTGACCGCGGTGCCCCGGACCACGGCGAGCACCCGGTGCCTGTTGCGGACCGCGTCGGAGAGTCGCTCGACCAGCAGCATGCCGGCGCCCTCGGCCCAGCCGGTGCCGTCGGCGGCGGCGGCGAACGCCTTGCACCGGCCGTCACCGGCGAGGCCGCCCTGGCGGGAGAACTCGACGAACGTGCCGGGGGTGGCCATCACGACCGCGCCGCCGGCCAGCGCCAGGGTGCACTCACCACGTCGCAGTGCCTGTGCGGCCAGGTGCAGTGCCACCAGCGACGACGAGCAGGCGGTGTCGACGGTGACCGCCGGCCCTTCCAGGCCCAGCGTGTAGGCGACCCGCCCGGACGCGACGCTGGCCGCGTTGCCGGTGGCCAGGTAGCCGTCGAGGCCGTCGTCGGCGGCGCCCATCAGCAGTGTCGAGTAGTCGTGTGAGTTGGTGCCCGCGAACACGCCGGTCCGCGACCCGGACAGCGACGCCGGGTCGATGCCGGCCCGCTCGATGGCCTCCCACGACACCTCCAGCAGGAGCCGCTGCTGCGGGTCCATCGCCAGGGCCTCGCGGGGGCTGATCCCGAAGAACGCGGCGTCGAAGTCGGCGACGGCGTCGACGAACCCGCCCTGCGCGGTGTGCGACGAGCCCCGGTCGTCCGGGTCCCCGGCCAGGGCGGCCAGGTCCCAGCCACGGTCGTCGGGCAGCCCGGAGACCACGTCGGCGCCGTCGGCGACGATCCGCCAGAGGTCCGACGGGGTGCTGATCCCGCCCGGGTAGCGGCAGGCCATCCCGACGATCGCGATCGGCTCGCGGTCCGCGGCTTCGAGGTCGCGCACCTGGTCGCGGGTGCGCTGCAGTTCGTTGATCACCTTTTTGAGGGATTCGCGCAGGCGTAGTTCGTCCGCCATCAGAACGCTCCTTGATCGGGCCGGCGGGGCAGGATGTCCGGCGTTACAGACCGAGGTCGTTGTCGACCAGGTCAAACAACTCGTCGTCGGAGGCGTCGGCGAGGGCGTCCGGGACGCCGTCGGTCTCGGCCCCGCCGGTGTTCAGCTTCGCCAGCAGGCTCTGCAGGCGCAGGACGATGCGGGCTCGGCCGCTGTCGTCGCCGTCGCGGCTGGTCAGCGCCAGTTCGAGCCGGTCGAGTTCGGCCGCGGTGGGCAGGATCGTCGCGGTGTCGGGCAGGAGCTCGTTCTTGAGGTACCGCGCGAGCACGGTCGCGGTGGGCCGGTCGAAGACCAGCGTGGCGGGCAGTTTGAGGCCGGTTTCCCGGCTCAGGTGGTTGCGGACCTCGACGGCGGCGAGCGAGTCGAAGCCGAGTTCCCGGAACGCCCGGGTCGGCGGGATGCTGTCCGCCGAGGCGTGGCCGAGCACTGTCGCCGCCGCCGTGCGTACCAGTTCCAGCAGGTGCTTCTCCCGGTCCTGCTCGCCCAGGGCCGTGAGGTGGTCGCGCAAGGCCGTCACCGTGTCGGTGCCCGCCTGCGGGCCGTCGCCGTCCGCGTCGGCCAGGGCGTCGCGGGCCTCCGGCAGGTCGGCGAGCAGGCTGCTGTGCCGGGCCATGGTGTACGCCGGGGTGAACTTCGCCCAGTCGACGTCGGCGACAGTGGTGGTGGCGTCGGTGCCGCCGACCGCCCGGGCCAGGGCCGCGATCGCCGCCTCCGGATCGAGTGGCAGCAGACCGCGTCGGCGCAGGCGGTCCTCGACCGCGGGGTCGTCGGCCATGCCCGCCCCGGACCAGGGCCCCCAGGAGACCGCGGTGGCCGGGAGCCCGGTCACGCGCCGGTGCTCGGCGAGAGCGTCCAGGTAGGAGTTGGCCGCCGCGTAGCCGCTCTGACCGCCGCTGCCCCAGATCCCGGCGATCGAGGAGAACAGCACGAACGCGTCGAGGTCGTGGCCGGCGAGCAGTTCGTCGAGGTGGGTCGCGCCGTCCACCTTCACCCGGGTGACCGCCGCGAACTCCTCGGCGGTGCAGTCGTCCAACGGGGTGGGGTGGTCGACGCCGGCCGCGTGCACGACGGCCCGCAGCGGGGCGGGATCGGCGTGCACGTCGAGGAGCAGGTCGGCGACCGCGGACCGGTCGGTGACGTCGACAGCTGCGATGGTCACCCGGGCGCCGAGGCTCTGGAGTTCGGCGGAGAGTTCCGCGGCGCCGGGCGCCGCCGTTCCGCGCCGGCTGGTCAGGACCAGGTGTTCCGCGCCGGACCGGGCGGCCCAGCGGGCGACGTGCGCGCCGAGGCCGCCGGTGCCGCCGGTGATCAGGACGGTGCCGGTCGGCTGCCAGGAGGTGCCGTCGGCGTCGGAGGTGACCCGCACGAGGCGGCGTCCGTGCGTACCGGTGCGGCGGATGGCCACCTGGTCCTCGCCGCCGGCGGCGAGGACCGCGACCAGGTCGCCAGCGGTACGCTCGTCGATCTGCTCGGGCAGGTCGACGAGCCCTCCCCAACGTCGTGCGTGGTCGAGGGCGACGGCCCGGCCGAAGCCCCAGACGGTCGCCTGGGACGGCCGGCGCAGCGGGTCGGTGCGGTCGACGGTGACCGCACCTCGGGTCAGGCACCAGAGTGGGGCGCCCGCACCGCCGCTGTCGCCGAGTGCCTGCAGCAGGCGCAACGTCGACAGTGCGGGGTCGGTGCCGCTGTCGCACAGGGCCTGGAGGGAGACGACACCGGCCAGGTCGGGGGTCTCCGAGACGATCTGCCAGAGCTGGTCGGTGAGCACGCCCCGGTCGGTGAGGGTGTCGTCGACGGTCGTGGTGATGACGTGCGCGCCGTGCTCCTCCAGGGCGGTGCGCACCCATCGGGTGTCGTCGGTGGGTGACACCAGGAGCCAGGTGCCGGTGAGGCTGGGTGTCGCGCCGGAGGTGAACGGCTTCCAGGTGACCCGGTAGCGCCAGTTGCGGACGGTGTCGTGCTGCCTGCTGCGCTGCCGCCAGGTGGAGAGGACCGGCAGGGCGGCGTCGAGCGCCTCGCGGGCGGCGCTGTCGAGGTCACCGGCGATCAGGTCGAGGTCGGAGCGTTCGACGGCGTCCCAGAAGCGGGCGTCGGTGGGGTGCTCGCCGCGGGCGGTGGGCCGCACGGTGTCCGGCCAGTAGCGCTCGTGCTGGAAGGCGTAGGTGGGCAGGTCGACGCGCCGCGCGCCGGGGTAGCACTGGGCCCAGTCCACCGCGACGCCGCGCACGAAGACGTGGGCCAGGGCGGTGAGCAGGGCGGTCGGTTGGTCGCGGTCAGAGCGCTGCACGGGTACGAACACCGCGTCGGTCACACAGTCCGCGCCCATGGCCGACAGGACGCCGTCCGGGCCGATCTCCACGAACGTGGCGACACCCAGGTTCTCCAGGGTGGCGATGCCGTCGGCGAACCGCACCGCCTCCCGCACGTGCCGCACCCAGTAACCGGCGTCCTGCGCCTCCGCGACCTGCCCGGTCACATTCGACACCACCGGAATCCGAGGCTGCGCGTAGGTCAACGTTGCCGCGACCTGAGCGAACTCGGCCAGCATCGGCTCCATCAACACCGAGTGGAACGCGTGACTCACCCGCAGACGCTTCGACTTTTCAAAGTGAGCCGCCACCGCGGCGACCTCGTCAGCGGCACCCGACAGCACCACCGAACGCGGACCGTTGATCGCCGCGACCGACACCCCGTCGGTCAGCAGCGGCAGCACCTCCGCCTCAGTGGCCCGCACCGCCACCATCACCCCACCGACCGGCAGAGCCTGCATCAACCGACCCCGGGCCGCGACCAGCTTCGCCGCGTCGGCAAGGGACAACACCCCGGCGACGTGTGCGGCGGCGATCTCACCGATCGAGTGCCCGACCAGGTAATCGGGAGTGACACCGAACGACTCAACGAGGCGGAACAACGCCACCTCGACCCCGAACAACGCCGCCTGCGTGTGGACCGTCTGATCCAGGGCCTCCGCGTCATCCGCGATCACGTCGCGGATCGGCCGGTCGAGGTGGAGGTCCAGCTCCGCGCAGGCCGCGTCGAACGCGTCCGCGTACACCGGGAAGGCCTCGGCCAGGTCCAGGCCCATGCCGGGCCGCTGCGAACCCTGACCGGAGAAGACGAAGGCCAGCTTGCCGTCGGAGGTCTCGCCGGTCACCAGGCCGGCGGCCGGCTTACCGGCCGCTGCCGCCGCCAGGGCGTCGCCGTGCTGGGGGCCGAGAACCACCAGGCGTTCGGTCAGCGCCGCGCGGGTGGTGGCCAGCGAGTGCCCGACGTCGATCGCGTCCGGCTGTTTCCCGCCGGTCATCCAGGTCAGCAGGCGCGCGGCCTGGTCGCGCAGCGCGCCGGGGCTGCGTGCGGAGAGCGTCCACGGCACGATGCCCGCCTGCGGCCGGTGCCGGGCCGGCGGACTGGCGTCGGCGGCCGGTGGCTCCTCGATGATCACGTGCGCGTTGGTGCCGGACATGCCGAACGAGGAGATGGCGGCGCGGCGCGGGTGGTCGCCGGCCGGCCACGGTCGCGCTTCGGTGAGGAGTTCCACCGAGCCGGCGGACCAGTCCACGTGCGGGGTCGGCTCGTCGACGTGCAGGGTTCGCGGGAGGGTCTCGTGTCGCATCGCCTCGACCATCTTGATGATCCCGGCGACGCCCGCGGCGGCCTGCGAGTGGCCGATGTTCGACTTGATCGAGCCGAGCCAGAGCGGTTGGTCCTTCGGGCGGTCCTGGCCGTACGTGGCGAGCAGCGCCTGTGCCTCGATCGGATCGCCGAGCACGGTGCCGGTGCCGTGTGCCTCGACCGCGTCGACGTCGGCGGTCGTGAGGTCGGCGGCGGCGAGAGCCGCCCGGATCACCCGTTGTTGCGCGGGGCCGTTCGGGGCGGTGAGGCCGTTGGAGGCACCGTCCTGGTTGATCGCGCTGCCGCGGACCAGGGCGAGGACCTGGTGGCCGTTGCGTCGGGCGTCGGAGAGGCGTTCCACCAGCAGGACACCCACGCCCTCGGCCCAGCCGGTGCCGTCGGCGGCGGCGGCGAACGACTTGCACCGGCCGTCGGCGGCGAGACCACGCTGGCGGGAGAACTCGGTGAACGTGCCCGGGGTGGCCATCACGATCGCGCCGCCGGCGAGGGCGAGGTCGCACTCGCCGGACCGCAGTGCCTGGGCGGCCAGGTGCAACGCGACAAGTGACGACGAGCAGGCGGTGTCCACGGAGACGGACGGCCCTTCCAGACCCAGCGCGTAGGACACCCGGCCGGAGATGACGCTGGCGGCATTGCCGGTGGCCAGGTAGCCCTCCACGGCGTCCGGTGCCGCCATCAGCAGGGTCGGGTAGTCGTGGCTGTTGGTGCCGGTGAAGACGCCGGTGTGGGTGCCGCGCAGTGCGGCCGGGTCGATGCCGGCCCGCTCCACCGCCTCCCAGGACGTCTCCAGCAGCAGGCGCTGCTGCGGGTCCATGGCGAGCGCCTCGCGGGGTGAGATGCCGAAGAACCGGGCGTCGAAGTCGGCCACGCCGTCGAGGAAGCCGCCGGCTGCGGCGTACGAGGTGCCGCGGGCGTCGGGGTCGGCGTCGTAGAGGGCGTCCAGGTCCCAGCCTCGGTCGACGGGCAGACTCGAAACGGCGTCGGTGCCGGTGTCGACCAGTCGCCACAGGTCCTCCGGCGAGCCGACCCCACCGGGGTAGCGGCAGGCCATGCCGACGATGGCGATCGGTTCGTTGGCGGCGGCCGTCACCCGCGTCTCCGGGGTGGCACTGTCGTCGGCGCCGAGCAGGGCGGCCAGGTGGCCGGCGAGCGTGGCGGCGTTCGGGTAGTCGAAGACGACGCTGGACGGCAGGTGCAGGCCGGTCGTGGTGACCAACCGGTTGCGGAGTTCCACCGCGGTGAGGGAGTCGAAGCCGAGTTCGCGGAAGGGTCGGTCGGTGCCGATGTCGGCGACGCCACCCAACCCGAGGACCGCGGCCGCTTCGGTACGGACCACGTCCAGGAGTCGCTTCGCGCGTTCGGTGGCGCTCAGGCCGTCGAGGACAGTGCTCTGCGCGACCACATCCTCGACCGGGGTGTAGACCTCGTCCAGCAACGGACGCGGCCTGGCCGAGGTGAACGACGCACCAAACCGCTCCCAGTCCACGTCAGCGACCGTGACCGCCCGCTCCCCCGACCCCACCACCTGCGCGAACGCGGCCATCGCCAACTCCGCCGACATCGGCGGCAACCCCCGACGACGCAACTGCCCGTCATCACCGGCCGCCGCGACCATCCCCCCACCAGCCCACGGACCCCACGACAACGCCGTACCCACCACACCACGAGCCCGACGCGCCGCGATCAACCCATCCAAAAACGCATTCGCCGCCGCGTACGCACCCTGACCACCACTACCCCAGATCCCAGAGATCGACGAGAACACCACGAACGCGTCCAGGTCATCGGGCAGCAACTCGTCCAGGTGCACCGCACCTGCGGTCTTGCCGGACACGACCTCGTCCCAGATCTCAGGCGTGAGGTCAGTCAGCACCGCCGTCCGCTCGACACCTGCGGCGTGCACGACGGCTCGTACGGGTGCGTCCAGGCTCTGCAGCAACGCGCTGACCGCGTCCCGGTCGGCCATGTCGCAGGCGGCGACGGTCACCCGCGCACCTGCCGCCTCGACCGCGGCCGCGATGTCCGCCGCCCCTGCGGCCTGCGAACCGCGCCGCGACACCAGCACCACATGCTCGGCACCACGCTCGGCCGCCCACACGCCGACCCGACCACCCAGCGAGCCCGTTCCGCCGGTCACCAATACCGTGCCGGAGGGCTGCCAGGCCGGCTGCTCACCAGCCACCACCGCCGAACGGACCAACCGCCGCACGTACACACCGGAGGGCCGCACCGCCACCTGATCCTCGGCACCAAAGCCACCAGCCAACACCCGCACCAACCGGGCACCCACCCGCGCATCCCAGCCCGCCGGGACATCGACAAGACCACCCCACAGGTGCGGCAACTCCAGGCCGACCACCCGACCGACACCCCACACCGCCGAGGCCTCCGGACTGACCACATCCGCACGTCCCACCGACACACCGCCGGCCGTCACCACCCACAGCGGAGCGACAACGCCAGCCCGCACCAGCTCCTGCACCAGGGCGAGGGTGAGTTCAGCTGGGTCGGTGAGCCCGGTCTCCAGGGCGAAGAGCGAGACGACGCCGGTCACGTCCTCCGGCAGGTCGTTGAGGACGGCAGCGACGACGGCCCGGTCGGCGGTCGGGGCCAGTTCGACGCTGATGACGTCCGCTCCGGCGCCCGCCAGAGTGGTGGTGATGCCCTCGCCGGTGCCGGTGGGGCCGATGACCAGCCAGGAGCCGGTCAGGGCGGCCGCCGCGTCCCCGGTCGCCGAGCGCCACTCGACGCGGTAGCGCCGGTCGTCGAGGAGGTAGCCGTCCTGGCGCTTGCGGTGCCACTCGACCAGGGCCGGGAGCAGGTCGCCGGCGCTGTCCACGGTGATGCCGAGCCGGTCCAGGTCGCCGTCCTGGACGGCGGCCCAGAAGTCGTCGTCGCCGGCACCGGACGCCCCACCGTCGACGCCGGAGAAGACGTCGGCCAGGGTAGTGCTCGGCCAGTAGTCGCGGTGCCGGAAGGCGTAGGTGGGCAGGTCGATGAGGCGACCGCCGGGGTAGCACTGCGCCCAGTCCACCGGGACGCCGCGGACGAAGGCTCGGGCCAGGCCGGTGAGGAAGGTCAGCACCTGGTCGGGGGTCGCGCGCTGAAGGGGGACGAGCGCGGCCCCGGTAACGCAGTCCGCTCCCATGGCGGCGAGTACGCCGTCCGGGCCGATTTCGAGGAAGGTGGTGACGCCGTCGGCCTCCAGCGCCGCGATGCCGTCGGCGAAGCGCACCGCCTCGCGGACGTGCCGCACCCAGTAGTCGGCGTCCTGCGCCGTCGCGACCTGTCCGGTGATGTTGGAGACGACCGGGATGCGCGGCGGGTGGTAGGTCAGTCCGCCGGCCACCTGGGCGAAGGCGCCCAGCATGGGCTCCATCAGCGAGGAGTGGAAGGCGTGGCTGACCCGCAGTCGCTTGGACTTCTCGAAGTGGGCGGCGACGGTCGCCACCGCGTCAACGGCACCGGACAGCACTATCGAGCGGGGTCCGTTGATCGCCGCGATGTCCACGCCCTCGGTCAGCAGCGGCAGCACCTCGGCCTCGGTGGCCCGTACGGCCACCATGACGCCGCCGGCCGGCAGGGCCTGCATCAGCCGACCTCGGGCCGCGACCAACGTCGTCGCGTCGGTGAGGGACAGCACGCCGGCGACGTGGGCGGCGGCGATCTCCCCGATCGAGTGCCCGACCAGGTAATCGGGGGTGACCCCGAACGACTCGACCAAGCGGTAGAGGGCGACCTCATAGGCGAACAGCGCCGTCTGGGTGTAGAGGGTCTGGTCGAGCTCGACGCCCTCGGTGATCACGTCGCGCAGCGGGCGGTCCAGGTGGATGTCGAGTTCGGCGCAGGCCGCGTCGAACGCGTCGGCGAAGACCGGGTACGTCTCGGCCAGTTCCAGGCCCATGCCCGAGCGCTGGGATCCCTGGCCGGAGAAGACGAACGCGAGCTTGCCGTCGGAGACCTCGCCCACGACCAGACCGGCCGTCGAGGTGCCGGCCGCGAGCGCGTCGAGGGCGTCACGGTGGTCGGCGCCGAGCGACACAGCCCGGTACGGCAGGGCGGCGCGATGCGTGGCGAGGGTGTGACCGACGTCGACGGGCTCGGTTTCGGGTCGTTGGTCGAGGTGGTTGGTGAGTCGGGTGGCCTGGGCGCGCAGGGCGTCGTCACTGCGCGCGGAGATCAGCCACGGCACCACCGCGTTCGGCGCGGCGGTCGGAGAGTCAACTGCTTCGCTGGTGGGTGGTTCCTCCAGAATCAGGTGGGCGTTGGTGCCGGAGAATCCGAACGACGACACCCCGGCGCGGCGGGTTCGGCCGGCCTGCGGTTGCCACGGGCGGGTCTCGGTCAGCAGCCGCACATCACCGGCGGACCAGTCGACCTGGGGGGTGGGCTCGTCCACGTGCATCGTCGCGGGCAGCACCCCGTGCTTGAGCGCCTGGACCATCTTGATCACCCCGGCGACGCCTGCGGCGGCCTGGGTGTGGCCGATGTTCGACTTGACCGACCCGAGCCACAGTGGCTGGTCGGCGAGGCGGTCCTGGCCGTAGGTGGCGAGCAGCGCCTGCGCCTCGATCGGGTCGCCGAGCCGGGTTCCGGTGCCGTGCGCCTCCACCACATCCACATCGGAGGTCGAGAGATCAGCGGCCGCGAGCGCGGCTCGGATCACCCGCTGCTGCGACGGACCGTTCGGTGCGGTCAAACCATTCGAGGCGCCATCCTGATTGACCGCACTCCCCCGCACCACCGCCAACACCGGATGCCCGTTGCGCACCGCGTCCGACAAGCGCTCCACCACCAGAACGCCAACACCCTCCCCCCACGCCGTGCCATCCGCCGCCGCCGCGAACGCCTTACACCGCCCATCACCGGACAACCCCCGCTGCCGCGAAAACTCAATGAACGTCCCCGGCGTCGACATCACCGTCACACCACCGGCCAGAGCCAAACCACACTCACCCGACCGCAACGCCTGCACCGCCAAATGCAACGCCACCAACGACGACGAACACGCCGTATCAACAGTGACCGCCGGACCCTCCACACCTAACACATACGAAACCCGACCCGACAACACACTCGCCGCATTACCCGTCCCCAGGAAACCATCAGCCTCCCGCGGCACCGCCAACAACAACGTCGAATAATCCTGACCATTAGTCCCCGTGAACACACCAACCGGCGAACCCCGCAAACCCAACGGATCCACACCCGCCGACTCCAACGCCTCCCACGACACCTCCAACAACAAACGCTGCTGCGGATCCATCGCCAACGCCTCACGCGGCGACACCCCGAAAAACGACGCGTCGAACCCCGCCACACCCTCCAAAAACCCACCCGACGACACATACGACGTCCCGAACGACTCCCCATCACCGGCCAACCCCGACAGATCCCAACCCCGATCCGACGGAAACTCCACCACCCCATCCCCACCCGAAACCACAAAATCCCACAACTCATCCGGCGAACCCACACCACCCGGAAAACGACACGCCATACCCACAATCGCCACCGGCTCATCCACCACCACCGACGACGAAGCGACAACCTCCGGGCCAGAACCCTGATCCCCACCCAACAACGACCCCAAAAACCCCGCCAACACACCCGCCGACGGATAATCAAAAACAACGCTCGACGGCAATTGCAGACCGGTCGTGGCGGCCAACCGGTTGCGGAGTTCCACCGCGGTGAGGGAGTCGAAGCCGAGTTCGCGGAAGGGTCGGTCGGTGCCGATGTCGGCGACGCCACCCAACCCGAGGACCGCGGCCGCTTCGGTACGGACCACGTCCAGGAGTCGCTTCGCGCGTTCGGTGGCGCTCAGGCCGTCGAGGACAGTGCTCTGCGCGACCACATCCTCGACCGGGGTGTAGACCTCGTCCAGCAACGGACGCGGCCTGGCCGAGGTGAACGACGCACCAAACCGCTCCCAGTCCACGTCAGCGACCGTGACCGCCCGCTCCCCCGACCCCACCACCTGCGCGAACGCGGCCATCGCCAACTCCGCCGACATCGGCGGCAACCCCCGACGACGCAACTGCCCGTCATCACCGGCCGCCGCGACCATCCCCCCACCAGCCCACGGACCCCACGACAACGCCGTACCCACCACACCACGAGCCCGACGCGCCGCGATCAACCCATCCAAAAACGCATTCGCCGCCGCGTACGCACCCTGACCACCACTACCCCAGATCCCAGAGATCGACGAGAACACCACGAACGCGTCCAGGTCATCGGGCAGCAACTCGTCCAGGTGCACCGCACCTGCGGTCTTGCCGGACACGACCTCGTCCCAGATCTCAGGCGTGAGGTCAGTCAGCACCGCCGTCCGCTCGACACCTGCGGCGTGCACGACGGCTCGTACGGGTGCGTCCAGGCTCTGCAGCAACGCGCTGACCGCGTCCCGGTCGGCCATGTCGCAGGCGGCGACGGTCACCCGCGCACCTGCCGCCTCGACCGCGGCCGCGATGTCCGCCGCCCCTGCGGCCTGCGAACCGCGCCGCGACACCAGCACCACATGCTCGGCACCACGCTCGGCCGCCCACACGCCGACCCGACCACCCAGCGAGCCCGTTCCGCCGGTCACCAATACCGTGCCGGAGGGCTGCCAGGCCGGCTGCTCACCAGCCACCACCGCCGAACGGACCAACCGCCGCACGTACACACCGGAGGGCCGCACCGCCACCTGATCCTCGGCACCAAAGCCACCAGCCAACACCCGCACCAACCGGGCACCCACCCGCGCATCCCAGCCCGCCGGGACATCGACAAGACCACCCCACAGATGCGGCACCTCCAGACCCACCACGCGACCCACACCCCAGACCGCGGACGCTTCCGGGGTGACGGCGTCGGCGCGGCCCACTGGTGCACCGCCGGTGGTCACCACCCACAGCGGGGCGGTCATACTCGCGCCAGTCAGCTGCTGCACCAGGGCGAGCAGTTCGGCTCCGGTGTCGGGCAAGGCGACGATGCCGGCGATCGGTGCGGACAGGTCGCCCAGCTCGGTCGAGTCGTGCGCGTGGAGCACCTCGGCTCCGGCTTCGGTCAGGGTCCGCGCGAGGGAACCGACAAGGTTCTCGTCGGCCCGATCGACGCCGGCGATCAGCCAGCGGCCGTCGAGGGTGTCGGCGGCCTCTCCGGTGACCGGCCGCCAGGTGGCCCGGTAGCGCCAGCCGTCGACGACTTCGGCGTCCTGGCGCTTGCGGCGCCACTCGACCAGGGCCGGGAGCAGGTCACCGGCGCTGTCCACGGTGATGCCGAGCCGGGCCAGGTCACCGTCCTCGACGGCGGCCCAGAAGTCGGCGTCGGCCGGCTCGCCCGCGTCGGTGACGGCCACCGGCTCGGGAACGCTCGGCCAGTAACGCTCGTGCTGGAACGCGTAGGTGGGCAGGTCGATGAGGCGTCCACCGGTCAGGCACGGCGTCCAGTCCACCGCGACGCCGCGCACGAAGACCTGGGCCAGGGCGGTAAACAGGGTGGTCGGTTGGTCCCGGTCAGAGCGTTGCACGGGTACGAACACCGCGTCCGTCACACAGTCCGCGCCCATCGCGGCCAGAACCCCGTCGGGGCCGATCTCGACGAATGTGGCGACACCCAGGTTCTCCAGGGTGGCGATGCCGTCGGCGAACCGCACCGCCTCCCGCACGTGCCGCACCCAGTAGCCGGCGTCCTGCGCCTCCGCGACCTGCCCGGTCAGGTTCGACACCAGCGGAATCCGCGGCGACGCGTAGGTCAACGTCTCCGCGACCTGAGCGAACTCGGCCAGCATCGGCTCCATCAACACCGAGTGGAACGCGTGACTGACCCGCAGCCGCTTCGACTTGTACTTCTTCGCCACCGCGGCCACCTCGTCGGCGGCACCCGACAGCACCACCGAACGTGGGCCGTTCACCGCCGCGACCGACACCCCGTCGGTCAGCAGCGGCAACACCTCCGCCTCGGTAGCCCGCACCGCGACCATGACCCCACCCGACGGCAGTGCCTGCATCAAGCGGCCTCGGGCCGCGACCAGCTTCGCCGCGTCAGCGAGGGACAGCACCCCGGAAACGTGTGCGGCGGCGATCTCCCCGATCGAGTGCCCGACCAGGTAGTGCGGTGTGACACCGAACGACTCAACGAGGCGGAACAACGCCACCTCGACCGCGAACAACGTCGCCTGCGTGAAGACGGTCTCGTCCAGGGCCTTCGCGTCGTTCGCGATCACGTCGCGGATCGGCCGGTCGAGGTGACGGTCCAGCTCGGCGCAGACCGCGTCGAACGCGTCCCCGTACACCGGGAAGGTCTCGGCCAGCTCCAGGCCCATGCCGGGCCGCTGCGAACCCTGACCGGAGAAGACGAAGGCGGTGCGCCCGCCCTGCGCGGTGCCGGTGACCAGACCGGGAGCCGCAGCTCCGGCGGCGAGGGCAGTCAACGCTGCCTGCCGATCCTCAGCCAGGACGACAGCCCGGTGCGCGAGGGTGGCGCGAGCGGCCAGCGAACGACCGACGTCTGCCGGGTCGGTTCCGGGTCGTTGGTCGAGGTGGTTGGCGAGTCGGGCGGCCTGGGCGCGCAGGGCGTCGTCGCTGCGCGCGGAGATCAGCCACGGGACCGGGCCCGCTTGAGTAGCCGGGCGGTCGGTGGGTTCGGTGGTGGGTGGTTCCTCCAGAATCAGGTGGGCGTTGGTGCCGGAGAACCCGAAGGAGGACACACCCGCCCGGCGTGGTCGGTTGGTCTGTGGGTGCCAGGGGCGGGTTTCGGTGAGCAACCGCACCGCACCGGTCGACCAGTCGACCTGCGGAGTCGGCTCGTCCACATGCAACGTCGCGGGCAACACATTGTGCTTGAGGGCCTGGACCATCTTGATGACACCCGCGACACCCGCGGCGGCCTGGGTGTGGCCGATGTTCGACTTGACCGACCCCAACCACAACGGCTCACCACCAGCACGGTCCTGCCCATAGGTGGCCAACAACGCCTGCGCCTCGATCGGGTCACCCAACCGGGTGCCCGTGCCATGCGCCTCCACCACATCAACATCAGTAGCACCCAACCCCGCGCTGCCCAACGCCGTACGAATCACCCGCTGCTGCGACGGACCGTTCGGTGCGGTCAAACCATTCGAGGCACCGTCCTGATTGACCGCACTCCCCCGCACCACCGCCAACACCGGATGCCCGTTGCGCACCGCGTCCGACAAGCGCTCCACCACCAGAACGCCAACACCCTCACCCCACGCCGTGCCATCCGCCGCCGCCGCGAACGCCTTACACCGCCCATCACCGGACAACCCCCGCTGCCGCGAAAACTCAATGAACGTCCCCGGCGTCGACATCACCGTCACACCACCGGCCAGAGCCAAACCACACTCACCCGACCGCAACGCCTGCACCGCCAAATGCAACGCCACCAACGACGACGAACACGCCGTATCAACAGTGACCGCCGGACCCTCCACACCTAACACATACGAAACCCGACCCGACAACACACTCGCCGCATTACCCGTCCCCAGGAAACCATCAGCCTCCCGCGGCACCGCCAACAACAACGTCGAATAATCCTGACCATTAGTCCCCGTGAACACACCAACCGGAGAACCCCGCAAACCCAACGGATCCACACCCGCCGACTCCAACGCCTCCCACGACACCTCCAACAACAAACGCTGCTGCGGATCCATCGCCAACGCCTCACGCGGCGACACCCCGAAAAACGACGCGTCGAACCCCGCCACACCCTCCAAAAACCCACCCGACGACACATACGACGTCCCGAACGACTCCCCATCACCGGCCAACCCCGACAGATCCCAACCCCGATCCGACGGAAACTCCACCACCCCATCCCCACCCGAAACCACAAAATCCCACAACTCATCCGGCGAACCCACACCACCCGGAAAACGACACGCCATACCCACAATCGCCACCGGCTCATCCACCACCACCGACGAAGCGACAACCTCCGGGCCAGAACCCTGATCCCCACCCAACAACGACCCCAAAAACCCCGCCAACACACCCGCCGACGGATAATCAAAAACAACACTCGACGGCAACTGCAAACCCGTCACCACATTCAACCGATTACGCAACTCCACCGCAGTCAGGGAGTCGAAGCCGAGTTCCTTGAACGGTTGGTCGGCGTCGATCAGGCCGGCGCCGGTGTGCCCGAGGACGGCGGCGGCGCTGGTGACCACCAGGTCGAGCAGCTCGCGGGCCCGCTCCTCCGCGCTCATCGCGGCGTACCGACCGGCGGCCGGCGCGGCCGGCTCCGCGGTGGCGGCCTGGAGGCGAAGGTGGTCGGGCAGCGTGCTGACCAGGGGACGGACGCGGGCCGACGCGTACATCGGGAGGAAGCGGTTCCAGTCGACGTCGGCGATGGTCACGCAGGTCTCGTCGTGGTCGAGGACCGACTGGAGGCCGGAGAGGGCGAGTTCCGGGTCGAGGGTGAGCAGGCCACGCCGGCGCAGCTGCTCGGTGATCTCCGGGTCTTCGGCCATGCCCCCGCCGGCCCAGACGCCCCAGGCGATCGAGGTGGCCGCGCGGCCACGGGCGCGGCGCCACTCGACGAACGCGTCGAGGAAGGCGTTGCCCGCCGAGTACGCGGCCTGCCCTCCGCTGCCCCAGACACCGGAGATGGAGGAGAACAGGACGAAGGTGCTGGGTTCGTCGCCGAGCGCGGCGTCCAGGTTGATCGCACCGGCGACCTTGGCGGCCAGGACCGCGTCGAGGTCGGCGTCGGTGGCGGTGGCAAGGTCGGTGTGGTGGTCGACGCCGGCGGCGTGCACCACGGTGCCGATCCGCTCGCCGTCCGCCCGCAGTCGCTCGACCAGCCGGTTCACCTCTGCGGGGTCGGCGACGTCGCAGGCGGTGACTGTCACCCGGGCGCCGTGGCGGCGGACCTCGGCAGCCACCAGATCAGCGTCGGGGGCGTGGATGCCCCGGCGGCTGACCAGGACCACGTGTTCGGCGCCGCGGACCGCGACCCAGCTCGCCATTCGGGCACCGAGACCGCCGGTTCCGCCGGTGATCAGGACGGTGCCGCGCGGCAGCCACGCGTCGCGGGGCGCGGCGGCGGGGCGCGGGTCGCGAAGCAGGCGGCGTACGTAGGTGCCGGAACCGCGTACCGCGATCTCGTCCTCGCCGCTGCCGAGCAGCGCGGCGGCTACCCGTTCGGCGGCGCGCTGGTCGAGCTTCTCGGGCAGGTCGATGAGGCCGCCCCAGAGGTGGGGGCGTTCCAGGCCGAGGACACGGCCGAGACCCCAGGCCAGGGCCTGGCGGGGCGCGTCGAGGTGGTCGGCGCGGCCGGTGGAGACGGCGCCCCGGGTGGCGGCCCAGAGTGGCGCTTCCAGGCCCGCGTCGGCGCAGGCCTGCGCGGCGGTCAGGAGGGTCGCCGCCGGGTCGAGCGCGGGGTCCAGGGCGAGCAGGGACAGGATGCCGTCGGCGGGCCCGGCGGCGCGCAGTCGCTCGGCGAGAGTGCCGCGCTCCGGTGTCACGGTGAGCACTGTGGTGTCGCCGAGCGCGGTCAGCAGCGTCGCGTCGACGTCGACGTCGGCGCTGGTCAGCACGAGCCAGCGACCGGTCGCCGGCGTGCGGGGCGAGCCGGTCAGCGGCTCCCAGCCGATCCGGTAGCGCAGCGTGTCGAGCACCGCGTGGGTGTGCCGTCGCCGCCGCCACGCGGAGAACGCCGGCAGCAGCGCTTCCAGGGTTTCGCGGTCCTCGTCCGAGCCGAGGCCCAGGGTTTCCGCGAGGAAGGCGGTGTCCTGGCGCTCGATCGCCGACCAGAAGTGCCCGTCGGCCGGATCGCCGGCCGTTTCCGTCCGCTCGGCGGGCGGCGAGGTGAGCCAGTACTGCTGCCGCTGGAAGGCGTAGGTGGGCAGGTCGATCAGTTGTCCGCCGGCCAGGTACGAGGTCCAGTCCACCGCGACGCCGCGCACGAAGACCTGGGCCAGGGCGGTGAGCAGGGTGGTCGGTTGGTCGCGGTCAGAGCGTTGCACCGGTACGAACACCGCGTCGGAAACGCAGTCCGCGCCCATCGCCGAGAGCACGCCGTCCGGGCCGATCTCCACGAACGTGCTGACACCCAGACCCTCCAGGGTGGAGATGCCGTCGGCGAAGCGCACCGCCTCCCGCACGTGCCGCATCCAGTAGTCGGCGTCCTGCGCCTCCGCGACCTGCCCGGTCACGTTCGACACCACCGGAATCCGCGGCGACGCGTAGGTCAACGAACCCGCGACCTGAGCGAACTCGGCCAGCATCGGCTCCATCAACACCGAGTGGAACGCGTGACTGACCCGCAACCGCTTCGACTTCTCAAACCTCGCGGCGACCGCGGTCACCTCGTCGGCCACACCGGACAGCACCACCGAACGCGGACCGTTCACCGCCGCGACCGACACCCCGTCGGTCAACAACGGCAGCACCTTCGCCTCGGTGGCCCGCACCGCGACCATGACGCCACCCGACGGCAGGGCCTGCATCAACCGACCACGGGCGGCGACCAACTTCGCCGCATCCGACAGGGACAGCACCCCGGAAACGTGCGCGGCGGCGATCTCACCAATCGAGTGCCCCACCAGGAAGTCCGGCGTCACGCCGAACGACTCAACGAGGCGGAACAGCGCGACCTCGACCGCGAACAACGCCGCCTGCGTGTAGACGGTCTGATCCAGGTCGGTTCCCTCGGCGATCACCTCGCGCAACGGGCGGTCGAGATGACGATCCAGCTCCGCGCAGGCCGCGTCGAACGCCTCAGCGAACACCGGGAACGACGACGCCAACCCCAGCCCCATACCCGGCCGCTGCGACCCCTGACCGGAGAACACGAACGCCGTCTTGCCCCGCACCACCGACCCGACGACCGGACCCGACTCACCAGCAGCCAGCGCCGCCAGCTCCTCCGACCCGAACACCACCGCCCGATGCGCGTGCAACGACCGCGACGACACCAACGAGAACCCGACATCCACCGGATCCACACCCGTCACCGCCGCCAACCGCGACGCCTGACCCCGCAAACCCTCCGGCGACCGAGCCGACAGCACCCACGGCACCCGTGCCGGCAGGACGACTGCGTCCCGCTGCGGGACGTCGGCGGCCGGCGGTTCCTCGATGATGACGTGCGCGTTGGTGCCGGAGACCCCGAACGACGACACACCCGCCCGGCGCGGCCGGTCCTCGGTGCCGGGCCACGGCCGGGCCGTGGTGAGCAGTTCCACAGCGCCCGCCGACCAGTCCACCTGTGGCGTCGGCTCGTCCACGTGCAGCGTTCGCGGCATGGTCCGGTGCCGCATCGCCATCAGCATCTTGATGATGCCGGCGACACCGGCGGCGGCCTGGGTGTGCCCGATGTTCGACTTGATCGACCCCAGCCACAGCGGCTCGTCGGCGGATCGGTCCTGGCCGTAGGTGGCGATCAGGGCCTGCGCCTCGATCGGGTCACCCAGGGTGGTGCCGGTGCCGTGCGCCTCGACGAGGTCGACGTGCTCGGCGGGGACCCGGGCGTTGGCCAGGGCGCTACGGATGACGCGCTGCTGGGCCGGGCCGTTCGGGGCGGTCAGGGCGCTGCTGGCGCCGTCCTGGTTGACCGCGGTGCCCCGGACGACGCCGAGGACGCGGTGGCCGTTGCGGACCGCGTCGGAGAGCCGTTCCAGGAGGAGCATGCCGGCGCCCTCGGCCCAGCCGGTGCCGTCCGCGGCGGCGGCGAACGACTTGCACCGGCCGTTGGTGGAGAGGCCGCGCTGCTTGCTGAAGTCGACGAACACGACCGGGGTGGCCATCACGGCGACGCCGCCGGCCAGGGCGAGCGAGCATTCTCCCTGACGCAGCGACTGGACCGCCAGGTGCAGGGCGACCAGCGACGACGAGCAGGCGGTGTCGACGGTGACCGCCGGCCCCTCCAACCCCAGGGTGTACGCGACCCGACCGGAGGCGACGCTGCCGGAGTTGCCGGTGCCGAGGTAGCCGGCGACGTCGTCCGGGATGCTGTTCAGGTTGACCGCGTAGTCGTGGTACATGACGCCGGCGAACACCCCGGTACGGCTGCCGCGCAACCCGGTCGGGTCGATGCCGGCCCGCTCGAAGGTTTCCCAGGACGTCTCCAGCAGCAGGCGCTGCTGCGGGTCCATGGCGATGGCCTCGCGCGGTGAGATGCCGAAGAAGGCCGGGTCGAACTGGCCGGCCCCGTGCAGGAAGCCACCCTCGTGGGTGTACGACGTCCCGGTGTGGTCGGGGTCCGGGTGGTAGAGGGACTCCAGGTCCCAGCCGCGGTCGACGGGGAACTCGGTGATGCCGTCCCGCTCGTCGGCGACCAGGCGCCACAGGTCCTCGGGCGTCTCCACACCGCCGGGGTAGCGGCAGGCCATGCCGATGATCGCGATCGGCTCGCGATCGCGCTCCTCCATCTCGCGCAACCGCTGACGGGTGTCGCGCAGGTCGCTGGTGGCGCGCTTGAGGTAGTCCAGGAGCTTGGCTTCGTCGGCCATCAGAACGTCACTCCCCGTCGGTGTTTCATGCGGTCAGGCAATGCCGAGTTCGTCGTCGAGGAGGTCGAACAGTTCCTCGGCGGTGGCGCCGTGCAGGGCGCCGCTGTCGTGTGCCGGGTTGGCGCCGGCCCAGGCGTCGAGCAGGCTGTGCAGGCGGGCGGCGACCTTGGAGCGGTCCGGGTCGTCGGCGCTGACGGCGGCCAGGCCCGCTTCGAGGCGGTCCAGTTCGCCGAGCACCGACAGGGCGGAGGCGGCGCGTTCGTCGAGCAGTTCGTCCTGGAGGTAGCGGGCCAGCGCCGCGGGCGTCGGCTGGTCGAAGACGATCGTGGCGGGCAGTCGCAGACCGGCGGCGGCGGCGAGCCGGTTGCGCAGGTCGACGGCGGCGAGGGAGTCGAGGCCGCACTCGACCAGCCCGCGGTCGGGCTGGATGGCGTCGGCGGAGGCGTGGCCGAGGACCGCGGCGACCTGGGTCTGCACCATCTCGAGCAGGATCCGCGGCCGGTCGGCGGGTGCCGCGCCGACGAGTCGCCGCTTGAGCGCCGCACCGGGCTCGGCAGCGTCGGCGGAGTTCTCCGCGACCCGGCGGGCGGGTCGACGGACCAGGTTGCGCAGCAGCGGCGGCACGGGGCCGTTGCCGGCCGCGACGGCCGGCTGCAACCCGATCGGCAGGACGACGGGAGTGCCGGCGCCCACCGCCGCGTCGAACGCGGCGAGGCCGGTCTCGGCGGTGAAGGGGGTGATGCCGAAGCTGGTCATCCGGTTGATGTCGGCGTCGCTGAGCTGCCCGGCCATTCCACCTCCGACCGACCACGGTCCCCAGGCGAGGGAGATCGCGGCGAGGCCGTGGTGGCGGCGGTGCCGGGCGAGTGCGTCCAGGTAGGCGTTGGCCGCGGCGTAGTTGCCCTGTCCCGGGCCGCCGAAGCTGCCGGCCGAGGAGGAGAAGAGGACGAAAGCGGTGAGGTCCCGGTCCTGGGTGAGCTGGTGCAGGTTGCGGGCGGCGTCAGCCTTGGCGGCCAGGACCGCGGCGACCCGCTGCGGGGTCAGGGAGGCGAGGACACCGTCGTCGACGACGCCGGCGGCGTGCACGACCGCGGTGAGCGGGTGCTCGGCCGCGACGGCGGCGAGGGTGTGGGCGAGCTGTTCGGCGTCGGCGGTGTCGCAGGCCGCCACGGTGACGGTCGCGCCGAGCCTGGTCAGCTGCTCGGTCAGTTCGGCGACACCGGGCGCGTCCGGTCCACGGCGGCTGGTCAGCAGCAGGTGCCGTACCCCGTGGGTGGTGACCAGGTGCCGGGCCAGCAGGCCGCCGAGAGCGCCGGTGCCCCCGGTGACCAGGACCGTGCCGTCCGGGTCGATGCCCAGGCCGGCGGGCGCGGCGGTGGCCCGGGTGAGCCTCGGCGCGTATGCGCGGCCGTCGCGGACCGCCAGTTGCGGTTCGCCGCCGGCGAGGACACCGGGCAGGCTGGCCGCGGAGAGCGGCGAGTCGTCGACGTCGGCGAGCACGATCCGGTCCGGGTCCTCCGACTGCGCGGAGCGGATCAGGCCCCAGGCAGCGGCGTACGCCAGGTCAGGAGCGTCGACGGTGGGGTCCGGGTCGACCGCGCCGCGGCTGAGCAGGATCAGGCGTGCCCCGGCGAAGGCGGGGTCGGCGAGCCAGCGCTGGGCGAGCGCCAGCCAGGCGTCGACCGCCGGGCCGGGTGCGGCCCCGCCGGCCCGCGCCGGGACGAAGACCAGGTCCGGTACGGCGCCCGAGGCGGCCAGCGCGTCCAGGTCCGGGTAGTCGTCGACAAGGGATCCGACGGCGGCCGCCGCGTCGGCCACGAACCCCTCGGGTGCGCCGATGACGGCGTACCGGCCACCGGTGGGGGCGGCCTGCGGGTCGACGGGCGTCCAGTCCACAGTGAACAGCGGGGCCTCGTCGGTCGGCTGCCGCAGCTGGTTGACCGAGACCGGGCGCAGCACCAGCTTGCCGACCGTGGCGACCGGCTGCCCGGTCTGGTCGGCGAGGTCGATGCGGACCCCGTCGTCGCCGTTGGGGACGATCCGCACCCGGGCCACGGCGGCGCCGGTGGCGTGCAGGCCGATGCCGGTCCAGGAGAATGGCATCCGACTCTGGGTGGGGCTCAGCCCCTGCTGGGCCTCCGCCGCCATGCCGAGGCCCATGGCGTGGGTGGCGGCGTCGAGCAACGCCGGGTGCACGCCGTAGCGGGTGGCTTCGGTGGCCGTCGGCTCGGCCAGGGCGACCTCGGCGTAGATCTCCTCGCCGCGTTGCCAGGCCGCCCGCAGGCCCTGGAAGGCCGGGCCGTATCCGTATCCGAGCTGGGGCAGGAAGTCGTAGAGGAAGTCGACCTCGATCGGGGTGGCGTCGGTGGGCGGCCAGGTCTCGTCCGCGTCGGGTTCTCCGACCGGCACCGATGAGGCGGTGCCGGCGGCGTGCCGGGTCCACGGGCCGTTGTCGTCCCGGTCCGGGCGGGAGTGCACGCTGAGGGTGCGGCGGCCGTGGGCGTCGGCCGGGCCGACGCGGACCTGTAGCCGGGTCCCGGAGTCGTCCGGGATCACCAGCGGCGCTTCCAGGGTGAGTTCCTCGACCTGGCCACAGCCGGCGTGGTCGGCGGCGTGCGCGGCCATCTCGACGAAGGCGGTGCCGGGCAGGATCGCCGTGCCGAGCACGGTGTGGTCGGTGAGCCAGGGTTGCAGGGCGGTGGCCAGTCGGCCGGTGAACAGCACCTCACCGGTGTCGGCGAGCGTCGTGACGGTGTGCAGCAGCGGGTGGCCGGTGCCGCTGTCGGCGGAATCGGCCGGGTCCGGACGCAGCCAGTAGGGCTGGTGCTGGAACGCGTACGTGGGTAGCGGGATGCGGCGTGCGTCGGAGCCGGCGTAGACCGCTGTCCAGTCGGGGTCGGTGCCGCGGGTCTGCAGCCGGGCGAGTGCGGTGAGGACGCTGACCGGTTCCGGGTGTCCGGTGCGCAGCGCGGCGACGGCGACCGCCGCCCGGCCGGGCTGGTCGGCGAGGGTTTCCTCGGCCATCGCGGCCAACACCGGGTCCGGGCCGAGTTCGAGCAGCGTACGGACCTGGCGCTGGTGGAGTGCGAGGACCGCGTCCGCGAAGCGGACCGTCTCCCGGGCGTGCCGCACCCAGTAGTCGGGCGAGGTGAGCTCGGCGGTGGTGGCGAGTTCGCCGGTCAGGGTGGAGACGATGGGGATCTGCGGCGGGTGGTAGGTCACCGCGGTCGCGGCCCGCCGGAACTCGCCGAGCATCGGGTCCAGGTGCGGCGAGTGGAAGGCGTGGCTGACCTGGAGCCGCCTGGCCCGCCGCCCGGTGTCGCGCCAGTGCGCCACGAGCTGCTCGACCGAGGCCTCGTCCCCGGAGACCACGGTGGAGGTCGGTCCGTTGACGGCGGCGACGGTGATCCGGCCGTCCACCCCGTCGAGTGCGGCGAGCACCTCCGCCTCGCCGGCCTGGAGGGCGGCCATCGCACCACCGTCGGGCAGCGCCTGCATGAGTCGGCCGCGGGCTGCGACCAGGGCGGCCGCGTCGGCCAGGTCGAGGACGCCGGCCACGTGCGCGGCGCTCAGCTCGCCGATCGAGTGCCCGGCCAGGTAGTCCGGGACGATGCCCCAGTGGGCGAAGAGCCGGAACAGGGCGACCTCGACGGCGAACAGCGCCGGCTGGGTGTACCCGGTGCGGTCCAGCAGGTCGGCGTGTGCCGGGTCGAGGACGAGGTCACGGATCGACCGGTCGAGGTGGGCGTCCAGGTGGGCGCAGACCGCGTCGAACGCGTCGGCGTAGACCGGGTACGCGTCGTACAGCTCCCGGCCCATCCCGGCCCGCTGGCTGCCCTGACCGGTGAAGAGCACCGCGGTGCGCCCGTCGACGGTGACGTCGGTGCTGAGCGCGGGAGCCGTGGTGTCGTCGCGCAGGGCGGTGAGGCTCCGGCGTACCTCGTCGAGGTCGGTCGCGACGATGGTCGCGCGGTGGTCGAGGGCGGTGCGGGTCGTGGCCAGTGACCAGCCGAGGTCGGTGAGGTGCGCGGCGGGCTCGTCCGCGAGGTGGTCGAGCAGCGCCGCCGCCTGCGCCCGCAGGGCGGGGGCGGTCGCGGCGGAGAGCGTGACCGGTACGGCGGGAAGCGACAGGCCGCCGGTCGGCGCCGCCGGTGCCGGGGTCGCCGGGTGTTCCAGGATGACGTGGGCGTTGGTGCCGCTCACGCCGAACGACGAGACGGCGCCGCGCCGGGGACGACCGGTGTCCGGCCAGTCCCGGCGCTCGGTGAGCAGCCGGACGGTGCCGGCGGACCAGTCGACGTGCGGTGACGCCTCGTCGGCGTGCAGGGTGCGGGGCAGCACCCCGGCCCGCAGCGCGAGGACGGTCTTGATGACCCCGCTGACGCCGGAGGCGGCCTGGGTGTGGCCGATGTTGGACTTCAGCGAGCCCAGCCACAGCGGGTCGGCCTCGCCGCGGCCGGGACCGTAGGCGGTGATGACGGCCTGCGCCTCGATCGGGTCGCCGAGGACGGTGCCGGTGCCGTGCGCCTCGACCACGTCGACGTCGGCGGGGGTGAGTCCGGCGTCGGCGAGGGCGGCCCGGATGACCCGCTGCTGGGCCGGGCCGCTCGGGGCGGAGAGACCGTTGGAGGCGCCGTCCTGGTTGACCGCGCTGCCCCGGATGACGGCGAGGACCTGGTGGCCGTTGGCCTCGGCGTCGCGGAGCCGTTCGACGACCAGGACGCTGACGCCCTCGGCCCAGCCGGTGCCGTCCGCGTCCGCGCCGAAGGCCTTGCACCGGCCGTCGGCGGCCAGGCCGCGTTGCCGGCTGAACTCGACGAAGACCATCGGGTTGCCGATCACCGCGACGCCGCCGGCCAGGGCCAGGTCACATTCGCCGCGCCGCAGCGACTGGGCGGCCAGGTGCAGGGCGACCAGCGACGACGAGCAGGCGGTGTCGACGGTCAGCGCCGGCCCTTCGAGGCCGAGCGCGTACGAGATGCGGCCGGAGATGACCGCGGTGGCGGTGCCGGTGAGCAGGTAGCCCTCGGTGCCCTCGGGCGCGTTGCGGACGCCGGCGCCGTAGCCCTGGCTCGACGCGCCGACGAACACGCCGGTCCGGCTGCCGCGCAACGAGTGCGGGTCGATTCCGGCCCGTTCGAAGCCCTCCCAGGCGGTCTCCAGGAGGAGCCGCTGCTGGGGGTCGGTGGCGAGCGCCTCGCGGGGGGAGATACCGAAGAAGTCGGCGTCGAACTCGGCGGCCTCGTGCAGGAATCCGCCGGAGCGGGTGTAGCTGGTGCCCGGGTGGTCCGGGTCGGGGTGGTAGAGGGCTTCCACGTCCCAGCCGCGGTCGGCCGGGAAGTCCCCGATCGCGTCGCGGCCGTCCAGCACCAGTTGCCACAGGTCGTCCGGGGTGCGGACCCCGCCGGGCAGGCGGCAGCTCATCGCCACGATGGCGACCGGCTCCTCGGCCGTGGCGGGAGCCGTGGTGGGGTTCGCCGACGGGGCCGGGACGGTGCCGGCCACCTCGTCGCGCAGCAGCCTGGCGATGGCCTGGACGTTCGGGTGGTCGAAGGCGAGCGTGGTGGGCAGCCGCAGGCCGGTCGCGGTGCAGAGCCGGTTGCGGAACTCGACGGCCGACAGGGAGTCGAAGCCGAGGTCGCGCAGTGCCCGGTCCGGGGTGACGGCGGAGGCGTCGGCATGCCCGAGCACCGCGGCGGCCTCGCCGCGCACCAGGTCGACCAGGAACGTGTCGCGTTCTCCGGGTGTCATCCCGGCAAGTTGCTCGCGCAGCCCGGCGGCCTGGCTGTCGTCGTCGGGAGCCGCGGCGGACAGCGCGGTGCGGGCGTCGTCCAGGTCGGCTAGCAGGGCGCTGGGCCGCCCGACGGTGAAGGACGGGGCGAACCGGTCCCAGCGCACGTCGGCGACCGTGACGGTGGCCTCGCCGAGCCCGACCGCCTGCGCCAGCGCGACAGCGGTCTGCTCGGGCGGCATCGGCGGCAGGCCGCGGCGCAGCAGGTGGTCGGCGGTCTCCTGTTTGGTGGCCATACCGCCGCCACCCCAGGCGCCCCAGGACACCGCGGTCGCCGCGCAGCCGCGGGCCCGGCGGGCCTCGGCGAGCGCGTCCAGGTAGGCGTTGCCGGCGGCGTACGCGATCTGCCCGCCGCTACCCCAGGTGCCGGCGACCGAGGAGAACAGCACGAACGCGTCCAGGTCGTCGGGCTCGCAGAACAGCCGGTCGAGGTTCGCGGCGCCGGTGACCTTGGCGTCGAGCACGTGGGCGAACTCGGCGAGGGTGACGTCGGCGATCGGCGTGTGCTGGGCGACACCGGCGGTGTGGATGACGGCGCGGATCGGGTCGCCGGCGTCGGCGCTGTCGCGGACCAGCGCGGTGATCGCGTCGAGGTCGGCGACGTCGCAGGCGGCGACGGTGACCCGTACACCGGTCGCGGTGAGTTCGTCGGTCAGCTCGGCGGCACCGGGCGCGGCCGGGCCCCGCCGGCTGGTGAGGATGAGGTGGTCGGCGCCGTTGCGGGCGAGCCACCGGGCGAGTTCGGTGCCGATGCCGCCGGTGCCACCGGTGATGAGGACGGTGCCGGTCGGCTGCCAGGTGGGCGCGGTGCCGGTGGCGGCGCGCGTCAGCCGGCGGGCGAGGACACCGGACGAGCGCACGGCGACCTGGTCCTCGACGCCGTCGCCGGCGGTGATGCCGGTCAGGACCGCGCAGAGCCGGTCGGCGGCCCGCTCGTCGAGGGTTTCGGGCAGGTCGACGAGGCCGCCCCAGGAGGCGGACTGTTCCAGGGCGGCGACGCGGCCGAGACCCCAGACGAACGATTGCGGGACCCGGCGTACCGGGTCGGCCGGGCCGGTCGAGACCGCGCCACGGGTGGCCGCCCAGACCGGGGTCTGCGGGTGGGTCCCGCGCAGGGCGGCGAGCAGGTCGGTGGTGGCGGCGGTGCCCCGGGTGAGGGCCCGGTGCGCTTCGGTGGGGTGTTCGTCGAGGGCGAGCAGGGACAGGATGCCGACCGGGGCGGCGCCGTCGAGCGCCCGGGCGAGTTCCGCCTCGGGGGTGACGGTGACAGTCGCGCCGGCCCGGGTCATCCGGTCGGTGATCGTCGAGACCAGGTCCGGGTCGGTGCCCGCCGGTACGAGCAGCAGCCAGCCGCCGTCGAGTCGCGGCTGCGGCAGGTCGGTACGCGGCCGCCAGGTCACCCGGTAGCGCCAGGTGTCCAGCGCCCGGTGCTCGCGGCGTCCCCGACGCCAGTCGCCGAGTTGCGCGACGGCGTCGTTGAGGTGGCCCATGCCGAGACCGGTCAGGTCCCCGTTGTCGACGGCCGCCCAGAACTCGGCGTCGACCGGGTCGGCGGCGACCAGCTCGGGGGCCGGGTCCGGCCAGAACCGACGCCGTTGGAAGGCGTACGTGGGCAGGTCGGTGCGCCGGGCCTCGGGCAGCACTGTGGACCAGTCGACGGGGGCGCCGGCGACGTGCGCCTCGGCGAGCGCGCGGACGATCCGCCGTTGGTCGCCCTCGCCACGGCGCAGCGTGTGCAGGACCGGGGTGGTGACCGTGTCGCTGATCCCGGCGGTCAGCACCGGGTGCGGGCTGATCTCCAGGAAGAGACGGTTGCCGGCGGTGGCCGCTGCGGTGACGGCCTGGTCGAGGCGGACCGGGTTGCGCAGGTTGGCGTACCAGTAGTCGGCGTCGAGGGTGCCGCCGTCGGCGAGGGCGCCGGTGACGGTGGACAGGAATGGCACCGACGCCGGGCCGGGGGTGATGCCGGCCAGCGCGGTGGTCAGTTCGGCCGCGACCGGTTCCACGGCGTCGCAGTGCGAGGCGTAGTCGACAGCGACCCGTCGGGCCCGGACGCCCGCCGTCTCGCATCGGGTCAGGAAGGCGTCCACGGCCTCGGCCGGGCCGGCGACCACGACGGCGGACGGCCCGTTGACGGCGGCGATCGTCATACCGTCGGCCAGCAGGTCCTCGACGGTGCCGAGCGGGGCGCTGACCGAGACCATGCCGCCGGTGCCGGCGAGCTGGAGCAGGGCCCGGCTGCGCAGCGCGACGACTTTCGCGCCGTCCTGGAGGGACAGCGCGCCGGCCACGACCGCGGCGGCGATCTCACCCTGGGAGTGGCCGATCACCGCCGAGGGGGTGACGCCGTGGTGGCGCCAGAGTTCGGCCAGCGACACCATCACGGCCCAGAGCGCCGGCTGCACCACGTCGACCCGGTCGAGCAGGTCGGGGTCGTCGGAGCGGAGCACGTCGAGCAGGTTCCACTCGACGTGCGGGCTGAGCGCGTCGGCGCAGGCGGCGATCCGGTCGGCGAACACCGGCGCGGTGTCGAGCAGGTCCGCGGCCATGCCGCTCCACTGGGAGCCCTGGCCGGGGAAGACGAAGACCACCTCGGCGTCTCCGACGGCGGTGCCGGTGACGACGTCGGTGTCGGTGGTGCCGCCGGGTGTGGCGAGGGCGGCGAGGCCGGCGCGGTGCCGCGGGCCGAGGACGACCGCGCGGTGGGCGAGCACCGAGCGGGCGGTACGCAGTGTGTGCGCGACGTCCGCCGGTTCGGTGCCGGCGCCCGGGCCGTCGAGGTGGGCGGCCAGCCGCGACGCCTGGTCCCGCAGGGCGTCGGCGGTGCCGGCGGAGATCAGCCAGGGAAGCTCCCCGGCGCCCGGGGCGACCAGCTCGGCCGGCTCCACCACCGAGGCCGGCTCGGCGGCCGGCGCCTCCTCCAGGATGACGTGGGCGTTGGTGCCGGACATCCCGAACGACGACACCCCGGCGCGGCGCGGCCGCTCGCCGGTTGGCCAGGGACGTTCCTCGGTGAGCAGGCGTACGTTGCCGGCGGTCCAGTCGACGTGCGGGGTCGGCTCGTCGACGTGCAGGGTCCGGGGCAGTGTCTCGTGCCGCAGCGCCTCGACCATCTTGATGACACCGCCGACGCCCGCGGCGCCCTGGGAGTGCCCCAGGTTGGACTTGAGGGAGCCGAGCCACAGGGGACGGTCCTCGGGCCGGTCCTGGCCGTACGTGGCGATCAGCGCCTGGGCCTCGATCGGGTCACCGAGCACGGTGCCGGTGCCGTGCGCCTCGACGGCGTCCACGTCGGCGGTGGTCAGCCCGGCGTTGGCCAGAGCCTGCAACACGACGCGCTGCTGGGCGGGACCGTTGGGGGCGGTGAGCCCGTTGGACGCGCCGTCCTGGTTGACGGCGGACCCGCGCAGCACCGCGAGGATCGGGTGGCCGTTGCGTTGCGCGTCGCCGAGCCGCTCCAGCATCAGCAGGCCCACGCCCTCGGACCATCCGGTGCCGTCCGCGGCGCCGGCGAACGACTTGCACCGTCCGTCCGGGGCGAGACCGCGCTGGCGGCTGAAGCCGATGAACGCGGTCGGCGAGGCGAGGATCGTGGCGCCGCCGGCCAGGGCCAGGTCGCACTCGCCAAGGCGCAGCGCCTGACCGGCGAGGTGCAGGGCGACCAGCGACGACGAGCAGGCGGTGTCCAGTGTGACGGCCGGGCCCTCCAGCCCGAGCAGGTACGCGACCCGGCCGGAGATCACGCTGGGCGCGGTGCCGGTGAGGAAGTAACCCTCGCTGCCCTCGGGCGGGTTCTGCTGGAGCAGCGAGACGTAGTCCTGGGTGCTCGGGGTGCCGGCGAAGATGCCGGTCCGGGTGCCACGCAGGCGGTGCGGGTCGATGCCGGCCCGTTCGGTGGCCTCCCACGCGGTCTCCAGCAGCAGCCGCTGCTGCGGGTCCATCGCCATCGCCTCGCGCGGGCTGACGCCGAAGAACTCGGCGTCGAAGGCGGCCAGGTCGGCCAGGAAGCCGCCGTCGCGGGTGTAGCAGGTGCCCGGGTTGTCTGGGTCGGGGTGGTAGAGCCCGTCGAGGTCCCAGCCCCGGTCGGTGGGGAATGCGCCGATGCCGTCGCGTCCCTCGGCGACCAGCTGCCAGAGGTCCTCGGGGCTGTGCACCCCGCCGGGATAGCGGCAGGCCATGCCGATCAGGGCGATCGGCTCGGAGCCGGCCGACTCCAACTCCCGAATGCGTTGACGCGCCTTGTGCAGGTCGGTCGTCACCCATTTCAGATAGTCCCGGAGCGTTTCTTCGCTTGCCATACGATGCCACCTCTTCAAGGCAGAGCGACCCGGAATGAGCTGGGCCGGAATACGGCGATCCGCAATCAGGACGCTATGGTCGCCCTGGTGGGCCAACAACCCCTGCGGGGTCGCGACGGACCCTCGCGCGCCCCGACGGCACCCCGATACCGGTCAGCCGGTAGGGGTAGGTAGGGGATATCTACGGGGGTGCCCCGCGAGTCATTCTCAATACACAAAGCACGGAGCAGAACGGGACGGCAGCGAGGAAGCGTCGATCCGGGCTCCGCCGGAAGGACCGGGTGACTCTTCGGGAGGGCAGAACAATGACCACGACACTGTTGACGCCGATCGATGCTCCTACTGACACTTTCGGCCCGCCGGCCGAGCTGAGCAGGTTCCTGGGTCAGCACTACTTCAGCCACGACGCCGCCAACCCGGCGACCAACCCGCCGCTGGACTTCGAGAAGGCGGCCTTCCACTCCCGGACGGTGGTGACCGCCGAGCAGCTCACCTCCGTGGTGCAGGTCAACCTCGTCGGTGGGCCCAGCGTCATCCCGCGCAGCCTCGTCGTCAGCAAGACGCTGGCGGCGAACGAGAAGCTGAAGATCTGCCACCTGGACGGGTACGAGCACTTCGAGCGTGACGCGGAGCTGGGCAACGTGTTCGTCTGGTCGATGCGTACCTCGATGGCTTTCTGACCAGCGCCGCCGGCCTCGGTGCCACGACCCCTGCTGGGGGCCGTGGCGCCGAGGCCGGCGGCGTTGGGGAGTGGCGCGGTTCAGGCGAGCTGGCGGCGCAGCAGCCGCAGGGACCAGGTGGTGGTGAGGGCCAGCAGGCCGATAGCGACCAGCGTGCCGACCAGCACGATCTGCTGGTCGTAGTTGCCGCTGATCAGCTCACGCTCGGCCTCGACGACATAGCTGAGCGGGTTGGCCCGGGACAGGTAGTACAGCCAGTCCGGGGCGCGGTCCATCGGCAGCAGCACACCGGACAGCAGCATCAGCGGTACGACGATGCCGCTGACCACCGGGGCCAGGGCGAACTCGTGCTTGAGCTTGAACGCCAGGCCGTAGGAGCCGAAGCCGACCGCGACCCCGATGATGGCGAGCAGGACCAGCCCGGCGAGGATCGGCAGCACGCCGGCCCGGAAGCCGAGGATCAGCGCCAGCCCGATCATCAGGAGCGCCTGGATGAGCAGGAGCACCACGTCCTTGAGGACCCGGCCGGTGAGCAGGGCGACCCGGCTGACCGGGGTGACCTGCATCCGCTCCAGCACGCCGGAGCGGGTGTCCGGGATCAGCGCGAAACCGGCGTTGGCGGTGATGAACAGGGTGAGCTGGATGAGCATGCCGGGGACGAACCACTGCCAGGAGCTGAGGCCGTTCTCGTCGGTGGTGCCGCCCAGCAGCGGGCCGAACAGGACCAGGTAGACCAGGGGCACCGCGACACCGACGATCAGCACGGCGGGGCTGCGGAGGGCGGGCCGGACCGCCCGGTCGAACGTCAACCAGGTGTCTCGCAGGAACGACATGGGGATCCTCACTTCACAGGCCCGGGAACGCCGGGGCGGTCTCGCTGTCGCGAAGGCTGCGCCCGGTGACGGTCAGGAACACGTCGTCGAGTGTCGGCCGGCTGGTTCGCACCGAGAACACGTCGACGTTGATGCGGTCGAGTTCGCGCAGCAGGCCGGGCAGCACGCGGTCGCCGCGGGCGATGCGGAACCGGACGGTCGCGCCGTCGACGGTCACCTCCGTCGCGCCGTCGAGTCGCTCGGCGGCGGCGGCGGTTTCCGGGGACGCGGAGGTTTCCAGGGTCACCAGATCGCCGTTGACCTGGGCCTTGAGCTCGTCGGCGGTGCCCTCGGCGACGATCCGACCGCCGTCGATGACGAGGATCCGGTCGCAGAGGCTGTCGGCCTCGTCCAGGTAGTGGGTGGTGAGGAAGACCGTGGTCTCGTAGTCGCGGCGCAGGTTGCGGATGTGGTCCCACAGGTTGCTGCGGCTCTGCGGGTCCAGTCCGGTGGACGGCTCGTCGAAGAAGACCACCGGCGGCCGGTGCAGCACGCCCATCACGATGTCGATGCGCCGCTTCTGGCCGCCGGACAGGGCACCGATCATGCGGTCCTCGAGGCCGGTCAGGTCGTACTGATCCAGCATCTCGGCGACCCGGGCGCGGGCGACCGAGGCGGACAGGCCCTGGAGTCGGGCGTGGGTGACCAGCTCCTCGCGGACCTTGTACTCGACGCCGGCCGAGGAGTTCTGGCCGACGTAGCCGATCAGCTTACGGACCCCGGCGGGGTCGCTGAGCAGGTCGCAGCCGCCGATGTTGGCCTCGCCGGAGGTGGGCCGCAGCAACGTGGTCAGCATCCGCAGCGTGGTGGACTTGCCGGCTCCGTTGGGGCCGAGGAAGCCGACCATCTCGCCGGACGAGACGTCGAGGTCGATGCCGCGTACGGCTTCGACGGTGAACTTGTTGATCTGGAACGTCTTGGTCAGACCGCGCGCCTTGATCATCGGTGGTCTCCTCTCGACAGGGATCCCACCGTCGGCGGAAATCCTCGAAAACGGCGCTGGTACCGGCATTCGCCTATCGCAACCAGCATCGGGAGAGGCCTGTGCGCGGACAACCCTTAACGGGCCCCCTAGCTCCCGTAGGCCAGCTCGGAGGGCCCGTGATCCGGTCCGCGAGCGTTCCGGCCGGCACCGGTCCGCGCCTACGATCGTCGTCGTGAGTGTTCCCGGTACGGTCCCGCACGGCAGGTTGTTGGCGATCAGCGATCTGCATGTCGGCTATGCCCGCAACCGGGAGACGGTGCTCGGGCTGCGCCCGGGGCACGCCGACGACTGGCTGATCGTCGCCGGCGACGTCGGCGAGAAGATGGCCGACATCCGGTGGGCGCTGACCCTGCTCGCCGAACGCTTCGCCACGGTGATCTGGGTGCCGGGCAACCACGAGCTGTGGACGCCCGCCGACGACCCGGTCCAGCTGCGCGGCGAAGAGCGCTACCGCGAACTCGTACGGATGTGTCGTGACCTGGGCGTCGTCACGCCCGAGGACGACTTCCCGGTGTGGCGCGGGGCCGGCGGCCCGGTCGTCGTGGTGCCGTTGTTCGTGCTCTACGACTACACGTTCCGCCCGCCGGGGACCACGAAGGAGCAGGCGCGCCACTGGGCCGAGTCGGCCGGGATCGTCTGCACCGACGAGTTCCTGCTGCACGCCGACCCCTACCAGGGCGCCGACGACTGGTGTCGGGCCCGGCTGCGGGAGTCCGAGCGGCGCCTCGCCGCGTGCGATCCGGCGCTGCCGACCGTGCTGGTCAACCACTTCCCGCTGACCCGGGAGCCGACCTGGGTGCTGCGCTATCCGCAGTTCGCCCAGTGGTGCGGCACCACCGGCACCGCGAGGTGGCACCTGGAGCACCGGGCGGCCGTGGTGGTCTACGGCCACCTGCACATCCCGAGGACCACCCTGGAGGACGGGGTCCGCTTCGAGGAGGTCTCGCTCGGCTACCCCCGCGAGCAGGACCTGTACGGCCGGCACGGTGACCCGCTGCGCGTCATTCTTCCCGCCGGCGAGCCGTCCTGACCGAAGCGGTCCCGCCCGTCGCGTGGTCGCTTCCGAAGCCGCCCTGCCCGGCGCGCGCCGGCTCGGTGGCCGTGCGCACCCCCGCTGAGACGGTCCGCGCACACCGCGGCCCCGCCACGCGTCGACGCGGTGCGGGGCCTGGTGTGCGGGGTCAGACGGTCGCGGACAGATCGAGTTCGAGGTGGGCCGGCAGGTCGGTGCGCCCCACCACGCCGAGCTTGCGGTAGATGCGCGTCAGGTGCTGCTCCACAGTGCTCACCGTGATGTAGAGCTTGTCGGAGATCTCCCGGTTGGTGTAGCCGATCGCGGCCAGGGCCGCGACCCGGCGTTCGGCGTCGCTGAGCATCGCGGCGCTGCCGGTGACGCTCGGCTGTGCGGCGGCGGTCTCCTTGTCGTCCCAGCCGATGTCCTGCGACAGCCGACGGAGCAGCGGCTGCGCGTCGCACTCCTCCGCCAGTGCCCGCGCCCGCCGGCCGATCATTCCCGCCCGCCGCGACTCCCCCAGCGCGTGGTACGCCTCGGTCAGGTCGACGAGGACCCGGGAGTGCTCGTACCGGTCGGCGCCGGACTGCAACAGGTCGGCTGCCTGCCGCAGCAGCATCGGCCGGTGCCGCAGCTGGCTGGTCGCGGCGAGCAGGCGCAGCGCGGAGCCGTGCACGCGCGGCATGTCCTTGCCGCAGCGACCCAGCTGATCCTCGATGAGCCGGCGGGCCTGGTCGGGGCGTCCCATCCGCAGTAGCGCCTCGGCGGCGTCGGTGCGCCACGCCACCAGACCCGGAGCGTCCAGCTCCCAGGTGGTCATCAGCTCACCGCACTTCTGGAAGTCGCGCAGCGCCAGCGGCAGGTGGCCGGTGGCCATGCTGTAGCGGCCACGCGCGTGCAGGTAGTGCAGCCCGTACCGGGTCTGGAACATCGTCTCCGGAACCGGCTGGTCCAACCACTCGGCGACCTCTTCGAAGCGACCCATCGCGGTGCAGGCCGTCACCAGGCTGGCCAGCGGCACACCGACGGCCACCCCCCAGCTGCTCGGCGGCATGATCTCCAGGGCCAGGCGGGCGTGCCGGGCCGCGCCGGGCAGGTCACCGAGGCGCAGAGCCACCTCGGCCCGGATCGCGGAGAGCC
The DNA here is from genome assembly GCF_013410645.1 of Micromonospora jinlongensis. NCBI lineage: Bacteria > Bacillati > Actinomycetota > Actinomycetes > Micromonosporales > Micromonosporaceae > Micromonospora > Micromonospora jinlongensis. Next base: position 206,622 of record NZ_JACCHK010000001.1, on the reverse strand, counting down.
GGGCCTGCCGGCTGGGTGCGCGCCGGGTGTGCGCCTCCTCGATGAACAGGTCACACCACGGCGCGGCCTGCTCGGCGTGCCCGCCGTAGGTGAGGGTGAGCAGGGCGCTCTCCACCGTGTCCAGGCTCATCTCGTCGAGCCGGGAGCTGCGCAGGATGCGCTCGACGACCCCGGCCACGCTCTCTGACGGGGTGTCGCTGAGCACTGTGGACAGGGCGTTGGCTGCTTCCAGGCGACGGCTGGCCGAGACCGTGGAGACGGTCACCGGGGCCGGCCGGAAGTGCTGGGCCAGGGGCGCGTACGAGCAGCGCAGCCAGGGCCGGGTCATGGCCAGCTCACCGGCGGCGGCCGGGTCGAGGTCCACTCCGGTGGCCGCGAGGTGCTCCAGGATCACCTCCGCCTCGGCGAGCTGCCCGTGCCACAGCAGCGCCTTGGCCAGGATCACCGCGTCGCTGCCCTGGAGGAAGCCCTTGTCCAGGGCCCCGGCGAGTTCGGGCAGGTAGCTGCTGGAGGAGCTGGGGTTGACCCGCCACTCGGCGCGTACCAGAGTGGTCATGATCTTGATTTTCTGCCGCTCGTCGGTGCAGGCCCGCCAGGCCAGCTTGAGGTAGCTGACGGCCGACTCCACCTGACCCTCGCGCAGGGCCTGCCGGGCGGCGTCCTCCAGCGCCGCCACTCCCCACGCCTCGCTGGCCTCCTTGGCGCACAGCAGGTGCTCGGCCACGACCCGCGCGGACGCCCCGCCGTCGTAGGCGAGCACCGCCGCGCGCCGGTGCAGCTCCGCCCGCTCGTCCTGGTCGAAGCCGGAGAGCACGGCGGCCGCGGCCACCGGGTGCCGGAACCCACCGAGGGTGAAGATGCCGGCCGTGGTCAGCGCCCGCATGGCCTGCGCGACCACGCCGGCGTCGGTGCGCAGGAGCCGGTCGAGCGCTTCGGTGTCGGCGAGCACGGCGACGCCGCGGGCGACCTCCAGCAGCTGCGGTTCGCCGCGGCGCAGGCAGGACACGACGGCCTGGGCGTACCGCTCCCCCACCACCACCTCGTCCGGCGCGGCGCCGGTCTCCTCGGTGGCGGTCTGGTAGTCCTCCAGCAGGCCGCTGACCAGCAGGGGGTTACCGCCGGTGAGCTGGTACCACTGGCCGGCGAGCCGTTCGGCGACCTCCGCGCCGACCGTCTCGGCCGCGAACTGCTGGACACCGAGGCCGGTGAGCGGGGTCAGCTTGACCCGGCTGCCGTGCCCCGGGCGCAGCAGTTCCGCCTGCCAGGACGGTTCCGCGCTGCGTCCGAACTCGGTCTGGGTGAAGGCCACCAGGACCGGCGCGAACCGGGCGCGCCGGGCCAGGTACGCCAGGCAGACCACCGAGGCGCGGTCGGCCTGGTGCACGTCGTCGACGAGCAGGGCCAGCGGGTAGCGCTCGGCCAGCTCCAGCAGGATGGTGCAGAGCCCGTGCACGATCTGCACGTCGATGTGCTCGTTGTCGTCGCGGTTGTCGGCGGCCAGGGCCGCTACCGTGCCCTCGTGCAGCAGGCTCATCGCCCGCTCACGCTCACGGTCCTGCAGGGGCGCGTCGTGGAAGAGCTGGCTGAGCAGCGCCAGGGGCAGGTTGCGCTCGGCGTGGGCGCCGCTCGCGGTGACCGCGAGTGCACCGAAGTCGACCGCCCGGTCGGCCAGGGTGTGCAGTAGTTCGCTCTTGCCGGTGCCGACGGTGCCGGTGATCATCGCCACCCGGCCACGGCCCGCGACCGCCTCGGTGAGCAGACCCTCGAGGCCGGCCACCGCCTTGTCTCTTTCAACGAGTCCCATTGGATCTCCCCAGGGTCTGGTGTGGTGAACGGCCTCGATTGGTGTTCAGCCGGCCAGGTTGAGGCCGACGGTGCCGGCCAGGACCGGGCGCAGCCGGGGCGGCGCGGGGTGCATCGCCGGGGCGTCGAGATCCCCGACGGTTTCCAGGGCGTTGCCGGAGCGGAGGGCGCGGCTGAGCGCGGCGCGGACGGCGGCGAAGGCCGCGGTGTCCGGCTCGGCGTCGATGCCGACCCCCCAGACGGTACGCGTGCCGAGACGACACTCGGCGTAGACGACCACGTCGTCGCGCTCGCACACGGCGCCGACCCCGGTGCGGTGCACGGCGCGCACGTCGATCCCCCAGGACAGCATCGTGGTGCGGATCTGCTCGACCGCGTCGGCCCGGGCGGCGCCGACGGTGAACCCGCCGCCGCCGACGTGCAGCTCGGTGGCGACCATGTCGCGGAAGCGCAACGGCACCGACAGTGGGCGCTGCACGACGTACTCCCGCAGGAACAGCTCTCCGATGCGGGCCGGTGGGATCTCCACCCCGGCGGCGTCGGCCTGCGCCTGGACCACGCCGGCGAACTCCAGCTGCAGGTCGCGCGGCAGGCGCAGGCCGTGTCGGCTGGCCAGCACGTAGGCGATGCCGCCCTTGCCGGACTGACTGTTGATCCGCACCACGGTCTCGTAGGTGCGGCCGACGTCCTCCGGGTCCAGCGGCAGGTACGGCACCTCCCAGGGCAGGTCGTCGACGGACGCGCCGATCGCCATCGCGGCCCGGGCTCGCTCGTCGAAACCCTTCTTGATGGCGTCCTGGTGGGAGCCGGAGAACGCGGTGTAGGCCAGGTCCCCGCCGTACGGGTGGCGCGGGTGCACCGGCAGCTCGTTGCAGTACTCGACGGTGCGCCGGATCCGGTTGATGTCGGAGAAGTCGATGCCCGGGTCGACGCCCTGGGTGTAGAGGTTGAGCCCGAGCGTGACCAGGCAGACGTTGCCGGCCCGCTCGCCGTTGCCGAACAGGCAGCCCTCGATCCGCTGCGCGCCGGCGAGGGTCGCCAGCTCCGCGGAGGCGACGCCGGTGCCGCGATCGTTGTGCGGGTGCACCGAGAGGCACACGTGCTCGCGGCGGGACAGGTTGCGGTCCAGCCACTCGATCTGGTCGGCGAAGATGTTCGGCATGGTCCGCTCGACCGTGGTCGGGAAGTTCAGGATGATCGGACGGTCCGGCTCCGGCTGCCACACGTCCATGACCGCTTCGCAGACCTCGAGTGAGAACTCCAGCTCGGTGTCGTTGAACAGCTCGGGCGAATACTGGTAGCGCAGGTCGGTGCCGGCGAGGGTGCGTTCCGCGTACTTCATCATCAGCCGCGTCCCCTGGACCGCGAGGTCCAGGCACTCGGCCCGGGTCATGCCGAAGACGACCCGGCGAAACAGCGGCGAGGTGGCGTTGTAGATGTGGATGCGTGCCCGGGGAGCGCCGGCCAGGCTTTCCACCGTGCGGCGGATCAGCTCGTCGCGGGCCTGCGTCAGCACCGTGATGCAGACGTCGTCCGGGATCAGGTCGTCCTCGATCAGCAGCCGGACGAAGTCGTGATCGTCCTGGCTCGCCACCGGGAAACCGACCTCGATCTCCTTGTAACCCATCTCCACGAGCAATCGGAACATGGCCAGTTTCCTGGCCGGGCTCATGGGGTTGGCCAGCGACTGGTTGCCGTCGCGCAGGTCGGTCGAGAGCCACCGGGGCGCGGTGGTGACCGTACGGCTCGGCCACCTTCGATCCGGCAGACTCACCGGAGCGGCGGGTAGGTAGCGGCCGGCAGATCGTCGACTCGGGTTCACGATGGGTTCCTTTCCGCGCTGTGAGGTGCCGGGACCTGCGGCCCGGGCGCCACTTGACTCATCCCCGGGTGCCGAAGTACATCGAGTACGAGTAGGGAGTGAGGAGCACCTGGACCTGGCAGGTGTCGGACTCGTCCTGGACGCGGAAGGTGACCGCGATCTCCGGGTAGGCGGCGCTGACGCCGAGGCCGGAGAAGTAGTGGTCGCTGTCGAAGACGATCCGGTAGGGGCCCCTCTCCAGAAGCTCTGCCGCCCAGTCGTCGATGTGGCCGTCGGGGTCGGACTCCGCGTCGGCGACCGGCTTCCAGCCGCCGTCGGAGGCGCGTTCGAGTCGCGCCCGGATGCCCGCCGCAGGGCGGCCGAACACACCGTCCAAAGCTTGCGCCGAAACACTCATGTCGTTTTTCACCTGCCAGTCAGTCCCGTCGCTCGGGCCCGCAGTGCGAGCGGGCGACGGTTGGTTGCCGGATTCCCGGCCTTGGGCAGAACTGTGCGCCGGCCGGCTATCGGATGGCCTTCGCCGTTCTATCGCCGGCTATCCGCCGCTATCCGATAGCGGTGATAGGGGTTGGCAGGTGAACAGATAACGCGGTGATGGGGCTCGTTCCTACGTTGGTGACATCGCCGAACACGGCGGAACGAAATCCCCCTTCACCTGGAGGAACATCGCCATGAGCAACAACGTCTCGATCACCGTCAAGGCCCGCATCGCCATCGCCGTCGCCGCCGCCGCCATCGCGGTCGGGCTGTTCGGAGCGACCGCCGCACACGCCGACGGCGCCACCGCCCCGGCCCCGGCGGCCACCCCCACGCCGAGCACGACCCCTTCCCCCAGCCAGCCCTGGGGCTGATCGTCACCGCGTGGGGGTCCGGCGGGCCATCTGATCAACGGCCACCGGGCGCACGTCCCGGGAGCCCGGTACGGCTGACGAGCCGGCCGGTTGCACCCCGAGTGTCAGCCCTGACGAATGCCCTGCACCACCGACGAACCGCTGCCCGTGCGATCCGGCCGCTGCAGCCGATGTTGACGCACCAGCGGAACCACGTTGTCTCGCACCGGCTCGGCCGCCACGGACGACGGATGGTCCCGGCCGCCGGCCGCCACGTACGCCTCGGTCAGCTTGGTCAGCACCCGCTGTTCGAACTTCGGCGCGCGGATGCCCCGGAACAGTCCCAGTGCCCGGTGCAGGTGCACCACCGCCTGCGTCGCGTAGCCGCGTTCGAGCGCAAGCTCCCCGAGAGCCAGTGACACCCGCGCCTCGATGAGTCGCTCGCCGGCCGTACTCGCCAGGCTCAGCGCGCTGTGCAGTGCGGTTTCCGCGGCGACCAGATCACCGGCAGTCATGTGCGCCACGCCCATCCCGTGCAGCGCGTACGCCTCACCGATCGGGTCACCGATGTCCTGCACGACCGCCAGCGCCTCGGCGAACGCGCTCGCCGCCGCGAGAGGATCCCCGGTGTTGAGGTAGGTGTCGCCCATCCGGTGCAGCACCTGTGCCTCCACCCGACGGCTGCGGGCGCTGCGGCTCAATGCCAGTGCCTCCGGCAGGATGCTCAGCGCCTCGTGCGGATTGCCGCTCTCCGTGTGCACCTGCGCCAGGCTGTGCAGCACGTAGGCGGCCGCGCCCAGGTCCCCGCTGCGCCGGAAGCTCGCCAGCGCGTGCTCGTAACGGGTGGTGGCAGCCGGCAGGTCGCCCCGGATCCGGTCGGCGAACGCGATGTTGCGGGTGACCAGCGCCAGCCCCTGCTCGTCGCCGAGGCTGCGGAAGATGGTCCCGGCGGTTTCCAGGTCGCGGCGCGCCTCGTCGAACCGCTGCTCGGCGAGGCACAGTGAGCCGTTGGAGTAGAGCATGGCTGCCTGTCCACGGCTGTCACCCGCCGCCAGGCTGGCGGCGAGCGCGATGCGGTGGGTCTCCCGCCAGTCGTTGAGGTAGATGCGCGGCTCGAAGAGGGTCACCGCGGTGTGGGCGAGCGTCCAGCACAGATCGGTGAAGCCCGCCTGCGCGGCCTGACGCACACCGGCGACCAGCGAGTGCCGCTCCCGTTCGAACCAGTTCAAGGGATGGGTGACCAGCTGGTCGGTCAGCCGGTCCGGCAATGGCCAGCGCGGGGCATCACTGCTGAGGATGAAGTAGGCGCCACCGTGCAGACCGCAATGGGCGGCCTCGGCGAGGAACAGCAGGGCACCGAGCACCCGACACAGGGCGGCGTTGCGGTCGCCGACGGTCTCCTCGGCGGCGAGGCGTTCGCGGGCGAAGACCCGGATCAGGTCGTGGAAGCGGTACTGCGGGACCTGCCCCGGCCCCATGCTGGTGCACTCCACGAGTTGCGCCTCGGCGAGGTCGTCCAGCAGGTCCTGGGCGTCCATCACGGGCTCGTCCAGCAGCGCGGCGCTGACCCATCCGGAGAACGACGGGACGTCGAGGACCGCGAGTCGACGGAAGAGCCGGCGGGCCTCCTCGGTGAGGCTGTCGTAGGTGAGCGAGATGCTGGCTCTGATCCCCATTCCGCTGTGCTTCAGCTCGTCCAGCCGCCGCGCCTCGTTGTCGAGCCGCTCGACCAGGTGCTCGACGGTCCAGTGCTGGCGGGCGGAGAGTCGGGCGCCCGCGATCCGCAGCGCCAGGGGCAGGTTCCCGCACAGGTAGGCCAGTTGCGCGGCCGCGGCGGGCTCCTGGTCGATCCGCTCCCGTCCGGCGACGTGCGCCAGGAGTTCCAGCGAGTGCTCCTCGTCGAAGACGTCGACGTCGAGGTGGATCGCGCCCGGCAGCCCGGCCAGGCGGCTGCGGCTGGTGACCAGGACCGCCGAGTGGGGGGTGCCGGGCAGCAACGGCAGCACCTGGCTCTCACCGGCCACGTTGTCCAGCACGACCAGCATCCGGCGGTCGGAGAGCAGGTGACGGTAGAGCTCGGCGCGCTCCTCCAGCACCTCGGGCATCGCTGTTCCGGGGACGCCGAGGGTCCGCAGGAAGCGTTCCAGCACCTGCATCGGGCCGACGCGCTGCGGGCTGCGGCCGTGCATGTCGGCGAACAACTGCCCGTCCGGATACCGCGCTGCGGCCCGGTGCGCCACGTGCACGGCGAGGGTCGTCTTGCCGATGCCCGGTTTACCGGCCGCCACCACGATCGGCACCGCGAACTGCGTCGGGCTCTCGGCCGCCATCAACAGCTGCTGCTCGATCACGTCGATCTGCTTGGACCGGCCGGTGAAGTCGGCGATGTCCGTGGGTAGCAGGCAGGGCACGGTGACCGGGACGACCGGTTCGGTGGGAGCGACGATCACCGGCGGAGTGATCGCGCCGAGGGGAAGGTCGTCCACCGGTGCGACGACCAGCGCCGGCGGGACCGGCACGGGCAGCAGCAGCGCGGGTGAGATCAGCGCTGGCGGGACGGCCGATGGCGGGGCGGGCGCGGGGGAGACCGGTGCGGCGAGTTCCTCGTCGGAGGTGAGGATGGCGTGTTCCAGTTGCTGAAGCCACTGGTTCGGTTCGAGGCCCAGCTCGTCGATCATGGTGCGGCGGGCCTGCCGGTAGACATCGAGAGCCTCGGCCTGACGCCCGGATCGGTACAGGGCGAGCATCAGCTGGCCACGGAGCCGTTCGCGCAGTGGGTGCTGTTCGACCAGGTCGGAGAGTTCGGGGATGAGATCGCGGTGCCGGCCGAGTTCGAGTTCGAGTTCGACGCAGTCCTCGTGGAGGTTGATCCGCCGTTCGTCGAGGCGGTTGGCTGCGGACTGGACCAGCCGGCTTTCCAGCCCGTAGAGGGCGCGGCCACGCCACAGAGCGAGGGCGGCGCGACTGTGTCGGACGGCCTCGTCGAAATTCTGGCTGGAGCGGGCCCGGCGACCGCCCTCGACGAGACTGGAGAACCGGTCGAGGTCCAGGTCCCCGTCGGTGACCCGGAGCAGATAACCCTGGGACCGGGTGACGATGGTGTCCGGATGGTCATGGGTGTTGAACAGGCGCCGAAGCGCCGAGACGCAGATCTGCACCTGGGCCCGCGAGGTGCTGGGCAGGTCGTCGCCGTAGATGGCCTCCATCAGGCGTCCCACCGGGACGACCCGGTTGGCCTCCAGCGCCAGGCTGGCGAACACGATCTGCTGCCGGTGTCCGCCCAGGTCCAACCGATTGCCGTCGATCAGAACCTCAAGCGGCCCCAGAACCCGTACCTCCACGAGCACCTCCCCCGCGGTGACGCGACGTCGGAGTCGCTCGGCGCCGTACTTTCGGTCGGCTGGCGGTCCAGCCCTGCAACCGTAGCGAGTCCGGCCTGGAGATAGAGACATCTAGATACACGACTCACCCCCCGTGTTCGCCTAGAGACTACGAGCAGTCACCACGGGTCGAAAATATGAGAGCCGGTTAGCTGACCGAAGGTCCCAGCCAAACTCGACCTTTCGGCCAGGCAGGTCATCGAAATGCCATGCGTCAGTTACCGCCCGGCAACGTCCCCGATTCCATCAGCGACAGTAAAGTTGTCTTTTGCACCTTGCCGAGGGCGTTACGCGGTAACGATTCCACCAGGTGGACACGGCGCGGCCTTTTGTGCCGGGCCAGCCGCTTTTCCACATAGGTCACCAGCGTGCGAGCTGCCAGTGACTGCTCGCCGACGATGAACGCCACCACCTCCTGGCCCAGGTCGTCGTGCGGGGCACCGACTACCGCCACCTCGCGCACCTGCGGATGGGTGAGCAGGCAGTCCTCGATCTCACCGGCACCGATCCGATACCCGCCGCTCTTGATGATGTCGGCGCTGGCCCGCCCGACGATGCGGTATTCCCCCGCCTCGCTGACCGTCGCCACGTCGCCCGTGCGGAACCAGCCGTCGGCGGTGAACGTCTCGGCGGTCTTGTCGGGCAGGTGCAGGTAGCCGTCGAACAGCGTCGCCCCACGGATCTGTAACGCCCCGAAGGTCTGCCCGTCGGCCGGCACCGGCGCACCCGCGTCGTCCACGAGCCGGGCCTGCACCCCGCGTACCGGACGGCCGACCGACCCGACTCGACGAGGTTCGTCGGCGCGCGTACTGAGCGTTATCAGGGTTTCGGTCATGCCGTACCGCTCGACGGGCCGGTGCCCGGTCAGCCCCTCCAGCTCGGCGAAGACCGGCGCGGGTAGTGGCGCGCTGCCGGAGACCAGCAGCCGGGCCGCGGACAGGGCGCGGGCGGCCGTCGGCTCGGCACAGATCCGGCTCCACACCGTGGGCACCCCGAAGTACATCGAACCGCCGGCGGCCGCGTACCGGGCCGGGGTCGGCCGCCGTGTGTGCACCAGCGGCGAGCCGACGCGCAGCGGCCCCAGCAGACCCAGGATGAGACCGTGTACGTGATAGAGCGGCAGACCCTGCACGAGGACGTCCTCGTCGGTCCAGTCCCAGGCGTGCGCGACCGCGTCGATTCCGGCCCGGATCGCCGCGTGACTCAACAGCACGCCCTTCGGCGGGCCGGTGGTGCCACTGGTGTAGAGGATCAGCCCGGTCGTGGACGGGGCGGGGCCGCTGGTCGGCACCTCACCGCGCCGCCCCTGGTCGACCGGCACCACCGGTATCGGACAGTCCGCCAGCACCGGCGCGTCCGGTTCACCGGCCAGCAGCAGCTGGGCCCCCGAGTCGGTGAGCACGTGGGCGAGCTCGGCCGCGCCGGTGTCCGGCGGCACCGGAACCACCGCCACCCCGGACAACAGGCCACCGACGACGGCGGCGACCGTTGCCACGCTCGGGGTGGCGAGCACCGCCACCGTCCCGGCTCCGGCGATGTCGGCGGCCACCGCGCCCGCAGCGGCCCGCAGGGCCTCCCGGGAGATGACGTCGCCGTCGACGCGTACGGCGTCAGCACGATCGGGCACATCTCCGGACAACGACGGCAACAGCATGGCCAGCCCCCTCGCGGCCGCACAAACGCAACCGAAGCTGAATCTACGGACCCGGCCGGCGTCGGCCCACCCCTAACTCATGACACGGCGGATCCCCGTCGTCGGCCCACCAGTCACTCGGCGTAGGCGTTGCGCCTCTGCCGCCGTCCTCGCACGGATGCGCTATGCCGATGGCGGCGGGTCCGCTGGCCTGGCCTTCTGCGGGTAGAACGTCTCGTGGCGGGCCAGCATCGCGACGAATTCGCGGATCTTCCGCTCGCGCGTCTCAGTCCGCTTGACGCCGTTGACGCGATGGATGAGAGCGAATCGGTTGGCCTTGGTGAGGACGTCGAGCATGGCCTGGGCAGCGGGGTCGGCGGCGATCGCGGCGAGAAGGTCGGCCGGCACCTCGGCCTCCGAGGGAGGAGCGTAGGCGGCCTCCCACCTCCCGTCGGCCTTCGCGGCGTCCACCGCGGCGCGGCCCGGCGGCAGCATCCGACCCTGCTCCTCCAGCCGAGCCACGTTGGCCACGTTGCGCTGCGACCATGAGCTGCGGGACCTGCGTGGGGTGAACCGGATCCAGGAGCTCTCCTGATCCCGCTTACGGGCCTGCCCGTCGATCCAGCCGAAGCACAGCCCCTCGTCAACAGCCTGTTGCCAGGTCAGCGTGGTGACACTGCCGCCCTTCCTGGCCAGTGCGAGCCAGACGCCTGGTGACGTGGCGTGGTTGGCCAACAACCACGCACGCAGCCCGTCGCCGTCCGCGACGATCAACTCATCCAGTTCAGCTCCCGCCACGACAGCAGGCTAACGCGCCGCCGACCGCGTCCACACCGTGACACCCAGCGGTCCGTCGGCCCGCGAACGGCCCGGCCTGTCGCGTCGGGGACCGTGGGGCTAGCCGCGCTGGTCGGTGGCGGTGTCCTCGCCGTACTCGCCGCGGATGGGGAGGTAGTAGGCGGGCAGGAAGCCGGCGATGATGACGACGCCCGCGATCGGCAGGAACGCGCCGACGAGGATGCCGGAGCCGATCCAGACCAGCGCGAGCGCGAACCTGCGGCCGATGGCCTGGATGCCGAAGGGGCCGAGGTCGGGGTCCAGCAGTTTGGCGCGGCGAAGATGGGCCCAGATGATGTTGAACAGGGCCGCCGCCGTCCACAGTGTGGCGCCGTAGACGACGACCGCGACGCGCAGCCCCTGCTCCGCGCGCAACGCGTCGGCGAGCAGCGACGTGGAGAACGGCAGGAAGGCGATGACCATCAACAGCAGGGTGTTGAGGAACAGGACCTCTCGGTCGACGTGCCGGACCCGGTCGAACATGACGTGGTGGTTGACCCACACCTGCCCGATGAGCAGGAAGCTCAGCGCGTATGCCAGGTACGACGGCCACAGCGCGCCGAGGCCCCGCAGGAGATGCGCGAAGTCCTGCGGGGGTTGGATCTCCAGCACGAGGAGCGTCACGGCGATGGCGAACACAGCGTCGCTGAAGGAGATCAACCGACCGGGTTGACGCACCAGACGAGGATTGTCGCTCTTGGACCGCACGCCCTGATTATGCGGTGACGAGGCTTCTGTCGGTGTGCTGATCGCCGCAGTGCGCTGCCGCAGCTACACCTCGGCCGCATCGCCCGATCGGACCACTGAAGGCGACGGTCGGCTATTTCCATGTGCGACGGGACCGCCGCGACGCCTAGGAATAGGCCATGACCAACGAGGTGACCGTTCCCCTGCTGCCCTGCGCGTCCATCGACGACATCGTCACCTTCTACGCGGCTCTCGGATTCCACGCCACGCACCAACAACGCAAGCCCAACCCGTACGTGGCGTTGCGACGCGAGGATCTGCATCTGCACTTCTTCGAGATGCCCGGCTTCGACCCGGAGCAGTCCTACGGCTCCTGCCTCGTCCTCACCTCGGACATCGGGGAACTGCACCGGGCGTTCGCGGCGGGCATGCGGGCCGCGTACGGCAAGGTGCTGGTGTCCGGCATGCCACGGATGACCCGACCCCGGGCGCGGAAGAACTACGACGGTCTGGGCGGGTTCAGCGTCATCGACCCGGGTGGCAACTGGATCCGCATCGTGCAGAATGCCACCACGACGCCCGCGCCGGCCACGACGCCCGCCGGACGGCTCGCCAAAGCCCTGGCGAACGCCGTCGTGCAGGCCGACTCCAGGGGCGACGTCCACCAGGCCGTCCGGATCCTCGACAGCGCGCTGGCACGTCCGCAGGCCGACGACGACCCGGTCGCACAGGTGGAGGTTCTCGTCTACCGCGCCGAACTGGCGATGGTGCTGCACGACCAGGAGACCGCGACGGAGATGCTGAGCCGGGTCGATCGTGTCGCGCTCACCGCGGACGAGACCGAACGGGCAGCGTCCGCGTTCGACACCGCCGCCGACCTCGCGGAGGCGATGCGGTGATCCGACGGCACCGGCCGGCCCGCGCAGTCGTGGAGCCCGGAGGGTCGGCGACGGCAACTATCCGCGCTCATCCGGAGGCTGCTCCTTCGTCAGGTGGAGCAGCCACCCCTCACCGGTGCGGATCAGCGCGTACCGCCGGCGGCCGGTGCGGCCGTGCAACGTGAACAGCATCCGACGGTCGGTGCGGTCGTGCTCCTCCCAGGTGCCGATGTCGGCGATCGACTTGTCGGCGTCCTCGTAGGTGAGGTGATCGAGGTGGTGGTCGGGCACGGCGATGGCGAGCCGGTTGTCGCGGGGGCTGTTCGGCAGGCCCCGCGGCACTGCCCAGGAGCGCAGCACACCGCCCTCCTCGAGCCGCAGGTCGAAGTGCGGCCGTGGTTTGCGGTGATCGTGCAGGACGAAGGCGGGCGCCACTCTTGCCATTGTCGCGGCTGGAAGGCTCCGTCGCTTGCCAACGCGCATGTCGTACCCGGGTGCGAGGCTTCGGGTCATGGCGACATTCGTTCTGATCCACGGCGGCGGGGGCAGCGCCTGGGACTGGCATCTCGTGGTCCCCGAGCTGACCAGCCGCGGCCACGACGTGGTGGTGCCGGAGCTGCCGATCGAGGACAGGTCGGCGGGGTTCGCCGAGTTCTGCGACACGGTGGTCAGCGCGATCGGCGACCGGCGCGATCTTGTGGTCGTCGGCCACTCCTATGGCGCGTTCACCGCGCCGCTGATCGCCGACCGGCTGCCGGTGCGGCTGATCGTCCTGCTCACACCGATGATCCCCGAGCCCGGCGAGAGGCCCGGGGACTGGTGGGGCAACACCGGTTATCGCGGTGCGGAAGGGCTCAGCGAGGAGGAGCAGTTCTACAACGGCGTGCCGGCCGAGCTGATCGCGCGGGCTGCGGCGCACAACCGGGACCAGGCCAGCGCGGAGGGCAACGAGCCGTGGCCCCTGAACGCCTGGCCGGACGTGCCGACGAAGGTGCTCATCGCCCGCGAGGACCAGTTCTTTCCGGTGGACTTCCAGCGCCGGGTGGCCGCCGACCGGCTCGGCGTCACCCCGGATGAGATCGACGGCTGCCACGCGGTGTCGTTCAGCCACCCGAAGCAGCTCGCCGACCGGTTGTCCGCGTACGTGTCGCGGTGAGACGCGGAGGGCTGGTCCTCATCGTGGGGCCGAGCGGAGATGGGCACGCAGGAAGGTGAGGATTTCGCGTCGCGCCGGCCGGGCGGCCGGCACCAGACCGGGAATGCTCAGGAAGCTGTGCGTGGCCCTCGGGTAGCAGGCCAGGTGAGCATCGGTGCCGTCTTCGCGGAGCCGTTCGGCGTAGCGGCGTCCATGGTCGGCCAGCGGATCCAGCGCGGCCGTGACGACGAGGGCCGGCGGCAGGTCGGCGAGGCTGTCGAACGTCAGGGGCGACACGTCGCGAGCGTCGAGGCCCGGTGGGACGCTCAGCCTCCGGGCGGCCCGCATCCGGGACATCGGCAGTGTGGGGTTGTCGGCGTTCTCGTCGACCGACGCGTACCCGCTCATGGTCTCGGTCCAGTCCGTGACCGGATAGTTCAGCACCTGGGCACGCAGCGGCGGGCCGTCCTTGCCGGCCCGTAGGGCGATGAGCGCGGCGATCGTACCGCCGGCGCTCTCGCCCATGACCGCGACGGCGCCGGGATCGACACCCCAACCGGCGGCGTCTTCGACGAGCCGCACGAGGATGTCGTAGCCGTCCTCGATCGGCTGGGGCAGCGGGTGCTCCGGGGCGAGGCGGTACTCCACCGACACGACCACCGCGGGGCACCGGGCCGCGAGGTGGCTGTTGAGCCAGTCGTTCTGGGCCGCGGTTCCCGCGATGAAGCCTCCACCATGAAAGGACACGATCAGCGGCAGTGTCCGGCTGGCGGCCTTCGGCCGGTGTACGCGCAGCATCAGGCGGCGGCCCGGAAGGTCGATCCTGGTCTCCGTGATCTGCGCGCGGCGGTCGGGCCGGCCGGTGACGACCCACGCAGCACGGGACGTTGCCGCCCGAATGGCCTTCTCACGCGCGAGGATCACCTGGTGGTCGCTCAGTGCCTCCCAGTCCTGGGTGTCCCTGAGGATACGGGTGCCGAGCGGGGCCTTGCTTCTCATCTGTCCTCCGACCTGCGACGACGCTGTGCGCCCACTGTCGCAGTCGGTGCTCGACGGTGGATTGGACGAATGTTCCCGGGTCGTCAGCCACGGATCGCCCTCGACCGTCACGTCACGGTCGGGCAGACCACGCGACATCGTCGACGGCAAGGAACGGCGCCTTCGCCACCGTCGCAGGCGTCAGCCCGGTGAAGGTCATGACGTCGCGGTGCAGGTGGGACTGGTCGGCATAGCCGCTGTCCGCCGCTACCGTGGCGGCGGCGTGACCAGCGGCCAGGCGATGGGCCGCGTGATCGAAGCGGATGAGTTGGGCGGCACGTTTGGGGTGGACGCCGATCTGTGCCCGGAACCGTGACCACAGCCGTTTGCGGCTCCATTCGATCTCAGCGGCCAACCGCTCGACCCGTATGTGCCCCCGGGCGGCCACCATCCGTGCCCAACAGAAGGCGACCTCTGGATCGACGGCACGGCCCGCGTCGTAACGCCGGGCCAACGCGACCTCCACGATCGCGAACCGGTCCTCCCACGACGTGGCGGCGCGCAGCCGCTCCTGGGTCCGCACCGCGTCGCTTCCCCACAGGTCGTCGAGGTTGAGCACCGCACCGCTCAGCTCGGACGCAGCACCCAGGACCGGGCGCGCGAGCACAGGCGACAACCGCACCTGCAGGCACGTGAAGCTGCCCGGCTGGCCCTGCCCACGAACACGGTTGGGCGCAAGCCCAGCGACGGCACGGCCCCGCTGTTGCTGCCCGTTGCCGTCATCGATGACCAGAGGTCGGTCGCCGAGGTCGAACACCATCGTGATGCCCGGATGCGGGACCACCTCGACGTCAACGAGGCTGTTGGCGCGGTCACTGAAGCCCGCCATGGTGGTGCCGGCCAGTCGGCTGGGCCGCGTCGGGACCGCGATGTCCCAGGTTGGCCCACCGACGCGATCCGGCCCCGTGGGACGCATGTCCCGATCGTACGGGTCATCGCAAACGGCCCCGGGTCAGCGCAACCGTCCGGCGGAGGTGCGCCCTTACCGGCTCCACGGACTCGCCGCAGTCAGCGGCTTCCGTCGCGAGACGGCGATCGGACTGATCGTGGACGCGGCGTTGCTACGTCCACGACGCACCAGTCGTCGGTCGGGTGCCGCGGACCGTCCAGGCGCGGGCCGTGAGCCGGATCGACCCGTCGGGTCCGGGCGGCAGCCGGGCGGCGAGCAGATCCCGCAGGGCGACCTGCTCGGGCTCCGTCAACGAGGCCAGGTAGGCCGGGGCAGAGCCCTGCCCGCCGAGGAACGGTGTCCAGTAGTCGGCGAAGCCGGCAAAAACGGTCGGTACCTCGATCGCCTGCACCGAGATGTCCGTGAGCCCACCGTCGCGCCAGAGCGCTTGGAGCACCTCCGGCCGGCACAGCGAGAAGCCGCGGCCGTCGTCCCGGGCGGCCGCGGCGGGGTCGAGCGCGCTGGCCGCGTCCCAGAAGTGCCGCATCATCTGCATTCCCTCGGCGTAGTCCCAGACGTATGCCGCCACCACTCCACCGGGGGTGACCACGCGGGCGAAGTCCGCCACCGCCCGCGCCGGTTCGGGTACGAAGTTCAGCACCAGACCACTCACCACCACGTCGACGGCGTTGTCCGGCAGGGGCAGCACCCGGGCATCGCCGACCGCGAAGGTGGCCCTCGGGTCGGTGACCTGGGCGCGGGCCTGCGTCACGAACCCCTCGGAGGGGTCCACGCCGGTGATCTGGCGCGGTTGCGCGGTCGTCAGCACCGTCGAGGTCAGGACGCCGGTGCCGCTACCGACGTCGAGCCACCGCAGCCCATTCGGCAGGGCGAGCCAGCGCAGGAACTCCGCCGCGACGAGTCGGCTCCACCGACCCACGTAGGCCTCGTACGCCGTTCCGTCGGCCCAGACTGGGGATGCCATGGTGGCACCATACGACGCATCGACCCCGGTCAGCCGTATCGTGGAAAACGGGTCGTCGTCTTGGATTAGAGGCACCTGCGGTCGAGGAGGGCACGATGATTGATCTGGTGACCGTCGGCGCGATCGTCGGGGTCCTGCTCGTCGGCGTCGTGGTCCTGGTCCGCAAGCCGGCCGACGCTCGCCGGGTGGTCCGGTGGTCGGCTCTGGTGATCACCGTGCTGGTGGCCGCCGCGCTGACCCCCTACACGGTGGACGATTCCGGGGCTGCGGCCAGCTACCTGCTCGGCGTGCCCGTGGTCGCCGCGACGCTGCCGGTGCTCGCGCAGCGGATCGGCCGGCTGACAGTGGTCGCCGACGTGGTGGCCGCGCTGATCATCGCCGCGTGGGGGCTGCTGCTCGGGCTGGGCATCGGTGGCGCGTTCCTGCCGGTGGCGGTGCTCCTGGTCGCCGGCGTCGTGGGGACCAGGGCACCGCGACCGTCCACGACCACCTGACACGGAGCCGCTGCGAAAGGCGGTTCGTCCGGTGACCACCCCCTGAACACAGCCACACGTTCCCGCATTGTGGTCACGCCCAAACGACCCGCGCTTCTCGCTTCCGCGCATTGACCAGCAGCGCACGAAAATACGGCGCAACAACAGACCGTACATTGACGTTGATCACTGGCGTGTCGCATATGCTGCGTCGTACCCACGTTGACGGCCCGCGCGCGCCGTGCCGCCCCCGCGACCACGCCCGCCGTCGATCGCCGGGCTTCGCGCCCGCCGACGTCGACAGGAGTCTTCGATGACCTGGCGTCCCACCATCGCCGCGCTGGGCGGTCTGTGCCTCACGCTCAGCACCGCACCCCTCACCAGCGGGGCCGCCGCCGCTCCCCCGGACACTCTGCGTGCCGCTCATGTTAGCGCTCACTCCACAGCCGGTGGCGCGCTCGCCAATCCGCCCGGCACGCCACCAGGCGCATGCCCGACGGGGACCGGATACGGCCCGCCGCTGCCGGCCAGTTCCGTGACAGCGCCCAGGATCCAGGGTGGATTCTCGTTCCTCGAAGGGCCGGTCTGGGTCGCCGACGGTGGCTACCTCCTGATGTCCGACATGGCCGCGGGCACCGGGCCGTACAACGTCCAGCCGTCCACGATCCGTCGGTTCACCCCGCCGGCCACCTTCGACACGTTCATCGCCAACGCGGGCAGCAACGGCCTGGCGCTCAGCGCCGACGCCCAGCAGGTCATCGCGGCGACCCACGACCAGCGGAGCGTGTCCGCGTACCGACTGAACGACCGGGCCCGCAGCACCGTCGCGGCGAACCACCAGGGCCGGGCGTTCAACTCGCCCAACGACGTGGCGGTCCGTTCGGACGGCGTCGTCTACTTCACCGACCCGAACTTCCAGCGCGGCAACCGCGCCGACCAGATGAGTGGGCGCACCAGCGTTTTCCGCGTCTCGGGCGGCCAGGTGTCACTGGTGGACGACCGGCTGCGCCAACCCAACGGCATCGCGCTCTCGCCGGACGGGACCGCGCTGTACGTGGGTGCCTACTCCGAGAACAAGATCTACAAGTACGCCGTCCAGCCCGACGGCAGCACCGGCGCTCGCAGCGTCTTCGTGAACTACATCGGCGGTCCGGACGGCGCGACGATCGACTGCGCGGGCAACGTGTACTGGGCGTCGGGCTCGGACTCCCTGGTGCACGTCTACTCACCCGCGGGCACCCAGCTCGGCACGATCCGGGCCGGCGCCTCCGGTACGACCAATGTGGCGTTCGGCAGCCCCGACCGGCAGACCCTCTACGTCACCTCGGGCCCGAGGAACGACTCCGGCCTCTACAGCGTGCGACTCAACATTCCCGGCTACCCGTACTGAACGGAGGGCGTACCCCGCTCCTGGCGGTGACGGGCCGGCGGCCGTTAGCGTGGAACCCGGAGGTAGCCGATGGGCGCACCCCGACTCCGTCAGCCGACGCCAGCAGTGCGCGGCGCCGGGCTTGAGCCCGGGCGTCTGCTGGCGGCCGTCGACGCCGCGGTGTCGTACTACCGCGCGCAGCTCGCGCACGCCGACGCGCCAAGCGCCTACCTCGCCGAACGCGGCCTCGGTGTCCTCGTGCACCGGGAGTGGCCGTGGCGGGTCGGGTACGCCCCACCGGGCTGGAGTTCGCTCACCGGCCACCTGCGCGCCGCCGGCTTCACACCGGAGGAGTTGATCGGCGCCGGCCTGTCGGCCCGCACCCGGACCGGCCCGGACCGCCTCATCGACGTGTTCCGCGACCGGGTCATGTTCCCGGTACGCCACCCGGCCGGGCACGCAGTGGCATTCCTCGGCCGCTCCGGACCGCATGCCGGAGACGTACCGAAGTACCTCAACAACCCGCGGACAGCGATCTACAACAAGAGCCACCTGCTGTTCGGTCTCGCCGAGCAGCGGGACCGCATCGCCGCCCGATGGACCCCGGTCCTCGTCGAGGGGCCCGCCGACGTCCTCGCGGTGTGGCTGTCCTACTCCCGCTCCGGCGGGACCGGAGCGGTGGCCCTCGCGCCGTGCGGCACCACCCTCAGTGACACCCAGGCCAGCATCCTGCGGGAGCTGCCCGGTGCCGCGCGGGGCCTGGTCACGGCGTTCGACGCGGACGCGGCGGGCCGTGCGGCGGTGGACCGGGCGTGGCGCCTGCTCCGCCACGCGCGCTGTCCGGGCCCGCTGCTGGCGGCCGAGTTCCGCGCCGGCGCCGACCCGGCGGACCTGCTACGCGGGCCGTCCGGCAGGGCTCAACTGCGGACGGCCCTGCGGCGACGGGCGCGGCCCATGCTCGACATGGTGGTCGACCACCGCCTCACCCGGCTCGTCGAGCGGCACCCCCGGTTGCTGGAGGACATCGACGGCAGGTGCGCCGCGGTACGCGCGCTGGTGCCACTGCTGTTCGAGGCGACCAGCCCGCAGGAGGCGATCACTGTGGCTCGTCGCATCGTCGCCCACACCGGAGTGGGGGTGGACACCGTCGCGACAGCCGCGATCTCCCACCTGGAAGATCTGCTACACGATTTCGGCCCGCCCGGGGAACGCCGACAGCCCAGGAGGTAACGCTGACGGGTCGGCGCCCGGGCACCGGTCAGGGCAGTTGCCCCGGCCGGTCCACGATGGCGAGCCGGACGAGCGCGGCAGTCGAGTACAGCGACTCCTTGCCGTTGCGCACGAGCGACATCCGTCTGCCGAGGAAGACGTGGCTGTCCCGGTCGAAGATGACGTCCGTGTTGCCACCGATCATGCCCGGCATCCGGATCGCCACCCCGTGCCGGCCGGCGGCGTCCACCACGTCGCCCGAGATGACGACCGCTCCGGGCTCCCGGGCCAGCAGCTCGTACAGCGCCGCCAGCGCTCGGGGCGGCACGTAGCCGTCGAGCATCGACCGCGCGGTGGTGTACGCCATGCTCTCGTCCCCGTAGACGGCCTCCTCATCGGCACCCTCAGGAAGATGCAGGTCGACCGGGTGATCCCGAAGGTATCGAAGCAGCTCGTCCGGATCGGTGGGCAGATCGTCGTGGTACGCGGGCGGCGGGAAGGCGTCGAGTTCCTTGTCGGGATCGCCGGGATCACCCATGCGGTGCACCCTCAGCTCGCTCCACCCGTTCGGGTCGGCCTCCGGTCGGTAACGTGTCTGCGCGTGGGCGACCCCCCCGGCCGACTCCCACCTCTGCACCCGAACGGTGATGTACGGGCCGCTGTCCGGCAGCTCCCGCGTCGTCGCCAGGCGCTCCGTGAAGACGTACTGATCGGGTCGGGCGGTGAGCTCGGGCTGCTGCCGGGCGGCGTCGGCCGCTCTCCGGAAGATGTCCGCGGCGCTGGCCGTGGGCGGCGGCTGGTCGCCCACCCTCACCGTCTGGACCGCCAGCGCACCGGCGGTCAGTGTGACTGCCAGCCCGAACGCCCCGGCGAGGCGCCAACCGCGCAGCAACCGGGCACGACGTCCGACGGGATGGGCCGCCGAGACCAGGTCGGCCCGTCGGGCGACGTGTGCACTCAGGTCCGCGAGGAGCTGCTCCTCGAAACCGTGCGACGACTGATCGGTCTTGTTCATGACGTCATCTCCTTTCCATCAGGCGAGGGTGGTGGCCGGGCGGGCGAGCACGGCGCGGACGACGCGACGGGCACGATGCAGACGGACCCGGGCGGCGACCGGCGAGATCCCGAGCGCGGTCGCCGCGTCCGCGACGGTGAGGCCGTCCACGGCGACGAGTTCGACCAGCGTCCGGGTGTCCTCGGGCAGCTCGCTCAGCGCGCGATGGGTACGGCGTGCCGCCGACTCGGCATCGATGCGCTCCTCGATGCGGGCGATGTCGTCGGGGCCCAGGTCCCGTCGTCCGGCCAGCCGGCCGGTCACCCGCAGCCGTTGGGCCGCCCGACGTCGCTCGTCGCCGATGACGTTGCGAGCCACCCCGTACAGCCAGCCGATCTGGCTGCCCCGGTCCGCCCGATAACCTGCTGCCGACTCGATCACCGCCAGGAACACGTCGGCGGTCAGATCGGCGGCGAGGTGCGGATCGTCGACCCGCCGTGCCACGAACCGGCCCACCGCCTCCACGTGCCGCCGGTAGAAGACCGCGAAGGCCACCGGGTCGACTCCGATGCCGGAGATGTCACCCTCCGCTGGGCTGGGGTCATTCACAGGCCGTCCTCTCGTAGCCGTTACACCCGTTATTCGTACGGCGGAGCGCGGGTGTTACCGGAGCCTGACGCGGTGCCGACGGCGGGTTGGCGGCAAACCCCCGCGAACCGGCCTCGGTTGCGCGCAGGATGAGGGGGATTCGCCCAGCGACACGGTGAGCGGGGGTTCGACCGTGAACGACGGACTGATGACCAGGCGGAGCGCCCATGATGTCGCAGAGACGATCTCCGCGCTGCGGGCTGAGGCGCAACGGGTCGGGGCTGCGGTGGTGGCGGTGGTCGACCATGCGGCGGCCGCCCGGAAGGTCGGACTGAGCATGCCCGATACGCAGGTGATCATCTTTGGGAACCCGCAGGCGGGCACGCCGCTCATGCTGGCCCGCCCCGAGATCGCCATCGACCTGCCGATGCGGCTCATGGTGCGCGACGACGGCCAGCCGGGCGCACTGATCACCTGGCAGGACCCCACGTACCTCGCCCAGCGCTACGGGCTCAGTGCCGACCAGCTCGCGCCCCTGAACGCCCCGGCCACTGTCGCGTCCGCGGTCGAGGGCCGCTGAGCACGGCCCGGTCCAACCACGCGGAGTCGCCCTTCGGGCGATCGGCTACTCAGGCGACGGCGGCGGCCATCCGGCGTACCGCCTCGGTGATCAACTCCGGCGCCGTGGCCAGATTCAACCGGACGTGCCCGCTGCCCCCGGTGCCGAACGCCAGACCGGAGTTGAGCGCCACCCGGCCCCGGTCGAGGAACACCGCGGCGGGGTCGTCGCCGAGACCCAGGGCACGGCAGTCGAGCCAGGCGAGATAGGTGGCCTGACCGGGCCGGTAACGGATGGCCGGCAGGTGCTCGACGAGCAGCGCGGCGAGGAGCCGACGGTTGTCGTCCAGGCCCGCCAGCAGGGCGTCGAGCCACTCGCCGCCGTCGGTGAAGGCGGCGGTGTGGGCGATCACGCCGAGGTGACTGGTGCTGACGCTGGCCTCGAACGGAACGCGGGCGAGGTCACCGGCCGCCGCCGGGCCGGCGACCAGGAGACCACCCCGCAGACCGGCCAGGTTCCACCCCTTGGAGGCGGACATCAGCGACAGGCCGTTGTCCGCGCCGGGCACCGAGAGGTACGGCACGAAGCGCGCTCCCCCACTCACCACCGGCGCGTGGATCTCGTCGGCGACCACCCGCACCCCGTGCCGCTCGGCCAGACGGGCGACGGCGGTCAACTCGTCCACGGTGTGCAGGACGCCGGTCGGGTTGTGCGGGCTGCACAGCAGGTACGCCGCCGGCCGCCCACCGGCCCGAGCCTGCCGGAACACGTCCTCCAGTGTGTCGAGGTCGATCCGCAGGTCGTCACCGAGCGGCGCCTCCACGATCCGGCGCTCGGCGTGCGCCACGAACTCGTAGAACGGTGGGTAGACCGGGCAGTTGACCACCACCGCGTCCCCCGGCTCGGTGACCAGCCGCAGCACCTCGACGATGCCGTGCATGACGTCGGGCACCAGCGCGGTGCGCTCCACGGCCAGCCCGTCCCACCCCCACCGACGCCGGGCGAACTCCGCCAGCGCCTGCGGGTACGCCGTACCGGAGGTGTAGCCGGTGTCGCCGCGCGCGACGGCGTCGGTGATCGCACGCGCCACCGGCTCGGCCAGCGGCACGTCCATCTCCGCCACCCAGAGCGGCAGCACGTCGTCGGGGTACTCCCGCCACTTGAGGCTCGTCCGTTGCCGGAGCTGGTCGATCGTGAGCTGGCGAAGGGGGTTCACCGGGTTTCGGGTATCACTGAGCACACCACTCATGGCCGAAGCCTATTCCGCTTCGTCCGGGCCTCGCCGACCCTGTAAGCAGCACACAGCCAAGGATCAGGCGTTTCTTGCGACGCATACCGTGCGCCGCCGATGACTGTTGCGGCCAAGACGGTCGAGGCGAGAAGACTAGGGCTGGGGCTGGCTGCACACGAAGCACGAGCGGCTCCATCCACCCCAGCAGCGGTGTTTCGTCTCAGGAACGGTCGGCCGATTGTTCGCCGAGGACACGGAGGAAGTCGAAGCTGTCAGCGGTGGCCGTGCCGGGTTGGGGTCGGAAGATGACAAGGCGCTGACCCGTCGTGGTGCTCAGGACGAAGTCGCACTGTACGTCCAGCCGCCCAACGTGCGGATGGACGAGGATTTTCCGGGTGGTCTGGAGTGGAGACACCTGCATGTCGGACCAGTACTGGGCGAATTCGGTGCTGGCACTGGTGAGGTCGGCGATCAGTTGCTCGAAAACGGGGTCCTTGCCGCTACGGGCGGCGGCTGCGCGGAGATCGGCGACGTATCCGCGACCGATCGCCTCGTGTTCCTCCGGGACGTTGAGCGCGCGGGATTCGGGGTTGGTGAACCAACGCCAGGTCACATTCGAGCCCCGGGCGCCGCCGTCGGTCCAGGAGCCCAGCAGCGCGCGACTGAGGGTGTTCTGGGCGAGGATGGTGGTGCGCTCATCGATGACGTGCGCGGGCACGGTGGTGAGTGCGTCCAGGAGGAACATCATCGCGGGGTCGACATACCCGCTGACGGTGGTGGTCGTTGGCGCCGGATGCCCGGCGAGACGGTAGAGATAGTCACGTTCGTCGACTGAGAGACGCAGCGCCCGGGCGAGGCTGCCGAGCAGGGCCTCTGAGGGTTTGACCGCCCGAGACTGCTCGAGTCGTTCGTAGTAGTCGACAGACAGGTTTGCCAGCAGTGCGACTTCCTCACGACGCAGGCCGGGGGTGCGGCGTCGTCCGCCGGACACAAGCCCGACATCGGCCGGGCGGAGCGCCTGTCGGCGAGCCCGGAGGAAGTCGCCGAGTTCGGTTGGTGCCACGAACTGCCCTTTCCGGGACACGGCGCCACCAGCAACGACTGGTGGCGTCGTGAGAGCCCCATCAAATTTGGAAACTACTCCTGAATCGCGGCCATTGCCGGCCCGGTGTAGCGCTCGCCGACCGCTGCACCGACCGGAGCTGCCTCGCTGAGTTCCGCGAACACGCTGGCGTCGATCTTGAGCTGTGCTGCGGCGACGTTCTCCTCCAGATACGTCCGACGCTTGGTGCCGGGAATTGCGGTGACATGGTCACCTTGGGCCAACACCCAGGCCAGAGCGAGCTGACCAGGCGTGACACCCGCCTGTTCCGCGATGGCGCGGATCCGGTCCACCAGGAGCAGGTTCTGCCGCAGGTTCTCCTCGGCGAATCGTGGCCAGGTACGCCGCCAGTCGTTCTCGGGCAGGTCTTCGAGGGTGCGAACAGAGCCGGTGAGAAAGCCACGGCCCAGCGGCGCGTACGCCACGAACCCGATGCCCAGTTCGCGCACCGTGTCGAGCACACCGTTGCTTTCGACGTTGCGAGTGAACAGCGAGTACTCGGTCTGCACCGCCGACAACGGGGCGGCGGTGTGCGCGGCGCGGATGCTCGCCGGCGATGCCTCGCTGATCCCCAAATAGCGGATCTTGCCTTCGGCGACCAGGTCGCCGAGGGCACCGAAGGTCTCCTCGACCGGTACGTCCGGATCGACCCGGTGCTGGAAGTACAGGTCGACGCGGTCGGTGCCGAGCCGGCGCAACGATCCGTCGAGCGACTTGCGCACATAGTCGGGCTGCCCATTCGTGCCGCCGATGATGCCGCCAGCATCATCGAAGGTCACACCGCCGAATTTGGTCGCGATGACCGCCTGGTCGCGGCGACCTCTCAGTGCCCGGCCGAGTAGTTCCTCGCCGGTGAGCGGCCCGTACATGTCGGCGGTGTCGAACAAGGTCACGCCTAGTTCGAGTGCGCGGTGCACCGTGGCGACGGACTCGGCGTCGTCGGGCGTGCCGTACATCGCGGTCATGCCCATGGTGCCGAGTCCCTCGACCGAGGCCACCAGCCCTTGACCACCGATTGCGTGTCTTTCCAAGATCACCTTGATCTGTCCTTCCTTACGTCACGAAGCGCGTCCGATCGCTCATCACCAGCCTGCGGCAGATCCTGGCCTTTATCGGCGTTCTCCCTATCCTCGGCCCGACAGGGCGACGATCTGATCGGGAAGCTCCAGATGGGGAGTCGCCACCGTCACCTGAGAGTCTGACCGGAGCGGTTCACATCAACGGGGAGGGTCGATGACGACGCATGCGATCCGGGCGGCGCGGATGTTCGACGGCGAGCGGCTCGTGGACGGCGGGGTGCTGGTCCTGCTGGACGGTGGGCACATCATCGACGTGCAGCGAGGTCGGGCCGAGGCGCCGGAGGGCTGGCCGGTACGCGAGGAGCCGGACGGCACCGTGCTGCCCGGGCTGGTGGACGCGCACGTACACCTGTGCGCCGATGCCGGTCCCGACGCGCTCGGCCGGCTCGCCGAGCGTCCCGAAACGGACCTCGACGCGGTTGTCGAGGCGTCACTGCGCGCGCATCTGGCGGCTGGCGTCACGACCGTCCGCGACCTGGGCGACCGGCGCGGTGCCGTGCTCCGGTGGCGGGCCCGGGAGGTGCGCGACGACCTGCCCACGGTGGTGGCGTCCGGCGCCCCCGTCACCACCGTCGGAGGGCACTGCTGGTCGATGGGGGGCGAGGTGAGTGGCGTCGATGCGATCCACGAGGCCGTACGGCTGAAGGCGGCGGCCGGGGCCGACCTGGTGAAGGTAATGGCCAGCGGCGGCGTGTTCACCCCCGGCACCGACACCACGAGGCCGCAGTTCACCGACCAGGAGCTGACCGCAGCGCTGACCCGGGCGCACGATCTGGGCCTGCCGGTGACAGTGCACGCGCACGCGCTCAACGCCGTCGAACAGGCGCTGCGCGTCGGTGTCGACGGCATCGAGCACTGCACGTGCGTGACGGCGGCCGGCGCCCACGTCCCCGACGAGGTGGCAGACCGCCTGGCCGCGTCCGGGGTGGCGGTCTGTGCCACGCTCGGCACCGACCCGGCCGTGGTCACGCCGCCGGAGGTGGTGGCGATGGCGGCGCGGGCCGGGCTCAGTGCGGCGACGCTGCGCGACGGCGCCGCCACCCTGCACCGGGCCGGGGTCCGCCTGGTGGCCGGTTCGGATGCGGGCCTCGGCCCCGCGAAGCCGCACGGGATCCTGCCAGAGACGCTGGTCGAGTACGTCGCGTGCGGCATTCCCGCCACCGCCGCCCTCGCCGCGGCCACCTCCGTGGGTGCCGAAGTGTGTGGCCTGGGGCAGCGCAAGGGCCGCGTCCGCCCCGGGTTCGAGGCTGACCTGCTGGTCGTGGACGGCGACCCGACGAGCGACATCAGCGCACTGCGCCGCCCGCTCGCCGTCTACCGCGCCGGCAACCCGGTGCGATGACGATGTCCGAGCAGCAGCCCTCCGCGCCTCATCCGGGCTGTCGAGGCCTCAACTGATCACCGCCGGCCGCCCCCGGGGGTTTCGTCGGCTGTCGCTTCCGGGTAGCGGGTCGTTCATGAACCGCAATCTCGTGAAGGCTCTGCAGGTCGCGTGGGGGCTGCCGGAGTTCCGCAGCGGGCTGCGACACCTCATCGATCTCGACGAGGTGTCGGTGCTGCTGGCCACGCTGTCCGTCGCGGATCACGATCGCGAGGTGGAGAGCAGCCTGTTGAGCCTGCTCCGGTCCAGTTTGGACACTGTCGAGATCCGGGAAGCGGTGCTCCTGCTGCTGGAGCGGGACGAGGTGCGCCGGCCGCTTGTCGCGGCGGTGGTGGAGCCGCTCGCGGACCGGCCAGGTCAGGCCGCTGCCATCGCCTCGGCGGCCGAGGATCCAGCGGTGCGACGTGAGGTACGGGCGGTACTCGACAGCGCGAAGGCGCGCGAGCTGATCTGGCAGGCGATCGACAACCAGGTCAGCGACAACCGGTTCGGCCTGATCCGCCGGGCGGCGGTGCTGTTCGTACGGCACCCGAGCGTCCGACGTCTCGCGTGGGCCGCGCACCGGCACGGCGTGTTGCGCGAGCTACGCCGCAGGCCGCTGCCCACGCCTGACATTGCCGAGGGCGGCGGACGAGCGCGAGCGTGAGGGCTATCCGATGACGTCGACGCCGGTCAGGTCGGCCGACAGCGCCCAGAGGCGGGCCGCCTCACTGCCGTCTGTGGGGCTGCCGTCGGTGCGGTGGCAGTCCACGCAGTAGTCGCCGCCGTTCGCGTCGAGTTGAGGTGACGTGGCGGCCCAGACCTGGGTCGCCGCGCCCTGCTCGACGGTCTTGAACAGCCCGGGCGCCGGAGTTCCGTCCGCGTCGATCCAGCCGGCGGCGACCATCTCCTCGACCGCGAGGTGTCGTTGCAGGGGCGTGCGGATCCAGCCGGGGTTGACCGAGAAGGCGCGGACGCGCTGCGCTCTGCCGAGCAGGTCGAGGTGCCGGGCGAACAGCACATTCGCGAGCTTGGACTGGGTGTACGCCTCCCACTTGTCGTAGCCGCGCTCGAACTGCACGTCCTCCCACCGGATACGCCACGTCGGGTTGCGCCCGGAGGCGACCGAGACGACACGAGCCGTGCCGGCGGCGGTGAGCGCGGGCCACAGCAGGTTCACGAGCGCGTAGTGGCCGAGGTGGTTGATCGCGAGGTGGGCCTCCCAGCCGGGTCCTGTCCGTGTCTCCGGGCAGGCCATGATCCCGGCGTTGGCGATCAGGATGTCGAGGGCGGAGTGGCCGCGAAGGAACCGCTCGGCGAACGCGCGGACGGAGCCGAGGTCGGCGAGGTCGAGCTGATCGACCTCAACCCCGGGTACGCCGGCGAGCGCCCGCTGCGCCGCGTCCAGCCGGAGTGCGGGGACGACGACCCGAGCCCCGGCTTGGGCGAGCGCGCGGGTCGTGGCGAGTCCGAGGCCGGAGTAGCCACCCGTGACGACGGCGGTCCTGCCGGTCAGGTCGATGCCGGCGAGGACTTTTGCGGTGGTGCTGTGGGCGCCGAACATGGTGTCGGTCATGTCGCTTGTCATGTCGGGGACGCTAGGTGCTAGACCGAGGTCCAGGTCAATGGCTACGGTCGACGCCGTGGCGGACGGGGGCCTGAGCATCGGGCAGGTGGCGCAGCGCACCGGCTTGAGCGTGCACACTCTGCGGCTCTACGAGCGTGCGGGTCTGTTGGCCGGCGACGTGCGGCGGGACGGGTCCGGGAGGCGCGTCTACAGCGCCTGGGATGTCGAGTGGCTGGCACACTGCGTGAAGTTCCGTGCTTCCGGGATGCCACTCACGACGATCAGCCGCCTGGCCCAGCTCGTCCGCGAGGGCATCGGCAACGAGGCCGAGCGGCTCGATCTGCTCCGCGAACACCGGCGCCACATCACCGAGCAGCTGGCGCGGCTGCGCGACTGCCTTGAGCTCGTCGACGTCAAGGTGGCCAGCTACGAGCAACACCTCACCGCCGGCGGCTCCGGAGATCCCTGGCAACAGCAACACCCGGTGGACCGGGCGGGCCCTCACGGCTCCCCGACGGTTGCGGACGGAAAACCCTCCGGTACGCGCCGGGGGTGACGCCGAGGAGTTGTCCGAACTGGGATCGGAAGTTGCTGGTCGTCGGAAAGCCAGTTTGGGCAGCGATCCGGTCGACGGTGTGGTCGGTGCTCTCCAGCAGGTCCTGCGCGTGGCGGATGCGCACCCCCGACACCCACTGCATGGGGCTCTGCCCGGTCTCGTCCTTGAATCGGCGGGTCAGCGTGCGCACACTCATGCCGGCCGCGGCGGCGATGTCCGCGAGGGTCAGGTCACGATACGCATTCGCCTCGATCCACGAGAACGCTCGTTGCAGCGTCGACGTCCGGTGCGTTGCGCGGTTGCGAACGATGTACTGCGCCTGCCCTCCGGGGCGGTGCAGCGGCGCGACGGCAAGGCGGGCAGCGTCCGCCGCGACGGCCACCCCGTAGTCGCGCTGGACGATGTGCAGGCACAGGTCGAGACCGGACGAGGCTCCGGCGGACGTCAGGATGCTTCCGTTGTCCGTGTAGAGCACATCGGGGTTCAGCCGGACAGCGGGATGCCTTCGTGCGAGTTCGTCCGCGGCGAGCCAGTGGGTCGTCGCGTCTCGGCCGTCGAGCAGCCCCGCCTCGGCCAGCGTGAATGCGCCGACGCAGATCGACGCGATTCGCGTCCCACGCTGCGCTCCGACCCGCAGTGCCGAAAGAACAGCGGGCGGCGACGGCTGCAACGGATCGTTCCTCCCGGGCACCACGACGAGGTCGGCGCGCTCGATCGCGTCCAGCCCCTCACCGACGGCCAGGCGCAGCGGACCGGCCTGCACGGACGGCTCGTGACCGGCGACGACGAGCCGGTATCCCGGGCGGCCGTCCGGTAGGCGCACGCGTCCGAAGGTTTCGATCGGGGTGGCCAGATCAAAGGCTATCACATCGGGAAGCGCAAGCACGACGACGGTGTACACCCTCGTAGGATAAGCCCCTTCACGGTTGGCCAGATCCAGGAGCTATCTGTCTTGATAGCCATGGCAACCCGTCTGGCGGGGGCGCAAACATAGGAGGAAACGTCCACCGGAAGAGATCCTCCATGACACAGGTCCACGTCCAGATCGTGCTCTTCGACGGCTTCGATCCCCTTGATGTCATCGCCCCGTTCGAGGTGCTCACCGCCGGCAGTCAGTTCCTCGGTGGCGCGCTCGCCGTGGAGTTCGTCAGCGCGAGCGGTCCCGGCGTCGTGCGAGCCGGCAACTCGCAGATCACCCTGACGGCCACCGCCAGACTCGACCCGGACGCACCCGGCTACGTGGTCGTCCCCGGTGCGGTCGGCCCCGTCGACGGGGACCCGGACGCAGGCGACGAGACGATCCCCGTCCTCCTGGGTCGGTTCGCGCAGAGCGACGCGATGCCCCTCATCCGCCGCGCGCTCGACAACCCGAAGATCACCGTCGCGGCCTTCTGCGGGGGATCACTCGCCCTCGCGATGGCCGGTCTCCTCGAAGGTCGCACCGCGACCACGCATGTGCTCGGCATCGACATGCTCGACGCCACCGGAGTGAACGCCGTCCGCGCGCGCGTGGTCGACGACGGCGACCTGGTCAGCGGCGGCGGCGTGACGTCGGGTCTCGACGTAGCCCTCTACCTGCTCGAGCGTGACTTCGGTTCGCAGGCCGCGCACGCGGTCGAGGAGCTGTTCGAGTACGAGCGTCGCGGCACCACCTGGAAGACCACGGGTCAGCACACGGTTTGACCTGCCTGCCCCGCCCCTCGAACAAGGGAAGTCACCAAGCAGATGAACACCATCGTCGGCACCTGGCTGCTCCGCATGAAGACGCCCGTCGGCACCATCGAGGCCGCCTACCACTTCGAGGAACAGGATGGCGTGATCCACGGCAGCGCGACCGGCGCTGGCGAGACCACGCCCCTCACCGACATCGTGGTCCACGAGGACCCGACCGGCCAGCGCGTCACCTGGCGGCAGAGCATCACCAAACCGCTGCGTCTCAACCTGGCCTACGACGTCATCGTTCACGGCGACGCCCTCTCCGGCGAGTCCCGCGCCGGGCGGCTGCCGCGGACGCGCGTGACCGGTGAGCGGAGCGCGTGAGGAGTTCCCGGTGGCGGTCCATATGCTCGCGGCAATCCTCGCCAGCGGTACCGGTCGCCATCGCCGCGAGCATGTTCCCGCGCTCCGCGCCCCCTGGGTCGGCGCCCGCCGGCCCGCACGTGAGCCCGTCGCCGGACATCGGGCGGCGGGCTCTGTCGGACCGGCCCGCTAGCATCGCCGCGAACGCCATCGGGACGGAGGCTGTCATGACCCAGGGCGACACCACCACGTTCGTCGACAGGGACCTACGAGGCGCGCGGTTCAACAGGTCGACGTTGGCCGGTGCGGTCATGCGCGGCGTCGATGTCAGCGGGCTCGACATCGATGCGCCGTGGCTGGCGGACGGCGCGCTGCTGATCAACGGTGTCGACGTGGTGCCGCTCGTCGAGGCCGAGCTCAACCGGCGGTTTCCCGGCCGCGAGCTGAAGAATGCCGGCGATCCCGAGGGCCTGCGCTTGGCGTGGGCGGCACTCGAACGGGCCTGGTCGGCCGGAGTCGACCTGGTTGAATCCATGCCGCAGAGCACCGCCGACGCCTCGGTCGACGGCGAGTGGTCGTTCGCGCAGACCCTGCGCCACCTAGCGTTCGCCACGGACGCGTGGCTCGGCAAGGCGATCCTGCGCCTGCCGCAACCCTTCCATCCGCTCGGGCAGCCGCACACCGAGTACGAGACGGATGGATTCGACATGTCGGTCTTTGCCACGCGGCATCCGAGCTTCGCCGAGGTGCTCGACCTGCGTGCCGAGCGGCAGGCCATGGTGCGCGGCTTCCTCGCGACCGTCACACCGGGGCTGCTCGCAGAGCCTCGGCCGACCCCGTGGTCACCCGCACACGAGCAGCCGGTCCTGCACTGCCTCCACGTGATCTTCGACGAGGAGTGGGAGCACCTTCGCTACGCGACACGCGACCTCGACGCGCAGCAGTAGGACCGGCCGGGCTCAGTCGGTTGGCAGGAGCGGTCGCATGAAGGTCCGCTCGTACCGCACGACACAACCCGAGTCGTCGCGGATGATGTCCGCCGCGACGAACTCCGGGTCATTACCGAACCGTGCACGGTACCGCTCGTAGGCTGCCAGGCTCTCGAAACTGAACAGCGCCTCCGCCTTGTCGCTGGCTCCCTCGGCGGGCAGGAAATAGCCGTGGTGCACGCCACCGTGCGCGGCCACCAGCCGCATCCACGCACGAGCGAAGCGCTCGAAGGCCTCGATCTGCGCGGGGTCGATGGTGTAGTGCACGACGCAAGTGATCATCGGGCCACCATACGGGCCGGTGCTCGCGCATCTCAGCACGACCGCGGTCAGCGGCAGGAGCGTGCCGGAAGGTTCGGATATCGAGAATGCCCGCTAGGCAGTGTCTCCTGCACCCTGGTCGGTGGGATCGAAGCTGCGGTTGAGCAGTTCCAGGCCGGTAACGGGCTGGAAGCCAACCTCGGCGTAGAGCCTCAGAGCCGGGGCGTTGTCGGTCTCGGTCTGGAGTGACACGCGACGCGCGCCAGCGGAACGCGCGGTGTGGATGGTGTGCTCCAGGAGGGCGTTCGCGATACCGCTACGGCGATGGCGCGGGGCCACGTAGAGGTCGCGGATCGACCATGCGGTGCCCAGCATGAGCGACGCCGGCATGATCATGGCCGTGATGAAGCCGCAGACGTCGTCGACTCGGATGGCCGCGGCGGCGGAGAGCCGTTGTTGTGCGAGCTGGTCATGCAGCCAGGACCGGGTGATCTCAGGGGATGACGGTTGGCCGTAGTGCACCCGGTAGTCGTCAAACAGAGCAGCTACCTGATCGAAAGCCGGATGGGCGCAGGCTATGGGCACGATAGTCGTCGTCACTCCGTAAGTGTGGCCGACGATCAGGCCAGGGTTGTTACTGTCCCCCGTCTCGGCAGCGAGGCCGGCGTGGTTGGCAAGGTACTGGTGGACGTCACGCCCTGACGTTCGGCCAGCAACAGCGTCGCCGGCTCGCATCGGGTGGGGACCGGCTCGTCGGCAGATCCGCGTACCTGCCACTCGTCGTGCCCACTTCTCGGATCACGTGCTTTGATCAGGACGTCGATATGAGGGGGCATGGTGGGGCGCAGAGCGGTCATCTTTCACGGGACCGGCGGCAACCCGGACGTGTGCTGGTATCCCTGGCTGGCGGAACGGCTCAGGGCCCGGGGCTACGCCGTCGAGGTGCCGCACCACCCGGGCATCAACGTCGAACCGATCGCGACGTTCCTGCCGAAGGTGCTCGACGGGCACCGCTTCGACGAGGACACGATCCTGGTGGGCCACTCGGGGGGCGCGGCACTGCTGCTGGCGCTCCTGGAGCATGTCGATGTCACAGTCGCCCAGGCGATCCTGGTCGCCGGCTACTGCACCCGGCCCAACACCGAGGAAGAGCCGGTCCTCCAGCAGAGCTACGACTGGGACGCGATCCGGTCGCACGTGCGGGACATCTACTTCATCAACTCGCGCAAGGATCCGTACGGCTGCGACGACCAACAGGGGCGCGCCATGTTCGAGCGGCTCGGCGGCACCCACATCGTGCGCGACGACGGGCACTTCGGCGACTACAACCAGCCGTACGACCAGTTCGAACTTCTCGACCGCCTCATCCCCTGACGCCGCCTGCGCGCCCCAGCGGCGGGTCGGCGGCCCCCTGAGCTCAGGCTCGCGCCGAGGGCGGCCTGGGCCGGGTCCTCTCCTGCGCAGGTACGTGTGGGCCAACTGGCGAAGCCGTGCCCTGTCGAAGCTGTGCCCGTGGCCGGGATGGACGACTGACACGTCGAGGTCGGCGAGGGTCTGCATGCTCCGCCGGTAGGCAGCCACGTCCGAGTTCGGCAGATTGTCGATCAAGGCGCCGTCGTAGATGACGTCGCCGGAATACAGGGTCCCGGTGCGCTCCTCCAGCAGGGCGATGCTGCCCGGTGTGTGGCCGGGAAGGTGCAGCACGGTCAGCACCCGCCCGCCCAGGTCGATCCGGTCGCCGTCATCGAGCATCCGGTTCAGGGTCATGGGTGCGATGCGGTAGCTGGCCGGGTCGTAGCCGGGACTGGGAAGGGTGTCGAGCATGAGCTCCGGGACGGGTTCTCCCGCTGGGTCGATCCCGAGTTTGTCGTAGAGCTCCGCGCCGTACAGGCTCGCCGGTACGCCCGTCGCGAGGACCTCGGCCTCGGCGGGGTGGGCGGCTCGGTCAGCGAACTCGGCTGCTCCACCGACGTGGTCAAGGTGCGCGTGGGTGAGCAGGACCATCGGATCGCGGTGGAACAGGCCGGGGAGCGCCTCCCGCAGGGTGACGACACCGAGCCCGGCGTCGATCACCAGGTCACGGTCGGTGCCGCGCAGCCACCAGAAGTTCGCGGACACCAGCTCGTTGACGTGCGGCTCCGAGATGCGGATGACGCCGTCACCCACGTCGGCCTGTGTATGCCAGTCGACCATGCCCGCCAGTGTGCCAGCGCGATCCCCGAACCCCTGCCGGCCGCGTCGCACCCCCAGGACTCTGTTGAGGATCTTCCCAGCGTCTATATCTAGTGATATCTATGTCACACCGAATCTCCTACCCCCACCGGAGCGCGACGTGCGGAAATCCCGTCTGGCAACCCTCACCCTGAGCCTGGCCACGGCCCTGGCCGCCACCCTCACCCTGGCAGCGCCCGCCGAGGCCGCTCCCAGCGACCATTACGTCGCCCTCGGCGACTCCTACTCTTCGGGGGTGGGTGCCGGCAGCTACACCGCCGAGAGCGGTTCCTGTCAGCGCAGCACCAACGCCTACCCGGCGCTGTACGCCACCAACGTGCAACCCGCGTCGTACCGTTCGGTTGCCTGCTCCGGTGCCACGACCGCCAGCGTGATCAACACGCAGCTCAGCGCACTCAGCACCACCACGACCCTGGTCAGCGTCACGGTCGGCGGCAACGATGTCGGGTTCGCCAACATCATGACCACCTGCGTGCTCTACGGGACCAACGACTGCGTGGCCGCCGTGCAGGCCGCCGAGGACAAGGCGCGGGCCGATCTCACCAACCTGCTGCGCACCGTCTACAACGGAATCCGCACCCGTGCGCCGTCGGCCCGCGTGGTGGTCGTCGGCTACCCGGTGTTCTACCAACTGGGCACGACGTGTGTCGGGCTCAGCGCCACCTCGCGCGCGAAGATCAACGAAGGTATCAACCTGGTGAACGACCTCACCCGAAGTGCCACCCAGGCCGCCGGCTTCACCTTCGCCGACGTCCGGTCGCAGTTCGTCGGGCACCAACTGTGCAGCTACGGCGACAAGTGGTTGCACGCCCTGAACTTCGTCAACCTCGGCATCTCCTACCACCCGACCGCGGCCGGCCAGTCCAGCGGCTACTACCCGGTCTTCCGCTCCGTCGCCGGCTGACGTCGAGGGCACGCGGGGCGAAACCCATCGCCCCGCGTGCCCCGTCGAGCTCGGTCGGCCCGTACAGGATCAGCACTCCGGCCTACGGGCCGAGGAGATGGTCACGTGAGGAAGCCGTGCAGCGCCGCCGTGAGGTCGTCGGGGTTCTCCTCGGCGACGTGATGCCCGGAGTCGATCGGGTGGCCGCGCAGATCGTCGGCCCAGGGCCGCCACACAGCGAGCGGATCACCGTACAGGTCCTCCATGTCGTCACGGGTCGACCAGAGAAACAGCGTCGGACAGCGGACTGTGCGACCGGCACGCCGGTCGGCTTCCTCGTGCTCCCGGTCGACACCCAGGCCGGCGCGGTAGTCCTCCAGCATCGCCCGGACCGTGGCCGGGTCATGGATGGCCTCCCGGAACTCCTCGTGATTCTCGGCCCCCATGCTCTGCGGCTGGGCCTTGCTGCCGTACCAGGCATCGGGGTCGACGGCGATGGCCCGCTCCGGCTTGTCGGGCTGCGCGAAGAAGAACCAGTGGTACCAGTCGTGGGCGAACCGCGCGTCGCACCTGGCGAGGGCCTCACTGATGGGCACACCATCGAGAACCACGAGCCGGCTGACCACGTCCGGGTGGTCCAGTGCCAGGCGCAACGCCACGTAGCAACCACGGTCGTGCCCGACCGCGGCGAACGTCGGATGACCCAGGTTGTCCATCAGTCGGACCATGTCCCCCGCGACCGCCCGTTTGGACTGCTGCGAGTGGTCCGGGAGGATCTTCGCCTTGCCGGACCGCCCGTAGCCGCGCATGTCAGGGCAGACGACGGTGAAGCCGCGTCTACCAACTGCGGTGCCACCCGGTGCCACGTCGACCCGGTGCGCGGATGCCCGTGGATGAGGAGCACCGGGGGCCCCTGTCCGGCATGCCGGACACGAAGGTCCACCTCCCCGACGTCGACCCTCTCGTCGGTGAAACCGTCAAACATGCGCGACGAGTATCCGAGCCGCCCGTCCCGCAAACCTGCGCCCACGTACCGTCTGGTCAGGGGCATCGACCCGGTTCCGGCCGCGAGGGCCGTCACCCTCGTAACCCCGGAAAAGCTCAGCGTGTACGGACGTCGCGCGTGGCGCCTTCGGCGATGGCCCGGAGTTTGTCGGGGTTGGCGACGTTGTGGATGGCGATGATGCGCCCGCCGGCTTCGACCTCGACGGTGACGGTGGCGACCACACGACCCGGACCGCGGAACACCATACCCAGCCCGCCATTGATCTCGACCAGCTCGGCGCTCATGTCGGCGGGCTCGACACCCTGGTAGGTGACGGTGCCGATGGCCGCGAACCAGGCGGCCACCGTCTGTGCCCCCGCCACCGGACGCATGGCCTGGCGGACCTTGCCGCCACCGTCGGTCCACAGTGTGACGTCCGGCGACAGCAGCTCCATGAGGGCGTTGATGTCGCCGCCGGTCGCGGCGACGAAGAACCGTCGGGTGACCTCGTGCTGCCGCGACCGGTCCGCGACGAAGCGTGGCCGCCGGGCCCGTACGTGCTCGCGAGCGCGGTGCGCGGCCTGGCGCACCGCGGCCTCGGAACGGTCCACCGCTTCCGCGATCTCGGCGTGGCTGAGGTCGAAGACCTCCTTCAGTACGAACACCGCGCGCTCCAACGGACTCAGTGTTTCCAGCACCACCAGCATGGCCATCGAGACGGACTCGGCGGTCGTGACGGCGTCGGCGGTGTCCCCGGTGGTGAGAATCGGCTCCGGGAGCCACGGCCCGACGTACGTCTCACGCTTGTGCCGGGTGGAGCGCAGCCGGTCCATCGCCAGGTTCGACACGATCCGCGTCAGATAGGCCCTGGGGTCAGCCACCTGCGCACGGTCGGCGGCCGACCATTTGAACCAGGCGTCCTGGATCACGTCCTCGGCGTCGGCCGCCGTGCCAAGAATGCGGTAGGCCACCGAGAACAGCAGGTTGCGATGCTCGTTGTAGACCCGCTGGTCGAGTTCCCGGAACGGATGGGTCACCGCGCGTCCCGGACCCGGGTGAAGCGGCCACCGCGGGGCCAGAACGCGCCCGCGGCGGGCATCCTCTTCATGCGGCCGAATGTCGGCCAGGGCGAAGCGCTCACCATCTCCTTGTACCAGGCCGCTCTGCGGCCGGTCAGACACATCCGTCGAGGACTGTCGTCGGGGTGGGTGAACTGGACGACGGCATCGTGCCGTCCCAGACTCACCGGCGTGTGGTAGTAGCCGAAGCGGAAAGGCCTGGCCTTCCTACCCTTGAGCGCGCGGACGATCGCGACCGCGGCGTGCACCCCGGTCGGCATGCCACCCTGGCAGGTGCCGTGCATGACGCCGTAGCTCTGACGGATCGCTGCCGCGTCGCCCACCGCGTACACGTCGGGATGCGACACCGACCGCAGCGCGGGGTCGGTGACGATCCGGCCGCGCTCCTCGACGCTGAGGCCGGCGGCCGCAGCCAGCGGCGACACCCGCGTGCCACTCGTCCACACCACGACGTCGGCGGCCATGATCTCCCCACCAGCCAACTCGACCGAATCGGGCAGCACCTTCACCACCTCGATCCCGCTGCGCACCTCGACGCCCATGCGCTCAAGCGCGGACCGCAGATACGCCCTGACCTTTCCGATCATGGTCGCGCCGGGTTCCTGCCGACCCAACAGCACGACGTTCAACTCCGGGTGCCGCTCGGCGATCTCCGCAGCCGACTCGACGCCGGTCAACCCACTGCCACCGACCACCACCGTGCCGCTGCCGAGCCGCGCCAGCCGGTCCGCCAGCAACTCGGCGTCCTGGACGCTGTTCAGCGTGTAGGCGTAGTCCTCGACACCCGGCACCGCCGCCGTGTCGGCCACACTGCCCAACCCGTACACCAGCGTGTCGTAGTGCAGCACCCGGTCGTCGTCGAGCCGCACGGTCTTCGCATCCGCGTCCAGCGCCGTCACCCAGCCGCGCACGAACTGCGCGCCCGTACCCTCCAGCAACTCCGGGATGCTCATCTCGGCGAGCCGCTGCCCGGTCGCCGTCATGTGCAGTCGCAGGCGCTCGGTGAACCGCTCCTGCGCGTTCACCAGGGTCACCCGCACATCCTGGCGGCGCTTGACCCGAGCCGCGAGCTGGATCGCCGCGGCCATCCCCGCGTACCCCGCCCCCAGAATCACCACCCGGTGCGCAGCCGCCCTCCCGACCTCGTGCTCTGTGCTCATCGTTCCGCCTCTCTCCTCCCGCTGACGACCACCAGACGCAAGCTGCCGCGGTGTCCGTGACATGAGATCGACGTGACGCACGACATGGTCGACGTTCGCGCCCGCGTTGATCCACACCTCGCCACCGCGTCCGGTGAACGTTCCCGTTAGAGCACCAGCCGAGCAGGGCGCGGAGTTTCGGGACGGCTTCGGTGCCGGCACTCCGCCCTGGCTGTCGACGCGTTCGTCCGACAAATTCGCTATCTGGCGGCCGGAGCGCAGTGATACACAACCGAGGTGCAAAATACCTTGGAGTTCCCCGAGGTCCTGCGGCTGATCGCCGACCGCTCGGCCGCGTTCCGCGCCGCGATCGCGTCCGCCCCCGACCTTGACGTCCAGGTCCCGACCTGCCCGGACTGGTCGCTGCGCGAACTGGCGCAGCACATCGGTGACGGCCGCCGCCGCCAGGCCGCCATCATCGCGGCGGGCCCGGGCGCTGAGCCCCCGGCGAGGACGGACCCGAAGGGTGCCCCGACCGCGCCCCGCGACCGCGAAGCCCTGGACGCCTGGCTCGCCGAGTCGACCGAGCTCATGCTTGACGCGATGCGCGAGGCCGGCCCGGACCGCGGCTGCTGGACCTGGTGGGGCAGCTCGCAGGCCCCGCAGACCAGCGGAGCCGTGGCCCGGCACCAGATCCAGGAGATGGCCGTCCACACCTACGACGCCCAGCTCACCCAGGGGGCCGCACAGCCGCTCCCGACGGACGTCGCGGTCGAGGGCGTCGACGAGTTCCTGACGACCGTCTCGGCGACGACCGTCCCCTGGCCGTTCAAGCCGGCGACCATCGACCTGCACACGACCGAGGGCCGCTCCTGGCGCCTGACCCTCAACGCCGACGGCGTCCGCTGCGACGACCTCGCCACCGACGCGGCGCCAGGCGACATGGCGATGCGAGGCACAGCGAGCGAAATGATTCTCTACTTCTACGAGCGCCTTCCGCTCGACGCACTGGAGACCACCGGCGACACCGAGCCGATGGAGCAGCTCGCAGACTGGGACCCGACCGCGTAAGCGCGCATTTGTGACGCATCTGTCGGTTGTGCTGGGCTCCGCCCGTACCCTGCGAAGGTCAGGCTCCGATCGCCGGTGTGTGGCTGCCGTGCCGCGGCGCGGCAGCCACACGGGGCGTCACTTGTTGTGCTTCTCCTGGCACGGCACGCAGAAGCGCGCGTGCGGGAGAACCTCGAGCCGCTCGGCCGGGATGTTCTGGCGGCACTTCTGGCAGGCACCGTAGGTGCCTTCGCTGATCCGGCTCAGCGCACCGGTGATCTGCTCGATGTTGCGGCGGGTGGCCAGCAGCAGCGCAGACTGGTTGTGGGCCTCGCTGGGGTCGCCGGTGTCCGCGTTGAGCTCGGTCAGTTCCCGCAGCCGAGCCGTTTGTGCGGCGAAGTCGTCCGCCAGGGACGCTCGCAGATCAGCCAGCCAGCTCTGATCAACAGCACGATGATCGACGCTCATGGTCTACCTTTCCAGGGAAAAAGAAAAAGGGCCGAAGCTCGAATAGCTTCGCCCTGCGGTCGTTCTGGGATGCAACGATTCCGCGGGAGGGTCTCGGCCGATTGGCGGCGGGCTCGACAGCTTGTGCGAGGGCGCGATGTGCAGCGCGCGGACAACCGGCACGCGCATCCCAACCGTCAGGCGTCGCTCCGTCGCTACGCGAGCAGCGGCAAGCGCTGCCAGCGCAGTGACGACAGACGAGCAGAAAGTCACCGACGGCATGCATCCACCATAGGGGGACTCCTGCGCTAAAGCCAACGCCTGCGGAGGGACCCCACCTTGGCCACGGCGTGCGACCCGAAACGTCTCTTCGCAGCTCAGACTGGACGATGACGGCACCGAGCCACCGGCAACGGAGGCCTGTAAAGCCGCGCCAGTCCGCTCGAAGACAACAGTCAGCTGGGCGGAGAGGGACATTCCAGGACGGCGATCGAGTTTCCGGCGAACAGCCCCAGGTGCGGATGCCCGGAGAAGATCTGAACTGCCTCGTCGTGCGAGCCCGCTTCCACGATGGTGTAGCCGGTCAGGGCGTCGGTGAAGTCCTCGACACCCCGCGCCGTGACCAGCTTCTTCGCGTTCAATGGAGCGCCGGGGTCGACGAGAGCCCTCTCGTTGGTCTGCGCCCATGACGCCCACGCGTCGAGAAACTCAGCCTGCTGCTGTTCGGTGAGTTCGGCCTTGCCGACCTCATCAGCTGCGCCGTTGAAGAGTGCAAGGAACTTACCCATCCCCGCATGTTACGACGGCCTGCTCATGCCACAGCGGGCCGAACTGTCGGAACGGAGTCCGGCCGCGAGGCTGGCTCTGGGTGTGCAATTCGACCCGACCTGGCCTGGTACCCCGCCGGCGTGGTCCCCCTGGTGGTGCTGCACCACCTGGCATGCGCCCACCACCGCCGCGCGAGGTTGCCCCTCCCACAGCCCGCCGACTGATACGCGCGAAACCTGGGACGGGCGATCAGCCGCTTCGGCGATTGCCGTACTGGCGCGGGCTCTGGACCGAGCCCCGGCCGCCGAGGTGCTGGCCCTTTCCGTGCGGTTGAGGCGAGACGACCTTGCCCTTCGCGCGACGGGCAGCCCGATTCGAGGGAACGGCAGGCTGGTCGGTCTCGTCCGTGGTTGAGGTGTCGGCGTCCGCCGCGTGGGCGTCTTCGACGGGCTCAGGCTCCGGCATCGGTATCTCCCTGGGTTCTTGGGCAGTGCGGACCATCGGCAGCCGACGGACGCGGGCTACTCGACGCCGGTGTGGGCACCCTGACGGTAGCGCAACGCCGGGACCTTCCGATCGACGGTCTCCAGCCGCCGCTGACGTTGCGGCGAGCACTCTTGTACGCCGCCGGGCTTCTTCGCGGCGTACCCCAGGCGGCAGGAGGTCGCCCGACGGCGGGCGCGCTGCGCCCGCAAGCTCGACTGTCGGCGACACCGGCGATCCACTCGACCAGGTCGGCTGGGCAGGGTGCCCGGCGGGGCGGTCGAGGCACCTCGGGGTACGCGACAGGGTGGCTGAACGCGAATCCCACCTAACTCGGTAATTCTGCCCCTAGATTCGATGCGCAGGACGCAGCCGAACCGGGGAGAGACGTGGACAGCTATCCGGCGATCGAGGATCACGGACTCATCGGCGACCTGCAGACCGCCGCGCTGGTGACGTGCGACGGGACGGTCGACTGGTTCTGCGCGCCGCGATTCGACTCGCCGAGCATCTTCGCCGCGCTGCTGGACAAGGAGAAGGGCGGTTACTTCCAGATCGCGCCGCACGACACGCGGTACGTGACCAAGCAGCTCTATCTGCCCGGCACACCCATCCTGATCACCCGGTTCATCAGCGCCGACGGGGTGGCCGAGGTGATGGACTTCATGCCGGTCACCGGCGAGCGGGCCACCGACGCGCACCGCCTGGTCCGCATCGTCAACATGGTCCGGGGGAGCATGCGCTTCCGGGTGGAGTGCCGGCCGCGGTTCGACTACGCCCGCGAAGAGCATCAGCTGGAACGCCATCGCAACGGCTATGTCTTCCGCAGCCGGTCGATGACGATGACGTTCAACCCGGTCGACCCGGTACGGCAACTGCTCGCCGAACGCGGGAACGTCCACCTTGAGGGCGGCGACCTGGTCGCGTACGGCACGCTCAACGAGGGTGACGCGGGCGGAGTGGTTCTGGAAACCGCCGGCACCGAGCCGCGCATCTTCTCGCCGGAAGAGGTCCAGGGCATGTTCGAGTGGACCCGGGACTACTGGCGGCGCTGGCTTGAGCGCTCCCGCTACACCGGCCGCTGGCGGGAGATGGTCGAGCGCTCCGCCATCACGCTGAAACTCATGACGTACGCGCCGACCGGCGCGATGATCGCCGCCCCCACCGCGGCGCTACCCGAACTGGTCGGCGGAACCCGCAACTGGGACTACCGCTACACCTGGGTACGTGACACGTCGTTCTCGGTGCACGCGCTGCTCGGCCTCGGCTTCACCGAGGAGGTCAGCCGGTACATGAACTGGCTGGACGAGCGGATCCGCGAGGCCGGCGAGCACCAGGATCCCCTGAAGATCATGTACCGGGTGGACGGCTCCTCCGACCTGCACGAGGAGGTGCTGGACCATCTGGAGGGCTACCGCGGCTCGCGGCCGGTGCGGATCGGCAACGGCGCCGCCGACCAGATCCAGCTCGACATCCACGGCGAGGCGCTCTACGCCATGCACCTCGCTGACGAGCAGGGCATCCGCGTCTCGCACCAGGTGTGGAAGAGCACCGTCCGGCTCGTCGACTGGCTCTGCCACAACTGGGACCAACCCGACGCCGGCATCTGGGAGAGCCGCCACCACCCCCGCAACTACACCTTCGGTCGGGTGATGTCCTGGGTCGCGCTGGACCGGGCCATCCGGCTGGCGACCCGCACCGGCCGCCCGGGGGACATGAGCTGCTGGACCGAGCAACGCAACCGCATCTACGACCAGGTCATGGCCCGCGGATACAACCGGGCGCGCGGCACCTTCGTGCAGGCGTACGACGAGTCCGTGCTGGACGCCTCGCTGCTCGCCATGCCGTCATTCGGTTTCGTCACGCCGAGCGACCCGCTGTGGCAGTCGACCCTGCACGCCATCGAGCGCGAACTGGTCTCCGACAGCCTGGTCCACCGGTACGACCCGGTCCACTCCCCCGACGGTCTCCCCGGCCACGAGGGCACCTTCAACATGTGCACCTTCTGGTATGTGGAGGCGTTGGCCCGTTCCGGCCGCCTGGACGACGCCCGACTCACGTTCGAGAAGATGTTCACTTTCAGCAACCACCTCGGCCTCTATGCCGAGGAGATCGCCGAGACCGGGGAGCAGATCGGCAACTACCCCCAGGCGTTCAGCCATCTTTCGTTGATCAACTCAGCACTGACGCTCAACGGCCTGCTCGACGCCGAGGCTGACACCCGGCGCCGCCGGTAGCGCGGGCACGCTCCGGTCGGCAGTGCAGACCCGGCGCTGGGATGGGCTTGACGCGCGGAGGTCCATCACGCATGGTCGACCTGCATCGACATTCTTGAATGCACTGACACGGGGAGGACTGATGAAGGCCTTCGTCACCACCGCCTCGGCCGCGGCCCTGCTGCTCCTGGCCTCGGGCGGCGCATCCCACGGTCGGCCAGCGGCCGACGCGCCCTGCACCGGACAGATCCACCCGAACCCGGGGTTCGAGCGGGGCACCACCGGCTGGACCGCCGGCCCCCGCATCGTGGTGTTCGGCGACGCGACCCGGCCCGCACACACGGGCCGCGCGTACGCCACGTTCGCGGGGCTGGACGTGACACGCACCGACCTACTGCGCAGCACCGTCACGGTGCCGGCCGGCTGCGACCTGACGGTCCGCTTCTGGGTCCGGACCATCACCACGGAGACCAGCCGCGGCGACTACCTGAACGTCGGCATGGCGGTCACCGGGATACCCCCGAAGACGAGGTTCTCGCTGGCCTTCGACGGCGGGCCGCAGTGGCGGCAATACAGCATGTCGACCGGGACGGCGACGACCGAACGCACCGCGACGGTCAGCTTCCTCGCCAGCGAGACGGCCGGCAACGGCGCCACGGCCTTCGACGTCGACGACGCGACGTTCGCGCTGAGCTGACCACAGCGTTTCGGCCCCTCCCGATGGT
This sequence comes from Micromonospora jinlongensis, assembly GCF_013410645.1. NCBI lineage: Bacteria > Bacillati > Actinomycetota > Actinomycetes > Micromonosporales > Micromonosporaceae > Micromonospora > Micromonospora jinlongensis. The sequence goes on along the minus strand of NZ_JACCHK010000001.1, from coordinate 163,342 downwards.
GCTGTCGTCGGGGATTCACATCGTGGGCGCGTGGATTGTCGAAATGCCCCCGCAGATCAGATAGCGACCGAACTGTCAATGAGCAAATCGCGATTGGGTGAGGCCACAAGCGACCCGGAACTGCAAGGCGTTGAGACGCCCATCTCGGTCGGCGGAGTTCCTGGCCGACGAGAGAATTGCTCCCTATGCTTGCCGGCGGAATGCACTGCGGCTCATCCGGGGCCGAGGGGAACACCCATACGAGGATTTGCGAATGCGCCGGAATTCTGCCCTGAACAACGGCACTGCTGATGCCAGCGGAGTAACACCGGGCGACGAACCGCCAACCTCCACCCCGGAGGGAGGCGCCCGCCAATCTGCCATCGCCGAGGAACAGGCGTTCCTCGACATGGCCACGGCCCGGCGCGACAGGCTGACCGAGCACCTGGAGGTCGAGCTCTCGTCGGAGGCCCTGGACGCGTTGGAACATGCCCGGCAGCGCATGCTCCGCCAGCAGTACGAAGAGCTGCGGCGAGCTGGGGAGGGGCTGGTCTTCGGCCGCCTCGACGGCCTTGATGGCACCGTGCGACACGTGGGCCGTATCGGTCTCCGCGACGACGTCGAGGACAGTGAGCCACTGCTGGTGGATTGGCGCGCTCCCGCAGCTCGGCCGTTCTACACCGCGACGGCCGTCGACCCCCAGGGTCAGGCGCGGCGGCGTCACGTACGCACGGAGGGGTCGACCGTCGTCGGGGTGGACGACGAGCCGCTGGACGGGAGCATGACGGCCGAACTCGTCGGTGAGGGCGCCCTCCTGGCCGCCCTCGACCAGCGGCGCACCGGTGTCATGTCGACGGCGATCTCCACGCTGCAACGCGAACAGGACGACATCATCCGGGCCAGGGCGACCGGCCCGCTGGTCGTTCAGGGCGGTCCCGGCACCGGCAAGACCGTGGTTGCGCTGCACCGCGTCGCCTACCTGCTGTTCACGTACCGAAAGATGGCCGACCAGGCGGTCCTGGTCCTCGGTCCCTCGCCACGTTTCCTCCAGTACATCGGCCAGGTGCTGCCCGCCCTCGGTGAGACCGCCGTCGTCTCGGCGACCTGCGACACCCTGCTGGCCGACATCCCCGTGGGCCGCGAGGAGAGCCGGGTTCTCGCCGAGATCAAGGGCCGCGCCCTCTGGCAGCCCGCGCTCGAGAGCTACGTCGCGTCGCTGCTCCCCCGACCCCGTGAGCTGAAGCTGCGCTGGGAGGGCGATTTCTACGTCATCGACGCCGCAACGGTGGCGCAGGCACTCGCCTCGGCGGTGCAGGGACGCCCCTACCACCGCGCCCGCGCGGCGTTCGCCGAGCAGTTGCACCACCTCCTCGCCGACGCCGTCGCCGAGCAGCGCGAGACGCTGATGAACGAGATGGAGGAGGGCTTCGAGGACATCCTCGCCCGCGTCGACAAGGGGATGGAACAGGACCACCGTCCCCTCCGGACGTCCACCGGCAGCGACGTCGACGGACTGCTCTCCGAGGAAGAGATCGAACACCTGCGTACCCGTATCGCCGAGAACGCCACCATCGCCCGGTTCGTCGAGGCATGGTGGCCCACCCTCGACGCCGAAACCCTGCTGGGTGACCTCCTGAGCGACCGCGCCCTGCTGGCCCGGATGGCCCCACAACTGTCCCCGGAGGAGATCACCGCCGTCTCGGCCGAGCCCGCCCCCTGGGCATCGAGCGACATACCCCTGCTCGACGCCCTCGCCGACCTGCTCGGCGACGCCGACGCCCCGCAACCACAGGGCGAGTTCGTCGCCGACCACGCTCGCCGGCAGCGCGGCTGGGTGTACGGCCATGTCGTCGTCGACGAGGCGCAGGAGCTGTCCGAGATGCAGTGGCAGATGGTCCTACGGCGCTGCCCCAGTCGCTCCATCACCGCCGTGGGCGACATCGACCAGGCCGAGGCAGCGCACCGGCACACCAGCTGGGCACAGGCGGTGCAGGCTGCTTTCGGAGACCGCTGGACCGCCGCGGAACTGACCATCTGCTACCGGACCCCACGTGAGGTCATGGACCTCACCGAACCGGTCTTGAAGAGGGCTGGCAGCCACAACGCGCCGCCACGGGCGGTGCGATCCTCCGGCATCGCCCCCTGGCAGCTCACGGTCACCCCCGCCGAGCTCGTCGACGCCGCCGCCCAGGCAGTGCGAGAGCTCCAGCAACGATGGCACGGCGGCATGGTCGGCGTCATCGCCCCCGCCGACCGCGTCGCCGAACTCCGGGCCGTGCTGAGTGATGTGCCAGTGCTCACCGCGACCCAGTCCAAGGGTCTGGAATGGGACGCGACGCTACTCATCGACCCCCAGGGCATCGCCGCCGAACCGCGCGGCTGGAACGGCCTCTACGTCGCGCTCACCCGATGCACCCAGGAACTCGGACAGCTGATACTCACGCCGTAGTCGGGCTCTTCACAGACGAGGGTGTAGTCGCGGACCTGGGCCTGCGGGTGGCGGGATCAGTCGTTGGTGGACGTCTCTGGTCCGGGCACGGCATATCGGGCGGCGATGGTGCGCACGGCCTCGTCGACCACCTGAGCGACGCGTTCGGCGCTCACCTCCCAGCCGGGCACGAGGAGTGTCGGCCAGAAGACGTAGTTGGAGATCATGCCCAGGAACTGGGTGGCTGCGAGCTCGACGTCTTCTACCCGCGCCGTTCCCGCCTCGTGCTCGGCCAGGAGGTAGCCGCGTACGGACTCGAAGTAGGGCATCTTCCCGTGCGAGAACTGCGCGTGGGCCAGCTCGGGGAATCGCGGCAACTCGGCGATGACGATTCGGAACAGGTCGGTCATCCGGGGCTGGCTCAACAGCTCGGCGTAACGGCGACCGATGGTGCTGAGCCCGTCGACGAGGTTGCCCGCCGGCGGAGGATCCTCTTCGTCAGCTGTTGCCCAGGACTCGTTGACGATGGCGTCGAACAGGGCAGCCTTGCTCGGAAACTGCTTGAACAAGGTGGCCCTCGAGACGCCCGAGCGCTCTGCGATCTGCGCCAGCGACGTCCGGTCGTAGCCCAACTCGAGGAACAGGGCGGTCGCGGCCGTCACGATCAGCGCGCGCTTCTCCTGGGCTACGCGCTGGTGGTACGTCGTCACGACCCTGCTCATGAACCGAGCATACGAGGTGAGTGGCTTGACTCACCACTTCCACGGGCCTAGTGTCAGGGCAATGGTGAGTCGCTTGACTCACCATCGGCCGGTGTTCATCACTGATGATCCCGGTCGGTCACCCCGTACCGAAGGAACATGCGATGAACCGCTTCGACAACCAGACCGTGCTCGTGACCGGTGGGACCGGCGGCCAGGGCTCGAGCCACGTACGGGCCTTTCACGCGGAGGGCGCGAACGTGGTGATCGGCGACATCGACGCCGAACGTGGCGCCGCTCTCGCCGACGAGCTCGGGACGCGTGCTCGCTTCGCCCACCTCGACGTCACCGACGAGAGCTCGTGGTCCGCCGCTGTGCAAACCGCCGAGAGCGCCTTCGGCGCCCTGAACGTGCTCGTCAACAACGCGGGCGTCCAGAACCCGCCGGCGCCGATCGAGAACACGGACCAGGCCACGTGGTCGCGCATCCTCGACATCAACCTCACAGGGACCTTCCTCGGCATCAAGGTCGCCGCCCCCGCTCTGCGCCGCGCAGCAGGGGGAACCATCGTCAACATCGCCTCGACGATGGGCCTGGGCGGCACGGCGCACTACGCGCCGTACGTCGCCAGCAAGTGGGCGGTACGAGGTCTCACTCGAACGGCAGCGCTCGAACTCGGCCGCGACCACATCCGTGTGAACACCATCCACCCCGGCGTGATCGCGACCTCCTTCATCCAAGAACCAGCAGCTGGCGCCACGATGGCAATCGCCGACTTCTACTCACCCGAGCCGTTCGCCATCCCCCGCCTCGGAGAGCCGACCGACGTCACCCGGCTTCTCCTGTTCCTCACGTCATCAGACGCCTCATTCATCACCGGCTCGGAGTACGTCATCGACGGTGGACTCCTCCTCGGCCCCGCCCTTCAGACCGAGACCGCATGAGCACTCCGGGCACGACCGGATGGAACGACTCCGCACGGGACGCGTCCCTGTCCCATCTGCCCGATCCCATCCGGCGAGCCATCGAGCTCACACCCGCCGCGGGCACCAGCGAACGGATCATCGACATCACGACGTTGGGGCGTCGCACCGGCCGACCACGCCGCATCGAGATCTTCTTCTACCGCGCCGCGGGCGCCACCTATCTGTGTAGCGGCGCTGGCGGGGCCGCTACCGACTGGCATGCGAACCTTCTCGCCAATCCCACCTTCACCTTCCACCTCAAGCACGGGATCCGTGCAGATCTGCCCGCACGGGCCACGCCGGTCACCGACCCAGCTGAACGTCAGGCCGTACTGGCGGAGATCGTCGCGGATCTCAATCAGCCCCACGACCCCGGCACCATCCGGCCGACCCGGCTCGAAGATTGGGCGGACAGCCGGCTGATGCGCATCAGCTTCCGCCCGCACCCTCAACCGTGAAGAGCCGGTATTCACCACACTCTTCGACAACACCTCCGGATGTTGGGCGTGTTCTCGGGCCGAGAGGAGCCGTAGGGGTTCCGAAAGCGTCCGCGGCCAGTTCGACGGTAGCGGCCGTCGTACCCTCCGGGGATGAGGACATCGATCTTCCGGTCGCCGATGACGTGGGCTGGTCTCGCCGCCGTTGTCGTCGTGGCGGTTCTGGCCGCCTACTGGTTCCAGCCGTGGAAGCTGTTCACCGACACGTACGTCGACGAAGCGCTTCCTCCGGCCGGGGCGACACCGGCCGCCACGACTCCCATTTCCACGCCCTCGTCCCCCACAGCATCGGCCACCACCCCTGCGGTCAACGAGATCCTGGCCGCGGGCGAGTTCGTCACCCATGAACACGAGACGACCGGCAGCGCCGAGATCGTCAGGCTCGCCAACGGGCGCCACCAGCTCGTCGTGAAGGACCTGAAGACGTCGAACGGACCGGACCTGCGGGTGTGGCTGACCGACCAACCGGTCACCCGAGGCTCGGACGGCTGGCGGGTGTTCGACGACGGCGAATGGGTCGAGCTGGCGAAACTCAAAGGCAACAAGGGCAACCAGGTGTACGAACTACCAGCCTCGGTTGACCCCCGCGACTTCCGGAGCGTCTCCATCTGGTGCAAGCGATTCGCGGTCTCCTTCGGCGCGGCCGACCTCACGAGCGCCTGACCGGGCACGCGCCGCCAGGGACACGGAGTGTCTCGGTTGCGCACCGCTGATTAGATGTGCTGATGGATCCGTGGGAAGCAACATTGCTCGTCATCGCCACGATCGGGTCGGTCGGGGCTGCGATCGGAGCCTGGTTCCAGGAGAGGCGCAGCTCGGCGACCCAGCTCGCGGCCGTGCAGCGGAAGCTCGATCTGGTTATGGATCACCTCGGCATCGTCGCGCCCGTGGAGTCGGAAGTGGTCCGGCATCTGGAGAGCGGACGGGTGATCCAGGCTGTTCGCGTGTACCGCAAGCAGACTGGCGCGAGCCTGGTCGAGGCGAAGCAGGCGGTGGACCGCATCGCCACCGGGCTCCATCTCCAGCGGTAGGGCCGCAGTCCACATCCTCTCAGAGGGTCAACCGGTCCCGGTGGCGAAGGGGCCGCCGTCACCGAACGCGAGCCGCGCGAAGTTCTCGGCGATACGGCGATGTCCGGCAGGGTCGGGGTGCACCTCGTCCGGTAGTGGGAGTTCGGCGTAGTCCGCCTCGCCGTACAGGTCGCGTCCGTCGAGGTAGTGCAGGTTCGGGTCGTCGGCCGAGCGCTGGTCGACGAGCCGGGCGAGTTCGTCACGGATGATGTTGAGAGTCAGCCGCCCAGCGCTGCGCTCGGCCGGATCGCCGGTGGCCTTGAACCGCAGGGTCCCGCCCGCGAAGTCCGGCGCGAGAGGGCCGGGCGTGTCCTCCTGAACCGGGCACAGGATGGCGGACACGACCAGCAGTGGTGTGGTCGGATGCCCCTCGCGGACAGTGTCGAGGAAACCATGGACAGCAGGGGTGAAGGCGCGTAGACGCATCACGTCACTGTTGACGATGTTGATGCCGATCTTGACGCTGATCAGGTCCGCGGGGATGTCCCGCATGGCGCGGGCGGTGAACGGGTCGAGCAGCGCGCTCCCGCCGAACCCCAGGTTGACCAACTCCACGCCGCCCTCGGCCGCGGCCAGGGCCGGCCAGATGGCGGTGGGATGATCGGCGTTCGAGCCATGGCTGATGGAACTGCCGTGGTGCAGCCACGTCCGGCGTCCGTTGGGCGGGGTCTGCTCGACAGGCGCGTCGGTGCGCAGCGCGATCAGCTCGGTCATCTCCCTGTGCGGAAGCCAGATCTCGACGTCTTTCTCACCCTCGGGCAGATCCGCGAAGCGGGCGGTGCCGGCCGACCCTTCGGCGAGCACGGAAGTCTGGGTGAGCATGTTGGTGACGGTCCGGACGTTGCCTCCGGCCACCGAGGCCTGCGCGGTCAGGCGGCCGTCGATCAGCAGGTCGTAGACGCCGTCCGGTGGCGGCGGAAAGCCCTGGTAGACCCGCCTGGTGGGCAGCGTGTCCAACTCGATCGTGGTGGCCCGGGTACGGAAAGCCAGCCGCACGCCGGAGGGCTGAGCCTCAGCCATGGCCAGTTGGTCGTCGGGGATCTGCCGGCGCGCCCGCGCGGTCAGCCGATGCGGCAGCAGACCGCGCGCGGTCACCTCCACGTCGACGAAGCCGCGCAGCAGGTCCGGAGTGACCGGGGTGGTCCAGTGCTGCCCGGTGGTCATTGACTCAAGCCTCTCAAGCTCATGGCCCCGCAGGATCGCCCGGGCCATCTGCGCGTGCCGGCTGCCAGCGCTGGCGGCCACCGTTCCCGGATCAGGGCGAAGTCGCATCACCTCGTGGTGACAGTAATTCTAGGATTCGGCTAGGGCCGCGCAGCCCGGAGACCAAGGATCACCTCGGGGCGAAGACTGTGCGCCCACTCGGAAGAACCACAGCAGGAAGGACAGCGGCATGACCGACCGCGACCGCGCCACCCCGGCCATCCCGGACGACGATCCGGGTCGAACCCTGACCGTGGCCAACCCCGACGACCCCGCAACCACCTACATCTCTCTCGCCGGTGGCACCTACGCCATGCTGATCACCGGCAAGCAGACCAACGGTCAGTACTGCCTCATCGACATGCGCATCCCCGACGGCGGAGGACCGCCGCCACACCGGCACGACTTCGAGGAGATGTTCACCATCCTCGAAGGCGAGATCGAGTTCACCTTCCGCGGAGAGAAGCACCTCGTCCGAGCCGGTTCCACCGTGAACATCCCGGCCAACGCGCCGCACAATTTCCGCAACACCTCCGGCGCACCCGCCCGCATGTTGTGCGTCTGCACCCCGGCAGGCCAGGACGAATACTTCCTCCGCGTCGGCGACGAGGTCGCCGGCAAGGACGCAGCGCCGCCACAGCTCACCGACAACGAGATGGCGGAGCGCCGGCAACGCGCGGCCGATCTGGCGCCCGAGTACCGCACCGAGATGCTCTGACCGACCAGGGCCGGCCAGAGAACCCGGGAGTAAGACGTCCGGCGCTCATCGCTCGACCCGTACCGGCGCGGTTTCCCGGGCGAAGCGCAGCAGGGCGGTGAATGCCAGCGCGGACGTCACCGCTCCGCCGGCGAGGCGTACCCAGTGGCCGGCGACGAACTCCTCGGCGACCTGGCGCAGATACTCCGGGGAGTGCGTGCCGACCGGGTCGACGAACATGATCTCGTTGCGCGGCCAGAAGAACACCACCGAGAACAGGAACTCGCAGGCGATGAAGACCACCGCGGCGGCGGCGACGTACCACCGCAGTCGCCGATTGCGCCACGTGAGGGCGGTCGCGGCGAGGCTCGTCAGGACGACCGAGGCGCCCAGCGGCGGGAAGTAGTCGCTCGGGCCGCCGGCGACCAGGAACTCACGGGCCCGGTCCAGCGAGGCGGGGGCGTCCCCGAAGATGTTCGGGTAGAGCATCACGGTCTCGGCCGCGACCCCACCAAATGACATCATCGCCGCCCAGACGAGCACGATGAGCACGATCCAGGTCAGTTTGATACGGGACACAGCAGCACTTCTCCTTGGTTTTCGGGCCCTGCGGGCACGATCTGTGATGTCGCCGTCGACGCTAGGTCGCCAACTCGGGACCGTCTGCCGCGCAGACGCGCTCGCTGGCATCGCTTCTCGACGTACGTGCCGGCGCGGGGGTGATGCCTGCGGACGGCAGCGGCGCGGACCCGCACCGACTTAGGCTCACGGACGTGCAGGCCACCTCACCCACCCGAACCGAGGCGCTGCTCGCCGTGGCCATCCTGGGCCTGGTCACGGCGGCGGTCGTGACCGAGGGCGCGTCAACCTCCCAGGCGGCGTTGGCCGGCGGATTCGGGGTCGGACTGGCCGTACTGCTGCTGGTGGCCCGGCGTTGGACGGTCCCCGCGCTGCTGGCGACGGCCGCCGGCATCCTCGGCTACTACGCGCTGGAGCTGCCGCCGGTCGGCGTGGCCGCCCCGGCCGCCGCCATCCTCTACGTGGCCGCGCAGCGGGGCCGGGTGGTCCCGGCCGCCGCCGTCGGCGGGAGTCTGCTGATCGTCTCGGTGGCCGCCCGGCTCGTCGAGGGAGACGACATCTCTGTCGTGATCGGTGCCGGTCTGGGTTCCGAGGCCGCCCTGATACTCGCCGTCATCGCTCTGGGTGACGCCGTCCGCAACCGGCGTTCGCTACGGGCCGCGCTGGCCCGGCAGGCCGCCTTCGCGGCCGAGGAACGCCGCCGGGAGGCCGCCCGGCAGGTCGAGGCCGAGCGGCTGCGCATCGCCCGGGAGGTGCACGACACGCTCGGACACACGATGTCGGTGATCACCCTCCAGTCGGCTGTGGCGCGGGAGGCACTTGCCGATGCCGAGCCCGGGCAGGCCGAGGCCGCCCTGGCCGCGATCCACTCGGTGAGCGGCAGCGCCATGGCCGAGCTGCGCGCCACGTTGGGCACCCTGCGTCGCGAGCCCGGACCGCGCGAGCCGGCCCCCGGTTTCACCCAGCTGCGTACGCTCGTCGAGGGCGTCCGCCGCGGTGGGCTGCCGGTCGAGCTGCGTCTCGACGGCTCGGTCGACGCCCTGCCCACGGTGGTCGGCAGCACCGTCTACCGGATCGTGCAGGAGGCACTGACCAATGTGCTGCGCCACGCCCACGCCACCCGCGCCACGGTGACGATCCGGGCGACCCCGTCCGGGTTGTCGGTGGAGGTCGTCGACGACGGCCAAGGATCTGCCGGCGGCACGGCAGGTGAGACGGGTCAGGGGCTGCGCGGCATGTCGGAGCGGGTTGCCCTGCTCGGGGGCACCCTCGATGCCGGCGAGGCCGCTGACGGCGGCTTCCGGGTCTCGGTCCACCTGCCGCTGGCCGGGATCGCCGCATGAGCGACGTACGCGTCGTCCTCGTCGACGATCAATACCTGGTGCGCACCGGACTCCGCGCGTTGCTGGAACGCGCCCCGGACATCACAGTGGTCGGCGAAGCCGACGACGGCCGGGCCGCCGTGGCAGTCGCCCGCGAGCAGCGGCCCGACGTCGTCCTGATGGATGTCCGGATGCCCGGTGGCGACGGCATCGAGGCAACCCGCCGCATCCTCACCGACCCGACGCTGGCCGACGTTCGGGTGGTCATGCTGACCACCTTCGACGACGACGAGTACCTCTTCGACGCCATCCGCGCCGGCGCTGCCGGCTTCCTGCTCAAGGACACCCCGCCCGACGCCCTGCGGGACGCTGTCCGCGTGGTGGCCGGCGGGGACGCGCTGCTGTCACCGGCGGTGACCCGGCGGGTGATCGCCGCGGCGGCCCGCTCCCCCGTCGCGGACCCGGCCCGGCTGACCGGGCTCACCGGTCGGGAACGCGACGTCCTGGCACAGGTCGGCACCGGACGGTCGAACGTGGAGATCGGGGCGGCCCTGCACCTCAGCCCGGACACCGCCCGCACGTACGTGAGTCGCCTGCTGCACAAGCTGAACGCCCGGGACCGCGCCCAGCTCGTGGTCATCGCGTACGAGAGCGGGCTCGTCCGCCCCGGCGATGGCTGAGCCTCTCCGCTGACGGTGGCCGGCCAGCGGGTGCTCCCCGCCGGCCGGCCCCTCGGGGTCAACGTCCGTAGAGCTCGAATTCGTAGAGCGAGAACCCGTACGAGGTGGCCCGCTTGACCCCGTACACCCGCACGTAACGGGCGCTGACCGGGGCGAAGGTGGCGTTGTCGACGCCGCCGTTGCCGGACGTGGTGCTGAACACCGGCTGCCAGGAGGTGCCGTCGCTGGAGACCTCGATCCGATACTCGCTGCCGTACGCGGCCTCCCAGCGCAGCACCGCCCGACTGACGGTCTGCGTCGAGCCGAGGTCCACCCGGAGCCACTGGTTGTCGTTGTAACTGCTGGACCACCGGCTGCCGAGGCTGCCGTCGACCGCCTTGTTCGGGGTGTTGCCGGTCAGGAACTGGGTGCTCGATGCGGTGGCCGGACGGCCCTGCGCCAGGTTCGTGAGGTTGTCGCCACGCCGCGCCGGGAACGAGACGACCTGCTGGTAGGTGGGGCGGTTCTGCCAGGCGATCAGCGGCTGGGTGATGCCGCCCAGCCCGGACTGGGCGATGGAGTCGGCGCACCACTGGTCGCCGGCTCCGCAGGACGCGTCACCGGGGTAGACCGTGGCGGTCGGCACCGCGGCGGCCTGGCCGAGCGCGTCGAGCAGGGCCTGCCGGCACGCGCCGAGGTTGCCGTTGCCGCAGTACGCGCGCCCCGGCCCGCCGGCGACGGGGTCGCCGAGCACGGTGCGCAGGTCCTTGTCCACATAGCCCCACCAGCCGTACTGGAACGACGAGCCCTTGTGCGCCTGACCCTGCGGCGTCCAGCTCACGGCGCCGTCACGCCCGCCGTTCTGGCCACCGGACGGCGCCTCGTTCACCTCGATCGCGTCGACGAGGGCGGCGTACAGGTCGGGCCCGAGGCCGGGGCGGAACTGGGCCGCGGCCAGCAACGGCCACCAGGCGTCGAAGATCCGGATGGCCTCGGCGTGCTGGTAGACCTTGGAGCCGGGTGCCGTCTCCACCCGGCGGGTGCCGGCCTGCTGCCAGGCCCGCAGTTTGCTCACCGCGGCGGCCAGCGCCGGGTCGGTGACCGGCGTGCTGTCGAGCACCCGCAGCAGCTCGCCGAGGACCTGCTGGCCGCGCAGATCGGTCACCGCCGCGTCTGCGGTGATCTGCACGACGTCGGCGCGGCCGAGCTTGCGTTGGGCGATGGCTGCGCGCACCGGACCGTCCAGCAGTTGAGCCCTGTGCACCGCGCCGTAGCTGAAGTTGCCGTCGGCCGCTCCGAAGTCCCGCGCCTGCTTGTTGTTCCAGCTCACGTAGTAGTCCTGGTCGACCGACTGGGGGTGGGCCGACGCCGGGGTGTAGGTCGCGTCGTTGGTGTCCGGGTTCCAGCCCACCCACTCGTAGGCCGGCTCGGCCCTCGTCGGCAGGTTCGGGTCGGCGGTGGAGGGTCGCACCGGGTTCGAGCCGGAGTTGAAGTACGCCGCCTCGGTCGAGTTGACGTAGAACCAGTTGAACGCGTACCCGACGTTCGCCGCGGACGCCTGGAACGCAGCCGCGCTGCCCATCGCCGACGGGTCGTTGTACGCCTGGAAGCCGATCGCCGAGTCGGCCTCGTGCCGGTAGGTGGAGCGCAGCTTGGTAAATGCGGTCGGCTGACCGTTGACCAGGCCCCGGTAGGACACCAGCCCGTACTTCGTGCGCAGTGCGCGCAGCGTGTACGAGCCGGCCGGGGTGGAGTCGGCGAGCGTCGGCGACCAGGAGTTGCGCCGCTCCAGTGCCTCCATCGCCAGGCACTGGCCCCGGTAGAGGTAGCGGTTGGAGCGCAGCGTCGGGGCGCTGCCGTCGGTGGTGCACAGCGGCACGGCGTACGTGTCGGTCAGGTCCTGGGAGGCGGAGGTGGCGCTCCAGGCGTAGTCCTGACCACGACCGAGCAGCACGTAGAGGTTCAGTCCGGCGAACGCGGCGCCGCGCGCGCTGATCCCCGGTCCCTGGAGTTCCTGGAGCATGAGCAGCTGCGGGGCGAAGTAGCCGGTCTGCGGGCCGAACACGGCGACCGGGTTGCCGGTGGTGGTGTGCCGGCCGGAGACCACCACCGCGTTGGACATGCCGTGCGCGCGCAGGTTGGAGAGCCCGCCGAGCAGCCCGTCGGTGGCGGTGCTGGCACCGGCGCGGGCGGCGGCCCCGCCGCTGGCGTCGTAGGCGAGGGGCTCGGCGACAACCGTGCCGGCGTCGGGGAGCACCGCGCTGGTCGCGCCCGGCGGTGTCGCGCCGTACGGGAAGCTCTGCCCGTCGTGCAGCGTCAGCACCGTCTCCGGGTCGTTCTGCGAACGGAACGCCTGCCAGACCCGGTCGCCCTCGGTGGTGCCGTACTTGGCCCGGGCGGCTACCCGGACCAGCGCGGACTGGACCTCGCTGCCACCGCCTCCGCCGAAGAGCCCGCCGACCACACCGGCGGTGGCGATCAGGTCCGTCATGGTGAAGTGCGTCGGTTTGCCGGCGCCGGTCAGCACGTACTCGCCGGGGTAGTTGTCGTCGGCGATCGACTTGTCGATGTAGGCATTGATGCCGGCGATGTAGTCGACCACGTCGGTGTAGAGCTGCTGACCCCGGGCACCCTTGGTGCGCAGCGCGTCCACCTGGGCCTGGAGATCCGCCTCGGTGTAGGGCGAGTTGGCCCAGACGCTCTGCTCCAGCTCTCGGTTGCCCGGCGCGCCGCCGGCGAACGAGGTGACGTTGCCTCGGCCGACGTGCCGCAGCAGGTCCATCACCCAGAGCCGGTCCTGGGCTCCGGCGTAGCCGGCGCCGAACATGGTGCCGGCGCGGGTGGTGCCGGTGATGTGCGGGACGCCGGTGGCCTTGTCCCGAACGATGGTGACGTCCGCGCGCGGTGAGACGGTGCTCTCGACCTGCCCGGCGGGGACGCCGAACGAGGCGTCGTTGTAGAAGTGGGCGATCTGCTCGTCGGTCAGCCCGGCGTAGTTGTAGACCAGGTTCGCGTACTCGTCGAGCTGGTCGCTGGAATGCGCCGGGCGGGTGCCCAGCGCCTGGTGGGCCAGGATGGCGACCAGTGTGGCGTTTCCGTTCTGCCCGGGGGGCAGGATGTCCGCGCACTGGCCGAGGCAGTAGTCGTCGGGGGTGAAGGTGGCGGCGAGCGCCGGTGACGGCGGGATGGCCGTCAGGACGCTCGCAGTCAGGACGGCGGTGGTGAGCGCCGCGAGGCGGGCGCGCAGGGCGGGTCTGGGCATGACGGTCCTCCGGGGACGCGGAGTCGGGCCGTTCGGGTACGCCCGGCTGCCGCTGCCGACCTGTCGCCATCCGTGCCCGGGCGTCCTACCCGGAGGCGAGAAAGACTCACGTCGATCTCGACAATGATCGGCACAGGATGACCCTTCGGGATAGTTCTCGTGCACCAGCTGCCAATGCCGACGTTTCGCCGCCCACCGCCGTCGGTTCGACGGGCAGCCCATATTCATCATCGTGAACGTCTTCACTTGACCAAGGTGAGCGCGTAACCTTCGTGAAACAACTACTGAAACGATTCATCCCAGCCCCCCGCCCCTCCCCCGTTCCGGGCCATCCACCGTCTGCGCCCGTGCCGGGAGACCGCCGCCCAGAAGGATGAGGACCTGGAATGATGCGCAGAACGCGCCGTCGCGCCGCACCCTCCGCGCTTCTCGTGCTGCTGCTCGGCCTGACGCCGTTGGTGGCTCCCAGCCCAGCCACCGCGGCGTCGGCAGCCGCGACGCTGACCGCGACCGACCTGACCACCGAACGCGCCACCGAACCGGTCGGCCTGGACGTGGCGCAGCCCCGACTCGGCTGGCGGATCGACGCCACCGCCCGGGGCGTGCTCCAGGAGTCGTACCAGGTGCGCGTCGCCACCAGCGCCGAGCGTCTCAACGCCCCCGACGTCTGGGACAGCGGCCGGGTCCGGTCGCGGCAGAGCGTCCTCGTCCCGTACGCCGGCCCGCAACTGCGACCGCGCACCCGGTACGCCTGGCAGGTCCAGGTCTGGGACACCGCCGGCAACGCCTCCGGCTGGAGCGCGCCCGCGTCCTGGGAGACCGGCGTACGCGGTGGCGCGGGCTGGCAGGCCGACTGGATCGGCATGCCGTCGGTGACCGAGGCCTGGACCGACTACACGGTGCAGACGACGGTACGGCTGGAACGCGACGCGGCCGGGATCTACCTCCGTGCCCGGGGCGCGGCGAACGCGTACATGTGGCAGTTCTCCATCACCAACGGCAGTGCCAAACTGCGCCCGCACGCCCGAGTCAACGGTGCCTGGACCTTGCTCAAGGAGGTGCCGCTCGGTGGAGTCGTCCCGGCCGACAGGCTGACGACGCCGCACACCCTTCGCATCACCGCGGCCGGGAACACCATCACCACCTGGGTTGACGGCACACAGGTCGACGTCACCACCAACACCGCGCACCAGGCCGGCTCGGTCGGCCTGCGTACCAACGGGCTGGAGTCCGGGGTCTTCTCCAACTTCTCGGTGACCAGCGGCGGCCAGACGCTCTTCGCGGCCCCGCTCACCGACGGGGTGAACCCGTTCGGGGCGGGCACGGCCACCTCGACCGGCCTGCGGGTCGGCGGGGACACCGAGGCCATGCTCACCGCGCTGGACGCGAACCCACTGCTGCGCCGGGGCTTCCGCGTCGACGGCACTGTCGCGCGGGCCCGGATCTACGCCACCGCGCTCGGCGTCTACCAGCTCTCCCTCAACGGCCAGCGGGTCGGCGACCACGAGTTGGCGCCCGGCTGGACCGACTACCACAAGCGGGTGCAGTACCAGACGTACGACGTGACCCGCCAGCTCCAACCGGGCGACAACGCCCTCGGCGCCCTGCTCGGCGACGGGTGGTACGCCGGCAGCATCGCCTGGTTCGGCACCGACAACTACGGATCCCGCCCGCACCTGACCGCCCAACTGGTCATCGACTACACCGACGGACGCAGCGCGACGATCGGCACCGACGGCTCGTGGCGCGTCACGGGCGGGCCGTTCCTGCAGAGCGACCTGATCCACGGCGAGACGTACGACGCACGGCGGCTGCCGGCGGGCTGGGACCGGCCCGGGTTCAACGACGCCGGCTGGAAGCCCGCCACCGTCGACGACGTCGACGCCACCGACAAGATCGTCGCCCAGGTCGACCCGCCGGTGCGGGTCACGCAGGAGCTGCCGGCCCGGACGCTGACCCAGCCCACCCCCGGCACCTGGATCTTCGACCTCGGCCAGAACATGGTGGGCAAGGTACGGCTGAAGCTCAACGGCCCGGCCGGCACGACGGTGCGCATCCGGCACGCCGAGGTGCTCAACCCGAACGGCACCGCCTACACCGCCAACCTGCGCTCGGCGCGGGCCACCGACCAGTACACGCTGCGGGGTGGCGGGGCCGAGGTCTACCAGCCGACATTCACCTTCCACGGCTTCCGTTACGTCGAGCTGACCGGCTATCCGGGCACCCCCGACCTGTCCTCGGTCACCGGGCTGGTGATGCACACCGACGGGGACCTCACCAGCGAGTTCCAGACCTCCAACGCGATGGTGAACAAGCTGCACAGCAACATCACCTGGGGGCAGCGCGGCAACTTCCTCTCCATCCCGACCGACACGCCGGCGCGCGACGAGCGGCTGGGCTGGACCGGTGACATCAACGTCTTCGCCAACACCGCGACGTTCAACATGGACAGCCTGACGTTCCTCAGCAAGTGGTTGCAGGACCTGCGCGACGCGCAGTCGGCCAACGGCGCGTACCCCGACGTCGCGCCGCGTGCCTGCTGCGGGGACGGCGCGACCGGCTGGGCCGACGCCGGGATCACCGTTCCGTACGCGTTGTGGCAGCGCTACGGCGACACCCGGGTCGTCGAGGAGCACTACGCGTCGATGGTGCGGTACGCGTCCTGGTTGGAGAGCACCAGCTCGGGCAACCTGCGTACCAACGCCGGCCCGTACCTCGACTGGCTCAACCTTGAGGACCCGACGCCGGCCGGTGTGGTCGGCACCGCCTACTACGCGTACAGCATCCGGCTGCTGGGAGAGTTGGCAGCCGCCATCGGGCGCGACGCCGACGCGACCCGCTACGCGGCGCTGTCCAGGGCCATCACCCAGGCATTCGTCAACGCCTACGTCGCGGCCGACGGCACGGTGCAGGGCGACAGCCAGACCGGGTACGTACTGGCCATCGGCATGGGCCTGCTGACCGATCCGCTGCGGGCCAGGGCCGCCGACCGGCTCGTCGCCAATGTGCAACGGCACGACTGGCACCTCTCCACCGGCTTCCTCGGCACCCCGGATCTGTTGCCGGCGCTGACCGCCACCGGGCACCTGGATGTCGCCTACCGGCTGTTGCTCAACGACACCTACCCGTCGTGGGGCTACGAGATCGGCAAGGGCGCGACCACGATCTGGGAGCGCTGGGACTCGATCAAACCCGACGGCAGCTTCGGCGACGTGGGGATGAACTCCTTCAACCACTACGCGTACGGCGCGGTGGGCGACTGGATGTACCGGACGGTTGCCGGCATCCAGCCCGACGCCGCCAACCCCGGGTACGAGCACGTCACGTTCGCCCCCCAGCCCGGGGGTGGCCTCACCTCGGCCAAGGCGTCGTACCGCTCGGCGTACGGGACGATCGGCAGTGACTGGGACCTCGACGCGCGCGGCGACATGCGGCTGCGTCTCACAGTGCCGCCCAACACCACGGCGACAGTGCGTTTCCCGACGCCCGGACGTGAAGCGGTCACCGAGGGCGGCCGGCCGGCGGAGCAGGCTGCCGGGGTGCGGTTCGTCCGGATGGACGGCGCGGTCGCCGTGTACGAGATCGGGTCCGGTTCCTACTCCTTCGCCGTGGTCCCACCGACGGGCGCGTACGACCACGTCGACCTCGGCGTCGCGGCGTCCGAGCAGGCGCACCGACTCGCCGCCTCCACCTACTCGGCCACCAGCACCGAGGCCGGGTTGACCCGCCGGTACACCGACGTGACCCGTCCCGGCGGTTGGTTCGAGTTCGACCTCGCGGTCAAACCGGGTGAGCCGTTCGCGCTGCGCTCGGTGGAGACGTACGACGGGCCGCAGCTCAAGGACTACCAGGTGGTCGTGGACGGGGTGGTGGCGCACACCCGCTCGTGGCAGCGCACCGCGGGCGGGCCGGGCACGGTCAGCTACCAGTTCGTCGTCAACCTGCCGGATGCGACCCGGGACGGCGTGGTGCGGGTGCGGTATCAGGACACCGGCACCGGCTACGACCCGTCGATCGCCGACGTCTGGGCGATGCCCGTTCCGGCGGCCTGACCAGGCCGGGTGTTGCGACAGGGGAGCCGGGCGGGCATCCGCCCGGCTCCTTTTTGGTCGGTGAGGCCGGTCAGCGCCGGGTGCGTCGGGGTTGGTCGCTGGATCGGCGTACGACCAGCTCGGGCTGGAACACCACGTGTCGGTGCCGGTGGGTGTCACCGGACTCGGCCTCTTCGAGCAACAGCTCGGCTGCGGCGCGGCCGAGCTGGTCGCGGGGCTGGCGCACCGACGACAGTGGCACCGCCGCTGCGCCCGCGAACTCGATGTCGTCGTAGCCGACGATGGCCACGTCGATCGGCACCCGCACGCCACGCGCGGTCAGCTCCTGAAGCACACCGAGCGCGATCAGGTCGTTGGCGCAGAACACGGCGGTCGGGCGCTTGCGGACCGGCAACGCGAGCAGTTCCTCGGCGGCGCGCCGGCCAGCGGCGACGGTCAGGCTGGGGGTCACCGCCACCCGGAGGTCAGCGGTGCTGTCGCGGTCCCGCAGAGCTGCGGCGGCCCCGGCGTGCCGGTCGGCAACCTGGGCGATGGTGAGTGGGCCACCGAGGTAGGCGATGCGTTGGTGGCCCTGGTCCAGCAGGTGGTCCATGGCGAGTCGGCCGCCGAGCACGTCGTCGACCGCCACCGAGCAACGGTTTGCCCGGCCCGTTCCCCGGTCCACCAGCACCACCGGGATGCCTCGCTCGATGAGCCTGTCCAGGATGGGCTGCGGGCCATGGTCGACCGGGGTGATGAGCACACCACGGACCCGCTGCTCCTCCAGCAGCTCCAGGTGGCGGCGCTCCCGGGCGCTGTCCTCGCCGCTGTTGCAGACGACGAGCATGGCGCCAGCTCCCTCGATCGCCTGTTCGGCCCCCCGGACCACGTCGGTGAAGAAGGGGTTGGCCACGTCCAGGACGACGATCGCGACGGTGCGACTGCGCCCGGCGCGCAGTTGACGAGCGGAGTCGTTGCGGACGTAGCCGAGGGTGGTGATGGCGTCGAGCACCCGCTGACGGGTGGCGGGGGCGACCGTGTCGGGTCGGTTGAGCACGTTGCTCACGGTGCCGAGGGAAACGCCGGCGTGCCGGGCGACCTCCTTGATGTTCGCCGTTGCCATGACTCCTCAGATGCTCCCTACGGTGGTCGCGGCCCGTGCCGACCGGGTCGCTCGGCAGTGTATAGCGCCTAAAACGTTTCATCGAGCGCACCAGCAGCGCTGCGAGCCGGCCCGGAGGCCGCGTCAGCAACGGCGAAGAAATAGCATCGAAACTCTTGACGCTCTCGAAGACCTACCCCTACCGTCCATGCAAACGACGCATGAAACGATTCAGGAGGGGTTCGGATGACCGCCGACGCACCGGGCACGCAGGCCCCGCTGCTGGTCCTCGACGGCGTGACGAAGTCCTTCGGGGCCGTCGCCGCGCTGCGGGGAGTGCACCTGGCGCTGCACCCCGGTGAGGCGCACGCCCTGGTCGGCGAGAACGGGGCGGGCAAGTCCACTCTGGTGAAGGTTCTGGCCGGCGCACACGCGCCGGACTCCGGCTCGATGACCCTGGACGGGCGGCCGCTGCGGCTGCGCGGTCCCGCCGACGCCCGGGCCGCCGGCATCGCGGTCATCTACCAGGAACCGACGCTCTTCCCGGACCTCTCCGTGGCGGAGAACATCTTCATGGGCCGGCAACCGCTGCGCGGTCTGCGTCGCATCGACACCGCCGCGATGAACCGCGACGCCGAGCGGCTGTTCCAGCGGCTGGGTGTGCGCATCGACCCGACCCGACCCGCGCGTGGCCTCTCCATCGCCGACCAGCAGCTCGTCGAGATCGCCAAGGCGATCTCGTTCGACGCCCGCGTCCTGGTCATGGACGAGCCCACCGCCGCGCTCTCCGGTGTGGAGGTCGAACGGCTCTTCGCGGTCGCCCGGTCGCTCTGCGAGGGTGGGGCGGCCGTGCTGTTCATCTCGCACCGGTTCAACGAGGTGTTCGACCTGTGCCACCGCGTCACAGTGCTGCGCGACGGCGCCTGGGTCTCCAGCGACGACGCCGCCGACCTGACCGTGGACGAGGTGGTGCGGCGCATGGTCGGCCGGGACGTCTCCGCGCTCTACCCGAAGCAGGCCGCCGAGCCGCGGGACACCCTGCTCGAGGTCCGTGGGTTGACCCGGGCCGGCGTCTTCACCGATGTGTCGTTCTCCGTCCGGGGCGGGGAGATCGTCGCGCTCGCCGGGCTGGTCGGCGCCGGGCGCAGCGAGGTCGCCCGCGCCGTCTTCGGTGTCGACCGCTACGACACGGGCGAGGTGCTGGTGGCCGGTCGCGCCGTCCCGGCGGGCAACCCGGGCCGGGCGATCGCGGCCGGCATGGCGTTGGTCCCCGAGGATCGACGGCAGCAGGGCCTGGTCATGGAGCTGTCGGTGGAGCGCAACGCCACGCTTGCCCGCCGCCGGGCGCTGAGCCGGCTGGGCCTCCTGCTCGGCGGCGCGGAACGCGCCGAGGCCCACCGCTGGACGCGGCGGTTACAGGTGAAGGCCTCCCGGCTCGGCGCGCCCGTGGCGACCCTCTCCGGGGGCAACCAGCAGAAGGTCGTGCTCGCCAAGTGGCTGGCCACCGAACCACGGGTCCTGATCATCGACGAGCCGACCCGCGGCATCGACGTCGGCACCAAGTCCGAGGTGCACCGACTGCTCTCCGAGCTGGCCGGCGAGGGCCTGGCCATCCTCATGATCAGCAGCGAGCTGCCCGAGGTGCTCGGCATGGCCGACCGGGTGCTCGTCATGCACGAGGGACGACTGGTCCGCGAGCTGCCCCGGGCCGAGGCGGACGAGGCCTCCATCATGTTCGCCGCCACCGGGCAAGGAGCGACCGCATGAGCCGCACCGACGTCGGCGCGCCCGAACGGGCCGCCGGGAACGCCCCGACCCACCCCGGTCGGCAGCGCCGCAGCCTCACCGAACGGTTGTTCGCCGTACGCGAGCTGAGCCTGTTGATCGTCCTCGGCCTGCTGGTCCTGGTGACCACAGTTCGCAACGACAGGTTCCTGAGCGGCCAGAGCATCAAGGACCTGCTGCTGGGCTGCGCGATCCTGGTGATCCTGGCGGTCGGCCAGACCCTGGTCATCGTCACCCGCAACGTCGACCTCTCCGTCGGCTCGATCCTGGGTCTGGTCGCCTTCGCCACCGGCTCGCTGTTCCTCTCCGCACCCGGTACGCCGTGGCCCGTGGCGCTCGTCGTGGGTGTCGCACTGGGCGCGCTGTGCGGCGCGGTCAACGGCGGCCTGATCGCGGTGGCCCGGGTGCCTGCCCTGGTCATCACGCTCGGCACCCTCTACGCCTTCCGCGGAGTCGACTACTACTGGGCCTCCGGCCGGCAGATCAACGCCGCCGACATGCCCCGGTCGTTCCTGCGGCTGGGCAACCAGACGGTGCTCGGCGTACCCGTGCTGTTCCTCGTCGCGCTGGTCGTCGTCGCCGCCGTCGGCTTCTACCTGCGCTCCTACCGCAGCGGCCGGGAGCTGTACGCGATCGGCTCCGAACCGGCCGCCGCCCGGCTCTCCGGCATCCCGGTGGGGCGGCGGGTGTTCACCGTCTTCGTGGCCAGCGGAGCCCTCGCCGGGCTCGCCGGCGTGCTGTACGCGGCCCGGTTCGGCACCCTCGACGCGGCCGCCGGCAGCGGCCTGGAACTCCAGGTCGTCGCCGCCGCCGTGGTCGGCGGGGTGGCGATCTTCGGAGGCAGCGGCAGCGCCTACGGCGCGGCACTCGGCGCCGTGCTGCTGACCACGATCGGCAGCTCACTCGCCGTCCTGCGCATCGACCCGTTCTGGCAGCAGGCCGTGGTCGGCGCACTCATCCTCGCCGCCATCGGGCTGGACCGGCTCCTGGCCCTGCGGGTGGCGGCCCGGCTCCGAGGGAGAAGCGCGCATGGCGCATGACAGCCTGTACGCCGCACCGACCACCGCCGAGGCCGAGCCGGGCGCGGGCCGCCTCGCCAGCCTGCGCGGGGTGTTCGTCTCCTGGGACGCGGTCATCGTCGCTGCCCTCGTGGTGGCCGTGCTGGTCGCCAGCCTGACCGTGGAGAACTTCGCCACCGGCCGCAACGCACAGTTCCTGCTGCTGGACCTGATGCCGCTGGCGCTCATCGCGCTGCCGATGACCCTGATCGTGATCACCGGTGAGATCGACCTCTCGGTGGCCAGCATGGTCGGGCTGTGCAGCACGCTGATGGGGCAGCTCTGGCTCTCCAGTGGGCTGTCCCTGGAGTTGATCTGCGTTCTCGTGGTGCTGCTGGGCGCCGTGCTCGGCGCGGTGAACGGTCTCTTCGTCACCGGCTTCGGTCTGCCGTCGCTGGCGGTGACCATCGGCACGCTCGCCCTCTACCGGGGGTTGTCCTTCGTGGTGCTCGGCGACCAGGCGGTAGCGGACTTCCCGGCCGACTGGACGGCTGCCGTGGTGCGCGCCATCCCCGGCACGTCGATCCCGGTCGTGGTGGTCCCGCTGTTGCTGCTCGCCGTGGTCTTCGGCGTCGTGCTGCACGCCACCGCCGCCGGTCGCGCGCTCTACGCCATGGGCAACAACGACCAGGCCGCCACGTTCACCGGCGTCTCGGTGGCCCGGACGAAGTTCTGGCTCTTCGTGGTCTCCGGTGCGGTGTGCGGGCTGGTCGGCATCTTCTGGACGCTGCGGTACGCCAGCGCCCGCGGCGACAACGCCACCGGCCTGGAGTTGACAGTGGTGACCGCCGTGCTGCTCGGCGGTGTCTCGATCTTCGGCGGCCGGGGTGCTCTGCTCGGAGTGGTGGCCGGTGTGCTGCTCCTCGGCGTCCTGCGCAACGCGCTGCAACTCGCCGACGTCGACGCCAACACGCTGACGATCGTCACCGGCAGCCTGCTCATCGCATCCGTCGTGCTGCCCCACGCCGTCGCGGACATCCGCGCCCGGCTGCACCGTCGACGACAGCGGCACCCCGTCGCTTCGTGACGCTCCCCCGCACACCCACCACCCCCGGAAAGGTCGACGATGTCCGCATACCGCAGAGGCCTCCGGGTCGGGGCCACCAGCCTCGCCCTCGCCGCACTGCTGCTCAGCGCCGCCTGTGGCGGCACCACCCGGGACAACTCCAACGACGACGCCGGCGCCGGCAACCAGGCGAGCGGCGCCGCCAATCCGGACGCCGCCATCAAGGCAGGTCTGAAGATCGCCTTCCTGCCGAAGGCCCTGAACAACCCCTACTTCACCGTCTCGGACAACGGTGGCAAGGACGCGGTCACCGAGTTCAAGGGTGAGTTCAAGGAGGTCGGCCCCTCCGAGGCAAGCGCCTCCTCCCAGGTCAGCTACATCAACACCCTGTCGCAGCAGGGCATGGACGTGATCGTCACCTCGGCCAACGACCCGAACGCGATCTGCGGGGCGCTCAACCAGGCGAAGGCGGCCGGCGCGAAGATCGTCACCTTCGACTCCGACACCAAGCCGGAGTGCCGCCAGATCTTCGTCAACCAGGTGACCGCTGAGGGCATCGCCGAGAACCAGGTCAAGCTCATCTCGCAGCAGATCGGCGGCGAGGGTGAGATCGCCATCCTCTCCGCCACCGCCAACGCGACCAACCAGAACGCCTGGATCGCGTTGATGAAGACCGAGCTGGCGAAGCCCGAATACAGCAAGATCAAGCTGGTCACCGTGGCGTACGGCAACGACGACGACCAGAAGTCCTTCCAGGAGACCCAGGGTCTGCTGCAGTCGTACCCGAACCTCAAGGGCATCATCTCTCCGACCACTGTCGGCGTCGCGGCGGCCGGCCGTTACCTCAGCGGGTCGCAGTACAAGGGCAAGGTCAAGCTGACCGGGTTGGGCACCCCGAACCAGATGCGCCAGTACGTCAAGGACGGCACCGTCGACGCGTTCGCGCTGTGGAGCCCGGCCGACCTCGGCTACCTCGCCGCGTACGCCGGCGCGGCACTGGCCTCCGGTCAGATCACCGGCGCCGAGGGCGACAAGTTCAAGGCCGGCAAGCTCGGCGAGTTCACCGTCGGCAAGGAGGGTGTGGTCATCCTCGGCCCGCCCACCGTCTTCGACAAGAACAACATCGACCAGTTCCAGTTCTGATCGCCCTCCCGGTCGGTGCCGGCACACGTCGTGCACCGACCGGGGAGTGGACGAGGTCTTCAACCTTGAGGCGCAGCTCGCCGCAGATCCTGCGGCGCGGTCCGCCGTAGAGACGGGAGAGACACCATGACGCAGCCCGACACGCGGACCCTCGAACGGGTCAAGCTGGCTCTGCGCTCCCAGCGCATCGAGACGCCATCCTGGGCGTACGCCAACTCCGGGACCCGCTTCAAGGTCTTTCCGCAGGAGGGGGTGCCGCGCAACCCGTACGAGAAGGTCGCCGACGCGGGGGTCGTCCACCAGCTCACCGGCGTCGCACCCACTGTGGCGTTGCACATCCCGTGGGACCGTGTCGACGACTACGCCGATCTGGCCGCGTTCGCCGGGGATCACGGCATCGGTCTGGGCGCGATCAACGCCAACGTCTTCCAGGACAACGACTACAAGCTGGGCAGCGTCACCAACCCGGATCCGGGGGTGCGCCGCAAGGCCGTCGACCACCTGCTCGAGTGTGTCGACATCATGGACCGCACCGGTTCCCGCGACCTGAAGCTCTGGTTCTCCGACGGCACCAACTACCCCGGGCAGGACGACATCCGCGCCCGGCAGGACCGGCTCGCGGCGGCGCTACGCGAAACCTACGACCGGCTCGGCGACGACCAGCGGCTGCTGCTGGAATACAAGCTGTTCGAGCCGGCCTTCTACGCCACCGACGTGCCGGACTGGGGCACCGCGTACGCGCACTGCCTGGAGCTCGGCCCGAAGGCCCAGGTGGTCATCGACACCGGGCACCACGCACCGGGCACGAACATCGAGTTCATCGTGGCCTTCCTGCTGCGCGTCGGGAAGCTCGGCGCGTTCGACTTCAACTCGCGCTTCTACGCCGACGACGACCTGATGGTCGGCTCCGCGGACCCGTTCCAGCTGTTCCGGATCATGTACGAGATCGTCCGTGGCGACGCGTTGGCCCCGGAGGCCGGCATCGCCTTCATGCTCGACCAGTGCCACAACATCGAGGCGAAGATCCCGGCCATCATCCGCTCGGTGCTCAACGTGCAGGAGGCGACGGCGAAGGCGTTGCTCGTCGACGCGGACGCGCTGGCCGCCGCACAGCGCAGCGGTGACGTGCTCGCCGCCAACGCCGTGCTGATGGACGCGTACAACACCGACGTCCGACCGCTGCTCGCCGAACTCCGTACGGACCTGGGGCTCGATCCGGACCCGATGGCCGCGTACGCCCGCTCCGGCTACTTCGACCGGATCCGCGCCGAACGCGCGGGCGGCCAGCAGGCCGGTTGGGGCGCCTGACCACGCTTGAGAAACGCAGACTGGGGACGTGAGGACATGCAATCCGAGGTTCAGGCGCTGATCGCGCGCAGCAACCGGCTCGGCGCCGACCCGACCACGACGAACTACGCCGGGGGGAACACCTCCGCCAAGGGCGCGGTCACCGACCCGGTCACCGGTGGCCCGGTCGAGCTGCTCTGGGTGAAGGGCTCCGGCGGTGACCTCGGCACCCTCACCCCGTCCGGGCTGGCCGCTCTGCGGATGGACCGGCTCCGCGCACTCGTCGACGTCTACCCCGGCATCGAGCGGGAGGACGAGATGGTCGCCGCGTTCGACTACTGCCTGCACGGCCGGGGCGGAGCCGCGCCGTCCATCGACACCGCCATGCACGGCCTCGTCCCCGCCGCGCACGTCGACCACCTGCACCCCGATGCCGGTATCGCGATCGCCGCTGCCGCCGACGGGCCGGAGCTGACCAAGGAGATCTTCGGCGACCGGGTGCTGTGGCTGCCCTGGCGGCGGCCCGGCTTCCAGCTCGGCCTGGACATCGCCGCGGTGGCACGGGCCAACCCGCAGGCGATCGGCGTGATACTCGGCGGTCACGGCATCACCGCCTGGGGCGCGACCAGCGACGAGTGCGAGCGCAACTCCCTGGAGATCATCCGGTCGGCGCAGGCCTACCTCGACGAGCGGGGTCGCGCCGAGCCCCTCGGGCCGGTCATCGCCGGCTACGAGCCGCTGCCCACCGACGAACGCCGACGTCGAGCGGCGGCGCTGTTCCCGGTGCTGCGGGGCCTGGCGTCCACCGACCGGCCGCAGGTCGGCCACTTCACCGACAGTGACGTGGTGCTCGACTTCGTGGGGCGGGAGAAGCACCCCGCCCTCGCCGCCCTCGGCACGTCCTGCCCGGACCACTTCCTGCGCACCAAGGTCCGCCCGATGGTGCTCGACCTGCCGCCCACCGCGCCTGTCGAGGAGGTGATCGCCCGCCTTCGGGAGCTGCACGCCGCCTACCGCGACGACTACCGCGCCTACTACGAGCGACACGCCGACGCGGACAGCCCGCCGATGCGGGGCGCCGATCCGGCCGTGGTCCTGGTGCCCGGTGTGGGGATGTTCAGCTTCGGCGCCAACAAGCAGACCGCCCGCGTCGCCGGCGAGTTCTACGTCAACGCGATCAACGTGATGCGCGGCGCGGAAGCCGTGTCGCGCTACGCGCCCATCGACGAGGCCGAGAAGTTCCGGATCGAGTACTGGGCCCTGGAGGAGGCGAAGCTTCAGCGGATGCCGAAGCCGAAGGCCCTCGCCACGCGGGTCGCGTTCGTCACCGGAGGTGGCTCGGGGATCGGCCGGGCGATCGCCCACCGGCTCGCCGCGGAGGGCGCGTGTGTCGTGGTCGCCGACCGTGACACACAGGCGGCCGCCGCCGTCGCCGCGGAGATCGGCAGCGCCGACGTGGCGGTCGCCGTCGGGGCCGACGTCAGCGACGTCGCGGCCGTCGCTGACGCCCTGCGTGCGGCGGTGCTCGCCTTCGGTGGGGTGGACCTGGTGGTGAACAATGCCGGGCTCTCGCTGTCCAAGTCCCTGCTGGAGACAACCGAGGCGGACTGGGACATCCAGCACGACGTCATGGCCAAGGGTTCCTTCCTGGTCTCCCGGGAGGCCGCGCGGGTGCTGCTGGCGCAGGGAATGGGCGGGGACATCGTCTACATCTCCAGCAAGAACTCCCTGTTCGCCGGCCCGAACAATGTGGCGTACGGGTCGGCGAAGGCCGACCAGGCGCACCAGGTTCGACTGCTCGCCGCCGAACTCGGCGGCCACGGCATCCGGGTGAACGGTGTCAACCCGGACGGGGTGGTCCGCGGCTCCGGGATCTTCGCCGGCGGCTGGGGTGCGCAGCGGGCGGCCGTCTACGGCGTGCCGGAGGAGAAGCTGGGCGAGTTCTACGCCCAGCGCACCCTGCTCAAACGTGAGGTGCTGCCCGAGCACGTCGCCAACGCGGTCTTCGTGCTCACCGGCGGCGAGCTGTCGCACACCACGGGCATGCACATCCCGGTGGACGCCGGTGTCGCAGCGGCCTTCCTCCGCTGATGACCGCCGTGCGACTGGCCGCTGTGGACGTGGGCGCGTCCAGCGGCCGGGTCATGCTCGCGCGCGTCGGGCCGGGGAGGTTGGAGCTCGTGGAGGCGCACCGGTTCCGCAACGAACCGGTGCGGGTCGCGGGCACCCTGCACTGGGACATCCTGGCGCTTTACCGGGGTGTGCTGGAAGGGCTCAGGGCTGCCGGCCCGGTCGCGGGCATCGGCATCGACACCTGGGCGGTCGACTACGGGCTGCTCGACGCCACCGGCGCTCTGCTCGGCAACCCGGTGCACTACCGCGACGAACGTACCGAGCGCGTCAGCGACCGGGTGGCGCAGCAGCTCGGACCGGAGCGGCTCTATGCCACGACCGGGCTGCAACACCTGCCTTTCAACACCCTCTACCAGCTCGCCGCCGCCGCCGGAACACCCCAGCTGGAGGCCGCGCACCAGCTGCTGCTGATCCCGGACCTCGTCGCGTACTGGCTCACCGGTGAGGTCGGCGCCGAAGTCACCAACGCCTCCACCACCCAGCTGTACGACCTGCGTCGCCGCGCCTGGGCGACCGACCTGATGACCGACGCCGGGATCCGCAGCGAGCTGTTCCCGCCGCTGCGCGAGCCGGGCACCCGGATCGGCCCGGTCCTGCCCGCGCTCGACCTACCCGGATCGCCCGACGTCATGGCGGTGGGATCGCACGACACGGCCTCCGCGGTGGTGGGTGTGCCGGCGGCCGATGAGCACTTCGCCTACATCTCCTGCGGCACCTGGTCCCTGGTCGGGGTCGAGCTGGACGCCCCGGTGCTCAGCGAGCCCAGCCGGTGGGCCAACTTCACCAACGAATCCGGCGTCGATGGCACGATCCGCTACCTGCGGAACGTGATGGGCCTCTGGCTGCTGCAGGAGTCGCTGCGTACCTGGGGCAGCACGGACCTGCCCGCCCTGCTCCGGCAGGCGGCCGAGGAGCCGGCCTTCCGCTCCGTGGTGGACCCGGACGACCCCACCTTCCTGTCGCCCGGCGACATGCCCGCACGCATCAGCCGAGCCTGTTCGCGTACCGCTGAGCCCTTGCCGGACAGCCCGGCGGCCACGGTCCGGTGCATCCTGGACAGCCTCGCGCTGGCGCACCGGCGCGCCGTCGGGCAGGCGCAACGGCTCTCGGGTCGGCACGTCGACGCCGTGCACGTCGTCGGCGGGGGCGCCCGCAACGACCTGCTGTGTCAGCTCACCGCCGACGCCTGTGGCCTGCCGGTGCTCGCCGGGCCGGTCGAGGCCACCGCCCTGGGCAACGCGCTGGTGCAGGCCCGCGCCCTCGGCGTGATCGGCGGTGACCTGGCGTCGCTGCGGTCCGTGCTGCGCGAGACTCAACAGATCGTGCGGTACGAGCCACGCGGCGACACCGCGGCGTGGCGGGCGGCCGCCGGACGCCTCGGATGGGACGACTGACCCGGCGAACACCTCCGGTACCGGCCGGCTGAGTCACCGCTCATCCCGGCGCCGGTTTGTGGGCGGAGGACAGGGGTATCCGATTTCGCAGTGCTTCGGACGCAACCCGGGCCGACACATCCGCTACCGCTTCGGTCCAGGAGGCAGCAAATGCGAGCAATGGTCTACCGCGGTCCATACCGCCTGCGCGTGGAGGAGAAGGACCGTCCCGCAATCGAGCATCCCAACGACGCGATCATCAAGGTGACGCGTGCGGCCATCTGCGGTTCTGACCTGCACCTCTACCACGGAATGATGCCCGACACCCGGGTCGGGATGACCTTCGGTCACGAGTTCGTCGGCGTGGTCGACGAGGTCGGTCCGTCGGTGCGCAACGTCCAGCCGGGTGACCGGGTCATGGTTCCCTTCAACGTCTACTGCGGGTCGTGCTTCTTCTGCGCCCGGGGGCTGTTCAGCAACTGCCACAACGTCAACCCCAACGCCACCGCCGTCGGCGGCATCTACGGCTACTCGCACACCTGCGGCGGCTACGACGGCGGCCAGGCGGAGTACGTCCGGGTGCCGTTCGCCGACATCGGCCCGAGTCTGATCCCCGAGTGGATGGACGACGACGACGCCGTCCTGCTCACCGACGCGCTCGCCACCGGTTACTTCGGGGCCCAGCTCGGCGACATCGTCGAGGGTGACGTGGTCGTGGTCTTCGGTGCCGGACCCGTGGGCCTGTACGCCGCGAAGTCGGCCTGGCTGATGGGTGCCGGCCGGGTCATCGTCATCGACCACCTCGACTATCGGCTGGAGAAGGCGGCGTCGTTCGCCCACGCCGAGACTTACAACTTCGGCGAGTACGACGACATCGTCGTACACCTGAAGAAGATCACCGACCACCTGGGCGCCGACGTGGCCATCGACGCCGTCGGAGCCGAGGCGGACGGCAACCTCCTGCAGCACGTCACTGCCGCGAAGCTGAAGCTGCAGGGCGGCTCCCCGGTCGCCCTCAACTGGGCGATCGACTCGGTCCGCAAGGGCGGCAACGTCTCGGTGATGGGGGCGTACGGGCCGATGTTCAGCGCGGTGAAGTTCGGCGACGCGCTGAACAAGGGTCTGACGCTGCGGATGAACCAGTGCCCGGTGAAGCGTCAGTGGCCGCGCCTGTTCGAGCACATCCGCAACGGCTACCTCAAGCCCAGCGACATCGTGACCCACCGGATCCCGCTGGAACACATCGCCGAGGCGTACCACATCTTCTCCGCCAAGCTCGACGGCTGCATCAAGCCGCTGATCGTTCCGAACGCCGCCTGACCGGACCGGGAGACCGACCATGGCCTACACAGCCGACAAGCCGAAACTGGCCGAATCCAGCGACGAGCTGCGTGCGCGTATCCCCGGGTGGGGTGTCGACCTCGACCCAAAGGACCGGCCTTCGGTGCCGAAGGAGCGGTTCGACCCGACCCTCAACGGTGCGCACTGGGAGTTCCCCGAACGGCAGCCTGAGAAGTGGCCGCGGGAGAGGTCGATCGAACACAAGTTCCTCACCCCGGTCTTCGGCACCTCGTGCCCGCCCAAGGGGCTCTCCGGGGTGATCCGCCGGTACTCCTACCGGAAGTACAGCGAGGGACGGGCCGCCCACTGGCTGCTCCTGCTCGCGGCGGACCGGGTGGACGCGGTGGAGAGCACGGTCGGGTCGTTCCTGAGCCGCCACCCCGACAACCCGATCGCCGAGACCGGCGTGCTGAGTGAATTCACCCATCACGGCCTCTCGTCGCGCCTGCGCGGCAAGCGGGTCGACCGCGTACACCATCTGATCGACCCGGTCATCGTCGCCGCGCCGTGGGTGCTGGCCGCAGGGGTCGGCTATCTGGCCCTCCGTCGAGTGGCCGGCCGCGGGCGAAACTAGGGCCCTCTCCGGGTGGAGCCGCGTCGAAGTCGGGTCGGCCGTCGACGAGCATGGTTCGGCGACGGTCGACCGGCTCCACCGCCCGGCGACCCGGGTGCAGCGCCGGGGCACCGCCGCGTCGGCAGGCCCGACACCACCGACGCGATCCGTCCTACAGGTCCATGGCGTACACCCGGACCTGTCGGCCGGTGTCCGGCTGCACGGTCTCGCGCTCCAGCGACATGCCCAGCTTGACCATCACCCGGGCGGACGACTCGTTGCCGACGACGTGGATGCTGACCAGCCGCCGCAGGTCCAGCTCGGCCCGAGTGTGGGCGACAACGGCCTGGGCCGCCTCGGTGGCCAGGCCCCGGCCCCAGTACGCGCGGCCGAGCCGCCAGCCGATCTCCACGGCCGGCATGATCTCGGGTAGGAAGGTCGGCACCGCCAGTCCGGTGAAACCGGCCAGCTCGCCGGTCTCCTTGATCTCCACCGCGTACAGGCCGAAGCCGCGCTCGTCCCAGTGCCGCTGATAGTTGGCCAGACGCTCCGCGGTCGCGGCCCGGTCCAGCGTGCGGCCATCATGGATGTAGCGCATCACCTCGGGCTGCGCGTTGACCGCGGCGAGCCCGTCCAGATCATCGCTTCGCCAGCGGCGCAGGAGCAGTCGCGGAGTTTCCAGGGACGTGGCACCAGCAGAACTCGTCGGGTCGGACACGTCCTCTTCGTAGCAGATCGGCACTTCGCACTCCACCCAACTTCCCGGGATCTGTAAACAACCCTTGATATTAAACTTCACGAACGTCAATATGTGGAGGTCGCGGGTCGCCGAAGCCTGGGGAGCGAGCCATGAGAAGCCGTCGGATTTTCGCAGTGGTAGCCGGGGCGGCGATGACCCTCACGGCCGCCGTCGCCTTCGTTCCCAGCAGCATGGCGGCCGTGTCCTCGGCCACCGCCGTCCCGATGGTCGCCTGCGCCGCCCCGGCCTGGGCCGAGGGCACCACCTACCAGGCGGGCGCCCAGGTCACCTACGGCGGCCGGCTCTACCAGGCGCTGGTCACCCACACCGCGCACCCCGGCGCCGGCTGGAACCCCGCCGCGACCCCCTCGCTGTGGCGTGACCTGGGCGCGTGCTCGGGAAGCACCCCGCCGCCCACCACGCCACCGCCGACGACCCCTCCCCCCACCACCCCACCACCGACCACCCCTCCCCCCACCACGCCGCCGCCAACCGGGGGGACCTGCGCGGTGAAGTCGCGGCCCACCGGCAAGGTGTTGCAGGGCTACTGGGAAAACTGGGACGGCGCCTCCAATGGCGTACACCCCGGCCTCGGCTGGATCCCGATCACCGACAGCCGGCTCACCCAGCACGGCTACAACGTGATCAACGCGGCCTTCCCGGTGATCCGCTCAGACGGCACGGTCCTCTGGGAGAACGGCATGGACGCCGGCGTGAAGGTGGCCACCCCGGCCGAGATGTGCCAGGCCAAAGCGGCCGGCGCCACCATCCTGATGTCGATCGGCGGGGCCGCCGCAGGCATCGACCTGAGCTCCACCGCGGTCGCCGACCGGTTCATCGCGACGATCGTGCCGATCCTGACCGCCTACCACTTCGACGGCATCGACATCGACATCGAGACCGGCCTGACCGGCAGCGGCAACATCAACACCCTGTCGACGTCGCAGGCCAACCTGATCCGGATCATCGACGGCGTGCTGGCCCGGATGCCGTCGAACTTCGGCCTGACCATGGCACCGGAGACGGCCTACGTCACCGGCGGCAGCGTGGTCTACGGCTCGATCTGGGGCTCGTACCTGCCGATCATCAAGAAGTACGTGGACAACGGCCGACTCTGGTGGCTGAACATGCAGTACTACAACGGCAGCATGTACGGCTGCGCCGGCGACTCGTACCCGGCGGGCACCGTGCAGGGCTTCACCGTGCAGACGCAGTGCCTGAACAACGGCCTCACCATCCAGGGCACCACCATCCGCGTCCCGTACGACAAGCAGGTCCCGGGCCTGCCCGCACAGATCGGGGCGGGCGGCGGCCACATGTCGACGTCGCTGGTCACGCAGGCCTGGAACTCCGTGCCTGGCCTCAAGGGCCTGATGACCTGGTCGGCGAACTGGGACGGGTCGAAGGGCTGGACCTTCGGCGACAACGTGAAGCGCCTACAGGGCCACTGAGGGGTGACGGCGCCGGGCCTACCGCCAGCCGGCCTATCGGCTGACCCAACAATCGACGCCGGCACGACGAGGGAGCTGTGCGGAGTTCGTGGATTCGCTGTGGACGTGTGAGCGTGCCTACGCTCTCGGCCGCCGTGACGTCCCAGCCCCGATGCTTTCGCTGAACAAGTCGAGAACCGCCCGCCACGCACGCGCGGAGTGGGCGGCGTGGTGGCCCACGCCGGGCACGGTGGGGCTGAGGTGGTCAGCGCCGCCGGTAGGTGTCCCGTCAGGCTGAGTCGGAGCGGCCCAGAAGGCATGTTTGGCTCCGCCATAAATGTGTGCCCGCCAATCGACGCCAGCGTCCTGGAGGGCGCTGCCGAACGTCAAGATTTGAGCGGGAGTACAGAGCGGATCTTCGGAACCCGTACAGAGCAGGAAGGTGCCACCGGCATTCGTCCAGTCCTCGGCGCGCGGGGTTGGCAGGCCGGGGTGGATTACGGCGAGCGCTTTGAAGGGCACTCCCGTCCTGCCGAGTTCCAGCACGATTCGACCGCCGGCACCGTAACCGAGCGTGGCAAGTTGATTGTGATCGGCGCCGGGTTCAGCGAGTAGCACGTCGAGCGCGGCCTGACCGATGGTCAACATGCGGGCGGGGTTGGCCATCAGCGGCAGGGCCCGGTCCAGCATCGCTTGCGGCTCGCCGAAGAAGGTCCGGCCGCCGTGGTAGTCCATTGCGAAGGTCAGGTAGCCGTGTTCGGCGAGGTCGTCGGCTCGGCCGCGTTGATAGTCATCGAGACCGACGCCGTCATGTCCAAGAAGCACGGCCGGCCACGGCCCACCGCCCCCGGGCCGCGACATGTGACCGACCATCGTCAACCCGTCGATGTCATACCTGACTTCCCGCCTTGCGATCATGAGGTCGACGCTAGCCGAACCGTGATGCGTTGTTGGACTGCGTTCGCTTCCAGCAGACCTGAATGCGGAATTGTGAAGTGCGACCTGACCAGAATCTGCGCGTGAAGGACGAGGCTGCGCGGTCGCACCAGCAGCGCGGGGTAGCCGATTCCTTCGGTGTGGATGCCGCGCGGTGCGACCACACCCCTCCCCGTTCCACCGTGTACGGCCACCCCGACAAGGCCAACGTCGGCAGGCGACCACGACCGCCCGGCAGCGATGCCGCCCACGTCGCCCGACCACTTTCGACACACGGCCGAGGGCCCACGGACGGGGCCGCACGCCATATCTGTACAGATCCCGTGCCGTACTCGGCCAGAGATGCCGGTCGCGCGTCCGTCACGGCGTCGCTCGATGAGTGCGCCGGAGAGGGAACGATTCGCTGGGAGCGATACCAGGCGGGGCGGAATTCAACCCTCCCGATCGCTACACTCGCCGCAACGCCGGCCCGCAGACCTCAGCCTGCGCTATCCCCATCGAATGGAGACGCCTGTGACCCGCGACAAGGCGGCACCCCCCGGCATCGACCCCAACATTCCCAGCGTGGCGCGGGTCTATGACTTCTTCCTGGGGGGCAAGGACAACTTCGAGGTCGACCGAAAGGTCGCCGAGCACGCCCTGCGGATCACACCGGACGGGCCGGCAGCCGGCCAGGCGAACCGGGCCTTTCTGCGTCGAGTGATCCGCTTCCTCGTTACCGAGGCGGGCATCGACCAGTTCCTCGACATCGGGTCGGGGCTGCCCACCCAGGGCAACGTGCACGAGGTCGCCACCGAGCAGAACCCGAAGGCTCAGGTGGTCTACGTGGACAATGACCCGATCGTGCTGACACACGGACGGGCCCTGCTCGCCGCGGAGGGCACCGCGACGGTGATCCAGGCGGACGTTCGGGAGCCGGAGGCGATCCTCAACCACCCGGACGTACGTCGGTTCCTCGATTTCGACCGGCCGATCGGGTTGTTGCTCTTCGCGATCCTGCACCACCTCGGCGACGACGAGGACCCGCGAGCGGTGGCGGCCGCGTTGATCGACGCGCTGCCCTCCGGCAGCTACGTGGCGATCTCGCACTTCCGTGACCCGGGCGAGCGAGACCCGGAGGGCTCCCGCAAGGCCCGCGAGGTCGAGCGGGTCTTCAACGAGTCGTTGGGCACCGGCCGCTGGCGTACCGACGAGGAGATCCTCTCGTTCGTCGATGGGCTGACGCTGCTGGAACCGGGTCTGGTGCCGCTGGCCGAGTGGCGCCCAGAGCCGGGTACGCCCGCTCCAGAGCAGACCGACACCTATCACACCTTTGTCGGGCTACTCGCCCGCAAACCGTAGGCTCCGCCTTCCGCTGAGGTCGGCGAGAGCGCGCGCCTCTCTGAACTGCGTGCCCCCTTCTGCACCGGCTGCCCGGCGGGTCACACCCCGCCGGGCAGGACCTCATGACGATGCGCGAGGCACGCGCTCGGCCAGCGACGGATGCATGGCCGTCGGCACGGCCCGGAGCCGTCCAGCAGGTCCCGGTCGGGCAGCGGGGGCAGGGCCCGGAGCAGTTCGTCCTCGCTCGCCGGACGGGCCGCCAGCGCCGCCTCCCGTAGCAGCGACCGGCTGACGGAGACGCCGCCGGCGACTTCGACGTTTACATCACCCCGGCGGAGCACGTACGCGTGGCTGTCCTCGCGCCGAACGTAGGTGAGCCCGGCGGCCTCGGACGTGCAGGTGGCCTGGAAGCAGGGATCCTGCCCGGCGAAGGTGACGTGCAGCGCCACGCGCACACTGGCGGCGGCGCAGCCGGTGTGGTCGGCGAGGGCGTAGCCCACCCGGGGGATGCCGAGTGGCTGGACCCGGCAACCCGGCCGGTCGATCACGAACAGGTCGACCGGCCCTTCCTCGGTGGGCAGATCGACGACGGTCGCCGGGCACACGGCGAGAACGGAACGCTGACAGCTACGACGGCATGGTGGCGAACGGACGGGATTGTGCCCACACCGATGCCGGACACGACGTGGGTCCTAACCCGGCCGCCGCTGAAGCTGCTGGAGCCCGATGACGCGAAGCAGGTCGAGCTTCTGCTCGTCCTCGGAGTCCGGCACCGCCGTCATCATCACTATCGTCTGGTCACCGGGGCCGCCGGTGAACGTGTCGCAGTCCACGACGATGTCCCCCACCAGCTCCGTGTGCAGGGTCTTGCGGCTGGTCCGTAGTTCCCCGACCGTCCCGGCCTTCCAGCGCCGGGCGAAATCAGGGGAAGCCTTGAGCAGACGATCGATCAGCTGGGGGATGTCCGGGTCGTCCGGGTAGCGGCCGGCCGCGGTACGCAGGTGACCGACGAGATCTCGCGCGTACGCCTCGTCGTCCTCGGGGGTGTGCGTCACCGGGATGGAACCCGCGAAGTACATCCAGGTGACATTGCGCTCCAGCCGGGTCTGGCTGGACGGGTCACCGAACAGGGCTGCCCAGAGCGGATTCCACAGCACCAGTTCACCGATCGCGGTATGCACCGCCACAGCCACCGGGGCGTTGCGGAACCGGTCCACCATCCGCTGCGCGCTCGGAGTCACCTGTCGGGGCACGATTCCGGCCGGCGGTACGGCCGCGCCCGCGACCCGGAACAGGTGGTCGCGTTCCAGGTCGTTCAAGCGCAGCGCCCGGGCCAGCGAGGCGAGCAGCTGCGGCGAGGGGTGACGGGCCCGGCCCTGCTCCAGGCGGACGATGTAGTCCACGCTCACCCCGGCGAGCTGAGCCAGCTCCTCACGACGTAGCCCGGGAGCGCGACGAGTCAGGCCCGGGGGCAGGCCCACATCCGCCGGGCGTATCCGGTCCCGCCATGCTCGAAGGACCTGCGCGAACTCATCCACGTCATCCATGATGCCCGGCATCCGGAGCAGTGGGTGGTACTGCTGGTCCCACCGTCGAACAGGGCCTGCCGGTCGGTCCGGCGGCGGCGCACATTGGGTGGCATGACCACAACTTTGGTGACCGGAGCAAACAAGGGCCTCGGTCTGGAAACCACCCGCCGCCTGATCGCCGCCGGCCACACCGTCTACGCCGGCATGCGTGACCTGGCATCCGGCGATGCCGCCCGCGACCTCGGAGCCGTCGCGGTTCAGCTCGACGTCACCGACCAGGACAGCGTCGACAAGGCGATCGGGTCGCTGCCAACACTCGACGTATTGATCAACAACGCGGCCGTCGTGGGCCCGTCGTGGGGCCTCGACGACCTGGACGTCGACGCGATGCGCGTGGCCTTCGAGACCAACGTCTATGGCGTCGTACGGGTCACACAGGCCG
Organism: Micromonospora jinlongensis; assembly: GCF_013410645.1. Classification (NCBI taxonomy): domain Bacteria; kingdom Bacillati; phylum Actinomycetota; class Actinomycetes; order Micromonosporales; family Micromonosporaceae; genus Micromonospora; species Micromonospora jinlongensis. The sequence continues at coordinate 126,769 of NZ_JACCHK010000001.1, read as the reverse complement.
CCCTGCCCCTGTTGCGGCAGTCGTCCGCGCCGGTGATCGTCAACGTCGCCTCCGGACTCGGCTTCCCCCGCGCCCTGCTGGACCCCGAGGACGACTCCTTCAACGGATACATGATTCCGTACGCCAGCTCAAAGGCCGCGGTGCTCGCGCTCACCATTCAGTACGCCAAGAACCTGCCCGGAATGCGGATCAACGCCTCCGACCCCGGCTACACCGCCACCGACCTCAACAGTCACAAGGGGCACCAGACCGTCACCGAAGGCACCGACGCCACGGTCGCCTTGGCCCTGATCGGCCGCGACGGTCCCACCGGTGAGTACCACAACCGCCAGGGCCGGATCACCTACTGAACGAGGGGAACAATTGCAGTGACCGACACCGACATGCGTGACTGGTACCTGCGGTACATCGCGACCCTCAACGCCCATGAGCTCGACCGGATGGACGAGTTCATCGCCGACGAGGTCATGCTGAACGGCGAGCCGGGGACGCGGGACGATGTCCTCGCCGACATGCGGTCCATCATCAACGCCGTTCCGGACATGCACTGGGAGGTTCAGGAACTGCTGTTCGACCGCGACCGCATCGCCGCGCGTGTGGTCAACACCGGCACCCCGGCGAAGGAGTGGCTCGGCGTCGCTCCGATCGGAAAGTCGTTCGAGATCGTCGAGTACGCGATCTACAAGGTCAACGACGGCCGATTCGTGCAGATGACCAACCTGCACGACTCAGCCGATGTGAGCCGGCAGCTGACCAGCTGACCACCTGACGAAGGTCGGGCGGCCGCAAGGTCGTCCGCCCATCGCCTGGGTGTCCCGGGACTCGCGCCATGAGCGTGCGCCTGCAGGTGGAGGCACGAACAAGGGCGCAGCCTGATCTGCTCCACGGAGCGGCGTCATAGCCCACACCACCCGACGTTGGTGCATCATGGTTTCTCATGTTCGTGGACCAGCGGCCGGCGGCCGCCCGCCGGTGACGCTCGTATGAGCTTGGTGTCGGCGTTCGTACCGATCTGGATCCTTACCGCGGTCGGCTACGCGGCCTGTCGTTGGGGCCTGCTGGGCGAGGCGGCGGCGTCGGTGCTCGGCCGATTCGTGTTCCATCTCGCGATGCCGGCCGCCCTGTTCCTAGCCCTGTCCCGAATGCCGCTTTCCGGGTTCGCCGGCCGTTCGCTGCTCGCCTTTGGGGTGAGCACTGCCGCGGTCGTCGGGTTCGGGTGGGTCGGCGCGAGCCGGCTGTTCGGTCGCGAGCCCGGCGAACGGCCGATCTGGGGCATGGCCGCCGGGTACGTGAATTCGGCGAACCTCGGCATCCCGATCGCGACGCAGGTTCTCGGCGACGTGTCGTTCCTGGCGGAGGTGGTGCTGCTGCAGGTGCTGGTGGTGACGCCCGTGATCCTGGTCGCCCTGGACCGGCACAGCGACCCGGCCGGGCGGGTAAGGGTCCGCCGTATCGCCTCCCTGCCGGTACGCAACCCTGTGATCCTGGCGTCGCTGCTCGGTGTCGCGTGCTCGGCTACCGGCCTGCATCTGCCGTCGACGGCCAGCGCATCGCTCACCCTGCTGTCGGGCGCCGCGGTTCCGGCCGCCCTGGTCGCGCTCGGCGCGTCGCTGCACCGCACGGCGCCGTCGCGGGCCGGGCCGGCCGAGATGGCCAAGCCGGCCGAGCTGGCCGTGATCACCGCGCTGAAGCTCGTCGCACAGCCGGTCATCGCGTACGCGGCCGGGCTGGCCTTGCACCTGTCCGCGCCGCAGTTGCTCGCCGTGGTGGTGTGCGCGGGCCTGCCGACAGCGCAGAACACGTTCATCTACAGCCAGGAGTACGGCGTCGGCGAGGCGGTGGCCAACCGGGCGGTGGTGGTGACCACGACGCTGTCGCTGGCCACCCTGGCCGCGGCGGCGACGCTGCTCGGGTAGGTCCGTCAGCTGAGTCGTCCAGCAATCGTGGTGAGTCACGCCGACCATGGCTCGGTAGCGCCCGGCTCGAAGGCGACCTGGACGACCTGCTCCGCGATAATTAGTGATCTCGGTCGCGGCGGAGGAAGCACGACAGCAGTTGCCTGAACTCGTGCGGGTGCTCGATCGCCGGCACGTGCCCGCATCGGCCGAACACGTGCAGACGGACGTCGGCCAGGTGTTCGAGCAGGGGGTGGGCTGCCGTCTCGAGCGGGGTGACCCGGTCCTCGGCGCCGTGAACGAGCAGCACGGGCGCGCGCACCGCTTCCAGCGTTTGCGCCGAGAGGGTGAGCTCGTCGACCCATCGTGCCCTGGGTGGAGGGAACAACGACGCGAATGCGGCCGCCCCCGCTCGCATAGCAGCCGCACGGGCATCGACGGCCGAATCGGTCACGAGCGCTTGGTCGAGGACGAGGCGACTCAGCATGTCCCGTGCCCCGAGCGGGCCGGCGGGGGCGGCCCAGACCGCGTCGAGCTCGGCGGACAGCGGCGCCCCGGGGGCGCCCATCGTCGAGACCGCCACGACACGGGTGACCTGCTGGGGGCGCGCGGCCGCCAACGCCAGCGCCACGGCACCGCCCATGGAGTGACCCACGACGGCGTAGTGGTCGATACCGAGAGCATCCATCAGGCCCGCGGCCTGCTCCGTCCACAGCCGGAGCCCACCCCTGGAGCCCGCCGGGACGGGCGTGCGGCCGAAGCCCGCCTGGTCAGGCGCCACCAGGTGCCAGGACGTGCCCAGCGCCTGGGCCGTCGTTGCCCAGGCGCCGGACCCGGTCGTGCCGGGTCCGGAGCCGTGCAGCATCAGCACCGCGGGCCCGGTGCCGCTCTCCAGGACGTGTACGGGGGACCCGTCGACTGTGACGGTCCGAAGTGCCGTCATTGGGGCAGGGCAGGTGTGCTCATGCCGATGCGGGGCTGACGGACTTCGAGAAGAGCTCCATCATCGCCCTGCCGAATTGCGGCATGTCGGGCCATCCCCGGCAGGAGACGAGGTTGCCGTCCACGACGTCGGGAGCGTCGATGACTGTCGCGCCCGCGTTCTCCATGTCACCGGTGATCGGGGGGAAGCACGCCGTCTTTCGACCCTTCAGCAGCCCGTACACCGCTGGTACCTGTGCGCCGTGGCACACCAGCGCGATGGGGAGGTTGCGCGCGAAGAAGTGCTCGGTGATGCGCCTGACGTCGGCGTCGACCCGGATCCACTCGGGGGCACGTCCCCCGGGGATGATGAGGGCGTCATAGCGCTCGACGTCGACCTCGGCCCAGGGCACGTCGACCGGCAGCTTCCGGCCGTTCTTCTCCACGTAGGCGTCGGAGTTGGGGTCGAACTCGTGGATGACCAGTTGCACGTCACGCATCGTCCGTGACGAGACGTCGACGTCCCAGCCGCCCTCCTGCACACGGTAGTAGGGATACATGGTGTCGAGCTCCTCGGCGGCGTCGCCGGTCAGGAGCAGCGCTCTGGGCACCTGCTTCTCCTCGCATCTGGGGGCGGGTGAGGTGGATCCAATCCGATCCGATCAGGATTGAGTTAGCATTCCTCGGCCCGGCGTGCCCGTCAAGCCTCTACCGCCACCCCTTCCGCGCCCTCGATCTCGTCGAACAATCGTCGGAAACGCTCGCCGGACCGCAGGATGTGCCGACGCATCGCGTAGGCGGCGGCGTCGGGATCACGCGCGGCGATCGCGGCCACGACTTCCTCGTGCTCGGCCATGGCCAGGTAAGTGACCTGGGTGTCGTGGTGAAGCCGGAAGAGGTGCACGTGGCTGTGCAGGCGAGCGAGCGCTTCACGGATGACCTGGTTCTCCGCGCTCAAGGCGACGAGATCGTGAAAAGCGGCGTCGCGTAGACCGAAGGCGCCATAGGCCATGGGGCCGTCGCCCCTCTCCAGCTCCGCCATCTCCTCCAGCATTCGCCGCAGAACGGTCACCTGCTCAGAGGATGCGCGTTCGGCGGATCTGCGCGCCGCCGCCGGCTCGAGGAGCAGGCGGACCTCGAGCATGTCCTCGAATCGTTGACGGGTTATCTGGGGCGGAATGCGGTAGCCGGCATGGGGCACACGCACGACCAGGCCCTCGGCCTCCATGCGGTTCAGAGCGTCTCGGATCGGCGTCTGCGAGACCCCCAGTTCTCGCGCGAGGACGTCGATCGTGACGCGGGAGCCAGGCTCGATCCGTAGCGACATCAACTGGCCGAGCAGCCTGTCGTACACCTCGTCGGCAAGCCGGCCACCAGATCTTCCCGGCGGCATTCCGCCCGTCACGGCCCTACGGCCCCGCGCGATCATCGCTTCGTCGTCCATCGTGACGTGAGGTCCTTCCTTGCGTCTTCCGGAAGCTGTTGACATCGATCGCAACGCTGCGGGATGCTGACGCCCCCACTCAGATCGTATAGGAAAGGTGTCGGATGCCGGCCATCCTGCACCCACGGCGGAGTCGCCCGCCACCGCTCTACTTCGATCACCTGAAGCTCCCCTGAGCGTGTTCGACGTCCTGCTCGGTTCGTCACCGGGCGGTAGATGGGCCGAAGGACATCTCGACAGCATGCAGACCCAGTACATCGCGGCGTACTCGTGACACCGGCCCGCGGGTCGGCCCCCGCGACAGCCGGGCGACACGCCTGAACAACCCAGCAACTGCTCGGCGAAGCACATAGCGAGGTTCTAGAAGTCCCCACCCAGAAAGCAGGCATACAAATGGGCTATCCGAAGCGAATAGCAAGAATGTCCGTTCCCGGTCGGAAGGCGCGGCTGGCGACGGCGGCCATGCTGCTGGTGGCCACGACCGTGACGGCGTGCGGCGACGGCAAGGAGGACGGCGGGAAGGCGAGCGCCCCCAAGGCACCGGCGACCATCCCGGAGCTCAGCAAGGACCCGCTGACCCTCAGCTTCATCTGGTTCGACTGGCCCCCCGCCCAAGCACTGGAGACCTTCGCGAACGCGGAGTACAAGAAAGAGCGGCCGAACGCGACCATCAAGGTCAACACCGTGCCGAACGCGAACTGGCACGACGCGATGTTCACCCAGTTCGCCGCGCGCAAGACCGACTTCGACATCGCGATCCTGGACTCGCAACACATCGGCGAGGCCGTGACGAACGGCAACATCCTCGACCTCACCGACTTCGTCAAGAACAACATCGACGTCACGGCCTACAACCCGTACCTCCTGGCGGCGTACGGCCAGTTCCCCCAGGCGGAGACCGGCAAGCGCGACGAGAACGCCAGCCTGTACGGACTGCCGCTGCTCGGCGACACCTGGACGATGATCTACCGCAAGGACCTGATCGGCGACAAGCCACCGCAGACCTGGGATCAGATGATCTCGGCCGCCGAGAAGTGCCAGGCGGACAACCCTGGCGTCAGCGGGCTGGCTTTCCACCAGGCCAACGGCTCCGACGCCGCGGCCGTCACCTACAACACGGTCAACGGCGTCTACGGCGGCAACCTCTGGGACCCCAAGAACCGCAAGATCGAGGGTGTCCTCAACGACGCTGCCGGCCAGGAGGCGATGGACGTCCTGGTCAACAAGATGAAGCCGCTGACCGCGAAGGGCTCCGGCAACTGGTTCATCGACGAGGTGAACGCGGCGGTCGCCCAGGGCAAGGCCTGCATCGCGTTCAACTGGATCGCCGCGAGCGGCGGCCTGCTCGATCCGAAGCAGTCGACGCTCGGCACCACGCGGGAGCAGATTCTCGACAAGCTGGGCTTTGCCACCCTGCCGAGCCAGAAGACGAACCTGGTCCCGCTCGGCGGTATGGGGATGCACGTCTCGGCCTACTCCTCCACGGCGAACCAGGCGGAGGCCCTGAACTTCATGAAGTGGTTCGAGCAGGCTGACGTCCAGAAGAAATGGGCCGCGGCCGGCGGCGTCCCATCGCGTACGGACGCCCTGGAGTCGCCCGAGTTCCTCGATGCCGGGCCGTTCAACCAGGTGTACACCGACTCAGTGCCGCGGATGCGGGACATGTGGAACGTGCCCGAGTACGCGCGCCTCGTCGACATCGAGAACACCAACGTGAACGCGGCTCTCAACGGCGCGAAGAAGCCGAAGGATGCGCTCGACGACATCGCCAAGGAGCAGCAGAGCGTGCTCGACTCGAGCAACCGCAAAGGCGGCGGCGGACTGTGAGTGACGCCGTCCCTCTGACGACCGACAGCCCCGGGCAGGTGGCGTCCGCGACGCCACCTGCCCGGGGCCGGTCCCGCCGGTTGAACGACCGCTGGCTCGCCGTCACCTTCATCTCCCCCGCGATGCTGCTGTTGCTGGCCATGTCGGTGTTCCCGTTGCTGTGGGCGTTGTACCTGTCCTTCACCGACTACTCGGCAACCCGCGGCGGGCCCGCCAATTTCATCGGGTTCGGGAACTACACCGCCATCCTGACGTCGGCGCAGGTCCACACGAGGGCCTTGACGACGGTGATTTACGTGGTCGGCGCAGTCGGCCTGCAGACCGTGCTCGGATTCGGCATCGCCTACCTGATCTCACGGCGCACGCATGGGCGAGGAGTGCTGACCACCCTCTTCCTCGTTCCGATGATGCTGTCGCCGGTCGTGGTCGGGCTGTTCTGGCGATTCATGCTCGACGCGCAGTTCGGCGTGGTCAACAGCATGCTCGGCTCGCTCGGCCTGGGGCAGGTGGAGTGGCTCACCCGGCAGCGAACAGCGCTGCTTTCCCTGATCGTGGTCGACACCTGGCAATGGACGCCGTTCATCATGCTCATCGCGCTTGCCGGCCTCACCGCGGTTCCCAAGTACCTCTACGAGGCCGCCTCGATCGACCGGGCGTCCGAGTGGTTCCGGTTCCGCACCATCACTCTTCCGCTGGTATGGCCACTGCTTCTCATTGCCGTGATGTTCAGGGCCATCGAGGCATTCCGGCTGTTCGACCTCGTCTACATCCTCACCAACGGAGGCCCGGGCGTCTCCACCGAGACGTTGTCGTTCCACATCTACAAGGTCGCGTTCCTCGGCTTCAACACCGGAACCGCCTCGGCGTACGGGATCCTCATGGTCCTCGTCGTCATCGTCCTCACGCAGCTCTACCTGCGCTACCTGAACAAGCTCAAGGAGGGCTGATGGCCGTCTCCGTCGACGAGGCCGTGTCCACAGGTCCTGCCCGGGGTAACCCGCCCCCCGCGCGCCGTCTTGGCGGCCGGGGCCGCTCCCTGCTGGAGGTCGCGCTGCTGACCGTGCTGGCCGTCGTGATGCTCTTTCCGGTCCTGTGGATGATCGAGACGTCCATCAAGGAGAACCGGGACGTCTACGCCATTCCGGCCAGGTTCCTCGACTTCAAGATCACTCTGGACCATTACAGGGATGTGTTCGTCGGCCCCGACGGCGGTCGTTCAGCCTTGTCCGTCTCGTTCCTCAACTCCGTCGTGGTCGCCGGAGCCTCCACGGTGCTGGCCACCGTGTTGGGGGTCCCGGCGGCCTGGGCCTACTCGCGCTTCGCCGTGAAGGCCAAGAAGGACCAACTGTTCTTCATCCTGTCCACCCGCTTCATGCCGCCCGTGGTGGTCGTGATCCCGATCTTCCTCATGTACCGCCAAGTCGGACTCATCGACAACAAGCTCGGCCTGATCCTCATCTACAGCGCGTTCAACGTCCCGTTCACGATCTGGATGATGAAGGGGTTCGTCGACGAGGTGCCCGCGGAGTACGAGGACGCCGCCATGCTCGACGGCTACACCCGTTTGCAGGCGTTCCGGCGATTCACTCTCCCCCTGCTGGTTCCCGGCATCGCCGCGACGGCGGTCTTCGCCCTCATCTTCTCGTGGAACGAGTTCGTGTTCGCCACCTTCCTCACCTCCAGCGACAGCGTCCGGACAGCCCCACCCGCCATCGCCGGCCTCATCGGCGGCACCACTACGGACTGGGGTCTCGTGGCCGCCGCCTCCGTGGTGTTCGCCCTACCGGTGCTCGTCTTCGCGTACCTGGTGCGCAAGCACCTCATCGCCGGTGTGACGCTCGGGGCGGTGCGACGCTGATGGCGGGCATCGAGGTGAGCGCCCTGCACAAGCGCTACCCGGACGGGACGGTCGCGGTTGACCACGTGGACCTGTCCATCGGCCACGGCGAGCTGTTCGTGATGCTCGGCCCTTCGGGTTGCGGCAAGACGACCACGCTGCGGGCCATCGCCGGCCTGGAGAGGCAGACGACAGGCGACATCCGCATCGGCGACACGCTGGTCAACGACCTGCCGCCCGCCGAGCGCGACATCGCCATGGTGTTCCAGTTCTACGCCCTCTACCCGCATCTGCGAACCCGCGACAACCTGGCCTTCCCCCTGCGGGCCGAGGGACTGCCCAAGCAGGAGGTGCACGCGCGGGTCGAGGAGGCTGCCCGGCTGATGCGGCTGGGTCCGCTCCTGAACCGGCGACCGCGCCAACTGTCCGGCGGGGAGCAGCAGCGCGTCGCGCTGGCTCGCGCCCTGGTGCGACGACCGCGCGCTTTCCTCATGGACGAGCCTCTCACCAATTTGGACGCCGAGTTGAGGGCGGACATGCGTACGGAGATCAAGCACCTGCAGGGGGAACTGGGCGCGACGATGGTCTACGTCACCCACGACCAGGTCGAGGCGATGTCCCTCGGTCACCGAATCGCCATCCTCAACAAGGGCCGCGTCGAGCAGATCGGCACACCATTGGAGGTCTACGACCGTCCGGCGAGTCTCTTCTGCGCCGCGTTCATCGGCTCCCCGCCCATGAACCTGATCGAGGTGGAGATCGCCGACGGGCGACTGCACGGTCAGGGCGGACTGGTCCTCACGCCACCGCCGGGCCTGCCACGCGATCGTCGCCTGGTCGCCGGCGTCCGGCCGGAGGCGCTGGAGGTCACCGCACCGGGGGCGGAAGGCTCGATCCCGGCCCGCGTGGTCTCGGTGGAGTGGCTGGGCGACGAAATCATCTACGTGCTGGACCACGGCGGCCAACGTGACGTGCGGGTCCGGATGCCACCGACTGTTCATTTCGCCGCTGACGCGAAGGTCGGGCTGCGGCACACCGGCGGAACCCCGACGGTCTACGACGTGAGCACGAAAGAACTGGTGGCCTGATGGGAACCGTGGCAGCACACGGGCTGCGCAAGTCCTTCGGCAAGGTCCAGGCCCTGGACGGGGTGACGCTGGACGTGCCGGACGGCGCGTTCTTCGTCGTGCTCGGGCCCTCCGGGGCAGGCAAGACGACGACCCTGCGAGCGATCGCCGGCCTGGAGAAGCTCGACGCCGGGTCGGTGCGCCTGGACGGAAGGGACGCGACCGGTGACGCCCCGGCCGCACGCGACCTGGCCATGGTCTTCCAGAGCTACGCCCTCTATCCGCGACACACGGTGTACGAGAACATCGCTTCGCCGCTGCGGGCACGCCGCTGTTCGTCGAGCGAGATCGCCGCTGCCGTGGAGAAGATGTCGAGCCTGCTGCACATCGAACGTCTGTTGCAGCGTCGTCCCGCGCAGTTGTCGGGCGGTGAGATGCAGCGTGTCGCCCTGGCCCGGGCGCTGGTCCGTAGCCCACGCGCGTTTCTCATGGACGAGCCGCTGACGAACCTCGACCTCAAGCTCCGAGTCGAGATGCGCACCGAGCTGACCCGCATCCACCGGAGCCTCGGAGCAACCTTCGTCTACGTGACCAACGACCAGGTCGAGGCCCTGTCCATGGCCGACCAGGTCGCGGTCCTCAAGGAGGGGAAGGTGCAACAGGTCGGAACGCCGACCGAGGTGTACGAGCGTCCCGCCAACCAGTGGGTCGCAGGATTCGTCGGAAGCCCGCCGATCAGCCTGCTCGCCTGCCACACCGAGGGCGATCGTCTGGTCGGCGCGGAAGGCTGGACGCTGCCGCGGCCCCGCTGGACCACGGCCGAGGACGGTCGTGCGCTGCTGCTGGGCCTGCGCGCGGAGGACCTGTCCGTCGAGCAGCGTGGAAACGCGTCGTTGTCGGGTGAGCTCTACGGGCTTGAGCCGCTCGGTGACCGAACAGTGGTCGACGTGCGAGTGGGGACGGAGATCCTCAAGGTCAAGGCACGGCCCACAGTCACCGGTACGCCGGGCGAGCGGCTGCTTGTCACTGTCGACCTGGACCGTGCGCACCTGTTCGACGCGGGCACCGGGCTGTCGCTGTCCGAGGCGGGACGGTAACCGCGCCGGCGGCGACGGCACCATGCGTCCGCACCGGGCAGTCGAGCGTCCGATCGCTGAGGCAGGCCGGACATCACCAGGAAGATCACAGGAGGCGACGCGATGAGTGATCCGATGAACGTCCTGGCCCCCGAACACCGGCGGCTCCGGATCGGCGACGCCTGGCGCGACGCCGCAAGCGGAGCCACCTTTGCCGTCGAGGATCCGGCCACCGGCAAGACCATCGCCGAGGTGGCGGACGCCGACGTCGTCGACGGGCTCGCCGCTCTGGACGCGGCGAGCACGGCAATGGCGGAGTGGGCGGCCACCCCGCCGCGGAAACGGTCGGAGTTGTTGACCGCGACGTACCGGGCACTGGCCGAGCGATCCGAGGAGGTCGCCCGGCTGATAACGCTCGAGATGGGCAAGCCGCTCGCCGAGGCTCGGGGAGAGGTGGCCTACGGTGCCGAGTTCTTCCGTTGGTTCGCCGAGGAGGCGGTGCGCGTCGAGGGGCGCTACAGCACCGCTCCCGCAGGTGGATATCGCATCCTCACCGTGCCGAAGCCGGTCGGGCCGTGCGTCTTCGTGACGCCCTGGAACTTTCCGTTGGCCATGGGTGCCCGCAAGATCGCTCCCGCGCTGGCTGCGGGCTGCACGACGATCACCAAGCCAGCAGCCCAGACGCCACTCACCATGCTGTTCCTGGCCCGCATCATGGAGGAGGTCGGCGTTCCGCCGGGCGTCGTCAACGTGGTGACCACCAAGCGTGCCGGCGAGGTGGTCTCCGCACTGCTGGCCGACAGTCGGACCCGCAAGCTTTCGTTCACCGGGTCGACCGAGGTCGGGCGCGTGCTGCTACGACAGGCTGCGGACAACGTGCTGCGTACCTCCATGGAACTGGGCGGCAACGCGGCCTTGATCGTGTGTGCCGACGCTGACCTGGACGTCGCGCTCGACGGTGCCATGGTGGCCAAGATGCGCAACATCGGGGAGTCCTGCATCGCGGCCAACCGGATCTACGTCGAGGAGCCGGTGCGCGAGGAGTTCACGGCGCGCTTCGCCGAGCGGATGGGCGCGCTTTCGGTGGGCCATGGTCTCGACGACGGCGTGGACGTCGGGGCGTTGATCGATGAAGCCTCGGTCACCAAGATCGACGAGCTCGTCGCCGACGCGGTCGATCGCGGCGCCCGGGTCCTGGTAGGCGGCGAGCGCCCGGATGGGCCGGGCCACTTCTACCCGCCAACCGTCCTCGTCGACGTGCCCGAGGATGCGCGGATGCTGGAGGCGGAGATCTTCGGCCCGGTGGCGCCGATCATCTCGTTCACGTCCGACGACGAGGTGATGGCGAAGGCCAACAACACCGAGCACGGCCTGGCCGGATACATCTTCACCCGTGACCTCCAGCGGGCGCTCCGGTTCGCCGAGGGGCTGGATACGGGGATGCTCGGCATCAACCGTGGTCTGATATCGGACCCGTCAGCTCCGTTCGGAGGCGTGAAGCAGTCCGGGATTGGCAAGGAGGGGTCGCACGAGGGCATCCGTGAGTACCTCGACCTCACCTACGTGGCGATCGACCTACCGTGACCGGCCCGTTTCGGGCGCCCGCCGGCCCCACCTGTGACACCCGGGCGGCCAACCTTGCCGACGCCGTCCCGGTCTCGCAGGTGACCTGGACGTCCGCCCAGCACATCGCCGCCGACGTTCCGAAAGAGGCACTGACATGCTTGAAACCGTCCGCGGACCACGCCAACTGATCGTGGGCGAAGGGGTCGCGCAGAACATCCCACGAGTGGTGGCCGAGAGTGGCTCGCGAGTCCTCATCGTGACCGACCAGGTTCTTCTGGGGCAGCCGGGCGTGGCAGAGATCGTGGCCGCCGTGCGGGAGAAGGTCGGTGTCGTCGGGATGTTCTCCGACGCGACTCCAGACGTGCCACTCACCGATGTCGCCCTGGCCGTCTCGGTCGCCGCCGAGGTGGACGCCGACGTGATCCTCGCCATCGGGGGTGGCACGGTGATCGACCTCGCCAAAATCGTCGGCGTCATCCGACGCCACGGTGGGACGCCGCGCGACTTCTACGGCGAGTCGAAGGTGCCGGGGCCGACGCTTCCTCTCGTCGCAGTCCCGACGACGTCAGGCACCGGCTCCGAGCTCACACCCGTCTCGGTGTTGACCGACCCGGACCGCGAGCTGAAGGTGGGGGTTTCCAGCGTCCACATCGTGCCCGACTTCGCGATCGTCGACCCCGAACTCACCTACACCTGCCCTGCGACCGTCACCGCCCACTCCGGCATCGACGCGTTCTGTCACGCGGTGGAGAGCTACACCGCGCGACCCCGGGCCCACGGGCCGCGCGACCCGGTGGAGCAGGTGTTCCTCGGCCGCAACCCGATCACCGACCACTACGCGCTCCTGGCCGCGGAGCGGATCGCCCGTAGCTTGCGTCGCGCTGTCAGGGACGGAGGCGACACGGACGCGCGCGCGGACATGTCCTACGGGTCCATGCTCGCCGGGCTCGCATTTTCCCACGCCGGCAACGCGGCCCCGCATGCTCTCCAGTACCCCATCGGCGCAGCCACGCACACACCGCACGGCCTGGGCGTCGGGCTGCTACTGCCCTACGCGCTGGACGCGGCCAGGGATGCCATCGAGGACCGGTTGGCCACCCTCGCCGGGGTGTGCGGGCTCGACGTGAACGACTCCTCGGATGCTGAGGCCGCAGACACGTTCCTCACCTGGCTCGACGGGCTCCTTGCCGACATCGGCATCCCTCCCACCTTGGCGGACATCGGCGTGGCACGCGCCGACCTCCCGCGCTTCGCGGAGATGGCCAGTGGCGTCACCCGCTTGATCCAGAACCATCCGGGCCCGACCGACACCGCCAGCCTGACCGCGATCCTCGAAGCGGCCTGGACCGGGGACCGGACCCGACACGTCCTGGCCTCCGAGCAGAGACAGTGACCGACCTTCCACATGACGACGAGTCGCCTGCCCCACCCGTCCACTCACCTCCATCGGATCGGCGACGGATCATGATGTGCTACGGTAACCGAGTTGCAGTTTTGATTTCCGTAGACGTTTTCCAGCGCCTGATGGGGTATCAAACCCGTCCAGGCGCTTTTCGTTTTTCGTGTCGTTTCGACGCGGGTGATCAACGCAGCGGCGTAAGGGTCCGCACAGTGCGGTCTCTAACAGCCTGCGAGGAGCAGACATGACTACAGGTACCGTGAAGTGGTTCAACGCCGACAAGGGCTTCGGCTTCATCAGCCCGGACGACGGCGGCGCTGACGTCTTCGCCCACTTCTCCGCGATCTCGGCGAGCGGCTTCCGCAGCCTCGACGAGAACCAGAAGGTGGAGTTCGACATCACCCAGGGCCAGAAGGGCCCGCAGGCGGAGAACATCCGCCCGCTCTGATCCACACTCTGCTAACGGCGGCCCGACTGATTCAGCGGGCCGCCGTTCGGCGTTTCATGCGCTCACCACGGCATCTCATCAGATCGCCCCCGTGTCATGTCGAGCCCGACACTCGCAGCAGGGCCGACGTTTGGCGGGTTACGTGTGTCTGGAGCGGATCCAGACACAGCAGGCCGTCCGGTGAGTAGAAGTACCGACGTACATGCGTAGCCCAGTCTTCGATCTTCGGGTCTTCCCCCTGCGACAGCCACTCAGACAGATGCGCGTGCTCGTCGGTGTGTCCGTTGTCCAGGAGCCACTGAAGCGTCTCGCGCCTGCCCGCTCCGAAGATGGCCTGGGCATCGAAGCCGATGCCCAGATCCATGTCACCTGTGCGGAACTTCGCTTCATACAGGCGTGGCGAGTCCGCGGGATCGCCGATCAGGAACAGCAGGAAGGCTGCTACGTAGATCTGCTCGTACTCGTCCCTCTCACCCGGGTCCGGACCTTCGCGCCACGTTCTTTCGAGGTCGAAGATCTCGCGGAGCATCGCGTGCTGGGGTCCAGGATCGTCTACGTCGACCATCCGGAGCGCTTCCCGACGCGCAGCCGGACTTGAGACGTCCAAGGACTTGGCCATGGGTGAACGTTAGCTGGGCAAGGGCAAGTCGTGGAGCAGATCATCGTGCTCACCAAGTTCGACACCGACGAGCACATCCGCGCGCGGTCCGTCCCGGCGCTGTCAGCCGCTGGTGACGCTGGTCGACATGCGGGCGCGGTACGCGGCGACGGCCGCACGATTTCCGCAACGACCGTCGCAGTACCTCTTGGACCTGTTCTTGGAGAGGTCCACCATCACGTTGTGGCACTCGGGGTGGGCGCACGAGCTCAGCCGGCGAAGCTCTCCCTGACGAAGCAGGTCGGCAACGGCGATCGATGTTCTGATGGCAAAGCGGGTCGCGAGTGGCGCATCCGCCGGCGCGACCTCCAAGCGATAACCCCGCTTGCCGCATTTCACCAGCTGCGGAAGCGCGTTGAACTCGTGGAGCAGTTGATTGACCACGTTCGCCGCGGCATCTCCGGTCGCCTGCCAGAGTTCACGGAGGCGGGGGCGGAGGCTGCGGAGCGTCTGCAGGTCGTTCCTGCCACAGGTCGGCCCCTCGTCCCAGGCCAGGATCTGAACAATGCGTCTGAGCGCGGCATCATCAGGCTGGACGCCGTCTGCTCCGGTCGTGTTCACCAGCGCCGCGGCGGCAACCAGTGCCCGTGCCGCGTCGCGAGGGAGGACCGTGCTGGCCCCCTCATGCCCACCGATATCGGGTTCTGCCCGCCATCGAAGCGCGTCTCCGCTGGTCAGGTCCGGTTCGTCGAAGGAGGCCATCATCTGGTCTCCGCCGAAATCTCGCACGGCGGGCGAACCCGGCCGCGAAGCCCAGGCCTACGACGCGATCCCGTCGATGACGCTGGCCTGATGGGACAGGAGCCGTACGGACCGAACCCATCTGCCCGCGACGGCTGGCTCCCCGCAGGTCCGGCGAGCCGCGATGTCACCGCGCGCTGGAGGTCGGGGCCACCGGCCAGTCGATGTCGGAGGCCGAGGCGGGGCTGGTCGTGCACAGCACGGAGACGAGGACGGCAACGGCGATCATGGCGCACCTACGCACAGTCAACTCCAGATTTGAGGGATGCGGGTGAGGGCAAAGCCGGCGGTCGTACCGCGTCGGGTTGTCCGCTCTGGTACGACCAACCTATCTGGAGCACCAGGGCTTGGCAAGGTTTTGCCAGAGGTTGGCACGAGTGAATCTCCGTTTAGGCAACTGCGGTCTAGGTGCAGAAATACGCCACAGATAGGGACAGGCCGGCCATGCCACAGGCACGCGAGCGCACGTTCATGGACCAGAGCACTGCCATGGGAGACCTCCCGTGTTGCCTCGAATATGCCAAGCTGGTTGTCTCGGACAGCGCAGATTTCACCCATGCGTCGAGCCGCGGCCGCCACACGGCGGTGACCCGGCTCCCCCGACGGCTGCTGGTCGGCCTCGGGTCAGCCGAGCACCCGCTTCAGCCAGCCAACGCGGGCCTGGTGGGCGGTTCGGGACACCGTGGCGGTAGGTACCCACTCGTCGAAACTGTGGAACGCGCCCGACCAGACGTGCAGCTCGGCCTGCCCGCCGGCACGCCAGATCCGGCTCGCGTACTCGATGCCCTCGTCGCGCAGCGCCTCGACCGAGCCCACTTCAATGAAGGCCGGCGGCAGACCGGTCAGGTCCGTCGCCCGCGCCGGGGCGGCATAACAGGACACCGACGGCGTGCCTCGGCGCTCGCCGAGCAGCGCGGTCCAGCCCGCCTCATTGGACAGCCCGTCCCACAGGCCGACCCGGCCAAGCTGACGGCAGGAGTCCGAGGCGCACCGGTCGTCCAGCATCGGGAACTGCAGCAGCTGCCCCTTGGGCCGGAGACCACTGCGGTCCCGCGCGAGCAGGGCCAGGCCGGCAGCCAGGGCGCCACCGGCACTGTTGCCGCTCAACACGATCCGGTCGGGATCGAGGCCGAGAGAGCCGGCGTGACTGGCGAGCCACAGCAGCCCCGCGTGGCAGTCCTCCACCGGGGCCGGATCAGGGTGCTCGGGCGCGAGCCGGTATTCGACCGACACCACGGCGAGGGAGAGCGCCTGAGCTCGGTCGAGCTCGCCGATCAGCTCGGTACTCCGGTGGCTGCCGGCCACCATGCCGCCGCCGTGGGTGTGGTAAACCACCGGGACCGGCGTCGTTACGCCCACCGGTCGGCAGATCAGCAGATTGATGTCAGGGGCACCGGCCGGGCCGGGGACCTTCCGTTCCTCGATCTCGAAAACCCCATCGCGGCGGATCTGCGCGTCGGTCAGACGGCCGGTCCAGGAGCGGTGCCGTCGGTCGGCAATCAGGTCGGCGGTGAGCGGCATCGGAAGCTGGGACAGGATCTCCGAGAGCGGACCGGCCAGCTCGGAATCGAACGGTGGTGGGGCCGCGGCGGCCACGGTCTCGATCGTCACGCCTCCTCCAGCAGTGCCAGAGCGTCCACTTCAAGCAGCAGGTCCGGGCGGTAGAGCGCGACAACCTGCACCACAGTGCTGGCCGGTGGCCGGGAGGTGTCGATGAACTCGTCGCGTACCGCCAGCACCGTCGGGACGAACGCGACGTCGGTGACGAAACAGGTGAGCTTGACGACGTCGTCGAAGCCGCCGCCGGCTGCGGCGAGGCAGCGGCCCATGTTGGTGAAGACCTGCCGCGCCTGCGCCTCGGGATCGTCGGGGCCGACCAGCTCCCCATCGGCGTCGAACGCCATCTGCCCGGCGATGGCGGCGAGCCGGCCCCGCGCGACGACGACATGGGTGTAACCCGAGCTTGGCTGCACGCCGGCGGGCTCGGCCAGGTGCGTGATACGTGGTGTTGGCACAGGTGTCCTCCCGAGGATTCGATGATGGTGCGGGCGTACGCGGCCACCACGGCGTCAGGACGCCGAGCGATCCGGGCCTGATTGCCGGGCGGGCGCGGCGGTGGTAGCCGGTTACCGCGCCCGCAGCCGGACCGGCAGGCTCTCCGTGCCGTTGACCGCGATCGAGCTGACCCGGCGGACCGGGCCGTCCAACTTGATGTCGTACGCCCCGTTGATCAACTCGGAGAAGAGCACCCGCATCTGTGCCCGGGCCAGCGTGGCCCCGATGCAGAAGTGCTCACCGACGGCGAGGGCGATGTGCCGATTCGGCGTACGCGTGATGTCGAACTCGTACGGGTCGCTGAACACGTCCTCGTCACGGTTGGCGGAGGGAAGCCAGAGCACGACCTTGTCGCCGGGGGCGATGCGCTGCCCGCGCAGTTCGTACGGGCGCGTGGCGGTCCGCGCGCTGTGGGTGGCACTCGACGTCCACCGCATGATCTCCTCGATCGCGCTGGGCAACAGCGCCCGGTCATGAGCGAGGCGTTGCCACTGCTGCGGGTGTTCGAGTAACGCCTGTGCCCCGCCGATGAGGGCCAGGCGGCCGTTCTCGGTGGCGCCGATGAGGTTCTCGCAGTTGAGCACGACCTCGATCTCGGTGAGCAGGTCGCCGCCCACCGTGCCGTGCAGCAGCGCGCTCACCAGGTCGTCGGTCGGTTCCTCCATCCTCCGGTACAGCAGGTCCATGAAGTAGTCGACGATGTCGGGGTGGGAGACGAGCGAACTGTGGGCCGCGAACGCCTCGTCGGTCCATCGGTACAGCTTGTCGTGGTCGGCTTCGGGCACCCCGAGGATGTGCGCGATCACCATCAGGGACAGCCGTCCCGCCACGTCGGTGGCGAAGTCGCAGGTGTCCTGCTCTGCCGCGCGGTCCAGGACGCCTCGGACACTGGCGCGCACGTAGCCCTCCAACGCCCGCACCGCGCGGGTGTTGAACCAACCGGCCATCAGCGTCCGCAGCTGCTTGTGACGGGGGGCGTCGGTGAGCGCGAGCGTGAGGTTGCCGCCCGGATCGGGGCCGGCTGCGGCTGGCCGCAGCAGCACCCCCTGCGCCGAGCTGAACGTGGCGCTGTCCTGGTAGACGGCGCGGATGTCCGCATGCCTGGTCAGTGACCAAAAGCCGGGCAGCTCGGTCGCGGGCTGCCAGTGCACCGGGGCTTCAGCGCGCATCCACGCCCACAGTGGGTGCGGATCCCCGCTGGCGTACAGGTCCGGGTCGGTGAGCCGGGACAGCGGCGGCGTGCCGGCCATGGCCCGGCCGGACGCGTCGGTCTCTGCTGGCTCGGTGGTGGTGGCCGGAATGGTGCTGATGGTCATGGCCGGACTGCTCCCGTCGCCTGGCTGTACACGTGCTCGGAAAAGTGCTTGGCGAGGTCGGCCGCGGTTTTCTCGGTGACCACCGCGGGGTTGTAGGTGACCTCCAGCCGCAGGCCGTCGCCGTCGGGCCACAGCTCGGCGTGCAACTCCAAGGGCAGGTCGAGATACGGCTGCCGGACGAATGTGACGCGGGCGTCCGGAATCCCCAGCTCGGGAACGGCATTGTTCTGGTAGGCGAACAGCGTCTGGTACGCCGGTGGCCGCCCGGCCTCGCCGAGCAGGTGGAACCCGGCCAGACTCTGGGCCGCCAGCATCTGCTGGACGGTACGGCCCACGATCCGGACGGCACCGGTGTCGCCGGCGCACGCGGCATCGCGCAGCCGCAGGCAGACCATGGTGATGTGGCAGCCGATCGCGCGTTCCAGGGCGGGGTCGTCGCGGCGGGCCACCGGCACCCCGAAGGCGATGTCCCGCTGGCCGGTGACGTCGGCGACGCTGGCCGCCCAGAGGGCGAGGAGGACGACGAAGCGGGTGACGTCGGCGGCGACGGCGGCGGCGTCAACGGCCGCGAGGGCGTCCGCGACCAGTCTGACCTCGACCCGCTCGGGTTGCCGGCGCGACCTGATCGGCACGAGCACGGATGGCGCCGTCGGGCCGGTCGAGGGGTCGAACGCGGTCGCACCGTCCGCTGCGTCGCGCTCGGCGGATGCGACGCGGCCGTCGGATCCCGTGCCGTGGCCGTCGAGGGTCGACGGATCGGACGACCACCGCAACGGCGGCACACCCGCCAGGGCGGCGCGCACCTCGGCGAGGCGGCGTTCGGGCTCGGCCAGGCGGCAGCGGGCCAGGTCGGCGCGGGCCAGGTCGGCCAGGGCCGGGCCGGGACCGAGCGCGGCCGCGAGCCGGTCGGGGTCGGCGTCGCCCAGGGCGATCCGGTACGCGGTGCCGAGATCGTTGGCGAGGACGGCCTCGGACCAGCCGTCGAAGGCGACGTGGTGCACCGCGCATCCGAACACGGCCGTGGGCGGTGCCGGCTCCGGCATGTCGACAGGCACGAGGACGGTGTGCCATATCTGGGCGTCCTGCGGTGCCAGCGGCGCGGCGAGCGCCTCGCGGGCGGCGGCGAGGGCCGCGTCGACGCCGGCCTGCGGCGGCAGCACGGTCAGCGCGGGCGCCGGCACGTCGTCGGGATACGCCGCCGGCTCCGGGTCGAGCAGGTATGCCGCGCGCAGTGACTCGTGCCGCAGGTGTACGGCGACGATCGCGACGGACAGGGCCGACCGGTCGAGTTCGCCCTCGACGACCCAGCTGAGCAGGCAGTGCCCGGTACGGTCGGCCGGGTTCAGCAGTTCCCGGGTCAGTTGCATGACCTGGACGGCGGTCAGCGGGGCGGCGTCGTCGTCGGGTACCGAAAGAGCGGCCTCCCGCCCTGCCCCCGAGACGGCGGTCGCGTCGGACAGCCGGCGAGCGAGGCCGCTGACTGTCGGGTACTCGTACAGCCAGGACACCGGCACCGGAATGCCGGTGCGCGCCGAGAGACGGGCACACACCCGGCCGGCGTCGAGCGAGGTCAGGCCCATCTCGGGGAACGGCGTGTCCAGCCGGATCGTGCCGACACCGAGGACGGCGGCGGAGCACTCGGCGACGTCACGCAGCACCGGGTCGTCCAGTGTGGCCGGGTCGCAGCCCGCAGCCGGGTCGGAGTTGGCAGCGGGGGGTGTCAGCAGCGCCAGTAGCGCCCGCTCGTCCAGCTTGCCCTGAGCGGTGAGCGGAAACGCGGCGACGCTGACCACTGCGGCCGGACGGTGGTAGGCGACGAGCGCGTCGCGGATCCGGGACATCGCCTCGGGCAGCGGGTCACCGTCGCGGACGGGCACGCAGAACGCGACCAGCTCCCGATCGCCGCGGCCGGTGGCGCGGGCCACCACGCGGCAGTGCCGTACGTCGGAGAGCAGTTCCTCGATCTGGCGTTCGACCTCGGCCGGCTCCACCCGGTTGCCACGGATCTTGAGCTGACGGTCGGCGCGGCCGGTCAGGTGCAGCAGTCCGTCCTCGTCCCAGGTGCCGAGGTCGCCGGTGCGGTAGGCGCGGACATCCCGATCGCCGACGCGGATCCGGGTGAACTTGACGGCGGTGAGGGCGGGGTCACCGAGGTACTCGATCGCCAGTCCGTCGCCGGCCAGGCAGATCTCGCCGGTTTCGCCGACGGCGCAGGGGCGCTGCCCGTCCAACACGTACACCTCGGTGCCGGGCACGGGTCGCCCGAGCGGAATGCCGCCGGGCCGGTCGCAGTCGTCGGCTCGGATGCGGTGGGTGGTGGCGAAGACCGTGCACTCGACCGGGCCGTAACCGTTGAGCAGGACGGTGTCGGGATGCAGCGCCAGGAACCGGCGTACGTGCGGCACGGACAGCCGCTCCCCGCCGATCATCACCTGGTCCAGGCCCTCGAACGCGTCGGGCGCCTCGTCCATGATCAGGTTGAACAGGCTCGCGGTGCACCACGCGGTGTTCGCACCGTGCCGGGCCACCCCGTGGCGCAGGGCCGACGCCGACAGGTAGGGATCGGCCACGATCACCGATGTGCCGCCGTTGAGCAGGGCGGACCACAGTTCGAGGGAGAACGCGTCCCAGGGGGTTGCGGCGGCGAGCGGGATCACCGTCCGGTGGTCGAAGCGGGCGAAGCCGCCGGGCTGCAACAGGCGGGCGGTGGCCCCGTGCGGGCTGACCACCCCCTTCGGCCGACCAGTCGTGCCGGAGGTGAAGAAGACGCAACAGGCGTCGGCGGCGGCGACGGCCACGGACCGGAAACCGGCGTACGTGGTGACCGGTGCGGCCGAGATCGGCCATGCCGGCACCGCGAGGTGCCCGGTTGGTTCGGCGCCGGTGACCACCAGTGGGGGCCGCAGGTCCGTGAGCACGGCGTCGAGGCGCGGCGCGGGCCAGTCCGGCGGCAGCAGGCAGTAGGCGGCTCCGGTCTTGAGCACGGCCAGCAGCGCGACGACCAGGTCGGCGCTGCGCGGCAGCAGGATCGGCACCCGGTCGCCGGGTCGCACCCCGGCGGCGACCAGGCCCGCCGCCCAGGCATCCGCGGCGGCGTCGAGCTGCGCGTACGTGATCGTGCGTGGGCCCTCCACGACGGCGGGGGCGCCGGGTCGGTACCGCGCCTGCCGGGCCACGGTCTGGTGCAGCCCTTCCGCCGGAGCGGTGTTGGGCGAGCCGATCGACCATCGCGGGTCTGCGTGCACGCTCTTTCCCCTCGTCGGTACCTCTCGGGGTGACCAGGCGACGTGCGCCGCCATGTTCGACACGAACGTTGCCACGACATTGCCTAGTCTGGCAACCTACTGGCAAGCCGGGCATGTAGACCGCATCGATCCACGCCGGACGGTGCTCCTGGTGACCGATCAAAGGTGGGTGCATGGCACGCGACCGTTCCCTCGACATCGCCGTATCCGGCATGGCCGGCAGGTTTCCCGGCTCACCGGAGCTGACCCAGTGGTGGGACGCTCTCACTGCCGGCCGGGTGCTCACCCGGCGTTACCAACGGCAGGAACTCGTCGGCGAAGGGGTGCCGTCGGACCTGCTCGACGACCCGGACTACGTGGCGGTGCACGGCCACCTCGCCGACGCTGACCGGTTCGACCACGTGCTGTTCCGGATGAGCCCGCGCGAGGCCGAGATGCTCGACCCGCAGCACCGGCTGATGCTGGAGTGCGCCTGGTCGGCCCTTGAGGACGCCGGCGCCAACCCGCTCGACACGGGGCTCACCACCGGCGTGTTCGCCAGCGCCAGCAGCAGCGACTACCTGCGGCGGATGGTGGCCGGCGGCCAGCTCACGCCGCTGACACTGGAGGACGCGCTGCACGGCACCGAGCCCGACTTCCTGGCCAGCCTCCTGTCCTATCGGCTGAACCTGAACGGCCCGGCACTGGCGGTGCAGACCGCCTGCTCGTCGTCGCTGGTGGCGGTACACCTCGCCGTGCAGGCACTGCTCAACGGCGACTGCGACCAGGCGCTCGTGGTCGCCGCCGGGATGGCCTTCCCACAGGCGGGGCACCTGCACGTGCCCGGCGGGATCCACTCCCCCACCGGCCACTGCCGCCCGTTCGACGCGAGCGCCGACGGCATCGTCGCCGGGTCCGGTGTCGCCTGCGTGGTGCTGCGGCGCCTCGCCGACGCCCTCGACGACGGTCCCGCCCCGCACGGGGTCATCCTGGGTACCGCCATCAACAACGACGGATCAGCGAAGGCCGGCTACTACGCGCCGTCCGTCGAAGGCCAACAGGCCGTCATCCGCGCTGCCCTGCGGGCCGCCGACGTCGGCGGCGAGTCCATCGGATACCTGGAGAGTCACGGCACCGGCACCCGCATCGGCGACCCCATCGAGTGGGCGGCCGCATCCGCGGCCCTGCGCGCGAGTGGTGCCCGCCCCGGGCAGGTCGCTGTGGGCGCGCTGAAGGCGAACACCGGCCACCTCGACAACGCGGCGGGTGTGGCCGGCCTGATCAAGGCGATCATGGTGGTCCGGGAAGGGGTGATCCCTCCGGTCGCCGGGCACACCACGCTCAACCCGCTCCTCGAACGCGACGGGTCGCCGCTGTACGTGCCCGAGCAGGTTCGGTCATGGCCCGGCACGGAACCTCGGCGCGCCGGGGTCAGCTCGTTCGGCGTCGGCGGCACCAACGCCCACGTGGTCGTGGAGCAGCCCCCGGTCGACAGCACCGCCCCCCGGGGCACTCGCCCCGGCCGTCACCTGGTCGTGCTGTCCGCAGCCGACGACGCCGCGCTCGACCGCGCCGCCACCCGGCTCGCCGCGCATCTCCGCGCTCACGACGTCCTGCCGCAGGACGTCGTGCGAACCCTGGCCACCGGCAGAGCACACCTGGCCGAGCGACTCGCCGTCGTGGGAACCGACACCGACGAACTCGCCGAGCGGCTGGCGTCCCGTGGCACCACCGCGCGCGGCCGCGTGCCCGCGACCGGTCCGGCACCGCTCGTGTTCGCCTTTCCCGGGCAGGGCGCCCAGTACCCCGGCATGGCCCGGCCGTTGGCCGCCGACCTGCCCGGCTTCAGCGCCGCGCTGGCGACAGTGCTCGACGAGTACGACCCCACCACCGCTGAGCTGGTCGGCCGCGCGCTGCTCGACCCGGGGTTCCCCGCCGACGACCTGGCCGAGACCGCCCTGGCCCAGCCTGCCCTGTTCGCCGTGGAGTACGCCGCCGCGATGGCGCTGCGTGAGCTCGGCCTGCACCCGGCGGCCGTCACCGGGCACAGTCTCGGCGAGATCACCGCCGCGTGCGTGGCTGGTGTGCTCGACCTGGCCGACGCCGCCCGGCTGGTGACCGTCCGCGGGGCGGCCATGCAGCAGTGCCCACCCGGTGCCATGCTCGCCCTGACCTGCGGCGAACAGGAGACCGCTGACCTGGTACGCGCATCCGGCCTGGCGCTGGAGACCGCTGCCGTCAACTCTCCCGACCACACCGTGGTGGCCGGCCCGCCGGACCTCGTCGACGCCTTTGAGGCCTGGCTGGGCGGCCGGGTACGTGCGCGTCGGCTGCGCAGCCGACGCGCGTTCCACACCGCGCTCGTCGACGCCGCGGACGGGCCACTGCGGGAGGCACTGTCCGGGATGCGACTGGGACCGCCCACGCTGCCGTGGGCCGTGAACAGCGGCGAACTGCTCCTCCCGGGAGCCTCCGTCGGCGCGGCCCTGTTCACCGCGCAGGCGCGCCACACGGTGCGGTTCGGACCAGCACTGCGGCGGCTGGGCGACCGGTTCGCGGATGCGGTGGTGGTCGAGGTCGGGCCAGGTCACGCACTGTCCACTCTGGCGGAGAGCGGCGGCCTCACCGCCGTGCCGCTGTGCGGCGGTCGGCCGGGCGCCGACGACGAGGCGGTGCCCACCGCCCTGGGACGACTGTGGGCCGTCGGTCAGCCGGTGGAGATCGACGCGACGTGCCCCACCGGGCGCCGCGTCCACCTTCCCGGCTACGCCTTCCACGGGCCACGCCACCTGGCCGCCGAGGCCAGGCCGGCGCCCGTCGGGCACAACCCGTCGGCTGTCGTTCCGCTGCCCGTCACCGCCCCAGCGTCGGCTGCGACCGCGTTCGCGACCGGGCGCGACGGCGGCATCGGCGCGACGCCCGGCGCCGACCGCCCGGCCGGGGCTGTCGAGCAGGACGTGCCGTCGCTGCTCGGCCGGCTGTGGAGCGATCTGCTCGGTCGGGACCAGTTGTCCGATGACGCCGACTTCTTCGCGCTGGGCGGCGACTCGCTGAGCATCACCCACCTGGCTCGCCGGCTACGTACCGAACTCGGCATCCGGGTGCCGATCCGCGACCTCATGACCCGCCCGACGCTCGGCGATCACACGTCGATGTGCCGGGCCCTGGTCGACAGCGACCGCGCGCCTGTCGCGGTTGGCTGATCGACGCCCGGGGGCGGCCGCCGCCGTCCGCCGCTACCGCACCTCCGTCCGCACCCTTGTCACCAGGGAAGAAGGAGCTCGTCCATGACCACGCTGTCGATAACCCCGCTGCTGGGCACACCGGCCGAACTGCCGTGCCCGGCGTACCTCGGCGGTCCCCTGCCGGACGGTCCGCTGCCGCCGGTGCCGGACCTGGTGACCGCGGTGGCCGCGCGCACGCCGTCCCGGCCGGCGGTGCGCTGCGGCACCGACGAGATGAGCTACGCCGAACTCGGCACACGCAGCTCCCGAATCGCCGCCGCGCTCACGAACGCCGGGGTGGGCCGCGGCGACCGGGTGGCGGTCCTCGCCGAAGCCAGCACGGCCACCGTCGCCGCCATCCTCGCGGTGCTGCGCTGCGGCGCGGCGTACGTACCTCTGGACCCCGGCCAGCCCGACCAGCGGTTGGCCGAGATCCTCGCCGATGCCCAGGTCAGCGCAGCGCTGGTCAGTGACAGCACCGCCGACCGTCTGGCGGGCACGGGTGTGCCCCTGGTGCCGGTCACGGCAGGCGACCCCGCCGCCGGCACCGACGGGGCACCGGTCGACGTCCCCGTGCTGCTCACCGACCCGGCGTACCTCATCTACACCTCCGGCAGCACCGGGGAGCCCAAGGGCGTGGTGGTCGAGCACGGGCAGTTGGCCGCCTCGACCCAGGCCCGGCGCCTCGTCTACCCGGGCGAACCCACGTTCCTGCTGGTGTCCCCGCTCAGCTTCGATTCCTCGGTGGCCGGCCTGTGGGGCACGCTGACCGCAGGCGGCTGCCTGATCGTGGCCACCGGCGCGCAGGTACGCGACCCGGAGCAGTTGGTCAGACTGGTCGACGACCACCGGGCCACCCATCTGCTGTGCATCCCGTCGCTGTACAGCTACCTGCTCGATGCCGCCGCGCGCCTGGGCGGGGGCCGCCTGGAGTCGCTGCGGACCGCGATCGTGGCCGGTGAGGCCCTGCCGCAAGAGCTGGTGGAGCGGCACTTCGTCGAGACCTCCGGTCACTGCGAGCTGGTGAACGAGTACGGCCCGACGGAGGCGACCGTGTGGGCGACCTACCAGCGTTTCACCGCACCAGCCCCGGTGACCATCGGCCGCCCCATCCCCGGCGCCCGGGTGTACGTCCTGGACGAGCAGCTGTGCCCGGTCCCCGTCGGCGAGTCGGGCGAGCTGTACGTGGCCGGCGCCGGTGTGGCCCGCGGCTACCACGGGCGGCCCGAGGCCACGGCCCGGGCGTTCCGCGACGATCCGTTCGCGGCCATGCCCGGCGAGCGGATGTACCGCACCGGTGACCTGTGCCGGTGGACCAACGACGGCACCCTGGAGTTCCTCGGTCGCCGGGACCATCAGGTCAAGGTCCGCGGACATCGCATCGAGCTTTCGGCCGTCGAGGCACAGCTGTGCGCGCTGCCCGGCGTCCGCGAGGCCGTGGCCGTCCCCGCCGCAGGTGACACCGAGCTGGTCGGCTTCGTCCTCTCCCCCGCCGGAGCTGCTCCGGAGTCCCTGCGACAGGACTTGGCCGACCGGGTTCCGGCGGTCATGGTGCCGAGCCGGATCGTCGTCCTGGACCGCTTCCCGCGCACGGCCAACGGCAAGACCGATCGGGCCGCACTGCGCGGCATGGCCGACTCCGGCCCCGCGACCGCCGAGGCGGCGACGCCGACCGGAACGGCCCAGCCACCCACAGCGGACCCGGCCGAGCTGGCCGAGCAGGTCAGTGCGGCGTGGACCGATGTGCTGCAGCGCGACGACGTCCCCGCCGACGTCAACTTCTTCGACCTGGGCGGTCACTCGCTGGCGATGTTCCGGCTACGAGACACCCTGGAGCGGCGTACCGGGCGCCGACTGTCGGTGGTCGCCCTGTTCCAGCACACCACTGTGGCGTCGCAGGTGGCGCTGCTGCGCGACGGCGGCGAAGCGGCCGACGCCGACGCGGCCAACGGCGAGGCCCGCTCCGCCCGTGCCCAGCGGGCCCGCGCGCTGCGCGCCCGGCGTACCGGCCTGATGCAGGAGGCAGAGTGATGACGATGCGCGAAACCACCACCTGGCTGCGGTGCCCAGCCCCGCTCACCGACCCGAACGTGCGTCTGGTGTGCTTCCCCCACGCGGGCGGCTCCGCCGCCATGTTCCATTCGTGGGGCGGGCGTCTGCCCGGCGTCGAGGTGCACGCGGTCTGCTATCCCGGCCGCGCGCACCGGATCGCCGAACCGCCGCCCACCGACCTCCGCCGGCTCGCCACGCAGATCACCGACGCGCTGGTGCCGTTGGCGGACCGCCCACTGATCCTGTTCGGTCACAGCATGGGCGCGGCCATCGCCCTGGAGACCGCGGTCGCGCTGCAGGAGCGTGGGATCGAGCCGTTCCACCTGTTCGCGTCGGGATCGCGCGACGCGCCGTACCCAGGGCCGGAGCAGTTGTCGGACCCGGACGAGCTGAACGACGCGGCGGTCGTGCAGCGCCTGCTGACGCTCGGCGGCACCGACCCGGAGTTGGCCGCCGACCCTGAGTTCCAGGAGTTGGTCCTGCCGTACGTGCGTGCCGACGGCCGGATGTTCCACGCGTACGAACCAGGCGCGGGGCCGATGCTGCGGTGCCCGGTCACGACGATCGTGGGCGACGCCGACGACGACGCCGACTGCCGCCCGTGGTCGACGCTGACCACCGGGACGGTACGCGCGTACGGTGTCCGTGGCGACCACTTCTACCTGGTGGCCGAGCCACCGCTGGCGCTGTTGGGCGACTGCCTGCCCGCGCCGGTGAGGAGTGGGTCGTGACGATCACCTCCGCCGCGCCGGGACCCGTGACCACCGACCTGCCCCGTTCGCCCGCCGACGATGTCGGTCCCGTGGGCGGATCGCCGCGCCGGACCGCGGCGGACGTCCTGGCACTGGTCGAGCGGCACGACGTGGAGATCGTCCGCTTCCTGTGGGTGGACCACAACGGGATCCTCCGCGGCAAGGGCGTGGCCCGGGACGTGCTGCCCGGCCGGCTACGGTCCGGGGTGCCGCTGTCGGTGGGTCGCCAGGCGGCGAGCCTGCTGGACCAGGCCCAGCCGGTGCCGGGGTTCGCGGTCATGGACGAGGTGCGCATCTCCGCCGACCCGGACACCCTGGCGCTGCTGCCGCACGCGCCGGGCTCCGCGGCGATGCTCGGTGACCTGCTCACCAGGGACGGTGCCCCGTGGGGTGCCTGTCCGCGGGCGTTCCTCCGCGACGCCGTGGCCGAGGCCGACCAGGAGGGGTACGCCGTCGTAGCCGCGTTCGAACCGGAGTTCACCCTGCTGCGCGACGGGGTGCCGTTCGACGACGGACTCACGCTCGACAACGAGGCGTTCGACGTCACCAACGACTACGTGATCGCGCTGATCCGCGCCCTGCGCTCGGCCGGTGTGGCGGTGGAGCAGTACCACCCGGAAACCTCGCCGGGCCAGCACGAGGTCACGGTCCGGCCCGCCCCGGCACTGCGTGCCGCCGACAACCACGTGTGGCAGCGGATACTCACCCGCGGTCTGGCCCGGCAGCACGGGCTGCGCGCCACGTTCGCCCCGGTGCCGCTGTCGGGGCTGCGCGGCAATGGCAACCATCTGCACGTGTCCCTCTGGCGCGACGGCAACGCGTTCGCCGCGCCCGGGGCGGGACTGTCGGACGTCGCGCACCACTTCATCGCCGGGGTGCTGACGCACCTGCCGGCGCTCACTGCCCTGCTGTGCCCCAGCGTCAACAGCTACGCGCGGCTGGTGCGGGGCAGGTGGGCCGGCGCCTACGGGTGTTACGGCTTCGACAACCGCGAGGCCGCGGTACGGGTCCCGTCGGTGCTGGGCGGCGACGAGTCCGGCACCACCAACGTCGAGATCAAGCCATGCGACGGCACCGCCAACCCGTACCTGGCGCTGGGCGCCGTCATCCACGCCGGGTTGGACGGGGTACGGCGGCGGCTCGACCCAGGCCCTCCGCTGACCGTCGACCCGAACACCCTGTCCGACGCGGAACTGCGTCGCCGCGGGGTCACCGTCCTGCCCGGCAGTCTGGCCGAGGCGGTTGCCGCGTTGGAACGCGACGAGCTGTTGATGTCGGTGCTGGGTTCGCCCCGCCGGGACCTCTACACCGCGATCAAGCGTGCCGACGTTCGCGACCTGGCGGCGATGCCCGAGTCGGAGGTGTACGCCATACACAACACCCGGTTCTGACCCGGATACACAGGGTTGCCGGCGCGGCAATGCGTCGGCAACCCGCCCAGGCAATCCCTGTGCCGTCACGCTGTCACGCTGCCCGCCGGCGTGGCTATACTCCGTTTCACCACATACCGTCGATGGCAATGCCGAGTCATTACCGGCGGTCATACCTGCGGCGCTTGATGTCGGTTGTCGGAGACCTTGGCCTTGGGGGTTTGGAGATGCTGCAGCAGTCCGAGTTCGGGCCCCGGCTTCGCGCACTGCGCGAAAAGCGCGGCCTTTCCCAGGCGGCGCTGGCAAAGGGTGGAATTTCCACCGGCTACCTCTCCCGCCTCGAGTCCGGGGCCCGGCGGCCGACCCCCCGTGTGGTGGCGTACCTCGCGCAGCGCCTCGGCGTGCCGGCCTCGGTCCTGGAAGACCCGAATGCCGACCCGGTGAACGTCGTGCAAGCTTCTCCGTTCACCCAGATTCTCGCCGCGATGATCTCCGCCAGCGGTGACGACCGCGTCGCCGAGCCACTGGCCGAGGCGCTGCGTACCGACGGCCAGCGAGACCCGGCCGAGCGTTGGCAGGCGCTCTGGCTGCTCGCGGAGATCCGCGGTGACGCCGGCGAGCGCGACGAGCAGCGCCACCTGTTGGAGGAGCTGGTCAAGCTGAGCACGCAACTCGGCGTCGCGCCGCTGCTGGCCCGCGCGCAGACCCAGCTGTCGCGTTGCCTGCGCACCCTCGGCGACACCACCGGCGCCCGGGAGTACGCGCAGCAGGCGCACAGCATCGCCGGCGAGCTTTCGCTCACCGACCGCGCGGCGACCCTGCAGGCCCTCGTCTCCGCGCTGGCCGAGGCGGGCCAGCTCGATGAGGCCCGCACCCACGCCGACGAGTTGTGCGGCCTCACCAAGCCTGCCGGCGGGACGCTGCACGTCGAGGCGCTCTGGTCCGCCGCGACGGTCCGCACCCGCCAGGGTGACCACGCCGGCGCCATCGCCTATCTGGAGGACGCGTTGTCCGGCGCGAACAGCCGCAACGACCTGCAGCTGTGGATCCGGCTGCACCTGGCCGCCGCCTCGCTGTATCTGCAGATCACTCCGGCGCAGCCGTCGCAGGCCCGCACCGCACTCGATGCTGTCGGCCCGGTCCTGAACCTGATCGGCACCGAGCGCCAGCACCAGGAGTTGCAGAGCCTCCAGGCTCACCTGGCGTTCGCCGAGGGGCGGCTCGACGACGCACGCGTGCTGTGCGAGGCGGCCGCCACCCAGCGTTCGCTGCTGTCGTTCCGCGATCGGCTCAAGCTCGCCGCCCTGCACGCGCGTCTGTCCATCTTGGGCGGTGAGGCCGACGCCGGCATCCGGGCGTTGCAGGACCTCGCCCGCCAGGCCGAGGAGGCCCACAACGTCGAGCTCGCCGCCGAGCTGTGGCGCAACCTCGCGGAGACCCTGGCCAAGCCGTACGGTGACGGCCCCGCCCTCGCCGGCCGAGCTACCACCGGCTGAACCGGGCCGGTGCCCGCTCGCCCCTTGGGAGCAGCCCGCCTCAGCATCGGTCAGGCGGCGCAGACACGGCGCAGCGACCGGCCGAACGCCTCGATGTCGGCGACGCTGTTGTAGTGGTGCACCGACGTGCGCACGAACCGTTCGATCCCGGCCGCGGCCAGGTAGAGCGGGGTGTGTGCGCCGACGCCGACCCACGTGTTGAGCCCGTCGTCGGCAAGGGCGTCACGGATCCGTTCCGGCGGCAGCCGGTCGTGCGTGAAGGACGCGATGCCGCCGCGTCGGCTGCCGGGCATCAAGGGCCGGGCACCGGGTGTCTGCCGAATGGTGGCGGTCAGTGCCGCGTACACCTCGGCCGTTGGCGCCGGCGACGCGCCGCGGGCGTACTCGGCGGCGGCGAGCAGGCCGAGTACCGCGGCGTTGCCACGCTCGGCGGTCTCGAACCGGGCCGCCGTGTCCACGTCGCACCGGTGCTCGTGCAACGAGAGCGCCTGCGCGACGTGCAGGTCGTAGAACACGGGGTCGATCCGTTCCCACAGGTCGGGGCGCAGGTAGGCGAAGCCGGTGCCGCGCGGACCGCGCAGGAACTTGCGGCCCGCCGCGGTGAGCGCGTGGCAGCCGATCGCATCGACGTCGACGCGGATCTGGCCCACCGTCTGGCACGCGTCCACCACGTACACCGCCGCGGAGCCGGCCAGCAGCGCGCCGATCTGCTCGACCGGCTGGATCAGCCCGACCGCCGACGGCATGTGGACCACGGACACCAGCGCCACCCGATCGTCGAGGTGGGCGCGCATCCACTCCAGGTCGAGGTCGCCGGCGCTGCCCACCGGGATCACCTCGAGGACGCACCTGCGGCGAGCGGCGAGCCGTTGCAAGGCGATGAGGTTGCCCGCGTACTCGTACGGGGTCGTCCAGATCCGGCTTCCCGCGGGCACGGTGAGATGGCACGCGATCCGGCACCACGCGTCGGTGGCACTGGCGAACAGGGCGATGTGCTCCGCTTGCGCACCGACGAGGTCGGCGAGCACGGCATACACCCGGCTGGTGAGATCGTCGGCGCGGGCCTGCTCGGCTTCGTACGGCCCGGCCGTGGCCTCTGCCTCGAGGTAGCCGGTCATCGCGGCCGTGACGCCGGGGGCCGGCAGGCCCGCGCCGGCGGTGTTGAGGTGGATCATGCCGGCCGTCATCGTCGGGCTCTGGCCGGTACGGGCGACTCCGCAGGCTCCGGTGGGGGCGTCCACGAGTGCCTGGCCAGCGCGGCGATCTCGGCGAAGCTGCGCTGCCCCGGGTCGCCGGGATCGCCGCCGGTGCGGCGCCACTCGCGGTATTTCCCGGCGTAACTGATCAGCGTTTCCTTGTCCCTGCGGCCCGGGGAGCGGGTCATGATGCCAGCCCACATCCCGTCCCACAACGCGTACGCCGGGTCGCCGAGCAGGATCCGGTGGGCCTTCTTCATGTTCCAGAAGGGCACGCCGGTGTTGAGGTGGTGAACCAGGTGGTAGTTGTCGTTGTGGCGGCCCAGCAGGAACCGTTCGATGGCCCAGCCGTGGCGGTTGCGGGTCATCAGGATCTGCCTGTTCTCGCTCTCCGGCAACGGGAAGTGTTCGGCCAGTTCGGACAGCCAGCCGATGGCGACCGCCGTGGTGAACAGCGGCACAATCCAGAACAGGACGAATTCGAGCAGGTAGCCGCCGGACACGATCGGGGTCAGCAGCACCGTCCATACTCCGAGCAGCAGCCAGCGCTCGGCCCGCAGGCTGATCGGCATCGAGACGGCAATCTGGTCCTCGCGGAACAGCAGCCGGTCCTCCACCACGTAGCGGACATACTCGAAGGTTCGCAGACCCAGAGCCGCAAGAAGAATGTTGCGCAGGAAGAAGGCGCGGTTGGAGCCGCCCGGATCGTAGATGCCGCACTCCACGTGGAAGCTGTAGTCGGGGTCCTTCTCCCGGTCCCCGAGGTAGCGGTGGTGGAGGCCGATGTGTGAGCTGCGGTAGGGGTTGTGCATGTGGAACACCAGGTGCCCGGTGAAGACCGTGCTGAGCACCAGGTTCAGGGTCTGATTGCGTGCCAGCACCTTGTGCGACGCTTCGTGCAGGAGGTTGACCAGGGCACGCTGGGTGGACCCGATGAGCACCAGGGACACCGGGTAGAACCAGTACGACACGCCCACACTGAGGTATACGGCGAACGCCACGACCGCGTAGTCGAAGAGGACGCCGAGTATTCCGTGGTGGTTGTCCAACCGGCACAGCTTGCGCAGCTCGCGCCGGATCTCGGGAGACAACTTGCTGAAGTCGAGTTCGGTGGGCGGGCTGAGGGTGTTCACCGAGGCCATTCGAGACTCCTCGCAGAGGGCACGCGCCGGAATGTGCACGTGGCAAAGGCCGCCGGCAGTGGCGAACCCAGCGCCCGCTGGCGCCCGGCCGTGGGACCAGCCGGCGACTGGCGGAATGGATGGCGAGCTGGGACAGGGTGGCGCTCAGCGACGACGGTAGAGGACGGCAACGTCTTTGACAATGCTGTTGCCTGACGTTGACAAGGCCGCTATTCCACGACTACGGTCAAGCCACCAAGAGGCGCGGGGGGGGGCACATTCGTGACGCCGCAACCCGTCTGCATTCTGCCGTGATTGCGTGTCTCGGCAGATGCGAGTCGATGCCGAGTGGCACCGCCTCCCACACCTCAGGGATGAGACATTGGATAAGCCGCAGTTTGGTCGACGCTTGAGGGCCCTCCGATTGGGACGCGGGCTGTCGCAGGCTGCGCTCGCGGGGGATTACATCTCCACCGGCTACCTGTCGCGGCTGGAGTCGGGCGCCCGACAACCCACGCCACGTGTGGTGGCGTACCTGGCAGAGCGGCTCGGGGTCGACGAGGCCGCGTTCCTCTCCCAGGCGACGTCGGCAACATTGGCAATCGTGCTCGCCTCGGTCACGTCGGGTGTGCAGCCCGACAGCGCCGAACGCGTGGCCGAGGCGCTCCGCCTCGACGACGGACGCGCGCCGGAGCTGCGCTGGCAGGCCCTGTGGCTGCTGGCCGGGCTGCGCAGTGACGAGGGCGCGCACGAGGCCGCGTACGCGTTGCTGACCGAACTGCTCGCGCTGGCCGAGGAACTTGACGTGCCCGAACTGCTGGTGCGCACGTGTACCCGGATGTCGCGCTGCCTGCGGGTCCTCGGCGACATCGTGAAAGCCCGCGAGTACGCCGAGCGGGCCGTCAAACTGTCCACCTCGCTCGCGCTGCCGGACCGGGCGGCCGCGCTGCACGTACTGATCCCCACGGAGGCCGAGGCGGGCCGGCTGAGCGAGGCACGCCGGCATGCCGACCTGCTGTGCGCCCTCACCGAAGGCACGCCGGGCACCGCCTACGTGGAGGCGCTGTGGGCATCGGCGACGGTCAGCATGCGCCAGGGCGACTACCGCGCCTCGCAGGAGATGCTGGAACAGGCGCTGCGACTGCTGGCCAGCCACGAAGATCTCAAGCTGTGGATGCGGCTGAGGCTCGCCGCCGCTTCGCTGTACCTGCAGAGCACCCCGGCCCAGGTTGCGGAGGCACGTGCCCGCCTGGACGAGGTCGCCCCCGTGCTGCGGATGATCGGGTCCGAGCTGCACCAGCAGGAGATGCTCTCCCTGCAGGCACACCTGGCGTTCGAGGAGGGACGGTTCGCCGAGGCCCAGGACCTGGCCGGCAGGGTCGACGACTCGGACGGGCGCCTGTCGTTCCGGGACCGGCTGCGGATCGAGGTGCTGCGCGGCCGCCTCTCCATCGTCGAGGGCGACACCGAGGCCGGCATCGCACACCTGCAGCGGCTGGCGCACAACGCGACCGCGGCGCACAACCTGGAGTTGGCGGCGGAGGCCTGGCGCAGTCTGGCCGAGACACTGTCGGCTTCGGCCAGGCTACGGGGAATGAGCGCGCGACCACCGGCGAGCAGCGGAAAGGACGGGTGAGATCATGGGGAAGACGCAGATCAGGCCGATGCGGGTCGAGGACGTGCCAGCCGCCGAGCGCGCCTCGGCGGTGACCTTCTTCGAAGGCGACCGGCTCAGTCGCCGGGTGAGCGAGCCGGAGGTCCAGCCCCGGTCCGCCGCGGTGGGCAAGCAGTGGATCGACCGGATGTCGTACCTCGTGGAGACCGATCCGGGCGGCTGTTGGGCGGCCATGGATGGTGACGACATGGTCGGCTTCGCCATCTCGCAGAATCGGGAACAGGTCTGGTTCCTGGCCACGTACGGCGTGTTGCCCCAGCACCAGGGGCGCGGGCTGGGCCGACAGCTGATGGACGCCGTCCTCGCCCATGCCGATGGGCGTCCGGGACTGTTCTCCTCGACAGTGCACCCGGGGGCCACCCGCCGCTACCGGTTGGCGGGTTTCCTGCTCCATCCGCAGATGCGCATGGTGGGCAGCGTGGACCGGTCCACGCTGCCGGCGGTCTCCGGCCTGAGCGAGGGCGACGAGAACGACATCGAGTGGATGAATCGACTGGACGTGAGCCGGCGCGGCGCCGGGCACGGCCCAGATCACGAATACATGATTCGCAGGATGCGCCTGGTGGTGTCCCGGCAGTCGGGTCGGCACGGGTACGTGTTCATCGACGAGGACCTCGGGCAGGCGAAGCTGCTGGCGGCCCAGGACCCGCAGACGGCGTCCTCGCTGCTCTGGGAGGCGCTGGCCTCGTCGCGCGGGCCGACGCTGATCAACTGCATCACCACCGCCAACCACTGGGCGATCGACGTGGGGCTCGCCGCCCGGCTGGACATCGGCCAGGAGGGCTACCTGGCGCTGCGGGGCATGACGGAACCCACGCCGTACCTGGCCAGCGGCCACTTCCTCTAGTCAGTGGGGCCCGGGCCGTCCGGTGGGCGGCGTCGCCACGGCGGCGCCGCCCACACTGGGCAGCGTCAGAAGTAGGTGCGGACGAAGTCGACCACGGTCTCGCCCCGCACGACCGGGATCAGCTGCCACTTGTCGAAGGCCGTGCACGGGTAGGACAGTCCGAGCATGACCCAGTCCCCCACCGCGAGCCCGTGCCCGGCGGGCAGCGTGAGGAAGGCGTGCTGGTCGTTGACGGCGCGGATGGCGCAGTCGGTCAGCTCACGGATCTCGCCGTCGACGCCGCGGACCAGCTGCGGTTCCGGCGGCCAGGCATCGAACGACAGGTCCCGCTTGCCGGCGGTCAGCAGGGCCAACCCTGGCTCCGGCATCGAGGTGACCCGCGCCCACAGCTTCAGGGCTGGCCGCAGCGAGCCGTTGGCGGCCTCGCCCCGGGAGAACGGCGACATCCACCGGTAGAAACCGTCGTCGTGGGTGACATAGCACCCGCTGCGCAGCACGGTGGTCACCGACATGCCTGGCCACGGCCCGCCGAACACCTCGGCGACCTGGTCGAAGAAGCAGCTGCCCCCTGCGGTGAGCAGGATCTCGTCGGTCTCGAACAGTCCCTCGCGATGCAGTGCGATGGTCAGTTCGCGCATTCGGTGCAGGAATTCGTTGACCACCGAGATGCTGTGTGGCGACGGGTCGTTGACCAGCACACCCTCGTAACCACCCACCCCGACGAGACGCAGGAGTGGGCTGGCCGCAGCCGCGCGGGCCACCGCCGTCGCTTCGGCGACCGAGCGCGCCCCGGCCCGTCCGGCGGTGCGGCCGACCTCGACCAGGACATCCACCGGCGCGGCGCCCACCTGACGCAGCGAGGCTTCCATCTGCGCCACCACCTCGACCGAGTCGACGAAGCAGACGAACTCGAACCGGGGGTCCGCGGACCGCTCCTCGTCGACCCAGCGCAGCCCGGCACTGTCGACCAGCTCGTTGGCGAAGATGACCCGGGACACCCCGAAGGCGCGATACACCCGCAGCTGGGCGGTGTTGGCCGCGGTCAGCCCGTACGCCCCCGCCTCGATCTGGCGAGCCCAGAGCTGCGGTGCCATCGTCGTTTTCGCGTGCGGGGCGAGCTGCATTCCCCGGTCGGCGCACCACTTCGCCATCGTGGTGAGGTTGTGGGTCAGGGCGTCGTCGTCGAGCACGAGCATCGGCCCGAGGAAACCGTCCTCGAACAGGTTGAGCCCGCGTTCCGCGGCGTGCGCGACGGTGCAGCCGTCCAGCGCCACCGGCAGCCCCTTGTACCTCCAGGTGATCAGCTCCTGGCGGATCGCCTCCACGGCCTCGGTATCGATCATGTTTAGCCCTCCCACGAGACGATGCGCTTTGCCAAAGCCTGCCAGACTTGGCAATGATCGGCAATCAGCAGACCTCGAGCCGAAGTTGTCGGGGGGCCGAGAAGTAGTTCTTATACTGCGGATTCAGGCGTTGCCAGCCCTGGCAAGACTTGGCAATATGGCTCCCAAGACCGGCGGCGTTGGCCATGCGCCCAGACGTGGGGTGTGTGCACCTCCCCAGGCTCCACGCGGGCAGAGCCGTCGACTCCGACAAGGAAGGGCAGGACCAGGTGACTCACACCATCGAGAACCCCGTCAACACCCGGGTCCGGATCCGGCAGGTGGCGGGCAACATCGGCGCTGAGATCCTCGGCGTGGACGCCGCCGAGGACCTCAGCGACGATGTGATCCGCGAACTGCGGCAGGCGCTGCTGACCCACAAGGTGATCTTCATCCGGCGTCAGGATCTGGACTACGACCGTCTGGTGGCGTTCGGCAAGCGGTTCGGCACCCTGACGCTGGGGCACCCGATCTACGGCGGCCCCGAGGGCAAGCCGCTGCTGCGGGAGATGGACTCCCGCGGCGAGGGCACCCGCGCGAACTACTGGCACGCGGACTTCACCTACATGGACAACCCGCCGGCCTTCGCCTTCCTGCACAACGTGGTCTGCCCCGAGGTGGGCGGCGACACGATCTGGGCCAACACCGGTGCGGCGTACCGGGACCTGCCGGAGGGACTGCGCACGCTGGCCGACGGACTGCGGGTCATCCACTCCAACGATTCGGACTTCACCGACGCCACCTACGACGGTGACGTGCGCACCAAGTACCTCAAGAACCGCTTCGCGGCCGAACACCCGGCCGTCCGGGTGCACCCGGAAACCGGCGAGCGCTGCCTGTTGTTGGGCGGGTTCGCGCGGGCGGTCACCGGCTACACCCCGCAGGCCGGCCGCGACCTGCTCCGGATCCTGACGGAGTACGCCACCAGGCCCGAGTACACGGTGCGCTGGAAGTGGCAGAAGGGCGACCTGGTGATCTGGGACAACCAGGCGACCCTGCACTACGCGATCAAGGACTACACCGAGCACCGCCGCGGTGAGCGGGTCACCGTCGCCGGCACCACCACGGTCGGCGTCGACGGCGCTCCCGCTGTCACCTTGCAGGGCAACACGTCCGACTTCGTGGCAGGCACGGGCATGTAGCCCAGCGTCAACGTGAGCGGACCCGTTCCCCGGGTGTGCGCCGGTCCGCCGGCGTACACCCGGGTTTCGCCGTGTCACCCGCATCCGGCGAGCCGCTACGGGATTCACCAGGCAGCGGGGGTGGTGCAACACGACGACGGCTCCCGGCGGGACCGGGAGCCGTCGTGTCAGTCAGTCCAGGAGTGTCGGCAGCGGAACAAGCAGCGCCGCTCAGGGCAGCGGGACCGCCGCCGAGGCGGCGCGCTCACCGGGCGGCACCTGGACCACCGCGTCCAGGAACGGGGCGGCGATCCGCTTCAGGTCCACCGGCTCGTCGCTGATGACGTACCCGGTCAACTGCCGCTCGTGCCGCCGGCCGGGCACATACCCGAGCATCAACCCGGGCCCGCTCAGGTGCGTGCCGGTCAGGACCAGGTCGGCGAGGTCGCGGCCCTCGGGGTCGTGATTGTCCTGTGACGGCACCGGGTGGAAGCCCATGGCGACCTTGAATGGGAACAGGCCCATCTTGGTCAGGTGGCCGTACAGGTTGGGTTCATCGCCCAGCGTCACCCACTTGAAGCCCTTGTCGCGGGCCACCCGCATCGCGCCGAAGTAGAGGGTGCGAGCCAGGCTGGCCCGGCGCCATTCCTCGGTCACGGCGGAGAAGCGGATGCGCACCATCTCCTCGTCCGGGCATTCGCGGACCAGGCACCCGCCGGCGATCTCCGCGCCGTCCATCGCGAAGACACCGTAGTACTTGTCCGGACCGTCCAGCATCGCGTCCC
This sequence comes from Micromonospora jinlongensis, assembly GCF_013410645.1. Classification (NCBI taxonomy): domain Bacteria; kingdom Bacillati; phylum Actinomycetota; class Actinomycetes; order Micromonosporales; family Micromonosporaceae; genus Micromonospora; species Micromonospora jinlongensis. The sequence goes on along the minus strand of NZ_JACCHK010000001.1, from coordinate 88,274 downwards.
GGTAGCGGCACGCGATCGTGATTCCGTAGGTCATCTCCGCCACACGCGCGCGGTACAGGTCCAGGAACCGGTCGAGCAGCGGCGCCGGCAGGGTGTCATGGACAGTCAGCGTGAGCGCGGCCTCGGCCCGCTGGATGGACCGCCTGATGTCCTGGCGTGGCTTCGTGGCCAGCCGGGCCAGGAATTCCTCCTCGTCCGGGCCGAGTTCGGCACGCCACGACAGCAGTTCCGGCTTGTGGACGAAGCCGAGTCCGGCGAGTTCGGGCAGGAGGTCGTCCGGCGGGTGCGGCAGGCGTACCACGTCGATGTGCTGGTCGCTGCCGCGCCACGGCCGCTGCGCCACCTCCTCCGGGGCGATGTCAGCGACAGCCAGGCCGTGGTGGTCGGTGATCCGCACAGTGTCACCCCCTCGTCTCGGCCAGGACGGCCGTCGCTGGGTCGCCGACCGGCTCCGCGGCCACGTCGATGCGGTACCGGCGCGCGATCTCCGCGCATCGCTCGGCCACCTGCGCCTCGGTCGCGGCCCGGATCAGCACGATGCCGGCGTAGACCGAGGAGTCCACCGGACCGGCGAGGTGATCCCCGACCTTCGTGGTGATCTCGACGTACTCCACGCCAGGCGCGGCGCGCAGGTCGGCGGCGGCACTGATCGCGGTGACCGTGCCCACCGGCCGGGGCAGCATGTACTGGATCATGTAGTCGGATCGGGACGGGACGTTCAACTCGACCGGGTCGCCGATGGAGGTGGCGATGAGGGCGTCGGTCGTGTCCACTCCGTACTGGTGTTCAAGCTGCAGAGGGATGCCGCCGCCGGCGGTCCGGCAGGCGATCTCACCGACCAGGTAGCCGCGCGACGACTTGAGGACCTCCAGGTGGGTGACGCCGTCGGGGAGCCCCAGTGCGGTGACCACCCGATCGTGCAGGTCGCAGATCAGGTGGGCGTCGGTGTGGTCGTCCGGGAGCGTGTACGAGCCGATCACGCCACCGAGGCTGTCGAGGACCGGTGCGAGGTACCGGGAGGCGGCGGCAAACACGGCCTTGCCGTCGACGACGACCCCATCGCAGTGGAACTCGGTGTCGATGTCGACGAACTCCTCGGCCAGCATCGGGCTGTCCAGGTCGCCCAGTCGGGCCAGGGTCTCCCCGACCATGATCGACTTGGCGTGCTCGGCGTCGCGGACGACGAACACGTTCTCCGAGCCGCCGCCGAAGGCGGATTTGAGCACGTACGGCCAGCCCAGCTCGTCACCGACAGCGACGAGCTGACCGAGCGTGTTCACCCGACGGAACCTCGCCACCGGCAGCCCGGCCGCGGCGACCTTCTGCTTCATCACGAACTTGTTGGAGAACGCGTTCGCCACGTCGAAGCTCGGCCCGGGGATGCCGAAGTAGGAACGGATGAAGCCACCGGCAGGGACGCTCCACTCCGACGGGGCGACCACGTAGTCGAACGGATTACGCTCCCGGATCCGCAGGGCGGCAGCGCGTACCAGATCCAGGTTCTCGATGGTGTCGACGACCTCCAGGTCAGTGCCCGCGTCATACCAGTCGAGGTAGCCGGGCATGGAGATGACCGACAGCCGGATGTCGTCCCGTTCCTGGAGTGCGCAGCCGACGGCCTTGCGACCCGAGTTGATCAGCAGCACGTTTTTCATGTCACAGCCTCTTCCTCACGGTCCGACAAGGGCCGTGGCGTCAGCGCAGGCCGGCGCTGTATGCGGAGGTGTCACCGGCGATGGTGACGCTGGCCTGCCCGTCGATGCCGACCGGGGTCTGGCCGATGGTCGTCAGCCGCTCGCCACGACGGCGCTCCCGGCCGTAGTCGTAGATCGCGTAGTGCATGGTCGCCTGGTTGTCCCAGATGACGAGGTCACCGACGCGCCACTGCCAGCGGACGGTCTGCTCGGGCTGGGTCACGTACTCCTGCAGCAGCCGGATGAGGTCACGGCCGGCGGCGGGGGTCATCCCCACGACGCTGCGGGCGAAGCCGCCGAGCAGCAGCGCACGCTCGCCGGTCTCCGGGTGCACCCGCACGGCCGGGTGCTCCGCGACGTAGGCGGTGGACACGTAGTCGTCGCGGTGGTCCACGGTGTCGTCGGTGAAGTCGGAGTCGTTGCTGTGCAGGATGCGCAGCTCGTCGGCGAGTGCGCGCAGCGGAGCGGGCAGCGACTGGTACGCGGTGACGCAGTTCGCCCACATCGTGTCCCCGCCCACCGGCGGAATGATTTTGGCGTGCAGGAGGCAGAACGCGGGTGGGCGCTCGATGAAGGTCAGGTCGGTGTGCCAGTGGTTGGCCTTCGTGCCGTGGGCGGAGTCCATCTCGCGCAAGGCGGGACGGCGCTCCGGTGCGGCGTAGATGGGGTGGCTGAGCGTGAGCTCGCCCAGCCGCTCGGCAAACGCCTGCTGGCTGTCGTAGTCGAGGTTCTGGTCGCGGAGGAACACCACCTTGTGCGCGAGCAGGGCGGCACGGACGGCGGCGACGGCGGCGTCGCTGAGCGGTCCGCTGGTGTCGACACCACCGATCTCGGCGCCGATGTTGCCCGCGAGCCGGGTCACGGTGACGGACGATGGGGCCACGAGGGTCTGCGCCACGGTACTGCCTCTCTCTCAGATGAGTGTGGGCGTGGATTGCGCCTGGCTCGCCTGGCACGTACGAGGCCTGGCCATTGTTGCCAATCCTGCGAAGCGGGAGCACCCCTCATCGCGCCATCATCGTGACCGCATTGCCAAGATTTGGCAAGACGTGGCAACATGGCGGTCGACGGATAGCCGCGCCGGACGATTCCCCAACGGAGTCCGCCGCACCGCCAAGGCCCTGCCCGACACAGCGAGAGCCGCACCCGGCCGCGACGGCGATGGGAAGATCATGAGAAAGTTCTGGTTGTACACCGGGGCGACGGCCATCTCCATGGCCGGAAACACGTTCCTGTACCTGGCCGTGCCCTGGGCGCTGCTCGAATCCACCGGCTCCAGCCTGCTCGCCGTCACGAGCATGGCTGCCCAGACCGCGCCCTTCCTGCTTGCCCCGCTCCTCGGCGCGTTCATCGACCGGCACGACCGGCGCACCCTGTTCATCGCGGGCGAGATCGTCCAATGTGCCGCCGTGGCGATGATCCCGTTGCTGCTCCTGTTCCAACAGGTTGCCCTGGTCTTCGTCATGCTCGCCGTGATGGGCCTGGCCAAGGTGGTCTCCGACGTGGCGGGCGACTACGGCCTGATCCCCGCCCTCGTCCCCCGCGAACGGCTCGACCAGGCAGCCAGTTGGTTCAACTCCGCACAGCTCGTCGCCCGGTTCGCCGGCCCTGCCCTGGCCGGCCTGACCATCGCCGCCGCCGGCGTCACGTGGGCCCTCATCATCGATGCCGGCAGCTTCCTCGTCACCGCCGTCGCCGCCCTGTTCCTACCCAAGGTGCGCACCGTCATCGAACGCCACGGCCCCACCATGCGAGAGCAGATCCGCGAAGGGATCGCCTACTTCCGGGCCCGACCAGACCTGCGCCGGCTCACCGCAGCCGTCGCGCTCTACAACCTCGGTGCCGGCGCCGTCGAACCCACCATCCTCACGATTGGCACCAACCAGTGGAACTGGTCCCCTGGTGCGCTCGGTATCGCCGTCTCCTTCGGTGCCGTCGCCGCTGCCATCGGCTCCTGGGTCAGCCCTCTCGCACCGAACGGGCCGCACCGCCGCCACCTGCGCATCGGCGTGTGGCTCGGCGTCGCAGCCCTCGGCTCCGTCGGCCTGCTGCTCGTCGCGCCGATCCTCGTCGTCATCGCGTTCTGCCTGCTCTGCTTCGGCGAAGGCGGTGTCAATGCCACGACCATGGCCTACCGCCAAGCCGAGATTCCCGCCGAACTGTCCGGCCGGGTCAACGCCGTCATCCGTACCTTCATCACCGGCACCGTGCCGCTGTCGTCACTGCTGCTCGGCCTCACCGTCGGCCTCACCGGCTCCGTGTTCGTCTTTCTGCCCGCCGCCGTCACCGCCGTACTGGCCGTTGTCATCTGGACCAGATCGTCCACCCGTACCAGCCGGTCCACCGACCCCAGACCCGTCCGGACGGAAACCCCCGCCATGGCCCACGCCGTGCCTCAGGAAACGGTGGGGTGACCATGCCCAACGTGCTGCTCGTCAACTCCAACTGCCGCACCGGAGCCCGGCTCCTGCAGGACCGCCCCGACGTCCGGCTCTCCGTCATCACCATCGACAAGTACCGGCACTTCTACGATCCGGGCACCGACGTGGAAATCGTCGACTCCGTGGCCGACCTCACCGGCGTACGGCTCGCCGCCCTGCGAATCCGTGAGAGGCACCCCTTCGACTGGGTTGTCGCACCCTCCGAATGGAGCGTCCAGGCCGGCGGCTACCTGCGCTCCTACCTGGGCCTGCCCGGCCCCGGGTACGAGGTCGCCAACGCGTTCTCCAACAAGTTCGTGATGAAGCAGAAACTCGCAGCGGCCGGCTTGCCCGTTACCGCGTTCCGGCGGATGGAATCCCTCGACGACACGGTCGAGGCCGCCCGGCACCTCGGCTGGCCCGTCGTCGTCAAACGCGCGTGCGGCGGCGGCGCCGGTTACGTCGTCGTCGTCCGCGACCCCGACCACCTGCACGATGTCTTCGCCGACGACGGCCGCGCCGCCATGCGCACCGCACCGTTCCCCCTGCTGGCCGAACAGATGGTCGACATCGAAGCCGAATACCACTGCGACGGCGTGGTCATCGACGGTCAGGTGCGGTTCGCGCCCGTGTCCCGCTACTTCGCGCCCGTCCTCGACAGTGTCGGCGGCGTCATCGGCTCGTACACCCTGCCCGACCACGACCCCGAGGCCCACCTCATCGCCGACCTGCACACCCAGGTCGTCGACGCCCTCGGGCTCCACGACGGCGTCACCCACCTCGAAGTCTTCAAGAGCCCGGACGGCTACCTCATCGGTGAGATCGCCTGCCGCCCCGGCGGCGGCGGCATCACCGCACAGATCCGCCACCAGTACGGCATCGACCTGTGGGACACCTTCCTCGACCTCGGCACCGGCACCGGCGTTGACATCGCCCCCGCACCCCGCGACGACCACATGATCCAATACATGCTGCCCCGCCCCGCCGGCACCGTCACCGCCATCACCAGCCGAGAGGAACTCCTGCGCCTCGACTGCGTCGTCGACGCCACCATCACCACTCGCGTCGGTGACAACGTCAGCGGCCCGCTCGACTCGTCCGTCTACGCCGGCGTCGTCATCATGCGGGCCGCCACCCCCGGCGACATCACCCGCAACGTCGCCGCTATCGACGCCGCCTTCCAGATCGACGTCGTCGACGGCCGCACCACCGTCCCCAGCGGAGGCAAGGCCTAGGTGTGCGTACGCCTTGCCGAGAACCCGGCGCTGCCCGCCGGCCTGGTCCGCCGCTTGGTGCCCTACCGGCGCGGCTTCGGTGGTGGCCGTGCCGGCGCGGTCGGGCGGTGAGGATCGCCTTCTCTGGGAGGTCAGGCCGGACCGCTCGCCCAGGCCATCGCAGGTCAAGCCCTCGGCCCCATCCTGAGTCGGCTAGCCCCTCGGTCCCGATGACCACTCGCCAACGTGAGGTTCCCGAGCGGGATCACGCCGAGACCCGGGCCGCGCAGAGACGTCACCCAGCTCTGGTGCGTGCCGGTCCAGCCGCATCGGAGGATGAGGCCGGGCCCGTGGCCATGCTCGCGCAGACTGCCGCTCGATGTCGCCCGGAGCGGTCAGCTCAGCGACCGCGCAGCCGTTCGTCGTCGAAAACGATCTCGATCAGCGGGCTGTGCTTGAGCCAGTCTTCCAGGCGCTGGCGCTGGGTGACGCGCATGCGCAGACCGGGCTCGTCCTGCAGGGCGACTACCGCGGACAGTACGCGATGGCGCACCACGGGATCCTTGACCGGCACTGCCGTGGCCGGCAGGTCCGCCCGGACGCCGTTCTTGAGGTGGACGGTGAAATGCGGGTGCGCCGACAGGTTGGCGTGCCAGCTTCGAGGCACCGGCATCCCGCTGAGATACCAGCGGCCGCCGACATGGTGGAACCAGATCTCGATGCGCCTCGGGCGACCGGTGCGCCGGCCCAGCGTGGTGATGTCGATGGTGCGTGCCTCGCGCGGCGAGCCCGGACCGATGGCCAGAGCGCGCCTGACCGCGTCCACGTCGTAGCTTGTGTCTGCGGTGTCGGTCATGGTCGGCTGCCTCACTCGTGCCTGACGGAAATGGCTTGGGGCAAGTCAACCGTCACGCCGGGAGGGCTGCCAGGGGCATCCTGGCGGATCCTTGCACGATCCTGCCCGCGCGCTGGCACAGCACGGCGACGAGCCGGGCAGCCACGCAGGGGCCAACACTTCCTGCACGGCTGACATGGGCCCTGCCCCGTCCATCCAAGAGGATTGGGCAAGAGGCGAAGAGGATCATTCTTTTCGCGGGCCCGGCGCAGCGGTCTCCTGGAAGGGACACACTCCCCACGGATTCCGACGAATCCTCAGGCCAGGAGGCACACCATGAAGGTAGCCGTCGTCACCGGTGCAAGCTCCGGCATCGGCGAGAGCGCCGCCCTGCAGATCGCCCGGCGCGGTACGGGCGTCATCCTGACCTACAGCTCCAACGAACAGGGCGCCAAGGACACGGTCGCCCGGATCGAGCAGCGGGGCGGCACGGCCGTGGCGCTGCACCTGGATCTCGCCGACACGGCAGGATTCACCATCTTCCGGGAGACCGTCGCCGAGGTGCTGCGCGAGACCTTCCGGCGGGACTCCTTCGACCACCTGGTCAACAATGCCGGATTCGCCGGCATGGCGATGATCGAGGACACCCGCGAGGAGGAATTCGACCGGCTCACGGACGGCCTGTTCAAGGGGCCCTTCTTCCTCACCCAGGCCCTGCTGCCGCTCCTCGCCGACGGCGGTGCCATCGTCAACCTGACCAGCAACTCCACGCTGCCCCAGGTGACCGCGCCGGGATACTCCGTCTACGCGGCCCTCAAGGGCGCCGTGGCGGTGCTCACCCGCTACATGGCCAAGGAGTTCGGTCCCCGCGGCATCCGCGTGAACTCGGTCGCACCGGGAGCCACCGTCACCCGCTTCGCCGACGACGCGTTCAGCAAGAACCCGCAGATCATCCCGGAACTGGCGAAGACCTTCACCCTCGGCCGCGTCGGCGAGCCGGACGACATCGGCATGGTCATCGCCATGTTGGTCTCCGAGGAAGGCCGGTGGATCACCGCCCAGGACATCGAAGTATCCGGAGGCCAGAACCTCTGAACCACTCCTGCCGTGAGCTGTGAACCACGCCAAGCCCTTCCCATCGACACACGCCGCCCACGGCTCACTTTCCGACGGGCCACGACAGCCGCCCTGCCTGCCTGCAGGCTCATGAATGTGTGCCCATTCCTGCCCGGCCAGGGATCCCGTAGGCAGGTTCGTGCAAAATGGATTCATGCCTGCCCTGGACGAAATGCGTGAGCTTCTCAACCGGCATGCGCGGCCCGACATGAGCACGGCGATCGATGGCGTCCGGGTCTGCAAGTTCACCCATCCCAACGCGTCGGCGACGGGGATGTCGGGGACAGTGCTCGCAGTCATCGCCCAGGGCGGCAAACGCCTCGCCCTGGGCGAGCGCCTCTACGAGTACGGGCCCGGCGAGTACCTGATCGCCTCTGCCGACCTCCCCGTCACCGGCCATGTCCTGGACACCGGGCAGCCCACCCTCGGCTTCGGCATGACTCTCGCTCCCGCGGCCCTTGCTGAGCTCCTCCTGGAAGCCGACCCCCGAGACCTGCCGGCCACCCCACGCACCGCATCACCCGGCATCGCCGTCTCCACGGCCTCGCCTTCACTGCTGGACGCCATCGTGCGCCTGCTGCGGCTGCTGGAGCAGCCCGCAGACCGCAAGATCCTCGCTCCCATGGTGAAGCGGGAAATCCTCTGGCATCTCCTGCGCGGCGAGCAGGGAGTCGCCATCCGCCAACTCGGTCTCGCCGACAGCGGACTGGCCCATATCAACCGCGCCGTGCGTCAGATCCGGGAAAACTACGCCACCGCCTTCCGCGTAGAGGACCTGGCGGAGATCGCCGGGATGAGCGTTTCCGCGTTCCACCGCAACTTTCAGACGGTCACAGGGATGAGCCCCATCCAGTTCCAAAAACGCATCCGCCTGCAAGAAGCACGGCTCCTGCTCGCCAGCCGCCCCTCAGACATCACCGGTGTGGGCCTCAGCGTCGGCTACGACAGCCCTTCCCAGTTCAGCCGTGAATACCGCCGCATGTTCGGCACGCCGCCCAGCAAGGACACCCAGCTCCGCACTCCGCCAGCGGAACTCGCCACCGCGCTGCCCTGAGCTCGACCCTGTCGAGGATCTTGGTGTTTCCCCATGCGGCGCATCTCGCCCACGACGGCCGTCCTCAACCAGCACCACGTTGGCTTGGCTAGCCGCCGAACCGGCGCGCCCAGCACCGCATCTTTAGCAGATAAGCACCGTCGCGGCGGCGGCAAGCAGCCGGCCAGGTGGTAATGGGCCCCCACGCTATCCGCGGGGGCCCATTACCTGGCGACGTAACCTTCGCCATCAGCGTCGGCGCCGGCCGCCTTCAGGTGGACCGGGACGAGGCGGAGTTCAACCAAGACCGCCTCGGGCGGTTCGGGCCCCGAGCCGGGACATCAGGACGGCGGTCCGATCCATCGCAGCACCTGCGTGTGCTTCCTACCTACTGCCACGAACGAACGTTTGCGCGACAGAGCCTCATCCGACGTCCGGTCGGTGCGGTCCACTCCTGCGGGCGCTACGAGCGGGCGAAGCGCTTGGTGGCAGGCGCACCTGGTCTCCGCCGCAGGTTGCAATTGATCAGAAGAGGCGGATCGCGTCCCACTTCCATTTAGCCTCTACGGGCACGGTGAGGTTTCCGATGAAGGCCCCGAATCCGCCGCTCGTGTTGGCCAGCGAGGTGTTCATGTTGATGTGGCCATCGCCGTGGTAATACATGGCGGCGAGATCGGCCCGTCCGTCACCGTTGTAGTCGCCGCTGATCGTCTTGAATGAGCCCCAGCCCCACGAGTTCGTCGGGAACGTGTAGCTGGCAGTGAACGCCCCGAACCCACCACTGGCGTTGCCCAGCGAGGTCAGCACGTCGATCGAGGTGTCGGTGTTGCGTTGGAGCATGACCGCGTCATCGCGGCCGTCGCCGTTGAAGTCACCGCTGTGCAGCAGGACCTCGGTCCACTTCCGAGTGGGGCTCGCGGGAACGGTGGCGCTGCCGGCGAAGGCGCTGAACCCACCGCTGGTGTTGGCCAGCGCGGTCTGCATGCTGAGGTGGCCATCGCCGTGGTAATACATGGCGGCGAGATCAGCCCGTCCGTCACCGTTGAAATCGCCGGTGATCGGCTTGAACGAATCCCACGTCCACGACTTCTGCGGGATCCTGTAGCTGGCCGTAAACGCCCCGAACCCACCACTGGCGTTGCCCAGCGAGGTCAGCAGGTCGATCGAGGTGTCGCTGTTGCGGTGGACCATCACGGCGTCGTCGCGCCCGTCACCGTTGACGTCACCGCTGAGCAGCCGGATTCCGTCCCACAACCGACCATCGCTCGCCGGGATGGTGAGGCTCTGGGTGAACTCGCCGAAACCACCGCTGGTGTTGGCCAACGCAGTGTGCATGGTGATAACACCAGCGCCCTGGGCGTACATAGCGGCGAGATCGGACCGCCCGTCACCGTTGAAGTCCCCGGTGATCGTCTTGAACGAGTCCCAGCCCCACGACTCCTTAGGGATCTTGTAGCTGCCGTTGAACGTTCCAAACCCGCCACTGGTGTCACCCAGCGAGGTGAAGAGCTCGATTGCGCCGTCGCCGTACTTGTACAGCATCGCGGCGTCATCGCGACCATCGCCATTGAAGTCGGTGTTCCGGTCGTTCGCACCCACCGGGGCGTTCGCACTCACCCAGGAGGCCAAATCATCGACCCGAGTCTCCACCGCATCACGGCGAGTCTCGGTCTCGCCCAGGCAGCCGCCCTGCCACGACGTGCGGTGCAGGGCGACCAGTTGAGGCTGACCACCGACCATCCGAACGGCCGGACCACCGAGGTCACCGCGGCAGATCGTGGCCTGACCAACACCGGCGATGCCCAGGGTCCCCGCATCCACGCTCTGCACCGAGAAGGCGCCGGCGTGCAACTCGTCCGGTACCCACTCAGTAGCGGTGCGTCCGAAGCCAGCCACCGTCAACTGCTCACCGACAGTCGGCGCGCTCGCGCCCAGAGGAACCGGAGTAACTGCCACACGGCGGGCCAGCCGGACCAGAACCACGTCCCGGTCCGGGTGTGGTACCAGCCGGAGAGCCGATACGACAGCGCCGGTCGTCGTGGTGAGGTCGCTTCGGCCGACGGTGACGGTCGTCGGCTTCGGCGGCACGCCGGCCGTGACCGGCTGGCCGTCAAAACCGAAGCAGCTCTTCGCGGTGAGCACCCAGTACGGGTTGACGAGGGCACCACTGCAGCTGCGGAGACCAACTCCGATTTCGAGCTTGGCAGCGAACTGGAACGAGCCGTCGGTGACGGCAGTCCCTGAACTAACAGCTTGGGAGGGAACGGCGTTGAGCAACCCCGCAGCCAGGACGGCGATCAGCGGGCCGGCACTTCGGGCTGCCCACCGACGGTATGACGACGACACAGGCGATCCTTTCTGGATCTGCAGCGAGGGCAGAGACGGAAGCGCCAGCGCATTCGCGGTCGGCGGGTCGGATGTCAACCCCTGGAGCGACGATGCCGCGACGACCGCAACGACCAACACAATTCGTCCGCAAAGGCCCCCGGGTCCTTCATGGACGTCAAGGCGGCAAGGCCTTGGCAGGCCACCGTATGTCAACCGAAAGCAGCACGTTGCCCAGGATCAAGTGGCCTATATCACACCAAGCCGCCCTTGTGCTGACCTCTGGCAACCGGCTGACTACACCATGCCATCCGAGCTGCGGAGCCGACGATGCGCACCGCGAGTGGTGGCCCCGCTCAGATCTCGACCAGCCGTCGCGGCCCCCTAGGGCTCGGCCGCGACCCGGGTCCACTCCGACCGTAGCGGTGAATAGTTTCAGTGCCTGCCCGGGTGGTAGCGCGTCGAGGGTCAGGACTGCGGCTCCCGGCAGATCGGCGATCAGCCGGCGACTCGTGACCAGGGTGGGACAACCTGCGCCTACCGGGATCAGCGGGTCGCACCTGCGCCACGTCGAAGGCATCGTCGAGCAAGACGAGAAGCCGTCGGTCGGCGACCGCTGATCGGAAGCGCGAGGACAACTCGTCGAGCGTGCCCCGCCGTACGTCAGCGTCGCGGTCGACCGCCCCGCCCTGGAACAGCTGTGCGCCACCACCAGCGCCCGCCACCGGCTCACCGCGCGTTTCCACCTCACCGGCGATCCCCGACCGCTGCCGGCCGCGCACGAGACAGCCTTACTGCGTATCGCCCAGTCCGCCCTCGCGAACACCGTGCGCCACGCCGAGGCCACCACCGCCGACGTCACCCTCAGTTACCTCGGTGATCACGTCGCCGTGGACATCGTCGACGACGGACACGGCTTTGACCCGCACCGACTTCCCGCATCCGAAACACGCAGCGGCGGATACGGCCTGCCCGCGATGCGCGCCCGCGTCCTGGCCCTCGGCGGCACCCTCACCCTCGAGTCTGTCCCGGGCCACGGCACCGCTCTGGCAGCCCAACTGCCGCTCGCCTGCTCGAGCGACCACCCCGTCAAGGCGACCTCATGACCGACGTCCCCATCCGCCTGCTGCTGGCCGACGACCACCCCATCGTCCGTGCCGGTCTACGCGCCGTACTGGAAACCGAACCCGGCATCGAAGTCGTGGCCGAAGCCGCCACCGCCGAGGATGCCGTGGCCCGCGCCGACCAAGGCGACATCGACGTCGTGCTCATGGACCTGCAGTTCGGTAAAGGCATGAACGGTGCCTAGGCCACCGCAGCTATCACCGCCCGACCCGGCGCCCCCCGCGTACTGATCGTCACCACCTACGACACCGACGCCGACACCCTGCCCGCCATCGCAGCTGGCGCCACCGGTTACCTACTCAAAGACGCCCCCACCTGAAGACCTCGCCGTCGCCGTCCGCACCGCCGCAGTCGGCCGAACCACCCTCGCCCCGGCCGTCGCCGACCGGCTCATGAACCGGCTACGCGACCCCAGCACCACCCTGACCCCCCGCGAAATCGAAGTCCTCACCCTGGTCGCCGAAGGCCTGTCCAACCACGCCGTCGGTGTCCGCCTGCACCTCACCGAAGGCACCGTCAAATCCCACCTCGCCCGCATCTACACCAAACTCGGCGTCGACTCACGCACCGCCGCCATCGCCACCGCAACCCAACTCGGCTTCATCCGACGGTGACCCAGACACCACGGAACCCCGCGAGCGGTCCCACCGTTCCACATCCTCGAGCGACTCGGTGCCAACCGCGGGCGGCGTCTCACACCCGCATTGCCCAACGATGCGCATGGATGACGAACCTGGTTGCCGACCCCGGTAAATGGAGGGGGTTGGGGGACGGTTCAAAACCCCATAGACAAACTTAAAGCCTTGACCAGCGTTTCCGCTGGCCAGGGCTTTTGTCTGTCGGGACGGCCGGATTCGAACCGACGACCCCTTGACCCCCAGGACGCTTCGCCACACGTCCACGCACGTCACACGCAATCCCCAAGATCGGGCCGTTCGACCGACGTCGTAACGCGCACCATCGCACAGGCCGTGTGGTCCCTACATGGTCCCCGGGACGCCGACACGTTCGATGACCAGCCCACGGTTAGGAAGTGTGAACACGGCCAGGAAACGCGCGACAATAACCTGGCTTGACCTGCGCTGCCACGCTGGCCGCCACGTCCAGGAGCTGACCGCCGTGGCCCACCCCAACGGACACACGACCGGCACGTGAGCACGGGTCGACTGTCAGCTGGGGAATCGCACGAGATCGGCTAGGAAAGCAGCCGGACGCCTGCTCAACGCGGTCCCGCGCGGCCTGGTTTGGCCCCCGATGACACTACAATGTGGCCCGTGATGGCCGGCCTGTCCTCCCATCCGTAGCTCGGCGAGGCGGTCCGGACTCGTGCCTTGCAGTGTCGGCGTCGGCCCCTGCTCGTCTAGGGCTGGACGTCGTTGGAAAGGTTGATCCGGATCTCCGTGTTGCGGTATCCGGCGCGACCGAAAGCGGCCGCCATAGGCGCGTTGCCCAGGTCGGTGGTGGCGGTGATGCGCGACTCCCCGTTTGCCGCGTGAAGGCGGGTGATCTCGGCGAGCACCTCGTCCACGTAACCGCGCCCGCGGAACTCGGGCACCACCCCGAGATAGCCGACGTTCACGTTGTACGGCGTCGCGGAGGCAATCGCCATGCCCGCCACCTCGCCCTCGCGCGTGTATGCGATCCGCCACCACTCCCGCTTGCCCGGTGCCCTGAGGTAAAAGTCCATCTCTTCGCGCGCGGTCGCGTCCACACCCTTGGCGACCAGGTTCGCACGGGTCTGGGCATCCAGGCTGCCTTCGGCGATCCTCTTGAACACCGCGAGGAACTCCTCGTCGGAGGCCTCGGCGAACCGCAGCCTGCCAGCCGCGGGGGGCACCCCGTCGGCGGGTGCCCACTCGAACTGCAGCCGCTCCACCTCCCGGGTGAGGCCCGCCGCGTGCGCCGCCGCCCGCCGCCACTCCACGGCCGCCGAGGTGGCCGGATCCTCGCGCCAGCCACCGGCGACCTTGATCTCGTACTGCACCGGCTCCGGGAACCCGGCCAGCGCGGCCCTGATCAGCTCGGCGGCAATGGCGGCACGGTCGCCCACGGCAGGATCCACGTCGAGGCAGTCAAGCGCGACCGGGTGCGGGCTGCCCTTTGGCCCCCACCACAATGCCCGTCCCACGACCTGGCCGTCGTGCTCGGCAATCCATGTCCATTCCGGCCGATACATGTCCTCGGCCAGTTCGGCCAGGTAGCGGTCGGCGGGGATCCACCCAACGGGCTCGGTCACGATCCACGAGGTCACGCGATCGAGGTCCGCGGGGGCGGTAGCGCGGTAGGAGATCACGTGCAGAGGCTAGTGGAGCTCCACACCACTTCGCAGGGGCCGAGGCTCCGACCGCCAACGTCAGCACGGTGGCCAGCGCGGCCGTGGTGCCCATGGTGTTTAGAGTGGCGGTGCTGCTGGCGACGGTAGAAGCGGATCTCCTCGTCGGGCAGTCTCCGACCGTCCAGCCTCCCGGGACGGGACAAGGTGGAGCGCCTCAACAGCCGAACGACCTTGGCCCCGTCCCGGGAGGCTGGCAGCCCTTGTGGTGCCCAGCGAGGTGATCCGCACCCGGCTGATCTTTGAGGAGGGCCGGGGTCGGGGCGGAGCCCCGAGGTCTTCACGGTCTGGCAATCCCGACGTGTGGCCGGCCGGCCGGGCCGATGCCGGCCGGAGGTCGCCAGCAGGCCGGGGCCGGGCCGGCGCGGCCCCCGGCCGGTCAAAGCAGCGGCGTCGGCACACCGCAGCATCGAGGGCGCCGGCGTCGATACCGGTCAGTACCCGGGACAGGGTCCGGTCGTCGGGCACCCGCCGGGCAACGGTGAACGCGTCGCGGGTTGTACCGAGACGATCCCACGCCGCGTCCGGCAGGTCGGCGGCCCATTTGACGGTCTCCACGACGCGGGTCGATCCCGAAACCACCGCCGCGATCGCGATCGCGAGCAGTCCCGGCAGCGGATGGATCCGGCCGCGACGTCCCGTGGGTCCGGAACCCGGGCGAGGGCCTGCAGCAACCCTGGCGTGTCCTGTTTCGGAAGCGGCGAGATGCGCCGCTGCACCGATCGCGACTCCGGCGTGACATGACGCCTTTGATAAACAGCGTAAGTCCCGGCTACCTGAAAGGCATTGATCGAGGTCTTGACTCTATACGCCGCCCTGCTCATGATTTACTGCGGCGGTTCAACAGTGAGGGTCAATTTCATGACGCAGGTAGAGCCACCGGCAGGAGGTCCCACATCAGCCATCACGCTCAGCGAGCCTGAAAAAAATGGCCGACTCGCGCGTGCCAGCTCAGGCACGAGGGATTGGCTGACACGTGGGGCCCATCGGCGGGAACTGAGCATCGCGGGCCTCGGTTCAGTGCTCCTCGCTGTCGCGATGATCTGGCTGATTCCGCCGTACGCGGTTCGCGTGGTGAGTGCGGGCGCCAAGACTGTGCCGATCGCCGACCCGGCCCACACCATCGTCGGTGACCTGGGTGACCCGACGGCCCAAGCATGGCTGGTGGGATGGGGTGGCCACGCTCTCACCCACGGCCTGCGTGGCCTGTGGGATACCAACGCTTTCTATCCCGACAAGTACGGCCTAGCCCTGAACGACAGCCTGCTCGGCTATGCCCCGGCAGGGCTGATAGGCAACGGTGTAGTCGGCGCCGTGCTGCGCTACAACATCCTGTTCGTGCTGGCTTTCGCGCTCGCCTTCCTCGGCGGCTACGCGCTCCTTCGCCAACTTGGCGCGAATAAGGTCGCCGCCGCGGTAGCCGGGGCCGCCCTCGCCTACGCGCCCTGGCGCTACGGCCACGACGGCCATTTGAATATCCTCTCCACCGGTGGTATCACTTTGGCCCTGGCGATGCTGGCGCGCGGCCACGGATTCTCGTTCACCCGCGGCTACCTTGCCGAACGAGTCCGGCCGGGATGGGCGTTCGCTGGCTGGCTCGTCGCGGCCTGGCAGGTCAGCCTAGGCTTCGGCGTGGGGCTGGGATTCGTATACGTCCTCTCCGCCCTCTGCCTGATCACACTGATAGCCTGGCTGATCCACCGCCCACGCCTTGGCCTGCGGCTGATCGTCGGTGATCTGATCGGCGGGCTGGTCTTCACCGCGGTGACCGGATACTTCGCGTACGCGTACCAACACGTGCGCGAGCTCAACCCAGATGTCACCCGGGACTGGGACTACGTCGCGTACTTCTCCCCCACACTGCGCGGACTTCTCGTGGCTCCGCAATCCTCGCTGCCCTGGGGCACCCTGCACAACGACGCCCGCACCGCTCTTGGTGGCATACCGACTGAGAAAGCGCTGCTATGCGGGTATGCACTGTATCTACTGGCCTTCGCCGGCCTGTTTCTATCCCGCTGGTCAGCGGTGCAACGGCTTCTGCTGCTGTTTGGGGCGGTCGTCGGAGTGTTGTTCGCGCTGGGCACGAACGGGCCGATCTACCGCCTGCTCTATCTTTACGTGCCCGGGTTCGATGGATCCCGTACACCAGGGCGGTTGATCTTGTGGCCCACTCTCTGCCTGGCCATCCTCGCGGCCGGCCTGGTTACCCACCTGGCCGAGGTGGCTCGCAGGGGCGCCAAGCCGAAATGGTCGGTGGGAGCGGCACGGCTACTGACCGTTCCGTTGCTGGTCCTCGTGCTAGCTGAGGGCCTGCCTGACCTGGGCCACCCCCAAACCCCAGCCAAACCGGCCGCGATGGCGCTAGCCTCCGCGCACGCTCCGATCATGGTATTGCCGTCCGACGACGGCATCGACCTCCACGTCCTACTGTGGTCGACCGACGGTTTTCCCGCCATGGTCAACGGTGCGGCCAGCTACACCACACCCAACCGTCAGGCGATCCGCGACGTTATGACGACCTTCCCCAGCGAGCCGGCCTTGGATCGGTTGCACCAGCTCGGCATCCGCAGCGTCGTCCTGCTGCGCGACCGGGTCCAAGGCACCCCATACGAACCACTGCTTTACATCCCCGACGTACCCGGCATCACCCGCCATGACGTCGGGCCAGACGTGGTTTACACCATCGACACCAACACGAAGTGATGTTGGGCGTGTCCTCGCCGTGGTGCTTCGGCCTGGCCGGCATCCAGGACGAAGACCTGATCCGGTATCACCGGGATTCGGTGGGCGATCGAGGAGTGCTTCCAGACCGCCAAGACCGAGGTCGGCCTGGACCACTACCAGGTGCGTCGATACGACGCTGGTACCGCCACATAACGCTCGCTCTGTGCGCCCACGCCTACCTCGCCGTCACCGCCGCCCACGCCAAAAACGGGGTGCCGAATCCGATCACGGCCTCATACCCCTCCCCCTCGGCGAGGTTCGACGTCTCCTGGCACACCTGATCACCACCAACGTCCCATGGACCACACAGATCGATGGCCATGAGGGCGACGCCGACACCAATACCGCGCCAAAACAGCCCACTACCAGCGAAGACTCCAACTCCACCAGGTACGGCTGGCGTACTACGGCCAGGAACAGGGGCCAACTGGCGGTCCTGCCGCAAATCGAAGGCTCATCCGGCCGCCCGACGCAGCGACAGCCGACGACGTCTGCAGCGCTTGACGCGCAATCAAGAGCAGAACTGCCGCTCCATCCAGGACGCAGATGAAGCGGCAGGTCAGAGCGTTGTGCAGCAGGTACGTCAACGGCCAACCATCCACGCGGTTACCGCCAACAAAGATCATCCGTCACCGGATGTTACCGCCGACACCTGGAAGGATCTTCATCCTTCCAGGTCAACCGGTCGGGACGGCCGGATTCGAACCGACGACCCCTTGACCCCCAGGACGATTTGCTGAGCATTTCGGCACGTCACGCACGCTATGCGCATAGTCAAGCCGTTCTCTCGAAGGTGTACCGCTTAGCATCGCGCACCACGTGCGGTCCCCCGGTCCTAGATGGTCCGGTCGGCCCTCCGATCCGTAGCCTCGGCCGAGCTGTCCAAAACGGTCCGGCCTCCGGCGTTCGTGGTTGGCCCTGCTCCTGCAGGCGTTTCGTCGTACCTCATGGTCCGAGGGCTGTTGCTGTCAGCCCTGGCACCCGATCCCGGAGACATCAGCGGTTCACGAAGCCGGGGTAGGCGTCCACGCGTCCATCGAGCCGCTGCACCATGAGCTGGTCGCCTTTGCGCCAGATCGCCTCGCCGGGGTACACGAGGACCGGTTGATCCAGGACGAAGTGGCCCCAGCGGTCAATCAGCGTGAGGCGGTCGGCCTGCTCGCGGAACGATGGACTTCTCCTTTCGGCCGTATTCATGCTTGACAACATCGGCCAGGCGGCAGAGGGGCTCAACATCTGGCCTGACGAGTCCTGACCGGGATTACCGTGACCTACGAATTACGAGATCAAGTTGCCCGCCCCAATGACCTGGGCGCATGGGGTCTGACAGCGGAATGCCTATCGACATCTCACACCACTTCCCCGCCGTCGTCGACCTCTTGCGAACTAGATGCGGACTGATGCCCGCCGCGCTCGCGTAGCGGCTTGACGGTTACCGGCGCAGGGTCTCTACTAGTCGCCGTGGTGGATGGAGCCCAAGTACCCACGCCGAGGGACACCCCCGCGCAGGAGCCAGGTCCTGGGCTCTCGGCAAGTGGGTACCTCACCGACCGGCTCGCCCAGTACCAGTCCTGGTACGACAAGAAGGCGGTGAAGGCGAAGGCTACCCACCTCCGAACCCGCACGGCTGCCGTAGTCGGCGGTTCCCTCGTCCCAGTCCTCGTCAACCTCGACTTCCCCTACGCCCAGGCGGTGACCACCGTTGTGAGTCTGATCGTGGCCGGGGCGGTGTCGCTGGAGAGCGTGTTCCGCTATCGGGAGCAGTGGAAGAACTACCGCTCGACGGAGCAGACCTTGGGGCACGAGAGGATTTACTTCCTCACGCGGACCGGGGTGTACACCGACCTAGACGATGTCACAGCCTTCGCAAACCTGGTCGAGCGTGTGGAGGCGACCATCGCCAATGAGAATGCTGCGACCTTGAGCGTCATGACCCAGGTCGGCTTCGCTGGCGAAGACGGGCAGGCGGCGATCGAGCGGCAAGGCAGCAGGCAGTAGCCCTACCGCCCCGGGAGGGCAGGGGTCGAACCTGTCGCCTTGGGATCAGAGCGCGTTTGGTATCTGGGTCGGTCGGGTGTGTCGCACAGTGAGTCCGGTCGATGGGTAGCTCGGTCGGTAGGCAGGCATGGATCGATTGCGACGGTAACCGTCTGACCTGACCGACGCCGAGTGGGAGATCATCGAGCCGATGCTGCCGTCTCCGCAGTGGATGGGCAGACCAGAAAAGCACGGGCGCCCGGCAGTCATCGACGCCATCTTGTACGTGGTGCGCACCGGCTGCCCGTGGCGGTATCTGTCGGTCGATTTCCCACCGTGGCAGACCGTGTACGCGCACTTCACCCGGCTGAACAACCGGGGCGTGACCGAGTGGATCCTGACCGAACTGCACGAGGAGGTCCGCCTGGCTCGCGGCCGTCAGCCGGAGCCAACAGCGGGGATCATTGACTCGCAAAGCATCAAGGGCTCCGACACCGTGCCCCGCGATTCCCGCGGCTACGACGCCGGCAAGAAGATCAACGGCCGGAAACGTCTCATCGTCACCGACACCCTCGGCCTCCTGGTCACCGTCTGGGTCCTCGCCGCATCCTGGCAGGACCGCGACGGCGCCAAAGGAGCCCTACTCGCCACCTGCGCAGCGACCCCCATCCGGCATGTCTTCGCCGACACCGGCTTCGCCGGCCGCCTCGTCGACTGGGCCCGCGACCTGCTGCGCACCACCGTCGAGATCGTCCGCGAACCCGCCGACCAGCGCGGCTTCGTCGTGCACCCCCGTCGCTGGGTCGGGGAGCGAACCCTGGCGTGGATCACCGCCCACCGCCGCCTGGCCCGCGACTACGAGACCTACCCAGCACATCCGAGGCCATGATCCGATGGGCCGCCCTCGGCGGCATGCTCCGCCGTCTCACACGAGGCGAACCCGCCACCCGCCAACAACGCCGCATCTTCAACACACCCGACTGACAGCGATGCGAAACGCGCTCTTAAAGGCTTGCAGTGCGAGCGCGCAGAGATTTCAAGCGTTCAAGGTAACTTTGGGAACACCTGGGACCTCCCCTGACAGCTCTTTGAGGTGAGAACTTCACCGAGGCCGCCTTAATTTCGCTCGAGCGGGACCGAAGCAATTTTTGCCCTGATTAGCTGGCTTGCCGATTTGAGTAGCTGCTCCGTTATGGGGTCCGGAAAGTTCAAAGGTTGACGTTGTTCATCCTTCACGATTTCCCGGACCCCTGCTTCCATAAGCAGTTCGAGGCCAAGCAGGCCTCTTGCCTGGCTCACATCCAGGCCCGAATCCGCATCGAGCCACGCAGCCAATAGCGCCTCACCAGAGCGAGTTCCACCGTTACGAGCAGCCCAACGTGCGGCATCAAACTCGGCCGGTCCGATGTACCCGCAAGCGTCGAGAATCCAAAGCTGCCCACTGTCGACATCGCGGACTACGTTTCCACCACCGAGGTCACCATGCAACAAGGTCGGATGGGTGCTCACACACAATTCCTGAACCGTCTTCTGCCAATCCTCGGGGACGGGATAGCCGTGCAGGCTCAGGCTGACGAGAACCTTGCCAAGATGTTTGCCGATCGCCAAGTCAAGGCGTTGCAACTTCGCATGGATGTCTGGCGTCAAGGCAAGCTCAGTTCTCCCGACTTGGTGCGCCTGAGCCATCTGCACGGCGAGTTCGTTGGTCGTATCGAGCAACTGGCCCGCACTTAACTCTGGCGGAGGCCTATGCTCAATTGCGAAAGGCGCCATTACCAGCCAACTCGTGGGCATGTCACCTGAGTCTAGAACATTGACAACGCAGACTCCCGCGCGGCGCCAGAGCCGTTGAACCAGCGCTTCGCCAGGACGCAACCGTCCATACACCTTCAGCACGACCGGTCCGCGCGGGCTGTCGAACAGCAGCAGAAACTGTGGCTTGGCCTTAAGGTAGCCCACTGGACCGAGAAACCGCCCTAGCTGAAGTGCAGCACGTAGCCTCGCGACCTGCTGCCGCGCTTCTCGTATTTCTTCTTGTTCGGCAGCGTATACGCCCTTGCCGCCAGCAACGCGACGATCGAGTCTATCGATCTGCGCCGCAATGACGCTCTCTAGCCGCAACTCTTCAGCGATGGAACTAGCCACACCGACGTAACGATCGAACATAGCATCGACGGCATCAGGATAGACCCCGTCCGCACGGCGGCGCGCTTGCGGCGGTAGGTCGATGGACCTGATGATGGTGCGGCGGGCATGACCCCGGCCTTTGACAAGCGCGAGCAGTTCTTCCTGCTGGCTGTCGAGCCATCGGCGGTTCTCCGCCTGATCTTCAGGGCTCGGGTGTGAGGACTCAACGCAACCGATTCTGTAGGCGGCGTAGTCGAGCACCTCGTCCGTCAGGGTAAGCATGACGACCGGATCGGGGAAGTTGGCCACGTCGGCCCTTGCGACGGGCGTCAAGAGCGGCTCCGGGTCGTCGGTCGCCCAGACCATCGGCCCGGCAGTTGGTGATTGGTCGCCTAGCACCGCATGTGCGACACCGGCGACTGATCTCTTGAAGGCCGCCGACGGCAGACCGCGCAGGCCAGCGCGAGCCTGAAGACGTGCCATTTGATCGAAGGTGCTGAACCCGTATTGCAACTCGCGGGCCAGCAAGGCGGCGACATCAGGCGCGCCGGCGTAGTAGACGCCGGTGACGAGGAGGGTGGCGTCCTCCGTGGGCCATGGTGCCAGCGGCTCTGGTGGACGCATTTCCAATAGACCGGGATACAGCAGTACGTCCGCTTTGCCACGGAAAATCGGTAGAGCCAGCTCGGTGGAGTGCTCCCGGGTCACCGGCAGCATGACGCCGTTCATGACCTCATTGACACGGGCACTCACCTCCGCCACGGAGGTCGACGGTTCGGATACATCTGCAAAGCCGGCCAAATCCTTCGGCAAGACATAGATCTGATGCTGGTAGACGCTCTCCCGACGATCGAGACCTCTTCCGATCGAAGCCACGGCGACCACCGGGCTTTCCGGACAACCTGAGTTTGCCTGAGTCAGCAGCTCACGCAGTATCCGGACCGCAACGTCCACGCCCTGAGCGCGCGGACTGCTACCCGCCATGCCCAACAGATGCGCGAGCGCCAAGACGTGCTGCTGGTACAGCCGGGTGTTTAGGTCCCGGGCCGCGGCTGCTTCTAGGAACGCCGTCGGTGGCGGGCCCGAGACGTGCGCCATCTCTACAGACAGCGCGGCCATATCTTCGCCGAGAAACTCGGCGATCTTGGCGATGGTGCTCTTACTACGCGGGCGCCGGTCCGGGTGAGCCTTGTAGTCGTAGTAGGTCGCCCGGCTCATCTGCAGCTGCCCCAGCAGCTTGTCGACCGAAAATCGGTTCCTCTTTCGGGCGGCTTCAAGACGCTCGAACCAGCCGAGTTGATCTGTCATGTGACCTCCGCGGGATGAAGTGTCCAGAATCTCCAGACACTAATTTGTACAGTTTCGGAGTACTGCCGTCCATGCCTATCATACAGATCGGCATCGATTAGGGGGCCATGCGTGGCGACGAAAGATCCACATCTCGATCTGGCAGTCATGACCGCTGTCCGTTTGGTCCTTCAAGCCGAGCGTGAGCAGCGGCGCGCTTGCCGGAAAGCACACCTGCAGGCCGCGGCCAAGATTATCTCTCTGACACTCTTGACCGGCCTGACCATGTGGGCTGCGGTTGCTGGAAACGCCGATAAGCCGCTCTGGGCGACTCTCATCGTGGCGGCGGCTACCGCTCTTGGGGCGCTCACCGCTCTAATGTCGCTCATCAACAGGCGCAAACGGTGACAACAAGAGCTGTCCAGCCATATTCAATATCGGAAGCGCCGAGGTTCGCAGCCAATATAAGCTTGGCCGATCACCTGATGGATGGAGCGTGCTAAGGAATAGTCACAGCTCGTAATCCGAGAGCACGAAGACCAACTACACCACCCTTGTGCGCTCCCACATCATCGGCGACCTCGACGATTTGTCGTCCACATTGCCCGTCAACGGCAGAAGCCCCGCCCCCAGCCATCCCGTCGGCCTTCGTCCGCACTCCGTGGAGTGGGTGGGGCCTGCCCGGTCAAGGTGGAGCACCCCTACTGGCTGAACGACCTTGACCGGGCAGGCCCCACCTGCTCGGCTCTGCCCGGACGAAGGTTGCCGGGATGGCGCCAACCATCCTAGGCCTGAGCGCCCCGCCGGAGGCATGCCTTGGTCGCCTTCAACATCGAAGCCCCGGATCTGCCATCACCCTGGCGGCCCGGGGCTTCTTCGTATGTCGCGCCGCCGGCGGGGCTGCAACCGTTCGGGGTGCGCCCGTGCGCTTGCGCTAAGGGCGCGGGGTCCCCGAGCGGCGACCTGTTTGGGTCGGCCACTGGTCGGCGGCGCGAGCGGCCTGCGAAGCGGGCCGCCTTGACAACTCCACAGCGCACCAACCACGGACGGATCCAGGACCGGTTGAGGTCAGGTCAGGCCGCATCTGGAGCCGCAATACGGGCAGTACGCACGTTTTGCGTTCGAAACGACCCCGGCATCGCACTTTTCACAATGACCGTGTTCCCACAAGCCTTGGTCAATTCCAAGGCCACCGTTGTAGTAGTCGCGGTCGGGCCAGGCGACCAACTCCACCTCAAGACCTGGCTCGTCCTCATAGTCGGTCGCTTCAGCCAGGACCAACGCCGTTCGAATGCCGTATGGGTCCTCGGTGTACTGCGGCAGGACACGGCGCAAGACATCAATGAGCTCGTGCACCGGTAACGCCACGAGTCGCTCGGCGATGCGGGCCCGATCTTCATCCGTGGTCACGAGACGGACCATACGCGGCGCTTCACGGCCCCTCCGGCTGCGCTCGAGCCGTCCTCCGACGCCGCTCTCCCTATTAGTCAAGGCGTCGCCGAAAACCAGGCCCACATCCCCAACACGCAAAGGAGGCACCACATGGATAGATACCAGGTTCGGATCATTCCGAAGTGGCATTCCCCGGCTGAGGTCGCCGCGATCCTCGGCTACGGTCTGTCCAAGGTAAAGATGAAGATTGCCACCGGGGAACTGCGCTCGGTCAAGGACGGCAAGTACCGCCGCATCCTGCCGGAGTGGATCGATGAATACATCCATACCCAGATCGATCGCCAGGACGCAGCCTGATGTCCGGCAAACGCGCCAACGGCGAAGGCTCCATCTTCCCGTACCAAAACGGGTTCGCCGCCTACGTCTGGGTCACCAAGCCCGATGGCAAACGGGACCGCAAGTACGTCTACGGAAAGACCCGCGACGAGGTCCACGACAAGTGGGTGAGGCTGCACCAACAAGCCAAGGCCGGTCCTGTCGCTACGAACGTCCCCACCGTGGCGAGCTATATGACGTACTGACTAGCAGAGGTCGTAGAGCCAAATCTCGCCCCGCTGACCTACGCCACGTACGAGACGCTGAGCCGCCTGTACATCGTTCCCGGCATCGGCGCCAAGCGACTCGACGGGCGGCTGTCGGTACGAGACGTTCAGACCTGGCTCAACAAGGTCGCGAAGACCTGCCAGTGCTCCGCGCAAGGGAAAGACGAACGCCGGCCACCGAAGAACCGCAAGTACTGCACGGTTGGCCGGTGCTGCCAGGACTTCCCCGCGGCTCGCACCGTCAAGGGAATCCGCGCCGTCCTCCGCTCGGCGCTCTCCCAGGCCGAAGTGGAGGAACTGGTCGCGAAGAACGTCGCAGCCCTGGTGAAGCTCCCACCGATCCGCAACCGCAAGGGCAAGTCGTGGAGCAGTGAGGAGGCTCGGTCGTTCCTGGAAGCCTCCCGCGACGACGACGATTACCTCTACGCCGCCTACGTCCTGGTCCTTGTGCTCGGCTTACGTAAGGGAGAAGTTCTCGGCCTCACCTGGGAGCACATCAACTGGGACGGCTGGCAGAAGCCGTGCACCGCCCACGGCGAGAAGTTCTGCGAGCACTGCCGCGACAACCACGACATCAATGAGCCGTTGCTGTACTTCGCTGCTGTACAAGATCAGAAATGGCCACCCGGAAGAATCCGAATGGCCTCTGACCTGCGTCGGGACGGCCGGATTCGAACCGACCACCCCTTGACCCCCAGTAGTCCGGTGGTCCAGCGGCATGCTCACGCACGTTTGTCCAGGTCGCTTGAAGCATAGACCGGACGAGTAAAGGAGTCCCGCACACCACTCCCCCGCCACCTCGACTCCCTTACTGCCGGCCGGCGTCGTCGGGGTTCAAGCCCCAAAGGGCGACGGCGACCCAGTATCCATGACTCGGGGCGATACCGGCCGACGGTTCTGCTATTACGAAGTGGAGTCGAGGAAGCTGGCCTCAGCCCAGCGTGAATGTTGTCGGCGTCGCGCGCGACCCAGAGGCTCGGCTGCTCGCGGGATAGCACGTGGCAGCGTCAGGAAGACTGCCGGGCGGAGCCTTCAGCGCGGTGAGCATTGTCGTCTACCTCGTAGCCCCGGTTGGATTGCCATGATTCTGCGGTTACGGCTGCCGCTGCGGCGTATTGATAGGCCGCAGCGGTCAGCCAGGCCACCGCGAGGGCGGTGGAGTCCTGCTGATTCAAGCGACCGAACGCGTCGCGGCTACGTCGGTGACCCGCGCGCCGTAGTTCGCGCAGCACGGCTGCGGCTGTCGGCAGTTGGGCGTCCAGGAGCGCCCGCGCGTCCCGGTCGACGTCCGGCACCAGGGCAGCGCGGCCGGCGGCGACCACTCGTTGCAGGTGGTGGGTGAGGAGATGCAGCGGCGGTTGAGGTTGATCGTTGCCGGGAAGCTCCGTGGTTTCGGCGTCGGGTAGGTCGGCGCGCTGGAGCTGGTCGACTCCAAGGTCGACGTGTCCGCCGAAGCGGTCCGGCAGCCAGGGCGCGGCGACGGCGAGACCGTGGACCTGGCGGGGTCCGTGGAAGCGCCCGATCATCCGTACCGGCATGCCGGTGGCGTGGGCGGCGAGCAGGCGCAGGTTCGCGACGTACGGGAGCACCGGATCATCGTGTGGAGCGAGGACGATGACCGGCCCCGGCAGTTGCGCCGTCTGCAGGAGTAGACCTCGCTGGTCGGCGGCGAGGACGCCGTCGAGGAAGGCGAGGTCGTGACCGGCGGGCCGCTCGTGTTGGGCGAGTTCGAAGGCGTTCAGCCAGCGGGCGGCCTGTTCAGGGACCGGTTGCCGCCAGAGTGCGTCGGCTGGTTCCTCGTGCCAGGTCCGGCCTGTGGTTCGTACGGCCTGCACTTCCCGGCCGTGGCTGAGGCGCCGGTCGACGGACGCATGGGCGTTGATGACGATAATCCCGGCGCGGCCCAGCTCGCGGTGGCTGATCGTCACGTCGCCGAGGTTCACGCTTGCCCGAGCCGCGTTGCGGGCTGTGTCGCCATCGCCGGGGCGTGCCTGCGCCAGGCTCCAGATGGTCGAATCGCCATCGGTCAGGTAGCTGATCGCGCCGATGTGGCCTGTGGTGGTGCGCAGCGGCTCGGTGCACAGCCCGTACAGGTGCAGATCGCCGACCGGGCCGTAGCCGCGCCGGCTCGTACCTCGGGCGGCTCGCTGGTCGCCGATGCCTTCGCTCAGGAGGTGAGAGACGATGAGTGCCTCGCGCAGATCTTCGGTGAGGTCGGCCAGCCGGAACCCGGGGGTGCTCCGGCGGGCTGCACGGAGTTGTTCAACCACTCTGGTCGCGGCTGTCGCCAGCCGGGGCAGTCCGATGGCGCGTGCCTGGTGGATGGCGCGGAGCAGGTCCGCCTGGGTTACCGCGCCGGCGCCTGCCACCCCGTGTTCGAGGATCTGCGCAACGACGTCGCGTACCTGGGTGGCGGCGGCCTTCTCGTCGGCGGTGGCGGACGGGGCGGCGGGGTCGGGCGGGTCGGCCTCGGTGGTCACGACGGCCTCGGCGGTGGCCACGTCCGATGCGGCTGCGGCCGCGTGGTCTTGGTGCGTGGTCAGGACGGGTGCGGCGCTGAGCACCGCGGCTCGGTGCAGGCAGCGTGGTGCGAGCAGGCAGTTGCAGGCGGCTCCGTCCGCGGTGTCGACCGGGGCGGTGAGGGTGACGGTGACGTGGTCGTCGATGGTGATCGACGCACCAGAGTCGGACGTGGTGATGGTCCAGGACGGCTGCTTCTCGATAGCCTGGTCGAGCTTGGACCGCAGCCGGGTGGGAAGGGCGGCGACAGCGTCGGCGACGACGTGTGGTGCGACGGCGGGCAGACTCATCGGACCTGGTCTCCGATCCAGCGGGCCAGTTCGGTGGGGCTCAGCGCGGCGACGGGCATCCCGGCGGCCACGAGTTGCCCGGCGACGGCGGTGCTGTAGCGGGCTTGACCTCGATCATCGAGGCTGGCGCAGCCGAGCAGGGTGACCCCGTCGTCGGCGAGTGCCCGGACGGCGGCCAGTAGCCCGCCGATGGGATGTCCCTCCTCGAAGTCGCTGACGAGCACGACGAGACTGCGGCTGGGGGTGGTGACGAGCTGCCGGGCGTAGCGCAGGGCGGCGGCGATGTGGGTGCCACCGCCGACGCTGATCTCCAACAGCAGGCTGAGCGGGTCGGCGACCCGGTCGGTGAGGTCGACAACCTCGGTGGAGAAGGTGACGAAGTGGGTTCGTAGGGTCGTCACGCCAGCGAGGACGGACGCGCTGAGCGCCGCCCAGATCGTGGACGGTTCCATCGACCCGGATACGTCGACGAGGAGAATGACCTGCCAGTCGACGCTGCGTCGACCGCGGCTGCGGAAGACGAACCGTTCGGGGCGGATCTGCACTGCGCCGTGGGAGTCGAGGTGTGCGGTGTGCAGGTTGGCGTGCACGGTGGCGCCGAGGTCGAGGCGCCCGCTGGGTCGGCGGGTACGTCGTGGTGTGGCGAGTCCGGTCAGTGCCGGTCGGATCTGTCGGGCCAACTGCGCGGTCAGTTCGGTGACGAGCCTGGCGACGAGTGGGCGCAGTCGGTTGAGCCGCGCCTCGGGAAGCCCGCCGGCCAGTGCCAGGACGGTGTGCAGCAGTTCCACCGAGGGTCGGACGTCTTCGGGTGCGATGGTGAGCAGGGCGTCGGCACGTCCGCGTTCGGCGGCGCGAGCGAGCACCTCGTCGCGTACCGCGGCGCCGAACAGCGCTTCGAGGTCGTCGGCCCACTCACGCACCTGCGGGTATGCGGGTTGTCGCCCACCGCCACGTCCGGCGGCGGTGTGGGAGCCTTCTCCCCTGCCGCTGCCGTACAGCTCGTCGAGTGCGGTGGCGAGTCGGCGGGCGTGCGGTGGCAGGTCGTCGGGGCGGCGGCCGAGCAGCAGCCGCCAGCGCTGCGCGGCGGGCAGCGCGTGCGCCCGGTGAGCCGGGCGGGGTTCTGCCGGGGGCGGTGGTGGAGCCGACTTCTCGGCGGTGTGGTCGTCGCTGCCCGGCGGCAGTCCAAGGGTGGTCAGGGCCTGCCGTCCCGACTGGTCGACGGCGAGCCAGTCGGCGAGCAGGCTCGGTGCGACGCTCACCGTCGCGTCGACATCACCGATGCGTCGACGGACGGTGTCCAGAACACGGTCCCGGTCGGCGGGGCTCAACGCGTCGAAGCCGCCGCGCAGCGCTGGCAGCCGGCGGATGAAGTGGTCGTCGTCCCAGCCGTCGATGGTCTTCAGCAGCGGGGTCAGTGTGTCCCCACCGGCTTCGAGCAGGGCGCCGGCGAGGCTGAGCGCTCCGCGGAGTCGGTCGGTGCATTCCGCGGCCGGCATCTCGGTCCAGGACGCCAGGACCACGCCGAACTCGTGGGGAGCGGCGATGCCGAGCAGTACCTGGACGGCGTGGGCCGCTCCCCGCATCAGCGGTGATCCGTCGCGGGCGAGGCGGCTGACGGCGTGGCCGAGGCGCAGCAGGTGACCGCTGTCGTCGGCGTGCCGGACAAGGTCGAGCAGCGCGCGGGCGTCCCCTGGGTCGGTGGATCCGGCGAGCCCGTCAATGGCGCGGACTGCCGCGGCGTGCAGGTGTGTCAGGTGCTCGTCGAGGGCGGCTGGCGGTGACGGGGTGGCGGGGATGTGCCCCCGGTGCAGCCGCTGGAGCAGTTGGCTGGCCGTGGCGAGGTCGGCGAGGGTGGCGGTGCCGGTCACGGCGGTGTGCAGGTCGGCGAGGCGGACGTCGACGGCGTCGGGTAGTCCGCAGGCGGCGGCGCGGGCGAGCCCGGCGACAGCTTGTGCGGCGGTGGGGCCGCCGTCGGTCACCTCTCGGCGGCGCCGGGTGTTCAGCATGCCGGCGGCGGCTTGGGCGAGGGTGACACCGTGTGGGCTGGCGGCGGCGAGCCCGGCGTCGGTGCCGGGCTGCCAGTGCAGCCGCCAGCGGGTGGTGAGAGTTTCGGCCGTGGTGGTCTCTGCGGGCTCGGCGTAGGGCACCTGGCAGGCGAGCAGTCGCTGCAGGGTGGCCTCTCGTCGCCGGTCGAGTGGGGTACGCAGTGGATCAAGCCGAACGGTGCGGGGCGGGTCACCGGGGCCGGGCAGGCGCAGCTCGTGCAGCAAAGCCGTGGTCGCGGGAGTCAACCCGCAGACGGGTGTGTCCGGGCAGGGGTGACCGCGGCGCTGTCCGATCAGGGTGTGCTGCATGGCGGCGGCGACCGCTCGGCCCCGGCCGGCCGGTTCGCCCTGGGCGAGGACGGTCTGCAGCGCTTCGACGAGTTCACCTCGTCCGGCGGCGGGCAGGTTCCGCAGTCGGGCCAGATCGTGGGCGAGCCGGGTGATCTCGGCGGCCTCCGCCGGTCCCGTGGGGTGTCCCTGGTCCCGCAGGTGCCGGGTGATCTCGACGGCGAAACCGCGCAGGTGGGCGGCCAGCGCGGTGGGATCGGCGTGAGCATCGTGGACAGCCTGCTGCCAACGAGGATCGCGGATCCCGGCGGGATAGCCGGACCGCGCGTCGAGCAGGTCGAACGAGTACGGCACCAGAGAGATGACCGGGGTACGTCGTGGCGCCTCGGCATCGGGTGTCGGTGGTGTGGTGGGTGCTGGGTGTCCCGGTGTGGTCAGGGCGGGCGCGTGGAAGGCGCCGACGACGACGGCGAGACGGCCCGAGGTCTCCGCGATCTGCTGCCGCATCCACGCCTCGCGCCGCTGATCGAGGGCGCCGATGCCGTCGGCGTCATCGGTGCGAAGCGCCCAGCCGACTGCCAGCGCCGACCGGCGTACCGCCTCGGGCGGTGAGCCGGGGGCCGCGGCCTCGACCCAGCGGTCCCACAGGTCGTCTCCGGTCCGACCGGTCAGGGTGGCTCGCACGCTGTCGGCGTACCCGATCACCCGTGGTCCGACGGCCGCCGGGCGTTCCTGCCACGCCGGGTCGCTCAGCGGAAGATCGCAGCAGTGGGCCGGCACGCCTCGCCGTTGCGCCCACCGCAGCGCGGCGAGCTCCGGGGAGAAGTCGGCGAACGGGTAGAAGGCGAGCGGTCCGCCTTCGTCACCGCTGGCGGCGGCCAAGGCGACCGGCGCCTGGGTGTCGGGGTGCGCCAACCAGGTCAGCCACGGCTGCATGTCGGCGGGCAACTCGACCAGCACCGCGTCCGGGGCGGCCGCGTCCAGCAGGGCGGGGATCGCCGCGGCGAGCACCGGCGAGTGATGCCGCACTCCGATCAGGGTGACGCGGCCGGTGTCGCTGAGACGTGCGACGGCGGCGCGCGGGTCGTCAGCGGTGCTGTCGTCAGTCACGCAGGACATCGCGTTGTTCCCACAGCTGCCGCCACATCCGGCCGCCGGCCTCGGCGCGGCGGCGCAGGGCGCCGTCCCAGTACGCCAACAGCCGCGCATGGTCGGCCGGGTCGTCCTTACGCACCACACCCACCAGGTGCCCGGGGAGCAACGACAACGGGTCCGGGCCAGGCAGGTACGAGATGGACAGGCCGATCGACGCGGCGACGGCGACCGCCTCAGCGGTGCTCATGACTGAGGACGGACGCTCCACCTCCCAGCCCTCGACGGTGCTGCCGGTGCGCAGATCGCGGAAGGCGGTCACCAGGGTCTCCAGCACCGCCTCGTCCACCGTGTACGCGGCGCCGACCCGTTCCACGGCGGCGCGGGCCTGCCGGGTGACGAGGGCGACCTCGGCGTCGAAGTCGGCGATCGGAGGCACCACCTCGAAGTTGAGCCGCCGTTTCAACGCCGCGGACATCTCGGACACGCCCCGGTCCCGCAGGTTGGCCGTGGCGATGACGCAGAAGCCAGGAGCCGCGTAGGCGACGGAGTCGTCGGGGAGTTCGGGCAGGACCAACCGACGGTCGGACAGGATCGACACCAGCGCGTCCTGCACCTCGGGCAGGCAGCGGGTGATTTCCTCGACCCGGGCGACGGCACCGGTGGTCATCGCGGTGAGCACCGGCGAGGGCACCAGTGCCTCCCGGGACGGCCCCTTGGCCAGCAGGAGCGCGTAGTTCCAGCCGTAGCGCAGCTGTTCCTCGGTCGTGCCGGCCGTACCCTGCACGGCCAGGGCACTTGTGCCGCACACGGCGGCGGCGAGCAGCTCGGACAGCATCGACTTGGCGGTGCCCGGTTCGCCGACGAGCAGCAGGCCTCGCTCACCGGCCAGGGTCACGACACACCGCTCGATGAGGGCCCGCTCCCCCACGAACTTCGCCGCGATGGTGACCTGACGACCGTCGGGGCCTTGGACGGGGCGGCCGGCGGAGCCGGCGATGAACGTGACTACCGCCTGGGGGGTCAGCTTCCAGCCGGGCGGGCGGGGACCACGGTCGGCGGCAGTCAGGAACGCCAGCTCGTCGGCGTACAGGTGCTCCGGCGGGTCGATCTGTCGGACGTTCACGCCTTCTCCTGCAGGTCGAGGTAGCGAGGTTTGTCACCGGCGGTCACGCGATCCCAGGCGAGGCGGAACAGCTCCGGCGTCGCGTGGGTGACCAGGGTCAACCCGTTGAGGAACAGGTACAGCGGCCGCTTCCAGCTCTCCATGGGCGGGTTGGGGTTCTTCGCCGCAAGCCAGCCACCGGGCAGGAAGACGCCGCGGCCGGCGCGTTCCCGCTTGCCTGCCACCACCAGTCCGGAGTCGAGCAGCGCCGCCTGGGCGTGCTTGAGGGTGGCGGGCTTCCACGCGTTCCAGGTGCGCACGTTGACATCGGTGGGGTTCGGCAGGGCAAGCAGCTGCAGATAGTGGCTGGCCGAATCCCGGTCGAGGCCGGTGTGAGCTGCGACGGTGTCGACCAGGTCGGGTGCGCTGACCCGAGGGTCGCGGTGTTCGCCGCTGGCACCCTCAGGGGTGGACAGCACGGCGGCGATGTCCGGTGAGAGCACCAGCCGCAGCGTGTCCGCGACCGGGCCAGAGATGAAGCCGACCGCCGGGTCCTGCGGTCCGCTGAGCCGGGCAGGGGCGAGGTGGTGCGCGACCATGTCCCGGAAGGAATGCCCGACCACGAGCGCCGGTCCCACCTGGGGTGGCTCATCCACCTCGTGTCGTCCGGCGCCGATCAGCAGCCGCGGGTTACGCAACCGCTGCCGCAACAGCTCCAACGCCCGAGGCAGAGCATCGCGCATCGGTTCGCCCCACGGCAGCTGGTAGGCCAGCCACAGCAGTGCCACCGTGCATCCGTACAGGTGGTTGCCGTCGAACGGGGTTCCGTCAGTGGCGGTGGTCTCCAGTCGGCCCCAGTCACCGGGCTGGCTTTCCCCGTCGGTGGTCAACCAGTTTCCGGGTGCGGGGTCGGCGATCGTCTGCAGGATGTCGGCCGCTCGGTTTGTGGGCAGGATCCGGGTGGCGTCGGCGAGCAGTTGCTCGCCGATGACGACGCGGGCGCCGCGCAGTGCCAGCCAGGCCTTTGCGACACGGTCGACGTCCGGGCCTGTCCGCCACAGATCGGCCGGGTCCTGCGGCATCGCCGCGTCCACCAGCGCGATGCGGTGCCCGTATGACAGGGATTTCAACGCGTCGCGGGCGGTGCGCGCCTGGGTGCTGTTCACCCCGAGGATGCGCCGCTGGTCGGCGGTGAGGAAGTTCGCCTGCCAGTCGTCGATGCCGGGAAGACCGGCCAGCAGCAGGGCGGCCTCGGCTCGCGTCATGCCGGTGGGCTGCACCAGGTCGTCGACGCATTCCGCGCGCCACGGGGCCGGGCCCTGCTCGGTGAGCAGCCGGCAGAACGCGCTGATGCGATCGGCGCCCCGCCAGCCGCCCGCGACGGTCTCCGCCTCGACGGTGGCACCGGGCGGCGGGGTGAACCCTCCGTTCGGGGACCACTGCACGGCCGTGCGTCGCCACTGCTTGCCTCGCCCGGCGTACCAGGTGGGGCCGCTTTCTGGCAGCAACACCGTGACCTGGGCCCCGTCGCGCTGAATGACCCGGTGGCTTTCCAGGGGCGCCTCGTCCCACGTCGCGGTGATCACACGCACCGGCTGTGCCGGGTCTGTCAGAACGGTACCGGCCAGGGTGGACAGCAACTGGGTCAGCGCAAGGCGCTCCTGCTCAGTGGTGACCGGCGCGGCGGCGCGGACTGCCAGGGCGCCGAGTCCGCCGAGCGCGTCCACCCACGTCGGGCTGGCCTGCGGTACGTCCTCGATCGTCCCGGCCGTGAGGAGGTCGGCGACCGCGCTGATCTGGCGAAGGATCTCTCGCCGCGTCTGGGCGCTACCGCTGTAGTAGGTGAATCGTGCCGCCGGCAACAGCCCGGACCAGGCGGTGCGCAGTAGATCGTCGGCGACGGCGTTGACAGTGGTCTCGTCGACCGGTTCGGTCGCCAACAGCTGCGGCACCCCTTCCAGCCGCCGGCGTAGCCGTACCGCGCGCACCACCTTCTCTGCCAGGGCGGTACGGAGCACCGGGTCGGTCACCTCCGTCAGCACCTCGGTGACGAGGGCCAGCGCCACCGCGTTGATCTCGGTGGACTTCGTGACGGTGTCGTCGATTGCCATCAGCCGGGCCGCGTCGGCGGCGTCGATCCGCCGCAGCCGGGCCGAGCCCGGCACATCGCGCGGGGCCAGTGCGTGCCACCAGGCCAGCGGCGGAAGGTGCCGGGATGGTCGGCACCGGTCGACCGGTTCTCGGCCGTCGGCACTCCAGACGGTCAGCTCCAACTCGGCCCGGTGATGGGGCCGCCCGGTCACCGGTAGCACGGCGTCGCTGCCCGGTAGCCGGAGGCCGGCAACCAGCGCGTCGCCGTGGAACGGGTTGCGGCTGGCCCGGACCGCGCTCGAATGCCAGGACACCCGCCGTCCGTCAACGCCCTCCCCTACCTGCGTTCCGTCCGGCAGGCGGGTCACCCGCCACCCGACCAGCCCGTCGCGCCAGCCCAGTGGCGACGAGGCGAACTGTGCCGGCGCCGGCCGCAACTCGCACAAATCAGCGACGAGGGTCGTACCCGGGGGCAGATCGGCGGCGAAGAACGCGGGAAGGCTGTATCGGCCACCCTCGCCCGTCGCCGGGTCGTACTCCCGCCAGCGCCGCTCCACGGCCGTCGGGTCGGCGGGCTGTTCGCAGCGCCAGAACGAGACGCCGTCACCAGCGACCGGATACGTCGCGGCCGGACTGCCGGTGTCCCCGGCGTGCCAGGGCCGACTGCCCGTGGTCGTCGCGCCATTAGGCAACGGCATCGGCAGCGACCGGCGGCCCCACGGGGTGTGGTCGGTCGGTTGGCCGGGGTCGATCAGCTCGTCCGGGTCGGCCGACCAGTAGCCGACGAGCCGGCCGCCAGTGCTGTACCAGGTGACCAGGAGTTGTCCGTTGACCAGCCGGCAGGTGGTGTCGGCGTGGGAGTTGCGCGCGTACGGGCTGTCCGAGGGCGGATACCGGAAGATGTGTTCATTGGTCGGGACGTCGACGTCGACGACGTGTGCCGTCCGGTTGTCGTGCACCACCAGTTGGGGCCAACCGTCGCCGAAGCGTCGGCTGAGCTTGTCCTCGGCCACCTGCTCGTAGGCCGGCCAGGACAGCTCCGCGACCAGGCCGGCCCGCAGCGACCGGGCGAGTACCGCAGGCACGTCGACCTTCGCCAGGGCGGTGAATGCGTCCGGGGCCAACGCCACACCGGCGGGCGACCACACGGCCGCGAGCTGGGACAGCGCCTCGTCCAAGCCGATCAGGGTACCCTCCCGCACCCGGGCAGCCCGTTCGACGAGCAATTCGGCCAGCACCTCCCGCAGGCCGGCCGCTCCCAGCGTCTCAGTGACCAGCTGCGCCGGCAGTGGCCCCGACCCCTGCCTGCTGTGCAGCTCCGACAGTGCGTCGGCGGCCCCCCGCGTCAGCAGCACCCGACACCTGGAGTCGGCGGCCACGGCATGCAGGTCCCGCCGGCCGGGGCCGACGTCGTGCACCCAGGCAGACACGTTGAACGCACCGCTGTCGCTGTCAATCACCACCGGTACCCCGCCAGCCAGGCACACGTCAAGGACGTCCAGGTCGGCCCGGTGAGCGAAGCCGCTCCACAACGTCACCGGCCGGCCCTCCGCCCGCAGCCGCGGCACCAAGTCCGCCACGACGCGGATGAGCCGCTCACAACGACGCCGGCTGCGCCGTTCCCGCAGCGCCATCAGCCGCTCCAACCACCGCGCCGCGGACACCGTCGCCGCCTCGTCGCGCAGCAGATCGAGCGTGCCCGCCGCGTCCAGCAGCTCCAGCCAGAAGTCGGTGACATCCGTGGACCAACCGGGCGGCTCGGGAAAAATATCCACCAACCGCGAGCGCACCGCCGGGTCATCCTTGGCCAGCCGCATCAGGGATTTGCGGTACGCCTTCCACACCGCCTCGCTCGAGCGCGTCATCGCGGGGAACGCCAGCAACTGCCGGACCACCGCCTCGGCCTGCTCCTCAACGTCCACGCCGGCCGCCTTTGCCAGCCGCCGCAGATCCTCCGCCATCCCGGCGTACGGCGGCAGCCCGCCAGCGACGCGACGAATGGCAAGGGTCCGCACCAGCTCGTACGCCTCGGGTGCTGGCCGCCGCGTCGCGACCGCGCGGGAGTACTCGGTCAGCATCTTCGCCGTCAGCGCACCCGCGAAGGCGAACTCCAGATGCACCTCCCGCAGCCGCTCCTCGTCCACTGGCAGCCCGTGCACCTGCTCGGCCCGCCGGGCTTCGGCGAAGCAGCCGCCGGCCATCCGCGGGTTGTCGGCGGCGCGGAACGCCCGCCCGGCCTCCTCCCAGAACGTCGGCAGGAAATGCGGCGCCGCCGCACCCAACCGGGCGGCAAGCTGCTGGTAACCCTCGCGGGCGTTACCCGGCTTGGAGGCGGCGGTTCGCGCAAGCCGGGCCATGTCCTTGACCATTGCCAGCGCGTGCCGACCATTCGCCGGATCATTGATCAACGCCCAGGCCGGGAAGCCGAGCGACTGCCGCCGGGCCGTGCCCACCGGCGTCGGTTCGGCGGTACGGCTGAAGCCGAGGAACTCCATCGACAGGTCCTCGGCCTCGCCCAGCGTCGCCCCGGCCAGACGGACGACGGTCCGACCTGTGAGCGCCGGATGGGTGTAGCGACGCGCGGCCATCACGTCACGTCCGGTCTGCGCCTCACCGCCAGGCAGGATCGCCCCCGCCTCCAACAGCGTCTCACTCACGCACGCTCACCGTCCTCGTCGACAACCCGTCCGGCGTGAAGATTCGCCGCCATCCGCATCCCTTCCGACCACGCCACTGGCCCCACAGCCGCCAACGCCACCGCCTCCCCCTCCGGGTCGGTGAAATAGAGCGGGCCGGTCTCGGTTTCGTACAGCGGATCGCCCTCGCCGATCCACACCGACGCGACCATAGAGACGCCGTCCTCCCACACCCGCACCGACGCGGCGCCACCCTGCACGCGGTAGCCCGCCGACGTCGCCCGCGCCTGCACGTGGCGCAACTCCTTGTAGCGGGCCCCGGCGTATCGGGGCAGGTCACGCCGCCGGTCGTCGAGTGACTCCGGCAGCGCCCACACCTCCCGGAACAGCTGCAGCGTCTCCTGCCGCACCCCCAGGTCTGCGGCGAACTCCCGCAGATCTGCCAGATCAGGCAGACGAACCGGGTGCGGCAGAACAACCTGCACGGCGGTGATCCGGCCGCTCTCGCCGTCCAGGTCCACCACACCCAGACCCTTCTCGGGGTCCGCGTCACGCAGCAGCCCCGCGCGGTCGGTGTCCCATCGCCCCGCGCCGTCGATCGGCACCACGACCAGATCACGCAGCGACGTCCGCCATGCCTCGTCTGCCCATACCTCGCAGATGACGGTGGTCGGCACGGGCAGCGACCGCACCATCCACTGCTCGACCTCCCGCCGGCAGGAAACCTCGTGCCGCTTCAACCACTCCGAGAGCTGCCGCAAGCCGACGACCACGTCGGTGTCACGCAACGCCTTCGGTAGGCCTTTGAGCAGCCTGCCCTGGCGGTTACGCGCGATCACCTTCCCGCGTTCCAGGCTCACCTCGTAGTCGGCACCGGCCGTCAGCCAGCCCATGTTGATCTCCTCCCGCCGCGCAGTGAGCGGGATTCTGCCATCCGCGACCGACACTCGAGATCACCGTGCCCCGATGGGTGCAGCAGGAGTTCGCGTGCGCAGGTCACCGTCTTCGATGGCGGTAACGCCACCTTCTACGGATACATGCCGGCAGAGCATCTCCACAGTCTGATGGCCAACTGCTTCTCCCTCGAC
The DNA here is from genome assembly GCF_013410645.1 of Micromonospora jinlongensis. Classification (NCBI taxonomy): domain Bacteria; kingdom Bacillati; phylum Actinomycetota; class Actinomycetes; order Micromonosporales; family Micromonosporaceae; genus Micromonospora; species Micromonospora jinlongensis. The sequence goes on along the minus strand of NZ_JACCHK010000001.1, from coordinate 50,916 downwards.
GGACGCTTGACTGGATGCTCGAAGAAGCCGAACGCACCGACGCGGTCGCGATCTATCGGACTGCCCCAACTTAATGACCAACCAGAACAATGCAGGGCAGGGCGACGGGTCACGGAACTGGCGGGCGGAGCTCGGGAAAACTCTTGAAGCTCGACGATCTGCGGCAGGACCTCGCAACCGAGTTCATCCGGTTAGTGAGCGGCTCGCCGTCGGCGGTCGGCAACACGAAGTTGCGCCCAGAAGAGCCGACCGCGGCACAGGCCGGGAACAATGTCCTGCCTGTCCGAAATCGCCTGCTGTTAAGGTCCAGCAGCGACCACAACGACGCCGATGCAGAACGCCTACCAGGCGATTCACTGCGGGGGCAACCAAGATCGGCTCGCAAAACCACCCGAGTTAAGGGTTCCAGCAGCGCCTTACACGCCATTTCATCGAGCCGCAACAATAAACTGAGGGTTTCCGCGAGTCACTGACCTGCGGAAACCCTCTTGCTGTCGGGACGGCCGGATTCGAACCGACGACCCCTTGACCCCCAGAGATCGGCAATGGGGTGTGGTTCGGCTCGCACGACTGGTCGACGGTTTGATGGTGGTTGCCGTGGTCCCACTCGGTGTCGTCGGTTGCTGTACTTCGCTGCTGTACAACCGAGCGGAGCCCAACGATCTTCAGAATGGCTCAGGAGGACGGCTTTCCAACTTTGCTGCAAGCTTAGAGCGCAGTTTGCGATGGAGGCGGTTGATTCGAATTGAGATGAACGCTCTTGGGTATCTGATTATCCTTGGGATTCGGAGGTAATCAGCTACGAGCGCTGGAGTGGAACGCGAAATCTGATCGAGGGTTAGATCCTCGTCTCGCGCCCTACGCGGACTCTGCAGCTTGAAGCGCCTCCACTGCGTCCCTGAACTGTCGGTGAACTGGATCTCGATGTCCGGAGGGCCATACCGTTCCATAACCTCATCCTCAGTCATGGGGCGGGGCATACGAGGGCTGTATGTGATGAATTCCCTCGAAGAGTTTCCACTCTGTATCGAAGGATCCGAAACAACCATCCATGAACTACGTTCCATCTCCGGACCGGCATAGAAATCCGCTTTGATTAAAACATTATAGATTGGGTCGGAACTTGCGTTATGGATAGTGACTACCTGCCCACGATAGCTGCCATGGTCATCCACAGCCGACCCCTTCGGTTCCGCCCAGACGAGGCGAGCCTGCCGAGCTTCGGTCTCGGCTCGCTCTTGTCGCCACCTCCGCAATTCGAGGACGAGTAGCAGACCTGTCACCAGAACGGCGATGGCCGATAGGACGGCGCTGGCGATGTTCCCCCATGCCTGCATCCAGTCGGTAACCTTCGGGGCCTCGGTCGCGAGCACCGAGTCAGGGTAGCGACCAGTGTCCAAAAAGTTGCCGATGCGCAGGTCGGCTCGCGGACGGCAACTTGGGTTTTCCCGGCTCGGCAACCCTCGTCGCTGCTAGCCATCCCGTCGGCCTTCGTCCGCACTCCGTGGAGTGGGTGGGGCCTGCCCGGTCAAGGTGGAGCACCCCACTGGCTGAACGACCTTGACCGGGCAGGCCCCACCTGCTCGGCTCTGTCCGGACGAAGGTTGTCGGGATGGGCGCCAACCATCCCAGAGCGCCCGAGCGCCCCGCCGGCGGCGTGTTCGACACGGATCGCTTCTATGCCTTGGCCCGTGATGTACGCGAAGCTGGTGGCGTGACAGCCTCCCACGAGCTTCTGGCCTTCCTGGATCAAGTTACGCAGGAAATGGAGGCCGAGTATCAGAGGATCTACAGGCGCTCTACAGAGGACCCTGGCACGGCAGGCGACGAGGGAGAGTCGAACTGGGCGGGTCTGCTCTCCGACTGGCTGCCCGCAGACCTGCACGTCGCAACCAAGGGAAGAATCCTGGCCGCAGATGGAACGGCTAGCCCACAAGTCGATGTTGTCGTCCTATCTGGGGATTATCCGCGCAAACTGCGCGACAAAAAGCTGTACCTCGCCCCTGGCGTGGTTGCGGCTTTCGAATGCAAGAACACGTTGAGAAGGTCCCATCTAAAGAAATTCTTTGCGAATGCCGCCGCAATAAGCAAGCTGACAAATGACTACAGAACAAATCTGTACGCCAATACGTGCAGTCCCATCCTTTACGGGCTACTAGCCCACAGCCATGAATGGGAGAGCAGCACCGAAGGGTTGGAGAAAATCGACTCCGAGATTCAGCGACAGCACCAGCTTGCTGGACATCCAAGAGATCTGCCTTCCCTTATATGCGTGAGCGACCTCCATACCTGGGAGAACCACATTCGCAGTCTTTCTATGAAGAAGATGCCGCGAGGCTTTCATGTAGATTCCAGGAGCATCGAATCACGCAACGTTGAGGCAGTTAGCCTCTTCATGCGCTGGAAGTCCGAGATCGGACGTCCAAACTCGCCCGCCACACCACCGATCCCAATAGGCGCGATGCTATTCTTCGTTTTGAGCCGCATGGCAGTCGTCAACCCACAAAACGCCTCTATGGCCGACTACTACTGGAAGGCCGGAATAAGCGCGTCACGGAGTGTCATTTCGGCTCACAGGTGGGACATCAACGACATATATAGCGAATATATGTTGCGCTCACTCAAGTCGGGCGACTGGGAGCTGAAGTCTGATCGCCGGAATAGCCCGCTGATCCCTTGACGCGTGTGCAGCGTCAGCTTGCAGCCAGCGACGCCCCGGAACTGCCATCGACCATGGCGGCCCGGGGCTTCTTCGCATGTCGCGCCGCCGGCGGGGCTGCAACCGTTCGGGGTGCGCCCGTGCGCTTGCGCTAAGGGCGCGGGCCCCCGATCGGCGACCGGTGTTGGTCGGCCCCTGGTCGGCGGCGCGAGCGGCCTGCGAAGCGGGCCGCCTTGATCTCGTACAGAAAGTTCTCACAACCAATGGGCCACAACAGGTGTCCTCCGTCGACTGATGTGCGACACATCTCCGCCGCGTGATGTGCGTCATGCCTTCAAGTTGGGCGCAGCAGGGCGCGGAACCCGCACCCACGGAGCTGCGTAGGTGAGTCAGTCGAGCCTGAGCTAGCGTTGCCGGTCATGAGCGGAGACGACTGGTTGACCGACACACGGACGTCCTACGACACGGTCGCCATCAGCTACGCCGACCAAGTGCGCGGGGCCATTGCCGAGCTCCGGTACCTACGTGCGGCTCTGACGCTGCTCGCAGACAGCGTGCGGGACGCCGGTGGCGGTCCGGTGGCGGATGTCGGCTGCGGTCCCGGACATGTCACCGCTTACCTGCGCGAACTTGGTGTCGATGCCTTCGGTGTCGACCTGTCTCCAGGAATGATCAACGTTGCCCGCCGCGACCACCCCCACGTGCGGTTTGAAGTGTGTTCGATGACGGACCTGGACCTTCCTGCCGGTTCATTGGCAGGCATCCTTGCCTGGCAGTCGTTGATCCACATTCCCGACGGCGACGTGCCCACCATATTGCAGCACTTTCACCGTGCCTTGCAGTCAGGCGGATCGCTGCAGCTGCTATTTCACGTGGGCGAGGAGTCGCAGCTGATGACTGAGGGCTACGGCGGTCACCCAATGAAGTTGTATGTCCACCGCCGGCAGCCGGAGCGCGTGGGCGCGTGGCTGCGTGACGCCGGGTTCGAAGTCGAGGCCCAGATGCTGCTCAAGCCGAACAGTCAGACCCCGCAAGCGTTTCTCTTCGCCCGCCGCTCGCCTTAACGGTAGGCCGGAGAAGATTCGGGCATATGCGCCGGTGTCGCAGATCAGCTGGCGGACGAGTGCCGCACATCAGTCGACCGAGGACAATGGGCCACAACAGGTGTCCTCCGTCGGCTGATGTGTGACACGCGTCCGCCAGATGATCTGCGAACGCCAGTGCACCGATCGCGAGACGCCAGAGCTGCCTGACTGCAGGCCTCCGCTACGAGGAAGCGCCGACAGAGGGAGAAGCTTCGTATCGGTATTCGACAACTGCAGACACTGCCCGCGATGCAATCCGCACCGTGTAGTCGGCGAAGTGCTGCAGGTACTGCCAGTTCGGGCGGATAAGATAGCCCTCGTCTGTCGCCGTCTCGACTTCAGCGGCATTTGCCACTACCGCCCACCTCCGACCATGCGCTAAGCCGGAAAGAATCCGGTAACGCCACTCCGCCTTGCGGCCCGGGATCTCTGGGCCATCGTAGTCGTTGAATAAGTCGACCATGTTCCGCACTGGGACCGTTAGCCTTCTTGCACCGTTTTCATCTAGCGTCACGAATCCGTCCGAAGCCGCCCCGTCCAGCACCCGATCAATGAGGGCTTGAGCGTTGGCTTCGGATGGCTTGGCCGCCTTTTGGAAGTTCCGCATGTCGCGCAATGACTGCAGTTCCATGGCGTAGCCACGACCGATCCGTTCCCGACTAGTGGAAGTGGCGTCGAGTAACCAGAGGGTGTGCAAGCTCGGTTCATAGACGGCGCGGGCAAGAGTGTAATGCGCGAGGATTGGCATAGGGAACTTGACGAGATCGCACGCTAGCATGTTGTACCAGGTGCGTAGGTGGTCGATGGCTGCCCCTACGGCGTTACTGGCGTAGTTGTAAGCGAACGCGGCGTTGCCGACGGCCAGATCCCGGTTCAGCTGGGACTCGGCGGGCACAGGGCGGACATGGCTGGCCATCAGGCGTTCTTCGAGATCTTTCACGGTCCCAAGTGCATGTAGGAGGCGGTTCGCCGCCGCAGGGTCGAGCGACCGAACGGTCTGGGGCTTGAAGGCGTCGTCCACGATGTCCTCGTCCTGCACTGGTCGGGGCAGCCATCGTCCCACCTGGCGGATGAACTAAGAAGCGTGTGCCCCTCTCAGCATGTCCGGACCTGGCGTCAGCGGCCATCCTGCGCCATGGCGCCCTCTGGCTCGCCGCGTCCGTCGCCCGCCAAGACGCCATACCCGACATGTCCCAACGGCTCATCCTTGACGCTCGCCAGTGGGGCCGCCCGTAGTCTTGGCTGGGTGGCAAAGTCAGGCTGACTTGGCATAATGCAGGCGTGACGACACCTGACCCAAGCGCTGAGTGGTGGACGACCTCCGACGTTGCCGCCTATCTCGGCGTCCAGATCGGAACGGTCAGCTCTTACCGGAATCGCAATCAGATGCCCGAGCCTGACCGAACTCTTGGACGCACTCACCTTTGGCGACCGGAGACCATCACCACGTGGAACGAAGGACGGCCAAGGCTCGGGATTGGCGGAAGAACTGCCGACGCCGACCCGCGTGGCACGTTCCTGCAGGTGTCTACGGCGTTAGAATCCCGTGAAGCCGCCGAGAAGCTGGCTCGCGAGGTTGTCGAGGCGAAGCTGTCAGCGGGAGCCCAGATCATCGGACCCGTAACATCGGCCTTCTGGCACCTAGGCGAGTTCGGTACGGGCGAAGAATGGCAACTCCTACTCAAGACCCATTCCGACCGGTTCGAAGATCTTCAGGCGTATCTCACGGAGCATCATCCCTGGAACAATCCAGAGATTGTTGCAGTTCCGATCGTCGCGGGATCTGACGCCTATTTGTCGTGGGTACGGAAGACAGTCGAGTCAGGCGAGGAAAGCTAGCGGATCAAGACCTGGCCTTCTCTAGCAAGTCAGCCACCATCGGCACGCTGTGGTGACTTGCGAGCTGCCGCAAGATGGGTTGCAACCTTTGACGCGGACGAACGGATGCAACCCCTGCTGAGAGGTTGAGGACTCGGTCCGCGATCCCTGCTGCCGCCTCGATCTCGCCCGCCGTCAGGTACGCGTCTGCGAGCCAACACGAATACAAGGCTTTGTCCCGAGCATGGGCGTCATCGAAGCCGCGGAGCGCATCCTCCAGGAGCGGAACGGCTCGCAGCGGTCGACGCAACTCGGTCCAGCACCTGCCCGCCATGATCTGTAGTTCCTGCTCATCTACCCAGCTCGACCAGTCCGGCTGGGGCCTGCCTAGGTTGCTCGCCAGGGCAGCCTGGGCAGCGGCCAGCGCCTCGTCTGCTTCCCTGGCGTTCCCTGCCACCGCGTGTGCCCAGGCTCGCCGCTCATGCAACAACGCCCCGACGGTGGCCGGCACTCCCCCGTCGGCTGCCGCACATGAGGCTTCCGCGACCTCCACGGCCGCCTTTGGATTACTACCGATCGTCTGGTAGGCCAGGAAAGCTAGCGCGTTTCCAGCAAGCGCGGGATCCGATATCCGCGTCGACACATTGTGACTCTCCTTGTACAGGTGTTCGGCGGCGACGTGGTCACCAGCATCGAAAGCCGCCCATCCAGCCTGCTGGGCCTGCTCCGCAAGAATTGCTAGGAGCTTGCTCTCGGTAGCCGCCGAATAGCTACTGCCACGCAAGATCGCCTTGGTTGCCTTGTACTCGGCGAGATAGATACCTGACGTATCGCCGCCGCCCAGGACGTCGTCCAGGCGACGCAGACGAGCGGTTCGCCGTGCGAGCATCGCTGGCACATCGGAACCGATCCGGCCTCGTGGGAATTCCTCCAGCAGGGAAGGAATACCGAGAGCCGTTCCGGCACCAATAGCCGAAACACGCAGGAAGTCTCTTCTTTTCACGGCTTCATCTCCGCTCGACCTAACCGCCTCCAACGTGGAGGGCGCCTCCCAGCCTCGGGGAGATAGACCCAGCATATGGCCGGGAATCCGTAGGGCATCAGAAATGGCAGCGATTTTTTCGTATGTCGCTATACTTCCCTGCCCCCGTGCGAGAGTCCCGACGCGCTCGGGCTTTATTGCGCAAGCCTCGGCGATCTTCGAATAGCTAATGCCTGCCCATTTGCGGGCAAGGACGAAGACTGCGCCAAAATCGTGGCGGGCAATTGCATCCTGCATATCCGCGCGTTGCAGCACGTGCGGGGGGATAGCAGTTGGTGAGGCCTGAGGATGCATCAACCCTCCACGTCCTGACAGCTCACGCATTCGTACCACTCGCTCCCGACCATACCCACCGTGGGTACCCCCACGCGAGGCAAGAAACAGCCCACCGTCGGAGCCCATGCTGATGCACATGGATCGGTCAGGTCCAGCGAAGGACCGAGAGGATCGATGCTTGACGCGTGCTGAGTCAGTCAGTACGTTGTAGTCAGTACCGAGTAGGTACTTGGTCTGAGCCAAGGGGCGTCTGCCCCCAGTCGAGAAGGAGTCAGTCATGGGACGTCTGCTGCTGGACACCTCGCGGGTGTCGTACGAGGTCGCGGTGAACCCGGTTCCGAAGCTGGACCAGACGGGTCAGCAGAAGTTCGACCGGGAGACGAAGCAGCCGATGTGGGCGGTGCAGCTCTACGCCCTCTCGGAGGGAAGCGCGGAGGTCATCAACGTGACGGTGGTCAGCCCGGTGATGCCGGCGGTGGCCGTTCGTCAGCCGGTGGTGCCGATGGACCTGGAGGCGCTGCCCTGGGTCAACGACCGGGACGGCAAGGTCCGCTCCGGTGTCGCGTTCCGGGCTTCGGCGCTGACCGCGATGGAGACCGCCGCCGTCTAGCGGCCGGGGTTCCTGTTCGGCTCCACAAGAGGTGAAGAGGTGGACACGGGGTCGCCGTTGATTGGCGTCGTCTGCGACCCCGCGTCCTGTCCAACAAGGTCCCTAGGTAGGGAGGACTTGTCGTGTCCAAGTCTAGCCAGAGGTCCCCGTTCGGCTGGTCGAACCGTGGGGGCCAAGTCACTGTCATCGAAGCGCCGGTTGCCCGCTCGTACCGTCGTCGGGCCACTATCGCGTTCTGGGTCACCCTCGGTGTGGTCGGCCTGCTGGCCGCCACGGTGGCCTCTGAGTACATGCACCCGATCCTGGGTGGTCTGCTCGGCGTCGTCCTCGGCGCGATGCTCGGCGCGGTGCTGTTCGCGCTGATCGTGGCGTGGCCGGTCCTACGGGTCTTCTGGCACTGGCTGCCGGAAATCCTGCTCGGCCTGGCCGGCGTCTACGGCTGGACCTCGCTGATGCAGTCGACCCCGCTGTGGGGCTCGCTGCTCATCGTCGCCCTGGTCGTCGGTGTCCCCGCCGCCATCAGCCCGGTTCGTCGTCGTGTCATGGCCTGGATGTGGTGCCTGATCGTGCGGCACCGGCTGCGGTTGTGCTTCGCGGCGTTCATCGCCACCAACCGGCACGGTTCACTCCCGCTGATCCTGCTCGCCAAGCCGACCCCGGCCGGTGAACGGGTCTGGGTGTGGCTGCGTCCCGGCCTGTCCCTGCGGGATCTGGAGCAGGACGGCCAGATGCAGAAACTCGCCGTGGCGTGCTGGGCCAACGAGGTCCGCGTCATGCGCGCCGGCCGCAAGTACGCCGCACTGATCCGCATCGACATCACCCGCCGCGAACCCCTCGCGGGCAAGGTCGTGTCGCCGCTGCCGGACTACGTCCCCACGGACATCCCGGCCAACGCCCCCACCTCACCGGGCATGCCGCCTGTCGGCCTGGACCTGCCCGACGTACCCGACGTGCAGGTCATCGCATCGGCTGATACCCCCCGCCAGCGCAAGCCGCGCAACCCCACCACCAACACCGCGAGCCCGAACGGGTTCGACCCCTCCGACTACGCCTAACCACCGGGACGGCGCGGACCAAGCACCCCTGACGGGTCGAGCGTCCGCGCCCCTTCCCTCCCCCACCCGCCTTTGACACGTAGGTGTCAACCGACCCCGGGAGCCCCCTGTTATGGACCTCACGGACACCATCGAGCTGCCCCCGCAGCCAGACGCGCCGCAGACGGTGCCGGTCGGCGCGGGCCTGTCCATCTTCGACCCGGTCTTCCTCGGCATCGACGAGTTCGGCCACCCGGCCTACCTGCCGATGATCTACCGCAACATCCTTATCGGCGGTGAACCCGGCGCGGGCAAATCGTCGCTGCTCAACACCATCGTTGGGCACGCGGCCCTGTGCCCGGACGTGCGGCTGTGCCTGCTCGATGGCAAGCAGGTCGAGCTGGGTTTGTGGAAGGCCGCTGCCGACGTGTTCGTCGGCCCGGACATCGACCACGCCATCCGCACGTTGCGTCGGGTGCAGACGGTGATGGACAACCGGTATGCGTTCCTGCTGTCGCACCGCCGTCGGAAGATCGGCCCTAACGATCTGTTCGGTCAGATCCTCGTGGCCTGCGACGAGATCGCCTACTTCTCCGCCACCGCCGGGGACAAGAAAGACCAGGACCTGTTCGCCGCGCTGCTGCGCGACATTGTCGCCCGGGGCCGCGCCGTCGGCATCATCGTCGCCGCCGCGACTCAGCGCCCGTCGTCGGACATCATCCCGCCGTCACTGCGGGACCTGTTCGCGTGGCGGTTCGCTGGCCGCTGTACCAACGACGTGTCCTCCGACATCGTCCTCGGCCACGGCTGGTACGCCCGCGGCTTCTCCTCCAACAGCATCGACCCGAACAACCAGGGCGAGGGCTACCTCATCGCCGAAGGCGGCATCCCCAACCGCGTGAAGGCCGCCTACATGACCGACGCCGACATCATCCGCGTCGCCGACTACGCCACCTGGACCCGCCGCCGCTCCGGCCTCGTCGCGGCTGCTGACCTGCGGACAGCGGCATGAGCACCACGACCGCTACCCCGACCCGCGTCCTGGACCTCGTGCTCGTCGGGACCGGCGAGGACATCGCCGCCCTGACCGCGATCGCCCGACACGCGGGCGCCCTGGTCTTCCGCTCCGCACCCGCTCTTGTCAGCGACGGCAGGCAACGGGTGATTCTCCGGCTCCACCTGCACCACCGATAGAAGACGGCCGACAGACCGGCCAAAGCCCTGGAAAAGCTGCCCGGTCTGCCGACCCAACCACCGCCCACGAAAGGACGTGGCCGCCATGAACCCTACCCAAAAACAGCCCACCACCTCCGCCGCGCTGGCCGACCTGACCCCGGCCGACACCCTGCGCTGCGCCGCCCGCTACCTCGAAATCCGAGGTTGGACCCAGGGCACCTACTACGCCTCGACCGAGGACAACCCCTACCCGCCGGCCTGCGTGTCCGGCGCCATCGGCATGGCCGCACACGGCCACCGCCTCTCGATCCCGCACCACTGCACGACGCGCGGCGGAGCCCGCGACTACACCCGCGCCATCGACGCCTTGGCCGCCTACCTCGACTTCCACCAGCCTCAGCCACGGGCCACCGAGGACGACGACCCCACCTGCCCACTGGCCTGGAACGACCGCCCCGGGCAGACCGCCGAGCAAATCATCTCCACGCTGCGCGACGCGGCGGACGAGTGGGACTGGACCCACGCCACCGAGGACGACATCGAGACCTACGCCGAACACGAGTACAGCCAAGAGCGGCTGCCCACCCGCGCCGGGTTCCTCGTCTGGCGGGCTACCCGATGAGCACCGTCGCCGCGTTGCCGACTGGCAACGTTCACGCCGTCCTCGACCGCGCCGCCCTCTACCTGGGCCGCTACGGCTGGACCCCGGCCGGCCTCTATGACGCCCACGACGCCTGCCCGGCCAATTGCGGCTGTCACCGCACCGGCATCTACCCGGCGTCGATCCTGGGCGCGATCCGGGCCGCCGTGTTCGGCCGGCCGCGCTGGTACCTGACCGGCATCACCGACGCCGACCAGCGCTCCTACAGCGCCGCCGTCGAGTGGTTCAACACCTACCTCATCGCCGTCGGCCACGCCGGCCTTCACGCCCCGGTCTTCGACTGGGAAACCCTGCCCGGCCGCAGACCGGCCGACGTCATCGAGGCGCTGTGCACCGCCGCCATCGCCTACCGCCGACACACCATCCGGAGGGCCGCATGAGCACCGCCGCCCAGATCACCGACGTGACACGTACGTGTCAAAACGACATCTCCACCGCCGCACTCGTCGGCGCGCTTGAAGCCGCCTGGTCCGCGATCCGCGCCCAGCACACCGAAGTCCCGGCCGCCGTCCTCGTGGTCGGCTCCGGCTCCCCCACGAAGGTGAACCAGGGCATGAAGTGGGGCCACTTCGCCGCCCTGCGCTGGCAAGCCGGCGAGCAGCAGTTGCCCGAAATCCTCATCTCCGGTGAAGGGCTCTCCCGCGAACCGGAAGCCGTGTTCACCACGCTCCTGCACGAAGCAACCCACGCCCTCGCCGACGTGCGAGGCATCCAGGACACCTCTCGGCAGGGCCGCTGGCACAACAAGAAGTTCGCCACCCTCGCCGCCGAGCTCGGCCTGTCCACGACCAAGGACGACAAGCTCGGCTACTCGCCCTGCACCCTGACCGACCTCACCCGCGCCCGCTACAAGGCCACCATCACCGGCCTGGCCGTGGCGCTGCGCTTCTACCGCCACCCCGAACCGACCGGGGAAGGCAAGCAACGGACGAACAACAACAACGGCGTCTCGTGCGAGTGCGAGTGCCCCCGCAAGCTGCGCATCTCCACCACGGCCTTCGAGGAAGGCCCGATCGTCTGCGCCCTGTGCTCGGCGGCGTTCCTGCCCGAGGACATCGACCGCGACACCTACGAACACCCCACCTTCGCCACCGGCACCCCTGCCGGCGACGACGACCAGGCCGACGACGACTCGGAGGACCCGATGGTCTTTTACGACCCGACCGGCGAGCGCTACGGCCTGCCGACCTACCCGTTCAAGTTCGCCCCCGACGGGCTCCTGACCCGCCGGCAACTACGCACCCGCAACCTGCGCCCCGGCGGCCAAGACCCCGCCGCGCAAATCATGTGGCGTCGCGGCAAGCGCGTCGCCTACCTCTTCCGCCTCGACCTCGCGATGCCCAAGCGCACCGCCACCCCCGCCCAACTGGCGGCCATCGACAAAGCGCTCAACGCGCGGCGCACCTGCTCCGACTGCGGCCAAGTCCAGCCCTACTACATCCCCCGCCGTACCGGCTCCTGCCTCGACTGCAACCCGGAGGTAACCCGATGAACCCCGCACTCGTCTTCGCGGTCATCACCGCCGTCCTGATCCCGGCGCACCAACTCGCCGACCACATCGTGCAAACCGACGCTGACGCGTCCCACAAAGCCGAGCCCGGCTGGACCGGCTGGCGTCACCTCCTGATCCACGTGACCACCTACCACCTCACGGTCGCGGCCATGCTCGCCGTCACCGTCGCCCTGCTCAACCTGCCGGTGTCCGCCCTCGGACTCACCGCCGGCCTGGCCTTCTCGGCCATCACCCACGCACTCCTGGACCGCCGCTGGACGGTCCGCCTCATCCTGCACGCCACCGGCTCCGCCGCCTTCGCCGACCGACAGACCCCGGTCTGCGGCATGTACCTCGCCGACCAATCCCTTCACTACGCCTGCCTCTGGGTCTCCGCCCTCCTCATCGCCTGCCTCTGAAAGGGGACAACCTATGTACCGGTACCTGCTCACCTTCACCCACACCACCAACGGCAGCACCGAAATGACCGGCATCGACTTCCCCACCGCCCGGCCCATCAGCTCGGCCAAAGACCTCCCCGCCATCACCCTGCTGCTGCGCTCCCAGGGCTACACCGAGCCCTTCATCATCGCCTTCTCCTTGTTCACCCCCGCCCCCACCTCGCAGGCGGCACAATGACCACCTCCAAGAACGGCCGCGTCTACGCCTACATCGGCGCGTTCTCCGGCGGACTCGTGTCCGTCGCCGCGAACATCGCTCACTCGTTCATCGCCCCGACCAACGCCCCGGCCAACTGGTCGCCGGAGCCCGGCGCGGTCATCTCCGCGATCGTCTGGCCGCTGTTCCTGTTCATCGCCATCGAGATCCTTGCCCGTACCCCCTGGCCGACCGGCTGGGGTTGGAACGTGCTGCGCTGGGTCGGGCTGCCGCCCGTCGCCCTGGTCGCCGCGTTCGTGTCCTACCGGCACCTGTCCGGACTGCTCGATCACTACAACGAGGAAACCCTCGTCGTCTGGTTCGGTCCCCTCGCCGTGGATGGCCTGATGCTCATGGCCACCGCTGCTCTACTCGCCACCGGAAACCGCACCACCCGGCCCATCGAATTCGTCCCGGCACTGGTGCCGGCCACCACCGGAGAGGCGTCGTCACTCGACATCCCCGCCTCACCGCTGGTCCGCCCGGCCGCCGCGACTTCGGCCATCAAACCCGCACCCGACACCGACACACAGCCGAACGCCCCTGTCGCCCTGCCCACCTCTGGCGAGGAAACCGCAACCAGAACAACCGTCGAGCCCACCCCGGACAGCACCGACACCGACACGACGCCGGCACCTTCGGCACCGGTCACGGCCGGTCCACCGCCCGCGCTGCTCTCCAACGCCCGCATCGTCGCCACGGCCCACGCCAAGGCCCACGGTGAACCGATCACCGCAGGACAACTCGCCGTCAGACTGCGAGTCCCGACCGCCAAGGCCGCCGACATCCTGACGGCCCTGGACAACCCAACCCCGATCAACGACAAGACCCACAACGGCACCGCCGTCGGAGCCACCGCGTGACGTCCTCGACGTTGCCTCTCGCGCCCGAAACCACCACGGTTTCGGGCACGGGAGCCTCCGCTGAGTCCGCCGGCTACTGGCCCTGGGCTACACCCACCCGCACCACCCGCAACCTGACCGCCGACGGGTGGGTACGCGGCCACGACCCCCGCACCGTCGCCTCCGGCCGTGCCCGCGCCCAGGACCCCGACTACCCCGAATGGCTCGGCCACGTCCGCGCCGCCTCCGCCTGCAAGCACCCGATCCGCCTCGCCGGGCAGATCCATGTCAACGACGCCGACGGCAACCGGATGGCCACCGTCGACACCGAAGACATGCCCGACGGTGCGATCTACACCCCCTGCGGCAACCGCCGCGCCGCCGTCTGCCCGTCCTGCGCCGAGCTGTACCGCCGCGACACCTACCACCTGATCAAAGCCGGCCTGCAAGGCGACCGATGGGGACTACCGCCGCTCAACGAGCACATCGCCATCTTCCTGACCGCCACCGCACCGTCGTTCGGACCGGTGCACCACCGGGTGGTCAAGGTTCACGCGGCGGACTGCCGCAAGAAGGACGGCTGCACCTGCCGCGCCTCGGTCTGCCACCCGTTCGGCCGCACTTGCCCCCACGGCCAGGAGCTGCGCTGCGGGCAGCGGCACAAGGCCGCCGACACCCAGCTCGGGCAGCCGCTGTGCCTGGACTGCTACGACCACACCGGCCAGGTCGTGTGGAACCACGAGGCACCCGAGCTGTGGCGCCGCACCATCCAACAAGCCGACCGGGAGCTACGCCGTCTTGGGCGCACCCACGGCGTCGACCTGCGCCGCCGCTACATCAAGGTCTACGAATTCCAGGTACGCGGCGTCATCCACTACCACGCCCTGATCCGCCTCGACGGCTACAACCCCGACTGCCCCGAGGCGATCGTCCCGCCGCCGGCTGCCATCACCCGGGACATGTTCGAGCAAGCCGTCCGGGCCGCGTTCGTGAAGACCGCCTACACCTCCGCGCCGCACCCCGCCAACGGGCGGCAGGGCTGGCACATCGCGTGGGGCGACAAGGGCCTGGACCTCAAGCACGTCAACGCACCCGGACATGAGGTCAACCTCGCCCAGATCACCGGGTACATCGCCAAGTACGTCACCAAGAGCACCGAGGTAACCGGCCTGAGCCTGCGCCGCGTCGACGACCTCTCCGTCGAAATCCACGGCGACCCGAGCACCCACCTCGGCCGGCTCATCCGGGCGTGCTGGGACCTCGGAGAGCACCCCGACTACGCCCGGCTTCGGCGGTGGGCGCACCAGTTCGGCTACGGCGGACACATCGCCACCAAGAGCCGCGCCTTCTCCGTCACCCTCGGCTTCCTGCGCCTCCAACGCACCATCTGGCGACGCACCGAAGGCCACCCCCACACCTGGGACGACGAGCAAACCGAGCGGGTCATCTACGAACTCGGCTACCAAGCCACTGGCTGGATCACCACCGGAGATGCCCTGCTCGCCAACACCGCTGCCGCCATGGCCCGCGCACAGCACCTGGCCGGCATCGACGCCCTGGCCGACGAACTCGCCGCCGCTCGCGCGGTCCAACCCCTGGCCGCTTGACACGTACGTGTCAACGCCCGTGAAGCCGTTCCTTGACAACTCCACAGCGCACGCAACACCCCGCCCCGCCCGACCTGGAAGGAGCACGCCATCCCCGCACGTCCCCGCCCCCTGGTCGCGGTCCGCCTCATCGGCCCGACCGCCACCGTCACCACCCACGCCGCCACCATCGCGGCCCAACTCACCGCCCACTACGGCCGCGACCGGGTCACCTGCCGCACCAGCACCCGACCCGCCGGCTACAGCGGCGAAAGCCGCACCTACATCACCATCACTTCGAAGGAGGCACCACATGGTTAGGAGCCCGGTCCCGATCGTTCCGAAGTGGCATTCCCCGGCCGAGGTCGCCGCGATCCTCGGCTATGGCTTGTCCAAGGTGAAGATGAAGATAGCCACCGGGGAACTGCGTTCGGTCAAGGACGGCAAGTACCGCCGCATCCTGCCGGAATGGATCGATGAATACATTCAGCTCCAAATCGAGCGCCAGGGCGCGGCCTGATGCCTGGCAAACGCGCCAACGGCGAAGGCTCGATCTTCCCGTACCGCAACGGGTTCGCCGCCTACGTCTGGGTCACCAAGCCCGATGGCAAACGGGACCGCAAGTACGTCTACGGAAAGACCCGCGACGAGGTCCACGACAAGTGGGTGAGGCTGCACCAACAAGCCAAGGCCGGTCCTGTCGCTACGAACGTCCCCACCGTGGCGAGCTATATGACGTACTGGCTAGCAGAGGTCGTAGAGCCAAATCTCGCCCCGCTGACCTACGCCACGTACGAGACGCTGAGCCGCCTCTACATCGTTCCCGGCATCGGCGCCAAGCGACTCGACGGGCGGCTGTCGGTACGAGACGTTCAGACCTGGCTCAACAAGGTCGCGAAGACCTGCCAGTGCTGCGCGCAGGGGAAAGACGAACGCCGGCCACCGAAGAACCGCAAGTGCTGCGCGGTCGGCCGATGCTGCCACGACCTCCCCGCGGCTCGCACCGTCAAGGGAATCCGCGCCGTCCTCCGCTCGGCGCTCTCCCAAGCCGAAGTGGAGGAACTGGTCGCAAAGAACGTCGCGGCCCTGGTGAAGCTCCCACCGATCCGCAGCCGCAAGGGCAAATCGTGGAGCAGTGAGGAAGCTCGGGCATTCTTGGAAGCCTCCCGCGACGACGACGATTACCTCTACGCCGCCTACGTCCTGGTCCTCGTGCTCGGCTTACGCAAGGGAGAAGTCCTCGGGCTCACCTGGGACCACATCAACTGGGACGGCTGGCAGAAGCCATGCACCACCCACGGCGAGACCTTCTGCGAGCACTGCCGCGACAACCACGACATCAGCCTCGTCATCGACAAGCAGCTCCAGCGGGTACGCGGCCAACTGCTACACCGGGCCACCAAGACCGAGGAATCCGACGCTCCCCTACCGCTACCGGCGATCTGCGTGGCCGCACTGCGGCACCGCCACCAACAACAGCAGGCCGCACGACAGAAGGCGGGCGACGCCTGGCACGACACCGGCATGATCTTCACGACCCGCTACGGACTGCCGGTCGAACCCCGCAACTTCAACCGCTCCTACGACAGCCGCATAGCCCGCACCGGCATCCCAAAGATCACCGTTCACGACGCCCGACGCACCTGCGGTTCGCTGCTCGTCGACCTGGACGTGCACCCCCGGGTCGCGATGGCGATCCTCAGGCACGCGGACTTCTCGATCACGATGGAGATCTACAGCCAGGTCTCGTCCAAGACGACCCGCGAGGCTCTGCGGAGACTCGGCGAAAGCCTCGATCAATGAGCCGTTGCTGTACTTCGCTGCTGTACAAGATCAGAAATGGCCACCCGGAAGAATCCGAATGGCCTCTGACCTGCGTCGGGACGGCCGGATTCGAACCGACGACCCCTTGACCCCCAGTCAAGTGCGCTACCAAGCTGCGCCACGTCCCGCCCTCGCGTGGTTTCCCACCGCGACAGCCGGTACAGCTTAGCGCAGCAGCTCCGGCTCGTTCGCACAGGCCCCACCCGCGCCGCGAGTCAACCGCACCACCGCACACCCCCTAAAGCGTCCTAGGAGGGTGGGGTTGTAGAAATGCCGGACGGGCGAGGACCGCCCATCCGGCATTTCGAGAGAACAGCGCAGGTCAGCCGTGTGCCTTGCCTCGGCCGCCGGGGCCGAGCTTCTTGCGGGGGCGGACCGAGATTTCGATCGGGCTGCCCTCGTACCCGAATTCCTCGCGGAGCTTGCGCTCGACGAAGCGCTGGTATCCGGCGTCCAGCGGACCGGTGGTGAAGAGCACGAACCGCGGCGGTGCCACGCCGGCCTGCGTGGCGAACAGGATCCGTGGCGCGCGACCGCCGCGCACCGGGTGCGGGGTGGCCTGCACCAGCGCGGTCAACCACTGGTTGAGCTGCGCGGTCGGCACCCGGGTTTCCCAGCTGGCCAGGGCCTTGTTCAGGGCCGGGGCCAGCTTGTCCACCGCTCGGCCGGTCATCGCGGACAGGTTCAGGCGGATCGCCCAGGGGATGCGGCGCAGCTCCCGGTCGATTTCCTTGTCCAGGTAGTACCGACGGTCGGCGTCGACCAGGTCCCACTTGTTGAAGGCGATGACCAGGGCCCGGCCGGCTTCGGTCACCATCGTCAGGATCCGCTGGTCCTGCTCGCTGATCGGCTCGCTGGAGTCCAGCAGCACGACGGCCACCTCGGCGGCCTCGATGGCGCCGGCGGTGCGCAGGCTGGCGTAGTACTCGGTGCCGCTGGCCTTGCCGACCCGCTTGCGCAGCCCGGCGGTGTCGACCAGTTGCCAGGTCTGGCCGCCGATGTCGACGAGGCTGTCGACCGGGTCCACGGTGGTGCCGGCGACCGAGTCGACGACTGCCCGCTCCTCACCGGAGAACCGGTTGAGCAGGCTGGACTTGCCCACGTTCGGTCGACCGACCAGCGCCACCCGCCGGGGTCCGCGCGGCCGGTTCTCCACGATCGCCGGGGCTTCCGGCAGCGCGGCGAGGATGGCGTCCAGCAGGTCGCCGGAGCCTCGCCCGTGCAGCGCGGAGACCGGGAACGGCTCGCCGAGGCCGAGCGACCACAGCGACACGGCCTCCATCTCGATGGAGGTGTTGTCGGCCTTGTTGGCTACCAGGATCACCGGCTTGGCGCTGCGCCGCAGCATCTTCACCGCGGCCTCGTCCACGTCGGTGGAGCCCACCATCGCGTCGACCACGAAGAGGACCACGTCGGCGGTGACGACCGCCGTCTCGGCCTGCGCCGCGATGGCCGCGGCGCGGTCCTTCGCGTCCGGCTCCCAACCGCCGGTGTCCACCACGGTGAACGCCCGGCCGTTCCACTGCGCGTCGTACGGCACCCGGTCCCGGGTCACACCGGGAACGTCCTCGACGACCGCCTGGCGACGGCCGATGATCCGGTTGACCAGAGTGGACTTACCCACGTTGGGGCGACCGACCACGGCCACCACCGGCTGCGGGCCGCTCGGTTCCTCGACGGCGACGTCGGGCTCCCGCAGCTCGACCCAGCCACCAGCATCGCTACTCATGCCGTTCCTCCGCTTCGCTCCGGACCGTCATGAGCCACAACAGCGCTGTTCATGCCACGCCCCGCTCGGTGAGCAGGTCACGCAGTCGCGCCACGACCTCGTCGATGCCCAGCTCGGTGGTGTCCAGCACCACGGCGTCGGGCGCCTGCGCCAGTGGGTTGACCTTGCGGGTCGAGTCGAGCCGGTCCCGTCGCGCCAGGTCGGCGGCGGTGGCCGCCACGTCGGCGGCGTCCTCCGCGCTGCGCCGGGCGGCACGGGCCGCCTCGGAGGCGGTCAGGAAGACCTTCAGGTCGGCGTCCGGCGCCACGACCGATCCGATGTCACGACCCTCGACCACCATCCGGCCAGCGTTGGCGATCATCTCGCGTTGGCGGGCGACCAGCAGCTCGCGGACCGCGGGAACCGCTGCGACGGCGGAGACCGCCCCGGTCACCTCCGGGCCCCGGATCTCGGCGTCCACGCCGACTCCGTCGATCGTCACGGCGTACCCCTGCGGGTGGGTGCCGATGCGCAGGTTGACCTCGCCGGCGACCTTGGCCACCGACGCGGTGTCGGTAAGATCCACGCCGGAGCGCAGCACGGCCAACGTGATAGCCCGGTACATCGCCCCGGTGTCCAGGTAGCGGGCACCGATGCCGGCGGCTAGCCGCCGCGACACGGTGGACTTACCCGAACCGGACGGCCCGTCCACAGCGACCACACATCGCCCGGCCCGTACGTTTTCCTCCACCGTGTCCTCCTCAGCCCGTACCTCACGGATCGCCCGGTGATCTGGCGCCGCAAGCGGTTGTCAATCGTCATCAATCATGCCCAGGTCCGCTGACGGACCCGCGCGCGACGCCGCCGGAGGCGACCCACGCCACCCGGGCGGCCGCGCTTCCGGCCATCGGTGGAGCCTACCGGTTGCCGTACCCCGAACTCGGGGGTCAGTCACCCACCGCGTTGAACAGGGCGGCGACCTCGGCGTTGGTCAACCGCCGGATCCGCCCGGTGCGCAGGTCACCCAGCCGGATCGGACCGATCGAGGTACGCACCAGCCGGGTGACCGGGTGGCCGACCTCCTCCATCAGCCGCCGGACGATGTGCTTGCGGCCCTCGTGCAGGCTCAGCTCCACCTGGGCGGATTTGCCCAGAGTGTCCACCACCTTGAACGAGTCGACCTTTACCGGCCCGTCCTCCAGCTCGACGCCGGCCAACAGCCGCTTGCTCAGGTTGCGCGGAATCGGCCCGACCACCTCGGCGAGGTAGGTCTTCAGCACCTGGTACGAGGGGTGCATGAGCTTGTGCGCGAGGGTGCCGTCGTTGGTGAGCAGCAGCAGGCCCTCGCTGTCCGCGTCGAGCCGCCCGACGTGGTAGACCCGCTGCTCCAGCCGGGCGCCGATGAAGTCGGACAGCTCGTTGCGTCCCTTTTCGTCCGCCATGGTGGTGACCACCCCGCGCGGCTTGTTCATCGCCACGTAGACCAGGCGGACGTCGACCTGGAGGCGCTCGCCGTCCACGTGGATCACGGCGGTGGCCGGGTCGACCTTGTCGCCCAGCTTGGCGACCCGCCCGTCCACGGTGACCCGGCGGCGGAAGATCAGGTCCTCGCAGGCACGCCGGGAACCCACGCCGGCGGCGGCGAGCACCTTCTGCAGGCGCTCAGCCCCCTCGAAGACAGGGGCGTCGGGTTTGGGGGAACGGTTATCGGGTCGCATCAGCAAGCTCTTCTACGTCGTCGGGCAGGAAGGGTGCGAGGGGCGGCAGCTCGTCAACGGTGTTCAGCCCGAGCTTCTCCAGGAACAGCGTGGTGGTCTTGTACAGGAACGCCCCGCTGTCCGTTTCGGTGCCGCACTCCTCGACGAGGCCGCGGGTGACCAGCGTACGGATGACCCCGTCGCAGTTCACACCCCGGATGGCTGAGATTCGCGAACGGGTCACCGGCTGCTTGTAGGCGACCACGGCGAGCGTCTCCAACGCCGCCTGGGTCAGCCGTACGGACTGCCCGTCCAACACGAACCGCTCAACGTAGGTAGCGTATTCCGGCCGGGTGTACAGCCGCCACCCGCCGGCCGCCCGGCGCAGCTCGAACCCGTGCCCGGCGGCGGTGTAGCCGGCGGCGATCTCGTCCAGCATCGGCCCGACCCGTTCCGCCGGCTGCTCGAGCACCTGGGCCAGGACCAGCTCACTGACCGGCTCGTCGACCACCAGCAGGATCGCCTCCAGAGCGCCGCGCAACTCGGTGTCGGACAGCTCCGGCGCGGGCTCCGGCGCGGCCGTCACCCGCCGCCGCTGCGCCGCCTGCCGCCGGGGTACGCCCGCAGCCTCGGGCGACTCCCCCACGACGGGCTCGCCGGGCGCGACGTCTGCGTTGTCCGGTTCGGCGGCGGGCGGACGGGGCCGTTCCCACGGGGGGACCCAGGCGGCGGCCTGGTCGGCCAGGGAGTCCCGGCGATCCTCGTCACTCATCGCGCCCATCCTCCGTCGTTTCCGTCCCGTCCGGCCCAGAGGACTCCCCCGGCAACTCCGGTGCCTCCGGTCCCCCGGTCTGCGCCACCGGCTCCGGGTCGGCCGGGCTGCCCGCGTACTCGTCGACGTGCACCTCGGTGTCACCGTCGGCCGGGCCGGTCCAGCGCACGGTCAACTCCTCCAGTGCCTGCTCCTGCACGAAGGACACCAGGCCCTCGCGGTACAGCTCCAGCAGCGCGAGGAACCGCGCCACCACCTCCAGGGTCGCCTCACAGTCCGCGCAGAGCAGCGAGAACGTGGCCGTGCCGGCCCGGCGCAGCCGGGCGGTGAGGATCGCCGCGTGTTCCCGGACACTGACCCGGACCATGTGCACGTGGGCGATGGAGACCTCCGGCACCGGTTTCGGGGTCATCGCCTTCACGGCCAGCTTCAGCAACCGCTGCGGGCCGATGCCGAGCACCAGGTCGGGCAGCGCGTCGGCGTAGCGGGCCTCCAGGCTGACCGCCCGCGGGTACCGTCGGCCGCCGACGGCCTCCAACTCGGCGATGTACGCCGCCGCTTCCTTGTAGGCCTTGTACTGCAGCAGCCGGGCGAAGAGCAGGTCCCGGGCTTCCAGCAGGGCGAGGTCCGCCTCGTCCTCCACCTCGGCGGAGGGCAGCAGCCGGGCCGCCTTCAGGTCGAGCAGCGTCGCGGCGATCAGCAGGAACTCGCTGGCCTCGTCCAGGTCCCACTTGTCACCCATGGCCCGGATGTAGGCGATGAACTCGTCGGTGACCGTGTGCAGGGCCACCTCGGTGACGTCGAGCTTGTGCTTGCCGATCAGTTGCAGCAGCAGGTCGAACGGGCCGGTGAAGTTGGCCAGCCGCACCGTGAAGCCGGTGGAAGCCGGCTCGGCAGGCGCGTCGGCGGGCGGCACACCATCGACCACCGCCGTGGCAGCGGCCTCGGGCGGGTCAAGGGGTGGCGCGGTCACCGCACGACCGTAGTCCACGAGGCGGGCACCGGGCGTTCCGGCTACCGCTCCGACTGGGCGGCGATCACCTCGCGGGCCAGCTGACGGTAGTTGCGCGCCCCGGAGGACGCCGGGTCCATCGTCGTGATCGGCGCACCGGCCACGGTGGACTCGGGGAACTTCACCGTCTTGGTGATGACCGTCTGGTAGACCTTGTCGCCGAACGCCTCCACCACCCGCTGCAACACCTGACGGCAGTGCGTGGTGCGGCTGTCGTACATGGTGGCGAGGATGCCTTCCAGCTCCAGGTCGAAGTTGAGTCGCTCCCGCACCTTGTCGATGGTGTCCAGCAGCAGCGCCACACCGCGCAGGCTGAAGAACTCGCACTCCAGCGGGATGAGCACACCGTGCGCGACGGTCAGCGCGTTGATCGCCAGCAGGCCGAGCGACGGCTGGCAGTCGATCAGGATGTAGTCGTACTCCTTGCGGACCGTGCGCAGCACCCGCGCCAGGGCCATCTCCCGGGCCACCTCGTTGACGAGCTGGATCTCGGCGGCGGAGAGGTCGATGTTGGCCGGCAGCAGGTGCAGCCCCGCGACGTCGGTCTTGATGACGACGTCCTCGGCGATGATGTCGTCCTGCATGAGCAGGTTGTAGATGGACAGGTCGAGGTTGTGCGGGTTGACGCCCAACCCCACCGAGAGCGCCCCCTGCGGGTCGAAGTCGACCAGCAGCACCTTGCGGCCATATTCCGCGAGCGCCGCGCCCAGGTTGATGGTGGTCGTGGTCTTACCGACGCCACCCTTCTGGTTGGCCATCGCGATGATGCGCGCGGGGCCGTGCCGATCGGTGGGCATCGGCTCCGGAATGGGCTTGCGCATCGTGTAGGCAGCCGGGTCCGCGGGACCGAGGTCCGCGCCGAGCGTGGCCTGCTGCTCGCGGAGCTCCGACGTCCAGGTCTCGGCACGGTCACCGTTGCCAGCCATGTGCTCGTTGCCCCCTCCCGACGACCCCACCCGGCGTCGGAGCCGTCCGACGTCCTTCGCGGCGCCGCTGCGCACCCCGGTCGTGTCGCCCCAGGAGGTCCGCGCCGATGCCGACTGTACGCCACCGACCAGCAGGGGGTTCGGCACCGGCCCGGCGTGTCGGAGCCGACCGCGACCTGTTCAGCCCCGGGCGCGCGGATGCGCGGTGGCGTACACCTCGCGCAGCCGCTCCACGGTGACCAACGTGTAGACCTGGGTGGTGGTCACCGATGCGTGCCCGAGCAGCTCCTGGACCACCCGGACGTCGGCGCCGCCGTCGAGCAGATGCGTGGCGTACGAGTGGCGCAGGGTGTGCGGGGAGACGGCGGCGGGCCCGTCGACGGGCAGCCCGGCCCGCTCGGCGGCGCGGCGCAGGATGCCCCAGGCGCCCTGGCGGGACAGTGCGCCACCGCGGGCGTTGAGGAAGACCGCCGGTGTTCCCCGGCCGGAGGCGGCCAGCCCGGGGCGGGCACGGACCAGGTAGGCGCGGACGGCGTCGACGGCGTACCCGCCGATCGGCACCAGCCGGACCCGGCCGCCCTTGCCGCGCAGCAGGACGGTGCCCTCGTCGGTGTCGAGGTCGTCCGCGGCGGCGCCGACCGCCTCGGAGATCCGCGCGCCGGTGCCGTACAGGAACTCCAGCAGCGCCCGGTCGCGCAGCGCGAGGGGCGCGTCCTCGCCGGTGGCGGTGACCGGGCCGGCGATGTCCAACAGCCGGACCACGTCGTCGACCGGCAGGGCCCGGGGCAGCCTGCGCGGTGGGGTGGGCGGGCGGACGTCGCGGCTGGGGTCGGCGCCGGTCAGCCCCTCACGCAGCGCGAAGCGGTGCAGGCCGCGGACCGCGCTGGCCGCCCGCGCGGCGGAGGAGACCGCCAGCGGCGGGTGAGCGTCGTCGCCCGCGCGCAGCCGCGCCAGGTGCGCCTCGACCAGGCCGGCGCCGACCGACGCGAGGTCGGTGACGCCGGCGTCGACCAGGGTCGCGAGATAGCGGTCCAGATCCCGACGGTACGAGGTGAGCGTGTTCGCCGACAGGCCACGCTCGACGGTCAGGTGGTCGAGGTAGCCGCGCACGGCACGGCGCAGGGCCGGCGCGGGCTGTTCGCCCACGCCGGCGCTGGCTACGCCGTCGGTCAGTGCTCTGCCCCTCGGCTCGCTACCGCTCGCCCGCCACCGCTCAGGCCAGCGCGTCGGCCAGCGGGAGCACGTCCATGCCGTGCGCCTCGGCGACCGGGCCGTAGGTGACCTGCCCGTCGTGGGTGTTCAGGCCCAGCGCCAGCGCCGGGTCGTTGCGCAGCGCCTCGCGCCAGCCCTGGTTGGCCAGCTCCAGGGCGTACGGCAGGGTGACGTTGGTGAGCGCGTAGGTGCTGGTGTTCGGCACCGCGCCGGGCATGTTCGCGACGCAGTAGAAGATCGACTCGTGCACCTTGTAGACCGGGTCGGCGTGCGTGGTGGGGCGCGAGTCCTCGAAGCAACCGCCCTGGTCGATGGCGATGTCGACGAGCACACTGCCCGGCTTCATCCGGGAGACCAGCTCGTTGGAGATCAGCGTCGGCGCCTTCGCGCCGGGCACCAGCACCGCGCCGATGACCAGGTCGGCGTCGAGCACGGCCCGCTCGACCTCGTACGCGTTGGACGCGACGGTCTGCAGGTGACCCCGGTAGATGGCGTCGGCCGCCCGCAGCCGGGCGACGTTCTTGTCCAGCAGCAGCACCTCGGACTGCAGGCCCAGCGCGATGGCGGCGGCGTTCATGCCGGAGACGCCGGCGCCGATGACCACGGTCTTGGCCGCGTACACCCCGGAGACACCGCCGGGCAGCACACCGCGACCCCCGCCGGTACGCATCATGTAGAAGGCGCCCACCTGCGGGGCGAGCCGGCCGGCCACCTCGGACATCGGGGCGAGCAGCGGCAGCGACCGGTCGGGCAGCTCGACCGTCTCGTACGCGATGCCGGTGACCTTGCGGTCGATCAGCGCGTCGGTGCACTCCTTGGAGGCGGCCAGGTGCAGGTAGGTGAAGAGCACCTGCCCCTCGCGCATCCGGTGGTACTCCTCGGCGATCGGCTCCTTGACCTTGAGCACCAGCTCGGCGGTCTCCCACACCTCGTCGGCGGTGCCGAGGATCTTCGCGCCGGCGGCGGCGAACTCCTCGTCGGTGATGCTGGAGCCGACGCCGGCGCCGGACTCGACGAAGACCTGGTGGCCGCTGCGGGTGAACTCGTTGACGCCCGCTGGCGTGATCGCCACGCGGTACTCGTGGTTCTTGACCTCGCGTGGGATTCCGACCTTCACGATGCAGACACCTCTCTTCGGGGCTGCTCTCCCCCGACTGCTCGGTGCCGCGACGGCCCCTTTGCCACCGCGGTCCACCGGTCCCGCCGGCGGCAGTCTAGGCGCGCCCGGTGCCGCCGCGAGCCAGCACAGTGGCATCCGGTGCCCGGATGGCCTGACGGAGTGTCAGGGCGCCGCCCGGACTCGCCGGTGCTCCACCGACTCCGCCGTCGAGACAGTGTTCGACCATTATCGCCTGATCTGCCGGATGCCGCTGAGGACAGCCGGCAAGGGCCCCGCGGCTGACCGCGGGGCCCTTCTCACGCGTACCCCCGTCGCGGGGGTGACCGGCGACGACGCTCAGCGTGGCAGCGGCGCGTCCGACCGGCGCAGCGTCGACCAACCGGTGTCCCGGGCGCGGGCGGCGGCGAGCAGCCCGGCCACCGCGGACGCGTTGGTGATGTCACCGGCTCCGACCATGGCGACGGCCTCGTCCAGGTCGATCCGGACGATCTGGAGGTCGGCCTCCTCGTCACGGCGCTCGTGACGCTCGTCGGCGGGCACCTCGGCGAGGTCCCTGGCGAGGAAGACCCGCACCACCTCGTTGGTGAACCCGGGCGAGCTGTGCAGGTCGACCAGCACGTCGACCTGCCCGGCGGTGAGGTCGGCCTCCTCGGCCAGCTCCCGCAGCGCGGCAGCCGGCAACTCCTCGCCGGAGACGTCCATCAGCCCGGCGGGCAGCTCCCACAGGTGCCGCCCGACCGCGTGCCGGTACTGCCGGATCAGCACCACCTGGCCGGCGTCGTCGAGCGCCACCACTGCCACCGCCCCGACGTGCCGGACGAGGTCACGCACCCCGGTGCCGCCGCCCGGCATGGTCACCTCCTCGGTGACCACGTCGAAGATCCGCCCCCGGTACCGCTCCTCGCGGGAGCGCACCTCGTAGCGGTGCTCAAGATTGCTCACGAGGAGGACGCGGCCTTCGTCGCGGCGCCGTTGCGGGCGGCCTTGCGCGTCGTCGGGGCCTCCGACGCCGCGTCCAGGTCGACCGGCAGCTGATCGGCCTGCGAGTACGCCACAGCGGCCTTGACGAACGACGCGAACAGCGGGTGCGGTCGGGTGGGGCGGCTCTTCAGCTCCGGGTGCGCCTGGGTGGCCACGAAGAACGGGTGCAGGCTGCGGTCCAGCTCGACGAACTCGACCAGCCGGCCGTCCGGCGAGGTGCCGGAGATGTGCAGACCCGCCTTGGTCAGCGCGTCCCGGTAGGCGTTGTTCACCTCGTAACGGTGCCGGTGCCGCTCGCTGATCTCGGTGCTGCCGTACGCCTCGGCGACGATCGAGCCCTCGGTCAGCGTCGCCGGGTACGCCCCGAGCCGCATCGTGCCGCCCAGGTCGCCCTTGCCGGCGACGATGTCCTCCTGGTCGGCCATGGTGGCGATGACCGGGTGCGCGGCCTGCTCGTCGAACTCCAACGAGTTGGCGCCGTCCAGGCTGGCCAGGTGCCGGGCCACCTCGATCGTCATGCACTGCAGGCCGAGGCAGAGGCCGAGCAGCGGGATGCCGTTCTCGCGGGCGTACCGGGCGGTGCCGATCTTGCCCTCGATGCCTCGCACGCCGAAGCCGCCGGGGATGAGGATGCCGTCCACGCCGGCCAACGCCGCCGCGGCACCGGCCGGGGTGACGCACTCGTCGCTGGGCACCCACCGCAGCTGCACCCGGGCCCGGTGGCCGAACCCGGCCGCCCGGATCGCCTCGCTGACCGACAGGTACGCGTCGGGCAGGTCGACGTACTTGCCGACCACCGCGACGGTGACCGTGTGCCGGGGCCGGTGCACCCGCTCCAGCAGGTCGTCCCAGCTGGTCCAGTCCACGTCCCGGAAGGAGAGGCCGAGCCGGCGCACCACGTACGCGTCGAGCCCCTCACGGTGCAGCACCTTCGGGATGTCGTAGATGCTCGGGGCGTCCGGGGCGGCGACGACCGCCTCGGTGTCCACGTCGCAGTAGAGCGACAGCTTCTCCTTGAGCTTCACCGGGATCTCCCGGTCGCAGCGCAGCACTATCGCGTCCGGCTGGATGCCGATGTTGCGCAGCTGCGCCACCGAGTGCTGGGTCGGTTTGGTCTTCAGCTCACCCGACGGCGCCAGGTACGGCACCAGGGAGACGTGCAGGTAGAAGCAGTTGTCCCGGCCCAGGTCGTGGCGGACCTGGCGGATCGCCTCCAGAAACGGCAGCGACTCGATGTCGCCGACCGTGCCGCCGACCTCGGTGATCACCACGTCGGGGAGGTGGCCGTCCTCGTCCGGGTCGGCCATCGCCAGGATCCGCGACTTGATCTCGTTGGTGATGTGCGGGATGACCTGGACGGTGTCGCCCAGGTATTCCCCGCGCCGCTCCTTGGCGATCACGTCGGAGTAGATCTGGCCGGTGGTGACGTTCGCCTTGCCGGACAGCGCCCGGTCGAGGAAGCGCTCGTAGTGCCCGACGTCGAGGTCGGTCTCCGCACCGTCCTCGGTGACGAAGACCTCACCGTGCTGGAACGGGTTCATCGTCCCCGGGTCGACGTTCAGGTAGGGGTCGAGCTTCTGCATCACCACCCGCAACCCGCGGGCGGTCAGCAGGTTGCCGAGGCTGGAGGCGGTGAGGCCCTTACCCAGCGAGGAGGCGACGCCCCCGGTGACGAAAATGTGCCTGGTCGTCCGTGCTGATGGGGCCAAGGCCTGCTCCCGTGTCGTCTGTCGCGGTCATGCAGACCGCCGTGCTTGATCAGCAGAGTGATCACGCGATCCACGGGATTCGACGGTAACACCTCCCGGGCGGGTACCCGCAGGCCGCACCCCGGCTGCGACACCTGCGGGTCATCCGGAGGCGGCCCGGCGCTCAGGAAGCGGCAACCTCGGTCGATGACCGGGTGACCTGCCGGGGCGGCACGGCGGCCCCGGCACCGGTCGGCTCCGCCGGGGCGTCGCTGGGCTCGGCCGGGGCGTCTACGCCGGCGCTGGGCTCGGCCGGGGCGTCCTTGGTTGGGGCGTCCGGGGTCGGGGTCACCGGCGGTGGTGCGCTCGCGGGCGGGCCGCTGATCGGACGGGGGTGGACCGCGCCCAATGGTCCGCCGCCACCGGTCGGGCCGTCACCGCCACCGGTCGGGCCGACCCCGCCGGAGCCCGAGTCGTCGTCGGCGCCGTCGGCGAAGGAGCGGGCCGGGACCGGGCGGGTCCGGTCGGCGGCGTGCCCGAGGACCCGCAGCGACGCCAGAGCGGCCATCGGCACCACCATCGCGGCGGCGGCGCCCATCACGTCCAGCGCCGCGCCGTCGAGCACACCACCGAGCACCGCGGCGACCACCGTGCCGGCCAGCGCGGCCCGGACCGCAGGGTAGATACCGAACAGCCGCCTCAGCCCACCCCACGGCTGCAACAGGGCGAACCACACCAGCAACCCGCCGGTCAGCGCCAGCACGGTCAGCGGGCTGTTGACCAACGTCTCGAAGTTCTCCGTGCTGGAGCGGTGCACGGCGAACCCGCCGGTGCCGTCGCCGAGCGCGGACAGGAACCGGCCCAGGCTGCCCCGCTCCGCCGACGGGCGACGCAGGTCCACCACGGCGAAGCCGATACCGACCGCCAGGGCGGCCATGGTGGCCCAGGCCAACCGGCTGATCGTCAACCACCCGCCGGCGCTGATCACGGCGGCGACGCTCACGCCGGCGGTGAGCGCGATCGCGCCGACCGGGTCGGCACCCAGGAAGGGACTGCCGACCACCACCACGGCGAGGCCACCCACGGCCACCATCACCGCCGGCCGCCAGCCGCGGTGCACCCGTTGGGCCAGCCAGCCGCCAGTGAGCAACGCGCCGGCGAGGAACACTCCCAGCCCCACAGTGCTCAGCCCGGAGTACCGGCCACCCTGCAACGCGGAGTAGCCGACCACGCCGTTGAGCTGAAGGCGGGCTCCGGTGAGGACGTCCAACCCGACGACGAGGGTGGTGAGGCCGGCCACCGCGCCGACCGGGCCGAGGGTGCCCGCGTACCCGGGGGTGAACCGCACCGCGGCGGTGCCCGCGGCCACCAGGAACGCGGTGACCCCCGCGAAGATCCACCCGGGGTGCTCGCCCTGCCACCACGGCACCGCGTCGGCCAGCAACGCCGCCGGCACCGTCAGCGCCGCGGCGACGAGCAGCAGCTCCACCACCGCCACGACCCGCGCGGAGACGGGCGTCGGGCCGCTCGGCCCGGCGTGCGGGCGGGCCCGGCGCAGCAGCGGCAGGATGCCGATCGCCAGCAGCACCTGCACACCGGCCAGCAGCGTGAAGAACACACCGGAGACGTCGCGCTGGGCGGCCGCCTCCCGATCGGCGTCCGCCGGGGCGCTGATCGCGTCGGCCAGGTCGGCCGGACGGCCGCCGGTGCTGACCGCCGGACGACCGAGGAAGAGCCGCTCCGGCATCGGCCGGCCCAGCGCCGCCAGCGCCGTCGGCGCGAGGTCGACAAGTTGCAGGTAGCCGTCCCGGCCGGTGCTCGCCGAGGTGAGCCACCCCCGCTCCCAGCCCGGACCGTCGGCGACCGCCACGTGCAGCCGCGACGGCTGTGCGGTGTCGGAGATCCCCGCGACCAGCACCAACGACCGCGGTGGGCGGGCCGCCAGCACCCGGGCCAGTTGCGCGTCCGCCTCCCGGGCCTCCTCCGCGCGGGTCGCCGGGTCGGTCCCCTCGACGGTGCCGAGGTCGACGATGCTCAGCACGCAGGAGCCCAGCAGCGTCCGCGGATCAGCCGGCAACGCCGAGGCGTACCGGTCGACGCGGCCGAACGGTCGCGCGGCGGCCACTGCCGCACCCGGGCCCACGGCGACGGAGCAACGCACCGACTCCGACAACGATCCGGGCGTCGCGTTCCACGGCAGGCGCTGCTGGTTGTACTGGACCACGCTCTCCTGGTCCGGCAGGTTCGCGCCGATCCCGTCGGGTTGCTCGACCGCCACCCCGGCCGCCGGGCAGCCACCGGGCAACCGGCTGCCGTTCCACCCGGCGAAGCTGCCCGCGCCGAGCGTCAGCCAGCCGTCCACCGGGCAGGTGGGTTGGTGGGCCGAACGCACCGAGAGCGAGCCGATCGACCCCTCCTGGGCCATCCGCCACAGCGTCGGGGTGCTCTGCGGATCCACGTCCTCCCAGCGCAGCCCCGCGACCCCGGCGAGCACCACGAAGTCGGCGGTGCGTCGCGGGCTGTCCTGCGTCGGGCGCGTGGCGAGCGCGGTGACACCCAGCGCCACCACGAGCACGGTCAGCAGGGCGGGGGCGATTCGGCGCAACATCACCGGTGTCCCGTTCTGGGGGCGTCGGAGCCCGGGGTGGCTGCCGGGCCGGTGTGGTCGGCGGCCAGCTCGGCGTAGAGGGCGGCCAGCACGGCGACGGTGTCCGTCTCGGTCGGCCACGTCGCCGCCCGTTCGGCGCCACGCCGACCCAGCTCGGCCCGGGCCGCCGGGTCGTCCAGCAGCGCGCGCACCGCCGCGTCCACCGCGTCGACGTCACCGGCGGGGATCAGCGTGGCGGCATCACCGACCAGCTCCGGCAACCCGCCGACCGCGGTGGCGACCAGCGGTACACCGGCGCGCAGCGCCTCCTGGGCGAAGAGCTGCCGGGCCTCCCAGTCGCTGGTCACCACCGCCAGGTCGGCGCCGGCCAGCAGATCCGCCACGTCGGTGCGGTGCCCCAGCAGGGTGACCGGGGCGCGGGCCGCGGACGTCCGGGCCGCCAGCGGCAGGTACGCGGGCCCACTGCCGGCGATAACCACGACCGGCGGTGGGGTACGCGTACGCCAGCGGGCGGCGGCGTCGATCAGCACGTCGTAGCGCTTCTGCGGGTGCAACCGACCCACCGACAGGATCAGCGGCTGGTCCGGGCGAACCCCGAACTCGGCGCGTACGGCCGCCGGGCGTCGACGGGGCGCGGGCAGCGTGGGTGCGGCGACCGGGGCGAGTCGGGCGTCGGTGGCGCCCAGCGCGGTGACGCGTCGCACCAGGTCCGTGGAGGCGCCCAGGGCCACCCGGGCACCACGGACCACCACGCGCTCCGCGAGTCGGGACATGCCGCCGCGCAGTCCACCGGCGAGCACCGCGTTGTGCCAGGTGACGATCAGCGGCGCGGCGGGACGGGCCAGCACCGCGACCAACCCGGCCCGCAGGCCGTGCGCGTGCACCACGTCGACGCGGGAGCCGGCGAGCGCCCGACGCAGGGCCAGCACCGCCCGCGCGTCGGCCGGCGTCGGGCTGGCGGGGATCTCCACCGGCGCGAACCGCGCACCGACCCCGGTGAAGTCGAACTGCTCCTGGGTGGCGGCCGGCCCGCAGACCACGACGGTGGCGCCACCGGCGACGAGGCCACGCGCCACCGAACGGACGTGCTGGCCGACGCCACCGGTGCTGGACGCGAGCACCAACGCGACGCCGCCCGAAAAGCCGGCAGGCAGAGCTTGCTCACTCATCGCGCGGCCGTCTCCTTCCCGTCGCCCCGTTCCGGGGAGACAGCGCCCGACGTCGGCCCGCCGCCCCGGCCCCGTGGCCCCCGCCGAGGCAGACGCCGCAACACCCGGCTGAGCATTGGCTGCACGTCCTGCCGGTCGACGAACCAGACCACGGCGAGGAACACCACCCCGACCAGAACCCCGGACAGCATGCCCTGACCGAACGCCACCGCCATCGTCGGGGTGCCGCCCCCGGGCGTGTCGAGCCATCGGGTCAGGCCCAGCCCGGCGAGCGCCGCGAGCACACCGGCGAGGCCACCGGCCGCCCCGGCCCGCGCCGCTCCGGCCAGCGCGGGACGACCGGCGCTGCGCAGCACCGCCGCAAGCAGCAGCGCCCCGAGCACCAGCATCCCCACCGAGTTGGCGGACGTCACCGCGAGCACCCGGTCGGCGGTGGGAAGCAGCACCGTCAACGGCAACGCCACGGCCGGAACGACCAGCCAGCCAAGGGTGATCGCCACGGTCGCCGGCCGGGTGTCGCCCCGCGCGTACAGCGCGCGGGACAGAATCGCGAACAGCCCGTAGCCGAGCAGACCCGGTGCGAACCCGGTGATCGCCGCAGCGGTCGACGACGGGTTGTCCGGGTAGAACAGCGCGGCGACCGGCTGCGCGGTACCGATCAGCGCCGCGACGCCCAGGCAACTGAACAGCAGCACGCCCCGCACCGTCCCGGAGAGGGTCCGCCGGTAACCGTCCTCGTCGCCTGCGGCGCTGGCAGCCGCGAGGGTGGGATAGGACGCCACCGCCAGCGGCACGGCCAGGACCGCCCACGGCAGCAGGAAGATCGCCTGGGCCAGGTTGAACACCTGTGGGGAGCCGGTGGGACCACCGGAGACGCGGTTCAGAATCACCAGGAGCGCGACCTGCTGCGCCGCCACCGTCACCGCACCGGCCGTGGCGAGCCCACCGATGCGCGCCCGCACGTCGCCGGTGAAGGCGTACCCGAAGCGGGGTCTCAGCCGCAGTCGACGCAACGGGATCACCAGCGACAACGACAGCACGACCACACCCAGGGTGGTGCCCGCGGAGAGGAGCAACTCGCCGCTGCGACCGACCTGCGCCACGGACACGCCCCGTCCCTGCGCCGCGCCGAACGCCACGTAGACGACGGCCACGGTGAGGCTGGACAGCAGCGGCGCGATGACGGGCCAGGCGAAGCGCCGGTGCGCCTGGAGCACGCCGGTGAGCACGATCCCGATCCCGTAGAGCGGCAACTGCGGGGCGAACACGCGCAGCATCCGGGCCCCGGCGGCGAGCTCCGCCGCCGAGCGTCCCTCGCTGATCAGCGAGATGATCGGATCGGCGAACAGCACGACGAGCACGGCGAGGGGAACCAGCAGGCTCACCGTCCAGGTCAGCAGGGCGCCCGTGGTCGCCGCCACCGCCCGCCGGTCGTCCGCCGCCACGGCCCCGGCCAGCAGCGGCACAACCAGGCTGGCCAGCGCCCCGCCGGCGACGATCTCGAAGACGATGTTCGGCACCGTGTTGGCGATGACGTACATGCCGCCGAGGTCGCTCTGCTGGACCACCCAGGTGAACACGGCGGTGCGACCGAAGCCGGCGAGGCGGCTGGCCACGGTGAGGACGGCGATGAGCGCGGCTGCCCCGGCCAGCCGGCCGGCGCCGGCGAGGGGGGCCGGTCGGGTCACGTCAGTCGGCGCGCCGGCCCAGTGCGTCGAGCTCACGCAGCCCCGGCGTCCGCTGGATCACCGACGTGAAGCTGACCTTCTCGCTCGCGGCGGTCAGCCCGGCGAGCACGGCGAGCAGCCCGGCCCGGCCGAGCGGGCCGGTGCGGGCGGCGAGCGCGACGCCGAGCAGCGCCCCGAGCGCGTTCGCCCCGCTGTCGCCGAGCATCACGTCCTCGCCCAGGTCGTCGCGGAGCAGGCCGGCGGCGGCTCCGGCCGCGCCCGCGGCGATGCCGCCGTGCGGGCCACCGGTCAGCGGCGCGGCGAGCAGCAGCCCGGACTTGATCGCCCGACCCGGCCGCAGGTCGAGCAGGTTGAGCAGGTTGGCGGTGCCGGCGATCACACCGGCGCCGAGCAGCACGTCGACGCCCCGCCCGAACGCGCCGTGGCGCTGCCGGCGCGGGTGCGCGGCGACCCGGTGGTCGGCGGCCAGGAGCGCGGCGGCGCCCAGCCCGGCGGCGCCCACCCCGACGACCTTCACCAGGCCCGCGGTGACCCGCCCCTCGCGCAGCGCGGCGAGGTGACCGGCGAAACCCTTGGCCGCCTTCTGCTCCGGCCGCGCGCCGACCACGTCGTCGTACAGCCCGACCCCACCGGCACCGAGGCCGGCGACCAGGGCCGCCCCACCGGAGGCGCCGCTGGTGGCACCGAACGCGCCCGCGGCGGCAGCACCGGCGGCCAGCGCCGGACCGGCGGCCAGGCTCACGGTGCGACCACGGAAGTTGGTGCGGTCCAACGCGGGCCCGGCCGGCGAGGTGCGCACCTCGCGCAGCGCGTACCGGGCCGCCGCGGTGCCAGCGCCGGCGATCAGCAGCCGGCCCAGCGCCCTCACGCCACCCTCCGGTGCGCTCGCGCCGCCTCGTCGATTACGGACACGGGGGTACGTCGTTCGCTCACTGGGGCAGTCTAGGCAGCAGGGATGCGGCGTTGTCGCCGACGCCGTACTGTCCGGCCTTCTTCTCGGTGAGTTGCTGCACCAGGGCGAGGCTGGTGACCAGCTGACCCTGCCCGGTGTTGGCGTTGTCGACAGTCGAGATGGTCTGGGCGAGCACCGGGTCACCGCGGACCACCGACACCAGGTTGCCGCCGACGGAGCCATTGCCGGCAACCACGATCGACCCGGTGCGGTCGAACTGCTCGGCGATCTTGACGACCGACTCGTCCCGCTTCTCGGAGTCCTTGTCGACGTACGGCTGGCCGCTGACCACGACGACCGCCTCCGCCGACCCGGTGACCTTGTTGCTGTCGGTGGTCAGGTAGCCCGCGTTGTTGTACGCGGCGAGCACCGCCCGCCGATCGGCGTCGCTGACCGGCGCGATGCCCTGGGACCGGTCCAGCAGGACGCTGGCCAGCAGCGCGCTGGAGGTCTCCACACCGTGCGCGTTGCCCGGCAGGCCGGTGGTCTGCGCGGTCGGGCGGGCGGCGGTGGCGGCCAACTCCAGCAGGTTGGAGTTGTTGTCCGGGTTGATGAACTTGTCCTGCAGGTCGACGCGGCCGGTGATGGTGGCCCCGCCGAGCTGGAGCTTCTTGAGCACACCCTCGGTGTGGTCGCGCCCGTTCGGCAGGCTGAGCACCACCACCCGACGCCCGGTGAGGGTGCCGGGCAGGACGACCTGCGACATCTCCTCGGCGAACTTCTCCTCCATGCCGAGCTGCTTCTCCATGTTGCTGACCGTCTGGCGCCAGTTCTGGTTGTCCTTGCGCAGACCGGTGACCTGCCCCTCGAGGGAGTCGGCGACGGGGCCGTTGAGGGCGGCTGTGCCGACCACCAGGCCGATCGCCAGAGCCAGGAAGACCGCGGTGAGGGACACCACGTGGTAGCGGAAGTTGATCACGCTTGCAGCCTCTTGATCGGTCGGGAACTAGAAGAGCCGGTACAGCTGGAACACGAAATTGTCCCACCATTCGGCGACCACGCCCAGG
Source organism: Micromonospora jinlongensis (assembly GCF_013410645.1). Lineage (NCBI taxonomy): Bacteria > Bacillati > Actinomycetota > Actinomycetes > Micromonosporales > Micromonosporaceae > Micromonospora > Micromonospora jinlongensis. Next base: position 15,614 of record NZ_JACCHK010000001.1, on the reverse strand, counting down.
TACGCCTTCCCGACGGTCGAAACGGCCACCGCGGACGCCATCGCCGCGATCGCCGACAGCACCAGCAGGAGCAACGACGAGCCGGAGATGTTCTGCCGGTAGAGCCGGCTCACACCCTTGGCGTCGACCAGCTTGCCGCCGACCTTGAGCCGGGTCAGAAAGGTCGAGGCCATCCCGCCGCGCCCCTTGTCGAGGAACTCGACGAGGGTGGCGTGGGTGCCCACCGCGACCAGCAGCGAGGCGCCCTTCTCGTCGGCGAGCAGCATGGCCAGATCCTCGCTGGTCGCCGCGGCCGGGAAGGTCACCGCCGGGACGCCGAGGCCGTTGACCCGGGGCAGGCCGGGGGCGCGCCCGTCCGGGTACGCGTGCACGATCACCTCGGCGCCGCACCGCAGCACGTCGTCGGTGACGGAATCCATGTCCCCGATGATCATGTCGGGGGTGTAGCCCGCCTCGACCAGGGCGTCCGCGCCCCCGTCGACGCCGATCAGCACCGGCTTGAACTCCCGGATGTACGGGCGCAGCACGTCCAGGTCGGCCTTGTAGTCGTAGCCGCGCACCACGATCAGGCAGTGCCGACCCTGGATCTGGGTGTCGATGTCCGGCACGCCCACACCGTCGAGCAGCAGGTCGCGTTCCTGGCGCAGGTAGTCCATCGTGTTGGCGGCGAACGCCTCCAACTGCACCGACAGACCCTCCCGGGCGTCGGCCATGGCCTTGGCGACCGTCTCGGCGTCCTGCAGACTGCCGTGGGCCACCGGCTCGTCACCGGCGAAGACCGTGTTGCCCTCGATGCGCACCTGGTCGCCTTCGCGGATCCGTTCGAAGACGCCCTCGCCGAGGTCGTCGAGGAGCGGGATGCCGGCGGCGATCAGGACCTCGGGGCCGAGGTTCGGGTAGCGACCGGAGACCGACGGCTTGGCGTTGAGCACCGCCGCGACACCGACAGCTACCAACGAATCCGCCGCCACCCGGTCCAGGTCGACGTGGTCGATGATCGCGATGTCACCAGGGCGCAGCCGACCGACCAGGCGTTTCGTCCGGCGATCAAGGCGCGCGGTGCCGAGGACTCTGCCCGGTTCGGAGCTTCTGTTTCGGCGCAACGTGGGTAGACGCATCGTGACCATCCTGGCATGTGAGGCAGGCTTTTCTGTCGCGACATGCCTGAGCAGGGCCGCCTACCCAGGGAAGCACACGTCGGCACAAGCCGGTGTGCTTGCGCTCACAATACGCGGCGTCACAACCGCCTTTCCTTGGCGGCCACGGCCAGAAGCTCCTCGGCGTGGGCGATACCCAGATCGGAGTCGGGCAAACCTGCCAGCATCCGGGCCAGCTCCCGGGCCCGCTCGGTGTCCTCCACGACCCGCACCCCGCTGGTCGTCACCGCGCCCCCGGTGTCCTTCGCCACCACCAGGTGCCGGTCGGCGAACGCGGCAACCTGCGGCAGGTGCGTGACGACCAGCACCTGGTGGCTGCGGGCCAGCCGGGCCAGCCGCCGGCCGATCTCCACCGCCGCCTGACCGCCGACACCCGCGTCGACCTCGTCGAAGACCAGCGTGGGCGGGCCACCCGAGCCCGCGAAGACCACCTCGATGGCGAGCATCACCCGGGACAGCTCACCGCCGGAGGCGCCGCGCTGCAACGGCAACGACGGCGCGCCCGGGTGGGCCAGCAATCGCAGCTCCACCTCGTCGCCGCCATCGGGGGTGACACCCACCTCGACACCGTTGACCGACAGCGTCGGCTCGGCGCGCCCGGCCGGGCGAGGAAGCACCGCCACCTCGATGCGCGCGTGTGGCATGGCCAGCCCGGCCAGCTCCACGGTGACCTGGTCGGCGAACCGGACCGCCGCCTCCTGCCGGGAGGCCGACACCCGCCCGGCCAGGTCGGCCACCTCGACGGCGAGCCGCTGACCCTCCCGCTCCAACTCGTCGAGCAGATCGTCGGAGGTGTCCAGATCGGACAGTCGGGTCCGCGCCCGATCGGCCCAGGCGATCACACCGTCGACGTCGTCGGCGTACTTGCGGGTCAGGGCGCGCAGCGCCGCCCGCCGCTCGTAGACGTGCTGCAACCGGGCCGGGTCCGCGTCGAGCGTCGCCAGGTACGACGACAGCTCCGCCGACACGTCGGTGACCAGCGTGGCCGCCTCCTCCAGGCGCGACGCCAACTCACCCAGCGCCGGGTCGGTGCCGGCCTGCGCCTCGAGGGTCCGTCGGGCGGTCCCGAGCAACGCCGCCGCGTCGGGCGCCTCCTCGGCGGCCTCGGCGCCACCCGCCACACACTGCTGGGCGATCTGCGCGGCCGTGCGCAGCCCCTCGGCGTGCTCCAGCCGCTGCGCCTCGGTCTTCAGCTCGTCGTCCTCACCGGGCTGCGGATCGACCCGGGTGATCTCGTCCAGGCCCAGCCGCAGCAGATCGGCCTCCTGGCTGCGCTCGCGGGCGTTGCGCCGCCGGTCGGCCAGGTCGTCGACCACCCGCCGCCACCCCGTGTACGCCTCGCGCAGCGCGTCGAGCAGCTTCTCGTGTGCCGGGCCGGCGAAGCGGTCCAGTGCGGCCCGCTGCTCGGCCGGGCGCAGCAGCCGCAGCTGGTCGGACTGCCCGTGCACGGCCACCGCCTGCTCGCCGACCTCACCGAGCATCGACACCGGCATGCTGCGGCCGCCGACGTGGGCGCGTGAGCGCCCCTCCACCGTCACCGTGCGGCTCAGCAGCACCGAGCCGTCCTCGTCGGGCTCCCCACCGGCCTCGGTGATCCGCGCGTGCACGGCGTCGGCGACCCGCCCGGTCAGGCGCAACCGCCCCTCGACCACCGCCCGGCCGGGTTGGGCGCGAACCCGCCCGGCGTCGGCCCGACCGCCGAAGAGCAGGCCGAGGCCGGTGACGACCATCGTCTTGCCCGCACCGGTCTCGCCGGTGATGACGTTCATCCCGCCGGTCAACGGCAGCGTGGTGTCGTCGATGACGCCCAGTCCGGTGATGCGCAGCTCTTCCAGCACAGCCACCGACAGTAGACGCGAGGCCCGACAGTTGACCAGCCGACGGGCCCGGGAGGGGCCGGCACCCGGCCGACGTACAGTTCTGCCCCGTGTTGGACGTGATCGGCCTGACCTCGGCTGAAGAGGAGCTCTACCGCTGCCTGCTACAGCTCACGGTGGCGCGCGTCGACGACCTGGTCGCTCGTCTGCAACGCCCCCGTGAGCAGGTCGTCGCCCAGGTCGAGGCCCTGCGCGCCAAGGGTCTGGTGCAGCCCACCGACACCGACCCCGACGCGCCACTGCGCCCGACCGCCCCGGATGTCGCCCTCGGCGGGGCGCTGCTGCGTCGTCAGGAGGACCTGGAGGCGGCCCGCCGCCGGGTCACCCAACTGGCCGAGGAGTACCGGTCCGGGCTACGCCGGCACCACGTGGACCACCTCGTCGAGGTGATCACCGGCGCCCGGGTCCTGCGGGACCGTTTGCGCGATCTGCAGAATGCGGCGCGTACCGAGGTGCTCTGGTTCTGCCGGGCCAACCCCCTGGCGATGGCCGGCCCGGAGAACGTCGAGGAGTTCGACGCGCTGGCCCGCGGGGTGACCTACCGGGCCATCTACGAGCGTGACCTGCTGCTGGAACCGGGCGCGCTGGCCGACCTGGCCAAGGGCGTCGCCGCCGGCGAGCAGGCCCGGGTGCTGGACCGGCTGCCGGTCCGACTGGCCATCGTGGACGCCAGCACCGCCATCTGCCCGTTGGTGCCTGACCGCGACGGTGGGGAGCCGAGCGCCGCCGTGATCGGTCGCAGTCAACTGCTCGACGCCCTGCTCGCCCTCTTCGAGAGCCACTGGCGGGTGGCCACCCGACTGCGGCTCGACGACCCCCTCACCGTCGCGGCGGCCGAGAACCGGCGGCCGGACCCCGAGGACCACCCGAGCGACGGTTACCAGCCGGATGCCGACGAGGCACGGCTGTTGTCGCTGTTCGTGGCCGGCGTACCGGACAAGTCCATCGCCTCCCAGCTCGGCGTGAGCCGGCGGACCGTGCAGCGGCGGATCGCCGACCTGATGGCCGCCGCCGGCGTGGACACCCGGCCCGGGCTGGCGTTCCAGGTCGCCCGACGCGGCTGGCTCTGACGCCGGAGGGGCCCACCGTCGGAAAACGGTGGACCCCTCCGGCGGGTGGGCGGGACGGCGTGACCGCCCCGCCCTCCCGGATCAGCGCAGCCCGTACGCCTGGAGCACCGTCTGGTCGACGGTGTTCCCGGCCCGGTCGGCGGCGTGCACCCGCAACGACACCGTTCCCCGGCCAGCGGGCACGGTCGTGGTGTACCGGGTGCCCGATCCTCTGGTGGGGGCGTTCCGCCAGCTGACGCCCCCGTCGAAGGAGACCTGCACCCGGACGCTGGTGCCGGTCGGCGCGGCCACCCCGGCCGGCTGGCGCAGGGTCACCCCCAGCTGGTGGGGGCGGTTGCCGCGTACCGTGCCGAGCAGGTCGGCCGGCACCTGGTAGTCCACCTGCAACAGCGACAACGGTTTGGCGTCGCCCGTCGGTCGGGCCGAGGTGAACTCCCAGGCCGTGTCGGTCCGGGTGCCGTAGCGCCACTCGGCCGAGGACCGCTTCGTCGTCAGGTCCAGTCGGTAGCGGGCCCGCTGCGCCGTGGTGGGCACCGGGGCCCACCCGCCGGACAGGTCGGCGATCTGCTTCCCGTCCCGGCTGACCCGCGCCTCGACGGTGTCCGACTCCTCACTGTTCCCGGCGACGCTGTAGTGGCCGTCCGCGTCGACGAACTCCGGCACCCGCAGGTCCAGGCTGTCACCGGTACGCGTGGGCACCGGCGCCCCGCTGGCCGGTACGGCCGGCCGGATCACCGGGGCGTGCCAGGTCTCGGTCTCCCGGTCGTCGGCGTCGTAGCGCCGGGGCTCCTCGGTCAGGCCGCCGGTCAACTGCCCCCACTGCATGAACATGAGCTTGTGCTGGACCCGGTGCTGCCACCAGTTGTCCCCGGCACTGACGAACTCCTGCCGGGTGGTGCCGGTGCGGACCATGCGCTGGTCGTCGTTCCAGGAGTACTCCTGCCACGGACGCCAGCCGAACCGCTCCTCGCTGGCCCAAGCGGCACCCGTGTCGCCGTAGCTCGCGGTCACCTCGGCCGTGTTCTTCGCGGTCACGGTGTGCACGATGCGCTCCGGCACCCGGCCCTTCGACACCTGCCACACGTCATACAGGTACGGGCTGTCCACGGTGAGCGTCAGGTCGAGCGTCGCCCGGCCCTTGCGCGCCGCTGCGATCAACCGCTGCCCGTCGTCGTACGCGACCACCATCGACGGGATCGGCAGCCGGTCCCCGATCGGGCGCCACACCGTCCACGCCGAGAAGTCCGCCGGCCGAACGATCAGCACCATTGCGGCGCCAGCGGCCGCCGCGGCGGCAACCTGCTCGTCCTCGGAACGGTCCGGGTCGGTGGCGAGCAGCGCCGCGGCGCCCCGCACCCGGGTCAGCTCGGCGGGCGTCCCGGTGCCGGCCCAGACCAGGGGCAGCTTGCGCCGGCCGGTCGGTGCCGGTGACGTACCCAGCAGGTTGATGTCCAGTGGAGCGGGCACCCCGCTGACCTTCGCGTCCACCATCGGTGCGACGAGCTGCCAGCGCGAGGCGAACTCGAACTCACCCTGGCGCACCTGGCGGGTCGGCGTGACGTTGACCTGCTGCACGGTGCTGTAGGCCATCACGCCGTGGTCGATCTGCCGGCCGTTGGCCAACACCCGGTGCACGTAGTAGCTGAGCGTGGCCCGCTGCTCGCTGGGCTTCGGTGTCTCGATCCGCACCGGTGTGCCCTTGCGCGCGTCGAGGACCACTGTCAGGTCCCGGTCGACGACCAGCTCCGGCTCGACGGCCTCGGTCAACTGCTCATCCAGGGGAGCGCCGTGCTCGATCATCGCGGTCAGCAGGTAGGTGCCCTCCTCGACCTGGAGGGTGCCCTCGCCCGGCCACCAGCCCCAGAAGTCCGACTCGGTCTGCTCACCGAAGAGGGTCAACCCCGGCGAGAGGGTCAGCTGACCCTGCCGGTCCAACACCTTGATGGTGACCTGGTGCAACGGGCCGCTGACGGTGAGCCCGACCGGCGTGCGCACGGCGACGCCGTCCGTACCGGTCGCCACCAGCCAGCCACCGTGCGGGCCCCGGGCCAGCTTCGCCGGGTCGGCACGCAGCGGCACGGCGACGCTTCCGCCCGCCGGCACTGTCACCGCGCCGGAGGCCACCGAGACCCCGTCGGTCTCGGCCGCGCCGCTGTCCAGGTTGCGCAGCTCCAGGACCGGCCGCAGGGTCTGCGCGACCTTCGTGCCGTTGGTGTACGTCACGGTCCGCTCGACCGGCGCGGTGCCGGTCTGGATCCGTCCGAAGTCAGCGGTGGCCGAGGCGTACACCTGCTGCTTGAGCGCCCGAGCCACGTCGACCCGGCCGCCACCCTGCTCGAAGACGGTCAGCGCCGGGTTGGCCTTCGTGGTGCTCACCAGCGCGTCCTTGAGCGTCCCGGCGGCCCAGTCCGGGTGTTCCTGGGCGAGGATCGCCGCCGCGCCGGCCACGTGCGGAGTGGCCATCGAGGTCCCGGACGCGGTCGTGTAGGCGTCGCCCACCGGCGTACCCATTGTGGTGCCGGCGGCCCGCGCGGCGACGATCCCGACGCCCGGGGCGGTGATCTCCGGCTTGAGTCCGTTGTCGCCGAGTCGCGGACCACGGCTGGAGAACTCCGCCAGGTTGTCGGCGCGGTCGACCGCGCCGACGGTGAGCGCCGCCGCGGCCGCGCCCGGCGAACCGACGGTACGCGCCTCGCCCGCGTTGCCGGCGGCGACCACGAAGAGCGCGCCGGTCTCGGCGGTCAGGTCGTTGACGGCCTGGCTCATCGGGTCGGTGCCGTCGGTCGGATCGCCGCCGAGGCTCATGCTGACGACCTTCGCGCCGGAGTGGGCGGCCCACTCCATGCCGGCGATGATGGACGAGTCGTAGCCGGAGCCACCGTCGTCGAGCACCTTGCCGACCAGCAGCCGCGCGCCGGGCGCAACACCCTTGCGCAGCCCCGCGGACGCGTTGCCACTGCCGGCGATGGTGGCCGCGACGTGCGTGCCATGGCCGTGACCGTCACGGGCGCTGCCGCTGGCGGAGAAGTCCCGCGCCTCGGCGATCCGTCCGGCCAGGTCGGGGTGGGTGGCGTCGACGCCGGTGTCCAGGACGGCCACCGTCACGCCAGTGCCGTCCCGGCCGGCCGCCCAGGCCTGCGGGGCGCCGATCTGCGGCACGCTGTGCTCCAGCGTCGGGCGGACCTTCCCGTCCAGCCAGATCCGGGCGATGCCGCCGCCCAACCGGGGCGCGGCGGCCGTGGTCCGGGTGGTCGGCGTGCCGGCGAGCGTGCTCCACAGGCCGCCGAGGTCACCCTTGCCGACCCGCAGCGCCGCGCCGTTGATGCTCTCCAGGGGGCGGGCGTCCGCGGCGACGGCGAGCGGCCGGACCCGGCCGGCGGCCGGCTCCTGGTAGCGCACGATCAGCGGCAGGTTGCCCTGCGCGGCGTCGCCGTAGCCGTCGGCGGCCAACTTCTGCACGTCGAACAGCTTGGCGTCGAGAACCCCGCTGGAGACGTAGGGCAGGGCGTCGCTGGGAAGCACCCGCAGCGCGCCGTCGACCTCCATGGTCTGGAACACGATCCGCTCGCGCCCGGGTCCCGGGCGGACGGTGGCGGCGACCCGGCCAGGTGCGGCCCGCACCAGGTCGACCTGGTCGCCGGTGATCAGCGTGAGACGAACGGGCGCGGCGCCCGGGACGGGTGTGCCCGCCGTCGGGCCGGTGGGCCGGGCGGGCGGGTCGGCGGACGCCGGTGCGGCGAGGCCGACCACCAACGCGCCGACCGCACCGACGGCGAGCCAGCGTGGGGACCAGTGCATGCGATGTGCTCCTCTACTCCTCCAGGCCCGCCATCCGTAGATGAGGGCCGATCGGAGTCTGCGTCGGAGCCTGTCACCAGGTCACTAGTCATCAGCCGCCGCAGCGGCGACATGTCGTCAGGTGGACAACCGACCTCCACCGACCGTATGCGCCACGGTCACCGGCGGCTGCCGCGCCAACCGTGCACGGGCAGAGCGAACTTGGCGACCAGCCGGTCGGTGAACGGGCGGGGCCGCAACCGCACGATGCGCACCGGCAGGGCGCCCCGACGCACCGTCACCCGGGCACCGGGCGGCAGGTCGTAGACCCGACGCCCGTCGCAGGAGAGCACCGCGAGGGTGGTGAACGGGTCAACGGTGATCACGAAGGTGGACGTCGGGGCCGTGACCAGCGGGCGGCTGAACAACGCGTGCGCGCTGATCGGCACCAGCAGCAACGCCTCCACCTCCGGCCAGACCACCGGGCCACCACCTGAGAACGCGTACGCGGTGGAGCCGGTGGGCGTGGCGCAGACGACACCGTCACAGCCGTAGCGGGACAGCGGGCGCCCGTCCACGTCGACGAGCAGTTCGAGCATCTGGGCCCGCTCGCCCTTCTCGATGCTGATCTCGTTGAGCGCCCAGGACTCGATGGTCGGCCCACCGTCGAACTCGGCGGTGACGTCCAGGGTGAGCCGCTCGTCGACCGTGTAGTTGCGACTGACGACGTCCCGCACCGCGACGTCCAGGTCGTCGATCTCCGCCTCGGCCAGGAAACCGACCTTGCCGAGGTTGATGCCGAGCAGCGGCACCTTCGCCGGGCGGGCCAGCTCGGCGGCACGCAGGAAGGTGCCGTCGCCCCCGAGCGCGAAGACGATCTCGGCGCCCTCGGCGGCCTGCTGGCCGGCGACCGGCACCACGCCGGGCAGGTCCAGGTCGTCGGCCTCGTCGGCGACCACCCGTACCTCGAAACCCGCGGCGATCAGGTCGGCCGCGACCGACCGGGCGTGCTCGGTGCTACGCCGACGGCCGGTGTGCGTCACCAGCAGCGCGGTCCGGCTCATCGGGCCACCCGCCCGACCGGGCGGCGGTGCGCCACCGTCGCACCGGCACAACCGTGTGTCGTGCCAGTGCCCTCGCTGCGCGCGTTCACCCTGCGACCTCCTCCGCCGCCGCCACGTCCGGCACGTCGCCGGCCGTCGTCGGGCCATCCGGCCCAGCCGCCACCACGGCCCGCACCCGTTGCGGGTCGGCCGGCGGTGCGCCCCGGCGCAACCATACGAAGAACTCCACGTTGCCGCTCGGCCCGGGCAGCGGGCTGGCCGCCACGTCCGCCAACCCGAGACCGAGCCGCTCGGCCGCCGCGGCCACGTCCAGCACCGCTTCGGCGCGCAGCTCCGGATCGCGCACCACACCACCGGCGCCGACCCGGTCCTTGCCGACCTCGAACTGCGGCTTCACCATCAACGCCAGGTCACCGTCGTCGCGGGTGCAGCCGGCCAGCGCCGGCAGCACCAGCCGCAGCGAGATGAACGACAGGTCGGCCACCGTGAGGTCGACAGGCCCGCCGATCGTCTCGGCGTCGAGGGTACGAACATTGGTGCGTTCCAGGACGCGCACCCGCTCGTTCGTGCGCAGCGGCCAGGCGAGCTGCCCGTAGCCGACGTCCACGGCCACCACCTCGGCGGCGTCGGCGCGCAGCAGCACGTCGGTGAAGCCACCGGTGGAGGCGCCGGCGTCCAGGCAGCGCCGTCCGGCGACGCGCAGCCCACCGGCGCCGAACGCGGCCAGCGCGCCGGCGAGCTTGTGCCCGCCCCGGGAGACGTACTCCTCGGCCGGGTCCGCACCGGTCACCAGGAGGGGATCGGCGGGGTCGACCATCGCGGCGGCCTTGCGCGCGACCACCCCGCGCAGCTGGACCCGGCCGGCCTCCACCAACGCGGCGGCCTGCTCCCGGGAGCGGGCCAGACCGCGGCGGACGAGTTCGGCGTCCAGCCGGTTACGACGTGCCATGGGTGGTTCTCCGGTCTCCTCAGCCCTGGTCGTCCGGCTCAGGTCTGGTCGATGGTGGCGAGGGTTTCCCGCAGCGTCTCGTAGGCCGCTTCGTACTGCGCGATCTGGTCGGCCGGGGCGAGCGTCGCCGCATTGGTCATGGCCTGCACGGCGGCGTCCACCGCCGGGTGCCGCGCCTCGTCGTCCCCGACGTCCAGCAGCGGCCCGGGGCGGGCGCCCGCGGGAGGGCCGGGTCGGGCGCCTGCGGGAGGGCCGGGTCGGGCGGCGAACGACCCGCCAGCCGGCGGACCGGGCCGGGCCGGGAGCGACCCGCCCGTCGGCGGATGGGGCCGGCTCATTCGGCGGCGTCCGGCGGCTGCGGACGGGCCGCCTTCTTGGCCGGCATGACCGCCGGGGTCGGGGTGTCGTCGTCGGTCCGGCTGATCGTCGCCGGCGGCTTCCTCGCGATGGCCTTCTTGGCTATCGCCTTCTTCGCCACGGCCTTCTTTGCCACGGGCTTCTTCGCCACGGCCTTCTCGGCCGTCGGCGCGGAGACCGGGGCACCGGCCGGGCCGTCGGACGGCACGAGACGGTCGCCGGGCGGCGCGGCGAGGGTCGGATCGGGTTGCTCCCGGGGGCCGGCGGTCGGCGCGTGCGCCGGCTCGACGGCACGCGCCTCGCGGAGTTGCCGCTCCAGGTCGTGCACCCGTCGGGTCAGCTCGGCCACCTCGTCGGCGGTGGCCAGCCCGACCGCGCCGAGGGCCCGGTCGACCTCGAAGCGGACCAGCTTGGTCAGCGCCTCCCGGTTGGCGGCGCCGGTGGTGACCAGTTCCTCGCCGAGCGCCTGGAGTTGGGCGGCGGTCGCGCCGCCGGAGCCGACGAGGCGACGTGCCACGTCCTGGGCCTTCTTCCGGGGCGCCTCCGCGAGGCCCATGGCCAGTTCGAGGTAGGCGCGCCACGCGTCCTGCATGCCTGAGTCCTTCCACGGGGCGGGGTGTGCAGGTGTCACGCTACCGGGCACCCCGGACCGTGCCGTGCGGTACGGTGCCGAGGACGGCGTGGCGATCAGCGAGGGGGAGATGTGGCCAGCGTGGACGAGTGCCGGCAGGCATTGCAGGAGCTGGCCGCCCGGCTGGACCGCAACGCGGAGACGGTGCGCGAACGGATCGACCTGGACCGGACGCTGGCCTGCCGGATCACCGACCTGGACACCGCGTTCCACGGCCGGATCACCGGCGGTCGGCTGGTCGAGTTGACCGACGGCGACGACCCCAAAGCCAAGATCGCGCTGAGCACGTCCAGCGACGACCTGCTCGCCCTGGTCCGCGGCGACCTCGACGTCACCAGCGCGGTGACCTCCCGCCGGGTGTCGATCAAGGCCAACCCGTTCGACCTGCTGAAGCTGCGCAAACTGCTCTGACGAACCCGTTCGCCCGACCCGGTCAGGCAGTGGCGGTCAGACCGAAGCTCTCCAGCGTGTGGGCCGCGTCCGGGCCGATCGGGCGGATCTTCGGCAGCGCCGGCTCCGACGTCGACCAGGCCACCGCGCAGAGCGCGGCCAACGCATCCAGCGGACGACCCGACCCGGCCAGTTCCAGCAGCCCGTCGCGGTCGGTCACGGACCAGCCGCCGGCGTCCGCCGGGCCCGGGACCCGCACGGCGGCAGCCGGGTCGAAGAGCCCCGCCAGGTCCCTCGCGACGTACGTGGGACGCCGCCGCGGTTCGGCGGCCAGCAGATCCGGTACGCCGCTGACGCCGGTGAGCACCAGCAGGCTGTCCAGGTCGGCACGCCGGGCGCCCTCGATGTCGGTGTCCAGTCGGTCGCCCACCACCAGGCTCCGGCCACCGCCCGCGCGCCGGGCGGCGGTCTCGAACAGCGCCGACTCCGGCTTGCCGACCACCACGTCGGGGTCCCGCTCCAACGCCGTACGCAGCACGGCCACCAGCGACCCGTTGCCGGGCAGCGGTCCCCGCCCACTGGGCAGGGTCCGGTCGGTGTTCGTGGCGATCCAGAGCGCCCCGTCCCGCACAGCGACCGAGGCCTCGGCCAGTTCGGCCCAGCCGACCTGCGGCCCGTACCCCTGCACCACAGCGGCCGGGTTCTCGTCGGCCTTGGTGACCGGGGTCAGGCCGACCGCACGCAGTTCGGCGCGCAGGGCCTCCGCGCCGACCACCAGCACCGGCGCGCCGGCGGGTAGCCGGTCCCGCAACAGTTCGGCCGAGGCCGCGGCGGAGGTGAGCACCTCCTCCGGTCGAGCCGGCACGCCCATCCCGGTGAGCAGGTCGGCGACCTCGCTGGAGCGCCGGGAGGCGTTGTTGGTGGCGTACGCCACCGCCCGCCCCTCGTCGTGCAGCCGGGCCACCGCCTCGACGGCGCCGGGGATCGGCCGGTCGATCAGGTAGATCACGCCGTCCAGGTCGAAGACGACCAGGGTGTACCCGTCGACCAGCCGCTCCCCCGCACCCGCGCTCACCGCTGCGTCGGCTCCGACTCGTCACCCCGGGCGGGGGTGGTGTCGTCGGCGTTCACCGCGTCGCCGGACGTCACGCTGCCGTCGGCAGCGGTGTCGCCGTTGCCGGCCTCGTCCGGGTGACGGTCCTCGTCCTCGTCGACGGAATCCTCGTCGTCGTCAGGGCGGCCGACAGCACCGTCCTGCTCGTCGTCGTCGAAGTCCTCGTCTTCGTCGTCGTCCTCGCGGTCGTCGTCGTCCTCGCGGTCGTCGCCGTCCTCGTCGCGGTCGTCGTCGTCCTCGTCGCGGTCGTCGTCGTCCTCGTCGCGGTCGTCGTCGTCCTCGTCGCGGTCGTCGCCGGTCAGGTCGGCGTCCGGCTGGGCCGGAACCGCGCCCGGAGTGCCCGGGCCTGCGGCGATCTCCTCAGCGGCCTCGTCCTCGTCGTCGCCCTCAATGACCACGCCGTCGAGTTCCAGCAGCCGCTCGGCGGCGTCGGTCTCGCCCTCGGTGTCCACGTCGGCCGCACGGGAGAACCACTCGCGGGCTTCCTCGCGCCGGCCCACGGCGAGCAGCGCATCGGCGTACGCGTACCGCAGCCGAGCCGTCCACGGCACCGTGGCCTCACTGGTGAGGTCCGGGACCTGGAGCATCGCGACCGCGGCGTCCTTCTGCCCGAGGTCACCCCGAGCGCCCGCGGCGACGATGAGCAACTCGATCGCGACGGCCTGGTCCAACTTCTCCCGGTCGGCGCCACGGAACAGGTCGATGGCCCGCTCCGGGCGGCCAAGAGCCCGCTCACAGTCCGCGAGCACGGCCAGGTGGCTCTGCAGACCACTCATCCGGTGGTACGTGCGCAGCTCGGCGATCGCCGACTGCCACTCCCCCGCGTGGTACGCGGCGAGGCCGACCGCCTCACGGACCGCCGAGATGCGCGACGCGAGCCGCCGGGCAGCCAGCGCGTGCGCCAACGCCTCGGCCGGGTCCTCGTCGATCAGCTGACCGGTCGCGACCAGGTGCCGGGCCACCGTCTCGGCGACCGGCTTGTTCAACGAGAGCAGCTCAGCGCGAACGTCCTTGTCGAGGTCGGTCGCGACGATGTCGTCCGGCAGCGCCGGGCCAGAGCTACGCCCACCCTCGTACGACTCGGAGCCGCCAGCGCGGTCGTCGCGGCGGAACTCGCCCTCACGACGCGGCCGGTCGTCGGCCCGGGGAGCACCCGTCCGGTCGCCGCCACGGTAGCCACCCTCGCGGTCGCCGCCACGGTAGCCACCACCCTCACGCGGCCCGCTCGGCCGAGAGCTGTCACGGAAGCCGCCCTCGCGGGGAGCGCCACGGAAACCACCTTCGCGAGGCGCACCGCCCTCACGACGGTCACCACCTCGGAAGCCACTCTCACGGCGGTCACCGCCACGGGGACCACCGTCGCGGTCGCCGCCACGGAAGCCGCCCTCGCGGGGCGCGCCGCCGTCACGCGGTCCACTCGGCCGGTCACCGCCGCGGAAACCGCCCTCACGACGCTCACCGCCGCGGAAACCACCGTCACGGTCGCCGCCCCGGTAACCGCCCTCACGCGGAGCACTGGAACGCGAGCCGTCCCGGTCGCCACCACGGAAACCACCTTCACGACGGTCACCGCCCCGGAAACCACCGTCGCGGTCGCCGCCACGGAAGCCGCCCTCGCGGGGCGCGCCGCCGTCACGCGGTCCACTCGGCCGGTCACCGCCGCGGAAACCACCCTCACGACGGTCGCCACCGCGGAAACCACCGTCACGGTCGCCACCACGGAAGCCGCCCTCACGCGGAGCACTGGAACGCGAGCCGTCCCGGTCGCCACCACGGAAACCACCCTCACGACGGTCACCGCCACGGAAACCACCGTCACGGTCGCCACCACGGAAACCGCCCTCACGACGGTCGCCACCACGGAAACCACCGTCGCGATCGCCGCCACGGAAGCCACCGTCGCGGTCGCCGCCACGGAAGCCACCCTCACGGGGCGCGCCGCCGTCACGCGGTCCACTCGGCCGGTCACCGCCGCGGAAACCACCCTCACGACGGTCACTGCCACGGAAGCCGCCGCCCTCGCGGGGGGCACCAGGCCGGGAACCTTCGCGGAAGCCACCCTCACGACGGTCGCCGCCACGGAAGCCACCCTCGCGGTCACCACCAGGGAAGCCGCCCTCACGGGACGGACCGGAGCGGGTGCGGTCGCCACCCTGATAGCCGCCCTCGCGGCGGTCGCCACCACGGAAGCCACCGTCGCGGTCACCACCACGGAAGCCGCCCTCGCGCGGGCCGCTGGAACGCGAGCCGTCACGGTCGCCGCCACGGAAGCCACCCTCACGGGGAGCACCGGAACGCGAGCCATCGCGGTCGCCGCCTCGGTAACCACCCTCACGCGGGCCGCTGGAACGCGAAGCGTCACGGTCGCCACCGCGGAACCCACCCTCACGGCGGTCACCACCCCGGAAGCCGCCTTCACGGGGAGCACCGGAACGCGAACCGTCGCGGTCGCCGCCTCGGTAACCACCCTCGCGGGGGCCGCTGGAGCGCGAAGCATCACGGTCACCACCGCGGAAGCCACCCTCACGACGGTCGCCGCCGCGGAAGCCACCCTCACGGGGAGCACCGGAGCGCGAACCGTCGCGGTCACCGCCACGGTAACCACCCTCACGGGGGGCACTGGAACGCGAACCGTCGCGGTCGCCGCCACGGTAACCACCCTCGCGGGGGGCGCTGGAGCGCGAGCTGTCCCGGTCGCCGCCACGGGAACCAGAGTCGCGGCCGCCGGCGTAGCCGCCGCGGGCGCCACCAGCGTTGTCACGGTCTCCCCGGTACGGGGGCCGGTCTCGGTCATCGCGGCGCGGGCCGCGGTCGCGTCCGCCCGCGCCGTCAGTACGGTCTTCGTAGCGACGGGGACGGTCTCCGCCCTGCGGTCCTGAACTCACAGGTACATCCTTCCTGATTGCGCCACCAATGGCGCTACGCAGTCGAGGGCCGACCCGGATGGGGCGGCCCTCGACTGGAAGATTGTCCGGCGGCGTCCTACTCTCCCACACCCTCACGAGTGCAGTACCATCGGCGCTGGAGGGCTTAGCTTCCGGGTTCGGAATGTAACCGGGCGTTTCCCCTCCGCCATGACCGCCGTAACTCTATCGACATGTCAAACAACACCAACACCAACAATGTGTGGTCTGTTGTTCGTTTATCGAGAGTTGCACAGTGGACGCGTAGCAGCTTAGTAGTCAAGTCCTCGGCCTATTAGTACCGGTCAACTGAACCCGTTACCGG